>OZ223299.1:0-190308 GCA_965140695.1 uncultured Amphritea sp. | reverse complement strand
CGGCAGTATCTCCGCTGCCAATACTGGTGGCAAAGTCGATGGTCTGATCCGCTGCAGCATCGCCGTCGCGGGTCACTGTGAAGGTCATTAAGCCACCTTCACTAATACTCACATCACCCACTCTAAAAGCTGGTGGAGTCATCATCCGGCGTGCCAGTACTACCCGGAGGTAGTGGGCCGGTACCGTCATCCAGAATGGTACCGGTGGCGGTACCCTCCTTAATGCTGCTGCCCTCAGAGTTGTTGCTCAGGCTAACCGTGAAGCTCTCAGCCCCTTCATAGATATTATCCTGCGTAGTCTGTACGGTGAAGGTCTTGCTGGTCTCACCCGGCGCAAAGGTCAGCGTACCGCTGCTGGCGGTGAAGTCACTCGCATCAGCATTATCACCTGCGGCAATGCTGGTCGCAAAGTCGATGGTCTGATCCGCTGCGGCATCGCCAGTACGGGTCACGGTGAAGGTCATTAAACCGCCTTCACTGATGCTCGCATTTTCCACGCTGAAGCTGGTGGTATCATCATCCGGCGTACCTGGCGTGCCCGGAGGCAGTGGACCGGTACCGTCATCAATGATAGTCGCAACAGCGCTACCATCTTCAATTTCTCCTCCGTTAGAAGGATTATTAAGACTGACAGTGAAAGTCTCTGGACCTTCGTATATTGAATCCTGAGTAGTCTGTACGGTGAAAGTTTTACTGACTTCACCTGGGGCAAACACCAGCGTACCGCTGGTAGGCTGTAAAGTCATCGGCTTCGGCAGTATCTCCACTGCCAATACTGGTGGAGAAATCGATTGAACCTGCCTGAGTACCGCCGGTACGCGTAACGGTAAAGGTCATCAGACCACCTTCGCTTACCTGAACATCTGCAACACTATAGAGGGAAGGCGGTGCCGGGAAGTCTGCTTCGTTATCGACATAGGGGTCAATCACCCTGTCTTCCGGCGTGGTATCAAAGCCTGCTTGCGCAATAACCTCTTCCGCAGTACGACCTACGGTCTGAAATTCAGAAAAACCGGAACGTGATGGGGGAGCGTTACCGGCAGCGGTTTCTTCAAGAATCAGGGTTGGATCCTGGCCTGCCAGAATAGCCTGCTGGATGTCTGCCACATCCACTTCTTCAGTGCCAAGCGATTCGATAACTAAGACAATATCACCGGTTGCAGGGTCAACCTGAACGACTGCTGCAGTATCTTCCGGAAGTGTTTCAGTTGCTGACTTACCGACATCAAGCTCAACCTGCCCGCCAGCGCGGACAACAATCATATCTCCGTCGTTAATTTTATCACCGACCTTAAGTACATGCTCTGCACCTTTCGAGTCCACGACGACGACTTCGCCAGATACACTGACTACCGTTCCTTTACCCGCTGCTTTACTTTCCATGACTTCCCCCCAGAAGATATTATTCTGTTATTTCTGATTCTCAACCAATCGAGACACCAGGATCAGATAAAATGAGACCACTGTGTTGCATATTAGTTACACTTCAATCATTTCTTTGTTGAAGCGTTTCGCCAACAAATTTTGCTCGCATCCGTTTAAAATTAGACAAATAGTACCACACTCCTAATCCTGCAAGCACCTATATTATCTTTGTTTTCTACCCATACTGGTTAATACAAATTTCAAAGCACCCGTTTAAATTTCGCCTTTTTATGGACCCAAACAGCAAAAGAACCGTCACTTTTTAGAGACAAAAATTTAACTCGCTGATATATAAGAACTTAAAGCTTTGCCAATACGACTATCGTTTATACCATGGAGTGTATTCTGGCTTAAAGCAAAGACCTGACTGACCTGAGCAATACTTAGATATCTGTAAGGTACGCCCAGACTCAAACCATAAAGACTATGCACAGTTTACAATGCTGGCCAGCCAATCTCACTCGCAGTCAAAGGCCCGACGATAACATCATCGAGACTTTTCGGAATCAACAACCAACCCGGAGAAACCTTTATCCGCCCTGCCATCACTTCCGCGCGGGTTTGCGGCAACAGAGGCTCTTGCTGAGGGTCAGCATAGCCATCAGGAAAAACAGGCTCATTGGTCTCCAGACTATACTTGTCCGTCGCACCGAATGTATGCATCAGTTCATGGGCGATAACAAAATTATTGGTTCCCATATAATCAACACTGGCAAAACCATTCACCAGCCCTATCATCCCTTTTTGCAGCCCCAGTGAATGAGACAATTGCTGATGCTCTCTGGGAGAAAAATACCTCAGATAGATACGTACGTCAGGCTCTGGGCCATCCCAGTTATCATTTCTCCATGACCACCAGCGCATACTCAGACTCCAGAGCACCCGCTCGACCAGACTGGCCTTAATATCAATTTCGGGAGGTTGCACTGAAAGAGGGGGAGCAAGATGAAACTCTGCCACACTATCCAACTCTATATGATAGCGCTCAGCTTCCCGGGCAAGAAAACGACTGATATCGGTAAAATGTCCGTCACTCAGTGCATCAATATACATCTGAGTATCAGCGTTCCCATCAGCATTAATTGGATACAACACGACCCAGACAGGCCGCGTCCATGACTGAATACGAACACTGGAAAGCCAGGCATTCATCGCGACTACAAACAGGATAACCAGCAAAATAATTATCCGCACAGAGCGGAAACGACGAGATCTCAGCATAGCTTCTCCATACCCGATGCTGACCTGACAACGCTTCGAACACGCATAAAATCACACTAAGGTTTCGAATGCTTAACTAACTATATCAGCTAAATGCAAAAACGATGAATAAATAGCGAAGTGCTTTACCCAGGCTTATCAGACCAAGAGAAACAAACGGAGAACAGCGGAACCATCCGGCGACAAAGCAAAGCGGATCACCAATAACCGGCAACCATGATAGTAGCAATGCTATTGCGCCATATTGCCTGATCATTGACAGCGCCCGCTGCTGATTTTTGTTATCGGGTTGCCGGGCTGGCCAGCGAACACTGACCCACCAACCCATCGCAAACGTCACAGCACCACCTAAAGCATTACCCACACTCGCGACCAAGAACAGCAGCACTGGCGATAATTCAGACTGAGCCAGCAAATACCCCAGCAACACTTCGGAGCCGCCAGGCATCAGGGTTGACGAAATAAAACTGCTGAGAAACAATCCCCACAGACCGACATCTGCCATGCCAGCTAACCACCCTGCTCGATACGCTCCATATCGGCACGGATACAGCGCAGCACTCCATATTCATATAATCCGTCCAGCGCTTCGTATACCGGCTTGAGAGCGACGCCTGAAGACGCCATTGAGGCGCACATGATCTGCTGCACCTGCTGTAACTGATCACCATTCAGCGTAATTACATCATGCAACTTCAGCTCGCCTCCGGCGATACCATCCGCCAGATGATTATAAATAACATTTTCCGAGAGATGCTGCTGCCGGGCTACCTGAGCGACGGTCATTCCCGAACGATAAAGGGCAACCGACTCATGCACCTGCAGATCTTTATTCAGAGGGTTCTGCTGTTCCGCCTGGTATTCACGGATTAACTCAAGAAATGCATCTCCATACAGTTCGAGCTTACGCTCACCCACACCACTCAAACGTCCCATCTGCTGATGAGTCAACGGACGATACATCACCATCTCCATCAGAGTGGCATCATGGAAGATGACATAGGGAGGAACATCCTGATCTTTCGAGAGAGTCATCCGCAACGCTTTCAGTGCATTCCATAAACCGTAATCCTCAACATCCAGTTTCTGTTGCGGATCATTACGTTTACGAAACGATTCCTGCTTACGCTTATCCTGGCGCATCTCAACCCGGAGCTCACCTTTCAACAGAGGCCGGCAACTGTCCGTCAGATAAAGCACACCATGACTATTGGCAGCAACACTCAGATAACCCCGTGCCACCAGCTGCCTGAAGACCGATCGCCATTGGTTACGATCCAGCTCTTTACCGATACCAAAGGTACTCAGCTGGTGGTGTTTCAGTTCCAGTACACGCTCACTGGATTTACCTAACAGAACCTCGATAATGTGATTGACACCAAAACGCTGACCACAGCGATATACCGCAGACAACGCCTTACGAGCCGCTTCAGTTGCATCCCATACCGGCACCGGTTCAAGACAGGTGTCACAGTTACCACAAGGCTCGGGCAAGGGTTCGCCAAAATAGGTTAACAACGTCTGACGACGACAGCTGGTGATTTCACACAACCCCAGCATCGCTTCCAGCTTCTGACGTTCAATACTTTTATGCAGATCATCAGCCTGCGAACCTTCCAGCATCTGCCGCAGAAAGATAACATCCTGCAGCCCGTAGACCATCCAGGCATCGGCGGGCAGACCGTCACGACCGGCGCGCCCGGTTTCCTGGTAATAAGCTTCGACGCTTTTGGGCAGATCCAGATGCGCCACAAAACGGACATTCGGCTTATCAATACCCATACCAAAGGCAACCGTTGCAACCATCAGAATATTTTCTTCTGTCAGAAACCGATGCTGATTATGACGTCGCAGCTCGGCATGCAGCCCGGCATGGTAGGGCAGCGCATTAAACCCCTGCTCCTGCAGCCACTGTGCGGTATCTTCAACTTTTTTTCGGGAAAGACAGTAGACGATGCCGGAATCACTGGCATGCTCTGCCTTGAGAAACTTCAATAACTGCTCTTTAGCCCGATGCTTCTGACCGATACGATAGCGAATATTGGGTCGATCAAAGCCCTGAATAAATTTGCGCGCATCCTGTAGCCCAAGCCGCTCGCAGATCTCATCCCGGGTACGCTCATCAGCGGTGGCCGTTAACGCGATCCGGGGCACTCCGGGAAAACAGTCCTGCAGATAACTCAGCTGCAGATATTCCGGTCGGAAATCATGGCCCCACTGGGAGACACAGTGCGCTTCATCAATAGCAAACAACGCCAGCTGACACTCTGACAGCATTTTCAGGGTGCGGGGCTGCAACAACCGCTCGGGGGCGACATAGAGCAGATCAAGCTCGCCGCTGCGCAGCTGATGCTCGACCTCCTGCGCCATGGAATAATCCATGGACGAGTTGAGGTATCCCGCCGCGATGCCCCACTGGGAAAGCGCCTGCACCTGGTCCTGCATCAGCGCAATCAGTGGCGAAACCACCACCGCAACCCCCGGACGAATCAGCGCCGGAAGCTGATAACAGAGTGATTTTCCGCCGCCGGTAGGCATCACTACCAAAGCATCGCCACCGCTCAGCAAGGTCTCAATAACGTCCTGCTGCGGTTCACGAAACTGGTCATAACCGAAAATTTGTTTTAAGAGGTGTCGCGCCTTTTCTATCATGGGCGGCATTATCCGGGATGAAACGCAGACTGTCATCCAGATTTATCGGTTTCGGACAGATTAACACTACGATCCAAAGCCTTTCGCTGTTAGAATCTGCTCACACTTTATTAGCCGGACCGGAACCTATGCAAAATGCGATGCTGAATACACCACTTACAGATGAGGAACTGGATGAGCTCGAAGCATTTCTATTCTCAGATGCAGTATCTGAAGACGCTCTGGATCTGGTTGGTACCCATGGTTATTTTTGCGCCCTGAATATCAGCCCGGTAAAAATTTCTGAGAAACAGTGGCTCCAGGAACTCTTTGATGGCAGCCCTGAATACTCAACTGAAGCAGAGAAAGCCCGTATTGAAGGCTTGCTGCGTCGCTTTTACTTCAGCATTGGCAGCGACCTTTACAACGATCAGGACATGCTTCTGCCATGCGATCTGACTCTGGTACCTGAAGATGACGAAGATGAGCAAAGCTATCTGACTTCCTGGGCTCAGGCCTTTATGGAAGGGGTTTTTCTTAAGGAAGATGAGTGGTTCAACCATCAGGCCGAAGAGGAAGTGGCTGAACTGATGCTGCCTATCATGATCGCTTCAGAACTGTTCGATGATGAAGAGTTCATCAAAATGCGTGAAGACACGAAACTTTGTGATGAAATGTGCAGCACCATTCCCGACCTGCTGGTCGATCTTTATCTGCTATTCCACGCGCCTGCTGACAAAAAGTAAATCATACTTTTCAGCCAGAACATAAAAAAGCCCGCTGATTAACAGCGGGCTTTTTTTATAAACGCCTCTCAGATTGCCATTAGCGTACAATCCGTGCAGTCGACCCCTGACGCAGAATACGAACGCGCTCACCAGGCTGGAAGAAACCTCCACCATCGACTTCCTGAACAATCGAGATCGTCCTGCCGCTCTCAAGGGTAACAGTCACTTCCTGTCCCTGCTTGCGGGTGGCGTTAGCTTCAATTTTCTGACCCAGTATACCACCGGCTACCGCACCCACTACAGAGGTAATAGTACTGCCTTTACCGCCCCCCAGTGTGCTACCGGCAACACCGCCCACAATGGCACCAGCACCGGCCCCCAGAGGACTGTCAGTCCGTCCCTCAATAATGACAGGCTTGACCGCATCAACCCAGGCATATTCAACATTCTGAACCTTTCGGGCCTCACTGCGAGAGTAAGAATCACCACTCAGTGACGAAGCACACCCCTGCAACATCAGCATCGCAGCGGTCAACACAACAATAATAGCTTTATTCATAAATCAGTCCTGAAGACAGTTGTAAAATTTTAAAACTCGCCTTATGCGATCATTATAACCCGGTTTGCACAATCGGGCTGGTCCGCCTCAACTATTGATAGCATAGCAGCGCTCAGCTTAACGAATCTTTAACAGTAGCTGGCATATCATCGACCAGCTTGCCTCCCTGAGCTTCTGATACCAGGGACGCTTGCACCAATGCGTATAGAGCACCTCATGGCTGCATGACATATCACGGACTAACAGCTGTTCGACAACCTGAGTCAGCTGCGGTTCCACCACCTCCAGATTTGCTTCCAGGTTCCAGCGCAGATTCCAGTGGTCCAGATTACATGACCCCACCGACACCCAGTTATCACATAACCCCAGTTTGGCATGAAGAAATGATGGCTGATATTCAAAAATTCTCACCCCGGCCTGCAGCAACCGTCGGTAATAACGCTTCGAAGCATGATATACCCAGGGATGATCTGTATCAGGACCAGCGACAATAACCCGCACATCAACACCACGTTCAGCTGCACACCTAAGACTGCGACGCACCGAGAAAGCAGGCATAAAATACGCTGTTGCCAGCCATACACGATCACTCGCCTGGTTGACGTGATAAACAAAACTACGTTTGATCTGTTGTAACTTCAGCCCCTCAACCTCAGTCACCCGCGCCAGCGCATCACCCAGACGGGCAGCTGCCTGCGGAGTAACTGGGGGCATTACACCTCCAGATTTTAACCATTGACGGGAAAACAGTTGCACCATATCAGCGACAACACCCCCTTGCACCTGCAGCATCACATCATGCCAGGCTAATGCCGAGCCAAACGGCTTTGAACGGAGATACTCATCACTGATACCGGTGCCACCAATAAAAGCGGTTTGCTGATCAGCAATCATCAGCTTACGGTGATCCCTGACCAGGTTATCAGCCAGTTTAAACAAACTGATGGGATTATAACGGCGCACCTGAACACCCGCCTGCACCAGCTTTTCACTGTCCTGATGCCTGAAGTGTCTGCCGCCAAAGTCATCAATTAACCAGCAGACCTGCACACCCCGCTGAGCTGCGCGGATCAACGCATCGCAGAACTGGTCTGCGACATCGCCAGAGCTGACCATATAGAACTCCAGCAACAACGTATCACAAGCATCATCAATAACCTGAAGCATGCGGGGAATAAACTGCTCTCCCTCCACCAGCAGCTCAACCCGGTTTCCCCCTGACCATCGATATCTACCCGTCATTCCCTGCCTCCGTCAATGTCAAAACAGCAACGCTGTCACTGCTGTCGCTGGCCATAAAGACGCGCATATAAGCCGTTCTGCTGCAACAACTCTTCATGGTCACCCTTCTCAGCCACCTGACCATCCTCAAACACATAAACCCGGTCAGCCTGCTTAACGGCACTAAGACGATGGGCAACAATAATGGTGGTGCGCCCTTGCAGAAAACTCGCCATATCACGATGCAGGTTGTATTCCGTTTCGGCATCCAGTGCAGAGGTTGCTTCATCCAGAATCACGACTTTAGGATCGGTAAGCACCATCCGGGCGATAGCAAGACGCTGCCTCTGACCACCCGATAAGCGCACCCCTTGCCGGCCAACCATGGTTTCAAGCCCCTCATCCAGTTGCTGCACAAAGGCCGCCAGCTGGGCGACTTCGAGCGCCCGCCAGAGCTGATCATCAGAATACTCGCGGCCCAGTGTCAGATTACCTCTGACGGAATCATTAAACAGTGCCGGATGCTGTAACACCGTGACGATATTTTCCCGCACCAGATCAAACCCGATCTGCTCTACCGGAATACCATCAAATAACACCCTACCCTCTCTCGCCTGATACAATCCCAGCAACACCTGAACCAGCGTCGACTTACCGCCCCCACTGGCACCAACCAGGGCAATTTTCTGTCCCGCCTCAATTTTCAGTGACAGACCATTGAGTATTTCCTGCCCTTCACTATAACTGAAGTGGATATTTTCCAGCTCAATCGATACCGATGACCGCCCCGCAAAAGGGTTCTGCTGGTGAGGGTAATCCGGCTCAGAATCTAATTCGACCAGACGATTCACCCGCTGCAGAGCCGCTTTGGCGCCGTAAAATGCATACTGCATTCCCAGCACTTCCTGAACCGGCCCCATCATAAACCAGAGATAGCCAAACACCGCCATCATCTGTCCGATGCTGAGATCGGAAAAGACCACCATCCCCATTGAGAGCGCACGAAACAGATCAAAGCCAACCAGGAATACCATAAAACTAAAACGGCTAGCCGCTTCACTGCGCCATTCAAACCGGATTGAATGATCCCTCAGAGACCGGGCATCCCCAATTAACCCTTGCAGATAGTGATTTTCACGATTAGCCGCCCGAATCTGATAGATAGCCTCCAGCACCTCAGTCAGCCCGCCCTGAAACTGCTCATAGGCCCGGTTCTCCCGTTTTTTCAACTCTTTGACCTGCTTACCGATCATCATCGTTATCCAGACCACCAGTGGGTTAAGCAGCAAAATAAAGAGCGCCAGCTGCCAATTCATCCAGATCAGCACAATAGCCGTGCCGATAATGGTCAGCAGCGCAATCAGCAAACGACTGACCGACGCGCCAACAAACCGGTCAACCGTATCCAGGTCGGTGACAAAATGGGAACTGACAGAACCACTACCAAGTGATTCATACTCAGCCATAGAGATGCGCTTCAGGCGCTGTAGCAAGCCGGAGCGGATGCGATAGATTACCTCTTTTGAGATGATGGAGAACTGCCGCCCCTGCCAGACATTGAAGACCAGCGCGATAGCCCTGAGGATGATCGTAAGGATTAATACCGCAGAAATATAGAGGACCGGCCCCTGCCAGTGCGCCGGGAACACACTGTTACACCAGTTAACCAGCGTACCCGGCTTATTGAGCAACACCTCATCGACCAGCATTGGCATCAACAGTGGCAAAGGCACACTGGCACAGGTTGCCAGCAGAGCAATAATATTGGCTTTAATCAGTAAAGGCCGGAATTCCAGCGCAACGCTGAAGATATAACGCCAGTTGTAGCGAGGCTGATCCATAATAAGAAATGACTCTCCCTGATGCCTTGGCAGATAGCTCAATGTGTCAATTAATCTGCATGTTTACGAAGTTTAACGCGGCCCGGACTGACAAGACTGATAACAGGCGCAAAAAAACCGCCAACGCGGTTTTTTAATAACCTCTCACTGACCGCCTCAGTGATCCCCTTTGGATCCACCCTTACAGGTGGGTGACAGGGGAACGGCGCCATTCTGGGTCTGCCACTCATCGGCCGTATACAGATGCAACGCCAATGCATGGATTGGATTATTCATTAGTTCGGAAAGAATACCGTAAATTAACTGATGTCTCGCCACCGGCCGCTTCCCAGCAAAATCCTCAGCCACCACGACCAGTTTGAAATGGCTTTCAGTTGCCGGACCACTATGCATGTGGCTTTCGTTTTCGATGACCAGATGTTGTAACGCTAACGCCTGAGTAAGACGCTGCTCGATTTCGGTTGCTATACTCATATATTTTCTGACCCTGTTTAATGGGGTTGGTCCGCCTGACTGGCAGCCAGCTTGCTAAATTTGGAGTGTATACGCCGGGTAATCAGCGCCACGGCAATAATCACCAGTGGCATAGCGATGCCCAGTGAGAGACTCTTATTGATATGCAGTCCCTGATCATACAACACGCCGATAAAAATTTTCACCAAACCGATGGTGTAATAACTGATGGCGGCAACAGACAGGCCTTCTACCGTGTGCTGCATCATCAGCTGGATCTGCGATCGCCGGTCCATCGAGCTTAACAATTCCTGATTCTGCCCCTGAATCGACAACTCTACCTGCGTGCGCAGCATATCGCTGACACGATCTATTCGCCGCGACAGATCTTCCAGCCGCTCTGCCGTGGCCTTACAGGTGCGCACTGCCGGAGTCATCCGCCGGGTAATAAACTCCTGCAGCGTCAGGTGACCGGAGACTTCATCTTCGCGCAAATCCGCAAGACGCTGCAAGACCAGATCCTGATAAGCATTGGTGGCATTAAAGCGAAAGGTTGAGCTCGCCCGATAAGCTTCGACACGAGAAGCCAGATGGGTAAGACGGCCCAGTAACTGACGCTCATCGCGACAATTGTCATCATCATAACATTCAGTAGACAGTATCTGCGTTAACTCGGCCAGCTGCTGATCCATCTGTTGCAGCTCCGGACTGATAGAGCGGGCCATCGGCAGTCCCATCAGCGCCATCAGGCGATAGGACTCAATCTCTAACAGCCGCTGAATCAGACGCCCCAGCTGACTGTCACTCATCTCCCGGTTATAGATCAGAAAGCGGCCAAAACCATCAGCGTGCATGCGGTAGCTGGTCCACACCTGAGCAGCCCCCTGAGAGGGCTGGCTGCCGATCAGACGCATCTCATCAAAATAGTGTTTTACCTCGGGAATATCAGGCTCAGCAACGTTACGGACATCCTCCACGGACAAGTGAAAAGCGGCGACGACTTCGCCACAGATACCCTCCAGCCAGCCCTCAGGCAACTGACTGATCCCCGTCTCAGCAAAGGGTTGCCGGTCATTCCCATCCAGCCAGATAAAGGTGTAGGAAACAAACTCCATATGTTTCTCGCGGCGCACCTTCAACTTGCCAAAACGCTGTTGAAAACAGGGAGTATCATACTCAGGCACCTCGCCACCGAGGATCTCACACAGCTGTTGCAGATGACTGAACTGATCCGCTTTCTGCTGTTCACTGGACACAATTGAAAGATGCGTAATTCTTGCAGGGCTGGGTATCACCTGAAACGGCCGGGAGTGCATCTCTTCATAAAGAGACTCTCTCAACGGGTGCATATCAAGCGGTGGATTACTTGTTGCAGACATCTAACTACCTGTTACCTATTAAGAAAATACTATTGTTAGCGATTATCATTAGCTAAAGCAACTGTCCTGAATAATCAGGACAAAAGGCGGTAGTTAATCCTCCAAAGGAGCTAACAGGAGTGGCGTATCTAACAGATCAACCGCCATGATCTGTGGCGTAACATCAAACCAGGCCAGAAACAGTTGCAGTGTTCTCTCGCTGGGCCAGTGATCACCAAATTCATCCCAGGCGGTCAGCTCGTTAATAAAAATCTTTTCATAATGGGCAGCCAGTTGCTGAGAGAGATCCTCTTCACTCTGAAATTCATCAGTCAGATAAACACTCCCTTCAGAACGATGTTCTTCCAGAGACATCGCCTGATTCAGTTCATCCTGCTGCTCGTTGGCCCAATCAACAAAGGGCTGACGCGGCAGAACAGTAAATCCGGAACGGTTAAGCAGTTTCATAGAGGCTTCTCACAACTTCAGCTAAACTAAGGCCAGCATTATAACCTTAGCCTTAGGGATGTGAATGAATATCCGCTGTCTGCCCCATCTGAATACAAAACAAGCCTGGCTCGATTTCTGTCAGCGAGAGGTGTCATCCTGTTTTACCGCCACACCTGAGGCAATGGTCGATCTGCAAACCACCTACCTGATGATAACGGTGCTGGACAACAATATCCGGCAGGGTAAACAAGCGATTAAATACAGCCTGGGCTCACGCAACTCGCTCAAACCTGCCTGGAAATTCATTCAGGCGTGTGACTTTAATTTACAGATAATGATCGATGGTCTGGCAGAGATTAACTTCGACGGTAACGTACGGGACAACTCATTATTAAAAGCGCATACCGACCTGACGGTACGCAAGTTTTTCTCTAAAGATCGCTCGATTATCTCGCCCGGCAATCTCGGCAGACTACTGCCACTGACAGCCGCACCGCACCACTGGGAACTGCGACATTTGTCGGCACTGTTAGCCAATCATCAATATCGGGATATCCGCACAGAACAACTGGCGCTGCCTGGCAACGATCAGTTTATGGTGGAGTTTAAGGGAATACCTGCACCTGAGGTTCAGCAGATGCTGGTTGAGATCATCAATCACCCGCAATACTGGCAGGTACGTCCACACCCGAATGACCCTGCCCGGTTGATTGTGCTGCGTCAGGAAACGCCGCTGTGCAGCTTTGAACCCTGTTTTCAGCCGCCGGAACCAAAACTGGCCCAACGGGGAATCCGCTGGGCCAGTTCAGTCTGAGAATAGCACCATAAAAAATAGCACCATAGAAAATAGCGCCGAATAAATCAGACAGGCATCAGCCCCTCAATATCGTCAGCACTGTCCTCACCAGCTAACCCTTCAGACTTTTCAATCAGACGATACGGGTTATCAGAATTCAGCAGCTCTTTACCATTCTGAGTCGGAAACTCGACATCGATATCGACGATCCGGCCATCACGACAGACGTTGATAATGGTGTCCATGGTGGTCGCCATCAATGAGTATTTATCATCCGGTGCAGCGATCAGCGTCTGCAAACCCAGGTCGCTCATGAAGCCCAGCGACGTCACGGTGTTTTCCGCATCCAGCTTGTTAAACGCTTCATCGAAGACCGACAAGCTGATACCGCCTAAAGTCACACCATCGGCCGTATCACGCAGTCGGTAGGTTGCGCCCATCGCCGCCGCTATCGCGACATAAAACGGCACCTGGTGCTCACCACCGGAACCGGTTTTAATCCGCTGAGTCAGTGTTGTCTTGCGGTTACCTTCGAGATCTTTAACCACCAGTTCAAAGTTATAGAAGTTGCGGTAATCCTGCAGCAGGCTACTTTCACCCTCATCTTTCAGCACCTCGTGAATCTTAGTCAGGGCATCCTGATGGGGACGTTTTTCATCATATTTAAAATCAAACAGCGAACCGACATTGGCCTGATCCATCCGCGTATAGGCTTCCACCAGT
This sequence comes from uncultured Amphritea sp., assembly GCA_965140695.1. Taxonomy (GTDB): domain Bacteria; phylum Pseudomonadota; class Gammaproteobacteria; order Pseudomonadales; family Balneatricaceae; genus Amphritea. The sequence goes on along the minus strand of OZ223299.1, from coordinate 176,902 downwards.
TCAAGAATATCTTTGAGTTCCGGGTTAGGCATCATCTCAAAGCTATACATCTCACGATGGAACGGACGATTCTTCAGATGCGCGTTGAGTTCGCGAATCAGCTCTTTAATCTTATCAATCTGATCTTTCAGGTGTGCCACAAAATCGGAACGGAAGGAAGTTTCCGCTTCCAGTCTGGCCCGCTCAGCTTTCTCAGTATACTCTGCCAGCTCACTGTCGCGCAGGGACTGAATAGTATCATCGACAAACTGTGCCAGCTGTTCATGGGTTGAATCTTCGCTAACTTTATCCAGTTCCTGATGGCTCAGACCCGAACCGTGATAGCGGGCTTTATACTGAGCCACCCCATCACGGACAATATTCTTCTTACGCTCCACCAGACCCAGCTCAGACTGTGCTTTCTTAGCTGACTCAAAGATAATCCGGTCCAGATCGCCGGAACAGGACTCATCCATATAGTCGCGTTTTTCCTGGGCAGACTGCGCATTAAAGTTAGCGTCGGCTTCACACTTAGTCCGCGCGGCCGCATGCTCTTCCAGCTCGTTTTCCAATACCTCAAGAGAGGCGTTGTCTTTAATCAGACTGGTGCGGGTGGACTGCAGCTTATCCATCAGCTTTTTCTGCGCTTCCTGGGTCTTTTTCTGCGCCTCTACCAGTTCAGTAATGCGCTTCTGAATGCCGCTATCATCCTGATTTCGCAGGTCAGTAATGCTCTGGCGATAGCCATCGACCTCAGTTTGTAGCATCTCCCGCTGATTAACCAGATCAAAGGTCCGCTCGGTAACACCGGTCAGCGCCGCGGTCATGCGAATCAGATTTTCCCGCAGACTGTCGAGGGCTTCATGGTCTTTGTTGAGTGTGCTGAACTCAGCAACCATCTGCTCGACCTGACGGTCCTGCTGATGCAACTGATGCTCACGCCGGCCACCCCCAGTGCCCATCATCGGCGCTTCTTCGCGAATCGACGTCGTGGTACCTTCAGTCTGCAGCATGCAGTCGTAGGTCAGCGCCCGTTCCTGCTTTAACAGTTCGCTTTCGGTTTCAACCGCCATCACGCCGCCCAGAGCACGATTCATATACGCCTGCGCATCATCACTCTGACAATCGACAAACTGCGCTAACGAACCAGGCTTGGAACGGTTAAGCCAGTCACGGGATTTAGTCGTATTAACAACCCGACAGCCTTTAAGGTGACGACCTTTACGCCGGTATAGTGTAATCGCTTCTTTTACCCGGTCCGGGTCAACGATCAGTGCTTCCCGGCGGGCACCGAGGAAACTTTCAATGGCAATGCGCCACTTCTCATCGTTAATATCCACCAGCTCGCAAATGGGCGTCGATTCAATACCGTAATCTTTCAGCAGTTGCATCAGTTCGCGGGTATTACGCCGCAACGGCGCATGCCCCTGCTTCAACTGATCAACCGCACTTTTCTGATTCTGAATCTCGCTACGCAGCTCATTCATGCGGATAACAGAGGTTTCAAACCGACGAGCGATCTCGCGGCGCACCGAATCAACCGACTCTTTCAGACGGTTGAGGTTGTTGTCTACGTCGACGGGCGCCAGCGGCCAGGCCTCAGCCATCATATCTTCACCGGAACGCCACAACTCGACAGACTCTTTAACAACCGGAATAAAGGTATCTGGCAGATATTGCTGATAGTTGGCAAAACTGACGGCAGAGCGCAGTAATGAGTACACGTGCTGAATTTTTTCCTTGACGACGTTCAGCTCATGCTGGCGGGCCGTAATGGAATTTTCCAGCGCCTTTACTTTGTGTGCGCTGTCGGTGTTACTCAGCTCGGCGCGTGTATTCGCGAGCGATTGCATCACCTCACTCAGTTCTTCACTCTTGGCTTCCAGGTCGGCCTGAAGTGCGACCTCTTTCTCCTGATTCAGCTCGAGACGCTCGCCCGCTTCCTCTTTTTTCAGATCCGCATGTTCAAAACGGGTTTCATGCACCACCCACTCATACTCGACCGAATTTTTAACATTCCGGTCAATGCCTTTGCACTGTTCCTGAACTTTTTCCAGCTCAACGATACGGTTGTACACCTCGCGGGTTTTCTGCTCCATCGCCCGATATTCATCCAGCGACTTACGAAAGCCTCCCACATGGACAATATTCTCATCCAGCACAAACTCACGGATAAACCGGGTCGGACTGTTGATCGGCACAAACTTCAGCGCGTTACGGAAGTTTTTCACAAACTTCTCGTCATCATTCGGCATCTGCTGATCGTAACTCAGCTCGGTCACCAGTTCGCGGATAAAGCGATTCGCCCGCTTCTCCAGCTTCATATCGGGACACTGCTTCAGCAAACTCTCTTTAACCACGGGCCACTCTTTCGGCAGCCGTCCACCATCCTGCTTAATCGTAAAATCTTCCAGAGACACGGAGAAATCAGGCAGGATAAAGCGTCCCAGAATATCCTCCTCTGGCGAGGACAGTGAAGCGCTGATAGCCAGACCAACACAGGTCTCTTTGCCTGTTTCAGTATCAAAGAAACTCAGTGCAAGGTAGCTAACGGAGTCCTGGCGGGAGTTCTCTTTTTTCCCCAGATCGTCCATAAAACCAAGACAGTAGGTTCGCAGACTCCGCTCGCTTTTCTCACCCGCACTGGCGTTAAAGCTGAGGTACTTTTTATTCCCCCCCATCAACACAGTCTGAATAGCGTCCAGCAGTGACGATTTACCGGAACCGTTAGGGCCAATAACGGCGACATTGCCTTTGATCGGAATCTCAACAGCACCCAGTACATACCAGTTGACCAGCACCATTCGATTGAGCTGTTTCATCAGTGAGTCTCCTGCGGTGCAATGGCTGCATTAGCCGGTTGGACTTCGGTGTCACCGTCTGCTGACGCTGGGTTTGCCGCCGCCGTTTCTGCTGTTTCCTGAGTCTCGTCCGTAGCGACATCCGGCTGTGGGTTATCGACCTCAGCCTGCTCTGATTCAGCGGCCCCTGCCTCTTCATGACTGACGGCAACGCTCTCTTTCGCGGAGACCTCGTCATCGCGCTCTTCGCATAAGGCTTCCAACTGACCGATAAAATCTTCCACGACTACCTGACGAATCGCCGGATTGATAGTCAGGGGAATATTTTTAGGGTCGGTTTCATGGGGCTTACCCCGTTCAATAATACCGTGGCGACTGAATAGCGACAGCAGCTCTTTCAAACGGGTTTCGTTAGGGATCTCGCGACCCGTGAGATTTTCATACAGCGTCAGCATCTCGTTGGTGGTGATGTAGGCACGCCCCGCCTCAACATCAAAGGATTCCAGCTTCTGTTCATATTGCTGACGCAGACAGAGCAGAAACAGAGACTCATCCAGCTTCAGCCGCATAAAGCGCTCTTCGCCCTTCGGTAAAATGCCCAGATAGGCTTCATCGGGCTGATAAATCAGTGTCCAGCCGATAGCCGCAAACAAATTGACAAAGTAATCTACCTGAGACGCTACCAGAAAATAGCTGTCACGATGCCCCGGCCGTTCAGCATAGAGAAACTGATTCACCAGCAGCATATTCGCAGCCCGAACGAAATCTTCTTCCTGATACTGATCGCTGCGACCGATAATTTTCTGCAGATCACCCAGCATTATACTTTCCTCTGAATACTGAAATCGCGACACTCAACCATATCAGCGACGTTGACATATTTATCTTCAAACTTAATCTCATATTTGTTGGCCGTTCCCCGCCCCTTTTTACCCAGCGAGCGCAGATGCCGCAAATAGCTGAAGCAGATATAATCTTCGATACACTCGATAGTGAAATCAGCGGCAGAGATCTTTTTCCTGTCGATCAGATGACGTTCTACATACAACTCTATATTTTCCGGCTTCACCTCACGACGCGCTTTGTATTCTTTGAAAAGCTGGCGCATCTCCAGCACCCGCGGGTCGATCTCGACCGGGCGGATCACCCGGGGTTTCGTTTCAACCCGGCGCCGCATCGGTGAACGAATACTTCCCGGTGCGATGAATGCAACGCCGTCGAGGGTATTGATATGGGGTATAGAACGGGCATCCAGCTTCGCCACATCGGCAATCAGGCGGGACAACCGCGAACTCATGCCCGGCGTAGTCTTATCCATATACCTGACAGTATCCGCCACCCGTTTTTCCAGTCGGTAACGGAAATCGTCAATCGTTGCCAGGCGCTGATCGACCGATTCAAAAATGCGGATAATACGGTTGATATGGCTGTGAACCATCGCTTCGGCATCGGCAAAACTGAGTTCGAACTGCTCCTGATAATGCTGACCAAGTTTTTCCACCTTGAGCGGATCAAACTGCAGATCACGCAGCATGGTAAGAATCTGTCGCCGGAAACGGAACGGGTTATTCTTGGTTTTCAGGGTTTTGTAGTCGGACACCAGAATATGGGCCACAAACCGGTCAAAGAAACTGCGGACAATTTCCTGGGGATTCGAGGTTGCCGCCATGCTGATTTTTAACTCGCGCAGACCGAGCATCATATCAGTAAGATGAGCACTGAAATCGGCGGCCGTCTGTGCCGCTTCCTGCAGGGTAATACCCCGGCCAGCCGGATCGCTAATGGCCGATTCAAGCGAACTGAGTACGTTAAGCACCGCACCACCATAGCTGCGCTTTTCCAGCTGGTTAATCCCCACCAGAGTGCGCAACAGATAGCTGATCGCCGGAGAGAGCAACACGAAGGTACGGTAGATCCGTTGCTCCTCTTCCAGCCAGCCGGTATCAACCAGGCGACGATAGATACGACTGGTATATTCGGCAGCAGAACGCGGCAATTCCTGGCGGTCAGCTTCTGACTCACCCTCCTCCGGTTCCCAGCGGCGCACCCCCAGGCGAACCACGGTATCTTCTATACACGAGCGGATAAGATCTTTGGGGACAAACGGGTCAACCAGATCTTCATCAAAGAACTGATCCGCCAGATCCAGCAGAACTGCCTCGTAGATATGTTTATTCTGTCCAGACAATGGGACAAAGAGTGTTTCGGGAAGCTTTTTGAAAAGCATCTCAGCTAAAATCTCCGGGCACGCGATCTAAGGAAGGTAACGATGATAACGGAAATAGCCACACTGACCAAGTGGCAAAAAAGGCTGGTTGGTTCAGGCCTGTCATTTTCTAAGATAAAAAACAAAAAGCCTCTTTAAATCATAAAGATAAAACACTGATCATTGTTTAATCAGATACTTTTCTTTGCCTGTTGCACCCGGGCGTAAACCGACAGCAGATACTGGTGCTGAGTAAACGCTTCCAACGCCAGTGTCGATTGGGCCAGCCCGGCAAATACGCCCTGCCCATCAATCATATCAAGCACCGTTGCGACCCGCTCTGTACCATAGATCTGATCCAGCAGTGCGCGATAATGATCCAGCCGGTGCTCATCATCCAGACGAAACATCAGACACTGGTGTAAACAGCGATATAACAGAGTGCGGTCCGCCCCGATGGCAAGGCATGCAGACTGCTGTATCCATTCACTCCACACCAGTGCTTCCTCGCGCTCCCCGAGCCTGAGATTGAGCAGACATTTAAGTTCCCCGATTTGCAGCGTACTCCAGAGAGTATTCTCATCGGGCAGAATACCGAGCACATGAGCTACCCGCTGCTGATCATCAAAGCCCGCCTCTTCAAGATGCAGAAGCAAGCCTTCTACCTCCTCATCAGTCAGTTCTGGCAAACGCAGCAACGGCTCACGCAGATCAATACCTGCATTATTGTTATTCCACACCAGTTCATCAACGGGATACACTTCAGACATACCCGGCACTATAATCCGGCAACTATAGACCCCCAGATGTTCAAAATCAGCGATATAGATGTCCATATCAACTTTATGAATCAGGCGGCACAGTTCTTCAAATTCGGCCTGGGTGTCGCCCTCTATATTCCACTCTGTAAAGGTGTAATCGGTGTGAGTTGAAAACAGGTCCCAGGCAACAGCACCATCAGAGTGTTTAAAGTGAGCTTCCAGGTTGTCCTTATCTGCCACCTCTGCGACATCAAAACGCGGCATTGCAAACCCTTCCAGACTATCCAGATCGCGCCCCTGAAGCAGTTCGGTGGCCGCCCGCTCAAAAGCCACCTCAAATTTTGGGTGAGCGCCAAAAGAAGCACAGCAGCCGCCATCGACCGGATTAATCAGCGAGACATTTACCAGCGGAAACTTACCACCCAGCGAAGCATCTTTTACCAACACCACATAGCCGTGATTGCGCAATGCTTCAATAACTCCCAGTGTTGCGGGATAACGCTGCAGAATCGATTGCGGAATATCCGGCAGACTGATGCCGGAAGAAATGATAGTGTTTTTAATATGACGCTCAAAAATCTCTGACAGCGCCTTCACCCGTGCTTCATGAACGGTGTTGCCGGCAGCGATTCCATTATGCAGGTACAGGTTGCGAATAATATTAATCGGTATCCAGACTTTATCGCCGCTGTTCTGCCGTACAAATGGGATAGCGCAAATCCCCCGCGCCCGGTTACCTGAATTGGTATCCACCAGCATCGGAGCTTTCAGTTCACCGTCCATGTTGTAGTGCAGCAACGTCGGCTCATCAAGCAGTTCTGCGGGTAACGTATTATCGGTGATGGGAAACCAGCGCTCATTCGGATAATGGACAAAACTATCGTTGGCTACGGTCTGTCCCAGATAGTAATCCGCAAAAAAATAATTGCTGCTCAAGCGCTCACAAAAATCCCCCAATGCACTGGCCAGTGCAGCATTACGACTTGCGCCTTTGCCGTTAGCGGAGAACAGCGGAAATTTACGGTCACGCACATGCACTGACCAGACATTTGCAACAGGATTCAGCCAGCGGGTCTCCTCAACGTCAATCCCCAATATCCCAAGACAATCACGCATCCGCATAATGGAATCATCAAGAGGTGCATCTTTACCAGGAATCATCTTCATAGCAAAATCCTTACTACCCGTTTATATCGTTAAATAGGGACACAGGGTCTGTCAGTTAAACAGAGAAAAAAACACAGGCGTGATAAACAATTGATACGCCCGTTATACAGAAATCTCACCGTAAGCGAAACGCCGTTTTTTTATTAAAGCACCTGAACGACAAAAACTAACCACGACCAAATCAACCGTTTGTTATTTAACCGCTTAATAAAACAGTAAAATATTTTATCTTTTACGCTTGACGCATTCCCTGCTCATCATTAACATACGCCGCCTTGGTTGAGGTGATCCTCGATAGCTCAGTTGGTAGAGCAGTAGACTGTTAATCTATTGGTCGCTGGTTCGAGTCCAGCTCGAGGAGCCAACTTAACCAGGTAATGACAGATGTTATTCCTCGATAGCTCAGTTGGTAGAGCAGTAGACTGTTAATCTATTGGTCGCTGGTTCGAGTCCAGCTCGAGGAGCCATCTCTCAGAACGGGGCATAGCGCAGTCTGGTAGCGCATCTGCTTTGGGAGCAGAGGGTCGTAGGTTCGAATCCTGCTGCCCCGACCATTAAACACTTCGAACACAGTGTCTAAACAATGTTCACCCTAGTCGGGGCATAGCGCAGTCTGGTAGCGCATCTGCTTTGGGAGCAGAGGGTCGTAGGTTCGAATCCTGCTGCCCCGACCATTTAAAAAGCCGTAAGACATTACGCATCTGGTTTGGGAACTTTCCAGCTTAGGACCACAGGTTCGATTCCTGCAAGCCCGGCCAGTATTTAACACTTCGAAGACAGTGTCTAAACAATATTCACCCTAGTCGGGGCATAGCGCAGTCTGGTAGCGCATCTGCTTTGGGAGCAGAGGGTCGTAGGTTCGAATCCTGCTGCCCCGACCATTAAACACTTCGAACGCAGTGTCTAAACAATGTTCACCCTAGTCGGGGCATAGCGCAGTCTGGTAGCGCATCTGCTTTGGGAGCAGAGGGTCGTAGGTTCGAATCCTGCTGCCCCGACCATTTTAAAGTCCTAAGAAATTGCATATCTGGTTTGGAAAGATTCCAGATTAGGATCGTCGATCCGAATCATACTTTCCGACTACTATTATCTGTAAGACTCTAACCCATTTATCCGTTACTTGCTTATAGCAACTAATGACACCTGTTTTTCAGCAAATCCCCTTCGCTGAACCTTAACGAAGCTATTTCGTTATTCACCGGGGTATAATATTCGTCTGTTTTATCTTGTATACAGCTACCCCGGATTTTTTCTCACATCGCCAGATACTATCCCGCAACACTCTCAAGCCTCAATTCAGCATAAAGTCGATCTTCTGAGCTTCACAGGTTGTATGATAAAATGATCGTCTCTGACAGGGCTTTAAATGGGCTTTAATTGTGAGTCTTGAAAATTTGAAACAAAGCCATAAACTCTGGAGTTTAGCGGCCGATATTACAGGCGTCTCGCGGAAACGGTGTTGACCGCACCTGATACACACTTGAATCTGTCAACATCAACATAAGCACAGCATCGGAATCTCTTTTTATCCTGATCATTGACAACCCTATAAACCAGTGGAGCTAGATCAGGCAATGTACAACATATCCAGAAACAGTTATGCATTTATCCCTGTCATCCTGAAGTGACGCAGATATAAGCTTTTGTTAAGAAACCCATGTATAAGTAACTCCCGGATGACGCTATATACCACCGTGAAGCCATATCTTTTAGGCCTATTACCTATACTTGCCGATGCATGACTTCGTTAAAATGACGCTAGAAAACACTACACAAGAATGGACTCTCTCGCTGATGAAGCCCGCCGTTTATCACTATATAGCCGAACAGGATTGCCAGGACACCTGCTCCATCCACAGCAGCGTTTCTGGAATTTCATCAAAAGCCCTCTTTCCGGCTTATCCATTGACAGCCAGCGTGATCGTCCATTCAGAGGCAGCTAATGACAACTGAACAGGCCTATTTCCTGACCGCAGCATTAATAAATCTGGTACTCGCCTTTTCAGGAACCCGAATTAAAGATCCCGAAGGAAAAGAGAGGTCAATACACTTTTTCATTATTGCCTTCTCAGCGAATTTTCTCGGCTGGTTTATGTATGTATTCGATATCGGTGTCACCTTAAAAATCATTTCTGCCGTTTTCTCATCAACATTCATCTGGGGTATGGTTGTGTTTAGCTACAAGCGTTGCGAATGCCAGTTCCCTGGAGTACTGCTATCAGCCGCATTTCTGATAAATTGTGTTGCCTTAAGCTACTTCACCTATTCTGATCAATTCTATAACGCCCTGCATGTCAGCGCAGTGTTTGTCCCTTTAGCCTTTTCGATCATGGGCTATCTGTTCTTAAACATAAAAAAAAGCAGAAACCCTTCTGATGTCATTCTCGCTTACTCATGCTTTGCTATGGCATTCGTCGTCGCCAGCCGCTCTTTGTTATTAACCTTTTCTCCCGAACTCTTTAGTGCCACCATCATTTCATCACAAATCATCTGGCCCGCATTCAGTGTTATCAGTGGCGTATTTGCGTTGTTAAGCTTTACCGAGGAAGCGCAATTAAAGTTACAACAGGAGTCCAACACTGATCAGTTAACAGGTCTCGCGAACCGCAGGAGTATGGATAAAACACTCAGGCAAGAGTGGGCCAGAGCGAACCGATACCAAAGACCTCTGGCTGTGGTGATGCTCGATGTCGACTTTTTCAAAAACTATAACGATTACTATGGTCATCAGGCAGGCGATAGCTGCCTGCAACAAGTAGCCCAGATCCTCATGAAATCCGGCCGGCGTTCAGGAGAGGTTGCGGCACGCTACGGCGGTGAAGAGTTCCTCCTCATTCTGCCAGATTCTGATGCAGTCACTGCCCAGAGAACCGCCAATAAGATATGTGCATCGATTGCAGCCTTTCAAATACCACATCAGTCTTCACCACTGGGAATTATCACCCTCAGTGCGGGTATTGCCGCGCTGTCTGAACAGAACTATAAAAACATAAGCGAGTTACTACAGGCTGCCGATTCCGCTCTCTACGCAGCCAAAGGCAATGGCCGGAATCAAACTCAGATCGCAGCAGATGCGTGATTATTTAAACATCAACACGCTAAGCTAAAACACTCACCCACCCTTCCTGTGCGCCTATCTGTCCTGACATCTGAGTGAACAGTAAAATCACTTCCCGGGCCTGACTTTGCCGTTAATACACGCGGATTATTGTCAACGAACTAACGTCTACGAACTGACTTTACTACACTTAATCCACCCAAATTGATCCTTTCAGCTCATACCAGGAAGAACTATAGTATTATTTCGCTGAGATCAGTCCGGATAAAAATGGAGAATAGAATATGCCCACCAGTACCTGCCCCGGTATTTCCCTGGCTAACGGTGTCGAAATGCCGCAACTTGGACTTGGCACCTGGCCAATGAATGATACTGAGGCCGCCGTGGCAGTGAAAACGGCCATTGAGCTTGGCTATCGTCTGATCGATACAGCTGAAAACTATCAGAACGAACGCGGTGTCGGCGAAGGCATCCGCAACGCTTCTGTCAAGCGTGAAGATCTGTTTGTCACCACCAAGTTCAACCGCGAGTGGCATAGCTTTGACGGCGCAAAGCAAGCCTATCATGCAAGTCTCAAACGGCTGCAACTGGACTACATCGACCTGCTGTTAATTCACTGGCCAAATCCGGATCAGGATCAGTTCGTCGATGCCTATCTTGGATTACTCCGGCTGCTGGATGAGGGGCTGGTGCGAGCAATTGGCACGTCTAACTTCAAGCCGGCGCACCTGCAGCGCTTACTCGACCTGGGCCTGAGACCGCATCTCAATCAGATTCAGCTGGACCCTTATCACCGTAGAGATAATCTGGTCGAACTACAGCGCAGCGAAGGCATTGCCGTTCAGAGCTGGCGCCCACTGGGATGTGGCAATGAGATGCTGGCCGACCCCGATATCAATGCGATTGCTTTTCAGCATCAGCGGACTCCCGCACAGATAGTTCTGCGTTGGGCGATACAACAGGGATTTGCAACCGCGCCTAAATCAGCCAACCCGGAACGCATGAAACAGAACCTGCGTGTTTTTGACTTCACCCTGTCTGCTGCTGATATGGCGTTACTGGATGGCCTTGGGAGAGATGATCCGGAGATGCTTGATGCAGACCAGTTCGGTCATTAGTCCTGACTAAACGGCTGCCATTAAAGTGGATAATACAACGATCCAATCACCATTAACCTGAGCATAGAAAAGCTCAATTACCTGTTGCAAACCGGTAAACTGTTGTAAAATAGAGACAAGCTATTGTATCACTCACGTTAACTGATGAGGTCCGACTGTGATGGACAACGATTTATGAATCAGACAGCAGATGGAATAGCTGACGTTATCCTCAGTATGAATATCGATGTTGGGCGTGCCGCGTTTACCGTGACAAAAGCGCTTGATTATGTCGGTATCGATGATAAAAGTCATGGTCTGCGTGTGGGCCTGATCTGCCACCGCATTGCGCACCTCCTTGGCTGGGAGAAATCCCGGCGACATTTTATTTTGATCGCAGGCATGCTGCATGATTGTGGCGTTTCATCAACCACCGTGCATAAGAAGCTGGTTGATGAAATGGAGTGGGAAGGCGCAGAAGAACATTGCATCAGAGGTGATTCCTTTTTACGTAGCTTCCCCCCCTTCAGTGCGTTTGCGCCTGCGATCAGATATCACCACACCCGCTGGCAGGACCTGCCTGAACACCTTGATAATGAAACCCGCGAGTATGCCAATCTGATCTTCTTTGCTGACCGTTTAGATGTGGCCTATTCCTCGTTTATCGTTAATAAAGCGCCCCATGAAGCGTTATTAAACAGAGATCAGATTCTTCGTGAATTGATGCCTTATGTCGGTCTGCTGTTTTCCCCTGAAATCTATCGGGCCGCCTCCGAGACCATTCAAAAAGACAGTTTCTGGCTGGAACTGAGAGACGAATATCTCGATGATGCCATCATGGAAACGCTGTCTTCCGAAGATTATGAAATTTCCTTGTCGTTTGACGAGATTGAATCACTGGGCGAACTTGTCTCTCAGATTGTCGACGCGAAAAGCCCCTATACCCACTATCACAGTCTTCGCGTTGCCGATCTTGCTTATACTCTGTCCGGCCTGGCCGGACTCGATCAGTATCAGCGTCGTATTCTCAGACTCTGCGGCTTGCTTCACGATGTTGGTAAGTTAAGAACCCCGGATGAAATACTGGAAAAGCCAGGCCCCTTGTCCGAGTATGAGGTAGCGCAGATGCGCAGCCACCCTCTCGATAGTAAACGCGTATTAAAGTCTCTTTTTCCGAATACTCAGATCGCCAAATGGGCCTCTGAACACCATGAGAAATTAGATGGTTCGGGCTACCCTTTCGGCTGGAAAGGCGATCGGATTGATTTTCCTACCCGTATCTTATCGATTGCCGATATCTTTCAGGCACTTTGCCAGAAGCGCCCATACCGACACCGGCTGCAAATTGAAAACGTCATCACGATCATGGATGATATGGCCGCTGAAGGGAAAATTGATAACGCAATCTATGCATTGTTAAAAGCAAACAAAGATGAGCTATACGGCATAGCCATCAGGCAGTAATCATATAAAAAGCGTCATCTGTCATTTACCACTGAAACTATTGAACCACGTGCACTCAGAAAGCCGCGTGTACTGCTAGTCAGATCAATTTGCCTGACTAACCCTATACAAACGACTTCTGATACTAAGCTGCCTGAGGCAGACTGACCGTATAAAAACCAGCTTCAACGCTCTGCCTGAAACAACAATGTCTAGCCCAATGGCCAGTGCATCAGCCTTAGTAAAGCCTGTATCGACGAATACCCCCTTAAGGTTCCCTTGACAAGCAGTGGGGCCACATAGAAGCGCTTTTCAGCCACTTGTGCTGGCGATTATGAGATAGACCATAGAGAAACATTGACAACCGGTGTCAACAATATATAGTGGTCGTAGCTTAGAAAAAGTCTACTTTTTAACCATTTGTTGTCGTTGTATTACTGTCGTATTTACTTAAGTATTCTCGTCCCTCTGTTTTAAATTCAAGTCTTATTTTTCGCTAACAGGGAAACCTGTCCTTTATTTTAACGATTAGCTGCCAGTTGACGCAGACGCCGAAGCGACATAATCCATATGTCACATGAAATATCAGGCCAGAACTCCCCGATTCAATACATAATCTGTGATGCTGACAACGTTCCCGGTAAGTATTGTCTATTGATGATCGAACGGCCCGTCGTTAAGGCTTTTAACCGAGAGCTATGCGTGCGCCGATTGCGACATTAAATCAGCTGTTGATGAGCCATGATGGGCTCCGCAGCGATAAATATTTTTGTCACATGCCCGAGATAGAATAGAGAAATCTCCGCATGATATTTGGTTTTCAGACCCAGCCTACCAATCTGGTTTCATATCCGGTGACACAGAGCGGTTCTGATTACCCAGCTAATGTAATTCACTCAGCAAACGTGAGTGATGCCAGCGAAATCCTCCCCGGTTATCCCATAGCTGCATGAGCAGACTTAATTATCAGGGCAAGGGGCAGATGCTGGTTTATTTGAGAAAAGAATGAGAACAGATACTAAAGCGGCCATCAATGCCGCAGATTTTGAAAAATACAGCAATCCGATTCCCGGCCGGGAATACATTATGGGCTTATTTGACGAGCCTGGTAAATTTTTAAACCGCGAACAGCTGGGTAAAGCCCTCAATCTGTTTGAAGATGAAGAGAAAGAAGCATTGCGCCGCCGCTTGCGGGCAATGGAGCGGGATGGCCAGCTCAATTTCGATCCACGCAAAGGTTATAGCTTACTCACCGCCCAGGACCTGGTTGAAGGCAAAGTCATCGGCCACCCCGATGGCTTCGGTTTCCTCTCACTGGATGGCGCGGGTGATGATCTGTATCTGCATGAAAGTCAGATGCTTAAAGCCTTTCCTGGCGACCGCGTACAGGCACGGATAACAGGCACTGATCGTCGGGGACGCCAGGAAGCTCAGATTGTTAAGGTGCTGGAAAAAAACATGACTGATATCGTCGGTCGGCTGCGCGTCGACGATGGCGAATATTTTCTGCAACCCGAAAACAGTCGTATCCGTAATGAGATCGATATTCCTGATGACCAGCTAAATGGTGCCCAGGCGGGACAGTATGTCACGGTCGAAATTACCGAATATCCCTGCAACCGCTTCAATGCTGAAGGCCGGGTGACTGAACTCTTAGGTGACTCGATGGCTCCTGGCATGGAGATCGATGTTGCAATTCGTAACCATGATATTCCCCATAAGTGGCCTCAGGATGCACTGGACGCGGCCGAAGCGCTGGGCGACGACGTTAAAGAGTCGGATAAATTACACCGTACAGATCTGCGTAGCCTGCCCTTTGTCACGATTGATGGTGAAGATGCCCGCGACTTTGACGATGCCGTGTATTGTGAAAAACGAAAATCCGGCGGCTGGCGCCTGTATGTCGCCATTGCCGATGTATCCCATTATGTAGCCCCTGGCAGTGCCCTGGATCAGGAAGCCGCTGAGCGTGGAACGTCGGTCTACTTCCCCGGCCATGTTGTACCGATGCTGCCAGAAGCGCTGTCTAACGGACTGTGCTCGCTGAACCCTCATGTTGATCGCTTAGTCATGGTTTGTGAGATGGCGATCAACAGTGCCGGTAAGATGACCAGCTACAAGTTTTCCGAGGGGATTATTCACTCCCATGCCCGCCTGACCTACACCCAGGTCGGTGCGCTGGTCTCCGCTCCAGAAAAGGATCTTGGTAGAACCGTTGCCCATCAGCATGCGGATGTGGTGCCACATATCCACTCGCTGCACCACCTGTATGCCGTACTGAGAAAAGCCCGCACAAAACGTGGCTCAATCGACTTCGAAAAACAGGAAGTACAGTTTAAGTTTACCGAAGACCGCAAGATCGATCGTATTGTGCCGGTTGTCCGTAATGATGCGCATAAAATGATTGAAGAGTTTATGCTCTGCGCCAACGTTGCCACAGCACAGTTCCTGGAAAAGCTAGAAATTCCGGCACTGTATCGCATCCATGAAGGCCCGGTTGAGAAGAAACTCACCAATCTGCGCGCGTTTCTTAGCGAACGCGGTCTCAATCTGGCTGGTGGCGAGAAACCAACACCCGCACACTATGACCGTCTGCTGAAAGGACTTGGTGAGCGGCCTGACGCTCAGATTATCCGAATGATGATGCTACGCTCCCTGAGCCAGGCGGAATACAGTTCGGACAACCAGGGCCATTTTGGTCTGGCCTATTCCGCCTATGCGCACTTTACCTCACCCATTCGTCGCTATCCGGACCTGCTGGTTCATCGGGCGATCCGCTCAGTCATTCGCCGCAATGAGAGCGGTAGTGTGATTCGCCGGGCACTGAAAAAAGTCACGGGGGTTGGTTCTGACCCGGTTCAGCGGGTTAAATCAGCAGCCCTGCTTGAACCGGGCAAGAGCTATCCGTACGATCTCGCCGCGATGAAAAATCTGGCAGAACACTGTTCTACCGTTTCCCGGCGCGCGGATAAAGCTGGCTGGGATGTAGAGGCCTGGCTCAAGTGTGAATATATGCAGGACCATGTAGGTGATGTCTTTAGCGGTGTTATCAGCACCGTCACCAACTTCGGCCTGTTTATAGAACTGGATGACACTCAGGTTGAAGGGCTGGTACATGTCACCGCCCTGAATAATGATTATTATCAGTTTGATGCCGCCCAGCAGCGCTTAGTTGGTGAACGTACCCACGCCAGTTTCGGTATTGGCGAAAAGATTAATATCCGGGTTGTCAGAGTCGATATGGATCAGCGTAAGATTGAGTTTGAGCTGGCCGTGAAAGATGAAAAATCCAGCGCACCGAAAGCACGTAAGCGTAAAACCGGTCGCGGTAAAGGCCCTAAAGGCGCAGGAAAATCCCCCCGTTCATAATCGCTTAAGTCTGAAAACATCCACCCCTTTGTGTCTTAGTTAATAGTCAAAGGGATGGATGTCAGGGCTGGATGTTAATCTCTGATAAACCGGCAGCAGAAGACTGCCTGACTTACGACCGGTTAGATAACCAGACACTCTGATAAGGCGCCAGTTCAATACTGCCCAGCAGATCATCATAATGTTCACCGCTGAGCAGATCTGACCAGTCCTGTGTACTAATCAGATTCAAGTCAGACAGGGACAGCGTTGCCGTTTCTGAGCTGATGTTATTCAGGCAGAAAATATTCTGAGTTCTATCGATACTCTGGCGCCAGAAGCCAAATATCTGCTCCCCCAGATGCAGGGTAAACTGTGTCGCATTCGGATGAAACGCCTTTTGCCGCGAGCGGATATAGATTAAACGCTTAATCGCGTTGAATACCCGATGATGATGGCTCGTCTCATCGGCCAGCAACAGCTCAAGCTGGCTATAATCCCACTGATGACGATTGATCGAGCGGAAATGCCCGGTGCTGGCAACCCGTTCGTGATCATTCCGGGTGCCAAGCAAACTATGCAGATAGATCCCCGGAATACCTTCCAGCGCCAGCATAATATTATGGGCACAAAGAAACCGGGCTTCACCGAAAAGATCTTTACCCGCAATCGTGCCCTGCAGCGCTTCAAACAACGCAATGTTAATTTCGTACGGTTTTTTCTCGCCGTTATCCAACGCCCGCCAGGAAACGTGCCCGCCAAAATCCTGCATCGTTGCTATCATCAGATCGACTTCACTATCCGGCAGAATCCCCTCGACCGGGCGCAGACCAATACCATCATGTGATGCGATAAAGTTAAAGAATGCGGTGCCATCCTGTGCCGGCGGCATACTCATCATCCATTGTTTCAGATAGAAATTCTGTCCGGTGATGAGCGCATGCAGCAGCAACGGCGGTAGTGAAAAGTTATAAACGCAGTGGGCTTCATTAGCATTACCAAAATAGGAGAGATTTTCTCGGCTGGGAATATTGGTTTCGGTAATGATCATCGCCGTCGGGCAGGCGTATTCAATGAGGGTTCTGAGTAGTCGCACCACTTCATGCGTCTGTTCAAGATTCAGGCTGCTGGTACCCGGCTCTTTCCAGAGAAAGGCGATCGCATCCAGACGGAAGATATTGACCCCCTGATCCAGATAGAAGCGAACAATCTTCACAAATTCCTTCAGCACCTCGGTATTGCGAAAATCAAAATCGACCTGGTCGTGGCTGAAGGTACACCACACATATTTCACCCCCTCTGCCGTTTGCACCTCTCGGAGCAGAGGGCTGGTACGCGGTCTGACAACCTCTGAGAGATCGTCATCCGGGCTGGCTGTAAAAAAGTAGTTGTGCCCGTAGCCCTCTCCTTTGATAAAGTTTTCAAACCATTCACTCTCACTTGAACCATGGTTAATCACCAGATCAGACATCAGCCGGTATTCCGCCGACAGCCGCTGAATGTCCTGCCACTCGCCTACGGATTCCCGCACCTGATAATAATCACTAACAGCAAAGCCATCATCGGAACTGTAAGGGAAAAAAGGCAGTACATGGACACCATTGATAACGCCATCACACTGCTCATTAAGAAAGTAATGTAACGTTGTCATGGCACGCTCATTCTCACGATACAGGCTATCCCCGTAGGTGATCATAATGACGTCCTTCTGACTCCAGTGATTTTTATAGGGCACCGGCAACTGTTCAACACTGCCCAGCCGCATAATCGAAATCAGATCGGAGACCAACTGAGCAATATCCTCAACACCGGCCGTCTGATAGATAGTTTGCAGGTGATTTTCAACCTGAGTGGCAAGCTGCGTACTGGCACTACTTAATACACTGTCCATACTATTCAGCCATAAACTCCTGATGGTCTAATTCAACCGCCTCCAGCAACCGCTCAAAGACATCTGGCATGGCACTGGTGACACGGCTCCAACTGGGTATAAAAGGGGTTTCCATGGGGTTACTGAGGAACTGTTCGCCCGCGGTAATGATGTTCCGCGAGAACATCTCGACCGCCATCTCCTCTTCGTGAATATCCAGTTGCAAGCCGTTCATAACCGCATCGTTATGATAGGTTTCGACAAAATCCAGGGCGATGCGAAAATAGGTGGCTTTGACCGAACGAAAGGTCTCAGTATTAAACGTATGTCCCTGCGTTGCTAACTTCCGGAACAGCGATTTAGTGATGTCGATAGACATCTTGGAGAGGCCTGCGTTTTTATCCTCAAGTGACAGTTCCTGATGCTTGTGATCGTACTGATCGGCAATATCAACCTGACATAAGCGGTTGTTAGAGTAATTGCGATGCATCTCAGACAGCACACCGATCTCCAGCCCCCAATCGCTGGGAATACGGATATCGGTCAGTACATCGCGGCGAAAAGAGAACTCACCTGCTAACGGATAACGGAAACTATCGAGAAATTGTAGATACTCAATTTCGCCGAACACCTTTTTCAGTGCGCGCAATAGTGGCGTAACCAGTAACCGACTTACGCGGCCGTTGATCTTGCCATCGGCCACCCGGGCATAAAAGCCTTTACAGAACTCATAGTTAAATTGCGGATTAGCAACCGGATAGATCAGTCTTGCCAGCATCTCCCGGTTGTAGGTTGTAACATCACAGTCATGCAGCGCCACGGATTCGGCGCGGCCCGACGCCAGAATATAACCCATGCAATACCAGACATTACGCCCCTTCCCGGCTTCTTTAGGTGCCAGTTTCAACGCCTGAAGTTCGGCATCCAGCGCTCTCAGGCGGGGGCCATCATTCCAGAGAATCCGATGATGCTGAGGCAGTCTGCTGAAAAATGAACGCGCAAAACGAAACTGATCTTCATTGGCCCGATCCAGCCCAATAACAATCTCGGACAGATAAGGCACCTTACTGATCTCATCAATAATATGGCCCAGCGCCGGCCCCTCCAGCTCTGAGAAAAGCGAGGGTAAGATCAACGCCAGAGGCCTTTTGCGGCCGAAACGGGCTAACTCAGCTTCGACATCCTCAATAGGCCTGTTCGACAGATTATGTAACGTGGTGATGATTCCATTCTGATGAAAGTCACCCATAATAATCACTCCTTAACTTCTTGCGAAGGTATTCAATTAAATTCATCTCAGCAGGTCGTTCAGCAGCGCCTAAAAACCTGCTCACACCTTCAACCCAGCCTTCCGGTCCTGTTTTATCTGATAGATAGCTATTCGAATGTTCAACGACGGGCGGCGGATGCACAGGCGAGCGGATCACCACCGCACAATCAGCCACCTGCAGCATATCGACATCGTTATCACTGTCGCCAGCGGCAATGGTTAAAAATGAACAATCGGGGGCAAAACCCTGGTATTGCCGGTATAACCATTGCAGCGCCCTGCCTTTATTGCAGTCACCGGTAACGTGTAGAAAACGTCCTCCCTGCAGGACCGTTGCGCCCGCTTCTCTCAGGGTTTTCACAAAGATCTCTTTGCGTGCATCAGAACCCAGCCATCTGACCGGTTCACTGAACTCACGCATATCCGCTAAACGCGCAGCGTTTTCAGATAATCCGGTTGCCTCCTGTATTCCCGTAATGCCCATTGAACTAAAGGTTTCAAACTCGGAACGAAACGCCGATCTCTGTTCAGCTAACAAAGAGATCCAGTAATCCCGGGACTTCGAAAACTGATAGCAATAATACTCATCGACCGGAACACTGCCTGAGGGAGGTGATGCGAAGTAATGTCGCGGAATAAACACCGCCGCGCCATTTTCAACAACAAAAGGCTCCTGATTATTTAATTCCCGGCGCAGGGCAACCAGCTCAGCCCGCGTTTTGCTGGTCACGGGAATAACCGGTACAGCGGCCTCTTTGAACAATGACAACAGAGGTTCTGCGGGACTAAAGCTATAACTGAAATGATCCAGCAGTGAACCATCCAGATCTGTGAAAACAAGAACCTTTTGGGACATACCCTCCCCCTATCTCAAACAGTGCACAGCAACGATACAACCAGAGAAAATGCACCAAAACAGAACAATATAAACCGTATTACCCTGTTGCTGTCTCTATAGTCCGGATATTGCAGGAACCATACCGATTTTAAAAAAATCATCTATTAGGGTGAAATTAGACAACCATAATCTATGCTTTAGAAACAAAAGCAACATGGTGAGTCGGGACAGGCCCGTAACACGACACCCGGCAGGCGGGCTAAAAAGTTAACCAGCCGCCAGATCTGCCAGTGGCTTACAGCAGGAATGAGGGTTAACTAATAGTGGTCCGTTGGTTGTTGCAGATTACAACCGCTTCACTTGCTGGCACTGAAACCAGAATGGGGCAGAGGCATTAGTGCCAGAATAAAAAGAGTAAAAAAGCCACTAACGGCAAACACCAATGCACCAATTTAATGCAGCCAACAGCCAAAAAGCCAGATTCAATTACGTCGTGCCACAATAGTCAAATGTCGCAAATGGTCAATTTTTGAGGACAAAACATAACAAAAAACGACAACATACATTACTTTTAGACTTAATTATGGCTTTCAAAAGGATATGTTTGCATTTCAAGATCGTAATATCGTAGGGTAATAAGCAACAGTCAACCAGTGGAAATCTAGTGGCCAGCAGAATAATAATTGAGTGAGGCAGTTAACATGGGTAATTCGGCTTCCAGCGAAGCGTTTGTTAAGTTTGAAGGTGTTCAGAAGAGTTACGACGGTAAAAATCTGGTAGTAAAGGACCTCAATATTGATGTCCCCCGGGGAGAATTTCTGACTATGCTGGGGCCTTCTGGCTCAGGTAAAACCACTTCACTGATGATGCTTGCCGGGTTTGAAACCGCGACCAGTGGCAACATCTATCTCGACGGACAGGCGATCAACGATGTCGCGCCTCACAAACGCGGCATCGGTATGGTGTTCCAGAACTACGCTCTCTTCCCTCACATGACCGTCGCAGAAAACCTTGCTTTCCCTCTCAAAGTTCGCAACATGGGCAGATCAGACATCGAAACCCGGGTTAAAAGAGCACTCGACATGGTCGAACTCGGCGCATTCGGGGACCGTCGCCCTGCGCAGCTTTCCGGTGGGCAGCAGCAACGGGTTGCCGTTGCCCGGGCACTGGTGTTCGAACCAGATCTGATCCTGATGGATGAACCCCTCGGCGCTCTGGATAAAAACCTGCGGGAACAGATGCAATACGAGATTAAGCATATTCATGAACGCCTGGGGGTCACAGTGGTATATGTGACCCACGATCAGTCTGAAGCACTGACGATGTCCAACCGGATTGCCGTTTTCAATGATGGTATTATTCAACAGCTGGCCCCTCCTACCGAACTCTACGAAAAACCAACCAACTCCTTCGTTGCCCAGTTCATCGGCGAAAACAACAAACTCAACGGCAAAGTGCAGTCATCCCAGGATGGTATCTGCAAAGTGGCTTTGCCGAGTGGCGAAATAGTCACGGCACTAGATATCAACACTGACAAAGTCGGTATGGACAGTACTCTGTCACTGAGACCGGAACGGGTTTTCATCAATCCCGAAGGCGAGCAATACGACAATATGTATAGCGGTAAGGTTGAGGAAATTATCTATCTGGGCGATCACAAGCGGGTCAGAATGAACGTCTGTGGTCACGATGACTTTATCATCAAAGTGCCAAACTCATCAGACAAAAAAGGGATTCAGGTGGGCGGCGTTGTGCCGGTGGCATGGTCCGCCCAGGATTGTCGGGCTCTCGATCCTGTCTGACACCGATTGAACGAATAATGATAAGAATTATCCGTCCCAGTCGGATGGATTTAATACCAAGCGTCCTGCTAACAAAGACGTATTTAAAAGACCGAGAGGATAGAGTAAATGAAAAAGTTTTCTAAACTGTCATTAGTCCTGGCACTCAGTGCTGCAGTCTGCGCCCCTACAGTATCCGCCGATGATAAACAGATCACTGTGGTCTCCTGGGGTGGAGCATACAGCAAGTCACAACGACTCGCATACAGCGACCCATTCACCGAAAAGACAGGCATTGTTGTCGTTGACGAAGATAAATCCGGTAACGGTCTGGCCGGTCTTCGCGCACAGTCAGAAGCCGGTAACGTCACCTGGGATGTACTGGACATCCTCGAAGGTGATGCGATGCTGGCATGCGATGACGGCATTGCTCAGCAACTGGACTATGAAAAAGATCTCAGCCCCGGAGCCGATGGCACACCGGTAATGGAAGACTTTGTTGAAGGTTCCCTGTCTGGATGTTTTGTTCCGACCATCGTTTACGCCACTCTGTTCTCTTATAACAACAACGCATTCCCGGGTGAAAAACCCAACTCAATCGTTGATGTATTTGATATTGAAAAATTCCCGGGTAAACGTGCCCTGGAGAAGAAACCTGATGCCAACCTGGAATGGGCTCTGGTAGCCGACGGCGTGCCTTACAGCGAAGTATACGATGTTTTGTCCACTAAAGAGGGTGTCGACCGCGCTTTCGCAAAACTGGATACCATCAAAGATCAGATTATCTGGTGGGAAGCTGGCGCACAGCCACCACAGCTTCTGGCTGATGGCGAAGTTGCTATCGCTTCAGCTTATAATGGTCGTATCTTCAACGCTCAGGTCGTCGAGAATCAGCCATTTACAATCATCTGGGACGGTCAGGTTTTCGAGCTTGACGGTTACATCATCCCTAAAGATGCGCCAAACAAGAAAGCCGCTATGGATTACCTTCGCTTTGCGACAGATACCCAGCGTCTGGCAGATCAGGCCAAGTACATCTCCTATGGCCCTGCGCGTAAATCCTCAGCCCCTCTGGTATCTACCCATGCAGAGACCGGTGTGGATATGAACCCTCACATGCCGACAAACCCTGCAAATTTCAAGACGCCAATCAAGAAAGATGCCGAGTTCTGGGCTGACAATGGTGATGAACTGCGCCAGCGCTTTAACGCCTGGTTGGTTCAGTAAGCAGATATTAAGAGGGGGACATTATCCCCCTCTGTTTGATTAAGGCTTCTGATATTCGGCTTCCCCATAAACGGCTGAATATCAGAAGCTGGTCAGAACGTAGTTGATGACTCAGGTAGTAACCTGCAATTAATTATAAAAACGCTAATTTGATTCATCTTCAGAAAAGGCTTTGTAATCACCATGATGGCAAGTAATGTCGAGGCCGATGGCCAACTCACTCCGGAACAACAGAAGCGATTAACGGCTGATATGAATCGTTCTCTGCAACGGAGAAAAATTCGTTCACTGATGCTCGTTGCCCCACTGGTTATCTTTATTATGGTTACCTTTGTTGCGCCAATTGCATCGATGCTGTTTCGTTCGATAGATAACCCTCAGGTAGTTGAGTACATGCCCAAAACCAGCGCTGCCCTGGCAGACTGGGACGGCAATGAACTGCCCGGCGAAGAGGTCTATGCTGCACTGGTGTCAGACCTGGCTAGCGGACGTAAAAATCATACCATTGGTAAAGCCGCCACCCGCCTGAATTATGAAAAGAGCGGTATGCGCAGCCTGATAATGGGCTCTTCGCGAAAAGCGGCCAGACTCAAACCGCCCTTCAAAGAACAACTGATAAAAATCAAAAAAGGCTGGGGCGATATTGATAACTGGCGTGTCATCAAACGCGAATCCAGCCCCTACACCGCGTCTTACTATATCGCGGCATTTGATATGGAAACCACCCCTGCCGGAGAGATCAGAATGCTGCCGGAACAGCAGCAGGTCTATCTGAAAATGCTCTGGCGAACCGTGTGGATGTCCATCCTGATAACCGCCCTGACTCTGTTACTGGGCTACCCGGTCTCCTATCTGCTGGCATCGCTGCCAATGCGCACCGCAAACCTGCTGATGATTCTGGTTTTACTGCCTTTCTGGACCTCACTACTGGTGAGAACATCCTCCTGGATTGCGATGCTACAGGGCGAAGGTGTGATCAATGACATACTGGTGTGGTTTGGCCTGGTGAGTGATGATAACCGGCTGAGTATGATCTATAACGCCACCGGTACAATCATCACCATGACGCATATTCTTCTACCCTTTATGATTCTGCCACTTTACTCGGTGATGAAAACGATCCCTCCCAGCTATATGCGCGCAGCACGTTCCCTGGGTGCCACCCCCTTTACTGCTTTCTATAAGGTATATCTGCCTCAATCGGTGCCCGGTATATCGGCCGGTGCCATTCTGGTATTCATTCTGGCAATCGGTTACTACATCACTCCAGCGCTGGTGGGTGGTCAGACAGGACAATTTATTGGCAACATGATTGCGTACCATATGCAAAGCTCGCTCAACTGGGGTCTGGCCGCCGCACTGGGTGTCGTATTACTGGCACTGGTACTGGGACTTTACGCAGCATACAGCCGCCTGCTGGGCTCTAACAATCAGATGACGTTGAGGTAAATTATGGCACTTCCATCTTATGCAGGGCCTCTGGAAAAATTCTGGTACTACGCTTTCAGAATCATTTGCGGACTTATCTTTCTGTTTCTGATCTCGCCACTGATCATTATCATTCCGCTGTCATTCAACGTAGAGCCCTATTTCAGCTTTACTCAGGGTATGCTGGCGCTGGATCCGGATGCCTATTCATTGCGCTGGTATGAAGAGTTCATGAATAGCGATCGCTGGATGAACGCCATTCAGAACACCTTTGTGGTGGCCATCTGCTCTACTTTTCTGTCGATGGTACTGGGCACCCTCGCGGCACTGGGTCTGAGCCGGTCTGAACTGCCATTCAAAGGGATGATTATGGGATTGCTGATCTCACCCATGATTGTGCCACTGATTATCTCTGCAGCCGGTATGTTCTTTTTCTACTCGTCGCTGGGAATCTCTCAGAGCTACGCCGGATTGATTCTGGCGCACACTGCACTGGGCACCCCCTTCGTTGTCATCACAGTAACGGCAACGCTGAGTGGTTTTGATCATAACCTGGTGAAAGCGGCGGCCAGTCTTGGGGCAACTCCGACTTACACCTTCTTCAAAATCACCGTCCCTCTGATTATGACCGGTGTTATCTCCGGCGGCCTGTTTGCCATGATGACATCCGTTGACGAAGTGGTTGTGGCTCTGTTTATCGCCGGCGCAGAACAACGGACAGTGCCTATGCAGATGTGGGCGGGTATTCGTGAGCAGATTAGTCCGACTATTCTGGCGGTCGCTTCATTACTGGTTCTGATGTCGATACTGCTGCTGACGACAGTGGAATATCTGCGTCGCAGATCAGAATCCATTCGCGGTATAACACCGCACTGACAGCCCGTCGTATGACACAAAACCGGGAGCTTAGGCTCCCGGTTTTTTATGGCCGATAAGGTTAGCTACAGAGCTAACCATCCGACAATTTAATCGCTCAGCTTTGCCAGCACCGCTTGCGCTACCAGCGAGGATGACGCCGGGTTTTGCCCGGTAATTAACAGGCCATCTTCAACCAGGTAAGGTGCCCAGTCGGCCCCCTGACTGTATAAGCCACCCTGCTTTTTCAACTCATCTTCCAGCAAAAACGGAACAACATCCGTGAGTTCCACGCCAGCCTCTTCATTATTAGTAAAGCCGGTGACTTTGCGGTTTTTAACCAATGGCTCTCCCTGAGCATTTTTCGCATTGATCAATACACTGGGCGCATGGCATACCGCCGAGACTATTTTATTCTGACGCGAAAACGCTTCGATCAGATCTATCGAACGCTGATCATTGGTCAGATCCCATAGCGGACCGTGCCCACCCGGGTAGAAGACCGCATCAAAGTCATCAGCTGATACCTCATCCAGTCTGACAGTGCTGGCCAGCTTTTGTTGCAACGCTGCATCCTGATCAAAACGACGGGTGTCGTCCGTTTGAAAATCTTCCAGCGCGCTTTTAGGGTCTATTGGCGGCTGCCCACCAGCGGGCGATGCCAGAGTGATATTGACGCCGGCATCGGCAAACACATAATACGGTGCGGCAAATTCTTCAATCCAGAATCCGGTTTTCTCTCCCGTGTCACCCAGTGCGTCATGAGAGGTGAGTACAAACAAAATATTCATTTTATCCTGTCCTGTCTTATCTTAATTAATAGGGTTAGTCATGGTCGTCAAAACATAATGGTCGCCAAAACAGTGTTACACACACTGAAGGCACCATTGTCTTTAAATGGGGGGCTGATCAGGCAAGTTTAACCAGCATCTTGCCCAGGTTCTGTCCGCTGAACAGCCCGATAAAGGCATCAGGGGTCTGTTCTATGCCGTTGTACACCGTCTCTTTCCAGCTGATCTGCCCGGCGGCAATCCACTGCATCATCTGTGCAACAAATTCGGCATAGCCATCCCAGTGTTCAAATACAATAAAGCCCTCTATTTTCAGCTTTTTAATAACGATCTGCGCCAGATTTGCCGGTCCGGGTTCAGGTGATGTTGCATTGTATTGCCCGATCATGCCGCACACAGCGATCCGGCCATGGTCATTCATCAGATTAAGCACCGCTTCAAGATGTGCGCCACCGACATTCTCAAAATAAACATCGATGCCCTCGGGACAGGCTTCAGCAATGCTACTTTGCAGATCAGTTGTGGTTTTATAGTTAACAACCGCATCAATTCCCAACTCATCCAGCAGATAACGTGCTTTCTCGTCAGAGCCAACACTACCCGCCACATAGCAACCTTTGAGTTTTGCAATCTGACAGACTATCGCCCCAACAGCACCGGAAGCCGCAGATACAAACACCCGGTCCCCCTCTTTTAACCCCGCAATCTTAAGTAGACCGGTATAAGCGGTCATACCGGTCATACCCAGCACACTCAGAAATGCCTGATCGGCAATGCCGGTTTGCGGCAGCAACTGCAGATCATCACCTGCAGAGGTGAAATATTCCCGCCAACCATTCATACTGGACACCTTACTGCCGACCGGAAACTCAGCATTCCGCGACTCAACAACCTCGCCAACAGCGCCGCCGCTGAGTACTTCGTTCAGGGCAAACGGTGCAACATAACTGGCGCGTTCGATCATCCGGCCACGCATATAAGGGTCAACAGAGAGCCAGAGGTTTTTAACCAATACCTCGCCCTCGCCCAACACCGGAACCGATCTGCTCACCAGCCTGAAATCATCATCTGCTGGCATACCATCCGGCCGACTCACCAGATGAATTTCGCGACTTGACTCAATATACATTCGACACCTACTTTTTCGTTGTCTGAGAATGGTGAGTAGTCTATTCTGCCAACAAACATGCATCCAATGCATAACATAAATAATCGACATAATTATAAATCATATTATGAATAATCTATCCTCTACCGATCTCAACCTGTTGCCCGTTTTTCAGGTTTTGCTTGAAGAGCGCAGTGTCACCCGCGCTGCAGGACGGTTAAACCTGACGCAACCGGCCATCAGTCGCAACCTGAGCCGCCTGAGAGAACTGTTTAACGACCCGCTTTTTACGCGCACGCCAAAAGGGCTGTCCCCCACCCCCCGCGCGGAGGCCCTGGCATTACAGCTGCAGCAATCATTGCAGGATCTCAGTCAGCTAATCTCCCCTGCCACCTTCAATCCGGCAACAGCAACACAAAGCTTCAGGCTGGCGACGACAGACTACGGCACTCAGGTACTGCTGCCTCCCGTTCTGAAACGAATGCGTACTGAAGCACCGGGCGTAGATCTGGAGATCATTCCCTGGCAGGAAAACCTGCTACAACAGCTGGATCAGGAGGGCATAGATCTGGCAACCTGTACCGTCGAGGACGCTCCTGCGGCGATTCATGGCCGCGGGGTGGGCAGTGACCGGTTTGTCTGTGTGGTAAGAGAGGGCCACCCACTGGCTGAACGGGGTATCAATCTGGAAAGCTACGCCACCTATCCCCATGCACTCATCACCATGGGCGGCGCGCGCAAAGGGGCGATTGACTACCTGCTGGAAGAACGGGGACTAAGTCGGCGCATCGCCCTGAGAGTGCCACATTTTGTTGCTGCGCTGGCGATGATTTCGCAAACCGATCTGATACTGACCGTGCCCTATGGCCTGGCGGTCAGCTTTGCCGATCAATACCACCTGAAAATGCTGCCCTTTCCTATGGAACAAAAAGGCTTCACTTATTCCATTATCTGGCATGAACGACATATGAAAGACCCCAGCCATGTCTGGTTACGCCAGCTGGTGTTTGAAGAACTGACCAAAGCGCTGGAAGAGTTAAATATAGGCTTCAGAATTTAATTTAACCCGGGTCAATATCAGGCCGGTTATTCGCATGCCTTTCACATATTGACTACTGAAAAGTTTAATGATTTTCCATAATCGTTGAAGAAGTAGAGAGGAAAACTGCAAAGGGTAACGCTCTGCAGATCCTCTATCCTGGATTAAACAGTCATATTAATACTGGAAACAGATAGTCTGACTCATCAATCTGTAGCCGCTATTACTGAGATCTCCACCAGCAACTCAGGGCTTGCCATAGCCGCCTCAACACAGGCCCTGGCGGGTGCATGACCCTCAGGAACCCAGCTGTCCCAAACCGCATTCATCTCTGCGAACAGTGCCATATCCTTAAGATAGATCGTCGCTGAAAGAATCTTTTCCGGACTACTGCCCACCGAAAGCAATAGATCAGATACCTTATCCAGCATGGTCCGGGTCTGCTCCAGAATGCCTGCCGAACGGTCTTCAGCAACCTGACCACAGAGATATGCAGTATTCTTATGGACAACTACTTTACTCATTCGCGTAGCAATCTGATGGCGCTTTATCGTCATAAAACTCTTCTCAACTATTCAGTTATTTTAACTTTGAAGGGGTGTTCTGGGCACCCTCACCAAGGCTTGCCAGCTCACCCAATGTGACCGGTTTTATAGGAAACCGGATGTTGTAATAACCAACGTCCGAAGGTTTCCTGCCAAGCTCGTCTGCCAGTAAAGCAGTAACGGTTGAACCACACTGTCGCCCCTGACAAGGCCCCATGCCGGAACGACAAAACGCCTTGGTCTGGTTAGGACCGACACAGCCATGTTGTACAAGCCCCCTGATTTCAGCGGCACTCACCTCCTCACACCGGCAGACGATAGTCTGACCTTGTGGTTTCAGGAACATATCCAGAGGACGGTAGAGATGGTCCAGAAAGGGACGGATCGCGAGCTGACCAGACAGATCCTTTCGCAATGAATCTGTTCCCGTACCGGTTTTCCCACCTGATTGATGAGCGATCCCGCGGGCCACAATTCGCCCCTGAATCTCGGCTACAACAGCGCCTCCAATACCGGCAGAGTCTCCGGCAATAAAGATATCCGGATGGCTGCTGCAACCATGTTCAGACAGGGCTGGTTTCCAGCATTGTTGTACTTCATCCCATTGATGTTTTAATCCGATCGCACGGCTCAACTGCGTATTAGGAATCACCCCCTGATGAACCAGCAATGTTTTGCAGTCCAGCTGATGCAGGATATTACCCTTACGAAAACTGACCGTAGCAAGATTACCGTCACTTCCCGGCTCAGCACTTAACTCAGTGGCACACTTGTAGTATTTAACTCCACTACGGCGAACTTCGTTAAGCATCCGCATCCCTTTAAGCAGATAACGCCAGCCTCTGATCGCGCCCACGATCTCCTTTAACGCCCGTCCGTAGTTACTAGCCGGGGTTGTATCTACAATACCCTCGATCCTGACACCGGCTCTGATCAGCTGACAGGTGATTAACAATAGCAATGGCCCACTGCCTGCTATCACCAGCGGCTCTGCCGGAGTCAGACCAGACGATTTCAATAATATCTGCGCTGCCCCACAGGTCATCACACCAGGCAGTGTCCAGCCATCAAAGGGTACCGGACGCTCCTGAGCCCCGGTCGCCAGCAGTAATTTTTTGAAACGAACCTGACGACTAACCCCTTCTGCTGAATAATACAGAGTGTTATCTGCGGTCACTTCCCATACCGTAGCATTGACGATATGAGTCACCAACGAGTGAGTTAAGCCCTCTAAAAGCGACTCACCTACATAGTAATCGTTGCCCAGAATCGAACGATCGCGCAGTATTGGCCGACCAATATTTCTGTATATCTGTCCACCCGCCCGGGGTTGTTCATCTAATATCAGGGTATTGAGTCCGGCTTCACCCGCTTCCCGGGCAGCGGCCATACCCGCAGGCCCGGCACCGATAATCACCAGATCATATTGCTCTAAACCTGTCATATACTGTCTCCGCCTACCTCTGTGGCCCCCTGCTGAACACTGATTACCATGCCTTCACGAACCTCTGTCATACAGGACTGGGTATTCGGTTTTCCGTCAATATTCATCAGACATTCAAAGCAAACACCCATCATGCAGTACGGCGCCCGGCCAGTACCACTGACGGGTGTCGTACGGGTGGGTCTGAGGCCTGCACGCATAACGACCGCGGCAACCATCTCTCCTTCCAGAGCGGTCACTTTGTGCCCCTCTACAATGATCTCCACCTCAGTCCTTTCATTACAGGGCAAACGCTTAAAGCTGAAATCTGCGACCATGAAATTTCTCCAAATCTATAGCGGGGTCGGTACTGCCCGTCACAATCCAGTCAGCAATAGGACCTGCATGCGCTGCCGCCAGCGTGACACCGCTGTGACAGGTTACAAGATATGCCCCTGGGTATTGTTCTGACTGTTGATATACAGGGTTACCATCCGGTGTCATGATGCGTAAAGCCCCCCAGGAACGGATCAGGTTCACCTCTTTCAGCAGAGGAAACATCGTTGTTGCACGGTGAGCGATCTGTGACAAGACCTCGGTTGTCGTGCCCGTATCAAAGCCAACATCCTCTTTAGAATCACCACACTGAACAGTGCCCTCAACCGTCTGGCGAACATGGCCGGTAGGATAATTTAAAAAAGGCTTAACTCTTTCAGCGATCAGCACCTGCCCTCTATTCGGGAAAACCGGTGCATCAATACCAACCATCGGCCCCAGATTTTTATTACCTAAGCCCGCAGCCAGAACCACTTTATTGCAACTAAAATCACCCTGCTCAGTCTGCAGTAAAAACTGACGCTGCTGCGGAATTATATTGCTGACCTGGCCAGCATTAACCAGTTTTCCACCCAGTGACTCAAACCGGCTGACCAGAGCCCGCATCAGATAAAGCGGATTAACATGACCATCTTCAGGGCCCCAGGTTGCACCTGCTACCTCAGGTCCAATCTCAGGAACCATCTCCCGCAACTGTTGCAGGTCAAGGACCTCGAAGGGATAGCCCTGAGGCTGCTCCGCAGCCATTTTTTCCAGCATCTGTTGCCGGTTTTTCAATTCAGACTCACTCAGGCAGACAAACAAGCCTCCCCGTTGCTGCAGTTGAGTATCGATACCGGTATGTCGGGTCAGATCCTCTGAAAGATCAGCCCAAAGCTTAGCTGAGAGGCGGGTGAGCCGTGCATACGCGGGTAGGTTATCCCCTTTACCCTGCACCCAGACCAAACCAAAATTGCCCCGTGATGCACGTAAAGCGATATCACCTTCATCATAAACAGTGACTTGCTGCCCCTGGCGCTGAATACCCAGTGCAATACAAAGCCCAACCAGGCCACCACCAATAACAGCTACGTCAGAGCTGCCACGGTTTATCCGCACACTCTCCGTCATATGCTTTCTCCAAT
This sequence comes from uncultured Amphritea sp., assembly GCA_965140695.1. Classification (GTDB taxonomy): domain Bacteria; phylum Pseudomonadota; class Gammaproteobacteria; order Pseudomonadales; family Balneatricaceae; genus Amphritea. The sequence goes on along the minus strand of OZ223299.1, from coordinate 145,407 downwards.
ACAAAGGGGATTTTTCAGTAAAAACGGCCAGGTGATCACCTGACCGAAGGTGCTACTTTATTGAGACATTGCGGCGTTCAGAATCTTGTCTGCCCACTCTTTACCGATATCGTTAACAATTTCCGGCCATACGTTCTGCTTGACCTTTGCAGCAGTCGCAGCCAACTGTTCCGGTGTTACCTTAACGATCGTTGCACCAGCATCAACCAGACGCTGTTCGTTGGCAGCCTGATCTTTTTCTGCGGTTTCCCAACGACGGTTTTCAAACTCCAGCGCAGCCTGAGCAACAGCCTGCTGCTGATCAGCTTTAAGATCATTGAAACGCTCTTCGTTGATCAGCAAATACCAGACTTCAAAATGAGTATTAATTGGCACATAGTACTTAGTCACATCACGGAAAGAGGCATAGTAACCTTCCGCACCAGACCCAATCACGCCATCAACAACACCAGTCTGCACCGCGGTAAACGCTTCAGAAAATGGCAGTGGCGAAGCGATATATCCCAGATTATCGGCTAAAAGCTGAAAGACCTTGATCGGAGGTACACGAACTTTCGTCGATTTAATCACACTGGAGTCTGCTGCACCTTCAACATCTTTATTTAACGCAACACCGCCAAAATAGACTGGCCACGCCGCCAACACTTTGATGCCCTGCTGTTTATACAGATCAGAAACCGTGTTTCGCATCACAGAACCGGGGCCGAATTTCTTTTGCGCGTCCGCCCAGTCCTGGGCCATATAAGGCAGAGACACGATCTGGAAGCGCTTATCCACACTGGAAGCAATTGGTTGAACTGCCATATCAACAGCCCCGAGACCAACTCGCTCCTGAACCACCGTGTAATCACCCAGAGCATTTGCCGGATACAACTTAATTTTTAATTTTCCATCGGTTGCCGCTTTAACAGCTTCAGCAAACTGAGCCGCATCTTTATCAATTGCAGTACCCTGTGGGCGAACATGGGATAGCTTCAACGTAGCTGCTTCAGCTACACCAAGTGTAGCCAGTGATAAAGAAGCCGCCAGAACCAGCTTTTTAGACAGTGAAGTAAACATAACTTTCCTCGTTTTTGTTGTTGTCCCAGCGGACGATGTTTTCAACTTAATTTTCAGCTTTTTCAGTAACTCATCATTTTTAGTAGCCGAGCATGGCCGGAATATATTCAGACAGCTCAGGCCAGACCAACACCAATACCACCACCGGCAGATAGCCGAATAGCAACAGGATCATGGCGGGCTTAATCACTTCGGTAAATTTCACATTGCCTATGCGGGCACCCAGATACAGGATGCTGGCATACGGAGGAGTTACGCCACCCATCGCAGTAGTCACCCCCATAATCGCAGCAAACTGAATTGGACTAACGCCTAGCGCATTCATCAGCGGCATTAGCAACGGTGCGGTCAGAATGATCGCCGTGATATCGTTCACGACCATACCAATCGCAAAGAGAAACAGTGTTACCAGAATCAAAAGCGTTGTTTTGTCCTGCGTGATTTCAAAGATCGATTCAACCAGTGCCTGAGGGATATCCTCCATTACAAACATCTGGCTCAGCATCAGGCTGAAAAGAATCATGATCAGAATCGCACCCACTGCCGTAGCAGATTCTTTTCCCGCTTCAAGAAATGCTTTCCAGGTCAGACCTTTGTAGATCATAAATCCTACAGGCAGGGCATAAATAACAGCAACGGCTGCTGCTTCTGTTGGCGTCATAATGCCGCCATAGATGCCACCCAGAATAATCACTGGCATCAACAACGCAGGGATTGCATGAACCGTGTTATTTCCTGCCAACTTAACGGTCTCACTGAAAGAGACTTTATCGTCCATAACCAGTGGAAACTTACGCGCCATAACCAGGTTGACGATGGCAAAATTGAGCATGATCAGCAGGCCAGGCCCCAATGTCGCCAGAAAGCTGGCCAGAATAGATGTTTCGGTTACCCAACCATAAACGATCATGGTGACGCTCGGCGGAATCAACAGACCCAGTATTGAAGAGTTAGCAATCAGTGCAGTCGCATAAGCACGGGGATAGCCCTTACGTTCCATCTCTGGGATCAGCAGAGGACCGATCGCAGCAATACCAGTAAGACCACTACCAGAAATAGCGCCGATGATGGCGCAGCTAATTGAAGCGACAACCCCTAATCCACCACGGATACGCCCGACAAAGACATTAACAAACTTCAATAAACTTGCGGCAATACCACTGACACTCATAATCGTGCCGGCAAACACAAACAATGGAATTGCAAGCAGTACGGGGTTAGTCAACTGACTAAAGCCCCACAACATCATCCCTTTAAAGGTCGCTTCGCCGATGAACACCATAACCATAAGGCCAGCACCAAAACAGTACGGCAGTGGAACGCCAAGGCTCAACAGAATAACCAGTACGGCAAACGCCAACAGTGCTACTTCAACCATTGTTACGATCCTCTTTCGGTGACAGCAACTCAAACTCATCAAGTTCACTCGTATGAGGATGCTCATGATCAATCAACTTATCAGCGCCACCGTCCCCTGAGAGCAATACCCGAATATGTCTGAGCAGATGCATCAGGACATAAAATGTCATCAGTAACAAACCGATAAACAGAGCTGATTCATAGATAAGTGTTGGCAAATAAAGGGTTGGAGTCTCTTTTTCTACCCGCACCGCATATTTGAAGTAATCCCAGGCCCAGTAAGTCAGCCAACCCGAGATGATCAGACTGACAGACTCAGAAACAACCAGAAGAATATGGCGTGCCCGTTCTGTGCTGAGGAAGACTTCGAGCACATTTGCCCGGATCTGAGTGTCTTCACGGGACGCATTGACAGCACCGAGAATGTAGAGCCATAAAGTCGGAATGACCGCTATCTCCTCAAGCCCCATAATAGGCGTTTCGAAAACATAACGGGTTATCACCTGTACGAATTGCATACCTGCAACCGTACTGATCAATATCGCCAGAGTGTATCTGAACAGCGTCTCCATAGTTATTATCTCTATGCTGGAGCCCATAAATCAGCGCTTCCGGAGAAGCACCCCCTGTTTGTGTTGTTACATGATCATAAATCAAACAAATAATATCAAATACTAATTATTACGTAGTTAATAATATAATGTTATATTTATGACGAATCAGGAGGGGCATAAATGGCTAAATTAAGTTTCAGACAGGTCGAAGCATTTCGTGCGGTCATGATCGCAGGAACCACCACAGGCGCAGCGGAGATTCTCTATATTTCCCAGCCGGCGGTCAGTCGACTGCTCAGTGATTTTGAAGACTCAGTTAAGGTGCCGCTGTTTGAGCGACAGAAGAAAAGACTGATCCCTACGCCTGAAGCGCAGATTCTGTTTGAAGAGATAGAGCGCTCATTTGTCGGCATCGAAAAACTGGCACGAACGGCTGAAGAGTTAAGAGCATTTCATCGGGGAACACTTCGAATAGCTTGTATGCCCGCGCTTGCGCATACGTTACTCCCTAAAGTTTCCAGTGAATTTATGGAGCAGAATCAGGGTATTTCGATGACACTGCAGGTACGTAGCTCTCAGCAGGTGACTGACTGGATCTCCACTCAGCATTTCGACATCGGTCTCTCTGCAATTGTGGTGTCTGATCCGGCAATCAAAACCGAATCACTGGCGCACAGTGAACTGGTTTGTATTTTGCCGCCCGGTCACTGCCTCCAAAGTAAAGCGACTATCACACCAGAAGATCTGGAAAATGAGGTTTTTATATCACTGGGTACAGAGCAAAGTATTCGCTACAAAGTGGATGATGTCTTCGAACTCGCCGAGGTAAACAGAAAAATGCTATTTGATACTCAGGTATCTCATGTTGCCTGTAGCTATGTGCTTTCAGGTTCAGGCGTATCCCTGGTTGATCCGGTTACCGCAATCGGTTTTATAAAGCAGGGACTGGTGGTAAAACCGTTCGCCCCCTCAATACGCTTTAATTACAACCTGATCTACCCCGCAACCCGACCAGTATCACAATTGGCGCTGGATTTTTGTAAACTGTTAAAAAAACGCCTGAAAGAGCTTTCTGAAAGTTCAGATAATCTGTTTAAGATAAAATAACAAGCAGAATCATAGTTAAGGAATATACTAAAACGATACTCTCTACGTTTTAGCTTCGATATTGATGGGACTAACGTTCAGATCATCACCACTCCCGGCGAGCACAACCCTAATCAGTTGTCCCTCTGCCTGGCTCAAATCTAAAGGTACTTTGAAGCCAACGGGTACTTTGAAGCCAACGGGTACTTTGAAGCCAAAGGGTACTTTGAAGCCAACGTTTTCATTTTTGCGCCCCAGATGTCTGGCAACATCCGGACGGGTTAAAGCAGGGATCTCTGTTTTTATAACTGCCTTACCCAGCTGCACTTTAATCTGAACCGGCTGACCGCTGTTCTGATTACAGGCTCAACCATTAAGACAGTGACTGTTCCAATGATCTGCATGGCCAGTTAAGGCGTCCCTGGATAGCTTCCGGAATAGACTCAGACTCAAACTCAAGACCGAATCGATATGCTGAACAAAGCTCAGATGACGACAGGTTTTAAGATAGGAAGAACATTTAAAAAATAGTAATTTAACCTTCCCACTCAAACCTGTATTCATCGCGGTCCAGAGCTGAAAAATCTCTCAATTACTCTCATCCCCCTAAAACTTGATCCCTGTAACATCTGCTACAGGGAGAGTACACACCTGCTGTTAAACGGTCGCCAGCACACCAAAAGCGGCAACGCCAACACCCGCAACGCGGGAGATCAGGCCCATGCTGTAGCTATCAGCCAGTTGACCCAGACGAGTACCGACCATCAGCAGTACAGAGGTCGTAATCAGGAAACCGGCAATATAGGCAACAGGGTGTGCCGCCAAAGGCAGTTCAGCGCCATGAGCCAGGCCGTGGAACAGGGCAAAGCCTGCCGCAACGATGATGCCGGCAACCAGCGAGAAACGCACTGCCAGGGCCAGCAGCACGCCTGCCGCAATCACGGAAACAACAATTCCCTGTTCAACAAACGGCACGGTCAGTCCGGCAATAGCAAGCAACGTACCGGCAACCATCGCCAGCAAAAAGGCAACGGGAACAGCGATACGGGTACGGCTGGACATCTCCCCCTTCTGGCCAACGGCCATCAGCCCCACCGCCAGCATAACTAACAGGTGATCAGCACCCGATACCGGATGCAGAATACCCTGCAAAAAACCTCCCACATCATGCCCTGTATGGGCCATAGCTGATAACGGTGCCATGGCACCTGCCAACGTCAGTAAACGTAACTGATTGCGTTTATTCATTGTATGCTCCTTAAAAATCCCATTTTAATGTCAGACAACGGCCTTAACGGGAGGCAGTTGTTTCGATTCCAGCATCCCTTCGGACACAATAAAGTCGATAATCTGCTGCAGGCCTTCGGCCTTTTTCAGATTAGAAAAAACAAAAGGCCGGTCGCCGCGCATCCGCTTCGCATCCTCGTCCATCACCTCCAGGGATGCGCCCACCAGCGGTGCCAGATCGGTTTTGTTGATGATCAGCAGATCGGAACGGGTAATGCCCGGCCCACCCTTTCGGGGAATCTTATCGCCAGCGGAAACATCAATCACATAGATTGTCAGGTCCGACAGTTCCGGGCTGAACGTCGCACTCAGGTTATCGCCACCACTCTCAACAAAAACGACGTCCAGCTCTCCATGACGGGCAAGCAGCTGATCAATTGCCGCCAGATTCATAGACGCATCTTCCCGGATTGCGGTATGCGGACAGCCGCCGGTCTCAACACCGATAATACGGTCAGCATCCAGCGCTTCATGCTGGGTGAGAAACTTAGCATCTTCCTGAGTATAGATATCGTTGGTGACGACGGCGATATCGTAATGTTCTCGCATCGCGGAACAGAGTGAGCGTAACAGCGCTGTTTTACCCGATCCGACCGGACCGCCAACGCCCACCCGCAGTGTCTGTTTTGGCTTACCCATCTGTGTGTTTGTCTGTCTAGCAGTCTCTGTGCTCAAAATAACGCTCCTGAATATTACCTTTCCGCCCGACCCTGTCAGGAACGGAATAATCTTGAATACTGTGTTTCATGGCCCGCACTGGCGATGGCCAGACCCTGCAGACCATTACCAATCTCATCTTCTGCTACCTGTTCTGCCCGACTGATCGCCTGAGGCAACAGCGGCTGTAATTCGCCCAGCAGTTGCTGCGCCTGTGTCTGTCCCAGCGGCACCAGCTTAGTCGCGGCGGCAATCTGATTCTCTAACCATGACCAGAGAAACCCCAGTGCCGTGGTGGGATAATCAATCTGCCAGCGCTGAGCGGCAAGACCAAATAAAACCACAAAGCTTAACTCTCCCGCTACCGGCAACGGCTGGGACACTCCCAGACTCACCAACAAACGGTTCATCGCCTCACCCATTGCGCTGTCGGTCAGTCGCAGCTCACGGGTTTCCCGGCAGGCCAGCGCCAGATCATTACACTGCAATAACCCTTTCTGATCATCTGATTCTGCGGCGATCATCGCGAGTTTCAGTAGCGGCAGATCGGTCTGCGCCACCGAATACAGAAGTTGTTGTTCCAGCCACTCAGCCACCTGCTGAGCATTACTGATCCAGCCGGTTTCAATGGCATATTCCAGCCCCTGCGAGAAAGCATAGCCACCCACCGGCAGGCTGACGCTGCTCAGCTGCATCAGTCTTAGCAGTGCGGTATCAGTGGTGGTGATGGCCGCCATGACTGTAAGCTCCCGATTCCGGTACAAATACAGCGTCCTGATGGGTCAGTTTAAGCCCCAGTAGCTCAAGCATCTCCTCTAACACATGATCCGGTTGCATCCGCAGCCAACGTTCTCCCACCTGGAGTTTTACATGACGGTTACCCAGGTGATAACAGGCCCGGGCGAAGGTATGCCAGTCGTCACATTCAGCGTGGGTTACCGGCTCGACCGCACCTTCTACTTTAATCAGTTTGCCACAACTGGTTTTGAGGTATTCGCCCACCAGCAGTGGCTTACCCCGTTCCAGAAACAGGCGGATCTCTTCGCCATTTTCGCCGGTCAGTTTTAACCGCCCACGATCCCGTTGTTCCTGACTCAGCACCACGGTGGTGTACACCTCTCCGTGGCAGTGATCGCCTAAGCGCTCATAAACTTCTAGCATCTCTTTTCCCTAACAAAACAAGCCTGAAAACGGCTTTGCTTAAAACAAGTTATACAGTTGCGCCAGCGGCAATACGTCCGCCGGTTCACAGGTTAACAGCTCGCCATCGGCCCGCACCTCATAGGTCTGCGGATCAACGGTAATGACCGGCATCCAGTCATTATGCACCATATCTTTCTTGCCGATATGACGGGTATTGCAACAGGCCACCAGGCGACGATTCAGTCCCAGTTGTCCGCCGATATCCTTTTCCAGTGCCGCGCCAGAGACGAAGGTCACCGAGGTCTTAGCTGGCGCCTGTCCAAAGGAGCCAAACATCGGCCGGTAGTGTACCGGTTGCGGCGTTGGAATCGAGGCGTTCGGATCGCCCATTGGCGCCGCGGCAATCATGCCACCCTTGATGATCAGCGAAGGTTTAACGCCGAAGAATGCCGGTTTCCACAACACCAGATCCGCCAGTTTGCCCGGTTCAATCGAGCCTACCTCGTGAGAGATCCCGTGGGCGATGGCTGGATTGATCGTATATTTAGCGATATAGCGGCGGGCACGGAAGTTATCACAGCCCAGAGTTTCATCTTCCGGCAGCAGACCAAACTGGGTTTTCATCTTATGCGCGGTCTGCCAGGTTCGGGTGACCACTTCACCAACACGCCCCATCGCCTGGGAGTCCGAAGAGATCATGCTGAAGGCACCGCGATCGTGGAAGATATCTTCCGCCGCAATCGTCTCTTTACGGATTCGCGAATCGGCAAAAGCCACATCTTCGGGAATATTACTGTCCAGATGATGACACACCATCAACATATCCAGATGCTCATCCACGGTGTTGCGGGTATAGGGACGGGTCGGGTTAGTCGACGATGGCAATACATTCGGGTAAGCACAGGCACGGATAATATCCGGTGCGTGGCCGCCGCCTGCACCTTCCGTGTGATAGGTATGAATCACCCGGTCTTTAAAGGCTGCCAGGGTGTCATCGACAAAGCCCGATTCGTTCAGGGTGTCAGTATGAATGGCTACCTGCACATCATATTTATCAGCAACCGCAAGACAGTTATCGATAGATGCCGGAGTGGTGCCCCAGTCTTCATGCAATTTCAAACCACAGGCACCGGCTTCCAGCTGCTCTTCCAGCGGCTTCGGCAGGCTGCCGTTACCTTTACCGAGAAAGCCCAGATTCATCGGCATAGCATCCGTTGCCTGCAGCATTTTACCCAGATACCAGGGGCCTGGCGTACAGGTGGTGGCATTGGTGCCGGTTGCAGGTCCGGTTCCGCCACCGATCATGGTGGTCACACCGGACATCAGCGCTTCCTCTATCTGCTGCGGGCAGATAAAGTGGATATGGGCGTCAATACCCCCTGCGGTGAGAATACTGCCCTCACCGGCGATCACTTCAGTGCCCGGGCCGATAACGATATCGACATTATCCTGTGTATCCGGATTACCCGCTTTACCGACTTTAAAAATGCGGCCTTCACGAACACCGACATCACCCTTAACAATGCCCCAGTGATCCAGCACCAGTGCGTTGGTGATTACCAGGTCAACGGCAATATCGTTGCAGCACTGACTCTGTCCCTGACCGTCGCGGACAACCTTGCCACCCCCAAATTTGACTTCATCACCGTAGGCAGTGAAATCTTTCTCAACTTCAATCCACAGTTCAGTATCACCCAGTCGTACCCGGTCACCGGTGGTCGGGCCAAACATCTGCGCATAGGCGGTGCGATCCATCTTAGTCATTGGTCATCCTCCCCGGCATCCAGCGGCCCCATTACGTCACCACGAAAACCATAAACAATCCGGTTGCCAGCATATTCGACCAGCTCAACATCCCGCCCCTGGCCGGGTTCAAAACGAACAGCCGTGCCGGAAATAATATTCAGACGGTAACCCCGGGCCTGTTCGCGGTCGAACTCCAGCGCCGGATTTACCTCATAGAAATGGTAGTGGGAACCGATCTGCACCGGACGATCACCACAATTTTCCACCCGCAGGGAGATTGTTTTACGTCCCTCGTTCAGCTCAATCGTGCCTTTAGCGGCCTGTATCTCTCCAGGAATCATACGCTTCTCCTCTCAGCAGATCGGGTTATGTACGGTGACCAGTTTGGTCCCATCGGGGAAGGTCGCTTCCACCTGAACTTCGTGAATCAGTTCCACCACACCGGGCATCACCTGATCGGCTGTCAGTAAGGTTTTACCGTACCCCATCAGCTCGGCAACCGTTTTACCATCGCGTGCCCCTTCGATTATTTCCATGGTCAGGTAGGCCATCGCTTCCGGGTAATTCAGTTTCAGGCCCCGATTAAGACGACGTTCGGCCAGCAGCGCCGCGGTAAACACCAGTAACTTGTCTTTCTCTCTTGGCAGCAGTTCCATAATCTATCCCTTTCACTTATCTCGTTCATAGCGCTCATCAGCTGAGCACTGTTAGGATTCATACTTTTCAGGTCGCCCAGATACGGGGCTCACAGGCCTCACGACCCAATAGTTGCGGCCGGATCTCATGCCAGCAACGGATAAAAAGGTTCATCGCCTGATCGGTCCGGCCGCCCAGATAGCGAATCGTCATAAACTCACCGGTCAGACTCACCGACGCCAGCGCATCACATTCACTGGCCAGCTGACGCAGTTTCCTGATCAGCGTGTCAGTCACCGTCTCTGCGGACTGAGTATCACCCTGGGTGAACGGCCCGGCCACCATCAGACCGGTTACCGGGTTACCCCGCAATCCAGCACGGCCCTGTAGTATTCCCCGGCTGTGATCATCAATCTGTAATCGTTCGCGCAGCAGAATACGGTCATTGCGGGTGATCTGCAGCGTCTGCGAAAGGGTGCCGGTATCAAATGGCAAATTCTGGTTAGGCATGCCCAGGCTGGTCACCTCCCAACCGATAAACTGAGCGTCATCGCTCAGGTTTACATGGGTGTCCAGCCGGGTACAGGCATCAGGATAGAGAATGGTTTCCATCGGCAGCCACTCGACTGAACTGCCAGCGCTGAGATTCAGGGTGTTGGTCTGGTGTTGCAGGCTGCGGTCGGGACGTGCCCGATAAACCCGGCCTGCACCAGGCGTGGTAAGCAACGCATGGCTGTCAGTATGACAGTCAACGTTGATTTGCAGGCGGTCCCCGGACACCATACCGCCCGGCGGATGTAACAGATAAACCTGGGCCAGGTCCGGCCCTTCGGGGTAAAACGCTTTCTGCACATAGAGCGGCCCCTGATGTTCTGCCCGTTGCAAAACAGACCCCCGCGCGGTTTTACCAAACTGTAAAAACAGCTCAGCACTCCAGGCTGAAGCTTTCGTCTGCTGAGACGTTTCGGCGGAGCCTTCTTTTTTTAGCACAGACGGGGTCGGTTGTGACAAACTGGTCATAGTTTATACCGCCAGATACTGGCGGATCAGTTCCTCACTCAGATTATCCATACGGTCACTGGCAACCACCCGGCCGCGTTCCATCAACCGGAACTCCTCGCCAACCCGGCGGGCAAAGCCCAGTTTTTGCTCGATCAGAATCACTGTCAGCCCCTCTTCTTTATTGAGCTTCAGAATAACATCTCCAATCTGTTTGACAATATTTGGTTGTATCCCTTCATTAGGCTCATCAAGAATCAGCACCTTCGGTTCCAGCACCAGAGCCCGGCCAATGGCTAACTGCTGTTGCTGCCCCCCCGAGAGGTCGCCACCACGACGCTGCAGCATCTCTTTGAGGACAGGAAACAGTTCAAAAATTTTATCTGGAATCTCTTTCGCGCCATCTTTACGAATTGGCAGCCCCACTTTAAGATTTTCCTCCACTGTCAGCAATGGAAAGATATCCCGTCCCTGAGGCACATAACCGATACCCGCCGGCGCGCGTAATTCAGCTTTTTTATTCTGCAACGCTTCACCCTGCAGCAGAATTTCACCACTTTTCACCGGCAACAGCCCCATTATGCACTTTAACAGTGTCGTTTTACCCACCCCATTACGGCCCATAATACAGGTACAGGACCCCGGTTTAATATCCAGATTGAGGTCCCAGAGAATCTGCGTGCCACCATAAAACTGATTCACATTCTTTATACTGATCATGGCGCTTCTCCCAGATAGACTTCAATCACATCCTGATTATTCTGAACCTCATCCATGGTGCCCTCGGCCAGCACAGATCCCTGATGCAGAACCGTGACCGTGCGGGCGATACTGCGGACAAACTCCATATCATGCTCCACCACGACAACGGTGCGTTCACCGGCCAGCGAGGTCAGCAGTTCGGCGGTGCGTTCCCCCTCCTGTACCGTCATCCCTGCGACCGGTTCATCCACCAGCAACAGACGTGGATTGGCCATCAGCAACATCCCGATCTCCAGCCATTGCTTCTGACCATGAGACAACGAACCCGCCAGCATCATCCGTTCAGCTTTCAGACCGATCGTCTCAAGCACATGATCAATCTGGTCATACTCGGCACTGTTAAGGCTGGCCAGCAGTGTTGGTATCACCGATTTATTCGACTTCAGCGACAGTTCAAGATTATCCATCACCGTATGCGCTTCAAACACTGTCGGCTTCTGAAATTTACGCCCAATACCCAGCTGCGCGATCTCGGCTTCATCTTTCTCCAACAGATTCAGGGACTGACCAAAATACACCGTACCGCTATCACATTTTGTTTTACCGGTAATCACATCCATCAGCGTGGTTTTACCGGCACCGTTAGCGCCAATCAGGCAGCGCAGCTCGCCATCATTGATATAGAGGTTAAGATCATTCAACGCTTTAAAACCATCGAAGCTCAGATTCAGGCCTTCAACATAGAGCAACACCTGGTGGGAAATATCCACCTTCTGATCATGGTCCTGCAGAAACGGCCAGACCTGGTCACGGCGCATCACTTCGCGGGTGGTATCAAGTATGCTCATGCGTGACCCTCCTCTGTTTTTTCATGCGGACTATTATCAACCGCCTTCTTTGACTGCAGTTTTTCGCCTCTGAGCTGCGCATACAGCCCCATCAGACCTTTCGGCAGATAGAGGGTCACCAGTACAAACATCGCCCCCAGCGCAAACAGCCAGCCGTCCGGCATAATGGCGGTAAACTTGGTCTTGGCGTAGTTCACCAGAATCGCACCGATAATCGCGCCGATAAGGGTTCCACGGCCGCCCACCGCCACCCAGATAACAATTTCGATCGAGTTAATGGGGGAAAACTCACCCGGGTTGATAATGCCGACCTGAGGCACATAGAGCGCTCCGGCGATACCCGCGATCATAGCGGAATACACAAACAGCCAGACTTTGTAGTTTTCAGTGCGATAGCCGATAAAGCGCGCCCGGCTCTCGCCATCACGAATCGCCACAATCACTTTACCAAACCGCGTCTGCATAATTTTCTTGCTCAACACCAGCAGCCCGCACAACAGTAGCGCCGTGATGATAAAGAGTGACACCCGGGTGTGATCCGATTGCAGATCAAAGCCAAGAATATCTTTAAAGTCCGTCAGGCCATTGTTGCCGCCAAAACCCATCTCATTACGGAAGAATGAAAGCAGCAATGCATAGGTCAGCGCCTGAGTCATAATCGACAGATACACTCCGGTTACCCGGGAACGGAACGCCAGCCAGCCAAACACAAACGCCAGCAAACCGGGCACCAGCAACACCATCAGCATCGCAATCCAGAACTGGTCCATCCCATGCCAGAACCAGGGTAACTCACTCCAGTTGAGAAACACCATAAAGTCGGGCAGTTCCGGGTTGCCGTAAACACCCCGGTCACCGATCTGACGCATCAGATACATGCCCATGGCATAGCCCCCGAGGGCAAAAAAGGCACCGTGTCCCAGGCTGAGAATACCGCAGTAACCCCAGATCACATCCACCGCCAGTGCCAGCATGGCATAGCAGAGATACTTGCCTAACAACGTAATAGTGTAGGTGGACACATAGAACACGGAGTCCGGTGGCAGCAGCAGATTACAAGCGGATGCCAGCACCGTAGCCGCCAGCAGAATCACCACAAAAGGTGCCACCCGGCTGTCACCATTAATTCTTGAAAAGCTCATAAAATTAGTTAAAAAAGAACTCATTCTGCCGCCCTCCCTTTCTGAGGAAACAGCCCTTTAGGACGTTTCTGAATAAACAGAATGATAAACACCAGCACCAGAATACTCGCCAGCACCGCACCGGTGACCGGCTCGATAAACTTATTCGCAATACCCAGTGTAAAGGCCGCCACCAGGGTGCCCCAGAGGTTACCGACACCACCGAAGACCACCACCATAAAGGAGTCGATGATATACGCCTGCCCCAGGTTCGGCCCGACGTTCGTCAGCTGACTCAGGGCCACCCCGGCGATACCGGCAATACCCGACCCCAGACCAAAGGTCATCGCGTCCACCCGATCGGTACGGATACCCATCGCCTTAGCCATATCCCGGTTCTGTGATACCGCCCGCACATTCAGACCCAGCGAGGTTTTCTTCAGCACGATCAACAGAATCATGAAAACCAGCAACGCAAAGGCAACAATATACAAGCGGTTAAGGGTCAGGCTGAGTAACGGGTTAATCTCGATAGAACCGCTCATCCAGTCCGGTGTGGCCACCTGACGATTAAGCGGAGAAAACACAGTACGCACCAGTTGCTGCAATATCAGACTGATACCGAAAGTCGCCAGCAGGGTTTCCAGAGGCCGGCCATGCAGGTGACGAATCACCAGACGTTCAATCAGCACACCCGCCAGACCGGACACCAGAAAAGCCAGTGGCACCGCAATCCAGAGCGAGTATTCAATCATATTCGGCAGCATCAGCTGCACCACATAGGTGGTGTACGCCCCCAGCATAATCATCTCGCCGTGGGCCATATTGATCACCCCCATCACCCCGAAGGTAATCGCCAGACCGATCGCCGCCAGCAGCAGCACCGACCCCAGACTCAGCCCAAAAAACAGCTGATTAATAAAGCCATACATCTCGGCCTGCTGATCAATCTTATCCAGCCCAATCTGCGCCGCTTTACGGACACTGCGGGACGGATCATTTTCTGCCAGTATGGTCAGCTGATTGCGAACCTCAGGTTCCAGTCGGCCTTCTAGGTCTTTGACCGCTTGCAACCGTTCAGTGGCATCATCGGAATGGGCAACACGATAGAGAGCCAGCGCAACATCCATCACTTCCTGAACCGAACGGCTCTGCTCGTGCAGACGCGCTGTTCTGATCAGTTTAATGGTGTCAGGTCCCAGATCGGAGAACAGTGAGCGAACCGCTTCTTTTCTCACACTGGAGTCAGAATGGTTCAGTTGCATCCGCGCAATTGCCTCGCGCAGATAGCCCCGCAGGGTATTATTAACTCTTATTTTCCTGACCTGTTTTTTGCTCAGTTTATCGAGGCTTTGCGCTGTAAACAGATCAGAGTAGCGGGTGACACTTTGCTCTTTGAAAGCGGCGATCAGACGTCGGGTCTCTTTTTCATAATAGAGATCACCGTTCAGCAGGGTTTTGAATAACACCATCATGTCGGCGCCGTCACTGGCTTCCAGCTGCTGCAATACGGGTAAAGCCTTGCTCAGTTTCACCTCAGTCAGCTCCAGCAACAAAGGCTTCTGCGCCTCAGAGGGCATCTCAGCCAGAACGCTGGTACTGATCAGCAAACCCAGCAGGCAGGCGCAGATCGCGTTTAAATATCTCACAGGAATTCTCCGTCCGGGTCAGGCAACTCAGCAGGTTAAGCAACCCTGGTGGAAGGTTGTTTAATCCACCCGGGCAATCAGGTATCGGATCGCCCAGTCTGTTTGTAATACAGGCTTCCGAATAGAAGCCTGCTTTTCACAACCTGAAGGATTCAGGCAAATTAACGACTGTTATCCAACCTGGATTAGTAGTTTTGACCGGAACAGGTCTTGGTAACGGTGTTGTAGTTGCCGCAAGAGATTGGCGGAGTCCAGTCAGAGATCAGATCTTTAGACCCTGGCAGGAAATCAGACCAGGCATCACCTGGCACAACACCTTCGGTTTCCCAGACCACTTCCAGCTGGCCATCATCCTGAATTTCACCAATCAGAACAGGCTTGCTCAGGTGGTGGTTTTTATTCATATACGCCATGCCACCGGTCAGGTTTTCAGTTTCCTGGCCAATCATCGCCTGCTCAACCGCATCAACATCCGTAGTACCGGCTTTTTCAACCGCCTGAGTCCACATTTTGAAACCGATGTAAGTCGCTTCCATAGGATCGTTAGTCACACGGTCAGGATTACCGGTAAACGCTTTCCACTGCTCAATAAACTCAGCGTTGGCATCACTCTCAACACTCTGGAAGTAGTTCCATGCCGCCAGATGTCCCACCAGAGGAGCCGTGTCCAGACCTGACAGCTCTTCCTCTCCTACTGAGAAAGCGACCACTGGGATATCTTCAGCAGAGATCCCCTGGTTGCCCAGCTCTTTATAGAATGGGATATTGGCATCACCGTTGATGGTAGAGACCACAGCGGTCTTCTTGCCTTCAGTACCGAAACTCTTAATATCGGAGACAATCGACTGCCAGTCAGAGTGACCAAACGGCGTGTAGTTGATCATAATATCTTCAGCTGCCACCCCTTTAGCTTTCAGGTACGCTTCCAGAATTTTGTTAGTGGTGCGTGGATAAACATAGTCAGTACCCGCCAATACCCAACGCTCCACCCCAAGATCATTCATCAGATAATCAACCGCAGGAATCGCTTGCTGGTTTGGCGCAGCACCGGTGTAAAACACGTTCTTAGACGACTCTTCACCCTCATACTGAACCGGGTAGAACATCAGGCCATTCAGCTCTTCCAGCACCGGCAGCGCAGATTTACGCGACACCGACGTCCAGCAACCGAAGATGACATCAACGTCATCCTTAGTCAGCAGTTCACGGGTCTTCTCAGCAAACAACGGCCAGTTAGACGCAGGGTCAACCACCACCGCTTCCAGCTGCTTACCCAGCAAACCGCCCTTTTTATTCTGCTCTTCAACCATCATCAGAACGGTGTCTTTCAGGGTAGTCTCACTGATCGCCATCGTACCGGACAGTGAATGCAGCACGCCTACTTTAATCGTGTCAGCCGCCATCGCGCTGATGCTCAGCACACTGGCGCCCATAGACAGAGCAATACCTGAAACCAGATGTTTGATCTTCATATCTATTTCCCTTCTTGAGGTTAATTAGCGATTCTTATGCTCCGGGCAGGATCGGTATCCCGGGAATCTGTTAATGACCCTTCCATTATTAGAAATCGCGTTCAATGAAGGTATGGGGTGATTGACGCAGCCCTATACGTCAAATGACGTATAGGAACGGCGAAGAAGTGGCCAGGAGTCAGACACTTCGCTTGTAGGAAAGGCTGAAAAGCCGTAGCTCGTTGTTCGAACGTCACAAAAAGCGTGACTTGCTCGTTGCTCGCAAACGCGGGAATAGTGTAGTGACTGTTTATATCATCACTCTGGAAAAAAGATCTGTTCCATTTATCAGCGTTAAAGGGCTTTGACCCTTTAGTCTTCTTTTATCGAAGAGGCCTGCTGTATGTCCGTTAGAGCAATTGTTTATAGTCCTCAGCTATTCGCAAAACCTACAAGAGCATCTCCAGTTAAACGATAGCCAACCCATTCATCCTGAGGTTTTGCACCGATTGATTGATAGAATTTTATAGCGGGCTCATTCCAGTCAAGAACACTCCACTCGAACCTCCCACAGCCTTTTTCAACTGCGATGTTAGCCAGGTGTTTTAAGAGCGCCTTACCTGCCCCGACACTCCGGTACTCAGGTGAAACGTATAAGTCTTCAAGATACAGGCCGTTCTTACCCAGCCAGGTTGAGTAATTGAAAAAATAGACAGCAAAGCCAACGGGTTCGTTATTGATACTACAGATCACTGCATGAGTGGTTGAATCCTGACCGAACAGTGATTTTTCTATATCGGATTCCGTCGCAATAACTTCATGCTCTGCTTTTTCATAGCGGGCAAGCTCTTTCACAAACCGTAGAATCAAAGCTGAATCTTCAATCGTTGCATCTTTAATCTTCATAACTGGCACTTACTATTCCTGTTTACTGCGACAAATAAAATTTTTACCCCTTGAGCTTATCGATATAAAGCCCGGTAACGACCAGATAGTAAAGCAGAATATCTTAGCTCACCATCATGAGTACTGATCACAAGTTATTTTACTTGACTAAACTACTATGGTATTCAGTGAGATAAGCTATTGCCGTTCGAGACTGAAGGGGTCGTAGTTGAAAGGAAATCAGCAGCTGGAGTAAAAAATGATGCTTCGGACACATCAAACGCTTTTGGATCAAATGAAGATTAGTGACGCGGAGATTCAAAGCAGGCTGGAACTTGCTGCCCTTTCCCTGAGTCACTTTGAACTGCTTAAAAACGTACTTCCACTTATCCACTCGCAGATAGATGCAATTGTTGAACGTTTTTATATCTCTCAGCTCGCCATTGATGAAATCGCTGTACTGATCGGTGATGCAGATACACTTAACCGACTGAAAGGTGCGCAGCATCAGTATATCCTTGACCTCTTTTCAGGCCAGTATGACAGTACGTATGTCAATAACCGCTTACGTATCGGTATGGTCCATAAGAGGATTGGCGTTGAACCAAAGCTCTATCTGAGTGCGATTAGTTCACTGAAACTGATTCTCTTTGAAGTGCTTGATAAATCGATAAAGCCCCCTGAAATCCTCACGCAGACCAAAGAGGCTTTAGACAAATTACTATATTTCGATACAACCCTGGTTTTTGACACCTATATTTCCAGCATGATTTCAGAGCTCGAGCTGGCTAAAAAGAAAACCGAGATGTATGCCAATAGCCTTGAGGTAAAAGTATCGGAACGTACTGCCCAGCTGGAAGAACTGGCCAAAAAAGATCCGCTGACGGGTATCAATAATCAGCGGGCAATGCGCGAGCTGGCCAGTGTACTGATGGCTTCTGTTGTACGGCGCAAAGCCCCTTTTTCACTGATCTATTTCGATATCGATAACTTTAAACAGATAAATGATCAGTACGGCCACCTGAAGGGCGATGAAGTATTAAAAATTATTTCAGAGTGCATCACACTGCATATCAGAGAAACAGATGTCCCCTGCCGCTATGGCGGCGATGAATTTTGCATCATGTTACCCGATACCAATACCCAGTCTGCACAAGAAGTCGCTGAACGAATCATCGCAAGCTTTGCCGAAATATATCCAGGCTTTTCCCTGAGTATCGGCATTGTAGAAACCGGACCAGGACAATACATGAGCCTGGATGAACTGGTTGGTATTGCAGATAAAAAAATGTACGAAGCGAAGACGGTGGAAGGGTCGCGGATTATAGTCTGACGGGAGGAAAGAAGCCGCTAGTGGCTAGTTGTTAGACGCTTCGCTTGCTAGGAAAAGCAAAGGCAAAAGACGTCGATCGTTGCTCGACCGTCACTAAAAGCGTGACTTGCTCGTTGCTCGCAAGAGCGGGAATAGTGTAGTGGCTGGTTATATCATCACTTTGGAAAATAGATCTGTTGCCCTCTATCAGAGTTAAAGGGCTTTGATCCTTTTAGTCATATGCACTTCATCGTAGTACTCCCCTAAGATCGACTGTTTACCTACAAGTAGAAAATCACTGTCAGTCTTTTTATAAAAATTCTCGCTTATACAGACAAAATTTGGGAAAGCATTATCAATAACTTTCGATTTTATTCTGTAATCACAGCCTCTGCTTCTATGCGAGTATTCTTTTTCGAAAGTCCCACTAACCTCATAAGGATGTCCAAAAGTCATCGTATATATAGCGGGAACGCTATAAATAAAGGTAACCCAACACATAAAAAAAGGAATAAGAGGAAACAGTAAAAACCAAAAAAACTTCATTATAAAAGAAAGCTTTATAAATTTATCTGTTGGCTTTTTTAATACTCGCCAGTAAGAAAAACCTGTTAACAAAACAGAAATTATTATCGTGACACTATAGCCAATATTCTTCATTAGCTCATTTGGAACGAAATCTACCACCAGAGAAAAAGGAATGCTAAAGCCAGCAAACAAAATCGAATGGCTCATTAGCTTTTGCATTAGCGAAGGCTTTTCTACTCCATAATAAATGGTATTCCACGTCATGCTTCAGTCCTTAGGTGTCACTTACCATTTCATTCCAGGCAGGCGCATATGCATGTCAGGCAGTAATTTTACAAGGCATGGTAACAATCAGATAGAAAGGAGGAAGTACTGAACATCGTGATCTCCCTTAAGACAAAAACGAGAATGCGCAGTTGCACTCTAAACCCAGTGGAGAATCCCACCAGCGTTTCAACCTATCCCTTAGTGTCTGATATTTTGCGAACTACCTAAGCCGCAAAACACACCCTTAATCTAACGATAAAACCAGCATAACGGCAGAGCTGAAGAAAATAAACTGAAAATACAGACAACGTTCTTACATCGTGCTTAACGTAAACGCCTGCACTAAATGCTAGTAAGAAAACTTCAACGCTTCTTCGAGCAAGCGACGCAGTCGCGTCGGGCTGCGAACAACGAGCGACGGTTTTTCTGCCTTAGATTACGTCAACAAAATGTCTTTAACATGTCACCAGAACGTCACCATTCAAAGCTAGGGTTGTGGGCCTCTCTATTTTATCACTTTGAAAAGGTATACCCATGTCTATGCTGCAAGGTTCTTCTAGTCTGAAAGCTCTCACCCTGTCTATCGGTGTCGCTTTGTTATCGACCACTGCTTACGCTGCCCCGGTTCAGGTGGTTAACGGTAAAGACAGCGGTAAAGGTTCAATGCGTGCTGCACTGGAAGCCGTTGCTGCTGGCCAATCAAACAGCATCATTGTGATGACAAAGGACAACATCGAGATCGCGACCCCCCTTGTCTATAATGGTCAGGCTCCTCTCTCTATTTACGGTAACGGACAAACCATCGAAACCGATAAAAATATCAACCTGCTATCCATCACTGAAGGGGCGGATGTCAATCTCAGCGGTTTGAAGTTCGAAGGGCCTGGTGGTTTCAGCATTGAAAAACGTGGCGACAATAATGGCGAAGCGGGCAAAGGCATCTTCGTAAAACTGCGCCACGATCAGACGGGCACCCTGACAGTGACACTAAACGATGTCGAAGTCAGTGGTGTTGCGGGTCATGGTATCCATATGTCCGATTGCGATGTAGCTGGCAACTGTGGCGCTGGCGCTGGCGGCAAAGGTGATGGTTCAGCAGCATCAATCGCGGTTAATGCATACAATGTTAAAGTACACGACATTGGTTACGGCCGTGTCGATGGTGATGGCCTGCGGGTAGATGAACGCAACGAAGGTGATATCTTCTTCACCGCTCACAACTCCAGCTTTACACATGTTGGCGCTGATGGCGTTGAGCTTGATGAAGGGCAGAACGGTAGCGTTATTGTCAATGTAAGCAACGTCGACTTTTCTGACAACGGCGGCTATTGCCAGAAAGACCTGCTGGAAGGCTTGCTACCCTCACCCACTGAAGCGGAGTTCAAACAGGGTGAAATGTCTGCCGACAAAGTGCCTGCAGCCATTACCGGTTCTCCTGATGACCTGTGCTTTGAACGTGAAGTCGAACTCTACAAAGATGGCAGTGTTGAAGTCTACGAGTTCGGTATCGACTTCGATGATGGTTTTGATATCGATGAAGCCGGTAATGGTGGCATTCAGGCGGTCATTTACTCGTCGACTATCGATAATAATCTTGATGAAGGTTTGGACTTTGATGAAGAAGGCGACGGCAACATCGAGATTACTATTGTTGATACTTCGGCAAAAGGAAATACCGATGATGGCTTTAAAATAACCGAAGAACACAACGGTGATCTGAACGCTTTCTTCTCTTCTGTTAAGTCTGAAAAGAACAACGGTAAAGGCATTGTTCTGGAATCAAAAGATGACGGCATAGTGTCAGCCTTAATCGAAAACAGTAAGACTGAAGATAATGATAAAGGCAAAAAGTCGGGTATTAAGATTAAGGGTAAAGGCGTCATTTCGCTGAAAAACTCTGATATCAAAGACGGTTTCAAAGCCAAAAAAGCAGACATCGTTAAGATCTGAATTTAATCAGCAACGAGTCTGAGTCTGTATAAAGAGGGGAGCACTGGCTCGCCTCTTTTTTTAGGTTGAAATTCTGAAAAACGGCCTGAATTGATCATAAAACAACCATTAGTATCTTTTCTATTCAATTTAAGTGAACAGATTTACCTCTATCAGAGAAGCCGGTAAACTAAGCACCTCTTTATCTCTATGGACTTCACTGTCATGCCAATACTGGTTGCTGTCACTATTTTATGGGCATTTTCGTTCAGCCTGATCGGGGTATATCTCGCGGGACAGGTTGATGCCTGGTTTTCAGTATTGATGCGCGTTGCCCTGGCGACCCTGATCTTTTTACCTTTTCTGAAACTGCGTCAGATCGAACTTAAAGTCGCTTTACAGTTGATGGTGTGTGGCGCTTTTCAGCTTGGTATTATGTATGGCTTTTATTACCAGTCCTTTTTATATCTGTCTGTACCCGAAGTCTTACTCTTTACCGTGATGACGCCCATTTACATCACTCTGCTGAATGACTTACTCGATCATCGGCTTAATATTGGCTTCATTATCAGTGCTTTATTAGCCGTGGTTGGGGCGATCACGATTCGCTATCAGGGTGTTGATGAGGGCTTTCTTAAAGGTTTGCTGATTGTACAAGGCGCTAACCTATGCTTTGCCGCAGGCCAAGTGGGTTACAAACGTATCATTGCAAAAGAGCGCCCTGACCTGCCTCAGCGCACCGTGTTTGGCTGGTTTTTTATCGGCGCGTTAGCGGTTGTGATTCCCTGCTATCTCATACTTGGCAACCCGGATAAACTTCCAACTACCCCTCTGCAATGGTCAATTTTGACCTATTTAGGAGTCATTGCGTCCGGTCTGGGCTATTTCGCCTGGAACAAGGGAGCAACACAGGTCAGCGTGGGAACACTGGCTGTTGCCAACAACCTGTTAATCCCTGCGGGCATTGTCGTTAACGTTTTATTCTGGAACCATGATGCGGATATTCTGCGCCTGTCGGTCGGTGGAGCCATTATTTTGTTAGCACTGATGGTGAACGATAAATTCAACCAACGCATCCAGCAAGCAAAAGCGACTTAAGTCTGCTGTAAAACCCGATCAAAAGCATCGATCATCCAACTGGTCAAAGAGCTTTCAGGGTCGATGTTTTCCAGATTGTGAGCAGCCGACGCCCCTCATTTTACTATTATAAGGTTAGTATCGGCTGACTCTGGCTTCCGGCCAGAAGAGACCCAGCACAAACCAGATGGTTTGAATAACCCAGATACATAGTGCATACAGACGAATTTGCTCAGCATCCCATCGAGGGGCGAACCATCCAATCGTAAACCAGGATGCCACCCCTTCTATAAAGTGAGCCCCACCCCAACTAAGAATCCACTTCCACCATAGTGAAGACAAAGCATAGATCAACACCCATGCGCCAAAAGATAACTGTTGCATCTGCAGACTCTATAATATTGAAATTTTGTAATACTATTCGCAAACATCTTTGTATTTGATACCCGCTAAACCGATTCAACGGCTGTTGTTTGCTGCAATAGAATTTACGAAAAAAAATGAAAGACCATTGCTATTACAGCACAGGTAGAGATAGCCAAAAATGTCAGACCTGCGCGTTTTCCTTTACATTTAAAAACAAGCCAGTTTATTAGTAAAAAAACTATCAGTGGTAACAACACATAAAGTGCAAACAATAGATATATGAAGGCGGCAGAGGTTGGAATACCATCACCTGTTGCCGCAACATTACAGCTGGCTATAAGCAAAAAAATAGCGGTTAAATAGTTTTTAATCATAGCAATGTGATGGATGTGATGGCGTTATGAATTTTTGCCTTAATGCCTGAGGGACGCACCAGAAGAAGCATGTTAATCAGTTTCTATAAGACTACATGCTTAATTTCAGGCTTTTTAAATCCGGCAAAGCTTGTTGTTCCGGAACGTCAACGAGCCTTATCGAACCTGAAATCGACATAGCATTTCCGATAGAATGAATGTTTTCAAAATTTAAATCGAGCCTCAGGTAGTACCTTTTGTTTGACTCAACATTTAGCTTTCGATTTACATCACTAAACATCCAGTTTGCAAAAAAGTGGGATTTTCCAACTTTTATCTCATGTTCTCCCGGGGAAAGATCAATAAAAACATAACCTTCATTCTTTAATGTAAATCTCTCTTCACCATCAATGAAAACCGTTGGCCATGTTCCACCTTGAAAGAATTTCGACGGACGATATATATAAACGGTTGCCTCACTGCTACTCAAAGGCTCCAGAGTACTGAAGTTTTTACCTGTTGCGGCGCAGCCTGACAATATGAAAATCGCCAGAATCAGGGATATAAGCTTCATGTTAGAAAACCTCATAGCATTGCAATACCCACCAGGCACTTAAGTATGCAGGACAATATTTACAAAAGGCATGCTAACGATCAAACAAGAAAAGAGGAGGTTTGGAACATTGCGATCTCCCTTAAGACAAAAACAAGAATGCTGCTGCACTCTTAACCCGGTGTAACTCCCACCAGCGTTTTCCACCTATCCATTTGTGTCTGATGTTTTGCTATTTCTGCAATAGCCGAAGCAGCAAAACGGCCTTTTATGACGACAAATGCAGCATAACGACTCTGACGCAGAAAATAAACCACCAGAGAATAGTCTGATACATAACGATGATGCCGGATCTCCAGTGGTCTTCATACTTTCTTAGCAGAAACCCCGGGGCTCGAAAGAGGAAAAGGCGGCCCCAGGAATAACGAGTCAGGGTTAACGAATCAGGGTTAACGAATCAGGGTTAACGATAGTCCCGCAGCATGAGAGACGACCGGCAAAGCACGCCGGTCACATCAAGCCCGCTAACTATACGCTGCGTTTTCTGGAATTATTTGCTGAAATTATTGCGTGATTTTCGATAGCAGATCAGGGTTTATCACCAGGTTTCTGACACCGTGACCATGATCTTCATCGAAGGCGTTACCTTTACACCATGCGTCAACCGTTTCAATGTTAACCTTGGCAACTTTCGGACGTACACTCCAGGACACCTGATATGGCGAACCCTTTTCGTTATAACCCGGCCCGGTGGTCGAGCCGATATACTGAACAGGCACCCCCGTGTTCTGTGGAACACCGGTTGCCTGATATAACCCATCCTGATTGTCGAACTGAGTCAGATCACCGAAATCCGCCGCGTTCTTATCACTCACCAGAACATACACCTGTGTCTCAACACGCAGTTGGGGATTTTTAATCGAATCATTCAAACAGGAACCCAATGTCGGGCCAGGCTTTACCTGAGCGGTAGAATGGACGTAGTGAACCTCAATCGTGTCTCCGGGATAAAGACCGCCATGCTCACTCGGGCAGGCCTCATGCGGTTGCGGGGCCAGCTCAGACTCTGACAAGTGTCCGGTATATTTATAACCGCTTTGATAGCCATGGCCATCCCCATTGCCAGCATACTCAGTGAACTCGCCACCTTTATGTTCTGCATTCTTATGAAAATGAATATTGCACAGGTTCATCTCTGTATAAGCAGGAGCAGCATTGAAAACAACCGGATCAGTTCCGACCAGCGAATCAATATCCCGGGGTGATTGAGGCCCGAATCCTTTCCCTTCGGTATTCATCGCCAGACTAGCTCTTTGCTCCGCTATAACAGCATCGGCTACAACGGCTCCGTGACCTTCTGAATGAGTGTCCTTAGCGCTGACATTAAAGGGAACGATTGCCGTAGCTGCGAGAATGAGAAACAGACTTCTTTTCATGAATATAACCTTATATTTATATTTATTGGAACAGATGTTACTTTTACCAACACTGACCTAAAAGTAAACGTCGGGACCCAGCAAAACGAGGTGAATAGGGAATTAGCAGTCAAAGTATGAAGACAAAACGCAGCAATAGGTTGCCGGGAAACACAATTCGATTCGGACACCCTACCATACAAAGAGGATGTCTCATATAAAAAAAGCGGGCAATGTTGATTGCCCGCTGCTGTTCAGAAATTTACTCTGGGAATATTCACTCTTTAAGCTTTATCGGCAAGCTTCTTGTGGATGTTGTTCATCCGATAGTTGCGCTCCGGATGAAGTTCTATCATCTCGAAACCCGCGCTCATCCAGCGACGGTCAAACACCGGCTTAAGACACTCACTGAAGGTTTCAAAGATCTTATCAGAAGCCTCTTTCAGCACTTCAGGCGAACGACCAGACCCCACTTTCGCGGTCAGATGCACAAACGTATTCTCGGGATCTCCCTCGCCTACCCGGAAATGCTCGCAGCGGATCGCCCGGCTGCGAATACCACCAATCGGAAAAACCCCGGTGGCAATCGCAGTAGCGTTTAACTTCTCAAACAACGCCGGGATATCCAGATCATCATCCAGGTTGGCTGAGTATTCCATAATAAAATGAGGCATAAAGTTTCCTCTGTTTAATCAATCTATCTAATTTACAGATCTACACATCAGGCTCATAACACTTAAAATCAAAAGCTGGCTAAGATTACTCTAAACCAGCTTTAAGGCAGTGTAGCCAAATGCAATAGCTTGTCTAAGCGTCACGAGCACAGATCAGACAAGGCGGAAGCAGGTGAAAAGCGCGCAGTTTAGCCTGCTAAATGAGCACTTTGAACCTGCTTCCAACGCCGTATGATCAAGCACAGTAGCTTAGACGATTAGCGCCCGAGGACAGGGACCTTATGCGTATCATGAGCTATACACACATTCTTCGTTTCCATATAGAAATCGAAGCTCCAGTCACCACCGTCACGACCAATACCCGACATCTTAACGCCGCCGAACGGGGATGGCAGGTTACGGTTGTTTTCTGAGTTAACCCACAGCATACCGGCTTCTACTGCATGCGCCATACGCATTGCGCGACCGGTGTTGCTGGTCCAGATATAGCCAGCCAGACCATAAACAGTTTCGTTAGCCAGCTGAACCGCTTCCTCTTCGGTTTCGAACTCAATCGCGGTCAGAACCGGACCAAAGATCTCTTCCTGAGCGATGCGCATAGTGTTCTTCGCATCAACAAACAGGGTTGGGGTGACGAAGTTACCAGGGCCCATCTCATCACGCAGAGACTTGCCACCGACAGCGATAGTGGCACCATCTTCCTTAGCAATTTCGAAGTAGCTGGTGACTTTATCGTAGTGACCGGTATGAACCAGTGGACCCACTTCAGTTTCAGGGTCCAGCGGATGACCTACTTTGATGTTTTCTACACGCGCTTTCAGGGCAGCCAGGAACTTGTCCTTAATACCACTCTGGATCAGCAGACGACTGGAGCTGGTGCAGCGCTGACCGTTCAGGCTGTAAATCATGAACACCACGGCATCCAGAGCACGATCAAAATCGGCATCATCGAATACGATAACCGGGTTCTTACCCCCCAGTTCCAGATGCAGACGCTTCAGGGTTTGTGCCGTCTGTGCCTGAATCAGTTTACCGGTGGCAGAATCACCCACCAGCGCGACCGCTTTGATCGCCGGATGCTGAGTCAGCGCTTTACCGGCAACCGTACCAAAGCCGTTAACCATGTTCCACACACCTTTCGGCAGGCCAGCCGCTTCAGCACACTCCGCCAGAATGGATGCAGTGAGCGGGCTCAGCTCGGCAGGCTTGTGAACTACGGTACAACCGGATGCCAGTGCGGGCGCAATCTTCCAGGTAGACAGCATGAACGGCGTGTTCCACGGAGTGATTACGGCAACAGGACCGATTGGACTGCGCACGGTAAAGTTGGTGTGTTCCGCCTGATGCAGAGACAAGCCGTTGCGGGCCTCGGGTGCCTGATCGGCGAAGAAGCGGAAGTTGGCTGCACCACGCACAGCCGCCTGACGCATAAAGCGTAGCGCCTGACCGCAGTCCATCGATTCCACCATAGCGATCTCTTCGGCACGTTTCTCCAGCTCGTCACCCAGACGATGCAGAATCTTACGCCGTTCAGCACCTGGTGTTGCCGCCCAGCCAGCCGCAGCCGCAGCCGCCGCTTCACAGGCCGCATTTACATCTTCTTCAGACGCCGCAGCCACTTTACCCAGATAGCTCTGATCAAAGGGTGTGGTGTTATCAAAGGTTTCACCACTGCCCAGCGTCCACTCGCCATTAATGTAATGGCCCAGGGTGTTCTCTTTAAAACGCGCCAGGTAGCTTTCTGCTTTACTGATATTCTCTTGTAGTTGTGCACTCATCAATCTATACCTCAATACTTATCGCCGTAGAACGTTTGCTCAGAAACGATGTGCGTTACCAGAGCACCTACTTTTTCAATTTCACAGACAACGGTGTCGCCCGGCTGCATATCTTTCAGACCTTTTGGCGTACCGGTGGCGATCATATCGCCGGGCTTCAGGGTCATAATTTTACTCAGGTATTCCACCAGGAACGGCACATCAAAGATGATATCCGCTGTGGTGCCTTCCTGAGTCAGCTCCCCATTCACATGGGTGGTCAGTTTCAGGTTGGTGATATCACCCACATCATCCTTATCGATCAGCCAGGGGCCAATCGGGCACAGTGAATCACGGCTTTTCACCCGCAGATTTGGACGGTAGTAGTTTTCCAGATAATCACGGATGGCAAAGTCATTACACACGGTGTAACCCGCGATGTAGTCCATCGCATCTTCACGGGAGATGTTCTTACCCTCTTTACCGATCACCGCCACCAGTTCACACTCATAGTGTTGGAACTCGATGTTATCCGGACGGTAAGCATTCTGTTTATGACCGGTCAGGGTATTGGCACCTTTAAGGAACACCAGCGGCTCTTTCGGTGGTTCAAACGCCAGTTCAGCGGCGTGATCCGCATAGTTCAGACCCAGGGCGAAGATAGTACCGGGCTCTTTCACCGGACACAGCCAGGTAACATCCGCTTCATTGATCAGTTGACCATCAGTTTTAGATTTCAGCTGACCATCTGCCTCAACGGTGACATCCAGTTCGGAGCCATTAAAAAGTACGCGTGCGTGTTTCATTCTGAATAATCTCCTTACTGGCCAAGTGTGTTGTTGAGTTCGGTAACACCGTCAATCACGGTGTGGACCTTGTCGCCCGGTGCAACCGGTGCCCGCTGACCCGGGAAACCCACTGCGATCACATCGCCCGGCTGCAGTGTCATGATGTAGGAGATTGTGCTGATCAGCTCAGCAACACCGCGTACCAGCTGAGAAACCGGCGTCTCATTGACGACCGTGCCATTCACCGACGTAACAACCGTCAGAGCCTGCGGGTCGGCAACGGCAACCACATCAGCACCGATAGGTGCAGAGGTATCCAGACACTTACCTTTGATATCAGGGCGGTAGTAGTTCTGTTCTACCAGTGAGAAGTCATGTACCAGGGTGTAACCCTCAACATAGTCCAGCGCCTCTGCCTCGCTGACACGGCAGCACTCTTTGCCAAACACCACCGCCAGTGAAGCACCCACCACCATCTGTTCAGCGGGTGAACCATCAACCTGTGCCCACTCAACCACGGCACCATCGGTACTCCAGGTGTTGTGGGGTTTAAAATAGAGAACCGGCTGTTGTGGAGCACCTTTATACGGCGCTTCTGCGAACTCGGCTTGCATGGCATTGAACTGTTCAGCGTCGTTCAGCGCGACACAGACTAACTTACCTTTCACGATTGGATTTTTGCTCATTACACTTTCACCTAAACCTAAACTTGTGCCTGAATTTAATATCCGCTGGAGCCAGTGGAATCAGATTTGTTGTCCCCGGACTGAAAGCTTTCTGCCAGTTGTTTGGCCGCATTGCCCAGTAACAACGTATCGACTCCCACACCGACAAACTTCGCACCTTTCTCAACATAGTGATGCGCTTTAGCAGGATTGATACACAACAGCCCCGCCGCTTTGCCCGCCGCATTGATCACCTTAAAGCCGTTTTCAATCGCCGCGACTACCTCAGGGTGATCCGGATTACCGATATGACCCATCGAGGCTGACAGATCAGAGGGTCCGATAAACACCGCATCTACCCCATCAACCGCAGCGATCTCTTCAAGGTTAGCCATGGCGGTAACCGTCTCCGCCTGAACGATCAGACAGATCTCATCGTTGGCTTTTTGCAGATATCCGGGGATACGGTTCCAGTTGGCCGCCCGGGCCAGTGAACTCCCCAGCCCCCGCACACCCATGGGTGGATATTTAACCGCTTTAACCAACGCACGCGCCTGATCAGCCGTGTCACACATGGGCACCAGCACCGTTTGCGCACCGATATCCAGAATCCGTTTCAGCAATGCAGTACGGCCCTCCTCCGGACGCACAATTGCAGGTACACCGTAGGGTGCAATCGCCTGCAGATGACGCATCGTGGAGTCCAGTTCAAAGGGTGCGTGCTCGCTGTCGATCAGCAGCCAGTCAAACCCGGCCCCGGCAACGATCTCAGCGCAGGTTGCGTCGGGCAGCCCCAGCCACAACCCCCACAAAGGCTTGTCGCCTTTCAGGCCCTGCTTAAATTTATTAACAGGAAGATCCATAGCCACCTCTTAAACAAACTTCACTGAGATACCGCCCAGTGGGCCGTAATCTGCATGCACAGTATCACCAGCTTTAACCGGCACCGGACGGGTAAATGAACCAGCCAGAATCACCTGACCCGGCTCCAGCGCTACGCCATGAGGGGCAAAGCGTTTACATACCCAGCAGATACCATTGGCTGGATGCCCAAGAACACCCGCGGCAATACCGGTCTCTTCAATCTGACCATTCAGATAGAGCAAAGCTCCGGCCCAGCGCAGATCCATATCCATCGGTTTGATCGGGCGACCGCCAAGAATGATCCCGCCATTCGCCGCGTTATCCGCGATCGTGTCATACACTTTGCGGGTATAGCCCGTTTCAGGGTCGGTACGGTGACACCGGGCGGCGATCAGCTCCAGAGAGGGAATCACATAATCGGTGGCATTGAGCACATCAAAGATGGTGACATCGTCACCCTCCAGTCGATCTTTCAGTACGAAAGCCAGCTCAACCTCTATACGGGGATCAAGAAAGTCAGACGCTTTGATCTCAGCCCCATCGGCGAAGAACATATCATCCAGCAGCACACCGTAGTCAGGCTGATCGATATTCACTGCCATCTGCATCGCCCGGGAGGTGAGGCCGATCTTGTACCCTTTAACCTTAGCCCCGTTGGCAATCTTCTGATCGACCCAGGTCTTCTGGACGGCATAGGCATCATCCATTGTCATATCCGGGTGTTCAAGTGTGATGGCAGGAATCTGAATACAATCCTTCTCTGCCTGATAGAGCTTGTCCGCGGCTGTTCTTATCTGCTGTTCTGTTAACATATCTGACCTTCCGTTCTAACGTGCGCTGCACTCGGCAACCAAAAGAGTAAAGCCTAAAAAAGCATTCTGTAATCTATAACCATTTACCCAGCGACAGGTAAAAGCTAACATATGCAACTAATATACTTAATATATTAACTAATTTCCAGTATTTATTTACAGGCTTTAACATGTCAATCAACCGCTTTAGCACAAACCTCAGCAGCCGCTGGCCTGGCGCCCGTGTTGCAGGCCTTATTGTTCTCACGATGTGCCTGCTGACACTGTTGAATATCGTCGTTCCCCTGGGGCTGGCCGGGGTAGCGACCCTGCTGGCATGGCTCTATATTGCGATTGAGTCTCCACGGCTGAAACCGAAACAGCGTAAGCAGATCCTTATCCTGTTTACCGCCGGAGTGGCGGCAGCAATACTCGCCTGGAGCCAGGGTTCAACCATCACGCTGCAAACGCTGTTCGGTGAACACCTGAAACTGGCGATGCTGCTGACGGCCATCAGTTTTATCGGGATGGCCAGTCAGATAGGCTGCGATGTCAGCAAACCGGGTAGCCGCAGCTTTATTACCACCCTGTTGGGCATGCACCTCTTCTCATCGGTGGCTAACTTTTCATCGGTGATTGTGGTGGGTGACCAGATTAAGAGTAATAAAGGGATTGATCAGCTCTCTCAACTGGTGCTCAGCCGGGGATTCGGCATGGCGGTGCTCTGGTCACCCTTCCTAAGCTTACTGCCCCTGGTACTGGAGCAGGTGCCCGGTGTTGAACTATCACAGATCTACCCCTTCTCTATCGCCATCGCGGCGACCGGCCTGTTACTCAGTACGCTGGAGGCCCGTTTCCGGGCAACGACTGCATTGAATAGCTATGCGGGATATCCGCTGAAACGGGAAACACTGGCCATGCCTTTTGCGCTGATCGGGATGATTCTGCTACTCAGTTGGCAACAGCCTCAGCTGCCCACTGTATTCCTGGTATCACTGCTCTCCATTATTGTGCCGGTCAGCTTGCTGACGTTGCGAACAGGTATTGCCAGATCGGCGGAAAAAGTGTCACAGCATATTACCGCAAAGCTCTCAGAAAGCCGGGCTGAGATCAGCCTGTTTATGGCGGCCGGAGTACTCGCTGCGGGGGTAAAAGCCTGTATCGGGGTAGGCCTGATCAGCCTGCCGTTCACTGAAACCAATGCCGGGGTTGCTTCTCTGGTGCTGATGATGATCGTTGGTCTGGCCTATCTTGGCATCCATCAGCTGGCACTGGTCGCAATCTTCGCCGGTTTGCTGGCCGATATCACAACCACACCGAATCTGATGGCGATCAGCTATATCCTGGGAACCGCTCTGGCGATGTCTGGCAGCACCTTCAGCGGTCTGAATTTTATAATGAAGTCCCGCTTTCATGCGACCGACAGTGAAATCATCTGCAACCAGTTGCCTTACAATCTGGTGATGATCGCTGTCGGTTGTGGGGTGATCTTTCTGATGCAGGCGATGGGGGTACGATAACCCCCTTCTGTCTCAGGAGTATCAGATCAGGAATAGGTTGATCGCTTATAGGCTTCGATGATTGCCAATGCAACCTGCTGAATCGGCAGCTTCTGATCCATGGCACTCTTTTGTAGTGTGCGGTAGGCGGTCTCTTCATCCAGATTCATATTGTCTTTGAGAATTGACTTGGCTCGCTCAACCAGCTTTCTCGCTTCCAGCGCCTCTTTAGCCCGTTGCAGATCCGATGTCAGATCAAGAATCTGTTTGCGTTGTTCTAATATCAACGATTGAATCGGGTGTGAAGGACTCGCTGCGTTTAACAACCCCCTCCCAATGACCTCATCCCTGTTCAGGTTGATGCTGGTCAGTGCCGCTATCTGATCCTGTGCCGCAGAGCGGTTACGTTTTGCCAGATCGACCCGGTTGTCACAGAGTGTCAGAATCTGTTCGGTTGCCAGAATTTCAAGTCCATGCAGTTCATCAATATAGAGTGTGGCTTTTTCATACCAGGTATCTGCGAGTTCAGGGTTCACCTGCTGGCCATCCTGCAATCGGTCTCTGAGAGTTCTCAGCTGTTTAAAATCGGCAATCAGTTCGCTACTTTCAAGCTGAGAAAGAGCGGTATTTAATTCAGCGCTGGCGGTGTGCTGGAAGCCACTGAAAATTTCAACCTGCTGCTGTTTCACCCGCTCAAGCCGCTCACATAGCCGGCTTGAAAAGCTGCCTCTGGCAAATCCTACAACGGTCCAGGCACGCTCCTGACCGACCAGTTCCTTCCCCTGTATCAGATGGAACAGCGTACTCAACCCCTGGGTTACATCCGGATCGGTAGCATGATCGGCCACCTCGAAAACAATCAGCAACAGGTTTTCGATCAGACGACTAAAACAGGCCGTAGCATCAACCGGTTGTATCCGTGACTGTTCTATATCAGCCCGCAGCGCTTGTAATCCCTCTAAGGCCAGCAAAGCGGAAGCGATCAGGTTGAGGAGTTTTGCACTCACGGTGCACTCTATGGCGGTTTGATAAACCCCCACCAGCCCCTCATTCATCGCTTTGTGGGCATGGTCAGTCTGCACCTGCTGCGCCATCATCTGCGGTCTGGTTTTTTCACCGCCCCCGGCTAACAAGCGGTTTGATAACCCCCGTTCCCGCTGCAACTGATGGATGAACTCACAGATCAGCGTTACCCATCTGAGCATCGACTTAAGCTCTATGATGGTATTGATCTCTGACTGCTTGGCAGCCAGAAAGAAGGACTCTGGAGATACCGTATTTTTTTTCATGGATCTGAGCGTTAACCTGCCTTATTTATCAGTTCTGTATACAGCAATTACAGTGCCACGATTTTTTAGTCTGCCATTATCTGAATAACAGGCATGTTAGTTGCAATGTCTCTTATATAGTTTTTTAAAATTTAAATGACGAATCGCTTTCGTCGGGTAACGAAGCCCAAAGCTCAGCAGAGCTTTGGGCTTTTTTTTTGGAGTTTTTTTACTATGTTGAGTCTCGATTTTATGCGCTATCTGCGTCAGTGGTTTGACTTCAGTGCTGATAAAGCCGCTTACAATAAGCGATCTTCCGCTATAGGAACGACTCTTCGCCGCTTAAGGCCTGAAAGCCCTTCAGGCAGAGATTCAACAGGTCGGGTAGATCTGGTTGGCGCAGGCCCTGGTGATCCTGAACTGCTAACCCGTAAAGCATGGCGACTGATTAATGAAGCCGACACCATCGTTTATGATGCACTGGTCAGCCGTGAGTTGCTGAATGAGATCACTGGCAAGCCGGAGCTGATCTATGTTGGCAAACGAATGAACTATCACAGTGCAACCCAGGATGAAATATGCGCCCTGCTGGTGCAGCTAGCATTAAAAGGCAAACATGTGGTGCGCTTAAAAGGGGGCGACCCACTGGTGTTTGGACGTCTGGGAGAAGAGCTGGATTCACTCAAATCAGCAAATATTCCCTATGCCATTGTACCCGGCATCACCGCCGCCTCCGGCTGTGCTGCCAGTCTGGGGTTTCCTTTGACTGAACGGGGTAAGTCAGCACGGTTGAGACTGATAACAGCCCAGTTCAGCAAAGCCCGTTCGATCGACTGGACGAATCTGGCGAAAACCGATGAAACCCTGGTATTTTATATGGGCGTTTCGAAAGCAGCGATGATCAGCTCAGAACTGATCCAGGCAGGGTTACCGAAAGACTACCCGGTGTTGATCGTTGAAAACGGCACCCATAAAGAGCAGCGGGCAACTGAAACAACCCTCAACCAGATGACTGAGGTAATCAGTATTAACCAGATTCAAGCCCCTGCGCTGATCTACGTGGGTCAGGTTGTTGCTGGAGCCAGCAGGCAGACTCAGAGAGGGAATCAAAACCGGATCGAAGATCTCGCACAGCACAGCATAATGAGCGGCTACGAATAGTTAGTGCAGTTATATTTGAATCGATCAGACATTCCTGCGCCAGCTTCAGCTGAGATCGGTTATGTTTAGCGCTTTACAGGGTACAGGCAACGCCCGGAGACCGACCATCGCCATTCCAGCCAGGCTGTAGTTCATGGTTTGAAACCGGCACTGAACCGCTGTTGTGATCTGTCACTCTGGTAAGGCTGTCTTAGCAACTCAGCAGTTAAGATGCCACTGCCGGAAAGTTAAAAGTGCAAAGCCATCAGTTTTTCAGTTCTGCTGCTGACTGGCAATGCAGACAGAAACGACTTTCCGGGCGTGCCAGCAGGCGAGGCAGAGAAATAAGAGTATCGCAGTTTTCACAGTAGCCATACTCCTCTTCTCTGAGGCGTTGCTGCGCATGCAACACTTCGTGCAGTCGCTGACGGCACTGTTGCAGATTCGCCAGGGCCATATTTTGTTGCTGCAACGCATCACCGCGGGACACCCGGCCAACGGCCTGCTGATCCAGCATCACCGGCCGGGCGCTCTGTTCCAGGCCAACAATCTCTTCAGTCAGTTCCGTTTTCAGGGCCTCAAGCGCCTCACAACACTGTCGCAGCTGCTCACGGTTCATCAGGAGGGCTGCGCAGGCTGTAGCAGATGACTAATCAACGCACGTAACTTACCCGGCTTGACCGGCTTATTTAACACTGGCAACTGCCGTTCGCGAAACAGTTTTCGGCCCTCTGGTGAACGGTCTGCCGTAATGATGGCGGCGGGAATATCTTCACCGGCAAAAGCACGGAGTTGCGCAATCGCTTCGACCCCGGTGGCATCATTGTTAAGATGAAAATCGGCGAGAATCAGCTGGGGTTTTACCCCTTTACGCAGATACTTTTCAATCGCCTCGGCCGGATCGATCGCCAGATAAACCTCACAGTGCCACTGCTCCAGTAGCGCCTTCATACTGACCAGAATATCCCGCTCATTATCAATCACCAGAATTGGCCGGCCACTCAGATCCTGATGCGCTGTCTGTTGTGGTTGCAGGATAGTCTGCACGCTATCGTGGCTAACAGGAACGGAGACACTGAACATGGTCCCCCTGCCGGGCCGGGAACTGACTCTGATGGGGTGGTCCAGCATACCGGCAATCCGCTCAACTATCGCCAGCCCAAGCCCAACCCCCTTACGGCCGGTTTGATACTGATGGTCGATCTGTTGAAACTCTTTAAAGATATCCTCAAGCTTATCCTCGGGAATACCGGGGCCGGTATCCCATACCTGCAGTTCCAGATATCCGCCCCGGCGGCGCACCCCGAGCAGAACCCTGCCCGCAGGCGTATAGCGAAATGCGTTGCTGAGAAAGTTGCGTAACACCCGCATCAGTAAACGCCCATCACTGCGAATATTCAGTCCACTGCCACTGACACGCAACGAGACAGAACGCTGCTCTGCCACCGGCTGAAACTCCACCTGCAACATACGAAACAGATAATTCACAGGGATACTGGTCAGATCCGGTTGCACCGCATTCTGATCCAGACGGGAGATATCCAGGAGGTCACTCAGAAGCTCTTCCGCCCCTTCCAGCGCCATATGAATACGCTCAACCAGATGATTGTTTTCTTCTGCCAGCTCCCGTTCCTGCAGCGTCGACACCAACAAGCGAGCGGCATTGAGAGGTTGCAACAGGTCATGACTGGCGGCCGCCAGATATTTATCTTTGCTCTTATTCGCCTGCTCTGCGGCATCACGAGCGACTTTCAGCGCCTGCTCAATGGCACGGCGCTCATTGATCTCGCTTAGCAGTTTGTCATTCAGCGACACCAGTTCCTCGGTGCGCTCCTCTACCCGTTGTTCCAACTCTTCGTTAAGCTTTTTTAACTTATCCCGGGCTTTCCTGCGTTCGGTGATATCGGCAACGAAAGCCTCCATCAGACCGCCCTGATCATCCTCCTTGATCAGTACGTTGAGTGACACATCGACGGCACTGCCATCCTGCCGCAGGAAGCGGGTTTCGTAGCCAAATAACTTGCCGTAGAGTCTCAGTGTTTCCAGTAGCAACGGGTATTCATCGGCATCATACAGCAGCCCCGAGGCAAATGACTCAACCCGACTGCACAGCTGGTGCGGGTCGGTATAACCACAGATTCTCGCGAGTGCAGGGTTGGCGGCTATCAGACCGCTATCAGGACGGGCCTGAAAAATGCCATGCTGCGCGTTTTCAAAAATCGACTTATAACGGTTACGCTCATCTTCAAGCTCTTCGAGCTTGGCGACCAGTTCAGGATAATGACTCTTGCGGGCGGACTGCCCACCCAGCCCCATCAGACTCTCGATGGTAAGCCTGTCGGTAGGGGAGTATTCCGACTCAGAGCGCTTCTTCATAAACGACCTCAACATCGCGCTTACTGGATCTGCGTGGATTCGTCAGAATACAGGGGTCTTTAATCGCTTTCGCTGACAGGGTTGGAATATCGCTGATATTCACGCCTCGTGAAGCAAGCCCCTCAATCAGGCCGACATCATGCTTCAGTCTGATCACCCGTTCCTGCAAGCGTTTGTGCACCATCTGATTATTCATTCCGCGGGTATCGATCCCCATGGTTTCAGCGACGATGCGAAACTTATCTTCCGCTGATTTATAGTTAAAGCCGATGACGTGTTCCAGCAGCATCGCATTACACATCCCGTGGGGAAGATCGAGAAAGCCCCCCAGACTATGAGACATCGCGTGCACGGCGCCGAGAATGGCATTTGAAAATGCCAGTCCCGCCTTCATGCTGCCAAGCATCACCTGTTCACGCAATTTCAGATCGGTGGGGTCTTTCACCAGCGCAGCCAGGTTGTCGTTCACCAGCTTAATCGCATCCAGCGCGTGCATATCGGTGAGCGGACCAGAACCGGTCGACACGAACGCTTCTATCGCATGCACCAATGCATCGACACCGGTACAGGCGGTTAAGAACGGGTCCACGGTGACCGTTGTCTCCGGGTCGATCAGGGAAACATCCGGCACCACCGCTTTACTGACGATGGAGATTTTCATCTGTTCCTGCTGATCCGTAATGATGGCAAACTGTGAAACATCGGCAGATGTGCCCGCCGTGGTCGGAATAAAGATCAGCGGTGGAATGGCCACCTCAATGGTATCCACCCCTTCAAACTCAAGAATGTGACGTTTATGGGTGGCCACAATGCCGATCCCTTTGGCACAATCCATCGGGCTGCCACCGCCCACCGCGACAATCAGGTTGCACCCCTGACCTGAATAGATTTCAGCGCCTTTCATCACCTCTTCTGCGCGGGGGTTGGGTGATACATCGGTAAACAGTTCATACTCAAAACCGCCCATTTGCAGGTCTTGCACAATCTCATCAACCCAACCAGCGGCCTGAACACCAGGATCAGAGACCAGCAAAATTTTGCGCGCACCAAAAGAGCGGGCAAAGTTAGCTACGGTTTTTCTTGCGCCAGCCCCAAAGACAATCTCGGGGGCCACAAATTTGCGCAAATTAGCGATATCATCACTCATGTCAGATTCCCGCTGCGGCGTTATCGCCATCAATATCATTGTTGTTCTGCCGCATCAGTTTAATGCCGCAAGCAAGGGATTATATCAGTGTGACAGGCATAAAAAAGGCGACCTCAGGCCGCCTTTAGCAAAAACACAATGACAACTTAGTTGATCAGATTAAGGAGCAGCTTATTCAGACGGCTAACGTAGGCAGCCGGATCATCCAGCTGTCCACCAGCGGCCAGTTGCGCCTGTTCAAATACTACCAGCGCCAGTTCACCAAAGCGGTCTTCATCGGCTTCGTTATCCAGCTTGCTGATCAGTGGGTGCTGCGGGTTAATCTCGAAGACTGGCTTGCTCTCAGGCACTGCCTGACCGGCCGCTTCCATGATCTTGCGCATCTGCATCCCCATATCATAGGCACCCAGCACCACGCAGGCTGGTGAATCCGTCAGACGATGGGTAATGCGTACTTCACTCACCTGATCATCCAGGCTGTTCTTAAGACGCTCAACCAGACCTTCCAGCTCTTTGGCGGTTTCTTCCTGAGCTTTCTTCTCTTCTTCATTCTCGGTATCACCCAGGTCCAGCTCACCTTTGCTGACATCCTGGAATGACTTGCCGTCGAAGTCGAACAGCTGACTCATCAACCACTCATCAACACGGTCAGACATCAACAGCACTTCGATTCCCTTCTTACGGAAAATCTCAAGATGGGGGCTGTTTTTAGCCGTGTTGTAGTTTTCAGCGACAGCGTAATAGATTTTCTCCTGACCTTCCTGCATACGGGAAACATAATCTTCCAGCGATACACTCTGTTCAGAGGAGTTATTATGGGTTGACGCAAAACGCAGCAACTTAAGGATAGTGTCTTTATTGGCGTGATCTTCAGCCGGGCCCTCTTTCAGGACTTCACCAAACTCGGTCCAGAATTTAGCGTACTGCTCAGGATCGTTCTTAGCCAGCTTACCCAGCATATCCAGTGATCGCTTGGTGAGCTGAGTTTTCAGCTTATCAACCACCGGATCTTTCTGCAGAATTTCGCGGGATACGTTGAGTGAAAGATCACTAGTGTCTACCACGCCTTTGATAAAGCGCAGGTACATCGGCAGGAACTGATCTGCCTGATCCATGATAAACACACGCTGCACATAGAGTTTCAGGCCACGGGGCGTATCACGGTTCCACAAATCATAGGGTGCATGGGCCGGCACATAAAGCAGGCTGGTGTAATCCAGCTTACCCTCTACCCGGTTATGACTCCATTTCATGGGGTCCTGAAAGTCATGAGAGATATGTTTGTAGAACTCTTTAAACTCGTCGTCGCTGATATCACTTTTAGAGCGGGTCCAGAGCGCCGTTGCGGAGTTGACTGTTTCATCTTCAGGTGCGGCGGGTTCTTCACCCTCTTCAACCGGTTCAGGATCTTTCTGCATAATCACCGGCAGAGAGATATGATCGGAATATTTACGCACCAATCCACGCAGACGGAAGCTGTTGGCAAATTCCAGCTCGTCATCTTTCAGGTGCAGAATAATGGTGGTACCACGCTGAGCCTTCTCGACATTGGCAACGGTGAACTCGCCTTCACCCTGAGACGTCCAGTGCACACCTTCAGACGCTGGCTGACCGGCACGGCGGGTAATCACTTCTACCTCTTTAGCCACGATGAATGCGGAATAAAAACCAACACCGAACTGACCGATCAGCTGCGAGTCTTTTTTCTGATCGCCACTCAGTTGAGAGAGAAACTGTGAGGTACCGGATTTAGCAATCGTCCCCAGATGCTCAATCACATCCTGACGGGTCATACCGATACCGTTGTCATCGATGGTGATGGTTTTTGCTTTCTCATCAAATTCGATGCGAATACGCAGATCACCGTCACCTTCATAGAGGTCATCATTCGAAAGCGCTTCAAACCGCAGCTTATCCGCGGCATCGGAAGCGTTGGAGATCAGTTCCCGAAGAAAGATCTCTTTATTTGAATACAGAGAGTGAATCATCAGGTGAAGCAATTGCTTCACTTCGGTTTGAAAGCCAAGAGTTTCCTGCTGAGTTTCTGTGCTCATCTATTAATTCCCAATCTTACTGTTACAAAGATTTACTGTTTAAACGAAAATCGTTGACAGTAATGATGGGGTCACGCCCCCTCTTTTCAAGGGGCTATTGGCCAGAAAGCAGTACAAATTAATCCGTATGACTGATAACCAACTGTCGCAAGGTGCTGGAATTAAATTCCCGGCGATACAGAATGATAACAACGCCACTGGCCATCAGCATGAAAAGCCAGGGGTTAATAAACCACGCCAGCACAGAGAGGCTGAAGTAATACGTACGCAGCCCAAGGTTAAAGTTATTGGCGGCCATTGAGCTCATAATCGCCAGACGCGTTGCGTGGGACTTCAGTTCCGGCTCCGAGGCATCATTTGGCTGAGGAGCACCGCCGATCATCACCGAGGTAAAGCCATACTGACGCAGACTCCAGGTGAACTTCAAAAACGCATAGACAAACAGACAGATCAGCACGAGTAGTTTAAGTTCCCACTCGGTTTTGGTGGCATGGCTGGCAAACGGGATATCGCCAATAACATCGATCGCTTTATCGGTCGATCCCAATACGGTCATTAAACCCGCTAAAATAAGCATGGTGGATGAAGCAAAAAATGATACGCTACGTTCCAGATTTGCAATGGCGGCTGTATCAGCGATGCGCACCTCCCGGTGCAACATCCGTGTCATCCATTCCAGACGATAATTGTGCATGACGCTCGCCAGACAGTGACTGTCACGGGCACGGCGGCGGGAATAGGTGTTATACCCTTTGAAACAGAGCAAAAACCAACACAAAGCAAGCACATTTAGCCAGTTTGTTTCTAAAAAGCCAATCAGCTGTCCCATGCGTATTCCCGAAAAATAAAATGTATAAGCTATTGTAATTAAAGCAACAGGATAGACAACCGTGATCAAACAATATTCGAATCTGTTGCTCGGCGCAGCGCTGTCACTGACCTGCTCGCTGACGATGAGCCTGGCTGCCGCGGCCACTAAATACACCAGCAGCCTGGTATCAATTGAACAGATCGTTTTAGTGCAATACCTCATCTGTACGCTGGTCATGCTGCCGTGGCTGGGACGTAAAGGCATCCGTTTTCTGAAAACCGAAAAACCCTGGTTACACCTGGCGCGTGGGGCTTCCGGCTGGCTGTGTTTTTACACCTATTATATTGCACTCAATGAGATCCCACTGGGTGAAGCCGCGTTACTCCGTAATGCCGCTCCGTTGATTGTGCCGCTGGTGGTGCTGGTCTTCCTCAACTACCGGATGCCGCTGTTTCGCTGGTTGCCTGTCATCGTCGGTTTTATCGGTATCGCCCTGGTACTCAAACCCGATGGCAGCCAGTTCAATCCATGGCACATTACGGCGGTTGTCTCTGCGATTTTATTATCTGTCTCAATCGTCACCACCCGGATGCTTACGCAAACAGAGCCAACCAATCGGATCCTGTTTTACTATTTTGCCCTCTCGGCACTGTTCTCCCTGCCGCTGGCAATAGCCTCCTGGCAACCGGTTCCACTCGCCAGTGTGCCGCTGATGATCGGTATCAGTCTGTCGATCTGGTGCACCATGTGGCTTTACACCAAAGCTTACAGTTATGCTAAAGCGACTGTAATTGCACCCATCAGTTATTCTGGCGTGCTGTTTGCCGGTCTGCTGGGCTGGCTTTTCTGGCAACAGGTTCCTGATATGCTGTCAGTTATCGGCGCAGTTCTGGTAATCAGCGGTGGTATCGGCTCGGTTTGGCTGGGAAGGGAGAAAAACTGATGTATCTGGAATTGGCAGACCTGTTCTGGCTGACCCTCATCGTACTGTTGTTGCTGCACTGGTGGCAGTCACTAAAAGTCAAAGAGATAGCCCTCAAAGCAGCCAGTCGTCACTGTCAGGAATTAGATCTGCAGTTGTTGGACCAAAGCGTTTATCTTCGGGGAATATGGCTGAAACGGGATGACAACGGTAAGATCAGAATCTGGCGCTCCTACCTGTTCGAATTTACTGCAACCGGTGAAGACCGTGCCCGTGGCAGGATTGTTCTGCTGGGTATCCGGGTCACC
The DNA here is from genome assembly GCA_965140695.1 of uncultured Amphritea sp. GTDB lineage: Bacteria > Pseudomonadota > Gammaproteobacteria > Pseudomonadales > Balneatricaceae > Amphritea. Next base: position 103,361 of record OZ223299.1, on the reverse strand, counting down.
GGGATCACTCTGGAAGCTCATCGAATCTGATCAAGCCCGCCATAAAAGCCGACTTTAGAGCCAGAATATACTGTCGGTCAGAGCCGCACCATAATGACGATAGAATGAGGTGTTCGTATCTGTTAAGGTTGGCGGTCCATCGACGATAGAGAAAAAGTTGCGGCAATATGTCAGCGTCTTCCTTCATTGAGCTAAATTCATCAGATCATTGGTCTCATGCAGTTTTCTTCGTTGCTTTAACCTGGTGGAAAAACAATAGTAAAAGTAGAGAAATTGTGAGAAAGCCGTCATGCCCGTATTAGACGACCTGTTGGAAAAAATTGATCAGAAGGAGTTTGTCCGCCTATCTTCAGATATCCGCACCGTTTTTCACCAGCATCAACGCTGGTTTAATTCGTTAAATCTTGCTCTCATCACTCCGGAAGCAGATATAACAGAAGATGACTATTGCTGCTGCTCCCACAGTCACTGTAAGTTTGGTCAATGGATTAAGAAGATTCTTGATAATCCTAAATTCCATCATCCGTTTTTTTTCGACCTTGATCACCAACACAAAGATTTTCATCTTATTGCGAATCAACTACTGACCAATCGGCAATTGCATCAGCCGATAGACCTGACGCTGTATAACAAACTGATAGAAGCGCAGGAGAATTTTGTCCTCGATGTCCTGACGCTATTTGAATTCAGTATCGTAACCACAAACCAGTTCGATACGGTCACCGGTCTGATGAACCGCCGGAGTGTCAATTCGGTGCTGGCGTATGAAAAATCCAGAATGGTCCGCCATAAAACCAGCCAATGTTGTGTAGCCATGGTTGATATTGATCACTTTAAACGGATCAATGATGTTTTTGGTCATGATATGGGGGATAGTGCGCTGGCCCAGGTTGCCGCTGTGCTTTCTTCATTTACCCGCAAAAGTGACACGATCGCGCGCTACGGGGGTGAGGAGTTTCTCTTCGTATTACCCGATATCAGCCTGCAAGAGGCTATTATCAGTATAGAACGGGTTCGGCAAGTCCTGGCTGCGACACCGTTCGAGCTGGAACAGCAGACAGTTCAGATCACCGCGTCATTCGGCATAACCCAGCTCACGTCAGACTATGATATCAACTTGTCGCTAAAATGCGCTGACGAGGCCCTTTATCTCGCAAAGCGCCGTGGCCGCAACTGTACTGCCTATATCGACATGGATGATTTTTCCGCTACTCATCAGGCAGAACTTTCTGATGGGGCTAATCTCAGTCTCAACGCGACTCTCTGCCACGACAGCACCGGGGTCAACTCAGAGCTGTAATACCACCAGCTTAAGTGGAAACTGACCATCCGGAGAGGGGAAGTCGCTCTCCGGTTCAAGCCGACTAACCTGCTTAACAGGACAGCCAGCCTTATCGGCACACCGCAAAACGATATCCAGCCATTCATCATAGGCAACACTGGCGACATTATTAGCGCACACCAGCTGTCCACCGGGTTTCGTTGCCAGTAATGCGGGTTTCAGCACACTGGGATAATCCCGGATCAGATCGACGGTGCCGAACGCACTTTTTGCCCAGCGGGGCGGATCAAGAAACACCAGATCAAACTGTTCTTCATCGATACGGGGGAAAGGTTTTGGCTTTCGCCCGCGCCCTGCCCGCTGCTTAACCGGAATACCTGCCAGCTGTTTCGCAGCGGTAAAGAAATCACTCTGAAAAAAGTCTATCTGCTGATCATTTAAATGGTTGAGACGGGCATTTTCCCGGCCAACATCCAGCGAACGCGTGGAGAAATCAACATTCAGAACCCGGCTTGCCCCGGCAACCGCCGCAACAACACCAACACCACAGGTGTATGAAAACAGGTTCAGCACCGATTTACCCGCTGCGTGTTGCTGTATCCAGCGACGCCCCACCCGCATATCCAGAAACAGCAGAGGGTCCTGTCCTTCATGCTTACCCTTCACCCGGTAGCTAATTCCCAACTCATGGGCAACCCCCTCCCAGGTGTCGACCCGAAAATCATCGCTGCGACGTGAATTGGCCGAGCTGCGATCGTTGTACACCATTGCCAATCCGGTATTCAGAAACGCCTCTACCGCACAGTGAATCAGCTCACAGTCATCATGGCTGATCGGCTGGTGAAATGTCTGAATCAGTAACTGCGGACCATAGCGGTCAACGGTCAGTCCCGGAAAACCTTCGTTCACCCCATGAAACAATCGATAGCAGTCTGTTTTCTCAGCGTGCAGCCTTTGTAATAACGGGTTGCGATTCACCAGTGCGGTTTGAATCAGATCGAGCATCAGCGTTCCTTAAGAAGAGAGTAAATCGATTCCAGCCGTGCCACCGGATTATCCAGTTCCAGCAGCCGTTGCTTGTCTGCTCCTGATAATGGCAGCAGCGCTGCCAACTGATAACTGAAACTGGCGGCATTTTCAGCACTCACCTGAGCAGGCGGGAATGATAACAGAGGATGCTCGGCAAGATCAGCGATAATCCGCATCAGTTTTAATGTTTGCGGCTCTGACGTAATCTGCTCATCGGCGGCAAGATACTCCACCTCAGCCACTAACAGGCCATCACTCTCCTTTTCGATAGCCGATACCCTGACCCGTTGCTCACCTTGTAGCTGGATGGCGATCATCTGATTTGGCAGCGGCTGCCAGTCCAGAATAGTGCCGCTGGTGCCTATCCTATCGAAATCATCATCAGGCGCAGCCGGGTTTCGGCCGTGAACAATAACCAGCGGTGTCTGGCTGGCCAGGCAATCTTTCACCATACGCCGATAGCGCAGTTCGAAAATTTGTAGTGGCAGTAACGTTCCAGGGAACAGCACCACAGGAAGAGGAAACAAGGGTAGTTTTTTCATCTCCTCAGTATAGAGGGTAATAGTGCCAGCGACGATGCTTCGGGAGATAAAAAAGCACACCGCTGTTACAGCAGACAGTGCGCTTTATTCAGTCAGCAGGACGGATTCAGAAATTAAACACCCGCGTCCCCTCAGCCATTAAGGCCTCCGCCATTGTTGCAGGCTTTGCACTGCCAACCCCCTCTTTAAGGGCCTCCATACCCACACCTTTATTTGGCAGGTATAACGCACAAACGTCGACCCTGGCACCGCCTGACATCAGTTTTTGCAGCAGCTGTTCCGGGGTGACATTCTTCGGTTTCAGCGGAGTTGACTGGTGCTCTTTAAGGGCCATATCACCGGCGCTATCACACAACAATACACTGACATGTGCCCCTTTAGCCTGCATTGCGTTAGCCAGCACCATGGCCATCCCCCGGGTCTGCTGCTCAGCACTGGTAAGCGTTATGACAACATTATCTGTGCTCCCGGCAGCAGCAGGTGCTATAGGAGAGATCAGGGCCGCAGCAATAATGGCCGGCATCATTAATTTTTTCATTATCTCTTATCCGTTGGTACAGAACCCTGACAGGCTCTGGTAGAAAAAGTAGTTACTTCCCGGGTTGCCAGGCAACCGCAGGGTCAACCTTATAGCTCCAGGGTAGCCCCGAATTACGCCACCCATTGGAGGCGCGTACACCTTTAGATTTCCCCTCTTTCAGCTTGCCGCCTTCAAAACCATCAACGACTGTCCAGACGTTGCTATAACCCTGCTCAGCCAGCACATTCACCGCCGGCGCACTGCGGGAGGACCCCGAACGGCACATCATAATAATGGTCGTGTCCCTGGTGGCACCGAGGTCTTTCAGCCGGGCACTTATCTGTTCGGCGAAGTCAGGATTTTTCACCATTGCCCAGCTACTGTGCTTATCACTCCAGCCCTCAGGGTCAGCAATCATCCAGGGCACGTGAATCCGGGTTGGTGAAGCAAAACCCGTAAACTTAATTTCCACCGGATCACGGACATCAACCAGAATAGCGGTCTTATCCTGCTGTAACATATCCCAGGCTTCTGACGCGGTTGCATACAGATCCAACACCGTTTGCGCTGTTGCTTTTACGGGCTTCTCAGCGGCAAATAATGGCATCGTCAGCAGGCAGCCGGACAAGCTGACAGCGATCAATAGTTTTCTCATATAACGTCTCCACCAGAGTATCTTAATTGATGAAAAGCACTATATTAGAATTATCTAATAAATTAAAGCCTTAATTACATCCCTGCCGATTACGGCCGGTTAAAAGACAAAAAAAAACCACTCCGAAGAGCGGTTATCTGTCATATTTAAGAAGCCTGTAACACAAGCTATGCTTGGTAATCCTTTGCCAGCCCAAGCGTCGATAATGTCCGCTGTCGTACGCTACGCAGCAATTTGCCATCCTCGATCAGCGACTGACCATAGGCAGGCACCATCTCCTTCATTTTTGCCTGCCATTCAGGTGTCGCTAAACGTTCAGGGAAGCAGCGTTCAATCACATTGATCATAGTGGGTGTCGCTGTAGATGCCCCCGGAGAAGCACCTAACAATGCGGCCAGGGTTTTATCACCGGAAGAGATCACCTCGGTACCAAACTCCAGCTTACCCTGACCTTTCTCATTCTTCTTGATAATCTGTACTCGCTGCCCTGCGTATGACAGTTCCCAGTCTTCATCCTTCGCATCCGGGAAGAAACGACGCAGAGAGTCCACGCGATCGGAATGAGATTGCATCACCTCACTGATCAGGTAGCGGGTCAGGTCCATATTCTTGGCCCCCACCTGCATGATCGGCTTGAGATTATTCAGTCGCATACTTAATGGCATATCCATTACCGATCCCTGCTTCAGGAACTTCGTGGTAAAACCAGCAAAAGGACCAAACAGTAACGCACGCTTGCCATCGATCATACGGCTATCAAGATGCGGAACAGACATTGGCGGCGCACCGATAGGCGCCTGCCCGTAGACTTTAGCCATGTGCTGTTCAACAATTTCAGGCTTTTTACACACCAGCCACTGACCACTGACAGGGAAGCCACCGTAACCATCACCTTCGGGAATACCGGACATCTGCAGTAACGGCAACGCACCGCCACCCGCACCAAAAAACAAAAATTTGGTACGAATATGGTCCGTTTTACCGGTATGACCATTCTTCAGCCCTACGCGCCAGTCACCATCACTGTATTGTGACAAGTCTTCAACAGAGTTGCTGAGTAACAGTTCAAAGTCGGGCTGCTCCTCTAAATGACTGACCATGCTGCGCGCCAAAGCGCCAAAATTAACATCCGATCCATAGCGCATCCGGGTTGCGGCAACTGGCTCTTTCAGAGAACGGTTACGCATAATCAGAGGCATCCACTGAGTCAGCAGATCAGTGTCTTCCGAGTATTCCATCTCAGCAAACTGAGGCGTGGCACTCAATGTTTCATAACGTTTACGCAAAAAGGCGACATTTTCTTCACCCATCACAAAACTCTGATGGGGAACATTATTGATAAAATTATGGGGTTCAGGCAAAAAGCCCTGCTCAACAAGATAAGACCAGAACTGCAAGCTGGTCTCGAAGGCGGCGTTAATGGAGAATGCTTTGTCGGTATTAATACTACCGTCTTCGTTTTGAGGGGTATAATTCAGTTCACAGTAAGCAGCATGACCAGTACCCGCGTTATTCATAGCGTCGGTACTTTCTATTGCTACATGGTCAAGACGTTCTACCATCACAATTTTCAGGGAAGGGTCCAGCTGCTTTAGCAAAACCCCCAGAGTTGTGCTCATTGCACCTGCACCAACCAGAAGTACATCAACAGATTTTGAGGTCATACTTACATCGCCATTCAATGTTAAATAATGGAGGCTGAGAGATTCCAGAAATCGGGCTTATGGCCGCACAAGAGAATACCAACAAGAAATGTAATGATATAACTGCTTGATATATCTGAAACAATCTCGGACAACCAGAGTTCATGGGTTTTCATCTGTCTTTTACAACAGCCAACGCCTGCCTCTGATTTTGCTGTGTCGCTGATTATACTCAATCCTACGGAAAAATCTTGTGCATTGCGGCAAATTGTCATCATCCCTTAGGCTTATTGCCATCCTAAAGTGGTATAAATGTTATAGATCCTCTATGCATACGATTTATACGGAAAATTATTCTGAATTTAGCGCTATTTTTGTTTTTTAAAACTGTTTTTATTTTATGATATCCACAGATCTCTCCATAAAAACAGGGTCTGAACATATTTTCTACTGCAAAAGCAATAACAACATATTGATAACAAACAAAAAGGGCCACCCGGGCCCTTTATGTTATGCAGTCAATAATGCCCGGCGTTACGTGACTCTGAAGCGACCAACCAGCTTCTGCAGTTTCTCTGCTTCCAGAGACAAAGCCTGCACAGCCTGATTATTTTCACGGGCTATCTGTGAAGACATTTCAGAGTGCCCGGCTATCTCAGTAACTGTCGCATTGAGGTTTTCACACACCTGACTCTGCTGTTCCGCAGCCGTTGCAATCACCACTGACATCTCCTGGATCTGATCCATATGTCCCGACACCTTAGACAATTCAGACATCCCCTTTTCTGACTGTGTCACCGCCAGATCAGACTGTTTAAAGCTATGCTGCATGGTTTTAACGGCATCGCCGGAAGCCGATTTAAGCTTCTCAATACTCTCATGCACCTGCAATGTACTAGCCTGAGTCCGGGTAGCCAGTGTCCGCACTTCATCAGCAACCACGGCAAAGCCCCGCCCCTGTTCACCGGCACGGGCTGCTTCAATGGCGGCATTGAGTGCTAACAGGTTAGTCTGCTCGGCTATCTCCTGGATAACACTCACAACAGAGATGATATCCTGAACATTCACCTCCAGCGTAGAAATAGCCTCATTCGAACCAGCAACATCCTGCGCAAGGGTTTTTACAGCCCCTGTCAGCTCAAGGACACTGCCCTCAGCCTGACTAAGATTATCCCGCGACTCGTTAGTAGAGTTGGCTGTCTCTGCCGTATTATGAGCAATATCCTGAGCGGTGGCCGACATTTCAGACATCGCCGAGGCCGAATGTTCAATCTGCACCTGCTGCTGATTCAGAAGATCAGATACAAGCGCCATCTGTTTGCTCATGTCAGCAGACCGCTGACTGACGCCGACGGATAGCCCAATAACCTCGGTAATCATCTTCTGCAAGGTATCGATAAAATGGTTAAAACTATTAGCCAGGTCAGACAGCTCATGATCGCCATCAACTTTAAGACGTGCCGTCAGATCACCCTCACCAGACGAAAGCGCCTTCATCGACTCATTGATGCTGTACAGCGGAATCATTACAGAACGTTTAACCAGAGTACTGAACATAACAGCCAGTATCAGCAGAACCAGGCTCGCAATAACAAAGTAGATCAGTAAGTTATCAAGACTCTCCAAAGAAGATGCCTCGATGTCCTTCAGAATGGTATTCATATCATCCAGATAAAATCCGGCACCAATCATCAGATTCCAGCGATCCAGGTAGATGGCATAGGAGAGCTTCTCTTCAGGCACATCCTGCCCGAGTTTAGGATAGTAGTAACTGACATACCCCCCGCCCTGCTTCCCGGCCTTGACGAGTTCGCGGATCAGAGGGACACCATTAGAATCCTTAAGGTCTGAATAGTCATTGCCGATGCCCTGATCAGAGCTGCCCATAAAAACCCGGATTCCTTTATCGGTATAACCGAAAAAGTAGCCTTTCTTGCCAAACGTCAGATTACGCAGAATGGGCAGCGCCTGCTCGAGTGAGCCTCCAGATTCATAAATCTGCTTGATCGAGCCATAAGCCATACTGCTTAACGACTTCAATTCGGCACGTTTCATCTCGATTAACTTAGTCTTGGTAATATCAAGCTGCTGACGTCGCAGCTCATTACTTTCAAGCACTGTCAGAATCAGGAGAATGGCGGCTAACAAAATAACTGGCGCGGCTCCCATCATGGTAAGACGCTTACTGATCGACAAAGACATCTGTCTCAACCCTCAGAATTATTGCATTGATCTCATTACATATCTAATTGCGCCAATTTACAAAAACAGACTCACCATTTCGAGGCTAATTAACGGTAAACCTGATTAAAGACATGTAAAGACAGATATTCAGGGCATAAAAAAAGCGACACCAGGTCGCTTTTTAATCAGACTATTCGATCTCAGATATCAATAACATCAAAATCGACCAGCGGACTGACATCGGCATCATAATCGACACTCTCCAGGCCAAAACCAAACAGTTTCAGGAATTCATCCTTGTAAAACTGGTAATCTGTCATCTCAAACAGATTCTCTGTGGTAATCGCAGGCCACATTTCACGACACTTTTGCTGAATATCGTCGCGCAGTTCCCAGTCATCCATACGCATGCGGTTTTCATCATCCATTTTGCCAGTATCACCAGCAATAGCGGTGTTGAACAGACGGTACACCTGCTCCATACAGCCTTCGTGAACGCCCTCTGCACGCATAATTTTGAAGACCATAGACAGGTACAGTGGCATCACAGGAATCGCAGAACTGGCCTGGGTGACAACAGATTTCAACACCGCAACGTTGGCACTACCGCCCTTCTCTGACAGCTTAGTGTTAAGCGCCGCCGCGGCACGGTCAACATCTTTCTTCGCCTGCCCCAATGCACCATCCCAATAGATAGGCCAGGTGATATCGGTACCAATATAACTGTAGGCAACCGTCTTACACCCTTCAGCAAGGACACCCGCATCATCCAGCGCGTTGATCCACAGCTCCCAGTCCTGTCCACCCATAACAGTCACCGTATCAGCGACTTCCTGTTCGGTGGCGGGTTCAACTTCCGCTTCGATGATTACATCTTTGTTAGTATCAATAGCCGTTGAGCGGTAAGGCTGACCAATCGGTTTAAGGCATGAACGGATCACTTCACCGGTTTCTGGCAACTTGCGAACGGGAGATGCCAGTGAGTAAACCACCAGGTCAATCTGTCCGAGATCCGCTTTAATCAGCTCAATGGTTTTCTCTTTAGCTTCATTTGAAAACGCATCGCCATTCAGACTTTTTGCATAGAGGCCCGCTTCATGTGCTTTCTGGTCGAAGAAGGCGGCGTTATACCAACCCGCTGTACCGGTTTTTTTCTCGCTTGCCGGTTTTTCAAAAAACACACCGATGGTGGCGGCGCCACAACCAAATGCTGCGGAGATACGTGACGACATACCGTAACCGCTGGAAGAACCAATCACCAGCACCCGCTTAGGACCATTATCAATTGGCCCCTGCGCTTTGGTGTAATCGATCTGTTCCTGAATATTACGTTCACAGCCTGTTGGATGCGTTGTGGTACAGATAAAGCCACGAATCTTCGGTTTGATAATCATTATGGATCCACTTTACTTGTCTTCTCTCTGACGGCCTCTGAGACTCAGCCATTGCAGAGATTTATAAAATCGTTGTTAAAATCGATGCCTGAAACAGCCGGTAAAGATACCCGATTTTAGCGTTCTAATACAGTAAAGCGCTCTGAACAAGCATAAAAAAAGCCCGCTTTTGCTGAAAAAAGCGAGCTTTTGTCCTGCTAAAGGAGGCGTTAGCACTCAACAATATCAAACACTGCTGATTAACAACGAAGCAGATTTCCAGGGAGGAAACTTACAGTTTGCCATCCAGCTCAGGCACCGCATCAAACAGATCTGCCACCAGACCATAATCGGCCACTGAGAAGATCGGCGCCTCTTCATCTTTGTTGATAGCCACAATCACCTTAGAGTCTTTCATCCCGGCCAGATGCTGGATCGCACCAGAGATACCGACCGCAATATACAGATCAGGCGCAACAATTTTACCGGTCTGACCTACCTGCATATCATTAGGTACAAAACCCGCATCAACCGCGGCCCTGGATGCGCCAACGGCTGCACCGAGTTTGTCCGCCAGTGACTCAAGCAATGCAAAGTTCTCACCATTGCCCATCCCCCGGCCACCCGACACAATCACACTGGCTGCAGTCAGTTCAGGACGGTCGCTCGTGGCCATCTCTTCACCGATAAAGGTTGAGATACCGGCATCATGGACCGCCGCAACCGCCTCTATCGCAGCAGAACCACCTTCAGCCGCAGCCGCATCAAAACCGGTGCTGCGAATAGTAATCACCTTGATGGCATCCAGGGATTTAACGGTAGCAATCGCATTGCCAGCATAGATAGGCCGGGCAAAAGTATCTTCGCTATCCACACGGATCACATCGGAAAGCTGAGCCACATCCAGCAAAGCGGCTACCCGTGGCATCAGGTTCTTACCCGCCGTGGTCGCCGGTGCTATCACATGACTGTAATCCGTTCCCAGTTCAGCGACCAGCAGACTGACATTTTCCGCCAGCTGATGTTCATAGGCAGCATTATCCGCCAGCAACACTTTACTGATACCAGCAACACTGGCTGCCGCATCGGCAACGCCCTGACATCCCGCTCCAGCCACCAGAATATGGATATCTCCGCCGATTTGAGAGGCCGCCGTTACGGCATTGAGCGTCGCACCTTTGAGAGTGTGGTTATCATGTTCAGCAATAATCAGAATAGCCATCAGATCACCTTCGCTTCGTTCTTCAGTTTGTCCACCAGCTCCTCAACGGAGGCCACTTTGATACCTGCCTGACGCTGTGCAGGGGGTTCAACTTTCAGCAGCTGAGTATGCCCTTTGATTTCAACACCCAGATCTTCAGGAGTTTTGGTATCCAGCGGCTTGCGCTTGGCTTTCATAATATTCGGAAGAGAGGCGTAACGAGGCTCATTCAGACGAAGATCAGTAGTCACAATCGCCGGCATAGTCAGTTCAACCGTCTGCAAACCACCATCAACTTCACGGGTTACCTGAACTTTATCACCCGATACCTTCACTTCAGATGCAAAAGTGCCCTGTGGCATATTAGTCAGTGCAGCCAGCATCTGGCCGGTCTGATTATTATCGGTATCAATGGCCTGCTTACCCATGATTACCAACCCGGGCTGTTCCTCTTCAATCACTTTTGCCAGCAGTTTTGCAACTGTCAGTGATTCAAGATTTTCATCAGACTGCACCAGAATCCCCCGGTCAGCACCCAATGCTAAAGCAGTGCGGATTTGTTCCTGGGCGGACTGCGGCCCCAGAGAGACCACAACAACCTCAGTTGCAACACCAGCCTCTTTAAGGCGAACAGCTTCTTCTACGGCGATCTCACAGAACGGATTCATCGCCATTTTTACATTACTCAGATCAACGTCACTGTTATCAGACTTCACACGTACTTTAACGTTGTAGTCGATAACACGTTTGACAGTTACCAGCACTTTCATCTGTCTACCGCCTTGCTTTATCTATTATAAAAATTGAGTGAACTGAATTCCCACTGACAAAAATAAGGGAATTCACCTATTTTACAATTCCTCTGCTAATACGCAACAACCCAGAAAATTCTACAACGCCTCCGCGAATACGCAACAACCCAATAAGGGGAGCTGATAGCCGGTGCTATTGTCCAAGCATGTCTGATGATGAGACTGCAGCCATCATCGCCACATCAGAACAAAGCGAATACCCACTTAAAACAGGATAAAGTCTCAGAATTGTTTTTTTTACTATAAAGAACGCAGAGAAATCGCTACGGAAGCCTGCTTACCAGAAAAGTAAATACAGTTGTTTTCCAGAAAGAGACTAAGCCACGTCTGACACTACTTTAAACAATAAGCCATGCCCTGAGATAGCTGAGCAAACGGCTTTCTATGCTTTCGCTGGCATGCAGTGCGCAAAAGTTAAGCGCCATCGCCTGTACCGAAAAAGCCTGTATCCCTTCTGCTAATAGTTGTGTGCTGACATCCCGGCGAAAAGGGCCATCTGCAAGCCATGCTGATACGACCCGGCCATGACGTTCAAAGGTCATGGCAATATCCCCGATCTGTTCGATGGCGGCAGCCCCCGAGTAACGCAAAATCACATCAAAGACATATCTTTCACAGGTCATAAACTCCAGCAACGGCATGAGTGACGCCACCAGTTCTTCGACATTGTCAGGCGCTTTACACTGTTCCAGATCATCTAGACAACGGTTGATCCCTTCGCCAATCAGGCGATCCATCAGAGCATCTTTATCCGCAAAGTGGGCAAAAAAAGTGCCTTTAGCAACACCCGCTCTCTTTACCACTTCTTCGACGCGCAGCGCTTCATAGCCGCTTTCGGTAATAACGGCACTGGCCGCCTCAAGGAGCCGTGCGCGCGTCGCGAGTGTGCGTTTCTGTACGGTTTTAGTCATGAGCGCATGATGCCCGTAAAAGCAATTGTTGGCAATAAATATATTGACCATGGTCATTTTTATATTAATAATGACCACGGTCAATTTAAGGAACCTACCCATGAATAACAAACGAATCTACATACTCAATGGCCATCCGGCTCAAAAATCTCTCTCAAAAGCCCTGCTCGAATCCTACGCAGATGCAGCCCGTGAAGCCGGCCATGAAGTTCGCATGGCTCACCTGCACGATATGGAATTTGACAGTGATTATGGTTTCGCGGGATACACAACCTATAAGCCACTTGAACCCGTATTAGAAAAAGTGCTTAACGATCTGGAGTGGTGTGAACATCTGGTGATGTCGACGCCCCTGTGGTGGGGTGGTTTACCGGCAAAACTAAAGGGCCTGTTTGACCGTGCTTTTCTGCCGGGACGTGTGTTTGATACGCAAGTAACAAAATTCGGCATACCCAGCCCAATGCTGGCAGGCCGCACCGCACGGGTAATCATCACATCAGATACACCCAACCTGTTCATGCGGATAATCTATAAAAACGCGTTGCACCATCAGTTGCGTAAACAGATATTTGGCTTTATCGGGTTCAAGCCAACCCGGATCATCCAGTTTAGTGAGGCCAGCCATGCGAAGCCCGCTGCAGTAGAGCGCTGGTTGAAACAGGTAAGAAAGATAGGGGCCAGCGCCTCTTAACAGTCCAGAAATATTGGTGATGAGTGGCTATGCCACCCCTCACCAGCCTGATCGTTCTGGGTATCGGAACTGTGACAAATCGCAGCATTTACTCGCATCGTTATTAGAAAAGAAAGCTGCTAATGATGTTTACCACAGAGGGCACAGAGAACACCAAGGAGAGCAAGATCATCGCCACGGGGGCGTGGCTCCTACAAAAAGCACCATTCAGAAGTGTTCCAGCTCAGCCACTGTCGGCGCTATTATTCAAAACATTACGCGCATCTTTATTAGAAATGATGTTTACCATAGAAGGCACAGAGAACACGAAGGAGAGCAAGATTATCGCCACGGGGACGAGGCTCCTTCAAAAAGCACCATTCAGATATTTTCCTGAAAGTGGCGAAGCGACATCTGGCTAGCGGCGCAGCAGCGATCTGATAACGTTTACCCGACCACTACCAATCCAGTCCAGTCCAGTCCAGTCTACTATCTATCCAGTAAAAATAGAGTCAACCGGCACCACCACCCCACACTCATCCGGTGAATACCCGGGTAGCTTCATCACCGCCTGCTGAAACACGTCTCCCCGAATACTATCCAGTAACCGAACCATCGCTTCCTGTTTAAGGGTTTTGCTATGGCACACCAACAGGTAATACTCTGAAGATAACGGTATAAAATCGAGACCAAACTGGCGGGCGGCTGCTTCTACCCCCATGCCGACATCTGCCATCCCCGCTGCCACAAAAGCGGCGACCGCTGAGTGGGTAAACTCCTCATCGGCAAAACCATTGATCTTTTTACTGTTAACGCCTTCACGTAACAGCAGTTCATCCAGCAGTGCGCGGGTACCGGAGTCCTTCTGCCGGTTGATGAATTTCACCTCTTTACGCAGCAGGTCTTTAAGCCCGGCTATCTGTTTGGGATTACCGGGTTTAACCATCAGCCCCTGCTGCCGGGTGATGAATTTAACGATCTTATGCACCCGGGGTTTGAGGTGACGACTATAGGTTTCATAGAGCGTATCACTCATTCCCCCTTTCCGACCCTCGACCGGTACATGGAAACCGGCAACGTCACAAGCCCCCCGATTGAGCGAGGCCAGTGCTTCCTCGGCACTCTTGTACTGCAGGTCCAGTTGAATATCGTCAGAGAAGTCCGGTAGCAACGCCACCGCATAACCATAGCTGGCATGCAGTCGCAGTAATGGACTCACCCCTTCCAGGGCACGGTGAATCTCCAGATTCAACTCTGACGCCAGACTCTCTAACTGCGGCTCCAGACGTGCCAGCACCCGTTGCTCAGCCCAGAGAAGTTTCTCTCCCAGGGCTGACAGTGTTGCCCCCTTACCTTTTTGCATATCCACCAGGGGTAAACCAAAAAACGCCGCCCAGGTGTTCAGAAGGTTCCAGCCATGACGATAAGAGATGCCAATTTTTTCAGTGGCCGCCGTCAGCTTTCCTGTCTCGTGTATCGCCGCCAGCAATGAAAATAACTGGGGATTCAACTGGTTACCGCCAGCATCGCGGAATGACCAGCTTGGAACAACCTGAATTCGTTTCATATGCATAATATTTCATATTTCGTATAACAGTGACTAATGCTACTTTAAACAGAACTATAAAGCACATAACTCACGTATTATCACCTCAATACAGAAACATATGAACTAGACTTCATATGTTTAAGAGAATAAGAAAATGACCTCAGTTAACGAGCAGATATTACCGCTAGTCAGGGAAGCCATCTCCGGTTTACAGCACAAACCCGGAGCCCTGCTACCGATCCTCCATGAGATCCAGAACCGACTGGGTTATATCCCCCCGGAGTCTGTTGCGCTGATCGCAGAGGCACTGAATCAGTCCCGTGCGGATATCCACGGCGTTATCAGTTTCTATCATCAGTTTCGCACCACCTCACCAGGCAAACATACAGTAGAGGTGTGCCGGGCCGAAGCCTGTCAGGCGATGGGCGCGCGTCAACTTGAAGCCCATGCAAAGGCAACTCTGGGAGTGGACTATCACGGCACCACCAGCGATCAGAATATCACGCTGGAAGAGGTTTACTGCCTGGGCAACTGCGCCTGCTCTCCCTCAGTACGAATCAATGATGAGATCGTCGGCCGGGTCACCCCGGAAAAATTTGATCAACTGGTCGACGAACTGCGTTCGCAAACGCTGGAGGTACACTGATGACCAGTTCAGTGACAAAGAATACAGTAACAAAGATCTTTATCCCCCGGGATACCACAGCGCTGGCCATGGGTGCCGATCGTCTGGCCCGCGAAATTGCAGCAGAAGCGGCAAACCGGGGCGAAACCATTGAAATTATCCGCAACGGCTCCCGGGGCCTGTTCTGGCTGGAGCCTCTGGTGGAGGTTGAAACCGCTGGCGGACGAATCGCTTACGGACCGGTTGAATCTAACGATATCGACAGCCTGTTTGATCAGGCATTTCTCAGCGGCGAAACCACTCATCCTCTGTGTCAGGGGCTCACTGAAGAGATTCCCTACCTTAAAAAACAGCAGCGACTGACCTTTGCCCGCGCCGGTATTACCGACCCGGTGTCACTGGAAGATTACCAGCGGCTGGATGGTTTTAATGGTCTGAAAAAAGCGTTGGTGATGGAGGGGCAGTCAATTGTTGATGAGGTGAAAACCTCCGGTCTGCGAGGCCGTGGTGGCGCAGCCTTCCCCACCGGAATCAAATGGCAGACTGTGCTTGATGCAAACCCGGGCAAAGCTCGTGACGGAAAGCTGGATCAGAAATATATCGTCTGCAACGCCGACGAAGGGGACTCCGGCACCTTTGCTGACCGGATGGTGATGGAAGCCGATCCCTATATGCTGATTGAGGGGATGACCATCGCTGGCCTCGCTGTGGGTGCTGACCAGGGTTATATCTATCTGCGTTCAGAATATCCGGTGGCACACCAGATCCTTAACGAAGCGATTGCTAAAGCGGAAGCCGCTGGTTTTCTCGGCAACAACATTCTTAATAGCGGTAAAACCTTCAATCTGGAAGTCCGTCTGGGGGCCAAAGCCTATATCTGCGGCGAAGAAACCTCTCTGCTGGAGAGCCTGGAGGGCAAGCGAGGTATGGTACGGGCGAAACCGCCCCTGCCAGCGATTGTCGGCCTGTTTGGCCAGCCGACTATCGTTAATAACGTGCTCTCGCTGGCGGCCATTCCCTATATTCTGTCTCAGGGCGGTCAGACCTATGCTGACTTCGGTATGGGCCGTTCCCTTGGCACCCTGCCGTTCCAGTTGGCGGGCAATATCAAACGCGGCGGGCTGATCGAACTCGCCTTTGGTGTCACCCTGCGTGAGCTGTTAGAAGAATACGGTGGTGGCACCTTCAGTGGCCGTCCGATGCGGGCGGTTCAGGTGGGCGGCCCGCTGTGTGCTTATCTGCCGGAAAGTCAGTGGGACACGCCGATGGACTATGAATCCTTCCAGGCGATTGGCGCGGGTTTGGGCCACGGCGGTATTGTGGTATTCGACGACACCGTGGATATGTCAGAGCAGGCACGTTTCTCCATGGAGTTCTGTGTCGCTGAATCCTGCGGTAAATGCACCCCTTGTCGCATCGGTTCTACCCGCGGTGTTGAGGTTATTGACCGCATCCGTAATGACGAAAACCGTGCCGCCAATATGGAACTGCTCAGTGATCTGTGTGAAACCATGATCGACGGCTCGCTCTGTGCTATGGGCGGGATGACTCCGTTCCCTGTTCAGAGTGCGGTTAATCATTTCCCGGAAGACTTTAATCAACCAGCGCAACACAACGGGGAGGCCCGGTCATGATTCAGTACTACACGCCTCAACCAACTGATTACGACAAAGATTACGGCACCCCCGCCTCAGTTTCTGAAAACCTGGTTACGCTGGAGATCGATGGTGTCTCCATCACCGTGCCCGAAGGTACCTCAGTGATGCGGGCTGCAGCACTGGCGGATATCAACATTCCAAAACTCTGTGCGTCTGACAACCTGGAAGCCTTTGGTTCCTGCCGTATCTGTGCCGTCGAAATTGAGGGCCGCCGTGGCACTCCAGCCTCCTGTACCACACCTGCAGAAGCCGGTATGAAGGTCACCACCCAGAATCCACGTCTGGGCAAACTGCGTCGCAATATTATGGAGCTGTATATCTCCGACCACCCGCTGGACTGCCTGACCTGTCCAGCCAACGGCAACTGTGAACTGCAGGATGTCGCCGGTGAAGTCGGTCTGCGGGAAGTCCGTTACGGATTCAGTGGAGATAACCACCTACAGGCGGAAAAAGACCACTCCAACCCCTATTTCAGCTTTGATCCGAGTAAATGTATCGTCTGCTCCCGCTGCGTACGCGCCTGTGGAGAGGTTCAGGGGACATTCGCGCTGACCATTGATGGCCGTGGTTTCGATTCTAAGGTTTCACCCGGTCAGGACCAGCCGTTCCTCGATTCTGAGTGTGTCTCCTGTGGCGCCTGTGTCCAGGCCTGCCCCACCTCAACCCTGATGGAAAAATCAGTGATTGAAGCGGGTCAGCCGGAACACAGTGTCGTTACCACCTGTGCATACTGCGGTGTTGGCTGCCAGTTTAAGGCGGAGATGAAAGGCAGCGAAGTGATCCGCATGGTGCCCTATAAAGGCGGTCAGGCGAATCACGGCCACTCCTGTGTTAAGGGACGTTTTGCCTTTGGTTACGCCACCCATGAAGACCGCATCACCAAGCCGATGGTCCGTGACTCGATCGATCAGCCCTGGAAAGAGGTCAGCTGGGACGAGGCCCTGAACTTTGCCGCGACCAGATTGCGCGCTATTCAGGATAACTATGGCCGCGAAAGCATCGGCGGGATCACCTCCTCCCGTTGCACCAATGAAGAGACCTATCTGGTACAGAAACTGATTCGTGCGGCATTTGGCAACAACAACACCGATACCTGCGCCCGGGTGTGTCACTCCCCTACCGGTTACGGTCTTAAAACAACACTGGGTGAGTCCGCCGGCACCCAGACCTTTGACTCAGTCATGCTGGCCGATGCGGTCATGGTGATCGGTGCCAACCCCACCGATGCCCATCCGGTATTTGGCTCACTGTTGAAAAAGCGGCTACGTCAGGGTGCAAAACTGATCGTTGCGGACCCGCGCCGTATCGATCTGGTGAAAAGTCCCCATGTGGAAACCAATCATCACCTTACTTTGCGCCCCGGTAGTAACGTCGCCTTTATCAATGCGATGGCGCACGTCATTATGGATGAGGGGCTGGAAGACAAAGCCTTTATTGCGGAGCGTTGCGAAACCGAAGCCTTTAATGCATGGCGTAGCTTTATCAGCGAAGAACGTCACTCACCGGAGAACACCGAATCGATCACTGGCATTCCAGCTGCTGAACTACGCAGTGCTGCGCGTATCTACGCTAACGCGAAGAACGCCGCCATCTACTATGGTCTGGGGGTCACCGAACACAGTCAGGGTTCCAGCATGGTGATGGGTATCGCCAACCTGGCCCTGGCCACCGGCAATATTGGTCGTGAAGGTGTTGGGGTCAACCCGCTACGGGGGCAGAATAACGTACAGGGCTCCTGCGATATGGGTTCTTTCCCCCATGAACTTCCGGGTTATCAGCACGTTTCTGATGATACTGTGAGAGCGAAATTCGAAGCGGTCTGGGGTGTTGCGCTGGATAACGAGCCGGGCCTGCGGATTCCGAACATGTTCGATGCTGCTCTGGATGGCACCTATAAAGGGATGTATGTTCAGGGTGAGGATATCGCTCAGTCTGATCCGAATACAAACCATGTGCAGGCAGCACTGCGTTCATTAGAGTGTCTGGTGGTTCAGGATATCTTCCTCAACGAAACCGCAAAATTTGCTCACGTATTCCTGCCAGGATCCTCTTTCCTGGAAAAAGATGGCACCTTCACTAACGCCGAGCGACGTATCAACCGGGTACGTAAAGTAATGCCTCCGCTGGCGGGCTTGCAGGACTGGGAGGTGACTCAGGCACTATCCAATGCACTCGGCTATCCAATGAACTACAACCATCCATCAGAAATTATGGATGAGATCGCTCAACTGACGCCGACCTTTACTCAGGTCAGTTATGAACGTCTGGAAAAGCTGGGCAGCATTCAGTGGCCCTGTAATGATGAGACACCCGATGGCACACCCACCATGCACGAGGAGAGCTTCCCAATTGGTAAAGGCCACTTCGCCATTACTGAGTATGTCGCCACAGAGGAGCGCTCAACCCGCAAATATCCGCTGCTGCTGACCACCGGCCGTATTCTGTCTCAGTACAATGTGGGCGCACAGACCCGCCGTACCGATAATCAGGTCTGGCATGATGACGATGTGCTGGAACTGCATCCGCAGGACGCAGAAGATCGCGGCATCACTAATGGCGACTGGGTTGGCATTGCCAGCCGTGCCGGTGAGACCGTAATGCGGGCAAAAGTCTCTGATCGGATGCAACCGGGGGTGGTTTACACCACTTTCCACCATCCTCACAGTGGCGCCAACGTGGTTACTACCGATAATTCCGACTGGGCAACCAACTGTCCCGAGTACAAAGTTACAGCGGTACAGGCGGTCAAAGTCACCGAACCATCTGACTGGCAGCAGCGTTATCGCGAATTCAACCAGAAGCAGCTAGGCTATCTGAACAAAGCCCGTTTAAACGAGCCTCTTTCAGAAGAGTCGGCTATTGCAGGTAAGTAAGATGGCCCTGAAGAAACCACTGGCAGATCTCCCCGAAACCCAGGTAACGGTGGAAAGTTGTTATCAGCAATCCACCGTTACCCGCTGGCAAAATAGCCAGTTACTGGATGCGCTGGACAGTATTGCTGAGGAGATTCCGGTAGCGATGGTCTACAACGGCATCTCACATGTTGTGATGATGGCCAGCCCCTGTGATCTGGAAGATTTTGCCCTCGGCTTCAGCCTCAGTGAAGGGATCATCAGAAAGCCTGAAGAGATCTATGAACTGGAGCTGGTAATGGCCGATCCAGAGAGTCTCGCAGCCGGTATTGAAATTCAGATCTCAATTACCACGCAGCGCTCTATGCAGCTGAAACAGCGCCGCCGCAATCTCACTGGCCGGACCGGCTGTGGTCTCTGCGGTGCAGAATCCCTGCAACAGGCGATCCGCCAGGTTAAACCGGTTATTCAACGACCCCCTGCGACCCCGGAAGCGATAGAAAACGGAATAGGCCAGCTGGCAGAGAACCAACCCCTGCAAGCGGCAACCGGCGCCTGCCACGGGGCTGCCTGGTGTGATAAAGATGGCAACATACTGTTGCTAAGAGAGGATGTCGGTCGCCACAACGCCCTGGATAAACTGCTCGGAGCTCTGCAGCGGGAAAGCACTGATATCAGTACAGACCTGAGCTCAGGCTTTGCACTGGTCTCCAGTCGTGCCAGCTACGAGATGGTGCATAAAGCCGCCAGTGGTGGCATCAGTACACTGGTTGCAGTGTCAGCCCCCACCGGCCTGGCTCTGAATCTGGCAAAACAGGCGGGACTCAATCTGATTGGTTTTGCCAGACCCGGCCGACACGTCGTCTATAACCAGTCAGGACTCTCTCCCACAAGAGATAACGAGGAATAACAATGGCAAATCATCAGCTTACCAGCCTGATCCGTATGGCCAACCAGATCGCCGCCAATAACAAACATCTCGGCGATGAAACCGCAGAAGCGGAGATGGTCGCCAACCACCTTTCCAAATTCTGGGCCCGGTCGATGAAGGCGCAGATTAAGGAATACTTAGACAGTGACGGAAGTGACTTATTACCTATTGCGAAGAAAGCGGTCGCTTCGCTGTAAATCGTAGTCAAAACGTCGCCAGAAAAAACATAAGGAGCCTGACGGCTCCTTTTTAATATACTGATTGTTAATATACTGATTGCCTAAGCGACATCACACCTGATCAGAACAGACATGGCATATTATTGCAGCGATACGTCTTACTTTTCACAGAACAAAATTATCAGAACTGATCCTCATCGAAAGCGGCAGCCTTACCATCATTCACCAAAAATTCACGGCGCTGCATATAAGAATCACGCATCGAAGTATAGCGATCTCCGGTTAGAAGTTGCTCCGCGGGGAATAATCCTGCACGCGTATCAATAATACGCAATGCCCTTAACTGATTACGGGTACGGATAGGATCAACTTCTCCGACAGGATCAACCATAGCATCGGGAATAAGACCAATGCCATCACGGATATTGGATGGCCCGAACAGCGGCAACACAAGATAGGGCCCGGTATCCATCCCCCAATACCCAAGCGTCTGCCCAAAGTCTTCATTGTGCTCAGGCAGCCCCATCGGCGTAGCGACATCAATGAGTCCACCCAGCCCTACAGTAGAATTAAACAGCACCCGCCCCAGATCCTGGCCGGCAGCATTACCTTTCAGCTGCAGCAGGTTATTCAACATGCTACCAATATCAGAAAGATTGTCGAAGAAATTACTCACCCCGGCTTCAACAATATTCGGAGTAATAGCCTGATACCCTCTGGCCACAGGTCTTAGCGCATATCGATCCAGAGTGTCATTAAAGCTGAACATGGCACGATTAAACCCTTCCCACGGATCCACATTAGCCGGCTCTTCCGCCAAAACACACACGGGAGTGAACATAATGAGAGTAGAAAGAAATAAGTGTCTAAAAGCGTGCATATCCAGCATCCTGAAACCAAAAATAAATAAACCTTATTGTGCACCACAACAAAGCAGATTGCGAATCAGAAATAGCCATAAAAAGCAGAGAATAAAGACCCGCAGTAAAAATAGAGTTTTTAAGAAATGATAAAACACAGATAAACAAAAAGGGTCCCGAAGGACCCTTTTCTGAAGTGTAATCTTAAGAAAGATTAGAACTTAACAGTGTAACCTAAAGACAGAACATCATCTTCGTTAGCATCAGTATCAGCACTCAGATCAGTGTATTCCAGATCCAGAGCTGCTTGTGCGCCTAACTTGTAAGTAGCAAACAGACCAAACTGATCGGTATAATCTACAGAGTCAAAGTCGTAGTCGAAGTAGTTAGCACCCAGAGTCAGATCACCGATTTTATGATCAACACGGATACCAGTAACCTTGTCTTCAGCACCTGAAGCGGCTTCTTGTTTAGTATAAGACAGACCGATAGTAGTCATGTCGAAGGAATAAGAACCACCGATCAGACCCATGTTTACATCTTTTTGCGGACCAGTGTAATCATCACTTACAGTCCAGTAAGCAGCAGCCAGAGTCAGTCCGCCTGTAGCAAAGCTACCACCGATCAGCTTGCCATCAATATTAGATGCATTATCATCATCTTCACCTTCAGCAACAATTGCAGCATAACCAGTGAAGCCACCCATGCTAGGAGTAACATAAGCGATAGCAGAACCCAGGTGATCTGGGTTTTGATCAGCTGTAGTCAATTCAGAGTTGTTACCAGTAAAACCGATAATTTGCTCAGCAGGGTTAGCAATACGACCGATCAGAGCTGTACCCCAATCGCCAGTCGCACCAACGTAAGCTTTACGGTAAGTAACGTTACCAGCGTAAGAATCACCGAAAGCAGTGTCAGTAGAGGTAGGAGAATCTGGGTTAACTTCAAGCTCCATGTTGAACAGGGCTTTAGAACCACCACCGATGTCAGAATCGCCTTTAATACCGAAACGGAAGTCATCAGACTGTACTTCCAGGTCAGCATCTTTAGCATCAACAACACGCATTTCGAACTTGCCGTACAGAGTAGCATCTGCTTGAGCAATCATTGGAGCAGTCATTGCACCAGCTACAGCCAGAGCGATAATTGACTTTTTCATTAATATTTCCCCTTCAATATTTAACGTACTAGTAGTTAAACTTTATTATTTCTTAGCCAGCTTCACGTCATCAACTACGCTCAGCTAACAAGAAAATACTATAATTCAGAAATATTTCAATCAAATGAAAGAAATAATTGCTGAAATATTATACCCGTACAGGGCTGATTACTGACACAACCCTGAAACTCTTTTTTATCGATAAGCTTATCAAACTTTGATTATTAACTGTTTTACCCGCTCATTAGAGGCTAGAAACTGTTTAAAACCGAAGTTTGATACCTGCTTTCAATTAAATTTGACGCATTACAGCATAGCTCCCGGGTGTTCGCAACCATTTGTTCAGGTTTTTTAATCAGTTAAGGGCTTAATCTCACCATTCAGTTGGCAATAACTGATACAGATCAAAAATCGCACGCATATCACGGGCCACAACCCAGAAACCAGATTAAACAGCTTACCCTGCTAGCTGTTGCCACTGTTGCTTCAGGCGCTTTTCAGAAACGGTTATTCTGGTACCCAGCTGCTGGGCAAATAACGATATACGGTACTCTTCAATCATCCAGCGATAATCGTCTAGCGCTTCACTATAACGGTTATGCTTACGATCCAGCTCGAGCTGTCCCTGATACTGACGAACCAACTGTTGCAACTGCTCACTCAGAAGGCGCTGACGCGGTAAGTCTCTCTGATACTTTTCCAGTCTCAGCTCTATCCCTTTCAGGAATCTTGGGTATTCCAGTAACTGCTGGTAAGGTACCTGCAACATAAAGTCTTTATATGCCAATGATTCCAGCTGCTGTCGGATATCGTTGAGGATAGTAACGGCCTGAAGATTAACGGAACCTGAAAGCTGCTTCTGAATAGAGTGATACTGCTTTGCAATATCAGCGAGCAAAACGGCACATTGTTCCGCCTGCTGGCAGTATTCACTGCGATAGCGGTTTAACCGTGCAGTAAAAACAGCCTCAGAACGAATCGCTTCACCTTCACTCAGAAACGTTGCCACCGCTGCAGTGAATAAGCACTGTTCATGCAGCTGATCACGGTTCTGGACTTTAGCCAGTAATATAGCCGTTTGCTGAAAACCCGGCAGGCGATTTTTAACAAAACGAATCTGTTCATTCAGTTGCAGCATAAACAAACGTGCCACCCCCAGACAATTCTGTCTGGCCGCCATAGCCCGGTCTTCAAAGACTTTCAATTCAACACTATCACCACAATCCTGCAACCCGGGATAGACTTCCAGCTCAAGCCCTCCCGCCTGTTTCAGCTTAATCTGTTCTGGCAGCTCGCCGAAATCCCACGTCGTTATCCCTTTTCGTCCCCAGCTTTCAGATGGCCCTTTGGTCAGTTCCTGCCGGGCCTGCTGACCAAAGCGTTGCTGCAGTACGGGCAATTCGCGCCCTTCAGCTACGGTCTTCCCCTTATCCGCCGTCAGTCGGATATTTACCCGGTAGTGATCATCAAGCTCAACCGCATCGAAATCTTCTCGACTGATACGTACCCCGGTCATTCTTTTCAAATGCAAGGCGAGCGCTTCATTGAGAGACCCCTGAGCAAACACCGCCGCCTCGATAAACGCATCGACATAATCCGGGATTGGTACAAAATTTTTACGTAAGGTTTTCGGCAGGCCTCGCAGCAGCGCCACACATTTTTCTTTTAGCATCCCGGGAACCAGCCACTCAAGACGCTCTTCCGGTATCTGATTCAGCAACACCAACGGGGTTTCTAAGGTAACACCATCATCTTTTGCACCAGGTTCAAAGTGATAACTGAGCTTCAGCTTGGCGCCATTAAGGGGTAGCTGCTCCGGATAACTGCTCCGGGTGACATGATCTGCTGAGCGCTGCAGAAGGTCCTCCTCCTGCATAAAGAGAACCTGAGGATTCTGTTGCTCAACCTGTTTACGCCACTGTTCAAAGCCTGCACCATTGACAACCCAGTGACCTGCCTGGGCGCCGTTATACTGCTCCAATCGGGAAGCATAGAATTCGGCCAGGGTATCCTCATCCACCAACAGATCACGCCGCCGGGTCTTCGCTTCCAGGTTTTCAATAGAATCGAGCAGGTTTCGGTTGTGACTGAAGAATTTGCCCCGGGTGGAAAACTGCCCTTCGACTAACGCACTTCGGATAAATATTTGCTGGCTGGCTTCAGGGTCCACTCTGCCATAATGCACCGCACGTCCCGGCACGATAATCAAGCCATACAGTGTCACCTGTTCCTGCGCGACCACCTGCGCTTTTTTCTTTTCCCAATGCGGCTCAAGATAGCTGCGCTTGACCAGATGACCAGCCAGAGACTCAGCCCAGAGCGGATCGATACGGGCGATCATGCGGGCATACAGCCGACTGGTTTCGACCAGTTCGGCCGCCATAATCCACTTTGGCGCTTTCTTATATAGCATCGACCCAGGAAAGATACTAAAGCGGCGATTACGTGCCCCCAGATACTCTTTATTGTCCTGTTTAAAGCCCATGTTGCCCAATAAACCGGATAATAACGATTTATGCAGTGCCTCATAGCCTGCGGGCTGCGGGTTCTCTTTATAGTCAAGGTTTCGGCAGATCAGATGCAGCTGGCGATGCACATCACGCCACTCACGCATCCGCATATAGGAAAGAAACTGTTTCTGGCAGTATTTTCTTAGTTGGTTCTGGGTCAACTCCTGACGCTGCTCTTCGTAGAGATTCCAGAGATTCACCAGGGTGACGAAGTCCGACTCTTCATCGGCATATTCACGATGTTTCTGATCCGCTGCCTGTTGTTTATCCATCGGACGTTCACGCGGGTCCTGCACACTCAGCGCACTGGCAATCACAATCATTTCTGAAAGACAGTTATTGTCGACTGCAGCCAGTAACATCCGGCCGATTTTAGGATCCACGGGTAAACGGCTCAGTTGCCGTCCCAGCTTTGTCAGGTTGCGCTTATCATCAACCGCCCCCAGCTCCTGCAGCAGATTAAAGCCATCACTGACAAAGCGGGAATCAGGTGGATCGATAAAGGGGAACTGATCAATCGCACCAAGCCGCAAATTAAGCATCTGCAGAATAACAGCCGCCAGATTCGTACGGCGAATCTCGGCATCGGTAAATTCAGGACGGGCGTTAAAATCCTCTTCCGAATAGAGCCGGATACAGATACCTTCAGCCACCCGGCCACAGCGGCCTTTACGCTGATTGGCACTCGCCTGGGAAACCGGCTCGACCGGCAATCGCTGCACCTTTGAGCGATAACTATAACGACTGATCCGTGCCAGGCCGGGATCAATAACATAGCGAATACCCGGAACGGTCAGTGATGTTTCCGCCACGTTAGTGGACAGAACTATGCGGCGGCCAACGCCACGTGAAGCGGAGAAAATTCTGTTCTGTTCAGCAACGCTGAGGCGAGCATAAAGAGGCATCACTTCGATATGCTTCAAACGCCCCTGCTGGGACGCTTTGCGCAAATACTCCGCCGCTTCCCGGATCTCCCGCTCACCGCTGAGAAAGACCAGAATATCACCGGCTCCGGTAATGCCCTTCTTGCGTTCCAGGCGGATCAGTTCCTCGGTTGCACAGACGATGCCTTCAGGAATACTTTTCTCACCATCCTCATCCATCTCATCTAAAGGACGATAGTGAAGCTCTACCGGAAATGTTCGGCCGGAAACTTCAATGACCGGTGCATTATTGAAGTGTCTGGAAAATCGTTCCAGATCTATGGTCGCAGAGGTAATGATAACTTTCAGATCGGGCCGCTTAGGCAGAATACGATGGAGATATCCCAACAGAAAGTCGATATTGAGACTACGCTCGTGGGCTTCATCGATAATGAGCACCTCATAGCGCTCAAGATAGCGATCATTCTGAGTCTCAGCCAGAAGAATACCATCGGTCATTAGCTTGACCATGGTATTATCCGCCACCTGTTCGGTGAATCTCACCTGATAACCGATGGTACTGCCCAACGAGGTTTGTAACTCTTCGGCTATACGGTTAGCAACCGTTCTGGCGGCCAGCCTGCGCGGCTGAGTATGACCGATCAGACCGACGCGCCCTAACCCCAGCTCCAGACAGATCTTCGGTATCTGCGTCGTCTTACCCGACCCGGTTTCACCGGCAATGACCACCACCTGATGTTCAGAGATCGCTTTGGAAATTTCCTCCCGACGGCCACTGACCGGCAGATCCGGATAGTGAATCGGCTGACTATACTGCCGTCTGCTGACCCGCTCTTCAGAACGCAGCAGCAACGC
Organism: uncultured Amphritea sp.; assembly: GCA_965140695.1. Taxonomy (GTDB): domain Bacteria; phylum Pseudomonadota; class Gammaproteobacteria; order Pseudomonadales; family Balneatricaceae; genus Amphritea. The sequence goes on along the minus strand of OZ223299.1, from coordinate 76,477 downwards.
TTCAACGTCTTCCTGTAATCGATCAACAGGTTTTCGTTCTTTCAGACGTCGTTGCAATAACTGGATTTTTTTCCGTATGGAAAAACGGTCGGCAATCAGACAGTTATCCAACCGGGCATAAAGTTGCTTAATAGTGGCAGTCAAAGTGGAATTATCAGCTTTAAAAGATGGTTTAAATCAGGCGTGACCAAAGCACCGGCTAAGGGGCTGCTGCACACCTTCACGAAAAACGATCAGCTCTCCGGTCTGAAGCTTGCGCCATTGTTCATTGTTAGTCAGCGGCTCAGTGGTGATCACCGTTACTATATCGTTGGGCGTAGTCTGTTTGCAAAAATCGACGGTCAGCTCCTCGTCGGTTAGCCTGGCTCGACCAAAAGGTGCGCGCCGGGTAATCCATGACAATTTAGTAGAGCAATATGCCAACAGATATTCCGACTCAGTCATTAACATATTAAACACACCCAGCTCCCTTAACTGGTCGGAGCAATGATGGATAAGCTCAATCACCTCAGAAAAATCAGCAGGCCGCTGAGGAAAACGTTCTCTCACCTGCCCCAGCAACCAGCAGAACGCATACTCACTGTCGGTGGTACCGACCGGGTGGTAATAGTTCAGGGGCAGATCAAACAGGCGGGGATCTAACTGACCATTGTGTGCAAAGGTCCAGTGATAACCCCAGAGTTCGCGGGTAAACGGGTGAGTATTTTCCAGGCAGATACTCCCCACATTTGCCTGACGGATATGGCTGATAACGGTCTTACTTTTAATCGGATGCTTTTTTATCAGCTGCGCTATTTCTGACTGACTACTGGGCGCCGGATCATGGAAAACCTGCAAGCCCTTTCCGATATAAAAAGCGATACCCCAGCCATCTTTATGAGGCCCTGTTTCACCTCCGCGCTGCATCAGCCCGCTAAAGCTAAAGCAGATATCGGTTGGAACATTGGCACTCATACCCAGCAGTTCACACATAAGTTATGCAGATTCCTTTTCCGCTTTGATCGTGACTTTATCCGGCAAAGAATCGATCGCATCGATACCCGATTCGATCTGAGGTGTATGCTCTCGCGTACCCGTCTCTTTCATCCGCCGTTCACCAATAAAATTACCCTCTGGATGAATAGCCATCACTTTACTGATAACACTGGCGACGACTTTTCCCCCTCGATCAATCTCCAGCTGGTCGCACACGACCTCTCCCTCAAGCAAACCACACACGGTGATATGATTAGCTTTCACCACACCATGCACATGGCCGCTTTTACCAATCGAGATATTATCAAGAGAGGAGATATTACCTTCAAATGTACCATCAATATGCATCCGGCCAATGATGCTCATATCACCGCTGAACTTGTTACCTTCAGCAATAATGGTTATTGCTGAGCCGTTTGCAGCGCCTGATTTAACGGGTACATTTTTTGTAAAGAAGCCCATTTTATACCTTTTACTTCTGTAAACAGTGAGTCGAAATTACTTATATTCCAGGCCACAAATGGCGCTGGATCAACCGGTCTGAAAAGATAGCGTACTTCATAATGCAAGTGAGGCCCGGTGGAAATACCGGAATTACCGCTCAGGCCGATCAGTTGCCCTTTGCTGACAAAGCTGCCGCTTTTAACTTTCACTGCACTCAGGTGCGCATAATACGTCTTAAAACCCAAGGCATGCTGCAATATGACCAGCTTACCAAATCCACTGGATTTGTGATGACCTGCATATTCAACCGCGCCATCGGCGGTTGCATAAACCGGTGTTCCAATATTTGCTTTAAAATCTATACCATTATGCATAACCCGTTTGTTACGCACCGGATGCATCCGCATACCAAAACCATCGGTAATCCGGATCCCTTTGGTCGGTTCGCCATTCGGCAGAACACTCAGAAAAAACAAGCGCTGGTTGGTCATCACCGTCAGCGCATCCGCCCGGTCTGACGTCATCTCTTCAGAGGGCGGCAGTCCCAACAGGTCTTCAAGACCATAAAGACTGGCGTCCAGGGTTTCATTCAGCTCGCCAATCCGCAGATTCTCTTCCTGCAACTGATCACGCTCAATCCTGAGGTCCTTCAGGGTGGAAGAGAGCTGGTCAAGCTGCCCCTTCTGCAGCTCAGTCGTTCCCAGTGTCATTTCATACTGACTGGCAAGCGAGTCGATTCCCTGTTCCAGATTATCAAGCTCGTCAGTGGTTTTTACCAATAACAGATTAGAAATAAAGAAGCTGCAAACCGACATCAACAAAAACAAAGCAAGCAGATATCTGGCCAACTGCCCCAAGGTATACTGCCGCGATCCCTGAGCAGTGGTTAATGTAATAAGCAGCTTTTTGCGCAGCATCGTTAATAAACCAACAGACACGATAAGAAATAACGCGCAAATATACCTTCATTGCGGCAAAAAGTCATAAAAACGACATCAAAAACACACCATTTTATGTCAGTGCTCAACCATTGCCGCAGCGGGATTTAGCTTTCCCCTTTTTGATCTCCACCAGTAGCGGGAGCTGCAGCAATAATGCGGTCCGCAAAGCGCGAGAACGGCAAACTCTGAATCCACACACTGCCGGTCCCCCTGAGAGTTGCCAACCACAGACCTTCACCTCCCAGAAGCATCGACTTGAGTCCTTTCACCATCTCAATGTCATACTCAACACCTTCACTAAAGCCAACCAGACAGCCGGTATCAATTCGCAGCGTCTCATCGTTCAGCTCTTTTCTGACGATCGTTCCTCCGGCCTGAATAAAGGCCATACCATCACCCTCAAGCTTCTGCAAAATAAAGCCTTCGCCACCAAAAAAACCGGCGCCCAGCTTACGGGAAAAAGCAACTGACAAGCGGGTGCCCAGTGCCGCACAGAGAAAAGCATCTTTCTGACAGTAAAGCCGTTCTCCAGTTTGTGACATATCGATCGGTACCACCATGCCGGGATAAGGTGCAGCAAAAGCGACTTTACGTTTTCGGGCACCGTTATTAGAGAAATGGGTCATGAACAGTGATTCACCGGTAATCATCCGTTTACCCGCAGAGAATAGTTTTGAAAACATCCCCTGCTCGGGGTCGGCACCATCACCCATTTTAGTTTCAAAACCGATATCTTCTTCCATGTAGTTCATGGAACCCGCTTCGGCGATGACAGTTTCACCCGGGTCAAGCTCTACTTCCAGCATCGGCATCGAATTGCCAATAATTTCGTAATCCACTTTATGACATTTCATCGTGCTCTCCATAAGTCTAGCCGCCCCATTGCTTCATCAACGGCAACAGCACCGCCAGGGTAATCAGGGATAATAAGGTTGTAACCATAATCGTTGCGGATGTCAGCGTCACCCGGCTGTTATATTGCTGCGCCAGCACAAACACCATCGCCCCGGTAGGCAGTGCTGCCAGAACGACAGCACTGGCACCCCAGAAGGGTTCCAGCGCAAACATCACTGCCAGCCCGAATGTCACCAGAGGGTGTACCACCAGTTTAACCAGTGACACCCAGGCCAGCTCGAAACTGCCGCCTTTCACTTCCAGTCCACACAATGAGATACCCAGTGCAAACAAAGCTACCGGCGCAGCTGAAGGCGCCAGCATCTGCATCGGTGTGAGTATCATCGTCGGCAGGGTAATACCGCTGATCGACACCAACATTCCCAGCAATGGAGACATCACCACCGGGTTTTTTAACAGCGTCTGAAATAGCAGGGTTTTCAAGGTGCCAACAACGGAGCCGTTGCTGTTCTGTAGCTCCGACATCAGGGCTAAAACCAGAATGAAAACGAGATTACTGGAGAGTGTGGCGATAATAACCGGCAGAGTCCCCTGATCGCCAAAGATAAAATAGAAGATAGGAACGCCCATGTAGACAGTGTTAGCCCAGGCGGAATTAAGTGCGACCACCGTCCAGTCCAGCGGCGAGCTCAACTGCATTTTTCGCCAGCCAAGAAACCCTATGGCGATAGTAACAACCGACCCGCCCAGATAGACGGCAATAAAATCCCATTGCAACACCGACTCAATATCAACAGACGCTGTCGAGGTAAACATCAGCGCAGGAACCGCTATATAGTAAACATAACGGTTAAGTGCCATAGCGCTGGATTCATTAAATAAGCCCGTACGACGACACCCCCAGCCCAACACCATAAGGATAAAAACAGGTATGACGATATCAAACAACAGTTGCATTGGTGGTTCCCGGTTAATGAATAAAAAAGTGATTTTGTTATAAATGTTTCACTAATTAGCTAGAGCCTTTCAGTCAAACCAGTGCTAAGTTATCTTTCCTGACTGCACTACATTTCAAACTATAACAATAAATACAAACAGCTAATATATAGGACTCAAAGATGAGCAAAAGAGAAGTAGTAGTACTGAGCGGTGTTCGTACGGCAATCGGTGGTTTTGGCGGTAGTCTCAAGTCTCAGACACCCTGCGACCTGGCCAGCACCTGCGTCAGTGAAGCGGTCGCCCGCTCCGGTGCAGCCCCTGAAGATTTTGGACACAGTGTGTTTGGTAATGTGATTCACACCGAACGCCGTGATATGTATCTTGGACGGGTTGCCGCTATTAACGGCGGCCTGCCAGTTGAAACGCCCGCCGTCACCATGAACCGCTTGTGCGGTAGTGGCCTGCAGGCAATTATCTCGGCCACTCAACAGATCGAACTGGGGGTTTGTGACGCTGCCGTTGCTGGCGGAGCAGAGGTGATGAGCCAGTCACAGTACTGGATGCCAACGGCCCGCTTTGGCCAGCGGATGGGCGACGCCGCAATTGTTGATGCAATGGTTGGTGCCCTGACCTGCCCGTTTGATAACACCCATATGGGTATTACCGCTGAAAATATCGCTGAAAAGTGGCAGATCAGCCGTGAAGATCAGGATGCACTGGCGGTTCTGAGCCACAATAATGCTGAACGCGCAATTACCGAAGGACGCTTCAAAGAACAGATTGTTCCGATCGAACTGAAGTCACGTAAAGGTGTGACCCTGTTTGATACGGATGAACATCTGCGTTATGGCTGCACTATCGATGATATGGCTAAACTGCGCCCGGCGTTCAAGCGAGATGGCAGCGTTACCGCAGGCAACGCCTCCGGTCTTAACGATGCCGCTGCAGCCGTTACCCTGATGGCCGCAGAGACCGCTGAAGCTAAAGGTCTGAAGCCAATGGCCCGGTTGGTTGGCTACAGTTTCGCCGGTGTCGAGCCGAAATATATGGGTATCGGTCCTGTGCCTGCTGTTCGTAAACTGCTGGCCGATAACGAACTGAGTACTGCGGATATCGATGTCTGGGAAGTTAACGAAGCATTCGCTGCTCAGGCCCTGGCCGTCTGCCGCGACCTCGAACTGCCGCTGGAAAAAGTCAACATCAACGGTAGTGGTATCTCGCTGGGTCACCCTATCGGTGCGACCGGTGCCATCATTACGGTAAAAGCGCTGTACGAACTACAACGCAGTGGTGGACGCTATGCGGTTGTCACCATGTGTATCGGCGGCGGGCAAGGCATTGCAGCCCTGTTTGAACGGGTCTGATACTCGCCATCCGTGAAAAAAGCCCGCGGCTGATAACCAGCGGGCTTTTTACTTTATCGCACCACATCCTGTTAGCCATCAACCTGTCTGTTGCAAGCCCTGCTTAAAAGCCTGTCAGGGAATTGATAGTGACCCTGATCCTCAGTTACGATTGTTCGTCATAGTCGTAAGCAAATTATAGCTGTACCCGATCAAGTCTGTGCCAGTTTAAGGCTCAGCGTTAAGGTTCAGCGCCATTAAGTTCACTAACAGCAGAACACTTATGTTCCCTCTCTCCCTATATTTTTCAGATCAGCAGGTGACATGGAGTGCTGTGCAGCTGTGGAATAATATCTCTGCCTATCACTGTGTAGATGAAAAGGCCCTGACCCGACAGCTGACTGAGCTATATGCACAGCATTGTCAGCAGCCACCTGTACAGACAGACGATCAAGACAGCAACACTGTGCACGATCTGTTTGAAACAGCCTTTGCTATTGATAATGAAAAAATTCGCGGGAAAGACACTCAATCAGACCCGGGAATAAATGAAGAGGAGCAGCGGGTTCTGCTGTCACTTGCCGAACACCTTCTACACCTGCCTGATCAACAGAGTATTGGTGATCTGATCGATAGCCGATTAAATGCAACTCACTGGCACATCTATTTTGCTCATCATCTTGCCGATATTCACCAAACTCATTTCTGGCAACAGGGGATCAGCACTAAACGCATAACCATTGACACAGATGCCGCAGGGATATTTCGTGAATTGGTTAAACGGACCGACTCTGACATCATCAGTGATATTCTGCTCCAGATAACAGACGCACTCAGGGAGCAGATAATCTATAGTTCTGACATCCATCAGGGCCTGCAAAAACTTAACAATCTGCCTGACAAACTAACCTGCGACTTCACTATTTTAGGCGAGAATGCGGTTTCCGCAGAAGCCGCCCGGCAATACTACAACCACTGTCTCGACGCGATAACCGCAATTGCAGCACAGCGTAACGAGAAACGCCCAATCCCCTCTTTATCACTCAAACTGTCAGCTCTGCATCCACGTCTGGAGCCGCTGAAGTCGTCCAGTGTGATTACCGCTCTCACCCAGAGGATGCAGCATCTGCTAATCATTGCCCGATCCGAAAACGTTCAGCTAATGATCGAGGCAGAAGAATCGAATCAACAGGAGCTGGTTTTACACGTCCTTGATAATCTGTTGTGCAGCGATCTGTGTCAGGGATGGGGAGGGCTGGGAATCACCCTTCAGGCTTATTCGAAACGAGCAATACCGATTCTCGGCTGGCTAAACTTTATGGCTGAAAAGCAGCAAACGTCTATCCCTGTCAGGCTGGTCAAAGGCGGCTACTTAAACCGCGAGATAACACAAGCGGCCGTGAAAGAACTGCCCGACTATCCGGTATATACACAAGAGAAGACGACAGAACTATCATACCTGCTGTGCGCCCGTTATCTGTTGAGTGACCATTGCCCGCTTCTGATACCCCGTTTTGCCACTCATAACCAAAAAACGCTTGCACATGTTCTGCATATCGCCGGTCAGAGTCTGAAACCTGTTGAGCTGCAAAGACAACAGGGTTCTGAGAAAGCAATACACAACAGACTGTCACTGCGTGGCAGCCCGGTTAAGCAACGGCTATACGCGCCCCTGGGGGATCAGCGTCAACTGCGCGACTATCTGTCACGCTGGCTAAAAGATAATATTATCAGCCGCCATCTCATGCCCGCCGCTCTCAACGGCAAGCATTCAAGTGCTGTTCTTCTGGATTCGCAACAGCATCGCCAGCGTTTTCTCGATAAGCTGTCGGCGTTCAGGGATAAACAATGGCTGGCTGCGCCGCTGATTAATGGTGAGCCTGTCTACTCAGCTAGCGCTGTAAACACCACCTCCCCCCATGACCTTAAGCTGCAAACCGGGGAGATGTTCAGCAGCACCATTGATGATGTGCGCGAAGCTTACACTGTCGCCCGGACCGGGTTTATCCGCTGGAACAGACGACCAGTGTCCGAACGGGCGCAGATAATCAAGCGCTTTATCGGCTTGCTAGAACAGCACCGCGATGAACTGATCGCGCTCTGCATTCGCGAAGCGGGTAAAACCGTTAATGATGCTCTCAGTGAAATCCGCGAGACCATTGAGCTGTGCCATCGCTATACTGCGCAGGCGGTCAGTCAGTTAACCCCGCAACCGATCGTCTCTCTGGCCGGTGAAACAGAAACCCTTACTCACCAGGGCCGGGGAATATTTGTCTGTATCAGCCCCTGGAACTACCCGCTGGCAATCTGGACAGGTCAGGTAGTCGCTGCACTGTTAGCCGGTAATGTAGTGATCGCCAAACCCGCCAACACGACACCACTGATCGCCTACCGGGCCGCTGAGCTGTTATTAGAGGCGGGAGTCGCCAAAGACGCCCTCGCCCTGCTACCCGGCAACAGTGAAAATATTAATACACAGCTGATCAAGGACTTTCGTCTCGGCGGTATCGCTTTTAGCGGATCAAATGCCAGTGCAAACGCTATCGCCCGTCAACTTGCTCAGCGGGAAAGTAACCCAGCGGTGCCCTTTATGACGTCTATCGGAGGCTTAAGCATCATGCTTACTGACAGCAGCCTGTCACCTGAGCAGATTGTCAGAGACGTTATTAAATCCGCCTTCAATAGCGCCGGACAACGGTGCGCCGCGCTACGCGTGCTTTATCTGGAAAACGCTATCGCCGATCAGGTCGAAACGATGCTGATTGAAGCTATCCATACACTGAAGACGGGTGACCCGAGCGAGCCGGACACCGATCTGGGACCGATAATCGATAATCATGCCCTTCAGGCCCTGCATGGCCATATAGAACACTGCAGAGCCCATGGCCGGTTGCTATTCGAAGCGGATCTGAGCAACCAGCATGATAGCGGCTATTTTGTGGCCCCTACGCTGATTCGTCTGCACTCCATCGATGAACTGAGTGATGAACATTTTGGCCCTGTCCTGCATATCATTCGTTATCAGAAAGGGAATACTGACCGGATTGCAGAAGAGATCAATCGTATCGAACATGGCTTATCGCTGACGATTAACTCCACTGATAAGCAGATGATTGACGCGCTCTGCCAGCTACTACGTCCCTGTAATATCAACAAGAGACGCCATCTCAATGACAGCTTTGACGGTCAGCCGAGAATAGCTTCCGCAGGACTGTCAGGTACCGCCCCCTGGGTCGGTGGCCCCCACTATCTGGCCCATTTTACCCAGCAACTGATCTGCCGCTCTTGTTAATTCTGCTTAGCGCCGTGCTTGCTGACGCGCTGACAACCATGACTCGCTGAATCTACGCTGACGTCAGGCAATTTCATCCTCAACAAGACGATAACAGGGAGAATACTCCTCATAGTCAATTTTCATGCGCCGCTGCTGTACAAAGGATGCCAGTAACACATCCAGCTCATTGACCAGGTCCGGCTCGCCGCTCAGTTCAAAAGGCCCAAACTCTTCAATCGCACGAATACCCGGCGCTTTCACATTACCCGCGACAATCCCCGAGAGCGCTTTTCGCAGGGTAGCCGCTAACAGATAGTCTGGCTGATCGTGTGTCAGGTTCAGACCAGCCATGTTTTCATGGGTGGGTTCAAATGGTTGCTGAAACTCCGGGGGAATGTAGAGCTGCCAGTTATAGTGGAACGATTCACCAGTCGCTTTGCGGTAAATCGTCACCCGTTCAAGTCCCGCCTTCATATTCACGGCAACTTCATAAGGGTCGCCCACCACAATGTTATAGAGAGAGGCGGCGCGATCTCCCAAAGTAGAACGGATAAACCGGTCCACCGTTTCAAAATAGGCTTCACTCCCCGCAGGGCCGGTGAAGATCAGTGGAAACGGACAGGTGCTGTTGCGTTCATGCAAGAGAATCCCCAGCATATAGAGAATCTCTTCGGCCGTCCCCGCGCCCCCGGGAAAGACGATGATGCCATGACCAAGACGAACAAACGCTTCCAGGCGCTTTTCAATATCTGGCATGATGATCAGTTCGTTGACAATAGGATTAGGCGATTCTGCGGCAATGATGCCCGGTTCTGAGATACCCACATAGCGGGCGTCGCTGATGCGCTGTTTTGAATGGGCGATAGTAGCGCCTTTCATCGGGCCTTTCATTGCCCCCGGACCACAGCCGGTACAGACGCTCATGCCACGTAAGCCAAGCTCATAACCCACCTGTTTGGTGTAGATATACTCTTCGCGGCTGATGGAATGACCACCCCAGCACACCACCAGATTAGGCTTTACATGTGGCTCAATGGCGTTGGCGTGACGCAAAATATGGAACACCATATTCGTTATCTGCTCGCCTTCCAGCAAACCGTCACAGCACTGATCCAGTTCATCGCCAACATAGAGCAGGTCGCGTAACACGGAAAACAGATGTTCACGAATACCCTGAATAATCTCACCATCGACAAATGCACTGGCCGGTGCATTGATCAGCTCCAGCTGCACACCCCGGTGTTTCTGACTGACCCTGATATCAAAATTCTTATGTTTGTCCAGCACCTGTTTTGTACTATCGACTTCACTGCCACAGTTCAGCACCGCTAATGCACACTGTCGAAAAAGTGGATACAGCCCCGCTTCATTACGGTCCTGAAGTTTAGCCACCTCGTACGGCGACAGCGTATCCAGACTATCGACTGGCGTGATATTCGCGCTTACAAATTGTTCTGTCATCATGGTCTTGCCCCTCTAATAAACACCCCAGCGCAGAAACGGTTTCCAGCTGTACACAGGGCTCTGCGAGCCGTAGGGTAAATCATATGACCCGTCTGAAAAATACAAAGCTCAGGTTACAATATAGTGAAACTCTCACCACTACGCTATTAACCCGTTGATAAAAAAGAATTAACTATTGATTAAACTATCAACAAACAGAGGGACTTCCTGACTTGCCGGGCCATAAATATGACGTTCAAATGCCGACTGCTTTTTTGAAGGTTCAAGGTTAATCTCAACGGTTTCTGCACCAACACTGTTTGCCACCTCCACAAATCCCGCAGCCGGATACACATGACCCGATGTACCAATAGAGATAAACAGATCACAACGTTCCAGCGCGTCATAGATCAGTTCCATCTGCAACGGCATCTCGCCAAACCAGACAATATCGGGCCGGAGGGTTCCCACATGATCACAGCAATCACAACGGGCATCGGGCCCCACCGCCTTATGATTGACAAACACCTGGCCGGTCGTAGTACAGCGCAAATTCAACAGTTCACCATGCATATGGATCAGATTTTTACTGCCCGCACGCTCGTGCAAGTTATCGATATTCTGGGTGACCAGCAGCAGTTGCTGCCCGGTGAAAGCCTGCTCCAGCCTGGCCAGCGCCAGATGCGCCGGGTTCGGACGAATATCCGGCAGCAGCAACTGCTCCCGCCGCTGGTTATAGAACTGGTGCACTAATTCAGGGTCACGGGCAAAGGCTTCCGGCGTCGCGACATCTTCAATCCGGTGATTTTCCCACAAACCATCCGCAGCCCGGAATGTCTTAATTCCTGATTCAGCCGATATTCCTGCACCGGTGAGAATCACAATATTCTGATACTGCACAAATCTACTCCTTAAAAATGGTGACACATGGGTTTAATCCTACGCCAACTTCTGCTTAACTAACTATACAGGCCGGAATTTTTTACGGTTACTGTGTCAATATATGAGTCGGCTCGATAAGGAAACCCGCATGAGTGCAGATAAGCTCTATATCCTTGATACCAACGTTTTACTGCATGATCCAAACTGCCTTTATGAATTTAAAGAGCAGGATATTGCTATACCAATGACCGTTCTGGAAGAACTGGACAGCATCAAAGACCGCAAACAAAGTGTCGCTCAGGAAGCCCGGCATGTCATTCGCACCATTGATAATATTCTCAGCACGGCCACCCCATCCCAGATTCTCAAAGGGGTACAGATCAGGGTTCCAGGAACCGACGATAACACCCGTCTGGGTAAACTGAGTATCTTCCCCGATCACGAACTCACTACCCGCCAGGGCTTTCTCCCTGATAACAAGAATAATGATAATCACATCATCAACTGCGCGCTGCACCTGCAGGGCAGCGACCCTCATCGGGATATTATTCTTGTTACTAAAGATATCAACATGCGCCTTAAAGCCATGGGCGCAGGTCTGCAAAAAGTAGAGGATTATCGTAAAGACCAGCTGGTGTCCGACCTTGATCTGCTGCCCTCAGGACATTTCCATATTGAAGGCAATTTCTGGGAAAAGGTCGACAAGGTAAAAAGCTATCAGGAAGGCGCTGCCACCTACCATAAAATCAGCCCGGATCTGCTGCCGGATACTTATCCCTGTCAGTATATCTATGATGATTCCAAAGACTTTGCCGCACGGGTTGTATCGGTTAACCATGAAGAGATCATCCTGAAAGATCTCGGTTACGAAAAGCTGATGCAGCAGGAGTGCTGGGGCATTCACCCCATCAATATCTATCAGGCGTTTGCCATGCAGTCTATTCAGGACCCAGATATCGACCTGTGCCTGCTGAATGGCGCAGCGGGTTCCGGTAAAACCCTGATTGCACTGGCCTGTGCGCTGGAGATGGTCATTGAAGAGGGACGCTTTAACAAGATCATTGTTACCCGTTCAACCCCTCCTGTGGCTGAAGATATCGGTTTCCTGCCCGGTACCGAAGAGGAGAAGATGACCCCCTGGCTCAGTTCTATCCACGATAACCTGGAAGCGATGCACGAGGGTGATGAACGTCCCCAAAGCAGCGTCAAATATGCCATAGAAAAGGCCAATATCCAGTTTAAATCACTTAACTTTATACGTGGACGCAGTATTCAAAATGCAGTGGTACTCATCGATGAAGCTCAGAACCTGACGCCTCAGCAACTGAAAACAATCCTCACCCGTTGCGGCAAGGACAGCAAGATGATCTGCCTGGGTAACCTTGCCCAGATCGACTCCAACTATCTTACCGCACTGACCTCGGGTCTGACCTATGTGGTTGAGCGCTTTAAAGGATTTGAAGGCTCATCAACGGTTCATTTAGAAGGGATCTTCCGCTCCAGACTGGCGGAGTATGCCGAAGAGCACCTCTGATGGATTAACGGTATCCGAAAAGGCCGCACCAGTGTGCGGCTTTTTCTTGTCTCAGCCTTCATTACAGCGCTACACTTGCAGGATGATATTACGACGCTGCTTTATTTTTCTCATTCGCACCTATCAATACCTGATCAGCCCATTTCTGGGGCCGAGGTGTCGTTTCTACCCAACCTGTTCATCCTATATGGTTGAAGCGATCGAAACCCACGGCGTCATCAAAGGTCTCTGGCTGGGTATTAAACGCCTGGGCAAATGTCATCCCGGCCATCCGGGTGGCTATGACCCGGTGCCTCCGGCCTGCTGCAGTGAGCACAAACATGGCCCTGATCACCCGGCCACGCCCCCTGAATGAGTTTTTGGGTAACCTTTAATTGACCTGAGCTGCTAAGCCAGCTATAGCTTAACTATCTGATTTATAAACAAAGCTGTTAGAGTAAGGATCAGGATGTTTAGCACGCTCACTGTTATTCTCACCATTACCTTATATATGGCGGTACTGTTCGGTATCGCACAATTAGTTGAACGGCGGATTGCAACGCGGGGCAAAGGCTTCAGCTCTCCGTGGATCTACGGACTTTCACTGGCGGTGTATCATACCTCCTGGACATTTTATGGCAGTGTAGGCTTTGCCGCCAACTCGGGGCTGCAGTTTCTCGGCGTCTATCTCGGAGCGATTCTCGGCATTGCCTTCTGGTGGATTACCCTGCGGCGCATGGTCTTTGCCAAAGAGGTGTTCCGCATTACCAGCATCGCTGACTTTATCTCTACCCGCTATAACCGCTCTGAAAGCATTGCAGCCATTGTCACTCTCATGGCACTGCTGGGCGTTCTCCCCTATATCGCCTTGCAGCTAAAAGCGGTAGTGGGCTCATTCCAGCTGATTACTGATCATGAAAGTTCAGCTATGGGCTGGGGCCTCTCGGGCTTACTGATCACCCTGTTTATGATCGCCTTTACTATCATGTTTGGCATGCGTCGCCTGGACCCCACCGAGCGACATCAGGGCATGATGACCGCACTGGCCGTCGAATGCCTGGTCAAACTGGTCGCCTTTATGACCGTTGGTCTGTTCGTCAGCTTCGGTCTGTTTAATGGTTTCGATGATATTACCGAACGTCTGTTCGATCAGGGGTTCGAGCGGGTGATTCAGGTAAGTGGCACCGCAAACTCAGGCGTTATGTGGCTGACCCTGATTGTTCTTAGCTTTGCTGCCATTCAGAACCTGCCACGTATGTTTCATGTTGCGGTAGTCGAAAATGCGGATCATAAGCACATAAAGACAGCCATCTGGATGCTGCCGCTCTATATGATTCTCATTAACCTGTTTGTAGTGCCGATTGCGGCCGGCGGCCTGCTGATGGGGCTGCCACAGGAATCCGCCGATTTCTATGTTTTGCTACTGCCGCAGCAGGCGGGCAATAACGCGCTGACGCTGCTGGCCTTTATCGGTGGTTTTTCTGCCGCTACCGGCATGATCATTGTCACCACCATGACCCTCTCGACGATGGCATCGAACCACCTGATCCTGCCGGTATTAGAAAGAGTACCTGCCTGTCGGCGCGTAAAGCCCTTTCTACTGCAGATCCGCTGGCTACTGGCCTCCCTTATTTTGCTCGGCAGCTATGGCATTGCCATCGAGTTTAGTGATTCCTATATACTGGTGGCGATCGGGCTGATCTCATTTGTGGCAGTGTTACAGTTTACGCCAGCACTATTGGGTGGGTTATTCTGGAACAAGGGTAACAGTGCCGGTGCTCTGGCCGGGCTGATCGCGGGTTTTCTGATGTGGACTTACACCCTGATGATCCCCGCTTTTATCAGTAATGGCTGGATGCCCGCAACCATTATGGACGAGGGGTTATTCGGCTTTTCCCTGCTGCGTCCTGAGGCCCTGTTCGGTTTCGACGATATCGGTTCAATTCCCCATAGCGTATTCTGGACCTTATTGCTGAATATCAGCTTTTATATAGTGGGCTCATTGCTATACAGCCCGCACAAAGCCGAACGTAATCTGTCCACTGAGTTTCTCTCTGCAATGAAACCTGCAGCCACTCAAAAAGCACGCCCCACCGGGCTGGACCGCTACATTCCGCTGGATGAAAAACTGAATGAAGCCCAGACACTGTTAGCAGGTTATCTGAGCAAAGATAAAACCAAAGCAGCCCTGCTGCAGATTACTGAAGACTTGCAGGTCACGGGTAAAAGCCACATCGCCATTATCGAGCTGCTGGAATTTCACCGCATGCTGGAACATATACTGTCTGGTTCAATCGGCTCCGCCAGCGCACATAAAGCGATGGAAAGCAGTATTCGTTATAACAGCCGTGAAACCGCCGATCTTAAAGCACTCTACAGTCATCTGGTGGTAGAACTGAATCAGCAACGTCTGCCTGGGGAAGCGCTTAACGAACATGACTCAGGGGCGCAAAGTTACGGCCTGATCAACAACCTGCAAAATAAGATCAAAAAACATGATCAGACAATCAGGATGCTGAACAAACAGATTGCAGATCTGGAAAGCAGACTGGAGCATCGTTACCAGGAAATCTTCCGCTATCGCCTTGAAAGCCAGAAGATACGTCAGGAAAATGAAGCACTGAAACTACAGATTCAAAGTGGTCTTCTGATTGAAAAGCCGCCGGAAACAGAACCCGGTGACCATCCTGAAACAGCTGTCAGGAAAGATACGATAAAAGAGTAGATAAAAAAACAGCCGCTTAAGCGGCTGTTTCAATAAGCACCGGATTACTTCACTTCGTGCTGGTACTGATGAACATCCATCTGCGGGAACGGAATGGAGATCCCTTCCTCATCAAAACGCAGTTTCACCTTTTCAGTGGTATCAAACTTAACTGCCCAGAAGTCGCCGGACTTAACCCAGGGACGAACCACGAAATTAACGCTGCTATCACCCAGTTCAGAGACGGCAATGACGGGTGCAGGGTCTTGCAGTACACGTTCATCACTGGTGACAATCTCTTCCAGTAAGGCTTTGGCTTTTTTCAGATCATCGTCATAACCGATACCGAACACCATATCCACACGACGGGTGTCACGGGCAGAGTAGTTGGTAATAACGCCACTATAAATATTACCGTTCGGTACAATAACTTCTTTGTTATCGCCGGTACGCATAATCGTATTGAAAATACTGATGTGCTCTACAACACCGGCAACACCCGCCGCTTCAATAAAGTCGCCCTCTTTAAACGGGCGGAATACGATCAGCATGACCCCGGCAGCAAAGTTCTGCAAAGACCCCTGCAATGCAAGACCAACAGCCAGACCAGCCGCACCAACCAGCGCTATCAGGGATGTAGTATCGACACCCAGTTGGTCGAGCGACGCAACAATGATAACCAGCAACAGCAAAATATTGGCGATGGAGGAGATAAAATTAACCAGAATCTCTTCCATTTTACCTTTACGAAGTGCTTTACCCAGCAGATTAACCAGAATTTTGGCAACCATTCGACCGACTATAAAAATCGCCGCTGCCATCACGATATTAATCGCCCAGGGCAAGACATAAATATCGAAAAACGATAGATCCATTTCCATTTCCTCTTTTGTCATAGACACTGCATGTTTGAATAGTTATCTCAGAATAGACGCAATTTACTCACGCATCGAAAAAATGCTGAGCGCACCCTCTTCTGTTGGCAGGAATATCTCATACTATGAAGAAAAAAGCCCGTTTAAATCAGCGCGTTCCACGCTAAAATAGTCGTATGCCGCTACCCTATCAATCATCAGCATACATGGCTAAAGCATTGGCTATATCTCATCCTAAACCCGGCAACCGCTATGCCGGGTAGTTTTCAGCTGCGTGATTATCAGCGTGATGCGGTTGAGGCAACCCTCAGCCATTTTCGCAGCAGCGATGAACCCGCCGTCATCGTACTGCCCACGGGCGCTGGAAAAAGTCTGGTGATAGCAGAACTGGCCCGTTTGGCCCGGCGTAAAATTCTGGTGCTGGCGCATGTAAAAGAACTGGTTGAACAGAATCACAGCAAATACCTCAGCTATGGTCTGGAAGGTGGCATCTATGCCGCTGGCCTGAAACAAAAACAGAGTCATCATCAGGTCACCTTCGCCAGCGTGCAGTCAGTCGCCCGCAATCTTCAGGACTTTGCCACAGAACACTCTCTGGTCATCATCGACGAATGCCACCGGATCAGCGATAGTGAAAACAGCCAGTATCAACAGATTTTCAGCCAGCTGAGAAGATTCAATCCTCAGCTGAAACTACTCGGATTAACGGCAACCCCCTACCGCATGGGGATGGGCTGGATCTATCGTTATCACTATCGGGGCTTTTGCCGCAGCAGTGAACCTAAGCCATTTGAACACTGTATTTATGAACTGCCATTGCAATACATGATCAAACGCGGCTTTCTGACACCTCCGAAGATGGTTGATGCACCCATCGCACAATATGACTTCTCTGCGTTAAATGCGAATAAGTCGGGGAACTATGCAGAAGCCGAGGTGAACCAGCTACTGGTGAGTCATCCCCGCGTGACCCGGGCGATCTGCGAACAGATTATCCAGCTGGCAACAGAGCGCCAGGGCGTCATGGTATTTGCTGCAACCGTCCAACATGCCCATGAGATCAACGGTTACCTTCCCGAAGGACAAACCGCTCTGATCACCGGTGCCACCGCACTTGCTGAGCGGGATGAGCTGATCAGCCGCTTTAAAGCGAAACAGATCAAATATCTGGTCAATGTGGCCGTACTGACCACCGGTTTTGACGCTCCTCATGTAGACTTTATTGCCATTCTGCGGCCCACCCAGTCAGTTTCACTGTTCCAGCAAATTGTCGGCCGGGGGCTCAGGTTGGCACCGGGAAAAAGCGACTGTCTGGTGATGGACTACGCCGGGAATGGCTTTGATCTGTTTGCCCCGGAAGTGGGGCAACCAAAACCCGACAGCAGCAGTGTACCGGTGCAAGTGTTCTGTCCGGTGTGTGACTTTGCCAACATTTTCTGGGGCAAGACTGACGAAGAGGGCAATATTCTCGAACACTTTGGCCGGCGCTGCCAGGGTACGGTTGAGGTTGATACGGTGGACGGCCGGGATAAAAAGCAGCAGTGCGACTATCGTTTCCGCTTTAAAGAGTGCCCCCGGTGCAATGCAGAAAACGATATTGCCGCCCGCCATTGTCATCAGTGTGGCCACGCCATCATCGATCCGGATGATCAGCTCAAAGCGGCCCTTAAATTAAAAGATGCGCGGGTTATCCGCTGTGCTGGCATCTCGCTGAGTGAAACCCGTGGTAATCTCAGGGTGATCTACCATGATGAACAGGGGGAAGAGCTGAGCGAACTGTTTAATCTGCAACAGAGTAAGCCAAGAAAACGCTTTAATGATCTGTTCGGACGTCGCTTTGATCAGAGTCTGCAACCGCGACAGTTCAACTCTGTCGACGAAGTACTGGCCGTAGCGCAACTGTTTACCGCGCCGGACTTCGTTGTCGCGCGCAAGTCCGGACAGTTCTGGCGGGTGCAGGAGCGTATCTTTGATTATCAGGGCAATTACCGCAAAGCCAATCAACTCTGATTGACCGCCTGCTCCGGTAACCATCGCAGAGAATCAAACAACGACTCAATCACCTGCAACCGGGGCGTGCTGCGATGGCGAATAAACTGAGTTGGCACGATAGAAACATCATCGGGCAGAGGTTCAAACTCCAGGTTATCACGATAGATCGACAGCTCGACCACATTGCGGGGCATCAGCGTCACCCCCAGCCCCTGAGCCACACAACCGAGAATGCCCTCCAGTGTGCCCAGTTCGCTCAGCCCATAACGGTTATTCTGATAGTTGCGTGACCATTGCAGCGCTTTTTGCCGATAGACACAGCCTTCCCGGAACAGCACCAGGTTATCCGCCGCGCTAACACTGCCAGATTTAACTAATACCAGTTCCTGAACCATGACATCAATAACCACCAGATCAGGATGATCTATCGGCCCCGCCACAAAGGCACAGTCAATATGATGCTCCAGTACTGCCCTGAGCAACTCCGCTGTCGTTGCCGCCGTGACCTGCGGTTTAAGTTTTGGACTGCTCTCTCTCAATGCACCCAGCAACGGTGGCAGATGGGTTGCCGTAAACGTTTCCATCGCACCTATCTTGATCTCCGCAGCACCTTTCTCCGCCAGCCTGACAGCCACGCCCGCCTGCCGTTCCAATTGCAGAATCTGCTCCGTATATTCCAGCAAAATCACACCGGGACGGGTTAATTCCAGTCCTCTACCTTTGCGGAAGAAGAGCTTGCTGCCTAACTCCTCTTCCAACCGCTGAATCCGCGTGGTGACATTCGACTGCACCGTATTCAACTGCTTTGCAGCCGCCAGAATACCGCCCTCTTTCGCGACCTTTTCAAAGGTTTTCAGTGCGATCAGTTCCAAGATGACCTCCACAAATCTCGTTTACGGACAACCTGTAAACGGGCTAACTATTCTCTATTTAAGAACTAATTGTTCTTAATTATTCGTTTGTAACGAATAATATTAATATATACGCTTATAAAAAAACAGAAAGATGGTCAGCGTTCTATGCAAGCTTCCAATAATAAACAACATCTTAAAGTACTGGGCTCGGGTCTGCTGGGGCTGATTCTCACCATTGGTATCGCCCGTTTCTGTTATACCACCCTGCTGCCCGCGATGCAGGCAGAAGCCGGTTTGAGCGATCTGGCCGGTGGATATCTGGCGACTATTAACTATATCGGTTACATGTGTGGCGCTCTGCTGGCCGCCACCATTGGCAATCTGAAAACTAAAGATCTGCTCTACCGTGCAGGCCTGATAACCGCAGTGATAACCACCCTCGGCATGGCACTGACCGACAATATCTGGCTCTGGGGTGTGCTGCGATTTTTCTCGGGACTTAGCAGCGCCAGCGGTATGCTGATCAGCGCGGGGCTGATTATGAACTGGCTGCTGCGCCATGGTCACCGGCCTGAACTGGGTATCCACTATGCCGGTGCCGGACTGGGCATCATTGTCAGTGGCTTAGCAGCCGAACTGATGCTTGGCCATCTCGACTGGCGTGAACAGTGGCTGGCCGTGGGGCTGCTTGGTTCCCTGATCGCCATCCCCGCCTGGCGCTGGCTGCCCCGCCCGGATACCAGCCATCAGACCACTGCCGGTCAGCGTTTGCAGGACAACCCTCCCAGCCGGCGCTGGTTTATACTGCTGGGTATCATGTATTTTTGTGCCGGTTATGCCTATGTCATCAGCGCTACCTTTCTGGTGGCAATCGTTGAAGCCCAGCCAGCACTGCAGGGTGATGGCCAGATTGTCTGGATCTTTGTCGGCCTGAGCGCCACCCCGGCGGTTATTTTATGGGACAGAATCGCCCGTCGGCTGGGAGAACTGAACGCCCTGCTCATCGCCTTTCTGATTCAGGTGGTTGGGAATATTCTGCCGGTGCTGAATGATAACCTGTGGGTGGTGTTAACCAGTGCGGCGCTCTATGGCGGCAGCTTTATCGGCATTGTCAGCCTTGTGCTGGCGATGGCGGGCCGTTTCTACCCAACCAAACCGGCAAAACTGATGGGTAAACTCACACTGCTCTACGGCATAGCACAGATTGCAGCCCCGGCTATTGCCGGTATTATCGCCGACCGCGGTGGCAGCTATGCTGACTCACTCTATATCGCTGCAGCGATATCCGTTCTGGGCGCGGGAATGATTCTGATACTTAAAGCGGGACAACAACAGGAGCAGAGACTGAAAACAGCATAAAGAAACGGCTCATCAGAGCCGTTTTTAGCAACAAAAGATTAGCTGACTAACCAGACCTCGCGGGCCCACTCCCAAACAGTGGTCCACTCCTCGATCTCACCACTTTCAGGGGTCCAGTACACCACAGTCCCTTCAATGGTCACCGCGTAGAAACCACCATCATGGGCGCAGATCGGAGTGTGTTCACGGGACAGTCCAATCGACCAGGCATACGCCGCCACTTCAGGCAAGTGGGTATGAGACATAGGATCAGCCACCGTCACAGGCTCTAACGAGCCACAGATCACATCACTGACGGTCAGCAGAAACTCTTTAAAATCAGGGTAAAGAGGGACACAGATCTCCTCTTCTGCAGCAACAACATCGTCAAAATCTGGCAGATCCAATGGTGTTACAACATCGGTGTTGGCTTCGCGCAGCGCATCAATTACATCTTGCATAGGTGTCCTACATTACTCACTGACTAAAATGAAACAAAGACTATCAGAGCAGTTCCAGCATGTTTTCTGCACTACTCACTTCAAAGGTTTTCGGCTCTTCAACATTCAGCGCAGTCACCACACCATCTTCAACAATCATTGAGTAACGCCGTGAGCGAATGCCACCAAACGAGCCGCTGTCCATATCCAGCCCCAGTGCCTTCGTCAGGTCAGCGCCGCCATCGGCGACCATCGTGATCTGTTCTGCATTCTGAGAATCAGCCCAGGCTTTCATAACGAACGCATCATTCACCGAAAGACAGGCAATCACATCAACACCTTTACTGAAAATATCATCCGCCTTAACGATATAGCCCGGCAGATGTGACGCTGAACAGGTTGGGGTAAACGCGCCTGGCAGCGCAAACAAAACGACTTTCTTATCTGCGAATAACTCTTCAGTGCTGACTGCCGAGGTTTCCCCTGCAAAGATAGTGCTGACACTGACGGCCGGAATTTTATCACCCACTTGAATCATATTCGTTACCTATAGATGTTATTTAGAGATTAGTTAGACAGATCAACGTAGAAACCGAATCATCCGGTATTTCACGTCATAAGGAAAGCGTAGCAGGCCAAACATACAGCAAAGCTAAAGCGGAAGAAAATATTCACCACAGAGAATACAGCAGTCATGGCGTAGGCAGGCGATATCAGAGCGTTAAACGTTTATTGCTGCGCCTCTTCCAGCGCCGCCGCCCTTTTTGCCGCCTCACTCTGAATATACTCACGCATATCTTCACCAAACTGCTTAACTTCGTCGGGACGCGTCGGCACCCGCGGAATTTCAGCAGTACCATCCGCAGAGTTAAGCTCAACAGCTGCAGCTGGCAGTTCAGTATCCGGCGCCATCTGCTGAATGGTCAGCAGACCAACCATAAGCAGCGCAACCATCAGTAAGATCAGCTTCATTAAACATCCCCGTTATTCATAACTGCCGTTAACCAACACATCAGTTCATCAAGAATATCAGACTTATCAGATCAGGGTGATTCCAGCCAAAAAAACTGAGCCTTTCCATAGAGATGTCAGGCAAGGCCTGGCAAGCAACATGCAGATCTCTTACACAACAAACGAGCGATGGCGTTTCCAAAATATCAGAAGAACTGAGCGAGTGTAGGGGTGCACCAGGCAAGGCCTGGTGAGCAACGTGTAGCTCTCCTACACGAGCGAGCGTAAACGCAGCATGGTGCTCCCCTACCAATAAAAACTGAGGCTTTCCATGGAGATGTCAGGCAAGGCCTGGCAAGCGACATGTAACTCTCTCACACAAGCGAGCGATGGCGTTTCCAAAATACCAGAAGAACTGAGCGGGTGTAGGGGTGCACCAGGCAAGGCCTAGCGAGCGACGTGTAGCCTCTCCTACACGAGCGAGCGTAAACGCAGCATGGTGTGCCCCTACACCCGCTCAGCAGATGCGGGGGAGTTGCTCGGCTGAAATCCAATCCACCATCCGCCGTCCACCAAACACCGTTTCCATCTGTACAAACTTAAGCGGATCGGCCGTCACTTCACCAATAATCGCAGCCTCTTGCCCTTTCGAATGTTTCCGCATCACGGCCAATAGTTGTTCTGCTTTATCAGCCGGACAAAACACTACCAGTTTGCCCTCGTTAGCCACATAGAGCGGGTCCAGTCCGAGAAACTCACAGGCGGCACTGACCTGAGGTTTAACCGGTATAGTTGCTTCGTAGATGGTAACCCCGACATGGCTGCTCTGGGCAATCTCATTGAGGGTGGCTGCCAGCCCGCCCCGAGTGGGATCCCGCATACAGTTAATCTCTGGAACTTCTGCCACCATCACCGAGACCAGATCATGCAGGGACTGACTGTCTGACGCTATGGTGGTTTCAAAGGTTAAGCCTTCGCGCAGAGACATAATGGCGACACCGTGGTCACCCAGAGTGCCGGAAAGAATAATCTTATCTCCCGGTTGCGCCCGGTTTCCTGAGAGATTTAATCCCTCTGGCAACACGCCAATACCGGTGGTATTGATAAAGCAACCATCGCCTTTGCCCCGCTCCACCACTTTGGTATCACCGGTGACGATGGCGATACCGGCCTCCTCTGCAGCGCTGGCCATCGACCGTACAATCCGCTGCAGATCAGCCAGCGGAAAACCCTCTTCCAGAATAAAACCGGCAGACAGATACTTAGGCTCGGCACCTGACATCGCCACATCGTTTACGGTGCCATGCACTGAAAGCGATCCAATGTCGCCACCGGGAAAAAATAGTGGTGAGATCACATGACTGTCGGTAGCCATCACCACCCTGCCAGCCGGCAGGGAAAAACAGGCCTGATCGTTCATCTGCTCCAGCCAGGGGTTGGAAAACGCCTGCAGAAACAGTTCATCAATCAGTTGTGCCATCGCTTTACCGCCACTGCCGTGGGCCATCTCTACCCGGCCGTTTTGCAGATCCAGCGCATGGCTGTATTCAGTTCGCTTGGTCATCCTGTATAAACCCTTATCTCTGAGCCACTTGTATTAATTGTCGCGATGTTTCATTTTGGTCAGGCACTCTCTTTAGCAATCAGCGATTCCTGATGACGACCATAGCTGTAATAAGCCGCACAGGCACCTTCACTGGAGACCATACAGGGCCCCAGTGGATTTTCCGGCGTACAGGCCCCGCCAAACAGCGTACAGTCCCGCGGGGATTTAACTCCGTGTAAAATTGGTCCGCACAGACAGGCGGAGTTTTCCGCTGAACTGCGATATTCCACCGGGAAACGTTTTTCCGCATCAAACTCCGCGAACTCTGCTCTGATCTGCAACGCGCTTCGGGGGACAAAACCTAAACCTCGCCATTCGAAGCTATCCCGCTCTTCAAAGGTTTCATCAACCACCTGTTTTGCCCGTTCATTACCCTGCCGTGTTACTGCCCGGGAAAACTCATTTTCAACCTCTGACCGGCCATCATTGACCTGACGGATCAGCATCAGAATTGCCTGCAGCAGATCCAGTGGCTCAAACCCGGCGATGACAATCGGTTTACTGTATTCAACCGCAAAACGCTCATAGGGCTGGCTGCCGATCACGGTGCTGACATGGGCCGGGCCAACAAAGCCATCCAGCTTAAGCAGCCCCAGTTCTCCCGCTTCAGGGGAATCAAGGATACTGCTGATCGCTGCCGGGGTGAGCACATGATTACAAAATACACTGAAATTCTTCACCCCCAGCTTTTTCGCCTGATGGATTACCAGTGCAGTAGGCGGGGTGGTGGTTTCAAAACCGATGGCAAAGAAGACCACCTCCCTGTCGGGATTATCCTGTGCCAGTTTCAGGGCATCCATAGAGGAGTAAACCATCCGCACATCAGCCCCTTCTGCCCGCGCTTTCAACAGACTGCGCTTGCGCGAACCGGGCACCCGCATCATATCGCCATAGGAGCAGAGAATAACGCCATGGGTCACCGCCAGCTCTATTGCCGTGTCCAGACGACTGATCGGCAGGACACACACAGGACAACCCGGCCCGTGAATCATGTTGACATTATCCGGCAGCAGATCGGGAATACCGTAGCGGAAAATGGCGTGGGTATGCCCCCCACAGAACTCCATCAGGTTGTACTGCCGTGACGGCAATGCTTCATTACGGATACGTTCGGCGATCTCCCGCGCCAGTTTTCCATCCCGGTATTCATCAACATACTTCATGGGAGCACCTGCTGATTATCGTTGATTGCCGCTTGCAGCTCGCCCAGTTCAGCGAACAGTTCCAGTGTTTTACGGGCCTCTTCCGGATCGATCTTATTCAGCGCATAGCCCACATGAAGAATGACATAGTCACCAACGACCAGATCGGCAATCAGCGCAATATTGATCTCCTTACGCACACCACCGATATCGGCGATCGCCGTGTCACTATCGAGAATTTCAACCACCTCTACGGGTATTGCTAAACACATTGGGATAACCCCTTTACCGATTGTTTATCTTTGTTATTGTTAAGCGCCAGCAGATGCGCAATCTGTGCCTGCCCGAGACTGATGCCAGCATCATTACAGGGTAACTTAGTGGCACTGTAAACGGCCAACCCCGCCTGCTGTAATTTCTGTGTAAGACCCTGTAACAGTATCTGATTGAGGAAACAGCCGCCCCCCAGTACCACAGTGCTGATATTCACCACCTGACTCTGAGTGATGACCCAGCGACTCAGCCCCTCAATCAGCTGACAGTGAAACAGCGCGGCCCCTGCCTCTGAATCTTTGGCATCCGCGATGCAGTGCAGCAGCCGGTCAAAAACGGGCTGACCCGACTCACTGAAGTCGATCAACAGTTCCTGCCCCTGATATTCAGACCGTTGCAGATATCGTGTAGCAGCGGCTTCCAGCTGCATGGCGGCATCCGCCTCAAAGCTGTTGATATGACAGATACCCAACAGGGAAGCAACGGCATCAAACAGACGTCCAGCGCTACTGGTCTCTGGGCAGTTAAAGTTCTGCTCAAGCATCTGTTGCACTGTATTCACCGCTGGCTGACTAAAGCGGGTTTCTATCTCTTTACACCGTCCAAGACGTTGCAGCACTGCTGCCGCTGAGCGCCAGGGTTCGCTGGCAGCACGATCACCACCCGGCAATGCCTGCTCTGGCAGATGTCCTAACCGGGTATACTGGTGTCCATCCACCAGTAACAGTTCACCACCCCACAGTTGATTCTCACTGCCAAGCCCCAGCCCATCGAGCGCCAATCCCAACACTGGCTCAGTGATGCACTGTTCTGCCATCACTGAGGCGATGTGTGCATGGTGATGCTGGACGCTGAGCAACAGAATACCCTTCTGCTGTGCATACTCCCGGGCAAAACGACTGCTATAGAAATCGGGATGCAGATCAGCAATAACCTGCTCTGGCTCAATCTCAAGCAGAGCAGTCAGGTGTGTGACCATCTCTGCTAATGACTGACAGCAATCCGGGTTATCCAGATCACCAATATACTGGGATACGTAAGCCCGGTTCCCCTGCGTCAGACAGAGAGTGTTCTTAAAAAACGCACCAACCGCCAGGGTCGCCGGACCACTCTGTGGCAAGCGAATCACCTGTGGGGCCAGCCCTCTGCCCCGACGGATCAGTGGCATGCTATCTGAGAGTCCGTTCACTACTGAGTCATCACAACGGATCTGAATATCCCGGTTATGCAGCAGAAAACCATCGGCGATACCACTCAGTTCAGTGATTGCCTGCTGATTACTGGTTATCAGAGGATTGCCACTGTGGTTACCACTGGTCATCACCAGCAGTGGAGTCTGCGGCTGGCGGAGCCAGTCGGTTCCGGCAGGCCTACCACATAAGCGGTGTAACAGAAGATAGTGCAACGGGGTATGGGGTAGCATTACACCACACCAGGCCAGGCCAGGAGCAATACCCTCAGGCAACTCACCCTCGGAAGGACAGAGTAAAACCGGCGCATCCTGTGCCTGCAATCGTTGCTCCCGCGTGACAGTCAGTGACACGATTGACGCCAGCGACTGCGGATTCAGCCCCATCACAGCAAACGGTTTAACCGGACGACTCTTGCGCTGGCGCAGTCGTGCAACGGCCGCCGGGTTGCGTGCATCACATACCAGATGAAATCCGCCAACGCCTTTAACAGCAACAATCATCCCCTGCTGTATCAGCTCCACTGCGGCGGCCAGCGGATCATCCTGTTGCGGTTCTCCCGTCCCCGCCACAAAACTCAGGTGGGGGCCACAGACCGAACAGGCATTGGGCTGAGCATGGAAGCGACGATCGGCGGGATCTGAATATTCATTGTGACAGGTCGGACAAAGATCAAAATCGGCCATCGTAGTGAGATGACGATCGTAGGGCAGCGCCCGGATAATACTGTATCGCGGGCCACAGTTAGTGCAGTTAATGAAGGGGTAAAGATAACGCCGGTCACCCGCATCAAACAGTTCATGAAGACAATCAGAACAAACCGCTGCGTCCGGTGTGGCTCCCACCCGCATTGAGCCATTGCGACTGCTGACTATACTAAAACCGGAAAGGTGCTGTGGTGCAGCCACGTCTGCGTTTATCGTATCAATCAGTGACATCGGCGGTTGCTCCCGCCGCAACAGTTGCTTAAACAGCTCCAGATCATTTTCGCTACCTTCAGCGAAGATCTCCACCCCTGCGGCAGAATTAGCAACCGTTCCGCTCAGCCCCAGACGCCGGGCAAGGTTATAAACAAAGGGTCGAAAGCCAACCCCTTGTACCTGTCCACTGATCCGGATATTGGTCGCTGAAATAATGATCGCCCACCTCTGTAAAAAACTGTGCTGCGTCTGAAACCAGACACATATATCTGTCTTCAAGCTATCTAAGAGCTATCTGAGTACAAGTTATATGCCAACAGACTGAATATAACCTATCCGCAGGTGTAACGGGGAGGGTTACAGTTTAACCCTGATGATTTTATGGAAAGCTGCTTGCCAGTTTAATTAAAAGACGGTTGCCACACTTACCACCTTCAGAAGGTTATAAACCCAACCCGAAGCGAAGCAAGAGGAAGAACAACATACCTGCAACAATGGTGGTTAGCAGATCCCGACGCCAGAACGACACCAGTGCAGCGAATACCCCCGCCAGCAACCAGGGGTTATCTGCCCGTAACCACAATTCACCCCGGGGCAACAGAACCGCCGGAACAATGATGGCCGTCAGAACCGCTGGCGGTACGAAACTCAATCCGGTTGTCAGCCAGGGAGGGAAACGCACCTTACCTGCAACACCAAACAGCACATAGCGAACGCTGAAGGTCACCAGAAACATCCCCAGAATCAACAGTGCTTCATTCATGCTCGCTCTCCGCTGATGACTGGCGTTTCAATAGCAGCTGCAGGGATAATCCGGTTGAGATACCACACAGGGCCGCCACCATTAACCCCAGTTTATGGGGCATACCGATTGTCGCCATAGCGATCACCCCGGACACAATCACCGCCGCCCACATCGGTTTACTCTTCAGGTAGGGAACCACCATCCCGATAAAGGTGACCGACATCGCAAAATCCAGCCCCCAGTCCGTCATATCGGGGAACAACTCACCCAACGCGATACCCAATGCGGTGCAAAGAATCCAGTTGCCATACATCGCCAGCCATGACCCCAGGTAAAACCAGTGGGCATGTTCGGTATTATCCTGCAGCAGAAAGCGGTTGCTGACCGCCGCAAAAGTCTCGTCGGTCAGTCCGAACGCCATCATCACCCGCCAGCGATGGGGCAGATGACCAACTTTGGGTACCAGGTTAGCGGCATAGAGAATATGGCGCAGATTAACCACAAAGGTGGTGGCAATAATCACCGGGATCGCGGCCCCCGCGGCCAGCAGTCCAAGGGCGATAAACTGCGCAGAACCGGCGAACA
The DNA here is from genome assembly GCA_965140695.1 of uncultured Amphritea sp. Lineage (GTDB taxonomy): Bacteria > Pseudomonadota > Gammaproteobacteria > Pseudomonadales > Balneatricaceae > Amphritea. The sequence continues at coordinate 48,253 of OZ223299.1, read as the reverse complement.
CAATCACCGACATCGCCAGTGCACCCAGCGCGGACAAGCCACTGGGGCCGGCCAGGGTGCCGAAGATAATCCCAAACGGGATAGCGCCGATTATCAGCGGGATGGTGGCTTTGACGCCGTCGAGCATCTCCCGACGCTTTAACGAAGTATTATCCTGATTGATCACGTTACAATTCATAGCCGTAAACTCATGCCCGTAAAGTCAGTGTCATATAGATATCAGCCCTGTCAAAATAAGACTGGCCTTCAGGATGGGGAATCTCCCGGAATCCCAGATTCCGATATAGCTGTAAAGCCCGCTCCAGTTTGCTCGAACTTTCAAGAAACACCTCTGAAGCGCCCAGTTCCCGGGCTTTATCCAACGCCGCCATCAGCAACCGGCGACCGACACCAACCGTTTGCCAGCTGTCATCTACCCCCATTTTCGAGATTTCATAGTGTTCATTGTCATGCCTTACCAGCGCCACGCAACCAACTACCTGATTATCTGCCGAGTGGCGGGCAAACCAGATATAGCCTCCCCGGGCAAGATAGTAGCCTTCAGGGTTATTCAGCGCCTCATGGTCTCTTTCCGACAGGTCCCCATCAAAATAACGGTTAAGCCAGGCCAGATTGAGACGACGGAAATCATCCCGCAGCTCAGCATCCCACCCCTGAATAACGATATCCTGCCCCTTATTACGACGCGCCAGCTGTTCCACGACCAGGGTATAGAAACCTCGCTGTTGCAACAGGTTTTCAAACTCTGCAAGCGAATCCAGCAGGGGGTACTGCTGGCAACTGATCAGGGTATCAAGCTGACCCTGAATCGCCGTCCAGACCGGTGTAATCTGCTCCAGCAGCTGCTCACTTTTTGGCGATAAAGCCAATAACTGACGCCGCTCATCATCAGGATCCGCGGTCTTACTCAGCCACTCCTCCTGCTGCATTTTACGGGCGATCTTACTGATAGCCGGATGGGTTACCCCCAGCTTCTCTGCCGCCTCAGTGACGGTCATAGCGCCCTGTTGATGCAGCATATTGAACAGTGGAAAAAAAGTCGGGTTAAGCTCTATACCCTGGCTCTGATACAGACGAATCACATCCTGCACCAACCGGTCCGACAGCCGCCTCAACCGGCTGCCCAGTGACAGACTGCCAAAACTTTTCATGTAATCCATAGCGCCCGATCCCGATATCAACCCAAGAAACAATACTAATTACGTAACTAGTTACATAATTTACTATAAAAAAGGGGATTTTGCATCCCCTAAAGCAGCTGATAGTCGGTTGGCTGAATGGCGGGAAAGGGCTCGCCGGATTTGCCAACCTGAAAATAGTAATATTGAAGGTCAGGATACCAGCAATCCCACCTGCACCAGCATTGGAGATATACCAACGACCAAACCCGCAACGACCATTAAAACAGTTGATACAATACCGAAAATTTCTACACCTTGCTCTTCATGTACCATGAGTCACTCTCCAGATATGTTTTACGATACTTTTCATATAGCAGGAACAGGGCCAGTTCTGTTTATACTTTAAATATCAAACAGTTAATAAAAACCCATAGGCAATAAACATCTCTATAGCTCATAAACAACGACATTCGCGTCAAATGTTTTGTCAATATTGACAGTCAGCACATCTGAATCTGCTGGCGTTTTCAGATTTTAAAGAAATGACCTTTTACAAAGTGATAGCTGACATAAAAGATCGGTCTGACCAAAGGATGAAAGTCAGCCGAAAACTCAGCTAAGATACTGGGCTGAGATACTGGCGCTACAGCAGAATAGTGTTCAGTAAACGGCTAACCCTGCCAGCGCAGCGGTCGCAGGTTTGCCAGATCGAAGGTTATCGTCTTAGGCGATACAGGAAGGCCACCAGCTCTCACACGAGGAGGCAGCCGTTGAATGGATGAAATCACACGCGGTAAATATTGCCGCCATCGGACAACGGCAATAACAGGCTTACGGACACCTCAGATATGGTGTTCAGCGATAAAGTCATGCAATGAATCGTAACTCCAGTCACTGCCATCGGGATGCTTATGATCATGCTCATTAAGCTTTTCCATCATCTGTTTGACGTTATCACCTTTCTTGCGTAGTCCCTGAACAAAATGTACAGCTTCATCTACCCGTTGCTGAAATTCTGGGTCAACGCCGCCGTCCCGTTCCCCTTTCTTACGGATGCTAACTTTTATTCCGGATTTCATGATATGTTTCTCCTTCACACTCTACTTTATCTATAACGTTACCCCAGCACTTCGCAGCTGAAAAGAGGCTTGATCAAAATGTCTATAAAAGAACGGACTCTTAACCGGTTTACCACATCTGCTTTAGCGGGCTGCCTGCTATTTATCAGCGGCTGTGTTGCTACCAAAGGGCCCGCGATCGAATCAGCTGAAACAAAAGCGCCTTCAGTTCAGGCCGGACAACACCCCCTCAGCGGCAAAATTTTCGCCGTTAACAGCGGTAAAGAAATCAGCTACGACGCGCTGCTGCAACAGCTACGTAAAAGCCGTTTTATTCTTATCGGCGAAAAGCATGATAACCCGCAACACCACATGCGGGAGTTACAACTACTACAGGACCTGCAAAACAAAACGAAAACCCGTTTAGTACTGGAGATGCTGGACGAACAACAGGGTGAAAATATCCCTGAACTATCGCCGTCCAGCAGTGAAACAGAGATTCAGTCGCAGCTCAGCTGGAATGACCGCAACTGGCCATGGCAGGATTATGGTCCACTGATCAGCTCAGCGTTAACCGATAGCAATCAGCTAAAAGCAGGTAACCTGAGCAAACCCGAGCTGATGCATATCTACCAACATGGATTACCGGATGGTCCTCGCCTGGCAACAGCCAGGGCTATACCAGAGAGGATACGTTCGACGATTCAGCAGCAGGTGTATGACAGTCACTGCCAGACAATACCGTTGGAACAGATGGGACCCATGACCGATATTCAGCTCAGCCGTGATGCCAGTATGGCCTATGCATTGAGTAATGATCTGGAAGAACCGATGCAGGCGATACTGATCGCCGGTGCGTTTCACGCCAGAAAAGACACTGGCGTTCCGCAACATCTGCAACAACGGACATCGGAAGCCGTTGCGTCAATTCTGCTGACGGAGACCGATGACACGGTCACAACCGCTGCGGAGGCGATTAACAACAACGCAGACATGGCAGATTTTATCTGGCTGACGCCCAGGACTGAAGAAAAAGACTACTGCGCATCACTGCGGCAGCAGCCTCATAAAAAAGACGATTAGTCTTCGCGGCTGGTGACTTCCAGCAGATGATAACCAAACTGAGTACGTACAGGCCCCTGTACTTCACCCACAGGGGCTGAAAAAACCACTTTGTCGAACTCAGCAACCATCTGACCAGGACCAAAGCTGCCCAGATCGCCACCCTGACCGCCGGATGGGCAGCTGGAGTGTTGTTTTGCCAGATCAGCGAACTCAGCACCCGCCTCTATTTGTGATTTAAGATCAGCGCACTGAGTCTCGCTGCTTACCAGAATGTGTCGGGCCGTCGCGCGTGCCATAAGTTGAATCCTGTCGTTCAGTTAATTGTGCGCACAGGATGGCTTTTTTCTTAAGCCTCTGCAACCCCTGAAAGAGGATTGACGTTATCAGTAATACTGATATGCTGAACCGATGGAACTGGCCCGTATCAATCTCAATCTGCTGATCTCACTCTACTATCTCTTACATAGTAAAAGCGTCACCGCGGCGGCAGGTTCTCAACATATCAGTCAGCCCGCCATGAGCCGTAACCTGAACCAGCTGCGAGAGATCTTTAATGACTCACTACTGGTGCGGGTGGGTAATACGATGCAGCTGACTCCCCGGGGAGAGCAGCTCTGGCTGCAACTGCCTGATGCACTTAATCACCTGGAAAGTCTGCTGATACCCAGCCAGTTTGAACCCGCCGGTTATATTGGCGAATTTAATATCGCCACCACCGACTTTATCACCCACGACCTGTTGCCCCCGCTGATGGCTGATCTGCAACAGGATGCTCCGGGGATCAGCCTGCATTTTCATCTATGGCATCCGGGAATGATGGAAAGTCTGCGTCAGGGACGCATGGATCTGGCCGCCTGTATTCTGGATACGGTGCCCGACGATATCTATGGTAAACAGCTGGGTAGCGACAGTTACAGCTGCCTGATGAACAATGCCCACCCCCTCGCCGGACAGCCCTTGTCACTCAATGACTATATCAGTGCTGAGCATATCGGTATCAGTGCCGGTGGCGATAAAATTCGCGCTGTTGATGAAGCCCTGCAGCAACTCGGCCTGCAGCGGACGATGAAACTGACCGTGCCCTTTATCCACTCCGCCATGGCCATCACCAGTCGCGCCAACTATGTGCTCACGCTGCCGACACGCATCGCCACCCTACTCGGCAAAGCCTATGGTCTGAACATCATATCGCTGCCTGATCGACTGAACATGCCTGCCAGCAATTACTATCTGATCTGGCATCAGCGGCTGCAGGGTGACCCGGCTCATCGCTATCTGCGAGAACGGATGCTGCACAGCCTCCGCGAATGATTGGCGATAGCCACTCACGCTCATCACCTCTGTCGCAACACGACATCACGAATCATAGTCATAACTAAAACTGATAACCTTTATCCAAAATCGGTATTCGCTAATCCCCTGCCTGAACACTAGAATGCCTCCCATTCTCTCAAGCAGTGCAAACTGCCCTCGCAAATGGAACAAACTAATGACTGAATGGCTGGTGTTTGCCGGTGTCATGCTGCTGGGCGCTATGCTTCCCGGTGCAAATACGGCAATTATTTTACGCAATACTCTACAGGGGTCACGGCGCTCGGGTTTTATCACAGCGCTGGGACTGGCCTCCGCACTGGCGATCCACGTGTTACTGTCAGTGATAGGGCTGGCGGCTCTGATTGAAAGCACGCCGGCCCTCTATGCCGCGATTCGCTGGCTTGGCAGTGCCTATCTGATCTATCTGGGGATAGTTTATCTGGCCACGCGTGCTGACAAACATAGTTCTGAGACAGAAGCAGGCAGTGATAATCCGTTTATCGCCGGCATGATGGTGAGTCTGTTTAATCCAAAAATTCTGATTATGTTTGTGGCGATCTTCAGCCATGTTGTTGCAGAGGTCTCCAGCATAACGATGCAGATCTTATACTGTGCCACACCGGTACTGACAGAGTTTGGCTGGCTCAGTATGATTATTCTGCTGCTGACGCGTCCCGCGATTCAGGCATGGCTGAACCGGGTACGCACCCTTATTGAAAGGGTTATCGGCGGTGGCCTGTTAGTGCTGGGCATTAAGCTTGGCCTTGGCTAACACCAATACAAACGCTGTTGTTTAAAGCCTGTCAGAGCTGTTGCAGGGGAATCTCACTGGCGCGGGCGGCTTTCGCCCGCTGCTTACTCTGAGACAGTTCAATGGCGCACTGATCATCATTATTCAGAATCACAATACACTCCATACACTGCACGCACTCATTGTAGTCAATACTGCCATCCCGGTTAATTGAATCGATCTCACACCGTACTTTGCATAACTGACATGGGCTGCCACACTCAGCCCGCCGGTGCAGCCAGCGAAACAGACTGAACTTGCCCAGCACGGCTAACCCTGCCCCCAGCGGACAGAGGTAACGACAGAAAAACTTATGGATAAACATGCCGACAACAAGCAGTAACAGCGCATAAACAACAAAGGGCCAGCTGCGGATAAACGTCAGGGTAATCGCGGTTTTAAACGGTTCCAGTTCTGCCAGACGCTCCGCCAGACTCACCGACCAGAAAGCACTGCCCACCAGAATCACCAGCAACAGATATTTCAATTTCTGCAGATTGTGATGCACAGCCGGAGGAATTTTCACCTGTTTAAGCTTTAACAGCCCGCCCACCCTGGCGGCAATTTCCTGCAACACACCAAAAGGACAGAGCCAGCCACAGAACACACCCCGGCCCCAGAGAAACAGTGTAATAAACACATAGGTCCAGAGCACAAACAGCACCGGGTCTAACAGGAACACCTCGATATCAAAGCCTTTCACCAGTTGCAGCAACAGCGTATAGATATTCACCACCGACAACTGCCCCTGCGCATAGACACCGATAAAACCGAGGGTAAACAGCATCACCCCCCAGCGAACCCGATGAAATAAACGACTATGCGACGATAACCGGTGCTGCCAGATAAATGCAGCGGTCACCACCAGCAACGTCAACACCAGACCGGTGATCTGCAGCCAGCGATCCAGCCATAAGCGCTGCCACAATGGCAGCGGCTTAATCTCTTCGATTACTTTGATATCAAACAGATCAACGGGGAGTTGATAGCTGTCTTCAATCTGCGCCTGGTCACGAACAAGGTGATTTCGGGGCAGGTCCAGATCCAGATTCAGGGTCATCGGTTGAGAGGGATCAAACCCTGACTGGGCTTTGATCCTGAACACGCGAATCTCATTAAATGCGGGTGCATCAGCAGGAAGGTGGGGTTGCGAATTATCGAAAAAGTCCAGATCACGGATATCGACGGGCAGGCCGTTCTGAGACATCCCCAGCCGACCAGGGACGGTGCCACGGCGAAACCCGGGTTCAAGAAAGCCATAATCGCCTGCCGATACCACCAGCAAAGCATGCTCACCGGGACGTAATGCGGCCTTCAGGCGGGTAAAATCTGCTTCACCCAGCAGGTTTTTACCGGTCACTGGCGTATTCAGATAAGCATAATAATAGCGCCCGGGAAGATCAGATTCGGCCAGCGCCTGTTGCAGTTCCGCATCCTGATAGTCCTCCAGTGCCAGCGGGAAGCGTTGCTGCAACTGATCTTTAGAGACGTTCCAGGGACGCAGCAGCCCTTTCGTCTCTAGCTGCTGCCAGCTATACGGCTGAAAAATATCGTCCCGAACTGTGACCATGGGCGGGCGTTCAAACCCCTCAAGATAGGCGCGGGCAACCTGCAAAGCGGCCGATAGCACCGTATCGTTCATCACCAGTACCGAAACGGTCGCTTTGGTAACGCCATCGATATAGACGGTTCCGGACCCCTCCTGATCCTGCCCTTTATGGCGGCTATCGACGATGACGCGTTTATCGACTGTTATGCCCTCATACTGACTCAGAAATTGAATCATCGGCTGTTCACCCAGACCATGTAGAAAGATCGGTTCATGGTGACTAAGCACATTAATCTTGACGATCTGACCGGCAGCATCCATGCCGATCAGCAGGTTAACCCGCTCTCCGGAAAAGCCGGGAAGATTCGTCAGGTCATTGGTTTCAAAGACATAGCCTAGCAACTGATCCAGTTGGTAAACAGGCACCACGGCGGGGTTTTGCAGTGCTTCACCCACCCGGGTGAGTTTCGGGAATATCGTGCGTATTTGCGCTTCCGATACCTGGGCAAAAACGGGGCTACTGCTCATTAACAGGCAGATGAACAATGTGATAACGCGGCAAGCATGTTGGTATAAAGACACTACCGGTTTTAAGAATAGGACAGATAGCATAAGCGACTCCACTGATCGATTATAAATGATCGGTAAAGCCGCCTGATTCAGCCATAATACTTTGCGTCAGTTTAACCTACTACTTTAGCGTCGAACTTTATCATCAGATAACTTGCAGAATACGTTGACGGATCCAGCGACACATGGGGTCACGGTGGTGCCGTTCATGCCAGTAGAGATAAAAGTTTATCGGGGGAGACTGCAGTTCATCAGGTACCGGTGTCAGCACAATATTGCGTCCCTGAGCGATTCGCTGAGCGACAATCTGGGGCAGAAAAAACAGCAGATCAGTTGTTTCACAGAAGTCCGCCGCCGTCATGAAATTAGATAACCGCAGCGCCAGATGCCGTTTACGCCCCAACTGCTCCAGCCGTTCATCCACATGACCTGGCCCCTGGCCTGTCATAGACACCAGCCCGTGACTGGCAGAAAGATAGCGATCAAGCGTCAGTACTTCAGATGCCAGCGGGTGATCCGCCGCCATCATACAGACAACAGAGGACTGGGCGATCAGCAGACGACGGTACTGCCCCTCCCCCACCTGCGGCACCATCCCGGTCAGCGCAAACTGTACTTCCCCTTTTTCCAGCAGCTCAAAATGGTCACGCGGCTCGGTTCTCACCTCCAGACGCATATTGGGCGCCTCCAGACGCAACACTTTCATCAGCGGCGAGACAAAACAGGCGACTTCCAGATCCAGGCCGTAAACCCGCACAACATCCTCCGCTTCTGCCGGATTAAACCGTGGCTCCGCGATCAGTTGCTCCATGCCACTGATAAGCTTCTGCAGCCGGGGCAGGATATCCGCTCCCCTGGCACTCAGATCATACCCCTGAGCGGTTCTCACCAGCAGCGGATCATCAAATGTATCCCGCAGCCGTTGCAGAGCACGGCTGACCGCGGGCTGACTCATATTCAATAACTCTGCCGCCCGGGTTACATGCCGGCTTTCCAGTAACTGCTGTAATACCACCAGCAGATTCAGATCGACAGACCTTAAATTCACTTCACGCATAGTAATCATCACAATAATGCATTAGATGAATTCATTATGAATCATTACAGTAGACATGACTACGGAAACACAACCCGATAACACAATTTAACGAGGTACTCTTCATGACTGATCAGGTAAAAGTAGCAATTGCATATCATAGTGGTTACGGGCACACGGAAGTACTGGCCAAGGCCGTTGCGGCTGGCGTAGAAAATGCTGGCGCCGTGGCGGTTACCGTGTCGGTGGCTGATCTGGAAGCCATCAACTGGGACGACCTGGCTAGCGCTGATGCCATTATTTTTGGCTCACCAACCTACATGGGTTCAGTTAGTGGTCCGTTTAAGTGCTTTATGGATGCCAGTTCAAAAATCTGGGCGGAAATGGGCTGGAAAGACAAACTGGCTGCGGGCTTCACTAACTCAGCCAGCCTCAGTGGTGACAAGCTGAACTCCCTGATTCAGATGTCGATCTTTGCGGCACAGCACGGTATGAACTGGGTTAACCTGGCGATTGCCAACGGCAACAATAGCAGCCAGGGCGATCCCCAAAGTCTCAACCGCATTGGCAGCTATCTGGGTGCAATGGCTCAGAGTAACGCAGATGAAGGCCCTGATGTTGCGCCGCCACAATGCGACCGCGATACCGCTCAGGCACTGGGTGCCCGGGTAGCAGCCGCCGCTAAACGCTGGAAACAGTAATCTGGAAACAGGAATACAGTCGATGACAGGCGATTACTATCGCCTGTCATAATGGATCTGAGAAATGCCGATCGTAATTAAAGACAACCGGAAAACATTTGGCCTGGGCTCAATTCTGCTGCACTGGATTACTGCGCTGATCATTATCGGCATGTATCCACTGGGACTCTATATCGGTACGCTGACATACTATGATGCGGACTATCACACCGTGCCATACTGGCATAAAAGTATTGGTATGATCCTGCTCGGCCTTATGGTTCTCAGAATGCTCTGGCGGATAGCCAGTACCTCACCAGCCCCCCTCCCGCAACCCAAGGCGCTGTTATTAGCGACCAGAGCGGCACACCTGCTGTTGTATCTGCTGACACTCGTTACACTGGTGTCCGGCTATATGATCTCGACCGCAGATGGCCGGGGGATAGAGGTATTCAACTGGTTTGAGATACCGGCACTGCCAGCAGTAACTGAAAACCAGGAAGATATAGCCGGTGAGATCCATTACATCGCCGCAACGCTGCTTATCAGCCTGGCGGCTATACATGCACTGGCTGCATTAAAACACCACTTTATTGATAAAGATAAAACCTTAACCCGCATGACAAACATGCGTCAGGAGACAAACACATGAACTGGAAGACCGTTATTGCAGGTGCAATTCTGGCCGGAACGATTACCTCGGCTCAGGCAGCCGAATATGTCATTGATGACAAAGGCGGCCACGCTTCTATCAATTTCAGTATTAAACACCTTGGCTACAGCTGGCTTGTTGGCCGTTTTAATGAATTTAATGGCAGCTTCAACTACAACGCGGAAAACCCTGAAGCCTCTACTATTATGGTCAACATCAACCCTGAGAGTGTTGATTCCAACCAGGCTGAACGTGACAAACACCTGCGTTCTGATGAATTTCTGGCCGTAAAAAAATTCCCGGAAGCTAAATTTGTCAGCACCGCCTTCACGCCGGTAGCTGATGGTTCCGCAATCCTCAGTGGCAATCTGACACTGCGCGGCGTCACCAAACCGATCGAGATCGCGGTGACCAAGGTCGGTGAAGGTAAAGATCCATGGGGCGGCTACCGTGCCGGTTTCCAGGGAACGACTGAGCTGAAGCTGAAAGATTATGGCATCAACTTCAATCTGGGACCCGCTTCAGAAAGTGTCTACCTGGATCTGAACGTTGAAGGTATTCGCCAGTAATACTGCCCGGGCAGCATAACAGCTGCCCATGCGTACGCGCTGAACAGTTACTGTCTGGCGCGTACTTTATCCGCTTTATACCGCCTGAGCCTTAATCGGTTTTGGCCGGCCATCACCACCAATCGCCACAAAGGTAAAGTTTGCCTCGGTCACCTTTTCAATCAACTCACTATGGTGACGCTGCACCCAGGTCTCCACATGCACCACCATTGAAGTCGTACCGTAGCGAGCCGTCTTACAAAAGCAACTGACATCATCCCCGATATAAACCGGTTTATGAAAAGTCATCGCATCGACCGCAACCGTCACGACCCGGCACTTTGATTCCTGTGACGCAAAACTGCCGCTGGCCAGGTCCATCTGCGCCATAATCCAGCCACCGAAGATATCCCCATCCGGGTTAGCATCCCCGGGCATCGCAATCGTCCTGAGTGAAGGGCGTCCTTCCGGCATTTTTGACATACTGACTCCAAAGCAACTCCGGCAGACCAAACAGCCCACCGCTAATAAAAAATGTTAAAACAGGATAGTAACAGATCTGCAATGAGAACTAACAACGCAAGAACGACACTTGCCCACCTCACTCCTTATAGTGTCAGCTTCTTCGACAGTTGCGAGAGCAATCCCTCCGGATAATTATCCACCAACAGAAAATCCCGGTACTCAACCCGGACAAACTCCTCATCTGCAGCATGCGAAATAAAGACCAGCAGATGATCGAAGTAGCCAGCGATATTTAATAAACCGAAGGGCTTATGATGAATACCGATCTGGCGCCAGGCCCAGACTTCAAACAGCTCCTCCAGGGTGCCCATGCCACCTGGGAGCGCAATAAAAGCGTCCGCCTGCTCCATCATAACGGCTTTACGCTGATGCATATCATCAACCACATGAAGCTCACTTAACCCTAAATGAGCCTGCTCCCGGTCGACCAGCACCTGGGGCATCACCCCTGACACATGTCCGCCCGCTTCCAGCACACCATCGGCAACACTGCCCATCAGTCCAATACTTGAGCCACCATATACCAGTTGAATATTCTGCTGCCCCATCAGATTGCCCAGCTTGCGCGCTTCACGCTTATAAGGCCCGTCATCAGGCCCGGACGAGGCGCCACAGTACACTGCTATCTTCATCTTAAGTAATTTGCTCAGTGAATAGTTGTCGATAGACTATTCAACAACAGTGAGCCGGGAGATTAAAGAGCATAAAGACCAGAAACGAAAATAAACCACCGCTCAGGCGGCACCGTTAACTGGGAAAGTATGCACAGCGTCAGTACTTTTTTAGGCATGCACTGAAAGCGATGAACGCCTTTTAATGACTCAATGTGGAGCTGAAACTCAATGTCCGATATAGTTCGCAACCAGAATGCGATAGAAGCAGGGTAAATATCATGGCAGGATCTCTACAGGATCAGCTTCTTAAAGCTGGTCTGGCGAACAAACAACAGGCGAACAAAGCCAAAGCTGACAAGCGAAAACAAACCAAACAGGCAAAAGCGGTTAAGAAAGGCGAGGTATTTAAAGACCCGGAACAACTGCAGCGCGAACAGGCGATAGCAAAAGCAAAAGAGGAAAAGCTTCAGCGTGACCGGGAACTGAACCGTCAGCGGGAAGATGAACTCACCCGCCGTTCGATCGATGCATCCTGTATTCAGATGATGTTACAGAACAGTATTGACAGGCCACACGATGGTGATGTTGAGTACAATTTTGTTGATGGTACTACCATCAAAAAGCTCTATGTCGATAAAACACTGCAGGAACAGTTAGCCAAAGGTAATCTGGCGATCGCAGCCAATAAGGGCAGTTACATTATCATCCCCGCAGGGGTTGCTGAAAAAATCAGTGAACGCCGGCCAGAACTGATTATCAGTCGTCAGAAGGTTGAGGAGATCGACCCGGATGACCCCTATGCGGATTATCAGATTCCTGACGATCTTATGTGGTAAGCCTTTCAGCATAGCCACAGATTTCAGCTTAGTCTCAGGCATCTTCCTGAGACTATGTATTTCCCCATCTCTTTTCTTTTCAGCCCGACAAATCAACCGTTCGACCCCGGCGCATGTCCCCATCATTGTGGCCCAGAACAACCCGATCCCCCCTGCCGATTGATCACGTTGCCGCGGTTTCAATACGATAGCGAATCCTACAGCGGATCGATAAAAGCAGCACCCGGTAGCGACCAGACGAAGCATGAAAGTACAGCATGTTCAGACAGATAACACACCATCGGACAATGATTATCACTCTTAACAAGAGTGTAAAAAACGCAGGATAAACTATTAACGACCGATTATGTTACATTAAACTGCACAATAAAAAATACAACAATCTCTTTTAATACAACAAGTTATAGAACAAAAACGTTTTGAAAATAACTCTTTTACTCTTTTATTAAATGTCATAGAATTAAATCAGCTTGAAAGTACGGCCCGATTTTTATGTATCAAAGAGTCCATCAGATTAACCTGTGTGTCCCTTAGTCATAAACGTAGTCCCTGCATTCTTAGCTTAACCCGTGTGACTGACCTTTCTCAGAACACAATTATTTAAAAAAAAACTATTGTAGGGAATACAATTATGTCTACATCTACTGGTACCGTTAAATGGTTCAATGCCGATAAAGGCTACGGCTTTATCGAACAGGATAACGGCCCTGACGTATTCGTTCACTTCCGTGCTATCAACTCCGATGGTTTCAAGACTTTGAACGAAGGACAGCAAGTTTCTTTCGAAGTAACTTCTGGCCAGAAAGGCCCGCAGGCTGAGAACGTTACCATCCTGTAATGTTTTTACCGCCCGGCTGTGACCTCCGGGTCACAGCCGACACTCTTCTCCCTGCCCCTGTTTGATCTAAGTTTTATCCAGGTTTTATCCAAGTCTCAGTTTCTCTTCTCCAGCCTTAACCGATAAATACTAATCCTTTAAACTTTTTGCCATACCAGCAGCTGATTATTCGCAGGCATACTCATATCTGTTTCCAGCGTCAGCCCTGCCCCCAGGGCCAATGCGTTCACCTGTTCAAAATCACGAATACCGCTAACAGCGCTGCGGTCTTTCAACCAGCGATCAAATTGAGCATTACCATCACTGGTATAACCATTGTTATAACGAAACGGGCCATAGAGAATAAGCCGACCCGCGGGGTTCAGTAACTGCCTTACCCCCTTAAACAACGAGACTACCTCAGCCCAGCTGACGATATGCAGGGTATTCGCACTGTATACCACGTCAACAGTGGATAATTCAGTACTCCATTGAGGGGCCTGCAGATCTAACAGTACAGGAGGATGAATGTTGTCACTTGCGTGCGCCTCAAGATTAGCCTGCAACAGCCGTAGTTGTGGTGTTATCTCAGAGGGCTGCCAACGAAGACGGGGTAATACCTGACAAAAGTGAATGGCATGCTGACCGCTGCCACTACCAATCTCCAGAACCGATTCATCCCCGTTCAACAATGCCTGCAACGCCTCAGATATAGGCGCGCGATTGCGTGCCGCAGCAGAGGAAAAACAGAGAAAACCGTTTTCTCCGCTCATTATCAGTCTAAACCGTCAGCGTGCTGTTGAAGCATTCCAAACAGATCGGCACCCAGCGATTCGGTAGCTTTTTGAAGCTGCTCGTTATGCAACCGGCCATCTTCACGAAACGCCTCACCGGCCAGCCCGAGTGTCACCTGCCCGGGAAGCAGCATAACCCCCAGGTTCTGGAGATAGATACGCAGGATAGTCAGTCCCCGGGTTCCGCCACCGACTCCCGGTGAAGCAGCAACCACGGCGGCAATTTTGTTTTGAAACGCAAACATCGGTGGCTCGTGCTCGGTTTGTTTGCGGGAGAGCCAGTCAAAGGTATTTTTCAGCAATGGGGTTGGAAAGCCGTTGTACTCAGGAGACGCTATCAGCAACCCATGATGCTCTACCATCAGTTTTTTCAGCTCAACAGCCGCGTCCGGAAGACCCTCGCTATGCTCAAGGTCCTGATTATATAGCGGCATGTCATACTCGCTAAGATCAACAATGGTGACTTCTGCCCCTGCCTGCCGGGCTCCCGCGACCGCGATATCAAGCAATCTGCGGTTGAATGATTCCGCTCTGGTACTTCCCGATAACGCCAGTATCTTCATTGTTATTCCTCCAGACTAAACCGATATAGAAATTGTTCATCGACTATACTCAGGGAAAAACGGCAGGTAAATAGCCGCCTGCCGATCAGCGGTCTCTGAGATGGCTAATCAAAACCACCCTTCAATATTATGATGAATTTATCTAATCATTCATCTGAAAATAGATCAGTTATCACCACTGAGACTAAAGTCTAAAATGCACAGCTATTCGAGGGGTCCTGCCTTTCTGTTTTATGAATTTAGTTCAGACAGAGAAAACCGAATATTTTCGCTGAACTGAATTCAATTTATGGTGATGACAATGGCTATTCCACAAGTACACAACAGTATCTATAAGCAAGCAGCAAACATGCGCTCGCAAGTTCAGGCTGAACTGATTCTGAGTGCATTTGCGTATATTAAAGACAAAGTTGCAACAGGCACATCTGCATTTGGCCCGCTATCCAGCCACACAGACTACAAAATGTGCATGAAAGCAATCGATAACGACAGCGCTGCTGCTATCTGAAAAATTCTCTCTTAAGAGCATATTATCAGCCCTAAACTGACTGATAGCTAAATATTGCTCTTATTTTTAACAGGCCCCGGGCCTGTTTTTTTTTGTTCGGAATTAGCGGGATATTGCCAGCGGAATATTACGGCGTCATCAACCCTGATCATCCAATCATATACAGACAGCAATAATCAGCTTGCGCAGACACTCACCCCGATGCTTAGTAATATCCATTGAATAACAGCAACATGACGGCAAAAAGACAGACTCTAAGCCATTGATGCCAATAAAGTGAATCAAATTAGCGACACTGCAACTCTTTGAATAATATAGATTTTGTCTTTTTATGCAAAATAACGACTCTGATTAGCAACACTATTCTCTGTGTATCTATAAAAAATAGCGATGATAAAGCACTAAGATACTGATATTTAAAAACTTATATAAAACAGGCACCAATATTGTATAGATGACGCTACTACTTCGGCTGATACCACCCGAAAATCAGGCCCCCCCCCCAAATTGCGTTTGACGATTAAGGTGCTTTAGCTGGAGTAATAAATAGCATTAAAAAAACCGCTGATAAGGCGGTTTTTTTATGTCTGCAATCCCCGGACCGGCTCAGAAACACCTTAACCCAGGTAGACGTCCTCAAGATAACGCTTAAAGCTGGTAAATGGCGTCGATACAAGCTCATCATCCTTCGCTTCATCATCCCAGCGACGCAACCGAATCGCCTGTTCATGAAAAGGTTCTGCCCGAAAGAGAGTGACCTCCTCTTCAGTCATCAGTCCTCCCTGATACTCCAGTGAGTAACGGGACGCTGGCGAAAGACTATCGATATAACCCGCTTCAACGGTGCACAGATAACGTTTCGCACTGGCATGCAGACGGATAGGCTCGGTTACACCCGGGGGAAAATCTGAGCTAAGAAATTCAGCGCCAGCAAGGTCATGATGGACGTTACCATGAGTCGTGCTTACCTCTTCAACAAGGTGGCCTATATCATGTAGCAATGCGGCGACAACCATATCAGATCGCTCGTCATCATCCACCGCCAGGCAAGCACACTGAACCGCGTGCTCAATCTGGCTGACCCCTTCACCATAGTGGTTATGCCCTTTCTCATTGTAAATCTGTTCAATTTTACTAAAGATATCAGTCATCTCAGCCTCCATAGGTTAGCCCTTCAACATGCCTGAGAGATATGAAGCTGATGTTACCGCTTTATTATGGTCATCTGACGCACTGAAGGCGTCTGCAAAAAGACAGATCTTCTTTCTTACCCGACCGAACAGCCGTTCAGAAAATGGAGAATATGATATAGAAAAACGGCATCAGGACAGTCCGGGTGCCGTTTCAAAAGCATGTTATGGCAGCAACAGTGTCTCATTAATCATCGCCTGAACGCTCACTAAAGAATCAGATTCAATCGGCCGCAAGGAATAAAAAAGCGGATCAGTTTCCTGATCCGCCCGGCATCATGACAGTCACAATCTTAATGATTGAGAGACAACGACTCTTACTGATCCATATAGCTCTCTATCGGCGGACAGGAGCAGACAAAGTTACGGTCGCCGTAGACGTTATCAATACGATTTGAGGTCGGCCAGAACTTGCTCTCCCGGGTCGCGCGGCTCGGGAACACCGCTTCTTCCCGGGTATAGGGACGGTTCCACTCTTCAGCCATCATATCGGCCTGGGTATGTGGAGCACGGCACAGCGGGTTGTTGTCGGCGGGCCAAACGCCACTTTGTACCTTTTCGATCTCACCTTTGATCTGCACCATCGCATCGATGAAGCGATCGATCTCAACTTTGGATTCAGATTCAGTCGGTTCAATCATCAGTGTACCCGCGACCGGGAACGACATGGTCGGTGCATGGAAGCCGTAATCCATCAGACGCTTGGCGATATCTTCCTCGGTGACCCCGGAGGCCTCCTTCAGCGGACGAATATCGATGATGCACTCATGGGCCACTTTGTTGTTACGACCCCGATAGAGCACAGGATAGTGACCGGACAGCTTCTCCGCCATATAGTTAGCGTTGAGAATCGCCATCTGGGTGGAACGTTTCAGTCCCGACTTACCCAGCATCAGATTATACATCCAGGTGATCGGCAGAATGGATGCAGAACCATAGGGGGTAGCCGCAACCGCGCCGTTCTCAGGGTTCAGGCCTGTAACCGGGCTGACCTTGTGGCTCGCCAGAAACGGCGCCAGATGGCTTTTCACACCGATCGGCCCCATACCCGGACCACCGCCACCGTGCGGGATAGCAAAGGTTTTATGCAGATTCAGGTGAGACACGTCAGACCCGATCAGACCCGGTTTGGAGATCCCCACCTGGGCGTTCATATTGGCGCCATCCATATACACCTGGCCACCATTTTTGTGGATGATGTTACAGATCTCGACAATATCCTCCTCATACACCCCATGGGTAGAGGGATAGGTGATCATCAGACAGGAAAGATCATCTTTATGCAGCTCTGCCTGAGCCCGCAGATCAGCGACATCCACGTTACCCTTCTCATCACAGCGGGTGACGATAATCTTCATATCCATCATCGCTGCAGACGCCGGATTGGTGCCGTGTGCAGACGACGGAATCAGACAGACATTACGATGCCCTTCGCCAACGGACTCCTGATATTTGCGAATCGCCAGCAAACCAGCATATTCCCCGGACGCACCTGAGTTAGGCTGCAGCGACACCTTATCATAACCGGTAATCTCCACCAGCTGCTCTTCAAGAAGCGTGAGCATCTGCTGATACCCTTTAACCTGCTCTGCCGGCGCGAAGGGATGAATATTAGAGAACTCGGGCCAGGTGACGGGAATCATCTCAGCAGTAGCGTTCAGCTTCATAGTGCAGGACCCCAGCGGGATCATGCCGTGTACCAGAGAGTAATCTTTATTCTCCAGCCGCTTCATGTAGCGCAGCATATCGGTTTCGCTATGGTAGCTGTTAAAGGTCGGATGACTCAGAATCGCGTCGCTGCGACGCATCTCAGCGGTGATACCGGTTGCCGCACCGGCGACGATTGCCGCATCCAACTCAGCCACCGACAGACCGTGTCCTTCACCCAGCACACAATCAAACAGATCGGCAATATCCTCTGGCCGGGTGGTTTCATCCAGCGATATACCCAACTTGTCCGCAGCCGTCTGACGCAGGTTGCAACCGGCATCCAGCGCTCGCTGATAGACCTCAGCAGCGGTTTCGGGCAACGTCAGTGTCAGGGTATCAAAGTAAGTGTCATTGACCGCAACGCCTTTTGATTTAAGACCATTGGCCAGAATAGCGGTGAGACGATGTACCCGCTCAGCAATAGTTTTGAGGCCATCCGGACCGTGATAGACACAGTAGAACGACGCCATATTCGCCAGCAACGCCTGCGCCGTACAGATATTGGAGGTCGCCTTCTCACGACGGATATGCTGCTCCCTGGTTTGCATCGCCATCCGCAATGCCTGGTTACCATTGGCATCAATAGAGACACCGATAATACGGCCAGGTACCGAACGCTTGAGCTTTTCACTGGCAGCAAAGAACGCGGCGTGTGGGCCACCAAAGCCCATCGGCACACCGAAGCGCTGGGACGACCCTAACACCACATCAGCGCCCAGCTCGCCCGGGGATTTCAACAACACCAGCGCTAAAGGGTCGGCCGCGACAGACACCATCGCCTGCTGTGCTCTGGCTTTTTCGATCAGGGTTTTGATATCCGTAATATCACCGTAGGTGCCCGGATATTGCAGCTGAACGCCAAAGGCATCGCAGTTATCCAGATCCGTCAGCGGATTACCCACCACAATGTCAAACCCGAAATACTCCGCCCGGGTTCTGATCACATCGATAGTCTGGGGGTGCACGTCATCAGCAACAAAAAACGTATCGCTCTTTTTGCGGTTGGAACGCTTACACAGGGTCATCGCTTCTGCCGCAGCGGTGGCCTCATCCAGAAGAGAGGCATTGGCCAGATCCATACCGGTGATATCCATCACCACCTGCTGATAGTTCAGCAGCGCTTCAAGACGGCCTTGGGAGATCTCCGGCTGATAGGGTGTATAAGCAGTATACCAGCCGGGATTCTCCATCACGTTACGCAGGATCACGTTGGGTACCAGAGTATTGTGATAGCCCATACCGATATAAGAGCGGTTCACCTGATTCTGATCTGCCAGACGGCGCAACAGTGCCAGCGCATCGGCTTCAGACACAGCATCCGCCATATCCAGCGCATCATCCAGACGGATTGAATCCGGTACGGTCTGCGTCATCAGCTCCTCTATAGAACTGATACCCAGCTCAGCCAGCATCGCGGCGGTCTGGCCGGTGTCCGGGCCAATATGCCGACGGGTAAAGTCGGTGGTCTGCTGAAGCGTGCTTAGCGGAACAGGAGTCAATATCTCGGTAGCCATTACAATAACCTGTGTAAACTGATCGACAGCATGGCTGCAGATCTCAAAGTAAAGGGTGCGGGAAGGTTTCAACGCCCTCCCCGCGTTTGCGAAAGACCCGATCAGGGGACAGTGATAGTCTGTCGTCCGATACGACAACAGCTATCAGCATAGATCAGATCTATTCAGCAATGGTAGCAGCATACGCCTCAGCGTTCAGCAAACCATCCAGCTGAGCAACATCAGACAGCTTAATTTTAGCAACCCAGCCACCATCATAGGGGGCGTTGTTAACCATTTCTGGCTCATTCTCAAGTGCGTCATTGATCTCAACCACTTCGCCGCTTACCGGGGCGTAGATATCCGATGCAGCTTTAACAGATTCAACCAGTGAAAACTCTTCGCCTGCGGTGACTTCACGACCAACCTCTGGCAGTTCGACAAACACCACATCACCCAGCAAGTCCTGTGCGTGGTCAGATATACCCACTGTCACCGTACCGTCACCATTATCCAGCACCCATTCGTGACTTGTGGCAAAACGGTAATTAGTTGGAATGCTCATCATGTTATTTCCTTTAATAAACTCGGCAGAGCGTATACGCCCAACACCGAATGGGTGTTTGTTAACTAACAGGGTTTCGGAACGTATTTAAACCATCCCCCGCATCGTCAGAGAAGCGTCAATAGCTGCTTTTAACGCTTCAGCCTAGTGCACGACAACGACTCAGGTCTGATAAAACCCTAAATCAGCGAACCAAACAGATTGATAACCAATGGCGGCCAGATTATCAGCGTGTTTTCTTAAAATCAATCAAAAGTTTCTTTTAAGAAACTTTTCTCCAGATCAATATCAAACTGTGAAATATTGGCTTCTTTCAATGCCTAAAGCCCTTGTGTACTATTATCGGAAACAGAGCCCTCAAGCATAAGCATTCAGCCTAACGACAGGTTTTAACGGAGCACTCAATGCCAGACAAGCCCTCTTTTCTTAAAGAAGATCAGCAGTTCTTCTCGGTCACGCGGGACAATGCCGAAGCCGTTGTAGAACCACTTGAGCTGGGTAAACGGGTGCGCGAGATCCGTCTGAGTCAGAACCTGACCCTTGAGGAAGCCAGCAAGCTGACCGGCCTGGCCCGTTCGACGCTGTCTAAAATCGAGAATGAACAGATATCCCCCACCTTTACGGCGGTCAATAAACTGGTCAAAGGCCTGGGTATCGATATTCCTCAGCTGTTTACTCAGCCGAAAAAGAAAAGCCCCAACAGTGGTGGCCGCCGGGATATCACCCGCTGTGGTGAAGGCAAGCCGCACCCTACGCCGACCTATGAGCATGAACTGCTGGCAACGCAGCTATCCAGTAAAAAGATGATCCCTTTCAAAACCACCGTTCGCACCCACTCCTGGGACGAATATGAAGACTGGGTGCGGCATGATGGCGAAGAGTTTCTCTATGTTCTCACGGGTAGCATCATGTTCTATACCGAGTTCTATGAACCCATTGAACTGGTCGCAGGCGACAGCGCTTACTACGATTGTGAAATGGGCCATGCCCTCGTATCCACTAGCAAAAAAGACGCCGAAGTGCTCTGGGTAACCGCTTAACAACAGCCCCCCGTTTTCGTTGCTCGTTGCTCGTTGCTCGTTGCTCGTTGCTCGTTGCTCGTTGCTCGTTGCTCGTTGCTCGTTGCTCGTTGCTCGTTGCTCGTTGCTCGTTGCTCGTTGCTCGTTGCTCGTTGCTCAGAACTATTGCCCGGCACCCAACCTACGCAACAACTTTCTTACAGCGCTCATCACTCATATACAGACCTTCACTAAAAAGAAGGCTTTTATCGAGCCACGAGCAAGTCACGCTTTCTGTGACGTCGAGCGACGAGCAACGGCTCTTACATATTTCAAAAACGACCCGAACTTTCCCTTCAGCGTAACTTTCCGCTTGCAAACCATTCCCCGATCAATTAACTTCGTTTCCTATTGGAAACTTTTACCTTTTGTCTAACTTTTCTCTGCCAATCGACTGGCAAAGAACGAAGACCTTATCAGAATATCTACACTGGAGACCCCCATGTCAGAACTGAACAAAACACCGCTTTACGATCTGCATATCGAGCTGGGAGGCAAGATGGTCCCTTTCGCTGGTTTCGAGATGCCTGTTCAGTATCCGATGGGGGTTAAGAAAGAGCATATCCACACCCGTGAACATGCAGGTCTGTTTGATGTATCTCACATGGGACAGGTAAAGCTGAGCGGCGCTAACGCCGCCTCTGAACTCGAAAAGCTGGTGCCGGTGGACATTATCGACCTGCCGGTTGGCAAGCAACGGTATGCGCTGTTCACCAATCCCCATGGCGGCATCATGGATGACCTGATGGTCGCTAACTATGGTGATCATCTCTATGTGGTCGTCAATGCGGCCTGCAAGGCTCAGGACGTTGCCCATCTGCAGGCTAACCTGGGTGAAGGTGTCGAACTGGAAGTTCTGGATGACCGTGCACTGGTGGCATTACAGGGGCCGGAAGCCGCAACAGCGCTTTCACGACTCTGTCCTGAAGCGAATGATCTGGTATTTATGGACTCCCGTCTGCTCAGCATTGATGGCGTTGAGTGCCTGGTCAGCCGTTCTGGTTACACCGGTGAAGATGGCTACGAGATCTCCATTCCGGCTGATCAGGCAGAACGTCTCTGTCGTCTGTTGATTGCCCAGCCTGAAGTGGAGTTTATCGGCCTGGGCGCACGGGACTCCCTGCGACTGGAATCCGGACTGTGCCTCTACGGCCATGATCTCGATGAGAACACCACGCCTGTCGAAAGCAGCCTGATCTGGGCGATCAGCAAATGTCGTCGTGCCGATGGTGAACGTGCGGGCGGCTTTCCCGGTGCTGAAAAGATCTTTGATCAGATCGCCAACAAGAATTTTACCCGTCGACGCGTCGGTCTGATCGCCCAGGGTAAAGCCCCCATCCGCGAAGGAGCTGAACTGGTGAATGCCGATGGCGTCAAGATTGGTGATGTAACCAGTGGCAGCTTTGGCCCCACGGTTGGTGTCCCCATTGCGATGGGATATGTCGCTTCTGAATATGCGGCGCTGGAAACAGAGGTATATGCTCTTGTTCGGGGAAAACAGCTACCGATGGTCGTCTCTAAAACCCCCTTTATCGAGCAACGCTATTATCGTGGTTAACGCTCGTTTATAAGGCCTGACCCACTCACATGTCTGAACGCCAGCGGCCAGGCCTGCTGGCGTCATAAAGCCTATCTGACATCACTGAATATAAAGCGGCGGAGGCTCCCATGGAGATGATTCCTTTAATGGCGCTGAAAAGCGAATCAAAAAGGCTGCCAGCGGGCCAATGGTACGCGCCTCCTATCATGCGGACAGACAGGCAACGCCTTTGCTTCTGAATAACGACCATCACCCTTAACATGATAACTGAACAGCGGGTTTCACTAACCCACCGATGAAGAAAGGAAGTAACGATGTCTGTTTACACACCCGTCAGCCGTGTACAACTGGAACACTATCTGCAGCGGTACAACGTAGGTCAGCTGAATGACTTTCAGGGGATAGAAGCCGGTGTGGAAAATACTAACTACTTTGTTAACACGACTGCTGGCCAGTTTGTGCTGACACTGGTGGAATCAGTTGATCATGAGCAACTACCAGAGATTCTCAACTATATTGAACACCTGGCACAGCATGGCATCGCCTGCGCCAAACCGATCCATCTGAATGACCGAAGTCTGGCCGGTCAGCTCAACCAGCGACCTACGGTACTGATGTCCCGACTGGCTGGCAGCCCATTGCAGACACCCAACGACCAGCAGGCGAGTATTATCGGACTCACCCTGGCACGAATGCACCAGCTGGCAGACCAGCTCAGTCACAAACCGCCCGTCAATGTTCAGCAATGGTGTGCTGATCTGGGTGCCAGACTGTCCCCCCGGCTATCGAAAGAGGACCAGCAAACCCTGCAGCACAATCTGACAGAGGCGGGGCAAATCTGCTGGGAAAAACTGCCATCCGGCCCTATACACGCTGATCTTTTCCCGGATAACGCACTGTTTGACGGCGACAAACTCTGTGGACTGATCGACTTTTATCATAGCTGCTCAGCAGCCTATCTTTACGATCTGTGTATCACCCTGAACGCCTGGTGTTATGACGAAACCACAGCGCAATACGATTTCAATAAAGCCCTGCTGATACTCGATAGTTACCAGAGCATTCGCCCGCTGAACATTGACGAGCAGCGCAGTTTCAGCAGCATGTTGCAGGTGGCCGCGATGCGTTTCTGGCTGTCGCGGCTGCGGGACATTCACTTCCCGAAAGACGGAGAAGTGGTCACCCGTAAAGATCCTCAAGGCAAACTCAGTCTACTGCAACTACTGGGCGAGAACCGGCGTTTGCAGATCGCGAGTTAAGCGCTTGAATTGATGATTAATCAGCGTTAGCTACTGGAGATGTTCTACCCGATAGCCACGTTCCTGTAACTGGAAAATAATACCCTCTTCACCGGCCAGGTGGCCGCTGCCCACCAGCACAAACTCCACCGGCCGGTCCCGTAACATCGCCTCTATCTGCGGCAGCCACTTGCGATTGCGATCAACGATCAACTGGCGATATTCAGCGGGCGACTCCCGGCGCATATCCTCGAGCACCAGACGATCAAGATCGGCAAGGCTGCCGCGCCGCCAGGCATCCACCATCCCATCGACGAG
Organism: uncultured Amphritea sp.; assembly: GCA_965140695.1. GTDB lineage: Bacteria > Pseudomonadota > Gammaproteobacteria > Pseudomonadales > Balneatricaceae > Amphritea. The sequence continues at coordinate 24,101 of OZ223299.1, read as the reverse complement.
TCCGCCGGACTCTTTCAGCTCATCCAGAGACATACGCATAAACTTTTCTTCATCACCGGCCCCCATACCGGACAGCAAATGGATCTGCTTGTCCACCGATTCCAGCCCACCGACGGGCTTACCATCGGCGACGGCGCGACGGTGATAAAAATCATCAATCCCCTGAGCATCGACACCAATCTGCTTTAAATTAAGCATCGTCAGGGTGATGATAATACCGGATGGCCGCAAACCGACCATCGATTCCGGAGGCAAACCATACTGCGCCCAGACCTTCTCTATACGCTGATAGAGTGCCGCTGAAACACGCTTATCCAGGCCACTGATCCCTTCAGGGTAGCGCACTGCCTGTTGCATTCGCTGTAACACCTCAGGGGCGTGTAACTGCTCCAGATCGGTTTCAAAATACAACCGGTCGGCATTGTTATAGGCCCGGTCAAATTCAACCGGCAAGGGATAGTCGCTCTGGCGCAGGACATGTAAGGTGCCCCCCACATAGAGCACATTTTCGCCAGAACTCACCTTCCAGATACTGGTGGCAGCCGTGGCTGTCAGTGTGACCACCGACAAGGCCGTTAATAAAACAGTTTTGAGTATTCCGCGGACTAACCTCATCATCAACCTCTCATTAGCTGCACCGTTAAGCGCTGTATTCCCGAACCACATCAACCACCTGCACCCGGTATGAGCTATACCATTGCGAGCGGCCTTTTGCCTGCGCCAGCAGATGTTCGGCGTTGGCTTTCCAGGCTTGAATCTGATCCATACTATCCCAGTATGAGATAGCAATCTCACTCGTGCCTTCAGTGACGGCTGTAAACTCCAGACAGCCATACTCTTCCAGTGCCAGCTTCTGCATTCTGGCCGCCATCAGACTGTACTCTTCATCCAACCGGGCAATCTCTGCCCGAAAAATGACCGCAAACATGATCGTCTCCCTGCTCAGGTTAGCTGCCTGTATATCATCTATTGCTAAAGATTACCGCAGCCTTAATCAAACACAACGAAAAAACCGGCACTGGGCCGGTTTTAAAGAAAGTGTCAACAATCGCTCTTATTCGTTGATGTAATGTTTATGCACCCGGGCGGTGATCAGTGAAAACAGGGTGTAAGGGATCGTATCGCAGTAGGGAGCAACCTCTGCTGCCGTCACATGCTTACCCCAGAATTCCACCTCAGTGCCGACATCGGCATCGGGAATGCCGGTGATATCAATCCCCAGCATATCCATCGAAACACGACCGATGATGCGACTACGATGACCATTGATCCACACCGGTGTACCGGTCACTGCATGACGGGGATAGCCATCCGCATACCCCAGAGCAACCGTTGCCACACGCGTCGGCTGTTCTGCGCAGAAGTTACCTGCATAACCTACACGCTCACCTGGCTGAAGGTCTCGCACCGCGATAATTTCTGAGGTCAGCGTCATCGCCGGAATCAACTTGTCGGCTTGTTCCTGGGTCACGGTGAACGGTGTTGCACCATACAGCATCAGTCCCGGACGCATCCAGTCACGCCGGGCATCTTCCCAGGCCAGCACCGCGGCAGAGTTTGCCAGACAATGCGGTGCATCAAGCCCTTCAGTAGCCTTATTGAACACCGCAAGCTGTTCGTCTGTGGTGCTTTTATCCAATTCATCGGAGCTGGCAAAGTGGGTCATCATGACGATATCAGACACATTGTCCAGCTGTTCCAGGCGCTTAAATGCCGCCTGATAATCATTCGGGTGCACACCTAAACGGTTCATCCCGGAATTCATTTTCAGCCAGACAGTGATCGGTTTTTTCAGATTAGCCGCAGCAATCTGTTCAATCTGAGCCAGACTATGCACCGCGCACCACAAACCATGTTCACTGATATAGTCCAGTTCACTGACTTCAAAATAGCCTTCGAGCAACAACACCGGTTTCTGAATACCTGCGTCAACCAACTCAACCGCTTCTTCAATACAGGCAACGCCAAAGGCATCCGCCTCTGCTTCCAACGCTTTAGCGACCTTCACCGCATTATGGCCATAAGCATTTGCCTTAATAATGGCAACTGCATTACCCGCCGTATTCAGGGAACGTGCTAATCGATAGTTATGCCGGATAGCATCCAGATCAACCGTTATTTTTGCTGCTCGACTCATTCTATGTTTACCTTACGCTTACTGTAGAGCAGCTATCGGCGGTGCAGCCGATAGCCAGATTCCTGCATCAGGGTTTTATGCAACCACCATCACTGCTTCAACTTCGATATCCGCATCCTTAGGCAGGGCTTTAACCGCATAAGCAGCGCGGGCAGGATATGGCTGTTCAAAATAGCGCGCCATCACCTCATTAACGGTGGCAAAGTTTGCCAGGTCAGTCAGCAGAATAGTCACCTTAACCAGATCATTCATAGAGCCACCGGCCGCTTCAGCAACCGCTTTCAGGTTATCAAACACCTGCACCGCCTGGGCTTCAAAAGACTCGGTGACCATCTCCATGGTTGCCGGTACCAGAGGAATCTGACCAGACATGTAAACAGTGTTATCCACTCTGACTGCCTGAGAGTATGTACCGATAGCTGAAGGTGCATTTTCAGTTGCAATAATTGTCTTCGTTGGCATGGTTTAAATTCCCAATGATAAATTTTTAATAATATATGTGAGTGTCGGCAAACAGCAGACTCAGACCGCCGGATCAATGTACATCCCGGGCGATTATATCCTGTAAAAAAAAGTGAGCACAGAGGCATATCAAGGTGTTTACGTGGTGCGTAAATTCAGCCCCTGTGCTCAAAAAGCCGTTATTTCCTATTTCTGTCCATAACGGGCGACGGAAAGTCCTTCCGGATCAATATCAGTTTTGTTGCCGCTGATCACATCAGCCACAAACTTTCCTGATCCCAGAGACATGGTCCAGCCCAGCGTGCCGTGACCGGTATTCAGATAGAGATTCGGATAACGGGTTCCACCCAGTACAGGGGTACCATCCGGCGTCATCGGCCGCAGGCCGGTCCAGAATTCAGCCTGAGCAAGATCGCCACCACCGGGAAACAGATCGCCGACAGTAAACTCAACATTCTTGCGGCGCTTCTCCTGCAACGAGGTATCGTAGGAGGTGATCTCAGCGGTCCCACCAACACGGATGCGGTCATCAAAACGGGTGACCGCAACTTTGTAGGTTTCATCCATCACCGTGGACACCGGCGCTTTGGTCTCATCGACAATCGGCAGAGTCAGTGAATACCCTTTAATCGGATAGACCGGTACCACAACCCCGACATTGGCCAGTAACAAGGTACTGTAGCTACCCAGACACATCAGATAGCGGTCTGCGGTCAAGGTGCCCTGTTTAGTCTTAACCCCGACGATCTGGCTGTCATCGCTGATCAGTCCTTCAATCTCAGTATCAAACTTAAACTCGACACCCAGCTTTTTACACTCGTCCGCCAGTGCGTTAGTAAACTTGAAGCAGTCACCGGTTTCATCACCGGGCAAACGCAGGCCACCGACAATTTTTTCTTTAACAAACCCCAGCGCCGGTTCGCGGGAGACACAGCCTTCGCGGTCGAGCACCTCATAGTTGACACCGCACTCTTCCAGTACTGAAATATCTTTCGCCGCAGCATCGACCTGTTTCTGAGTACGGAATAGCTGCAATGTGCCATTGGTGCGGCCTTCATAATCAATTTCAATCTCAGAACGAAGATCTTTAAAGCAATCACGGCTATACTCAGCCAGACGCATCATTCGCGCTTTATTGGTGTGGTATGAAGACTCGGTGCAGTTGGACAGCATTTTGGTCATCCACTTCAGGGTATTGGCATTCACCTTAGGGTTGATCATCAGGGGAGCGAGATCCTGCATCAGCCACTTGATGGCTTTTAAAGGAACACCCGGAGCAGCCCAGGGTGCAGAATATCCTGGGGATATTTGCCCCGCATTGGCAAAGCTGGTCTCCATTGCTGGCGCACTCTGGCGATCAATCACGGTCACCTGGTGGCCCTGTTTAGCCAGGTACCAGGCGCTGGTTACGCCGATAACGCCACTACCCAAAATCAAAACGTTCATTATGAAATACCTATCCGTTTTTATATTTATGACCAACAAACTATTTGGCTAGTGTATTGCATCTTTGACAGTTTATTTTTTTGTATTTAAACTATTTTCAAAACTATTACCCTGCAAAATAACACCTATAATAAATTTTACCTCTCTATGAGATGATGAGCGAAGTAACGCTATGAATAGTAAACAAAAACGTAAGCTGGATAAGATCGACCTTAACATTCTGAAAACCCTGCAGGAAAATGGCCGCATTAGTTATGTCGACCTGGCAGACATTGTTGGTCTCAGTACCACCCCTTGTATGGAGCGGGTTAAGCGGCTGGAAAAAGATGGGCTGATTCAGGGTTACTATGCCCGGATTGACCCACAGGCGATGGGGTATGGCATGCTGGTGTTTGTTGAGATCTCTCTCTCATATCAGTCGCCGGATGCTTTCCTCAAATTTAACAAAGCCGTGGCCTCACTACCCTATGTGCTGGAATGCCATCTGGTCTCTGGCGATGCAGACTTCCTGATTAAGGCGCGTATAGCGGATATGTCCGAATACCGGGCGCTACTCGGAGAGATGCTGCTAACACTGCCGGGCGTGAAAAACTCTAAGAGTTATATTGTTATGGAGGAGGTCAAAGAATCACTCAGCCTGCCCATCAACCCCAATCAACCCAGATAAATACAGCAGATGCCCATAACGACTGACTCTCTTGTCTCATCTGTCAGCCAGTCATGATGGGGATCTTCATCAGAGAACGATTCGGCAGGCCCCGGACACCAACAACGGAGTGATTGATGTGACTTCTGGTTATTTCTGAGCGTCTGCAAAACCATCCAGAGCGATCTATGAGTCAGATTATCAACACTCCGCTGGGACAAGCACTCAGCACTGGCAGCCCACTGCTGTGGCTTAATCCACGCTATCAGGCAGACAGCTGCGGACTGAAAAGCGGTTTCGGCCTCAGCGATATCCAGCAGGCAGAGCAGCGTCTGCAGCGGTTTGCGCCGCTCCTGAAAAACCTGTTTCCCGAACTCCAGGAGAGCCAGGGGCTGATTGAGTCTGCGCTTCTGCCTGCAACGGAATTACAGCAGCAACACTACCCTGGTTTGCCGGGCCGACTGATGATCAAAGGGGACCATGCGTTACCGGTGGCCGGCTCGATCAAAGCCCGTGGCGGCATCCATGAGGTGCTCTGTCATGCGGAGCATCTGGCACAGCAACACGGCATTATCAGTGGCCCGGATGACGATTATCTGAAACTTCTCAGTCCCGGGGCGAAAGCCCTCTTCCGTGAACATGAAATTGCGGTCAGCAGTACCGGCAACCTCGGACTGAGTATCGGCATCATCAGTGCTGCGCTGGGTTTTAAAGCCGTCGTGCATATGTCCGTTGAAGCAAAACAGTGGAAAAAACAGCGTCTGCGTGACCGGGGCGTCACTGTGGTCGAACACCGCGAAGATTATAGCGCTGCGGTTGCGGCAGGCCGGGCGGCTTCAAACGCCGATGCTAACAGCTATTTTGTCGATGATGAAAACTCACCCCGATTATTTCTGGGCTATGCGGTCGCTGCGTTGCGACTGCAGCAGCAACTGCTTGAACAGCAGATCAGCGTCGATGCTGAGCACCCGCTGTTTGTCTATATTCCCTGCGGCGTCGGTGGTGCACCCGGTGGTATTAACTTTGGTCTGAAACAGGTTTTCGGACCCCATGTCCACTGTTTCTTTGCTGAACCGGTTCAGGCTCCCTGTGTGCTGATCGGCATGCAGGCTGCTGATAAAGATGAGCCGGAGTCGGTCTATCAGGTCGGACTCAGCGTTGATACAGAGGCTGATGGACTGGCCGTCAGCCTGGCATCCGCCTGGGTATGCTCGGTAATAGAACCGCTACTGAGCGGAGTGTTCACGGTCACCGACGCGGAACTGTTTCGCCACCTTTACCACCTGTATCAGCATCAGGGGATTGAGATTGAACCCTCGGCAGCCGCCGGTTTTTCCGGCCCTGACTGGCTGACCAGTACAGCCACCGGCAAAGATTACCTGCGCCAGCAACAGCTGCAACCACTCATGCACAACGCAACTCATCTACTGTGGACCACGGGCGGTCTATTTGTCCCAGCGGAAGAGATGCAGAAATTTCAACAACGCGGCGCAGCACTGACACAGTCCTGAACTCCGGCGGCATGACCAATATCGCCATGGCGGCCCAGGCCGCCTTTAGCCGGTGATGTCAGGCAACAGCGCATTTAAAATCCAGCCAGCCTGAGCATCAACCGGTGCTAATGTTAAAGGGTGTTAACGTTAAAGAGTCGTTCGTTATTGTTAAAGAATTTTCCACTATTGTTAAAAAGTCCTGCGCTATTTTTAGCTGCCCCTATTTCCGTCTACACTTTAATGCAACTGACAAGGCGTCAGCGGTAAGCACAGAGTCTGTGACCGGAGGCTGGGTAACATAGGTATGGCTGAACAACACTGGATTTTACTGCGCGGACTGTGTCGCGAAAGCCGGCACTGGGGGGCGTTCCCAAAACAATTACAGCGACGGCTGCCAGGCGTACGGGTGAGCTGCATCGACCTGCCGGGCAATGGTAAGCGTTATCAACATCTTTATCCCACCTCCGTCAGGGAACTGATCAACGATCTGCACCGCCGTCACCGTCCGGAACAACCGGTCTATATGCTGGGCCTGTCGCTGGGAGGGATGGTCGCCTATCACTGGATGCAGGAATATCCCGATGACCTGCAGGGCATCGTGATGATCAACAGCAGTCTGCCTCACTGGAATAAACCTCATCACCGACTCCAGCCGGGAGCGTTACCAAAACTGGCGCGAGCGTTCCTCAGCAGGGGTTATCTCCGGGAGAAAACCATCTACGATCTGACCTGCACATCTCAGCGTCATCGTGAAGAGACACTGTCGTTCTGGCAGATGTATCAACTGGAATATCAGGTTAGTTTTGATAACTTCCGCCGTCAGATGCAGTTTGCGATCACCTGTAGCGGACAACCTTACCCGCCGAAAAAGCCCGTTCTGCTGCTCAGCGGAGGCAAAGATAAACTGGTTAATCCCCGCTGTTCTGAACAACTGGCCAATGCCTGGCATATGCCCCATGTCCACCACCCGGAGGCCGGCCATGATCTGCCCCATGACCAGCCAGACTGGTTAATACAGCAGATCAATCAATGGCTGATGGATTAAACCGGGGCGTTCTGCCGCTGGATATGTGCGCTCAGAAGCTCCATAAACAGATCTCTGGGTTTATTCAGCGGTCCCGAGCGACGGCTGATAGCGGCCACCTGCAGATTATAAAAACGCTGTTCAGGCAGCAAAGCGCGCATACGCCCCTGCGCCACCCACTGGGTGGCAAAATTTTCGGCCAGAAAGCCAACATAAACACCGGACAGAATCATGGTGGCACGGGTTTCATAATAATAGGCTTCGGCCGCCTTATTCATCTCCGTCAGCTGTAAACTGGCTTCCTGACTGGTTAATACACCCGCATGAACCAGCTTACAGGTCTTCAGTGCCTCATTTAGCAAGCGCTCATTCTGCTCATGAAACAGCGGGTGCCGGTCACCGCAATAGAGCAGTGATTTATCTTTATACAGCAGGAGAAAATCAAGCCCCTCGATATCCCGGTGATGCGGTATAAAACCGACATCGGCATCACCGTTGATCACGCGTCGCTCAATCTCCCCGAGAGGCGCGGTATCAAAACTGATATAGACATCCGGCGCCAGCGCGGCAAACTCGGCCAGCACGTCATCAAGACCGCAGCGTTCATCCAGGCTGATGGTATCGGAGGTAAGAATACGCACCTCACCGGTCATCTGCTGATGCAGTGCATTAACGGTAGAACGAAACTCTGCCAGCCGGGAAAACAGCTGCCGGGTCGCGTTATAGATGGTCAGCCCCTCCTCCGTCAGGGCAAAGCCCGAACGTCCGCGCTGGCAAAGCTTTAATTTCAACCGCGCTTCCAGATTGGACATATGCACCGAAATAGTCGACCGGCTGATATTCAGTTCAACCTCCGCCGCCGAAAATCCGCCACACTCGACCACTGTTTTAAAAACCCGCAGCAGGCGGATCTCGTAATCGCCCACCTGCCCCATGCTCTGCAGCGCTTTAGCAGCCATATCACCCTCTTGTTTTAGTTTTATAAACATCAAAGTAAGCATTCAATGTTTATTATTTATAAGACTTTAACACTGAGGTTACTATGACGCTATAAGGCCGTTACTTAAACGCTACCGTTCTATGTTTAGTTAACTCAGCAACGGACCATGACAATAACTTAAACAGGGTTTCTCCATGAGCACGAACATCAATATGGATGCATTCTGGATGCCATTTACGGCGAACCGGGACTTCAAAAACCAGCCGCGTATTATTGAGCGCGCCGAAGGTGTGATGTACTACACCAACGAAGGTCAGGAAATTCTGGACGCCACAGCCGGCCTCTGGTGTGTCAATGCAGGCCATGGCCGCAACGAGATCGCCGATGCGGTCAGCCAGCAACTGCGCCATCTGGACTACGCATCGCCATTCAATTTTGGCCATGAGATAGGGTTTGAGTTTGCTAATCGTCTGATTAAACACACCCCCGCCGGTTTGAATAAAGTATTCTTCGCAAACTCCGGTTCAGAAGCGGTTGAGTCTGCCCTGAAGATCGCCCTGCAATACCAGAAATCCCGTGGTAAAAGTGGAAAAACCAAGTTCTTCGGACGTGAAATGGCCTACCACGGGGTTAACTTTGGCGGGATCTCCGTCGGCGGTCTGACGCCCAACCGCACCGGCTTTGGCCAACTCCTGCCCGTTGATCACCTGCCACACACTCTGGATATCGCTAACAACGCATTCAGCAAAGGTTTGCCTGAACAGGGCATCGATAAAGCGGAAGCGCTGGAGCAACTGATTCACTTCCACGGTGCAGACAGCATCGCTGCAGTGATTATTGAACCGATGAGCGGCGCTGGCGGTGTGATCATGCCACCAAAGGGCTATCTGAAGCGGATGCGTGAGATCTGTGACCAGTATGACATCCTGCTGATCTTTGATGAGGTTATCACCGGCTGGGGCCGACTGGGGTCAGCCTTTGCTGCAGAAGAGTTTGATGTGATACCGGATATGATCACCTCAGCGAAGGGCATCACTAATGGTGTAGTCCCTCTGGGCGCGGTCTTCGTTAAAGATGAGATCCATGACCAGATTGTGAATAACGTCGCGGTCGGCGGCATCGAGTTCTATCACGGTTATACCTACTCCGCTCATCCGGTTGCCTGTGCGGCGGGTATCGCGACGCTGGATATCTATGAAAATGAAGGCCTGCTAAAGCGTGCCAGTGGCGATATTGGCACGCACTTCGAAAACCAGCTGCACAGCCTTAAAGACGCGCCGAAGGTTATCGATATACGTAACTATGGTCTGGTGGGTGCTATTCAGTTTGACCCGTCAGTGGCGGCCAATGGCCCGATCGGACTGGACTTCCAGAAAGGCTGTTATCAACGCGGCGTGATGGTGCGAACTATGGGTAACATTGTTGCCTTCTCTCCACCACTGACGATTGAAGCTAATCATATAGATCGCCTGGTCGCTACTCTGCGCGAAACCGCTGAGGATATGTTCGGCTAAGCGGAACGTCCATACCATTTTCAACCTGCCGGACCGGGGAGTCGTCGCCCCATTTAACCCGGATTTTATACGGGCCTTCTGTTACAGACGGCCCGTTTTTTATCAGCCAGATCTTAGTTGCCATGACAAATGAGCAATACAGGCATCCTGCAAAACTCACTGCACACTTCAATCGCTAAAGAGAGTCACTACCGCTGTGCTCATGCAGCAACTGTTCAAAGTCGCCCAGACTAACCGGTTTGGAATAGAGATAGCCCTGACCATAATCACACCCCAGTTCCTTCAGCAATCGCTCCTGCTGCTCCGTTTCAATGCCCTCAGCAATCACCTTAATCCCCAGATTATGAGCCATCATAATAATCGCTTTACACAGGGTATAAGCATCCGAGGTAACCGACAGATTACGCACAAAATACTGATCAATTTTCAGGTAGTCGATATCGTACTCACTGATATAAGCCAGACTGGAATACCCGGTGCCAAAATCATCCAGAGAAACCTGCACCCCGGCATCCTTAAAGGCGATCATTTTTGCACGGACTTCCGCAGAGGAAGTCATCATCATCCCTTCGGTAATCTCTGCAACAATCGAATCGCCGGATAACCCCATCAAGGCCAGCTGCTCCAGCCAGTCAGAGATTTTACTATCAAGGCTGGCAAACTGAACCGGGGACACATTCACACTGATCTGAAAACGGGAGTTATAGCGATTCTGCAGCATCTGCACCGTTTTCGCGGCTTCTTCAAGCACCCAGCTACCGATCCCGGTAATCAGACGGGTCTCTTCAGCAACGGCAATAAAGTCGCCAGGAAGTACCAGTCCCCGAAGCGGATGCTGCCAGCGAATCAGCGCTTCAGCCTTACAGATGGTTCGATCACTGAGGTTGATAATGGGCTGATAATATAAAACAAACTGCTGTTCTGCCTGAGCAACACGAAGATCAGTAATCAACTGCATTCTCTCGATCGCTTCCTGTTGCATCTCCCGGGTGAAATACTGAAAACGGTTGCGCCCTTTCTCCTTGGCAACATACATAGCCTGGTCTGCAGACCTCATAAGATCATCAGCATTATCTGCATCTTCAGGATACAGGGTAATACCGATACTGCAGGTGATATACGCCGTTTCACCATTCAGCTGATAGGGTTCCGCTAAGCGATGCAATAACTCCTCGCAGATCGAATCGACGACATGGGGGTTTTTCACCTGACTGAGAACAATGGCAAACTCATCGCCTCCCTGATGCGCAACCGTATCGACCGAACGCACCACCTGAGCGATCCTTCTGGCCGCCTGTGCCAGCAACTGGTCGCCACAGGCATGACCCAGAGTATCATTGACCTCTTTAAACAGATCCAGATCCAAAAACAGGATCGCCGTGCTCAGGCCACTCCGGTCGGTATGCTGTATCTCCTGCCTGATGCGGTCATTCAGTAATTTACGGTTGGGTAAGCCGGTCAGGGTATCCAGATTAGCCTGTCGCCAGATCAGTTCTTCGGCTTTTTTCTTCTCGGTAAAGTCGATAAACATCGCGACCTGCTGCTGGGGGACACCGTTGCTATCAAACACCGTATTAACCGTTAACCATTGCGGATAAACATCACCATTCTTACGCCGATTATAAATCTCTCCCTGCCACTGACCGGTAGTATTCAGTTCGTCCCAGAAGGCTTTATAAAAGTCAGCAGAGTGATGCCCCGACTGAAGCAGGGAGGGCGTCTTACCCTGCACCTCATTAAACGAATAACCCGTCACAGCAGTAAACGCCGGATTAACCCCGATAATTCGCCCCCTGGCATCGGTTACCATCACCGCTTCAGTGATAGAACTGTAAACCATAGAGGCCAGTTGCAATGATTCTTCAGCGCGTTTTTTTTCAGTGATATTGCGCACCACGACGATGAATTCGGTGGTCCCGGCGAGCCTACTCAGACGTGCTTCAAACGCTCGATCACCGTCAGGAAATTCGAGCCGATATTCCCAACTCTGATAACCTTCTTTTTCGTTCAGCAGAGTACGATGTTGCAGAAATTGTTTTACAATATCCTCAGGTAGAATATCGCTGATATTCTTATCGATAAACTGACCGGGTTGCAGATAGAGGTCAGACGCTTCATGCGCCCTGAAATCGATAATATCCCCCTCATTATTAAGCCTGAAGTAAAGATCAGGTAGCGCATTAAAAATTGATCTCAGCTCTTCATTTCTGGCATCCGACAGTTGCTCTGCGGCAAGACGCTTGCGGGCCATATCTTCAAACAGGCTTTTCAACTGCGCTAATTCGCATGCCTCATCCGTTTTAGAAAATTGCGTTAAATGGCCCTCAGACAGTGATCGTGTCGCCTGAGTTAACTGCGCCAGTGGCTCAAGAATACTGCGATTAATGCCCTTCATAACCAGCAACAGCGTAGCCACCATTAAACCCAGTACAATCAACAGCGTGAGATAAAAGGACTGATTTGCGGCAGTGATCTCTTCGCCTACCGGCATGCCAATGCTGATTGATACCGAACGCCCTGCAGAGGTGGTGTACAACGGCGCGCTGAAAAAAACCCGCTGAATATCATCCTCTCCCCTGACGAGTCGGTCCTGATCGCCATTCGCGTTATCAATATAATGGTTTACAGAGCGTCCAAGTTGTTCAGTCCGGGGCGGAAAGTTAGCAACAATATTGCCTTCAGCATCGGCGATAATCGCAATCGCTTTTTCCGGCAGCTTTGCTTTCGTTAACTCCTCACTCCACCAGTCCAGTGAAATCACGGCCACCACCGCTCCGACAAGCTTCCCCCGGCCGGATACGACAGGATAGGAAAAATTCATACTCACCATCGATGCAGCCCGGTCAGTCTGAAACTCGCCAATAGAAAAGACCCGATTTTGAATAGTTCTTTGAAAATACCCCCTGTCACCCACATTAATCGGCGTCGCTAAAGGGGATGCACTGCACAACAAGTCGCCATCGGTCGTCGGTACACCCAGGTTCACATAAACAGAACTCAGACGCAGAATATCCGCTAAATATTCCGAGCAGGCGGGGTTTGTCGGGTCCTGCACCTGTGCATGACCGGCTAGTTTCATAAGATAGACACGGGTTTCTTCAATCAACTTCTGCTGATGTGAGACAATAAGCTCAACGATCGAGGCAGCATGGTTGCGGTTTTTTACAATTACACTCTGCCGTTCCTTCTCAGCATGGTAAAACACCAAAACCAGGCCCGGCAGCACGGCCACCAGAAAAAGGCCAAGCAGGCGATTTTTTAGTGAATTGAATATTGATCGTTTAGCCATAAATTCGAAACATTCTCTCGAGTACTAAGTTTCAGATAGCGTTAAACTGTTTCTCACAATCTGCTTAAGGATAGAAGCTATCCACCCACAAACAGGCTAATTTTCAGTAAGAATCCGCTATCATGTGATCTGCATCAGACCGTGAAGGTATAAGTGGATAACACTCAAGTGTCTGGACTCATCTTTGGAATCACCTATGAAACGTTACTTTGAAAACCTGGCGAAGGCCCTTCTGGGACAAAGCTATCACTCACTGGCCGAGAAACAGCAGAAGGTCATCAACAGTATTGCCGAACACACCACGGTTTCTGAAAACGTAAACACCGCTTATAGTGACAGCCTGACAACAGGACAGAGGATAGCAGATGCGGTTGCCCGCTTTGGAGGGTCCTGGTGGTTTATCAGTCTGTTTTTTCTGTTTATCGTCATCTGGATTGTTACCAATACCTATTTGCTGATAGATAAGCCTTTTGATCCCTATCCCTACATTCTGCTGAATCTGGGATTATCAAGTCTCGCTGCATTTCAGGCACCGATTATCATGATGTCGCAAAACCGGCAGGCGGCAAAAGACAGAATCAAACAGGATGCCACCTATGAGATTAATCTGAAGCTTGAGTTACAGATTATGCGTCTGCATACCAAGCTGGATGAACTGAGTGCCAGTGTCGGTAAAACAGCCGCTCAACCCCAGGAGACCAGACCGGAATGAAATACCTCATCGTTATAGCACTCATTATCACCTATACCCTCGCACTCCGTTTTATCAACCGGAATATTAACCGACTGGGGGAGCTTAAGGGAACCGACCAATACCGTATTAAATACATCGCCAAAACACTCAATATCGCCCTGACCTTGCTATTTTTCACCCTGCTGGCGCTGCTACTGGGTATTCACTATTCCCAGCTGTCGGTCTTTCTGTCGTCAGTGTTTGCGGTTATCGGCGTGGCGATGTTTGCCCAGTGGTCAATTCTGAGTAACATCACCGCCAGCCTGATTATTTTCTTTGGCTTTCCGTATCGGGTGGGTGACTACATCAAAATAGTGGAAAAAGACGAAGATATCAGTGGTGTTGTCGATGAGATCACCCTGTTTCACGTGATCATCCGCCGGGATGAAGAGATCATCACCTATCCAAATACACTGATTCTGCAAAAACCGGTCATCAAGTTTGACAACAATGTCGCCCCGGACAAAGCGTTGTCAACGAAAGCAGAAGCCTCCGTTAGCAGCGCTACAGCGCCGGAAACAGGCCCAAAAGAGAGCTAAAAAGAGAGTTAAACCGAAGGGTTAGCGCTGATTATTTCGCACACTTCATCAGACAGATTACGAAAGCGATGCGGCCGGGTACTGCTGAAATAGTAACCGTCCCCCGCTGTCAGGTGGTAGACCTGAAAACCAACGGTCAGCTCGATCTCACCACTGACGATAACACCGGCCTCTTCACCCGGGTGCTGCAACATCTCCGGTCCGGTTTCGGCCCCGGGTTCATAACGTTCTATCAACAGATCCATCGCGCGCCCCTTATGCCGGGCGCCGACCAACTTCAGACTGAGATTATTAGAGCCAATATCAGGCATATCTGCGGCTTTATAGACCACGCTTTCAGGCTCAATCTCATCGAGATCCAGGGTAAAAAAATCTCCGATAGAGATAGGAATACCGGACAGTACTTTCTTCAAAGAGCTGACCGAGGGGCTGACGCCGTTTTTCTCAATCATTGAGATAGTGCTGTTGGTCACCCCTACCCGTTTAGCGAGTTCCCGCTGAGAAAGCCCCTTCATCTTCCGGATCGCTTTTAACCGCTCACCCACATCCATCTGTTCCACGTTCACTTCCGCCGTCTTGTTTCGTTATTAGAATAATTGCCTGCACCGGAACACTGCCAAGTGTGTGAAAGATTTTATCGGAAGAACCTGAGGGAGTAAAAAGAATCGCTGGCGGAAGGAGGTCAGAGCAGCGCGATTGAAGGACGACCCGAATAACGAGTGACGGCTTGAAACTCAAGCCGTCACTTCAGTGAGAAGCGTCAGGTTTTACATCAGCCCCAACAATTTAGGGAAAAACAGTGACAACTGCGGTACCAGACTGGTGATTACCATCACTGGCAGACCGACAAAAGCCATCAGTGCAATGGCTGGCATCACCGCTTTATGAATTGGCACCTGACCAATACGACAGGCCATATAAAGAATGGGCGCCACTGGCGGACTATTGGCTCCGATCACCACGGAGCAGGCAACAATCGAGGCGTAATGGATCGGGTCGACACCGCTGGCCACCATGAGTGGCAGAAACAGAGGCGCTACCACAACCGTCACTGATACGTCATCCATAATCATACCGGCAACAATCAGAAAGATGTTAACCGCAATCAGAATCATCAGCGGGTCTTTCACCAGTCCGGTAATCACCTCGGTCAGCTCCTGAGGAATTCGCTCCGATGCCAGTATCCGGCCAATCATAAAGCTAAACAGCAGGATGAGAATCACCGTACCGGTGGTTTCGGCTGCCGCAATCACACTCGCACTTAAACGTTTGATAGTCAGATCACGATAGACAAAAAAGCCGATCACGATAGCGACAAACGCAGCAATTGCAGCAGCTTCAGTCGGGGTACAGATCCCGCCATAGATTCCGCCTAAAATAATCACCGGCAGTGAGAGGGCCGGTAGTGCCTGAAAAGCAGCCGTTCCCTTCGATGGTAACTTTTCCATACCATCCTGTGCTCCGGCGGTCACCTCCTGAAACAGACGCCCAACACTGAACCGGTTTGCCATTATCAACCCGGCTATCAGCAGTAACGCAGGCCCGATCGAGGCCGCAAAACAGGCCGCTACCGATTGCCGTGTTACGACGGCGAACAAAATCATCGTGATCGACGGCGGGATAAGAATCCCGAGAAGTGAAGAGATTCCCAGCAGCGCAGAAGAATAGCCCCGTGGATAGCCACGCTTCTCCAGTGGGCCGATCATGATAGTGCCAATCGATGCAACGGCGGCGGTAGCGGTGCCTGCAATCGCGCCAAAGATACCTGACGCCAGGACCATTGAAGCCCCCATTCCACCTTTACGTTTACCTACCAACACTTCAATGAAGTTCACCAGCCTGAGTGCAATACCGCCACTCTGCATCAGGTAGCCGGTGAGCACAAATAGCGGTAGTGCAATCAGAATAACTGAATCAATAGAACGATAGCCCTGCAACATCAGGGTATTAAAGTTAGCGTCATACGCGAATGCCAGAAACGCCAGTACACCGGCAAACGACCAGGCGACCGGCACCCCAACAATCATCAGGAACAATAAGATTCCTACTGCGATTAAACCTTCCATCAGCGAATATCCTGCTGGTTTGCTTCAGCGATAATAACCGGCTCCGGATGATAGCCGATCAAACATTGAATAAAGTCCCTGAGGGCATAAAGAGAACAGCCAATACTGGCGAACATAATGGCACTCTGTGGAATCCACAGAGGGATCGATAACCCAGGCGTATGTTGCGGTCTGCGCAACCCCCAGCTGAGCATCCGGAAAGCCAGGAAAACAAAGAAGCCGGTAATCACCAGCGTCACCAGAGAGATGAAACACTGATGCAGGCGACGAATCTGTCGATCACGAATACTGGTCTGCAGGAAATCAACTACCAGATGTTCCCGTTTACGGCTGGCAATCAAGCCCCCCACCATATACAGCCACATACCGAACAACATGATCAGCTCCAGCAGTCCGATAATAGACCAGCCGAATACGTAACGGGCCACAACCAGAAACAACATCAGCCCCACCAGCATCAGACTGCTGAGCAGTGCTACGGCATTGAGCAGCCAACCGACCTTCTGGTCTAATCCAATAAAGAAACGCATAATCATGGTACTACCTCAAAAACAAAAACGGCGGAACAATCTCTGCACCGCCGTCCGGGACGTTAAGCGTTATAACGGGGTCGCGTTCGCGCGAATGGTGTTCATAATTTCAGAACCGATCTCCTGATCCATCAACGGCCATACTTTTTCACGGGCTGCCTGGGCGAACTCTTTAATCTGCTCATCAGACAGTTCAAAGTACTTCATACCCGCTTTTTCAGCTTCTTTAACGTAGTGCTCGTCCTGCTCTTTTGCCGCTTTAAACTGAGCCATCATCACTTCATTGGCTGCATCAGTAACCACTTTCTGTTCAGCTTCAGTCAGGTCATCAAATGACTCCTGGTTCATACTCAGAACACCGGTCATGAAAAAGTGCTTAGAGCGAACGTAGTAGTCGAGCAGGTCACGGAAATACTCATAATCCCAGTAGATAACATTACCCGCTTCACCATCAACAACGCCGGTCTGCAGTGAGGTGTACACTTCGCCCCAGTCAATGGCGGCTGTCTGATAACCCAGTGCCTGCATTGTCTGAGGTGCCGGAAACACGGTCATGGTACGTACTTTAAGCCCTTCAGCTTCGGCAATAGTGGTGGCATATTTACCCCGGGTTGCAACACCGTTGAAACCTTCAGGCCAGGGGCCGAAAAACTTCAGACCGATATCAGAGTAGATGCCGCCAAGCATGTTATTCACCCAGCCTCCGGGGCTATAGGCTTTGAGCGCCTCATCCCAGGACAGGGTCATATATGGGGTGTAGATAACACCGATGCGCTTATCGTATGAGGTCATTGGCCAGTTCAGCATCACATCGACATCACCGGCAACGTGCAGGTCGAAGACCTCGTTCTGACTACCCAGCTCATTCTGATAGAACACTTTAACGTCGATATCACCACCAGAGTTTTTCTCAATCAACTCCGCCCAGCGATCCAGAGTATCACCCGCGGGTGATCCCTTTGCGCCCGAATCGGTCGCCATTTTCAGCGTCACAGCCTGTGCTGAACCAGCTATCAGGGCACCGGCCGCTACCAGGCTGGTCATGAATGAAAGTAAGCCTTTCTGACTAAAGACTGACTTTCGTTTCGGCGTATCAATTTTGCTCATCTCGTTTACTCACCGCTTTTATTGTCGTTTCTACAACCACTGCATGAGTGCAGCAGCATCCACTGTTTTATTCCCAGAGACACATAGATATCAGTAATAAAGATCAATGGTCAATGCCCACTAATACAACAAAATACCACTAGCTTAACGACATAACTAAGATTATATTCCTGCATAATAGGAATAATGCAGAGCTATAATTCACTTATTTAAATTATGGTAATTTGTTTCACTTTAACTGATTCTGCCGGCGCTTCGCAAACAGATAGAAAAGGTGTCGTTTCTAAAATAGTGAAAAAATGCAGATGTAAAAAAGCGACTATAAAGCGGTGGAAAAAGATAACTATAAAATAGCTATAAAAAGGCACGAAAACCGAGCCGGAATCATTAAAGCGCAAGACTGAAGCCAACAAACAGCGTTTATTGGCCCGGTTGATAAAAAGTACTCACGACCCGGAGAAGTCCAGCTGCTGAAAAATACTGTCTGGCGAGGAGAATTAGCGATCAGCACGAAACGCAGGCGGTGTGCTGATAATAATGGGTAAATAAAGAAGAGAGCAGCCAGATGAGGATCTGGCTGCCAGAGGCTGATATCAGATAGCGACGGAACCAAAACTGGGTTCCGCCTGAGCCGAGTGAAGCACCGCTACTGAGCGTTTCATTGTGTCAAAGAAACCACTGCCCTGGGATAACCCGTCGATGTCCTGCTGCTGTTGAGAAACCGGCAGCCCGCCTTTGCGTTCATCCCGGGGGGAGATACCGATATGCTTGCGATAACAGCGACTGAAATGGGGGGTGGAAACAAAACCGCAGGCGGTAGATATCTCCACAATTGGCATGCTGGACTGTTTCAGCAGTTGCCGGGCCCGGTCCAGCCGCAGTTTCAGATAGTAACGCGATGGCGAGCAGTTCAGATATTTAAGAAACATCCGTTCCAGCTGACGGCGTGACACATCGACAAATACCGCCAGTTCGTCCAGTCCTATCGGCTCTTCAAGATTGTTCTCCATCAGTTCGATCACATCCACCAGTTTTGGTTTACTGTCGCCGCAGTTATGCAGCTGACGCAGCGGCACGCGCTGCTGATCAAATTCACTACGAATACGATCACAGATAAACATATCAGACACCGCCATGGAGAGTTTAGGCCCATGCTGCAAAGTCATCATGTGCAGAAACATATCCATTGGGGAAACGCCGCCGGATGAGGTCATACGATTTTTGTCGATAGTGAACAGACGATTGTTGCAGTTCACTTTAGGGTAATGCTCCTGCAGTGATGCCATGCACTCCCAGTGGGTACTGCAGTCATAGCCATCCAGCAATCCGGCATGGGCCAGCAGATAAGCTCCGGTACAAATGCCCCCCAGTGTCACCCCACGACGATTCATCAGCTGCAGCCAGCTCACCTGTTTAGCAGAAAAACTGCGGGTGATATCAACGCCACCGCAGACAATCAACAGATCCAGTTCGGGCATATCGGCGATCGAAAAATCTGGTGAAAAACTTAATCCATCACTGGCGCTGACCGGCTCGCCGGTTTCAGAGATCATATGCCAGCTATAAAGCTCATGCCCAGACAGCTGATTAGCCATTCTCAACGGGTCAATTGATGATGCCAGGGCGATCATGGTGAAGTTGTTCAACAGTAAGAAACCCACGCGGGTAACTTTCTGGTAATCCTTAATAGGATCCAAAGCGGAAGGTGTAGTCATGATGGTGCCCCCTGTTAATAACGCGTAACAAAAAAGATGCTAAGAGCAAAGCAACGTCGCACCGGTGCTACTCACGTTAATTTCTTATTTTTTAGGACAATTTAAAGGTGACTGAAGAAATACCCGAAACGGTTTATTCATCGGCCGGTTGTGTCGTTTTATTTCACTTTTTTTTGAAACATTTTTTATCTTCTGTGAACGACTGAAGCAATACTATTTGATTTAAATCAAACGCAGAATATCTGAAAACGACCCCGACCCTGTTTTACATACCTATAAACGACCTGAGCGCAGACCAGCAGGTCGCTTCGTTACACTGACAATAAAGGTAACACCCGCTTCCCCATGTCGGTTCTGAACAATTACTGAGCGGTGACAGTCAGTCAGAACTCGGTGCATCAACCTATTATCTTATGACACCCATGACCGGGTGATTTCCAATACAAAAACAACAGGAGTATGACCATGTGTAGCAACCATGCCAACCGTGGTGTCGTCTATAAGGGGCCAGGAGAAGTTGCAGTAGAGGCGATCGCCTTTCCAGAGCTGTCACTGGGTAAACGCAAGTGCAATCACGGTGTTATCCTGCGGGTGCTGACCACCAACATCTGCGGTTCTGACCAGCATATGGTGCGCGGCCGTACAACAGCCGAGGCCGGGCTGGTACTGGGTCACGAGATCACCGGACAGATCATCGAATGCGGTAACGATGTCGAATTTCTCAAGCCTGGCGATATCGTATCCGTTCCATTTAATATTGCCTGCGGCCGCTGCCGCAACTGTAAAGAAGGCAACACAGGTATCTGCCTTAATGTAAACCCTGCCCGCCCAGGTGCGGCTTATGGTTACGTCGATATGGGCGGCTGGGTTGGTGGTCAGGCCGAGTACGTTATGGTTCCCTATGCCGACTTCAACCTGCTGAAATTCCCTGATTCCGATCAGGCGATGGAGAAGATCCGCGATCTGACCCTGCTGTCGGATATCTTTCCAACCGGTTTCCACGGCTGCGTAACAGCCGGTGTAGGCCCGGGTTCTACGGTGTATATTGCCGGCGCCGGACCTGTTGGTCTTGCCGCAGCCGTCTCTGCACAACTGCTGGGCGCTGCCTGCGTGATTGTTGGCGATATGATCGAAGACCGCCTGGAACAGGCTCGCAGTTTTGGTTGCGAAACCATCGACCTGCGTCAGGAAGGCGAGATGGCGGATAAACTGGAAGCGATTCTAGGTGAACGTGAAGTCGATGCATTTGTCGATTGCGTTGGCTTTGAAGCCCACGCTTGTGGTTGCAACCACGGGGTAGAAGCACCAGCGACCGTACTTAACTCAGCCATGCAGATGACCCGTGCCGGTGGTTCTATCGGTATTCCTGGCCTCTATGTGACTGAAGACCCGGGTGCTATCGATGAAGCTGCTCAACATGGTGCTCTGAGCATGCGCTTTGGGCTGGGCTGGGCTAAATCCCACTCGTTCCATACTGGCCAGTGTCCGGTGATGAAATACCACCGCCCGCTGATGCAGGCGATTCTGTTCGATAAGGTGGATATCGCTGGCGCGGTGAATGTACAGATGATCTCGCTGGATCAGGCACCAGAAGGCTATGCAGACTTTGACGGTGGTGCCGCGAAGAAATTTGTTATCGACCCACATGGTGCAGTCGCGGCTTAACGCTCAGACAGTCAGTATAAAAAACCACCGCATCGCCGGTGGTTTTTTGTTTGTCTTAAGGCCTGCTGACTCAACCAGCGCTCAGATCCAGATCTCACTAATCTGAGTATTGGGGCTGTAGCGATAACTGATTTGCGCTTGCAGCAATTCAGCCGTCGCCAGCGCATCCGTCATCGCCTGATGCTGCCCATAGTGCGGCAGGTTATATCGCAACCGACTATCTCCCAGGCGGATCGATTCCTGCTTAAACCCAAACATCTGTTTAATGCTGCTGACAACGCCCCGGCGATATAACATCGCTTCTAACTCCATGGTATCAACCATGGGAAAGCAGATCCCCTCGCCCAGCCGCTTGCTGACTGCGGTATCAAAAAACTCCCGTTCAATATAACGGTAATGAACCACGACGATTTTACCCGCAATTGCCGCTAACACCTCTTCCAGGATATGACCCAGATCAGGGGCGTCGTCCAGCTGTGTGTGAGTAATGCCGTGAAAGGGAACCGATGTTTCGGTTAAGCCCCGATGGGGCTTGAGCAACCAGTAACGGCTATCTCGCAGACGTATCCGGTTGAGACTAAAGGGAACCAGTCCAATACTGATAATCTCATCTTTCTGGGCATCAAGACCGGTGGTTTCGAAGTCCAGCGCCACGAAAGGTACGTCTGACAACGGCGTATCCGGCGCAACAACCCCCTGTTCATAGAACCACCGCAGGCGCTCATCACTGCAGATCAAAGACTGATGCCGGTACAGATCTGACCAGGCTTGCATAGGATTAGCGTCCGCCATAGGGATAACGGAACTTGAGAAAACGCTGACTATTACTGAGCACCTGAAATGCCTCTTTAAGGTTACGCCGATCAAAGTCGGTTAGTTTCTCAGGCTTAACGTTATTAGATGGCTCCCGCCCAGCCTCTATATCAGCCGCCTGATGACGAATCCTGACCATCGAAATAAACTCCAGCGCATCTCTCAGGTCGATAGCTTTACCCGGTGGCAGAATATCTGCTTTGACCACATCATCCAGTCGCTCGAAAGAGTTTTGCACTCTGGAGCCCACTGCCAGCGCATGCACCCGGATGAGGTCGGCAAGCGGGGCTGTCCCGCGGCGCTTAAGATTAATGGAGTTACGGTGCTGACCATCCTGCTCCATCACAAAGTTTTTAAAGAACCCCAACGGCGGGGTCCGGTTCAGAGCGTTACGCGCCAGGCTGGCAAGAAACTTTGGCGAACGCTGCGCTCTGCGCGATATAAAGGTGTTCAATTGCGCTGCCCATTCTGTTTTTCCCCAGACACCATCGAGGTCGAAAAAGATTGAACAGTTCAGCAACGCTTCCGGCAACGGATTATCCATCCAGTCAGCAAAAGTCTCCTCCCACTGTTTACGGGTTTTGCGCCACTCGGGGTTGGTCGCCATAATCTTGCCAGTGCAATAGGTATAACCGCAGCTATTCAGACCATCACTGACAAAGTTTGCCAGCTGTTCGAAATACTCGCCATGAAGTTCCGGCCGATAGCTATTATCCAGAATCAGGGCATTATCCTGATCAGTCACCACCAGTTGCTCGTCCCGGGCCATGGAACCCAGCGCCAGAAAGCAGTATGGCAAAGGGGCTGGCCCCAGTTGTTCCTCTGCCAGTTCTAACAGGCGCTGCTTAAAGCTGCGCCCGATCACCGACATCGCACTACCGATCATATGCGAGTTGGCATCTTCAATAACCATACGCACAAAACAGGCAGCGATCTGCGGTTTTAAGTTAGCCAGCTCTTCAACCGTGGGCTGACGCATAATATTGCTGACCATATAGAGACTGCTTTGCGACTCATAACGAACAATATCAGAGGTCGCCAGCACACCGACTGGCCGGTCATTTTGCAGCACCGGCAGATGATGAAGGTTATAACGCAGCATCGTCAGCATCGCCTCAAAGGCATAAGCATCAGCATCCAGAGAGACCGGTTCACAGGTCATCACGCCGATAACTGGCGAGTCAAGATCCAGACCGGTTGCCACCACCCGGGTGCGCAGATCACGATCGGTTATAATGCCCGCCAGTGAATACTCTGGCAATTCGTCATCGCCGCTGTCAGGATGCATAATCAGCAGTGAAGAGACACTTTCCTCGGTCATCTTCTGGGCGGCCTGGCGGATAGTAGCCGTCGTGTCGAGCCAGATCGGCTCACGGGAGATCAGCGCAGTGACTTTAGACACCATCAGATCGCTGTTTTCCTGCTTGCTGGATACCGCCTGGCGCAAACGGTTATCGTCCATTTCAACAAAGTAGGCAAACGAGTCAAACTGTTCGCACAGAGAGCTGAACAGCGCTTCAGGGATAAAATAGATCAGCGAATCTTCAATCGTCCGGGCCGGCAATCTGACTCGCTGACTCATCAGCAGACTCAGCTGACCAAACAGTTCGCCCTCGCTCAGGCGGTTATAGAGATCCCCATTACGCCGATAGATCTCAACGGCGCCGCTACGGATAACACAGAGATCATGAATCTCATCACCAAACTGAAACACATCACTATCGGCCCGAAAATAGCTGATCTCAACCTGACAGGCGATATCATCGACAACCTCCTCAGGCAACCCATCGAAGGGCGGGTACTGTTTCAGAAAACCTGCAATCTCAATCTGTTCTGCCTGCATCGTATCGTCCGGCTAATCCTGAGTTATTAAACTAACTGTACTCAAATCAATTGATTTAAGCGAAAAAAATCGCCCGCAGGCGATTTTTAAATATTGTCTGAACAGCTGTCAAAATCGATTACAACATCTGTTTTAGCAA
>OZ223298.1:0-1629157 GCA_965140695.1 uncultured Amphritea sp. | reverse complement strand
GCATCTGTTCGCGGTTGACGTCGGCATGGTCGAGCAACTCGCAGAAACGTGTGCCGATACGCACTTCATAATTCTGGTTCTGCCCCGCTGCCTGACCGGTGACAGTCACGATTCGGGAGATCAGCGGTTCGCCATAGACAACCGCGCGATAAATAGCGGTGGTAGTGCCAACGTTCTGACAGACAATACCAACATCTGCGGGAATTTTACCGCTGGGGACTTCAACTCCGGTTAACAGTTTAATCAGCTGTTTCTCACCGCCCGAAGGATATTTCGTCGGTGTAATGACGATATCCAGATTAAGCGGACTGTTGTCCAGCGCTGCATGCAGGGCACGGATAGCCTGCGGCTTGTTGTCTTCGATACCCACCATGATATGCAGGGGTTGCAGCAGGTGTGCAATGATCTCGATGCCACCGAGTATCTCGTCGGCACGTTCACGCATCAGCATATCATCGGCGGTGATATAGGGTTCACACTCTGCGGCATTGATGATCAGCGTATTAACAATATGGTCATCGCCCAGATGTAGTTTTACATCGGTAGGAAAGCCTGCGCCGCCCATACCGGCAACACCCGCCTGACGGATAAATTCAATCAGCTCCGGTTTGGGTAACTGGGTGTAATTGTCCAGCCCATGATGTTCAATCCATTCATCCTGACCGTCGGATTCGATGATCATGCAGCCCGCGTCCATACCCGACATGTGGGGTACCGGGTGTGGCTCGATGGCTACCACCGTGCCTGAAATAGAGGCATGAATATTGGCGCTGATCCGGCCAACGGCTTCGGCCACTTTCTGGCCTTTTAAGACCCGGTCGCCAACATTCACCACGGGGTCTGCAGGCAGGCCGATATGTTGTTGTAGCGGCAGGACGATGCGTGTCGGTACTGGCGCCGGTGAAATGGGCGCGCCCGTCGATTGTTTTTTGTTTTCGGGCGGGTGAATACCGCCGTGAAAGCTGTGCACTCTGACGGTGTTCTTCATGCGTCGGCCTCCAGAGAAACGCCCGGATGACGGTCGGTGGCGATGAGTTCGACACCTGATTTCGGCACTGGCCATTGCCAGCTGTTGAGGGTGGTTTCAATCGGTAACATATCAATACAGTCAACAGGGCAGGGCTCGACACAAAGGTCGCAACCGGTACATTCAGACGCAATCACCGTGTGCATCTGCTTTGCCGCACCGAGGATGGCGTCTACGGGGCATGCCTGAATACACTTGGTACAGCCGATACATTCATCTTCCCGGATATAGGCGACTTTCTTGATCTGTTCTTCGCCATGCTCGGAATCCAGCGGTGTGGCTTCAACATCCAGCAGGTCTGCCAGCGCTTCGATGGTGCTCTGACCGCCGGGAGGGCACTTGTTAATCGCTTCGTCGTTATTAACGATCGATTCGGCATAGGGGCGACAGCCCGGGTGTCCGCACTGACCGCACTGCGTTTGCGGCAATAACGAGTCGACCTGGTCAACCAGCGGGTTGCCTTCGACTTTAAAGCGGATTGAGGAATAGCCCAGCAGAATACCAAATACCAGACCCAGTCCTAACAATACCAGCACGGCAATTAATACAGCGCTCACGGTAACTCCTTAAAACTGAACCAGACCGGTAAAACCGAGGAAGGCGAGTGACATCAGGCCCGCAGTCACCATGCCGATAGCGCTGCCCTGAAACGGAACCGGCACATCAGCAACGGCGATACGTTCCCGCATGGCGGAAAACAGAATCAGTGCCAGCGAAAAACCAACCGCCGCGCCAAAACCATAGGCGATGGATTCAACAAAGCCGTTCATCTTTTTGATGTTGAGTAGTGCAACACCAAGAACGGCGCAGTTGGTTGTGATCAGCGGCAGGAAAATACCCAGCAATTTGTACAGCAGAGGGCTGGTTTTACGCACCACCATCTCGGTAAATTGCACCACGACGGCAATCACCAGAATAAAGGAGATGGTTTTCAGGTAGGTAAGATCCAGTGGTGCCAGCAGATAGGTGTAAACGAGATAACTGCAAATGGATGACAGCGTCAGCACAAACGTCGTGGCCAGTGACATCCCCATCGCGGTTTCAAGCTTATTGGACACGCCCATAAAGGGACACAGACCCAAAAACTGAACCAGAACGAAGTTGTTTACCAGGACGGTGCTGATAATAATTAGCAGATAATCAGTCATAAGATTCGTTACATCATCACCGGTATCGGACTACCGGTACGGCCTTAAAATTAGAAAGTTCTAAAGTCTACCGATTTTAGCGCCTTTCCGGTATAGCTTTATGGTTGATGTGCCTCAATTTTTCTGCACCCGCGTCATGAAAAGTGGATGTTTTGACTGTTGCATTGATGCTCCTGCGATTTTAACGACACTCCGGGGCTGACGTGAATCAGCCCCGGAGTGGGTATCGCTGCATCAAAGAGCGTCAGATCGCGCCATTCTCACGTAACAGTTCCAAAATGGCATTGGCCTGAGCCGCGACAGACTGCGCTGAGACATTCAGGCTGAGATCCGCGCTGTTGCCATCCAGATCAACCAGCAGCGCTGCATTTGGCAAGGCTGTTGCCGCCGCATCGGTGAGTACCAGCAGGCCGTTCTCATTCAGCAGGCTGATGGTCTCATCGATGCCGGTAGCCACGGTGCTGTTGTTCAGTACCACAACCGCACGGCCCTGATTGAACAGTTGGCGTTCAGTGGTGTAGAGCAGGGTATCCCGTTGTGCCTGCGAACCACCCTGAATCGCCAGGGTGATTGCTTTCTGGCCGAAACGGCGTTCACGGTCCTGCTTGCTGATAGCGCTGTTGGTGGTTACCAGGTTATCGCTAACCTGCTGGCCGGCATCGTTGTCTGCCGCAATCATGCCCGCAGCAACGGTGATGTTGGTCAGACGATCGATAATGATGAATGATCCGGTGGTGTGGTGAGAGCGGTAATCGTCGGTGACTACCGGACGTTCCAGAGTAATCTCACAACGGCCAATCTCATTCAGCTTCAGCGTCGCTGCCGGGTGTTGTTGCTGCGTGTTTACATCAACACAGTGGCGGATACTGCTGATGCCGCCGGCAACGGTTTGGGTGGCCAGTTTAATATCATACTGCCGACCCGGCATCAGTTCCTGTTCAGCCATCCAGACAACCATCGCATCAAAGCGATTGCTGACCTGAGTATTATCGTTGCTGTGAACGATCATATCGCCACGGCTGATATCGATCTCATCTTCCAGTGTCAGCGTGACGGCCATCGGTGGGAACGCTTCTTCAAGCTCGCCTTCGAAAGAGACAATCGACTTTACGCGACTGCTTTTGCCCGATGGTAAAACAGTGATCTCATCACCCGGACGTACAACACCTGACCCCAGGGTGCCGCAATAGCCACGGAAATCCAGATTAGGGCGGTTTACATACTGAACCGGGAAGCGCAGCTGATCAAAATTCTGGTCATTGGCGATCTCAATGGTTTCCAGATACTCCATCAGGGGAGCTTCTTTGTACCATGGCATGTGCTCGCTCAGATTAACGACGTTGTCGCCTTTCAATGCGGATAGCGGTACAAAGTGGATATCCTTGAGATCCAGGTCTGATGCGAATGTCAGATAGTCCTGCTTAATCTCTTCATAACGGTCTTCACTGAAGTCCACCAGATCCATTTTATTGATTGCAACAATGGTGTGTTTGATGCCCAGCAGAGACACTATAAAGCTGTGACGCTTGGTCTGAACCTGAACACCGTGGCGGGCATCGATGAGGATGATCGCCAGATCACAGGTGGAGGCACCCGTGGCCATGTTGCGGGTGTACTGCTCATGCCCGGGGGTGTCGGCGATGATAAACTTGCGCTTCTCGGTTGAGAAATAGCGGTAAGCCACATCGATAGTAATACCCTGTTCACGCTCTGCCTGCAGGCCATCGACCAGCAGTGCCAGATCCAGCTCTTCACCGGCATTACCGACTTTGGCATTGTCTGAATGTAAGGCTGCCAGCTGATCTTCATAGATCATTTTGGAATCGTGCAGCAGACGACCGATCAGGGTCGATTTACCATCATCTACGCTGCCGCAGGTAAGAAAGCGCAGTAGTTCTTTGTTTTCATGTTGTGCCAGGTAAGCTTCGATGTCGCTGGCGATCAGATCGGACTGATGACTCATGATTGTGTTCCGTATTCTAAAATTCTGTACAGGGCAGTAACGGGTGCTTCAGATAGCTATTAAGAGACAGTAAAGATTAACGCTCTGTCTCTGTTCATTCGCTTTAGAAGTAACCTTCCATCTTCTTCTGTTCCATCGAACCCGCGCTGTCGTTATCGATAACACGACCCTGACGTTCAGAGGTGGTGGTCAGCAGCATCTCCTGAATAATTTCAGGCAGGGTTTGAGCGGATGACTGCACCGCACCGGTTAATGGGTAGCAGCCCAGTGTGCGGAAGCGCACCATCTTCATCTCGGGTACTTCACCCTCTTCCAGTGGCAGGCGGTCATCATCAACCATGATCTCAACGCCATCACGAACCACAATCGGACGTTCAGCTGCAAAGTAGAGCGGTACAATCGGAATGCTTTCCAGGTAGATATATTGCCAGATGTCCAGCTCGGTCCAGTTGGACAGTGGGAAGACACGGATACTCTCACCTTTGTCGATGCGGGTATTAAAGGTGTTCCACAGTTCAGGCCGCTGGCTTTTAGGGTCCCAGCGGTGGTTCTTATCCCGGAAAGAGAACACCCGTTCTTTTGCGCGGGATTTCTCTTCGTCGCGACGAGCGCCACCGAAAGCTGCATCAAATTTGTACTTGTTCAGTGCCTGTTTCAGGCCCTGAGTTTTCATCACATCGGTGTGTTTTTTAGACCCATGGGTAAAGGGGCCGATACCCATATCGACGCCTTCCTGATTGACATGCACAATCAGGTCCATGCCTGCTTCTTCCGCCATCTTATCGCGGAAGCTGATCATCTCTTTAAACTTCCAGGTGGTGTCTACATGCATCAGCGGGAAAGGAGGCTTACCTGGGTAGAATGCTTTGCGGGCAAGGTGCAGCATAACGGCTGAATCTTTACCGACAGAGTAAAGCATAACCGGATTTTCAAACTCCGATGCCACTTCGCGAATAATGTGAATGCTTTCTGCTTCCAGCTGACGCAGGTGGGTCAGTCTGTGTTCCGGCAATTGACTCATAGTAATTAACTCTTTCCGCATACCTGATAAATGTCGCGGCAGCGTGCAAGTTCTGAAGGAATAATCAGTCTGAAGCGCACGTTACCTTATATTGGGCGCTATTATGGCAGATCTATTTTTAAAATCAAAAAGAATATGTTGGAATGTTTTAATAGCTTTTAGGAATAAGTAGTGTATCGCTGTGTGTTGTTCCTGTTTTTCAGGTAGTGGATCTTGTTAGTGCGATTATTTATTCCTAAAAAGAATAAACAAATTTATAATTATTATTTTGAGTTATATAGAGTGGTCGCTATTATAGCGCATTCTAATATTGCGGTGCTTCGTCTTCAGTCGAACGGGGCGTTATCTAGTAGAGTAGCTGAGAACGTTGATGGAAATAGCCTATAGCTTTGCCGGCCTGGTGGTTGGTTTTATTGTCGGTCTGACCGGGATCGGTGGTGGAGCTTTAATGACTCCTATTCTGATTGTTCTCTTCGGCATTCCCCCTGTCACGGCGGTCAGCACCGATCTGCTGTATGCGGCGATTACTAAATTTGGCGGCAGTATCTCTTATGCCCGGAAAAAACTCGTCGAGTGGCGGGTGGTGTTTTTACTGCTGGGTGGTAGTATCCCCGGATCATTGCTGACGCTGACCTATCTGGATGGCCTGGGTGGACTTGAAAAGATCGAGCATCTGATGAATATAACGCTCGGTGTGTCTCTGGTTCTGACTTCGGTGGCGGTGTTCTTCAGAGCCCGGATACGTGAGTCGGTTGTTAAGCTGAAAGGCACCCGGTTTGAGAAACATGGTCGACGTTACCGTCCCTATGTGACGCTGCTAATGGGGATTGTATTGGGTGGCCTGGTGACACTCTCTTCGGTTGGCGCGGGTGCATTAGGCACCGCACTACTGATTCTGCTCTATCCAAGGATGAGTATGCAGACCCTGGTGGGCACCGATCTGGTTCATGCGGTGGTGCTGACCGGCGTTGCCGGTGCTGGCCACTATGGTATGGGTAATGTCGATCTCTGGTTGCTGCTTTATCTGTTGATCGGGTCGCTGCCGGGTGTCTTCCTGGGCAGTCACTTTGGCAGTAAGTTGTCCCCGAAAGTAATACAACCAATTATGGGAACACTGCTGTTAGCGATTGGAATGCGCTTTGTACTGGTGGGTTAAGGCAGAGCGTTGCCCGCCTGACTGAATGTCTGAATTATAATTTTTAAAGGGTGAGGGCCGGTTTACCGGCGGTAATATACGATGTATCAATATAATGAACAGGATCAGAATCTGATCAATGCTCGGGTTGAGCAATATCGCGATCAGACCCGCCGTTTTCTGGCGGGTGACATTCCCGATGAGGAGTTTCGCGGTCTGCGACTGATGAATGGCCTCTACATCCAGCGTCAGGCACCGATGCTGCGTATCGCCGTTCCTTACGGACTAATGAACTCTGTTCAGGTTCGTAAACTGGCGGATATCACCCGTAAATATGATAAAAACTATGCACACTTCACCACCCGGACCAATGTTCAGCTGAACTGGCCAAAGCTGGAAGAGGTGCCTGATATTCTGGCAGAGCTGGCTGAAGTGCAGATGCATGCGATTCAGACCAGTGGTAACTGTCTGCGGAATACCACCACCGATCATTTTGCGGGTGTTATTCCTGATGAGATTGAAGACCCGCGCCCATGGTGTGAGATCATCCGTCAGTGGACCACACTGCATCCGGAATTTGCCTATCTGCCACGTAAGTTCAAAATCGCCGTCACCGGCGGGCCTGAGGACCGTGCAGCATCACAGGTGCACGATATCGGTCTGCACATGGTGAAAAATGCCGAAGGCGAGATCGGTTTTGAAGTCCTCGTCGGCGGTGGTCTGGGGCGTACCCCTGTTATTGGTAAGGTGATTCGCGAGTTCCTGCCCAAACATGATCTGCTGACTTATCTGGAAGCGATACTGCGGGTGTATAACCTCAATGGTCGCCGGGATAACAAATACAAAGCACGTATCAAAATTCTGGTGAATGCCATGGGTATTGATGCGTTCAGTCAGCTGGTGGAAGCGGAATGGGACGTTATCCGTCATACCGAACTGGCGTTGACCGACGAATATATCGCCAAGATTAAAGGCTACTTCGAGCCACATCCCTATGCGACTGATGCCGTCGATGGTCTGTCTGTGCTGGAAAACCAGCTGGATGATAACGCTGAGTTCCGTGCCTGGTATGAGCGTAACACCCGGGATCATAAAGTAGCCGGATACCGCGCGGTGGTGATCTCCCTTAAACCACATCTTAAGCCGCCGGGTGACATTACCGATGTCCAGCTGGATGCCGTTGCTGATCTGGCCGATACCTTTAACTTCGGTGAAATCCGTAGTACCCATGATCAGAACCTGGTGTTTGCCCATGTCGCTGCGGGTGATCTTTATACACTGTGGCAGTCACTGCGTGATCTGAATCTGGCGCGGGCCAATATCGGTACCCTGACCGATATGATTGTCTGCCCGGGTTTTGATTTCTGCTCCCTGGCCAATGCTCACACGCTGGGTGTTGCTGAGCAGATCAATGAAAAATTTGATGATCTTGATTATCTCTATGATATTGGCGACATCAAGCTGAATATGTCTGGTTGTATCAACGCCTGTGCGCATCACCATGTTGCGCATATCGGTATTCTGGGTGTGGATAAAGGCGGTGAGGATTTCTATCAGATCACCCTGGGCGGCTCCTCACGGGAAGATGCGTCTCTGGGTAAGATCATCGGCAAGGCGGTACCCCAGGCAGAGGTGGCTGACACCATTGAAAAGATTCTGCAGGTGTATGTAGAAAATCGTCACGAAGAAGAGCGTTTTATCGAAACCGTTCGCCGTATCGGTCTGGTTCCGTTTAAGGAGAGAGTTTATGCCACTGTTAATTAATCGCGCTGTTGCTGAAGACAGTTGGTTGCTGGTTGACGAAGACAATCTTTCTGCGCACCTCAATGAAGATATTGTTGTGCCCTATGAGTTATTCACAGAACAGACCGATGCGCTGCTGAGTGCATCGGGCAGACTGGGGGTGCGTATCAATGGCGATCAGGACCTGAATCAGGTTCTCCCGCATCTGGATAAGTTATCGCTGGTGGCAATCGAATTTCCTGCCTTTACCGATGGTCGGGGATTCAGTTTTGCCCGCATTTTGCGGCGCTCCGGATTCACCGGTGAGATTCGTGCGGAAGGTGATGTCACCCGTGACCGTCTGGAATATATGGAACGCTGCGGTTTTGATGCTTTTGCTATCCCGGCGGACCGTTATAGTGATGACATTTTCAGTGCCTTTGGTGAGATGTCAGTCCACTATCAGGGCAGTGCTGATGATGAACGTCCCATTTTTCGTCAGAACTGATCAGGAGATTCCCTATGAATGAACAACTAAGCGCTGAATTAGCCGCTAAAGTCGCTCACACGGTGTCGGTGTTGCAGCAGGCTGCTGCAGACTATGCAGACGGACGCGTTGTGTTTGCTAACAGTCTGGGCGCTGAAGATGTTGTCATCACTGATCTGATCAGTAAACATACGCCTCAGATCGGCATGTTTGTGCTGGATACCGGGCGTCTGCCGGAAGAAACCCTGAAGTTGCTGACCGATGTTCAGGCGCTCTATCGCAATCTTACGGTCGATGTTTACTATCCTGAAGCCGCTGATGTCGAAATGTATGTTAAGCACAACGGTGTGAATGCGTTTTATGAAAGTCAGGAGCTGCGTAAAGGTTGCTGTTTTGTGCGTAAAATAAAGCCACTGAAACGTGCGCTGAGCAATCGCGATGCCTGGATAACCGGTCTGCGCCGGGAACAGTCTGTTACCCGTGATGAGATCGGTTTCAAAGAGTTTGATGAAGGCAACGGCATCGACAAATTCAATCCGCTGGCTGACTGGACCGAGAAAGATATCTGGGTTTATATCCAGGCGCATAAGGTGCCTTATAACGCGTTGCATGATCAGCAGTACCCCAGTATCGGCTGCGCGCCCTGTACACGGGCTATTGCCGTGGGAGAAGATGTCAGAGCGGGGCGCTGGTGGTGGGAAAATCCTGAAACCCGGGAGTGTGGTTTGCATCCTGGCACACCACCGGCCGGGCAGGCGGATGCCAAACCGGTCAATGTGATAGATTTTCTGCCAAAGTAAATTTAATATCGATAATCCTGAGAAGCCCGCTACCTGCGGGCTCTTTTCTGCTATCTTTTTAGTCAGTGACGGCTAAACGCTGGTCAATTAACGCACTGTTTTCATACGCTTATCTGCTTTGTACTTTCTGAGGATCTCGCTTTGGATTATCTGCCGCTATTTTTTAAGCTTAATGATCGTTCGGTTCTGCTGGTTGGTGGTGGCCAGGTAGCGCTGCGCAAAGCGACCCTGCTAACCCGTGCCGGAGCCAGCGTCACTGTTGTTGCCCATCAGGTTGAGGCGGAACTGGTTGAGCTGATCGAGCAACACAGTGGCCAGGTCATTATTGGCGAGTATCACAGCGCCCTTCTGGAGGATGCTTATCTGGTTGTTGCCGCGACGGACGATGATCAACTGAATGAAAGAGTTCATTTTGATGCGGTAGAGCGGCATATTCCGGTTAATGTTGTCGATAATCAGCCCCTGTGCACCTTTATCTTCCCGGCGATCGTGGATCGCTCGCCCATCGTGATCGGTATCTCTTCGGGGGGAGAATCGCCAGTGCTGGCGCGTTTACTGAGGGCCAAACTGGAAACCTGGATTCCGCAGGGTTACAGCCGTCTTGGCAGGCTGGTCGGGCAGTTCCGGCAGCAGGTGAAACAGACGTTTAGCAACGTCGAGCGCCGCCGCATTTTCTGGGAAAAAATTCTTCAGGGTCAGGTGGCGGAAAAGGTGTTTGCCGGGCGGGATAAAGAGGCGCGGGCGCTGCTGGAATCCGCTTTGGAAAATGCCGACCCTGAACATCAGGTTGGCGAAGTGTATCTGGTTGGCGGCGGGCCGGGAGACCCGGAGTTGCTGACCTTTAAAGCGCTCAGGCTGATGCAGCAGGCTGATGTTGTGCTCTATGATCAGTTAGTCTCACCGGCGATTGTGGATCTCTGTCGACGTGATGCCGATCGCATTTTTGTGGGTAAGCGTCGTGATAATCATGCGGTTCCACAGCAGGGGATTAATGAACTGCTGGTGAAGCATGCGTTGCAGGGGCGCCGGGTGTTGCGCCTGAAAGGGGGCGATCCATTTATCTTTGGCCGGGGAGGGGAAGAGCTACAAACCCTTAAGCAGCATAATATTCCTTTTCAGGTGGTGCCGGGTATCACTGCGGCCAGCGCGTGTTCAACCTATGCTGGCATTCCACTTACCCACCGGGATTATGCCCAGTCAGTTAAACTGGTGACCGGGCAGTTAAAAAACCGGACCTCTGATCTGAATTTTGATGAACTGGTGCATCCGAATCAGACCATCGTTTTCTATATGGGGCTGCATACATTAAATACGCTGTGTCAGCAGCTGATCACCCATGGCAAGCCTGTTGATACGCCCGCTGCGATTGTTTCAAACGGCACCCGGGCTGATCAGAAAGTGTTAACCGGCACCTTAAGCAGCCTGCCGGAACTTCAGCAAAAGGCTCAGCTGCCTGCCCCAGGATTGATTATTGTTGGCGAGGTGGTGCAGTTGCATGAGAACCTGGCCTGGTTTGGGGAAGAGGTTTTACACAACCATGGTTTAATTCTTCCGGATGCTCATTAGCGGTAAAGTGATTCAGCATAGTTAAATCTTCTGTCAGGGATGTTATATCGGGCGAAACGGCCGATACAATGACTATCATTGTTCAATCGTTATGTACCAGCTATGTTTTGTTAAGTGCAGACGATTTGAATACAGGTCCGCACATAGGGTGGTGGTGATGTCTGAGCAGAATAAACGAATTTTCACACTCGATTTTGTCCGGGACAGAATAGATAACCTGCCGGTGTTAGCCTCTGTGGTCGAAGAACTCAGACTGCTGAGTGATGATTGTGTCGATTTCTATTCTAAAGTAGCTGAGCTGGCTGAGCAGGACCCGCCGCTGGCCGCCAGAGTGCTTTCTGCTGCTCATAAGGTGCCTGATGGCCCGCAGGAACCTGTCTACAATATCGAAAAAGCGCTCGAACGAATTGGCGTTTTTGGCATTCTCGAGCTGATGGACGAGTTGGTTGCAACCCGCGTGTTTGAACCCACCTGTTCCGCACATAAAGTCAGCTGGCGTCATTCAGTCGAGACTGCCCGGATCAGCCGCTTTCTGGCGGAAAATATGAGCGGATTTGAGGTTAGCGGTGACCTCGCTTACATCTCCGGCTTGCTCCACGATATGGGTCGTTTTGTGCTGTTGCAGATCTCGGTTAAAGCGGTCGATGTGGTTGATATAAAGGGCTGGAACTCCCCGGAGGAGCTGTCGTTAGTTGAACAGCAACTCTATGGTTTTACACATGCTAAAGTGGGCCATCTTGCGGCTCAGCACTGGAATCTGCCACCTACCATCACCAACATGCTGTGTTTCCATCACCATTATGATCTCTGGACCTGTGAGAGGCTTTCTGTATCTTTCCGGCAACTGCTGACGATTGTTCAGTTTGCTGATTTTCTCAGTGTACTGATGATCAAAAATCCGGAATGGCCGGCCTGGTCTAAGACTCAGCTAAAGGGTTCGATTATCGATTTCTGTATTCGCAAGGAGTGGCCGAAGATCAACTTTCCGATCAACTATCTGGTAGCGCAGTTACCAACCATTGCTGAACAGTGTCAACGGGTATTGATTAAAGCAGGCACTGCCTGACGGTAACCCTGTTCCGGAAATATCGGTTTACCATTAACGGCGAACGACCACCTCACTGGCTCTATCTGCGAGCTTAGCTAAACCTGCCTTCCTGGTATCGTCTGAGCGCCCTTTTGATAGCTCTTACCCGACGGTCAGTGCAGAAGTTACGGACTTTCCGGCTCTGTACACTGTGGAAGCCGATACCGTTTAACTCATGGGTGATGGCGGTTTCTCCAAAGTGTTGCTGCAGGCGTTGAATCATCGCCTGTTTGTCATAGTCGATATGACAGGTGATCGCGCCCCCTAGGCGGGACCAGACCGTTTGCAGTTGTTCATCGTAACCCAAGGCATCGGGACCGCTGAAACCATGTTCATAGTGATAGCGGTAAACTTCAGGTGCTATGTTCCAGCGGGTCATACCGCCCGAGCCGCTGTAGCTGGCTTCCTGTGGTTTAACTGAGTTGCTGCAGCCGGATAGCAGCAGGATTGACAGACAGATACAGACACTGATCGTTCTTAACATAGGGGGCCGTCATCAAACTGTGTAGGAGTGTTATATGTTGTGCATAACAGTTTATCGGGGCAGATACAGAGAAGGCCAATCATTTCTGCATTGATTGAGGCCGGTTGGCCGTTGTTTTCTGTTGGGCCATTGTTACTCAGACATTCGACAGAATGCTATAAAGTACCTGTATTGGGTACTCTTCTTGCCGTATAACCCTGTCTTCCCTGTTGCTTTGACAGCAATATCTCTATATTGGGCCTTCGCTATAACAATAAAAGATCTGTTTAACATTGCAAAAGGAAACGCTATGGCCCGTTGCACAATCAACGACCGGGAGATGCACTATCTGGATCAGGGGGAGGGGTTTCCGCTACTGCTGGGCCACAGTGTTCTCTGGGATAGCAGAGCCTGGGCTCCACAGCTGCAGTTATTGTCAGAGCATTTTCGTTGTATCGTTCCTGACCTGTGGTCCCATGGTCAGTCTCAGGCGGTGCACGGGAGTGAACTGAGTATTGCCGGTCTGGCGGAGGATTATCATCTGCTGATGCAGCAACTGGGCATTGATCGTTACAGTGTGCTGGGCATGTCCACCGGTGGTCTCTGGGGCGCTCAGCTGGCAATGACCTACCCGGAGGAAGTCGCCAGTCTGACATTGATCTCCTGTTATCTGGGCGACGAAGCGGCAGAGAATTATGGTGACTTACTGCAGCTGGTGAAGATGGTTGAGCCGCTGGATGAGATTCCTCCTGAGGTACTGGATGCCATCATCGAACTCTTTTTTACAGCCGAGACTCAGGCGCTTAATCCGGCGCTGGTGGAAACTTTGCGATTTGATCTGATGTTTCTGTCACCCGAACAGATTCGTGGCATTGTTGCCCTGTGCGGGGTTCTGTTTCAGCGTCAGTCAGTGCTGAATGATGTGGCGGCTATCCGTTGTCCAACACTGCTGATGACCGGTCAGCATGACAGAGAGCGCCGGCGTCGCCAGGTTGAAGAGATGTCTCAGCTGATGCCTGGCAGTCAGTTTGCCATGATTGAGAATGCCGGGCATATGGCGACACTGGAACAGCCCGATCAGGTGAATCCGGTGCTTGCCAGGTTTCTCGCCTCCATTGACGGGGCAAACGTGGATGTGAATCAACTGGTCTTTATCTGATGCCCGGGTTGTTATCCTGTTGGTATGTGTACATGCTGCGCTGTGCTGATGGCTCTCTGTATACCGGCGTGACCACAGATACGGCTCGCCGGGTTACCGAGCACAATCAGAGTGATAAGCTGGGCGCTAAATATACCCGCGCCCGGCGACCGGTGAGTCTGGTCTACCGTGAACCCTGCGAAAACCGCTCTGCCGCCTGTCAGCGGGAAGCACAGATAAAAGCGCTGTCCCGTGCAGCAAAGCTCAGGTTAATTGCCACTCAGCAAGAGCAATAGGGCGCGGCTAGCAGCAATGCTGCACTCAGCGGATCACCAGAAACAGTGATAGATTATCCCTGACTATTTTTAACAGAATGGATGAGCGGTCTTTATTCAGGGCATGGCGCAGGGTTTTGATATCATGCACGGCTATCCGATTAGCGCTGATGATCAGATCGTCTGGGCGAATGCCACTGTAGGCGGCCCTGGAATTGGGTTTCACCGCGGACACCAGTACGCCCCCGGCAGGATTGTTTTCAAACAGCGCTCCTTCCAGCAGTGGGTGAAAGCCTTTGCCGCTGTATGCCAGGTCTTCCCGGGCAACGACTTTGACACCGACTTCCAGCGATTGATTCTGCCGCAGAATGCCCAGCCGGAGCTTATCCCCGATGGCTGACATGGATATCTGGCTGCGAAAATGAGCGGATGAGGCGGTGTTTGTCCCATTAATCCGCATGACGATATCACCGGGTCTGATCCCGGCGGCAGCGGCTGGCGAGTGTTCATCTACCTGAGTGATGAGAACCCCCTGCTGGCCATTTCTCAGATTAAACGCTTCCGATAGTTGTGGTGTGATGTCCTGAATGGCGATACCAATATCACCCCGTTTGACTTTGCCATAGACGAGCAACTGACGCACACTGGCGCTGACCATATTCGCTGGAATAGCAAAGCCGATACCGACATTACCGCCTGCCGGAGCAATAATCGCGGTATTGATCCCCACCAGTTCTCCCCGCAGGTTAACCAGTGCTCCACCCGAGTTGCCCGGGTTGATTGAGGCATCGGTCTGAATGAAATTTTCATACCCTTCAATTCCCAGACCGCTGCGGCCGATCGCACTGACAATCCCGGTGGTGACTGTCTGCCCCAGTCCGAAAGGGTTGCCGATAGCAACCACGAAGTCGCCAACCCGTACTGCGGATGAATCGGCAATGCGCACATCTGAGAGATTTTCAGCGTTAATTCGTAACGTCGCAATATCCAGTTCGGGATCAGTGCCGATGACGTCTGCGGCAAAACGACGGCCATCAATCAGGCTGACCTGCACCTCATCGGCACCTTTAATAACATGATAGTTGGTAACGACCACACCCTCAGCGGCATCGACGATGACACCGGAACCTGCGCTCTGTTGTTTACGTTCAGGCTGCTGATACTGTCGTAAGCGGGCATCGGGAATATTAAAAAAACGACGGAAGAAAGGGTCATTGAGGAGCGGGTTGTAGCGGTTAATCTGGGTGGAATAGGTAGCGATATTGACAACGGCCGGGTTAATCTTCTCCAGCATCGGCGCAAGGGATGGTAAAGGCCCCTGACCGGGCAGACTGACCGGCAAACCCGCCGAAGCGGTCTGGCCCCCGATCAGGCAGCTTAACAGGATGATTATCGTGGTTAGCGGGTGTCCCATAGCAAATACCGTTGGCCATTCTTATGCAACAGCCCGGCTTCCAGAGGAAAGCCGGGCTGTTATTTTGTCAGTGAGTCTTATCTGCCGCCTCAGGTTGATGATCCAGCGACTGTGGCGATGATGTCTGCAGATCATTAATCGGTATCTCTCTGGGCTTCATCTCTTCGGGAATCTCCCTCACCAGGGTGATATTCAGCAGACCGTTTTTCAGTTCAGCCCCGCAAACCTCGACATGTTCGGCAAGATCAAATTTACGCTCAAAGGTGCGGTGTGTAATCCCCTGATAGAGGTAGTTAACCTTGTCATCGTCCGGTTTTGAACCCTTAACGATCAGAACATCTTTTTCGACCGAAATAGCAATATCTGATTTTTCAAAACCGGCGACTGCCAGAGTAATGTTGTAGCGATTATCATCCAGGGCCTCGATATTATAAGGCGGATAGCCGGATGACGCCGTATTGCTTCTTAATGCACTGTCCAGCCGTGTGGCCAGCCGGTCAAAGCCAATACTGTTACGATAGAGAGGGGTAAGGTCAATTGTGTTCATAAGATATCCTCCGTTAGAAGCGATATAAAATAAATCAATGTGAAAGCGGATGATCCTTCAGAAGAAGCAATCCTCCGCTGTGGTTCTAATGTGGGATCGGCGGCGATATTTTCAAGTCTTTTTGTGCCGGATCGTGGTGAAAATCTGCCGTTTCCTTTTCGCACTGCGCCGGCATCGCTATAATGGCGGCACACAATACTCCCAGCGTTTAGGATTCCCCGTTATGACAACCCTCACTCTCCGCACCCCTGATGACTGGCACCTGCATTTCCGTGACGGCGATATGCTCACCGAGACCGTTGCCGCCACAGCACGCTGCTTTCAACGGGCGATTGTGATGCCCAATCTGGCACCACCTGTCGTTAATGCAGAGATGGCGCTGGCCTATAAAGCACGGATTATCGACGCGCGTCCGGCAGGATCATCATTTGAACCGCTCATGACCCTGTATCTCACCAATGCCACAACGGCAGAGGATATTATTCAGGCGAAAGCTGCAGGTGTGGTGGCTGCGAAGCTTTATCCGGCGGGGGCGACCACCAACTCTGCCGCTGCTGTTACTGATCTTGAAGCGATCTATCCGGTCATTGATGTGATGGCCGAGCAGGGCATGCCTTTACTGGTGCACGGTGAAGTGACGGATCACCATGTCGATATTTTTGATCGCGAAAAAGAGTTTATCGATCAGAAGATGTGTAAGCTTGTGGAGCGTTTCCCCCAGTTGAAAATTGTGTTTGAACATATTACAACCGCCGATGCCGCCCACTTTGTGCAGGATGCGTCAGACAATGTCGCGGCAACGATTACACCTCAACACCTGCTGTTAAACCGTAATGACCTGCTGGTGGGCGGCGTGCGTCCACATAACTTCTGCTTGCCGGTACTAAAACGTAACACCCATCAGGCGGTACTTCGCCAGATGGTGAAATCCGGTTCACCTAAGTTCTTCCTGGGCACGGATTCTGCACCCCATGCAAAAGAGGCCAAAGAGAATTCCTGTGGTTGCGCGGGTTGCTACAGTGCCTGGAGTGCCATTGAACTGTATGCCCATGTATTTGAGGAGTTGGGCGTACTGGACAAGCTGGAAGGGTTTGCCAGTGATTTTGGTGCAGATTTTTACGGTTTGCCGCGTAATGAAGGCACTATTACGCTGGTGCGTGAGGAGTGGACACTACCAGAAGAGATTATCCTGCCTGATGGCCGCCCCATCGTGCCATTCTTTGCCGGTCAGAAAGTCAGCTGGAAGTTGCAGACATCATAAACTGAGGCCCGGTGATATCCGGGCTTTTTTATCGTTGCACGGTGGTGTTAAATGGCTCTTATGAAACGAACAATATTGATTATCTATGCCGGTGGCACCATCGGTATGCAGGCCTCTGAAAATGGCTATGTGCCCGTTGCTGGCTTTGAACAGCAGGTCAGAGCGCAGCTTAATGCCACGGACACAACTGTACTTCCGGCATTTGAAATGCTGGAACTTGAGCAGCTGATTGACAGTGCAAATTTGCAACCGCATCACTGGACTGAACTGGCGTCTGTCATCTGTAGTCGCTGGCAACAGTACGATGGTTTTGTGCTGCTCCATGGTACCGATACCATGGCCTACACGGCCTCAATGCTCTCTTTTATACTGCAGGGAATGAATAAGCCGGTGATTGTCACCGGCTCACAGATTCCGCTGTCAGAGCTGCGCAATGATGCCCGGGACAATCTGATTACATCACTGCTGCTGGCGGGAGGGTATGATATCCCGGAGGTCTGTCTCTATTTTAATGGCCGGCTGTTACGGGGCAACCGGTCGAGTAAACTGAAAAGTACCAGCCTGGATGCCTTTGATTCCCCTAACTGTGATTATCTGGCGCGGGTGGGAATCAACATCGAACTGTATTCTGAGAGATTGCTTTCTGCGGGTAGTTCCGCTTTCGACATTCCTGAGTTTAATCCTGACGCGGTGGTTATCTTACCGGTTTATCCCGGCATGTCTGCCAGAATCGCCGGTGATATCTTGAATAATCAGGCGGTGAAAGGTTGTGTATTACATACCTATGGCGCGGGTAATCCGCCGGATGCTAACAGCGAACTGATGGCTGTGCTTGAACAAGCCGTTGCGCGTGGCGTGACGATTGTGAATGTGACCCAGTGCATTGATGGAAAAGTCAGCCAGGGCGCTTACGCCACTGGCGCTACACTCAATCGCATCGGTGTGATACCGGGCAGTGATCTGACGCTGGAAGCCGCTTTCACTAAGCTGCATTATCTGATTGCGACGCAAACACAGGAAAGAGTAAGCCAGCTGATGTGTCAGCCTCTCTGCGGTGAAATGAGCGGGAATGCTTAACAAACAGATGTTAATCGGCGTTGAAAGGCGTGGCGTCCCAAACCTGAGCGTTATGTGAAATCAGAGTAAAGAGATGGAATTACAAGTCACTGAAATACTGGAAAATGATATTTCCGACAACAAAGAGGTTGTCTGGCTAAAGTGTAAAACTGCCGATGGTAAAATGATTGCCTTCTGGGGTGCGTTCGATAATCCAAATAGAAACATCGTTGCTTTAAAAAATCAGAAATTACCTGTCGTTATAGAGATAGAAGACCCCGAGTACTGTATCCCAACTGATCATGAAAAAGCTGAATATAATCTCAGTCTTAGTGTTCCAGCAGATGTCAGTATACAGATTAACCCTGAGTATTAGTCGCATAGCAAGCGCAAGCGATTGGCATATTGGCCGCCCGTGTTGAGGGTAGAGCAACATGACATCAGATGGTGAAGGTAAAAGTTAAAGGTTATGAGCGAATGTACCACAGGTCGGCCATTATCAATGTTTATTGCGGTTGAAGCATGTCTGTTCTGATTGTTGTGGCGACGATTGTTCTGGTTGTAGTGACCGTGTTGCCTTTATGGCGTCATCCACACTGGCTTGTGCGGGGAATGGATTTTCCGCGTCTGCAACTGGCATTGGTTGCGTCATTTCTGGTGACGGCGCAGGTTCTGTGGCTCGACCTGGGAACAGCCGGGGCCTGGCTTCTCGTAAGCCTGACACTCGTTTGTCTGGCATGGCACTTGTGGTGGATTCTGCCCTATACGATTTTCTGGCGGGCAGAGGTCAGGAGTACGAAAAATCCTGATCCCCGTTGTCAACTCCGCATTATCACGGCCAACGTATTAACCCCCAACAGGCAGGCTGATGCATTGCTGAGCCTGGTTGATCAACATGCCCCGGATGTACTCGTGACGATGGAGTCTGATCAGTGGTGGCAACGTCATCTGGATAAGCTTCAGACCGATATGCCCTACAGCATGAAGTGCCCTTTGGACAATCTCTATGGCATGCATGTTTACTCCCGGCTACCGCTTGAAGACACGGAAATTTCGTATCTTGTTGAGGATGGCGTTCCTTCGATGCACGCGCAAATCATGCTGCGTTCAGGCGATGCGGTCTGCATGCACTTTCTTCATCCCGCTCCCCCAAGTCCTACTGAAAATCCCGAGTCTGCAGAGCGGGATGCGGAACTGGTGATTGTTGCCCGGAGTGTTATGGAGAGTGACCAGCCTGTGGTTGTCACAGGTGATCTTAACGATGTGGCATGGTCTGCAACGACGCGATTATTCCGTAAGCTTAGTGGGCTGCTGGACCCGCGGGTAGGCCGGGGGATGTTCAATACGTTTCATGCTAAATACCCGTTTATCCGCTGGCCGTTGGATCACCTGTTCCACAGCCATCATTTCACGCTGACTATGATTCGGCGCCTGCCGTATTTCGGTTCGGATCATTTTGCGATTCTGACCGAGTTATCATACAGCCCCGTACAGGGTAAAGGCCAAACCGGTTTGCAGGCAGACCGTGATGAAAAGTCATGGGCCGCCTCGATCCGGGAAGAACAGGATGTGAGTGCTCAGAATGTTCCCAAGCCTGGTAAATGAGCACAAGCACGGTAGATGAATGTTGCTTCTTTTCGAGGAGTCAGTTTTTCTACGTCTGTGCGGATGCCGCCTTCTGACAGGTTATGGTTGCCCTCGTTTAAGCAGGCTATTCATAGGCTAAGGGAACGTTTCCGCCACCCATCAGGGGTGTGATTTGGTAGGTATCGATCCGGTTT
The DNA here is from genome assembly GCA_965140695.1 of uncultured Amphritea sp. Taxonomy (GTDB): domain Bacteria; phylum Pseudomonadota; class Gammaproteobacteria; order Pseudomonadales; family Balneatricaceae; genus Amphritea. Next base: position 1,609,266 of record OZ223298.1, on the reverse strand, counting down.
TTGTTAGTGTTAACCTCCCTATGGGTTGCTCTCATATACAGCGGTGCCGCGAATAAAATCGATGCCATGTTTATCACGGATCTGCAATTCAGTATCTTCAGTCCATGCATTCGACGCCGCAGACTTTAAGCAATACCTGCCGGGCTGAAACACCGCGAAACCGGTTCATGGGGCTTGGCGTTTAAGCAAGAGTGCGGCACTCTATAGGTCTATACCAAACAGATATTTTAACGGCTTGGGGCTGTTTTACTGGCAGCATGATAATAGATGAGAAGATAAACTGCCGTGGTTGGTGAGCAGTATGACCGCTGGCGTGGGAGGAGGCTTTGTGGCCCATCCCGATCAGGCGTCTTTACATCGCAGGCCATGGAGGGAGTTCGATGACTGATCATTCAGGTTCTTGTCTGTGCGGAACGGTGAGTTTCGCGATTAAAGGTGATTTTGACTGTTTTTACCTGTGTCACTGCCAGCATTGTCAAAAAGATACGGGTTCAGCGCATGCGGCGAATCTGTTCTCACGTTCGGCTAAATTAGTCTGGTTGTCGGGTTCCGATGCCGTGACTTCCTTTACGCTTCCTGGTTCCCGTCACAGTAAAAGCTTTTGCAGGTTCTGTGGTTCAGCATTGCCAGATACTCAGATCGAAGGTTTGCTGGTCGTCCCCGCCGGTTGTCTGGATACTGAGGTCCCTATGTTGCCGACTGCACAGATCTTTTTATCCAGCAAAGCTTCCTGGGATGGAGAGTCTGGGGATGTACCACAGTTTGAAGGGCTGCCGGAGTGATTGACCATCACTTTACAGATAGCTGCTGGCGACCAGAGTATACCTGAACTACCTATAACACAGCGTTCAGGGTGGATGCGCAACTGAGTGTTGTACGTGTTCAGGCAAGGTGACGGCGTCACTCAGGACTTAACAGGGGCGTCAGGCGATAGAATCACTATACGGACAGAGAATGGATTATTTAAAAATAAATAAAGAGGCGTGGGACAAGCGAACCAGACTACATGTTGAGTCAGCGTTCTACGATGTGGCGTCCTTTAAAAATGGTAAAGGTTCGTTAAACCCCGTTGAACTGAAACAGGTCGGTGATGTACAAGGCAAGTCTCTGTTGCATCTGCAGTGCCATTTTGGTCAGGACACCTTGTCCTGGGCTCGTCTGGGCGCAGCGGTGACCGGTGTAGACTTGTCTGCAGTTGCCATTGAGCATGCGAATTTATTGAAGCAATCTCTGGGCTTAAAAGCAGACTTTATAGAGAGCGATGTTGTTCAGTTTGGTCGGAATAATACGCAACAATTTGATATCGTATTTACGTCATACGGCGTTTTGTGCTGGTTATCCAGTTTATTCGATTGGGCGCAAACAGTGTCCCGGTCATTAAAGCCGGGCGGAGAGTTTCATATCGTTGAGTTTCATCCATTTAACGATCTGCTGTCTGGTTATCCGTATTTCCCGAATAGTGAGCCAGATATTGAAGAGGAAGGCACTTATACAGAAAACTGCGATGGTACTACATCAACGGTGGTGACCTGGTCGCATTCGGTGAGTGAGGTTATAAGCGCTTTAATCAATGCCGGGTTAACGATAGAGTCTTTCTCAGAACATCCTTATAGTCCTTACAATTGCTTTGACGGCTTAGCGTTAGTGCCAAATCTGGGCTATCAGATGTTGCATCAGGGGCAGCAGGTTCCACTGTTGTATTCAATTAAAGCGCGAAAAAACGTCTGACAAACCGGGTGTCAGTGATTCAGTATTTTTAGTCTGCGCCAGTGTTGTGGCATCAGTTCCATGCTGATGGCCTGGGCATTGTGCGCTGCACTTCATGGGCCCGTGAGCAAAGCGTTATGTTTCCCACCAACTATATACAAGGCTGAGTCAATGGATAAAAGAGTTGCACTCGTGACAGGTTCGACATCAGGAATTGGCAAAGCTATTGCAAGCAGGCTTGCCGCGGAAGGTTTTTCTGTTGTTTTTCATTCGCGTTCATCTGTAGACGCTGGTCAGCGCCTGGCTGCAGAGAATGAAGGTGCTTATTTTCAGGCAGACTTATCAAGCCAGGCCGAATCAAAGCGGCTAATTGAGAATGTTGCTTCCAGATACGGGCGTTTGGATGTGCTGGTAAATAATGCCGCGTTAACTGAGGTTATCGAGCATTCAAATTTAAAGGCGGCTACGCCTGAAATTTGGCGCATGCTTCATGAGGTTAATGTTATCTCTCCGTGGACGCTGATTACTGAAGCGCAACCGCTGTTGAAAAAGTCCTCTTCCGAAGAGGCTACAAGCTGCATTCTTAACATCAGTTCACATGCAGGTGTACGCCCTAAGGGAGCTTCAATTCCTTATTCAGTTACTAAGGCTGCGCTCAACCAGATGACAAAACTCCTGGCTTTGAATCTGGGGCCGGACATCAGGGTTAACGCTATAGCGCCAGGTTTAGTCCATACGCCTATGAGCAAAGACTGGGTTGCCGCCCGTGAGCTTTGGGAAACCAAAGCTCCTATGAAACGGGGAGCGGAACCCGGGGAAATTGCCTATGTGGCAGGTATGTTGATTAACAGTTCATATTTAACGGGTGAAGTCGTGCTTGCCGATGGCGGGTTAAATTTGACATGAAAAATGCATCTGGCCAATGATTCTGGTGTTGTGCCAATCAATGAGTCATCGAAGAGAAAGAGCAGAGGCTTTGTGCTTCTGCTCTGGATGATACATCGCATCTGGTGGAAGGTCAGGCTACCTTAGGTTGTCCATCAGAAGCGGTTGCACCGCCATCTATCGGTAAGTTGACACCGGTTAAGAAAGAAGCATCATCACTTGCGAGAAAAGCGACCACGGAAGCAACTTCCTCTGGCTCGGCTGCACGGCCCAGGGCTATTCGCTCGTTAAATTTATCGCGAATGCTTTGGTCCCAGCCGTTAGTCATATTCGTTTTAACCAGGCTTGGACAAACGGCATTTATCCGAACTCCGTCCAGTCCATGATCTAATGCCATAGCACGTGTTAAGTTAACAACGGCACCTTTAGCGGCACAGTAAAAGGCAGCACCCCAATCGCCACCCAGGCCAGATACAGACGCGGTATTAATCATGCAGCCTTTGGTTTTAATCAATTCGGGCAGGGCAAATTTGGCACAATAGACAACACCATCAATATCAACGCCCGAGACTTTTTTCCAATCCTCTACGGTTGTTTCCAGGACGGTGCCGGGAATATGAATACCCGCATTGTTTGCTAAGATATCGAGCTGACCAAAACGGTTGATCACCTCCGAGATCATCGTTTCAACCTGAACCGGGTCGGATACGTCGACAACCATCGACATAACCCGGTCTGCATCGAACTCTTTAACGGTTTCTTCCAGCTGCTCTTCGCTCCAGTCGACAAGGGCGATATTTGCGCCTTCAGCATAGAGACGACGACTGATAGCAGCGCCGATGCCGTTAGCTGCACCGGTAACCAGTGCGATTTTACCTTGGATTCCTTGCATTGTTTTACTCCTGAGGTCTGAGACCTTTTTCATGTTTATAAAAGCCGGTCAGCTTAAGCCTGCAGAGTCAGGTGTCAGGCTTAAGTACGGTGCTGATGTGCCCGGCATCTGTCATTAAGGGCAACGATGACCGCTGTGACAGCGCCACCAGGGTCAACTTAAATGGTGAACTTTTTGCAGTCCGTAAACCGGGGTGTTGATGCCTTCCATACGGGCTTTTAATTGCAGTGACAGATACTGTGAATAGTGGCGCGACTGGTGTAAGTTGCCGCCATGAAACCACAGTGCTTCTTGCTGCGTTGGCTTCCACATGTTGCGTAGTTCACCTTCCCAGGGGCCGGGGTCTTTCGCGGTATCCGAGCCTAAGCCCCAGCACTTGCCCACTTTGTCAGCGACTTCCTGGGAGATGATTTTCGCGGCCCAGCCGTTCATTGATCCGAAACCGGTGGCGTACACGATCAGATCCGCTTCCAGTTCAGTACCATTGGTCAGCACGACAGATTTCGGTTTTACCTCGGCAATCGACACGCCCGATTTAAGCTTGATTTCACCATCGGCAACCAGATCGGATGCGCCGACATCAATGTAGTAACCCGATCCCCGACGCAGGTATTTCATGAACAGTCCTGAGCCGTCTTCGCCAAAGTCGAGTAAAAAGCCAGCGTCGGTCAGGCGTTGATAGAATTCAGCATCACGCTCTGCAACCGCCTGATACGCAGGAATATGAAACTGCGGCATGATTTGAAACGGAACAGAGGCGAAGGTGAGGTCGGCTTTATAGGTTGTCATACCGTTTTCAACCGCTTCTTCAGAGTACAAACCGCCGAGCACAAGCTCCATCAACGAATCTGATTTGATCACATGTGTCGATGAGCGCTGAATCATGGTCACGTCGGCATCGTTTTCCCAGAGGGCACAGCAAATATCATGGGCGGAGTTGTTACCACCCAGCACGATGCATTTTTTACCTTTATAGGCTTCGCCACCGGGATGCTGGCTAGAGTGATGTTGCTCGCCTTCAAAGGTTTCCATACCCGGAATCTCTGGCATGTTGGGGATGCCTGACATACCGGTTGCCAGGACCAGTTGCTTAGGGTGAAGCGTTAGCTTTTCACCATCATGATCGACTTCTACCGTCCACTCCTGCTTGTCTTCATCATAGCGGGCCTGCGTGCAGCGGGTGGAACCCCAGTAGTTTAACTCCATCACCTTGGTATACATCTCTAACCAGTCACCCACTTTGTCTTTAGGAGTAAACACGGGCCAGTTTTCAGGAAAAGGCAGATAAGGCATGTGGTCATACCAGATAGGGTCATGTAGCGAGAGGGACTTATAACGATTACGCCATGTATCACCCGGCTTAGGTAACGCATCAATCACGATCGTGGGAACCTCTAACTGCCGCAGGCGTGCGCCTAAACCGATGCCGCCCTGACCACCACCAATAATGAGACAGTAGGGTTGCTCGGTGTAGCCTAACGTGGCTTCTTCATGCTGCCGCTTTTCGAGCCAGGTCTGGCGGTTTTTATTGGCGCCGTGTTCAGCTCCTTTAGGGCGCAGCTTGTTGCGTTTTTCGGGATAATCTTTCAACTCCGTCATGGTGGTCAGGAAGGTCCAGGCGAGTCCATCACGTAACCGTAAATAGGCACGTCCCTTCGCTATTCTGGTTTCAAAGGTAATCCATGCGTCGATAACGCCATCGGTTTCGGTGGCGTCTTCTTCAACCTGCCAGTTGCAGGGGGCCGCTTCAGTCATGGTGGCGGCGAGCATGTCGCTGATAGCGTCACGGCCTTCCATGGTTTTAATGTTCCATGTAAAACTGACCAGGTCGCGCCAGTATCCACTTTCTTCAAAAAGAGAGGCGGCGTCAGCGGGCGAAGCGGAGCTGAGTGTAGCGGCTAACTTTTCGACCCAGGCGACAGCCTCAAGTGTGGGTTTATGCGTGGCCGTTAATGCGGTATTGGTCATAACTATCTCCAGTGCTATTTGTTTTTTTTGTGCAGCGTTGATGTAAGAGATAGAGCAGTCAGCGTGCCAGTTTTAGCAGATTGTTTTTTATGCTTCATAAATAATTGATTTAAATAGTGAATTAATTTTTATTGGTCGATGTTGCTGAACCAGCCTTAAGCTTGATGTTTTCGTGGCGCGTTACACCTGTAATGCGAAAAAAATACAGGTGTAACGTTGAATCATCATGAGCATTACAGGTGTAAACCTTTTCCGATAACGATTTCAGGTGGCTAGCAGATAGACAATTTAATCAATTTGCTGACAGAGCAGGGCGCTGGACAGGCCTGAAAGAAGTATAGAAAACGCCTCTTTTCGGCGGTAGACTCGATGAGAATGTGAAATAAAAATAACAGTCACAGGCTAAGGAATAGGCATGAATAACGCCAGTCAGCGTCGTCATATTGACTCCATACTCAGTTATGGCGGGCATCAGTCAACGACTATCAGCTACGCGCCCACCCATGAATTGATCGGGCGTTCGTGGCAGCGATGTTTAACCGAATATGGTTTAGATCCAAGCCAGCCCCGCCCTGCACGCATCGTCACACATCAGACATTGCGTGAGCATCAGGATTCGGTGGATGAATTTTTGAATGTAGCGCGCGCTGGTGTCGAACAGCTCTATACTCAGGTGTGTGGTCTGGGGTACGTCCTGTTGTTAAGCGACCAGCGGGGGATCACGGTACAGTTTCTGGGTAATAAGCATGATGATGACCGTTTGCATAAAGCAGGACTATATCTGGGTGCTGACTGGAGTGAGGAATATTCGGGTACGTCGGCGGTAGGTACCTGTATCCAGGAACAGCAGGCACTGACGTGTCACCGTGTTGATCATTTCGATAGTTCTCATATCAGTCTGACCTGCACGGCGGCACCGATTAAAGACCCGTCCGGGCAGTTATTGGCGGTATTGGATATCTCTGCATTAAACTCATCCCGTACGCCCGAAAGCCAGAACTTTGCGTTACACCTGACGCAACTCTATGCCCGTCTGATTGAAGATGCCTATTTCCTGCGGCGTTATCGCCACAGTTTAGTGTTTAAGTGTGATCAATCCCGTGAGCTTGTTCAGGTCAATGGCCAGTTATTGTTTGCCCTGGATGAGCAGGGGAATATCCTTGCGGCGAATACGGCCGGTCGTGCTTTGCTGCAGCAATATCAGCCTTTCCCGTCAGGCACTATTTCGTTACCGGATTTACTGGAGTGTCAGTGGCGGGATATCCTGTCCATCAATTACGAAAGTAAAGATGGCGTACGTGCGTTCCGGGTAGCGGGTACGCAACAAATGTTATACGGCATTTTAATTGAGCCAGGGACGAAATCATCCAGCCAGTTGAATGTCTCCGGCGTTTTCGCTTCGCAAGATGAGTCGGTTCCGCCGTTAGATAAGCTGTGTGCCGATGATCCCGGTATGCGGCAAACGATCAGCTTAGCTAAGCGATTACGCCATCGTGATGTTAGTCTGCTTATTTTAGGCGAAACGGGCACGGGCAAGGAGGTGCTTGCTAAAGCCATTCATGCGACAAGCCACCGCTCTGATCAGCCTTTTATGGCCGTTAATTGTGCCGCTATTCCCGAATCATTAATCGAAAGTGAGCTGTTTGGTTATGCCCCGGGGACCTTCACCGGAGGGCGGGCGAAAGGGGCAAAAGGCCTCATTCAGGAAGCTGATGGTGGAACTCTCTTTTTAGATGAAATAGGCGATATGCCGTTACACCTGCAAAGCCGTTTATTACGGGTGTTAGCCGAAGGGCAGGTGTTACCCCTGGGCGCATCTCAGCCGGTTAATATCGATATCCGTGTACTGGCGGCCACGCACTGTAATCTGACTCAGCTGATTGCTGACGGACGGTTCAGGGAAGATCTGTACTACCGGCTAAACGGTGCAACCTTGAAACTCCCCGCTTTGAAAGCACGGGTTGATAAACACTATCTTATCAAGTTGCTGCTGCAACGGATTAATCCGGCGGTGCGACTCCGGGCTGATGCGATGAGTGCGTTGCTGGCGTACTCATGGCCAGGTAATGTCAGGCAGTTAGTGAACACACTGACGTTTGCCGAGGCCGTGTGCGAAGAGGGAGTCATCACCGTCCATCATTTACCGGAAGAGTGTGTTGCCGGGCGGCTGGATAAACCCGCGTTTGCTTTACCGATGCAATCACTAACCCCAGGTTACAGCTCTGCATTGGCGTCAGAGACGTTGTCAGATTCGGTGGGAGAAGAGGACGCGTCCTTATCAGAACAGCAAATACTTATTAATATTCTGCGCCAGCACCGGTGGAACATCTCAGCGGTTGCGCAACAGTTAGGCGTATCACGGCCGACAGTTTACCGACGAATGAAAAAACTGGGTGTCAGTTCCCCTAGGGATTGTTAGCCGGTGTCATCGCCGATAGTGATGGTACAGGCTAACGATGTTTCCCATGGTGACTGAGCCTCGGGAGTCACAACTAAAGCCCTGGTTTTTTATGGCTGTTTGAACGGCCTGGATGGCCGTTAGCAAGTTTTCCTGAACATTATGAGTTGGTTAAAGTCGCCGTCACGCCTCGCTTAATCTCACACCGGGCATCAGGTTTACAGAGGCGGTGTGCCGCTGTCAGTCAGAGTGCTGTCTGCAGCATCGTCAGCAATATTAAAACCGCCTTTGCCACTGTGTTTGACCTGATACATCGCTTTGTCGGCGACCTTGATCAGTTGTTTGAGATTAGTGCCATGATCGGGAAACAGGGCGATACCAATGCTGGCACCCACATCGGCCTGGATAGCTATGGTCCCCTGATTGTTGATGGTCACTTTATGACTCAGTGAATAGAGAATCTTTTCAGCGACGGTTGCCACACTGTTATCATCATGAATATCGTCTACCAGAATAACAAACTCATCTCCGCCGATGCGGGCTATCTGATCAGCGTCTCTTAAGGTGCCGGATAAGAGTCTGGAGATCTCCCTTAATGCCATGTCACCGACATCATGACCCCAGGTGTCATTGATCGCTTTAAAACCATCGAGATCGATGAACATAATGGCCAGTTTCTGCCCTGAGCGTTCCGCTTTCGCCAGGTAGTTAGGGGCATGCTGCAAGAGAAAGTTAAGTGAGGGGAGGCTGGTCACCGCATCATAATGAGCCAGCTTGCGCAGCTCTTCCTGGGCGCTGTGGGCTTCGTCCAGCGCTTCAGAAAGCTGCGTCACATCATATTCAGCCATCAGTATCAGAAAATCACCGCTGAGGGGGTGCCGGGTGATGCGGATATCCAGTGTATGTTTTCGCAAACCCGCGCTGGTATCCATAATGTGAGTCCAGCGACCTCCTTTTTCTTCGATAGCCTGCTGTAAACAGGCGGTCCCTTCGGCTTTGTTAACAAAGCGGGCGCTAAACTGAGAGTGTGCATTTTCTGACAGGCTCAGGTCTAAATGACGATAGGCCTCTGTCGCTGCCGGATTTTCAACGACAATGTCACCATCGAAGGTAAAGCTGGTGACCATGACGGTGGTATAGCGCATCGCTTCAACTAACAACAGGTTTTCCGGCGTTTCTCCCAGATTTACCTCTTCGTTAATATAGGCGATGATCGCCCGGTGACGGTCAGGCCCGACGAGTACGGCCCGATGTTTCATATACAGGGTTTTCGGCTTGCCATCAGGATAAGTTGTCCAGGGGTCAATTGTCAGACCGTTTTTGACTGCCAGCTCAAAGGTCTGGGCTGTCCGGTCCCTGGCTCCCTGGGTATCTCCTGACAGATCTTTGTTAATCAGCTCATCCAGATGTGTGAGTCCCCAGAATTTAAGCGCTGGCTGGTTGCCCCACCACCATCCATGTTTATCCAGGTCAAAGATCCAGACAACATCGGGAATCAGTTCGTAAAGTACCAGCTCGTCATGGCTTTTTATATGGACAAGGTGTGAGTAAGCGTCGTTCATCAGGTCTTGAGTATCTGTCTCTGAGGTTGTCAATATTGTTACCGGTGTCGATCTGCGGCGATGTCAGCGACACAAGCGAATGCTTTATGTTGAGTATAGTCCCTGTAAAGATGCTTCTTTTGCGTCCAGGTACAGGCATTATGGCACTTTGGTCAGGTTGCGTATCGGCCTGACCATGACTTTAATACCCGAAATAGTAACTATAACGCTGACGCCAAATGTCGGATGCTGATGGGTCAGAAGGTTAACCGGCGGATAACAACAGACTTCGTCAGGGAGGGAAAATCGAGTACACTAACCGGCAATTTTAAGAGTGGATATTATTCATGCGATCACCTATTCCTTCCGCTATTCTGTCAGCTGCTCTCATTGATGCGGGTCGCTGGATCGACGCTCAGGGCTGGTGTCCGGCCACGGGGGGTAACTTTTCTGCGAGACTGGGTGATGACCAGGCGCTGGTAACGGCGTCCGGACGACACAAAGGCCGGTTGGCAGAGGATGATCTGTTAAGTGTCGATCTGGATGGATATCCCGTTCAGACAGGTTTAAAACCTTCAGCTGAAACCCTGCTGCATACGCGACTGTATCGTCTGGACACTCAGATTGGAGCGGTACTGCATACGCATTCGGTTGCTTCTACGGTCCTGTCTCGGCTGGAAAAGAGAGAGTGGCTGACGATCTCGGGTTATGAGATGCAAAAATCCCTGGCAGGAAATCAGAGTCATGAACCCGCCATACAACTGGCAGTGTTTGATAACACTCAGGATATGCAGGCACTGGCAGAGCAGTTAGCGCTGCGCTGGCAGCAAAAGCCGCTCAGCTGGGGGTTTCTGGTGCGTGGTCATGGCCTGTATGCCTGGGGACATGATGTCAATGAAGCGCGTCGCCACCTGGAAGGGCTGGAGTTTCTGTTTGCCTGTGAACTGGAGATGCATCGCCTGGGTGCGAAATAAGCCCGGCGTGTGCGCGAGAAGAGTGAAAGAGTATAAAGGGACATCATGACGATTAAAGCGGTTCTGACCGATATTGAAGGCACGACCACAGATATTAACTTTGTGCATAAGGTGTTGTTTCCTTACGCTTATCAGCATTTGCCGGATTATCTTCGCTGTCATGCTGAGGATGCTTCGGTACAGTCTGTTCTCGCCGATGCACGTGCGCAGCTGGGCCAGCCAGAGGCTGATATTGAAACCCTGATTAGTGCCTTTCTTGGCTGGATCGATCAGGACAAAAAAGTGACCGCGCTGAAAAATCTACAGGGGCTTATCTGGGTTACCGGGTATGAACAGCAGGATTTTACCGGTCACCTCTATCCTGATGCCTATAAGTATCTACAGCAATGGCAGCAGCAGGGGCTGGGCTTGTATGTGTTTTCATCCGGCTCGGTGAAAGCGCAGAAACTCTTATTTGGCTACAGCGATTTTGGTGACCTGACGCCGCTGTTCAGCGGCTATTATGATACTCATATCGGCCATAAGCGCGAGGCTTCGGCTTACCGTAAAATAGCGACTGACATTGGTTTGCCCGCCGCTGAGATTCTGTTCCTGTCGGATATTGAAGAGGAACTGGACGCAGCCCGGGAAGCCGGGATGGCAACGACACTGTTGGTGCGCGATCAACATCCGGCAGAGAGCCGTCATCCGCAGGTGCAAAATTTTCAGCAGATATCGCTGACGAATATTTAACAGAGGACTGAGCAGTGAGTGAGTTAACAATATACCCTGATGATAATGCCCAGGCGGTTTTTTCCAGCACCGATGGCGCTGAGATAAGTGCTAAGCTGGCTGAAATAGGTGTTCAGTTTGAACGCTGGGAAGCGGCTCAGCCGATCAGTGCTGATAGCAGCTCTGATGCGATTATGGCGGCTTATGCCGATGAAATTCAGCGCTTGAAGGATGACCAGGGTTACATCACTGTTGATACTATCAGTCTGACCAGTGACAACCCGGCTAAAGATGAGTTGCGTCAGAAGTTTCTCAGCGAACATACCCATAGCGAAGATGAAGTGCGTTTCTTTGTCCGCGGAGAAGGGATGTTCTATCTCCATGTTGCCGATAAAGTATATAAGGTTCTCTGCTGCAAAGATGACCTGATCTCCGTACCCGCCAATACCACCCACTGGTTTGATATGGGGCCACAGCCGGACTTCACCGCGATCCGCCTGTTTAATAATCCGGAAGGCTGGGTAGCTAACTATACTGGCAGTACTATTGCGGATCAGTATCCTAAGTTTGAGGCCTGAAGATTCAGCCGGGCTGGCTCCCGACGCAGGCACTTCATCGACAGATGATGTGCCTGACTTTCAGCAGCCTTCTCAGAGCGTTTTCAATACCCCCGCGGCGATCTGTTCCGGGCTGTAAACGCCAGTATCGAGAATCCAGCCGGTCACCAGTCCGGCAGGTGTTACATCAAACGCAGGGTTGTAGACCGGTGTATGCTCCGGTGCCCAGTTAACCTCGCCAAAACTGCCGCTGACGCCCTGAACTTCAGCCGGGCTGCGCTGTTCTATGGGGATCGCGTTGCCATTGGAACAGGCCGGATCAACGGTGGTGTAGGGGGCGACCACATAGAAAGGTATCTTATGGTGATGGGCAATGACCGCCAGCGAGTAAGTGCCTACTTTATTGGCAAAATCACCGTTAGCTGCAATCCGGTCAGAACCCACTAATACCACATCGACTTTGCCCTGAGCCATCAGCGTGGCGGCCATATTATCGCAGATTAGTGTATGCGGAATGTCCAGACGGTCCATCTCCCAGGCAGTCAGACGGCCACCCTGAAGCAGGGGCCGGGTTTCATCCACCCAGACATGCAACGCCTTGCCCTGCTGCTTAACGGCGCCGATAACGCCAATGGCGGTACCAACCCCCGCCGTCGCGAGACTGCCGGTATTGCAGTGGGTTAGTATGTTCGCGCCATCGGCTATGAGCTCTGCACCGATACTGGCCATCCGGTTGCATAGCTCGACATCCTCTTCAAACAGTTGTTCAGCACAGGCGCTAAGCCCTGATGGACCTTCACTGTTGAGCGTCGCCAGCATCCGGTTGATGCAGTTCATCAGATTCACTGCCGTGGGCCGGGCGGCCCGCAGACGTTCTGCTTCAGCCTGAAGCCCTGCACTATCCATGCCCTGTTCTGCCAGATGGGCCAGCAGCAGACTGGCACCGATACCGATCAGCGGGGCGCCACGAATCTGTAGCTTTTTAATCATCGTAATCATGGCATCTGCGCTGTCACACAGGAGCCACTGCTCCTGGTGAGGCAGCTGATGCTGATCCAGTACGTAGAGGCTCTCCTGCTGATATCGAATACTGGTGGCGATGAGATCTTTCATGGTGGCTCCATTAGGAAGACGTTTTAAGGCCGCCTAAGTTATCAGGAACGGGTCTGTCATAAAAGGGGTAGGCAGGGGCGGGCTGATTTGCCACAATGCAGTCAATTAATCCAGAGTGGCGTATGCTTTAGCGACTCTTGCTGGGTTCACTTTTTTATCTGCTTTGGAACTTAGAATAACAATGAGCTTCAGAAAATTTTCGTCAGACAGCGATGTCATCGATTTTGCCCGTCAGCACAGCAATCTGTTTACCGCCGCTGAGCCTCTTCAGGTCGAGGAGATCGGTGACGGTAATATCAATTTTGTCTACCGGGTATCCGGCGCGACCAATAGTCTGATTATCAAACAGGCTTTACCCTATATCAGAATTATCGGTGAAGGCTGGCCGTTGTCACAGGACCGGGTGCGTATAGAGGCTGAAGCGTTGCAACGGGAAGCAAAATACTGCCCCGACCTGGTACCGGAAGTTTACAGTTATGATGTTGAGCAATGTGCCATTGTGATGGAGGATATTGGGGCATTCGAAAATCTGCGTATTGCTCTGGTACAGCGTAAACGCCTGCCATTGCTGGCAGAGCATCTGGGTCGTTTTCTGGCAGATACGCTCTTCTACACCTCAGACCTGTATCTGGATACCTACGAGAAAAAAGAGCTGGTTAAAGGCTTTATTAACCCGGACTTGTGCAAAATATCTGAAGAGCTGTTCTTCTGGGACCCCTATTGCGACCATGAACGCAACAGTATTAATCGCCTGATTCGCCCCGAAGCGGAACAACTCTGGCAGGATAGCGCGCTTAAACTGGAAGTGGCGCGCTTGAAAGTTAAATTCCTCAATCAGTCGGAAGCGTTGTTGCATGGTGACCTGCATGCCGGGTCGGTCTTTGCTAATGCCAGTGGCACTAAAATTATTGATCCGGAATTTGCCTATGTTGGTCCGGCAGGTTTTGATATCGGTTCGATTATCGGTAACTATCTGCTGAACATTGCGGGTCAGGCAAACCAGTCAGGGGATAAAGCTGACCGCAGCGATTATCAGCAATGGTTGCTGGACGGTATGCAGACCCTGTGGCAGACCTTCGAACAGCGTTTCCGTGCACATATGTCAGCGGAAACCCGTGACCCGAGTCTGCAGCTGAGCGAGTATGCCGACTGGTATATCGCTGAACTACTGGCAGATACACTGGGTTATGCTGGCACGGAGATTATCCGGCGGACAATCGGTCTGGCTCATGTACTGGATATCGAATCGATTGAAGATGAGGAACGTCGAGCCGATTCTGAACGTCTGGCGCTTAAACTGGGACAGATCCTGATCCACGAACGCACTACACTGACGCGGATGGATCAGGTCGTCGACAGAGTACGTGGAGAGCTGTACTGCCGTTAACAGTGCTACTGTTATTGAATAATCCATCAGTATAAAAAGCCTGCCTGAACTACTGGTGTGCAGGCTTTTTTATGTCAGCGTGCTTAATATTATTGAATGTAGATCAGCGGCGTTGTGGTGCCCCAGAGAAACACGGTTGCTGATCTCAGCGCCACCAGTATTACCAGTCCTGCGGTCAGAATAGAGATGCTAAACAGAAAACCGCGCTCTGGCGGGATCTTCATAATGACGGGGACACCAGTAAACAGCAGCCAGGTGCTGTAGGCCAGAGCCGCTATACCTATCGCAATGCAGAACCAGAGCATAGGATAAAGCCCGGCAAATCCCGCCAACAGCAGTGGCGTGGCGGTAAATAGCGTGAGATTCATGCAGCGTTCCAGTGAGGCCTGGCCGCCGTAGGTTTTTTCCATCCAGTGAATCGTCGAGCCCATCACACACAAAGCGATACAGATGGCCAGATAGAAAGCCATCGACGAGTTCAGGGCACTGATCAGACTCAGTTTGACCACTTCTCCGCCCGGGGTAAGGCTCCAGCCAATCTGAGTGGTGCCAATGAATAGCGACACAGCTGGAATTAATGCCAGGACTGCGAGAATAACCAGCACCTCAGCGGATCCTTTAAGCTTTTCATCCCGTAAATACCGCATCGCCAGATGGGGGTGGTAGAAGATTTCAGACATCGCTTTTATTGTCATCATAATCACCTGTGGTTTTCCTGTGTTGTAGCAATCCGTTACGTCTCTGATCTAAAGATAGATCAATATGGATGATCTGTACTGTTGTGTCTGAGGAAAACTGTATCTGGTGGAGTGCTGCACTCTTTATATATCCTCAGGCTATGTCATATTAAGGAGAAACATCGTGAAAACCATCGGTCTGCTGGGCGGCATGAGCTGGGAGTCAACAGTCAGTTATTACACGGCAATTAACCGCGGAATTAAACAACAGCTTGGAGGCTTGCACTCGGCTAAAATGGCGCTCTTCAGTGTCGACTTTGCTGAGATTGAAGCACTGCAACAACAGGGCCTCTGGCAGCAGGCGGGCGCTGAGCTAGAGCGCGCAGCACAGTCGGTAGAAGCCGCAGGTGCTGACTTTCTGATGATTGGCACGAATACCATGCACAAGGTCGCCGATCAGATTGCGGCGGCGGTGTCGATTCCACTGTTGCATATCGCAGATGCCACGGCTGAGCAGCTGAAAGCGGATGGTATCGACACAGTTGGCCTGTTGGGCACCGGTTTTACGATGCAGCAGGATTTTTATAAAGGGCGCCTGCAGGATAAGCATGGTATCCGGGTATTGATCCCCAGCGAAACTGACCAGTTGACCGTGCATCGAATCATCTATGATGAACTGTGTCAGGGGCAGATCCACGACAGTTCACGTCAGCAATATCTGACGATTATCGACGAACTATCAGCACAGGGGGCGCAGGCTGTTATCCTTGGCTGTACAGAAATTCCTCTGTTGGTACGCCAGTCCGACACCCCGGTACCCGTGTATGACACAACGGCTATTCACGCTGCAGCAGCGGTTAAGATGGCACTCTCCTGAGGGGTATAACAGGCAGCAATGTGCTAGTCAGTGACGGGTGAAACCAGTTTACAGTGTTTGCGCATCAGATTAGTGATGTCGTCATTGAGATGGTGATAGGATGTTTGTCCGGTGACGGCCTGGCTATCAATCGCGATAGTGCAGTTGCGGCCACTCTCTTTGGCGGCATACATAGCAATATCTGCGCGTTTAATTGAGCCTTTGATGTCACAGTAACGGCATAGCTGCGTCACCCCAAATGAGGCGGTAACGTAGTTCTGATTGCCATTATGGCTGATACTGGTTTCAGCCAGCTTTCGGCGAATCCGGTCGACGACCCGTTCTGCTTGCTGTAGCGTCATATCCGGGAAGATAAACAGAAATTCCTCGCCGCCATAACGGGACACGGTATCGTGGCGTCGAATGGCATCATTGAAGACCCGGGCAGCGTGGCCCAGAAACAGGTCGCCTATATCGTGGCCCCAGGCATCATTGACCTTCTTGAAGTGATCAAGATCGGCCATGGCGATGCAGCATTGATAATTATCACTTCGTTGCATCCGGCTGTATTCATTGGCCAGTACAGCATCGACTGAACGTCGGTTTATCAGCCGCGTCGTCGGATCAAACTGCTGTTTATTGAAGACCGAATATTCGAACAGTAATAACGCATGCTGGTAGAACTCTTTTTGCAGCTGCATAAAGTGCTTAAACGTACCCATATTGACGAAGCCATGGTCGTTTAACTGCCCGATCAGAATGCGGGCGGTGTCGTGCAGCTGCCGGTGATATTGCTCAATTTTCAGAAAAGAGCTCTGATTAAAAAGGGGGTTCTGAAGGGTTTTCGCCAGCCAGCGACCAAACTGACAATGCAGGTGGGCATCGGCAGCGATAAACTGCTGTTCATTGATGGCTTCCCGGGCAACCAGAGCGGTGGTGATGGTTTGCATCCACTCACGGTGCGCTTCCAGGGAGCGCTTGAGATCGGTAGCAAGCACTTCGAAATCATCATGATGCAGGCTTTCAAGTAGATTTTCGATGTCATACCCCCCGATCAGCTCAGCATATCGATTGTTACCCGGTAGTCACAGCCTGTGCTGATGATTCAGGTTATTTGTGTTTTTTTATTGATTCAGTGCCAGCTGATCAGGCAGCAGCTGTTGCAGCACCTGGCGCTGATAATGTCTGGCAGAACTACTGATTTTGCCGCTTTTCCCCGTTGTAAGCCAGCGTTTAATCCGACCCGCATCACCAATGGGTGTGCGCTTGCCGTATGAATTGAGCATCACCATAACCGTTTCACGACCATTAACCTTTGTCATCATCACCAGACAGCGTCCCGCTTCGTCGAGATAACCTGTTTTGGTCAGGTTGATTTTCCAGCTGTCACGGTGAACCAACAGATTGGTGTTGCCATAACGCAGTGAGTACCCGGGGTGACTGAAGCGTGCAGTGTAGCTTTTCGTTTTACTATATTCGGCTATTTCCGGGTACGACGCTGCCGCCCGTACCATGATGGCCAGATCTGATGCGGTGGAAACGTTTTTCTCAGACAGACCGCTGGAATCAACAAAGTGAGTATTTTCCATGCCTAACTGACGGGCTTTGCGGTTCATTGCTTTAACAAACGCTCTGATGCCGCCGGGATAGGTATCCCCGAGTGCTGCCGCCGCGAGATTTTCAGAGGACATCAGCGCGATGCGAATAACATCTTTGCGTGGCAGTTCAGAGCCGATGCGGATGCGGGTGTAATAATTATGATTAGCTTGTTTTTGTGCCTGAGTAAATGCGATTTTCTCAGACAGGGGGAGCCTGGCATCGAGTGTTACCATTGCGGTCATCAGCTTGGTGATAGAGGCGATGGGCATCACCAGACGGGGATGCTTTGTATACAGAGGGGCACCGGTTTTTCCGTCGATAACCGCGGCACTGACAGAGGCTAACTCGATTTTTTTCTTATCAAGGCTGAGTAATCGCAGTGTACTACTGGATACCTGCGCGGTTTGATTGCCTGATACCGCTGGCTGCGCTGCTGTAGAAGAGAGTGGCAGTAACGCCGATAACGTAACACACAGCAGTAAAGCGCCAAGCTGCTTAAAGTGATGATTAAGCCGCGCAGAGATGTTAGCGTTCTGCTGGTTGGACGAATGTATTGCGAAACGTTTTTTCAAAACAGAACCGTCATATTATATTGCTATGAATGGCGACTGACCGTTAACTGGCATGAAGTTCCATTAAAATAAAGATTAAATTAAAGGCACATAAGTAAAAATATTAACACAACCAACGGTGTTAATCGTTGGTTTCGTTACTCATTTTATGTTTTTATGTCGAGCTGACATTCGGTCAGGCCTGTTAACAACGATCCACTCTGCTTAATTAAAGTAGCATAACGTTTCACCGTCGTAATGTTTACCCGGTTGTCTTAGGAGCGAATAACACTTTCATGGAACAGATCATCGAACTTATTCTTGTTTCTGGTCGCACCGCTATCGATCTGGCGTTGTATGTCTTGCTGCCGGTGATTGTGGTGATGCTGGCATTAATGAAGCTATTGGAAAGTAAAGGCGTCCTTGGCTGGGTGTCTAACAAGCTTTCGCCGCTGGTGAAGCCGTTTGGCGTGCCGGGGCTGGGCATCTTTGCCATGTTGCAGATTATGTTTGTCAGCTTTAATGCCCCCGTTGCGACGCTGGCGATAATGGACCGGGATGGCACTGCCCGGCGGGCAATTGCCTCGACACTGGCGGTGGTGTTAACCATGTCGCAGGCGAATGTTGTGTTTCCTATGGCGGTGGTCGGGCTGGATGTGCCGGTGATTATGGTCACTTCGTTAATAGGAGGGCTGATCGCGGCAGCGGCAACCTATTATCTGTTTGCCCGCGATCCGTCGCTGGATGACGATTTCAGTCACATAGAGCACCGGGCACCTGAGCTGCATGACAAAAAGAACGTGATTCAGATTTTATCTGATGGCGGTCAGGAAGGCGTAAAGATTGTGCTGGCTTCAATACCGTTGCTGATACTGGCGCTTTGTTTTGTTAATTTATTAAAAGTGACCGGTTCGATTGAACTGTTGACCGCTCTGCTTGCGCCGGTACTGGCACTGGTTGATCTGCCTGAATCGACGGTTTTACCGATTGTGACCAAGTTGATCGCCGGTGGAACGGCGATGATGGGGGTGACCATTGACCTGTTGAATCAGGGGGCAATGACGGCCACCGATCTGAACAGAATTGCTGGCTTTATTATCAACCCATTTGATGTCGCCGGGGTGGCTATCTTAATGGCTGCGGGCCGTCGGGTTTCGGCTATTGCCCGGCCTGCCGTTTATGGCGCCCTGGTGGGTACACTGGTTCGCGGCGTGCTGCACCTGATTATATTCTGATGAGACGATGGCTACGCTTGACCGTTTGACTGAGCGGACATAGAGTTGACCCCATTATGCTGTAACTGGCAGCAACCTGGAAAGGACAATAATTTTCATGCAATACCCACCGACTAAATTACCAAAAGTTGGCACGACTATTTTCACTGAGATGTCGCAGTTGGCAGCAGAACACGGGGCGATTAATCTGTCCCAGGGATTTCCTGATTTTGATGGACCGCTGGCACTATTAGACCGGGTTACTTACTACCTGGAAAACGGGCTTAATCAGTATGCCCCGATGGCTGGCGTGCTGACGTTGCGCAATGCGATAGCCGCCAAAGTGGCGAAGCTTTATGATTGCCAGGTAAACCCTGACACCGAAGTGACGGTGACATCGGGCGCTACTGAAGCGTTGTTTGCAGCGATTGGTGCTGTGGTATGTCCGGGTGATGAAGTGATTATTTTTGATCCTGCTTATGATAGTTATGAACCGGCTATTGAGCTGAATGGCGGACGGGCGGTTCATCTGGCGCTGCATGCACCGGATTTTGCGATTGACTGGTCACAGGTGAAAGCTGCGATCAATCCAAAGACGCGTATGATTATTCTGAACAGTCCCCATAATCCAACCGGATCTGTACTATCAGCAGCCGACCTTGATCAGCTTGAAGCACTGGTAGACGGCAGTGAAATACTGCTGCTTAGTGATGAGGTTTATGAACACATCTGTTTTAACGGCCCTCATCAGAGTTTGTTGTGCCGGCCGCGACTGGCGGAACGGGCGTTTGTGGTTTCATCGTTCGGTAAAACCTATCACACCACCGGCTGGAAGGTGGGCTATTGTGTTGCACCAGCGGCACTCAGTATTGAGTTTCGTAAACTCCACCAGTATCTGACGTTCTGTACGGTGCATCCGATACAGCTTGCGCTGGCGGACTTTATCAACGACTTTCCTGAACACTATCTCGGGCTGCCCGATTTTTACCGCCAGAAGCGGGATCTTTTCTGTGAATTGATGGCGCCGGGGCGGTTTTCGTTTACGCCGGCGAATGGCACCTATTTTCAGCTGATGGATTATTCGGCGATTCAGCCGGATATGGATGATGTTACCTTTGCCCGCTGGCTCACCACCGATGTCGGAGTCGCGGCTATTCCGGTATCGGTATTCTATGAGTCACCGCCGGAACAACGCTTAGTACGTTTCTGTTTTGCTAAAAGTGATGACACGTTGAAAGACGCGGCGGAGAAATTATGCAGGATCTGACAATAACCCTTATTCAGCCGGATATGCAGTGGCAAAACCCGGCTGAAAACCGTGCCATGTATGAACAGCTGATGGATCAGCATGCGAGCGGTACCGAACTGGTGGTGTTACCGGAGATGTTTTCCACCGGGTTTACCATGGATAGCCGGACAGCGGCTGAGCCGATGGGCGGTGAGACCTGTCAGTGGTTGCAACAGCAGGCAATACAACGGGGTACAGCGATAACCGGAAGCCTCGCCATTGAGGCGGGTAATGGCTATGTAAACCGGATGATCTTTACTTACCCTGACGGAACCCAGTCTTTTTATGATAAACGTCATCTGTTCCGTATGGCAGGTGAACATGAACGTTATCAGCCAGGTGAGAAGCGCGTTATTGTCAATTACAAAGGCTGGCGGATTCTGCTGCAGGTCTGCTATGACCTGCGCTTTCCGGTGTTTTCCCGTAATGTTAATGACTATGATCTCGCCCTCTATCCGGCCAACTGGCCCGCCGTGCGTCGCCAGCCATGGCGGACGTTACTGCAGGCCCGGGCGATAGAGAATCTCTGTTATGTGGCGGGGGTTAACCGGGTGGGGACCGATGCCAACGGTCATGAATATAGTGGCGATAGTCTGTTAGTCGATTTTCGTGGCGATCTGTTGATCGATCGTGAAGCGGGCGTCGCTTTCTGCGAAAGTCACACGCTATCCGCCGAGATGCTGACTGACTTTAAAGAAAAGTTTCCCGCCTGGATGGATGCCGACAGGTTTACAATCAGCGATTAATGCTTGTTCTTATCTTCTGTACCCGCCGTGAATCCTGTTTCCGGGTGCAGAGTCTGCGTGGTGAAATGCGTTAACCTGTCTGTTTTCATCAGAGCATAACGGATGTTTATGCTCTGCTATTTATAATTATAAGGAAAATCTCTTTGTTAAAGCTAAAAGCCTCTCCGGGCAAAGCCATTTCGTTTGCAGAGTTTGTCACTTTAGTGGCAATGATGATTTCATTAACAGCGATGTCTATCGATATGATGTTGCCTGCTCTGGGACTGATTGGCCGCGATCTTCTGGTTCTCAACCCCAATGATAATCAGTTGATCATTTCAGTGTTTTTTATTGGCATGGCAACTGGACAGCTGTTTTATGGCCCCTTGTCAGACTCGATTGGTCGAAAGCCGGCTATCCTGTTCGGGCTCTTTATCTTTGCTTTTGGCGCGATACTTTCCATCGTTGCCGAGAGTTTCGATCAGATGCTGGTGGGGCGCTTGCTTCAGGGGTTGGGGCTGGCGGGACCCCGCGTTGTCTCTGTTGCTCTGGTCAGGGATCTTTATTCAGGCAAAGCGATGGCCCGGGTCATGTCGTTTGTGATGACGGTTTTTATTCTGGTGCCGATGCTGGCACCAGCGATGGGGCAGATGGTGTTAAGTTTTTCGGGCTGGCCGATGATCTTTATTACTCTGCTGGTGGTTGGGCTGATGCTCAGCGCGTGGATTGTTTTTCGCCTGGAGGAAACCCTGACGGAGGAAAACAAGCGCTCATTAAGACTGAGTAAGCTCTGGCTGGGGTTTAAAGAGGTGATATCTCACCCGATTGCGATGGGTTTTACGGTGGTAACAGGGTTGGTACAGGGGGCCTTTTTGGTATACCTCAACCTGTCGCAGCCGATGTTGCAGAATCTTTATGGTCTGGGGGAGCTGTTTCCTCTCTACTTTGGGATTCTGGCTGGCAGTATCGGTCTGGCGTCTATGCTGAATGTCCGGTTAGTCAGTCTGTTGGGTACCTGGAAACTTGTTGTTGCCGCACTATTGAGTATTTTTATTCTGTCACTGGTCTATCTGCCCGTGGTGATCTTCTATTCAGGTTATCCCGCTTTCTGGTCTCTCATCGGTTATCTTTTCCTGGTGTTTTTTGCGGTGGGTATACTTTTCGGTAACCTCAGTGCTCTTGCCATGGAACCTTTGGGGCATTTGGCGGGTATTGGTGCAGGTATGGTCAGCTCACTGTCAACACTATTAAGTGTCTTTTCCAGCCTGTTGATAGGGTACTTTTATAACCAGACTGTTTATCCATTGGTCGTCGGATTTCTCGGATCTATTTGTCTCGGATTGCTGGTCTGTTTCTGGTTAAAAAACAAGATAACACACGAGAGTTAGTGGCTGGCCATTTCCAATGTTTACTCTGAAGCGTTTCTGCGAGCTTGCAACGTCGAAAAGACTGCCACTCTGGTATCACCGGGGAGATATAACCGCTATATGTCGTGACCTGCTTACATCTGCGGCCAGTTCTGCAAAATAGCAGATGTCATTTCAAGTCAGCTTATGTTTTTGACCACTGATGTTGATTTGAACCCATATCTGCACTGTCAACAAAGTGTCATCAACGATGAGAATCCTTTATAATTGTTGAAAATTAAACTGTTAAGAAAGAAAATAATTTGATGGCTAATCTAAATTCACCGGATGAGATTGATTACGGAATTCTGGACACTCTTGTTGGCTACAAACTGAGACGGGCGCAGGTCAATCTGTTCAGTGATTTCTCCGAACAATGCTCCCGGTTTGGCATCACCCCTGGCTTATTTGGTGTGCTATCTATCGTTGAACGCAATCCCGGCTTAACCCAGACGGCGATTGCTAATGCGCTGGGGAATGACCGTTCTGCCATGGTCAGTGTTGTTGATCGTCTGGAAAGTATGAATGTGGTTGAGCGTAAGCCTTCCGCTTCTGACCGCCGTTCGCATGCGCTGTATCTGACAAAGCATGGTGAAGCTTTTTATAAAGAGCTGGTTAACGAAGTACTCAAACATGAAGCGAGCTTTTTAAGTCTTCTTAAAGAGGGTGAGCGGGAGTTAATTATCGATATCCTGCATCGCTTTGCTATGCACAAGCCGTCCAGAACGTAATGCTGATGGCCTGTCTGGCCGGTGTTACGCCTGACGCCTGCACTATTTTTCCTCCCCGTTGATAGTAATAAGCCCCGAAAATGCGCTTAAATTTAAGAACATAATCAGGGCTTTCGATCAGTGCTGTGTGTTTATTGGGAAGACAACCCCAGCAGTTTTATCGCATTCTCTTTAAGAATTTTGGGTTTTACCTCGTCTTTAATACCGATAGTGTCGAAGTCTTTCAACCAGCGGTCCGGGGTGATTACCGGCCAGTCTGAGCCAAACAGCATCTTATCCTTGAGGATGGAGTTTGCGTATTGAATCAGTATTTTTGGAAAATAGCGGGGCGACCAGCCTGACATGTCGATATAGACGTTGGGTTTATGGGTTGCCACGGAAAGGGCTTCCTCCTGCCAGGGGAAGGAGGGGTGGGCCATAACAATGGGCATATCCGGGAAATCCGCTGCAACATCGTCAATATACATCGGGTTAGAGTATTTCAGCCGCATATTCATCCCCCCGTGGCTGCCTGCACCAACGCCGGTCTGGCCGGTGTGAAACAGGGCGATAGCGCCCTCTTCAGCGATCGCTTCATAGAGCACATAGGCCGAGCGGTCATTGGGATAAAAACCCTGCATGGTGGGGTGAAACTTAAATCCCCGAACGCCGAAGTCACGTACCAGACGACGCGCTTCGCGGGCGCCCATACGTCCTTTTGCCGGGTCAATCGATGCAAAAGGAATAATGATGTCGCTGTTGTCAGCAGCCAGCTGCGCTACCTCTTCATTCTCATAACGACGGAAACCGGTTTCGCGCTCGGCATCGACGGGAAACAGCACGCAGGCGATTTTCCGGTCACGATAGTAGGCCGCGGTTTCTTCAATTGTCGGCAACATGTTATGTCCGGCAGGGTTTTTAAAATACTTGGCAAAGTCCTGCTGAAACTCATAATAACCATCATCCCGTGCACAGGTGCAGGGTTCTTCGGCATGTGTGTGAAAATCAATCGCAATGATTTCATCAATATTAATAGTCATATAACTACCTATCTCTTAAAAGTTCTCAACGACGTTAACTAAGCAGGTGCACAAGGGCTAATGTGATTGGCGGGAAGGCGACCAGTAACACCACCCGTGACAGGTCCGACATGATAAAGGGTATCACTCCTCTGAAGCTTTCTTTCAGCGAGAGCGACTTATCAAATGAATTAATAATAAAGACATTCATCCCCACTGGTGGCGTAATCAGCCCTACTTCAACAACGACCAGCGCCAGAATACCAAACCAGATGCCGGTGTCTTCCGGTGACATCCCAAAATCCATCGCGACGATGATCGGGAAGTAGATCGGAATGGTCAGCAGGATCATCGCCAGACTATCCATAAAACATCCCAGCACAAAATAGCTCAGTAACATCAGTGCCAGAATCAGATAGGGGGACATATCCGCATTCAGTAAAATTTCAGCGCCCATGTTAGGCAGGTTGGTCAGCGCGATAAAGACGCTGAACAGGTCTGCACCCAGAATAATCATAAAGATCATCGCACTGGAGACGGCTGTTCTGATAATGCTGTCTTTAAACTGGCCAAAGGTGAGTTTGCCATGGGTGAGTGCCAGTATACCGGTGAGAATAACACCGACTGCTGCCGCTTCGGTTGGGGTGAAAAAGCCTAAATAGATACCGCCCAGCACGATCAGAAAGATCAGGGTGATGTGCCAGACATCCCGGGTGGATCTGAACTTTTGTCCCCAGGTGGTTTTTTCGCCCTCAGGACCGGCTTTAGGAAAGATGCGCACGTAGATCGCAATGGCCAGAATATAACCACCGGCCGCAAGCATGCCGGGGACAAAGGCGGCGATGAACATCTTGGAGATATTCTGTTCAGTCAGCACGGCAAAAATGATCAGTACCATGGACGGTGGAATCAGAATCCCCAGGGTTCCGCCTGCGGCAAGACAGCCCGCAGCGAGTCCGCCCGCATAGTTATTTTTCTTCATCTCCGGCAGGGCAACCTGGCCCATGGTGGAGGCTGTTGCCAGGGATGATCCGCAGATCGCGCCGAACGCGGCACAACCGGATACTGCGGCCATCGCCAGCCCGCCTTTAAACTGACCGACCCAGGTGTTACAGGTGCGGAACAGTTCGGTGGTGATACCTGCCCGGGTCGCCAGTTCACCCATTAGCAGAAACAGTGGTACCACTGAGAGGTCATAGGTGGAAAATTTGGAGTAGGGGACGGTACTTAAATAGTTAAGAGTGGTGGGAAAACCCGCCAGAAGGGTGTAACCCAGAGCACCGCATCCCAGCATAGCAATGGCAATCGGTATTCTGATCGACATCAGCACCAGTAGCAGCGCGAGCAGAGAAAGGGCCAGTTCGATATTGCTCATGATCTTAGGTACTCCCTGAAGCCCAGTAGGGTATCAATAAAACAGCAGAGTGTGAGAAGTGCCAGACAAAAAACGGCGGGTATATAGGCAACCCATACCTGGAGCTCAAGAATCATCGATTGTTCCATATATTCATGATAATCCAGGCCACCAAGGTACATCTGCCAGGTTAGTGTCGCAGCGATGATGGTGAACATCAGATTGCCCAGCGAATCAAGAAAGTAGATCTTTCGCTTGGCCAGATTAATGGTAAAGAAGTCGACAATGACATGCCCTTTTTTAATCTGACACTCTGTGAGAAACAGGAAGATCGAGATGGCCAGTCCCATCTCTACCAGTTCGTAGTCACCCTCAACGGTGATGCCAAACAGGCTTCTTCCGATAATACTGATGACGGTCATCAGGGCGAGCAGAATCATAATAAACCCTCCCATCAGCGCCAGCTGACGGGAGATAAACTCGATTCCTCTCTTAGTCTGAGTAAGCAGAGTATACATAGCGGGGCCTTTTACTTGTTGGCCGTTTGATACTTGGCGATAAGCGCGTTGGCTTCGTCCAGCAGTTTCTGGGCGTCATAACCGTCAGCTTGCATATCTTTCAGCCAGTCATCTGTGACAAAGGACAGTTTCGATTTCCAGATATCCACTTCAGAGGGCGGCAGCTGATAGATCTCGTTACCCTGATCAACGGCCGCTTGTCTGCCAACCGCCTCATACTCATCGAACAGTGCGCCGATATGACCCGCCAGCTCAATACCAGAGTTATTGTCGATGACCTGTTTCAGGTCAGCCGGTAGTGAGTCGTAGGCTTTTTTATTCATGCTGAAAATGAAGGTATTGGCATAGAGGCCTGGAACTTCAGTGTGGTGTTTAACCAGTTGATGAATTTTCAACGGTTTGACCACTTCGTAAGGCAGTACGGCTACGTCCAGTACGCCTTTTGACAGGGCGCTGGGCATCTGAGGTACTGGCATGAATACCGGGTTGGCCCCCAGTTTAGCGAATGCATCTGCCATGGTTTTGTTGGGGGCGCGCAGTTTCATCCCTTCCAGGTCTGCTGCGGTATGAATCGGTTTTTCACGGGAGTGCAATGAGCCGGGTGCATGGACATGCATAGCCAACAGATGAACATCTTTTAACTCATCTGCCATCTCTTTTTCAGCATATTCCTGCATCGCCATACTCATAGGTTTAGCGTCAGTGGCGATGAAGGGTAGCTCAAATACGGTTGATTTTGGAAAACGTCCCGGCGTGTAGCCGGTAACGGTCCAGGAGATATCAACGATGCCTTTGCGTACCTGATCAAACAGGGCGGGTGGTTTTCCACCCAGCTGCATCGCCGGATAGAGGTCGATTTTGATACGACCATCTGATTCAGCCATCACCTTGTCTGCCCAGGGTTTGAGAAACTTGGAATGTGCCATAGAAGGAGGTGGCAGGAAATGGTGCAGCTTGAAGGTATATTCCGCTTCGGCAGAGATTGCGCTACCGGAACTTAGTAAAAGTGCACATGCGACCAGTGAGCGCTTCAGGGTGGATTTAATGCCCATTTTCAGATCCTTTGGTTTCTTTATTGTTGTAGGATGCCAGCATGCTGGTATTTGTATTTATGCATAAACTGTTTAGTTTCGCAACAATTGTGGCTATAAAATAAGTGCGCGGCATATAGAAATATGAGGAAGCGATAACCGTTCATCCAGAACCCTCTGTTTTGCGTCAGCAGGATAAGATTTTAACTAGCTGTTTTTATTATTGTTTTAGATAGCACTGCCACAAGCCTTGATGAAAAGGTTAATTATTTGACGGTAATATTGTTGATTAATACAACAATATTTCGTATAAACATAAACATGATATTTAAAGCTGGTAAGAAAACCAGCAGTAATCGCTGTATGCAACAGAGGTGTGTAATGGCTGAATACCATTTTATTAAATTTTCTGTAGACGCTGATATCGGCCATCTGCAACTGAATCGTCCTGAAAAAAAGAATGCGATTAACGATGCACTTCTTCTGGAGATTGAAGATGTGTTTATCAATATGCCTGAAGACGTCTCAGTGGTGCTTTTATCAGGCAATGGCCCCGAGTTTTGTTCGGGTCTCGATCTTTCTGAGCATGTAGCCCGTGACCCTTATGGTGTTGTACAGCATTCACGGATGTGGCACCGGGTGTTTGGCCGCATTGCAAATTCGACGATTCCGGTGGTTGCTGCACTGCATGGTGCGGTTATTGGTGGTGGCATGGAGTTAGCGTCCAGTGCCCATGTGAGGGTGGCCGATGACACCGCTTATTTCCGCCTGCCAGAAGGGCGTCACGGTATCTTCGTCGGTGGCGGCGCGTCAGTACGCGTTGGTCGCATTCTGGGCGCCAGCCGGATGATGGAGATGATGCTGACCGGCCGTACTTATGATGCGGTTGATGGTGAGCGGCTGGGGCTGGCGCATTACTGTGTTGAAAAGGGTACTGCGCTGGAGAAAGCCACCGAACTGGCTAAGTCGATAGCGAAAAACTCGCGACTGTCGAACTTCGCCATGGTCAGTGGTCTGTCCCGGATTGAGAGTATGTCGATGGATGACGGTTTGTTTACCGAGTCCCTGCTGGCCGGTATGACGCAGACCAGCCCCGAAGTTCAGGAGCGCATTAAAGGTTTTCTGGATCGGAAAAAGAAATAGACAGATGGGTTACCGGCTAAACGCAAAGTGCAGTGTTGTCTTGCAACCGATGACGCTTTTTTAAAGACGATGCCGGCAATCTGTAGTGACCGAATAAAAAAATAATTGAGGACACTTATATGGATATTAATCAAAGGGTTTTTATCGTTACCGGTGCCAGTTCCGGTCTGGGAGAAGCGGTAGCGCGCCGTCTGGCCGATCAGGGCGCGTCGGTTGTACTGGCGGATATCAACGAAGAGGGTGGGGTTGCGGTCGCCGATTCGCTGGAGAATGCGGTATTTTGCAAAACTGATATTACCGATGAGCAATCAGCTCAAAACTGTATTGATACCGCGTTACAACAGTTTGGTTGCCTGAATGGTTTAGTTAACTGTGCCGGTATTCCTGGCGCAGAACGGGTGTTAGGCAAGAGTGGTGTACACCGTCTCGAAACGTTTAACCGTGCGTTGCAGGTTAATCTGCTGGGTACCTTCAATATGACCCGCCTGGCTGCCAGCGTGATGAGTGAACAGGATGCACTGGACACAGGAGAGCGCGGTGTGATTATCAATACCGCCTCGGTTGCCGCATTTGATGGCCAGATTGGTCAGGCAGCTTATGCTGCATCCAAAGGGGGAATGTGTGCCATGACGCTGCCGTTGGCACGGGAGCTGGCCCGCTTTGGTATTCGTGTCATGACCATTGCACCGGGTATTTTCAAAACGCCGATGATGGATGTACTGCCGGAAGAGGTTCAGGAATCTCTTGGGGCGGCGGTGCCATTTCCATCCCGTCTGGGCGAACCGTCTGAATACGCTCAGCTGGTGCAGCAAATTATTGAAAACTGCATGCTGAACGGTGAAGTCATCCGTCTGGATGGTGCTATCCGGATGGCGGCGAAGTAGGTAACGGTCATGGCAAATTATTCAGCGCCTCTTAAAGATATGGATTTTCTGCTAAACCATGTCGCAGATAGTCGGCAGTTTGGTCAGATAGAGCATTTTGCGGATTTTGATCCTGAGCTGGTCTCTGCCGTGCTTGACGAAGCATCAAAATTTGCGGGGCAGGTGCTCTCTCCTCTGAACCAGTCCGGTGATATTGAAGGCTGTCATTTTAATGATGGCAAGGTAACGACACCCGCGGGCTGGATCGATGCCTATCAGCAGTTTTGTGATAATGGCTGGTTGGGTCTCGCTTTGCCGGAAGCGTTTGGTGGACAGTCCCTGCCGCGCTTTATTGCCGCGGCGGTGCATGAGATGTGGTTAAGCTCCAATCTGAGTTTTGTTATGTTTCAGGCGCTGACTCAGGGGGCTGCAGAGATTCTGCTGGCGGCTAAAGATGACCGGTTGAAGCAGCGTTATCTGGAAAAGCTGGTTACCGGTGAGTGGGCGACCTGTATGTCCCTGACCGAGCCTGGTGCCGGTTCGGATCTGGGGAACACCCGTACCCGCGCTGTGCGTCAGGACGATGGTACCTATCTTATTACTGGCCAGAAGATCTATATCACCTATGGTGAACATGATCTGACTGAAAATATTGTTCACCTGGTATTGGCTAAAACGCCGGATTCACCTCCGGGCGGTAAGGGTGTTTCGCTGTTTATCGTGCCGAAGTATAAGGTGGACGAATCAGGCCAGTGCGGTGAACTGAACGATGTTCGTTGTGTTTCCATCGAGCATAAGACCGGATTACATGGCAGCCCTACCTGTAGCATCAGTTACGGCGATGATGGCGGCGCGATCGGCGAACTGGTCGGTGAAGAGAATCGTGGCCTTGAGTATATGTTCATTCTGATGAACGAGGCTCGTCTGAGCACCGGTCAGCAGGGTGTTGCAATCGGTGAAATGGGCTATCAGCGGGCACTGGAATATAGTCTTGAGCGAACGCAGGGGCGCGATGCCCTGACGGGTGAAACCAATGTGCTGATTGCGCGTCACCCTGATGTTAAGCGGATGCTGATGGGCTTGCGGGCCCAGGTGACAGCGCTTCGTGCGCTGAGTTATCAGATCGCTTCCCGTCTGGACCTGGCTGAAATTGAGTCAGAAGACAGAGCCGCACATCTGCGTTTTGTCGCCTTAATGACTCCCATCTTTAAAGCCTTTTCTACGGAAAGCGGCAATCTGATGGCAGGCACAACGATTCAGATATTTGGCGGCATGGGGTTTGTTGAAGAGACCGGCGTTGCACAACTGATGCGGGATATTCGTGTTACCACCATCTATGAAGGTACGACGGGAATTCAGGCAAACGACCTGGTGTTCCGCAAAGTACAGGGTGATCAGGGCGCGGCGCTGCAAGAGCTGGTGGCTGATATTGAGGCAGACTATGCCAGATATGTCGCCCTGGAGATTGCTGGCGCTGAACAAGAGATGCTGGCACAGATGATCGCCGTGCTGCATGAGAGTGCCGCTTATATTCTGCAACAGGACAAAGCGGGGCGTGAGTCACTGCTGTGTGGCGCTGTCAGTTATCTGGAACTGATGGGCATCGCGTGTTGCAGTTGGATGATGATGCGCACCGCCGTGGCTGCTTATGAACAGAAGCAGCAGAGCACCGATACCGCCTACCTGAACAATCTGATTGCACTCAGTCGGTTCTATTTTACGCATTTCACACCAAAAGTGCTGGCGCTGCATAAAACAGTGATCAGTGCCGCAGCGGGTATACAGGACTATCAGATAGAAGAATAAGTCAACGCTATTGTTTGACAGCAAAAGAATAATAAACTTGAAAGAGAGAATAATAATGAAAGCAGAGTTTCTTCCTATAAGCGTAGTGACCTATGACGTCAGCGTTGAAACGCGTGACGATGCTTCTATGCTGGTTCGTTCAACGGGTGAATTACCTTCATATGCCACTAAACTGACCGATAAGCTGGAGTACTGGGCCGCTAAAACACCCGATGCCGTGCTGGTAGCCCAACGTACCGAAGATAAACATCATTGGGAAACAGTGACCTATGCAGAGGCATTGGTCAAAGTCAGACATCTCTCCCAGTATCTGTTAAATCAGAACCTGTCGGTTGAGCGGCCTATTGCTATTCTCTCAGGTAATAGCATCTCTCATCTGCTGGTGGGGCTGGCTGCTATGTATGTAGGTATTCCTTATGCGCCGATTTCAACAGCTTATTCACTGATCTCGACTGACTTCGGCAAGCTGCGCTACATTACTGGCAAGCTGACGCCGGGATTGGTATTTGTTGAAAACCTGGGGCCATTTCGTGACGCGATTGACGCGGTTATGCCTGCTGATTGCGGTGTGCTGGCGGTTGAGGCAGATCACGGCGTTGATGATTTTAACTATGACCTGAGTCTGTTTTCTGATGCGGTGAACACCGTCGTTACTGATGAGGTTGCTCAGAAAAATGCCGCCGTTGATGGCGATACCATTGGCAAACTACTGTTTACTTCCGGTTCCACCGGAATGCCGAAAGGCGTTATCAATACTCAGCGAATGATCTGTGCCAACCAGCAGATGATCGCAACCTATCTGGAATTTGTGAACGATCAACCGCCGGTACTCTGTGACTGGCTGCCCTGGAACCATACTTTCGGCGGCAATAAAAACACCGGTATGGTGATCTATAACGGTGGTTCGCTCTATATCGACGGGGGTAAGCCGGTACCGAAAGGGATAGCTGAAACCGTTGCCAATCTGCGGGAGATTGCGCCAACCGTTTATTTTAACGTGCCTAAAGGGTATGAACTACTGGTTAAAGAGTTGAAGCAGCACCCGGATATGGCGAAGGTGTTTTTCTCCAATCTGCAGGTGCTGTTTTATGCCGGTGCGGGCCTGGCCCAGCATGTCTGGGATGACCTGCTTGATCTATCGGTACAGTATACCGGTCGTAAAGTGCCAATTCTGACTGGCCTGGGGGCGACAGAAACCGCGCCGTCTGCTTTGTTTACATCGATTGAAGAGGCCGCCTCCGGCGTGGTTGGGGTGCCGGTTCCCGGCGTCGAGCTTAAACTGGTGCCGAATCAGGGTAAGCTGGAGGTGCGGGTGAAAGGCGTCAGCATCATGCCGGGATACTGGCGCGATGAGGCGCAAACCGCTAAGGCTTTTGATGAAGAGGGGTACTACTGCCTGGGCGATGCGCTGAAGTTTATTGATGCTGATAAACCATCCCGTGGCTTTTACTTCGATGGCCGGGTTTCTGAAGATTTTAAACTGGATACCGGCACCTGGGTTAGTGTGGGCACCCTTAAAGCACACATGATCCATGAGTTCGCACCCTATATTCAGGATGTGGTGATTGCCGGTCGTGATCGTGGATTCATCAGTGCGCTGGTGTTTCCGGATGTAGAGCACTGCCGTCATCTGATCGATAGTGAAGAGGGTATGCTGACACAGGAGCAGATTGTTAACCATGAAGCAGTGCGCCAGGTATTCAAAGATCATCTTGTCAGCATGGCGGAGAAGAGCACTGGCAGTTCTACCCGCATCAAAAGCCTGGTATTGCAAAGCCGTCCGGCGGATATCGATGCCCATGAGATGACCGATAAGGGCTCGCTGAACGCCAATGCGGTGATTAGCCACCGTGCAGAGATTATTGAAGATATTTACAGTGCAGCACCGTCATCACAAGTGATCTCGCTGTAACCGTTACATCAGGTTTGGAGTTGCAATTTGTAACTCTCCTCAGTTGCCCCTTCGGTTGAAGGGGCCTTTTTACAATATTTATAGAAATTGTTTACAAGAGTTGTTCACAGGGGTTGTTTACATGAATGTATTTAACCTATTAAGTAGCTTTTGTGGTGCATATTCCATATATTAATTAATACCTTGATTTATCTGCTGGGGAATTAGAAAATTTCATCGGCTAAATAATAAAAACAAAGCGAAAAGTCGGGGCTGTAATGAAAGACTATGCTGAACTAAGGATGACTGGCACGGAGAAGGATCTCGTATTATCAAAAAAAACTGAAATCGTCCACTCGATTGCTGAAAGAAGTGAAGAACAGCAGGTTTATCTGTTAAAAGATAAACATGGCAGCAATATTCACATACAACTTCATCAGCGGATCTATGTTAACTATTTTATTATCGACGTTTGTCACTCTCCCGTGAATATGGCTGAAAGCTCATTTGGCTATTGTGATAAAACGCATCTGCGGATTACATCGAAACCGCTGACAGAGTTAATCCTGCATGTGCTGAAGCTTAACGATATCCTTCATGATCATGAGGTTCAGAATCACTATGTAGACATTATCTGTCGCTACCTGGATACCGAGCTGGCTGGCACTGAGCCTTTGCCCGTCAATATGCATACAAAGCACAAGGTGATGGAGAAGTTACGTCAGCATATTGATCGCAATATTAAACAGAACCTGTCGGTAAAAAATCTCCTTGATATTTGCCATATGAGTGAAAGATCGCTCTATTATCTCTTCCGTGAAAACGAGTCAATGACGCCGTTATCCTATATCCAGCAGCGTAAAATTGAACGTGTATATCGTGAGCTGAGCACTCAGAGAACCACTAAAAGCATTACACAGATAGCGATGGAATATGGCTTTAGTAATCTGGGGCGTTTTTCACAGTTGTATCGTAATCAGGTAGGTGAACTGCCTTCGGTGACCCGATCCCGGTCTGCTTTCCCCGTGGCTGAATCTCTCAATAGAGGTGCGGTTGCACGCCAGAAAGTTAAACGGTCAGATGAAAACAAGCAATCAGTCTGGTCAGTCAGCAGATAGATTTTTGGGCAGTGATAATCGCTGTTCTGTGTCTGAAAAGGGATGAATAGAGATACCAGTGAAGGGGGCTGATATCTCTATTCAATATATCTGTTCTAAGCGTTGATGAACTTAGAACTTATACATAGCCATCACTTCAACCTGCTGGCCAGCAGGGCGCAGTGGGTGGTTAGCCATATTCTGATCACGCCACTCGATACCCAGATCAAGACCTGGCAGGTAGCTGTATATCAGGGTAGCAGTCGTCATGTATCCTGAAGTATCTGCAGTATCATCAACTTCTACCTTACCGTAACGTACTGTGCCGTTAAGTTTGTCGGTCAGATTCTGAGTAATACCAACGTTGAAACCTGTCTGAGAAACGAGATTACCCGAGGCATCGATATCACAAGTAGCTGTTTTGGTTGGATTCCATGTACCGCCTACACATAAGCCGGTATTTGGCCCCTGGCCTTTACCGCTAAATACCCCGGCAGTGACAGAACCTTTACCGACAGCCAGCCTACCCTGGAAGGAAAGCGCTGCGCCGATTTCAGAATCATCACCCAGCTGCTGAACTTCACGTGCAGTAATTGCTGCACTATAACCGCTACCAGACTTGAAGCGCTGTGCGTATGCGACAACCATGTCAGGCATAGATGCTTCGTCGTAAAGAGGCTCTGCAGCTGAGATGGTAAAGCCGTTGGTACGGTAATGAGCAACCATGCTAGGGCGAACAGTACCACCGTTACCGGCGATAGTACCCCAGCCTGGGCCAAAGAAGTTGATCATGCGGGCATCAAATGGAGCCGTTGCAAAAAAGTTACCGCTCCAGGTCTGACCAACAGTCAGGTTATCGATGCTGATATAAGCGTGACGCATACGCCAGTCATATGTGCCTGAAGCACCTGATCCCCAGAAATCACCTTCAATGAAGCCGCCAATCTTATGGCCGTCAACTTCTTTAGTGGCTTTCAGGTTGAAGCGTGACTGACGCGCAGTACCTTCAACATCATTATTACCAGAGTCTGGCATACCCCAGATTGCTTCAGCTTTCAGATAGCCTCCGACGCTGAACGTTGTGCCGTTTACTTCGCCAAGCTCAACTGCGCTAACGAATGTGGATGCTGTAGCGGCAAGAACTGCAATGCTCAGCTTATTAAGTTTTTTCATCTAAAAGAAGCCTCTTTATTATTATAAGTGAAGCTTAATAATCGCATAGCCATAAAAAAGTAATACTTGAATACTGCAAATGTATGTACAGATACTGCAAAGATGAGTGCAGTCATAACACTGATTATTGATGACATTGTTATTAAGAAAGTTATTAAGGAAGTTATTAAAGAAAGTTCTTAAGGGAAGTTCTTAAGGGAAGTTCTTAAGGAAAATTATTAAGCATGTCCTGCTGATAACCGGTTATCAGCTAGAATCTGAAGCCTGTTATTTTAGACGTTATATTCATTTTAGCTGTCTGATTTCATCTGTTAATTGCACCATAATAGTGTCAGCTTAATGATTGACATTTAATTGTCAGACCATTTTTAAATAAGCTTAAATTATTTTAATTCTGGATTTCTCGTTTATTTTTTGAATCTAAGAGGTGGATATAAGTAGTCAGTATAAGCCGGGTGATTGTTTCATATCCTGCTTCATTACGGGTTTGAAATGGCCGCCGCAAAGAGCCCAGTGGGGGGATAGAGTGGCCGGATTTGATCCATGAAAACATGAGGTCCGGGACTGCGGCTGGCAGGCTTTTTGATCGTCTGTCAGATGTTCCTGGTTGCCGGGTGTCGGTTCATCCATCAGGTTAACGACAGGATTGTGTCTTCATAAAAAAGATACATATGTGTATTTGTGTTTGTTTTTTAAGCAGTTTTTGTCCGTCTTTCTATGGTTTCTTTACGCTGTACTTATTGACTGATATGCAGTTAATTCCTTTATTAATAGTAAGTTATGGATATATTTGTAGAAGGTGATGCGTTTCTCAAGAAAAGATACAGTTGTGTATTTTTTTGTTGACAAGCCGGATTCTGTTGTTAGTATTTCGAATACAGTTATGTATGTTTAGAGGTGCGGCATTGTGAAAGAGAGCGAACGTAAGTTTATCCAGGCGGCGGATCATAAGACGGGTTACTACCGGGCAGGATCGGGCAATCCATTGGTTCTGTTACATGGTTCCGGGCCGGGCGTGTCTGGCTGGACTAACTGGGGAGGGCTGATTGATGAGCTGTCTGCTGATTACGATGTCATCGTTCCTGATATTGCCGGTTTTGGTTTTACCGAGTTTAAAGAGGGAACTCAGTACGATATTAAGTTCTGGACCAACCATCTGGTTAAGTTCCTCGATGCTATCGGTGTCGATAAGATCTCGCTGGTAGGCAACTCTTTTGGTGGTGCTGTGGGTATCGGCCTGGCGCTGTTTAATCCTGAACGTCTGGATAAGCTGGTTCTTTTAGGAACCCCAGCGGGAACCTTTGAACAGACTAAAGGGTTAGCTGGCGCCTGGTTGTATGAGCCATCACTCGAGAATATGCGCTCTCTGATGGAGCTGTTTCCCTATAACAAATCCCTGATTACAGACGAGCTTGTCCAGAGCCGCTATGAGGCCAGTGCCCGGTCGGGTGCGCAGGGGGCGTTGCGTAAGCTTCTGCCAAAACCGGCAGAGGAGGGCGTCACTATGGTGAAAGCGTTCCCGGTTAAAGCTATTCAGCATATCACTGCACCGACACTGGTTCTGCATGGCAGAGAAGACCATGTTGTCCCTCTGCAGTGTGGCTATACCCTGGTGGAAAACATTCCTGGTGCCGATCTGTTTGTCTTTGGGCAATGCGGCCACTGGGTTCAGACCGAGCAGCGGGAAAAATTCCTCGCCTGCATCCGTAACTTTGTTAGCAAATAAACATTAAGAAGCAACAGCGGGGCTCAGAATAACAATGAAAAGAGATGTGCTGGAACGCGTTCTCTGGAGTCTGTCAGTGGACAGATTTTCAAAAGAGAAATTTAAAGAAAATCCCGAAAAGTACCTCAGCCGTTTTCCTCTGGATGCTGATGATGTCGAGATGATTCTCAGTTTTGATGTGAAGAAACTGCAGCAGGTCGGTGTCAGCTCGCTGCTGACCATGGGGTACTGGATTGAGATGTCGCCCGATAAAAGCATGGTGACTTATAACAAGAAGCTCGGGTCTGAGAGCAGCTATTCGGCATCGATAAAGGGGTAATAAAGATGGCAAAAATTGTAGGCGGCTTTTTAGTACCGCACGACCCTATCATGTTTGTTGCACCCAACGCCCCTGACAAAGCTGTCGCGGATAAGGCCTGGGAAGCATATGAAACCTGCGCTCAGAATCTTGCAGCGACGGATGTCACCACGGTGATTATTGTGGGCAACGATCACTACATGCTGTTTGGTACAACCTGTCTGCCAAAATACTGTATTGGTACTGGCCATGTTGAAGGTCCGATTGACCGTCTGCCAGGACTTAACAAGGCACTGGTCAATAACAACGAAGCGCTGGCCAGCTTTATTGCCAGCGATGGTGCAGAGCAGGGATTCGACTGGGCCGTGGCCCGTTCATTTACGACCGATCATGCGTTCTCTATTCCTTATCAGTTGATTGTTCAGCGCGCTGAAGCGATCAGTGGTCGTGAAATTAAAGCGATTCCAGTCTATCTGGGCAGTGCGGTTGACCCCTTTATCTCGATGAAACGTTGCCGCGAACTGGGCGAGCAGATTGCTGCGTCTGTTAGTCGTTTTGACAGTGATGAACATGTTGCGGTGATAGGCAGTGGCGGTATCAGTCACTGGGTCGGCGTTAAAGAGTCGGGCAAGGTAAACCCTGAGTTTGATCAGCGGATTATCGACCTCTGTTGCAACCAGGATCTGGATCAGATGATCGCGCTCTCTGATGAGCAGATTCTGGAGCAGGGGGGGAATGGCGCGATGGAGTTGCGTAACTTCGTGTGTGCCATGGCAGCCGTTGGCGCTGGCACAGTATCACTGATTGAG
Source organism: uncultured Amphritea sp. (assembly GCA_965140695.1). Taxonomy (GTDB): domain Bacteria; phylum Pseudomonadota; class Gammaproteobacteria; order Pseudomonadales; family Balneatricaceae; genus Amphritea. The sequence continues at coordinate 1,571,379 of OZ223298.1, read as the reverse complement.
TACCAGCCGGTGCCTGAATGGGTAACCGGACTTGGATTTATGGAACTGAGAGCGAGTTGAGTCCCATGGAAAAAGTCTATCTGTGTAAAGCCACTGACCTGGAAGCAAACCAGGTTAAGAAAATTGAAAATAATAAGTTTGGCGATATCGCTGTGTATAACCTGGGTGGCCAGTTCTATGCGACCGCTGATCTGTGCACCCATGCAACCGCTTCCCTGGCGGAAGGCGATATTGAGGATGACATGATTGTCTGTCCTGTGCACTGGGGAATGTTCCATATTCCAAGCGGCGAGGCGCAGGGGTTCCCCTGTGAAACTGATTTGCAAACATATCCTGTCGAAGTTGTGGGTGATGAGGTTTTTGCAGTCATTGAAGTCGATGAAAACATTATTGCTAAAGCGTAAAGGTACCTGATATGAGCAACTTGATAAAAACGATAGATACGACAGATTGTTTGGAAGGCATAGAGTCTGTATGTGATATTGAAGGTGGCCGTATTTCCGGTGAAATTTTCTACGATCAGAAGATCTATGAACAGGAACTGGAAAAAGTCTTTGCCCGCTGCTGGCTGTTTGTCGGACATGAGTCTCAGATTAAAAAAACCGGTGACTATATCACCACCACGATGGGTGAGGATGAGGTTATCGTTATTCGTCAGAAAAGTGGCGGCGTTAAGGTACTGTTGAATGCCTGTCCACACCGGGGTAACAAAGTCTGCTTCTCTGAGTCAGGGTCCACCCGTGGCTTTATCTGTAACTATCATGGCTGGTCTTTCAATGTTGAGGGTAATCTGATTGGTCAGCATGAATCAGGAATCTATGAAGACAGTAATTTTGACAAGTCGAAGTGGGGTCTGAAAGAGGTTGCTAAGGTTGATTCATACAAAGGGCTGATTTTTGCAACCTTTGATCCGGACAGCCCAACCCTTGAAGAGTATCTGGGGCCAATGACCTGGTACCTCGATTCACTGTTTGATAATCAGGAGGGGGGCACTGAGTTTGTCGGTGGTTGTATCCGCTCTACCTATGAGTGTAACTGGAAAATTGCTGCGGAAAACTTTGTCGGCGATATCCTCCACGCGGGCTGGACACATGATTCTGCAGCGCGGGCTATGCTGGGTGGTTCGGTTGCTAAAGTGAGTGATTTTGACGAATCCTACTCCGTTAACTGGAACGGCCACGGTTATGAGTTTGCGCTGGACACCGTCGGCAATGTCGCCGTACTGGGGGACTCTCAGTTAAATAAGTATCTGCACACCATTAAACCATCCGTGGCTGAGCGACTGGGTGAGTTCCGTTCAAATATGATCGGTTCGGTTTCTTCCTGCACCATCTTCCCTAACTTCTCATTCCTCGCGGGACAGAACACGGTACGTATATGGCAGCCCCGTGGCCCTAACAAGATCGAGCTCTTTACCTGGGTGGTAGTGAATAAAAGTGCACCTCAGGACATTAAAGACAGATGGCGTAAAGGTGCAATGATGACCTTCTCGCCTACCGGTGTGTTTGAGATGGATGACGGTGAGAACTGGGAATACTGCACTAAGACGGCGAAAGGCAAAGTGACCGCGAAACAGGATCTCTTTATCGGTCTGGGGATGGATACCTATCTGGAAGATACAGACCTTCCGGCCAATGTTTATAAAGGCCAGCTGAATGAAGCTAATTCAAGGGCGTTTTATCAGCGTTGGCAGGATCTGCTGCAAGCAAAGAGTTGGGCCGAAGTCCCGAATCGTAATAAAGGTAAAGCGGAGGTGGAGAAATGAACAGCAAAGATCAACAGCTGACTCCGGTTTCAATGGAGATGCATTACAAAGTCACCGGTTTCCTGAATATGGAATACCGTTTACTGGATGAAGAGCGCTTTAGCGAATGGTTAGCACTGATGGCCGATGATATTCATTACTGGATGCCGGGAATTGAAAACCGTCGCCGAGAAAACCTGTTGAGCGAAGGTTTTTATGACCCCAATCATATGGCGTTTTTCGATGACAACATGACCGATCTGAGTCGCCGTGTGGCCCGCTTTGCCCAACCGTCTGCCTGGGCTGAAAATCCGGCAACCCGCAATGTTCATACCCTGTCAAATGTTGAAGTGTTTGAGGGCGAGTCTGAATCAGAACTGCTGGTCTATTCAGTATTCCAGAGTGTGCGTAGTCGTGGACAGGATGAGGAGTATGTCATCTTTGGACGTCGCCGAGACCTGCTGGTGAAAAGCGGAGACAGTTTCAAGATCCGTAAGCGTCTGATTCTGATGCCGAATGCGACGCTGAGTTGCAAGAATATCAATACTTTCCTGTGAGGGATTTATGACGATTCTGAAAGACAAAGTCGCGTTTATCTCCGGTGGTGCTGAGGGCATCGGCCGGGCCGTTGTTGAGCGGTTCATAAAAGAGGGCGCTAAAGTAGCGGTGCTGGACCTGAATCAGGAAAAGCTTGCTCAGTTGCAGGCGCGCTATCCGGATGAACTCTGTTCTGTCTGCGGTGATGTCACCAACTATAGCGATAACCACAAAGTGGTGGAGTTGGCGGTTGAACGTTTTGGCAAACTCGATATCTTTGTTGGCAATGCGGCGTTGTTTGATTTTTTTGCGCCGCTTTCCCGTATTGCGCCAGAGAAGCTTGAGGCCAGTTTCAACAAGCTGTTTCAGGTCAATGTGCTGGGGTATATGAACGGGGTGAAAGCAGCGATGGATCAGCTTAAGCAGAACCATGGCAGCATCGTCCTGACGGTTTCTAATTCTGGCTTTTACCCCGGTGGCGGTGGTGTGTTGTACGTGACATCCAAGCACGCGGTAGTCGGCCTGATTAAACAACTTGCCTATGAACTTGCGCCGGAGATCCGTGTAAACGGTGTCTCTCCCGGGGCAACCGATACTGAGATGAAGTCGGTTGAGGGTATCTCCAGTAAGGCCCGGCCGCTGAATCATATCCCTGATTTTAATGAAAATGCGGCGAATGCCGTGCCGTTAAAAAAGATTGCAAGCCCTGAGGACCATGCAGCCCTTTATGTCCTTCTGGCTGCAAATGAACAGTCCCCGATGACCACAGGAACTGTTATCCACAGTGATGGAGGTTGGATAGCCCGATGAGTATACAACAAGAAAAAGCGCTGTTTAGTCGCCTGAAACTACCGCTGATTGTGGCGCCGATGTTTCTGGTTTCTTCGCCGGAACTGGTGATTGCCAGCTCAAAGAGTGGTGTGATTGGCAGCTTACCTGCAGCCAATGCCCGGACGGTTGAAACCCTCAATGAGTGGATGGCTCAGGTCCATGGTGAGCTGAATAGCCAGTCACTGCCCTGGTTGTTCAATATGATTGTGCACTCCTCCTACGATCGTTTTGATGCTGAGATTGAGCTGGTGCGCAAATATCAGCCCGCCATTGTGTCAACGGCTCTGGGATCGCCGAAGCGGGTGATGGAGGTGGTCAAATCCTACGGCGGTAAAGTCTATGCCGATGTTATTACGCCGGGTATGGCAAAGAAATCAGCCGATGCCGGAGTGGATGGCCTGATTCTGGTCACTCAGGGGGCGGGGGGACACACCGGGCGTTACAACCCACTCGCCTTTATCGCTGAAGTACGTCAGTTCTGGGATGGTCCGCTGGGGATTGCCGGCTGTATCTCTCACGGCTCTGATGTGGCGGCCATGCTGGTGGCGGGCGCTGACTTTGTTGCCAGTGGTACCCGTTATATCGCCGCAACTGATAGTTTTGCCAGTGATGAATACAAGCAGATGCTGGTGGATACCGATATTGAAGGGGTTGTGGAAACCAAAGCGGTGAGCGGTGTGCTGGCAAACTGGATGCAGGCCAGCCTGGATAAAGCGGGCATTGATCCTGACGCCAGCAACGATGCCAAAATCGATTTCTCCGGCAATATTTCGACAGCCAATAAAGCCTGGAAGGATGTCTGGTCGGCGGGACAGGGCGTTGGCAGTACCACCGCGATTGAAAGCGCCACCGGGATTACCGAGCGTTTTTACAATGAGTTTACCGATGCGCTGAAACGGTCTCAGGCGATTGCAGCCGGGTATCTGTTATGAGCAGTGGTCACTACAGAGAGATTGCGGAATCGATCATTCAGGGGCGAAAAACCGCAACGGCTATCGCGCCAGTATCCGCTGATTTTCCGCAGCTAAGCATCGATGATGCCTATCAGATTCAGTCGATAGTTAATCAGCACCGGCTCGATGAAGGTGGCAGAGTCATAGGTTATAAGATCGGTCTCACCTCTGAAGCGGTGCAACAACAGCTGGGCGTTGATCAACCGGATTACGGTGTGCTGTTCGCTGATATGGAAGTGTTGAGTGGTGAATCGGTTGATTGTAGTGGGCTGATCGCGCCCAAAGCTGAGGGTGAAATTGGCTTCTGCTTTAAAGAGGATCTGGATAAAGAAAATCTGACCTTTATGGAGCTGTTATCCGCGATCGACTACTTCTTCCCGGTCATCGAAATCGTTGATTCGGTGGTTGCGGACTGGAAGATCGGCATCGTCGATACCATTGCTGACAATGCCTCTTCTGCCCTGTATATGCCTGGCAAACGGATCTTTTCACCGCAGGGTGTGGACTTTGAAGCACTGGCCGTGGCGATTCATTCCAATAATGAATGTGTTGCCAGCGGGCGGGGATCTGCTTGCCTGGGGAGTCCGCTGTTATCGGCTTATTGGCTGGCAAAAAAGCTGATAGAACTCAGCACACCAATACGTAAAGGTCAGATTGTTCTGTCGGGCGCTCTGGCGCCGATGGTCAGTCTGATACCTGGTCAGCAGTACTCTTTCCGTTTTGAAGGTCTGGATGAGATTAGTCTGAACGCAGAATAGCTAAGTAACTAAATAACTATAAAAAATATAAAAGAAGGTTTGTTATGGGTGCCGATATTTTTTCGCAGATGCCGAAAACATCTGTTGATATGCTGTTGAGTGATGATGGTTCATTTATCATTCAGTCAAAAACACCGTTAGACAGTTATGAGCGCTGCGCAGGCGACTGGCTGGAAACCTGGGCAGAGAAACGGCCCGATCAGGTTGTCCTGGCAGAACGGCAGGGCGAAGGCTGGCGTACACTGACCTACCGTCAGTGTCGCGATCAGGTTCATAATATTGCACAGGGGATGATTAACCTGGGACTGGTTGGCAAAGGGCCGCTGGTTATCCTGTCTGGAAACTCAGTTGATCATGCGTTGATGATGATGGCTGCGATGCATATCGGTATCCCTGTGACATCGATATCCGTTGCCTACTCGCTGGTGGCGAAAACCTATGAGCAGCTTCACGGCACGATTGAGCGACTCAGACCCTGTGCGGTGTATGCCGACAACGAGGCGGCGTTTGCACCGGCTATCCAGGGGTGTGAGCAGATCAGTCTTTTCATTACCTCGCAAAAGTCAGACGTGGACTCTGATGCCATTACGTTTCAGTCACTGATTGAGACTCCGGCAACGGAAGCGGTGTCAGCGCTGTTTCAGACACTGGATGGTGATACCCACGCCAAGTATATGCTGACATCGGGTTCGACCGGAAAGCCAAAAATTGCGGTCGTCACCCAGCGAATGATGTGTTCCAACCAGCAGATGATTGCGCAGTATTACCCGTTTATTGAGCAGGAAGCTCCCCGGATTCTGGACTGGCTTCCCTGGAGTCATACCTTTGGTTCAAACCACAACTTCAACCTGGTGCTGCGCAACGGTGGTTCGCTGTATATCGATAATGGCAAACCGGTGCCAAATCTGATTGGTGAAACGCTTAAAAATATCAAAGAGATTAAGCCGAATCTCTACTTCAATGTGCCTAAAGGCTATGAAGTGTTGGTGGAGCATCTGCAGCAGGATGAAGAGCTGAAAAAGACATTCTTTTCCAATATCAACATGCTGTTTTATGCGGCCGCAGCGCTGGCACCGTCGGTTTGGGATGATCTTAAGCGGATGGCGGATGAGGTGGGACACGATGTGTTCTTCACCACGGAGTGGGGCGCGACTGAAACGGCTCCTGCGATTACTAATGTGCATTGGCGACTGGATAAGCCGGGCAACATCGGTGTGCCTTTCCCCGGTGTACAGATTCGTTTTGTACCGAATGGCTCCAAGCTGGAGATGCGCATTAAAGGTCCGATTGTGTTTGAACAGTACCTCAATGACCCTGAAGCCACCACTGCTGCTTTTGATGAGCTGGGTTTCTACTGCATCGGTGATGCTGGCAAATTGAAAAACAGAGAAAACCCATCCGAAGGTATTCTGTTTGATGGACGTGTGTCCGAAGACTTCAAACTCAGTACGGGCACCTGGGTGTGTGTTGCGTCTATCCGCTCGCGGATGTATCAGAACTTCGGCGATCTGGTTTCAGATGGTGTCGTGGTCGGGCATAACCAGGATTATATCAGTCTGATGGTGATTCCCGGACCGAAAATGCGTCAGCTGGCGGGTGATACCGAAGGACGGATGAGTGGTCATGAGTTGTTTGCCGTCGCGGACGTCAGAGCGGCGTTGCAAACATCGCTTGAACAGATGTCATCCTCCGCTAAAGGCTCTTCTCAGAAAGTGTGCAAGTTACTGGTGTTGGATGAGTTGCCTCATCTGGAGCTGGGTGAGATTACCGATAAGGGCAGTCTGAATCAGCGAAAAATGCTGGAGAACCGAAGTGACTCGGTTGATGAAATCTATAAAAAAAGTTCGTCTGAATTAGTTCTTAGCATTATTTAGTGGGTGGTGTAGCGATGAGTAAGAAACTGAAAGCAGTGATTATCGGACCGGGTAATATCGGTACTGATTTGCTGATGAAGATGAAACGGTCTGAGTGGATCGAACCGGTGTGGATGGTGGGTATCGACCCGGAATCCGATGGCCTGAAACGCGCCCGGGAGATGGGTATTAAAACCACCGCTGAAGGCGTTGATGGGGTGCTGCCGTACGTCATCGAAGATGATATCCGTGTTGCCTTCGATGCCACCTCGGCCTATGTTCATGCCGAGAACAGCCGCAAGCTGAACGAACTGGGCGTCATCATGATCGACCTGACGCCAGCCGCCATTGGCCCCTTCTGTGTGCCACCTGTCAACCTGCGGGCACACGCACAAAACCTGGAGATGAACGTCAACATGGTCACCTGCGGTGGCCAGGCAACGATCCCGATGGTCGCCGCTGTGTCCAGCGTACAGCCAGTTGAGTACGGTGAAATTATCGCCACCGTCTCTTCTAAGTCTGCTGGCCCTGGTACCCGTAAAAATATCGATGAATTTACCCGCACCACCGCCGGTGCGGTCGAGAAGGTTGGCGGCGCGAAAAAAGGTAAAGCGATCATCATTATCAACCCCGCTGAGCCACCGTTGATGATGCGCGACACCGTGCACTGTCTCACCGAAGGCGAGCCGGATCAGGCCGCGATTACCGCCTCCGTTCACGCCATGGTGAAAGAGGTGCAGAAATATGTACCCGGTTATCACCTGGTCAACGGTCCGGTATTTGATGGCAACCGCGTCTCCATGTTTATGGAAGTGGAAGGTCTGGGTGATTATCTGCCGAAGTATGCCGGCAACCTGGACATCATGACCGCAGCAGGACTGCGCACCGCCGAGATGTTTGCGGAAGAAGCCGCTAACGGCAACATTACCCTGCCAGCACGCGGCTAAGTGGAGGAGAAAAAGATGAATCTGAAAGGTAAAAAAGTAGTCCTCCATGACATGAGTCTGCGGGACGGTATGCACGCCAAACGTCACCAGATCTCGCTGGAGCAGATGGTGAATGTCGCCACGGCACTGGATGAAGCGGGTATGCCCCTGATCGAAGTCACCCACGGTGATGGATTAGGTGGCACCTCGGTGAACTACGGTTTCCCAGCGCACAGCGATGAAGAGTATCTCGGTGCGGTGATTCCGAAACTGAAAAACGCCAAAGTCTCCGCCCTGCTGTTGCCTGGGATTGGAACGGTCGATCACCTGCGCATGGCGAAAGATCTGGGTGTGAATACCATCCGGGTGGCCAGCCACTGTACCGAAGCCGATGTCACTGAACAGCATATCGGTCTGGCCGCCAAGCTGGAGATGGATACCGTCGGTTTCCTGATGATGGCGCACATGGCCAGCCCGGAGAAAATTCTCGAGCAGGCGCGGCTGATGGTCTCTTATGGCGCCAACTGCATCTACTGCACCGATTCCGCCGGTTACATGCTGCCGGATGAAGTGACCGAGAAGATCGGTCTGTTACGGGCGGAGCTGGACGCCTCTATTGAGGTGGGTTTCCACGGCCACCACAACATGGGCATGGCCGTCGCCAACTCCCTGGCGGCAATCGATGCTGGTGCTATCCGGATTGATGGCTCGGTGGCAGGCCTGGGTGCCGGTGCCGGTAACACACCACTGGAAGTACTGGTGGCCACTCTGGTGCGGATGGAAGCGGACCATGGCATCGATCTGTACAAGATTATGGATGTCGCGGAAGACCTGATCGTACCGATGATGGATCAGCCGATCCGTGTCGATCGTGACGCGCTGACACTGGGCTTTGCGGGTGTTTACTCCTCGTTCCTGCTGTTTGCGAAACGGGCGGAAGCGAAGTATGGCATTCAGGCCCGGGATATTCTGGTAGAGCTGGGTCGTCGCGGCACTGTCGGCGGACAAGAAGATATGATTGAAGACCTGGCACTGACCATGTTCAAAGAAAAGCAGGCAAAAGAGAAGGGGTTAATCTGATGGGGATGACAGTACAGATTGAACCGGCGGATAAGTCCTTCACGGTTGAAGCGTCTCAAACCATTCTTGAAGCGGCATTGGAAGCGGGCATCACGCTGAAACACAGCTGCCGCGATGGCCAGTGTGGCGAGTGCCGGGCCACGATTCTGTCAGGCGCTGTCAGCTACGCTGATCCTGCTGGCATCAAGCTGGAGCAGAGTGATCTTGAGGGTAAAACCGGGTTGATGTGTGTCGGACATGCAACCGCTGATCTGGTGATTGAAGCGCCTGAGGTCACCGAGCTGGAAGAGATCAGTGTGCAAAAGTGTGCTGGCAGAACCATGGCTAAAGAGGCGGTATCTGATGATGTTGCGGTGCTTAAAATAGCGCCGGCTCCGGGGATCAATTTCGCCTTTAAACCCGGTCAGTATCTCGACCTGACCGTCAAAGGTTATGACACCCGCAGCTATTCCATGGCCAGTACGGATGCCGATGCGCTGATAGAGCTGCACGTGCGGAAGATGCCGGACGGCGCAGTCAGCCCGTTTATTGTTGATGAGCTGAAGCCCAAAGCGATAGTCACCATCGAGGGGCCGTACGGCACTTTCTATGTCAGGGATTCGGATAGCCCGATCATTATGGTTGCCAGTGGTACCGGTTTTGCGCCCGTTAAGTCGATGATGCTGGATCTGGTTGCCCGTGGTAATACCCGTCCGGTTGCTCTTTATTGGGGGGGACGCTGCCAGCAGGACCTTTATATGGATCAGCTGTGTCAGCAATGGGCAGAACAGAATCGCTGGTTTTCATATATTCCGGTGCTCTCCGATAGCGTTGATGAAGGCTGGAACGGCCGCACGGGCTTTGTTCATCAGGCGGTTGTCGATGATATTGCGGATATGTCGGCTTATGAGGTGTATGCCTGTGGTGCGCCTATTGTTGTTTCCTCAGCCCGGCGTGATTTCGTTGAACTCTGTGGGCTGGAGCCGGACCGCTTCTATAGCGATGCTTTTGTCTGAGTTATCATTCATAACATACAGTTATGCACTTATTTATAATTCTATAGAACTAATATAACTTACTGAATAATAATGTATTTATAGAAAATAAATATTTTTTAATAATATAGACATACACTACTGTATTGTGAAACAATTTTGTTGTGTTCCATTTAATCATAATAAAACCGAGGAACGGCTATGCTACTTAAGAAAACTTTTATCGGAGCAGCACTGATCTGTGCATCACTGAGTTCCGCCACCATTGCTCAGGCAAGTGAAACCCTTACGCTTCGTTACAACCAGTGGTTTCCACCCACTCACTGGTCGCAGGCTGACGGTCTGTTGAAGTTTTTTAAGCAGGTTGAAGATGCCACGGAAGGTCGGGTAAAAATTCGTCCTTCTGCCAAACCGCTTGCCCCGCCTACGCGAAACTACCAGGCGGTGGTTAATGGCGTTGCGGATGTTGCCTGGGGGCCTCACGGATATACGCCGGGTGCCTTTCCGCTGAGTGAGATGGTTGAGTTTCCATTTGATAACCACGATGCCGAGAAAAGTTCTAAGGCGTATTGGCGTACCTTCAACAAATATTTCAAACCAAGCGGAATGCATGATGATGTCGTTACCCTGGCGGTGCATGTCACTTCCGGCGGCAACCTGCATACCAAAGATAGCGCGATTGTGTCCGCTAAAGATCTGGATGGGCTGAAGATCCGGGTTCAGACCCCGGTGGTATCGAATGCGCTTAAAGAGCTGAATGTTATCCCTATCTCCGGTTCTCTGGTGGAGCTGCGTGAATTTCTCTCCCGTGGTGTTATTGATGGCACAGCGCTGTCGGATGAGCTGCTGACCGGCTTTAAAGTCGACAAATATATCAACCATGTGACGCAGATCCCCGGTGGTCTGTATTCAAACTCCGCGTTCATCATCATGAATAAAGATAAATGGGAGATGATCAGTCCGGCGGATCAGGCGGCGATTATGGATCTGGCGGGTGAAAAACTGTCTGCTCTGATGGGTAAACTCTGGGATGAGAATGACGTCAAGGCAAGGGCTGCTCTGAAAGCTCGTCTGGGGGATGAATACCGGGTTGCCTCTCCTGAACTGATCTCATCTCTGACAACGGTATTTGCCCCAGCCCGTGAGAACTGGTTGAAAGAGGCGGAGAAAGAGGGTGTCGATGGTCAGCAAGCAATGGACTACTACAAGTCTGAACTTGAAGCGATGAAATGATGTTTCACCGCCTCCTGAACTGTGCTTTATCGGCTCTGATAACGGGCAGTCCGGGGGGCGGTTTCATAAGAGTATGCTGTTATGCCTTTATCCGTTCTCAAAGTGTTGGAAGTTCTTTGCTCGAAAATAGCGATTGTTGCTGCGTTGCTGATGGCGTTAGTTATTTTTGTCGACGTGGTTGGCCGCACCGTTTTTGATGCGCCTCTCGGGTTTTCATACGAGGTGGTCTCGATCTCTCTGGCTATCATGTTTTATTCGGGCCTCTACCATGTGCACAAAACCAAAGGTCATATCACGATAGATCTGCTGGATAAGTTTTATGTAGGTCCTTTGGCAAGGTTATTTTCTGGTTTGTCTATCTGATTGAATGCGTTTTTTACACCACATTGGTGATCACACTGTTTATGCAGGTGGAAGAGTCTTACAAGTTTGGTGATGTTTTCCTGTTTCTGGGTGTGATGAAGTGGAAGGTGTTACTGGCGGTGAGTGTCTTTGCCCTGATTGCCTGGGTCAGCCTGTTTGTTTCTGCGCCTAAACGAAATTCTGGTTTCTAGGATTCTTTCATGATTATTCTGATCACATTTGTAGTGCTGTTTGCACTGCTGTTTTTACGCGTGCCTATCGCGGTCGCTACCGGCTCTGTTGGTGTTTTGGGGCTGGCTTATTATCAGGGCTGGGGAGCTGCACTGAGTCAACTGGGCAGCATCGCGTCTGAAACCGTTATCTCTTACGAATTTGCCGTTATCCCGCTGTTTATTCTGATGGGTAATATCGTTGCAAAATCCGGGTTGGCTGAAGAGCTCTATGCTGCGACCTATGCACTAATAGGGCATATGCGCGGTGGTCTTGCGATCACCACCATTGGCGCCTGTGGCGGTTTCAGTACCTTCTGCGGCTCCAGTTTTGCAACCGCGGCAACCATGTCAAAAATTGCTTACCCTTCGATGATTCGCTATGGCTATAGTCAGGAGGTTGCGACAGGGGTTATCGCCGCGGGTGGAACCCTGGGGATATTGATACCCCCCTCTATCGCGCTGGTGTTTTACGGCATTATAACGGAGACCGATATCGGTCAGCTGTTTGTTGCCGGTGTTATTCCGGGCCTGATCGGTATTGTGATGTACTGTCTCGCCATCATTGTTATCTCTTATCTGAAACCGGGTAGCTGTCCTTCAGGGAAAAAAGCGTCATTCAAGGAACGCTTTGCTGCGGTCCGCCAGTTGTGGGCGTTTACCATGCTGGTGTCGATTGTATTAGGCGGCATTTACTTCGGATTTTTCTCCCCAACGGAGTCGGCAGCCGTCGGTGTTGTTGGCGCTATTTTACTCACCTGTCTGCGGGGCAAGTTTGACTGGCAGCGCATGCGTGATGCGCTGGAAGATAGCGCGGTGACATCCGTGTCACTGATTGCGATTCTGATCGGTTCGCTGATTTTTGCCAATCTGGTGAATGTGTCTAACTTCCCTTATGACGTGGTCGACTGGATCGATAGTCTGGGGTTCGGCTTGTTAGGCGTGCTGTTGGTTATTATTGCGATATACCTGTTGCTGGGGGCTGTGCTCGAATCGATCTCGATGCTGTTACTGACGGTGCCGGTGTTTTATCCGATTGTGTCCAGTATGGGAATGGATCTGATCTGGTTTGGCATTGTGGTGGTCGTCGCCACCGAGATCAGTCTGATCAGTCCACCGGTGGGTTTGAACTGTTTTGTACTCAAATCGGTATTACCGCAAGTCGAACTGAAAACCATTTTTAAAGGGGTATTTCCCTTTGTTATAGCCGACCTGTTCAGGCTGCTGCTGATTGTACTGGTGCCCTCAATATCATTGATACTGGTGCAGTAGAGCGATGCAAAACGCCCCTGTAAACGATAGTTGAGGGATAGTTCAGGGGATAAGCTCAGGAGCTTTGCGGATTACGACAGATATGTTTGCTTCACGCCTTTCGTCACCATGACGCTGACAATAAAAATAAAGTGGGGAGGCCAGTATGGCTGTAATGAGCGCCTATTCCAACAATGCTTTGGTAATGCCGAACAGACTGTTTGCTCTGGAGACCGAATCTCCAAACAGCAGAGCCAGGCATTCGCAGCACATCTCACCTGCATTCCAGCGATTACTGGAAACCTCATTGGGGGAGATCCGGGTGTGTGTGGATGCCTATCAACATCAGGCTGAGATCCCGAAATCAGATGATGCTAAATACTATCAGTTGATAGTTGTGCAGCAGGGACGGGTTGATCTACGTGTTAACCACACGGCTCTGTCGCTTAGCGATGGCCAGGTGTGCCTGGTGAATGTGGCTCAAACCTGTAGAGCCGTGGTGGCTGCGGGTAGTCGTGTGGCGACCATCAGCGTCCCGGACAGACTACTCAACGAAGATGCGCTGCATCTGGGTTATCACCTGCGGGTACCTGGACTGGTGTTTAAGCCGGAGGTGTTTAAGCTGGAACAGCTGGCAGTGTTAAAACACCAGATTCTGTCGTTACTGGATGACAGTCCGGATCAGACGCCGGATGAACTGAAGGTTCAGTATCGGCGTTTCTTTTCATCTTTGTTGTTGCAGCGGTTTGAGCATAATTCAGACCTGTTTTATAAGGTGACTAGCTGCGATAACCCGAAGATTGAAAAGATTCGTCGCTGGGTTATCTCGTCTCCCCGTGAGGAGTATAAGCCTTCCGACCTGGCGGCTTATATTAATGTCAGTGAGCGTTCCCTGTATCATCTGTTTAAAAAGAAATATGGCTTAAGTCCCAGAGTTTATATCTGTCATATCAAACTGGAATGTATCTATCGGGAGCTGATGTGTCTGGACAATGCTAAAAATATCACCCAGGTGGCGCTGGAGTATGGCTTTAATAATTTAGGGCGATTCTCCAGAGTGTACCGGGAATATTTTGGTGAATCGCCATCGGAAACCTGTAAACGATAACAGACTGCCCGCCTGTCGATAATCTTATGCGGGGCTGTTGCGCTTAGGGCATTTAGTGATAGGACAGTTGTCAGACAGAAACTCTGCCAGACGCCGGGACATCTCCCGGCGTTCTTCAAATTTATTATCAAAGTGTATCAGCGACATCGCCACAATATAGGAATAAACCAGGTTTGCCAGATCATCGGCCCGGTCTGAGGTGTGGCCAAGATTCTTAAAAATACTGTTAATAAAAGACAGACGATATTTGTCCACCTCTTCCACGGCTGAGCGTGCCAGTTTGTCCCGCCGGGCCCAGGCTCTGATAGAGATCTCTACCGACGCACCATCAAAAGAGCGTTTGCCTGTAATCGGCAGATTCATCAGAGTGGTGATCTGTTCAACCGGGTCGTTGCTGGCACTTTGAATTCGCGCAATAACCGATTCGGTGGCCCGTAAACGCCATTTGTCCAGAATGGAGGTTAACAGATCATTGCGGCTGCTAAAGTGATGATAAAAACTCCCACGGGTTATTTTCAGTTGCTTGGCAAGTTTATCAACACGAACCTGATCAATACCACTGGTAGCGAGTACCTGAGTGGCGGCATTTATCCATTCTTCGCGGGATAATTTTTGTGTAGTCATCTATTTATTGCAGCTCGCATGGAAGGTCAAAGACACAGGTAAAGTAGCAACTGTGGTATGTGTGGTCAACATATTCCGGCGTTATTGGCAGGGGTTTTATCTCTCTGTTTTATAGCGTTTATCTGATGGTTAAATAAACCTGGAATCAAGGGGATAGCAACTCTCTGACAGGATAAAAACAGCACTATTCCGGTTATATCGGGGTGGAATAGTGCTGTATAAATCCGGTTGCTTTATAGCGGTAGGATAACCACGCGAGGTTTTGAGTGGTGGATTACTTTATGGGTTATAGAATCCGCTAAAAAGCTGACCAACACCCTGTTGGTACAGCAATCGATTACAGTGACATCGGCGTCGGTCTTATCTGCCCATACCGGGCTTTTTTAACGGGCTTTTTTTTAACGGGCTTAAATGGCGCTCCTCTTCGTGTTGCTTCAGCGATACAGCAGTTCCGGGAGAAACAACGCAATTGGGGCGATCAGTGTGATCAGCAGCAGACGGATGATATCGGCACACCAGAAGGGCGTTACGCCTTTAAAGATGGTGCTGGCTTTAACATCACGTAACACCGCGCTGAGAACAAACACATTCATCCCGACGGGTGGGGTAATCAGACTGATCTCGGTGACAACCACCACCACAATACCGAACCAGACCAGATCGAATCCGAGGCTCTGTACCAGTGGGAAAAAGATCGGCACGGTCAGCAGCATCATAGAGAGACTTTCAAACACCATACCGAGCACAATATAGATCCCCAGGATGATAAAAATGATCGCCATGGGGGATACATCGGCGCTTTGTACCAGTGTCAGCAGGTCGCCGGGCAGTCCTGCCCGATTGATAAAGTTGGAAAAGATCAGCGCACCGATGAGAACACTGAATAGCATTGCTGAGGTTCGTGCGGTATCCGTGAGTATGTCAAACATTGAGGCCAGTGTCAGTGAACGGCGGGACAGGGCGATCACAAAGGCGCCTCCGGCACCGATGCCTGCCGCTTCGGTTGGCGTAAAAATACCCATGTAGATGCCGCCCATCACGACAGAAAACAGAATCAGTACACCCCATACACCGTTCAGTGCCTGAATACGTTGAGGCCAGTCCAGCTTATCGCCACAGGGGCCTGATTCCGGTTTTCGCCAGACGGCAAAACGTACCGCGCCCAGATAGAGCAGGATGCCAAGCAGGCCGGGTATAAAGCCTGCCGCAAACAGTTCACGAATACTGGTTTCGGTGAGCAGACCATAAATTACCAGAATAACACTGGGGGGGATCAGAATTCCCAGGGTTCCTCCCGCTGCGATGGACGCGGTGGCCAGTGAGTCGGCATATCCATATTTGCGCATCGGTGGCATCGCCACTTTCGCCATGGTGGCAGAGGTGGCCAGACTTGAACCGCAGATAGCAGAAAACCCACCACAGGCAACTACCGTCGCCATCGATAAACCGCCCCTCATATGTCCCAGAAAGGCATTCGATGCGCGATACAGCTGATGGGAGAGTCCTGATTTAGTGACCAGATTCCCCATCAGTATAAAGAGTGGAATAACCGACAGACTGTATTCCTGGGCGGTATCAATCACCCGTTTTGATGCCATCGAGAGAGCACCGGTCCAGCGAAAGTCTGTAACATTGTCGACGCTCAGCCCTTGCAGATACGCAAAGCCGAGAAATCCAACGATTCCCATCGAGAAAGCGATGGGTATTCTGACAATGATGATCAGTACAAGAAGTATGGCAAAGCCGATCAGGGCAACCGTCATGATATCAATACCTGTTTTAAACTAGTCGTTGGGGATAAATAGCAGCCGATAAATGCCATAAGTGATCATCGCACCTGCGGTAATCCAGCTCATCAGTGCGATGTACTCAATAATGATGCCGACGGGCAGATGCAGAAACTCAGTGACTTCCCCGCGTCTGAAGGAGCGTTGCGCAAGAAAAAATATCCTGTCAGCTAAAAAATAGAGGGACGATGAGATGAGTAAAGCGGATAGCAGTCCCAGCACTTTGATCAGTGTATTACCCAGCATCCGGTCCAGTATATCGACAACCACATGGCCGCCACGCCAGGTAATCACCGGCATTTCGGCAAAAATCAGAATGGCCAGACCGAGCTCGGTCAGTTCAGTGGTACCATCGACCGCGTCCCCTAAAAAATAGCGTCCAAACACATCGGCGCAGGTCAGAATCATCAGAGAAAAAAGTGTTAATGCCGCAATTAATTCGAGAGCAAAGGCCAGCCATCTGACCGGCCCCTGCTCCTCATAATGCGCTGATATCCAGGCTGAAAATGACATGGTTAGCCTTTACTCGTGGTAGCTGTGGGCGATAGAACGAAGCTCTGCCAGTGCTGATTCAGCGTCGACACCACGGTCCGCTACCGAATCCAGCCAGATCTGGTCCATGCCTTCAACCAGCTTGTTGAAGTCTTTGGCAAAGTCATCGTCTGCTGTTACGTTGACGATGTTAACACCGGCTTCTTCAGCGGCTTTAAGGCCCTCTTTATCAGCGCTATCCCAGGCTTTACCTGCCATCGCCGACAGTTTTTCACCGGAAACACTCATGATCGCTTCACGGTCTTCGTCACTCAGACTGTCGAGAAAATCAGGGTTGATAAAGATGGAGAAACTACCCAGATACATACCGCCAGGCAGAGCGACCACGTTGCGGGCAACTTCGCTCAGACGCAGGGTCTTCTGTTCTGCGATCGGCAGGAAAACACCGTCAACGATACCCTGTTGCAGCAGTTCATAGACTTTAGGAGCCGGCGCACCCACCGGGGTTACCCCAAGACGGCTGCCAATTTCAGCAGGCACACCGCCGCCGATACGGATCTTTTTACCCTTAAGGTCAGCCAGTGAGCTGATCGGTTCTATTGTCTGAATCTGTCCGGGGCCGTGTACAAACACCCCTGCCACGGTCAGGCCGTCATGTTCATTGGCGGCAGCAAAGTATTTCTGATGTACACGCCAGTAGGCAACAGAGGTTGCTTCGGCGGAGGAACCCATCAATGGCTCTTCAACCCCCAGTGCCAGTTTAAAACGACCCGGAACATAACCGTGGTAACTGAAGCTGGCATCGGCAACACCGTCTTCCACCAGTTCAAACAGGGTTTTAGGGTGGCCTAAACCATACTCAATCTCAATTTTAACCCGGCCATCAGTGGCTTCCTCAATCCATTTACCCCAGGTTGGCCATACCACCGCATTCTGCACATGGGTGGGTGGCAGCCAGCTGGCAACGCGCATGATGGTTTCAGCGGCAGCGATATTGGTGAGGCCCATTAGCACAGCGATCAGAGTCAGAGACTTTACTTTTTTTATTATAAACATCGGTTGTTTCCCTCAATGAATAGTTGATTGAGATGGTTAGTTGAAATAGTTAGTCGAAATAGTCAGTTGAGATAGTTAATTGACATTGGTAGTACAGCCATTAAAGGCATGAGTTGGTTTGGTCGCGAGGCTCACCAGCAGGCTATTCTGCGGGTGAGCCTGTGCGGTTATTTTTGTCTGGCCATGGTCAGCGCCAGGTCTTCAATCATATCTTCCTGTCCGCCGACAGTGCCGCGGCGACCCAGCTCGACCAGAATATCCCGTGCCTGAATGCCATACTTCGCTTCCGCCCGTTTGGCAAACAGCAGGAACGAGGAGTAAACACCGGCAAAGCCCAGTGTCAGCGCATCACGATCGACACGGATCGGCTGATCCATCATCGGTACGATCAGGTCTTCAGCAACATCCATAATCTTGTACAGATCGATGCCATGGTCCGCTTCCATCCGCACCAGGGTAGCCACCAGTACTTCCAGTGGCGTGTTACCAGCACCGGCACCTAAACCGGCAACCGAGCCATCAATCCGGATCGCACCGGCATCGATAGCGGCCAGGGAGTTGGCTACCGCCATGCCCATGTTGTGGTGGCCATGGAAACCCACCTCAATAGAAGGGTCCAGCTCCGCCCGCAACAGACCGATCTTCTCGGTCACTTCATCCGGCAGCATGTAACCGGCAGAGTCGGTGCAGTAGATGCAGTTAGCGCCATAAGAGACCATCAGCCGCGCCTGCTCGAGAATCTTCTCCGGGCTGGCCATGTGCGCCATCATCAGGAAACCGACGGTGTCCATCTCCAGTTTGGCGGCCAGACCGATGTGCTGTTCAGTGACATCGGCTTCGGTACAGTGACTGGCAACACGGATGGTGTTAACACCCAGATCTTTCGCCATGCGCAGGTGATCGACTGTGCCGATCCCAGGCAACAGCAGGGCGGAGACTTTGGCGTTTTTCAGTTTCGGAATCACCGCGCCGAGATACTCTTCATCGCTGTGCGCCGGAAAACCGTAGTTCACCGAGGTGCCACCCAGACCATCACCATGGGTGACTTCGATCAGCGGCATACCCGCTTCATCCAGCGCCGTGGCGACATTCACCATCTGCTCCAGTGAGATCTGGTGACGTTTGGCGTGCATACCGTCCCGCAGACTCATGTCATGGAGGACTACTTTTTTACCTTTCAGATTCATTGTTTTCTCCTCCACTTAGCCGCGTGCTGGCAGGGTAATGTTGCCGTTAGCGGCTTCTTCCGCAAACATCTCGGCGGTGCGTAGTCCCGCTGCGGTCATGATGTCCAGGTTGCCGGCATACTTCGGCAGATAATCCCCCAGACCTTCCACTTCCATAAACATGGAGACGCGGTTGCCATCAAATACCGGGCCGTTGACCAGGTGATAACCGGGTACATATTTCTGCACCTCTTTCACCATCGCGTGAACGGAGGCGGTAATGGCCGCCTGATCCGGCTCGCCTTCGGTGAGACAGTGCACGGTGTCGCGCATCATCAGCGGTGGCTCAGCGGGGTTGATAATGATGATCGCTTTACCTTTTTTCGCGCCGCCGACTTTTTCCACTGCACCGGCGGTGGTACGGGTAAACTCATCGATATTTTTGCGGGTACCCGGGCCAGCAGACTTAGAGGAGACGGTAGCGATAATTTCACCGTACTCAACCGGCTGCACGCTGGATACAGCGGCGACCATCGGGATCGTTGCCTGGCCACCGCAGGTGACCATGTTGACATTCATCTCCAGGTTTTGTGCGTGTGCCCGCAGGTTGACGGGTGGCACACAGAAGGGGCCGATCGCCGCTGGTGTCAGGTCGATCATGATGACGCCCAGTTCGTTCAGCTTGCGGCTGTTCTCGGCATGAACATAGGCCGAGGTAGCATCAAAAGCGACGCGGATATCATCTTCGATAACGTGCGGCAGCACCCCATCAACGCCTTCAGCGGTGGTTTTAATACCCATCTCACGGGCGCGTTTCAGGCCATCGGATTCCGGGTCGATACCCACCATCCAGACCGGTTCGATCCACTCAGACCGTTTCATCTTCATCAGCAAATCAGTACCGATATTACCCGGCCCGATAATCACTGCTTTTAATTTTTTCATAGGGAAAATCCTTCAAACAACGAGTTGTGTTGGCAGCAACGCTTTGTATTTACAGAGCGGATTGCTGTCCAGTCCAGTCAGGCCTGGCTGAATTGAGTGCTGACCCGGCCAATTGATGAGATCAGCACCTCAAACTGATCGCCGGGCTCTACGGCCACCATCGGCCCCAGTGCTCCGGTCAGGACGATATCGCCCGCTTTAAGAGGGTGTCCTAACTTGCTCAGAGTGCGTGCCAGCCAGACAGCGGCATTGAGTGGGTGCCCCAGGCATTCAATACCGCTGCCTGAAGAAACCACGGTGCCGTTGCGGGTCATGGTCATATTAATCTTTGCCAGATCGATGCCACCCTGCCAGCGCAGCGCGTCACCCAGCACAAACGCACCGCTGGAGGCGTTATCAGCCACCGTATCGACAAAACTGATGTCCCAGTTATTGATGCGACTACCAACGATCTCAATCGCTGGCATTACCCAGCCGATGGCATCGATCAGCTCAGCAAAAGTAGTATCGGTTTCGGGTAGATCTCTGGTCAGTATGAGGGCCAGTTCCGCCTCGACTTTGGCTTGCATCACCCGGTCGACCGGAACCGTTTCGTTGTCGCCATAGCACATATCCGCAAACAGAGTGCCGAAATCAGGCTGATCTACCCCAAGCTGTTGTTGCACTTTGACGTTAGTCAGACCTATCTTGCGGCCCACAATACGACGCCCGGTATGACAGGCATGTTCAGTATTGAGCTGCTGAATCCTGTAGGCCGCTTCGGCGTTGTCTTCTCCAATGATCTCCCGGATGGGGGCGACTGCTTCGTTATGAAGCTCTGCTTCACGCAGGTTTTTGGCGATCAGGTCCAGATCAATTGACATCGGTATAATCCTGTTTTAATTCAGCTGACTCAAAAATATTCAGAAGAGGGCTATGCACCGGCATATGCATGCAATAAAACACCATAGAGGGGCGCGTTAAAAATATTGCTGCGATGACTTAAAACTGAAACGACGTGTTTTTTTATTTGTTTTTTTATTGGGAATATCAATAAAAAAAGAGATAGAAAAAATAGATAGATAGCGGCAAGACTATTCATTGTGCAGCACCCTGTGGATGATTATTATTATTTTTTAATACTTATAATTATTGTGTCAGTATAAAAAAAGGGTTGAGCAGGCTACAATTAAAAACTGATGTGGCGTGCACTTGGTGCACATTCTGATAGGGTCATACGGGTATTGAATCATGGAAACTGAAGAAACAGGACAGTATAAGAATGTGCGGGGGCTTACCCGGGGGCTTGAGTTACTCTATCTGTTAAATCGCGCCCATGGTGGGGCAAAAATCCGTGATCTGGCGGACTGGAGTGGTATTCACCGCACCACTGTCCGACGCTTACTGGAAACCCTGGTAGGGGAGGGTTATGTGCGGCGCAGCCCCTCTGATGACAGTTATCAGCTGACGCTTAAGGTCAGACAGCTGAGTGAAGGATTTCAGGATGCTCAGTGGATATCTCAGCTGGCTGCGCCGCTATTAGGTCAGTTATTACAACAGGTTATATGGCCAACCGATCTCTGTACGCTGGATGGTGACGCGATGGTTGTTCGCGAGACAACCCACCGTTTCAGCAAACTATCGTTTCACCGGGATATGGTGGGCAGGCGACTGCCACTGCTGATGACGGCCACCGGAAGAGCCTATATCTCTTACTGTCCGGAAGCTGAGCGTAATGACATACTGGAGCGGTTGCGACAGTATGACGACAGGCAGGGAGTGCATGCTAATGATGAAGATTATGTACGCCGGGTGCTTCGTCAGACCCGGGAACAGGGCTACGGTGCCAATAATCAGGACTGG
Source organism: uncultured Amphritea sp. (assembly GCA_965140695.1). GTDB lineage: Bacteria > Pseudomonadota > Gammaproteobacteria > Pseudomonadales > Balneatricaceae > Amphritea. The sequence continues at coordinate 1,549,647 of OZ223298.1, read as the reverse complement.
GGAGATGAGGGGAATATTGCCGCAATCGCCCGGCCGATTATGCGTGAAGATGAAGTGGTGGGATGTTTGAATCTGGTGTATATCGCCAAAGCGATGTCGACTGAAAAAGCAGCAAAAAAATATCTGAAGAAAATGAATGATGTTATTGAGAAAATAGAGGAACAGTTATAACCACTGCTATTGTATAGCAGTGGTTATAAACGTTTTGAACCAGAATTATTAGAAAGTAATACGCCGGTATTTAATTAATGTTGCAGAAAATCCAGCACCATTCTGTTAAATGTATCGGCATGCTCCCATTGTGCCCAGTGACCACAGTTATTAAAGATATGTAACTGTGCATTAGGGATGCCACGAATTAGCTTGAGGCCGATATCCATCGGCACAAAACGGTCATCGCGCCCCCAGACAACCAGCGTCTCTGCCTTAATCTCTGCCAGCCGCGGACCAAAATCAGGGAACTGTTTTGGATTCGCTTCGAGACTTTTAACGAAGTTTTCCAGATGATCCTGACGGGACAGCATATTATCCAGACGCAGCTGGAACATCTCGTCGGTCAGATGGCTGCTGTCGTAAACAAACACCGACATCATCTTTTTCAGTGCTTCCAGATCGGGGTTACGATAGAGCGCCTGAATCAGCTTGATCCCTTCCGTTGGCATCGGTACAAACTGGCTTGGTCCACCGGTACCGCCGCCCATCAGAATCAGTTTGTTAACCCGTTCGGGCCAGCTGAGGGCAAAGGCCACCACGCTGTGTCCGCCCATGGAGTTACCGATCAGGTGGGCGGTTTCGATATCCAGACCGTCCATCACGCCTTTGACACAGGCGGCATTGAGATCGGAGCGGGAACCGGTGCAGACAACCGGGTCACTTTTACCCCAGCCGGGACAATCCAGCAAAATAATACGATAGCCCTGATTAACAAAAGGTTCGATATTACGGTTAAAGTTCGCCCAACTGGTGGCGCCGGGACCTGAACCATGCAGCATAATCACCACCTGCTCACCGGTTCCCAGTTCGTTGTAGTGGATCTTATAGGGATTACCTTCGGCAACAATATCGATAAATTTGCTGCTGGAGGCTTCACTGATTTCAATTGTAGTCATAGATTCTGCCTTTTAATTCGTTATGTGCGAACGCAATAAGCCCTGCATGACAGGGCTGGTTTATCTCATCGTTTGTGCGCTTACTGAGGAACGCTGCGAAAGGCTCCATTCAGATAGATCAGTGCTTCGCCATCATCCCGCTCGCAGGTGGCCATCACTTCACAGAGAAACGCATGATGGGTGCTTTCATCAAACACTTTGATCACACGGCAATCGAAGTTAGCCAGTGTGCCATCCAGGCTGGGGGCACCGGTTATCAGTTCGCGCCATTGACCATATTCAAAACGTGCTTCGCCCTGAACTTCTTTGTGCATACCGGCAAAGACTCTGGCAATCTCTTCCTGCTCACTGGCAAGAATATTTACACAGAGTGCGCCGCTGTTCAAAATGATCTGGCTGGCGGCCACATCTTTATTAACAAAGACCACCAGACGGGGAGGATCAGCCGTAACAGAGCAAACCGCTGTGGCGGTCAGGCCCGCTTTGTTGACACCGTCTGATGCGCTGATAATGGTGACACCCACTGCAAAGTGGCGCATACCGTAACGGTGGTCATCCGAAGTAACCGTTGGCATGGCCGCTAATTTAGCGTTAGGTGTCCAGTCAAGCACCTGATTTATCTCTTTATTCATCTCTGCACCCTTTAAATTGTTATACCGGGCAAGGGACGCGCCCCTGCCTCAGGTGTTGTTTTTTTATTGTTTATTGGGCTTTGACGCCGAACGGGTTGGGTTGTGGCAGCGGGTTGCCCAGCATCTGGCCACCCAGCAGTTCGCCGATATTGTCCTGGTTCTGGGTGATGTGGTTCGCACCCACAAGAATGTCGCGCAACTGACGCTGCATCGGGCTGGATAGCCAGACGCCACGGGTTGAGGTCTTCTTGAAGATCATATGGGCCGCATCAAAGCAGTCACCACCGGTAAACTGGTTGGTGGCGAAGGTCCGCACGCGGACATCGGTGGGCACCAGCTCACCTTTTGACGCATATTTCCAGGCTTCCTCGGTATTCATCAGCACCCGTGCTTCAGCGCCGGTGATTTTAGCCTGAGCTTCACCCAGCTTACCTTTGATGAACGGATCATTGACGGCAGCGCCAACCGCCTGGTTGAGGTTCTGACGAGGCACCATATGTTCGATATAGAGGTCAGCCATCCCTTTAGCCATACCGATGATGACTGAAGATACCGCAGAGTAAAATACGCCGAAGAACGGCATCTTATACAGGTTGTTTACATGGCCGTGGGTCTCATCACAATAATCGCCAATCACGTGACTGCGATAAGTGGGGACGAATACTTCGTTAACCAGAAGCTTCTTACTACCAGTACCCGCCAGGCCGACAACATACCAGTCATCTTCAATCTCAAAGTCAGAGCGTTGTACCCAGAAAGAGCGGAACTCCATATTGCCGTCGGCATCGGCGACACGACCACCGAGAAAGGCACCACCTGCCGCATGGTCACAACCGCTTGATGTCAGCCACTCGCCATTCAGAATGTAACCGCCTTCAACCGCTTTTACGGTGCCGAAAGGGGCGTAGGACGAGGATATCAGACGGCTGCTATCGTCACTCCATAGTTCATCACCGACGGTGTCGTCCAGCAAACCGACCTCGAACGGGTGCACCCCCAATACCATCACGTTCCAGGCACTGGAAGGGCAACCGCGCGCCAGTTCGATTAGAACTTTGTTAAGCACGTTAGGGTTCATCTCATAGCCGCCCCAGCGTTTTGGCTGCAGGATGCGGAAGAAGCCTGCCTCCTGGAATGCCTGAATGGTATCTTCTGGCACCATGCGGGCTTTTTCAACGGCATCGGCTTTCTCTCTGAGCCACGGAATCATCTTAGTTGCGCGGGCTACGATCTCTTCTTCGGTTGGGATCTGGACAGTCATATTGTTCATCGGTGTTCTCCTGAAATTCTATTTATTATTTGCTGGCATCAGTCCGGGTCGGATCAGGCCGACTCGGCGCTGACAACGCCATACCCGGCAATCCATTCGTTAATGGCGCGGTAATAATCTTTTCTTGCGGTTACTGATCCGGTTGCACCGATCGCAGCAAAGGCTGCCACCCAGGTGCGTACCTCGTGAGCGGAGCGGCCAGCTTGTTGTGAGATCTCTTCAATGGAGAGTTCATCAATCTCGGCCACCCGGCCATCGATCAGTGTCTGGATAAAGGTCAGATCCCAGTCTGCGTTGAGCGGAGTCTGTTCGCACAGCTCACTGCCATAGATCTTACCGGCGGCGATGGTGCGTTCCTGACGGGCGGCACGGAACTCCGGGGTTGGGTTACGTCCGGCAATCAGAAACTCAGCCACCTCTTCAGGGGCATCCGCCAGCAGCGGCACGGGAGGCTCGTGTGACAGTCCTCCGGTACCCAGAATCAGCACACGTTTATCCAGTCCCGCAATAAACTGACCGACGACCTCGCCGAGTTTACGGATGCGGGAGTAGGGGCAGAAGGGTGGTGCTACAGAGTTGATAATGATCGGTACCACCGGGTAACGGCTCAGACTGCCGGTCATCTCTTCCAGCGTCTGGGTGCAACCGTGATCGACCTGCAAACGGTGCGACAGGGTCATGTCGATGCCGTTGGCGAAAAGGAATTTCACCAGCTCCATTGCGGCATCGGAATCAACACTCAGATGGCCGGGCAGACTGCTGTAATCACCGACGGATTCAGCCGCTGTGGCAACCACAAACGGAGGCATCAGATCATAAAACAGGCCGTTATAGTGATCCGGTGCAAACAGCACGATCAGTTCCGGATCAAAGGCTTCAACCTCGGCACGGGCCTTAGCAATCACCTCATCAACCTCTTTGACAATGCTCGCCTCAGGATCGTTATAGTCTCTCAGGGGGGTGTGAGACAGACACTTCAACATTACACTCATGCGGGACTCCAGAACCTGCCGGTCAGGGGAAGGCAATGCACTTTGCTTTCCATTAATCGGCGTGTTTTTTTAGCTCTTTCCATGGGACGGTCTCAGCCCTGGAAAGGCGATTTATTATTTGAATTCTGAGATGACGCATTCTGAGCTTTAGGTAACTCAGGCAAGTCTATGGGGTTAACCAGGCGTCATTTCAGAGTGAGGCCAGTGTAGAGATGAGGGCTATTGCAGGGCAATAAAAAACAGCCTGATGGTGCACTTAGTGCACGGTTTTGATGTTGGCTATGATGCTGTAAACGGTTTTTATTCGGTGTTAACAGGGCTCTTTTACGGGCGAAAGTACCCGTTATCTCTAACCCGGTGAAGAAAGAGAGAGCGGCATGTCGGGTTGAAAATATTGGGTTGAAAATATCGGCCTGGTGCTGGCCGATAACAAAGAAAACTCAGCCGAAGATTAGTGTTTACCAACCTGATTAAGCTTTGCGCTAATCTGGGCAACACACTGTTTGAGAGCGAAACAGAGTAGTTCGGTGTTGGCTTTGTCAAAGTTTTCGAGACTGCCAACCAGCGCCAGCACGGCGGGTGTTTCTTTATCCTGGTTGGAAATCGACATGGCAATAGCGCCAATATTGGTATCCAGCTCACCCCTGGAAATGTAATACCCCAGCTGTTTTATCTCTTTGAGAATCGCGTAAAACTCCTCCAGCGAATTTCCTAATCCCTGATCCGAAATATCCTCACTGAAAGCCGCATAGAGCTTTTTTTGCTGCGCTTTTGCAAGCGAAGCCGCGAGAATTTTTGGCGCGGCACCAAAAAACAGAGGTCGGGGCCGGCCACGTCCGTAGGTGAGTTCTAACTCCTGTTGGCTGTGATACCGATGTGTATCAATAACCTGCATCGATCCGGAAAAGTACACCGACAGCACAACGTCGAAACCGGTTTGCTGGCCCAGCTGTTCCATGCAGGGGGCAGCACTCAGTAACAACGGATCACTCTGACGTAACTGATAGTCCAGTTCAATGATTCTGGGGCCCAGTGCATAAAGTCCGGCAGAGACTTTTTGCAGATATCCTGCTTCAACAAGCTCTTTCACATAGCGGTAGCCAGTGGCACGGGTGTACCCGAGGCGCTCATTAATATCATCCGGACTCCAGACAGGAGCTTCCCTGGAAAACATATCGAGAATTGCAAAGACTCTGGCTGGGCTGGTCATGGAAGGTTATTTAACTTTGTTCAGTTTTATATTTTATCGCTACAGACGTGCCGGATTATGCCTTTTCGCCGCAGAAATATATAGCCGGATGGGCGATTCATTTTAGCCACAACCGGCCACGGGCTGGTTTTACTCAGCGAGGCCCATTCGTACCTTCATCTCTGCCTGCCAGGTGGAACGTGGTTTGAAGCCTGGCAACTTACGGGCGTGTTCTTCGGTTGCTTTCATCAGCGCAGCCTCATCCAGAGTGAAGTCGATGGGAACCCGCATCGGTTGAGTAACATACCAGGGCATATTGACATAGAGTTCGATGCGGTTGCCTTCCGGATCAAGCACATAAACGGACAGGGCATTGCCGTGGGTCACCGGCGATAGACCTGGTGCACCTTCCGCTTGTAGCCGTTCATAGATCTCTTTCAGTTCGGCAACGGTTTCACCTTTCAGCGATATCTGGTTGATCACATTAAAACCAATATTTTCAGGCCTGCCGCTTATCAGGACGATCTGATGGTGCTCATCCGGGTCTTTACTCATAAAAATAAGAGATACCGGGCCATCCGGTCCTTCCAGCTCGCCTCTGTCAGTCACGGTGAAATCCAGAATGCCGGTATAAAAGCGTTCCATAGCGTCAAGATCTCTGGCGAATATTCCGATATGAGTGAAGTTGAAACCCGATTTTTTCATTGTGATCTCTCTTTTTATTTATCTTTTATATTGAGAAAAAGTTATTGACATAGATCAATATAATCTATTAAATCCCAATTATTGAGATTTTACAACAATAAATATGAAGAGGTTTTCTCGATGAAACTGATTAGTTTTGTATATAACGGGGTGGCAAGTTTTGGTGCGGTTGTGGATGCCGGTGTTGTCGATTTCAGAAAAGTATTGGATGACCGTTATATCGACATCAAATCGGTATTGGCTGCGAATGCTGTGAATGAGCTGGCAGAAGTCTTACCAACCTGCAAAGCACACTATGCACTGGCGGATGTTAAGCAGCTCCCGGTGATTCCTAACCCGGGTAAGATCTGGTGTGCTGGCCTTAACTACGGTGAACATGTGCGTGAAACCGGCCGTGAAATTAATGAAATGCCAACATTCTTCCTGCGTTTTGCTGATTCTCTCTGTGCTCAGGGGGATGAGATTCCCTGCCCGCCAGAGTCGGGCAAGCTCGATTATGAAGCAGAGTTGGCGGTGATCATTGGCAAACCGGGCCGCCGTATTAAAGAGGTGGATGCCTGGGATCATATTGCCGGTTACGCCTGTTTCAATGATGGCAGTATCCGTGACTGGCAGAAGCATTCGCAGCAGTGGGATCCGGGCAAAAACTTTTGGAAAACCGGTGCCTTTGGTCCGTGGATGGTGACTGCCGATGAAATCCCGGCTAACACTCTGATGACGGTTGAGTCACGCCTGAACGGTAAAACGATGCAGAAGGCGACCACTGACATGATGATACACAGCATCGAACGCCAGATCGCTTACACCTCAACGATTGCACCGTTACAACCAGGTGATGTCATCGTCACCGGTACGCCCGGCGGGATTGGTGCAAGACGCGAACCCCCGGTATGGATGAAGCCGGGTGATCACATCGAAGTACTGGTAGACCGGGTCGGTTGCCTGAGTAACGTCATCGTCGCGGAAGACTGATTCTATCTGATGATTAAGAGCACCGTGTAACGGCCCTGCCCGGGATGAAGCGTTGTCCTGGCAGGGTTCGGTTACCACGACAAAATAATAAGAGTGTCGAGGTTGTTGTGTCTTCTAAAACGTTAAGTCATCGGTTCGCGCAGGTGATGCTCATCAGTGCGTCTTCCTGCTTTCTGATTGGGGCCGGAATAACCCTTTTGGATATATTTGTGCGAGCGCTGTTTCATTCCCATGTCGATGCATCGATAGAGCTGACAACGCTGTTTATCGGTCTGGGAGCTTTGTTGTCCATGCCGGTTACCTTTAGCCGAAAAGGCCACATAACCGCAAAACTGTTGAGTGAGTTTCTGCCCTCTAAAATCGGATACTGGCTGGCCGTTTTTGGGGCGGGCATATCACTACTGTTCTCGGCGATTTTACTGATAGCTGAATATCTCACGGCCTATGAGAAGTTTGGCTCACCGGAAACCACACCTGACACCGGAACGCCGGTCTCTATTCTGCTGATTATTATTACCATCACTCTGTTTATGGCTTTCTGCGGGGCGGTTATCGCGCTGGTCAACAGTATTACAGAAACCGCTGCTAAAGAGGGGGCGGATCATGGATAGTGGACTGATACTGGGTGGCCTGGGGATGCTGGCGGTTATCGTTATGATCTTTCTCGAGATACCGGTTGGGGTAGCGATGGGGTTGGTAGGACTGGGCGGCTGCGCCTGGATCATGGGGGTGGAGCCCAGCAGCACCATTGCCAGTTCAACGGTATGGGATTCGCTGACCAACTATACCCTGACCGTTCTGCCGCTGTTTGTTTTTATGGGCAATCTGGCATCGGAGTGTGGGCTCTCCTCCCGACTCTATAGTGCAATGCGCACTCTCATCGGACATCGTAAAGGCGGTCTGGCGATTGCCACCATTGGTGCGTCGGCGGGTTTTGGCATGATCTCCGGGTCCTCACTGGCGACGACGGCGACAATGAGCCGGATAGCGATGCCGGAGATGAAAGCGGCGGGTTATTCGTTGCCATTGTCTGCCGGTACGGTGGCTGCCGGGGGCTCGCTGGGTATTCTTATTCCGCCATCAACGGTACTGGTTATCTACGCTTTTCTGGCCGAGCAGTCTATCAACAGTCTGCTACTGGCGGCGATGGGACCTATTGTTCTGGCCATTCTGCTTTACTGTCTGGCGGTCTATCTGCCAGTGATGCTGGGGCTGGTTAAGGCGCCGCATAAGGAGAAGGCCAGCCGGGCTGACCGTTGGGCGTCGATGAAAGAGATTGTTCCGCCCACCGGCGTGTTTGCACTCATGATGGGGGGACTATACAGCGGTATTTTCACGGCAAATGAGACCGCCGCAGTCGGAGTGGGGCTGGTGCTGGTCTATGGGCTGCTGTCCAGACGGTTGAGTTGTGCGGGTATGCTGGCAGCGTCAGTGACTACCGCATTAACTTGTGGTGCTCTCTATCTGGTTCTGATTGCGGCCAACCTGTTTAACTTTTTCCTGGCGCTGTCCGGCTTACCCTTTTCGCTTTCTTCGATTTTCAGCGGACTGATTGAAAACCCGTTGCTACTGATTCTGGTGATGACCGGTATCTATCTGCTGCTGGGAACCGTGATGGATTCTCTGGCGATGCTGCTGCTGACCATCCCTCTGTTTGTCCCGATCGCGGATGCTGCCGGTATCAATCTGGTCTGGTTCGGTATCTACGCCGTCATGGTGGTTGAGCTGGGGCTGATCACCCCACCGGTGGGGATGAACCTGTTCATTATCAAAGTGGCTTATAGCGATATCCGACTGGTTCAGCTGTGGCAGGGCATCGCTCCGTTTGTGATTGCTGATCTGATTCGTATCGCTGTCATCGTTGCTATTCCCGCCATCGTGTTATGGCTGCCAGACAACGCACACTAAAACAAAAATAAATCTGAAAGGATGATATGAAAATGAAAATTAATACAGCAAATTTAGTGCAAAAAACCGTAAAGGCCGGGTCTGTCCTACTGCTGTCTGCCTTGCTGGCGGCTGCCGCACAGGCAAGGGAGTTTCGGGTGTCCAGTTTTGAGCCAGCACAGGGCTTTTTCTCCAGCAAAATTATTACGCCCTGGATAGAGCAGGTGAATGCAAGGCTTTCTGAGGGAAACCGTTTTCGCCTGTATCCGGGTAGTATTCTGGGAGCCCCTCCGGCGCAGCAGGAGCTGGTAAAAAAAGGTGTCGCTGATGTGGCTCTGGTGGTTCAGGGATATTCACCGGGACTGTTCCCGCTGACGTCGATTGCCGAAGTGCCCCGGATCTCCCCTACCAGTGCTGAGGGTACTCAGGTGTTGAATCAGCTGTTGGCTGAAGGGGCTTTGCAGAAGGAGTACGACGACTACAAAGTTATCGCACTGTTTACGACTCACGGATACCGGGTTTTTACCCGGGAAAAAAACGTTCGTGTTCCGGCTGATATGGCAGGTATGAAACTGCGTACACCATCTCCCTATGTGTCAAAGCTGGTTTCCATGCTGGGGGGGAGCGGCGTTTCAATTCCGGCCCCTCAGGTCTATGAAAATCTTGATCGGGGCGTCGTTGATGGGGTGCTGTGGGTGATGGATGCCTATAAGACATTCCGCCTTAATGAGGTTGCCCCAAAGATAACCATGACACAGCTGACCGCCAGCCCTCTGGCTATTCTGATGAATAAAGCGACCTATAACGCGCTGCCTGAAGCCGATAAAAAGGTGATCGATGAGTTGTCTGGCGAGGCGACCTCACGCTGGGTTGCTTCAGTCATTGATAAGTATGATGCAGATATTGAAGCGCTGATGCGTAACAACAGCAAGGTTTCATTCAATGATCAGTTGTCAGCGCAGGAAGTAGCGCAATGGGACAAAGCATTATCCGGCGCTGAAAATGAGTGGCTGGAGATACAAAAATCCTTCGGTGTTGATGGTTTGCCTGTACTGCAACGGGCTCAAAAGATACGCCAGCTTAACTAACTAAACCGGGACCCGCGCCGGGTCTCCTTCCCGTGTGATTTTTTAATGGGTGAAAATCCAGGGACAGACTCGGCCTGAAATATCTGAATTTAACTGGTTTTCTGGAGTTTCAAATGAGTAAGCAACCAACTGAACATTACGATGTGGCCATCATTGGTTTTGGCCCGGTCGGCGCAACACTGGCCAACCTGTTGGGTAAGTGTGGGGTATCGGTATTGATTCTTGATCGGGAGGCTGCCGCATACCACCTTCCCAGAGCGGTGCATTTTGATGACGAAGTGATGCGGGTTTTTCAAACGGTTGGACTGGGTGATGCGATTGCTGCAAACCTGCGGGTTAACCCGGGCATGCGCTTTGTGGCTAATGACGGCACGCTGCTGCTGGACTGGCCAAGGCCCCAACAGATCAGCCCGCAGGGGTGGTATGCCAGTTATCGCTGCCATCAGCCTGATATAGAGAAGGTTCTGCGAGAGGGGCTTGAACGTTATCCCCATGTCACGGTGAGAACCCTGTGTGAGGTTGTGAATCTCGAGGAGCAGTGTGATCAGGCGATGCTTGAGTATCACGATCTGCGGGAGGAGAAAACGGTCACTGTCAGCGCTAACTATGTGGTTGGCTGTGATGGAGCTAACTCGCTGGTACGCCGCTTTATTGAAACCGGGATGGAAGATCTGGGCTTCTCGGAGCGCTGGCTGGTGGTTGATGTGCTGCTGAACAGAGAGAAACCCGAGCTGGGGGATTACACCATCCAGTACTGTAACCCTGAGCGGCCAGCCACTTATGTCAGAGGACCGGGTAACCGGCGTCGTTGGGAAATCACTGTTAAAGATGACGAGCCTTCGGAGGAGATGATCTCGCCTGATGCGGTGTGGTCATTGCTGCAACCCTGGCTGGATAGCTCAGAAGCTGAACTGGAACGTTCAGCGGTCTATACATTCAACTCCAAAATTGTTCATCACTGGCGTAAGGGACGTTTCCTGCTGGCCGGTGATGCTGCCCATCTGACACCTCCGTTTATGGGGCAGGGGATGTGCGCCGGGATTCGTGATGTCGCGAATCTGGGCTGGAAACTCGCCTTATGTGTAACGGCACAGGCACCGGATTCGCTGCTGGATACCTATGGCACTGAGCGCTATCCCCATGTCAGAGAGTATATCGGGACTGCCGTTCGCCTGGGGGGGCTGATCAATACCTGTGGCACTGAGGAGGCGCTGAATGCTGCACTGTACAGTCAGGATGGCAGCGCCCGAATGACCTCAATCTATCCCGCCTTAGGCAGGGGACTGAGTGTTGCCGATCAGACTGCCTGTCTGTTTCCACAGCCCAGGCTTAAGGATGGAACCCTGAGCGATGATCGTCATGGTTATGGTTTTGCCCTGTTATCAGACCCCCGGGCTCTGCCGTTAAGCGCAGCCCAGCTTGAACAGTTGAAAGCGAAGAATATTGCCTTGCTTCAAACCGATCACTCTGAAGATCTGGCGCAATATCTTGAGCAGTTTAAGGCACACGCAGTGCTGGTGCGTCCCGACCGCTATCTGCTTGGCACCGCCTGCAACCAGGCTGAGTTACAGCAGTTACTGGATAGGTCACTGGTGACACCGGCGCAGTGCGTCTGAGCAGGAGGTTGTGTGAATCCGTCCAAACTGAAACCCCTGCCAGTGGCTGACTGGAATGCATCGCTGGCACCCGTCATTAACGATATGCGTGGTGCCCCTCTGAATGTCCACGGCTTGCTGGCGCATCAGCCTGAGTTGCTGCGGGCCTGGTGGAGCAGCCGTCGCTATCTGGTGTCGGGTGCATCGCTTGGACAACGCTGGGGTGAGCTGGTGATTCTGCGTGTCAGTGTGTTGACCGGCTCATGGTATGAGTGGGGTGCGCATGTTGTCAGGGGGCTGCGCTGTGGGTTGAGTCAGGAGGAGATCCTCTGTGTCATGCAAGGTGCTGAGAGCTCTCTGTGGAATGCCGGTGATATGGCTGTGCTTCAGGCCGTCGATGAGCTGTTTCATCATCGGCAACTCAGGCCAGCAATGCAGGAAGCGTTAGCCGCACACCTGAAGACACCGCAGATGCTGGACCTGATGGCACTGACCCATATGTACCTGTTTCTGGCGGATGTTCTGAAAACCTGGCCAGTGGAGCTGGAAGAGCCGGTGGTCGGGGCGTTACCGGATGGCATAACAGCAGAGCAGTTCGGGCAATCGTTGGCCGATGCCAGCGCCCGGAAGACAGAACGCTGCTGTCAGCAGGTTCAGCAGCAATCCGATCTGCGAATAACCGCCCTGTTAGCGGCTGACTGGGAAACCGTTGCAGCGCTGATCCATCCGCAATTGCGTTACATCCATTCAACCGGATTGCAACAGCGTCGCAGTGATTATCTTGCGTGTCTGCCTGAGGGGCCTGATTTTCTCGCGATTCACAAACAGGACCAGCAACTCGACTGGCTGGGCGACAGCGTGCTGTTAACTGCGGGTATGCAGATGGAGATTCAGCGGGTTAGCGGTGAACGGGTGACTATCCGCTCGCATATCTCGGAACTCTGGGTATGTGAGCAGGATAGGTGGCTGCTGAAACAGTTCCAGTCGACCGCAATTCCTGCGCCACGATAAAAATAGAACGATGTTAACGGGTGTTTCTGGATACCCGTATTGGAGACAGTCAAATGGCAGAGTTTATCTCTCTCAAAGAAGCGGTAGAACGGTTTGTAAAGGATGGCGATCGGGTAGCGCTGGAAGGGTTTACCCACCTGATTCCCTATGCCGCCGGACATGAAATTATCCGTCAGCAAAAGCGGGATCTGACACTGATCCGCATGACACCTGATCTGATCTATGACCAGTTAATCGGCATGGGCTGTGCCAGCAAAATGATTTTTTCCTGGGGTGGCAATCCCGGTGTTGGCTCACTGCGTCGCTTTCGTGATGCCTATGAAAATGGCTGGCCTGAGCCCCTGGCAATCGAAGAACACAGCCATGCCGCGATGGCCAATGCCTACGAGGCGGGAGCTGCGGGTTTACCGTGCGCCCTGTTCCGGGGGTATCTGGGGGCCGGATTACGCGAGGTGAATGACAATATTAAAGATTTTACCTGTCCCTATACCGGTGAGCAGCTGACCACCGTACCGGCACTTAATCCGGATGTCAGCATCATCCATGCGCAGAAGGCTAATCGCCGCGGAGATGTGCTTATCGAGGGGATTATCGGGGTACAGAAGGAAGCTATTCTGGCGGCCGCCCGGTCGATTGTCACCGTTGAGGAGGTGGTGGAGTCATTTGATGATCTGCATCCCAATCTGTGTGTGTTGCCCGGCTGGGCTATCTCGGCGATTGTCGAAGTGCCCGGCGGATCGCACCCATCCTATGCCAATGGTTATTACGAGCGCGACAACGCATTTTACAAAGCCTGGGATCAGATTGCCGCAGATCGTGAACGGTTCCTTAGCTGGATGGAGACACATGTTCTCAATGTGGGGCCTGACGTGTTTATTGACCGGATTAAGCCGGTAACCATGAGTGAGGAGGCGTAAATGAGTTATACCGCAACAGAGATGATGACCATTGCCGCATCCCGCGCTATCGGCAACAGTGATGTTTGTTTTGTCGGCATTGGGATGCCATCAGCGGCCTGTAATCTGGCCCGGCTGACCCATGCGCCGGATGTCTGTCTGATCTATGAGTCCGGTACGATCGGTACCCGGCCGGATGTATTGCCACTGTCCATTGGTGATGGCGAGTTGTCTGCAACCGCTATTACGACGGTTGGCGTCACCGAAATGTTTCGTTACTGGCTGCAGGGAGGAAAAATCTCGGTAGGGTTTCTGGGGGCTGCGCAGCTGGATAAATATGGCAATATCAATACCACGGTTGTAGGCGATGATTATCATCACCCTGATGTTCGTTTGCCGGGCGGTGGCGGGGCTCCGGAGATTGCCACCTCATGTGGCGAGATCTTTATTGTCATGAAGCAAAGCCGGCGTGGTTTTGTCGAAAAAATCGATTTTACCACCTCGCTTGGCCATGGCGCTGACGGTCAGGAACGTGCCCGTCTGGGGTTGAAAACTAAAGGGCCCAGTCGTCTGATAACCGATCTCTGCGTGATGCAGCCCGATCCGTCCACTAACGAGTTCATGGTGACCTCCATCCACCCCGGTGTTACCCGGCAGCAGATTATCGACAATACAGGCTGGCCGATTCAGTTTGCTTCTCAGGTTACGCAAACCCCGATCCCTTCAGAGATCGAATTAAGCACCTTACGCGCCCTGAATGACCGCACTGCGCGTGCCCATCAGCAGTAGCAGGAAATGATATGAAAGATGTCTATATTTGTGACTTTGTTCGTACGCCGTTTGGCCGTTTTGGTGGGGCATTAGCCGCTGTCCGGCCAGATGATCTGGGGGCGGTTCCCCTAAAGGCGCTGTTGCAACGTAATCCGGGGCTGGATCCGCTGGCGATTGAGGATGTTATCTTCGGCTGTGCTAATCAGGCGGGAGAGGATAACCGCAATGTTGCGCGGATGTCTTTACTGTTGGCGGGGTATCCTCACGAGGTGCCAGGCAGCACCATAAACCGTTTATGTGGCTCGGGAATGGATGCGATTCTCACTGCCTTTCGTTCCATTCGTGCCGGTGAGGCTGAGTTGTTAATCGCCGGTGGTGTAGAGAGTATGTCCCGCGCGCCTTTTGTTATGCCCAAAGCGGAGAGTGCGTTTTCCCGTCAGGCGCAGATCTATGACACAACCATCGGCTGGCGCTTCGTTAATCCGCAGATGCAGCAACGCTATGGGGTCGATTCAATGCCAGAGACGGCAGAAAATCTGGCTGAAAAATTCAGTATCAGCCGCGCCGATCAGGATGCTTTTGCTCTCCGTTCACAGCAGCGCGCGGCCCGGGCTCAGGCTGATGGCACCCTGGCAGAAGAGATCGTGCCGGTGACTATCTCGCAGCGGAAAAAGCCTGATCTTATAGTCGACTGTGATGAACACCCCCGGACTGACAGCAGTGTGGAGACGCTTTCGCGATTAAATTCTGTGGTCTCTGGGGGTAGTGTGACGGCGGGTAATTCCTCCGGTGTTAACGATGGGGCTGCTGCTTTGATCCTGGCATCGGCAGATGCGGTCGAGCAATACGGCCTGACACCGCTGGGCAAGATTCTTGGCGGTGCCTGCGCCGGGGTGATGCCCGATATTATGGGGTATGGCCCGGTTCCTGCGGTGAAAAAACTGTGTCAGCGACTGGGCTTGTCGATAGGTCAGTTTGATACGGTTGAGATCAATGAGGCGTTTGCCGCCCAGGCGCTGTCCTGTATCCGCAATTTAGGTCTGCCAGACGATGCTGATTATATAAACCCCAATGGCGGTGCAATCGCGCTGGGCCACCCGCTGGGAGCATCGGGTGCCCGCATCACGGGCACCGCACTACTTCAGTTACGCCGGACGCAGGGGCACTATGCTCTGGCGACGATGTGTGTCGGTGTCGGACAGGGAATTGCGCTGGCTCTGGAGCGTGTTTGAACCGTGTTAAGTATGTTATTCAACGCTGTATTCAGCTGTTGAAAGAGTGATTGACGATGTACGGGGGCGATATGAATAACCGGAATCTGATCCTCGCGGATGGAGAGCGACAGATTGAACTCTGTCTGGGAGCTGCCGTCGGGCACTCATATATGGGTGTATACCAGGGCTTGCGGATAAAGCAGACGGCAAATGACACCCGTAATCTGCGGATTGAATTGCACCCCGTGGCGATTCAGGGGGGGATCAGGAGTCGAGGTTTAACGGGAACTTTGTCTTTTGACTGCGGCCAATCTATAGCGTCGCATCACTCTTTATCGCAGCGGCAGTTAATCGATTTGAGTCTGTTTTTGCTCAACTCTGTAGAGCCGCTTCCCAGCGGGCTGCAGGGATACTATATCGATATCATTTCTCATCTGCTGGATGAGCAGAGATCGGAGCCGGGCCTGGATCTGAAAGGTACGAAACGTAGAAGTTTTACCCTGTTGGCAGAATATATTGAGGTAAATATAAAAAGTAGTATCAGCGTGCAAGACCTGGTCGATCAAACTCATATGAGTGAACGATCACTCTATTATCTGTTTAACGAAGCGGTCAGGATGACGCCGTTAGCCTATATCCGTCAGCAAAAAATAAAGTCGGCATACCGTGAGCTTTGCGCACAACATTCGTGCCGGAGTATCACCCAGATCGCTATGGATTTTGGTTTCACTAATCTGGGCCGGTTTGCTGAGATTTATCGCAAGCAGATGGGTGAACTGCCCTCGGAAACCCGCATGAAGTGGCGCGGTTAAATTCCGTCCTTACTTGCACCAGACCGGGTGTCGCAGTATGTTAACGGCCTTAAACGCTCTGGGTTACTGTTCCTCTTTCTACGCTTTGATTCGGTATCACAATCGCTATGCTAACGATAATCGGTATTACCGCGCCTATATTTCTGTTGATTCTGGTCGGCTTTGTTGCCACCCGGGTCGGTATTATTCCCCGCGAAGCGCTGCCGGGGATGAGTCGCTTTGTGCTTTTTCTGGCGCTGCCGGTGCTGATGTTTCAGAAAATATCGCAACTGGATCTGGGGGTACTGATCGACCCCCAATACCTGATGGTGTACAGCTTCAGTTGCCTCGTGTCATTTGTCTCTGTTTTTTGCATTAGCCGTTTTTTACTCAACAATAGCACCAGCTTTTCCGGCCTCAAAGGTTTTGGCAGTGCCTGCCCTAACAGTGCCTTTATCGGTTTGCCGGTGCTGTTGCAGTATTTTGCTGAAGATGCGCCGACTCAGGCGTTTGCGATGTCGCTGATGGTGGAGAATATTGTTCTGTTTCCACTCGCCTTCGCGTTGATGGAAACTCACGGTAACACCGGTATTGGCCTGAAAAAGATCGTCATCACGGTAGTGGGGCGGCTGGTGAGGAATCCGATTATTATTGCGGTTTTTTCCGGTGTATTCGCGTCGCTGATCGGTTTTCAGGCGTCGGGATTTCTTGGCCGGGGGATGGACCTGCTGGCTGGGGCAGCAGCACCGGTGGCACTGGTTATTATTGGTGGGGCTTTGGTTGGCGCAGCGTTCAGTGCGTCGTTCAAAGATATCCTCATGATTGCCAGCTTTAAACTGTTGCTACAGCCGCTGATCGCATTGTGTCTGGTGATCTTCGTGGTGCCCGATATGGATCTGATGCTGAAGCTGGCGGTGGTGATCTTTTCGGCGTCGCCAATGCTGAGTATCTACCCTATTGTGGGGGGGCAGTATGGTAAACAGGCCTACTGTTCCGGGGTGCTGATGGCGACCACCGTGCTGGCGTTTTTCAGTATCAGCCTGATGCTGAGTTTGTTGAGTCTGATACAGTGACAGGACAAGAACAGAGGATGAAGGTCAGGGATATCGAACAGCAGTTTATACGTTTGCCGGGGATGCCGCAGATGGAGCTGCGTTCTACATGGGACAGCCGGCAGGGGTATAAATCCCATAGCCATCGACAGTTTTCAATCGGCCTGCTGCACTCTGGGGAGACCTGCTTCAGCTGTAATGGCGACGTACAGAAGATCGTTGCAGGGGAGCTGGTGATCATCGAACCCGACAGGGTTCACGCCTGTAACCCCCTCGAAAATGGTAGTCGTGGCTACTATATGCTCTATATTGAGGCCAGCTGGTGTCTGCAGTGGCTATCATCCTTCTATGGATCTGACGTGACGCATTTCTATTGCGAGCAGACTCTGATCCGTGATCAGCAGGTGATTGATACCTTTCTGACCCTGGTCGAACAGTTACAGCGTCAGGATGCCGGAGCGATTCCGATAACGCTGGAGCGACTGGCCACGCAGCTGTTGCTGCCATACTGCAGCCCTGCAGAAGAGGGCAGTGACAGAGATCACCGCTGCGTTGAGCTGAAGCAGCGTTTGCTGGCCGATCTGCAACATCCTCCGGCACTGGCGGAACTTGCCGCAATCAGCGACTGTACACCGGAGGCGGTGATCAGGATGTTCCGCCGTCATTACGGTATTACGCCGAAGGCATTGGTGAATAATGCCCGTATCGAACAGGCAAAGCTGTTGCTGCGTGAAGGAATGCCGATTGTTGATGTGGCGGGGCAGCTGGGTTTTTCCGATCAGAGTCAGTTTCACCGCACCTTTGTTAACTACACTGCTTCAACTCCGGGACAGTATCAGCAGAGCTGATCAATTTCGCACAATCATTTTTCCCTGTGCTCTGCCAGACTCCGTTTTTTGTATCCATCTGTGACGGAGGCTCTATGTCCCTTGATTATCTCATTCCTGCCGCTTTTCCTGCGCTGATTCTGGCACACTTCGTTGCACTGCTAAGCCCGGGCCAGGATTTTTTTCTCATCAGTGCGAACGCGGTGCGTCATGGCCTGGCGGGGAGTCGTTTTATCTGCCTTGGCGTAGCACTGGGGAATGGTGTGTATATCGCTATTGCAATACTGGGGTGGAGTGGTATTCGGGACAGCCCTCAGCTATTCAGTGTTATCGAAACACTGGGGGCGATCTATCTGTTGTGGATAGGCATTCAACTGTTACGCAGCAAAGCTGGTGGTTTTGTTACCGGAGATTCAGCGGGTCAGGCACCCGGCGCGTGGCGTCAGTTGATCTCAGGGCTTAATTCGGCGTTATTGAACCCCAAAAATGCACTGTTCTATATGAGTCTGATGACCGTGATTCTCGGGCCGGATGCCACTCTGGCGCAGCAAATATTCTGCGGCTTGTGGATGTTTGCGACGGTGTTATTCTGGGACCTGTTACTCGCCCGTGCTATCGGTCTGCAGCGGGTCAGACAGATGCTTGGCCAGCGTATTCATCTGATTGAACGCGGTGCCGGTGCGGTGCTGGCTACATTTGGAATAGGTTTGTTTCTGCAATCTTCCCGTTAGCTACTACAGTCTTTATCGTCCAGCGGTTACTATGTTCCCCCTATGAGGTTTAGAGGGAACAGAATGCCATCAATTATTCGTATCAGTGGGCTGACAAAAACCTATGAGTCCGGCTTTACTGCACTTCAGAATATCGATCTGGATATCCATCGGGGTGAAATTTTTGCGTTACTGGGGCCAAACGGGGCGGGCAAAACCACCCTGATCAGTATTATCTGCGGCATTAGCAGCCCCTCGGAAGGCACAGTGCTGGCGGATGGCTTTGATATTGTCAGAGATTATAGGGCGGCGCGTAGTAAGATCGGTCTGGTGCCGCAGGAACTCTGCAGTGATGCCTTTGAGAATGTCTGGTCGGCGGTGACGTTTAGCCGGGGTTTGTTTGGTAAGCCCGCTAACCCTGAATATATTGAAAAACTACTGCGCCAATTGTCTTTGTGGGATAAAAAAGATGCCCAGATGCGCGAGTTGTCCGGGGGGATGAAACGCCGGGTGATGATCGCCAAAGCGCTCTCCCACGAGCCGGATATCCTTTTTCTTGATGAACCTACCGCTGGGGTTGATGTCGAGCTGCGTAAAGATATGTGGCAGATGGTGCGCGAACTGCGGGAGCAGGGTGTCACCATTATTCTCACCACTCACTACATCGAAGAAGCGGAAGAGATGGCAGACCGCATCGGCGTCATCCGTAAAGGTAAGATTCTGCTGGTGGAAGAGAAGCAGGCACTGATGGATAAGCTGGGTAGTAAGCTGCTGAGCATCCGCCTGCAACAGCCGATCAGTGAGATTCCAGCCGCACTGGCGGAGTTCAGTCTGCAGCTGGAAGCGGATGGCGATATGGTCTCTTACCGCTATGACAGCCGTCAGGAGGGGGACAGTATTGCCCGTCTGTTGCGCAAACTGACGGAGCAGGGGCTGGAAATACGTGATCTGAATTCCAGTGAAAGCTCGCTTGAAGAGATCTTTGTCAGTCTGGTTCACGAGGATAAATAAGATGAATTTCTATGCAATCCGGGCGATCTATAAGTTTGAGATGGCGCGTACCTTCCGCACCCTGATGCAGAGCATCGCCTCGCCGGTGCTGTCCACCTCGCTGTATTTTATCGTTTTCGGCACCGCAATCGGGTCCCGCATGGGCAATATTGAGGGGATAAGCTACGGTGCCTTTATTATTCCGGGACTGGTGATGTTGTCACTACTGAGTGAGAGTATCTCCAACGCCTCGTTTGGTATCTTCTTTCCCAAATTTTCCGGCACGATCTATGAAGTGTTATCCGCACCGGTCTCCTCCATGGAGATTGTGATCGGCTATGTCGGTGCTGCCGCTACTAAATCGGTGACCCTGGGGTTGCTGATTCTGCTGACTGCCCAGCTGTTTGTGGATTACCATATTCAGCACCCGGTGTGGATGCTGGCGTTTCTGATTCTGACTGCGGTGACCTTTAGCCTGTTTGGCTTTATTATCGGTATCTGGGCCGATGATTTTCAGAAGCTGCAGGTGATTCCGCTGATGGTGGTCACACCTCTGACGTTTCTGGGGGGGGCCTTTTACTCTATCAGCATGCTGCCAGAGCCCTGGCAGACCCTGACACTGTTTAATCCCGTGGTATATCTGATCAGCGGTTTTCGCTGGGCATTTTATGGGGTTGCCGACGTTAATGTGGCGGTCAGTCTGGGGATGACGATGGTGTTCCTGCTGATCTGCCTGACGGCGGTGTGGTGGATTTTCCGCACCGGCTATCGTATCCGGACCTGATCGCCGGACGCTGATGGAAGACTCACGGAGGAGTCATTCCATCGGTATGGCCGCATCTGTCAGCGATAGCTGAGCGACTTTATCTGCATCAATCGCTTTACTGAAGTAGAAGCCCTGATACACATCGCAACCCTGTTCGCAAAGAAAGGTCAGCTGCTGCTGATTTTCCACGCCTTCGGCAACTATCTCCAGCTCCAGACTTTTCGCCAGACTAATGATGGCTTTGCAGATCGCAGCATCATCTTTGTTGGAATAGCACTCCCGGACAAACGCCTGGTCAATTTTCAGTACGTTCACCGGGAACTTCTTCAGGTAGCTCAGGGATGAATATCCGGTGCCAAAGTCATCGATAGCCAGCTTAATGCTGATCGCCTTAAGGGCTTCCATCGCGGCAATACTTTCCTCGCTATTGCCTGTTAATGCGCCCTCGGTAATCTCGATCTCTATTAGTCTGGGCTCGATCTGATGCTTTGCCAGACAGCTTTCGATACAGGGCACCAGAGAGGGTGAGTGCAGGTGATAGCCCGATATATTGACCGCTACCGGTAATAACGGCAGTCCTTGCTGACGCCAGCTGGCCAGTTGTCGGGCAACCTCTGCCAGCACCCATTCGCCAACGTCGATGATCAGGTTACTGTTTTCAATCACAGGAATAAATTCAGCGGGTGAAACAAAGCCATCCACCGGGTGCTGCCAGCGTAACAGGGCTTCGAAGCCAATGACCTGATTAGTGACACAACAGACTTTCGGCTGGTATTGCAGATACAGTTCGTTGTTTGCCATCGCGCCGGGCAACTGGTTTTCTATTCTGGATTGCTGCTGAGCTTCCAGCTCCATTTGTGGCACAAACAGAGTATAAGTGTTGCGGCCATTTTTCTTCGATTCATACATGGCCAGATCGGCACGTTGCAGGATTCGTTCCGCGCTGACATCGGCATGGGTCGATATCGCTATACCGATACTGGTTAAAATGTTTAACCGGTGATCGCCAAAGAGCACCGGGGAACGCATGATTTCGAGGATCTCAACGGCTTTTTTGCAAGCCAGTTGTTCGTTAATTTTGCCCGATAGCACAATAACGAACTCATCCCCACCCCAGCGGGCGACAAGGTCGGAATCACGGGTTATCTGTTTAAGTCGTTTGGCTACTTCCCGCAGCAGAACGTCACCGGCGTTATGGCCTAAGGTGTCGTTGATCTTCTTAAACTGGTCCAGATCGAGAAACATCAGAGCAATGGTACCCTGTGTCCTCTGGGCACTGTTCATCAGCTGCTCAAGGGTTCGCATCAGGTAGGTACGGTTATAAAGTCCGGTCAGAGGATCGTTGTACGCCAGTAGTTTTAAGCGGTTTTGCAGTTTGACGTGCTTGGTAATATCCCGCACATGCAGGGTGTACTGCTTATTGGAGTCGGTCAGGTCAGTCGTTTGGGTAACTACGATCTCTGCCGGGAACGGGTCTTTGTCATACCGGGTCAGCTCTGAGATATTCTGTCTTTTCAGCACCAGACCATCACCCGACGCAAACCCTTTCGACAGGCTGTCGGCTGCCAGTTTGCATAAACTTTCAGGCATAAACAGGTTGAAGAAATTCTTATTCAGAACGGTCTGTGAGGTAATGCCGAAACACTGCTCTGCCGCCGGGTTGAAACTCAGGATGGCTCCCTGCTGATTAATGGTCACAATACAGTCCATTGCTGCCTCAAGGATGGCACCATTGCGGTACTCACTCTGTTTAAAGGCGGCAAATGCCCGATCGCGTTCCATCATTTCCTGCTGAACTTTATCAATGACCCTGTTGTATTCCTGTGCTATCTGACCCACCTCAGTGAAGGGTTCAACCGGCACAGGCGAGGAGTAATCGGAGCGGGTCTGTTGCTTATTCATGGCTAACAGCAGATCGAATACCTCCGTTGTCACCCGGTGTTCCGACACGTTAAGACCGTTCAGCTCATCCTCCGTTGAGACTCTCAGTGGATAGAAACGGTTAATCAGGCGCAGAATGAGGTAGGCGATGGTAAAGCTATACAGACCAATGACCACTATGCCGATCAGCTGGGTTTTAACCTGCTCCAGGGGGGATAACCCGGTGCCGAGAATCTCCGGGCTGGCGAACAAGCCGACGGCCAGGGTTCCCCAGATACCTGCAAACAGATGCACCGGAATCACCCCGATAGCATCATCTATCTGGCGCTGTTCCAGCAGCAGGCTGCCAAACACAACGATGACCCCGGCCGCTGCACCAATAAAGGCGGCGGCTGCCGGAGAAACGGCATGACAGTTAGCGGTGATGGCAACCAGTCCCCCGAGAACACCATTAATTAAGAGCGAAATATCAATATAGCCAGAGATCATATAGCGGATGACGATGGCTGAGATGCCCCCCAGGAATGCCGCCAGACAGGTGTTTAAGAGAATGCCGGGAACCGCATCGGACCAGCCCAGGGTGCTGCCACCGTTGAAACCAAACCAGCCAAACCAGATCAGCAGTGCACCCAGCATCGCCATGGGGATGTTACTGCCGGGAATATGTCTGTTACCGTATTCAAAGCGGCCCGTGCGGGGGCCAATCACCAGAATCGCGGCCAGTGCCACCCATCCACCTACCGAGTGCACGACGCTTGAACCGGCGAAGTCTATAAAGCCTGCTTTTTCCAGCCAGCCGCTGGGAGTGCCTGACGCAACGCCTCCCCACACCCAGTGTCCGATGATCGGGTAGATAAATAGACTGATGGTGACGGTCGTCATAATGTAACCGAGGTAACTCATACGCTCGGCGACAGCGCCGGAAACCAGTGTCGCTGCAGTACCACAGAACATCATCTGGAACAGGAATACACTGATATCCAGAGGCGAGGCGTTCTCGCCGAAGAAAAAACCACTGGTGCCGATGACGCCCGCATAGCTACTGCCAAACATAATGGCAAAGCCAACGCTCCAGAACAGCGTACTGGAAACGATAAAGTCGGTAATGTTTTTAGCGGCAACATTGATGCTGTTCTTACTGCGTACCAGACCGCTTTCCAGGCATAGAAAGCCTGCTTGCATAACAAATACCAGCATGGCACCAAACAGTATCCAGAGTATATCCATATTGTAGAGACCCATCACAATTGTGCAGGGCGAAAAGGCACCCTTAATTTAAATTCAGTCGGCTGAAGAAACCAGCCTGAATGATTGCTATACGTTGTGAGTTATTATCAGACGGTATTAAAAGCTAAACGGAAATGAACGGTTTCATCTATTTTAAGATTTAATCTGTTATGGCCCTAGCTCGTCATCCTTAATCAACGATTACCATCAAGTATTAACAGAATGTCAACCAGAACAGCAAGTACCATAGGTTTATTCATCATAAATAATTCCTCAAAGTGAGGATAAATAGTAAACATTCGCAACTGCAGATGCCAGAGCTGGTGGCCGCGAGAGATGGCGGGACAGGGTTATCACGGCGAAATCCGGACGCAGAGATTAATCAGGGGCGTGTAACAGGGCGACCGTTAAAGGAGCGTATGTGGGCGGAGATAATGAGTGAAAGGGTAGTGCTGAACAGATCTGACCCGGTGAGTGCCGGTCAGTATTGCATGCAGCCGGGCCTGTGCGTGTGAGTGGACAGGCCTGGCTACATTGTTACCGGCATCGCTTAATGCCCGTATGAGTGGTTGCCTGTAACAGGCTTAGATTTGAACAGGTTCAGAGCCTGAGCAAAAGCTGCTTTGATTTTTGCTTTTCTTGCCTGACGCATAGCCATAACACGAGCTTCTTTCATTTCACGAGCTTTACGCATGAAGTAATCGTACTCGGATTCTGGCAGGTTCAGTTGCTGTTTGTTGTAAAGGTCGACGTAATAATAAGTAGTTAACATGATGATATTCTCTTTTTTGCACCTTTATGGTGCTTATTTGATGCAGATGATTTTTATCTGCATTCTGATAGTGCGATTTTGTTTACGCGCGCAGGTTATCCAGTTTTGATGGCGGAGACAAAGTATCCTTTTTCATCTGAATGATGAGAATAATTCACCAGTAGTATTTATCATTAAGTTGCTCAGGGGCTTGATAGTCAGCAATAGCATTATATGAGTGATTGTTGTTGTAATGGTGGGCTGAAAAATCCGCTGTAGAGGTGATAACAAGAAGGCGTATATTACAATCTATTTTTGCACTATATTGGTGCGTTTGATTCTGTAGGCTATTGTTTTTCCATGTTTTTGTTCACAGCAGAAGCTGATCAACATCGTAATGTTGCACAAACGGGCCTGTAATAACGCTCTGTCACGCGGGCCGATAATTTTCTACTGCACCCGACCAGGTTTAAAGCCCAGGACTGAAAAGCGATCAATAGTGGAGCCGTTGATACATTTGGTTATTTCTGAGAAAGATTGCAGCAAAACTCCTGTTGTTTAATGCCGCCTGCGCAAGTTTGTAGGTCTTACCTGATAAGAGAGCAGGAAGACTCTGGCGTCTGAGTTCGTTTCTGTCGGCAAAACAGAGCGAAAAATAATAATGACAGGAATAATAATAATGTCTTTAAAGACCCGAGAGTTTGGTGCTGAGCAGCCGTATTGGCCAGCTGGTCCTTTCAAAATCCGACTACCTTTTATTCACTATCGCTGGGAAACCCCTGAAATGATTCAGGGCCTGATCATGTTTGTGGTCGGGCTGGCGA
This sequence comes from uncultured Amphritea sp., assembly GCA_965140695.1. Classification (GTDB taxonomy): domain Bacteria; phylum Pseudomonadota; class Gammaproteobacteria; order Pseudomonadales; family Balneatricaceae; genus Amphritea. Next base: position 1,524,497 of record OZ223298.1, on the reverse strand, counting down.
TGATCCCTCTGCTGGAAAAGTTCCTGGGCATGCCTTATGAGGCCGCTCTGGCATTCACATTTGTGGCGGGGGTGTGTTACACCCTGCCAGCATTGCTGGGGGTGCCTCTGGTACCTGGCTGGATAACACCGGCAATCCCGGTGGTGCTGCTTTATCTTAAAGGTTTTGAACCCGGGCCTGAGGCGATTAAGGCGTTGTTTGCTTTGCAGATTGAAGTGACCCTGATCTTCCTGTTCCTTGGGGTGACCCGGTTGGGATCAAAGCTGGTTGATATCATTCCGAACTCGCTGAAATCTGGCATCATTATTGGTGCGGGTATTGCCGCAATGATGGGGGAGTTGAAAGTGGGTGGACGGATCGATGCAACACCGGTGTCGCTGATTATCGGTTCGCTGATCTCTGCTTATGTGCTGTTTTCCCTGTCATTCAAAAACGTCGTCGATGCCAGCCCTCTGGCAAAGAAAATCGCTAACTTCGGCATGGTGCCGGGCATGATTCTGGCGATGATCGTGGGTTGGATTGTGGGTGAGTATCCTCTGCCGGATATTGAGTGGGGTATTACCAATCCGGATTTCTCCCTGATGTGGCAGTATCTGATCTTCTCTGTTGGTTTCCCCGGTTGGGAAGTATTCCTGCTGGCTATTCCGACCGCTATTATCGCGTATGTCATCGCTTTTGGTGACATTATCGTCGGCTTTACGCTGGTGAAGCGGGTGGATTATCTGCGTGCCGATGAAAGCATTGAAGACAGTGTCGACCGGGTGCATCTGGTGACCGCTATCCGTAATGGTTTGCATGCGTTTCTGGCGCCCTGGCCCGGGCTGGCCGGTCCTCTCTGGACGGCGGCTCATGCAACCGTTGCAGAGCGTTATGCTATGGGTCGTAAGGCGATGGACTCTATCTATAGCGGTGGCGGTACGTTCTGGATTACGGGGCTGGTGGCACTGTTTGTATTGCCGTTGGTGACACTGTTCAAGCCAGTGTTGCCTATCGCCCTGTCCCTGACGCTGGTGCTGACCGCTTATATCTGCATCATGGTGGGGATGGAACAGCTGAAAAACTCAGTCGAACGGGGCGTTGCGGGTATTGTGGCGGTAACCCTGGCGATGCCTGACCCTAAGTCGACCGTGTATGCGGTGGTGATTGGTCTGGTGCTGTACTTCCTGATCGAACGGCCAAAGCTGCTGGGTAAACATAATCCCGCTGATGAGGTTATTTTTGCCGATGGTGAAGATGAAACCCAGGGTGAGCTGGCAAAGGCTGAGGCCAAAGCCAGAAGCGATGCCAAGGCTGATGCTAAATCTGAGACTGTGTCATAGGGGCTAAGCTCCCGGGTCCAGGGCCTAAGATCCTGGGTCTGGGATCTGGAATCCAGACTCAGCAGCTGAACGCTGAGCGGATCTGAGGCCAGCAAAGAACCCCCTGCAAGACCTAAAACCCGGCAAATGCCGGGTTTTCTTTATGCTGTGCTGTCCGACGGCCAGTCATCCTCAGTTAACTGATCCAACTGACATCGGTGGTGAGAATATAGCCCACGCCGTAGATGGTTTTGATAATCTCAGGGTTTTTCGGGTCTTTCTCAATTTTTTTACGCACCCGTGACATGCGTACATCAATACTGCGGTCAAAAGGACCGGTGCTTTCGCCCATCAGCTGGTCCCTTGAAAGTATTGTCTTGGGCGCTTTGAGTAATTTAATCAGGAGTTCATGTTCGGCCGAGCTTAGCTCGGAATGCTTACCGTCGGTGTTGACCATGGTGAGCGTTTTCGGGTCATAGTTGAGACCCGCGAACTGGGCAGTACGGGTCTCTGCTTTGGGGTCTGGCCCGTGGTTTTTCAGACGTCGAATCAGGCTGTTGACCCGGGCGACCAGCTCGCGGGGGATAAAGGGTTTGACGATGTAGTCATCGGCTCCCAGTTCCAGACCCAGTACTTTATCGGGGACACTGTTGCGTCCGGAAAGAATCATAATGCCGACGTTGTGGGTATCGCAGAGCTGTTTAACCAGTTCCATACCATCCATATCCGGTAATCCCAGGTCGACAATACAGAGTGCCGGCGGCCGTGTACGCAGCGCATGACATGCCTGGGCGCCGGTGGTAAAGCTGCGTACAGTGTAGCCAAACTGTTCCAGTTCCTGGCTTACCAGCTGACAAATATCTTTCTCATCATCAATCACATAGATCATTTTATTATTATTCAATGCCGCCTCCGCGTAGAGAAAAGTGCTTGCTCCATTCAGTATCAGTTCCCGACTTATCTCTTATCACAATCATGAAATGCCTTTTTCAGTTGTGTACTATCAAAGGGCTTACTTAACAAAGGAAAAGCCGGATTAATTGGCTTGTCCCCATCTTGCTGATAGGAATATCCACTGATCAATATGATCTTGCAATGCTCATTTCGTCGATGTAGCCAGTTTGCCAGTTCAATGCCGTTACTGCTGCCTGACAGCATGATGTCTGACACCAGGCCATAAAGCTCGGGCAGAAGCGGGATCAGGCGTCTGGCTTCGTCGGCGCTGTGAGTGTCGATCACATCAAAGCCGATATCAATCAGCTGCTGGCGTACGACTGAGCGGACATCGGGATTATCTTCCACCAGGCAGACCAGCTTGCCCCGTTGTTGCGGCGGGGTGGACTGGTCAGTTGTCGGGAGGGTTGCAGCAACGGTGTCAGGCTGCTTCGCCGGCAGTAACAGGGTGATCGTCGCCCCCTGTTCAGGCGTATTCTGAATGCTGATATAGCCTTTTGACTGCTTCACAAAACCATAGACCATACTCAGCCCCAGACCAGAACCTGCGCCATTGCTTTTGCTGGTGAAGAAGGGTTCAAAGCACTGTGTCAGGGCCTGATCCGAAAAGCCTGTGCCGTTATCGGTGACACAGATTTCGCAATAGTGTCCGGGGTGGACCAGTTCATCCATGACTAACCGTGAGCTGACTTTAACCGTTCGGCTGAGGAAGCTCAGCTCACCCCCTTCCGGCATGGCATCACGGGCGTTGAAAGCCAGATTCACCAGGGCGTCTTCCAGGCGGCCCGGGTCGGCGAATGGACACCAGTCTGAGTGCTGACTATCTGTCGTGATGGTGATGTTATCTGGCAGTGAATTAGACAGCAGTTCTATGGTGTCCTGCAGGAGTTGTTTAATCTCTATCAGTGTCGGGGAAAGCGGTTGTCGGCGGGAAAACGACAACAGACGACTGGTGATGTCTGCGCCACGGCGGGTGGCTCTGATCGCCGGTTCCAGATAGTGCTGTAACTGGTTATCGTCAGCATAGCGGTCGCCAACGGAGTACAGATTGCCCAGGATAATGGTTAGCAGGTTATTAAAATCGTGGGCCAGTCCTCCGGCCATCTGGCCCACGGCATTCATTCGCTGGGCTTCATTTAACTGGCGTTCGGCATCTTTTTCGCTGGTGATATCAAAGGCCAGCATCAAAACGCCATTGACCTCGCTATCCGGATTGAAACAGGGAATCATAATCCGTTTGCAGATCATCTCCCTGTGCTGATGCTGTTCGGTATATTCCCCTGCGGTTTGCTCACCGAGCACGGCGGATTCGAGTTGCCAGTTAAACTGGGCGTACAGCGCTGCGTCAATAACCGCATCCAGGGGCTGATTGATCATACTGGCTTTATCTTGCTGGAAGATACGCGCGAACTCCTGATTAACAAAGAGGATGTTCTGTTGCGGGTCAATATAAGCGATCTGTGCGGGGAGGGCATCGAGTATCTGCCGCTGGCGCTGTTCCGATTGTGTCAGCGCCTCTTTGGCGCTGGCCATCGACTCGGAGGCGATAACCAGTTGCTGGTTTTTTTCGGCTAAGGCGTGAGTCCGCTGTTCCACTTTGCTATCGAGATTTTGTATCGAGTCCCGCAAACGCTCGACCATGGTGTCAAAGGTGTGCGCCAGCAGGCCCACCTCGTCATCCCGGCGGATGCCGCTTTTGGCTGACAGTTCACCCTCAGACACCCGTACCGCTGTATCCGCCAGGCGCTTAATCGGCTGAGTAATCCATTGACTGAAGAGCAGCATCAGCAGCAGCGCAATCACCAGCGCGATCACCGCGATGGTGATAATACGCTCGGCGAGGAGTTCCGAACTGCTGCGTAGCTCGTCGACGTAGACAGATGAACAGATATACCAGTCAAAACCTGGCAGGTGGCGCACCAGTGACAGTTTTTCGTAACTATAGTTGCCCGGATCATCCGGCCGGTCCCACTTATAGTAGAGCTCTTTGCCGGTATCGGCGACCTGTTTCAGATCTTCAGCAACAGAGTTGCCGGTAACCGGATTGGTTAGTTCAAGAAAGTTTTTTCCGGCAATATTAGCATTCGGGTGGATCAGCATATTGGTGCTGGCGTCAAACACAAACAGATAGCCGGTCGAGGCGATTTTGATCTCATTAATACCTTCGCGCAGCTCCTTCAGTGCTTCGTTGCGAATGCGTTCGATATCGGCATCCAGATCATCCAGATAAACCCCCGAGCCAATGACAAAGCCTTTCTCGGGAAAGTTTTTTACGAAGGAAACCTTGTCCAGTGGCTTCTCCGAGTCGAGCCGGTTCCATTTGTACTGATAGAACCCCTCTCCCTGATTCAGCGCCAGATCGATGATCGCGCGCACCTCTGAATCGCGATCGTTGATACGAAAAGTGGTTGTATCTTTACCCTGATAACGCGGGTCGGGGTGTGAGAGCAGAATGCCGTTGTGATCGGCGATCCAGATATAATCATTATCGCCATACTTATAGTTTCTCAGCTGTTCGAAAGCCGCTAGTCGGGCCTGTTTGTCATTTAAGCCACGACGACGTGCTTCAGCGGCAGCGCTCTCAAAGGCTGATTCAGCCAGTTCGACGACTGTACGCAGACGTTTCTTATGGGATTCCAGTGCCTGACTGCGGTATTTCTCGGTATCGGAATACATCTTGTTGGCGAGAGTAAAGACACTGTTAAGGGCGATGCCACTGGCATTGCGCTCAATATCAAAGACTTTCTTCTTAATCACGGGAACAGAATAAAAGTACACCGAGATGAATATCATTGAGATGATAATCAACAGGGTCAGAAAGAAGCGTTGCATCAGTTTTGATCGAAACAGCATAGTGCGGTCGTCTTGTAGCGTCTATTTTTATTGTGGCCTGATTCTATAGCAAATCTCAGGCTGCCGGAGAGCTTGTTACATTTGGTTATATTTCAGACAAATTGCGGCAATGATTATGGGCTTTACTGTCAGCTAAACACAGACCCAATACTGTGACTTAGAACAATAAAAAAGCTGGCTAATGACAATTGCCAGAAGAGAGTAAAGATGCCTTCTTTGTATCCACTTCGTCATTTCAATGCTGAGGTTGGCCGGTTTCACTCGGCGACTGTCATCTGTTGTTGGTCAATGCTGCTTAATTTATGCGTCATATCCCGGCTTTATAGCAAGGATGCTGGCTTGAGATAGCGTGCCAGCGCTGGCAACCTGAACACTTTGGTTCAGGCTGCGTTCTTAACACTATTTCAGATCTACACAACGTATTCTGCTGCTCAGCGGGCGGCTGATATCAAAGTACAGGAAATTACAATGTCTGAACATCATAACGTCTATAACCAGTCTCTCGCTCAGAATGAAGCGAACTTTATTGCGCTGACGCCGCTGAGTTTTCTTGAGCGCACGGCAAAGGTTTATCCCAACCGGATAGCAACCGTGCATGGTTCGCTGGAAAGAACCTGGGCCGACACTTATCAGCGTTGTTGTCAGCTGGCCAGTGCGCTGGTGCGGCGGGGAATTGGCTGCGGTGATACGGTTTCTATTATTGCACCTAACCTGCCAGAGCATTTTGAGGCTCACTTTGGCGTACCGATGAGTGGTGCGGTCCTGAACTCTATCAATACCCGTCTTGATGCTGAAGCCATCGCGTTTGTATTGCAGCATGCAGAATCTAAAGTGTTGATTACCGAGCGGGAGTTTTCGGGTGTGGTGCGTAAAGCACTGAAGATGATCGGCAAAAAAATTCTGGTTATCGATATCGATGACCCGACCTATACCGAAGGCGAGCTGATCGGCGATCTGACCTACGATGCTTTTCTGACTGAAGGCGATGCAGCATTTCCTGGCGTCCGGCCCGCGGATGAGTGGGATGCGATCACCCTGAACTATACCTCCGGTACCACCGGTGATCCAAAAGGGGTGGTCTATCATCACCGTGGCGCTTATCTGAATGCGGTGAGTAATATTGTTTCCTGGGATATGGGCCAGCACCCTGTTTATCTGTGGACGCTGCCGATGTTCCATTGCAACGGCTGGTGTTTCCCCTGGTCAATTGCTGCTGCTGCAGGCACCAGTGTCAGTTTGCGTCATGTGCGGGCTGACATGATTTTTGAACAGATTAAAGCGCAGAAAGTGAATCATTTCTGTGGTGCCCCTATCGTTCTGAATATGCTCAACTCTGCTCCGGCTGAGATGAAAGCGGGTGTGGAGCATCAGGTTAAAGTGATGACGGCTGGTGCAGCGCCACCCGCGTCAGTGATTCAGGGAATGGAAGAGCTGGGTTTCAAAGTGACTCACGTCTACGGCCTGACTGAAACCTATGGGCCTTCGGTTGTTTGCGCCTGGCATGAGGAGTGGGATGAGTATGATGAGGAGAAAAAATCCCGTCTGAAATCCCGCCAGGGTGTGCGTGCCCCGATGCTGGATGGCCTGATGGTCGCCAATCCTGACACGCTGGAACCTGTGCCACAGGATGGTGAAACCATTGGTGAGATCTTTATGCAGGGTAACCTGGTGATGAAGGGATATCTGAAGAATCCAACAACCACTGACGATGCGTTCGCGGGTGGCTGGTTCCATTCCGGTGATCTGGCGGTGTGGCATGCTGATGGTTATATTGAGATTAAAGACCGTTCTAAAGATGTCATTATCTCTGGCGGTGAAAATATCTCCAGTATCGAGGTTGAGGACATTCTCTATCGTCATCCAAAAATTCAGGATGCGGCGGTGGTTGCCCGGCCCGATGACAAGTGGGGCGAAACTCCCTGTGCCTTCATTACCACGACCGAGGGTGAAGTGGTGACCGAGCAGGAGATTATTGATTTCTGTCGGGCCAACATGGCGCACTTTAAAACTCCCAAACGGGTTGTCATGGGGGATCTGCCTAAGACCTCAACCGGGAAAATCCAGAAATTTATTCTGCGCCAGCAGGCCAAAGATCTGAAGTAACAGAGATCTGAAGTAAAAAAGATCTGAAGTAAAAGAGATCTGAAGTCAGCCTGAAACGGGGCAGGGTGCATGCTCTGCTCCGCATCTTAACGTCAGACGGAAAAATAAGAATGAAGATAGCCGTAATACTGACACCTGATGCTGATGGTCCCACCCGTGTGCTGGGGGAACAGGCATCAGAGAGCATCCGCGAAGCGCTGTTATTAAAAAAGAATGGCCGGGCCTGCAAGGTGATAGTTGTCGCAATCGGACAGCCACTGAGTGAGGTTCAGGCTGCTGCCCTGATACAGCAGGGGGTTGATTACATCTGGTTTCATAGCTGCGATCAGGGGCTGGGGGCGATGGAGCTGACGGAGCTGCTTGTCGGTATTGCCCAGACAGAATGGCCTGATCTGATTTTCATCGGCCGTGATAAAAAGGAGAGCCGATGTCCGTTGGGTAATCTGCTGGCCGAGCTGCTGGAGTTCAGACTGGCACAGCAGCGGCCGGGTCATGGCGAATATTACCGGACGCTGGTTATTCGTGAAATTGGTCATGGCATGCACCGGGTAAGAATTTCATTGTTACCGTCTCAGTGCATGAATTCCTTTGGTTTTCAGTATGGTGGCGGTACTGCCTCGTGCAGTTCACCGGAACGGATAGCCTGAAGGGGTGATTGCCCGCACAGCGGTGAGCGATAGCGTCGAGGCGTTTTAATGGTTTTGCACCATCTGATGGGATGCCCTGCCAGGCAGAATTCATTAGATGTTTCATGGCCCTGAAAAGGGCCGTTTTTTTTAGCAGCCATCGTTGCGTCATGTATCGATCAGGTCGATGTACCAGGGCTTAGTCAGAGAGATAAAAAAACCGGTCGCTGCTTATCACAGGACCGGCTGAAAGTTTTGGCTCTAAGGGCATGAGCCAATGAGTAATCAAGTAACTCAGGGACTTCTATTTTGCTGCCAAAAGGCCCGTTTAGCCATAGCCCGAGCAGTCAGTGTTTTGATTAAATCGGACAGGATGGGGCGTTATATACCCCTGTGTTCGTTAGTTCTTAGACTTGCGATAAGTGCTTGGAGAGGTACCTGTCCAGTGTTTAAACGCCCGGGTGAACGCGGCAGACTCAGCGAACCCGAGCAGCCGGGCAATACGGGAGATCGGTAAGTTTGGCTGGCTGAGCAGGTGGATCGCTTCATCCCGGCGGACACTGTCTTTGAGTTCCTGAAAACTGGTGCCCTCTTCATCCAGTTTGCGTCGCAGGGTGCGGGTGGTGGTGTGAATCTGTCTGGCAATCTCTTCCATACTGGTGTCGGCCATTGATTCAGAATGCTCCAGATAGTCTATTACTTTGCGGGTGTATACCGGGTAGTAAGATTGTCGTTTAAACCAGTCCAGCGGTGCGCGGCGCAGATAGCTACTGAGGTTTTGCTGCGTTTGTACCACCGGTGAAGTCAGAATCGAGCGGTCAAAGGCGAGGCTGTTTTCGGGTTGCTCATACAGAGCGGGACAGGGAAACATCAGCCGGTACTCTTCAAAATGCGCCGGTTTAGCATGACAAAAGGTGACATGTTTAAGGGGAATCCGCTGACCAATCAGCCAACTGGGGAAACGGTGCCAGAGTAATAGCAGGAAGTCGAGCAGGGCGAACTCCGGGTCTTTATCCGGTTCGGTGAGTGACAGGGTGAAGATGGCGCTGTCGCCCTCTTCTCTGAAACTCAGGTGAGAGGCGGGAACTACCAGATTATAAAAGTGAACGGCGTGCTTATAGACCTCTCTGAGGCTGGTGCTGTGAATCACCAGTTTGGCCATCAGTGCGAAAACGCCGTAGCGGGAGGGCTGGCTGCCAAGACAGAGGTAGTCATCGTCGCCGTGTCGCTGAATGGATTGCACCAGCCGGCTTAGCTGCATCGGGGTGATGCGCACCTCCTGGTTGCTCAGCAGTTCGCGGTTAAGACCCGACTCCTGCATCAGCTGCTGCTCATTAAGGCCTTTAACGCGCGCGCCTCTGAGCATGGCATTGGCATAATGGATTGAAACAGAGTGGTGGCTATAGCTCATCTGAATATTCCAGCGCCATCGTAATGGCTGTCCTATAATGGTTTTGTTTATCCGATATTAACAGACTTGTCCGAAATTGAATGGGGTTATGTGTCCGAAAATATCAATTATAAGGCTTTTTTCGTTATTGTTGTTACAGGCCCGTCAGGGCAAACTAGATCGCAATAAAAACCTCAATATACAAAGTGAGTGCTATGAAAATACTTGTCCCGGTAAAACGTGTAATCGACTACAACGTAAAAGTACGTGTTAAGTCAGATAACAGCGATGTTGATCTGGCCAACGTTAAAATGGCAATGAACCCGTTCTGTGAAATAGCAGTAGAGGAAGCGGTTCGTCTGAAAGAAGCAGGACTGGCCAGCGAAGTGATTGCTGTGTCTATGGGTGATAAAGCCTGTCAGGAACAGATCCGCACAGCGTTGGCACTGGGTGCCGACCGTGGCATTCAGGTCGAAACCGAATCCGCCCCGGATTCACTCTCGGCGGCGAAATTATTGAAAGCCGTTGTTCAGGCTGAACAGCCACAGCTGGTTATCATGGGTAAGCAGTCTATCGATTCAGATAATAATCAGACGGGCCAGATGCTGGCAGCACTGCTGGATTATCCGCAGGCAACGTTTGCGTCTGAAGTGAAAGTCGAAGATGGCAAGGTTCAGGTTACCCGCGAAGTGGATGGTGGTTTACAAACCCTGGAACTGGATCTGCCTGCCGTGGTAACCGCAGACCTGCGTCTGAACGAACCCCGTTACGCTTCACTGCCCAACATCATGAAGGCTAAACGTAAGCCACTGGACGTGAAAACACCGGCGGAGCTGGGGGTTGAACTGCGCAACAACGTGACACTGGTAGCGGTTAATCCGCCAGCAGAACGTCAGGCAGGTATCAGGGTAGCATCGGTTAGTGAGCTGGTGGATAAGTTGAAAAACGAAGCGAAAGTAGTTTGAGGAGCAGGCAGATGACAATTCTGGTAATAGCTGAACACGATAACCAGGCACTTAAGCCTGCAACACTGAACACTCTGGCTGCTGCACAACAGATCGGCGGTGATATTGAATTGCTGGTGGCCGGTTATAACTGCCAGGCGGTCGCGGCAGCGGCAGCGGCGATTCCCTCTGTCTCTAAAGTACTGCTGGCCGATAATGCCGCCTATGAACATCAGCTGGCGGAGAATATTGCTAAACTGATCGTGGCGCTGGTCAGCGGTCATAGCCACATTCTGGCGCCGTCAACGACTAATGGTAAGAACTATCTGCCACGGGTTGCTGCGCTGCTGGATGTCAATCAGCTGTCTGATGTGATTGCGGTAGAGTCTGCGGATACTTTTCAGCGGCCGATCTATGCGGGCAACGCGATTGCGACTGTGAAAACCGACGATGCGGTCAAACTGTTAACCATTCGGGGTACTGCGTTTGATGCGGTAGCTGCCGAGGGTGGCAGTGCTGCGATTGAAGCGATCTCCGAAGTGTGTGATAGCGGTAGTTCCCGTTTTGTTAAAGAGGAACTGGCGAAATCTGACCGTCCGGAACTGACATCTGCCTCGGTCATTGTGTCCGGTGGTCGTGGTATGGGGAACGGTGAAAATTTTGAGATGCTCTACGGCCTGGCGGATAAGCTCGGTGCTGCGGTTGGTGCATCCCGTGCAGCGGTTGACGCAGGCTTTGTACCTAATGATATGCAGGTCGGTCAGACCGGTAAGGTTGTGGCACCAGATCTTTATATTGCTGTCGGCATCTCCGGTGCGATTCAGCATCTGGCGGGTATGAAAGACTCCAAGGTAATCGTGGCGATCAACAAAGATGAAGAAGCACCGATCTTCTCGGTTGCTGATTACGGTCTGGTAGCTGATCTGTTTGATGCGGTCCCCGAGCTGTCAGGCCAGATCTAAACGAAACGTATAATAGGTAGTGATCATGAGCGATTATAAGCACCCTCTGAAAGATGCAGAATTTGTCCTGAATGAACTGGTTCAGTTTGATCAGCTATGTGCTGATGCCGGTTTAGAGGATATTAACAGTGAACTGGCCTCGGTTATTCTGACTGAAGCGGGCAAGCTGGGCTCTGGTGTACTGGCACCCTTAAACCGGACAGGGGATCTTAACCATCCTGTTCTGGGTGAAAATGGTGTGCAGGAAACCGCCGGTTTTGCAGCAGCGTATCAGGAATATATGGAAGGTGGCTGGGCGACGCTGACGGCGGCTGAAGAGTTTGGGGGCCAGAATCTGCCCAATGTTCTGGGAACCGCCGTCAACGAAGTATGGCAAACCGCAAACCTGTCGTTTGCGCTGTGTCCTCTGCTGAGTCAGGGTGCGATTGAATCGATCAGTCATCACGGTACCGACGAGCTGAAAAAGAACTATCTGGAAAAGATGGTTAGTGGCGAGTGGACCGGTACCATGAACCTGACAGAATCGGATGCCGGTACCGATCTGGCGGCGGTGAAAACCAAAGCGGTGCCGAATGGTGATCACTACCTTATCAGCGGTCAGAAGATCTTTATTACCTGGGGCGACCATCAGATGACTGACAATATTGTCCATCTGGTGCTGGCGCGTCTGCCGGATGCTCCGGCAGGGGTAAAAGGGATTTCACTGTTTATCGTGCCTAAATTCCTGCTGGATGAAAATGGCAACCCTGCTGAACGTAACGATGTTGCGGCGGTGTCTCTGGAGCACAAGCTGGGCATCCATGGCAGCCCGACCTGTGTGATGAGCTTTGGCGATAACGGCGGTGCAGTGGGGTATCTGGTCGGCGAGGAGAACAAAGGCCTGGTTTACATGTTCACCATGATGAACCATGCCCGTCAGGGGGTAGGTCTGCAGGGGCTGGCGGTGTCTGAAGCCGCTTATCAGCATGCACTGCAGTATGCAAAAGACCGGATTCAGGGCACCAATAAAGATGGCAGCCGCTACCCGATTATCCGTTTCCCGGATGTTCGTCGCATGCTGATGACCATGAAATCCGGTACCGAAGCGATGCGGGCACTCTGTTTAGTGGCGGCGGCTGAAGCGGACCGTGGTAATCAGGACCGAATTGATCTGCTGACGCCGATAGTTAAAGGCTGGGTGACTGAGTTTGCTCAGGAACTGACCTATCTGGGTGTACAGATTCATGGCGGCATGGGCTTTATTGAAGAGACTGGTGCAGCACAGTTCTACCGGGATGCCCGCATCCTGACCATCTATGAAGGCACCACCGGTATTCAGGCGCTGGATCTGGTTGGCCGTAAAACACTGGTGAATGGTGGAGACTTCCTGCAATCATTGCTGGATGAGATGGCCGCCGACATCAGTCGCTTTGAATCTCTGGGTGGTCAGTTCACACTGGCTGCACAACAGTGCCGCACATCACTCGATAATGGTATTGCAGCACGCCAGTGGTTGCTGGATAGTGCAGCGGATAAGAGTGCCCCGGGGAGTGCCAGTGTTAACTTTATGATGCTGTTTGGTTTCCTCTGTGGTGGCTGGCTGATGGCGAAAAGCGCTCTGCAGGCGCAGGCGAAACTGGACGAAGGCAACAGCGATACTGAGTTTTTACAGTCTAAGCTGGCAACGGCGCGGTTCTTCTGTGAACATATGTTACCGCGTACTCAGTCCTGCCTTGCCTCTGTTTTAGCAGGCAGTGACAGTATAATGCAACTGGACGAAGAGCTGTTTTAGTAGCGCAAAACGACGAGGATAAAAACAATGCAAAGAGAGTCGATGGAATTCGATGTAGTGATTGTCGGTGCCGGTCCGGCCGGACTGTCCACTGCATGTCGTTTGATGCAACAGGCAAATGACGCAGGCCAGGAACTGATGGTCTGCGTGGTTGAAAAAAGTGCCGAGGTTGGCGGACATATTCTCTCCGGCGCGGTGGTCGAACCCCGCGCCCTGGATGAGCTGTTCCCGGAGTGGAAGGAACAGGGTGCGCCGCTGAAAACCGAAGTTACTGAAGACCAGATCTACCTGCTGAAAAGCGGCGAGAAAGCGACCAGAATCCCCGGTGCCTTTGTGCCCAAAACCATGCACAACCATGGCAACTATGTTGCCAGTGTGGGCAACCTGTGTCGCTGGTTAGGTGAACAGGCGGAGCAACTGGGTGTTGAGGTATTTCCCGGATTCCCCGCCTCGCACATTATCTACGGCGACGATGGCCGGGTAGCCGGTATCGGCACTGGCGATATGGGTCTGGATGAAAAAGGCGAACAGAAAGACAGCTATATGCCGGGTATGGACCTGTTGGCGAAATACACCATCTTCACCGAAGGTTGCCGTGGCCATCTGGGCAAAGAGCTGATCGCTAAGTTTGAACTGGATAAAGACGCTGACGCACAGCACTACGGTATCGGTATTAAAGAGTTGTGGGATATCCCCGCTGATAAACATCAGCCCGGTCTGGTGCTGCACGGTGCTGGCTGGCCGCTGAGCGAAGCAAACGCCAGCGGTGGTTTCTTCCTCTATCACGCCGAAGATAATCAGGTGGTAGTGGGGCTGATTACCGACCTTAACTACGCCAACCCACACCTGAGTCCGTTCGACGAGTTCCAGCGGATGAAACATCACCCACTCATCTCCCAGTATCTGGAAGGGGGCAAACGGGTATCCTACGGTGCCCGGGCGATCACCAAGGGCGGCTTTAATGCTCTGCCGAAGATGACCATGCCCGGCGCACTGCTGTTAGGTTGTGACGCAGGCACGCTGAACTTCGCCAAGATCAAAGGCACTCATACCGCCATGAAGTCAGGTATGATAGCCGCCGAAACGATCTTTGCTGCACTGACCGCTGGCGATGAAGGTGGCAATGATCTGACCGCCTACGGCGAGAACTTCAAAAACTCCTGGGTGTATGAAGAGCTGTATAAGAGCCGTAACTTTGGTCCGGCACTGCACAAATATGGCACCATGCTGGGGGGAGCGCTGAACTTTATTGATCAGAACATCTTCAGTCTGCCATTCACCATCCGTGATAACCATCTCGATTATGCACAGATGAAACCGGCCTCTGAATGTGCGGCAATAAGTTATCCCAAACCTGATGGTGTGCTGAGCTTTGATAAGCCCTCCTCGGTGTTTATCTCCAACACCAACCATGAGGAAAACCAGCCCTGTCACCTGAAGCTGACAGACAGCAGCATCCCGCTGATGCAGAACCTGCCGATGTTCAACGAACCGGCGCAGCGCTACTGTCCAGCAGGCGTATACGAAGTGCTGCAAAACGATGCGGGAGAGAACGTCTTCCAGATCAACAGTCAGAACTGCGTACACTGTAAAACCTGTGATATCAAAGACCCGGCCCAGAATATTACCTGGGTTACGCCAGAAGGCGGCGGTGGGCCGAACTACCCCAACATGTAAAAAACGAACGCGCCTCAGGGCGCGTTTTTTACATATTAGGGTAGTCAGAACGCGACTTCGTCGCTTGCTAGAATAGGTGCTGCGCACCTGGCTAGACGTTGCTTCGCAACTTGCGAGTGGCTAGGAAAACTTAAAAATAAGTCTGAAAGCCATAGCTCGTCGCTCGAACGTCACAAAGAGCGTGACTTGCTCGTTGTTCGAAAAAGCTAAGAAGCATCTATGCTTCTTTCCACTTTTATAAATAGTACATAGTATGTGTGTATGTACAGTTTATTTTATCTATCACAGCGGTTATGCTCGTTTTATCGTTAGATAAAGGCTTGTTTTACTGCTTGTATATTTAGCAAAGCATAATAAAAACAAAGGGATAGGTTGAAACACAGGCGGGATACTACGCCGGGTCAGGAATGCAACTGCGCATTCTCGTTTTTGTCTCAAAGGAGATTACGATGTCCAGAAGTTCCTCTTTACTATCTTATAGTTACCATGCCTTTAGTAAATTTTGGTCGGCATGCATATGCGCCGGCATACTATTAAAATGTTAGGCATAAATAAGACACATGGCACTTGATCTAGGAAAGTTACTCAAACAAGAAGCATATGCTTGCATTGAAACGAGCATAGGAAATCTTTGCGTCTTCAGCATCAATATTAAGGGCCAAACGGAACTGCACAAAAAGCTAGATACTTCATTGGAAAATTGCACACCTGAAGACTTTCTCAGAAATTTTTGCGTTTTTGTATGCTTTCCACAAGAGAGCCTGAAAGAAGATAAGTACAAACCAGATAGCCCTGTTCTCACTGACGAAGATGTAAGTAAGTTAACTGAAGGTGAGCTTGATAAAATTGCAGGCATCTATATAGAGAACAACGAATATCTATTTAAAAAGTTAGAGTTTAAGAAGAAGAAAAACGCAAAGGGAGAAACTGTTAACTACGGAGAGTACAACGAAATAGAACACCCTAGAAATGAAGGTGAGTCAAACACCTCCTATCTGTACAGGCTGTCTATTCTTGAGATGGAAAAACACAAGAAACAGCTAGAGGATATGTTTAAGTCAGTTTCTGGTTTAGGCAGTTTTTCTTCTAAATTAACTGACAGCATAAAAAGCACCCTAACCTGGGGGGACTCTTTAAGTAAAGCAATGGAGTCCATAAGACCAATACATCTGCCTGAAATACGTCCAATAGAGCGAGAGCCATTAAATATAGATTTCGCTAAAATAGAACGAGATAAAGAAGAACGCAGGTTACAGCCATTCAATGAACTGTCAAATAGGCTAGATCAGCTAATTGAGTCCTCTGTCCAGGCTTCTGAATTTATGATTGAAGCCAACAAAATACAAACCAGAATAGCTGCAGAGATTAAAGCATCGGGTGATGTAACTGAAAAGTACTCCAAGAAAAATATATTGTTGAGTGTGGTCGTCATTGCATTGACCGCAATCGGCTTGTCATTAACTGCTTATGCTTTCATTTCTGGCAATAAATTTAATGAAGAACAGCAAGCAAATCTACAGAATAGTGCTAAAGAAATAGTGAGCTCCTTGTCAGATATTAAAGTTAATCTTGCTAATGAGGGTTCTAAAAGTCAAAACTCATTGGAGTTAATTTCAAGGCAGTTAATTGAGATCAGCAAACAAAGAACAATGTACGAACAATTACTTGCTCAGCACAAGGCGTTGATAGAATCACTTGAGAGCACAAACTCTGAGCAGAAAGCGCAGATAATTGAATTACAAGAAAGAATAAATAAGCTAGAGAAAAGCAGTAAATAGTATGAGTAGTAAAATGCCTAACAAAAAATCCAGCCGACCCAAAAACCGCTGCGCGTTTTTCGGTCGGCTGATTTTAAACGTTATGTATTTCATGGATGGTAAAACGGAGAATATATGAGCGATTGGGATTTCTTACATGATATGCATAATGAAGGTTATAGCCCTGATAAAATCGCAGATGCAGCTGCTTGTGGATATAACCCATACGAGCCATTCGATTTTGAGGAGTTTGGCTTTAGTTCTGATGAGTGGGAAGAATTAGATGATTCAGAGTTATCCGATGAGGTTTCGTCGATTAATCCTGAGCTATCGTTAGTATTTGAAAGCTTGGTTTATAACGCAAAATTATTCCACTCGTTAACGAATCGATATTTGCAAATTTGGGGTGAGTTAGGAGAGTTATTTGGTGAGGTTCATTATGGTATAAAGCGCCACAAGCCTCATACAAAGGGCTCGGACGGTAAGCTTGGTAATGATTTCATTGAGATAAAAACCATTTCCCCAGAGAAAAGTGTAGAAGAAGTAAAAGTTAAACGTGCTGGAAACTTTAATAAGCTTTTAATAGTTAAGATTAACGAAGACTTTTCTTTTGAAAGCCAGCTTATTGCAAGGAAAAGCCTACCAAAGGGTGATGGCACACATGTACGTGCGTCATGGAAAAAGAAAAAGGCTACTAAAAATGCCTAACAAGGATAAGCACTTGACCCCAAAAAGCTGCGCTTTTTCGGTCAAGTGTTACAGGCGTTAAGGGATTACGGAAAGTATGGACTCCTCCAAAGTTACCAAAATAATTAATGGTTCAGGTTTTCCTCTTCAACTTGGAGTTGGCTCTCTTGTTGACGGGACAACACAAGAACATGGATGGAAAGTTATGTTCAAGGAACACTCTTGGGCCAATTATGAGGCTGATACTGGCGGGTTTATAGACTTGCTTTTGATAGATAAATCAAGATCAATAATCCTCAACCTTGAGTGTAAGCGGGTAAAAAACGCAAGCTGGCTGTTTTTGAACGCTGAGAAATCCGTAAAGAATAGGCGCCATGTTAAGGCATTCCACTCTGTGGCAGAATATGGAAAGAAAAAATTCTTTGGTTGGCGTGATATATCTGCTGAGCCAGCGACTCCTGAGTCACAGTATTGTGTTATAGGTGGCCATGATGGAGTATCCCGTTCTATGGTTGAAAAAATTGCAGCTGATGTTGTGGAATCGACGGAAGGGTTTGCAATCGAAGATCACTCGTATAGTCACCAACTAGAGAAATTGTTTCGCTATTACTTCAACGTCATAGTTACAACTGCGCCACTTCGCCTAAGCAGCTTCGATCCAGCCTTAGTTGATCTTTCTACTGGAGAGATAGACGAAGCATCCTCAGTTGAGATTCCCTACGTACGGTTCAGAAAGCAGCTATCTACTCATTCTATGCCTCAGCTATCATGGACAGAAACAGATGTTCGAGGCATCTCAACGGCAAAAGAAAATACCGTATTTATCGTAAATTCCAATCACATTGTAGATTTCTTAAACGAGTTTGAAATTGATGAGCAGTATATCCCTTAACAAGTGACTGTGGTGTTCTGTCAATAATATCAGGCTGATTTTTCATTCCAGCGCTCCTCGTTTTTCAGCATAGTATTTAGGATGACGATCAGTTTTCTCATGCAGGCGATCAGAGCCACTTTAGGAAGCTTCCCTACGGCCTTCAGGTGCTCGTAATAGCGTTTAAAAACAGGATTGCACTGTATCGAAGAGAGCATTGCCATAAACATCACTGTGCGTATGCGATGGCGGCCACCTCGGATATGACGTTTACCGTTGTACGAACCGCTGTCGCGGTTCATTGGCGCGACGCCGACCAGGGCGGCGATCTCTTTTCGGTTTAGTTTTCCAAGTTCTGGCAGTTCGCTGAGCAGAGTGTAGGCCAGGACTTTACCGACACCGGGAACACTGGTCAGTATTTCGGTTTTAATGCGCCAGTGCTTGACTTCAGCCACAAGCTGATCGAGTTTCAGAGTGAGCTTTTCGATCTGAGTTTGTAGCGATTTAAGTAAGGCTTTGATGGATGAATGCAGCTCCTTTGGCATGATCTGGAGACGGTTTTTCTCCATAGTTTGCATCTCTAATAGCTGAGTGCGCCGGATAAGTAAATCCTTGATTATACGGGACTGTCTGTCGGGTATAGGCTTGATATCAGGTTGAATAGTGGCGGCGAATTGCGCAATCACTGTGGCATCAATTTTATCGGTTTTAGCCAGTACGCCGATGGCTTGAGCGTAGCGTCGGATATTAGTGGGATTGACCACCACAACAGGAAGATCTGCTTTGTCGCAGGCAAAGACAAAAGCGTGCTCGTAACGCCCGGTAGCTTCGGTTACGATACGTTTAACCTGATGAGTTTTAAGAACCTGGACGATCTTTTGAATATGTTCATCATCGTTGGGTATTGAGAAATGGAGATCTAATGGATGAAGGACTATATCAAGTTTCGATTTACCGACATCAACACCGACGTTGATTTCAATGTGACTTTTCGTATTCATCATAATAAGCTGACTCTGCCTTGCTATGCGGGCTCGAGGCCCCAATGACTGTTCGAGTTATTGCTTCGGAGTTATGCAGCGCTACCCACTTGTTATCGGTCTCTCGTATGAGGAGCCGGCCAATCATCGAGCTACTGCATAAAGACCCTCAATGGCCGTTGAGGGTGGGCCTCCAATTTACCCTGAAATGGAACGGAATTAACCATACAAGGCCATTAAATTCGCTCCCTATGGTCGCCGGACGCTCGCAAGCTCGCGCCGTTATGCATAAACGGATATTTTGTACATGAACTCAGGCTACGTTTATATTTTGTCCAACGAGTGCATGCCTGGATTGCTAAAGATTGGCCTTACATCGAGAAGCCCAGAGGAGCGTGCCAGGGAGTTATCTTCTCCTACAGGAGTGCCTACGGAATACACCGTAGAGTATGAGGTATTCTCACCAGATACAAAGAGCCTTGAGAGCTCTATGCACGACCGTCTGCGATCTAATAGAGTTAATGGTAAAAGGGAGTTCTTTAAAGTTGAATTAAACTCAACTATCGAAATGCTATCAACATTGGCATACGAGCAGATCTTAAAACATGAAAGCTATTCAAACGGCGTAAGTGAGCGTTTTCAACGTTACGAAGCTGTCGAGATATTGGGAAGGTTGAAGAAATATTATCCTAATATGATAAGAGAGGAGTTAGTGTCAGCGAGAATCTATCAAACTCGTTTGCGCTGTTATCTTGAAATCACAGAGGAAGATAGGATCTATGAGGGAAGAGAAGTTCCTTTGGTAGATCAAAAAATCCATCGTATGGATCTAGGTTTCATCATGGGAGATGACGGGTTTGACTCGCTTTTATTCAATCCGAAACAAAATGTATTAGCCAACAGCCGAGTTTTTTTGGATGATTTTGATTCATATTCAAAGCTTGTATGCTGTTCTGAATTGTTCAATGATCATGGCTGTACAGTCATACAGAATGAACATTTTTACAAAAATGCATAACAAAAACATAAACTTCGCGCTTTCGGCGCCGGACGCTCGTGCCTCGCGCCGGTTATGTTGACGTTATATTTCAGGGAAGATTGTGTGTATCTATCCATAATAATTGGTGTCTTGGTATTACTGGGCCTTGGCGTTCTCGGGGTGTCCCTGCTTTTCTTGCGGCTAAACAGGTACTTGGGCTATTTTGTGGGCGTGCTTTCAAGCTTGTTAGGCCTCAGTCCCATAGTTAGTTTCGTGATTTATCAGGCTGGCTGGTTTAGCGAAGATGGTGGTCCGGGAGAGGTCGTGGGTGTAGCACTTGTAATGTTGTTTGCTGGCGCAATACTTTCCGGTAGTTTTGTCTTTTGGGGTATGTGATCTTTAGACCCAACCGAAACAAAATATAACCAATTGTTATAGTGCGTTCCGGGCCTGACGGCCCTACACCGCACGCCTACTACGCTCCGCTCCGCAGTTGCCGCTAAACAAAAGCGTTATGTGGGGAATACCACTGTACGTATGAATTAAATGCATGAAAGAAGATAAAGCAGAAATAAGAGATGGCTCCGAATGGGCGGACCATGAAGATTGCATCGTCGGTAATGAAGAAGGTATTCGTAACCTAAAGGCGGCTTGTGAAAAAGCAATCGAAAATGGAGAATATTTTGGGAGTGATCTAGGAGATTACGTTGGTGTCAAAGTGCTTGACGCATCATGGTTCAAAAAGCCAGAGGATTCACGTTCTTCTCGTTACGCCAATACAATTTTGGCCACAGTATTATTTATCGCTTTCTGCCTCATGGTTGTTGGCCTTATTTCGGTAATAAAATGGTTCTTTTAATCAAACACATAACAACCGAATCTAGCCAACCCAGCACGCATCGGCCTAAAAAACAGGCCTCAATAATCGCGCGGGACGGCTAATTGGGGTGTTATGTGGAGCTGGCTTAGCAATGAAATTTGAAAATAGACTCACAGAACATGAATGCAGGAAATTTCAAAAAGATTTTGTAGTGAAGTTTCGTGTTCCATTTGACCGGCGAAACACTCAGACACACGGACCGATTTGGAATAATTTAATTGTTCGTAGTGAATGGATTAACATTGATGATCTCGATGAAAATCTATTTGATGATTGTTATATTTTCCACGAAAACGGACGTCAATCAGCTCTATATGAAGGTAACTTAAAATCGTTTATAACATACATACGAACGTGTAGTAGCCGAGATAGAGAGCCGCTATATGCCGTAAAAAGAGATTTCAGTCTTTACGTAAGTTGGTACGCGGAAGACGGTGTTTGTGAAGATCATTATGTGGCAATATCAGTTACTAAGGAGCTTTAACTTTGCTGCTATTTATCGGAGTAATAGTATTTCTTTCGAGCATTGCGGGTTTAGTAATTCTACCGACGCAATGCATATAGCAAATGCATTAGCCCTCGTTCCAGCCTTCGGCCTGCGCTGGACGGTGCTACGCGGCAAAAAATGGTGTGCTCACTTTCGTTCACGATAACACCATTTTTCACCACGCATCGCCGCCGGTTATGCAAGCGTTACATGCTAAGGAAGCTATGAGTACAACATTGAAGTTAGTTGGCATATTCGGAGTATTGCTGTTTGGCATACTATTTTCTGTGACATTCGCATCACCTGAGAAGGTAGAAGATTCTGCCAAAGGTTTCGTGAAAAGTCAGATTGAGAAGGAAGTCCGTGTCAAGCAGGAAGCATTAAAGGGATCGTCTGTAACAGAGGCCGCTTTAAATATTGCAGGAAGACTGGGTCTTGAGAAAGATAAAATACAGGCCGATTTAGATAATGATCTACCTGAAAAAATTGCAAGCATAGTTGCGGCCATGTGTGGTTATGATTGCGAGAAAAAGAAGGCTTTGACTCAATCTATAGCTACAGGTTACATGGATAGAATCAAGCGCATACAAATTGCTGAGCACACGTTAAGTGATGTCGTAAAAGGGAAATATCTCGAAATTCTGGGCAACCTCAAGGTCGATCTTAGAATATTTCTTGGCTCAAATTTGGCAATGTTCTTTATTTTGGTCGCAATATCATTTTTAAAGCCAGAGGCAGTACAGCATTTATTTCTTCCTGGTCTACTGCTAGTCGTAGCTACAATAGTAGCTTCAGGTATATATATCTTTGGTCAAGACTGGTTTTATACCATTTTATACAACGATTACATGGGGTTTGGGTATCTACTCTATATCGCGGTAATATTTGGGTTCCTGATCGATATAACCTTCAATAAAGCTAGGGTCACATGCGAAATAGTAAATGGTATAGCAAACGCTGTTGGTTCGGCGTTTTCGGTGGTTCCGTGCTAGTCGGATGTAACAAGCACAAACAGCCGACTAGCTACACTCCCGGCTGTTGCGTACGTTATACGCATTGAGAAAAGGGTGCTAAGAAATGAATAATCCTAAAGCCGATGCCGCATTATATCTTATTACAGGGCTTCTTCAGCGAATTGAAAACCAAGAGCCTGGAACAATACAAGAAATGATCAATGGAGTAGAGAGTGACAGGGATTCGTTGCCCGAAAATCTAGAAAATCGGGCTCATGTGGAGGCTATATTTGATGAAACACTCAAGTTGCTGGTACGGACTAATAATGTATAACCAAGCCAGGCTCCGCGACGTCTACTACATTGCGGCTTCGCCTCCATTTCGTAGTCGCGCATGCTGGCGGCGTTATATAGAAAAAGACCGTGCCTTCTAATTTGAACCTTCAACCAAAGCGCATCGCACTGATCTTAAGCATTCTAGTTTATCTCGTTCCCACGCTCCTGCGTGGGAACGCATATAGTCATTAATTTCACCAAGCCCTCTTCATCGTGCACCATCACTCTTGTCGTTAAGAAGGCTTTGCGAGCGACGAGCAAGCCGGGAACCGGCGTTCGAACAACGAGCCGCGGCTCTTATCATCCGAACTATGAGCTACGCCGCTGCTTTTCCTAACAACCACTAGCAAGTCACGCAGTGACATCTAGCCACTGCTCTTTTAGCGTCTGCTCTTACTTCCTTCCCAATATGCGCAGAATCCGCAGGAACAGGTTGATGATGTCCATGTACAGGGCTGCGGCGCTGTCGATGGCATTGTCGACGGTTTTGGGAATCTGGTTGGCCCGGCCCCAGTCATAACCGATGTAACCGCAGAAGATCAGTACGACGATCCAGTCGATAATGCCGTGGTGTATTCCAAAAATAAATACCTCAACGAGTTCGACCACGATCACCAGCAGCAGGGCGATGGTGAGGGCACCGACAATCTTTTTGAAAAAAGCGGGAAATAGTGAGCCTAAGCACATCATGCCGATGGTTACCAGGCCGGTGAGTCTGATCGCTTCGGAGACAATCGTTGAATCATAACGGCTGACCACCATATTGATAATCAGACCAAAGGGCACGACGACAAAGTTGTAGCCGATAAAGCTGACCAGGGGGTTATTGGAACTTTTGAATAGATAGATGCCGAAGAAGCATGAGGCGAAATAGCCGATAAAGAATACCCAGGGGTTGATGCTGGCGATCGACTGGGGATCAATATTGGTGACCATCAGCCAGTTAATTGCAAAGCCCCAGCACAGTGTTAAACCGATGATGAGATTATAAGCGGCTGTGCTGATAATGATGTCGGTGGTATCTCTTCTGTCAAATACATCGACTTCCATATTTTTTACCTCGATTAATTTATAGGGGGCAGTGTCACTTGGTTGCACAGACAATGGCTGACAGATTGTACTGCTAACTCAGGTATTCTTCTTTTTAAGTTTTAGCAGAACGGCGAGGCCGCCAATAGCCAGTGCGATAAACTTGCCGAATTTGGCAAGGAGCGCGAGGATGACTGCAAATAACCCCAGCTTCTTCGCTGCGACACCGCCGACTAAAGCGGCTAACCCCAGGGTAGAGTCCTTATCGATACCTGCCTGGTAATCGTCATACTGATGGCGTGGGTTAAAACTGGCGGAATCTAACAGGTTGTGAATCATGACCAGATTGTTACTGCGATTGATCGAAGGTGCAATAATTGAAAACCCCATGATGTCGGACCGACCCAAGACTATATTCTGGTATACATCGTAGTTTTCATCTTCAAATGTATTGATGTTGAAAGACCAGCTGAGATTGTGGCTGGCTTGCGAGTAGTTGGGTTTTTCAACCCAGCCCAGCACTTCATTTCCCCGTTCTGACTGATCGTCTGTAAGATATTTCATGATGCGATCATAGTCCCAGTCAACATCGTCTGATATATGACCACTATCTGCATATTCGACTTTAATGACGTCCCAGCCGCTCTCGGTGCTTGTCTCGTCGGGCGTCCCCGGTATTATCCAGCCAGCGACGTTCTTTTCAGGCTCGGTTCCCATAAGACGGGAGATATCTTCTATATGTTTTTTGTTAAGAAAGGCCTGGCCATATGCAAGCTGAAATGTGGCAGCGTCCTCAATAAGAACAGTACCAGGGCCGTAAACTATTTCGGATTCAATGTTAGTAAAATAGTTTTCCAGATCCTGGTCAGAATCAGCAAGCAGAAGGGTTGAGAAAAGCATGATAGTCAGTGCTAATAAATAACGCATTTGTGTGTCCTTACGATGGTTATTGTCCTGATTGACTCTGCTGTCGGTCATGGTTACTGCCGTAACGGTAAGGTGATCTGACAGACAGGTTATTCAATCTGTGTGGTGAAAGATTCATTGTCCCTTAGATGGGAACGGTTTCTGATGTTGCCATTCAGAAAAAGCTAAGAGAAAGCGACTCCATTCTCGTCCGCTGAAAATACTTAAATCATGTGATCGGTTGTGTGGCGTTGCCACGGGTTTCCATCTGTTTTGATAGTG
Organism: uncultured Amphritea sp.; assembly: GCA_965140695.1. GTDB lineage: Bacteria > Pseudomonadota > Gammaproteobacteria > Pseudomonadales > Balneatricaceae > Amphritea. The sequence continues at coordinate 1,499,772 of OZ223298.1, read as the reverse complement.
TCAAAAACCGCAGCCATTCTCAATATAAATTATAAGGTTATTACCCAGTTTGGGATTTTCTGAGTCAAAGAGGGGTGAGTGGATCTATTTTACCAGATCTGCTTAATAGCACAGAAACCTGCTCCATCATGCTGGTTGTTAAGAAGGGGTTGCGAGCGACGAGCAAGCCGGGAACCGGCGTTCGAGCCACGAGCCACGGCTGTTATCGTCCGAACCACGAGCCACATCGCTGCTTCTCCTAACAAGCGACGCAGTCGCGTCTAACCACTAGCAAGTCACGAAGTGACGTTTGGCGACCGCTTTTTAAGCTGTGACGCCTGCCAGCTGAGTTAACGCGAGCTCTATGGCGACATAGAGTAGTAGTAACGCCATCGCGTTGTTGAGCCAGCGGAAATAGCGGGGCTGGCTGATCAGTTTACTCAGTCGTACTCCCATGAACAGGTAGCTACCCGGTGCGCCAAAGGCTAACCCCGCCAGCAGTAATGACCAGAAAAAGATAGCTATACCGGAAATATGCGCGGCTGGAAACTGTATGGTGACGATAGGTAAGATGGCGATAAAGGCTTTAGGATTGAGTAACTGCAGCATGAGGCCTGAACGGAATCCAGCTCTTCTGGTGCCGGGCTGAACCTTATCAGCGCTGATCTCATCGCTGATATGTTGACTACTTCGGGTGATTTTATAGGCCAGATAGGCGATATAACCACTCCCCAGCAGACCTATAACGAGCTGAGAATCAGGGGTGATCAGCCAGGCGCCGGTATAACCAAAAAGCAGAAACAGTATCAGCATGGCACAGGCGACGCCCAGACAGAAGCGCAGAGTAGTGCTGATTTCACCGTTGATACCGGCATTCAGACTGAGCAGGTTTGCCGGGCCGGGGGTGTACATTACGCCAAAGGCATACAGGAGGATCTCAACCATGATGGCTATCCTGAAAAAGTAAAGTGACTGGAATTAATGTTGCGGGGAGGCCCGCTATCTCTGTCTAAGAGATAAGAAAGTGCTTCTGATATTGATGCGGGGTCATACCAAACACCGGCTTAAAGCGCCTGTTAAGATGGCTCAGATCACTGAATCCAAAGTCAAAGACGATATCTTCCAGCATGGAGCCGGTCTCTAAAGCCTGTCTGACGCGGTTTATCCGGCAGTTCAGAATGTACTGGTGGGGCGTAATGCCAAACTGCTGCCGGAACATGCGGATGAAGTGATATTTTGACAGGCTGACCTGATTGCTGATCTCATCGAGGGTGATATCTGTGCCAATATTCTCATGAATATAGTGTTGTGCCTTTAATAGCAGAGTGTCATTTTTGTTCGTTTTACGCGCTGGCAGCAGGTCTCCATATCGCCGGGCAATTCGTTCTGCCATCTGATAGAGCAGATTTTCTAACTGCAATTTATCGTTGGCATTATTCTCAATATGGGCGGCTATATTGAGAATATAGTGTCGTAGCTGAGGGTCATCCAGCAGGGTGTCTTTAATCTGATAATCCTGGCACTGTTTAACCCCGGCGCTGCCCAGCATCGGTTCTAACTGGTGGGGGTGAATATAGATCATCCGGTACTGTAGGGCGTTGTCGTCACCCGATTGACCATCATGAAACTGCCCCGGATTGAATACAATAATGTTACCCGGGTGGCTTTTATGAAACTCACCGTTGGAGAAAAAGTCCTGTCGGCCTGCCTGCGTTACGCCAAATGAATACTCCTCATGGGCGTGTTTGCCATAGGAGAAATCATGCATAGTCGCCTGTAATGCTGTCACCTGATCAAGGTGCTGGCTTTTGACAAACTGAAACTGGTTTTCGAACTTCATCTTCACTCACCGTCTGCAGGATTTAGACGTTACTGACTAAGCGTCATTCTAGGATATAGCCGAGTATTTTACTTGGATGAAATTGCGCATTTACGGCAAGAAAATGATGTTCTGCGGTTGAGGCAACTTTTGGATACTCGCTGAAAAAGTAACAAGCAAGCCGGGAACCGGCGTTCGAACCATGAGCTAGGTTGAGGATTTTTCTAGCAAGCGACGCAGTCGCGTCTAACCACCAGCAAGTCACGTAGTGACGTCTGGCAACGGTTTTTGTGAGGTAATGTCAGCCGGGCTCAATGTTAGATCCAGCATAGCCGGGGGGGACGATGACGGAGTTCGCAAAGCAGATTTATTGAACCCGACTGACAATTGAATGATGGCAAAAGGGTTCTGCTTTAACAAGCAGAATACAATTGATGTTACCCATTTTGGGTTTTCGTCATCCGTCAGTATGGATAACGGCTAAGGATGCCATGAGCGGACGGCTGTTTGGCGCAGTGTCGGGTATTAGTGGGTTTGCAGCAGAGACAGGGGGGATTGAGTGGCAGCAACTCCCCCTGCTAACAAGCTGACTATCAACTGGACTAAAAGCCTTTGATCAGTTGTGTGTAGCTATCGATCCGGTCCGCCTGGCTATGGGTGACCGCCACTGTTGATACTTCGTCACAGTTGAAAGCTGTGGCCAGTTGGGTAATTTCATCAGCACATTGTTCCGGTGTGCCAACGGTATAGCCACTGAGGATATGGTCATACTGGGCTTGTTGGGAAGCAGAGAAACCCTGGTAACGGTCCTGTACTTCTGCAGGTGTGAGAAAGGCTTCACGAAGCCCCAGTTGGGCGGCCAGTTTACGATAGACCGCTGTACCTGCACGGAGTTTAGCTTCCTCTTCGGTGTCGGCACAGATACAGGCGATGGCCAGCATGCGGTTAGGCGTTCCCGGGTGCTCTGCCCGTTTCCACTGTTCCAGATACTCGGTGAAGATGGACGGGTGGCAGTTGTCCGGGTCGATAAAACGGGCCAGGGCGATGTTATAGCCCAGATAACCGGCAAGACCTGCGCTGCCGCCACTGGACCCCAGCATCCATAGCTCTGGCTGGGGGCTGCTGTCGGGCATCACATGTATCTGGCTGAAAGCGTTATTTTCTGGCAGATTGCCTTCGATAAAGCCTTTTAATAACTGCGCCTGTTGTGCATACAGATCACCATGATGGGGCTGATGGGGAAAAGCCAGAGCCTGAGACGTCAGGCCGGTGCCGCCGGGTGCCCGGCCAATACCCAGATCGATGCGGCCGGGGAACAGGGTTTCCATCATTTTGAAGGCTTCGGCGACTTTTAGCGGGCTGTAGTGACTGAGCATGACGCCGCCACTGCCGACACGGATATTTTTGGTGACGCTGGCGATGTGAGTAGCCATGATTTCAGGGCAGGGGTTAGCAAAATGGATACTATCGTGGTGTTCAGCAACCCAGTAGCGATAGTAACCCAGTTCATCGCAGATTTTTGCCAGTTCGACCGTCAGCTGCGGGGCTTCTATCGCAGGGTGGGAACCGTGCACGGGGGATTGATCAACAACAGACAGTTTGATGCTCATTTTGCTCTCCTCTTTATAGTTAATATATTAATTAAAATGCGGTTGGAGATCAATTAACAAGGGGCTGGGTCTCCGCCAGATATACATTACGCGCCTGATGCCGCCTGAACTTATTTTCCTGTCAATCAGCCATAGCAGTATGCTTGCGCTGATGATCCGGCCAAAAACCGCAGGATCAGCTGCAGTTGCACTGGGCGATAAGGTCAGGCTGCTCATTCAGAGCAATTGCAGCTCATGACTATTGACATAAGCCTACCGTTGAATCTTTCATATTCTGCCTGATGTATCACAAAATACAAAGCTGACGGTTGATGATAACTGTTTGTTTTTAAATTATTTTGTGAATGGTTTTGCTGCGTTTACACGATTGGAAAGATATTGACTTCATACTGAAACGCTATTGATCTGTTCAGGTATTCAGATGTTGTGATCTTTCTGGCCTGAATAAACCTCTGACTTTTTTAGTCACAAATATCAGTGGCAGCGAAATAAAAAGGTTCAGCAGCAGGCCGGCAATCACGCCAAAGCTGATCCCTTCGAGTGTCAGTGGAATCCCCGGTTTGAAGTTTTCCAGTGTTTTTTCGAGGTAACCGAAATGGGAAGGGGTAAACATGTAGATCGATTTACTTAACAGGTTTCCTTCGCGGAAAAGAGTCGTTGCCTGTTGCAGCTCTTTATAGATTTCGAGGGTTTGCCATTTTTGTTCTGCATCGGCTCTGACACTGGCTTCACTGTTACGCCGATGTTGTTCAATCATTAATCTGGTATTGGGATAGCCATACTTTTTAGCGGTTGCCGCATAACCTTCTACCTGCCATTGCGTTGATGCCAGCCAGCCGGAGAGAAACTGCTGATAGTGATCTGCCAGTTGTGGCACCTGTAACGCAAGCAACAGCGTAACCCCGAACAGCAGTTTGTCTAACAGAGGCCCAATGAATCGTGCAAGCAAAGCAGTGACCCTATCGATATCTAAAACGGTAATATAGCGCATTTGTCGTTGTGAAGATTGTTTCTGACGACGTTTTTGCGTTTAACCAGGGGACAAGTGAGTTGTTCGCACCTGCCCTGGGTTTAATCACGAATCACTTTCTGATATCGCCTTTCGGGGCGGCCAACCGTGCCATAACTCACCTCGGCTGAGAGTTCGGCACAACTCACCAGATATTCCAGATAGCGCCGGGCGGTGGTGCGACTCGCGCCGATGATTTTTCCAACCTCTTCCGCGTTAAGGGCATCATTTCGCTGGCTGAATACCTTATGTATATTTTCCAGCGTGATCGCATCGATCCCTTTTGGCAGGCGGGTGGTGTCCTGAACCGGAGTGTCTGACGTGGTTATACTGCGGGGAAGCACCCGGTCTACATCGCTCTGGGCGAGGGTTTCCAGGGTACGCATTTTTTCCAGATGCAGCTGGTAGTTGTGCAGGGTCTCCTGCAGCCTTTCAAATACCAGAGGCTTAAGAATGTAGTCGAACACACCGCCATGAAGCGCTTCGCGAAGGGTATCGACCTCTTTGGCTGCGGTGATCATGATGACATCGATAGCACTGTTGCCTGCGCGGATTTTTCGCAACAGATCAAAACCGGTACCGGAGGGAAACTGGATATCCAGTAACAGGAGGTCCGGTTGCATGATCTCTATCAGATCTTCTGCTTCAGATAACCGGTGGGCGATACCGATCAGTTCAAACCCATCGATCCGTTCGAGAAAACGTCGCTGAATCTCTGCAATCTGCGGGTCATCTTCAGCGATAATCACTTTAATCATCTGTTATTTATCCGTTCTATTTTTTATTTTTAGGAATATAGACCGTAAAGCGGCTACCGCCATCGCTGCCGCACTCTATTGTTATCGTACCACTGAGTTTATCCAGCAGGTTTTTTACCAGATGCAGACCGAAGCCGTGGCCATCATTACGCTTGCTGCTGAAGCCTTTTTCGAAGATTTTATCCTGCTGTTCAGGAGGGATGCCAGGGCCCTGATCCTCAATTTCAAAAATCAGATCGTTACCCAGATCCGTCATCGACAGATAAACTTTGCCATCGCTGCCCTGAGCGTTCAGCGTTGCTTCCAGGGCATTATCAATCAGATTACCGAGGATGCTCACCAGTTGCTCGCGGGGAAGCTTAGCTGGCAGGCTGGTCATCTCGCTTTCCGGGTCGATAACGAGTGACAGTCCCATCTCCCGGGCACGGTTATATTTGCCCAGTAAACATCCCGCCAGTACCGGATCGGGTACCGCTTTCATCAGGAGTTTAATCAGTTCCTGATGGCTCTCTGTTTCCTGACCGATAAGCTGTAGAGCCTGATCGGTTGCACCTATCTGTATCAGTCCGGCGATGGTGTGCAGTTTGTTGGAATACTCGTGGGACTGACTGCGCAGCGTATCGGCATACTGCTGAATCCGGGTCAGTTGCTGACTAACCATATCCAGTTCATCCTTGCGGCGGAAGCTGGAGACGGCACCGGTCACGGTATCGCCCTGTTTTAGCGGCAGCCGGTTAGCGATAATACAATGATCTCCACGCCAGACCTCGCGATCAAACTGAGGTTCACCTGTTTCCAGTATTTCAAGCATGGAACTGTCGGGCAGAACATCATCGACTTTACGGCCGATCAGCTGACAGTCTTTAGGGAGTCCCAGTGTTTCGATAGCGGTCTGGTTTATCGTGGTGATTTCACTGGCGTTGTTGATGGCGATAATACCTTCGCGAACGGATTCCAGGGTGGCACGCTGTTCATCAAACAATCGCGCGATCTGTTCGGGTTCCAGGCCAAATATCGCTTTTTTAAAGTGATTGGCAAACCAGACGGCGATGACTGCGCTGACAATGAATGAACCCAGAATAACGAGAATCAGTGTGAGTCGGTAGCGATTGATTATCTCACTGACCCGCTGCAGCCCGTAGCCCACCGAGATTAATCCGACAATGGTTCCATCGGCGGTGATGACCGGTGCTTTTCCGCGCATCGACCAGCCTAATGAACCCACCGCTTTAGCAATATAGCCATGTCCTTCAATCAGTGCCGTATCGCCGGTATCGCCATCATCATCCGCCATAGAGTAGCCAATTTTTTCCACCATGGGATGGGCAAGACGGATACCGTTGTTGTCGCCAATCACGACAAAGCGTGCCCGGGTTGTTTCCGCCAGTGAAAGGCTCAGAGGCTGAAGATAGTGACCATCTTTCTCTTCGACGGCTTTAATAACGTTGGGCATGGCTGCAATCGTTTTTGCGACATCAAGCGCTCGCTGACCGATCTGTTCATCCAGCGAACGTTCCAGGTAGTGCAGTGCAAACAAGCCGATGAAACCTGTTTGTATCAGGGCCATTATGCCGAGTATCAGGATCATTCGCTGTTTAAGCTTTAACTGGCGAAGTTTCATGGTGATGATGGCACTCAATTCTAATAGAGGTTGGTGATGCTATTGGTATTGCAATCAGCGCTTGTGACGATATTAATCAATCTATTTCAGATTGGCCCGTAAACTTTATGAACAAAATAAATTTAATGCATTAAAAACTCTTTAAATTCAGAAGCTTTATTAACAGCGACGCGAAAATTAATGTGCTTATAACAAATAAGAACGAACGATTTAAAGCAGAGGGTTTCTGAATGTTTTATAAAGCTGTTAATAAAAAAACACTGCTGGCGGCGATGTTGACAACATGTTTGGCTGCGGGCGCATCGGTTAATGCAATGGCACAGGAAAGTATACATTTTCTGATTCCGGGTGGTGCTGGTGGTGGCTGGGATAGTACCGCACGTGGCACCGGTGAAGCGCTGAGTAAGGCGGGCCTGGTTGACAGTATTTCCTATGAAAACTTGTCCGGTGGTGGCGGTGGTAAAGCGATCGCTCACCTGATTGAAACAGCGGATCAGAATCGCGATACACTGATGGTTAATTCAACCCCCATCGTGATTCGTTCATTGTCGAAAGTATTCCCTCAGTCTTTCCGTGATCTGACGCCGGTTGCCGCGACGATTGGTGATTTTGGTGCCTTCGTGGTGAAGAAAGATTCGAAGTACAACAGCTTTAAAGATGTGGTTGCTGAATTCAGCGAGAACCCCCGTTCGATTAAGATTGGTGGCGGTTCTGCCCGGGGCAGTATGGACCATCTGGTGGCGGCAATGGCCTTTAAAGCCGCTGGTGGCGATGCCCGTCAGGTTCGTTATGTTGCTTATGACGCCGGTGGTAAGGCGATGGCGGGTTTGCTGTCAGGCGAAACCTCTATTCTGTCTACCGGTTTCAGCGAAGCCCTGGCACTGGCCGACGCGGGCGAAGTTCGTATTCTGGTAATGACCGGTGATGAGCGGAATGAAGCCGCGCCTGAAGTCCCGACACTGAAAGAGCTGGGTTATGACGCCACCTTTGTTAACTGGCGTGGTTTCTTTGCCGCTCCGGGTATCAGCGATGCCGAGAAAGCCGAGTTTGTGTCTACCCTGCAGAAGATGTATGACACTGAAGAGTGGGAAACCGTGCGTGCCCGTAACGGCTGGGTAGAGATCTTTAAGCCTGATGATCAGTTTGTGGCATTCCTGGAGCAGCAGGAAAAAGAGGTCGGCGATCTGATGCGCGAACTGGGTTTCCTTAAGTAAGCCTGATTCTCTGATGTGTTTGAATCTGGCTATGGGAAATACCAACGGACTATAGCCCGATTCATCCGCCGTTATTCTTTTACTGACTGAAGAAGGCGGGTTGTTGTTTAGCTTTTCTCCGGGTCTTTTTACAGAGCGTTATATAAGTTGAGTCTCTGACCCGGAGCTTTTTGGTTTATCCGACAGGTTTTCTCTGTCCGGGAGTGTTTCATGATTATGACTAAAGATCACATCGGCGGCCTGGTGTTTCTCTGTCTGTCCCTGCTTTATGGCTATTACGCCGGGAATATACAGATGTTGCCGGGGGACGAGTTTGAACCCTTCACCGCACGTACGGTGCCCCACACCCTGGCGATTGTGGGTGCGGTTTTGTCGCTGGCCTTGCTAATTACTGCAAAACGCGACGCCAGCAAACGACTGAGTCTCAACGGTTATGACTTTGCCCTGGTAGCAAAACTACTGGGTCTTATCGTTATTTTTGGGCTGGCACTTGAGTGGACCGGCTTTATGCTGGCGACCCTGTTTTTTCTGATGGGGGGCTTCTGGTTGCTGGGTGAGCGAAATATAAAAAGACTGCTGATGGTTTCAGTCCCTTTCGCGGTGGGTATCTGGTTCATATTAGCTAAGCTGCTGGATATTTATCTGGCACCCGGTCAGCTTTATATGCAAGTCTTCGGAGGCTGAGGCGATGTTAGACGGAATTTTTACCGGGCTATCCACTGCGATTATGCCCTTTAACCTTTTAATGGTTGTGGTTGGCTGTTTTGCCGGTACGTTTATCGGCATGTTGCCGGGTCTGGGGCCTATTTCAGCGGTAGCGCTGATGATCCCTATCACTTACGGGCTTGATCCCTCTTCAGGAATTATCCTGATGGCCGGTGTTTATTATGGCGCAGTCTTCGGTGGGTCTACCTCTTCCATTCTTATCAACGCTCCGGGTTGCGCCAGTACTGTCGTCACGGCCTTTGATGGTTATCCTCTGGCTCAGAAAAACCAGGCCGGTAAGGCGTTGGCACTGGCTGCCTACTCATCGTTTACCGGTGGTACGGTTGGTGCACTGGCTTTGTTGTTTGCCGCTCCCGCACTGGCGAAAGTGTCCCTCAGTTTTCAGTCGACCGATTATTTTGCGCTGATGGTTCTGGGCCTGACCGCGGTTGCAGCGTTTTCAGGTAAAGGTCAGGTACTTAAAGCACTGATCATGACCGTGTTTGGCCTGATGATCGCCACCGTGGGAACTGATACTACGTCTGGCGCGACCCGCTTTACCTTTGGCAGTATCGATCTGATCGATGGCATTAGCTTCCTGTTGCTGGCAATGGCGACCTTTGCCCTGACGGAAGTCGTTATGACGGTGCTGAAAGGCGAGCATCGAGAAGAGGAAGAGCAGGTTGATATGAGTAAGCTGGGCAGTATGAAGCTCAGTAAAGAGGAGATCAAAGAGGTTGCTCCGACGATTGCCCGGTCTTCTGTATTTGGCTTTCTGGTGGGCGTGTTACCGGGTGCGGGCGCGACGATTGCCTCTTTTCTGGCCTACGGTCTGGAACGTAACCTGGCGTCGGCAAAAGAGAAACTGAAGTTTGGTAAAGGTTCGCTGCGGGGACTGGCGGCACCGGAGTCAGCTAACAATGCGGCATCTACCGGTTCATTTGTACCTCTGCTAACCCTGGGTATTCCTGGTTCAGGTACCACCGCCATTATGCTGGGTGCGCTGATTGCTTATGGCATTCAGCCGGGGCCACGGTTATTCCTGGATAACCCTGATGTCTTCTGGTCAGTGATTATCTCGATGTACTTCGGCAACCTGGTGCTGCTGATTCTGAATCTGCCACTGATCCCCTATATTTCTAAGTTGCTGGTGATTCCGCGGCCGATTCTGATTCCGATGATTCTGTTCTTCTCCATCACCGGGGTATATCTGGTCAGCTTTAATACCTTTGATATACAGATGATGGTGGTGATTACGGTGATCGCAATCTTCCTCAAACTGCTGGAATTCCCGATGGCGCCGATGCTGCTGGGTTATATTCTGGGTGGCCTGATGGAGACCAATCTGAGTCGTGCACTGGTGATCTCTGATGGCAGTCTGGCATTCCTGTGGGAGCGTCCGCTGACGCTGACGATTATCTCTATCGCCGTTATCGTGCTGGTTATTCCTCCTGCTCTGGATCTGCTGCGTAACCGCAAAAACACCCGGGGCCCGGAAGTGGCTGTTAACGAAGGGGAGGGTTGAGTTGAGTGTAGAGGGCTGAGTGCTCTTATTAAAAGCCACTCTTTGAAACGTATTTTTTAAAATGACTTTATTAAAACCCTGGCCGTTGCCAGGGTTTTTTGTTTTTCAGATAGCTCGAAAACGATCAGCTGTTCTCTTTAGTTGTGCTCTTCAGTTGTTCTTTTTAGCCGTTCTCTTTAGTTGTGCTCTTTAGTCGTTCTCTGGCTCCCGCTTTTCCAGTTGCAGATAGTTCTCGATCCCTTTGATCTTGTCTTCCGCGTGGTGGTTGACATAGAGCACCGAGGTTTCGCTACCGGCGCAGATTTTTTCGATCAGTGCCAGAACCAGCTGACGGTTCATATCATCCAGTCCCAGACAGGGTTCATCCAGAATCAGCAGGGGAGGGTGTTTCACCATCGCCCGGGCGATCAGTAGCAGGCGTTGGTCACCATAAGAGAGTTTGTTGAACGGCGTATCAGCCCGGTCAGACATACCCAGCAGGGCCAGCCACTCATCGGCGATCTTTTTCTGCCGGTCAGTGGCTTTGGTATACAGACCGATACTGTCGTAGAACCCGGAAATAATGACATTGCGCAGACCGGTACCCACTTTATATTCCCACTGCAGGGCGGTGGAGACATAACCGATAAACTGTTTGATCTGCCAGATGCTCTCGCCGCTGCCCCGCTGAAAGCCAAACACGAAAATATCATTCACATAGCACTGAGGGTGGTCGCCGGTAATCAGGGACAGCAGCCCGGTTTTACCACTGCCATTGGGGCCGCTCAGTTGCCAGTGCTGATTACGTTCGATGGTCCAGTGCAGTGAATCGATAATACGGTGGCCATCGTAGGTGATATTGATCTTGTTGAGCCGCACCAGGGGTTGTGTCGGATCAAGCTTCGGAATCGCGGTTTCCGGGTCTGCGCCCGGTACTTCAAGATCCGTGGTTTTCAGATGCAGCAGCTGATACAGCTCGTTGTAGGCTTTGCTGTCCTGACGGTCGATCTGATGTTGCAAACGGCCATGATCCACATAGGCGATATGGGTGATAAAGTCAGGAAACTCATCGAAGCGGTTCAGCACCAGCACCATCGGTACGCTCTCCACCAGGCCAGCAAGATACTGCTGCAACATCTTCAGCGTGTAAGCATCCAGACCATCGAAGGGCTCGTCCAGCACCAGCAGCTCAGGCTCGCTGGCCAGTGCCCGGATCAGCATCACTTTGCGGGATTCGCCAGTGGAGAGTTTGCGGAAGGCACGGTCCAGTAGCGAGTCCAGCTTAAACATCTCAACCAGCTGACGTGTCAGTTCCGGGTTGCGGCCGCCCTCGCTGAGAATCTCATGCACGGGAGTACCTTCAGAGATAACATCCATAATATCGGCGTCATCTTTCTTGCGTTCACGCTCAATCAGTTCTGCCTGGGCTTCAAAGGACACCAGTCCAACATTAGCCGGGAGCCCTTCGATCGTTCCGCTCAGATTATCCCCAGCGCCTGCCAGCACGGCAGCTAATGCTGATTTTCCTGAACCGTTGGCACCGGTAATCACCCAATGCTGGGTGTCGTCCAGTTGCCAGTTGATCTCATCCAGTTGAAAGCGATCATCGAAGTTTACCGTGAGGTTGTCGAGGCGAATATTCATAAGTATCCAGAATCAGCATCAATAGTGTTTGAACATAAAAAAAGGCCGGGCGATTAAGCCCAGCCCTTTCTGGAAGTAAGATCTTAATTAATTAAACGATCTTCTTCATGTCAGCCATGTGGCCACGCAGTACAGTACCGATCGCTTCAACCGGATGTGAACGCAGGGCAGTGTTCACTTCGATCAGGCGAGCGTTGTCGACGCCGGTATCTTCCAGGTCCAGACCTTTACCGATAACGTCGGTTTTGATGTCTTTCATGAAATCAGCCAGCAGCGGCAGACACGCGTGGTTGTACAGGTAGCAACCGTATTCAGCCGTATCAGAGATAGTTGCGTTCATCTCGTACAGTTTCTTACGGGCGATGGTGTTAGCGATCAGCGGAGTTTCATGCAGTGACTCGTAGTAGGCAGAATCAGCAATGATACCTGCAGCGGTCATGGTTTCGAATGCCAGCTCAACGCCCGCTTTAACCATAGCAACCATCAGGATACCGTTATCGAAGTATTCCTGCTCGGAGATCTCAACATCGCCAGCCGGTGTTTTTTCGAAGGCTGTTTCAGCTGTTTCTGCGCGCCATCCCAGCAGGTTTTTGTCATCGTTCGCCCAGTCTTCCATCATCGTGCGGGAGAAAGTACCGTCGATGATGTCATCCTGATGCTTGTTGTACAGCGGACGCATGATCTGCTTCAGCTCTTCAGACAGGTCAAATGCCTTGATCTTGGCCGGGTTAGACAGACGGTCCAGCATGTTGGTGACGCCGCCGTATTTCAGAGCTTCGGTGATGGTTTCCCAGCCGTACTGAATCAGCTTAGAGGCATAACCTGGATCGATACCCTCTTCAACCATCTTGTCGAAGCACAGCAGAGAGCCGGTTTGCAGCATACCGCACAGGATAGTCTGCTCACCCATCAGGTCAGATTTAACTTCAGCGATGAAAGAGGACATCAGCACGCCCGCTTTGTGACCGCCGGTACCGGCAGCATAGGCTTTAGCCAGTGCCAGACCTTCGCCTTTAGGATCGTTGTCTTCGTGAACGGCGATCAGGGTAGGAACACCGAAACCACGCACGTATTCGTTACGTACTTCAGAGCCTGGGCACTTAGGTGCAACCATGATAACGGTCAGGTCTTCACGAATCTTCATACCCTCTTCAACGATGTTGAAACCGTGAGAGTAAGACAGGCAAGCGCCTTCTTTCATCAGCGGCATAACAGCGTTAACAACAGAGGTATGCTGCTTATCAGGTGTCAGGTTCAGTACCACGTCAGCGGTTGGGATCAGCTCTTCATAAGTACCGACAACAAAACCGTTTTCAGTTGCATTTTTCCAGGACTGACGCTTTTCAGCGATAGCCGCTTCACGCAGGGCGTAAGAAACATCACAACCGCTGTCACGCAGGTTCATACCCTGAGCCAGGCCCTGTGCACCACAACCGATGACAACCATCTTCTTGCCTTTCAGTGCTTCAACGCCATCGCTGAACTCGTCGATCGACATGAAACGGCATTTACCCAGTTGTTCCAGTTGCTCACGCAGTGGCAGCGTGTTGAAGTAGTTATTAGACATATCTGATAGTTCCGATTGATTACGTCACCGCCTTGTCGGCAGTGACTGAAAATGTGTTTTATACAGCCTGCAGATACCGCTGACCGGCAAGGCTTAAATTCAGGCAGGCGCAACATTATACAGGTGACACTGCTGAAATTTAATAGGGCTACTCTATATAAAAAAACATCTTGCGTATATTGATATATATACATCGTAGTATTGCGAATAATGAAATACAACATCGGTGATCGATTTCACCGGTCTCGCTGCCTGACTGTTCATTTTTAACAGCCTTTTCCGCTTTTTTACAAAACCTTTAAAACCTTAAGGCTTTTTAAGCTTCTTTTAAGTTCTTCTCATTAAGATGGTCACTATTGAGAGTGTTCATCGCTATGAACAGTAAAAGGAGGCTTGAGATGTCGAGCAAAGATTCACCACAGGTTATAAAAGTCTGGGACCCGCTGGTACGGGTATTTCACTGGTCACTGGCACTGTTTTTCACCGTTGCTTATCTGAGTGAAGGCGACTTTGAAACGCTGCATTTCTATATGGGCTACGGTATCAGCGCCCTGATCACATTCCGGCTGCTCTGGGGCGTTGTGGGTCCCAAATATGCCCGTTTTACTAATTTTGTTACCGGTAAAGCGAAAGTTATTCGTTACCTGAAGTCGCTGCTAACGGGTAAGGCGGAACACTATGTTGGCCATAATCCGGCCGGTGGCATCATGGTGGTTGCACTGTTGTTAATGCTGGCACTGACCTGCTTTTTTGGGATGACACTGATCGCTACTGATGGTGCTGGCCCGCTGGCGGGCACTTTTGTGGCCTCATTTAATGAGGGGCTGGTGAAAGATCTGCACGAGGTTTGCGCCAACGGCACACTGATGCTGGTGTTTATTCATCTTGCGGGTGTGGTCGTCAGCAGTGTGCTGCATCGGGAAAATCTGATTCGCGCCATGGTCACCGGCGTCAAAGTCAGCCGTGCTAAAGCATTGGAAGAGGGGCAGGTGAAAGGAGAGACACATGTTTAACAACAGGTGGTTGCTGGCAGGGCTGATTGCCAGCCTGGCACTGACCGCAAACGCCGGTGTTATTGACCAGAAGCTGGATCAATACCGGGCTGCGGGGGCGACAACGTTCAGCGCTGATGCCGGACAGGCGCTATGGCATTCTGATAATGGTGGCCGCAGCTGCACTCAGTGTCACGGTGCCGATCCCGCTGGTGTGGGTAAACACGTGAAAACCGGCAAAGTGATTAAACCGATGGCGCCGTCAGTCAACCCGCAACGGTATACCAATAGCAGGAAGATCGATAAGTGGTTTTTAAGAAACTGCAAGTGGACGCTCGGGCGTGAATGTACCGCGCAGGAAAAGGGCGACTTCTTAGTCTGGATCAGGGGGCAATAAACGTATGAAAAAAGGAATCAATAAAGTGGCGGGATATATTCGTTACGGTGTGGCAGGTGGTTTTCTGGTGGCTGCATGGGGTCTGGGTCTGACAGGGGTTAGCAATGCCTCGGGAACCTATGGCGGCCGCACTGACACATCGCCGGAGGCGGTTGTTTATCGGGAAGAGTGCGGAGCCTGTCATGTCGCTTATCCTGCGGGTTTGCTGCCAGCGGAAAGCTGGAGCACTATAATGACGACGCTGGATGATCATTTTGGCGAAAATGCGGAACTGTCTGCCGAAACTACGGCGATGATCAGTGCCTATCTGACGGATAATGCGGGTAAACCGGGCCGTGGAATGTTAAAAAGACTGAAAGGTGATGCGCCACTGCGTATTACCGAACTGCCTTACTTCGTGCGTAAGCATGATGAAGTGCCTGAGCGGTTGGTGAGTGGTAATGACGAAGTAGGCAGTTTCAGCAACTGTAATGCGTGCCATGAACGCGCAGAGAGTGGAGACTTTGATGAGGATACTGTTAGCATTCCTGGTTATGGCCGTTGGGATGATTAATCAGACCTTTGCCGGCGATGACATCAGCGATGCTCAGGTGCGACAGTGGGTCGCTGCGGGTAAGATCATGTCGTTTGTCGATATTTATGACGTGAATCGCTCACAACTGCAAGGCCGTCTGCTCGATCTTGAGATCGAGCAGGAAGACGATGGCATCGTCTATGAAGTGGAAGTTCTCAGAGCGGATGGCGAAGTCAGGGAGTTTCATATCGATGCGGTAACCGGCAAAGTATTAAAAGAGGAACGTGAGGATTGAGAATCCTGCTGGTCGAAGATGATCTCGAACAGGCTGAGAGCCTGAAGCGAAATTTGCAAAAAGCCGGGTATGTTGTCGAGATGGCGCATAATGGTACTGATGGTCAGTTTCTGGGTGATGAGGAACAGTTTGATGCCGTGGTGCTGGATCTGGGCTTACCTGAAATTCCGGGACTGGAGGTGCTTCGCCACTGGCGCGAAAAGGGTAATCACGTTCCGGTGATCATCTTAACGGCCCGTGATGCCTGGCATGAACGGGTGGATGGACTGAACGCGGGCGCAGATGATTATCTGGGCAAACCGTTTCATGCCGATGAGGTGATCGCCCGACTGCAGGCGGTTGTCAGGCGCACCGTGGGTAAAGCGGATAATGTGCTGGAATGGAAAGGCGTCCGGCTGCTGCTGGCAGAGCAACAGGCGATTGCTCAGGATGGCCGGATTATCGCATTAACATCGACGGATTTCAGACTGTTGCGTCACTTTATGATGTATCCCGATAAGGTTCATTCAAAAAGCTACCTCAGTGAACAGGTGTATGAAGAGGAGCATATTAAGGATAGTAATGTCATCGAGGTGTATGTGAACCGCCTGCGCAACTATTTTGGTAAAGAGTTTATTAAGACCCAGTGGGGAAAAGGCTATCGGATCGGATAGTCAGCAGATGAGAGAACCGCTTAGTGAATAACGATCAGAGGGATCTGTCCTCAGGGCGAATATCTATCCGGACACAACTGAGCCGGAGTCTGATTGTCGCACTTTGCCTGACGATGGGCGCTCTGCTGATGGTGGTTAACTGGGGCGTCAGTCAGATCTCTCATGAATATATTCTGTCACGTCTTAAGCATGATGCGGACTCTATTATCGCTGCACTGCAACAGGACCCGGTCAGCGGTCGCTGGGATCTGAATACCCGAAGCTTAAGTACTGTCTATCAACGTGCACTCTCCGGGCATTACTATTTCATCACTGGCGCTGATCTTGAGATCAGAAGTCGTTCCCTGTGGGATTACTCCGCGCACTTTGCCTCTCTGGCGAAGGGAGAGCAGAAGAGCTATGAGATGGCCGGTGTCAATGGTCAGCACTGGCTGGTGTGGCAGCTTGGTTTCAGTAAAAACAATACAGCGTTCAGTCTGACCGTTATCGAGGACAGCTCGCCTCTGGATGCCCTGAAGTGGCGCTATTCCTGGTGGGCGTTGCTGGTGTTACTCAGCGGAGCCGGCTTTCTGCTGTTTATGCAGCAGTGGATTCTGACCCGAAACTTCCGTTATCTGGATTCCGTCAGAGAGAGAATTCAGGCTTTCCGTTATGCAGAAGAACAACCCGATCTGAGCAGTGTGCCTATGGAACTGGCGCCACTGGCCGATGATATCGATCAGTTGCTGCAACAGTTAAAACAGCGGGTCAGCCGTTCCCGAAACTCTCTGGGCAATCTGGCCCATGAAATAAAACGCCCGTTGCAACGTCTTCAGCAGCTGCAGGATGAGTCTGCGGCAGAATATAGCGCCGATATTAAACGCTTGCTGGATGATATTCAGTGGCTGATTCAGCGTGAATTGAAACGTGCCCGTATTGTGGGCGTCTCGTCTCCGGGGAGGCAAACCTGTCTGGCGGTTGATCTGCCTCCGCTTATAACGATTCTGGGCAAGTTGTACCCGGCGATTCAGATTGAAGCGGATTTTCCCCACGACCTGATATTGCCGCAGGACCGTGATGATATGCTTGAACTGATCGGTAATCTGCTCGACAACGGCTGCAAATACGGCGTCAGTAAGGTGTGTTTAACGATTGAGGCATCGGCTGACCGGTCCATCATCCGGGTGCTTGATGATGGTAAAGGGTTGCCTCAGGAGAGTATCGAACACCTTTTACAACGGGGCCAGCGTCTTGATGAGCGCTTAGACGGGGCCGGACTGGGATTGTCAATCTGTAATGATATTATCGACAGCTATCAGGGGCAGCTTGCCTTCGCGAACCATCCGCCACAGGGCATTCTGGTAACTATCGAACTGCCGCTGCGCTAATGGCCGCGGTTTAAGCCTGCTAAGCCGAATGTTCAGTTAACGCTGGCGTCTTCAGGGAGAACGGGTTGATATCAGAATAATGGCTAGTTTTCTGCCCCAGATTGAGTGGCTTAGTTGCACGTATTGCTATGTAGCTGGGCTAGAATGGCTACTCAGTCTTTGTTTGAGTTTTGTTTGTGATGAATGTTTCCAAAAAAATGAGCTGGATTGTTATTTTAAGCTCATTAGTTGTTCTGTTACCGGCATTATCAGCGTTCTATTTAACTGCCAAAAAAGAGCTATTAGAAAAAGAGCTGGCGCAGCATCAGAAATTTATCCAGATGGTGGCTGATGATTTTGCATCTGATCTGGATGTCCTGACGAAAAACCTTGAGAAGTTAGACCTGCTTATCAATCGGCAGCTGAGAGATACCAATCATGAAGATATAAAACGTTTTGAACAGCGTATGGCCCGTTCAGCAGATGGCGCCTGGCGAAATAGAATAGAGGACTATGATGGCAGTACTCAGGCGGGTCTGTTTTTACCTCCCGACTACCAGATAGAGGAAGACACAAAGCGTTTTTACGGCAGAATGTTCAGAGTATTTGAAACTTTTGGCGTGGCTGTTAACAACTCACAGGCGTTTGAGAATCTCTGGTTTCTCGACCATCAGCGTAGTGAACTCATTTATGATCTGGCTTATCCCGATTTTGTCTATCGCATGACACCAGACACCGATTATACCAGCACCGACTGGATGACTCTGGCATCACCTGAACGAAATCCGCAGCGTGAAACAAAATGGACACCGCCCCTGTTTGATGAGGTCCCCGGAACCTGGATTGTCAGCGCTGTACACCCATTAGATATCGGGGGGGAGTGGGTCGGCGTACTGGGTCAGGATGTTCATTTAAAAATGCTCTTCCGGTTGATCAGCTCTGACAATGATACGTTTGAAGGCGAACAGCATATCCTGAGGGACAGTGAGGGGGATTTTATCTTAGCGGGTCCCTGGCAAAAGCAATTAGAATCAGAGACGGTACCGTTCACCATTGATAAGGACGAGTCAGGGCTATTGAAACTGTTATCTGAACCCGTTACGAGTTCGGCGACGTTGATGGGGGAGGTGAATATTCAGGGTAAGTCTTACCAGGCGATAGGCATTAAATTACAGCCTATGCAGTGGGACTATCTGCATTTGATTCCGATGGATGGTATTTTAAAGCCCCTGGTGGAGAGTCTCACCTTTGTCGTGCTTTTTTTAGTCATGATTGTGGTTGCGGTGAGCATTCTGATCAATGTCGCGGTACGCAGAATTATCTCCCGGCCGGTTGAACGGCTGGTTGAACGCACCCGTCTTTTCTCAATCGGGCTGAAGCCGGAACCCATATCGAGCTGGGGAAGTAACGAACTGACGGAACTGGCGCAGGCAATCGATGTGATGAATGAGGATCTCGACCGGGAAACCAATCGCCTGGCGTATATGGCCACCCATGACGAGTTAACCGGTTTGCCAAACCGCAGTTTGCTGGATGACCGTCTGGAGCAGATCATCACTTACAGTCGGCGGAATAAAACCAAAGCGGCGGTTTTGTTTCTCGACCTGGATCAGTTTAAAACAATCAACGATTCACTGGGGCACTCGATTGGCGATAAACTGTTACAAAAAGTGGCCGAACGTATCGCATTTCAGTTGCGGGAAGAGGATACCGTCGCGCGTTTTGGTGGCGATGAATTCGTCGTTCTGCTGTCTGACTTTCAACATATACGCGACGTATCCAATGTGGCTGAAAAAATCCTCTTTGTTATCAAGCAGCCCTACATCATTGATGGCTATGACCTGAGTGTTACCAGCAGTATTGGCATCAGTATCTGTCCGGATGATTCTGACGATCCTGAAACGTTAATTCAAAATGCTGATACGGCGATGTACCTGTCAAAAAATATGGGGCGTAACGCGTTTCAGTTTTATACCAGAAAGATTCATGACACCGTCGTGCGTAAGCTGCAGCTTGAGGATGCACTGCGTAAAGCGATTGAAGAACAGCAGTTTATTCTCTATTACCAGCCTAAGGTGAATCTGACCACTAAAAAGATCTACGGTATGGAAGCCCTGATCCGCTGGCAGCATCCGGATCTTGGTATTGTATCGCCAATCGAGTTTATTCCGCTGGCGGAAGAATCGGGTCTGATTATTGAAATTGGCGAGTGGGTGATTGAAGAAGCCCTGAGGCAGATGAAGGCGTGGACAGCGTTGTTTCCATGGTTAAGTAACATGGCGATAAACCTATCCGCCAGACAGTTGCAGCAGGTGAATTTTGTCAGCGATATCGAAAAGATGCTGCAACAGTCGGGTATTGATAGTTCTAAAATTGATTTCGAAATTACTGAAAGCATGATCATGAATGACGTCAAAGCCGCCATCAGTGTCTTGTGTGGAATACGCCAGTTAGGGGTCTCTGTCAGTATTGATGATTTTGGAACCGGTTATTCCAGTCTGAGCTATCTGAAACATCTGCCCGCCGATTCATTAAAAATTGATCGCACCTTTATTCGCGATATTGTTAATGATTGCGATGATCAGGCGATTACGAAATCGATCATCGCGCTTGCGGATAACCTTAATCTGAGAGTGATCGCCGAAGGTATTGAAGAGCCGGAGCAGGACGCGCTGTTAACCTCGCTGGGGTGTGAGTATGCTCAGGGGTATTATTACAGTCGGCCTGTCCCGGCTGCAGAGATGCAGCAGCTGTTGCTGCGCCAGCAGAATTCAGCCAATGATATTTAACGCTCAGATAATCAGTTATTAAGGACTCAGCTAATGGAGCCGTCAGATATCAGCGATGCACTGTTGCAGCTGGCCCGCGTCGATGCTGATATCGCCCGGGCACTGCCCCAGATCGGTCACCCTGCACCCCGGATAAGCGCGTCAGGTTTTACCGCATTGCTGGGGATTATTATCGGTCAGCAGGTGTCTACCGAGGCAGCCGCTGCAATTCGCGGGCGTGTTGACGCGCTGTTGGATGACATCTCTGCTGAATGTTTTCTAGCGGTCGATGATCAGGCATTACGTGAAGCGGGTATGTCCTGGCGCAAGATTGAGTATGCCAATGGGCTGGCCGGGGCGATCATCAATAACATCTTTGATCCTGAGGCTCTGCAGCATCTGCCTGATGACGAAGCGATCAGTGCGATTGTGTCATTGCGGGGCTTTGGTCGCTGGAGCGCAGAGATCTACCTGATGTTCTCGTTGCAGCGTGCAGATATCTTTCCTGCCGATGATCTGGCGCTGCTGGTGGCCCTGGGGCGGCTGAAACAGCTGCCACAAAAACCGACCCCCCGACAGGCGCGGGATATCACGGCGCACTGGGCACCCTATCGCAGTGCCGGGTCTTTGTTTCTCTGGCACTATTACCGTGGTGCACCGGTGTAGTTATGCCGAAGTAGTGATACCAGAGTAGTGATACTGGAATAGTGATACCAGAGTCATGATAACTGTCTGGTTATGCAGCACCGCTGAACCTGAATTGATGCGGTGCTGCAAGCCGCAGACCATTTCAGGGCATAGGGATAAAGGCGCAAAATGGGGTTGTTTTCCGTGATATCGTTGCTGCCACCCGGGCAGATATCTTAAAACGGTCTTTTTGTTTAATAAATGTACAGTGGCCTCTCGACATTGGCGCCTTAACTCTTTAAAGTTGCCGCTTCTTTAACAGCGCCAGTTTAGTGCTGTTTAACCTGTACTTTTCAGGACTCTTTTTCCGGATTCTCTTGCAGTACATTCTTTCCAGAACACTCTTTTCAGGACTACCCTTTGATCTCCTCTGCGAACATCACCATGCAGTTTGGCGCTGAGCCGCTGTTTGAAAATATCTCCGCTAAATTTGGCAACGGTCACCGTTACGGCCTGATCGGTGCCAACGGCTGTGGTAAATCCACCTTTATGAAGATCCTCAGCGGAGAGCTGACCCCAACGGCGGGTAATGTCTCTATAACCCCGGGGGAGAAGCTGGGTATTCTCAGTCAGAACCAGTTTGCTTTTGAAGAGTATACGGTGATCGACGCGGTGATTATGGGGGATGCCGAACTGTGGAAAGTTAAACAGGAACGTGACCGGATCTACTCTCTGCCAGAGATGTCGGAAGAGGACGGCATGAAGGTTGCCCATCTTGAGGTGGAGTTTGCCGAGATGGATGGTTACAGCGCCGAGAGCCGTGCGGGCGATATCCTGCTGGAAGCCGGTATTGCTGAGGAGTTTCATTTTGGCCTGATGAGTCAGGTTGCTCCGGGCTGGAAGCTGCGGGTGTTGCTGGCACAGGCACTGTTTGCTAATCCTGATATCCTGCTGCTGGATGAGCCCACCAACAACCTCGATATCCACACGATCAGCTGGCTGGAGAATGTGCTCAACCAACGTAAGAGCACCATGATTATCATCTCCCACGACCGTCACTTCCTCAATGCGGTCTGTACCCATATGGCGGATATCGATTATGGCGAACTGCGAATCTATCCCGGTAATTATGATTACTATCTGGAAGCCTCTGCGCTGATTCGTGAACAGCTGTTAACGTCCAACGCCAAGAAAAGTGCCGAGATGGAAGATCTGCAGGCATTTGTTAACCGCTTCTCGGCGAACGCTTCAAAAGCGAAACAGGCCAGCTCGCGGGCGAAGAAACTGGAAAAAATTGAACTGGATGAAGTGAAAACCTCGAGTCGGCAGTTCCCCTCAATCACTTATAAGCAGGACAGAAAACTGCATCGACAGGCGCTGATTCTGGAAGAGATGGGCCATGGCTTTGAGGATGAAATGCTGTTCTCCGGTGGCAATCTGATTCTCGAAGCGGGGGCCAAACTGGCGGTTATCGGTGAGAACGGTGCAGGTAAAACCACCTTCCTGCGCTGTCTGATGGATGAGTTGCAGGCAAAAGAGGGCACCGTGAAATGGTCGGAAAATGCCTCAATCGGCTACTGTCCGCAGGATAGCTCGGCTGACTTTAACTGCGATCTGACGCTGTTCGAGTGGATGTCACAGTGGCGTACGCCCAAGCACGATGACCTTAAAGTACGTGCACTGCTGGGGCGTTTGCTGTTTACCGCGGATGACTTCAATAAGAAGGCCCGGGTCTGCTCCGGTGGTGAGAAAAACCGACTGCTGTTCGGTAAACTGATGATGATGGATATCAATGTCCTGATTATGGACGAGCCCACCAACCACATGGATATGGAAGCGATTGAAGCACTGAATATCGCTCTGGAAGGGTTTGATGGCACACTGATCTTTGTCAGCCATGACCGCGCTTTTGTCTCGTCGCTGGCGGACAATATTATTGAGATTAAAGATCACAAAGTGATCCACTTCCCCGGTACTTTTGATGAGTATCTGGATAACCAGACCAAAGCTGCCCGGGTCGCCTGAATAGCAGCGTGATCAGCGAATCTGCCGCAACTTGTGGGAGCGGCATCTTGCCGCGATGGTTTATCGCCCCTGGAAGGGGCTCCTACGGTGTGGAATATATTCGTAGGAGCGGCATCCTGCCTCGATGGTTTATCGCCCCTGAAAGGGGCTCCTACGGTGTTGGATAGATTTGTAGGAGCGGCATCCTGCCGCGATGGTTTATCGCCTCTGAAAGGGGCTCCTACGGTGTTGGATAGATTCGTAGGAGCGGCATCCTGCCGCGATAGTTCAATCGCCTCTGTGTACTCTATGGTACAGATTTATCGATGATCCCCCGGTTATCCAAAGCCCGGCACCAGAGGTGTTTCAGTGCTCTGCCGACAGGGCCTCCTCAGGTAGCGCCTCTTCAGACAGAGCTTTGGCAGGCAGCGACGCGGCAGGTTGAGCCACCGGAAATACCCGGTCATAGCCCCAGTTAAATACCAGGGTGTAGGCCATTACCGCGAAAATCATCACCATATCTACCACCAGTGCCTGCATAAAGGTGACATCCAGCCACCAGACGATCAGCGGCAATGAGGTGGCGGTCAGTGTGACTTCCAGTCCCATTGCATGAATAACCCGGCCCAGCAGTTTTCGCTCGGTGGGAACCCTGCCCTGACGCACATCGATGCGGTCAAAAAAGTAGTTAAACACCGGGTTGATCAGCATCGCTTTAATACTGATCACCACGGACAGCATCCCCACATCAACGATATCCCGGTTAAGCATCAGAGACATCATCGGCGCCAGCAGGGTCAGTAACAGCGCCTCAAACATCAGAGTGTGACGCAAACGATCCATGGGAGTACGGGTAATAATAGGCTGATTCATGATGGCTCCTTACAAATTCCCTGTCAGCTGACAGTGCTTAAATGATGGTGGCCATTCTAGGGTTTATTTAGATAGATAAAAGTTAGATACTATCTGAAATTCAGATAGGTTGAGGGTGTGCAGATGGCAGGTATTGATCAGTTGGAAGCCTTTGTGATGGCCGCTGAAACCGGTTCGTTCTCGGCCGCCGCCCGGCGTCTGGGAAAGGCGCAGTCCGCGGTGAGCACCGCCATCAGCAATCTGGAGCTGGACAGCAATGTCGAGCTGTTTGACCGCAGTAGCCGCAATCCGGTGCTGACAAAAAGCGGAGAAGCCCTGCTGGAATACGCCCGCACCGTGCTCCATAGTCAGCATGAGTTTCGTGTCCATGCCCAGGCGCTGGGGCACAGTGATGAGGTCGAACTCTGTCTGGCGGTGGAGCAGAGTATCTCCAACCGGCCACTCATGGCGATTCTGCACCGCTTCGAGCAGCGATTTCCCCATATCCAGCTGGAACTGCTGGACCCCGGCGGCAGCGATGTCGCGGAACTGGTGCGTACTAACCGCGCGGATATCGGTCTGATGCTGGAGCGCGAGAGCTATCCACAGGGGTTTGGTTTTCGCGGCATCGGTTATTCTGAACTGGTGGCAGTGTGCCGTCACGATCACCCCATTGTCGGTAAACAGCCGGTGTCCCACGCGAATCTACGGGCTTATCGGCAGCTGGTGCTGCGAAGCGTGGACCTCAGTGATCGCAGTCATGAGCGGCTGATGTTCAGCCCCAGTGTCTGGTTTTCCGAAAGTCCCCACCTGATTATGGACCTGCTATGCAGCGGTCTGGGATGGGCCTTTCTGCACCGCAATGTGGTGCAGGAAAAACTGGATAGCGGTGAACTGATTATCCTGCAACGGGACTATCAGAAAGTGGCGAGCCTGCAGGGAGTCGACGTGGTCTGGGCAGAAAACCGTTCGCTGGGCAGCGCCGGTAGCTGGCTGCTGGAAGAGCTGTCACAGCTGGATCTGACTTTGTAAATCTTAGAACGCGGCTTCGCCGCTTGCTTATGTGGACTCCCCTCTGTCAACAATGAAACGATTTTGACTTAGAATAAATGCACGCTTATGTTCGAGCTCTGATTGAGTCGCTAACTCTGGCTCACTGATATTTACGCGAACTACCGGATCATATCTAGAACGCGAGCTTTAATGCTCTTAGCAAGTAACTGATTACGGTAGCTGATTTTCATCTAAGTAAAGCATTTCATTGGGACATATTAGGCTCAGGCAGTCATTGCCTGGGCCTGATATTCTGTTCCTTTGCTCAACATAGCAAAGGCGGTTCTAATGGTTTTATTCGCCAGCGCCACTGCTGCACAACGTTTCCCACGCCGTTCAATCAGTTGTTTCAGCCAGACCTCTTTAGTGGTTTTTGGCAGTCGCTTACTCAGTGCACTAACAACCGCCATTGCACCACTGATTAACTGACTTCGTACCATAACCTGCTTCACATGACGCCCAATTGAACCGAGTTTCGCTTTTCCGCCCGTTGAGTGCTGTATAGGGGTCACTCCGACACACGCAGAGGCCTCTCGTCCATTTTTGAAATGGAGATCATCACTACAACCGAGAAGAACATATAAGTTAATGGCATTGATAACGGAGACGCCTTCCAATGCCATCAGACGCTCACAATCAGGGTGTAGTTTTACTGCTTGAGCCAAACACTCATCGTAGGCTTTAATACGATTAATCGTTAGAAGACAAACTTGCCAGGTGGCATGAAGCGCATCTCTAAAGGGCATACTAAAGCCATTGTCGGCATCTTCTAATGTACGTTGAACGGCACCGCTCAAGCCGCCTCTACCTTTGACAGACGATCCGTGAATATTAAATTCAGCGAGGAGTGCGCGAACCTGATTCTGTAGGGCAACTTTCTGTTTAACGGCTAATTCACGCATTCTCAATAGAGATTGGAGCTCTTGTTGAGCGATGGACTTGCCGTTGATAAATTGAACATCTACGAGCTGACTGGCCTGAACGATTGCCAGTGCATCATTGGCATCAGTCTTCTGCGTTTGGCGGATATTCGAAACGAGCTTGGCAGAAATGAGCTTAGCTTCGTGTCCATGCTTCTCAGCAGTCTGTTTCCAATAATTAGAGGTTGCACAGGCCTCAAAGACAACGGTCATGGGTTTTGATTTGGCTAACCATTCTTCAAAATGGCTAGGTGTCATTTCTTTGTTTGAGAGCACGGTATTGCGTTTAACAACGCAGATCTGAAAGACCTCTTTTGCCAAATCAACGCCAGCAATGGTAGTGTTCATATCACGGACTCCAGTTGGTTGTGTGAGAACTGTCAGCGTACCTCGGTTCCTGTTCAGGGGCGAGGGGAGTCCAATTATCTAGAACGGCGCTACGCGCCTGCTCGTGGCTAGACGGAAACTTCGTTTCCTTGCTAGAAAAAGCGAAGATAAGAGCATAAAAAGCTGTGGTTAGAATGTGGCTGCGCGGCTTGCTCGCGGGGATACCACAGGGTTTGATTCGTTTCATTCCAGTGGTATAGGAATGAAAATAGTGGACTAACGCTTGGATTTAACTGAGTATGGGTATTATGGTTGAGGCAAGTTTATGGCAGGGACGCGGCCTCTGGAAGCACTATAATTCTGTAAGATGCCTCTCTTATTTAGTGCTAACCTGCTGATATATAATACAAAGATGTTTTTTGGTCTATCGGGCTTCCAGAATTATAGTGCCTGGGGGTTATAGTGCCAAAGGGCACTATAACTATCTGTTATGTGTAAAAAGTAACGTGCCATTTTCAAGGAAAGTCGATGAGGAAAAACAACGGGAAAATCAGATTAGCCATTGGTTTTTTTCTCGTCATGCTTATTGGGGTGGCGCCATCAGCGGCATTGGCTGATCTTGAGCGAGCATTAGAGAACTATCTGCTTGTTATCAAATGCAAGAAGAAAGCTAACGAATTTTCCCCAACCGAAGCACGGGAGATACTCGAAGTCCACAAAAGGCTACAAGGCTTTGGCGGCTCGGGTGGCGGTGATTGTGATCCAGTGATCGAATCTCAGATCGATGGAGATTTTGAAGGCTGGGAAGGTGAAACAATTTTTAAGCTTACAAACGGGCAGATTTGGCAACAAAGTAGCTACTCATACACCTACAGCTATTCGTTCATGCCAAAAGTAATGATTTACCCGGCAGGCGGTGGTTGTACGCTCAAAGTGGATGGTGTCAGCGATACCATTACTGTGCGCCAAATCAGGTAACAAGTGGTTATGCGCTCTACCGAGAAACACATAACAAGTAATTCTTGTCGCCAGCCTTCCGGCTGGCTGGGACGTCCGGCTTCGCCGGCCGCCCAAAACAAGGGCATTAACCGTTTTGGCAACTAATCAATTACGTATGGAGATTATAATGGGATTAGCAAGGACATTCGTAGGTTTTAGTAGTACAGATATTCATTACTACAGGTTAATGAAAGCATGGAAAGCAAATAAAAATAATGATTTTAACTTTAGTGACTGTCAATTGAATGTTGCATTAAACTCACAGAATGAAGCCTATATTAAAAAAAATGCCGTGAGCGAATCAATATGTCAGGAAAATATATAATGCTTATTGGTAATGACACCAAAAGCAGACATAAATATGTTCGTTGGGAAGCTGAAGTTGCGATAGAGAAAGGATGTACGATTATAGGTGTAAATTTAGACGGTTCTCGTCAAATGGTTCGAGATACTTGTCCCCCAATAATTCGAGACATTGGTGCTATTTTTGTACCTTTCTCACCCAAAATAGTTGCCTATGCTATCGAAAATTATGATATGCATAACGATAATGATAACTACCATTTCTTAGAACATATCTACACAAACCTTGGGTATGAATAATGTCGGAAAATAAACTAGATGATGACTGTTTACCATCACTATTCCAAGCGGCAGATCGCGCATCATTAACTGCACAATCAAATTATTATTTTGCACTTAAAAGTTACCTATATTTATTGGTAACTGCAGCTTTGCTCTCATTTTATTTTCCAACTGACTTAATTGGTGCATTAGCGGCAATATCATTATTTTTAATTACTTTGTGTATATTAATTTGGCTTAAAGTACAAAAGCCAGAAGATACTTGGTACAACGGAAGAGCTGTTGCTGAATCGGTTAAAACAAGAACTTGGCGTTGGGTTATGAAAGCCGAGCCTTATGACGATAATGTTTCTGATGAACAAAGTAAAAAAGAGTTTTTGTTAGACTTAAAATCTATTGTTGATCAAAATCGATCACTTTCAGGTTATTTGCAATCACATAGAACGAGTGGCGAAGCGATCTCAATTGAAATGTCTAACATTAGAAAATTGTCTTTTGAAGATCGGCTAGATATTTATAAAAAACAAAGGGTTAAAAATCAAGCTGATTGGTATGCTAAAAAATCTCTGGTTAATCAACGTAGAGCTAAGCAATGGTTTATTGTTTCAGTTATTTTACACGCAGTTGCTGTAGCATTATTGTTGTGGAGGGTTACTGATCCGACATTATCACTACCTATTGGAGTAGTTGCCACTGGAGCAAGCGCTATATTAACTTGGCTTCAATCTAAAAAACACAATGAGTTAACCTCATCATACTCACTTGCAGCACATGAAATTGTGTTAATAAAAGGTGAAGCTGAATCAGTTGCTTCAGACAAAGAGTTATCTAATTTTGTAGTGAGTAGTGAATCTGCTTTTTCACGCGAGCATACACAATGGGCTGCGAGGAAAAATGCATAAAATCACAAGCCATAAACTAATTATTAAATGCTATTCATTTGAATTTTTTCAATTACATAAAGGAGTATGAAGTGGCAAATCAAATTTTTGTTTCTTACAATTTTAATGACCGAGAAATCAGTCGTAGTATTCAAAGTTTTACACGATTACATGGAGGTCCTGTAAGAGGTAATTTCCTTTTTGTAGAAAATGATGTTTCTACTTATGGTGAAGCAGCAATAGATAAAGAAATTAAAGAGGTTATGTCTGGCTGCGACGCTGCTTTTTTTGTTATAGGGAATAATAACCATAATAGTCCTTGGATTAATAGAGAAGCGGTTCTTGCAATGTCTAAGGGGCTTAAAATTGTAATTTCTCGCTTGCCAAATACTAATGGTGGAGTACCAAGTCAGTTAAGAAATATACCTTATACTGAAGTGCAGTGGACAGCTTCAAATATAGCTAAAGAATTAAATAAATAGTGTTGTCTCGTTCCCACGCTCCTGCGTGGGAATGCATATATCAGGAAAACTTTGGATATATTGGTTCTATGATAGTCAGCTACACAACTCTATGTACAGGGTATCAAAGCCTGAAACTTTTCAAATGCATTTTGAGCAAAAACTTTTCCTTCATCAAAGGTTTTTTGTTCCCAATCCGCGAGCTCTTCTACTAAAAAACGCTCTTCATAAACATTGGCTTCTTTGTCATTGCCTACAGCTAAGTAACAGTTGGATAAACTCGCTAAAATCCACTTTCTATCACTTCTGTCCATGAGCCTCTCATCGTCGGCGACTACTTTATCTAACGATTCAATAATAGTCAGTCTGACTTTATGTGCTCTCATCCTGTTGTATATGACTTCATTTGAATTATCGCTGTGATCAGCTAGCATATCTAAACATGCGGCATAATTTTCTCCGTTATAATAGTCTCGCCTGATTTCGAACCCTCTGCCGTATTGTTTTATTGCTAATTCTAAATCATCAGCATTACGATGGATTTGCCATAACCTTTTATGAATCGCTCCTGTTAACCCACATGTTTCAGGATCATTGGATTGATAAGGGGTTAACGGTTCAGCTTCATTCAATGCATTCTTTAAAGCGTCTTCTTTGGTTGGCATTTCCGACTTGTATATGGCCAATACTAGTTTTTGCAGAACACTTGGCTCTTGTGTCATTCTCGCTGCGGCCTTATAAAAGGCTATTGCTGAGCTGAAGTCGCTATCATTTAGTGCTGCTTTCCCTGACTCCAACAACATATGTAGTTGATCACTCTCTTCTTCCAACTCTTCGACTTTTTCTTGGAACTCTTGCTCAGATAGCATGGGGTAGTTAAGAGCAGGAAGGTACGTATATACAGGACTATCAACTTTTTGTTGATCATCCACGGCAGCCAAAACCAAATCTTTTAATGCACCACTAGCGCGTTTAGCTTCTCTTGAACCAATATCTTTGCCCAAATGTTCATACTGGAATGTACTGGTATGATCTAGGTCAAATGAAAACCTTCCATCTTGTTCTTTCATTATTATTGTTGAACATGGCTTTAATGCGTGCCTCACCCCCAGCTCATATACAGCATTGACATTTCCTGTGGTAATGTCAGCTATGACTAAGTCAGCTTGATAAAGCATCATATACATTTCTGTATCAATAATGCCAGAGTGTAATATTTCATCAGCACGGACACACTTCAGCCCTGCCTCTTCTACTGCCGGCTTAATGATAGCTTCAAAGGTTGCATCTAGGTCAAAAGTCTTACCTAACTCGTAGTCTGTCTTTTCACCAAACCCCATTACAACAAAGCAAACTTTTTGATCCATATACTTGCTTTCCTCAATCTAGAGCGTTTGATAAATTTGACCAGGAAACTATTTTTGATGCGTTAAGCCAACTAGGGATATTCCCATTAAAATTATCGCCTTTATGGACTGCAATTACTTTCTTTCCGAGAGCATGGCTTTTTTCAACTTCCCACTTAACCCATTGGCTCTTCGACGTATTTTCAGTCAGGTAAACAACAGTGGTTGAAGTTCTGTTAATGCGCTCTGTGATTTTCCGTTTTATGTACTCAGCTACTTCACTATTGTATGCAGACTTAACGGAGTGATCGTTAAATTCTATATCACTATTTTCATTTTTTGCTTGGCCACGAAGTAAGTTTACTTCATTCATATCTTCAGAAGAAAAGCTAATGAATACATTTTTCTTTTTAGGCTGAAGCGCTAACTTTGCTTTCTCTTCGAGCGCCCTGACATTGCCAAGCCTACTCCAAGATCCTGATGAACTGCCTCCCATCCCTATACCTCCATTTCAAATTCTTTACATGCAATACATTCACCGCATGGTTCTAAATTACCTGTATGGCATGAATATGTTTTAGTTATTCCCTTTAATTTTGCTAACTCGATAACATCAGGCTTTGTAAACTCTCTTAATGGAGCCAAAACTTTTATCTTATAGCCCATTATTACTTCTATTAATTCTTCCGCTTTTTCAAGAAATTCAGTGGATTGATCAGGAAATAAAGATGTTGATTCATGGAGCAGTCCAATTGATATGGCATCAGCGTTATTTTGATATGCATACGCCGCGGCTGTTAAAAGAAATAGCATGTTTCTACCAGGGGTAAATGCATCCTGAACTATATCTAAAGTAGGATCTGTCAGCCCTGATTTGATAAGTTTGCCAAAGCCAGATAATTCAGCAACTTCAAATTTATTGACTCCAACAGAGGCCAAAGCTTCTTCACAGGATTTTAATTCCGTTTCCCTTGCAATTTGACCGTAATCGACAAATAAGGGATATATATCGACACCTTCATCTTTTGCCAATTTGACGACCAAAGTAGAATCAAGGCCTCCAGAAACTAATGTAACTATACGCATTGGGGGGTAAACTCCTTTTTATTTTCAATAACTCTCATAACTACCCATATTGCCCAGTCCAAAAGCCCTATTTTACAATTCAAACCGTCAGCATATTCGCTTAATATTTTCTCGTAATGTAGGTACTTTTTTTTGCTAGATATAAATTTTTCTGGCTCGTTATATATACCAAGTAAACTCATATAGTTGAGTACATGCCTATCAAGAATTGCTAATTCATATGTTGTGCCAGAATTTCGTAAAAACATACTTGCTTGTTTTGGTCCTAGCCCTGGCATATTTTTCACTAGCCATTCTCGCGCTTCAAAATGATTATTAAAACTATCAAGTAGCCTGCGCAAAGAGCCCGCATGTCCATAAACTAGCTCACTACATTTTGCGAGCTGCTTAGCCTTTGCATCATAGAAGCGATGTCGCATGTATTTTTCACCCACTTTAACAGGTGTAATTAATAACTTTTTAAGTTGCAAATATAATGCTTCAATGTCTGAATTTTTTTTTATTAGTAAGTTGCTTTTGGTAATTTCATCAGCCATAGCAATAGCTAAGTCATAAGAAACCTGGCTACTTAGGACACACGCAGATAGTTCCCACCATAAACGAATTTCACAAGTCGAAGAATTAGCTTGGACTTCATTTTCGATATCAGGATAAATTGCTTGAATTGCATCATTTAGCCTCTCTATATTTGTCCTCATATTTTTAGAGTTCCATTTAGTTTATTCATTAACTCACTCCATATTGGCTTAGGTAAGTTTTCGGTGATAAATCCTCTTATATTATCATTTGTCGTTGATATTCTCAGTTTAGACATGAAGTCAGTATAAAAATCTAAGTTGTGAAAAATGACCTTTGCTATAAATTTTACCTCTTCTTGATTTATAGCATCTCTAGTTACTGAAGAATCAGCGCATTCAGCTTGGTAAGTAAACAAATCAAAGTGGTGGAAATGATGGAGTCTATGTTGGTCCCGATCCACTACTTTTCTGCACCACTCCAATCCGTCAAAACTGTCAGCACCTGCTGCGATAAAGAATGGAATAACAATTGGGTCTCCAGCCCCTAAAATATGAATGGGTTGATAATAAGCAAGAGTATTTAATAATGTTCTAATGTTAGCTATATTTTTAATGCGTTCCAGCAAACCATCACCTAACTCTCTTTCAGGTATTGCAATTAAAGATGGACTAAGTTTTTTCGTTATTTCAAAAAAAAGTTCAGGTAATGAATCAAATATGTATTCTCCATTTTTATTAGTTCTTGCATGGATAATTGGCAAAACAGGCACTGTTGTTTGTTGTTGGTCTTTAGCAACTGATTCAATAATTTCCGCCGCAAGTTCAGGTATATCCTGCTTTAAGTCGTATTCATCAAAACAAAAAACTAAGTCAAACGGTATTGACTTCATTAAATTATGAAATTTCTCTCTGCACCAAGATGTATTATTATTTCGATATTTTTCATAGCTACCAGAGTCTAATAATATGACTCCACCACTTTCTTTGTAAGCTACTATATTTTTAATAAAAGATTTCTGATTATATTCTTCTCTTTTTTCCAAATCGTATGCAGAAACCAAGATTGACGGAAATTTAAAAATATCTAGAGCTTCGACCGCCTCATGTGTAGGGAGTTGAGTTTCGAATGATGAAACTGACTGAAAGAGAATCGGGAGAGATATTTTATTGCTGATAATATGTTTTAATCGCTGCGGGGGTGATTTGGGTGATGTTACTTTTGATATTCTAGCTCGTAATTTGTTTAGCTCTGGATACGTAAGTTCACCATCCCAGTCTAAGAACTTACAGTAACTAATACTTCGAAAGCCAATAGGGTTATCACTTTCATCTACTTTTATTCCTAAAATAGGTATATCGAGTTCCTGAGCTAACGAAAGTTCATCTCTAAAAATTGGGCTCTCTTTTGAGTATTCTGAGAATATAGCAATCAGACATTTAGAATTTTTAATTTCTTTTTCAATAAATTTGGTAAAATCTCCGACTGTATAGTAGTCATAAACCACATCCCATTGATGCTCCAAGCAATCATGCAGTTTTTTTGTAATTGCCTCATTTTTACTTGAATAGGCTATGAAGATATCTGCCACAGAAAAATTCCTTTTACATTTTTATTGAACTGACGCCCACGAAATTTGGTAGATAGCTGAACTAAAATCTTGTACTAGTGTAATATTTTCTGGTGCTGAACTGCCCGAAAACCAATCATCGAAGCTTGTATCAAAAATAACTACTTTAGATTTAGTTTTTGTTAATTCATTTTCTATATTTTTCGGAATTCGGAATGTTTCCCCTAAAACTAAAATTGAATTATTGTCATCCCCTAAATTGTCTATACTTTCTTCTATCTGAACAGTGATACCCATCTTTGAAAGTAGGTATTTTGATTCTTCTACAATATATCGTTTACCCAAGCCTGTTTGATCAGCAAATATAGTGACAGATTTGAAATATTTAAAAGGTATGGGAACCAGATTTTCTATTATCTGACAGTCTAGATGAACTCCTCCTGATTCACAGAAACACGCGACATGTTTTGAAGCTAATTCAGCAGCAAGCTCAGAGGACTCTTTTTTTACCCCCCAATAAAAAGCAAAAAAAGCACTGAAAACGTCCCCTGTTCCTATTTTTGTCACCTTATTCGATAAATAAGATGGTATTGAAGACTTACTTCCACTTTTTTCGAGAACAAAGCATCCCTTTACTCCTCTTTTTACAACGATGACTTCAGCTTTGTTTAAATTCAGTAATTCTTGTGCTTGCTCGACAAAGTCATTAGCTGAAGTTGAGTAAGTTAACTCTAACTCATTGAGAACAATAGCCAAACTAGTAGCTTTCGATCCATTTATGGAATAGTTTGCTTTTTGTTTCCAAGTTTGAGGATCAAAAATAACTCTATTTGCATCTACTATCGCGTCACCTTCAATAAAACCGAAACGAAGGACAACTTCGCCTTTGACCTTTATCGGTGTCTGAATATTTTCACTTTTTGATATATGTGGGGTAGATAAAGGATGGAAATATGAAAATGTTACGGGGCTATTACGATGATATTTCCTTACTTTGATGATGTGCTTTTTTTGAAACTCCGAAATATCAGAATCATTGTCGGTGTATGTGTGAAGTGTCACATCATTTGTTATTTTACTTAATATAGCGGCAGCCCTACCTCCAGAACCAAACATCTGATCAATTTCTGGAACTAAAGACGTTTCCCTGTAGAAACCACCAACAATTTCCATTTGTGTCTACTCCATCTTCTGTTTATCTTCATAACTTTTATCATATTTTCAAGTTTATTACAGTAACTCATCGATTTTTAATATGGGGTAAAAGTAGATACTAGCCGCATTTTTCATGAACATATTCTGACGGCGGATGCCCTTCGGTATCACCCTGGGAGTGTCTTAATTTCTCAAATTTAGCGCCACTAGTTACTCCACCAATGTATGCTTGAGGTCCGTTTAGCAAACAGATCCAGCTGCGGATCTTTGATCCGGTTCTCCATTTCTCTTCGTATGCAATAAAGGCGGGCATCATGGCCTGTCAGAGAGGTGATAGCAATTAGTAGATTACGCCCTTTGTCAAGAAAAAAGAACCAAAAAAGGCGACAGATTTATTTCTTGCAGCAAGTTACACCTGCCAGGCGCTACCTATTTTCATCCTATGTGCGCAAGCACTTTAATTCGAAGCCCTGACCGCTATTTCCGATGCTTTTTCTAGCAGTCGCGGAGCGACGTTCTAACCACTAGCCAGCCGCGTAGCGGCGATCTAGCTGTGAAATTCAGAGAGGTTGTTCACAACTCGGTTGTATAGGAAGCTGTTGGTTGCGAAATCAATAGCCCTTTAAACAGAGGAGTGAACAACCATGCACAAGAATGCAAAATCTAGCCTCCATAGTCGAGTTTTAATTGTCAAAAAACATCTTGAAGAAGAGGTGCCTGTCTCCGAACTGGCTGACTTTTTCGAGGTATCTAAAAGCCTGATCTATCGCTGGATCAGGCGATATCATCAAGAAGGCCTCAAAGGACTTCGGGATCGTAAAAGTCGACCTAAACGCATCTCATCGCGAACGCTTTATTGGCAAGAGCAAGCGATAAAAGCGCTGGCTCTGGGTGGCTGGTCACAAACGGATATTGCTGCCACACTCAAGATGCCGTTGTCGACGGTCTGTGTTGTTGCCCATCGTATGTGTGGTCACCTGCTGAAAAAGACAGAACCCGTTCGTCGTTATGAATACGATGAGCCAGGCGGGCTAATTCACTTCGATATCAAGCGTGTCGCACGTTTCAGCCAGCCAGGCCACCGCAAGACAGGTGTTCGTAAAGTGATGACCAAAGGCGCTGGCTGGGAATACGTGCATATCTGTATCGATGATTATACTCGTTGGAGCCATGCAGAAGTTCACCCCAGGCAATCGGCTAAGGATGCTGTCAGGTTCTTTGAAAACACCCTTAAGATACTGAAAGCAATGGATGTGAAGGTAAAACGGGTGCTGACGGATAATGGTAAGTGCTACTACACCAGCAGAGCCTTTAGAAATGCCGTCAAAGCGATCGGTGCACGCCCCATGAATACGCGCCCCTATCGCCCTCAGACAAACGGTAAAGCGGAACGTTTTATACAGACGCTGATTCGGGAGTGGTCTTACGGCAAACTGTATAACAATTCCGCTCAGCGAAATGCGAAACTACCCTGTTATCTGAAGTGGTATAACCTTGTCAGACCACATGGTAGTTTAAACAAGCAACCACCTATAAGCCGGTTACTTGTGAACAACGTATCTGAAATCTACAGCTAGCCACTGCTTTTCCCATACCCCAACTGTTTCGATATCGCATTGCCTGCCTGAACCAGCTCCCCGATCCATTCATCCCGGCGGCGGTCTATCGGGGCCGAGAGGGAGAGTCCGGCCACCGGCTGGTTGCTCTGATCGTAGATCAGTACGCCGATACAACCGACTCCGATCTCCGCCTCTTCATTATCCAGCGCATAGCCCCGT
This sequence comes from uncultured Amphritea sp., assembly GCA_965140695.1. Lineage (GTDB taxonomy): Bacteria > Pseudomonadota > Gammaproteobacteria > Pseudomonadales > Balneatricaceae > Amphritea. The sequence goes on along the minus strand of OZ223298.1, from coordinate 1,463,217 downwards.
TGAGCTGATGTCAGACACTCCTCAGTCAGTGCTTCAAGGGAGTTAAAGGTATTACGGGTGTAGGCGGGCAGGTTGGTGCGTTGGGCATAACCGGCGATCTCCTGTTCGCCACTGATACCCAGCATCAGTTTACCGACGCCGGTGACATGCAGCGGTGCCCGGCTGCCGACGATCTGCTGCACATGCATCATGCGGTTGGGGGTGGCTTTTTCAAAGTAGATGACTACATCGCCTTCACGGATGGTGAGGTTGATCGTTTCCCCCAGCTTATCCCGCAGTTTTTCCATATAGGGCATCGCCACCGCCCGCAGGTCGATATCGGTGTGCAGCCGATTGCTCAGTTGCAATAACCGCTGTCCCAGTCGGTATTCACCGGCGCTGCTGCGCTCGACAAAACGGTTATCGATCAGCGAGTGAAGAATCCGGTGGGCGGTGGAGGGGTGTAGTCCGGCATCCGCACTCAGGACTTTCAGTTTCACCGGCTTTGAATAACGGGAGATAACATCCAGCAGCAGTGTGGCCCGGTCGATGACCTGAATCCGGGCTTCTGGTTTTGTATCTGACATAGAGATCTCCTGTTAAGGGCTGATGTAACGGCTTGATGTTTTTTATATTGTGCAATTTTTAATGAAATTACCACATAGCAACAATAAAAAACTGAATTTCATAATATGAAATGTTTAGTTTTCAACCATTTTTACTATTTTATTCTTTTAATTTCAGTTGGTTAGTAAAAATAAACGGGTAAATAATTAAAATTTCATAATATGGAATATTTGCATATTGCGGAAGTTAATCGTTCTTCTTATGGTGAATAACACTTAAGTCTTACTGCTTCAGACGATCCTGAGCAGAGTGCTTTTTTCTAACACTTATAAAGAGTATTCACCATGACAGATCAGAATCCTGTTTTTATACCCGGCCCGACCAATATTCCTGATCGGTTACGCAATGCGATGCATCTCCAGACCCGCGATCACCGCGCGCCGGATTTTGTTGAAACATTCGCTCCGGTACTGCGCGACTGCAAACGTGTTTTTGGTACTGAGACTGGTGAAGTGATTACCTTCCCGTCCAGTGGTACCGGCGGTTGGGAAGCCTCTATCTGTAACACCCTGTCAGCGGGTGACAAAGTACTGATCGCTCGCTACGGGATGTTTTCCCACCGCTGGATCGATCTCTGCCAGCGCCACAATCTCGATGTACAGGTTATTGAGTGTGCCTGGGGCAGCGGTGCACCGGCAGACAAGTTTGCCGAGGTGTTGAGTGCCGACAATGGCCATGAGATTAAAGCGGTACTGGTAACCCACAATGAAACGGCGACCGGTGTTAAGAGTGATATCGCGGCCGTTCGTCAGGCGATGGATGCGTCGGGCCATCCGGCTCTGCTGTTTGTTGATTGCGTTAGCTCACTGGCATCGATGCCGTTTGAGATGGATGCCTGGGGCGTTGATATTGCGGTTTCCGGTTCGCAGAAGGGCTTCATGCTGAATACCGGTATGGCCATTCTGGGGGTTAGCCAGAAGGCCCTGGCAGCGATGGAGACGGCGACCCTGACCCGCACCTTCTTCGATTTTCGCGACATGATGGCCGCGAATGCCAACGGTGGTTTCCCTTATACGCCTCCGTTGCAGCTGATCTATGGCATGAAAGAGAGTCTGGCGATGCTGTTTGAAGAGGGGTTGGAGAATGTCTATGCCCGTCATCACCGTCTGGCTGAAGGGGTGCGTAAAGCGGTTGATGCCTGGGGGCTGAAACTGTGCGCACAGTCGCCGGAGCTGTACTCCGATACGGTTAGCGCGATCTATGTACCGGAGGGTTTTGACAGCAACCAACTGACCGAACATGCCTTTAATGCCTACGGTGTTTCCTTCGGTATCGGTCTGGGAGAGATGAACGGTAAAGCGTTCCGCATCGGCCATCTGGGCTCACTGACTGACGTGATGGTGTTGTCGGGTCTGGCGACGATTGAGATGGCGATGGCGGATCTGAACTACCCGATCACGCTGGGCTCCGGGGTTGCCGCCGCACAGGAATATTTTCGTAAGACTGCCAGTAAGAACTGTGCCTGATGTTAATTTTTGAGGTATCCCATGAGCGCTACAAATGAACAGAAGATGACGATCCCCACCTATGATGATGTGCTGATCGCCCATGAACGGATTAAACCCTATATCCATGAAACGACGGTGATGACGTCGCGTTTCCTCAATGAGCTGACCGGTGCAGAGTTGTTTTTTAAGTGTGAAAACCTGCAGAAGGCCGGGGCTTTTAAAGTACGCGGAGCATCCAATGCGGTGTTTGGCCTGACCGAAGCCGAGGCGGCGGTGGGGGTGGCAACTCACTCCTCTGGCAACCATGCGCTGTCGCTCTCCTATGCGGCGGGCCAGCGGGGCATTCCGGTGACGGTGGTCATGCCTCGCACCGCGCCTCAGGCGAAGAAGGATGCGGTGCGCGGCTATGGCGGCACCATCGTTGAGTGCGAACCCTCAACCAGTTCCCGCGAAGCGGTGTTTGCCGAGGTGGTGGCTGAATCCGGGGCTGACTTTGTTCACCCCTATAACGATCCACGGGTTATTGCCGGACAGGCGACCTGCTCCAAAGAGTTGCTGAGTCAGGTGGATGACCTGGATGCGGTGATCGCTCCGATCGGTGGCGGTGGAATGATCTCAGGCACCTGCCTGACACTCTCCACCATCGCGCCCCAGGTGAAGATCTACGCCGCAGAACCGTTGAATGCAGACGATGCCGCCCGCTCTTTCCGGGCCGGTCATATTATTGCGGATGATGCTCCGGATACCGTCGCCGATGGCCTGAAAGTCCCGCTGAAAGACCTGACCTGGCACTTTGTCAGCAACCATGTCACCGACATTCTCACTGCCACCGAGGAGGAGATTGTCGAGGCGATGAAGCTGGTGTGGAAACGGATGAAGATTGTGATTGAACCCAGCAGCGCAGTGCCCCTGGCGACCATTCTTAAGAATCCGGAACTCTTCAGAGGCAAACGGGTAGGGGTCATTATTACCGGCGGAAATGTCGACCTCGACAAACTGCCATGGCTGAACAACTAAGAATTTTGACAGGAGAACATCAATGAATGCACAGAATGAATTGCACAATCTGGAAGTAGGGTACGACGTTCCGGCCATCCCGGGAATGGATGAAGCAGATATCCAGACACCCTGTCTGATTGTTGATCTGGACGCACTGGAGAAGAATATCCGCACCATGGGGGATTACGCTAAGCAGATGGGCGTGCGCCACCGGGTGCACGGCAAGATGCATAAATCCGTTGATATCGCGTTGTTGCAGGAAAAGCTGGGCGACAGTTGTGGCGTTTGCTGCCAGAAAGTGTCCGAGGCGGAAGTGTTTGCCCGTGGCGGTATTAAAGATGTACTGGTCTCGAATCAGGTGCGTGATCCGGCCAAGATCGACCGTATGGCGCGGTTGCCGAAACTGGGTGCCCGGACGATCTGTTGTGTCGATGACATTGAAAATGTCGCGGAACTCTCTGCTGCTGCGCAGAAGCATGGCACCCAGATTGAGTGTCTGGTTGAGATTGACTGTGGCGCCGGACGTTGTGGTGTGGCTGCGGGACAACCGGTGGTGGATATCGCTCAGGCGATTGATGCGGCTCCGGGTCTTAAGTTCGCGGGCATTCAGGCGTATCAGGGCGCGATGCAACATCTGCAGAACTACAACGAGCGCAAAGAGAAAGTGGATATCGCCATTGAGATGGTGGCCCGTTCGGTTGAGATGCTCAAAGCGGTTGGTCTGGAGTGCGACATCGTTGGCGGTGGTGGTACCGGTTCTTACTACTTTGAGGGTGCTTCTGGTGTGTATAACGAGTTGCAGTGTGGCTCTTACGCCTTTATGGATGCTGATTATCAGACCATCCATGATGAAAACGGTGAGCGGATCTCTGAGTTTGAAAACTCACTGTTTATCCTGACCTCCATCATGAGTCATGCGAAAGCGGATAAAGCGATCTGTGATGCCGGTCTGAAAGCGCAGTCGGTTGATAGTGGACTGCCCTACGTGTTTGGCCGCGATGATGTGGAGTATATCAAATGCTCCGATGAGCACGGGGTGATCTCCGATCCCAATGGCGCACTGAAAGTTAATCAGAAGATCCGCCTGGTGCCGGGACACTGTGATCCGACCTGTAACGTTCACGATTACTATGTGGGTGTGCGTAACGGCAAGGTTGAGACGCTGTGGCCAGTCTCCGCCCGTGGTAAGGCTTATTAATAAAGCGGTCTTATTAATCTCATCTTTACGGTAGCAGCCCGTCCGGGCGCTACCGGTTATCCGAATAAGGAGAATATCTATGGGTGGTTCTATTGAAGAACGTAGTTTTGAAGAGCTTTCTCCGGTTGATGCAGGCGCAGGAATATCCCTGGTATCTGAAGCGGTATGTGAACAGGTGGTGGGTCGTCCTGAAGCCTTCACTGCCGTTGAAAGCGTGTTTGCTGCGATGGCCAGCGGTGCTGCCTATAACTTTCCCGTGGTGCGGGAAGCGATCGGCCACGCGGATGCCCTCTATGGGTTCAAGTCCGGTTTCGATCGTGCCGGGATGGTACTGGGGGTTAAATCCGGCGGCTACTGGCCGGGCAACGTTCATAAAAACCTGACCAACCATCAGTCCACCGTGATTCTGTTTGATCCTGATACCGGCCAACTGCGGTCGCTGGTGGGGGGCAACTATCTGACGGCGGTACGCACCGCTGCCGCGTCGGCGGTGTCTATCGCTCATCTGGCGCGTAAAGATGCCCGGGTGCTGGGGATGGTGGGTGCCGGACATCAGTCAACCTTCCAGTTGCGGGCCGCTCTTGAACAGCGCAACTTTGAAAAAGTGGTTGCCTGGAACCCCCATCCGGAATACCTGTCCCGACTGGCTGCCGTGTGTGAAGAGCTGGGTATGCCGTTTGCCGCCGTCGAGCGGGAACAACTGGGCGCCGAGGCGGATGTTATTATCACTATCACCTCAGCGTTTGAACCGTTGCTCATGAAGCAGTGGATTAAACCGGGAACCCATATCGCCTGCATGGGCACCGATACCAAAGGTAAGCAGGAGGTTGATCCTGAACTGCTGGCTTCAGCCTCCGTCTTTACCGATGAGGTGGCGCAATCGATCAGTATTGGTGAAGCGCAGCATGCAGTCGCGTCCGGGCTGCTGAATGAAGCCGATATCACGCCGATAGGTGAGGTGATTAATGGCACCCATCCGGGTCGTCGGGATGATCTTGAGATCACTCTGTTTGATGGCACCGGGGTTGGTCTGCAGGATCTGGCCGTCGCTTCTGCAGCAGTCGAGCTTGCACAAGCCAAAGGGTTGGCAGGGCAAGTCTCTTTGTAACTGAGCACTTTATAAACAAGCTTTTTATAACTGAGCTGACTGCCCTGAGCAGATCTAGTCTCTCCCGCTGAGCACCCCTTCCGACGGACGGGGTGTTTTATCGGTTAATCCTCTTTGTTTTACAGGTATCCATGATGGCTTCTGTTGCGCGATTACGACTGCGTCAGCTGCTGGACAACCAGCAGTGTGTGACCTGCGCGTCTGTGTTTGACCCCCTGTCGTCAAGAATGGCGGATGATATTGGTTTTCAGGTTGGCATACTGGGTGGTTCGGTGGCCTCGCTGATGTCGCTGGGTGTGCCGGATATCTATCTGCTGACCCTGAGTGAGCTGGCAGAGCAGGCGCGCCGGGTGTGTCTGGCATCCGACCTGCCAGTGATTGTCGATGGTGATAATGGCTATGGTAACGCCCTCAATGTGATGCGAACGGTGTCTGAGCTGGAACATGCCGGCGCGGCGGTGATCACTATCGAAGATACGGTGATTCCCAGACCTTATAAACAACCGGAGCTGAACCTCAGTACGGTGGAAGAGGGATGCAGTAAATTGCAGGCCGCGCTGCAAGCCCGTAACGATGCTGATATGGCGATCTTTGCCCGCACTCATTCACAGCAACCCCACCGGGATCTTCTGCAACGGGTGGATGCCTATAGTCGCACGGGTGTTGATGGTATCTGCATTTTTGGCCAGATCTCCAAGGCGCTGCTGGTACAGCTTAACCGGGTGACTGATCTGCCATTAATGCTGATCGATTATGCAGAGACGACGGTTTCAGCAGAAGAGATGATGCAGCTGGGGGTACGGATCCACTTCAGGGGTCATCGCACCTATGAAGACTCCGTTAAGGCGATCTATCAGTCGCTGCTGCAACTGCATCAGGGGGAAGCCGCCAGGTGTGATCAGAGTGCCAGGCAACTGATCGGACGTTTTGCTGAGCAGCAGCGATTCAGGGCCATCAGCAGCGATTATCTTGATCCTGTTGCCCGTTAAGCGGTTAATTATTTAAGCAGAAGCCCGATCAAAGCCGCCGGTTCGTCAATCAGGTAATCACTGTTGGCACCGCTCAGCTCGTCAGCTTCGCCATAACCCCAGCTGACCGCCACCGAGTTCAGTCCATGTGCTCTGGCCGCCTGAATATCATTGCTCCGGTCGCCAATCATCCAGTGGCCGTTGTAGGGGCGGGAATGATCTTTGATCAGCTCGCCCAGATGCTCAGTCTTATCACTCTTATCGCCGTTCAGTTCACTCCCATGAATACCATCAAACAGGCTGGCCAGACTGGCATCCTGCAGTAGCCACATAGCCTGTGGCTGGGGTTTAACCGTGAGTACCCGTAGCCGTAGCCCGGCGTCTGAAAGCTGCTCCAGCACCTCCCTGATACCGGGATAAACCTGATAGTTTCGAATCCCCTGTTGCAGATAATGCTGGCGGAAGCGGATCACTGCATCCTCAATCAGCGCTTTCTCAGTGCTGTTCATCAGTCGGGCAAAGCTATCGCGAATGGGTGGGCCAAAGCAGCGTTGTAACTGCTCAGGGGCGGCCTGTGGATAACCCAGGCTGGCGAGCGCATTCTGGATCGATTCACCAATCCCTCGTTGAGAGTCGAGCAATGTACCATCAAGATCGAAAAAAACAGTAGTCATCGTGGCTTACTATCGGTTTGTCGGTTTGTCGGTTTGTCGGGTTGCCGGGTTGCCGGGAGAGAGTGGAGTATTGTACACAATTTTCAGGATAGTGGTTTGTTATCCGACTGCTGCTTACCTCTGAAACCTATGAAAAAAAGACCGTCAGCGTCCTGACAGTCTTAAGCCCTCGCTGAGGGGAGTCAACAAGAATCTTACCGACAATGATAGGTTGCCGGTAAAGAGACAACACCGCGAGCACAGCAGATGGGGGGATCAGAGATCGTCGGCTGCTGTGCCGCAGTGCTGTTGCTATTGTGGATATTCCTGACTGTAAGGTCAACTTATGGTGAGGTAATGTCGTTTCACAATATGGCATCAATAGATTGATTAATTTGTATACACTATTTTAGTCTGAATGTATGTTTTATCTATCTATTCGCTTTATCTACGGCTGAGCACAGCCGGCCTTCAGCAGCGAGATAACCGATTTTTCAAGCTAATAAATTTAACAATTCAGAGGTAATACCGATGGTCAGATTAGATCTGGAAAACTCGATCACAATTATTAAGGCGGCGTTTAAAAAGAGCCGCGAGCTGAATACTTCACCTTTAACGGTGGCGATACTGGACAGTGCCGGTAAGCTGATCTCGCTGCAGCGTCAGGACGGTTCCAGTATGCTGCGGCCCGATATTGCGATAGGTAAGGCCTGGGGGGCGGTGGCAATGGGTAAATCCTCCCGTGAACTGAGCCGGGATGCACTGGAACGTCCCGCCTTTATCTCATCGCTAACGACGCTGGCTCAGGGGCATCTGGTGCCGGTTGCGGGTGGAGTGCTGGTGCGCAACAGTGACAATGAGGTCGTTGGTGCTGTGGGGGTCAGTGGTGATCTGTCCGATGTCGATGAACAGTGTGCTATCAGCGGCATTCAGGCCGCAGGGCTGATTGCGGATGTCGGTGCGGTCTGACGCATCATCACTAAGCGTCACAGATGAAGCCTCCGGCTAGGTTTGCAAACAGTCGGGGGCTTTTTTGTATTCGGACTTTTTCAGGGGCTGAAGTGCCGCTTTCACACTACAGCCTTTCAGTATCAGCTGCACTAGCTGATCGGCCGCAGTATCGTAGTCACTCTGACTCATCGAATCCTTTCCGGTGACACGGGAGATCTGCCAGTCAAAGTCGGCGTAGGTCTGGGTGGAGGCCCAGATGGTAAACAGCAGGTGGTGCGGGTCAATCGGGTCCATCAGACCACGGTCGATCCAGGACTGAATTCTTTCACTGCTGACCCGGGTCTGTTCCATCATCTGTTCGGCGATATCATCGGGCAGATGTGGCGCGCCATGCATAATTTCACTGGCAAACACCTTGGATGCATGGGGGTATTGCTGTGACACCCGGATTTTGGCGCGGATATATTGTTCCAACACTGTCACCGGGTCATCATTTTCATAAAACGGTGCCGCAGCCTGCAGCAGAGGGTCGATAACACTTTCGATAACACTGCGGTAGAGGTTTTTCTTGCTTTTAAAGTAGTAGTAAACATTCGCCTTGGGGAGGCCTGCGTGGTCTGCGATATCGATCGTTTTCGTGGCGGCATAACCCTGGGCGGCAAAGATTTCACTGGCAGCCTGAATAATCAGTTCGCGGTTTCGTTCGCGTATTTTAGCCATCGATCACCTGCTTCCTTTTTTCTTATAATTTTAACTGTAGGGCAAATTGCGGCGCAATGTTAGCACCGTGGGTAAGTTTGCCTCAAGTGTGGCAGATCATGTAAGTGGATGGTATTGAAAACAAAAAAGCCCCGTGGGTTGACGGGGCTTGTGAGGAGTATGTCTGCATCGGCCTTCGCTAAAGGCCGGACGGGATTATTTTATCAGTGCACCCTGTGCAATCCAGGTGCCGAGGAGGTCCCGTTCTGGCTGAGTCATCTGGGTGACATTACCCAGTGGCATCGCCTGAGTGGTAATCGCCTGCGCCTGAATTCTGGGAGCCAGCAGTTTAATCTGTTCCGGGGTATCCATTATGACCCCCAGTGGCGCGGCACTGAAGCCCGCGAACGTCGGGGTTGCTGAGTGACACACGGAACAACGCTCATCGATGATCTGTTTCACCTGAGAAAAGCTGACCTGGGTTGCGGATGTTTCCGCCGTTTTCGGGGCGGTAACAAATGCCAGCGCAATCATACCCAGTGCCGCGGCTGGCAGTGTCCAGACATACTTCTGAGTTTCGTGACGGGTGTTAAAGTAGTGACGTACCAGCACACTCAGTATCGCTAAGCCCGCCAGAATTGCCCAGTTGTATTCAAAGCTGTAAGTGCTGGGGAAGTGGTTGCTGATCATGATGAACAGCACTGGCAGGGTGAAATAGTTGTTATGCCGTGAACGCAGCAGGCCTTTTGCAGGCAGTGCGGGATTGGGTTCACGACCGGCTTCTATCGCCCCGACCAGGTCACTCTGGGCAGGCATAATGATAAAGAATACGTTACCCACCATGATGGTGCCGATAATGGCGCCGATATGGATAAAGGCGGCACGGCCACTGAATACATGGGTAAAGCCCCAGGCGGCGGCAACCAGCAGTACAAACAGCACCAGGCCCAGCAGGGCGGGTTGCTTACCCAGCGGTGAATCGCACAGGGTGGTGTAGATAAACCAGCCCGCTACCAGACTACCGACACTGATGCCGATGGCGGCAGCGGAACTCAGATCGCTGCCGGGAGCAACCAGATAGAGCTGAGCATTGAGGTAATAGACCACGGCCAGCAGGGTGAAACCCGAGAGGAAGGTGGCGTAAGCTTCCCACTTAAACCAGTGCAGTTTTTCGGGCATCTCCGGCGGAGCCAGTTTATATTTGGTCAGGTGATAGATCCCGCCCCCGTGGATCGCCCAGAGATCACCGGATAGTCCTGTTTCAGGGTTGCGGCGATCCAGATGGTTTTCCAGCCAGACAAAATAGAAAGATGCGCCGATCCAGGCGATTCCGGTAATCATATGCACCCAACGTACGGCCAGGTTTAACCATTCTGTGATATGGGGATCCATGGTTTACTCCTCATATAGTGACTCTCATAGCTCGTGCTAAAGGCCAACGATGTTTTAAATGTTTTTGTTGTACTGCGGTCGTTTCGTAGCGACGCGCTGGTTATTATTGCTGTTCCGGCCGGAGCACTATCCCGGTGTCGTCAGCAAAGTAATATTCATCGCAGTTGTTGCCTTCACCCTCACGGTCAACCACCAGGAAGTCATCTTCCGGTACACAACTTAATACCGGATGGTGCCAGACGCCGGTGTGGTAATTGACTCCCTGGCTGCCATCGGTAATAAAGGCTTTGATCGTGGCGGGGTCGGGTGTGTCGCCGGGTTCAGCCACGATGATCAGGAACGGGTTCTGCTTCAGGGGGATAAACGCCTGACTGCCAAACGGATGCCGTTCCAGCAGTTTCACCTGTAATGGCATGTCCAGACTCTGCGCGCGGAAGATACTGATAATCCCCCGGTCGTCCGGTTTGCCCAGCATCACCTCAGCTAAGCGGTGAAAGCGCTGAGTTGAGCCGTTATTGATCATAAAAAAGTCACGCTCCCGGGTCTCAATCACTGTGCCATAGGGGGCAAAAGCGGCTGCGGTGAGCGGTTCCGGGGTCAGAATCTGTCTGGGCTTATTCGTCATCTCAGTACCTCACTTGCTTAGGTTGCCAAACAGTCTTAGTCGGCTGATACCGCCGTCCGGGAAGATATTCAGGCGAATATGAGTGATCGGTCCGAGCGCCCTGATCTGCTCACTGAATTCATGTTCCTGGTGCATCTCCAGTTTTTGCGAGGGCAGCAGCTCTTTCCAGAACAGACTCTGAGTTTCAATCTGCTCATCGGTACCGCCTTTGACGAAGGCCGCCTGAATGGAGCAGCTGTCCGGGTAGTTGCCCTTAAAGTGCAGGGTGTCGACGACGATACGGCTGATCTCACCCGGATGCCCCAGGGCGACAATCACCCAGTCATTTCCTGGTGTGCGGCGGCGGGCAGTTTCCCAGCCATCACCCATGTTAACCCCACGTCCGGGATTAAGGATGTTGCTCATCCTGCCGAAGTGTTCATCGCTACAGGCCAGCGCCCGGCCACCGTTGAGAGAGGACGCCAGATCGATCTCCTGATCGCTGCTGATCTCTGACCAGTTCAGGTAAGGGATGCCATACACCCGCAAACGGGCGATACCGCCATCCGGGAAGATATTAAAGCGGATGTGAGTCCAGGGTTGATCATTGCTGATAGAGTGCAGGTGGTGGCTATTGCCATTCAGGCTGACGGCACTCAGGAGTTCGGTCCATTCTGCATCTTCAGCCGGATCTCCGTCCTGACAGAAGCAGGCTTCCAGTGAGGCGGATGGTGGGTAGTTGCCGGTGAAAAAGGAGGTATCAATATCGACCCCGTTAATCACGCCGGGAACTCCCAGGCGGATAATGGTGTAGTCATAGCCTTCAAAGCGTTTACGGCGGGATTCCCAGCCATCCATCCATTTACCATTGTCGTCAAATACGCCCTCTTTCCAGACAGGCGCTTCCGGTTGCAGCATGCGGTCGACGGCGGCAAACCAGTCGTCGGTTACAAAAATGGCCTTGCTGCCCAGACGGGTATCAGCCAGGTTGATCTGTTTCTCAAAAGTTGTTGTCATTATTTTACTCGTCTTACCTGAATAGATTGTTACATGACTGCCAGTCGGAACTGCGCTATCTTGTTAATTTCCTGCAATGCCCGGCTGAATTCCTGCCCGGGATTGTTATGAATGCGCTCTTCAAACGCAGCCAGAATCTGGTGCCGGTTGCTGCCCCTGACCGCCATAATGAATGGGAAACCAAATTTTTCCTTATAAGCATCATTCAGTTGCGTGAAACGGGCAAACTCTTCGGTGGTGCACTCGCTGATGCCGGCACCGGCCTGTTCTGACGTTGAAGATTCGGTTAGTTCCCCTGCGATAGCCGCTTTTCCGGCCAGGTCCGGGTGAGCATTAATCAGATCCAGTTGAGATTGTTTGTCTGACTCAAGCAAGATCTTTGCCATGCGTGCATGCAGGGCCTCAATCTGGTCATGGCGGCTATCAATTCCCATATCAAAGGCTTTCTCTGCAACCCAGGGGGAGTGTTCGTAGATGTCGGCAAATGTTTCTACAAATGTTTCCCGACTCATCTGGCTCGGCGTGCAGCTTTGAAACTGAGTGTTACTCATGAGGCGGCCTCTGGATTAAATGGGTGTTCGGTATGCCAGTGTCGGGCAATATCAATCCGGCGACTGAACCAGACCTGCTCGTGACTCTGAGCGTATTGAATAAAACGCTCCAGTGCGGCTATCCGCGCGGGTCGTCCAATCAGGCGGCAGTGCAGACCGATAGAGAGCATTTTTGGTGCATCGGCGCCCTCTGCGTACAGGGTGTCGAAACTGTCCTTCAGATATTGATAGAACTGTTCACCACTATTAAAGCCCTGTTGTGTGGCGAAGCGCATATCGTTGGTGTCCAGTGTATAAGGGATCACCAGATGGCCCTTGCCCTGATTATTCACCCAGTAGGGCAGGTCATCATCATAGGCATCGGAGTCATACATAAAGCCGCCTTCCTCCATCACCAGCTTACGGGTGTTGGGACTGTTGCGACCGGTGTACCAGCCCAGGGGACGCTCACCGGTCACCTGAGTGATGATATCGATGGCACGCAGCAGATGCTCACGCTCTTCCGTCTCATCAAAATACTGATAGTCGAGCCAGCGATAGCCGTGGCTGCAGATCTCATGACCCGCCTCTACCATCGCTTTGGCCACCTCCGGGTGACGCTCAATCGCCATCGCTACGGCAAAAATTGTCAGGGGAATATCGTATTTGCTAAACAGTTTCAGCACCCGCCAGACCCCGGCACGGCTGCCATATTCATAACAGGACTCCATACTCATATGGCGTACCCCAGGCAGAGGCTGTGCCCCCGGCATCTCTGACAGGAAGGCTTCAGATTCACCGTCGCCATGTAAGATGCAGCGCTCGCCACCCTCTTCATAGTTAAGAACAAATGATATAGCGATGCGGGCTTGTCCGGGCCAGCGCGGATGGGGCGGGTTGTTGCCATATCCGATCAGATCACGTGGATAGTCATTGTTCACAGGGGCACTCCTTAATGAAACGGTAAACGTATATTGGATTAGATAATGTATCAATCCAAACGAGTATGCAATCATTGTATACAATAAAAAATTGTAATATCAAGGCGAAAGCGGCTGTAATTTCACGTCTCTGGCATTCAATAATGGCGAAATAGTATATAAATTCTTTACTATCAATAGCTTCAGCATCTGGTTTCAGAATATGATAATAAGCAAATTATAATGTATACAATTAACTAAAAAATTGTCTGTAATTGTTGTTTTTACTGTTTTATAGTGTACGGCATAGTGCAGATTGGTAAGGCCTGATTTGCTAAAGGCTAATATAGAATAATAGAGGATGAATGATTCATGGGTTATCTGACAACGCATGTCCTGGATTCAGCTCACGGCTGTCCTGGCAATAAAATACCCGTCGCGCTCTACCGTATCAGCGATACCCGCCGCGAACTGTTGCACACAACCCTGACCAACGATGATGGTCGCTGTGACCAGCCGGTGCTGGAGGGTGAGGGGTTCAAAAAGGGCGTTTATGAACTGGTCTTCAGTGTCGGCAGTTATTACCGCAAACGGGGTGTCGAGCTGCCGGAACCCGCTTTCCTCGACGACGTGGTGCTGCGCTTTGGTATTGCCGATGAAGATGAACACTACCACGTGCCGCTGCTGATCTCGCCGTACAGCTATTCCACGTATCGGGGGTCATAACGGCCGTCGCCAGACGTCGCTTCGCTCCTCGCCAGACGCGGCTTCGACGCTTGCCAGTTGTTAGAAAAGCGTTGTAAGAGCCGTAGTTCGTGGCTTGTTGCTGGACTTGTGGGAGCGACGTCCCGTTGCGATTGGGGTTACTGCCAGATTTGCTTATTGAAACCTCTCACCTTTGCGCCCCCTGCAATTTATCAACTCACCGTAGGAGCCCTTTTTAAGGGCGACTTTTTACCTCTACCATACACAATTCCTAAATAACCCCTGACTATGCCTGTAGAAGTCGCGCAGCCCACCCCTGCGTTTTCACTGACTGCACAATTTCTTCTCACAAACAGGAATATGGAATAGGCCAGAGTTTACTATCAATAGATTCCCCTGAATGAGCCGTTATCCGTTAACCTTTATCCCTCATTTTTTGTTCCAGAATTTGCTGATATATCGCTTCCGCCTCTGCACTTAACTGAGAATATCCTTCAATATTGCCACTTCTTTGGGCATGCATTGCCTCTTGCAGTTTCGACTTGTAAAGCTTGTCCAGCTTTTTAGCTGGGTTTGATCTGAATATAGAGAACATGTCTTTTCCCGGATGTCTTGGTTACCGGTTGTACGCAGGGGAATAGATTCCAGACTCATTTTCAGGGCTTTTTAATACCGTAATTTGTTGTTCGAAAATTACGCTTAGTTTGCAGTACTTAGTAATCAGTACTTAGTAATCAGCAGGTCTGGCAGATTTTCGAACAAGGCAAGCACTAACACAGAGCATTAGCTGTCACTGATTACTCCGACAATCTTTGCTGTAGGTCCGGGCACTTAATCCCCGCTTTTCCCATATCGACATGCTTTATTTTCCCTGCCCGCTCACTGACGTGACCAAGCCATTGTCTATGCCAGGTTGAAATCTTCTGGAAAGAGCTGCAGTCAGATTCAGCTGTGTTGGCAGTGAAAATTTTTCATAGCGTGTGGCTAAAGGTATTGCTTCGATATCATTCACCTCTGTAGCATCAGCGATGCTGGGCGAGTTTGCTAATATGGCCCTAGTTTTTTCAGGTATTAACAAAAAGAGTGTTAAATATTACTCGCCTGACTACCTGCTGTTACGGTGAGTAAAGCGTTAACCATAATCAGAGTTAAGAGAATCAGATGGAACTTGAAATAAATATAATTGATGCTTTTACCGATAGTGTTTTTGGTGGCAATCAGGCCGCTGTTATCATTACGGATTCCTGGCTGTCTGATCAACTGATGCAGTCTATAGCATCCGAAAATAATCTTTCAGAAACCGCCTTTTTAGTCAAAGAAAGCATGGCAACTTACGAAATACGCTGGTTTTCTCCAATGACTGAAATCGCTTTCTGTGGTCATGCGACTTTAGCGGCGGCATTTGTTTTATTTAATAAATACCCTGAAGAGGATGTGTTCAATTTTAAGGCTGGTGCCGTTGGTATTCTGTCGGTTACCAGAGATGCTAATTCTTCTTTAACTATGAATTTTCCAAATACTTGCCCGGACATAGTTATGGACGTCCCATTAGAGATCCAGGAGGGGCTGTCTGTTCAGCCAGTTGAACTGTACAAAAATAACCAGGCATACTTTGTTATATATAATACTGAGAAAGATGTCTTAACGGTAAAAAGGGAGAATGAAATATTAAAAAGACTCAAGCCTTATGATGTTGTTGTCACCTGTCGATCAGAAACACCTGAGTACGATTTTATTTCAAGATATTTCTGGCCTGCAAATGGTGGTGATGAAGATCCGGTGACTGGTTCTATACATACTGGCCTGGCACCATTCTGGGCTGCGCGCCTGGGTAAGAGTGAGCTTGTGGCGTTTCAGGCTTCTGCCCGGGGTGGTGTTGTTAAATGCCGTATAGATAAGGACAGGGTCTACATAACCGGAGACGCCGTACAATATCTTAAAGGTACGATTACAGTATAGTGCTGAAAAGTTATAACAAGAGTGCGAAGTGATGCCTGACAGCACACCTTAGCAAGGCGATTAATTATCACGGGTATTTGGTTATGAACGTTAAAAATCTATATTTGTTGCTCTGTTTTCCAGGCGTCTTGTTACCGATGACTCCGTTTTTCCCGTGGCTGTTGGAACATGGGCTGAATATTCCACTGTTTATAGAAGAGCTTTTTAACTCAAGAATTAGTAGCTTCTTTGCACTTGATGTGATTGTTTCAGCGTTAGTTTTATTTGTTTTTATTATCGTTGAAACTAAACGATTGAAAGTTCGTTTCGCCTGGACTGCCATGGTAGCAACGCTTTGCGTAGGCGTTTCATTTGGCTTACCACTTTTTCTCTATCTGAGACATTATTATTTTGAACGGGCGGCAAGTACATGATAAATGAAAATTACTATATAGAAAAAGTGTTTAAAGAAAGTTGTTTTGAGTAGAGAAAATAAAAGGTTTGAATCGTTATAATGCGTAAAGGAGAAAAACTAATGAATCGGCATCCAGTAGAATACCAGATAGAAAAGGCAGACAACGCTATCGTTGCTGAGGACTTTGACGTGCTTATGGATATCTATACTGATGATGCTGTTTTAGTTGTAGAGCCGGGGCGGAATGCGGTCGGTAAAAATGAAGTTCGTAAAGCGTTTGAAGCTATCGCGAAATATTTTAAAAATGGATTGCAGGTTGAACAAAAGGGCATGGAAATTATTGAGTCGGGAGATACAGCTTTAGTACTGGCAAACACTGTCGTATCTGGTCCGGGTTTTCCTGCCATTGAGCGTAAAGCTACCTATGTCTTTAAGCAATCGTCTGCGGGTGTCTGGCTGTGCGCTATTGATAATTCATACGGCCATGAAATTATTGGTAAAAACGTATAGCCACTCATTCCCGTCGGCCGCTGTTGTGAGCCTGTCGCTGTTGCGGCCTTAATAACGGTCTCTTTTCTGTTGGGAACACCAGAAAGATTCATGAGTCAGACCCGAAGAGAAGAAGAAATGAACTTATGCAATGTTAGCTCTTCAGATCCATTTGTTGCCGAAGTAACAATCGCCCCTTATTCAGAAGGGGTGTTAAACGATTTATCGTTTGCGATAAAAGATAATATTGATATTAAAAATCAAATCACCGGATATGGTAGTCCGGGTTGGGCTGAGACTCATCACAAACCGGTTGTAAACGCTATTTGCCTGGAACAACTCTTGTGTCAGGGGGGAACATTAAAAGGAAAAGCCAAATCAGATGAATTAGCATACAGTCTGATGGGTGTGAATCCATTTTATGGCACCCCTGTTAACCCAAAAGCAACGGATAGAATTCCTGGCGGGTCATCCAGTGGCTCTGCATCGGCTGTTGCCAGTGGTTTGGTTGATTTTGCTATTGGTACCGATACCGGAGGCTCTGTCAGGGTTCCTGCAAGTAATTGTGGTGTCTGGGGTTTCAGACCATCACATGGTGCTATTTCAGTTGCTGGCGTGTTGCCTTTAGCGCCCTCTTTTGACACCGTTGGAATTCTTGCAAAAAATGGCCAGATATTAGAAACCGTCATGCACGTTTTGCTTGCAGAAGGCTATTCAGAAAATAGTTATGTTCCATCAGTTTGTTTTGTCGATGATGTTTTTCAGATATCTGATGAATCAGTTGTGCAAGCGGCGTCATGCATTAAAAATAAAATTGCTTATCATTTTAAGAATCAGACATTGGGATTAGCGGATATCACAGGGTTGAGTGTGAATGAGCTGTTTTTAAAGTTAGGGTTTTTACTTTCTACCGAAATATGGAATACATTTGGTACCTGGGTTAAAAATACTAAGCCAGAATTAAGTCCAGGGGTCGAGTTAAGCCTGTCAGGTTATGCTGAATCTGCAAGTAGACGTGATATACAAAAAAATCTTTTCGATAAAAGGTTATTTCAAAAAAGGCTTAATGATTTTCTCTGTCATGGCAATGTATTATGTTTCCCTACAACGGTAGACTTAGCGCCTCGCCTGGACGACATTACCCCTGATTTTCTTGCGGGTGATTATGTTCCCAGAGCGATGAGCGTTAATGCTATTTCATGTTTATCCCGTACTCCTCAAATTACTATACCGATAGCAGAGGCTGATGGTGTACCCTTAGGGCTTTCATTTATTGCGGGTTACGGACAAGATATGATGTTGATAGAGCTTTGTAATAAAATATATAATCAATGTGTTGTCGATTGTTAATATTATAATAGTTATTTTTCAATGAATTGATATTGTCGCAACTGAAAACTGGCGTTGTATAAGCAGAAAATATGAAATGTCTCATCGTTATAACACATCCGTTAAAAGATAGTTTGTGTAAACTGTTGGCTGAGCATGTCGAAAACAAGCTGGCTAAGATGGGCCATGAGATGACTATCGAAGATCTCTATGCTGATAATTTTGAGCCAGTATTAACAGCGCAAGAAAGGAAATCCTATTATGGCGAAAGCTATGACTCAGCCGATGTCGCTGAGCAAGTAAGCAGGCTTCAGGATACAGAGGCGTTGATTCTGCTGTTTCCAACGTGGTGGTTTGGTTTTCCTGCCATGCTTAAAGGCTGGTTCGACCGTGTCTGGGGGCCGGGTATCGCTTATGATCACGCCAGTGATTATGGGCCAATAAAACCTCGTCTTGATAATCTAAAGAAAGTTTTAGTCATCACTACGCTGGGTTCTCCCTGGTGGGTTGACCGTCTGGTAATGTGGCAACCAGTGAAGCGCATAATGAAGTTGGCCTTGTATGGTTAATTCCGTTCCATTTCAGGGTAAATTGGAGGCCCACCCTCAACGGCCATTGAGGGTCTTTATGCAGTAGCTCGATGATTGGCCGGCTCCTCATACGAGAGACCGATAACAAGTGGGTAGCGCTGCATAACTCCGAAGCAATAACTCGAACAGTCATTGGGGCCTCGAGCCCGCATAGCAAGGCAGAGTCAGCTTATTATGATGAATACGAAAAGTCACATTGAAATCAACGTCGGTGTTGATGTCGGTAAATCGAAACTTGATATAGTCCTTCATCCATTAGATCTCCATTTCTCAATACCCAACGATGATGAACATATTCAAAAGATCGTCCAGATTCTTAAAACTCATCAGGTTAAACGTATCGTAACCGAAGCTACCGGGCGTTACGAGCACGCTTTTGTCTTTGCCTGCGACAAAGCAGATCTTCCTGTTGTGGTGGTCAATCCCACTAATATCCGACGCTACGCTCAAGCCATCGGCGTACTGGCTAAAACCGATAAAATTGATGCCACAGTGATTGCGCAATTCGCCGCCACTATTCAACCTGATATCAAGCCTATACCCGACAGACAGTCCCGTATAATCAAGGATTTACTCATCCCGCGCACTCAGCTACTAGAGATGCAAACTATGGAGAAAAACCGTCTCCAGATCATGCCAAAGGAACAGCATTCATCCATCAAAGCCTTACTTAAATCGCTACAAACTCAGATCGAAAAGCTCACTCTGAAACTCGATCAGCTTGTGGCTGAAGTCAAGCACTGGCGCATTAAAACCGAAATACTGACCAGTGTTCCCGGTGTCGGTAAAGTCCTGGCCTACACTCTGCTCAGCGAACTGCCAGAACTTGGAAAACTAAACCGAAAAGAGATCGCCGTCCTGGTCGGCGTCGCGCCAATGAACCGCGACAGCGGTTCGTACAACGGTAAACGTCATATCCGAGGTGGCCGCCATCGCATACGCACAGTGATGTTTATGGCAATGCTCTCTTCGATACAGTGCAATCCTGTTTTTAAACGCTATTACGAGCACCTGAAGGCCGTAGGGAAGCTTCCTAAAGTGGCTCTGATCGCCTGCATGAGAAAACTGATCGTCATCCTAAATACTATGCTGAAAAACGAGGAGCGCTGGAATGAAAAATCAGCCTGATATTATTGACAGAACACCACAGTCACTTGTTAGGTGCCTGCGCCAATAAAAGTGAACTTCAATTCTTATCTCTGTACAATAGTGAAAAACTGAATGAGAAAAAAGTCGTTGCGTTTAAAAATAAGATTGAAAAAGCACTCGCTACCTGGCGGGAATAATGTTTAAAAAAGTAAACCCGAGCTGTAAAAGTGATTAAGCGCTTTTTAAATCGGTTTTTCGACGTCAGAACGCTTGTCAAAACTTGCTGTCTTTAGAATTTTAATTTAGATCAGAGCTGAATAACGTGAAGAAAGGGTTAAAGTATGTAGCAATGCTTGAAGGATCAAAAGGTCTGATTGCATTGATAGTAGGGTTTGAGATTCATAGATTGGCAAGTGATAATATTCAGGCATTTATAGAAAGCTTAGCCCGACACTTACATTTTAATCCAGCCAGCCAGTTTGTCGGGATAATTAACAGCGAATTAAGTAAGTTAACCTATTCAAATCTTTCTCTAATAGCTATTGGCTCTTTAGTTTACTCCGTTGTTCGGTTTATAGAGGCTTTTGGTCTCTGGAAAGATTATAAGTGGATTGAGTGGTTTGCACTAATCAATGGCGCAATATATATTCCATTTGAATTATATGAGTTAGTTCATGGGTTTAATGTTCTGAGTATTATTGTTTTAACCGCTAATGTTATTATTGTAGGGTACTTGTATTTAATCCTGAATAGTAAAAATAACCGCCGTGCTGAACGTTAACATGTTGCCTGAATGCTATCAGAATCTAAGCCTGATACCTGGCCGTGTTATTAAGCACCGGAAGATCTTGGTTGGTGGCTTAAAGAGCATCATGCGACTGAAACTGAGCTTTGGGTAAAGATATTCAAGAAGCATACTGGTCATTTGAGTGTCACCTGGGATGATGTTGTGGTTGAATCATTGTGCTGGGGCTGGATTGATGGCATCAGAAAATCAATTGATGAGCACGCTTATTTACAACGAATTACACCCCGGAAAAAGGCAAGTAACTGGTCAAAAAGAAACCGGGAGCATGCTGAGCGCCTGATCAGCAAAGGGCGAATGACAGAGCATGGCTTAGTGCATGTTCGTGCTGCCAAAGCAGATGGTCGCTGGGAAACAGCCTATGCGGCCAGTGAGATTGACGTTCCAGCGGACTTTCTGGGTGCTCTGGAGGATAAGCCAGAGGCGAAGCGATTTTTTGCAACACTCAACAAGTCGGGTCGTTACGTCATTGCCCACGGGCTGATAAGCGCAAAGAAACCTGAAACCAGGCAAAGACGTTTTGAGAAATTTATGGATATGCTTGAGCGTGGCGTAAATCCAGGCAATGGGATGAAAAGTTAAAGAAAGGGTTAAGGGGAGGGGCTGTGGTTTCTAAAACGAAGCTGTATACAACATTAGATTCTTTAGAAGAAGAGCTGGAAGCGCGGATCGTTCCACATTTAGAAACTGCGGCAGAAGGTAATAATAATCTGGTATTTTGCGTTACTGATTTTAATCCCTTCCCGGAGTTGAAGCATCGGACTGATGCTACAACTGAAGAGCTTGTGGTGCTGGGAAGGCAGATTTTGTTGCTGAAGAATAAGCTTGGCGAATCTTCTGAGGGCTCAATTGCTGAGCGTATATGCTGGTATTGTCGTAAGTGGGGGGATACGAAAAATAACTATCGTGGTGCCGCACAGGGGTTTGCTCAGCAGTTTTTGGAAGAGATATTTGAGGCGCGAAAGCGAACATAACAGGCGGTGTCCCGGAGTCATGATTTAAAGGGCTTTATTCCTAATGTTATCTTTGTGTCCCGTTCCCAGGTTTGGCTATGGGAACGGGTGAAGAAACGACGTGCTTTAAATGCTGCCTTACCTAACTTAACCTTAGCACCTTAGCTGCAGCGCCTGCGGCAGACAAACGCGCAGGCATACAGTTAAAATATTAAATGTTTAAAATGTCTCTTCTGATACGTTGGTTCTCACGCAGAGGAATCATTGTCTATGTGAATAGAAATACCTGATTTTCCTGCACAGATATGGTCAGCAAGAATTCCGCCCTGATAATCACCACCGTTCTGACGTCGAAATGGAATAGGTGTCTCATCAAAAATATGTTCAAGGCGAGCGCGCCAAACCGCACATTCTTCTTCAGCTGCCGATTTCTCTATTTTTCCGGTTCCGTAAACAGCATGGGTAGTTAGCACATCAAATCCTGGGAAGAAGAGTGTGCCGTGGGTGATTGGAAATAATAATTCGTCTAGGGGACCATTAATGCCTCGCGGGGCATAGTCTGCCGCCGGGCCACCGACCATGACCGACAGCAGGGCTCGCTTGCCTTTAAAAATGCCGTCGCCATAACGGTAACGGTTTCCTTCGCCTTTGTATCCATAGGCAAATCCATATGCATAAACCCGATCTATCCAGCCTTTCAGAATAGCCGGCATCCCATACCACCACAGTGGAAAGTGGAATATGACTAAATCAGCGGCAAGCAGCTTACGTTGTTCAGTCGCTATATCAGGGGATTGCTGGTCGGTTGCATAGGTATTCCCAGACTCCTGGATAAAGTCGAGTCGATCTGTGTTTATGCGGCAGGGAAAGTCGCTTTCTTCAAAAATCGCTTTCCACCCCATTCCGTATAGGTCTGACTGGAGGACCGTATGACCTTGAGTCCTGAGTATTTGTATCGTTTCCCTCACGAACTGGCGAGTGAGGGATGTGGGCTCTGGATGTGCATATACAACAAGCACTGACTTTGGCATGGCTGTTTTCCTCTGTTGGGTTTAACGGGTGAGTTACTGGCTTTTGGTAGAAACGGAATTCAGCATGCAATAGAATCAGGTATTGTAAAAATCATAGTTTTTATGAACAGGTAACAAGTATATAAATACCAAGCGGCTGGACCTCAATTTACTGGCAACCCTGGAGGCATTGCTTGAAGAGCAAAATGTCACCAGGGCTGCCGCTCGCCTGCATTTAAGTCAGCCTACCGTCAGTGCCCAGCTGAACCGGCTAAGGGAGATGTTTAATGACCCGTTACTTATCCCGGCTCAGCGTGGCATGATTCCTACAGCAAGAGCTTTGGAGCTACGGTCTCCTTTGCACGGTGCGCTAAATCAGGTGCGGGATACCCTGACAACACATCAGCACTTTGAACCTGGCCAGGCAGAGTTAACCCTGATATTGGCTTGTACTGACTACCTTCAAGAGGTCATCGGATTGTCAGTTGTTAAGGAACTGAGAAGTAAAGCGCCAAAAATGAGAGTCGGATTACGGGCTCTGGAACCCAGCCGATTAGAAGCGCAGATGGCCGACGGTGAAGTGGATCTTGCGTTCATGACACCTAAAGAAGCACCTCCGGTTTTACGTTCCCGGCATTTATATGATGAAATCTATGTCCTTGTTGGGCGCCAGGATCATCCGCATATTTTTGACGGGATGATGATTGAAGATTATGTTCAGCTTGAACATGTTGTAGTTTCGCTCAGTGGCGGCGGCTTCTATACATCCATTGACCAGATTCTGGAAACGCTGGGGCAGTCACGCAAGGTTGTGTTATCGGTTGCTTCATTTCTGCTTATCCCCGGGCTCGTCGCTCAATCAGATCTTGTCGCGCTGGTGCCACAGCGTTTAGTTGCTGGGCGTAAGGATCTGAAAGTCGTTGCATCGCCTATCCAGTCTGCAGGATTCTCTGTTGGTATGGTTTGGCATGAACGCAGTCATAGTCACAGCGCTCATCGCTGGATACGTGACTTGATAAGGCATACCGTTAGCAATTAAATATAACCAGGACATAGCCTTGCTGATGTCATGAGAGGTTGATTTGATCAGACCGGTTTTCAGGGTTGTTTATGTCATTGCATTTCTCTTTCTCTCAGGTTGTAGCAATGAAAACGACCCGTTACCGCTCTATGGCAGCCCGACTAAAATTCTTCCCGATGAAACGCTGATTGATGCCGTTTGCCGTATTCAAGAGGAGTTCAGGGCATTGCCTGAACCACTCATGCAACATTCGAGTTACCAGAGTGGCTGGACCTCTCATCCGGTTGGCGCTGCTGCTGTGCGTCATAAAGGTTTCTATCGTATTCATCTCCGGCAGGAAGCACTGGATTTTATACAGCGGCATTCCCGGCTGGAGCTGGTTGCGAGTCTGACGCCACTATTTATAGACCCCGATGTTGGCGGTGAAGCGGCTGTGTTATTGGCGGGCATCCCTGCGGGTTCCGACAGTATGCAAGGACTAACTACCCGGACCCTTGCCGGGTATATAAAGCAAGCTGGTTATCAGTCGCCCGATCAGCCGGGCAGCTGGTTTGCTAATGCAGAGCATAAACACTTTGCAGCCGCTGCTCTTTATGGACTTACAAATAAGACGTCAGCCATTCACAAAAAACAGATACCGGAATATGCAGGCTCCCTGGAAGAGGCGATTGCCGGGTTGTTAGACGATCTTAGTCATGCCCCCTTGATTCCATTGGCGGCAGGCCATTTACATGTTCCACAACCCCATGACGCCGCCTCGGTTGAACGATGGATCTCCAATCAGGAGGTACCTGCCTTAAAAAGCAAAGCACAGCTGTTTATCGACAGACACAAAGGGGCTTTTTCGGGTTTTGTGATGCTACCTTTGATGCTTTATCCCCAGAGTCAGCTACAGACAAATGAGCTTTATATGATGTGGTTGCTGGGACTGGAAAAACAGAGCTGGCCGGGGATGTTGCAACTGAGTTCAGGGGGTAAATTGCCGGACACCATTCGAAAACAGTTTCGTAAAACATTTGTTGCTGATATCTACCGGCGTTGTCTTGCAAAGTAAAACAGACTAAGGCCTCTTTGAGTACCCGCTTCCGGGTTTATGCTGGCCAGTTGCGCAGCGATCTTTTAACCACGAGCTGCTGACTTTCATCGTCTTTATCGCTGGCGCTTCTCCCGGGCATCTGTTGCCAGAACCGTGAATAATGCCGACGCTCAACACTCGTTAATCCATGGGCATTGTTGTTAACTGGTGTTAGGCAACGGATAAACATCAGATGCTTCAAAATGGCGATATGAGGCGTAAACCTGTATAAACTTAAATCTCTAAAAAACTTAAGCTGCAATGTTTCAGGGGTTATTGTTTCTCTGGCGTTGTCATGAGGCTATATCTGGTTTCCTTAGCCTTTAAACTATCCAGCGTTAACTGAATATACAGGCCTCTGATTATTAGCATGGACATTGCAGATATGTGTATTTATAGCCACCGGGAACGCAGTCAAGGACGTTCTGCGCATGTCCGTTATCGGCTTATCCTGCGTTTGTTTGCGCTGTTCTTGTCGTTATTCATCAGTACCATTTGTCAGGCGCAGGCGCAGGCGCAGGCGCAGGCGCCAGTCAGCCTGACACCCTCGATGGCTGGGGTTGGCACAGGGATGCATGTTTTTTATCTCGAAGATCCATCACGTTCTTATACCCTGGAACAAGTGCAGAGTGAGCCTCTGGCATCGCGTTTTGTGCCGTTGCCGGACGGTAATAGTAATATGGGTATTAGCGGTTCTGATTTCTGGTTGCGTATTGATGTCATTAACAGTGCTAAAGAGACGCTGTCATGGTTGTTGGAAGTGGCTCACCCTCACTGGGATTATGTAACCTTTTATACCGCAGGCCGTGCACCTCAGGTGGGCGGTGATCATCTGCCACTGGCTGACCGTGCAGTCGATGTTGAGACTAATTTCTATCCACTGGAGACGGCTCCCGGTGAGGTGCAGCGCATCTGGGTGAAGCTCGCCTACGCATCGCCGGGGAAGGCTGAGACACAACTATTGTTGTGGACTCAGGATGTTTTTTCTCAACATTATGCTGAAAACTATTTTGTTATCGGCGCTCTCGTTGGTATCGGTCTGCTGCTGGTGCTGTCTAACTTCCTGATCGGCTATTCTACCTGTCTGCCCGCCTATCACTGGTACACCCTGTATATTATATCGGCGATATTTCTTTTGCTGACCAATACCGGTCTTGGTTATCGCTATTTGTGGCAGGGGCATAACTGGTTTGTCGATTTTGCGCCGGTTATGTTTGGCCTGCTGACGCTGGTGCTGTCGACTCAGTTTACGCGGAGCTTTTTAAATACCCGTGAGCTACGGGTTGTTGACCGGCTGTTGCAAGCGCTGTTCGCGTTGGCTGCGCTGGCGGTGGTTTGTTATCTTTCGGGCGGACGTGAATACGCCATAGGACTGACGCTGCTGTATGCGTTGTTAACCATTTTATTTCCGCTGATTGGCGTATGGCAATGTAAAAAAGGCCGGGGCGATGCCCGGTTTTATGTCATTGGCTGGAGTGTCTGGAGCTTGCTGATTCTGATTGCGGTGTTGCGTAATGTGGGTCTTATTCCGACGGATTTTATTACGATTTTTTCACCGCCAGTGGGGTTATGTCTTCAGGGGGTCTTGCTCTCGTTGGCGCTGGCCGACCGCATTAACTATCTGACACAGGAAAAAGAGACCATCGAGCAGCACCATATTGAGCATCTGCAACAGCAACAGGAGATACTTGAATGCCTGGTGGCGGAACGTACCGTAGAGCTGGAACACGCTTTAAAGCGCGCTGAATTACTTGCACAGACTGATTCACTTACGGGGGTATTAAATCGGCGCGCCTTCTTTCAATATGGTGAGAAAGAGGTGAATAAGGCCCGGCGTTTTCAAACGCCTCTGGCGGTGGTGATGATTGATCTGGATATGTTTAAAGAGATCAATGATAACTACGGTCATGCCTCCGGCGACAGAGTGCTGATTGCGGCGATTAATTCATTACAGGCGATAACACGATCGATCGACACCTTCGGACGTATTGGTGGCGAGGAGTTTGCGTTGCTGATGCAGGCCAGTCCTGGAGACGCGGTTGCCCGGGCCGAACACCTGCGAGCCGGTCTGGAGGCGATAGAGGTGAGTCTGGGTGATACCAGCGTTAAGGTCACTGCCAGTTTTGGTGTGGCGGCTGTTAATGTGATGACAGAATCGTTAGCCGATGCGCTGGAGCGTGCTGATAAGGCGCTTTACCGGGCAAAGTCCAACGGCAGAAACTGTGTCGAAGAGGCTGAACCTGCTACGGGTGAAACCGATACATGAAGATACTGAAAGCAGGGTAAACCTGATTACCATTTTTCTCAGTGTTTGTGGTGAACTCTGTGGTACAGCAATAATATAAGTTTTTTGTAAGCAGCCGGAGGACTGCGTCAATCATCAATACTTGATTTGTCTGAACCGGTTGTTTAACATCCGCCCGACTATTTTTAATCAACTAACTGTAAAGGAGAACGATCATGGAATTGAAAGAATCACCCTTTGCAGGTCTGACTCAGTAAAAGCAGGACGCTTCCTTTAGTATCCCTTCCATCCCAGTCAACTGACCTGCCAGAAACATTATTTTTAAATAATATGCAGGTATCAATATATGGGCAATTCAGTCCGGAAAATTACTGAATGTGTCAGCCTGATCGCGTCCGAAGCGACGTGGATTGAAGGTCTGGCGATAGAACAACTGATTAAAACATCTGAACTTGACGGCATGGTAAAGGTAGCCGGTATGCCGGATCTGCACCCTGGCCGGGGTTATCCTGTCGGCGCTGCGTTCTTTTCCTCTGCTAAAGTTTATCCGGCATTGGTGGGCAATGATATTGGCTGCGGTATGTCACTGTGGCAGACGTCGGCTAAGGTTGGCAAGGTCAGTATCGAACGCTGGATTAAGAAACTGGAACATGTAGAACAGAGACTTGATGAAAGCTGGCATGATGAGATTAATCACCGTAAAGCAGACAAGGGGATCATCTGTTCTGAATATGATGATGCCTTAGGCACGATCGGTGGTGGAAATCACTTTGCCGAGTTTCAGGCTATCGATGCGATCTATGATGCCGGTGAAACTGAGCGTCTGGGCGTTGATATGAAACGCCTGTTGCTGCTGGTTCACTCCGGTTCAAGGGGGCTTGGGCAGTCTGTACTGACTGAACATATAGCACAATTCAACCACGACGGTTTGCCCGCCGATAGCCCGCAACTCCAGCGCTATCTGGCGGCACATGACGAAGCCGTTAAATGGGCCGAGCTGAACAGGGAGATGATCGCTAAACGCTTTTTACAGGCGGTTCGGGAATCTGGGCAATGCGTGCTTGATGTCAATCACAACCTGGTCGTCGCAAAAAATATTGCTGATGAGCAGGGCTGGTTACACCGCAAAGGCGCTACGCCCGCCGATCAGGGCGCGGTGATTATCCCCGGTTCCAGAGGTGATTATAGCTATCTGGTTGTCCCCTTAAGCAGAACCGGTGGGACAGATACGCAGGGTAATCACCATCTGGACTCGCTGGCGCATGGCGCGGGTCGAAAGTGGAAGCGTGGCGATTGTCAGGCACGGCTTAGTCATAAATATAAGAAAGATGATCTGCTGCGCACAACACTGGGCAGCCGGGTAGTTTGTGGCAATAAAGAGCTGCTATACGATGAAGCGCCTCAGGCCTACAAAAAGTGTGAGTCCATCATTGATGACCTGGTCAGTGCCGGGTTGATCCGGGTGGTTGCCAGGCTTCGACCGGTGCTTACCTTTAAAACCACAGGGGGTTGCTGATTATGATATTACTGCAACTGTCATCGGGCCAGGGGCCTGCTGAGTGTGGTCGTGCGGTTTATCTTGCTTATCGTCAGATTGTAAAAGAGTGCGAAGCTGAAAATATTGAACTGACGGTGATTGATGTTATTTCTGATAAACCAGGAAACTGTCTGAAATCGCTGCTTCTGGCACTCAAATCAACCGGGTGTGATAAGGAAAAACAGCTTGCTCAACAGTGGCACGGGGTTTTTCTCTGGGTGTGTCAGAGTCCGTTCAGACCCAAACATAAACGTAAAAACTGGTTTTTTAGTGGTCAGGTGATTGAGCTTCATCAGACGGATGACGACAGAGACATTCGCTATCAGGCATGCCGGGCGTCGGGTGCCGGTGGACAGCACATTAATACGACGGATTCAGCGATACGTGCAACGCATATCGCTTCTGGTATCAGTGTCCGTGTTGAAAGTGAGCGCAGTCAGCACGCAAACAAGCGGCTGGCAACTGCGCTGATTTACCAAAAACTGGAGGAGGTCAGGCAATCTCAGATGTCTGAGCAGGAAAAAGCCCGCTGGCAGCAGCATCAGGAGCTTCAACGGGGTAATCCTGTTCGAACGTTTAAAGGCGATAAGTTTATAGCAGTCAGATAGTGCTGATATTCCGGGGTCAGGTCACCGTTTCTATGGCCTGAGTCCCGGGCTATTCGCTTTCTGGAAGAAGTCACATCCTGGCGTAATAAGGTTTGCGCCTTTCCGGTCTAAGAGACCTGTTTTTTAGTCAGTTTTTTCCCCAGTAACAGCAACAGCGACGATACCAGCTTTTCCCGATAGCCGGTTTTTGACTCATCGGCGGGTATGGGTCTGCAGAGTGCTGCACACTGAATGCCGATGCGTGAGGTGGCGATACAGGCGCCAGCACCCTGCAGGGCTTTGGCACCAATATTGATCGCGGGGAACTTCGACAGGTCGAGCATATCCAGTCCGGTTTGTGATAAGCCAGAATAGGCGGTGCTTCTGCCAACCCGGTAGAGGATGCGCATCCGGTTGCTAAGGTTAGGCCGGATGCCGTAAGTGTCCGAGATCTCTTTGATCATAATGGTGGTGCGCCACAGGGTTAGCAATGCATCCAGGGAGGGCATCGGGCTTGCTGCAACGGCAAGTCCTGTTTGCAGACTGTGTTTGCGAATGATGCTTTCGACCCGGTTGTCCAGCGGTTCGACAAAGAGTGTTTCCAGCTGTTTCAGCCGTTCGGCATCATCGAGATAGTCCGGCATCAATCCGAGAGCACTTTGCAGCTGTTCTTCCTGCGGCGTATTGCTGTAAAAATTCACCAGATGATCGATAAACGGCGTAATGCCGGGGTTATTTCGTCGACTCTGTAACGCCCGGGCGTGCGCCTGAAACTCCGCAATCTTTTCTATATCGTTGCTGCCGCGCAGCCATTTAAACAGTCCAATACCTGATATCAGCACCAGCCCTGCGAGTACTGTTGAGACGGCGATACCCGCGACCCAGTGGAGCGTGAAGGCGTTGTTAATGATAGCGATGAGATCGTTAATCAGGGTTACGCCAAAGACTCCGCCCACACCGATAGCGGTCAGTTTCATCGCTGTTGACATAAGGGGTTGTGGATGGTTTTTCCAGTCGATCGGATCGGTATTTTTGAGTGGGTTTTTACTCTCTTCAGCCTCGATCGATTCGGGGATCACCCCCTCAAGGTCGGCTTCCGATATTGCAAAGGTACGGGGAGTGCGCAAGTCACTATCCTGCTCAGTTTTTATCGACATATATCACCCATTAAATTGTGTAAAACCTCATCCATGCGGATATGCGGAATAGCCTGGTCCTGATTGGCGCGAATCCCTTTTGGCGGGTTTAGTTCGGGCAGCTTCCAGTCTATAAAGGCAGCAATCTCCGTTTCGGAGGGGATGTGATCGGGAATGCGGGGATTAACAAAGCCTATGGGTTCACCCGCAGTGGAGATGCCTTTGAGAATCTCTTCGTTACCCTGGGTTTGCGCGTGTGATGAGCGGACCGCGGCAACCGCTTCTACCCGGAGATCCGCTTGTGCGCCCTGAATCCGTTCGAGGGACTTTCTGACAATACTGCTGAGCAGATGCCGCACATTATCGTGATCCTGTGAGACAACCTGATCTACCTTGGTGGCGGCATAGAGCACCTTTTCAACCCGCGAATGAAACAGTCCACCGTTATATTCAAAACTTTCACCAATCGCTTCCAGCGCCTGCATCATCTCATGCAGATAGGGTTCGCCACCGTTTAGTACATTCAAAACATCGACCAGGACGACCTGACGGTCAATGGGTTCGATAAACTCTTTAAAAAAAGGTTTAACGATATCCGCTTTGTAGCGTTCGAATATTTTTTCCAGCTGCCTGAAGTTGCTGTGTTTGTCGGCGGCCTGCAGTTGGCTTTCAGTATATCCGGCACAGGCAACCAGCGGTATAAACTGCAGGGCGGGATGTCCGGCCTGACTGCCCGGTTCAATAAAGCGTCCCGGTTGAATGATCGTGAGAGGCGGCGACTGCTGTTTGCAGGTGTGCAAAAACTCGCTGTAGATCGCGTGCTTTGTCTTTATCGCAGCGGCATCGTAGGCAGAGAATGGGTCCACTGTTTTCAGTGCTGCCAGCGGATTGTTGTCAAACCCGTTTCTGGGTGCCCGGGACAGTTGCTTCTCAACCTGAATACACCAGTCACGAAAGCTCATTTTGAGCAGCGGCAGGTCCACAAGCCACTCGCCCGGATAGTCTCTCAGTTCAATAAACGCACTCTTCGTGGTTTTGCGGCCAAACCAGCCAACACCTGTCAGTTTGATCTCAAGTAGCACACCGCTGATATCCCGTGTTGGCGCTGGCCACCGGGGCGACTGTCCCGACAGACGGTCGACCGCCTGTTCATAATCAAAGCGCTGCAGATAGCGGTTTTCCAGAGGGTGTTCCTGCACGTGAACAATACGTTTTTTTAACCAGGGTGAAAAACCTGCCAGCCGGGCATTTTTCGCCCCATGTTGTTTGAGCTGATTGATCAGGCTGGTGATGAACGTTGATTTGCCGCTGCGACTCAGTCCGGTGATGCCGATACAGAGACGTTTTTGTATCGCCCGGTTGATCAGGGTTTTAGCATCATCTGTGACGTGGTGTAGCTTGGTTAAATAATCTGACTGTCCGCTGTTAGACATAAAGTTTCCAGGTTCTGCGTAAAAAAATGATCAACCGGCGTGGCTTTGCTGCAAAGATCTCTATTCACATATATGGCCGTGGTGAGTCGATATTTCAAGGTCTGTCAGGGCAAGGTTGGCGTGACGCCTGACAAAACCACTACCAAAAGTGGCGGTCGATCAATACTATAACGGTCTTTCTCAATGCAATTACAGGTTTTTAGATATGCGCCTTGACCCGACATCGCTTCGTTTATTTGTCAGCGTAATTGAAGAGGGTTCGATTGCCCGGGCGGCTGAAAGTAATTTTATCGCCGCCTCGGCGATCTCTAAACGGATCAGCGAACTGGAACAGGTGCTGAGTACGCCGCTACTGACGAGAACCAACCGCGGGGTGGTTGCGACTGAAGCGGGCAGTGCGCTGCTGAAACGATCACGGGATGTGTTGCATCAGCTGGATGATATTTTCAGGCATATGAGCGAATACTCCGATGGTTTACGGGGCAGTGTACGTATGGTTGCCAATATCTCCGCTATCAGTCAGTTTTTGCCGAATCAGCTACGCTCGTTTCTGGATATGTATCCGCAGGTTCAGGTGCATCTGGAGGAGAAAATCAGCAGCGAGGTGCTGCGTGATGTCGGCGAGAGTATTGCGGATATCGGCATTGTTACCAACGCTCCGAGTGATTGCCAGAATCTG
This sequence comes from uncultured Amphritea sp., assembly GCA_965140695.1. Taxonomy (GTDB): domain Bacteria; phylum Pseudomonadota; class Gammaproteobacteria; order Pseudomonadales; family Balneatricaceae; genus Amphritea. The sequence continues at coordinate 1,431,088 of OZ223298.1, read as the reverse complement.
CGTATTTATCCCTACAAAACCGATCATCTGGTGCTGATAACCCCTCAGGGGCATCCGCTTGCCGAGAGTAAAGATATCGGGTTTGCCGATACCCTTGAACATGACTATGTGGGTTTACACACCGGTAGCGCTATCAATAACCAGATGTTTGAGGCTGCGGCTAAACTCAGTCGGCCACTGCGTTTGCGTATTCAGGTGACCAACTATGAAGCGCTTTACCGCATGGTTGAGTCCGGCCTGGGCATCGGTCTGATGCCGCTGAACATCGCTAAACCCTATCTCAAAGCCAGAAGGATTAAAGCGGTGAATCTGCAGGATGAATGGATGTCCCGTGAGCTGCATATCTGCATACGTGATTCCGACCAGCTGCTGGACGCGGCCCATCATCTGTTAAATCACCTGCGGACAACCTGAAAGAGCCGGAAGCCGCTTTCAGGTTGTCGTTTGCAGCGGTTGTCAGATGCCGTAGGGCACGTAAAGCGCCAGAGAGGGGATAAAGTAAACGGCGAACAGACAGGCGATCATCAACAGGATAAATGGCCAGACCCCTTTGATCACCTCTGCGGAGGAACCTCCCGACACCGCTTGTATGACAAACAGGTTTAAACCCACCGGCGGTGAAATCAGCGCACACTCAATCATAATCACGAAGATAATCCCGAACCAGATCGGGTCGATCCCCATGGAGGCCAGCGAAGGAGAGAGCACAGGAACCATGATCAGCAGCATCGATATCGATTCGAGAAAGAACCCCATAATCAGCAGAACAAGACAGACTGCGGCAATGAAAAGGCCAATCTCGGAGATATTCTCACTCACCATCATGGAGATATCCTGAGGAATCTGATACAGGGTAATCGCCTTACCAAACACTTTCGCACCCGCCATGATGAGGAAGATGGTGATGGTAGTTTTCATCGTTTGCATACTGGCTTGTTTAAATTTCTCGAAGCTGAAAGTACGCATGACGAGGACGATCACCAGCGAGCAGGCAACCCCCACACCGGCAGATTCTGTGGGGGTGAAAATACCGGTATAGATGCCACCAATAATCACAACGGCCAGCAGCACGGTCGGCAGAGCGCGCAGGCTGGCACGTTTGCGTTCAGCCGGGCTGGCTTTTTCGCAGGGGACGTACTGTTTGCTAAAGCGGGCATAGCCAAAGCTATAGAGAATAAACATCCCGGCCATCAACAGACCGGGCACGACCCCGGCGAGGAACAGATCAACAATGGATTCCTCTGTAATCACGCCATAGACAATCATCGGAATCGAGGGGGGGATCAGAATCCCCAGGGTGCCGCCGGCGGCGATCAGACCGTAGACAAACGGGCGATCATAGCCGCGATCGGTCATCTCTTTGATCGCAACACTGCCGATGGTGGCGGCGGTGGCAACGGAAGAACCTGAAATCGCAGAAAAAATAGTACAGGAGGTTATCGTGGCGATGCCCAGTCCTCCGGGCCAGTGACCTACCCAGCTTTGTACTGCGGAAAACAGGTCACGACCAACCCCACCCTTGAGGAGGATATTCGACATCAACAGAAACAGTGGCACCGACAGCAGGACAAAACTGTCAAACGAGGAGTGCAGCGCCATGGTGGCCATCATCGGCGACAGATCGGCCCATAACAGCATGGCCAGCCCCATCCCGCCGAGCACGAACGCCACCGGAATGCCGATTAACAACGCCAGGATAAGAATGAAGAGAATAATTGCAACGGTCATCAGGCAGAGACCCCTTCTTTATGTTGTTGCTCTCCTGAGAGGACCAGAAAAAATTCAGTTATCGCCTGAATAGTGAGCAGGCCAAAACCACAGGGAATAGCGGATTCGGTTGTCCACGAGGGCAGGCCAAGCATACTGGCAGAGGCCGATCCCTGGGCGATTGATTCATGTAGCAGCAGGTAACCGTAATAGCTACAGACAGCGGAAAACAGGGCGATGGACAGCAGTGAAATACACTCGGTTACTCGTGATAAACGCGGCCCAAGCCTGGCGTTGAGAATATCGATACGGATCAGCGCCTTGTGTTGTAACACCCAGCTGGCACCAAGACAGGTTGCCCAGATCTGACAGAGTAAAGAGATGTCAGCAGACCAGATGGTAGGCGCCAGAAAAATATAGCGGGCGATGACTTCGTAAGTAATCAGCGCTGCGATAAGAACAAACAGAAAAGCCGATAGCTTTCCGCACAGGCTGACAATCTGATAATTAACACGCACCCACCATGAGGAGTGATGGGCCCGGTTTACGGTATCGTCAATATCTTCCAGTTCGATATTGGACATAGGGATTTACCTCAGCGTGATTCAGGCAAGAGCAGAGCGAGCGGTGTCACCCGCTCGCTCCGGTATAGCGATTGAATTAAAGGTTTTCAGCCGCTTCAATAACCTGTTTGCCTAAAGGACCAGAGTTGTCCAGGAAGTTTTGCAATACGGGCTTGGTTTTTTCGCGCCATATAGCGACATCTTCGTCAGACAGATGAATAACTGTCATTTTCTTTTCAGCATCAGCAATCGCATCGGTTTCGATCTGCTGAATCTTATTGCGCAGCTGAAGTTCGACTTTCTGAGCGGCAGCGGTAATGATTTTCTGCTCTTCAGGCGACAGTTTCTGCCAGAAGTCTTCATTGATGATAGTGATAAACTCAATATCAGCATGGTTGGTCAGCGTCAGATAATCCATCACCTGATAGAGTTTACGCGGGCCAACGGCGGATACACCGGTCATACCGGCATCGACTGTGCCGCGCTGATAGGCGAGGAACTGTTCAGAACCGGCCATAGTAACCGGCGCACCACCGACCGCTTTGGTAAACTCACCCAGCGTTTTACCAAACACCCGCACCTTCATGCCTTCCATATCTTCAGGCAGTCTGATCGGTTTCTTCTTGGAAAGCAGGGCGACACCACCGTAAGCATTCCACCACAGTGGACGGGTACCGGTTTCAGTAATGGCGTCATCCAGCAGCGCGCGTACCGGGCTGCCAACTTTGGTGGCGGCAACGACTTTTTCCTGATTTGGGAACATAAACGGGATGTAGAATACATCGACTGCCGGGATAGTACCCGCCAGCTTAGCCAGGCTCATAACGCCCATCTCAATGGCGCCCGAGGAGACTGCCTGATGTACTTCGCTGTCTTTGAACAGCTGCGCCGACGGGAATATCTGAACTTTGATCTCGCCGTTTGAGTTCTTTTCTACTTCATTCTTGAAGTCGACAACATTCTGGCCAAGGTGGTGTTTAAGGGGTAACTGCAGGGATAGTCGGATGGTGGTTTCCGCAAGTGCCGGAAGGGCTGCTGTGCATGCACCAATCAGCATGACGGTGCGTAAAATGCTCTTTACTCTCATAATAGATTCCTTTTTTGTTATAAATATCGCTTGTGTTGTACAGGTGTTTCAGGTGACCACTTCAATACCTAAAACGGTTTCGCTGCTGCCAGCGTTGCTTTGCTCTTTCTGAGTTCTTCGACCGATGCCGGTACCGGGCGGGTTTCAGTACGCAGCCCTGCTTTGGCAACCTGACCGGGCAGATCATGGCCCAGCAGGTCGGGCAGTTGCTTCGCTAATGCGATTAACTGCTGCAGATCGACCTGTGTATCCAGACCGTTAGCCTCCAGCATATGCACCAGATCTTCCGTACAGATATTACCGGTAGCTCCCGGCGCATAAGGACAGCCGCCGATGCCGCCCAGCGATGCATCAAACTGATCTACCCCGGCGCTCAGACCGGCCATCACATTGGCCAGGCCCATGCCCCGGGTGTTATGCAGATGCAGGGTTATCTCTGTTTGCGGAAAACGGCTGCGAACCTGGGTACACAGATCATACACCTGTTGCGGGGCCGCCATGCCGGTGGTGTCGCACAGAGAGATGCTCTGTATGCCCGCCTCCAGATAACGTTCTGTCAGGGCTAATACTTTATCGGCTGATAGTACCCCTTCAAAAGGACAACCGAAAGTGGTCGCCAGAGAACCATTGATGCGCATACCACTGGGGGCAACCAGATCACAAATCCGCTTAAACTGACTCAGGGACTCTTCACAGGTCATGCGCATATTGGCCAGATTGTGGCTTTCACTCACCGACATCGCCAGGTTGATCTCATCCGCTTTGCAGGCCATCGCCCGCTCAGCGCCTTTTTCGTTGGGCACCAGAGTGGTATAGCACACCTGTGGATGACGGGTGATGCGCTGCATCACCTCTTCGGCATCGCGCAGGTTGGGAATAGCTCTCGGCGAGACGAACGAGGTTACCTCGATCTTATTCAGTCCAACCAGGGACAGGCGGTCGATCAGTGCAATCTTATCTTCGGTGGGCACGAAGTTAGCTTCACTCTGGAAGCCATCCCGGGTGGCCACTTCGTTAATCCGGACCCGCGCAGGCATCGTCGTGTTAAACATAGTTCTGCTCCTAGATGACGCCTTCCGCTTTCAGCGCATCGATGCTGGATTCATCAAGTCCTAAGTGCTTCAGCACCTCGTCGGTATGCTCCCCAAGCTTGGGGCCAAGCCATTTGGTGGTGCCGGGCGTTGCACTCAGTTTGGGAACGATGCCGGGAATAGAGATCGATTCGCCATCGGGCAGGCTGTGTTCACAGATCATGTCGCGCGCACGGAAGTGCGGGTCGTTGTAGATATCTTCAGCGTTGTTAATGGCGCTGGCAGGCACCTCCGCTGCTTCGAGGACGGCCAGTGCCGCTTCCAGCGTATGCTGACGGGTCCAGTTTTCAATAATCTGATCCAGTTCATCGCTGCGGGCGGCTCTGCCATCGTTATGTTTTAAACCAGCATCGTCGGCCAGATCCTGTCGGCCAATTGCCACCATAAAACGATTGAAAATACTGTCACTATTCGCGGCGATAACAATATAGCGTCCATCAATAGTCGGATAGGAACTCGAGGGCGCGATGCCGGGCATGCTGGCGCCGGTGCGTTCGCGAATGAAACCAAACATACCGTATTCCGGCACCAGGCTTTCCATGACTCCCAATACCGCTTCGGTAAGGGCGACATCGACATACTGACCTTTACCGCCATTCACTTTCAGGTGATACATCGCTGTCATCGCGCCGATCACGCCGTATAGTGAAGCGAGAGTATCGCCAATGCTGACGCCTGCACGTACCGGTGGCCGGTCCGGATAACCGGCCAGATGGCGTAAACCACCCATCGATTCGGCTATCGCAGCAAAGCCCGGACGGGGGGCGTAGGGGCCATCCTGCCCATATCCGGAGACGCGCACCATAATGAGAGAGGGATTGATCGCCGAGAGTTGTTCCCAGCCCAGATTCCACTTTTCCAGCGTGCCGGGGCGGAAGTTCTCAATCACAATATCGGTTTCAAGAATGAGGTCCTGAATGATTTTTTGCCCTTTGGGGCTTTTCAGGTCAACGGTGATCGATTTTTTGTTGCGGCTCTGACTGTACCACCACAGAGAGGTGTCTTTATACATTTTGCGCCAGCGACGTAGCGGATCACCACTACCGGGCGGTTCTACCTTGATCACTTCTGCACCGAACTGACCGAAGATACTGGCAGCATAAGGGCCTGCTATCAGGGAGCCTAACTCCAATACCCGAACCCCTTTGAGAGATTCTTCAGTCATGTCGGTACGGGAATCCTTCGTCGTTGATGATGTACCATGATCCACGAGTGCTACTCCTCTGCTTTTGTTATACTTTTTTGCAATTTTGAGGGCAAAATCAGTATTTAAGAAGTAGTAAAATACGGGGTGGCCATCTCTTAAAGAGATGGCTGGCGTCTGTCTGACAGGGTTGGCAGAGGGCGGTGTCAGGCTGAACAGGGCGTCCGGCTAAAACGATTATCTGTGGCTTTAGCCGGGCTTATAAACAGCATTACCTGTTATGGCAGATCAGTTAAACCCGGTAATGACGTGAAGGCGCCTTTATGGGAGGCCGCATGGGCTCCGCAACAAGACGCAAAGGTCAGTGCTTTCTCCAGCAGGTCCACCGTGCCAATAAGATCGCTGAAGTTGTCCCGTTTGCAATCCATCGCGGCCAGTTGATAGATAAAGCCACCGATAAAAGCATCACCTGCCGCGGTGCTGTCCACCATGGTGACTGCTGGTGGGGTGATCTCACCGTTACTTGTCCGGCTGAAATAACGTAGCGGATTGCTGCCATCGGTCAGCAGTACCAGAGAGACATCGCTATCGAGTAAGCGCTGCAGTATCTCCTCTTGCGGGGAACTGCCGCAGAGGGCGTTCATCTCATCCAGGCTTAGCTTGACCAGATCGGCCAGCGCCAGAGCTTCCCAGATGGGCGGCAGGGGATCGCTGCCTGGTGGCCATAAGTTTGTCCGCAGGTTGATGTCAAAACTGATCAGGCATCCCGCTTTTCTGGCTTGCTTAACACCCGCCAGCGTTGCTGCGTTGATAGCTGGCTGTGTCAGGGTGTTGGAGCAGAAATGAAAGATACCCGGGTCAGCAAACCAGTGACTTTCAAACTCCTCTGCTGTGAATAACATATCGGCAGAGCCATGACGGTAAAAGGTGAAACTGCGCTCTCCTGAAGCGTCCAGCGAAACAAACGCCAGTGCTGTATTCGCGCTGTCAGTTTCCAGCAGATAGTCGGTCTTTACACCCGCTTCGACAAGGGATTGGCGCATAAACTGACCAAACATATCGGTGCCGACTTTTCCGGCCATATAGCTGTTTCCACCTAATTTACCTACGGCGGCTGCGACATTGGCGGGTGCTCCACCGGGGTATTTAGTGAACTGCTCAGTCTCACTGGACTGGTTTTCGCTAACCCGGCTGGAGAGCATGTCGACCAAAGCTTCTCCAAAAGAGATGACCTTCAGCATCGCGTTATTCCTGATCTTCAATGAGTGAAAGGGGGTAACAGAATTTATCCCTTTCTCACATGGCGGTATTTGAACTACCGGGTATTCATTGTTTATGTCGTCGCTGCCTGGTGCTGTTAATAATTGAAACAGGCTGAATCAGGCTGTCAGTGCGGCCAGAGTATGGGACGTTAAACGGGGTTCTCTAACATTGTTTTTCGAACCCCGTTTGGCTGTTGTTCCTGATGTTAACATCGGCTGAGTGTTCTCAGGCGGGCGCATGCATCAGCGCCAGGGTGTTATCCAGCATACGGTTGGAGAATCCCCACTCGTTGTCATACCAGCACATCACTTTGACCAGGCGGCCAGATACTTTCGTTTGTGATGCGTCGAAAATGGAGGAGAGCGCGTTATGGTTGAAGTCGACAGACACCAGGGGCAGGTCGTTATAACCCAGCACCGCTGAGTTTTCAGCAGCAGTCGCTAACAGTTCATTGATCTCGCCGATGGAGGTCGGTCGTTCAGCAATAAAGTTCAGATCAACCAAAGACACGTTAATCGTCGGGACACGAACGGCCATGCCGTCAATTTTACCGGCCAGTTCTGGCAATACCAGGCCGACCGCGGCGGCTGCACCGGTTTTTGTCGGTATCATCGATTGTGTTGCCGAACGTGCCCGATACAGGTCCGGGTGGTAGACATCTGACAGGTTCTGATCATTGGTGTAAGCATGAATGGTGGTCATCAGGCCACTTTCGATACCGATCTCCTGCTGCAAAACCTGTGCGGCCGGTGCCAGGCAGTTGGTGGTGCAGGAGGCGCTTGAGATAATATCGTGGGACTGTCGTAGAATATGATCGTTAACGCCAAACACGACGGTTGCATCGACGTTCTTGCCGGGCGCAGAGATGATAACTTTACGCGCGCCCGCGGAAAGATGCTGTGCCGCTTTGGCGCGTTCGGTGAAGCGTCCGGTACATTCATAAACGACATCGATATTCAGTTCTTTCCAGGGCAACTCTGCCGGATTCTGCTCTGAACTGATCGTGATACTGTCACCGTTCACTATAATGCTTTCTGCGGTGTGCTCAACAGTGCCGTTGAAGCGGCCATGAACAGAGTCATACTGAAACAGGTGCGCATTAATCGCTGCGTCGCCCAGGTCATTGATGGCAACCACCTGAATGTTTTCGCGATAGTTATTTTCATAGAGCGCTCTCAGCACATTGCGGCCGATTCGTCCAAAACCGTTGATTGCGACGCGAATTGTCATGGGATATACCTCGGGTTCTGTAGGATGACTGTTGTTTATTGCTAATGTTACGTTCTTTATTCGATAAATCAATGGAGGTGCTGACTTAGTATCGGTAAACTTACTAAACTATACGGCCAGGACTCCGTCTATTGGTTATGGGTCTGATTATAGAATAGCTCAGGGGGTAGTATGCATACCATTGTTAAACAAGTTACCGAGCGGATCGTAGAGCGTAGCCGGATACCCCGGCAAGCGTATTTACAGCAGATGACCGGGGCGGAGGGTAATGGGGTGCATCGTGCGCGCCTCTCTTGCGGTAATCTGGCGCATGGTTTTGCGGCCTGTGGTGCGGATGATAAACAAGCGCTGAAGATGGTTAATGCGGTAAATGTCGGCATTATTTCAGCATATAACGATATGTTGTCTGCCCATCAGCCCTTTGAAACCTTTCCCGATGAGATCCGCCAGGCGGTTCACGAACTCGGTTGTGTGGCGCAGTTTGCCGGTGGGGTGCCGGCCATGTGTGACGGTGTTACTCAGGGCCAGCCCGGTATGGAGCTGAGCCTGTTCAGTCGCGATGTGATCGCCATGGCGACCGCTGTTGGTCTGTCGCACAATATGTTTGATGCGGCACTCTATCTGGGTGTTTGCGATAAGATTGTCCCCGGTTTGCTTATTGGGGCATTGCGTTTTGGTCACCTGCCAACGCTGTTTGTGCCTGCTGGCCCAATGCCCAGTGGTTTGCCAAATAAGGAGAAAGCCAGAATCCGGCAGCTTTACGCAGAGGGGAAGGTTGGCCGGGATGCGCTGTTACAGTGCGAGTCCGATTCTTATCACAGTGCTGGCACCTGCACCTTTTATGGCACCGCTAACAGTAACCAGATGGTGGTTGAAGTCATGGGCTTACATCTGCCGGGTTCCTCCTTCGTCAATCCTGGCACTGAGTTGCGCGCAGCGCTGACCCGCGAAGCGGCCAGGCAGGCCGTGCGTCTGACTGCTCAGAATGGCGAATTTACGCCGCTATATAAGATCGTTGATGAGCGTTCTCTGGTGAATGCCATCGTGGCGCTGCTGGCGACCGGTGGCTCGACGAATCATACGATGCACCTTATCGCTATTGCCCGCGCTGCTGGCGTTATTATCAACTGGGATGATTTTTCTGATCTCTCCGGAGTAGTGCCGCTGCTGGCTAAGGTGTATCCCAACGGCGAGGCGGATATTAATCACTTCCAGGCGGCAGGTGGTGTGGGCTATCTGGTGCGTGAATTATTAGCCGGAGGCTTCCTGCATGAGGATGTAATGACCGTCGCTGGTCAGGGGTTGTGGCGTTACACTCAGGAGCCTTTCCTCGAAGACGGCAAGCTGGTATGGCGTGACGGTGTTACAGCATCGCTGGACCCCGCTGTGCTGAGTACGGTAGACAAACCGTTCAGTGCGGATGGCGGACTGAAACTGGTGCAGGGAAATCTCGGGCGTGGGGTGATTAAAGTTTCTGCGGTGGCGCCTGAGCATTGGATAGTCGAGGCCCCGGCAATTGTGTTTGAAGATCAGGATGAGATTGCCGCCGCCTTTGACCGGGGTGAGCTGGAGCGGGACTTTATCGCTGTGGTGCGTTATCAGGGACCCAAAGCTAATGGTATGCCTGAGCTGCATAAACTCACACCTTATTTAGGTACGCTGCAGGATAAGGGCTTTAAGGTGGCGCTGGTGACCGATGGGCGCATGTCAGGCGCCTCAGGTAAAGTGCCCGCCGCGATTCATGTCTGGCCTGAAGCGAGTTTGGGTGGCCCGCTGGCTCAGGTGGCTGATGGTGATCTGATTCGGCTTGATGCAACGACGGGGACGCTTGAGCTGATCGCTGAAGACGCCTCCTGGTTATCCCGTGGGCAGACGATGCCGGCTTCTGCCGCGCACCATCATCAGGGTATGGGGCGTGAGTTGTTTGCGCCACTGCGTGACCAGGTGGCATGTGCCGAAGAGGGCGCCGGGATTTTTCGTTTTATGTGATCAGTAAACAAAAGCGAAGATGGGTCATGTTGCCTCAGCGCTGGTATATGGCAATAGAGCTTAAAATCTGTCGGATGAATGATTTAACATGGCAAATGGATGCTGAGTAGCTGGTTCTCCGTTATGTTGCATGAGGCAGGTGCTGCAGTGATGCCTGCGCTGATCTAGGTTAATCCGTTTCAGGCTCACAACGGGGCTTACTTAGCGGTTGTGCAGCCGTTTCTGCAGATAGCTTTCATAATCGGGTATGTTGTAAGGGTGTTTCTGACTCAGTAGGGGGGAGCTGATCATAAAATCGGCAGAGCTTCTGCTGCAGGCAACAGCAACATTCCACACGGCAGCCACCCGTAGCAGTGCTTTCACGTCAGGGTCGTGGGGCATCTGTTCGAATGGGTCCCAGAAGAAAATAATAATATCGATCTTTTGTTCGGTCAGCATTGCGCCAATCTGCTGATCGCCGCCCAGTGGACCGCTGATCAGTTTGGTGATGGGAATTTGCAGGTTGTTTTCCAGTATATGACCGGTTGTGCCGGTGGCATAGAGTTGATGCTGGCTGAGAATGTTCAGATTCGTTTGTGTCCAGTCGAGCAGTTCTTGCTTCATATTATCGTGCGCGATCAGGGCGATGCGCTTCTGTTCTGGCATCTCTATCTGTTTCATATCCATGCAGATCACCTGTATTCATAAATTTAAATAAGCCCGGATAGACGCGGACAAACCCGACATCGGCTGGGCTAGAGCTTACTGCTAACAGACAGTTTTAAGTTGCACTGTTAACTGCTGCCTGAGCCAGTCGCAGAATGCCCGCCCAGTCTTTGTTGGCGATCAGTTCATCCGGTGTTAACCAGGTGCCACCAACGCACATCACATTCGGGAGCGTCAGATAGTCTGCGGCCGTATGAGCCCGGATGCCGCCGGTAGGGCAGAAGCGGATATCCGCGAATGGGCCTGAGAGTGCTTTTAATGCTGCGGTTCCGCCTGATATTTCAGCAGGGAAAAACTTAAAGCGCTGATAGCCGCGTTGAATTGCTGTCATCATCTCCGACACGGTCTGAATGCCTGGCAGGTAAGGAATATCGCTGTTAATGCCGTAATCCAGTAGTTCCGGCGTGATCCCCGGGCTGACGATAAATGAACTTCCACTGTCGACGGCACGTTGATAGTCGTCAGGATTAATAATGGTACCGGCACCGACGTTTGCTCCGGGCACTGCCCGGGCAATGGTTTCAATTGCTTTCAGGGCGTTAGCGGTGCGCAGGGTGACTTCCAGCACCGGAAGCCCTCCCTCAACCAGTGCTTCGGCGATAGGAATTGCATCTTCAACGTTGGCAATGGTCAGCACCGGAATCACCGGGGCCAGGTTGCACAGCTGATCAATTCTGGTGGTCATTTCGGCGGATAATGTTGTCTTACTCATGTGTTCATCCTGTACTTTTCTAAGGCTGGCTGCTGTTACGGTGCCCAGTAAATCGTCATCGGGTGTTGTAAAAACAGGCTGATGGGCATCGACAACGGCGTACTCGTCAGTGCTTTGGCCAGGGTGTCCAGCTTGTCCTGACCGCAGATGTGTAAAATCACTAATTCGCTCTGCAGCAACCTTTTAGGTGTTAATGAGATTCTGGCATGAGGGGCTGTGGCGGGGTTAACTGCAACGCAGTCTGCGCTGCTGGACAGCGCCGATGCCAGCTCTGCAGCGCAGGGAAACAGCGATGCTGTATGACCATCATTACCCATGCCCAGAATCACCAGGTCGAGATTGCCGTCAATCGCTGATAAGCTTTGCTGGCACTGTTCTGTGGCTTCTTCAGCCGTGTACCCGGTTTGCCAGAGGGGGATAAAACGCGCGCGACTGGCGTGTCCCTGCAGCAGGAAAGTGCGCAGTAGTTTCTCATTGCTGTCGGTTTCGTCCGGGCTGACCCAGCGATCATCAACCAGTGTTATGGTGACGGCATCCCAGGGGAGGGGTGTGCTGCTCAGGCGATGAAACAGGGGTATCGGTGTAGAACCGCCTGAGACCGCAAGGCTGGCTTTACCTCTGTCTTCAATGGCGCGATTGAGGGTTGTTGCAATCTGCTCTGCCAGTTTTTCAGCCAGGGTCTCTCTGGAGTCAAACGCGCAGATGGTTATATTGTCAGGCAGGTTCAGATCACTGATCTTCATACCAGCTATTCCCATCTTTAATCAGCATCAGGTCGGCCGCTTTTGGCCCCCAGCTGCCTGCCGCATAGGACAGAGGGGCTTTGTTTTCATGTTTCCAGTGTTCCATTAACTGATCACACCAGTTCCATGCATGCTCTACTTCATCTCTGCGAACGAAGAGGTACTGGTTGCCCTGAATGACTTCCAGCAGTAATCGTTCGTAGGCATCGGGAATCCGGTTTTGTTCAAATGCCTGTGAGAAGTTCAGGTTCAGTGCTTCGCTTCGCAGCCGCATCCCTTTATTCAGTCCGTGGTCTTTATTGAGAATCTGTAATGAGATCCCCTCTTCGGGTTGCAGGCGAATAATCAGTTTGTTCTGCGCCAGGTGTCGCTGACTTTCATCAAAGATGAAGTGGGGTTGCGGCTTAAAATGGATGGTTATCTGCGAGAGTTTTTCTGGCAGCCGTTTGCCGGTGCGCAGGTAGAAGGGGACTCCGGCCCAGCGCCAGTTGTTGATCTCCGCTTTTATCGCGACAAAAGTTTCGGTGTTGCTGTCAGGATTGGCGCCGTCTTCATCCATATAGCCTGGCACCGGATTGCCTTCAACCAGTCCTTTGGTGTAGCGTCCGCGTACGACATGGGTGCGGCACATCTCCGCTGATATGGGGCGCAGGGCTTTCAGTACCTTCACTTTTTCATTGCGGATCATATCTGCTGACAGGTCATCCGGCGGGTCCATCGCGGTCAGGCAGAGCAGCTGTAACAGGTGGTTTTGAACCATGTCCCGCATCTGACCGGCCTTATCAAAGTAATCCCAGCGGCCTTCGATACCGACTTTCTCTGCCACCGTAATTTCGACGTGAGAGATATGGCTCTGATTCCATTGTGAACCAAACAGGGGATTGGCAAAGCGCAGCGCTATGAGGTTTTGTACGGTTTCTTTACCCAGGTAGTGATCGATACGATAGATCTGGGTTTCATCAAAATATTCAGCGACCTGATCGTTCACCTCATTGGAGGATGGCAGGTTATGGCCAATCGGCTTTTCCAGTACGACGCAGCTGTTGCTGTTAATGCAGTCGTTGCGGGTCAGATTTTTGCTGATGCTGCCATAGATGGATGCGGGGGTCGCATAGTAGAAAATACGAGCCCGTTGGGCGTGTTTCCCGAGGCTGCTTGTTAACGCCTGATAGCTCTCTGTCTCGGTAAAGCTGGCGATACAGTATTCAACTTTAGCCAGAAAACGGGTCATTGCCTCAGCGTCCCGTTCGCTGGCTTTAACGAACTTATTCAGGCTTTCTACACAGACGTTGCAGAAGCTGTCGTTATCTTCATCGTGTCTGGCAACCCCAATGATGCGGGTGTTGGTGCCCAGCAGTTCTGCGCTTTCGAGCTGAAACAGCGCCGGGATGAGTTTTCGCTGCGCCAGATCGCCCATGGCTCCGAATATCACTATGTCGCTGGCGTTGTTAACAATAGACATGGCTAAACCCGTATTTGGTGGTTATTAACGCAAAGTATTTGCGTATACTAAGCAATGAATGGTGATCTCTCAATAGTTATATAAGTAATATAACTAGATATTTGGTTAATAAACTACCCTCTTTTGCCTTGAATGCCGACTGGTATCAGGCAGGCAAGTGCTGGTAGCTTCGATTCTACGGCGGTATAGTCACGCCTATATTACTAAATGTAGTTAAATAACCACCATTCAGTCTACCTGAACCGAGTTAAGGAAGTTATGAACCTGTTAGAACAGATTTACGATCGTCTGGAATCGTTGAACAAATCTGAACGTAAAGTCGCTAATGTCATCATTGGGGATCCGGCCACGGCAACACGGCTGAGTATTGCATCCCTGGCGCAGGCCGCCTCTGTCAGTGAACCCACGGTAAACCGTTTTTGTCGCAACTTTGAGGCCAGGGGATACCCTGATTTTAAGATTCAGCTGGCCCAGAGTCTGGCGGGCGGGACCCCTTATGTCAGTCGTGCTGTCGAACAGGATGATTCTACCGAGGAGTATAGCGATAAGATTTTTACTTCGACGATTGCTGCACTGGATATTGCCCGTAAAGGGGTGAATGCTAAACTGATCAGCAAAGCGGTTGATTATCTTATTCAGGCAAAACAGATCTCGTTTCTGGGGTTGGGGGCGTCAGGTCCGGTGGCGGCTGATGCCCAGCATAAGTTTTTTCGTTTTAATCTGCCGGTGGCCGCCTATGAAGATGTACTGATGATGCGCATGGTGGCTGCAGCTGCGCATACCGGTGATGTGTTTGTGATTATCTCTTATACCGGTCGCACCCGGGAGCTGGTGGATATTGCTAAGATCGCCAGGGAGAATGGGGCAACGGTGATTGCTATCTCTGCAGAAAACTCACCGCTGGCAAAAGAGTGTACAGTGTTACTCGCGGCTCCGACCCCGGAAGACACCGATATTTATATGCCGATGACCTCTCGTATTGTGCAGTTAACGCTGCTGGATGTACTGGCAACCGGCGTTACTTTGAGGCGCGGGGTCGACTTCCAGCAGCATCTTAAGAAGATTAAAGAGAGCCTGAAGGCGACTCGCTATCCGAATGAATAGCGAGGGTGCCCGGTAGTGTTAAGCCCGGCTGACATTGGCAAACTGTTGCTGGCTTCCGTTGCGGGCTTTTATGCACACAGGCAGATTGATAAGGCTCAGGCCGCGCTGATGCCATAGCGCGGCAGAATGTCAGTAATGACGGCGAACCGATGAGCCATAAGGGCATCATGGAAGTGCTTCCAGTCGCTGTCGAGAAACGAGGGGTGATAGGCAAACGTCTGATTTTTTAACTGCTTTGAACGGGTATCGCTGATCGCTTTGTATTTCCATGAGCCTTTGCCCTTGGCGATATATTCCAGCTT
This sequence comes from uncultured Amphritea sp., assembly GCA_965140695.1. Classification (GTDB taxonomy): domain Bacteria; phylum Pseudomonadota; class Gammaproteobacteria; order Pseudomonadales; family Balneatricaceae; genus Amphritea. The sequence goes on along the minus strand of OZ223298.1, from coordinate 1,415,986 downwards.
TTCAGGAGGGAATCCAAACGTCCCGTCCCCGATCGCTTTCAGCCAGACTTTGTGGCGCTTATCGCCATCTTCCTCCACGGTATTACGGAACATCGATTCCAGTTTAACCTGGCTTTCCTGTGTCAGCCCGGTAACGCTGGCATCGGCATCACCCAGCTGAAAGCGGCGCATCGCTTTACACATCTCCTCTGCTGCGGTCATAAAGTCTTTAGGATTATCCCGTTCAACATAAGTGCCTTCGCCATTGGTGTAGTGCCATTTCAGGTAGGGACGGTCCGGATAGCTGAGTGCGGCGCCATGGCCCAGGGGTAGCAAACCACCAACAAATGTTGAGGAGATATCGTCAAACCGGTCGGAGAAGAACTCTTTAACTTTACTCAGCAGGCTGGGGTCCGGATTGTTATTTTCATCCAGCACATTGCTCACCAGGTTGATCTCATCGTTGATCCCTGAAAAACCCTGATGAGCCCAGGTGTCGGCATAGACATGCATGGTAATTCCAAGACGGTGCAGCGCATTGGGTTTGTTATGATCGTTAATGCAGGCTCGCACCATATCCTGGGCAACGAAGCTGTTCGGTTTGCAGACGATTTTATGGCGAAAGTCGGCGTCAGGGTTGAGTCCCGCCGCTTTGCCTTCGTTACCCGGCAGGAAGTGAAAGGGAATCCAGACCTGGTGGTTGGATAGCTTCTCAATATTTTTATAGTCGATCATTTTATGGGCCGAGGCGATGCGTTGATACATCGCCTGGTTATCGAAACAGATCAGACCATCATTAGTGGCATCGTCAACATATTGAGCCGCATGGGCGATAATCTCAGCCTTCGCGTGGCCGAAGCCGGATAATCGCGCAATAACGTAGGTTGTACCGTGGTGAAAATCGATCTGCATGGCTGGTCTCCTTTTACCAGATGAACAGGCCTTTGTTTATCGGCTGTATGGCTTGTATTCTGGTTTGATCGTGGTTGTTTCCTGTTTATAGGGTGGCTGTTTTGTCGAGATGCTTCAGTATGTGCGGATAGACATCGATAACCGCATCTTTACCAAAAATACAATCTATATGTCCGTATTCGGGAATCTCTTTCCGGCTATATTGCTCTGTTGCGAAGTGCTGACACAGCAGATCGTAGGTTCGTTGTGTGCTTGCAGGCAGATAACACTCGTTGTCGGCACCGGAGATAAACAGGATAGGCAGATCCAGTCTTGTCAGGTGTGGCAGATAGACATCGTTACCGGCCATATCAACCAGGGTGCCTTTCCGGCACATCAGGGCCAGATGCTCGAAGGCTTCAATATTCGCTTCGGCAAACAGTTCTTCGAGGTTATCGTGTAACCGTTCGGTCAGGGTGCTGTGTTTGTACAGTGGCGCGTACATAAAAGTGATGCGATGGCAGGTTTCACTATGACAGTGGCCCTGGGCTTCAGTCATGGCATATAAGCCGAGAGCCTTATCATATAGTTGTGTCAGCACCGAACCTGACGCGGGTACCTCGGCTGTCAGGTGGCTGACACTCAGCCGGTCTAAAAAAGAGGGTATATGCAGCCCGGTTTTCAGAGCCGTGGCGGCCGGCACGACCAGGTGGGTCGCAATTTGTGAACAGACAATGCTGCGAACGCCCTGAAGGCCTGCCAGCATCGACATAAAGAATGTTGTCGCGCCATAACAGTGAACAATTGCCTGCAGGCTTGCTGCGCCGGTTATTGTCAGTATTGTGCTGACTGCAGCGGGGTAATCATATTTTGCTATCTGATCACCATTGGAACGTTGTTTCGCGGCGTCCAGCAGTATGCTGACCCGGTAATCGATCAGCCAGACATCGTAGTGGTGGGCCACCAGATATTCCACCAGGTTGGTGTCGATCAGATCTGTCGAGAAAATAGACGATGCAACGCCCAGGCCATGAACCAGCATCACCGGCCCTTTATTACCTCCCTGATAGCGCGTCAGACGTAAGTGCACCCCGTCCTCTGTGGTGAAAGGGTGAATTTCCGGGATGGGCGCCCGTAACTCTCTTTTCTTGCGTGGGGCTTTAGGCGTTGCCTGGTGACTATCATAAAAAATACCGCCATAGTTTTCATACAGAATGCCAGCAAAGAACTTACCGAAGCGGGCAATGGCTTTGAGTCTTTCTTCAGGCGTTTCGGCGTTGGTTACCTCCACGGTGGTCATCTGCACGGCAAAATCAGCGGGCAATATATGCAGAATACCCTTGCCTGCCAGAGGGCCGCTTGTGTCAGTACCTTTATAAATCGAGACATAGAGTGTCGAGGTGTCTGGCCAGATATGCAGGGCGTTGGGATCATTTTTAATCAGTTTATAACCCTTGAAGAAAAACAGCTCTCCGGTTGCACTGGTTAACTGCATACTGTAGATCATATGCCGGGTGTCGGGCGGCGATGGCATCTGTTCGAACAGGTTGAAGAGGCCCTGACTGACACTCAGTGGGTTGTCGGAGAGCGCCGGGCAGGTGACGGTACCACTGATCTGTGCTGCATGGTCCTCGCGATTGAGCATGGTTTCGAGATCGTGAGAGTGGATCGTCAGCAGAAACGCCAGCGGCGTTGCAGAGCTGTCGGTGGCGGCGTTCTTATAGCTGCTCAGGGTTTCGTCTGCGGCCGCTACCGCTGAGAACCGGCCTTTCATCGACTCGGTGAAACTCAGTCCCAGTTTTCTCGGCGGGTGCGGGTTAACCGGGGCCGAAGGTAACGTATAGTCTATCGTCCAGCCGCGATCGGCAGCCATCAGGGCACAGCAACGTTCACTGATGGCGCTGATGGTCAGTAGAGGATTAACCGCCAGCGAGGTGGGGATGACTGAACCATCGGACACATAAAGATTGTCATAGACAGATGTGCCTGCGCCGTTAAACAGCTGGCCTTTATGATTGACGACTCCCAGTGAGCCACTGGCTGCCATATTACAGCCGCCCAGTGGATGCACCGTTACCAGGCTCTGTCTGAACAGTGGTGTCCATAATGGATTGTGGACATAGTTCCCACCCAGTGCTGCGGTGGCTTTCAGCAGATTTTTGTTGCCAGCGGTGAAGTTCTCCTGATGGCCAACCTCTGGCCAGCGTATGCACAGGCGATCGTTTATCAGTTCAGCCTGCCCATCACCTTTGTCATGGCTCATGACCAGGTAGGTCTGAGTATGATTGATCGCGCCATGATAGGGGCCCCGTAGCAGACTGTCGGCAACTCTGGATTTTTCCTGCAGTTTATCGAGAATACTGTGATCGGTATCGTCACCGATCAGATCAGCGGCGGCGGCCAGTGCACTGGGGAGAAAGTTGCCAATGGCACCCGGAAGAGAACCCTCTTCAATCACCATCCGTTGCTGCCAGTCGGTGTTATCTGTTTTGATAACACTGGTGATACAGGGGCCAACCGGCTGCCGGTCAGCGGGCCGGTGGTTACCAAAACCGATACCATTGATGGTGTGATCACTGTTGTAACCAAAGCCGAGAATATCGCCATTGCCGCTAAAGCCTTTGCCCAGTTGGTCAGAAATGGCTAACCCTTTGGTTTTACTGCGCAACAAAATTTCGTTAGACCCCAGGGTCCCGGCACACAGGACAACCATGTCAGCGTGAACAAACAGGGTTGTTGTATCGAAGTGCTCGCGCCCGACCTCCACTTGCTGGTAGTGAATCAGCCAGCCCGTATCGGATGGTTGCAGATAACGGACATCGGCCTGACAGAAAATTTCAGCGCCATGGTTCCAGGCATCGGGCAGGTAGTTCATGCGGGTGGTGTTTTTAGCGCCATAGTTGCAGCCTGACACACAGTCGCCGCAGTTGGTGCAGGCCTGCTGTTCCACACCCACATGATTGAGGCCGGAGTCAGGGTCATCAAAGGTAACGTTGATGGGGGTGCGGCAGAAGGGTTGATGCATGGCCGCAGCGGAGGCTTTATGGGCGTTCAGTTTTGCCAGTGCCGGCCAGTCATCCGGATAAAGGCTGGGTTTCAGCATCTCCCGCGCCCGCTGGTATCCCTCTTTCAGCAGGCTGTCTTTGTGTTGCAGAATCTCAACCGGCCAGCAAGGGTCCTCGAAGACTTCGGGGTCAGGTTCCAGGGAGACGTTGGCGTTGATCAGTGATGTGCCGCCTAAACCGCAGCCAACTACGACGTTTTGTTGCTCGTTAACATGGATATCAAAGAGACCGGTACGGGAACCAATGTGACCGGCTGCCGTGTGAAACTGGATCTCGTTAAGTGTTTCGTTGGCGGTGTCGGGAAATTCGCCTACCAGAATCTCCCGGCCCCGTTCCAGTAAACACACTTTCTTGCCAGCCCGGGCCATTCGTGAAGCGGTGATACCACCGCCATAACCAGAGCCGATAACGACAACATCATAGTGGGGTTTAATTGCATCAAGCGGCAAGGCGATCGGTTTCATGACAGACTCCTACGCTGTGGTTGTACACCCAGTGGATGCCGATAAGTGGATGCTGGTCAGGTCGGCGGTATTTATGTCAGGTTTAAGCTGTACTCTTCAAAATCCCGGGCGGGCAGGTTGTCACTATCACGTTCACGCACACGCCAGGCGTTGACCCGTAATTGCACTTCGCCATTTTCTGCCTGGTTAAAACTGGCGGTCATAAAGTGTTCGCGGGTTCGCGATTTGGGATAGGCGGAAAACAGGCGTCCTTTTTTGGTGCTCACGGCGAAAGATTTGTCATATTGCACCGGTTCTGGCTGCCATCCGGGTACGCTGAACAGGTCCGGGTCCGGGAATATTGCCGGCTTGAAACTGGGTGTCGCAGTGGCGATACCATTGAGACCGGTGAGGTTGGACAGTGGTGAGGCGATAACTTCTACCAGACGTCCGCCCTCAGGTCCGAGTTGTGCGATCGCGATACGGCCAAAATGGACGTCACCACTGAGAAGAACGATGTCGTGACCGCTTTCGCCCAGCGCCTGAAGTAGTTGCTGATACTGAGTCTTGAAACTGAGCAGATTGCGCTCGGTGTTGTTCTTTTCAATAATCAGCGGTTGTGGGATAACTAAAACACCGGGACAGGTGAGTGATCTGGCCCAGTCCGTCAGACGATTGAAATCAGTGTCCGGCAAAAAAGTATCGTCTGTGCGATAAGACCGCAGATCAGCAAGGCAGAAAGATAACGCTTCGCCCAGTTTAAAGAAGTCCAGCAGCGGACTCTGCTGAACTCTTTGGACACCATCAATGGCCGCTCTGGTCCAGGCCTTTCTTACGCTGTTGATTTTTAATGCCAGCAGGGTGGGGATAAGGGAGTCATGAAAGGGATAGTCATTCCAGTATTCGTGATCATCGGGAAGCATCCAGGTTGCGCCCCGGTTTAGAATGCTGCCCAGCGCCTGCCAGTGCAGCGCATAGTCATCGGCCACCCGCTGGCGAATTTCACTGGAAACGTATGAGAGTGAGTCAAAGCCGATATCCAGATAGACCTGATCGCCGGTGAGAAAGGTAATATCCGGTTTAACCGTCTCCTGGCCGCGGTCATAGAGGGCTTTGTAGGCCCCGGCGGCCTGCCCGCCATCACGATGGTTATAGAAACAGCTGCCAAAGCCAACAGTAAAAGGCTTTTGACTGGCGGTGGGTAACTCTGCCGGCAGGGTGCTGAACTGAGCCGTGCGCAATATTTGCCAGGAGGCATCACGCACGCCACTGATGGCTTTAATTCGTCTTGAAAAACGCAGCTGATAGTGTTGGCCGGGTTGCAGGTTGTCAAAGGTGGCGGTGGTGTAAAAGCGTTTACGAATATTCCTGAAGGGGCGGTTCCAGTCGGTTCTGACAATCTCATGAACAACCGTGTTGTCCGGTGATATCAGTTCAATTCTGGCGTGATCCGGCATCATCAGGGTGGAGAACAGGGTGCCTGCCCAGACTTTTACACTCTGTTGGCTGGCCCGTAAAACCACAAGGGACCACTGGCCCGTGCTGGTGACAATATCGTCGCTCATACTGAATGTTCCTTATTGGTTGGATCAGGGTATCCAAATGCAATCCGCATGGCTGGAGCGTGTAACAATTAATGTAGGCAAGGACGGAGGTGTTAGCCAGCAAAAAGCCTGATCGTCAGATGAAGTTAATTCATACAGCTGTTTAATCTGTTGATTTCTGTATGAAGTCGCGATTTATATCAACGTGAAAAGCTTAAATAACACTTAAAGTGGGTAACGGCCCCCACCCTTGTGTATCAGCGACTATTATTAACTGATGCCGGACGCTGGCAGCTCTTCAGCACAGCGTCGTAATGTCTTTAAGGATTGATAATATGAATAATAAGATCCCGACAATTATTCAGCGTTATCAGGCAGACCGTACCCGCCTGCTTGATATGCTGTGGGATGTGCATCATCTGTATGGCTGTATCCCGGATGATGCGTTGTCAGAGCTGGCCCACGGGCTGAATATGTCACCTGACGATCTGCGCGAAACCCGCTCTTTTTACCACTATTTTCATGATCGTCCCACCGGTAAATATACCTTCTATCTGAGCGACACTGTTATCGCCAGAACCAACGGCTTCTCTGAGGTGCTGGCGGCGCTGGAACGGGAGACCGGGGCGGTTATGGGAAGCGTGGATGAGTCAGGTAGATTCGGGCTGTTGACGACTCCCTGTGTGGGGCTTAGCGATCAGGAGCCGGTAATGCTGGTTGATGACGTGGTATTCACACGACTGACGCCAGAAAAAATAGCCGTTATTGTTAACCAGTTAAAGCAGGGACGTACGCCTGCAGAGATAGCTAATCCGGCGGGCTTACCTGAAGATGATCTCGCCTATGTTAATCAGTTGGTGGAAACCAACATTCATCAGGCCGGGCCGGTCTTTTTTCAGCAACCGAATGATTTTGCAGGCCTTTTGCAACACTGCCTTGAAAACGGTGCCGATGATGTTATTGGCACGATCACTGCCGCCGGGCTGCGGGGACATGGTGGTGCCGGTTTTTCTACCGGACTGAAATGGCGCTTATGCCGTCAGGCACCGGGGGCGGCCAAATACGTTATCTGTAATGCAGATGAAGGGGAACCCGGGACGTTTAAAGACCGGGTATTGCTAACCCGTTCCCCGCAGGCTGTGTTTATGGGCATGGTACTGGCCGCCTATGTCACTGGTGCCCGTGAAGGGATTATCTATCTGCGCCAGGAGTATATCTACCTTAAACGTTATCTGGAGAAGCAACTGCAGTTGTTCAGAGAACAGCGTTTACTGGGCGACAATATCCTCGGCAACACTGATTTTAATTTTGATATCCGTATTCAGATGGGTGCCGGTGCCTATGTCTGTGGTGATGAATCGGCACTGATCGAGTCCTGTGAGGGAAAGCGTGGTACTCCCCGGGTGAAACCTCCCTATCCTGTTGAGCAGGGGTATCTGGGGATGCCTACCTGTGTTAATAACGTTGAAACCCTGGTTGCGGTTACCCGGGTGCTGCAGGAGGGGGCTGACTGGTATCAGCATCTGGGGGTGGAGGGCTCCAGAGGCAGTCGCCTGATGAGTGTCTCCGGTGATTGTGATCGTCCCGGTATCTATGAGGTTGAGTGGGGTACTTCACTCAATGAGGTGCTTAATTCAGTCGGGGCTGTTGATCCCTGGGCGGTGCAGATCAGTGGTCCTTCGGGAGAGTGTGTTGCAGTCGAAAAGAGCGGAGAACGCTGTTTTGGTTACAATGATCTGGCGTGTAATGGTTCGCTGATGATCTTCAATCGATCCCGGGATCTGCTCGGTATTGTGAAGCATTTTATGCAGTTTTTTGTCGATGAATCCTGCGGTATCTGCACACCTTGCCGGGCAGGCAATGTTGATCTGCGTAACAAAGTTGAACGTGTTATTGCCGGCAGAGCCTGTCAGCAGGATCTGGATGAGATGGTCAGCTGGGGCAAACTGGTGCGTACGACCAGCCGCTGCGGATTGGGGGGCACTTCGCCCAATCCGATTCTGACGACGCTGCAGCAGTTCCCTGAGATCTATCAGGCAAAACTGGCCGAGCAGAACGGCGCTCTGCTGCCATCGTTTGATCTGCAAGCCGCGCTGGTGGACAACGAACAGGCCCGCAGCGCGCTGATTCTGGCAAGGTCTGGGCAACAGCAGACAGAGTCTGGTCAGACCGACATTAGTCAACAAAACTCAGACAGCCATCGGAGAGTGTAAAATGCGTGTTGATATCATAATCGATGGTGAGCCGGTTACCGCTGAAACCGGTGCCAATCTGGTGGATGTGGCAGCAGCAAACGGCATCTATATTCCGACCCTGTGTTACCTCAAAGGCAAACCCTGTCTGGGTACCTGCCGCGTTTGTTCTGTGCGGGTCGATGGTCGTATTACCGCGGCCTGTACACTGCCCGTGTCTGAGGGCATGAAGGTGGAGGTTAATGCGCCGGACCTGCAGGATATGCGTAAAGCGCTCATTGAAATACTCTTTGCTGAGGGGAATCATAACTGTCCAAGCTGCGAAAAAAGCGGTCGTTGTGATCTGCAGGCGACCGGTTATGAAGTCGGGATGGTGGTTTCCCGTTTCCCTTATCGGTTTCCTTTGCGTGAACGGGAGGTTGCCGCTAAGCATCTATGGCTGGAGCGTGACCGCTGTATTTTTTGCCAGCGTTGTGTGGAATTTATCCGTGATAACGATACCGGTCAGAAAATCTTCAGTATCAGCGGGCGTGGCACTACTGCACAGATTGAACTCAACACGGCCCTGGCCGACAGAATGCCCGCTGCACAGGTGCATGAGGCTGCTGAAATCTGCCCGGTGGGCTGCATTATCGAAAAGGGTGTTGGTTTTAATGACCCGATCGGGCAGCGTAAATTTGAGATTCAGTCGGTGCGTGAACGGGCGTTAGACATAAAGGACAGCACAGCGGAGACCGGCCATGAGTAAATCGACTAAGCAGCAGACTTATTCTCATGATCTGCCGGCCACACCGATGGACACCGGCCTGCAGGCTGCACGGGATGAAAAAATTAAAGTCGCTATGATCGGCCTGTGTGGCTGCTGGGGTTGCACCCTGTCATTTCTGGATATGGATGAAGCACTGCTGGGGTTGCTGGATAAAGTCACTATTCTGCGTTCATCGCTGACTGACATAAAACGCATTTCTGAACGCTGCGCTATCGGTTTTGTTGAAGGGGGGATCGCCAATGAAGAGAATGTCGAAACCCTGATCGAATTTCGTGAAAACTGCGATATCCTCATTTCGGTGGGGGCCTGCGCTGTCTGGGGTGGGGTTCCGGCGATGCGCAATGAGGTGCCGCTGAGTGAATGCCTGCAGGAAGCCTATGTTGACTCGGTAACCGCAGTCCCCAATGCGATACCCACCATCCCCTACCATGAGGATATACCCCGCATAACCGGTAAGGTTTATCCCTGTCATGAGGTGGTAAAAATGGATTACTTTATTCCCGGCTGCCCGCCCGACGGCGCGACCATATTTAAAGTGCTGGATGATCTGATTAATGGGCGGCCGTTTGATCTGCCTGCTTCGATCAACCGCTACGATTAACTGATAGATATAACCGAAGGAAAAACGAAGATGAGTCGAAAACTGGTTATTGATCCTGTTACGCGTATCGAAGGGCACGGTAAGGTCACAATTCAACTGGATGATGCTAACAATGTCACCGACGCTAAGCTGCATGTCGTGGAGTTTCGCGGTTTTGAAAAGCTGATTCAGGGACACCCCTATTGGGAAGCGCCAATGCTGCTGCAACGGATCTGCGGTATCTGTTTTGTCAGTCATCATTTGTGTGGTGCGAAAGCGCTGGATGATATGGTCGGAGTTGGGCTGGGGTCAGGCATCCGGATGTTGCCAGCGCCGGAAAAAATCCGGCGTCTGGGGCACTATGCACAACAGCTGCAATCCCATGTGACCGCCTATTTTTATCTCATCGTGCCGGAGATGCTGTTTGGTATGGACGCTCCGCCAGAGCAGCGTAATGTGCTCGGCTTGATGGAGCAGGACCCGGCGCTGGTAAAACGGGTCGTGGCGCTGCGCAAATGGGGGCAGGAGCTGATTAAAACGGTGTTGGGTAAGCGGATGCATGGTATCAGCTCGGTTCCGGGTGGGGTGAGTAAAAATATCACCACTGAAGAGCGGGACCGCTTTCTTCATGGCGAAGAGGGGCTGCTTTCTATTGATGAGGTGATTGAATACGCTCAGGAAGGCCTGCAGCTGTTTTATCAGTTCCATGAGGCGCACCGGGAGCAGGTCGACAGTTTTGCGGTGGTTCCGGCACTGGATATGTGTCTGGTGAACGATGAGGGCAATGTTGATTATTATCACGGCAGGTTACGGATTATCGATGAACACAAAACCGTCGTGCGCGAGTTTGACTACCATGATTATCTGACACATTTTTCCGAAGCCACTGAAGAGTGGAGTTATATGAAATTTCCCTTTCTGAAAGAGTTTGGACGGGAACAAGGCTCGGTCAGGGTGGGGCCGCTGGCGCGGATGAATATTACGCAAACCCTGTCTACGCCCCTGGCGCAGGCGGCGCTGGAAAAATTTCACGCTTATACCAATGGTCAATCCAACAATATGACGCTGCATACCAACTGGGCGCGCGCGATTGAGATTATCCACTCAGCCGAACTGATTAAGGAGCTATTGAACGATCCTGACCTGCAACAGGACAGGTTGCTGATGACGCCGGAGGATGGTGCCTGGACAGGCGAGGGGATTGGTGTGGTCGAAGCCCCCCGGGGAACGCTGCTGCATCACTATCGGGCGAACCCAGAAGGAGAGATTACTTTTGCTAATCTGATCGTGTCGACGACACAGAACAACACGGTGATCAACCGCACTGTGCGTTCAGTGGCGCAGGATTATATCAGTGGTAATGCCACGATAACCGAAGGGATGATGAATGCGATTGAAGTGGGAATACGCGCTTATGACCCCTGTCTGAGTTGTGCCACCCATGCGCTGGGGCAGATGCCGCTCGAGATTTCGTTATTTGATGCCGGAGGTAAGGTTGTTGATCAGCAACGCCGTTAAACAGAACCGCTTGTCACTGGCCGACTTTAACCATGCTGACTGCCTTATTTATGGGATTGGCAACGTTGGCCGTCAGGATGATGGGCTGGGCTGGGCGTTTATTGACTGGCTTGAGGCTGAAGGGATCTGTCCGCAAGCGGAGACCGTCCGTCACTATCAGTTGTTTCTTGAAGATGCCGATCTGATCAGTAATAAGTCGCGCGTGCTGTTTGTTGATGCCACGAAAGACCCCTCGGTTGAGACATTTTCGCTGCAACCTGCCAGTGCCCGGCTGGATTTCAGTTTCACCTCCCATGCGATCTCTATACCGTCGATCATGGCCACCTGTCAGCTCTGTTTTGAGGTGCAGCCTGAGGTAGCGGTGCTGGCTATCAGAGGTTATGAGTGGGCGCTGCAGGAAGGCCTGACAGACAGGGCAAAGTCGAATTTAGATCAGGCTATCGCTTACCTTAGTCGCCAGGCATAGTGTTATGTTGTCTGATGTTTATGCCAGTTAATGAAAGCATCGGCGGGCATTGGTCGGGCCAGCAGAAACCCCTGTAACTGATCACATTTCATCTGTCTGAGGATATCCATCTGTGACTGATGTTCTATACCTTCGGCAACCACTTTCAGGCCCAGTACATGGCTCATCTCAATAATTGAGCTGACGATCGCACGATCCACATGGGACGCTTCCAGATTAACCAGGAAGCTTCGATCGATCTTCAGAATATCCAGCTCCATAGTGCGGATGTAACTGAGGCTTGAATAGCCGGTGCCAAAATCGTCAATCGCCACCTGAATGCTGTGGCTGCGAAGTGTATTGATCGCTTTTTTGGTTTCCTCAGGACAATAAAGAAAACAGGACTCGGTCAGTTCCACGGAGAGTAAGTGGGAAGGAACGTTGTGTTGTTGCAGCGTTTCAAGAATCTGTTCGGCGATATCACCCTGCTGAAACTGCTTTGCTGAAACGTTAATCGCTACATTAATCTCTTTGCCCGCTTGTTGCCATACAGCAATCTGCTGACAAGCTTCTTCTATCACATAGTGACCGATGCGGTTAATTAGCCCCAGGTCCTCCGCCAGAGGGATAAACTCTGCCGGTGAAATAAAGCCCAGTTGCGGGTGCAGCCAGCGTAACAGCGCCTCACAGCTGCTGGGTTTTCCCGAATACATGCAGACTTTTGGCTGATAATATAGCTGAAACTCACCATTATCGATGGCTGCCTGAAGATCACTGCCCATCTGGTAGCGGGACTGAATCATCTGATGCTGCTCTGACGAGAAAAAGCGAAAGCTATTGCGGCCAAAGTCCTTTGCCAGATGCACCGCAGAATCGGCACATTTTAACAGCGACTCGGCATCGTTCGCGTCCGTGGGAAAGAAACTAACGCCAATACTGACGGTGGCTTTCAGCTCTTTATCGTCGAGTAGAATGGGTTGGTTAACGGTGGTCAGTATGCGATTGAGAAACTCACTGATGTGTGGAGTATCATCAACATCCGTCAGAATCAGATTAAACTCGTCGCCGCCAAACCGGGCAATGGTATCGCCCTCATCCAATTGATGTTCAATACGCCGACCGATCTCGATCAGCGCTTTGTCGGCATTCTCATGGCCATAGAGGTCATTGATCTGCTGGAAGAAATCAACATTAATGTAGGCCACAGCAATCCGGTGTTCATGTTCACGGGCATAGCCAAGCGAGAGTTGCAGGCGATCATTAAACAGCTTCCGGTTAGGCAGCCGGGTCAGCTCGTCAAAATACGCCAGTCGCTTGATGCGGGCTTCAGATTTTTTGATCTCGGTCAGATCCGTAAAAATGGATGCATATTGTGAAATATTGCCACTGTCATCTCTGATCGAGGTGATGCTCAGCCATTCCGGGAATACCGCGCCATCCTTGCGACGGTTCCAGATCTCTCCCTGCCAGAAGCCCTGCTCGGTCAGGTGTTGCCACATATCTTTGTAGAACTGTTTGCTGTGCTGTCCGGAGCTGAGAATGCTGGGGTTTTTACCCAGCACTTCTTCGCAGGTATACCCGGTAATCTCGCTGAATGAGGGATTGACTCTCAGTATGCGCGCGTTCTTATCACAGATAACAATCGCTTCCATCGATGTTTCAATGACTTTGTCCGCCAGTTTAAGGCTACGTTGGGACTTCTGCAGTGCCCGGTCACGATCATTCAGCATCTCTCTCAGGCGATAAACATAATCAGTCTCTACACTCTGCAGAATATCTGAATAAGAGATGAGGCCGGTAATTTTGCCCCTGTGATTGGTGATAGCCAGGTGCTGAAACTGATGCTGGTGAAAGACTTTGCGGGCGTTGTATAAGCTTAAACTCTGCTCAACGGTCACCAGCGTGTTGCCGCCAAAATCGCTGAGGGGGCTGTTTTGCATATCCTGAGCTAACAGCGTGACTGCGTCACGCTCGGTAAAGATGCCACTGACTTCATTATGCTGCGTAATCAGCAGAGCAGATGAACGGGTTTCTTGCAGTTTTTGTAACGCCTCAATGACCGTGCTGTTGCCGTCAATTGAGAGCGGTTCATGATCAGCAATCTCATCTACCGAACGCAGAAAAAGGTCATGTTCAAGCCCATGGCTGTTGACCACGTCGGTTTCAGAAATGATGCCGCAGGCTTCACCGGTTGTTTTGGTGACGACCAGGTGGCGGACCTCATCAGAGATAAACCGGAGCCCTGCTTCATCAACAGAGGTCCATTCAGAGACGGTCAGCACCGGTGAAGACATGAACTCTTTCACGAGGGTGGGCTTGCTGGGATCAGCCCAGAGTCTGATCAGATCACGGCGGCTGACAATGCCGATCGGCAAACGGTTTTCACAGACAACGATACAACCTATTTTCTGATTGGCCATTATCTTAATCAGACTGTCTGCTGTGTCATCGGCCGAACAGGTGATCAGGTTGGACTGAGCAATATGCCTGACCAGTAGCGTATTGTTAATCTGGGGAAGCCTGGACATCGAAAAGGAATCCTTTCACCAGTGTATATGACGGAAATTTACCAATATTACACGCTCATTTTAAACACGTATAGCATGTGTCATCCCAATATATGCGGTTAAAGAAAGTTAATTTAAACAATATGAATATTTTATGATTTAGATCGTGTTTGCTTTTTTCTTCGCTTCACGGCAGATAACTGATCCTTCCTGAGCTGACCTGCGTAATAGTCCTGGGAGGAATAAAAACGATGCAATCAGGACTGTCTCAGAAATGGTGGATTAATCTTGCTGGTTTTCAGTTGGCGTGGTGGAGCGCCATTCTGTTAACCCATTATAGCCTGCCTGTACTGGTGATTCTATTGGGCGGTCATCTTCTGTTTCACCGACACCCGCTAAACGAGTTTTTTGTCCTTTTATTGTGTGGCCTTACCGGTTTTGGGGTTGATCTGCTGCTGACGGTGTCCGGGGTTTTTACCTTTGCACCCGCCGTGTTTCCTCCCCTATGGCTGCTACTGCTGTGGTTCTGTTTTTCCGCCACCCTGAAACAGAGTTTACATTTTTTTTATGGTCGCTGGCTCGTCGCTTCAGTGTGCGGTGGTGTTTCTGCCAGCCTGACTTATCTGGCCGCCGCAAAGCTGGGGGCCGTAACAATCACACTTCCTTTCGTTCCCGGGTTTATTGTGTTGATGCTGGTGTGGATGGCGCTGTTTCCGTTGCTGCTATGGTTGAGTGTTCAGTGTTGTCCAGAGGAGAGCAAAGGTGCGTTTTAATCTGTTAGTCATCACGGTGATTCTGTTATTTGCCGGAGTCGCTCACGCCGTCGCACAACCGCTGCCTGAAAAGATGAAAGTCGTCGGGCAGGCGGAATTAAAAGTGCTGTGGTTCAGTGTCTATAACGCCCGGCTGGAAAGTGACGATGGTCTGTTTGATCCCGCGTTTTATGCCGGTTCAGGCAGAGATCCGGTTAAGCCTTTACTGCTGACCCTCGATTACCAGCGGGATATCAGTGAGCAGGCGTTATTAGATGAGACCCGGGAGCAGTGGCAGCGCGCACAGATTGATGCCGACGATCAGAGGCGATGGCTCGCGGCATTAGCTGATCTGTGGCCGGATATAAGAAAACACGATTCACTCAGTTTTTACCAGGGTGCCGATGGCTGCGGATATTTTTATCACAACGGCACCTACCTGGGGGTGATCAGAGATAGACACTTTAGCCGGGCCTTTCTGAATATCTGGCTGTCAGAAAACAGTGCTTTTCCCCGGCTGACTCAACAATTAACCGGCAGACTTACAGAGTAGATGGAGATGGATATGACACACACAGCGACACTGATGGTGCTGGCTTTACCTGTTTTATTGATGCTGCCAGGGTGCGCCAGCTCGATTGATGATTATCGTCATGAAAAGCCCGCTTTAGAGCTGGATCAGTTCTTTAATGGCCGTCTGGTGGCCTACGGTATGGTGCAGAATTTTTCCGGCAAGGTCACCCGGCGTTTCCGGGCAGATATTAACGCCCGGTGGCAGGACGGCACCGGTACTCTGGATGAGCAATTTGAGTTCAATGATGGTGAACAGCAGAGTCGCTGCTGGACAGTCGTCCGGCAGGGTAATTATTACCGCGGTACGGCGGGCGATATTGTCGGTGAGGCAAAGGGTGAAGTTCAGGGCAACACCCTGAACTGGCGTTACACCCTGCAGGTGCCGGTTAACGGTAAGGTGTGGAATATCGATCTGGATGACTGGCTCTATCTGATTGACGAAAACAATCTGATCAACCGCACCAAAATGAAAAAATTTGGGTTGCCGGTGGGCGAGTTAACCCTGCATATACGCAAGCTCAGTGATGCCGAGGCCGCCGATGCGGACGCGGTTGAATCTGCCTGTGAACCGCAGGAGGAGCAATAACTGTGAGTACCATGAATATAGATAAGCCATTGCCCTGGAGTACCGCCTGGATAACCGGCGCCGGGCGGGGGATCGGTGCAGAGCTAACCCGGTTACTCTGCCGTCAGGGCGTTACCGTATATGGTTCGGCACGAACCACCGAACAACTGCAGCAGTTGCAACAGGAGCTGAGTGACGGCCCTGGAAAGCTGATCCCCGTGCCCCTCGATATCCGCGATGAGGAGGCCCTGCAGCAACTGTTTTTGCAATGGGATCAGCAGGGCTTTATGCCCGATCTGGTGGTGTTGAATGCAGGCAGTCATGACCCGTTTTCAGCTTATGAGTTTTCTGCCCAACGCTGCAGGGATCTGCTGGATATCAATCTGCAAGGGACGATCAATTGTCTTGAGCCTGTTTTATACCGTTATCTTCATGGCTCTGCAGCTGATATTTCATCGACTACTGAATCAGGTCCAGAATCGACTACTGAATCCGCTGTTGAATCAGGTCCAGAACCAGGGCCTGAAACTGAGGCTAACGCTGTAGCAGAAGCTCAGTCTGATATGCAGACATCTGGGCCACTGCGTCCGGGAGGTCATACCATCGCCACCGGGCAGATAGCGGTCGTTTCCTCATCAGCCGGTTACCGTGGGTTGCCCACGGCTGCAGCCTACGGTGCCGGTAAAGCGGCGCTCATTAACCTGTGTGAATCGTTACGGCTGGATCTGCTGGGTAGTGGTGTTAAGTTTCAGCTGATTAATCCAGGTTTTGTCAGAACTCCGCTGACGGATAAAAACGATTTCTCCATGCCCGCGCTGATGGAGCCTGATGAAGCCGCCAGGCGCATAGTGAAAGGGTTGTTGAGTGATCACTTTGAAATAGTTTTTCCAAGACGCTTTGTTTATCTGTTAAAACTGTTCAGGCTATTGCCATATAAGGTCTATTTCTGGCTGATAGGAAAAACCACAGGAGCCGGTAAAAATGAGTAAAACCCGGGATCATAACTATACAGAGCGTTTGAATAACTATGCTGCCAGCCTGGAACAACTAACGCCGGATAACGTCACTGAGCTAGGTGAGCTGGTGGCTGATGACATTGTCTTCAGTGATCCGTTTAACCGCCTGGAGGGCAAAACCGCTTTTCTTGGGGTGATGGGGGATATGTTCCAGCAGCTGAATAATGTGCGCTTTGAACTATTGGAATCCCAGATAGAGGGGCGCACCGCCTATCTGTACTGGCGCTTTTCTGCTGACTCTTCGCTGACGGGAGCGTTTGCGACCGAAGGCACCAGTCGGATCTGTTTCAACGATGCGGGGCAGGTGAACAACCATCAGGATTTCTGGGATGCCAGTCTGCTGATGCAGCAATTTCCTCTTCTGGGCCGGGTCATCGGCTATATCCGTCGGCGAGCCGCTTATAACGCTGAATAATCACTCTTATCCATTTGTTTTGACTTACGGCGCTTGACTAGCGTGAGGATAAGTACCATCGAAGCCAGAATCAGGGTTACCAGATTAGCTAGTATCACCGGAATATCCCCAAGTATAAGTCCGTAAACCAGCCATAAAGCAACGCCGATCGTGAACACTGAATACATCATCAGGGATATGCCGTCGACATTCCCTGTCCGTAAGATATGTATCACCTGAGGCACAAAAGAGCAGGTGGTACAAGTGGCGGCGAGAAGCCCTATCAGGGTGAAGTTTTCCATCGTTTGCTAATCAATAGGCTATAAATGAGCGACGATGATAAAGTCACTGACATGTTTATACAAATGATGTTTTCTAATAATTAAAAGACGTTTTGTTGCCTTCAGGGATTATTATTTACTAGCTGGTAGAGTCCCACATCAATGCTGCCCTCTTCAAAACCACCTTCGCAGTAACACAGGTAGTAGCGCCACAAACGTCTGAATTTCTCATCATAGCCAAGACGCTCCAGCGCCTCGGTCTGCTGTTCAAAACGTTCCCGCCAGAGTTTCAGCGTGCGGGCATAATCTTTACCAAATAACTGTTTATGCTGCAGGCTGAAGCCATGTTCAGCGAACTTCTCTTCAAGTCGGCTGATACTCGGCAGCATACCTCCGGGGAAGATATAGCGTTGAATAAAGTCGGCCTGATGACGATAGGTTTCAAACCGTTCATCGTCGATACTGATCACCTGGAGTAAAGCTGAGCCGCCTGGCTTAAGCGATTGTTTCAGTGTAGCGAAATAGCTGTCCCAGTATTTTTCGCCGACGGCTTCAAACATCTCGATAGAGACAATAGCGTCATACTGACTGAGCAGATCACGATAATCGGTCAGGCTGATGTTGGCGCGTTTGTCCAGCCCGGCTGCGGCGAGTCTGTCGCGACTCCACTGCAGTTGTTCCTGCGACAGGGTAATGCCATGCAGTCTGACATTCTGTTGCTGCAGAAGCTGTTCGGCAAAGCCTCCCCAGCCACAGCCAATTTCCAGTATGTGGTCACTGTCTGCGGGTTTTAACAGATCAATAATCTGTTGGTATTTGCTGGTTTGCGCCTGCTGCAGGGATTGCTGATCGGACGTATACAGCGCTGACGAGTATGACATGGTTGGGTCCAGCCAGAGCTGATAAAAGTCGTTACCCAGATCATAATGTGCTGCGATATTACGCCGACTGCCATTCCGGCTGTTATGGTTGCGCCAGTGATGAATATTATCAAACAGCTGCTTGACGAAGCCGGCTTTGGCAAAGCCCTCAAGGGTTGCTTCATTTTGCAGTGCCCAGCGAACCAGTGCTGTCAGGTCGGGACTGTCCCACTCTCCGGCAATATAACCTTCCGACCAGCCGGTGGTGCCTCCGGTAAATAACCGGGCAAGGCATTTCAGACTGTGCAGTTGCACGGTCACCTGCAACGCGTCCGTCACTGAACTCTGGGTCTCGTTTTCACTCTCCAGCGCCGTGTTATCTGAGACACTGCTGCCTTTACCAAACGCCTGTTGATAGCCGCTGGGCATTATCAGATGGATGCGTCCATGGGTTTCACTAAGAGGTGCACTGATCCGGTTTAACACGCGTTGTTCCAGCCAGCTGGGGTTGACCGTTGAGCTGAATTCGCGCTGATAGTCTTGCTTGTAACGGTGTTGTGACAGGGTTTTAACCTGTGACCGGTTTGCAGCTGGGGTTGTCTCGTAGTTACAGGTTTTCATAGTGAGTTTCTCCATTGCGATCGGACCAGCTGATGCTATAACTTTTTGAAGTGTTGCGAGGCACTAGTTTGAATCCTTTCAGCCACAGTCGTAATGCTTCCCAGTGAATCGCGCCCATGACCTTAAAGGTCATCAGTGGATGACTGATAAACAGCCGTAGCAGGTTGTTGTCGGACAGGGTCTGGCGTCGTCCGGTAAAGGTGGCATTGAGTATCGGGGTGACGTCCCCGTCGTCCTGACTGCTTTGATGAATGCACACCGATACATCCTCCCGGGGAGGCCGGATTCTGAAACTATAAGCGGTATCCATGGGCATAAAAGGGCTGACATACATCAGTTTATGGCAGTTGTGACGAACAATCTTTTGTTCCGGTTTGTCATTCACCAGCAGGTAGCTGTGCCGCTGGCCAAAGGTATTGCTGACTTCGTAGAGAATGAGTTCCAGGCCGTTGTCCTGGTTGTAACAGAAATAGACGCTGAGCGGGTTGAAGGTATACCCCAGAATGCGTGGATAGCAGAGTAGCTCTATCCGTGCGGTGGCGGTTGCATAACCCCGGGACGTCAGCAGGTCGGTGATCTCCTGACGTAGCTGGCCATCTCCGCGACCGTGATCTTTTTCATGAAACGAGAACAGGTTGAAGCGATTGATGGCAAAAAACCGGAAACGCTTATTCAGCTGCGGTAGTTCATCGAGATCAAGACAGAATGAAAACACCCGGTAGATAAACCGGTGTCGTTTGGGTATGAAACGGTGATGCATCACGACGCCAGCGAACACCGCTGAGTTGAGTTCAGCCATTCACACTCTCCTGCAACTGAACGTTGTCAGTCTCGTGACTGACCGCAACACCGGTGACAAAAATCCGGCTGTTCGGGTTGTCCAGTCGCCAGGGTCGGGGAATGCCGCCCAGCTGCTCAGCCACCGCAATACCTGACTGAATACCATCTTCGTGAAAACCATAGCCAAACCAGGCACCGCAGAACCAGGTGTTCTGCCGACCCTGAAGACGCCAGAGTTTTTGCTGATTCGACAGTGAATCGCGGCCAAATGCCGGATGATCGTAAAAGAAGCTACGCACTAGTTTATCGGCGGCAGGCTCTTTCAGTGGGTTGAGCGACACAATAACCGGCTGTTCGGTCGGCAGTGGCTGCAGACAGTTCATCCAGTAACTGACCGAGACCTCGCGGTCATCACGACCGCTGCCGGATGCCATATAGTTCCAGCTGGACCAGACCTTTCTGTCGGCAGGCAGCAGACTCTGATCCAGGTGTAAAAAGGCTCTGTTGCGCTGGTAAGGGAAGCTGCTTAGCAGCTGTTGTTCATCTTCAGTCGGGTTAGCCAGTAAAGCCAGTGCCTGATCGGCATGGCAGGCCAGGACAACGTCATCATAGTGCTCCCTACCGCCGTGAAGATCTTCGATAATAACGCCATTGTGTTGGCGGATAACTTTGTGGATATGGCTGTTGAGGCGGATATTGCCTTTTAACGAGGCGGCCACTTTGTTGACATAACCTATGCTGCCACCGGGAATCGTGTGCCACTGGGGACGATCACTCACCTGTAACAGGCCGTGATTTTTACAGAACCGGAGAAAACTGGCCGCCGGATATTCCAGCATCTGCTTAACTGGTGTCGACCAGATGGCAGCGCCCATGGGCAGCAGATGGTCATAGATAAAGCGTTCACTGTATCCATGCCGGTCGAGCAGTTCCCCCAGGCTGATGCCGGCGAGGTCCGGGTCCTGCATCATCGTGTCAGCATTACGATAAAAGCGCATCAGGTCTTTGATCATTGACCAGAAAGCGGGGCTGATTATGTTGCGTTTCTGAGCAAATAAACCGCCCAGGCCAGAGCCACTGTATTCTAACCGGCCATCATCGATGGAGACCGCAAACGACATATCGGTTTCACAGGTTGGCAGATCGATATGTTCAAAGAACTTAACCAGATTCGGGTAGTTGACCGGGTTGAAGACGATAAAACCGGTATCGACATCGATCTGAGTGCCATCAAGATCGAAGCTGACGGTATTGGAATGCCCGCCCAGCCGGTCATCTTTTTCATACAGTGTTACCTGATGTCCTTTGTTCAGAAGCCAGGCACAACTCAGTCCGGCGATACCTGAGCCAATAACGGCGATTTTTTTAGGGCGGATGGCAGTAATATTCATCTGTACAGTCCATATTCTGATCTGTTTAAAGCGCTGGTTCCTGAACATCAGTGATGCCTGCTGAGCCAGCGCTTTGTTTAGATGCTGTACGTGCCGTGTGCAAAATAGGATCACAGAGACGGTTATGAAAAATAGCGTAGACGACAAATGTTTTTTTTCAGTTAAGATGATCTGAATAGTTCAACTGACACGTAAAGGCACCTATGAAAAACAGACCACCGGGAGAAGATGTGGATAACATCGTGCAACTCAGTCAGGCCGATATGGCCAGCTCCGACTGGAGCGATCTGTTGGGCAGTCTCGCTGTAAAGCCTGATAAAAAAATATACGCTCGTTTATTCAATCATTTTGCACCTAAAGTGAAGGCCTATATTTTACGTCTCGGTGTCGCTGTGTCTGCCGCAGAAGAGGTGACACAGGAGGTTATGTTGTCAGTGTGGCGCAAGGCGCACATGTACCATCCGGAGAAAGCGGCCGCGAGTACCTGGATTTTTACGCTGGCAAGAAACCAGAGCATCGACTGGATGCGCAAGCAGAAGTACCCCCAGTACAGTCTTGATGAATGGAGTGAAACCGCTTCAGAGTCGGGACAGGGGGAGCAGGAAGTGTTGTCAGACCGGGTAGCTAAGGCGATTCGCCAGTTACCTGAAAAACAGGCGCAGGTTATTTATATGTCTTATTTTGAAGGGCGATCTCATGGTGACATCGCCAGCCGTCTCGATATTCCGCTGGGCAGTGTTAAGTCCAGAATACGGCTCGCATCGGAAAAACTGAAACAGATCTGGGGAGGTGAACAGTATGAACATTAATCACCACCTCGATGATGCAACCCTGGTGAGCTATTCTGCCGGTGCACTGTCTCAGGGGATGGCGCTGGTGGTGGCTGCACATCTGTCAATCTGTCCACAGTGCCGCAAACGGGCTGAGATGAATGACCGCGTCGGGGGGGCACTGCTGGAATCTCTGGAGGAGGAGACCGTTGCCGATGGCATGCTGGCGTCTATCCTGAGTCAGCTTGATGATATGCCCGTGCCGTTTAAAGAGGCGTCAATCGACACCGCGGTGATCGATCCGGAAGTGCCTGCTCCCTTGCGCGAATATATTCATTGCTCGCTTGATCAGCTGGAGTGGAAACGGATTGTCCCCGGGGTTGCCTATTATGATATGCCCTGGGAAGGTCATGGTGTCTCTCGTCTGCTGAGAATTGCCCCGGGCAAAGCGATGCTGGCGCACACCCATAATGGTAATGAGCTGACGATGGTGTTGCGGGGCTCATTCTCCGATGAGGTGGGACGTTTTCGCCGTGGGGATGTTGCGGATCTGGATGACCAGATAGAACATCAGCCGCTGGTGGACAGTAAAGAGGACTGTATCTGTCTGATTGCCACCGATGCACCGCTCAGGTTTACCACCCTGTTTGGTAAGCTGGTGCAGCCGATTACCGGTTTCTGATCAGATGGCAGGTAAAAACCGTTTTAACCCGTCTAAGTTGCATCTGAGTAAGTGGACGGCGGTTAACCCGCAGCACAAAGAGAAACACTTTGTCGTGACCAGGTTGTTGAAGGATGACGACGGTGTGGTTCAGCAGTGTGTACTGGAAGCCGTGTACAGCCACCGGGAGCAGGTGATTGAGTGGCAGCTACTCGCGGATAGTGACAACTGGAAGCAGGGCTGGTGTTAAGCGTGTGAGTTAACTCTTTGGGATAGATCTTTGGAATAGGTCTTTGGAATAGATCTTTGGCTTAAAAAAGCCGGACAGTAATGTCCGGCTTTTTTGTGGCTGACTGCTCTGTCGGCGGGCAGAGAGTCGCGGCCATGTGGCTGGATGGCCTGAATATGGATCAGGCGGCAAAAAAGAATGGCCGGTTTCTGGTTAAGGGATCAGGTTATGACGAGGTTATATCCTTGAGCGTAGAGAAGGCGTCCAGAGCAGCCTTGCGTGTCTCTTTAAGGTCAAGTATCGGTAAGGGATAGTCCGATCCTAAAACGACCCGCGCTTCACTGAGGACGTTGTCAGGTGCTTCCCAGGGGGTATGGATGTAGCAGCTGGGCAGGCGGCTCAGTTCTGGCAGGTAGTGCCGTACATAGCTACCATCCGGGTCAAATTTCTGTCCCTGAGTGACCGGGTTGAAAATTCTGAAATAGGGCGCCGCGTCGGTACCGCTGCCGGCTACCCATTGCCAGCTGGCGCTGTTGGATGCCAGGTCAGCATCCACAAGGGTGTCCCAGAACCAGCGCGCGCCGTGATGCCAGTGCTGTAGCTGATTCTTCACCAGAAACGAGCCCACCAGCATCCGTACCCGGTTATGCATATAGCCCGTTTGCCAGAGTTGCCGCATGCCGGCATCGATAATGGGGATGCCGGTGCGGCCCTGTTGCCATGTTGTATATTGCTCAGCCTCATGTTTCCAGGGGAAACGGTTGAACCGCTGGTTCAGGTTCTCCGTGGTGATGCCCGGATTATGGTAGAGCTGATAGTAAGAGAATTCGCGCCAGGCGAGTTCCTTCAAAAAGGTATCCAGCGCGTCTTCCAGACCGGGCTGGCTAGCTTGCTGCTGACTGTAATACCAGATCTGTCGGGGAGATATCTGACCCCACTGCAGATAGGGTGACAGGGTTGAGGTGCCTTCCAGCGATGGAATATCCCGGGCGTCCTGATAGTCACTGAGGCGTTCTGAGGTGAACTGTCGCAGTAAACTCCAGGCGGCGTCTTCAGAGATATCCCAGTGATCGGTTATGCGGTTATGCCAGGGGTGGTCTGGCAGCAGTGCCAGCCCGCTCAGGCTGAGCTGCTGTGGAATCTGTTTGCTGAAAAGTGTCATTTCGGGTCTGGAGAGGGGGGCTGCCGGTGGGGCGGCATTTAAGCAGCCTTTGCGATAGAACGGGGTAAACACTTTGTAGGCGTTGCCATCCGCTTTGCTGATCTGCCAGGGTTCCCACAGCAGTGAACCGTTATAACTGTATACCTCGACGCCCTGATCTTTCATTGCCTGTTTAATCTGGCTGTCTCTGGCGATGGCGTGGGGTGTATAGTAGCGATTCCAGAAAATGGCCATGGCCCCGGTATCTTTAATCAGTTGGTTTAACACCTGCAGTGGCTTGCCTTTAAACAGTTTCAACTGACCGTTAAGCCCTTCATTAATACTCTCAAGACTATGGTGTAACCAACAGCGACTGGCAGCACCCGGTTGCCAGTCGTCCTGCTGCGATGTGTCGTCAATAAAAACAGGAATAACCTGTCCCTGCTGCGCAGCATTGTAAAGTGCGGGGTTGTCCGCCAGTCTCAGGTCATGGCGAAGCCAGACGATTACAGGTGTGGTCAACGTATTTCCTTAGTTTAAACCTGGTTGCGAAGCCCGAGGTGGGCTGGATAGGGTTCGAGATAGCGCTGAGCGCGGACATATTCACTGCCATTCTGATGAATATAGTGCGATAGCAGGGTCATCGGGGTGACCAGATTGACCTCGCCCAGACGGTACTTTTCGAACACACTGAGAATGTCCTGGCGGGCTGAACTATCAACGCTCTGTTTCAGATAGCCCATGATATGCTGCATGACGTTGCAGTGAGAACCCCGTGACGCGGGTTGACTGATGGCTGTCATGAACTGCTCGTGATAGCGTTGCAGCAGTTGATCCAGCGGCTCATTGTGGGCATTCGCGAGCATTTTTCCCAGTTCACGGTAGGCGACCTGATTATGCGCCATTAACAGATATTTATAACTGCTATGAAATTGCAGCAGGTTGTGAAAGCTGGGTTGTTCGGCGACCTCTTTACGAAAATTGTGATGCGCAAAGACGCGCATGACAAAGTTTTCCCGAAGTTGTGCGTCGTTTAGTCTGCCATCCTCCTCAATCGGCAGGTGCGGGTAACGCTGCATCATTGCCTGAGCAAACAGTCCGGCGGCCCGCTCTGCGTGGGGATGCCCAGAGGGCTGATAAACTTTGACCCGTTCCATACCACAACTCGGAGAATCCTTTTTCAGGATAAAACCGTCCAGTTGTTCACAGCGGTCCAGCATGGTTCCGCAGGCGTCCATGAGTTGCTGACTCAGGTCTTGCGGCTGCTCATCGACGGTGTCGGCTGGCGGGCGGGAAAAGATTAAGGTGGGTTTTTGCGGGTCACCGGTCAGCCGCATCGTTGGCCGTGGAATACCAAAGCCTGCAGCGACTTCAGGGCAGAAAGGCTGGAATTTAAAGTGTTTTGCCAGCTGATTCTGACAGATGCGTGACTGGCTGTGGCCGCCGTTAAAGCGAACCTGTTCACCGATAACGCACGCACTGATGCCTACGGGTATATCAGTTGTTTCAGATATCCGGTTCATTCCTGCTCCTTTTGCTGACAGCTTAGATAGCGATCTTTACGTAATAACTATAGCAACAGATCAGCGTGTCAGGTTGAGCAACAGGTCCTGTTTGTCAGGGAAAAAACGGAGGCTAAAAAGGATGGTTAAAAATTAGGCAAAAAAATCTTGACTGAATTGGTTGGTTATATATAATTACCTAGTAATTGACTCGGGTAATGTATTGTTAGTATTGATTATCTGCTCTCTCTCACTCAGATATTTAATACCACACGAATTCTCTCCGACGATGTTCACTGCTGTGGCCAATTTTTTCATGCCCAATATTTGGATAGAATTGACCTCTTTGAAGCCGCTGTAAGCTACAGCGGCTTTTTTTTATCCCTCACGTTGATATATCACCACTCATCGGTGTTGAATGGCACCCGCCTGAATCGCTGTCAGAGCAATCGTAAACACGATATCGTCCACCAGCGCTCCCCGTGACAGGTCGTTAACCGGCTTGCGCATCCCCTGCAGCATTGGCCCGATACTGATCACATCGGCGCTTCTCTGTACCGCTTTATAGGTGGTGTTGCCGGTATTCAGGTCGGGGAAGATAAATACAGTTGCCTGACCCGCGACTGTGCTGCCAGGGGCTTTTGATCTGGCGACACTTTCCATCACCGCAGCATCATATTGTAGTGGACCATCAATCAGCAGGTCCGGGCGTTTTTCACGCGCAATGAGGGTGGCCTTACGTACTTTTTCAACATCTGCGCCCTTACCTGAACCGCCGGTTGAATAGCTTATCATCGCCACCCGGGGAGGGATGCCAAAGGCGCTGGCTGAATCGGCGGATTGAATCGCGATATCGGCCAGCTGTTCTGCATCGGGGTCAGGGTTGATGGCACAGTCACCGTAGATCAGCACCTGTTCTGGCAGACACATGAAGAAAATGGATGAAACCAGATTGCAACCGGGGGCGGTTTTGATCAGTTGCATCGGTGGACGGATGGTATTCGCGGTGGTGTGCTCAGCGCCACTGACCAGACCGTCGACATGCCCCATCTCCAGCATCAGTGTTCCCAGCACAACATTATCCTGCAGCTGCTCTTCAGCGATAATCTCTGTCATGCCTTTGTGGCGTCGCAGTTCAACCAGTCGGTCGACATAGTCCTGGCGGATTAGCTCAGGGTCGCAGAGGGTGACATTGTCATTAAGCAAGACGCCCTGATTTTTGGCAATCAGGGCGATCTCTTTGGTATTCCCCAGCAGAACACAGCGCGCGATACCTCTTTCGGCACAAATAACCGCCGCTTTGACGGTTCGGGGTTCATTGCCTTCAGGCAGTACAATCACCTTATTCGCCTGGCGGGCGCGTCTGATCAGCTGATAACGGAATGCCGGTGGTGAGAGGCGTCGCTGGTAGTTGCTATCAACCAGTGTGGCCAGCCACTCGCGGTCGATATGGGCGGCGGTTGCTTCTTTAATATCACGGATACGGGGCAGATCATCCGCCCGGGTTTCCTGATTCAGCTGAGTCATCATCATCGCTGTTTGCCAGCTATCCAGTGGAATACTGAGAATCGGCAAACCGGCCTCACAGGCTCCCGCACAGAGTTGCAGTACTGCTGTCGACGGGGTAAATCCGCCAGTGAGCACCAGTGCCGCCAGTTCAACACCGTTGACGGCGGCCATGCAGGCGGCAACGACCATATCGTCACGATCACCCGGGGTGAATACCAGCGTGCCGGGTCTGAACTCATTGACGGCATTGGCGACGGTGCGGGCACACATGCTGATTCTGCTGACCCGTCGGGTAGCGATATCGCCAGTGTTGATAATGCTGGCATTCAGATAATCAGCAATATCTTTCACTCTGGGGGTAATCAGATCACGGTTCCAGGGGATGCAGCCCAGCAGGCGGAATTGTTGATTAAAAATCGTAGCGTGCTCGCGGATAACTTTTTCAGTGAGGCTATGGGTGACCGTGTGGCTGGTGCTCAGGAAAGGCTGCATATTGCCATCACGGTTAACCGGTGCGCCCAGTTTGCTGAGGATGCAGCCCAGCAGTTGCTTATTTTTCAAGCCGCCGTATGCCCGTGCGGTAATATCAATATGGTCCTGCAGGGCTTCAATGCTGTCATTGCCTGGTGAGGCAACCAGCACGACCTGGGCATCCAGCGACTTAGCTATCTCTTTATTGATACGGGTCGCATAGGGCTGGCTTTCTGTATGGACCATTCCCTCAATAATAACGACTTCATTATCGGCAGGCAGGCTTTGTTCATAGCGGGCAACAATCAGTTCGTGAACCTCGTTGCCTTTATCCTGACTGACCAGCTGTTCTACATCGCGAATGGCAACCGGTGCCGCGATGGGTGAGCTGCAGTCGCCCTGCAGCATCGCAATAGTGGTATCGGGTCCATCGCCACTACCCTGGGCGATAGGTTTAAAAAAATGGACTTTAATTCCCTGGCGGTTCATCGCCTGAAACAGGCCGATAACAGCCGTTGTCAGACCGGCACCGACACCAGTAGGGGCGAGCAGTAATGCTTGTGACATCAGAGTTCCTTAGGGGTCTTGAACGACCTTTATTCATACCCGGCACTTTAATCGGGTGTTGAGTCAGTTAGAGAAAAGGAACCAGATCTGGAAGAGTTGTTATTCACTGGTATGTCCGTCGATTTTACGGCCTTGATGTAAAAATTTACAGATCTTAATAGTCAGATACTCAACTTTTAATTGTCGGCGGCGGCTGGTGGATGCATATGGCCAGTACCTGAACCTGTCAGCATTGTTTATGTCAGGTGTTCAGAATATCTTCATATATAGTTGTTTTCTATGGATGTTCTGATATCAATAGCTGTTCTGTATATCGAACATAGGTGATCCCCTGAAAAGGGTAGTTAAGCCGAAATAAGCCTCTGATAGCTGCTAGTAAATGCATATTGTTGCTGATTGATTACTGATTTATATCATTAAAACAATAGATTACGACCTTTTAAGATTCCGGGTTAAATTGTCCAGTCACTACCTGAACGTCAGTGTTCAGGTCAATGTTAGTCAATCTGTGTGGCTTTTTTGTGAACAGTTGCACTTTCTATTTCTAATTGTCGGTGTTAAAAATAACGCACATCTGCCGACTGAAAGGCAGATTCGTTTTTCAGGTATTTCACAGTCAAAGTCAACTAATAGGCTATCTGTGAAATGACGGAAGCCTGAATGATCAGACCTGATAATAAAAGGAATAAAGATAGTGAAGAGAAGAGATCTGCTTAAAGCGGCTGCAACCGGTATTGCTGCTGCACCACTGGCCCTGTCATCCTCTACTGCAAATGCTGGCGACAAAGTCCGCTTACGTATGCAGACTCTGTACGGGACAGAGACTGATGACCTTTACAAAATGTTTGCCAATGATGTTAAAACAGTTTCTAACAAAAGTGTTCGTATTCAACGCTTCCGTGGTTCAGAACTGGTGCCCAATGATCAGATGCTGGATGCGGTATCCAAAGGTACTCTGGATATGTGTCAGGGATATGCCGGATACTGGGCTGGTCAGCTGGATATTGCCAAGATCGAATCGGGTATTCCCGGTGCCTGGGCAAGCTACGATGAAGCTATCTACCTGCATCAGCGCCAGGGCCTGACCGCGCTTCTGGAAGAAGCTTATGCCGATAAAGGGGTAAAATATCTGGGTGCCATATTTGGTGGCCCCTATGACCTGCTGACAACGAAGCCGGTCAATAGTCTGGAAGATCTGAAGAAAATGAAGATCCGCGCGACCGCAACGGTTGCGGGTATTCTTGAAAAATTCGATATCCCTACCGTTTACCTGCCAAGCCAGGAGCTCTACATCGCGCTGTCTACAGGGGCGATTGATGGCGTTATCTACGGTGGTTCTCTTGAATATAAAGCGCTGAAACTGCACGAATCGGCTAAGTACTACACCTACCTGAATATGATCAACCCTGGCTATGCCGACGGTATGCTGATCAATATGAAGAAGTGGGAATCCCTGTCTGAAGATCAGCAGAAAGCGATTGAACTGGCGACAGCTAAGCATGCGGTTAATATGCATGCCTGGAACGTTAATGGTTGTCTGGATGTTAACGGCGAAGGCATTTTTGAGTTTGCCTCTCTGCCCGAAGCTGATTCGAAAGCACTGACGGCTGCGGCGATGGATGTGTGGCAGGAAGAAGCGGCTAAATCACCACGCAATGCCAAGGCAATTGAAGCGATCACAGCGACAGCTAAGGCTACCGGGAGAGTCTGATGTCAAAGCTTTCTCAATATCTTGCTTTTCAGGACAGGGTATCTGAGTGGGTAGGCCGGACCTTCAGCTGGATGTGTCTGGCCATGATCGCAGGGCTTTGCTATGAGGTCGCGGCGCGTTATTTGTTTAACAGCCCGACCTCATGGGCACACGAGTCGACCACCATGTTATACGGTACCTTCTGTATTCTGGCCGGTGTTTATACGCATAAACATCATGGTCATGTTCGCAGTGAAGTTATCTATAACCTGTTTCCGGTACGGGCGCGTGCAGCACTTGATGTGATTACAGGGCTGATCGGATTAGTTGTGTTTTCAATATTTTTCTACATTACCTTTAACTTCGCCGCTGATTCCTGGGCGATTAAAGAGGTTTCTTCGAAAAGTACCTGGGGACCCATTGTCTATCCGTTTAAATCTGTTCTCCCTCTGGCTGTTGGTCTGATGATTATGCAGAGCATTGCTGAGCTGATTCGCAGTGTCATGGTTGTTATCGGCATAGAGCCAGAACCTCAGGTCTGAGGCTGGCTTCTTTTCCGATAAAACTCTGCTATTCCCTCTGTCTGAACCGGTCAATACGGTGTTGCTTACCGGTCAGACCTTCAACAAAGCAAAGGTGTATTTGTGTTAGATCTAGATCCCTTAGTGGTTACCTTTGGCATGTTTTTTTCGATGCTGATTCTGTTAGCAATGGGCGCCCCGCTAACCTGGGCGTTGCTGACCGTGGGTGTTGGCTCGGCATATTTTATGTGGGGGCCTGCCGGCCTTGAACTACTGGCGACCAGTGCTTTCTCTGCGATGGATAATTTCCTGCTGGTAGCGCTGCCGATGTTTATCTTCATGGGGCTGATGTTGCAGCGTTCCGGCATTACCGATGACCTGTTTGATATGATCAATAAACTGATGGGCGGAATTCCCGGTGGTTTAGGGATGGGTACGGTCATTATCTGCGCCATCATTGCGGCGATGGCCGGGGTGTCGGGTGCGGCGACTGTTAGTCTGGGCATTATTGCGTTGCCGTCCATGCTGAAGCGGGGTTATGACAAAAAGCTGGTGACGGGCACTATCATGGCGGGCGGAGCACTGGGCTTTCTGATTCCGCCCAGCGTCTTGATGATTGTCTATGCGTTTCTTGCCCGGGAGTCGGTCGGTAAACTGTTTGCCGCGGGTATGATGCCTGGTCTGATGCTGGCCGGAATCTATATGTTGTATATTTTCCTGTTCGCGCTGAAAAACCCGGATAAGGCCCCCTCCATCGCCATGTCGGAACGTCTTGGTGCGCTGGATAAGGTTAAGGCGCTTAAAGCGCTGGTGCTTCCCGGGGCGCTGATCACTACGGTACTGGGCTTTATTGTCGGTGGTGTCACATCACCGTCTGAAGCATCCGCTATTGGGGCGGCAGGATCACTGGTGTGTGCCGCGATCTATCGAACCCTCAATATGAGAATGCTTAAAGAAGTGTTGATGAGCACGACTCAGTTAATGGGCATGTTGTTGTGGATTACGATCGCCGCAGTGTTCTTCAGTAAAATCTATATTGGCCTGGGTGCCGGTATGCTGATAACTGAGTTGGTCGAAGAGTCCAGTCTGTCGCCATATATGGTGATTGTGGCGATGCTGGCGACCTATTTCATTCTGGGAATGTTTCTCGATGATTTCGCGATCGTCTTTATCACCGTACCGCTGTTTGTGCCGATAGTGCAGGAACTGGGTTTTGATACGGTATGGTTTGCAGTGCTGTTTATTATCAGTATGCAGACCGCCTATCTGACACCACCCTTTGGCTATAACCTCTTCTATATGCGATCGGTGGCACCACCATCGATAACCATTTACGATCTGTATAAAGCGGTGATCCCGTTTATTATTCTGCAGCTGGTGGGGCTGACTCTGGTGGTGATCTATCCGCAAATAGCGCTTTGGTTACCCAATCTGCTGTTTAATTCTTAAACTGATCAACCGTGCCTGATGGCAACAAAGTCGCTCTCTGAGCGGCTTTTTTTTGCGTAACAGTCTGCTGAGTTAATGGCGGTGAGTCGAGTGCAGTGCGTTGAGCCAGCGAATGCCGTCATCTTCACTCAAAAAGGCCCGGAAGTTGATCCCATGCATCATGGCCGATTGTTCGACAATAGTATTCTCTTTGCTGTTTTCGGCGTTCATGTCGACATAGGCGATGGCCAGTTCTGGCCAGAGCCATTCCTGAACGCCATCGACAATATTAAACGTGTCCAGCATGTCGCGAACGCCGGTCAGATGGAAAACGGCGAGTATCAGATTAAACTTTTTTGATTCACACTGCTGAACAACAACACGCCACATCTTGAGAGATTCACGGGTAACATTTATTCCGTCTCTTGAGCCATGAACCTCAACACGCAGGTAGTTTCCACACTCCGAGATGCTGTATTGATAAGCCATTTGCTTCTCCGTTGGATCACCAGTCTTTGAAAGCCTGTCATTCAGAGATAAGACGGTAACAGCTTTCAGATTCTGATAAGTGTTGCTCTGCGCTTTGAAATATAGCGGAAGCCTGGCTACAACAACAACTGAAATGGTAAATAATTTAGCGTACGGGGGGCGGCTTCAGATAGTCAGAAAGAGGGTCAGGTGGTGAATCCGGGGTCATCATCCGCAGTGAATCAATAAACAGATGGAACATCTCTGCCTGGGAGTTAATGTCCAGCTTAGCGTAGATGTTTTTACGATGGTGCTTGATGGTTTCCGGACTGATCTGCAGTTTCTCGGCGATATATTTCACCGCATAGCCGCGTAATATCAGTTGCAGGATCTGGGTTTCTCTCTGGGTGAGTACCGAACTGCCAAAATGGCTCAGAGCACATTCCAGGTGAGAGTCGAGAAAATGATCTTTCTGCTCGGTCTGGGAGTTGTCCCACCACTTTAACAGGATCGCCTTAACGGTTGAGAAAACCCGTTCTATAAGGCCCTGCTGGGCAGCGGTAAATCTGGGTTTGTTGTCCTGACGGCTGATTGATACCTGAATGCTGGCGCTTTTAGTCGGTATGATCAGGCAGATCTCATCGCCAAAATTGACCAGACGATAATACACCCGGTAGAACTCGCTCTGTTTAAAACCATCCGGGGCGACGTCAGCAAGACTATAGACCCCTTCAGCCGTTGCATCAGTCGCCAGACGATAGAACGGGTCCAGCAGGTAAGCGCTTTCCAGATACTGATCGATATGGATACGCGGGTCTTCCCCTTTACGGCGTTTACGCGATGGACAATAGGGCTGTCGGCCCTCTGGATAGACAATCAGGGAACTGCCATCGGCATCAACGATGCGGCGCAGAGTGTCCATCAGATTATCAACGGCTTCGTCATTCACCCCGTGGGTGATAATACCTGCGATGGCATCATGCCACAGCATAAGGGGCTGTTTAGCTACACGATGAAACTTCGACAAATCCGCAAACCTTAATCAGCTATGTATTGAATGGCTAATTAAAGCCTGCTTTCTGTATGGAGACAAGGGCCTCAATGGCTGAAAGCAAAAGAAGTGGTTGTCTTCTGCAAAACTCTGCCGTGCTCAACAGGGCTGGTGACATACTGCCTGCTGACAGACTCTATTCATCGCCGGCAGTGAAAAGCCGATTCATAGAAAAACACAATGGGACACAATCAGCAGGTCAGTTTCAAACGATGTCGATTGCATCACACTCGCTGTTGTCTGCCGAACGCTGAAAACAGTGCTGCGGCATCTGGATTCAGGCTGTTTATTTACCAGTGATCCGGCAATCAGATCTGTCGGATAGCCGACCGGTATACCCTGATTCAGCCTGACGCAGGGGGTGCTGTGGCGAGATTAGCAAACAGGGGTAGCTGCGGGTTTGCTGGCAGTGTAAACAGGTCGTCAGCGTGTCATCTCTGGTCGTGAATGTGAAAGTGTGTAGAGACTGATTACCTTAGGCTTTGCAAACGTTGGTCAATTTCAGATCGCGGCGACGATACTTAATTATGTGCATGTCATTCGCTTTATAACAGCCCTGCGTATTCGCATCAGAAATTCAGTGCTGAGGTAGTTTGTAAACGAAACGTTGAGTAGGGGTGTTATATGATTCAAGTAATCTCCAGAGTCTGGCCTCTGCTGCTTGGCATTGTGTTTATCATGCTGGGTAATGGCATGCACTTTACCCTGATCGGTCTGCGTGGTGGCATCGAGGGGTTTTCAGCGCTGGAACTGGCCATCGTCACCTCGGGTTATTTTGTCGGCTTTCTGTCGGGTGCGCGTATCTCGCCGCTGATGATCCGTCGGGTGGGGCATGTGCGGGTGTTTGCGGCGCTGGGCAGTTTTATGTCGGCGGCGTTGATCACATTTCCGCTGTTAACCGATCCCTGGGCCTGGACAGTACTACGGGTGCTGATTGGCTTTTGTATGTCGGGCGTCTATGTCACCGCTGAGAGCTGGCTGAATAACGCCGCCACCAATGAAACCCGTGGTTCGGTATTGTCCGCCTACATGATCGCGCAGACGCTGGGGATCATCGGCGCGCAGGGAATACTGACCCTGGGTGATGCGGGCACCTCCGTACTCTTTATTGGCGCATCGATTCTGGTATCAATATCTTTTGCGCCTATCCTTTTATCGGCGACCTCAGTCCCTGCGGCCGAGGTTGCGCGACCGATGTCTCTGCGTGATCTTTTCAGGGGCTCACCGCTGGGCACCGTGGGAATATTCCTGCTGGGCATCATCTACGCCACCCAATCGGGCATGGCCGCCATCCTCGGCACCCAGATCGGGCTGACAGCGACGCAGATCTCGCTGTTTGTGGCGATGCTGTTCGCCGGGGCGCTGGTACTGCAATACCCCATCGGCTGGCTGTCAGACCGCATAGACCGGCGCAAGCTGATCTGTGGGGCGGCCACTATCGGTGTCGCTTTCTGCATGCTGGGATGGATTACCGGCGGCGGCCTGTGGTCACTGATGGCGGCCGCTTTTTTCGCCGGTGGGGTGACGACGCCGCTGTATGCGCTATTACTGGCCTATACCAATGATTATCTTGAAGCAGAGGATATGCCCGCGGCCTCCGGCGGGCTGGTTTTCACCTTCGGACTGGGCGCTATCGCCGGTCCGCTGGTAACGGGCTGGGGGATGGAAGCGTTTGGCCCATACACCTTCTGGCTGGTGTTGGGAGCGACGTTCGCTGCCATCGCGTTGTATGCACTTTATGCGTTGTATCACATGAGCAAGCGCTCGGTTGTACCGGTGGACGAAACCGAAAGCTACCTGTCTGTGCTACCCACCGCCTCACCAGTGGCGGTGGAAGCGGCAGGCACCTGGGCCGCCGAACATGCCCGGGATGAAGCGGAGTCCTCATCGAATCAATAGACAACCGATGTCCGCCTCAGGTTTCAGGTCTTAATGGCAGGGCGGGTCTTCAGTGTGTTTACGTGCAGGCCTTGCTATAGAAACCTGTCGGGCGGATTCACTACAGAAGAAAGCTCATGTGAAATGAACAACCTGTTTGTGGCGCAGGGCAGTGCAGAGATCATTGTCGCGGCAGAGCAATGGCCGGAGAACTTGTCATAGAGATCCCTGTACTGTGAATAGAAACATCCTTTCACAGCGGGGAAATCTATGTAAGTATTGAGACACTAAGGACCCAGTGCCAACCGGTTTAAGGACAATGAATGAAAATGACTCTTATTAAGGCTCATTTTGTCGCATTTCTGCAGATATACGACAGGCTGTCGTCTTTCCCCGGATTCAGAATTTGTCTCCCTGAATATATTAGTCGCTATTTCAGTGCGTTAGGTAGCAGCGTTGCATATCTATCGCAGAGTGATATACGACAACTTGTCGTATTTCCCCAAAATTGTTGTCGTATACTTAGCTGTTAGATGAAAGCCAAAAGTGGAGAGGGATAGCCAATCAATGAAGTTTGAAACGAAAGAAGCCGCAGTATTTTTTATTGATATACTTGGGATGAGCGCGCTTACTGAAGGAAAAATAGAATTAAATGGAATTAATGAAAAAATTGATACTTCTATCTATGAAGTAGAAATAAATGGAAGCAAAGCTCTTTCAAGCCCTAATCAAATTATTGCAGCGTGGACTCTTAAACGATTTAGAGAGGTGCTTCGTAACGTTCATTTCAAATATGATGTGAAAATATCGCAGCTCTCAGATTGTGCCTTTGTTTGGTCTGAGAGTAGCCGTGAACTCCTATTGTGCGCTTCAGAACTGATGTGGGAGTTAACAATTTCTGGCGTGTTATGCCGAGGAGGCTTAAGTTACGGCGAAGTCATAATACCAACAAATGACAAGGAATCTTTTGGTTCATTTATTCTTGGTGATGCCGTAACACGCGCAGCAAAGCATGAAGCTCGGGGAAAAGGTTGTAGAGTGTTTAGTGATGCAGATGCTATTCATCATTTTCACAAAGATTTTCCGGGTAAAGTTGATTCTCCTGTAGTTTCAACTCGAATATATAATGATATTTTTTCGCCAATAACAAACCCACTCGATTTCAGCATAGTAGATGAATTTAAATGGTATCTTTTTCATGACCTACAAGGCATAACTACAGATAAAACTGAGATTGAACACAATAAGTTGGCGATGTACATGGCCGCGCTTGTTTCTACTATCAGGCACTCTCCTTATTACGCTTGGAATTCATTGAATAAACATGGTCTTGTCCAGCTTGCCGGCAGCATAGAGGCAATCTCAACAAGCATAGCAATTCACACTGGTCATGACGAAGCAAAGCTTTCTGCAGAATATTCAATGGTCGGGCTAGAAAAGGTGAATAGAAGCCATGAAGTAGTGAAAAGGCATTTTTATCAATACAATGTAAATGCCCTTACAAAAGGCACCCTTGAAGATCTCAAGGAGCGATTAGAAAGCGAAGTTGTAAAAGTGCTTGAGTTTAATTAATCATCTAACAAGGCGCTGCTACGGAAAATTTACTCGCTGACGCTCCTAAATTTCCGCAGAGCGCGGCGTTAGAAGGCATCTAGAGCCATGTCTATGAATCACAAAATCGCTTTCTTATTTCTCTTAATTGCTACCAGAGCATTTGCGAACGACTCAGTGTTCGAAAACTCGAGTACATTCGTACAGCATGAGGTTGGGAATATTTCGGTCATCGAATACCCAAAAGTATCCAAAGAAGCTTTTGAAATTCAGCTCAACAATGAACCTTTATTCATAAAACACGGGAATGACTTAGCTATTTTTCACTCGGCTGCCAAACAGCCCATGGTGATGCTGATTGATGAAAATGATGATGGTGTTCATGACAGCATCACCTACGATCAATACGACTCAAATGGCAACTTAATCAGCACCACAATTGATCGTAATTTTGATGGCCAATCAGACTTTAAAATGATCATCGACAACACCGGCAGCAAACCATCTATGTCAGCTTTTGCATGGATATCAAACCAGTGGTATCAAGTCCATGAGCGCGGGCGAGATTCAAATGGCCTAGTGATAAAAGAGATATTTTTTAACAACAATTGGGTATCCATCGATATGAGCAATTACCCATTTAAAGTGGGCAAATAACATATGCCTTCTAACAAGGCCGTCAACGTTCAGCCCAGCTTCGCTGGTCTTGGACCTTCGCTGCTACGCAGCTTCGGCCCGTTACGGCGGCGTTAAATTTCTAATCAGACTTTAGCAAAAAATAAATGGAGTGGTGAGTTGCCAACATTAGGAAATATGATGATTCCACCCCCCAATGGGTGGGAAGAGTTTGAATGTATTGTCAACAGTTCTCTAGAGCTTAGGTGGCGAACAAGTGACCTAACAATGCATGGAAGACAAGGACAAAAGCAAAATGGCGTAGACATTTATGGAAATGATGAACTGGCACGTTTGGTTGGAATTCAATGCAAGCTGACAACGAATTCAATAAATGGGTCACTTATTGAAAAAGAGATTGCTCATGCAGAAAACTTTTCGCCAAGAATTTCTGCTTTATATATCGCTACTACTACACCTTCAGATGTAAATTTACAGCGATTTGTTAGAAATCTATCAATGACTAGGGCCCAAGCTGGGAAGTTTTCGGTCGGCATACTATTTTGGGCGGATATTCTTCAAGATCTTACAAAAGATATAAATGCTGTTCGACGCCATTACCCTCAGCTTTTCCCGGCCCAAGAGCATTCTCATCCTTCTGCTTCAGATTTGAGACAAAGGGATATTGAGAATATTAAAGGTCTATTAGAATACATTGACGTTGAGAGCATCCCGTATGCTATAGAAATGGCTCCCAAATCTGTAGATTCAGATTTTCTTTGTGAGTCAGATGTCTTTAACTCAATACGGTCCAATCCGTCGTTTTATATTCACGATGAATCTTTGAGCTTAAAGCTCAACTCCTGGTTAGATAAGTGGTACGAAATTATCTGCACTGGGCGATTTGTATATGAATATCAAGGAAATACAAATCGTGTGATATTCCCCATGCCTATGGATTTTTGTAGAAACCAAGAAGAAAGCGAGCTATTTGATAAGTTGGTTGGAATGTATCGAGAGTTTCGGGCTGCTTTCAGAGAATTTACCCAATTTATTCACAAAGAATACCCAGAGATAAACCTTCGAGAAACGAGTGCTAAAGCGAGGCAGCGGAATGCTCAGTTCAGGGCAGACGAAATTTAACAAGCGCATGTTGTCGGACTGGTTTTCCGCTGCGCTCCAAACCAGCCGCAAATACGGGCGTTAGGGGTACTGATCAACCAATGAAGAAGTTAGCATTCATTTTTCTCTGCGCCATAACAGGCTGCGCTGAATCACTTCCACCAGAGAAGGTGGGAAAGTGGTGCGAATCAAACGATGGCGGGAAAATATGCTTTGGTTATACTTCTTACTTTTCAGACGGAATTTCTTTTAGTTACGGGGTGATAAATGCCGATGTACGATATGTAGGAAATGGACGCTGGTATCATAATGGCTCACTGTCATGCATGGAGGCGGATATCACTTTTATAGATTCTAATACAGGTGAAAATATCGATAAGGCTAACCTTAGTTTTTGCAACGAAGTTGTTAGCATTACCGATAAAGCGTTCTCTTATAAGGATGATGCTGGGGTTCTCAGCACTATGTACCGTCTATCTAAAACCCCTAACAAGTGACTGTGGTGTTCTGTCAATAATATCAGGCTGATTTTTCATTCCAGCGCTCCTCGTTTTTCATCATAGTATTTAGGATGACGATCAGTTTTCTCATGCAGGCGATCAGAGCTACTTTAGGGAGCTTCCCTACGGCCTTCAGGTGCTCGTAATAGCGTTTAAAAACAGGATTGCACTGTATCGAAGAGAGCATTGCCATAAACATCACTGTGCGTATGCGATGGCGGCCACCTCGGATATGACGTTTACCGTTGTACGAACCGCTGTCGCGGTTCATTGGCGCGACGCCGACCAGGACGGCGATCTCTTTTCGGTTTAGTTTTCCAAGTTCTGGCAGTTCGCTGAGCAGAGTGTAGGCCAGGACTTTACCGACACCGGGAACACTGGTCAGTATTTCGGTTTTAATGCGCCAGTGCTTGACTTCAGCCACAAGCTGATCGAGTTTCAGAGTGAGCTTTTCGATCTGAGTTTGTAGCGATTTAAGTAAGGCTTTGATGGATGAATGCTGTTCCTTTGGCATGATCTGGAGACGGTTTTTCTCCATAGTTTGCATCTCTAGTAGCTGAGTGCGCGGGATGAGTAAATCCTTGATTATACGGGACTGTCTGTCGGGTATAGGCTTGATATCAGGTTGAATAGTGGCGGCGAATTGCGCAATCACTGTGGCATCAATTTTATCGGTTTTAGCCAGTACGCCGATGGCTTGAGCGTAGCGTCGGATATTAGTGGGATTGACCACCACAACAGGAAGATCTGCTTTGTCGCAGGCAAAGACAAAAGCGTGCTCGTAACGCCCGGTAGCTTCGGTTACGATACGTTTAACCTGATGAGTTTTAAGAATCTGGACGATCTTTTGAATATGTTCATCATCGTTGGGTATTGAGAAATGGAGATCTAATGGATGAAGGACTATATCAAGTTTCGATTTACCGACATCAACACCGACGTTGATTTCAATGTGACTTTTCGTATTCATCATAATAAGCTGACTCTGCCTTGCTATGCGGGCTCGAGGCCCCAATGACTGTTCGAGTTATTGCTTCGGAGTTATGCAGCGCTACCCACTTGTTATCGGTCTCTCGTATGAGGAGCCGGCCAATCATCGAGCTACTGCATAAAGACCCTCAATGGCCGTTGAGGGTGGGCCTCCAATTTACCCTGAAATGGAACGGAATTAACCATACAAGTCAATCCAACCGACCGCTGAAGCGGCGGATGATTGAGGCGTGTGTGCCAGGCATGGCACTTAACTAGCGAGGTGAAAGTCCTCGTACCAGGTATTCGCAGAGCCGAAGGTTAGCCAAAGGGCAAGGTTAGTTCCGTGAGGGGCTGGCTGGAGGAAGCTCAAGGCAAAATCGCGGGGCGATGAACAGAAGCTAAAGGGGTCAAAGCCTTTTAATCACTCTTATCGACGTACAGGAACTCTCTGGGAGGACGTTTTAAGGATGCTGAGGATTATCTTTTGATATGTCAGCGATATTGAATTGAATCCAGTTGTGCGAATATGGTCGAGTCACCAAGTGACTATCCGTGGCCCAGTTATAAAGCCAATGGCCAGGGAGAGGTTATAAACATGTGGACACCTCATGCTGTTTATCATGCGCCTGGAGAAACAGTTGCGGCGCGTACTCTAAGTTATAGAACGCTGTTCACAGGTCACCTT
Source organism: uncultured Amphritea sp. (assembly GCA_965140695.1). GTDB lineage: Bacteria > Pseudomonadota > Gammaproteobacteria > Pseudomonadales > Balneatricaceae > Amphritea. The sequence continues at coordinate 1,375,489 of OZ223298.1, read as the reverse complement.
ATGATCATCTTCTTACCCAGATACGGGATGCATCTAATAAAGTATTAGCTTTAGGGAGTGACCGGTTTAAAGAAGAGATCGAGTCATTATCAGGTCGACGCGTGATTGCCTTAAAGCGAGGCCCCAAGCCTGAAATGAAAAGCTATCGTTGTTACACTGACCCTAAATACGCACGAGCGGATAGAAACAGGTTGGCTGGTGTGGTCTCAGAGATACTGGGAAATCCTAGACAACCAGGAGAAAAACAAACGGCCTTTTGGCCGTTTTTAGCTAACAGGAGCGGCGGCTTAGACAACGGCAGTATTTTGGTCTTTTCGTTAACCCGTCAATCAAGCCGAGGGTTTTGCGCCTGTTGACGAACATTTTTTTTACTGAGGAATTAATATGAATAATAAGGTTATTGGTCTTGTACTTATCATTATCGGTGCGGCCTTAGCTGTATGGGGTTACAACATTTATGATTCAGCCACCTCTCAAATCGGCAGGGCATTAAGTGGTGATACTCCTATTGAGGCTTGGGCGGGAATGGTCGGGGGCGCAATTTGCATCGCTATTGGTGTGTTAAAAGTTAAATAAATTCAACGATTGAGCGCATCACAGACGGTTCAATCTGAACTCCTCTACGTTGTCCGTTTTGCGCTGTCACGCTACGCTAGCGCAAAACAACCCATTGCTTTCCGGTGGTTTAGCCGGGCGTTGGGTTGACCGGCTACGACTGTATTTGAACCTGACTTTGTCGGTTGCGAAAGACCTTGGGGAGATTATCCCGGAAATATTGATAAGTGGGTACTGAACTGCTGGAACTTCCGGTTTCTGCTCCCTACAATCAATGGATGTTTCAGCACCCCGGTGGGCGCGTTGGATGGGGTGTCGGGCGGGAACTTACATTGTGGTCAGGCTATCTCTGCTTCCGGCCATTCCGCCGCGGACCGGGTGCTCGTCATCTACCGATGCGATATTGACGATGTCTGGAATCTGCTTAGAGAGCACAGCAATGCCATGTATGCGATAAATACGTGCATGGCTGACGTGAGTGCCAGGCATGGCACTTAACTGGCGGGGAGAAAGTGCTTGTACCAGGTATTCGCAAAGCCGGAGCCGTGGTATGGGAGGGCACTTTGAGGTGTCTTTATTCTCCGCTTATAATTCGATGGATAGAGGGTAATTAAGTGGTTAAATTCGGATACACAATTATTTATGTGGCGGATGTGAATGAGGCGCTGGCATTTTTTGAAAATGCCTTTGGCATGAGCCGGAAGTTCATCACAGAAGACAAGGATTATGGTGAACTGAGCACGGGTGAAACAACGCTTTCATTTGCATCGCATCAGCTTGGAGACTCAAACTTTACCGGGGGGTATGTGAGTGTGTCCGGGACAGATAAGCCGGTGGGTATGGAGATAGCGTTGGTGACCGAAGATGTCAGTCTGGCTCATTTAGCGGCGCTAAATCATGGTGCTTCTGAGTTAAAGGCTCCCCAGCAAAAGCCCTGGGGTCAGGTAGTTTCTTATGTGCGTTGTCCATCGGGTATTTTATTAGAACTATGCACACCAATAGCAAGCTAAGTTTTAGCCAGCGACAATGGTTGCAAATCAACTGATTCAGCCATTGTCACCCCCCACCATGTTTCATGTTTTCCATCACCTTTTTTACCCTTTATGAGGTCTGGTTTCCTGACTATCGACATAATTCGGCTGACTCCTTTTTTGGGGTGAGCTGCTACTGCTGCCGAGTGGCTATGTGATTGTAAAAAAGGTCAAAAGAGAAAGTGAATCATTCCGGCTGCTGTACTCGCGATATATACTTAGCTTTAATTGACGGGCAGCGGGTTTATGCAGCGTTATATGGCTACCCAGGGAACGTTTTGGGCAGTGGTCAACAGGACTCGTGCTGATACTATGTGGTTCCTGATAGTGAATAGCCCATGCCGGGTAATGTAGTCGTGCAATTTAGTCGTGCAATTTAGTCGCGCCATTTAGTTATGCAATTTAGGCGCGCAATCTAGTCGTACAATTTAGTCGTACAATTTAGTCGTACAATTTAGTCGTACAATGGAGAGAATAATGGCATCAATCGTTTCGGCAGACCGTATCAGGTTTCTCCTGAATCGCCTTCATGAAAGGCTATGGGTGAAACCACTGGCCGTTTGCCTGCTGTCGATTGCTGCGGCATTTGTCGCCAAACTCGCTGATGGCACAAAGTTACAGACCTGGGTGCCTGACATCTCACCGGATTCTATTGAAACGTTGTTGTCGATTATGGCGTCGAGTATGTTGGTTATTGCTACCTTTTCGGTAGGGTCGATGGTGTCGGCTTATGCTTCGGCAGCTAACATCGCAACACCCCGTTCGTTTCCCCTGATCGTCGCTGACGATGCATCGCAAAATGCTCTTTCTACCTTTGTAGGTGCTTTTATTTTCAGCATTGTGGCGCTCACTGCGGTTAAAAACGAATACTTCGGAGCCGCCGGACTGTTTGTTCTTTTTGTTCTGACGGCGATTGTATTTGCCATGGTTATTACGACCTTTGTCCGCTGGGTTGATCGAATTGCCCGCCTCGGGCGCCTGGGGTCGACGATTGATAAAATTGAAAAGGCGACGGCCACTGCGCTGAAACGACGACGTCATATGCCGACTCTTTGCGCTATGCCTGTGCAATCCGAGTCAGGCGGAAAACCGGTGTATTCACCCAGTGTGGGGTACATTCAGCACATCGATATTGCGGCACTTCAGTCGTGGGCGAAGGAGCAGGAGGTGCGGGTGCGGGTAGCGATTTTGCCGGGGACATTTGCCTCCCCGGACCAGGTGCTGGCATACGTAATATCTGACTCAGGTGATCATGACAGCATTGACGACAACTGTGTTGTGAAGGCGTTTCAGATAGGCTGCGATCGTCTTTTCAGCGATGACCCGCGGTTTGGTCTGATTGTGCTGTCGCAAATTGCTGGCCGTGCATTGTCCCCAGCCGTTAATGATCCGGGTACTGCAATCGATATTATTGGTTCTCTGGTGCGATTATTAACCCTATGGTCTGAGACTGAAGCCGATGAAGATTCGCAGATCTACGACCGCATAGAGGTCCCTGAGATCTCGGTTAGGGATATGTTCGATGATGGCTTTACTGCAATCGGCCGGGACGGCGCCGGGGTGGTTGAGGTTTCCGTGCGATTGCAAAAAGGGTTGCACTCTCTCGCATTGATGGGCGACGCCGATATGCGGCAGGCAGCCGAGCACCACGGGCGGCTGGCACTGAAACGCGCACAGATTGCGCTGGATATTTCTGAGGATAAGTCCGCCGTCCGTGAGGCTGCAAAATTTGCGGAGTCATCTGCTGCATCAGACTCTTAGCAGGCTTTATTATGGCAACGCAGCTTAACAATCCTTACATGGCGAGGGATTTTGATATCCCTAAAAACGCCTGACAATCCGGTGTTAAGAGGTAATATGTTCGGGGTGCGTTCAGTTCAGGATTACCCTCAGGCAGCCGTTAACAGCTCCCTTCTTCGACAGCTATTTTATCGGTGAATTCGGTCTGCATGGGTTCTGTCTGCTGTGTTTCCGGGTCGGGATTGCGGGCGTTATCTCACCGGCTGAAGGCATCGTCTTTTTGTAGATGTCTGATGACTAAAAGTCATATACAGGCTGTTATCATCACTTATTTAATGATACCGGCCTGTTTTTGTTTCTGCTTGTAAGTCGCGTCGCGACCTCTATTAATAAGCCGCACTGCGGCAACATAAGGTGTGTTATGGGTTATTGGTTTCTGGCGTTGGCGATTGGCGCCGAAGTAATGGGTACGTTGGCGTTAAAAGCATCCGAGGAGTTTAGTCGGCCGTTTGCCAGTGCATTGTGTGTGATTGGCTATCTCCTGGCATTCTATTTTCTGTCGCTGGTTCTTAAAACGATACCGGTGGCGGTGGCTTATGCCATCTGGGCAGGCATGGGAATTGTGTTAATCGCTTTGTTTGGTGCGGTTATCTACAAGGAGGTTCCCGATCTGCCGGCTATTATTGGCATGTCATGCATTATTCTGGGAGTGGTGATTATGAATCTCTTTTCTAAAACCACCGGGCACTGATGGGGTAGTTGTTACTCAGTGCCTGACTGGCAAGTGCAGCGCTAGTTAGTGGTGTAGCAACGCTAACAGCCACTTCAGTCCCGGATCGTTGGAGTAGAGCGGGTGGTGCAGACTAACCATCTCGATCTTCGGCACCCCCGGGGGAGGAGAGACCAGTCTGACGGGTAGCATCTGGGCAAACAGCAGGGCCATCTGTCGCGGCAGTGTCATCACCGCGTCGGTCGCGGCAACGATGCGGGCACCCGCCATATAGTTTACGGTGCAGGCGATAAAGTTTCGCTGCCGTTGTTGTTGCGCCAGCCACTGGTCAATCTGGTCTGAGCTGACGCCGGCCAGGTCGGAAAATATCACATGGTTCAACTGGCAATACTGTTCCAGAGAGAGCTGCTGATCCACCTGGGTATTGTCTTCAGCAATCAGACAGGCAAGGGGTTCTGTGTGCCAGGACCGACTGATCAGTTGCGGGTCAACCGGCTGTTTGCTGTCCAGCCCGATAATCAGATCCAGCTCGCGCTTTTCCAGCTGCTTCAGATTACCGCCCTGACGAATAACCTCAATCTGAATACGAATACCGGGCGCAGTGAGCTGCAGATTCTGCATCAGCGGTGGCAGGATCAGCGCCTCGAAGAAGTCGGTGCTGGCGATGGTGAAGCAGCGATCAGAACGGGACGGATCAAAGGGTTCAGGCGGGCTGAGACTGTGCTCAATCATGCGGATCGCCTGGCGAATATCCGGCAGCATGGCAATTGCCCGGGGGGTGGGCTTCAGGCCGTTACCGGAGCGTACCAGTAATGGGTCATCCAGCTGCTGTCTCAGCCGGTTGAGGGCGTGACTCATCGCTGACTGGCTGAGGAACATCCGCTCTGCCGCGCGACTGACATGGCACTCTGTCAGCAACGCTTCCAATAGCAGTAACAGGTTAAGGTCAAACTGGCGTAGCGGCTTCATCGGCGTGGTCTTTATAGTCGATCTGGTATTAATTGTATGCATGTAGTTATTATAACTATGCATTTCAATAATTATAGTCGCAATAGTAAGCTGATCCGAGTTAACTATTTGAGGGTTGAGGAATGTCTGATACAGCAACGACGACGGGTAATGCGGATCTGCCGATCTATGGTTCATTAGGAATGACCTTTATGGAGTTTCCGGTGGTGAGTGATCTGAATGCTTCTGATGCGGAAGTCATCGTGGCCGGCGTGCCGTTTGATCTGGCGACATCGGGACGTTCCGGTGCCCGCTTCGGGCCGCTGGGTGTGCGTCAGGCATCAACGCAGCTGATCTGGGAAGGGGCACGCTGGCCCTGGCAGTTTGCTTTGGATGACCACCTGAAAGTGGCCGATTCCGGCAATGTGCTGTTTAAGCATGGTGAGCCTCAGACCATGGTGGACAATCTGGAGGGGCATATCAGCGCAATCCTTGCTGCGGGTAAATCATCCCTGACCTTTGGCGGTGATCACTTTATTACCCTGCCGGTATTGCGTGCCTATGCTAAAAAACATGGTCCACTGGCGCTGATCCATTTTGATGCGCACACAGATACCTACTCTGGTGGCACGAAGTACGATCACGGTACGCTGTTTCATCACGCCGTTGAAGAGGGCTTGCTGGATACGGAACATTCGATTCAGATCGGTATCCGTACTGTCTATGATGTCGAGGGACACCCCTTTGAAGTGCTCGACGCTGCCTGGGTGGGCGATCATGGGCCGCACGGTATTCTGGAACGCATTCGTGCCCGGGTGGGCGACAAAAAAGCCTATGTCAGTTTTGATATTGATGGCCTTGATCCTGCTTTTGCGCCGGGTACGGGAACACCGGTTTCCGGTGGCATGAATATGGATTGCGCCCTGAAAGTGATTCGTGGACTGCAGGGGCTGAATCTGGTGGGGATGGATGTGGTTGAAGTGGCGCCAGCCTATGACCACGCCGAGATCACTTCGCTGGCCGGTGCGACCCTGGCTTTGGAATATCTCTATGTGCTGGCTGCGAATAAGATGGCTGCAAATAAGTAGCGCCCGCTATCTGTACGTTTTAACTCTCTGTATAGGCTGCATCTCAATGTGAGGTGCAGCTTTTTTAGTTTTACAGGTGATGTTTCAGAACCGACTTCAGTAAAGCTAATCCGGCGTCTATCCGGGCCTCATCATAACCGCCAAAACCGATCACCAGCCCGCTGCGGGCGGGTTGTTTATCGTAATAGTAAGACAGTGGCCGGATGCCCAGTCCTACTTTCATCGTCTGTGCGACAACGGCTTTGTCATCAACGCCGGGGGGCAGCAGAAAAACCCCATGCATTCCGCCATCACTGGGTTCCCATAGCAACTGATCGTTAAATAGTTGTGTTACCTGCTGCAACAGATAGCGGCGGCGGGTTTTATAGAGTTTACGCATCCGTCTGAGGTGACTTGAGAATATTCCCCGGGCCATAAAGTCTGCCAGTGCCAGTTGCGGTAACGCTGACAAGCCGCCATCCATAAACCCGCGCATGCGGTTGAAGGGTGCCACCAGGGAGGGTGGCAGCACCAGATATGCCAGTCGCATAGCCGGGTGCAGAATACGGCTGAAGGTGCCGGAGTAGATCACGCTGTGTTCGCCATCCAGCCCCTGCAGTGCGGTGAGGGGCGGACCGTCAAAACGGAACTCACTGTCGTAGTCATCTTCAATAATGCAACAGCCCTGTTCCCGGGCCCATTCAAGCAGTTGCAGGCGGCGTTCAAGACTCAGGGTATAACCCAGCGGAAAGTTGCGTGACGGGGTGATAAAAGCGAGCCGGGCGTTTTGTTGATTGTGCAGGGCGATATCGGTACGAAAACCGTTACGGTCAATAGGAATAGATAGTTTAATCCCGCCAGCGTTGCTGATGGCACCATCGATACCGGGAAAGCCCGGGTCCTCTACCAGCACTTTATCTCCCGGATTGAGCAGCATGGAAAAGGCCAGCTGCATCCCCTGTTGTGAGCCGGAGCAGATCATCACCTGCGTCATGTCGCAGTGGATACCACGAGTCGCCGTGAGATAGGCGGCGATCTCCGTGCGCAGAGCGGCTTCCCCCATAAAGTCACGTTCAGCGTGAAACTTCATCTGCCTGCCAGCGTGTGTCACCGAGCGTTGCCACTGTTGCCAGGGAAACTGATCCAGCGCCGGTACCGCAGGCAGCAGCAGTTGCTGTTGGTGCTGCTGATAGAGTGGCCGGATCTGTTCCAGCTGGAGGCTTTTGGCTGACAGAGTGACTGGCCGCGTGTGCGGTTCGGGCTTTCGCTGTGTTGTTTTTTGATTCAGGGATAGCTGGGGCGAAACATAGCTGCCATCGCCCTGGCGGGTTTCGATGTAGCCCTCGGCCTGCAGCATCTCATATACCTGTTTGACGGTATTGCGGGAGAGGCCCAGCAGCTCCGCCAGTTCGCGGCTGGAGGGCAGGCGGCTCTCTGCGGGCAGCTCTGCTGAGAGAATTTTTTGCTGGATATAGTTGAAGAGTCCCCGGTAGAGCGGACGCTGGGTTTTACCCTGTTGCAAAAACGGGGTAAAGCGCTCTGAATGGGGCAATTTATGATGTCGGGGCTGCTTCAAATTGGGCCTTAATAATATATGTTAATTGGATCTTATTAAGATCCACTATAACGGCTAATCTCACTCTATCGCAAATCTGAGAAGCGCTTAAGGTAAGCGCTCGACAAAGGACAGGAGGAGTTATGAGTGAGATCAGAATGACTGAGCGTACCCGGGTGAGGCGGGGGCGTAAAATCGCCAACTACGACCGGGATACCATCTACAGCATTCTTGATGAGGCCTGGGTGTGTAATATCGGAGTCAGTGTCGATGATGAAGCGATGGTGCAGCCCAGCTCGCACTGGCGGATAGGTAATGAGTTGTTTCTGCATGGCTCGGTCAAGAATGGCCTGTTTCAACAGGTGATGAAGGGGCAGACCGCCTGTATTACCGTGTACTTACTGGATGGCTTAGTCTTTGCGCGTTCAGCCTATCACCATTCTGTGAATTTCCGCTCAGTGGTGGTGTACGGCAAAGGGCGATTAGTGGAAGACCCTGATGAAAAACTGGCCGCACTGGATGCGATGCTGGATAAATACAGTCCGGGTCGCTCAACGGAAGCACGGCCACCTAATGAGACGGAGATGAAGATAACGGCGGTGTTTGCTTTTCCGATAGAGGAAGTCTCGGCCAAAATCCGTGTCGGGGGGCCTAATGAAGAGCCTGAAGATATGGCGCTGGATGTCTGGGCGGGGGTAAAACCTGTGACGTCGGTGGTGGGGGAGTTGATCCCGGATTAGGTAAACTTTCCCTGTTTTGAGGCTCCGGGGTTGTTGCTACCGCTGCGGTTGCAGCGACTCTGGCTTGTCTGTTGATTGCCGATAATCGCATTATAACGGCGATTATTTTACTTTATTTTCACTTTTTTCAATGATGCGACAGAAATGATTCAGCAGATAGGGGTCATGCTTGGTTCCCGATTCTTGAGTGATCTGCTCAATAATCTGCGCATGCGTATGACCTTCATGATAGGAGCGGGTGAACGCCATCGCATCATAACTATCGACGATACTGATAATTCTCGCACCGACCGGAATCGCTTCACCGGCCAGCTTGTCGGGGTAACCGTTACCATCAAAATGTTCATGATGATGGCGAATAATATGAGCGGTTTCTGAAGCGCCATCCAGCTCTGTTGAGAGCACGATCTGTTCGCCAATCGAGGGGTGACGGGACATGACTTCCCAGTCATCGCTGTCGAGCTTGCCGGGTTTCATCAGAATGCGATCAGGGATGCCGATCTTGCCGATATCATGAAATTTTGAACTGATACGCAAAGCACTGATCTGACCTTCACAGAGACCGGCGGCCTTGCCCAGTTCAGCTGCCAATGCCTGTACCCGATCAGAATGTTGCAGTGTTGACGGGTCCCGAAATCCGAGGGCAATGGCCAGTGCTCTGGTGCGGCGTTCCAGTGTTTGAAAGGTGAATTTTTCAGCAGTACTCATGCAAACTCCTTGGGTTCATAATGCCTGATTGGATCTGATTGGGTATCATGTGACCTGCTTTAAGGATAGTCGGTGCATCGCCGTCAGTTCAATCCATGTTAATGGATTGGTGTTGTCGATGTAATCAATAATTGATGGGATAGTAACAATGAAGAGGTTTCATCATACACCGCTTTTTATGGGGAGTTTTTTGCTCGTCCTCAGTCTGAGCGGCTGTGCATCAATGGGTACCTTTGGATCTGAAAGCTATATTGTTGATCTGGATAAACGCCTGTATTGCATTGAGGGGCGTTCAGATTGTCGCTCGCTTGCACTGATCGGTCCCTCTTACAGAGAGGGCTGGATCGCCAGCGCTTATGCCATGCCGAGACAGTATTATAGCTGGGATGCCCGCGAGCTGAGCGACATTTTATTAGCACCGCCGGATAATAGTTATCAGCCTGAGCAGATCGGCGACAGCCAATACCGTGTACCACCGACCTTCGCTACCCATATGGTCTGGGATGTGCTGGCGATGGAAGAGTACACGCTCTACGCCGATGACGATGATTACTTTTCCCAGAAAGACCCCCGGCCACAGCCGCGGCGTTTTTCAGTTGCTCAGTAATTTATCTGTTAGCTGGTGTGGCCCGTCAGTGTTTGCCTAGCCGAATGCCAGCCAGATGCCCACCCCGATCATCAGTGAGCCGGCAATCCGGTTCATCAGTTTGACATTGCCCCGGTCCAGCAACAGGTGGCGCAGCGCCTTGCCGCCACTGGCGTAGATTAACAGGCAGCAGAATTCCAGTGACAGAATCATCGCAATCAGCACCGTGAGTTGCGGGGCCAGCGGCAGATTCTGGTCCAGAAAGGGGGGTAGAAGTGTCACAAAAAAGGCCCAGCCTTTGGGGTTGGCAATGGCCGTAATAAAGCCGTTCAGTGCCAACTGCAGATTGCCCTGATGTTTTACCTCTGCACCGGGCTCTGGCATCACCAGTTTGCCTTTTGATTGCCACATCTGCAAACCCAGCCAGCCAAGATAAGCACCCCCGCCAAGCTTAAGAAAGATAAACGCCTCCGGGAACTGCAGCATCAGCGCGGCAACACCGACAGCCGCGGCTGTGGCCACCAGTCCCACGCCAATCAGCTCACCCCACATCATATGCAGACTGCGCCGGACACCGATCGACATCCCCAGACTTAACGCCAGCGTCATACACATTCCTGGTGTGATGGAAACAAAGAAAAATGTGGGGATAAAAATTGAGAGAATTGCGACTGACATCCGCGCCTCGACTGGAAAGTTAAAGCGGGATTTTACGCCCTGACAGATGAATAAAAAAGGCCACACAGAAATATTCTGAGTGGCCCGGATCAGACAGAAGAAGGGGAAGTCTGTACGTGTCTGATTGAGTTTTAGTTCCGCTTAGAACGTGCGGGATACGCTCACTAACAGCGTGTTGTCATTACGGAATGCACCTTTATCAATCTCATCAGCATTATCGATGCTGTTAAACAGATACGCCGCTGACAGATCCAGACCGAGGGCAGAACCAGAGATGCCTACAGAGTAGTCCTGATAGTCGTTAATATCGGCTTTGCCCCAGTAATCTCCAGTGCTGTAACCTGCGTGCAGATCCAGGCTAACGGCTTCGGTGATACCATAGCTGTAATCAAGGCCGAAGTATTGTGCAGACTCTCCTGAGTTAAAAAAGTCGTCAGAATACGCCATGGTGAAGCCAAGATCTCCGTAGTACAAACCCAGTGCCAGCTCGCCATACTCAGCGTCTGTGTTATAGCCGGGGTAGGTATAGAAGCCGTAGGAAACGTCGTAGCTCAGATCATCATTAATATCATTGGCATAGCCCACGTAGTAATCGATCTCCAACTTGGCATCATCTTCAAAGTCGACATTGCTACCCCAGATGCCGGCATAAACGCCATTATCAAATGCAACATCCAGGCTGCCCTGAACAGCGGGATCTCCCGCAGACTGTGAAATACCGCGGAAACGGTAATCATTGGTAAATGAAACGGTACCCGTAACGTCAGCAGCCTGAACTGTCGATGTCAGGGCCATTGCGGCGGCCAGACCTGTAAAAATCTTCTTCATCGATTTTTCCTGTAATAATTTTTATGGATCCTGATTATCTGCAAATCACGGCACCAGAGGATATACCCAGCTGAAGGTATGCCTTTGGAGGTAGTTTGTTGAGGCTAAGCGGTCAGGTTATCTGTATCGCGGAGAGCTCTGCTGCTGTTCACTAAGCTACCCCCTCAGACATATAGAAGAACTCAAACGGGAGGGAATATACTGTCAGTAAACCTGTATGGCAGACAGCGCTGAGCCTGTTAGCCCGTTTCTGGCAGCCAACAAGAGATTCTGGAGAAGAGAACCGATGAAAAGCTATTCTGAATGGCAAGCCCTGAGCAATACTCTGAATTTGCATCATCAGGCTTATATTAATGGTGAATTTCAGTCTGCGGTGAGTGGAGAGACGTTCCCCTGTATCAATCCGGCCACAGAGACGTTGCTTGCGGATGTCTCCAGTTGTGATGTCGCCGATGTGAATATAGCCGTTGCCAATGCCCGTGAAGTATTTCGCTCCGGTGTCTGGTCGGAGATGCATCCCCGGGAACGCAAAAATGTGATGCTCCGCTGGGCGGATCTGATTGAACAGCACAAAGATGAGTTTGCCCTGCTGGATACCCTGGATATGGGTAAATCGATCTCCGAAATGGTTAGTATCGATGTGCCGGATGCGATTGACTGTATTCGCTGGACCGCTGAAAGCATTGATAAAGTGTATGGTGAGATTGCCCCGACCGGGCATGACACGCTGGCGATGATCCATCATCATCCCGTGGGGGTTGTAGGGGCAATTACGCCCTGGAACTATCCACTGCTGATGGTCAGCTGGAAGATTGCTCCGGCCATTGCTGCTGGCAACTCGGTGGTGCTGAAGCCATCAGAAAAATCTCCGCTGAGTGCATTGCGGCTGGCCGAGCTGGCGGTAGAAGCGGGTATTCCTGCCGGTGTTTTTAATGTGTTACCTGGCTTTGGTCATACGGCAGGTAAAGCGTTAGCACTGCATATGGACGTTAACGTGCTGGCCTTTACCGGTTCAACCCGGGTGGCGGGTATGCTGATGGGCTATGCCGGAGAGTCCAATATGAAGCGGGTCTGGCTGGAAGCGGGTGGTAAATCTCCTAATCTGGTATTTGCCGATGCCGATATTAAAGCGGCAGCGGCGGCATCTGCAGCCGCTATTTTCTGCAACCAGGGTGAGGTGTGTATCGCCTGTTCCCGTCTCTACGTTGAAAAGAGTATCAAGGAAGAGTTTGTTGCGGCACTGGTTGAAGCCGCTGCGCGCTTCCAGCCTGGTGATCCGTTAGACCCTGCCACCACAATGGGCCCCATGGTTGATGCAACCCAGCTGGCAACGGTAGAGCGTTACATCCGTTCCGCCCAGGATGAGGGTGGTCAGGTGATTATGGGTGGCATTCCTGAATATCAGCAAGGCAAAGGTTTCTTTGCCAAACCGACCATCGTTGATGGTGCCAACAATGGCATGACCTTCGTTAAAGAGGAGATCTTCGGGCCGGTACTGGCGGTCTGCGAATTTGAAACGGAAGAGGACGCGATCGCGCTGGCGAATGATTCTGTTTATGGGCTGGGTGCTGCTGTCTGGACCCAGAACCTGTCCCGGGCTCACCGTGTCAGTCGTAAGATTGAGAGCGGCATGGTGTGGGTGAATACCTGGGGTGAGGGTGACACCACGGTACCTTTCGGTGGTGTGAAGGCCTCCGGTAATGGCCGTGATAAATCGCTACACGCGCTGGAAAAATATACCGATATCAAGAATGTACTGATTCGGCTGTAAGCCCGTGGCTAGAGGTCGCTACGCGACTTACTGGTCGCTGGCAGAAAAGCTGGTTTAAGGCCAGGATAATACGTATTCGTATCGCTGGTCGTATAAAACGGTAAAGAGCTATAGGTCAAACCTATAGCTCTTTTGCTGTCTGTGTATTGTCTTGCTGGTTTTTTACCGTAGCAACCGCACCATGTAAGTTTAATGCTTTCCCGTTTTAATATTGCAGCACAGAATTATACTTTTATGACTTTGGTGTTGGCTAACAGGTCATGCAGACAGCGATTATCTTTGCTGAAGATAAATAGTGAGTCGATGAGTGCGATGATCTGTCCGACGGCGGGTAACTGGCTGATAATATACATAGGCATATAGCGGACCCCAAAAACCTTCCAGAAGGGCAGTAGTTGATTGGTGTTATAGTCAACCACTTGAATGCTGAGCAGTTTTTTAGCAATCGTCTGTCCTGACGTCGCCAGCAGGTAACCATTTAAGACGGCGTAGAACACCAGTGCCAGAGCACTGATGGTAATATCTGATGCCTGTAGAGTCTGGCTTTCTATCTGGTCATATACGCCAAGCAAATACAATATGGGAACAGCGACGGCAAGCATGATAAACGCATCAAGTAACGCTGCCCAGAATCGGGTCCAGCGACCTGCCAGTGCTATTTCATTTCTGTTGGGTTTTTCGAGATTGGCCTGCGGTGCGGCGTAGAGGTTTTCTTCATCCATAGGGACTGTCCTTAGTGTTCTATGTGCGATTAGCTAATCAGAGTTTGCCCGAAAACAGGCATGCGGGCAATAGATACGCTTGTATTTGCGGCTTATCCTGGCAACTTTTACGCATTAGCCGTCGGGTCCAGCTCTTTGAGGTGGGCCAGAAACAGCGTAAAGATATCTGATTGGGTCGAGGTGTTCAGGCGGGTATGAATGTTCTTGCGGTGTACTTTAACGGTGCCCAGACTGATATCCAGCATGCTGGCGATGGCCTTGGATGAGTGTCCCTGCAGAATTAAGCCTGCAATCTGTTGCTCTCTTGGGGTGAGCACTCCGCTGCCGAAGGTGCTGATGGCCTGATTCATTGCCCCTTCTGATTTTTCGTATTTAACAAACTCCTGTGACTGTGACAGCCAGAACTGCCGGATGATCGATTTGACCACCGGATAAATATTATTCAGACGGCTGAGTTCTGCCCGGGTAATCGTGCCTCTGCTGGTTCTGCGTCCCAGAGAGATGGCACAACAGACTTTGGGATCAAGTTCGATAACCAGATTAATCTCATCAATCAGGTCAAACTCTTTATAACAGCTTTGGTAATATTTGGTGGTTTCAAAGCTGTCCGGGGCGATATCAATCAGTCGGCTGACGCCTTCTCCCAGGCTGCCGCTGCGGATGGCATTAAACAGCGGGTCAAGAATGTAGGACCGGTTAATGTAGTTGTGCAGTGTGACGCTTTGCTCTGCCGGATCGGTCGGGTGAAGAATGAGTGGTTTCAGCGATTTTCGATAGGTGACGACCAGCATCGTGTCGAAGTGGCACTGGCTGGCGAGGAATTTTTCCAGCATCCCGCCAAAACTGGGCAGGCGTATGGTGTCGATAAGTGCAGCAAGATCCTTTTGCCAGTGTTCAGACGCTGTGTGCTGTGCACTCATAATGGGCATAGCGTGGCTCCTGCTCAGGGCATTAATGTAAAAAAAATTCGACTGCCATTATCGCTGATGATTAGTCACCGATAATTTACTTGAGCCAATACCGGTAATATTGAATCAGGGCAGTCGAATAAAGGAGACCAGAAAGCATCGCAATGTCTGGTCTCCGTCTGCATAACGATAGTGAAAGAATTATGCAGGTTAACGGCTAACGGGTCGGTCAGCTGACGGACTCGAGGGTCAGGTCAAAGCACAGACGTACTTTCTGACACAGCTCATCGACTTCTGCGTGGCTGATAACCAGTGGTGGTGACAGCACCATCCGGCTGCCAACGGCACGCATAATCAGACCGTTATTAAAGCAGTGGTCACGGCAGATCATGCCGATATTGACATCATCGCTGTAGAGCTCTTTTGGCGCTTTGTTTTTCACCAGAGCAATACCGGCGACCAGGCCTACACCTTCGATGTGACCAACCAGCGGGTGATCACCAACGGCTTCACGCAGCTTGTTCTGGAAATACGGTCCGATATCGTTACCAACATACTCGACGATGTTTTCCCGTTTCATCAGCTGAATATTGGCGATGGCAACAGCCGCCGCTACCGGATGGCCGGAATAGGTGAAACCGTGGTTAAAGTCGTCATCATGTTCAATAAAGGCATTGGCGATACGGTCACCAATAGCAACAGCGGCAATTGGCAGATAGCCGGAAGACAGACCTTTGGCCATGGACATAATGTCAGGTTTAAAGCCGAAGGTTTCACAGCCAAACCAGCTGCCGGTACGGCCAAAGCCACAGATGACTTCATCAGCAGCCAGCAGGATATCGTATTTATTACAGACCTTCTGAATCTCTGTCCAGTAGTTAGCGGGTGGCACGATGACACCGCCGGCTCCCTGAATCGGCTCGCCGATGAAGGCTGCAACATTGTCAGGGCCAACTTCGAGAATTTTCTCTTCCAGGGCTTTAGCACAGGCAATACCGAACTCTTCTTCGGTCATATCGCCAGCTTCGCCGTACCAGTAAGGCTGACGGATACGGGCGATGTTAGGGACCAGTGGGCCACCCTGATTGTGCATCCCACTCATGCCACCAAGGCTGGTACCGCCAATGGTGCTGCCGTGATAGGCATTTTCACGGGCGATAAGAATATTGCGGTAGGGTTTGCCTTTAATTGCCCAGTACTGGCGTACCATGCGCATAACGGTATCGATGGCTTCGGAGCCAGAGTTTGCAAAAAAGATGTGATTCAGGTCGTAAGGGGTTACGCTGGCGATCTCTTTTGCCAGTTCAGCGGCCGGTGTGTGGGTTGTCTGAAAGAAGGTGTTGTAATACGCCAGCTGCTTCATCTGCTTGTCAGACGCTTCAATCAGTTCTGTGCGGCCATATCCCATGTTAACGCACCACAGACCAGCCATACCGTCGATAATCTTATTACCTTCGCTATCCCACAGGTAGACACCTTCTGCATGGGTGATGACCCGTGCCCCTTTTTTATTCAGGGCGCCGGTGTTGGTGAAAGGGTGCATGTGATGACCCGCATCGATGGATTGTACATCTGCGGTTATTGATGAATTGCTGTTTTGTTCGTGCATTGAATCTCTCCCAACCAGTCACCGGGTGAAATAATGTGCCGGTGTATAAAAAAACGATCAAAAGAATCGAGATAAACTATTCGAATCTATTTTGTGATCACCATTTTGTGATCACAAAAATATAATGTCAACAAAAAAGTCCCGTAAAGCGAAGTTATATTCCTGGCTTAAGGGATCAGCGGTCTGCGAGCCGGTGCGGCTCAGTGGCCTGAATTTTCAATAAAGGCGTGCAGCATTTCGGGGGTTCCGGCGAAGGCGATACCTTCGCGAATATCCGCTGCAATCGCGACTTGCAGGGCGTATGCGTCTTTCTTCTCGATGGCTGACATCGCTTCATTATGTCGGTCAACAAGGTAGTGTTCTTCCAGCTCGCTGGTGGCCATACGCATAAAAGGACCCAGTTGTAGCCACAGGCTTTCGATCAGCGGCAGGGTAACCTGGTGCGGATTGGCGGTATAGAGAGCGCGGTGAAAGCTTTGGTTGAGTATGCTTATCTGTCCGAGGTTATCCTCTTCCTGGGCCTGATCGATCTGGCTGTCGAGTGCGCGGAGCTGTTGCAGACGTTCATTATCAATATAGGGAAGAGCGCGGGCTGCGGCATGCGATTCAATAGCGATACGTGCTTCACACAGTTCGTTAAATTTCATGGCCGTCATCTTAGGCACCATCACCCGGCGGTTGCCCTGAATTTCCAGGGCATTTTCTGCCCCCAGCTGACGCAGTGCTTCACGCACCGGCATGGGGCTAACGTCAAGAATAGCAGCCAGCTCACGGATAGTGAGTATCCTTCCGGGGAGGATTTCACCGTACATAACGGCATTGCGCAGGGTCTGGTATACCCATTGGGTGATAGTTACAGACTCAGTGCGTTCAGTTACTGTTATTTTAATCGGAGATTTCTTGTCCATTATCAAAGCTGTTCTGGCCTTATTTCTCTGGGAACCTCGTAGCAGGTTCTCTTGTTGTAATGCGATCACTAAATAGGTTACATGACATTTTTAACAGATGTCGATATTGACCACCAGAAAAAAATGTGATCACATTGTTTTATTGTTTGTGATCACAAAAGCATGTGAGTTAAGCTAAGCTGATTGCAGCGGTATGTTGTGACCCACCAGGGCGTGGGGATGAAAGATTTCGAGTGAGAATCTTATGACGTTTAAGAAACAAAAAGATAAAGAGTTTGACCTGTTTATAGCTGACCTTAACGGTAATTTGCGGGGTAAGCGTCTTCCAGCTAATGCCGCAACTAAAGTATTTGATGAAGGGGTGAAACTGCCTCGTTCTGTGCTGGGGTTTGATTTCTGGGGTGATGATGTCCTGGATAATGGTCTGGTGTTTGAAACCGGTGATATGGATGGTATCTGTATGCCGGTCGGTGACCGGGCAATACCTGTCCCATGGTCAGAAGACCCGCGCGATCAGATACTGGCAACCATGTTTAATCCGGATGGCTCGCCGTTTGGTTGTGACCCCCGTCAGGTGCTGGCTGGAGTGGTTGAACGCTTTAAGGCGATCGGTCTGACGCCGGTCATGGCAACCGAGCTTGAGTTCTATCTGATGGATGGTGAGTCGGAAGAGACTCAGCGTCCGCAGCCACCCATTCTTTCTGAAGGGCACGGTCGTCGTCTGAGTGAAACCGATTGTTATTCCATTGACGAGATGGATGGCCTGTCCTCTTTCTTTGCTGAAGTCCGTGAAGTGTGTGAGATTCAGGGCGTTCCGGCAGATACTATTATTTCTGAGCTGGGACCAGGGCAGTTTGAGATCAACCTGCTGCACGTTAATGATCCGCTGATGGCCGGTGATCAGGCGATTATGTTCAAACGGCTGATTAAAGGCATCTCCCGTAAGCATGGTTATTCAGCCACCTTTATGGCTAAGCCTTATTCAGACAAAAGTGGTAATGGCTTTCACGTTCATTTCAGTCTGCTGGATGAAGCGGGTAATAACATCTTTGACAATGGCGGTGAAGATGGCACTGATATTCTTAAGAATGCGGTTGCCGGTCTCATGCATACCATGTCTGACAGTATGCTGATCTTTGCCCCGCACATGAACTCTTACCGTCGTTTTATGGCGGGTGCCCACGCGCCAACCATTGCTACCTGGGGTTATGAAAACCGCACGGTTGCAATCCGTATTCCTGAAAGTCCCTGTGAAGCGCGTCGTATTGAACACCGTGTTTCCGGTGCCGATGCTAACCCTTATCTGGTGTTGGCGGCTATCCTGGCGGGCGCGCTGTACGGTATCGAAAATAAACTGATGCCACCGGCACCGATTGAAGGTGATGCCTATGCCGATGGTGACCAGGAGATGATTCTGCCAAATAAGTGGGATGTTGCTACCGATCTGTTCGCAGAAAGTGGTGTGCTTGAGGAATACCTGGGTGAAGAGTTTATTCGGGTATTTGCCGCAGCTAAGCGGCAGGAACAGCGGAAACTGAACGAGCAGATCTCTGATATTGAGTACGATTCTTATTTGGGTCTGCTTTAACTATCTGATAGTGAATGATTAATTGATGATACCTACTGGAGGGTATATAGCTGACAGGGAGGTTGCAGTACATTTTAACTAGTTGCGGAAAATACTGCGACAGTTTGAGAAGCTTGAGCGCTGTCATCCTGATCAGAGGGGCAGCCATTAGAATAACAACAAAAAGATGTGGCTCTGATGAGCGCCGCTCTGCGGCATCTAAAGAGTTAATGCTTACTGATGGGGCAGCAGATGCTGCATCATCTGAAGCACCAGAAATGGAGTAATACAATGAATCCGAAGAAGCTTGGTCTTGCAGTAGTACTGGCTGCATCCGTTTCCACTGCTGTAATGGCTGAAGAACAGGTTGTGAATTTTTACAACTGGTCCGATTACATTAGTCCTGAGATCCTTGAGAACTTCACCAGAGATACCGGAATCAAGGTTAACTATGACGTTTATGACTCGAATGAGGTGCTTGAAGCAAAGCTGATGTCTGGTGGCGCTGGCTATGACATCGTTGTGCCAACCGGTTCTTTTCTTGAGCGTCAGGTGCAGGCCGGAATCTACAGTGAGCTTGATCGCAGTAAACTGCCTAATTACGGTAATCTTGATACGGCAATGCTGGACAAAATTTCCCGCCATGATCCTGGTAATAAGCACAACGTTCCTTATGCCTGGGGAACGATCGGTATTGGCTATAACGTCGATATGGTTAAAGAGCGACTGGGTGATGTGCCGGTTGATACACTGGATCTGGTGTTTAAGCCTGAAATTGCTGCCAAACTGAAAGATTGTGGTATCTCCCTGCTGGATTCTCCTGCTGAAGTTGTTGCCATTGCACTTAACTACCTGGGTCTTGATCCAAACTCTGAAAAAAAGGCTGATCTGAAAAAAGCTGAGGATCTGCTGAAGTCTGCACGTGACAGTTATCGTAAATTCTCCTCTTCTGCGTATATTTCTGACCTGGCCAATGGTGATGTTTGTGTCGCTCTGGGTTACAACGGTGATGTGTTGCAGGCTAAGGGGCGTGCCGAAGAAGCGGGTCAGGGTGTCAAGATCGGCTATGCGATCCCGAAAGAGGGTACGCTGGTATGGTTTGACCTGATGGCGATTCCTGTTGATGCACCACATAAAGATGCGGCTTATAAGCTGATGGATTATATGCTCAGGGGCGACAGCGGTGCAGCGGTTTCTAACTTCGCTTACTTTGCCGTAGCCAATAAGGCGGCAGAGCCAATGGTTCTGGAAGAGGTTCTGAATAATCCCGGTATCTACCCGTCTGACGAAGTGAAGGCTAATCTGTTTCCTCAGAACGCTCATAGTGCTAAGTTTGACCGGTTGCTGACCCGCGCCTGGACTCAGATTAAAACTGGTCGGTAAGTCTGCCCCCCTGGCAGAGGCGCTTCTGCCAGAGAGATATCGCTTTCAGATGCTGGTATAAACTGCTAATGAGAAGCAGCCATCCTGAAAGCTTCATAAATAACTCTCTGGGCTCCCGACAGAGCTCAGCATATGAATATGGTATAGGGTGTAGTATGACTTCAACAGTAACAACTGAGCCGCGGCCTGCTAGTGTGCCTGCGTCATCTTCTCAGCCTTCCGGTCTGCCGCTTTGGAAGGATGAGGGAGCAAAACCTTTTCTGCAGATAGAAAATATCACCAAAAAATTTGGTGAGTTTACCGCTGTCGATAATATCTCATTGGATATCTATAAAAACGAACTGTTTTGCCTGTTAGGCGGGTCCGGGTCCGGTAAAAGTACCCTGTTGCGCATGCTGGCCGGTTTTGAATCACCGACCAGCGGACGCATCATTATTGATGGCGCCGATATGGCGGGTATCCAGCCATGGAAACGGCCGGTGAATATGATGTTTCAGTCTTATGCGCTGTTTCCGCATCTCTCGGTAGAAGATAATGTTGCCTTTGGCCTCAAACGCGAAGGACTGGAGCGCGCTGAAGTAAAACAGCGGGTTGCTAAAATGCTCGATATGGTGCAACTCGGCCATCTCGGTAAGCGTAAGCCTGATCAGCTCTCCGGTGGTCAGCGGCAACGTGTTGCTCTGGCTCGCTCGCTGGTCAAGCGTCCTAAACTGCTGTTGCTGGATGAGCCGCTGGGGGCGCTGGATAAAAAACTGCGGGAAGAGACGCAGTTTGAGCTGATTCGCATTCAGGAAGAGCTGGGCGTGACCTTTGTGGTGGTGACCCACGATCAGGAAGAAGCGATGACGCTGGCGACCCGGATCGGGGTGATGAATCACGGGGTGATTGTGCAAACTGCCGAACCTCATGATGTCTACGAATATCCCAACAGTCGTTTTGTGGCTGAGTTTATTGGCTCGGTTAACCTGTTTGAAGGGGTGGTGACCGAAGATCTGCCAAATTCGGTTCGCATCGATTCCAAAGAGGCGGGGGCAACCCTCTACGTTAATCACGGCATCAGCTGTGCGCCGAATCAGAAAGTGCATGTCGCTCTGCGTCCTGAGAAAACTCAGATCAGTAAAGAGAAACCGGAAGGAGCTGAAAACTGCATTCGGGGCGTGATCGAAGAGATCGCCTACATGGGCAGTCTGTCGGTCTACCGGGTGCGTCTGCCAAGCGGCAAGGAAGTACGTGTTACTCAGCCGAACATCACCCGGGAACTGGGTGCGCGGCTCACCTGGAATGATGAAGTGTATCTGTTCTGGGATGTCGACAGCAGCGTGGTATTAACATCATGAGTACACCAACCGGTTCTGCCTGGGTGGATGGCTCCGGTTCACGCCTGGCAAAGTATAATTTACTCAACCGTATTAGCTGGGGTCGGTTTTCAGTCGTAGCTGTACCGATGATCTGGCTGGCGGTGTTTTTCTTTATCCCCTTTCTGGTGGTGTTTAAAATCTCGCTGTCCGAAACCGCGATAGCCGTGCCGCCTTATACTGCGTTGCTCGACTGGGATCTGGATGAGGCCCTGATCAACCTGAAAATCAATCTGGGGAACTATCTGTTCCTGTTTGAGGATTCGTTTTACATTGATGCATATCTGAGCTCGATAAAGATTGCGTCAATCTCCACGGCCCTCACTCTGGTGATTGCATTTCCCATCGCTTACATGATCGCCCGCAGTAAACCGACAACCCGTGCGTTGCTGTTGTCGCTGGTGATTCTGCCATTCTGGACCTCTTTTCTGCTACGGGTATATGCCTGGATGGGGTTCCTGAAAAAGAATGGTCTGATCAACGAATTCCTGCTCAGTACCGGCATTATTGATCAGCCGCTTATCATGTTGCAGACTGACTTTGCCGTGTATATCGGCATTGTTTATACCTACCTGCCATTCATGGTGCTGCCGCTCTATAGCGCGCTGGAAAAAATGGATGTTACCTTGCTGGAAGCCGCTGAAGATCTGGGCTCAAGGCCCGCTACCAGCTTCTTTCTGATCACTGTACCGCAGGCGATGCCGGGTATTATTGCGGGCTGCATGCTGGTGTTTATTCCGGCAGTCGGTGAGTTTGTTATACCTGCGTTGCTGGGTGGCTCTGATACGCTGATGATTGGTCGGGTATTGTGGGATGAGTTTTTCCTTAACCGGGACTGGCCGATGGCCTCGGCGGTTGCTGTCGTCATGTTGGTCGTACTGGTATTACCCATTATGTTTATCCGTAACAGTCAGGGTAAAGAGGAGACAGTCTGATGAAGCGTCGTTCACTGTTTTTAAATACCACCGCAACCATGGGGTTCATCTTTCTGTATGCGCCAATGATTGCTCTGGTGGTTTACAGTTTTAACAAGTCCAAACTGGTTACGGTCTGGGGTGGCTGGTCTCTGAAGTGGTATGGCGAGCTGTTTCGTAATGATCAGATCATCGATGCCGCGTTACTAAGCTTCAAAATCGCGTTCATCAGTGCCAGTGTGGCGGTGGTGCTGGGCACCATGGCGGGCTTTGTGCTGAGTCGTTTCCGGCGCTTTCGCGGCAAAATGCTGCTGGCGGGCTGGATCAGTGCGCCGCTGGTGATGCCCGAAGTAATCACTGGTCTGTCACTGTTGCTGCTGTTTGTGGCAATGGAAGGGGCGTTTGGCTGGCCATCTGGTCGGGGGATGAGCACCATTATTATTGCTCATGTCACTTTCTGTATGGCCTATGTCGCGGTAATTGTGCAAAGCCGTTTGTCGCAGTTGGATGAAACGCTGGAGGAAGCGGCGATGGATCTGGGTGCCAAGCCGTCATCGCTGTTCTTCCTGGTGACATTGCCATTGATCATGCCGGCGGTTATTTCCGGCTGGTTGCTGTCTTTTACTATGTCGCTGGATGATCTGGTGATTGCGAGCTTTGTCTCCGGTCCGGGCAACAGTACATTGCCGATGGTGATCTTCTCCAAGGTGCGTCTCGGTGTGTCTCCTGAAGTCAATGCGCTGGCGACCCTGATGATCGCGGTGGTAGCGATTGGTGTAGTGGGGGCGATGTATCAGATGCGGCGGCAGGCGAAGCTGATCGAGAAGCAAATGTAGTACTGGGTTGATATCGACGCCCACTCAGTGTGGGCGTTTTTGTTTTAAGGTGAAATACAGATGATGAAAATAGGTATTCTTGCAACCGGTATTACACCGGATGAGTTGATCAGTCAGTATGGCTCTTATGCGGACATGATCAAGCAGCTGTTTGCTCTGGTTGACGCTGACTTTGAATATGCAGTGTTTGATGTGCGTGATGGCGTTTTTCCTGAGAGTGCTGAGCAGTGTGATGGTTGGGCGATTACCGGGTCAAAATTCAATGTGGATGAAAACCGGGACTGGATGCAAAAGCTCAAGAAGCTGATTCTGGAGATCGATGCCAGCCAGCGTCCATTGCTGGGTATCTGCTTCGGTCATCAGATTATTGCTGAAGCCTTTGGTGGTAAAGTCGAGCCTTTTCAGGGCGGCTGGGGTGTGGGCCTGCATCGTTACCAGTTGCTTGGCGATAACGCCTTTATAAAAGATCAGGCTGATTCATTCTGTATTAGTGCAATGCATCGTTATCAGGTAACTGAAAAGCCGGAAAATGCCCGGACGTTTGCCCAGTCTGATTTCTGTCAGTATGCGGGATTGGTGTATGGCGACAATATCCTCACTGTGCAGGCGCATCCTGAATTTAATCTGCAGTTTGAAACGGATCTGGTGGCGTTGCGCGCCGGTGCGGTGATTCCTGATGATGTTTCTGATGTGGGGCTGGCGCAGCTACGCGCGGAAAATGCGGCCACCGACTCTAAGCGTGTTGCGCGCTGGATGTATGATTTTATGACAGCGTCATAAGAACACCTCTTTTCTGCTAAACCGCTGCATGCAGCGGTTTTTTTATCTGGAGTGAGCTGATATGAAAATCGGTATTCTTGCGGCGGGAACAAATACGGGTGAGCTGTTGGATCGTTTTGGTTCATTTGCTCAGATGACGGAAGAGATGCTGGCAGGTGCCGGCTTTAGTTTTAAAACCTGGGATGTGACCCTTGGTCTTTTTCCTGATTCATCAGAAGAGTGTGATGGCTGGATTATTACCGGATCGCCAGCCAGTGCTTATGAACCGCTGGAGTGGATCACTCATCTGGAATCCCTGGTGAGAGCGATTGATGAGGCGGGTATGCCGTTGATCGGTATCTGCTTTGGGCATCAGTTGATCGCTCAGGCGCTGGGTGGGGTTGTTACTAAGGCGGATGCGGGCTGGGGGCTTGGTGTCGACATTTATCAACCCACAGAGGCTGGTCAGTCGCTTTGGGGTGGTCAGCCGTTGGCGTTGCATATCATTCATCAGGACCAGGTCACAGAGCTGCCGGAACGAGCTGAGCTTTTGGCGGGGTCAGCGTTCTGCCAGAATGGCGTACTTCGTTATGATCAGCATATTTTTACGGTACAGGCGCATCCTGAGTTTGGTCGGGAATATATGTTTGCCCAGCTGCCGGCCATTGTGCCGGAGTATCTGACGCCTGCTGAGGCGGACAAAGGGCTGCAATCACTTCAGTGTTATACGGCTGACTCAGTACCTGTGGTTGATGCCATTATCCGTGTACTGACGGGAAAGTCGTTGTAATACTCAGGTGATCTGGTGCTGCTGTCGGAACCTTTCCCAGCTATGACTGATCTCCTCAGTCTGTTGACGCAGCCAGTTTTCAAAACGTTGTATTTTAGGGCGTCTGAAGTGATGTTCAGGGGCAACCAGGTAGTAGTCAAAACTGCTTGGCAGATAGATCGGAAGTGGGCAGATCAGCTGTTCGCGTGCGAGCATTTCATACACCAGGCTGAAACGGGCGGCGGCGATTCCCTGTCCACTTAGCAGGGCTTCCACCAGAATATTGGAGTCGGTGACCTGTAAGCGTGAGCTTGTCAGCGTATCGGGCAGGCCGAGTGTTGTTCTGAGCTGTGGCCAGAGATCTTTCATATCGGGAGCGTCATCCGTTAGCAGAGGGAGTTCTCTGAGTTGTTGCCGGGCCGGGCGATCTTTACTGATCAGCGATGGATGGCAAACCGGTATCATATAATCCCGCATCAGTAATCGACTGCTCAGGCCGGGATAGACTCCCTTACCAAACCGGATCGCCAGATCAAGCTGGTTATCATCAAAGCTGTCCAGTCGGATGCCAGGAGAGATATGGATGCTCAGCTGTTCCTCCTGCGCCTGAAAGTCACCGAGTCTGGGCACCAGCCAGCGACTGGCAAACGAGGGCAGGGTGCTGAGTATTAAGCGCTGGGGGTGCGGGTCATCACTTAACTGGTTAATCCCCTGTTCCAGGCTGGTAAACGCTTTGCTGACATAGGGAAGTAGCTGCTGCCCCTCGGAGGTGAGTTCAATCTCCCGTGTCAAACGATGAAACAGTGTTACCCCCAGTTGTTGCTCCAGTGCTTTGATCTGCTGGCTGATCGCGGCCTGACTGACATAGAGCTGTTCGGCGGCGAGTTTAAAGCTTTGCGCTTCTGCTGCGTGCCGGAAGGCCTGCAGTGCTTTAAGTGAGGGAAGGCGGGGCATGGTCGCTTCCTTGTGATTTATAGTTAAGTGCGTCTGAATATATACGTGTCAGTGAGATCTTATCAGCTGCGTTTATACCAGCGTCTCTCAGTAGTACTTTATAGATAAGAAAAACTTAATTATATGGCCTTAAAAGTCGTTTGTCGCCAATCCTGTAAATCTTGAATATAGGCTGTCTACATCAGTCAATAAAGGGGTTTGAGGTGAAAGCGATCATGGTTGCTCAGAAGGAGCATAAGGCGTGTGGTGAAGTAAATCTTAATCCTCGCAGTGTTTGGCGGCGCTGGATGCACAACTATTATAGTCGTCGTCTGTTGTTGCAGCTGGATAGGGCTCAGTTGAAAGATATCGGTGTAACGCGGGAGCAGGCGCTGGAGGAGGGGGGTAAACCTTTCTGGCGTAAATGATTTTGCGTATTGTATAGATACAAAAAAGGCCTGATCATAATCAGGCCTTCTTCTGGTAGCAACAGATCAGAGATCTGTCAGCTTACACGGTCTCAGATAGCAACGATGTTTTCTGCTTGTGGACCGCGCTGACCTTGAGTTACAGAGAACTGTACCTGCTGGCCTTCTTCAAGAGTTTTGAAGCCGTTGCTCTGGATTGCACTGAAGTGTGCGAATACGTCAGGGCCGTTTTCCTGCTCGATGAAACCGAAGCCTTTGTCAGCGTTAAACCATTTAACAGTACCGGTTACAGTAGCCATGTTAGTTGTCCTATTTTATAAATAATGTTTTGCCATCGAAATGGCGGTGATGCAGGAATTTTTACTATACATTATGGAAACAGGACGAGAAGCTGAAACAGGATCTTCGAAATGATGCATAAAAATACGGTGAATCTTCAAGCACGTTTAATATATACATTTAAATTTTTATTATCAACACTTTAATTCATTTATTTTCAGGCTGAACGGGTTCTGTCACTGTTGCTGGTGATCCTTCAACCCGGTTGCGTGACTTTGATTTTGCCCGATAGAGGGCCCTGTCCGTGCGGTTGAACAGCTCTGCTTTGGATTCCGGGCTGTTGTATTCTGCGACACCAAAGCTGGCGGTCACATTAAGGTCCATGCCGTCTATTTTTTTTAATAACATCTCTATCTGCTGGCGCATTTTTTCCGCTAACCGCCAGGCATTTTCTTCGTTGCAGTTTGTCAGGGCGATATAAAACTCATCGCCACCCCAGCGGCATATGCTGTCAGATTTACGCAGATTATCGGTCAGTATTTTCGCTACCTGAGTCAGGACCTTATCACCTAACAGGTGCCCCTGTGTGTCGTTGAATGTCTTAAAGCGGTCGATATCCACCAGGATTGTTGAAACCGGGTGTTTATGGCGATCAGCCAGGTTAAGAATCTTCTGAAACATCGATTCAAAGGCATGCCTGCTGGCGGTGTGGGTCAGGGGGTCGGTATTTGCCATAAACTCCAGACGACGCTGATATCCGCCCAGGGTAAAGTGTTGTAACAGCAGGACGATGACGATGACCACCAGGCTGATGCCAAGGTTGATCCATAATGTTGCCGTGATCTGCGATTCACTTTTCTCGGCGTGTTCGACGATGAGGTACCAGTCTAGCTCGGGAACAAAACGGGTTCTGATCAGATACTCCTGGTCACCGTTGCTATAGTTGTACGAGCCACCCTGTGACGCCAGAATCCGGGGAGCAATATCCCGGAGGCCATTCACTTTGTGGATATTATCAGCACTATGAAAATCGCTGCTCTGCAGGGTGACCTTGCCCTGGCGGTTGATGAAATAGACCTGGCGACCATAACGTGTCTGATAAACCTCAATCAGCTCTTGTAATTTCGTAGACGCCAGGCCTACACCGATGATTCCCAGAAACTTACCATGTTCATCTTCTACTTTATGGTTGACGAACAGCGTGGTACTGGAGCGGTCGGCGGTATCCTTATCAATATTGATATCGAACTCGGTTGGGGTTTTGCTGCTGTTGTAATACCAGATATCGGCGGGGTCGTTTATTGATACCTGTTTGAGGATTCCGGTGGTGTGGTAATAATTACTGGTGCGCTCTGATACATAAAAGGCGGTAAAGGCGTGATAACGTTCCTGAATGGCTTTCAGGTAACGTTGCATCTGCTCAGGGTGTAACTCGCCAGCAGATATCCAGTCATGAACAAAGGTGTCATGTGCCATCAGCGATGACACCAGTACTGGCTGCAACAGATCCCGCTGTACTTCAGAATAGATTGTGTCGCTGGTCAGCGGCAGGGTGTTGGTTTTGATGTGCTGGTTCAGGGAACTATTGGCGACATAGTAGCTGATAAGGCTGATGGCTGTGAATGAAGCGATCAGCAGCAGACTACTGATGAAGACAAAAGAGGGTTTGCGTATCGTTATATTGCTCATTACATCTTATATGTCGGATATAGAAAAGTGGTCCGACAGCCGAAAAATCATCCCTGGTGTCGATCAGTTAATTTTAGCAGAACAGCAAGGGCTACTCATCAGAGATTATGAATGTAAACCTGACGAATAGTATGCAGTGCAAAGTGCACAATGAAAATGGGTAAAAAGTGGCAATTATGTAGAATATGAAAAAAACCGCCCGGATCGGGCGGTAATATGGAGTAATACAATAATGCTAAGGTGTCAGATCAGTTACCTGTTTTAATATTAGACCAGGTACGGCTGCGAACCCGGGCAACTCTCGCGGGCAGGGTGGCTGGCATATAGAGACGGGCGTGTGTTTCCGCATCGGGGTAGATAGATGTGTCTGACGTTATTTCCGGGTCGACCAGATCGGTAGCGGCCTTGTTTGGATTGGCGTACCACACGTAGTCGGTGATTTCTGCAATGATGTCAGGGCGCAGCAGGAAATTGATAAATTTGTGCGCATTTTCCGCATGCTTGGCATCGGATGGAATCAGCAGCATATCAAACCAGATTTCAGTTCCCTCTTTTGGAATACTGTAGCTGATCTCAACTCCTTTACCGGCTTCTTCTGCGCGGGCCTGTGCCTGGAAAATATCACCGGAGTAGCCGATAGCGACACAGATATCGCCGTTGGCCAGGTCGTTAACATACTGTGATGAATGGAACTGACGTACATAAGGGCGAATAGCTCTGAGGACATTGGCCGCCGGGCTGTCACTTTTATGGCTTGCTTTGGTGATGTCTGTTGATGATTGTCCTGCGTAGAGCAGTGCTAATGGATACATCTCGTCGGGCGAGTCCAGCAGAGTGACTCCGCACTCAGCCAGTTTTTTCATATTCTCCGGATTAAATACCAGTTCGAGGCTATCGACCGGGGCATCCTCACCCAGAACCGCCTCAACCTGCTCCCTGTTGTAGCCGATACCGGTGGTGCCCCAAAGATAAGGGACGCCGTATTGATTGCCCGGGTCTTTATTGGCCAGCAGTTTCATCAGCGATGGGTCAAGATTGCCCAGATTGCTGAGCTTATCTTTCTGCAAAGGCTGGAAAATACCTGCTTTGATTTGCTGTTCCATAAAATGGGAGCTGGGCACTACCAGATCATAACCGGAATTGCCGGCCAGTAACTTTGCTTCCAGCGTTTCGTTGCTGTCGTAAACGTCATAAACGACTTTGATGCCGGTTTCAGCTTCAAATTTATCCAGGGTGTCATCTGCGATATAATCGGACCAGTTGTAAAAGTTCAGAACTTCTTCTGCCTGCGCCAGTGGAGCGGAGATTGCCAGGCCCAGAGTCGATATCTGAAGCATTTTTCTGAACAGCGAAGGTACTGCTTTTGTCATAAGGAACTGCCTCTTATAGAAGTTTCTGTTTGGTGTATCTCAGGTTGTCTCTTTAATCTTTAACCTGCTGTGGAGCAGGTTAAAGATGCGTTAGTGATGATATCCCGATCAGTTTAAACCGTGAGCAGCAGGTATTCCCGTTCCCAGGAGCTGATTACCTGATGGAAGGTTTCAAACTCTGCCCGTTTTACGCCCAGATATGCTTCAACAAATTCTGATCCCATAATGTCGCATAGTTCAGGGCACTCTTCCAATAAATGTAATGCCTCACCTAACGAGCGGGCAACTTCGACCGTATCATCCTCATCTACTGCAGGATCGGTGACAGGTTTGGTGGCTGTAAGTTTGTTTTCGAGACCGATGTAACCGCAGGCCAGGCTGGCGGCAATCGCCAGGTAGGGGTTGCAGTCAGAGCCTGGGAAGCGGTTTTCGATACGGGTGGCCGGCAGCGGAGCAATCGGTACACGTAAGCCTGTCGTGCGGTTATCAATACCCCATTTAAAATTGATGGGGGCCGCGATATCAGGGGCAAAACGGCGGTATGAATTGACGTTTGGCGCATAAAACGAGATCGCCTGGGGCGTATATTTCTGCAATCCGCCCAGGTAATGATAGAACGATTCAGAGAACTGGTTTTCGTCGTCCCCGGCAAAAATATTCTTCCCGCTTTCAATATCGATCAGGCTCTGATGGATATGCATCGCACTGCCAGGTTCATGCTGCATCGGTTTGGCCATAAATGTGGCATACATATTATGCTTCATGGCGGTTTCACGCAGTGTACGCTTGAAGACAAATACCTGATCGGCCAGATCCAGTGCGTCGCCGTGAAGGAAGTTGATCTCCATCTGCGCAGCACCGGACTCGTGGATCAGGGTGTCAACATCCAGTCCCTGAGCCTCGCAATAACTGTAAAGGGTATCGATAACCGGATTAAATTCGTTAACCGCATCGATACCGTAGGACTGACGGGCTGTTTCCCGACGGCCTGAGCGGCCTGTAGCAGGCTTTAGTTCGTAGTCCGGGTCGGTATTTTTCTGAATCAGATAAAACTCAACTTCAGGCGCGATAACCGGGCGTAAGCCCTTCTCTTCATAGAGTTTCAGCACCCGGCGAAGGACGGAACGGCTGGATAGCGGGTGTAACTGTCCGGTATTGGTATAGCAATCGTTGATAACCTGAGCGGTTGGTTCGTCAGCCCAGGGGACTAAACGCAGCGTGTTGGCATCGGGCACCAGCACCATGTCCCGGTCAGCCGCATCAACAATATCATAGTGGTTATCCGCCCATTCACCGGTTACGGTCTGTACCAGCAGGGTTTCAGGAATCTTGCCTCCTTTCTCTGCCAGGTATTTTTTAGTGGGGTAAAATTTGCCCCGGGCGTTGCCAGTCATATCCGGCAGGGTCGATTCGACCTCGGTAATCCCGTTTTCTTTGAGAAACCTTTCCACGGCTTCCATAAATCACCTATACGTATTGTTTATCTGATTGCCTGCTATTCACGATGCAGATTGTGAATATATCAGCAGGGGCTGTTTGAGACGGTACAAATACTATTTCGATTATCTGACTTACCTGTACTCTGCTGTATGTCATTAATCGAAACATTATTCGGGTTTAGATTATTTCAGGAGTTTTAAAAAATCAACATGAATTTCAATTTAGTCCCGGTTTTTCGGGGTTGTTGTTGGGATAAATTAGAATTATCATTCGGTTTATAATTTTTTCTGATCGTTGTTCTTGTTCAGTATAGGTATGATCAGAGACGTTTTGTTGTGTCTAACCCGCGTTTTCATGGAGACCTCCTGAATGAGTCTTAACCATCTTCAACCGTCCTACTATGTTGATTCGGCCAACGGTAGCCCCAGCTATCCCGCATTAGTGGGCGAGCATCAGTCCGACATATGTATTATCGGTGCAGGTTATACCGGCCTCTCTGCGGCGCTGCATCTGGCAGAAAAAGGCTATAGCGTTACGCTGTTAGAAAGTGAAACTATCGGTTGGGGAGCCTCTGGCCGCAATGGCGGTCAGGTTTGTCCCGGCCATAATATGGGCCATGCCGAACTGATTAAAAAAGTTGGCCGGGAAGCGGCGGATTCATTATGGGATATGTCGCTGGATTCGGTGCAGCTGGTGAAAGACTTAATCGCTGAACATCAGATTAGTTGTGATCTGAAACAGGGAGTGATGCATGTGTCGGCCAAACCCGGGCATGTAGCAGAGATGCGCGAGAGTGTTGAGTATAAGCGTAAGGTGCTCGGCTATGACAAAATCCGTTTTGTTCCCGATGATGACGTTCAGGCGATGCTGGGGACACCACATTATTATGGTGGGGAATACTGGGAAGATGCGGTGCATCTGCACCCGCTTAACTATGCTCTGGGGCTGGCGTCGGCGGCAGTCAAAGCTGGCGTGACGATCCATGAAAACAGCAGAGTTACCCATTATACCAGTGGCGCTGATGCTGAGGTTTACACCGCTAAAGGAAGGGTGAAAGCAAAGTATATCCTGCTGGCCTGCAACGGCTATCTGGATAAACTGGAGCCACGGGTTGCCGGTAAAATTATGCCGATCAATAATTTTATTATCGCTACCGAACCACTCAGTGACGAACTGTGCAGAACGATTAATCGTGAGGACGTGGCTGTGGCTGACTCACGATTTGTTATCAACTATTTTAAATTATCGGGCGACAACCGGTTGCTCTGGGGAGGCGGTGAAAATTATACCAGTCGCTTTCCCCGCGACATTCGTCATTTTGTCCGCCCTTACATGCTGCAGTTTTATCCTGAACTGAAAGATGTGAAGATCGACTATGGCTGGGGGGGCACACTGGCGATTACGCTTAACCGCATGCCGCACTTTGATCGTATTAACAATAATCTGTTTGTTGCCCAGGGCTATTCCGGACATGGTGTGGCACTGGCAACCCTGGGAGGCAAGCTGATGGCCGAGGCGATCAGTGGTTCAGCCGAGAAGTTTGATACTTTCAGGCGTGTGCCAACCCCCACCTTTCCCGGCGGCACTCTCCTGCGCTGGCCTGGTTTAGTCGCGGGTATGTTGTATTACTCAATGCGCGATCGTTTTTTCTAGGTCTCTGTTTAAGAGTAGTGCATCTGTTGTCTGACGTCACGGATGCTCGTCAGTTGTCCACGAAATAAGGCTACGGGAGCGTTATTGCTGTTGCTGCTGAGTGTTCGCGTTTAACGCTGTCGCAAACGATCTGTTCAGAACCGGGGGCGTTCAGTCTATAATGCCCGCCATCCAGTTGCCGCTACAGGAGCAAAGCATTGAGTCGCATGACCAGGAGAGCAAATTGACAGACCACCGCCGGGTAAAAGCTGCACCGGATCTGGCACCGCGAAATGCGCCGGTTCAGGGCCGTTCTAAGTTGCGCTCAAAGCAAATTATTGATGTGACTGGCGAACTGCTTGAGCGGGTGGGGCTGGATGATCTGAATACGATTCTCATCGCCAAAGAGGTGGGCATCTCGGTTGGTTCTCTGTATCACTACTTTCCCAATAAACATGCCATTCTTTATGCGATGGGGTCGCGCTGGCTGGAAACGGTTGAAGCGGCACTGGACGAGATTGACCGCTGGCCGATTGAAGATCTGCCGATGGAGACGCTGGTCGAGCAGATGCTGGCTCTTAAGCTGAAAACCTATAAACAACAGAAAGCGATTCTCACGCTGGTACAGGCGATGTTCTCTGTGCCAGAGCTGCGTGAACTGGATGAGCAGCACGATGAACTGGAAATTTCACGCATGGCCGGGGTGTTTAAACGGATGGGGATTAATCGACATCTGAGAGAGCGTGAACGGCTGGCGCGGCTTTATCTCGAAGTGACTCACAGCGTGATGCTGGTTGTCGTGAATCAGAAGGGCGACCGGGCAAAGCGTACCCTGGCCGATCTGAAGATGATCATCTGCAATCTGTTTGGCCAGTACGTCGCGGATGCTGAGAGTTAGACCGGTCCACACTGCGGGCAGAATCTGAGCGCTGGGTTTTTCTAACCCATCCATAGATTCAATTTCTTAGATAATTTTCAGCACAGCTTGAAAACGGATGCAGAGCGCTCTAAGCCGGCTTGCCCGGCTTACTCATATACAGTTCAAGAGGGTCTCTGCTGGGTTCCTGTTCGAAGCAGCTTAATGAACTTAAAAACAGAGAAAAAAGTTCTGCCTGTGAGTTTATATCCAGTTTAGCGTAGATGTTTTTACGGTGGCGTCGCAGCGTTTCGATCGATATCTTCAGTTGTTCGGCACAGGCCTGAGTGCTATAGCCCTGCAGGGTCAGACCCAGTACATCTTTTTCGCGTCCGGTGAGCACCGAGCGACCGAACAGATCAAATGCCAGGCTAACGCTTTTTTCAAAACCGGGAATGACGTTGAGGTCCTGCTCTTCCTGACGGGATGTTTCTAATGCATCCCAGTGATGCTGGCATAACTCTCTGATCACGGCTTCAATACTGCGAAGAAACTTTAACTCCTTATCGCTGAATTTGGATGAGCTTTTGTTGCGCATCAGCGAGACCTGCAGGCAGACGTCTTTGCCTGCTTCGACAATATAAACAATCTCGTCTTCGGTGTCGCATTCCGCATAATAGCTGCGGTAATACTCGCTTTGCTGAAAACCCTTGGCGCTTAATTCGGTTATCCGGTAGAGACCGGGTGATTCCTTGTTGATGAGTGCTGCCAGGTAAAAGGGGTCGAGCTGATAAGAACCATCAATATAGGAATCTATCTGGGCTGAGCGTTCTTCACGACTAATTTCATAGTAGATCGCTTTGGGGGCTTTATTTCGCCGATAGATCCAGATCTGGGGATAATCGATCTTCACAGCATTGCGCAATGTCGCTATCAAACAGGGGAAAAAACTCTCTGTTCCAAGGTTTCTGACCAGATGGGATAACTGAGTGTTCCAGTGTTCAAAACCGCTGGTTGAGGCAAGAGAAAGAGAACTCATGGGTGCTCTCTGTACAGATTAACGAGACAACTGACCACTGGATATAAACCTGAATTGAACTGGAAATACGATGTCTGAAGCTACGGTATGTCCTATTCAAAGTCAAATCAATGCGGGCATCAACAGGTGGCGACATGTGACGACTCTGGCGCTGGTTATTGATTAATTGTGTTGCCCCGGTCTAACCAAGGTTGGGTATATAGAACGCTTCACTGTCTCGCTACACTGAAATTCAGATCAGATCGCAGATGATTCTTTCCACTGCGCAGATTTTCAGGGTGATGATATGAATGTGATGAATCAAGAAGTGTTACAGGACAAAGCAAGGGACCATCTGTGGATGCATTTTACCCGGATGGGGTATTACAAGCATCACGATATCCCCATTATTACCCACGGGGAGGGATGCTATGTCTACGATACCCAGGGTAAGCGATATATCGATGGTCTGGCCGGGCTGTTTACTTCGCAGCTGGGACACGGACGGGCCGATATTGCCAAAGCGGTCGCTGAACAGACCGAGAAGCTCGGTTTCTTTCCTATCTGGTGTTATGCCCACCCCGGCGCTATTGAGTTAGCCACACGTATCGCAGATCTCGCCCCGGGCGATCTTAACCGGGTGTTCTTTACCAGTGGTGGCGGTGAAGCGGTGGAAGCCGCGTGGAAACTGGCGCGTCAGTATTTTGCCGAAATCGGTCAGCCACGCCGCTACAAAGTGATTTCCCGAAACCTGGCTTATCATGGAACCAGCCTGGGGGCGCTCTCTATTAATGGTGCCACCGGCATTAAAAATGTCTTTGAACCGCTGGTTCCGGGTGCCCGACATGTAGAGAACACCGACCTGTATCGTAACAATAATGAAGATGACAGCATTTCATACGGTAAGAAATGTGCTCGTGAGATTGAGCGTGCCATCGAGATTGAGGGGCCGGAAACGGTCGCAGCGGTTTTTCTGGAACCTATTCAGAATGTGGGTGGCTGTATCGTTCCACCGGAAGGGTATTTTCAGGAAGTCAGAAAAGTCTGTGATAAGTACGGGGTTCTGCTGGTATCGGATGAGGTTATCTGCGCGTTTGGCCGTCTGGGGTATATGTTTGGCTGCGAGCGGTTTGACTATATGCCTGACATTATTACCTGTGCTAAGGGACTCACCAGCGGCTTTGTGCCGATGGGCGCGATGATCTGCAGAGACTTTCTGATGGAACCCTTTGTGGCAAACGAAACAACACAATTTCTGCATGGCTCCACTTTTGGCGGTCACCCGGTGGCGTGTGCGGCGGCACTGGCGTGTCTGGATGCTTATGAGAATGAAAACCTGTTAGCCAATGTGCGTGAAAACGAAGCGTTCTTTAAGAGTGAACTGGACAAGTTACTCGAGTTGCCGATTGTTGGGGATGTGCGGGGCGCGGGGTACTTTTACGGAATAGAGCTGGTTAAAAATAAAGCAACCAAAGAACATTTTTCCCATGAAGAAGCTGAAAATGTTCTGTTCAAATTTCTTTCTCCACGGTTGTATCAGGAAGGACTGATGTGTCGTACCGATGACCGGGGTGAAGCGGTGATTCAGCTGTCCCCGCCACTGGTTGCCGGGCGTAAAGAGATTAGCGAAATAGCGCAAATTCTATACAAAGTGATAACGGAAGCCTCCGAGCTGGTTGCTACCGCCTGATCTCTGTCACGGCTAAGCGCAGTGGCAGGCTGGTTAATATAAATGGTATAGGGGGGCAAGAGCATGACAAAGCAGCTTTATATTGGCGGAGAGTGGGTTGATTCGTGCTCTTCAGCGCTTATTCCGGTTATCAATCCTTCGACTGAGCAGGTATTTGATTACGTTGCTGCGGCGAATGAGGAAGACATTGATGCGGCAGTGAGGGCCGCCCGGGACGCGTTTGATAACGGTCCATGGCCTGGAATGAAAGGGGCAGAACGGGCTGTCATCCTGCGTCAGATTGCGGCAGGCATCAATGAGCGAAAAGAGGAACTGGCTCAGCTGGAAGTGCGGGATAACGGTAAACCATACCCTGAAGCGGTGTGGGATATCGAAGATGCTGCGGGGACCTTCAGTTTCTATGCTGATCTGGCAGAGGGCCTGGATGACGCTGATGAGGTGGTTACCCTTGCCGATGAGCGGTTCAGTTCTAAAGCCGTAAAAGAGCCATTAGGCGTTGCCGCTGCCATTATCCCCTGGAATTTTCCGCTGTTAATGGCCGCCTGGAAAGTTGCGCCGGCATTGGCGGCGGGCTGTAGCATGGTATTGAAACCGTCTGAAGTTACACCGCTGACTGCCCTGGTGTTGGCCGATATTGTTAATGAGGTGCCATTACCACCCGGGGTGCTGAATATTGTCACCGGGTACGGTGCTGATGCAGGCCGGGCACTCTCAGAGCATCCCGGCGTGGATAAACTGGCGTTTACCGGGTCGGTGCCTACCGGGTCCACCATTATGCGGGCAGCGGCAAAAGAGATAAAAAATATCAGTCTGGAACTGGGAGGTAAATCACCGTTCATTGTGTTTGCCGATAGTGATATCGAGGCTGCCGTTGAATGGATTATGTTTGGTATTTTCTGGAATCAGGGTCAGGTCTGTTCGGCAACATCACGGGTATTGGTGGAAGAGGCTATCTATCCACAACTACTGGCGCGTCTGGTTGAAGAGGCGAATAAGATTACCCTGGGTCCCGGTGATGAAGACGGTGTTCTGTTAGGTCCCCTGGTGAATGAAAGTCAGCATACTAAAGTGCTGGCGGCTATCGAAAAGGGGGTTGCAGAGGGGGCGACTATCGCCTGTGGTGGTAAGCGTCCGGATGCGTTAACCACGGGTTATTATCTGCAGCCAACCGTGCTCGTGGATATGCCGGAGGATAGCTGGGTCTGGCAGGAAGAGATCTTCGGTCCTGTGGTCTGTGTTAAGCCCTTTAGCGCAGAAGCCGATGCTGTACGCATGGCCAATAACTCCCGCTTTGGGCTGGCCGCCGCAGTTATGTCCCGGGACAGCGCCCGCACTGAACGGGTTGCGGCTCAGCTGAGGGCGGGCATCATCTGGATTAACTGTTCTC
Organism: uncultured Amphritea sp.; assembly: GCA_965140695.1. Taxonomy (GTDB): domain Bacteria; phylum Pseudomonadota; class Gammaproteobacteria; order Pseudomonadales; family Balneatricaceae; genus Amphritea. The sequence goes on along the minus strand of OZ223298.1, from coordinate 1,338,100 downwards.
AGCCTACCTTTACCGAAGCGCCCTGGGGTGGTTATAAACAATCAGGCATCGGCCGTGAGCTGGGTTACTGGGGGTTGAATAACTATCTGGAAACTAAGCAGATTACCACCTACTGCAGCGATGAGCCCTGGGGGTGGTATATCAAATCCTGATGTCTGTTGTAACTGCCGGATCAGACATAGCAGCGTGCAGGGATATAGAACATACAGACACATTTGCATGATCACAGAAAATACTGTGGCAGCCTGAGAAGCTTAGGTGCTGTAGCCCTTAATCAGAGGCGCAGCCAGAATAAAATGTATAAACGATAGGGTTCTGATAAGCGCCGTTTGACGGTATTACGAAGTTAATGCTTACACGATATGACTGCTGAAATGGCGTCATCGAAAGCACCTTTTGATGGAGCAATAGTATGAATTTTAAGAAACTAGGTCTTGCCGCTGTACTGGCTGTGTCAGTCTCTACGCCGGCTATCGCAAATGAATCGGTCAAGTTTTATAACTGGTCTGATTATATTGCCCCGGACACACTGTCGAATTTTGAGAAAGAGACCGGCGTACCTGTTACCTATGATGTTTTTGATAGTAATGAAGTGCTGGAAGCTAAACTGATGGCGGGTGGTTCAGGTTTCGACCTGGTGGTACCGGGCTCTCAGTTCCTCGGACGTCAGATTATGGCGGGTGTCTTTATGGAACTGGATCGCGAGAAACTACCGCATTATAAGAATCTTGATCCGGGTTTGATGAAGGTGCTGAGTGAGGTTGATCCGGGTAATCGCTATGGCATTCCTTATCTGTGGGGCACCACCGGGATTGGTTATAACGTCGATCAGGTCAGGGCCGCGCTGGGAGAAGATGCACCAGTAAATAGCTGGGACCTGATTTTCAAACCCGAAAACCTGGAAAAGCTTGCGTCTTGTGGTGTGGCACTGCTGGATGCCCCCTCCGAGATTTTACCGATTGCCCTGAACTATCTGGGTAAAGATCCTAACAGTATGGATAAAGGTGATTACAAGCGGGATTCTGAACTGGGTAAACTGCTATCGTCTATCCGCCCAAGCATCACTTATTTCCATTCATCAAAGTACATTAATGACCTTGCCAATGGTGATATCTGTGTTGCTGTGGGCTGGTCTGGTGATATTCTCCAGGGAGCCACCCGGGCAGAAGAAGCGGGCAACGGTGTAAAGGTGGCTTATACCATTCCTAAAGAGGGTACCGCTGTCTGGTTTGATATGCTGGCAATTCCGTCAGATACACCACATCCTGAACTGGCTCATCAACTTCTGGACTACCTGTTAAGGGCTGATGTTATCGCCGGGGTTTCAAACTATGTTGCCTACGCCAACGGTAATGCCGCATCTACCGGTTTAATTGATGCGGAGATTACCAGTGATCCGACTATCTACCCAACCGATGACGTTAAAGCCAAACTGTTCTCGCTGAAGGTTATGCCGAAGAAAATAGACCGTGTTTCAACCCGTCTGTGGACCGACTTCAAAGCGAATCGTTAAGCCTTGTACCTGCCGGGGGACTCCCCGGCAGGTATGACCGTTATGCTGGGCGTAAACTGTGTGGTGGAGACCCCCGATCAGGAACAAGCGGACCCTGATATCGCAAAAGATAACCATCTGAACAGCCTCTGTAGCAAACGTCGGGTGAGTCTTGAGAGGTTGTGTGTTTAAACCGCAGACAATTACAGACTCTGAATGACACAGCCGGGCGACGCAAGGGTGTGCCGGATGGCGTTGTAGCTTAAGAAAAACCGGAGGGCGGGTGTTAATCTGGGAGTTCGAAGGGGATTGCAGTCCCGGGTACCTCAGGAGGCCCCGGGGACGGAGTTATGCCGCTTTTTTAAGCTTTTTCTTCAGCACTTTAAGTTTGCTTTCGTGCTTAGCAATTTTTGCAGTACGGGCTTTAATGCTTTTTTTCAGTGCTTTTACGTTCTTAGACATTATTTATTACCTTGTTTAATGTTGGCTTTCATAAAGTCACGAATGAAATGTCTTATCTCTCGTGCTGCGCTGGTGTCCAGCTGTTCACACAACTGAACAAATGCATCACGATCCACCGCATTCATGCGAATCACTAGCTGACTATCCTTCTTGCTGGTTTTTGGCCGTCCACCCATAAGGCATCTCCAAGTAAACTGAGAGGGTAGTCAGGAAGGATACCCTGCTAGCAATGCAACGTACAGTCATTGACTAGTCAATGTATATACATTGTATATCATTAAAACAGGTGTCAGCCTGTTTTACCATCAGCTAAGACATTCTTCATCAAATGGTCATAATTAAGAGCCGTGACGAGATCGTCGCTCTGTGGTGAACAACCTCGTCAGAATGTCGCTTTGCAACGTGTCCGGACTGCGTCACTTGTTAGAAAAACAGGCTGACGGGTGTTACAGGCGTGCAGGTATGACCTCCGGGCATGCCGCTGCGATAAAGCGGTTGCTAATGCTAAAAGCTCAATTGAAACGATGCTTCAAAAGGAGATGTAAAGGGTTTTTACAAGCGTATGAGTAATAACGACAACATAGTGCATTGTGGTAATAAATATCGGTATGGAGAGTCGCCTGATTAATATCAGCATGGAATTCCTGATGCTCCGTTCCTGATGCCCTAATCCTCTTTTGGGCTAGCTCTCTTTTTGACTCTCTATTCAGAGCAGTTTTTGACTAGCCCTCCTTTTGGCTCTCAATTCAGAGCAGTTTATGGCTAATGAATGTAATTAACATATTCAAATATCAAAGAAGAGAATGAAATATATTTCCATAATTATTTTGTTTGTCGGCGGTTAATATGCGTATGAACACCATGCGGTGAAAGTTTTAACGGTGGCCAGCTATCAGGCTTAACTCAGAAAAAATTAAGTCTATAAATAGTGACTCTGCTGGCTGCGTGGAATCATTGACACTTGATTATTCAATATACCTTTGCGGCAGTATCAGCTGTTAGCCTGCCTATCAGTCAGGTACTCTGTTGACAAGGGCGATTGCCGTCTGATATTGCTTTATAGCTGTTGAGGCAGAGTCATAATTAAGGGGTTGTTGTGAATAGAGGTGTTGAATTGGATGTAGATATAGGTAAACAGCATATTGTTATTCAGCGTCGCTATGAGGCTTTAGGCGCATTTAATGATTTATTAATAGCGATCTGGTTTCTGGTTGGTAGTTTTCTCTTTTTGAGTGAGTCTCTTGTCGAAGGCGGCACATGGTTATTTATCGTCGGTAGCGCTCAGTTAATCATCAAGCCGTTAATTAAACTGACGAGTTTAATTCATGTTGGCAGGGTGTCCCGACAGTCAGCATAATACATTGATCAATCAGGCGACTCCCTGTCTGGTCAGTGTGTCGTCCGGTGTCCTTTCAAGCTTAAACACATTAACGGCGTAACCACGGATGATTGCAGTAATCGTAGCGCTTTCGCTAATCATCAGCCGTTAAATGAAATGTAAACAGCTCCTTATCCCTTTACTCCCGATATCGGGGGCGAAATCCGGTCTATTATGTAATTGTTTAAGCAGACATTCAGGCAGAGATGATATGAGCCGAATGGCAGTCAGGAACAGGCCATTATCATTCCAGGTTGAGGTGTCAGTTGTTTATTGGCATAAAGGAAACCTATGAATTCAGTGCAGAAAAAACGGTATCCAATTGTTGTGCTGGTCATCGTCATTACGCTGGCGGTTGTTGCTACATGGTGGGGATTTGCAGAAATAGGCAGCGCAACACGTGGCGGGGCACTTTCTAACGCGCTCCAGCCGGTCATCGAGCAGAAAGATACCGATAAATCCCTTGTTGCGACCGTCATTCTCACCAATTATCAGGAAACACGAATCAATGCGGCTCGTTGGAGTGGGGTTTACTGGGGGTCTACTTTTGTCGCTGCCGCTCTCAGTGCGCTGGCAGGACTTGTATTGAAACTGGAATCGATACTGAAGAATGAAGCAGTAAAAAAAGATGTTGCTGCTATCTTTGCTGTCACCGCCGCTGTATTGATAACGATCTCGACAAGTGGGGACTTTCAGCGGAAATGGCAGGCGAATCGTATCGCCTCTGCAGAACTGGAGCACCTTGGCTATGACTTTCTTGAGAAGGGCGGGACGAATCCGCGAAGCTATCTTGCTGCTGTCGGTAAGATTCTGATGACTCGCCACACCTCGATCCTTGGCAGTACAGAGCAGGAGCCGTCCTCGGTACCGCTCAGAATTGAAGGTTCAGCTGAACATGAATGAGCTGGTCTGGATAATTGACGTCTGATGATTGAAACCACAGACTCAGGCGGACCATAGGCGATAAAAACTGACGATCACTGTATGAGTTACTGCCGGAACACTCTGCGGTAACACTCTGCCAATGCTCAACCATGCCCTGATACGGGAATACCGCAAATATTAGCCGGTCATCATGATTTTTAGGACTTACAGACTTGATGAACGGCGTACATTGGGATAAAAAAGAACAGGTTGCCTTCCCCCAAAAAGTGAATGGAAAACCATAATGGGAAACTCTGAGCTGCCCGTTGCGACCAATAAGCCCCTCCCGGGCAGGATTGATCCTCATGTCTGTCCGCTGTGCCAGCATGAGAACGGCTGTGGAAATATCGCCCTGAGTAATGGCGATTGCTGGTGCAGGTCGCCAGATATCACGTTTACAGAGGCGTTATTCGAGCAGGTGCCTGATGAGGTAAAAGGGCTGGTGTGTATATGTAAATCCTGTGTTACAGAAAGGGGTAAATAACTCTGCTTAGCCAGCTTGAATAACTGGCTATGTATTGATGATGCCCGGCAAGCAGAACCTTGTTTGTCTGTAGCTAAATGTCTGAGGAATTGGAAATGCCTAAAAATACGCATAAACGAAAAGCGTCTGGTCATGCTAAATCTAAGTCAGTGAAAAGAAAAGCATCGGGGGGACGAACGTCAAACCCTCAAATATACATTGCATCCGGCTTGTGTCTGGTGGCCTTTGGTCTCTATCTTCTGCTGTTCACCGCGCATGGTAATGGGATAAGCGGCTTTGCGATGCTGGCGATTATTATCGGGGTGGTGACTGCTATTATTGCCCGTTTTTCGGGACCTGATAAAAAAGCGGTTTAGATAGCTGACATGCATCAGCCAGGACCTGTATCCGCTGCCAGGCAGGTAATATAACGCTGGTTAATCAGGCGTTCGTCATTGGGCGATGGATGAGCGTTTGTCGGTGATAGCCTGGGGATGATAGCTTGGCGATGATGGTTAGGAGATGATGGTTAGGAGATGATGGTTAGGAGATGATGGTTAGGAGATGATGGTTAGGAGATGAGAGCTTGGATATGACAGTTTGGAGAATTGAATGTTCAGAGAGATGACGAAAGCGGACTTTGAGTCTTTCTGGCCTGTTTTTTCAGCGGTTATTCAGGCGCAGGAAACCTACGCATTCGATCCGGATATGACGTTGGAGCAGGGGTATCAGCTGTGGTGCGAGATGCCGCTGAAAACCTATGTGTTTGTAGAAAACGATGTGGTATCAGGTTCTTACTACATAAAAGCTAATGCGATGGGCCCGGGTAAACATATTTGTAATTGTGGTTATATGGTTGCCCCGGAGGCCCGGGGTAGGGGTATCGCCCGTCAAATGTGTGAACACTCTCAACAACAGGCTCTGGCACTCAACTTTGACGCGATGCAGTTTAACAGTGTGGTGTCTGCTAATGAGGTGGCTGTCAAGCTTTGGCAAAAACTGGGCTTCAAGATCGTTGGCACGATTCCTAAAGCTTATAAACACGGCAGATCCGGCTATGTCGACAGTTACGTTATGTATAAATGGCTGCACACATAACTTAAGCTTCTGGCAAGCAACGAGGTCGTGTCTGGCTAAGGATACTTGCGTCCCGATCCTGCCATAGAGACGGCTTAAAGCAAAAACTCTTCCCCTATAGGGAAAAACTCCGTTGCCGAGCTGATCAGTGAGTTGGCCGTCAGTGCTGGCACGCCATACACCTGGGCTTTTACCCCATACTTTCGCTTTATCCGCTCCAGCAACAGGTCGAAGTCGCCATCACCGGATAGCAGAATAACGATATCGACTTCCGGTGCTGCGTCCATGACATCGATAGCGATGCCGACATCCCAGTCGCCTTTGGCAGAGCCGTCACTGCGCTGGATGTAAGGCTTCAGTTTGACGTTGAAGCCGATATGCTTCAAGGCGTTCTGAAACTTGAGCTGACTGTCATCACCCCGATGAATAGCGTAGGCATTGGCAATAACAATCTCACCCTCCTGACTGATTTTCTGCCACAGTTTACGGTAGTTAAACTGCCGCCCATAGGCCTGACGGGTGGTATAATAGATATTCTGCACATCCACAAAAACAGCGATCCGGTTCACAGGTATTCCTTAAGTTTTTAATCTTTTTCCAGCAAGCGGCGCAGCCGCGTCGAGCAAGTCGCGAAGCGACGCTCTGGCTAATGCTCTTATCCGCGCAACGACGTTCGAACAATGCTTTTTATGTCAGCTACTGTTTTTCTAACTCCTCCATAAACGCATCGCGAATCAGATTGTTACGTGCGCCCTTGCGGGTGATGGCGGTGTAGTGGGTGGTAAAGCTGCGTTTTTCCGGTTGAATCGCTTTAATCCGTCCCTCTCTGAGCCACTGTTTGGCATAGTGGGTGGGCAGAAAACCGATATAGCTGCCGCTGAGAATGAGGAAGGCGATCCCTTCCCGGTCGGTTGAGCTGGCGCTGGCTTTGAGCAGGGCCTGTTGTTGTTTTATCTCGGCTGACTGAGGATAGGCAGGCAGCACCGCATCATATTGAGACAGTTCGTTATCACTCAGAGCGCTGTTGTCATGATCAAACAGCGGATGTTCGTTGCTGCAATAGAGCAGCGACTGTTCGTCATAGAGAGGGAAATAGTTGAGGCCCGGCAGACTGCGCTGTTCTGATACCACGCCCACCAGAAGCTGCCCGTCTAATACCCCGGATTCGATATCCTTGGGTGGAATCATGCGGATATTGATAATCACTTCCGGGCCGCGGGCTTTTAGTGCCGCCAGAGCGCGGGTAATGCGCATCTGCGGCACGGTCACCATATTATCGGTGATACCGATGTTCAGTTCGCCTTTCAGGTCCGTATTAATCGCATTGATTCGTGCGCGGAAGTTTTCCAGCCCTCCCAGCAGCTGAAGGGTGGCATCATAGACCTCTTCACCCTGTTCCGTCAGGGCAAAACCGGCACGACCACGGTTACAGATACGCATATTAAGCAGGCTTTCCAGCTCTGATATTGCCAGACTGATAGCGGGGCGACTGATATTCAGCTCTACCTCAGCGGCAGAGAATCCTCCGCTTTCCACGACGGCTTTGTAGATACGCAGCAGGCGAATATGCGCATCACCTAGCTGGCGGGGTAATAAGTTTTCTGAACGGCTCATCGATACGTAATCTTATAGTTAACTTTAAATTAATATTTGTGAATTTAATAAACTTAGTCTCTGGCGATAATAGAGTCAACAAGTAACAGCCTGAGAATAAAATTATGAGTGATGATCTGAAACGTTGTGGTCTTTCCCAGGAGCAGCTGGATGCTCACTGGATGCCTTTCACGGCCAATCGTAGCTTTAAGCAGGACCCGCGACTGATTGTAGCGGCAGAAGGAAATTACTATACCACCGCTGACGGTCGTAAAATCTTTGACGGCTTGTCCGGACTGTGGACCTGTGGTGCCGGTCATAGCCGTCCGGAGATCACTGAAGCGGTGAGCAAACAAGTGAAAGAGCTGGACTATTCTCCGGCGTTTCAGTTTGGTCATCCAAAATCATTTGAACTGGCGCATCGCGTTACTGAGCTGATGCCAGACGGGCTGAATCGTGTGTTCTTTACCGGTTCGGGGTCCGAATCTGTTGAAACTGCGCTGAAGATCGCCCGCGCTTACTGGCGTAAGAAAGGTCAGGGCGGTAAAACCCGTCTGGTAGGCCGTTCTAAGGGTTACCACGGGGTTAACTTCGGTGGTATCAGCGTCGGTGGTATCAGCCCTAACCGGGCGATCTTCGGTCAGGGGATTGATGCGATTCATCTGCCTCATACCATGCTGGAAGAGAACCTGTTCACTCAGGGGATGCCAGAAACCGGTGCCCATCTGGCAAATGATCTGGAACAGCAGATCGTGGTACACGATGCGTCGAATATCGCCGCCGTGATTGTTGAACCGATGGCCGGTTCTACCGGGGTTATTCCTCCACCGGTTGGTTATCTGAAACGCCTGCGTGAGATCTGCGATAAGCACAATATCCTGCTGATCTTTGATGAAGTCATTACTGCGTTTGGACGTGTCGGCTCAAGCACCGGTGCTGAAGAGTTTGGTGTTACACCGGACCTGATGACCGTTGCCAAGCAGCTGACCAACGGTGTGATTCCGATGGGGGCAGTGATCGCTAAGCAGGAGATCTACGACACCTTTATGGCTGAAGGTGGTCCGGACTACATGCTGGAGCTGCCACACGGTTATACCTATTCCGCGCATCCGGTTGCCTGTGCTGCAGGTCTGGCCTCGCTGGATATTCTTGCCAATGACAAACTGATCGAGCGATCTAAATCGATTGCACCGCAGTTCCAGGAGATGGTTCACAGTCTCAAAGGCACTCAGTATGTGTCTGATATCCGCAACTACGGTCTGGCTGCAGGCCTGACGATTGAAGCCTCACCTGGCGAGCCTGCGTTGCGTCCTTATCAGATTGCGATGAAGTGCTGGGAGAAAGGTTTTTACGTTCGCTACGGTGGCGACACGATTCAGCTGGGTCTGCCATTTACCAGTGAAATTTCTGAAATTGACAGCCTGATTAATGCGCTGGGCGATTCAATCAAAGAACTGGATTGAACTGGCTGGTTATAAAGAGTGTATAGACCGACTTTGGCTATAACGGATTTTTGAACTTAAGAGTGAGTATTATGACGACGATTGGTCACCTGATTAATGGCGAGATGAGCTTTGAAGCCGCTCGTACACAAGATGTATATAACCCGTCAACCGGCGAAGTGTCCAAGCAGGTTGCGCTGGCTAGTGTAACGACAGTTGAGCAGGCAATCAGCGCTGCTGAACAGGCATTTCCAGCCTGGCGTAATACAACTCCGGCTAAGCGTGCGCAGGTGATGTATCGTTTCAAAGCGTTGCTGGAAGAGAATGCCGATAAGATCTGCGCGATGATCGGTGAAGAACATGGCAAGATCTCCCATGATGCGGCCGGTGAACTACAGCGCGGTATCGAGAACGTGGAATACGCCTGCGGTGCGCCTGAACTGCTAAAAGGCGAGCACAGTCGTAATGTGGGTCCGGGAATCGATTCCTGGAGCGAATTTCAGCCGTTAGGGGTGGTTGCTGGTATTACGCCGTTTAACTTCCCGGCGATGGTGCCACTGTGGATGTACCCGATGGCGATTGTCTGCGGTAATACCTTTGTACTGAAGCCTTCTGAGCGTGACCCTTCATCAACGCTCTTTATTGCCCAGTTGCTTGAAGAAGCGGGTCTGCCTAAAGGGGTTATCAACGTTGTTAACGGTGATAAAGAAGCGGTAGATACGTTGTTGTCTGATGAACGTATTAAGGCTGTCAGCTTTGTTGGTTCAACACCGATTGCTGAATATATCTATAGCACCGCCAATGCCAATGGTAAGCGCTGTCAGGCGCTGGGTGGTGCTAAAAACCACGCCATTGTGATGCCCGATGCCGATATGGATAACGCGGTTAACCAGCTGTTGGGTGCTGCCTTTGGTTCTTCTGGTGAACGTTGCATGGCGTTGTCTGTAGCGGTCGCTGTCGGTGACGAAGCGGCAGATACGCTGGTAGCGAAGATGCGCCAGGCGATGGAACCTTTGAAAGTCGGTGCCTTCAGCGATAGCGATAACGATTTTGGTCCGGTGATTACCCGTGCGCACCAGCAGAAAGTAAATGGCTTTATCGATAGTGCTGAAGCTGATGGTGCTACTGTTGTCGTTGATGGCCGCAATCCGGTTGTTGATGGTTTTGACGGTGGTTTCTTTGTCGGAGCGACGCTGATCGACAGGGTTACTCCTGAGATGGATAGCTACAAGCAAGAGATCTTCGGACCGGTACTACAGGTTGTTCGTGCTAACTCAATGGAGGAAGCCATGCAGCTGATCAACGATCACGAATATGGTAATGGTACCTGTATCTTTACCCGTGACGGTGAAGCGGCGCGTTATTTCTCGGACAATATTCAGGTAGGCATGGTGGGTATTAACGTACCTCTGCCTGTCCCCGTTGCTTATCACAGCTTTGGTGGCTGGAAGCGTTCACTGTTTGGTGATCTGCATGCTTATGGTCCTGATGCGGTGCGTTTCTACACTAAGCGTAAAACAATCACTCAGCGCTGGCCTTCCAGTGGTGTTCGTGAAGGTGTTTCATTCGCTTTCCCTAGTTAATCAACGCAAAACACGCGTTATTTTTTGATACTTTTGATACTTTTGATTTGTTGTTTTAGCCGGTACCTGCGAATGCAGATACCGGCATTTTTTTGCCCACCTGTTTTTTGCCCACCTGTGTTTTTCTGCTAGAGTTAAGTCCCGATCGCTTCATGGATGGAGCATGATTGAGCTGCTCAGGGAGGGCACAATAATGGTTATCTGTTACCGTCATTTTACATTCAACAGTCTGATCATACTGGTCAGTTTTCTCGTGGCATCAGCCAGCTTTGCTGATAAACCCGCACTGCAACTAGCGACAATCTATCAACCCGGGACTGATGTCTCTGCTTACTGGGTGAGCGAGAAGCTTGATGGTGTTCGGGGCTATTGGGATGGCAGACAGTTGTTAAGCCGTCAGGGTTATCCCATCACCACACCGGAATGGTTTGTCGCCAGTCTGCCTGAGCAGCCCTTAGATGGTGAACTATGGATCGGCCGGGGGATGTTTGACGACGTCTCTGCACTGGTAAGAACCGTTCCCGGTCATGATCCGGCCGTTTGGCAGCAGCAGTGGCGAACGGTGAAATATATGTTGTTTGATCTGCCTGAGTTTCCAGGAACCTTTAGTCAGCGTTTAACTCAATTGAAAGGTGTCGTCGATAAGGTAGACCAGGACTGGATTCAGCTGGTCGATCAGCAACGATTGCCGAATGATAGTGTGTTGATGGCCCGTCTGGAGCAGGTTGTTGCTAACGGTGGCGAAGGGCTGATGTTGCATCATGAAGATGCGCTTTATAAACATGGGCGAAGTTCAGACCTGCTGAAGCTAAAGTTGTGGCAGGATGCAGAAGCCGTCGTTGTTGGTTATCAGCCTGGTAAAGGGAAATATGACGGTATGCTCGGCGCACTGTTAGTTAGAACGCCAGCGGGTGTTCACTTTAAACTCGGAAGTGGATTTTCCGATGAACAACGAAAAAATCCACCCGCAATTGGTAGTATGGTGACCTATAAGTACACCGGTATCAGTGATAGCGGTGTACCGCGATTCGCCAGTTTTATGCGGGTGAGACAGATGTAGCCGGTGGTTTGGGTGTGACAGTTAGTGCGGCAATAGTAGCAATAAGAGGTATTACTGTATGTATCAGTGCTGCTGTTGATAATAGTGTTACATCGCATCATAAGCGCAAAAGTTGGCGCTCAATCAGGTTTTTAATTATTTATTATTGAACTGAGTTGCTGTTTTAATCTCGTACGATTTGTCGGGGAATGAATCTGGTATAACGATGAATAGTTTTAACAAGACAGTCTTTATGGTAAAAAGTTTTTTGATGGTTTTTTATATTTTCTGGATTTTAAATTAATACTTTGATAATGGTTTTATTTGTTAAAGTATCGCTGCTGATATAATGTTTTTTTTAATGATAAATAATGAAGAAGTTAACAAATAATTTCCATTCATTTTATAGTCTTAATGAACGCTGTTACATTTTTAATACTGTTGACTATCCCGATGCATAGGTTACTATTAATCGTGTATAGATTGAGATTTTCTTTAGTCATCATAGGAGAGTGTATACGTTGAAACCAAATGTTGATGAACCCGTTATCCAGCATCTATATAGCATTGTTAAACTCTGCGTTCGGTTGCTCGCCTTTCTGATGGTATTTGTCATTCTCATGGGGGTCGTTGATGTTGGCTGGACTATTTATGAAAAGATGAGTGCCCCGCCCAAGTACATTCTCACCATTTCTGATATGTTAGCGACCTTTGGTGCCTTTATGGCCGTATTGATTGCTATCGAGATACTCATCAACATCACCATATATCTCAGGGACGATGCTATACATGTGCAGATAGTGATGGCGACCGCACTGATGGCGATTGCCCGGAAGGTGATTGTATTAGATTTTGATAAAGTCTCAGCTGAATATGTGTATGGTCTGGCTGCCGTCACATTGAGTATGAGCATTGGCTATTGGCTGATTCACAAACTGCCGCCGAATGCGCACAGTGAATGATCAGTAAGCTCGGTTTAGCCTTCCGGAGAGAGATGTGAATCGTCAGCTCAACTTAAAACACCTATACTATTTCTGGCTGACGGCTCAGGAAGGCTCGATAACCAGGGCTTCTGATATACTGGACCTTGCCCCACAGACCTTAAGTTCTCAAATCTCTACTTTAGAATCCAATCTTGACCTGATGCTTTTTAAGCGCGAAGGACGAAACCTCTCATTATCTCCTGCTGGTAAAGAGGTTTTTGCGTATGCAACGAAAATATTTGAAATGACCAGTCAGCTGGAAGAGATGGTTCGGAATGCGGGTGAACGTCGTGTCATTGATTTTTCCATCGGCATCGCATCGACGGTGCATAAAATTCTTGCCTGGAAAGTTATTCGTCCTGTCACGTCACTGACTCAGAAGATTCATCTGATTTGTCGCACGGCGAATGCCAGCGAATTGATACTGGATCTCAAGCAGAAGAAAATAGACGTTATTATCACTGATTATCTACCCCGGGATGTCGAGCTGGAGGGGCTGGTTATTAAAAGTTTAGGGTCGACGTCGATGTCTTTCTTTTGCAAGGATGGTATAGCGAGAGGTTTGGATAAAAACTTCCCTCAATCTATCAGCCAACTCGATTTTATAAGTTATGGACGTAACACGCCATATTTGCAAAAGTTAAGAGACTGGTTCAGAGATAATAGTATCGATATCAATATCTTTGCTGAAATAGATGATAGTGCTCTGATTAAGGTGATTGGTCAGTCAGGTGTTGGTATTTTTTCTGCGCCAACCTATATCGAAGATGAAATCAGTGAACAATATTCGGTCGATATTATTGGTCGAACCAGTGATGTGACTGAAGATCTATATGCCGTTTATCGTCATAGCGGTGTGATTAATCCCATTGTTAATGAGATTATAGAGACATCTATTAATCACTGATCGAAAGAGTGAAAGAGTACAATTGAGACGATAAAAGGCCTCAATCATTTAATAATGATTGAGGCCTTTTCCTATCGCTTTAATTTATGCGGCCCACTCTGTGCATTTTTCGGTTTCAAGCGCAGGAGCCTCAAACAGGTGATAGGACAGGTCCCTGGCGCTATCCACCGTGGTGCTGACATAGACATAATCCGCTGGTACGACTTCGTTTGTTTTCTTAACGACAAACGCTGTTTTCAGGTTTGGAATATCGGCCATTAATGGGACTTCTACCCAGATATTCACGGTATGGTTGTTCGGGTTGTATTCAGATTTTACAACGCGATAACCTTTTTTCAGGTTGATTACCTGAGATTTTTCGGCAACATTAATGAAATGCTTCTGTATCGTTTTCATAATCGTTCTCCTACAAATTTTTCAAGGACTTACGTTGCGAACTTTTGTTTAGTTAAATCATATTAAGCTGGTCTGCCGGTTCAGAGCATGCTCTGCTTAAAATATCGGGTTACGCATCAATTAAGGTTATCAATGATTCCTGCAGGGCTCACCGGCCGTGTGCAGCCTTCGGTGATAACTCTATTTTTATCTGTACCGTTATCGCTGCTATGGCGGCCATTTTTTAAACCTGATTGCCGGAAAAGATTTTTTAACTCTTTGCTGTAATCGTTCATAAAATCTCCTCATTTGGATAACTAATTTATACGTCAAAAATTGCTTGAAGTGTTTCTGTTTTTTAGGAAGCTTATTCAGAAAAAAGCTGAAAGACCTGAACGGCAGCTTTTGTCTGAAGGTTGCTGAAGCGGTTTTGCTGACCGTAACCTGATTATATTGATCAGTACCGGCATGAAAGGTATCGGCCTGAGAGGGGAAATAATTTCTCGCTACTCACTTTTGGGTATCACATCTTATGGTTATTCCATTCTATAATGCTGCCATCACAATGCTGATTATGGTTAAAGTATGAAGGCGATTTCATTTGCTGAGCTTGATGCCCGGTTTCCGGAAGGTTTTTGTCAGCATCTGTCGATGTTTGGTGCTTTATCTCAGGAGAGCCTTGAGTTTCTGCTGCAACAGGGAACGCTTTACCGAGGCGAGGTGGGTGACCCGCTGTTTAAGCTTGGTGACAGCTCAGATCAGTTCTTTATCATCATTGATGGTTCAGTGCGCTTTTACCAGCATCGCAAGAATGATGGCGAGCTTGTCCCTTTACGCTTATATAAGCCCGGAGAGCAGATTGGCTTCGTCGGTATGATCGGGCTGCATCAGCGTCGCGGTGATGCCATTATGGAAGATGCAGGTCACTTGCTGGAAATCAGTTCTGCGCTGTTTCATAAGCTCTGCGAACAGTACCCAGAGATGTTTATGATCTTCCTGATCAATATCACCCGGGAGATGAGTCGGGAGATCAGCCATCTGGATCAGATGTGTGCCGACAAAAGCTGAATAGGCCGGTTGATCAGCCTGGTTGGTTATCTGATTAATCCACGGCGGCGGTGGTCTGATCCAGAGGTTCAAGTTTCACTTCGCGTTTACGATCCCCCAGTTCAGAAATCAGCATCGCTGCGATAATCATGCCTGCGCCAGTCAGCCCCAGAGTTCCCAGGTTTTCACCCAGAACCAGCCAGGCAGTGATACAGGCAAACACCGGTTCGGTAGCAAAAATCAGGGCGACTTTATGGGATTCCAGTCGTTGCTGGCAGGCAGACTGGGCCCAGTAGGCATAGGCTGTTCCAAAAACGCCGGCGATCAGAATCGCACTGAGAACAATGGGCTTCATGGCAAGATCCTGCCAGCTGAGCGGTGTTGAACCCGGATGATAAAAGGCCGGATCAGGGCTGAGCATTACGGCTATCGAGCTGTACAGCGCTACCGTGAGCAGTTGCAGAATGCTCATTGGCACAACCGGGAATGAGTCGACAAAGCGGCCTGTCAGCAGGATATGAATGGCAAAGCCAAATGCACAGACCATGACCATTGTATCTCCATAGTTAAACTCCAGCTTGTCGCCGACGGTTAGCAGATAGAGCCCGGCAGTGGCGACTATCATACCGATCCAGATGGCGATGGGCGCCCGGGTTCGGAACAGCAGGAAACCCAGCAACGGCACCAGCGGGACGGCAAGGCCTGTGATAAAGCCGGCATTGGATACGCTGGTGTAATGCATCCCTTCGGTTTGAGTGTAGAAACTGATAAACAGCAGAAAGCCCAGCAAAGCGCAGGCACCGCATAAGGGTAGCCAGCGGATGCCTTGTAGCTGATGGCGTTTGAACCACAGCAGTGGGATCAGTGAGACACCTGCTAACAGAAAACGAATGGCATTAAATGTATGGGTGGGGATGGTGTCGATGGCGATATCGATCAGCGTAAATTCTGCCCCCCAGATCAAGCTTACCAATAGCAATAGAATGACTGCTGTCCGTGAAGATTTGATAAGCATGGTGGGTCCTTTAGATAATGCAAAATGGAGGCGGAGCCTCCATTGTCGTTTTTTGCCGCAATGAGATAAGCGCGCTTAGCTGGTCACGAAACCGAGGACCAGCAGTGAAACAAATGCAATGGCTGCCGCGATCAGCGCATAGGGGATCTGCGTGAGTGCGTGTTGCATCGGCGTACAGCCAGATCCCTGCGACGATAATACCGTGGAATCACTGAAAAAACAGGCATGGCTGCCAAATGCTGACGCGGATAGCAACGCTCCGACGGTTAGTGGCATGGACATATCCAGGCTGATTGCCATCGGGATAACAATCGGCAGTGAAACAACAAAGACGCCCCAGCTTGACCCGGTCGCAAATACCACCGCGGCCATTGAGGCAAAGACCAGCGCGGGCAACATCTCTTTTGACAGATAAGGCGTCATCGAGTCGATGATGTAGGGTGTCATACCCAGCTGATCGTTGATCTCTTTTACCATGAAACCGGCGCAGACCACGGCGATAGGGTGCAGCATCACTTTAAAACCGTCGAGCATTGAGTCCACGAGCTGGCTGAAGGTCAGCAGGCGTTGCAGGAAGTAGAGTACCATGGTGAACATCGATGCCACCAACGCACCCAGCAACAGATCGATCTCATAGTAAACACTGGCGGCAACCAGTACGGCCATTGGCAGCAGGAAGTTGATCAGTCCCACCATTGGGGCTGTTTTCTTCATCGCTGAGGTGTCAAAGCCATCCTGCTGGATATCTTCAGGGACCGGTTGGCCGGCCTGGGCACGCAGCTCCGCTTGCTTCATCGCTCCGAAATCCCCCAGAATGCCCGCCGCCACCAGAAATACAACCAGCAAAGCAACCCAGCCGTACATCATATAAGGGATAGACTCAATATAGAGGGACATCCCTTTGCCTTCGGTGGCTGCACCGTTCTCTTCTAACAACGCCGCAAAATAAACCGCCCAGGTGGAAACCGGCACCAGAATACAGACCGGGGCTGCGGTTGAATCCACCAGAAAAGCCAGTTTTTCCCGGGAGATTTTATAGCGATCGGTCAGTGTCTTCATTGATGCAGACACCGCCAGTGAGTTCAGATAGTCATCGATGAAGACCATGATGCCGAGTACACAGGTGGTGAGCATCGTGCCGCGTTTGGTTTTAATCCGTTTGGCCAGCATTTCGCCAAAGCTGAGAACGCTGCCACCGCGCTCCAGCATATTGATCAGACCGCCCATCATCCCGCAGACCAGGACGATCCAGGCGATGGTTTCATCCATGACGACGGACATCGACAGATCGCCAAGGCCGCTGACAACATTGGTCGGGTCAAGTAGTAACAGACCGGCAATGATACCGGCAAAAATAGATTCCAGTGGTTTTTTGGTAATAACGGCGACAAACAGAATCAGGAGTGCAGGCAGGAGGCTGTAAAAGCCATAGGATTCACCTTCGATATGCTGCGTCGAAAGGTAGGCAAAAAATGCCATAATAGCGCCATAGAAGAGCAGCCATTTTAGTGGGCTGTTAGTCGCTTCCTGGCTTACGCCGCTGATGTTACTGAGGCTTTTAGCCTGGGCGATTTCCGTACTCATTTAGCACCTTTGTTATCGTTATCAGTATTGTTATTCAGTCCGTTTACTGAGAGTTGGTCCAGAAGGTTGCAGGAAGAACTGAATGTTTGCTGTTAAATTAAACTGTATGGCTGGCGCTGCTTATGTCAGTCAGCGCCCTTTATAACGGTTTAAATCGGGGTCATATTCCGAGTTTGTCGCGCAGGGTGTAATACCAGGCGCCCATGGCGGTATAGGGGATGCGGAAGGTTCGTCCGCCGGGGAAGGGGTATTGCGGCAATCCGGCAAAGACATCAAACCGTTCTGCCTGGCCCTGAATGGCATCGCTGAGTACTTTTCCTGCCAGGTGAGAACTGGTAACACCGTGGCCGCTGTATCCCTGAGCGTAATAGATGTTGTGACCGATACGGCCAAACTGCGGCAGCCGCATCAGTGTCAGCAGGAAGTTACCGGTCCAGGCGTAATCCACCTTAACGCCTTTCAGCTCGGGGAAGGTTTTCAGCATGTTCGGTACGATCAGGGATTCGATTTTGTCCGGCTCGCGGGCACCATAGGTCACGCCGCCACCATAGATCAGACGGCCATCGCCAGAGAGACGGAAGTAATCCAGCAGATAGTTACAGTCTTCGACACAGTTATCCTGTGGTAACAGCGCTTTCTGCTGCGCTTCACTCAGCGGCGCGGTGGTAATCACCTGAGTGCCGCAGGGCATCGCTTTCTGTTCCAGCTTAGGGATCAGCCCTCCCAGATAAGCATTACCCGCGACAATAACGAAGTCGGCAGTGACCGACCCTCTGGCCGTATGGATAATCGCTTTAGCGCCTTCCTCAACCCGGGTAACGGCAGAGTCTTCATAGATAACTCCTCCCAGGCGTTCAACCGCAGCGGCTTCACCTAACACCAGGTTGAGGGGGTGAAAATGGCCGCCACTCTTGTCCAGCAAACCGCCTTTATAGCGCGTGGAGCCGACGTGGTTCTGAATCGTGCTGGCAGACAACATCTCCAGCTGGGTATGCCCATGGGCTTCCCACAACGCTTTTTTCTGCTCCATCTCATGCAGCTGTTTGCTGTTGCAGGCGGCAAAGATGCCACCCTCTTTCAGGTCACAATCTATGTTGAACTGATCGACAAAGCGGCGAATAATTTTGCCACCTTCAAAGGCCATTTTGCCCATCTCGGTGCCGGTATGTTGTCCGTAATGCTTTTCAATAAAGTCGATGTCACGGCTGTAGCTGTGAACGATCTGACCGCCATTACGGCCTGAAGCACCAAAACCGATACGACTGGCTTCCAGCACGATAACCCTGAAGCCCTGTTCGGCAAGGTGCAGTGCTGATGACATGCCGGTGTAACCCGCACCGATGATACAAATGTCGGCAGTGATATGCTCGCTTAAGGGCGCGCGCAACGATTTATCATTGGCGGAAGCGGCATAGTATGACGTGGTGTGCGATGGAACTGCCATAAAAGAACCCTGTATAACGACCCGACCCGGGTATTGCTGATATGTGCCGGGACATAAAGGTGAGGTCCGCAGCTTTGATTAGGGTTCTACGATAATAGTTACCTGAAACAGGAGATATACCTATGAGGGGATAGATCGGATTACATGGGCATACAGCTCAATAAAGGCTGAGCCTGATAATCAGTAGGGCGGAGCATTTTCCGAATCTTTGTGAATCATTCTGATGGAATGCAGGAACATATCCCGGGCCCGGTTGGGTTGCGCTGATTTTTTGGAGATAACCGCCACACCCAGACGGAAATTCTTAATCTCTTGGGCGACCGGTTTTAACAACCCCTGATCGACGTAGGGGCGGGCCACTTCAGCCGGTAAAAAACTGATATAACAGCCCGACAGCAGCATCGCTATCCGGGATTCGTAGTGATAAGAAGAGGCGGACAGATTCATCTGCGCCAGCTGGTGATAGATCTCCTCGTGGGGTTTGAGCCCCGCATGAACCAGTTTGTAGCTATTGATCAGCTTATCGGTGATCTGCTCGGGTGGGAGATCAAACAGCGGGTGATCTTTGCCGCAGTACACATAGTTTTCATCGGTAAACAGGTGGATATAGTTGAGTCCTTCAAACTTCCGGTGATAGGGGATCATGGCGAGGTCCAGCTGATTATTCAGCACCATCTTTTCCATCACTTTCATATGATCAACTTCCACCTGAAGTTCGACATCGGGCGCTTGCTGATAAAAATGGCGAAAGATCTCCGGTAGCCGGAACCGGGCATCGGTGCTGAAGGTGTCGCTCAGGGCAATTCTGAGTTTTCCCGCCGGGCTGTCGCCCAGGTTATTAATGGTACTGCGGAACTGCTCAAGGCGGTTGAGTAGTTGCGAGGTCTGCTCATAGACGACCTTGCCTTCAGGGGTCAGGGAAAAGCCAGCTCGTCCCCGTTTGCACAGATTAACATTGAGGCGGTCTTCGAGGGCGGCAATATGGTTGCTGATGGTGGGGCGGCTGATATTCAGCTCGGTTTCGGCAGCAGAAAATCCGCCGGACTCAACAACGGCTTTGAATATCTTAAGCTGTTTTATTTCAATATCGCCCAGCTGACCCAGTGCAAACTTTGTCATTAAAACTACCCTTAAAGTTATTCATTCGCGACGGGGAAACCGTTTGTTTTCTTATACCTAATGTCGGTGCTTACGTAAAGAAAGTTAAACGTTTGGGTGGATTCTTTGTGATTTATCCTCTTTCTGTAATTTGTAAGGATAAGGCTACAGAGAGTTTAAACCGCTATATATAAATACTAAAAATGACAGGGTAAAGTATGATTAAAAACCTTAAGAAAAAGCTGTCCACTTCTGCTTTAGCAGTGACGCTGGGCCTGACCACGCTGGCTGCTGATGTTTCTGCAGCAGAGTACAACTGGCGTTTCAGCAACCTGTATGGTCGTGGTACTGCTTTTGGTGAAGTTTACGAGAGTCTGGCAAAAAACATTGAAACCGGTTCAGAAGGCCGTATCAAGGTTCAGGTTCTCTATTCTGGCGAAGGTGTGGGCACCAGTGGTTTGTTGGGCGCGGTTAAATCCGGTCTGGTAACGATGGGTGCTCCTTTCCAGTCAATGCATGCCGGTGAACTGCCTGCGGGTGTTGTGGAGATCGGTCTGCCGGGTGGTACTGATGATCCCGCTGAACTGCAATCCCTGTTTCATGAGAAAGGCTGGGATAAAGTCCTGACTAAAGCCTATGGTTCACAAGGTCTTGTCTGGCTTGAGCCTTACATTCAGCCACCGGTCTATGTGCTGACAAAAGAGCCTATCAACTCGGTTGAAGACTTCAAAGGTCTGAAGATCCGTGCACCGGGTGCCTACGGTAAGTTCCTGCGTAACCTGGGCGCTTCACCTGTTTCCCTGTCCTGGAGTGAGATCTATACCTCACTGGCGACTGGCGTCATCGACGGTTCTATCGGTAGTAACATGATCGACCACCGCGATGGTAACCATGTTGAAGTGGCGAAATATATGTATCCACTGCCGCTGGCGGGTGCTCAGGTGCTGCCAATCGTTGTTAACCGCAGTGCCTGGAAGAAACTGCCTGAAGATCTGCAGGCTGTTGTCCGTAAGGCAACTGAGCAGCACGCTGCCGATCAGCTGCGTCTGTCTAAGAAGTGGGAAGCAGAAGCGGTTGCTGAGATGGAAGCGAAAGGCCTTAAGTGGAGCCCGGAACCAAGCGAAGCTGATAAGAAAGCATGGGCAGAAGCCGGTGCCGGTCTGTGGGACGAATATGCGGCAGGGGATAAGTACAGCAAAGAGCTGATTGATATCCTGCGCGCTAACAGCAAGTAAGCATTTTGAATAAGCTAAAAGGGGTGCTGTCGTGCCCCTTTTTTTGTTGCAGGTACTTCTATGCTTAAAACAATACTGACAAATATCTGTGTGTCTATCGATTGGGTGGTGCGTCAGGCGGGCCGCGCTGCAGCACTTATTATGCCGGTTTTGGCACTGGTGGTCGCATTTGAGGTGTTCTCCCGCTATGTGTTGGGTCAGCCGACCATCTGGGCGTTCGATCTGTCGCTGTTTATGTTTGGCTATCTTGCCGCTCTGGGTGGCGCCTATGCGCAGCAGAAGCGTGCACATATTAATGTAGACATTCTTTATCTTAAGGTCTCTCACCGCACCCGTTGTGTATTCAATCTAATCTCTTTCTCACTGGGTATCTTCTTTCTGGTCATCATCGTCATGATGAGTATCGGCAAGTATGAAGAAGCGATTGAGTTTGATTACCGTCGTCAGAGTGAGTGGGCCCCTCCCATGTTCCATTTCTGGATCATGATGATCATTGCCGCTGGTTTGTTTATTGCACAACTGGCACGAGATATGTTGGCCGAACTGTATTTTCTGGTGACCGGTCACGCACTTATTGAGGAGAACAGTGATGGGAATTGAGCTGTTAACCGTAGTTCTTCTACTCTGTATTCTGGTATTTTTTGCCCTGGGCGCCCAGGTGGGTCTGGCGCTGGGTGGCATCGCTATGGCGGTGGGCTATATGACCTGGGGCGATGGCATATTCAACGTTATTCCAACCACCCTGGAGTCTACTTACTTCAGCTTTATTCTGTTAGCGATCCCACTGTATATCTATATGGGTCAGTTGCTGACTAAATCTGGCATCGGTGATGCGATGTTTAATTTCAGTCAGATGCTGATTGGCCGGGTGCGTGGTTCGCTGGCGATCAGTGTTATTGGCGTGTGTTCAATGATTGGCGCGATGGTGGGTATTATCGGCGCGGGTATCATGACTTCCGGAAGTATTGCGCTGCGGCCAATGCTGGAACGGGGTTATAATAAACGACTGGCACTGGGTGTCATTATGGCCGGTGGTGGACTGGGTATTCTGATTCCCCCCAGTATCCCGATGATCATGTTTGCGGCCTCTACCCAGAACTCCGTCGGACGGATGTTTCTGGGCGCGATGATGCCGGCTCTGCTTACCGTTGTGATGATGGTGCTTTATGTGGCGATCAGCTGCTGGTTGTTCCCCGAGCGTGCGCCCCGGGATATGGACAACAAAGATATCGTCAAACTGGAAGGCAAAGAGAAATTCCGCATCGCCCGTGATGGTCTGTTCTCGATGCTGCTGATTGTTGCGGTGCTGGGCAGTATTGTTACCGGTATCGCCACGCCCACAGAATCCGGTGCGATCGGTGTTGTGGGCGCCATTGTTCTGGCGATCGTGTTTAAACGCTTTAAGGTGGACATGTTCCTGCAGTCTGGATTCCAGACCGGTGCACTGGTGAGTGTAGCGATGTGGATCATCTTTGGGGCGTCCGTTTTCAGCAACTTCCATCTGCTGATGGGGGTTCAGAGTATGGTGGCGGACTTTACCGGTCAGCTGGATCTGCCGCCGATTATGATCATCATTATGTTCCAGCTGATTATGCTGATGCTGGGGTTCATTATTGATGAATTCATTATCGTGTTGATGTGCGCGCCGCTGTTTACGCCTATTGCGGTGTCGCTGGGCTATGACCCGATCTGGTTCGGTGTCTTGATGATTCTGAATATTCTGATTGCGGTGCAGACACCACCTTACGGCTTTGCGCTCTTCTATCTTAAAGGGATTGCTCCGGCGGGCATCGGTATGTCAGAGATCTATAAGTCAGTAACCCCATTTATTCTGCTTAATCTGACGGTGCTGATTCTCTGCATGGTGTTTCCTGAGATCGTGCTCTGGCTACCGAATCTGGTGATGGGCTGAGGAGTAAACTATGTACAGCAATATTCTTATCCCACTGGATCTGTCCCATAAAGAGCAGGTGGTGGATCTGGCTCAGATCGCAACGGCATTAGCGGCGGGTAATCCGGCGCAGGTTAATCTGTTGTATGTCGATCAGAGTTTTGTTCATGGCGCGGGCGATCCTCAGTTTGACCGTGCGCTTCATGAGGGCCACCGCAAGGAGGCCCTTAAAGAGATGGAAGCGCTGTTGGGTGATCTGCCAGCGAATACGACGGTGAATACCATCTACCGGGATGGTACCGCCCATGATCAGATTCTGGAAACCGCTGAACAACTGGGTTCGGATGTCATTGTGATGATGGCCCGTAAGCCGGGTATCCGCAGTTATTTCATCGGTTCAAATGCCGAGCGGGTTGTGCGTCACGCTCCCTGTTCGGTGTTTATCGTGCGTTGCGATGAATCAGACAGCTGATCGGCCAGACACTCCGTGAATAACTGAATAATGAGTTTGTTGTGTTGCCGGTCGCGCCACAGGGCTCTGAAGGTGTTGGTATAGCCGTAGGGCTCAGTTAGCAGGGGACGAAGGTCTTGCTCCAGTCCCCAGCTACTGACCAGATGACTGGGCAGGAAGCCCAGGTAGTGGCCACTCAGAATCAGTGTGGCTCGGGCTTCCTGGTGATGGGCCCTGGCCTGTTTATTCCAGAGCAGCATATCCGGATGAACCTCTCGTCCAGGCATCAGTCTTGGCGACTCGACAAACCGGTACTGACGAAGCTCTTCTGCCCGGATGTCACTTTTCTCAAACAGAGGGTGGCTCTGGGCGCAATACAGCAGCATCTCCTCATCGAATAACTTCATGTTTTTCAATTCGGGGTATGGCTGGCTGGTGACGGTGATACCGATATCAACCTGCTGGTTGAGTAGCGCCGAGACGACATCGTCAGAGCTCATGGTGCTGATCTGAATCTTTACCTCGGGGGCTTTGATCGAAAACTGGTTGAGCGCTTGCAGAATGGATGAGTTATGCGCCCCCAGCATGTGCTCGGCAAATCCCAGATGCAGGTTGCCCAGGATACGGGTATGACTTTGATTAATTGTATTTCTGAACTGGTCCAGGGCACTGAGCAGCTCCAGAGTCGCGTTATAGACTGTCTGGCCCTGTTCTGTGAGGGAAAATCCCGCCCGGCCCCGCTCACATAAGCGCATATCCAGCCGTTTTTCCAGATCAGAGATGTAGTTGGAGATAGTTGAGTTGGCGAGATTGAGGTGGATCTCCGCTGGAGTAAAGCCGCCACACTCGACAACGGACTTAAAAACTTTCAGCAGGCGAATATCCATATCCGCCAGCTGTCCGGAGATCGCGGATTTTCTGCGTCCCATTGTATGTACCTACCCGTATGTACTATTAGAAAAGCATTTTTATATTTGTATATGTAAATGTATATATTTATAAATAATTATATAAGCAAAAGATTTGTCGATCTATAAATAGATCCATAACGCAGTCGTCTAAGCGACTGGATGCCGGAGACAGATAATGATAATACAACTTAACGATCCATCATTACTCAAAACACAGGCGTTTATTGATGGCCAGTGGGTGGATGGTGACCATGGTGAAACTTTTGCCGTAACTGACCCTGCCACCGGTGAGCAGCTGGCTGATGTCGCCAGTGTTGGTGCTGCTGAGACCCGTCGGGCTATTGCAGCAGCAGAGCGGGCGATGCCGGAGTGGAAAGCACTGCCAGCGAAGAGTCGCAGTGAAGTGCTGGAAAAATGGCACCAGCTTATCATTGAGAATAGCGAAGATCTGGCGATCATCATGACCGCAGAACAGGGTAAAACCCTGGCAGAGTCCCGGGGCGAAATAGGCTACGGAGCGTCATTTATTAAGTGGTTTGCCGAAGAGGGCAAACGGGTATACGGCGACGTTATCCCAACGCCGCAAACTGATCGCCGCGGTGTTGTGGTTAAGCAGCCCGTCGGAGTCGTAGCGGCCATTACGCCCTGGAATTTTCCCAATGCGATGATCACCCGTAAAGCCGCACCGGCATTAGCGGTGGGTTGTGCCATTGTATTGAAGCCTGCAGCAGAAACGCCCCTGTCTGCACTGGCGCTGGCAGAACTGGCCCAGCGTGCTGGCTTGCCCGCTGGCTTGTTTAGTGTTGTCCCTGGCAGTGATGCGCCCGCGATTGGTGGCGAGATGACCTCTAACCCGACGGTTAAAAAGGTTACCTTCACTGGCTCTACGCCGATCGGCAAACTGCTGATGAAGCAGTGTGCGGATACGGTTAAGCGCACCTCGATGGAACTGGGTGGTAATGCCCCGGTGATTATTTTTGATGATGCCGATCTGGATCTCGCCGTTGCGGGTGCACTCGCCGCGAAATACCGTAACTCCGGACAGACCTGCATCTGTGCTAACCGTTTATTGGTTCAGGAAGGTATCTATGATGCCTTCGTTGAAAAGTTTGCCGCAGCGGTGAGCGAGTTCCGTGTGGGCAACGGTTTCGATGCCAGCACCACCCATGGCCCGGTCATTACAGAGAAGGCGGCGAAAGAGATCGATGCTAAGGTGCAGAATGCGGTTGCGGAAGGTGCCACCGTTGTTATCGGTGGTCAGCCGGGTGAGCAGGGCGCGTGTTTCTACCAGCCAACCGTACTGACGAATGTGAACGATTCAATGCGTGTCTTCCGCGAAGAGATTTTCGGGCCTGTTGCGCCGGTATTTAAGTTCAGTACTGAGGAAGAGGCAGTACGCATGGCTAACGATACGGAGTTTGGTCTGGCGGCCTATCTCTATACCGAGAGTATGGGACGTAGCTGGCGCGTATCAGAAGCGATCGAATATGGCATGGTCGGCGTGAATGAAACCGCCATCAGTTCGGAAGTGATTCCCTTTGGTGGTGTGAAAGAGTCGGGTCAGGGTCGCGAAGGTTCTAAATACGGATTGGATGACTATCTGGAAACAAAGTATATCTGTTTTGGCGCACTGCAGCGTTAAGCTGCAAGCCGTGGAGAAGCGTTATGAGCAATATTATCTACCCAACAACTAACCTTAAAGCGACTGAAACCCTGACGATTGAACGGGGTGACGGTGCTTATGTTTACGATAACGAAGGTAACCAGTATCTGGAAGGCCTGGCGGGATTGTGGTGTACATCACTGGGGTATAACAACCGTGAACTGATCGATACAGCTGCCGAGCAGATGGGTAAGCTGTCTTATTCCCACATGTTTGGTGGTAAAACACACCAGGTGGGTATGGATCTGGCGGAGAAGCTGACGGCGATGGTGCCGGTTGAGAACGCAAAGGTGTTCTTTGGTAACTCGGGTAGCGATGCAAACGATAGCCATGTGAAGATGCTGCGTTATTACTATAACGCGATTGGTAAGCCAGAAAAGTTCAAGATCATCGCCCGCGAGCGTTCTTACCATGGGGTAACCGTTGCGTCTGCGTGTCTGACGGGTCTGCCGCCTAATCACACTAACTTTGATCTGCCATTTGAGGCACTGGGTATTTTGCGTACCGATGCGCCTCATTATTTCCGTGGCGCCTTGCCGGGTGAGTCTGAAACGCAGTTTGTTGATCGTATCGTTAACAATCTGGAGCAACTGATTCTGAAAGAGGGCGCCGATACTATTGCCGCCTTTATTGCTGAGCCTATTACGGGTGCCAGTGGCGTTATTGTTCCGCCTGCTGGTTACTATGAAAAAGTACAGGCGGTGCTGAACAAGTATGACATCCTCTTCTGGGCCGATGAAGTTATTACTGGCTTTGGCCGTACCGGAAACGATTTTGGTTGCACCACCGTGGGCATCGAGAAGCCAGCGATGATGACAATGGCGAAGCAGTTGTCGTCTGCTTATATGCCGATCAGTGCCTCTGTGATTCGTGGTGATATGTACGAAGCGATGATTGAGCCAAGTACGAAAGTGGGTGTATTTGGGCATGGCTATACTTACTCAGGCCACCCGGTTGCTGCCGCCGTATCACTGAAAACCCTGGAAATTTACGAGCGCGATAATATCTTTGCTCATGCCGCTAAGGTGGGTGAGTACATGCAGAAGCGTCTGGGCGAATTCAGAGATCATCCTCTGGTCGGCGAAGTCCGGGGTGCGGGTATGATTGGTGCCGTTGAGATGGTTTCTGACAAGAAGACCGGTGCTGGTTTTGATGGCGGTGCTGTTGGCTATTTTGCCATGCAGGCCTGTCAGAACCACGGCATGATTACCCGTGCAGTGGCGGGTAACTCGCTGGCTTTTTGTCCGCCGCTAATCGTGTCTGAAGCGCAGATCGATGAGATGGTGGAAAAACTGGGTAAAGCACTGGATGACACGCTCGACTTTGTCACCCGTGAAGGCCTGATCGCAGCCTGATGACGATATAACTTTTTGCTTGCATGACCCCGGGCCGGTGTGGAACTGGCTGGTCCGGTAACTCTCCACAGTTCTATTGCAGCTTCTATGCTTTTCAAAGTATCGGGTTGCTTCCTGAGTAAGCACTGATCCGAAGGGATCTCTTTTTTGGGGGCGTATGCCCCCTGTTTTTACTTTTTAAATTCAGTTAATCATTGGTCTGCAGGTATTTTCTATGGACTTTTCAATCAGGTTAGCGAAACAAGATGATTTAGAAACGATTGCTGATATCTATTACAGATCCATTACCGAACTGAGTGCCTCAGCCTACCCCGCGGAAATTATCGCCCGTTGGCGGCTATCAAAAACTGCTGAATCAAGAGCAGACCAGGTGATGAACAGATCGCTCTGGGTTGCTGAGTCGGACACCGGAGTCGTGGGTTTTTTGCATGTACTCGAGGGGGAGATTGTCGCGCTGTTTGTT
Organism: uncultured Amphritea sp.; assembly: GCA_965140695.1. Lineage (GTDB taxonomy): Bacteria > Pseudomonadota > Gammaproteobacteria > Pseudomonadales > Balneatricaceae > Amphritea. The sequence continues at coordinate 1,310,225 of OZ223298.1, read as the reverse complement.
GATCCCGCCGTTGCAGGTAAAGGTGTTGGCAACGCGCTGATTAATCTGGGTATAGAAAAATCGGCGCGTCCAGGATTACCGATAAAGGTTGAGTCAACACTCAACGCCGTGGGCTTTTATCAATCTTATGGATTCGTTGAACAGCGCAGCAGTGTATACAGTCATGGACAGAATGAGTTTGATATTACCGTGATTGAGATGCTCAGAGCGCCAGATTAAAAAACACTGTTATCATTTTCACCAATACTGGATCATGATCTCCCCGACCCGGGTGAAACCGGCTCGATGGTGCAGGTTCAGCTTCATTAAGGTTTTTGGCGATAGCTGATGCGCCATTCAGCTTCATCTCCGGGACAGTATCGACGCTTCTGTCATTAGTGCTGAACGGTACATCGTTAACTCGTGATAAAAGACGGCAAACACTCAGCGGTTGTTTGCCGGAAGGTCAAGACTCAACAGACCTATCCACTTATACTGTCAGACCTATCAGGAATAGCGAATACCAGGATATCTATGCCAGTCGTGCCTACTTCAGTCGATCTGCACTCGTCACTTAAACAATTTTTTGGCTTTGAGCGGTTTCGTCCGGGTCAGCAACAAACGGTGACTCAGCTACTGCAGGGACACTCCTCGCTGGCGATCTTTCCCACCGGCTCCGGTAAATCCCTTTGCTATCAGTTAACCGCGACTCAGTTACCCCATCTGACGCTGGTGGTGTCACCGCTACTGGCACTGATGAAGGATCAGCTTGAGTTTCTGGCGAAAAAGGGGATTCCCGCCGCCAGTATCGATTCAACGCTGACGCCTGATCAGAGCCGGGAGGTGATGAGTAACATACGCAGCGGCACGACGAAAATCCTGATGGTATCGGTCGAGCGTTTTAAGAATGAACGTTTTCGCGAGTTCATTCAATCGGTCCCGGTGTCAATGCTGGTGGTGGATGAAGCTCACTGTATCTCTGAGTGGGGGCATAATTTTCGTCCCGACTATCTCAAACTTCCTGTGTATCGGCAGCAACTTAATATCCCTCTGGTCTTGTTGCTCACGGCGACTGCTACCCGGCAGGTTAAGCTGGATATGGCCAGTAAGTTCAGCATTGAGGAGTCGCATATTGTGCAGACGGGGTTCTACCGCGCCAACCTCGATCTTACTGTTGAATCGGTTTCTACGGCAGAAAAAAATGGCCGCCTGATTCAGCTGATTTCCCAGCAGCAGGGCGCCGGGATCGTCTATGTAACCTTACAGCACAGCGCCGAAAAGGTGGCCGGTTTTCTGCTGAGTCAGGGGGTTCGTGCGGCTGCTTATCATGCGGGCTTTGAAGATTCGAAACGGCAACAGATTCAGGCTGATTTCATGTCGGGCCGGGTGGACGTAGTGGTAGCGACGATTGCCTTTGGTATGGGAATTGATAAAAGTGATATTCGCTTTGTGATTCATTACGATCTGCCCAAGTCGATAGAAAACTATAGTCAGGAGATCGGTCGGGCCGGACGCGATGGCCTGCCGTCCAACTGTATCACCCTGGCAAATCTGGATAGTCTGAATACCGTCGAAAACTTTGTTTATGGCGATACACCGGAACTGAATGGCATCGAATATGTTCTGGAAAATATTCGCACTGAATCTCAGCAGGGCCAGTGGGAGTTGCAACTGCATGGTTTGTCGACGGCCAGCAATATCCGTCAACTACCGATGAAAACCCTGCTGGTGCAGCTTGAACTTTCTGGTGTGTTGCAACCGTTGTACGCTTATTTTGCCGATTTTAAATATAAGTTGTTGCTACCTGAAAATCAGATTCTGCAACGCTTTAGTGGTGAGCGGCAAACATTCCTGTCAGCAATTTTTGCCAACACTCAGTTTAAGCGAATCTGGGGGACGCTGGCGTTCGATGCGTTATATCAGGCCTACAGTTGTGACCGCAAACGGGTGGTTGCCGCACTGGACTATCTGCAGGAACAGGGGCTGATCGAGCTGGAAACAAAGAAAGTGACCGAGGTTTTTCAGGTTAATCATGAGGCCCTGACAGATGCTTCCCTGGGTCAGCGATTGTATGATTATTTCATCCAGAAAGAGCGTTCGGAGATCGCCCGGATCGCGGCGTTAGTCTGTTTTTTTGAGCAGGAAAGTTGTCTTAGCCGAAATCTGTCGATCTATTTTGATGATCATCAATGTGCAGAACATTGTGGTCACTGCTCTTCCTGTCGGGGACAGTCGGTCAGGCTTGCATACTCTGCCCTGCCTGAATGGCCGTCAGATGAACGGCTGATCAGCGACCTTACTGCTTTGCGGCAACATCTTACGACCTCCGTTACACAGGATACCTTGTGCCGCTTTCTGGCAGGAATCAGTGTGCCGTTATTTACCCGCAACAAGGTACGTCAATTGAGTGGCTTTGGCAGTTGCGAAAAGATGCGATATGCCGACATACGTAACAAGATTGAACAGCTAATGGCGGCGTAATAATTTATTGCTGGCTCGTCTTCTCTCTGCTTCCCGGCGACGACACAATAGCAGAATCTCCCTTTTCTGACGCTCTGTTGACTGATGCCACGCCAGAATTTCACTCAGGCTGCGGTTGCAGCCCAAACAGATATCCTGATCATCTAAACAGCAGTTACGAATACAGGGAGAATAGGGTGCTTTGTCTGAGGTCTGAGGCACTGTATCTCGCTTCTGATTTTTTGTACGGTTCTATAACAGTAGATCAAAACCAGCCAGGTCGTGCTGGAAAAACCCCAACCACACAACATAATTTTACATTGATTACCCAAAACCAGCACAAACAGCGTTAATGTGTTCGCCTTTTTTTATATAGTTAAAAGAGTGTAGTGGGAATACAATAATGTTTTGTATTAATTGAGCTAAGTCAATGGACTTTCCGGAGAGGTTATTTTGAATAAGCTGACAGGCATACTGTTCACAGCCCTGTTCTCTACTTATAGCCATGCTTCAGATAATGGGACACAGCTTATCAGGCAGTTATTGGATGCTGGTCGTTTCAACGAGGCTTATCATCTTGCATCGACTTATCTGCAGCGTTATGAGGGAGATCCTGAGTTCGACTTTCAATACGGTGTTGCGGCGATTGATAGTGGTAATATCAGCGAAGGGGTATTTGCGCTTGAAAGGGTGGCATTCACCGACCCGGAAAACCCTCTGGTCAGGCTAGAGCTGGCGCGGGGTTACTATCTGTTACAACAATTTGATAAATCCCAGCAACTGTTTGAAGACGTTCTGTTGCTTAATCCCCCGGATAATGTCCGTATCCGCATAGTCCAGTATCTCGACCTTATCGGCAAAAGGCAGTCATTTCCTGCCACCCGGGTAAAAAGTTTTGTTGAGATCTGGCGCGGTTTTGACAGCAATATTAACTCGGCACCCGAGTCGCAGGCTCAGTTGGTCACACTGACCAGTGATGCTCTGGGCCGGGGCGATCAGTTTAGCCGTGTGCGGATGGGTACAACTATTGAGCATCAGTACGCGGCTGACCGGCTGCTTGATTTCAGCCTGAACGGCAATTTTCGTTATTATGATAGTGAAACCGGGCAGGATTACCGAACCCTGTCAGTGGCTGGTGGACATACCTGGATCGAAAACCGGGATCGCTTTCGTTTTGGTTCAGAGCTGCAATTTTTCAGTCGTGATGGTGAGCGTTATCGTGACCTGCTGGGGATTAATGCCAGCTGGACGCATTCACCTGATAGCCTGTCTCAGTTCAGTTTATATGGTGGTATCAGTCTGCTTGATTATGCTCAGGACAACTGGAAGGATGCGACCCAGTATCATCTGGGCGGAAGTTACCTGATGAAAACAACCGGTGACTGGAACCCTCTGTGGTTTGCCGGGCTATTTGCCGGGCAGGAAAAACCTGACACTGGGGGAGTGTTGGCGGACGCCCTGATTGATCGCGTGTTTTGGGGGTCCAACGTCGGCGTTCAGTTAGAACCCCTGACTGATCTGACCCTGACGCCTGTTATTACCTACCAGTCCAGCCGATATAAAGGGAATGACTGGCTTTATGGCGTGCGCCGCGAGGACCATTTCGCCATCATGAATATTAATCTCGAGTGGGCACTAGAACAAAACTGGACTGTATTGGCTAATTTCAGTACAAACCATGCGGATTCCAACATTGAGCTATATGAGTATGACCGTCAGCAAACGCTGCTGGGTCTGCGCTATAGCTTCCAGTGAGGTAAGATATGAGATCTCTGCTTTTTTCCTTAGTAATACTCCTTTTCTCCGGCGGAGCGTATGCGGCTGAGGCCGTTGCCAGCGTCATTCTTAGTTTTGGTGAGAACGTCGCGGCCGCGCCTGATGGCACTGAACGGGTGCTGAAAAGGCAATCCGAGGTGTATCAGAATGAGGTGCTGCGAACCGGATCAAAAGGCCGGTTGCAGTTGCGCTTCAGCGATGGTTCGCGGTTTGCGCTAAAACCTGGTTCGGAATTTCGTATCGCAGAATACCGTTTTACGCAGCAACAACCGGAAGAGGGTAAAGCAATCTTCCAGTTGCTTAAAGGAGGCATGCGTACCATTTCCGGACAGATTGGCAAGGGGAACAAAGAAAACTATCGTCTCGAGACGACGGTTGCCACTATCGGTATCAGGGGAACTCATTACGGCGTTGAATACATCAAAGACGGTATCTATTGCGAAACCATCGATGGGGCCATCGATGTGGCGAATTCGAAGAGAAGTATTGTGGTTAATGCCGGTGAAGGCGCCTGGTGGGGCAGTAACGGTTCTCTGAAGAAAGGTAAAGCGACGGGGCAGACCGGCGATTATGTGTTAAGAAATAAAGAGCCGTCTAATTCTGCAGCCTCTTCCGGAGAGCAGGAGGCTATTCAGGGGAGCGAGAGTAATCCGGTTGTCGAAAGCGATTTCGGCTCAGAGACGGACGCGGCCTCCGACAGCGCCAGTTCTATTCCTGCGTCGGACCCGGAGCTGGAACCGGGTAGTACTGATTTATCACTGAATGAGGCTGTTAAAGCGCCTGACCCTACCGGCAATGGCACTGTTGCGCCCGCAGGGGCAGCGGTGGCAGTGGCGTTTACCAACAATGACAAGGCTAAAGGGCTTTTGTCTGGCAACGGTTCGGTGCTGGTTGGCAGTCAGGCTGCGATGATGGTTGATAACAGTGCCAATGCGGGAGATCTGGTAACCGGTATTTACTATAAAGATCCTCAGCCGAATACGGCAACGGGTTCAAATGCGGCGTGTTCGCCCTGTGTGTTTACCGGTGACGATAGTACCGCCTCTGTTTCTGGCGCCGGCAATAATAGTCTGGGTGGGGCAAATATCACCTGGGGGCGTTGGAATACCGGGTTTAGCCTGAGTGAAAATAGAAAAGACCAGAATCTGGAGGGCAGTTATCATTTTATGTATAGCGACAGTCTTACGACTCAGAAACAGCTTGATACTGTCGCCGCGGCGCGCACCGGCTCATATCTGTATACCTACAATAGCGCCTCTAAACAGCTTACTGCACCTGAAATTGATACGGGTGCGACCGGTCATCTGGTTGGGTACGATGCTAAACCTTCGGCAGGACGAATCTATTCAGGCACTTATGTCATGGTCAACTGGGACAGTCTTCAGATTGAGCAGGTAAGCATAAAAGCTGACGTGAGTGATGGTACCGGTATTCGCAGTTTTAGCCTGACGGAGGAGACCACCGCCGGTGTTGGGGTAAAAACCTCACTCAATGATATTCTTCAGGGGGGCGAGATGAAACTGCAGGGTACCTGTAGTGGCGGCCAGTGTTCTGTTGGCGGAGCTGATACCAGTATGAGCGGTCAGCTGACTTTCGATCTGGTGGGGACACAGGCTGATGGCGCTATTACCAGTTACGGTGCGATGGGCAAGAATCCGGTTGATCAGAGTATTACTCTGGTAGGAACGGTCCTTCTGGAGGATGGAGGCGCTACACCTTAATGGGTTAGCGGCATCTTACTATACTTGTTTTTTCGGCGCCGCCTGCTTAAACAAGGGTGATCACTTCACCCTGGTGAAGTCGGTCCAGGCAGAGGTCTGGCAGCAGATGTTTACACTGTTGCATGATGGTATCTTCTACGCCCGGCTTCAGATGGGTGATCGCTATACGGGGATGGGCTTCCAGTTCAGCCAGTTGTTGTGCCAGCAATGATGGTGTGAGATGGCCACTCAGGTGGGCCAGCTGATCAGACTCATTGGTAAAAGATACATCGATAATCAGCAGATCAGGCTGACGTTGATTAATAATTGGGCAGAGTTGATCATTTATACCGCTATCACCCGTAAATAAGAAACTCTGCTGACCGTTATTGATATAGTAACCGGCCGTCGGTGTCGGGTGTTCTGCCGGAATCACCTCAATTGTTTTACCCTGAACCCTGAGGCTGTCGCCAACATCGATCGCGTTGAGATTAATGATCGGGCGCTCTTCAGGCAGGGTTGTATAGTCAGGCCAGATAGTCCAGTTAAAGATATGCTGTTTAAGGGCCTGGGTCACTTCAGGCAAGGCGTAAATATTGATGGGCTCCCGATGCTGGTCAAAGATGGTCGCCAGCATCAGTGGCAGGCCGATAATATGATCCAGGTGGCAGTGGGTAATCACCACATCGCGGATATTCAGCAAGCGATCCATCGTCAGCAGTTCAACACCCGTGCCTGCATCTAACAGCAGTGTTTCGTCTATGAGGAAGGTTGTTGTCTTCAGCCCCTGACCGATACCGCCACTGCATCCCAGAATCTCTATTTTCACCTATCTCTCCACTTGTTCTGCGGTATGTCTGATGATTAACCCAGATCACTATCGTGTTTATAGCACAGGGGATAGCTCTGATATAGCTGATCCCAGTTTTGAGTACTAATAATGCGAGGTACACTACTCACCGGAAGTGTTAGCAGGATATGATAACTCTAACATTAAAACAGGGTATGCTGGTCATTCTACCTCTGTTTATATCCACTTTGGAATTGGCATATGAAGCAACGCAGAATCCGAACATTGCTGGGCATTATCCTGACTTTGCTGATGTTGATCCCGGTTATCCAGAACAACCGGCCGGTGTTGCTGCAACGGTTTGAATACGATCTCTATGATATGCGTCTGAAGCACTTTGTTAAGAAAGAGCCTGATCCGCGTATTGTCATCGTTGATGTCGATGAGAAAAGTCTGGCGGAACAGGGGCGCTGGCCCTGGAACCGGGCGAAGATCGCGCAACTGGTGGATCAGTTGTTTGATCATTATGGCGTCGCTATCGCTGGTTTTGATATGGTGTTTTCGGAAGCTGATGGCAGTGTCGATCTGAAGCAGTTGACCACCCTGCTGCAGGGGGCAAACAGACTTCCTGATATGAATAATATTCTTGACCAGCTTAATCCTGACCAGCGCTTAGCCGACGCTATCCGTGGGCGTCCGGTAGTGTTGGGGTATTCATTTGACCGGAGTGACCGGCAGCTACTGGTGGGTGATCCTGGCATTGCCGCAATCACTGCAAACCCCTTGCTGGCAAAGCAACCGATTCCCGAGGCGACAGGGGTTATAGCCAGTGTCGATGCGTTTCACAGTGAGCAGTCTTACAGTGGTTTCTTTGATAACCCGATGGTGGATAGTGATGGTGTTTATCGCCGTGTGCCAATGTTGCAGCGCTTCCGCGGTGATTATTATCCCTCCCTGTCACTATCGATGTGGCTGGCGTTGTTTGAGGAACGCGAGGCATTTGCTGGGTTTGAAGCGGACCTTTTCGGTGAACATCAGGCGCTGGTGTCCATTGAGGCCGCAGGCCAGAAGATTCCGGTGGACCCGTTTGGTGCGGTGCTGGTTCCCTATCGCGGTGGGCAGGGGAGTTTTCCCTATATTTCAGCAACCGATGTTATCACTGGTACTGCCGACCCCGCGATCCTGGAGGGCACGATTGTACTGATTGGCACCAGTGCAGCGGGGTTACTCGATCTCAGGGTAACGCCGGTCAGTAGCCGCTATCCGGGTGTTGAAGTTCATGCAAATATTTTGTCAGGCTTGCTGGATGAGCGTATTTTCAGCGAGCCAGACTATACCCGTGGTGTTGAGATTCTGCAGATTCTGATCAGTGGTTTTTTGCTCTCCATCCTCATTCCCCGTAGTTCTGTAGCCTTTTCTACCCTGATAACAACGGCCTGGGTGTCGCTGCTTGTCGGCTTAAATCTGTATGCCTGGCAGAGTCTGTTGTGGGTTATTCCGCTTGGTTACACCCTGTTTCTGGTGCTGATTCTCTATCTGTTTCAGCAAACCACCGGGTATTTTTTCGAAACCCGGAATATTAAACAGTTAGCCGGGCAGTTTGGTCACTATATTCCGCCGGAAGTAGTGAAGGAGCTTGGCCGTCAGGATGAAGGGATTCAGTTAAGCGGTGAGAACCGTGATATGACCGTATTTTTTTCCGATATCCGGGGGTTTACGCGGATATCAGAACAGCTGACACCACAACAACTCACGCTGATGATGAACATCTATCTGACCGATATGACCCGCATCATTCATCAGCAGCGGGGGACGGTTGATAAATATATTGGTGATGCGGTGATGGCTTTCTGGGGGGCGCCTTTGCAGGATGCAGATCATGCCCGGCACGGTCTGGACACGGCGTTACAGATGCTGTCTCAGCTGCCTGATCTTAATAAACGGTTGTTATCAGCGGGCTTGCCTGAAGTAGAGATTGGCATCGGTTTGCATACCGGGATGATGAGCGTTGGCAACATGGGGTCCGAGTTCCGGATGGCCTATACGGTTATGGGTGACGCGGTTAACCTGGCTTCCCGTTTAGAAGGGCTGACAAAGTACTACCACTGTCCGTTACTCGTGAGTGGCGAACTGCGAAAGCGGTTGCCGGATTATCTCTACCGGTCCATCGATCTGGTCAGAGTCAAAGGACGTGCCGAGCCTGTGGAACTGTTTCAACCGATGGCGCTACCGGGGACAGAAACCACCGGGTTAACTGAGCAGGTGATGCTATTTAACCGCGCGATTACGTTATACCGTGATGGTCAATGGCTGGCCGCGCAGGCACTGTTTCAACAGCTCAGTCCGGTTGATCAGACCGCTGAGCTGTATCTGCAGAGGATTGAAGAGTTACGCCATGAGGCGCCTGAAGATGACTGGGATGCGGTATTCAACCACCAGAAAAAGTAAAGCTGTGCTTTGTTTTGCGGTGAGTTACACCAGCCCGGGCAGGGTCGTCAGGTCAACATGGTCTATCTGGCGCGGAGCCATATGCTGTTTGGCATATTTCAGATAAGCGCCACTCTCGATAAAAATAGTAAACAGGTTGGCATCGAGATGATTGTCTTCAACCATCCGGCCGATAATATTCATCGCCTGAGATAGCAGCATCCCTTTTTTATAGGGACGATCCCGGGACGTCAGCGCTTCGAATATATCCGCAATACACATAATTCTGGCCCGGGGCGAAATCTGTTCACCCTGTAAGCCCCTTGGATAGCCGCTTCCGTCCAGGTGCTCATGATGATTGCATGCAATCTCAGGGACCTGGGACAGGTACTTTGGGTAGGGGAGGGACTCCAGCATATCGATGGTGACTTTAATATGGTCACGCATCACCTGAATCTCACTGGAGAGCAGGGTGCCTTTACGGATACACAGATTTTCAGTTTCGTCCTCGGTCAATAGCTGACGGATATTCCCGTCACTATCGGTCCAGGTGATCTCAGCGATCTGTCTGATCCGGTCGACATCTTCATCGGCCATAAACTCTGAGCCTGTGTTACTCTGACGCAGGAAGGCGATATCGTCATCGAGTCTGTTGCACATCGTCTGCAGCCGTTGTTCAGCTGCGTTTACTTCATCGGCAGGGAGTGTCGGCAGCGACCGAGCGTGGTCGAGCTGGAGTTGCAGTTTATATTCGCGAAAACGTGATTCAAGCAGTTCTATGCGGTCAAACATCGTATGCAGCTTGGTGGCTTTGTCGATGATATATTCCGGCGAGGTAATCTTGCCACAGTCATGCAACCATGCCGCGATGCGTAATTCGTACATCTCCTGATCATTGAAGTGGGTATCTGCATATCGGCTTTTGACGCTTTCGTTAACCGCTTCAGCCAGTAGCATGGCGATCTCAGGCACCTGTTCACAGTGTTTACCGGTTACCGGTGATTTATGGTCGATTGCGCGTCCCATCAGCTCGATGAAAGATTCAAATAACTTCTTCTGAGCGTCGATCAGGCGGCGTTTAGTCAGTACGGTTGCTGCGAGGGCCGCCAGCGATTCCACCAGATGTTGCTGATCTTCGGGGAAGGTAATGATATTGCCCTGAGTGTCCAGTGCATTGATTAACTGAAGGACACCGATAATCTCTCCTTCGTGATCCTGCAGTGGTACACAGAGGAATGATTTAGAAAGGTAGTTGAGCTGTTTGTCGAATTTTCGTGTGCCGGAAAAATCGTATTTATCCGAGCTGTAGGCGTCAGGAATATTGATGGTTTCCTGCTGCACAAAGGTCTGGACAACGACCAGGTTAGATGCCTCCTGCTCAGCGTTATAGATCTCAACCGTGGGCATATCTTTTGGTTTTTCATGGATACCCAGTGAGCGGTTATGGAGAATGGTGAAGTAAAGCTCGTTCTGACTCTGTTCTCCCAGCGTGTATAAGGTGCCACCATCCGCATTGGTCAGATACATACAGCCCAGAATAATTCGATCCAGAAGCTTGATGTGATCTTTTTCTGTCGTCAAAGCACTGGTCAGATCAGCGAGTTGACTGATAATTTCGTGTGTATCAAGATGATGCATATTGCTAACCGGTATTAGTCCTTGGATTAGGTTAAATGTGACGTTGCTTGGTTCAAGAGTCAAGGTGAATGGCTAAGGAAAGTTACTAATCAGAGGAAGATGGTGTTATTTGCCTGAATAAGCTCTTTATAACCTGGTTTTTCAGGGTTATGTGGCGCGGTTACTTAACCGGAGGCGTTTTTATCTGACACGAGCACCACAATCGCCGGGCGAAAGCCGTGTTTTATTGCCGCCAACTATCACGCGTTTGGAGCGACTATGTTGAATATGGATTTTACTCAGCCTGTCAGTATTGCTACAGGTGCGAAGGACTGGGTGCCCAGTCCGATGCCTGGTGTCTGGCGCAAACCACTGGCCAGAGAAGAGGCTGAGCAGGGGCACGCCACCAGTATTGTGCGTTATGATGCGGGAGCAAGCTTCTCATCCCATGGGCATCCAAAAGGCGAGGAGATTCTGGTACTGGAAGGGGTGTTCTCCGATCAGACGGGCGATTATCCTGCCGGAACCTATTTCCGTAATCCTGAAGGCTTTAGTCATGCCCCGTTTAGCCGGGAGGGCTGTATGATTCTGGTCAAACTCCATCAGTTTCAGGCGGATGACTTCGCTCATCTGGTTATACCGACGAATGATGAGTCCTGGGTTCAGATGGATAGCTCACTTGAACGTTTAGATCTGCATCAACACCGAAATGAGCAGGTGTTTATGCTACGCAGCAGTGCTGAAGCAACAGTCAGTTTATCTGACGCGCAAAATGGCCTTGAGCTTTATGTTATCAGCGGCGAGATTCGGGAGGGCGCTCAGGTGTATGATAGCGGTTGCTGGCTGCGTCGGCCTGCAAACCCTAGCGGCTTGCCCCCCCTGGAGTATCAGCTGAGTGCTGATACGCTGGTCTGGTTCAAGATCAATCATCTTTAGCATCAGTATCTTCTAAGTTTATGTCTCAAACACTCATCATCTCTCTGACATCATGCGTATTATCCTGAGTCGTAAAGGCTTTGATTCCTCTTCCGGTGGCTGCCCCAGTCCGATTTTACCCGACGGACGGCTACTGACGTTGCCGATACCTGATGGGCGATCGGGCATCGCCTATCGGGATCTGCAGATAGAGGGTATCAATCCCGGCAGACTGGTCTCTCAGCTGACCCGGGCAAAAGTCAAAGGCAGCCGTGGTGCGCATCTGGATCCAGATCTTAATGCTGGTCATCTGCCCAGATTACCCGGCTGGCGTGCGGTGCTGGGACAACATGGCGCGGCTCAGGGGCATCTGCTGAAACAGAACGTCGGGCCGGGTGATCTGTTTCTGTTTTTCGGACTATTCCGGGACGCCGAGATCAGTAATCGTCGCTGGCGCTTTATTCCCGGAACCCGACCGCGTCATATTATCTGGGGATGGTTACAGATCGGTGAGATGCTTGAGGTTGATACGCTTCCCCAGCTGAACGGTATCGATGGGTCCTCTTATCACTGGTTGAACTATCACCCCCATCTGCACGGTAAACCTGAAAAAAGTAACACACTGTATCTGGCCCGGGACACACTTTCGCTGCCAGGTCTTGAACAGATAAGGGGGAGTGGCACGTTTGAGCGGTTTAATTCCGCGCTGCAACTGACACAACCAGGCTCTGGCAAACCCAGTCAGTGGCAGTTGCCGAAATGGTTTTATCCCGGTGACCGTCCGCCACTGAGCTACCATGCTAACGCTGAACGATGGCAGCAGAACCGATCTCACTGTCTGTTAAATGCGGTCGCCAGAGGACAGGAGTTTGTGCTGGCAGCGGATCAGTATCCTGAAAGTATCGAATGGATTCGGGCACTGCTGATGGCGTCGGAGTCTGCTGCCTGAGTTGCCTGTTTTAGTCGCGGTTATCCAGACGGGGTCGGGCCTTTCATCTTCCGGGCGTTACCCGGCGTGATATTAAAATAGCGCTTAAATGCGCGGGAAAAACTGGAACCATCTGCGAACCCCAGTTTTTCTGCCAGTACCGATAATGGTATGTCACTGTTCTGCAAAAGAAAACGAGCCCGGTTCATGCGCCGGGACATGATGTATTGCTGCGGTGTCAGACAAAGCTCTTTCTGACAAAGATAGTAAAAGTGACTTTCACTCAGATTCAGGGCGTTTGCCAGTTCGAGGTTATCAGGCGGGTTTGAAAACCGCTGATCGATAAGGTTGTTGAGTATGCCTCTGTTGAGTCGTGTTTTTTTGTTATCTGTCACAGCGGCGGATGAGTATTGCTGGCATAACTGAGTGATAAACAGAGTAATTAACTGGCAATTGATCTGATACTGGCTTTGCTGGCTGATCTGCTGATTACTTTTTGCAAGCTGTCTGGCTGCAAAGTCCAGCATTGGCATCATCTCAGGGGAAAGGGTAATAAACGCCGGATTTTGTAAAATCGACGCTTTAAATGAGAGGTTACAGCTTTGTTCCAACGCCTGAATAAAAGGGTCGAAGGGGGCGAGATCAATCACCAGTAACTCACTGTCATCACTTAAACCGCAGAACAGGTGTTTTTCGCTATCAGGCACGATAGCAAGGCTTCCGGATGATATCTGGCCGCTCTCTTTGTCGAACTCACAGGCCATCCTGCCGTTCAGCCCAATCAGAATCTGAGCGAAGTCGTGCAGGTGCTCGCCACTCTGGTGAGCAATAAGGTTACGACGGGCCAGGCTTTCTTTCATCTGTTCTCTTTATTGGCTCTTTTTTAATGACTGATAGTGCAGACGGGGTAAAGCACCCGCTTAAAACATCAGGTTTCAGAGTCTGAGTCAAAAACTACATAGTTTCAGTCAACCGTCGTGCACAGTTTCCAGCTAAGATTACTTGAATCGGATGATAAGAGAAACGGTTATGCAACTGAACGCTATTCAGGTCCGCAAGGCACTGCCCTGGGACCGTTTGATCGACGCATTAAATGATATTTTCACTAAAGAGGTTTGTGCTCCGGTTCGCCACCATCATAGCATCAACGTTCCAGGTGATCCTGTTGCGACCCTGTTGCTGATGCCCGCCTGGCTGGAAGGGGAGTACCTGGGCGTTAAACAGGTTAATGTTTTTCCAGGTAACAACAGCCGTGGACTTCCGGGGCTGAACAGCAACTATATGTTGTCATCCGGAAAGACCGGGCAGCCCCTGGCCCAGTTAGATGCTAATGAGTTAACGGCCTTGCGCACCGCTGCCGCCTCTGCACTGGCGTCCAGCTATCTGTCGAAGCCTGATTCTTCCGGGTTATTGATGGTGGGAGCCGGGCGGATGAGTCGCTATCTGATATCGGCCCATATGAGTGTGCGGCCGATCAGCAAAGTCAGGGTCTGGAACCGGAATGAGGCGGCAGCGATAACCTTAGTGGAGGAGCTTATAGCCGATGGCGTGGATGCCGAGCTGTGCCCCCGCAATCAGTTAGAAGCAGAGGCTCGACGCGCTGATATTATCAGCTGTGCCACGATGTCGACGTCGCCGCTGATTAAAGGGGAGTGGTTAAAGCCGGGTGCTCATCTTGATCTGGTTGGCAGCTTTACGCCGCTGATGCGTGAAACCGATAACACGGCGATGCAACGCTGTCAGGTATTTGTCGATGTACGCGCAGGGGCGCTGAGTGAGACCGGCGATCTGATTATCCCTATCCGCGACGGGGCGATCTCAGAAGACGCCATTGTTGCAGAATTTAGCCAGCTCTGCGGCGGGATACACAAAGGCCGGGATGATCTGCATGATCCTGAGCATGCGATTACCCTGTTTAAATCTGTCGGTGATTCCCGGGAAGACCTGGCAGCTGCGGTGCTGGCTTACCAGCAATCACTCCCGGCGTAAGCTATTGGCGATCTCTGACAGCAGGATATGCACATGCCGCACACTGAATCAGTTATGGAGGTTAAAGACAGCAAGGTACCCATCGCGGTTGTTGGCGCCGGTGTTGTCGGGCTTTGTACTGCTCTGGAAGCACAGCGCAAAGGCTACCAGGTGACGCTGTTTGATCGCGATGAGCCAGGGCTGGGGGCCTCATTTGGTAATGCAGGTTATCTGGCAACTGAATTGATTGAGCCGCTTTCAAATCCGCAAACCCTCAGGTCTGCAATAGCTCTCTGGTTAAATCCAAATGGCCCCCTGTCGCTGCCTTTACCGTATTTGCACAGGATAACCCCCTGGCTGGTCAGGTTTATTTTAGCGGCTAAATCCAGGCCGCTTGCTGATAGCAGAAAGGGACTGATGCAGCTGAATAAAACCGCGGTGGCTGCCTGGAAACGTTGTCTTGACGATATTGGTGCCAGTGAACAGATAGTGAAATCGGGTTATATGCTGGTGTGGGAATCGTCGTCTAAGCGTCATGAAGCGCTGCAACATCAACGCTGGTTAAGTGAAAATGGAATAGTGACTGAACTGGTTGAGGGAACAACGCTTGCTGAACGGGAACCCGCTTTGGTAAACACTGTCAGCCACGCACTCTATTTTCCAGACGCCTATCGGGTGCGTGAACCCTATGAATTATGCGTTATGTTATTCAGCGTATTCATGGCCCGTGGAGGGCACTTCGTTCAGCAAGAGATCACCGCGATTGAAGCATCAGCCGACGAGGTTGCGTTGTGCCGTGTTTCTGATAAATACCGTTATGCCAACGCGATTATCTGTACCGGTGCGTGGAGCAAACAATTACTTCAGAGTGTAGGGCTTTCGGTGCCGCTTGAAGCAGAACGGGGCTATCATCTGACGATTCCCGAAGCAGGAAAGATGCTCAACAACTCGATTGGGTCCGCTGAGCGTAAGTTTGTTATGGGGCCACTGGATAGCGGGTTGAGAGTGGTTGGCATAAGCCAGCTGGGAGGTCTGCAACTGGGACCGTTTAAACACTGCTTTGATATTTTGCGCCACCATAGCCGCAAATTATTACCCGGACTGAGTCATGATTCTCTGAGCGATTCAGAGTGGATGGGGCACCGTCCAACGTTGCCGGATTCGCTGCCGGTGATCGACCGGCATCCTCAATATCCCCATCTGCTCTTTGCCTTTGGGCATCAGCATCTTGGCTTAACCCAGGCCGCGGTTACCGCTGAGCTGGTCGTTCAGCTGTTGCAAAATAAAGAGTCAGAGATCGATTTAACACCTTATCGGGTCAACCGGTTTTAGCCAGATATTCTCACCCGGTGGTAATCAGTCTACTGGTAAAAGAGTTGTTGTCCCTCTGCTGATCAGCCTTAAGTGGTCAGCAACATGCTGTTTGAAAAGGGAGCATGACAGGCCGTAATTAACGGTTTTCGAATAAACCCGGGGGCGGCATCTCTGATCAGCTAAGCTGATGTAAAGCCCGGGACACCCCGAAGGCTTTCAACTGATCACGCTGCTCTCTGTTCATAACCAGTATTGAGCCGCAGAACGCCAGAGCGTTAAAGGATATTCCTGCAATTGATTCCTGATGGCGGGGAACCAGCATCAGCCATTTCCGGGTCAGCAGCAGGTTGTAGCCGCTCAGGGCATTGTCTACTGTATATGTTAGTTTAATCTGGTCGAGCAGTTTCAGGTATTGAATAGATAGCCAGCCTGCAGCCTGGACCGGGTTAGCGAAAAGGTTATCAGGTATCCGAACACCCGCATTGTTAAATGGCAGGGCTGTATTGACCGCAGCATCAGACGAAAAAGCCCGAAGCTGATCAGAAAGAGGAAGTCTGTCTGTCGGGAGCGGTACCAGCTGTAAATGCTTGTGAGGCTGACTGGCGCCGGCTACCGGGCCGCCGTTGAAGAACACTAAGCCGTCTATCTGTTTCAGACACAGTACTGATGCGTGGAAATCAAAGAGGTTTAACGGATCAGCCTGCGGTTCAAATTCTTTCGTTACGATCAGCAGGTGGTTTTCAATCACATTATATTTATTCAGCAGGCAACGATGTTTGCGCCCTATATCGGTGACATAGAGCTGAGGATCATAGGGCAGAAAAGGGTTACTGGCGTGGTTGGCAGCACTCTCTAGCCGTTGAATATTCTGCTTTCTTTGCAGATTACTCAGTATTCGTATCTGGTAACGAAGAGATCCTTCATGGATCTCTTCACACTCGGTTTCGACAGGTAACAGGGCACCACTCATCAGCGCTTGCTCTGTTACTTTAAGACATATTTGCCAAAGGTCTTTAGCCATCTCCCCGCCTCAATACAAACCCTGATTTCAGATTACGCTGCAGACCGCCTGATGTATAGTGAAATGGATCATTGGAGAAAGGTCATGAAACAACTATTAATCGTCGCCCATGCTCCCTCAGATAATACCCGCAGAATGGTTGACGCGGTTTTGCAGGGGGCAGATCATCCGGATATTGACGGGGTGAACTGCCGCTGGGTTGAGCCCCTGAGAGCAACACCGGATGATCTGTTGAATTGCGATGCCGTTATTCTGGGTACCACAGAAAATCTGGGCTATATGAGCGGAGCCCTGAAGGACTTTTTCGATCGCTGCTATTATCCCTGTCTGGAGAAAAAACAGGGCCTGCCCTGTGCTCTCTATGTTCGGGCTGGCCATGATGGTACAGGGACCTGCCGGGCGGTAGAAACTATCTGTACCGGTCTTCGCTGGCACTGGATTCAGCCCCCGCTGGTGTGTAAGGGAGAGTGGCAGGATGATTTTTTACAACAGTGTGAGACGCTCGGTATGACCATGGCAGCAGGTCTGGAGATGGGAATTTATTGATCTGTATCGTGATTTGATTGAACAGAATCTGATCAGCTTCATTGTGCAGTGCACAAACAAGTATTATACTTATGTCTGAATTTTGATCAATCGGGAGATCCGTAAATGAAGCAATCCGTCTTTACCGGAGTTGAGTGTGATGATCGTCGAATAGCCAGCGAGCTTCAGGCGATGGGTTATTATGATGAGTGTGGATCAGAGACACGCTCAGCTTTCAGTAAAATGGTTGAAGCTACCGGTAACTTTATCACCTGGATGCGCTGGAAAGGCGAAGTGGGTGTTTATGGCTGCCGTGTCGGTGCTGATTATGCCCGCTATATGGAAGCTAAAGTCAGTGCGTAATTTATAATATTCGCTTTTAAAAAAGCCGCTCTTCTGAGCGGCTTTTTCGTTTCTGGCAATCATGGTTAGACGCGTCGTTTTAACTGCTGAAACAGTACACCGCTAATGATCAGAACCAGCCCAACGATGGTTGAAATCATCACCGGCTCGTCAGCGATGGTTGCCAGTAATAGTAGCGACAGAGGAGGAGACAGGTAGACCAGGTTGCTCAGTTGAGCGGTGTTATCAGTCATGCGCATCGCCTGCATCCATAGCAGGAAAGCAAACCCCATCTCAAAGGTTCCTATGTAGATGCCTCCGGCTACCGCTTGCCAGGGCATCGCTGTGACTTCACCCTGCCACAGCATCAGACCACTCAACATTGGAAAGCTAAGTCCAAAACAGAGTAACAGGGAGACCACGGCATCCCGTGGTTGACGGGTGTTGAGAATCCAGTATCCGGCGAAAAATACAGAACTGCCGAGACCGAGAGCAACCCCGAGCGGATTTTTAAAATCCAGAGCCAGGAGGTTTCCCTGGGTGGCGATTACAACTACGCCCCCGTATGCCAGTATGATGCTGATAAGGTTCCTGAAGGTAAACTTTTGTCCCAGAAAAGGCACTGCAAGAAGACTGAGAACCACCGCCCAGGTGTAGTTCAGCGCCTGGGCTTGCTGGGCGGGCAACTGATCATAGGCGGCAAACAGAATCAGGTAGTACAGTGTGGGGTTCAGTAGCGCCAGCAGCAAAAAATACCCCGGTGATTGTTGCAGATACTGGCGCGCCAGCGCGGTTTTTTTCTGCGCGATGGTTGCCGCGAGAAGAATAACGAAGGATGTCGTCACGGCAATCCAGAGCATTTGCAGCGGGCTGATAAGCGCCAGTGTCAGCTTAAATGCGGTAGCAACAGTTGACCACATCAGTACAACACTGAGTGCCAGAATCAGGGATGTCCGGTTCAAATGTAATTCTCAGCGGTTATCAGAGCAGAGTGGATTCAATGTCTTTAACGTCTTCCATGACCACAAAGGTGCTGGTCTGAGTCACATAGGGTAGTGAGGATATCTTCTCCCCCAGGACCTCACGATAGGATTCCATACCGGTGGTCCGGACCTTCAGCAGATAGTCAAAATTGGCGGCGATCATATGGCACTGTTCAATCTCCGGTATCTCCCGGACTGCCGCGTTAAATGCCGCTAATGCTTTGGTTTTGGTATCGCTGAGGGTTACCTGAACGAAGGCAACATGTTTGGTGCCGAGCTTTTTCTGGTCGACCAGAGCGATGTAGCCGAGAATATAGCCCTGTTCCTCCAGACGTTTCATACGGATCTGGCAGGGGGTTTTCGACAGGCCGACCCGTGAAGCCAGTTCGGTCACTGTGATACGGGCATTTTTCTGCAGTTCGCGCAGAATCGCCATATCCAGCTTGTCCAGTTTGTCCAAATTATCCATATGATTTAACAGTTCTGGTTGTTCGTGTTTTTATTTGTTATCTAAGGGAAGGATACGGCTATAAATAGCAAAAATACAGTGAAAAAGACTCCTGTTCTTTTCCTATACTTTGATATTAACTAATACGTCATGGTTTTTATTCTATCCTTCTTTACTGATGTGGGAAAAAACCGGACTACAGCGTCAACAGGTTTATCTGGTGGGCGTTGTAAGAGTGAATTAATGGAATAATAACAATCCGCTACCTGCCGGGCTTAGCGAGTGCTATCTGGAGTCAATACAAAATGCATGATTTAGTGGGTCTGACCAAATCTCAGATAATCGATCTGATCAGCGAAAGACTGTCTGCTCAGGTGAGCAAGAGTTTGCAAGCGTCAATGCAACTGTTCACGCAAAAGTTTTTTGGTGTCGCTGCGCCAGAAGAGTTGCAGAGCCGTTCTCTGGAATATCTCTGCTCGTCGGCGCTGTCATACTGGCAGTTAATGCAGGATTATAAAGGACCTACGCCGGATGTCAGGGTTTTCAACCCGGATCATGAGCAACACGGCTGGCATTCAAAACACACTGTTATTCAGATTCACAATGTGGATGTTCCCTTTCTGGTTGACTCCGTCAGAATGGAGTTGAATCGCCGTGAGTTAGCGATCATTGGAATTAATAATTGTGTGCTGGCGTGTGAACGCAGCGACACCCATCAGCTGAAAGCGATCCGGTCCGCCCGTGAGCGGGATGAACATTCGCAGGTTGAATCACTCATCTACCTTGAGATCGAACGCCACTCCGACCCGGCAACACTGAACGATATTCGCGATAGCCTGTTGAAAGTGTTGTCTGATGTAAGAGCGGTGGTAGAAGATTTTGTGCCGATCAAAGAGAAGGCGCTCGAGCTGAAAGAGGAGCTGCGCCTGCGCAATGCGAATAACCCGGAGATCAAAGAGACCCGTAAACTGCTTGACTGGTTATTGGATGAAAACTTCATTTTCCAGGGCTATGAAGAGATTGTCGTGCGCCAGGATCAGGGCCAGGTTTTCTCCGATACCGTTGAGGGAACCCAGCTGGGTACCCAGCGCCAGACACCCCGCAGTAAAGAGCTGAGTCATCTGGAACAGCAGTTTGTTCTGGCTGAAAAACTGGTGATGTTTAGTAAAGACGTGGTGCGTTCGACAGTTCATCGTCCCGTTTACCGCGATCTGATTATTATCAAACGATTTGATGAGCAGGGACGAGTCGCAGGCGAATGCCGCTTCTATGGTTTGTATACGTCATCTGTGTTTATTACGAATCCGCTGCGTATTCCGGTGGTGCGTCTGAAGCTGATCAGTATTCTTTCTGAGTGCGGCTTTGAACCCGGCGGACACAGTCATAAAGCGCTGGTGCAGATTCTTACGGATATGCCCCGTGAAGAGCTGATTCTGGCAAAAACCAGCGATCTGAAACAGACCAGTTTTGGTATCTTTAATATGCAGGAACGCCGACGCGCCTGTCTGTTTGTTCGTCAGGATACCAGTAAGCGTTTTTATTCCTGCCTGTATTATATTCCCCGCGATCTGTACACCACCAAGCTGCGGAATTCGGTGTTAAATCTGCTCTATAAAGGTTTACACGGACGGGACTATGAGGCGAACTCACAGATCTCTGAATCGGTTCTGTCACGCACCCATTTTGTTATCTACGCCGATCCGGATCTTCAGGTTGAGGTGGATCTTGCCGCCATTGAGGCGCGTATACTCGAAATTTCCCGCTCCTGGGATGATGACCTGAATGTCAATCTGATTGAAACCTACGGTGAAGAGAAGGGCAGTCGCTTTGTTAACCGCTTCAGTGGTGGTTTCAGTTCTGCCTATAAAGAAAACTTTTCTACCGGTAACGGCGTTTACGATCTGCAGCATATCTCCTATCTGCAGTCTCCCGATGCCATTGCCATGAGCTTCTACCGTTCATTTGAAGAATCTGACGGCATTCTGAAGTTTAAGCTGTTCAGTGTTGACCGTCCCCTGGTGTTGTCCGAAGTGATTCCGCTGTTAGAAAACCTGGGGCTGAAAGTGCTGAGTGAACACCCCTATGTGGTAACCGACCGGGACGCCCGACAGTACTGGATCAGTGATTTCCGGGTTAGCTATGGTCAGCAGACCGTCGTTGAGCTGGATAAAGTAAAGGTTATTCTGCAGGAAGCGTTTGCCAAAGTCTGGGATGGTCAGGCCGATAGCGATGAGTTTAACCGTCTGGTGATTTCTGGCGGACTCAACTGGCGTGAAGTCGCTATGCTACGGGCCTTTGCTCGTTATATTAAACAGCTGCGATTTGGTTTCTCCCAGCCGTTTATGGCGGATGTTCTGGCGCGTAATGTTGATATTACCCGCCACCTGGTTGAGCTGTTCCGCTGTCGCTTTCAGCCGGGTAAACAAGATGCTGGACAGGAAGAGGCGATTGAACAGAGCATTCTCAGCGCCCTGGAGGGTGTAAACAGTCTCGATGATGACAAAATACTGCGACGTTTTATGGTGGTGATTAAAGCCACCCTGCGGACTAACTTTTATCAACAGCGCGATGGCGCTGATAAAGCCTATTTTTCATTTAAAATTGATTCTCAGTCGATTCCTGACATCCCACAACCGAAACCTAAATTTGAAGTGTTTATTTATTCACCACGTATTGAGGGCGTACACCTGCGTGTGGGTAAAGTGGCCCGTGGTGGCCTGCGCTGGTCCGACCGGATGGAGGACTACCGTACCGAGGTGCTGGGTCTGGTTAAAGCGCAGCAGGTGAAAAACTCCGTTATCGTACCGATGGGGGCGAAGGGCTGCTTTATCTGTAAGCGGATGCCTGAAACGACCGATCGTGAAGTGATTCAGGCCGAGGGGATTGAGTGCTATAAAACCTATATTCGCGGGTTGCTGGATATTACTGATAACCTGGTGGCCGGTGAAGTGGTTCATCCTGAGTCAGTGGTGCGTCACGATGAGGATGACCCCTATCTGGTGGTCGCTGCTGATAAAGGTACCGCCACGTTCTCTGATATCGCCAACTCCATCTCTGAAGAGTACGGTTTCTGGCTTGGCGATGCCTTCGCTTCGGGCGGAAGTCAGGGCTATGACCACAAAGGAATGGGGATTACCGCCCGTGGCGCATGGGAGTCCGTTAAACTCCACTTCCGTGAGAAGGGCATCAATACGCAGGAAGAGCAGTTTACGGTCGTTGGCATCGGTGATATGGCCGGTGATGTCTTTGGTAATGGCATGTTGTTGTCCGAAACCATCAGTCTGGTGGCGGCCTTTAACCACATGCATATCTTTATCGACCCTGACCCCGAGGTTGCCAGTGCTTATGCGGAGCGTAAGCGGATGTTTGCGTTGCCCCGTTCCAGTTGGGCAGACTACAACAGCAAACTGATCAGCAAGGGGGGCGGTATCTTTAATCGTTCAGCCAAATGGATTGATATTACACCGCAGATGAAAGCGCGATTTGATATTACTGCTGACCGCCTGGCGCCGACTGATCTGATCAATGCGTTGCTGAAAGCGCCGGTTGATATGCTCTGGAACGGGGGCATCGGCACCTACGTTAAGGCTTCTCAGGAAAGCCATGCGGATGTCGGTGATAAAGCCAATGATAGTTTGCGGATTAATGGCTGCGAACTCAGATGTAAAGTCCTCGGAGAGGGCGGTAATCTTGGTTTTACCCAGCTGGGACGGATTGAGTTTGCACTCAATGGCGGTTCGTCAAATACCGACTTTATCGACAATGCTGGTGGCGTGGATTGTTCTGACCACGAGGTTAATATCAAAATCCTGCTGAATGAATTGGTCAGTCAGGGTGATATGACCATGAAACAGCGGAATCAGCTACTACGTGATATGACTGATGACGTGGCTGAATTGGTTCTGAAAAACAACTATCGTCAGGCGGAAGCTCTGAATATCGCGGAAGCTTTCTCTCAGGAATCGCTTGATGACTATATTCGTCTGATTCAGAGTCTGGAACGTGAAGGTAAACTGAATCCGGAACTCGAATTCCTGCCGACTGAAAAACAGCTGATTCAGCGTCGTGAAAAGGGGCTGGGACTGACCCGGCCAGAGTTATCCGTGCTGATCTGTTATGCCCGGATTGAGTTAAAACAGGCGCTGATTAACTCCTGGATAACCGAAGATCAAGGGTTTGCCAAAGAGATGGAAACCGCTTTTCCAGCGCGTTTGCTGAAAAAGTTTCCTGAAGCGCTGCACAATCACCGTCTGCATCGGGAGATTACGGCCACCCAGATTGCTAATGATCTGGTCAACCGGATGGGGATCACCTTTGTGAATAACCTCAGTTCCGCTATCGGTGTGGGTTATGACCAGATCGCGGCCGCTTACATGGTTGCCCGTGAAATCTTTGGTATAGAGGCGCAGTGGCAGCAGATCGAAGCGCTGGATAACAAGGTGCCAGCTGATCTTCAGGTGGCGATGATGAAAGATCTGATTCAGCTACTTGGCCGGGGGACTCAGTGGTTGCTGAGGCATCACCGTGATGGTCTCGATATGCAGCACTGTCTGAATGTGTATAAGCCAGCCATTGATCAGGTAGTGGTGTCTGACGAACAGATTCACAAAGTGATTCCGGCGGACCGTCTGGTTGAAAAGTATGACCGTTACTCTTCAGCCGGGGTTCCGGGTCGGTTATCAGCATTTTGTGCTGCCAGTGAGAATATATACTGGTTGCTGGATGTGATCGATGTTGCCCGTGAAACCAATGAAGATGTTGAGCAGGTAGCGATGACCTACTTTGGTGTCGGTACCAGCCTCAACCTGATCTGGCTGGATAAGCAGATCCGTCAGTTTGTGGCAGTGAATCACTGGCAGGCGCTGGCGAAAAACAGTTATCGCATCGAACTGGATAACCAGCACCGGGCGCTGACTCTCAGGGTGCTGCAATCCGGAGAACCGGGCAGTGATGTGGAACAGCGTCTGGAGCGCTGGGAAGAGAACCAGTCAGTGCATCTGGCGCGCTGGCATTCTACCCTGCGGGATATTCAGAATACCAAACAGGTCGATAGCTCTATCTTCTCTGTCGCACTGAGTGTACTGCTTGAATTGAGCTAATGAATGACAGCTGATCCTAGCGAGCGCTGCCAGGTAATACTCCTGGTCAGCGCCCGTAACAAGCGATGAGCGTAAGTAACAGTAAAAAGCGGGTCTGACGAGTGTTGGTCCCGCTTTTTGTTTTTCAGGTCTGTTCTCCTATAGATTTTTCATCTATCTGTTAACTGTCCTATGTTGTCTTCCTTATATGAACTTATTTCCTTTATTTTTTACTTAAACAGAGAAAAAGACCATTTTTTGTTCGGTAAGCTATATCGCTGACTGATCTGCTTGCGGGTGCGCTTTGTATCAGCAGGCAGATTGATGATGCCAGAGTTTCGCTTACAGCAGTGGAAAACTGCTGCAGGCGTGTTCAGCGAGTGAACTGCGTTGCATCTGGAACAAATAAAAATACCGGTTGTATGCCGGCTATAACAATAAGTGAATCTACAGGCAGTCCGCTGTGATCGGCGGTCCAATGGTCGGCAGATTCCGCAATAGATGGGGTTTTACGAATGATAATAACACTGACATTTGTGATCTATTTGGTGTTGATGTTAGCGATAGGAGTGGTTGCTTACCGTCGCACAAAAGATCTTTCTGATTATGTTCTGGGGGGCCGTAATCTGGGGGCATTTCCCAGTGCGCTGAGTGCCGGTGCATCTGATATGAGTGGCTGGTTGCTGATGGGCTTGCCTGGATATGCGATGTCGGCTGGTTATGGTTCGCTCTGGCTGGCGAGTGGTTTGCTGATAGGCACCTGGCTGAACTGGCTGGTGGTCGCTCAGCGACTGCGGGTGTATTCTGCGCAGGCGGATGATTCTCTGACCCTGCCTGCCTTTTTTGAAAACCGCTTTAATGATAAAACCCATAGCTTACGGGTAGTGTCTGCTTTCTTTGTGCTGGTTTTCTTCCTCTTTTACACCAGCTCCGGTTTGGTTGCGGGTGGTAAGCTTTTTGAAACAGTCTTTGGTTTTGATTACACCCTCGCGGTATTGATTGGCGCTGTGGCCGTTATCTCCTATACCTTGTTTGGTGGCTATCTGGCGGTTTGCTGGACCGATGTTGTCCAGGGCCTGCTGATGGTGGGTGCACTGCTGTTAGTGCCGATCATTGCTATCAATGAACTGGGAGGGATGAGTCAGGCAATGGAGGTTGTTAATGCGAAAAACCCAGAGTTGTTGAATATGATGACTGAGGCCGATGGCAGTGCAATTACCCTGATTGGTACTCTATCGCTACTGGGCTGGGGATTGGGGTATTTTGGTCAGCCTCATATTCTGGCGCGCTTTAAGGGGATATCCAGTAAAGACGCGGTTCCTGCTGCTCGTCGTATTGCGGTTATCTGGTCAGCTTTTTCAATGGCAGGTGCCTGTCTTATTGGTCTGGCAGCGATCGGCTATTTACCACAGGGGCTGGGTGATAACGAAACGGTCTTTATGGTGATGGTTGATGCACTGTTCCATCCAGTGGTTGCCGGTATTCTGCTGGCCGCTATCCTGGCTGCGGTGATGAGTACTGCAGATTCTCAGTTGCTGGTGTCATCATCCGCCCTGGCTGAAGATTTCTACAAAGCGTTGTTTAATAAACAGGCCTCTCAGGAACAGCTGGTGCAGGTGGGGCGTTTTGCAGTGGTCGGTATCGCCGTAATTGCTACTTTATTTGCGTTGGATAAAGACTCTAAAGTGCTGAGTCTGGTGTCCTATGCCTGGGCGGGTTTTGGTGCTGCCTTTGGTCCCGCTCTCATTCTTTCTCTCTATTGGAAGCGGATGAATACAGCGGGTGCCCTGGCGGGGATTATTGTCGGTGGTGTGACCGTTGTTGTCTGGAAGCAGTTAAGTGGTGGCTGGTTTGATCTGTACGAGATTATTCCCGGGGTGGTGTTCGCCTTTATCGCTATCGCTGTGACGACGCTGGCAACGCCTGCCCCCGCCCGTTCAGTGACTGAACAATTTGAAACTGTCGAAGCTGAAATAAGAAGCTAGACTTATACTACGTATGATAAAGCCCCATTAGGGGCTTTTTTTGTATCAGGGGTGCCCTTTTTTGATGAATCAGGTTTGGCATTTGGTCTATATATTTTTAATGAAAGTTATTTAAGTTTTAGTTTTTAGGTAAATATTGTTCTATTTTATCAATAATTGTAAATATATAGTGAATATGTCTATTTGTGACTGTTTAGAATGAGGTACACAAATCGTTATTGCAAAAAACGGGTAATTAAACAAACAGCAGAACCAGAACATAGCTGTTTAAAGCAGATTCTTTAAAGGTGGAACTATGACAAAAACAACTGACCAGTGTCGTACAGAAATACGAGAGCACTACCTTGCAAATGAAACCCGGGTTATCCGTAGTCTCATGGCAAATGCACGTATGTCTGCTGAAGATCGTCAACAGATTTCGGCAAATGCAGCACAGCTGGTGACGACAGTTCGTAATGAAAGTTCGCCTTCAATGATGGAAAAGTTTCTCGGTGAGTACGGCCTGACCACAAAAGAGGGTGTGGCCCTGATGTGCCTTGCTGAAGCACTGCTGCGTGTGCCTGATTCAATGACGATTGATGCTCTGATTGAAGATAAAGTGGCGTCTGGTAACTGGGGCGAGCACCTGGGTAAATCTAAATCCTCTCTGGTGAACTCCTCTACCTGGGCACTGTTGCTCACCGGTAAGCTGATCGCGCCCAGCGAAGATCGCGGTGTCACACAAACGTTACGTGGCATGGTCAAGCGTCTGGGAGAACCTGTCGTGCGTACGGCAGTGGGGCAGGCGATGAAAGAACTGGGACGTCAGTTCGTCCTGGGTCGCACCATTGAGGAAGCCACCAAAAATGCCCGGAAACTGGAAAAACAGGGGTATTCCTACTCTTACGATATGCTCGGTGAAGCTGCGCGTACCGATGCTGATGCACTGCGCTATCACCAGGCATACAGTGTTGCGATAGGCAAGCTGAAACCGGCCTGCATTCACTCTGATATTCGTATGAATCCGGGTATCTCGGTGAAGTTGTCTGCGCTGCATGCCCGTTATGAATTTGGCCAGAAAGAGCGGGTGATGACCGAGCTGGTACAGCGGACTACGGCACTGGCGTTGCAGGCGAAACAGGCGAACATGGGCTTCAATATTGATGCCGAAGAGCAGGACCGTCTGGACCTGTCACTGGATGTTATCGAAGCGGTGCTGTCCGATGAAGCCCTGGCGGGCTGGGATGGCTTTGGTATCGTTGTACAGGCGTTCGGCCCGCGTGCTTCCTTTGTGCTGGACTGGCTGTATGCCCTGGCGACCCGACTGGATCGTAAGATCATGGTGCGACTGGTAAAAGGTGCATACTGGGATGCTGAGATCAAACGTTCTCAGGAGATGGGCCTGGATGGTTTTCCGGTATTCACCCGCAAGGTGAACTCTGATGTGTCTTACCTGTGCTGCGCTGAAAAGCTGTTAGCGATGACTGACCGTATCTATCCACAGTTTGCAACACATAACGCTCATTCCGTTTCGGGTATTCTGCATCTGGCGCGTGATCTTGATAACAAACAGTTTGAGTTCCAGCGTCTGCACGGCATGGGTGAATCTCTGCATGACACCGTGCTGAAACGCGAGGGTACCCGTTGCCGTATTTACGCCCCCGTCGGTGCTCACCGCGATCTGCTGGCTTATCTGGTCCGTCGTTTGCTGGAGAATGGTGCTAACAGCTCCTTTGTTAACCAGATTGTCGATACCCGGATAAAACCCGAAGATATTGCCCGTGACCCGTTAGCGGCTGTGGAAGCGATGGGTGAGAATATCAGTAGTACTGCTATCGCACGTCCGGCTGATCTGTTTGGTGACAAGCGGAAAAATGCGATGGGCTGGGATATTACCGATCCGGTTGAAGTGGCTGCGCTTGAAGCGAAGCAAGCCGAATTTACCTCGGCCCGGTGGACTGCTGCACCGATCATTGCAGGAAATTCGCACAGTAGCGAAACCGCTGAGATTCACAACCCTGCGGTACCCGGAGATTGTGTCGGTAACGTGGTGACCACATCTCCTGAAGATATCGAAACAGCCATTGTTGCTGCGCAGCAGGGCTATGCCAGCTGGTCACAAAAAAGTGCCGCTGAGCGGGCAGAGACACTGCGTAAGTTTGCCGACCTGCTGGAAGAGAATGCTCCAGAGCTGTTTACCCTGGCCACCCGGGAAGCGGGTAAAACCCTGCGCGATGCGGTGGGTGAAGTGCGAGAAGCGGTCGATTTTGCCCGTTTTTATGCCAATGAAGCAGAGCGCAATGAGTCTGTCGGTGACGCGCGCGGCGTTATAACCTGTATCTCTCCATGGAACTTCCCGCTGGCAATCTTCTCCGGCCAGGTTCTGGCCGCTATTGCTGCAGGTAATGCGGTGCTGGCTAAGCCTGCAGATCAGACGCCTCTGATCGCAGCCCGGGCGGTTGAACTGATGCATGAGGCGGGGATTCCTGCCGATGTGATTCAGTTGCTGCCGGGTAGTGGTGTGGCAGTCGGTGCTCCGCTGACCTCTGATAGTCGCATCGCCGGTGTTTGTTTTACCGGATCGACCCTGACTGCCCAGCGCATCAACCGGGTAATGGCTGAGAATATGGCACCGGATGCGCCACTGGTGGCCGAAACCGGTGGTATGAATGCGATGATTGTCGATTCCACTGCGCTGCCTGAGCAGGTCGTCCGTGATGTGCTGGCTTCCTCTTTCCAGAGTGCCGGTCAGCGTTGTTCTGCTTTGCGGGTTCTTTATCTACAAAAGGATATTGCCGACAACCTGCTGGAGATGTTGTTTGGTGCAATGGATGAGCTGCGTCTGGGTGATCCCGCGCTGCTGAGTACGGATGTAGGCCCGGTTATTGATGAAGCCGCTAAAGCTAAGATTGAAGCTCACTGTGCTAAATATGCCGCTAAAGGCCTCTTGCTGAAGTCGCTGGTAGCACCCGAGGAGGGGCTGTTTGTCGCGCCGACGGTGATTAAACTGGATAGCATTGCCGAACTGGAAGAGGAGATCTTCGGACCGGTTCTGCACGTGGTGACATTCGAAGCGAGCAATATCAACAAGGTTGTTGATGAGATTAATGCGACCGGTTACGGCCTGACATTTGGTTTGCATACGCGGGTTGATACACGTGTTTCGCAGATCTGTAACCGCATCAAAGTGGGTAACATCTATGTTAACCGTAACCAGATCGGTGCGATTGTCGGTTCTCAGCCGTTTGGTGGTGAAGGCTTGTCGGGTACAGGTCCTAAAGCCGGTGGCCCGGAGTATGTGAAGCGGTTTATGCGCTCTGAAACGGCTCAGCCGGTGACGACGGATCTGACTGCTGCTGTTGGCGCAAACACCTTGCAACAGGCGATTGATGGTCTGGATAACAGCAAATGGGCGATCGCTAACAACCGGATTGAAAAGCTGCAATCGCTGTTTGCCAGTACGACCGATGTTGATTTTTCAACATTGCAGCATGACGCTCAGCCGATGCCAGGCCCAACCGGTGAATTGAACCTGCTCTCAACCCATGCCCGTGGTACCGTGCTGTGTCTGGGGCCCGATCTGAAAACGGCACTACAACATGCGGTGTTAGCCCTGTCTCAGGGGAATGCCGTGGTAGTGGTAGCCCCCGGAGCCGAAGCGGAATGTCAGGCAGCTATTGCTGAAGGCCTGCCTGTTAAGGCGATCAGCGGCCTGTTACCGGGGGACGTGCTGGCCAGTGTTAATGGTATTGCTGCGGTTGCCAGTTGTGCAGAAGCGGAAGTGTTACAAACTTACCGGGTTGCCCTGGCATCCCGTGAAGGGGTTCTGTTACCGCTGATTACTGAACGTAATGCCGTGGAACGCTTCACTGTGGAGCGTCATCTCTGTATCGATACAACAGCCGCTGGCGGCAACGCCAGTCTGATTGCCGCATCGGAGTAAAGCCACTCAACAATTGTTTTTCCTCAGAGAGGCAACTCAGCTGACTAAGCTGAGTTGCCAGTGTTTGCAATTCTTTCTCCGAAGGATTGTTTGCCGGTATAGCGTGTTTCTATCACCGGCATTTTTACCCTCCTGATGGAGGGTTTTTTCTTTGTGTTATTCAGAGCGACTTGATAGGCGGGTAGTTGATGGTGAAGGATGTGGTAATGCCGCTAATCTGGTCCACACGTGCTTGCCTTGCTCA
Organism: uncultured Amphritea sp.; assembly: GCA_965140695.1. Lineage (GTDB taxonomy): Bacteria > Pseudomonadota > Gammaproteobacteria > Pseudomonadales > Balneatricaceae > Amphritea. The sequence continues at coordinate 1,279,803 of OZ223298.1, read as the reverse complement.
TAAGAACTATTCATAAGAACAATCCATAAGAGCGGCCAGACGGGGCGTTGACGCTGTAGTGCCAGGGACGCAATACCTTATCCGGCTTGCCGTGAAAGGTCTAACCGACAACATCCAGTTCGCGCTGCTTAAATTTAACACCTCGCTGTTCAGCCAGTTGTCTGCAGGCGTGAATATCGACATCTTCTAAGCCGTTAATGGCGCTGGCGCTGACATCGCTGATATAGTCTGGCGCCAGCGCTACAAATTCCAGCATTGCGGCATATGACCCCTTGAGCGCTGGCTGGCAGTGGCGTTGATAGACGGCTTCATTCTGGGCGTTAAGTGAGATCGACAGGGCATCGATGCACTCACTGAGTTCGGGCAGAATATTGCGTTTATTGACCAGGTTTCCTAAGCCGTCTGTATTCAAACGGGTTTTACCACCGTTATCTTTTATCCAGTGGGCAATCTCCAGTAGCGGTTTAAGCCGCAGAGTGGGTTCACCATAACCGCAAAAAACAACACAATCGTAGCGTTGGGGATCGCCGATCAGATCGATAATCTGTTGTGCCGGTGGCCTGACTTCCAGTGAAAGGTCATAGCCTTTTACTTCGGTGCTGCCGTTATGTTTGGGGCAAAACTGACAGGCCAGGGTGCAACGGTCGGTCAGATTGATGTAGAGGTTGTTTTCAATCTGATAGACCAGTGTTTCATCGGTTGCGATCGCCTCTGGCTGACCCGCCCGGTTGGGTTTTATCTGTTCAGACGCGGTTTGCGTTGCCGTGTTGTGTTCAGAGGAGGGCTTCAAAGAATGCATAAACTGATCCGCAATAGAGTTGGCCGCAGAGCATAACATAACTGATTGTAGCGGAGCTGATGGGGGTCAAGTGGCCAGCTATTAACACAATATTCATCAACTCTTCACTTTCATAGCGGATGCTGTGCATATATGATTATTCATATATACGGTTTTGGTTATATTTTATATGAATCCTGTTGATCTGTTTAAATGTCTCGCCGATGAAACCCGTCTTAAATCAGTGTTGCTGATTAAAGAGAAAAAAGAGTTGTGCGTTTGCGAGCTGATTGCCGCTCTGGAGCTGAGTCAGCCCAAGGTTTCCCGTCATCTTGCCCAGTTGAAGAAAATGGGGTTGCTCATCGACAGGCGTCAGGGACAGTGGGTTTTCTACCGCATCAATCCTGATCTTCCTGGTTGGTGCCGGAATGTGCTTTGGGAAACTGCAGTCACAAACAGTGACTATCTGGAAGTCGAAAAACAGCGATTAAAACAGATGGGCGATCGCCCGGGCCGTCGTGAAAAATTCTGCTAAGCAGAAGGAGGCATCATGTTTGCGATATTTACCCAGTTAGCCAATTGGTTGATCTATGATCTGGCGGGTTTGTCTCCTGAAACCAGAATAGGACAGGCACTGCATTTCTTTGTTGAAGATACGACAAAGATCTTTCTGCTTCTGGTGGTGATGATCTACCTGATTGCCCTGATCCGGGCCTCTCTGAATGTTGAACGGGTACGGGACTTTCTTGCCGGAAAACATCGGGGAGCCGGTTATCTGATGGGCGCCAGTTTTGGTGCCGTTACACCCTTTTGTTCCTGCTCCAGTATTCCGGTTTTTCTGGGATTCACCTCGGCGGGTATCCCGGTAGGTATTACCATGGCTTTTCTGCTGACCTCGCCGCTGATCAACGAAGTTGCTGTGCTGTTGTTGCTGAGCCTGCTGGGGTGGAAGTTTACCCTGGTCTATATTCTTGTCGGCCTGGGGGTGGGGATCGCCGGTGGGATGTTCCTTGATGCGATCCGGGCGGAGCGCTGGTTACAGTCATTTGCCGCAAAAGCGCTTGAGCGAGGGCGGCAGAACGGTCCGGTGGGGCCGGCTGCGGCTGAAAGCATGTCGATGGCAGAGCGGCACCAGTTTGCCCGCGATGAGACCCGGGATATTTTTAGTCGGGTGTGGAAGTGGGTGATTATCGGTGTAGGCCTGGGGGCGGCATTGCACGGCTTTGTCCCGGACGGCTGGATAGAGGCTAATCTGGGTGATGGCCAGTGGTGGACAGTGCCCGCCGCGGTGCTGATGGGTATCCCGTTGTATTCAAATGCGACCGGGGTTATCCCGGTGATGGAAAGTCTCATCAATAACGGCCTGCCGATAGGGACCACACTGGCATTCTGTATGAGCACGGTGGCGGCCAGTTTTCCCGAATTTATATTGCTGAAACAGGTAATGCAGTGGCGTTTACTGGCGATTTTATTCGTCATGTTGTTGTTCGCATTTACCCTGATCGGCTGGATCTTTAACTTTCTTTTTCCGCTTCTCTGACGCAGACCGTGTCATGAAAGCCAGGGAGTATGTGATGAAAACAATTAAAGTGTTGGGCAGTGGTTGTACTAAATGCAGCAAAACCGCAGAGCTGATCGAAAAGCTGGCGGCGGAACAGGGGGTTGATGTAACCGTTGTGAAAGAGACCGATGCCGAGGTGATTATGGGCTATGGCGTTATGCGTACACCGGCCGTGGTGATCGATGAAGAGTTGGTGCATAGCGGCGGAATTCCGACTCAGACTGAAGTTACCGGCTGGCTGCAACAGTAAATATTCAGCTACAGAACATTTAACTGACTATATCAGGTCATTGATAAGGGGCTTATACAGGTGGCAATCAAAGTAGGTATTAACGGCTTTGGCCGAATGGGACGACTGGCGTTGCGGGCAGCCTGGGGGTGGCCGGAACTTGAATTTGTGCAGATCAATGATCCAGCGGGCGATGCCGCGACACTGGCGCACCTGCTGAATTTTGATTCCGTCCACGGTATCTGGACGTTTGCAGCAGCGGCGGAAGGTGATCGGATAGTGATTGGGGATCAGTCGATACTCTGTACTCAGAACCGAGCGATAGAAGACACCGACTGGTCCGGTTGCGATATCGTCATTGAAGCCTCCGGGGTGATGAAAAGCAAAGCGAAGTTGCAGCCCTATCTGGATCAGGGGGTTAAGCGGGTGGTCGTTACCGCGCCGGTGAAAGAGGAGGGCGTGCTGAACATCGTTATGGGGGTCAATCATCAGCTTTATGATAAAGCGATTCATCCTATTGTTACTGCCGCTTCCTGCACCACCAACTGTCTGGCGCCTGCGGTCAAAGTTATCCATGAACAGCTGGAAATCAAGCATGGTTCGATGACTACCATTCACGATATCACCAATACCCAGACGATTCTCGATGCGCCGCATAAAGATCTGCGCCGGGCGCGGGCTTGCGGTAGCAGCCTGATACCCACGACCACCGGGTCAGCAACCGCGATCACCCATATCTTCCCGGAGTTGAAGGGAAAGCTGAATGGCCATGCGATACGGGTGCCGCTGGCGAATGCCTCAATCACTGACTGTGTTTTTGAATTGCAGCGTGCTACCACCGTCGACGAAGTTAATCGGTTACTGAAGCAGGCATCGGAGACCGGGTTGCAGGGGATTCTCGGCTATGAGGAACGTCCGCTGGTGTCGGTGGATTACAAAACGGACCCCCGTTCCTGCATTGTTGATGCCCTGTCGACGATGGTGGTGAACGATACCCAGCTTAAACTTTACCTCTGGTACGATAATGAATGGGGCTATGCCAACCGTACCGTAGAACTGGTGCGGATGGTCGCTGAGCAGGAATAACCGTGATGACTGCATTAGTAGGACTGACGCCTCAACTGCGTCAGTATCTTATTGTCACCGGTAATTACTGGGCTTTTACTCTCACCGATGGGGCGCTGCGGATGCTCGTGGTGTTGCATTTCTATCAGTTGGGTTACCAGCCTTTAGAGATCGCCCTGTTGTTTCTGTTCTACGAGTTTTTCGGTGTCGTTACCAACCTGTTTGGGGGCTGGCTGGGGGCTCGTATCGGCCTGAACCGGACGATGAATATCGGTCTGGGGATGCAGGTGGTCGCACTCGGCTTATTACTGGTGCCTACGGCGATGCTGACGGTGCCCTGGGTGATGCTGGCACAGGCGTTATCCGGTATTGCCAAAGATCTGAATAAAATGAGTGCCAAAAGCTCGGTGAAACAGCTGGTACCGGCTAATGCCGAAGGCTCTCTGTATCAGTGGATCGCGATTCTGACCGGCTCGAAAAATGCGCTCAAAGGGGCAGGTTTTTTCCTGGGTGGTGCACTGCTGTCACTGCTGGATTTTCACGGTGCCGTGTTGTCAATGGCGGTTACCCTGGCGCTTGTCTGGTGCCTGAGTCTGGTGTTGCTAAAAGAGGATCTGGGGAAAGCGAAAAGCAAGCCGAAGTTTAGTCAGATCTTTTCTAAAAGCCGGGCGGTTAACGCTCTGTCAGCAGCGCGGATGTTTCTGTTTGGTGCCCGGGATGTCTGGTTTGTGGTGGCCTTGCCGGTTTATCTGGCCAGTACTATGGGCTGGGATCACTGGTCGGTCGGCGGCTTTCTGGCGCTGTGGGTGATTGGCTATGGCATGATTCAGTCAGTTGCTCCTTATCTGACCGGTAAGCGCTCGGGCCGTGTGCCCGGTGGTCGGGAGGCGTTCTGGTGGGCTTTGGGGTTGCTGTTATTACCGGCACTGATCGCTCTGTCACTGACAATGAATATCTATCCTCAGGCTATTTTGCTAAGCGGTTTGTTAGTGTTTGGCGCTGTTTTTGCCATTAATTCTTCGCTACACAGCTATCTGATCGTCAGCTATGCACGGGAAGATGGTGCGTCGATGGATGTTGGTTTTTACTATATGGCCAATGCGATGGGGCGGCTGATCGGCACGGTGTTATCCGGTTATCTGTTTCAGGTTGCCGGATTAACCGCCTGCCTGTGGGTGTCGGCGCTGTTTCTGGCTGTCACGGCTGTCATTTCACTGTTTTTACCCCGTTCCTGATTATCTGGTTTCAACCTGTGGGGCGGTCAGTGCACGCCCCTTCATAACACAGGTATTACCTCCTTTTAAGTACCTCTTCATGACAATTGAGGCGACCGACTGCCTCTCATAATATTCCTAATAGGAATTTTATTTGCAGATCGTGATGCTAACCGCACCTTATCAGGAGGGTTCAGATGCAGACAGAACAACTGAACGGGGTTGTCAGTAAACCGGCGTATGCGCCAGTGGAACTGAACCCTAAGTCCCGTTTTCATCTTTTTATTGCTGAGCAAAGCATAACGCAAGAGATGCAGTCGCTGTACGACGACTGCACCACAGGAAAAGAGATGGTGGCATACACCGATGCCAATGAGGTCCAGCTGCTCGAATTACTGGCGACTATGCCGTTATCAGGCACCCTTTGCCTGGCCGGCACCGAGCCTTTTATCTGGCGGGTTGCCAGCCATGCACGTCAGGCCGGTGTGCGTCCTGATCAGATCAGGATGATGCAACCGGTTACCCGCGAACGCCATCTGTTTTGCTGTCACTGTCATCAGATTACCGAGGGCGTGACCTATTCACCTTTCGTCTGCAGCGGCTGTGGCCGGAGTCTCGAAGTGACCGATCATTTTGCCCGTCTTCACAGCGCCTACTTTGGCTATCAGGCGAATGCAGAAGATAGCAGCGATATGCCAGAAAAACGGGAGGTAAGCTGATGAGTGCTATCGATCATATCCCTGTCAGGGTGACCGCCGTGAAGCAGGTCGCACCGATGATCAAAGAGTTTACGCTTGAAGCAATCGATGCTGAACTGGTGCCTTTTTCACCCGGAGCGCATGTAGTTGTGACGATGGGCGGTGCTGAGAACCAGCCAACCTATCGAAATGCTTATTCGCTGATGAGTAACCCTCAGGATAATAGTCAGTATCGCATAGCGGTGCGCCTGCAGGACGAGTCCCGGGGAGGTTCTCTCTATATGCATGAGCAGGTAGCGGTGGGCGATCAGCTGATGATCAGCCCCCCAGCAAATCTTTTCGCGCCGGAATGGATGGCGAAGAAACACGTCATGTTTGCCGGAGGCGTGGGTATTACTCCGTTTCTTTCCTACCTGCCAGAACTGCAACGGCGCGAGGCTGCGTTTGAACTGCACTATATGTTCCGTCGTCAGCAGACCGGAGCCTACAGCAGCGAGCTATCAGAGATGCTAGGCGAATGCAGCACTCATTATGACAGCGATAGCGGGAGCCGCTGCGATATTGCTGCGGTGATGTCACTGCAGCCACTGGGAACCCATTTCTATATCTGCGGGCCGCAATCATTGATTGAGTCCGTTCGCTCGGCAGCGGACGAGATGGGCATTCCTGCCAGTGCGATTCACTGGGAAGAGTTCGCGGGTGCGAAACCGGGTCAGCCCTTTGTGGTGGAGCTGAGTCGAAGTGGTGTTGAACTGGCTGTCGCTGCGGATAGCAGTCTGCTGGAGACCCTTGAAGGTGCCGATATTGAGATCCCCAGCCTGTGTCGGGCCGGGGTGTGTGGTCAGTGCGTCTGTGGGGTCGCTGAGGGCGAAGTTGAGCATCGGGACAGCTATCTGAGCGAGCCTGAAAAACAGTCGGGCCAGGTGATGATGCCCTGTGTTTCCCGGGCGGCAGGCGAACGACTGGTTTTAGATATTTAGGAGAGCAGAGCAATGCGTGTAGCACCGAAAGAGATTCAGAGTTTTCGTGATGATTTTACCTACAGTAACAGTGCTGAAGCGATAGAGCGTTTCCCCTTTCCCTTCACTGATGATGAGTACCGGTATTCGGTTAATATGGAACCTCACCTGCCAAAAGGCGGGGAGGGGTCGGCCTATGAGCATTTTCTCGATATTGATGAACACTATCTGTCGGAGATGGCGGAGCGGGAGAAGGTGCTTGAGGAGATGCCGCAGCGTTGTCTGGCGATGCCTCATATGGATCTGGCCTGCTGGGATATGGTTGAACGGATCATGGTCTCGCTGGCAGAAGACTACCCGCAGCATTTCACCCTGACGCGTGACGGTGATCACTGGTGTTGGGAAAATAAGCTGCTGAATATTAAGGATGAGTTTACCTTTGGCGATAGCAGTTCGCTGCCGATGCCACCGCTGGATTACATTGGTCGACAGATGCAGGGGGATTTTGCCCTGCTGGATCAGCGCGAAGGCGATCTGTTTCTGGATGCCGGCATGGTCACCTGTCCGGCGGACTGGTCACTGGCCTTTGATGCCGGCATGAGCTTCAAAGAGTGGCATGGTCCGGTACCGATGGCCCATAGCGAAGGGATCTTTGACCGGGCACTGAAATACCTGATAGCGATCCCTGTGGGTAAACCGGTGCGTCGTCTCAACTGGACCCTGACGGTGAATGCCCGCATGGACACCTCACCAGAGAAATATCATGAATGGGGCCATGAACGCACCTCGATTACGCCTGACAATGTGGGTGAAAAAGTATATCTGCGGGTCGAATTGCAAGTGTTAGACCGGATGCCCCGCAGTAATGCGATGATGTTTAGCATCCGTACCTATCTGCTCAGCCTGGAAGATCTGGTGACCAATAAAGAGTGGGCTGTGCGGATGCACCGGGCGATGAAAACCCTGCCGGAGCCGTTGATCAACTACAAAGGATTAACCCGCTTTCACGGCACGGTGGTGGATTATCTGGCGCAGTTTGACCCTGTAAACTGATGTTTTTACAGGGTTATAGCTTTACCGGGATATCGCTTTGCAGGGCAATAGTTTTACAGGATAATAGAATCGTTTTACAGGGCTATAGTTGTACTGCAGCCCTGTTTTTTTATGTGATTAATGAGCGGTCAGGGTGAAAAACATGGGTTGGGTCTATCTCTGTATTGCCGGGGTGCTGGAATGCCTCTGGGCGGTTGGACTGAAGTATAGTGATGGCTTCACTCGTTTTTGGCCTTCACTCATTAGTGTGGTGTTGATTATTGTAAGCCTCGGGTTATTATCGATGGCGATGCGGACAATCCCAATGGGCACGGCTTATGCCGTCTGGACCGGTATTGGTGCTTCTATTCTGGCGACTTACGGCATTTTATTTATGGATGAGTCCGGCAGCCTGCTTCGCATCGCCTGCATCGGCATGATTGTCGCCGGAGTGGGCGGATTGAAACTGTTTGCCTGACAGGAGGCATGATGAATATATCGTTAGCAACCCCGGATGATATTCCTGAGCTGTGTCGTTTGCTGGGCTATCTGTTTGAGCAGGAGGCGGAATTTAAACCCGACATTCAGCTGCAACAGCAGGGCTTGAAAGCGATTATTCAGTCGCCCGAAAGCGGCACCATCATGGTGAGCCGGGAGGGCGGTCGGCTGGTGGGTATGGTGAGTCTGTTATACAGCATCTCCACTGCGCTGGGAGGCCGGGTCTGTGTATTGGAAGATATGGTGGTTGAACCGGATAAACGTGGTTCAGGCATCGGCACCGACCTGTTAAACCATGCGATCGGTTATGCCCGGGAACAGGGGGTGAAACGCATTACGCTGCTGACCGATCAGGATAATACCGCGGCCAAAAGATTTTACAGCCAACAGGGTTTTTCCCTCTCGTCAATGGTGGCGATGCGCACTTTTCTCACCTGATACGCCCGGGCTGTCCTGCAGTCTTGAATAGCCCAACAGAGATCATCGGCTAACAATAGGGCCTCGTTATGGTGGTTCAGATAGCGGGCGGGTCCGTTCAGACATTGCCAGTGTGACGCTGCATAGTGAAGACAAGGCTGCATCAATTCCGGTCATCGCGCCTTAACGGCTGAAAATTCAGCGTGGTCTGAAGCATGGCAAAGCAAAAATCAGTCACACCAGTGTTTATTTTCTGCGCCTCAGCCGTTAGTCTGCAATAATCGCAACTGAAACACCGTTTTGCTGCCAGGGTTTATACAAAGTCAGTAAAACAACAGGATAACAAAGGGATAGGTTAAAAACGCTGGCAGGAGATCTGGCCAGGTTAAGAGTGCATAACCGCATTCTCGTTTTTCTGCCAGGAGATGGCGATATACTGCTCAGTACTTCCTCTCTCAATCTTAGCGTTACCCTGCCTGTTATAGAGTGGGGCTGGCGCACACCTGCGTTAGCCAACTGCCAAAATTAATCTGTTGAGCACAATGTGAGGTAATGCTTAGGATGAAATGCCCGATCTGTAAGAAAGGTAATCTGGTCCCCAGTTTTCTGGAAGGTTTATTTCGCGCACATACCTGCGATAACTGCGGAGGCAACTGGCTACTGATAGAGGATTATGTCGCCTGGAAGGAGCGTCATCCGGAACACGCTTTTATTCAGGAGGATGCGTTCGAAGCTGACGATAGCAAACAGGCATTAATCTGCCCAATGACCGGCACCCTGATGCATAAATACAAAATTTCCAATAGCAGTGATCACCGGCTGGACTACAGTCCCAGTGTCGGCGGTGTCTTGCTGGACAAAGGCGAGTGGCAGTACCTGAAGGAGCAGAAATTAGCGGGTTCACTCAATAAGATTTTTACCGCTGAGTGGCAGCGGGCACTGCGTGATCAGAATGCTGAAATGACATTCGCAGATATCTACAGGGAGCGGTTTGGTGACGAGTCATATGAAAAGATTAAAGAGATAAGGGCGTGGCTGAATGATCACCCGCGCAGGGCTGATCTGAGGGCTTATTTGCTGGCAGAAGACCCATACTCGGTTAACAAATAGGTTTCATATTGTCGATATTTCTGCGTGCGTAGCACAAATGTTTTGCTGCGATGTTATCAGAGCAAATCATCCTGCTTTATCGGTATAAACTAAGCAGCTTTTATTCCGCTGCTTAGTTTATGAGCGCTCTGGTTGAAAGTTCTACTTCAACTTAATCGCAAAGTGCTTAAACACCGGTTCAATAATCTCCCAGGTGCCGGTAAAGCCAGCGTCGACCATAAACGCATCACCGGGCATCAGGGTCTGCGGTTCCTGCCCATCCTCGGTGATAATCACTTTACCTTCGATCAGGTGGATAAACTCCCAGCTGGCGTAGGTGGCGCGGTAGGTGCCCGGCGTAGCTGCCCAGCAGCCGGTGATCATCGACTCATCGGGACTGGTGTATTCGATCCAGGTGGTCATGGTGGGATTACCGTCGATCTTCTCCCAGCCTTCCAGATCATCAGTTATGGGGGTGACGCTTTTATCGATAATTTTAGTGACCCGATTCATAGTGTGTTTCCTGATGGTTTCTTTAATGACGCAAAAGGCCGGTCAGTGACCGGCCCGGATAGTGATTAACCTGCCTGCTTAACTTCGCTCTTATCAGACAGATAGGCTTCCAGTGAATCATCCAGCGCATCGATCCAGGGCGTGTGGTGCGGTGGGGACATTGTGCCGGTCATCAGTGAGCGGAAAGAGTAGTCACGGAAGGTCATAATGTCTTCCTTCTTGTGATGTTTCCACTCGAGGAAGGTCTGGCGCACGCCTTCGATATCAAAGGTGGGATAATCGGTCGCTTCAATCAGTTCGAGGATGTAATCGCCCTGGAAGGTAAACATCTCTTCGGCGGTTTTCAGGGGCAGTTCCCGTTCACGCCACTCCATGCTGTTGGCGGTCATCTCCTCTTTGGTCGCTGGCAGTTCGATTCGACCGAGAATGACATCGCGCACATACCAGGCCTGGGCATCAAACATATTGAAGGTGTACCACTGGTCCTGCATACCGAGATAGAACATCTGGGTATTGTGTTCCCAGACGACCCCTTTATAGAGGTCCATCGCCCAGAGGCGGTTGTCGGTTTTCAGGCGCAGGGATTCATCGATGAAGGGGAAGTGATGCAGATAGCCGGTGCAGAGGATGATGGCATCAATCTTACGGCTGCTGCCATCGGCAAAGTAGGCGGTATCGGTATCTACCCGTTGCAGCAGGGGTTTCTCCTCCCAGTTCTCCGGCCACTTGTAATTCATCGGTGCGGTGCGGTAACAGCTGATCAGGCTGCGGGCGCCATATTTGTAACACTGAGAACCGATATCTTCGGCGGAATAACTACTGCCGACCAGCAGAATATCCTTGTCTTTAAATTCCAGGGCGTCACGGAAATCATGGGCATGCAGAATGCGGCCGCCAAAGGTGCTGAAGCCCTCAAATTCCGGTACCCGTGGAGTAGAAAAGTGACCTGAGGCGCAGACTACATAGTCGAACTCTTCAGAGTAAACGGTATCGGTGTTGTGATCGTGTACGGTTACGGTGAAAAGTTTGCTGGTGTCATCGAAGGTGATGTTGCGCACCGGGGTATTAAAGCGGATGTAATCACGCACTCCGGCTTTCTCTACCCGGCCTTTAATGTAATCCCAGAGCACTTCGCGGGGCGGGTAAGAGGCGATCGGTTTTCCGAAATGTTCATCAAAACTGTAATCCGCGAACTCCAGACACTCTTTCGGGCCGTTGGACCAGAGGTAGCGATACATGCTGCCATGTACTGGCTCGCCATGCTCATCCAGACCGGTGCGCCAGGTGTAGTTCCATAAGCCACCCCAGTCGCTCTGTTTTTCAAAGCAGACCATCTCTGGTATCTCTGCACCTTTTGCCTGAGCTGACTGAAAGGCCCGCAGTTGAGCCAGGCCACTGGGGCCGGCACCGATTATCGCTACTCGTTTGGTCATCTGTAATCTCCTGATAATTACGTTCTTTTCATCAGGTTATTAAGATATTGGACGCTGATAAATTCCTCAGAGTGGATAAGTCAAAAGGGGTAATCCGGGTTACTCTGAAGGGGGGCTGATATTGAGAATGATCCCTTCCACGCCCAGTCCGGCACCGGTTGAAGAGTAGATTCCCTGGCCTTTTTCATACACCTGACGGTACTGACCGTCGGCATGGAGTATCTGGTAGTACAACTCAAAGCAACGGTGCTGTTGCAGGGCCTGTTGTACCGTTTCCCAGACTCTGCCCGCATCATTGGGATGAATCAGTGCCCCAATGGAAAGCTGGGTCTGATTAAGCAGCTGATCACGGTTATAGCCGGTAATTTCAAGACAGCCTTCGCTGACATACTCCATGGTCCAGCGGGTGTCATTGCGGCCACGATAGAGCATTCCCGGTATCCGGTTAACTAATCCAGACAGGCTGCGATGGCTGGCTTTGCTGATCTCATCCTCCCGAACCTGGGGGGTGATATCGCAAAGGGTGGCCGTCAGGGGAAAAGGGTCTCCGCTGCGCAACGGTTGCAGGCGAATTTCACACCAGCGTACCTCGCTATCTTTACGGATCAGGCGAAACCAGAGAAGCTGGCTTTCACCCTCCCGGCTGACTTTCCGGGTGATATCGATCCAGTTTTGCAGCTCTTCCGGGTGGATATAGTCACTGAAGCAGGTATGGATCGCTTCTCTGCTGGTGTACCCCGTCAGGGTTTTCCAACAGGCGTTGACGTAGCTGATTTGCAGATCGCTGTTAAAGACTAAAACAGCATCTCCCAGGCTGTTGAGAATGTCACTCAGTTCTGGCAGGTCTGCACTGGGTGTACGGCGGAATAAACTGAGCACTGTCACAGGTCACCTCCTGTCTCTGAAGCTGTATAAGGCTGATTGGCATGGGCCCAGGCAGCCAGCTCCAGACGGGAGTTGACGTTCAGTTTACGCAGCAGGTTTTTAACATAGACCTTAACCGTGCCATCACTGATACCGAGTTCCCGGGCGATCAGTTTATTACTCATCCCCCGGGTAATCAGTGCCAGGGTTTGCTGTTCCCGTTCGGTCAGATCGAACTGATTGCTCTCTGTTGTTTCCCGGGGCTGCTGATCCCCCTTGCTCAGATGGTGTGCCAGCATGGTGACACCGGTATGATCCATGGCGATATTGCCCTGCATTACACCTTTCAGACCGCTGATGATCAGTTCCGGTGCAGAGTCTTTCAGCAGATAGCCATGTGCACCCGCGGAGATCGCCTCAAACAGTTCGCTGCCGTCATCCGATGCGGTGAGAAACACGATCTTCTGTTCAGCCCCCAGCTGTTTAAGTTGCTGTAACAGTTGCAGCCCGGACATCTCCGGCATATGCATATCCAGTAGCAGCAGATCGGGGCAGAGACCGGGGAGGGCGTCAAGCAACTGCTGTCCACCATCGAAATCCGCCAGTACTCTGAACTCGCCACTGTCGTTCAGCAGCTCAACCACCCCCCGTCGGAAGAGGGGATGGTCATCAACAATAATGACATGGGTCGGGCTATCTTCATTCATAAGATCATCACATTCAGTTGGATTCATCGGGGTGCGTCGGCAATCACCAGATCTATGCGGGTGCCGCCCTGGGGGCGAGGCAGAATAAACAGGCTGGCGTGGATCCGCTGTGCCCGCTCCTGCATGATTTTCATGCCAAAGCTGTCCTGGCGGGCCTGTTCGGCACAGATCCCCTTACCGTTATCCTCTATACGGATGCGTACAGAACTATCACTGAGAGGTAATAGCTGTACCCGGGCATGCGAGGCGTGGGCATGGCGGACGATATTGTTGAGGGCTTCACGAATAATAAAGATCGCCTGGGAGTCATCTTCGGTGATCAGCTGGGCACCCACCCGGTTATCCAGTTCAAAAACAATAGCACTGCGCTGTTCGAATTCGCTGATGGCCTGGCTGATCGCCTCAACCAGCTGTCCCTGTTCGATAGACAGCCTTGAGCAGGCGATCAGTTCCCGGGTCTGGCGATAGGCACACTGGGCCTGATGGCACAGGTCTTCACTGATTGCCGCCAGTTCTGGTTCGGATGTGCGCTTACACTGATCTGCCAGCCGGGATGCCTTAATCCGCATATAGCCGAGAATCTGCGCCATGGAGTCATGCAGTTCGGCTGCATGGGCGGCTTTCTCAGATGAGATCGCGGCATTAATGCGGGACTGCTGCCGGTACCAGCTACTCAGCCCGCCGCTGAGAGCCTCCGCAACCGGAGCCGATACCCGGTTGATCTGTTTGCTATCCGGCAGACTGTCTTTAAAGCAGAGTACCATCCAGCCCGCCGGACTCTGTTCATCAAAGCGTAACTGCAGGGCATGAACAGACAGCGCCGTGCCCGGCAGTTTATAGCGCAACTCATTGGCGTCACTGATGCAATGCTCTGTCAGTTGATAGCGCAGCTGACCGGCCAGGCCGACCGGCGGGGTGATTGATGCGGCGTGTAGGAGCTGATTTCCCTGGGGCGTGGGTATGCCGATCAGATAGACCTGCGCCTGAAGATGAAAACCGATATAGCTTTGCAGTCGGTTTAGTGCCAGTTCCAGGCTGAGCCGGATATCCTCGCTGCAAGCCAGATCGACCACCAGTTGTGTCAGGGCCGGGGCACAGGCAACCTCTTTCTTTTGTGCGGGCTGATCGCGAAACAGCCGGGGAAAATTGTGCAGCCATAGTGGCAATGAAACCGCCATTCGAACCTCCTTACTGCTGGTTTCCCGCTCAGGGAAAGGTTTTATTCTGAAGTTATCACTGCAGTTTTTGTGCCACAGATGAGGGGTTACTCCCTATGGATTACCCCTTCCTGAGAATTGTGTCTTAAATCACCATGAGTAAATATTTTTAACCATTGGGAAATTAATTTCTGGTGTCAACACGCCGAATCGTGTGCACCAAGTTAGTCCTGAAACGATCGATAGTGCACTCACATAGCGCTGTAGACGAAAGACAATCGGGTTAAAAGGTAATTGAGGCTTTCTATGACGATTCAGCAACACCCTGCCCAGGATAGAGTGAATGACGAGTGGATACCGCGGTTGTATCGGCTGGAGGGGCAGGACGCTCTGCGTCTTGATCTGCAACAGGGCGACAAAATCTGTATTACCTCCGCCGATATGCAGCAGGGGTGTGAGTTGCTGTTTATCGATTCTGAGGGCGGTGTGACTGCAGCATCGTCACCTTCATACGCATGCAGTACGGCAGTGAATACTCTGGCACAACTGGATCAGACAGGTGGTTCAGGATTGCGCTTAAAGGCGTTGTTGCAGGCCTGGGAGATCAGCGAACAAACACTGCAACGGGCCTGCTGTTTTACGCCACAGACACTGCCAGAATTTGAAGTCACTGCTGCGGTCACCCTGGTGGTGCTCTGTTGTGGCCGGGATATGCAGGTGGTTGAGCAATCTCCGGTAACCGCGTTACAGATAGCCCATTTCACCACCGCTGATGACGCGTTACCACCGCCTCTGGCTGCGCCCCGTTGTGAATTCCGGGTGCCCAGATGCAGCGCTAAGAGTTACGAAGTGAAAGCGGGTGAGTGGATTCAGATTATCGATGTTGAGGGCAAACAGTGCAGTGATTTTATCGCCTTCGATGCCGCGGCGCTGGCCCGGGGAGATGAAGTTGCGCTGGATGCGGTAGCCACCCGAACGCTTAATGGGCTGACTCTGCCACAACCGGGTGTGCATTCGAAGCTCACCGATCCACAGCAGCAAACCATGCTCGAAGTTGTGCAGGATACTGTGGGTCGGCATGACAGCTTTTTGTTTGCCTGTAATAGCAAATATTACGAAGACAGCGGTTATTTCGGCCATATCAACTGTACTGAAAACTTTAATCGCTGCCTGAGTGGCTATGGTATCGCTCCCCGGGCTGGCTGGCCTGCGATCAACTTCTTTTTTAATACCCAGGCTGGCGACTGCGGCACCATCGGTTTCGAAGAACCCTGGTCCCGTGCCGGCGATTATGTGCTGTTGCGGGCCACACGGGATCTGATCTGTGCCTCTTCCGCCTGTCCCGACGATATTGATCCGGCCAACGGCTGGAACCCAACCGATATCCATATCCGCATCTACCCCGCAACCTGTGAGTTTCCCCGTTCAGTGGGATACCGGATAACACCCGAGGAACAACCCCGTATGACTAAGCCAACTGGTTTTCATAGCCGCACCTCCACCCTGACCAAGCATTTTACTGAGTATCGCGGTTACTGGGTCGCCTCCGAATATCAGAACTATGGTGCCAGAGCGGAGTATCTGGCTTGTCGTGAAAGGGTGGCGATGATCGATCTGACACCGCTGCGCAAATTTGAAGTGCTGGGGCCTGATGCTGAAACCCTGCTGCAATATGCCCTGACCCGAAATGTAGCCAGGATGTCGATTGGCGAAGTGGTCTACTCGGCGGTGTGCCACAGCACCGGTGGGATGATCGATGACGGTACGTTGTTCCGGATGGGGCAGCACGCGTTCCGCTGGATCTGTGGCGACTCCTATTGCGGTATCTGGTTACGCCAGTTGGCTGCTGAAAAGGGGTTGCAGGTACAGGTGCGCGAATCAACCGATCAGATTCATAACGTCGCTGTGCAGGGGCCGAAAAGCCGGAACCTGCTGCAACAGATTATCTGGAATGGGGAGGTCTGTACGCCGGTATCTGACCTGGGCTGGTTCCGATTTATGACGGGGCGGCTGGATGGTCCTGATGGGATTCCGGTGATGGTTTCCCGTACCGGATATACCGGCGAGCTGGGGTTTGAGGTCTGTGCCACCCCGATCAGGCCGCAGAGGTGTGGGATCGTATCTGGGAAACCGGTGAACCCTATGGCATCGCTCCGCTGGGCTTTGATGCTCTGGATATGTTGCGTATCGAAGCGGGGCTGATCTTTGCCGAACATGAGTTCTGTGCAGAAACCAATCCATATGAAGCGGGTATCGGTTTTACCGTACCGCTGAAAACCAAGACCGATGATTTTGTTGGCCGGGCCGCAATAGAGGCTCAAAACCCGGCCAGCCGGAAAAAACTGGTAGGACTGTTAATCGACAGCCAGGAAACCGTGAGTCACGGCGATTCTGTCTTTAATGGCCGGTTTCCGGTCGGGGTTGTGACCAGTTCTACCTATTCACCCGCGCTTAAAAGTCAGATCGCGCTGTGCCGCATAGAACCCCAGTTTGCTGAACCTGGCACTGCCCTGGAGATCGGGCAACTGGATGGCCAGCGTAAACGGATAGCGGTCAGCGTCACCTCGCTGCCTTTCTATGACCCGGAACGAACCCGGGTCAGAAGTTAATTCACTTTTTATCAACTCGAAGGAGTAATACCCATGGCTATGACCTACATAAAGCAAGCGTCACAGATGAAACAACCCAGTATGGAGCGTCCCGGAAGCAACGCTTTTCTGGGCGATGTAATGGTGTCCGATGATGCCGACAAAACCATCGTCAGTGGCTTCTTCCGCATGGAAAAGTCCGATACACCGCTGGTGTATGAATACACCTACCATGAGATGAAAATTATCGTCGAAGGTGAGATGACAATCTCCGATGACGAGGGCAATGAGGTGGTGGCAACGGCGGGGGATATTTTCTATTTCCCTAAAGGTTCGGTCATTACCTTTCAGTCATCCGACTACGGCATTGGCTTTTTCTGTGGCCAGCGCCGCGAAGGCGAAGGCTGAGGATGTTGTTTGTCTTACGATGATGCCTTAAATCGACCCTGAATGATGCGATGCACTAATTAGGGTCGCTTTAAGGGGGCCAAAAAGGCTGGGGTTTATATCAGTTAAAAGAGTAAGTAATTGATATAAAATAAAAAATAATCAGTTTGGTACGATATCTGCATTTCCTTATGGGAAATAAAGTTTACCTTTGATAAATAAAAGTTGACTGCTGAGTCACAGTTCTAACGCTAAATAATAGAAAATTAAACTGATGAGAGGTTTCCAAAATGGAGCAGACAGCCCCAACACTTGCAGAGTTACAGACTCTGATTGAGATGACGGGCACCATCAATATGGAGGTGTTCTATTGGTGGTGTACCGGCCTGATGGTGATTATCCATGCAGGCTTTCTGGCGTATGAGATGGGTGCATCACGCCTGAAAAACGCACTGGCGTCCGGTGTGAAAAACATTCTGGCATTTGCCTTTATTATCCCCACTTTCTTCTTCTTTGGCTGGTGGATCTATCTGGCGATGTATAACGGTTTTACACCGGATTATGAAGCCGCGGCGGCAGGGTTGCCCTGGTCGACTAATATGGGGCCAAACCTGACCGATAATGCCAGCGGTATCTTCTGGGGCGCATTCGTTCTGTTTGCGGCGACCACTGCGTCGATTTTCTCCGGTGCTGTGATTGAGCGCATCCGCATGAGCTCATTCCTGATTCTGGCGATTATTCTGGGTTCCGTGGTCTGGATTCTTGCTGCAGCCTGGGGCTGGCATCCAACCGGCTGGCTCACCGTTGAGTGGGGCTTCCACGACTTTGGTGCAGCCGGTTGTGTCCACATGGTTGCCGGATTCTTCGCACTGGGTGTAACCATCAACCTTGGGCCTCGTATCGGTCGCTTCCTGCCGGACGGCACGGCGGTTGATATTAACGGTCACAGTATGCCGATGACTATTATCGGTCTGATGCTGATTATCGTGGGTTTCTTCGGTTTCCTCGGTGGCTGTCTCATCTATACCGGTGGCGCTCAGTGGAGCACTATCTTTGGTACGCCGGTAACACTGTCTGCGGTTAGCTTCAATACACTGATGGCCTTCTCCGGCGGTATTATCGGTGCTTACTTTGTTACCCGTCAGCCATTCTGGATGATGTCCGGTGCACTGGCAGGTATCTTCTCTGCGGCTCCCGGGCTTGACCTTTACTATCCGCCACTGGCGTTCCTGCTGGGTATCACCGGCGGTGTTGTCGCGCCACTGGCTGATAAAATCATCACCAATAAATTCAAGGTTGATGATGCAGTAGGTGCGTTTGCGGTTCATGGTGTCGGTGGTCTGACCGGTATTATCGGTCTGGGTATCTTTGCCAGCGGTTTCCCGAATGTTATTGAGGGTGCACCAGACATCTCCTTCACCGGTCAGCTGATGAGTGCCTGTGTTATGGCCCTGCTGGGTTTTGTACCCGGGTTTGGTCTGTCATATGTGATGGCTAAAATGAACTTCCTGCGTGTTCCACCTAAGGCTGAAGAGATGGGTCTGGATATCGTTGAGGTACCTCTGCAAGCTTATCCGGAATCGGTGCCTGCTTACACGGTACCTGCAGAAATCCCTGCAACTAAAGTGACAGCAACTGTTTGAGGAGAATGATGATGAATTCCAGTCCTATTACTACCTGGGAAGGTGCCGAAGCGTATTTCACCTTTGCCGACAGCCCAACCGTGATGATGGTGATTCTGGCCCTGGCGGTTGCCGCAACGGTGGGCGCCGTGGTTGCCAGTGTACTGCATGAAAACCATACCTACATCGACTATCAATAAGTGATGTTGTGTAGGGTATAACAGCTTCCGGGGCGGCACAGACTGCCCCGGAATTTTCTTCTCTGTTTATTTAAAAGTGCCTTTGTGGAGATCATCTTTTAATGTCAGGCTATTTTGCGACGGCAGGCCAGCAACGCTGGCAGTTTACTGATCTCAAAGATCTTCTGGCGAAAGCGACACCGCTGCGTTCGGGCGATTGTCTGGCGGGTCTGGCCGCCGGGTCGGCACGACAGCGGGTTGCGGCGCAGATGGCGCTGGCCGATCTGCCACTGAAGACATTTTTAAATGAACAGGTCATCCCCCCAGAAATCGATGAGGTCAGTCGGCTCATTGTTGAGAGTCACGACCTGATCGCCTTTGCTCCCATCTCGCATCTGACCGTGGGCGATTTTCGCAACTGGTTGTTGTCTGATCAGGCTACCAGTGAAACGCTGAAGACACTGGCGCCGGGCCTTACTCCGGAGATGGTGGCGGCGGTGTCTAAACTGATGCGTATTCAGGATCTGATTCTGGTGGCCTCAAAATGTCGTAATGAAACCGCTTTTCGTAATTCGCTGGGAGGCAAAGGGGTATTATCCACCCGGCTGCAACCCAACCATCCGGTTGATGATCCTGCTGGCGTGGCAGCGAGTATTCTGGACGGTCTGATGTACGGCAGCGGTGATGCGGTGATCGGTATCAACCCGGCTACCGATAACTACGCCGCCGTCACTGATCTGCTGAAAATGCTGGACGATATTATCAGTCACTATGGCATTCCGACGCAGTCCTGCGTGCTTACCCATGTGACTAATCAGATCGAAGCGATCAATCGGGGTGTTCCGATCGATCTGGTCTTCCAGTCGATTGCCGGTACCCAGGCCGCGAATGAGAGTTTTGGTATCAATCTGGCGCTGCTGGGTGAAGCTAATCAGGCTGCGCGTGAGTTGCAGCGGGGTAGCGTGGGTAACAACGTGATGTATTTTGAAACCGGACAGGGCAGTGCACTGTCGGCCAATGCCCATCATGGCGTGGATCAGCAAACCTGTGAGGTGCGTGCCTATGGGGTCGCGCGACATTTTGATCCGCTGCTGGTGAATACGGTGGTGGGGTTTATCGGCCCTGAATACCTCTATGACGGTAAACAGATTATCCGGGCGGGGCTGGAAGATCATTTCTGTGGCAAGTTGCTGGGCCTGCCGATGGGCTGTGATATCTGTTATACCAATCACGCTGAGGCGGATCAGGATGATATGGATATGTTGCTGACGCAGATGGCCGTCGCCGGTATTAACTTTATTATGGGGATTCCCGGTGGCGATGACATCATGCTCAACTACCAGACCACATCCTTTCATGATGCGCAGTATATCCGTGAAGTGATGGGGCTGAGGCCCGCGCCGGAATTTGATCACTGGTTGCAACAGGTCGGTATTACTCAGCCGTCCGGGCGATTGGCAGATACGATGCCAGCAACCTTCAGTCATTTGTTGAAACAGTGTTAGTCAGCGGTGGAGGTATTCTGCAATGAGTAAAAATAAGCAGACAGATCAGGCCCTGGCCGTTACTGACAATCCCTGGCAGGTGCTACGCCGTTATACCGATGCCCGTATCGCCCAGGGGCGCACCGGGGTAAGTCTGCCAACTAAAGCGCTGTTAGCGTTTCAGATGGACCATGCCAGCGCCCGTGATGCGGTGCATACTGCGTTGCAGATTGAACCCTTAACGGAACAGTTGCAGAGCGCAGGCTACCAAACCATTCAACTGCATAGCCGGGCGGCTGACCGGACTGAATATTTACAGCGCCCGGATCTGGGGCGACGTCTTGACCTGCGTTCAGTGAAACTGTTGCAGGAATACCGGCAGCAGCATCCGGCAGCGGTGACAGTATCACTGGTGATCGCCGATGGTCTGTCATCAATGGCGGTGCAAAGTCATGCAGCCGCAATGGCGAAGGCGGTATTAAGCC
Source organism: uncultured Amphritea sp. (assembly GCA_965140695.1). Taxonomy (GTDB): domain Bacteria; phylum Pseudomonadota; class Gammaproteobacteria; order Pseudomonadales; family Balneatricaceae; genus Amphritea. The sequence continues at coordinate 1,258,844 of OZ223298.1, read as the reverse complement.
GGCTTGAAAATCGCGGGCTGAGTATCGCACCCATTTCGATTGTTTCGCAGGGGCGTGTAGCTGTCGGTGATGAAGTGGCTGAGTTGTTGGGCGCTGAATTACTGATTCTACTGGTGGGCGAACGTCCCGGCCTCAGTTCTCCAGACAGTCTGGGCATTTACTACACCTATCAGCCCCGGGTCGGTTTGACGGATGCCCGGCGCAACTGCATCTCCAATGTGCGTCCTGCTGGCATGAGTATTGAGGCAGCGACAGACAAGCTGATCTGGCTGATCGATGAGTCGATGCGCCTGCAGTGCTCTGGTGTTGGCCTGAAAGATCAGTCGGTTTCATCAGCAGGTATCAGTGGTAACAAAAACTTCCTGCTTCCGGAATAGTCGTATCAGGCAAACGGTTTATCGTTTCATTCCCCCAAAAACCAGTGACATCCTCCTCCGTTGTCGCTGGTTTTTTTTGACTTTTTTTTAGTAGGAAGGTCAGCGCACAGTCATGTAATACCTGTTGGTGCACTGCACTAAATAAGTGCAGAAACACGTCGGTAATCGCTGGGTTATATCTATAACTATTTGAATTTAAATAATAAAAAAATGTTGGCATGAATATTACATATTCTCTTTGAGAATAATATATTCCTCAAGGTGTTTTGAGAGGAGTGAAATTAATAACGGCGATTATCCGGCCGCACATCCTGGAAGCGTTGAGGGGACGTGTGGCGTGCGGCGATATCCAGGGGGGCTGAAACAGGTCGTCCTGGTCATGAAAAGTTGCTTATTAAAGAGTTTGATCAGGTTTTCAGAATTCGTACCGGCGCGTCCGGTGTCTTTGCATTGTAGGAGAAACAGATGAGTAATCTACCAATTGAACTGTCATATGCGCTCGACACATTTTATTTTCTGATGTGTACCGTGCTGGTGATGTGGATGGCGGCGGGCTTTGCCATGCTTGAAGCCGGACTGGTCCGGAGTAAGAATACCGTTGAAATTCTCAACAAGAATGCTCTGCTGTACGGCATCGCCTGTATTGTTTACCTGTTGGTGGGCTATAACATTATGTATCCGGCTGATCCTGTTAATGCGGTGATTCCGGGGCTGGATTTCCTTCTGGGCACGGATAATGCGACTGACGCGGTGGTTGCTGGTGGTGATGATGCACCGTACTACTCCAGCATGGCTGACTTTATTTTTCAGGCGGTCTTCGCTGCAGCAACGATGTCGATTGTGTCCGGCGCGGTGGCCGAAAGAATGCGCCTCTGGCCATTTCTTATCTTCGCCGTCGTGATGGTGGCTGTTATCTATCCCGTGGAAGGTTACTGGAAATGGGGCGGCGGTTTTCTCGATCAGCTGGGCTTCCAGGACTTCGCCGGATCAGTAGTCGTGCACATGGCAGGCGCTGCTGCCGCTCTGGCTGCGGTTATTCTGGTGGGACCGCGTAAAGGCCGGTATGGGCCAAATGGTCAGATCCGGGCTATTCCCGGTGCAAACCTGCCGATGGCAACCTTGGGGATGTTTATTCTGTGGATGGGCTGGTTCGGCTTTAATGGCGGCTCTGAACTCAAAATAGCCAATGTTGAAGAGGCTAATGCGGTTGCTAAAATCTTTGTTAACACCAATGCTGCAGCGGCTGCCGGAATGGTGGTGGCGGCCTTGTTTGCCCGTGCACTGTTTGGCAAAACCGATCTGACCATGACCATCAACGGCGCGCTGGCCGGTCTGGTGGCGATTACCGCAGAACCGCTGATGCCAGACGCCGGTACCGCATCTCTGATCGGCGGTGTTGGTGGACTGGTTGTGGTTGTCTCTGTACTGATGCTGGATAAGCTAAAGCTGGACGACCCTGTTGGTGCTATTTCGGTGCATGGTGCTGCCGGTATCTGGGGTATCTTTGCAGTATTGATCAGCAATCCGGATGCCACCTTTATGGCGCAGCTGATCGGTACCGCCGCAACCTTCGCCTGGATGTTTATCGCTTCGTTTATTGTGCTGTTGATTATCAAAGCGGTGATGGGGTTACGTGCCAGTGAAGAGGAAGAGATGGAAGGGATGGATGTGTACGAATGTGGTATGGAAGCCTACCCGGAATTTACCTCAGGTAAATAATCTGTATTGAGTTCTGTGCCGTTTTTAAGAGCCACCTTGCTATCTGCGGGTGGCTTTTTACATTGCCAATAATAGTTGTTTGGCGTTCATGCCTGAGACTAACGAAACGAGAACGTCGTAAATTTTTCTGCTTAAGGCAAATATTAATATTCCTCTGCGGTAAAACTCATATAATGTGTGCTATCAGAGAAGCCTGAGCACTGTGGTCAGGCATATCAGCACGGCAGACATACTTTCAGTAGCCGTGATCAGATCTATTTGAGTTTTTCAGGAGAGTATAGTGACCTACTGTGTGGGGATCAGAACAAACCAGGCAACCATCATGATTTCCGACTCCCGCACCAGTGCCGGGGTGGATAACATCAGCACTTATAGCAAAATGTGGCGTTATGGCGTGCCCGGTGATCGGCAGTTTGCGCTGTGTAGTGCAGGTAACCTGGCAACGACTCAGGCGGTCATCGCAGCGATTGAGCGGGATATAAAAAATACTGCTGAGATCAGCCTGCTGACTGTGGCAGATATGAATCAGGCGGCTGAATATATCGGTAATCTGAGTGTTGAAGTTCAGGAAAAAGCCGGTGGCGGAGCGGTATTTGAATCAACTTTTCTGCTATCGGGCGAAATTCTTGGTGCCCTGAGTGGTATGTACATGATCTATGCCCAGGGCAACTTTATTGCCAGTTCCAGCCAGGTACCCTATCTGCAGATCGGCGAAATCAAATACGGTAAACCGATTCTGGACCGGGTGATTCAGGAGAGTACGCCGGTTGACCGGGCGGTTGTCTGTGGCCTGATATCGATGGACGCGACGCTGAAAAGTAATCTCACCGTCGGGCCACCGATTGAACTCTACATTCTTCAGCATGGTAGCCTGACTTTGGGCAGTTACCGGTCATTCGGCGAAGATGATGATTATATGCGGGATCTGCGCAAACTGTGGAACAAAGCGATGGAAAATGCGGTAGATGCGATGCCGCGATTAACCCTGAGTTGAGCATGGGTTAACGGGGCACACTGTTGTGCCAGGGCCCGTGTAAAAAGAAAATGCAGCCATTCTGGCTGTATTTTTTTGTCTGGCGTAGCCAAACACTGCTTCAGGTCAGGGTTTGATCGCTGAACTTAAGTAAACTGGAGCCGTGATTTGCTAAGGCAGATTGACGTTTAATGATGAGTTCAACGTGCTGATTGAGGTATGCAGATGAAAATAGCAGTTGCCAGCAGAGATGGTATTTCGGTCGCCGGACATATAGGTAAATGTAAAAGCTGGATTATTTTTCAGTCGGACGCAATACAAAAGATAAAACTGGTCGAGATGATCACTCTGCCCAGAGAGCTGGTGTTTCATTATTATAAGGATGATATGCCCCATCCGTTAGCCGACTGTGATGTGGTAATTGGTGCCAGCGCCGGAGAAAACTTTGCGAACAGAATGGCTCTGCGGGGTATTAATGTCGTACTGACGGCTGAAACAGATCCCAAAAAAGCCGTGGCTGATTATCTGAACAATCAGGTTACTCCCGCGAAACCCCGTCCAATAGGCGGACTGGTATGCAAAGTCAGGGATTCTTTCTCATCACATAACTGATGACTATTTGCAACGGGCAGTATTGAGCTTTCAATCCGGGCCTCTGTTCCTGGCCCCTCTTTCCGGTTGCTTCCGGCGCTCAGACTGCCTCCTTTTTTTCTCCGATTCCCTATACTCAAAGACGCTTATGCCGTCAGATCTTACTGCTGCAACGATAAGATAAGCTTTGTGTATTCACGCTGCGCATTAAGATTTTTCTTGCTTGTATAAGAAACCTATAACGATATCTGATTCTACTTACGATACTACTTAAGTGCACCGAACTATCAGTACCTGGCTTACAGAACAGATACCTGTCTGTAGGCAGATGCTGATCCCGGCTGCCGTTTTTTGGAAGCTACCTGAATTGCCACATAGATTACCTTATGGGTCGCAGCGTCCGTTGGGAATAGCTTCCTTTTGTTAATTGCCTACAAATAACGATGTTGAGCGACTCTCGATTGCGTTGGTCTGCTAAATCGATTTTCTGATGACCTGTGGGTAGTTAAGCAGAGTGTTAAAGTTCTCTCAATGTATCGCTGCGTATTCGGATCGTAATCCCGTTAGTCGTTATCAACACAGGTTGAGCATGGTTAAGCTTTCATATTTAAGGTTCCACTATTAATCGTGTTTTCGAATGTTTCGAATAATTGTTTTTTCGAATATTTCGAATATACTGTGGGCAGAATGAATTATGTTGATAGGATTTATACCATGACTACTTTAGAAGCTAAGCTGCCATCTCCCGAAGAGGCTGCCATAGCTAAGGCTTCCAGCCAGGAGCTGTCTGCATTTATAGCAACGAAACATGAAACACTGCCTTTATCAATTACTGATAGCGAAGGTGTTAAGCATGATGTTGAGATGCCTGTTACTGCTTTGAAACTGCTGGTTAATGTTCTTACTGAACTGGGAGATGGTAATACCGTTAAGTTAATCCCGATACATGCAGAGCTAACCACGCAAGAAGGCGCTGATATGTTGAATATTTCCCGACCTACTTTTATCAAACTGCTTGATGAGGAAAAAATTCCTTATCATCACACCGGCAACCGCAGAAAAGTTAAGTTTGTCGATGTGAAAACATATCAGGAACGTCTGGAAGCACAGAGAAGGGCAACGCTGGATGAGCTGAGTGCATTGGATCAGGAATTAGAGCTGGGTTACGAATGAGTTCGAACTATACCGTCATCTTTGACGCTAATGTTCTATACCCGGCTCCTCTACGCAGTTTTTTAATGTATCTGGCGCTCTCTGGTGAATTCAGAGCGCGCTGGACCGATAGGATTCATGAGGAATGGATGCGCAATCTCCTCAAGCGCAAACCAGATATTAAAAGGTCCCAGCTTGAGAAAGTTCGGGATCTGATGAATCAAAACGTACCAGGGTCTGTCGTAACAGGATTTGAACCTTTAATTGAGGGGATCGAACTTCCGGATAAGGATGACCGTCACGTGGTCGCAGCGGCAGTTAAAACACGGGCCGAATCAATCATTACGTTTAATCTGAAAGACTTCCCCAAAAGCGCGTTAGACCCTCTGGATATTGTCGCTATTCACCCCGATGAATTTATTTGTGATCTGCTTGATCTGAATACAAGTGCCGTTATTGAAGCAGCGGGACGACAAAGGGTAAGTTTGAAAAATCCACCTTTCACCGCTTTAGAATTTCTGGATCTTTTGCAGCGCCAGAAACTGCCTAAAAGTGTTTCCCGGCTACGACAATTTGAACTGTTGATCTAGCGCTTGATCCGTCTGACCGCCTGGCATCTGCTGGTTGGCTGGGTTCCGATCTATTTCCGTTTCAAACGCCTTTTGACCCTATTGCTGTCATTTCAGCTATTTTTACCCGGTCGCGATGCGGCAGATATCGGTCGTAAAGACAGGAGACTCTCCGCGCGGATGCGCTAGAATGGTGATTATGTTTGCGGCGGCACTGGCCAGCTTCGGGGCCATCGCTAAACGGATGGTACGCCAGCTGAGCAGGTTCAGTCTATGATTACTATGCGGGCACCACAGCGGTGGGGTTAATGGCGATGCAGACTTCACCACAGGCTGATGCTATTGCAGAGGGGCTGGATGCTGCTGACTTGAAGTTACAGATTATATTGTTTGTCGATTGATAAACAGATCAGGATCTTACTTAAAAAGATTGAGGAGTTGATATGGCCGGTGGCTGGGCGCGTGATGGCGCCGTTCAGGATCAGATAGATGCCAGTGTTGAAGATGCTGTCGCGCTGGCGCGCAGCCGTTTAAATGCGGGTTCCAGTGCGGCCGAGAGCTTAACCCACTGCGAAGAGTGTGATCAGCCTATTCCTGAGAAACGACGGCAGGCGATTCCCGGCATCCGCCTCTGTATTAAATGTCAGTCGGAGCTGGAAAAACAGCAGGTTAGTTCTGCTGGCTTTAACCGTCGGGGCAGTAAAGACAGTCAGCTCAGATAGTCAGTCTGAGAGCCTGAAAATAAAGTCTGAAATGCCGTTCAGGCACGGTTTACATCTCGCTTAAATAGCTCCAAGCCTTTAATCGTGCGCTTTATATTCCAGCTAATATTAACCGTGTCTGCTGGCGACAGGCTGACAGAATCTGTTGCACCTGATCTCTGTCCTCAATGGTTCTTGCAACGGCCACCGCACCGATAATCATTGAGGTGAGAGAGAGTATCTTCTGCTGACTTTCAGGGGAGTCATTGCCCATATACCTCAGGATCAACTGATTCATTTTGTGATAAACATCTGCATAGGTTTTATTTGTCTCACTGTCCCGGGAAACAATATCGGTGGCTAAAAACGCTAAAGGGCAGGGCCTCTCGCCATTGACATGCTCGATACTCAGATAGCCATCCAACAGCCTGTCTAACCATTCTCGCATGGTCATCTCTGCCGGTTTTTTATCCCTAAGCATACTGTTCGATGCGGCAAATTTAAGTGACTCGTTATAGAGATCAGATTTGCTGTTGAAGTGCGCGTAAAAAGCCCCTCTGGTGAGGTTGCAGTTTTGCATAATGTTATCGACGGTGACTGCGTTAAACCCCTGTGTTGAAAACAGCTTATAAGCGCTCTGCAGAATCTTCTGACGACTTCTTTGCTTATGTTCAGGTGAGTAGGGCATGACAGATTCTATCTCTGAATATCTGAATATGATCTTTATCATATATAGATTGTTGTTAGCATCAAGTTTTTGCAACCTGAACACTCATCAGAAGGACGTTTAAATGATGATCTATCCTATGTTTTTTGTATCTATGCTAACGGTTCTGATCGGTATGATTGCCGTCAGAGTCAGAATTCAGTCTGTACGTCAGGGACTGGTGAAGGCTGGTTATTTCAAGTTGATGCAGGGGGAGAACCTTCCTGAAAGTATGATTAAAACGGGCCGCTGTTATAACAATATGTTTGAAATTCCCTGCCTGTTTTATGTGGTCTGCACTTTATATATTGTCTCAGGCGTAGAGAGTCTGGCAGGGCTTTGTTTTGCCTGGGCATTTGTTGCTTTCAGATCAGCGCAGGCCTGTGTTCACCTGACCAGTAATAAAGTGAAGTATCGTATGTATCTCTATGGCGGCGGTGTTCTCTGTATTGTTCTGTTATGGATAAATCTGCTTTTCTCCTGGTAATTTACTGGTTTTGCGGGTGTCTTTAAAAGAGTTTCGCCGGGGTTTCCTCTGACTAGCCGCGTAGCAATCCGGGTATCAGGGTGAATGCAGCAGCGCATCGCCCTGTTACCTGTTGGTCCTCAAATGAGCGGTGTTGTTTCGCTTCCAGAGTTGCTGTCCCAACAGGATCAGCGTCAGCAGCAGGCCCAGGATTAAGGCGTACAGCATGGCACTGCCCAGACAGTAAATAAATACGCTGCAGGCTGCCAGACTGATGGCTATTGCTGGCCGGCAATGTTTATCCAGTAATTTCCACGCAGCCAGCATGGATGCGGTATACACAACCACAAAAGAGCCATTAACCCAATGAGCCATGACGGTAAAATTCATCCCGGCCAGATAACTGAGCAGCAGCATCAGCGCAGAGATCAGTATGAAGGAGATCAGGGCGATAGTGGGTATCCTATGTTGGTTAAGTGCGCGTAGCTGATGGGGCAGGATGCCATCATTACTAAAACTCCAGGCCAGGCGGGAGAGACTGGCAAAGTAGATATTGATGGTCGCTATGCCGCTGATAAAACCTAAGCCACCAATAATCCAGCGACCACTGCTGCCAAACTGCATCTCAAACAGGCCGACCATCGCCAGCGGGTGTTCGGGGGCCTGCATCGATAGCCAGGTGCAACCGATATAGATAAGCCCTACCAGGGAGACGCCGATCAGCGTTGCCGGGATGTAATCTTTCTTTACGTCTTTGAACTCTCCCGCCAGATGGGTGACCGCTTCGATGCCAAGAAAGCTCCAGATGCCCAGGCCGATTGCCTGCATAAGACCGCTGTAATCGCCTGCAACAACGGGCCGGTGCATGACTGGGCTGGCATCGGCAACGGGTGGCTGTATCAGCAACATCAGCAGCATCAGGGTCACCACAAACAAAATAGTCAGGGTCAGCGCCATCTGAATACGACCTGATAGCTGTAGTCCCCGGCGGTTGAGAAAGAAGAGCAGCAAAAAAACCAGCAGTTCGCCACAAAGTTGTTGTTCTGCTGAAAGTGTCACTACCGGTTCCAGAAATTTAAAGGTCATCACCAGCGCTGCGGCGGCGCCTGGAGGCACGGAGAACAGAAACAGCAAGCCGATAACCCGGCTGGCGAGAGGCCCGAATGCCCGGTCGACGAAATAAGCGGGACCGGCGGCGTGTGTGAAACGCCGTCCCAGTTCGGCAAATACCCAGGTGAGGGGTAGAATGCCCAGCAACAGAATAACCCAGGCCCAGATGGCATGATCACCGGCAGCCACGATAGTCAGTTGTGGCAGAATAAAGACGCCGGTGCCCAACAGGGTGGTTGCAATAAGTCCCATCCCTTGCCAGCGAGTGATAGTTTGATTTAGCCTAGGCATTCTTTTTCCAGATCACATAGATAGTATCAGCAGAGTGTACGACTGATACTAAAACCGTTACGTCGTGGTTTACTGTCAATCTGTAAGTTTTTCAATATTTTGCCGACGTTTTGCAAACTCAGGTTAACGCATGGATAGTTTTGATCAGAAAATAATCGCTGCACTGCGGGAAAATGCCCGACAGAGTGTTTCCGCTATCGCTGAACAGGTAAATCTGTCGCGTCCGGCTGTCTCTGAGCGTATAAAACGGATGGAGGAACAGGGCGAGATTCTCGGCTATCAAGTGCTAACCTCGACTCAGGATGAAAAAAATGGTCCGCTGAGGGCCTATTTTGAAATTAAGCACGGTGGTTATAAGTGTCGTCCACTGGTGCAGTTGGTGATGCAATACCCTGAGGTGAAATATTGCCACGGTATCAGTGGCGAGGTCGATCTGCTGGTGTATATCGAGTTTTCAGAGATGCAGCGGCTGCACGATATCCTGGCCGAGATTGATGCGGTGCTGCCGCAGGGGGCTAAAATTGTCACTCATATGGTGCTGCAAACCTGGGAGCAATCACCCGGTTGATGTTTATCTGTGATCAACAGGGTTTTTCACGTCTTAGCGCTTCTGGCTTCTGAGCTCGACGGTATTTCCTTCAGGGTCCTGAATATAGATGGATTGGCCAGAGCCTTCACTACCATAGCGTTCAGCGAAATCCCCGAAGGCTATTTTGTGCTTTCTCAGGTGGTTGCGGATCTCATCTTCAGAGATGGGGCCGAGCAGCAGGCAGAAGTGATCCATATTGTTTTCTGTTGCTGTTGGCGCGCCACCGCCTTCGCGTCCCAGTTCGCTGTCGACTATGACCAGATCGATCAGCGCATCCCCTGCGCGTAGTTGTACCAGTCCTGTTTCCGGCGGTAGCGCTCGTTCAACGATACAGCCCAGGACTCCGCAATAAAACGCCAGCATCTCCCCCAGCTGGGTAGTGCGTAATACGATATGGTCAATTCCTGCCACGCTGAAAGACATCTATACACTCCTGAAAAGTAAAATCTGACATCAGTTTAGCCATATATCCGGGACAAAAAAAGCCAGACATGAGTGTCTGGCTATCGTTTTTAAACCGCCGTTGTCAGACTGGGATAATCAGAATGCGACAGACAGGGCTGTGAATGCCAGTGCAGAGATAAGACCAGCCGCTGGCAGTGTAATAACCCAGGCCATACCGATGGGTTTCATCAGTGCCCAGTTAGCATTGTTGTTGACCAGGCCAACCCCTAACACCGCACCAATCAGTATATGCGTACTGGAAACCGGTAAGCCCATGACTGATGCAACCATGACCACCGCTGCGGCGGCAAGTTCTGCCGCAAAACCCGATGCCGGATGCATCTTGGTGAGGTTATGTCCGACGGTCTGGATAACCTCTTTACCAATAAACCACAGGCCGACAATCAGGGCAACGCCAAAGGTTAGCATGGCGATGGTGGGTACCGCTGCTTGCGAGCCGACCTCACCGGTGCGCAATATATCAAGAATCGCTGCGAACGGGCCAATCGCATTGGCTATATCATTTGCACCATGGCTGAAAGCAAAGCCTGAAGCGGTAAAGACCTGCATCCAGCTAAACATCAGGAAGGTCGATTTATCCAGATCTTTACCCTTCAGCGTTTTAGCAAAGATAGCCATCACCAGCCAGACAGCGGCTCCAATCATGCCGATAATCAGATAATTATCCAGGCTGCTCAGGCCCAGATGCATATTTTTTAAGCCCTTGAACAGCAGCATACCGCCAATCAGCATGCTACCCAGGGCCGCAAAAACAGGCACGTAGGTTTCGAGAGCATGAGTCGCGTTAAGCTCGCTTTTGCGCTGCTCGATTTTATGCAGCTCTTTATAGTAATCAGACTCAAGCTCGGCGGGGTCAAAATCACCATCCCGAACCGTATGCGCATCGCGGGCCATGGCACTGGTATAGGCGATCTGTTGCAGTTCAGCCAGGCGTTGAAACGCTTTCTTGTGTTCAAGTTTGTGTTTTTTCTTCTCTTTCTTAATGCTTGCCAGTTCAACGACTGTTTCTTCATTGAAACGCAGGACATATCTCTTGATCTGAAAAAACAGAGTATATGCGACCAGACCGCCGAGCACCGGAGACAGCACCCAGGAGAAGGCGATGGTGCCAATTTTATCCCACTTAACCAGTGCGAATGCACTATCAGACCCGCCTGCCATAAAGCCCAGGGTGATAGAGCTGCCGACAATGCCGCCAATGATGGAGTGGGTGGTGGATACCGGCCAGCCCTTCTTAGTGGCGATCAGCAACCAGACTGCTGCAGCCAGCAGAGCTGCCATCATAATGTAAACAAACTGCATCGGATCTACGTTGATGGTTGACAGGTCTACGATCCCTTTGCGGATCGTTTTGGTGACTTCGCCGCCTGCAATAACCGCACCGCTGACTTCAAATACAGCCGCAACAATCAGCGCCTGTTTAATCGTCAGAGTGCCAGCGCCGACACTGGTGCCAAACGAGTTAGCCACATCGTTACCACCAATGTTGAATGCCATAAAGACACCAAACACGGTCGCCAGAATAAAAATCAGAACATGGTTATGGTTGGTGTAATCCAGCCCCCAGGCCATAAAGTATCCGACCATGGCAAGAAAGCCCACGACGAACAGAATATTCAGGTTTCTGTCGGTAGACAGGGGGTTGCTATCAGGTAGAGCTGTAGTGACTGTTGACACGTATTTATCTCCCTATGATTGGTATAACAGACATGATTCTTGATCGCCGCAGTGGCACAAAAATCATCCGGTTAACATCTCATCCTCTGGACAGTCTTTTGCTGTACTCAGGGCAGGTAATAATCTAAGGAAAGTCTGTTGCACTTTTGCGTCAGTCTTTGTTTTTTCGGGACCGTTCACTAAAGATGGGCGAACGGTTGATAAACCGCGTGTTGCTGTCGGGCAGGTTGCCTGGTTTTATGTTTTAAAGCTCTTATACGACCAGGCGCCGACCTGCAGTTTACGATATTGAGTGGGGGATATTCCCATCACCTTCTTGAAAATGCGCGAGAAGTAATAGGCGTCTTCATAGCCCACCATAAAGGCCACCTCAGCAATTGTTCTGCTACTGATATCCAGCAGGTGACAGGCGCGTTCAATTTTCAGGTGGATAAAGTGGTTAATCGGTGTGGTGCCGGTGACATCTTTATATTTCTTAATGAAATGAAATTTAGACAGGTTGACGCTGGCGGCAAGGGTGTCGATATCCAGCTGTTCATGGATGCGTGCCTGCATCAGTGTATGAATTTTTTCCAGATTGAAGCTGTCGGCATCCTGGCTGCGCACCAGCGGTTGCAACAGCGCAATGTGCGTGAGTATTTGCCGCAGTTGATTGGCTGCATTAATAAAGGCGTTCAGGTGGTAGCTACTGTGACGTGCTTCCAGCAGAGCGTCGAATTCACTCACCAGACTGCTGTGCAGCCCTAACTGAACCACTGGCTTCTGCTTTGAGATCTGCAGATGGGCAATAAAATCATCTGCCAGTGAGCCTTCAAAGTGACACCAGTAGATGGTCCAGGGGTTGTTCAGACTGGAGGCATACTGATGGACGGTGCCCCGGGGTAATACAATCAGATCGCCACTATTAACCGCAATATTCTTCTGGTTTATACGAATTTTACCTTTTCCATCGAGACAATATATCAGCAGATGATCATCATGCTCGCGGCGTTCCATACGGTGCCCTTCCGCTTGCTTATAATAGCCGGCACCGAGCGGATAAAGGTCCTTTGAAAGCCTGTTTTTACTGAGTTTTTCGATAATCTTATGGGGGATAATAAAGCGTATGCTCTGGGGTGGAAGCGGCCAGTTGGAAGGGGTGCTCATCGGTGCTGCTCGACTAAGGTATAAGGGGTCATAAATGCGATATAAGGGTATTCATGTATTAAATAGCAATATAGTCCATTAATATAGCAACATTATGAATCATCTGCAGCCGGAAGCTGTGCTTTAATCAATGCAACCTAGTGTCGGTCATACTCCGTTTCGAGTGATGGCTGGTAACAATAATAATGAGATGCTAATTAGCAGCAAAGGTATAAACATGACTCAGCAAGTCCCTCTACTGATCAATGGTGAACTGGTTCAGAGCCGCAGTGAAAACTGGATTCCGGTGACTAACCCTGCCACTCAGGATGTCATCGCTCAGGTGCCTTGTGCAACCTCTGACGAAGTGGATCAGGCTGTTGAAGCCGCGAAAGCCGCGTTTGAATCCTGGAAAGAGACACCCGTTGGCGAACGTGCCCGTCTGATGCTGCGTTATCAGGCATTGCTGAAAGAGAACCATGATCAGATTGCCGAGCTGCTGTCACAGGAAACCGGTAAAACCTTTGAAGATGCTAAAGGTGATGTCTGGCGTGGTATTGAAGTGGTTGAACATGCCTGCAACATCGCGTCACTGAGTATGGGTGAAACCGTTGAAAACGTGGCCCGAAAAATTGATTGTTACAGCATCACTCAGCCTCTGGGTGTGTGTGTCGGTATCACCCCGTTTAACTTCCCGGCGATGATCCCTTTGTGGATGTTCCCGATGGCGATCGCCTGCGGTAACACCTTTGTCCTGAAACCCTCTGAGCAAGACCCGCTGACGCCGATGCGTCTGGCCGAGCTGTTTAAAGAAGCCGGTGCTCCCGACGGTCTGTTGCAGGTTGTTCACGGCACCAAAGATGTTGTTAATCAGTTGCTGACGCACAAAGATACGCCAGCGATCTCTTTCGTCGGTTCTGTCGCCGTGGGTGAGCATATCTACCGTACCGGTACCGATAAGATGAAACGGGTACAGGCGTTTGCCGGGGCGAAAAACCATATGGTCATTATGCCGGATGCGGCTAAAAATCAGGTGGTCAACAGCATTGCCGGAGCCTCTGTTGGCGCCGCAGGTCAGCGTTGTATGGCGATTTCGGTGGCTGTCTTTGTGGGCCGTTCACGGGAGTGGATTCCTGAAGTGCGTGATGCCCTCGCTAAAGTGCGTCCCGGTGCCTGGAATGACCCTGAAGCGGGTTATGGTCCGCAGATCAATCCGCAGGCTAAAGCGAAGGTGCTTGATTTTATTCAGCAGGGTAAAGATGCCGGTGCAGACTGCATCCTGGACGGTTCAGATGTCGTGGTCGAGGGCTATCCGGATGGTAACTGGGTAGGCCCAACGATGTTCCGTAACGTGACCACTGATATGTCGATCTATCAGGAAGAGATTTTCGGACCGGTGCTGATCGCTCTGGAAGTGGATACGATTGAAGAAGCGATCGCACTGATTAATGAGAACCCTTACGGCAACGGTACCTCTATCTTTACCTCATCCGGCGCCGCTGCGCGTAAATATCAGCACGAGATTAAAGTCGGGCAGGTGGGTATCAACGTACCGGTACCCGTGCCACTGCCAATGTTCTCGTTCACCGGCTGGAGAAAATCGTTCTACGGTGATCAGCATGCCTATGGTAAGCAGGCGGTTAAGTTTTATACCGAGACTAAGACTGTCACCGCGCGCTGGTTTGAGGATGATATTGATACGGGTGTTAACACCACGATACATCTGAAATAATTTTTGTCGCCTGAGCTATTGCGCTTGATGACTCTGCGTTAAAAGCTGGCTTAAAGTGCTCATTGACAACAGTCAACTCCGCCTTTGCGCCAGCTTTTGCCTTGATTCACCGGCGCTCATTACGCTCAGCCAACAAAAATGGGATTAGTCGTTAAATACACTCTGACTCTTCAGAGTAATAATAAGAATCTACCTGTGTTAAGTACGGAGCATCTATGGATTTTGAACTGAATGAGGAACAGGTGGCGTTTGCCGATATGGCTCGCGCGTTCGCTCAGAATGAACTGGCGCCCCATGCTGGTGAGTGGGATCTGCAGCAGACCTTTCCGGTTGATGTGCTGAAAGCGGCTGGAGAACTCGGTTTCTGCGGCCTTTATTCCCATGAGGATGTCGGCGGTCTGGGCCTGAGTCGCTTAGATGCCAGTATTATTTTTGAACAGCTGGCGATGGGGTGTACCTCGACCACCGCCTTTATCACAATTCATAATATGGCCACCTGGATGATCTCCGAGTTTGGCGCAGAGGATGTGCGTCAGCAGTGGTGTCCGCAACTGACCGCCGGTGAAAAACTGGCTTCCTATTGTCTGACCGAGCCTAATGCTGGGTCCGATGCCGGGTCGTTGAAAACTTCTGCGCGTCGTGATGGCGATGATTATCTGTTGAATGGCAGCAAAATCTTTATCTCTGGTGCCGGTGCAACCGACTGTCTGGTAGTGATGGCGCGCACCGGAGAGGAAGGACCGAAAGGGATCTCCGCGTTTGCTATTGATGCCAACCTGCCTGGCATTACTTATGGCCGTAAAGAGGAAAAGATGGGCTGGAATAGTCAGCCAACCCGGATGATCACCTTTGAAGATGTGCGAATTCCCGCTTCTGCAATTCTGGGCCAGGAAGGCGATGGTTTTAAAATTGCGATGCGGGGACTGGATGGCGGACGCATCAATATTGCTACCTGCTCAGTGGGTACCGCCCAGCAGGCGTTAGATAAAGCCACCGAATATATGCATGAGCGAAAGCAGTTTGGCCAGTCTCTGGCTAACTTTCAGGCGTTGCAGTTTAAGCTGGCCAATGCCGCCACCGAGTTGGTGGCTGCCCGGCAGATGGTGCGGATGGCGGCATCCCGTCTGGATAACAATCATCCGGATAAAACCACCTACTGCGCGATGGCAAAGCGTTTTGCCACTGATGTCGGCTATAACGTGGCCGATGAAGCGTTGCAGATTTTTGGTGGCAACGGTTATATCAAAGAGTATCCGATGGAACGTTTCCTGAGAGATAACCGGGTGCACCGTATTCTGGAAGGTACCAACGAAATAATGAATGTGATTATTGCCCGTCGGTTGTTGCTGGATAATGCGACAGAACTACTATAGCGAGCGCATTACAATCGTTAGCGATAACGGGTTAAGGTAAGCATTGAACACGAATTTTACGGGTGTAATCAGTATAAATACCCGAGACATTAATAAGGAAGATCGTTATGACCGAGAAGCTGTTGGTTGAAAAACGGGGCAATATTGCTCTGTTGACAATGAATAATCCCCCCGCCAATACCTGGACTGAAGAGAGTCTGAAAGGACTTAAAGCGCTGGTGGAAGAGCTGAATGCCGATCGTGATATCTATAGTCTGGTGATTACCGGGCAGGGCGAAAAATTCTTTTCAGCCGGAGCCGACCTGAATCTGTTTGCCAGTGGTGATCGCAGTGTAGCGCGGGATATGGCACGTTATTTTGGTGAAGCGTTTGAAACCCTGAGCCAGTTCCGGGGTGTTTCGATTGCCGCCATTAATGGTTTTGCCATGGGTGGTGGTCTGGAAGTTGCCCTGGCCTGTGATATCCGTATCGCCGAAGAGCAGTCACAGATGGCGCTGCCGGAAGCCAAAGTCGGTTTGCTGCCCTGTGCCGGTGGCACCCAGAACCTCACGATGCTGGTGGGTGAGGGCTGGACCAAACGGATGATTCTTTGCGGTGAGCGCATTAAAGCTGCTAAAGCGCACGAGATCGGTCTGGTAGAAGAGGTAGTGCCGCAGGGGCAGGCGCTGGAAAAAGCGCTGGAGCTGGCCGCGAATGTTGCCCAGCAAAGCCCGACAGCGGTGGCGTCCTGTAAACAACTCATCCAGAACAACCGCACTCAGCACTGGGATGCCGGTTATATTCTCGAACGGGAACTGTTTGTCGATCTGTTCTTTACCGAAGATCAGCAAGAGGGAGTAAATGCCTTTCTGGGCAAGCGTGCTCCCGAGTGGAAAAACCGCTAAGCGGCATACAGGAGAGAATTGATGAGCTGTGTACTGTTTAATGAATATCCAACCCGCGATGGCAAAAAAATTGTTGAGATCCAGCTGAACGCAGAACGCAGTCTGAATGCGCTGACGCTGGAGATGATCGATCTGATTCAGCCAAAACTGGACAGCTGGAAAGAGGACGATACTGTTGTCGCCGTTCTGTTCGACAGCGCTGGAGAGAAAGCTTTCTGCGCCGGTGGGGATGTGGTCAACCTGTATATGTCGATGACTGGTGATGGTGACCCCGGGTTTCCAACCGACTTTTTTACCCGGGAATATGTTCTCGATTACACCATTCACACCTACCCCAAACCGATTATCTGTTGGGGCCATGGCATTGTGATGGGTGGTGGTATGGGGCTGATGAATGGTTGCAGTCACCGTATTGTGACCGAGAAAACCCATATGGCGATGCCCGAAGTCACTATCGGTCTTTATCCGGATGTCGGTGGTAGCTGGTTTCTCAACCATATGCCGGGTCGTACTGGCCTGTTTCTGGGCCTCACCGGCAATCCGATGAATGCCGCCGACGCCTTATTCCTGGGGTTGGCGGATCGGTTTATCGCTGCTGAATTGCGCAATCAGGTAGTTGAAGGGCTGCAGGCTGAAAGCTGGGAAGGCTGTGCTTACGCCGCCACTAACCGGGTGCTGCGGGATCTGGAAGAGCAGTCACAAGCCGCCTTTAATGCCGATTCGCCGGTACAGAATCATTACCGGTTTATTCAACAGGTTACTGATAAAGATTCTGTTTCTGAGCTGGTTGAAGAGTTGCTGGCCGTTGATAGCGATGAAAAGTGGATCAACCGGGCACAGAAAGCGATCAGCCATGGTAGTCCGCTGGCGATCCATCTTATTAAACAGCAGATGGATGTGACGAAACATATGTCACTGAAACAGGTGTTTGAAAGTGAGATGATTCTCTCAGTACAGTGCTGTAAGCAGCGGGAGTTTCCTGAAGGTGTGCGCGCCTTGTTAGTGGACAAAGATGGTGCACCCCAATGGATATACAAGACAGTTGACGAAGTTGATCCGGCATTTGTCGATCAGTTCTTCGTTTCGCCGTGGGATGTTAATCCACTGGCGTCACTCTAATTTAGCCGTGTAAAGAACATGTTAATAAGAATTAAAAGAGGCAAAGTGTAATGGCAACTATCGGATTTATCGGTCTGGGCAACATGGGTGGACCCATGGCGATCAACCTGCTGAAAGCGGGTCATGAAGTAAAGGCGTTCGACCTGTCTCAGGCAGCAGTAGAGCACGTCGTATCAGAGGGTGGCACCGCTGTGGCTTCTGCCGTTGAAGCCGCCAGCGGGGCTGATTTTGTGATCTCTATGCTGCCTGCCGGCGTGCATGTGCAGGGATTATATCTGACCGGGGAGGCTCCACTGCTGGATGTGATCGCTGATCATGCGCTGATTATTGATTCCTCTACCATTGATGCCGCTACCGCTCAGCATGTCTCAGCAGCGGCCGCTGAACGGGGTATTAGTTTTATTGATGCACCGGTATCCGGTGGTGTGGGTGGTGCGGTTGCAGGCACGCTGGCGTTTATGGTCGGCGCCACCGATGAGCAGTTTGCTAAAGCAAAACCGGTGCTGGAGTGCATGGGTAAAAATATCTTCCATGCGGGACAGAGCGGTGCAGGCCAGATCGCTAAAGCGTGCAACAATATGATGCTGTCGATTCTGATGGCAGGCACCAGTGAAGCGCTGAACATGGGGATGAAAAATGGCCTCGACCCGGCGGTACTTTCTGAAATCATGAAGCAGAGTTCCGGTAATAACTGGGCGTTGCAGGTGTATAACCCGGTGCCGGGAGTAATGGATGGTGTACCTTCATCGAACAACTACCAGGGTGGTTTCCAGGTTGACCTTATGTATAAGGATCTGGGGCTGGCGATGGAACTGAGTCAGCAGAGTAATTCGCCGGTGCCGATGGGATCGGCGGCGCGCTCACTGTTCTCGCTGCATAAGTCTAAAGGCAACGGCGGTCTGGATTTCTCCAGCGTTATCAATCTTTATCAGGAAAGCTGAGCTTTCTAATGATTCAACATCTGTAACCACTTACTGCCGGCAATTTCTGCCGGCAGGCTCCCTTTATAAAAACAAAACCGGAGTAGGTCATGAGTTATAACGACGAATACCGGGCTGCACAGCAGAACCCCGAAGCATACTGGGCCGAGCAGGCTAAGCGTATCAACTGGTTTAAACAACCTGAAACCATTCTCAAGAAAACCGCCAACGGTACTTTTTGCTGGTATCCCGATGGCGAGCTCAACAGCTGCTATCTGGCACTGGACCAGCACCTGGAGACCCGTGGCGACCAGGTTGCCCTTTATTACGATTCCCCCGCGACTGACAGTAAACAACAGATTACCTATCGTGAATTGCATCAGAAAGTGGCGCTGTTTGCCGGAACGATGAAGCATTTAGGGGTTGGCAAGGGTGATACGGTGGTTATCTATATGCCGATGATTCCCGAAGCCGCTGTGGCGATGCTTGCCTGTGCCCGTTTAGGCGCGGTGCATTCGGTGGTGTTTGGTGGGTTTGCCGCCAATGAGATGGCGATCCGCATCGATGATGCGCAACCCAAACTGATTCTGACCGCTTCCTGTGGTATCGAGTTTGATAAGAAAATCGCTTACAAGCCTCTGGTCGATAAAGCGATTGATCTGGCGGAGCATAAGCCAGCTTATACTATTGTTTGTCAGCGCCTGATGCTGCAGGCTGAGATGAATCCTGAGCGTGATCTCGACTGGTATGACTGTCAGGAAGGCGTTGAACCGGCCGACTGTGTGCCTGTTAAAGGGAGCGACCCGCTCTATATTCTCTATACCTCAGGCACCACCGGTGCGCCGAAAGGGATCGTGCGGGATAACGGCGGCCACGCCGTAGCGCTGAACTATGCGCTGCATAATGTTTATGGCATGAACCCGGGTGATGTCTGGTGGGGCGCCTCGGATATTGGCTGGGTCGTCGGACACTCCTTTATTGTCTATGGCCCGCTGATGGGCGGCTGCAGTGCGATCTTCTTTGAAGGTAAACCGATCAAAACCCCCGACGCCGGAACCTTTTGGCGGGTGATTGATGAGTACCGGGTTAATTCCATGTTTTGTGCACCGACCGCATTCCGTGCGATCCGCAAGGAAGACCCTGAAGGCGCACTGGCGCAGCAGTATGACCTTTCCAGCCTTAACTGGGTGTTTGTCGCCGGTGAAAAACTCGACTCCTCCACCTATCAGTGGCTTGATGAACTGCTGCAGGTGCCGGTGATCGACCACTGGTGGCAGACCGAAACCGGCTGGCCAATGACCGCACCAATGATGGGCTGGGATAACCCCTCAGCGGCCCGGTTGGGATCAACTAATAAACCTATCCCCGGCTATGATATTCAGGTGGTTGATGGTGAAGGCCAGCCTGTTGAACCGAATGAAACCGGTAATATTGTGGTCACCCTGCCGATGCCGCCTGGGGTTGCCTGGGATATCTGGAAGCAACCACAACGTTTTACCGACTCCTATTTAACTGCGTTTCCGGGTTATTACCATACCGGTGATGGTGGCTTCAAAGATGAAGATGGTTATGTCTACATCACCGGACGTACCGACGATGTGATCAATGTCTCCGGTCACCGTCTGTCTACCGGTGAGATGGAGGAGGTGGTCTCGTCTCATCCTGCGGTAGCCGAGTGTGCCGTGATCGGTGTTAATGATTCGCTGAAAGGTCAGGTGCCTGCGGGGCTGATTGTGCTGAAGGCTGGTGAGGAGATTGACGAATCACAGTTGGAAACCGAACTGGTGCAGATGGTACGTGATCAGGTGGGGGCGCTGGCCTGCTTCCGTCGGGCTGTTGTGGTACAGCGTCTGCCGAAAACCCGTTCGGGTAAAATCCTGCGCGCCATCATCCGCAAGATAGCAGCCAATGACGAGTATAAGATGCCTTCGACAATTGATGACGAGAGTATTCTGGCCGAGATCACCGAAATAATGGACCGGGCAGGGATGCGCTAAGTTTTTCATTGTTGGTTCGTTACTGGCAAGTGGCTGTGCCACTTGCCAGAGATAAGCAGAATCAGTGGAGAAACTTATTCCAGGATGCTTTCGATATGTGCAAGTTCTAAATTGTTCGGATCTCTTTCGCGAAACAGCTGAACGATTTGCCGGGTATCGAGATCGGATATTAATGGGATATTGCTTTTGGTTTTAAGATCCGGATTGCCTCCCATACGGATATAAAAGCGGACAAAATTCTCATTGCGGGTTATCACCGCTTCCTGCAGTGGAGTGACTCCATAATCATTGAATCGGTCAATCTCAGCCCCCCGGTTCTGATAATGTTTTGCTAAAGCCATAATTTCAGCATCACATTCAGAGCCGCCCAACTCTGACGCGGTCAGTAAAATGTGAAACACACTCTGATTGTTTACCAGATTGTCAGTGATCACAAAATGATCGTTAAACAGCATCTGATCCCAGCGAAGCAGGTAAGGAATGTAGGGCTCCAGATAGCCAAAATCCTGGAACAGCGCCCCATCATTTTTTTGAATCGCCTGTTGGTTTTTACACCCGGCAATGGCCGCATAGGTTATTTGAAATGACTGCGGCGTGGCTATTTTTACCATCCCTGTCATAACAAACAGATAGACCGCCGCTATAACAATAGAGAGTAAAACCATACTTAGCGGGATTATGAATAGCTTTTTCATCGACTCGTCCTTGAGAGAGGTTGCATTTGTGGATGGCCACCATGTCCTGGAAGGATAGCCCATCTGAGTACAGTACCAAACAAACTGATGCTGCTGAAAAGTTTTTTTATGACGTTCATTTCTCAGCTGGATCTTACCACGACTTGTTTCGGGTAACTTATCAATGGCATCCGGTCCAAAGGGTGTTCAACCAGCAACAACCTCGCCTGAAGCAAGTTCTGTTACCACAGAGAACACTGGTGACACTGAGAAGAGGATTATGTCGTTTATCTTAAGGCTCTGTTCTGGAGAGGCTCTGAGGTATTTCTGCTAAATGACACAGAAGCCTCTGGTCATTAACAACCCGTTACTTTTTTACTCTGCCGCGTTTGGCATAAACCGTGCATTTTAACCCGGTATTAACACCGGGTTAGGCAAAAATAGTCCATAAGGCTCTGTTGTGGTGCGCGCCGTGCACTGCAGGTTTTTTATTGCACTGAATTTGTGCGCCCGGTTTGCATCATCCGTTGTCGTTGTGCCTGAGGAGTCAGTCGGAAGTCTATGTCAGCTTTTCAGAAAATCCTCAAAGTACGCCGCCACTACAATAAGTGGGTTGCTGACCAGACGCTGGAAGATTACGCGTTGCGTTTTACTGCGCGTAAAGGGCGTCATATGAGCATCTCAAAAGTGGGTAAAACCGCACTGGGAGCGGCTTCATTTCTGGCGCTTGAGGGGCTGGCGGCAGCGGTGACGCTAAGCTATGGTTTCTCCAATACGGTCATTGCGATGCTGGCGGTTTGTCTGGTGTTGTTTATTACCGGTTTACCGATCGCTTATTACTCGGCCAGATACGGTCTGGATATTGATCTGCTCACCCGGGGGGCGGGGTTTGGCTATCTTGGCTCGACGCTGACCTCGCTGATCTATGCCTCGTTTACCTTTATCTTTTTTGCCATTGAAGCCGCGATTCTGGCGTCTGCCCTGAAAGCGTTATTTGGTATTCCTCTGGCGTTGGGCTATCTGCTCTGTGCGGTGGCGGTTATTCCTATCGTGACCCACGGTATTACCGCGATCAGCCGGTTTCAGGTGGCTACCCATAATCTCTGGGTGGGGCTGCAACTGGCGGCCATTGCTGTGGCCTTGTGGTATGAATCGGATAGCTTACGGGGCTGGACGGAGTTCAGTCCGGGGATGGCCGCGACCGCCAGTGGTGAGTTCGATATCATTATGTTTGGCGCGGCGGTGTCGGTTTTTTTTGCCCTGTTTGCGCAGATCGGTGAGCAGGTAGATTATCTGCGTTTTATGCCAGAAAAGACCGACGCGAATAAAAAGCAGTGGTGGTTCTGGTTAATTCTGGCAGGCCCCGGGTGGGTCTTTACCGGCATGATCAAGATGTTGCTGGGCTCGTTTCTGGCCTATCTGGCGATCACCCAGGGGATGAGTGTTGTCGAGGCGTCCGATCCGACCTATATGTATCAGCGGGTGTTTCAGCGGATGGCAGGGTCGCCAGAGATTGCACTGCTATTAGCGGCGCTGATGGTGGTGGTTTGTCAGATGAAGATCAATGTTACCAACGCCTATGCCGGGTCTATCGCCTGGTCAAACTTCTTTTCCCGTCTGACCCATAGCCATCCGGGGCGGGTTGTCTGGCTGGTGTTTAATGTGACCATCGCCCTGATTCTGATGGAGTTGGGGATCTATCAGGCGCTGGAAGCGATTCTGGGCATCTTTGCGATTATTGCGATTAGCTGGCTGGCATCCCTGTCGGCTGATTTGCTGATCAATAAACCGTTGGGGCTGAGTCCGCCGGAGATCGAGTTTAAGCGGGGTCATCTGTATGACATCAACCCGGTTGGGATGGGATCGATGGTGATCTCTACCACACTGGGGATGCTCAGTTATCTCGGCCTGTTTGGTGAGGTGGCGCGTAACCTGTGTCACTTTGTCAGTCTGGCCAGCTGTTTTGTCTGTGTTCCGCTGATCGCCTGGCTGACGGGTGGTCGCTACTATATTGCCCGCACCAATGAAGAATTGAATCAGTATATCCGCCTGGTACCGGTGCGTAGCAGTGCGGGCACCGCCAGCATCGTTACCTGTGGTATCTGTGAAAACGATTTTGAGCGGGAGGATATGAGCTATTGTCCCGCCTATGATCTGCCGATCTGTTCCCTGTGTTGCTCGTTGGATGTGCGTTGTCTGGATAACTGTAAGCCGAAGGCGCGGCTGTCCCGTCAGGTGATGGAGATGCTGCATCTGTTTTTACCCCGGCGGGGCGTCAAGCTGGTCAGCTCTCGTCTGGGCAAGTTTATTGCGCTGTTGCTGGTGGTTAATCTGGTGCTGGGGGCACTGCTGGCGGTTATCTACCGACAGCTGGCACCGGCAACCGCGGAGGAAACCGCGCTGGTACTGCAGACCATCTGGACGCTGTTCTTTACCCTGTTTATCGCCTCGGGCGTGGTCACCTGGTTGTTTCTGCTGACTCATGAAAGTCGTGTAGTGGCGCAGCAGGAATCCAACCGGCAGACCATGAAGCTGACCCGGGAGATTGAGGCGCACGAGCAAACTGACCTCGAACTCCAGCAGGCGAAAGAGCTGGCAGAACGGGCTAATGCGGCTAAAAGTCGCTATCTGTCGGGTATTAGTCATGAGTTGCGTACCCCGTTGCAGTCAATTCTGGGGTATGCCCAGTTACTGCGTGAACGTTCGGAACTGCAGGAGGATCAGCGGCGGGGGCTGGATATTATCCATCGTAGTGGTCTCTACCTGACCGATCTGATCGAAGGATTGCTGGATATCTCCAAGATCGAGGCGGGGCGCTTAGATCTGCATCGCAACCAGGTGCATCTGCCCGAACTGATCGAGCAGCTGGATGAGATGTTCCGCTTACAGGCGTTACAGAAGGGCATCGAGTTTAACTGTTATATTGCCACCCCTTTGCCGCAGCGGATCGTCACTGATGAAAAACGGCTGCGGCAGATTCTCATCAACGTACTGTCTAATGCGGTCAAATATACGCCGAGTGGCCGGGTTGATTTTGATATTCGCTACCGCAATCAGGTGGCTGAGTTTTCTATCAGGGATACCGGGCCGGGGATCGATGAGTATCAGATGAAACGGATCTTTGCGCCTTTCGAACGTATTCGTAACCGCGATACCGCGCATCTGCCCGGTACGGGTCTGGGGCTGACCATTGTTAAGTTACTCACTGACATCATGGGTGGCGATCTGCAGGTGGAGAGTAGTCCAGGCCAGGGGAGCTGCTTCCGTATCTCGATGATGCTGCCCTGGGTGAGCAGCGAAGAGTTGACGCCGTTACTGCAGGAACGGCGGATTATCGGTTATGAAGGTTATCAGCGCAGCCTGTGTCTGGTGGATGATGATCCGGTATTGCGCGGTTTGCTTGCGGATATTCTGATGCCGCTGGGGTTTGCGATTACAGAAGCGCAGGACGCAGAGACCTGTCTCGCATTGCTGCAACAGGGTGAAACGGATCTGTTTCTGCTGGACATCTCCATGCCGGGGATGTCGGGTTTGCAGCTGGCCAGTATTCTCCGGCAGCGCAAAGTCCCCGGGAAAATTGTCATGCTCTCTGCCGATGCCCGGGAGCTTTCTGCCGGTGATGAGGGGCACGATAGTTATGATGACTATCTGGTTAAGCCTGTTGTTAATCATCAGTTGCTGGAAACCCTGGGGCGTCATCTGGAGCTGAAGTGGATCTACCGGGAGGAATCTGAACCGGTTAGTTCCTCAGTGTCGGAAACGGCGGTGAACGTAAAACCTGCAACATCAGAGGGTGACGGTGGGGCATTATTGCAGCCCGGTCACCCATTGCTGCTGGAACTGAAAAATTGTGCCGCGCTGGGTTATCACAAAGGGGTGGTGCAGTGCCTGAAAGAGGTTGAAGGACTGAAGGTTGTGTCCCCGGAGGCATTAACTTATTTGCGACAGCTCAGTGACAGTTTTCTGTTTGATAAGCTGATCGCGTATCTGGAGAGTCAGAGTCAATGAATATGAGTGAGAACGGATCAACACGTAACGATGTGGTACTGGTGGTAGACGATTCTCCCAATGCGCTGAGCCTGATCAATGATGCTCTGGAGGGGGCCGGGCTGGATATTCTGGTGGCGCTGGAGGGGCGACAGGCGTTGACCATCTGTAAGCGTATCCGCCCGGATATTATCCTCATGGATGCGGTGATGCCGGTGATGGACGGTTTTGAAACCTGTCGTAAGCTGAAGGCCGATCCCGATCTGGCCACCATCCCGGTCGTGTTTATGACCGGCCTGACCGATACCGATGACATTGTTCGCGGACTGGACTGCGGCGGTGTTGATTATCTGACTAAACCGATCAGCCCCAATGAGCTGTTGGCGCGCATCCGCGTGCATCTGGGCAATGCGCGCCAGACGAGTAGTGTTCACAGTGCACTGGACAGTACGGGACAGCATCTGCTGACGGTCGGAAATGACGGCCTGCTTCGCTGGGCTACGCCCCGGGCCTATGCTTTGCTGGGCCGGGCAGGGATGACCGAACAGTTACAGGAAGAGAGTTTACTGCCGCAGATTCAGAACTGGCTGACTCACAACCCATTGGAGCAGGAGCGCATGGTGGTTAAGCACCTGGACTATCCGTTAACGCTTAAGCTGATTGGCTATCAGAGTACTGGCGAGGTGTTGATGCAGCTTATTGATGGTAATAAACCTACCGGCTCTGAACTGCTGAAACAGGAACTGGAATTAACCGACCGGGAATCCGAGGTTTTGTTCTGGCTGGCTAACGGCAAAACCAATCGCGAAATTGCCGAAATACTCGACATTAGTCCCCGTACTATCAATAAGCATCTGGAACAGATCTTTCCTAAACTGGGCGTTGAAAATCGTACCGCTGCGGCAGGGGTGGCGCTCAGGCTGATTGCCAGTCATGAGTAATGGCGGCCGGAGGGCAGCAGGTATTTCTGGTCAGATGTAATCAACTGTAAGTGATCCATCTGAAAAAGCGTTCGTATAATTATAAGATCAGGGGGCACCCAGCCAAAACAGAAGGGAATAATACTCAGGCCTCAATCGTTGCTACACTACTGTTCATACCCTCTTACCCCCTTATTAGAAATACTGGTTAAAGGAACAGCCTTGTACATGAAAGTCAGTTTCAAAAGATATGCCCAACGGTTGCCCACTCTGCTGTTTGTTGTAGTCGGATGTTTGTTACTCATAAACCCGGTCAGCGCTGCGTCTGGCGACAGCATTGGCCTGACTCCGGCCGAACAAGCCTATTTAAAGGCGAAAAAAGTACTCAATGTGTGTGTCGACCCCGACCGCTTACCCTTTGATGGCGTGGATGAGAACGGCCAGCATGCAGGGTTATCCAAAGATTACTTTGATATTTTCTCGCGTATGCTGGGTGTTGAGATGGTCGTGCCAGAGGTGCAGGACTGGAATGACCTGATCAGCAAGGCGAAAAGCCGTGAATGTGATGTGGTTTCACAGATCAATGCCAGTAAGGAACGTGAATCGTATCTGGATTTTACAACGCCGTATTTCTATCTGCCGTTAGCGGTTGTTACCCGTTATGATCGTATTTTTGTCGAGGAGAGTCTGGAAGGGGCGGGGACTCAGTTTGCGGTCATTAAAGGTGATATCGCGATTGATAAAATCAGGCAGCGCTATCCCCGGGTTGACCTGGTGGAAGTCAAAAATAATATCGAAGCGATGGAACTTGTCTATGATGGCAAGGTGTTTGGTTACATTGGCGCACAGGGCGCCGTTGCCTTTGCCATACAGTCCCTTAATCTGAATAAACTGGCGGTCACCGGTAGCTTACCCCTGCGCTATGAGCTATCGGTCGCTACGCGCAATGACGAACCACTGCTGGGCAGCGCGTTTGAAAAGGCCGTGCTGCATCTTGACCCTAAAGAGGGGCAGAGTATTCGTGATAAATGGATCGCGATCACAATAGAGAAGGTAACCGACTACACCCTGTTGTGGCTGACCCTGCTGGTGCTGGGAACCGTGTTGATCGTATCCCTTTATTGGAACCATTATTTAGCCAGAGCTAACAGAACAATTCTCGATACGCTTGACGACCTGAATAATGTAAAAGCGCAGTTAGAAGACCAGAACCGTTTATTTAAGCAGCAGTCAATTACTGATGCGCTGACGGGAATCTACAATCGTCTTAAGCTGGATGAAGATCTCTCCTATGCCATTAAACGGTCAGAACGGACGAATAAAAAGTTCTCTGTTATTTTGCTGGATATCGATAACTTTAAACTGATGAATGATCGCTATGGTCATCTTGTCGGCGATAAAGTGCTTAAAGCGTTTGCGGCACTACTCATGAATGCCGTGCGTAAAACAGATATTGTCGGCCGCTGGGGCGGAGAAGAGTTTCTTATCATCTGTCCCGATACCGACCTGCAAGGCGGTAAAAAACTGGCTGAGCAGTTGCGAAGTAAGATTTCAGAACATGAGTTTCCTGAAAAAAATGAACTCTATGCAAGCCTGGGCATTGTGACTCACAACCCAGAAGAAACCGCCGAGGGATTGATCGCGCGGGTTGATAAAGCACTTTATCGTGCTAAGGAAAGCGGACGTAATCGTGTTGAGGCCGGTTAACTTTCAGCCCCGCCTGGCCTCTTTGTCCGCTGGCATCAACGCATTCGCCGCCTGCAACAATTTTTTACTATTTATTGTCGCTGCAGGCCAGGGTAAAACGGCCTGGGGCGACCCCATCACTCATCCTCAGTCTGTAGTCTGTCGTTATAAAATGAGCCGATAAAAATTCAATTAATCGTCGACTGAATAAGCAATAGATGGTCTGGATCAACATAAAGAAAGGCGTACTCAATTATAGTGACCTCAAAAAATAACAAGGTTTCTGACGAGCTGTAGTGTCTGGAGACCACCATTTATTTACACATTTTTATTGAGGTTTAAGATAATGACTACACAAGCGTTTTTTGTGCCTAACGTATCGCTGATGGGGCCAGGTTGTTTTAACAGCCTGCCAGAACGGGTCAAGATGCTGGGCGGCAACAAGCCGCTGGTGGTGGCAGACAAAGGGATGACTTCCCTGGGATATACTGCCCGCCTGACCGAATTGTTGGGCAGCCAGGGGATAGAGAGTGTTGTTTATGATGATACCGTGCCAAACCCAACCGATAGTAACGTGGCTGAAGGCCTCGCCGTCTATCTTGAAAACGGTTGCGATATGCTCATCTCTCTGGGCGGTGGTAGTGCTCATGACTGTTGTAAAGGGATCGGTCTGGTAGCGTCCAGCGGTGGCTCAATCCACGATTACGAAGGTGTTGATCAGGCGAAAGCTCCGTTACCACCTTATATCGCGGTCAACACTACCGCTGGTACCGCCAGTGAAATGACCCGGTTCACCATTATTACCAATACATCCAATCACGTAAAAATGGCGATTGTCGACTGGCGGGTAACCCCGGATGTGGCGATCAATGACCCTGAACTGATGGTTGATATGCCTCCTGCACTGACCGCAGCTACCGGCATGGATGCCCTGACTCATGCGGTTGAAGCTTATGTTTCTACTGCGGCCACGCCGATTACTGATGCCTGTGCTCTGCAGGCGATCCGGTTGATTGGTCAGTATCTGCGTAAAGCGGTTGCCCGGGGCGATGATATGATTGCACGGGACAAGATGGCCTATGCCGAATATCTGGCGGGTATGGCGTTTAACAATGCCAGCCTGGGTTATGTACATGCGATGGCGCACCAGCTGGGTGGTTTTTATAACCTGCCGCACGGTGTCTGTAATGCCTTACTGCTGCCCCATGTCTGCCGTGTAAATATGATTGCGGCCACCGAGCGATTTGCTGATATTGCCGATGCTCTGGGAGAAGTCACTGAAGGGCTGTCTGAGCGCGATGCTGCGTTACTGGCTATTGATGCGATTGAAACCCTGGGACAGGATGTGGGTATCCCCCGGACACTGTCTGAACTGGGTGTTAAAGATGATGATATTGATACTATGGTGGCCAATGCGCAGAAAGATGTTTGCCGCCTGACCAACCCCCGTACCCTCAAAGATGCTGAGGTGGCAGCGATCTATCGTGCTGCACTGTGATCCGTCTTCATCACTGACCGTTTAAAGGGTCAGCCACAGAAGAAACACCGGAACGCCGAGTTCCGGTGCTTTTCTTCTCAAATCTTTACATAACATTACATCGACAGCTCTTCTTCCTGACGAATCATTTTCGATAAAATAGCTCAGTGGGTTAAGCCTTACGAGCTGATTGTCAGGATGCCCGCCCGAATATTTCCACGACGATGCCGACAGGTATCGGCACGTTTACAAAAAATGGAATTTTTGTCTGCATTCCAACAGGATACGCATAATGAAACCGATTAAGATCTTCTTTGTACTGTTATTGCTGCTACTGACAGCACTGTGGCTGCTTGCAGATACCCTGATGCCCGAGCCTTTCAGTTATTTTTCCTTTCGTTCGGTCTTTATACAATACACCGGGGTTATTGCTGTCGGGGGCATGAGTGTCGCGATGCTGCTGGCGTTGCGCCTTAAATGGCTGGAACGTTATCTGGATGGTCTGGATAAGAGTTACCGTCTGCATAAATGGTTAGGTATTACGGCGCTGGTGGCGTCTGTGGTGCACTGGTGGATGGCACAGGGGAGTAAGTGGATGGTTGGCTGGGGCTGGCTTGAGAAGCCGGTGCGGGGTCACCGACCTGAGGAAACCCTTGGATTCATTGAGGGGCTGTTGCGTAGTCAGCGAGGCTTTGCTGAGTCGGTGGGCGAATGGGCCTTTTATGCCGCTGCCGCATTAATAGTGCTAGCCCTGATTAAACGTTTTCCCTATCACCTGTTTGTAAAAACCCATCAACTGATCTCTGTTGCCTATCTGGTTCTGGCATACCACTCTGTTGTGTTGCTTAAGTTTGAATACTGGTTGCAGCCGGTGGGTATACTGATGGCGGCAATGCTGGCCGGCGGTTCAGTCGCCGCCGTTCTGGCACTGACCGGGCGCATCGGTAAAGGGCGAAAAGTGACGGGAAGGATCGATCATCTAAGCCACTATGATGGTCTGCGAGTGCTTGAGAGTGAGGTCGTGCTTGACGAAGGCTGGCAAGGGCATGCTGCCGGACAGTTCGCTTTTGTGACTTCAAACCCGAAAGAGGGAGCACATCCCTACACCATCGCTTCGGCCTGGAACCCTGCGGACCCGCGCATCGTCTTTATCACCAAAGCGCTGGGAGACCATACCGGACGTCTGCGGGAACAGCTGAAAACCGGTATGCCGGTCACCGTCGAGGGGCCTTATGGCTGTTTCGATTTTAAAGACGATCAACCCCGTCAGATCTGGATTGGTGCCGGTATCGGTATTACCCCCTTTGTTGCCCGCATGAATGAACTGGCTAAGACACCAGGCAATAAGCCGGTCGACCTGTTTCATCCGACCGCCGACTATGATCAGAATGCAATCGACAAGCTCACTGCGGCTGCGGCGGCTGCCGGTGTCACATTACATCTGCTGGTAAGTGACAAAGACGGCCGCCTTGACTGCAACAGGATTATCGCAACGATACCCGGGTGGCATACGGCAAGCGTCTGGTTTTGTGGTCCCGCGGCATTCGGGCAGTCACTGCGAAAAGCGTTTATGGCGCAGGGGATGCCAGCCCGGCAGTTTCATCAGGAGCTATTTCAGATGCGTTAACCGGCTGATCGGTGTTCCTGCCCGGACAGCGGAGCGTGTCTGTAGTCGTTCCGCTGATTGAGGCGTATCAGAAAAGTGACAAATTTACCTGACTATCTGAAGTCGTAAGGTTTACTATCGGCAGCCTCTTGATTATCCTGCAATCGCTTTAATTCACCTCAGGCTAAGTGATCTTTTTCGTCCTATGATTATTTTCACGGGGAACCCGTGAATACATCTGATTTTTTTACGAACGCAGCCTAAGATTACAGACAGTGTGAATAACCGTTCAATACGCCTGCTATTCAGAGAGATACAGCCCGATGACAAACGACGACAAGAGCGTCCATGCTCATGATCAAGATTTTTTAGCTCCCGGAGACCGCCGTGATCCCGATTATAAGGATCGTTCAGAACCCGAAGGCACACCGGTAACCGGACTGCGACTTGTTGGTCTGTTGGGTGGGCCAATTGCCGCTGCACTGATTCTCATGAGTTCTGCGCCCATGGGGATGCCCCCTGAAGCCTGGCGTCTGGTGGCGATGGCAACCTGGATGGTTATCTGGTGGCTCACTGAAGCGGTGCCTATTCCGGCAACGGCGCTGTTGCCGATTGTGCTGATGCCATTGTTTGACATCGATAAAATCAAACCGGTGGCCGCCAATTATGGTCACCCACTTATTTTCCTCTTCCTCGGCGGTTTCCTGCTGGCAGCCGCGATGCAGCATGTCGGTTTGCACCGCCGTATCGCGCTGCAGATTGTTAGCCGGGTGGGAACCTCACCATCAAGAATCATACTGGGCTTTATGCTGGCAACGGCTTTCCTGTCCATGTGGATCTCTAATACTGCCACCACCATCATGATGTTTGCGGTCGGTTTGTCGGTGATCGATTTCGTTGCTAAACAGACAGAAGATAAGAAGATGGTGCGTAATTTCGGTGTTGCCCTGATGCTGGCAATCGCTTATAGCGCGTCAATTGGTGGTGTGGGGACGCTGATTGGTACACCGCCTAATGCGCTGCTGGCGAGTTTTCTGCAAAGCAACTACAACATCGAAATATCGTTTTTTGACTGGATGCTACTGGGGGTTCCTGTCGTTGTTATTATGTTGCCGGTCACCTGGTTACTGCTGACGCGGTTTCTGTTTCCTTCTCATCAGATTGCCATTCAGGACCCGGGTGTAGTGGTACAGCGTGAGCTGGCTGCACTGGGTGTTATGTCCCGCGGTGAAAAGCTGGTCGCGATTGTTTTCCTGAGTGCCGCTCTGGCCTGGATTTTCCGCAGATTTATTGTCGATCTGACCGGCTTACCCCTGAATGATACGATGATTGCATTGCTGGCCGCGTTGGTATTATTTGCGGTGCCGATCTCCCGTAAAACAGGAAAGTTTGCTCTCGACTGGGAAGCTGCGCGTAACGTCCCCTGGGGAGTGCTGTTGCTGTTCGGTGGCGGTCTGGCGCTGGCTGGCGGATTTAAAGGTACGGGGCTGGCGGAGTGGATCGGTAACGCGGTTGCCGGAGTGGATGTCAGTACCCTGGTACTGATACTGCTGGTCACGGTGGCTATTGTTTATCTCACCGAGATCACCTCTAACACCGCATCAACCGCTACCTTCCTGCCGATACTGGCAGCGGTTGCGGTTGGTCTGGGACTGGACCCTCTGTTGCTGTGTGTCCCGGTAGCCCTGGGAGCGTCTATGGCCTTTATGATGCCGGTTGCCACACCACCCAATGCGATCGTGTTCTCTTATGAGCTGATGGAGTTGCGGGATATGGTCAGAGCTGGCTTCCTGCTGAATATCATCGCTATCGCGGTTGCCTTTGGTTTATTCACATTGCTTGCAAACCTGGTGTTTGGTATTAGCATCTGAAGCCTTACTTCGGACCGGCGTGTGCCGCCGGTCCGATATTCCCTCCGATTACTTTATCTGCCGACTCTCTTCCGATCAGACATTTTTGAACAAATGTTTAATTCCCATCTACACTCAATAAAGCTGTAACAGATCAACAGGCTAACGTTACCGGCCTGTTGAACTATTTTATGAGTTCAGTATCGCTGATACTTTTGATGCGTGCTGATTGACTTAGCGGTATCAGGCGATGCGCAGTCTGATCGTGTTATTACTCGCTTCACTCCTGATAAGAAGTACTGCTTGCTCACTTAATAGAGGGAGAATAACGATGAACCGGTCTGGGATAGTTCAATTACAGGAGCGTATAGGAACCGCTGCGGATGGATTCTGGGGGCCGATGAGTATCGCCGCCTGTCAGACCCATCTTAAGAATATGATGCCGTCACCGCATCCGTTTCCGGTGGAGGGGACACCCGAATTTTTAGCGTTTTTTGGCGATCATGGAGATAAAAATTACAGTCCGCCCCGTCAGAAAATTATACTACCCTTTACTATCTATTATGGTGATACCCCGGTTAAGTCGCTGTGGGTGCATGAACGGTGTGCGGATAGCCTGTTGCGGGTGTTTAAGCGGCTGGCGGTGGTGTACCCGGATGAAGCCTCCCGCCGGGCCGCTGGCATACTCACCTATAACGGACTTTATAACCCCCGTCTGAAGCGCAACAGTCTGAACTCCTGGTCGATGCACGCGTGGATGAACGCGATTGATCTCAATGCGGGTAAAAATGGTAACAAGACCGCCTGGCCTGTCAATGCTGCTATGCCGATCGAGGTAATGGAGTGTTTTGCACAGGAAGGCTGGTTGTCTGCCGGGGCATTCTGGGGACGTGATGCCATGCACTTTCAGGCAACCGCGCCACTATGACGGAATTAAACGATGGCAATGATTAAATGTGAAGAGTGCGGTCACGAGATATCGGATAAAGCTGATGCGTGCATCCATTGTGGTTGTCCGTCTGCTGCCGCACAACAATCATCTGAGTCTCGCACGGGGATGAACAGTGCCTGGTCTGCGGTTTCCCGATCGAAAACGCCGATCAATCTGTTTGCGATTGCGATGATGTGCTGCGCATCGGTTCTGGGGATGAGTGCAACCCAGATTGACAGTCCTGAATCGCTGAAAGCGTTTACCTATACACTGCATGTTTTCATGGCAGTGACCGGAATGTTTTTTGTTACCATTCTTTTCTGCCGTAAAGGCGTTTATCATCCGGATGATCTGGCAAAAGCAAAACGTGATGGGATCAGTGATGAGATGGGGGCGGATCAGCCAGTGATCGCCGCCGTGCTGATTATTACTATGCTGAGTGCCTACGCTGCTTATCAGGCGGTTTATGCCTGAATGACACGCCCGCTGATGGGTTGAGTGTCTGATCTTCTTTTAACGCCTTATACCACTGGAATACTCACGGTTTATGTTCGAACTAAAAACGATAGCGCTGTTTATGA
Organism: uncultured Amphritea sp.; assembly: GCA_965140695.1. GTDB lineage: Bacteria > Pseudomonadota > Gammaproteobacteria > Pseudomonadales > Balneatricaceae > Amphritea. The sequence goes on along the minus strand of OZ223298.1, from coordinate 1,224,596 downwards.
TCACGGCCGTTGCCGAAATTGTGGGGTGCTACCTGCCTTATCTCTGGCTTAAGCAGGATAAGAGTATCTGGTTGTTGCTTCCTGCGGCGCTTAGCCTGATGCTGTTTGCCTGGCTTCTGTCCCTGCATCCGACAGCCGCCGGGAGAGTTTATGCTGCTTATGGGGGTGTCTATATCTTTGTGGCGTTACTCTGGCTCTGGCTGGTGGACGGTATTAAACCAACCACCTGGGATATGGTTGGGGCTGCTATCGCGCTAATGGGGATGGCGATTATTATGTTTGCACCTAAATCGGTTTAAGGTTTATTCGCCACCGGGGGCATGTTGGCCCGGTTTCATCATGTTGTTGTCTGCTGAGGCGACTGACGGTTGCGGCATCAGGCGCTGTTTCAATTAATTCAATAAAAACTAACGACAGCCAGTTTATTGGCTGAAAAGGAAAGGTGACGTAATGGATATCAGAGAGCATTTCATCCTGATGGCGGACTACAATATCCGCATGAATGGTCAGATATATGCTGCCTGTGCCGGTCTTAGTGCCGATCAGCTAAGCGCGGATCGTGGGGCATTCTTTGGTTCTCTGCTGGGAGCACTTAATCATCTGGTGGTCGGTGATCTGCTTTGGCTGGCCCGGTTTTCGGCTCATTCGGCGCGCTATCATTCACTGAGCAAGCTGAGTACTTTTCCAACGCCAACATCGCTGGATGAGATTCTCTACGCTGATCTGGCTGCGCTGGTTACGGTGCGTACAACTCTGGACAGACTGATTCGGCAGTGGTTGTCTGAAGAGGTAGACGCCGGTGATGTCATCCGGCCGCTGGTGTATGCCAACTCTAAAGGGGTGGTGAGTGAACGCAATTTTGGTGAGTTAGTTTGCCATTTTTTCAATCATCAGACCCATCATCGTGGACAGATAACAACCCTGCTGAGTCAGGAAAATCTTGATGTGGGAGTCACCGATTTTCTGATCGACATACCTGATCAGTTTCAACACTCTTCATAGGCGAGAGCATGCACACTTATATTCATCTTACTGCGGCATTGTGGGTGTTGCTTGTTGGTCTGGTCCAGTTGTTCAGAAGTAAGGGAACGGCGTTGCATAAGGGGTTGGGATGGTCCTGGATGGCGGCGATGATTATTACATCCGTATCCTCATTCTGGATCAGCGGGTTTATCGACTTGTTTTATGGCTATGGGCCGATTCACCTGCTTTCGCTCTGGGTACTGATCTGTGTGGTTGTATCTGTCAGCGCTGCCCGGCGAGGCAATATCCGCTACCACCGGTCCTTTGCAGTGGGGGCTTATCTGGGCACGATTGGTGCGGCAATGGGGGCCATTTTAATGCCGGGGCGTTTACTACATGAGTTGTTTTTCGGTTAAACCTTTCAGTGTTTGAGGGACTAGAGGTTCTGTTCACTTTGGCTGCCTTTGATCGCAAAAATCGAAGCCATCAGTATCAGACACAACAGCACCGTTGGCAGCATATAGATACTGATAGCGATCAGCAGGGGGGTTATCTGCGCCACCAGTGAACCGATGGTCAGTTGCATGAAACCTAACATGCCGGTTGCGGTGGCAACGGCACCGGTGGTCGATGAGACGGCAGCAGCCTGAGCGTTGGGCTGAGTGAGTCCGCGGCCGAAGGTAAAGATGGCCATTGGCAGGAATAGCGCGGCAAAGCTGAGGGGCTGCAGGGTAAACAGCGCCAGCATCAGCAGGGCGCCAGCGCCGGAGATGCCACAACCAATCAGCATCATCTGTTTTGTGCCGACCGAAGCGGAAATCTTTCCGGCCACCAGACTGCCAAGCCAGAACCCTCCGGCCACCATCAGAAACCAGTTACCGTAGTCGGCGGAGTTACCCCTGAGTATCGCGTCGACAATAAACGGCGAACTGTTCATAAAGATAAAGAATCCCGACGCAACCATGGTGGCAGATAGTGCACAGTAGATATAGCTACGGGAGGAGAGGACGGTCTTATAGCGGGTAAAACTACTGAGCAGGCTGCCCGTGTCTTTTGTGTGTCCGGCGGTTTCCGGTAAGCAAATCAGCGCTCCAAGCCAGACGACTGTGCCCAGGGCCATAGAAACCCAGAATACCGATTGCCAGCCGACCGCCAGATTGAGATAACCGCCAATGGTGGGTGCTACCGCCTGAGCCGTTGCGATGCCCATGGTGATATAGCCCAGCATACCGGCGGCTTTATCTTTGCCATGCTGATCGAGAATAATACTGCGGGCCAGCAGCATGCCGGTACAACCACCGGCGGCCTGCAGGATACGGGCGAGCAGCAGGTGCCAGGACTCGAAGGCCATCACACCGATGATGCAACCGAATATATGCAGCAGAAATCCCCAGAAAAATACCGGGCGGCGGCCATAACGGTCTGCCAGTGGGCCACTGATCAGCTGCCCGATCGCCAGTGTTAACAGGTAGAAGGTATAACCGAGTTGAATCGTAAAAGGGGTGGTGTTGAACTGTTCAGCCAGTACCGGCATGACCGGGGCATACACATTCAGAGCCACCGGGCTGGCAATGGCCATACCCGCTAGCAGCGCGATCGGGGTTTTTATCTGAACAGGTGAGGTATTACTGGATGTCGGCATAATCTGTAACTGACAAATACTTAATAAGTTAACAGAATACAGGAAGGGTGATGAGACCGCCAGATTAACTGGCGGTCCCGAAGGGGTATCTAATGACAGAACGTCATATCAGAGAGTGCTTAACGGTCGACTTCAGTGAAACCCTGCAGCAGCGCCGCAACCATCTTATCAACTTCCTCTGTACCGATTGTCAGCGGTGGAGAGATGATGATTTTGGTACCTACCGGACGGGCAATAATGCCTTCACGCAGGGCGACAGCGGCAATCTGATTGGCAAAGCCACTCATCGGATCGACCGGGGTACGGGATTTCTTATCAGTGACCAGATCGATAGCTACCATCAGACCTTTACCACGTACTTCGCCTACCGATGGGAAGTCGCCGAGAGCGTTCTGCAGCTTGGTTAACAGATCGGCACCCTGTACCGCAGCATTGCCTGGCAGATCTTCTTCCTGAACAATCTTCAGAGAGGCGAGCGCAGCGGCGCAGGCGACCGGGTGACCGGAGTAGGTGTAACCGTGCATCACTGCACCACTGAAGTTTTCACAGCTCTCAATACCCTTAGCAACCCGTTCATTGATAACGGTGGCACCCAGCGGGATATAGCCGGAGTTAATGCCTTTAGCGAAACACTGGATATCGGCGGCAACACCCCATCCACGTACACCAAACATGCTGCCGGAACGACCAAAGCCGGTCACAACTTCATCGGCAATCAACAGAACACCGTATTTATCGCAGACTTCACGAATCAGCGGCCAGTAGTTCGCCGGCGGAACGATAACACCACCGGCACCCTGGACAGGTTCCGCAATAAAGGCGGCAACGGTTTCAGGCCCCTGGAAGATAATCTCAGCTTCCAGTTGCTTAGCACACAGCTGACCCAGCTCTTCAGGATCTTCACAGTTCCATGGGTTACGGTACAGCCATGGTGCGTCGATATGCACACAACCTGGCAGGACGGGCTCATAGTTGGTACGGAATACGGTGTTACCGTTGACGGAGGCTCCGCCGAAGTGAACGCCGTGGTAGCCCTGTTTCAGGGAGATGAATTTATAACGTTGTGCCTGGCCGACGGCTTTCCAGTACTGCCGGGAAACCTTTAGTGCGGTTTCGACCGCATCAGAGCCACCGGAGCTGTACATGACCCGCGCCATACCTTCAGGCTTAGTCATCTCGATGATCAGATCAGACAGTTCTTTGACACGGGGATGGGTGACACCATCAAAGATCTGGAAATATTCCAGTTCATCCAGCTGAGCTTTAATCGCGTCTTTAACTTCAGTCCGGTTATGTCCGACGTTAACGTTCCACAGGCCGCCAACACCGTCAACCAGCCACTGACCTTCGCGATTCTGAACGTAGTTGCCGTCACCTTTAACTATTTCAAGAGTGCTGTGCGAACCTGGAACGCCCGGATGTACCATCGGGTTCCATAACGTTTTTGATTTTTCACTCATAACATAACTCCGGATGCTTCTTTCATTAATTCCGTAGCGATACAGGTGAGTGCTGAAAATTCCAGCAATGCTACGGGGTTGAGTTAAGTATGAATGGATCAGTTAAACAGGGTATCAACCAGAAGGTTGATAAAGGGGGAATTTGTCGCCGCTCAGCTCATCCCTGAACTGAAGATTCTGATCAGTGCTGGTTATACAGTTGGGAGGTTATTTCCGTTTTACTGTTAACCCCGGTTTTGCAAAAGATATGCTGCAGATGGGTTTTTACCGTTGCCAGACTGCAATCAAGACTGGCGGCGATGGTTTTGTTAGGCAGCCCCTGACTGACCAGTTCGACAACCATGCGCTCTTTAGGGGTGAGCTGAAACTGCTCACAAAAGCTCTCAAACTGGCTATGTTTTGGCGCATCCAGACTCTGTTCCAGTGAAAACTGCATAAACTGATGCAGTTGCTGGGCTTTACGCAGATCTTCACTGCGCATCTCAGGTTGTTGTTTTGAGGTGAACAGGGCAAATCCGGCAATCAGTTTGTTATCAACCCTTAAAAACAGCTCAACAATATCCTGCACGCCCCAGGGAGAGATAAAGTCCCGATAGTAGGGGTGATGATAGCGTTCCTGGCTGTTCACCAGATCGTTCATTTTGACCACAGTGGCGTCAGTTTGCTCAACAAACTGAGTTGGGTGCAGGGGATCTACTTTATAGAAGGTATCCATATACTGCCGGTGCATGGCCGGCTGCAGCTGCCATGTTTTATAGCAGATAGGTTTGCGCTGATTGTCCACCAGATAGGTGACAGCCTTGGATACATTAAGAACCCCGGTCAGGAGCGACAGACATTCATCCTGAAAACTGTACAGACCAGCAGGGTAAATTTTATTGTTTGTTTTCATTACCGGATCTCCTGATTTTAAACCAAGAGATGCAGAATACGTCAACTGGTCGCCAAAAACAACTTAATATGTTAAGTTGTTTTTGGCGGGCTGACGGTTCGATACTGTATTTATTCGTTTAGTATTTGATCAATAAGTGTTTTTTCACTCAAAAATCTAACGTTTTGCTTTCAGGGTGCTCCACAGATAAACCGTGATGGACAGAGCAATCATTGAGAGCAGAGTCAGGCTGATAGGCCGACTGACAAAAATACTCAGATCGCCATCGGCCACGCCCATTGCCTGACGGAAGCGTGTCAGGAATACGGGGCCGAGAACCAGGCCGAGAATGATCGGCACCGCAGGGATGTCATTTTTACGCAGAATATAGCCGAATATGGCAAAGCCCAGCGCTATCAACGCATCAGAGAACTGATAATTCTGGCTGTAGCTGCCGACAAACCCCAGCACCAGTATGAAAGCACCGATAAAACGTCCCCGGATGCGGGTGAGGTTAACGATCCATTTAGTTGCGAATGTCAGGTAGACAAATACCACGATATTCATCAGGAACAATGAGATATAAAGGCCTGAAATAAACTCCGGACGCTCGGCGAACAGGGTCGGGCCAGGCACATAGTTATGTACCATGAAGACCGCCAGAAGCATCGCCATCAGCGCATCGGCAGGGATACCAAATGCCAGCAGCGGAATCATCACGGATGCGGTCACCGCATTGTTGGATGTCTCTGAGGCGATAATACCTTCCGGGGCACCATTACCAAACAGTTCAGGTGTTTTGGAAAACTTTTGCGCCAGGGTATAGGAGAAAAACTGCGAGCCAAACTCGCCGACACCGGGTAGCAGCCCCATAACAACCCCTAACGCAGCAGAGCGAAATACGGTGATTTTGTGTTTCATGAGTACAAAAAAACCGCCGAACAGACCCTCACCCTCAAGTTTGGTGACGCTGGAATCGTTGCCACGGGCTGAGAGCAGGACAAATGCCTGAGACATGGCAAACAAACCGATAACTGCCGGTACCAGTGGAATACCGTTGAGCAGCCATTCCTGATGGAAGGTGTATACCTGGGTGCTGAATGAGCGGTCGAGGCCAATGGTACCGAGAAAGATACCCAGCCCCAGCATCATGGCGGCTTCGACAACATGCCGGCGGTGTGCCAGCACCACAAAGATCATCCCCAGTGCCGAGAGCATGGCGAATTCGGCAGAGCCGAACAGGCGGGCAACCTGAGATAGAACCGGGGCCAGCAGTACCAGCGATAAAACACTAATAATGCCACCGACAAAAGATGACGTGTAAGCGATAGACAGGGCTTTCTTTCCCTCGCCCTTTAACGTCATCGGATAGCCGTCATAGGTGGTTAACACCGCGACCGGAGTGCCCGGCGTATTCATCAGGATGGCAGGGATTGCACCGCCGTACCAGGCACCTCCGTATACTCCCAGTAGCAGCGATACGCCGGCCAGAGGTTCCATCGAAAAACTCAGAGGCAACAGGATTGCAATGACACCGGCAGGCTCAAGTCCGGGTATCGAACCGATAGTGACGCCGATGAGTGCGCCGATAACAATAGCCAGCATCACATTGAGTGTGCCAACCTCATTCAAACCTAATAGCAGGGTTTCCATAGCAGAATTACGTCTTTAACTTAAAGGTATTGGTTAGCAAAGTCAGACCATGCATCCGGTAGCAGGCTGTATAGCCAGACATCCGGCAGCCAGAGACTGACGCCAACACGGAAAATCAGCACCATGACGGTCAGTGTACCCAGGGTTGCCAGGAACCAGGTGCGGTTCAGCAGTCGGCACATCCACAAAAGGGTCGTGGTGAATAACAGCGTCGATAGTACAAAGCCAAGCACTGACAGGGTGTTGATATAAAGAAAAAACAGCGCCGCCGAGATCAGCGCTGTACGGTAACTGCTCAGGGTGTCAAACAGTGATTCAGTCATATTCCAGCGTTTGAGAAAACCGCTTTTTAATGACTCGATCACCCTGACGCTGGTGAATATCGTTAATAGCAAAAGCCCCACTGATGAGCCGAACATCGGCTGTAAAAACCAGCCGCGACTGGTATGAATCAAGGGTGCCTGAAAAGGCAGAAAACCCAGCAATATCAGGGACAGAGCAAGGATGCACCAGTAAATACCGTAGTGTTTTTCCTGAGCCAGCTCATCTGTGTCAATCTCTGTGGTGTTTTTTACCTGACTGCTCATGAGTTGTTACCATTTTTATTATGGGTTAACAGGGTGACATACGGCGGCAGGCAGAGCTGCCTGCCGCCGTGACGGGCGGGATTACTCTTTCATGTAATCCAGCAAGGCTTTCGATGCTTCGTAGTCGTTAGCAACAACATCTTCTGCGAACTTGCCGCCGATCCAGTAGATACCCGCACCGGTCGTCGCACTCAGCTCTTTAACCCGATCACTGGCAAGGGCTTTTTCAGCAATCTCAGCGATACGCTGTTTAACTGCTTCAGGGGTGCCTTTCTTAACAAACAGACCGTTCCAGGTTGTCTGGCTGATACCGGTTTGTTCGTTGAGTGTGGGGACGTCAGGCGCAATGCTCAGACGGTTACGGGTCAGCGATGCCAGCAATTTAACGTCGCCGGATTTCAGGCACGCCAGAATCTGCTGCGTGGTGGTGTTAATAACATCGGCATCGCCATTTGAAAGGGTAGAGCAGTCATTTGAATCAAACGCCGCATTAGAGGAGAAGTTTATACCCTCCTGGGCCGCAACTTTAAAGGTGACCGCTGTGGGCAGTGCCTGATAGCCAAAGTGGCCCAGTGATACCTTATGAGTCTGGGAATATTTGGCCAGCTCTTCAATGTTGTTGTACTCGGAGTCCGCCTTTGTGGCCAGTACAAATGGATAATCCAGGAAGATACCAACAGGCTCAAAGGTATCTTTGTCATAGGGGGCGTTACCTGACAGCAGATGAGTCGTCAGAATATCAACCACAAAAGAACCGATGGTGAGACCATCTGCACGGGCGCGGGCGACATCAGAAGCCCCTATAATACCAGCCCCCCCAGGCTTGTTAACGACGGTGGCAGGCTTGCCGGTTTCTTTTGCCATATCTTCCGCAATGATGCGGGTGAGGATATCTTCAAGATCACCGGGAGGCCATGGCACTACAAACTTGACCGGACGGTTAGGATAGTCGGAGGCCTCTGCAACTGATCCTGTAAATGGAGCGCTTGCGAGCGCAGCCAGAGCGCATACCTTTATTATTTTCTTCATGGATATTCCTCGGGAGTTTGTCTTAGTTTTGTTTTGTGTGTTTTTTTAATGGAACAATCAATACAGGTATTTCACTGTGATGAATGACTTTCTGTGCGGTGGAGCCCAGAAATACTCTTGAGACGGAAGAGACTTCCCGATCACCCATGATGATCATACTGGCATTCAGCCGTGTGGCCGCTTTCAGTATAACCTGATCAGGTTTTCCGGGGGATACCTGAATCGTGGGCGGATAGGGGAGTTCGAAATCCTCTTCGAGCTCGCTTTTAAGAAACTCTTTAATACGCATGCCGATGCGTATTCTGAAACTCTCGATCAGTTGGTTCTTATGCTTGAGCGTGGCGTTTACCGGCAAAAAATCATCGATAAAATCATCCATTGGCTCAATGGCATGGAGGAAGACTATCTGCGCGTTGTTATTGATCGCTTGCTTGACTGCCATACGAAACGCAGGTCGGCTGCCCTCACTGATATCACTGGCGTACAGAATTGTGTTGATCTCAGGTAGCATGATTAATCTTTCCGTTGAATTCCTCTTCTGTCTCATTACAGAGGAAAACTCTGCGACTGAGTATCAACCATAAGGTTGACCGGCTTATGAGGTGCTGTTTAAAAAAAAGCCTGCAGAGCAGGCTTGTAAAATGTGCTTCATGACGAAGCACTACCGCATTCACTCTGTAAACAGGAGGTTTCTCTGCCTGTATCCATCGAATCGTTGATAGATCTATTTAATCAGTCTTCTGACCCGCAGGGCCATCGACCAAAGGGTTGATCTCAGTCTCTGGATGTAGGAAGCAAAAAAAGAGCTTACCGGGGTAAGCTCTGAAGAACCTTCATGAAGAAGAGCTACTGCCAGTACTGCTGACAAGGCGGGTGCTGAAAGCCGCCGTCAGTATTGGCAAGCGTCTGCTAAGCCAGTGCAACAGACACCGGTATTAAGCCAGCATTACCGCCTGGCCGATATCGACCAAAGGGTTGAGCCGCAGTGTGCTACTGAAGTGTGCTACTGAAGTGTGCTAGTGCAGTGATCTGCAGGGCCGTGAGAGACTGTGATTCATCAGCTTCTTGGGTTCAGGCAGCCCAGCGAAAAGTTTTTCTTGCCTCGGCGCAGCAGCAGAAAACGTTCATGCAGTGCCAGATCAGCGTTCATCGTCTGGTCCGCCTCCCTGACCACAGAACCGTTCAGCTGGACTGCGCCGGATGAGACAAACTCCCGCGCCTGACGACGGGATGTCGCCAGCCCTGAACTGACCAGCAGGTCGGTCACGGTCATCGCCTCCGTGACTTCGCAGGTGGGCAGGCCATCCTGTTCCAGCTGTTGCAGCTCTTCCTGCGTAAGTGAGTCGACCGAACCGCTGAACAGTGCTTCAGAGATTCGCCGGGCCTGTTCAAGTGAGCGCTCGCCGTGCACCAGACAGGTCATCTGTTCTGCAAGGATGCGCTGAGCCTGCGGTTTTGATTCACTCAACTGGTCGGTTTGCTCAATCTGTTCAATCTCTGTGAGCGGTAAAAAGGTGTAATACCGCAGGAACCGATAGACATCCGCATCTGCGGTGTTGATCCAGAATTGGTAAAAACGGTAGGGTGAAGTTTTTTCCGGGGCCAGCCAGATAGCACCGGATTCTGTTTTACCAAATTTGGTGCCATCGGCTTTGGTGATCAGTGGCAGGGTCATCCCAAACACCTGAGCACCGTTGAGTCGCCGGGTCAGGTCAATACCGGCAGTGATGTTACCCCACTGATCATTACCGCCGATCTGCAGCGAGCACTCATAGCTGCGGTTAAGCTCGGCAAAATCGTAAGACTGCAGCAAACTGTAGGAAAACTCGGTAAAGGAGATACCCTGATCCGGGCGTTCAATACGCTGACGCACCGATTCCTTGTTGATCATGGCATTCACCGAGAAATGTTTGCCGATATCACGCAGAAAACTCATGATATCCATGCTGCCCATCCAATCACGATTATTCGCGATCATGGCTGATTCGGCGCCGCAGTCGAAGTCGATAAAGCGGGCGAGCTGATCACTGATGCTCTGAATCCACTGATCAACCGTTTCAACCGTATTCAGACTTCGCTCTGTGGCTTTAAAACTGGGGTCGCCAATCATTCCGGTTGCCCCGCCAATCAGTGCGATCGGCCGGTGCCCTGCCTGTTGAAAACGTTTAAGCATTAACAACGGCACCAGGTGGCCAATATGCAGGCTGTCTGCGGTTGGATCAAACCCACAATACAGGGTTCGTATTTGTTGCAGATGTTCAGTCAGTTTTTCGGCATCGCCGCTTTGCTGGGCGATCAGTCCACGACCTTTTAGGTCGTCAATAAGGTTTATATCGGTCATCGTGTTTGTGTCATAGATATAGGAAAAAGCGGGGGGATCTGCCCCCGCATAACCTCAGGCTGAGGAACTATTTATTGATATTGAGTACCTGCATCTGGGTATATTCCAGCATCCCCTCTTCACCAAACTCGACACCAAAGCCGGACATCTTACAGCCGCCAAAGGGCGCGTGGGGCAGTACTTCGGAGTGTCCGTTAATCCAGGCGGTACCGCATTCAAGCTGACTGGCGATCTGAGTAGCTTTCTCAATATCTGCGGACCATACCGATCCACCCAGGCCAACATTGGCAGAATTCGCCCGGGCCAGAGCATCTTCCACGTCGGTAAAGCGAATAACAGGCAGTACCGGGCCAAACTGTTCTTTATCAACGAGAGGGACACCATCGGTAATGTCCGCAACAATGGTTGGCGGATAGAAATAGCCATTGCCTTCCAGTGGTTCGCCGCCGCAGATAATGCGTGCACCGTTGGCTTTTGCATCGTCTACCAGCTCGCTGACAATTCTGAACTGGTTGGCGTTTTGTATCGGGCCGAATGTGGTTCCAGCTTCAAGACCATTACCAACAACCTGTGCCTGAGCAATCTCAGCCAGCTTGTTACACAGGGCGTCATAGATGTCGTCATGCACATAGAGGCGCTTCAGGGCTGCGCAGGTCTGTCCCATATTCAGGAACGCAGTCTGGAAGATCCCCTCGGCAATGGCATCAACATCGGCATCCGGCAGGACGATGGCGGCATCGTTACCACCCAGCTCCAGCGTCAGACGTTTAAGGTTGGCTGCAGCACTGCTCATAATCCGCTGTCCGGTAGGGGTTGATCCGGTAAAGACAATTTTACTGATACCCGGATGGCTGCTGATCGCACCGCCGATCTCGGCTTGTCCGGTTACCACGTTGACCACGCCTGCGGGCAGAACCTGGTTGATCAGCTCAACCAGTCGCAGGGTGTTTAAAGGCGTATATTCTGATGGTTTGCAGATGACGGTATTACCGGTGCGCAGTGCAGGCATGATGTGCCAGATGGCGATCATCAGCGGCCAGTTCCACGGCGTGATAGAGGCAACCACCCCCAGCGGTTTGTGGTGTGCTTCAATCCGTTTGTGCTCGCTGTCCTCGATAATTTTTACCGGAATAGTCAGGTCTGCATTGTAGCGGGTCCAGGCGACCGCTCCACCGACTTCTGCCTGAGCGAGAAACATCGGCTTACCCTGCTCCAGAACAATGATCTCCGCCAGCTCATCAGCATTGGCTTCAATCAGATCGGCAATCTTATGCATCAGAGACTGGCGTTCTGCATCGGAGGTGTGCTGCCAGGTTTTAAAGGCATGGGTGGCTGCGGCAACGGCCTGATCCAGTTGATCGACCGACGCGAGAGGGGCAGAAACAACAACCTCTTCGGTCGCCGGGTTGATTACGTCAAAGGTGCCTGCTGCGCCAGCAAGTTGTTCACCGTTAATGGTCAATGAAAAAGAGGTCAGCATCTTGGTTCTCCTGGAGACAAGTGAGCCCTGCAAAGGCAGGGCTCTGTTTTTTTATCAAATTTGAGTGTTAGAAAGGCACAATCGCGATCACCTGGGCGTACAGGTTGTCATCGTTCGAACTGGTTTGCGTGGTGTTCTTGCTGTCGGGCGAGTACAGACCGATCAGCGGGCTGATGATCAGGTGATCATTGACTACCCACTCCGCATAGATATCCAGCTCCTGTCCATCAGAGTTTGAACCAAAGGTGGTTGAATCACTGAAGTCAAAATAGAGCGCGCCGACAGACAGCATTTCGGTTGGCGATGCTTTCAGTGCAACATGCTGAATGGTCGCGGATGAGCCAAAGGGACCGGCATAGTTGGCAGCCACTTCACCCTGGAACCAGGTGCCGTAGCCGCGATTAAATCCGTAAAACAGCGAGTCGAAAGTGTCATCATACTTGGTGTAACGGTAGCTCAGTTGTGGCGACCAGGCGACATCGGCAAAGGTCCAGCCCGCTTCTGCGTACCAGGCATCTGCATCAACACCGGAGCCACTTTCCTGATTTACCAGCTCGGCTGACAGGAACAGATTGTCAACGCCGGCATTACCCTGATAGCGAATACTGTTGGTTTTCTGGCCTTTGCGATCGGTGGCGATCTGATTACTGTCCAGGCCTTTTAGATGCATCACTCCGAAGGTGCCAATATCACTGGTGTACTCAACGTTGATACCGGCCATCTCAGCGTTGTCCTGCATCAGGTTATCGGACTTAAACCAGAACAGGTCGGAGCGGAAACCCTGTTCGCCGCCAATCTTCACCCAGAAAGTTTCATCAAAGGCTTTACGGCCAGCAAGCCAGTAGGCACCACCACGGCTTTCAGCAAAACCGGGCACGCCTGTTCCTTTACCAACGTTTAAGGCATCGCCATTGATCAGAAAGCCATCACCAATGGTGATATTCTGCCGACCAGCAGAGACATCAATAATGCCACTGCGGATACCAAGGTAGGCATCTTCAACCGCCGTACGACGCTCACTGCCATCGGTGTTTCCGGCCGCATCGCCGTCGCCCCAGCTGCCGCTGGAGATAAAGTTGAGGCTGCCATACAGGGTTGCGGTGTCATTAAATTGCTGGCTGCCACTGAAACCTGCTTTCAGATAGGCTTCCTGCCAGTCTGAGCCGTTGCCTGCTTTGCCAAAGTAGTTTTCCTGACTACTGAACGTGCCCACAACCGCTTCGATATCCAGGTTCAGCTCAGAACCGTTTTCGCTATACAGGTTATAGGCTGAGGTAGAGCCTGAAGCCAGAGCTATTGCGGCGCCCAGCGCTACAGCAGAGAGCTTTTGTTTATGTGCCATCGACATGATCCTCCGGGGATTCTTTGTTTTTTTTGGCAGGAGGTGGTTACTGAAGGGGCAATAACCAGACTGACTGCACCTTTATTCGACCCGGATTCTAAGCTGAAAGTAATCAACCGTATGGTTGATATCGCCTGTGAGATGTTGCTCCAGACTTCAGAGCAGGTAGCCTGTACTAATGATCAGACAATTACCCTGGATGGTGGCTCAAGATTACCGGCAGTTCCGTGCTGATGGCGCCGCTTTTATCGGGCAGAAGCATTGTCATAAAGTGCTGTCGGAATCAGGAGATGTAAAAACTTAACATGTTAAGTAATTGTGTGTATTATGACAGACTGAATTGATTCTAACGGGACACAGCTGCCCGACAACGTTAAAAAGAGATAGCTATGAAATTAGAACTGAATGATTCCTCGTTGCTTAAGACTCAGGCGTTTATTGGCGGGCAGTGGCTTGATGGTGATGCGGGCGAAACCTTTGCGGTGTTGAATCCGGCCACCGGTGATGTTGTTGCCGACGTGGCCAGTGTCGGACAGGCTGAGACTGCCCGGGCGATTGCGCTGGCTGATGACGCCATGCTGGAGTGGAGAGCCCGCCCGGCAGGACAGCGTTCGGAGATACTGGAGCGCTGGCATGCCCTGATTATTGACAATATTGATGATCTGGCAGCGATTATGACTATCGAGCAGGGCAAGCCGGTTTTCGAATCTAAAGGTGAAGTACTTTACGGTGCTTCCTACCTGAAATGGTTTGCCGAAGAGGGCAAGCGTGTTTACGGTGATGTACTGCCTTCTGCGAGTGATCGTCGTAGCATTGTGATTAAACAGCCTGTCGGGGTTGTGGCGGCGATTACGCCATGGAACTTCCCTAATGCGATGATCACCCGTAAAGCCGCACCTGCGCTGGCGGTGGGTTGTGCCATCGTTCTGAAACCGGCTGCAGAAACACCCCTGTCTGCGCTGGCGCTGGCGGAACTGGCGAACCGTGCGGGCCTGCCTGCAGGTCTGTTCAGTGTGCTGCCGAGTGCTAATTCTTCGAAGGTTGGTGGTGAGATGACTTCTAACCCGACGGTTAAAAAGCTGACCTTTACCGGCTCGACTCCGGTGGGCAAACTGCTGATGAAACAGTGTGCTGATACGGTGAAACGAACCTCTATGGAACTGGGTGGTAATGCGCCGGTGATTATCTTCGATGATGCCGATCTGGATCTGGCGGTTCAGGGCGCTCTGGCATCCAAATACCGTAATTCCGGCCAGACCTGTATCTGTGCTAACCGGCTGCTGGTGCAGGAAGGTATCTATGATGCCTTCGTGGAAAAGTTTGCTGCTGCGGTGAAAGAGTTCCGTCTGGGGTTCGGCTTTGATGCGGATACGACTCACGGTCCTGTTGTGTCTCAGAAAGCGTTGGGTGATATCGATGCGATCGTTAAGAATGCGGTGGAGCAGGGGGCTAATGTCGTTACCGGTGGTCAGCCTTCAGAACTGGGCAACTGTTTCTACGAGCCAACCATACTGACCAATGTAAATGACGCGATGAGTATCTTCTCTGAAGAGATCTTTGGCCCGGTCGCACCCGTATTTAAGTTTGGTACTGAGGAGCAGGCGATAGCGATGGCCAACGATACGGAGTTCGGTCTGGCGGCCTATGTGTATACCGAAAATGTTGGGCGTATCTGGCGTGTATCTGAAGGGATCGAATACGGCATGGTTGGGGTGAATGAGACGGCCATCAGCTCAGAGGTGATCCCTTTCGGAGGAGTCAAGGAGTCGGGTCAGGGGCGTGAAGGTTCTAAATATGGTCTGGATGACTATCTGGAAACCAAGTACATCTGTATCGGTGGTTTGCAGCGTTAATCACCTGATCTGTCCGTACGACGTTGATTCGGTTGAGAGGTGGCTATGTTGCCACTTCTCTTAGCTGAATCAGTCTTCAGCTGAATCGGTTTATCCCCTGAGGTGTCAGTCAGTGTGGCCTTCAAGTTCAGTGAGTTCTTTAAGTAAGCGGGTAAGCTGTTTGAGCTTTTCCTCGCCATAGTGCTCGGTAAAGGCCTGGTAGAGTGAATCCACATCCGGGCTAAGACGCTCGAACAGATTCATCGCTTTGTCTGTCAGGCTTAACAGCGTGCGCCGCTGATCCTCTTCTGATTTTTTCCGTTTGATATAACCCTGTTGTTCAAGGCGTTTGATAATACCTGTCAGGCTTGGGCTGAGAATGCAGCAATGCTCGGCAAGCTGTTTTGATTCAAGTTCTTCATAGGCTTTGAGTGCTCTGAGAACACGCCATTGCTGTTCAGTAATATTGTTTTCCTGAAGCAGTGGGCGAAAATATGCCATGGTTGCTTCCCGGGCTTTGAGCAGTTGCAGTGGCAGAGAGTCTTCGAATTTACGCATATGAGATTCTTAATATCTAAAGTATTTGTCTTATTCTTACGATTCAGCAGTGCTGATGCAAATGTTTTTTTAGCCGTGTGACACACGCCTATTTTTTCCAGCGGATATAGCCATGAATCAGCAGGGTTATGATGACCAGTGTACCGCCCTGAAGCGCTGCCAGGCTGGGCTCTTCACCGATAAATAACCACACCAACAGTGGCCCGCAAGCTGTTTCCAGCAACATCAGCATACCCACTTCTGCCGCTGAAATACGCGTAGGGCCTAAGGTAATCAGGATAAAAGCGGTGGGTATTACGATGACACACAAGACCAACATCCAGCCCCAATCGGCACCGGTCAGTGCCAGAGGCGAGGCAAAGAACAGACTGGTGAAGCTGACCAGCAGACCCGAAGTGATTAGTGCGGGGGTCATATTCCGGTGTTTTACGGCGCGGTCGTTAACAAACTTAGCCGCGAGCGCGATGCCACAGACGAGTGCCATCAGGTCCCCTTCGAGGTTTGGGCTGGACCAGGAGTCTTTCATCACCCAGCCGATGCCCAGCATGGAGATCACTATCGCGACCCAGGTAACAGGGGCTGAGCGTTCTCCAATAAACAGCCGTGCGATAATCGCCGCAAACAGTGGCTGGGCACTGATGATAACCAGAACATTGGCCACCGAGGTGTTATGAACCGCGGTGACAAACAGTATTGAACAGATGCTGTAAAACAGTGCGGAGCGGATGCTGGCCCAGTCGCGATAAAAGAGTGGTTTTCCCGGGTATTGGTAACGACACCAAAGCGCGACCATCAGCGCCAGCAGCAGACCGCGCCAGAACAGCAGACTGAAGGGTTCAGCCTGAATCAGCCTGATCAGCAGGGCATCAAAACTCAGTACCAGCACGCCCAGTGAGGTGAGTAGGAATCCTTTCAGATATTCAGTATTCATTCAATTCCTTTTGTACAGGCAGGTTATGCGACATGGGTGTCAGAAGGTTGGGCATTGTATCCATATTTACGCTCAAAGTTCAGCCTTAGCCGGTAATAAAATAGTACTGAAGTAGCGTAGTGCTTGTCCCTCAGTTTCCTACACTTGAAGAACCATTGTCAGGAGCGCCGGGATGAAAAAGTTATCTGTTGGATTAATGCTGCTTGTTTCTCTGCTGAGCCCGTTGACACCGGTTGGAGCGACCGGTTTAAGCGAGGGTAGCAGACAGATCTATCTGCAACAGAAAGATGGCACGGAATTGCGGATTGGTGAGCTGGTATTACGCCCGGCGAAGAATGGTCTGCTGAGCTACAGGATTACTCTGGATCATCATCTGTTTAAGGACTACTTTCTCTCTATGAAAGAGATGAAGTGTCTCGAAGGTGCCGAACTCTGGTGCTTTATTCCTTACCCCTATACTCAACCGCGAACCGTATCTGCGGATGATCTGCGCTGGCTGGAGCATGACCTGCTGTTTATGTTTAAGCAGCCGGAAGCCTTTGGCGCGAATTTCTGGAACGGTATCTACTATAAGATGGAACTGACCGATCAGGGCCTGCGCGGTACCGCCCATGCGCTTGACCTGAATATACTGGCCTCACCTCCTGACGATCTGAGTCAGCCTCCGGTTGGCGCGTTTGATATTGATGAGGCTGATCTGGATAAACGCTGGTTACCGTTCATCGAGATCCGTTGATAGCACGTTTTCCGCCTCACTTAGGATACAATGCATCTCTTTTATCGCAGAGTTATTCCAGGCTATGGCTAAAGCACAGCATCGTAAAGCAAAACAGAGCTCCCGTTTGCATCCGAGAAACCCTCATCAGGGACGTTATGATTTTGACCGGCTCTGCCAGCTGAGTGCCGAACTTAAGCCTTTTGTCGCCGTCAACCGGTTTGGTAGTCAGACAATCGACTTTCACGATCCTGCTGCTGTAAAAGCGCTGAACAAAGCGTTGCTGATGCAAAGTTATGGCATCAGTTTCTGGGATATCCCCCCGGGGTATCTCTGTCCACCCATTCCCGGCCGGGCAGATTACATCCATTATCTGGCTGATCTGCTGGCCGCTGATAATGGTGGTATCGTGCCGACAGGGCGCAATATTACCGGGCTTGATATCGGTGTCGGGGCGAACGGTATCTATCCCATTATTGGCATTCGTAGTTATGGCTGGCAGTTTGTCGGCACCGATATCGACCCGGTGGCGATCAAAACAGCGACATTGATCAGCGACGCAAATGCGTCTCTCCGGGGGCAGGTTAAGTGTCGTTTGCAAAGTGATGCCCGACAGATATTCAGAGGGGTCGTAAAACCCTCAGACCGGTTTGATTTCACCCTGTGTAATCCTCCTTTTCATGGTTCTGCGGAGGAGGCTGAAGCGGTTAGCCGACGCAAGCTGCGCAACCTGGGTAAAGGTGATGACAAGGTTACATTGAATTTTGCGGGTCAGAGTAATGAGCTCTGGTGTAGCGGTGGTGAGCTGGCGTTCTTAAAACGGATGATTTTTCAAAGTAAGGAGATTGCAGAGCAGTGTTATCTGTTCAGCTGTCTGGTGTCAAAGCAGGAAAATATTATCCGCCTTAAGCGTGAATTAAAAAATGCCGGGGCAAAGCGCGTTCAGGTGGTGATGATGTCTCAGGGGGTTAAAGTGAGCCGCCTGTTAATCTGGACGTTTTTGACCGAGGCCGAACAACAGGTATGGCGGGAATTAAACTGGGGCGATAAATAAGTTACCGCCTCAGTTGAGAGCAGGGTTAGTGGTCTATGCAACTCAGCGATCAGTGATGCTGCTGTCGAAGCAGTTTGGCAGTGTTTTCCAGTTCTTCCATATAGCTGAGCAGATCCTCAGTGAGTATATCCGGATGAGCATTAAGCAGATTTCTGATGGTATCTAATGGTGCAGGTGATCCCTGATGTATGTTGTTGGTTATTGCTAGAAGCAGAGAGGTGAGCACCTCGAGACTTTTTACACGTGACTCAAGATTATATCCATCCACATTCAATCCCCCTTGGATTGTCAAAATACACACGGCAGTTGTTTACCTAACGTACTACCACCTGACATATACAAAAGTGTAGCCAATAATTGCCGACTTTGGGGGGAAAATCATGAGATGTTTTCAAGTCCACGCTGGCGGTCTTAGTTTACTCCTGTGGCAGTAGTGACGTTGCCAGCATCTCTTTGCATATAGCGCCCAGAATAATGATTGCTTTTTCCTGTGCCGGATTGTCACTGTTAACGCAGCAGATGCGCATAAAGTTACTGTATTTGCCTGAGGCGGAAAACAGTGTGCCGGGGGCGATACTGACGCCTTCTTCCTTAGCGCGCTGGTTGAGCGCAATGGAATCGATCAGATCCGGCAGTTCAACCCACAACAGATAACCGCCCTGAGGGTAGCTGATGCGCGTCCCTTCAGGCATCTCCCGTTTTAACCAGCCGATTGTCGCGTCGCGATCACGTTGATAGTCGCGTCGTACGCGGCGCAGATGTTTTTCGTAATAGCCCTGGGCAATGAATTCGGCCACCGCCATCTGCGTTAGTTTGGGCGTTGACAGGCTGGATAGATATTTGACCATCATGATATGTTCCCGATAGCGACCGGGGGCGATCCAGCCAACCCGTATGCCGGGAGCGATTGATTTTGAAAATGAGGAGCAAAGCACAACCCGCCCCTCAGTATCGAACGATTTAATGGTTCTCGGCCGGGGCAGGGTATAACTGAGGTCGCCATAGACATCGTCTTCTATCAGCGGGACATCGTAACGATTCAGCAGTTCCAGCAGTCGTATTTTATGCTTGTCCGGCATCGAGTAGCCGAGTGGGTTATTGTTGGTTGGTGTCAGCAGGCAGGCTTTAATCGGCCATTGTTCAAATGCCATCTCCAGTGCTTCCAGGGAGATACCTGTCTCAGGATGAGTGGGTATTTCAAGCGCTTTAACGCCGTTAATTTTGATCGCCTGCACTGACCCAAAAAAGCTGGGGGAGTCAACGACCACAATATCACCCGGTTGAGTCACTGCGCGCAGGCTGCAGGAGAGTGCTTCCTGACAACCCGAGGTGATGATGATCTCATCGGGATGTACCCGGCAACCAGAATCGACCATCACCCTGGCGATCTGGTGGCGTAGCGCAGCAGAGCCTGCTGCCAGCTCATAATCAAGCACATGACTATTGGCATTGCGGCTGAGTTCTGACATCAGCCGGGTTAATGGCTTCAGTGTGGCTGCCCGCGTGTCTGGCAGCGCCAGGCTGAGCTTTGTCGTTGCCGGACTGCCATACTCGTTAATCATATGTTGCAACTTTTGCCACTGGGCTACCACCAGTGGCTGCGGGGCAGGGCTGCTGGTGGCCGGAAGTTCTGGCGGAGCCTGACGAAGCAGAACGTAATAGCCTGACTTGGGGCGGGATTCAATCACACCGTCATCAATCAGTAATCCATAGGCTTCCTGTACCGTCGAGATACTGACGCCATGTTCCTGACTTAATCCCCGCACGGAGGGCAGTTTATCGCCGACGTGGTAATAACCCAGCTCTATCCGATCTTTAAGGGTTGTTGCGACTTGTTCGTACAGTTTCATCAGAACGCTCCCGTACAGTATAAAAAACAGTACAGATTTTTGTGTTTATACCATTACAGATATGAGCTTAATGAATCTGTAATGGCTATGAATATTGTTTTGTGAATCTGTAATGGTATCAGAATTATCCATAGACTGAAGGCCTAAATATGGAGGACTTCAGAATGAAACGTTTTCTTAAAAGAGTGAAACAATACAGGCAGCTATATTACAGCAGAAAATTACTCAAAGGTCTTGATGCCCGTGCGCTAAGCGATATAGGCCTGACCAGAAGTGAAGCCCTGCGTGAAGCGAAACGACCATTCTGGTCTGGTAAGGTTTTTGAAGAAGAGTCCCATGAAGAGTCGAAAGGGCTCTTTCTGTATCAGGTCATCACTCTGGTGCTGGTGCTAGGAATGGGGCTGACTGCTTGCTTCAATATTAATTAGTATCGAAAGTAAGTCCCATTGTCTCAGACCAGATTACAGAGGGTATTAACAGGGCTTATTCACCGACGATGGATAAAACTGGCAGATTACCTGAAAACAGAACTATGCTGTAGCTAACAATAAAAATAATCAGGAGGTGCCTGTGTTTCAGGAATTTTATCCCTTACGTCTACAAGATAACTGTGAAGTCGAACATCTGCTTTATCCTGACGTCAATCAGTCCCCGATGGGGCTGCACAGCCCCGCTCGTGAAGTCATGACTGATTTTAGTCAGGTGCAACCGGTAACTGTCACCGAGGGTGTTGCCGTCGATGATGCACTCGAACGAATGAAAACCCAGCATGTGCGTATGTTGTTTGTGATCACCCTGGCGGGTAAGTTTATCGGTGTTATCAGCGCTCAGGATATCGCGGGCAGTAAGGTCATTGTCTATATGCAGAATCACGGCGTTAGCCGGGATGAAGTTTCAGTCGGGCATATTATGCTGCATAAACAGTATCTGCATTCACTAAAGTACGATCAGGTTCAACATGCCCGAATTGGCGATATCATGCTGACGCTGAAAAATTCCGGTGATCAGCATCTTCTGATTATTGATCAGACTGAACTGGGTATTGAGCGTATACGGGGCATCATTTCGGCCAGTGATATCTCGCGTAAACTCAGGGTTGGGTTCAACATCATGTATGAAGCAAAGTCCTTTGCTGAGATAGAAAAAATCATAACGCAGGGCGCAGAAATGCCAGTTTGATTATAAGAAAAAAATATATTGTCTGAGCTGAAAAATTCACTTTACAGAGGGCCGCTTTAAACTATACTGCGCGTTTTCTAATGGAGTGAAAACTCCTCTTTCCGCCGGAGATACCGGCAGGAGTACAGGTAAAAATAGTGATGAAATTGCCGGATCATATCTCTGCTGAAAAATGGACCCGCCTGAAGCAGGCTGCCGATCAGTATCAGACACCTTTCCAGTTGATTGATCTGCAAACGGTTGCAGAAAAATATCAGGAATTGAAGAACGGTTTTGACTTTGCCTCAATCTACTATGCGGTAAAAGCTAATCCACATCCGCAAATTGTTGGGCTGCTGGCAGAGCTTGGCTCAAGCTTTGATATCGCTTCTGTTTATGAACTGGATCAGGTGTTGTCACACGGTGTCACGCCTGACCGGATCAGTTACGGAAATACGATTAAAAAGCGTGAAGATATTCGCTATTTTTACGACAAGGGTGTGCGCCTGTTTGCCACAGACTCAGAAGCCGACCTTGAAAACATTGCCCAGTATGCGCCGGGTGCACGGATCTATATCCGTATTCAGACTGAGGGGGCGGAAGGTGCAGACTGGCCGTTGTCCCGGAAGTTTGGTTGCAACCCGGATATGGCGCTTGATCTGGCGATTATGGCCAAAAAGCTCGGCCTGGAACCCTATGGTATCTCTTTCCATGTGGGTTCTCAGCAGCGTCTTATTGATGTCTGGGATGCGGCTATTGCTAAGGTTAAGGTCATTTTCGAGCGGCTGCGGGAAGAGTGTGGTATCGAGCTGCGTATGATCAACATGGGCGGGGGCTTTCCTGCCCAGTACCTGACTAAGGCGAACGACTTCTCGGTCTACTGTGAGGAGATTACCCGTTATCTGATGGAAGATTTCGGCGATAACCCTCCACAGATTATTCTCGAGCCTGGCCGGTCCCTGGTGGGCGACAGCGGCTTGCTGGTCAGTGAAGTTGTGCTGATTTCACGCAAGTCACATACCGCTCTTAACCGCTGGGTATATACCGATGTTGGTCTGTTTAATGGCCTGATCGAAACCCTGGGCGAAGCGATTAAGTTTCCGTTGGAAACTGAACGTGAAGGTGAGGGAGAAGAGGTTGTGCTGGCAGGGCCAACCTGCGACAGCATGGATATTATGTACGAAAACTATAAGTATGAACTGCCCCTCTCACTCGAGATCGGTGACCGGCTTTACTGGTTTTCTACCGGTGCTTATACCACCAGTTACAGCTCGGTTGAGTTCAACGGTTTTCCGCCGCTGAAGTGTTACTGCATAGAATAATCAGTTATCAGAAACCCGCTTCGGCGGGTTTTTTTTCATTAAAATTGACTTATCTACACAGAATGGTAACCGCCTCTTCAGATAGTTCTCCTGCCTATGCTATAAGAAGGAGTGTTAACAGCGATTTTACAGCCAATTTTTGACACCTATCTGTTGTGGAGTGACGAATGAAAAATGCCAACCTTCTTCAAACCCGTATTGATGCCCTGCTCAATGTCCTGTCTGAAGATGTGCTGATTTTAAGTCAGCAGGGTGACATCATTTTCTCCTCTCATAATGAATCGCCGATCCCCTGGGGAGGCAGCGAACTGCTGATAGGCAAAAACCTTAACGACCTTTTCCCCGGAGTCATTGCCTCGTTGTTACAGGGAATGGTTGATCAGTCTTTAAGCCTGAATCAGCTGATGGTGAAAGAGGTTTTCTTTGACCCGGCGGAGATTCTCTTCCTGAAGCAGCAGGGGATGGCCGATTCATGCTGGGTTGAAATAAGGATGGCTCCATCGGCCGGTGACGAACCCAGCGTGGTATGCCGCATTGAGGACATCAGTCGGCGCAAAATGGTGCAGCGCCAGGGCGCTTCCCGGGTCCAGAGAGATCTGCTGACGGGGATGTATAATCGTCGCGCACTGATGCCGGTGCTGGCACAATCTATCGCTCAGGCGGTGCGTTACGACTGGATTTGTAGCCTGATGCTGATCAATATTGACAGCCTCAGGCTGATTAATGATCAGCGCGGCTGGGATGTGGGTGATCAGATTCTCAAACGTCTGGCCGAGTCACTCAATAGTCTGAAGCGTACCGCTGATTTTCTTGCCCGCGTTGGCGAAGATGGTTTTGCTATCCTGTTACCCGAAACCAACGCTGAGCAGGGCATACTGGCTGCAGAACGGGTACGCAATATGGTATCAGACCTGTCAGCACCGTATTCAGGTACTGATGTGCGCTTTACCGTCAGTATCGGGGTTGCCACCCTGACGGGTGAGGATGATAGCGCCGAATCGATGTTCAGTCGCGCTGAAATCTGCCTCCACCAATCTAAGCTGGATGGCGGAAATAAAATTACCGGCGATGAGCAAGGGATCTCTTAAGACCGTTAATCCGGTCACTTAATCTACTATTTCTGTAGCAGTTATCATTGATGAATATGGGTTAATGATACAGCTGCAACGGTGCTTCCTGCAGGGCGAACAGTTGCTCCCTGAGTTCCAGGATATGTTCGCTCCAGTAGCGTACGGTGTTGAACCAGGGGAAGTTATGGGGGAAGGCCGGGTCTTCCCAGCGGCGGGCGATCCAGGCGGCGTAGTTCATGATGCGCAGGGTGCGAAGGGTTTCCGTTAGTCTTAGCTGAGCGGGGTTGAAATCACAAAACTCGCTATACCCCTCAATGATTTCCAATAGCTGTGCTTGCTGGCTCTCTCGTTCGCCCGACAGTAGCATCCAGATATCCTGAATGGCGGGTGCCATACGGGCATCATCAAAATCAACAAAATGTGGAGCGTCATCCCGCCAGAGCATATTGCCGATATGGCAGTCGCCATGCACCCGGATGCGGTTGATCGGTTCACAGATCTGCCAGTTTTCCTCCATCAGCTTTAGCAGGTCCGCTGTCAGGGTGTCGTAAGAGGTTTTCAGTTCCGCCGGAATGAACTGTTCGCTGATCAGTTGTACGCTTTCGTGTCCGTAGCTGGCGATATCGATCTCTGGACGGTGGATAAACGGACGGCTGGCACCGATAGTGTGAATCCTGCCGAGCATCCGGCCCAGGGTAAACAGGTTGTCCATGTTGTCCAGTTCGGGCGCGTGACCGCCCTTGCGGGGAAACAGGGCAAACATAAAGTCGCCATAGGTAAACAGGCTTTCACCGTCTCGAATCAGAGGGGCGACCACGGGCAGTTCCTGTGCTAACAGTTCGAAGCAGAACTGGTGTTCCTCCAGAATCTGCTCCCGGCTCCAGCGGGCAGGGCGATAAAACTTAGCGATCAGCGGTTCACTTTCCTCAATGCCGACCTGATAAACGCGATTCTCATAACTGTTAAGACCAAATACCCGTCCATCACAGAGATATCCCAGGCTTTCAATAGCGTCCTGAATAAAGCTGGGTGTGAGGTGTTCAAACGGGTGCAGTGAGGTCATCGGTTTACCAGTTTTTGAAAGGGTTAGAAAGCAGGTTGGAGTTGTAGTAGCGTTTATCGCCGGTGACCTCTTCGGTCACCCAGTCGGGCAGTTCAGGTTGTTCATCTTCACTGTCCAGTTCAACTTCTGCGACGACCAGCCCTTCATTGTCTCCGGCAAAGATATCCAGTTCCCAGAGATGACTTTTATGGGTGATGAGATAACGGGTCTTATCCACTACCGGGCCGCTGCATAACTCATTCAGCATCTGCCGGGCATCGGTTACCGGAATCTCATACTCAAATTCACTGCGGGAGATCCCCTGAGTTGCTCCCTTGAGGGTGAGAAACGCTTTATCACCCATAATGCGAATCCGCACCGTGGTTTTATCAGCGGTCTTGATATAGCCCTGACAGATGGTCAGTCCCTGCTGAGGCAGGTTGACTTTATCCATATTTACGAGAAACTTGCGTTCAATTTCCTGCGCCATTTCAGACTCCAATAAAAAAGGCACTCACAAAGTGCCTTTCAAGATAACTATTCAAGATAACTATTCAAGATAACTAAGACAAACCATTAAAGATAACGTTAAGAGTAGTCATTGGTGTAGGAGTACAAGGCGCAGATTAATTTATGATGCGGAGTGTACTGTTGTACATGAGCAATCAGAGATTAATCTGCAACGCCGTAATTCGATACCAGGGACGCTCTTACATAATCCGCATGCCAGGCTGAGCCCCTTCATGGGGTTCCAGAATCCACAGATCTTTACCACCCGGGCCTGCCGCCAGCACCATCCCCTCTGACATACCGAACTTCATCTTCCGCGGGGCCAGGTTGGCCACCATCACGGTCAGTTTACCTTCCAGATCTTCCGGATTGTAAGCAGACTTGATGCCGGCAAAGACATTACGGGTCTCTCCGCCGAGATCCAGTGTCAGCTGAAGCAGTTTATCGGCGCCTTTGACATGCTCTGCTTTAGCGATGCGGGCAACCCGCAGATCAACTTTGGCGAAGTCATCAAAGGTAATCTCATCCGCGACCGGATTTTTCTCGAGTTCTGTTTTCTCTGCGGTTGGGGCAGCCGGTGTTGCTGCCGCGATTGCCGCCAGTGTTGCTTTGCTGTCTTCGATCATGGCGTTGATGCTATCTTCCTCAATCCGTTGCATCAGCGGTTTAAACTTATTGATCTGATGGTTCAGCAGTGGGGTTTTGATTGCATTCCAGGCAAAGCCGTCGATATTCAGGAAGGCTGCGGTGTCTTCAGCCACCTTGGGCAGTACAGGTGCCAGGTAGGAAACGATCACCCGGAACAGGTTGATCCCCATGGTGCAGCAGTCCTGTACCTGCTGCTCTTTACCTTCCTGTTTCGCCAGAACCCAGGGTTCAGCGGCATCGATATACTGGTTGGCTTTATCGGCCAGGTGCATGATCTCACGCATCGCTTTACCGTATTCACGGGCTTCATAGGCGTTTGCAATCAACTCACCAGACGCGACCGCTTCATCATAGAGGGCTGGTTCTGCCAGTGAGTCAGCCAGTTGGCCTGTAAACTTCTTATGGATAAAGCCAGCACAGCGGGAGGCGATGTTAACCACCTTGTTGACCAGGTCGGCGTTTACCCGCATGCGGAAATCATCCAGGCTCAGGTCGATATCATCGATACCGGAACCCAGCTTGGCGGCGAAGTAGTAGCGCAGGTATTCCGGACGCAGATGCTTCAGGTAGGTTTCCGCCATAATAAAGGTGCCACGGGATTTGGACATCTTCTGACCATTGACGGTCAGGAATCCATGGCAGAACACTTTAGTCGGTTTGCGGAAACCAGCGCCTTCCAGCATGGCGGGCCAGAACAGGGTGTGGAAGTAGGCGATGTCCTTACCGATAAAGTGATACAGCTCGGTATCAGACGCTTCATTCCAGTATTCATCGAAGTCGACAGAATTTTTATCGCACCAGTTTTTAAAGCTGGCGATATAACCGATCGGCGCATCCAGCCAGACGTAGAAGTATTTGCCGGGCGCATCGGGAATTTCAAACCCCCAGTAAGGCGCATCACGGGAGATATCCCAGTTCTGCAGACCTGACTCAAACCATTCGTTAAGCTTATGGATCATCTGCTCCTGCACACAGCTGTCGACCCAGTTACGCAGGAACTTCTCAAAATCACCCAGCTTGAAGAAGTAGTGTTCAGACTCTTTTTCAACTGGCTTGGCGCCGGACACAGCGGAATAGGCGTTTTTCAGCTCAACCGGGCTGTAGGTTGCACCGCAAACCTCACAGGAATCACCGTACTGATCCTGCGCACCACATTTCGGACAGTCGCCCTTAACGAAACGATCGGGCAGGAACATCTCTTTCTCAGGGTCGTACGCCTGAGTGATCGTCTTCTTAGCGATATGACCGCCATCACGCAGACGGGTATAGATCAGCGAGGCAAAGTGTTTGTTCTCTTCCGAATGGGTTGAGTAGTAGTTATCAAACCCCACCATAAAGCCCGCGAAATCACGCTGGTGTTCCTGGCTTACCTGAGCAATCAGCTCTTCAGGCGTAACCCCCATCTGGTCAGCCTTCAGCATAATAGGCGTGCCATGGGCATCATCCGCACACACATAAGTGCAGTGGTTACCGCGCTGGTTCTGGAAGCGGGTCCAGATGTCAGTCTGGATATACTCTACCAGATGACCCAGATGGATCGGGCCGTTGGCATAGGGCAGAGCGCTGGTGACAAGAATCTTACGTTGTTTATCAGTCATGATTCGGAGCAGGTCTAGGTTGCAGAGATAAGCGCGCAATTTTACTCTTAAATGACTGAAATTACAGCAAGGTACGGGGATTTTTTGTTGATTGCAGGAGAATAGGAAAGAAACTTTGGTATTGGGTCAGGTGACTACTCTGGGTAATGTTGTACCGCTGGTTTTTTAAAAGGGACGACAACGAGTTTAGGGGTAACAATGAATCTCTTTGAAATATCGCTTTGAAAGGAGGCTCTGAAAGGAGGCTCTGAAAGATAGCTAAGGTCGTCCTGAAAACTGGCAACCGGGATTTACATACGGTATTTCGCACAAGGAGTGTCGCTTAAGACTATACTGGCTTTGCTGGCCCTGTAACAAAGCCAGAAGTTTTGACGACAGGTTATACAGGGTGTTAATACTCGTTATAAGGGAACTGTTCTGCATGAGCAGAATCACAGCTGCTGAGCGTTATCTGTTTTGTTCAGGTGCGATACTGGTTTGTTTCCCATGTTGTTACAGCAGTCGATGATCAGGCTATGTTGTTCAGTGGAAGGAATCGTTCTGGTGAGCAGATGGAGAGGAGTATGTTTGAATATATTCTTAAGGAAGATCAGATATCAGTGCTTTGGCTGGGTAAGCCGCTCGCTGATCTTAGTAATGTCCCTGGTGAGCTGAAAGACAGGGTTTCAATTGATCTGGCTAAACAGCCCGAGCAGGCGATGCAGATGCTTGGCAGCGGGTCTTATCAGGTTATCGTTGTGCAGTTGAATCCGGACGACTTTGACTTCCGCTACACCTGGCTGCGTGAGGTGGTGGCTAATCATCCAGGCCTTATCCGGATAATGTTGAATGAGGGGCTGCATAGCAATCAGATTGCTAAAGCATCAGAGCTTTGTCATCGGTCGCTGCTGTTTTCATCGGGCGTCACCGATCTGTTTCATGAGGTCGCGCAAAGCCTGAAACTCATTCATTCGATTAATAAGCCTGTGGTCAGGGACTATGTTGGCGGGATTGAGCGTCTGCCTTCGCTGCCAGGTGTTTTTGTTGCCCTGAACGATGCCCTGGCAACGGATACCACTGATGCGGCGGCTATCGCTGAAATTATTGAGCGGGACCCGGCGATGAGTGCGAAAATTCTGCAGCTGGTGAATTCTGCTTTCTTTGCGCTTAGCAGTAAGGTGTTCAAAATTAAGGATGCAGTGGTGGTGCTTGGCGTGCGACATCTGCGCGATCTGTTTTTAGTTGCACGTATATTTGAGCACTTTCCGCAGGATAGAAACTGGTCGGGCTTTTCCTTCGAAAATTTATTTGACCGCTCTTTAGTGGTAGGCCGGTTTGCGCGGGTAATCTGTCGGGAGCAGCGTGTTAATGCTGATGTTGCCGACAAAGCGTTTCTGGCTGCGCTGCTGCAGGATATCGGTATGCTGGTCATAGCTACCCGTGAAGCTGAGCACTACAGTGAGGTGCTTCAGGAAGCGGCGCGATTAAATCAACCGCTGTATGCGCTTGAGAAACTCCGTCTGGGGGTTACCCATATGGAAGTCGGTGCGTATATGCTGGGGTTATGGAACTTGCCGCCAGAGGTTGTCGAGGCGGTGCTGTATCATTCCAACCCAAATGCAACGTCAAGTGAGAAGTTTACACCGCTGACAGCGGTTCATCTGGCGGACTCTATTCTGCCTGATGTGGTGAATGTGAATGAGTGTCATATCAGCAGTCAGATTAATGACAAGTATGTCGCCCGTCTTGGGCTGCAGAATAAGCTTCCCCGCTGGCAACAGCTGTCTGAGGACTTTGCTTCGCAGCTTTATTCTGGCGTTGGCAATGGTTTTTAGAGGGGCGGTCACGGACGCCAGAGAATGGCTGTGGGCCTGTGGCGGATGCGTGCAGTGGGAAAGCTTGGAGTGATGGGGGCAGGCTGATAGAATGCCCAGCCTGTTTTTTCTATATTCCGAGGTTTAGATGGCGCTGCCTGTTGTTGATCCGTCCCTGTATGATGCTCAGTTGAGCGAAAAAGAATCTGACATCAAACAGCAGTTTGCTGACTTTGCTTTGCCCCGCATTGAATTGTTTGAGTCTGCCAAAACGGCCTATCGTCTGCGCGCCGAATTCCGGGTTTGGCATGAAGGGGATGACCTTTATTATGTAATGTTTAAACCTGGCGATAAGCATCAGCATAGCCGTCTGGAAACCTGTCCGATGGTGTCTGAACCGATTCAGCAGGTGATGTTTAAACTGCTGGACTATCTGCGCCCTAATGAGCTGTTGCGCCGTCGTCTGTTCCAAGTGGATTTTCTCAGTACCTTGTCTGGTGAGGTGATCATCAGCCTGCTGTACCATAAGGCGCTGGATGAAGCCTGGATCGGGGAAGCGAAAAAGCTTAAAGAGCATTTTGGGATTCATTTCATCGGTCGTAGTCGTAAAACCAAGATTGTTCTTGATCAGGATTATGCGATTGAGAAAATGCCGGTTGCGGGTCGGGAACTGATCTACAAGCAGGTCGAAAACAGTTTCACTCAGCCTAATGGCGGGGTGTGCGTTAAGATGCTGGAATGGGCACTGGATGTAACCCGTGATGCGGCTGGTGATCTGGTGGAGCTGTACTGTGGTAACGGTAATTTTACCATGGCGCTGGCCGAAAATTTCGATAAGGTGATTGCCACTGAGATAGCCAAAGTCTCAGTCGATGCGGCGCAGTATAATATCGAAGCCAATCAGGTGGATAATGTAAAAATTCTGCGCATGTCCAGCGAAGAGTTTTCTCAGGCTTTGCAGGGCGTGCGTGAATTTCGCCGCCTGAAACAGAGTAAGGTAGACCTCAGCAGTTATAATTTCAGCACCGTATTAGTCGACCCACCGCGCAGTGGTCTGGATGATGAAACCGTTAAGCAGGTCGCTGAGTATGACAATATTGTTTATATCTCCTGCAACCCGGAGACGCTGCATAAAAACCTGCAGCAGCTTACCGCGACCCACAAGATACAGCGTTTTGCTCTGTTTGATCAGTTTCCCTATACCCACCATCTCGAGTGCGGTGTCTACCTGACACGCCAGTAAAATAGAGAAGGGGCTGATTATTCTTAGATCTCTGTTAAGCCGGATCAGGGATTTAGCACCTCAGGTATTGTATTTTGATACCAGGGTCGTGCAGGTAGTGTTGCGTTGGCGATAAAAGGATACTTTTCAGATCATTTTATCGGGAGGTAATGTTATGCTCAGGGCTACAACTTCAGCGCCGGTGATCATCTCACCGGCTTTATCAGTTGCTCCATCGTTCTATCAGGGAGAGTAGGATGTCAGCACTTCTTCGTATTAATGGCTTTCTGGCATTTATTGCGATCGCCTTTATCAATGCCTTTGTCGATCTTGGGCACAAAATCATCATTCAAAACACACTGTTCAAAGCCTATGACGGCGATCTGCAGATTGTCCTGACGGCGGTGGTTAATGGGCTGATTTTGCTGCCGTTTATTATGCTGTTTACTCCGGCGGGTTTTCTGGCAGATAAATACCCGAAAAACCGGGTGATGAAAGTCTCTGCCTGGGCCGCTGTTGGCGTTACTCTGTTGATAACCCTGAGTTATTTTCAGGGCTGGTTTATCGCAGCCTTCGCGCTGA
This sequence comes from uncultured Amphritea sp., assembly GCA_965140695.1. Classification (GTDB taxonomy): domain Bacteria; phylum Pseudomonadota; class Gammaproteobacteria; order Pseudomonadales; family Balneatricaceae; genus Amphritea. The sequence goes on along the minus strand of OZ223298.1, from coordinate 1,193,343 downwards.
CGTTTATTCTGGCACTACAAAGTGCGTTTTACTCACCGGCTAAGTACGGCTTTATTCGTGAATTAGTTGGTGAAGAGAATCTTACCGAAGGTAATGGCTGGGTTCAGGCGGTTACTATGGTGGCGATTCTGACCGGTATCGCGGTGTTTTCGTTGCTGTTTGAGATTCGTGTTGACGGTGCTTTTCAGCTTTCCCCTGAGCAGAGTCTGGAGATGATTGCGCCATTAGGCTGGTTGCTGGTCATCGGCGCGGTGGTTGAGCTGGTGCTGGCTTATCGTTTACCGAAAACCCGGGAAACAGACCATCAGGTCAGCTATGACTGGCAGGCCTATCGCAGCGGTAAGACGCTGACCCGTAATTTGTCGATGATCTACCATAACCGGACTATCTGGTTATCAATCATCGGTGTGGCGCTGTTCTGGTCGGTGAGTCAGGTGATGCTGGCGGTGTTTCCTGCGGTGGCTGAAAGCCATCATGGTATTCATAACACCTTTATTATTCAGGGCACCATGGCGCTGGCGGGTGTCGGTATTATGGTGGGGTCGGTGCTGGCCGGGCGCTGGTCGCCCCACTATATCAATATCGGGCTGATCCCTCTGGGGGCGACGGGTGTGGCTGCCGGTCTGGTGTTACTGCCACAGGTGTCATCAGTACTCTACCAGGCGTTAGCGTTCTTTCTGATCGGGGTTAGTGGAGCATTGCTGAATGTGCCGCTGCAGGCGTTGATTCAGTTTAATGCCAGTGGCAAAGAAACGGGTAAAGTGCTGGCGGGCAGTAACTTTATTCAGAATATTGCGATGCTGGGCTTTCTCTCTCTGACGGTGCTATTCGCCTGGGCAGGGATTGATGGCCTGTGGTTGCTCTGGCTGCTGGCGTTCATGGGTGTTGTTGCTGCGTTATTTGCCATCAGGATGTTGCCACAGGCGCTGCTGCGGGTGTTAGTTGCTGGTCTTATCAAACGAAAATACAACTTGCAGGTACTGGGGTTTGAAAACCTGCCCCGCGCAGGACAGGGCGTCTTACTGTTGGGTAACCATATCAGCTGGCTCGACTGGGCGATGATTCAGATGGCTTGTCCCCGTCATATTCATTTTGTGATGGAGCGTTCAATCTATGAGCGCTGGTATCTGAAGTGGTTTATGTCGATGTATCAGGTTATTCCGATCTCCAGTGGTCATAGCCGTGAGGCGCTGCAAAAGGTTGGTGAACTGATCAGTGCAGGTCAGGTGGTGTGCCTGTTCCCAGAGGGAGCGATCAGCCATACAGGCCAGATCGGTGAGTTTAAAAAAGGGTTCGAGCGCGCCTGCGAAGGGGCCGAAGGCGTGATCGTTCCGTTCTATCTGCGGGGACTGTGGGGCAGCCGTTTCTCCCGATCCACCGATAAAATGAAGATGATCCGTCGGGGTGGGCTGAAGCGTGATGTGATTGTAGCCTATGGCCCGCCGATGCCGGTGGATAGTTGTGCGTCTGAGGTTAAAAAGAAAGTAACAGAGTTGTCTATCCATACCTGGGAGCGTTATACCGGTACGCTGCAGCCATTACCGCAGAGTTTTATTCATACCGCGAAGAGTGCAATGTCGGAAATGGCGATCAGTGAGGTCCAGGGTGAACCCCTGAGCTATCGCCGCCTGCTGACAGCTGTTGTCCTGTTTAGTCAGCGTCTGAAGAAAACCCCGGGGCAGCGTATGGGGCTGTTGCTGCCCACCTCCAGTGCGGGAGCGATAGCCAATCTGGCAGCCCTGTTTGCCGGGCGCACGCTGGTTAATATCAATTTTACGGCGACCGCCACGGCGCAGCTGGCAGCACTGGAACAGGCTGACGTTAAGACCATCGTTACAGCGCATAAGTTTGTGAACAAGTTGAAAGCCCGTGGGCTTGATCCTGATGCGTTGTTTCAGGGGCGTCAGGTTGTCTATATGGAAGATCTCAAAGCGACGATCGGAAAAGCGGAAGCGCTGGTAACGATGGGGTTGTTGAGTGTATTGCCAGCCACGCTATTGCAGTGGTGGCTGGGTGCAGGCACGAAGCTGGATGATACCGCAGCCATTCTGTTCTCGTCTGGCAGTGAGGGCGCGCCAAAAGGAGTGATGCTTAGTCACCGGAATATTCTTGCAAATCTGCGGCAGATTGCTGATGTGCTGAATGTTCGCGAAGATGATTGCATTATGGCGACGTTGCCGCTATTTCACGCCTTTGGTTTAACGGTTACTACTTTCCTGCCGCTTATCGAAGGACTGCCGGTGGTGTGCCATCCGGACCCGACCGATGCTGTGAATATCGGTAAAGGGGTGGCTAAATACCGGGCAACGATGATCTGCGCGACGTCAACTTTCCTGCGGCTCTATACCCGTAGTAAGAAACTCCACCCGCTGATGTTCCAGTCAATCCGGGTTGCGGTTGCCGGTGCTGAACGTCTTGATCCGGCTGTCCAGCAGGCGTTTGAGTCGCGTTTCCGGGTGCCGGTTATTGAGGGCTATGGATCAACTGAGACGACGCCGGTTGCCAGTGTTAATCTGCCGGACCATCTGTCGGTCAGTGGCTGGTTTGTACAGGTTGGCAGTCGCCCCGGAACGGTGGGGCTGGCCCTGCCCGGGTCGACTTTCCGTATCGTTGACCCGGTAACACTGGAGGAACTGCCAACCGGAGAAGATGGTCTTATTCTGATTGGGGGCACCCAGATCATGAAAGGTTATCTGAATAATCCTGAAAAAACCGCCGAGGTTATTGTCGAGATGGATGGTCTGCGCTGGTATAAAAGTGGCGATAAGGGACATCTGGATGAGGATGGGTTTCTTACGATTGTTGATCGCTACTCCCGGTTTGCCAAGCTGGGTGGGGAGATGATTAGTCTGGGAGCCGTCGAGCAGGAGGTGAGAAAGCATCTTGCTGATGACGAGGCTTCACTGGTGGCGATTAATCTGCCGGATGAGCGTAAAGGCGAGCAGATTGTCCTGCTGCTGGATGCGGATGTTGACCCGGATAGCTTCAGAAGCTATCTGACCAGCCAGGGCTTTCCGTCACTGATGTTGCCGGCGAAGGTGTTTCGGGTGAGTGAAATTCCATTGCTGGGCAGTGGCAAAACGAACTACCCGGAAGCTAAATCAGTTGCTGAACAGTTGTTAGCGTCAGCTTAACGGTTATCGTTATAAACCGGGTTCCCGACAGGCCCGGTTTCTTCTTTGTTGCTTCTCCTGTGTTTTTGACTATTACCTTTGTATCAGCTTTTTTCTATAAATCCGGCTAGAATATCTTGCACTTTCTGTATTGTGTCCGGGTGTGTTTTTCAGGCTGATCCAATTTATTATCTTTCTGATATGTTATATTGTAACATCATTTTTTTTGTAATAGCGAAGGGTACGGATAATGAGGCTGTTGAGTGGAATATTATTATCAGTGATTGCACCGGTTGTCGCTGCTGAGGGGATTGAGCGGCAGTTCGAAAGCCATGAACACGGCAAAGCAAGTATGGCAGTGGTGCTGGAAGGCAATACGCTGCAGATAGAGATTAACTCGCCAGCGGCTGATATCGTCGGTTTCGAACATGCTCCTGATAATGAACAGCAGCGATCCGCTCTGCATTCTGTCATCAGGCAACTGAAACAGCCGGAGCAGTTGTTTACTTTTCCTGAAGGGAGCGCTTGCCTGCCCGATCAGGTGGACGTTCATGCCACTATGATGGACGATGACCACGATCATGATCATGAGGCAGACCACGATCATGATGCGGATCACGACCATGAAGCGGATCACGATCATGATGCAGACCACGATCATGATGCAGACCACGATCATGATGCAGACCACGATCATGAAGCGGATCACGACCATGATGCGGATCACGACCATGAAGCAGATCACGACCATGAAGCAGATCACGACCATGATCATGAAGGCCACAGCCACAGTGATATACAGCTGGCTTATCAATTCCAGTGCGGGTCGCCAGAACACCTGAACGGTTTCTCCGTTGAGCTGTTTAAATATTACCCGCAGATGAAATTGCTACAGGTGCAGCTCATTGGGCCTTCTGGTCAGGGCTATCAACAGTTGGATAAAGACAACAGATGGATACGTTTTTAAGTTCCGCGTCACAGGCCACTAAAGCGGACCCTGTTATCCGGCTTGATAATATTGTGTTTGGCTGGCCAGACAGCCCGCCTGTTCTGAATATTCCCGAGCTGACTATTGCTGCTTCAGAGCGGGTTTTTCTGAAAGGCCCATCCGGGAGTGGTAAGAGTACCCTGCTGAACCTGATTGGGGGAATACATGTCCCCCAACAGGGAGTTATCCGTGTGCTGGGACAGGAGTTGCAGCGACACAGCAGTGCCTGGCGTGATAACTTCAGGGCCGACCATATGGGATTGATTTTTCAGCAGTTTAACCTGCTTCCCTATCTCTCGGTGTTAGATAATGTCATGCTGCCTTGCCGGTTTTCAAAGCTTCGTAGCGCGCGGGCAACAGCGCGTTATGGCTCGCTTGAGAAAGCCGCAACGTACCTGCTTGAACACCTGGGTATCATGGGCGATGTGTTGCAGGGCAGAGCCGTTACCCGGCTTAGCATCGGCCAGCAGCAGCGGGTTGCTGTCGCCAGAGCGCTGATGGGTAGTCCTGAACTGGTTATCGCCGATGAGCCAACATCGGCGCTGGACAGTGACAGTCGTGATGACTTTCTTAATTTGCTGATCAGTGAGTGTGATGCGTCTGACAGTACACTTGTGTTTGTTAGTCATGACCGTTCATTGGAAACGCACTTTACTCAGTCAATCTCATTGGGTGATATTAATCAAGCAGAGGAGCGCCTGTGAACGTTATCCTGATGCTGGCACTGCGCAGTCTCTACAACCGGCGTCTGACGGCGATAATGACGGTGATCTCCATCGCCGTCAGTGTTGCCTTGTTGCTGGGGGTTGAGAAAATCAGAACGGAAGCGAAACAGAGCTTCAGTTCCACCATCTCTGGAACCGACCTGATTGTCGGCGCGCGTTCCGGGTCTGTTCAGCTGCTGCTTTATTCGGTCTTTCGTATCGGCAATGCCACCAATAATATCAGCTGGCAGAGCTACAAGGAGATCGCTTCTCAGCCAAAAGTTGAGTGGACCATCCCTATCTCATTGGGTGATTCACATCGGGGCTATCGGGTATTGGGTACAACCACCGACTACTTTAAATACTACCGTTATGGGCGCAAACACCCGCTAGCGTTCAGTGACGGCAAACAGTTTGAAGCGCTGCATGATGTGGTATTGGGGGCCGAAGTGGCGAAACAGCTGCATTATCAGTTAGGTCAGAAAGTGGTGATTAGTCATGGCACCGGTAATACCAGCTTCAGTAAGCATGAAGATCAGCCCTTTACCGTTGTCGGCATTCTGAAGCCGACCGGAACGCCGGTGGACCGCACCCTGCATGTTAGTCTTGCCGCCATAGAGGCTATCCATATCGACTGGCAGTCGGGCAGTTATATACCGGGTTCCGGGGGGACAACGCCGCTGTCTGAACGTAAGCTGGAGCCAAAGCAAATTACTGCGATTCTGGTTGGATTAAAGTCAAAAATATCGACTTTTCAGTTGCAGCGGTCTATCAACAACTACCGTAAGGAGGCGTTGCAGGCCATTTTGCCCGGTGTCGCCTTGCAGGAACTCTGGGGGATGCTGGGCATCGTCGAAAGTATTTTGTTAGTGATTTCCGGATTTGTCGTCGCCACCGGCTTGTTTGGTATGCTGACAGTACTGTTGACCAGCTTAAATGAACGCCGCCGGGAGATGGCCGTGTTACGCTCGGTTGGCGCACGGCCCTGGCAGGTATGCCTGTTGTTAGTGCTGGAGACCGGAGGACTGACTTTATTAGGCATTATCCTGGCATTAATGTTTCTTTATGGTGGTCTGTGGATCTGTATTCCTTTCCTTGAAACACACTTCGGGCTCTTTATGACGTTAAGTTTACCCGGATTGTATGAACTTAAATTACTTTTACTCGTCTTTATAATGGGGCTTTTGTGCGGTCTGCTACCGGGTTATGGTGCATATCGGTATAGTCTCGCCGATGGTATGACTGTGCGGCTGTAAAAATGAGTAAATGAGGAAAGTAATGCAAAAAATTGTGGCTTTGTTGTCTTTTCTGGTGATTGTCTGTGTCACGCCGGTAAGCGCTGAAACCGTTAATGGTGAAACGGTTGAGAAAATTGACTGGGATATTTTAATGCCTGCTGATTATTCGCCTATGGCAATTTTTGATACCAGTCAGTTCTCATCACTGGATGATTATGACCCTATGGCGCAAATAAAACTTAAAGCGATGATGGAGGTATTAAGCTCGGCCCCTGTCGTTCCTGAGGTGGATGGCAAGATGATCCGCATTCCCGGATTTGTCGTTCCGCTGGTGGAGGAGGGGATGAAGGTGACAGAATTCTTCTTGGTGCCTTATTTCGGTGCCTGTATTCATGTCCCGCCACCGCCGTCTAATCAGATTATTCATGTGACGTATGAGCCCGGCGTCAATGTGGAAAATCTCTTCGATGCGATCTGGATTGTTGGCAAGCTGAGTGTTAAAACAACGATGCACGAGTTGGGTACATCCGGTTACAATGTGGACGCATTTAAGATTGAACCTTATACCGAGGAATAAGTTATCTGCCGGAGAGTGACGTTTTAAAAAGATGCGCTTAAGGCTTTCTGTCGGTAGTTTTTTGCCGATAGTGCTTTCTGTGCATGGTACTTTTTAGTCTCGTCATGCATAATACCTGACTAATATAGTTGGTTAATGCGTTTGGTTGTTTATACGTATAGCAAAGCCGCAGGTTGAGGTGTTATTTGATGCAGAATATTAAGAATATTGTTGCTGTCGCGTCCGGGAAAGGCGGCGTGGGTAAATCCACAACGACCGTTAACCTGGCACTGGCAATGGCCGCAGAAGGTTATCGGGTGGGTGTCCTTGATGCGGATATCTATGGCCCCAGCATGGGGACGATGTTGGGGGTTGCGCCGACAACCCGTCCGGAGCCCTCCGGTGACAATGCGATGAAGCCGGTAATGGCTCATGGCCTGGAAGTGATGTCGATTGCCTTTCTGATTGATGACTCGCAACCGATGGTCTGGCGTGGTCCGATGGCCAGCGGTGCGTTGCAGCAGTTAGTCACTCAGACGCAGTGGGGGGCGCTTGATTTTCTCTTTATTGATATGCCTCCAGGTACCGGAGATATTCAACTCACAATCTCCCAGAAAGTCCCGGTTAGCGGCGCGGTGATCGTGACCACGCCACAGGATATCGCGTTGCTGGACGCACGGAAAGGCATAGAGATGTTCCGCAAAGTGGATATTCCGGTGCTCGGTATTGTGGAAAACATGAGTGTCCACATCTGCAGTCAGTGTGGTCATGCCGAAGAGATTTTTGGCAGTGGTGGTGGCGAGGATCTGTCCCGCACCTATGGCGCGCCTTTGTTGGGTCAGTTGCCGCTTAAAATGTCGATTCGTGAAGCGGTTGATAGTGGTAAGCCGACGCTGGTTGCTGATCCGGAGGGTGCGGAAGCCGCAATCTACCGTGCAACGGCACGACAGGTGGCAGAGGCGTTGAATAGCTCTGCCGGGGGGCAGCAGGCGATGCCAAATATCTCTGTCAGTCAGGACTAAAGTTACACTTCCCTTATGCCAGGTTATGGCGTTCAATGACCGCATTTTTTTTCTGAAAATGCGGTTTTTTTTTAGCAAAAACGATATTATGTGCGACCGCACAATATAACCAATAACTGGAACTGAAAAGATGGGCATCAAATCAGACAGCTGGATTCGCCGTACCTCACTTGAGCAGCGCATGATCGAACCGTTTGAACCGGGGCAGGTGCGCCGACGTGGTGAAGAACGACTCATCTCTTATGGTACCTCCAGTTATGGTTACGATGTTCGTTGTGCTGATGAATTCAAAATTTTCACCAACATCAACTCATCCATTGTCGACCCGAAAAACTTTGATGATGGCAGTTTTGTCGACGTCAAATCAGAGGTCTGTATTATCCCGCCCAACTCTTTTGCACTGGCGCGGACGGTTGAATATTTTCGTATTCCCCGTGATGTGCTGACGATCTGTCTGGGTAAAAGCACTTATGCCCGTTGCGGTATTATCGTTAACGTAACGCCTCTGGAACCCGAATGGGAAGGTCATGTGACGCTGGAATTTTCTAATACGACACCGTTACCTGCGAAGATTTACGCCAATGAAGGCGTGGCTCAGATGCTGTTTCTGGGAGCTGATGAAGTGTGTGAAACATCGTATAAAGACCGTGAGGGCAAATATCAGGGTCAGACAGGGGTGGTTGTTCCGCGTACATGATTGAATCGAGCGAAAAAATCCAGAGTTTCTGGCAGCAGGTAGAGCAGACCATTGACCGGCTGTTGACCAGTGAATCCGAGAATCAGTTTGATAACGAATCACTGCTGCTGGAATACAGTAAAAGCCTGCGCGGCATCGATGCTAATCTGACCTTCCATTTCGAGCGTGATGAAGGTGAGGGCAGTGTTGAGATGATCTTTGGCTGTGATGGTTACCCTGAGTCCATCACCTCCGTGCTGACACTGGTGGGGGCTGCACCTGATATTGGTGGGATCAGCTTTGTCGCGTTTAATAACCGTTATGACCCTGTGCCTGCGACGGTTAACTTCGGTGATGAACAGTTTCAGCTGGATGAGTTCTGGTTTGGCTACCGGGTAGAGTCCGGGCGCTATCATCTGGATATCTATATGCAGGACCTGCCCGCATCGCTGGATATGGAGCCGCGGATTGAAGCGGTGATGATCTATCTCGATGCGTTGATTGGCGAATATGATCTTATGACCCGGGTTTCTACCCTGGATTGGTATGATCTGCCGGCCGATCCTGTCGATTATGTCTTGCAGCCTTTATCTGAGTTGCGCAACTGTTTTGATCAGCAGCGAAACCAGATCAGTCCGATCGGTCTGATCTATCATTGATTTAACCACAAATTGATTTAACCGTAATCGTGTTGCGCTGGTCATTATCCGGCAAGATATAACTGCTACCCTCCAGTTTTTTTCGCCGTTGCGCGAGCGCCGCAGCATCTGCTTGCGTAAGATAAGCGCTGCAGGCTGGTGGTTTTGAACATGGATAAACTAAAATAATTCAGGTAAACGCTGTAGTCAGCAGCGCTGAGGAGACAGAGATGAGTCACAGACTGACAACACTGATAGAGCAGGTGAGAGCCGACTATCTGCTGCTGATGGAGCAGGAAGCGGGGCGCCATCCTTACACCGTTGCCGAGAAAATCTGTAATGAACGTCTCTATTTAAATGCCGATGATCTGGCGCATATTGTGGCCGAAGATCCGACGCTGCTGGCAGCCCGTGGCGGTAACCTGATTGCCAGCGAAAAAGAGCGTGAAAACCCCAGTGTTGGCATGATTATCAGTGCGAATATTGCTGCGGCAATGATGGAGGGGTTGTTGGACGCAGCCCTGGAGCGGGGCTGGCTGGTGGTCGATGATGATGGCCGGCTGATGCTGGATGCTGAAGAGTTGGCATTGCCCGAACCTCAGGCTGCAGAAGTTGATTACAGTGTTTCCGAAACAGCGCGGGAAAATCTTATGTTGCCTGGTGAGAGTCTTCTGAGCGGTGTTATGAATCGCGCTGAAGCGGCCTTTTCTGAGCGTCTCGGTGACGCTCATGAGAATGCTTATGCTCTGGCGCTGGAAGTTGCGTCAGAGTTCTCTCTGTTTGCGCCTGACGATCTCGCACCGCTGGTTGATGAAAATCCGCTACTGCTGGGATTGCGTGGCGACGGGATGGTTGACGAGGAGATGTTTGAAGGTGATCCACCGGCAGGCATGATTGTCAGCGCCCATCTGACACAGATGCTCGTCTCTCAGCTGTTAGAGCTGGCGGTGGAGCGTGGCGCGCTGGGCAGTGATAGTGCGGGACATCCTTTGCTACCCGAAGATGATAACCAGCCCCCGGTTATACACTGAGCGGCGTTCGTTGACCGTTTGATCTGACAGGCGCTGAGTTGTTAACGCGCTGTTATTTTGAATGTTCCTGCTGATAGCGGTCCAGATCGCCGATATCCAGCAGCGGAGCGGCGTCGAGATGCTGTGCATTAAGCATAAATGCGATCCGCTCCAGGCTGGACACAATCATTGATTGTTCCCAGTTCTGCATATCCTCAAAATTTCTCACAAAGATATCCTGCTGTGTTGTCGGCGCGCCTTTCATCAGCTCGTTGCCGCTTTCTGTGAGGCTTACCCAAACCTTGCGTTTGTCCTCTGTGCCCCGCTCGCGGGAAATCAGTTCTTTCTTTTCCAGTCGATCCAGAATGCTGGTCACCGTTGCCTGGGTCAGCACCATCTCTTTGGCCAGCTCGCCAGTGGTTAGCTGCGTATTATCCCGTAGTGTCTGCATGACCATCAGTTGTGGTGGCGTCACCCCGGTGCTGCGACTGATCTCTTTCTCCTGCATATCCGTTGAACGAATAATCTGACGTAGCAGCACCAGTGCTTTCTGGCTGTTTTCCATGGCGTATTCCGATTCTTAATTGGTTGGCTATTCTACGTAACTCTTGGCTTTTTTACTACCGGGCGCAGGCCTTACCATAAGAATAATTTGTATAGCTAAGTAAATTATTGGCGATATGTCTCTATATATTCATTTGTATAGGTTGTTTAACGCTGCTTAGTATGTTTTATAATATAAAAGTAATTTGTAAAGCTAAATAAATGTAATTCTAAATATTAGAGGGACAATGGATATCTCAAGCGTAGTTTTACGCAACCCCACCGCTGCTGATGGCTATGCAGTGAACCAGCTTATCAATCACATTCCCGAACTCGACAGTAACTCATGTTACTGCAACCTGCTGCAGTGCAGTCATTTTTCAGAGACCTCGATTCTCGCTGAACATCAGGGTGAAGTGGTTGGCTTTATCAGTGGCTATCGTAAGCCCCAGGCGTCTGAAACGCTGTTTGTCTGGCAGGTCGCCGTGTCTCCAAGTGCCCGTGGTCTGGGGCTGGCAACAAAAATGTTGCTGAATCTGCTGGCATCAGAAACAAACGGTTCTGTGTCGCATGTTGAGACAACTATTACCGCAGATAATGCTCCGTCATGGGCATTGTTTACCCGTCTGGCAAACCAGTTTGATGCGCCCCTTGAGCGCGCTCTGATGTTTGATCGTGTGGCACATTTTAATGATCAGCACGATTCAGAGCTCCTGGTCCGGATCGGTCCGCTTCATCAATAATATTTCGTAGTTCGATATAAATCATTCGCTAATTATATAAAGAGTACTGTTATGAAAATTTTTGAACAGGTTGAATCTGAAGTTCAGTCGTATGCACGTTCATTCCCACGTGTTTTCAACAAGGCGCAAGCTGAATATCTATATGATGAAGATGGTACCCGATACCTTGATTTCCTTGCCGGTGCCGGAACACTTAACTACGGCCATAACAACCCGATATTTAAAGAGAAACTGTTGGACTATATCCATTCCGATGGCATTACCCATGGTCTGGATCTGCATACCAAGGCGAAAGGGGAGTTTCTTGAATCGTTCAATGAAAAAATTCTTAAGCCCCGTGGTCTTAATTATGTGATGCAGTTTACCGGTCCAACCGGTACAAACGCGGTTGAAGCGGCGCTGAAACTGGCACGTAATATCACCGGTCGGGAAAATGTTATCAGTTTCACCAATGGCTTCCACGGTGTGACAATGGGTGCCCTGGCAACAACCGGTAACTCACATCACCGGGGGGCTGCAGGCGTTAGTCTGAGTGGTGTCAGCCGGATGCCTTATGACGGTTATATGGGCGACGATATCGACACTACCGTCTATCTGGATAAGGTGCTGTGTGATTCCAGTAGCGGCATCGACAAACCTGCAGCGGTCATCGTTGAGACTGTGCAGGGTGAGGGTGGTATTAATGCTGCCAGTTTTACCTGGTTGCAGCAGCTTGAAAAAGTGTGTCGCAAGCATGATGTGTTGCTGATTGTTGATGATATTCAGGCGGGCTGTGGCCGCACCGGTACTTATTTCAGCTTTGAAGAAGCGGGAATTAAACCGGATATTGTAACCCTGTCAAAATCATTGGGTGGTTACGGACTTCCTTTTGCTGTCGTACTGTTTAGTCCAGAACTGGATCAGTGGAAGCCCGGTGAGCATAACGGCACCTTCCGGGGTAACAACTTCGCGTTTGTGACCGCAAAAGCGGCGATTGATACTTACTGGGCTGACGACTCTTTTGCCAAAGAGGTGCAGATGAAAGGGCGCTATATCAAAGAGCGTCTTGAGCAGTTTGCCAATGAGTATGGTGATGGCAATTTCTCTACCCGTGGTCGGGGTATGTTTCAGGGCATTAACTGTGTCAGCGGTGAGCTGGCAGACAAAATTACCTCTAAAGCGTTCCAGAATGGTCTGATGATCGAAACCAGTGGTGCCGATGATCAGGTAATTAAACTGTTGTGTCCTCTCATTATCAGCATGGATAACCTGAAAGCCGGTATCGATATTCTCGAAAGTGCTATTCGTGAAGTTTGTGCAAAAGAGGACAGCATCCCGGAACAGAAAAAATATTTCGATCCGGTTAGTCTGGCCAGCTAATGATGGCGCAACAGGATCTGATTCATATCTGGAGAGGGGAGCGGGTTCTGCTCCCCAGGCGCCCGCAAGGCCGGCGCTACAGGTTACATTGTATTAGTGGCTCAGGGCGGATTCGGGTGATGTCCCGTAGCCGGCCCTATCGGTTGAAGTCGGCCCAGAGCCTGTTGATTCCCGCCGATGAGGTGGTCACCGTATCCGGTAGTGAAGATATGGTTATCACCCTGAAGTCTGAGACAGAAAGTAACCATAACTGAATATCAAGGAGACAAAATGATTGTACGTGATTTAGCAACAGCCGAGCAGAGTAACCGTCGAGTAGTATCCCCCGATGGCAATTGGGAAAGCACACGGATGCTATTGAAAGATGACAATATGGGGTTCTCTTTTCATATTACGACTATCTACAAATATGCTGATTTTGGTATGCATTATCAGAATCATCTGGAATCGGTTTACTGTATCTCCGGTGAAGGTGAGGTAGAAACCGTACCAGAGGGTAAAAAATATCCCATCAAGCCCGGCACACTCTACATTCTGGATAAAAACGATAAGCACATTTTACGGGCATTTGAAGAGATGAAGATGGCCTGTGTTTTTAATCCGCCGCTCAATGGTAAAGAGGTTCATAATGCTGATGGCGCTTATGAACTGAGCGCAGAAGCAGTTACGGCTTGATTATGAACGTCAAAGGAATGTTTATGTCGGGACCACAGGAGTGGGAAGATCTGTACCCTTCGCGCCAGGGAGTCCACCAGTTTACCGAGCGGCAGGACCCTACTGTTTATGCGCCGAAAGACAGAGTCTCACCCATCCCGCAGCAGCAGATTCAAGCCTATGCTGAGCAGGGTTATATGGTGCTTGAAGACCTGTTCAGCGCTAATGAAGTGGAGATGTTTCAGCAGGAACTCGAGCGGTTGCGAAATGACAGTGCAGTGAAGCAGTCGGATGCAATCATTAGCGAACCTGAAAGTGGTGAAGTACGCTCGGTATTTCAGGTGCATGTGAACAGTCCGTTGTTTAAAAAGCTTGCGGCGGACCCTCGTTTGGCGGATCTGGCCCGGTATATTCTCAACGATGATGTGTATATCCATCAGTCCCGTGTTAACTATAAACCGGGTTTTCGGGGCAAAGAGTTTTACTGGCACTCGGATTTTGAAACCTGGCATGTTGAAGATGGTATGCCACGGATGCGGGCGCTGAGCATGTCGATCACGCTGACCGAGAACTTTGATTACAACGGTCCGCTGATGCTGATGCCGGGATCGCATCAGCAATACGCTGCCTGTGCCGGAGAGACCCCGGAAAACCACTTTAAAGCGTCACTGAAAAAGCAGGAGTATGGCGTACCTTCCGATGAGCAGCTACAAACGATGGCTGAATCGGGTGGTATTGTCAGCGCCCGGTGTAAGCCTGGCAGTGTGATCGTGTTTGACTGCAATGTTATGCATGGTTCCAATGGCAATATTACGCCAGAGCCGCGTTCTAACGTTTTCTTTGTTTATAACGCACTCAGCAACCGGGTCGTTGAGCCTTTCTGTGACCAGCCTCCGCGTCCAGAGTATATCTGCGCACGCGAGCATATTTCTGCACTTCCCGTTGCCGACTGACCTGTGAGCCGCCCTGGGCGGCTCAGGCTTAACAGGCAGCTAACGTCTGCAACTATCTTATAATCTGAAAACTTGAGAGTTATGCATACTATAGAAAAGATTGGCGGCACATCCATGTCTGATTATGTGTCGGTCCGGGATAATATAATTTTTAAACCGTCTAACCCCGACACCCTTTACCAGCGCGTCTTTGTTGTTTCTGCCTATGGTGGAATGACGGATAAGCTGCTGGAGCACAAAAAAAGTGGCCAGCCGGGTGTCTACGGCTTGTTTGCCAGCAGCATGGAAGACAAAAGCTGGTTACAGGCGCTGGAACAGCTTAAATGTGAGATGTATGACCTGAACCTGCAACTGTTCGGTAAAGGTGATCAGCTGATTCAGGCGAATAATTTTATTGATGAACGTTTACAGGAAGCGCAGAAATGCCTGACTGATCTGCATAGCCTGTGTATGCATGGTCATTTTGCTCTGGACGCGCATCTGGAAACCGTACGGGAGATGCTGGCCAGTATCGGTGAGGCTCACAGTGCCTGGAATATGGTTGAGCTGCTAAAGCGGGACGGTGTCAACGCCTGCTATATTGATCTGACCGGCTGGGATACGAATCGCCATGTGTCACTGGATGACCGCATTCGTTCTGCCTTTAAGAATATTGATCTGGATGTTCAGTTACCCGTGGTCACCGGGTATGCCCACAGCGCCGATGGCCTGATGTCCTCTTTCGACCGGGGTTACAGTGAGATGACCTTCAGTCGTCTGGCGGTGCTGACCAATGCCCGTGAAGCCGTTATTCATAAAGAGTTTCATCTGAGTAGTGCTGACCCCCGGGTTGTTGGCGAAGAGAATGCGGTACCGATCGGCCGGACAAACTATGATGTCGCCGATCAGCTGGCGAATCTGGGTATGGAAGCTATCCACCCCAAAGCGGCGAAAGGTCTGCGTCAGCACAACGTTCCTCTGCGGGTAAAAAATACCTTTGAGCCGGAGCACACCGGTACACTGATTACCGGTGACTATGTCAGCAGTACCCCCCGGGTTGAGATTATTGCCGGTTGTAAAGGCGTCTATGCGCTGGAACTGTTTGACCAGGATATGGCCGGGAGTATCGAAGACTACGATCAGGAGATCTTAGCGCTGATTAAGCGTTTTCGGGCGCATATTGTTGCTAAAGATACCAATGCCAACACCATTACCCATTATCTGTCGACCAACCTGAAAACGGTGAAGCGTATCCGTTCAGCCTTAGCCGAGCGCTTTCCTGAAGCGGAGATTGACCAGAAAAAGGTGGCGATTGCGTCAGCCATTGGCAGCGATATGGAAGTGCCCGGAATTCTGGCAAAAGCCGTGGCAGCGATTGCCGAAGGTAACATCAGCGTGCTGGCGATTCACCAGTCGATGCGACAGGTTGATATGCAGTTCATTATTGAAGAAACCGACTACGATCTGGCAGTAAAGAGTCTGCATAAGGCTCTGGTTGAAGTGCATGATCATGGCCGGGCCATCTGTCTGGCAGGCTATCCGGTGTCACAGCTTAACTGAAGCTTTTCACCTCAGTGCCAGAGTGCAGCTCTGGCATAACCCATGATCTATCTCCTGGCAGCCAGTGCTGCACAGAGAGGGTGGCGAAAATAATATAAAAAATGTTAAAAATAGAGATCTTTAAAGCCGCCTGCGCGGTAGAGTGTTCAGCGGGCTGCAACCGATGACTGCAGACCCGTTTTCATCGCTGGGTCATCCGCCTGGCGGATCGTTCCGGGAGTCTATTAATCGGGAGTAGGGTGCAATAATGTCTCAGGCTAATCTGCGTATTGATCAGATCCATGGAGCGATTGAGCGACAGGATGATGTGGCGCTTAATAATCTCCTGGCTGAGGTTAGCAGTAGTGAAATAGCCCGTCTGATTGAGGCAACCACACCTGAAAATCGTATCGATATCTGGAACTGTCTGGATGTTCAGAAACGTGCCGGTGTGCTTAAGAGTGTGCAAGGTAAAGTGCGTCAGTTTCTGGTTGATAATACCCCCGAGGATGTGCTTTTAGAAAGTTTGTTTCTGCTGCAGTCCGATGAACTGGCCGACATTGATGAAGATCTTCCTGGCACCGTGATCAATGCGATGATCGCCGCCATGGATGAGCTGCGTAAGCGGCGTTATAACAGTGTCAAACACTACCCGGATAACACCGCCGGTGGCCTGATGGACACCGATATAACGGCGGTGAGAGCCGATGTATCAATTCTTTCGGTGTTACGCTATCTGCGTCTGCTGCGCAAGAAAGAGGGGGAGATGCCGCGGCAGTTAGATAGTCTGATGGTGGTCGACCGGACCAACAAACTATTGGGGGTGTTACCTCTTAGCGAGGTGGTGTCACTGCACACCGATACCCTGGTTGCCGATATTCTTGAACAGGAGTTTCAGGCGATACCCGTGGATGCCAGTCAGGACAAGGTAGCGCGGATATTTCAGGATTGTGATCTGCTCTCAGCACCGGTAGTCGATCATAACTATCGTTTATTAGGTCGCATAACCATTGATGATGTGGTGGATGTGATTCAGGATCAGGCCGACGATAAGGTATTGCGGTCGGCGGGTCTCGAACGTAAGACCGATATGTTCTCACCGGTATTAACCAGTGCTTATAAGCGCGGGTACTGGCTGGGCATCAATCTGATTACTGCGTTTGTCGCTGCCTGGGTTATTGGCTTATTTGAAGCGGTTATTGAACAGCTGATTGCGCTGGCGGTGCTGATGCCGGTTGTTGCCAGTATGGGGGGCGTGGCTGGATCACAAACACTGACGCTGGTTACCCGGGGGTTGGCGCTGAATCAGATTGGTCGCACCAATATTGCCCAGCTAATTGCCCATGAGGCTTCGGTTGTCTTTCTTAACGGTGTTGTCTGGGCACTGGTTGTCGCTGCCATTGCGCTCTACTGGTTTGGTGACCCGATGCTGGGGGCGGTGTTTGGTATGGCACTATTGATTGTGTTAGTGACAGGAGTGATCGGCGGCGTTTTTATTCCGTTAATTCTGCAACGTTTGTCTATTGATCCGGCCGTTGCCGGAAGTGTGGTGCTGACTACCTTTACCGATGCTATCGGTTTCTTTTCCTTCCTCGGTCTGGCGAAGTTGTTAATCTGAGCGCTGGTGAGTCATTCAGGAATCCTGAGTGCTAAGCCAAAAAAGCAGTGAACAGCAGGACAAAGTGTTAAACTCTACGGTTAAAATCAGATCAACATGTTAGTAATGCGCACAGACAAGAGGTAAGTAATGGAGTTTATTACGATCGGTGATACGATTAAATGTGTCCGGGTGTTTAATGACCCCGGCACTGGCGAAGAGAAACGGCTGGTGGTGACCTCCTTTCATGCACAGGTTGACCGGTTGGCACCGCACGTTGCCGCAGCGCTGACTTACAGTGAGAGACAGCAGTTGGAAAGCTGGTTGTCAGATCGTCGCCGGTTGCAGTCAGAATTAGAAGAAAGATCGATCGAACATACCCTTCTGGAAACTCTTCCAGCATTGATGCTGCAGGCGGTTGACGCACTCGATACTCTGGAGACCGTTGAGCTGCATACGTATGAAGCGATTAAGCAAGCGCAGAATGATCTGGCTAAAGCGCTGGACCGGGCGCAGTCCCACACCACCAAACGGTCGGTTGAGCTTGATTCGATGCAGGATCATGAAGAGTTGAAAGAGCGTCTCGATGTGATTCGGGATAGTCTGAGAAAATAGCTCAGGTCAGGCACCTTCAGTGCCTGGGTATTGGCTGGTGTTATTCTGCGCAGAATGTGTGCCTTTTACATCAGGGTTAATCTGCTTTCGAACCGTTTTCAGCAGCGCTATCAACTTGTCTCCGGTCATCGGTTTGGCCAGCAGATAGCCCTGTATCATGGGAGTTCCAAACTGGCGTAGCAGGTCAAGTTGCCCCTGATTCTCAACCCCTTCAACCACTGTTTTCAGGGACAGCGAATCGGCCAGCGATATCATCCCTGAGACCAGTGACTGTGTCGCTTCATTAGGCTCCATATCATCAATAAACGATTTATCGATTTTCAGTCGTTGAATCGGATACCTCTTCAGATAACCGAGCGATGAATAACCGGAGCCAAAGTCATCGACAGCAATCTCAATTCCCATGGCGACAATGGCTTTCAGCTGCTGAAATATCTTCTGTTCTTCCAGTAGGAGAATGCTCTCAGTGATTTCAATGATGATTGCTGAACTGGTCAGTTTGAGAGACATTACTTCCTCTGTCAGCAGTGCTTCAATGTTACCTTTCAGGAATTGAGAACTGGAAATATTGATGCTGACTTTAGGGGCATCTTCGATGGTCTCTGCCAGTTGTCTGGCGAACCGGCAGGCTTCTCCTATGACCCAGTTGCCGATGGTATGTATCAGCGTCGACTCTTCCGCAATAGGAATGAACTCATTGGGCGAGATAGTTCCGCGTACGGGGTGTCTCCAGCGAATTAATGCTTCAACAGATTCAATCTCCGTGCCATCGATTGACCAGATTGGCTGGTATAAAAGGAAGAACTCATGGCGTTCAATAGCTTTATAAAGGTCTTGCTCAAGCGCGCTACGTCGCAGAGTTTCTTCGTTGAGTTGCTGGTTGAAATATTCCCGGGTATTGCGGCCTCTCTGTTTCGCTTTATACATGGCGTTGTCGGCATTCAAAAGCAGTCGTTCTGAGTCGGCACCATTATCCGGATAGATAGCGATACCTATACTGCAAGAAATATAGGCCTCATTACTCTCCAGCGGGTAGGGTTGTGCCAGGCTGTGGAGAATGTTCTGGGCAATAAGCTCGATGGCTGATAGGTTTTGTAATTCGGTGATGATAACGGCAAACTCATCACCGCCGAGACGGGCAACCGTATCGCTTTTTCGCAGGCAGGCAACCAGTCGTTGTGCGACCTGTTTCAGCAGCAAATCACCGGCGACATGGCCGAAGGTATCGTTGACATATTTAAACCGGTCGAGATCGATAAACAGAAGCGCCGTTTGCGTCTGGGTGCGGTCAGAGCGGACCTGGGCCTGTTTTAAACGATCCGAAAACAGGTGCCGGTTGGGCAGTCCGGTCAGGCTGTCGTAATTTGCCTGATGGATAATAACGGCTTCGTCATGCTTACGCTGCGTAATGTCGCTGAACAGAACAACATAGCCTTCCAACGCGCCTGCGGGCGTATAACGGGCAGATATCGTCAGCCATTGAGGATAAACTTCTCCGTTTTTACGCTTACTCCAAACCTCGCCCTGCCAGACATGGTTCTCTTCCAGATTGGAAAGCATCGTTTCATAAAAATCAGGATTATCATCGTCGGACTTTAGCATTTCCGGGTTTTTTCCCAGCACTTCCGCTTCAGGATATCCGGTTATCTTTTCAAACGAGGTGTTGACCATCTGTATACGGTTTTGATTATCCGTCACCATAATCGCTTCTGCGGCAACACTGAAGACGGCCGACGCCATGCGCAGTTTTTCCTGCGCCACTTTCTCTTCGGTTATCTGCTGTTTAAGAGCGATGTAATGAGTGATCTCACCCTCTTCATCGATAAGAGGGCCGATGGATGAACGCTCCCAGTATAAGCTGCCATCTTTATGTTTATTATGAAACTCGCCGTACCAGGTCTGCCCGGCCATCAGAGTCTGCCACATCTTTGAGTATTCCGAACTGGACGTTTCACCCGATTTAAGTATCCGGGGATTACATCCGATAACTTCATCTTTGTGATAGCCCGTGACTGACTCAAAGCAGGTATTGACGTACTCAATATTGCCATCAGGGTCGGTAATAATGATTACCACGGGGCTGTGTTCAACGACTTCTGACAGCAAATTTACTTCGGCTTTCATCTGCATCGCTTTCCGGCCGTTACGGACGGTAAAAAAGGCACCTGCAATCAGGGTAACAACAGACACCAGCAGGATGAGTAACAAGCTGCGTTTTTGTTCCAGCCAGCGAATAAATGATCCCCGATGATTAACCACGATCGCAACCGCTAATGGATACTTATAAAGCAGTCTGATCGTGGTGGTATTGAGAGGGATAGGGCCAAGAGAGTACTTCGCGGAGAAATGGTCGGCTCCGCTGGATAACGCTTGTTTTAGTTGCGGAATAACATACTGTCTGTTGGGACCGTACAGTCCTTTTTGAATCAGACTATTGCCCGCAAGGTCTGTCAGATAGACTCTGTCTTTTTGTTCAAGATCAAGATCGTTGATATAGCGGGTAATATAACTGGGATTGAGGGCGGCAATAATGAGTAGTCTTTCTCCCTGAGCTGATCTGCTTTCGATGGCGACAGGTATCAGTTCGCGCAAACTCGCTTCATCCGGGAAGCTGTATTGCAGCGGCAGGTAACGACCTTTTATTGCATTGCCGATGATCAGGCCCAGTGAGGCTGAACTTCGTTGGTGCTGATTGAGCCCCAGAATGCTGAAATTAATATTTTCGGGTGTGGCACTGCGTGTATCTATCAGGGTCTGGCGTCCTTTGATGACGACAATCTGCCTGAGTTGCGGTGCAAATTTGAGTATTTTCAGTGCTCTGTTGCGGAGTTTTATCAGATCTTCTTGTTTCAGGTCAGTCTGATTGAGGTCATCAGACAGGGATATCAGGCTGATCTCCAGTCCTTCCAGTGTCCGGCTGATGGTACCTTCGATCATTCTTGCATACAGGGCTGAGCGTTCATCCCTTTCGTCCATACTCTGGATAAAGCTGAACCAGAGAACCGTCATAAACAGTATGATCGTTGCTAACAACCCCCCGTAAATTAATCTGGCAAATGAGGGGGGCTTCTTAGTGGGACTGTTTCGCATAGAGTTATTATAGCTCGCATCAAAGAAGCGGAATAAAGCTGAACGTGTCTCAGGTAAAGTCTTGCAATCAATGAATACATAGACGTTAATTATTTATATACAGTTTACAGCGGATTAAAACGATGAACTATAACTTTAAAACTATATTCATAGTTACATTATCATTTCTGGCGATCTCTATGAATAGTGTTAACGCCAGCGAACGGGCTGAAAACATTAAGCAGCGGGGGTACGTCCGGGTGTGTATCTGGCCTGATTACTTTGCGATCAGCTATCGCAATCCCCGTACGCAACAACTCGAAGGGATCGACATCGATATGGCTCATGAGCTGGCCAGCAGTCTTGGCGTTAATTTGAACTTTGTTGAAAGCTCGTTCTCGCATCTGGCGGATAATCTTGAAAATGATGTTTGTGATATTGCTATGCATGGGGTTGGTATACGCGATAGTCGCAAACCTTTCATGGAGTTTTCTCAGCCTTACCTGGCCAGTGGTATTTACGCTGTCGGTACTAAAGATAACACCGCCATTACCCGCTGGGATGAGATTGACCAGGAGGGTGTTATTGCTGTTGTACAAAAAGGCACCTACATGGAGCCGGTGGTTAAAAAGACCTTTAAGCGTGCCGAAATATCGGTGGTCGATAACTTTAAAGCCCGTGAACAGGAAGTGCTGAGCGGCCGGGCAGATGTGTTTATGACCGACTACCCCTATGGCAAGCGCATGACCGCTTTAACCGAGTGGGCAGTGCTGTTTGCCCCCAGCTCTCCACTGGCGAAAACTTATTATGCTTACGCAGTGCCTAAAGGTGAGCTGGAATGGCTGAGTGAGGTGGACACTTTTCTGCGGACGATGAAAGCAACGGGGAAACTCTATCAGTTTGCTAAAAAGAATGGTTTAACCGATATCGTTGTCACGGATTAGGCTATTGGAGAATTATGTCTCAATAGCCAACAAAAAAGGCTGATGGGTTAACCATCAGCCTTTTTTAATGCCTTGGAGTTTATGCCTTAGCGGTGAGATGCTTATTCAGGCTTCATCCACTGGTCCAGGCCGATGACATCGTCAGGGCTGAGCGTGCCAACTTTTTGCTTAAAGTCGAACAGGTTCTGGATATAGTCGAACCGTGCATTGGCATAATCCCGTTGAGCGGAATACAGTTGTTGCTCTGCCTGCAGCACATCAACAACGTTTCGCGTGCCGACATTATAGCCTTCTTCCGTGGCTCGCAATGCGGTTTCGCTGGAGAGGATGCTCTGTTTGCGGGCTGCCACACTGAGGACGTTGGTCTGCAGGTTACGCAACAGGTTACGAATGTCCTGAGTGACACTTCGCAGGGCATCGTCCTGATTAAAGCGCGCCTGAGAAAAGCTGTATTCGGCCTGGCGGCTCTTAGAACTGGTCGCTCCGCCTGAGAAGATAGGCATCGACAGCGTCAGGCCAATCTGGTTTGTATCTGCCCAGTCATCGTTTCCGGTGGCGGTACCTTTGTCCCGATCATAGCTGGCTGTCAGGGAGATTGTTGGCAGATGCCCACTTGAGGCTGCCTGTGCCTGACGGCGGGCGGCTTCGGTATTGGCTTCAGCGACTTTCAGTGACAGATTGCCTGCCATCGCTTTTTCCAGCCAGGCTTGAGGGTCAACTGGGTTGATGTTTTCAATGGGATACTCTTTCGACAGTGGATCGATTGTGCCGACCGGTTGTCCGGTGAGGCGCTCCAGTCCCTGAAAACTGTTGTCCAGATCACCTTCAGCCAGAATTCTGGCAACTCTGGCGTTATCGTAGGTCGCCTGGGCTTCCTGGACATCGGTGATGGCGATCAGGCCTACCTCAAACTGAGCATTAACCTGATCCAGACGGCGCTTGATTGCGCGCTCCTGAGCCTGGGATGTTTCCAGGGTTGTCTGGGCCCGTAATACCGCAAGGTAGTTACTGATAACCCGCAGAATCAGGTTTTGCTGAGCCTGATCAAATTCCAGGCTGGCAACTTCTGACTGTGCAATACCCTGTTGATAGGTAAACCAGGATGCCGCTGAAAACAGCGGCTGACTCAGGTTGACGGTATAGCCGTGGTTATTGAAGTCGGCTGTCTCCGCTTCAATCCACGTGGTATTACCTGTCAGAGAAATGCTTGGCAGCAACCCTGCACGACTTTGCGGCAGGGCTTCTGCACCCGCTTTAGACAGGGCTTCGGCGGCTTTCAGTTGCGGGTCCTGATCAAGGGCCCGCTGATAGATATTTGATAGTGCACCGGCATTAACCTGAGGGGCTATCAGAGCGCAACTGATGGCGGTGCCCAGCAGGGTAGGGAGTATGATGCGTTGAGTTACTTTCACTGCTTTGATCCTTGTTCCATTAGTTGATAGTCAGGCTCTACTTTTTTGAACAGACGCCGTCCCAGATAACTGTAAACCGTTGGTACGATGAATAAGGTTAACAGGGTACCAAAGGTCAGACCACCGACAATTACCCAGCCGATCTGTTGACGGCTCTCAGCGCCAGCACCAACGGCAATGGCCAGCGGCAGTGTACCGAGCACCATAGCACCCGTGGTCATCAGAATCGGGCGTAAACGCAGGGTTGCCGATTCAATAATAGCATCCTGCAGTTCGCGTCCCTGATCCTGAAGCTGGTTGGCAAATTCCACTATCAGAATACCGTGCTTCGTCACCAGACCAATCAGGGTTATCAGACCTATCTGACTATAAATGCTCAGGCTGCCTCCGGAATAATACAGAGCAAAGAGTCCACCGAACAGTGCCGGGGGAACCGAGAGCATAATGATCAACGGGTTACGGAAGC
This sequence comes from uncultured Amphritea sp., assembly GCA_965140695.1. Taxonomy (GTDB): domain Bacteria; phylum Pseudomonadota; class Gammaproteobacteria; order Pseudomonadales; family Balneatricaceae; genus Amphritea. The sequence continues at coordinate 1,169,525 of OZ223298.1, read as the reverse complement.
TTTCAAACTGTGCCGCCAGAACCAGGAAGGTGAAGATCAGCGCCAACACGGCGGTCACTATCAGACCACTGCCTGACTCTATAAATTCACGGGACTGCCCGCCAAAGTCATAGAGTGTTTCCGGGCTGATCTCGGCCATCTGCTGCTCGAGAAAGTCCAGCGCTTCTTTGAGGCTGTAACCGGGCGCCAGAATTGCCTGAAACTTAACTGACTTCATCTTATCGAAGTGGTTCAGTTCTTTCGGCGCGACACTTTCCTTAATGTTAACCACCGAGCTCAGCTGCACCATATTGTCGTCGTTGGTACGCACATAGAGGTTGCTGAGGTCAGTCGGACTTTTACGCTGGTCAGGTTCAACCTGCAGGATAACGTCGTACTGTTCACCCTCTTTCTTAAAGCGGGTTACATCACGGCTCGCCATATAGGTTTCGATACTACGGCCGATCAGATTGATATCCAGCCCCATTTCCGATGCTTGCTCACGGTTAACCTTGAGCGACAATTCCGGTTTGTTCAGCTTCAGGTCGATTTCCGGTTGTACAAACCCTGGATTTTTTAAGATCCGCGCCATCAGCTGGTCAGAAATGGTTTTCAGCTCAGCATAATCCGTATTCGATTTGATAATAAACTCCACTGGCCGGGAGACAAAGCTTTGTCCCAGAGAGGGTGGGTTCATTGCAAATGACATCGTACCGGTAACCCCGCCAAACAGCTGTGGTGTCAGCTCGGCGACAATACTCTGCTGCTTCTGGGTCCGTTCGTCCCAGGGCTTCAGACCCAGGAAGGTCATCGAGTTGGTTTCAGTGGGGAAACCGACGATGGTAAAGTAGCGATTACCACTGGGTTGTTTGGCAATCATTGCCTCCACCTGTTTAGCATAGCGGTCGACATAGTCCACCGAAGCGCCATCAGGGGAGATTGACATTGCCAGAATGGTTCCCCGGTCTTCTACCGGCGCCAGTTCCTGTGGCAGATTAGTGTATAGCAGGCCTGCACCACCAAGGCTGACGGCCATGATCAGTATTGCCAGCAGTCTGGATTTGAGTACCTTTTTCAGCAGTGCCTGATAGGCGTTAGTTAAGCCCAGAATCCAGCCTTCTATCAGGTTGAAGATGGCACTGTGGCGTTTTTCATGATGCAGCAGGCGAGAACACATCATGGGCGACAGCGTCAGTGCGATAAAGCCGGAAACCAGAACCCCGCCTGCCAGTGTCAGGGCAAACTCGGTAAACAGCTTACCGGTGCGTCCCGGGGTGAATGCTACCGGGGCAAACACGGCCACCAGTGTCATTGTCGTGGCAATGACGGCAAAGCCGATCTCTTTACTGCCTTTGAAGGCCGCCTGAATGGGTGATAGCCCTTCCTCAACATGGCGGAAGATGTTCTCCAGCATGACGATCGCGTCATCGACCACCAGACCGATGGCCAGTACCATGGCCAGTAGGGTCAGGGTATTAATACTGAAGCCCATCATCAGCATCAGGGCAAAACTGCCAATCAGTGAGAGCGGGATGGTTAATATCGGAATCAGTGTTGCCCTCAGATTTCGCAGGAAGAAGAAGATAACCGCAACCACCAGCAGACTGGCTTCAAAAATTGTTTTGAAAACCGACTTGATCGATTCAGAAATAAAGATAGACGAATCGTAGGCAATGTCGATATTGACCCCTTCAGGCAGTGCTGCTTTGATCTGCGGCAGGCGTTCCTGAATACCGTTTGATACATCCAGAGGGTTTGCCGTTGACTGTTTTACAACCCCCAGTGCAACCGCTGACTTACTCTTGAAGCGTGATTTATGACGTTCATCTTCAGGTGCAATTTCTACCCGGGCAACATCACGGATTTTGACCGCATAGTTGTTGTCATTACGGATGATAATATTTTCAAACTGATCAACAGTGTTAAGGTCGGTTTTCGCCAGAACGCTGAATTCACGCTGACTACTTTCGATACGACCGGCCGGGATTTCCACGTTCTGGCTACGCAGAGCATTCTCGATATCCTGAGGAATAACCTTGTAAGCGGCCATACGGGCAGGGTCCAGCCAGATGCGCATCGCAAAACGGCGGTCACCGAACAGCATAACGTTGGCAACGCCATTCACTGTTTGCAGAGGGTCTTTGACCATTTTGTCCGCAATCTGTGAGATTTCCATCATGCTGTGGTTATCGGATGACAGAGCCATCCAGAAAACCGGTTGTGCATCCGCTTCCGTTTTCGCGGTGATCGGTTCTTCAACATCATCAGGCAGAGAACCACGCACCCGGCCAACCCGGTCGCGTACATCACTGGCGGCATCGTCAGGATCACGGGTTAGTTTGAAGGTGACAGTAATCTGGCTTTTACCAGAACGACTGACCGAGCTGATGTAATCAACGCCTTCGATACCGGACAGTGAGTCCTCGATAATCTGAGTGACCTGCGATTCGATAATGGAGGAGCTGGCACCCGGGTAGTTGGTTTCAACGGTGACTACCGGTACATCGATTTTTGGATATTCCCTGACCGTGAGACGGTCATAGGACACGGCCCCGACCAGTAAGATCAGCAGGCTCATAACCGTGGCGAGTACCGGTCGTTTGATACTTATTTCCGACAGGATCATGCTTAGGCTCCTGGTTGTTCAGCTGAAGATTCGGCTGGCTTTTTAGCGGTGCCGTCAACAAAGATCGGCGTTACCGGGGAGCCCGGGAACAGTTTTATCTGGCCCGCGGTAACAATGACCTGACCCTCTTCCAGACCTGACGTAATATTGACTTCGCCATTGCGGCGCAGGCCTAACTTCACCGGTACCATGGCAATCTTGTCATCGCTCACGGTCATGACGAAAAAGCTTTCGTTCTGGGGGATAATCGCCTCTTCCGGCACCATGATGGCATTATCGTCGGTGCTGAGGATGATCTGAATACGGGCAAAGAGACCCGGACGCAGCAGGTTGTCGCGGTTTTCTATTTTCGCCCGGATAGCGATATTGTGGCTGCGCGCATCAATGCTCGGGGCGATGGCATAAATAGAGCCGGTGAAGCTTTCGCCCGGCAGGGCATCAACCAGGATTTTGATCTCCTGTCCGATACGGAGATTCGGCAGCTGATTTTCCGGCACTTTGAAGTCAACCTTCATGGTATTGATGTCAGTCAGTTCTACCAGGTCCTGGCCAACCGTGACGTAATCACCCGGACTGAATTTACGCAGCCCGATGACACCTTCGAAGGGCGCTTTGATGGTCATTTTATCCAGTTGGGTCTGAGCTACCTGTTGTTTTGCCTGATCCATCTGCAGTTCAGCCAGAGATGAATCGAGATCCTGTTGCGAACCCACTTTTTTCTTCACCAGGCTGTCTGCCCGGTTGTAAGCGATCCGGCTGAGATTGACCCGCGCCTTACTTTCCTGCAGCTGGGCTTTGTACAGCGAAGACTCTAATACGATCAGGGTTTCACCTGACTTAACAGAAGAGCCTTCGGTGAACAGCACCTTTTCTACACTGCCGCTTTGTTCCGGGCGGATAATAATCGACTCATTTGCGCTCAGGCCACCAACGGCCTCGATCATTTGAGTGAGGGGCTTGGTTTCTACATGTACTACTTCAGCAGGCAATCCTTCAGCCTGAACTATCGGGGAACAGGTCAGGGCCAGGCCGAGAAATGCTGATGGCAAGAACTGATTAAACTTCATTATTATCTCCATCCTTAGTCACAGGATTTTCCAATGGTGCAAACAGTGTATAGATGGCGTCAGCCACTTCCCGGAGGGGTGTGGTTGAGGCTTCAACTTTCGTGCGTAACAGTGCGCCCTGCCAGCTATCCCAAAACAGCTGCGCCAGAGCCCTGGCTGACAGATCAGCGCGAAAACTACCTTGTAACTGGCCTTCCTTAAAACTGGCTTCAATACAGTCAATGACCCGATTGCTGGATAATCGGATTATTTCTCTGAACGATGGGCTGGCATTACCGACCTCGCCCATCATGTTGGTCAGTAAACAACCGGTGGCATCAGGGTCATTTTCATAATCTTCGATGAATAGGTCAATCGCTAGCCGGAACCGTTTGAGTAAATTACCTTCAATCGTGCAGGTACGTTTATCCCACTTTGCATCTTCAAGCTGATGGCTGTATTCCAGGACTTCGACGGCAAACTGCTCTTTGCTCTCGAAGTAGTTATAAAAAGAGCCTTTCGGCACCTGACAGGTATCGAGGATCTCTTTCAGGCCGGTGCCGTGGTAACCCTTACGGTTAAAAAGGTCCATACCTGTTTGCAGGATCTTCTCCCGGCTGTGTTCATTTCTTTTAGGTCGAGACATTTTGATTAGACCGGTCGTCTTGGAAAAGCGAGATTATAGTATTCCTTTGATAAAATGCCAATGCTGCTCAGTGTAAAGTTTTATTAATTGGCAGGCCTGACTGGTGTTGCGCAAAAAAGAGTTAAGGGAGCCGGTGACAGGCCTATAAAAAAGCCGGGCTTAGCCCGGCTTAGTGTGCTGAAAAAAATTATTTTTCCACGGCGGCTTTTATGCGGCTGATCGCCTCTTCCAGAATGTCCAGAGAGGTTGCGAAAGATAAACGCATATTACCCGGAGCGCCAAAGGCTGACCCCGGCACCAGTGCAACACCAGCTTCCAGCAGCAGGAACTCAGCCAGGTCGATATCGTTCTCAAAACGGTCGTCGTTATCGATAACCTGTTGAAAGCTTGGGAAAGCATAGAAGGTGCCATCAGCCGGTATACACTCAACACCTACTATATCGTTCAGCTTTTCAACAACAAAATCGTGGCGCTGTTTAAATGCTTTAACCATGTCAGCAACACAGGTCTGATCACCATCCAGTGCAGCTTGTGCTGCCATCTGAGAGATAGATGTCGGATTGGATGTGCTCTGAGACTGAATCTTCTTCATTGCGCCGATCAGTTTGGCAGGCCCCGCTGCATAACCAATTCGCCAGCCGGTCATCGAGTAAGCTTTCGAAACACCGTTGAGTACGATGGTGCGATCATATAGCTCAGGACAGGCGTTGAGAATATTGATGAATGGCGATTCGGTGAACAGAATATGTTCATACATGTCATCGGTTGCAATCAGTACTTGCGGGTATTTAGCCAGTACTTCCCCCAGCGCCTTCAGCTCTTCCGCTGTGTAGGCAACGCCGGTTGGGTTAGACGGGCTGTTTAATACCAGTAGTTTGGTCTTCTCAGTAATCGCTTCTTCCAGTTGCGCCGGGGTTATTTTGAAGCGGGCTTCCTGAGTGGTCGTCACAATAACAGGCACGCCTTCACCCATCAGTACCATATCGGGATAGGATACCCAGTAGGGCGCAGGAATGATGACTTCATCCCCGGCGTTTAGCAGTGCCAGCGCCAGGTTGAAAAAGCTTTGTTTACCGCCGCAGGAAACCAGAATCTGATTCGCTTCGTAATCAAAACCATTATCCCGTTTAAATTTGGCAATAATGGCTTTTTTCAGGGCAGGCGTACCGTCAACAGCTGTGTACTTGGTGAAGCCGTTATTGAGTGCTTCAATCGCAGCGTTTTTAATGTGATCCGGTGTGTCGAAGTCGGGTTCACCTGCACCCAGACCTATGATGTTTTTACCCGCTGCATACAGCTCAGCAGCACGATTCGTCACTGCCAGTGTTGGAGAAGGTTTAATGCTGTTAACGCGATCGGAGAGTTGCATTGTCCTAGCCATTTCCTCTGAAAAAGTGGTCCTATACCACGGTGTGTTCAACTCACAAATCATACCGGAATACGCGTTGCGGAAAAATCCTTTTCATTACTCATTACGGTTAAAAGTGGTATTTATTTCAACAAAATGGCAACTATTTCTTAATTCGGCTTTTAGTTCTTGTCCGATGATCGTTCAGCAGAAAATTTTTCATACGGGTATAATGTTCCGCTTCCGTTTTGGTGTCGTACATTCAGTTATGAAACAACTATTATGAAGCAACGTTTTCAGATTCAGTCAAAGTTTGAACCTGCCGGCGATCAGCCCGCTGCGATTAAAGGCCTGGTTGATGGTATTCATGCGGGTCTTGCGGCTCAGACCCTCCTGGGGGTGACCGGTTCGGGTAAAACTTTCACCATTGCTAATGTGATCGCCCAGTTGCAGCGTCCGACCATTATCATGGCGCACAATAAAACCCTGGCGGCCCAGCTATACGGTGAGTTTCGTGATTTTTTTCCGAACAATGCCGTCGAATACTTCGTTTCCTATTACGATTACTATCAGCCCGAAGCCTATGTGCCCTCATCGGATACCTTCATCGAGAAGGATGCTTCGATCAATGAACATATTGAGCAGATGCGGTTGTCGGCGACCAAGGCGCTACTGGAGCGGGATGATGCCATTATCGTCGCAACCGTTTCGGCGATTTACGGTCTGGGTGATCCGAAGTCCTATCTGGGAATGATGTTACATCTGGACCGGGGTGACGCTGCCGATCAGCGAACGATTCTGCGTCGTCTTGCTGAGCTACAGTACACCCGTAATGATATTGAACTGCACCGGGGTACCTACCGGGTGCGCGGGGATGTGATTGATGTGTTTCCAGCGGAATCGGAAAAAGAAGCGGTCCGGATTGAGCTGTTCGACGATGAAGTGGAAAACATCAGCTATTTTGATCCCCTGACCGGCGAGGTATTACGCCGGGTTCCCCGGGCAACGATCTATCCAAAGTCTCATTACGTGACCCCCCGTGAAAAACTCCTGGAGGCAATTGATAATATTCTCGAAGAGTTGCATCCCCGGTTAGAGCAGCTGCGCAGCAACGATAAACTGGTTGAAGTGCAGCGGCTTGAACAGCGCGTTATGTATGATGTAGAGATGATCAGAGAGCTGGGTTATTGTTCCGGCATCGAAAACTATTCCCGTTATCTCTCGGGCCGTTCACCGGGCGAGCCGCCACCGACATTGTTTGATTATCTGCCTGCGGACGCGCTGTTGGTTATGGATGAGTCACACGTCACCATCCCGCAACTGGGAGCGATGTATAAAGGTGACCGATCCCGTAAAGAGACATTGGTTGAATACGGTTTTCGGCTGCCCTCGGCACTGGATAACCGCCCTATGAAGTTTGAGGAGTGGGAACGTCAGGCGCCGCAGATGATTATGGTTTCAGCGACACCGAGTAAGTATGAAGCCGCTAATGCGGGGCAGGTGGTTGAACAGGTCGTGCGGCCAACGGGATTACTTGATCCTGTTGTTGAGATCCGTCCGGCACGCACTCAGGTAGATGATCTGCTGGGTGAAATTAATCTGATTGCCGCACGGGGTGAACGGGTCGTCGTTACCGTTCTTACTAAACGTATGGCCGAGGACCTCACTGAATATCTTGATGAGCATGGAGTCAGGGTGCGTTATCTGCATTCGGATATCGATACTGTCGAGCGGGTTGAGATTATCCGGGATCTGCGTATTGGTGAATTTGATGTGTTGGTCGGTATCAACTTGCTGCGTGAAGGAATCGATATGCCAGAAGTGTCGCTGGTCGCCATTCTGGATGCTGATAAAGAGGGTTTTCTTCGTTCAGAAACGTCAATGATCCAGACCATTGGCCGTGCTGCACGAAACGTGAACGGTCGGGCGATTCTTTATGCTGACCGGATTACCGGTTCAATGCAGCGTGCTATCGATGAAACCGAGCGTCGTCGTAATAAGCAGATTGCGTTTAACAAAGAGCATGGCATCACTCCGATAGGCATTCAGAAATCGGTGGCGGATATCATGGAAGGGGCATCGTCGATTCCGGGTCGCAAGACTAAATCGGGCCGCAAAGTGGCTGAACCGGTGACCGAGTATCAACTGGACGCGAAGAAGCTCAGTTCTGCTGAACTGGCGAAGACGATGAGCCGGTTGGAAGATCAGATGTATGAAGCGGCGAAGAATCTGGAGTTTGAAAAAGCAGCCCATTACCGGGACCAGCTGGAGAAACTCAAGCACAGCGGCTTATGATGGGTTGTTGTTCCCCGGCAATGGTCATTTGCCGGGTCTGGCGGTGGTTCTGAAATGCATTATCACCGATATTTTAACTAATACTTAAGTCTGGCCCGGCGTATCCCCCAATCTGGGTAGTATACCGGCCTTTCAGTGCAGAGAATCATCCGCTAAGCGTATACATTTATGCCGATTTCCTAAAGGATTGTCATAAATGCTGTGTGCTAGTGGTTGATCTGTTAGCTTGCGGTCCAGATAGCTTTATTCGGGTTGTGAGATGAAGGCCAGAGCCGTTTTGTTTGCGATTGCACTGTTATGTTGCTTTATCGCAGTAACAGGTGTGACTGCTAATTATCTGAATTTACTGAGCTTCTCTCAACGAGACGCGCAGCGTAGCGCGGCCAATACCGTTGGTCTGCTGCAGCAGGAGCTGGATGCCTTGTTTGAAGGCTATTCCAGACAGGTTGCAATACAGGCGGTGTTACCTGATATTCAGCGCTATTTATCGGGCGAAGATCTCAATGTTGATCCTTTGCTGAATAATATCTGCACCCTGTCAGGTGCTTCTCTGTGCTTTATTCTTGATAATAATGGTGTCTTTGTCGCTGCCAGTGACTTTGAATTTAAAGCCCAGACAATCAATAAAAACTTTGCTTATCGTCCCTATTTTAGCGAAGCAACGGCATCAGGTTCATCGGTCTATCCCGCGTTTGGGGTGAGTACCCATGCCCGGGGCGTTTACTTTTCCCACCGTGTGCTGGATAAGGATGGGACGTTTATCGGGGTGATTGTTAATAAGTTTCCGCTGGAACCACTGGAGCAGAAGTCCTGGCGATCTTCAGGACATGTTTTGTTGCTGGATAGCAACGGGTTCATATTCGCATCGAGTATACCGGAGTGGATTTTCAGTAGTCTTTTACCCCTGGACTCAACCCAATCGGCTGCGATTCAACAGAGTGCCCGGTATGGTTGGCATAAACAGGCAGGTATTCAGGTTAAGTGGCTGGACGATGGTGCGCTTGAAGATACCGGAGGGCGTCATTATCAGGCTTACCAGTCATCACTTGAATACCTGCCTGGCTGGTCTTTAGCTTATCTCGATAGTACAGAGCACTCCCCTTTTGGCCATAGTGGTTCATTCTGGTTGTGGCTGATGATTGGTTTTAGTCTTGTCGTGATAGCGATGGTGACTGTGCTTTATCGCCATGGCTGTAATCAGGTGTTATTGCGCCAAGAGGCCGAGTCCGATTTAAAACTCAGCCAGGTGCGTTTGCAGCAGTTAGCTCAGGTTTCAACTGAAGCGATGTTTATGCACAAGGATGGCCAGCTCTGCGATTGCAATACGGTCGCCGAGGTGATGTTCGGTTATGGGCGAAAGGAACTGTTAAATATGCCCATGTCGCAGTTGTTTAATCCGGATCAGCAACCCGATATCGAGCTGTATTACAGTGAGGAAAAGTCGCGGTTTGAGTCGGAAGCGGTGCGTGCGGATGGCAGTGTTTTTCCGGTGGCGGTTTCCTATCAGTTTACTCAGGTTGATAACGAATTGGTTGGCATGAGTTGCCTGAGAGACATTTCAGAACGAAGAGAGTACGAACAACGGGTACAGTATCAGGCGCAATTCGATGCCCTGACTAACTTACCGAATCGAAAACTGGTGCGGGCCCGGTTAAACCGGGCGATTGTTAACGCGCAGGCAAATGACAACCTGGTTATCCTTATGTTTATCGATCTGGATGACTTTAAAAAGATAAACGATACCCTGGGCCATGAGGTGGGTGATGAACTGTTGGTGATGGTTGCCCGGCGGTTGCAGGATACTGTGCGGGAAGATGACACTCTTGCACGTTATGGTGGTGATGAATTTATTCTGTTGCTGGAAAATCAGGCAAGCCTGTATAACGCCGAAGTGGTCGCTGAGAAAATTTTAACGGTGCTGACGCAGGCGTTTCTGATACAAGATCGTAGTTTTTACATCAGTGGCAGTATTGGCATCGCGGTCTCTCCCGGGGATGGTCTGGACGCTGATGAGCTGCTGAAAAAAGCCGATACAGCAATGTACCGGGTAAAAGAGCGGGGGCGTAACGGCTTCAGTTTTTATTCCCCTGAGATGAATGATTATGTGCAGGGGCGACTGGAAGTTGAACAGCAGCTAAGGGGTGCCCTTGAAAATCAGGAACTGAGTCTGAATTATCAGCCGATTTACTGCCTGCATAAGCAGAAGGTGATTGGTGCTGAGGCACTGATTCGCTGGAATAATCCCGTGTTGGGGATGGTGTCCCCGGAACACTTTATCCCTGTTGCTGAGCAAACCGGGCTGATATTGCCGATTGGCGAGTGGATTATTCGTGAGGTATGCCAGCAGGGCGTTAAGTGGCGGGACAGTTTCGGTGAAGACTACTGTATGGCGCTGAATGTCTCGCCCCGGCAGTTTCGCGATGGGCAGATTGTGCCGGTATTGCAGCAGATTATCGAAGAGACTGGGATTGACCCCCGCTGTCTGGAAATCGAAATTACTGAAGGCCTGTTGGTACGAAATGATGATACGACGGCTGAGACTCTGGCACAGTTAAAATCGATGCAGGTGTCGCTGTCCATGGATGATTTTGGGACAGGCTATTCATCGCTGAGCTATCTGAAACAGTTCCCTTTTGATGTGATTAAGATCGATCGCTCTTTTGTGCGTGATCTGGCTGATGACCCGGGCGATCAGCAGCTGGTGACTGCCGCATTAGCGATGGCTAAAGGGATGGGGCTTAAAGTCATTGCTGAAGGTGTCGAAAATCAGTTTCAGATGGATTTTCTGGCCCGTGCAGGGTGCGATGCCTTGCAAGGTTATTATCTGGGGCGGCCTGCCAGCGCTGAGGAGTTTCTGAGCAAGATTATTTCTCCAGCTAAGTTCCGTGCCATGTTGGCGCAGCAGTAAACAACGCTATCTTGCGATAGCGTTCAACGGAAGTCATTCAGCTCTGCCCATACTGCATTAGCTAAGGTTAATCGCTTCTTCAGGCGGCAGATAGTCATAACCCAGCGCTTTAGCGACGGCGTCGCAGGTGATATTGCGCTGATGCACATTCAGTCCATTGCGTAAATGCGGGTCGTCCAGCAGGGCCTGTTTATAGCCTTTATTTGCCAGTGCAACCGCAAATGGCAGGGTGGCGTTTGTCAGGGCAAAGGTCGATGTTCGTGCGACACCTCCGGGCATATTGGCAACGCAATAATGAATAATACCCTCAACTTCATAGATAGGGTCCTGATGGGTGGTGGCCCGGGATGTTTCAAAGCAGCCGCCCTGATCGATAGCAACATCCACCAGTACTGAGCCGTTTTTCATCTTTGTCAGCATCTCGCGGGTAACCAGTTTGGGGGCCGCCGCGCCGGGAATCAGCACGGCACCGATTACCAGGTCAGACTGAACTAATGCTTGCTCAATACTTTCGACGCTGGAATACAACGTTTTAAGCCGTGGGCCAAACTGCTCGTCGAGAGTTTTCAAACGGGGGAGCGAACGATCCAGGATAGTGACATCAGCCCCGAGCCCCATCGCCATCCGGGCGGCGTTAAGGCCGACTACGCCACCGCCAATAACCGTCACTTTAGCGGGAGCTACGCCGGGGACGCCGCCTAGCAGAATGCCCATGCCGCCCTGGGCTTTTTCCAGTGCATGTGCGCCTGCCTGAATTGCCATGCGACCCGCGACCTCACTCATGGGGGCCAGCAGAGGCAGACCGCCCTGTGCATCAGTAACCGTTTCATAGGCGATAGCAGTACAACCTGATTCCAGCAATAAGCGGGTTTGTTCAGGGTCTGGTGCGAGGTGAAGATAGGTAAACAACAGCTGGCCAGGGCGTAACATTTTGCACTCTTCGGGCTGCGGTTCTTTCACCTTGATTATCATTTCGGCAGTGGCAAAGATCTCTTCCGGGGTATCAATGAGTGTGGCACCGGCAGCGACATATTGTTCGTTCAGCAGGCCAATAGCTGTACCACCATCGCGCTGCACCATGACGCTGTGCCCATGGCTTATCAGCTCACGAACGCCTGCTGGTGTGATACCAATGCGATATTCGTTATTTTTAATCTCTTTAGGGATACCAATCAGCATATCTAACCCTCCTGGGAGTACTTTTTATTCGTATTAATCAAACCTGAGAAAACCGTGATGGATGAATACATTAAAGTTAGCCTAAGTTAGTGGTTGATGTGTAGTGTAATCATCTGAATTATGTTTTTAAAATAGGTTTTTAATGGAAATAATTTAAGTTTTGTAGAAAAAGTAATTGTTAGTTTGTTTGAAGTTGATGTTTTTTGATGTTGTGAGCGAAAACACGACGCTGTCGGAGGCGGTATTTCATCATACAGGCCGGTATCTGACATCCAGCATCATGGTTTATCTGAGCGTGTCGCCCTGAAGATGGTTACTTTTGCTATCCGGGGCGCTGCAGCGTGGCATTTATAGCATAGGTGGTATTGCGTAAGCGTGGTCAGTATGAGTAGTGACTGTGTACAGCGGCTATAATTGGTACGCAGATCATAACTAATTAAAAAATATAGTGAATAATTTTTCTACTACGCCTGCATAATTGTTTTCTGCCAGTTTATCCATTAGTCTGTAGTCACTTATTTTGTTCTTTCTAGAAATGCCAAAGGACCTTGTCGTTGAGCGCCCCCGTTCCTATTGTTATCTGTGATGATTCCCGTTTAGCACGCAAACATATGGCTTCAGCATTACAAGGCTGGAACGTCGACATTACCTTTGCCGAACTCGGTCAGCAGGCACTGGATGCGGTGCGTGATGAAAAAGGTGATATTCTGTTTCTGGATCTGAATATGCCATTCATGGATGGCTATGAGGTGCTGGAAGAGATCCGCCGGAATGATCTGCCAACAATGGTTATTGTGGTTTCGGGTGATGTGCAGCCAGAGGCAAAAAGACGGGTATTAGAGCTGGGCGCGTTAGCGTTTATTAAAAAGCCCTGTGCAGCAGAGACGATTGCCGATGTTTTACATCAGTATGGCTTACTCACCGAGGTGGAACATTCAGGACCTCAGCAGCCTGATCGGGACGTTATTGAGCTTCCCGATTATTATCAGGAAATCTCCAATGTAGCGATGGGCCAGTCAGGGGCTATGCTGGCCAGTTTGCTGGATACGTTTGTTGATCTTTCTATTCCCGATGTCAGGCTGGTATCTCCCACAGAAGTAAACGAGTTATTGCTGTCAGCGGTTAACAATGGTTTTAATCTTGTCAGCCAGGGATTTGTGGGGCCAGAACTTGCTGGAGAAGCGTTACTGGTGATTAAGCGCAGTAACCTGAATGCGATTGCCCGTCAGGTCGATATGCAGAGTGAGGGAGAGCAACTTGAAGCCGAGCTGGAGATGTTTCTCTCGAATGTTCTCATCGGCGCCTTTTCATCAAGTTTTTCAAAGCAGCTGGACCTCTCTTTAAGCAGCGCCACGCCGATAATCTTACGTAATTTTTCGGGGATGACTGAGCAAAACTTACAGTGGCACCAAACGCTGATGATCTCTATCGATTATCAGTTAAAGGCGCAGGGCTTTCATTGTGAATTGCTGATTATTTTTACCGCAGATTCACTGCCTAAATTACAGGATATGGCGAGATATTTTTCATGACTGGAGAGATAGATCAGGAGATTGAAGATCTGCATTGGAATATGGGGCTATTGCAGAACCTGGAAGTAGGCTTGGTCGTCGTTGATCGCGATAGCTATATCTGTATGTGGAACGGTTTTATGGTAAACCATTCCGGCATCTCTGCCAGTCAGGCGGTCAATCAGAATCTGTTTTCGCTATATCCAGAGTTGTCTGAGGCGTGGCTGAAGAAAAAAATAGAGGCGGTGCTGTTGCTTAACAATACCGCTTATATTTCCTGGGAACAAAAGCCTTACCTGTTTCCTTTTAAAAGTAATCGCCCGATCACGGGTGGATCTTCTTTTATGTATCAGAATGTGACGCTGTCTCCTTTAAGTTCACCGTCTGGACAGATTGATCATATCGGGATTCTGATCTACGACGTAACAGATAACGCAATAGCTCAGCATAAGCTGGAACAGGCGAATCAGCAGTTAAAGGCGATGAGCAGAACCGATGGACTGACCGGGCTGTATAACCGGGCATATTGGCAGGAATGTCTGGAAAAGGAGTTTGATCGTTTTTCCCGGATGCAGGAAACCAGTTCAGTGATCATGTTTGATATCGATCACTTTAAAAAAGTGAATGACACCTATGGCCATCAGGCGGGTGACCTGGTGATTCAGACAATAGCGAAAACGCTTAATCAATACCTCAGAAGAACAGATATTGGTGGCCGTTATGGTGGTGAAGAGTACGCCGCTATCATGGTAGGAACCAGTGGCCAGAACGCGCTTGTTTTTGCTGAACGCTTACGCTCAGCGGTCGAGTCCACCGCGATGATATACGGTGAGCATACGCTCAACGTCACCATCAGTCTGGGTATTGCTGAGGTCTCATTTGAACAGGAAAGCGCGTTAAGCTGGCTGGAACAGGCGGATCAGGCACTTTACAAATCAAAACAGAATGGTCGCAATAGGGCTACCCTGTATCAGCCATAGTTGAACCTGTTGTCTGACAGGGCGCTGTATACGGTATAGAACGGGTCGGCAGGGCGTTACAACCAGCGCTTGCGGTAGTTGATAGACGACTCATTCGGTCATGGTCTGAGGACAGCGTTGTTGCATCAGTTTCTCAAACTCCCGGGCCGGCACTGGCTTTGAATATAAATATCCCTGTGCACAATCACATCCCATGTTAAGCAACAGTTGTGCTTGTTCAGGTTCTTCTACACCTTCTGCAATGACCCCCAGACCCAGCTTATGAGCCATCACCACGATAGCTTCTGAAATCATCTCTTCACTGCTATGCGCTTGCATTTTGCGGACAAAAGACTGGTCAATCTTAAGGTAGTCAATATCAAATTCTTTCAGATAAGCCAGTGATGAATAGCCTGTTCCGAAATCATCAATTGCCACCTGGATTCCGGCATCGCGTAACTGGATAAGGCGTTTATCAACCACCTTATTCTTACTCAGAAACAGGCTTTCGGTAATTTCTAATACAATATCTTTACCCTGTATTCCGCGGTCAGCCAGCTGCTCAATCCATTTGAAGTGATTTTCATTTTTTGTCTTAAACTGTCTGGGCGAGACATTGATACATACTTTGATGGGAGTCCTGAACCTGTTGTTCCACGCTTGCAGTTGTTTTAACGCCGCTTCAAATACCCACTGTCCCAGATCAACTATCAAGCCTGTCTCTTCTGCGATAGGGATAAATGAGTATGGGCTGATAAGGCCTTTTTCAGGGTGATTCCAGCGTATCAGCGCTTCGGCCTTTTCGATCTCATTGGTTTTAAGATTGATAATGGGCTGATAGTACAGCTCAAATTGTTGCGCTGTGATTGCTTCGCGAAGGGCCGAGATGAGGCTGATGCGTGCTTTAGCATCTTTCTGTAATTCCGGCGTAAAGTAGACATAGTTACTTTTACCCTTACTTTTTGCCGCGTACATGGACTGATCAGCAAACTTCATTAAATCAGACACAGACTGAGCATCTGAAGGGTAATTGGCAATCCCGATGCTCGTGGTGATGTGAATATTCTGATCATTAAGCATGAAAGGGTTCAGGAATAATTTAATAACGTTATTCGCCACCGTATCAATCGCGGTGACCGTCTCTATCCCGGGGAGAATAATGACGAACTCATCTCCTCCTAAACGCGCCAGCAGGTCAGATTGACGCAACGCTGATTTTAAACGATCGGCAACCATTCTCAGCAACAGGTCGCCATTCTGGTGTCCCAGCGTGTCATTTATCTCCTTAAAGCCATCGAGATCAAGAAACATCACCCAGACATTCTGATGATTACGCTGCGCCAGACTTAATTCACGGGGCAGTATATCGAGAAACATATTGCGGTTCGGCAGCTGAGTTAAGCTATCGTAATTCGCCTGACGCCAGATAGCCTCTTGCTTTTCCTTTTGTTCCGTAATATTCGTCTGCCGGCCAACTATGCGGATGGGCTGGTTGTTTTCATCAAAAATCAGAGCCCCCTGTGAGAGGATATTGATCCAGTGACCCCTCTTATGTTTCATCCGGAACTCGATCGCAAATTTATTCTTTTTGCCGTTTAAGCAATCATCAATTAATGCCTGGATCTGCTTTAAGTCCCTTGGTTCTAGCAGACGTTCCCAGCTGGCGAACTGATTTGCCAGTTCATCATCCTGATAGCCCAGCATAGACTTCCATTTGGGAGAAAAATAAATGGCGCCGGTGCTCAGGTTCCAGTCCCAGATACCATCATCGGTTGCAGACACCGCATAGTTAAAGCGTTCTTCGCTTACCCGTAATGCCTGATGTGACTTTGCCAGGCTATCCAGCATGCTGTTGAAGGCATCAGCGACCCTGGACACCTCGTCCTCACCGGTGATGTCAACACGATGCGAAATGTCGCCAGACGTTATCAGTTCTGCTGAATGTTGTATCCGAGCTAATCGTCGGGTCAGGTTTGTTCCCATAATCCAGGCGATCAGAGACCCGATAAGAATGGCTGATAAGGTATAGATCAGGCCGTCCTGGACCATTGATGCCATTTTTTCTGCCGTAATCTTCTGCCCGAGACCGACACGCACCCATCCTACCGGCGTTTCGCCCAGAAATATCGGACTGACGGCATCAACCAGATTAGCCTGTTTGGTAATGAGGCTGGGAGAGCTGACCGTCGGCAGATCGGCCAGATACTGACCTGCCCGTGACGGGTCAGTATGTGCCAGTATACGTGCATGATCATCCACAATCATGGCAAAGAGTAATTCCGGGTATTGACTCTGGGCGGCGATAATCTCCTGTAAGCCGAAGTAATCTCTGGCTGCCACCCAACCGGCAGAAGACGCCGCGATACTTTCAGCCAGCGCGATAGCCCTGTCAGCCTGGCCGTCTAACAGTATATCCTTCTGACGGTTCGTCAGATCCCAGACAAACAACGCCATCATCACCGCATGTATGAACGCCACGCTCCATATCAGGCGACGGCGAAGCGTCTTGGTAAAAACGGACTGGAACCAGGCTAGTATATTCATCACATTGTTCAGGGCTGTTCAACGGGTCTGACATCATGCTCAAAGGCATCGATGAAATCTATAACAGGGTCGTAGCTACTATTATCGGCTTCATAAAACTGAGCTGTTTCCATCTGTTTAAGTATTTTCTGGCCTTCCTCTGTGTCAGCTAAATGGTAAAGGAGTTCGCGGATCTGTCTGATAATCGTGTCAGGGATATCATCCCGAACCATGACTGAGTTATTTAGCAGTGATGGGGTTTCCCAGATGACTTTTAGTTTTGCGGCTTCTTCGGGATAATCTTTCTGAAACAAGCGCCATGGAGGAGGCCAGGTTGCCGCTGCAGCGGCTTCGCCGAGCAGGGCATTCAGGATAGAAGATTCCTGTGATCCGACGTAGGCATTCTGAATATCTTCGTGAATTTTAAGGCCGTTATCGTGAAGATAGCGTTGTGGCATGATACATGCCGCCAGTGCGGTATGTGAGGGGTAGGAGACGATTTTACCTTTGAGGTCCGAGGGCGAATGAATACCGCTATCCTTTCTGACAATAAAAATACCTTTAAAGTCGGCAGCATCCCCAGCCATGGCGATCACCTTATAACCGACTTTTATCGCTTCCAGTGTTTGCCAGGGGTTGGGCAGTAACAGTTGCGGCGCCCGTTTGCGGAATTTAACTTCATAGGTCTGGTAATCCCGCGAAGCCTCCAGTTCGAAGTGGACCTCATCAATGTTCTGATTCAGATGGTCGATTAAGGGCTGATACGACTCGCTAAGCTTTATCGGGTTGTGCAGCGGGTGGATTGCCAGCCGGTATATCTCTTTATTCTGGGAAGCCCGGGTTTCATACACCGGCTGAACCGCTTTCTGCTCACGATCCTCATGATCCTCACAACCGGATAAGCTGAACAACAGCATAACACCGCAGATAAAAAGGCTAAGACGTTTCATTATTCCACTCTCTTACGTGCAGCGACTGAGCAACAGTCAGACACTACGGGTGTGCATATGGACGTCCGTGTTGTTATTTTAATGTGCTCAATATAGCTAATAAAATGGCAACCGGACTGTTCTGAATGTCACTTTGGGTACTGTATTTTTTAGCCCTGGTTGCTGATTGATGGCAATCTGGTTTGCCGGGTAACGTCGCCATCGATTTAAGCGCTGACCTGTATCGGGAGAGTCTGATGATTCAGTTGGGCCTGGTAAAGCGTAAAATTTTGTTGAAGATGTGGTTATGTTTCAGCTTCTTACCCCTTTTTTATGCGCTTTCCGATTCTTTGTTGATGAATTTTAAAAAAGGTATTGATTCGTAGAAAGCTGGCCTTATAATACGCCCACACTTTAGGACTATAGCTCAGTTGGTTAGAGCGCTACCTTGACATGGTAGAGGTCGGCAGTTCGAATCTGCCTAGTCCTACCAATCTTAAAAGAGCCTCGCGAAAGCGGGGCTTTTTGCTATCTGTGCCAGGCAGGTGAGAACGGTTCTGTCAGTCAGCTAATACAGTGAAGGTGCTTGCGACTATGGAGCAAGGGAGAGAATGATCTGCCCGTACTTGCCGAAGAATAACCAGTTTTAAAAGAGCCTCGCGAAAGCGGGGCTTTTTGCTATCGGTACCAGGCAGATGAGAACGGTTCTGTCAGTCAGCTAATGCAGTGAAGGCGCTTGTGACGATAGAGCAAGGGAGAGAATGATCTGCCCGTACTTGCCGAAGAATAACCAATTTTAAAAGAGCCTCGCGAAAGCGGGGCTTTTTGTTATCAGTACCAGGCAGGTGAGAACGGTTCTGTCAGACCGTCAGTAAGATAGAAGCGATATAACACAGTGAAAGAGCTTGCGATGATAGTGCAGGGGAGTGAGTGATCTGCCTGTATGTACCTGAGAGTTACCCGATTTATTTGATAAAGATGCAGCCATTTATCAAACGGGGTAACTCTCAGATTGTTTCTGTTAATTCAGGCTTTATCTGTGACTGGCCTGTCGCATCATTGTTCAGCTTACGCAGCGTTGCGTTTTTTATGCCCGCCCGTGATATGTTGGATAGCGTTGCCACTCAGGCTGTTGCCCGTGAGCGTATAAGCTTTGCCGAAGCCTTTAACATACCGGCCTCCAGTGGGTTTCAGCTTAAAGAGTTTGAAGTCGTCTAACTGACTTAACTTGTTGACTCTGTTGCCATGGCGGCTGGCCAGTGCTTCGATACCCTGGCGCCAGGCTTCACTTTCGTAAGCCAGTAGTTCAGCGTTTATCGAGTAGTTAACCCGTTGCCGTGCAAACAGTTCTTTTGAGCTGTCTTCATCCTGAATAATCATCACCGCCGCTTGTGGATTGTGCTGCAGGTTATTGGCATGCACCGCCATCTCACTGAGTAAAACGTATAGGCAGTCATCGCCGATAGCGAAGGGTGAGTAGGACGCATAAGGTTCGTTTTTCTCGTCTATGGTGGCCAGCTGCAAGCTATGACGGCTTTGGATAAAGGCGACGATTTCTGTTTGGATTCTGGCTTGTAATGATTCTTTACTCATGAGTGTCTTCCTGATCTTTAGTTAAGCTAAGGTGTTGTCTGATCTCTTTAAAGCGTGCAACTTGTTCAGCGATTAACTCGCCATCTGCCTGACGGCCTATAAACACTTTAAAAATATTAAGATTATCCTGATCCTGAAAATTAAAGGCGTAACTGTTGCGACCCCGGTGGGGGCTATCCTGAAAAGCTATATGGTGAATGGCTGCCAGGCTGATATGGCCATGCAGGCCGGGCACCGGTCCATCGAGATTGTAATAACCGCTGCCTGTTTCGCCTGCGGGGAAGCGCCCTTTAAATTCAAAGATACAACCGCCGTGTAAGATAATCGTGGTGGTATTGCCCCAGCAGGCCAGCTCCCGCAACAGCGATTCCGCCTGATGACCCGGGAGGGCGTCATCGGGAATGGGTGGATTGTCGGTATTCATCTGTTAGTGATGCTCCATGTTGGTTAACAGGACGACCCGAAGGGAAGAGCCGCCCTGTTAGTTGGTGCTTGTTTAAAACTTATAGGTTGCTGACAGAGAGACTTCGCGGCCCGCTTCATACAGCTCTGACCATGCCCGGCGGTAGTACTCGTCCGTTGCATTGTTAACCGTCAGGTTCAGTGTCAGATTGTTAATCGCTGCCGGCTCCCAGGCGGCATACAGATCGGTGAGGGTATAATCGTCATAGGTATCACCGGTGGATAATGTCTGCTCTTCAGCGTGTAATACGCGCACACCGGCCTTTAACTGCTGATTAAAGAAACTGCGACTCAGGTCGGCTGACCAGGTATCGGCAGGGATATTATTCAGCGGATCACCGGTTGACTGGTCTTTACCCCGTGTCTGTCCGTAAGCGAGAGACAGATTGAGGTTTTCCTGCTGGTATTGTGTGCTGATTTCAAAACCATGCAGCTTGGCGTCTTCGACGTTTGCCCAGTAGGTATTACCCGGGAAGGGGGACATTGATACGGTTTGCTCAATGAAGTTATCGACACGGTTCTCAAATACAGAGGCTTTGACTGACCAGGCCGGCGTTACCTGCCATCTGGCCATCAGTTCCGTGTTTTCGGCTTTTTCGGCTTCCAGATCCGGGTTGGGGATGAAGGTGTTACACATACCTGGTCCCATGCAGAAATGGGTGCCGGTGCTGTATAGCTCTTCAGCGGTAGGTGCCCGGAAAGCGCTGTCGTGACGCAGAGTCAGTTCTAAGTTGTCAGTGGTTTTCCAGATCAGTGCTGCGGAGGGAGACAGGGCATTGTCTGAACGGCTTTGATCCAGGTTTTTAGCATCAACTGAGAAATCATCATAACGTGCTCCCAGTTCAACAGACCAGGAGGGTGATAACGGAATTATTGCCTGGGTAAAGGCGCCCCACATGTCGATATCGGCTTCCGGTGGGATGGGGCGATTAGGGCCACCACGTTTGGCTGAAAAGGTGCTGTGAGAGCCATCCACACCATAGAGAAGGGTGATTTTTTCAAACTGGGAAAGGTTGTTAATATTTAAACCGTATGTTTCTTTCTCGGTACTGTCGGCGCGGCTATCACTGACCCGGGTTTCATCAATATCGATACTGTCCCAATAAGCCATCACCTGGGCATTCACGAGAGGGGACTGGGTATCAATTTTATAGTCGACAGAAACCCCGTCATTAACCTGATCTTTCTTTAACAGAAAGACACTGCTGTTATTCACCTGAGAAGAGCCATTAGAGGGGACGCTGCCCTCGACGCTTGCATGGCGAAGATTAAACGCGATGGACTGATCGTCATCAATCTGCCAGTCCAGTTTTGCTAATGCGCCCTGATCCTCTGATGCTGAGTCTGCCAGCGATTCGCCATTGCCCATCTCCAGATCATCGGAGTCACGGTAATAGCCACTTAATAACCAGTCGACAGAATTGGTTCGCCCCGTGATGACAGCGGTGGTGCTGGTCTGATTATTATTGAAATTAAAGCCGCTTTTAATCAGTCCGCCAAAATCGGCATCTGCTGCCAGAATATCGGTCGCGCCAATGGTTGATTGGGAGACAACACCGCCTAAGGCGCCTGACCCCCACAGGTTACTGGCAGGCCCTTTAACGACTTCGACCGATTTCAATAACGCCGGGTCTAAAAAGTAGCTGGGACGATGACCAGATGAAAAGTCTTGTCTGACACCATCAATGGTCTGTAACACCTGATTACCACCTAACCCCCGGATATTGATGCTTTGGTAGCCCGGACGAGAACCGCCCTGAACCAGAATGTTGGGCTCATTAGCCACTGCTTCTGCCACCGACTGGGGCTGGATGGTGTCGATACTCTCCTTATCAATCACGATAACCTGCCGCGAAACATCGTCGGCATCCTGTTCCATCCGTGTTGCATTGACAACGACTTTAGCCACATTAAAAACGGGATTGTCAGCCGCTGACGCCGCCATCGCTGGCAACGCAATGATGCTGCTGATAAGTACTGCTAAAGGTTTAGGTTTCATGAATTCTCCTGATTGAGTTGATGAGAATTAGGTTGAAAAAAGGTTCTCCCGGCTGAAATAACAGCGTGAGGACGCACGGTTTCGTCATGATCACGAGGACGTTTTAGGTCACTGATGATCGGGAATGGGAAAATGTTACATCCGATAAACGCCAATGTAAATGATAATGATTTGTGTTTGCGTTCGTGTATTGGCTGTTTTATGATAATAACCGTTCGCTTATCTGAGTGGACGCTGCATGTTTTATCGAATAGGGATGGCTTGATTTCATGATTCAGTCCGTGACACAGAAACCTTATACAAAACCGTCAGTTAAGAAGCGGTTAGTGACGCTGCCGTCTATCAGGAGAGCATGGCTGTATGGCTGGCGGATGCTCTTTGTGGGAGCGATTCTGTTACTGCAGGACTGGACGTTTGCTGCACTCGGTGAGCCACACCTGTTAAGAACAGCAGAGCCCGCTAATCATCTGGCCGTGGCAATATCATTGGCCGCGGCCGAAGCTAAGCCGGATGCTGCACCCTCAACACCTGCAGCACTCACAAAGAGTGCCGTAGAAAAAACGCAGATACCCATTAAGCCTTTGTTGCCCCAGGTTAAGCCGCAACCCGAGATTAAACCTGAGGTGACCACAACCAGGGCAACGGTTGCTCCGGTTGTTAAGCCGGCTTCAGTGGCAAAGCGGCCACGCCCCGCAGTCGTAACCCCTCCCCCTGTCAGTAACATACGCAAGCCTGTCACCGACCGGCCTGACAAGAAAGAACTGTCAGCATTGGCGGCGCAACACCCTATTCGTACAAACGATAGTGACGAACACCGTGCTCATAAAAGCAGTGCCTATAACAATAACGCCCAGAAAAACACACTTCATAAAAACAATACGCAGAACTCGTTAGCGAGTTCTCCGGGCAGTCGTACCCCCATTATTACAAAGCCGGTTTTTGCCGCGCAGCCTGTCCCCCCGCGTTACCCGGCGGTCGCTCGCAAGCGGGGGCAGGAGGGGACAGTCTGGCTGGATATCTGGCTGGATGAACAAGGCAATAAATCCAGACTGGAAATTACGCAGAGTTCAGGGTTAACCCTGCTGGACGCATCCGCCCTCAAAGCGGTGTCCCGCTGGCAGTTTAAACCCTATGTAAAGGATGGTATCCGCACCGCTTCACGGGTACGTATTCCCGTAGTCTTTTCGCTTAATTGATTGTTATTAAAGGTTCTCAACTGACATGACGAATATTTTTACATTAACTCAGCAATACCTTGGGCCATTAGGTATTCCTTTATTAATCTGCTTCGTGCTGATGTTGTTGATATTGCTCGAGCGAATCGCAGTGCTCTGTTATCACAGTGTGCAACGGAGCCTTACTACCACGGGCATGACGCTGCTTCACCAGCATGCCGATCAGTCGCGTATTATGCGCAGCGAAATTGCAGCAATCTGGTTACATAACCGGCAGCGCACCCTGAGTCACGGTATCCGGTTGTTGCAAATTATCGCCCTGATCGCGCCTTTACTCGGGTTGTTAGGCACGGTTATCGGTCTGATTCAGGTGTTTGACTCCCTCGGTGGACATACCGGCCCGATTGACCCTTCGATGATGGCTGAAGGGTTGGGCGTTGCCATGAAAACCACGGCGGTTGGTTTAATTATTGCCATACCGGCGCTGGCTGGGGCGCATGGCTTCCAGCTTTGGGTGGATAAACTGATCAGCATTGCCGAACAGGTATTGAATGTTAACAACCTCCGTATTGACGGTGTTTGTGTTGAGGCGCTGAAATGATCCGTGCTCAGACAAAAGCCCCGTCGACGAGTATCGAGCTTACACCGCTGATCGATATTATCTTTATTGTGGTGGTTTTTCTGCTATTAACCGCGAATGCCCGGTTGCTCTCACTACCGGTTGATATCCCCGACAGTGATAGTGAGATCACTCAACACGACAATGCCACGCAGCCACTGACGATCAGCTTGCTCAGTGAGTCGCCAGGATACGCCATTGGTGAACAACGCTTTAATGAATGGCCCGAGTTTAAAGCTGCGTTACTCACCGCGATAGCCGGGCAAACAGATCCGGCTGTGTCGATTGCCGCGGCGCATGATGCTGCTGTCGAACCACTCTTGAAGCTACTTGCTTTGTTAAATGAGCAACAGATAACCAACACGCAAATTTTAATGGAAGATGCACAGCCATGATCTCACAGCCCTTTATGTTTTTTATTCGCAAGACAAAAACCATTACCGTGCTTGCCTCGTTGCAACTGCTGTTACTGGCGGTACCGATGTCTGCTTATGCTGAAGACCCTTTACGGGTGATCAGTACGGATGCGGGGGTCACCGAGCTTATTTTTGCGCTGGGGTTAGATAAGAGTCTGGTGGCTGTGGATGTCACGAGCCAGCTACCCGAGGGTTATCCAGCGTTACCCAATATTGGCTATCATCGCACCTTATCGGCGGAAGGGTTGTTGAGTCTGAACCCAACCATGGTGATCGGCAGCGAACATACCGGGCCTGCGTCGGTGATGACAGCTCTGCGACAGGCACAGGTTAAATTTGTCAAAATGGACAGTGCCAGGAACATAGCGCAATTGCGGGATAATGTGCTGGCGCTATCGGCAGCTCTGAATCAAACGGAAAAAGGGCAGGCTTTACTCTCGTCGGTGGATAAAAAACTGGCGACTATTGATCAGCATTATATGGCCGCCGAGCGCGTAGCATTTTTACTGTCTATGGATGACAGCAAGCTGCGCCTGGCGGGCAGAGGTACCAGTGGCGACGCTTTTATTCATCTGCTGAAGGCGGACAATGTCGCTGAATTTGATAACTATCGTAATATATCTGCAGAATCGCTGCTGGAAATGCAGCCTGAGGTGATTATTGTCGCGGGGCGTACCGTGCAGCATGCGGTGCAGAGTTTGCTAGAAGCCAATCCTGTATTGGCCCATACCCCAGCGGGCATGCAACAGCGAATCGTCGCGATTGATGGTGCGACACTGGTCGCCGGCCTGAGTGTTTCAGCGCTTGATGAAGCTATTCGTTTAATGCAACAACTGGCTGATGCTACAGATGACTCCGCTCACAGCAGCGTTATGCAGGCCTCAGATTCGCCCATGTCGGGTGTCTCGGAAGTCGCTTATCAGGTGCAGCCTTAATGCAGCGCTCGGTGTCATTATATGCGCTGATACTGGTCTGCCTGTTAGTGCTGTTTAGCTTATTATCTCTGGTTGTGGGGGCGATGGATCTGCCCGTACTGGATAGTTTGCTGCTGGTGGTTGATCGCACGGTGGGAGCTAACTTCAGCCAGTTAAAAGACTACCAGCAGGTGGTAGTCTTTGAGTTGCGCTTGCCCCGATTATTATTAGCGATTTTCATCGGCGCGATATTGTCTCAGTGTGGCGCTGTGGTGCAGGGATTGTTTCGGAACCCATTGGCCGATCCCGGCATTATTGGGGTTTCATCCGGTGCGGCAGTGGGGGCCATTGTGGCGATTGTCATATTCCCGTCGGCCTGGGGTAGCTGGACGATTCCTACCAGTGCTTTTGTCGGCGGCTTATTCACAACCCTGCTGGTTTATGGTTTTGCGCAATCAAAAAATGGCACATCGGTATTGGTGTTATTACTCGCTGGTGTCGCGATCTCTGCGTTTGCGGGGGCTGCCATCGGTTTTCTGAGTTATTTCGCCGATGACAGCAGTTTACGTGAGTTGAGTGTATGGCAGATGGGGTCATTAACGTCCGCCAGCAGTGCAAATCTATGGCTGGCGTTCACCACAATGGTGTTTCTGGCTGTGGCCTTCCAGCGTCGGGCACAAGCGTTGAATGCTTTGCTGCTGGGTGAGCCTGAAGCGCGTCATCTGGGTATTAATGTTGAACAGGTAAAGTTGCAAATGATTATCCTCACCGCTATCGGTGTTGGGGTGGCGGTTTCCTGCTCGGGGATCATTGGCTTTGTCGGGCTGGTGGTGCCACACCTGGTGCGCCTGGCAACGGGGCCGAATCATCATTATTTACTGCCACTATCCGCATTACTCGGGGCCGTTTTGCTGATGTGCTCTGATTTAATTGCCCGGATTGTTGTGCAGCCTGCAGAACTCCCGGTGGGGTTAGTGACGGTTTTACTGGGTGCACCGTTCTTTCTCATCTTATTAATTCAACAACGAAAAAACTGGAGTTGATTATGCTGCAGCTGAACAACGTGACGTTTATGCCGCAGGGAAAACGGTTGCTGGATGCGGTATCTGTATCGGTGAATGCGGGCGAAGTGTATGGCCTGCTTGGCCCAAATGGTGCGGGTAAAACGACCTTACTGAAGGCGATTAGTGGTGATATTCGTGTTAGCGGCTCTATCAAGCTCTATGGTAAGGAGTTAACCGACTGGAACCGCCGGACATTAGCAAAACATTTAGCGGTTCTTCCTCAGGCCAGCCAGCTGGCGTTTCCCTTCAGTGCCCGGGAGGTGGTGGCGCTGGGGCTGACACCGTTGTCCTTGTCCCGGGTGGAAGCTGATCGTTTAATTGATGAAAAAATGGAACTGACCGATAGCCGCCATTTTGCCGATCGGGCTTATCCCTCATTATCAGGGGGTGAAAGACAGCGGGTTCAATTGGCGCGGGTGCTGTTGCAGCTGAGTCAGGCAAGCCATTCACCGTTGTTGTTACTCGATGAACCCACGTCTGCTCAGGACTTAGGGCATCAGCATAACCTGTTAGGTTTAGTGCAGCGGCTGGCCAGAGAGGTGAACTTTGGGGTGGTCGCCATTCTGCATGACCTGAATCAGGTTTTACGTTATTGCGATCGCTGTTGTTTATTGGATAAAGGTACCGTGTGCAGCATAGACCATCCCGCTGAGGTGCTGTCAGATGAACGTATAAAACAGCACTGGCAATATCAGACACAACGGATAGTGCTGGATAATGGCCAGGTTATTCTGGCCTGAGAATCAACTGACCTGTCACGCTGCGCTGAAGGTTTTTACAGGCTGTATTCCGGGATGGCGGTGAGGGGCAAAAGCGTAGCGGGATGTCAGGCCGACAGACCATGGGGCAGATCTGCACAATCATCAATCGACCTGAACAACACTATTAATCTGGTAAAGGGTTAAACCGGTAAGCTAAACAGATAGTACACCCAGCCAGCACTCAGGCCAGCACTAACCACGAAAGCGATCGGGTTAACCGGGTCTCTTGGTATTGCGTTGCCGGCATCTTTTTTGCGGCCGCTGAACATAGACACTACCAGCTTCTCTTTTGTTACAACACTGTGAACGATGACCCCCAGAATATGGAACCCGATCAGCCACTGCAGTATCAGTTGAGCGGTGTGGTGAATTGCTGCACCCAGACTTGCCATCTGTTCACTCACGCTGGCATAAAAAGGGCCTTCCCACAGGACTTCATCAGATGTCACCAGCCCTGATGAGGCTTGTAATA
Source organism: uncultured Amphritea sp. (assembly GCA_965140695.1). Classification (GTDB taxonomy): domain Bacteria; phylum Pseudomonadota; class Gammaproteobacteria; order Pseudomonadales; family Balneatricaceae; genus Amphritea. The sequence continues at coordinate 1,142,101 of OZ223298.1, read as the reverse complement.
TCAGTAACAGAATCAGCATGACTACCATAATTGAGCCAGCCGGATTGTGGCCATAGAAGTGCTCTGGCGTTCCTTTAATAACTGATTTCAGGTAATTAAGGCCTTTCAGCGGTGATAAGACAAGCGAGCGGAAACGGGCATAGCGCGTACCCATAATCCCCCATAAGATACGAAACAGAATCAACCCCGAGAGGAGATAGCCACTATAAAAGTGCCACTGCATCAGGCTGTCATCCCAGCTACCGCTATAAATCAGGAAGAAAACAAGTGAAACCAGTAGCCAGTGAAAAAGTCGGGTTGGCAGGTCCCAAACCTTAACCATCAATTAGATACTCCTTATATGATTGACGATCCGGATGACAGTAGCCTCATCTGCTGACAAGGCTACCGGTAGATCTTTTACTGAGCGCGGTACTTATTTAGCGCGATAGTCTTCGTGACACGCTTTACAGGATTTGCCTAATGGTCCAATTGCTTTTCGCAGTGCATCAATACCCTGACCGGCATTGGCCGCCATGGTGTCTGCAGCGCTGGCAAAGTCTTTATGCTTCTGGCCAATTTCAGAGCCTTCCTGCCAGATCGCTGGTTTCGCTTTGGTAATGCCGGACAGGCCTTCGGCGTCCATGTCAGAGCCTTTTGGCCACATCAGCATATTGTTCATTAATGATGCATTTTTAAGGTTATTTGCCAGTGCCTGGGCAACTTCAGCATCATAATCACGCTTGCCTTTAGCCATTTCACCCAGGACACTGATATTGAACTTAAGCACCTGGAAATAGCTCTGACGGGCTTCAATCTGATCCTCAAATGGGTGGTCTGCGGCCATTGTTGGTGCAGAAACTGTCGCCAATAGCGTAGCGCATAAGGCTGCTTTAACCATCATTTTCATTATTCGACACTCCTAGTCTATTTCAATGACTTTTAATGGTATCACTCTCTGATACATAAGGAAGGGCTAATGTTAAAAAGCGTCATGTAAAGTTATGTAAAGCCATACAAGCCATAAGGGATCTGGTTTGCCATCAGGTCTTTATCGCAGGTTTATCCTATCCGGGCCGTATTAAAGCGGTTAACGTCTGGCAGCTACCGTTTTTGATAACCGGATACAGCGGCCGGGTGAGTCAGCGTGAATGATTCAGTTGTTGTTCCAGCAGGTTGACCACCACTCTCAGTTTTGCCGATGTCTCTAGTCGAAATGGGTAGATTGCATAGACATCAGCCGGTTGACAGTAGTCAGGCAGCACGCGGATCAGTTGGCCACTATCCAGTTCAGCCTGCACATTCCAGAGTGACCTCAGCATGATACCCTGGCCATCAAGACACCACTGTTTGGCGACCGAACCGTTATTGGTTGTCAGCGGTGCGTTAAGGGTGATCGATTTTTTCCCCGACTCGTTTTGCAGATGCCACTGGCCAAAGTTCTGATCCCGTTCTCGTATGCCGATGCAGCGGTGTTGTTGCAGCTGCGTCAGTTCATCCGGGCGGCCGTGTTGTGACAGATAAGCGGGCGAGGCGCACAGCACCCGGTAATTTTTGCACAGCCGTTTGGCTATCATCTGTTGTGGCAGGGTGCCGCCGACCCTGAGTTCCAGGTCAAACCCCTCTGAAATCAGATCCACTGGCCGGTCGAGCAGCTCTAAATCAAACTCCAGCTCTGTATACTGGCGGGAGAGTTGCGAGATAACAGGGGCGATTCGCTGACTGCCAAACCCGGTGCTGGTAACGATACGCAATTTACCGCGGGGGAGCTGATGTTCCCGGTGTATCTCTGCCAGCATCTCCTCCATTGTTCCGAGTAATTTTTCGGCCCATTCGAGGGCTATTTTGCCTTCCAGCGTCAGGCGTACATGGCGTGCGGAGCGGATAAACAGCTTAACCCCAAGCGTTTTTTCTAACAGTGCGACGCGTTTGCTGATATAGGCGGGTGAGCAGTTCAGCTGTACTGCTGCCGCACTGAAACCCTCTACACGGGCGGCGGTGGCGAATACCCGCAGGTCTTCAAGAGGCGGAAGTTGGCTCATGAATTGTGATCCTCAGGTTTACATTTACGATCTTACTTATACGAATCATATCAGTTATGGTGGATGGATAATCTCATTCATAACAAACAGACGGGACAGATCGGGATGCAAAGGTTAAATATCGCAGTGATTCCAGGTGATGGTATCGGTAAAGAGGTTATCCCTGTGGGCATGCGGATACTCGAAGCGGCAGGGCGTAAACACGGGGTGGAGTTTAGCTGGACCGAGTTTGACTGGTCCTGTGAAACCTACCATAAAACCGGGCGGATGATGCCTGAAGATGGCCTTGACCAGCTGAAGGGATTTGATGCGATCTATCTGGGGGCGGTGGGGTTTCCCGGTGTGCCTGACCATATCTCCCTTTGGGGATTGTTGTTACCGATTCGCCGGGCGTTTGATCAGTACGTCAATCTGCGTCCTGTGCGTTTGTTTGAGGGGGTGCCATGTCCGTTAGCAGGAAAGAAACCCGGCGATATCGATTTTTATGTGGTGCGTGAGAATGTTGAGGGTGAATACTCCGCTGTAGGTGGTATTCAGTACGAGGGCACCGAGCATGAGGTGGTTTCGCAGCAGAGTATTTTTACCCGTCGTGGGACCGATCGCATTCTCAAATATGCGTTTGAACTGGCACAAAGCCGCCGGGCGAAGCATCTGAGTTCAGCAACAAAATCCAATGGCATCTATCACTCTATGCCTTACTGGGACAGCCGGGTCGAAGCGATGGCGCAAGACTATCCTCAGGTCAATGTGGATCAGTACCATATCGATATTCTCACGGCTAACTTTGTGCGCATGCCAGAGCACTTTGATGTGGTGGTGGGGTCAAACCTGTTTGGCGATATTCTCTCAGATCTGGGGCCTGCCTGTACCGGCACCATCGCCATCGCGCCGTCGGCGAATATCAACCCGGAAAAAACCTTTCCGTCGATGTTCGAACCGGTGCATGGTTCGGCCCCGGACATTGCCGGGCAGGGGATCGCTAACCCACTCGGCACTATCTGGGCCGGTGCGATGATGATGCAGCATCTGGGCTTTGATCAGATGCACGACACCCTGATAGAGGCTATGGCCAGCGTCTTAGCTGAGGGTAAAGCGCTCACCCGGGATATGGGCGGCAACGCCAGTATGCTGGAACTGGGTGAAGCCGTAGAAGCGCTGATAACCGCCTAACAGCGTTTGCTTCCGCGCTATCCTCTGAGACAGCGCTAACCGTGATAAATAAACCGCCAGCGGCGGTTTATTTATATCTGTCGGGTAAGTCCCGCCGGGCTGCTCATAAAGTCATCTGATCGGTGACTCACGCCGGGATCGCCAGCGTTTGTTGCAGTTTACGATGGTTATATGGGCTGTTAGGTCGTGCCATGAGACGCTCATTCACCAGCGCCTGGGCCAGTCTCTGTTTGCCTCCCCGGATAGCTGCTTCCAACAGCGTCCGGGCGAAAATGTCCCGTTGTGCATGGCTGCCGCCAAACTGTGCGGTGGTATTGCGGATGGGCATCAGCTTTTCCAGGGTCGTGTCATAGTCGCCACGGGAAAACGCCAGTATCGCTTCGCACGCCGGTAACCCTGTCTTTAAGGTCATCGCATGGTTGGTAACCCGTTCATCGCCGTAGATGACATAGTCTTTCAGGTCGGCGATTAAGGCGTTAGCCGCGTCCTCATCATGACTGGCTGCAAAGGCAACCATGGCATGAGCATCGTTAAAGGTATAGAAACGCTGATGGTTTTTCTGTTTCCAGGAATCGCTCAGGGTCTGAGCGCGGTTGCCCAGTTCCTCATTTTCCAGGTAAAGCCGCCACAGAACGGATGAGGCATCCACCAGGGCCATCGGAATCGGTTCGATACCGGCCCAGTGTACGAAGTGATCGTACACCCCAATCGCTTTAGTCAGATCGCCGGTTTCCAGCAGAAACAGCCCCTGATGGATCGCATTGTGCGAAACCATCACATTATCATTGTGCCAGTATTGCTCACAGGCCTGCATAAAGCTGGCGCCCTGAACATATTTGTTTTGCATCTCCAGAGCATGCGCCACCGCATGAATACCCCAGATATCCTGAGGATTCATTTCAACCGCTTCTATGGCCGTTAACTCGGCCTGTTCATAATGTCCCGCTTCTTCCTGTCCAAAACTGAGCATACCGAGCAGAAAACCATATAGCGGATGTTCTTTGTCCCAGGCGGGTAAAACCCGGCAAACCCGGCCGTACAGATTGGTCGCGTCACCCAGGAAAAAGTCCAGCTGGTGACCACTCAGCAGTGCCAGAATATCCAGCGGATAGTCGATGAGAATCTCGTCAAGCTGAATCGAGGCTTTAACCAGATCACCCATGGCCCAGGTTTGTAATGCGGCAACGTGCATCTTTTCCCGCCGTGTCAGCCCGGATGGATCGATGCGTGCGATGTTTTTCAGGCTTTCTAAAGACCACTGGAGGTCATCCCGGTCAGTGGTCCAGAGATTGATATGGCCATTAAAAACCTGGCCCATGACAAAGTCGGGCTCCGTTTCTAACATCTGCATCGTGAGCGGCACGGGGTTTTTAAAACGACACAGACCGGCAATAACAGCGTTATAGAGATCCAGTGTTGTCTGGTTATGAACAGTGATGTCTAAACCGGTTAAATCCTTCACAATACTCTCTCCTCAGGTTATTCAGGTGTTTCAGTTAGTCATGTGTATCCTGTCCTGCAGCAAATGGTCATCTTCATCTCTAAATGACCGCTCAACGGCTGCCGGGCGGTCACAGAGTCTGCTTATTCAGGCACAGGAACCGATGCAAATACCTCATCTAAAATCGTTAAGATACGTTCCAGTTGTGTCTCTGTGATACACAGGGCAGGGCTCATGTTGAGAATGTTGTTGTATTGGTCGAAGCTGCGGTTGGTGCGGCCAATCAGTAATCCGGCCTGTTTACAGGCGGCGGCAATCTGAACCGCAACGGCTTCATCGACCGGCTCTTTTGTTGCCCGGTTTTTAACCAGCTCAATACCGCAGAACAAGCCGATACACCGGACATCACCGATCAGGGGGTATTTTGCCTGCAGTGCCTGTAATCCAGTGAGCAGGGTTTTGCCCAGTCGGGTGCAATTTTCGAGTAGGTTTTCCTCTTCGAGAATCTTCATGTTGGCGGCTGCGGCAGCGGGGCCGGCAAGACAACCGCCATAGGTTGAAATGTCTCTGAAATAGCCCAGTTTGTCTTCTGCGGAGTGCTCCTGCAGGCTCTGATAAACTGCTTCGGTGGTCACGGTGCAGGAGATTGCGGCGTAGCCTGAAGCCACCCCTTTAGCCATTGTGACGATATCGGGCTGGATATCATAATGCTGATAACCAAACCATTTACCGGTCCGCCCCAGGCCACAAACGACTTCATCAATAATCAGCAGAATATCGTATTTTTTACAGATCTGTTCAACGGCTTTCAGATAGCCTGCGGGGGGTAGAATAACGCCTCCGCCCGCCGTGATCGGTTCGATAATGACACCGCCAACGGTGTCGGGCCCCTCCCGCAGAATCACATCTTCCATCAGCTGGGCGGCTTTCAGACCGTAATCCTGGGTTTCACCAAACTGGCTGCGATATTCGAAACAGTGTGGAAATTCGACAAAATCGGGCACAAAGGGACCAAACTGATCGCGTCGTTGTGACTGACCGGTGGCACTCAGCGCGGCGATGGTGGTGCCATGATAATCACGTTCACGGTAAAGAATTTTGTTCTTTTTGCCCGCGTACTTTTTATGTGAGATCTGGCGTACCATTTTAAACGCTTTTTCGTTGGCCTCAGAGCCCGAACTGGAATAGAACACCCGCTGCATCCCGGGCATTTTTTCGATGAGTTTTCTGGCAAATATAGCCGCCGGTTTACTCGCCATGGAACTGGCGAAAAAGTTGAGTTGCATCAGCTGTGAACTGATCGCATCGACAATCTCTTGCCGACCGTAGCCGACATTGGTGACCCAGACCCCACCGGCTGAGGCATCCAGATACTGGTTGCCCTCGATATCCCAGAGATTTAACCCCTCGCCTTTGACAAACAGTGGCATCCCTTTTTCAGCGGCTGCTCCGGGTGTCAGATGGTGCCAGACGTGTTCCTGGTCATGGGCTCTGATCTGTTCAGCATTGTATTCGCTGTACTGTGACATAGGTTTACTCCTGTTATACCTGTGCTCAGGCATCGCGGTTAATTGAGAAAGGTGACCAGCTCTGACTCACCGGCATAATCTCTAATGTGTTGATATTCAGGTGCGCCGGTAGCTGGGCAAGCCACAGCAGTGTGTCGGCGATATCTTCTGGCTGAATCGCCTCGGCGCCTTTATAAAGAGCGTCATAGGCCTGTTGATCTCCGCCGGTTCTGACCAGTGTGAACTCACTTTCGGACAGCCCCGGGGCCAGGCAGCTCACCCGTACACCGGTACCGCCGAGATCGCACCGCAGGGCGAGGGAAAACTGCTCGACAAATGCTTTGGTGCCACAGTAAACGTTGCCACCCGGATAGGGCCAGCTGGCGGCTACAGAACCAATATTGATAATGCTGCTGCCTCTGCCCCGGGCAATCAGTCTGGGTAGCAGGGCATGGGTTACGGTGGTGAGTCCTTTGATATTGGTATCAATCATGCGGTGCCAGTCACTCAGTTCTGAATGTTGCGCAGGCGCCGTACCCAGCGCTAACCCCGCGTTATTGATCAGCAGATCGATACCGTCAAACGGCGCTTCCAGCGTTGTAAACGCCTGTTGTACGGCGGCGCTGTCACAGACATCGAGACTGAGCGTCATGACCGCGGTTTTACCGTTCAGTTCTGCGGCAATGCTGGCCAGGCGTTCCTCCCGGCGACCGGTCAGAATCAGATTCCAGCCAGCCTCAGCAAAGCGTCGTGCGGCGGCCAGACCAAAGCCAGATGTTGCACCCGTAATAACAGCGGTTCTGTTCATATAAACTCCTTAACTAAATATTTGCTGGCTGCTGGCATAGAGGCTGATCATTGACAGCAGCATGAGGATGGGTAGGGCTACAGGGCGAAACGACTGCGGTGGTTTGCGATGGAACAGCCACTGTCCGCATTGCACGCCAATCAGCGTCGGGATTATCAGCAGCAGGGTCGGTATAAGCAGGGTGGTGGTAACAATGCCACTCGCGGCCATTAACCCGATGGAGATAAAATCGGTCGCGCTAAGAAAGATCACCATGGTGGCGCGCTGCACCTGGGCGACATGGGCGGTCATCAGCAGATAACAGACAATGGGTAATCCGCCTACTGAAGCTGCGGCGGTGAAGGCACCGGATATCGAACCGATGATCCTCGGTTGCCATTGAGATGGACGTAACTGAATGTTGCGGGCGCAGAGAATCCACAGGGCCATTACTAAAATGGCACTGCTGATCGCAAATTTGAGCATATCATCCGGCACCTGAATCAACACCGTCAGGCCCAGGGGAATGCCAGTCACCGCTCCCAGACTGAGGTTTTTAAGCAGTTTTTTGTCTGCAAAGGCCCAGGCACTTCGCAGCATACTGACCGATGCCAGAAAATCGATAATCAGGATGACGGGCACGATCATCTGTGCAGGCCAGATGAGGCTTAACCCGGAGATGGCGATTGCCGCAAAACCAAAGCCGGTATAGCCGCGCACAAGGGCGGCTATCAATACCAACAGCATGGCCAGTTCCGGATGAGGCATAAACAGATCTCCAGTATTGATGGCCCGCAATGATGATTAATTCTGGGACAGGGCCGTAGAGATACGGTAGATGGGAAAAGGGGATCAGCTATAGGTCCAGCGCAAAGGAAGTTTAGTACCAGCGTTCTAAAATTGGGCAAAAACCTGTTTCAGTGCGCCGATGCCCGGCTCAATTTTGTGGGTTGCGATGGCAGAAAAGCCCAGCCTGAAATAGTTCTTCGGCGGGTGATCACTGGCAAAGTGGATCGCTCCGGGTTCGATCAGAATACTGTGGCGGGCAGCCGCCCAGGAGACTTCCTCGGTATTGATGCCCTCCGGGGCTTTTAACCACATCGACGTAACTCCGGGGCTGACCTCCTCCGTGGTGTGCATGTGGGGGAGGTGACGGTTAACCGATTCAACCATCCGCTGCAGTTTCGATGCGTTAATCTCACGAATTTTACGCAGATAGGTGTCGTAATAACCCAGTGACAGGAACAGCGCCAGCTGGCGCTGGTTATTGACCGGAGGGTGGCGATACATCAGCCGGCGCAGGGCGCGAACTTCTGAAATCAGTTCTTCATCGGCGACCATATAACCAAGCCGGAGGCCCGGCGAGATCGACTTTGACATACTGCCGATGTAGATGACCCGGTTGTGCTGGTCGAGGGCTTTAAGCGCCGGTTTGGGGTTCACTTTCATGTTAATTTCGGCGTCGTAGTCATCTTCGATAATGACCATATCCTGATCAACGGACATTTTCAGTAGTGACTGGCGTCTGGATTCACTCAGTTCGGCGCCGCTGGGTACCTGACTGCTGGGGGTGATATAGAGATAATCGCACCCGTCGAGACGTTCATCAACGATGATGCCATTTTCGTCCACCGGTTGCTGATGCACCTGACTGTCGAACAGCGTAAAAATGTTAAATGCATCGCGAAAGCCGGGTGTTTCAACGCCTACCCGGGTGTTGTTATTACACAGAAGGTTGGCCAGCAGATAGAGGGAGTTCTGGGTGCCGATGGTGACGATAATTTCGTTGGGCTCGACGTAGATGCCACGCCGGGGTAGCAATCGTGTGCGTATCTGCTCAATCAGAATCGGGTCATCTGAATCGACCATGTCATTGACCCAGTATTTATTCCAGCGTCCGCTCATGCTTTTACGGGCCGCGTCACGCCACTGTTCCAGTGGAAAAAACTCGTGCTGAATTTGCCCATAAATAAAGGGGTACTCAAAACCCTGCCAGTCGTTGGGCTTGACGATATTGAGTTCAGTACTGGGTTTTTTGCGGAATTTCCGTTGCCAGTTGGGCGAGGTCGTTGTCGACTCGTGCACTGATTTGGTGCCAATAACCTCTGGTGTTCTGAACGTGTGAGCGACAAAGACGCCTTTGCGTGCCCTGGCTTCAATAAAGCCGCTGTCGATCAGGCTTTCGTAGATCAGCACGATCGTATTACGTGACACCCCCAGCATCAGTGCAAGATTGCGTGATGAGGGCAGGGGTTTATGCAGTGGCAGGCTTCCTGAGAGGATAAGATTGACAAGATGCTCACGAATTTGCTCTTGCAGGGTTCTTTCCGGATCAAACTGGATATGAAAATGTTGTTCGAGCATCTTTAGCCTGCCATTCAATCGGGTTTTGCTCCAATCTGATGCAACAATTAGTCCATCCTCTGTGACTGGACCCATTCTTTTGAATAACTGGATCTATCTCTTTGGCATCGTCTGCTCCTAATGTGAATACAGATCAACCGACTTAACACCTCTGAGGAGTACCAGGATGAAAGCAAGAAAGATCACTACATTCGTGAAAAAGGCAGTCACTCTATCGGTTCTTGCAAGCGGTATTGCTTTTTCCAATATCGCCAGCGCCGATACCATCACTATCGGTTATCAGGGGATGATGAATCCCTGGAAAGCGGTGATCGCTGAAAAGCAGGTTGAGCAAGCCACGGGGATGGATGTTGAATGGCGGCGCTTCGATTCCGGTGCAAAGGTCATTACTGCGATGGCTTCCGGTGATATTGATATTGCTACTGCGGGGTCCAGCCCGATTGCTGCAGCGGTTAATCGTGGTCTGGATATCGAACTGGTCTGGATTTTAGAAAACATTAACGAAGCTGAAGCACTGGTGGTTCGCGATGGTTCTGGTATCTCTGCCCCTCAGGACCTGAAAGGCAAAACAGTGGGCGTCCCCTTTGTATCGACAACCCACTTTCACATGCTGTTTGCACTGGAACAGTTCGGCTTAACAGAAAAAGACCTGAAGCTGATCAACATGCAACCGAATGCTATTACCGCCGCATGGGAACGGGGCGATATTGATGCGGCGTTCATCTGGGATCCTGCGCTCGGCCGGATTAAACAATCAGGCCATGTACTGGTGACGTCCGGTGAACTCAGTCGCTGGGGTAAAGCAACTTTTGATGGCATGGTGATCAATAAGTCATTTGGCGAAGAAAATCCTGAGTTTGTAGCAACACTGATCAAACTGATCGCTGATGCTGATGCAACCTATAAAAAAGATAAAGACAGCCTGACACCTGAATCACCCATGATTAAAGCGATTGCCAGGATGACCGGTGGTGCTGCTGCAGATGTACCGGGCGTACTGGCGTTGTATCAGTTTCCGGGTTTAGCAGAACAGGTCAGCTGTGCATGGCTGGGCTGTGGTGCTGAGGGTGGTGCCGCTAAAGCGTTGAAATTTACCTCTGAGTTTTTGAAAGCGCAGGGCAAAGTGCCATCACTGGCGAAAGACTACAGCGTCTTTGTTAATCCCTCTTTTGCTGAAGCCGCAGCAAAACTCTGATCTGAGCGATTGATTTTCTTTTCATTCAGGTATGTGGGTAGCGGTTGTTACCCCGTCCTGACTGAAAGCGGTTTGAGTCATCAGGCAGATTATTGGAGATAAGTATGAGCCGTTTACAAATTCATGATGTATCCGTTCTTTATCCGGGTATGAATGGTGGAGACACTGTCACTGCACTTTCGGGTATTAATTTTGAGATTGAACCGGGAGAGTTTGTGGTGGCTTTAGGGGCCTCCGGCTGTGGTAAAACAACCCTGCTGAACCTGATGGCCGGGTTTATTCAACCGAGTGAAGGTTATCTGACACTGGGTGACAGCAGCATCGCCGGGTTACCCCGGGTTGCCTGTGGACTTGATCTTAAAGATCAGATTACCGGGCCGGGCAAAGATCGCGGCGTTGTGTTTCAGAAACATGCACTGCTTCCCTGGCTGAATGTGCTGGAAAATGCGGCGTTTGGCCTGAAGCTGCAGGGCGTTAAAGAGTCTGACCGTAATGCCCGTGCTGCTGATTTCCTTAAACTGGTTGGCCTTGAGGATTTTCACCATCATCCGGTCTATCAGTTATCCGGAGGGATGCAGCAGCGGGTAGGTATTGCCCGGGCGCTGACGAATGATCCTCAGATGCTGTTGCTGGATGAACCGCTGGGGGCGTTGGATGCTCTCACCCGTGAAGTGCTGCAGGAACTGCTGCTGGATGTCTGGCAGCAAACCCGGAAGATGATGTTTTTCATCACCCACAGTGTTGAGGAAGCGCTGTTTATGGCCTCACGACTGATTATTATGTCACCCCGTCCCGGGCGAATTACTCACGAGTTTCCGCTGGAATTTAACCGAATATTTCTTGAAAACCGGGATGCCCGGAAAGTTAAATCGATGCCTGAATTTATCGCCATGCGAGAGAAAGTATTAGGCATTATTCATGGCGATGAAGTGGCAGGCGGAGGGCTTCACTAATGAGTAAATCAACAGGTATCGTGACGCCCGCTGAAACGGTTTCGAATGACACTCCCGGTGCTACCATATTGCAACGCTGCCTGTCGGTTTTCGCCGCGGGCCCGGTCAAACCCGGTGAATCCTATGGTGCACCGGGGCAGGGTAAAAGTCTGGCGATCAGTTTATGTACCACGGTCCTGCTGATCGGTTTATGGTATATCGCCACCTATTTTCAGTGGGTGAAGCCTTTATTTCTACCCTCTCCCGTCGCAGTAGTGACTCGATTCTGGGAAGTGGCGACCGATGGCTTTGCCAATGCAACCCTGCTTGAACATACCGGCTGGAGTATGATGCGGGTTTTTTCCGCCTTCATTCTGGCATTGGTGACCGCTGTGCCGATCGGTATTTTCATGGGGGTTAATCGTATTGCCCGGGGCATTTTCGACCCTATTATTGAGTTTTATCGTCCGCTGCCGCCGCTGGCTTATCTGCCTTTGGTGATTATCTGGCTGGGGATTGGCGAAGTATCAAAAATCGTGCTGATCTATCTGGCAATATTTGCCCCGATGGCTCTGAGTGCCCGCGCTGGCGTTAAGTCGGTCGCGATGGAGCAGATTCATGCAGCGTTTTCGATGGGGGCCAGTCGCTGGCAGGTGATCAGACATATCATTCTGATCAACGCACTGCCTGAGATACTGACCGGCATGCGCATCGGTATTGGCTTTGGCTGGACAACCCTGGTGGCAGCAGAGATGGTTGCCGCTCAGGCCGGTTTAGGTTTTATGGTGCTCAATGCCGCTGAGTTTCTGGTGACCGATGTCGTGATTATGGGCATTATTGTGATCGGTATCATCGCTTATCTGTTCGATATGCTGATGCGTTATCTGGAGAAAAAACTGGTTCCCTGGAAGGGGCGCTGATCCGCTATCGAAGGGATGGCGTGTTGTGCGGGATGGCGTGCGGTTTAACATTGTAAGGGGGAAATCCGGGAATCACTGTTCAGCCGCAACTGCCGTTGTCCCGCCGGTGATGATGCATTTCACCCGGTGGTACCTGATCGCCAGTGGCTATCACTGGCTTATCTGGTAATACCCGGCACCGGGGCTTTGTATCGCTGAGGTTTACCGGCTGGGGCGTATTCTCGTGCCAGCTTTATTCTGGCATCACCTCTTTTTTAAACACCAGCCGGTTATTCACATCGCGGCTCTGCTTAATCAGCTCACTATGGTCAATCTGGCGTTGCTGTTTTGCCAGACGGTCATAGAGAAGTACATTGACCGTGGCGGCCAGATTCATGCAGCCAACGGTGGGCACGTAGACAACCGCATCCGCCAGATCAACAATCGACTGATCAATGGAACCATCTTCCGGGCCGAAGATATACAGGGCATCCTGCGGATGAACAAAGTCGGGCAGGGGGACAGCGCCTTCGGCCAGTTCAACACAGATCAGCTTTTGATGCGGGGAACCCAGTCCGGTAAAGGCGTCCACCGCGGTTAAAGGGATCTGCTTATTGATGTCGCGGGTATCCAGGTGATATTTTGCCGCGCGTTCAAAGCGTGTACCGCTGTAATAAATGGCTGAAGCACCATAACAACCGGCTGCGCGCATCACCGCGCCAACATTGGACGGGCTTTTGGGATTACAGAGCGCGATGGCAGCAGAACCTTGGTTTTCCACGTAAAATCCTTATGTATGCTATGTGTTTAATGGGTTAGCCAAAAATAGACCAGCCGGTATGCTGTACCAGCTTCTCCAGTGCTTCGGTGCCCAGTTTACTGTTGCCAACCTCATCCAGACCCGGGGACCATACTGCGATCGATGCTTTACCGGGGGCGATGGCTAAGATACCCCCGCCAACACCACTCTTACCGGGCAGACCGACCCGGAAAGCGAATTCGCCCGAGCCATCATAGTGACCACACATCAGCATCAGCGAGTTAATCCGCCGGGCGCGCAGTGCTGAAACTACGCGTTTGCCGCTGACGGGATTCCGTCCGTCGTCGACCAGAAACAATCCTGCTTTGGCCAGTTGTTCGCTATTCATAGCAATAGAGCAGTGGTGAAAATAGGTACCCAGGACGCAGTCTACCGGGTGTTGCAGACGCCCAAACGACGCCATAAAGTGCGCCAGAGAGGCGTTTCGGTCGCCAGTGATCAGTTCAGATTGCGCCACTTTTTCGTCGATACTGATGCTGTCATCGTCGGCGATAAACCGTACGAATTGCAGAATTTCTCCCAGCGTCTCTTTCGGCTGGTGTCCCATCAGAATGGCATCGGCGATGGCAATCGCACCGGCATTGATAAAGGGGTTGCGGGGTTTCCCCTGTTCATGTTCCAGCTGCACGATAGAGTTAAACGGATCGCCCGAGGGTTCACGGCCAACCCGGGACCATACTGCGTCACCGAGTTTGCCCAGGGCGATGGTCAGGGTAAATACTTTGGAGATACTCTGTATCGAAAACAGCCGGTCGCTGTGACCGGCACTGAAGACCCGTCCGTCCGCCAGTGCTACGGTAATGGCGAACTGGTCAGGGTCGACACAGGCCAGTTGCGGAATATAATCCGCCACTTTGCCGCGCTCTTCACTTGCGCCGATGGTGGCGACGATCTCATCTAAAATAGCTTGCACCGTTATACTCCTATCGACGCCGCGAACGTGCCGCAGGTTTGCCCCGGCGACTCCGGTTCTGCCCACCCCGGCTATTGCCTTTCTTCTTCGGCTGGGAAAAGTCCTGCTCCAGATTGGGTTCATATCCGGGTAGCCATTGTTGCATCAGGTGGGTATCAAGAATTTTATGGATCTCGTCAAGCAGCCAGGTTTCATCGGCGCTTAATAGCGTGATCGCCAGTCCGGTTTCTCCGGCCCGGCCGGTGCGTCCGATACGGTGAATATAGTCTTCAGCGTTATACGGCAACTCATAGTTGATCACATATTTAAGTTGCTGAATATCCAGCCCCCGGGACGCGACATCGGTGGCAACCAGCACTCTTATTGAGCCGTTTTTAAAACCTTCCAGCGCCCGTTCGCGCGCTCCCTGAGATTTGTCGCCATGTATCGCCTCGGTTTTCAGGCCGTCCTTACACATCTCTTTCGCCAGGTCATCGGCTCCTTGTTTAGTGCGGGTAAACACCAGCACCTGGTGCCAGTTATTAGCACCGATAAGGTAGGAGGTGATCTCACGCTTTCGCGCTTTATCCACCTCATAGGCGATCTGTTTAACCTGGCTGGCGGCGGCATTGCGCTCATCCACTTCGATCAGTAACGGGTTGTTCAGCAGCTGTTGGCTGAGTTTAAAAATGGCATCATCAAAGGTAGCGGAAAACAGTAGTGTCTGGCGGCTGTCCGGCACCGAACGCAGGATCCGTTTGATATCATCGACAAAGCCCATATCCAGCATCCGGTCGGCTTCATCCAGTACAAAAAACGCCAGTTGACTGAGGTCGATTGCCTCGCGGGAGAGCAGGTCAATCAACCGGCCCGGTGTGGCCACCAGTATATCAACCCCCTGCTCGATAGCTTCCAGCTGAGGGTTGATGCTGACACCGCCATAGGCGATCACGGTGTGCAGTGGCAGATACTGACCGTAGCGTCTGAAACTTTGTCCCACCTGCTGCGCCAGTTCCCGAGTGGGCGTCAGAACCAGTGCTTTAACCACCCTGGCAGGGGTAGGCATATCTTTCAGTGCGTGCAATATAGGCAGGGCAAACGCGGCGGTTTTCCCGGTGCCGGTCTGTGCCCCCGCCATCACATCCTGATGTTTTAAAACCGCCGGAATCGCTTCCAGTTGTATCGGGGTGGGCTGGCTATAGCCTTTTTCTTCGATGGCCTGCAGCAGAGCGGGGTGTAAACCAAATGATGCGAAACTCATGACCTGTGCCTTAATGTTTTAACAGGCGCGAGTTTAGCAGATCGGTTATCGATTTGCGGCTGAAAAATAGGGCAGTGTATAAAGCTGGGAATAAACGGGCCAGCACAGGGTTGTCCTGGCCCGCTAAAGGGTTACAGATAGCTGAACAGGACTGCAAGGGTTTGGTGAACCTTATTCACCCAGACTTTGCTACGTTGTCGTTCCATAATGCCGAGGTGTTCGACCTCACTGTCTTTCAGGTTGGCCGCCGCCCAGAAGCTCAGTCCAAGTTTTTCTATTTTCTGCATGGTGGAGGTGTGCAGTGCGGGGATATAGAACTGATAGACCGGCATGTTTTCCCGGTCTGTTTCCTGCAGTTGCGGGAGAGCTTCAATGTTAGAGAAGTCGCTGCCACGGCCCTGATTCTTTGCCACCAGAATAGTAAACTGATCATTGTATTTAGTGAGAAAGTTATCCAGCAGTTTAACCGAATCAGGCCCGCTGTCGACGGCATACCAGTATGCCAGTTTGATACCCATCTCTTCACACATCTCGATGACCCCGTTCTCCTCAATCCAGCGGTCGAGGAAACGCTCACTTTGTGCCGGCAGGTCGATCAGAATATTAGCATCGTTCTCTAGCGCCAGCTCCATAATCTGGTCGATACTTTCAAAGTGATCCAGGTTGATGGGGCGGGTATAATCCTGGTAGTAGCGACTCAGGGTCGGGTGGGACTGATCTGCATCCAGGCCAATATAGGGCATGGCGTTATCCAGAAAATATTGTGATAGCAGGCGCGACAGTACTGATTTGCCTACCCCACCTTTTTCGCCACCGACAAAGTGAATCATACTCATGAATTGTTTACCTGTAATGATCGTTTGTGAAAACCTGCCGTATAAAATGCGCTAATGAAAACGGTATTTCAACTTATTGTATTAAGAGTTTTTTTAATTTGTAAAAAAACATCAAAGTTGCACTAAATCAGGGCGTGCTGGCCGTTTTTTCAGGCTTCTGAACAATAAAGAACGCATGCAGTTCAGGGTGCTGGTCAAACTCCAGGTGGCGGCAGATACAACCTGAGGCGTCGATCACTTTCAGAAAGCCGGGAATGCCTAAAGTGGCGTAATACACTTCAGGCCCCATAAAACTGTCGGTATTCTCATCAGGCGTATCGGTGCCCGCGCAGGAAAAGATACACACCCCGCCCGGGTTAAGGCCATTAAAAAGCTTTGTCAGCAGGGTTTCCTGCTGTTCAAGGGGAACGTGCCAGATGCTGTCCCAGGCGGTGATAAAGTCATAGCTTTGCGGCAGCACCCAGTCACAGATATCCTGATGGTGAAAGCGGATCAGCGGATGGCGTTGTCGGGCCAGCCTGATCATCTCATCTGAGATATCCACGCCTTCAATCGCGAAACCTTTTCCCTGCAGCAGATCGATAAATCTGCCGGTACAGCCGCAACCCACATCTAACGCTGTTTGCTGCTGTCGGGTGAAGACAATCGCCCGCTCGTGCTGGGCAATACCATTAGTGCGGTTGAATTTTTCGCTTTGCCACAGATGAGTGAGGCCGTTGTAAGCCTGGCCCGTCTCGTTGGGGGTCATGTTATCCTCCCTGAAAAAGTGTTAATGATCGCGGCCCGTCAGATGTTTTAACAGATACTGACTAAAAAGGCTGCTTCGACATATAACTGAAGTGAAGCGTAAGGTGGTCAAACTGATGGCGTTAATAGATGCCGCTGCCTGATGTTCATTGCGCCGCTTTTGCCTTATTCAGTGTGTCAGCAATTGCCGTATTGGTGATATACCTGCCACCGGAAAATTCGCAGCAATAGAATATGCTATCACCCTGAGTTTTATCTGATACGTACTGAGCTAACTTAAGTGCTTTTGCTGGATCTTTTTTAACACCTGCACCACGAAGGTAAATATTAGCTAACTGGAACCTGGCAATGAGTGCATCGCTGTTTTGGTTAAAGTAACCAGACCTACCACTTGCCCCAACAAGCTGACCGTTAGCCCAGTTGCCTTCAGCCTCCTGAGACGCTGCTTTTTCGTACCACTCTATTGCAGTCGGAATATCTTTAACCACGCCAGAACCGAGCTCATAGGCGACACCAACGCGAAGTTGCGCCCAGGGTTCGCCTCGCTCAGCTGCGGGCAAAAGAATTTCAAATGCAGTGTCGTAATCGTACTTTTCCCAGGCGATATCTGCACTGCGTTCACCTGGATTTGGATTTGGTCCTGCACAAGCGGTAAGGCTGAGGATGATGATAAAAAGATAGATAATTCTCATGAGTTCTTTTCCGGTATGTAACGCCTGACAGTTTAAGGGGCTCAGTGACGAATGACTGCTGTTACTTGTTATCTGTATATGCATCCTCTGCTCCTCCGCCAATGACAGATAAAATAATTCAGATCTGCGAAGATAATTGATGCTGGCACGGTTAACAGAACAGAATACATAAAACTATGTTTCGGCTCTCTGGCCGCAACTATAAAAGGCCCGATAACTAGTGAGCGCCATGCTCCGTAGCCGAGGGAGCCAATGATGATGGGTTTCAACCTGTGTTCTCCTTTTCACACTTGACATTTAATGGGCTGCCCTTGCAGGATCGCAAAGCGTGTAAGCTTTGTGATCTTACAGGGTTCATTAAGCACCTGAGGTATAAGCTCCTGAGGTATAAGCTACCCGAGGTATAAGCTAACTGAGGTAGGTCATAGACGTCGTAGGTATAGGCAAATGTGACTCAATACAGCGAGGTCAGGGCCGCCAAGGGGAGAAGAGGATGTGTGGTATTCATCCTGAATATCCGCCTGAACGGTCTTAAGTGTCTGGCCGGGGTAGCATCACCGACTCCGACACGGGTACTCCATTTACCCACCCGATTTAACTATAACCACTCATCAGGTGGATTACTACAAACGCTTTTTCGGGCAAGGAAACGACGTTTCCGTCGAGCGACGAGCAGGATGCGAAGCATCGTTCTAACCACGATATTTCTATGTCTGCGGCAGCACAGATAACACTTGTATATCGTTAATCTACGATATATATTTCGTTTTATCGCGATTTATAAATATAATCGTTTGTCTTATTGATGATGAAGGAATCAGATGAGCACTGCTGAACTTGATGAGATGATCAAAGCCCTGTCACACCCGGTGCGCAGGGATATTCTTAACTGGCTGAAACAGCCAGACGTCTTTTTTGCTGAGCAGCAGCATTCACTTCATCTGGGGGTGTGCGCCGGTATGATTGATCAGAAAACCGGCTTGTCACAGTCCACCGTATCAGCTCACCTGGCGACGCTGCAGCGGGCCGGCTTTATCAGTAGTAAAAAAGTCGGGCAGTGGAGTTTTTTTACCCGCAACGAGGCGGCGATTCAGGAGTTTCTGACCCGTCTGAATGAACAGCTTTAAACCAGAGACTGTTACCCGACCAAGCTTTATCGAACCGTTTTTGCAGGAGATATATTTCCGATGACAACCTTATTTGATCCACTGACTCTGGGTGACCTGACCCTTAAAAATCGTATCGTTATGTCACCTTTAACCCGTTGTCGCGCCAGTGAAGGGCGGGTGCCAAACGGGTTGATGGCAGACTATTATGCTCAGCGTAGCAGTGCGGGCCTGATTCTTTCGGAAGCGACCTCTGTCACGCCTATGGGGGTCGGCTATCCCGACACTCCCGGCATCTGGTCTGCTGAACAGGTAGAGGGCTGGAAACAGGTCACCGATGCGGTACACCGGGCCGGCGGTCTGATCTTTCTGCAGCTATGGCATGTTGGCCGTATCTCTGACCCTCTTTATCTGGACGGTGAGTTGCCGGTAGCCCCCAGTGCTGTAAAGCCCGAGGGCAATGTTAGCCTGGTGCGACCCAAAAAGGCGTATGTTGAGCCCCGGGCGCTGACTCTGGATGAGATCAGAGAGACTATCGAAGCCTATCGTCAGGGAACGGTGAATGCCAGGGAAGCCGGTTTTGATGGTGTACATATTCACGGTGCCAATGGCTATCTGCTGGACCAGTTTCTGCAGGATAAAACAAATCTGCGGGATGATGAGTACGGTGGCTCGCTGGAAAACCGTGCCCGGCTGATGCTGGAGGTGACCGACGCCTGTATTGATGTCTGGGATAAAAATCGGGTTGCTGTACATCTGGCCCCCCGGATGGATGCCCATGATATGGGTGACTCTAACCCACAAGAGACCTTTGGCTATGTTGCCTCTGAGTTAGGTAAACGCGGCATCGCTTTTATCTCAACCCGGGAGCGGGAAGCGGATGACAGTCTGACGCCGTATTTAAAGCAGTTGTTTGGTGGCCCGGTCATCGCGAATGAGAAGTTCACCAAAGCGCAGGCGAATCAGTGGCTGGCGGACGGGAAAGCGGATGCCGTAGCATTTGGGGTTCCCTTTATTGCCAATCCGGATCTGCCAGCACGACTGCAACAGGATGCTGAACTGAATCCGCCGCGTTCTGAACTGTTCTACAGTTCGGGGGCTGAAGGTTATACCGATTATCCCGCGCTTGGTTAACAGGTCTGCCGTCAGCAAAACGCCTGCTATGTGCAGGCGTTTTGCTGTTATGCAGGCAACTGACGGTCCTATTGAACCCCAACCTGGGGTATAGTGTGCCCGGTTTAAAAGCGTCTCACTTTCTGTCTCACGGATAATATGAAACAGCGTTATGGAAAATAATATTCTGGCTTCAATTCAGTGGCTGCAACTGTTTGGCAGCACCCCCCTGGAGATTATTGCCACTGCCAGTGCCATCCTTGGGGTAGTTCTGATTGCACGGCAAAACATTCTCGGCTGGCCGCTGGGTATTCTCTGGGCGTCTATCTCCGCCTGGCTGGCGATAACCGAATGGCAACTGGTGTCTGATGGCATCCTCTATCTTTTCTATATTCCTATTCAGCTGTACTGCTGGATGGTGTGGATCAAACGTGGGGCTGCTGTCGAGCAGGGAGCGTTTGTGCCGCAATGGATGTCGCAGGGACAGCAGCAGTTGCTGGTTGTTATTGTTGCAATAGCCATTCTCGGCTGGGGACTGGGTATCTCTCTGCTGGCTGAAAAGATTAGCTGGATACCTCAGCCTTCGCTGTTATGGCTGGACTCAGTGACTACCGTATTAAGCTTTTTTGCGCAGTTTCTTCAGGCCCGTAAACGGATGGAAAACTGGGTCGGCTGGTGCATTGTCAATGTGCTGGGAATCTATATCTACTGGATTAAAGGCGCGCCGATCTATTCATTCCAATACGCTATCTTTCTGGGACTGGGGATCTATGGCTGGATACAGTGGCATAAAGCACAGCAAGCTCAGCTTGTAGCGGTTGAGAATCGCTAGTGCGGATAGTGATTACAGGGGCAGAGTCGTCCGGTAAAAGTACGCTGACGGAACATCTGGCCAGAACACTGAATCTGCCCTTTGCGCTTGAGTATGCACGCTATTATCTTGAGCAACATGGGCCGGACTATGATCTTGAGTTGCTGAGCCGTTTGAGTGTCATGCATCAGCAGTATCAGCAGCGTGAAGTGAGTTGCACAGCTCCGCTGGGGATTTTTGATACGGACCTGATCAACTATAAGATCTGGGCAGAGGTGGTGTTTGGCTGCTGTCCTGAGATAATCCGTGCCGGGATCGCTGAAGAGTCCTCCCATGTGTATCTGCTGTGTAAACCGGACCTTCCCTGGGAACCCGATTCGCTGAGAGAAAATCCGGATGATCGTGACCAGCTCTATCAGCGTCATTTACAGGAAATTAAGCGCTTAGGGCGTCCCTTTGAAATAGTCGAAGGGCGCGGTGAGCGTCGTCTGGCCAATGCCAGCGCGGCGGTTCAACGATTGATAGCGAAGACGACCTCTTTGCATCAGGCATAAAAAAACGCACCGGTCGGTGCGTTTTCATATTTAGTTTGCTGGCAATCAGAAATCAAACTTAGAGGCAGTGTAAATCTGGAACGCTTTTTCCCAGATTTCGCCGACTTCGCCGTTACCGACAGGCTTGCCATCCAGTTTAGTAACTGGCGCGATCTCTTTAGAAGAAGAGGTGATCCATAGTTCATCTGCGTTGCGCACTTCATCCATTGTGACGGTACGTTCTTCAATTTTCAGAGAACCGTCCGCTTTGATGCTGTCGATAATGATGCGACGAGTAATACCTGGCAGGATCTGGTTGTCCTGAACAGGCGTGATAATCACCCCATCTTTAACGATGAACGCGTTGCAAGAGCTACCTTCGGTCAGCTCGCCTTTTGCGTTATACAGCAGCGCTTCGTCGTTACCCGCAGAGTAACCTTCCTGGAAGTGGATAACGTTGCCCAGTAGTGCGGTTGATTTGATATGGCAACGCTTCCAGCGCAGATCTTCAGTTGAGATCATGTTGTACTGGTGAACTTTGGTGCGATCCACAGGCTCAGGATCTTTAATACCAAATGCAAAACAGAAGATGGTAGGTTCAACACCTTCCGGGTAGGCATGATAACGCTTTACATCGGTACCACGGGAAACATGGACATAAACACCCAGGTTTTCTCCCAGGTCGCTGTTTTTGGCGATCAGGTCATCCAGCAGGGTTTTCCACTCGTCGGCAGTGTGGCTGTTTTTGATCTCAATAGCCGCCAGACCGTTGATCATACGGTTGATATGAGGCATCAGACCTACAGATTTACCGTTGTAGTATGGAATAACTTCGTAGATACCGTCACCAAACAGGAAGCCGCGATCCAGTGGGGAGATGCGGGCTTCTTCTAGTGGCAGGTATTCGCCATTCAGGTAAGCAATGCTCATATTAACCTTCCTTAAACGTGTTGGGGACTTTGCCTGACAGGCGCCACAGAAAATATATCAAAGGCAGTTTAGTCGTAGTGCAAGGGTCCGGAATTGTTTGACACTGAGTGGCTGCAAAGTTGATCCAGAACGGATCTGAAGCAGCTTCCGGGTCACGTGATTATACAGAGAACTGAGCTGCGCTTTTGGCTGATAGCTTGTGGTTCTCTGTGGTTGTCCGACTTTTTGGGTTGCACCCAGTTTCTTAGAAAAGAGGAAAAGTTGCAATAGCTGCAAAAAGATAAGAAAAAAAATCTGTATAGGCTGTTACGACAAGAATAATTGTTACAATTTTATAATATTTAGTTATAAGCTCTGTTGCTGTGTCGTCTGATTCAGATAGTCAGCGATGTTTTCGGTTGGTGCTGACAATCACTTCCCGGCTGCTTTTGACCAATAACTGGGGCAGAATCCGGTCGTCATCCAGTCGCCAGCAAGCGCAAAACCCCAGTTCTGGTGGTTTTGGCCCAGGGCTGAACTGCATCAGCCGTCCCTGTTGCAGATGAGCACTGATGACCGGCTCGGGCAGCAGTGCCATGCCTGCGCCTTCCAGTGTCAGCGTTAGCAGGTTCGCCACCGAGCTGCAGGTGTGAAATACCGGTGTATCCTCAAGTGGGCGGAACAGTTGCTGCAGATAGTCCCAGGGCCGGGTATCGCGCGGAAAACTGAGAATTGGCGAGCAAATAAGTTCTTCGATGCTGCTGACCGGGTTATCGGCCAGGCGTTCAGGGGTTGCAACCCAGAACTGAGGGTAGCTGCATAATGGTTCGGTCACCAGTTCTGGCAGATCGCTTTGGCCAGCCACCATCAGGGCAAGATCAAGTTCATGTTCCTGCAGTTGCCGGGTGAGTGTCAGGGTAACATCGCTGATGAGCTCAAATGACATCAGAGGATGTTGCTGCTGCCAGTTCTGCAATAGTGGAGCGAGATAGAGATGCGCCAGCGTATCGGTAATACCGATTCTCAGGGTGCCCTTCTGTGGGTTCTGGTCGGTGATCTGCTGTTTCATCTCCTGACTGATCGCGAGTAATTTCTCCGCGTAGGGTAGCAGCTGAACCCCACGGGAGGAGAGCCGGGTGCCACTTTTGTCCCGGATAAACAGCTGTGCGCCCAGCTCCTCTTCCAGGGCGTGAATACGCGCTGAGATGGCCGGTTGGGTTGCATGCAGTTGTTGGGCTGCGGCATGAAAGCTTCCCAGCCGGGCAACTTTAACAAATGTGTTCAGGTTTCTCAGGCGCATAGATGCAGAACTCAGCGGATATTGGTGTCAACTATATAGGAGCAGCGTTTTACATAGAAGCCTGGTGTTTGTTGCTGGCGACGATAGTACTCACCGGTTAGCAGTTTATCAGTGGCAGCCGGGTAGAAAATTTGATCTCTTCCATGGCAAAACTGGAGGTGACATCGGTTAAGCCATCCACCTGACTGATCAGCTTCTTATAGAAACGATCAAAGGATTCAATATCCCGGGTGGCTACCCGCAACAGATAGTCCCACTCTCCGGTCATCCGGTAGCACTCCATGACTTCATCAAAATGAGCAATGGCATCGGCAAAACGTGTCAGCCATTGCTGTTCATGCTGCTGGGTTTTGATATGCACAAAGACAGACACGCCAGCACCAATTTTAGCACTGTCCAGCAACGCGACACGGGCCTTGATAACACCGCTTTCCTCCAGCCTTTTAATGCGTTTCCAGCAGGGGGTTGTTGACAGGTTTACGCGCTCCGCAATGTCAGACACCGCGAGCGTGGCATCCTGTTGTAAAAGATCAAGAATCTGCTTATCAAGCTTATCCATAGAATATAATGTCTTATTTTTTGATTATATGAAGAATAATATTCTCTTTTGTTGCGGTTTTATACCATAGAAAGTAAAAAAACTCTCCCTGCTCAACCTTATACTATGGGTATTGAATAACGTGGTTAAGGGGTAACACTATGAGTCTCTGGACAGAGCAGGCTGTGGCCAGAATTAAGGCGGATGCGCAGCGTTCAGCAGATACCCATCTGATCAGGCTGGAGATCCCGGCGCTGTCTGGGATTGATCTTTACCTGAAAGATGAGAGCAGTCATCCAACGGGGAGTCTGAAGCATCGTCTGGCGCGCTCGCTGTTTCTATATGCATTGTGTAATGGCCAGATTCATGCAGAGACCACGGTGGTAGAAGCGTCTTCCGGGAGTACGGCGGTGTCTGAAGCTTATTTTGCCCGCATGATCGGTGTTCCCTTTGTGGCCGTGATGCCACGTAAAACTGCGGCCGCTAAGATCAGGCAGGTTGAGTTTTATGGCGGGCGTTGCCACTTTGTTGATTGCCCGACACAGATGCATGATGCCGCAGTGGCGCTGGCGGCTGAATGTAATGGTCATTTTATGGATCAGTTTCATTATGCTGAACGGGCGACCGACTGGCGCGGCAACAGCAATATTGCCGAGAGTATTTTCCGGCAGATGACACTGGAAGCGCATCCGGTGCCAGCCGCTATTGTGATGAGTGCCGGCACGGGTGGCACCACCGCTACGCTGGGCCGTTATATTCGCTATAAAGGTTTTAAGACGATGTTGCTGGCGGTCGATCCC
The DNA here is from genome assembly GCA_965140695.1 of uncultured Amphritea sp. Lineage (GTDB taxonomy): Bacteria > Pseudomonadota > Gammaproteobacteria > Pseudomonadales > Balneatricaceae > Amphritea. The sequence goes on along the minus strand of OZ223298.1, from coordinate 1,117,426 downwards.
GAAAACTCGGTTTTCTATGATGTCTGGCAGACTGGCGACCGCAATATCGAGATTAAGCAGGGGAGCCGTATCGAGGGGATCGGCCGCCCCCGGGCGGAAGAGTCGTTTCAGCCAACCGTGATCGACCGTATGATGAAAGTGCCCGATGCGGCATCGGTGGCGGCGATGCGCTGGCTGGAGCAGCAAACAGGCCGCAGGGCGGGGGCGTCAACCGGTACCAATCTCTGGGGTATGCTGACCCTGGCGGCCGAGATGCATCAGCGGGGAGAACAAGGCTCTCTGGTTACCCTGATCTGTGATGGCGGTGAGCGTTATCTGGATAGTTATTATGATGACGAGTGGGTTGCAGACAATATAGGGGATATCTCTGCGTCTCAGTTACAGCTGAAACGGCTGCTGGGTGAGTAAAAACTGTGACCTGGCACAGCGCCGACCAGAGTGAGACACCCATTTAGCAGCAAACCTCTGGTGGGGTCGATACAGGCTTGATACTATCAGCCTGTTGGTGAATTAATAGGTCGTACAGGTGAATTTATGGACATGGATGTATATCAGGCGCCGAAGGCAAATCTGGTGGAGGAGGGGCCGTCACAGGTCCGTTTTTATGTGGTTAAACCCAGTAAATATCTGATTCTCAGTATTGCCACCATGGGTTTATACAGTCTTTACTGGTTTTACATGCACTGGCTGCAATACAGAACATCGACAGGTGAAAAGGTCTGGCCTGTTCCCCGGGCACTATTTGCGATATTTTTCACTCACTCCCTGTTTAATAAATTTGATCTCAGTCTGAAGGACCGGGGGGCTGATTTTCAATGGTCATCGGGGATGCTGGCAACGATCTACGTGATTACCGCGGTGGTCACTCAGGTATTTGATAGCCTGTCTTCCAAAGAGATTGGCTCGCCCTATACTGATCTGCTGTCGTTAGCGCTGTTACCTGTGACTATCTGGGCGCTTTATCGTGCTCAGAGTGCGGCTAATATCGCCAGTGGAGATCCCCTGGGCGAATCTAATGCGAGCCTCACCATCTGGAACTTCATCTGGATTCTGTTGGGCATCGGACTGTGGTCTATGTTGTTGTTTGGCCTGTTTCTATTGATCTGAATAAGCTGATTCTGACACATAAAAAAACCGCCAGCGGCGGTTTTTTTAATGATGCATGAAATCAGTTGGTGTAACCGATCAGCGCCCGTAGCCCGGCGATCACACTGTCGCCTTCGGAAAGTGGCAGGCCATCTTCGGTGAGCTGGTTAATCCGGGTGACGCCATCAACACTACCCAGCTTAGACAGGTATTCGATAATGGCTAACGGGTCGATCTCACCCAGCAGGTCGCGGCCGCTCCAGAGGCTGAAGAAGGTGATCAGACCGTAAGCGCCCCAGTTGGATACGTCGGCGATCAGCAGTTCATCAACACGGGTGGCTGCCGGAGTGATATCCAGCCCTTTAATGGCTTCGGTGATGTTACCCATACCGATCTCGTTGCCGCCATCGCCGATACCGATGGTTGGGCATTTAGCATGGTTAACGAAGGTATCAAAACAGGCAGTACGTGGGCTGATGCTTTCTCCGCGCATATTGTAGTAGCCGCCGTCTTCAGCCTGACCCGGGCGTTCAATCGACAACACCGCATCCGGGTTGTAGTTGTACAGCGCTTTGAATGCTTCAAGGGTGCGTTCCTGGTGTTCACCCACGCGGATCTCATGCACGCGGTATTTGTCCATCAGCGCCTGAGAAACCGGTGGTCCACAAACGATAACGGGAGTCGCTCCCAGTTTTTCCAGGGCATCGTACAGCGCTATAGCGCCCAGAGGACCGTCGGTTTCAAAGGTATCAACCACCGGAAAGCCGGTGCCGATCAGTACATGGCCTCTGCACTTATACAGGGTACGCGCAGCCCGCAGATAGTAGCCGCTGGAAAGGGCTGGCTGAACAGTTTTCATGCCGCGCAGGTTACGCGCTACCAGCAGGTCTTCTACCTGTTTGCTCAGCACGGTTTCGTTGATCTTGTTCTGTGACATAGAGCGTTCTCTCTTAAACATGTGTATTCGTATGCCGGTGTGTCGCAACCGGCGGCAATGGGTAACGGCCTTAGTGCTTAATCAATCTGTTCCGGTTTGGTATTGTTAAAGCGGACATGGGCCAGGCAGTGCAGGTTATGGGCATCGTCAATGGTGATCTCATCAAAAGAGATGCGTGAACCGGGCATCATCTGCGCCATACGTGCGGTATCCATCGCGATCATTGAACCGATCTTAGGGTAACCACCAATCGTCTGACGATCATTTAACAGCACGATTGGCTGACCGTCAGCCGGGATCTGAATCGCGCCATGACAGATACCTTCAGACAGAATACCGTCCAGGGCGGGTTTAACCTCAGGACCTGACAGTCGGTAGCCCATGCGATCTGCGCGATCGGTGACGCTGTACTCACTGCTGAAGAACAGCCGTTTCTGATACTCACTGAAGGCGTGCTGCTGATAGCCGGTGATCACCCGCAGACTGATATTGTCGTGATAGTCCGGCCGTTCTGACTCAGGCAGGCGATAGCCCCTGTGTTCCACCGGTGGGTTACACTGGAGAAAGTCACCCTGTTGCAGTTTTTCGCCGGTAAAACCACCAATGCCTTCCCGGGTAACCGTTGCGCTACTGGAAAAGCTGTGTTCCACCTGAAAGCCGCCGCTTACCGCAAGATAAGCGCGGGCGCCCTGGGTTGAAAAGCCAACTTCAATCTTGTCGCCTGCTTTTATCTTATGCGCATGCCAGCGTTCCTGTTCAACGCCGTTAATCTTCAGGGGCATTTCAGCACCGGCCAGCACGATCTGTGCGTCTGTTTCCGCTTCCAGTACCAGACCGCCAAAGCTGATTTCAAGGGCAGTGCTGTTCATCGGGTTGTCGACTAAGCGGTTCGCCCATTTGAATGCCAGTGAGTCCAGTGGACCGCCCGTGGTGAGGCCGATCCGATGGTGGCCAAAACGGCCGGCATCCTGAATCAGTGTCAGCAAGCCAGGTTGTACAACTTTAAAACCGTTCATCTGATCTCTCCCAGTTCGCCACCCTGGGCGAAGAACTCTTCCTGACTGATAGGGTTAAACCGGACCCGGTCACCTACCTGTACCGGCATGCTGGGGGTTGCCTTAGGGTCGAACATTCGTGTCGGACACAGCCCGATCAGATTCCAGCCACCGGGAGAGACCGCCGGGTAAACGGCCGTCTGGCGGTCGGCTATGGCGATGGCTCCCCGGGGGACTTTCGTTCTGGGGGTCGACAGACGTGGAGCGGCGATACGCTCATCCACTTCTCCCAGATAGGCGAAACCGGGTGCAAAGCCGATGGCGTAAACCCGGTATTCCATCTCGCTGTGAATGTTAATCACCTCTTCAATACTCAGATTTGCGCGTTGTGCCAGCGCTTCAAGATCCGGACCAGATTCGGTGCTGTAGTAGGCTGGCAGAATGACTAAATTACCTTCGCTGCTGTCACTATCTTCTAACTGTCCCAGCACTTTGTTAATACAACTGCGTACAGCAAGATGATCGGTGGCCAGCTGATCGTAGATCACCAGCAGTGAGGCATAGGAGGGCACCATATCGATCAGCTTGCCGCTCAGCTCAGTTTCCAGAAAGGTAACGGCCTGTTGTACCTGAGCAGACACCCGGGGATCCGTTCTCTCACCGAAATAGACAATCAATGCATTTTCGCCAGCGACCTCGATACGGAAATGATTGGCTGAAGTATTCATTGGCTGATCAACCCGCGAATTTCCTGGATGGCGTTAACGCCGTCCATATTATCACCGTGAACACAGAGGGTATCAGCGCGAAGCGTCAGCGTTTCGCCACTGACCGTAGTGACGGTTCCCTGTTCTTTCAGTTGCTTAACCTGTGCCAGCATCTTCTCTTTGCTATGCACTGCGCCGGGCTGGGTGCGGGCGAGCAGTTTGCCATCATCGTCATAGCAACGGTCAGCGAAGATCTCAAACCAGAGTTCCAGGCCGATGCTGTCAGCTTCCTGTTGGTGTTGTTCTGCCTGAGGTGTGCTTTGCAGCATCAGTACCAGTGGCCGGTGATAGTCTGCCACCGCTTGCATAATGGTTGCGCGAATCGCTGCATCAGCCATCATATCGTTGTACATTGCACCATGGGGTTTGACGTAAGTCAGCGTCAGTCCCTGGGTCTGGGCCATACCATCAATCGCGGCAATCTGGTAATGCACCATCGCTTTGAGTTCAGCGGCAGAGGCTTTGAGGCTGCGACGACCAAAACCGACCAGATCGGGATAGCCAGGGTGTGCCCCAATAGTGACATCATTCGCTTTCGCCAGAGTCAGGGTTTTCTGTAATACCAGAGGGTCGCCAGCGTGAAACCCGCAGGCGATGTTGGCCTGGTCGATGTGCGGCATCACCGCTTCATCCAGACCCATCTTCCAGGAACCAAAACTTTCGCCCAGATCGCAATTAAGACGCAAAGACATATTCAGCTCTCCTCTTATAATATAGCCAGACGACTGTTAGGCAGGTCAGTGATCAGCATGTGCCCAGGGCTGTGGGTGATGCATAAATCCGGTTTTGCCTGTTCGATAGCTACCTGAGGGGTTACACCACAAGCCCAGAATACCGGCAGCTCGCCCTCGTTAATGGTGACGGCATCGCCAAAGTCCGGCGTGTTGATATCTTTTATGCCGATCTGAGCAGGGTCACCCAGATGCAGAGGTGCGCCGTGTACCGATGGGAACCGGGTACAGATCTGCACAGCACGGATGGCATCGGCCGCTTTCATCGGGCGCATACTGACGACGGTGGTACCGCTGAAGCGGCCCGCACTTTTACATTCGATATTGGTACGATACATCGGGACGTTGACGCCCTCGGTGATGTTGCGAACTTCCAGACCATCGGCAATCAAAGCCTCTTCAAAGGAGAAGGAGCAGCCCAGGACGAAGGTGACTAAGTCATCACGCCAGTATGGCTTGAGATCGGTGACTTCTTTGGTCAGTATGCCTTTTTCATAGATGCGGTATTTAGGGACATCACTGCGGATATCGATATCTTCCCCAAGATCGGACAGCATAAACTCGCCAGGCCCGCTGGATATGCCTACGACAGGACAGGGCCTTGGGTTTTTCTGGCAGAACATGAGAAAGTCGTTGGCCCACTCTTTAGGCAAAATCGCCAGGTTACCCTGGACGAATCCCTGACCATAGCCGGATGTATTGCTGGTAAATTCACCGCTGCGAATCTGCTGGCGGAGCTCAAAAGGAGTCATCTCTTTTTTCATCGGTTAAGCCTTAGTTTGCGGGCCGCTTGGCGGCGATTATGTAAAGCTTCCTGGCGTTGTAGTTTTCTGCGGAAAACCAGGCCGGAAAGGGAACCTGTCAATGAAGCGTTGTGAAACGATTGTCAGGTGATATTAAATTGTACTGTAAGCTATTAGCGCAGACGCTTACAGCATGTTACTGGCGCAAAGTTATCAACAGAGCGCCGGGAAAAGTGCCCGAATGGCTGGGGTAGGGGGCTGTTCAGGATCACTGTCCAGCCGGGTAACTGAATATCAGCAGATGCTCAGAAATCAGTGAATTATCCAGTGATTACTGAGCAGCCATCCACTGCTCAACCTGTGCTCTCGTGCGGCCAAAAAACACCACCCGGGCAGTTGAACTTAAAGCGCCATTATATCCGATAGTACGACGGTAAACCCACCAGCTATCTGCAGCTTTTTCAACGATAGCGTCGACGTGACGTAGTTGCTGAAATTGGTCCAGCGGCATCATGGTGCTCATGGTATTTATCGTACTCCCGAAAAGTCGTAACTATTATTAATTGTTCAGATTATTGTGGCGCTATGCCTGGTAGCTGTCTAATGAATAATCGTTTACCTATCTGATAAAAAATTATTATCAGATATTTTTCTATGTTTGGGCACAGTCAGCCATCAACTGCCGCTGTCTTGTGTGATCGGGGCACGTGGTCGGTGTTTAGTATATTTTCTGCATCGTTTCTTCAACCCAGTTGATGCTTTCAATATAGGCCTGGTTAAGGAGCTCGGCTGTGTAACGTTCAGGAAGAAAGTCCCACTCCCCCATAATATAGTTATCAACCATCGTCAGCAGCTCGCCATATTCTCCGGTACCGAACTGTATTGCCGCGACCAGCGGATCGCTGAGTACCACTTGTTTAAGAATCTCCTCTTTAGGGGTATCCAGCAGTGCATCAAGGCCTGCGAATGTGCCCATCATGAAGGCGCTTGATTCAGACAGCCGGGTGTCGTTTGCTGAAATCAGTTCGCACATTCTGGCGCGGATAAGTGTGTGGCGGGTGAGTTCGTCCGGCTTTCCTGTTTCACCGGAGAAGGCGATCAGTGCACACCAGCGTTTGATCTCAGTAATGCCCAGCAGAATGACGGCTTCCTCAAGACTCTCAATTTTTCTGATCAGGTTGAAAACCGGAGAATTGACGATGCGAAGAATTTTATAGGTTAACTGGGGATCGCGTTTAACCACCCCCTCTATCGCAGCGGTTGTCACGCCCGGGTCGGCTAACAGTGACATCAGCTCGATCATTACCATCTCGCTTGAGCTTAGCTGTCGGCCTGCAATGATCTGGGGTTTGCACAGGAAAAATCCCTGAAAGAGTTTAAAACCGAGTTCTTTACAGCGATGGAACTCCTCTAATGACTCAATTTTTTCCGCCAGAAGGGTGACATTAAAGGGCTTAAGAAGTTTAGTATGCTGTACCAGTTCAGCATCACTGAGTTGCAGCACGTCGAGCTTGACGATGTGCACCATACGTAGGATAGGGTCGTACTCAGGACTGTAGATAAAATCATCCAGGGCCATACGGTAACCGGCCTTGATATAACGCTGAATACTCGAAATCAGACAGTCATCAACCTCCATTCCCTCAAGGATTTCCAACACGATATGTTTGCGGGAGATCTCTGGAATGCGATCGGACTCCAGCATCTCTTTGGTGAGATTGATAAACACAGGTAGTGTCGTCAATGTACCAGCTTCGCAGATACTGGTGTAATAGTTCAGGAGTACTTGTGAGGTGGCGCTGTTACCATCAGTTATGTGGCTGGATGTCTGACACTTTTTATCTCTGTAGAGTAATTCATAGGCAACAACATTGAGTTTCGCATCGAAAATTGGCTGGCGAGCCATGAGTATATCCTGCGCCATCGATGACTCCTTAAGTGGCTGTATCAGGCAGAGCTATCGTACGATAGCGCTATAATAAATTATAGACGCTTTATGGTTATCCGAGAGCACAACTATCACCAAACTGGGTTGGGTCCGGAGTGTATAGAATCGTTTCCCAGGATGGCGATGATTAATAGGGCTTGAAAGCCAGATTTTCACTAAACTGTCCGTAACGGCGTTACTGTGCAGGTGTTTCCGTTTGCGACTCTGCTAACAGTTGTTATGATTGAGCCTGTAGAGTTAATTTCGAAGGATTGAACGACGTGAAGGCAACTATTATCAAGCAACTATTGTTAGAACTGATTTTGTTTAAGCCCGGTTCTTCATCACGGTTTTCTTTAAGTTCTGTTTTGCCAAAGCCCCGTTTTTTAAAGCCGGTGTCGCTGGTATTACTGAGCTTAGTTTCAACCACGGCTCTGGCATTTGATTACTTTGTGGTCAAACAGGATGCCGGGGTTTACTCAGCGCCTGGTAGCAGTCAGTTAGTGACTCGCCTGACTAAGGGGAATGTATTACTCGAGATTGATAAAAAAGGGGACTGGTCACGGGTTTTCTTTTTGTCAGCCGACAGGCAGCCCCTGAAAGGTTGGATGCGAAGTGACAGTCTGACGGCTCAGCAACAGGGGCAAAGTCATCCGCAGATTGCGGGGTATACGCATACAGTGACGGTGAATAGTCTCCGGTTACGCAAAGGTCCCGGTGGAAACTATGCTGTCGTGGGTAGTCTCAGCCGCGATCAGCAGGTCACTGAATTGCAGCGCAAGGGAGACTGGGTCAAAGTCGGTTTTCTGAATGCGTCGGGTAATGTTTCTGAAGCCTGGACCGCCGGACGTTTTCTCAGATCAGTCGCAAAGGCCCCGCAAACACAAACTGTAGCCTCCAGTGTCACCCAGACAAAGGCAGGTCTCTCTGCTGGTCAGTTTAGCGTCAGCGGGAGTCATGTTAACTTTCGGGCAGGCCCTGGAACCTCTTATCGGGTAGTGGGGCAGGTGAGTGCTCCGCAGCAGGTGGAGGTGTCAGACCGTCAGGACGGTTGGATGAATATACACTTTCAGCAGGGCGGCTCTCCTGTGTCAGGCTGGATAGCAAAACGCTTTCTTAATCCGGTTAAATAGCCCGCTAATAGTGATATAGCATGCGATGACCTTTACTGGTCATCTTTGTCATGGCTGTTTTGCTTAGCGCAAAATCAGCACAAAAAAAGGCTGAACAGTGTTCAGCCTTTTTTTCGTTGGCGCAGAGGTTATTCCTCTTCGGCAATCTCTTCTTCAGGTTCAGCCATCACCGGGACGCCTGAGCCTTTTTTGTTGGTTTGAATATCACGTATTTTTGCCAGCTGTTTATCAATTTTATGCGCCAGGGCATCCAGTGCAGCAAACAGATTTTCATCACTGGCTTTTGCAAACAAGTCTTTACCAGTGGCGTGTACGGTGGCCTCAACAACCTCCTCTTTACCATTGCTTTTTTCAATAGTGACCTGGGCACTGGTGATAACGTTGTAGCGTCTCTGACTCTCCTCTAACCAGGCTTCAATCTTTTCTCGTAATGCAGGAGAAACTTTGTCATTTCTGTTAGTGATATTGATGTTCATGATGTAACCCTTACTGCAAACTATGCTTGATGTCACACTTACAGAATGCCCTTTTCAGATTTTATTGCAAGCGATTCTGTCATAAAAAAATAATCATTTTGTAAGACTGGAGAGTGGCCTGTTCTGGTCCTGACAAATGTCTTATCTTCAAGCCGTTAGTTTATCCACGTCGTGATAAGTTCCGTGATAAGTTCTCGCGTTTGCTGAAAGATCTGATAAACCTTTTTCGCCTCTGCGCAGGGTGAAAAAACTTTGACCCGCCGCCACAATTATCACAGTATCATCGCTGATGGATATGAACTGGAACTCTGCCTGAGTAGAGAGATGTGTTAGTAGAGCCGTGGCAATGACCAACGAGAGTAATAAAATTTCGACTTCGATGCTGGCGAAAACGCTGGGTAAGAGCAGTCGTCAGATGTTTGCTGAGCTTGAAGCGCTGGGCTGGATCCGGCGTGAGCAGGATCAATGGCAACTAACCGCCAAAGGGGAGTTTGAACAGGGCAGTTATCGCGATAGTGATCGTTATGGACGTTACATTGTCTGGCCTGAAACTGTTGTTGCGCACCGGGCGCTGGTTAATGCGGAAGACAACTACACCGGCGCAAAAGGTCTGGGTTTAAAAACGGGCCTTACGGCTGTGCGGATCAATCAGCTACTGGCTGAGCTTGGCTGGATTAAGCCCCGGCTAAAAGGCTGGCAGTTGACGCCAGGTGGTCAGGCTCAGGGGGGGATTCAGAAAGAGGATGCGCATACGGCTATCCCCTATGTTTCATGGCCCAAAAACCTGCCTGAAAACACAGTGTTCAAGCGTAGCCTGACCCAGTTTAACCAGCACCCGGCAACGCCTCAGGATTATCATGGCTGCTGTGCGATGGATGGCCATCTGTTGCGTTCGGTGGCGGAGGTGAAGATCGACAATTGGCTGTACCTTGCCGGTATTGTCCATGCCTGTGATAAAGCCTTACCTGTCAGTGAGTCCGCCCGTGCGGACTTTTATCTGCCGCAGGCGGGTCTCTATATTGAGTTTTGGGGGAGTGAAAACGATCCTTCTTATCTGGCCACCAAGATGTATAAAAAAGCATTCTATGAGGCGAATAATCTTGATGTTCTTGAGTTGCAGGAGGGCGATCTTAATGATCTGGACGAGCTGCTTCCCCGGCAGCTGCGTCGTTTCGGCGTGGAGTGCTGAGAAGCGCAGACGTTAATATCATCGTGTTCACGGTTTAAAACGCGGTTAAGGCACCGACATGCCGCGCTGGACAAACTCGATGTTAGCCATTCGCTCCATCCAGGCTTTCACGTTGGGGAACGTTTCCAGGTCTATTTCCTGCCACTCATAGCGGCAAGCCCATGGGTAGATGGCAAAATCGGCGATACTGAGTTCCAGATCAACAATGAATGCATGCCCATCGAGCTGTTTATTCAGCACGCCCCAGAGACGCTGGCTCTCATCTTTATAGCGATTGATCGCATAGGGAATTTTGTCGTTGGCAAAGCGGTTGAAATGATGGGCCTGGCCGAGCATGGGACCAAAGCCCCCCATTTGCCACATCAGCCATTGTAAGCATTCCAGTCTTTTCAGCGGGTCTGATGGAATGAAGTTACCTGTTTTTTCTGCGAGATAGATAAGAATAGCACCGCTTTCGAACAGCTGAATCGGGTCTCCGCCGGGGCCTTCATCGTCGGTAATGGCTGGAATTTTATTGTTTGGGCTAATGGCCAGAAAGTCAGATTTAAACTGATCGCCGGACTGAATATTGATCGGATGAACGATATACGGGAGGTTCGTTGCTTCCAGCATAATAGATATCTTGCGGCCGTTGGGTGTGCCCCAGGTGTAGAGATCGATCATGTATGACTCCTGTCTTTATTGTCTTTATTGATGGGCGAAATGAGTGTAGATCTCTATCAGCTCATCCGGATTGAACGTGACAACGATCAGTTCCTGACCGGGGGTGATAATGTTCGGGTTTCGTCCGAGAATCCCTTTATGGTAGTTGTACACGTAGGTATCTTTAACTTTTTTATCCAGTATAGAACCCAGGAATGAACTGGTGCTATTGGGCAGTCGTTCATCTGCCTGCTGGGGGATGTCGGCGCTGATCAGCTGGGATTTCAACTGTATTCCCTCAGCAAAGGTATCAATCAGGCCATGTTGAATGATCCCCCAAAGTCCTTGCTGGTCGGAACTGCTGACGCCGTGAATATAGAAGAGTGTGCCAGCGGGATTATCAGGGTTGTTGAGCAACTCTTTAAGTCTGATCTGATCGGCTTGTGGCAGCTTGCTGGCTGGCACCTCTTCGTGCTGCGGATGTACAGCGCTGCCGATTTTTTCCAGCTGGATACCGTAAGTTGTAGCATTACCATCGCTGACTGCAATGGTTGTCGCTATGGCCGTCGCCAGGTCCGTGGGTAGTTGGAGTAACTGGTCCTCGGTGACGAAGTTGTTTGCTTTTTCGATATCAATCGCTGTTTCCGGTGCAGCGGTTACATTATCAATATGTCGCTGCGCCTCCGCTTTTTCTGCTTGACGCTGCTCTGCGATTTTTGACAGCTCGTCCTGTTTCACCTGTGCAGTCTCGGTGGTCTGTTCCGGCTGGTTCTTGTTGAAATAGAGATAGCCAGCAACACCGGCCGCTGCCAGTATGATTAAAATCAGAAAGTTCCGCATTGTTCCCCCGTTAGAAAGGATGGCCAGACTTTTGCAGTGATTAATAAAAAGAGTTGTCTATTTTCCTAAGGTTCAGACTAAAACAGAATCTGTCGATATAAAAGTTAAATTGTTTGATAGTGATCACAGGTGATAGCCCTGAAGGTCAGAGCGCAGTTTGCGCTTCTCTTCTATAATGACGGTCGTTCGCGGTGCTTAATGGAGTTTTTCTATGACTGAGCAGATTGAAGAGATCCTGCAATTCTGGTTTGGAACATTGGAACAGGGGTTTCCTGTCACCAACCGAAAGACGCTCTGGTGGTTTGGTGATGAGGCGATGGACCGGCAACTTGCCGAGCTGTTTGGCCATCAGGTTCGACAGGCGATCTGGGGGCAACTGGATGACTGGGCCGGACAACCCCGTGGTCGGCTGGCTCTGATTATCCTTTTAGATCAGTTTACCCGAAGCATTTATCGGGGATCGGCGGATGCCTTTTCCGGAGATGTCCGTGCAGAGCAACTGTGCCGCGAAGGCATTAAGATCGGACATGATACCGCCCTCGAAGGCAGCGAAAAGTTATTTTTTTATATGCCCCTGGAACATGCTGAAGATATCAGTGCCCAGAACCTGTGTGTCGCACAGATTGAGGGTATGCTGTGTGCTACTCCCCGGGAGTTGCGTCATCATATCGACAACGCGCTTGATTTTGCCCATGAGCACCGCAATCTGATTGTCCGCTTCGGCCGGTTTCCCTATCGTAATAAGATTCTTGGCCGGCCATCCACACCGGAAGAGTTAGCTTATTTGAATCAGCCACATAAACGTTATGGGCAGTAGATATTTGCATCAAACCGCAAAAAAGTATCTACTAAACATAAACATGGGTGTGATTAAGGAATAGCAAAGTGATAGGTTCCAGGCGGACTGAGACCCGCAAACGGGTTCAAACCATTATGACGCTGGTGATTTCAATGATGGTTTTTGCCGCTCTGTTTATCGGCATCCGTTCTTATGAAGAGCGTGTCGTTGTGCAGGCGATCAGACTGGCCGTTGAACACCGTATTGATGATGTCGATTATGTTTTGGCGGGTGAGGCTAACGATGTCGATACGCTCTGGTCTGTGTATGGCCCGCAGAAGACGCTGACCAGAGAAGAGTTCTACCAACTGGCGAATCCGCTTGTTGACCGTCATCACACCTATCTTCCTCTGTTTATCGCGTTGATGGGTGGCATCCTGACTTTTATGGTGCTGGGCATGTCGTCGGGTATGGCGCTGCGGGTCCGGCAGTTGCATAAAGCCCTGGAGCATAAAGAGCTTGAACTGAAACAAACTCAGGAAAAACTCGCATCGGTGACCCTGACTGATGAACTCACCGGATTGGCGAACGAGCGGCACTTTAATCAGGTACTGTCGACTGAGTGTCGTCGTGCAGTCCGGGAGTTCAGCCCACTGACACTGATGCTGCTTGAGATCGATAAAATTGATGCGCAGCAACTACCGGAAAACTTTAGTGACCAGCAGGCAGGTTTGGTGGCAGAGGTGCTCAAACAGGCTATTTCACGTCCGGGGGATCTGGCCGCACGGATAGACTCCAGCCGCTTTGCGGTAGTGTTGCCGGCAACTAACGAGCAGTCGCCGGTATTGGCCGATCGTCTCTGTCGTGATATCCACAACATTGAACTGGCCGGACATCGGTTAAGTGTCAGTATTGGTACCAGTACAATGCAGCCTTCTGCGCAGCTGACTGCGGAGGCGATTTTGCAGCATACCGATGCCGCTTTGAATGAAGCGATACAAAATGGTGGCGGACTGGTGCGCGCCCGTACCGAGGACCCCAGTGATATACCGGTGATCCTGTCCAACTAGCTTCATCTTGTCCAATTAGCTCAGTTAACTAAGCCTGCTACCTGCAGGCTTTTTTTTCGCGCAGTCGCGCCCATCATCCTGTTAATGCCTGGCTTGTTTCTCTATGCGATTATTTTTGCAAAAGAGGGGCCGTTCGATGTTAGCCGCTAACCGCTGAGTGAACTGAGGTGTTTGTTAAATACTTCCAGCCACAATGGATAGCGTTCTGCCAATGCGGGGTTGGGGGCTGGGCTGAAGGTTGTTTCTGCCTCCATATTGCGGACACTGCTGGGAAGTGTTTGCCAGGCGGCCCCCAGCGCGCTGATATCGTTCTGTGGATAGCGCAACACCGGCAAACCGCTGAGATCGGCAATGCCCTGGCATAGGGAGTTAAGCTGGCTGATGTCGCCAGCGATGATAATCTGTCTGGCCGGCGGCAGCGATGACATCGCTTTGATATTACGAACGATCAGGAAAATAATGCTTTCCATGACAGCCACCATCCGGGCTCTGGGGTCGTCGTCGCGGTCGTTCACCCAGCAGGAGCGGTCCAGTGGTTGCCAGAACGGTGAGCCAACGCCTCCTACCATGTTCATAAACAGCGGTGGATCCGGGTACTGAGCGGCCCATTGATCAATATTTTTTGATTCCGGGCGACAGATATCAAAGGCCCACTGCAATGCTTTTTCTGCTCCATTTATGGTGGCTTCAGCACTGTAAAGCGGCTGTTTGTTGGAGAGAATTAACTGGTGCAGAATCCTCTCCTGTGGGTGCAGCCCGCGTTCCGTGAGAACCCGGTTCATAAAACCGTCGCTGCCCAGGTTGATAAACAGATTGTCCTGAGAGGGTTCACCAAATGCGAACAGGGCGCAGGCCTCTCTACTACTGACAAAACTCAGAGGCAGATTAAAACCGGGCAGTTTGAGTATGCCAAAGTCAAACTTATTGGGACGAATCTTCGGCATTAATGAGTCCGGCAGCTGAAACAGGTCCAGTAGTTCCGGATGCCAGTCCCGGTCTTTGAGTGAATAGAGCATCGTCCTGGCGGCGGTGACGCCATCAACCAGATTGGGGTTTTCATGGAGTAGCTGTTTAATAAGCCAGCCGGCAGCGGGGCCTCCGCGAACCCGGTGTTTGGCTGTATTGAACGCTGTATGTTCCATGCACCAGCGTAATTTGGAGGCCGGCAGGTGGGCATTGGGGTACATGCCTGTGAGTTGCCGCACCATACTTGCCAGGGGCATCAGTTCATCGATGTAATGAAGCCCTCGCCGATCCTGTCCGCTTATCACGGGGGTCAGCGGCTGGCCGTTGTCCGCATCCCAGCAGAGCATACTCGAGCGCTGTGTGATCAGAGCTGCGGTTCTCAGGTTTAAGCGGTCTTTGCGTTTCAGGTTGCTGATAGCTTCCAGCGCAGCCCGTTTCAGTGAAATAAGAACATCCTGAGGTCGCTGCTCAACCCGGTTGGGGGGCGTGTACTGGGTTTTAACCTGCACCTTTCCCCGGCTCAGGCAGTTGCCAGAGCGGTCAAAAACCATTGCCTGGCTGTTATAGTTAGCCTGATCCATAACAAGGCATAAGTCAGAGCGCATCGGTTATACCTGCGCTCTTAAAGGCCAGAGTTGTATTGTCATTGTAGTGATATTGCCTCCATTCAGTTTTCTCCCTATTTCCTTATACCCTGACACAGGTAGTGTGTAAAATTCAATCCTGGTGACATGAAAGGTAGCACAGTGAGCAGCATATACCCGGTTGATGAAAAGATTGAGACGTTGTTGAGGCTTGCTCGCCGCAGAGGATACCGGCAGCTGGTGGTGCTCAGTGGTGGGCGGGAGTGGTGTCAGCAACAGATTTTACCTCTGATAGATATGCAAGCCCGGGGGCTGTGGATCGGTGAGCCTGGTGTCGGCCTGAGGCCGCCTGCATCACTTAAGCCGGTAAGTGCTAGACAGACTCATCAGTTGCTCGGTCAGGAGAGTGATTATATCGTTTTTGACTGCTGGAGTGGGTTTAATCCGAATGGTTTTGGTCAGGTTGTCGGAACGCTGGTGGCCGGAGGCCTGTTTGTGCTGATGACGCCTGCGTTATCACAGTGGCAGGCGTTTAATGATCCGGAGTATCACCACATCGCCGTGCAGCCGTTCAGTCCAGCGGATGTTGGGCGGCGCTTTATTCGCCACCTGCAGCGCACTATTGCCAGCGATTGTGATCTGATCCACTTCGTTGAGAATGAACCCTGGCCGGACCTTTCCGGGGTTGCACATCAGCTTCAGGGTGCCCAGACTAAGGTGGAACCTGCAATGCTTGCCGCCCCCTTCAGAACAGCAGATCAGCAACAGGTGGTTAACCACTGCCTGGATAGTATGCAACAACCGCGGGCGGTTCGGGTGCTTACCGCTGATCGGGGGCGGGGTAAAAGTGCCGCGTTGGGGATTCTCTCAGCGCTGTTGATGAATGACGGGGCAGCACTTGAGGATACAGCTGCGAAAACGGCTGTGAACTCTGGCAAGGGTGTCGATATTATTCTCACGGCACCTTCCCGGGGAGCCGTACAGGCTGTTATAGCGATGCTGGTGTCTTTGTTACCCGCAGAGCGCCTGGTGTGTCGTAAAGATTGCTGGTCGCTGGGACAAAGCCGGTTGCGCTTTATGCTGCCTGATCAGTTGTTGCAACAACTGCCGGATGCTGACTTGCTACTTGTTGATGAGGCTGCAGCAATCCCTGCACCGCTTCTATTACATTTTTTGCAATACCCCCGGGTTATTTTCGCTTCCACTCTGCATGGCTACGAGGGTACCGGACAGGGCTTTGCCGTGCGTTTTTTACCCTATCTTGATCGCAAGGTGCCTGAGTGGCAGTTGCTGCGTATGCAGCAGCCTGTGCGCTGGGCTGCGGGTGATCCTCTCGAACGCTTTAGTTATCAGGCTTTATTGCTGGATGCGGAGCCTGCTGTGCTGACGATGGAGCCGTCAGCATCGATGACGGTGAGTTACCGAAAGCTAGACCGCGATCTGCTGGTTGCTGATACATCCATGCTTAAACAGTTATTTGGTCTTTTGATTCTTGCACACTACCGGACGACGCCTGGCGATCTGCGAATTCTGCTGGACAGCCCTAATGTTGAAATCTGGGCCGGATTTGCACAGCAGGCGGGGACACCTGTGCTGGTGGCGACAGCATTACTTGCCTATGAGGGGCCGATAGAGCCGGAACTGGCTCAGGCGATTGCGCAGGGTACCCGGCGTCCCAAAGGGCAGCTGATCCCACAGACTTTGCTGGCTCATTGTCATATTCCTGAAGCGGCCCGTTGCCGTGGATTGCGGGTAATGCGTATCGCGGTTCATCCGCAGTTACAGCGGCAGGGGATAGGCAGTGATCTGTTACAGGCGGTAGAGCAGGGCAGTACTGATATTGACTGGTTAGGCACCAGTTTTGGGGCAACCGTTGAGCTGTGCTGTTTCTGGCAGAAATTCGGATTGCGGCTGCAACGCCTGGGTCATAATCGCGATAAGGTTAGCGGTACACATGCTGCGGTTATGCTGCGTGGTCTTTCAGCGGCGGGTGTTGAACTTCAGCTGAAAGGTTCTGAAAAGGCACGGGAACAGTTGCAGGAGGGAGCGGGCAGCATTAACAGCCTGATCAGTGATGAGCTGATCAGGCTGTTGCAATCTGAATAACAGGGCTATTGCTTAGTCAGCGGGATATATTTCTGGCTGACTGGTTTCCAGTATCTCTACACTGTCGTTCAGGCTGATGATGCCATGGTTTAGTGCGATCAGGTTTTGTCCGAAGTGGGCTTCTCCATCACTGCCTTTTCGATAGCGTTTCAGCACACTCAGGGGTTCCCTGTCCGGGTTTCGTTGCAGGGTTTGCGGATCCGTTGTGGTGAGAATGCAGCGGCCGCAGGGTTTAACAACCTCGAACTCGACTTCGCCAATTTTAATTCGTTTCCAGCTGTCTTCGGCATAGGCATCGCACTGCCCGACAACCAGATTCGGTCGCATCTGTGTCATCAGCACCGTGCTTTTACAGCGCTTATTCAGATCATCCAGTGATCCCCGGGAGATCAGTAACAGTGGATAGCCATCGGCAAAAGCGACCTGATTGTCAGGTTTACGACTGACCGGACGCTGTGATTGCGGGCCAAAGAAATAGAGTTTGCAGGGTTTCTGTAAATAGAGGCTGAACCACTGTTCTGCCTGTTGACCGCAGTAAAGCGCGTTGATGTTATCTTTCCAGACCGATATGGGGTCATAGCGGTGACTGAAGTCAGCATATTCAAGGGTCAGCGATGGCGATTCTGGCGCTGAAATTACCACGCCATTCTGTAACAGCGCTGTTCTGACCGCCAGCAGTTGAGGGCAGGTACGGGCAGTTATGAACTTGCCGTTTTCATCGCAGAGCACAAACTGTCGGTCAAATGCGAGACCGGTAGCGGTCACTGCGCTGCGACTGAGATCTACCGGCGCCGTTGATTTAATGGGATAAACCGATATCTGGCAAAGCTGAGCCTGAGATGGTTGTGAGTGAGGATGTGCCGATGACATGCCCGATGCTCCTGATTTGATAGCTGTATTCACAGCCGTTATTCGATGGCATTGATGATGACAGAATATATTCGGTAGAGGGTAACGCGTGCCATAGGGGATGGGAAATATTTGATGAGTTTTTGCTGTATAGTGCGTCCTGTTGCAACCTTCTGAAATTTCACTGCACAGACGAGACCACGATGGAGATAACCCCGGAAAGACTGCAAAAACTGGCCAATATGAAAATGCCGTTTGGTAAGTATAAAGGCCTGGTACTGGTTGACCTCCCAGAACCCTATCTGGTGTGGTTTGCGGGCAAGGGCTTCCCGGAAGGTGAGATCGGTATTCTGCTGCAAATTCTCTATGAGGTTAAGCTGAATGGTCTTGAAGACGTTCTCAGACCGTTGAGGTCATCCCCCTGAGCGTGTCTCTGTCGGGATTTCACCCAGTACAGATGTTACAACGGCATCACTGGCAAACAGGTCGGCTGGGCTTAAATACGCTAAAATAATGGATAACTGACTTTCTCTTTGCAACAGGGGACGGTTTGTATCCCCAGCCTTAAAGGCATGAAGATAACCCGTATCGATACCCAGGAAAATTTTCAATATGCGTATTACTCCATTACTGAGTGTTCTGCTGACCATGAGTGTAGCGACTGCATCCTCTTCCGTTTCGGCGAAAAAGGATGAGCATGCGGCGGCAGGCAATCAGCGGCAGGTTAATGCCGTTGAAGAGCGAAACCGTGAGCAACCGGTACGTCACCGACGGTATAGCAATGAAGAGCGAAATCAGATTCGCAACTATTACCGCCAACATCAACAGAATGACGACAGAGGGTGGCAGACGGGCAGCCGAGGTAAAGATCATCAGAAGCATGCACAACAAGAGAAACAAAAGTCGCTACCTTATGGCTTAGAGAAGAAGCTGCAGCGTGGCGGTGATCTGCCCCCGGGCTGGGAGAAGAAGATTGTTCCGGGTGATCGGCTTGACCGCGATATTTATCGACAGTCCGAGCGCTTACCGGATGACCTGGACAGGGCCATCGGGCGGATTGCCGGTGAAGAAAACCGTCGCATCGGTAATAAAATCATCAGAGTGCTTGAAGGTGATGCCACCGTTATCGATGTCATTGATATAATGGATTCTGTTTCTGGAACAACATCTGAGTAAATAGAGAGCGAGTCATGACCCCGGCTATCCAGCTTGCCAAAAAAATGAAAATTAACTTTGCCGTACATGAGTACAAGCATGACCCCGGCAGTGAGTCTTATGGTGAGGAAGCTGCGGCAGCTCTCAATATCAGACCCGAGCAGGTGTTTAAAACCCTGATGGTTGCGCTGAATGGTGATAACCGGCAACTGGCCGTTGCAGTGGTGCCGGTATCGGGGCAGCTTAATCTTAAGGCCGCAGCCAGTGCCCTGAAAACCAAAAAACTAACCATGGCCGACCCGCAACAGGCGCAACGCAGCAGTGGTTATCTGGTGGGCGGGATCAGTCCGCTGGGACAGAAAAAACGGTTGCCCACCCTGGTGGATGAATCTGCCGGTCAGTTTGACACGATCTTTGTCAGTGCCGGGAAACGGGGATTGGAAATTGAGTTAAGTGCGGCGGATCTGTTGCAGTTGACCAACGGATCAATGGCAGACATTGGTCGCTAGCCGGTTCAGACATTCAGTGGCTAACGGTTTATTGCTGTCTTGTTCTGCAAAAAAGGCCATCGATGATGGCCTTTTAGCTGTTGCCGGATGAGTTATCCGGCTTTTTTGTGATCTATATATTCATGAGCTTTGCGTCCAGGCTTAAACTGGGATGCTTCTAAATTGTGCTTGTTCAGCAGCTTATAGAAGTCTGTCCGGTTTCGTTGAGCTATCTTAGCCGCCTGTGTGACATTGCCTGCGGTGATATGCATCACCTTGGTCAGATAGCTTCTTTCAAAGCTGGATCTGGCTTCATTAAAGGATGGAATCACCCGGTCCTGATTGGCAATCGCCTGACTGACCAGACCTTCACTGATGATCGGTGCACTTGACAGGGCGACAGTTTGTTCGACCACGTTTTCAAGTTGGCGAACGTTGCCGGGCCACGCCGCCTGAGCAAGAATATGCAGGGCTCCCGGGGAGATCCCTTTGACCTTAGGGTTATGCCGTTTGGCGGATTGTTCGACAAAATAGCGTGCCAGCAATGGAATGTCTTCGGGACGTTCACGCAGCGGCGGAAGATCCAGATTTACCACGTTGAGCCGGTAGTAGAGGTCTTCGCGGAACTCGCCATCTTCCATGGCCATTTCAAGGTTGCGATGGGTCGCCGAGATCACCCGGACATCAACATCGACAGAGCGGGTGGAGCCTACCGGACGAACGGTACGTTCCTGAATCGCTCGCAGCAGCTTAACCTGTAATGTCGTCGGCATATCGCCAATTTCGTCCAGGAACAGCGTCCCCCCTTCAGCGGACTGAAATAGCCCTTCGTGTTGCGTCACCGCGCCGGTAAAGGCACCTTTAGCATGACCAAACAGTTCCGATTCCAGCAGTTGTTCTGGCAACGCGCCGCAATTGATGGCGACAAACGGTTTGCTGTGCCGGTCGCTGGCATTGTGAATCGCCTTTGCCATCAGCTCTTTACCGGTTCCGCTGGGGCCGGTGATCAGAACACTGACATTGGATTTTGCTACCCGTTCAGCCTGACTTAGTCGTTCATCCATCAGCGGACTCTGGGTGACAATAGCACTGCGCCAGCTGTCATCCTGCGCGTGTACAGAATCCAGCGCTGAGTTGATGGTACTGAGCAGCTGTTCTTTATCGATAGGCTTGGTCAGGAAACCGAAAATACCTTTCTGTGTGGCTTCCACCGCATCGGGAATGGAGCCGTGTGCGGTGATGATCACCACCGGCAGCGCAGGATGGTCTTCCTGAATGGCGGCAAACAGTGCCATACCATCCATACCGTCCATGCGCAGATCACTCAGCACAAGATCGGGTGTTTGCTGTTTAATGCGCTTCAGGGCTTCAACGCCGGAATTAGCGGTATCGATCAGATAACCTGAAGCACTCAGACGTAAGCTAAGAACCTTCAGTATGCCTGGGTCATCATCAACAATAAGGATACGTTGCTGAGTTGATTTCATATGTATTCTCCTCTCTGTCTGACTAACGAGACAGGTCATTCTCAATGCGAGTCAATGCTTCTATTTGCTGCCTGAGCTTATTGCGTTGGGCAGTAAGCGTTTTACGTTCAAGGTCAGCGTAATTCAGAGCCCGTTGTAACGTCATAACAGCCTGCGTATATTGATAGCGCACCAGCAGGTATAACTCTGGATCACATTGAGGGGTTTCATCCAGATTGAGCTGTTCAAACAGCTTTAAGGATCGCTTTAACTGGGCAGTAGAATTTTCAGGCTGACTGAGTAAGATCGCCTGAATAATTAACTGATTGTCAGCGGTTGCCTGCTTTAGCATGGCGGATTTATCGCTGGAAGTTGATTGCTGATACTGCTGTTCAAGTATCATCCACTCATGCATGTCACCGGCGATGCATGCCGGGGTGTTTTCGGGTGCCGGCAACAGCTGCTTTACCTGACAGCCGCTGATGATAATAACTGTAAGTACGATTAACAGCGCTTTATTCATCTGTAGCATGTCCTTGACTGGGTATATTGATTATAAAACTAACAAATCCATCCTGATTCTTACTTAGCTCAAGGTTACCTCCCATCGTTTTGATTGCTTCCCGGGCAATGCTTAAGCCTATACCCGAGCCTTTCACAGACCCCTGGCGCTTGTTGACGCCCTGATAGAAGGGGTCAAACAGTTGTTCAAGATCACTTTGCGGTATTTCCGGACCGGTATTACCAACCTCAATTTTCAGGGTAGCATCCTCTACCGCCAGGGTAATTTTCAGCAAACCGTTTTCACTGCCGTAAACGGATGCGTTAGAAATCAGATTGCTCAGAACCCGCTGCAACAATCCTTTATCGATTTCCCAGGCAGCATCCTGCCTGGGAAGTGTTACCTGAATCTGTTTCTGCCTGAGTAACAGCTGATGGGACGCCAGAGACTCTCTGATAACCGGCAGCACCGGTTGCATACGTAACTCATGTTCGCCTCCGTGTTGCAAGCGGTTGTAATCAAGCAACTGTTCAATCAGCGATTGTAAAGACAGGCTGTTCTCCTGCATCAGTGAGATAATCTCTTGCTGATTTGAGGTCAGGGGACCGGCAAGTTCCTCCGCCAGAAGATCTGTGCCTTCTCTGAGTGTCGTGAGCGGTGTTTTTAATTCATGCGACATATGCCGTAAAAACGCCTGTTTCTCCTGTTCAAGCAGTTGCAGATGGGTTTCCAGCCACTCTAACTGCTGATTAAGCTCAAGAAACTCTTTCGGACCGTTAAAAGGTTCAGCCATGTCCAGCTGTCCATGGCCCAGCGCTTTTATTCGCAGTATCAGCTGCTTTACTGGTTGAGTAATACGGATGCTGAAAAACAGAATAAGAATGGTCGAGAGCGTGATGAGCAGGCCCGCTTGCAACCAGAGAAGATTTTGCTGTTCTTCCGCCTTGGCATTGAGAAACTCCAGGCGCTGGTCGAGTTTTTTCCGGGTATCGTCATAGAGTGTCTGCGTCAGCGGCACCAGTTGACTGACTTTTTCGCCGGCGGCTTTATCCAGAGGCAACGTTTCGAGCTGGGTGATCAGCCCGAAGATCGTGTCGATATTAGCCGAATCAATCAGAAAGCGGTGTAGTTGCAGCAGCTCTTTATACTCCGAAAGCTGGGAACGAAAGCGTTCCTCTATTTCCGCCTTTTTCAGGACTTCATACTGTCGTGCTGAGCGCACCAGGTCACCGGACAGTTCACGAAGGTGCTGGCTGCGACTAAAAAAATCCAGTGCTTCTCTGGCGTGCTCGCGCCCCTGGCGAGACAATGTCACCATAGAGTCGGTAGCCTGATATATAAGGACGCCCAGTGGAGCAACGACTAAAAAAAACGCCAGTACTACCAACTGCATCAAAGATCGGGTTTGCAGCGAAGTGATCTTTCCGGTATTTGAGTTATTTATTGTACGACGTTCCTGAATCAGTGAATGTGATCAGATGACTCTCAGCGACGTGAAACTGAGAATGTTCCGCAACCCTTTGGCTTCTTCCTGCAGTGGCTTAATCTCATCCCGGTTTAAAACGCCGTCATTATTGATATCCAGTTTGTGAAAACTGTTTGCCAATGACGGATGGCGTCGCATCTCGGTCAGCGAGACTTCATTGTCACGATTCCTGTCAAGAGACTCGAACATCGAAAGTGAGCGGGTTCTCTCGGCTGGCGTTTTATCTTTAGGAAGTGCTGAGCGAATATGTTCAATCACTTCACTATTGGATAGTCGTTTAAATGATTGTTCAGGTTCGGCCTGAGCCATTACTGCAGTGAGGGTGGTTAATAGTAGTACAGTTGCTTTGCGCATCTCTCTCTCCGGAATAATTGCTTGTTAAACCTTAATAAGCAATTACCAGACCGAAACAAGAAAAGTGCTTTTAAAACAAAGTACTTACTGTATTTATATCCCTCTGTAACCGGCTTTAGTATGAACTAATTTTGCATTATTGTCTCTTAAAAGCGACTTATAATTGGCTGAAGATTAAGTATTTCATAAAAAACAAAGGCTTATAGGGTAATGGATTTAAGACAGCGGATACGGGCTGATAAAACTGTTTGCTTCCGCTTCCTGCTGAACCGGGTTGCTTAAGCGGCCAATTCCCTCAATCTCAATAGTGACCCTGTCACCGGGTTTCATATATCCCCTTGGCTTCATTTTTACACCTACGCCGCTACAGGTGCCGGTTGCGATCACATCGCCGGGTTTAAGCGTGCAGACTGATGACAGGGTCGCAACCAGCTGATAGCAATTGAAGATCAGATGGCGTGTATTAGAGTGTTGCCGAAGCTCATCATTGACCCAGGTTCTGAGTTCGAGATTGTGTGGATTGAGGCTGTCAGCAGTAACGATCCAGGGTCCCATCGGACCGTGACTATCGAATGACTTTCCCAGCGTCCAGGTGGGGGATTTGATCTGCCAGTCACGCACGGATACGTCGTTTACAATGGTGTATCCTGCAATAGCCTGTGGCGCATCTTCGACGCTGACGTTTCGGCAATACTGGCCGATCACCAGAGCAAGTTCGCCTTCATAATCCAGTTTGTCCGATATAGTGGGCCGGTAAATGGGGGCTTCAGGGTCAGTGACACAGCTTGACTGTTTGTTAAACAGGGTAGGGAACCCGGGCGTTTCGAGGCCGGTTTCAGCAACATGGTCAGCATAGTTGAGACCAACACCGATAAACTTTTCCGGATGGGCGATCGGAGCCTGTAGTGTTATCTGCTTCAGGCTAAGGCGTTCTGAAGGGGTTTGCAGCAGTTGTTCCAGTGGCTCTCTGAGTGTCTTCAGCTGGCTTAGCAGCTGTGGCATCGAGCCTGCAAATACTGTTTCAGGTATCGGGATTATCTGGTCATCGATAACGATGCCCAACTGTTCTTTACCTGCATGAGTAAACCGTGCCAGCTTCATCTGTCGCTATTCCTGATTGCCTGAGAGTGGCAGTTATTTTATCAGAGTTTATTGTCATATTTCAGGCTGGCCAATACTATAAGAACAAGCCGTGGCAGAGTATGCCAAAGGACGTCTAGTTTTCAATGGCTAGTTTTCAATGGATTGCACAGACCGATGAGCCGAAAAATCTTTCTTACGAGTGCCTTTGTACAGGCTTTTATGATTATGCTGACACTGGGGGGGTGTGCTGTTGAAAAGCCTCAGTATTTTCCGTTACCGGAAAAGCTGCAGTCACTTTCGGGAGTGTTGCTTGAAAGTGAGGGCAGTTTCTGGTTTCAGCCTTGCTATGAGCGACTTTGGTGGCCGGTGCAGGACTTAACGGTAGAGCATGAAATCGCCGATATCTATCATCAGTTTACGCCGCTTGGCAGGGAACCTATTTATGTTGAGTTGCAGGGCGCTGTTGATGTTTCTCAGAATTATCAGTTACTGGTAAAAACACTGGATACTGTTGGTGGCACCAGTCAGACCTGTCATTTCAGTCTCGAAGGTCTGGAATACCGGGCAGCCAGCAGTAAGCCTGTCTGGGTGGCGGATATTACAGCCAGGCAGATACTGGTGAAAAGCGCCAGTCCTCCGGGTAGTTATAACTTTTATACGGTCAATAGCAAAGACGCCGACAACGATACTACCGCCAGCGGAGAGACCGATGCAGAGACTGATTCAGAGACCGATGCAGAGAACAGTGTAGAAAACGAGGCAGAGCAATCTGCTGCGGGCAGTAAGGGCGCAGATACTGACAATAACACTGCGGTCAATGCTGAGCCTGAAGCGGATAAGAGTTCAATAACGGATAAGTTACCCAAAACCAAACGCAACCGGCAGGAGTATTCGCCCTCAGGCTCAGATGATGTCATAGACGATGATGATACGGCGGACGCCAGAGATGTGGTTGCCCTCTATCGTCAGAGGTTCGTCTCGGATAACCCCTTTCAGATAAAAATCATACAGGAGCGCTGTACAGATTCAGTCACCGGAACACTGTTGCCGTTCACCGCTGAGATGCGTTTTTATGGTCATCTTTACTCCGGATGTGCGCGGAAAGGACGGTCATTAAACCGGGATATTAAGGGGTATTACTGGTATCAGCCGCCAGGCAAACCACAGATCATGTTTAAGCTTTCTGCGGATCAGCGCGTTCAGCTGGTAACGCGGAACTCTCAGGGTAAGACGGTGACGGAGCGGGGCCGCTGGCAGAAGCTTGATTCGGGTAAACTGGTTTTCAGTATGCGTGATGCTATGCAAAAGGAATATCTGATGCTGTTTGTCCGGGAACCTGATGGCCGGTTGATTCTGCAAACGGGGTCTGAGCACCTGGTCAGCTTAGGCACGGCGTTCAGATTATGGCGGCCTTCCGGGCTGGAAGGGGGCCAGCTAATGATCAGAGTTAAACCTGAGAATAAACCGGCAGAGTCGGTGCCAGCAACGGCTGAGGCTGAGGCGGTGGTCGAGGAGTCTTCCTTGCCCGGTGAATCTTCCTCCACATTGACCGAATCAGTATTGCCTGATGCTCAGATACAGCCTGCGGACATTGATGCTGAACTATTGAATGAGATTATGGTGAATGATGGGGACCCGGGTAGTCGCCCAGCCACCGGGTCAGAAAATAAGCCTTAATCAGTCTGATTCGTGTAGCAGAATATCTTTCGCCAGGTTGATCTCTGCGGCGAGGTAGTCGCTGCCGCCCCGGTCGGGATGGAGTTTCTGCATCAGTCGGCGATGTGCTTCAATAATCTGCTCTTTTGAGGCACCCGGTTGCAGTCCCAGAATCTGATAGGCTTTGTCTTTGTCCGGGACACTCTGGGTTGTACTGTTGGTGTCATCCTCAGCCTTATCATCTTCACGCCAGCTCTCGCCAAAACGTTTATCCAGATAGGTTTCAAGTAACCGGGCGGATTGCGAATCGTTTTTGCGGCAATAGTTCAGTAATTCGATAAACTCAGCTTCACTCAGGGAGGCCAGATCTCTTCCTTGCAACGGGCCTTCCAGCACTTCTCCTTCGAGAGCACCGGTTTCATGGTCGAGACTCATTTTCAGAATACGGCTGCTGACTTCAGAGGTGTTGTCGCTGCTTTGTTGTTTGTTCTGGAAATGTTTGAACAGCTTACCGACAAAGGGTAGCAGGGGGAGAAGACGGCGGGCAAAAGGCAGTGACAGAGCCAGCAGCGCGCCAATCCAGTTAAGCTTTCCGGTAACCAGCAGATAGAAAAGTGCGGCGAAACAGACTCCGAGCAGCAGCATGATGTTGGCTTTGCGCCGATCGGCCGGTGATTTTCTGCCTGACCAGAGAAGCCAGCCCAGCAGGATGAGTCCGAGCAGAATAAGAACAATAGGGTTCAAAAGATTGCCTTGTTATTTAAGCTGATGAGTCAGTTGAAGTATGTCTGGATTACCTTTTTTTGCATACTCCAGAAGAGCCCGGCGACCACCGGTGGCATACACCGCTACGGCACTGAGCAATGCTTTCAGCGTTGCGGCGCTGTTGTCATCAAACCGGCAGTAGGCACCCCCAGAGAGTTTCGCCATCTGTTTGAAGGCTCGGGCAGCGGTGATGTCACGGCCTTCCTGAAAGATAAAGAGTGGTGTCGAATGAATGCCTAGCTGACCTGACAGCTGGCAGAGAAAATCCACCGGCTCTTCAACACAGTCTCCGATAAAGATAATCGCCTGAACCGGCTGTTGCCGGGTCTGCTTCAGCGCGTGCTCCAGTAAGCGGGCGATCTGTGTATGACCCCCGAGGCACTTAACGCTGTTCATACGGTTGAGCAGGCTGTTGGTATCCTGCAGCCAGCCGCTGGCGCTGAAGTTGTTTAAACCGCCATAATGGCAGAGCTGAACCGCCAGTTTGCCCAGCTCCTTTGTTTCGAGAAACATTTCGCTTTGAAGGTGACAGGCGTGATCCCAGGTTCTTTCGCGGCTGGCGGTTGCATCCAGTGCAAAGATAATCCGGGCGTTACCTGCCGCAGGTGTGGCCAGTTGCTGCGCCTGTTTCAGAAATGCATCGATATCCTGATGGCTGGATACTGTTCTCAGGGCGTTTTTTTCGTTCATATCGCTTCAGACCTGATAAGTGTTGGTGGATCATTTTAGCTCGGTAATAGTGTACCCCATTTAAAAGTGTGGCAGAAAAAAAGAGGCCGTGCAGCCTCTTCTTATACTGAGAAATGTAAGAATCAGTTCATATCGCCAATATAACGGGCGCGTTTTTTGGCTTTAAGATAGTCCATGTCCACCAGAACCAGACCATCTACACAGAAGTTAAAGTCGGCATCAACACCAAAATCAAGAAAGCGAACGCCACCCTCTTCACAGACATCGGCATACTGTTTGTAAAGGGTTGGTACTGTACAGTTGAGGAAGTCCATTTGCTGCTTCAGGATTTTAAAATCCTCTTTATAATCGCTGCCGCAGAACAGTTTCTGCAGATCTGCAGTGGTGTCTGGTTTAATGGCATAGGGGGTGAACGATTTACCCAGGTTGTCCTGGTCGGGAAAGTAAAGGCTGTAAAAATAGACCAGCAGATCTTTAGCGTGTTGTGGATAGCTATTGCTAAGGCTTACCGGTCCGAACATATAACGAACCTCCGGGTGACGCTTTAAGTAAGCGCCAATGCCATACCAGAGATAGTCCAGGCTACGTTTACCCCAGTATCTGGGTTGTACGAAACTACGTCCGAGCTCGATTCCCTGTTCGAAAAATTGCTGCATCGAGGGGCTGTAGTTAAACAGGGTTGAGCTGTATAGCTGATCATCTTCGCTGCTGTTCATTCGCCAGGCTTCTGCCAGACGGTAAGCACCGACGATCTCTAACTCTTCTTCATCCCAGAGAATCAGATGACGATAGTGTGAATCATAGCGATCCAGGTCGAGCTTTTCACCGGTGCCTTCGCCGACACAACGGAATGACACTTCGCGTAATCGCCCGACTTCGCGCATGACCGTTGAGTCAGACTGATAGTCAAACAGGTAGATACGCTTACCGTCGGCGGTTTGTCCCAGCAGTTCCGACTGTTTAAGCTCTTTTTTCAGGGCTTTAGGGTCCTGCGGGTGGGCAACCGTTTTCTCGGTTTTGAAGAGTGGGGTTTTTCCTCTGGCCAGACGATAAAGATGCTTTCGTACCAGTTTGCACTTTTCCATCCCTGACAGCGGTAGTCTGTCCAGCTGGCTATAGGGAATAGGTTCACCCACTTTAAACTTCAGATTCATCGAGTGTTTGTTAAACATCTCCCTTGGCAGCAGCACTGCCGCCAGTGCGCGATTGATGCCGGACACGGTATAGAACAGAGAGGAATTTTTGCCGCCGATAAACACCGGCAGAATAGGGCTGTTGGTTTTTTTGGCAAAGTGCAGGAAGCCCTGATTCCAGTGACTGTCTTTGATGCCGGTGGCCCCCGCCCGGGATACCTCACCGGCAGGAAAAACGATGACGGCTTCCTCGTTATGCAGTGCATTGTTGATATTGGCTATGTCCTGCTTACGGGTTGCACGGTTAAGATTGTCGACCGGAAGCAGCAGAGGGCTTAGTTGTGAAAAAGAGGAGAGCATATCGTTGGCAACGATGCGCACATCCTTGCGGATCTCGCCAATCATTTTTAGCAGCGCCAGGCCGTCCAGGGCACCAAGAGGGTGGTTGGCAATAATCAGCACCCGACCACTCGACGGGATATTCATCAGATCTTTGTTTGACAGGCTATAGGTGAAATTGAAGTAGTCCAGTACCCGGTCAATAAACTCAAACCCCTGGCAATTATGGTTTTCTTCAAGAAATGCATTGACCTCATGTTCATGGAACAAGCGGCGCAGTACAAACAGCGCCGTTTTTCGAAGAAAGGTGGGTTTAGAGGCAAAAGAGGGGTACTTATCGGTGATGACCTGTTCAACGTTGATCACTTGTTTCTAGCCTTTGCTGTTATTGTTCACATGAGAAATTTATGTGATTTACATGACAGCAGGTTGGCAGAATCGTGACCATCTTATGACAGCCGTTTTATCCGGAGGCAGGAAGGTCTGTGCCTGTGAGCCGTGGAGCTGGTTTTACCCCAGAGATTCCTTCCAGAAGTCCCGGTCTTCTATTCGGCGACCGTGATTTTTTCGACGACACTTTTCGAAACGGATTTCGTCACGCCGGTCTGTTGTTTTTCGACGATCAAGTCCCGATCTTTTTTCTTCAAAAAGCGGTTCATGTCCATGGGGATTTTTTTGCTGATACTTTTCCATACGGGTAACCTCATTAACTGTTTTTAGCTTAGAGGGATTTACGGAATTTTCGAGCAGAAAATGGGCTTGAGTTGAGGCAGGACAGCTATCCGGTGGATGTTTTTGTACTGCCTTATTGACGTTTTGTACCGTAATCCCTAGATTAGACAGTTCTAATTTTATGCTTCACGTTCATCTAAGGGAATAGGCACATAATGGACAACCTGAACACGACATTTGCCCGTCGACTCTTTATTTCTCATCTCATTTCAACTGTTGAACGCCCCAGTGTACCCGTCCTGATGGAAAAAACCGGTTGGCCGCGGCGCACCATACAGGACGTTATCAAAGCGATTCCGGGTATGGGGGTGAATATCTATTTCAAACAGGATGGCCGGCGCAATAACGACGGTTATTATGTTATTGATCAGTGGGGAGCAATCAATCCTGACTGGCTACGGCAGAATATTGATGATGTAAAAAACACACTGGAATTCAATTAACTGTTTATATATACAGTATTTCGTAGTAGGCTTAGGTATTCGTGTAACTCATCTTTGCGTTATCCCGGGCCTGGTTTTGACAGAAACAACTCAACGAAAAATAATTCATTGTGACTGCGATTGCTTTTTTGCAGCCGTTGAGATGCGCGATGACCCTTCGCTCAGAGATATTCCGCTGGCTATCGGAGGCTCCTCTGAGCGTCGGGGAGTGATCTCCACCTGCAACTATCCCGCCCGGAAATTTGGTATTCATTCCGCTATGGCAACCGCCCACGCGCTTAAGTTATGCCCCGGGCTGAAGGTTATTCCCGGCAATATGGAAAAATACCGTCAGGCTTCCGCTGCTATTATGGCGATCTATGAGGACTATACTGATGTAATAGAGCCATTGTCGCTGGATGAAGCCTATCTTGATGTCACTGGAACAACGCTTAAAGGGGGCAGTGCTACCCTGATCGCCCGGGAGATCCGTCAGCGGGTTAAGGATACCGTTGGCATCACCATCTCTGCCGGTGTGGCGCCAAATAAGTTTATCGCCAAGATTGCCAGTGACTGGAATAAGCCCGATGGCCTCTGTGTGATTACGCCTGATCAGCTGGAATCCTTTGTACTGCAGCTTCCGGTGAAGAAAATCTATGGTGTGGGAAAGGTCACCTCAGCGAAGTTACAGCAGATGGGGATCGAGACCTGTGCCGATCTGAGAGGGTTAACTATGGCCCAGCTGGTCGACCGTTTTGGCCGCTTTGGTAAGCGGCTCTATGAGTTGAGCCGGGGAGAGGATGATCGTCCTGTACGAATCAGCAGAGAGCGTAAATCGATCAGTGTCGAGCACACGTTCTCGGCTGACCTGCCCGACATAGCCAGCTGTCTGGAACAGCTGCCAGTGATGCTGAATGAGCTTGAATCACGATTTAAGCGGCATTCAGATCAGCGGGAGATAGCGGGTGGGGTGATTAAACTGAAGTTTGCTGACTTTACCCTGACGACGATGGAACAGAGTGGCACTGAGTGCTCGCTGGCGCTCTATCAGCATCTGTGCCGTGAAGCCTGGGAGCGGGGTAAGAAAGCGGTGCGGCTGATTGGTGTTGGTTATCGCCTGAAGCCAAAGAACTCGCAAATGGCGGTTCAGCTGAAACTGATCGAATAATATCACTGGCTTAATATCACAGGCTTGGGGGAGACTCAGATGGCTAAGGCAGACGAGGAAGGCCCGGTTTCATCCGGCACAATGTTCACCGCGCCATTGATTGCTCGCCTGGAGCAACTGCAGGCCGATCCAGCGTTTCGCGATGACCGCCATGCGCTTTACTGTTGCCGTCTGGCGCTGGATGCATTAGAACAGGGGAACTATGGTGTGGCTGCCATTCTGACCGATCCCCAGGGAGCGGTGGTGGCTCAGTCGGAAAATCAGGTATTCAGTGCCACGCATGACAACAGTGATGGCAGTGGTCAGCGTTTCAGCAGCAGGGCCCATGCGGAGATGCTGCTGATCGATCAGTTAGAAGCGAACCTGATAACATATTCGCCTCAACAGCTGACGATGCTGGTTTCTCTGGAACCCTGTCCGATGTGTCTGGCGCGGCTGCTGTTATCCGGTATTGGTTCCGTTCGGTATATTGCAGCAGATCCTCACGGCGGGATGCTGCACCGTCTCGATAAGCTGCCGCCAGCCTGGCGAAACCTGTCTCAGCTACAAAGCCATTATCAGGCCCATGTTTCAGCACCGGTACGTCAGCTCGCTATCGATATAAGTTCCGCCAACCTTCCTGTATTGCGAGAGAAGCTTTTAAAGCATATCCGTCCCTAAACCTGTTTTGTGCAAATGCACAATGCTATAATCGCGCTTTTTTGCCATCCGCTCTTAACATTCAGGAAAAGTGTTCTCCTATGCTGCAGTTGATTTATAAACGTTCTCAAAGCATGAAATCCGACGTATTGTCTGGTCTGACCGTGGCGCTTGCGCTGGTGCCGGAAGCCGTGGCTTTTGCTTTTGTTGCCGGGGTTGAACCTCTGGTCGGTCTGTATGCAGCATTTATGGTGGGACTGATTACGGCAACCATTGGTGGCCGACCCGGGATGATCTCCGGGGCAACCGGTGCACTGGCCGTGGTAATGGTGAGTCTGGTTGCCGAGCATGGTATTGAATATCTGTTTGCCACTGTGGTGTTGATGGGTATTTTTCAGATTCTGGCAGGGACGTTCCGGCTGGGTAAGTTTATCCGCATGGTCCCCCATCCGGTGATGCTGGGGTTTGTGAATGGTCTGGCGATTGTTATTTTTCTGGCGCAGCTGAAACAGTTTCAGGTTGCCGATGCCGATGGCGTGCTGGGATGGATGCAGGGACAGCAGCTGGCTATCATGCTGGGACTGGTGATGCTGACCATGGCGATTATCCACTTTTTGCCCAAGTTAACCAACGCCGTCCCCTCGACTCTGGTCGCCATTCTGGTTGTGACTGGTGTTGTGATTGGTCTGGATATCGATTCTGCCCGCAGCGTGCAGGATGTGCTCGTGGATATGACCGGTAACCCAGCGGCAAGCATTGCGGGTGGTTTGCCACAGTTTCATATCCCCATGGTGGATATCAATGTAGAAACCCTGAAAGTGATCGTGCCCTATGCATTGATTCTGGCTGCCATCGGTCTGATCGAATCGTTATTAACGCTGACACTGATCGATGAAATCACCGAAACCCGGGGGCGCGGTAACAAAGAGTGTGTCGGCCAGGGTGTAGCGAACGTGGTCACTGGCTTTTTTGGTGGTATGGGCGGCTGCGCCATGATCGGTCAGAGTATGATCAATATCGGTTCTGGTGGTACGGGCCGGGCCTCAGGCATCTCTGCGGCGCTGTTCCTGCTGCTCTTTATTCTGGTGGGGTCAAGCTGGATTGAGATGATTCCGGTGGCGGCGCTCGTCGGGGTGATGTTTATCGTCGTCATTGGCACCTTTGAGTGGGCCAGCATCAACCTGATGCGTAAGATTCCACCCTCTGATGCCATCGTCGTTGTGACGGTGACGGTGGTGACCGTGCTGACTGATCTGGCGATTGCGGTGATTGTTGGTGTTATTGTGTCAGCCTTGGTATTTGCCTGGAAGCACGCCAAGCATATGCGCATCGATACCAGTATTGAACAGAACGGCTTCCTCAAAGTTTATAAGCCCCATGGACCTCTGTTCTTCGGTTCTGTACAGGCGTTCCGGGATAACTTTACTCCTAAGTTTGACCCACAGGAGGTGATTATCGATTTCGCCAACTGTCGGGTAATGGATCATTCCGGTGTCGAGGTGATCGATTCGCTGGTGGAACGATATGAGAAGGCCGGTATCGATATCCATATCCGCCATCTCAGTAATGAGTGTATCCGTCTGCTTGAAAAGGCGGGTAGTGCGGTTGAGATTAACCGCGAAGA
The DNA here is from genome assembly GCA_965140695.1 of uncultured Amphritea sp. Taxonomy (GTDB): domain Bacteria; phylum Pseudomonadota; class Gammaproteobacteria; order Pseudomonadales; family Balneatricaceae; genus Amphritea. The sequence goes on along the minus strand of OZ223298.1, from coordinate 1,083,905 downwards.
AGACCCCGACTACAAAGTGGCCGATGATAAACTGGCGTAACCCGCTACTTGTTATCTCCTGAAATACCGTGACAATAGTTGCGGTTTTTATTTTATGTGGATTAGAGAATGGATATTGGACTGATAGTTGCCTTTATTGCGCTGGGATCAATTGTTGGCTTTCTTGCGGGCCTGTTAGGCATCGGAGGAGGACTGGTGATGGTACCAGTGCTGACATCTCTGTTTATCTGGCAGGGGTTGCCTCAGGATCAGGTGGTGCATCTTGCTCTGGGTACCTCAATGGCATCGATTGTGATTACCTCGATCTCCAGTATGCGTGCCCACCATAAAAAGGGTGGGGTGCTATGGCCGGTGGTAAGGCTTATCGCGCCGGGGATTGTGGCCGGTGCGTTTCTGGCGACGTTTCTGGCTTCGGTACTCAGCTCGGCATCCCTTGGGATATTCTTTGCCTGTTTTCTGGTGTATGCATCGGCGCAGATGTTTCTGAATATCAAACCAAAGCCGTCCCGCAATCTGCCGGGCACGCCGGGCCTGTTTGCCGCCGGCAGTGTGATTGGCAGTATCTCGGCATTGGTTTCTATTGGTGGCGGGACGCTGACCGTTCCTTACCTGAGCTGGCACAATATTGATGTCAAAAAAGCGATTGGTACTTCAGCCGCCATCGGCCTGCCGATCTCTGTCGCAGGCACGATCGGTTACTTTATTAACGGGCTGTCCGCTGACTTGAATATTGACTATGTCGTCGGCTTTATCTACTTGCCGGGGGTGATTCTTATTTCCATGATGAGCTTTTTCACCGCGCCTGTCGGCGCCCATGTGGCTCACCGGTTGCCGGTGCCAGTGCTGAAGAAAGTCTTTGCCATCTTACTGCTGGGGCTGGCAATTAAGATGATTATGTCGGTGATCTGATTGAGTACCGGCCTTTTTTAATATTGCCGGTCTTATTGAAATTCGCTATCTCAGGCACGGACAGGGATAGCGCAGACACAAAAAAAGAGCCCATGTTGAGTGGACTCTTTTTTTGTAATTCCTGCCTGAGATATCCTGTTTAAAACAGGTCCATACTGTAACCTCTTCGCAATCCCGAAAGAGGCTTCCCGTCCATGGAAATTTTTTGCGAAATACCAGTCAGCGTCCTGCCGATAGGTCTTTTCCATATCGCGTTTATACGTCCGTGTCCCCCAGCCTGTTCTTCAAATCCTTGAAGTGCTTCGATCCAACGCGGACAAGTATCTCTGTAACCGGACGATGTGAATATAGGAAAAAGTCTTAATTTCGCCCTCAGAACAGCGGCTTTGGCGCCCTGGGACAATACCCCTGATTCAGGTCAAGTTTTTGGCTGTTAGGGCCGACTTTTCGAAGCGGATGCCCGACCAGCCATGAACCATGAAGTTGCGAATATTGCCATGATCGGTTCCCTCAGGATTATCCAGCACATCGACACGGTAAAAACGACCAAAACAGTTCAGCGTTTGCTGCTCTGACAGGTTGTTTAGCTGCGCAAAGGCAAATATTTTGCAGGAGCCTTCATTGGTGCCCGCTTCGTTGACCAGGTCGCCATTGCTGAAACGGGCTGGGCTATAGTCGTAGTTAGCCGCGATAACCGCGATTGTGTCCTCAAAATCAAAGCCACGGTTGTTGTCGAGTTGCTCAATAAACTGCTGAAGATCCATTCGGTATTCCTGCTTTGCCATTTGTAAAGATTTAAGGGTTGTGAGTTAGCGGGTCTTATTCCTGTTGTAGCAGGAGTGCGTGCACCAGTTCGGTGTTGGGAACATCGATGTTGAGCTGCACTGCGCGCTGAATGACGGCACCGCTGATACCGTCGAGTTCCAGTGGCCGGCCTTTCTCTTTGTCGACCAGCATCGAGGTTTTGATCGCATCAAAGCTGCTGATAAGTTCAAACATCTCATCGATATCCTGCTTGCTCAGGACAACATCATCGGCACCGGCAACCGCGGCGACCTCCTGCATCATCCGGTAGACGGTTTTGCCATAGGTCGGGTGTGACGTCAGTGTGCGGGTGTCCATGCGCGTTAATGCAGAAAGCGGGTTTACCCCATTGTTGATCAGCAGTTTGCGCCACAATTCATGACGGATATCCGGACTGATGCGGGTGGGAATACCGGCCTGATTAAATAGTTCTGCATAGGTGTCCAGCACCGCAGCCTGACAGGCCTGATCACTTTGCTGGTTTGGCCAGCTGCCCATGACTACCTGAGCGGGGCCTGTTGCTTCGATCTGTCCCGGAGCAATGATGTGCCCACCGATTCTGACCGCCAGTCCTCCCAGGGTGCGGGAGCGTCCCAGTGCTTGCTCAATAAGCGGTTCATTATCAACACCATTCTGTAACGACAACACCGGCACGTCAGCGGTTTTCAGCCAGTCGCTCAGCTGGCTGAGAATGGCGGCTGTGGCACCCGCTTTCAGGGTTAGCAGAATAAGATCGAAATCAGCGCATTGGTGATCGCTCAGCAGAGTCTCAATGTCGAGCGCATCGACGGGTTGTTGAAAGCTGAGATCAGGGTGAGTGATTTGCAGGCCGTTGTGCTGCAATGCCTGCAGATGTTCGCCCCGGGCCAGGTAACAAACCTGATGACCCTGAAGTTGAAGTCTGGCGCCGTAATAACAGCCGATTCCACCGGCACCGATGAAAAGAAAACGCATAGTGCTACCTACTCATATCATTTTCTGGATGAGGGTAGCACTTTACCTGAAAAGGTGATGATTTCCACCCGGGTTTACGGTCTGCAGGGGGATTTTATCCCCGTGATATACCGGGTTTTCTGCGTGCGGGACGGCGACTGCCTGGTTGTGACGGGCTGTTTCCACCGCTATTCGACCGGCCCCCACTACCTGCGGGTTTCTGGGCATTGCCGGAGGTTTTATTCTGCGTCGTTTTTGCAGCGTTACGCTGAGCGGGTTTAGGCTGAGCAGGCTTGCCACCCTGAGCCGCTTGTTCCGGACGATTAGCGGAATTCGCCCGGTGGCGTTTGTTTTTGCCTGCGGGTTTATGGCCCCGGGCAACATCAGATGATCGCTGACCATCTTTGTGTTCACTCTGGGGTTTCGCCCGTTTTGGCTTATTCGGCTTACGTTTGCGGTTGCTCAGGCTGGACTCGGGCAGGTTGTGTAACGGCTGAAAGCCGAGAATTTCCTCCCGGTCGAGAATCCGTCCGATCAGGTTTTCGATATCGGATAGCTGATCAAACTCATCGGCGCTGACCAGTGAGATTGCCTGACCGCTGGCGCCGGCACGACCGGTTCTGCCAATACGGTGCACATAATCTTCCGCGACATTGGGCAGGTCAAAGTTGACGACCTGAGGTAGCTGATCAATATCCAGCCCCCGGGCAGCGATATCGGTGGCGACCAGTACCTGAATTTTGCCCTGTTTGAACTCCAGCAGTGCTTTGGTGCGCGCGCCCTGGCTCTTATTACCGTGAATTGCGGCGGCCTTGACGCCATCGGCATCGAGGTGCTTACACAGCTGGTTTGCCCCCCGTTTGGTGCGGGTGAACACCAATACCTGATGCCATTGGTGTTGTGCCAGGAGTTCGCTGAACAGTGCCGACTTCTGTTTCTTATCAACCGGGCAGATCCACTGTTTTACATTGGTCGCCGTGGTGTTGCGCGGTGCCACTGAGATCTCGACCGGATTGTTCACCAGCCCTTTCGCCAGGGTGCGGATGGAATCGGAGAACGTCGCTGAAAACATCAGATTCTGGCGCTGTTTAGGCAGCAGGTTGATGATTCGCTTGATGTCATGGATAAAGCCCATATCCAGCATCCGGTCCGCTTCATCCAATACCAGCACTTCAACCTGGTTGAATTTAACCGCGTTCTGGTTATACAGATCCATCAGGCGACCCGGAGTGGCGATAAGAATATCCACCCCTTTGCGTAGCTGCATCATCTGCGGATTGATACTGACACCGCCGAAGACAACTGCAGAGCGCAATGGCAGATGTTTACCATAGTCATGCACACTTTCGGCAACCTGTGCTGCCAGTTCCCGTGTCGGGGTCAGAATCAGTGCGCGGATCTGATTGCCTTTGGCGCGCTCGCCACGGCTTAACAGTTCGAGAAGAGGCAGGGTGAAACCGGCTGTTTTACCAGTACCGGTCTGGGCAGCGGCCATCAGATCCTTGCCCTCCAGTACGGCAGGAATCGCCTGTGCCTGAATGGGGGAAGGGGTCTCGTAACCTTTATCGGTAACGGCATCAAGTATCGGTGCCGACAGGCCCAGATCAGTAAATTTCATGCACTCTCTCTATAACAGAATTGTCAAAATGACAGGAGCGCGAAGGATACAGGAAAGGCGGTCGAAATGGCAGTGGTTATACGGCGACTGTACAACTCAGTTGCCATACCTGTACGGCATCGGCACTGAGATTTGCGATAACATTCGGTCCCATTTTCTTAAAATCCTCACCGAGAATCTGAATGGGTGAGATGAGTGGGGTTGTCCGCTGTTTATCGGTGCTGTGCTGTTTTTCTTTTTCTGCCTGGCGCTGACGCCATTGTCGGGCCTCTTCCGACCAGTTTTCAGCGGCCTGAAGGTGAAAACCACTGCTTTGTAACAGTGTCGATAATGCGTCAACGGTGATCAGGTGTGACTGCGCTGCAGTGGATGCCCAGGGCACGGGGTAGCGCATCTGTCGTGGGTTGGGGCCTTGTAATACCTCATGCAGTAACAGTGTGCCGTTAGCGCCCAGAACTCTGAGACATTCCTGCAGGCAACGTTCTGTCTCGGGGATGTTCAGCAGACTATGCTGAAAAACGATGCAGTCAAAACTGTTATCAGGGAAGGGTAGTTGTTGCGCATCAGCGCTGATCACCGGGAAGACCGGGGTATCTGTCAGTGCGGTGAGTGCCCGGTTTAACCGGTTAAAGCCGTGAGTGATATCGATGCCAATAATCTCTGCACTAAACTGTCGGGCGATCATCCGCATCAATCCTCCAGCGCCAGAGCCGATCTCCAGAATCCGGCTGGGTTGCAGCTGTTGCAGTTGTTGCAGGAGTTTCTCAGAGGCTTTGATGCCGCCAATGTGTAGCTGGTCTATCGGTGCTAACTGATACAGGGTGGGGCCATCAGGATATTGCTGGCGTAGCTGATTCAGCAGGGTGGTTTCATCCATGTGCTGGCTGTAGTGCTGATTGATATCCATAACTATCGGTATTCCAGATGAATAAGCAAAAAGTGGGTCAGCATCGACGCTTAACTGACCTGTGTAAACGGGCCGTTTAATGCTGAGTTAACGGTCGCTGTGACCCACTATTTTAACGCTTAATCCGTGTGTCAGATATCATCAAGTCCCAGTTCTTTGATGGAGATCTCACGCATCTTAAATTTCTGAATCTTACCCGTCACGGTCATCGGGAATTCGTCAACAAACTTGAAGTAGCGGGGGATCTTAAAGTGAGTAATCTGACCCTTACAGAAGCTCCGTAGCTGATCTTCGGTGACACTTTCCGAGTCAGCACTGAGTTTCACCCAGGCGATCAGTTCTTCCCCATATTTCTTGTCCGGTACGCCGGTAACCTGAACATCAATGATGTTGGGATGGGTATAAAGAAACTCTTCGATCTCTTTTGGATAGACGTTTTCGCCGCCACGGATCACCATATCTTTGATGCGGCCAACGATCTGGATGTAGCCCTCTTCATCCATGATTGCCAGATCACCGGTATGCATCCAGTGGTGTTCATCAATGGCGCCTTTGGTGCCCTCTTCGTTGTTCCAGTATTTGATCATCACACTGTAACCCCGGGTGCATAGTTCGCCGATTTCCCCCCGGGGCTGGATCAGTCCGGTAACCGGATCGATAATTTTGCTTTCCAGGTGTGGCTGAGTGCGGCCTACCGTGGTGACCTGTTTTTCAAATGGATCATCTGCCCGGGTCTGGGTGGAGACCGGGCTGGTTTCGGTCATGCCATAAGCGATCTGCACCTCTTTCATATGCATCTTGGAGTTGACCGCTTTCATCACCTCTGCGGGGCAGATTGAACCCGCCATAATGCCGGTGCGCAAGCTGGAAAGGTCATACTGGGCAAAATCGGGATGATCCAGCTCGGCGATAAACATGGTAGGCACACCGTAGAGTGCGGTGGCTTTTTCCTTCTCGACCGCTTCCAGCACCGCTTGCGGTTCAAAGCCTTCGGTGGGGTAGATCATGGTTGCGCCGTGAGTCATACAGCCGAGGTTACCCATGACCATGCCGAAGCAGTGGTACAGCGGTACCGGGATAATCAGTCGGTCCTGATCGGTAAAGTTCTGACTTTCGGCAACAAAGAAACCATTATTCAGAATGTTATGGTGACTCAGGGTGGCGCCCTTAGGGAAACCCGTTGTACCTGAGGTGTACTGAATATTGATCGGGTCATCAAACTGCAGAGTGGCCTGGACATCTTTAACCTGTTGCAGGTCGACTTTTCTGGCCTGTTCGACAAAGTCACACCAGCGCCACATGCCCGGATGTTGTTCATCTGATAGATTGATGATGCATTCCAGGGTTGACAGTTTTTCTGATTTTAGCTGACCGATCTCACAGCTGCTCAATTCCGGTGCCAGTTCAAGCAGCATCGCCGTGTAGTTGGATGACTTAAAACTGTCAGCGGTCACCAGAAACTTAGTACCTGACTGATTCAGTGCATATTCCAGCTCGTGCAGGCGATAAGCGGGGTTGATATTCACCAGAATGGCACCAACTTTGGCGGTGGCAAACTGGGTGATCGTCCACTGGGCGGTATTCGGGGACCATATGCCTATACGGTCACCGGCTTTTACGCCGATGGCCAGCAGCGCCCGGGCGCACTGTTCAACTTTTTCCTGTAGCTGGGCGTAGGTCCAGTGAATGTTCTGATAATGAACAATTAACGCATCATTATCAGGGTAGGTGGCACAGATCTCATCGAACTTGTCACCGATGGTCATGCCAAGCAGGGGGGTGTTACTGGTACCACTGGTATAACTGGGTTGTGCATTACTCATTGCTTCATCCCTTCATTATTTTTATATATCGAGGGTTTAAATGTCCGTGCTGTCAGTCTGATCAGTGCGGACACTGGCCTGTGTTGTTAACGAGCCTGGGCGTGATATTCACGATTGGGCTGCATATCTACCGCGCCAGCTACCCGATTAGTCATGTTGTAAAAGCCGGCGATATTAGCGATATCCCAGATATCACGGTCGCTGAACCCGGCATCCCGCAGTGCCTGACGATCACTTTCTTCAATGCAGTCCGGTGACACGGTCATCTTAACGGCAAAGTCCAGCATCGCCCGGTGGCGGGTTGACAGTTCGGCAGCGCGATAGTTGATGGCAATCAGTTCGCCGAGGACTGGATCGCCAGAGTAGTTTCTGACCGCTGCCCCATGGGCGGCGATGCAGTAAAAACAGTGATTCTGAGAGGACACTGCAACGGCGATCATCTCCCGTTCAAGGGTGGTCAGATTGCTGTCGCCAAACATCAGCTCATTGTAGAACTTGGAGAAAACCTCCAGTTGTGCAAGATTCTGGCTATAGGCTTTGAGAACATTCGGGACCATACCCAGCTTTGTATCGCAGATATCGAAATATTTTTTAACATCAGCCGGCAGTTCGTCACGTGACGGATAGTGCAGGTCGAGGGCGGTAATATGATCAGGTTGAGACATGGTGTCACTCCGTATTATTTTTGTCCGTCAGAGTCATGAAACAGAGGTGCGTATCAACGCACCGCTTATTTTTATTCTATATTAGGGTAAACCCTTAATTTCTTTCAAGTGTAAACTTATCTATCGAGCATAACCCCGGTATCTCACCGTTGTTATCTCATCGGCGAGTGCTTTATTGGCAGCCCATCGCCAGAGCCACTTTGGAACCGCTGGTGCGGCCCAGCTGCGCCGTAATCCAGTGACCGGTCTGTGCCAGTTTTTCAAGATCAACACCGGTTTGAATGCCCAGTCCATTGAGCAGGTAAAGGACATCCTCGGTGGCGACATTGCCTGATGCGCCTTTGGCATAAGGACAGCCACCCAGACCGGCAACCGAGGCATCGATCACCGCGATCCCTTCCTCGATCACCGCATACAGATTCGCCAGGGCTTGTCCGTAAGTGTCATGGAAGTGCGCTGCCAGTTTTTCAACCGGCACCTCTTTGCTCACAGCTTCCAGCATCCGCTTGGCTTTAAGCGGCGTGCCAGTGCCGATGGTGTCGCCCAGAGAGATCTCATAGCAGCCCATATTCAGCAGTTCACGGCTGACAGCAGCCACCTGAGCGGGATCTGTCTCACCCTCATAGGGACAGCCCATCACCGTGGAAACATAACCCCGCACCCGGATATTGCAGGCTTGCGCCCGTTCAATCACCGGCGCAAAGCGTTCCAGGCTTTCACTGATCGAGCAGTTAATATTTTTCTGGGTAAACGCTTCAGAGGCTGCGCCGAAGACAGCAACCTCATCAGCGCCCGCAGCGATGGCGCCCTCAAGTCCTTGCAGATTGGGTGTCAGCGCCGAATAGGTTACTCCCGCTTTACGCTTGATACCGTTCATAACGGCAGCGGCATCGCCCATCTGCGGCACCCATTTGGGTGACACAAAGCTGGCCGCTTCGATATGCGTCAACCCGCACTCACTCAGCCGGTTGATCAGCTCTACTTTTATTGCCGTATCAATCACTGCGCCCGGTTCATTTTGCAGGCCATCTCTGGCCCCCATTTCAAACAGTCGCACATGCCTGGGAAATGCCATATTTATGCCTCCGTTACATCCAGCGAGATCAGTTCGGCACCATCTTCAACCAGGTCGCCTTCAGCGAAATAGATCTCAGCCACCGTGCCGTCATGGGGTGCTTTCAGACTATGTTCCATCTTCATCGCTTCCATAATCACCAGGGTATCGCCAGCTTTAACCGCTTGTCCCGCGTCGACCAGCACCGCGACTACCGCACCGTTCATCGGGGCTGTCAGGCTGTTATCGCCCGCCTGGTCATCACTGCCAAAGGTTTCCCGGTGCTGCTCACAGATAAACTGTTCGCCTTCGTGGAACAGCGTGAGCTGATCGCCATCGTTAAACAGATGCACGCTGAGGCGATGACCATTGATCACCACATCCAGCAGATCATCGTTCAGCTGCGCGCTGACCTGGTAACTGGCATCATCAATCTGCACCTGATACTGACCTTTGTTACCGCCTTCAAGAATGCTTAACTGGTAGTCGGTATCAGCATGGATCAGTGTCAGCGGGCGGGCATATTCTGAGTTAAGCCGCCAGCTGTTCTGATAACCGAAGGGTGAATAGGGGTCGTCCGGGTTATTGGCTTGCTGCTTGGTTTTTTCACTGAAGAAACAGGCGGCCATCACCAGACAGAACGCAGTGTTCAGATTGCTGGCAGGGAACAACAGCGCTTCATGTTTCTCAATAAAACCGGTATCCAGATCCAGTGCTTTAAAAGGCGCACTGCCCGCCAGATTACGCAGGAAGCGCAGGTTGGTTTTCAGACCGCTGATGCGGTACTCCTCCAGCGCCTGTTCCATCCGCGCAATGGCCCGGTCACGGTTATCATCCCAGACAATCAGTTTGGCGATCATCGGGTCATAGAACACGCTGACCTCATCACCTTCCACCACGCCGGTATCTACCCGAACATGCTGGCTTTCCTGTGGCGTGCGCAGATAACGCAGGGTGCCGGTAGCGGGCAGGAAATCGTTATCAGGGTCTTCCGCATACACCCGGGCTTCCAGTGCATGACCATTGATACGGATCTCGTCCTGCTGCAGTGGCAATGGTTCGCCGCTGGCGATCCGCAGCTGCCACTCTACCAGATCCTGTCCGGTAATCAGCTCGGTTACCGGATGTTCAACCTGCAGACGGGTGTTCATCTCCATAAAGTAGAAGGAACCATCCACGTCATAGAGAAACTCCACCGTACCTGCGCCGACATAATCGATCGCCTGAGCGGCGCGCACCGCCGCTTCACCCATCGCCTTACGGGTTGCATCGGACAGGTTAGGGGCTGGCGCTTCCTCAATCACTTTCTGGTGACGGCGCTGTACCGAACAGTCCCGTTCTGCCAGATAGACACCGTTGCCCTGTTTGTCACAGAACACCTGGATCTCAACGTGACGGGGTTGGGTGAGGTAACGCTCAATCAGCATATCCGGGTTGCCAAAGGCGTTTTTCGCCTCACGACAGGCGGATTTTAGCGCTTCATCAAACTCATCAATAGAGTTAACTACCCGCATCCCTTTGCCGCCACCGCCAGCGACCGCTTTTAACAGTTGGGGGAAGCCGCAACGGACGGATTCCTCTTTCAGCAGTGCCGGGGACTGATCTTCGCCATGATAACCCGGCACCAGTGGCACCGCTGCGTGAGACATAATCTCTTTGGCGGCAGATTTGGAACCCATCGCTTCAATTGCGCTGGTGGGTGGCCCGATAAACTCGATACCGTTATCGAAACAGGCGCGGGCAAATTCGGCGTTCTCAGAGAGGAAACCATAACCCGGGTGGATCGCCTGAGCGCCGGACTGTTTGGCGATCTCAAGAATCTTGTCACCGCGCAGGTAACTTTCGCTGCTGGGTGCAGGCCCCAGCAGAAAGGCTTCATCCGCCATCGCCACGTGACGGGCGTTTTTATCGGCTTCAGAGTAGACAGCAACACAACGGATACCCAGACGGTGAGCGGTCTGAATAACCCGGCAGGCGATCTCGCCACGGTTAGCTATGAGTATTTTATTAAACATGTTGTGCCTCCGTGTCGAACTCGCCTGTACGCACTGCGTGCGTCGGCATGCGATTTGGCTTCGCCGCCAGGTTGCTGCGCAACAGGTCCCCACGGTTAGCTATTAGAATTTTATTAAACATGCCGCTTACTCCTGAATCCAGTTCGGTTTACGCTTCTGCAGGAAGGAGCTGAGCCCCTCCTGACCTTCGTCGCTGACGCGGATATCTGCGATGCGACGGGCGGTGTCATCAATCACTTCAGCGGTGATCTCTTTCTGGCTGACGGCATAGATAAGCTGTTTAGCGGCTTTCATCCCCTGAGGGCTGTTTTTTTGTAGCGAGGCGATAAACCGGTCGCAGGCTTCGTCCAGTTGCTCAACGTTTTCAACGACCTCATGCACCAGCCCAAACTGTTGCGCAGCCTGGGCGCTGAACAGTTCTGCGGTAAGGAAATAGCGGCGGGACTGGCGTTCGCCAATGGCACGCACCACATAGGGGCTGATCACGGCGGGAATCAGTCCGATTTTGACTTCAGAAAGACAGAATGAACTGCTCTCGGCGGCAATCACGATATCGCAGCAGGCGGCCAGACCGACGGCACCGCCGTAGGCGGCTCCCTGAATCAGGGCGATGGTGGGTTTGCTGTGGTTGTGCAGCAGTTCCATCAGTTTTGCCAGACGGCCGGCATCGACCATGTTTTCTTCATGGGTGTTGTTGGCCATCCGCTTCATCCAGCCCAGGTCGGCACCGGCAGAAAAGTTCTTACCCCGGGAGCGCAGTACCAATACCCGCACTTCAGGGTCTTCATGGGTGGCTTCAAGGCTGTGGATCAGCTGTTCGATTACACCATCATCAAAAGCGTTGTGTACTTCCGGGCGGTTGATAATCAGTTCGGCAACACCGTTGGCGCTTTTTTCCAACAGCACCAGTTGTTGTGTGTTTGTTGTCATCGTCAGATTCTCCATTACATCCGGAATACACCGAAGCGGGTGTCACCCACCGGTTTATTAAGTGCGGCAGAGAGACTCATGCCGATCACATCACGGGTTTGTTTTGGGTCGATGACACCGTCATCCCAAAGACGGGCAGAGGCGTAGTAGGGGTGCCCCTGATGCTCATAGGTATCGATGATCGGTTTTTTGAATGTCGCTTCATCTTCAGCAGACCATTCCTCTCCGGTGCGCTCCATATTGTCCCGTTTAACCGTGGCGAGTACGCCAGCGGCCTGCTCACCGCCCATCACTGAGATACGGGCGTTTGGCCACATAAACATCAGGTTAGGGCTGTAGGCCCGGCCACACATACCGTAGTTGCCGGCACCAAAACTGCCGCCGATCAGCACGGTAAATTTAGGCACATCGGCACAGGCCACCGCCATCACCATCTTGGCACCGTGCTTGGCGATACCTTCTGATTCATATTTCTGCCCCACCATAAAGCCGGTGATGTTTTGCAGGAATAGCAGCGGAATTTTGCGCTGGCAGCACAGCTCGATAAAGTGGGCGCCTTTCTGCGCTGACTCACCAAAGAGAATACCGTTGTTGGCGATGATGCCCACGGGATAGCCGTGGATATGGGCAAAGCCGGTCACCAGTGTGGTACCGTAGAGTTTTTTAAACTCATCAAATTCAGAACCATCGACGATGCGGGCAATCACTTCGCGAACATCGTAGGGTTTTCTCAGGTCGGTACCGACAATGCCGTACAGTTCATCAGCCGGGTAGAGCGGCTCTTTGGGGGCCTGAGTTTTAATATTGATCGCTTTGCTACGGTTGAGATTGGCCACACAGGTGCGGGCAATATCCAGTGCGTGATGATCGTTTTCGGCGTAATGGTCGGCGACCCCGGAGACTTTACAGTGCACATCTGCACCACCCAGATCTTCGGCGCTGACCACTTCACCGGTTGCGGCTTTTACTAAAGGAGGGCCTGCCAGGAAGATGGTGCCCTGATTGCGCACAATAATGGATTCATCCGCCATCGCCGGCACATAAGCACCGCCCGCAGTACAGAGACCCATGACGACGGCGATCTGAGGTATCCCTTTGGCAGACATGCGCGCCTGGTTATAGAAGATGCGGCCGAAATGATCGCGGTCGGGGAAAACATCATCCTGTTGTGGCAGGTTAGCGCCACCGGAATCGACCAGATAGATACAGGGCAGGTGATTCTGTTCGGCAATCTCCTGTGCCCGCAGATGTTTTTTTACCGTCAGCGGAAAGTAGGTGCCGCCCTTAACAGTGGCATCGTTGGCGATAATCATACACTCAACGCCGCTGACACGGCCGATGCCGGTGATGATGCCCGCAGCGGGTACATCGTCATCGTAGACTTTATAAGCAGCCAGTTGTGACAGTTCTAACAGGGGCGAGCCTTCATCCAGCAGCGCGTTAATCCGCTCCCGGGGCAGTAGTTTACCCCGGGACAGATGGCGTTCCTGGTACTTAGCGCCGCCACCCTGGTGAACATGGGCAGCTTTTTCACGCAGATCGCCGACGACGGCATCCATGGCGTCATAGTTGGCCCGAAACTCTTCTGCACGAGGGTTAATTTTTGTTTTTATCGTTGCCATTACATCTCTCCAGCGTACTTTTACATCGTTCTCAGCGCTGTTGAATCGATTATTTACCGATAACAACAGCCTGAACGAGTGCTAAAAGACACCTTGTCTGAATTCGTCATGATTCTCAGTGAAAAAAGAGGGGAGGTGCACAGCACTATTCCCCATGAAAATCCACTGATGGAAAATGGGTTTACTTATTCAGGAACAGCTCACGACCGATCAGCATCCGGCGGATTTCAGAGGTGCCTGCACCGATCTCGTAGAGCTTGGCATCACGCAGCAAACGTCCGGTGGGGAACTCATTGATATAGCCGTTGCCGCCAAGCAGCTGAATCGCATCCAGGGCGATCTTGGTAGCCATCTCAGCGGTGTACAGAATGACCGCAGCACAATCCTTACGGGATGTTTCGCCACGCATCGCGGCATTGGCGACAGTGTAAGCATAGGACTTAGACGCGTTCATCAGGGTGTACATATCGGCTACTTTGCCCTGTACCATTTCGAACTCGCCAATCGCTTTGCCAAACTGAATCCGGTCGCGGGTATAGGGGATGGTGATATCCATGGCTGCCTGCATGATGCCCAGCGGGCCACCGGCCAGTACCAGACGCTCATAATCGAGACCGGACATCAGGACTTTAACGCCGCCGTTGAGCTCACCAAGGATGTTTTCTTTCGGTACCGGGCAATCCTGGAACACCAGCTCACAGGTATTGGAGCCGCGCATCCCCAGCTTGTCCAGCTTCTGGTGACGGGAGAACCCCGGGTAATCACGCTCAACGATAAAGGCGGTGATCCCTTTTGGGCCGGCATTAACATCAGTCTTAGCGTAGATAACATAGGTGTTGGCATCCGGACCGTTGGTGATCCACATTTTGTTGCCGTTCAGCAGGTAGTGGTCGCCGTTGTCACGGGCCGTGAGTTTCATGGACACCACATCGGAACCGGCATTCGGCTCAGACATCGCCAGTGCGCCGATATGTTCGCCGCTGATCAGTTTTGGCAGGTATTTCGTTTTCTGTTCATGGGTACCGTTGCGGTTAATCTGGTTAACACAGAGGTTAGAGTGTGCACCGTAAGACAGACCCACAGACGCGGAGGCCCGGCTGATCTCTTCCATGGCGATCATGTGAGCCAGATAACCCATATCAACGCCACCGTATTCCTCTTTTACGGTGATGCCCAGCAGACCCATGTCGCCGAATTTACGCCACAGATCATTAGGGAATTCATTGTCGTGATCGATCTGCTCGGCGCGCGGTGCGATTTCCGCGGCGGCAAAACTGTTTATATGCTCCCGCAGCATATCCAGAGTTTCACCGAGTCCGAAATTAAGTGAGCTGTACTGTGCAATCATCTTCTGTCCACCTGGCTTAGGGAATTGATAGGGCAGGCTGGTTGTCGCTGCCGCTATCGTCTCCGGTTTGTGATTATTGTTGTTGGTTCTTTCTTTACTGTTCTTTATTCATTTGTGCTGCATGGTTGCAGCGATCTAGAGTGTTTTTACACTCAGATCGGCCATCGCCTCGCGGCAACGGCTTTCTGCGCTGTCCAGCTCCAGCTGAACCATCGCAATGTCATTTAGTTGTTGTTCAAGGGCCGCTTTTTTCTCCTCAATCTTGGCCATCAGCAACTGCAGCTGTTTCATGCTGCCGGTTGGTGTTTCATCCCACAGAGCAAACAGTTCACGGGTTTCTGCCAGCGAGAAGCCTAAGCGCTTACCCCTGAGTATCAGTTTTAACCGGACTCTGTCCTGGGCGCTGTAGATACGGGTCTGTCCCCGTCGGGTTGGAAACAGTAGTTGCTGGTCTTCATAAAAGCGAATGCTTCGGGTTGTGACATCAAACTCACTTGCCAGCTCACTAATAGAATAAGTACGTATGTTCATAACCTGCTTCCTGATCTCTTATGTTGCTTAATGTAGCGGAAGTTTACGTAAACGTAAAGTAGTGTTGAAACCATTCGTGAACCGTTACATTTTGTAATATTGTTTTCAACTTATTGAAAATAAACACTTTAAACTGATGATGAGTGACCTGGCTTTATCGTATTAGACTAAAGTATTACTTGTTAACCTGTAGGGGAAATTGCTAACTTGGTCGCAAGGCTGATGTGGGCAGAGAATTCTTTTGTCCACCTGAAAATAAAAACAATTAAAAGTGGGGCTGGTTCTGCATGAGTGCTGACTACGTTCTCGAGACCAGAAATCTGGTTAAGGAATTCAAGGGCTTTACCGCCGTTGACGATGTAAATCTTCAGGTTGAGCGGGGAACAATACACGCACTGATCGGACCTAACGGTGCCGGTAAGACGACTGTATTTAATCTGCTGACAAAATTTCTGACACCCTCCCGAGGCACTATTCTCTTTAACGGTAATGATATTACCTACATGAAATCCGCCGCTATTGCCCGCAAGGGTATCGTCCGCTCGTTTCAGATCTCTGCTGTATTTCCACATCTTTCTGTTATCGAAAATGTGCGTATCGCCCTGCAGCGCAAAGAAGGTAACAGTTTTCATTTCTGGAAATCTGAAAAGGTGCTGGATAAGCTCAATGCCCGCGCTCTTGAATTGCTGGATGAAGTTGGCCTGAAAGATTATGCCGGCACTATCACAGTCGACCTGCCTTATGGCCGCAAGCGGGCACTTGAAATCGCTACAACACTGGCGCTGGACCCTGAAATGCTGCTGTTAGATGAGCCGACTCAGGGAATGGGCCATGAAGACGTGAGTGTCGTGGCTGATCTGATCAAAAAGGTATCTGCCAACCGCACCATTCTGATGGTTGAGCATAACCTCCATGTCGTAGCGCAGCTGGCCGATAAAATTACGGTTTTACAGCGCGGCGCCATTCTCACCGAAGGTGACTACGCAACGGTGTCCCAGGATCCCCGTGTACGTGAAGCCTATATGGGGGTTGAGGCCGATGACGAAGTTGCCAATGCCATTGCTGCCGAATCAGCTGCGGCGAATGCCGCGAAGAAGGAGGACGTAGCATGAGCTCAACAGGTGAAAAGCTGCGTATCAGTGATCTGCATGCTTACTACGGCGAATCGCACATACTCCACGGCATTGACATGACGATCATGCAGGGCGAATTGGTCACTCTGCTCGGACGAAACGGTGCCGGCCGCTCAACAACGCTTAAAGCCATTATGAACATGGTCGGCCGGCGTACCGGTAAGATCAATATCAATGGTAATGAAACTATCGGTATGGCGGCTCACAAAATCGCTCATCTGGGCGTGGGTTACTGTCCTGAAGAGCGGGGTATCTTCTCCAGTCTGAATGTTGAAGAGAATCTGATGCTGCCGCCCAATGTTCGTTCTGATGGCATGAGCATTGAAGAGATCTACGATATTTTCCCTAACCTGGCTGAACGTCGTTATAGCCAGGGAACACGCCTGTCAGGCGGAGAACAACAGATGCTGGCGATGGCCCGTATTCTGAGAACCGGTGCCAATATCCTGCTGCTGGATGAGATCACAGAAGGTCTGGCACCCGTGATCGTGCAAAAACTGGCCGAGGTTCTGGTGATGCTTAAAGAGCGTGGCCTGACCGTGTTGTTGGTGGAACAGAATTTCCGTTTTGCAGCGCCTATCGCTGACCGTCACTACGTGATGGAACATGGTCATATCGTTGAAGAAGTTCAAAAACATGAATTGCAGGAAAAAACGGAACTGTTGAATACCTATCTGGGTGTCTGATGCCCGGAGCAACGTTGTAATAAAAAAAAGCTCTAATAATGAAGTTCGATAAAAATAAAAAGTTCTCAAGCAGGAGTGACAAAATGAAAGCAATGAAAAAGACCCTATTGGCTGCAGCGATGACCGTAGCCGCTGCCACCGGTGTACAGGCCGCAGGCATCTCTGATGATGTGGTGAAGATTGGTGTGTTGGCTGATATGGGCGGTGTTTATGCAGATATCTGTGGCCAGGGCTGTGTCACCGCGGTTGAAATGGCGGTTGAAGATTTTGGCGGCACTGTACTCGGCAAACCTATCGAAATCGTCAGTGCTGACGATCAGAACAAGCCTGATGTGGGCTCAGCAAAAGTGCGTCAGTGGATTGAAGATGACAATGTTGATGTGGTGACCGGGCTGGTAGCTTCTTCGGTAACCGGTGCCGTCACTAAAGTGCTCACGGATGCCAAGAAGATCGCACTGATCTCCGCGTCAGCCAGTAATGCATTCACGACTAAAGCCTGTTCTCCTTATAATGCACACTGGACTTATAACGTTGCGGCACTGGCAAACGGTACCGTTAAACAGATGGTTAATTCCGGTAAAAAGAAATGGTTCTTCATCACGGCTGACTATGCATTTGGTCACGCACTTGAAGGTATTGCCACTAAGGTTATCGAGTCCAGTGGTGGTGAAGTGGTTGGTGTCGTTCGTGCGCCCCTGGGCACTACCGATTTCTCTTCTTATGTCCTGCAGGCGCAGGCGTCTGGTGCCGATGTTGTAGGTCTTGCAAACGCCGGTACTGACTTTGTTAACTCCCTGAAAACATCGGCTGAATTTGGTCTGACTGAAACGACTGATGTGGCTGGACTGCTGGTATTCACCCCAAATGCTCAGGCACTGGACCCTGCCATTGCTGCCGGCATGAAGGCAACTACCGGGTTTTACTGGGATATGGATGATCAGACCCGTGAATGGTCTGCGCGTTTCAAAGCCCGTCATGGTTCTATCCCGGCAATGCCACACGCCGGTGCGTACTCTATGACAATGCACTACCTGAATGCTATCAAAGCGGCGGGTACGGATGATTCAGATGCGGTTATGAAACAGATGAAGGCCACTAAGCCGGATGACTTCTTCGCCCGTAACGCTTATTTGCGCAACGATGGCCGGATGGTTCACGACATGCTGTTAGTCAGCATCAAAGATGCCGCCAGCCGAAAGTCGGGTGATGATATCTATACTATTGAAAGTGTTATCCCCGGTGATGAGGCGTTCAATCCGATGTTGCCAGAGTGTGATTTCAAGTAAACCTTCATCAGGTTCGGCTTGAAATCAGGAGGGTGGTGCAGCGCTGCTGCCTATCCTCCGGTCTTTTCTCTGTAAGCTTGTCTGAAAAGATAGTCTGAAAGGTCTGTGTGTTATCCCCGCAAAGGGTAGATGACAGACAACATCTTTGCTTCTCTGGGTGATGTTATGGCGACGATATTTGGTATAAATCTGTTTGCGCTGTCGGGACAGCTGCTGGTAGGGCTGATCAACGGCTCATTCTATGCACTGCTGAGTCTCGGTCTTGCAATTATTTTTGGTCTGTTAAAAATTATTAACTTCGCGCAGGGCGCGATGTATATGCTCGGTGCTTTCTTCGCCTGGATGGCCCTTAACTATATGGGCATTAATTATTGGTGGGCGCTGATTCTGGTGCCGCTAGCGGTCGGCGTTCTGGCAATTCTGATGGAACGTTTCCTTGTTCGTCCTATTGCAAATGAGGATCATCTCTACAGTCTTTTGCTCACCTTTGGTGTCGCACTGGTGTTGCAGGGGGTGTTTACCCATGTTTACGGTTCTTCCGGTCTGCCTTATCAGATTCCGGCTGAACTCAAAGGCGGTACCAAACTGCCCTTTATGTACCTGCCTAACTACCGTGCCTGGATCATCGTCAGCTCGCTGGTGGTCTGCTTCAGCACCTGGTGGGTAATTGAAAAAACCAAGCTGGGGGCCTATCTGCGTGCCGGTACGGAAAATCCGCAGTTGATGCAGGGTTTTGGTATCAATGTCCCGCTGATCACCACCCTGACTTTTGGTTTTGGTGTTGCGCTGGCTGCTTTTGCCGGTGTGTTGGCCGCACCGGTCTATTCGGTGAGTCCCGAGATGGGATCTAATATTCTGATTGTTGTATTTGCAATCGTGGTTATCGGCGGTATGGGGTCGATCGGTGGAGCTATCCTGACCGGTCTGATGATGGGTGTTGTCGAGGGGCTGACCAAGTTCTTCTATCCGGAAGCATCCTCTACCATTATCTTCCTGTTCATGGTGATCGTGCTGCTGATTAAGCCTGCCGGTCTGTTTGGTAAAGAGGCCTGAGGCTTCCATCGGGAGAAATGACACTATGAAAATCAATAAACTTTATCTGCTGCTGATTGTAATCGCTCTGGTTGCCCCGAGTCTGGTATACCCTGTATTTTTGATGAAGCTGTTGTGCTTCGCTCTGTTTGCCTGCGCATTTAACCTGCTGCTTGGTTATGTTGGCTTGCTGTCGTTTGGACATGCGGC
This sequence comes from uncultured Amphritea sp., assembly GCA_965140695.1. Taxonomy (GTDB): domain Bacteria; phylum Pseudomonadota; class Gammaproteobacteria; order Pseudomonadales; family Balneatricaceae; genus Amphritea. Next base: position 1,064,399 of record OZ223298.1, on the reverse strand, counting down.
TTTTCTGGGCACCGGCGGTTATATCACCGGTTATCTTATGTTGAATACCGGTCTCACGCCGGAGCTGGGTATCCTCGCCGGTACTGTCGGTGCAGGTCTTCTCGGCGCTATTTACGGCAAACTGGCGGTTAAGCGTGAAGGCATCTATTTTGCCATGGTGACACTGGCGCTGGCGCAGTTGGTGTTCTTCTTTTATCTGCAGGCGCCGTTTACCGGTGGTGAGGATGGCTTACAGGGAGTCCCCCGGGGGGCTTTGTTTGGCCTGATCGATCTGTCAGATAATTTCGCGATGTATTACTTTGTGCTGGCGATCTTTATCTTCGGATTCTGGCTGGTACACCGGACGGTGCACTCGCCATTTGGCCAGATACTTAAAGCGATTCGTGAAAATGAACCCCGTGCGGTCTCTCTCGGTTATAACGTCAATGATTATAAATGGGTGGCCTTTATTATCTCCTCAGCGTTAGCCGGGCTGGCGGGATCTACCAAAACCCTGGTATTCCAGCTGGCATCACTGACGGATGTTCACTGGCATATGTCCGGCGAAGTAGTGCTGATGACGTTACTGGGGGGCATGGGGACTATATTTGGCCCGCTGGTGGGCGCAGGAGTGGTGATTTCGATACAGAATATGCTCTCCGGTGGTGAGCTGGGTAACTATATCCATATTATTATGGGCATTATCTTTATCGTTTGTGTACTGGCCTTCCGCAGCGGCGTTGTCGGTGAGTTTCAGAAACTGGTTAAAAAGAACTTCGGTTAACGGTGATCAGGTCAGAAAGGGACGCTATGAGGCGTCCTTTTTAGTTATCATTAAGTGAAATATTTGTCGGTTTGGAGAGAGATATGAGTCAGGATTCAGTGGTAATTGTCAGTGCTGCCCGTACCCCGATGGGAGGCATGATGGGGGCACTAAGTGAGGTTCGTTCTCCTGATCTGTGTGCAACCGCGATTAAAGCAGCGCTTCAGCGTGCGAGTCTTCAGGGCAGTGATGTTGATGAAGTAATTATGGGCTGTGTACTTCCTGCCGGATTAGGGCAGGCGCCTGCACGTCAGGCCGCTCGGGCAGCGGGTATTCATGATGCAGCCGGAGCCACCACCGTTAACAAGATGTGCGGTTCCGGTATGAAAGCGGTGATGCTGGCGCACGATCAGATAAAGGCGGGCCAGGTTGATATTATGGTGGCTGGGGGCATGGAAAACATGAGCCTGTCTCCCTATCTGCTGCCTAAAGCGCGTGCGGGTATGCGTATGGGACATCAGCAGGTGATTGATCATATGTTTTTCGATGGCCTGGAAGATGCCTATGAAGGCGGCTTGATGGGCAGCTTTGCGCAGAAGAGCGCCGACGATTTTAATGTCACCCGTGAAGCGATGGATGACTTTGCTATCGGGTCTCTGGATAAAGCGCTGGCCGCGATTGAGACGGGCGCCTTTAAGGATGAGATCGCCGCTGTCACGGTAAAAACCCGCCAGGGGGAAACGGTTGTTGATACTGATGAACAGCCGGGTAATGCACGAAAAGATAAGATCCGTCAGCTGAAACCCGCGTTTAAGAAAGACGGTACCATCACCGCAGCAAACTCCAGTTCAATCTCTGATGGTGGTTCGGCGTTGGTGCTGATGCGTGAGTCCGAAGCACAACAGCGCGGCTTACAGCCGCTGGTACGGATCGTGGCGCATTCAACCCACGCCCAGCTGCCCGCCGAATTCACCATTGCGCCGATCGGTGCGATCGATAAAGTGCTGAACCGCGCAGGCTGGAGTAAAGATGACGTTGATCTGTATGAGATCAACGAAGCCTTCGCAGTGGTCTCCATGCTGGCGATCAGCGAACTGGGTCTGGATGCCACTAAAGTTAACGTCAACGGCGGTGCCTGTGCCCTGGGTCACCCCATCGGATCATCCGGCTCCCGCATTCTGGTGACACTGCTATATGCTCTGAAAAACCAGGGTAAGAAAAAGGGCGTCGCTTCGCTTTGTATTGGTGGTGGCGAAGCCACCGCGGTTGCGGTAGAGATGTTATAGGCTGGTTGAGTGTTTTAAAAAAGGCTGATGCAGAGATGTGTTGGCCTTTTTTGTTTTAAAAAAAGCCGTAGCTCGTTGTTCGAACGTCACAAAAGGCGTGACTTGCTCGTCGCTCGAAGGTCAAAAGCACGCGGCTGGTTTGTCGCCAGGCCCTTGGGCCAGGTGAAGTGAAGCTCTTCAAAACAGAGATTAAATGCGCTTTTATCCTGTGGTTTTCTATGTAAGTATTGATCAGTCAAGGAATAACAATATCTCGGCTCAGGGAGTCAGAGTGAGAATGAATCTTATTAATGGTCATTTTGTCGTATTTCTGCAGATATATGACAAACTGTCGTGTTTCCACACAGTAAAGACTCTACACAATTCACTAAAATTCAGGTGGTTGGGTGGTTTTCTTACTCTGACAAAAAACGGTGATATACGACAACTTGTCGTATTTCCCCAAATTTACTGTCGTATATTTAGCTGTTAAGTGTCACTCAGAGCATGGAGAAAGAATGAGTAAATATTATCCTCCTACATTTCAAGAACAGCAGTTTCACTGCATTCATTGCGGAGTGTTTGCAAAGCAAGGGTGGGATGTTCTAACTCGTGCAGGAAATCAAACTGGCTTCAAGTCCTCTCAGTGTCATCATTGCTATAAATTTTGTTACTGGTTCGATGGTCGAATGATCGTGCCATCGGAAGCCCCAGTTCCACCTCCCCATCAAGACTTGCCAGCTTCTTGTATCGAAGATTACAACGAAGCTAGAGATATTGTTGCCCGTTCGCCACGCGCTTCGGCAGCACTTTTAAGGCTTACTCTCCAAAAGCTACTAACTGAGCTTGGGGAGAAGGGAAGAAATATTAATGATGATATAGGTTCTCTTGTAGCAAAAGGTCTTCCCATAGAGGTACAACAAGCTTTAGATTTCTGTCGAGTTGTCGGAAATAACGCAGTTCATCCTGGTGAAATTGAGATTAACGATAATCCTGATGTTGCTCATAGCTTATTTGAAATGATTAATTTCATTGTAGAAGATCGAATTACTAGACCAAAAAAAGTAGCAGGTTTATATAATATTCTTCCTGCGGGTGCTCTTAAAGCAGTAGAGAAAAGAGATGCCTCGGAAGAAAACACTTAACAAACAAAGGCAGCATCGCCCTTCGGGCTGGACGCGCTAACGCGCGCCGCTGCTTTGGGCGTGTGTGCCAGGCATGGCACTTAACTAGCGAGGTGAAAGTCCTCGTACCAGGTATTCGCAGAGCCGAAGGTTAGCCAAAGGGCAAGGTTAGTTCCGTGAGGGGCTGGCTGGAGGAAGCCTAAGGCAAAATCGCGGGGCGATGAACAAGAACCGGATATGAGGTGTGACATAAGTGGGGCCATCGGGCACGTGACCGCTAAGCCCTCCATCTGCATCTGGCTTATGTTTTATAAATCCGGCGTCTACGCGAGGAAAGTTAAGTGTCTTACCCTGGGAGGTCTGTACTGTGTTGAAGGAACAACTGATGCTGAAGCAATTCAGCGTGAACGCAATACAGGAGTCAGCAGAGGGCATAGTAGGTATTACTCTCGATACTGAAGGCCTGAACATCACCGGCATGGATAGCGTGTAAGAACATGGACATAGCACCTGACCGACCCTCAGACGAGGCATCGCCAACGGCGATGGGTGAAGTCCGTGTATCCGAAACGCCCATCCAATTGCCAATCATCGAACCATCACTGATGGCGCAAGTACTGGACAGGAACAATCTGGCACGTGCGCTGAAACAAGTCAGACGCAACAAAGGCGCAGCGGGCGTCGACGGGATGACGACAGAACAACTGCCGACCTATCTTCACGCTCACTGGCCAGACCTTAAGGAATGCCTGATCGACGGTCGCTACAGACCACAACCGGTCAGACGGGTCGAGATACCAAAGGCCGATGGCAAAATGCGTAAACTGGGGATACCGACGGTCACTGACCGTTTTATCCAACAGGCCATCGCTCAGATTATCAGCGATCTTTGGGAGCCGACCTTCCATCCCAACAGCTACGGCTTCAGGCCTCAGCGGAATGCTCAGCAAGCCGTGCGGCATGCTCAGGACATGATCGTGAACGGGAAGAGCTGGGTCATCGATCTGGATTTGCACGCGTTCTTCGACACCGTCAACCATGATCGTTTGATGGCGCGATTGAAAACACGCCTTCAGGATCCGACGCTGCTGAAGCTGGTCAGACGATACCTGGCCAGCCCAATACAAAAGGATGGCCAAACACTCGCGAATCGAGAGGGCGTACCGCAAGGTGGCCCGTTGTCGCCGGTACTGGCCAACATCGTATTGGACGAGCTGGACTGGGAACTGGAAAGACGAGGTCACCGCTTTAGCCGCTACGCCGATGACTGCCAGATCTTTGTGGGCAGTCGTCGGGCGGCAGAGCGGATCAAAACAAGTGTACAGCGCTATATCGAAGACCACCTTCGGCTCAAGGTAAACGAAGATAAAAGCGCGGTAGACCGGCCCTGGAAACGGAGCTTCCTGGGATTTACTGTCAGCCCCCGACGCGGCAACAGGATCAAAGTGGCCGACAAGGCACTGGTGAAACTGAAACAGCGGGTACGGGAACTGAGCCGTCGAACGAGAGGCCATCAACTGTTACATGTCATCGCAGACTTAAGGAAATACCTGCTTGGTTGGAAAGCGTACTTCGGCGTAGCCGAGGTGCAGAGCCCGCTGCGCGACATCGACAAATGGATCAGACGGAAGTTGCGGTGTTATATCTGGAAGCAATGGGGCCGTAGTGGTTATCGTCAATTGCGCCGACGGGGAGTAGATCGCTGGACGGCCTGGAATACGGCGAAATCGGCTCATGGGCCTTGGCGTTTAAGCAAAAGTCCTGCACTCTATAGGGCATTGCCAAACAGATATTTTAAAGGCTTGGGGCTGCCATCACTGGCAGCGTGATAATAGATGAGGAGATGAACCGCCGTGGTACGTGACCCGTATGCCCGGTGGTGTGGGAGGAGGGGCACTGTGAGGTGCCTCCCTATCCCGATTAAATTTTCAATCGGGTTTAGTGATGAATATCGAGATCATAGAAAAAGCAGATCACCTTAAGCTGATAGAAGTTTGGGAAGCATCGGTCAGAGCAACGCATGATTTTCTGGCTGAGGATGATCTACAAGAGTTAAAGCCACTGATTCTTGAGCATTATTTTGACGCCGTTGACTTAAGGTGCGCGAAGAATGCGCATGGTGAAATTCAGGGATTTTGCGGCGTCCATGACGGTAATATTGAGATGTTGTTCATCTCCCCTGATGCTCGAGGAAAAGGTATTGGTGCTTTTCTGTCAGCTCATGCTATCAAGGAGCAAGGCGCATCAAAGGTCGATGTAAATGAGCAAAATGAGCAGGCGTTGGGTTTTTACCAACATATTGGCTTTAAAGTGATAGGTCGCTCACCAGTTGATGGTCAGGGTAAGCCATATCCACTGTTGCATATGGCGCTATAAAAATTTAACAAGGCCAGGCACGGCGACGTATTTTCCGTTGCGGCTTTGCCTTCACTACAAAGCCGCGCGTGCTGGCGACGTTAACTGTCAAAAGGAATGGCATTGGACTGTATAAATATCGAAGACTATTTGCTTGGCTTTTTTGTCTTCCTCATCCTCTTTGGCAATCTAGCGATCTATAGAATGGATAAAAATGTCACCGATAGTTTCAAGCAAAATCCAATTAAGCCTACTCTTTGGCAAGCTTTCCTCTGGGAGGTCGCAATGCCCAAAAAATTTCTTACGGCTAGGGGGTTGTTGTGGCGAAAAGCTTCTATAGGTTGTTGTATTGGTTTTACTATTTTTATTTTTTGTTGGCTCTATTTTCAAAAAGTCGAGTGGGTCTGTGAATTTCAGATGGTCCCGAAATATGCAGTTAACAAGTTTAGCCAGCATCGCCCACGGAAAAGCACCCGTGGGCTGGACTCGCTACGCTCGCCGCTGCTAAAAGCGTTATACAAATAAGGTAAGTAATGAGTGAAATCATCGAGAAAGCAATTGCTCGAATATTGTATAGCAAGTTAATGGAACACTTTGATGACATAGAGTCTCTGAGTCAGATTCAAAGCTCTGAAGATTTTAAATTGCTCCAAGAGCTCGAAAAGACGATCGAAAGTGATAGACATAGTCAAAATGTTGATTATTCGCTTGTAGTTGGTGCTTGGAATGAAATCTACAAATCGGTTAAAGACCTAAATTTATCATACGAGAAATTAATATCTCATATATCTAAAGAGTTCGAAGTGATAATCAATGATGATTTAGAAATATCTGGGACTCTATATGGCCACGAAAAATTATTTCTTAGAAAGCTTGATTCTATATGGGCGGAGCAATATAAAAGCTATTTACTTGAAATCGATAAGATCATACTTACCTTTAGAATAAAGTTATTGAATTATTCTTTAGCGGACACACAAGATAATTTCTTTAGTCAACATCACTTGATTAATCAGCAAAATATTAAGTTTAAAAAGTCTACCTTTAATGGACGTTCTATATACTTGGATACAAACGCAGTTCAAATATTGGCAGCTGATCGAAAAATAAGAAGTTACATCACTAAATCAGAGATGGGTTTTTGTTATAGTTCTTTTTTAATAGAAGATGCTGTAAATAGTAACCCTGTTTTCCTCAGCTCCTTTTTTTCGGACTTGCAAACAATTACAGGCGGAAACATGGTCGGCTATATGGATGATGGCTTGTGCTATGTCAATGAAAGTATTAAAGATACTTTAGATAGAGTTAGTAAATATTCAAAACTAACAAAATTATATGAAAACCACGTTATGTATGATGTTCTTAAACACTTTCACCTTTACCCAGAATTAAGGAAAGGAAAGGAACTAGTTAAATTAATTTCCAGTGATTTCATAGGTTTTTTTAGTGGTTCAGAAAAGAGTAGTTTAGCTGGGTTTGATAAAATTGTATTTAAGTTCCAAAACACGATTATTGGTGATTTTGTTCAATCTGGAGATGTAGGTAAAATTGATGACTATAGGGAAGCTATTATCAATTTAAGTAGTTTATTTGATTTTGTTAATTTCGAGACAGAACATGTGAAGCTTGCTAATTTTAAAAAAATTGCAAGTTCATATAGAGACCGACAACACTTAGAACACGCTTATATATGTGATTTTTTTGTTTCGGATGATATCAGACTTAGAAATAGAGCAAAGGTTGCTTTCGATATATTAGGCATTAAGACTAAAGTCCTTTCAATAAATGAATTTAAATCCAGCCTTAAAGCAAATAGTCTGTAAATTTGTATAACAAGTGACTGTGGTGTTCTGTCAATAATATCAGGCTGATTTTTCATTCCAGCGCTCCTCGTTTTTCAGCATAGTATTTAGGATGACGATCAGTTTTCTCATGCAGGCGATCAGAGCCACTTTAGGAAGCTTCCCTACGGCCTTCAGGTGCTCGTAATAGCGTTTAAAAACAGGATTGCACTGTATCGAAGAGAGCATTGCCATAAACATCACTGTGCGTATGCGATGGCGGCCACCTCGGATATGACGTTTACCGTTGTACGAACCGCTGTCGCGGTTCATTGGCGCGACGCCGACCAGGGCGGCGATCTCTTTTCGGTTTAGTTTTCCAAGTTCTGGCAGTTCGCTGAGCAGAGTGTAGGCCAGGACTTTACCGACACCGGGAACACTGGTCAGTATTTCGGTTTTAATGCGCCAGTGCTTGACTTCAGCCACAAGCTGATCGAGTTTCAGAGTGAGCTTTTCGATCTGAGTTTGTAGCGATTTAAGTAAGGCTTTGATGGATGAATGCAGCTCCTTTGGCATGATCTGGAGACGGTTTTTCTCCATAGTTTGCATCTCTAATAGCTGAGTGCGCCGGATAAGTAAATCCTTGATTATACGGGACTGTCTGTCGGGTATAGGCTTGATATCAGGTTGAATAGTGGCGGCGAATTGCGCAATCACTGTGGCATCAATTTTATCGGTTTTAGCCAGTACGCCGATGGCTTGAGCGTAGCGTCGGATATTAGTGGGATTGACCACCACAACAGGAAGATCTGCTTTGTCGCAGGCAAAGACAAAAGCGTGCTCGTAACGCCCGGTAGCTTCGGTTACGATACGTTTAACCTGATGAGTTTTAAGAACCTGGACGATCTTTTGAATATGTTCATCATCGTTGGGTATTGAGAAATGGAGATCTAATGGATGAAGGACTATATCAAGTTTCGATTTACCGACATCAACACCGACGTTGATTTCAATGTGACTTTTCGTATTCATCATAATAAGCTGACTCTGCCTTGCTATGCGGGCTCGAGGCCCCAATGACTGTTCGAGTTATTGCTTCGGAGTTATGCAGCGCTACCCACTTGTTATCGGTCTCTCGTATGAGGAGCCGGCCAATCATCGAGCTACTGCATAAAGACCCTCAATGGCCGTTGAGGGTGGGCCTCCAATTTACCCTGAAATGGAACGGAATTAACCATACAAACCAAGTCAGCGGGACACTAACACGTAGGCTCCCGTCACTTCGTTCTGTATTTTAGCCTACGTATTATTGGCCCTGCTTGGGGCGTTATGTGTCCGAGGATGTCAGAATCAATGCATAAAACAGGTAACTTCGATAACTCAGGTCAAAAATGGAAAGCTAATGAAGCTCTTCAAGGACGCTTGAGTAGTAGAACTTACCAGCCTAAATTACTTGAAGAATACGGGCGCCTGCTGCTTTCTATGAATGATGACGTTGAAGCAGGAAAGTATTTGTTCCTATCAGGTCAGCGATCTAGTGAGTATGTAGATTCTATAGATTTGTTTTTGGGTAAGTACAAAGGAAAGAATCAGAAACAATTGTTTTACTCTTTCCCAAGGATGGTTAAATATACTGAATTCAAAGAGCTTCCGCTAAATTTACAACAAGAACTATCCGCTTTAGGTATTCGGCCTTGGTCTGCAAAACGACCAAGAAAAATTCATCTCAATAAATCGGTAGGTAACAACGTAGCTGTCATCACCTTTTTTATTGTACTAATTGTGTTTTTCGTTGGCGTTTTTTCTGGAATCAACACCATATGGCATTTTTTAGTAAATTAGCACATAACAAACAAAGGCATCCGACGCGGCTGCCTTAGGCGTTATACACTCTCAAGGTAGACTATGGAAAAATTATATCTATTATTCTTACCTCTACTTCTTATTTTTGTAGGGAAAGTAAGTGCCAATGAGGTTTATCCCTCGTTGCTGGAAGTAGAAGTAGGTAAGCCCTTTGCTCACCCTAGAGGTACGGAACGTAAAGACAAAGACCGTCCCACAACTCAGTTTAGGGTTCCGAATTTCGGCCAGCTTCAAAACGTTTTTCCGGAGTATTCTATAGTGTACCTTAATTCGTCCAACGCCATCGCCATCGTAACCGCTGAGAAAGTTTATCCCGATATTCAGTCTTGCCAAAGCAGTAAAGCTAAGATGCAAGAAATATTAAAAGAACTGTATCCACATCATAGTTTAGTATCTGAACACGAAAGCCCTCTTCAAGCTAATAGTGAGTATGTAGCTCCGAATAAGAATATGTATTTTTCACTAAATTGTAGAGGGTCGTATGGGCCATTCTGGTCTTTGCATTTGCAGTTTAGGGGGCTTGAAGAAGATAAGCTTTTAAAAAACGCTTGGGATGAGTACTTTAATAAAAGCTAACAAGAAAAGGTAGTCGACGCATACTCCGAGGCTGCTTTAAGCGTTAGCAATATAGGAACTTATATGCAAAAGTTGAGTGTCGTTCTGCTCTTATTAATTTCATTTTGTGCAAGAGCAAATGAAAATTTTCCAGAGATGAATGATAGAAATGGGTATGTTGAACCCTTTCAAATGTTTGACAACGTGTATTATGTCGGTGATAAATGGGTTTCCTCTTACGCAGTAGAGACAAATAAAGGGCTCGTTATCATTGATACACTAGACTTCCCTTATTCTAAATGGATACCGATTAATCTTAAAAAGTTAGGATTAGAGAAGAAGCCAGTTACTCATATTTTAGCTACTCATGGGCATTCTGATCATGTTGGGGGAGCACAATACCTTCAGGCGACGTATGGCTCTGAGGTCGTCATGACCTCAAAAGGTCATGAGCTGGCTAAAAAACAAGCAGAGAAAAGTGAGGGAACCAATAAATTTTTGCCCCCTGATGTAGACCTTATTGTTAAAGACGGTATGACTCTAGAAATTGGAGGGAAGCCGTTTAATTTCTACATTACACCAGGTCATACCGAGGGCGATTTTTCGTTAGACTTTATGGTGCAAGATAATGGAGTATCACATCGTGCGTTTATCGTCGGTGGGCATAGTTTGAGTGCTAAAAAGCCTGAGTTGGCGAATCAATTTTTCAAAAGTATGGATAGAATCAGAGAGATTGCACTTAAACCTCCTGTTGTGACCGTAAACCTGGCAAATCACCCACATAAAAATGATCTGTTCGCTAATCGTGATAAACGAAAACACGGTGTAGCAGTCAATCCATTTATAAGCGAAAGTAACTTTTTTAATTTTTTAGACAAGCAGGAAGCCATAGCTAGAGAAAAACTTAATCAAGTGGCATTTCCGATAAAATCTGACACCTCAATGTAGTCGATGACCAGATTTTTGAATATCTGGCCACACGTCGATATCTTTATCTTAGCCCTATCGTTCTGGTTGTAGTTGCAACGACAGGCTGATCGGGTAGTGGTCAGAGGATCGAATCTCGGTATGAACTTTAACGTCAATAACTTCCAGGCCCCGACAGTAAATATGATCAAGGTGCTGAAATAAGTGGCCGAGTTTGGGGCGGCGCGATAATTCAACCTCTTCCAGCGAGAAGGAGTGCGCGAGCGCTTTAAAGTAGTTCAGCCTTTTTTCGTTCCAGGTATTAAAGTCGCCCGCCAGTATTATTGGGCCTTGATGGTTTTCTAAAATGTGTAAAACCTGATCAAGATGCGCTTTGAATTTATCAAATGACACAAAGTTAATGAGGTGAAAGTTGATGACAAGTAATGATTTTTCCCTCTTGGAGATGCCACGGTTAAACAAAGGATATTCTGTTGCCAGTAACATTTTTTTTGTTTTTGTGAAGGGCTCGCCATGCAGTGAGACGGAAAATTTATGCTCTGTGGCAGCGACCGTCGATCCGGTTTTAACGCCAGTTTCAATGTTGGTGCGTACATTTCTAAAGCTACGCGCCATAATCCATTGATGTTGTTGTGACTGCTGAAAAAGCGCATCAAAAGGGGAGTTTAAAATGGCTTCCTGTAACAGCACTAAGTTTTTATCACAAACAAGCGAGACAAAATCTCGCTCCCAGTCTTTCTTTTTACACTTAAACACATTCCACAGTAAGAGTTCGATGTTTGGCCCAATCACCTCTTTCGAAGCATTGCCCATAATTTTTAGCGATTCAACGGTGCAGTAACGGCTTTTGATCATGAAAATTACCTGTGGTGAATCCTGTCGCAACGATAAATAATGCTAGAGGTACGGTGTTAATAATCGGAAAAAGTTGTTACGGACTTTTCTATAGGTTGGTAATCTTTTGATCTCTTCTTTGATAACGGGAACAGAGTTTTTCTTTTTCTCGTTAAATAACGCCGTCAGTTTTGCATTGAGACTGGTATCAAAGCACTCTAGATTAGCTTCGAAATTGAATTTCAGGCTTCTGGCATCCCAGTTACTGGAGCCGATAAATGACCAGATATCGTCAATAGTAATGATCTTGCTATGGTCAAAAGGTCGGTTATTTTTGTATATCTTGATGCCATGTTCCATGATTCGTAAGAAGTTAGCTTCCATTATCCAATCTACCGTTAAAATATTGCTGTGTTCTGGAATAATAATTTCTACCGAAACACCACGTAAGGCAGCGGCATGGAGGGAGGTCATCAAGGTTTGATCTGGTATGAAGTAGGGGGTGATGATTTTTATGCTGCGTTGTGCAAAAACAGAAGCATTAATTAATGTCCAGCGTATGCGGTCGTGGTATTCATCGGGGCCATCTTGCACAACTCGGGCAATGATGGATTGTTCGCTTTCTGTGTTTGGTGTGTCGCACTGGTAACGCGGGAATTGAATTAATTCACGGGTGGCAAAAAACCAATCTTCAATGAACACGTTACTAATCTGATCAATCACCGGGCCGGTTACTTTAAAGTGAACATCATCAATCGGATGTTTGGCTGTTTTTACCAAATTATTCTTACTTAAATTCATCCCGCCCATGTAAGCGACCTTACCATCTACACAGAGTATCTTTCTGTGATTTCTAAGATTGATAAAACGTATGCTGGTCAGTGATATGGCGGGTAAAAAGCGAGCTGTTTTGACGCCTAGCTTATTTAATGCTCTATCTGATTTATGCCAACTGTACCCAACGCCGATGCCATCCAACAGAACGTTAACCGTTACCCCTCTTTTATGGGCGTCGGCCAGTGCGCTAACAAATTGGCTTCCCAGTGAATCGTAGTCAAAGATATAACTGGATAAAATAATATGATGTTGTGCGCTGGCAATTGATTCCAGCATTGCCGGGTAGGCATTGTCACCATTGACTAAGGGTTCAATGCTGTTGTTATCAACGTAGTTAACGGGATGGATGGTATATCCGGCAGTGATGGCGGAATGCCAATGTTCAGGTAGATGATTAAATCTGGTTATCTCCTTATTTGAAATAAAATCTCGTTTCAGTATTTCAGGGTGTTCTTTCTGGGCTAAACGTTTAATCCGATTTATCCCAAACAACCAATAGAACAGGCTTCCTAATACCGGGGAAAATATCACAAGGCCAATCCAGGCCAGCGATGTGCGTTCATTTTCTTTGAAAAGAAGCACATGCAACGACGTCATAATAGATAAACCAATATGCAATACAACGATGATGGTTAGCCAATGGAACGTGATCCATTCTTGTATTGCTTCAAATATATGCATAAATCTCAACTTATAGAATGCGTCGTTTTATCAAGGTTCGCTTATGATTAACGTTGTCTGTTGGTTTGTCAAAGCCTGGTTTTACGCCTGTTAACCACTGGGTTGGCATGGGATCGGTGGAATAGTATTTGTCAGATTGAGGTGATGTTAGTATAACTCAGTCATCCAATATCAATCTGTGCACATATATGTTCAAACAACTTCGACAGTGGCGGGAGAACCGTCGTATAAGTGAATTCGGCTTTACCGAGGGCGAATGGGAATCTGCCATTGCTGATTGGCCGGTAATGGAACGCTATCAGGGTGCCGAGCGCGATACCTTGCGTGATATGACTTTTCATCTTTTGGTGCGTAAAACCTTCACGCCTGGTGGTGATTTTCAACTAACCACCGATATGTGCATAAAAGTAGCGACCATGGCCTGCGTTCCTGTTTTACATCTGGGCTTAGATTGGTACGACTCGTGGTACACCATCATTATCTATGAAGGTGATTTTTTACCAGACCGTCCTTATCGAACCCAGGATGGTGTGGTGCATTCCAGTGGGCCTGGTTTAAGCGGTGAAGCCTGGCATAGAGGCCCGGTGATTTTGTCGTGGCAGTCGGTGTGCGAAAGCGGCGCGCACGCACGTAATGGACAAGCCAGCAATGTCGTTATTCACGAGCTGGCGCATAAACTGGATATGTTGCGCGATGGCGCTAATGGCGCACCACCTATGCATCCAGATATGGCGGCGGGCGAGTGGCATGATATTTTTTCCGCGGCGTGGGATCGCTTGCAGGCGGATTACCAACATCACCTGCCATTGCCGCTCAACGAATATGGTTTAACCAATCCGGCAGAATTTTTTGCGGTGTGCAGTGAGACATTTTTTGAAGCCCCGGATAATATGAAAGAGCACATGCCTGGAGTCTATCGGCTTTTGTGCCAGTTTTATCGTCAGCAACCTGTACCACTGGCAACGTCAGGGATGTGATAAAAACCGCAAGTGAGATCGAGGCGTGCGACTGATGCCGGGCATGTCGATAATCGCGGTCTGCTCTGTCCGGGATATTGCGCTACCAGCATCTTTTACCGCTTGGTTTTCGGCAAATTGCAGGTTGGTCGCTGGATAAGTCGATGACGGAAACGTTGGTCACGACAGCAGCGTTCAGGTTGCCAGGGCGGGTATTTTTGAATACAGTGAAATATTTTATAACCGCAAAAGACGACATTCGGCGAATGACAACCTAAGTCCGGTTGTGTTCGAAGAACAGGCTGCCTTAGCGGCCTGAGTAACTGTCTGTTTTTGGTGTGGAATACCATGGATTTTGCGAATTTAAAAATCTATTTATAACCATATTAAATGGTGGGTCGTATTTCTGAGTGCATTTATAGGCAGTTTTAGTCAGGTACTCTTGGATAGTATAATGCACTCAGATGTTCAACCGTTTTATCCTGTTACATTGTCTAACCCATTTTTAAGTGTTATATCGTTATCAGTCCTGCATAAATTATGTCTGTATTCTGGTCTGGCGGGGGCTGCTGTCTATTATTTTATTCAATGGCGTGGTAAAAATGCTTAACAAACAGCTCAAACCGACCTCCACTGCGTTGCTCGTTTTGTGTTTTTCACTACGCTCGCACAAAACAAACAACTCCGTTCCAGCTGCTTAGCTGGGCGTCAGGCAAGAAAAGCAATGCCGTACACACTTTCACACGCAGTAATCAGTCTTCCGGTATCAGCGTTGGTGCAAAGAAAAATTCCGCTTTCTGCTTTAGTTGTCGGAAGCATTTCACCAGATCTTCCATATCTGTTGGCACTTACACCAACAGAAGCACCAGGACATTCGTTGTTTGGCGTACTCACATATTGTCTTGTGCCTTCTCTTTTCGCACTATTCATATGGTATCGGTGGCTGGAAGAACCTACATTGGATCTATTGCGATTGCCAAAAAGGGCTCAGTCATTCGGAATATGGCCATTTCTCCTCATTGTATTCGGCGTGCTAATGGGTGCTTACAGCCATGTGCTATGGGACGCAACGAGCCATTCTATCGGGGCATTTGTCATTAACAGTGAATTCTGGCAACGGGAGTATTTTTCGTTGCCATTATATAAATGGAACCAATACGGTAGTGGCGTCTTCGGTCTAATGGGGTTAGCCGTTTGGTATTTGCATACTGTAGCTAAGAATGACCAGGGCAGGTACAAAGGTAAGCCAGCGTTGGGGTTCACCATTTATGTGGTGTGCATTGCGTTTTTCGTGGTAATTGCAAACGCTATTCATGGGTCAAGTGCGTTGTCCGAGTACGCGGTTCGTTCGGCTATTGCGGTAATCACTGGTGGTGTAGTCGGTATGTGCATTTACGCATTAGTCGTAAATTATGAAAACCGAGCAAAAATTGCCTGACAAAAATATCAATGCCTGAGTGCCTCAACCAAAAGATAGAACACACCAAAAGATAGAACACACCTAAAGATAGGACCTAAAGATAGGACAGGCACTCTTTAAAAAGACACAGGCTTTTCATATATATAGAATGAGGCATCGTTTTAGTTACACCTGGTCAGGGATGAAAGATGATAAGATATTTTGCAAGCCCGCCCATGCAAGTGAGTAAGAGATGAATAGCAGCGGACCAGGATTTTTACACGCACAAGAATTTATTACTGAAGAGCCGGATGCGGTCATTCTGCACGTCCGCATTTGTGTGGGGTCGCCTCGGTAACGGGGCGCTCTACCACGACTACAACATCAAATGGAGTTTGAAATGATTGAAACACTTACCGGCGCATATATGCTTTGCCTGTTTTTTGTAACTGCAGTGAAACCTACAGTTGATACTGATCTACTTAAAAAGTCCTGGGCATGGTTTCTATGTATCCCGGCTACTTACATGCTTATTCACATACTGAAATCTGGAATGGTTTTTAAAGTGTCGACTAGCTTTTTGTTCTATATCAGAGCGTGGGAGGAGTTTTCAGTATGGGTTTTTCTGGTAATTAGCCTGCTACTTTTACTTAGTAATCTTTTTAAAAGTCGTAAACATTGAAAGATAGGACAGGAGTAGTTGAAGAATGCCTGTCCCTGTTTAGCCTCGACAGTTCTGCCCTATAAATATCATAATTATTTAAGGAGACGTTCATTGTTTCGTCATTCCGTCATTAAATTATGCTATTTTTTAGCTATATGATTTAAATTCAGCATCGTGTGGGCCTGAATACTAAAATATCGCGGTTAAGTCTTAAACTTTTATTCTGGACGATTGAGACACCTCTATGGAAGGCCAGGCTGACCATCAGATATTGATTAAGTGGAGAGCCATTTGGATCGCACCACCCCTTACAGCATCGCTATCCTTAACCGGCTGAAAAATTGCATAGTCGTTGTGACTGTTATCGTTTTGTCGTTGTTGATTGCGGCAACGGTTTATCAGATTAATAAAGATAAGCAGGCTTCGTTGCATTACGCGGCAATGTCTATGCAATCAATGGCTGGTATTCTCAGTAAAGAAACCGATATGATGCTGGGACTGGCATCAACCATACTTAACGAGATCGCTTTAGACCTTGATCCTGGGCTGCCCGCCTCGGATGAAAGTACTAAGCTTGTGTATGAAAAGCTGATCAAAAAACGCCGAAGTATCCAGGCATCTTCTACCTCTTTAAGTTTTAAGCACCTGTTTATTATCAATAAAGAGGGGTTTAATTACGCTAACAGCGTTAGTTTTCCTGTCAAACGGGTTAATGTGTCAGATCGCGAGTATTTCAACTATCATCGCCTCAACGCAGATAAGAGAATCCATATCAGTCAGCCTTACCATTCAAAAGTGACGCATGACCGGGTTATCTATCTGACTAAACGGCTTGAGACTGCCGATGGTGCCTTTGCCGGAGTCATCGGTATTCAGCTGAAACTTGCGCATTATGACCATCTCTATAATGAGCTTCAGTTGCCGCCGGGTGGGGCGGTAACGGTTATTCGCCAGGATGGTCAGGGAGTGTACCGATACCCGATGACTGACTCATTTTTCACTCAGCAAGTGAACTCTGAGGCTTTTGCCCGGATGCTTTATCAGCATGGCGGGCGTGATGTGTTAGTCAGTCCTTTTGACCACAAGCGCCGTATTGTTGGCTTTAAACAGAGTGATTTTTATCCGGTCATGAATATCATTTCGGTGACTGAGGGTTCGGTGCTTGAACGCTGGACAGAAAATTCAGTCAATATGCTGTTGCTTGCTTGTTTTGGTGGCGTTGTGTTGTTGATGGCGAGCCTGTTTACCCGCAGGCAGCTAAAGCATCTCTCCATTGCGCTGTTCGATTCCAGCCATGATGGCCTGACGAGTCTCTATAACCGTCGCTCATTTGATCAGCGTATTAACGAAGAGTGGCGCAGGGCGATCCGAAAGCAGCGAACACTTTCATTGCTATTTATCGATATTGATCACTTTAAAAACTATAACGACTTTCACGGACATCGCCGGGGCGACACCTGTTTACAGAAGGTGGCTGATTTTCTTCGCCAGAGTGCGCTTCGTGAGGGCGATTTTGTTGCCCGATATGGCGGTGAGGAGTTTGTCGTTCTTATTTCTGACACCGATGCGGCAGAAGCCGTTGAAAATGCCGACCGACTGATCAGGGGGGTACGAAACCTGGCTATCCCTCATCCTGATTCTCCGGTTGCTAAATTTGTGACGGTGAGCATTGGTTGTGCATCACTGATTCCAACGGAAGACAAAAAACCGACAGACCTGGTAGAAGCCGCAGATGAAGCGCTTTATAAGGCAAAAAGTCAGGGGCGCAACCGGGCCGTGCTGGGGGACGTGAAACCTCGGGGGCAATAGTTTAGGTACGAATTGTCTGACCGGTTCTGTTTCACTTCACTTCAGTATTTCTGCAAGCTATTATCAGCCCTCCATTGGGTAATAGTCAGGAATAATATGAGTGATTTGTACACGCAACTGATAACGGTTTTCATGGGTTTCTTTGCCATTATGAACCCTATCGCTAATACGGCTGCTTTTGCAGGACTGGCCGGAAATAAAAGCAGCTCTGAGCAGTTCCGCATCGCCGCCCGATCACTGATTATTACATTTATTGTGATTTTATTGTTCTCCTTGCTGGGTAAAGTGATATTTCACCTGTTTGGTATCACCCTCCATGCGTTGAGGATTACCGGGGGGGTTCTGGTCTTTCTGATTGGCTATCACATGCTTAACGGGGCTGGTTCTCATCTGCACTCCGCTGAAAGTAGTGATGCCTCTGACATTGCTGTATCACCATTAGCCGTTCCTCTGCTTGCTGGCCCTGGTACCATTGCAACAGCAATGAATTATTCAGCCTCTGGTGGGGTACTCGGAATCGTTCTGACGGTGTCTGTGTTTGCTGTTATGTGTGTGATTACCTTCCTGTGCTTTGTTTTTAGTTCCAGAATCCTGGCGGTCATTGGTGAGGGGGCGTTAAGCATTATTACGCGTTTAATGGGACTGATTCTGGCGGTGATTGGCACGCAAATGATCGTGGCTGGCATACAAGGGGCCTTTAATATTACGGGTGTCAGCTGATCAGCATCCCCTTGACTGAATAAGGCTTATCTGAACAAGGTTTATCTGAATAAGGCTTTTCTGAACAAGGCTTATGCAAATTTAAAGTACGGCAGGTGCTGGAGCCCAATGCTTTCGGGAGGTGGGAATCTGGTGTCTGCTGTCAGGGCTGCTTGATCATCCAGTCAGCTGCCTTGAACATTTGATGCTGTTTAATGCGGTTCGGGAAGCGTCTGATAGCGGGTCTGCACCGGGTTGCAGACAGTAATTCATCACTGCTATCACCCGGACTGATTGAGGGGGTATTTCTGCCAGCTGTAGCGACCCGAGTCAGACTTATCTGTTTGCTCAGAGAAGAAGGTTGCTTCAAACTGGTCTGCAGGCACTGGCCGCGCAAAGTAGTATCCCTGGAGCAGATCACAAGAGTAGTCAGTGCAGATTGTTGCTTGCTCTTCGGTTTCCACTCCTTCTGCAACAACGCTCATTTCCAGCGCTTTAGCAAAGGCAATAATGGCGATTAGCAGGCGTTTATTTTTATCATCATCTTCAATCGTTGAGACGAATCCTTTATCGATTTTCAGTACGCTGATGGGGAACTGTTTGAGATGAACAAGTGAAGAGTATCCGGTACCAAAATCGTCTAATGAAAAACTGATACCATGGCGAGAAATACCCGATAGAATCTCCGCCGTTGCCTCGGTATCGACGATCATTGCACTTTCGGTGATCTCAAGCTCAAGGCAGTGAGCATCAAGAACATGATCGTCCAGGGCCGCATGGACTGCTTCGGACAGCGAGTGTTGTTTTATCTGTACAGGTGACAGGTTAATCGCGATGGTCATGTCACCCGCTTGCTCAGGATAGTTTAGTTGCCACTCTTTGAGCTGCCTGCAGCCTTCGCGTAATACCCAGTTCCCTATACTGACAATAAGTCCGGTTTCTTCGGCGATAGGCATAAACACGTCGGGAGATAACAGTCCCATTTCAGGATGTTGCCATCTTAACAGCGCTTCGGCACCACCGAGGGTGCGGTCTGAGGCGTTGAACTGGGCCTGATAAAAAACTCTGAACTCATTGCGCTCCAGGGCCACACTCAAATCGTTTTTGATACGGATTCTTGACTGTACCAGTTGCTGAAGGGCGGAAGAGTAATACTGACACTGGTTACGGCCGGTTCGCTTGGCATGGTACATCGCGATATCGGCACACTTCAGCAGGTCTTCAGTGTGGTCGTCACTGCCATCCAGAAGAGCAATACCAATGCTGGCAGTGACACTCTGTTCTACTGTTTCAGTACTGATTTGAAACGGCTGTTGTAGTATCGAAAAAATTCGATCAGCCAGTTCGACGGCTTGTTCTTCCTGTTCGATAAGGGTCATTACGATAACAAACTCATCGCCACCCAGCCGGCACAGGTAGTCGTTATCACGGATAACAGTATTTAATCGCTGTGCCACTTCAATCAGCAGGAGATCGCCTGTGGCGTGTCCGTGAATATCATTTACATTCTTAAAATCGTCAAGATCAAGTAACAGCACTGCAAGTCCACCGCTGTTGCTACGCTGCGCATGGGCTAACTCCTTTTTCATGGCGTTATCAAAACCGCGACGATTAAGTAAGCCTGTCAGAGGGTCATGTACGGCTAATTCTAAGAGTTGTTCCCGGCTGCGGTTTAGCGCGTCCTGTATCTGATAGCGTTGTCGTGCCTGGCGGACGGCTCTTAACAGCCGATGGCCATTAACTTCGTCTTTCAGCAAAAAATCCTGCGCGCCGGCTTCGAGACAACGTTCAGCAAGGGTCTCGTCTTCCTGGCGGGAGAGCATCACTACGGTGCCGCTTTCAAAGTTTCCACAGCGCAGGGTTTGTAATACGGCAAGGCCATCCTGATCCGGCAAGCGATAATCCAGCAGGATGGCATCAAAGTACTCTCTTGAGGCGAGTTCCAAACCTTCAGATGCGGTGGCCGCGGTGACAACTTCACTGACATTGGTCGTGCCTTTTTTCAGGGTACGAATCACAGCCATACGATCAACTTCATCATCATCGATGAGCAACAGCCGCATTGGAGAGTTCATTCTTTTGATCCGGATTTTTCTGCTGGGAATTCGACCACACGCCAGTAGCGATCCAGCATCTCAATTAAGTCCATGAAGCCTTCGCCCACTTTGCTTTTGACAACATAGCCAGCGACATTCTGCTGATAGGCCTCGACTTTGTCTTCGTCCGCTTTTGATGTGGTCAGCACAAACACAACGGAACAGGCAAGTGCTTCATCGTGACGTAGTTCTGCCAGCATCTCGAATCCGTTCATACGGGGCATGTTGAGGTCGAGAAGGATAATATAGGGGCGTTTTATGGCATTTGGATTGCGTAATATCTCCAGCGCCTCAAGACCGTCATGTGCCCGGATGACCGGATTGAGTATCTTCAATTTTCTCAGCGCTCGCTGTACGCCCATGACGTCGACATCATCATCATCGACGAGAAGGATAGTCACTTCCTCATAAGTACCGCTGTCAGTTGTCATAGAGATTCTTCCTGGAAATAGTGGTGGGCCAGCTAAACTTAAAACAACAGCCGTGTTTGCCATCAGACTCGACGCTGATGCTGCCGCCGACCAGTTCAACTGCTTTCTTGACCAGCGCCAGCCCCATACCACTTCCTTCAACGGAATCTCTGGGTCTTAGTGTCTGGAACATACCGAACACGCGCTCCTGGTTTTTAGTTGCAATGCCAGGACCGTCGTCTTTAACTTCAAACTCAATAAAATGGGGGAGGGGATGGGCTGAGATGGTTATATTGCCATCGTCTTTGTCGTGATGTTTGATGGCATTACCGATAAGGTTGCGAAAAATAAGTTCCAGCGGCGCTTTCTGGGTCTGCAGCGTTGGCATATCGGCTGCAATAGTGAGTGATATCTGTTTATCGCCCGTTGCTACCAGTTCAAACATGTTTTCGACCAGCGTGGCCGTATTCACCTCAGTCACTTCATCATCAGTCCGGCCAACGCGGGAGTATGTGAGCAGGTCATCCAGTAGCGATTCCATACGGTTGACCCGGCTGCGCATCAGTCTCAGATGAGACTGGGTTTCACTATCAATGTTGTCACCCAGATCTTCAGTGATCCAGGTTGCCAACTGATCGATACCCCGTAATGGTGATTTAAGGTCATGCGAGGCGACGTAGGCAAAATTGTTGAGGTCGTCATTGGTGCGTTTAAGTTCATCAATCAGTTCAATCTGACGTTGTGCCGCACGTTTTTCAGTGGTGATCTCACGGGCAACACCGAACAGACCGATAATGTTGCCGTTGTCGTCACGTATGGGGTATTTGCGGTTATCAATCCAGCCTGTCGAGCCGTCATCTCTGATATATTCCTGAACCTCGTGTACCAGCTCAGCGCCTGAAAATATCTGCTTCTCGAGGCGGTAGTACTCATCAGCATAGTCTTCGGGAAACACCTCATAGTCTGTCAGGCCAATCAGATCGGTCCAGGATTCAGCGTCAGCATCACAGACGTCAAACAGGGTCTGGCTTATGTCGGTAAATGTATGGTTTCGGTCTTTGAAAAAGATGAAGTCATCGGTGTTCTTCATCAGTGTCTGGAAATTTAAATTTCGAATGTTATTTTTTAATGAGCGGGACAGGGTAGTGACATCTTGCAATAACAGATCCAGCGTGACACTTGTTCCACTGTCTGAGGTCTGTTTACTGAATGAACCTCTGGCAATACGAATTTTTCCACTCGCCTGCCTGAGGCGAATATTGAAACCGTTGTTGTCATGGGCTGAATCAGGCTTAAAAATTCTGTCAGCAATATCCTGATCGTCGCTATGGATCAGGTCTCTGAGAGAGATCTTTGCGGAGATAAAGTCTTCAGGCGGATAGCCCAACAGTGTTGTTATACCATCATCGACAGATAACACCCGCGCGGTGTCAGGCTCTGTCAGTTGTATGACAAAGTGGGCCTCAATTACAGTATGCTCAACCAATTTATGAATTCCTTTTTCAATTTTTTTCAGTGCCCGGGTGTATTAAAAATTCCCCTGTTTGATAATGGGAACCTTTTATTAATCCGAACCCCGGGGGCAGTACTGGGAAAACATTGATACGGGTACTGCTTATCAGTGCTATTGATCAGCACTATCGGTCGGGAAAATCTTTAAGATACCGCTCTTAATATAAAATGATTAATACCTTAGTCTAGTTTAAATTTCTTTAATATTGCAAAAAAACTGACCTTTTTAGTCAGGTCTATACACCCCGGTGAGTTACTGTTCTTGTCATTTTCATCTACTATCTCTCAACGTATTTAAAAAGCAAAGGAAAACCGATGACCAGCCGCGTATATGTGATCGCCCAGTTTAAGCCGAAACCAGGAAAAGCGTCAGCGCTGTTTGAGGTGCTCAAGGCGCTGGAGCCCGATTCCTGCCGTGAGGAGGGGTGTATTCAATACAGGCTGACGCGCCAGATTGATCATCCCAGTGCCAGCCGTAATGAATACCCAATCGTTTTCAATGAGATCTGGAAGGATGCAGAGGCCTGGTCGGCCCATGGACGCAGAATGCAGATTCAGCAATTCTTCGAAACCCAGGTTCAGGACGAAGCGGGGTTGGTTGAGGATGTTATTGTGACCGCTTATTCCGATGAAAGCGCCGATTACGATGCCCCTGTGTTTGAGTGAGACCGATCTCTTTAGACAGAGATCTCTGTCTGCGAGTGCTGTATTGCTAATACTTAAGAAAACAACCTTACCGTGAATATATCAACATTTTCAGCGTTGACCGGGCTCTCTTCCCATACCCTGAGGTATTACGAAAAGATCGGCTTGTTGTCGAATATCTCCAGAAATGCCAGTGGGCATCGGAGTTATTCGGCGAAAGATGTCGAATGGGTTCGGTTTATTAATCGCCTGAGAGACACCGGCATGCCGCTGGCGGAGATTCGTCACTATGCCGATCTGCGTGCAGCCGGTGATACCACCTTTGAGACGCGCTGCACATTATTACAACAGCACCGCGATGCTCTGAAATTACGTTTGCAAAGAGAGCAGGAGCATCTGCAGGCGCTGGATGCAAAAATAGCGTATTACCAGACACATAAACCCTGAACGGTTAGCCCTTATAATCTATCTTTAAATGCTTGACTTAGAGCATGCTCTAACCTTTAGCCTTGTTCCATACACTCACACAGGAGCAATGGAAAATGGCATTAACGCGGTATGAATCAGGGTTAGAAAAGCTTACTGAGATCGATGGTGACGCCGGGCAACAGGTGATTGACAGCCTGCAGTCAGTTTGCCCTGATCTGGCTCGCTATACGATTGAATTTCCCTTTGGCGATATCTATCAGCGTCCCGGGCTGGATCTTAAATCACGGGAGATAGGCACGGTTGCAGCGCTAACAGCGCTGGGCAACTGTGCTCCACAGTTAGCTGTTCATATTAATGGTGCACTGAATGTCGGTTGTACTGCTGAGGAAGTTATTGAGGTGATACTGCAGATGGCGGTGTATGCGGGATTCCCGTCAGCTTTAAACGGCATGTTTGTCGCTAAAGAGGTGTTTCAGAGTCGGGGCCTGTTACAGGAACCCGCGGCTGGATAGACAGTGGCAGGCCCCGCGGTATTGCCGGGGCCTCTCTGTATCTGTATTCGGGCAGACACCCAGTCGTCTGAGTCACTCAGCTTTTATCATCATAATGGATAATTGAGAGCAGCTTGATCGGTACCTCTAACAACTCCTCTGGCCCGTGGGGGATCTCGGCATCAAATGTCAGGCTGTCGCCGGGCTCCATATCATAGAGATGGTTACCGTGGCGATATCGGATCCTGCCGCTCAGAAGATGGATAAACTCCTCCCCCGGGTGAGAGAAGGTTGGGAACACCTCAGACAGATCATCCATGGTGATCAGAAAGGGTTCGAAGTTTTTCTTGCCGCCCCGCTGGTAGGTCAGCAGTTGATAGGTATGGCCTTTCTCGGTTCCTCTGCGAACCACCTCCAGACCTTCGCCTGCTTTGGTGAACTGTGCACCGCCTTCCGGACGGTCAAAATCATTAAACAGTTTTGACATCGGCATCCCCAGTGCAGAGCAGAGGCGACTGAGGGTTTCAAGGCTGGTGGAGACCTGGGCATTCTCTATCTTACTGACCATCCCCTGACTGATGCCGGAGATGCGCGCGACATCGGTAATTTTTAACCCCTCTTCAAGCCGGGCCTTTTTTACTTTCATACCGATGTAGTGATCGAGTTCGAACTTCTGACCTTTGTGTTCTGCCATCTGATTGCCCTTTCTTGGGGCGCTGTGAACCAGCTTTGTGCGCCTGTCCATGCGGCCTGAGACTATTTTTGAGATTCCTTATATTCCCACAAAGAATTTTTTTTTACCAGATCCATATAAATCAATAAGTTATCCTGTCAGGAAATAAATATTCACAAAAAGAACTTTTTTGGCACAGGCGTTGCTTTCTCTTTAAGCATAAAAAATTACTGTTAAGAAATTTATTGGTCTGTTCCTTATCAGAGCAGAGCTCAGCATCAGACGGAGGGCTACCATGCCACAGGATTCAGAAAAGTTTATTGCGGATAACGACATTAAATATGTACTGGCTCAGTTTGTTGATATTCATGGTGTCGCCAAAACTAAATCAGTGCCAGCAAACTGCCTGATGGATGTTGTTGAAACCGGCGCGGGTTTCGCGGGTTTCGCGGTATGGGGCATGGGCATGGAACCCCACGGTCCTGATTTTATGGCCCGGGGTGATCTCAGCACACTGTCTACCGTCCCATGGCAACCGGGATATGCGCGGATTGTGTGTGAAGGGTATGTTAACGGGGAACCACACCCCTATGACAGCCGGGTGGTGCTGAAGCGACAACTGAAACTGCTGGAAGATAAGGGCTGGACACTGAATACCGGGCTTGAGCCGGAGTTCTATCTGTTCGAACGGGACAGCAATGGCGGCCTGAAAACCGTGGATGATACCGATACCCTGGCTAAACCCTGCTATGACTATAAAGGCTTGTCCCGTTCACGGGCATTTCTGGAAACCCTGGTTGAATCCCTGCAGGCGGTTGATTTTGATGTTTATCAGATCGACCACGAAGATGCCAACGGGCAGTTTGAAATCAATTACACCTACGGCAACGCCCTTGAATCAGCGGACCGCTTCACCTTTGTACGCATGGCTGCAGGGGAGATCGCCAATGATATGGGGATGGTCTGCTCCTTTATGCCGAAGCCCGCATCGGATCGTACCGGTAACGGCATGCACTTCCACCTGTCGATCTGTGATGAAAACGGTAAAAACCTGTTCAATGATGACAGCGATGTGAATGGTATGGGGCTGTCGAAAATGGCCTATCACTTCACTGCAGGTCTGTTGCATCACGCTAAGGCTCTGTGTGCTTTCGCGGCGCCAACCGTTAACTCCTACAAGCGTCTGGTGGTGGGCGGTTCAGCGTCCGGCGCAACCTGGGCGCCAGCTTATATCGCTTATGGCGACAACAATCGCTCAGCGATGGTGCGGGTGCCGTATGGTCGCCTTGAGTTCCGTCTGCCGGACTCCGGCTGTAACCCCTATCTGGTACATGCAGCCATTATCGCTGCAGGCCTGGATGGTATCGAACGGGAACTGGATCCAGGCAAACCTGAGAACATCAATCTTTACGCCCTGACGGAAGCAGAACGGGAGGAGAAAGGGATCGATATTCTGCCGCAGAATCTGAATGAAGCGATCATGGCCCTTGAAGCGGATACCGTTCTGACAGAGCGGATGGGTAAAGAGATTGTTGCTGAATTTATCAACGTTAAACGCGACGAGTGGATCGACTACAGCCGGCATGTATCCGACTGGGAGATTAACCGTTACGCAGAATTCTTCTAAGCCCGGAAGGCTTACATTGTCGATTTAAGAGGACATAACTATGTGTGGAATTGTTGGCCTTTATCTGAAGAACAAGGCTCTGGAAAGTCAGCTGGGTGCGCTGTTTGAACCGATGCTGATCGCCATGACCGATCGCGGCCCTGACAGTGCGGGTTTCGCTATCTACGGCGATGAGGTTGCCGATGGCAGTATCAAGCTGACCCTGCGGCATGCGGATGAAAACTATGACTGGGCTGCGCTGGCTGAAAAAGCACAGAGCGATCTGAATGTGGGTGTTGAGTGGTTTAAAAACAGCAAGGTTGCGGTGTTTAAACTGCAGACCAGTGCCGCTATCGCTGAAGCGTTTATTAAAGAGACGGCGCCTGACGTGCTGATACTCAGTGCCGGCCAGTCCATCGAAATTCTCAAAGAGGTGGGATTGCCCGAAAACATTGCTGATACCTTCAATCTGAAAGGGATGAAAGGCAGCCATATTATCGGTCATACCCGTATGGCGACTGAATCTGCGGTCACCATGGCAGGTAGTCATCCATTCTCTACCGGGATGGATCTCTGTCTGGTGCATAACGGTTCGCTGTCAAACCACAACCGTCTGCGCGAAGAGTTGAAGCGCGAAGGGATTGTTTTCGAAACCGAGAATGATTCTGAAGTTGCAGCTGGATATCTGACCTGGCGTTTGCAGCAGGGCGATAGTCTCAATGAAGCCCTGACCAACTCGCTGAAAGATCTGGATGGTTTCTTCACCTTTACCATTGGCACCCGAGATGGCTTTGCCGTACTGCGCGATCCGATCGCCTGTAAACCTGCGGTGATGGCTGAAACCGATGACTATGTTGCCATGGCATCAGAGTATCAGGCACTGACCACCCTGCCGGGTATTGAAAATGCCAGGATCTGGGAACCAGAGCCAGCCACTATCTATGTTTGGGAACGCAGCAGCCACTAAGGAGCGACATGATGAAAACAATCAACCTAACAGAACAGAGCGTCCGCGACCTTAATCAGGCGCTGCATGATCAGGCTATCGAGTGTACCGAGCGGGAGTGGGAAGTACTGGAACCGAAAGGTCAGCACAATATCGCCTGTGGACTGGATCAGAATATCTCGGTCGATATCAAAGGCCCGACTGGTTACTACTGCGCGGGTATGAACAAGAAAGCCCACGTTACGATCCACGGCAATGCCGGACAGGGTGTGGCCGAAAATATGATGTCAGGCACCGTGCGGGTGAAAGGGGATGCGTCCCAGGCAGCCGGTGCGACCGCCCACGGTGGTTTGCTGGTGATTGAAGGCAACGCCGCCGCCCGTTGCGGTATCTCCATGAAAGGGGTGGATATTGTTGTTAAAGGCAATGTCGGTCACATGAGTTGTTTTATGGGGCAGGCGGGCGCGCTGGTGGTGTGTGGTGATGCCGGTGATGCGCTGGGGGACTCGCTCTATGAAACCCACATCTATGTCAAAGGTGAGGTGAAGTCACTGGGGGCCGACTGTATTCAGAAGGATATGCGTGAAGAGCATATCGAAGAGCTGACCGAACTATTGAATCGTGCCGGGGTGGATGAAGATCCAACCGCGTTCAAACGTTACGGCTCTGCCCGTCAGTTGTACAACTTTAAAGTGGACAACACTTCCGCTTACTAAGGCTGATTTCGAGGACAAAAAGATGAGTGAAGATATTAAAGTAAAAGATGGTCTGCGTGAGTCAGCAACGTTTGATCGAAACACGATGACCGAGATCCGTCGTGCCGCTGAAACCGGTATCTATGATATCCGTGGTTTCGGCGCCAAGCGCAAACTGCCACATTTTGATGATCTGCTGTTCCTGGGGGCGAGTATGTCCCGCTATCCTCTGGAAGGTTACCGAGAGAAGTGTAATACCTCGGTAACGCTGGGAACCCGCTATGCGAAAAAGCCGATCGTGCTGGATATCCCGGTGACGATTGCCGGTATGAGTTTTGGTGCACTGTCTGCCAACGCCAAAGAAGCCCTGGGGCGCGGAGCATCACTGATGGGCACCTCAACCACCACGGGTGACGGCGGTATGACCCCTGAAGAGCGTGGTCAGTCCAGCAAGCTGGTCTATCAGTACCTGCCATCCCGTTACGGTATGAATCCGGATGATCTGCGTAAAGCCGATGCCATCGAAGTGGTTCTGGGGCAGGGGGCCAAGCCTGGTGGCGGCGGTATGTTGCTGGGTCAGAAGATCACTGACCGGGTTGCTAAGATGCGCACCCTGCCGATGGGCGTGGATCAGCGCTCTGCCTGCCGTCATCCCGACTGGACCGGTCCCGATGATCTGGCGATTAAGATTCAGGAACTGCGTGAGATTACCGACTGGCAGGTACCTATCTATATCAAAGTCGGTGCCACCCGGACCTATTACGATGTCAAGCTGGCGGTGAAAGCGGGTGCTGATGTGATCGTCGTCGATGGGATGCAGGGCGGTACTGCAGCCACTCAGGATGTGTTTATCGAACACGTCGGTATTCCAACGCTGGCGGCTATTCCTCAGGCAGTGCGTGCACTGCAGGAGATGGGGATGCACCGCAAGGTTCAGCTGATCGTTTCCGGTGGTATCCGTAACGGTGCTGATGTTGCCAAGTGTATGGCGCTGGGGGCGGATGCGGTGGCGATCGGCACAGCTGCACTGATCGCACTGGGCTGTAACCATCCGATGTATGACGAAGAGTTCAAAAAGATCGGCTCGGCAGCAGGTTTCTATGATGATTACCATGAGGGTAAAGACCCGGCGGGTATCTCCACTCAGGACCCCGAGCTGATGAAACGTCTTGACCCTGTTGATGGTGGTCGTCGTCTGGCGAACTACCTCAATGTATTGACACTGGAAGCCCAGACCCTGGCCCGTGCCTGCGGTAAGAATGATCTGCGTAACCTGGAACCTGAAGATCTGGTGGCCCTGACGGTCGAGTCGGCGGCGATGGCGAATGTGCCCCTGGCGGGCACCAGCTGGATTCCAGGAAAGGGCTACTAAAGAGCGCTACTAAAGAGTGCTACTAAAGAGCGCTATTAGAGAGCACTACTAAAAAGAGCATTACTGAAAGCGCTGCGAAAAAGCTAAACGCATACACAAAGTGGAACCGACACGGGATGCACCAGCATCCTGTGAACGGCACCCCTTTGCCTGAATAGATGAATAATGAACCGGAGACTATGGAGTCTGCCATCATGAGTAAGTACGAAGCAGATAATGAGATTGTATTAAAAGCCAGCTGTGTTGCTGGAAGTGGAATCGTTGCAAAAGTCACTACCTTCCTGGCTGAGCGGGGCTGCTATATCAGCGAATTAGCACAGTTTGATGATGAAGACAGCGGTAACTTTTTTATGCGAGCCCGTTTCCATGTGGAGAACGGCGGCTATCTGATCAGCGATCTGCAGAATGAATTCCCAGAAGTGGCGGCCAGCTTTGATATGAAGTGGGAGATGGTCTCCGTTAAATCGCCGATGAAAACCCTGATTATGG
The DNA here is from genome assembly GCA_965140695.1 of uncultured Amphritea sp. Taxonomy (GTDB): domain Bacteria; phylum Pseudomonadota; class Gammaproteobacteria; order Pseudomonadales; family Balneatricaceae; genus Amphritea. The sequence continues at coordinate 1,034,544 of OZ223298.1, read as the reverse complement.
TGAGTAAGTTTGACCACTGTCTGGATGATCTTCTCTATCGCCTGCACAAGGGTGAGATCAATATGGAGATCACCGCGATCGTCTCTAACCACAAAGACCTGCGGCCTATGGCGGAAAGGGAGGGGATCCGCTTTGTTCACCTGCCGGTAACCAAAGAGAATAAGCTGGAACAGGAAGCGGCACTGCTGGAGATTGTCGAAGAGACCGGCTCTGAACTGGTGGTGCTGGCGCGTTACATGCAAATTCTCAGTGATGGCCTGTGTCAGCAACTGAGTGGCCGGGCGATCAATATACATCACTCATTCCTGCCCGGTTTTAAAGGGGCCAAACCTTACCATCAGGCCCACGCCCGTGGCGTGAAGCTGATCGGTGCTACCGCGCACTATGTCACCTCTGATCTGGATGAAGGTCCGATTATCGAGCAGTCGGTTCAGCCGGTAGATCACACCTTCAATGCCGATGCGCTGGTGGCTGTGGGACGGGATACCGAAACCGTCGCGCTGGCCCGGGCGGTCAAACTGCACACCGAACACCGGGTTTTCCAGGATGGTAATAAGACCGTTGTTTTTAAATAGGTACTGATCATGACCCTTTTAATCGATGGTAAGAAGATCTCAGCGGCCGTAGTGGAGCAGCTGGCGATCGATACTAAAACCTTTATCGCTGAGTTTGGTGTGACACCGGGGCTGGCAGTGGTACTGGTGGGAGATGACCCTGCCAGTCAGGTCTATGTGCGCAATAAAGTAAAACAGGCGACGGCGGCTGGCTTTCATTCCACCGAACATCGTCTGCCCGCAGACACCGGCCAGGAAGAGCTTAACGCACTGGTTGAACAGCTGAATAACGATCCCTCGGTGCATGGCATCCTGGTGCAGCTCCCCCTGCCTGAGCAACTGAATGAACCGGAGATCATTCGCCTGATTGCGGCGGAAAAAGATGTTGATGGTTTCCATCCGCTTAATGTCGGGGCGCTGGCCTCCGGTATGGCTGAGCTGATCCCCTGCACTCCGATGGGTTGCATGATCATGTTAGAAAAGACACTGGGTGATCTGTCAGGTAAACATGCGGTGGTGGTAGGGCGCTCTAACATTGTCGGCAAGCCGATGGCGGCGCTGCTATTGCAGGCAAACTGCACGGTAACCGTGGTTCATTCCCGCTCTGCCGATATCGAAGCGATCTGCCGTCAGGCGGATATTCTGGTGGCGGCGGTCGGGCGTCCGGAGATGATCAGAGGCAGCTGGATTAAACCGGGCGCAACGGTTATCGACGTGGGTATCAACGCGGTGGAGAAAGATGGCAAGCGACGTCTGGTAGGCGATGTGGCGTTTAGTGAGGCGAGTGAAGTCGCGGGGGCGATCTCTCCGGTGCCAGGCGGTGTCGGACCGATGACGATCGCCTGCCTGATGAAAAACACCCTCACAGCGGCGCGTCAACAGGTCTCTGCATGATCCCATTAGCTGATACAGAATGCGACATTGAATGGAGGAGAGGTCGATGCCTTTCTCATTACTGAAATACGGTCTGAATAAAGACTACCCATTTGAACAGAATGCAGATCTGCCAGCGCCCTCTGCGCTGAAGTCTCACTACGATGTAGTGATTATCGGTGGCGGCGGTCACGGTGTTGCCACCGCTTACTATCTGGCGAAATACCATGGTATTACCAATGTTGCGGTGCTGGAGAAAGGCTATCTTGGGGGCGGTAATACGGCCCGGAATACGGCGGTTATCCGTTCTAACTATCTCACCTCTGAGGGGGTGAAGTTTTATAGCGAATCAGTGAAGCTGTTCCAGGGGTTATCTAACGAGTTTGATTTCAACATCATGTACTCCCGTCGGGGACAGCTGACCCTGGCGCATTCAGATGCCGCAGTGCGGGGGTTCCGGCAGCGTACTGAGGTGAATAAACACTTTGGCGGCAAAACCGAGCTGATCGATCCACAGCAGATTCGTGAACTGGTACCGACCCTGAATATGAATCCTGCGGATCAGCCGGTGCTGGCCGGTCTGTGGCATATCGACGGGGCTACAGCACGCCATGATGCGGTGGCCTGGGGCTATGCCAAGGGGGCTACACAGCGGGGTGTTGAACTACATCAGCTCACCGAAGTGACCGGTGTCACTGTCGAGCAGGGAAAAGTGACTGGCGTCGAGACCAATCGCGGCAAAGTCAGCTGTGGTTGCGTCGTACAGGCGGTGGCCGGAATGAGTTCAGTGGTGGCCGCGATGGCGGGTATTCGTATGCCGATCACTACCTATCCACTCCAGGCGATGGTGACCCAGCCGGTTAAGCCGTTCCTTGATCCGCTGGTCAGCTCTCCGGCACTGCACTGCTATGTACAGCAGACCGGTCGTGGCGAACTGGTGTTCGGCGGTGGCTCTGATCCCTATCCCCTGTACAGCACCCGTTCCACCATGGATCTGAAAGAGAGCTTGCTGGCCCATGCGGTCGAGCTGTTTCCTTTTATGGCCAATATGCGGCTGATGCGTCAGTGGGGCGGTCTGACCGATATGACATCTGATTACAGCCCGATTATGGGGCTCAGTCCGGTAGATAACTACTATCTTGATGCCGGTTGGGGAACCTGGGGCTTCAAGTCCACACCGATCTGCGGCAAAACCATGGCCGAGCTGGTCGCTACGGGCAAAGTGCCTGAACTGATCGAGCCCTTTGCCATGTCGCGCTTTGATACATTCCGCCAGGTTAACGAGATGGGCGCTACGGCGGCCAGCCACTGAGGAATCTGCAATGAAGATTATTAATTGTCCTCTGAACGGACCCCGAAACAGCAGCGAATTTGTCCATGGTGGCGAGCTGCGTGAGATGCCGGACCCAAACAACTGCACTGACAGGGAGTGGGCCGAGTATGTGTTTTACAGCGATAACCAGATTGGCGTGATTACCGAATGGTGGCTGCACGCTCCGTCAGGCTATTGGTTTATCGCCGAACGGCATACCGGCAGCGATGAGATTTTGCGAACTTACGATCCTTCTGAAATCTTTACCAAACGGGTCGAGTTCAGTGCGAAAGCAGAGAGCAGTCAGTCTGAGGAGATTACCGCATGAGCAGCGAGAAGCGCCTAAAGGCCCCGATGGGGTTGCTGATCGATCGGGAGAAACCGCTGTCGTTCAGCTTTGAAGGTAAACAATACCGGGGTTTTGCAGGCGACAGCATTGCCAGTGCACTGCTGGCCAATCAGCAGTGGCTGATGTCCCGTTCGTTTAAATATCACCGCCCCCGTGCGCCTCTGACCATGGCCGGTCAGGATGCCAATACCTTAGTACAGCTGGGCGGTGAGCCCAATGTACTGGCCGATCGTGAGATGATTCGCGAAGGGATCAGTGCCGAGGGACAAAACTACAACGGTACCCTGGAAGGAGACAAAGATGCCTATCTCGGCCACTTTGGTCGTTTTATGCCGGTGGGCTTCTACTATCGCAGTTTCTTTAAGCCGATGGGCGTGTGGGACAAATGGGAAAGTTTTATCCGTGATAAAGCGGGACTGGGCAAACTGGACCTGACGTTTAAGCCGGAATACTACGATAAAAAGTACCTGTTCACCGATGTGGTTGTTATCGGTTCCGGCCCGGCGGGGCTCAGTGCTGCACTGAAAGCCGCCGATGCCGGAGCTAACGTACTGTTAGTCGAGGAGATGCCGCTGTTAGGCGGTGCGCTGACCTATAACCGCTTCGATATTGCGGGGCAGCAGGCGGACTCTCTGCGTTGCGAACTGATCGACAAGGTCACCGCCCACGACAACATCGAGGTGATGACCGATACGGTGTGCAACGCCTGGTTTACCGATAACTACCTGCCACTGATCAGAGGCAAACGATTTTATAAGTTGCGGGCTAAGGAGTGCATCGTTGCATCCGGTGCCTATGAGCAGCATGTGGTGTTTCGCAACAACGACCTGCCGGGCATTATGCTGTGCAGCGCGGTGACCCGGCTGATGAAACTCTATGCGGTCAGACCGGGCAGCAGGGCGGTCGTGCTGACCGGCAATGATGATGGTTATCTGACGGCGCTGGAACTGCTTGAAAATGGTGTTGAAGTTGCCGCCATTGTTGATCTGCGATCTGAACACCCCTGGCCGGAACTGTTGGGCGCCGTGAAGCAGAAAGGGGTGCAGGTTATTCAGAACAGCACCGTTTATGAAGCGTTACCCACCAAAGGTAACAAACATATACGGGGCGTTGATATCCGCACTATCGTTGGCGAAGGCGAGGTTAGTGAGTTCAGTACAACACTGGAGTGTGATCTGCTCTGTATGTCAGCGGGTTATATGCCAGCTTATCAGTTGCTGTGTCAGGCGGGCGCGCAGCTCTCCTATGACGATGATGCCGCAGAGTTTACCCTGTCCGGGCTGCCCCAGGGGGTGCATATTGCCGGTTCTGTAAATGGCTTACATACACTGGAAGCGGTACTGAATGATGGTGCGAATGCTGCGATCCGCGCACTGCGCCGTCTGCAACTCAGTGATGAGTCTGAACAGCCGGTCAGCTGTCTCGCCAAACCCAATTTCAGCTGGCCAATCTTCAGCCACCCCAAAGGTAAAGATTTTGTCGATTATGATGAAGATCTGCAGGCTAAAGATATCGTTAATGCGACCCGTCTGGGGTACCGCGATGTGCAGCTGGTGAAGCGTTTCTCAACCGTGGGTATGGGACCGTCCCAGGGCCGTCATTCAGCCCTGCCAACCGCCCGGTTAGTAGCGAAATCCACTGAGCGGACGGTAACGCAAACCGGTGTGACTACCGCGCGACCACCCTTTGCCCCGGAAAAACTCGCGCATGTTGCCGGACGTATCTTTGATCCACGACGACACACCGCGATGCATCATCGTCACCTGGAACTGGGGGCGAAGATGATTCCGGCGGGGAACTGGCGCCGGCCTGCGTTCTATGGTGATGCCGCTCAGCGGGATCGCTGGATTCGGGAAGAAGCTGAGCATGTGCGTTCCAGAGTAGGCCTGATCGATGTCAGCACCCTGGGGGGGATAGAGATCAGGGGGGCCGATGCGGCTGAGTTTATGAACCGGATCTACACCTTTGCCTTCCTGAAACAGCCGGTAGGAAAGACCCGCTATGCGGTGCTGACTAATGAACACGGCGTAGTGATCGATGATGGGGTTGCCTGTCGTATCAGCGAGGACCATTTCTACGTGACAGCGACCACCAGTGGTGTTGAACGGGTCTACCGGGATATGACCAAGTGGAATGCACAGTGGCGTCTTGATGTCGATATTCTGCACGTTACCTCAGCGTTTGCTGCGGTTAATCTGGCCGGACCTGATGCCCGTAAAGTGCTGCAGCAACTGGTGGATGATGTCGACCTCAGTGCCGAAGCGTTTCCCTATCTGGCCTATCGGGAAGGCCATGTTGCGGGCATTCCTGCGCGACTGTTACGGGTTGGTTTTGTCGGTGAACTGGGCTATGAGATCCATGTGCCGACCCGCTATGGTGAAGCACTCTGGGATGCGCTGATGGATGCGGGTAAAGCGTTTGATATCCGCCCATTCGGGGTAGAAACCCAGCGTCTGTTGCGACTGGAGAAAGGCCATCTGATTGTCAGTCAGGATACCGATGGTATGAGCCATCCCGGCGAGCTGGACCTGACCTGGGCGGTGAACCGCAAGAAGCCGTTCTTTGTCGGTTGTCGTTCGGTGGATATCGTAATGGCTCAGCCGCAAACGAGAAAACTGGTGGGCTTTAAACTGCCGCTTAACAGCACTAAACCGGAAGAGGGTCATCTGGTGCTGAAAGGAGATAAGATTACCGGCAATGTCACCTCCTGTGAGTACTCATCAGCCAGTCAGGCGATTATCGGTCTGGCCTTTGCGGACATTGCAGATAGTGAACCGGGCTCCAGAATTAGTATTCGCGTAGAGGGTGAAGAGATTATGGCGGATGTCGTTAAACTGCCGTTCTATGATCCTGAAAACCTGAGACAGGAGATGTGATCATGACCGTTATTAAACCTGAACTGTTTGACAGTCGTAGTTTTATCTATCGTAAGCATCCGCAGGCCGAGTTTGCCGAGGTAAGCGGTGCTGCCCAGGTGCTCAGCTATGCAGATCAGAGCGATCCGGACACCGCTTTGATTGATCTTTCCGTGCGGCCCCGCTTTGGTCTGCGCGGCCCGAAAGCGGGCGAGGCGCTGATCGCCGCCGGGCTAATGCACCCGGAACAGCCAAACACTCTGACGGTATCTGATGATGGCATCATGGTGTTACGGCTGGGGCGGACAGAGTACTGGGTGCTGGCGCTACCCAACGCCGCTGCCGAGCGTGATCTGGATGCACTTCAGCAACAGCTGAGCGGCTCCGGAATCTATCCGGTCTATTGTCATGACAGTTATACCTGGCTGGCGCTGGCAGGGGAGCATCTGGCGGATATTATGGCTAAGGTCTGTGCGGTTGATCTGCGTGAGGACAGCTTTGCCCCCGGTGATCTGGTGATGACCTCGCTGGCCCGGGTCGGCGGCATTATCTGTCATCACCAGATGGCCGGGAAAACTGTCTACTCCATCTTCAGTGACAGTGCCTCAGCTGCGTATCTTTGGGACGCCCTGCTGGATGCCATGGCTGAATTTGAGGGCGCTCCGGCAGGCCAGAATTTTCTCCTGAGCAGTCAATAACAAGCTCAGTTTTTACCGTTTCCATCACCCAAAAACCGGTTGGCATCTCCTCCGATGCCACTGGTTTTTTTATTTTCCGCCAATTTCGTTATACCCCCTTCCTATTGTCAGACTTTGCAGTAAAGTGAGTGCTTTCGTTAACACGTATGCGAACCGTTTATGCAGCAAACAGATATCCGTGCAGCCGCTCAGGCCCTGCTCACCCGCCGCCTTAATCAGCAGATCAGCGGAGCTTTTCCCGTTGAACAGCGTCCCGCAACTGTAGAAGAGGCGTTGGCGATTCAGCAGTCACTGATTGAACAGATGGCATTAGCCGGAGAGACCGTGGGTGGCTGGAAATGTGCGCTGCCGATCGCGATTGATGGCCTGGATAATGTGCCTGTAATCGCGCCGATTTTTAGCAGCAGTATCTCTGATGATTCCCCCTGTACGATGCAACTGGACGAGGGGGTGTGCAAAATTGAACCGGAGATCGGCTTTCGCTTCGGGCGTGATCTGCCGCACCGACAGGAACCTTACAGTGAAGAGGAGATACTGGACGCTCTGTGTGGCGCACATCTGGCACTGGAGCTGATTCTGAGTCGTTATATTCAGCCCGATTCGATCAGCTATCTCGAACATCTGGCCGACTGTCTGTTTAATCAGGGCTTGTTTGTCGGCTCGCCAATCAGCGTTGAGCAGGCCTGTGCAGCGTCAGAGATCCGATTTGTTGTTACCGACCCTTCGCTGGAAGGTGGATGCCGACAAATAGAGGGCAAGCATCCTTCAGGCTATCCTCAGACTCCACTTTTCTGGATGGTTAATTTCCTCTCCCAGCGGGGTATCGATATCAAGGCGGGTCAGGTAGTGATTACCAGTTCCTATGCTGGGGTTATTGAGCTAGTGCCTGAACAAATTTTCACCTTAGCATATGAAAATCTTGGAGAAATCAGGTTGCAGTTTGATATAAACTGAGTACTTAACCAATCTATAGATAAGCAGATAAGAGGTGTGATAATGGGAATTCTGTCCTGGATTATCCTGGGTTTGATCTCAGGTGTACTGGCAAAGTGGATTATGCCGGGTAAAGATGGTGGTGGTTTTATCATCACCACGCTGCTGGGTATCGCCGGTGCTTTTGTCGGTGGCTTTCTCGGTAACCTGATCGGTTTCGGCACGCTGAATGGCCTTAGTCTTGGCAGCATTGCTACAGCAACCGTTGGTGCCTTTATTTTGCTGTTTGTTTATAACAAACTGAAATAAAACCCTCATATCACTGAGTCAATCACCGCTAATCAGGATATCGTCATGCGGCCACTGATCCCCTTTGTTCATCAACTGGATGATAGTGAAGCAGAGCAGTGGTGCGCGGCGCTGAAAACTCAGCTGCCGGATTGTGATATTCGCCTGTTCAGTCAACTCGGCGCTGATGAGATGAACTGTGTTGAGGTGGCCATTGTCGCTAATCCGGTGGCTAAGGATCTTGCCCGGTTGGATAACCTGAAGTGGGTGCATTCGGTGTGGGCTGGTGTCGAGGGGATGATGGCTAGCCTGTCACACATGCCGTTTGAAATTGTCCGTCTGACCGATCCGCAACTGGCACAAACGATGTCAGAAGCGGTGCTGGCCTGGGTGCTGTATCTGCACCGTGATATGCCCCAATACCGCCAGCAACAGGCAGACTCTCTCTGGCAACAGCTTCCCTATACTGATCCTGCTGATCGGCATATTGCCGTATTGGGGCTGGGGTTGCTGGGACAACGCAGCGCCTTACGGCTGGTGGATAATGGTTTTCGTGTTTCCGGCTGGAGTCGTTCAGAAAAACAGATCGATTCTGTCGATTGCTATGCCGGTGAGCAACCGCTGTCAGAATTGCTCTCTGAGGCGGATATTATTGTCAATCTTCTGCCGCTGACGCCTGAGACTCAGGGTTTAATGAACCGGGTGTTGTTTCAACAGGTTAAACGTGGCGCCGCACTGATCAATTTTGGTCGTGGCGCGACGGTGGTTGAAAGCGATCTGCTGGAGGCCCTGAACCTGGGACAGATCAGCCACGCGGTGCTGGATGTTTTTGCTGAAGAACCTCTGCCGCCAGAGTCCCCCCTGTGGCATCATCCCCAAGTCACCCTGTTACCGCATATCTCTGCGCCGACCAGCGTGGCCACCGCCAGTCGTATTGTCGCCGGAAATATCACCGCTTATCTGTCACAGGGGATTCTGCCTGAGTGTGTCGACAAAAAACGTGGCTATTAATTCTGTTGCGATTAATCCTTAAACAATAGGGGCTGAACAGGGGACAACTGTGTTAAAGTGCCAGCCTTATTCACCTCTGTCCGGACCCTTTTTAGTGAACAATAACGATATTCTCCGCCGCCTGCGCTATACCTTCGATTTCAGTGATACCAAAATGATCGGGGTGTTTCGTCATGCCGATCTGGCGGTAACCCGTGTACAGCTCGCTGGCTGGCTGAAAAGAGAGGAGGATACCGATTATATACGGATGCCGGATCTGGAGATGGCGACCTTTCTGAACGGTTTGATTGTCGAAAAGCGGGGCCGACAGGAGGGGGATCAGCCGGTGCCGGAGAAGCGGCTGAATAACAACATTATCTTTCGCAAGCTGAAGATCGCTCTTAATCTGACCGCTGACGATATTCTGGCAATTCTTAAGCTGGCCGGCGTCAGACTGAGTAAGCATGAGCTGAGCGCACTGTTTCGCAAACAGGGCCACCAGAACTATCGTGAGTGTCAGGATCAGGTACTGCGCAACTTTCTCAGCGGATTACAGAGTCAGTTACGCGATAAAACCCCGGGGGCTAAAACTGATAAACCGCAGCGTACAACGGCCACTAAATCCGATAAACCGGTACGCAAACCCTCTGCTGAGCGCCGTGCGAAGCCGGATGTGAAGTTTGTTGTTGATAAACCACCTGCTGAAAAAGCGGCGCCATCGACAGATGTGGACAGTCACTCCGTCTGGGCAAAAGCGCTGGCTAAAACCGGCAAAAAGAGCTGAGTTGAATGAAAGAGAAACGGCTGCCGCCAACCCGGGATGAGATCGCCCAGTTACCCGTTTTTCAGGGCATGACACTGGACCAGATTGAGCAACCCCGTGACGCTGACGCGCTGGCGTTAGCATTGCAAAATCTGATGGACAGCCCCTTTGTTGGATTTGATACCGAATCGAAACCGGTCTTTCGCAAAGATCAGACGTCGGATGGCCCCCATGTTGTGCAGCTTTGTACTGCTGATACCGCGTATGTTTTTCAGCTGCATGATCAGGCGGCTTATCCGATCATTTGTCAGGTGCTGGAGTCCGAACAGGTCGTTAAAGTGGGCTTCGGTCTGCAATCGGATCGCAGCCACATCCGGCGTAAATTTGGTGTAGAGATCGCTGCGATTCTTGACCTGGATGCCGTCTATCGGAAACTGGGATATCGTCGCCAACTGGGCGTTAAAGCCGCGATTGCGGTACAGTTCGGGCAGAAGTTCAATAAATCAAAACGGGTCTCGACCTCTAACTGGGCATTGCCGACACTCAGTGAAGCACAGCTGCTTTATGCTGCAAATGACGCCTATGCTGCCTTGCGGATAGTGCAGGGCTTGCAGCAAACAGGTCATGCTGCGCTGGTGTTGGATCTGGTTAACTGAGAACGTACAAAGGATATTGTCAGAATGATTTTAAAGAAATTTTCAGAACTGCCTGCGCTGGAGATTGAACCCGGTACAGACTGCTCGTTTATCAGCCACAATCCCAAAGGTGAGCCTCTGCTGACGGTGGTTTATGCCACTAAACGGGATTTTCTCTCCGTGCCTAAAACCTATACGGCGGTTCAGTTTCGAGGCGATAGCACTATCCCTCTGGAGTTCCATTCTGTATCCCGTCAGGACTATCTTGAACAGCTGGAACTGGCTGATAGCTGGTTTAAATCCGGTGCCTATGAGATTGAAAGAACCAAAGACTACACCATCGTATTGTTGCTCACCAACGATCGTGCACTGGAGATCATCTTCACCGGTTTTGAGTTACTGGAAGACAGCTATCACTGCGTCGATTCGCAAACGGCTCTGATACAGCATATCAGTGGTTAAACCGCCACTTCATCGCCAGATAAGAGCGTTAGTTTTATCTGCAGGAGCTGCATCCTGCAGCGATTGAGCTATCTTCTGCACCGACTAACGCCGCTGTAAGCGACTTCCACAGAATATAAATTGGTTAACCGGATGAATGAGTCAGTTAGCCCTGTAGCGTCCTCTGTTGTTTCATTACCAACGATAAACAAACCAATTGTATCCCTTCCTTTTTTTTGTCAGTATCAGCTCATATGGGAACACGGTAATACCTGATGTCTCAGGGTAACCCCGAAACTAATCAATGAGTTTTACTCATTTTCAGCGGACGAGAATGAAGTAGCTGTCACCAGGCTTTTTCTCTGAATTAATCGAAGCGTTGACTGGCTGGTTTTGCAAACCAGTAAAATTATCGGTTTTATATATCAAGGATAGGTATGTTGAAAAAGAACATTTCAGCCATTTCATGTCTTCTGGCTCTGACTGGCTGCGCTTCAGTGCAGGATTATGTACCTCCGCAAAATACTGATACTGCAAACGTAGTGGTAACCCGAAATATCACAGCTCCTTTGTTAGGTTACACTTCAACATTGTTTAAATTGGAGAGTTTCAAAACCTGTCACGAAGAGATCGGGAAGAATAAAGCGACCCGCTTTATGGTGCTTGATAAAGGCAACCCTTTGATCGCTGAGGTTAATGCCGGGGGTGTTGATGTCGCTGTAAACGAGCCAGTGAACCTGTTTATGGTTACCGTGGCTGGGCCATTTAATGGTAGCTGTTCATCGATTGTAAAATTCACGCCGGAATCAGGCAAAAACTATGAAGTCAGATTGCTGGGCGATATAACTCAGAGCCCGGGGCGCTGTACTGCTGAGTTATGGAGTACTCAGGCTGGGTCAGATATCGCACGGCAGGATAGTTTTGAGGAATATGACGATTGTAATCCTCAATAATTTCAAGCAATGCCTATGGTGATATTACTTCAGTCCCTGTTACCGATGGCATTGTTCTCTGTGACTCTGCAAATATGACTGAGGAAGAGGCGATAAATGTGCTGAAGGATGAGTATTACATCGTATCGGAGTAATGAAACAGCCTTAATAATATCGAATCTTCTCAGGTGTTTTCTAATACTGATATAGAAATAAGCTGTATTTATTTATCATTTGAATATGAGTTTATTGAACGCTGCAGAGCACTGATGGTTATAGCAACTGTTATTAATCGTAAAAGAGAGGCGCCCCGGCTTCTTATAACCTATGCTTAATATCTATGGTTAGTACTAGTGCTTTAAAAATAGCACCCTTTGAAACGCAACAATAGTGCGTTCTGATGCAGGCCGCTCACCTATATCTCTTTATGGGAGTTATTCAGGTTACTTCTGTAGTGATCAGATATATGGTGAAGAACAGAATATCTGATGGTAGGTGTCGATGCACTCTTATAATAAGAAGAACATTATCCTGGGGTTGTGCGCCGCCTGCGTTATAGGGGTTTCGCCTTTTATTGTTTTGCGCCTGATGGAGCGACTCTGGCTGATCGCTGCGGTTGATTTTACCGCATTAGTGGGGTCAACCCTGGTCGGATTGTATGTCATTAAACGTAATAAGTTACGCATAGCCAGTATTATCCTCACCGCATTATTTCTCGTTACCGTGGCAGTGGTTGTTAATATTAAGGGACCATCGCTTATCTACTGGCTTTATCCAACGATGATTACCGGTTACTTCCTGCTTAAACCGGGGGAAGCGTTAATTGTCAATATTATGGCTTTGTTTGCGATCTTTCCTGTTATCAATACCCAGCTGCTGTTAATCGAACAGCTGAGTATTCTTTTTACGATTAGTCTGGTGAATGTTTTTTCATATATCGTTTTCAGGAGTATCGCTGGTCATCGGGATGTGCTTATACAGCAGGCGACGGAGGATGGTTTAACCGGTGCCGGTAATCGCCGCTTGTTTAATTATCACCTGGAACAGTTTTTTGTTTCAGCAACCGGGCAGCATACCTCCCTGTCGCTCATTGTTCTGGATATCGATAAATTTAAAACCATCAACGATACGTTTGGACATACAAAAGGCGATGAGGTGCTCTGCGCTGTGTTGAGTTTACTGAGTTCAACACTGAGAACCTCTGATAAGATCTATCGTCTCGGGGGAGATGAGTTTGCCATCGTACTCAGTGACGCCCGTGGTCATGCGGCGGTCAGTAAGGCTGAAGAGTTATGTCGTCTGGTGAACAGCGATCCGTTTTGCGCTGATAGTAAGGTGACGGTTTCATTTGGTGTGGCTGAAAGGCTGGCTGGGGATGAGATCAAAGATCTGGTGGCCCGTGCTGACAGGGCGCTTTATCGGGCAAAAGAGCAGGGCCGCAACCGGGTTTGCTTTGAATAATTTGCCGCAGTGACATAACAATCAGCTGCTTTACACCCCTTTTATCTGGCAAGGTGATTAGCCCCGTTTCTCCCTGTTATCCGCAGATAATGAACCGGTCAGGTCGCCCGACTGATCAGGGATGCGTTATCTTGTCAGGGTAAGCATAAAGTGGCGCGTTAGGTGAGTTTTCTGTAGCTGCAAAAAACCGGAACAGAATCATCAAAGTGAAACGCTTTTCGCTTAAGTTTTATGCAGATGTCAGATTCGTTGTTCACACTGCCTTTGTTAAGGGTAAAAACTGTGTAAGGTTTACCATATTGGGTAATCATTCATAGTAAACGGTTTGTCACCCCTCTGTTTTTTTGTCACTATATTCTGTATATGGAAACACGTCAGCGCTTAATCTTTGTATTGGGCCACGTAACTGATCAATGAGTATTACTCATTTTCAGTGGACGAGAATGAAGTAACTGTTTGTTAGAGCGTCTCTCCGTTTTATCGTAGTGTTGTAGATAAAAGCCTGGAAACCCTGAAGGTTTAAAATGGTTGTAAAGTTATCAGTTTATAACGCAACATGGAGTGTTCATGAGACCTGTGATTGTCTGGGGATTACGGTTGCCGTTTAGCGTCTTTGCTGTTTTGGTGCTGAGAGGAATCTATAAAAACTGCAACGGTGAAAATCTTTTTTCTGGCATTGGCGGCGTTTCATTATGTTGGGCGGGATGTTTTGTTGCGCGCTCTTTTAAGCAACCATTATCAATAAATGATAAAGCAAGGATCATCACCCGGTTTAACATTTCATCTATCATTGCAATTGCCGGGATAGCAATAGGTAGAAGCATTCAGATTAGACAGTTGAGTTGAATGACTCGTTATCGAAACATGTATTTTTGTCACATTCATCCGTTCTTATAAGGAAGTAAGATGAAATCATTAATGGTTATTTGTGCAGGGCTGTGGGTATCCTGGCGTTATACGAATCTGTATTCCGATCAGGCGCTGTATAATATGGTTGCCCCTATCGGTTTACTCCTGTTTGTCATTGCGCTGATGATATGGCTGGTTCTTTTCACCCCCCTGGGAGGGCACACTGGCAAAGCCGATGGCTATAGTGGTGACAGTGGCGATTTTGGTGGTGACTGTAGCGGCGATGCCGGTGGTGATTAATCCTGGCGGCGGTTAGAAAACCAGGATTTCAACATCAGGCATGCTTAAATTCTTCTGCTTTTTCTCGTTACTCATCAGTGATGAAGTCTCGTTTTACAGTCACAAAGCGATCTGTCTGTGACGCTTCTTAACGCTCAAAATACCTTCCCGGCGTTTTCCCCAGTGCTTTACGGAACATAGTGATAAACGCGCTCTGACTACTGTACCCCAGATCCTGGGCTACGTTGGCGACTGCATCCCCCTGGGCGATGCGGGTCAGCGCGGCCAGCAGGCGCACCTGTTGCCGCCACTGCCCGAAGGTCATCCCTGTTTCCTGACGAAAGTGGCGGGCCAGAGAGCGGGCGCTGGTGCCCAGCTCGGTTGCCCACTCATCTATCGAGCGCGGGTCGGCAGGGTTATCCCTCAGCCTGTGGGCGATCACAATCAGGGACTTACTTTTGGGGTGTGGCAGGTGAAGCGGAGCCTCGGGAATGGTTTTGAGCTGATCAAGAAACACCTGAACGATGCGTCCCTGTGCGCCGTCCTCATCATAGAGGGTATCAAAGGAGACCATCTCCAGAATCAGCTCCCGCAGCAGGGGGGTTACATGGATGACCTGACAGTGATCGGGCAGATCTCTGGAGGCTTCAGGTGCAATATAGACATTGCGCATCTGTACCGGATGGATCGTGCGGGCATCGTGTTCGATAAAGGCAGGAATCCATACCGCCCGTTGCGGTGGCACCACCCAGTAGCCGATATCTTTAGCGGACACCTGTATCAGACCGTCGGCAATAAACAGCAGCTGTCCCCAGCCGTGACTATGAAATGGTGAATAAAACCCTGCTTCATGATCGGCTTTACGAATCACCAGCTGGCGGGGGATATGTTCAAGCCGTTTCACCGGTGCGCCATTCACGGTTACCCAGTGTTTGGGATATTCAGGCAGCTCTGTCTGTTTCTCGATATAAGTTGTCATGATTTATTGTATACGCCAGATTGTATCTTTTTTAAAGTGGTCTCCGAAATTAATTGAGTGGTCCGGTCGGGTAATACGACCGGTGCGCTCGTGTTCTGATCATCAGGAAGCGACTATGTTGAATTTTATCCGGCGTCCGGAAATGTTTCTGTTCCTATTGGCAGGAGCCATGCCTTTGTCGATGGGCGTATGGAGGGCGTTGCTGAATAACTTTGCGATAGAGCAGGCGGCTTTTACCGGGGTTGAAATTGGTATTCTGCAATCACTACGTGAGGTTCCTGGTTTTCTCTCTTTTGGCGCGGTATTGCTGCTGGTGCTCATGCGTGAACAGACGTTGGCGCTGGTCTCTATGTTATTGCTGGGGCTGGGGACGGCGATGACGGGGTTCTTCCCCACTGAGGTCGGTTTGTACTGTACCACCGTGCTGATGTCGATGGGCTTTCACTACTACGAGACGATGAATCAGTCTTTGTCTCTGCAGTTGTTCAGCAAGGCTGAAGCACCGTATCGATTAGGGCAGATGGTTTCCATTGGTTCGTTTTCCAGTCTGGTTGCTTTTGGCCTGGTGTGGCTGGCACTGGATATTTCAGGTATGTCGATGAAATCCGTTTATCTGCTGGGTGGTGGGATGACGATAGCGATAACCCTGTTTTGCTGGCTGGCTTTTCCCCGGCTGGAGGTGAAAGTTGAGCAGCATAAAAAACTGCTGCTGCGAAAGCGCTACTGGCTGTACTACGCGCTGGTGTTTATGGGAGGCGCCCGGCGGCAGATATTTATGGTGTTTGCCAGCTTTCTGATGGTCGAAAAGTTTGGTTTTACGGCCGGTGAGATCTCCATCATGTTTCTGGTGAATGGCGCGCTGAATATGTTTTGCGCACCCCGGATCGGTCGGCTTATTGGTTACTGGGGCGAGCGTAAAACCCTGACGATTGAGTACATCGGGCTGATTATTGTATTCACCGCGTATGCCATCGTGTCAGACCCCTGGATAGCGGTAGGGCTGTATATAGCCGATCATCTGTTGTTTTCCATGGCAATAGCACAGAAAACCTATCTGCAGAAAATTGCCGATCCTAAGGATCTGGCATCGACCGCGGGCGTCTCATTTACGATTAACCATATTGCCGCGGTGGTGTTGCCTGCAGCTTACGGCATCCTGTGGATTATATCCCCCGCCGCTGTTTTTCTGACCGGTGCAGCGATGGGCGTTGTTTCCCTGCTGCTTGCCCGTATGGTGCCAGAGAATCCGGCGCCGGGAGACGAAATTGTTCTGTTTTCGCGCAAGGTCGCCGACGCGTAAGCGTTTATTTGTTTAACAGGCTGGCTAACCGCTTGTCAGAGAGGGCTGCTGAGTCAGGAAAGAGAATATTGATGTTCTGATGAAATCTTTTAGCGTTTTTTGGATGAGTCATTTTCAAATATAGCGCAGCAGCGGCATGCAATATTCTTCTGTCTCTGGCCTGAGCGTCATGGCTGAACACCATCAGAATGTGAATTTATGGATTGTTGTTAATCGTATGATTGTTTAACTTTTCAGCTGCATTCAGAAATATAGGCAGGTTTTTTCACCTGATAATCTGGCTTTTGCAGAAACTCTTGTTTTTCGTGATTGGGCAGATTAAACAATAAAAAATCTTGCAACCGGGGGCTATATTGAAGATATATTCTGCCCCCGGAGTGTGTGACTTTTCTCATCAGTTAATGATCAGGTTAATTAATGTTAACTTTTTAGCTATTTTAAAAACTGACAGATATATTGTACTTTCGGGTAAGGATCAGGGGTTAAGTTTCATTCTGATCTGTGTAACGGTAAAAAATTCTGGCAGAAGCAGCTCTCGAAGCTGATTTTTTTGGGCTAAAATAATTAATCATGATTATTTACATTAATTATTTTAAAGACCGAATTTGGAGTTAAAATGGCTGAAAATCAGCGAAAGTACCGTAAACGTAAATTATCGGACCTTATTGTTGATGAGGTTAAGTCGATGATTGTTGCTGAAAAGCTGTTGCCGGGTGATCGTCTGCCGAATGAAAAGGATCTGATCGATCAGTTTGGTTGTTCCAAAGGCACGGTCAGAGAGGCCCTGAAGGCGCTTGAAGTTGAGGGACTGGTTTATACCCGTCCTGGTCCGGGGGGCGGTGCTTATCTGTCTGAAGTCGGAACCGATCCTGCCAGCAAGATGCTGCGAAACTACCTGTATTTTAATCACCTTTCAGCCGATCAGATCTACCAGATGCGTAAGCTGATTGAAGTTGAGTTAGCGGTTTCGGTGGTTGGAAAACTGACACCGACAGATTTTGAACTGCTTGAAGCGCATACCCAGGCCTGTGCCACCCCTCCTGAATCTGAAGAGCAGCAGCGCAGCCAGCGTATAGCTGAGCTTGAGTTTCACAATGTCTTATCGGATGCCTGTCCTAATCCATTACTGAGTTTTATGGGACGTTTTCTCAACGAGACCCTCAGGGACCTGGTGGTTCTGAAAAAGTCCTATCAGATTGATAGTTATCACTTTACTCAATCGAATGTTGATTATCACGAGCGTCTGATGGCGGCCTACCGGGCGGAAGACACCGAGCAGGTACGCAGACTGATGGGCGAACACATGTGTGAAGCGGAAGCACACTTTGTTGCTCTGGATGGCAAGATTTCTAAAAAAATGTAAGGCATAGGGTACTCAGTTACCCGTTAAAAAAGAGCCCGATAACGGGCCAGACATAATAACAAGATCCAGATGAGAAGCTTTAAATTAAGGCAATAAATACAAGAGCAATTAAACCTTAGAGGAAAGCAGTATGAAGAAGACAATGTTGAAAAATGTGCTGATATCTGCAGTTCTGACGGCGACAAGCTCGCTCGCGGTAGCCGCAGACGGCATTACAATCTACGGTGTTAAATCGGTATCTGGTTCATTTGCCAGTTATGGTAAATATGCTGATATGGGCTCTAAACTGGCCGTAGACGATTATGGTGATCTGCTGGGGCAGAGCGTTCACTATGAGACGATCGACACTGAGGGGAATGCCGGTAAAGCGGTGCGTAAGGTTCAGGAAGCGATCAGTCAGGACAATGCCCGCTTTTTTGATGGCGCAACACTCTCTTCTACCGCCCTGGCAATCGGTAAAGAAGTGAATAAGGTTAATGGTGTTTTCATGACACCTGCGGGTGCTGATGAGCTGACTGGCGTGGATTGTAACATGTCTACTTTCCGTTGGTCTGTGCCCACTTACGGGGCTATCCGGGAAACTGTAAAACCGCTGATTGAAAAGTTTCCGGAGAAAAAACGCTGGTACACCATCACGCCGCAGTACGTATTTGGCGAGGCTCTGCTGGACAATGCTAAAGAAGTCTTTGCCGAAGAAGGGATCGAGCATGTAGGCAACAGTTATCACTCTCTGAAAGAGCAGGAGTTCTCTGGTTACCTCACCAATGCTATGGCCGCACATCCTGATGTTTTACTGCTGCTGAACTTTGGTTCTCAGTCATCCAATGCGCTGCGTCAGGCGGTTAACTTCGGGTTGAAAAATCAGATGACTATTCTGGTTGCCTGGTCATCCGGTCTGGATCAGCTGCAAGAGCTGGGACCTGATATTGCTGACGGTGTCTACTTTGGCGCGCAGTACTGGCATACCGTTGATACGCCGATGAACAAGGCGTTGGTTAAACGGGTGAAAGAGGTCTATGGCATGAACCCTAACTACCCTCTGGCAGCAGACTATATCAGTACGACTGTGATTCTGGATGCGATTGCTAAGGCCGGAACAACTGACAGTGCAGCGGTTGCCAAAGCGATGGAGGGGACTTCATACGAGGGTCCAACCGGAACAGAATTTATCCGTAAAGCCGATCATCAGATACTCAAAGATTACTACCTGCTGGAAGGTAAATCTGCTGCTGAGATGGCCGATGAGGATGATTTTGTCACTGTTATCAGTTCCGGAAAGTCCTTTCCGGATGAGTCCGCTCTGAAGTGCAAGCGTAGCTGATTCAGTATCCGTACCCCGGTTGTGCCGGGGTGCGGAATATATTTGTTCTGCAGGAGCGATCCTATGAGTCTTTATCTGTTCCAGATACTGAATGGTGTCGGGCTGGGGATGATCTATTTTCTGATTTCGGTTGGACTGACGATTATCTTTGGTCTTTTAAATTTTGTTAACTTTGCCCACGGTGCTTATTACCTTATTGGGTCATATCTGTGTTTTACCGTCGTAGCAATGACAGGGAATTTCTGGCTGGCCTTAGCGATAGCGCCCTTAGCGGTCGCCATACTGGCATTGATTACTGAAAGAATACTGATTAAACGTGCTTACCATCTGCCACATACCTATCACATTCTGATAACGCTTGGTATTGCGCTGGTTATTCAGGAACTGACGATCTCAATCTGGGGACCTATCGGTAAATCGGTAGCGGTGCCTGAGGCGCTGCAGGGGGTCTTTCAGATGGGGGATTTCTTCTATCCGAAATACCGTTTGTTTGTGATCGTTTTTTCAGCGGTTATCGCCATCGCCCTTTGGTTGTTGCTTGAACGAACCCGCTTTGGTGCGCTGGTGCGTGCCGGTAGTGAGGACACTGAAACCGTCTCTCTGCTGGGAACCCATATTCACAAACTGTTCTCTATTACCTTTGCGCTGGGAGTGGGGCTTGCCGGTCTTGCCGGTGTACTGGCTGCACCTATCCGGGGTGTACATCCTTTTGTTGGTGTTGAGGTGCTGGGTATTGCTTTTGTGGTGGTCGTTATCGGCGGCATGGGGTCATTCACCGGGGCGTTAGTGGGGGGGCTGATTGTCGGTCTGGTGCAGAGCCTGATGACAACGATCTGGCCACAAGGGGCGAGTCTGATGATTTATGGCGCGATGGCTTTTGTGATCCTGCTACGTCCATACGGTTTGTTCGGGAGAGCCTGATTATGATGAAACAGAAAAGTCCATCACTGCTTGGTGGCGTTACTCTGGCAACACTGGCGACCGTGATACTGATGCCTCTGTTGTTGCCTTCAGCAACACTGGCGACCGAAATTCTGATTTTTGCAATGGCGGCCCTGGCCTGTAACCTGCTGCTGGGATATACCGGGCTGCTCTCCTTTGGACAGGGGATTTTCTTTGGTGGGGGTGCCTATATCGCGTCAATAACCATGATCCACTGGAATTTTGGGCTTCTTAGCGCGCTGATCACGGCGATGTTGACCGGTGCTATTCTGGCGGGGCTGGTTGGGGCGTTATCTATTCGCCGTAAAGGGATCTATTTCGTCATGCTGACGTTGTCGTTCTCGCAGATGGCGTATTTTATCGCTTACAGCATGAGTGACTGGACCGGCGGCGATAATGGCTTGCTGGATATTCCGCGTCCTGCGTTAACGTTGCTCGGATTTGAAATCACCGACCTGGTGTCAAGCGAAGCATTTTATGCGTTTGTTGCCACGCTGTTTATGCTGATCTTTATCTTTGCCCGCCGGGTTATCCATTCGCCTTTTGGAACCACGCTGGTGGCCATTCGGGAAAATGAAAATCGTGCCTCAGCGGTTGGTTTCTCTACCAATCATTTCAAGTTACTGGCGTTTGTCATTTCAGGCGGCATTACCGGTATTGCCGGGGCCCTGTATGCGATGCTGCTGAATTTTGCACCCTTGTCGAATATTGAGTTACAGATGTCTGAGAACATTCTGATCATGACTATTATTGGCGGCACCGGCTCACTGTTCGGCTCTATTCTGGGGGCCGGGTCTATTGTGCTGTTGGGTGACCTGTTGTCATCGGTCTGGCCCCGCTGGATGATTTTGTTGGGTATTGCCCTGATCGCGGTGGTGTTGTTTATGCCTTCGGGATTGTGGGGGGGCGTTGGCTCCATTGCTGATCGCTGGCGAGAGTATCGTCGTGCAAAAGCGTCGGATGCGAAATCCCGGGAGGTTAACTGATGAACGATTACATACTGGAAACAGACAACCTCGGGTTGCGTTATGGTGCGTTTGCTGCGCTGGGCAGTGTCGACCTGAAAATACGCAAAGGCTCGATACATACGGTCATCGGCCCCAATGGTGCGGGTAAAACAACCCTGTTTCATTGTTTGACAGGGGAGAGAAAACCCTCAAACGGCCAGATTCAGTTTGCCGGCAGTAATATCACCAGCCAGCCAGCTCACAAACGTGTCGCTGCGGGTATGTCTCGCTCTTTTCAGATCACCAGCCTGTTTCAGAACCTGAGTGTGCGTGAAAATTTGCGCCTGGCTGCCCAGGGACGTGATGGTCTGGGGGCGCTGGCATTCTGGTATTCAGATGAGCACCGCCGCGAGCATGGTGAAAAAGCTGACGAAGTGATTGAGCGGATCAAACTCGGCGCTGTGGCCGATAGCTACGCAGGTGAGCTATCCCATGGACAGCAGCGGGTGCTTGAAGTTGGTATGGCGCTGTGCAGCAACCCGCAGATGTTGCTACTGGATGAACCCACGTCGGGTATGGGGGTTGATGATATCCCGGTCATGACGCAACTTATTTCTGAGCTTGGACGCGATCATACCGTCATGCTGATCGAGCATAACATGCGTCTGGTGATGTCGATTTCAGACCGTATTACGGTGATGCATCAGGGCAATATCCTCATTGAAGGTGACCCTGATGAAGTGAGGGGGGATGAACGTGTTAAGCAAGCTTATCTGGGGGAGAGCGGATCATGAAACTTGAACTGAATAACGTTCACTCCTATTACGGCAAAAGTCACGTTCTTGAAGGGCTATCGCTTGAAGTTGGCCCTGGCGAACTGGTGACATTGCTGGGACGTAACGGCGCCGGCAAGACCACCACATTGCGGAGCATCGTTGGCATTGTGAAACCGAAACAGGGCTCCATCCGGTTTAACGATGTTGAACTGGTGGGCAAAGAAGTCTTTGAGATAGCCCGTCAGGGGATCGCTCTGGTACCGGAGCACCGGGGGATTTTCAGCTTATTGAGTGTAGAGGAAAACCTCTCAATAGCGGTGCGCTCAGCCAGTCGCTGGAGTATGGACGATGTGTATCAGATGTTCCCGCGTTTATATGAACGACGCAAGAACGGTGGCAATGAACTCTCCGGCGGTGAGCAGCAGATGCTGGCCATGGCCCGCGCGCTGGTGAATAACCCACAACTGTTACTGCTTGATGAACCTACAGAGGGGCTGGCTCCGGTAATCGTCGATGAGATCGTGCGCATTCTCGAGCGTATCAGAGCCTCCGGGGTCTCTGTATTACTGGTAGAGCAGAACCTGGCTGTCTGTGAGCAACTTGCAGACAGACACTATGTGCTTGAACAGGGAAATATTGTGTATAGCGGCACTCGCGAGGATTTCCGCCACCAGGATGCGATTAAAGATCACTATCTGGCTGTTTAGAGAACCGGCTTTCAGGATAATGAATGATGAATGAAAAGAACATTAAGATGTTGAATACTAATGCATTAACGGTAGATAAAGACCGGCTCTGGAATAGCCTGATGGAGCAGGGCCGGATTGGTGAAACGGATAAAGGCGGTCTTAATCGCCTGGCATTGACTGACCTCGACCGGGAGGTACGTGAGCTGTTTATCCGCTGGTGTACCGAGGCGGGCTGCGAAGTCAGTATCGATCAGATCGGCAATATTTTCGCCCGTCGTCCGGGCCGCGATAACAGCTTGCCGCCAGTCATGACTGGCAGCCATATTGATACTCAGCCAACCGGCGGTAAGTTTGATGGTTGTTTCGGTGTGATGTCCGGTCTGGAAGCGATACGCCGGCTGAATGACCTTGGCATTGAAACGATT
Organism: uncultured Amphritea sp.; assembly: GCA_965140695.1. Lineage (GTDB taxonomy): Bacteria > Pseudomonadota > Gammaproteobacteria > Pseudomonadales > Balneatricaceae > Amphritea. The sequence continues at coordinate 1,011,590 of OZ223298.1, read as the reverse complement.
GCACCGATTGAAGTCGTCGTATGGACTAATGAAGAGGGCTCCCGTTTTGCTCCCTGCATGATGGGGTCGGGTGTTTTTACCCGCCAGTTTGACCTGGACAGTACGCTGGCTATCCGTGATAGCGCAGGGATCTCGGTCGGCGAGGCGTTAGATAGCATCGGTTTCGCTGGCGAGCGCCCGGTGAGTGGGCATCCGGTATCCGCCTATTATGAGGCTCACATAGAGCAGGGGCCGGTGCTGGAAGATGAACAGAAGGTTATCGGTGTTGTTATTGGTGCGCTAGGCCAGAAGTGGTTTGACCTGCGTATTACCGGGGTGGAGGCTCATGCCGGTCCTACGCCAATGAACCTGCGCCATGATGCGGGCCTTGCTGCTGCGCACCTGATGCTGTTTGTTAATCAGCTGGCACTTAAACATTCACCCCATGGCCGTGGCACGGTTGGCTGTCTGGAACTGTTTCCGGGGTCACGGAATGTGATTCCGGGACAGGTCGACCTTACTATCGATCTGCGCCATCTTGATACAGCCGTGCTGGACGCGATGGTTGTGGAATTAAAAGCAGAGATCAGTCGGGTTGAGCAACAGTTTGGCGTGACCACCGAGCTTAAACCTACGGCAGACTTTCCACCGCTGGCGTTCGCGCCAGAGTGTGTAGACGCAGTGCGTGGGGCAGCTGAATCACTGGGCTACAGTCATTTAGATATTGTCAGCGGCGCAGGACACGATGCTATTTTTCTGGCAGACGTAGCCCCGGCCGGAATGATTTTTGTCCCCTGCGAGGGCGGTATCAGTCATAACGAAATGGAACGTGCAGATGCCAGTGATCTGGCTGCCGGGGCATCGGTGTTGCTGAATGCATTGCTTGCCAGTGCCGGACGGGGAGACTGAGATGACAGAGTATACAAAACTGACAGACGTTGCTGACTTTGATGCAGCGACGCTGAGTCGTCTTTACCGCGACGGTACATTGTCACCGGTCGAAGCTACCGAGGCCGCACTGAACCGCATCGACGCCTGTAATTCCGCGGTTAACGCCTACTGTTATGTCGATGCTGAAGGTGCACTTGAGGCAGCGAAAGCATCGGAGCAGCGCTGGTTAACGGGGCAGCAATATAGCCCGGTTGACGGTGTGCCTTCGTCAATTAAAGACCTGACCAGTGTTGCCGGGATGCCAAATCGAAGTGGTTCATTAACCAGTTCTGCCGAACCGGTGACCGTTAATGCACCGTTTACGGCGCGGATGCTGGAAGCCGGTGCCGTCATTCTGGGAAAAACCTGTACACCGGAGTTTGGCTGGAAAGGGGTTACCGATAACCGTCTGACCGGCATCACCCGTAACCCCTGGGATACTGCGCTCACCGCGGGTGGTTCTTCCGGTGGTGCGGCAGCCGCAGCGGCACTGAATATGGGGGTGTTGCATCAGGGGAGCGATGCCGGGGGGTCTATCCGTATTCCCGGAGGGTTCTGTGGTGTGTTTGGTATTAAACCCACCTTTGGCTTTATCCCTCAGTGGCCTGCCAGTGCCATGACCACGCTGTCGCATCTGGGGCCAATGACCCGCAGTGTAGAAGATAGTCTGCTGATGATGGATGTGGTTGCGCACCCTGACGCTCGCGACTGGTATTCGGACCGTGTATTTTCAGGAAGCTGGAGTGCCATTCCGGAACGCTCTCTGAAGGGGATTAACATCGCCTACAGTCCGACACTCGGATATGTGGATGTTGACCCAGCGGTGCGGGCCGAAGTTGACAATGCTGTCCGTCTGCTGGTGGACCTGGGAGCCAATGTTGAGGAGGTCGATCCCGGATTTACCGATCCGGCGGAGATATTTTCAACGCTCTGGTTTGCGGGTGCGGGGAAAGTAGTGCAGAACTTCACCGAAGAGCAACGCGAGCTGCTTGATCCGGGCTTTCGCCGAATTGGAGAATCGGGCAGCCAGATTGATATGGTTACCTATATGAAAGCCGTTGATGCAAGGGCTGATTTAGGCGTGTTGATGAACCAGTTTCATCAGCGTTTTGATCTGTTGTTGACACCGACCCTGCCGATCACTGCGTTTGCAGCGGGACGTAATACGGTGAATGACGAACAGAAAGAGTGGATGGAGTGGACGCCGTTTTCCTATCCGTTCAATCTGACGCAACAGCCGGCAGCGACGGTCCCCTGTGGGTTTGTCAACGATTTGCCTGTTGGCATGCAACTGGTGGCTGCCCGGGGTAATGATGCAATGCTATTGGCGGTTGCCCGGCGCTTCACACAGGTGTGTAAAACTAAAACGCTTAGTGCTCCGGTTGTCAGCTAAAGGTGATAAACATCGCTGACTCTCAGTAATATCGTTTGGCAAAAGGGCGCTCAATCTGTGTTGAGCGCCCTTTTCGTTCCAGTCCTGTTCTCTTTAAACTCAGATCACGGCGATACTGATGCGCGCTGTACGTTGCCTGATTTCGAAAAGATTATGGTTGCGATAGCAATCACTCCCAGCAGCCAGCTGTAGTGAATATTACCAATCACCACAAGTGGAGAGAGCCCCGCAATGGAACCTGCCAGTAATACCTGGGCACCATAGGGTATCAGCCCCTGTATAACGCAGGAGAATATATCCAGCAAACAGGCGCTGCGGCGTGGATCAACCGCCTGACGTTCGGCGATATCTTTCGCCAGTGCGCCGCAGATGATGATGGCGACGGTGTTATTCGCGGTGCAGATGTTAGTCAGTGCGACCGCTACGCTGATAGCCGTTTCACCTGCCCGTGGGCTGACGTTGCTGTTATCACCTTTCGACGTCAACCGTTCAATCTGGCGGGCAAGAAACTCCAGCCCCCCCTGAGATTTCATCAGCGCACCCAGACCGCCGATCAGCATCGACAGAATCAGAATTTCCTGCATCCCGGTATAACCGGCATAGATATCCTTGGAATACTGGGCGATCGAATACCCCTCGTGTCCGACAAGGCCAATTGCGCCAGCCATCAGCGTGCCGCAGAACAACACCAGAAAAACATTCAGACCGCTCAGCGCCATGATCAGTACGGCAAGGTAGGGCAGCACCCTGATCAGTTCATAGTCGTTGATCTCCGTAATGCGGGCATCGGAGCCCTGCAGATACAGCCAGATCAGCGTAAGCAGTGCGGCGGGCAGTGCAATTTTAAAATTCATACGGAACTTGTCGCGCATATCGCAGCCCTGGGATCGGGTCGCGGCAATGGTGGTATCCGAGATGATGGACAGGTTGTCACCAAACATCGCCCCGCCAACCACTGCGCCGATACACAGGGGCAGGGACAGGTCGCTGACCTCGGTCAGACCCAGTGCAATAGGTGCTATTGCTGCGATAGTACCCATTGAGGTGCCCATGGCTGTGGCGATAAAGGCGGTGATAACAAATAAGCCCGGCAGTACCAGTTCAGCCGGGATGATGCTCAGGCCAAAACTGACGGTGGCATCAACGCCACCGACGGCTTTGGCGACGCTGGCAAATGCCCCGGCAAGCAGATAGATCAGACACATGGTGATAATGTTGCTATTACCAACACCCTGAATAAAGGTGTCCAGTCGCTGATTGAGCTTGCCTTTATCCAATAGCAATGCCAGGACAATCGCGGGGAGTATCGCAACCGGTGCAGAGATCTGATAAAAAGCGTAATCGGTATCGACCGACTGGTAGTAAACGCCACTGCCGATAAACAGGGCGAGAAAGAGTAATAAGGGTAAAAGAGCGAGCGGGTTGGCTCTCATGTCGGGTCTCCCGGTAACGGTCAGCAGAGCTAGCAAAAAATCCCCAAAGGCGGTGACACAGAAGTCCTGGTGTCGTCTTATACCTGGCTAGCCGGGATGAGTTGCTGATTATTCCGCAGATGATCAATATTGGTGTTCAAAAAGTCTGCTATTACTTTGTATAGCAGGCTTAAATACGGGCTTTGAGATTATCCAGTAGGTATCTTCTCTGTTTAAACGCGGCATTATACCGATGGTTAAGTCCATGGCTAATATTGATTTACTATAGAAATGTTTTTTTGGTTATAAAGAATAAAATTTAATAACTATTAGTAATAATCTGGTAGCCGGTCTGAGCTGTCGGTGGGGGAAGCGCTTTTGTCAGTCTTCGTTACTGTCGGCAAAACTAAAACTGTTTTCCTCTGTGTGTTTTGCTGCGTACATCGCCTGGTCGGCTTCGTGTAGGAGTGATTCCAGGGGTTGCCCCCTGAAGTAGATGGCAATGCCTATGCTGATGCCGATATTCAGTTGCTGCTGATTGAAAATAAAGGGTTGCTCCGTTATATCGATAATTCGCCGGGCGATAACGATAAGTTGTTCTTTATCTTTAAATGAGGGGAGTATCGCAGCAAATTCATCACCTCCAAGCCTGGCGAGGGTGTCTGTTTCGCGCACTGTTTTTTTCAGACGATAAGCAAACTGCTTTAAAACAAAGTCTCCGGCTTCATGGCCATACTGATCGTTGATCGGCTTGAAATTATCCAGATCCATATAGAACAGGGCAACCGGTTCATTCGTCCGTTTAACGTTAGCCAGTTGTAGTTCCAGAATCTGAATAAACAGGCTGCGGTTGCAGAGTCCTGTAAGCATATCGTGGTGCGCAAGGTGCTGAATCTGTTGCTGTGCGACCAGGTTTTTGCGCTGACTTCTGAAGTACAGAATGGTGCCAGCGCCGGTTACCGTCGAGGCCAGAATAAAAAACATAACCAGTGGTGCAAGTATGGTGTTGTAGGCGTGGGAAATATCCCAGGGACTGGCCAGGGAGACCAGTTTCCACTCAGGCCAGCGCAGCTCTGCAGTCTGTTTGTTCAGTTCAATACTATTAATACCGGGTTGTCCGGTTGTGATGGTTGTAAAGATAAAATAACCATCAGGCGTCTCAAACGCGCCCTTGTCATTGTCTCTGATTTTCTGCCAGGCACCCGGGTAATACTTTTCTAGCTTCCTGTCAGTATATTCCGGGAACATAAACGCCCAGGCGGCATCACGTTCATGACCAAATAACCAGTAGCCTCTTTCATTCAGCAGCATCAGCTCACCGATAGTATTTTCGGCATCGCTTTTTAACTGGGTAAATATCGCAGAGGCGTTCAGATTGATAATGATAATGCCTCGTTTTTTACCCTGCTCGTCAAACACCGGCGTTGCGGTACGTACAATCGGGTTATAAGGCAGTTCTATCTTTCCATGCTCAATGTTCAGATCGATCGGCGAGATATATATTTGTCCAAATGACAGTTTAATTGACTCACTGAAGTAATACCGATGATGTTTATTCTGCAGTCTGGTCTGGCCGACAACCTCCGGGGCCAGGGTGCCCTGGTCAACGCGTATTCTCTCCATTCCCTGACTATCAATGAAGCGGATCTGTTCATAGACGGGCTTGATGGATGCCAGGTTTGCATAGTCTCTGGCGATTCTGGCGCGTGCAGCCTTATCACCGTTAAACAAAAGCTGCAGGTTTTCTTGTCTTGCCAGCATCAGTGTGTCCAGTGCCGCGTTGGATATTCGTTCGCTCAGGCTATTTTTGATCAGTGCCAGTTGTGGCTCCTCCTGATTAATTGCATGAGTGATAGAGGACTGCTGCTGTTGTTGATAGACATTAAGCAGTAATAACAGGAATAAGCCCAGTGATGACAGATAACAAAACAGTAAAAAACTGCGCAAAGAGATAATTTTATCGATTAATGCATGCTGATGAAGTGGCAGAAGATTCATCGGTTTTAATAGCAGGTAATGGACTAACAGGGTCGTTATGAAGGCAAAAAACAGACTATCTAAAAGCAGCGTCGTTACTTCACTGGTCGATATCCGTATGAGCGGAAAGGCCAGCATTAACATGATCTCTATGCTGAGAGCGATAGCCCCTGAGCGCAGTAATACTGATTCAAGGCTCAGATCATTGCGTGCTTTCAGTTTCTTGGATTTAACGGCATAGCGTATCAGCACGACAGTAAAGACTGACGCGAGGGCAGCGTCGAGAAATATTTCCAGCCAGAAAAAACTACTGCTGATTCCCAGTTTCTGTATTGCCAGCATGATCAGCATTTCGGCTGACATCAGCAATGTGAAGAGAAGCAAATAGTATATCATCTGCTGTTATGTGGCCTTGTACTGCGTTTTTTGAGGATAACGCCTGCATGTGACAATGGTTATTAGCGACCGGCCGAATGAAATATCTGCCCCGTGCGAACAGGATGTCTGCATATCCTTACCGTTTGCGGGTATATTAACAGAGCTTTAGCGATAGCGACAGTGACGCGCGCGAGATAAGTGCCGGATATAAAAAAGCCTCCAGACGGAGGCTTTGATTATGATGATAGTTAATCTCAGGCGCCGATGATACCGCCATCAAGACGTTGAATCGCCATAATGGTTGAGCGTGGCTTGCTGTTGCCGCCAGCAGGGAAGTGGGATGGTTTATCATCTTCACCCGGATGCTGCACACCGACAAATACGGTGCGCTGGTCCGGTGCGAAGGTCAGACCCGTGATCTCACAAGCGATCGGGCCGGTGGCAAAGCGGCGAACTTCTCCTGTGACAGGGTCAGCACAGAGCATCTGGTTGTTACCCATACCCGCGAAGTCACCTTCGTTAGAATATTTACCATCGGTCAGAATCCACAGACGTCCGGCATCATCAAAGCCAAGGCCGTCAGGGCTGTTAAACATGTTTTCGTCATTGATGTTGGCAGAACCCGCGTAGAAGTCTTTGTGTACCGTCGGGTTGCCAGCGACCAGGAACAGATCCCATGTAAAGGTCATCGCCGCGTTGTCGCCATTCGCTTCGTTCCAGCGAACAATCTGACCATACTTGTTGTTGGCGCGTGGGTTGGGACCACCTACCGGCTGGTTGTCTTTCTTACCCCGGTTCTTGTTGTTGGTCAGCGTACAGCAAACCGTTTTAGTTTTGTGGTTGACGGCAACCCACTCAGGACGGTCCATGGTGGTTGCACCAACAACGGTCGCTGCTTCACGGGCAAAGATCAGTACTTCTGCCTGGCTGTTGAAACCGTTTTCGCTGGTCAGGCCGTTTTTGCCGTAAGTCAGCTCAATCCATTCACCGGTGCCCTTAACTTCGCCCGCTTTAGCGGTGAAACGTGCTACGTACAGGGTGCCTTCTTCCAGTAGATTGCGGTTAGCCGCTTTATCTGCAGGGTTGTACTTGTTCTTAGATACGAACTTGTAGAGGTGCTCACCACGTTCGTCATCACCCAGATAAACAACAACATGACCGCTATCGGCCACGATAACGGCAGCATTTTCATGCTTAAAGCGACCCAGAGCGGTACGCTTCAGAGGGGTAGAAGTTGGGTCCATCGGATCAATCTCAACCACCCAGCCGAAACGGTTCGGTTCGTTTGGCTCTTTCGTCATATCGAAACGGTCATCAAACCTGAACCACTGATATTTACTGTCGTTTTTCAGACCGTAACGTTGCTGATGTCCGTCGAGTTCAGCGCCAGGGGCGGCAAAGAATCCGTTGAAGTTTTCTTCACAGGTCAGGTAGGTACCCCAGGGTGTTTCGCCATTCGCGCAGTTGTTGAATGTTCCCATAACCTTGGTACCGGTTGCATCGGCGCTGGTTTTCAGCAGATCATCTCCCGCCGCAGGGCCGGTCAGAATCATGTCGGTATTCGCAGTGATGCGGCGGTTGTAATCAGATGTCTTGCTGTATTCCCAGCCGTTAGCGGTACACTTGATTTCGAAGATAGAAATACCCACTGCCGCCTGGGCTTTTTTGACATCTGCGGCGGTCATCGCCAGGCCTTTGTGATCGAACAGCAGTTCGTAGTTGGTATATTCGTTGTTAACCGCCAGCAGACCGTGATCGTCAGACAGCGGGAAGAAAGTCATACCATCGGTGTTGTCGCCAAACTGTCCCGCCTGAGCGCTGGCGGACTGAGTGCCACTTTCGTCAAATGCTGGTGCACCTTTAAGAATGGGGTCGCCCCAGGAGATTAACGGCCTGGCCACATACCCTTCAGGAACGACAAAGGTATCAGCGGTGCTGGCAGGTACTTTAGTAAAGCCCAGCAGTTTGCTGTCAGGGTTGGTGGTTGCAGCGACGGCTGACGCCAGTGGACTGGCAGCCAGAAACAGACCCATGGCGGTTGCGCCACCCTGCAAAAAACGCCGACGGCTCAAACCTGCTTCGATAATTTTGCTGAAATCAGAATCCTGTTCGGTGTGCAAATCCGAGTCGGCCTGCAGAAGATCTTTGTTCATGCTGATGTTCCTAAAAACGGAAGTGAGTGGAATTACTAAGGTGCTCAAGACTAGCCTGCATTGATGAAAATCAGATGACTAAAAGATAACAGGGTGATGACAGCCGACACCTGAATCCTGAATGAATTAATGAAGTCATAAATGGTCGATATATGTCACACTTAGGTGATTAGCTATTCGATCTATATTTAATGCACTGTATTTAAGGAACTGATTATGCTGGTTTTAGTGTTAGGCTTGATTTTCTTTCTGGGGATTCATTCTGTTTCAATCGTGGCTGAACCGCTGCGAAACCGTGCGGTTGCCCGGAGTGAGACAGGCTGGAAACTATTTTATTCCGTCATTTCGCTGTTGGGATTGTGGCTGATTATCAGCGGCTATGCTGCCGCCCGTCTTGATCCAACCCTGATTTATGTGACTCCGGGATGGATGCGCCATCTTGCCGCCGTGCTGTTGTTGCCCGTGTTTGTGCTATTTCTGGCACCCTATTTTCCCGGGCGCATTAAAACCGCAACTAAGCATCCGCAACTGATTGCGGTAAAGCTCTGGGCTCTGTCTCACCTGCTGGTGAACGGTACACTGGCTGACATTATATTGTTTGGTAGTTTTCTGGCCTGGGCGGTTGTCGATCGTATCTCAATGAAAAAACGTCAACAGCGACCGCTGCCAGGGGCGCCTGCATCTGCTCTTAACGATCTGATTCTGGTTATCGTCGGACTCGCGCTCTATGGTGTTACCGTGGTATGGGCGCATAAGTTTTTAATCGGTGTAGCTCCCTTTGGTTAATGCACTTTCAGGCACCTGATTGAGTCGATTCAGCCTGCCAGTTCTTCCAGTCCGGGCGTTTGTTCCAGCGCCCGGCTGGGGCTGAGCAGATGTTGTCTGATCAATTCACGGGCGGTGTCGCCATCACCAGCTAACAAAGCATCAATCAGTTGTTGATGTTCTTTCTGGTTAGCATCAAAGACTGACGTGTCGGCCATATTCTTCTTGAGCCAGAGATTACGGTAACGGGATGCCTTTTCATACAGTGAGCGGCGCACCTGCAGCAGGGTAGGTGAGTTACATCCCCTGGCGATGGCCGTATGAAAGGCCTGATGGCGGCGTTCCCACTCCTGCGGGTCCTTATCAATCATTTCGCCGAATTTATGCATCGTGTGTGCTGCGGCCAGAATGCCTGCTTCCCATTCATCGTCGCCTTTCTCGACGGCCAGGCCAACACAAAGGGCTTCAATCTCAGCCCGGGTGGCATAGATATCTAGCATCTCTTCCCGGGAGACCGGATGTACTCTGAAGCCGCGCTGATTTTCCACCACCACCAATTGCTCAATCAGGAGTTGCGATAACGCTTCTCTGAGTGGGCTGACGCCAACCTGATAACGGGCTTTGAGGCGAGTCATTTTTAGTTTTTCCCCGGGTTGGAAATAGCCACTAAGGATATCCTGTTTCAGCTCACCTACCACTTTCAGGGCCGCGTTATCACTGCTGTCAGGTATCACTATTCTCGACTCTCTCATGGTTTACCCGGTTTATTTATCTGATTTTTCGATGAATTTTTCGCGCACTGGTTGCGCAGCCCTGCTGTTGAGTGACGCTATTTTAATTTATCGATATTTAATAGTTAAGATAATTATTTAAAATATTGTTGACGAAATATAAAAATGTCGACATTATTTGGTTGCGTCGACAAGGTGTTGATCCAGATCAGTATCTGGTGTGCCTGTTTTTGACACGAAGAAAAATTTAACCAAGCCTTTATCGCCCAGGCATTGATCATTGAATCTGTCAGCGAGCGATAAACAGAACAAATAGAGTTTTGGAGAGATGAACAATGACTGCTCTGCTGCGTGAAGTTGAAACAACTCAACCTCAAGGTTTTTCTATTGCACCCTATGCTGCGAATAAGCGCCTGCAGGTTGTAACGCTGACAGCTGAAACGGTTGCCGCGTTTGCGGCATCAATCGCTGAATGGCCGGTACAGGCGCTGGAATACAAACCATTCCTGCGTTATGCGGTAGCGGATAAGTTAGATGCCATCACCCACTACTCTCTGGGTAAGTTTCTTAATGACACTATGCAGGACCGAAATACCGGTGCGTTTCTGCTGCAATATGAGGGACAGCCTGATATCCAGGTGGGCGAACTGCGTACTGAATTCGATATAAAATTATCCACGGCCATCTCTCACCTGGTCGGTTTGCCAAACCATGATGCGATGTATGGTAAATACTATGCGCGCTTCACAGTACTCAACGATGACAACTCCGACAGCTATCTGCGTCAGGCTCACCGGCGGATGGAGCTGCATAATGATGGCACTTATGTGAATGAACGTACCGATTTTGTGTTAATGCAGAAACTCGGTGAAGCTCATATGGAGGGCGGTGATTCCCTGCTGCTGCATGTCGATGACTGGGCTGAACTGGATAAGTTCTATCGTCACCCTCTGGCAAAGAAAAATATTGTCTGGGGCGCGCCTAAGTCCAAGAACGTAGAGACTAAAATTGAGCACGCGGTTTTCTTTGAAGAGGATAAGAATGGTAAACCGCATATGCTGTTTATCGATCAGTTTGCCGAGCCTCAGAATATGGCAGAAGGCCTCTATCTGTATGAGATGGGTAAATCACTGGAAGAGGATGAAAACTTCTTCCGGGTTCGCTTGCCGGTCGGTACGATGCTGGTGATTCAGAACCATTGCTGGCTGCACGGACGTGACAAATTTGTTGCTCACCCGCAGCTAAGCCGTGAACTGCTGCGACAGCGTGGTCACTTCACCCGGTAACGGCTCACAGATATACTACGGCGGCGTCGATTGGTCGGCTCCGCCGTCTGTTTTAAAGCGTACTTAACTGATTCTATCTTTACGGGTGAAATGCATGACATACGATTACATCATTATAGGTGGCGGTATCGTCGGTATGTCTACCGGCTGGCAACTTCAGCAGCGCTTTCCTGACGCTAACATTCTGCTGTTGGAAAAGGAGTCCGTCTACTCGAAGCACCAGACCGGGCATAACAGCGGCGTTATCCATGCCGGAGTTTACTATGCGCCGGGCAGTCTGAAAGCGCAGTTCTGTAAGGCAGGTGTTGCTGCCACCATGAAGTTCTGTGATGACAATCATGTGCCGTACAACCAGTGCGGTAAGTTGTTAGTTGCGACCAATTCACTGGAAGCCGAGCGGATGACAGCGCTCTATCAGCGCTGTCATGACAACGGTATTGATGTTGAACTGCTCGACGCGCAGCAGCTGAAAGTCAGAGAGCCCAACATTGTCGGTGTCGGTGGAATATTGGTGAAAGACACCGCGATCGTTAACTATCAGCAGGTGACGACCAAAATGGCGGAACGCTTTGTGGAACTGGGGGGAGATGCCCGTCTGAACCATAAAGTGGTTGGCTTGCAGGAAAATGCCGATGAAGTGACCGTAGAGGCGTTACACAACGGCCAGCAGGTGAGTTTTAAAGGCAAGTTTCTGATCACCTGTTCCGGCCTGATGGCTGACCGGACAACAAAGATGCTGGGCATTAAAACGGACTTTCAGATTATCCCTTTTCGTGGTGAATACTATAAATTGCCGGACAAATATAACAATATCGTGAACCATCTGATCTATCCTATTCCCGATCCTGATCTGCCGTTTCTGGGAGTCCATCTGACCCGCATGATCGATGGTTCGGTTACCGTTGGGCCAAACGCCGTACAGGGCTGGAAGCGTGAAGGCTACGGCAAGATCAATATCAGTTTGCGGGATATCTGGGATATGGTCACCTTTCCCGGGTTCTGGCGGGTGCTTAAAACTCATATTGGCACGGGTATCGTCGAAACCAAGAACTCCCTGTGGAAGCCGGGTTATCTGAAGCTGGTGCAGAAGTACTGTCCCACTCTGAAGGTAGAGGATTTGCAGCCTTATCCTGCGGGTATCCGGGCACAGGCGGTGATGAATGATGGTTCACTGGTGCATGACTTTTTGTTTGCTGAAAGTCCGCGATCACTCCATGTCTGCAATGCGCCTTCGCCGGCGGCGACCTCCGCGATTCCGATTGGCGAATATATCTGCGATAAAGTGGCAGAACAGCAACGCTGACTGCTCTGTTGTCATCCTGCGAATAGCGCACCTGACGCAAATGCTGAGCGGGTGCGTTATTTAGTTTTATGCTTGAAAGCTGATAATGTAAGCGAAATCCGTTAACTGAGAGTATTTAGTCAAATGTATCCGAATTTCAGCGTTTATGTATGTTAATTCGCTATATGTGCCGATCTCCTGTAATCTGAGGTCTCTGAGCATATTACTTGTTAATCATCCGCCTCATATCAAGCCATCTGCTACCCACTTATCCTTCAGGAAGCATTATGGCCGTCCGCGTTCGTTACGATACCCACGAGTTTGACAATATTGATATACACCTGCGCAGTCTGCGAAGTAATCAGGAGTTTGAAGATGACGATGGCCAGGCTGAAGCGTTAGGCATCTCGTCTGCCAGCTGGCCGCTGTTTGGTATTGTCTGGCCATCTGGCCAGGTGCTTGCGCATCATCTGTTTCAGACTGACGTTCAGAATAAGCGCATTCTGGAAGTCGGTTGTGGAATTGGTCTCACCAGTATTCTGTTGAACCATCTCCAGGCTGATATAACCGCTACGGATTATCACCCTCAGGCGGAAGGCTTTATGCAGTGTAATACTTCGTTGAATAATGATCCGCAGGTGCCCTTTGTGCGCACCGGCTGGGCTGATCCTATTACCGGTTTAGGTGAGTTTGATCTGATTATCGGCAGTGATCTGCTGTATGAAGATGAACATGTGAAACAGCTGGCTGACTTTATCTGTCAGCATAGTAAACCCCATGCAGAGGTTATTCTGGTCGATCCTGGCAGGGGGCGACACGCCAGGTTTAGTACCGCAATGGCTGCCGCAGGCTTTAATCTCTCGATTGAACGACCAGGGCAACCAGATTTTATGACCAAGCTGTTTAAAGGGGTCATCCTCAGTTATTCCCGTTAATGATTTTAATGTTCTCAGACCAGGCCATACCCGGATGTTATTACAGGTGAAACCGGGCTAAGCGGCAATAGCAATCAGGCGGATGTTGGTATTGGGGGAATGGCTGGAGTTGATAGGCTGAAGCCTGCCGATAATGCAATAAGCGCTGAAAAGCTGATAAACAGGTGTTCAGAAAGGTTTGCTGGGCTGTCTATTCAGAACTATCTATGCAGAACTATCTGGTCGGAACCTCTGCATCACCAGGACTGATAACCTGGGAGATGCAAAAGCAGGGGAGTAAGAACCTGGCCCTATGGCCGATTTAACACGCGCTTATTCAAACACAATACGCAAAGGTTCACCGAAGTCGTCATAGATGACTTTCTTACGCTGACGGGTGCTCTTTTGCGCTGCAACTGTCCGTTGAGTGCGCTCGGCCTTACGGGCATCGATCTGGGCCAGCACGCCGTTCAGGGGAGTGCGCTCCTGACGCTGAGGGTTAAGAATGAACCCCGCATTGCGATAAGAGCCATTAACCAGCCCCGTAGCACCGGTAGCGACTTCTGCAACATGTCCTCCCTGATTAAGGAAAGCCTGGGTTTGCATCTGTAATTGCTTACGCAGTTCTGACTTCGTCTGGCGCTTTACCATTGTTAATTCCCCTGATGTGTATAATAAACGATCAATTATGCCCTATTCATTGCACTAATAGCAAAAGAGATCCCTATTCTGAGACAATAAGTTGATTATTAATTAACTTATTGTCTGTGAATTAGTTTTTTCTCCAGTTCTACGGCCAGAAACAGTAATACGCCGACCACGACTATCTTGCCCCAGGCTGCGGCACTAATCGATGTTGTGTTAAAGAACAACTGCATGATGGGCAGATAGGTAAATAGCAGCTGGAAGACGATGACCAGCGCTATCGCATAAAGCGCATAACGGTTGCCTAATATGCCATCTTTGCTTAATACTGAACGGCTCAGGAAACGGGAGTTCAGCAGATAGAACACTTCCAGCACAACCAGTGTGTTAACCGCGATTGTTCTTGCTGTATCTAACTCTGTTCCGCTGCTGAGTTCCCACAGAAACAGTCCAAAGGTTCCCGCGACCATTAACAGTGACACAAAGACAATTCGCCAGATCATAAACGGTGACAGGATTGGGCTGCGGGTATTACGCGGTGGACGCTGCATCACTCCGGGTTCTGTTGGCTCGAAGGTGAGCGCCAGCGCCAGGGTGACGGCGGTAATCATATTAACCCAGAGAATCTGCGCCGGAGTAACCGCGAGTTGTGTTCCCAGAGCGATCGCTGCCAGTACGGTTAGTGCTTCACCGCCATTGGTTGGCAGAATAAACAGAATTGATTTACTGATGTTATCGAATACGGTGCGTCCTTCTTCAATGGCAGAGGTGATAGAGGCAAAGTTATCGTCAGCCAGTACCATCTCAGACGCCTCTTTGGCGGCCTCAGTACCTTTAACGCCCATCGCGGTGCCCACATCCGCACGTTTGAGCGAAGGCGCATCGTTGACACCATCACCGGTCATTGCGACGACATGTTGTCTGGCTTGCAGGCATTTAACTATACGTAGCTTATGTTCCGGGCTGGCCCGGGCGAACACATCGATGCCTTCAACTTCATCCTGTAGCTGACTATCGCTCATCTGTTCAATCTGATGACCGGTCAGTGCCCGGGGGGATTCGGTGATGCCCATCTGCATAGCGATCGCGGTCGCGGTAAGCACATGGTCGCCGGTGATCATTTTAACTTTGATGCCAGCCCGGTGGCACTGCTTCACCGCTTCAATGGCCTCATCCCTCGGCGGGTCAATAATGCCAACCACGCCGAGTAAAACAAGGTGGTTGCTAACATCACTGAATTGCAGCGTACGGTGTTCTTCCGGCAGATGCAGCATCGCCAGCGCAAGGGTTCGCTGGCCCTGACTGGCGATGAGTTCCTGCTGGCTATTCCAGAACTCTGTATTTACGGGTATTTTTTCGTCACCTTCCAGTTGCCATTCACAGCGGGGCAGAATCGCTTCAATTGCCCCTTTTATATAGACCACTCCGGTGCCTTGATGATCATGGTGCAGGGTAGCCATAAAACGGTGTTCTGATTCAAAGGGGATCAGATCATCGCGCGGCATCTCCCGGCGGAACTCTTTCAGATCGATCCCGGATTTTGCCCCTAAGACGAGCAGCGCCCCTTCGGTTGGGTCACCTTCGATCAGCCATTCGTCCTCTTTCTGAAGTAATTGTGCCTCGTTACAAAGTACGCTGGCGCGACAGAGCTGTTGTAGTTCTGCCTGATTGTGCAGGTTGAGGTCCTGATGATGGCAGGTGAAAGTGCCATGAGGGTCATAGCCGATACCGCTGATATCAGCAGTGCAACGCGCGGTTACTACGGTGGTGACTGTCATCTCATTGCGGGTCAGGGTGCCGGTTTTATCTGAACAGATGACGGACACTGATCCCAGGGTTTCTACCGCTGGCAGGCGGCGGATAATCGCACGGCGTTTCGCCATGCGCTGCACACCAATGGCCAGGGCAATCGTGATGATGGCGGGCAAACCCTCGGGGATGGCGGCCACCGCAAGCCCCACTGCCGCAAGAAACATATCGCCCAGGGCATAGTCTCTGACCCCATAGCCAAACATCATGGTGGCCGCTGCGATCAGCAGGATAGATCCGGTTAGCCACCGGGCAAAGCTGTCTAACTGGCGTGTCAGCGGTGTTGTCAGCGTGGTGACCTCGGTCAGCAAGGTGCTGATACGGCCGATTTCGGTATCAGAGCCAGTGGCAATCACGGTGCCGGTGCCCTGGCCGAAGCTGACCAGGGTGCCGGAGAACGCAAGATTCTTCCGGTCACCCAGATCCGCATCCGCGGCGACCGGTTCGGTCTGTTTCGTTACCGGCACTGACTCGCCGGTCAGTAATGCTTCATCAATATTCAGCTCTTTGAGTTTATGCAGATGCAGGTCTGCCGGCACCCGGTCTCCGGACTGAATAAATACGATATCTCCCGGCACCAGTTCTTCAGCCGCGACCTGTTGCCGGTGTCCATCACGGATGACAACGGCTTGCTGAGACAGCATATTACGGACGGCGTCGATCGCTTTTTCGGCTTTACCCTCCTGAAAAAAGCCTACCAGCGCATTAATCAGTACAACGGCAACGATAACGCCGGAATCTACCTGGTGTCCTAAGGCGGCTGTTACGAAAGCCGCCAGTACCAGGACATAGATCAGCACATTGTTGAATTGGGCCAGCAGACGCATGAGTTTGCTTCTGCGGGGCGGGTCTGGCAGGCGGTTGGCACCATATTTTTGTTGCCGCTCATTAACCTGCGAAGGGCTGAGTCCCTGAGGGGAGGTGTCTAAAATACTGTTTACCTGAGCGGGTTCGCAGGTATGCCACTGTACTTGCGGTTTTTCCGGTGGTTTGTCTGGAGAGGTGTCTGCGGTATCCATTAGTTTCGTCCTGATAGCTGAAGGCACAGTATTAGAATACCTAAAAATGCTGCAGGTGCGTACTACTTTAGTGAGCTTTCAGATCAGGTGCAGGGATTTGCGGAATAATTGCTGACTGGGGTCATGGGTATCATGGATAAGCGGACTACACTGCGAACGCTTAATCGTCTGTCACCCGATTAAGCCTGTGCCGGATTGCTTTCAGCCGGCATCAATCCAGTGAAGCGCCTGCAGAAACTGGTTTTCTGTGAAATGTTTTGCCTCCCCTTCGATCAGTGCTGCGCCAATGTTGACGGCCCAGTCCAGCCAGGCACCGCCACCCACCACCGCCAGGCGGATAAAGTCCTTGCTGTGATGGATGCCCAGTTTAGTGTCTTCCCAGATGGCGCCGATCTCCCAGCCTTTAAACTCGGGGTCGAGATAGATCAGGCAGCGAATCTTGCCATGGGCGGCAACTTTCTCTTCCATTAACGGGAGAAATATCTCCTGATAGTCTGCAGCTGTGAGTTGATCAGTGGCTTGAAGCACCATGATATCTCCAGCGGTTTCCGGCAGAATGTAAAGCATTGTGGTTTCCTTTCATCACACAGAAGTTATTGTTTAGTGTATCGGTGTTGTTGCCAGAGTCAAAAAATAATCTGACTGGCCGATATAGTGACTGACTAGTACCCAGGAAACATGTCATGAATAGTGGGCTGAACGGTATGAAAATACGGTTGAACAAGAGATCTTTGGTTGCTGGATTTATTGTGCTGTTAATGCTGCTAAGCCTTGGTGGCTGTGGTTCATCCTCTTACCGGACTGCTGAACCGCTGGCGTCCGCCTCTGCTGCAGACGTGCGGGCGCGATTGCTGGAGCAGCATCGTGAGTGGCAGGGGGTTGCTTATCGTCTGGGGGGCGTGGACAAGCAGGGTGTGGATTGCTCAGCCTTTACGCAACTGACGTTCCGGCAGCAACTCGGCATCGACATTCCCCGGACAACCCGTGCCCAGTCGAAAATCGGCCAGCAAATTGATACTCAACAGTTACGCCCGGGTGACCTGCTGTTTTATCGTTCGCGCACTAAAGTCCGGCATGTGGGTATCTATATCGGTAACGGCGAGTTTCTGCACGCCTCAACCAGCCAGGGCGTGACGATATCAGCGCTGGACAACCCTTACTGGGCAGAGCATTTCTGGCAGGCGCGGCGTTTAACCGATTAAGCTTGCTTTGTTAGAGGGTAACCGATCGTTAAACGGTTACGGATTGTTGCTGGCCCGCATTCTGGTATAGTGTCGCGGCATTTATTGAATCTGAGATTATCGAGTTGCAATGAGTTATCTGCCGATTGAACAATACAAAAAAGCCTGGATTTTCAGGCATAAAGACCTGCCGGTGAGTGACGAAGATCTGTTACAGATTAAACCTCTGACGGAAGCGAGGGCAGAGCAGGTCTGGTCACAACAGATCAGTAAGCACTGTAACCATCCGGGGCTTTTTGGTGCTGATGACTGGGTAAATAAGAACCAGACCTGGCTGGAAACGGACAACTGGCAACAGATCTGGGAATCAGATGATAATGCCCTGCCTGCGCGACTGGCTGAATTCCTGCAATGGGATGATCAGACAGTCGTCTGGTTTTGTTACAACAGTGAACATGTCATAGAAACCCGCTGGGATGTCTTTTGTCGTCACTGGAAAAACTTTCTCTTCTTTGATGATGGCCCCTTACTCATCGGCCGTAAGCGCAAGCAGGTTGCTCAGTTTCATCAGACCGGCAACTATCGGATCGGTAATCGTAAATAGCAAACCTGACATAGCGCTGTCTGACCGCCCTGTTTAAGGTCAGACTCCACACTCATCATGCACTGCATTTTCATAAACCTTGCTAGGGATAGTAAGTGTAAGGGACGGACTCCTGTTGTTAGTTTTAAGGAAATCCTATGTTTTGCCGTCCTTTTACCGCTCTTGTGGCGGTCTTGTTGTCGTCTGCCTCGGTGGCGGGTTCCGCACCCTCATTCAGTAAATCAAAGCGTCTTCTTGTAGAGATCTACCAGGCTAATCCGGTCAGCTTCTATTGTGGTTGTGATTACCATACCAAAGGTAAGAAACTGGTGCCTGACTGGGATAGTTGTGGCTACACGCCGCGCAAAAACGCTAACCGGGCTGCTCGTATAGAGTGGGAACATGTGGTGCCCGCCTGGGCGTTTGGGCATCAGCTGCAGTGCTGGCAGGAGGGTGGACGTAAAGCCTGCAAGAAAGACCCGGTATTCAGACAGATGGAAGCGGATCTGCATAACCTGGTGCCAGCGATAGGGGAGGTTAACGGCGACCGCTCCAACTTCAGCTTTGCAGCGTTAGCTGGTGAACCCCGGGTCTATGGCCAGTGTGATATGGAAGTTGATTTTAAAGGCCGTAAAGTAGAACCACCGGAAAACCGTCAGGGTGATATCGCCCGGACCTATTACTATATGCGTGACCAGTATGGCCTGAAGATCAGCGCTAAGCAGGAGAAACTGTTTGCTGCCTGGAACAGACAAGACCCGGTGGATAGCTGGGAGTTGCAGCGTAATCAACTGATTACGGCTGTGCAGGGGAATGAGAATGCGTTTGTGACAGGGGCCGGGCATGCCACTGAAGTCGCGGGTGGAGCTGCTGAAAAACCGGGTAATACTGACCAGGATAGCGGGGTGACTAACGACTCTCTGGTGCGGCGCTTGCTGACAAAACTAGGGCAACTTTAATACGATTGCCGCTGCTGCTGGTTGAGTGGCGGCGAATCTTTGCATCAGTCAGGCCACTGATGTCCCTGACTGATCTGATTAACATCTGTAATTAGCTCATGTGATCAGCTAGTGTGATCAGACTTTTGTGATCAGACTTTTGTGATCAGAAAGAGGACGTTTTGTTGAGACCTCTGCTGCCTTGCAGCGCACATTGAATACCCTCCAGGGCGATGGTACTGCGACTGGTTTTAATTGCTTTATCGATCACCTGATAGCTCTGTTTTGATAGCTTTGTTTTAGTAGCACTGTTTTAGTAGCACTGTTTTAGTCGCTCTGTTTTGGTAGCGGAGCAATGCATAGCGCATCGTTCCTGCTGGTCGTCGGTGTCTGGGGCGGGATAAATCTGCTTTCTGACCGGGTGCAGAGATATGTAACTGGGCTACTTTCGGGTATGATTTTTGTTTTTTTTTAACCGCCAGATTATGGCCTTCGGTAATTGTTAATGTTTCGATTTTTTGAGCGACAGACGAACCCCTATCCTGAATCAGAACCCTCTCCGCCGCCAGAGGGACTGTATGCGTTTTGCCGCTATTATATGCGGGGTATGGAGTGGCCACTGTTGCTGATGACGGTTCTCTCGGCACTGCTGGCTTTCCTTGAAGTCTTTCTGTTTGGCTTTCTGGGGCAGTTGGTGGACTGGCTTAACAGCCATCAGCCTGAGAGTTTCTGGCAGGACGAAGGGGGCACCCTCACTCTGGTAGGAGCTCTGCTACTGGTGGGATTGCCGCTACTGGTGACGCTGCATTCGCTGATTGTTCATCAGGTATTGCTGGGTAACTTTCCGATGTCGATTCGCTGGCTGGCGCACCGTTACCTGCTGCGTCAGAGTCTGTCGTTTTATCAGAATGATTTCGCGGGACGGATCGCCACCAAGGTGATGCAAACCTCTCTGGCGGTGCGCGAAACGGTCATGAAACTGCTGGATGTGCTGGTCTATGTTGTGGTTTATTTTTTCTCGATGCTGGTGCTGGTCGGGCAGTCTGATATCCGTCTGATGCTGCCTTTGCTGGGGTGGCTGATAGGGTACTGTTTGTTGATGTGGTTTTTTGTGCCGCGGCTTAAACAGGTTTCAGCCGTTCAGGCGGATGCCCGTTCATTGATGACCGGGCGGGTGGTTGACAGTTATACCAACATATCGACGGTCAAGCTGTTTTCCCATAGTCAGCGTGAATCAGATTATGCCCGCGAGAGTATGGATGGCTTTCTTGACACGGTGTATCGGCAGATGCGCCTGGCCACCGGGCTTAATGTGATGGTGCAATGCCTCAACTATCTGTTGCTGTTTATCACCAACGCAGTCGCTATCTACCTGTGGAGTTACAGTCTGGTGACGGTGGGCGCTATCGCGATTGCTATCAGTCTGGCGTTGCGCCTTAACGGGATGTCTCAGTGGATTATGTGGGAAGTGAGTGCCTTATTTGAGAATATTGGTACGGTTAATGACGGTATGAATACACTCTCTCAGCCGCTGAATGTTACCGATGAACATGCCGCACAACCACTGACAGTCACCGCAGGGGCGATCCGTTTTGATAACGTGTCATTTCACTATGATAAGACCGAAGGGGTGATCGAGCATCTGGATCTGGATATCAAACCCGGCGAGAAAGTCGGGCTGGTGGGACGCTCTGGCGCGGGCAAGTCTACCCTGGTTAACCTGTTGCTGCGTTTTCATGATCTGGCGGATGGCCAGATTCTGATTGATGGACAGGATATCAGCCAGGTGCAGCAGGACAGTCTGCGACATCAGATAGGTATGGTCACGCAGGACACCTCGCTGCTGCATCGCAGTGTACGTGAGAATATTCTTTATGGTCATCCCGATGCGTCCGATGAGGAGATGATTGCCGCTGCCCGGCGGGCTGAGGCCCATGACTTTATTCTTGGTTTAAGCGACCCCGAAGGGCGCAGCGGTTATGATGCTCAGGTGGGCGAGCGGGGTGTTAAACTGTCTGGTGGCCAGCGTCAGCGTATCGCTATTGCCCGGGTTATTCTTAAAAATGCCCCGATTCTGATTCTCGACGAAGCAACGTCGGCACTGGACTCGGAGGTGGAAGCCGATATTCAACGCGGGCTGTCCAATCTGATGCAGGGCAAAACGGTTATCGCTATTGCCCATCGGTTATCAACCATCGCAGCGATGGACCGGCTTATTGTGCTGGATCAGGGGCGTATCGTTGAACAGGGTAAGCATTCTGAACTGGTGGCAAAAGAGGGGATCTATGCCCAGCTATGGCAGCATCAGTCGGGTGGTTTTATCGGCATGGATCTCTGATCGTCAGGCCCTGAATCTGTCAGGCGAGGATATATAGAACGTAGCATTAAGTGGCTATTGTAGAAAAAAACAAGGTCTGATGGAGAGTTCTGATGCATGTGATTTCATGGTGGTCCCTCGCCTGGTGTGCTCTGCCGGTAGTGCTTATCTCGTTTGTTTATACCCGCTGGTCAGGCAATGCCGCCGAGATACTGCTGGCTGCGGCGCGCATGACGCTGCAGCTGATTGGTGTGGGCTATGTGCTGGTGGCGCTGTTTGATAATCCCTCACCGTGGATCACGGTCACTGTTTTAACGCTGATGATCTGTATCGCCAGCTGGATTGCGCTGCGCCCGGTGAATCATCAGCGTAACTATCTGAAGCCCACGCTGATTGCCTTAAGCTGCTCCGCCGGGTTGCATCTGTTTATTTCGCTGGTGTTGGTGATCGGTGTCGAAACCTGGTATGAACCCCGGGTAATTATTCCCTTAGCGGGCATGTATTTTGCCAATACCATGAACGCCATCAGTCTGGCGACAGAACGCTATCACTCAGAGCTGAACGAGGGCAAAGCCGAGCCTCAGGCCCGGTTAACGGCATTTCAGGCGGCGATGATTCCGCAGATTAATAGTTTGCTGGCTGTCGGACTGGTTTCTTTACCGGGGATGATGACGGGGCAGATACTGTCCGGGGTATCACCCCTGATTGCAGTGCGCTATCAGATTATGATTATGACCATGGTTCTGGGAACCGGCGGTTGCGGTGCTGCGTTAATGCTCTGGCAGCTGGGGCGTATGCAGCAAACTTCCGGACCCGCTGACGACGAGACCGCTGACCATAACGATGCGGGGACGAATCCATCATGAGTCACAGGCCATTACTATCAACCTTCATCTTTACCACCTTTGCGCTGCTGGCCTTTGCGGGTAATTCCGTCTTGTGTCGGCTGGCGCTGGGTGAACAGAGTATCGATGCCGGTAGCTTTACGGCGATCCGTCTGGTCTCGGGCATCGTCTCGTTGTCACTGCTCTGGTCTCTCACTGGCGGGCATAAAAAAGTACCGGGAAAACCGAAAACCGGCCGCGGAAGCTGGACGGCTGCGCTGATGTTGTTTATCTATGCGCTGGGGTTTTCTTATGCCTATATCAGTCTGGATACCGGTACCGGGGCATTAATACTGTTTGGTGCGGTGCAGATCACAATGATTTTGCTCAGCCTGTTTCGTGGTACGCGGTTGCTATGGGTTGAGTGGCTTGGACTGGTGCTGGCATTTAGCGGCTTTGTTTACCTTCTGCTTCCAGTGCTGCATACCCCATCTTTGTGGGGGTTTATACTGATGACCGCAGCCGGGATTGCCTGGGGGGTCTACACCCTGATCGGACGTGGTTCGGTGAATCCTCTGGCCGATACCCATTTTAATTTTTTCCGTACGCTGCCCCTCGCTATTCTGACACTGATTGTGACACTGACGCTGGATAATGCGGTTTTTTCTATGCCGGGCGTATGGCTGGC
The DNA here is from genome assembly GCA_965140695.1 of uncultured Amphritea sp. Taxonomy (GTDB): domain Bacteria; phylum Pseudomonadota; class Gammaproteobacteria; order Pseudomonadales; family Balneatricaceae; genus Amphritea. Next base: position 988,386 of record OZ223298.1, on the reverse strand, counting down.
GATAGTCTCCGGTGCGATCGCTTCAGGGATTGGCTATGCCGTCTGGTATCGCGCTCTGGGTGGATTGAGCGCAGTCCAGGCGGCGGTGTTGCAATTACTGGTGCCGGTTATTGCCGCAGCCGGAGGGGTAGTATTTGCCGGTGAGGCGATTAGTTTGCGGCTGATGATGGCTGCGCTATTGGTGCTGGGGGGCATTCTGCTGGTGGTCGCTGGGCGCTACTATCTGCAACAGCGGCGGGTTAACTGCTCCTGACACAGGATGACTTGCTGGCGGGGTGAGCATGCCTTGTCCAATCACCTGCAGGGCCTGCTCTGCGCATAACATGAACGGATGTCTGTTCACCGGAGGTTGAAAGGATGATGGATAGTCATCTGTTTATTACGTTTCTGATTGCGATCACGCTGCTCACGCTGGCGCCGGGTGTCGATACGATGGTGACAATCCGTAACAGTGCCCGCGGTGGCTGGAAAGATGGCTTTGCTACCAGTACGGGGATCTGCTGTGGGTTGTTTCTGCATGCCACCGTCTCAGCGCTGGGGATCTCAGTCATTCTGTTGCAGTCAGCGAATGCGTTTCATCTGCTCAAACTGATCGGTGCCGCTTATCTTATCTGGCTGGGGTTAAGTAGTCTGCGGAGTATTGTCAGAGGCGGCAGCGTTTTCCGCATACCTGACACAGGAGAGAAAGCGTTTGTGATGGCGCGTTCATTGCGTGAGGGGTTTCTTTCCAATGCGCTGAATCCGAAAACGGCTCTGTTTTATATGGCTTTTCTACCCCAGTTTATTGACCCGCAAGGGTCAGCGCTGGCACAGTCCCTATGGCTGGCAGCCATACATTTTATCATCGCTATGCTCTGGCAATGTACTCTGGCGCTCGCGGTGAATAGCGCCCGCAACTGGTTGCAAAACAAGGCGGTGAGTGTCGGTTTTAACGGAATCAGCGGGCTGGTGCTGATCTATCTGGGTGCACGGCTGGCGTTAACGGAGGATTAAGTATGGATATAACACAACTTTTTGGCATTGAATTGCCATTGATTCAGGCCCCCATGGCTGGTGCTCAGGATGCGGCACTGGCGATTGCGGTAAGTAACGCTGGCGGCCTTGGATCATTACCCTGTGCGATGTTAAGCCCTGATAAGCTCAGAGCTGAGCTTGAAGTGATTCGCGCTGCTACGGATAAACCGGTTAATCTGAATTTTTTCGCTCATACCCCGCCCATTGCCGACCCTCAGCGGGAACAGCAGTGGCGTAAACAGCTGCAACCCTATTATGAGCACTACGGCATTGATGCTCAGAAGATCGCAGCCGGGCCAGGCCGCAATCCGTTTGATAGCGAGATGGCCGCGATAATTGAAGAATACCGCCCCGCCGTGGTCAGCTTTCATTTTGGTTTGCCCGCCCCCGGGTTGCTTCAACAGGTGCGCAACAGTGGTTGCAAGGTCCTCTCCAGTGCTACCACGGTGGCTGAAGCGCTATGGCTGGAACAGCAGGGCGTGGACGCGATTATTGCCCAGGGGCTGGAAGCTGGCGGACATCGGGGCTTCTTTCTCAGCCGTGATCTGAATAGCCAGTCTGGAACGATGGCGCTGCTACCGCAGATGCTTGCCGCTACCGCGGTGCCGGTGATAGCCGCTGGCGGCATTGCTGACCGCCGCGGAATAGCGGGCGCTTTGGCAATGGGGGCTGCCGGGGTGCAGCTGGGAACCGCTTTTTTGCTGTGCGATGAGTCCCGTATCAGTGAGATTCACCGCCAGGCGTTACAAGAACCGAATACGCCTACCGCCCTGACCAATATTTTTTCCGGTGGTGCCGCCCGGGGTATCGTCAACCGGGTGATGGCTGAGTTAGGGCCTGTTGCCCCTGATGCACCGGAATTCCCACTGGCAACCGCCTCGATTGCGCCGTTGAGAACGGCCGCAGAACAGCAACAGTCGGGTGATTTCTCGCCCTTATGGGGTGGACAAAATCGTTCTGGCTGTCGCTCAGTGCCCGCCGCAGCGTTAGTTTCTGCGCTGTTTGATGAGGCGGATTGATTAAATCAGCAAGAATGAGTTTATTCTGGGGGGTTGATATCTTAATACGCGCCCCCAGATTAAAAATAATTCACTAATCTAGGCCTCTGTCAGCAGCGCTGTTCATGTCTTACACATCTGAGGTATGAACAATGCAGATTGCTGACAATAAAATTGTCCTGATTCATTACACCCTGAAAAATCTGGACGATGAGGTGATGGACTCATCTGAAGGTGCAGAACCGTTAGCTTACCTGCATGGTACTGGCAATATTGTCCCGGGCCTGGAAAAAGAGCTGCATGGTAAGCAGGCTGGCGATAAGATCAATGTCGAGGTTTCTCCTGAAGAAGGTTATGGTGAGATTAATCCTGAACTGATTCAGGAAGTTGACCGTGCGGCATTTGAAGGGGTTGATAATATCGAAGTTGGCATGCGTTTTATGGCACAGACTGCCTGGGGTCAGCAGCCGGTTGTCGTCACCGCGATTACTGATGAAACCGTGATTGTTGACGGTAATCACCCACTGGCAGATCAGACCCTGAAGTTTGATGTCGAAGTGGTTGAAGTCCGTGATGCAACGGAAGAAGAGCTGAGCCATGGTCATGCCCACGGCGAAGGCGGCCATCACCACTGATACACTGTGTAATAACAGTAACATCTCATTAAAAGGCGCTTAGCGCCTTTTTTTATTGCCCCGGGTTGGTTTGAATGATCTGTCTGGCCATGGTGGCAGTATGAATGTTCTGATTAGTTTGTCCTCTCGCATCGACTTTTTAGTCGTTGCTGTCTATATAATGGGCAGGACGTACAGCCATTCCAAAGGAAAGTGAACCCGATGCGAGATCAGATTCAAGCGGCGATAAAAGAGGTGTCCAGTGTTCTCTATGGTAAACAGGAGGAGATCAAACTGGCGCTGACCTGCATTTTCAGTCAGGGACATCTGTTGATTGAAGATCTGCCCGGCATGGGGAAAACTACCCTGGCGCATGCTCTGGCTAAAGTGCTGGGGCTGGACTATCAGCGGTTGCAGTTTACCAGCGATATGTTGCCCGCGGATATCCTCGGGGTGACGATTTTTGATCCCTCCCGTAATCAGTTTCAGTTTCATCCCGGCCCTGTATTTACGCAACTGCTGTTGGCTGACGAGGTGAATCGCACCACCCCTAAAACCCAGTCCGCCTTGCTGGAGGCCATGGAGGAGGGGCGCGTCAGTCTGGATGGTCAGACACACCAGCTTCCTGCCCCCTTTTTTGTTATCGCAACGCAAAATCCGGTGACTCAGCAGGGCACTTTTCCGCTGCCAGAATCGCAGCTGGACCGGTTTCTGATGCGCATTGAACTGGGCTATCCGGATGCCCGGGCCGAACGTGAGCTGCTCCGTGGGGGTGACCCGCGCGAGCGCCTCAATCGTCTGCCATCGGTAATCACCGCCCCTCAGCTGCAACAGATAACCCGGGCCTGTGCCGGAGTGAAGGTGTCTGACAGCATTCTCGACTATCTGCAGCGATTGATCGCCCATAGCCGTCAGGCACCGGCGTTTAGTTTTGGTCTCTCTCCCCGCGGTGCGCTGGCATTACTGAGTGCCTGCCGTAGCTGGGCGTATATCGAAGGGCGGGATTACGTTATCCCTGAGGATCTGCAACAGCTGCTGGGGCCGGTCGCGGGTCACCGCCTGCGGGCCGCTGAAGATATCGGCGGCTTTGGTGCAAACGCTTTGATTCAGCAGTTGCTGAGTCAGGTTGACGTGCTGGGCTGAGTGTCAGCGATGATCTTTGCCCCGGGGAAAACTTCATGATCGGGCCATTACGCCAGCGGATAGCACGAGCGGTATTTAACTGGAGTCTGCGCCGCAGTCCACGGTTAAAGCAGCTTACCCTGAGCCAGCGACGTATCTATATTATGCCGTCCCGTGCCGGATTTGTGTTTCTGTTGCTGTTGCTGGTGATGCTGATTCTGGCGATTAACTTTCAGAATAATCTGATGTTTGCAGTGACGTTTCTGCTCGCCAGCCTGTTTGTGATAACTATCCTGCATACCTATGCCAATCTGTCCGGGCTGACGATACAGTTTTTAAGGGGCCATAGCTGTTTTGTCGGCGAGCAGGCGGCGTTTGATCTCACGCTGACGGCGCAGGGTTCTCGCCAGTACGAAAGCATTCAGCTGCGTTTGCTGGATGGCAGCGGTGATGCTGTAGATCTGTTAGATAGCCGTCAAACTCATATTACCCTCTATCAGGCCGCCAGGCGACGCGGGCCTTTGCTGGCGAATGCGTTGCTGATAGAAACCTTTTATCCGCTGGGCTTATTCCGCGCCTGGACCTGGTTACAGGTCGATCTGAAAACGCTGGTTTATCCGCATCCGGTGGCCGGAGGGCAGTTAGCTGATCTGATCGGTTATGCCACCGGTGATCAGGGGCAGGAGCAACCGGCAGTGCGCTCGGATGGCGAAGAGTTTGCCGGGCTGGAGCAGTTTCAGAGAGGTATGTCGCTGAAACGTGTTGCCTGGAAGACCTATGCCCGGGGACAGGGAATGTATGCTAAGCAGTATGTTGAACTGAGTGACACGCGCCGTTGGTTAAGCTGGCAACTATGGCCTGAACTTTCGCCGGAAGCACGTATCTCCCGCCTTACCTGGTGGGTGTTACAGTTACACCGCCGTGGTGAGGAATATGGGTTGCAGCTACCGGGCGTTGAGATCCGTCCGGATCGGGGGGAAGCCCACCGGATACGGACGCTTGAAGCGCTGGCCTGCTTTAGCCTGAATACGGCGGTTGACGATCACCGTTCGCATGACGATGCCGGGGAGGCCGCGTCATGAAGCCGCTGTTTCAGCTAACCCGTAGCAGTATGATCTGGCTGCTGGTGAGCATCCTGCTGGTCATGGCGCCCTTTAGTACGGTGGTACCTGCGTGGCTGTTTTTACTGGCGCTGCTGACCGTTGCCTGGCGTCTGATGGTACACAGTGGTCGCTGGAGTTTTCCGCACTGGAGTGTGCGTATCGGTTTATTGCTGCTGGTACTGATCGGGTTGTTACTGGAGTTACGCGCGGGATCAGTGATGGTGGTCACCGTAGGGTTATTGGTGGCGGCCTTTCTGCTTAAACTGATGGAGATGTATCAGCGTCGCGATGCTCTGGTGGTACTTTTTGTTGCCTTTCTCCTGATTGCGTGTAGTTTTCTGTTTTTTCAGTCAATCCCCATGGCGCTGTATAGCCTGCTATCGCTGATTGTGGTGACCGCTTGCCTGAATACGGTTTATCGAAGTCAGCAGAACAATGATATCTGGCGGCCATTAAAACGTTCAGCCGTACTTTATCTCCAGGCATTACCCATGATGCTGGTGCTGTTCCTTATTTTTCCCCGCATCGGTCCACTGTGGCAGGTTGATACGAACACCGGACAGAGCTTTACCGGGCTTTCTGATTCGATGTCTCCGGGAGATGTCAGTCGCCTGACCCGTTCGGCAGAGATCGCCTTCCGGGCCCGTTTTGACGGCCCATTGCCGCCGGAAGATCAGCGCTACTGGCGCGGGCTGACGTACGACCGTTTTGATGGTCGTCGCTGGACACGTTCGTCAGACCTGGCGGGGCGCAATGATGTGCCGGGGACCGCCTCAATACAGCTGCTCAACGGGCCGGAGTATCGCTATCAGATGACGATGGAAGCGACCGGTCAGCACTGGCGCTATGCACTGGATGTGCCGCTCAGTTATCCCGCTTTTATGCGTCGTATGAGTGATATGACGCTGCAGGGAAAAGACCCGCTGATGCAACGGACACAATATCCGCTGACCTCCCGCTTAGGGCGCGTAAAGGACCCACTCTCAGGGGCACGCCTCAGAGATTATTGGCAATTGCCGTCACAGGGGAATGAAAAAGCCCGGCAACTGGCGTTGCAGTGGAAAACTCAAAGCCGTAATGCCCATGACTTCAGTCTGAAAATGCTGAATTTCTTTGCGACTGACTTCCGCTATACGCTGGAGCCTCCGCTACTGACGCAGCGTCATCCGATAGATCAGTTTCTGTTTGACACCCGGCAAGGTTTTTGTGGCCATTTTGCCAGTGCGGGAGCCTTTATGTTTCGGGCGGCGGGTATTCCGGCGCGGGTTGTCGGGGGGTACCTCGGTGGCGAGCTGAATCCGCTGGATGAGGTGCTGACGGTGCGTCAGTATGAGGCCCACGCCTGGCTGGAATACTGGGACAAGGAAAGCTCAACCTGGCAGCGGCTTGATCCTACCTCCGTCGTTGCACCGCTGCGACTGGCACAGCCCGCTGCGCAGATGTTCAGTAATGAGCCGGCATTTCTGGCCGATTCAATGTTGATGCGTAACGGTTTTCTCAGCGGTGCGCTGTTGAAACAGCTACGCTTGCGTTATGAAGCGATTAATTACAGCTGGCATCGCTGGGTGCTTAATTTTCATGATCGGCAGACAGGTTTCTTACAACAGTTGCTGGGTAAGATCTCTGCTGTCAAAGTGATACTGCTGCTTCTGGTGCCAGGAGGGTTGGTGCTGCTGGCGGTGGCGGGGAGCCTGTTTATCCGTCGTGGGGCGCGCAAAGATCCGCTGCAAAAAGCGCTGCAACAACTCGATAAACGGTTGCAGCCCGAGGGGTTAGAGCGGCAGAACGGTGAGACCGCCGGACACTTTTTTAGTCGCCTGGCCCTGTCTTATCCGTCACTTTCTGATGAGTTCAGCGCCTTGTCTGGTTATTATGAACAGATCCGTTATGCGGAAAACGCCGACCCTCATCTGCAACAGCGTTTCGTCAGAATCGTTACCCGTTGTTGTGCTTCAATGGCTCAACTGAAACCCGCATGACGCATGTTATTACTATGGCTGATGATGAACGATACACGCCTGATACCGCCATGACAGATTTTGATTTTATCGCTTTCACAAGAGACTTGACGCTGTGAATACTGACACTCAGTTAATGCCGCAATATACATTGCGTCGCAGTTCCCGGCGACGCACTATCGAGATTCAGGTGCGTCCGGACAGTGTCCGGGTGCTGGCGCCTGCCCGGGTCGCTCAGTCCCGCATTGACAGGCTGGTGGCAGAGAAAACTGAATGGATCAGAGTGCGACAGCAGGAATTACGTTTGCGGTTACCGTCGGCACCGGCACCGACAGTGCTGGATCAGGGGAGTCAGTTGCTCTGGCTGGGTGAATGGCTGACCCTTGATGTTGTCGTTGATCAGCCGGCCACCCGAACGACCATCTTTCCCGGGCGGATAAAGTCAGAACTGTCCCGGCGTATCCGAAAAAACCGGGTTGAGGCGATCAGAGAGCAGTTGGAATTATGGTATCGGGCGCAGGCACAGCACTATTTCGAAACACGGGTAGCGCACTGGAGCCGTCAGATGAAGCTGGCGCCCACTAAAGTGGTGGTTCGCAGTTATCGCCGGAAGTGGGGCTGTTGTAACAGCCGGGGCGTGGTGAGTTTTAACTGGCTGCTGATGATGGCCCCGGCAGCTATTATCGACTATGTGATTGTTCATGAATTAAGTCACCTGCAACAGATGAATCATTCCCCCGCGTTCTGGGCGATTGTTGCACGGTATTATCCGGGTTATCGTGATGCAAAAGCCTGGTTAAACCGCAGTAGCCAACAGTTACAGTGGCCTCCGGCAGCACCTCCCGGTGAGCAGTAAATCGCTGGAGACCGGGGTGATTAAGAGGTCAGGACTTTAGGCTAAAGTGTGTACATCCTTAGTCTCAATTTCGCTTAAATTATTGAAAATTACATAAAATAGGTAATGTTTTACTGTTAACCATGGTTTTTTTGATTTAAAAAAGTATTTTATAGGTAATTAAAATAACAATGACAAAGAAGTGAATAGTATGGGGCTCTATGACACCGTAGAACGAAATTTCTTTAACTCCTTAACCCGTAAAATTGTTGGCAATGTCATTTTCCTGTTATTGCCGTCGATATTGTTTATGGGGTTCAACTGGTATGGCTTTGAGACGTTGTCTGCAACCGTTGCCCAGACCAGCAACAACCCGGAAGTGCTCGCAACACTGAGTCAGCTGCAAATGTTCAACTGGCTGTTTTTTGCGATTGCGATTGCCGCCTCGCTGTTTGTCATTCTGTTTATGCGTCACTTGTTCTTGCGACCGATCGGTAAAATGATTGATGTCCTCAGCAATATAAAAGACAAAGATGGTGATATCTCCGCGACTCTCCCCGATTTTACCCATGATGAAATATCCACCATGGCGTCCAGCTACAATGGGTTTTCTACCAGCCTGAAGAAAATTATTGCAGAGACCCGTAATCATAGTGTGCGGGTTGCCCTGAGTGCGACGCAGCTGAGTAAGGTCTTGCAGGAGGTGTATCAATCGACCAGTGCGCAGGAGGAACAGGCTCAGCAGGTCCTGATCTCCAGCCAGGAGTCCACCAGTGCCATTCAGGAAGTGGCGGGAAATACCCTGAAGATATCTGAATATACCAGTAATAATCTGAATGAGATCAGAAGCTCCAGCCATGAACTGGAACAGGTGTTGGGTCAGGTGCGTAATATATCTGAGCTGGCGTCCGGTTTTCAGGACACCGTTGGTAAGCTGAGTGCCAGTTCAGAAAAAATTACTGAAATTCTTTCGATGGTGAAACGCTTCTCCGATCAAACCAATCTGCTGGCGTTGAACGCGTCAATTGAAGCCGCCAGGGCCGGTGATGCGGGGCGCGGTTTTGCTGTGGTTGCCGATGAGGTTCGCAACCTGTCACAGCAGGTCCAGGATGCAACCTCCGAGATCGACCAGAATATCTCGGTCATGTCCGATCTGGTGAATGATACCAGGACGAATTCGGCCAATATTCTCGAGTTTACACGCAATACTGAAAGTTTTATCAGTGACACCAGTGTGCAGTTCACTCGTCTGGTCAGTGATTTTGAAGGGGTTAATAACCAACTGACCACCATTAGTTCAACGCTGGATGAACTGTCATACACCAATAAAGAATCCCACTCCCATGTTGAGCGTATTGCCGGTATCAGTGGTGATATCCGTGATGAGATGGAACGTTCGCGAACCTTTTCTGCAGACCTGGAAAGCTCAACCGAAGAGACTCAGGAGCTGCTGTCGCGCTTTATCATCGGTTACGGTAGTTTTGAAAACATCATTCAGGCAGGACGCACATGGGCGCGTCAGGTGCAGGAAGCGATTGAAAGTCTCCACAATCAGGGCTTCGACCTGTTTGACCGTCATTACAAACGGACTAACGAGGGGCGGACACCTGAAAAGTTTGATGTCAGTTATGTCGAAGCGTTTGAGAAACTTCTGCGGCCAATGTATGACAGTTATTTAAGCGAGAAGCCTGAACTGATCTATGCCCTGGCCATTGCCGTTGATGGCTATGCACCCGCTCATCACCTGAAAGTGTCTGAACCTCTGACCGGTGATTTTGACGTAGATAATGCGAAAAGCCGCCATCGTCGCTTCTTTAAAGGTAGCCGGGCCGAAGTTCGCCGGGTCACCAATACGGCACCCTTCCTGTTACAAACGTTTGTCCGTGACACCGGCGAGGTACTCAACGATCTGACCTTCCCGATCTATATCAACGGTCGTCACTGGGGGGCTTTTGCCGTGGGTTTCAATCCAGAGCTATTGCTGGACACTGACACTAAACAACTTAATTAACCGGTGTTGTATCGGCATGACTGATAACAGGTCCGCATCGCCGGGGATGCGGACTCTGCAAATCTGGTTTTGAGATAACCTCTGATTTAATGGGTAGAAGCCTGTTTATAGAGCCACTGCAGTACTGATCTCAGGGGGGTAGCGACACGCTTCTGGAGGAGAAAGTATTCCTGTTTTTTTGCATATTTATAGTTCCAGAACAGGATTGTCATGCGGGTAGATACTTTATCAAGTGCTTCCAGCATCTCCATCAGGGCGATGTTATATGGGTTTACGATCTCAAGTGAACACTCCTGCACTATGAATTTATCACGCTTCACTATCGGCAGATCGTCCTTATGACATTCATACATCTGGTTCACTTCTTCGGCCAGAGCGTTTAACTCAGCGACTTTATTCTGTATCAGTAAAGAGAGCTGTTTCAGTTTCTGAGCGGCTTCGGTGTCACCTTGTTCGACTTTATTATGCCAGGCCCGGGTAATATGCGTCGCACGGTTAATATCTTTAACCCGCCTTTGCGTGCCCGGCCTTAATCTGATATCAAACAGCATGGCGACAAAACGGTTGTGTACGGTGACTGTGTATTTCTCCATTGAAAATCCCTTTCTCTGTAATCTTTGCTTCTCGGGCACGGGTTTAAAAACTGAGTTGTCCCTGATAACCCTGGATATATTGCTTATCGCTGTTATGAATTTCCTCCTGATAAATATTCTATTGGATTGATATAAAACGCTTTTTTATAGCCCTGAGTCGAGCTGTCAATCGCCCATGGTCTGGGCAATAGTGTGAAAATTGAATAATGCAGATGGGCTGGTTTACCTCTGGCATTGCCACTATCGCCCACGGAACCTATTATCTGACCCGCCTGCAGAAGACGCCCGGCGGTTCTGTCAATCTGTTGCAGATGGGCAAAATAGTGAATACGCCATTTGGGTCCCAAGCCCACAACCACATTGCCACCGTTACTCAAAGACCCGCGATACAGGATCAGCATATTCGATGATGCAACTACCTCTGTGCCTTTCTTCGCAAAGATATCAATGCCTTTGTGGACGCCGGAGTTTCCCCATGGTTCATACCAGAAGGTGTCTTTGTTCCAGTCCGCCTCGCTAGCGCCAGCCACGGGGATGACTTTAGGTTCAGGAATGATAAAGCCGACACTCAGAATTAATACTGAAATGGCCAGAAAGAGAGATCGCTTCTTTATTCTCATATTATATAACGCCCGTTAAAGATGCCCGGAATAGCAGGGATAGCATGAGATTCTTAGCCTGAATCCGGTATGAACATGAGCAAATGGGGTGAGCGTTTTCTGAGGAAGGTCACCATCCATAGTGATTGATAAAATTTTAAATGTTAACTATCAGCCCTGGCAAGGGGCTGGTGACGGGGTTTTGACATGGGACATGACTGCCAGCCGCAGGCGAAACCCTGCCAGCAGCGGCTGAATAGCGGGCTGGGTTTACAGCGTTAAAGAATAAGCATAGAAATCCTCATTGGTTTTTTCATAGCCCAGTTTTTCATACAGGGTCTGAGCCCGATCGTTGTCTTTGCCCGTGAGCAGATCAATACGGGCGCCACCGGCGGCTTTCACATATTCGCTGGCTTTCTCCATCAGTGTACGGCCTGCACTCAGTTGACGGGCATCAGTGTCTACGTACAGATCGTACAGAATAAAAATTTTAATGGCGTCAACAGAACAGAACGATGGATATAGCTGAGTAAATCCGATCGCTTTGTCCTGATTATCCAGTGCAAGAAAAATGACTGATTCATGATTTGCCAGACGGGCATGAATAAACTCAGTCGCCAGCTTGCGATCAGGCTCACAGTCATAAAACTGTCGATAAGAATCAAACAGCCTGGCCAGTTCGGTGAGATGTGAAAGATCTGCCCGTACTATTTTCATCGGAACCTCATGTGACATTCTCTTTAACAGAATTTGTTTTTAACAGCATTTAGCCATGAATCGGTGACGGCATCTATACCTATCGATAGATAGGGCGTTGCAGCAACCGGCCCTGATCTGATCAATGCCTGGCATAACCGCCTGAGCTACGCCGTGACATGATGACACAAAGCAGATGCTAAAGGTGTACTCACAACCCCGCCAGGGTCGTAAACACTTTCGCTGTAAGCCTGCTTATCCTTTCAGTGCGAGGCGATAGCGGGGTAGAGTCGCTGCCTCTAATTAGCTATCGGAACAGCGCTAAGGTGCTCTGTTGGCGGCTATCACGAAGGCGAATAATGCCCTGACTCACACAATAAACCAATTGATGAAGAATCAGAGGGCATAATGAATAATAAAAAACTATGGCGCAGCGTGCCGTTAGCCTTGGCAGTAGCATTCAGCAACAGTGCGATGGCGGGTATCAGTCTCTACGATCAGGACGGTACAACATTTTCAGTGGATGGCTATTTCAATGCCTTCTACACCTACCAGGACAGTGAAGATAAAGTCGCTGACACCCACACCAAGACATCCCGGGTGCGGATGGGCTTTCTGCCAAACTATATCGGCTTCAATGTGGGTAAACAGGTGGGGGATCTGAGCGTCGGTGGACGTTCCTCCTTCTGGGTGTCAATTAATGATAGCAACCAGGATGGCGATAATACCAAAACAGATTCGATGATCGATGTGCGACAGTTTTATGCAACGGTTGATGGCGATTTCGGTCAGGTGCTCTTCGGTAAGGACTTCGGTCTTTATGCCCGCAGCAATATCTTCAGTGATGAATTGCTGATGGGGGTGGGCTTCGCCCCGGCAACCACCAGTAATACAACCTTTGGTAATATCACCACCGGTTATCCTTACGCGAATCCAACGGCGCAGATCACCTATCGCTCTCCGGTGATGAGTGGATTGCAGGTGGCGGTGGGCGTGCTTGATCCGAATACAACGGGTGGCACCGCTAAGGGGGACAGCAACTCTGCCCGTTTTGAAACCGAAGTGACCTACACGGCGGATTATGATGGTGTTGCGGTGAAAGCATGGGTCAGTGGCGCCATGGGGGATTCTGTGACCTCCGGTGTTGATGCCAAAGGTATCTCTTACGGTGCCCGTCTTGCTGCTGCAGGCTTTACCCTGACGGCATCGGGATTTGACCAGGAAGGTATCAGCAGCGTGTTTGCCAGCAATACGCTGACTGACAGCGCCGAATCGGACGGTTATCTGTTACAGGGTGCTTATGCGTTTTCAGCAAACCGTCTGGTGTTGTCTCATGGTCAGACAAAGAATACTGCAGCAGGGAGTTCAGTGACCACGAAGGATTCTCTGACCGGTGCCGCACTGTTTCATAACATCAACGACAATCTGACACTGGTGGCAGAGTATACGGTTCATAAAACCGATAACGGCAGTGTCGATACTTCTGCAACCGATACTGTTGCGCTGGGTGCTGTGCTGAGCTGGTAGTCTGTCAGCTGGCTCCGCCTCCTGACCGGCAACCCCTTCCTCTGCCGGTGAGGAGGCTTTTTACTACTTTAGGCCTATCTGTCCGGTTTTATAAATCATTGTAAAACAATATCTTAATATTTAATTCCCGCATTTTTACAGCCCTTCAGGTACTCAAGTATACTGTTCTCATTTCTGAATCCCATTTAGACTCAGGGGTCATCTTAAACTACCGGTGTGCCCACTGTGACGAATCCATCATCCCAGAATATTTGCCAGCCTGAACTGCGTACTGCATTTTCCACTGAGCGGGATGAGTGGGTGGCAGTGAATCAGCTTTATCAGCAGCTGGACTGGCCCGATCTTAACTTCGTGTTGTTCTTTTGCTCAGCAGAGTATCAGCTGGATAAACTGGCTGCAGCCCTGGAACACCGGTTTGCAGGCATCCTGGTAGCGGGATGCACCACTGCCGGTGAAATGACGGCTGAAGGTTATGATCAGGGGTCTGTCTCTGCGGTAGGGTTTTCCCGTGAGGCATTCGCGGTTAGCGGGCAGTTAATTAATGGGCTGGAACAGTTTGATTTTAATGATGCTCAGGAAGTGGTGGAACTGTTATCGGAACGCTGTCTGAAACAGCAGGTCGCACCGATTAAAGACCATAGTTTTGCCCTGACGCTGTTTGATGGACTGTCGACGCAGGAGGAGAAGGTGTTGGTGACCCTCGATTCTGCTCTGGGCAGCATTCCTCATTTTGGCGGCTCCGCCGGTGATGATATCTGTCTGGCCAATACGCATGTCTATTTTGATGGTGCTTTTCATACCAATGCTGCGGTGATTATCCTGGTGAATACCAGCTGTGAATTCAGAGTATTCAGCGGCCACCATATGGAAAGCCGGGATACCAAGCTGGTGGTCACCGAAGCCGATAGTGAGCAGCGCCGGGTGCTGGAACTGAATGCTGAACCGGCAGCCATAGAATACTCCCGTATTGTTGGGGTGCCGGTGGCGGCGTTGAACCATGAGGTGTTTGCGCTTAACCCCATCGCGGTAAGAATCGGGGACGAGTATTTTGTCCGCTCTATACAGAGTGTCAACGATGATCTCAGTCTGACATTCTACTGTGCCGTTGAAAACGGTATTGTGTTGACGCTGATGGAACCCGGTGAGCTGATATCCAAACTGGACCAGCAGCTGACACGGGAAGAGGACGCGCTGGGCGAACATCTGTTAACCCTGGGGTGTGACTGCTTTCTGCGCCGGCTCGAAGCGCAGATCCGCAATAAGAGTCATCCGGTATCCGACCTGCTGCAGCGTCATCGGGTGGTCGGCTTCAATACCTATGGTGAACAGATCGATGGCATGCATGTAAACCAGACGTTCACCGGTGTTGCGATCGGGAGAAAAGTATGACCACTACGGGGCAGGATCAGCCGATTGACCTGGCACAGCGTGTAGAGCAGCTGGAACGGGAAAATCGTAAGCTGCAGAAAATCAATCGGGTGCTGATTGAGCGGGTCGAGGTCAGCGCGACGACCCGAACCGATCCCTATGCGGCCTTTGAACACTCGGTTGTGCTGGCTGAACAGGTTCGCGAACGCACCGCCGCCCTGAATGTTGCACTGGGTGACCTTAAAACCAGTAACCAGGCCCTGAGCCAGGCGAAACAACAAGCTGAACTGGCGCATCAGCGTTTAATTGACGGTATTGAAAGCATCTCCGATGCGTTTGTCCTGTTTGATAGTCAGCGTCGCATTGTGCTGTATAACAGCCGTTTTGAAACGGTCTGGGCGGGCACGGGTGTGTCTATCGAGGAGGGGCTGGGTATTCAGGATATCCGCCGCCTGGCGGATCAGCATGGCTTGATCGAGGAGGAGTTTCGTGGCGATGAAACCGATAACTCGGTGTTCTATCGTCTCAAGAACGGTCGCTGGTTTCAGGTCAGCGAGCGGCCCACGCTGGATGGCGGTTTAGTTATTCTTTACACCGATATTACCGAGCTTAAGCAGAATGAAACCGCACGTCGCGAACGGGCGCTGGCGGATAAGTCACGAGTGTTGCAGAACACCGTGGACAACCTCTCTCAGGGGGTTGTGCTGATTAATGGCGAAGGGCGCCTGGAGGTCTGGAATCAACGCTTTCTCGAACTATCCGGCTTTAGTGAAGAGGAGTTGAGTGAGGAACCGCTGTTTGAAGCACTGATTGCCCGCTGTGAACTGATTTTGCTGACGCCGTTTACCAATCACCGGCCATCCGGGGGCACCATCGAGCTGGAGCAAAGCCTGCGCAATGGTCAGGTGATTGAGATTCGTACCCATCCCATCCAGGACGGCGGCTTCGTTAATACCTACACCGATATTACCGAGCGCCATCAGTATGCTGAAACCCTGCGGGAGAGTGAGCAGTGGATTCGCCTGATCACCGACCATGTACCGGCGCTGATCGCTTATGTGGGTGATGATCTGCGCTTTCAGTTTACCAACAAAGTATATGAGGACTGGTATGGCTGGCCGCGTGAGGCCCTGATCGGTAAGACGATTACCATGGTTCACGGTGGTGACCAGTTTGTTAACCTGAAGCCCTATATCAACCGCGCCCTGTCCGGTGAAAGTGTCACCTTTGAGATCGAAGAGAAAGATCCGCAGGGTGGCCCCCGCTATATGCTGAAAGCCTATGTGCCGAATCTTGATGCAGACGGCCGTGCCGTTGGCTTCTTCGTGCTGATCCGGGATATTACCGAGCGGCGTAAAACCGCTTATGCGCTGCAGGAATCTTATCAGACAATGGAGCAGCGGGTTATTGAGCGAACCTCGGAACTGACCAAACTGAATGATCAGCTGCGCCAGGAGATTATCGAACGTAAGCAGGTCGAGGGACGATTGCTGGAAGCCAGCAAGCACGCCGAGCAGGCCAACCTGTCGAAAACCAAGTTTCTGGCAGCGGTCAGCCATGATCTGTTGCAGCCGTTGAATGCCGCCCGGCTGTTTACCAGCGCGTTGCAGGAAAAACCCGCCGTCCAGAGCGAGCGCCACCTGATCGATTCGGTGGGCAGCTCGCTGGATGATGTGGAATCATTGTTAAGCACCCTGGTGGATATATCCAAACTGGATGCCGGAGTGATTGAACCGGATGTTACGGTGTTTCCCGCCTGTAGTTTGCTGAACAATATTGCCAATGAGTTTCAGCAGGTGGCAGGCAGTGAACAGTTGCGATTGCGCTATGTCGCCAGCAACGCGGTGATCTGTTCCGACTCGCAGTTACTGGCCCGAATTCTGAGGAACTTCCTCACCAATGCGATCCGTTACACGGATCATGGTTCTGTGTTACTGGGATGCCGGCGCAAGCGAAACAGTCTGGTGATTGAGGTATGGGATACGGGTCGGGGGATTCCGGAAGATAAACTGGGTGATATCTTCCTTGAATTTAAACGTTTGCAGGGCAACCTGATTGAAAATGATAAGGGGCTCGGCCTGGGACTGGCAATCGTCGATAAAATATCGCGCATGCTGGGGCATCAGATCAGCGTCAGTTCGGTGCCGGGTAAGGGGTCTATGTTTTCTGTTGAGGTTCCCCTGGCCCGGACAGATCAGATACCAGTCGAGTCAAAAGCACAACATCTGCCCGCTGCTGGTGATCAGCTTGATGGCGCAGAAATCTGGCTGATCGATAATGATCCGGCAATCTGCCGGGGTATGCAAACCCTGCTTGAGGGCTGGGGGTGTTGTGTAAAAACCGTGCAGGATGAAGTCCAGCTGATGGCGTTGCTGAGCAATAATGCCGCGCCACATCTGTTGATCGCTGATTACCATCTGGACAACGATGAAAATGGTCTGGATGCCGCTATCCATTTTAATAAGGGGCTGAATCAGCCTGTCCCGGTCATCATGATTACAGCAAATTATACTAATGAGTTGAAACAGATTGTGCGGGAGCAGGGCTATCTGCTGATTAACAAACCGGTTAAACCGATGAAGCTGAAGATGACCCTCAACCATCTGCTCGAATGATCTGAGCTTGTATGCTGAATGGTTGTGAAGGGGAGAGCGGCAGTGTTTGTCAGTCAGTGCCTGATTTTCTCTGGCACTGACTGTATAGCTTGTTCTGGGGGTTAGCGTTTCAGGTACTGGTTAAAGTCGACATTGCCCGCTGACAGTACCGCCTGAATGCGATTGTGTACACCGAGTTTTCTTAAGATAGCGCTGACATGAGCTTTAACCGTGGTTTCTGCAATATTGAGGGTATAAGCAATCTGCTTATTCGATTCACCCTCAGACATTCTCTCTAATACCAGTAGTTGTCGGCGCGTCAGCGACGACAGCATTTCGGGTGGCAGCTGGTGTTCATCATGGCGCCGGTGTGTGCCGCCGGAAGGTTTTTCTGAGCGTATAATGTCTGACGGCAGGTAGACATTACCATCGAGTATTTGTTGCAGCGCTTCGGTCATCTGTTCCCGTGGAGATGACTTGGTGATAAAGCCAACGGCGCCGTAGGTAATTGCCTGCAATACGATCTGTTTATCCTGTTCAGCAGAGACAATGACTACCGGAATGGTGGGTGAGTCATTACGCAAACTGATCAGCCCGTTCAGGCCATTCATGCCCGGCATATTCAGATCCAGCAGAATCAGATCGAGATCCTCTTCCTCTTGTGCGATCGCCAGCGCACTGTCGAGATCCTCGGTCTCGAGAGTTTCACATCCCGGAAAACCGTTAGCGATAACGCCACAGATGGCTTCGCGAAACAGAGGGTGGTCATCGGCAATTAGAATTTTGTACACGTTATTCTCCCGCTGGACGGCTGCATTATCAGCATCGGTTTATCGTCCATTATAATTATTCTGTAATGGGACTGTGTTTGCTACCACAGTTTACTACATAGCTGCTTCAAAATAGAAATCGCTTTCAGTGTTGGCATTGCGAGAGACTACCCGGCCTGTCGCTTTGCACACATTAACGCTGACTCTATTACACCTATAGTGCGAGACGATGGGTATTCTACTATGCGGGCAAAAAAGCAGTACTAAAGTGCTGTTTTATTGGAATAACCCTGAGGCATCAGGATAGATTTTCATGGTACAATACAGCTCGATATTTGAGCAGCAATAAACGTTCGCGGCAGGATCAGCTTTTTGTAACGTATTACTGGTTATTCTGGGAAAGTGACTTACTTTCTGTCATAAATGAGATGGACTTTAGTGGTACATAACAGTAATAACTCAACTCGCTTACCGACACAGCTTTTGTGGGGGCTGTCACTCATTATCATTCTGCTACTGCTCTCTCAGAGTGTTTATTTCTATGTTGATACCCATTTTCAGCATCAGAAACAGCAGGACTTGCTGCGTAAAAACCTGATGCAGGCCGAAAAGGATCGGCTTCGGGCTGAGATGGCAGACGCCGAGCATATGATTAACGAGATGTTTGCCGAAGCGATTAATCAGCTTAAGCAACAGTCCCGGAACCAGACGCAACAGGCGCTCTCCTTAATGGACTCGCTTTATCAGCGTTATCATCAGACCTTGAGTGAAGCTGAGATGAAGCAGATGCTGGTTGCAGCCATCAGGGATATCCGCTTCTTTGATGGCCGGGGGTATTACTTCATTAAAGAGATGGATGGCACCTCCGTTCTTCTGCCGATCGCACCCGAGAGAGAGGGCAGTTCACTCTACGCCGAGCAGGATGACAAAGGCCACTTTGTCACTCAGGGGTTGATTGAGGCGGTGTCAAATCCGCAAAAATCCGGCTTTTCGTCTTACCGTTGGTTTCAATCCGATAAGGCGAAGCCGATGGAGGATAAAATATCCTATGTCCAGGTATTCGAACCGTATAACTGGATCGTGGGTACGGGTGACTATCTTTATCGCTTTGAACATGCGCTGAAACCCCGGATCTATAACTATATTCGTAATATTCGCTTTGCAAACTCAGGCTATGTCGCCCTCGTGGGAGATGACGGCATGCTGCTGGCCAGCGGAGCAACACCGGAACGCGAAGGCTTCAACTACCTGTATGACTCCGACCCCGGGATCAGTCAAAGCGCTCAGAAGATGCTGGATACAGCCCGGGCGGGAGGCGGTTATCAATACTATAACTGGTATAAGCCGGGAGCGACTCACGCCAGTCCCAAGCTATCATTGATTCATCCATTAGCCGATCATGGATGGATTCTCATCGTCGGTATTTTTCAGGATGAACTGAATAATCTGCTGGCAGAGCAAAAGCAGATAAAAAATAACGAGATCCGCACGGCCGCTTTTAATCAGGTGTTTGCCTTCACGATTATCGGGGTATTTGCCCTGCTGGTCTCGCTGACGTTTGGACGCTGGCTAAAGACGCGCTTTAAGCGCTATGAGGACGATATCAACCGGCAGCAATCGATGCTGCGTAAAACCGCCGACTCCCTTAAACTCAGTGGTCTGATTGTTGATTCAGCCTATGAAGGGATTATTGTTTGTGATGCCAGCACGCGGATTCTGCAGGTCAACAATGCCTTTACACGCATTACCGGTTATGCCCGGGATGAGGTGTTGGGAAAATGTCCGGCGATGCTCTCGTCCGGGCGTCACGATGAAGCGTTTTACCAGCGTATGTGGCAACAGCTCAATACTGATGGAATCTGGCGCGGCGAGATCTGGAATCAGCGTAAGAATGGTGAGGTATTTCCAGAGTGGATATCGATCAGTGCCTATAAAGATAATCGCGGTATCGTGCAGAACTATATTGCCATTTTCTACGATATTACCCAGCGTAAAGAGTTAGAGCAGCAGCTGCGTTCCCAGGCGGAAACTGACCCGCTGACCGGGCTGGCCAACCGACGCTCATTGATGGAAAATCTGAGCCGGGATCTGGCGACCAAAGAGCGACATCTGACACCGGGAATAGCGCTGTTGTTTATCGATCTTGACCATTTCAAACGGATTAATGATAACTTTGGCCATGATGCTGGCGATGCGGTGTTGATTCAGGTTGCCAGCAGACTGAAGCGTTGTTTACGGGAAACCGACCTGGCCTGTCGGGTAGGTGGTGATGAGTTCGTTAGTATTATCAAGCTCAGCCCCGGGGAGGGGCAACAGCAGCTGGAAACACTGTGTAAGCGGTTGCTGAATCAGCTGAAAGAACCGGTGCGTTTTGCGGATACTGATATCGATATCAGTTGCAGCATGGGAGCTGCTATTCATCATCACGGGGAAGACTCCTTTGCCCTGATGAAGAATGCCGACGTTGCACTCTATGAAGCGAAGCGGCAGGGCCGGGGACGGGTGGTGCTCTATCAGGTAGAGCAGCCATTTACCGTTTACCCATCCCCTGTTGGGGCTGAAACCCTCTGACCGCCAGGACGGAGGCTATCAGGGTGATGCTACTGACAATGATCAGGGCTTCGCTGTTGCCCTGCTGATAGAGCGCAAAACGAATCAGTTCAACACCGTGACTGAAGGGGTTCCAGGCACAGACCCAATAAAGCCATTCGCTCGCTTCGCGCATTTTCCATAATGGATAGAGCGCTGATGAGAGAAAAAACATCGGGAAAATAACGAAGTTCATCACCCCGGCGAAGTTTTCCAGCTGTTTGATTCTTGCTGAGATGAACAGCCCGATGGCACTGAGCATCATGGCAACCAGCAGCAAGGCGGGCAGAGCCGTCACATAGCCCCAAAGCGGCGCTTCAACACCCCAGAACCAGGCGATCAGCAGAAACCCATAAACCTGCAGTAGTGAGATCAGTGAGGTTGCCAGCAGTTTTGACAGCAGCAGGAATGGCCTTGGCATCGGACTGACCAGTAATACCCGCATACTACCCATCTCCCGGTCATAGACCATCGACAATGAACTCTGCATGCCGTTAAACAGGATGATCATGGCGCACAGACCCGGCACGATATACACCTCATAGGTGATATAGGTTTCGTAAGGTTCGATAATCGAAATACCCAGAGCGGCCCTGAAACCTGAGGCGAATACAACCAGCCAGAGCAGCGGTCTCACCAGCGCGCTGAAAAAGCGTGAGCGCTGTTGGACAAAGCGAAGCAGTTCCCGTTGCAACAGGCCGTTAAAGCAGATCAGTGCATCCCGAAGGGTCATTCCGGTTCTCCTGTCAGTGCGCGAAACAGTGTACTGGTATCGGCACACTGGTGCTGGTGGCATAGCCGACTGGCGGTATCACTGGCCAGAACCTTACCTTTGAAAAGAATGGTGACCGGGTCGTCACTCTGCACCTCTTCCATCAGGTGGGTGGCCCATAACACGGTCAGTTGTTGTTCCTGACATAGCTGTCTGATGTGTTGATTAAGTGATTCGCGGGTAGCCGGATCAAGTCCCACACTGGGCTCATCGAGTAAGAGAATTGAGGGTTTGTGCAATAACGCCCGGGCAATTTCAACCCGTCGCCGGTGGCCACCATTGAGGCTGCGGACTTTGTCGTGCAGGCGTGAGCTGAGGTCAAACCGCGCCAGTTCGTCAGTCATCCGCGGGAGGGCCTGTCGCTTAGACATGCCGTGCAGTGCCGCATGGTAATAGAGATTCTGAGCGACGCTCAGATCAAGATCCAGCGTGCTTTGCTGAAAGACGACTCCCAGTTTACGCATCACGGCCGCCGGGTGGCGGGCAATACTATGGCCCGCGATGGAGATCTCACCGCTTTGTAAGCCATACAGCCGGGTGAGCAGGGCAAAAAGGGTGCTTTTGCCCGCGCCGTTTGGTCCCAGTAGTGCGTTGAAACGACCTTCCTGTAGCGACAGGTTGATATCCTGAAGCGCTGTCAGCGAGCCATAGCGAAAACTCAGGTGACTGATCTCTATACTCATGATTGTTTAATACTCATCATTGGCTGCCGGATCAGGGTTTAATCCTGACACCCCAGGGATACCGTCCCACTCTGATCGATTTGATCACTTTCATCTTGTCGACATCAATGACCGATACATCGCCACTGATACCGTTGGTGGTCAGTAACAGGCTCTGATCGGCGTTAAAATCCATATGCCAGACTCTGCGCCCTACCAGCAGATAGTCGATCACTTCATAGGTTTTGGCATCGACCACCGCTACATGGTTGGCTGGCCCGAGAGCGATAAACGCATAACGGCCGTCATCGGACAGTTTTACCCCTACCGGCTGAATTTTATCCGGGTGAATGCCTCTGATTTTAAAGTGTAACTTATGGGTGATCTTGCGACTGGCGACGTCGATAACTGACACTGTGCCGCCAATTTCCGATGACGCCCAGACAATATCACCGGTTTTATTAAACTCGACATGGCGGGGCCGCTGATCAACCAGTGTATTGTCTACCAGTTGATTGGTTTCGGTGTCGATCCAGTGAACCATGTTAGTGGTTTCGCTGGTGCTCAACGCCCATTTTCCATCAGGACTGATCGCCATCCCTTCCGGTTCGACGCCCACATCTATCTGCGCCAGAACTTCCTGAGTCTGAGTGTCAACAACGGTGACCAGGGCATCATCCTCATTGGCGATATAGAGACGCCGGTCATCGGGATGCAGCGCGAACTGTTCCGGGTCTTCCCCCGAGGGTAGTTGAGCAATGATGCTGTTATCTTTCAGGTCCATCACCTGCACGGTGTCAGAATCGCTGGCGCAGATATACAGTTTAGTCCGGTCATGACTGAAGATAATGCCTCTGGGCCGCTCACCAACCTCAAGGGTATCGGTTACCTCAAGGGTGTCGAGATCAATAACGGAGATGGTGTTGTCTTTCTCATTGGAGATATAGGCGGTTTCTGCCATCGTGTGCTGGCTGAATAACACCGTGCTGATCAGTGAAAAGGTGAGTGGCTGAAGTTTTCTGGTTAAATGTCTCATAGAGCAGTTCCTGTTGTTATTCTTGTCCTGCTGTAAAGTCAGTCTGATGTATAGCTGACTTTACAGCTTGATTCTGGTTCGTCAAAACCGAGGGTGTCCAGATCGGTTCTCGGATGGAGAAACCCTTCCAGCGGTGGCTGGGCCACCAGTGAGCGTGGCTGTACCAGTGGAATCGGTTGACGTAGTTGGCCGCTCCAGCTGCGGTAATTCAGTTTTCGACCTTTAAAAGCGGCCAGCTGGAACTGGTCTGAATTGATAAAGCTAAACAGGGTTTTGGCGTCTGAGGCTTTGGTTTGTGTGACGGCCTCACCAATGGTTCTGACGGCGGCCCAGGCGGCATAGTCTTTATTGTTCATCCAGCGGTGGAACTGTTTTTCAAAGCGGCTTTGCAACTGGGCTGCGCCCCATTGTTCGACTACCCGGTGCCAGGCGACTGGTGTTAGTCCCTGAGTACCTGCAACAGGTCTTGGCAGCCAGGTGTTGTACATCACATATTCACCAAAATCACCGCGTTCGTCAGCGATTACCACCAGATCATATTCATCGGTCTGGGTAAACAGTGGAAGCTCGCGCTGGGCTGTGCGGCGCAGGTCGGTATCAAATCTCCAGGTTTTCTCAGCGATAATGTTCACTCCAAAGTGTTTGGCACTGCGCTTCAGGGCTTCAGCATACGCTAGATCTTCCGGTTGTGAGCCTTTGATCAGCAGCCAGCGCTTAAGTCGGCGGGCATTACTCCACTGACCGAGAGCATCGGTGAGCATCGCCCGGCTGGGCAGTGTATGCAGGGTGTTGCTGAGACATTCCCGGGTGCGGAGTTCATCCGCATAACTACCCGCATTAAAAATGATAGCTCCGTAGGTTATGGCCAGCTTATTCAGCTGGGTCAGCTGCCGTTGGGGAAGATCGGTCACCAGTATTCTCAGACCATCATTCAGCCACTGCTGAGCAATCTGGTTGACCTGTTCTGGTGTGTCCGCCAGCGCTGACACCAGGGTGTAATGCTGCTGCAGAAAGCGTCCGGTGGTGTTGTTGTCTTTTAATCCCAGTTCCGCACCGCTGAAACCCCGGTTTTCCGGTTCTGGAATCAGATTTGATAGTACCGGCCCCTGATCAGGATGATAGGCGATAAAACCTATCCGTGTTTCCTGAAGGGTTGCCAGTGCAGACAGGCTGAATAACAACCCGGTCAGTATCGTCAGTGTTTTTATTAGTGTACGCATAAGAAAGCTCATCGGTCAGAGTCTTCAGGATAGGTGCTACTGAAACAGGGTTAAATATGCGGAAAGTACCGATCAATTAGTTCTGAAGTACTATTTTTTAAAAACTCAGTGAGCTTAGCATTGAGGTAAATAAACAATAAGAATGAGGGTTCAACGATGTTAAGACGAATTTTTCCGGCGATCTCACCTGAGATAACGCGTGGGATGCTGAGTGGTATAGCGCTGATCTGTGTTATTGCTTCGATGATGTTTAGTAGCCGTTTGCTGGCTGAAGGCGATCTGACCCGAAAGCCGGAACGACTGCCAGATCTGGTGATGGGCAATGACGAGAGTGACTACAGTTTGTCGCAGAAAAAATATGAACTGGAAACAGGAAAAGCATACCGGCTGGAGCTGATCGCCAGTGGATTAAAGCCGTATGCCTTTCATGCACCGGAATTCTTTTCCTCTATCTATCTGCGTAAAGTTGAAGCGGGAGGCATGGAGATTAAAGCAGTGAGCCTGACCGAACTGGAATTTGAGGATGAGGGCACTGCAGAAATCTTTTTTGTGCCGGTAAAACCTGGAAACTTTGAGTTCTATATTGCAGGCCTCAGACATAAAGGGATGGAAGGGATGTTCGTCGTAAAGTGATGCCATCATGCTGATGGCTTAACCTGTCTGGGGCAATGATGAAAAACATCCCATGTTTAATGGCTTTCACTGCGCTATTGTCTATCACACCGCTACTGTCTCTCACGACCTCTGGATGTTATGCCGCCGACGGGAGTGAGTTGCCCGTAGAGTTCCTTGATGCCCGACCGGCTAATCAGCTGTATATGGCTTATGCTGAGTTTAAAATGGGGCATCACGAACGGGCCCGTCAGATGTGGTTAAGCATCGGTGGCAGCGGCAGGTCTGAAGCGCTGTTTAATCTTGCCAACCTGTATACCCAGGGGATCGGCGTGACCAAGGACCCTGAACGTGGGGTTGCGCTTTACCGTGAGGCTGCTGAGGCTGGCAGTCGGGCGGCCGCCTATCAACTGGGGCTTTTCTATCTGCACTCTTCACCCAGCAATCCGGACGAGGCCCGCCATTGGCTAACGGTGGCTGCCCTGGACGGCGATAGTGATGCCGCCACTCTGCTGGCGAGTCTGCAAAATAATGACCCGGAAGATCCCCTGTCCCGGATAGCATTATTATTGATTAACGATAACGCTGATCAGGCGCTGGCATTGTTACATGATCTGGCAACCGCAACCCCGCCTGATTATCGCGCGGTCACACGGCTGGCATGGCTTTATGAAACCGGTCTGGCGGTTGAGCGTGATCTCAATCACGCAGCCGGGCTGTTTCGCCAGGCTGCCGGGGCCGGTAATGCCGAAGCACAATATGCGCTCTCGGTGATGTATCGCACCGGTGCAGGCCAGGCTCAGAATAGTCAGTTAGCGGATGTGTGGCTACGACGTGCTGCTGCGCAGCACTATCAGCCCGCCCTGGATAAATTATCTGACACCACCGAGTAACTGGCAGAGCGAATAACGGCGGATGAGTCAGACGGCAAAACTGACTACCGGCGTGCTGTGGAGTGTTTTGCCATCACAACCTTTACTTTCATGTCCGCTATTTTACGCTGATTTCTCTTTGTAAGCCCTGATAAGTCATTGTTATTTAATTGATAAATGTCTCTGCTGAATTGTGGTTAGTACCAAGGTACTAGTTTTTCGACACCAAAGCAGAATTCAGGCGCTTTCCCCTCCCGTTCTATTATCAAACCCATAGAGATCTACCGGTTTTCTGAGCGACCTGTCAGTCATCAGTACCGAAAGATCCAGGATTTTAAAACTCTAATAAGACTGGTGATGTAAATGAGAATGCCAACTAAAACTCTGGGTGTTATTGCTGCAGGTTCACTTTCTATGCTGTTGTCGGCGCAAGTCATGGCACATGGTGATGTCACGCCACAGTCGGTGGACACTCATCTGCTGAAATCACTGGGTGAAGAGTGGCTGGATGAAAACCCTTATGGCGAAGATTATGAAAAGCACGATGTGGCGCTTGAAGTAGGCTTCTCAGCTTATACCCAGAACTGTGCCCGTTGTCATGGTCTGGAGGCTATCTCTGGTGGTATTGCACCTGATCTGCGTTATCTCGAGCCAGGTATTGAGGGTGACGAATGGTTTAAATATCGGGTGATTAACGGTGCCGTGCGTGATGGTCGTGTTTACATGCCAAAAATGGCGGATTACCTGAATCAGGAAGCGCTATGGGCGATTCGCACCTGGTTAGTATCAGTATCAACCACCGAGTAACGGGAGGCTGATATGCGCATTCTAGTCCTGTTAGCTGTATTGACCCTGAGTTGGACCGGTACAGCTCAGGCGCGCCTTTACGATGACGTGATCGCCAGTGGTGTTATCTATATCGGCGCTTACAAAGACTTTCCGCCTTACTCATTTGAGAGCGATGGCAAGCCCCAGGGCGTTGATATCGACCTTGGCCGGCGCATCGCTGAAGCCCTCGGTGTGAAGATGAAAGTGCACTGGATTACACCCGATGAGAGTCTGGGCGACGATCTGCGCAACAACGTCTGGAAAGGCCATTATCTGGATAAAGATGAAACGAATCCACTGGCCCGTAAACACCTGGCTGATGTAATGATGCGGGTGCCATATGACCGCGAGTTCGCCTTTAAACGGGATGATCAGGGGTTGCTGGTTAATGAACAGGTGGTGCTGTTTGGACCCTATCAGCGAGAGCGCTGGCAAGTTGCATTTGATAGCGAAAAGCTTGAAAGGGTAGGCACTGTTGCCGTGTTTCAGTATCACCCTATTGGGGTCGAGATTGATAGTTTACCTGCTTTCTATCTGACATCCGCTTTTGGCGGTCGGATGCGGGAGAATACCGTGCACTTTTTTAATAACACCGAAGCCTTTGATGCAATGCTGGCGGGCAAGGTGGATGCCGTGATGGGGATGAGAGCCGAAATCGACTGGCAGTTGGGTAAACTGAAAAACCCCCGTTATAAGCTGGCAGAAAATGGTTTTCCGACCATGGGTAAGCAGCAATGGGATATCGGTATGGCTGTTGCCCAGAATTATCGCCAGCTGGGCAATGAGGTTGAGAGCGTGGTTGATCAACTGATCCGCAGCGGCGAAGTGGAAAAAATCTACGCCCGCTACCAGCTGCGTTACGAGCTGCCAGGCTTGTATCAGGATGTTATTCAGTAAATTGTGCGATCGCCAGGCGAAAGAATGACTGGCGATGCTATACACCCCTGTGTTGCAGATTACAGGGGGTTAGCCTCAGAACGGCTTTAGTCTACAGGTTTATAAAGGAGAGGGCTTTGTCATGATCACTGCAATGCCCGGATTGATGCCGGTGCTCAAGGCTGAGTGCAAACTCTATTTTGATGGACAGCATAACCGCTGGGTGTTGAAAGGACCGCAACAGTTAATCTTTCCCGACCGCCTTACGCTGATCACCCTGCAGGCCTGTGATGGCTATTGCAGCGGTGCTCAGATAGCGCGTTCGCTGGTCTCTTTTTCGGATCTGGATGATATCACCGAATTTGATGTTCTGGATGTGCTGGAAGAGTTTGAGCGCCGGGGTTTTCTATCAGTGATGAAGGCCTGAGCCCGGGGTTATGCAGGACACGTGCAGGTATTACTACTAAGTAAGTATAAAACTCATTCCCCCGGTTAATTGTTGGAATGGGTGCAAGTTCCCACAATATCAGCAGGTCTGGAGTCTTTGCTCAGGGCTGTTGAGAGTCAGAAAATAAGAACAATCCTTAATTAAGGAGCTACGCAATGAAGAAGTTCAGCGGCAGTTTTGCTGTGACAGCGCTGGTTGCAGCAATGTCAGTGTCGGGCCTGAGTCAGGCAAATGTAACCGATAAAGATATTCTGGATGATCAGAAAACGGTAGAGGATGTAGTATCCAATGGTCTGGGGCCTCGTGGACAGCGCTACAGCCCGCTGGATATGATCAATACCGAGACTGTAAAAGATATGCGTCCGGTCTGGTCTTTCTCTTTTGGTGGAGAGAAACAGCGGGGTCAGGAATCCCAGCCAATGGTGAAAGATGGGGTGATGTATGTCACTGCCTCATATTCCCGTGTATTTGCGGTAGATACAAAAACCGGTGATGAGTTGTGGGAGTACAATGCCCGCCTGCCCGATGGCATCATGCCCTGTTGTGATGTCATCAACCGGGGTGTTGCTCTGTACGACGGTCTGGTTATCTTCGGTACTCTGGATGCCAAAATAGTCGCTCTGGATGCCAAGACGGGTAAGGTTAAGTGGAAAAAAACCATCGCTGACTACAAAGAAGGCTATTCAATCACGGCAGCGCCGATGATTGTTGATGGTAAGTTGATTACCGGTGTTTCCGGTGGTGAATTTGGTATCGTCGGTAAAGTAGAAGCCTATGATGCGAAAACCGGTAAAATTCTCTGGACCCGCCCGACCGTTGAAGGGCATATGGGTTATATCTGGAAAGATGGTAAAAAAGTAGAAAACGGTATTTCCGGTGGCAAAGCGGGGCAGACCTGGCCTGGCGATCTGTGGAAGAGCGGCGGTGCAGCCACCTGGCTTGGCGGTACTTATGACCCGGATACCCATTCTCTGTTCATCGGAACCGGTAACCCGGCTCCCTGGAACTCTCACATGCGTCCGGGTGACAACCTGTTCTCATCCTCCCGTCTGGCGATCGATCCCGATACCGGCAAAATCAAATGGCACTTCCAGACCACGCCACACGATGGCTGGGATTATGATGGTGTAAACGAGCTGATCTCATTTGATTATAAAGAGGGTGGTAAAACCGTTAAAGCGGCGGCAACGGCTGACCGTAACGGCTTTATGTATGTCCTGAACCGCACCAACGGTGACTTTATCCGTGGCTTCCCATTTGTCGATGAGATCACCTGGGCGAAAGGTCTGGATGAGAATGGTCGTCCAATTTATAACGATGCCATGCGTCCGGGTAACCCGGCTGCCGGTGAAGATGGTAAGAAAGGGTCGGTTGTGCGTGCTGTGCCAGCATTCCTGGGTGGTAAAAACTGGATGCCAATGGCTTACAACCAGCAGACCGAGCTGTTCTACGTTCCTTCAAACGAATGGGCGATGGATATCTGGAACGAGCCAACCGCATACAAGAAAGGGGCCGCCTATCTGGGTGCCGGTTTCACTATCAAGCCGCTGACCGAAGATCACATTGGTGTTCTGCGGGCGATGGACCCGAAAACCGGAAAAGAGGTCTGGCGCTATCAGAACTACTCGCCGCTCTGGGGTGGTGTGCTGACAACGGCAGGCAACCTGGTATTTATCGGCACACCTGAAGGTTATCTGAAAGGTTTTGATGCGAAAACAGGCGAACTGAAATATCAGTTCAATACCGGTTCGGGTATCGTTGGTTCTCCCATCACCTGGGAACAGGATGGCGAGCAGTTCCTGTCTGTTGTCTCTGGCTGGGGTGGTGCTGTTCCACTGTGGGGTGGTGAAGTTGCTAAACGTATTAAGCATCTGAACCAGGGTGGATCTGTCTGGACATTTAAACTGCCTAAGTCTTAAATCCGGGCAAACCGACTGACAGCCTGATTGTTAGACGGTACTGCTAGAAAGTACTGTTAGAGAAAGTACCGATAGAAAGTAAAAAAGGCCGTTGCTAATGCAGCGGCCTTTTTGGTTGCAGATGGCAGGTTCAGCGGCTATGCCGCCAGGGAAGAGGCTATTCAGCGACCAGAATATCGCAGCGGTAAAACGCGCCGTTGCCTTCATCCAGGGCTTTAACCAGCTCAGGCAACAGGCTATTCATATGTTCAAACAGGGTCCAGGGTGGGTTAATCACGAGCATACCTGAGGCGGTCATTCCCCGTTCCTGTGAATCAGCTTCCAGTCCCAGTTCAAAGCGTTGAATATTACGGATGCCGCTGTTGATAAACAGCTTTTCCAGTTTACGGATGCGGTGACGTTCAACCACTGGATACCAGAGGGCATAAGTGCCGGTAGCAAACTTTTTGTGCGCATTCTTGAGAACTTTAAATACCTGATCGTAGTCGCTTTTCATCTCATAAGAGGGGTCCATCAATACCAGTGCCCGTCGTGATAAGGGCGGTAACAGCGATAGCAAGCCTGCCAGACTGTCCTGATTTAACACCTTAATACGCCGGTTTTCGCGGGTATTTCTGCTCAGTAGTTTGAAGTCTGTCGGGTGTAATTCATACAGCGTGGCCCGGTCCTGGGGACGCATAAAATGGTTAGCGATCATGGGGGAACCGGGATAAAACCGTAACCCCCCCTGGGGATTGCAGCGGTCAATGGCGGCAAAATAGCTGGCCAGTGACGGCCACTCCTGCGCTTTGAGTTTGCCAATACCGTTGCTATATTCTCCCAGTTTTTCAGCCGTATCTGAGCGAAGGTCATAGAGTCCGGCACCGGCATGGGTGTCTATATAGTCGAAGGGCTTATCTTTCTTGATCAGGTGTTCGAGAATCTCGGTCAGTACAATATGTTTTAGCAGGTCGGCAAAGTTGCCTGCATGAAATGAGTGTCGATAACTTAGCAAAGCGATATCCTGATCAGTGAGTGTAGATTTAGTTAATTTAGTTCAGAAAGCGTCAACACCGATAGTGTTGCGTCTCTCTTTTCATGGCTGTTTATGCACGGTTTTCGATAAACGATGCGGAAAACGCATGGCGTGCCGACATCCCCCGCCGCACAGTAATCTCTTACCGGCTGTCGCCTGTCAGTTGATAAGGCTGAGTGAAATGCTTAAGCACGACAACACCTTGTCATATTATTTGTTATATCATTGCGTCCGGCTGATACCGGCTAGCTTTATTGTCCGGCTTAAGGAATTATAAAGCAGTAAGGTTTAAATATTTCTTAATTTTGTTATTAATGCATCCGGGATAGGATTATGTCCGAAAAAGTATACGTGTGGGATAGGTTTGTGCGTTTGTTTCACTGGTCGCTGGTGGCGCTATTTGCTGTCAGCTATATGTCGGCTGAAGAGGTCGAGTGGTTGCATGTTTATTCCGGCTATACGATTGCCACACTGGTTGTATTACGTCTGATCTGGGGCGTGATCGGTAGCCGTCATGCCCGGTTTAGCGATTTCGTACCGTCCATCGCGGAAACCAGAGCATACATTAAGGGTATCAGGTCCGGTAAGCCAGAGCATTACCTGGGACATAACCCGCTGGGTGGCCTGATGGTCGTTGCTTTGCTGGTGATGCTGACAGTGATAATCCTTAGTGGAATGAAGCATTATGCGGTAGAGGAGGGGAAAGGCCCGCTGGCCGCTGTGCCGCCGATTCATCTGGTCAGCCAGGCTTATGCCCATGAAGGGCACGACCATAACAAGGCTGGCGAAGGGGATGAGTTCTGGAAAGAGATTCATGAGATCGCGGTTAGTTTTATGTTGCTGTTAATTCTGCTCCACATTGCCGGTGTGGTTGTGTCCAGCCGTATTCATAAAGAGTCGTTGGTTAAGTCGATGTTGACCGGCTATAAAGACAGGCATTAACGATGCAAACATACCTGCTGCGAGGTTTTTTATATGCCTCTGCAGCGGGTGTTTTCGTTTAGATTTTATCGCTCACCGATTGCTCCAGATGCTGCTGGCAATAGCTGACCAGTTGTCTGCTCAGCTGTGCGCCGGTCTCCGACTTTAGATTCCAGCTATGCCAGTAGAGTGGAATTTCAAGGCTATAACCCTTCGCTATCTCCTGAACCTGCCCCGATGCCAGCCATGATTGCATTTGCAAATCAGGCGCCATGCCCCAGGCAAAGCCTCGTCTGATCAGTTCAATAAAGGCTTCCGAAGAGGGCACCCGGTGGCGGGGATAATCCTGAACCTCCGGGTAATACTGTTTAATAAAGTTGTCCTGCAACTCATCTTTTTCGTTGTATTCAACCGCCGGAGCCTGCTCCAGAGCGGTAACGGATACACCATCACTAAAGTAACGTTGTATGAAGCCGGGGCTGGCCCATGCCAGGTAACGGCTGGTACCAAGATACACCGCATTGCTGCCCTGTAGCGCCTGGCTGCTGGCGCTGATACAGCCAAGTACATCCCCTGATTTTAACAGTTGATGGGTCTGATCCTGATCATCCACCCGGAGATCAAGCAGAATCTGGCTTTGTTGCAGCAACGGCTGCATCGCATCCATAAACCAGGTGGCGAGGCTGTCGGCATTTAAGCCTATTGTTAGTTTGGTGAAACCATCGTTCTGCCTGCTATCGAGGTTTTGTAACAGTTCCCGCTGCAGCAGGGTAACCTGGTGATAGTGGCGCTGCAGCTGTTCACCTGCGTCGGTCAGCCGTAAGGGCTGGCTGCGTACCAGCAACAGCTGTCCGGCGGACTCCTCCAGTTGTCTGATCCGCTGTGAGATAGCGGATTGCGTCAGAAACAGACGTTTTGCGGCGCGCTCAAAGCTCTGCTCTTCCATGACGGTAGCCAGCGCTTG
Organism: uncultured Amphritea sp.; assembly: GCA_965140695.1. Lineage (GTDB taxonomy): Bacteria > Pseudomonadota > Gammaproteobacteria > Pseudomonadales > Balneatricaceae > Amphritea. Next base: position 955,850 of record OZ223298.1, on the reverse strand, counting down.
TAACTGGCGATAATCAAACATAGGGCCTCACTTGCTGCCTTTGCAGCGTTGTTAACCAGAAGGTGTCCGATAGTCTGGTCAGACAGGGCTGTCAACTATTGTTCTGGTGTTGTGCATGAGTCAGCGTATTAAAATTTCTAATGAAACATAAATATTATTAGTTTTACTAATCTAAGTCGATTACCTATTCTGCGCTGGTCAATCCCGACGTCTGAACCTGTTACCGGAAGATCTGTACCTATGTTGTTTGCGATTCCTGCTTCATTTCTGGCTGGCCTGGCCGCGAGTGCCGGACTGATTATTGCGATTGGTGCGCAAAACGCCTTTGTTTTGAGTCAGGGGGTACGACGCGAGTATCACTGGCCGATTGCAGCGCTCTGCAGCCTGCTGGATGCGCTGCTGATATCCGCCGGAATCGCGGGTATGGGGGCGTTGATAGGTCAGTCCGAACTGATGCTGATGATAATCAGTTGGGCGGGAGGGGCATTCCTGTTGTGGTACGGTGCGAATGCGCTTCGTTCAGCACTGCGCAGTGAAACGCTGACGGTTTCGGGGCGGCAGTTTTCTGGTCTTCGTTCGGCGTTGCTGACAACCCTGGCGCTGAGTCTGCTGAATCCGCATGTTTATCTGGATACGGTTGTATTGCTGGGTAGTATTGGTGGCCGCTATCCGGATGAAGAGCGTTACTGGTTTGGCGCCGGAGCTGCGTTATTCTCCTTTATCTGGTTTTTCTCCCTCAGTCTGGGGGCGCGCTGGCTGGCACCGCTGTTTCGCAAACCACTCAGCTGGCGCATTCTCGATGCTATGGTGTGTCTTATGATGTGGACGCTGGCGATCCTGCTTCTGAGTGGTAACCTCAGCCCCTGAGATTCAGGGGCGAGGCTAACGGGTTGATTACCTGCGGTTGACGATCTGAGAAAGATCGGTGACCAGACGGCCGAGGTCATCAATCGCCTGGTTGGTGTTATTGATCGAATCTTTGTTGCTGTCAGAGATATCCCGGATGGAGATGATACTGCGGCTGAGGCTTTCCGCGGTGTCATTCTGTTCATTCGCGGCGACGGCGATCTGCTGACTCTGATCGGATATCTTATCCAATGACTGACTCAACTGGTCGAAGGCTTTGCCGGCAACCTCTGCACGGCTGATACTGTCTTTTGCCTGTGAATGGGTTTTGCTCATCGTATCAGAAGTATTGCGCACCTGTTTTTGCACCGCGCCAATACTGGCGGTGATCTGTTCAGTGGCCTTCTGGGTGCGAATCGCTAACTCACGCACTTCATCCGCTACCACCGCAAACCCACGACCATTATCACCGGCCCGGGCGGCTTCGATGGCGGCATTGAGGGCCAGCAGATTGGTCTGGTTGGCAATATCGTTAATGATGGTGGTGATATGACCGATTTCTTCGGTCTGAAGATGTAATTTTTCTGATAATTCAGCGGATTGTTCTACTTCAGCGGCTAACAGCTCGATAGTGTTGAGCATATCGTTAATGGTGGTTCTGCCTGTCTGTGCTTCCAGGGCCGCCTGATGGGTGACATCGGATGTGCGTGCGGTATTCTCGGCGACATTATGCGAAGAGGACGCCATCTCCGTACTGGCCGACGCCAGCATATCACTTTCCAGGTTCTGTTGTTCAATACCGGAGGTTGTCTGGCTCAGGGTCTGATTGGTGGTATCCATCACGTCTTTCAGCGTCGATATCGCGTCATCAACCCGTCCGGTGATGGTATGTAGTTTTGCGTCAAGCAGTTGCAGCGCGAAACTAAAGGCACCCACTTCATCCATTCGTCCGGTGATGGCCCGCTGTGAAAGGGGGTTATCATAAACGTTCAGTGCCTGTTTAAGAGTATTCTGTAATGGTGTTAGCTGCCAGTAGGTCAGTGCCGTAAATGCGCTTGTCAGCAGGCCGGATAGCAGCAATCTGATAGGGGTATCCAGCGGTGTAATGTTAACCAGCGTCACCGCCAGTAATCCACTAAAAACGGTAGCGAGAATGCGGTGGCTCATATGAGTACGGGATAATGATAAGCGCCTGGGGTTGGCATTTATCTGGTCGTAGAGTGCCTGCGCCTGCTGCTTTACTTCATTGGGCAGGTGGCTGCGAACCGATTGATAACCAATCTTTTTGCCATGGCTATCATACTGCGGTGTGACATAGGCCAGCACCCAGTAATAGTCACCATTCTTACAGCGATTTTTGACGGCGCCCAGCCAGGGTTTATCGGCTTTAAGGTTTGCCCATAAGTCTGCAAAGGCTGCGGAAGGCATATCCGGATGCCGGACAATATTGTGTGGCTTGCCTACCATCTCCTCGCGGCTATATCCGGAGATATCAATGAAGTTGTTGTTCGCATAGATGATGCGTCCCGTCAGGTCTGTCGTGGAGATTAATCGACTACCCTCAGCAAAATCCTGTTCCCTGCCTGGCGCTTTGTCGGCCATGAAAAGATCCTCACCATTATATTTTTATAATCACTGTTAAGATTCAGAGATCTTTTTTCCATTATCCATTAGGAGTATCGAGACCACCATGATTCTATGTTTATTATTGTACTGTTACCCGGTTTTTATGCTCAAACTGGTTATAAAATCCTGAGTTTAAAACTAGTACTAAATGACTAATTTTTCTATTCCAAGGAAGCATAGGTGTAAAACCAGCTTTTTGGCTAATATGAATGGGTAGTCAAACAGCCCGCAAAGTGCGGTGGATAAAAAAAGAGAGGCTTGGACAATGATTTACGCGCAGCCAGGAACCGAAGGTTCAGTTGTTTCATTTAAAGAACGTTATGCAAACTATATCGGTGGAGAGTGGGTTGCACCGGTAAAAGGACAGTATTTCAAGAATACGACTCCTGTGACCGGTGAAGAATTCTGTGAAATTCCCCGCTCGTCTGAAGAAGATATTAATCTGGCGCTGGATGCTGCTCATGCCGCTAAAGCCGCCTGGGGTAGCACCTCTGTTACCGAGCGTTCAAACATTCTGCTGAAAATTGCAGATCGCATCGAACAAAATCTGGAAATGCTCGCCGTTGCTGAAACCTGGGATAACGGTAAAGCCGTGCGTGAAACAATGGCTGCAGACGTGCCTCTGTGTGTTGATCACTTCCGTTACTATGCTGGCTGTATCCGGGCACAGGAAGGGTCAATCGGTGAGATCGATCAGAACACGGTTTCTTATCAGTTCCACGAGCCACTGGGTGTTGTTGGCCAGATCATTCCCTGGAACTTCCCGCTGCTGATGGCTGCCTGGAAGCTGGCACCTGCACTGGTAACGGGTAACTGTGTCGTACTGAAGCCTGCAGAGCAGACGCCGGTATCTATCCTGAAACTGATTGAAGTGATTGGTGATCTGCTGCCTCCGGGCGTACTGAACATTGTTAACGGTTTTGGTAAAGAAGCCGGTGAAGCGCTGGCAACCAGCAAGCGCATCGCAAAAATCGCTTTTACCGGTTCTACTCCTGTTGGCTCACACATTCTGAAGTGCGCTGCTGAAAATATCATCCCGTCTACTGTAGAGCTGGGTGGTAAGTCACCAAACATCTTCTTTGCCGATGTAATGGATCAGGAAGATGCCTTTGTCAGCAAGGCGGTTGAGGGTGCGGTTCTGGCATTCTTTAACCAGGGTGAAGTATGTACCTGTCCTTCACGTTTGCTGATTCAGGAAAGCATCTACGATGCCTTCATCGAAAAAGTGATTGAGCGTTCTAAGCAGATTAAACGCGGTAACCCGCTGGATACTGACACCATGGTTGGTGCTCAGGCGTCTCAGCAGCAGTTTGACAAAATCATGTCTTACATGGAGATCGGTAAATCTGAAGGGGCTGAGTTCCTGATTGGTGGTGACGCTCATACCAATGAAGGTGAGTTTGGTTCTGGTTACTACGTGCAGCCGACACTGATGAAAGGCCACAACAAGATGCGTGTGTTCCAGGAAGAGATTTTCGGACCTGTTGTCTCCGTGACCACCTTTAAAGATGAAGCTGAAGCACTTGAAATTGCAAACGATAGCGAGTTTGGTCTGGGTGCCGGTGTCTGGACCCGTGACATGAACCTGTCTTACCGTATGGGACGTGGTATTGAGTCTGGCCGTGTATGGACTAACTGTTATCACCTGTATCCAGCCCATGCTGCGTTCGGTGGTTATAAGAAGTCAGGTGTTGGTCGTGAGACCCACAAGATGATGCTGGATCACTATCAGCAGACCAAGAACCTGCTGGTCAGCTACGACATCAACCCACTGGGCTTCTTCTGAGACCGTGAGTTAAACCGATAGTTATTCCCTTGGGGTAGTTTACTACCCCGCTTCTCAGTCTCCAGTCGTCGTTGGAGATTCGCACCGCACCCTGCTGTGATAAGCAGGTTGCACTCCGCTCCTGGTATGGTTACCCATACCGGTTTTTGACGGTGTTTTTTGGCGGCCTCTGGCCGCCTTTTTTAGATAAATGCCATTCTGAGTAGTTTATTGACCCTTCAGGCTATACGCTGGCGAAAGGCTAAACTAGGCTGTAGATACTGGAATCGTTTCAGTGTTTGACAGATGCTGGGGTAGTCATGGGGTTCACAATGAAACTGCGTCAGTCGGGACTATATCCTTTCTGGCTGATCTCTACGGTTTTGCTCGTTCTGCTGGCAAGTGTGTTCGCTTATTTTTATATGGCTGCGCAACACTATACCAATGCTCATCTTGAAAGCCTGCAACTCTCAATAGAGATGAATATCAATCACCGCTTAAAGAGAGAAGTGGAGGATGCCGAACATTATATCAATGCACGGTACCAGACCGCCGAGCAGGTGATTATGACCCGTTCTCAATATGAAGTACTCAAAGCCGTAGAGATGATGAACGCGCTTTATCAGCAATATGGCAATACGATGTCTGAGGAACAACTGAAGACATTGCTGCTTGAAGTGTTACGGGGCGTGCGTTTTTTTAACGGCAGAGGCTACCTCTTTGTGGGTGATCAGCATGGTAAAAGTCTGCTGGTGCCGCCCAATCCTGAGCTTGAAAACACCTCAATGGCCGATTTGAAAGATGACCAGGGGACCTACTTTGTGCGTCGGTTTATGCAGATCGGGCGTTCAGATTCCGGGCGTGGTTATGTTCGGTATCGCTGGTATCCACCGGGTGATGAATCAGTTATGCGTGAAAAAATAGCCTTTGTTGCGCGATTTGAACCCTATAACTGGTTAGTCGGTACCGGTGATTATGTGTTCAATATACAGGAGGATCTTCAGCAGGAGATTATTGATCATCTTCAGAGTATTCAGTTCGGCAACGACGGTTACATCTCGGTGATAGACAGCAGTGGTAAAGTTGTTGCCGGTGAAGGGGTTAAGCGCCTGATGGGTTTGATTCCTTCACAGATGGAAAGGGGGGATGATCGTGAGCGGGTTGCAGGGTTACTGAGTAAGGCTGAAACCGAAGGCTTTATTTACACAGACTGGTATCTGAAGAATGGGCAGCCCGTCGATAATCAGCGGGTATATGTTCGTCCGTTGCCTGTCTGGAACTGGATAGTCGTGGCTGGAGGCTACACGGACCCATCGCTTCAGCTATTGCAGAATCAGCAGCAGGTTATCCGTCAGCACGCGCAGCAGAATAGCATCACCCTGATGGTGCTTTTTTTTGTGATACTGGCTATCGCGTTCCTGATGATACGGTATTACTCCCGCGGCTTACGTGTCGTTTTCACCCATTTTCAGGATAACCTTGATCAGCAAAACGTCACACTGAATGAAAATGCCCGCTCACTGGAGATTAGCCGGCGGATTGTGGATGCCGCCCATGAGGGGATCATGATTACCGATGCGGATAATAAGATTATCCGCATTAACGACTCATTTACCCGCATTACCGGTTATCTGTTTGACGATGTGAAAGATAAAAACCCGAGTATTCTTAGTTCGTCTAACCATGACCCTGAATTCTACCAGGAGATGTGGAGCACCCTCGAAAGTAAGGGCGAGTGGCATGGGGAGGTGTGGAATGTACGCAAGAATGGGACCGTCTATCCACAGGCATTGTCGATTACCTGTTATCGCAATCAGCAAGGTGTTGTCGAAAACTATATCGGCACCTTCACCGATATCAGCCAGCGCAAAGCGTTTGAAGAGCAGCTGGAGCATCTGGCACAAAGTGACTCGCTGACTGACCTGCCCAACCGGCGTTCGGTGAGTTATCGTTTGCAGCATGAGCTGAGTGTGTTGCGGCGGTACCCCGAGCATCAATTGGGACTGATCTTTATGGATCTGGACTTTTTTAAGCAGATCAATGATACCTACGGACATGGCGTCGGTGATCAGGTTCTGGTGATTATCTCCCGTCGCCTTAATGACACAGTCAGAGCCACTGATATGGTGGGTCGGGTAGGTGGCGATGAGTTTATTATTTTGCTGGGTAATCAGATGGGAGAGATGAAACAAACGGCGGAGCAGCTGGCCGAACGGATTCTTAACGCCGTTGCTGAGCCAATGACGGTAGCGGGAGAGCCGCTATTGCTGACCGCCAGCCTTGGTATAGCATTAGCACCCGTGCATAGCATGGATGATGCCCGGCTGATGGAGTATGCCGATCTGGCACTCTATCAGGCAAAGGAAGACGGCCGTAACAGTTACAAACTCTTTGCACCATGGATGGCAGATTAATAAGCATGATCGTGGCTCTAAGGGACTTCAGGCGTTAACTATCTGACCTGACGGTGTCAGGTTGTTTTTGATTATACTGCTTTAAGTGATTGTTAGTATTAGATAAAAATACTATGCTGTTGATCGGGAGGTAACTGTTATCGGGCGAAACGGGCTGAATTGTGCTGACTATTTCCAATAATGTATCAATACCAGATGATGAGATTGAGCTGAGTGCTATTCGTGCTCAGGGCAGTGGTGGGCAGAACGTTAACAAAGTTTCCTCTGCGATCCATCTGCGTTTTGATATCAATGCTTCATCTTTGCCTGACTTTTATAAAACGCGCTTGCTGCAGCTGAAGGACTCCCGAATCACTAAAGAGGGCGTTGTGGTGATTAAGGCCCAGCAGTTCAGAACTCAGGAGAAAAATCGGGATGATGCACTGCAACGATTGCAGTCATTGATTCGCAGTGTTTCAGTGGTTCAGAAAGCGCGTCAGGCAACTAAACCTACCCGTTCATCGCAGCGCAAGCGAGTGGATAGTAAAACTAAACGCGGACGGGTTAAGGTGTTACGTGGGCGTGTGACCGACTAACCGTATTAATAACCAACAACAGATGGAATCCAACATGATGACAATGATCAGACAACTGAGTTTGATGGCCGTTCTGGGCATGACGTTTTTCAGCCTGCAGGGATGTTCTCCTGAGGTTGGCACTAAAGCCTGGTGTGAGGATATGAAGGAAAAGCCCAAAGGGGACTGGACGGCTAATGAAGCAAAAGATTTTACTCAGCACTGTATTCTCTGAGCCGTTAGTCTGACAGACCCTCTTTGCGCTAAAGGCTCTTCAGAGCCTTTAGCGTTTTTCTCCTGCGAAGATATAGCCGATGCCATAGACGGTATTAATCAGTGCCTGTTCTTTGCGATAGTCGTTGAGATATTTACGCAGTTTACCAATCAGCACATCGATCGTTCTGTCCGATGGATGCCAGTCGCGGTTGTACAGATGGTTGAGCAGTTGTTCCCGCGTCAGTAGTTCATTGCGGTGATTCAGCAATATACTCAGCAGCATAAACTCATTTCTGGCGAGTTTGGTGAGTTGGCCGTTGGGTGATTTTAACACCTGACGTATGGTGTCCAGTTCCCAGTCTGAAAAGCGGATAACGGAGCTGCTTCTGGTCTCGTCTGGCTCTTCAGCTGAATTACCCGAGTAGCTTAATCTCGACCATCGCCCCAGATTGCGGATACGGGCGGACAGCTCGCGGTAATTGATGGGGGGCGTAATAAATTCGTCAGCGCCCATTTCCAGGGCAATAATCAGGTCTTCTGTGCTGGGCTTCTGGCCAATGATGATGATACCGCCATTACTATGACTTCGCAGATCGCGGGTCATTGTAAAGTCTATTCGTTCAGAGCCGGAACAATCAACGATAAATACATCGGTAGAGTTGTCTGGCCGGGTATAACCATTTTTTCTGTATGTCTTTATATTAAAATCGAAGTCATTGTTTTTGTTTAAATCAAAAACATTATTATCTGATTGCTCAGTAATCACCGTTATATTCATGCTCATATTATTTTTCTTATATTTATATTTAAAATAAATTCAGATTTATATAGCGATTGATAATAATAGTGATATTCGGAAGGTGGGTCTGGTACAAAAATGCTCGATTTTAGTATGAAATTGTTTGCTAAAGCAGGGAGTTTAACTGCGGATCTGTGACGCGGTCTGGTTGAATATCCTGCGCAGAAAGCGGTTCAGGTGGCTCTGATCGGTAAACCCTGTCATCTGTGCAACCTGGCTGGGGGTAAACCGTTTCTCTAATAAAAGTTGGCGGGCGCGGTGAGTACGTCTTAGCAGAAGAAACTGGTGCGGCGTGTAGCCGGTGCTTTCTTTAAAGCTGCGATTGAAGTGGAAACTGCTCATGCTGAGAATCTCCGCCAGCTGGTCCAGGCTGATTTTGTTACTCAGGTTCTGATCGATATATTCAACAATCTTTTGTAATCCTTTGCGTGATATCTTACCGGTCTCATTATATTTCAGATGGATATCGTTTTTATTTGAATAGTGGTTCAGCAGGTGGACGATCAGTGCGTTTGCGAGGCTCTCCATATATAGATTGCCACTGGCAAACTGGTCCCGGGTTTCAGACAAAATAAGCTCGGATAAATTTCTCAGCACCGGGTCATCCGTCTGAAACAGCGATTGCAGTTCAAAGTCGTCAGGGCTTATGCTGAGGTTCTCTTCGATCACCTTTTTAACCGCTGAGTGGGGGAACATGATATGAAGTGTGCTGGAATCAGCCACTGGTTATCCTGAAAGGCGGGTATGACCGAGAGTGATTGTTTGTCCCAAATGCCCTGAAAATGATTGTCACCACAGCTGTATTGCACCGCAACGGTTGGCGGTTTGTAGTTGTAGATCAGGACGTGATGGTCCATACCGGGCAGATTCAGATCGACAAAGGGTAGTCTGGCGTAATTCTCCAGGCGGATATTACAGAAACTTTTTCCTTCGCTTGTATCCGTGGGTTTAAAGGAAATGGTCTCCAGTCTCTGGTCAGGCGTTATCAGCTTGATTTTATCATCAGGCATAACATCAATATCTCTTTTTCTTATTCTTAATGATGGTAAAAAGCAAATTATATTAGAGATTCTATAAAACTATGACAAGCGAAGATAGTTATAACATAAATGATTCATATATTAATAAAGTATAGGCAGCAGGAATTTGATGTTCTGTTACATATTGTTACAAAACATCTAAAATCTTATCAATTTCGTCTCGGCCTTTGTGGGTAATGTTGTGTGGTTGCATAACGTATGAGAGGAATTACAACGTGAAAAACAATAACTATAAACTCTTGCCTGTCTCCGCATTGTTGTGTGGAACTCTTTTGTCCAGTCAGGCATTTGCAGTCGCTGAAACGGTTCATCCACGAGACTATATTGTCGCCCCTCCTGGCGTTAATCTGTCGGTCACTTACCTGCAGAATGTGACGGGTGATAATTTCAATATTGATGGAAACGAAGTATCGGATAACGCAGATCTGGAAGTGAACGCGGTGATTCAGCGTCTCATTCACTATACAGAATTCTTTGGTATGCCTGCTGATCCGCAGATCATTATTCCGGTCGTTGATCAGAAGGTGGGACTGCAGAACGATGACAGCTCAGGGATTGGTGATATTTTCCTGGGTTCTACTTTCTGGCCTGTTTCCGACAGTGAGAACAAGGAGTGGCTGGGTATCACACCTTTTGTCTACCTGCCGACCGGGGAATATGAAAGTGATAAAGCCGTTAATGTGGGGGCTAACCGCTGGTCATTTGTACTCCAGGCTGGTTATACCAAAGGCCTGACCGATGGCGGTCTGTACATGGATCTGATTGGTGAAGTCGAAATTTTCGGTGACAACAATGATCTGGCAGCGGGTGATAAGCTGAGCCGTGACAATATCTACCGGATGAGCGCAATGCTGTCCCAGGATGTCACTCAGGGCGGCTATGTCTGGGGACGTTACAGCAAACAAAAAGGCGGTGAGCAGCAGATTGATGGGGTAGCACAGGCGGCTACGGATATCGACACCGATACCCTCACCGTTGGCTATAGTCAGTGGGTGGGTAAAGAGTTTCAGCTGCAGGGTGAATACAGTAAAGACCTTAATGTTGAGAATGGTATAGAAACCGACGGTGTCACTTTGCGTCTTGTCATTCCATTTTAATCTGAGAGGGTTATATCATGCGTTTTAGTAAAAAACTGTTGCCTCTGATGTTGGGCGCTCTGTGTGTCGTGCCTCTTGTCTCACAGGGGCAGACCGTCGCCAGTGTCGATGGCAACCGAATTATTCATGCAGATAAAGAGCCTGGTAACTGGATGTCCCACGGCCGTGATTATTCTGAACAGCGCTTTAGTCCTTTAGCACAGATCAACAAAGATACGGTCAGTGATCTGGGCCTGAGCTGGTCGTATCAGTTTGACTCTACCCGGGGGCTGGAAGCCACACCGCTGGTGATTGATGGCACTTTGTATGTCACGGGTAACTGGAGTGTTGTGTATGCATTCGACGCCGTGACCGGTGAGCTGAAGTGGACCTTTGATCCTCAGATCAACAAAGGGGAAGTGGGGCCAAAAATCTGTTGTGATGCGGTTAACCGGGGCGTTGCTGCCTGGGATGGAAAGATCTTCGTCGGAACGCTGGATGGCCGTCTGATCGCTATTGATGCCGAAACGGGTCAACAGAAATGGTCAACTCAGACCACAGAGAAAGGTAAGTATTACTCGATAACCGGTGCACCCCGGGTGGTTAAAGGTAAGGTTCTGATTGGTAACGGCGGTGCAGAATTTGGCGTGCGGGGCTACTTCTCTGCGTATGATGCCGATAGCGGTAAAATGCTCTGGCGCTTCTATACCGTGCCTGATAATCCGGCTAATGAAACCGATCCGACGATGATTGAAATATCCAAGACCTGGTCGGGTGAATGGTGGAAACTCGGCGGTGGCGGCACAGCCTGGGACTCAATGGCCTACGATCCTGATCTGGACCTGCTCTATGTGGGTGTCGGTAACGGCTCACCCTGGAATAGAGAACTTCGCAGTGAGGGTAAAGGTGACAATCTGTTCCTTTCTTCCATTGTTGCGGTTCGTCCTGATACCGGCGAATATGTCTGGCACTACCAGACAACACCTGGCGAAGAGTGGGACTATACCGCCGCACAGCATATGATTCTTGCGGATATTGAGGTCAACGGTAAAACCCGCAAAGTGATTATGCAGGCACCTAAGAATGGTTTCTTCTATGTGCTGGATCGTCAGACAGGTGAGTTTATCTCGGCGGAAAACTACGTCACGGTTAACTGGGCAGACGGTGTTGATGCGAAAACGGGGCGTCCTAATATCAAGCCGGAAGCACGCTACAGTTCTGCAGCTAAGCCTTTTCTGGCGTTGCCTTCACCATTTGGCGGACACAACTGGCAACCGATGAGTTTCAATCCGCAAACGGGGCTGGTGTATCTGCCAACCCGGGAGATGGCGTTTCCCTATATTCCCGATGGGGATTTCAAAGCTAAGCAACTGACGGTAAACCTGGGTGTTAGTCTGCTTGCGGCTTCAATGCCGGAAGATCCTGCTGTTCGCAAAGCTATCAAAGCGGCCACTAAAGGTCGACTGGTCGCATGGGACCCGGTGGCTCAGAAAGAGGTCTGGGGGATTGATATGCCGGTTCCCTGGAATGGGGGAACGCTGAGTACTGCGGGTGGTTTGCTGTTTCAGGGAAATGCGAAGGGTAACTTTGTTGCTTATGATGCTAAAACCGGTGAGCAGGAGTGGTCATTTTTCGGTCAGACCGGCATCGTCGCCGCACCGATGACCTACAGTGTCAACGGCGAACAATATGTTGCTGTGATGGCTGGCTGGGGTGGCGCTGTGCCGCTGGTGGTCGGTGAATTCATGAGTGAAGCCGTTAAAACCAATACTAACCGCTTGCTGGTATTTAAGCTGGGTGGAGATAAAACACTGCCTGCGCTGGAGGCTAAGCCTCGTCAGTTAAGCCTGCCTGAGATGACCGCTTCGGCGGAAGAAGTAGAGCAGGGCAAAGCGCTGTATCACACTTTCTGCGTTTCTTGTCACGGCGACGGGGCGGTGAGTGGTGGCGTGGTGCCTGACCTTCGTTATGCCAGCGCTGACACCTTTGGTTTCTGGGAAGCGATTGTGGTCAATGGCCTGAAAGCGAAGAATGGCATGGCAGCATTCAAGAGTGTATTAAGTGTTGACCAGGCGGATGCGATCAAAGCGTACGTGATAAAGCGGGGCTATGATCTGCAGAATGCTCAGGCCGCCAGTGATACACCCTAGAGGGAGGTGAGGTAATTTCTCCGCGTTGTATTACTCCTTCGACGTAATACAACCGCGTTTGGGGTAGCCCTGGTTACCCCCTTTTTCAAACATAAGAAGTAGTTGATCAATCCTGGTGATTGCGCTGATAATATACGACTAAAAAGTCACCCTTATTAGTTCCAAAGTACCATATGGGTTTGGTCAATCAATTCATATGATTAAAGACAGTCACAAGACTGGAAATTCTAATAACAATAGAGGTAATGCTTATGTGGACTAAACCAGCTTATACAGATCTGCGTATCGGTTTTGAAGTCACCATGTACTTCGCAAACCGTTAAGCAACGTATCAGGCCCCACCCCCGGGTGGGGCTTTTTAGTTTTTGTCCTGTTCTTTTTAGTGCTGTTGATGTGCTGACAGCCACACCGATAAGATAATAATAATGAAAATTCAGATTCTTGGCTCCGCAGCGGGCGGTGGCTTTCCACAGTGGAACTGTAACTGCCGTAACTGCGCTGGTTATCGGGCCGGAACCCTCAACGCCAAATCCCGGACGCAGTCCTCCATCGCGATTAGCGCCAATGGCGAAGACTGGATTCTGTTTAATACCTCGCCGGATATTCGCCAGCAGCTGGCTGACTTTGCGCCGATGCAACCGAATCGTGCAATGCGCGATACCGGCATTGCAGCGATTGTTTTTATGGACAGCCAGATAGACCATACCACCGGTCTGCTGATGCTGCGTGAAGGCTGCCCCCATGAGGTTTGGTGTACCGATATGGTGTATCAGGACCTGACCACCGGTTTCCCCATCTTTAAGATGCTGGAACACTGGAATGGCGGTATCAAACGCAACCGTATTCCCGTCGGCGGATCGGCAGACGAGGGCAGCAACAGCTTTGTGATCCCTCAGGTTCCCGAATTTAAACTGACAGCGGTCGCGCTGCTCAGCAGTGCACCACCCTATTCACCGCATCGCAACGATCCCCACCCCGGGGACAATATAGGTATCCTGATAGAAGATACCCGCAGCGGCAAAACCCTGTTCTATGCCCCTGGTCTCGGCCAGATTGAACCCCACCTCAAACCGATTATGCAAGACGCCGATTGTCTGCTGGTTGACGGCACCATCTGGCGTGACGATGAGCTGATCACCTCCGGTGTTGGCGATAAGCTTGGCGTCACCATGGGCCATCTGGCGCAGTCACGGAATGAAGAAACCGGTGCGGGTGGCATGATCGACTTTCTGGATACCCTCGATAAGCCCCGGAAAGTGCTGATCCACATTAACAATACCAATCCGATTCTCGATGAAGACTCACCGGAGCGGGCCGAAGTAGAAGCCCACGGTATCGAAGTCTCCTGGGACGGAATGAGCATAGAACTCTGAGAGGTTTGCCATGAATTCACTGATAAACGAAGCGGGTACACAAACAGATCAACCACCGATGAGCCGGGACGAGTTTGAACAGGCGCTGCGGGCAAAAAGCGCCTTCTATCATACCCAGCACCCTTACCATGTTGCCATGTATAACGGCAGCTGCACCAAAGAACAGATTCAGGGCTGGGTGGCTAACCGGTTCTATTATCAGATCTCCATTCCGCTTAAAGATGCGGCGATTATGGCTAACTGCCCCGACCGGGAAGTGCGCCGTCACTGGGTGCAGCGGGTGCTCGATCATGATGGTTATAATGGTGCCGTGGGTGGCATCGAAGCCTGGTTGCAACTTGGTGAAGCGGTGGGGCTGACCCGCGAAGAGATCCTCTCCGAGGAACATGTACTGCCGGGGGTTCGCTTTGCGGTGGATGCCTATGTCAATTTTGCCCGCCGTGCCGACTGGCATGAAGCGGCCAGCTCCTCGCTGACCGAGATGTTTGCGCCGACCATTCATCAGAACCGTCTGGACAGCTGGCCAGGGCACTATCCCTGGATTAAGGAGGACGGCTATCAGTACTTCCGTAATCGTCTGACGGAAGCCCGCCGTGACGTAGAGCATGGTCTGGAGATCACTCTGGATTATTACAAAACCCGTCAACAGCAAGACAGAATGCTGAATATCCTGCAGTTTAAACTGGATGTGCTCTGGACTATGCTGGATGCGATGACCATGGCGTATGAACTGAATCGTCCGCCGTATCACACCGTCACCGACGAGAAGGTTTATCACAAAGGTCTGTTTGCATGAACAGCGTCAACGATACAACCGCAATAACCCTGGATTCAGTACCGGTGCTGAATCGCATGTTCCGCTTCCAGTGGGAAAAAGCGCAGGACTGTTACGTACTGCTCTATCCCGAGGGGATGGTTAAACTGAACGGTCCTGCCGGTGAAGTACTGGCGCTGGTGGATGGTCAGCGCACTGCAGCGGATATTATCCAGACACTGCAGGCAAAATTCCCCGATGCCGAAGGGATCGACCGGGATATTCTGGATTTCTTAGGAGACGCCCGTGAGCAACTCTGGATCAGCCTGTAACGGTCAGCCTTCACAGGCACCCTCTTTAAGCAGTGTCCCAGGCCACGGTCAGCCGCTCTGGTTGCTGGCCGAACTGACCTACAAATGTCCACTGCAGTGCCCCTATTGCGCTAATCCGGTGGATTTTGCCAGCAAAACGGGAGAGCTGACCACTGCCGAATGGATCGATGTGTTTACCCAGGCCCGTGAGCTGGGCGCTGCGCAGTTAGGCTTCTCCGGTGGCGAACCACTGGTGCGCCAGGATCTGATCGAGCTGATCCGCGAAGCACGAAACCTGGGCTACTATTCCAACCTCATCACCTCCGGGGTGGGATTAAACGAGCGTAAGATTGCTGATTTCCGCGAGGCGGGGCTGGATCATATTCAGGTCAGCTTCCAGGCGGCAGATCCCGAAGTCAACAACCTGCTGGCAGGGTCGGAAAAGGCGTTTAAACAGAAGCTGGCGATGGCCCAGGAAGTGAAAGCTCAGGGTTATCCGATGGTGCTGAACTTTGTCACCCATCGGCATAATATCGATCAGATCGACCGCATTATCGAACTCTGTGTTGAACTGAAAGCGGATTACGTCGAACTGGCCACCTGTCAGTATTATGGCTGGGCGTATGAAAACCGTAACGATCTGCTGCCCACCCGGGCGCAACTGGAGCGGGCGGAGCGGATCACCAATGAATACCGTGACCGGCTGGCGGCGGAAGGTAATCCGATCAAGATTATCTTTGTTACCCCGGACTATTACGAAGAACGTCCCAAAGGCTGCATGAACGGTTGGGGCCAGGTATTTCTCACTGTCACCCCGGATGGCACCGCGCTGCCGTGCCACAGTGCACGCATGCTGCCGATCGAGTTCCCTAATGTGCGGGAGCAGAGTATCGAGGCTATCTGGAACCAGTCCAATGGCTTCAATCACTTCCGTGGCTATCAGTGGATGAAAGAGCCGTGCCGTAGCTGTGATGAAAAAGAGAAGGATTTTGGTGGCTGCCGCTGTCAGGCCTTTATGATGACCGGCGATGCCAACAATACCGACCCGGTGTGCAGTAAATCAGCCCATCACGATCTGATTATTCAGGCCCGCGAAGAGGCTGAGCTACCCTCCCACAAAGAACCGATCTACCGTAACGAGCGCAACTCGAAGGTGTTCTGCAAAGGCTGAGGTAAGTGGCCTGCCTGTTCACCCACTGCCAGGCAGCGGGTGAAACGCTATGACACTCAGGCGATCAGTTATCGCTGGCAAACACATATCCAACGCCATAGACGGTAGTGATCAGTCCACGCTCTTTGTTGTGATCATCGAGTTTTTTGCGCAGCTTGCCGATCATCACATCAACGCTGCGGTCGGCCGGATGCCACTCACGGTTGTAAAGCTGCTCGAGAAGTTGTTCCCGCGGGAGTATTTCATTGGGGGTGCTGAGAAAAATATTCAGCAGGGCAAACTCTTTTTTCGCCAGCTTTATCCAGTCGCCGGTTTCCGATTTGACCATCTGCCGGACACGGTCTAAGCGGCGACCGGCAAACTCAATGATCTGTCCCCCGGCTGTTTTTTCTGGCGAGATGTTTTCGTTGTTTATCTCTGCAATCGTTTCACTGCTAAGCTGACTGGCTGTCTCTGCTTTGCTGACAGAGTTGTGGCTAAGATCCTGCGCTGTCGGCAAGGTCTGGAGTGTACTACTGCTGAGGCGGGACCAGCGTCCCAGGTTACGAATGCGGGCCGACAGTTCCCTGCAGTTAATCGGAGGCGTAATGTATTCATCGGCACCGAGCTCCAACGCGATGATCAGGTCATCAGGGCTGGCTTTAGGGCCGATCATGATGATGCCACCGCGACTTTTAGTCCGCAGTTCTCTGGCGGCTCTGAAGTCTAAACGGGTTGCCCTGGAGTTATCGACAATAAAGACATCGGTCTTATTACTGATATGGCAGCTCGATGTATTACGGTAGGTTTCGATATCGAAATCACTGTTGCTGTTCAGGTTGAACAGGGTGCCACTGGTCTGGTCACTGATAATGGTTATATTCATAGACATCCAATTATTTATAGTCTTTTTATTTAAGAGGGTGTTTGAAAATTGATCTATGTCACTATCTTAGAGCCAGCCGTGGCAAGAGGTATGGTAAAAACGTGCTACATTTTGGTAAAAAAACGCGGTTAAGCGCGAATCTGTTTGGCGGTCAGATTGAATAACCGGCGCAACTGTTTATTAAGGTGACTCTGGTCGCTAAACCCTGTCAGCTGGGAAATCTGCGCCGGTGTCAGGCGCTTATCCAGCAACAGTTCACGTGCCTTGTAGGTGCGGCGCATCAGTACAAACTGGTGTGGGGTATAGCCGGTGCTGGCTTTAAACGAGCGGCTGAAGTGATAGCTGCTCATATTGAGAATCTCGGCCAGCCGGTCAAGGCTGATCTTTTCTGCTAAATTCTGGTCGATGTATTCAACCAGCTTTTGCAGCCCGCTACGGTTTATCTTGCCATCCTCCCGGTCTGTTACCGCTTTATTGGAGTAACGATTCAGCAGATGTACTATCGATGCATTCGCCAGGCTTTCCATATACAGGTTGCCACTGGAAAAATCAGCACTCACTTCACCGAGTATCAGTTCGCATAAGTGCTTCAGAACCGGATCATCAGACTGAAACAGCGATTGCAGTTCCAGTGAATCAGGGCTGAGATTAGCCGTTTCTTCTATCACTTTTCTTACCGCCTCATGGGGGAAAAGAATATGCAGCGAGCCGGATTGCGGCTCGGGAATAAGCCAGCGATTATCCTGAAAAGCAGGAACCAGTGAGAGCATCTGACTCTGCCAGACCCCTTTATAGTGAACGCCGCCACAGCGCAATCTGACCTCTGATGAGGGTGGTTTGTAGTTATAGATCAGCACGTGATGGTCCATCGCGGGCATTTCGAGGTCGACAAGGGGTAACTGAGAATAATTTTCCAGGCGGATATTTTTGAAGTGTTGCTTTGCACTGGTATTGCTGGGTGCAAAGGGGGCTCTTCTGAGCCGCTCTTCAGGTGTGATCAGTTGAAATGTTTCATCAGCCATAGAATACCGATCAGGATTTATTATCAGATAGGTTTTAATAATTTCTCATAATATGAGAAAAGCGTTTTCAGTACAATCTATTTACAATCATCTTTATTGCACTGGGCTAATGGCTGAGAAGGGGGCTGAAAAAAAGGGCTTGAAAGAGGCTTGAAAGAGGCTTGAAAGAGGTACTGCCTGTCTGCTATCTATGCAGAAGGCTTTTAACCAATAAGAAAGGCTGCACGAATGCAGCCTTCTATGGTTGATGCGCAGCTCAGGCGCATGGTCTCTGCCGGGGGGGCAGGTCAGTTGTTGGTTATAAAGTGAGCCCCGCGTTCGCCTATCATCACCGCCACCGCATTGGTATTGCCACTGGGTACCTGGGGGCAGATCGACATATCAATCACTCGCAGCCCTTTAATACCGTGAACCCGCAACTGCTGGTCTGTCACCGAGGTTGCCGGGTCGTTACCCATACAGCAGGTACCCGCAGGGTGGTATACCGTTTTGATATCGCGCCGAATAAACGCTTCGATGGCTTCAGTATCATCCGGATCAAGCGCTTCGGGCACAATCACTTTATCAATCACCTTCTGCAGTGCCGGGGTTTGCATCATTTTCAGCCCCAGTCGGGTGGCACGCACATGTGCATCCAGATCGTCGGGGTCATCAAGGAAGTTAGCATCGATCTCAACAAGGTCCTGCGGGTCGGTACTTTTCAGGCGCACCTCACCACGTGATTTGGGCTGCAGATAACCAACTTTAATCGAGATGCCGTGGTCTGCCGCGGCCTCTTTCTCTCCGGGAGTATTATCAAAGTTATCCAGTACCGGCAGGAAATGCATCTGAATATCAGGACGTCCCTGACCACAGGTATCAACCACCCCGGCACCTTCGAGGACGTTGGAGGTGAGCAGGCCGGTTTTCAGTGTCATCCACTCAAGCCCGTGACGGATCGCCTTAAGACCTTTGTCTTCGCCAAACAGTGAAATCTTCTCTTTGGTGGTGGCGTTGATCGACAGGTGCAGGTGGTCATGGAAGTTTTTACCCACCGGCAGGTCAGCCACCACCGGAATGCCCAGTGATTCCAAATGTGCTTTCGGGCCGATACCGGACAGCATCAGTATTTTCGGGCTGCCAAAGGTACCGGAGCTGACAATCACCTCTTTGCGCGCCTTAATGGTGACCGGGGTGCCACCTTTAATGCTGAGTTCAACACCGGTAGCGACCCCCTGTTCAATAATGACTCGGTGTACCAGAGCATCAGTAGCGACCTCGATGGCACTGTTGTCTTTAACCGCTGCCAGATAGGTGCGCGAGGTACTGCCGCGGGTGCCATTGAATGTAGCCAGTTGGTAAAAACCGATCCCCTCTGTGGTGGGGCCGTTGAAATCATTGAGATAGGGCAGACCGATCTCCTGACCTGCCTTGACGAAAGCCATGGTTAACGGATGACGATAACGGTTATCACTGATACGGAACAGGCCTTCATTACCATGAAACTCCCCGGATAAACTCTCGTTATTTTCCGCTTTGCGATAAAACGGCAGTACGTCGTTATATGACCACTGATCACAGTCCCAACGGCTTGCCCAGTCATCGTAATCCTCTTTCTGACCGCGCATGTAGATCATGCCGTTAACCGCGCTGCCGCCTCCCAGACCTTTACCCTGAGCGATCAGCATTTCACGGTTGTTCGCGTTTTTCAGCGGCAGGGTTTCATAACCCCAGGAGGCCTTTTGGAATATCTTCAGTGCGCCGGCGGGCATAGTGAAGAGTAATCCGTCATTTTTCGCGCCAGCTTCGAGTAGCAGAACGCTGCCTGCTCCCTGGCGGACCAGTTGCGCAGCGACAACACAGCCAGCGGAACCTGCGCCAGCGACGATGTAATCATATTCATTTTTCATACTAAAACCTTTCTGCAAAGTTATCTTAAAAGTCTGAATACACCTGCCATCGTGATCCGACTGTTGCGCTGGAGGCAGGTGCTATTGCGATTGTTAGTGACTGCCCATATAGGCGTTATGCAGTCGCTGCTGATCCTGTTTCAGTCCGTCACAGGGTTCATAGAGTACCTTCTCGCCATGGACGATAACCGCAGCGTGGTCACCGATTTCGAGGGCCGCATTGGCATACTGCTCTACCAGTAAAACCGCCATTCCGGTCTGCTTTAACTCGGTCAGTAGTGGCATAAAGCGGCTGACAATAATGGGAGCCAGCCCGAGGGACAGCTCATCAATAAGAATGACTTTCGGTTGCTTGATAATCGAACGGGCCAGCACAATCATCTGCTGCTCACCGCCGGACAGCATACCCGCAGCGGTATTCAGGCGTTTCTTCAGTTCAGGAAACATCGACAGGGTGGTTGCCATACCGGTATCGGCCAGTTGCTGATTATCACAGGCAGCTCGAATATTCTGCTCCACCGTCAGGTGAGAAAAGATCTGCCGCCCCTGTTCCACATAGCTGAGGCCCGCATTCACCCGTTGCAGACGATTAAGGTTGTGGAGCGGTTGACCATCGAGGAAAATCTCGCCCTCCAGGGCAGGGATAACACCGCTGATAGCATCCAACAGTGTGCTTTTACCGGCGCCGTTGGGCCCCAGTAAGACGGTTACCTCGCCACTGGGAATCTCAAGAGACAGATTGCGAACTATCTCGGCTCCGCTGCGCTCGATACAGATTTTTTTAATCTCTAACCCTTTCATCATGCTGCTCCCAGATAGGCTTCTACAACTTCAGGAATCTGCAGAGTCTCTTCCACGGGACCTGCTGCGATTACCTTGCCAAACTCAAGTACGATCAGGTCGCTGCAGACGGAGCGGATCAGTGCCATATCGTGCTCAACCAGCAACACGCTGCAGCCAAACAGTTGCGGAATCTGCCGGATGACACTGGCAAGCCGGTCGGACTCCATCGTGCTCATACCCGCGGCGGGTTCATCCAGCAGGAGAATGTGGGGGCGGGACATCAGTGCGCCCGCGATCTCCACCAGACGCCGGGTACCCACATCCACCTGAACGATCAGGGTGTCTTTATCCGGACAGCCCAACAGCTCAAGTATCTCGTCCAGAAGGTGGACGTCATAGGCATTACGTGCCGCCAGGTGAACATATTGTCGTATCGTCAGCTCAGGCACGGCGCGGCCTTGCTGAAAGGTACGGCGTAGTCCCATGCGGGCGCGTTGGTATGCGGGGAGTGAGGATAGTGGGTTTGTATCGATGTTGATGTTGCCCCCCTTAATGGGCGTAAAACCGCTGATGACATCCACCAGAGAAGATTTGCCCGCCCCGTTTGGCCCGACCAGACCGGTGACAGTGCCCTGTTTCAGCGAGAAGTTAACGCTGTCCAGTGCTTTTACTGCACCATAGTTCAGGCTGATATCTTTCAGCGTCAGGGTGCTGGCGGTAGAACGAACCATCGGGGTAGAAAGCGTAGTGGTGCTGTTGTTAACCGCAACGGCTGAGGTTGCATCCTTGTGGGGCGCCGTTTTCTGGTTATGCTTAGTCAGCGCGTAGATCGCACCGACGGCAAAGATCAGGTCGGCAATGTCTTTCCATTCACCCAGGCCCAAGAGGCTCAGAATCTGGGGTGTGAACCAGGTCAGCATACCGGCAATCAGCGCGCCAGCCAGAAAGCGCGAGTGAGCCAGAATCGCGAGGGCAAAAATAAGCAGTGATCCATAGGGAAGAAAGTTGTTGGCGGTGACGCTGCCAAGCTGCATTGCCAACAAAGAGCCTGCAATACCGGCTATAAAGGCACCCAGGGTAAAGGCACTGACTTTACTGACAGAGACATGGATACCCAGTGATGCGGCAGCGCGTTCACTGTAACGAATGGTAAACCAGGCCGCACCAAAGGGGATCTGTTCAATCCAGACGATCATCCGGCTGAGAAATGCTGTGACAGCGATGGTAAACAGCAGGTAGGCATACTCATCATAAAGCCATTCCGGCAACTCAAAACTGTAACCTTCCATCAGCCCAGGAAACTCAATCCGGGTGAGTACAATGTTGATCGTCAGGGCGAAAGCCAGAGTGATGATCGCCAGATTTATCCCCCGTACCCTTAATGTTGGCAGAATCAGCAACAGACCGATAAACGCCGAGGCCATGCCGCTTAGCAGCAGAATCAATACCACTGGAAGCTGAGGGAAATTAAACCCCAGATAGAGCGTGACCCAGGCAGCAACACCGCTAATACCCACCTGACAGAGGGAGATAATGCCTGCCCGTTCGGTGGTGACCCCAATACTCAGGCAGGTGATCGCAGTGACCAGCACCGAGGTAAAAATATAGGCGTAGTAGGGGGACAGCCAATAACTCGCTATTGCCAGTAACAGCAATGCTATCTCGCCCTGAAGACCATATCGTTTAAGCACGTTGACCATCCCATTTATCCTTACGTTTTGTCCAAAGAAGAATCAGTACAATAACCGGCAGGTAGATTGTCTGGGCATAGGGGGCGGTGGTTGGTGAGGACAAAGTTGCCGCTTCCAGAATGCCCAGTAACAAACCGCCAGACAGGGTCAGATAAAACCCGTGAAACGAACCGATCAGGGCGGTACAGAGTGCCGGAATAATCAGCAGGCTCAGTGATGCATAATTAGCATTACGGGCAGAGGAGGTCATGATGATTAACAATGCCAGTGCCGACATCGCACCCGCGAGAGACCAGATCATAATCGTCAGCCGGTCAGAAGGGATGCCGATCAACTCTGCGGTAACCGGTTTGGCTGCAAAAGCCTGCAGCCGGGTGCCGGTATGAGTGTTGTTGATGTAGTAGTGCAATCCCGCTGCCATCAGGATGGAGACAATCAGTGAAACAACCAGGCCGCCACTGATGTTGACTGCACCCAGGGATAAACCAAGACTGTCGAACAGATCAGGTGCCTGACGTGGGCTATCGCCAAACAGTCGGGTACCGATAGAGAGGTAACCAATCATCATCGCAATAGCAACCGATGAACGGGTACCGACATCGGCGTCATGAAACCAGCGCGACATAATGGCACCGGAAAATGCGCCAACCAGCGCGCTGCAAATAATGCCCGCCAGTGCCGCCAGCCAGAGTGGCAGCGGGGTATCAGACAGCACCAGGAACAGATAACTGCCGAGCAGCCCTATGGCCGTCTGCGCGAAATTGACGACCCCGCCCATACGGGATAACAGGGTAATGCATAACCCTAATGATGCGTAAGCAGCACCAATAACAAGACCCGAGGCCAGAATATCTAACATAGTTTTCCTCGATGAAACCGTTGAAACAATAAAAAGTAACTCACATTGCCGCTGTCCTGATGGTGTCAGAGCACCTCCTTCACCATGTCGACGTCAGCTAACAGAGCGGTGCGTTCTCAAACGGTTATTGGGTGATGAAGCCGCCAACCAGAGAACGCACCTTAACCATTACCGGGTTTGGATAACGAGAAAGTCTGGTGTCACAACTTCCCAGTCACCGTCGACAAGTTTCACAAACTTGGTAGCAGACTTAGAGATATGGTCGGCCTTAGCCGCCACATCCAGTGGCAGTCCCATCATCGGGTTTGTCAGTGCTTTATCACCGGTTGAACTGCGCAGCGCTGCGGTCACGCTTTCCCGGGTGATCGGGCCTTCAATCCTTTTCATCGCTTCCAGCAGCAGGGTGGCAGAGATGTAACCACCCTGAGCGAAAGATGACAGATTGACGCCTGACTCATTCATCAGTGCACGCCAGTCATTGAGTGACTCGCTGTCACCCAGAAACGGTTCATACTCTGAGTTGGCGTAAACCTCGCCTGGGTAGTCTCTGGTGGTTGCCGCAAATCCTGAGGTATATGCGGGTGTCATGAACACGGCAGTCGCCTCGGTAAAGTCCTGCATCTGCATCGCTTTCAGCCAGGCCAGATCCATCTGCTCGGCACCGGAAAATACGATCGAGTCGCACTGTGCGGCTTTCGCACGCAGCACATGGGGAGTCATGTCATCGTTTGGCAGCACACTGGTATCCAGCAGGTGAAGCTCTTTGCCTGTGAGTTTTTTGTATTCATCAACCGCCCACTGGTTTCCTGCGCTGTGGGATGGAATGCCCAGCAGGAAGGCACAGACTTTGTCTTTGTGGATGACTTCCGATGCGAAGTAGAGTGATGCCAGAGTTCCCCGGGCCGGTCCTACACTAACCGGCGCAAAAGCTTTTTTCTTATAACAACTGAATTCGCCGGCAACCCCGGGGATAGAGAGAACTTTGCGCCGGTCATAAAGGTTTGAGTTAACACCGCAGTCTTGCAGGCTGGCAGACCCGGCAAATGCTACAACCTGTTCAGAGTCGACCAGTTCGCGGCCGGATTGGGCTGTCGCGCCGGCATCGCCTTTATCGTCCTGGACGATAAACTCAATTTTCCGGCCCTGAATACCGCCTTCTTTATTGGCCCGATCAAACACTGCACGTGCTGCTTCCGGTGATTCAGGCAGGGTCATTGCGCCAGATAATGTTGCCAGTGAGCCAACCTTGATGGGGCCTTCATCGGCGTGTACCGCTCCGACCAGAGCGATTGTTCCGAGAGTTAGTGAGAACCCCCAGGCTTTTGTGAAGTTTTTCATGATCATCAATGTTTCTCCGTCATTTTCAGGGTTACTTAATGTCACCCCAGCATAGGTTTTGGTTTTTATACAGGCGCACTTTTCTTGTGCGTTATTAATTAAATTGTTAATAAAATGTAAGTAAATTGTTATTTATTTATCTGGTTTATTTCGTTTTTTAATATATATGATCTGTTTTTGTTCACTAAATTAATGTTATTGGCTTGTACAAACTTTTTCGCATCATTATTGGGCGATATGGCATAGATATGTAACAGAGTTGTATATGTGCTCACTAATCGCTTCTGGTGTTGTATTTTGAATATATGAGATTTATGACATTAAAATTATAATATGTAAATAAAAAATTGACAGAATTATCAAATAGAGATAATTTCAAAAAAAGACGAAACGTCTGAGATAGCTGCATATACTTCGTCATAACTCTGAAATGAGATGTTTGTCTTATTGTTTTGACGCTCGGTTTGAAAGTGATTTATCCGATTTTAACGGTTGAAACTTGTTTTTAGTTTCATGCGTTAATCAGTAGTTGGCTGTTTTGGTGTGTTGTCGAATATACCTTAGTTTTAATTCGATCTCTCTGTTATTGATAACTGGCTTTGCCAGAGTGAAAGGATTTGTCAGCAGATAAGGAATTCATTTAAGACGCACATATTGAACGGACGGAGAGTTTAAAAAACCTGTATCTACAAGAAGGGAAGATACTTTATGAAGAGAAGTAATATCATTAAATCCGGAATGCTGCTAACGACAATAGCCAGCGTTATCCCTGCCATTTCGTATGCAGGTTTTGTTGAGGACGGTGTAGTGCGGTTAGATCTGCGAAACTTTTATCTGAATCGCGATTTTGATGGCACGACACCAGATGTAGGCAGCTGGTCACAGGGCATCGACGTACAGTATTTCTCGGGCTATACCGATACCGCTATTCAGGTTGGCCTGGATGCATCAGGTCAGCAAGCCTATAAATTTCACTCTGAGGGTAATGATGGCACTCTGCCTTATGATACTTCAGCTCAGGAAGCGAAGGATGATTATGGTCGTGCCGGTGTCACCCTTAAACTGAAATATTCTAAGACCGAACTTAAAATTGGTGATCACCGACCCCACCTGCCGGTTGCCTGGGATGATACCAGTCGTCAGCTGGACACTATCTATGAAGGTGCAGTGTTACAGTCTGATGAGATCGACGGTCTGTCGCTGACCCTTGGCCGTTTCTGGGAAGTGGTAACCCGCAACTCGTCCGATAAAGAGAAGATGTACCTCTACCCTAATTTCAACGGTAAGCGTTCCGATGGACTGGATTTTGCCGGTGCCACCTATCAGCTATCAGATGCGCTGTCGGCCACCTACTTTTATGGCAATCTGAAAGATATCTACACCCAGAACTATTTTGGTATCGAGCATAAGATGGCGCTGACCGACAGTATCAATATGAAAACCGATGTCCGTTACTTTGATAACCAGGATGAAGGTAAAGCCCTGTACGGTTCGATTGATGGCAGTGCGTTAGGTGCCCGTTTAACCTTTACCAGTGGTAGTCATATGCTTGCCGTTAGTTATCAGGAGATGGATAGCGACTGGTTCTTCCCAACACTGAATGGTTATGTGCCTCAGCCGTTCCTGTTGCACTGGAGTAATGCTGCGTTTATTAACGCGGATGAAAAGTCGATGGGAATCCGCTACGGCTATGACTTTACGGCAGCGGGTGCAGCGGGCCTGAATCTGTTCACCCAGTATATAAAAGGTACCGATATTGATATTCATGCCGGTGGTCCTGGTAGTGCGGTAATCGATGACAATGCCTGGCAGTCAGAGCGTGATTTCGTGCTCAGCTATCAGTTCCAGAATCCGATGCTGAAGGGCCTTGGACTGCAATGGCAGAATATCGACATCAAGAAGAGCTTTACTGATGGCTATATGGAAAACCGCTTAGTGGCGACCTATACCACTCAGTTTTGATCCATATTGGAGGTGATTAAACGCTTCCAATAAAAGCAGCTGATCGTTGCATGGGGTGGGGCTGCCAGGTCCCGCTTCGGACGGCAAAGCCATAAGACGATCATGCTGCTATTTTATGGAGTTAAGCCTCAGGTGCAGCGCAGTTTCGTACAACCCCTCCTTCAAGAACTGTCTCCTGCTTCTGAGGTTTAGCTTCCGCCCCAGGGTCTGCTTCTATGAAATAAGCGCGCTGATCAGCCGTGCTGATCGTTACAAACGGTGCTCATCAAAGGCGGATATGCTAGCCTGAAGGCTTCTATCGTTAGTGAGGAAGTCTCCCTGATATGACCCGTTATGGTTTTTTTGAATCCTCTCTCAGTGCCGCCGATGCCGTAGCAGCCGGGCTGGAATATGGTCAGCTGCACGCCTGTGATCTGGGTCTTTTCTGGGTAGAGTACCGGCCTGCTGATGGCGGGCGGAACCTTCTGATTCAACGCAGCTGGGATGGCCAGATTCACTGCCTGACGCCACCGGGCTTTAGTGTCCGCAGTGGCGTTTATGAATATGGAGGCAAAAGCTGGTGTGTAGCCGGTCAGCAGGTCGCTTTTGTGAATGCCTCTGATCAGCAGATCTGGCTGCAAAGCACTCTACAGCCGCCTCGACAACTCACCGATACCCCCGACTGCCGCTATGGCGATCTGCTGTTTGATCCGCATTTTCAGCGTCTTCTCGCCGTTCAGGAACAAGCCACTGACGATCCGACACAACCCTGTCACCGCCTGGTGGCCGTTGATATTGTCAGCGGGCAGGTGAGCATGCTGGCGCAGGGCGATGATTTCTATGCATCACCGACACTCAGTCACGATAGTCACCAGCTAGCCTGGATAAGCTGGAATCACCCGCATATGCCCTGGGTGAGCACCCGGCTCAACCGCGCCAACATCCATACAGACGGATCTTTAATTGACCATCGTATTGTCGCAGGAGAGGTAACCGAGGAATCCATTCAGCAGCCAAGGTTTCTTCAGGATAACGCACTGGTTGCCATAAGCGATAAAAGTGGCTGGTGGAATTTATACCGTTATCTGTTTGATGAGGAGAATAGTGAAGGCGAAGTGCCTGAGTCCGGTTTAACAGAAGGAGGGGCGCAGTCAGTATCAGAATCAGGGATTGTCCGGCCGGTCTGGTCCCGGTCTAACGATTTCGGTATTCCCCAGTGGCAGCTGGGCGTGTCGACCTGGGATCAGCTGGATAACCACCGCTGGGTTGCCTGTTATATGGAGCAGGGAGAAGGGCGCTTAGTGATCGGCTCAGAGACAGATGATGAGAAAATAGTGGAGACAAGGCTGGCGGAGCACTATGTTCTGTTCCGTCATCTCTGCTGTTTTCAGGGCAGGATTTACTGCATCGCTGCGGCAAATGACCGGGCGCCCGCGATCCTTGAGTGCAGGCCAGAAACGAGCACCGACATCACCGTGATCGCAGGCGGTTCACAACCTGCGCTGAAACCCGTTCAGCCACAACCAGTGAGCTATCCGGTAGCCGGTGAAACAGCATACGGCTTTCTTTATCTGCCGCAACCACCCGCTGATAACAAAGAAAAACCACCCCTGATTGTGTTCAGTCACGGCGGCCCCACGGCAGCCACCTATCCCGTTTATAACCCCAAAATTCAGTTCTGGACCAGTCGCGGTTTCGCCGTGGTTGATCTTAACTATCGCGGCAGCACCGGCTATGGACGGGATTATCGCTTACGCTTAGCGGGAAGCTGGGGGCAGACCGACTGGCAGGATGCTGAGGCCGCAGTGGATTACCTGGCGACGGAAGGCCTGATCGACGCGGATAATGTCTTTATCAGAGGCAGTAGCGCTGGCGGTTATACGACCCTCTGTACGCTGACCTTCAGTGACCGGTTTAAAGGCGGGGCTAGCTATTATGGTGTCAGTGATCCGCTAGCGCTGACGAAGGATACCCATAAGTTTGAAAGCCACTATCTTGACTGGCTGATTGGTGATCCCAAAAATACTGCTGATCTCTACCGCCAGCGTAGTCCGCTGGAACATGCCGAGCAGATTACATGCCCGATGATCTTTTTTCAGGGGGGCAAAGACCGGGTGGTGGTGCCACAGCAGACAAAGGTAATGGTCAGCGCCCTGAAGAGCAATAAAGTTCCCGTTGAATATCATCTATATCCTGAAGAGCAACACGGCTTTCGTCAGGCGGAAAATCAGCTTCACAGTCTTGAATCTGAACTGAAATTTTATCGTCGTCTTCTGACCTGATGCGCTAATCTTCTGGTACAATGCGCGACTTTACAACATCGTCTTTAATCTTGCTGCCATTTGGCAGAGGTATCGTGACTAATTGTCATGAATAAACTACTGGAGTGATCATGAGTACAGAACAAGCCCTACGGGACCGCAGCGAATCTAAATGTGAGCTGTGCAGCGCGACTGATAACCTGAGCGTATACGAAGTGCCGCCGGGTTCAGTGGGTGGCGTCGATGACTCTGTACTGGTGTGTGCCACCTGCAAAGGCCAGATTGAAAACCCAGAAACCATGGATGCTAACCACTGGCGTTGTCTGAACGACAGCATGTGGAATCCAGCACCGGCTGTGCAGGTTGTTGCATGGCGTATGCTTAACCGTCTGCGCAGCGAAGGCTGGCCGCAGGATCTGCTGGACATGATGTACCTGGATGATGAAACGTCAATCTGGGCGAAAGCTACCGGTGACCATCTGGATGATTCTGAAAAAGTGATTCACCGCGACAGCAATGGCGCCATTCTGGAAGCTGGCGATAACGTCGTGCTGATTAAAGATCTCGATGTGAAAGGCGCAGGCTTCACCGCCAAGCGGGGCACTGCGGTTCGCGGTATCTCACTGGTGCAGGATAACGCAGAACATATCGAAGGCCGTGTCAATGGCACCCGCATTGTGATTCTGACCAAGTTTGTGAAGAAATCCTGATTCGGTTTTGAATGCTAAGAACGCGCCTCTGGGCGCGTTTTTTTATAGTAAATCTAAAGGGCTTGATGTACCTGCATAGTGTTCTCCAATCACATGCGTGTAGATCTGAGTGGTTTTAACATCGCTGTGGCCTAAGAGTTCCTGTACGGTCCTGATATCCCTGCCAGCCTCTATCAGGTGGGTAGCAAACGAATGTCTGAAGGTATGGCAGCTCACACGTTTGAAGCGGATGTCGGTTTTAGCAACCGCTTGCTTTAACGCTTTTCGAGGTCCGGAATCATGCAAGTGATGTCGACATACCTGCCCGGAAAGTGGATGAGGACATAAGTTGTTAGAGGGGAAAAGATACATCCACCCGGGTTGGCGAAAGGCGTTTGGGTATTTTCTATCAAGCGCAAATGGCAGAGAGGGACCTAAACCCTGACGATTGTCCTCCTGTTGAATTTTCAACGCTTTATCCATTTGTGCCTCTATCTCTGAAAATAGGTTGCGGCTTAAAATGGTTTGACGGTCTTTGCTTCCTTTCCCATCGCGTACCAATAACGACCTACGTTCAAAGCAAATATCCTGAAGGCGCAACCGCAGGCACTCTGTAATACGCAGTCCGCTTCCATAAAGCAGTGAAAATATGAGTTTGTGACGACCTTCCATCTGGTTGAGAGTTGAACTGACCTCCGACGGAGTTAACACGACAGGCAGCCTTCTGGGACGAGTAGCCTGGTCAAAGCCCAGTTCTCCTAATTCAATCTTAAGAATTTTGTGGTACAAAAAAGCTAAGGCGTTGAGTGGGTTTTTTGAGTATTAATCGAGACATTTTGTTCATTAGCCATCCAGGATAAAAAAAGCTGTTACCTGCACAGCGCCCATTTCTGCAGGGTGTTTTTTTTGATGGAACAAGATGTAGCGTTTGATCCAAAGAAGATAGGTTTTTTCAGTTCGTATACTATAGCCGCGCAATCGAATCTCTTTGCGAACCCGCTCTAGAAAAGGGCTTTTAGGCATAACGCACCTCCGTTTGAAAATTATGCATTCCTGTATATATATACAGTTTATTTTATTCTGTCCAACGGTTATGCTCATTTAATCGTTACAGAAGGCTCGTTTTGCTGCTTAGATTTTTTGCAAAACATAATAAAAACAAAGGGATAGGTTAAAAATGCTGGTGGGATACTACGCCGGGTAAGGAATGCATATGCGCATTCTCGTTTTTATCTTAAAGGAGATCGCGATGTTCATAAATTCCTCGTTACTATCTGATAGTTATCATCCCTTTAGTCAATTTCACTCGGCATGCATATGCGCCGGCGTAGTATTAAAATGTTATGCCTTCAATGGAGGAAGCTTTAATGACTAATAAAAAAACATGTTTTGTAATAATGCCTTATGGTGGAAATGATGAGGTGGCACGGAAACGCTATACAGGTGTTTATAATAGCATTATTGTACCTGCAGCAGAAAAAGCAGGGTATAAAGCAAAAAGAAGCGATATCGAGAATGCTCCTGGCAATATAACGCACGACATTATTAATGACTTGGCGAATGCTGATATGGTAGTTGCGGATCTTACTTCAGCGAATGCCAATGTTTTTTTTGAGCTGGGTATTAGGCACGCATTTAGAAAAAGCGGAACTGTTCATATTATCGATGCTAATCATGATATTCCGTTCGATATAAAGAATTACCGCGCTATAGAATACAGCACAGAATTAGCTGATATTTCAAATGCAATTGAATTGATATCTGACTCTATTAGAAAGAGAGAGGGTAGTCCGGAAAGGTCAGATAATCCTGTGCATGATGCACTTTCTGACCTTCCAATGAATATTCTTTCTGCTGGTGATACCTCATTAAAAGAACAGATTGAAAAACTTCAAGAGCGAACAGATTCACTTGAAGAACAGAATAGTTCTCTGCAGTCCCGTATATATGAGCTTGATCCTAGTGAGAAATATAGGGAATTAAATGAAGAACTTGATATAGATAAGCTCTTAGATGAGGCTGACAACATACGGCTTTCTACGGGTGAAAATGCCTTATTGCAATTAAAAACATCTTTAGAAGAAGGCGGTGAGGAGTTATTTCTAAAAAAACTTAGAGTCGTATTAAAAAGTCCATATTTGTCTGAGAATGATTTTATGTCAGTGGCAAATATGTGTCGCGGTCAAAGGCTGCTGGACCATAGGCGAGCTGTTTTAGAGCTTGCATCAAAGAATTATCCTAATACTGATCAAATCCACTTATCACTTATCGATGCTTATGATGATTCGCCAAATAAAGTGTATCAAACTCGTGGCCGTATCTTAATTGAACAATATTTAGGCATATCACATACGGAAGAAGGACCAACAATAGCTAATATAACTCGAGAAAAAGAACGAGGATTTGGCCTGCTCTTTAATTTTTATTTCCGTATGAATAAGGTTAAATGGGTTGAGATTATTGCAAAATCAGCAATAGCAAGTGGCATAGAAACTAGCACTTTACTAAGGAATTTGGCAAAAGCATACGCAAAACAGGGAAAACATGATGAAGCAGATAATGCATATCAAGATGCTATAGAAAAACATCCAGACGACGACACTACATATGTTTTTTATGGGGATTTCTTAGATGACTTAGGCAAGTATGAGCTTGCATATGAGAATACGGAGAAAGGAATCATTGCTGATCCAGAAGATGGCTCAAGATTTATTAACTTAGCTATTCAAATATTGAATCGTGGGTACGTAAGAGATTCTGATGAACAACTGATTGGGCCAGTAGAAAATAATGAGCGCCTAAAGCATTCTCTTCCATTTTTCCTAAAAGCTTTAGAGTTAGATGGTGCGCGATTTGTAGACCAAATTACATCTGTTTTGGTGCGGGCTGATGCGGTTAAGATTATTCGTAAAATTAATGATAATTCTATTTCAGAAAAAGACTACGCTACTGAATCGTTTGATGTTGTATTATCAAAGATAAAAACTAAACTGGCATAACAATCATATCCACTCGGACAGCAAAAAGCGGCGCTCGTTCCTCGCTCTACTCTTTGCTGCCGGTGATGTGAAGCGTTATGACTAAAGGAGGGTATGTTGAGCGAGTATTTCGAAATCGCATATGCAGCCGCAACAAATAGATTATGCCTGTTTACTGGTACCGGATTTTCTAAAGCTGTTTCTGATAATCAAGCACCAAGTTGGCAGGGCTTATTGGGAGGGCTATGCGACCTATTGCCGAATCCAGAAGAAATCAAGGAATCTCTATTTCCTGATGATAAACCAGCGCAACTTAGTTTAGAGGAGGCTGCTCAGGTTATCTCAATAAAGCTTTCTGCTATTGGTAAAAATATCCATGAAGAGATAGCCGAATTAATAGGGGAAATAGACCTTGATGATGAAATTGATGAAATTGATGAAATTGATGAAATTGATGAAATTGATGAAATTGATGAAATTGAAGAGTTTTTCTCTAATAGGTCTTTTAGGGTCATCACTACAAATTACGACAAGCTGGCTGAAAAGCTGACAGGTGAGAATAGCTATCAATCGATTACACCTGGAAGGCCTATACCTAGGTCCTCTGCTAATGTAAAGGTTTACCATGTGCATGGTTCAGTAGACTCCCCTGAGAACATGGTGGTTACATCTGAAGATTATTTCAGGTTTATAAACAGCGATTCTTATTTTTCAAGAAAGTTGAGTACGGTACTGCATGAAAATACGGTAGTAATTTTGGGTTACTCACTTGGTGATACTAACTTAAAGGCAATAATCAGCGATTACAAAGGTTTCTCTAAGAGTCATGTGATTGGTTCCAATATTTTTTTAGTTTCTAGGTCTGCTGTAGATCAACACGTAAAAGATTACTATTCACACTGCTATGGTATTCGGGTTATTGATAAAATTAATACAGAGGCTTTTTTTCGAAAGTTAAATAATAAGATACCGAAGGTAGCTGGAATCACTGAGCGCTCATTGAGGAGCATAAGGAAAGTTGTACATGACGGCTTTCACTTTAAAGAAGCCTTTTTGAAGTTAGATGACTAATTCTACAGAATCATTTCTTCGCTATCTGCTGAGGGGTTGAGTCTCAATGATGCAAGAGTTGTCGAAATGCTGGGTGAAGTTATTGAGTCAAAGAGAGAGCTTACTTTAGAGCATAACGCTTGGGAACAATACGAGCACCTTGCAGGTTGGTTAGTGTACCTTGCATCAATAATGGATATTCAAGGGACTTCAATTGAAGAACAGTTTTTGGAAGCAACTCTTCGGTCAATGACTACGATGCGAAAAGAGTATTACATTGGATATTCCTGGCATGCTTACAAGGTTTGGAAAAAGCGTTGGCCATCAGTTGTAGCATCCAATCGCGCATTGATAAAAAGGCTCATAGAAGATAATACCAGTTGGTCGGATGCTCTAGCTCTTGTAAATAGCCTTGAGTCATAACAAGCGCATGTTGTCGGACTGGTTTTCCGCTGCGCTCCAAACCAGCCGCAAATGCGGGCGTTATGTGTCCGAGTGCCCCACAACTTGTAGACACTTTCTATAGCTATAATTAGTTGAAAGTGGAGGTGCTCACATGGCACGTAAAAAGACCCAATCATGTACTGAAGAGTTTCGCCGAGAGGCGGTTAAACGTTCTGAAAAACCTGGCGTCACTCAGGCACAAGTCGCGCAAGAGCTGGGCATCAGCTCCCAACAAATCGCCAACTGGAAGCGCCAATTCACTCGTTTGTCGGATAAGCAGTTTAACGCGGTTGACGGTGTGGATTACTCCAAGCAGGAAAGCGAAGAGCTTCGTCGTCTGCGTCGCGAAAATAAACGCCTACAAGAGGAGATGGAGTTCTTAAAAAAGGCAGCTGCGTATTTTGCGAAAAACCAAACGTAAGATACGCAATCATTCGCGAGTTTGAAGGCCAATACTCTGTATCGTTAATGTGTCGGACCATGCGTGTTAGTCGTAGTGGTTATTCACGTTGGCGTCATAGAGGGCCGAGTCCGCGCTCAGTCCGTCGTCAGCAAATGGGTGCCAGAATAAAAGAAACGTTTGAGGAGTTTGAAGCGCGCTACGGTGCGCGTCGCATCGCGAGGGAGCTTACCGAGCTGGGTTATTCGTGTTCAGTGAATTATGTTGCAAGTATCATGAAAGCCGCTGATATCAAGGCAAGGAACGGTAAAGGCTTCAATTATCGTCATCACAGTCTGACGATGCTGAACGTTTCGGACAATTTACTTTGGCGAAACTTTAAAGCGCAAGCGCCGAACGAAAAGTGGACAACGGACATCACTTATATCTGGGTTGAGAATCAATGGTTGTATTTAGCAACGGTAATGGATCTTTATTCACGCAGAATAGTAGGTTGGTCACTGGATAAGTCGATGACGGAAACGTTGGTCACGACGGCGCTAAAGGATGCTCTTATGAGGCGAAAAGTAAAACCGGGTTTAGTTCTTCACTCAGATCGCGGCACGCAATACCGAGCTCAGAAATATATCGACTTTGCGCGTTCAAACGGGCTAGAGTTGAGTATGAGTCGAAAGGGTAATTGTTGGGATAATGCGCCGATGGAATCCTTTTTTAGTCGGTTGAAAGTAGAGCTTATCTACGCGAAGAACTACAGTAGCGTTCAGGATGCCAGGGCGGGTATTTTTGAATACATTGAAATATTTTATAACCGCAAAAAACGACATTCGGCGAATGACAACCTAAGTCCGGTTGTGTTCGAAGAACAGGCTGCGTTAGTGGCCTAAATAACTGTCTACTTTTTGTGGGGAACACCAGTGTAAGAAAGTACGATGAGAATTAACTCGAAAAAAACTATTATTGCTCTGTTTGCAATCGTAATTTCCTATGGTGCTGCGCTATTGTGGTGGCGAGCTTGGATGTACCAAGGCTTTATTGGTCCTGTACCATTTATGCATTGGCTTGTGCCAAGCAATGGGGAAGCCTCATACTTACTAACAGAGCTGGAAATGTTTTTGCATTTACTATGTTTACTTTTCAGCAGTTACTTTGTTTATTTTAAATTCATTGGTAAAAGGGTTAGGTAGCAAAGTGCAATGTAACCACATAACAAGTTTAGCCAGCATCGCCACAGCAAAAACACGCTGTGGCTGGACTCGCTACGCTCGCCGCTGCTAAAGGCGTTATGTGAAACGTCAAAAAATAGTATTTATAATGAAACAATAGCTGATGGAATTTGGATGGATCATCGAGCCATGTACTCAAGATGGATATTAGTTATGACAAACGATTTTATAGTCTCTTTTTTAGGTGTAGCTACTATTATTATGGCAGGTTCTGGTGTTTGGCTTTCCAAGGGTGTTGTCAATAAATATCCCCAAAAAAATATTCTGAGTAAGCAATTTATATTTAGAATCTTGGGGGTAGCTTGGGTAGTTTTAATCGTAACTGCATTTACTGTAGCTTGGCCTTATATATTTCTCAGTTTTAATATTTTTGTCAACGAATGGCTAGCTTTGGCTTTTACTTCATTTCTACTAGTTGGTTTATCTTTACGCGCGTATTACTCCTGCTGCACTCCAATGGTGACTGGACTTTGGCTTCGAAGATTTCATGTTGAACCTGAAGCGGGATTCAAGTTGTCTCGCATGTTTGAAAGGCTATCTATAAGTGATATCAGGATTTTAACGCTAGCGGATACTAAAGTTGATTCATCTTCTTTATCAGGAAAACAATCTCAGATTAAACTAGGTCTTGATATTCTTGTATTTATTTTGTTTCCAATATCCATGCTGATTTTGTTCGCATTTATTTGGATTAACGTTATATTTAACTATGAACTGATATCCCAAAAAATATTTATACCTAGTTGGTTTATATCAGAATATTTTTTACCGTTTCTATTTCTTATGTCTTTGGTTATGTTTTTTTCTGGGATTATTCATTTTGTATTAAATTTAAAAAGGATAAAACTGATAGGATCTGGGTACACTGTTTTGAAACATGATCGTTTAGCAGCTCAGATAGAAAGCGAGTGTGATCGAGTTTCAAAATCATCTATATCTGACTTTTTGTCTGGGAAGAGAATATATCGTGTTTCGGATGAGGATTGGAAAGCAGCTGTGTCCGCTGCTATTGAGAATGTCGACCTTATATTCTTTGATGCTACTGACTATTCCGATCAGATGCAGTGGGAGTTAGACGAGATCTGTAGAAAAAATAAACTTCGGTCGTTGTTGGTTATGTCAGAGAATGAAGTTGCAGACAAGAGGTTTACGATAAATATTGATGACAATGTTCCTAGAGAACTTCCAGAACCCTTGAGCTATGGGGCAATATCAAAGTCAGGAAAAGCGGGAGAGCGCGCTTTTCAAAAGATAATTAAAGAAAGTGCATTTGCGTAAAATCAAACTATTAGCGGGCTGGAATAATGAAGCAGTTGTCGGCGGAATCTGGGAGTTATATCAATGGGCTTTGAAATGGACCAAGAAAACTACATCGCTGATCGTCTAGAAAAACAGATAGAGTGGTATGATAATAAAAGTCAGTATAATCAAAGATGGTATAAATCATTACGTATAACAGAAATAGTCTGCGCTGCGATAATTCCCTTCCTTGCTGGCATGTCTGATTCTATTGCATATGGTCAGGTGGTTATTGGTGCTCTGGGTATGATAATAGCCATTTGTGCAGGATTGTCTGGTTTAAATAAGCACCAGGAAAACTGGCTGACTTACAGAACAACTTGCGAAACTCTCAGGCACGAAAAATACTTGTTCCTTACCAGTTGTAAACCATATGACAGAGATGGCGCTTTAAACTCTCTTGTTGAGCGTATTGAAAGTCTAATATCAAAAGAAAATTCTCAATGGTCTCGAGTGGCAAGTGACAAATCACATAACAAACGCGTCAATTAGGACGCTCTCAAGCTCGCGCCTATTACGCGGGCGTTAACTGTCAAAAGGAATGGTATTGGACTGTATAAATATCGAAGACTATTTGCTTGGCTTTTTTGTCTTCCTCATCCTCTTTGGCAATATAGCGATCTATAGAATGGATAAAAATGTCATCGATAGTTTCAAGCAAAATCCAATTAAGCCTACTCTTTGGCAAGCTTTCCTCTGGGAGGTCGCAATGCCCAAAAAATTTCTTATGGCTAGGGGTTTATTGTGGCGCAAAGCGTCTATAGGTTGTTGTATTGGTTTAATTATTTTTATTTTTTGTTGGCTCTATTTTCAAAAAGTCGAGTGGGTCTGTGAATTTCAGATGGTCCCGAAATAAAATGCAGTTAACAAGTTTAGCCAGCATCGCCCACGGAAAAGCACCCGTGGGCTGGACTCGCTACGCTCGCCGCTGCTAAAAGCGTTAGGCTTCACTGAGTATGTACCAGATATTAATCATATTAATTGTAAGCTTCATACTTGTGGCTCTCTATATGTGGAGGTCACGGATAAATCGGAAGAACAAGGCTCTCCAAAATATTTACAAAGAAATCAAAGAGCAGCAGCCTGAGCTCTTTAAAGCTGTATCAGACTTAATGTTCAAGCATGATCCAATTGAGATCAACTTTGAAACGAATGCCGATGAGTATGACCCGGAAGCAGGAACAGTAATATCTAGGCTTCCAGCTGCAAATAATGAAACTGATGTCTTAGATATCATACATCAAGAGTTTATTGTTTGGTTTGGGGAGGATACGGCTGGTTCTCGTGATAGGTATGTTAAATTAGTAAACGATGTTTGGAGTCTGTGGTGTGAAAAAGCCTAACAAGTTTGTCAATAGGACATTTTTTGCTACGCTCCGTTTTGCGGTGGCTTCGCCACTTTACTGCAAAACTCCACTACACAAAAAATGCCTATTACAAAGGCGTTAAGTGTCATCAATATGAAGCCATTCGAAGAGTTTTGTAAAATTATTCAAGCCTGCGAAAAGAAGCTTGATGAAACGTCAAATTTCCCAGACGTTATCCCGTTTGGTGAAAGTTTGCTTAAGCTAGTTTCAGAGAATGAAAGTTTAAGGGGTAAGTTTAGCGACGAGTTTGTTAGGTGTATCGAGCGCTCATCAATCAGTCACGATCCACTTATTGAGTTTTGTATGCATAAGCTTAAGTGGCCAGAAACTAAGTTAGCGCTTGAAGCTCTCAGCAGAGATGCAGTTGATAAAAATGACTGGAATGCAATTACGCGTATTCATGGGGCTCTAGATGCTTTTGACAGTTATTGGCCTGATGCATCTGATTTATATAGCGAGTACTTTAATGTCAAAAACACTTAACAAGTGACTGTGGTGTTCTGTCAATAATATTAGGCTGATTTTTCATTCCAGCGCTCCTCGTTTTTCATCATAGTATTTAGGATGACGATCAGTTTTCTCATGCAGGCGATCAGAGCTACTTTAGGGAGCTTCCCTACGGCCTTCAGGTGCTCGTAATAGCGTTTAAAAACAGGATTGCACTGGATCGAAGAGAGCATAGCCATAAACATCACTGTGCGTATGCGATGGCGGCCACCTCGGATATGACGTTTACCGTTGTACGAACCGCTGTCGCGGTTCATTGGCGCGACGCCGACCAGGGCGGCGATCTCTTTTCGGTTTAGTTTTCCAAGTTCTGGCAGTTCGCTGAGCAGAGTGTAGGCCAGGACTTTACCGACACCGGGAACACTGGTCAGTATTTCGGTTTTAATGCGCCAGTGCTTGACTTCAGCCACAAGCTGATCGAGTTTCAGAGTGAGCTTTTCGATCTGAGTTTGTAGCGATTTAAGTAAGGCTTTGATGGATGAATGCAGCTCCTTTGGCATGATCTGGAGACGGTTTTTCTCCATAGTTTGCATCTCTAATAGCTGAGTGCGCCGGATAAGTAAATCCTTGATTATACGGGACTGTCTGTCGGGTATAGGCTTGATATCAGGTTGAATAGTGGCGGCGAATTGCGCAATCACTGTGGCATCAATTTTATCGGTTTTAGCCAGTACGCCGATGGCTTGAGCGTAGCGTCGGATATTAGTGGGATTGACCACCACAACAGGAAGATCTGCTTTGTCGCAGGCAAAGACAAAAGCGTGCTCGTAACGCCCGGTAGCTTCGGTTACGATACGTTTAACCTGATGAGTTTTAAGAACCTGGACGATCTTTTGAATATGTTCATCATCGTTGGGTATTGAGAAATGGAGATCTAATGGATGAAGGACTATATCAAGTTTCGATTTACCGACATCAACACCGACGTTGATTTCAATGTGACTTTTCGTATTCATCATAATAAGCTGACTCTGCCTTGCTATGCGGGCTCGAGGCCCCAATGACTGTTCGAGTTATTGCTTCGGAGTTATGCAGCGCTACCCACTTGTTATCGGTCTCTCGTATGAGGAGCCGGCCAATCATCGAGCTACTGCATAAAGACCCTCAATGGCCGTTGAGGGTGGGCCTCCAATTTACCCTGAAATGGAACGGAATTAACCATACAAATCAATCCATCCGACCGCTAACGCGTCGGCTGATTGAGGCGTTATGTGTAAGCGAGTATAAGCATGGAGTGGTCTAAAATCGACATATTCAGAGGTATTGATTTAACCGATTCGTTCGTTATGAGTTGGTCACACGACGGCAATGAACTTACCTTTGAATTAGAAGCAAGTATTTGGCCTGACTCCGAGTATTACTCTAAACCCCATAATGGTGAGTACACTTGTTATCGCAAAGCCGCGCTAAAGTTTACGGGCGTGCAGAGTATAAATGGCTTAAAGTCTATTAATTTGGTGTCTTCAACAACAGATCCTGATGGCTCAACTGATTACGGTAACATTGACGTGTTAAGCCAAACTGAAACCGGGTTTAATCTATCTGGTGATTTTGGCTCAGTAAATATTATAGTGGGCGGGGAGCTTTGTTTTGAAGTTCACACATAACAAGGCGCTGTTTCGGATTGCTTTTCCGCTGGCGCTCCAAAGCAACCGCAAAGCACAACGTTATGTGCACAGATTAGGAATCGAATTCGCGATTTTAATTAAAAGGAGTAAAAATGAAAATTGATAAAACATCATCTGAAAGACTTAGCGTACTGAGGTTTCCTCTAATAGTAGGGGTGATATTTATTCATGCATACTCCACAGAAGTTGGGTTTTCAAATGGTGCAGTTGGTACTTTAAATTCAGGCTATTTAGTTGGATTTATACGCGACCTTATTTCTCAAGGTATAGCTCGAATTGCCGTACCTCTATTTTTTCTTTTATCTGGATATTTCTTTTTTCTTAATTTTTACCCATCTGTCGGAAATTACATCAAGAAAATAAAATCTAGAAAAAACTCTTTGCTTATTCCATTTTTATTCTGGAATATTTTAACTCTCCTCCTGATCGCTTTAGCGCAATGCCTTCCTGTAACTCAAAGTTTTTTTCAGGAAAAAATGAACCAATAATAACATTTGGTATCTATGAGTATTTAAATGCAATACTTGGTTTTGACAGGTTTCCTATTTCATATCAGTTCTGGTTTATAAGGGACTTAATGGTAATGGTGTTATTTGCTCCAGTGATTTCTCTTGTTTTAAATAAAATGCCTAGATTGTTTCTTTTAGTAATGTTTGTTCTTTGGTTTTTTGATTTTTGGCCAATTTATATTCCATCTGTAGCGGCTTTTCTTTTTTTCTACTCTGGTGCATTTTTTGCGCATAGAAAAGTGAGTTTATTTGCTCTGGATCGATTTGGCATTCTGTTGATGCTTTCTTATTCATGCATCCTCTTAATTGATATTTTCACCAAAGAATATTTGGTCAATAGCTATATTCATAACATTGGCATACTTCTAGGAGTTGCTTCTATGTTATTTGCTTCCAGAGCCATTGTAAGTGTAAATCGAGCTAAAAGATATTTGTTGTGGGCTGGTAATTGTAGCTTCTTTGTATTTGCTGTTCATGAACCTCTTTTAACTGTAGTTAATAAAGTGAGCTACAAAATATTTGTACTAAGCAGTGATGTGTCTATTCTGTTATTGTATTTTTTAATCCCTGCTATTGTAATTTTTTCTTCTATATTTTTGTATATAAGCATGAGAAGTATAACCCCAAAATTTTTGTCTATAATCTCTGTTGGTAGGTAGCACATAACAAGTGGCTTTGGTGTTCTGTCAATAATATCAGGCTGACTTTTCATTCCAGCGCTCCTTGTTTTTCCGTATAGTATTTAGATCAGCTATCTCATATAGGCGATCAGAGCCACTTTAGGGAGCTTCCCTACGGCCTTTAGGTGCTATAAGGGCGTTTAAAAACATGATTACTGTATAGAGAGAGTATTGCCATAAATATCACTATGCGTATGCGATGGCGGCCACCTCGGATACGAGGTTTCCCG
Organism: uncultured Amphritea sp.; assembly: GCA_965140695.1. Classification (GTDB taxonomy): domain Bacteria; phylum Pseudomonadota; class Gammaproteobacteria; order Pseudomonadales; family Balneatricaceae; genus Amphritea. The sequence goes on along the minus strand of OZ223298.1, from coordinate 914,102 downwards.
TTGTACGAACGGCTGTCGCGGTTCATTGGCGCGACGCCGGGAATACTGGTCAGTATTTGGGATTAAAGAGGTCACAGATTAAAGGGGTCAAAGCCTGTGGTATCCCCACGAATTTTCAATAAATAACAAATAGTTAGCTTAAGAAGGGAACGTTCATAGCCCTTGGTGATCAATTATTTCGCCAAAAACAAATTACCACCAGAGCTATGAACGCGACCACTATATTGAACAAAATCATCCCGTTTGTCTGCCCCCATATGCATAAAACCCGACGAAATGCGTTAGCTGCATGTGTCTTGAGCCTGGCACAAGGTAATCTCTGTACTGTCACCAGTATTGGGCGTGGCATTCATTCTCAAGCCTATGAGAAACATCGGATCAAACGTTTCGATAGGTTGCTTTCAAACCCTCACTTACAAAAGGAATCGCTCTCAATTTATGCCTATATGTGTCGCGTCTTTACGGGAAAAGGACGCCCTGTCGTCAGTGTAGACTGGTCAGATTTAGATGGACGAAAAGGACATTTTTTGATCAGAGCTGCCGTTGCATTTGAAGGGAGGGCGTTGACTTTATATGAGGAAGTTCATGATATTAAAACCAAAGAAAAACCTCGTACTCATCAACGTTTTCTGGCTATGCTTAAGATGCTCCTTCCAGGCAACACCAGGCCTATCATTGTCACCGATGCCGGTTTTAAAACACCCTGGATTAAGCTGGTCAAAGAGATTGGCTGGGACTATGTTGGACGTGTGCGCCGCCCCAGAAAGTTCTTCGATGAAGCATGAATCGACCAGTCTTCAGTAGACATCTTATTGCGTTAAAATAACGCCACTAGGAGGTGTCATGAGTACCAAGCGTTTTCCCGAAGAGTTCAAGATTGAAGCCGTTAAGCAAGTCACAGAACGGGGTCATCCTGTTGCGGAAGTTGCTCTTCGTTTAGGTGTTTCGACCAATAGTATGTACCACTGGCTTAAACGCTACGGCAGCAACAGTGAACATCACCAGGAAGTGAACGAGAAGGATGTTGAGATTAAGCGGCTCCAGAAAGAGCTGCGTCGGGTTACCGAAGAACGTGACATCTTAAAAAAAGCCGCCGCGTACTTTGCCAGAGAGTCCGAGTAAGGTACGCCTTTATTCAACAGCATCGAGACCAGCACTCGGTCAGGACTCTGTGTAAGCTGCTTGAAGTTCATCATAGCGGTTACTATGCCTGGCGGCATGATCCAGTATCGCCGCGCGCCAAAGAGGATCAGCGGTTACTGGGTTTGATCAAGCAGTCATGGCTTGAAAGCGGTTGTGTCTATGGTTACCGTAAAATCCATCATGACCTTAAGGATCTGGGTGAGCGATGCAGTAAGCATCGAGTATCAAGGTTAATGAAGCTTGATGGATTATCAGCCCAAGTCGGTTACAAGAAGTACCGAGGTAAAACCTCAGGGCGTCCATCACATGTGGCTGATAATATTCTACAACGACAGTTTCAGGTAACTGAACCAAATAAGTTCTGGGTAACCGATATAACCTACATCCGCACCCATGAGGGCTGGTTATATCTGGCCGTTGTTCTCGATCTGTATTCCCGTCAGGTCGTGGGCTGGTCGATGCATTCACGAATGGAAACAGACCTGGTTCTGAATGCGCTTTTGATGGCTGTCTGGCGACGTAAACCGCAAGATGAAGTGCTCATTCATTCCGATCAGGGGAGCCAGTTTACGGGCTATGAGTGGCAGGACTTCCTGAAAGTTCACCGCTTAAAGCCCAGTATGAGTCGACGCGGGAACTGCCATGATAATGCCGTAGCCGAAAGCTTTTTCCAGCTCCTTAAACGAGAACGGATAAAACGCCGAATCTATTTAACACGAGCAGAAGCGCGACAAGATGTTTTCGATTACATCGAAATGTTTTATAACTCAGTTAGGAAACATGGCTATACGAATAATCTGTCTCCAATCGAATTTGAAAAACAGCAGATCAACAAGCAGTAAAGCGTCTACGATAGGCTGGTCGATTCAGTATTTAATCAAGCATATGCTGCAATTGGTTATGGCAACGATAATGTTGTTGGTCTAGGAAAACGCCTTGAAGATGATTCATAGCCAGGTGTTAACAAACGGCTCAAGCCGGTCTCCACTACGTTGCTCGTTTCGTGCTTTTCCGCTACGCTCGCACAAAACAATCAATTCCGTTCCGGCGGATTAGCCGGAAGTTATGGGTTACAGTAAGTCACAACATTAAAATAAAGGAGTGATTATGGGATGGGCTTCCCACTATATTGAAAAGTTAAAAAACAACGAAACTGTCTCGTTTAGACCTCGTGGCGGTTCTATGAAAGGTAAAATTAAATCAGGTCAACTTTGTACAGTTTCGCCAGTAGAAGAAAGTGAACTTAAAAAAGGAGATATTGTTCTTTGTAAGGTAAATGGCAATGAATACCTACATTTGATTAAAGCGATACAAGGTAACAGATACCAAATCGGTAACAATTTAGGTCGCATAAATGGTTGGGTTTTATTCAATTCAATTTATGGTAAATTAATCAAAGTTGAGCCATAGCTCAACTCACCGCGTTTTGATAAGGGCACTGGCTAGTGTTTTTATTAAAGTAAGGTTAAAAGTAGGGCGAACGCATAACAAAAACCTGCAAAGGACATTTGGTTCTGCGACTCAATTGTGCGCTCGCATACGCACACTATTGCACAATTGCTCTGCTCCAACAAACGCCTCTGAGGTTGGCGTTAAGCGCTAGCAAACATCGAGAATGGAAGAGTATTGAAAATTAGAACGAGAGATCAGCTTGTTGATTTTGTAAACCATGGTAATAAGGTAAAGTTTGTCTTTTTCTGGGGACATCAAGAGAAAGGCAGTCAGATCTCAAAGAGTTGCTTTAGCCAGTGGTATGACTGCACATTTGAAGAAGATTCAAATCAGTTTATTTCTGCTGAGCACTATATGATGTATCACAAAGCTAAGTTATTTGGTGATAGTGACGCCTGTACAAAAGTACTCCGTGCAAGTAATCCTGGTGAAGCGAAAGCAATCGGAAGAGAAGTTGTTGGCTTCAACCAAGAAACCTGGGATGAGAAAAGATTCGAGATTGTTGTAAACGCTAATCTTGCTAAGTTTGGCCAAAATAATGAATTACGTGATTTTCTGATAAATACTGGAAGCAGAGTTTTAGTAGAGGCTAGTCCAGTAGATAAAATATGGGGTATAGGTTTAGCCCAAGATAATTCAGCAGCAGAGAATCCTAATAATTGGAAAGGTCTCAATCTTTTAGGTTTCGCACTCATGGAGGTTAGAGATCAACTTAGAAATCAACAAGGTGCTTAACAAGTGGCTGTGGTGTTCTGTCAATAATATCAGGCTGATTTTTCATTCCAGCGCTCCTCGTTTTTCAGCATAGTATTTAGGATGACGATCAGTTTTCTCATGCAGGCGATCAGAGCCACTTTAGGGAGGGCCTTCAGGTGCTCTAAGGGCGTTTAAAAACAGGATTGCACTGTATCGAAGAGAGCATTGCCATAAACATCACTGTGCGTATGCGATGGCGGCCACCTCGGATATGACGTTTACCGTTGTTCGAACCGCTGTCGCGGTTCATTGGCGCGACACCGGGAATACTGGTCAGTATTTCGGTTTTAATGCGCCAGTGCTTGACTTCAGCCACAAGCTGATCGAGTTTCAGAGTGAGCTTTTCGATCTGAGTTTGTAGCGATTTAAGTAAAGCTTTGATGGATGAATGCAGCTCCTTTGGCATGATCTGGAGACGGTTTTTCTCCATAGTTTGCATCTCTAGTAGCTGAGTGCGCCGGATAAGTAAATCCTTGATTATACGGGACGGTCTGTCGGGTATAGGCTTGATATCAGGTTGAATAGTGGCGGCGAATTGCGCAATCACTGTGGCATCAATTTTATCGGTTTTAGCCAGTACGCCGATGGCTTGAGCGTAGCGTCGGATATTAGTGGGATTGACCATCACAACAGGAAGATCTGCTTTGTCGCAGGCAAAGACAAAAGCGTGCTCGTAACGCCCGGTAGCTTCGGTTACGATACGTTTAACCTGATGAGTTTTAAGAATCTGGACGATCTTTTGAATATGTTCATCATCGTTGGGTATTGAGAAATGGAGATCTAATGGATGAAGGACTATATCAAGTTTCGACTTACCGACATAAACACCGACGTTGATTTCAATGTGACTTTTCGTATTTATCATAATAAACTGACTCTGCCTTGCTATGCGGGCTCGAGGCCCCAATGACTGTTCGAGTTATTGCTTCGGAGTTATGCAGCGCTACCCACTTGTTATCGGTCTCTCGTATGAGGAGCCGGCCAATCATCGAGCTACTGCATAAAGACCCTCAATGGCCGTTGAGGGTGGGCTTCCAATTTACCCTGAAATGGAACGGAATTAACCATACAAAACGCTCAAGCGGGTCAAAGTGCTGCGCGCTTCGCCCCTCCAGTTTTGTTAGACGTTTTTTCAAAATAAACTTTTAAGGAGGAAAGAACATTGAAATATTTATTAATCATAGGCCTGTTAATAGGTGGTTATTATTTATATATGAACAATCAGCAGTCGGAAGTTCAAATAACGACTTATCAAGAAGTGCTCGACAAAGCTGAAGGTGATCAAGCTTCCCAAGATGAGGTTAAGAAAGGAGCCTTACTTCTTGCTACTGGGCTTTGTAATGACAGTTACTTTCAAGAGACTGGTGGCTCAAGTACCTCAGCGTGCCTTAGCAAGTTAGAAAGTCAAACCAGTCGTTGTAATGAAAGCGTCTTTAGAAATGCACCTGATTTTTTCTATGGCAAAGAGTCGGTAGGCATAATTTCAAAGAAGTTTGCTCAATGTACTGGTGTGATTTAGATAAGGATTAACAAGGAAAGCAGTTGACGCTCAATGTGCTCAACTGCTGTTAGTGTTATAAGAAATAGGGACTTTCATGAGAATACTAAAGTTAATCTCAATAAGTGTTGTTATATTCTTCGCAGGATCAGCAATCTATACTAAATTACCACTACACTTTAAATATGAAATTTCTAATTGGTTTTCTCGGATAGGAACGCCGGACTTTATTGTTGCGCTTGATTCGCTTTCCTCCAGAAAGCAATCTGATATTCTTAGAGAGTATAAGAACAGAGGTCACGAGCTTAAATGCTATGGGCATCCTAAAAGAGAACAAAGAATAGGAAAGTCAGATTATGTATGTGATGCCTATATCGGGTCTGCTTTTGACAACATTCCTGCACGACTGGTAAGTTTTTTCTTTTACAATAATAAGCTTACGCATATAAGAATAGAATTTCCAGGCAGTTCATTTGGTAAAGTCCAGGATTTTCTTGGTCGAAAACTTGCAATTTACCCACGTTTAGACTTACAAAAACAGCATGACTTTGGGACAAATATCTTTGGGAAACCTATAATGGTTTGGGCTGTAAAACACGGCATTGTAGCAACAAGTGCCCAAGAAACTCCTGGACAAAAAGTAATATTGCTATGGTCCAGTATGGATGATTTGCGAATGACTGATTCCAATGAATAAGGGTCAAAGCCTGTGGTATCCCCACGAATTCAAGACACTATACTCGATGACCTGAGTAGCTGCTCTGCAAATTCCCTAATACCTTCTCGCCATTGCCTAGGGGATATTTTTAGATTAGTGGAGAGCGCTCTTTTTCCAAGATAAAAGTGTGATAGGACTCGGCGATCACGTGTACTATTACACTGAAAACGATAAGCCACCCCAGCCAACTCAATGACTTTCCCAAGCAGAATGAGCACCATTGATGCCAGCGTTGTCAGTAACACTAACTGGCGTGCTCTTTCTATCTTCTTTGTATGATGTTGCTCGAAGCCCAAACCAAATTTAGTACTTTTCATATCCCGAAAGCTTTCTTCAATTTGCATACGCGTGTGATAAATCGATACGCTCTTTTTAGCGAACGAGCTGTTTTTGGGTAACGAGGAGATAAGTAGCCAGGGTTCTTTTGCGCCTCGTGCTGCTGTCAGTGACGTTTTTGATGATCGCGTTGAGCCATCTTGATTCAATGAATGGCGCCCCTTGGGTTTTCCTTTATAGAGCACAAGATTACTACGCTGAGGGTCTGATTGTAGTAGCTTCAGTTTTAATGCTTTTGGCCTGCTAGTGGCGTTTGGAAACAGATGGGAAATACAGCGCCATGACTGGCTCGCTTCATCGAAGAACTTTCTGGGGCGGCGCACACGTCCAACATAGTCCCAGCCAATCTCTTTGACCAGCTTAATCCAGGGTGTTTTAAAACCGGCATCGGTGACAATGATAGGCCTGGTGTTGCCTGGAAGGAGCGTCTTAAGCATGGCCAGAAAACGTTGATGAGTACGAGGTTTTTCTTTGGTTTTAATATCATGAACTTCCTCATATAAAGTCAACGCCCGCCCTTCAAATGCAACGGCAGCTCTGATCAAAAAATGTCCTTTTCGTCCATCTAAGTCTGACCAGTCTACACTGACAACAGGGCGTCCTTTTCCCGTAAAGAGGCGACACATATAGGCATAAATAGAGAGCGATTCCTTTTGTAAGTGAGGGTTTGAAAGCAACCTATCGGAACGTTTGATCCGATGTTTCTCATAGGCTTGAGAATGAATGCCACGCCCAATACTGGTGACAGTACAGAGATTACCTTGTGCCAGGCTCAAGACACATGCAGCTAACGCATTTCGCCGGGTTTTATGCATATGGGGGCAGACAAACGGGATGATTTTGTTCAATATAGTGGTCGCGTTCATAGCTCTGGCGGTAATTTGTTTTTGGCGAAATAATTGATCACCAAGGGCTATGAACGTTCCCTTCTTAAGCTAACTATTTGTTATTTATTGAAAATTCGTGGGGATACCACAGGGTCAAAGCCCTTTTTTATAAGGTTGGGCGGGCAAAAAGAGGGCGGCCAAAGAGAGCTATTAATCAAAAAGGGCTTTGACTCCTTTAATCGCCTTTAATCATTGGCGCTCCTCCCTGGGCGTACAACCATATTGCTTACGGTAGCAACGGGCAAAATAGGATGTGGAGCTGAATCCACATGCAGTACTGATCTGTAATATCGACAGCGTGGATTGTTGTAGAAGGTGCTTCGCTCTTTCTAAGCGAAGGCTGATATAATGAGTAGCGGGCGATACATTCAGTTGATCCCGGAACAAGCGTTCCAGTTGTCGTGTCGATAAGCCTACGAGATCACCAATTTCTTGACAAGTAAGTACTTCCTCAAGATTAGCTCGCATCAACTCCAGGGCTTTCAGTAAGCGGGGATGGCGTGTCTGATGACGATGCTGAAGTTCCATTCGCTGTTTTTCATGTGCAGGTCTGATCACTGGATGTATAGACTGTTCAGCAACGTCCTTTGAGAGCTTCTCACCGTGTTTCATTGCGATAAGATGCAGCATCATATCCAGGCCTGCTAGCCCCCCGGAGCAAGTCATAACATTGCGATCAATTTCATACAGTTCACCAGTGACATTCAGGTCGGGAAATTGCTCAGCCAGTCCCTCTTTATTTTCCCAGTGGATAGTGCAGGTGCGATGCTTAAGAATACCTGCCTTTGCCAGTATTAAGCTTCCCGTCGAAGTTGCACCGATATTGATGCCCTTACGTACCAAAGTGCGCAGCCAGCGAAACAGGCTCTCATCCCCCGCATGTTGAGCACCAATGCCCGCGACAACGATCAGGGTGTTGATATTCTCCATATCACTCATCAGCCTTGTAGGCGCAAAGGGCAAGCCGTTGCTGGCGTATACCGGCTGATCATTAATACCGTAAAAGTGCCATTTATAGAGTTCCTGTCCGCTCATACGGTTAGCCATCCGAAGCGGCTCAAGGACTGCTGAAAAGGACATCATTGAAAAATCAGCTAGTAGAAAGAAGCCAATATGTTCTTCTTTTTCTTTTGGGGAAAGCATTCTTACTCCCGACAAATACGTCGCATTAGTACCCAATAATGTCGGAATATAACGTTTTTTGCCACCTCTAATTCGCCATTATGAGCACAGTCGCAGGACAACAGCTGTCCCGACAATCCACAATAAATGAAACTACTGGTCGGAATCTGTAACCATGATCGAACAAAAAACAAAATTTATCAGCGACGGATTAAGCCTGGATGGCGCTTTCTTTACCGATGAAACAAACAATAAGCCAGAGTTGCCGATTGTAATTGTATGCTCAGGCTTTACTGGACAGAAAAACATCCATCCAGAGCGTTATGCCCGTGCCTGGACAAAGAAAGGTTATACAGTTTTCGGCTTTGATTACCGTGGTTTTGGTGAGTCTGAAGGAACTCGCGAACGTGTAATTTTAGAAGAGCAAGTTCGTGACATTGCTAATGCTGTTGCGATCGTTAGTGAGCGTGCCGTTAAAGAGGGCCGTAAAGTTGTACTGGCTGGTTGGGGTATGGCTGGTGGTTTGATACTTGATGCCTATCGTATCTGCGAGGACCAGGTTGCTGGATTAATCGCGATGAATGGTTTCTTCGATGCAGTACGTGTTCAGAAAGCTCTGCGCGGTGAGCACGGTTGGAAGGAATTCAAGCAGTTCATGGCGACTGAACGCTTGCGTCTGGCTCAGGGAGGCGAGAAAAAGGGAATTGATCCGTTCGAAATCTATCCACTGGATCCAGTAAGCCGTGAGTATGTGTTTACTGAACTGGTCAAAGCACCAGGCTACGGTGTTACTTGTGACCTGGATTTCGCTGACTCTCTGATTAGCTTCAAACCTGAAGTGCATCTGGATGAACGGTTTGCTGATATCCCACTGCTGATTGCTCATGGCGCTGAGAACGATCTGCACCCGGTCACTGAACCTAAATCGCTGTATGCCGCATACCCGGGGCCAAAGTCACTATTCCTGTTGGCTGATGGCGGTCATACCGAGTGGATGCTTGATGAAGATCGTCGTTTTATCGAGTTCTCAAGCCATATTGCAAATTGGATTGCTGAAACTATCTGACCCCAATACCCGGGCCGCTTGCGCGGCCCGGTTTGGTATGGAGAGTATACTATGAGCAATCAGATTCCTTATTGTGAGGCCGCTGATCCTTTTCCGCATCGCCCATCATTTCAATTACCGGCCGGAGCCTGTGACACCCATGCTCACGTATTTGGCCCTGAATGTCGTTATAACTACACCCCTAACCGTACTTACACACCGCCGGATGCACCTGTTGGTGCCTACCTGAATCTGCATCAACAGCTGGGGATTGACCGAGGGATACTCGTGCAACCAAGTATTTATGGTACGGACAATCAGCTGCAACTGGATACTCTGGAATATCTACGTATGCAGGGTAGAGAGTATAAAGGCGTTGCTGTAGTCGATGCCGATGTATCCGAGGGTGAGCTGGATAAACTGGCGGCAGGAGGCCACTGTGGTGTAAGAATGAACCTGCTATTTAAGGGAGGTATTGAGTGGCGTGATGTTACGAAGCTGGCAGAGCGTCTTGCAGCAAGAGACTGGCATCTTCAATTCCTGGTCGATGTATCAGATTTCGATGAGCTGGAAAGTCGCGTTCGGGCACTGCCGGTACCTGTAGTGTTCGATCATATGGGGCACATGTCCTGCCAAAAAGGCATCACTCATACAGGGTTTCAGGCATTACTTAACCTACTGCGTGATGGCCACGCCTGGGTTAAATTGTCCGGCGCGTATCGCATTACCAATGAGTCATTGCCGCCTTATAGCGATGTATTACCGTTTGCTCAGGCACTGATTGAGGCTAACTCGGAACAGTGTGTTTGGGGCTCTGACTGGCCACACCCGCATTTCTCCATTCCTATGCCTAATGATGGAGACCTGATGAACTTATTAGCTCAATGGGCACCTGATGATGAAATTCGTCATCGTATCCTTGTGGCAAATCCAGAAAAGTTGTATGGATTCTGACGATTAGTTAAACACTTAATTACCGCTTTTCCTGAAACAACTCAGTTCTTTGCCCGCCCTAATCGGCGGGCTTTTTTAATCGGAATAGTTAAGCTAACCTGATTGGCCTTCTGTAGAAGGCTCTACTTTTTTCACTTGTTCACGCAGTAAGAAGATAATTAATATTTCCAAGGAAAGCGGAATGATACAAGAGAGGTGACCGACAAAGGAGCCAGCCTGGTTGGATAATATGACTAGAAAACCGGGCATCCAGCAACCTGTCATATAGTAACAGCTATATAGTAACAGCCAAGGATAAGACCTGACTGTTCGGTGGAAAAACTTTCGCTTTTACCTCACATGACTGTTACCGGGTAATAGTAGCGTTTGGCTGTCGACTAAGAAACTTAACGGAGGTACGACGATCAGCTTTCTATATTACCTGAACAATAAGCTGATTACTTAGATACCAAAGTTAGGCGATGCAGGCATAGGTGTCCTCATCAGAGGACTCCACTCAGTTTTCTATGGTTGAACGGGCGTTGCCAACAAAGCCAGATAGTCTTTCAAATCCGTCGCTGACAGCTGTTCCAACTCTAGACTCCGCGCGCAGATTGTGTTCAGTATGTCTGCCGGTAATCCTGGAGAAGCGAGCGTTTTATATTTATCGATCAACTCATCGCGACTAAGCGGGTTTTCAGGATTGCCACGGGCGACGGCTGGCTCGGAAACCAGCTCGCGGCCATCGTTCATAACGATCCGGGCATGAGCCCAGCGCTCGGCAGGGAAAACCTCGTTATAACGGTCTACCTCGTGGGTAACGATTTTAGCACTTAACGCCAGGCGAGCAGGGTTAAACAGGCCTTCTTCGTTTTCCGCCACAGCTTGCGCAGTGATAACATTCTCCATTAAAGCACTAGCGACAGAGAAGGGGAGACTATACTGCGCTTGTTCCGTCGTGTCAGGCTGCAGGGTATGTAGCCGGGTCGCCTCGTGGAAACTATAGATATGAACTTCACTGATCTGCGAAGTATCGAACTCTGGCTGAGTACGCAGTTGACGCACGGCCTCCACTGCCGGTTGTGCCCAGCGGCATACTGGATAGGCCTTGAAGTACTGTTCAAGGATATACCAGCGCTGGCCAAGATTTGACCATATATCCTGAACCGCCGGATCAGACAGAGTAATTGCTGGTGCACCAGTGAAGCCGGCCTGAGCCAGTAGAGCGCTACTGATTCCAGCCAGAGCCCCCCAGCCAGATCCATCTTTAATCATGGTAGGGTGGTCAATGCAGCGCATCATCTGACTTCGAGGGCCATAGAATTCAGCGGTGCCTAGCGCCTCCCACGTTTGTTCCGGCGATAGTCCTTTAATACGTGCAGTTACTGCTGCAACGCCAATACTATTCCAGGCTCCAGAGGTGTGATAATCAGAGGCGGTGGCGTGCAGTGCAATACCAGCACGGGTAGCAATTTCGTATCCAACCACCAACGCCGTTAGAAACTCCTTGCCATCCAGCTCATGAGCTTCAGCTGCGGCGAGTAGCCCGGGTAGAATAGCAACACCTACGTGGCCTTTGGTGAGAACCTGACCATCATGGGCATCGATACTGTCGATCAGCATGCCGCCAAACAGAGCGGCACCACAGGCACTCGCTCGTTGCGGACTGAATAACATGGGTACATCTCCCGGGTATTGGCTATCGACAAAGTCACCAAGAATTTTACTCAGCCGGGTCGCATGCCCAGCCACAGCCACGCCCAAAAGATCCAATAGGCATATTTTTCCTTGTTCGACGACCGCATCCGGCAACTCGTCATAGTTAAGCTGATGGATAAAATCTATAATAGTCTTCATTGTTTTCTCAGACCTTTTCGGTCGACTATCGACCAAAATATTCAGGATAATTTTAGTTGTTGATGTTATGAAGTACTCAGAGAGTATTGAGTAAGCGCTTTATTAACGGGGTATCGGCATCCCTGATGGTCGGAAGTTCAAACCTTGCCGCTGCTATATCGTCTAGGTTCAGCGAGGCACTGATCAGACACTCTTCCTCCTGGGCAACCGCAAGTAATTCGCCACGTGGGCCAAGAATACGACTTCCTCCCCAGAAGAAGACATCTTTTTCCTTACCATAACGGTTGGACATCAATAGTGGTGTGCCATAGGTCATGGCATAGAAGGAGACGTTGGTGAGCCAATTTTGCTCATTGGAGAATACGTCACTGACAATAGCTGAGGCTGAGTTGATCGGGGCTAGCATTAACTCCGGTCTTTTCAGCATCGCGCAATGCACCAGTGCCGGATTCCACAGGTCCGCACAGATCAGCGTGCTGGTGAACCAGTGTGGTTTTACCGACGTATGAGTCAATTGCTGGCCGCGGCTATACCATTTACCCTCTTCGAGACCACCGTAGGTAGGCAGGTTAAGCTTGCGGTGTACCGCCAGAACCTTACCATCTTGTAGTATTGCCATAGCATTGTAATACTCCCCTGGAGAGCTTTGCTCGACAAATCCCACAACCACGCAAATCTCAGGTGCCTCGGCAGCCAGTTGTAGTAATCTCTCATCGGTTGCAGACATTGCGACGTTAGGGGTGTCCAACCCCAACTGATAGCCGGTGAGTGACAATTCAGGGAATAACAAAAGTTGGCAATTTTGTTGTTGTGCCTTGCGAATATAATCGCAGTGCTTCCTAAGGTTCGCGTCCAGGCCAAGCAATTCAACATTGATCTGCGCTACGCTGGTTTGCAGAATTGATGGGGACATAATGGCTCCTCGCAACAAGTTTTCTGAGAGTGGAGCCGGGAACAGCAATATCGTTACCAGCCCCGCAGGTTTGTATCTAATTTAAACCGACTTCGGTAAGAAAGTCCGAAGCAACCTGTTCGATCGACTGTCGTTTTACATCCACTCTTGCGTTTAGATCAGACATGCGCTCGTTATCGATGACAGCAGAGAGTTTATTCAGTTGTTCTGCCAGTTGTGGATTATTTTTCAGAGTATCGGCACGTACTACAGGTGTAATGGCGTAATTCGGGAAATAGCCTTTATCGTCTTCCAGTACGGTGAAATTAAATGCTGGAATTCGACCATCTGTCGCAAACACTAGAGCAACATCAACTTGCCCCTCTTTTAACGCAGTGTACGTCAGGCCAGAGTCCATACGTTTAATATCCTTTCGTGGGAACTTAAAACCATATGCTTTCTGCAGTGGTTTAAGACCATCCTTACGCGCATAAAACTCTGCGTTCACTGCTAATGTAAGTCCTGATTTATTATTAACCGCATCAGCCAGATTGCTTAGTGTGCGGATGCCGCGTTTCTCAGCGTCACTTTGACGCATTGCCAAAGCATAGGTGTTATTTGCGTTGGAAGGATTAAGCCAGACCAGCCCTTTTTGGGCGTCCAGCTCTTTTACCCGATTGTAGACTTCATCGGGAGTCAGTTTTTCGGTTACCTTGTTGTACGTTAGAAGAGAAGTACCAGTGTACTCCCAGTATAGATCGACCTGACCGTTTTCCTGCGCCTTACGTAGCACGGAGCTTCCCATTCCTGCACGTCGATCAATATCGTAACCATGCTTACTCAGATATTGGGATGTTATTTCGGTGAGTAGTTGCTGCTCGGTAAAGTTCTTTCCACCGATGACCAGTTCGGACGCTTGAACTGGCAGTACCGTCGTAACGATGATTGCGGTAGTGACGGCGACGGCCAGTTTTCGTATTATTTTTAGCATTGTCGTATTCCTGTTATTCATTTCTATTACAAGTAAGAGCCGGGAGTTCATTCCGGCCGCTATAAGGTTTAATTACGTAATGGATTCACCCCTTTAGGGATAAGCACGAAAATTATTAAGGCAATGATCATGTCGAGTACGATTGCCAGCAGAGAGGTTGGTATCGCCCCAGCAAGCATCATGTAGGGCTCATCCAAATCAATACCGGTAAAGATCAGTTCCCCTAATCCACCGCCACCAATCAGAAATGCCAGTGGTGCTGTTCCCACATTAATTGCCAGTGCTACACGAACACCTGCAAATATCACAAATAAAGAGTTGGGAATTTCAACTTTAAACAGCATCTGGCTAGAGGTCATACCTATACCTGCGGCAGCTTCTTTTAAATGCGCCGGAACTTCGCGTAAGCCAGTGTAAGTGTTGCGTACAATCGGCAACAACGACGCCAGGGTAAGGCCAAATACTGACGGTACAATACCAATCCCAAGCAGACTCATGGCAAGGGCCAGGATTGCCAGGGTTGGAATCGTGGTGCCAATATTCAGGCCCTGCATCGCCGTTTCAGCGATAGCAGAAAAACGTGGACGACTGAGTAGAACACCTAGTGGAATAGCAATCAGTATGGCGATACCGCCAGATATCGCCACCAACTCAATGTGCTGTAATAGCAGGTAGCTGACATCATCCTGATAACTCAGCATCTCATCGATAAAACCATCGGCTTGCAGCTGTATCCCCAGCAGGAATATCACTACCAGGCCAAGTATGTAGAGATAGGGTTTTATGGCTAATGTTCCCATAGCGCTTTCCTCTCTCAGGCTCGTTGCAGATGTTGTGGGTGAGCATGGCCACCATCACGTTGATAGGTAGCTCCCAGATAATGGGTAATCCCTCTCTGAGTGATATGCCCGATCAGACAACCTTTTTCATCGACGCATGGCATCCAGGTTGTATCGTGGCTGAACATTTTCGAAGCCACTTTACGCAGATCATCATTGACATTGACAACGCCTTTCAGACCGAAATAGTGCTCACCGCAAAAGCCCTGGGTCGTTTTGGCAACGCCTTTAGATACATAGCCAATGGGCTGATGCTGATCGTTGACCATAGGAATAGCATGTTCATAGCCTCGTTCATCCATTATTCTCAGAGCATGTTCCAGAGTGTCGCCGGGGGTAACAAATGTAGGTGGCTGTTCCACCACCTGGCCAACCTTGACCAGTTTTAGTCTCTTTAACGCCCGGTCATCACCAACAAAGCTCTTTACGAAATCGTTTTTTGGATGGGCTAACAAGTCATCGGGAGTGTCATACTGCACTAATTTTCCATCGCGGAAGATTGCGATGCGGTTGGCCATTTTCACCGCTTCATCGATGTCGTGGCTGACAAACATGATGGTTTTCTTCAGCTCTTGTTGCATCTTCAGAAATTCATCCTGAATGACTTCGCGGTTAATCGGGTCGATAGCGCCGAACGGCTCATCCATCAGCATCACAGGGGGATCAGCGGCCAGAGCACGAGCTACACCAATGCGTTGCTGTTGTCCTCCAGATAGCTCTTTAGGGAAACGTTTGAGAAACACACCCGGGTCCAACGCTACCATTTCCAACAGCTCTTTGGCACGGGCCTTATAACGGTTAGCGTCCCAGCCCAGCAACTTGGGAACAATGGCAATGTTCTCTTCAATGGTCATGTTTGGGAACAAGCCGATCTGTTGAATGACATAACCGATATTGCGTCGCAGATCGACAGTGTCGAGTCCGGTTGTGTCTTCACCATCAATGAATACTTTACCTGATGTGGATGGAATGATTCGGTTGATCATTTTCAAGGTAGTCGTTTTACCACAACCAGAAGGGCCAAGGAGCACACAAATCTCTCCAGCGGGTACTTCCATCTGGATATGGTCCGCTGCAGTTACAGGGCCATTGGGTGTGTCGAATATTTTCGTCAGGTTATCGATTTTTATCATTGTATTAATCTCGTCTGGTAATAGGCAGAACTAGTTAACAAGCTCAGGATTTCTATATTCCTGACGGCGTCAATCGCTTTTGCAACCACAACAAGGCATAGTCCGCAATAATTGCCAGGATACTCACCGCTATAGCACCCGTTATGAGTTGACGTGGATCACTCTGCGAAATGCCTCGACTGATCAGCACTCCTAAGCCGCCGGCACCGATGTATGCAGCGATTGCCATCACCCCAATATTCATAACGACAGCCGTACGTACCCCAGCCATAATGACCGGGATCGCGAGTGGAACCTCAACCAGGCGCAAGCGCTGTATAGGGTTCATTCCGATACCCCGGGCTGCCTCCCGGAGGGCCGGATCGACATTGTTTATTGCCGTGTAGGTATTACGAATAATGGGAAGCTGCGAATAGAGCAGTACCGCAATGACTGCGGGTAGGTAGCCAATTCCATGACCAATATTTGAAAGGATTGGGATCATTAAGCCAAACAGGGCAATTGACGGTATAGTGATGATCACTGATGCTATATACAGAACTGTATTCGCAGCGCGCTCATTTTGGGTAATTGCAATGCCGATCGGTACGCCGGTCAGGGTCGCTAATCCAACAGCCACTGCGACCAGCGATATGTGCTCGATCGTCAGTTTTGTCAGGAGATTCAGGTTTTGCACCAGGAAATCAATTATTTCCACGATCAACCTCTCTTTCACGCGTTTGTTGTTATTTGAAATGATTGTTGCGGGAGCGTGTTTAACTCTTCAGCGCTATTTACACTACGCCGTTATCGTTTTATTTTTTAAAACAAATCCGACCTTTTAAGTTAATAACGCGACATTATCAAGGGCTATGTTGAGCTGCGCGGAAAAGTTTTTAGTCGGCTTTCATCGCAAGGCTGTTCGTCGTGCTGGCAAGAAGAATCAAGATAAGTAATCCCAAAGTCGTCGACAAAGTCGATGACGATATTGTCAAATACGGGTCGCATGTTCTTTCTGTTGCTTGCGAAGATTCCCCGAACTTTGCTTACACTATTGGCTTTGAGGAAACATTGAATCACCCTGAAATTATAATGTCTGGGCTTCGAACTGAGCTCATGCCCCACCTTTTGAATGAATATCGGTGAATTGATCAAGAAAGACACGGTTATTAAAGACGGTGATTTATCAAATGAAGTTGTAGATGGATTCCCTGTTAAATTTATAGAGGTCAAGGGTAGCGTTCTATCAGAATATCTCAGGATTGCTGAAGTCCATTATGAAAGCAAAGGCTTTCGGGCGTTGCAGTGTGCTTGGCCTGATAAAGAGGGTATATTCCAAATAAAATCCAGCCAGGACCAAGAGGTACTTGGGTAAATGCATATAACAAAGCCAGCCACAATCGCTCTTTCGGGGCTGGATCTCCGCACGGCGTGTTCCGGCCTGTGTTGGCGGCGTTAGGGGGGCACTAGATGTCGAACTACGCGATCTATGTAGATCTCTCGCGCTTGCTATCAGATCAGGAACGATCGGAAGTTTTCGAAGCTCTTGACGTAATAGTTCCTGGCAGCGGTTGTGTTGGCGTTCAGCACGGACCTACTGACGAACTCTATTTTTGCGTTGATGCTGTTTCTGAAACAGAAGCCAAAGCCGTTACAGATCGATATATGCGTCGCATAATTGATCGGGCCGGATTAGATGTTGAGTTCGAAATTGGCTATATCAGCCAAGACAAAGCCCTCTAAACACCGGCTGGTAACTGAGCTTTTTACGTTAAGTGACCTTGAGAAATATGAGCCAGAAATGGAATTGTAAACAGTCTTTTTCGGTGAGAGCCAGTACCATGTTGCTGCTTTACCTCCCAATTCTTATGGGGCTGGGAGCAGTATTCATAGATGTCCAAGGGGAATTAGCAGCTTCAGTGCGGATGCTTGTAGGGGCTGCGGGCTGGAATTATGTCATGGTAATTGTATTTTCAGCCTTATTCAGTTCGTCGTTTTTTATAGCATCACTTGTGCGTAAAAACCCACAAATTCAGTTTTTCATCGAATTTATCATTGCGGTATGTATCGTTATATTTTCACCAGTATATTAGCAACACTTAACAAGTGGCCGCAGCATCGGACCCGTGGGACTGGACTCGCTGGCTATGTCACTTCCTCTTCTGTTGTAAGATTAAGTGTTGCTTTGGTGGGGTTGTGGTAATTATTCTGAAGCATCGGGTTTGGTTGGGACATCTGTTTGGCTTAGAAGGACATAGGGGGCGCAATGCACTTAAAGATCAGCGGAAAGATACACGACCGATCAATGGATGCGGTTGTCGGGAGTGGCGGATTCATCACCTTTCTGATGGGGGTGATGAATGTCGCGAATCCGGTTGCTCAGTGCCCGGGACGTATTGATGCTATCTGAAAGTGAGATCGAGAAGCGGTTTCCAGTATGGAATGCTTTATCCGATCTATTTCTGGATACAGAGCTGGATGCGATCACTCATAAATATATTGCCAAAGTCGTTGTTGAGTCCGGTTATGAGCCACAGGAAATTCATGACATTCTGTGGAAGGAAGTTCTACCCGCTGTTGGAGATAATCTTCGTATTGTTGCCGGAGAGTGGGCTGGCTTTAATCCTGAATGGCTAAAAGAAAGAATTTTGTTCGTCATAGCCCAGGATTCCTTCGCTATGGCTGGTGGGGGACTCATATCAGTTGATGCACTGATAGATATTACGCAACAAGAATGGCAAAAGGTTTGTTGCTATATGCCTGGTAGTATAAGTGAGCCGTTGCTAAAGGCATGTGGCGAAATGTCGGCCAGTAAGAAAGTAAAGTCCAAAAAGTGGTGGCACTTGTGGTAAGGCACCCAACAATTTACTCAAGTATACTCTGGCTGCAAAAAGCACCGCCTTCGCGGGACAACCTGAACTGCGTTCCGGTGGTCCCTTAGCAACGTTTTAACTGTATCAGGGAGCCAGCCATGGGCGCATGGGGAATGGGAGTGTTCGATGATGATACTTCCTGCGAGATAATTGAGGATGCAATTGATAACGATACTTCTATCGACGACCTGATACATAAGGGGCTATCGTCACTCAGTCTGGATTACCTGGAATATACCGAATGCCATGAAATAATCGTCGCGGGAGCAATGGTTGATGCTGTGGTGAACGGAACTGGTTATGAAGGTGTAGAGAACCTTGATGGTTGGTTGGCAAAGCAGAAGAAAGAGCATGCTATTCCATACCAGGAAAAACTGGTGGTGGCCCTAAAGCGGGTGCTTGGTGAAGATTCAGAGCTAAATGAGCTCTGGGCAGAAAACGAAGACGATTACCCCACATGGAAAAGCAACATTGAAGCAGTTATCAGCGCTATCAGCCGTTAACCATCGCGTGTGCCGGGACTGATTTTCGTTGCGTTCTAAACCCGCCACATGCAGGTGTTAACTGGCAATGACGAAGCATTTCTCTGGGCCTTTGGGTTCATATCCAGACCGCGATGAATTTCAAATCGGAAGCATACTTGTCTGGGTGATACGCTCGTCTGGGGGATCGTCTGACGAGGAGCATTCAGCCTGTTTATGCAGGGCGGACAAAATCTTTCCTGCTCTAGAGTCTGATATTGTAAAGGTTGAAGAGCTGGCAAAAGTGAGCGTTGGCAGTTCAACTCCAGCAACGGTGATTGGCATAACCATTGAACCCGATGGCTCAGCCTCGTACGAATGCACCTTCTTTGATGGTGAGCATGAAGATGAATTCATCTCAATCGCCCGAACGGCGGGCGGCGACCTTATTGAAGCGTAAAGTTCTCTGGTCGAAGTGCTGCCAGAGTTGCGACGACGTTCACGACCATTTTCATTTTTATATATGCCGTATCAACGACGCTCAGCGGTTGCCCTGGCCTTGAGCGATAGCCTGGTCGCAGCGGCTGAGATACACGGGCCATGCCTCCTTAACCGTACTTCCAACAATCCCACAGATTACTCTTCGTGTTCAGCCGTTATAGGGCGCTTCAAAGCCGCAAACTATTCCAGAGAGTGCTTATTCCAAATAGTGCTGGCTTTATATTTTAAATAATGATAATCATTATCATTTAGATTTGGCAGTATGGCTCCGCGAGTTCTGTGGTAACACCGACATTATAAAAGTCGATGGCGTGGTGCTCATCTATGCCGAGGCAATACCTTTAATGTGAATGCTGAGGAGACCCTGAATGTCCAGTTATCAAAAGCAGGATGCATCGAGCATCTGGTCGATTATGCAACCGGTACAGGGGCAAATCCGTTTTGCCATGTTGCTGGCGGCCCTGGCGGCGGCCGCGGCTTTGGGCGCCCTGTGTGCGCTTGCTTTTACTGTGCATGCGCTGTTGCTAACGCCTGACCATTGGCCCTGGCAGTCGCTGGTGCTGGCGACCGTGCTGACCGTACTGGCTTATTTTTTGCGACTGACGGCATTCAATCAATCTCACTATGCGGCTTTTCGTTTGGAAACCCGCTTGCGTACCGACCTGTCGGAACATCTGGCTCGGGTGCCGCTGGGTTATATACAGCAGACAGGCGCTGGTGGGCTGGCGAAAGTCATGATGGGGGATGTCAAAGCCCTGCATGTGTTTGTTGCCGACAGCACACCGCTCTATGCCCGGGCTTATGTGTCGCCGGTACTGACATTTATGTTGTTATGCTGGCTGGACTGGCATCTGGCAATGGCTGCCACAATGGTGCTGGCACTGGGGACCACGGTGTTATCGCTGGCGATGCGCAACAGTGGCGAGATGATGCGCCAATACAATGAGGCGGGTGAAAACGTGAGCCGGGCCGTGGTCGAGTATGTGCAGGCGATGCCGGTGGTACGTACTTTCGATACCGGTGCTATCACCTTCGGGCGTTACCAGCGGGCTCTGGATAATTACCGGCAGATTGTCATGCGCTGGTATCGCATGGCAGGCGTCTCATCGCGTTTATCGCAACTGATTCTGAGCCCGTTACCAACGCTGGCGGCACTGGTCTGGCTGGGCGCGTGGCTGGTCAGTCAGGATACGCTCGACACCGGTGTCTGGCTGGCGGTGTTGTTGGTGGGCACCGGTATGGCCGAGTCACTACTGCCGATGATTTCACTCAAGCATCTGGTGGGGAAAACCGAAATGAGTATCCGCCGTATTCACGAAGTATTGGCGGAACCGGAACTACCGGTGCCGGATGCTTCCCGGGCGAAGTCGCCACCGGCTAACGACGTGTGTTTTGAGGCGGTTAATTTCCGTTACACCGAAGATAGCACGCTGGTATTGCAGAATGTGAGTTTTGCGGCTCCGGAAGGCAGTGTGACTGCGCTGGTCGGCCCTTCCGGCGCAGGCAAGACCACGATAGCACGCCTGATTCCGCGGTTTTGGGATGTGACAGAGGGGGCTGTTCAGATTGGTGGTGTGGACGTGCGTGACATGTTGCCAGAGACACTGATGCAGCAGGTGGCCTTCGTGTTTCAGGATACCTTTCTGTTTGCCGACACCCTGGCCAACAATATTCGTCTGGGGCTGCCCGAAGCCACAATGGAGGATGTGGTTTCAGCAGCCAAAGCGGCTCAGGCCCACGACTTCATCATGGCGTTACCGCAGGGGTACGATACGCCTGCAGGCGAACGCGGTATGTTCCTGTCAGGTGGACAACGCCAGCGTATCACCATTGCCCGGGCTATTTTGCAAAACCGTCCCATTCTGGTACTGGATGAGGCCACCGCGTTTGCCGATCCGGAAAACGAGGCCGCCCTGATAGCGGCACTGTCCAATCTGATGCGTGGTAAAACAGTACTGATGGTCGCTCACCGATTATCAACCATTCGCGATGCCGATCAGATTCTGGTGTTCGATCAGGGGCGACTGACCGAGCGCGGGAAACATGACGCGCTGATTGATCAGGACGGTATCTATGCCCGCCTGTGGCGTAATTACGAGCAGGCACAAAACTGGGCGTTGGCAGGAGAAAGAACATGAGCACAAACCGCTATTCCATCAAACCTTTACGCGAAACGTGGCGGCAGCTGATGCGCAGTGCCCGCAGTCGTGCGCCGCGCCTGCGTGCCAGTCTGGCGGGCCTTGCCATTGCGGCGATTGTGCAAGGTTTAGCGCTGGCCTGTCTGATGCCGGTGTTTCAGGCGTTGATCCCTGCAGGAAACTGGCAGACCGCATTGCCATGGTTAGTGGTTATGTCAGTCCTGATGCTGGTCAGTCTGGCAATACGCTGGTGGGCTCAGGGGTTTGATTACCGTGGTGATATGGTCGCCAACACCCATGAACTGCGCACACTGATGGGTGAGCAATTACGCCGTATGCCGTTGCAGCGATTGCAGGAAAAACGCGCAGGCGAGGTGAATGCAACGCTACTCGGCAGTGTCGATGAAAACCTGAGTTACCTGCTGACTGTGGCGGCGATGATGGCTCATGCGCTGATCACCCCGGTTGTCGTCGCCTTAGTCGCCTTGTACTTTGATTGGCGTATGGGGCTGATACTGCTGCTCGTATTCCCGCTGTTAATCCCATTATACCGCTGGCGCCGTCCCGCCTATGGGGTGGGGACGCGAATACTGGCCGATGCCAATGAACGCACCAGCAGCGATATTTTCGAATACACCCAGGGTCTGCCGGTACTACGCTCGGCCTGTTGTACCGGTGAAAAGGCGGAACGCCTGAAAGCCAGTTTTTTGCATCTGGAAAACATCCAGACTATCGGTCAGCAGAAAGGTGCCAAGCCCAATCTGATTCTGGCGACGGTGATGGAGCTGGCAGTGTTGTTGCTGGTTTTCGCCGGTACCCTTTTTGTAGTGCAGGGATCGCTGGATATTGCCATTCTCGCTGCGCTGATTGTTATCGTCGTGCGTTTCGGTGAGCCACTGGCCACTTTCGTACTGTATGCCAAAGTGATTGATCTGATGGAGGCTGCGCTTGGCAAAATCGACGCGCTGCTGAGTATTGAGCCGTTACCACAACAAGAGCCTGCTCAGATACCCGATAACTTTGAGATCGGGTTCGAGGGGGTGAGCTTCTCGTATGCAAATACCGAGGTGCCGATTCTGCACGACCTGCATATCCGGCTACCGGCACGCAGGCTCACAGCATTGGTCGGTTCTTCAGGCAGTGGCAAAACAACGATCACACGACTGCTGATGCGTCACGCTGATCCTCAGGCCGGCTGTATTAAAATCGGTGATGTGGATATTCGTGCGATCACGCCAGAGCGTCTGAATGGACTGATTTCTGTGGTTTTCCAGGATGTGTACCTGTTCGATGACAGCATCATGGCTAATATCCGCATGGCCCGACCTGACGCGTCAGACGATGAGGTACAAGCTGCCGCCCGCGCAGCCTATTGCCACGAGTTTATCACCCGCCTGCCGGAAGGATACCAGACCCGGGTTGGTGATATTGGCGGCAGATTCTCGGGAGGCGAGCGCCAGCGCATCAGTATCGCGCGTGCGATGCTGAAGGATGCTCCTATTGTCATCCTTGATGAACCCACTGCCGCACTGGATACCGAGAGTGAGGTGGCCGTGCAGACCGCCATCGACGCACTGGTGCGCGAGCGTACGGTGATTGTCATTGCGCATCGCCTGTCCACCATTGCGGCGGCGGATCAGATTCTGGTCATCGACGGTGGAACGCTGCTTGAAAGCGGTAAACACCACGAGTTGCTGGCCAGGGAGGGGCGTTACGCAAGGATGTGGCAGGCGCAGCAAAGTACCAAGGATTGGCATGTGTAAGGGTTTAGAATGGCCGCTCAACGCGGGGGTTATGTGTATTAGCGCGAGAAAAACTCAGGGAACTTAAGAGCCTTGCCAGTGAGGTCTGTTTTGAACCTAAACCGGTCATCAAAACCACTGGCAACGTTTGAACGCTGAATCATTTATTCTGATCCAGCCCATATTTTTCAGGTTGATCCGTGTTATCTGTACAATGCAAAATCTCACCCTTATTTTCGCCTGCGGGAGTCGACCGCTGGACGGCCTGGAACACGGCGAAACCTACCCATGGTCCCTGGCGTTTAATATAGGTCTGGCACTCTACAGAGCATTGCCAAACAGATATTGTAAGGGCCTGGGGCTGCCATTGCTGGCAGCGTGATCATAGATGAGAAGATAAACCGCTGTGGCAAACCGTCTGCCCGGTGGTGCAGGAGCAGGGGATTGTGACGTATTTACATGGCCCGATTATATGCCAGGGGAGATCGACGCATGATCAGTCTCGATGATCTTCAAATGGCACTTGAATTTGTCTCTTCAGGTGAAATGTCAGGTAGCTCGGCATACATAGATCGGGAATCGGGAGACATTTACTTTGTCTCCGACTTTTCAGGCGCAGAGTATCCTGATGACATTGACGAGAATGACAGGTACCTGCCAGTTCCTCATAAAAGGGAGCTTGGTCTTGGAAAGTCACTGGCGTTGAGATTTGCTGAACAGCATATAAGTGACGATGTCGCTAATGTCCATCATATTTTCAGTTCCAAAGGGGCATTTTCTAAGTTTAAAGATCTTCTTGAAGCGAAGAATATACTGAGTACCTGGTATGACTTCGAACAACATGAAACAAGAAAGGCGTTGATTAACTGGTGTCATGACGTTGATATTAAAACATCTATTTAACCGGCAGCTGCAGCGGGCTTCGCAAGCTGTCACGGGTTGCGTTTGCCCAAAAACATTCGCCAGTGAGCTGGAAGCTCAGTATCCATTTCAGTATAGGCAGGAGAAGTAAATGACATTACTTGCCCGACATTTTTTGATAGTGGGCGTGATTGCTTGTTTTCTGACAGGAAAGGCCGCGCTAGCAGAGGAATGGAACGTTGGTTTGAAGAACGTTCAGGTTTTTGATCCGGTTATCCAGCACGATATTAATGTGGCCGTATGGTACCCCACTCAGGACAGGGCGAAACAAGAGAGTATTGGGCCAGTGACCCTCGATGTGGCCAGAGACGCCAGACCGCTCGCCTCTTCTCAGGGGTTAATAATCATTTCCCATGGTTTTTCTGGCAATTTCCTGGGGCATAACGATACTGCTCAATATCTTGCTAAACAGGGGTATGTGGTTGCCACTCCGACTCATCCTGACTTGCAGGGATTAAAGTCGGGTAAACCGGCATTCGACCCATTGGTGATCAGGCCGCGACATATTCAATTGTTTATGGACGAGCTGGTGGATCATCCAGCGCTTAAAACAACGTTTCGCCAAAGACGGGTGGGTGTTATCGGTTTTTCCCTGGGGGCTTATACTGCGTTGACCTCTGTTGGGGCGAAGCCTGATTTATCAGGTTTAGCTGACTATTGTGCCGTTAACGTAACAGATGCCTTGTTATGTTCTCCTCAGGCACGCCAGCGTCTTTCCATCATCGCACCTTATTTAACAGCGTACCGCGATAGCCGTATAGGCGCAGCTGTGCTGATGGCACCGGCATATGGGCCGCTTTTTTCTGAGAAATCCCTTGCTGATGTCGATATTCCTGTGCAGTTGTTTAGTGCCGAAAAAGATCAGGAGCTGGATAATAAATACAATGTGTGGCGTTTTGAGAAATTTATGCCCAACACTGCGCCAGTCGAAGTGATACAGAATGCTGGTCACTTTGTTTTTATGGCTCCCTGCTCAGAAAGGCTTAAACAAGCCGTGCCTTTTATCTGTGAGGACAGTCAGTCTGTAGACCGCATAGCTGTTCATCAGAAGCTGAATCGAGACATTACCACCTTTTTTGATAAGGTTCTTAAGTGACTATCGCAGAACAGGGATGCCGTTTACAAAAGTATGAGACGCCAGTGCTCAGTGAGCACTGGCGTCGAACATGTTAAGACGCAGGGGAGGGTGTGGATTGCTCAGACAGCAACCCTCTGGCAATGGTCATCGCTTCTTCGCGTGACGCAGCAAGCATCAGCGGGTAGCCCCAGAACTTGGCGAAGAGTACCGCAAATGGCTTGATGCCGAGCCGTTTGGCTGGGCTGGGTTCGATCAGAATCGTGGCCAGAACCTGTTTACGTAACTCATCCTTGTGCTTTTTCATCCAGAGCGCTGTGCGTTTCTTGTCTTCCGGTGAGTGTTCGTGGCCTTCACCCGGAGCGGTATCAGTCAATATTACGAAGGGTTCGCCGCGCTGCAAATTGGCCTCGAACTCTTCGAAGTCCTTTTCCTGATCATGCCCCGGTTGTTGCGAGAAACTCATCCAGACGAAGGGAAAATCCGAGCTATTCATCGACATTATTTGCTCCTTTGTTCTTGAGGTGGCGCCAGGTGGTGACAATGGCGAACAGGCCTGGCAGGGTGATGAAGAAAACGGCAGAGAAGGCAACGTACCAACCGTCGCGCAAGCCGTCGGCGATTCCGCCAAGGGTATTCAGGGCGACCATCAGACTGCCGAGAACCAGTACAACCCATTGAGTCTTACGGGTTCCTGCCAGCGCGAGAAGCATCGTGACGATCCAACAGCCATAGTACGCCGGAAACACCCATAGTACGTCGGGTTCAAACGTAATCGCCGGTGTCGCTCCCTGCGCTCTGACAAAGTCGTTTACGTAAAAGAATAACTGGAAGGTAACAAAAAGTACGGCACCGATGCTGGTGGTCAGCCAGAACAGGGCGACCCTGTGGTGCTGGCAGTGATTAGATTGGGATGACATAGTTTTCTCTCTTATAAGCTAAGAATATTCGAAAGGGGAATGTGCCCTGAGGGCACATTCACATCTTGTAGTTCAGGGTTAACATCACGTTACGCGGTGCGCCATAACTGACGGTGTCGAAGTCGCCTTTCTGTAGTGCATACTTCTTGTCGAACAGGTTGTTCAGGTTGACCGCCAGATTGACCTTCTTGGTGATGTCGTAACGCCCCATCAGTGATACCAGAGCATAGGAAGGCTGTTCCCCGCCCAATGTGCTGGTACCCGTATTGGGCGACTGATAGAAGCGACTTTGCCATTGAATGCCGCCGCCGAGCGTCAACTGATTCCAGTCGCCGTGTAGCTGGTAGGTATTGAAAAGCTGGGCCGTGGTGCGCGGTAGCTTCGAATTCAGACGGACGCCATCGCCATCTTCCGCTGTGAAGTGGGCGATACCTGCGTAGATGTTCCAGCCCGCTGCCAGCTCGCCCTGCAAGTCCAGCTCGATGCCGTGGGATTTCGTTCCATCAGCGCCCTGATATGCCTGGGCACCCCCTGGCGTATAGGTTCCTGCAACCATCTGTGCCGCGTTGTCCAGCCTGGTCTCGAATAAGGCCACCGATGCATTCAGACGCCCGTCCATGTAAGCGCCTTTGAGGCCGATTTCCATGGTTTTCCCTTTTGACGGCGTGAGCACATTACCGTTGCTGTCCCGATAGTCGGGCTGCGGATTGAAAATGCTGGTGTAGCTGGCGTAGGCCGAATAGGTCTTGTTGATATCGTAAACCAGCCCCGCATACGGGGTGAATTCACCGCTCTTTTTGTAGTGCAACGACGAGCCACCGACGTCGTCATCGATTTCGTAGTTGCTGAAACGGCCGCCGATAATGAGTTTCAGAGGATCGGCCAGGGCAAACCGGGCGGCGCTATAGACACCACTCTGCCTGACCCGGGTGTGGGTTGCTACCGAAGCCATGCTATCGAAGTCAGGGCGGGGAAAGGCCGGACCCAGGTCATAGACATTGACTGGCGTCATGCCAGCATAGAACGGTGCGATATCGTCCTGGCTGACCGTACGGCGCGAACGCGTCGCCCCGACCACCAGATCGTGTTGGCGACCCAGTAGTTCGAAGGGGCCGCTTGCCATCACATCGAAGCTATTTTGACGGCTGCGACCTTCGGAAGCCAGCGCGACCGGGTAGGCCCCGGCGGGGTAGAAGCCCAGTCCCGTAGCGCGATCAGGGCGGCCGACCAGACCGAGTAATTCAGCATTATATTCCGTGCGGTACTGGTTAGCGGTGGCCCTGATATTCCAGCCGTTATCGAAAAAGTGCTCGAACTCGGCAAACGCCGTTTTGAGGGTGTTGTCCCAGTGGCTCCAGTCTTGCGCGTAGTTCTTGCTGCGTGAATATTCCGCCTGTGTACCATCGCTGAACCATAGTGGCAAACCGCCCCAGGTTGCACCTTTCGGGGTGATGTCCTGATAGTCATAGCCCAGGCTCAGCGTTGTGTCGTCGGTCAGATCTGCCTCTATAATGCCGTAAAAGCCTTTTCGCTTCGGTTTGTAGCCGTCGAGGTATGAGTGCCCGCCCTGATAGGTCCCCACGATACGGGCGCGAATGCGACCGTCTTCGGTCAGCGGCGTTGATATGTCGGCCATGCCCCGGTGGGTATCCCAGCTTCCTGCGCCGAGTGAGGCGGCTGCCGAGAAGTCACGGGTTGGTCGTTTGCGTACCAGATTGATGGCGGCCGAGGGATTGCCGGTGCCTGTTAGTAAGCCGGAGCCGCCGCGTACGACTTCGACACGCTCATAGAATGCGGTATCGAGAGAGCCGATGCCGCTTCCATTGACGATGTCGCCGACATCCGTAGGGATACCGTCGTACTGAATGTTGTTGATCCGAAAACCACGTGAATAAAAACTTGTCCGTTCGCTGTCGGACTGTTTCGACGCGATGCCCGTGGTGTTCTCCAGTACCTCCTGTACCGAATTCAACTGCTGGTCATCGATGCGCTGGCGCGTAATCACGGTGACTGCCTGCGGTGTTTCCTGCAGCGACAGCGGCAGGCGTGTCGCGGCCTCCGTCTCAGTTTCACCCATGGTGTAGTAGGCGTCAGTACCTTTGCCCGTTACCGTCATGGCGGGTAAGCTGAGCGTTGTCTCAGAGGTTTTCTTGCTATCCCTGTTTTGGATCTGCTCTGACTCAGCGGCGAATGCGCTCTGCGCACTGATGAACACAACTGCAGCCACCGCTGAGCTTAATACGGTGCGGGGTGCGCTTCTGCTGGCGCTCTTATATAGCCCACCGGATAGAGGATAGGCCGCAGGCTCTTCCCGACCGTCAACTGACCGGCGAAACTTTCCTGTCGTTTTGAAATAAACCATTAAATGATACTCATTTGCAATTAGAAGCTGTATTTAATAATAAAATTGCAGGGTGTGATGGCGAAATCAGGCCGGATTGTTATTCATTCAGGCCAAATTCATGTGCTTCAGGATTGCTGGCTGTGTTGCAAAATAAATTGACCTGATTCCACAATGCAGAATTCCATTGGTGGCGCTGGGCTGTAGCTGAAAAGATTCCAGGGCTTCAATAACAATTCATGAGAGAAATGTGACCCGTGCAGGAAAAGGCTCTGACAAGGACAGGCTATGACAGGAAAAAGCTATGACATGAAAAAGCACCGGACATCAAAACGGCAGCAGGACATCTGATTCTGATGTCGGGGTTCAGGCACTAGCGGTTTAAACCGATCACTATGGAGGTTTCTCTGATGTTGGCGGACTGTCTGTTAAAGCATGAACGCTATTCTGTTGCAAAAGCCAGTCAGGTCAGATCATGATCTGAAAGTATGATGCCAGGTACAGTAGCCGTCTCGCTGTTAGTCTTGCGTTCCGATATGTAGCGCGCTGGCGGCTTACCGACCGCTTTGCGGAACATAGTGACGAAGCCGCTGGCATTTTCATAACCCAATTCCAACGCTACTGTCTGCACGCTGTCGCCCTGGGTCAGACGCTGGAGTGCAAGAATGACATGCAGTTGTCGGCGCCACCGACCGAAGCTCATACCGATTTCGTGCTGCAAGAGCCGGCTCATGTTGCGTTCGCTCATGCCAATGCGGCTAGCCCAGTCCCCCTTTAAGGTTTTGTCTGTGGGGTCGGCCAGCAGCATTTCCGCGAGCTGACGCAATCGCGGATCCTGTGGCATGGGCAGATGAAGGTTTTCTACCGGAGCCGACGCCAACTCGTCGAGCAGTGTGGCAATCAGTCGGTCTTCCCGTCCACCCAGCGGGTATAACTCAGGAAAGCTGGTCACCTTCAGCAGCAACTCGCGTAGCAGCGGCGATACCGAAATTGTACAGCAGGTTTTTGGCAGATCCGGTGCAGCATCAGGCTCAACGAACAGGCAATAACATTCCGTTTCACCCGATCCCCAGGCCGAGTGGGGCAGGTTTCCCGGTATCCAGACAGCGCACTGCGGCGGCACGATCCAGACGCCATCTGCGATTTTGCAGTTGAGGATGCCGCGGACAGAGTACAGCAGTTGCGCCTTGTGATGCTGATGACTCGCATGTTCCCAATCCTCTGTCACCGATGTGGCACCCAGAGCAACAGCGGTCCGGGGGACGTTATCAACGTCGCGGGTTGTGATCAGATCGGTGATTGCAATGCTGGGCATGGTAAGTTCTGAACCTCGGATAAAGGGTACGGCAGGATGGCCGAATTGAAAAATATTATCACGAAATGATGCAATGTAGTCCAGTTATCCTGTCAGTATCCTAGAGGCGCCAATAGCGTTCAGAGCCTGGTTTTATGTAAGTAATTAAATTCAGTCTATAGTTATTCAGGCATGGATAGCCCCGGCCAGATCATCAGGGTTATCACAACCCATGGCCGGAGAACTTAGGACAGACACCCCTGTATTGAATATAGAAACAGTATTTCACCGGGGATAAATCTATCTAAGTATTGAGACACTAAGGACCCACTGGCAACCGATTCAGGGACAATGAATGAAAATGACTGTTATTAAAGCTCATTTTGTCGTATTTCTGCAGATATACGATAGCTTGTCGTCTTTCCCCAGTCACAAAACTTTTCTTCTTGATAACTTTAGCCATTATTTCAGTGTATTAGATAGTAAGGCTAAACTCTCATCGAAGAGTGATAGGCGACAGCTTGTCGTATAATTAGGTGTTATGTTTAAGGAGAAAACGTTGGGCACATCAGACAGGGAATTCTATGAAGTTATTGAAACCTTTAAAGTTATAGATACATGTTTGAAATGCTTTTATGAAGGGAGTACCCACATGTATCGCCCTTTATCAGCTCAGCTGCGCTTGTTATTATGTGATTCTTATAATAAAAAAGATAACTCTTTAGTTAAAAGAATATTTAATAATATAAGAATTTCTCCAATCAAAAGTATAAATTATCAATCTCAGGGCTCGTTTGATGAAACTCAAGAATGGGCAAATAAAATATGTGTTCAATCAGCCAATTCATCAGTTGATCTTAAGCTAGCTTCGATGCCTTTCGAAATTACATGTTTCTCTAATGGTCTTGAGGTTGCGGATCTTATAGTAGAAGAAGGAGTGGAGCCAATACTTGTATCAGATTGGCTTGAACAGAGTATATCAATGCATCCCATACTAATAACAATTCGTCTGCTGATTAAACAGGTAGCTGATCGTGGAGGTGGTGCACATGTGCATCATAAGGTAGATGAGTTACTCGACTCATTAACAAACTATGGGCCATGTAAAGTCGGTATGGATGCGTTGTTTACTATTGCTATTGCCCGTATTGTTCAACAGTTGGGTTGGGTGATAATGCAGTTTTATGAAAAAAATGGAGCTACAGGGAGTCTGTCAGATATTTCAAATAATTTTGATCACAACCATCCTTGTGTAATAAATTCTGCGAGAATACCAAATGAACTATATCAGCATAGTCAAACGAAATATAATTTGATGTCTGTGGGAAATATATAAGACATAACAAAGCGATTGAAAATCGTTCGCTTCACTCACTGGGACTTCAAAAGCTACGCTTTTTCGGCCCTTTAACGCGGCGTTAAATACCTATGAAACACAGCGCACGATTCGAAATTGATCAAAAGGAGCTGGATGAAGCTCTTGTGTACAAAAACCTTCGTTGTCTATTTCCGAAGGTTAATGATTATGCTGCTAGTGATAGCGGTTATAGCGAAGAATTAGGTGAGCTTCGATACTTTGGTATAAATACCAACAAGCAGTTGAGGCTCTTGCTAAAGAAACATAGACAACAAATTATCACTATTGATCGCAGTCCAATTGATGCCTATCACCAGAAAATGTACGCAGAAGAAATGGGGGCCAAAAATTTCAATGATCATATGCGTAGGCAATATTGGTTTGCATATCCAGCTTTTCTACGTATAGCCCTTGAATTAGAGTTTGGTGAAAAATATGAACTATATGCCAACGAAAGAGACGGCATTTAACACACATATAAGCCGCCTCGGAGTCAATAGAATATAGCGTTCTTATCTGGCCGCGAAGCGGTCAGGTTTTTTAATTAATCAGTCAGCCAGTTTTCTTCGTCTGTCATTGTCGTTGCTAAAACGAGTTTGTAACAAATACATATTGAGACTCTACTTACCCCGTGCTTAGCGGGTGCCTACCAATACATCATCCCTGATGTGAGTAGGGGTACCAGACATTCATCGGTTAACCTGAGAAAGGCGCTTTTCAAAACAGTGGAATAGATTTCCAGTCAGTATCAGGCTCAGTTCAGGTGCAAACCGCATTGCTGATTGATAATACACGCGAGTTACGAGGCAAACTTCTTGACGCTTTCAAAGTGGGTGATATCGTCGATCTCATACAGAGTGTCACAATTAAATGTGCGATTTTGTGTAAATCGATCTGGTCATTTTTAGCCTTTCCAGCATGGATCGCTTTCATATACAAGGCGTGACCCCGAATTAAATCGATGTTATGTTCATGGCAGACATCGGAAATCCAGTTCCAGCAATGCATACATTCGATCCCGAACATTGCCGGGATAAGGGGTCAGAAGATCGAAGAAGGGTTCAGGTTTGGCTTTAATCTCTTTATGAAGCACGGTTTACCAATCATCTTCTAAGATACAGACGTACAGGGAGCGTACATGCAAGTCGATACCGCAGTAAAAAGGATGTTTATTGGTGTAATATCTCATAGGTCTTCTCCTTTTGGTTTGGTCGCCTTCCAGCTTAGTGTGAAAACAGTAAGCTGGGGGGAGAAGGCTCTATGAGTATCAAACGCAGCACAGGCAAAAACTTCTGCTTTGCAATAATTATCGCGAGCGGCGGGCGTTAAGTGAGGAAATATGAATAAAATCTTACTTTACACTCTTCTGTTTTTATCAAACAGTTTGTTTGCTTCAGATATCAATGACAAATTAGCAGATAATTGTGGAAGATATGCAAAGGTACTTACTAAAGATTACGTATTTTCTAAGTACATCAAATCATCGGATAGAAATGTACATAAAATATTAATACGGGATATTGTTTCTCCAGAAGATTATCGTTCAGAAATAACAAGGATTGAACCTAAAGACGCATTGGCTAGGCTCAAACAAAGCTCCTGTTTTCTCTTTTATCCTGTTGAGAGTAAGTTTGTTAAAAAAATCAATAGAAAAGAAGCACTTTTTATTCACTATGATTCAAAATATATATCCAATTCCTCCGTTACTTTAAAAGCAGCCAAAGAAAACCTGAAACGTATCGATGAAGAAGCCCTGGTTGTCTTATCTGAGTTAAAGGAATATGCACAGGATCTATCATTGAATTATATCGTCGTTACACCCGCTATTAAGCGTATAGATGTTGTTGACGGTAAAGAAGCAGTGAGAAAAATGAGGCTTGGAAAGGACTATAAATTTTATACTTATGACTATAAACACTGGCTACAGGAATAACAGTAGCGTGATCTTTCAGCTAACAAAGCGTTTAAGATGGGTTCACGACGCCTGGCCGTTTTGTGTCAGGATTGTTTAAATGTTTAAGGTACAATAGTTTAGATTGTTGATAGCGTTTTTCATTACTAAACGCGACGATAGAAGTACAGACAATTCACTATACAGAGGAAGTTATTATGGAAGATGCCAAAAAGAACTCAATGATGGAGCCTCTTGATATCCCTGAAAGCGAGATTCCCTGGTATCGATGGAGGTGGCTGTTTATAGTCACTTTTCTATTGTTTTTTCCGGCTATGCTGCTTATTGGTTTAACTGGAAATGTATATGGGAAACAAAACGGTGAAGCTTTCAAACTATCGAATAAATTCAAATACCTTACCATGCTTATTGGTCTTGTATTGGTGATAGGGCAGGTTATTCGAAGTTTATAAGCCTTCTGACAAAACAGGCAGTTGATGTGCCATGCGCTCAACTGCTGTAACTGTTAAGAGCTCATCGGAGTAGTAATCAAAGGGAGTAGTAATGAAAGGTCAATGCCTTTGCGGAGGCGTGAAATTCGAGATTAGTGGTGAGGTGCCCGATCTCTATCAATGTCACTGTTCTGAATGCAGAAAAGTAACAGGGTCTTCAGCAAATGCGGCTACCTTTGTTAACCTGGAATCTTTTCGGTGGATTAGTGGTGAAGAACTAATAAGCTCATTTAAGAAAGACTCTGGATATCGAAGCGATTTTTGTTCTGTATGTGGAAGTCCAGTTCCTAACCCGCTTGGAGATACTAACAAAATGTGGGTTCCAGCTGGGCTTCTCGAAGAAGCAGAACCTATCTCTGTTGCCGTTCATATCTACATGAATTCAAGTGCTGAGTGGGAGCGGACCGCTGCTTGTGCCAGGCAGTTCGATGAATCACCAGGATTAGAAGCACTCAACAAAGCATTGCAGCGCAGAAACCGCTGATGCGACCTTGAATCTCCAAAACAGAGGAATAAGAATTGAATAATATATTCAAGAAAATTTCAGTGGTTGTCCTGGCGCTGTTGGTTCAGGGCTGCGCCAGCAACTTAATGAAAACTTCTGACGTTGGTGTTGTTGAAACTCCGGATAGGGATACAGCTACGATTGTTTTTATGCGATCTTCATTTGTGGCTAGCGCGATTGGAGTAGAGCTTTTTGAAATAGACAATGGCGAGATTAAGTTTGTCGGAGCATTGCCTAACGGCAGTAAAATTGCGCATAAAACGACTCCTGGGAAAAAAGTTTATATGGCATATGGAACAGCAGCCGATTTTATGATCGCAAATGTAGAAGGTAATAAGACATACTACGCTATTGTGCGGCCAAACTGGGGAACAGGAGGCTTCGCTCCTACACCTGTTCGTAGTGATGGTTCAACTGACTACAATATGCAAACTGATGACTTTTCAACATGGCAGAAAGAAACAGCGTTATTGGAAAAAAAGGATGGAGCTGATAAGTGGTTTGCTAAAAATAAGGCGAAGTATTTAGACATTTATAATGATTACTGGGCAAGATTCCAGACTAAAACTGAATCGCAAAAAAGAGAAAGAACAATACAGTTATCGGATGGATTATAGGTTTAATAAGTGACGCTGCTGTTCTGTTAATAATATCAGACTGATTTTACATTCCAGAGCGGGTCATTTTTCAGCATAGTCGTAAAGGTGATGATCCGTTTTCTCATAAAGTGGTCTACGAGGCGCTGGTGAAGCTGAAGCGGTGCGTAAGGGAACTGTGCTTTCGAGCGAGAGGACATCAACTGTTGTATCTGGTTGCAGACTTAAAGAAATACCTGCCTGGTTGGTAAGCCTACTTCGGCGTCGCCGAGGTGCAGAGTCCGCTTTGCGACATCAACCAAATCGATCAGACGGACGTTGCGATGCTATATCTGGAAGCAATCGGGTCGTTGTTACTATTGTTAATTGCGCCGACGAAGCGTTGAATGTGGGACGGCCCGGAATACGGCGAAACAGGTCCATGGGCCTTGGCGTTTAAGCAAAAGTCCGGCACTCTATAGGGCAGTGCCAAACAGATTTTTTAAAGACTTAGGACGTCATTACTGGCAGTTTGATAACAGATCAAGAGATTAACCGCTGTCATACGTGACCCGTAGGCCCGGTGATGTGGGAGGAGGGTACTGTTAGGTGGCTCTCTTTCCCGATCAGGTGTTTTCCCGGGCGATACGTAATTTTCAAGGAGTTCAGCCATTGGACATTCCACGGATTTTCAATATTACGGAAAGTGAGCACCGCATCCACAATCCATTCACGCCGGATAAATTCGCCACGCTTGGTGTTGCACTGCGTCTGGAGCCTGGGGCGCGGGTGCTTGACCTTGGTTGTGGTTCGGGCGAGATGCTATGCACCTGGGCACGTGACCATGGCATTGTCGGTACCGGTATTGACATGAGTCCACTGTTCATCGCGCAGGCAGAACAGCGTGCCGACGAACTCGGTGTTACCCATCAGGTCGGTTTCATTCATGACGATGCTGCAGGTTATATCTCTGCTGAGAAAGCTGATGTGGCCGCTTGTGTCGGTGCCACATGGGTTGGTGGAGGCGTCGCAGGAACTATCGAGCTTCTGGCGAAAAGCGTGGGCACTCGCGGAATCATTCTGATTGGCGAGCCTTACTGGCGACAGTTACCGCCAACAGACGAGATAGCTAAAAAATGTTTTGCCAATTCCATTTCCGATTTTCTCAGTCTGCCGGAGCTACTCAGGTCTTTTGGCGCGCTCGGTTATGACGTGGTTGAGATGGTTCTGGCCAATCAGGACGGTTGGGATCGATACGAAGCGGCCAAGTGGCTTACAATGCGCCTCTGGCTTGAGGAAAACCCCGACGATGAGATGTTTGAAGAGATTCGCTCCAAACTGAGTACAGAGCCAGAACGCCACGCAACCTACACGCGGGAGTATCTGGGTTGGGGGGTGTTTGCGCTGATGCCCCGGTGCAACCTTAAAAGGGCCTGACCAGGAGACCATGTTTCAGGAGACTGTGTTTTTTTAATTTCCTGTAAACAAATTACAGGTATCGTTAACGAAGAAAGCGCAGCAAAAGACTGACAGGTTGGCTATTCCACAAATAGAAGGTTGTCTCAGAACAATTGCAGACAGAAAAACGTGCTGGCCGCAACTGCGCGGCCTCCACCAGACTCGCTAACGCTCACCGTTCAGCGGGACGTTATGGCAATCAACCGGATCAGATATGTTAGATAAAATATTACATGACTTTTTAATCATCTGGGCGACCGTTGATCCCATAGGGACAATGGCTCTATTTGTAGGGTTAACCGCAAGCCTTCCAGAAAAATCCCGCAGAAAAACCGCCTATCGAACGATCGCTTATGCGGCTTTAATTCTGATCGGAGCCGTTGCCGTCGGTCAGATAATACTGGGTGCGATGGGCATTAACCTGCTTTCATTTCAGGTGGCTGGGGGCGTCATCCTTTTCCTGTTTGGCTTGCAGATGATTTTCTCTGATAATGCTCCACATAAATCGGGTGAGCCTTTACATGATATCTCCGTCTTTCCGCTGGCCATTCCTGCTACCGCTTCACCTGGCGCAATATTGGCCGTTATTCTAATAACGGATAACAATATCTATTCATTGCAGGAGCAACTGATTACCGTTGGCACCATGCTTGTTGTTTTGTTGTGCACACTCATCTTGTTGGTTTTCTCCGGTGCAATAATCAGAGTTATCGGAAATGGAGGGGCATCTCTTCTGACACGCATAATGGGAATGATACTGGCAGCTTTGTCCGTTGAGTTTATTATGGAAGCGATAGGCGTAAGCAAATGGGTGTCATAATCCGTGCACCCATGTACTGCCAGCCCCTGCATACTTTGCCTGCACCTGCTGTAGGTGTTACGCATTTAAATGATTGAACTGAAATGATCAATACTCTTGCCATTAGTAACTACAGGTCTTTATTAAATCTGGTTATTCCCTTTAGACGTCTGAACGTCATTACTGGTGATAATGCCAGTGGGAAGTCAAATCTGTATAAGGCGCTAAGGTTGCTATCTGAAACAGCCCAGGGTGGCGTAATCAATTCACTGGCCAGTGAAGGTGGATTGAATTCAACGTTTTGGGCCGGGCCGGAAACTATCAGTAAGCGGATGCGTGAAGGCGATGTCGAGATTCAAGGAGGCCCAAAACAAAAAGCGGCCAGATTAAGACTGGGATTTTCAGGTGATGATTTTGGCTATTCTATTTCATTAGGCTTACCAACACCCGGAAGCCTTGGACCAACTGCATTCGCCCTGGACCCGGAAATAAAACGTGAATCTATCTGGGCTGGTAACGTATATCGACCAGCAAGCTTATTGGTTGATCGGCAGGGGCCTGGCATTAAGGTTCGAACAAACCGAAGCTGGGACGTTATTGCGCAGCACACCAGTAACTTTGAAAGTATGTTCAGTCAGGCTGTCGACCCATTGAAGGCGCCTGAAATAGTCGCTCTGAAGGAAGAGATAAGACGCTGGAGATTTTATGATCATTTTCGATCAGACCCGGACGCTCCGGCAAGATTACCCCAGCTGGGCACCCGCACTCCTGTGCTTCATCACGATGGCAGAGATTTAGCGGCTGCGCTGCAGACAATTATAGAGATAGGCGATGCTGCGGCATTAGAAGACGCGATCTCAGATGCATTTCCTGGCGCCAGTTTAAATATTTCGGTGCAACAGGACGGGCGATTTAATCTAAACCTTCACCAGGAAGGTCTATTGAGACCGCTGTCTGGATCTGAATTGTCAGATGGTACGCTGAGGTATTTACTCTGGGTTGCCGCCCTTTTAACACCGAGACCACCTTCGTTAATGGTGCTGAATGAACCAGAAACGAGCTTACATCCTGATTTATTACCGGCACTGGCCAGGCTGATTATCCGGGCGTCCAGGCACACCCAGGTCTGGGTTATATCGCATGCCAGCAGGCTGATTGCCGCATTAGAAACTGCGGAAGAGTGCAATTCAATTCAGTTGCAGAAAAGCCTGGGCGAAACCCAGATAGTGGGGCAGGGAATGCTTGATCAACCTCCATGGCAATGGCCTGATAAAGGCAAATGAGGCATTTCCTGATGTCACCGCGTAGCAAGCTCATGCCGATGAATCCGGCAGCGCTGGGCTGGTAATGTGAGCTGTATGCAGCAGGGGAGATCCTGACATATCTGAACCCAATAATCAGCAAACCCTAGGGTGAAAGCTGGGATGACTGAGCAATAGCGCGACAGATTCTTTGTGCAGCATTATGAACGAACTCTGTTAATACACCATCTGTCCGGCGTTATCAGTTAACCCGTATTAGCTATAAATATCTCTCTTATTGTCTCTATAGCCAGTTCCATCTCCCGCTCTGTATAGGCTGCAAATCCAAGCAGAAAACCTGTTTTGTCGGGGGCGCTGATGTACAGCCCAGACAAGCTGATCAGAACAATATCCTTCTGTTTAGCCTGACTAATTATCCGTTCTTCATCCAGTTCGCATGTCAATATACAGGGCATTTGCATGCCGCCAGGCGGAGGAACGGGTTCTAAAAACGCGTTCAGATGTGTACGCACCAGTGTTTCCAGTGTCATTAAACGCTTAGCGTACAATTGTCGCATCTGCCGGATATAGGCGCCAAAATGACCATTTTCAATAAAACGCGTCAGCGTCAGTTGTGACAGGGTTGCCGTATGTCCGTCCTGCAACGTCCGCGCAGTGGTAATGGGTGCGACGAGTTGTTCTGGCAAAATCATATAGCCAATACGGGAACTCGGAAATAACGATTTAGTGAACGTGCCAATGTAAATGGTGCGCTGGTAAGGGTCTAAACCTTGCACGCAGGTGGTTGGTTTCCCTGCGTAATGAAATTCACTGTCGTAATCATCTTCGATGATCCAGGCTTGATTCTGCTCTGCCCATTCAATCAGTTCTAAACGTCGTTCAAGCGATAATGTTGCGCCTGTCGGGTATTGATGCGAGGGGGTTAAAGACACTGCTTTTGCGGGTGTGGAATGCTGCTTTAACCGGTCAACGCGTATACCGTGCTGATCAACTGGAATTGGCACGGGGATAAGTCCTGCCGCTTCAAAGGCTTGACGGGCGCCCTGGTACATCGGGTTTTCGGTAAAAATATGATCGCCGTCATCTAACAGATTGAGCGCGCATAGGGCGAGAGCCTGCTGGGAACTGGTTAAAATTAATATACGTTCTGGTGTGGCATGAGCACCGCGCTCTAAATTCACATAACTGGCAATAGCACTACGCAGCGCTTTTGTCCCCTGCGGATCACTGTGTTGTAACGCTTTAAACTGATAATCCCGAATGACTTGTCGTTCTAAGCGCGCCCACAAGGGCAGTGGAAACAGACGTGTTTCCGGAATGCCGGGAGCAAAAGGGCGAGGTGTCAGTGCTTCTCTGACACCCTCATTATTGAGCATGCTTTGACCG
The DNA here is from genome assembly GCA_965140695.1 of uncultured Amphritea sp. GTDB lineage: Bacteria > Pseudomonadota > Gammaproteobacteria > Pseudomonadales > Balneatricaceae > Amphritea. The sequence continues at coordinate 874,510 of OZ223298.1, read as the reverse complement.
CGTTTACTTAATTGAATAGCCGACTGCTCAGTCGGCTGAGTAGCTATTTTACGGTTTGTTTTCTGAAGCTGTGGTACCTCTGCAACAAAACTACCGCTGCCGACCTGGCGCTCAATATAGCCTTCTGCATGCAATAAGCTATACGCATTTTCGACCGTATCCCGCGAAACGTTGAGTGATTGAGCCAGCGCACGGGAAGCAGGCAGGGGAGTGTTCGCTGGTAATGCGCCATCCAGTATTAATTGCCGTAATGCCCGCTGGATGCGCAGATACATGGGATGTTTTGCGTAATCTGGATGCTCCAGGGCTGCTTTGACGGACTCAAGCTGTGAGTGTTTAAACAAATGGTCTGCCTGCTGTTTAATAAATGGATGGTTAAATCATACCAAATTCGATATATAAAATAACGGCTTCTTAGCCGCATCTGCTGAATGGCTAAAAACGAAATAGTGTTCAGCGAGATTATTGATTGCGTGTTTTATTAAGAGTGGCGTTACCATTATTTTTGAATACTTTAACGGGGCCTGGCTTATAGCTTATGACTCCTTTGGTACAGATGCTTTTAATAATGTAGTCATTATCGCTGCAATCAATAGCGGTAAAGAAGTGTATGAAGACGCTTAGCATATTTGATCGTCTATACAACAAATTCAATCTTAAACTGAGGCGTGTATAAAATGGAAAAAATCCCTTTGACTGTATCGGTTGAAACGATACATATTAATGACTTTCAACAGTGGTTACCCCTTTGGTTAAAATATCAGGAGTTCTATAAGGTTTCTATACCAGAAGAAACAACAGCTGTGACATGGGATCGGTTTTTTAATAATAACGAAAATATTTATTGTGCTGTTGCAAGGTCTTCTGATTGCTCTGATCGTATTTTAGGCTTTGTACATTATTTATATCATTCTTCCACCTGGGCGATTAATGATTTTTGCTATTTAGAAGATCTTTATGTAACGCCTGATGCAAGAGGGTTACATGTAGGAAAGCAGTTAATTGAATATGTACAAAAGCAGGCAAGAAAACAGCAGTGCGCACGTTTGTATTGGCATACACAGGAAACAAACCTGCCAGGACAAAAACTATATGACTGGATAGCAGAAAAGCCAGGTGTTATTGAATACAGAATGCCGTTGTAATTATCGACAGGAGCGCTGCTTGGCTAACCCGCCAGAGTAGATAAGCTTCAGAGGTAAAAGGTAAAAGGTAAAAGGTAAAAGGTAAAAGGTAAAAGGTAAAAGGTAAAAAGAGATGCAGTACTGCGGCTAAACAATCTGAAGCCGCAGACTGTTTTTTCAGCTTTTTATTGCAAACGAGGGAGGTTCCAGGGTGCCGCTGGAGACAGGCGGCAGGCCACTCGCTTGCGGAAAAGCATGATATTTTTTTTTGATGCTGGCTTTTGTCAGGGCGGTATTGAGGTATCCTGTTGTTTGTTCGAAAGATAATCAGTAAATTGACTCAAATAGCTGATTAACGAGTTTTTCCAGCGTTTAGTCAAGGGTATGCGTGGAGTGTCCTGAGAATCTCTTTGGCTAACTTTATTTCGTATCAGGCAGACATTATTGTGCAAGTAGACAGAATCGACCATCTGGTCCTAACCGTTAAAGACATTAGTGAAACTGTTCGTTTCTATACCACTGTTATGGGTATGGAGAGGGTGGTTTTTGGCGAGGGGCGGGTTGCATTAACCTTTGGGCGTCAGAAAATTAATCTGCACCAGCTCGGTCAGGAGTTTGAGCCTAAAGCCGGTACTGCACAGCCTGGCAGTGCTGATTTATGTTTTATTATTAAGCAGCCGGTAGAACAGGTTATTGCTCATTTAAACAGATGTCAGGTAGCGGTTATTGAAGGACCCGTCAACCGGACGGGGGCAATCGGTACCATTCAGTCAGTCTATTTTCGCGACCCTGATGATAATCTTATCGAAGTGTCGAACTATGCAGCGTAAACAGGTAATTAAAACGACTGGCGTTGGATCTGGGTGACAACTCGCCTCTTCATTTATCATTATGTTCTGCTGGATCACTCCGGATGAATATCGACAGAATAGTAGAGTGACAAAGCGGCTAATGTCGGAAATATTCAATACCTTTTTTCGCCCGGCTTATATCTTGTCAGCATCCATTATTAAGGAGACAGGATATGTTACAACGTGCAAACTATTATGGCCTGGCATCAGAAGCGATGCAGATACTGATGGATCAGGAAGCTTACCTGCGTAAGCAATTTAACCCTCCTCATCGCATCACCGCTCCGGTCTGGGAGCTGGTTAAACTCAGGGTGTCGCAGATTAATCAGTGCGCTTTCTGTATCGACATGCACAGCCATGAAGCTCAGAATCAGGGGGAGTCGGCAGAACGTATTATCGGTCTCTCTGCATGGCGGGATATGCCTGGTTACTCTGAGGTTGAGCGGGCGGCATTAGGCTGGGCAGAGTTAGCAACATCAGGACAAACCGTTGATGATGAGACGTATCAGGCGATAGTTAATGTGATAGGGGAACAGGGGCTGGTTGATTTAACCATCGCCGTTAATGCGATCAATAGCTGGAATCGCATAGTGAAAACCTTTAAACCTGAGGTGGGAAGTTATAAATAATAAGCGTGCTCTACCGCAGGCATATCATTTTCAGCTGTCTCAGCCATTGGGACGGCTGTCTGCATTTGTCCAGGCTATCTGGTCGCTCTCTGTGTCAGATGATCAGACTGAAACGGTCGTTAAACCGCTATATTCAGATACGGGCAGCGGTATTCTGTTTAATCTGGGGTCTGATATCAGCATAGGCGATCAGTCGCTGCCTGTAGGGGTGATTATGTTGCCGGTGAAAAAACGGGCAGATCTGATTCGGTTACCACCGGGAGCGCTACTGGCAGGCATCCGGTTTCATCCGGCGATAGGCTATGGTGTGCTGGGCAGGCATTTTGAAAAAAACTCTCTTTTATCACCGGCAGAAGATCAGCACTTTCGTTTGTATCCACTCTTTGAAACATTAACAGCACAGACAAATCATGATGAGGTTATTGCAAGGTTGTACCAGTGGGCGGAAGACAACATTGGTTTGACCGATCTCGTTCCTGCTGCCCTTGAAGACCTGTTGGATTGTCTTGATCAGGATGGAAAAACCAGTCAGTTAACAGAGCATATAGAGCTGAGTCAACGGCAGATAGAGCGGTTATTTAAAACCTGGCTGGATATGACGCCAAAACATTATCAGCGGGTACTGAGAATTAAGAAAACTATCCTCTTCTTACGCGAGCATAAAAGTACTGATCTTGCGGATGTCGCTATCCACTTTGGTTTTAGTGATCAGTCCCATATGACAAGAGAGTTCCGCTGCATTGCCGGCATCACTCCTGGTCAGATATAAGCAGCCTTTTTAAATGTTAACGCGTTCTTCCTGTTGATCTGAGTAACGTCTCGCCGTCATTTTGTCCTTCTATCGGTACAGTGCCTGGCGCTGGCATGTCTTCTGTTTTTCAGGGTATTTGCCGACGTCTGGGGGCTTTATATTCGATAGCCAGTGGGATAGCGAAAGCAGAGCGTGCGAGACACTAAAGGCTTGCCGATCACCATTATTTGCCTTTCAGTCTGGCCTTCAGATCCTGAATATATCGCCCCGGATGATTACCCCTGAGCGCTTTGCACCTCGTGTGCAATTGTCTGGCGCAGCTCTGTTGGCAGATGAAGCGCATCCCCCAGTCGCTCCAGATAACGCCGTTCCTGTTCGGTATCGGGATCTATTGCTAATAATGAGATGAGATAGATCTCTGTCGCCTGTTCCTCGCTGCCAGATAAACGTGCAATGGCAATAGGATCACTGTCTGCCCGCAGTTGTTCTATCAGGTATTGCTGTTCTTCCGGACCAATACCAAGGTCGCTGATCTGTTGTTCAATTCGGGCCCGCTCAGTGACGTCGATATGTCCGTCAGCCTTGGCGGCACTAATCATCGCCCGTACCAGGATCAGGCGCATGTCTTCGCCTTGCCGGGTGGGTTGTTCCTCAGCCAGGTCGAAGATACTGCCAGCGGGGGCCGCCGCCAGGGTACCAGACCGGTTGTCAGTGACGCCCGTTGCTTGCTGTGATGTTTGTGACGCAGGGGGAGACGATGGTGTGGTCTGGTTTTCCTGATAGTTGCGCCAGGCTTTATATGCCATCCCGCCGACAGCAGCGATGCCTCCATATTTAATCGCTTTGCCGCCTATTTTCCGGGCTTTTTTATTGCTCAGTAGCATGGCTGCCAGTCCGCCTGCAGCGACACCTCCGAGTAATCCTCCCGGCATCGAACCGGATCTGGCTGTTGATACGGCTTTGTCAATTCCAGCACCCGTAGTGCCCATAATGCTGTTTAAGAGTGAGTTAACATCCATGGTTGAGAGCCTCTGGCAATGTGTTATTTAATAATAGGTGAGGGCGCAGTTTAATTAATCAAGTTAGACTATTGCCTCACTGACGGGTTCAGTAACCGGTAAAGGCTTTATCGATGTGGGTAGCATTTCTCCAGTCACCCGGCTATTGATAATTGATAGCGTTGAATCAGATCGTATCTGTCAATGGGATAAGCATTAAGGACAATAGCGGCAATGAAAAAAACGGTTTCCCGGGAGTTTGTATGAGTGACATAACCTTTACCAAAGATGAGACTGACCGGATTGTTAGCCATATTAAAAAATACTTTAATGATGAGTTCGATCAGGATATTGGTGCTTTTGAAGCAGAGTTCTTGCTGGATTTCTTTATCCGTCAGATTGGTCCTGTTTTTTATAACCAGGGGTTGTCTGATGCCCGCGCGCTCTTTGCGGCAAAGGCAGATGAAATCGGTTATCTGGTTGAAGAGCTGGAGAAACCGGTAAGTTAATAACCCATCCACTGATGAGGTGTCAGGTTGAAAGATCATCCTGCAGAAGCGCAAGACCCAACCAATAACGATACCGGCCTGAATCCTGACGCTATGTCGCCTGGGAAGGGTTCCCTCAGGTCGGCTATGACCTGCAAGAGTTGCATGGTATCAGCCAGACCTGATCGGCAAATGGCTCTGGACGACTCATCGCGATGAATTATTTTGCTTATGGGTCCAATATGTCACTGGCACGGTTGCGACAACGTGTGCCTGGTGCCCGGCTGGTGGGCCGGTTTTTTCTCGACCTGCATGCCCTGCGGTTTCATAAAGCGGGGCAGGATTGTTCGGCAAAATGCGATGCCTTTTACACCGGTATGAATGACCGGATTTATGGTGTTTTGTTTGATATTCCGTCATCTGAAAAACCTGCACTGGACCGGGCTGAGGGACTGGACGTTGGTTATGGGGAAAAGGTTGTTCAGCTACAAAATGAGCAGGGTGAGTCGATTGAGGCGATCACCTATTTTGCTTTACAGATCGATGATTCACTCAAGCCATTCCACTGGTATCTGAATCACCTGTTAGTCGGTGCAAGAGAGGCGGGTTTGCCTTCTGATTATATAAAGGCTATCGAGTCAGTTGAGTCGCAGGATGATCCTGATGGTTGCAGGGATGCACGAGAGCGCATGATTTATCAAAGCTAATTAATATTTAAGGCTTTTCGTTATCCCTGACTGAGCCATCTTAAATCTGTTGCCATCAGTCATGGCAATCCACAGAAGACGGATTTACGTCAGTCAGGTAACGCGGGAGCGCTGATTCGGCCGGTAATGAGACCAGCATGGCTTTTGATGGGCTATGTGAGGGATAAGCGCGTTCAGCATATTTTGGTTAATGGTTGTTGGCTATGATAGTTTGACAATCAGATACATATTCAGACAGTCGCAAGCGTGGTTAAGATGACAAAACAATTTGATTCAATTTTCAGAGATTCCGTTAAACGTATGCATTACTATGGTGCCACTGATTCTGATGAAACTCAGCCTGTGCACGTGGTTATCTGGCCAACCTTTGCCGGAATGACCGATTTTGAGACCGGCGTTGCAGACAGAATTGCATCAATGGGGGTGTCAGTGACAGCGGTGGACCTCTATGGTCAGGGGCGTAATCCGGTTGAAATGGAGGCTAAAAATGCAACGATGGGGCAGTTATTGGCAGAGCCAGTATTGCTTCATGGGCTGCTACGTGAGTTAACCGATGCTGTTGTTGGTGGTCAAGAAGATTGCAAGATTGTCCATCTGGGGTTCTGTCTGGGAGGTCGGCTGGCGATTGAAGCAGGGTTGCATCTGATGGATAGCACCGCAGCCGTCAGTTTTCATGGTTTGATGAATTTTTATCGCGCTGCATCTGCTGACAAGGTCAACAGTCAAACGCAAATACTGGTGTTTAATGGCTACAGTGATCCGCTGATCAGTGATGATGAAGCTCAGGCAGCGAAACAGTACTGGAGTCAACTGGGTATGGACTGGCAGTTTGTTGATTTTGGTGCTACTGCGCACTCCTTTATGTTGCCCCGGGCGAACGCACCTGAACGGGGAAATGTCTATAACCCGCTGGCAGCAAGTCGCAGCTACCAGTACCTGGAAATGTTTCTTAACGAGCTTAAGCAACGCTGTCTCGAATGAGGCTATCTGACCAGCGATTGCTGGCAAGGCGCCGCCCATACATTGCGTAATAACGGCGATACCCTGTTGATATGCATCGTCACTGTGCTCTGATCATAGTGTTGCTGGTGATGGCCTCAAACACCTGGACTTTGCTTACAAAAGGGGTGTCCGGGAAGCTGGTTGCGTTGAACACCCGGGTGCAGCGGTTGCAGGAACGAGCGCTTCACCGATCAGAAAAGCCGCTTATGTATATGAATGAATGACCGGGCTATTTGATGAGTCTTGTTGTGATTTTATGCGATAAAGGAGCCGCAAAAAACGAAATGGTCCCTGCTGTTGGCCATGCCAGGATAAAAGCCTGTAACCAGGAATCTAAAAATGTACTGGTCATCCCAAGATTGATATAGGTGATCCAGAGCGTCATCAGGGATGAGAGGAAGAATGACATGATGGTGCTGAATATAATTTTGTGTTTCATGGTGTTGTCTCAATAGCTCAAAAACGTGGCAGGTAATTAATATAATCGATTGCATTTATGGTTTATAGCGTGTTTTATGGGTCTTTAAATTCCATAAATGGTATTAAAAAGTGATTGATGATATCGCCTTGTTTGTCGCTGTCGTGAAGGCAGGTAATCTGAAGCGTGGTGCGGAGTCTATGAAAATTCCTCCCTCGACGGTCAGTCGCCGGTTGAAAGGGCTGGAAGGCGCGCTTGGGTGCCAGTTGCTAAGCAGAAACAGTCATAGTTTCCAGCTGACCAGTGAAGGTGAGAAGTTATTTGAACGGGCATCTTTCCATGTTGACTCTTTTACCGCTATCGTTAACGAAATTAAGAATGATGTATCCGGTTTACAGGGTAGTATCCGGGTGCTTGCCCCGACCAATCTGACTAACAGTCTGCTACACGTTCCGCTTGCCCGCTACCTGCAACTTAACCCACAGGTTGATCTGGAGATGGAGTTAAGCAACGAACTGTCTCCGTTTTCATCTTCAAGGGCTGACTTTGCCATTCGGGTTGGTCCTCAGGCTGATTCAGAGTTGTCACAGGTAAAGCTGGGTTCAATAAACACCCTGTTGGTTGCCAGCCCTGACTATCTGCAAATGCATGGACACCCAGGGTCACCGGAGGATCTTAACCAACACAATCTGATAGTCGCCCGGTCTTTATCAACATGGCTGTTTTATCCTGAGGATGCCATTGGGCTAAAGAGTGCTGAGAACAGCAGGGTATCTATTTCACTTTCAAGTCAGCGGCAGCGGTTGGTTGTTAATGATCTGGATGTAGCAAAACAGTTCTGCATGGCTGATCTGGGGATCGCATTTCTGGCCGAAACGATAGTCAAAGATCAACTCAGAACAGGCCAGCTGGTTCCGGTTTTACCCGGCTGGCAGGGCAAGCGAAGAGAGGTGTATGCTATCTGGTATCGACGGCAGTTACTAACACGCCGGGCAGCCGGGTTGATTGATTTTCTGAAACAGAATAGCGGTCTTTTATGAGCAGATGTCCGCCTCATCGTTGCTGTTTCAATGTGTCAGACGATTGTTATTAAACAGATATTGCATGGTTAACAGGAGCTGTGATGATTAAAGGAAGTTGCCTGTGTGGCAAGGTGAAGTATGAGATTACCGGGCCGGTGGGAGAGATTGTTCATTGCCATTGTCAGACCTGCCGTAAAGCTCATGGATCGGCGTTCTCAAGTGTGGCCCTGGTTAAAGACAGGGACTTTAGGCTTGTCGGTAATGGGGTTTTGAAAGCCTTTGAATCGTCTCCAGGCAAACAGCGTTTCTTCTGTCAGGATTGCGGCACTCAGATTTATGCTAAACGCGAACAAACAGAGCATATTATTTTGCGTCTCGGCTCGTTGGATGATGACCCTCAGTCTGAGGAAAAATCTCATATCTGGGTAGCCGATAAGGCTTCGTGGTATTCCATTAACAGCCATCTGCCTGAGTATGATGAATTTGATTAGTGTCGTTTTGAGGGCAGTTTGAACGATAGTGTCGACACTTTTTGCTTACTATCTCCAGCCCTGATCAATGCTCCCTGGAAGCGTTTTCTGATTACCTCATCAGTGGCGGTCTGGCGAACAGTTTATCTGCTGACTCTTGAAACAGCGTCGTAAACGGGCATTGATCTTTTTTATCCGGCTGAAAAAATAGAACCCGTGATAGATACCCGGTCAGGAGATCAGCATTATGATAGATACCAGTATTAAGCTGATCTTTAGTGGATTAGCCATCGGTCTGACATTCGTCGCCTTTGTGCCCTATATCTGTTCCATTCTCAAAGGTCAGACCCGTCCCCATGTGTTCTCGTGGTTTATCTGGGGGATTACGACGGTGATTGTTTTTTTTGCCCAGCTTGAAGCAGAGGGTGGAATCGGTGCCTGGCCCATCGGTATTTCTGGTGTGATAACCGTCGGTGTCGCGGTATTGGCATTTACAAAACGCGCCGATATCAGTATCACGCGCACCGACTGGTTGTTCTTTAGTGCGGCACTGGGTTCTCTGCCGTTCTGGTATCTTACCTCCGATCCTCTCTGGACCGTGGTGGTGCTGACAATAGTGGATATGCTGGGTTTTGGTCCGACTATTCGTAAAGCTTATAGGTTTCCCCATCAGGAAAGTCAGTTGTTTTTCCTTTCTTTTATGCTGCGTGGCTGTTTTGCTATTCTGGCGCTGGAGAGTTATTCGGTGACAACGGTGCTGTTTCCGCTTTGTATTGCACTGGCATGTTTACTGTTACTGATAATTGTAGCCTGGCGGCGCAAAACAATGCCGGCATAATCAGAACCTGGTAGCAGATATGGGAGACTGCTGAGACTTCAAATCATGAATCAGTTATCTATTGACCCGGTTTCGATCGGTTATTATTGTTTCTCAATCTGCAAGACAGCATGGTCGTTAATCTTCTCTGGTTGGCTAACTACCTCATTTCAGATGCTTTTCTGTCTTTAATTTATTGACCTGAAGCCTTGTGAATTATCTTGTTGGCGTTAAAATGAATTCCATTCTAACAGGGCGCAACAGGGATATTTGCAGATGTCTGATCAATTTAAAGTGGTCTTCAGTGGGACAATTATTGAAGGCTTCGATGCTGAAGCAGTGATTTCAGCGTTTGCCGAAAAATTCAGATGCAGTGAAGCAAAAGCGCGTGCTTTGGTATTATCGGGCAAAGAAACCGTTATCAAAAGTGATCTGGATAAAGCTAAAGCTGAAAAGTACCATTCAGCTCTGGTCGGCATCGGTCTTGATGCTGAACTGGTCTCCCTGCAACCAGTTGTTAAAAAACCGCTCATGTTCGAACTGGAAACGGATGAGCCAGCCGGTAGTAACGATCAGTCGGATTCTGGTGCGTTGCAGTCCTGTCCTAAATGCGGCTCTAAACAGATTGCGGATGACCGTTGTTTAGACTGTAAAATTGTTATCTCTAAGTATGTTGCTATACAGGAGAATGGCGGCGTTGTTGCCGCAGCCTCTCAGCAAACGTCTGTTGCCTCAGATAAGGCTCCTGCGGCTTTTACAGGCAATACATCATCAGCTTCATTCGATTACAATGCCACTGCTGCAACGGATAACCCTTATAACGCGCCGCAAGCCGATCTGAATCAGGAGTATGAAGAGGGCGAGCTGACAGATCCCGCTTCTTTGCCAATGAGCCATGGCTGGCGTTGGTTGTCAGGAGGTTTCGGGCATTTCAAGAACAATCCGGTGGCCTGGATAGTTGCGATTCTTCTCTGGATATTTGTGTATGCTGTACTGGGTTTAATACCGGTTATCGGCGATATAATTTTGATGCTGATCTCTCCCGTTGTTGTCGCAGGTTTTATGCTGGGTTGTCACTCTCAGGAGATGGGAGGTAACTTTACAATTGGTCACTTACTGAGTGGATTCAGTAAAAATGCAGGGCAGTTGATATTAGTCGGTTTGCTTTATCTGCTTGCCTCCATCGCCGTGATGGTTCCGTTTGGTCTATATGCAGGTTTTTCTGTTTTTGCAGGCTCGTTTAATCCCGATGCGATGGGCATGTCTCTGGTTTTAGTTCTGTTGTTATCTCTTTTTCTGATGTTTATCCCGCTTATGGCCTATTGGTTTGCGCCAGCCCTGGTTGTGCTGAATGACATGTCGGCTATAGAGGCAATGAAACTCAGCTTCGGTGCCTGTTTGAAAAATATACTTCCGGGCATTCTGTATTTCATACTGGCAACCCTACTGTTTATCATTGGTACAATCCCATTTGCATTAGGTTTGTTGGTAGTTATACCGATGATATCGGCTTCGATGTACACCTCATATCGGGATGTTTTCTACAGCTAAGGCTGTATTTTCCCGATGACAGAACGCAATATGACCTTTCTGACAGATACCGTCAGACGTCACGAAACACCTGAAGGAATCCTGCTTGAGTTACGTCTGGCAGGGCCGGTGGTAAGGGCCTGTGCCTGGAGCCTCGATATGTTGATCCGGGCGGTACTCTATGGAGTGATTTCAGGTGTTTTTGCCTTTCTCGGCGGTGTGGGCACTTCCGTGATGCTGATTATGCTTTTCCTCATTGAGTGGTTTTATCCTGTGGTGTTTGAACTGTATAACGGCTCATCGCCAGGCAAGAAGGCGATGGGGCTGGTGGTTATTCAGGATAATGGTACCCCCGTGACATTTTCTTCCTCATTTATCCGTAATCTTCTTCGGGCCGCCGACTTTCTGCCATTTCTGTATGCCACAGGCTTGTTGTCGATGCTGATGAACAAGAACTTTCAGCGACTGGGTGATCTCGCCGCAGGCACGCTGGTTGTTTATCGCGATACAGATCTGGCAAGGATTAAGCTGGCTGATGTCGCCGCTGTTCGTCCTCCGGTCAATCTGAGTGTTGATGAACAACGCGAGTTGATCCGGTTTGCTGAACGCTGTCCACAGCTGAGTCAGGACAGGCAGATTGAACTGGCGACGTCGCTCTTTCCTGTAACGGGTAAGCGCGGTGCTGCAGCGGTCAATGAGATACTTGGATATGCAGCCTGGTTAACCCGGGGGAGCCGATGAAGCAAGAGCAGTTTGAACAGCGTTATCAGCCTCTGTGGCAGCGTCTTGATCAACAGTTAGGCCAGTTAGAGACGTTTAGTATACGTCGTTCGTCCGCTGAGCTGCCTGCAGATCTGCCGCAACTTTATCGCCAGCTATGCAACCATTATGCGCTTTCCCGGACCCGTCGCTACAGCCCTCAACTGGTCGAGTTTCTTCACCGGCTGGTGCTGCGTGGTCATCAGCAGTTGTATACCCGTCGGGGGGCCTGGTTGTGGCGCTTGATCGTATTTGTTGCCAGAGATTTTCCGGTTTCGCTCCGCAGTAATATCCGTTATTTCTGGGTTGCGCTGATGCTGTTTCTATTGCCCGCACTGCTGGTAGGCAGTTTCTGTTATGTCGATGATACCTTTATCTATAGTCTGATGAGCGATGCCGAAGTCAGCAACATGGAGGAGATGTATCGCCCCGATAATGTCAGTCCGGGCCGTACGCTTGAACGCAGTGCCGACTCTGATTTCGCCATGTTTGGTTACTATATCTATAACAATATTGGCATCGGATTTCGCACCTTTGCGATGGGCGTTCTGGCGGGTATTGGCACCGTCTTTGCACTGATTTATAACGGTATCGCAATTGGAGGCGTGGCGGGCTATCTGTCCGGGCTTGGTTACACTGAGACCTTCTGGGGCTTTGTTTGCGGTCATTCATCGCTGGAACTGACGGCGATTGTCATCTGTGGGGCAGCGGGGCTGATGATTGGCCGGGGGGTTATCAGTCCTGGCCGGTATAGTCGGCTGGATGCCATTAAACGCCAGGCAGGCAACGCAGTTCCGTTGGTCATGGGGGCGGGACTTATGTTACTTGGGGCTGCTTTTATCGAAGCTTTCTGGTCCGCAAGCCGTTTTCCGAATGAGGTTAAATATGTGGCCGCTATCCTTCTTTGGGCCATCATGATTTTTTACTTTATCTTTGCGGGCAGGGGGACGGGTGGAGCTCGATAAACTCGAAATATCCCTGCGTCGACGGACTCCCTGGGAAGCCATTGACCTTGGTTTTGCACTGGCACGGCGTTGGTTTATGCCGCTCTGGCTGTTATGGCTGAGCAGTGCTGCGCCGCTGGGGCTGATACTGTTTTTCTTTTTAAATGATGAGCCTGGCTGGTTGATGCTGATTATCTGGTGGTTTAAACCGCTGTATGAGCCGCCCCTGATGTTCTGGTTGAGTCGGGCTGTTTTTGGTGAGCCATGGCCCGTGAAATCTGTGCTGCGTCAATGGTGGTCAATTGTTAAGCCCCAGTTACTGCTGAATCTGACCCTGCGCCGTTTTAATCCGTCCCGGTCGTTTACTATGCCGGTTGCTCTGCTGGAACAGCTGAAAGGCAGTGTCCGCCGGGATCGTTTACGGGTGTTAGGAAGAAATCAAAGTGCCGCTGCCTGGTTGTCTATGATCGGTGTTCACCTGGAAGCCGTGTTACAGATGGCTTTTATTACCGTGGTGTTTATGTTGATTCCTGAAGACCTCCGCTGGACCAGTTTTGGTGATCTGTTTTTGGCGCCCGGTAACGTGGGTGACTGGTTACAGTTTGTCGGTTATCTGTTCTGCTTATCGATTATTGCACCCTTTTATGTGGCCGCTGGGTTTGCCCTCTATCTGAATCGGCGTAGTGAACTGGAAGCCTGGGACATAGAGATAAACTTCCGTCGGACCAGTGAACGGATTAAACGCGCGCCTGGCCGTCGCTCCCGCAGTGGGGTTGCATCTTTATTGCTGCTGGCGGCTGTGGTGTTTATTGCCTCCCTCAGCCCCCCGGCCAATGCTGCTCAGCAGGTCAGTGCCCGGGATGCCCAGCCGCTGATTAAGAAGGTGCTTGAGGATGAAGCGTTTGGACGTTACAAAGAGATTCATCACTGGAAATATGTCGGTCAGCGTGAATCTGATCGTAGCAACTGGTTTATTCGCTGGCTGGAAAGCTTGCTCAGTGACGCCGATAGCTCTGCTGCTAATTCACATAGTTCTGGTGCCGGTCTGGTTGGGCTGATCAAAATTATGGTCTGGATTATTGGCATCGCGCTGGTTGTCTTCCTGATTTATCAGATTATGAATAACAGTCAGTGGTTCAGAGATTTGCGCGGCCTCAGTGTGCGTAAAGAGAAGAACAGACCGATTGAGTTGTTCGGGCTGGATTTGCGCCCCGAGCAGTTGCCCGATGACCCCGCAGCAGAAGCACGGCAGCTGATTGCACTAGGGGCTTTTCGTGAAGCGCTGAGTCTGCTTTATCGTGGTGCGCTGGTCTATCTGGTGACTCAGCAGCACATCGACATTCCCGATAGTGCCACGGAGGGTGAGTGTGAACGTCTGGTGCGACGTACCCGGAGTGCAGACGAGGCGGACTATTTTAAGATGCTTACGCATCACTGGTTGCGTATGGCTTATGGCCATATTGTCCCGTCAGAAGAGCCGGTAATTGATTTATGTCAGCGCTGGAAGGAGGTCTATGGCAATGTCAAAGACTAGTCGTGCTGTCCTCTGGTTGCTGGCTGGGCTGATACTGATCGGGGGTATCTGGTATACCCAGTGGTTTTACAATAATTTTGAAAAAGTGACAGAAGAGCAGCGGGTTGATATCTCACCGGAAGCGACACGAAATCGTTTTCTTGCCGCTGAGCGTTTTCTGACAATGCTGGGGTATGAGGCGGAAAGCTTTCGTGCCCGCAACCTTATTACTATGCTGCCACCCACCAGCGATGCGCTGCTGGTTCGGCGAATGCCGCCAGAGATGAGTGATCAGCAGATTGATACCCTGGACAAGTGGGTTGAGGCCGGTGGCGTGCTGATTCTGGCGCCACAGTACTTCTATGAAGACGATGAGACCAATAATCCGTTTCTGGATTACCTGGGTGTGCGGATGGTGAGTCCTGCCGCCGTGGATGAGGATGAGGTGGAGGAGGCGACTGTAAGCTTTTCGATCGAGAATGCTGCGGCCGATGCGGCTGACCGCTCGGTTTACCGGCAGGTTAAACTCTCTCTGGCAAGTGAGGCTAATCCAGTGACTGTCAGCTTTCGTCGGGACCGTGTGCTGGAAGACAGAGAGGGATGGTCTTCTGAAACGTTTGGCTCTGAACAGGGGGCAAACTATCTGAAGATAGCCTTTGGTCAGGGGCGGGTACTGGTGCTGAGTGATCTGGATCTGTTCACCAATGACTGGATTAACAAAGATGATAATGCCTTTCTGCTGAGCTATCTGGTTGGCGGGAGTCGCAAGGTCTGGTTGCAGTACAGTATCGACGCCGTTCCTTTGCCGCAGTTGGTATGGCAGAAAATCCCCTTTATTGTCTGCACACTGGTTATTCTTTTAGTGCTGATGGGCTGGCGCCTGTTTCTTTATACCGGCCCCCGTCTGACGTTGCAGAATTTGCAGCGACGTAATCTGTTAGAGCACATCGATGCCACCGCTAATTATGCCTGGCGTATCGACCGGGCTTCCAGCCTGTTTGAAAATAATCGTAAGGCATTGGAGCAGGCGTGGCGCGCACGTCATCCGGCACTGAATTCGATGGATAATACGCAGCGGTCGGAGTGGATTGCTGAAAAAACCGGCATGGCGGCGACCGCCGTCGAGCGCAGTCTCTACCATGAGATAACCAAAGATCAGGATTTTATTAAAGCATCACTGGTGCTACAGCAGCTGGCCAGTGGCTTAAAACAGCGGGAGCTAAGATGAACGAATCTCAGGAACAGGATCAGCTGTCAGACAAAGTGCTGCGCAAACTCGGGCAGCTGGAACAGGAGATTGGCAAAGCCGTTATTGGTCAGCGTCAGGTCATCCGCGATACTACGATTGCTTTGTTAGCGGGTGGACATGTGCTGGTAGAAGGGGTGCCTGGATTGGGCAAAACCCTGCTGGTTCGCAGTCTGGCGGCTGCCGTGGGCGGCGTATTTAACCGGGTGCAGTTCACCCCGGATCTGATGCCCAGTGATATCAGCGGCCATATTATGTTTGACCGAAAAACGGATTCTTTCCGGGTGCGTAAAGGACCGGTGTTTTGTAACTTTCTGCTGGCGGATGAGATCAACCGCGCCCCGGCGAAAACGCAGTCCGCACTGTTAGAAGTTATGCAGGAACAGCAGGTGACTATCGAAGGGCAGACGTACGAACTACAACTGCCGTTTCTGGCGCTGGCGACTCAGAACCCGATTGAGCAGGAGGGGACCTATCCCTTACCACAGGCCCAGCTTGACCGTTTTCTGCTGAAGGTCTACATCGATTATCCGAGCGTTGATGAAGAGTTACAGATGGTTAAACAGATCACCTCAGGCTCGGTGGCTGATAAGCTTGATGTGACGTCCATACAAGAGGTGCTGAAACCTGAAGAGATTCTCAGTCTGCAACGTTACACCTCAAAACTCGAAGTCGACGAGCAAATTCTGAGCTATGCGGTGAATATCGTCAGGGCGACCCGTGACTGGAGCGGTATAGAGACCGGCAGTGGTCCCCGGGGCAGTATTGCGCTGCTGCGTGCAGGCCGTGCTAATGCGGTGCTGTCCGGGCGGCGCTTTGTCACCCCCGATGATATTAAAGCTGTGGCGCCTGCGGTGTTGCGTCACCGGATTAAACTCAGCGCCGATCTTGAGATTGAAGGCTATCAGCCGGACGATGTACTGAACGATATTCTCAGCAACGTGCAGGCTCCCCGGGTATGATTCCATCCCGTCGATCAGTACTACTGGTCAGTGTTGTTCTGCTGCTCGCACTGCTGGCCTCATTCTGGCCGGCGCTTGAGTGGCTGCGTACTTTGATGGCCGCGGCGGTGGCTGGTGCACTGCTTCTGGATTTTTTATTACTGCGGCGGGAACCGGTGGCTGAAGTCAGTCGGGAGCTGCGTGGCAGTATTCCCGTGGGTGTCTGGAGTGATGTCAGACTGAAGGTGACTAATCACACCGGCCGCCCTCAGTGGCTGACACTGCATGATCATCATCCATCTGAATATGTAGCCGAAGGGTTGCCGCTGGAACTCAGTTTACCGCCTGAACGCACAGCCAGAGCGACCTATCGAATCCGTCCGGATCATCGCGGTGATGGTCAGTTTGACGGGGTTGATCTGATGAGCGTTTCGCCGTTTGGCTTGTGGCAACGTAAACAGTTCGTTGCCCTGGCTGAAACGGTGAAGGTATATCCCAATTTTCGTGCCGTGAGTCAGTACACTCTGTTAGCCACCGACAACCAGCTGAGTCAGCTGGGCATCAAGCATCAGCTACGCCGCGGCGAGGGTAATGATTTTCATCAGTTGCGCGAGTACCGGGCCGGTGACTCGTTACGCCAGATCGACTGGAAAGCTACCTCACGTTATCACAAACTGATCTCCCGGGAGTATCAGGATGAGCGCGATCAGCAGATTCTGTTTCTGCTGGACTGTGGCCGGCGGATGCGTCACCGGGAAGAGGACGGTGGTCATCTGGATCAGGCATTGAACTCGATGTTATTGCTTGCCTATGTGGCGGCGGAGCAGGGCGATGCAGTGGGCTTTCATACCTTTGGCGGGGTGCAACGCTGGTTTCCTCCGATGAAAGGTACTGCCGTTGTGCGGCAGATGATTGCTAATACCTACGATATTGAGGCGACTCTGGAAGCGGCGGACTATTTGCAGGCCGCGCGTGAATTGATGCCTTTGCAGCGGCGTCGGGCACTGATTGTACTGGTGACGAATACCCGGGATGAAGACAGTGATGATATGGTGACGGCTGTACGCCTGCTATCCCGGCGCCATCTGGTTGTGGTAGCAGATTTGCGTGAGCAGATCCTCGACACGACGCAGGCCTCCCGGGTGTCGGACCTGGATACTGCGCTACGCTTTCATGGGGTTCAGGAATATCTGGAAAGTCGCGCTCAGAATCATAAAAAACTGCGTCATCAGGGGGCGATGCCGATGGATCTGCTGGCCAGACAGCTCCCGGTGGCACTGGTGAATCAATATCTGACAGTTAAGGCCTCGGGGCGGTTATAAGCATTTTCCGCCCCGGGATCTTTGCATGAATTCAGTTACCAGACGCCTGAAATTATCCTGAAAAACCAGCGAGCAAGAAACGGATACCTTGCTGCAGCTGACCAGTAATAATTACGACAACGTCGGATAACGATATTTTTTGTGGCCAGCATTCGGTAATCGAAGTCTGTAAAAAACAAAACGCTTTTGGCCCGTTTAGCTAATCTGGCTTCAACAGAAAGATCATTTTTCATCAGCGCTTTCGCCAGGGTTATTCCGTCCCAGATTGCCAGGTTTAAACCCTGTCCACCGACCGGTGACTGAACGTGTGCCGCATCGCCAATAAGCCAGAAACATCCTTTTCGGGGAGTTAATACCCGGCGTAATGAAACCCGGAATTCCCGCTCATATTTCAGTACGGCATCACTGAATTGCTGTTTGAGTCGCTTAGCCGCACCGGGGGCGTTGAGAATCCCCTGTACTGTTCCGATTGTTGGCTGGGAAAGAAATAAACCGACGCCATTTGATTGAAGGTGCAGTTTTGCCTGAGGTGAAGAGGGCCATTGATGAGTATTGATTTCAGCGACAGACCACTGTTCGGGATATTCCCGGCCCTGGAAGGGAATATCCAAAGCACGGCGCACTTCACTGTGGGCTCCATCTGCGCCGATTACCCACTTAAACTCACAGAGTTCTTCCGTATTGTTCTCATTTCTGAGTAAGCTGACGGTGGCTGTATCGCTGTTTTTAATAATCGAAACGAATTGAACGCCATATTCGACAACCACTCCCCTCTTTGCAAGACGGTGTTCTAACAGCTTTTCAAGTTCGCCCTGAGGGAACAGATGGGCGGGTTGTTTACCATTAATAGCGGGAACCGTAACATTGGAAATCAGTTTCGCATCATCGTAGAACGCAAAACTGCTCATGGGGATCGCTGCAGCAATTGTTCGTGGGGATAGTTGAAATTTGTCTAACTGGTTCCAGACTCCCTGTGCAATCCCCGTCGCTTTCTCAAGCATCGATCTGCCAGAACGCCGGTCTATCAGACGAACTTTGAAACCGTGATCTATGCACTCAAGCGCAAAGGCTAACCCGCTGGCTCCTGCGCCAATGACTAAAATCTCTTCATTATGGTTATTCATACACGACATCCTTGTTGTGTGCCCGGGTGGACTGTCATTGTCTCAGTGCGCTGCTGATTATGATAAGACTATAACGTTTTCAGGCTCAGGTTTTCAAACTCAGGTCTTCAGACTCAGTTTTTCAGACAGGATCTATCTGTTTTGTCTGCTTCACCCGGAACAGATTCAGCTGTGACACAATCATCCCCGCCAGCATCAGGGTGCAGCCGATCAGCGCCCGGTTGCTAAAGTCTTCCTCCAGTAACCACCACCCGCCTATGGCGGCAAATACCGCTTCCAGACTCATGATAATTGCCGCATGGGAGGCGGGGGCGTGGCGTTGTGCTACTACCTGCAGTGTATAAGCCACACCGACTGAGAGCAGACCGGCGTACGCGATAGGTTGCCATGCCTGGGTGATGCTGGAGAGCGTCAGGGTGTCCTGTTCAAAAACCAGTGCAACGATAAAACTCATCAGAGCACAGACAAAGAACTGAATAATCGCCAGCCGGAGATTGTCCAGCTGGCTGGCCAGACGGCCGATGACTACCACATGGGCGGCCCAGAAAAAGGCACTTCCCAAGACCAGCAGATCGCCACTGTTGATTGTGAAACGGGCACCTGAATTTGATTCAACTGTGAGAAAGTAAAGCCCGACAATTGCCAGCAGGCCTCCCAGCCAGGTATTCAGCCGGGTGATATGGCCCAGTAGCAACCCCAGAAACGGCACGATAATGATGTAGAGTCCGGTGATAAATCCGGCATTGCCTGCGGTGGTCCAGAGTAAACCCGCTTGTTGCAACGATGCTCCGAGAAACAGAATCATACCGGCCGTGATGCCACCCCGAAGCATTGCTCTGGGGTCTGTTGCGCCTGGCTTTGGGCGAAATATCAATAGCAGCGGCAGCAGTGAAACAGCGCCCAGCAGAAAGCGGCAGCCATTAAATCCAAAAGGCCCGAGGTGATCCATTCCCAGCCTCTGGGCGACAAAGGCCAGGCCCCAGATAGCAGCGACCAGTAACAGGGTGAGGTCGGCGCGGATATTGCGGGTTTCCATCAATGGAACCTCATAAAACATAAACAGAGCAGCTATTGTAAGTTGCTGCTCTTTTTACGCAATGGCAGGGGGAGTATATAGCTGATTATCCGGGTTAATTGTCTGGACCGATCTCAGCTGCTGGGCTGTCAGGCAGTAGCCAGGCTATCCACCTGATTAAACGCCTGCCGTCCCAGTGTAAAGGCGCGGCGGTTAAGCTCGGTCAGCGCTGCTCCCTTGCGCTGAAAGCGCGCCAGCAGAGCCTGTTCCAGGGTCTCCGGCGGAAACGGCAGATGGTCGGCAATGGCTCCCAACATAATGGAGTTCACCAGCCGCCGGTCGCCCAGCTCAATCGCTGCTTCCCCGGCGTTGAAATGGTGTAGTTCCACTGAACCGTCTGCTAATTGACCGAGAGGGTTGTCAGGGTAGTCATACAGACCAATTGAAACGACCGGCGGAATAAGTGGATAGTCATTCACCATCACCACTGCGCCGGATCTCATGTGCGAGTGCCAGCGCAATGCTTCGGCCGGTTCAAAGGCGATCATCATATCGGCATCGCCCGGTTTGATTGAGGGGGAGAGTACTTTTTTCCCAAAGCGCACATGGGATGTCACTACGCCACCCCGTTGTGCCATGCCGGCCACCTCGGTTTTTTTGACATCATAACCCTGTGCCAGTGCCGCCTGGGACAGTACATCGGCGGCGGTCATCACCCCCTGTCCGCCGATACCGACCACCAGAATATTGGTGACTGTTTCGCTGTTTTGTTCGATTGAAGGCTTCTGCGCTGTCATCATTTCACCTCCACGGCATTGCTCTTATCGACATTGAACGCCGGAATAATCGCATTGGGAGCACAGGTGTTTGTGCACAGGTTGCAACCGGTACAGGCTGCCGTGTCGATATTGACGAAGTTAAGCTCCTTCTCTCTGCCATTGGGCTTGATGACCGTCTCTTTGCGGCTGACCAGAATGGCGGGACAACCGACATCCAGGCAGTTGCTGCAACCGGTGCATCGGTCTTCATCGACTCTCAGCAGCGGAAGTTTGCTGTAACGTTCAGTCAGGACGCAGGGCTGATTGGTGATAATCACTGATGGCTCTTTGATTTTTACCTCTTCACGCAGCGCCTTGAACAGCGTTGGCAGTTCATAAGGATTAACCTCGTGAATCCGTTCCGGTTTAACACCCAGGGCTTCGCAGAGCTTGCGGAAATCCACCTGGAAGGTAGCCTCACCATGGATATTAAGACCGGACGAAGGGGCGTTCTGGCCACCGGTCATGCCCACGGCGCGGTTATCCAGTAACAAGATGGTGACGTTACCTTTATTATAGGTAATGTCCAGTAACCCCTGCATCCCCATGTGCATAAAGGTTGAATCGCCGATGACGGCCAGAACATTCTTATTCTGATCTGCCTCACTGCGGCCCTTATCGATCCCCTGAGCAACACTGAGTGAAGCACCCATACTGATTGTGGTATCCAGTGCATTCCAGGGGTGCCCGGCGCCCAGTGTATAACACCCAATATCACCGGCAATGATGGTGTTTTTAATATGGGAGAGGCAGTAGTAGATGCCCAGGTGGGGGCAGGCAACACAGAGGGTTGGGGGACGCGGAAACAGCTCATCTGTGGGTATCAGTTTCTCGTCACTGTTTTTCCCCAACAGTTTATTGATGCAAGGGGTCAGTACCTGCGGTGAGAGTTCACCTATTCGGGGCAGGATATCCTTACCATATAAGCTGATGCCTGCGGCCCGTAGCTCGGTTTCAAGCAGAGGCTCTACCTCTTCTACAACGACCAGTCGGTTAACACTGGCAGCGAAATCACGAATCGCTTCGATTGGGGCGGGATGGCTCAGACCCAGTTTAAAGACCGGTGCGTCAGGGTAGGTTTCTTTGACATGAAAGTAAGCGGCGCCGGAGGTTACAAAACCGATTTTAGTATCAGAACCTGATTCAATGCGGTTAAGCGGATGCTGTTCGCTGACCTGGCTGAGTTGCCGGTCACGCTCCATCATCAGGGGGATTCGTTTTTTCGCATTTCCCGGCACCATCACATAGCGGGCCGGGTCTTTGGTAAAGTTTTTGCGCTGATAGATGTCAGGCTGGCTGCACACCACCACGCCTTTAACATGGCAGATCCGGGTGGTCAGACGTACCATCACCGGCACGTCATACTGCTCTGACAGACCAAAGGCCAGGCGGGTCATCTCGTAAGCTTCCTGTGCATCTGCCGGTTCCAGCACCGGAAGATGAGCAAAGCGACCCCAGTAACGGGAATCCTGTTCGTTCTGCGAGGATGACAGACCAACATCGTCCGCAACCACAAGCACCAGACCTCCGACAGCACCGATCAGGGTCTGCGTCATCAGCGCATCGGAGGCGACGTTTACCCCAACATGTTTCATCGCACACAGGGAGCGGGAGCCCGCCAGAGATGCACCGATAGCCACCTCAAGCGACACCTTCTCATTGATTGACCATTCGGTATAGATCTCCGGATAGGCCGCTATGAACTCCAGGATCTCTGTGGATGGTGTGCCGGGATAAGCGGAGGCGACACTGCAACCGGCATCTCTGGCGGCTTGTGCCACGGCTTCATTACCGGAAATAAACTGACGCTGATACTGCTGGACGGGTTGGGGTGCGTTCAAGAAAGGCTCCTTACGTTTTAAACCTGATAATTTTTTTAATTGCTGTTGGTTTAAAAGTGAATCATAAAGGGCTGATTTTAAAACGAAGCCTGCTAATGGCAGGCTGACCTGTGTCAACGATAGCCGAATAGCCGTGGTCAAATGGTCGTATATGACCCGGATGGGGGATAGCAGGCACGGCTCAAGAGCCGTAGCTCGAACTCAAAAGCCGTCGCTCGTAGCTCGAACGTCACAAAGAGCGTGACTTGCTCGTTGCTCGATAAAAGCTTTCTTCTTACGTGAAGGTCTGTATTTGAATGATGAACTTTGTAAGAAAGTTGTTGCGTAGGTTTGGTGCCGGTCAATAATTCTGAGCAACGAGCAACGAGCAACGAGCAACGAGCAACGAGCAACGAGCAACGAGCAACGAGCAACGAGCAACGAGCAACGAGCAACGAGCAACGAGCAACGAGCAACGAGCAACGAGCAACGAGCAACGAGCAACGAGCAACGAGCAACGAGCAACGAGCAACGAGCAACGAGCAACGAGCAACGAGCAACGAGCAACGAGCAACGAGCAACGAGCAACGAGCAACGAGCAACGAGCAACGTCTTTTTCTGGCAAGGAAAGCGAAGCTTTCCGTCTGGCTACTAACAGGCGCGAAGCGCCGTTCTAACGGCTTAATATAGCGTTCTGCTGCATATATCTTTCGACGGTGTCAACTACCGCCTGAGTCTGACTGTCGATTTCCAGGTTGATCTTGTCACCGACTGTTGCGCTGCCAAACAGGGTGACGGTAAGCGTTTCAGGTATCAGATAGACATTGAAACGGTTGCCAATCACTTCGCCTATCGTCAGGCTGCAGCCGTTGAGTGAGACAAACCCTTTGGGCAGTATGTACTTCATTAATGCGGGTTCCGCTTCAAACCAGACAATGCGGTTGTCCTGAGGCTGTTCAATCTGAGTAATGGTTGCCATACCGTGAATATGTCCGGAGAGCATATGCCCGCCAATCTCATCACCGATGCGGGCGGCCCGTTCAAAGTTGACCCGATCGCCAGTCTTTAATTCACCGAGGTTAGTGACTCTGAGAGTCTCCATGATCAGATCGAATCTGATCTGGTTTGCCTTGAATTCAGTGATTGTAAGACAGGTACCATTAATAGCAATACTGGCACCCGTGTGCAGGTTTTCGCAGTGTTGTTGGGGAAACTCCAGCGTCAGCTGCATGAACTGATCTTTCATTACTGTCGTAATAACGTTAGCAGTACCCTGAACAATACCGGTGAACATAATGGCTTCCCGTTGGCTTTTAATCGATTTGTTTAACTGAATTATCTGTCACTGGACTATGGTTATAAAGACTGGCCGCTTATATTGCAATATTTGAGGAGTTCTATATGAAAATTCTGATTACAGGTGGTACCGGTTTTATTGGTCGTCATCTTATCCCCCGTCTGTTGGAGGATGACCATCAGCTTGTGGTGCTGACCCGTTCAGAAACGAAAGCCCGGGAATTGTTCGGCGCCTCCGTCCGGGTAATCAGCGATCTTGAGCAGATTGCCAGTGATGAGTCCTTGGATGGCATTATTAACCTGGCCGGTGAGGGGATCGCTGATAAGCGCTGGAGCGAAAAGCGTAAGCAGGTGTTACTCGATAGTCGTATCGATACTACGGCTGATCTGATATCGCTGATGATGCGGCTGGAACGTAAGCCTGAAGTGTTGATCAGCGGTTCTGCCATCGGTTTTTATGGCGGTCGCACCGATGCTTTGCAACTGGACGAGCAGAGCGGAGTTGTTAATGATTATACCCACCAGTTGTGCCAGCAGTGGGAGAGTGAGGCGCTTAAAGCGCAATCGATGGGCGTCAGGGTCTGTCTGATAAGAACCGGTGTCGTGCTGGGCGACGGTGGTGCACTGGCAAAAATGTTACTACCGTTCAAGCTGGGGCTGGGAGGCCCGGTTGCCAGTGGCGATCAGTGGATGTCCTGGATTCATATAGAAGACGAGGTGGACATTATCAGCATGATGTTGACCCATCCTCAATTTAACGGCGCCTACAATCTTACGGCGCCAGGAGCGGTGACGAATGCTGATTTCAGTCGTGGGCTGGCTGCTGCACTGTCACGCCCTGCATGGTTCAGGGTTCCTGCGTTTGTGCTGCAGCTGATGTTGGGGGAGGGAAGTGATCTGTTAGTCAGGGGTCAGCGCGTCTGTCCCAAACGGTTGCTTGATGCCGGATATGAGTTTGCCTATCCGGGTCTGACTGCCGCGCTTAATCAGCTGCTGAAGCAGAGAAAATGAAATTCGACGTTGTTGCGGCCTGATCTAGCGGAGGTTGCGTAACTGCCCCTCCCGGATATGTTCAAGCGCCTTAGCCAAAAGGTCTCCGGACCACTGGCCTGATTCAGCGCCACTGATATAACTTTCCATATCCATTAACAGTAATTCGAGGGTTTTACTGTTACTCACCTGACTCAGTTCAAGACTGTCTGAGATGTTGCTACCAGGCCAGAATAGTCGTGCCCAGTCGAGTATCAATAATCGGGATTCCAGCGGTAGATCGTTATGACAGGCATTCAGGGCCTTATTGAAGGCCTGTTCCTCCTGTTCGAGCATGCGTCTGAGTTTGTTTTGCCCGCTTTCGTTAACGTCATTGTCTTCATCCGTCGTCTTGTGACGTAAGCGCTCAGGAGTGGGGGAGCTGGCCACCGGTTGACGGCGATAAAAGGGGAGTTGAAAACCAGAGCTTTCATCGGTATCGCCAATATCGAATTGTTTACGCCTCTGGGATGCATAGCTATAAAGCCATCCCAGCGATGAGATGATGGCGATGGCGGTTAGCAACCAGACCAGCACACGCATGCTGTTCTGATTGTTATTTTCTTCAGCTGCAGGAGGCAGATCAGGCGTCGGTGTTGCTTTGGTTGTTTCCTGCTGCACGGCCACCGTCGCCTCTTTAAGAGGGGCGGGTTTAAGAGGGGCGGGCTCAATTTTCAGTATGACCTGATCCAGCCGGACACGCTCACTTTTATCGGTGTTTACATTCCACCAGGGGATAGTGATTTCAGGCAGTGTTACTTCGCCTCTTTCGGTTGGGGTTACACGGATGATTTCCGTGCGACTGCTTGAAATACCTTTTGCGGTGATGTTCTGTTCGAGGTTGATGTCTTCGACATTAATGCGCGCCAGTTCATTGCGCAGGGGCATCAGGGCCGGTAACTGGTCGGCCATCAGCCCTTCGGCGCTGATTTTCAGAATACGTTGCTGGCTGTCTCCCAGTGTCAGGGTATTTTCCCCGGTGGTCAGGTCTTCCAGTGTCAGGCTGACGGCTGGTAGCCAGTAGCCCCGAATGGTTTGCGATGCCCGGGGCAGGACATCAACGGTGATCGGATTGGTGTTCAGTTCAGGCGTGCCTGGTCCGGCACTGAAGTGTGCGGGAGGAATCGTCAACGGCCCGTTCTGCTCAGGAAATATGGCATAACTTTGTTCGGTAACCTGATAGGTTTGTCCCTTCATCTGGCGTGTGTAATGCTGGTTTTCACCCAGAGAGACAATCTTTGTCCCGGGAATCACCGGTTCAGACAGGGTCGACATGGGAGGAAGCTCATTCAGATGGAATAGCCGGATGCTATAAAGTAACTGGCTGTTCTGATAAACCTCGTAACTGTCAGTTGAGCTTTCCAGAAAGGCATCATTGCTAATCAGTGCCGCTGTCCCGGCCAGCCCTTCTACGGTAATAAGCTGGGGTTGGCTATACTCGTTATTTAACTGCAGTGGCGGTATCTGCAGATCGCCAGCCCGACGGGGGCGAAGCAGGATTTTCCAGCGGGTTGTGTTGTAGTTGGCGCCGTTAGCGTAACTGGATACCGTCATCTGTTTGCTGCCGAGAAAATGAAAATCACGGGTCAGTGGCGAGAAGTCCGGGCGGCTGGAGGTGCGCTGATCCACTTCAACAGTGAGTTGAATTGTTTCCCCCTCCGTGATGGCAAAGCGGTCAGGAAAAACAGTCAGCTGTGCCCAGGCCGCCGGTGTGGCGAAGACAATAAAAACGGCAATAATATAACGGGTATAAAGAAACGTCTGCGACATAAGTGGGTTTATCTCCGGTGTTGGGACCGGCTCCAGAACGCGTATTACTGATCGATCGATACAGATTTATGCTGCCCGCCGGGCGGCTGTCGTATCGCTGATGCAACCGTAGCATAACTGAAAAAAGGCAGGAAAAGATAGCTTTTGCGAATATATAACTTATTGTTTTTGCACAATATCAGTTTATTTCTGCGTGAGCTAAGTCTGGTTTTTCGGCAGGGCGATCTGATTGTCGGACAGAGAACCTTATTTATTTCACATCTGGCCGACGTTGATAGCAGTAGCACCGCCCGGCGGCTCTCAGTAGAATACGGCCAGATGCCGGTCTACAGGCGACTCTATTTCTATTAAATATGACCCCATGAAGCAGATAATTGTCGATATCAGTTTAACTCAGGAGCAGTATCTGGCGCACTATCGTCAGCAGGTAAAGGATGTCGTTGCCGTGAGTCGTGATGGCAGGCGGGTTCGGTTTCCATCTTCTTTGCTGCAACCCTACCTGCTGCATAATGGAATTCAGGGGAGTTTTCGCATCTGGTTTACCGATGCCGGAAAGTTTAGTTCTATCGAACGGCTCTGATTTTTTTACAGCGCCCGTCGCATTGCATATAATGCCCGCACTTTAACCTGACTTGTGGTAACCCATGCTCTATCAAGCTGCCCGTTCTTTGTTGTTTAAGCTCGATCCTGAAACAGCCCACGACCTGTCGCTGACCAGTTTGAGCCTGATGTCCAGTGTCGGATTAAATAATCTCCTGCGTGTGAAAACACTTAGCCAGCCGGTTGAAGTGATGGGGATTCAGTTTCCTAATCCCGTGGGACTGGCCGCCGGACTGGATAAAAACGGTATCGCCGTTGATGGCATGGCCGCGCTGGGGTTCGGTTTTATTGAGGTGGGTACCGTTACCCCAAGGCCGCAGCCGGGCAATCCTCAGCCGCGCTTGTTCAGGATTCCGGAGCATCAGGCGATTATTAACCGTATGGGCTTTAATAATCAGGGTGTCGATACACTACTGAAGAATATAGAGAAGAGTCGCTTTGACGGTGTTCTGGGCATCAATATTGGTAAGAACTTTGATACACCGGTAGAAAACGCTATCGACGATTACCTGATCTGCATGCGTAAGGTATATGACAAAGCGACTTATATTACGGTGAACGTTTCCTCTCCCAATACCCCTGGGCTGCGTTCATTACAGTTCGGTGATTCACTTGACGAGTTGCTGGCTGCACTGAAGACAGAGCAGGCCCGGTTGGTTCAGTTGCATGGTAAATATGTGCCGGTGGCCGTAAAGATTGCGCCGGACATGAATGAGGACGAGTTTGGTCTGGTGGCGGCTGCCCTTAAGTCCTATGAGATGGATGGTGTGATTGCGACCAATACGACGCTTTCCCGTGCTGGCGTTGAAGATTCACCGGTTTCGCAGGAAGCTGGCGGCTTAAGTGGCGTGCCTGTTCGTAATGCGGCGACTAAAGCGATTCGTATTCTGGCCCGGGAGCTGGATGGCGCTGTGCCAATTATCGGCGTGGGGGGGATTACCAACGGGTTTGATGCGGCTGAAAAGATAGAGGCGGGAGCCTCACTGGTTCAGGTGTATACCGGTTTTATCTATCGTGGGCCGGAGTTGATCTCTGAGTCCGTCAAAGCGATAGCTGAACTAACTTAATGACCCTTACTTAATGACCCTTAATGGGCGTTCATAAATTTTGAATCAGACGTAGGAAAGGCTCCCTGAGGAGCCTTTCTCATATCATCTTTACAGGTGAATTAAGTGTCAGTGGTTCGGTTAGTGCAGAGATGGATTTGCGTGTATAGCCGAGACGCCCGACTGACCATTCCAGTGTGCTTCACGACCTTCACGCCACCCGCTCATCCACTGGGTTCGAAGGTCTCCGATTGTTACTGGGCACTCGTCTTTTGATTTGCCTACGAGTCCGGCATTAAAGCCGCGGTTGAAAAGTACTGAAGAACGATCACGTTTTTGTCTCTTCATATAAAGACGCCTCTATTAAGTTCTTAATATTTTCATGCGGGTTACTGGGGTGACGGTCAAAGGTAAGAAATCTACACTGAGTTTCTGGTGTCCTTACCGTCTCAGTAATCCCGTTTACTGTGACTCAATTGCTCCTGTGGTAGTTCACTTTATTGATTAAATTTTTAATAACATGAGCACTGACAATGGCCCAAACAGAATTAGGTGTGTAATTAAAAAAAAGTATTAAGAATCGAATTCTAATAAAATCAGCAATAACGCAACTGCAAAAAGATCTTTACTTCAATGGCTTGCACTGGCGTTTTAAAACAATGAAAACTGATTGAAAAAAATTCACTTTACTGCAGTTTTTTTTGAATTTGTATCTTTGTCATTGGTCTTAAAAGCGTTTGCCGTTAATATGCCCGTTCTTAAATGAGGTATTCCCTGAGTATGAAATTCTTTGCTACCTGCCCCAAAGGGCTGGAGCCTGTTCTGTTTGATGAACTTCAGGCCCTGAATGTTGACGCGCCGAAACAAACCCTGGCCGGGGTCTACTTTTCCGGCGGACTTGAAGCCGCCTATCGTGCCTGTTTGTGGTCGCGGGTAGCCAACCGTATCCTGCTTGAGCTGCATCGCTGTCCTGCGGAAACCGCCGATCAGTTATACCAGGGGGTGCAACAGCTCAAATGGCTTGAGCATATGCGCCCGGAAGGCACGCTGACAATCGACTTTACCGGGCAGTCAGAGGGGATTAATCACAGTCGCTTTGGTGCGCAAAAAGTAAAAGATGCGATTGTCGATCAAATTCGTGATGAGACTGGCCGACGTCCCTCGGTTGATCGGATGAAACCTGATCTGCGGGTTAATGTGCATCTTCAACGGGGTGAAGCAACCATCGCGGTTGATATCTCCGGTGACAGTCTGCATCGCCGGGGCTATCGTCTGCAATCCGGTTCTGCGCCGATGAAAGAGAACCTGGCAGCGGCGTTATTGTATCGCTGCGGCTGGCCTGAAAAAGCATCCGAGGGGCAGGCGCTGCTGGACCCGATGTGTGGTTCCGGCACTCTGCTGATCGAAGGTGTGTTGATGGCGGCTGATATTGCCCCCGGCTTATTTCGCCGGGATTATGGCTTTACTTACTGGACCCAGCATAACAGCACTGTGTGGAAGGCTCTGCTTGAAGAGGCCAGCGAACGTCGCGATGCCGGACTGAAAAAAGTCAGTAGCCGGTTTGAAGGGTTCGATGCCGACCCTAAAGTGCTTAATATCGCGCGGGATAATGCCCGCAGAGCGGGGGTTGAGTCACTGATTCATCTGGAACGTCGGGAATTATCACGCCTGACGCGGTCCGCTTCCGACGAGCATGGGCTGGTGGTTACCAATCCACCCTATGGTGAGCGTCTCGGCGAAGAGCCTACACTGTTTTTCCTCTATCAGCATCTGGGTGAGCGCCTTAAGGCTGACTTTGCTGGTTGGCAGGCTGCCGTATTTACCGGTAATCCCGAGTTATGCAAGATGATGAAGCTGGCCGCGGATAAAACCTACAAGCTGTATAACGGTGCGATTCCAAGTCAGTTGCAGATCTTTAATATTCGTGCCCGTGCCGAATCTCAGATGTCGTCAGAACCGTTGCAGGTGTCGGGTTCAGACTCTGTGGATGCTGTCGAAGCGGTATCTCCGCCTGAACCCGCTGCAACGGAGTTGAGTGCTGGTGCCCAGATGCTGGTAAATCGTCTCAATAAGAATCTTAAACAGCTGGGTAAGTGGGCGAAACGTCAGGATATTACCTGTTACCGTTTATACGATGCCGATCTTCCAGAGTATGCTGCCGCTATTGATATCTATAATGACTGGGTGCATGTGCAGGAGTATCAGGCACCAAAAAGTGTCGATATGGTTAAAGCATTTGCCCGCCTACAGGAGATTGTTGCGGTTTTGCCCTCCGTGTTGGGGGTGCCGGCGGACAATATTATTCTCAAGCAGCGCCGTAAACAGCAGGGTGCAAGCCAGTATGAGAAACGTGATCAGTCTGGACGCTATATTGATGTGACCGAAGGCGGCTGCCGAATTCTGGTGAATCTTGAAGATTATCTGGATACGGGTTTATTCCTGGATCATCGTCCTGTTCGTCTGCAGATTCAGCAGGAAGCGAAAGGTGGTGATTTTCTCAACCTGTTCAGTTATACCGCTACCGCGTCACTGCATGCCGCAAAAGGGGGAGCACGTTCAACCACCAGTGTTGATATGTCCGCAACCTATCTGAACTGGGCAAAGAAAAATTTTGCCCTGAACGGCTTTGCTGAAGCCCGTAATCATTTCCTGCAGGAAGACTGTATTAAATGGCTTAAGGGACAGAAGGGGCAGAATTACGATCTGATTTTTATGGACCCGCCAACCTTCTCAAACTCTAAACGGATGCATGACGTACTGGATGTGCAGCGGGATCATGTGGAGCTGATCAAGCTTGCAATGGGGTTATTGCGCCCTGAAGGTAAGCTGATCTTTTCTAACAACTACCGCCGTTTCAAGATTGACCCTCAGTTGTCGGAGCTTTACAAAGTGGTTGATATTAGTCGTAAATCGATTGATCTCGATTTCAGGCGTAACAATAAAATTCATCAGTGCTTTGAAATATCAGCGCTCTAGTTGACGAGACTTGAGTGTTCAGGTTTGAACCTTGTTCCCTGTTTTAATAGAAACCACCGTGAGGTGGTTTTTTTTGGTGCGTAGCGTCTGCATATAATTGGTGCGATATGAGTATTGGCACAGTATCTGCTTATAAAAACGCACACATCTGGAGCGATGATCCCTGTTTTTGGCTATCTGTAGTATTTTCAGTGGCCATAGCTGAGTGATAGAAGCATTCAAAGATGTTCAAATAATTATAAACGCACGGTTTGTGTGCCAAATATTAAAAACAGCACTAATGTGGTGCGAAAATTGGCGGGAGATCTTCGTGGAAAGTGTTAATAGTGCAGTAGAAACACTCGTTCAGAGTTCAAATACACTGTTTATTCTGATGGGTGCCATCATGGTATTCGCGATGCATGCAGGATTTGCCTTTCTCGAGGTGGGCACTGTGCGTCAGAAAAACCAGGTTAATGCGCTGGTTAAAATCATGACAGATTTTGGTTTTTCCGCCGTCGCCTATTTCTTTATCGGTTATTGGGTTGCTTATGATGTTACCTTTTTTCAGGATGCCGAAACCCTGTCCCAGGGGAATGGCTATGAACTGGTGAAGTTTTTCTTTCTGATGACCTTTGCGGCAGCGATTCCTGCGATTGTGTCTGGCGGTATTGCTGAGCGGGCGCAGTTCTGGCCTTTTCTGATCGCCTCTTCCCTGATTGTTGCATTTGTTTATCCGTTTTTTGAAGGCATCATCTGGAATGGAAATTACGGTATTCAGGACTGGATGAAGGCCTCTTTTGGTGCGGCTTTCCATGACTTTGCTGGCTCTGTTGTGGTGCATGGTGTGGGTGGCTGGCTAGGGTTAGTGGCTGTCATTATGCTGGGGATACGCAAGGGGCGCTATCGGAGCGGTAAGCTGGTTGCGTTTCCGCCGTCGAATATTCCTTTTCTGGCGCTGGGAGCCTGGATTCTCTGTATTGGCTGGTTTGGGTTTAATGTCATGTCGGCGCAGACATTGGATGGGATTTCAGGTCTGGTAGCGGTTAACAGTCTGATGGCGATGGTGGGTGGTATTATTGTTTCGTTGCTGCTGGGTAGAAATGACCCCGGCTTTATTCATAACGGCCCGTTGGCGGGTCTGGTAGCGATCTGTGCTGGCTCTGATATTGTGCACCCCATTGGCGCCCTGATGATTGGTGGTATTGCCGGTGCGTTGTTTGTCTGGATGTTTACCGTGGTACAGAATCGTTGGAAAATTGATGATGTGCTAGGTGTATGGCCTTTGCATGGTCTCTGCGGCGCCTGGGGCGGCATTGCTGCTGGTATTTTTGGATCTGATGCTCTGGGTGGCCTGGGCGGCGTAAGCCTGACAGCGCAGGTTGTGGGGACGCTGATGGGTATTGGCATTGCGGTGATGGGTGGAATTATTGTTTATGGGGGTATTAAAGCGATTATGGGGCTTCGTCTTGATGAGGAAGAGGAGTTTAACGGTGCTGACCTGTCAATTCATAAAATTGAATCGCTTTCCATTGATTCTTAATCGTAATCTGTAGCGATTATAGCGATCTATCTCTGCTGGCAATGATGAACTGATATCTATTGCTACAAAACATAACGGGCCGACAGGCCCGTTTTTGTGTGCGGTATATCACTTACGGATTTACTTCTTAATCTGCTCTGTTTGTGCCGCTTGAAATGATCCCGTTCTCTTGTGGTTGCGGGTTTAATCCGTTCTTTTTCAGATATCTATGCTTCAGTGCCGGTGATGCTTTCTTGCCTGTGATGGGCAGCAGAAAGTGTGGTCTCAGCTGACAGGGGCAGGTGGTTGATAAAGGCGCTGAGAGATCGTGATTTACAGGGTTATTGGGTGGTTGTTTCTTTGGGTTTTATGCTTCGGGCTTTGGGATGAGGGGGCGGCTGAAAACTATTCACAGCAGGCGTTGTAAGCGTTCTTTCTGCTGGGGCGGCAGGGGTTTATGTTTGTTGAGATGAAGTATATTTTTCTGGTGTCAGGCGTGTTGTCGCTGTTGTAGTGCAAAAAAAAGCCGCTGTGACAGCGGCTTTTTTTACAGTTGCGGATTACTTGGCAGGGTAATCACGCATAACCGGGCCGGTATACAGCTGACGTGGGCGACCGATTTTGTTCGGGCTGCTATGGAACTCACTCCAGTGAGAGATCCAGCCGATAGTACGGGACAGCGCGAATATAACGGTAAACATGTTGGTTGGAATGCCAACGGCTTTCAGAATGATACCGGAGTAGAAGTCAACGTTAGGGTACAGTTTGCGTTCTACGAAATATTCATCTTCCAGGGCGATCTGCTCAAGGCGTTTAGCGATTTTCAGCAGGGGATCATTTTCAATGCCCAGTTCTGCCAGTACCTCATCGCAGGTTTGCTTCATAACTTTTGCCCGCGGGTCAAAGTTACGATAGACCCGGTGACCGAAGCCCATCAGGCGGAAGGAGTCTTCTGGGTCCTTAGCACGCTTAATGAATTCTTCGATATTGGACTCATCACCAATCTCATTCAGCATTGTCAGTACGGCTTCGTTGGCACCACCGTGAGCCGGGCCCCAAAGGGCAGCAATACCGGAAGCGATACAGGCAAATGGGTTAGCACCAGAAGAGCCCGCCAGACGTACGGTTGAGGTTGATGCATTCTGCTCATGGTCGGCATGCAGCAGGAAGATCTTATCCATCGCCTTAGCCAGTACCGGGTTGGTGACATAGTCCTGGCATGGATTGCCGAACATCATCTGCAGGAAGTTGTCGGCGTAATCCAGATCGTTGCGCGGATACTGGAACGGCTGGCCAATGCTGTACTTGTAGCACATGGCAGCGATTGTCGGCATTTTTGCGATCAGACGATAGGCGCAGACTTCACGGTGATGAGCGTCATCAATATCCAGGGAGTCGTGGTAGAAGGCTGACAATGCGCCAACAACGCCTACCATGATTGCCATTGGGTGGGCGTCACGACGGAAACCGCTGAAGAAGTGGTTCATCTGTTCATGAACCATGGTGTGATTTTTAACAGTCGCAACAAACGTGGCTTTCTGTTCAGGGGTTGGCAGTTCACCATTCAATAGCAGGTAACAAACTTCCAGATAATCGGAGTTCTCTGCCAGTTGCTCAATGGGGTAACCCCCGTGTAGCAATACACCCTGGCCGCCATCTATATAGGTAATAGCGGAGTCACAAGCTGCGGTAGAAACAAAGCCCGGGTCGTAAGTGAACAGGCCTTTACTTGTCAGAGCGCGAACATCAATAACATCAGGTCCCATTGTTCCGGAGTAAACCGGTAATTCAAAAACCTCGTCGATACCGTCGACTGTTAAGCGTGCTTTCTTGTCAGCCATTATAGGCTCCTATCATTTCTGTTTAATCTGAATGACTTTATAAATTGTAGTAAGGGGTATCAGTAGCCGCTGCAGGGGTTGCAGTTATACCTGCGGGCGCTTTGAGCCCTTTTATTCAGTCACAATCTAAGAGTTTTAGCTCGAAATAGGACCCTGACACTATAGAGCGTTGAATACGTTTGTCAATTCAATCGGGCTTAGTTTTGCCGCGATGCAGCAAAGGTCTTATATATTTAGCTAAACGAAATATCAGGAAACTGAAATTAGCTGAATAATCATTTAGTTGTAGGTTGTTCGGGTAGGTGCAAAGATGAAAAAAACACTAGACCATAGGCTTAGGTCGGGTGCTGATTAATTGTATTGCGGCAATTTGCTGGTATACTCCGTCTCCAGCTTGCATTCCTCATTTCGGGATGGGGTGCGGGCGCTGGACCGAGGTGCTTATCTTTGTCTTTGTACACTACCTTTAACAACCTGGCCCTGCAATCGGGCTTAACATAAGTGTGAACAAGAGCCGTGAACGAGAAAAGACCCGTTAACTTAGATCTACGAACTATTAAACAGCCACTTCCGGCTATCACTTCCATACTGCACCGTGTAACGGGGCTTGCGTTGTTTTTTGGCGCGTTCTTTATGCTGTATGCACTTGGAATGTCTCTTGAATCTGAACAGGGCTTTGAAGCTGCTGCGCAGATGCTGACAGAGAGCTTCTTTGCGAAGCTGATCGCATGGGGATTGGTTTCAGCGTTGCTGTATCATTTCTTTGCCGGCATCAAACACCTGGTGATGGATTTTGGTCATTGTGAAGAGTTGGAAAGCGGTAAAATGGCTGCCAAGGTAACCCTGGCTGTATCTGCTGTTTCAATTCTACTGGCAGGAGTATGGATATGGTAACTTCAATTACAAGTTTTGGCCGAAGCGGTCTGTACGACTGGATGTTCCAGCGTGTAACTGCTGTCGTATTACTTGCTTTTACAGTCTTTATGATTGGATATATGTTGTTTAGTCCGGATCTGGACTATCAACAATGGAAAGAGCTGTTCGAATGCACCTCTATGCGTATATTTACTTTGCTGGCACTGCTGTCAATGGCCGCTCACGCATGGATCGGCATGTGGTCTATCTCTACTGACTACATTAAGCCAACGGGCATTCGTTTCTTGTTCCAGTCAGCTTGTGGTCTTCTGACGTTTATCTACGTCGTTTGGGGCATTCAGATTCTGTGGGGAGTGTAAGATGAGCAGCAAGCTACGTACGCTGACTTTTGACGGTATTGTAATCGGTGGCGGTGGTGCAGGAATGCGCGCCGCACTGCAGTTGGCCCAGGGTGGCCTGAATACCGCATGTATTACTAAAGTATTTCCAACCCGTTCGCACACGGTATCAGCACAGGGTGGTATTACCTGCGCGATTGCCAGTGCTGATCCGAACGATGACTGGCGTTGGCACATGTACGATACCGTGAAAGGTTCCGACTATATCGGTGACCAGGACGCTATCGAATATATGTGTACTGTAGGTCCACAGGCTGTATACGAGCTGGACCACATGGGGATGCCTTTCTCGCGGACTGAAGAGGGCCGTATTTATCAGCGTCCTTTCGGTGGTCAGTCCAAAAACTTTGGTGAGGGCGGTCAGGCTGCCCGTACCTGTGCTGCAGCTGACCGTACTGGTCATGCCTTGCTGCACACACTGTATCAGGCGAATATGAAAGCCGGTACCACATTCATGAACGAATGGTATGCGGTCGATCTGGTGAAGAATGGTGATGGCGCTGTTGTCGGTGTTATCGCGATCTGTATTGAAACTGGTGAAACAGTTTACGTTAAAGCCAAGGCTACTGTATTAGCGACTGGCGGTGCCGGACGTATCTTCCAGTCTACCACTAATGCGCTGATCAATACCGGTGACGGTATGGGTATGTCTCTGCGTGCAGGTGTTCCTGCTCAGGACATGGAGATGTGGCAGTTCCACCCAACCGGTATTGCTGGTGCGGGTGTGTTGGTAACGGAAGGTTGCCGTGGTGAAGGCGGTTACCTGGTCAACAAAGATGGTGAGCGTTTCATGGAGCGTTATGCGCCCAACGCAAAAGACCTGGCTGGTCGTGATGTTGTTGCCCGTTCTATGGTTCTCGAAATTCTGGCAGGCCGTGGCTGTGGTGAGAATGGCGATCATGTATTCCTGAAGCTGGATCACCTGGGTGAGGAAGTGCTGCACTCCCGTCTGCCTGGTATCTGTGAGCTGTCTAAGACATTCGCCCATGCTGACCCGGTTAAAGAGCCCGTACCTGTTGTACCAACCTGTCACTATCAGATGGGTGGTGTTGCCACTAATATCGGTGGTCAGGCGATTGGTCGTGATGCTGAGGGTAATGATTACATTATCGATGGTCTGTTTGCCTGTGGTGAGGTTGCCTGTGTTTCTGTACACGGTGCTAACCGCCTGGGTGGTAACTCGCTGCTTGACCTGGTTGTATTTGGTCGTGCTGCGGGAATTCAGATCGAGAAGCAGATGGCTGCAGGCTACTCCGCTGAGAATGCGACTGAAGCTGATATCGAGCGTGCGATGGCGCGTCTTAACCGCCTGAATAACTCTACCGGTGGTGAGCGTGTATCTGAGGTTCGGGCAGATCTTCAGAAAACCATGCAGCTCTACTTCGGCGTATTCCGTGAAGGCGAAAGCATGGAGAAAGGTCTTGAAATGCTGAAAGAGATCCGCACCCGTGTGGAAAACCTGCATCTTGAAGACAAGTCTCAGTCTTTCAACACCGCGCGTATCGAAGCGCTGGAGCTGGAAAACCTGATGGAAGTTGCTGAGGCGACTGCTATTGCTGCGCTGACGCGTACGGAAAGTCGTGGTGCTCACGCCCGTAATGACTTTACCGAGCGTGATGATGAAAACTGGCTGTGCCACTCACTGTTTGATCCTACGACTAAAGAGATCAGCAAGCGTGATGTTAACTTTGCGCCGAAGACAGTAGAAGCATTTCCACCAAAAATCCGAACTTACTAAGGGGTTGTTACGATGCTGGTAAGTGTATATCGCTATAATCCTGAAATTGATGATGCGCCTTACATGCAGGATATCCATATTGATATCCCGGGTGGCAAAGACATCATGGTTCTGGACCTGTTGCAACTGCTGAAAGATAAAGATCCGACAATGGGTTACCGTCGTTCATGCCGTGAAGGTGTGTGTGGTTCTGACGGTATGAATATGAACGGCCGTAACGGCCTGGCTTGTATCACGCCGCTGTCTGAAGTGGTTGAAAACGACAAGCTGGTGCTGCGTCCGTTGCCAGGTCTACCGGTTATTCGCGATCTGGTTGTCGATATGAGTCAGTTCTACAAGCAGTACGAGAAGATCAAACCGTTCCTGATCAACGATACGCCGCCACCGGCGATCGAGCGTCTGCAGTCACCTGAAGAGCGTGCTGAGCTGGATGGTTTGTACGAGTGTATTCTCTGTGCATGCTGTTCTACTGCCTGCCCATCTTTCTGGTGGAATCCTGACAAGTTCATCGGTCCATCCGGTTTGCTGCAGGCCTACCGGTTCCTGGCGGACAGTCGTGATACTGCAACTGCAGAACGACTTTCAGATCTGGATGATCCGTTCAGCGTGTTCCGCTGCCACGGCATCATGAACTGTGTCAGTGTCTGTCCGAAGGGGCTCAACCCGACTAAAGCCATTGGCAAGATCCGCAACATGTTGATTTCGCAAGCAACTTGATTGCAAACCGAGCGGCTCCCAGTGGGAGCCGCTTTTTTTTGACTATTATTTGCGGGCCTGTCAGTGGTTATGCGTGTACTAGTCAAAAGACTTATATCTGTTTGTAAGGAAAGTTTTTAGAATTCCCTCTGCATTGATATATAAACCTCGCCATAAAAAGCGTAGAATCACGTCCCGTAACCTGTACCTCTATCAGGCTATATACGTGAGAAATTATAAACGGTAACTAAACAGGGGACGGCCGGAACAGGCCAGTTGGACAGGACGTGGTGCATCCTGGACTTCGATAGTGCCCCTGAGCCAGGGTGATCAAGAATGCAAGAAGGCATAATGGAGCTGATGTGGAAGAATGCCCATCTATATGGTGGCAACCTGTCTTACATTGAGCAGCTATATGAATCCTATCTGATGGACCCCAACGCGATTCCTCAGGAATGGCGTGAAGAATTTGACCGGCTACCTAAAGTCGGCGATAACCTGACCCAGGATGTTCCCCATTCTACGGTACAGGATCATTTCCTCTATCTGGCGAAGAACCAGCGTCGTGCGGCACCCGCTGCCGGTGGTGGTCAGAGTTCTGATCATGAGAAGAAGCAGATTCGCGTTTTGCGAATGATCAATGCCTATCGTGTGCGTGGTCATCAGGCTGCTAATATCGATCCACTTAATCTGATGCAGCGTGAACCAGTGCCGGATCTGGATCCGCGCTTCCACGAACTCTCTGAAGCTGATTTCGATACAACGTTCCAGCTGGGTTCTCTGTTCTTTGGTACAGAGGAAGCAACGCTGAAAGAGATTATTACAGATCTCAAAAAGACCTACTGTGCGACAGTGGGTGCTGAGTATATGCATATTGTTGATACTCAGGAAAAGCGCTGGATACAGTCTCGCCTCGAACCTGTTCGCTCCCATCCTGTTGTTGATGTTGACAAAAAGATGATGGTGCTTGAGCGTCTGACCGCGGCTGAAGGGCTTGAAAAATATCTCGGTTCCCGCTTTGCTGGCGCTAAACGCTTTGGTCTGGAAGGGGGGGAATCACTGATTGTTTCCCTTAATACGCTGATTCAGCGTGCCGGTAAACAGGGGGCCCGTGAAGTCGTTATTGGTATGGCACACCGGGGGCGTCTGAATACGCTGGTTAATATCTTCGGTAAAAACCCCGCTGAACTGTTTGGTGAGTTTGAAGGTAAGCATACGCTGGAAACCTCCGGTGACGTGAAATACCACCAGGGTTTCTCATCCAACGTGATGACTGGTGGCGGTGAAGTTCACCTGGCAATGGCATTCAACCCGTCTCATCTGGAGATCTCGGCACCGGTTGTTGAAGGTTCGGTACGTGCTCGTCAGGATCGCCGTCAGGACCCTGTTGGCACGACCGTTGTTCCGGTTAACATCCACGGTGACCAGGCGTTTGCCGGTCAGGGTGTGGTGATGGAGACATTCCAGATGTCTCAGACCCGGGCTTATAAAACCGGTGGTACCATCCATATCGTAGTCAACAACCAGGTTGGCTTTACGACCAACAAGCTGGAAGATTCCCGTTCTTCTGAATACTGTACTGATATTGCAAAGATGGTTCAGGCGCCGATCTTCCACGTCAATGGAGATGACCCTGAAGCGGTCCGCTTTGTCACTCAGCTGGCGGTCGATTACCGGACTGAATTTAAAAAAGATGTGGTCATCGATCTGGTTTGTTACCGTCGCCGCGGGCATAACGAAGCCGATGAGCCGTCTGGTACACAGCCTCTGATGTACAAGCAGATCAAGGTGCAGAAATCGACCCGCGAACTGTATGCACAGAAATTGCTGGCCGAAGGTGTCATCACTGAAGAGCAGGTCAAGCAGCTGGAGCAGGACTACCGTAAAGATCTTGAAGACGGCAAACATGTAACTCATTCTCTGGTGCTGGAACCGAATCAGGAGCTGTTTGTTGACTGGACGCCATATATTGGTCACCAGTGGTCTTTTGATTGTGATACGCGAGTTGACTATAAGTTGCTTCAGGAACTGGGCACCAAAATTTGTGAAGTTCCGGAAGGCTTCCAGGTGCAGCGTCAGGTTCAGAAAATTTACGATGACCGTAAACGTATGGCCGTTGGTGCCATGGAGCTGAACTGGGGTATGGCTGAATCTCTGGCTTATGCCTCGATTCTGGCTGAAGGCTATCCGGTTCGACTGACTGGTCAGGATGTTGGCCGGGGTACTTTCTCCCATCGCCACGCGGTACTGCATGATCAGCGCAGTGGTGAGGTGTATGAGCCGCTGAAAAATATTGCAGCAGATCAGCCACCACTGACATTGCATGACTCGTTCCTTTCTGAGGAAGCGGTGTTGGCATTCGAGTATGGTTACTCTACAACCATGCCTAATGCGCTGGTTATCTGGGAAGCGCAGTTCGGTGATTTCGCTAACGGCGCGCAGGTTGTTATAGACCAGTTTATTACCAGTGGTGAGCATAAGTGGGCGCGTCTGTGTGGCCTGACTATGCTGTTGCCGCATGGTTTTGAGGGCCAGGGGCCTGAGCACTCTTCAGCCCGTCTGGAACGTTACCTGCAGTTGTGTGCTGAACACAACATTCAGGTGTGTGTACCAACAACTCCTGCGCAAATCTTCCACCTGTTGCGTCGCCAGATTGTGCGGCCGCTGCGTAAGCCTCTGGTGGTTATGACACCGAAGAGCCTGTTGCGTCACAAACAGGCGGTATCGACACTGGAAGAGCTGTCTGGTGGTGAGTTCCTGCCGGTAATCGCAGAGACTACCCAGCTTGATCCGAAAAAGGTTAGGCGTCTGGTGTTGTGTAGCGGTAAGGTTTATTACGATCTGTATAACCGTCGTGCTGAACTTGAAAGAGACGATGAAGTTGCCATTGTTCGTATCGAGCAGCTGTATCCGTTCCCTGAACATCAGATGTTCGATGCGATTAAAGATTATACTAACCTTGAATCGGTCGTCTGGTGCCAGGAAGAGCCAATGAACCAGGGGGCATGGTACTGTTCGCAGCATCATATGCGCCATGCGCTGGCTCGTCATAATGACAAGATTCAGATGGAAGGTGTGGGTCGCCCGCACGCCGCAGCGCCTGCCGTAGGTTACATCTCTGTACACCTTGAGCAGCAGGAAAAACTGGTTAATGAAGCAATCAATGGCTAACAGGCCCGAAAAAAGCGCCTGTTAGAAGCACTGAGAAAGGAAAAAACATGTCAATCGAAATCAAAACGCCGACCTTCCCTGAATCCGTAGCCGACGGTACCGTAGCGACCTGGCACAAACAGCCTGGTGAGGCTTGTTCTACTGATGAACTGATCGTTGATATTGAAACAGATAAAGTTGTTCTGGAAGTTGTCGCTCCCTCCGATGGTGTGATCAAGGAAGTCCTCAAGGGCGAAGGTGAAACCGTCCTGAGCGAAGAGGTTCTGGCCATTTTTGAAGCCGGTGCCGCTGCGACTGCTGCTCCGGCAGCTGCTGCTGAATCTTCTGCTTCTGCAGCCCCGGCTGCAGCATCAGGTACAACGGATGCTGAAAAAGTAGGCCCTGCTGCACGCAAGCTGATTGAAGAGAATGGTCTGGATGTTAACCAGATTTCAGGTACGGGTAAAAATGGTGGCATCACCAAGGAAGATGTTGTCAGCTTCATTAAGAATAAGCCAGCTGCAGCACCGTCTGCGCCGGTTAAAGTTGATAACGCTGCCGCGCTGAATATTGCTTCA
Organism: uncultured Amphritea sp.; assembly: GCA_965140695.1. GTDB lineage: Bacteria > Pseudomonadota > Gammaproteobacteria > Pseudomonadales > Balneatricaceae > Amphritea. The sequence continues at coordinate 832,706 of OZ223298.1, read as the reverse complement.
GGTGAGCGTATTGAAAAACGCGTACCGATGACTCGTCTGCGTGCCACCATTGCTAAGCGTCTGGTTGATGCTCAGCAAAATGCAGCGATGCTGACGACTTACAATGAAGTCAACATGAAGCCGATCATGGAACTGCGTAAGCAGTACAAAGATCTGTTCGAGAAAACCCATAACGGTACTCGTCTGGGCTTTATGTCTTTCTTTGTCAAAGCGGCAACTGAAGCACTGAAACGTTTCCCGGCTGTGAATGCTTCTATCGATGGTAATGATATGGTTTACCACGGTTATCAGGATATCGGCGTTGCGGTATCAACTGAGCGTGGCCTGATGGTTCCGGTATTGCGTGATACTGATGCTATGACACTGGCTGATGTTGAATCAACGATTGCTGATTTTGGTAAGCGTGGCCGCGATGGCAAGCTCGGTCTTGAGGATATGCAGGGTGGTACGTTCACGATCACCAATGGTGGTGTGTTTGGCTCTCTGATGTCTACGCCGATTCTGAATCCGCCACAGACTGCGATCATGGGCATGCATAAGATTCAGGACCGCCCGATGGCTGTAAATGGACAGGTAGAAATTCTGCCAATGATGTACCTGGCGCTGTCTTATGACCATCGTATGATTGATGGTAAGGAAGCAGTACAATTCCTCGTGACTATTAAAGACCTTCTGGAAGATCCTGCACGTATGCTGCTGGAAGTCTGATTTAGTCCATTACTAGAACGAATTGATAGGTAGAAAACAATGTCAGATAAATTTGATGTAATTGTAATTGGTGCAGGTCCTGGTGGTTATGTAGCTGCTATCCGTGCCGCGCAGCTGGGTCTTAAAACTGCGTGCGTAGAGAAATGGGTTGATGATAAGGGCGCAGCTGTCCTCGGTGGTACTTGTTTGAATGTGGGCTGCATCCCTTCCAAAGCGCTGCTTGAGTCGACCCATCAATTTCATAAAACGCAGCACGCCGATGTACACGGCATCCAGACAGGTGAAGTGTCCATGGATGTCAAGCAGATGGTTGCCCGCAAGGATAAGATTGTCGCTAATCTGACCATGGGTGTTGCCGGTTTGTTTAAGGCTAATGGTGTTACTTTGCTGCAGGGCATGGGTAAGCTGCTGGCTAACAAACAGGTTCAGGTGACTGCTGCTGATGGTACAGCGACTGTATACGATGCTGAGAATGTTATTCTGGCGTCAGGTTCTGTGCCGGTAAATATTCCGCCAGCGCCACTGACTGATGGCCTGATTCTGGACAATGAAGGTGCGCTGAATATCGATGAGACACCGAAACGTCTGGGTGTTATTGGTGCGGGTGTTATCGGTCTTGAGATGGGCTCTGTATGGGCGCGTCTGGGAACGGAAGTAACGGTTCTCGAAGCAATGGACGACTTCCTGGCACTGACCGATAAAGATGTTGCCAAAGAAGCGGCTAAAATCTTTAAGAAGCAGAAACTGGATATTAAGCTCGGTGCGCGCTGTACAGGCACTGAAATCAATGGTCAGGAAGTTACTGTTAAGTATACCGATGCCGAAGGTGATAAAGAGCTGGTTGTTGATAAGCTGATTGTTGCTGTTGGACGTCGTCCATCGACTCAGGGGCTGCTGTCTGATGACTCTGGCGTGCAGCTGGATGAGCGTGGTTTTATCTTTGTTGACGGTCAGTGCCGTACGGAAGCACCAGGCGTTTACGCTATCGGTGATTCGGTTCGTGGGCCTATGCTGGCACACAAAGCGTCTGAAGAAGGTATCATGGTTGCCGACATTATTGCCGGACATCATGCGCAGATGAACTACGATGTTATCCCGAATATCATCTATACCCACCCGGAACTGGCGTGGGTTGGTAAGACTGAGCAGGAACTTAAAGCGGAAGGTGTCGCCATTAAAGTGGGTAAATTCCCATTTGCAGCATCAGGCCGTGCGATGGCCGCTGACGACACCGATGGTTTTGTTAAAATGATCGCCGATGAAGCGACTGACCGCATTCTTGGTGTTCACATCGTTGGTGGTATTGCTTCTGAGCTGATCGCTCAGGCTGCCATTGCAATGGAGTTCGGTTCAACTGCTGAAGATCTGCAGTTAACCGTATTTGCCCATCCAACCGTATCTGAAGCCGTACACGAAGCGGCGCTTGCTGTTGATGGTCACGCTATCCATATGGCTAATCGTAAAAAGCGCTAACCGCGATAGAATAGGTTTAAAATTTCGACCGGGTCATCCCCGGTCGATTATTGTTGAGGGCGGATTGTTTATCCCCTGATGCAATTGGGCTGTGAAAAGATACTTTCTCTATATCGTTTTGCAGGTTCCTAAAAGTGTGAAAAAGACGACGGATTAGAGCATGAATCTTCATGAGTACCAGGGCAAACAGTTGTTTGCCGAATATGGTCTGCCGGTTTCTAAAGGAATCGCGGTAGATACCCCTGAAGCTGCTGCTGAAGCGGCTCTGAAAATTGGTGGTGATAAGTGGGTTGTTAAGACTCAGGTTCACGCAGGTGGACGTGGTAAAGCCGGTGGCGTTAAGCTGGTTGACTCCCCTGCAGAAGCTCAGGCTTTTGCAGCGAACTGGCTGGGTAAAAACCTGGTCACTTATCAGACTGACGCAAATGGTCAGCCAGTTTCCAAAATCTTAGTTGAAGACTGCACTGATATTGCCAATGAGCTGTATCTGGGTGCGGTTGTTGACCGCTCTTCACGTCGAATCGTGTTCATGGCATCCACCGAAGGTGGTGTTGAGATCGAGAAAGTTGCGGAAGAAACACCAGAAAAAATCCTGAAAGCAACCATTGATCCGGTAACCGGTGCGCAGCCTTACCAGGCACGTGAGCTGGCGTTCAAACTGGGTCTGGAAGGCGTTCAGATTAAGCAGTTTACTCAGATCTTCCTCGGTCTGGCTAAGATGTTTAAAGAAAAAGATCTGGCCCTGCTGGAAATCAACCCGCTGGTTATTACCACTGAAGGTAACCTCCACTGTCTGGATGCCAAAGTAGCGATCGATGGTAACTCTGTATACCGTCACAAAGATCTTCAGGCGATGGAAGATCCATCACAGGAAGATGAGCGTGAAGCGCGTGCGGCTGAGTGGGATCTGAACTATGTTGCACTGGATGGCAGCATCGGCTGTATGGTTAACGGTGCAGGCCTGGCAATGGGTACGATGGATATCGTCTCTCTGCACGGTGGCTTCCCGGCTAACTTCCTGGACGTTGGTGGCGGCGCGACTAAAGAGCGTGTAACCGAAGCGTTCAAGATCATTCTGGAAGACGACAAGGTTAAAGCCGTACTGGTTAACATCTTCGGTGGTATCGTACGTTGCGATCTGATTGCTGAAGGTATTATCGGTGCAGTTAAAGAGGTAGGCGTAGAAGTACCAGTAGTTGTACGTCTGGAAGGTAACAATGCGGAACTGGGTTCTAAGCTACTGTCTGAATCTGGTCTGGCTATCATTGCCGCGACCAGTCTGACTGATGCAGCTGTTCAGGCAGTTAAAGCAGCGGAGGGTAAATAATAATGTCCGTTCTGATTAATAAAGACACCAAAGTAATCTGTCAGGGTTTCACTGGTGGTCAGGGTACCTTCCACTCTGAACAGGCTATCGCATACGGCACTAAGATGGTTGGCGGTGTTACCCCTGGTAAAGGTGGTACTGAGCACCTGGGTCTGCCTGTCTTCAATACTGTTGCTGAAGCAGTTGAAGCGACCGGTGCAGATGCTTCTGTTATCTACGTTCCTGCTGCATTCTGTAAGGATTCTATCCTGGAAGCTGCAAACGGCGGTATCAAGCTGATCGTTTGTATCACTGAGCACATTCCGGTTATGGATATGCTTGAGTGTAAAGTTGTTTGTGACAACCTGGGCGTGCGCCTGATCGGACCAAACTGCCCGGGTGTTATCACGCCGGGAGAGTGTAAGATCGGTATTATGCCAGGTCACATCCATCTGCCAGGTAAAGTCGGTATCGTATCCCGTTCCGGTACACTGACCTATGAAGCGGTTAAACAGACAACTGATGCTGGTTTCGGTCAGTCTACCTGTGTCGGTATCGGTGGTGACCCGATCCCAGGTTCTAACTTCATCGATATTCTGGAAATGTTCCAGAACGACCCACAGACTGAAGCGATTGTTATGATCGGTGAGATCGGTGGTTCGGCTGAAGAAGAAGCGGCTGCTTACATCAAGGCTAACGTAACTAAGCCTGTTGTGTCTTACATTGCTGGTGTGACTGCTCCTGCTGGTAAGCGTATGGGCCATGCGGGTGCGATCATCTCTGGTGGTAAAGGTACTGCAGACGAGAAGTTTGCGGCGCTGGAAGCTGCTGGTGTTAAGACTGTTCGCTCTCTGGCTCAGATCGCTGACGGTCTGCGTGAAGTGACTGGTTGGGAATAATTTCTCCTCAGTTGCTAGTCGTCGCTTAGCGTCTTACTAGTGTATAAAAAACCGCCGAATGGCGGTTTTTTTGTATCTGTAATTAATTGTTTTCAAATCTGTTTTTATGCATTATTAGGGCTTATTTTTTAATCGGGATGTTCGAATAATGATTCGATTACGATATTCTGTGATTCTACTGCTGACGTTGGTAACTGCTGGTTGTGCTTCTTTTAAGGCACCTGCTTATTCACCAGACTATCAGGTATTGGACAGACTCAAGAATAAGTCGTTAGTCAATGTTTCTGTTGCTCCTGTGGAACCTCAGGATCCAAAGGCTAAAGTCAATCAAGTCGATTTGCGGGCCATGTCTTTGTCTACCGAACAGGGGACTTTTTCAGCATATCTTGAGCACTCGATGATTCAGGATCTGACTGAGTTAGGTATCTATCGACCGAATTCAAATGTGCAGATTAAAGCGACGCTTATAGAAAATGATATGGATCTTTCCAGCTTTTCTAAAGGTTACGGCAAGATGGTTGTAGACCTTGAAATCCAAAAATCTTCGGTCGTCACTTTTTCCAGGCGGTATATTGGCGAAACAGAATTCGAATCGTCTTTAGCCGGGGCCATTGCCATTCCTAAAGCTCAATCCGAATATCCCTATCTGGTTCGGGAACTGCTCAAACAGATATACTCAGACCCTGAATTTATCAAGGAACTCTCTAAATGATTAATTTTATTTCAGACCTGAAAAGGAATTTAAAAGTAATTACGCTTATCGGCTTTTGCAGTGTAGTGGTGGGTTGTGCTCATCCTATCAGTATTAGTCAACTTGCTGATCATCAGGGGTATGCAGGGGAGAAAGTCTCTAAAACAGTTGCTTATGTCATCACTGATGAGCAGAAAAAAACTGAGGTAATCACCCCTGGGGGAGGAGGTGATAAAGTAAGTTACTATCCGTATCGGGATCTTGAGGGAACTTTACGTTCGGTATTAGGCTCTGTTTACGATGATGTTTATGCACTCAATTCTGCAACAGATAGTACGGCCATCAAAGAAAGCGATATTAAACTGGTATTTGTTCCACGGTTTTCAACGAATTCAAGTTCCGAGTCTGCGTTCACATGGCCTCCTACAGTATTCACAATTGATATGACATGCTCTGTGTATGATGCCAATGGTGGGCTTGTTTCAACACTGAATGTAACCGGTGAAGGTAAGGCCGAGTTTGATGAATTTAAGCATGAATATAGTTTAGCGGCCAAAAGAGCTGCTGGTCACTTACATGATAAGCTTATCGAAGCTATTCGCTCTGATGATGAATTAAAGTAGTTTTACTGTTCTGGCTATCGCTTAAAACCGCTTTCTGGCGGTTTTTTTGTGTCCGTTGATTGTGTTTACTTCGCTTTCGAAGGTATTCTGAATCTATGTTTTCTTAAGGAGTTGTTATGAGCCTGTTTTCTTCTCTCAAGTCGATGTTTTCCTCTTCTGAGGCAAGCCCTAAAGAGCCTGAAATGTTACCTTCAGAAGAGTATGAGGGCTTTACTATCACGCCTGCGCCGGTGCATGAGGATGGCGGATATCGTGTCAATGGGCTGATTACGAAAGGCGATCAGAGCCATCGGTTTATTCGCGCTGACATGCTTCCATCCAGCGACAGCTGTGCTCAGGAAACGGTGCGTAAAGCGAAGCAGATGATCGATCAGCAGGGTGACGGTATCTTTTAATTATTATGACGCAGAAGCAACTATTTGCCCGTTATATTAAAGATCTTAATCCTGGCAGGCTTGAGTGGATTGGTCTGCGGCCAAAGCGTAAAGAGGATCTTGCGGTGGTTGATACCGCTGAAGCGTTGGCAGGATTGGGGCTGAAAGGTGATCATCGTTGCAGTAAAACACCGGGCTCTGGCCGGCAGGTTACACTGATCTCTACTGAGTTCATCAGGATGATCGAAACCTACACTGGAGCTAACACGATTGATCCGGTCCTGTTACGGCGCAATCTGGTGGTCAGTGGTATTAATCTCAATGCTTTGCGACATCAACGATTTACCATCGGTAGTGCAGTGTTTGAAGCGACAGCGTTGTGCCACCCCTGTAGTCGGATGGATCAGGTGCTCGGGCAGGGCGGTGCAGCGGCGATGCTGGGTTATGGAGGCCTGTGTGCCCGGATTATAGAGTCGGGTGTCATTCGGGTCGGTGATCCGCTGATACCACAGGTATAATTGGCTAATAGTGATTGGTAATGATAGTGGTAAACGGACGATGGCCTAAGTGGTGGTGCCAGTGCATCACGCTGGCTCACACGGTTTAAAACGCTGTAGTTAGAAGCTTCCAGGCGTTTCTCAATTCTTTGCCAATAGATGCCGATTAAACGGATGTAGTCGCGTTGCTAACTGTTTAGCTGGTGTGCATGCAGAATTAAAGTGGTTTTTTTAACCAAAAAGAGAGCCATTAGGCTCTCTTTAATCTGAGAAAAAACGCAGTGATCAGACCGGTTTCGGTGATTTAAAATAAAGCCAGGAAAAGCCGATCAGGCCTGATATCAGGGAAGCAAACAGAATGCCTGTTTTTGCCATCAGCAGGTCAGAAGGGTATTGAGCAAAGCCTAGCTCGGCGATGAAGATCGACATGGTGAAGCCGATACCGCCCATAAAAGCGACGCCAATGATGTGATGAAAGTTAAGCCCTGTCGGCAGATCGCTGATTTTTAGTTTCACTGCCAGCCAGGTGAATCCGGCAATACCTATCAGCTTGCCGATAATCAGGCCTGCGCCAATACCCAATGCTACCGGGTGTGTCACTACCGTCGAAAATTCACCCCAGTTAATCGGAACTCCGGCATTGGCCAGCGCAAAGATAGGAATGATCAGATACGCGGATGGCAGATGTAGTTTGTGTTCTAGCACCTGAGCAGGAGCCTGAACTTTGTATACACCTTCGCCAAGAGCCCGAACACGGGAGCGTAACGCATCGTTATTGATGATGTTTTCGTTCTGACCGAATACATGTTTTATCTGATCTGCACTTTCTCGGACTAACGAGAGAAAGCGTTGCGGATCATATTTGGGTTTCATGGGAATGGTAAAAGCGAGCAGGACGCCTGCCAGTGTTGCGTGTACTCCGCTCTTTAACATAGCAACCCACAGGATTACGCCAATGAGAGAGTAGGGGAGGATGCGTCTGACACCGCCCAGATTTAAACATATCAGTACTGACAGCATGATTCCGGCCAGAAACAGTGCAGATATATTGATGGTTTCGGTGTAGAACACCGCAATAACGATAACGGCTCCGAGATCATCGACAATGGCCAGGGCGACCAAAAACATCAATAGGTTTTGTGGTACCCGCTTCCCCAGTAGCGCCAATGCTCCAAGCGCAAAGGCAATATCGGTGGCCATTGGAATACCCCAGCCATTCAGGGTATGGCCTTCGGGGTTGATGGCGACGTAAATCAGCGCTGGCATCAGCATTCCGCCAGCTGCAGCAATAATTGGCAAAGAGGCTTGTTTGATATTGGCCAGCTCGCCTACCAGTAGTTCCCGTTTAAGCTCCAGTCCTACGACTAAAAAGAACAGGGCCATCAGGCCGTCATTAATCCAGTGATGAACCGTTTTTGATAGTTGAAAACCCTCCAGCCCGATAACGAAATATGACTGGAGAAAATGATGGTATGACTCATTAAGCTGGGTATTTGCAATAACCAGTGCGACCACTGCAAAAATCATGAGTAGTATACCACTGGTTGTCTGCCGGTGAATGAACTCCTCCAGCGGCGTTAGCACGGTATCAAATGCTTTTTCCCAGGGGGCGATATATTCATTTCCGACGGCCCTGTTTTTGCGTCTCATCAATCTCTCCAGACTATTGAATTGTGCTGTGTAAATCAGTTGTATTGTATCTGAATCAGTGCAATATGCATGTTTTGATTCGGTTTTTTTAGCCGTGTAAATGGCGATCAGTCACACGGATAAAGGCTTTTAACTGCGCTGTAAACACGAGCATCCCGTTGAGTATTTTCAGGCATGGTGGTTTGTTTCAGTTGAGCACTGATGTTGTTTATCAGGCTGGCCTCGCTGACATCTTCGGGGATACAAAAGCCCGCCAGATAGGTAGGTTGTTCATTGGGATGGTCTGTACCAAGGCGGGTGCGGTATGCCCGCCGTAAAAAATCACTGCCTTTGTCTGAGTTGATATTTTCAATGATGGCGCCGTCGGTGAGGTCTGCGCCGGCAAGAAAACCAGCAATATAGTCAGGTGTAATGGTTGTGTCGGCATGATCTTCTGCGTTGGCAGGTAAAGCGGTGATAAAGGTTAATACGGAAACCAGAGTGATCGCCTTTTTCATAACTTATTTCCTTGAGTCAGAGTTATCTTGTTCGCTATACGTTTTCTGGGGGTGTTCAGATTAAATATAAACATGATGTATTTCACTTAGGATACTGATGAGGCGTGTGATTATCCAGTCAACTCGGCGAATGATAAGACTCATCGGGATAGCTCCTGTTCTGCATGCATAAAAAAAGAGAGCCAGGGCTCTCTTTACTTATGTCGGTTGTGTTTAAGCGTCGCGACGGGGGCGAGGTTTACGAGGTGCCCCTCTATCGTTACCGCCCCGGTCATGACGACCTTTACCTTTGAACTCACCGCGTGGTTTGCGCGGAGCAGGGCGGGCTATTTCGCCTTCCATCAGACTGATATCGATCTTCTTACGACAGATAAACACACCTTTCAGCTGTTGCAGAACTTCGGCAGGCATCCCTTTTGGCAACTGAACGGTGCTGTAGTCGTCAAACAGTCTGATATCACCGATGTGGCGGCTGTTGATATCCGCTTCGTTGGCAATCGCGCCGACAATGTTTTTAACCTGAACGCCATCGTTACGCCCGACTTCAAGACGATAAACATCCAGATCAGCATAGTTAATACGTTCACGTTTGGCGCCTCTGTCGCTGTCCCGGTCGTTATCCCGTTCGCGGCGCGGGCGCGGTTCTGGCTCAGGTGGCAGGATCAGTGGTTTTTCTTTCTGCGCCATGTATAGCAGAGCGGAAGCCAGATCCAGTGTTTCCAGTTCAGTGTCAACGGCCAGCTGGTCAATCAGTTCACGGTAAGCGGCCATATCTTCATCATTGAAGATAGTGGTAATCTGTTCACGGAATGATTCCAGGCGTTTGTTCTGAACCATATCCCGTGAAGGAAGGTCCATCTGTTTGATCGGCTGGCGGGTGGCCTGCTCAATCTGTTTAAGTAAGCGACGCTCACGAGGCGCGACAAACAAAATCGCTTTACCATCACGGCCTGCACGGCCGGTACGACCGATACGGTGAACGTAGGCTTCGGTGTCGTAGGGTATATCGTAGTTGATAACCATACCAACACGTTCAACATCGAGACCCCGGGCTGCAACATCAGTAGCAACCAGAATATCCAGTTTGGCATCTTTAAGCCGCTGCACGGTGCGCTCACGCAACTGCTGGTTCATGTCGCCATTCAGAGCGGCAGCAGCATAGCCACGCGCTTCCAGTTTTTCAGCGATCTCAGTGGTTGCTGTTTTGGTACGGGCAAAGATAATAATGCCACCACAATCTTCTGTCTCCAGAATTCGAACCAGCGCATCCAGCTTATTAATACCGGAAACGATCCAGCATTTCTGGTCGATGTTTTCCATGGTGGTGGTTTTGGATGCGATCTTGATTTCCTGCGGATCACGCATATAGCGTTTGGTGATCCGGCGAATCTGTTCTGGCATGGTGGCAGAGAACAGAGCCGTTTGACGTTCTGCAGGGGTTTTAGCCATGATGGTTTCGACATCATCGATAAAGCCCATCCGCAGCATTTCGTCAGCTTCGTCCAGTACCATCGCTTTCAGTTCATCCAGTACCAGCGTTTTACGGTCCAGGTGGTCCATTACCCGTCCAGGTGTACCGACAACGACATGTGGGCCACGGCGCAGCTGTTTAAGCTGCAGGGTGTAGCTCTGACCACCGTAGATTGGCAGTACATGAAAGCCGGGAATATGACGTGCATACGCCTGGAACGCTTCAGCGACCTGCACGGCCAGTTCGCGTGTTGGTGCAAGTACGAGAACCTGAGGTTTGTTTAGTTTCAGGTCGATTCGGCTAAGCAGGGGAAGGGCAAAAGCGGCTGTTTTACCGGTACCTGTTTGTGCCATACCCAGAACATCTTGTCCGTTCAACAGGAGCGGAATACATGCTGCCTGAATCGGTGATGGGGTTTCATAGCCAAGCTCTGTAATGGATTTAAGAACGGAAGAGGGGAGATCAAGGTCGCTGAATGCGACTTGTGTGTCTGACATATTTGAAGGTACCGGAAGGAATGGAATTGTAAAAGGCGAAATTATACGCCTATTGTTGCATAAAAGCCCGTTTTTTATTGAAGTGGTTTATAGTGACCTCACTCTGCTTCTGTCAGGGCGATATCATCGTACCAGCTTAAAAAGTGTGTGCCGCCGTTGTCACTATCAGTCATGATCGCTATCGCTTCAATCTCTGTATAGGTTTTTCCGAACGCGCTTTTTAAGTCGGTTTGCAGGTTGCGGGTGTGTTTCACCCACTGTTGAATGTGGTCGTTGCCGCTGTCAACAGCCCACATCCGGGCCCTGTCTGTAAATGGGTTGGGCCAGCGGGTGCCAATCGGTTGATTGTTTGACCAGACATAAACGAGTGTGCGCTTTTGCCAGAAAAAAGGGCCGTCTGAGACGATGATGTAGATGCGTACTGGAAAATCATCACCCGCCTTAGTAGTTTCAATGGCTGAAGGCCAGGTGTTACTGATTTTCCAGCGCCAGCTGAGGCGGGTGTTGCTGTCGATACTGATGGTTTTTTTATAGTAAAGTCCGGACGCTGAGTTGTCAGAGCGGGCTTCAAGTAGTTGATTATCGCCTTCGGAGATCAGCGTGTAGCGGGTATTACCTGCAAAACTCTCGTTTTCCCACTGCAATATTCCCTGGGAGTCAAAGCCGGGGATGGGGGGTGGTGATGCATGGGCGGCTGGTGCCAGCAGGAACAACAGTAGTATGTTGCTGTAAATAATGGCGTAAAACTGTCGCATCCAGGCCTTACCCTTATTAAGTTTGTTAAAAATACAGGGGCGTCTGAATCAGTGTATCAGAGATTACAAATCGCATTTGCCCTTCTGGCGCTTTTCAGCTGTTATGCGTGATAATGACAGATAGTTGCGGATAGGATAGTCACGGTATATGAACCAATCTATCTGTGGCTTCCGAATCCATTGAATTCGATCTTCACCGCCTGCCGAAGATGCTTCCTGGCGGTGCTGTGATCGCTTAAATGACTGTCAAACACAGGGGAGAGACAGGTGGCTCAGAATCCGTCCTACGAAATGATATGGCAGGCCGTAGCGGCAATACCGGCTGGTAAAGTGGCCACCTATGGGCAGGTGGCTGAGATGGCAGGTCTTCCGGGGAGCGCAAGACTCGTTGGGCGCTGTCTGAGTCAGCTGCCCAGGGATACGCAGCTGCCCTGGTTCCGGGTCATTAATGCCAGCGGCAAAATATCGCTGCCTGTCGGTAGTGAGGGGTATTTAAAACAGGTGGCGTACCTGCAGGAAGAAGGGGTTGTTGTAATGAATGGTCGGATCAGTCTGGTTAAGTTCCGCTGGTAAGCTTTTCTTAAAAGCGCTTCTGAAAAGCTCTTATGAAAAGCACTTCTGGAAAGTTCTTTTGAAAAGCTCTTCTTAAAAGCTCTGCTGATAAGTGACTGTAAAGGTACCGCTGGAGCTTCTGCCTGTCACCAGGGTAAAGAGTGTGGGTGAAATAAGGAGAGATGTAAAAAGACTTTCGGGTAGCGTGAAGGGGAGTTTTCCGGGACACCAGCTGTTTTAGCTGCAGGCATTTGACTTAACGCTGTCGGATAGTCGAATCTTTTAAATTAACAACGGCTCCCGGAATACTGTGTTGCGCTTACTTATTACGTCAGATTGCCTGCTTCCATGTCGTAGGGAAAGCAGCCGACAAAGTGGACGTATTCATCTTCAAAAATGTGGGTCTTCTTGGCACGGTACTCAAAATCGAACAGTAGTATCAACCAGCTGATTTGCTTATCGCCAAGCTTTTCTATCTTTTTGATTACGGCATCGCCGTATGAATAAGACCATGAACAGGGGCCGATTATGTCGAGCACTGCTGCTGTGCCCCTGTCTTTGCCGTTTGTTTCCAGGTTTTCCGGGTCATATTCGCTGATTTCAAAGTTTTTTGCCCAGCGATCAAGGCCCTGTTCATCCTCTTCAAAATAGCTGTCCGGAATGCTGGAGTAGTCGGTCGTTGAGTACCAGACCGATACGATACCCTCTTTTTCAAAATTCATTTTGCTGTCTCGCTAAGCTGAAGCCAGAGAGTGCGGATATCGTTGATATCATCATCGCTGAGTTTGTCTATCTTGAATGCATCATCCAGACTTTGTGTCACTTTCTGGTTAAATTGCTGGGCGGTCTCGCCCTGTTCGGCGCTGACCAGGCTGATATGTCCCAGCAGGTAGCTACAGAGAAACAGCTGGTTTGGTTCGGCGTCGCTTTCCAGTTTAAGCAGATGGTTGTAAATCGATTCGGCCTGTTGTTCGTAAGGAGTCATCAGAGGTCCGTATATTCCAGTTTATCAATTAGCAGGCTGTACTCTTTGCCGCTTTTTTCGACCTGTTGTAGCTTAACCACGATATAGTCGAGCTCAGGGGCGTACCAGATGAAGGTTTCGCGTTTGCTATCCTGTCCCCGGTCACGCTGTATCTTAATCGCCTCAAAAGAACCTATAGCGGTCGTGACGGTCTCCGTGCCGATGATAATGAACGGATAAGTTTTGATCCTGCCACCGTCGGCAACCTGGTAACTTAAGTCTGTTTTTCCCGCTGCAAGGTCCAGCCTTAACTGCATCTGATAGCTAAGATTGTCCTGGGTGCCTGCCGCTATATCCATGCTCCAGGGTTTTTTGGCTACGTCGTTAACAACGGTGTTGTTGTCCCAGTTAAACTTCAGCACCGCGTCTTTATTGCTGCCGATGACTTTACGATGGTATTCATAAAGCTGGGGTTGAATGGTCTGATCGACGATGGTGAATTCAGAAAATTCATTCATTTTGGCGATTAACGCTTTAGCGCTGAGTGAGGAGATCCAGCGATCACCTTTGCGCTGCAGCTGTCCGATGGCGTCGCCTCCAAATGAGATCCCTATGTCCCACTGGGCTTTATAGACCGCTTTATAAGGTCTGAACAGCTCAGTCGCCTGTGCTGAAAGCGCTGTCATTAGCAGTAATACTGAAATTAGTTGTGTGCAGATACGCATCAGTTTACTCCTGAGTGAATTGATATCCTTCAGGTGGCAGAGTAGTTCCGTCCAGCTGAACTGATCCTGAAACTGACAGTTTCAGGCGATCAGCACAAAACCATGCGACAGCAAGTGGATAGATCTTATGTTCATAGCGATGAACGCGCTGTTGCAGGCTGTCCGCTGTATCGGTTGCAAGGATATTAATTGGCGCCTGCAGGGCTAAAGGCCCGCCATCAAGCTCTTCAGTCACAAAGTGTACAGTGCAGCCATGCTGTGAATCACCAGCCTCCAGTGCGCGCTGATGAGTATGGAGACCTTTATACTTCGGCAACAGGGAGGGATGGATATTAAACATCCGGCCCTGATAGTGACGTACAAACTCCGGTGTGAGGATGCGCATGAAACCCGCCAGAACGATCAGGTCCGGGCTGTATATGTCGATCGCTCTGATCATCGCGGTGTCGAAGCTTTGCCGATCAGCATAGTCTTTGTGGCTGATGACAATACCAGGAATACCGGCCATTCTGGCGCGTTCAAGGCCAAATGCGTCCTCTTTATTGCTGAGAACGGCAACGATGCGGCCATTTATCTGGCCGCCCGCGATAGCATCGATGATCGCCTGCAGATTGGAACCGCTGCCGGAGATCAGCACAACAATGCTCTTCTCCGTCATTCTCAGGCCTCCAGGCCCAGCAGCTCTACCTGTTCTTCATCGTCAGCTGCAGTAGCAATTTCACCGATGATAAAAGGCTCTTCGCCAGCTTCTTTAAGAATTTGGAGAGCGGCGTCAGCCGTGTCAGCAGGTACACAGATAACCATACCGATACCGCAGTTAAGGGTACGATACATCTCCCGGGCGTCGACATTGCCCAGTTTCTGAATCCAGCGGAATACTTCTGGCATTGTCCAGCTGTTTATATCAATAACGGCTTTGGCGCTTTCTGGAAGAACCCGTGGGATGTTTTCCAGCAGACCACCACCGGTGATGTGAGACAGGGCGTTAACCTGACTGTTTTTAATCAGCTCAAGTACGGGTTTAACATAGATACGGGTTGGCTCAAGGAGAGCTTCAGTCAGTGGCTTGCCATCGACTGTGCCGCTCAGGTCAGCTTGACGCACTTCGATGATCTTACGGATCAGAGAATAGCCATTTGAGTGTGGGCCTGAGGATGGCAGGGCGATGATTTTGTCGCCTACGCTGACTTTTGAGCCGTCTATAATTTCGTCTTTCTCGACGACACCAACGCAGAAACCAGCCAGATCGTAATCTTCACCTTCGTACATACCCGGCATTTCTGCGGTTTCGCCGCCTACCAGCGCAGCGCCAGCCAGTTCACAACCAGCACCGATACCGGTAACCACATCGGCTGCGATATCAATATTCAGTTTACCGGTTGCATAGTAGTCCAGGAAGAACAGTGGTTCGGCTCCGGCGACGATCAGGTCGTTGACGCACATCGCTACCAGATCGATACCAATGGTATCGTGTTTGTTCAGGTCCATTGCCAGACGTAACTTGGTGCCTACGCCGTCAGTGCCAGATACCAGAACAGGTTTTTTATAGCCTTCAGGAATTTCGCAGAGGGCGCCAAAGCCACCCAGTCCACCCATTACTTCAGGGCGAGCGGTGCGTTTAGCAACGCCTTTAATACGATCAACCAGTGCGTTGCCAGCGTCGATATCGACACCAGCGTCTTTGTAGCTGATAGGAGTGTTATTGTCAGTTGCAGACATAGTTTGTGTGAACCTGTTCGGGCTGATTACTGATAGGAAAAATTTGACGCATATTCTATCAGGTTGCTGGTGAGGCGGCTATTGTGTGTTAAAGTTTATGCCGTTTTAATGGACATTTTTTTCAGACAGTCAGGATTATTGGCCTGGCAGTAAAACAGGGTATAAAAACGATCATGATGCGTAAACTTTGTAACGGTCTGCTGGTGGTGTTATTAACCGGTATATATAGTATGGCGCAGGCCGCTACAGTGAGGGGGCTTTATACGGCAGAGATGCTGGTGCCGGAACAGCTGGCACAGCCTGCGTTAGAACAGTTGCAGGCAGGCCTGAGAACGGTATTGATTAAAGTCTCCGGTAACAGCCATGTGGTTAATAAGCCCGCTGTCGTGGAGGCATTTAAACAGCCATCGGCCTGGTTAAATCAGTTTGGTTATCAAGCCACACAGACTCCGGTTTCGGCCGGGGATGGTCGTGAAGTGCTGGGACATCGTTTGTTGCTGGAATTTGATCCGGTGCTGATTAATCAGTTGTTACAGCAATCGGGTATGAGAGCAATCGGCCATGCCCGTCCCGTATTACTGGTTTGGCTGGTTCAGCAGCGGGGTTCTGCCGTGCGTGATTTCGTGTCGCCGGAGAGCCAGATTTACACTGAATTAAAACAGGAAGCCGATCTGAGAGCCCTGCCTCTGACGATCCCCTTGCTCGATCTGAATGATCAGAATGCACTTGATGTCAGTGATCTATGGGGCTTTTTTCGGGATTCAATCCAGCAGGCGTCTGAACGTTATCAGCCCGATGGAATTCTGGTTGGGCGACTGTTGCAAAGTAGTGGCGGTGGCTGGCAAACAGAGTGGCTGTTACTTAAAGACGGGCAGGCCCGCTCTATCAGTCCGTCCGGTTCATTATCAGAGCAGCTTCAGCAGGTAATGGATGAATCAGCTGATTTTGCCCTGGCGTCTCTTGGTGGTTCTCAGTTCAATTATGTTGAAACAGGACTGCAACTTGAAGTCGCTAATATAGTCGATATAGAAGATTATCTGGGGTTATTGGATTATCTGCGTCAGTTGCCGCCGGTCGATCGGGTTCGTGTTAGTGGTATTGATGCCGATAGGGTGTTGTTTCGGGTCGAGCTTCAGGGGGGCGTGCAGGCGCTGGAACAGGCGGTTCGTCTTAATCCGCATATGGCACGAACAGCCCGTTTAAACAGCAGTAATGCTGAAGAAACTGTCTACTCATATCGTTGGCAGCAGGAATAGTGAATCAGAGACTGATTGAAGGGAATAGCTATGAGTGATTCGCAACGGTGGTTTTTTCTCATTTTTACGCTGGTCGTGGGTTTTTTACTGTATCTGTTGCAGCCCATTCTGTCGCCTTTTATTGTTGCCGCATTGCTGGCTTATGTTACTGATCCTCTGGCCGACAGGCTGGAAGCCAGAGGTCTGAGCCGCACGTTGTCAGTGGTGGTCGTGTTTCTGGTGATGGCCAGTGTTTTGCTGTTGCTGGTGGTCTGGTTATTGCCCAAGCTTGGTTCTCAGTTGCAGGTGATGGTCAAGATGGTGCCAGACGTGCTTAACATGGTTGAGAACGTCTGGTTTCCCTGGGTGGAAGCAAACATCGGGATATCTCTTGCCGGGTTTGATCTGCAGAGCTTAAAATCGCTCATAAGTGGTCACTGGCAGCAGACCGGTAGTCTGGTTAAAACGTTGTTCAGCAGTGTGGGGCAGTCAGGATTAGCCGTGGCTGCCTGGCTGGCTAATCTGGCGTTGATTCCTGTGGTGATGTTTTATCTACTGCGCGACTGGGACGTTATGATGGATAAGATCGGCGTTCTGTTACCCCGTAATGTGGAAAAGAAAGTCACCCTTTGGGCTCAGGAGTGCGATGAGGTTCTGGGAGCCTTTATCAAAGGGCAGTTGCTGGTGATGATGTCACTGGGGATCATCTACTCCCTCGGACTCTGGGCTGTCGGGCTCGATCTGGCGTTATTAGTGGGCATGCTGGCGGGTCTGGCCAGTATTGTGCCTTATATGGGATTTATTGTCGGTATTGTGGCGGCAGGTGTCGCGGCGATGTTGCAATTTAACGATCTGATGATACTGGCATGGGTTGGGCTGGTATTTGGTGTCGGTCAGGCGCTGGAGGGGATGGTGTTAACGCCGCTTCTGGTGGGCGATCGAATCGGGCTTCATCCGGTCGCCGTCATTTTTGCGATTATGGCGGGTGGGCAGCTGTTTGGTTTTGTCGGGATTTTGATTGCACTTCCCGTTGCTGCCGTTATTATGGTGCTCCTTCGTCATCTGCACCAGGGATATAAAAGTAGTAAACTTTATGATGGCTGAGCAGTCTGTATAGAGATGATGTCGCGATTGACTGTCCGGTGCATGCAAACGAGTAAGCCTGAGCCGTACCGCAACGGTTATAAACCCAGAACTTTAAATGATGAGAAAAGGCCCGGTGTTCAACCGCTGGCCATATAAATATTGATAGATGAGTAGTCCTGAACCCTTTCAGATACCGCTGGGTATCACTCTGCGGGATGATGCCCGATTTGAGAATTTCCTTTGCCAGGGGAATGAGTTGCTGTGCAACACCCTGGATCAGGCTGCCCGGGGGGAGGGGGAGCAGTACTTATATATCTGGGGTAATAGTGACAGCGGTTGCTCCCACCTGTTGCAGGCGGTTTGTCATGCCTCTGATCCGGTGGGCAGAACGGCGGTTTATCTGCCGCTGGATGAACTGCTTGATATGGGACCGGGGGTGCTCGAGGGGATGGAGCACCTTGATCTGGTTTGCCTTGATCATATTCAGATCATTGCGGGTAATAAAGAGTGGGAAGAGGGGATATTTCACTTTTTTAATCGCATCCGTGCTGAAAACAACCGATTACTGGTGGCCGGTGACCGGGCCCCGAGGCAATTAAACCTTAACCTGCCCGATCTGGCTTCGCGTCTGAGCTGGGGGATGGTGTTTCAGGTGCATAATCTGGATGACGCCGGTAAGGTGCGGGCGCTGCAATTACGTGCCCGTGGGCGAGGCTTCACCATCAGTGAAGAGGTTGCCTGGTTTTTGATCCATCGCGCCAGTCGAAGTATGACAGACTTGTTTGAGTTGCTGGATAAGCTGGACTCAGCATCGTTGAGCGCCAAGCGTAAAGTCACTATTCCATTTGTTAAGCAGGTTCTGAGTCTTTAATTCATTTACATCACCCTTAAATACGGCGGATTATGAATATTATCCTGGCGGGTTTTACATCAGGTGTTGCTGAGAGCGAACTGAGAGAGATGTTGTCTCGCTATGCCGACGTTGAGGAGTTAGAGATAATTCCTGGTGATCTGCCGGAGCAGACCATTGCTGTGCTGACGATAGAGGCCAGTAACGCAGAGGCCCACTGGGTTACCCGCAGGCTGACCGGCCTTTACTGGCATGAGCACACCCTGCGGGCGTACGTGTCGCTTTTTTAACGTGGTTACTGACGCTAAGACGGCCTATACCCTGGTCGCGCAGACAGATGACTATCTGCTGATTAATAAAGCCCCGGGTATCTCTGTTCACCGGGATGATGCCGAGGCCGGGCTTTTACAGCAGATCTCTGCTGAGCTGAACTGTGGGCCGCTGTATCTGGTTCATCGTCTGGACAAGATGACATCTGGATTGTTGTTGCTGGCGCGTCACGCGCAGGCGGCGTCGATTCTGTCGCAACAATTTCAGCAGCGCACCGTTGAAAAATACTACCTCGCTTTGTCTGATCAAAAGCCCCGGAAAAAACAGGGACTGATTAAAGGCGATATGGAGCGTAGTCGAAGAGGCAGCTGGAAACTGACCACGGGGCTGAGTAATCCTGCGATCACCCGCTTTTTCAGTTGTGCGCCAATGCCCGGGTTGCGTTTATTTCTGTTGCGGCCATTAACCGGGAAAACCCACCAGCTACGTGTCGCTCTCAAAAGTGTCGGCGCGGCGATTATTGGTGACACACGGTATCATGGTGTATCTGAACCCTCAGCGGACCGCGGGTATCTGCATGCCTGGGGGCTGGCATTTGACTGGCAGGGTGAGCGACAAACGTATCTCTGCGACCCGGATATCGGTGAGCTGTTTCTGCAGCCGCAGGTGCAACAGCAACTTGAGCGCTGGAAACCGCCAGGCAGCCTGGCCTGGCCTGCATCGTAATGTAAATTAATGGTAATAAGAGTATCTCAATGCAAGATGACCGAATCGAACGGGATTTCACCGCCCGTAGTGAGGAAGAGCAGCAGGCGTTTCTTCAGGAAACCTGGTGCGATAACTGCCAGCAAGCTAATTTAGGGATGAAGAATCCCCGAGAGTATCTTTATAAAGGGGTTGTCTTTATCGAAGGTGATTGTCTGCGCTGCGATAATGTTGTGCTGACTGAGCTGACAGAAGATGACTTTTAAGGCCTGTTTTTTCTATGACTAACTCTTTTAATCAGCGGTTCGGCGGTATTCAGCGGTTGTATGGCCTCGACGGTGCTGAACTGTTTCGTCAGTCCCATGTCTGTGTTGTGGGTATTGGTGGTGTAGGTTCCTGGGCGGCTGAGGCGCTGGCCCGTTCAGCGATCGGCAGGATTACCCTGATCGATCTTGATGATATCTGTATCACCAATACCAACCGCCAGATACATGCGCTGGACAGCACAATTGGCGAGCCTAAAACCGAAGTAATGGCCGCACGGATAGGCCATATCAATCCTGAATGCCAGGTTGAGATAGTGGATGATTTTGTCACCCTGGAAAATATCCCGCAGCTGATCGGTAAGCAGTTTAATTATGTGATCGACTGCATCGACAGTGTTAAGGAGAAGGCTGCTCTGATTGCGCACTGTAAGCGTAATAAAATTCCGGTTATAACCGTTGGCGGCGCAGGTGGGCAAACAGACCCTACGCAGATCAATATCGCCGACCTGAGTAAAACCAGTCATGATCCGTTGGCGGCTAAGACCCGCTCATTGTTACGCCGTTATTATAATTTCAGTAAGAGTGGCCGACGCTTTGCTGTGGACTGTGTCTACTCCACTGAGCAACTGGTTTACCCGCAGCCGGATGGTAGTGTCTGTCAGCTGAAGTCGGTTGCTGATGGCAATACCCGTCTTGATTGTAGTGGTGGGTTTGGTGCGTCGACCTGTGTCACGGCGACGTTTGGTTTTGTTGCTGTCTCCCGGGCGCTACAAAAAATGCAGGAAAAAGCCAGACGAGAAAAATCACCCAGCTGATTCTGGCTATAATGGGATGATATGGTGAGCAGGCAAATTATTACAGTTGACCTTTTAGTTCAACAGGATAAAGTGTTCTGATTGTCTCGCAAACGGATAACTGGCTCAGTTAATGTCAACGTGCTACTCAGAAGGGTTATATAAGGCCATCTTTGACGGCTGCAGCGATGCGATCTATGTGATAGAACCGCAGACCTCCCGTATTGTCGATGCCAATACGGTTGCCTGGCAGGACCTGGGAATGCGTCGTGAGCAGCTGTTGCAGCACAGTGTTATCACGTTGCAGCAGGGTGTTGAGAATGAGGAACACTGGGCTCAGATTTCTGAGATGATTTTTGCTGCACACCCTCATGCGTTTACCTTTATTGGTCGTCACTACCATCAGAATGGCACTTTCTTCCCGGTTGAAGTCTATACCAATGTCATCGAATTTCAGGGGAAGAAACTGTTTGTATCTGTGGCGCGTAATCTTGACAGAACCGACTCCCAGCGTGAAGAGTTCCGCACCAATGATGCTCGTCTTACCTATGCTCTTAATGAAGCAGTTGACGGCTTGTGGGACTGGGATGTAACGACTAATGAAGTTTTTTTCTCGCCACAGCTAAAACGGATGTTAGGTTATCTTCCTCATGAAATGGGGCCTAACCTCGATACCTGGGTGCAAGCGGTGCATGAATCAGATCGTGAGCGGGTGATGGCGGCCTTGCATGATCATATGTCCGGTAAGCAGAGCAGTTACCGGGCGGAATATCAGATACGCAAACGTGACGGAAGCTATATCTGGGTAAGAGACCGTGGCCGGATCTGCCAGCAGGATGAAAAAGGTCAGCCAACACGGCTCGTGGGTATGGTGCATGATATTACCCGGAGTAAAGATCTTGAGGAAAAGTTGCGGGAGCAGGCCAGTCATGATCATCTGACGGGGCTGCTCAACCGCCGTGCCGGTTATATACATTTCTCCAAGCAGCTGAGTTATGCCCTGCGTTACAATCAGAGTCTCACGGTTTGCCTGATCGATCTGGATCATTTTAAGAATATTAATGATTCCTACGGTCATCTGGTGGGAGACTCAGTGTTAAAGCACTTTGTTGACCTGATGTGCACGACCTTGCGTAAGTCCGATTCGCTAATGCGTTGGGGCGGCGAAGAGTTCCTGTTACTGCTGCCGAACACTGAGGTCGACAGCGCTCAACAGCTTATCGAGCAACTGAAATATGAAGTGGGTGAACATCCGTTGCTGCTTGAGCTGGAAGGTCGTGAGATCAGTTATACTTTCAGTGCCGGGCTGGCCAGCTTTCCGGTTCACTCTCAGTGTCTGGATAGTCTGATTAAATGTGCCGATGACGCCCTCTATGAAGCTAAGTCCGCGGGGCGTAACCGGATTCACATTAGCCGGGAAGATGATGTTACTCAGCCGGATCTGTTTTAAGCGGCTTATTCCGGGTTCTGAATGTTCTGTGACGCACTCTCTCTGATCGCATTAATAATCGCTTTTAGTCCGTTGCCTCTGGATGGGCTCAGGTGTCGCGTTAGTTGCAGCTGATCAAAATAATGCTCGAGATCGAATGCCAGAATCTGTTCCGGCGTTTTGCCATTTAATGCCGCCAGCACCAGCGCAATTAATCCACGAATAATGCGCGCATCAGAATCCGCTGCAAACCACAGCAGGCCATCGGCATCCTGACTGACCTGCAGCCAGGCATCACTTTCGCACCCAGCAATACGACAGTTGTCCGTTTTCATGGTGGAGGTGAAGGCGGGGAGCTGTTTGCTTAACTGCATGATCTCCCGATAACGATCATTCCAGTGTTTCAGGGGCGTCAGCAGAGCGAGGATATGGTTGTCGTTAATCTCCCTGCCAAATGGCGAGCTGTCAAAGATCGATTGTTCAGGCACGGTGTCAGCGATGGAAAAATGTCTGCCCTGGCTAATCAGTTCCAATGCCTGGGCAAACCGTTCCACCTCGTCCAGGGTGTTGTAAAAGCTGAATGAAGCCCTGATTGTGCCGGGCAGTCCCAGTCGTTCCATTAGGGGCATTGCACAGTGATGACCTGTACGCAGGGCGATACCCTGTTGGTCCAGCATCAGTCCCACATCCTGTTGATGGTGGCTGCTCAGCTGGAAAGACAGAATCGAGGTGCACGCGGTCGGGCTGCCGATACGGCTGAAGCCGGGTATAGCAGAGCAACGCTCGAGAGCCTGACTCATCAGTGCCCGCTCATGACGCGCCAGTGCCTTACGATCGAGTGTGCTGAGAAAACGGATGGCTTCCCCCAGCCCTAATGCACCGCTGATATTGGGCGTGCCAGCCTCGAATTTAAAGGGCAGAGTGTTATAGGTGGTGCCACTGAATGACACACGGTTAATCATCTCACCCCCGGCTTGCCAGGGGGGCATCGCCTCTAACAGCTGTCGACGGCCATAGAGTACGCCGATGCCGGTCGGAGCAAAGAGCTTGTGGCCGGAAAACAGATAGAAATCGCAGCCCAGTCGTTGCACGTCAATATCAAGATGGGAAACGGCCTGGGCGCCATCGATGATCACCACCGCGCCGACCGCTTTGGCCTGACGTACCAGTCCGGCAACGGGATTGATGGTTCCGAGGGCGTTTGATACATGGGTCAGGCTGACGATACGGGTTTTATCATTCAGTAGTTCGGCAAAGCGTTGCAGATTGAGATCGCCGTTATCGTTGACCGGTACTACCCTGATCAGTGCGCCGGTTTGTTGCGCAACGATCTGCCAGGGAACGATATTGGCGTGGTGTTCCAGTTCTGTCAGGAGAATTTCATCGCCGCTTTGCAGCAACGGGCGGGCGTAGCTCTGGGCGATCAGGTTGATCCCCTCAGTGGTCCCGCGGGTCCAGATAATTTCCTCTTCGGCTGCCGCATTGATAAATGTTTTTACGCTCGTCCGGGCGGCCTCAAAGGCACTGGTTGCGCGTTCGCTGAGCTGATGTGCTCCCCGGTGAACATTGGCATTCTGATGGCGATAAAATTGTTCAACCGCGCGAATAACCACTTCCGGCTTCTGGCTGGTGGCAGCATTGTCCAGATAGACCAGTGGCTGGCCATTGATCTGTTGTTGCAATGCCGGAAATTGCTGTCTGACGGCCTGTAGATTCACGCGTTTTTCCTGTTTCAGCCTGCGGTGCTATCGTGGGTTGCACTATTCAGCAGTTTGTTCAACTGGCTCTGCCAGCGGGCAAACATCATCGCGCCGATAAATAACGCGGCTACCAGCAGTGTTTCTGCCAACGCGAGAGAGGCGCTGCTGTGAGCCGACATGGCGATGGTAACGGCATGCATAAAATAGACAGTAATGAAAAAACACAACCAGATATGCCCCCGCAAATGTTTTCTGAGTATAACCGGGTAGAACATCAGCAGTGGCACGGTCTGAAATGCCCAGATACTGTAGGGATTAGCTTTCTCTGGCGGCGAGAGGATCAGGTGCCATGCCGTTAAGAGCAGAATCAGGCCAAAATAGCTGAAGAGAGTAACGGCGCGGCTGATAGCGACCTTTTTTGCGAGTGTGTTCTGCATTATTTGATCCTGCAATATTTAATCATGTAGCTGAAGGGCCAGGCGGCCGAGTCGTTTACCCTGCGCCAGGCAGAGTGCAGATTCTGTCTCGTCCAGCGGCTGGTCGCTGTTCTGACCAGCCAGGTGGGTTGCACCGTAGGGCGTGCCTCCTGTTTGAGTGCTGATCAGGCCTGCTTCGCTGTACGGCAGGCCGCAAATGATCATGCCATGATGTAGCAGTGGTAGCATCATGGTTAGCAGCGTGCTTTCCTGTCCGCCGTGAAGGCTGGCGCTGGAGCTGAATACCGCGGCCGGTTTATCAATCAGTGCGCCACTGAGCCAGAGGCTGCTGGTGGAGTCAATGAAGTATTTCAGTGGTGCCGCCATATTGCCAAAACGGGTTGGGCTGCCCAGCGCAAGGGCAGAGCAGTTGGCCAGATCATCGGCTGTACAGTACAGATCACCGGTGGACGGAATGCTGTCTTCGGTCGCTTCACAGTTCGCCGAAATACCCGGTACCGTGCGCAGGCGTGCTTCGATGCCGCTCTGCTCGATTCCCCGGGCTATCTGGTTCGCCATGGCGCAGGTGGCACCATGACGACTGTAGTAAAGTACCAGAACGTAAGGGGCCGACACTCAGAGAATCTCCAGCACAGATTCCGGTGGGCGACCGATGCGGGCTTTCCCCTGAGTGATCACGATAGGGCGTTCGATCAGGCGTGGAAACTGCACCATCAGGCTGATGATCTGTTCATCCGTCAGGCTATCATCTTTAAGATTATGCTCTTTATATTCATCTTCGCCTTTACGCAGCAACTCTCGGGGCGAGATACCCAGTTGTGTAATGACCTCTGCCAGCTCTGCAGCGGTAGGCGGATTTTCCAGATAGAGACGCACCTCAGGGGTGACATTGTTTTCTTCCAGCAATGCCAGAGTTGCACGGGATTTGGAGCAGCGGGGATTGTGATAGATCTCAACAGTCATGGAACTTTTCCTGTTAGTAACGACAGATAGTTGGGTTAGTGCGATATTGTATACAGCTTAGCTACCAGCCTAAAGAGCGGCGGGGTATTATATCGTTTTAATTCATCGACACAGGATCGTTGTGATGAGTAATCATCTGTACACTCTGCGGAGCATCTGGCATTTTATGGTTTACCTTGCCCGCCAGTTTGTCCTCAATAAAGGCGTGTTGAACGCCTCAGCACTCACCTATACCACTCTGTTTGCAGTGGTTCCATTGATGACTGTTTCATATGCCATGCTGGCGGCGATCCCTTCATTTCAGGATGCCGGGCCACAACTGCAGAGCTGGATCTTTAAGAACTTTGTACCTGCAACCGGTGCGGTTGTGCAGGGCTATCTCAGTGATTTTTCCGCCCAGGCGAGTAAGCTGACGGCGGTCGGTCTGCTGTTTCTGTTTGTGACATCGATAATGATGATGAAAAATATTGAGACGGTCTTTAACCGTATCTGGCACATCAGCGAGCCACGCAAAGGGATGTCGAGTTTTCTGCTTTACTGGGCGGTGCTGAGTCTGGGGCCGATTCTGATCGGTGTGGGGCTGCTGGTCAGTTCCTATATTGCGTCTTTGTCACTGTTTACCAGTGCGACGGAGCTGGTAGGCAGGGCACGGCTTCTGTCGGCGCTGCCGATAGTGATGTCTGCGGCAGCGTTTACCCTGTTATATGCTGCCGTACCAAACTGTAAGGTGCCGCTGCGCAATGCGGTGATTGGCGGACTGGTGGTCGCCTTACTATTTGAAACAGCCAAAAGAGCGTTTGCCTTTTTTGTTACTCAGTTTCCCTCCTATGAACTGATCTATGGTGCCTTTGCTGCAGTGCCTTTGTTTCTGGCCTGGATTTTTATCTCCTGGACAATCATCTTGCTGGGCGCTGAGTTGAGTCGGGCGCTGTCTGTTTACCGTGATCACCGGCGCGGCAGGCATCTGTCACATCTGCATACGATGGTCGCGGTGTTGCAGCGTTTGTGGCAGGCTCAGCAGGTGGGAGAGACGTTGTCTGACCGGCAGTTGTTACAGCAGGTCAGTGGCCTTGAGCAAAATGAATGGGACCATTATAACGCTATTCTATCCGATGCTTCGGTGATCAGCCGTACTGATAAAGGGGGTTATATACTGGCCCGTGATATGGGTAGTTTTACCCTGCATCAATTGAATCAGCTGTTGCCCTGGCCGCTACCGGAGTGCTCCTCTGTCGAGGGCGAAGGCTGGCAGCGGGAACTCGATGAACGTCTGGAACGTCTCAGTGAAGAGCGTCAGGAGCAACTCGGTGTGACGCTAGAGCAGTTATTTGCTGAAACGTCTGAAACATGAAACGACCGCACCTGGTGTGCTGGTTTTATTAAAGCGATGTAGGGGAATCAATATATGCAGTGTTTACATGCCTTTGTCAGTGGCCGTGTGCAGGGAGTCTGGTTTCGCCAGTCCACGCTTGAGTTTGCGCAGTCACATGGTTTAACTGGCTGGGTTCGTAATCTCGATGATGGCTCTGTTGAGGTGATGGCCTGTGGTCATGATCATGGTCTGAGACAGCTGGATGCCTGGCTGAGTATAGGCCCTGAACTGGCATCAGTGACCGAGGTTAAGAGTGAGCGTATTGATACCGGGGAGACCTTTAACGACTTCGTGATTCGCTGAGAGTGATTTTTTGATGGTGTTTATCAGAGCACTTAATATCTAAAAAAACCGGCATATTGCCGGTTTTTTCAGGTTTAGTCTTCGTAGCGCCGCTGATTGCGGTAGACCTTTTCCGGGTACCATACTTTGCCATAGCTGCCGTTATAGCGCGCCAGGGCTTCGGTCAGGTTACCTTTTGATCGATCCAGATAGTATTTCAGAATAGTCGTGCCGTAACGCAGGTTAGTCTGGATATTGGTAAGATTATCATCGCTGCGCCCAATCTCTTTCTTCCAGAATGGCATCACCTGCATCAGCCCCTGAGCGCCTACGACTGACACGGCAAAGCGATTGAAGCGACTTTCCGTATGGATAACCCCGAGAATCAGTGACACAGGCAGTTGCACCCGATCGGCTTCGGCGTGAACAGTGCGTAGAATGTCAATGCGTTCGAGATCATCCTTGACATAACGTTTTGTGCGTCCGGACATGTCGGTCAGCCAGACTTCGGCATCAAACCGGTCGTTGAAACTATTACTCTGAGCAAATGCCTGCTTCAACGCATCCCGCAACGCAGGGTCTATGTCGTCTGTTGCTGCGAAGGCTGGCAGAGACAGCGACAAAAAAAGTAGCAGGGTTATTGTCAGACGCACGCACAGTTTCCTATCTGTCATAAATCAGTGAGGGTAAAGTATTGGGCGGTGCCGTTAAAGTGAAATGGTGATTCACTCTACGGATGGTGTCCCAGGTCATCTTAAATGACGGTTTCAAACCCTTCAAATTGCGGCGGCCCGAGATAGATATCTCTGCGGGTGCCCGCATTAGCGTGGGCTTTTTTGAAGGCATTGGATTTTAGCCAGCCTTCAAATGCCGCTTTATCTTCCCAGACGGCGTGGGATGACATCAGCGTGTGATCCTCTGTGGTGTCACCCTGCAGCAGGTTAAAGGAGACAAAGCCGGGAACGGTTTCCAGATGACTGTCACGGTTTTGCCAGATTTCAATAAAATCCTGTTCATGCCCCGGTTTAATTCGAAAGCGATTCATGGCGATATACATAGGTCTAGATATCCTTTTAGTAACTTAACGTTAGCTGCGTTCTGGCAGAAGCTGCTATTTTCCACGCAGTATTTTAACCATTTCAATAATGCTTTGCTGAGAAGGTTTTTGCCAGCCCTGAATCTGTAGTTTATCCAGAATGGGCATGCTTTTGGCGTCATCATTCATCGCTAAAAGCGCTTGTCTCAGACGGCTGTTATGCGGTTTGAGTGGTGCTGCTGCCATTAACAGCGGATAGGCTTTATGCAGATGGCTCCGGGCGAGAAGATTAACGCCTGTCAGACTTAATGGCGATAGCTGTGCCATAAACTGCTTGCTTAGCAGGGCGTAGGGCAGCTCTGCCTGCTGGACCGCTTTTAGCAGTTGTAGCCAGTTGTCACGGTAAGCCATGGTCGCAGGGCTGATCTGTTTCTGTGCCAGTGTCGTCATACCCAGGCGGTTAGCAAAGGTTCCTTTGATGCCCCCCAGAGTGTTGCCCTGTATGCCCTGAAGGCGGTGTTGTGTTGCTGCGGGGCCGGATATGATAGCGACCTCTTCATAGACACCGGCGGGTTGCATCAGTGGCGTAAAGCGAAACTCCCGAATCAATGTCGGGACCAGTTCGGGGGCACCGTAGACCATGTCCGCGTGAGGCAGTTGCTGTTGATAGGTGTCTGCCGTGTCGCTGATGATGGGGCTGATAGTGAGTCCGGTGGCGCGGCTGAGATAGATGGAAAATTCATACCAGCTTTCAGCGTTCCGGGCAGTGTCACTAGGAGGAAGCAGAAGGCGGATTTTGTCCATACCACAATACCGGAACTGATGTGTGAAAAGATGGCGAGCCCTGAGTAACAGGCAGACCTGAGTAATGACGCAAAAAAAAGCAGGCCTGAGGCCTGCTTAGCGGATTTACTTAGTGACTGTGCGTTCGATAAAGTCTCTTAGTTCAGCCAGTGGAATCTCCTGCTTCTCTGCATCCCGGCGGCCTTTGTATTCCAGCGTGCCAGCTTCGAGGCCGCGATCAGAGATGACGATACGGTGAGGGATGCCCATCAGTTCCATATCCGCCATCTTAACGCCGGGACTGACTTTAGGCCGGTCATCGAGAATAACATCGTAACCCGCCTGAGTCAGGGTCTCATACAGTTTGTCAGCCTGTTCGCGTACTGCTTCAGACTTTTCATATTTCAGTGCTACCAGGGCGATACTGAAGGGAGCAATGGCCTCTGGCCAGATAATGCCGTTGTCATCATAGTTCTGCTCGATAGCGGCAGCCACTACACGGCTGACACCGATTCCGTAGCAGCCCATATCCATCGTGACCGCTTTACCATTTTCATCGAGAACGGTGGCGTTCAGCGCTTTGGCGTACTGCTGTCCCAGCTGGAAAATGTGGCCTACTTCGATGCCGCGACGGATAACGATTTTACCTTTGCCGCAAGGGCTTGGGTCACCTTCGACAACGTTGCGCAGGTCTGCCACTTCTGGCAGGGCAACATCGCGATCCCAGTTGATACCGAAATAGTGTTTGCCCTCAATATTAGCACCGGCACCAAAGTCAGACATCACTGCAACAGTGCGGTCAACGATGCAGGGAATTGGCAGATTGACAGGGCCCAGAGAGCCGGGACCAGCACCGATCAGGCTCCTGATCGCCTCTTCATCGGCCATCTCCAGAGGTGCTGCAACCTGCGGCAGTTTTTCTGCCTTGATCTCATTGAGGTCGTGATCACCACGCACCAGCAAGGCAACAAAGTCAGCATCACACTCATCGGAGGCTTTAACAAACAGGGTCTTGATGGTTTTTTCAATCGGCAGACCATGTTGCTGAACCAGTTGAGCGATAGTCTTGGCGTTTGGTGTATCCACCAACGTCATCTCTTCAGTGGGGGCTGCGCGTTCACCTGCAGGTGCTATCGCTTCGGCTTTCTCGATATTGGCGGCGAAGTCGCTGCTGTCGGAAAAAGCGATATCATCTTCACCGGAATCCGCCAGAACATGGAATTCGTGGGAGGAGTTGCCGCCAATCGAGCCGTTATCTGCCAGTACCGGACGGTAGTCCAGGCCGATACGGTCAAAGATTTTGCAGTAGGTCTGGTGCATCAGATCGTAGGTCTGTTGCAGCGATTCCAGGTTGCAGTGGAAGGAGTAGGCATCCTTCATGATAAATTCACGTGAACGCATAATGCCGAAGCGTGGGCGTACTTCATCCCGGAATTTAGTCTGAATCTGGTAGAAGTTCGCAGGCAGCTGCTTATAGCTGTGAATCTCATTGCGAACCAGATCTGTGATCACCTCTTCATGGGTTGGACCAACGCAGAATTCACGGTTATGACGGTCGTGCAGACGTAGCAGTTCCGGACCATATTTTTCCCAGCGGCCAGATTCCTGCCACAGTTCAGCTGGCTGTATCGCTGGCATCAGCACTTCCTGAGCGCCGGATTTGTCCATCTCTTCGCGCACAATCCGCTCAACCTTACGCAGGGTGCGTAATCCGGTTGGCAGCCAGTTGTACAGGCCTGCGGCGACTTTACGGACCATACCGGAGCGCAGCATCAGCTGGTGGCTGATAACTTCCGCGTCAGATGGTGTTTCTTTCAGTGTGGCAATCAGAAATTGGCTGGCTCGCATAGATTTTATAAACCTGAAATCGAATAGATAATTTAGCCGAACATTGTATGTGGCCCGTCCGTCCGGGACAAGAGTCGTGGCGAAGGAAAAAGCAGAAAACCCGCTATACCGGGTTAATCACTGTCCACGCCGAGCTTTTCCAGAATCTGAGGGTCATTAAAGTGGAGATGGCCAATAAAACGGATAGCGTGATCTCCCGGGCGGCGCAGAGCGCCGGGGTTGCTGATGCCCATGGGCCAGAACAGCCAGCGTTCGGGACGCTCAGACCCCGCGACATATCCCTCCCGATTGAACACCGAGCGTCGTGCACCGTCAGAAGGTAGCTGCATCAGCTCTGTAAAGGGTTTGAGGGGATACGGTTCAGATCCCGCTGCGGGGGAGGTTGACGCTTCGCTGGCGATCAGCAGATGGGAGTTGGATGTCAGTGTGAGCCGTTGACGCCCTCTGCGAGTGTGCAACACGAAGGTGGGTTCGCGATAAAGTTCGTTAGTTGCCGTATAGCTTTGTCCTTCAGGCAGGATAAGGCTGTACCAGCAGCCGCACAGATGGATGCTATCGTAGGCCAGCACTTTGCCCGACGAACTCAGATGAACCCGGAACAATACCGCATCATGCCGACCCGCGACCAGATCAAACCGGCCGCTGGGAAGGCGTCCGGGAAACCAGATCAGATAATTGAGTTGCAGGGTCGGCTGCTGCTGGACAATGCCATAGCTAAGATAGGTAAAGCTGACCGGGGTCTGATCAACCTGAAGCTGGCTGCCATCCCAGTAGGGATGTCCCGGACGGTTTATCGGCTGATTGTTCGGCAGGCGCCACAGGGGGGCATGATATTCAAACAGGGCTTTTTCGGTTGCTGGGGTCAGCATCGCCATTCCCAGATGGTTGTATCTGACTGTTCGCAGGTCCGGTGCATTGGTCTGGCTGATCGCTGGTGCATAGGTATGCCATGGGCTGCCCTTTAGCCGGGCGGGTTGTTGCCGCAGCCAGTTATGTTCCCGTATCACCCCCTGTTTAAATATCAGGGCGGTCAGCGGGTACAGTCCGGCGAGGCGGGCAAGGGGCTGATAATCGTTATCAGGGGGTAAGCTGTGTAACCATTCGATGGTTTTCCCCGGCGTCAGCAGCTGCCGTTGTACCAGCTGTTTGCTGCATGCTGTAATAAACCGGGCGGGGGCATCCACTTGATACTCTGTCTGCCACTGTTGCCGGTCGCTGGCAGCGAGAAGCTGGCTTTCCCGTGTCAGACTGGTGGATGCCAGATGTGCCATGTAAGCCAGCAGGTCAGGTAGTTGCTTTTGGCTCAGATCAGTCTGACTGATGAAGTAATCAACCAGACGGTTGCTGCGTAACCAGGGGGTATGCATAATCACTTCGCCCTGCTGGATGCCGGTTTTACTGATGCTAAGCTGCTGGAGCGCGGTGAGTGCAGGGATACATTTATCAGTACTGTCAGGTTCAGGCAGGGGAGGTTTCAGGTGCTGACTGCAGCCTGTCACAGCAAAGAGAAGCATCAGGGTGAGTATCATCTT
The DNA here is from genome assembly GCA_965140695.1 of uncultured Amphritea sp. GTDB lineage: Bacteria > Pseudomonadota > Gammaproteobacteria > Pseudomonadales > Balneatricaceae > Amphritea. The sequence continues at coordinate 800,717 of OZ223298.1, read as the reverse complement.
ACGCATGATCTGTTCCGTTAAGTAGTTTGCAGTCGTAGAGAGTCATATCTTGGGTAACCGATCATAAAGAAGATAGTTGATCTGTCACCTTGGAGCTGCTCACCGCAGGCATTATAATTTCGCCTTCAATTATTCCGGTAAACCGATATGCAACTGAAACAGATTAACAAAGAGCGTTACGCGAAGCATTATAAGCAGATTATGATCGGTGCAGTGGTTGTTGTTGCCGCCATCGCTTTAATCTTGTCGACACTGCTGATTCAACTGATCGGCAATCCTGGTGGTAGTAATTTCTGGCTTAACCTGACGGGTGTGGTTGTGGGTGGTGCGGTGGTGTTATTTCTGCTGCGGCGCAATCGTGATCATGAATATATGCAGGAAGTGGTGTATGTCTGGGATCTGAAGCAGATGCTGAATAAAATCTACCGCAAACAGAAAAAAATTATGGCCGCTGTTGAAAGCGGTGACCGCGAAGCGATGGTTATCATGAACTGGAGCTATAACGGTTCTGAACAGTTGTATAACCTGGATAACAATACGATCACTATGGAAGATCTGCATCGGTCAAAGAGAACCCTGGAGCAGGCGATAGAGAAAAGTGGCTTTACAGTGACCACTGAGGATTTCCAGCCCGCGATGCTGGATAGATTCTGATTCGACTGCTAGTTTCAGGAATATATATTATAAAGGCCCGGCGGGCCTTTTTCTTTTTCCGGCGGGCGCTGACAACTAGCGTTTATGCCGTACCGGGCCTTCCGGAAAACATTCCAGTTCACTGCTGGGTTCAAACCAGCAGGCCCGGTAGTCGAAGAAAATATTGCGTCGGGGGCGGATGCCAGGATCCTGATCAAGAGTACCAGCCGGGATCGCAATATTGTTGGCACCTTTCACTTCCCAGGGGAGTGATGAACCGCACTGACGGCAGAAACAGGAGGCATAGAATTGTGCTTCAGGTACCTCATAACGGCTGACCAGCTCGGCACCTCTGATCCACTCAAACTGTTCTGGTGCAACAAACATGAATGCCCCATGTGCGCTGCCTGAGCTTTTTTGACAACGACTGCAATGGCAGTATTGAAAGCCTCTTGCGGTTCCGCTGTACTGATACTTTACGGCACCACAGAGGCAGCTGCCGGTGATGGTTCTGTCTGAAGCGTTCTCTTCATGGGCTGAACTGCTCATAACGGCTCCTCTTTGTTTATTTTTGTTGTTTTTATGGCTTAGTCGTTTTAGTCAGGACTCATTGTAAAGCTTCTGACTCGCGCCCGGCTTCTTGTTCGGACTGAGGTGATTTCAGCGTTACTTCACGTTGTGGGAATGGGATCTCAATATCCGCGTGTCTGAATGCCTGGTAGATCTGCCCATTTATCAGAAACTGTAATTCAAACTGCTGTTTTGTTGGCACCCAGTAGCGATAAGCAATGTTGACTGATGAATCGCCGAAACTGGCGATGCCGACCTGAGGCGCGGGATTGTTCACGATAGCCGGGTTGGCATTAAGTTGCTGGTTGATCAGCTCAATTGCTTTGTCAGGGTTAGCGGAATAGCTGATGCCGATTGAGGCTTCAACGAGGGTGTTTTCAAAGGAGTTTACCAGCACTTCACCCACAATATGTTTGTTTGGGATGGTGATTATCTCACCATCTTCGGTGGATAGCTGGGTATAGGCCAGGCGGATCTCTTCGACAACGCCACAGACATCGTTGCAGCGGATGGTATTGCCTACCACAAACGGGCGGGTAAGAATGATCGTGAAGCCGGCCCCATAGTTTGAAAATACCCCTTGCAGAGCGAGACCGATGCTGAGCGATATGGCACCGATGGCGGCGATAAACGGCGCGATGCTGATACCGAATTTACCCAGACAGATGATAACCACCATCGCTATCAGCAAAAGCTTCACGGTGCTGCTGATAAAGTTACTGAGAGTTACATCAACATGATGACGCAGGCAGACCCTGAGCGTCAGTTTGCCAATCCAGCGTGCGACGATCAGACCAATGATCAGAATAATGATGGCGCCGATCACCTGAAAGCTGTAGTTCACAAAGAAATCGATAATCAGGGCGTAAAGCTGTGTCAGAGTGGCTAACTCCTCCTTCATCATAGACGGATCTCCTGTCATCTGTTGCCCCTGTAAGAGAGACAAAGAGTACTAGCTGGCGCGGAGGGTGGCACCCGGTTCGCAGCCATCCAGCAATTCAATGAATTCGATCAGTTGATCGAGCTGACGTTCATTGTATACCGGAAACCCTTTTCGCATAAGTTCATCGGCTGTTGCGCCGGAACCCGCTTTGAGTGTGCCGCTGAAATTGCCATCGTAAATCTCGAGATTGCCACAGGAAGGGCTGCGGGATTTCAGCAGGGCACAGCAGCAATCTTCACGCTGCGCTATTTCAAGGGTCTTTTCTGCACCGGCAAGAAACTGTGGGGTGACGTCTTCTCCGGTAATGTCGGTGATACGCAGTGGAAATTTATCCTGAATCTCTGCAGGTGCGCGCGGTGTGGGAAGCCCGCCTTCCTGTTCAGGACAGACCGGTACCAGGCGTTCTTGTTGTTGCATACGGTGAATGAAATCGCTATCTATCAGATTGTCTTTACCGTCGTAACGGACTTTGCAACCTAATAAACATGCACTGATCAGTATTTTATTTTTTTTATTCATAATTCAGCTTGTGCATCTGTGTGACAGTGTTTGACGGTGCGGATTCTAACAGCAAAACAGCGCTGTACCATTAAACTAACGATTAAAGGTGACAATTGTATGATCCAGGGCAGTTTGAACCCCGCGTTAATAGTTCCAAAATTGAAATTTTTTTCACTTACTGTTTACGAAAGAGCGGTTTTTGGGGTATATACTTAAGGGAATACCCCTATTTTAGTTTTTTGCCCAGACAACGATAGGGAACTCATAATAAAAACCAGGAATTCCCGATGTATCTGAGTCTTACCGAAGAGCAACAGATGATACAGGACACCGCCCGCCGTTTTGCGGAAAGTGAGCTGGCGCCTGTTGCTGAGCAGCTTGATCAAACCAAAGATAAAACCATTCTTACCCATCATTGCCGTCAGCTTGCGGCACTGGGGTTTATGGGGTTGAGCATCGATGCCGCCTACGGTGGTTCTGACGCGGGTGCCGTGTCTTTCAGTCTGGCCGTCACCGAGATTGCTAAAGCCTGCGCTTCGACTGCAGTAACTATGTCGGTGACAAATATGGTGGCCGAGGTGATTCAGGCGGTCGGTAGTGAGGATCAGAAACAACAGTATCTGCCAAAAATCTGCAGCGGTGAATACCTCAGTGGAAGCTTTTGCCTGACGGAAGCCGGGGCCGGATCTGACCCTGCCTCGATGCGCACAAAAGCGGTTAAGACCCCGGCGGGTTGGGCTATCAGTGGCACTAAACAATGGATTACCAGTGCCGAGTTTGCGGGTGTTTTTGTGGTTTGGGCGGTCACCGATGCTGATGCGAAAAAAGGCAAGGGGATTACCTGTTTTCTGGTGCCTGCGGATACCGATGGCATTACCGTAGGCCCAGCTGAAAAGAAGATGGGACAGCATGGATCGGCTACCAATGAAGTTCATTTTGATGAGTGCGTGGTGCCCGATAGTGCCATTCTTGGCAAGCTGAATGATGGTTTTAGAATTGCTGTGGCGGAGCTCGCCGGTGGCCGTATTGGTATTGGCTCTCTGGCACTGGGCGTCGGTCAGGCCGCTATGGATTACGCGGTTGCCTATACCAAAGAACGAAAACAGTTTGGCAAACCGATCGCTGATTTTCAGGGCCTGCAGTGGATGATCGCTGATCGCATGACCGAACTGGAAGCTGCCCGGCTGTTGTTGATGAGTGCAGCCGATCGTAAACAGCGTGGGCTGAGCTTTGCCAAAGAAGCGTCGATGGCAAAACTGTTTGCCAGCGAAAAGGCCAATCAGGCCTGTTATACCGCGTTACAGTTGCTCGGTGGTTACGGTTATATGCAGGAATATCCTCTCGAACGGATGACCCGTGATGTCCGCATTACCTCTATCTATGAAGGTACCAGCGAAGTCCAGCGGCTGATCATCGCCCGTGAAATACTCAATGCAGCGGGCTGAGGTTTTATTGTGAAAACACCCCTGAAAGGCCTGAAAGTACTTGATCTATCGACCCTGTTGCCCGGCCCGTATGCCACTATGTTACTGGCGGATATGGGGGCAGAGGTATTGAGGGTTGAGTCGGCTTCCCGACATGATCTGGTGCGTAATATGAAACCGCAGATTGATGGTCAGTCCGCGGCTTTCAGCTATCTGAATCGGGGCAAGCAGTCTCTGGCGCTGAATCTTAAGCACCCGGAGGCAGTAAAGCTGATCAGTCAGCTGGTCGGTGAATACGATATTCTGATTGAACAGTTCCGTCCGGGTGTTATGGCGCGCTTAGGATTGGATTATGAAACGCTGAAGCAGTCCAACCCTCAACTGATTTATTGTTCTGTCACCGGTTATGGCCAGTCTGGACCCTATCGTGACCGGGCAGGGCATGATCTTAACTATCTTGCTTTGTCGGGGGCTGCCAGTCATATGGGACGAAAGTCCACCGGGCCGGCGCCAATGGGGATGCAGGTGGCTGATGTAGCCGCAGGATCTCACCCGGCCGTGATGGCGATTCTGGCGGCGGTTATTGGTCGTTATAGCAGTGGTGAGGGCTGTTATCTGGATATCTCGATGGCAGATAACACCCTGGCATTGCAGGCCCTGATGACACCGGGCGCACTTAATTGTGGTAGTGATCCCGAACCGGAAGGGAATTTTCTCAACGGCGGAGGCTTTTATGATTACTACCGCACAGCTGATGACCGCTATATCTCAGTTGGTAGTCTGGAACCCCAGTTTCGTCAACGGTTGGCACAAGCGTTGAATATTCAGGATAGCCCGCCACTGGAAGACCGGCAGTTTAAAACGCTGCTGCAGCAAAAATTTATCCGCCAGGATCTCGATCACTGGTGCGAACAACTGGCGGGGCTGGATATCTGTGTCGAACCGGTATTAACCGTGTCAGAAGCCGCCGGACACCCTCAGTTTAACGCCCGCAACATGATTGTGACGCGTGCAAGTGGCGAACGGCAGGTCGACTCAGCACTGGGGTTTGAAAAGCAAGCGATTCGCCCGGCGCCCCGTTGTGGTGAACAGGGCTGGGAGGTAATGGAAAGTCTGGGTTACAGCGCTGCTGATATTGAAAAACTCAGGCGCTCTGGCTTGTTTGATTAATCGACCAGGTGCTGAGTCTGAAGAACCGGATTTAATGGTCAACACATATTACTGAGTGCAACTAAAAAGGATGAACTTACCGGGTCAGGAGAACAATATTTTCTTACGGTAAGGCCTTAATAAACATAATAACGAGGCAAATAATGACTATTGCTAACTATCAGGAATTTTATGATTCCTTTACTCCGTCCATGATTGAAGAACAGCTGTTGGGGGATCTTAAGCAGGGATTTAACGTCTGCGAAGAGATCTGTGACCGCTGGGCTGATGATGAATCCCGGGTAGCGCTTAATTACGAAGGGGTTAGCCGTCCAGCATCCAGTCATACCTTTGCCGAGCTGCAAGGTAAGGCAGCTCAATTCGCCAATATGCTGAGTGCGCGTGGTATCGGCAAAGGTGACCGGGTGGCGTGTCTGATGCCAAGAACACCGGAACTGTTGGTGGTGGTTTTAGGCGTATTGCGGGCGGGTGCTGTTTACCAGCCACTATTTACCGCCTTTGGTAGTGGCGCGATTGAATATCGGGTGACTCAGGCTGAGACAAAGTTGGTGGTTACCGATCCTGATAACGTCTCGAAGCTGGATAGCGTCAACGGTTGTCCCCCGATTCTGCTGTTTAACCGCGATAATGCTGATGTTAAATATGCTGCGTTAGATGACTTTGATGCGGCGTTAAGTGGTCAGAGTAGCTGCTTTGAACCGGTTCGCATCGGCGCTGATGATCCGTTTCTGCAGATGTTTACCTCCGGGACCGTGGGTAAAGCCAAAGGGGTCGCTGTTCCAGCCCGGGCGCTGTTGTCCTTTTATGTTTACATGCGCTATGCCGTGGGTCTGCACCCCGAAGATCGTTATTGGAATGTAGCCGATCCGGGCTGGGCGTATGGTTTGTATTACGCCGTCGTCGGGCCGCTTCTGCTGGGTAATACGACTCATTTTAATGAGAATGCGTTTACTCCGGAAAGCACGTATACCATGTTACGCAAGTATAAAATCACTAACCTTGCGGCTGCGCCAACCGCGTATCGTCTGTTGATGGCTAATGATGGTCTGCTTGCCAATGGGGACGCGTTTGATCTGCGACTGGCAAGCAGTGCCGGTGAGCCGCTGAATCCTGAGGTGATTGGCTGGGTTGAGCGCCGCTTAGGCTGCCCGGTGATGGATCATTATGGGCAGACCGAAACCGGAATGACCGCCTGTAATCATCATGATCTGGAGCAGCGGATTGTCCGGGTCGGTTCGATGGGCTTTTCTATGCCAGGGCATCGCGTGGTTGCGCTGGATAATGATCTGAATGAGTTGGGTGAAGGGCAGATCGGTGAGTTGGCGGTGGATATGGAAAAATCGCCGCTGTTCTTCTTTCCGGGCTATACCTGGGGGGAGAAAAATCCGTTCCGTGGGAAATACTATCTCACTGGTGATGTGGTGATCAGCCATGGTGATGGCAGCTACTCTTTCAATGGTCGTGATGACGATATTATCACGACGGCCGGTTATCGCGTCGGGCCATCGGATGTTGAAAGCACATTGCTGGAGCATCCGGCCGTCGCTGAAAGTGGTGTGATCGGTAAACCTGATCCGGAACGTGGCGCGATTATCAAAGCCTATGTGGTTTTAAAAACCGAGTATGATCCCGGCGATGAACTGGCAGCAGAACTGAAGAGTCATGTGCGCAGTCGTCTGTCGACCCATGCTTTCCCCCGTGAGATCGAATTTATGCCTGAATTGCCGAAAACACCGAGTGGCAAAATACAGCGTTTTATTCTGCGCAACCGGGCGAAAGATGAAGCCGATGGGATGGCGTAACGATGCTTCAGCTGAATGCTTTACCAGCGGAGTACCGGGTTCGCAACCCGGACTTCGCGGCCGAAGCTGAGCGGGTTTTTTATCAGGCACCGTTTGTCCGGGAACTCGGTTTTCAGCTGGCCAGTCTGGAGGCTGGTCGCTGTGAAACCCGGTTGATATTGCAGGATAAACATCTGCAGCAGGATGGTTATGTACATGCCGGTGTGCAGGCAACGCTGGCGGATCACTCGGCTGGTACTGCGGCCGCAACCCTGTTAGCCGAGGGGAAGATTATTCTCACGGCTGAGTTTAAGGTTAATCTGCTGCGGGCAGCGAAGGGTGAACAGTTGCTCTGTCGGTCCTGGGTGTTGAAGCCTGGCTCAAGTCTGATCATTGCTGAGGCGGAGGTTTACTGTGTCAGTGATGATATTGCCGAGCTGGTATCTAAAGCGACGGTGACACTGGCGGTGGTCGACAGTCGCAAACAATAATAATGACAACGATAAGACGGAGTTTTTTCTATGCCGGTGATGACTATAGAACAGATGAGCAGCTTTCTGGCTGAGCATTTTCCTCAGGGTGAAAAATTTGGCGTGCTGACGGGGTTAGGGGATCGCTGGGCCGAGATGAAACTGCCGGTAGATGACGAGCATCTGCGTCCCGGTGGCACGGTGTCTGGCCCATCCATGATGGCGCTGGCTGATGTTTGCATGTATGCCGCGTTGTTGGGACAGATCGGCCCGGTAGCGCTGGCCGTCACGACTAATCTGAATATCAATTTTATGAGTAAACCGCAGCCAGATTGCGATCTGCTGGCGCGTTGCAATCTGATGAAAGTCGGTAAACGCCTGGCGGTAGGTGAGGTCTGGATCCGTTCAGAGGGGAGTGATGAGCTGGTGGCTCATACAACGCTGACCTATTCGATCCCCGCGGAGCGTTAACTGTGGATCAGATCAATTGGCAAGAACGGTTATTGACGCTTTACGACGGTACAGAGATTTTTGCGCTACATGGCCAGCATCAGCATAACGAAGGCAGAAACCGGCCGACACTGGTGTTGCTGCATGAGGCGCTGGGCCATATCGATATGTGGAAAGACTTTCCTCAGCAACTGACAGATGCAACCGGTTTGGATCTCTTTGTTTATGAACGTCGCGGCTATGGTCGTTCATCACCGATTACGCTCCCCCGGCCAGATGACTATCTTGAGCAGGAAGGACGGCACTGGCTGAAACCGGTGCTGGATGCTGCCGGACTCGATCAGGTGATTTTGGTAGGGCACAGTGATGGTGGCTCTATCGCCCTCATTGGCGCTGCCTGTCTGCCAGACCGGGTTATCGCGGTGATTACCGAGGCCGCCCATATCCGCATTGACTCACTTACCCGGGCGGGAATTATCGAAGCGGTGAAGTTGTACAACAGCACCGACCTGCCGCAGAAACTGGAACGCTATCATGGAGATCGCACCGATCTGATTTTTCGCGCCTGGCATGAAACCTGGCTGCGGGAGCGCTTTCAGCCGCTGGATCTGGGGGAGTATTTAAACGATATCCGCTGTCCTGCGTTGATTATTCAGGGGGAGGATGATGAGTATGGCGAACCCTCTCAGGTTGAAGATATTGCCCGCGGTATAGGTGATCAGGCAGTCACGTTATTTCTCCCTGAATGTGGTCATGTGCCGCATCTGCAGGCGAAAGCTGCAACATTGAAGGCGATGCGCCGTTTTATTGAATCACTGGCAATCTGAACAGCCGGATAAACGCGCTCACGATAAACGAGTTAAGGTAACGTAAGCCGGTCATCGGGACGGCAGGTACGGATCGGTGTGTAACAACTTCAGCGACGCTTGAATGGCAGTCTTTATAACAGCCTGAAGCCGAAGTGATGGACGGCGATGGTGCAACTGGCTGATATAACATTATTGCTGATCATCACTCAGGAAGCGGCTGGTTGTCGGAGTGGTATGCCAGTATTGCTGGATTAAGGTGTATGCCGATCAATAAATTAGAGTCATGCATAAAACAGGTTTAATAAATTGTTTATTTATTCGACGCCGGGCCTTTTAGCAGACTACGCTGGCATTCTTTAGAGTAGGCGGTCTGTAGTAAATCACTTACCTTGTTACATGTTTCAAAATAAACAGGCAGTAGTTCACTGATAATACCCCGGTCCCCAGAGCTTTTTGCGTTTAGCATTATCTTGGCAATTTCATAACTCTTTTTAAAAAATGTAATAAGTTCGTTATACAGTTCGATATCCACGCTATCTGTCACTTCAGATAAAAACTGTCCAGTGGGGCTGTGGTTGGCTTCAAAATCGACAATTCGTAAGTTGACATTTTCCATGTACAAAGAGGAGTAAACTTTACGTACCCAGTCGGTAAAATCGATGATTGTTTTATAAATCTGACCATGTTTCATAACACTCCATATCCTTTTTTGATTGATAAAATCAATCAGTACAGAGAGTTCTAATGGCCTGCTGATGAAATAGCCCTGAATATGATCACAACCGATCCCCATTAAATATTTCATGGTGGAATCAGTTTCCACGCCTTCCGCAATAGAATCCATTTTTAACTGATGGGCGAGATTGATACTGTGGTCCAGCAGTGTGAGACCATCAGGGGTAGACATTGCTCCACTGGTGATCGTCTGATCAATTTTTAATGTTTTAAAGGGTAAATTCTTCAGCTTTTCAAACGTAGCATGCCCCGTACCAAAGTCATCAATGGCGAGTCCTATTCCGCTTGCTTTGAGATCGGCGATGCCCATTAAATTTTCAGCGCTCAGAGTCAGTGCCGAGCTTTCTGTTAATTCGATCTCTATGTGAGAGTGGTCAATGCCCGATTCCTTAATAAGGTTTAATAATCGGGGAATAAAATTTTCCTGGGTCAGGTCTTTAGCGGATACGTTTAATGATGAAATTATTTCACTGTCCGCATCAAGTATTTTTTTAAGGTCACTCAGAAAACGGGGGATCATGGCTTTTGTTATTTCGGTTATAAAGCCTGTTTCCTCAGCAAAAGGTATGAAGTCGCCTGGCTGTACGAGTTTGCCATTTTTCTTCCAGCGGATAAGGGCCTCAACCGAATCAATCTTGCCGGTCTTCAGTGATAGCATAGGTTGATAAAAAAACAGAAACTCTTCGTTTTCTATGGCTTCAGACAGATCGTTTATCGTTATTTTTTTATTAGACATGCGGTATTCCTCTACCTTTCTAAATCCTTAAAGGTTGGGCAGCCGTACCTGTAAACGCAGAAGCGCCAACTAATATTGTTATAGCCTTAATATCGTATGCAGGTGTGGTGCTGAATAATTAGATGTCAACTTGATGTGAATGGCAAGAACTTAACTTTAGGTTTTGGTTGTTAAAGTGCTGATTCAATTAATTAAGTAAAGTTCTTTTCAGGTAAGAGGGCGGTCGTTAACTGCTGACAGTGCTTTGTTTGTCTGGTCGCAAATGAGAAGTTATAAGAGCAGAGCCGCGATGAATTTAAGGCGAGAGACAGTGTCGCTTGATGCTCCCGGAAGTGATCTTCCGGGCGTCGCTTCAGTCAGCATACGTGGCTTTATCCTGATTAATTAGCGCTGCTCAGGGGATCGATAAATTGGATCTGACATTCGTCGTTATTCTGATGGTTATGCTGCTAGTAGTGATCGGTTATGACCAATAAGAATGAATGGAGGTTCATCAGGCTGCAGATATTGCAGAATTGGTCTGTTAGCTGTCACTGGCTAAAGTTAATTAATGCGCTCAGCTTTCCAGCTGAGCGGCCTGATTGACCAGTTCGGGGAGACTCTCCGCCCGCATTTTGCTCATTACCCGTGAACGGTGCACTTCGACCGTTTTCGGGCTGATGCCCAGCTCTTCTGCAATCTCCCGGTTGGCCTTGCCGGTAACAACCAGCGCCATGACCTCCCGTTCCCGTCGGCTGAGGGTTTCGTATAGCTTGCGCACCTGTGCCTCAAGCTGTCGGTCAGCGAACATCTCATCGGCCTTTTTCAGGGCGTTCTGTACCAGAGGGATCAGCACTTCATCATCGAAGGGTTTTTCCAGGAAGTCGATCGCGCCGTTTTTCATTGCGGTCACCGCCATGGGAATATCGCCATGGCCGCTGAGCACAATGATAGGCAGACGGATATCCCGTTCCAGCATGATCTGTTGTAGTGCCAGGCCATTAATTTCGGGCATTCGCACATCTAATAGCAGACAGCCTTTATCTTCCTTGTAGTGATTAAGAAACTCCCGGGCAGAGGCGAAGCTCTGAACGGGCAGGTCGTCGCTTTCTAACAGCCACTGCATGGAGTCACGAAAATCATCATCGTCATCCACAATAAATACGGTACCGTTGTATCGGGTCATGATGGTCAGGTCCTAGCCTTTTGCTGGAATTTTAATATGAAACTGAGTGCCGGTTTTGCCGTCGCTTTCTGCCCATAGCTGGCCGCCATGGGTCTCTATAATGGTGCGTGAGATTGATAACCCCATCCCCAGTCCGGTGGACTTTGAGGTGAAGAACGGCTCAAACAGCTTCTCTAATATTTCAGCGCTGATCCCCTTAGCGTGATCGGCGACTGAGATATAGATGCACTCTTTTACTTTTTGCGTACTGATAATAACGGGACGATGAGTCGTTTCACAGTCGTTATAGGCTTCAATTGCGTTGCGAATCAGATTGACTAACACCTGCTCAATCTGAACCTTATCAGCCACAATGGGCAGGTCGCCCGGTTCAAGGATAAATTCGAATGTCGTGTTGTGATCCAGGGCTTCCTGCTTGAGAAACTCTGCGATCTCCCGGCAACTTTCATTGAGGGGAAACTCCATCCGCTGATATTCTGTTTTTTTGACAAAACTGCGCATCCGTTTAACGATCTCGGCTGCCCGTTTTGCCTGCCGGGTAATCAGCTCCATCGACTTACTGATCTCATCAATGGAGCTGATTCGCCCCTCATCAATCCGTCGCTTTGATCCCCGGCAATAGTTAAGAATAGCTGCCAGAGGCTGATTAATCTCATGGGCCAGGCCCGACGCCATCTCGCCTACGGAAAGCAGGCGGGCGATATGGGCCATCTCCAGTTGGTTGCGCTTCATATCCTCTTCGGCTTTACGGCGCAGAGTGATATCACGGCCAATGATGGAGTAATACTCGACCTGCATGTCATCGTTGAGGTTGCGATGGGCGATCACTTCCCGGATTTCGGCGGTGCGATCACGACCCGAAGGCAGTTGCATGGTTATACTGCCATACCAGGTACCGTGGGCTGCAGCGTGGTTTAGTGCATCCTGTACCAGCGAGGCAAATACCTTGGGGGCAAACATCTGTTCCAGATAGAACACCATCGGGTTCTCTTTTTCGGTGCCCAGGGTGATGTAGGTTGCCTCGTTCATATAGGTCAGCTGCATGGTTTTATGATTGCAGAACATGATCATATCGGAAGAGGCTTCAACAACACGCGCCAGTCTGCGTGTAGCCTGCTGTGCCAGTGTTTGTTCGGTTACATCGCGGGAAACACAGACGACCTCAATCGGTTTTCCTTCCGGATCTCTGAGGGTGCGGCTGGTGGTTTCCAGCCAGATATAATGACCGTTCTTATGTTTGTAGCGATATACGTTTGTGTACATCCCTTTGCGATAGCGAACCGAGTCAGAACGTTTGATCAGGTTGTCCGCATCTTCCGGGTGAAACAGGTCATATCCCGCCGTGCCGATCATCTCTTCGACGCTGTAGCCTAGCATCCGTTCTACGGCCGGACTGACATCGAGAAAGGTCCATTCTGTTGTCGGAGTATGACGGGAAATCATATCGGTGGATTGTTCCACCAGAAAGCGGGAGCGTTCTCCCTCATCCATTTCACTGATCGCTTTCAGATCTTGTTCTATACTCATTGCTGCTCGCTGATCAGGGAGAAACCCTACAATCTGTTGTTTATAGCGTAGCCTCGTCACATTTTGACTTAAGACTAACTTGTTTCGTCAGGGTAATTACGTATTATAGTTGATGCAATAAGGGTAAACACTTAGCTGTGAGTTTTTTTAACAACCATTTATTCAGATAATAACGCTGTGTCTGCAGATTGCATTCAGAGGCGGCGGTATTCAGGGCTAACTACTATGTCAACACACTCTAATCCCTATCAGTTTGGGCTGGATAAAAACAGCGCCAACTTCTCGGCGATGAGTCCTTTAAGTTTTATTGAACGATCTGCCTGGGTCTTTCCAAACCATACTGCGGTGGTACATCAGCAAACACGCCGAACCTGGTCCGAGACCTATAATCGCTGCCGGCAGCTTGCCAGTGCTCTCAGCCAGAACGGGATTGGTGAAGGGGATACCGTGGCGGTCATGGCGCCGAACCTGCCGGAGCTGTTTGAGGCTCATTTTGGTGTGCCGATGTGTGGCGCCGTTTTGAACGCTCTCAATGTACGTCTCGATGCTGAAGCGATCGCTTTCATTTTGCAGCATGGTGAAGCGAAAGTCGTGATGGTGGACCGGGAGTTTTCCGGGGTGATCAGTAAAGCGTTGAAAATGATCGCCCACAAGCCATTAGTTATCGATATTGATGACGCTTATTATGAAGGCGGAGAACTGATAGGCAGCTATGATTATGAAACGTTCATTGCGACCGGCGATCCTGAGTTTGACTGGCAGATGCCGGATGATGAGTGGAACGCGATTAGTCTGAACTACACCTCTGGTACCACCGGCAATCCGAAAGGGGTGGTATACCATCACCGGGGTGCCTATCTGAATGCGATGAGTAATATTGTCTGCTGGAATATGGGGCATCATCCGGTGTATCTCTGGACCCTGCCGATGTTTCACTGTAACGGCTGGTGTTTCCCCTGGAGTATTGCTGCCTCAGCGGGTGTCAGTGTCTGTCTGCGTCATGTGCGCGCTGAAGATATTTATGGGGCAATTAAACAGGAAAACGTTAACCATTTCTGTGCTGCGCCGATTGTACTGAATATGCTTAATAATGCACCGGACGAGATGAAACAGGGGATCAGTCACAAGGTGAAAGTGATGACGGCGGGGGCTGCGCCGCCCGCTGCGGTGATTCAGGGAATGGAAAAAATGGGCTTCAGTGTCACCCATGTATATGGCTTGACTGAAACCTACGGCCCGTCGGTGGTCTGTGAGTGGCATCAGGAGTGGAACGACCGTACTGATGAAGAGATTGCCCGTCTTAAATCCCGGCAGGGGGTGCGGGCGCCGATGCTGGATGGTCTGATGGTGGCCGATCCGAGTACGCTGGAACCGGTCCCTCAGGACGGTGTGACCATGGGTGAGATTTTCATGCGTGGTAATCTGGTGATGAAAGGTTATCTGAAAAACCCCAGCACCACCGAAGAAAGCTTTTCCGGTGGCTGGTTCCATTCAGGTGATCTGGCCGTGTGGCATCCGGATGGCTATATCGAAATTAAAGACCGTTCTAAAGATATCATTATCTCTGGCGGCGAGAATATCTCTTCAATTGAAGTGGAGGATGTGCTCTATCGCAACAGCAGTGTGATGGAAGCGGCGGTAGTTGCGCGGGACGATGAAAAGTGGGGCGAGGTGCCCTGTGCCTTTGTCAGCCTGAAAGAGGGCGCTGAGGTAACCGAACAGGAGATTATCGATTTTTGTCGGGAGAATATGGCGAACTTTAAAGCGCCGAAGAAGGTTATTTTTGGGCCTTTGCCAAAAACCTCTACCGGTAAAATTCAGAAATTTGTGCTGCGCGATAAGGCGAACACTTAATTACCTGAGACAGCGTACTGTTTTGATCATTTAAAAGAGACCTTCGGGTCTCTTTCGTTTTATATGCACGTTACTTAGCTAACTGTCAGCATTCAGATGCCCGGTAGTGGCTCGTTTGACACCGCTGCAACAGTATTTTTTAAGGCGATAAACTGAATGCAGTTGCCATAGCTGCTGCTGAGGACAACGTCATGGCCGCATATTAACTGCACGTGACAGCGAATACTGACAACCGGTTGATGAGCCGATTGTTTGCCATGGTGTAACCACCGGTACTTGTTAACCTGTTGTGATGCCTTTGCGGAAGCCTGTTGACGCTGTCATTTCTTCAGCTGTAATCGGGTCTGTACAGTCGAGGTTATAAGGAGTTCTTGATCTGATCCCGTATCTCCTCAGCCTCGCGTTTTCGTTCATCAAGCCTGGCGATATCACTACTCGTCAGGTTTTTTTCGCGCATGGCAAAGTCTATCTGTCGCAGTGCTTTAGATATTGCTCCGATGAGCAGAAAGTATTCGATACGGGCTTCATGAACGCCCAGCGTGTTACCTGCAAGCCCCTGCGCTTCTGCCAGTTCGTACCAGATGTAACTATTGGTCGGGTGTTGCTGGCTAAGATTGGTGAGAATTCGCGCCGATTTTTTGAACTGATTATTTGCCCGGAGTGCCTTGGCATATAACTGCTGCACCGGGTAGCTGTCCGGGTAGAGTTTATTCAGCAGCTCCAGATTTTTCAGGGCTGCTGCCGATTCGCCGGCCGCCAGATCGAGTTCTGCATAACTAAGGCGGATGTACAGATATCGCTGCAGGTATTCCGGCAGGCTTTCGAGTGCCTCTCTTGCCCGTTTATAATCGTGGTCCTGTATCAGTGCCATCGCCAGCCCGTATTGGCTTAATGGGTTGCTACTGGCGCTTTCCTGGTAGGTTTTGATAAGTCCTTTAAGATTGCTGGCGTAATGGACCTCGATACGCTTTTTGATCAGTTGAAAATCATAACGCTGTGGTTTAAACGCGGGTTTAGGCAGTTGGCTGGCACGGTTTTCGGCATCGGCAATCCGGGATTCGGTCACCGGGTGAGTGAGCAGAAATTCGGGAGGCTTCTGACCAAGGAAACGACTGGAACGCTGAATACGGGAGAACATTCTGGGCATCGCATAGGGGTCAAAGCCCGCGTTTACCAGATTGAGCATACCGATGCGGTCGGCTTCCTGCTCATTGCGCCGGGTGAAATTGATACCGGCTTGCTGTCCGGCTGCCATCGACGAGGTAATGCCGGCCATACCCGCCTGCGAATCTGCCGATGCGACCAGAATGCTGGCCAGAATGCCCGCCAGCATCAGTGGCGTATTCCGGCGACTTTCTTCAAGCTGCTGCGCGTAATGCCGCTGGGATAGATGCGCCAGCTCGTGAGCAATAACGGAGGCCAGTTCCGCTTCATCTTTAGCCCCAAGCAGTAATCCGGCGTTAATACCAACAACGCCACCGGGGACGGCAAAGGCGTTAAGAACCGGATTATCAAGCACGATCAGTTCAAGACGGTGATCCTGTAGTTGACTGGTCGCCGCTATCTGCCACAGCAGGCTGTCGATATAATTGACCGCCATCGGGTCACCATACTCCGGGACACTTCCGCGCAGCATTCGCGCCCAGGTTCGTCCCAGCTGAAACTCTTGTTCAAGTGATATCGTCCCGGAGCTGTTGGCGATGATCGGCAGCCCATCCGCCTGTGTCATGGACACCGGTGTGAGCGCCAGAATACTGGCCAGCAGATATGAAGAAAGTCCTGTTCGCAAAATTGGTGGTCCTTATCGTGACGTTACGGCCGCCACAAAAACAGTTAAGCGTAATTATGGATTATAATAACCCACTTTTTGGTATATATTGCTGGCCTCTTATCTGCATCAGGAGTAGCTCCATGACTGAGACCCACTGGGATGAACAACTCGATGCCCGCGGTCTGAATTGCCCCTTACCGCTGTTAAAAGCGAAACAGGCACTGCATAAGCTAAAGCCAGGCACCGTTCTTAAAGTGGTAGCAACTGATGCCGGTTCCCAGCGTGATTTCAAGGCTTTTGTCGACCAGTCTGACCACCGAATGCTGGAATCGTTCAGCAATGATGACCAGTATACCTATATTATCCAGCGCGGCTAACAGGAGCAAAGTGTGAGAAAAATTTTCAGTAGATGGATTGACGATTACTTCTCAAATGAGGAAGTAATGCTGTTGCTGGTCCTGTTGGCAGGTGCTCTGGGTGTTATTCTCTATCTGGGCCAGACTCTGACGCCGGTGTTTACCAGCATTATTCTCGCGTTTCTGATGCAGGGCATGATTGTCTGGCTTAAAGCCCACAGGGTGCCTCATCTGGCATCCGTACTGATGGTATTTACGTTGTTTATCGGCATATTACTATCATTGTTACTGTTTATCATACCGCTTGCCTGGAAACAGTCTGTTAACCTTTTCAACGAGTTACCAGGCATGGTCGCACAGGCAAAGCAGGTTTTATTACTTCTGCCTCAGCAGTACCCTGACGTGTTTTCTGAGCAACAGATTACTCAGCTCATTGATCTCGCAACAATCGAGCTGAGAAATCTGGGGCAGATGGTTGTTACCTATTCCCTGAGCTCGATCACCGGTCTTATCGCGTTGTTAATCTATGTGGTACTGGTGCCGATTCTGGTGTTTTTCTTTCTTAAAGATGGCAGCAGTCTGGTGCGCTGGTGGGTTTCATTCCTGCCACAAAAGAAAGCGATGCTGACTCAGGTGTGGAACGAGATGGATCAGCAGATTGCCAACTATGTCCGGGGCAAAGTGATCGAAATCGTTATCGTCGGCTCGGTGACTTACGTGGCGTTTGCTTTTCTGGGTATTAGTTATGCCGCACTGCTGGGTATTATGGTGGGGCTATCGGTACTCATCCCCTATATTGGCGCCGCCCTGGTAACGTTACCGGTCGCGCTGATTGGCTTTTTTCAGTGGGGCTGGACGAATGATTTTTGGTACCTGATGCTGGCTTACGGCATTATTCAGGCACTGGATGGTAATGTGCTGGTGCCATTACTCTTTTCGGAAGCGGTAAATCTTCACCCGGTTTCGATCATTATTGCGGTACTGGTATTTGGCAGTATATGGGGATTCTGGGGGGTGTTTTTCGCGATTCCACTGGCGACATTGATTAAAGCTATTCTGAATGCCTGGCCGAAAAGTCACGCCTTTATACAGGATGGCAACAGAGCAGATTAGTAGTTCTTTATTATTCGTTGAGTAATAAAAAAAGCCAGTCGTTAGCTGGCTTTTTTTGTGCCTGTTGCTTCTGCTTTCAGGGCGGCCTTAAAAGGGTTTTGTCAAAGTACTATTGTCAAACCGCTATTGTTAAAGCGCTATTGTTAAAGTGCTATTGTTAAAGCGCTTTGGCGGCAGCTAATACTTCTGCTACATGCTCTTTTACTTTAACTTTGCGCCACTCTTTGCGTAACACGCCGTCGGTATCAATCAGGAAGGTGCTGCGCTCGATACCCAGGTGTTCTTTGCCATAGAGTTTTTTCAGTTTGATGACGTCAAACAGTTTACACAGGGTTTCATCCGGATCGCTGATCAGTTCGAAGGGGAAAGACTGTTTGGCTTTGAAATTTTCATGGGCACGCATACCATCGCGGGAAACGCCAAAGATCTGAGTATTAGCATCCTGGAATTCGCTATACATATCCCTGAAATCCTGGCCTTCGGTGGTGCAGCCGGGGGTGCTGTCTTTTGGATAGAAGTAGATGACAACATTGGAACCTTTCAGTTCTGACAGCGTCACGGTTGTATCGCTGGTGGCTGCTGCGGTGAAGTTGGCTACTGGTTGATCAATGGTTGGCTGGCTCATACATATTCCTTAAAAAATCTGTCTTAAAAACTACGCTTATCATACTGAGATCAGTTAGAATGATACGCTTTTTATACGATAACAGATTACACAGTTTTGGCAGCCCCTGAACTTTTCGTTTTTTGAATACTCAGAATACGCTAACTTATTGAGCTTAAATGGGTTGAGCCGCAAATCGCAGGCAAGTACCATAGGCCATTCTGTATACCTCTTGATGGAGACCATAATGATTACTGGCAGCATTGTTGCTCTTGTTACCCCGATGGATTCTAACGGTGATGTCGATTGGGACGCGCTTGATAAACTGGTAGATTTTCATCTGGAAAAGGGTACCGACTCCATTGTTGCTGTCGGTACCAGCGGTGAATCTGCAACCCTGAGTTGTGGCGAACATTGCCAGGTTATCAAGCGGGTTGTTGACCGTGTCGGTGGCGCAATACCGGTGATTGCCGGTACCGGTGCGAACTCCACCCGGGAAGCGATTGAACTGACGGAAGCGGCGAAAAAAGTCGGCGCTGATGCCTGCCTGCTGGTGACACCATACTATAACCGTCCCACCCAGGAAGGCCTGTACCAGCACTTTAAAACGGTTGCTGAAGCGGTTGATATTCCGCAAATTCTTTACAACGTTCCTTCCCGTACTGCCTGCGATATGCTGCCTGAGACGGTGTTGAGACTGGCAGAAATCTCCAATATTGTAGGGATCAAGGAAGCTACCGGTGACCTTGAGCGTGCCAGAGTACTGATCGAAGCGGCGCCGAAAGAGTTCGCTATCTATTCCGGCGACGATGGCACAGCCACCGAGCTGATGTTGCTGGGCGGAGATGGAAATATATCGGTCACTGCGAATGTGGCTCCGGCGCAGATGGGTGAACTATGTCGCCTGGCGATTGCCGGTGAGGCCGAGTCTGCCCGCGCACTGCAGGCGTCGCTGATGCCACTGCACGAGGCGATGTTTGTCGAAGCTAACCCGATTCCGGTGAAGTGGGCTGTCGCTGAGATGGGGCTGATCGGTCAGACGATTCGTTTGCCGTTGACTGTGTTATCTGAGCAGTATCACAACCAGGTGCGTGAAGTTCTGAAAGCCTGTGAAATTATCTGAAATTAACGGACGAGCATAATGAGAATAATTGCCTTGTTGCCTCTGGCAGCAGCTGTGATGAGTATTGCTGGATGTGGTTCATACTCTAACCCGATTTACGGCGAGAATGGACTTATCAATGATCGCAGCCAGAACTATGAAGAGGCCAGGGCAACCGAGCGTCTTGAACTGCCGCCGTCCATTAAGGCCCGTTCTAAAGCGATGCAGGATGCTCTTGAGGTTCCCAGTGCGGGGCAGACGGCGTCACAACGGACCTCCGATTTTGAAGTGCCTCGTCCAGAATTCTTCTACGCCGATGCGGGCAATGATACGGTTAATCTGAAGCGTCTGGGTGATGAGAAGGTTCTGATTGTTGATGAGCCTATCGCCGATGTCTGGGTTCAGCTACAGGATTTCTGGCGCTTTAACAATGTCACGTTGTCTAAATCCGCCCCTCAGGAAGGGGTCATGGAGACCAACTGGATCGATACTGCCGGACAAGAGTTAAGCTTTGTCGATAGTATGATTAAGCATCTTACCTTCCAGAATATCGATGGACCTGTCAGTGATAAGTTGCGCATATCTTTGCGTCCGGTCGCCGATGATTACGAACGCACCAGTATTTCGATGCAACATATCCGGGTGGCCCAGGAAGAGAAAGATCAGCCGGTCGACTGGACAGCAGACGCGTCAGACGTGGGCTACAAAGATGACATGATGTTTGAGATGCTGCGCTACCTGAGTAAATCTACCAGTAATGCGGATGGCAGCCTGAGTATGATGGAGCTCAAGCGTCAGCAGAATACCCGGCCGCAGATGGGACGCGACTCTAAGGGCTTCCCGGCGTTGAAAATTACCGTTCCTGTTGATCAGGCCTGGGCTCAGATCAATAAGGCAATTGATAAAACGTCACTGGATGTTGGAACCCGGGATCAGCAATCCGGTGTTATCTATATGACCTATACCACCTCAACGCCGTTTGAAGACACCGAAAAAATGGGCTTCTTTGAGTGGCTGCACTCTGATCGTAAGTCGCTGACATTCAGTACCGGCCGTATCGGTGAGGTGTTAGGCTTTAGCAGTGATGAAAAACAGACTGACGGTCCTTCATATAGTTCTAAGGAATATACAATCACTGACGGAGATGGTGCGGGCGGCGAACAGTATAGTCCTGATGCTGATTCTGAAGATGCTAACAGTGATGGCTATAAAATCTGGTTTGCAGGTAAAGTTATCTATGTATTCGGCGGCGGCAAGGATGGCGTTTATAACAACGAATCAGGTAAATACGAGCATGTTGGTCAATATCAGCTGCATATGAACCGTACTGCAAATGGCGTCTTCCTGACGGTTAAAACTCCGGATGGCTTAGCTGCTCCGGCTGTTGTTGCGGATGAGATTCTGTGGGAAATTAAAGATAAGATCTGACACGGCTCCGGCGTTCATGCCGGTCGCCTGTCTGCGTATGAAAGGGCCTTCTTTATAGCAGGCCCTTTTTATTTTAAGCACTTTATGTCAATGCGTTTGTGTGACTCCTGATGAGTTCTTCAGCGCCTGAGTGGGTTTAACGAGTGGAGGGTAAATAGCAATGAAAGCGGTATTTCTTGATCTCAATAGTCTGGACTGTGACGACCTTAATCTGTCTGCATTAAAGGCTGAATTCATTCGCTTTACCGGTTATCCGGCGACCACTTCCCAGCAGGTCGCTGAACGGATTGCGGATGCCGATGTGGTGATCGTTAATAAAGTGGTGTTAGACAGAGAGATGCTGGCTGCTGCCACCTCGTTAAAACATATCTGCATCGCGGCAACCGGTACCAATAATGTTGATCTGCAGGCCGCTGCGGAACAGGGCGTTAGCGTATCAAACTGTCAGGCTTATGGGACGGCGTCTGTGTCTCAGCATGTTATGGCGTTGATGCTGGCACTGCATACCAATCTGATCTCTTATAATGAGGCCGCTCGCAATGGTCAGTGGGCCAGCGCTCAGCAGTTTTGCCTGCTGGATTATCCTATTCAGGAGTTGAGTGGCAAGACTCTGGGGATCGTCGGTTATGGCAATCTGGGCGCCGGGGTTGCTCAGCTGGCGGGTGCATTCGGGATGGATGTGGTTATTGCCCAGCGTGTCGGGGGTGATACCGTGGGTGGTCGCTTAGCGATGGCTGAACTTTTGCCGCAGGTTGATGTGCTTAGTCTGCACTGTCCGCTCACTGATGAGACACGTGATCTGATTGATGCCAGGGCCATTGAACAGATGAAAACAGGCGCTTTTCTGATTAATGCCTCCCGTGGCGGTATCGTTAATGAAAGTGATCTCGCTGATGCCTTGCGCCGGGGTAAGCTTGCCGGGGCGGCCACCGATGTCCTGAGCGAAGAGCCGCCGGTGAATGGCAATCCGCTGCTGGCAGATGATATACCAAACCTGATTATCACGCCCCACAGTGCCTGGGGGAGTGTTCAGGCGCGCCAGCGGATCGTTGATCAGGTAACCGAAAGTATTGTCGGGTTTAAGTGCGGTGAGATGATCAGGCAGGTTAATTAATCTCTTTCCGGGCCTGGTATCAGAACGGTACCGGTGAGTTAAACGTTAATCTGTCACCTGTGACGGGGTGATTAAAGCTCAGGGTTTCAGCGTGCAGCAGCAAACGCTCTGAACGGGCAATCTGGTCCTGCTGGGCATAAAAGCGGTCACCCAGAATCGGGTGGCCGATAAACTGCATATGTAGCCGGAGTTGATGCGAGCGCCCTGTGACTGGCGTCAGCTCCAGCCGGGTGGCGTTATCCAGTAGCTCAAGTTTGCGCCAGTGAGTCTGGGCCGCTTTACCCTGTTGCTGATCGATGATTTGAAGCGGCCGGTTATCCCAGTCGCAGCGCATCGGCTGATCGACGCTGCCCCTGTCTTGTTGCACCACGCCGGCTACGATCGCCTGATAGGTTTTAGCGGTTTTCCGTTCCTGAAACTGAATGCTCAGGTGTCGATGACTGGCAGCGCTGAGCGCCAGCACCATCACGCCTGAGGTTGCATAATCGAGTCGATGCACTATTCGGGCGGTTGGAAAGGACAACTGGGCTCTACGCCAGAGGCAGTCCTGCTTATCCTCTCCACGGCCTGGAACCGAGAGCAGGTCAGCCGCTTTATTAACGACAATGATCTCATTGTCAGCGAAGAGTATCTCCCTGTCGTCGATGGCGATTATCATTTCAGCGGCTGATGCCCTTGCCGTTAAACAATTTCTTTTTCTGTGACCTTTTTTTGCCGCGTACAAACAGTGCCATCGATTCAATATGGTGGGTTTGTGGGAACATATCCATCACCAGAAACTCCTGCAGCGTGTAACCTTCTTCGGCTAGTCCCTGACTATCCCGGGCAAGTGCCCCAGGGTTGCAGGAGATATACAGAATCAGCTCGGGCCGGAGACCGCAAATTTGTGGAATCAGCGAGGCGGCTCCGGTGCGGGGAGGATCGATAATAATTTTGTTATAGCCCTTTTTGAACCACTGCAGACCTTTCAGATCGTCAGCAAGGTTGCCGCAAAAAAAGCGGCAATTATCCAGTTTATTTTGCCGGGCGTTGCGTTGTGCCTGCCCGACCATGCTCATGCTGCCTTCAATGCCAGTCACAGAGGCGCCCGATTGCGCGACTGGCAGTGAGAAATTGCCAAGACCGCAGAACAGATCGAGAATCTGGTCTTCCGGTTTGAGGTTCAGCAACTGGCAGGCTTTGCTGATCATCTGCTGGTTAATGGCGGCGTTTACCTGAATAAAATCGCCTGGCCGGAACTCCAGCACCTGGTCACCTAACTGATAGCTTGATAGTTCGGTGGGAGGGTTGTTCTGTTCAGCATCGATAACCTGATACTGCAGTGCGAGGGAATAGTGCTCTGCCAGCGAAGTAAACGTCTCCAGATGCTCATCACTGAGTTCCCGTTTCAGTCGTAATGACAGATAGCCGCCCTGATCGCCAAGATTCAGGTCCAGCTGAGTGATGTATCTGATATCACCGCTGTCCCGTAAGCCATTTCTGACCTGAGTGAATATATCGCTGATACGTTCATCCAGTACTGCACAGTTATCGATCTGGGTCAGCAGATTGCTGCCCCGG
Source organism: uncultured Amphritea sp. (assembly GCA_965140695.1). Taxonomy (GTDB): domain Bacteria; phylum Pseudomonadota; class Gammaproteobacteria; order Pseudomonadales; family Balneatricaceae; genus Amphritea. The sequence continues at coordinate 776,901 of OZ223298.1, read as the reverse complement.
CGACGAAAACCGATGATGGGTTCACCATCGGCCAGCTGGTTGATCCCAATACGGGCGCTGCGTCGGTAGTGCCAGTTATTCGCGGTTAGTGCAGGAGAGACACTGGCGGGCTTTGTATGACCGATTCGTTCAAGTTGTTCGAGCACCTGTGTCTGTTTCAGCTCCAGTTGTGCCTGATTGTCCAGATGCTGGAGATCACAGCCGCCGCATTGCTGATAATGAGGGCAGGCGGGTTCGATGCGATGGCTGGAGGGAGTCATCACCGTGTCAGTGTGACCCTGATAGAAACGCGATTTCTCTTCAGTCAGTCTTGCCAGAACCCGTTCTCCGGGGAGGGCGTTGTCTATAAACGCTGCTTTCCCCTGATAGCGACCAACCCCTTTGCCATCATAGCTAAGGGAACTGATCTCCAGCTCTACCGGCTCAATGGGTAACGGTTGTGACGGCCTGCGGGCCGGGGGCTGTTTGATAGTGCGGGAACTGTTCTGTTTCATGTGCTTCTCCTGACGAAGGGCGGATTCTACCAGTGCGGGGCGATTAAAGCATCCTGAGGCTGCACCGCTACTGTCAGTACAGGCAATTCTGCCGGTGGACTCAGGGTGAAAATGGTTTTTTATGAGTAAGTACTTCATTGGATGAGGGCGCAGGGTATAAAATCAGCTTCAATTCGAACTACCGTCAGAGCATATCTATGTCACAGGAACACCTATTTGCACCCTTTGTACGAATTCTGGGTAAAGGTAAACAGGGCTCACGCTCTCTCACACAGGCGGAGGCGCGTGAAGCGATGCAGATGATTCTGGATGGACAGGTTGAGCCTGAACAGCTGGGAGCCTTTCTGATGCTGTTGCGGGTTAAAGAGGAATCACCGGAAGAGTTGGCAGGTTTCATTGAAGCCGTGCGGAGCTGCTGTGGTGCCCCTGAACAACTGCAGGTGGATCTTGACTGGTCAAGTTATGCGGGTAAAAAGCGCCAGCTTCCCTGGTTTATTCTTGTTGCCCTGTTACTGGCTGAAAATGGTACCCGGGTCTTCATGCATGGTGCCAGAGGCCATACACCGGGGCGGATATATACTGAAGACTGCCTGGCGCTATTTGGCATTGAGGCCTGTACTGGCTGGGGAGAGGTGAGTCAGTCGCTGGAGGCAACTCAGTTTGCATTTATGCCCATTGCGTCCCTGAGTCCGGAGATGAGCCGCATTATTAACTTGCGGCCGGTATTGGGATTGCGTTCGCCGGTGCACACGCTGTGTCGTCTGATTAACCCGTTGCAGGCAACCCATACGGTGGATGGTGTATTTCATCCCGCTTATGGTCCTATGCATCAGAAGACAGCACAGTTGCTGGGGGTTGAAAATGGCCTGACGATAAAAGGCGATGGGGGTGAAGCTGAGGTGAAGCCCGATGCGGAATGTGATCTTCAGTGGACCCGTGGCAGTGAGTACAGCACCTCCCAGTGGGGGCGTTATTATCCCCGTCGTCTGGTTAAGGAGGACCTTGATACTGCCGATCTGGTCGGCCTCTGGCGCGGAACGACAACCAATGAGTATGGCGAAGGCGCGGTTATCTCAACCCTGGCACTCATCCTGAAATTGCTTAATCAGGCGGAAGATGATGCCGGCTGTTTTTCCCGGGCAGAACAGATGTGGCAGGGAAGGGATAAGGGCCGGTATTAATGGTAGCTCAGCGCTATTTAAAAGCCGTCGCTCGTTGTTCGAACGTCACAAAAAGCGTGACTTGCTCGTTGCTCGATAAAAGCCTTCATTTTTTAGTGGAGGTCTGTATCTGAGCGATGAACTTTGTAAGAAAGTTGTTGCATAGGTCGGATGCAGGGCAATCCTGAGCCACGAGCCTGTTATACCGTCTTAATCCCTTCTTAGCTTGTCCGATACCGCGATCGGGCTGGGGAAGTTGAATATGACGATATAGGTTGATAGTAAAAATGTCAGTATGGCGGTGGCCTGAATAACATGGGACGCTTCCTGCCCGATCATCGCAGCGCCGGTCGCCATATAGGCAATCAGGAGAGAAAACTCACTGATCTGTCCCAGCCGAAAGCCCACTTCCCACGCCAGTTTATTGCTTTCACTGATGCTCTGTAACAGAAAGCGGAACACAATTGGTTTGATCACCAGTACCAGAGCCGCCAGTATCAGAGCCGGAATAATAATCTGTCCCAGAAGGCCAAGGTTAAAGCTGGCGCCGATGGAGAAGAAAAACAGAATCAGGAAAAAGTCTCGCAGCGGTTTCAGGCTGGTGGCGATGTACTGGGCTATCTGGCTGGTTGCGAGGCTGACGCCGGCGATAAATGCGCCGATTTCAGCTGACAGGCCCGCGGCATGGGCGAGTTCGGCTAAGCCAAGGCACCAGCCAATCGCTACGAGAAAGATATACTCATGAAAACGATCAAATTTCTGTATCAGCGGCAGCAGTATATACCTGACAAAGAGCAGTGCGCCGCCAATAATCAGGGGTAAGGCAATGGCTGTTTTGAGGAAGGTCATCAGTTGGCTGCCGCCATTATCTCCACTGTTAAGGAACAGTAGCACCAGAATCGCAATAACGTCCTGTAAAAGCAGTAAACCGACCACAAGTTCGCCAGTATGTTTATGATGCAATACTGTCGTTGGCAGTAGTTTGATGCCGATGATGGTGCTGGAGAACATTAGCGCAACACCGATAATGGTAGCTTCAGTGCGGGTAAAACCGAACGCTATGCCCACACCATAACCAATAGCCATAAAGATAATAGCGCTGAAGATAGCCACCAGTGTCGCCTTTTTTAGCATATGGGCGAGATGGGCAGGCTGCATATCCAGCCCAAGCAGGAAAAGCAAAAAGATGATGCCCACATGGGAGATGTCTGATAGCAGGGCGGTGTCCTGAATAAAACTATAACCGTAAGGCCCCAGTGCTGCACCCAGCACGATGTAGGCGACCAGAAGTGGCTGGCGGGTATAGAGAGCTACAGAAGCCAGTACCGCGGCCCCGGTAAAAATAAGAAAAAATGAGAAAACCAGGCTCTGTTGCATCATGTCGTTGGTGGAATCCGTTAAAAAATTAGCGTTCGGCAGGCAGATAAAGCGTATCAATGGCTTGATATATCAACTTTAGTCTAGCGAATCTGTGTGCGGATATGAACCCGGTTTCCCCCGTATGCCATAAATAAAAGAAGTGAGCAGCCGTCCTGGCATCTGACTGATGGCGAGGACATTCAGATACCCGCAAGGGCTGACTCCGGCTGGTGCGGTTTCACCCGGGTGTGCCATCCGGCACAGGAATAGGAAACCCCCGGGTCAGAATGCTTTGTCAACGCTGCAGGCGGTTCCGCGATGCTGTCTTCTATTACCTGAACAGAAGCCTAAATGACGACCATAAAGTTGAGAAATAAGTCACAAAGGTGTAAAACGTGCCCGTCAGACAGAATGGCAAGGCGGCGTTCCGGATAATAGCTGAGCAATTTACTCAGGATTGGAAAGCGTGTATCCTGAGAGCCATATTGAGAGAGTGATTTAACAGGAATTTTAATGAATATTACCGTAACTGAATCAGCCGAAACTTACCTTGCAGAGCTGCTGGAGAAGCAGAATGTTGAAGGGATTGCTGTGCGGATGTTCGTAACCCAGCCGGGTACGCCTTACGCTGAAACCTGTCTTGCATACTGCCGCCCCGATGAGGTTGTCGAAGACGATGTAGTGATGCCTAAAGAAAAGGTAACGTTTTACTTTGAGAAAATCAGTCTGCCTTATCTTGAAGAGGCCACGGTCGATTTTGCGACTGACCGGATGGGTGGACAGCTGACAATCAAAGCGCCGAATGCAAAAGTGCCTAAAGTGTCTGAAGACAGTCCGATGGAAGAGCAGATCAACTATATTCTGTACTCCGATATCAACCCGGGTCTTTCCTCCCATGGCGGTGAAGTGAAACTGATTGAGCTGGTTGAAGAGCAGGATGGCCATATTGCTATATTGCAATTTGGCGGCGGCTGTCAGGGTTGCAGTGCAGTGGATATGACGCTTAAAGATGGCGTTGAAAAAACGCTGATGGAACGGATCAAAGGTCTCGCTGGTGTGCGGGATGTGACTGACCACACTGTCACCGATAACGCGTATTACAAATAAGTTTATGCTACAAAAAGCCCGGTCTGTCCGGGCTTTTTTAATGCCAGATACCTCAGTCAGAACATTACCCACCATTTTGATACGTTGTGACCCTCAGGACGAACTGCTATAACGCTATTCATTGGTTTTACATTTTTATGTAACTTTTGCTGTGGTGTGCTTGTATTTTGCTGTCCAAGCCCCATTAATCAGTAAGAACGATATATCGTACAGTCCGTAACTGCTGTATCTCCCGCAGTTTCTTTCGAAAAAGGAGTAAGGTCCATTATGGCACCACTCGAAAATGATAAAGAGATCACTACCAATACGTTGCCTGTTTTACCGCTGCGCGATGTTGTTATTTACCCTCATATGGTGATCCCGCTGTTTGTTGGCCGAGAAAAATCGATTCAGGCCCTCGAAGCAGCGATGCTGCAGGATAAAGAGATTCTGCTGATTGCACAAAAAAACGCCTCTGACGATGAGCCAGAGGGCGGCGATCTGTTTTCCATCGGTACTGTGGCAAGTGTGTTGCAGATGCTCAAGCTACCTGACGGCACGGTTAAAGTGCTGGTAGAGGGCGATTACCGTGCCCGTATCGAGGCATTGCATACCTCCGAAGCGCACTTCACTGCGGATGTCACTGTTCTGCCGATCAGTGAAGTCAGTGACAGCGAAGCGGATATCTATAAACGCACCGCACTGGATCAGTTTGAGCGTTTTGTTCAGGTGAACAAAAAGATTCCGGCCGAAGTGCTGACTTCGTTAGGATCGATTGATGAGATAGGCCGCCTGGCAGATACCATTGCTGCGCATATGTCTCTGAAACTGGATGAGAAGCAGAAGATCCTTGAAATTCTGGACGATAAATTACGTCTGGAACATCTGATGGCGCTGATGGAGTCTGAAATCGACCTGGTCGAGGTTGAAAAGCGGATTCGTGGCCGGGTTAAAAAACAGATGGAAAAAAGCCAGCGCGAGTATTATCTGAATGAGCAGATGAAAGCGATTCAGAAAGAGCTGGGTGATCTGGATGAAAATGGCACGACGGACATCGAAGAGCTGAAAAAGCGCATTGATTCAGCCGGTATGCCTAAGGAAGCGTTGGATAAAACCCTCAGCGAATACAACAAGTTGAAGATGATGTCGCCGATGTCAGCGGAAGCGACAGTGGTGCGCGGTTATATCGACTGGATGTTACAGATTCCCTGGGCGAAGCGTTCGAAACTACGCCATGATATGAAGCGTGCTGAATCAATTCTCAATGAAGATCATTACGGTCTTGAAGAAGTGAAAGACCGCATTCTTGAGTATCTTGCTGTGCAGCGACGGGTGCGCAAGCTTAAAGGTCCAATTCTTTGTCTTGTTGGCCCTCCGGGTGTGGGTAAAACCTCATTGGGGCAGTCCATTGCCCGTGCGACTAACCGCCAGTATGTCCGTATGGCGCTGGGTGGTGTCAGAGATGAGGCTGAGATTCGTGGGCACAGGCGCACCTATATCGGTTCGATGCCGGGCAAACTGATTCAGAAAATGTCTAAAGTGGGTGTTAAAAACCCTCTGTTCCTGCTTGATGAAATCGACAAAATGGGGATGGATCAGCGTGGTGATCCTGCTTCAGCGCTGCTTGAGGTGCTGGACCCGGAACAGAATGGTACATTCAACGATCACTATCTGGAGGTCGATTACGATCTCTCCGATGTGATGTTTGTCTGTACCTCTAACTCGATGAATATCCCAGGCCCTCTGCTGGACCGTATGGAGATCATCCGCATCCCGGGTTATACCGAAGATGAAAAGTTAAATATTGCCCGTAAATATCTGATTCCTAAACAGATTAAAACGAATGGTCTGAAGGCGAGAGAGCTGGATATTGCGGATGAAGCGGTCACCGATCTGATCCGCTACTATACCCGTGAAGCGGGTGTGCGGGGGCTGGAGCGGGAAATCGCCAAGATCTGCCGTAAGGTGATCAAAGAGATTGCGCTGAGCAATGACAAGAACGCCTCTGTGGTCGCTAACAGCGAAAACCTTGAGCACTATTCCGGGGTTCGTAAGTTCAACTTTGGCGTTGCCGAAGAGGAAGATCGTATCGGTCAGGTTACTGGTCTGGCGTGGACTTCGGTTGGCGGTGATATCCTCACCATTGAGTCAGCCGTGGTGCCCGGTAAAGGGCGTCAGATTCGCACCGGTTCACTGGGCGAGGTCATGCAGGAATCGATTCAGGCCGCCATGACGGTGGTGAGAAGTCGCGCAGAATCTCTGGGCATTAATCCGGATTTCAATGAGGAAAGCGATATTCATATCCATGTTCCTGAAGGTGCGACACCAAAAGATGGACCAAGTGCTGGTATCGGGATGTGTACTGCATTAGTATCCGTCCTCACGGGTATACCTGTGCGCTCCGATGTGGCGATGACCGGGGAGATTACTCTGCGTGGACAGGTTCTGCCGATCGGCGGTCTGAAAGAGAAATTGCTGGCTGCGCATCGTGGTGGAATTAAAACGGTCATTATTCCTGATGAGAATAAGCGGGATCTGAAAGAGATTCCTGAAAACATCAAAGCCGACCTTAAAATTTGTCCGGTAAAATGGATCGATGAGGTCTTGCAAATTGCTCTTAAATACAGTCCGGAACCGTTGACTGAAGAGCAAAAAGCAAACTTTTCTGAGAAGAAAAAGCAAGCAAAAAATGAGCGGGGGCAAATAAAGCCGCATTAACTCAAAATAGTGGCAAATCAGGCTGCAAGCCGCTTGACACCTGATTTGCAGGCTTGGTATAAATTGTCCGGTCAACTTACTGGGCATGGTCACAGAATATAAAAACGATTCATATAAGGGGAACAATGTGAATAAATCTGAATTAATCGACGCTATTGCAGCATCAGCGGATATTCCAAAGGCAGCTGCAGGTCGTGCGCTTGATGCTACTCTGGAGTCAATCTCCGGCGCTCTGCAAGAGGGCGACTCTGTTGCTCTGGTCGGCTTTGGTACTTTTGGTGTTAAAGAGCGTGCTGCACGTACGGGTCGTAACCCTCAGACTGGTCAGCCAATCCAGATCGCTGCGGCAACGCTGCCAACTTTCAAGCCTGGCAAAGCGCTGAAAGACGCTGTAAACAAGTAATAAAAGCTAGCGCCTGATCCGAAAGGATCGCTGGCATTTGGAGCGGTAGTTCAGTTGGTTAGAATACCTGCCTGTCACGCAGGGGGTCGCGGGTTCGAGTCCCGTCCGTTCCGCCAAATGTGAGATCGCTGACCTTCGATGTTGGTGTTTCTCTGGGTAACGGTAATCATGAAACATGGTTCCGTCATACCGAGCATATAAAAGGCGTATCCTGTCAGGGATGCGCCTTTTTTTCTATTTGTACACTACCTTAGAGGCCAAGAGGCATTATGCTTCAGAATATCCGAGATAACTCCCAGGGAATCATCGCCAAGATCATCGTTGGTCTGATCATAGTGACTTTTGCACTGTTTGGTGTGGAGTCCCTGGTCAGCCTGACCTCAGGTTCAAATGCACCGGCAACCGTTAATGGTGTTGAAATTAGTGAGCGGGATGTTTTGCAGGGCGCTGACCTGCAACGTCGCCAGCTGCTTGCACGGATGGGTGAAAATGCAGACCCGACTCTGCTGGATGACAACCTGATCCGTAAAGCGACTCTGGATAACCTGATTCAACAGGAGATTCTGGTTCAGTCTGCGGTTGATCAGAATATGGCGATCTCTGATCAGGTGTTGGATCAGATGATTCTCAACACTCAGGACTTTAAGGTGGATGGCGTTTTTAATCCCGATCATTATCAGGCAGTACTGCGAAATGCAGGGCTGACACCCCTGATGTATAAGGACTTGCTGCGTAAAGAGAGTCTGATTGAATATGAGCGTTCTGGTTATATGCTGTCTGCATTCGTTCTCAATGACGAAGTCGACAGAATTATCAGACTGGATCGTGAAACCCGTGATCTGGCTTATGTAGACGTTGGCTTAGAGGATTATGTTGACGGTGTAGTGCTGACGCCTGAGGATCTGTCTGCTTACTATGATTCACATCAACAGGACTTTATGACCGAAGAGCAGGTTGCTATCCAGTATGTGTTGATTAATAAAGCGGATCTGCTGAAAGAGGTTAGTGTTGATGAGGCTGAGCTGCAGGCGCAGTTTGAACAGTTGAAAGCAGCTTTCAAATCAGAACAGCAGCGCACCGTATCGCATATTATGATCGAAGTGTCTGATGCCGTTGATGATGCTGAAGCGTTGGCAAAAGCTCAGGAGATTGAGAAGAAACTGGCGGCGGGCGAAGATTTTGCTGCACTGGCGGAGGCCGAATCTGACGATCCGGGTTCTGCTTCTAAGGGTGGTGATCTGGGCGTTTATCAGAAGGGGATGCTGGATGGTCCTTTTGAGCAGGCGGTTTACGCACTGAACGTTGGTGAAGTGTCTGCACCTGTGCGTACGGCATTTGGCTATCACATCATTAAACTGACCGATCTGGCAGCCTCTGAGCCGCCTGTCTTTGATGAAGTCAAAGATCAGTTGATCGCAGAGCAACTGGACAACAAAGTTGAGCAGATCTACGTTGAGCGGGTTGGCCAGCTGACCGATCTGGCATTCTCTTCCGGTGATCTGCAGGAACCTGCTGCAGAACTACAACTGAAGATTGTTGATGCCAAGCCTTTTGGTCGTAACGGTGGCGATGATGATATTACTTCTAATCCACGTGTTGTCCGGGCAGCTTTCAATGAGGAGCTGATTCGCGATAGCCTGAATAGTGATCCGATTGAGCTGGATTCCGGTCGTACTCTGGTGCTGCGTATTAAGGAACATATTCGCCCCCGTCAGTTGAGTGAGGAAGAAGTTAAGCCCCAGATCACTGACATCCTGACACAACAGAAAGCGGGTGAAGCGTTGCAGGCGGCTCTCGAGTCAGAACTGAAAACGTTACGTCAGGGTGGCGAGCGCAGGTCGATCAATGGTGCCGAGTGGCAAACTGCGGATGCCGTTGGTCGTGGCGACCGTACCCAGCCTGCCGAAGTGACCGCTGCAGCGTTTAAAATGCCTAAGCCTGAGGAGGCTGCTTCCTATCGTCTGATTAAACTGAATGATGGTAGTCAGGCTATTGTTGCGGTAACTGCCGTGAATGAGCCAGACCTGTCTGACGTGACTACTGAAGAGAAGCAGGCGATGCGCAATGTTCTCAGCCAGCGTACGGGTCAGTATGATTATCAGGCGATGGTTGAGGCACGTAAAAACGCCGCAGATATCGAAAGGCTGTAACCTCGCCATTATAAAAAATAGTTATCAAAAGGCTGCTCATGCAGCCTTTTTTATTATCTGAAATCGTGTTTTTAGGCCTGGACTGGTATCAGCTGAGTTACAGCAATCGGTTAATTGTGTATATTAACCCGGTGCCAGGGAGATCCGATGGCAACCACCGGCTAGGGAAGGTGTTTTGATAAGTGCTGCCGTTATCAGGTTTGCAGCTGAATCGAATCCGTGATGTGTTCAGAGACTTAAACGCAGGTATTCTGACGGCGACTGTGTTGGCGTCAACGTGTGCAAAACGCTAAAGAAAGATGTTGTGCGCATAACGTATACGGGTCGGTTCAGACGCTGTGAAGAGTTGTTCGTTTGCGTGTTTAACTGAATCAGGCAGCCATCTGTCTGCTGATTGCAGTGCTTATTATTCATGCATCGTGGTTTTCAGCACAGTGAATTATCAGGACATACTGACAACCCTGTTTCGGGCTTAAACATTAAAGGCAGTCAGGATTAACGGCTATTACACAGGGAGTGTATTGTAAATATGGATGCAATTAGCGGCATATCAACAGAAAAAAATGCGGCGCTGTATGAGGTGGCAAGTCAGACAGCGCTGGTATTAGAGACCAATAATCTGCGCGGCGGCGACAACTTTGAGCAGGTTGTCAGCAGTCTCAAGCGGGTGACCAGCTTACTGGCACAACAAAGCATTCCACTGACGGCACTTGCACAAGTAGTCATCACTCATGATGGTTTGGATGAGTCGACCTGTGATGCGCTCGAAGCGATTACCGGACAGCACATCGATTTTGTGCTGATTGATTCAACGACCGGCTATTATCAGGCAAAGAATGCAGGTTTTGCCGCTACAGATCCTGAGCGCTGCCAATGGGTTGTTTTTGCTGATGCTGATTGCGTACCCGCTCCGACCTGGTTAGCCGAGCTGCTTTATCCCTTTATCGATGACAGTACTATCGCAGCGGTGGCTGGTCGCACCAGTTACGCGCCTGATCTTGCGGGTACCGCACTGACGACACTCGATTTTATGTATTTTCCAAGCCCTCTGGCCGAAGGGGCGACACGTAATTTCTATGCGAATAATGTTGTCTTTCGTCGTGAAATCTTTGCTGAATATCATTATCAGACCTTAGACAGTGTCTACCGGGCACATTGTCAGGTACTCGGCCTGCATCTGCAGTCTCGTGGCATACCGTTACATTACGCTGCTAAAGCGCACACCGTTCATCGTTTTCCTGATAGCCTGGCTGACATTGTTAAGCTGAGGTGGTTGCGGGGGCAGGATACACATGGTCTCACGCCGTTTCTGGTAAAAAGTTATATGCCTGCGGGTTTTCAGTGGTTGTCACATAGTGGGCCTGTTGGTCCATTATCGGTGTTGCTTGCCCGGCTGGGTTATAGCATGCGGGCCCTCAATCACCAGAATCTACCACCGCTGAAAGGGCTCCGCTGGCTAGCGGCGATTATGTTAATTATCTGTTTTTCAGCTCTGGATATGACCGGCGCGCTGATGCGGGGGTTAGGCTTGCGTTACCCCCGTGGTAAAGAGGGGGGTGATGTTCAGGCCTTATCCTACCATGGTTCATCTGAATGACTCTTAACAGCAAAATGGCTGATCAGCCAGATATCCCGGAACGGACATATTCAGAGAGTGATGGTATGAATACTGATCTTCTGCAACCCGGGCTTAATCGCTTTGAGCCGCCCATTTTGCGTGGATGGCCGCGTTTACAGGCGCAATGGGTGCATCATATAAAACGGGCAGCACTTCGCCATCTCCATGCCAGTGGCGCGGGTGAGCGGGTGTTGTTGCGCATCTATCTTGTTGGCGAAGAGGCGACTGAGATAGCGTTACAGCGGGAACTCGTCACTCAGCCGCCGCAGTGGCTGGTGCGCCAGATGGATCAGCACCTGGCAGAAGAGCAGGCGCATGTACGTGCTTTCAGCGCCGCGCTGGCCGAGCGTGGTGAAGCGAATGCTGCCCATCGTCAGCTGCAGCCGGACTGGTTAAGCCGTCACAAAATAGCCCAGTGGCATGCGGTTGCCCGTCGCTATGAAACTTCATTTAAGAACGGTCTGCTGGTGCCCGCATTTGCCATCGGTTTGTGTGCGGAACAGATGGCTACGCGAGTGCTGGAGCGCCACCTCAGTCTGCTTAATGAAATACCTGACCGACAGGATTTGCAGTCGTTGCTGGCCCGTGTGCTGATGGATGAGGGCCGGCATGTACAGCTGTGCAGCGATGCCCTGACCCGCCTGATAGAACCCCATGAGCAACCATCCTTTGTCACGATGCTGGCAGAGATTCGCGCGATTGATCGTTCCTGGTCAGTGACTGGCGCAATCGGATTGTTGCTCGTTGGTCTGAGCCTTCGTCTGCTGCCGAACAGGAGTTAAGGCATGCGCATAGCCTACCTGGCCACTGCCGATGCCCGGGGTCACCTGATGCGCTCACAGCTGCTTACGCACGGCTTTAAGAGCCGGGGTGTCAGCGTTCAGCTGATAACGACATCCGCTGAGGGCCAGGGGTTTTTAGCCGGCTTCGGTCTGACGGCGACCATCCTGTCGCGTCATTACTCTGTGCAGTTTGATACCCAGCAAAACATGTTGCGTGGGGCAACGGATGCTAATGTCGCAGGTTATATTTTTCATCCTAAGCGCATGGCCCGGGATATATTAAAACTGCGCCATGTTCTGCGTGAGAATGATCTTGTGCTTAATGATTCATTTCATCCCGCTTTGCTATTGATGGGGTGTTTGCCGGTTTGGCGGCACAAGGTGGTACATATCTACGGTGCCAGTCTGCGGCAGGCGCTGGAGACTAACTTCGATGGCCGTCTTCCCGCGTTTATTGCGCGACTGTACCGCCGTGCTGTTGCATTCCAGATCGATCGGGCCAGGGCGCGTCTGGAGCATGACTTTGCTTATCCTTCGACGGCGGAGCAAGTGGCTAACAGGATACGTTTACCGACTCCGGTTGCAGTCGTAAAGCCGTTACGTTATCAGTCAGCGCGGGAGACAGCGCCCGTCGCGGTGTACCTGAATCCGCACTTTTGCGATGTCGCACTTGCGTCAGCGTTAGAGCAGGGCATTGCTGAGGCCAGTCTGACGGCACATTTTGTTGGCGAAGGCATGGCGTGCCGTGCTGACTGGGTGGCTCAGGATACTGATTGGGTAACACGTGCTGCGAGTAGTTCGATAATCATTTCGGCACCGGGTATGGCAGCCCTGTCGATCGCCCAGGTCTATGATCGTCCAATCATACTGGTGCTGACCGATCAGCCGGAACAACAGCGTAATGCCGCCCGGGCTAAGGAGCTCGGCCTACGGCACAGAACCGTTGTCTGGCGTGGTGATTCCGGGGCCTTTGCGGACAGTGTTAAACAGGCGTGTTCAGCGTTAAACACGCCTGGCGGTGAGGGCGCTGATAATGGTGGTTATGAGCGCGCTATGGCGCGTCTGGATGTGTGGTTGGATGAGGTTGTTGCTCTGGCCTCAGAGAGCCGGTCTGAGGGGAAAAGAAAACCATCGGTTGGTGATTGTTTATGAGCTGTGTCGCATAGTTTATCTCTGCTCAGAGCCCTATCCCGCGGCAAAGGCCGCTTCGAGTAAGCGCCGGGTATATTTCTGCGTCGGATTGCTGAAAATGTCAGCGGCCTCACCCTGTTCAACCACATTACCGTGTTGCATCACCAGTAAGTCGTGGCTAAGTGCTTTAACAACCGCCAGGTCGTGGCTGATGAAGATATAGCTGAGTTTATAGCGCTGTTGCAGTTCGCGCAGCAGGTCGATTATCTGCGCCTGTACTGTGCGGTCGAGTGCCGACGTCGGTTCGTCGAGTATGATCAGCTCCGGCTTAAGAATCACCGCCCGGGCGATGGCAATGCGCTGTCGTTGACCTCCAGAAAACTCATGAGGGTAGCGATGCCGGTCGTCCGGATTAAGCCCCACTTCCTGTAACACATCAATAATCAGTTGCTCCCGTTCGGCCGGTAAACCGATAGCGTGTATCTCCAGGCCTTCACTGATCGATTCAGCCACAGACATACGTGGGCTCAGACTACCGTAAGGGTCCTGAAAGACGATCTGCATTTTTCGCCGCAGCGGTTTTATGTCGTTCTGATTTAACTGATCGATTGTGTTACCGGCAAAGCAGATACCTCCTTCAGAACGAAGCAGTCGGAGTATCGCCAGCCCCAGTGTTGTTTTCCCCGACCCACTTTCACCGACCACGCCGAGTGTCCGGCCAGTGTAGAGACGAATGCTGCAGGGGTTTACCGCTTTGATATGGTCGACTGTGCGCTTCAACAGTCCGCGTTTGATCGGAAACCATACTTTCAGCTTGTCGGTTTCAAGGATCGGTGTTCCCTGTTTCTCTACCGCTTGAGGCAGGCCGCGGGGTTCTGCATTCAGCAACATCCGGGTATAAGGGTGTTGGGGCGCGGCAAACAGTTGCGATGTGCTACTTTGTTCAACCAGTGCACCCTGATACATCACACAGACATCGTCGCTGTAACGGCGGACAATATTCAGATCGTGGGTGATCAGCAGTACTGACATTCCCAGCTTTTGTTGCAGCGAACGCAGTAGTTCGAGTATCTGTTCCTGAATAGTGACATCCAGCGCGGTGGTGGGTTCATCGGCAATCAGCAGTTCCGGGTCATTCGCCAGCGCCATAGCGATCATTATTCGCTGTCGCTGCCCGCCTGAAAGCTCGTGAGGGTAGCTGTTAAGGCGTTTTTCCGGTTCCTGTATGCCGACCAGGTTTAACAGCTCGATGGTTCTTTGACGTGACTGCGAGCCGGTTAAACCTTTATGCAGCAATAGCGTTTCGCCTATTTGCCGGGCAATGTTATGCAGCGGGTTAAGCGATGTCATCGGTTCCTGAAAGATCACACTGATGCGATCCCCACGTAATGCGCGCATGTCGGCTTCGCTGTTCTGCAGCAGGTTTTTGCCTTTATACAGAATCTCGCCGCTGGGATGGCTGGCTTTAGGATAGGGCAGCAGCTTGAGAATCGACATCGCGGTAACCGACTTTCCGGAACCTGATTCGCCAACCAGTGCCATGGTTTTGCCCGCATGAATATCGAAGCTGACGTCTTGGACGGCATCGACTGCGCGGTTGTCCTGGCCAAAGCGAACCGACAGGTTGCGCACCGATAACAGTGTTTCAGTCATTCATCACCTTCCTCGGGTCAAAAGCATCACGTACTGCCTCGCCAATAAAAATTAGCAGTGTCAGCATCACCGACAGCGAGATAAACGCGGTTAATCCAAGCCAGGGCGCATGCAGGTTGGCTTTGCCCTGTGCGACCAGTTCACCCAGTGATGCCGAGCCTGGCGGTAAGCCAAAGCCGAGAAAGTCCAGCGCGGTGAGGGTGACCAGCGAGCCGTTAAAGATAAACGGCATAAAGGTGAGTGTCGCCACCATCGCGTTAGGGAGAATGTGGCGGAACATGATCAATCGATTGCTCAGTCCCAGTGCCCGCGCTGCCCGGACATACTCAAGGTTGCGTCCGCGCAGAAACTCGGCACGCACCACGTCTACCAGTTGCATCCAGGAGAACAGCAGCATAATACCCAGCAGCCACCAGAAGTTGGGTTGCACGATGCTGGCAAGAATGATCAGCAGGAAGAGCACCGGCATACCCGACCAGATTTCGATAAAACGCTGGAAAATAAGATCGACTTTGCCACCGTAATAGCCCTGTACGGCGCCCGCCGCTACCCCGATGACGGAGCTGATCAGGGTCAGAGTGATAGCAAACAATATTGAGACTCTGAAACCATATATCACCCGCGCAAGCACATCCCGCCCCTGATCATCGGTACCCAGCAGGTTGTCGGTGCTGGGGGGAGAGGGGGCTGGTACAGGCAGATCCTGATTGATTGTCTGATAGCTGAAACGGATCGGGGGCCAGATCATCCAGCCACCTTTACTGGTGATCAGCTCCTGAATGTAAGGGTCTTTATAATCAGCGAAGGTGTCGAATTCGCCACCAAATTCCAGTTCAGAATAATCAACTGCGACTGGAAAATAGAAACTGTTTTCATAGCTGATTAACAGGGGTTTGTCGTTGGCAATCAGTTCGGCACAAAGGCTGAGCACAAACAGGATCATAAACAACCAGAGGGCCCAGTAACCACGCTTGTTGTTGCGAAAGTTCTGCCATCTGCGCTGGTTGATGGGGCTGAGTTTTCCAGGTTTTAACCGTGTTAGCATACTGCTTAGTTTTCCCTGCTTTCAAAATCGATTCTGGGGTCGACGGCGACATAGGTCAGATCGCTGACTAATTTCAATAGCAGCCCGATCAGGGTGAAGATGTACAGTGTGCCAAAGATTACCGGATAGTCGCGTTTAATGACGGCTTCGTATCCCAGCAGGCCGATACCGTCGAGGGAGAAAATCACCTCAATTAACATCGAACCAGTGAAGAATATACCGATCAGGGCAGCGGGCATACCGGCGATAATCAGTAGCATCGCGTTGCGGAAGACGTGGCCATAAAGCACCTGGTTTTCTGTCAGCCCTTTGGCTCTTGCTGTGACAACATACTGTTTATTGATCTCATCAAGAAAGGAGTTTTTGGTCAGCATGGAGAGGGTGGCAAAGCTACCGATAACCGATACCAGTACCGGCAGGGTGATATGCCAGAAATAGTCTTTAATCTGCCCCCACAATGTCAGCTGATCAAAATCAGGTGAGGTCAGCCCCCGCAAGGGAAACCAGCTAAAGTAAGTGCCTCCGGCAAATAAGACGATCAGCAGAATGGCAAACAGGAAGTTGGGTATAGCGTAACCGACGATGATGGCTGAGCTGGTCCAGACATCAAAGGGGGTGCCATCTCGGACCGCTTTTTTGATGCCCAGTGGTACAGCGACCAGGTAGGTGATCAGGGTGGTCCAGAGTCCCAGAGAGATCGACACTGGCAGTTTTTCAATGATCAGGTCGGTGACTTTTTTACCACTGAACAGACTCTCGCCAAAATCGAATACCAGATAGTTTTTTAACATCTGGAAGAAGCGTTCATGGGCGGGCTTATCGAAGCCAAACTGCTCCTCTATCTGCTTGATTAGTTGCGGATCGAGCCCTCTGGCACCACGATAAGTGCTGTCGTTAGTACTTGCCGATGAGCTGCTGAAATCGGACTGGGCAGAGCCGTCAAAGCGTGATGTCGCATTGGTGTTGATGCCCTGCAGGTTGGCAATGGTTTGTTCAACCGGGCCGCCAGGAGCGGCCTGGATGATCAGAAAGTTGATGGTCAGAATACCCAGCAGTGTCGGTACAATCAGCAGCAAGCGCCGCAGGATATAGGCTGCCATTCAGATTACTGCTCCATCTTTTCTGGTTTAACCCACCAGGTATCGAACCCCAGTGAGTATTTTGGCCGGATCTTAGGAATTTCGAATTTATCCCAGAAGGCGACCCGGTAGCTGTTGATATGGTATTGCGGAATAACATAGTGATTCCACAGCAGCACCCGGTCCAGGGCGCGGGTACGCAGCACCAGTTGCTCCCGGTCTGGTGCCTGGATAATCTGGTCTATCAGGTAGTCGATTGCCGGATTTTTAATACCAATCATGTTGCGACTGCCTGGCTGATCGGCCGTTGTAGAGTGCCAGAACTCCCGTTGTTCATTGCCGGGAGAGTTGGACTGACCAAAACCGCTGACGATGACATCAAAATCAAAACTGCGCACCCGGTTAATGTACTGGGATGCATCAATGATACGGATAGTGGGCTTGATACCCATGCGTTCAAGATTGCGCGCAAACGGCGCCACTACCCGTTCGAGAGCGGGTTGCACCAGCAAAATCTCAAACGTCATCTGTTTGCCATCGGGCCCCAATAGCAGGCCATCTTTCAATACCCAACCCGCACTTTTCAGGAGTCGCAGGGCTTTGCGAAGCTGCCCACGGATATTGCCATCACCATTGGTGGAAGGCGCTTTGTACACCTGAGTGAATACTTCAGGTGGCACCTGATTGCGAATCGGTTCGAGAATCTCGAGTTCTTTTTCAGTGGGCAGTGCAGAGGCTGCCATCTCCGAGTTGGAGAAAAAGCTATTGGTACGGGCGTAGGCGTTATAGAAGATATTCTGGTTGGTCCACTCAAAATCAAAGGCGTATGCCAGTGCTTCTCTTACCCTGCTGTCCGAGAAGTAGGGTTTACGGGTATTGAGTATAAACGCCTGCATGCCGGTGGGGTTTTCATGTACCAGATTGCGTTTAATGATCTTACCCTGATCAAACACAGCACCGGTATAGCCGGTAGCCCACTGCTTTGAAGAGGTTTCCTGACGGAAGTCGTACTCTCCGCCTTTGAAGGCTTCTAAAGCGACATTGCCATCTTTGTAATAGTCATAGCGAATCGTATCGAAGTTAAAGCGTCCCCGGTTTACCGGCAGATCTGCACCCCAGTAATCGGGATTTCTGCGGTAGGTGATGGTGCGTCCGGCATCGAAACTGTCGATCAGGTAGGGGCCTGAGCCTACCGGGATCTCCAGGCCGGGCTTGCTGAAATCACGCCCTTCCCAGTAGTGCTTGGGTAAAATACTGACTTCGCCGACAATCAGTGCCAGCTCGCGGTTTTCGCTGGCGCTGAACGTGAATTTGACCCGCTGGCTGGAGAGCGCCTCTATATCAGCGATATCGTGGTAATAGGAACGGTAAAACGGTGCACCCTGCTCGCGTAGTAGCTTAAAGGTGTAGACGACATCGTCTGCCGTGACCGGTACGCCATCACTAAAACGGGCTGCAGGATTGAGATTGAAAATTATCCAGCTACGATCGTCGGCTACTTCCAGTGATTCAGCGAGTAAGCCGTAGAGAGAAAAGGGCTCATCCTGCGCTTTGGTCAGTAATGAATCATAGATCAGGCCGATGCCTGCAGCGGGGGCCCCTTTAATGATGAAGGCGTTGAAACTATCGAAGGTGCCAAGCGCATCCTCCGACACACTACCGCCTTTGGGGGCATCAGGGTTAACGTAATCGAAGTGCTGAAAGCCCTGAGGATATTTAAGATCACCATACATAGAGATGCCATGCTGCGGTGTGGCAGCCTGGAGCAGGGCGGAGGGAGAGCAGAGTAGTGTTGCAGATAACAGGCAAAGCATTGATATCTGCTTAGATAACTGTTTGAAATTCATCCGTAATTATCCAGCCAGATTGATAACCTGTTAATTTATAACAGGCAGATTGGGTTATAGCTAGTTATATGAGTACGGATTAGCGGTTTTGTTCAAATTCAGTGGCCAGCTCAGTCAGCCGCTGATGTTGTTGCTTTCGTTTCACCTTATCGGCTTTCATTTTGTCCAGCTGTGCGCTCAGGAAGCTGTGTTTCTCACTATCGCCATTAGCCAGACCGGATATCAGATCTTTATCCATCCAGTTACAAATTTTATGGTAGATGATAAATTTAAACAGCAGCGCCGTTACTGTCGCGAAGATGATGATACCAATACCGAGTGCGTCCATTTTCGTCTCCAGTGGCTGCGTGATACACGTATTTAATTAGCTTTGGTTATATCAACATATAGTGTCAGGCGCTGGCCGGGCTGCAGATACTTACTTTTTTCGAGCTTATTCCAGCGCTTGATATCACTGATAGATACCCTGAAGCGGTCAGCAATAGTATATAGCGAATCGCCACTGCGAACGGAATAACCCACTCTGCGGATCATCTGTTCATCACTGCGACTCAGTCCCTGATTCGTTTTTGCTTTCCACAGGGTCAGGTTTTTGCCAACTCTTAGAGGGTCGCCCGGTGCCATCTGATTCCATGATGCCAGCTCACGGACGCTGACATTGTGCTCATTAGCAATCTTCCAGAAACTATCACCGGCTTGCACCTGATAACTGGTTTTATCACGATCACTTTGCGCCAGTTGATTCTGCTTACGATTGAACCGCTGCGTCTGGCTCAGGGAATACTCACTGGAGTCATTCTTGGCGCTGGGGATCAACAGGTATTTTCCGGCACGTATGTTATTGCTGCTGAGCTTGTTAGCTTCACGTATCACTGCGGCGGTTGTTTTGTAGTGCAGGGCGATAGTGCTGATCGTTTCGCCCTTGTTTATTTTATGCCGCGCCCAGTTAACCCGCTGAGTGGCTGGCAGTGTTGCTAAGCGGTTACGGAATGCTTCTGCAGATGCTACCGGAACCAACAAACGATGGGGGCCGTCGGGATCAGTTGCCCAGCGGTTAAAGCCCGGATTCAGCTGGTAGAGTTCCTGGGTGCTGATCGAGCTTAGTTTTGCTGCCTGGGCAAGGTCGATCTGACTGCCCAGTTTTACTTCGGCAAAGACCGGTAAATTTGGCAATGGCGGCAGCTCAAGATCATGTTGCTCGGCATCGCGGATAAGCCGTGATACTGCCAGTAGTTTAGGCACATAAGCGCGGGTCTCTTTAGGCAGTTGCAGTGACCAGAAATCTGTTGCCAGGCCTTTCTTCTGGTTGCGACGTATCGCTTTGGAAACGGTGCCTCCTCCGCAGTTATAGGCTGCAAGCGCCAGTTCCCAGTTGTCAAACCGCCGGTGAAGTTGCTGCAGATAGTCCAGTGCAGCCCCGGTGGAGGCGACAATATCGCGGCGACCATCATACCACCAGCTGTTTTTCAGGCCGAAATGTTTTGCTGTGCCGGGAATGAACTGCCAGGGGCCTGCTGCCCGGCCGTGCGAATAGGCAAATGGGTCGTAGGCACTTTCTACTATCGGCAGAAGCGCGATCTCAGCGGGCATATCCCGTTTAAGAACTTCGTTGAGAATATAGTAGTAGTAACGACCGGCACGGGTGGCCACCCGCTGCATGTATTCGGGGTGCTTTTTGTACCAGTTAAACTGGTACTGTAAGCGGGGTTCTTCATTATCCAGGTCCAGCTGCATGTGCTGACGGGTCAGCTGCCAGAGTCCAGGAGGTGTTGCGGTATGCTCCGGCTCCGCTGGCTTGTCATTCGTCGTCGCAGGAAGAGCCTCCGGCTTGCGCTGCTGCGCAGACGTCTGCTGTTGCTCTTCAGCGAGGGGACTGGCATCCGCCACCGTCTGCTGACTGATAAGCTGGTTCGTCTGGCAGCCGGCAAGAACAAGCCCGGCAGTGGTTAGTACAACAATTTTTCTGACCAGCTGCATCGACTAGGGTGCCCTGTTAAATATAAAAGGCTGCATTTTATGGGGCTGCACCCAGAGGGTCAACCGATATTGCTTACAGTGTGAGTTACATCAATATTAACCGGGCTTCTGCCGACAGTAATACTATCAGAACTGGTTTTTCCACTCGCGGATCATGGCGAAGATAGCAACTTCCGAGGTTAATGGGCCGCCGGCAAACAGCTCGGCAGATTGCCGCACCGGAGCTTCACTGTAACGCAGAAATGGATTGATCTGTTTTTCGGTGGCGATATCGGTTGGCAACGTTGGCTGGCCCGATTCACGCAGGCGGGTGCAGTTTTCTATCGCCTCAGTGATATGATGGTTGTTGGGTTCAACCGCTGCAGCAAAGGCCAGGTTGGCCAGGGAGTATTCATGGGTGCAATAGATCTGCGTTGTCTCGGGCAGTCTTCTGAAATATTCCATCGACTGGTGCATCTGCTCAGGGGTACCTTCAAAGAGCCTGCCGCAACCCGCGAGGAACAGCGTGTCGCCACAAAACACCTGAGGGTCCTGGCCTGCCAGGTAATAACTGATGTGATCAAGCGTATGTCCGGGCACCTCTTTGATCTTCAGTGTCAGCCCCAGTATCTCAATAGTATCGCCATCGCTGAGTTTATTGGTAATCCCCTCGAAAGGTGATCTGGCCGGGCCGTATACGGTTACTGAGTGCTGCTGCCGAAGTTGATCTACGCCGCCGGTATGATCCTGATGGTGATGAGTAATCAGTATCGTGGTCAGCTGCAGATTGTTTTCAATCAGGTAGCGATTGACAACATCCGCGTCACCGGGGTCTACAACAGCAACTTCGTTACTGCCCGGTACAGTCAGCGCCCAAATATAGTTATCATTAAAAGCGGGTATTGGCATGACATTAAACATTTTAGGCCTCGGCTGTATCGGATTTGTCAGATATAGTAGTACATAATGACCAGATGAGGTGCGGCTTTGCATCTCATCAGTCACAAGATTAACCTATTCAAACCGGAGCGTTAAGGGCTAATAATGTATGGGTTTTAAACGACAGCCATCGCTTGGCGAATGGATACCAGAGATACGCAGCTGGTTTGAAACCGAATTGGGTCAGCAGTTGCTGGCCTCTGAGCGAGAGCTTCTGGACCGTCTCCTGCCAACGATGTTCGGTTACCATCTGCTACAGATCAGTTTTGATAATCGTCTTGACCTTGCCCGGGAAAGCCCTGTGCGTCACCAGATTCCTGTGAATCCTGTTGCTGAGCTGGGCTTGCCGGACAGTGCAGTGATTGCCCGTAATGAAGAGTTACCATTTGAGCACAACAGTGTTGATGTCGTGCTGATTCATCATGGGCTGGATTTTGCTCAGAGTCCTCATCAGGTGCTAAGGGAAGCTGCCCGGGTTTTGCGTCCGGGGGGATATCTGGTGAATATCGGTTTCAATCCCATCAGCTGGTGGGGGATATATCGCAAGCTGACCTTCAGTAAGGACGCCGTGCCATGGCTGGGGCATTTTATTGGTCCGCAGCGGATGCATGACTGGCTGGCGCTGTTAGAACTGACGGTGGTTAAAGAGCTGTCAGACTATTATCGTCTGCCGTTTGAAAGGGAGAGCTGGCGACAACGGGGGCGGCTGATTGATGCGTTAACCCGGCGATGCTCTTCGCATTGCGGCGCGTTTATGTTGCAGGTTGCCCGCAAAGATGTGGGGGGCATGACTCCGATTGAGCCTGTATGGAAAAAGCGAAAGTTGATTAATTTGCCACTGGTTGAGCCTTCAACCCGTGCCCGAGGACGTGTGAGTGAAGAAAAAAATTAATATCTATACCGATGGCGCCTGTAAGGGGAATCCGGGTCCCGGAGGGTGGGGTGCGGTATTGCAGTACGGCGAGCACTCTAAAGAGTTGTTTGGCGGTGAGATGGATACCACGAATAACCGGATGGAATTAATGGCAGCGATCGAAGCGCTGGCGGTGCTGAAAGAGTCCTGCGAGATTGTGCTGACGACGGACTCTCAGTATGTCCGCAAAGGTATCACCGAATGGCTGGCAGGCTGGAAACGTAATGGCTGGAAAACTTCAGCAAAGAAGCCGGTCAAAAATGCTGATCTGTGGCAGCGGCTGGATACGCAAACTGCACGCCATCAGATCGAGTGGAAATGGGTAAAGGGCCACAGTGGCCATCCTGGGAATGAGCTGGCCGATCAGCTGGCTAACCGGGGCGTCGAACAGGCCCTGCAACGGGCTTAAGTGAATAGAAACGTTATGAGACAGATTGTACTGGATACAGAAACAACCGGTATCGACCCTAAAGAGGGGCACCGGATTATTGAAATTGGTTGTGTTGAGATGATGAATCGTCGTCTGACCGGCCGGACCTATCATCGTTATCTCAACCCGGACCGGGAAATCGAAGAAGAAGCGATTCAGGTTCACGGTATCACTAATGAATTTCTCGATGATAAGCCCCGTTTTGCCGATATTCAGGATGAGTTTCTGCACTTTATCCGCGGAGCCGATCTGGTTATCCATAATGCCGCGTTTGACGTAGGCTTTATCGATAACGAGATGAGGCTGAATAACCATCAGGAACGGGTACATGATTTCTGTCAGGTGACAGATACCCTGGCAATTGCCAGGAAGAAACACCCGGGGCAGAAAAATAACCTGGATGCGTTGTGTCGTCGTTATGGTATCGACAATAGCCATCGGGAACTGCACGGCGCCTTGCTGGACTCAGAGATTCTGGCTGACGTTTATCTGATGCTCACCGGCGGGCAGAAAAATCTGATGCTGGCGGGAGAAGATGATGGTGATGACGGCGTTGATCAGGTTCGGCGTCTGGATACGTCGGCTTTGAATCTCACAGTAAGGCGCGCCGAAGCGACTGAGGTCGATGCTCATAATGCTTATATCGGGCATCTTGATAGCAAGGGAGGGAGTATCTGGAGTCAGATTGGCAAGGCCGCAGTTGAGGCTGAGTAAATCGTACTTCGAATCAAAAAAGCAGGCTTTGAAGCCTGCTTTTTTGTTTTTCTCAGTTGAGCTTAGAGAAAGTGAGTGACTGACACATAGCCTGTTACACTCATCACTACGGTATACGGCAGAGCCATCCAAACCATTGTGCCGTAAGATAACCGGATCAGCGGTGCCAGAGCAGAGGTCAGCAGGAACAGGAAGGCGGCCTGACCATTAGGCGTTGCAACACTGGGGATGTTGGTTCCGGTGTTGATTGCAATTGCCAGCAGGTCGAAATGCTCGCGGGAGATTGAACCCTCTTTCAGCGCAGCCAGTACTTCATTGATGTAGACCGTTGCTACAAAGACGTTATCAGAAATAGCAGAGAGTACGCCGTTGGCGATAAAGAAGATGCCGGGTTGCACTTTGGTATCCATCGCCAGCACTGAGGCGATGATCGGTTGAAACAGGTGTTGCTCATGAATCACCGAAACAATAGAGAAAAATACGACCAGCAGCGCGGTAAATGGCAGCGCTTCTTCAAACGCTTTACCGATCTGATGTTCTTCTACAATGCCATTAAACGCGGTTAGCAGAATGATTACCGTTAAACCAATCAGGCCTACTGCCGCCAGATGGAATGCCAGGGCAAGCACCAGCAGTACCGCGACGATAATCTGTACCAGCAGCGCCAGCTTATCCGCTTTTGTCAGTTTTTTATCCTGCTCAGCGGAAAAGTCTTCAAGAATGGTTCTGACAGACTGGGGGATATCGGCACCGTAACCAAACCATTTCAGTTTTTCCAGTAACATGCAGGTTACCAGGCCTGCAAACAGAACGGGCATCGTTACGGGCGCCATCAGCACGAAGAACTGAACAAAATCCCAGCCAGCTTTCTGCGCAATCAGCAGGTTCTGCGGTTCACCGACGAGGGTGCAGACACCACCCAGCGCGGTACCAACCGCACCGTGCATCAGCAAACTCCGTAAAAATGCGCGGAACTGAGCCAGGGCTTCATGATGGTCTAAATGAACATTATCATCATCACCATGATCGTGAGCCTCATGATGGAATTGCTTACCTGAAGCGACTTTGTGGTAGACCGCATAAAAGCCAACCCCTACGCTAATCAGTACAGCCGTCACTGTCAGGGCATCGAGGAAGGCTGACAGCAGCGCCGCAAAGAGCGAAAACATCAGTGAAAGTAAGACTTTGGAATGGATTTTCAGAAGTAATTTGGTGAACACCCACAGCAGCATGTTCTTCATAAAGTAGATGCCTGCGACCATAAACATCAGTAGCAGGATAACTTCCAGGTTTGCTTCCACTTCATGGTAAACCGTTTCCGGGCTGGCGAGTCCGATAATAATGGCTTCAAGCGCCAGTAGACCACCAGGCTGAAGCGGATAGCATTTAAGTGCCAGTGCCAGGGTAAAGATGAATTCGAAGATCAGGATCCAGCCGGTTACAACAGGACCTGCAGTAAAAAGTAGAATCGGATTTAGAATCAGAAAGAATACAATGGCTTGTTTATACCAGATGGGTGAATTACCAAGAAAATTCTTAATGAGCGCCTGCGTCGTGGTCATCGATAAGGGGTCCTTTGCCAATTCGGGCTAAGGAAAGTTTCTGTAGATCAGGATTGTTTTAGTGATTACAGTCTTTCCAGCGTAACTTAAGTAGTTAAACTTGTTATAATTTGCGCGTAGATTAGCAGGAGTTGTGCTAAAGCAAAAGCCTGCTTAACTTCTTAAGAGTACCTTAGTTCTGCGGGGACATATATGCCAGAAAACGCTGTTTTACGGTCTGTTTTCGTTTGGATTCAATTTTAGGTTCTATAAATATTATGAAAACTGAATACATTTATTCGTCCGGTGAGCGGATCTGGTCTGACTTTCAGGGGCGCTGGTTATTTAATCAACCCTGTTTTGATCATCATTTTGCACTGGAAGAGTATGACCTGACTTTGTTACCTGAACAGCAGGTCCGGCTGATCATTATGCCGGATGACATGCTGGAGCATCATTCGTCGGGATTACACCTGAGGCAGTTGTTGTCCCGTGCTGAAGAGTCTATGTTTCCAATGCTATCCAGGGCCGCACAGGTTGCCACCTGGAGTCGTGATCACCGCTTCTGCCCCCGTTGTGGCAGCGCGCTGGTTCATCACCATCAGGATCTGGCTAAACAGTGTAATGGCTGTGGCCTGACTCAGTATCCGCGACTGTCTCCCTGTATTATCACGCTGGTGACCCGGGGGGAGTATTGTCTGCTGGCCCATGGGGTGCGCTTCACTGACGTCCGCTTCAGTACCTTAGCCGGATTCATTGAAGCGGGTGAGAGTGCCGAAGACGCGCTCAGTCGTGAGGTCAGAGAGGAGGTGGGCGTAGAGGTTAGCAATATTCGTTATTTTTGCAGTCAGTCCTGGCCTTTCCCTCATTCATTTATGCTGGGCTATTTTGCCGATTATGTATCGGGAGAGATTGTTCCTGAGCCCGGTGAAATTGTTGATGCCCGCTGGTTCCACTATAGCGAACTCGATGATGCCCCGATTCCACCTGCCTTCACCATATCGCGTCAGCTTATTGATGCGTTTAAACAGCAATGGATAGCGAAAGATTAATTTCGCTTCTCTTTACTGAAAAACTTGCTGAGTCTGGTTGCCAGCATGACATCTCCCTGAGCCCGGAGTTTGCCAGTCAGGTA
This sequence comes from uncultured Amphritea sp., assembly GCA_965140695.1. Classification (GTDB taxonomy): domain Bacteria; phylum Pseudomonadota; class Gammaproteobacteria; order Pseudomonadales; family Balneatricaceae; genus Amphritea. The sequence goes on along the minus strand of OZ223298.1, from coordinate 750,748 downwards.
TGCGCTCATACCATCTTTTTCGCCGGTAACAACTTTGATAAATGTATCGCTGCCTGTGATTAGCGTGATATCCGGATCATCATGTTCACCTACCACAACCGTCAGTTGCTGGTTGGCAATGGTGAAGTAAAAATCTTCAGCGTCATGGAGCAAGAACTGATAGGTAGCGGATACATTGCTGGCGTTTTCCGGTAAAAAACGGCTGGAAAGCTTCTCGATAACCCGGCTAACGGTAATTGTATCGGTCATGGTTGATTCAGTTCTCCAATTATTTATTCAGTGTTATTGAGTTAGTAGGTTGTATGGTACATTACCCGGCTATAAATCAATATATTGAATTGCCCGCAAGGGCATACAGATCTGGAGTGTTTGGTGGTCGATTTTCTGGCAAGTTACGGATTGTTTCTGGCGAAAGCGCTGACGGTGGTTGGTGCTATTCTTGTGATTGTCGTGGGTATAGCGGCGGTCGCCTCACGGAATAAGAAGGATAGCAGGGAAGGGTATCTGAATATCCAAAGCATGAATGAAACACTGGAGGATATGGAAGATGCCCTGAAAGAAGCTGTGCTGGATAACGAAGTCTATAAGCAGCAGATCAAAGCAGAAGCAAAGCAGGATAAACTGGATGCTAAGGCGCGTAAAAAAGCGCTGAAAAAAGGTCAGGCTGAAACTTCCGATGATCCCGAACGCAAGCGAGTCTTTGTGCTGGATTTTGATGGTGATATCAAAGCTTCTGAGCTGGAACCCCTGCGTGAAGAAATTACCGCCGTGCTGACGATGGCGACCGAAAAAGATGAAGTGGTTGTGCGCCTGGAAAGTCCCGGAGGGATGGTTCACAGTTATGGTCTTGCATCGTCGCAGCTGGAACGGATTAAGCGTCAGGGTGTGCCGCTGACAGTCTGTGTCGACAAGGTAGCAGCCAGTGGCGGATATATGATGGCCTGCCTGGCTGATAAGATAATCGCCGCGCCATTTTCTATTCTCGGTTCTATCGGGGTTGTCGCGCAGTTGCCCAATTTTCATCGGTTGTTGAAAAAACACGATATCGACTATGAAATTCTGACCGCCGGGGAATATAAGCGCACGCTCACGGTTATGGGTGAAAATACTGAGAAGGGCCGGCAGAAGTTTATTGACGACCTGGAAGATACCCATAGTCTGTTCAAGGAGTTTGTCGGTGAGTATCGTCCTCAGATTGATCTTGAAAAAGTGGCCACCGGTGAGATCTGGTTTGGTCGTCGGGCGCTGGATGTTAATCTGATTGATGAGATCTCTACCAGTGATGAATATCTGACTAAAGCGTGTGAAGAAGCGGATGTTTTTGTGGTTCGGTACGAGTACAAAAAGACCCTTCAGGATCGTATTTCAGAGATGTCAATTAAAACGACTGACTCGTTATTTACGAAGTGGGCAGGGCGCATTTTAAATTCTTATTTATTAGCTAAGTAACCAAAATGGTAGGGAAAACGCCTGCATTTCTCTGTCTGTTGCTTATAATCGTCTTGTAATAGTTTCAAACATGTGGTGACTTTTGATGTTTGATACTGAAAAGGTCAATAACACGATATGGAAGCGTCGATGCGACAGTCCGCAACTGCAAAGAAAATCCTGCTATCTGCTGAAGCTTTATTTGCTGAACAGGGATTTGCTGAAACGACGATGCGGGAGATTACCAGTGCAGCCAAGGTTAACCTGGCAGCGGTTAATTATCATTTTGGTTCAAAGAAAGGTTTAATCAGCGCCGTTGCTGAGAAATACCTGACACCACTGGTATCTCATTTGCTGGATGCTTTGAGTGAGCGGCAGGCGGCAGGAAGCACCATAACGGCTGAAGAATTACTCGAAATACTGATGCGCACACTGTTGCAGCTGGGTAAATCGAAACAGTTTGCCCTGCCCGTGTTTATGCGCTTGCTCGAACTTATCTATATGAAAAATCAGGAAGATCTGCGGGAGGCTATGGTTAGCCGCTACCACGGTTCTTTCACCGTGTTTATCGAACTGCTACGTAAAGATAGTGCGGTGATGACCGATGAAGAGTTCTTCTGGCGACTTCATTTTCTGCTGGGTTCAGTCGTTTTTACCCTGTCTAATTTCCAGACACTGGTAGCCATCGAGATGCGTGAATACGAACGGGCTGCTGAAATTGAGCGTACTCTTCATCGTATGATTCCCGTGCTGGTGGCCGGTTTGCAGGCCCGTGCAGAGCAAACGCCTTTTTCCCGCCTCTGATCGATTATTAACGTTTCCGATGCATATCCGCGTATCAATCAACCGCCAGAGTCTGGAGCTTTGGCGGGATTCTGTCTGCCTTATCTGTTATTCAGTATCAACGGCTCTCAATGGACCCGGCGAGCAAAAAAATAGTGGTTGCACTCCCCGGGGAAAGCATCTGATTCGCGCCAAAATAGGGGCTGGGAAGCCGCTGAATACTGTCTTTATCGGGCGCCGGGATACGGGGGAGATCTATTCTGCCGATCTGGCCCGGCGCTATCCTCAGCGGGACTGGATTTTGACCCGCATTCTTTGGTTGTCTGGCTGTGAAATAGGTCGCAATCGGTTGTCCTGCGTTGATACAATGCAGCGCTATATATACATTCACGGTACGCCGGATAGTGAACCAATGGGACAGCCGTTGTCCCATGGTTGTATCCGCATGCGCAATATCGATATTGTCGATCTGTTTGAGCGCATCCCTGCAGGTACCCCGGTATTTATAGAGTAGCTTCATTAAACAATTCAATTAAAGAGTAAATTTCCAATGTCTGGAGCATTGATGCTGGACATCGCCGGTCTGACTCTGACAGCAGAAGATAAAGCATTGCTGCAGAATTCTCAGGTGGGCGGTCTTATCCTGTTTAGTCGCAACTATCAGTCACCTGAACAGCTGATGAGTCTGGTTCAGGATGTACGCGCCTGCGCACCTCAGATTCTGATCGCTGTCGATCAGGAAGGCGGGCGTGTGCAGCGTTTTCGTGATGGCTTTACCCGTTTGCCGCCGATGGCCGCGCTGGGGGCGCTTTACCTTGAGAGTCAGGAGCATGCCCGGGCGGTTGCTGAGGATCTGGGATGGCTGATGGCGGCAGAATTGATCGCCTATGGTATCGATATCAGTTTTGCGCCGGTCCTCGATCTTAATTTTGGTGTCAGTCAGGTGATTGGTGACCGGGCGTTCTCGTCTGAACCACAGCAGGTGGCTGAGCTGGCGGGTGCCTTTGTTCAGGGGATGCGTGAAGCGGGTATGGCATCGACAGCTAAGCATTTTCCGGGTCATGGGTGGGTGATGGCTGATTCGCACCTGGAAATACCGGTGGATGAACGTTGCCTGAGTGAGATTGAAGCGCAGGATCTGGTGCCATTCAGGGCGCTGATGCAGCAGGGGCTGGATGCGGTTATGCCTGCCCATGTGATCTATCCGCAGGCAGATGATCGGCCGGCAGGATTTTCGTCTTACTGGATCGGTCAGCGGTTGCGCCAGGAGATGGGCTTTGATGGCGTCGTCTTTAGTGATGATCTGACTATGGAAGGCGCCAGTGTTGCCGGAAGTTTTGATGCTCGTGCCGCTCAGGCGCTGGAGGCGGGTTGCGACATGTTGCTGGTGTGCAATAATCGCCCTGCTGCGCTGCAGGTGTTGAGCTATCTGGAAAGCATAAACCATGGCGGATCAGCGCGTATTCAGCGGATGGCTGCAACAGGCTGCGACACTATCGATGAGGTTCGCAGTACAGAGCGCTGGCGACGAGCATCAGATTCAGCGCGCCAGCTCATTAATATTCAATAGACTTATCGGAGCGATTAAATGCAGGAGCAGATTACGCAAATTTTCGCAGAGCTGGGATTGTCCGGCTATGCAGACGCCTGGATTCTCCAGGTGTTTGTGGTTGTGTTTTTTACAATGCTGGCAAATTTTATCTCTAATCGTGTGTTTCTCCGGCTAGAAGAGCAGCTGGCTAAGACGCGTAATGTCTGGGATGACATATTGCTGTATGCGGCGCGTCGTCCCATTGCGTTGCTTATCTGGGTGCTGGGCTTGAGCCTTGCATTCGAACTGACAGATCCTGCTGATGATTCTATGTTGGTGGGTCTGGTTGATCCGCTGCGCAGGGGATTGGTGATCGTGATGATCGCGTGGTTCCTGATCCGCTTTATCAGTCAGGCGGAAAGCGTGCTGGTTTCGAAAGATAAAGTTAAGAATCCGATGGATGAAACCACTGTCAGTGCGCTGGGCAAGCTGTTGCGCCTTTCCATCATTATCACGGCTGTTCTGGTGGTACTGCAGACCTTCGGCTACAGCATTTCCGGGGTGCTTGCTTTCGGTGGTATTGGCGGCATTGCGGTCGGTTTTGCGGCTAAGGATCTGCTGGCAAACTTCTTTGGCGGACTGATGATCTATCTCGACCGCCCGTTTAAGGTCGGTGACTGGGTGCGTTCTCCAGATAAAGAGATTGAAGGTACCGTTGAGGATATTGGCTGGCGGCTGACCTGCATCCGTACGTTTGATAAGCGACCGCTCTATGTGCCCAACGGAACCTTTAACAGTATCTCACTGGAAAACCCTTCCCGGATGACCAATCGGCGTATCTATGAAAAGATCGGTCTGCGCTATGAAGATGCGGCGCTGATTAGTGGTGTGATTGATGATGTCAGAGAGATGTTGTTAAACCATCCGGACATTGCCAGTGATCAGACGCTGATTGTTAATCTGAATAGCTTTGCGCCGTATTCGCTGGAGTTCTTTATCTACACTTTCACTAAAACCACCGACTGGGTGCGCTTTCATGAAGTGAAGCAGGATGTGATGGCGCAGATTATCAGCATTGTTCATGAGCACGGTGCTGATTTCGCCTTCCCGACTCAGACGATTCATCTGGAAACAGATGAGCCTCAGGTTGAGCAGGCGCAGTAAAATTTCTCGGGGCGCCTTAGACGGGCGCTTCATTGTTTGCCCGGCAGGGCGTTGGAGGTAGTGTGACTGTTGAGCAGAGTGAACTGGATCTGATTGCTGGATATGATGCGGAGCAACGTTTCGATTATATGATTAGCCGGGTGGTTGAAACCGGTGAACTGTGGATCCTTACCGATGAGCATGGCAGCGTGATGCTGAATACCGATGATGAGGATTGTGTTCCGGTGTGGCCTGAGCTGGCGTTTGCTGAGCAGTGGGCGACCGGGGAGTGGTCCGGTTGTGAGGCGATGCCGATTACGCTGAAGCAATGGAATCATCGCTGGACTCCCGGGCTGGAGGAAGATGGCTTTGCAGTGGTGGTGTTTCCGCTTCCCGGTACGGGGGACGATGAAGATGGTCTGGTGGTCTGGCCTGAAGAGCTGGACATGATGCTCACCCGGGAGGTGAAGCGGTCACGGAAAAAATAGCTGTATTTATTTGTCGTAACTAAAAACGGAGCCCTGAGGCTCCGTTTTTTTCTTATGTCTTATGTTAGCCAGTCATGTTAGCCAGTGAAACGGCGCTGAGGGGCTATTTAACCGGGCTGATGATAACCAGTATGCCAAAGAGTGGATGGTCAATATAATGCAGCTCACGGCTTCTCATCCGCCGGGCAGAGTCCATCTCAACGGTAAGAAAGTCCGGAATACTTGTTTGTGTCAGGTAACGGTTACCATTGTCGCTGTTGTTGCCGCTCTCATCTGTCGTGGCAGTGGCGACCGCGGCAGCTGGCGTAAATGAGGGTTTTCGCAGCATCTGGCTTTCCGCTGGCGTGAGTCTGCGGTTGTGAAACAGGTCGCTGCGAAAATGCAGGTAGCGGCCTTTATCGATAGAGATGTAGCCATCCAGTTCGTACAGGCCATTATCGAGAATCTCACCGCCATTAATTCTGATGACGTTCTGGTTTTTTCTCCCGCTGATTGGCTGTATCCAGGCTTCATGGAACAGCACGCGATAGAGCGGGCTGCGTCTTAAGCTTGCCTGCTTATTGCGAAGCGAGAGTGATGTTTTTGGTAATCGCGTGAAATAGCCGGTATTCTGGCCCTGTTGATGGTATTCCAGAGGGCGGCTGGCTCGCTGAGGTATGGCGTCGATAGCGGGCCAGATCTCGTCAGCAAGGGTGTCTGAGGCCTCGTGGCTGAAGATCAGCAGCTCGACCTTATAGTTGGACGTGCTAGCCTGGGCTATGGTGCTGTTAAGCAGGATCAGGGTCACAGCGGTTATGAACCCTGAGATAAGCTTGGTCATTTTCAATTCCCGGTCAATTGCTGAAGTAGCTGTTCCACAGCGATGAAACGCTGCTCTATTTTATCCATCTTCAGGGTGAACTTCAGCTGACTGGCGCCCCCAAATTGAAATTTTTGTGGCTGTTGTTGCACCAGTTGCACTAATTTGAACGGATCGACGATGGTATCCGCTTCAAAATCGATTCGTCCACTGCTTTCGCCAGCATCAATTTTACTGATGCCCAGTCGTTCAGCATGGAGCTTTAGCTGGGTCTGGCGGAACAGGTTTTTGGTCTGTTCAGGGAGTATACCAAACCGGTCAATCATTTCGATCTGCAGCTCTTTCAGGTCGGTTTCGGTTTTTCCATTGGCGATTCGTTTGTACATAATCAGCCGGTTGTGAACATCTGGCAGATAATCGTCGGGAATCAGTGCGGGCACCCGCATATTAATCTCGATGCCCTGTTTTAAGGGCGCATCCAGGTTGGGTGTTTTGCCTTCGCGAATCGCGTCGACCGCCTGTTCCAGCATCTCCATATAGAGTGAAAAACCGACATTCTGTATCTGTCCACTCTGGCCCTCCCCAAGCAGCTCGCCGGTGCCGCGAATCTCCATGTCATGGGTGGCCAGTGTAAAGCCTGCGCCGAGTTCATCAGCGCTGGTAATCGCTTCCAGCCGTTTGGTTGCATCGGTGGTCATCTCTTTGGGGTGGGGAGTCATCAGGTAGGCATAAGCCTGGTGATGAGAGCGCCCGACCCTTCCGCGCAACTGGTGTAACTGTGCCAGCCCGAACTTGTCGGCCCGGTCGATGATAATGGTGTTGGCGTTGGGTACATCGATGCCGGTTTCAATAATCGTGGTGCAGACGAGCACATTGAAACGCTTGTGGTAGAAGTCAGACATCACCTGTTCAAGCTCGCGTTCGCGCATCTGTCCATGACCGATACCTACGCGGGCTTCGGGGATCAGTTCGCTGATCTCTTCAGCGGTTTTTTCGATATCCTTAACTTCGTTGTGCAGGTAGTAAACCTGGCCGCCACGGAGCAGTTCCCGCAATATCGCTTCTTTTTTCAGGGCTTTGTCAGCCTGGCGGACAAAGGTTTTAACCGATAGTCGCCGGGCTGGTGGCGTGGCGATGATAGACAGATCGCGGATGCCTGACATAGCCATATTCAGGGTGCGGGGAATGGGTGTCGCTGTCAGGGTAAGAATGTCGACTTCTGAACGTAAAGATTTAAGGCGTTCTTTTTGCTGCACACCGAAACGATGCTCTTCATCGATAATCAGCAGACCCAGATTACTGAATTTAATATCCCCCTGCAGCAGCTTATGGGTACCAATAACGATATCAGTTTTGCCTTGTTGCAACGAGTCGATAACGGCATTGCTCTCTTTGCCAGAGCGAAACCGGGAGATCAGTTCCACGTTGACCGGCCAGTCAGCAAAACGATCACGGAAGTTCTCGTAGTGCTGCTGCGCCAGCAATGTTGTTGGTACCAGAATGGCAACCTGTTTGTTGCTCTGTACCGCCATAAAGGCGGCCCGCATGGCTACTTCGGTTTTGCCAAAGCCGACATCGCCACAGACCAGACGATCCATCGGCTGTGGTGACTGCATGTCTTTGATGACTGCCTGAATGGCATTCGCCTGATCGATTGTTTCCTCAAAGGGGAAGGCAGCGCTGAAGCTGGCGTAATGCTCATCCGGGGAGTCAAACTGATGGCCACGGCGGGCGGCACGGCGGGCATAGATGTCCAGTAGTTCAGCCGCGGTGTCGCGAACTTTTTCAGCGGCCTTGCGGCGAGCTTTGCTCCACTGTTCTGTACCCAGACGGTGGAGCGGGGCAAGGTCATCGCCAGCCCCTGAATAGCGGCTGATCAGATGTAGCGAACTGACAGGAACATAAAGATTGGCATCGTTTGCATATTCAAGTTTGAGAAACTCGGAGGTTTGCGACTCCAGTTCCAGAGTTACCAGTCCCCGGTAGCGTCCCACGCCGTGGTCGATGTGAACAACCGGTGCGCCGATGTTGAGTTCGGTCAGGTTTTTAATGATCTGATCAGATTGTTCCTGCTCCCGGGAGCGGCGACGACGCTGGAATACCTGATGGCCGAACAGCTGTGTTTCGGTGATCAGATGGAACTTGCCAGGTGCACTCAGGCCCTGTTCAAGCGGGAATATGCAGATGTTTACCGGATAGCCATCGTCAAGAAACTGCTGCAGGTTATCGACCGGGTGCGGTTTTATATTAATACGGCCCAGCAACTCCATGAGTGCTTCGCGTCGCCCGGCCGATTCAGCACAGAACAGAATCCGGTCTGTTGTGCCGGAGAGGAAGCTGTCTACTTTAGCCAGCGGCTGTGTGGCCTGGGCGTTAATGGTTAATTCCGGTGGTTCTGCCAGTGGCAGGTTATAGCGTCCGGCTTCTGCGCGAGCCTGTGTTTTGTGTTGTTGCAACTGAACGCGTTGCATTTTTTTCAGGGTGCCAAACAGTTCATTGGCGGGTATGAATAGCTTATCGGGAGCCAGTATCGGACGTTCAATATCATAGCGACGCTCTTCATAGCGCTCCAGTACATCCCCCCAGAACTGTTTGCAGTGATCTTCCAGATCAGTATCCGTGAGGATCAGTACATTGTCGGGCAGATAGTCGAACAGGGTTGCACTGGCATCAAAGAAGAGTGGCTGATAATACTCAATGCCGGGAGGGCTGATCCCGTTACTGATATCCTGATAAACAGAGCAGCGTTTGTAGTCTACGTCAAAGGTTTCGCGCCAGCGCTGCTTAAAGTTACGAATCGCTGCTTCGTCGAATGGAAACTCTTTGGCGGGCAGTACGCGAATATTGTCAACTTTATCGATAGAGCGCTGGCTTTCGGGGTCGAAGCTACGCAGAGTATCGACTTCATCATCAAACAGTTCGATGCGATAAGGAACTGTACTTCCCATCGGGAAGATATCGATGATTGAGCCACGGATGGCATATTCGCCATGCTGATAGACCGTTTCAGTCAGGTGGTAGCCGGCATCCGTCAGCTTGTGGCGCATCTCTTCGAGATTGAAGGCCTGCCCCTGGTCAAGAATGAGTGAATTGCCATCGAGAAAACGCTGGGGTGCAACGCGCTGCATCAGTGTGCTGGCGGGGATAATCAGAACGCCGCGCTGCATCTGTGGTAGCCTGAACAGGGTGTTCAGCCGTTGTGAGATGATATCCTGATGCGGTGAAAAATTATCGTAAGGCAGGGTTTCCCAGTCAGAAAACAGCATGCATTCGATGCTGTTATTGGCAAAAAAACGAATCTCAGATTCAAGGCGGGTAGCACTGTCACTGTCATTAGTGATGCAAAGTATCAATCCGGTGTGCTGGTCGGCAATTTCCGTTGCAAGCATGCCCCGGCCGCTGCCGGAGATGTTTCCGATCCGACGGAGATCACCGGCTGAACGGGGTAGCTGATATTCTTGTTTAAACACTGACAACAAACTCCATGAACTGATGCCTGCTTCTGATTATGAAGCGCTAAGACGGGGCTGGTCGCTTATCTTACGGAGCGTGCGGCAAAAGTACACCCCATATTGTTGCTGTCCTGAGAGGGCAGGTATTTGTCTTGAATCGCCATATTTGTAACATTAATCTGTCATCTAACCCTAAAGAGTAGTGTTTCTGATTTGCTCAGTGGGGGCTAAAAGGTGATAATGCGGCCCAGCAAAAATAGAGTGTTATATTGACTACTACCTTTTGGAGTGAGCCGTGAGCCAAGATAAAGTGTTAGCTGACTGGAAAGGTCGCGAAGCATTAGCTGAAGAGATGATCCCTTTAGTTGGTCGTTTATACCGTGACAAGAACGTAGAGACTTCTGTATATGGTCGTCTTATCATTAAGCGTTCAGTCGTTGATGTTATAAAAGCGCACCGCTTTGTGCGTCAGGTTGAAGAGCAGGAGTTGTCCGTTTGTGATACCCATCCTATTCTGAAAGCGCTGGATAAAATTGATGTCAAGAATGCTCATGTGGATCTGGGCAAGCTGGCTGTTAAATATCAGCAGGAAGCCAATGGCGCGTCGTTAGAAGATTTTCTTGCCGCTGAGCTGGCGCCTGCGATCGGTGGTGCAGCAGCAGAGCCTACCGATGTTGTTCTTTATGGTTTTGGTCGTATCGGCCGTTTGCTGGCGCGTTTGCTGATTGAGCGTACCGGTGGTGGTCAGTCTCTGCGCCTGCGCGCAATTGTTGTGCGTAAAGGTAAAGCGTCTAATGATCTTGAAAAGCGTGCCAGCCTGCTGCGTCGCGACTCTGTTCATGGATCGTTCCGCGGTACCATTCAGGTGGATGAAGAAAATCAGGCGATCATCGCCAACGGTAACCTGATCAAGGTTATCTACTCTGATGGTCCTGATCAGGTTGATTACACTCAGTATGGTATTGATAACGCACTGGTGCTGGATAACACCGGTATCTGGCGCGATGAAGCTGGCCTGTCTCTGCACCTGAAATCTAAAGGTGTTGCGAAGGTTGCTCTGACGGCTCCGGGTAAAGGCATTAAAAATATCGTGATGGGTGTTAACCATGGCGATATCGATGATAGCGATAAGATTCTGTCAGCGGCTTCCTGTACTACTAATGCTATCTCACCAGTTCTGAAGGCGATTGATGCTAAGTATGGTGTTACCAATGGTCATGTTGAAACGGTTCATGCGTATACCAATGACCAGAACCTGATCGATAACTACCACAAGGGTGATCGTCGTGGTCGTGCTGCAGGTCTGAACATGGTTATCACTGAGACCGGTGCTGCGAAAGCGGTGTCTAAAGCCCTGCCTCAGCTGGAAGGTAAACTGACCGGTAATGCGATTCGTGTACCTACCCCTAACGTCTCCATGGCGATTCTGAATCTTAACCTGGATGCACAGACGAATAAGGAAGAGCTGAACGAATATCTGCGTGATATTGCACTGCACTCTCCGTTGCAGAAACAGGTCGATTACAGTAACTCTCCTGAAGCGGTTTCTTCTGACTTTGTGGGCTCGCGGGCTGCCGGTGTCGTTGATGCGCTGGCGACGATTGCTGAAGGTAATCGTTGTGTCCTGTATGTGTGGTATGACAATGAATTTGGCTATAGTTGTCAGGTGATCCGCATGGCTCAGCGCATGGCTAAGTGTACTTTGCCAGCATTCCCGAAAGCCAAAGTTTAATAAGACTTTAGGCTAAGAAAACCGCCCTAAGGGGCGGTTTTTTATTGGTTTTTTATTTATATTATAAAAAGTTCTATTCTTAGATCATAAAGTTCTATTTATGTTTTGCTAATAGTGACCTAAAAGCATCCTTTAGGTGTCGCTCTTGTAGAAAAATTACCTCCCGATCTTTATACTTAACCGGTTTTTGGGTTGGGGTTATCCCGTCCTGGGTAGAGTTTTTGCTTTGGTTTGTGACATCAGGGGACAGTGTTGCAGAGTTTGAGGCATAGCACTCTGCGGGAGGGGGTCCTGAAAAAATTATAATACAGATTGGGTGAGGCGGATGATCAAGATCAAACAGGGTCTGGATCTACCTATAGCAGGCGCACCTGAACAGACTGTTTCGGCAGCTGTTGAGGTTAAGTCTGTCGCCGTGATCGGCTTCGATTATCCAGGCATGAAGCCTACGATGCGGGTCAAGGTGGGAGATCGGGTAAAACTCGGTCAAGTGATCTTTTCCGATAAGAAAACGGAAGGTGTTGATTTTACAGCACCAGCTGCGGGTGTGATTAAAGAGATCAACCGTGGTGATCGACGTGTTCTGCAGTCGGTTGTTGTTGAAATAGATGGCAATGAAGCAGAACAATTTTCAAAATATGACGTGTCTGAGTTGTCTTCGCTGACAGCTGAGCAGGTTCAGGATAATCTGGTTAAATCCGGTGCCTGGACCGCGCTGCGTACACGTCCATTCAGCAAAGTGCCACAACCGGGCACACAGCCTGCGTCAATTTTTGTGACAGCGATTGATACAAATCCTCTGGCCGCAAATCCGGAAGTGGTTATCGCGGAGCAGACAGAAGCCTTTGTCAATGGTCTGACAGTATTGACGCGTCTGACCGAAGGGAAAGTGTTCCTGTGTAAAGCTGACGGCGCAACTATACCGACAGCTGATGGCGTAACAGTCGAAGAGTTTGCCGGTAAGCATCCGGCAGGTAATGCCGGTACCCATATCCATTTTCTGGATCCGGTATCAGCGTCTAAAACTGTCTGGACTATCGGCTATCAGGACGTTATTGCGTTCGGTAAGTTGTTTACAACCGGTGAGTTATTCACCGATCGTGTTGTATCGGTAGCGGGTCCACAGGTTAAGCAACCCGTATTGATGCGTACCCGCATGGGTGCCAGTCTGGATGAGTTGCTGGCAGGCCGTACTGAAGGCACAAACAATCGTGTTATCAGTGGTTCTGTCTGGAATGGCCGTACCTCTGAAGGGCCTCTGGGTTATCTGAGTCGCTATGCCAGTCAGGTGACTGTACTGGAAGAGGGGAATCAGCGTGAGTTGTTAGGCTGGATTGCTCCAGGTACTGAAAAGTTCTCTGTTCTTAATATGTTTGCCTCCATGCTGAGTCCGTCGAAGAAGTTTAACTTCACGACCACTACAAACGGTTCTGAGCGGGCGATGGTACCCGTGGGTCAGTTTGAACGGTTAATGCCGCTGGATATTCTTCCTACGCAGCTGTTGCGTGCTCTGGTAACCCGGGACATTGTTCATGCGATGGAACTTGGGTGTCTTGAGCTGGACGAAGAAGACCTTGCGCTGTGCACATTTGCCTGTCCTGGCAAATATGAGTACGGCCCGATTCTTCGCGACAATCTGACGCGTATCGAGAAAGAGGCCTGATCATGAGCTTAAGAAATATTCTTGATAAAATGGAGCCGCATTTCCATAAAGGCGGTAAGTATGAAAACTGGTATGCGCTGTATGAAGCTGCGGATACTATTTTTTACACGCCGGGTCATGTAACTAAGTCGGCTGCTCACGTGCGTGATGCTGTCGATCTTAAGCGGATTATGATCCTGGTATGGATGTGTACCTTTCCAGCGGTTTTCTTTGGTCTTTATAACGTCGGCTTTCAGGCAAATACTGCCATGGCTGCGATGGGGATTACGGAACCAACCACCTGGCAGGGGGCAATTGCTGGTGCTCTGACCGGCTTTAATCCGGATAGTCTGTGGGATAATCTGATCCACGGTGCTGCCTACTGGCTGCCTATCTATATGACTACCTTCATTGTGGGTGGTTTCTGGGAAGTGTTGTTTGCGATGAAGCGCGGACATGAAGTCAACGAAGGGTTCTTTGTAACTTCTATTCTGTTTGCTCTGATTCTGCCGCCCACCATCCCGTTATGGCAGGTTGCTCTGGGTATCACTTTCGGTGTTGTCATTGGTAAAGAAGTTTTCGGTGGTACCGGTAAAAACTTTCTTAACCCTGCACTGACTGGTCGTGCTTTCCTGTTCTTCGCCTATCCTGCGCAGATGTCAGGTGATGCGATCTGGACGGCGGTTGACGGGTTCTCAGGTGCTACGCCTCTGGGGCTGGCTGCTGCTGGCGGTGTCGATGCTATTCTGGCGCAGAACATTACCTGGTTTGATGCCTTTATCGGTAACATTCAGGGGTCTGTTGGTGAGGTGTCTACCTTTGCAATCGCGCTGGGTGGTCTGGTGTTGCTCTTTGCTAAAGTTGCTGCCTGGCGGATTGTCGCAGGTGTCTTCCTGGGCATGACTGTCATGGCGACGCTGCTGAATATCATCGGTTCTGAAACTAATGCTATGTTCTCTCTGCCGTTTTACTGGCATATGGTTCTGGGTGGTTTTGCGTTCGGTATGTTCTTTATGGCTACCGATCCTATCTCCGCCTCGATGACCAATACTGGTAAGTGGTACTTCGGTGCTCTGATCGGGGTAATGGTAGTTCTGATCCGTGTGGTAAACCCAGCCTTCCCAGAAGGGATGATGCTGGCAATTCTGTTCGGTAACCTGTTTGCCCCACTGATCGATAATTTTGTCGTGCAGGCAAATATCAAGCGGAGGGCGATGCGCAATGTCAGCGAGTAAAGATTCTATCGGTAGAACGATTACCGTAGCTGTTTTGCTGTGTGTAGTCTGCTCTGTAGTTGTATCTGCAGCAGCCGTGCTACTGAAACCAAAACAGATTGCAAATAAGAACCTTGACCGTCAGACCAATATTCTGGCTGCCGCCGGTATTCCGTCTCAGGGCAAGGATGTTCAGGCTATCTTCGATAAACTGATCGAAAAGCGTTTTGTCGATCTGCGTTCCGGTAAGTTTACACAAGTAGATGATCCGGCTCGCTACGATGCCCGTAAGGCTGCTAAAGAGCCTGATACAGGGATTCGCTTAAGCCGTGCAGAGGATACCGCTTCAATCAAGTATCAGGCGAAGGTTATGCCTGTGTATCTGGTGAAAAGTGATTCTCCTAAGGGTTTTGACAAAATTATCCTGCCGGTTCATGGTTATGGACTCTGGTCTACCCTGTACGGTTTCCTGGCGCTGGAATCTGATCTGAATACGGTGGTAGGTCTGGGTTTCTATTCCCATGCAGAAACACCGGGTCTGGGTGGCGAAGTCGATAACCCAAGCTGGAAAGCACTGTGGCCGGGTAAACAGGTTTACCCGAAAGGTTCTATGAAGCCTGAGTTGGGGCTGATTAAAGGTAGTGTTGATCCGGCTTCACCTAAAGCCAAGTTCCAGGTTGATGGTTTATCCGGGGCGACCCTGACAAGCCGTGGTGTCACGAATCTGGTTCACTTCTGGATGGGTAAAGATGGCTATGCGCCATTTCTGTCAAATCTGAAAGCAGGGGGGGCGTAAACTATGTCTCAAGTTAAAGATGTCCTGATAGGGCCGATTTTTAACAATAACCCGATCGGTCTGCAGATCCTGGGTATCTGTTCCGCGCTGGCGGTAACCTCAAACCTGGGCACAGCCTTTGTTATGGCGCTGGCTGTAACGGTTGTAACTGCATTTTCCAACCTGTTTATCTCGATTATCCGTAATCAGATGCCGAGTAGTATCCGGATCATCTGTCAGATGGCGATTATCGCCTCTCTGGTAATCGTGGTAGACCAGATACTGAAAGCCTATGCCTACGATATCTCTAAGCAGCTGTCAGTGTTTGTGGGTCTGATCATTACCAACTGTATCGTTATGGGTCGTGCTGAAGCGTTTGCGATGAAGAACCCTCCGATGATCTCCTTCCTGGATGGTATCGGTAACGGTCTGGGTTACGGTGTAGTACTGATGTTTGTCGGTACTATCCGTGAGCTGTTTGGTGCCGGTAAACTGTTTGGCATCGAGATCCTGCCACTGGTCACTGATGGTGGCTGGTATCAGGCTAACGGTCTGCTGCTGTTACCACCGAGTGCATTCTTTATCATTGGTATGTTTATCTGGCTGGTCCGTACCTTTAAGAAGGATCAGGTTGAAGCGCCTGAGTTCGAGATTGCTAAGAACTCTCAGAAGGAGGCTGTGTAATGGAACAGTATATCAGCCTTGCTGTTAAGGCGATTTTCGTTGAAAACATGGCGCTGGCCTTCTTCCTGGGGATGTGTACATTCCTGGCAATCTCTAAGAAGGTACAGACGGCTATCGGTCTGGGTATTGCGGTTATTGTGGTACTGGCTATCACAACACCGATCAATAACCTGATATTCAATCTGCTGCTTCGTGAAGGGGCGCTGGCCTGGGCCGGTTACCCTGAAGTTGATCTGAGCTTCCTGGGCTATATCTCTTATATCGGTGTAATTGCTGCGATTGTACAGATTCTCGAGATGTTCCTGGATAAGTATGTACCTGCATTGTACAACGCGCTGGGTGTCTTCCTGCCGCTGATTACGGTGAACTGCGCCATCATGGGTGCTGCACTGTTCATGGTAGAGCGTGACTATACCTTCGGTGAGTCTGTTGTCTATGGTACGGGTGCGGGTGTTGGCTGGGCGCTGGCAATTGCCACCCTGGCAGGTATCCGTGAAAAACTTAAATACAGCGACGTACCGGAAGGTCTGCGTGGCCTGGGCATCACCTTCATTACTGTTGGTCTGATGTCTCTGGGCTTCATGTCATTCTCCGGCGTGCAGCTGTAATTGCTGTCGCATGATCAACTAAAGAAGGATTAAGCTAATGAATGCAGAAATCGTTCTCGGCGTTGTCATGTTTACCGCGGTAGTGCTTGCACTGGTCGCGGTAATTCTGGCAGCCCGTTCAAAACTTGTAAGCAGTGGTGATGTCACCATCACCATTAATGATGATCCGGATAAGAGCGTTACCGTTCCTGCCGGTGATAAGCTGCTTCAGACATTGTCTAATGCGGGTATCTTTGTACCTTCTGCCTGTGGTGGTGGCGGTACCTGTGCCCAGTGTAAGTGTCAGGTGCTTGATGGTGGTGGTTCAATGCTGCCAACTGAGGAATCTCACTTCACGATGCGTGAAGCGAAAGAGGGTTGGCGTCTGTCTTGTCAGGTCTCTGTCAAGCAGGACATGAATATCGAACTGGAAGAAGAGATCTTTGGTGTTAAAAAGTGGGAATGTACGGTTGAATCCAACCCGAACGTTGCTACGTTCATCAAAGAGCTGACCCTGCGTCTGCCTGAAGGCGAGAACGTGGATTTCCGGGCCGGTGGTTATGTTCAGCTTGAATGTCCTCCGCACGAAGTGCACTACAAAGACTTCGATATTGAAGAAGAGTATCGCGGTGACTGGGATAAGTTTGATCAGTGGCGTTATGTGTCGAAAGTGTCTGAAAACACTATTCGTGCATACTCCATGGCTAACTACCCGGAAGAGCGGGGTGTTGTTAAGTTCAACATTCGTATCGCTTCTCCACCCCCGGGTACTGATGTGCCTCCAGGCATCATGTCGTCATACGTCTTCAGCCTGAAGCCCGGTGATAAGATTACCGTTTACGGACCATTTGGTGAGTTCTTCGCCAAAGACACCGATAACGAGATGGTCTTTATCGGCGGTGGTGCCGGTATGGCGCCAATGCGTTCGCATATCTTCGATCAGCTGAAGCGTCTGCACTCTAAGCGTAAGATCTCTTTCTGGTATGGTGCACGGTCACTGCGTGAGTGCTTCTACAATGAAGAGTACGATAAGCTTCAGGAAGAAAACGACAACTTCGAGTGGCATCTGGCATTGTCTGATCCACAACCTGAAGATAACTGGGAAGGTAAAACTGGCTTCATTCACAATGTACTGTATGAAAACTATCTGAAGGACCATGAAGCGCCTGAGGATTGTGAATACTACATGTGTGGACCGCCCATGATGAACTCCGCTGTCATCCAGATGCTGCTTGATCTGGGTGTTGAGCGCGAGAATATCTATCTTGATGATTTTGGTGGTTGATAATTGATGTCTGATGTAACCGGACTAACTTCTAAACGGCCGGCAGCTTTGCTGCTGGCCGTTTCGTTTCTATTGTTTACCCTGTTGTCAGGGTGTAGTAAAGAACCTGCAATTGTTGCCTATCAGGGGCCAACGATGGGGACAAGCTTCACCGTGAAGTGGGTCTCTGTTGATGATGCTGTTGATGAGGCGTTACCTGCAAAGATCAACCAGCTTCTGGTTGACGTAAATGACAGCATGTCTACCTATCAGAAGGATTCTGAACTTAGCCGTATCAACCGGATGCCAGCAGGCGAATCGGTGACGCTGTCTGAGGGGCTTGCTGAGGTATTAAATAAAGCATTAGAGATTAGCCAGTCTTCGGGAGGTGCATTTGATGTCACCGTTGGGCCGCTGGTTAATCTGTGGGGCTTTGGTCCGGATGGCCGGGTGATCCATGCGCCGGCTGATGAAGAGATAGAACAGCTGCGCCAGCGGGTAGGCTATCATTATATTAAGCTTTCCGGGAAGCAGCTACGCCGGGAACGTAATGTTTATATTGATCTGTCTGCCATCGCTAAAGGTTATGGTGTAGATAAAGTGGCTGAGCTTCTTGAGAGTGAGGGGATTACCGCTTATCTGGTAGAGGTGGGTGGTGAACTCAGAGCCCGGGGTAACAAGCCCGACGGCAGCCACTGGAAAATTGCTATCGAAGCCCCGCTTGCTGGTGAGCGTAAGGTGCAGCATATAATTGAGGTCAGGGATGTTGGTATAGCAACATCGGGTGACTATAGAAATTATTTTGAGGAAAACGGTATCCGGTTTTCTCATACGATAGATCCTGCTACCGGTAAACCTATCAGTCACCGGTTAGCTTCTGTTACGGTATTAGCAGCAGATTGTGCAAGGGCTGATGCCCTGGCGACAGCAATGATGGTGCTGGGTCCTGATAAAGCAGAGGCTTATGCTGAAAAGCAGGGGGTTGAAGCATTACTGATAATAAAGTCTGACGATGGCTTTATTGAGAAAATGACGCCGGGATTTGCTAATTACCTGGTGGAGTAAGGAGGTTTTATGAGTACTATGATTTTAACGTTTATTGTTCTGGGGCTGGTGATAGCGGCTATGTCTATCGGCGTTATTATGGGGCGCAAGCCGATTGCAGGTTCCTGTGGCGGTCTGGCTGCGGTCGGCATAGATGAAGAGTGTCCTATCTGTGGTGGTGATCAGAATAAGTGTGACGAAGAGCAGGATAAGCAGACACGTAAAGAAGAGTTAGCTGAGCTGGCATATGACGCTAAATCGGCTGGTCAGTCTAAAGATTAATTTATCATTGAGCTTAGTCGGTATCATAGCTGAGCAGAGTGTCAGATATAACAAGTGAATCATTAACAGGTAATAGGGGAATGTGATGGCTGTATATGACTATGATGTCATTGTAATCGGATCCGGTCCTGCCGGTGAAGGCGCTGCCATGAATGCAGCGAAGAAGGGGCGTCGTGTTGCTGTTATTGAGTCTCAGGACTCAGTGGGTGGTAATTGTACTCATAAAGGGACTATTCCATCCAAAGCGCTGCGTCACTCGGTTAAGCAGATCATCGAGTTTAATACCAACCCTATGTTCCGTGACATTGGTGAGCCACGCTGGTTTTCTTTTCCTAAAGTATTAAAGCGCGCCGAAAAAGTGATCTCCAATCAGGTGATGATGCGCACTAACTTCTATGCCCGCAACCGTATTGATCTGTTTTTTGGTGAAGCTGAGTTTGTCGATAAAAACACCGTATTGGTTTGCGGCACGGTTAAGGGTAATGAAACCCTGCGGGCTAAAAACATCATTATTGCGACGGGCTCCCGTCCCTATAAGCCTGATGATATCGATTTTACCCATCCCCGTATCTACAACAGCGATACTATTCTGACGCTGAGTCATACACCCCGTACCCTGATTATTTATGGTGCCGGGGTTATCGGTTCAGAGTATGCATCGATCTTCAGTGGCCTGGGGGTTAAAGTTGATCTGATTGACTCAATGGGACGCTTGCTGTCTTTTCTTGATGCGGAGATCTCTGACTCCCTGAGCTATCATCTGCGTAATAATGCGGTAAAGATCCGACATAACGAAGCGTATGACAAAGTGGCGGCTGATGAGCGCGGTGTAACGCTGACACTTAAATCAGGCAAAATGATCCGGGCGGATGCTTTCCTCTGGTGTAACGGCCGTAGCGGTAACACCGATATGCTCAAGCTTGAAAATATCGGCCTTGAAGCTAACGGTCGTGGCCAGATTGAGGTTGATGAGCATTATCGTACAAAATCTGAAGGGATCTATGCCTGTGGTGATGTCATAGGCTGGCCTGCACTGGCATCGGCTGCCCTTGACCAGGGCCGTGCCGCCTCATCTGATATGCTCAATGCTGACGACTTCCGCTATATCAATGATGTCCCAACGGGTATCTACACCATCCCTGAGATCAGCTCTATCGGTAAAACTGAAGAGCAGCTGACAGAAGAAAAAGTGCCTTACGAAGTTGGCCAGGCATTTTTTAAAGATACCGCCCGGGCGCAGATCTCGGGTGAGCCTGTTGGTATGCTGAAAATTCTGTTCAATCGTGAAACATTAGCGATTCTTGGTATTCACTGTTTTGGTGATCAGGCGTCAGAGATCGTACATATCGGCCAGGCGATTATGAATCAGGCGGGGGAGGCGAATACGATCAATTATTTCGTCAATACTACTTTCAACTATCCAACCATGGCTGAAGCTTATCGGGTTGCTGCCATTGCGGGTTTGAACCGTATCTCCAATCTTTAATGGAGTGATGAACGAAAAAAACCGCCATTCAGGCGGTTTTTTTTATGCTCTTTATTGTTACTTGTCTGGTTTTTCCGGGTCTTTATAAAATCCATCTTCATAATACTTGCCAGTGACACCCAGCTTTCTTTCCATCCAGCGGTTATAGTGTTTCCAGATAAAAAATGCCGGAGTCATACCGATGATAATGCCGAGCATAAGACCGGCACCTGTATACTCTGTTGGGACCTGTGCGGTTACCCAGGCATAAAAGCCGGATTTTTCCATTAGCAGATAAAAGCCAACCAGGAACAGTAAACCAACACCGGTGCCTATGTGATGGAGTAATTTGTTGTGTGAGTGGATCACCGTGTTTTTATCAGTACGGTTAGCAGAGTGTTCGGACATAGGGTCATTATCCAAGGTATCGGTGTGCTCTGATGCTTGGCAGAAACGGTAGTGGATCAATTTTCAGATCACTGCGTTCCACCCGGCTGCGAGCTTCGGGAGGATTAAGCGGTGGCTCATTATACGCGGGCAGGTTTGGATTATCACTGTTCAGCGCGATAATAATCGGTAGTGATGTATTTTGTGCTTTGCGTAGTGTGTTGTCCTGCTGCTTCCAGACCGGATTGGCGCGCATAACAGGCACCTGCTTCTGTACTTGTGCCAGCATATCCCCTGGGCGAAGTTTGCCAACCGCTTCCAGTTGCATCTGTATATGAGGCTGGCTCGTATCCATCCTGAGTAGCTTCTCTTCTGCTTCTTCAGGCGTCAGTTTACAGATGCTCCGGCCACTGGTGTACCAGCTGAAGCCAACTTTGGTGGGGCAGGTATCAAAAACGGGGATCTGGCGGTAGCATTGCTTTAGATGAATTCTTGAGGCGCCCTGACGATGCAAAAGGCCTGCAATGGTTTCACTTCTTTTGTGTAGTTCGCGTTGCAGTTGAGATGATTCACTTAAGCGATATTGTGTCGCCAGGTGCTGAAAATCAGCTTTCGCACGGTTGAGTCTGTGAGTGGCTTCGATTAATTCGGGTGTTGCACCAATGAGACCGTGCTGGCTTATTGTTGTACGGCCATCCTGACCGTCCCGATACCAGATATCGGTGTACAGCATTGCTGCCTGTTGTAGTGTTGTTGCCGTTTCGCCGGGAAGCCAGAAGGGTAGTGTGCTTTGTTGTAGCAGAGCGGAAAAGCTGAGTAGTTCCTGCTGAAGTTGATTCAGGCTTTCGATCAACTCGGTTGCGCTAGTACTGCTCATCACTTTGCTGTCGATCACGTGCCTGGCTGGTGAGAATGTAACGGGCAACGATCATCCGGCTGCTTTCAGGCATATCGCTGAACTCGATGCCTATTTTGTACTGGCCGTCTTCCTGTTCACCACAGTACAGCACCTGACCATAAAGCAGTAAGCCGGTGTATGTTTCTTCAAAAACCACTTTCAGTGCCAGATAGGTGTTGAGTGGAATAGGCTCTTTACTGCTAAAACTCATCCCTCCCTCACTCAGATTGATTGTCTGAGTTGTCAGATTTTCGAATTCAACATCGCTTTTGGCGATCGCGTGGGCGATGGCATCGATCTTGTTGTTCATGTTTTCAAGGAAGGACGCCACCAGCGGATCTTTCTGGGCGATCTTACGCAGCTGGTAATTGCTATCGTGCCCATATGACTGGAGTTCGGTAAGCAGTAAAAAGAAATGCGATACCTCAAATTGCGAAGGCAAACGGCTGTGACACATCTCATCTTCGGTGAGGACTTTATAGTCAACGGCGACCTTGCCAAAGATGCGGAAATATTGACGGCGTTCCTGATTCAAAATAATGCCCTCGCAAATGTTCAGATTCACTGAGTATAACGAATATTATTCTGATTTTGTTAGAGAAATTCACCAGTCTGTGATTTAATTCGGCCCATGTTTAGACCATTCTCGCTTTACGTTGGCCTGCGATATACTGCGGCCAAGCGTAACAATAATTTTATCTCATTTATCTCGCTGGTTTCGATGCTGGGACTGATGCTGGGTGTCGCGGCGCTGATCGTTGTACTGTCGGTCATGAATGGTTTCGACCGGGAATTGAAAGAGCGTATTCTGGGGATGGTTCCCCATGGCACGATATCGGACTACGGCAAGCCACTGGAAAACTGGCAGGACGTTGCCAGCAAGGTAAACCAACAGCCTGGTATTATTGGTACTGCGCCTTTCATTCAGGCACAGGGGATGCTAACGAATCGTGGTGTTGTGCGTGGCGTGCTGATCAATGGTATCGACCCGACACTGGAACAAAAAATATCGATCCTCGGCCAGCATATCAAGTCAGGCAGTCTGGACGCGTTGCAACCGAAAAGCTACGGCATTGTTCTGGGAGCATTGCTGGCCCGTTCAATGGGTGTCGGGATTGGTGATAAAGTCACTCTGGTGCTGCCTGAGGCATCCATCAGCGTTGCAGGTATTATTCCACGATTGAAGCGCTTCACTGTGGTGGGGGTATTCGAAGTCGGCGCTGAGCTGGATGCAAGTCTGGCTTATATCAATATCGACGATGCGGCAAGGATTAAGCGGATGGCCAGTGGTGTCGACGGTATTCGTCTTGAGTTTAATAATCTCTTTGAAGCTCCCCGTCGAATCAAACAGATTGTTGCTGATCTGGGTGGGTTTTACCGTGCCAGTGACTGGACCCGTACCCATGGCAATCTGTTTCAGGCGATTCAGCTGGAAAAAAAGATGATCGGACTGTTGCTCTTCCTGATCGTATTTGTTGCGGCGTTTAATATTGTGTCGACACTGGTGATGGTGGTCACCGACAAAAAAGGCGACATTGCTATCCTCAGAACCCTGGGCGCAACACCGGGCTGTATCATGCGTATTTTTATGGTGCAGGGGACGGTTATCGGGGTGATGGGGACGTTGCTGGGTTCTGCTCTGGGCATTGTTCTGGCATTAACCATCACTGATCTGATCGCCTGGGTAGAGCATACTTTCGGGATACAGTTCCTCAGTGCTGATGTTTATTTTATCAGTTACCTGCCTTCACAGTTGCAGTCAGGTGATGTCCTGGTGATTATCTCAGTGGCTCTGGGGATTAGTTTTCTGGCAACCATCTATCCGGCCTGGCGCGCTTCGCGAACACAACCAGCGGAGGCATTGCGTTATGAGTGATCTGGTACTCCAATGCATCGACCTGAAAAAGCATTATGGTGACGCAGAGGTTGTCGTTGAGGTTTTGCGTGGCGTTGAGCTGGATGTGAAGCGGGGGGAAACCCTGGCGATTGTCGGCACCTCCGGGTCTGGTAAAAGTACCCTGCTGAATATGCTTGGCGGGCTTGATCTTCCGAGTGCTGGTGATGTGCGGGTTGATGATCAGTCGCTGTTTGAGATCAGTGAGCAGGAACGTGCCAAACTACGCAACCGTTCGCTGGGGTTTGTTTATCAGTTTCATCACCTGTTAGCAGAATTCACTGCTGTTGAAAATGTGGCGATGCCGCTGCTGATCCGGGGGGAAACGATCAGGTCAGTACGTGAGCAGGCGGCGGCAATACTGAATTCAGTGGGATTGTCGCATCGCCTTGAACATAAACCCTCCATGCTCAGTGGTGGTGAGCGTCAGCGGGTGGCGATTGCCCGGGCGCTGGTGACTAATCCTGCCTGTGTTCTTATGGATGAGCCGACGGGTAATCTGGACCGTCAAACCGGACAGGAAGTTCAGGCTTTGATGGATAAGCTTAATACTGAGTTTGGCATCTCTTTTGTCGTGGTAACCCATGATCTTCAACTGGCTGAACGTCAGGAAAGGGTCGTCGAATTAAAGGATGGTTTACTGCAACCAATAACGCTGTGATCGTAGCGACCAGGTTTGTCTGAGATGACGTAAAAAAGCCGGAGTTTATTCCGGCTTTTTGCTATCTGTATCAGGGGCGCGTTCCGCCGTTGTCGTTGAGGCTCTGTCATCCTCATCTGCGTCACTGTTCTTATCACTTTCCTGCGGCACGATCGCCTGTTTTATCTTACGTAGTAACAATTTACGCTTCTTGCGATTACGCCAGCTTTTGTTGACGTGCCATACCCAGAAGCGTTGCATCAGAAAATAGCCCAGGCTGCCACTGACAATTCCGCAGACCATTGACCCCACCAGTAATGGCAACCAGATATGGTCAAGTTCTGTTTTAATCCACGCCATACTCAGTTCAAAATCGATCGCAACAACATCCACACCCAGAATCAGCGTGCCAATCCAGTAGGCGAAATAGAACATGGGGGGGATCGTGATCGGGTTTGTCAGCCAGACGAGGCTGACAGAGATCGGCAGATTGCTGCGCACAAACAGAGCGATAACCGCAGCAATCAGCATTTGTGATGGCAACGGGATGAATGCACAGAATAGCCCGACAAAAAAGGCTTTGCTCACAGACTTGCGGGACAGGTGCCAGAGGTTTGGGTCATGTATATGACTGCCCAACCAACTAAGGTAGCGATTGGATTTGAGCTTACGCTCGTCAGGCATAAATTTCTTGATAAGTTTGCGCGGCATCAGGGAGAAACTATAGTTAGCTGATGGGAGGGGTTAATTATGCCCCCTTAAAACCGTTAAGCCAACCGGAAATCATGGATGATTGGTCTCGCTTTGGGTGTATTGCTGGTTGCGTGCCTGCCCCAGCTGCTTTCTTACTTATCTCTCGCACTGCTTATTGTCGCTTTACTGTTATGTTTGTTACCAGTTACAGGGCGCTGGTTAGCCCTGGGTATACGGCTTCAGGTTGCGGGGTTTTATTCGGATGTGTATTTGCATCAGGCTGGGGCTATCTCAATCTGAGTCAGCGAATGCCCATGAATATGCCGGCCCAGGTGTTAAATATCAGAGGAGTCGTGAGTCGCTTGCCTGAATACCGTCAGGGAATGGTGCGCTTCAGTTTTGAAGTGGATCAATATTCTCCGGAAATACCCGGGGTTAATCTTAAGTCTTTGCAATTAAGTTGGTATAACCCTGAAGCAGAGATCATTCCCGGTCAGGCGTGGCAGCTTCGTGTTCGATTGAAACCGCCCCGGGGATTGATGAATCCGGGGGCCAGCGATTACGAAACACAGCTATTTGCGAATCGTGTTAATGGGCGCGGTTATATACTGAGCGCCCGATTAAGTCGCGAAGCCGGGGCAGGCAACCGTTTTCGGATAGAGTATCTGAGATATCAGGTTCGTCATTGGCTGAGCCAGTTACCACTGGAGCCTGAGGTTGATGCGACCATCAGAGCGCTGCTGCTAGGTGATAAACAGGGGTTAAATGATCAGCAGTGGCAAGTGTTACGGCAGACGGGAACAGTACATCTGGTCGTCATCAGTGGTTTGCATATCGCAATAGCCTGCATGTTAGGCTATTGGATCGGCTGGGTCGTTCAAACGGTTGTGCAGTGGTTTGCGCCGCGTTTAGTGGACGGTTTTGCTGATATCCGTGCCTGGAGGATAATTCCTGCACTGGCCATGGCTACGTGTTATGGCTTGTTGGCGGGTTTCAGTATTCCTACGCAACGGGCGCTGGTCATGGCTGTGGCACTTTTATTACCGCCCTTATTGAATTGTCATCTGGGTGTCTGGAAGCGTTATCAGATAGCTTTGGTGCTGGTATTGCTGATGCAACCGCTTAGTTTCTACCAGCCGGGTTTCTGGTTATCTTTCTCAGCTGTGGCTGCGTTATTGCTAATCGTATCGGGGCAGCGGGATAGCGGACGCGTAAAGACCATTGCTGCCACTCAATGGGCGGTATTCGTTGGTTTGTTTCCGTTGTTGCTGTTCTGGATGGGGCAGGTTGCCCTGGTTGCACCGCTGGTTAATGTGCTGGCGATCCCTTTGCTAAGTTTCATCCTTATTCCCGGTGTATTGTCAGGACTGCTGGTTTGTCTGGTTAACGCCGATGCCGGAGCCATATTTTTGTCTGGATTAGTGGATGCTTTCTGGAGCCTGTTACAGCTTTGTACGCCCCCGGACGGGGTTGGTCTGTTCTTCAGTAGTCCCTCTCTTTTAACGGTATGTCTGGGCTTGCTGGCTGCAATCTTGTTAAACTTGCCGCGTTGGACTGGTATGGGCTATTTTGCACTGTTTATTATCACGGTGGTGATTTTTCAGCCAAAATCTGTCATTGATCATGGCGATTTCCGGGCCTCTGTTGTCGATATCGGTCAGGGGCTTGCTGTCGTGCTTGAGACCCGCAGCAAGGTGTTGTTATTTGACACCGGCGCTGCTTTTAAGGGCAGGAGTACGGCCCGTTTTACCCTGCTGCCACTGTTGCAAAGCCGCCGCATTAATCATCTTGATCGTGTGGTTATCAGTCATAAAGATAATGATCATGCGGGAGGTTATCCGACGGTGGCTGCTTCTCTGGTGGTCGCTGAGCTGCACTCGGGTAGTCCTGCCGTACAGCGCAGAACCCTTGCTAAGCCTTGTGTATCGGGCGATACATGGGAGTGGGATGGAGTTCGATTCAGTTATATCCAACCTGTCCGGCCACTGCCTGTGAATGAAAATAATCGTTCTTGTGTGTTGTTGGTGCAATCGGACCATTGCTCGGTTTTGATTCCTGGTGATATAGAGAGTTCTGTCGAGCATCAGATTCTCAGTGATTATCCTGGCTTGCAGGTAAACTGGCTGGTTGCTTCACACCATGGTAGCCGTTTCTCAACCGATCATGAGTGGCTGACTGCGCTTCAGCCTGACTGGGTTCTGTTTAGTGCCGGGTTTGATAATTCATACGGCCACCCCGCAACGGTTGTCACCGATCGGCTGGACCATTTGCAGATGAACTGGCTGAATACGGCTGACAAAGGGGCACTGCTTCTTAATAGCAGTGAAGGGCGCTGTTTAACTGAAGCGTACAGAGACATAAAAAGGCGCTATTGGTCAGCCAGGTAATCATCTGCAGCAAACGGCAGCCTACAGACGCTAAATCATTGGGATATAGTTAACATAATAGGTGTTCGCATAGCAGGGGGAGAGTCTTCTGTAGTGTTGTGCTTCTGCCGTGTTCTGGGTGGATAGAATGGATTGCTGGCAGGTCCATTCAGCTGGATGGGGGGTAGAAGGGCCGCTCTTGTTGCAGAAAAGGTAAATAACAGTATTGCCTGCATCAAAGATCTGTCAATGAAACCTCATGGGTGCTGAAGTGATAGATGAAGTAAGCCATGAGACGCTGTAACATTCTCCCTGTTAATCCCGATGCCTTGGTCGCTATATTGTGGTGGTTTGATAAAAATACTGAGCTGGGTCTGATAAGAGGTTTAATAGCCATAAAAGCGTTACTGGTCAGAAGGTTAATCACTACTCTGGCGGTTGACTCTATGCTAGAGTATGGGCCAGTTTTAAGGAGGAATGCTGGTGTTTGAGTTGATTCAATCCGGTGGTTGGCTGATGGTGCCGATTATCGCCTGTTCTATATTGTCTCTGGCGATCTGTCTGGAGCGTTTCTGGGTATTACAGAAGAAACGGGTATCACCTGCTAATCTGTTGTCCGAAGTGTGGATGCTGGTCCGCAACGGCGAAATGACGCCAGATCGGTTGCAACTGATTCGTAATGAGAGTTTGTTAGGGCAGATTATGGTCGCAGGGCTGAATAATTCTAACCATGGTCGCGAGATTATGCGTGAGAGTATTCAGGAAGCCGCGCAACACGTAATGCACCAGATGGAAAGGTTTCTTAATTCGCTGGGCACTATTGCAGCGATTTCACCGCTGTTAGGTTTGCTGGGCACCGTTATCGGTATGATTAAAGTGTTTGCTGAGATCATGTTGCAGGGCACCGGTAATGCTAATGTGCTCGCCGGTGGTATTTCCGAGGCACTGATTACAACTGCTGCAGGTTTGTCGGTCGCTATTCCAACACTGGTATTTCATCGCTATTTTCAACGTCGTGTCGAAACGCTTCTGATAGAGATGGAGCAGGAGTGCCAAAAACTGGTTGAAGTAGTTCACGGTGAACGTGAAGTGGATTTCGAGTAACCGATGAGTCGATTGAAATTCAGGCGCAAGCCAAAAGAAGAGGTTGCTGTTAACCTGACGCCGTTGATCGACGTGGTGTTCCTGTTGCTGATCTTCTTTATGGTATCGACGACCTTTACCAAGGAAACGCATCTGCAGATCAGTCTGCCTGAGGCAGATGGCGAAGCTTCAGAAACGCAGGCTGATGCGCTGGAAGTGCTGATCGGTGTTGATGGCGGCTTTACCGTCAATGGCCAGAGCTTATTGAATAGTCAGCCGGAAACTCTGCGTCGCGCCCTGATTGACCAGGCCGGCGATAACCGTAAGTTGCCTTTCATTATTTCTGCTGATGCTAAAACCCCCCATCAGTCTGTTGTTACTGTTATGGATGTCGCCGGCAAGCTGGGATTTTCTGCACTCAGTATTACGACGCAGCAACCGGCTGAGAAGTAACGATGGGGCTGGAACAGGCCTGGTATAAAGGCAGTCCCTGGCTGAGGGTGTTGCGTCCTCTGGAGCTGCTGTTTCGTCAACTGTCCCGGCGTCGCCGACAGCAATACCAGAGTGGTCAGCGTCACAGCTGGACCGCTCCGGTGCCCGTCATTGTTGTTGGAAATATTACCGTGGGTGGTACCGGGAAATCGCCGTTGGTTATCTGGCTGGTGCAATATCTGCGTCAGCAGGGGTTTAAACCGGGTGTGATAAGCCGAGGGTATCGGGCTGAACCGCCGACAACTCCCTATTTTGTCACCAAAGCCTCATCGGCTTCAGAAGCGGGTGATGAACCGCTGATGATTGTGCGTCGCACGGGTGTGGCGCTGGTCATATCTCCTGATCGTGTCGCTGCTGCAAAGTTATTACTGGAACAAACCGAATGTGATCTGATCATCAGCGATGATGGTCTGCAGCATTATGCGTTGAATCGAAGCATTGAGATTGCAGTTATTGATGGTGCCCGTGGCTTTGGCAATCGTCGCTGCTTACCTGAAGGTCCGTTGCGGGAGCCGGTAGAACGTTTGAATGAGGTGGATCTCATCGTCGTCAATGGTAAGTCACGACACTCTTTGCCTGACGCTGATTATGCTGAGAAATCATTTCTCATGGCGTTGCAGCCCGGTGATCTGGTGTCGTTAAACGCTGCTGACGTTGTTACTGATGGTGTTACTGATGTTGTTGCTGCCGATAGCTGGACTCAGGGGCGAGAAGTGAATGCCGTTGCCGCCATTGGCAACCCCGCTCGTTTCAGCGATACACTATCCGGGTTAGGATTTAAACCGCTGTTGCACACCTTTCCGGACCATCACCGCTATACTGACGCTGATCTGTGTTTTGATCAGCATCTACCCTTGATAATGACTGAAAAAGATGCGGTAAAATGCGATCATATAGCACTTAACAATGCCTGGTATCTTCAGGTTAATGCGGTGCTCGGAGATGGCTTCAGCGCATCGCTCGACCGTTTGCTTGGCGATTGGCTGGATGCGCGTAAGCGCACAGATAACGAATATTAAAGTACGTCACACAGAGGCATTAACGATGGATAAAAAACTTCTCGATATCCTGGTTTGTCCGGTATCTAAAGCACCGGTTGAATGGAACAAAGAGACTAACGAGCTGGTCTGCCGTAGTTCAGGTCTGGCGTATCCGATTCGCGATGATATTCCGGTAATGCTGGAAAGCGAAGCGCGCACCCTGACCACTGACGAACGTCTGGCGAAGTAGGTTACGCGATGGCTTTTTCTGTTGTTATTCCGGCACGCTTTGGCTCATCCCGTTTTCCTGGCAAGCCTCTGGCGGAGATTGCCGGTAAACCGATGGTTCAGCATGTTTATGAGCGGGCCATGCAGAGCGAGGCGCAGCGGGTTATTATCGCCACCGATGATCAGCGTATAGCGGATGCAGCCAGCGGCTTCGGTGCCGAAGTTTGCATGACCTCTGCTGATCACCCTTCCGGTACAGACCGGCTGCAGGAGGTGGTTCATTCGCTGGGGTTTTATGCCGATGATATTGTGGTAAATGTACAGGGGGACGAGCCGCTGATTCCGCCCCGGGTGATCAATCAGGTGGCGCATAACCTCAGTGCAGTCACAGAAGCCAGCATTGCTACACTGTGTGAGCCGATCAACGATATCGAGTCTGTCCTTAACCCCAATGTGGTTAAAGTTGTGGCGGATTCCCGGGGACGGGCACTCTACTTCAGTCGGGCACCCATTCCGTGGCCCAGAGATGCTTTTGGCTCTCAGTCCGGGCGTGAACTAATGCCTTCAGGTGTCAATTTTCAACGTCACATCGGTATCTACGCATACCGCGTTAAACTGCTGAATGACTTTGTTCAGTGGGCACCAGCCCCCATTGAAGAGACCGAGTGCCTGGAGCAGTTACGGGCGATGTGGAACGGCGCCGTTATTCATGTTGAAGAGGCGGATGAGTTACCACCGGCGGGTGTTGATACACCGGAAGATCTGGAACGTATTCGTCATCTGTTTCAACAGTAAGACTATAAACAGTAAGACTATAGCTCTGCTGTAATCCGCCCGTGCTTTATTGTTGTAGTGACCGGGCGGATTAGTTTTTCTGCTATCTTTCTATTCTTTCTAGCTTTTTATCTCTGCTCATTACCCCTACCCGATACCGGGCTTCCTCTATTAGCTTCCTTCATCCTGTTAACGCATCATCGTTATTCAGCCGAATGAGGGTTTTGTTGATCGTTGAACCGATGCTCTTAATTTCTGCCATTTTTTGCGCTTTAGTCTCATTTATTGAGACAGATCAATAGTAACAAAGCGATGCTATCTGTTTTGTTGCAGTAATATCTCTTTATGTGAGAAAAATAATACATCAGCTAAAGTGAAATTCTCTTTTTAGCTGGCGTTATTTTCAAATAGCGAGAATAACCGATTTATTGTTGATGGGTGAAGCTCTGCACAAGTGTGAGCTTTTCTCTGATAGAAAACAGCTGATTAATAACGCTGCAATACGATAGAAGCTAGGAGCAAAAAATGAGCGGAACATTACTGGTAGCAACAGCTGGGCAGGGCGTTGTAAAGAGTTCTGATAATGGTCAGAGCTGGCATCGTCTCAGTCTGGGACAGGACATTGAATTTGATGCGGTTACCCGTTCTCTGGATATGCACCCGGATAGTCCTGAAACAATCTATATTGGCACCGATACCGGTTTGTGTATCAGCCGCGATGCCGGAGCGAACTGGCATCATATCGATACTCCTTTTAATGGTCAGACTGTCTGGAAAGTAGCGATCGATCCGGCAAACCCTGAGCGTATTTTTATCGGTACAGGCGCTCCCTCCCGTGCGGTGCTATGGCGTACGACTGATGGATGTAAAACCTGGGATCGGGCTCCGGTCGATATCCCTGAGTTTTGTGCCGGTGTTAATAAACCCCGCTTGCTGGCGTTTTCGTTTGATCCTACCGACAGTAATAAACTCTGGTTTGGACTGGAAGAGGGCGGACTGTTCAAGAGTGTTGATGGCGGTGACAGCTGGGAGCGTATCGATGACCGTCTGTTATGGGATTTCAACTCTGATATACACAATATTAATGTGCTTCCCAATCATGGCGACAAGGTCGTAGTGGTTGTCTGCGTGAATGCGATTTACACCAGTCATGATGAGGGGATGACCTGGTCCGGTCTGAATCCTACCGCAGAATATGGTTTGTACTATGCCCGTGCCACAGCAGTACCCCATGGTTCTGAGGATACGATCTACGTCAGTATCTCTGATGGCACTCCCGGTACCACCAGTCAGTTACTGGTGTCACGCGATGCCTGTCAGACCTGGGAAGTATTGCCGTTGCCGGTTCAGCCCAACTCCTGCATCTGGGGAATTCACGTTAATCCGGCAAATCCTGAACAGATGGTGATGGGGACTAAATATGGTCACCTGTTTACCAGTGATAAAGCTGGTCTGTCGTGGAAAAAAGAGTGGCGCGACTTCAGCGAGATCGCTGATGTTTTGTGGACCCCCGCCACAGCTGAGATCGCCGTAGCGCACCAGTCTATTCTCAAGTCGTAACAGAGGTGCTTATGGATATTAAGGTTAACAGAACCCATATCGCCCTGTTGGTGACTGATCCTGACGCATCAGCCCTCTGGTATGCCGATATTCTGGGGATGGAACAGGTGGCCCGTAATAACGGCGACTGGATCATGATGGGGTTTGGTGAGAAGCATCATGATATCGCTTTAATAAAGGCGCCGGAAGGAGCCGGGCGTGGCACCCTCGGTCTGCAGCACTATGGCCTGGAGATCGACGGCGATGAGACCACCCTGCGCAAACTGTACGGCATGTTGCTGAGCAAACAGGTCGATATCGTCAAAATTACCGATCATGAAATTGGCAAGGGGTTGTACTTCACCGACCCCGATGGCAACCGGCTGGAGTTCTTTCTCGAAACGGATCATGACGATGAGCGGGCAAAAGCCCGGTTCAGGGCGGCTGATGCCCCCAGCCGTGAGATCGAATTAGAACCGCTATTTGATTAAGTCAGGGGTGATACAGAGATGAGAGCCTCTGCACCTGCCTGAGCGATTAAATTAGCAGCATAAAAATAACGCAAACGTTTTCGGAGAATAATAGTGACTATTGAAAAAACAGAAGTAGTGATCGTCGGTGGCGGGCCAAACGGTATTGCGCTGGCCAACTATATGGGATTGTACGGGATCAACACCATCGTCATAGAAAGCTCTGAAGAGATTTTACCTTACCCGCGAGCCGTTGGTATGGATGATGAGGCGGTACGGGTGCTGCAGGGGGTTGGCCTGGCAGAGCCCGCACTGAAAGATATGATTCGCAATGTCCCTCTGCGTTATTACAACGCCCGAGGAGTCTGTTTTGCTGAGGTTAAACCCACCACCGCGAAATATGGCTGGCCAATGCGTAACATCTTCATGCAGCAGCTCACCGAAGTCACGCTGCGTGAGGGGCTGGAGCGCTATGAGTGTGTTGATCTGCGACTGGGTCATACAATGACCAGCATTACTCAGGACGCTGATAAAGTGACACTGGAAATCAGCGATAACAGCGGTTCGGCCTATACCCTTGAAGCGGCATTTGTGGTCGCGTCTGATGGTGCCCGGTCGGAAATTCGCAAACAGCTTGATATTGATTACACGGGTCTGACTCATGAGGCAAAATGGGTCGTGGTGGATGCGGCTAATGACAAGCTTGATGCTCCATATACTGCGCTGCATGCCGATCCGGAGCGTCCCTTTGTCTGCATCCATATGCCTTATCAGTATCGGCGTTGGGAGTTTATGCTGCATCCGGGCGAGGATGAGGAGAAAATGTGCGAAGAAAGCCTGATTCGCGGCCTGATTCGTAAGCATATCGGTGATGCGGTCGATGATCTTGATATTGTACGTATCCGGGCATATACCCATAACTCGCGTGTTGCCTCGACGTTCACTCAGGGACGAGTATTGCTTTGCGGAGATGCAGCACATATCACGCCGCCGTGGGCCGGCCAGGGGCTCAACTCAGGCTTACGTGATGTCGTCAATATCGGCTGGAAAGTGGCAGCCGCCGCGAAAGGGCGTATCCCCGTATCGGTACTGCAGAGTTATGATACAGAGCGCCGGGGACATGCCACTGACCTGATTGCGCTGGCTGATAACATGGGGGCGGTACTGGGGATGACCAACCCGATACTGGCTGGTATTCGTGACTGGATTTTCCAGGCATCGGATTCGGTTAATAATCTGCGTGAGCATCTGGTTGAGTTTAAATTTAAACCGGTGGCGCATGTCACTAAAGGGATCGTTTATCACGAAACGGATGAGATCTATGCCGATACTCAGGTGGGTAAACTGTTTATTCAGCCGGATGTGGAGGATGCCCAGGGCAATCGACAGAAGTTTGATGACGTTCAGGGACCCTGGTTTTCGGTGATTGGTTATCGTAGTAATCCGCTGGAGTTTGTTTCTGAAGAGAACAAAGCGTTCTGGGGGGCATTGGAAACCCGCTATATTCAGGTGAACCGTTCCAAGAGTGGGCTTAGCTATCATGAGCGACTGCAGGCTGAGGGTGTGGTGAGTGTTGAGGATGTTGATAATGAACTGGCTGACTGGTTTACCACGGCGCGGGATAAAATCGTGATTGTCCGTCCAGACCGGTTTGTTGCCGCGATCACTTCTCCATCCCGACTGAACGAGGCGCTGGATGCGCTGCGCAAAACGCTTTCCTGAGGTGGCAGTTCTCTGATTGACTGAAGAGCGCTTCACACTAAACCGGTCATGACAGGCCGGTTTTTTTATGCTGTTTTTGAACTTATCTCATCCTTTTTCAGACAAATCATTTTGCAACAGTTTGTTTTATAATGAACAGCAGTGAAACAGTTAAATCTGCGCATCGTTAATTGTGAGAGATAAGTGCTTTGAAATATCAGGATAAAAGATCGGTTTTGTTCGTCTGTCTTGGCAATATATGTCGCTCGCCGACAGCCCACGGCGTCTTCCGCACACTGGTGGAGCAACAGGGGCTGGCTCATCTGATCGAGATCGATTCGGCAGGAACGGCGGCTTATCATATTGGTAACCCACCTGATCACCGTTCTGCCGCCGCCGCCCTGCAGCGCGGGTATGATCTGAGTGATCTGCGTGCCAGGCAGGCAATTGCTGCTGATTTTGATCATTATGATTACATTATGGCGATGGATAACGAAAACCTGAGCGAGCTAAAAGCGATCTGCCCGGCAGGTTATCAGGGGCATCTTGGCTTGTTTCTTGATCTGGCTGAACTCCCCGTCCGGGAAGTGCCTGACCCTTACTATGGTGGGTTGTCCGGGTTTGACCAGGTATTGGATCTGGTTGAAGCGGCATCAGAGGCTTTGTTGAACCGTATCGCTAAAGAGCTTAATCAATGAGCCTGCTGGTTCAGGAAAACGTCTCTCTAAAGCCTTATAACAGTTTTGGTTTTGATGTCACCGCGCGCTATTTTGTGTTGCTGGATAGTGTCGATCAGTTGCCAGCTCTGCGGGCGTTTGTTCAGCAACATACGCTGCCAGTACTGCTGATCGGTGGGGGCAGTAACCTGGTTCTGACAGCCGATCTTGATCGGTTAGTCATAGTCAATCGGATTCGCGGTTTACAGCTATCGGATCAGGTTGATGGCACGGTTTCAGTCACGGCTGGCGGTGGTGAAGACTGGCATCAGTTTGTCCGCTGGACGTTAGAGCAGGGGCTCTATGGTCTGGAAAACCTGTCTCTGATTCCCGGCACGGTGGGGGCCGCTCCGATTCAGAATATTGGAGCTTACGGTGTTGAGATTAAAGACCGTATGCTGAGTCTGGAAGCGTTTGATCTGGAAACCGGTGAGCAGGTTGTTTTTACCTCGGCAGATTGCCAGTTTGATTATCGTGAGAGTGTTTTTAAAAGTCGCTTCCCGGGGCGTTATCTGATTACCGCAGTGACCTTTACCCTCAGTCGCGAATTTAACCCGGTGCTGCACTATGGTGGTATAGCCGGTCAGTTAGCCGGGCGGGGTATGACGAATCCTGAGCCGCTGCAGTTGAGTGATCTGATCTGCGAGGTACGTAATAGCAAGCTGCCCCGGCCTGAGCAATTGGGCAATGCGGGTAGCTTCTTTAAGAATCCGGTGATACCGAATACTCAGGCCGAGCAGCTGAAAGCGGATTTTCCGGCGCTGGTCGCATTTGCTGATAAGCCGGGATGCAGTAAGCTTGCAGCAGGCTGGCTGATCGACCAGTTAGGCTGGAAGGGTCGTCGTCAGGGGGATGCGGGTGTATATGACAAACAGGCGCTGGTGCTGGTAAATCATGGCAGTGCCACCGGAGCCGACATTGTTGAACTGGCGGGTGCTATTCAGGCTGATGTATACAAGCAGTTTGGGGTGATGCTGGAGATAGAGCCTCGCTGCTATCCCTGACAGGGAGTGTTGCTCGACTGTCTGTCACAAATCATAAACATAAAAAAGCCGGCGATTCGCCAGCTTTTTTGTCATTACTGAGATCAGCTATCGCTGTTCTCTTGCAGACGCGGGTCATTAGGTGCCCGACGCTGACGGCGCTTGCGAGGTGCTGCTTCTTCCGGAGCGGCCGTTGGTGGCGCTTCGCGGCGTGGGCGGGCAGTCATCACTTCGTCAGGTGCAACCGTTGGCGCAGTCAGATCAGGGCGTTTACGAACCCGACGACCGGCAGGGCGCTTAGCTTCGGTCTGTTCAGTATCCGCTGTCTCAGAGACCTGCTTCACTTCCTCAGGCGTTGCTTCTGCCTCAGTTACGCTCCCGGTTGTGTTTTCTTCAGCGGCTGCCTGTTCAGGCTCCACTGCCGTTACAACAGCGACAGATTTTTCGTCCCCGATTGTAGCTTCGGTTGCGGCAGTTTCTTCCGGTGCCTGCGCTTCTGTTGAAGAGGCGGTTTCTGTCGTGAGAGTCTCTTTCACTGCAGTCTTTTCGACAGTCGCTTCTTTAGCGGTTTCAACTTCAGCAGCAACAGGAGTTGGTGCTTCTTCGACAGTTTTAGCTTCTTCTACAGGCTTAACTTCTTCTACAGGCTTAGCTGCTGGTGCAGCTTCATCGGCGTCTGCTCCGGTCGCTTTGGTCTGCTCAGGCGAACTCTCTGTATCTGAGCTTTTACTTGCAGAGCTGCCTGTTACAGAGTTTTCTATTACAGAGCTGTCAGTCTCAGAGCTTTGAGTCTCAGTGCTTTGAGTCTCAGAGCTTTCAGTCTCCGAACGAGTGGTGTTAGCCTCAGCTTCTGCCTTCACATCTGTTTCTGCTGGTTTTGATTCAGCGGAGTCTGCGGAACTCTCGGATGTTGTTGACTGATCAGCTTCCTGACGCTTAGCGCTGGTTTTAGGTCCGCGACGGCGCTGGCGGCGCTTACGTGGAGCCTCTTCCGCCCTGGTTTCAGTCTGAGCGTCGTTTTGAGTCACTTCCTCAGCAGCTGCCTTGCTCGCATCGTTATCAACGGGCAGTTGTGCCTGTGTCTCTGCGCTCGCTTCGGCTGTTGTTGGCAGTTCATTGGTTTCTGTTGTCGTATTGCTATCAGCAGTACGCTTGCCGCTGCGCTCACCACGACGACGACGTCCGCGACGGCGTTCACCGCGTGCCCGGCCATCCTCATTCTGCTCAGCTGGTTTATCCTGCTCATTGCTCTTCTGAGGTGCGGGTTGCTTAGTCTGTTGAGTGTTGTTCTGATCTTCAGACTGATCCTGTTGTGAACCTTTGGTGCGTTCACCCCGGCGGCGACTGCGTGAGCGGCTACGGCCAGATCCGGAATCTTCAGATCTGTCATCGCGATCGCGCGTTGCCTGGGAATCAGACCCATCAGACAGATTGTCTATGATCGTGTCGTTGTCACGGCGCTGATTACGGTTGCGGTCACGGTCACGGCGATTGTTGTTACCATTGGTGCGTTTACGACCGCGTTGTTTCTTATTGCGCTCTTCCTGCTCCTGTTCCTGTTTGGCTTTTTCCTGTTCGAGACGGGCTTTCTCTTTGGCGTCTTCGGCGTTGCCAAATAAACCGCCCAGGGCACTGAAAATCCGGCTGGTCAGGGAAGGTGTTGCGGCTTGCTGCACCGGTGCTACCGGTTGTGGGGCCGGAGCAACCTGAGCCGGAGCTGGGGTGGCTGGTGCAACAGTGCTGACAGCAGCGCGTTCACGAACGGGCTGAGTTCTGGTTGTCTCGATTTCCTGCTCTTCTTCCGGTTCAGGCTGAAGTGTGTAGCTGGCATCGTTAGTGTTGATGACCGTATGGTCATCGCGCAGACGAACGACTTCGTAATGCGGGGTTTCCATATTCGGATTCGGTACCACGACAACCCGAACTTTGTGACGTATTTCTACTTCGTGAACTTCGCGGCGTTTTTCATTGAGCAGGAAGGTCGCGACAGAAACCGGCAGGATAGCGCGAATCTGTGCAGTTCTGTCTTTGGATGATTCCTCTTCAATCAGTCGCAGAATTGACAGTGCGAGTGATTCAGGATCACGTACCGTACCCTGGCCATTACAGCGAGGGCAGACGGCACCGCGACTTTCGATCAGTGAAGGACGCAGTCGCTGACGAGACATCTCCATCAGACCGAAACGGGAGATGCGACCTAACTGTACACGGGCGCGATCCACTTTCAGGGCATCACGCATCCGGTTCTCTACTTCACGCTGGTTCTTGATTGGCGTCATGTCGATGAAATCGATCACGATCAGACCGCCAATATCCCGCAAGCGCAATTGACGAGAGATCTCATCAGCCGCTTCCAGGTTGGTTTGCAGCGCTGTTTCTTCAATATCATTACCGCGGGTTGCGCGGGCAGAGTTGATGTCGATCGAGACCAGTGCTTCTGTCGGATCTATAACGATAGAGCCGCCGGAGGGCAGGTGAACTTCACGTTGAAACGCTGTTTCGATCTGGCTTTCAATCTGAAAACGATTGAACAGCGGGATCGCTTCGTCGTACAGCTTGATCTTGTTCTGATAGCTGGGCATTACCTGCTGAACAAAATTCAGTGCTTCCTGATAAACCTCTGGCTTATCGATCAGAACCTCACCGATATCCTGGCGCAGGTAATCGCGGATAGCACGAATAACGACATTGCTCTCCTGATAGATCAGGAAGGGGGCCTTGCGCTCTTCAGCGGCACTGGTAATGGCATCCCACAGTGTCATCAGGTAATCAAGATCCCACTGCAGCTCTTCTGAGGTGCGGCCAATGCCCGCAGTACGCACAATAGCGCCGGTCTTTGGCGGGATAGTCACGCCGTCGAGCGCTTCTTTCAGTTGTTTGCGGTCATCGCCTTCGATGCGGCGGGAGATACCGCCAGCACGAGGGTTGTTTGGCATCAGTACCAGATAGCGTCCGGCTAGACTGATAAAGGTAGTCAGTGCGGCACCTTTATTGCCACGCTCTTCCTTATCAACCTGAACAATAACTTCGGTACCTTCGGCAATAACTTCCTTGATATTAGGACGTCCGCCTTTGTCGGAACCCTTTTTGAAGTATTCGCGGGAGATCTCTTTGAGGGGCAGAAAGCCGTGGCGTTCGGAACCATACTCAACAAATGCAGCTTCCAGGCTAGGCTCAACCCGGGTAATTTTGCCTTTGTAAATATTGGCTTTTTTCTGCTCGCGGGAACTGGATTCGATATCCAGATCATATAGGCGCTGGCCATCGACCAGGGCAACGCGCAACTCTTCTTGTTGAGTTGCGTTAATTAGCATTCTTTTCATTGTTTGTTAGCGTTCTCTTATAACACTAACGCACTTCATCCTGCCGGTAGCCACACAGAGAGGTGCCTGTACAAATACAAACAGGCACATGAAACCAAGTCTTCGTAGCGACTCATCTGTTTAACTTAATGCCGGGTCGTATCAGTATACGACCAGGTCTTATCGACGGTGAAGGAAACAGTTGCCTCATATCGACTTCTTATTTCGAGTCTGATCAGGCTGTGTCTGCCGGTCTATATTGGCAGGTTCCGGGCAACTGACATCTTCACCTCCAACTGGTTTCGCTATTCAGGGCGTTGCCAGCTGGATGAAATACGTAGTAATTCTCTTAATATTGATGCTGTACGGGGATTCAAACCGATTATTTGCCTGATTCTAAGAACTAAATTGCAAAATAATCGGGAATTTCAAATTAGCTAAAGCCAACTGCCCGCCGCAGCGCTAGAATATAGCAGCTTAAACAGACAGCATCAATCGAAAGGTCCTAAACCCCATTAATATGTCAGAACAAACAGCCGTATCAGCCCCTGCAGTCCAATGGTTTGAAATTGATTCAGAGTTGGCCGGGCAGCGGATAGATAACTTCCTGCGTACCCGTTTAAAAGGTGCGCCTAAAACGTTGATTTACCGAATATTGCGTAAAGGTGAAGTCCGGGTTAATAAAAAGCGCATTAAGCCCGATTATCGTTTGCAGGATGGCGATCTCGTCAGGGTTCCCCCTATCAGGCTGAGCGAAGAAAAACCGCAGGCAGTGGTCAGCGATAATCTGAAGCATCTGGTTGAAAACGCCATTCTGTTTGAAGATGATGACCTTATTGTGTTGAATAAGCCGTCCGGGCTTGCGGTGCACGGTGGCAGTGGCATCAGTCTTGGTTTGATAGAATCGATCCGCCAGATACGTCCCGATGCGCGTTTTCTTGAACTGGTTCACCGGCTCGACCGGGATACCTCCGGCTGTATTATGGTGGCGAAAAAGCGCAGTGCGTTACGCTTTCTGCATGCGGCATTGCAAGCGAAGAAGATCACTAAAATTTACCATGCACTGGTAGAAGGCAAGTGGTCTGCCCGTAAAACTAAGGTTGATGCTCCATTGCAAAAGAATGAACTAAAATCCGGTGAGCGGATCGTAAAAGCCCATCCTCTGGGAAAACCTTCCCTCACCGAGTACAAGGTGTTGCGGCGTTTTGATGGCCTGGCAACCCTGGTGGAGGCGCGACCTGTCACCGGGCGGACGCATCAGATTCGTGTTCACTGTCAGTTTGCAGGTCATCCGATCATTGGTGATGATAAGTATGGTACAGACCCGGTTAACCGGGAGATGAAAGGTTACGGTATTCGCCGTTTATTTCTTCATGCTGCTGAGCTACGTGTGCCTCTGCCGTCTGGTGGTAGAAAAATTTTCCATGCCCCGCTGGGGGAAGAGTTGGAAAACGGATTAAAAAAATTGCAAAAAACTGACGGACAGTGAGCTGTCCGGTAAGGCGTGTTATTAATGAGTCAACAGATCAATACTGAAGAGTTTAATAAAGAAGCTGATGCCATGCTCAAGAGTGGCAGAGCGCCGGATATCAGAGAACTGTCGAAGATTTTCGGGGTAGAAGAGCAGCAACTGGAAGCACTGTTGCAACAGTGGTGGACAGTGTTACCTGATCGTATGCGTATGTATGGAGATTCGTCTCCTAAAATGCCTGAGTTGCCAGAATCATTAGTGCAGAGCTTTGAGTCTATGTGGCAACTGGCGGTGCAGGAAGCGCAGTCTACTTTGTCGACTGATAAGCAATATCAGCAACTGGCCAGTGAAGACGCCCGTCGGCATTCCGAAAGTGAGCTATTCAAGGCGCAAAGTCAGCAGGCAGAGATGGATCAGAATGTCCGTGAACTGCAGCAACAGCTGGCGCAGGAAAAACATCAGATTCAGGTTCTCGAAGCTGAAATTTCAGTGCTTAAAATTAATCTGGGGGCTGCAACCTCAGAGCAGAAAGCCGAAGAGCAGCGGCGTCTGAATGTTGAGCAGGAGTTGAACCTGCTGCAGAAAAAAATAGACGATGCTAAGCGAACATTTGATCAGCGTATTGTTGATGAACAGCGCCATAGTCTGGAACAGGTTGCTAAAGTTGAGGCCGACACGCGCTATTATCGTAATGCGTTGGAAAAATTCCGCGATGAGTGTGGTCGTAAAGAATCGGCACTGACCAAAGATATCCATAACTTGCAAGCGCTGGTGGCGAAAAAGGATGTCAAACTGGAAACGTCGGCGACTCAGATTAAAACCCTGGAAACAGAGTTGAAGCGTTAT
This sequence comes from uncultured Amphritea sp., assembly GCA_965140695.1. GTDB lineage: Bacteria > Pseudomonadota > Gammaproteobacteria > Pseudomonadales > Balneatricaceae > Amphritea. The sequence goes on along the minus strand of OZ223298.1, from coordinate 708,972 downwards.
AAAACGGAAGATAGTCAGAACGGCCGCGAACGGAGTCAGTTGAGCAGTCTTTTATTGTCAGAACAGAATCGTAGTAAGCGTCTCGAAGATAAAGTGAAAGAGATCAAAGAGGAGCTGAAACGGGTTAATCAGAAGAATATGCTGGCTGCCAATGATGCCTCCCGGCGCGAGAATATGTTGCGGGGACAGGTTAAAGATAAAACTGAGGAGCTGATGCGGGCAACCGCACGGCTGGTGACTCAGGAGAAGAAAGTTACCTCATGTGAAGAGGAGATACGTAAGTTACGAAATCGGCTGAGTTAAAGCCAGTATTGAACTTCGTAATGTGCTGCAGAAGATAGGTTTCCCGAAAACGGTAACGGTGTATTATAATCAACAGTTATTAAAATACTTTTTTATCGTTCTTGGAGGTATAAATGAAGCTGCAGCAGTTGCGTTACATCTGGGAAGTCGCCCGGCATGATCTGAATGTCTCAGCGACCGCCCAGAGCCTTTATACCTCTCAGCCGGGTATCAGTAAGCAGATACGACTGCTTGAAGATGAACTCGGGGTTGAAGTTTTTGCCCGCAGTGGCAAGCATCTCACGCGTGTAACCCCCGCCGGTGAAGCGATTCTCGAAGTGGCGGGTGATATTCTCCGTAAAGTCGAAAGCATTAAGCAGGTTGCCCAGGAATTCAGTGACGAACGGATGGGCAGTCTTGATCTGGCGACGACACACACTCAGGCGCGCTACGCATTACCTCCCACCATCAACAGTTTCATGAAAAACTATCCTGATGTCTCGCTGCATATGCATCAGGGAACGCCGATGCAGATTGCCGAGATGGCAGCAAATGGGGCAGTGGACTTCGCCATTGCAACGGAGGCGATGTCTCATTTCAACGATCTCATAATGATGCCCTGTTATCGCTGGAACCGTTCAGTGGTGGTGCCTAAAGGTCACCCCCTTGCGCAGTTGACTAAACTGACCCTGGAAGATGTTGCTAAGTATCCCATCGTCACTTATGTTTTTGGTTTTACCGGTCGCTCAAAGCTGGACGATGCCTTCAGCCGGGAAGGGTTGGAACCGAAAGTTGTTTTCACCGCCGTTGATTCTGATGTTATCAAAACCTATGTTCGCCTTGGATTAGGCGTCGGCATTATTGCCAGTATGGCGTTTGATGAAAATCAGGATCATGATCTGGTACGTCTCGATGCCAGTCATCTGTTTGAATACAGCACGACCAAGATCGGGTTCCGTAAAGGCACCTTTTTGCGCGGGTATATGTACGACTTTATTCAGCAGTTTGCACCACATCTGACGCCGGATGTGGTAAAGCAGGTGCAGTCCTGCAGCAATCGTGCAGAGATAGAGGAGATCTTTGCCCATCAGCAACTGCCGGATCTCTGATCTGTCTGTTGCTTTAGTCTACCTGTGCAGGCCAGGCGCGTGGCGGAACACTTCTCTCTGATCTTTAACCTGCCAGACTGCCTCGCGGTGTCTGATGACGGGTCTTTGCCCCTTTCACTGATCGATTTTTTACGCCTGAGGCTCACCCCGGCGGATGTTGACCGACTCCCAGAGCTTTTTACCAGAGGCTGTATATGCGTCAACAATGAGGTGGTGTCAGCGGATTTTACCCTGTCGGGTGATGCAATAGTGCGTGTCAGTCTGCCAGATCACCATGAAGATGATGTCGACGTCGGTTGGCGTTTATTATGGCATAACAGTGAGCTGATGGCGGTCTATAAGCCTCATCTGCTGCCGGTTAGCCGCACAACCCGTAACCTCTATAACACGCTGATCTCTCTGGTGCGGCGGCAAACGCCTTATTATGATGCCCGCTTGTTACATCGTCTGGATACAGACACCGCCGGCGTGATCCTGTTAGCCAGGAATGCTGATGCCGACCGACGCTGGAAGCCACGTCTGCATGAGCTTGTGTGCAGTAAGGTTTATCATGCCTGGGTTGAGGGTGTTCCTCACTGGCAGGAAATCTGTGTGGAGTGTGAGTTGTCGGAAAAGTCCGGCAGTGAGATACGCAGTCAGGTCTATGTTGTCGATCCTGTTGAGGCATGCCATTTTATAAAGCCACGTCACAGCAAAACTGAGTTCAGAGTTTTAGAGTGTCAGTCAGGTCGGTCGCTGGTGGAGTGCCGGTTGTATACCGGCCGCAAGCATCAGATTCGTTGCCAGCTGAGTTATCTGGGCTATCCGTTGGTGGGCGATAAAATATATAACCACCAGGGGTATTACTATCTGAAGCGAATAGAGCATGGGCTGGTCGATGCCGATTTTCAGCGGCTTGGCAGTCCCTATCATCTGCTACAGGCGGCTGAGCTAACGCTGAATATTGAGGGCCAGCAGGTGGTGATCGGATTACCTGAAGAGCTACGATGGATGCCGGTGTCTGATTGTCCGGCTCTTCCCTGAGCCGGCCCGGGTTTAAAATGCGGCCATCAGTTTGCGATAACTGTTGCAGCGGTCTTCAAAACCATGGGTGACATTCACCAGCATCAGCTCCCCGGCATGATAGTGCTGCGCCAATCGTTCCAGCTGCTCACGACACTCAGTGGCTGAGCCGCTGATCACAGAATCAAGCGTTTCCTGGTAATAGGCCTGATCCGATAATGGCAGTTTTTTGACGAGACTGAGCGCCTCCTCGGGGGTGCGTATATGTTCGCGAATGCCATGGCGGAATGCCATGACTTTCCAGTACATATTCGGTGCCGCCAGATAAGCGGCTTCTTCTTTGTCGTCGGCGCAGAGGCAGGCAACCGAGAGAATCGTTTGTGGTTGTTCCAGTCCTTTGCCGTTGGGACGGAACCTGGCTTTGTAACGTTCAAAAATCTCTGCTGGCCGGTCATGGGTGCCAATAAATAGTGCAAGCACAAACCCCAGCCCCAGTTCAGCGGCCAGGTCAACACTGCCGCTACTCGATCCCAGTGTCCAGAGTTGCGGTGAAGAGGCGTTAATCGGAGTGGCATTGATGCCGGAAAACAGGTGCTCTTGCGGCAGATTGTCGTGCAGAAAACCGCTCAGATCACTCAGCAGACGAGGATATAGTTCGGCAGTGTTTGGCTTATTTGGAAACGCCAGGGCGTTGCTGGTCAGGTCAGTGCCGCCGGGGGCCCGGCCAACACCGAGATCAATTCTCCCTGGATTGAGTGCTTCCAGAGTGCGAAACACTTCAGCCACTTTCAGCGGGCTGTAATGTGACAGCATGACTCCGCCGCTGCCGACGCGGATCTTTTTCGTATTCTGGGCAATATGGGCAATCAGAATTTCCGGGCAGGAACTGGAGTAACTGGGCGTGTCATGGTGTTCTGCTATCCAGAAACGGTGGTAACCCAGTTCTTCGCACAGCTGTGCCAACTGGGTTGAATAATGAAGTCCATGGCTCTGAGACAGATTGTCGTGTGCCGGAGACTGGTCGATCACGCTAAGCTTAAGCTTCATCAGTTGCTCCTGCTGAGTCCAGTCCGGCCTGATTGATGGCAGCCAGAGCGATCATTTTATCTTCTGCGGCGCTGCCCCCTGAGATGCCTACTCCGCCGATCAGCTGGCCCTTGAAGAACACCGGTTCACCGCCGGCAAACAGAATCAGGCCGCCATTGGTCTGCTCAAAACTGTCCAGTTGCTGTTCCCGTACAAGCTGTCCCAGTGCTTCAGTGGGGGCGCTGAACAGGACGGCGCTGCGGGCTTTTTTCTGGGCGATATCAACCGATCCCAGCGGTGATCTGTCCATGCGTTGAAAGGCGCACAGGTTGCCGCCAGCATCACAGACCGCGATGTTGACATTTACGTTGGCATGAGTCGCGGCGGCAAGCGCTTTATTCAGCAGCAGCTGGCTTTGTTCAAATAACATCTTATCCAATCTCTATGTTTAGTTTTTTTAGTCGGTATGCCAGTGTCGGGCGGGTAATGTCGAGCATTCTGGCGGCTTCAGCTACATTGTTGTCTGCTTTGGATATCGCATATCTCACCAGCGCTTCTTCGATTTTCTCCATCGACCCCAGTTGCTCTAGTGCCTGTTGTGCCCAGTGGTTACCCTGGTCCGGCGAGTAGGTGGATGAATCGATCAGCTGACCGGATGTTGAGATCATCTGGCTGTTGCTGTCGTGATTCATGTTGGGGAACAGATACTGGGCATCAATGGTTTCACCATCTTCAGCCAGTATAAGCCCGCGCTCAATCACGTTTTCAAGTTCCCGGACGTTCCCCGGCCAGTCATAACTGAGTAGTGCTTTGGTTGCCAGATCCGATAGTCCGAGGGTGCTTTTGCTGTAATACGCCTCATATTTTTGCAGGAAGTAGGTCGTCAGCATGGAGATATCTTCACGTCGCTCTCTTAACGGCGGAATTTCGATCGGATAGACGTTGAGGCGATAGTATAAATCGGCACGGAAGCGACCCGTTTCAACCGCTTTCAGCAGTGATTCGTTAGTCGCCGCGATGACTCTGACATCGACTTTGCGCGTCTGTGTATCGCCAACCCGTTCCAGCTCTCCTTCTTGCAGGACACGTAACAGGGTTGCCTGGGCACGGGGACTCAGTTCGATGACTTCGTCGAGGAAGATCGTGCCGCGATGAGCCCGCTCAAAGCGGCCTTCGCGGGTCTGCATGGCACCGGTATAGGCACCTTTTTCAACACCAAAGAGTTCTGCTTCGATCAGGTCGGGGGGGATGGCTGCGCAGTTGACTGCGATGAACGGTTCGACCGAGCGGGGGGAGTTTTCATGTATCCCCTTAGCGACCAGTTCTTTGCCCACCCCGGTTTCTCCCAGTAGCAGCACAGAGACCTTTCCGGTTGAAGCTTTGTTCGCTAGTTTGCAGACACGATGGAAACCCTCCGACTGGCCAATAAAGTTGCCCAGGCTGGCAGTATTGTCTATTTTGTGACGCAGTACTGACAGTTGATTCTGCAGATCATAAAGTTCTTCGATGATAGGCGTCGTTTTAAAGTAGTTACGGTAGCTCTGGTAATCATCCCACTCCGTTGCAGGCTTACCTTCAAACAGGCACTGATCATCACCACAGCCGCGGCATTTGATCTCTTTAAAGATGATTTCCTGGCCCAGTAGTTCCGAAGCGAAACTGCTGGCATGCCCAACCAGTGCCCAGCAGGCCGGGCCGTCAGTAAGGCCCAGTTCGGAGATGAACATCTCCGCTTCGTAAGCATCATGCATATTCAGCAGGGCATAGAAGTGTTTGCTGTCAGAGTCGATCTCAAGCTTAAGTTCTTCAACCTTAACTGAACCTTTTAATGAGTCGAGCTGAAAGCCGGTCCTGAACAGGTCTTCAGGTGCGATATCACCTGCCAGTCGTTTCACCAGTTCAGCATCTTTTTGTCCCAGGCTGTAACCCAGGCGCATAAAAAAGCCTTTGGCCCGTTCAAGGCCAACGGTAAGAATCTGTTCTTTACGAAAATTAGTGAGTGAGGCCAGCTGCATTAACAGCATCCGTTGCTCACCGAACCATACGGTACCATCACTATTCTGGAACCTGACCTGTTTTGATAGCTGGTGTATGTCAGGGCTTTTTGCATTCAGGTGTTTAGCTGCAATATTCATTAAATAAGCACTCTGCATGGTTATGGTTGTTATTAAATCATCATATATGATTGCTTATATAAAAGTATGGTGTGGATGTGTAATATATGATCCCATATATGGGTTTATGGTGATGAAATGAACTATCAGGATCTCTATCTGTTTCTTAAGGTGGTTGAGCGGGGCAGCTTTCTGTCGGCTTCAGAATCGTTGTCCGTACCCACCTCGACGGTCAGTCGTAAGGTTCAGCAGCTGGAAAAAGACCTGGGTTATAAGCTGATGCATCGGAGTGCCCGTAAGATGGTGCTGACCGAGGCCGGTATGAAGTTCTATAACCGCTGCCTTCCTCTGTTCACGGAGTTGGAGTCGGCCGCTAAAGAGCTTGATGATGAGTTGGCTGAGCCTTCAGGTCTGCTGCGGGTAACTGCGCCTGTGAGTCTGACGAATGATCTGTTAGCGGACTGGTTTTTTAAATTTATGGAGCGCTTTCCAAGGATTAATCTCGAGTTAATTGTGGTTAACCGCAATATCGATCTGGTAGAGGAGGGTATCGATGTAGCGTTTCGTATAGGTGATGTCAGGTTGCAAAACTGGATCTCCCGGCCCTTGTTACAGTCCAATTTCAGTGTCTGTGCCAGCGATGATTATCTGCGTCGGCGGGGAATACCTGAGCATCCACAAGAGTTACATCAGCATACCCTGATCTTAACCCGGCGAAATCCTGTCTGGAGTTTCAGCGGGCCGGGTGATGAGATCGTCAGATTAGATGGTGCAGCGCGACTTAAAGTCGATGAGCTTAATATTGCAGCCAGGGCCGCTGAAAATGGCCTGGGTATCGTTAATCTGCCTGACTATGTGGTGGATAAATCACTAAGTGCCGGACGTCTGCAAAAACTGATGCCGGGGTGGACTCCGCTGCCCCGGCCCGTGTACATGCTATATCCGGAACGTAAATACATCCCCGGCAAAGTTCGCCTGTTTATCGAATATGTGATGTTTAAGGCAAACGAGAATCGGTTTAACTGATATCGCGGGTGTTGATTATCTTTTCCGGTTCATAATACTGCGGCCAGTATTTTTTCACCACCTCGCCACCGCTGTCGAAGGTGTGGCAGGTATTCAGCGTATGAGGTCTGTCATCCTCATTGTTCTGTTCTATTCTGGCTTCCCGGGCCTGATGGGTTGCCTGAAAAGCGGTTGTTGCTACGGGACCAAGCAGTTCCAGCAGATGGGTGCAGCCATTGGTGCCACTGAACAGTTCTTTGCATTTTTTGGTGAAGCCCGGTGCAATCTTAAGTCCGATAAGCTGCTTGTAGGCATCCGCAATCGAGGGGCAGATACGGAAAGGGGTGTGGTCCATGCTGGCCACGGCATCAAGAATATTAAATTCCAGATCAATGGTAATGCGAATAGACAGTTCGTGAATCGGCTCTCCGGGTTGAACCGCGGTATCGCTTCTGTCGCGCAGCATGATCGGTACCGTCTTAATATCGGTGAGATGGCCTTCGATATCCCAAAGACCATCCGTTCTTTCATACCCTTCGCAGATAACGGTACGGGTGTGCATTTTTTTTCGCTCAGCGGCTTGAGGTAATGGCATAGAATGGATTCTGTATAGTAGGAATAGATTAGATGGCAGCTTTTCTCGCTACTCTTTGTTTTATTAATTCCATAAACTGTTTTGAGTTGCAACAAAATGTTGCAGTTGCTTACAAACCACCAAATCGTTTATAGAAGCGCGGTGCGGGTTCAGGCAGTGAACCATCCGCTGTTTCCTGGGTGGCTGAAAGGTGTTGTTCCGCTTGCTGATAAACTAACCGGTAGATATTTCGGCAAAGCACCCGGGCGGACGTTCCGCTCCAGTCGGCTGGCAGAAGCTTTTCTGGCAGCTGGGGGTCGCGCAGGAGGATTCTGCGATAGTAATGAATCAGCAGGGTACGCAGCTGAAAACACTGTTCAGGGTCCAGTTCGGGTTGTGCTTCTACTGCTCTCAGAATGGGGCGGAAGCGTTCGAGAAATGACTGATAGCCTTCCGCCAGCTGATCCAGATTCCAGCACTCATGAACCAGCTCTTTTAGCGGCGAAGAGGTCTGATTGCCAACCAGTTCTGAGTGCATATGAATGACATCGTTGTGAACACATAATTCCTGCAGTGTGCTGTTTAAATCGACCATATCTGCCATGGGGTGTGCCATGACGCTGGGAGCTATGTTGCCGAACCCCAGCCACTCAAGTTCTTTTTTAACGACTTTGCGAAGTTCGTTGTCGAGTTGCGTCGTGACGATCATGTCCCACTTACCATCCCATTCAGGGTAAAGTTCGGCGTAGATCCGTCTGAATGCAATTTCAAAGCGTCTGCGGCCCGTGTCCGTCAGGCTGTAAAAGCTTTTACGTCCCACCTGGCTTGACGCGAGCCAGCCATCTTTAGTCAGTCGGAAAATGGATGTTCTGACCAGTCGTTGGTTGAGGCCTAACGGCTCCAGTAGTTTGATCAGACTGCCGAGCCACACGGTACCTCCCCGGGGGGAGATAGCATCGCCATAGATGGTGATAATCAGAGATCCACCGCGGATGGGGCGTTGACTCTTGAAATCATCAACCAGCTCTTCAATACAACGAAGTTTGTTCATTTAGCCCTCATACCGTCAGACCTGGAAAGGTAATCCGCGCTTTACATCGCATACTACCGGCAAAGCAAAGAGTTTATGTGCAAAAAATATTCCCATCAAGTTAGTAAATGGTAATTATATCCCCATGGTCTATAAGTAATTATGCTGTAGCACTCCGGTACTGCAGCAATTTCTTACATGACAGCATGGCTTTTGTTACCGTGTAATCGCAGGAATATAGTGGTTACTTGTTTACGGGTAACAGAATTTAAGTTAACATGTTAACTATATTTGTTTAATTAATGCACATGTATCGCTTTTTAAAAGAGTTGAACTTATGTGTTATTGATACAGATGTACTATCTTTTTTGTATAGAATTGTATCACATTGTTGGTTATGATTCGTGAGACCTTACTCTTCAGAAGTTAAGGCTAATAAAAACTAGGGGCCAGGCCCCAACAATCTCTTATAACAATAAATGACATTAGCAATGTCGAAGAGATAGCCAGGAGATAGAACGAATGACAAAAATGACTTTCCTCAAAACTGCTGCCGCAGTCGCTTTAGGTGCATCTTTTTCTGTAACGGCAATGGCTGAAACGACACTGCGTGTAGCCAGTTGGTTACCACCAACCCATCCGCAAAATGCAGTTGTCTGGCCTACCTGGGCAAAGTGGGTAGAAGAGGCGACCGATGGCCGGGTTAAGGTTGAGATTGAATACGGTCTGGGCCATCCCAAAACGATGTTTGAATTGGTAGAAGATGGTGTGGTTGACGCGTCATGGAGCTACCACGGCTATGTACCGGGTCGTTTTAAATTAACTCAGGCGGTCGAGCAACCATTGCTGGGTGCGAGTGCTGAAGCTGCCTCTGTCGCTCACTGGCGTGTGCATCAGAAATATTTTGCCAAAGCGAATGAGCATGATGGCCTTGAAGTCATTGGCTTGTTTACCCATGGTCCAGGTCAGATTCATACGGCGAACCCTATCAGTTCACTGGCTGAACTCAGCGGTAAGAAAATCCGTCTGGGTGGTGGTGTACAGGGTGAGATCGGCGAGCGGATGGGTGTGACAGCTGTTGGTGCTCCAGCACCGAAAGTGTATGAAATGATGCAGCAGGGCGTTATCGATGGTGTCTTCATCCCAATGGGTGAGCAGAAGTCTTTGCGTCTGCATGAAGTTGCCCGCAACGTTGTTGCACTGCCCGGTGGTATGTACCTGGGTAGCTTCGGCATCTTTATGAATCCGGATTTCCTGGCGGACCTTGATCCAAAAGATCGTGAAGCCATTCTCAGTGTTTCTGGTGAAAAGCTATCTGCAATGGCTGGCCGGGCATGGGATGCTGCCGACATTGAAGGTTTGAAAGCTGCGCAGGACAATGGTGTGAACGTGACTATTGTTAAGCCCGGCGAGCCTATGGCTGAAGAGTTTAAAGCGCTGACTCAGGGCATGGATGAGGCATTCTATGAGTCTGTCGAAGACCGTGGTGTGGATGCAAAAGCTGCTCTTGCCGAGTTACGCGAAATAGCCCGCAGCTATAAGTAAGGAGTTCGATATGTCCTTGAGTGCCTGGATTACAGCGCACTACGAGGAGAAGGGGCCAGTCAAATGGCTGGCCTTTTTCCTTGAGTTGATTGCTGCTCTCACCCTTTTCTTTATGATGATGCTGACGTGTGCTGATGTGTTTGGACGCTATTTTCTTGGCAACGCAGTTGATGGAGCAACAGAGCTTACCGAGATGAGTCTGGCTATTCTGGTGTTTGCAGAAATGCCTGTCATTACCTGGCGCGGCGGCCATGTGGTGGTCGATATTCTTGACCGCGTGCTGGGTAACACAATGATTAAAGTTCTGGGACTGGTATCGTCTCTGCTTATATCATCGTCACTGTATTTTCTTGCTGTACGTATCTATGAGCTTGCTGAGCGATCTATGAGGCGCGGCGAGGTAACTGAATTTCTGCAAATGCCGGTGGGTTATATTGTTGAATATATTGCCGTCATGAGCTGGGTAACCGCTGCACTGATGATCAGCTATGGTATTTACCGGCTGTTATTTCTTTCCCGCGATTGATGCCGGGATGTCGGGTATAAAAGTGCTGATAACGTTACAGGTATTATAAGAATGATTACTGCATTAACAGGTTTCGCAATATTATTGCTGTTTATCGTCCTGGTTCGCGTGCCGATTGCGTTTGCAATGGGGCTGGTGGGCTTCTTCGGTTTTGCATATATGCAGGGAATGAGTTTTGATAACTTAATGGATTTCAACTGGAACTCCTCTTTATCGATGGCTTCGAAGCGGGTTATCAATACCGCTCAGGAATATAGCCTTTCGGTGATTCCGTTGTTTATCCTGATGGGAAACCTGGTGACTAAGTCAGGTCTTTCGCATGAACTTTACCGCGCTTCCTATGCTTTTCTTGGGCATCGTAAGGGCGGCTTATCGATGGCGACAGTGGTTGCCTGTGGGGGCTTTTCTGCTATCTGTGGTTCCAGTCTGGCAACGTCTGCAACAATGGCTAAAGTGGCCATGCCACCGATGCGTAAGTATGGCTATGCTGATTCCCTGGCGACCGCGTCAATTGCTGCGGGTGGCACACTGGGGATATTGATCCCACCGTCTGTAATCCTGGTCATCTATGGTTTGTTAACCGAGACCAGCATTCGCGAATTGTTTGCGGCAGGCTTTGTTCCGGGTTTTCTGGGTATTATGCTCTACCTCGGTGCTGTTCGTTTTGTCGTCTGGCGCACCCCTGAAGCGGGTCCTTGTGGTGACAAAATGAGTTGGCCTGAGCGCATCGAGGCATTGAATGGTGTCTGGGGTGTGTTGGCGCTGTTTGCGGTTGTTATGGGGGGGATATATATGGGTATATTCACTCCAACAGAAGCTGCCGGTATCGGTGCTGGTGGTGCATTTATTATTGCGCTATACCGCCGGTCACTCAGCTTTGGCAGTCTGTTTGATATTCTGACAGATACCGCACGCACATCCGCCATGCTTTTTGGTGTGCTTATCGGTGCCCTGATTTTCTCCAACTTTATCAATCGTGCGGGTTTACCTGCTGATCTGCTTGAGCTGGTGAACAGTCTTGATGTGTCACCGATGGTGGTGATTCTGGTGATTCTGGCCATCTACATCGTATTGGGTATGGTGTTTGAAAGTCTGTCGATGCTGCTGTTGACCGTGCCGATCTTCTTCCCTCTGGTTGATAGTCTCGGGTTCGATCTGGTCTGGTTTGGTATAGTGGTGGTCGTTGTCACCGAGATTAGTCTGATAACACCGCCGGTGGGGATGAATGTCTTCGTGCTCAGTGCGGTGCTGCGGGATGTGAAGGCCAGTACTATATTTAAGGGGGTTACCCCGTTCTGGTGTGCTGATATTATCCGACTTGCACTGATTACACTGTTCTCGTCGATCTCGCTGTTTCTGCCAGAGCTGCTGTATCGTTAAAGCTTAGTCAAAATCTGAAGGCCTTGAGGGGCCTTCTCTATCTGAGGATTCACTATGCTACCTGATGTAAAAAAAATTCTGTACGCATCTGATATCGATAAAGGTTCACGGCCTGCATTTCGGGCAGCGGTAAGTCTCTGCGGCCACTACCATTCTGAGATTACCTACCTGCACGTCATTGAGCCTCTTAGTGCCTCTGCACAAAGCATTGTGCAAACCATGATTAATGATTCTGATCTGAATGAGTTGCATGATCAGAGTCTGGTAAATCTTAAGGCAACAATTCAGGAACGTATTGAGCGCTTTTGTGAGTCAGAACTTGAGCAGAATGAGGTGCTGACTGAAGGGGCTATAAACTCCAGAGTTGAAGAGGGGACTCCCTGGAAAACCATCCTGCGTGTTGCGGATGAGATTGATGCCGATGTCATCGTTATGGGAACCCGCACTCACTCTGCCATGGGTCAGTTCCTGTTGGGATCTACCGCCAATAAAGTGATGCATAATTCGAAGCGCCCGGTGCTGATTGTGCCACTTTAAAGGCTATCTGGTTAATAAGAAAAGCGGCTATTGAAGCCGCTTTTTTATTGTATCTGATTCGATTGATGCTGCACTTTGTGTCATTCATATTGTTTCTTTAACGATGCGCTGATAGCGTTAAGGCTGGTTACGTGACGGAGAGTCGGTGAATGGATGTATTGTCAGCGATGGATGTATTTGTACGGGTGGTTGACCTGAAAAGCTTCTCTCTCGCTGCAGCAGAACTGGGCATTTCCAGTTCATCTGTCAGTAAACAGATTTCGCATCTGGAACAGCATGTGGGGGCACGATTATTACAGCGGACAACCCGGCGGCTGAGTGTCACAGAGGTTGGCGCAGCTTATCATGAGAAGTGCCAGCGGATACTGTCTGAGGTGAGCGAGGCGGAAAACCTGGTGTCGCAGCTTCAGGGTAAACCCCGGGGTGTGTTGAAGATAAACTGCAACATGACTTTTGGTCAGCTGCTGCTGGCCAGGGCGATACCTGAGTTTATGGCGGCTTATCCGGATGTTCAGCTGGAAGTCGCCCTCGATGATAGCGATGTTGAGTTGCTTCGGGATGGGTTTGATCTGGCATTGAGAATAACGCATCCCCAATTGCCCGATTCCAGTCTCATCGCCCGTGAAATCGCCTCAATACCGCTGTTTCTCTGTGCGACGCCCGAGTACCTCGCTGAGCATGGCTATCCACAAACACCTGACGCATTAAAACAGCATAATTGTCTGGTATTTATGCTGGCGAGTAATACAAATGCCTGGACGCTGACTAACGCGGCGGGCAGCCAGAGGGTTCAGGTGAGCGGTGATCTGAAAGCTAACAACAGTCAGCTGGTGTTGCAGGCGTTACTGGCGCACCGTGGGGTCGCTAATCTTGCGTCCTTTGTTATTGAGCAATATGTCGAGCAGGGACAGCTTGAATTACTGTTGCCTGAATATGACGCTGAAAGGCTCAGCTTGTATGCCATTTATCCCGAACGAAAATATATTCCGCCGAAAGTCAGCCTGTTCATTGAATTTTTCAGTGGCTGGCTGGATGACAATCTTCAGCAAAAGCTTAACCATAAGGGCGCTGTCTGATCGGTGCTAACCAGCTTTAGTGTCAGGTTTTATATTAATATTTAACGAAGCGATGATTTTTACATCGCTATATCAACGTTTCAGGATCTCTGAATGATTTTATATGATTACTGTCGTTCCTCAGCGGCCTACCGTGTGCGTATTGCGCTTAATCTTAAAGAGGTTGACTATCAGCAGGTGCCGGTCAGTCTGCTGGCAGGTGAACAGCGCTCAGATGATTATCTGGCGAAAAACCCACAAGGACTGGTTCCGGCGCTTCAGGACGGGGATTTACTGCTCACTCAGTCGCTGTCGATTTGTGAATATCTGCAAGAAACCTGTACCGCAGGGCCGTCGTTATTGCCTGAAACCCCTGCGGATAGAGCCAGAGTCAGAGCTATCGCTCAGCTGGTAGCTTGTGATATTCATCCGGTTAATAATTTGCGATTGCTTAACTATCTGGTGTCAGAGTTAGGCATTGGTGATGAGCAGAAAATCCAATGGTATCAGCACTGGGTCTATCAGGGGTTTGATGCGCTGGAGCAGATTCTTGCTGCAACGGCAGGCGACTATTGCGTTGGCAATGAAGTGACCCTGGCAGATCTTTGTCTTGTGCCTCAGGTGTTTAATGCCAGACGGTTTAACTGTGCGCTGGAGGATTATCCGAATATCGTGCGGGTGAATGACAACTGTCTAAAGCTGAAAGCGTTCGCTGATGCTCATCCTGATCTGCAGCCTGGTGCATAGCGCACCATCAGGGTTAACAGGCCGCTAATGCGGCCTGTGGGTGATGAGTTATTTTAATTAAGACCGCTGAGGGCTGAGGGCCTGCATCGCTTCTTTGCTCCAGTCGAGCGCTTTGCGATAGCAGGATTCATACAGGTTTGAGTCGAAGTTGGTTGGCAACAGGTCCCAGTCACCGGCTTCATAGCAATCAACCTGCCGCAGCGTTTCGCCCATATCGCCTTCGTTAAGCAGTATCGCGTTTTTAATTTCGTCGCTTAGCGGAACCTCTTTAAGCATCGATTCACGGTCGATATCCAGCAGCAGGTGGATGTTAGACATCATACCGGTCATAAAGTAACTGCCGTGATTAGCGCATTTGGATGCCAGGGCAATCTCTTCACACATTCGCCCCCTGACCAGTAAGCTGCGACAGATCTCTTCCGGTTTTCCGCTCTGATTGTTCAGGGCAATCAGGGTGGCCCATTTCCGGATCTGTCCCATCCCGAGCATCACAATCGCTTCAGTTAATGACTCTACCTTGCGAACCAGTGAATAAGCCGCCGAGTTAACAATGCGCAACAGTTTATAAGTAAGAACCGGATCACGTATGATCAGGTGTTCGAGCCGTTCTGGTGTGGTATTGGGGTTTTGCAGTTCCTGCACCAGTTCAAACAGGGACGCCTGGTTAGGGTCAACTTTTTTTCCCTTGACCATTTTCGGTTTGCTGAGAAAATTACCCTGAAACAGTTTAAAGCCGAGTTTATTACACTCTTCCAGCATCTCCACTGTCTGAATCTTTTCTGCCAGCAGGGTTACTTTAAAGGGGCTCAGCAGCCGAACCTGCTCTGCAACCTCTGCAAAGCTCATCTGCTGCACATCAACCTTGATGATCTGTGCCATCTTAAACAGAGGTTCATACGCTGCTTTATAGGTAAAATGATCCAGTGCTATCCGATACCCGGCTTTAACAAGGCGGTAGACGGCAACAATGACCTCACGGTCTACTCTGATGCTTTCATGAATTTCCAGGACGATGTTTTTGCGCGGCAATGCAGGAAAGTCATCAGACACCAGCAGGTCACGACTGAGGTTTATAAACGCGGGCACACGCTTCAATTCACCCTGATCAGAGATGCTGGTGTAGGAGTTGAGAATGACTTCGCTGGTGTTATCTGAGTTACGGAATAAGCCGTTTTCGGTGTCTTCACCATTGCGATAGAGCAGTTCATAGGCAACAACCCGCTGGTTGCGATCAAAGATCGGCTGTCGGGCCATCAGAACTTGTGAATCTGATGTGCTTTCCATATAGTTTTTTTCCATTAGAAACTGCTTTTTATTAAAGCATATAATCAGTAGTTTCTGTTGTCAGCTGTGTTTATCACCATTACAGGTAATAGGATTATGGGATAAACCGTAAAAGAAGTCGCTGTTTTCTATGCGACAGGTATAATGTGCCTCCCTGATTTAACAGACTGTGATTATGAGTAGTATTAACTGGTTTCCTGGGCATATGCATAAGGCCCGCAAAGAGATCGCTAAGGTGATGGATGAGATTGACGTCGTCATCGAAGTGCTTGATGCCCGTCTGCCTGTTTCCAGTGAAAATCCGATGGTCTCACAGCTGCGCAAAGGCACGCCGGTCATTAAGCTGCTGAATAAGAGCGATCTGGCTGACCCGGTCAAAACTCAGGAGTGGATAGATTATTACAATAGTCTGCCTGATACTCAGGCGTTAATGATCGACTATTCGCAGAAAAAGCTGATCAGTACGATTCCGGACCTGTGTAACCGCTTAGTACCATCCCGGAGCAACAATGGCCGGCAGGTCCGGGCGATGATTATGGGGATTCCCAACGTCGGGAAATCGACCATGATCAATGCCTTACTGGGTAAAAAGATTGCTAAAGTGGGCAATGAACCCGCCGTGACTAAAGGTCAGAAGCGCTTTACATTGCGTAACGGCATGGCGTTATCGGACACACCGGGAATGTTGTGGCCGAAAATTGAAGATATCGATTCCGGTTACCGGCTTGCGGCCAGTGGTGCTATTAAGAATACTGCAATCGAATTTGAAGACGTTGCGTTGTATGCGGCTAAGTTTTTGCGGCAAGAATACCCTGATCTGCTGATCGCACGGTATAAATTTAAGCAGCTACCGGAGCATGCTGATCAGGTGCTGGAAGAGATTGGCCGTAAGCGCGGAGGTTTGAGACCGGGCGGTGTGATTGATCTGCATAAAGCGTCTGAGATTCTCCTGAATGAACTCCGGGGCGGACAGATAGGTAATATCACCTATGAGACCGTGGCTGAGTGGCAGCATAAGTGGGAGCAGCAAAGGCTTGAGGCTGAGCGCCTTGAGCAGGAAAGATTAGAGCAGGAGCGACTGGAGGCTGAATCCGATGCCCAGCGTTCCGCTTACCGAAACAAAGGTAATAAACATGACACGTAAAAAGAAAAAACGTACCTCACCGAAACCTATTTTTCTCGATATTCCTCGCCGCAGTGAAAAGCTGGCAGATCCTGACAGCTATGAGAGCCGTAAGCGTCGTAATCTTGAGCAGAAGAAAAAGAGTAAAAGTAAGTCTGTGTATGAAAAAGCCCGCGAAGCTGAGCAGGCTAAAGCGGCTGATCAGCCGCAGCGTAACACTCCACTGGCAGAAAAAATCCGTCGTCTGAAAAAAGCAGAAGAAGCCCGCCAGAACGCCTCTGACGAGGAATAATCTCTCCCGGAGTTTGATCTCTGATAAACCGTACTCTACGTTTACTGTTACCTGTGGAATGATTCGCAGGCAGTAGACGGAGATCAGAGTATGTCTCATGCTGATGTTCAACGTGCTGGCGACCAGCCAGCCAGAGTCGATCTTACTGAGGGTGAAACCTATGGCTGGTGTGCCTGTGGTCGTTCCGGTAAGCAACCCTTTTGTGATGGCTCTCACCAGGGTACAGGTCTCGATCCGGTGGTGTTTATTGCCCGTAAAACGGAAACGGTTTTTCTCTGCCAGTGTAAACAGACCGGAACACCACCGTTGTGTGATGGCAGTCACAGTCAATAGCCTTTACCAAGCCATTAGAACTCGCTACAACCGACCTGACTGGGTACAATGCGTTTCTTTTTTTAGCGGGAAATAGTTACCTTGCAACAGGTTGATGTGGTTATTGTAGGAGCCGGTGCTTCCGGTCTGATGTGTGCTGCTACGGCAGGCTATCGGGGACGATCCGTACTGGTGCTTGAGCACACGGCTAAGATCGGCCGGAAGATCCTCATGTCCGGTGGTGGGCGCTGTAACTTCACCAATATCCATAACTCACCCGCTAACTTCATCTCAGAAAATCCACATTTCTGTAAATCAGCTTTAAGTCGTTACACCGCCCAGGATTTTATCGATCTGGTTGATCGTCACGGAGTGGAGTATCACGAAAAAACGCTGGGGCAGTTGTTCTGTAATGAATCAAGTAAAGAGATATTGCAGGTTTTACTCACCGAGTGTGACTGGGCAGGAGTTGAGATCAGAACCGAAACCCAGGTACATAAGCTGAAACAGACCGAGTGCGGTTTTCAGCTGCAAACCACTGCTGGCAATATAGCGGCGAAATCGGTTGTGATTGCTACCGGTGGGTTGTCTATTCCAAACGGCGGGGCCACCAGTTTTGCTTATGATATTGCCGAACAGTTTTCGCTGGATCTGTTACCGCGAAGCGCTTCTCTGGTGCCTTTTACCCTGCAACCCAAAGATAAAGAGCAGCTGAGCGAGCTGTCCGGTGTTTCACACCGGGTGCGGGCGAGTATCGGTAAAACCAGCTTCGTTGAGATGATGCTGTTTACTCACCGGGGGCTGAGTGGCCCTGCGGTGCTGCAGATCTCCAATTACTGGCAGCCGGGCATGGAGGTTGAGATCGACCTGTTTCCCGATTTCGATCTGTTAGCATGGCTGAAAGAGCAGCGGGAACAACGCCCTAAAGCAGAACTGACCACCATCATGGCGCAGCAGATGAGTAAGCGGATGGCACAGATACTCTGTGCCAAATTTGAACTCTCTGGCGTAATAGGAAACCTCTCAAATAAGCAGCTTGAAGCGGTTGCGGCTGCATTCTGTTGCTGGAAAATCAAACCGTCCGGTACTGAAGGTTATCGCACAGCTGAAGTGACGCTTGGCGGTATAAATACCAATGAAATCAATCAGAAAACCATGGAAGCTAAATCTGTTTCTGGTTTGTATTTTATTGGCGAGTGCCTGGATGTAACCGGCCATCTGGGTGGCCATAACTTCCAGTGGGCCTGGGCGTCCGGGGTGGCTGCGGGGCAGGCGGTTTAGTTGTGTTGAAGTAATTAAAATGAAGACAATTAGGACAAAAAAATTTTTGTAGCCTCTATAAATGGGGCGTAGTAAAAATTTTCTTCGTTTTGTTTTAAGGTGTTTACTTTCTGTATGATTTTATAGATGTTGTGTTGAGCTACTGAATTCACCGCTATGGTTTTAGTATGTTGTAACAAACCACAATACAAAACGGACAACATAGCTTCTTTTTTGTCGATAATCGATGTGGTTCGAATCTTAGGCCGTCTGATAGTCTGCTGAGTTCCAGAAGCGAAGATTAAGTGTGTACGTCTTGGGTCGGCTAAATCAGCGAGCAAAATGAGCCTCAACGCAACAGTCAGCACTCTATCACCCGAAGAATTGCTAACTTCATCCTTTCACTACAAGAGCTCTAACGCATACTCTGGATTATTGGATTGCATCTGGGTATAACAACAAGGTGTTCTATTAAGGTGAAGTCATGGCAATCTTTGATATCGAGAAAGACGAATTACTCAGGTTGTCTGATACACAGCTAGAAGAATTGATTGCTCGTCTCGCAGAAGCTGAAGTGGCTGCTCATGGTCATAGCCCCGCATGGGTAAGCTGGTCAGGCTCAATCAATGCTCCTGATGAAGGAGTTGATATTCATGTTCAAATTCCTGACGACACACTAAGCACAGGATTTCTTGAAAGGCCTGATACGGTCCTTCAGGCCAAGAAACACTCGATGTCTAAGGGGCAGATCATGAATGAAATGGTCACTCGCGGAGAACTATCAGCTACGATTTCAGAGCAGGCTTCCAAGGGTGGCAGTTACATCATCGTCAGTTTGGAGGATGATTGTTCTCCTACAATGAAAAAAAATCGCGTCAAAGCTATGCGGGATGCGACATTAGGTAACCCTCACAGAAACAATATTCACCTAGACTTCTATGACCGCTCGAAGTTGAGTCAATGGCTTCGTCAACATCCATCGGTCATGCTTTGGGTAAAAGGAAAGCTCGGCCAAGGATACTCAGGTTGGCAGCCATACGGAGCTTGGAGTAATCCACCTCAAGGTGCCTACGACACTCTAATTTCGGCCTCAGGCGTGATGGTCACACTGCCTTCAGAGAAGGGCCAGAAGTTCAGCATAGAAGATGCTATTGAGCCGATGAGAGACCTTATTCGGTCTACGGCTAAGGCGGTTCGAATAACGGGTTTATCCGGCGTCGGTAAAACCAGAATCGTGCAGGCACTTTTCGATGAAACGGTCGGCACAGATGCTCTTGACCGAACTGTTGCTGTGTACGTCGATACTGGTGCAGCCCCTGACCCTTCGGCATCAGCGATGTTTGACAGGTTAATAGCTGAGGGCCGACGTGCTGTCATGGTCCTCGATAATTGCCCACCAGAACTTCACTCTGCGCTAGCCAGCAGAGCATCAGCTACTGACGGACAGGTAAGCCTCATCACCGTTGAGTACGACATAAGGGATGACAAACCTCAGACAACCGAAGTGATCCACATTGAAGCAGTTGGACCAGAGGTCGCCGAGCAGCTTCTGATCCGTCGCTTCCCAGGCATCGGCCAGCACAACGCCCGCCGGATTGCAGAGTTTGCTGATGGAAACGCGAGGGTATCTCTGGCAATCGCCGAAAGGGTCGAAGACGGCGAGAGTTTAGCTCAGCTTTCTGACGCTCAGTTATTTAATCGCTTGTTTCAGCAGCGTTATCATCCGGATGATGACCTGCGGGAACAGGCTGAAATACTGTCTCTGGTATATTCGTTCTCAACTTCCCTCCCTGAGGATGGTCATGATGAGTTGGAGGTGCTGGGCTTGATCTCGGGTCATTCCCGTAACCAATTGTTTCGATCTATCAAGAAGTTGTCGGACCGTCATGTTGTGCAGAAAAGGGGGCATTGGCGGGCTATACTACCTCATGCCATTGCCAACACACTGGCTGCATCTGCACTTGATAGTATCCCGGTTGATCAGCTCCGGGCGACCTTTGAAGCCCCCGGTCGTCAACGCTTGCTAATGTCGTTCGCGCACAGATTGGGTTTATTACACGATCATCCCGTGGCGAAAGAGATCGCTGAAGCTTGGCTCCAACCTGATGGATTGCTGGGACGGGTATTAACGCTGAAAGATATGACGGCACAAATGCTCGATTATATCGGTCCAATCGCACCTGAAGCGCTTCTCGATAGAATAGAAGCTGGACTTACCGCGCCTGACTTTGAGGGTATGAAACCTCGTTACAACCCTCGACGAACGAGTATTCTCAGACTTTTGCAATTATTAGCATACGAACCGAGCGCTTTTGACCGTTGCCTCAGGCTTCTAATCCTTGTTGCAGATCACGAAGACGAGAGTAATAACTACGATGCGGTTCGAAGTAAGATTACGAGGTTTTTTCAGCCATTCCTGTCCGGTACGCACGCCTCTCTGAGTCAGCGAATTGCGATTATGAATGAATGCCTTTCATCAGGCGTGGCTGGACGCAGATCTCTAGGCTTCAGGATGCTGTCAACTGCTTTGAGTGGGCCGCGATGGACTGGTTTCGGTATAAATGAGTTTGGTGCTCGCCCAAGAGACTATGGGTTTCAACCCAATCACGATGAACTTATTGAGTGGCGTAGTGCCTTCATAGATGTTGTAGTGCGTTTGGGAACCTCCGGCGATCCTGATCTTGAAGGCTCCGCACGGCTGACGCTGGCGAACAATTTTCGAGGTATTTGGAACCAAGAAACGGTGAGGGAAATACTCGTCGATGCGGCTTACAAGTTACATGCTCACCATCCTTGGGAGGAAGGCTGGAAAGCCGTCCGTTCTACGATCTATTTCAACTACACCAAGCACAATAATAAGGATGATTTTGAGCCGATACCGGACATCCTCGCCACATTAGAGAGGGAGTTGGAACCCGATAGTTTAGTTTCGACAATAATGGCATATGTACTGGGTAAGGGTAGCTACTATTGGGCGCTAGACACCGATTTTACTCATGACGGGACCAACAAATATCACTCAGCAAGGAAGCGACTTGAAGCCAAGGCGCTCCGACTTGGTGAGGACTTCGCGGCATCAGACCATGAGTTCGATGAGTTGGGTGCAAACCTGTTCACAAATGATTGGATGCCCTATCGCGTCGAATTCGGGAGAGGGTTAGCGAAGGGGATACATAACTTACGAGTTGGTTGGCAGCTACTCGTCGCTCAGCTTGAGCAGTATCCTAACATTAACAAGAACTTTTCTGTCTTCAGTGGCTACATCGAAGAAACAGATATTATCAATCACGCCCTAGCACAGGAACTGCTCGACCAATGCGCACAACATGCTGAACTTCGACACGTATTGATTGACTTGCATCCTCAGCGAAAGTGTACAGAAAGTGATCTAGATCGCTGTATGGGGCTTCTGGGTGATCCTGTCATTGATACTCGGATGTATGGATCGATCCTGTGGCGAGATAAGTACGCAAATTTACCCGAGGGTCGTATTCTCGATCTTGCTAAGAGGCTCTTGAATAGACCTAACGGCGATGACGTGGTGTTGGACGCTTTGAGTATGAAGTTAAATGGCAAAGATGAAACCGTGGACATACTTGGTTCCGACCTTCGACGGCTTGGATTAAGAGCAGCGATCCAAAGGCTCCGAAGAGATGATAGTGACCCAGAATTCGAAAGTGATTATTCAATGGGGTGTATCGTCAGTGCGGCATTGCACTTTGATGGCAACCAAGCCGAAAAGCTGGAGTTGCTGGACATGATTTTCGCTGCAGTTAATCAGCGTTATGGCAGTATTCATGGATTAGAAAGTACTATAGAAACGACCATCGAGTTGATGCCAGAAACATTTCTCAATCGGGTTTTTGAGGGTGATGTCGTAGAGCATCCACAACAGTTCTTTTCTAATCTCAATGACAGCTTGGATCGACCACCTCTTGCCAAGATCAATGTGGAAGATTTAATCGAATGGTGCCGTACCAGAGATGATACCAGCGTATGGGCGGCTGTTGCGGCGGGTGTAAGTCTGTGGTCGAAAGATGGAGATCGGGAAGCTTTAACAATGTCGGAATCAGCAATAAAGCTGCTCGAGGCGTCTCCTGAGCCAGTAGCAGTCCTCGAAGCATTTGCCGAGCGCGTCACACCTTCATCTTTGTCTGTCAAAAGAGCGAACGTAATGCAACCTAGAGCCCATACCATTAGCCTTTTAGTTGAACATGAGAACACGGCGATTGCTGAGGCTGCTAAATCAGCCTATGCAAAACTGGCTAAATTGATCGAGCAAGAGAAAGTGCGTGAACAGCGTGAGGATGGGGAGCGCGAACAGCGGTTTGAATGAGGCTGAGGTAACAGTAGCTCTATCTGAATATTCACCGCTACAATACTGAAAATACTGCGGCTTGTATAAATTTCTACTTAGGCGTAGTAATTCAGACTTGATCTGGTCGTTCAGCACTAGCAGCCACTTCTTTTTTTGAACGTTTATGCTCATACATCCGTTTATCTGCCAGGGATAAGCACTCAGATAAGTTGACAGATTCATAGCTGTTTGCAACCCCATAGCTGAGGCTTGCCTGGTGCCAGCCGGCCTGTCTTAATTCCTGTTCGGTTTGAGTGATAAGTTGCGAGATTTTTGTCAGCACGTCTTTATCGTTCTGTTTTCTAACGATAAGCCAGATAAATTCATCGCCACCGGTTCGAAAAACCTCACCGACTCCCTGCAGGTTACGCTGCATTATCCCGGCGCATTCAATTAAATACCTATCGCCTTGTTCGTGTCCTTGTGTGTCATTCAGCTGTTTGAAATTGTCAAAATCGATGAAGGTTAGATAATAGGCTGAGGATAGCTTATCAAGCGTTTCACTCAGTAAGTGACGATTACCGACCTGGGTCAGGGGATCTATTCGTGAGAGCGTGTAACTGCGGTAATATTCCTTCTGCTGCAGGTGAATCCATTCGGATAAAGACAGCATAATACAGATACAATCAACCGTTAAAGCCAGTAATACAACGAGTTCAGGTAACAGAATTCCATTGACCAGTCTGGTATGAGAAAGCACGTAGTACGCCAAAGCCAGACCGTAGGTCAGATTTCCCACCAGATAATATTTGGCACGAAAGTCACTTTTCCCCAGCATGAAGAAGCCGATACTGATGGATATGGGAATCCACAAGGCTGCAATTAAGTGTGAAATTAAGTAACTGGCTGCAAACGGTAACAGCCACATCAGTATGCCCAGAGCAGCACTGATGAGAGAAAAACCGTGCAAAAATTTGCTTAGTTTTGAATAGTCCTGGGGGCAGTTAAATAACCTTTTAGTAAACTGGCTTGCCGCAGCAATGGCAAAGGGGAAAATCAGCATGCCGGCGTACGCAGGATTGATTGCGGAAATGTTGAACAGATAACTCAGCTGACCCGATGCGGCAAACCAGCCAAGGCCATGCAAGCCCACATAACCTGCGCATGCCAGAATGATCATCTGTCGGGTGCGTATATAGGTGAAAACAGCCATCAGAGCCAGCGTTAACATCACTGTAATGCTGATAGTTGTCAGTATATTGTCCTGAAACTGTTGATAATAAAACTGAGATTCAGGTATTAACCTGATCGTTACCGGGACGGAAAATAGCTTCGCTTCAATATGAATCCATAGTTCAACGGTGTCGCCACTCTCAATAAAGAGTGGAAAAGCTTGCGCATGAGCTAACTTAGCATTGGTTGCGGAACCCTGACTAAAGTCTGCATGACCAACGGCAGCATCGGTAGTGCTTTGCCAATAGGCCAGGCCCTGATCGAGATAGTTGGCATGTAGATTCACAAACCATCGCTCTCTGTTATTGCTGGTATTGTGAATAACCAGTTTGGTGACAAAAGCGCCGCGCTGACCGATGGTAGATTCTACTGTCAGCGAAGCTTGATAGAGCTGCCTGATATCTGAAAGTGTTGCAGGGGGAGGGGCTGAATCAGCACGCCGCCATAAATTAAACTCATTTATCGCAGATGCTTGTTGCAGAGGCAGGGAGATCGGGTCTTGGGCATAACAAGTGCCACTGTTTAGCATAATGACCAGCATGCTAAACAGCACTATAAATCCAGGTTTCATTTACGATTCAATACCCCTATCCCAGAAATGCAATTATTGCCCATAGGGTTCTGCTCTACAAGTCAGTTTCAGGCATTTCAAGCGGATGGCATTGGTTTTAGAGGCCTGGACGTTCACACCTGGTTTGCTCAGCACAGGCGGCAGGTTGATCTGTTTTTCACCTGCCTCCCAGTCCCGAAAGTCCCTTTCGCAGGTGTTCCAAAAATAGTTTTACTTTCTCCAGTGGGTATTTTCTTCCCGAGTAAAATGCGTATAGCACCAGGTCTTCCGGTTCGCTGTTGAGTTCAACTGGGATAAGGTCACCGTTGTCTATCTCTGCCTGGCATGCATGAGAGGGTAAGATGGCGAAGCCCAGCCCTTTCAGTGCCGCGGCTTTAGCCATATGGCCGCTGTTGACTTTATAGCTGGACTGCACCTGAATGGTCTGGTTCTGTTTAAATCGCCAGGGCATTCCCTGTAGTACAGAAAGTGTGGTTATACAGGGCATTTTCCGCAGTTCATCCAGCGAGTGTGGCAATAGGTGATGTTTCAGTAACCGGGGAGCGACAACCACGCAACTTGGCCAGCGCAGTATCTCTTTAGCGATCCAGCCAGAATCTTCCAATGGGCCACGGCCAAAGCGCAGCACCAGATCGTACCCCTCTAATAAACCTTCCGTCGGATTGAGCTGGGTATCACAGCTCAGTTCTATTTTTGGATGAAGCGAGCAAAAGTCCGTGATGCTTTCAGCCAGAAAGGGGAGATCAGGCATGATTATTTTAAGATGACCGGAAAGACTGTCACTCTGCAGAGAAACATCTGCCAGTACATCATTCATGGCCTGAATGAGCGGTGTCATGGAATGGTAAAGCTGTTTGCCTGCAGGGGTTGGGATCATCTTGCGTGTGGTGCGCTCCAATAAGCGCACATTTAACTGTTGCTCTAATAAAGCGACATGGCGGCTGACGTTGGATGCAGGCAGTTGCAGTTGATCGGCGGCCAGCTTAAAGCTCAGTTGTTGATATACCGTCTGAAAGCTGAGTAACCATCGGGGGTCAATTTTCTCAATCATTATTCACTCATAAAATGGGATTAATAACCCAATAATACCTTATTTATCCTGAATGATGGCTTTGTGACAATCTCTGCCCAGTTTAATTAATGAGGTAGTGCAGATGAGCAACATCGATCGAATCGCCATTGTCGGCGCAGGCGTTGCCGGGATGGCGCTGGCGATACTCGCCACAAAGCAGGGTTATCAGGTGAGTCTGTATGAGCGTGACAGTCAGGTCTCATCCATGGGGGCGGGTGTCACTTTATGGCCAAATGCTGTTTATATTATGCAGCAGATGGGGTTGGAAAAAGAACTGATGCATCTGGGGGGAACTCCCCGCTTTATGCGTCAGTTTAATCAGCAGGGGGACCTGTTGGGTGAGCTTGATATTGACACTATGAATAGTCTGAGTGGCTTTACCAGTGTGACGATATTACGCCGGGATCTGATGAACCTACTCGACAGCGCATTAGATGGCCTGGGTGTTGAGAGACAGTTTAATTGCACTATCACGCCAGAGGCGATTGCAGGGTTAAAGCAAGACTTTGATCTGGTGGTTGGAGCCGATGGGCGAATGCATTCGGTGGTGCGTCAGGTCTTATATCAGGGGCAGATAACTCCCCGCTATCAGGGCTTTGTCAATATTATCGGTATTAGTCAGATGGACGGAGCGTTAGACAACGCCATTCATGACTATCGTGGCCGTGGTGAGCGCTTTGGCATCGTCCCGGTTGCTGCCGATGTCTGTTACTGGGCTGCCGCATGGAGCACCTCTATGGATAAAGAGAGGCCATTATCTGGTTGGTATGAAGAGATGCACCGGCGTTTTTTGGGCTGGCCTGAACCGCTGCAGTCTGTGCTCAGCTCTTATGATAAAGCATCTCTCAGAGCTATTTTCGTTCATGATCTTGATCCTTTACCCTATTGGCACGAGGACAATCTGCTAATGATTGGCGATGCTGCCCATGCGCCGTTGCCAACGTCAGGGCAGGGGGCGTGTCAGGCGCTGGAAGATGCATGGCATCTTGTCCGGATTCTGGCGGAAGAGGATGAGCTGGATACCGCTCTGACCGCTTTTTATCAACGACGGATCGAGAAGGCCTCTGCCGCACAAGCGGCTGGAAGACAGTTAGCACAGGAGATATTTGCAGACCATTCTGAGCCTCCTGCGTCTGTTTCAGATATTTCGCTGGAGCAGTTAACTCAGTTCTGGATGCAGGGGCTGGCGGTTGAGTAATGGATGCTTACCGCTGACCCTTACCGTATTCTTTTCAGCTGCGCAGCCTTGACTCAGTGCAGGCTTCTGCTAAATTGAGCACTCTTTATAAATAACACACCGCTGGAGGGGATCGATGATAGTAGTCAACACCTTCCGGGCACTCTGCTGAACTCAGCTAAGCTGATCTCGCTGCCCGGTTACTGAACCGGGGGCTTTCCTTGCCCCTATGGATTAATTTCTGGACGCTACTCAGGTATGCGTCAGGGGTTCTTATGACTACTATTTCTCCTTTGTCCCAACTGGGATGGAAACCTTTTTTTCATCAACAGCTTAGCCTCGAAGAACTTGCAGACTATCAGCCTGCCCGCGTAGCAGTGCAACATCGTTCGCAGTATGAACTGTATAGTGAGGAGGGTCGAAAGATTCTCCAGGCTTCATCCAATCAGCCCTCTCTTGTCGTGGGTGACTGGGTGCTGCTCGACAGTGAAGGGGGCTTTTATCGTGCCCTGGAGCGTCTCTCGTGTTTCTCCCGTAAGGCGGCGGGCAGTCGGATAACCGAACAGCTGATCGCTGCTAATGTGGATACGGTGTTTATCACCTGCGCCCTTAATCAGAACTTCTCTCTCAGCCGCATCGAGCGCTATCTGGCCCTCACCCGTGAAGCAGGGGCTGAGGCTGTTGTCGTGCTGACTAAAGCCGATCTCTGTGATGATCCGTACAGCCTGGTCAGTCAGGTTCAGGCACTGGATAGCCGGTTGCTGGTTGAAGCGGTCAATGCGCTGGATCAGCAAAGCACCGGGGTATTAGCTCCCTGGTGTCGGGCAGGCAGTACCGTGGCGCTGTTAGGATCATCCGGTGTAGGTAAATCAACGCTGATTAATAGTCTGATGGGCTGCCCGGTGCAGCACACTCAGGCAGCCCGTGAAGAGGATGACCGGGGCCGGCATACCACGACCGCGCGATCACTGCATCTGATTCCCGGTGGCGGTGTCTTGCTTGATACGCCGGGAATGCGTGAGTTGCAGCTGAGCAGTTGTGAGGCCGGTATCGAAGCAACCTTCGCCGATATCAGTGCGCTGTCATCAGAGTGTCGCTTCACTGATTGTCAGCATCAGAATGAACCCGGTTGTGCGGTTCAGGCCGCTTTGCAGGCATCGCAGATTGATCAGCGGCGGCTGACGAACTACCTTAAACTGAAGCAGGAGCAAGCGCGCAATAGTCTGACACTGGCACAGAGCAGAGCAAAAGAGCGCGCTTTGAGCCGATACTACCGTAAGGTGCTGCATGACAGTATCAAACTGAAAAAGAGCGATTAGCCTCTATTGTGCTAACTGAGATGCGCACCGGATGACGGTGCGCATCAATGGCTATATTCATCCGATTCAGCTGGTTTTTTTATGAAAGCTGGTAAAATCCGTTAACCGCTTAAGCCGGACCGATAGATCATTTTTGCTGCTGATTTCCTCTGTCGCTCTCCACCGCTTAGCCTTGATGTTCTGTCTCCTCAGACAATAGTCTGTTGTCGTATCACCTGTTTATCCGTGGGCATACATTCCCATTGCCTCAGTCATTCGACCTGCGTCAGATATGCATTGTGGCAGTTGTTTGCAGACGGTTCGCCGTTTTGGTTTTAATCAAAAGGGTGATGGCGGATAACCATTTTGGGTAATTGTCTATCGATCAGTCATACAGAACTTTTGCTAATGAATTTTTTTTAATTGATACTTAAGTGTAAGAGGTTGCAACTGATTCTGTGTCAATAATGAGGATTCCTTAACAGACCTTCATCGTCTTTAGTTTCATGAGAATTAACAAAAATAATAATGGAGATCAAAGCAGTGGGTATGTATAAGACGGTTGAGAAGACTTTCTTCTATACGTTGACTAAGAAAATTATCGGCAATGTGGCTTTTTTGCAGCTCCCCAGCTTTCTTCTGCTTGGGGTTTGCTACTGGGTATATGATGCTCTGCTTAATCTGCAGCAGCAATCAGGGCCCGATGCTGCGATTAGCCGTGAGCTATCAACGATGACGCACTCGCTCTCAAACGTCGTTATGCTGATGGCGATATTCATTCTGGCTGTCACTATTTTTAGTATCTACTTTATGCGGCATCTGTTTTTGTCTCCGATTCGGGATATGAGTACAGTGCTGAGCGCAGTGAAAGATAAAGAGGGCGATATATCGGCTACGCTGCCGGTGAAAACGTTCGATGAGATTGCCGGTATGGCGGAAAACTATAATGGTTTTTCTGGCAGCCTGAAGCAGATCATCGCCGATACGCGGGAGCGCAGTGTCAGGGTTTCTCTAAGTGTGAGTCAGCTTCAGAAAGTTCTGCTTGAGACGAAAGGTTCGGCTGAAGCACAGGTCGATCAGGCACAAAAAGTGTTCCAGGCCAGCCAGGAAGCCACTCAGGCGATTGAGGGCATTGCTCAGCATACCCAGAATATCGCCAAACGTAATGAGCTTAACCTGACCGAAATCCAGACCACGGGTGAGGATATGGAACGGGTTAAAAATCAGATTCATGCGATTGAAGATCAATTGACCGACTTTCAGAATGTCGTGCTGCAGTTATCGGATAACTCCAGCAATATTATTGAAGTGCTGAAACTGGTACAGGAGTTTTCTGATCAGACCAATCTGCTGGCGCTGAATGCCTCGATTGAGGCGGCACGGGCAGGCGAGGCTGGACGGGGATTTGCTGTCGTCGCAGATGAAGTGCGTAGTTTGTCGCAGAAGGTGAATACGGCCACCCAGGAGATCGACAAGAATATTCACCAGATGGTCACTCTCGTAGATGATACCCGCTCTGGTGCGTCAAAAATTAAAAGCTATGTCTCTGAAACCGATAGTTTCATCTCTCAGGCCAGCGATAGATTTGTGGGAATGATTACTGATTTTGAAACGGTGCATGGGCAGATGAGTGAGATCAGCGCGGCTATTGAGGAGATGTCCTATACCAATAACAGCACCCACGAGCATGTTTCTAAAATAACGGAACTGTCAGACTATATTCAGTCAGAGATGACAGTATCGGCTGAACACTCTATCAATCTGGAAACGGCAACAGAAGAGATGCAAGAACTGCTGTCCCGCTTCAGTATCGGTTATGGTGGATTTGAAGAGATCGTGACCACTGCAACCGGGTGGCGGGCGAGACCCAGAGAGAGTTAGAAAAGCTGGCTGATGCCGGTTTAAATATTTTTGATACCCAGTATCAGCGAACGAACCCCGATCAGAGTCCGGCGAAATACGACACCAGCTATACCGATCAATATGAACGGACCCTGCAGCCGCTGTTTGATCGCTTTATAGCGGATAAACCTGAATTTATGGTCGCTTCGGCCTTTGATGTGAATGGCTATTGCCCGGCGAATAACGCCAAAGTGTCCAAGCCACTGACGGGGGATTTTGAGACAGATAACCGGCTTAGCCGGCATCGTCGTATCTTCAATGGCAGCCGGGCTGAGATACGCCGGGCCAATCAGACCTCGCCGTTTCTGCTGTTAACCTTTATCCGCGATACCGGTGAAATCCTTAACTCTATCTCGGTGCCACTTTACGTTAATGGCCGTCACTGGGGTAACTTCTGTACCGCCTTTGCGCCTGAACTGCTGTTAAACGCTTCTCACTGACTTAACCGCGCACCGGATGTCGGTGCGCGTCTTCTTCGATGATATTAATCCGATTGAGATCGTTTTTAACCGGTCGATTAGTGTAAAATGCTGCCCAGAACAGGGGCTGTAACCGGGCTGATTCTACAACCAGCTAAGCCCACGCAATCTCTTTGTCGGTAGTGATACCGGTATCCTTATCAAAGTTTCCGATAGAGTATTCAGATGGAAATCAAAGTAAATTTTTTAGATAACCTCAGACTTGAAGCTAAGTTTGATGATTTCACCGTCACTGCCGATCAGCCGATCCGTTATAAGGGGGATGGTTCTGCCCCCAGTCCATTTGACTACTTCCTGGCGTCATCAGCCCTCTGTGCTGCTTACTTTGTAAAAGTGTACTGCAATGCCCGGGATATACCGACCGATGATATCCGTCTGTCCCAGAGCAATATTGTTGATCCGGAAAACCGTTATAACCAGATCTTCCAGATCCGGGTTGAACTACCGGAGTCGATCTCCGACAAAGACCGCACCGGTATTCTGCGCTCGATTGAGCGGTGTACCGTGAAGAAAGTAGTACAGGAAGGACCGGAGTTTAAGATCGAAACCGTTGAAAATCTGGATGCGGATGCCTCAATCATGGCGATGGGGATTCCCGATGATGGTGTGAACACCATGATTGAAGGGAAAGATCTGCCGTTGGAGAAAACCATCGCCAACATGACCGGCATTCTTGAAGGTCTGGGCATGAAGATCGAGATCACCTCCTGGCGTAATATCGTGCCCAATGTCTGGTCGCTGAATATCCGTGATGCAGCCTCAGAACTCTGTTTTACCAATGGCAAAGGGGCCACCAAAGAGAGCGCACTCTGTTCAGCGCTGGGTGAGTTTATTGAGCGTCTGAGCTGCAACTTCTTCTACAACGATCAGTTTTTCGGCGAAGAGCTGGCGAATGCTGAGTTTGTGCATTATCCGAATGAAAAGTGGTTTCCGCTCACTGACGATGATGCCATTCCAGAAGGTTTGCTGGATGATTACTGTCTGGAGATCTACAACCCGGATGGTGAACTTCAGGGCTCTAATCTGATCGATACCAACTCCGGTAACTATGAACGGGGGATCTGTGCGATTCCCTATGTGCGTCAGTCCGATAATGAAACCGTCTGGTTTCCATCCAACCTGCTGGAAAATCTCTTTCTCAGTAACGGTATGAGTGCCGGTAATAACCTGTTTGAAGCGAAAGTTCAGTGTCTGTCAGAAATTTTCGAGCGGGCGGTGAAGCGGCAGATTATCGAACAGGAGATCGTCCTTCCGGATGTTCCTCAGGCCGTTCTGGCGAAGTTCCCGGGTATTCTTGCCGGTATTCAGGGGCTTGAAGAGCAGGGTTTTCCGGTCGTGGTCAAGGATGCATCTCTGGGTGGCCAGTTCCCGGTAATGTGTGTCACCCTGATGAACCCCCGCACCGGTGGTGTGTTTGCCTCCTTTGGTGCGCACCCCAGTTTTGAGGTTGCGCTGGAGCGCAGTCTGACTGAGCTGTTACAGGGACGAAGCTTTGAAGGTCTTAACGATCTGCCACCGCCGACCTTTAACAGTATGGCGGTCACTGAACCCAACAACTTTGTCGAACACTTTATCGATTCAACCGGCGTGATCTCCTGGCGTTTCTTCAGTGCTAAGCATGATTATAACTTTGTTGAGTGGGACTTCTCGGGTACCAATGAGGAGGAGTGCGACCGTCTGATGGCGATCCTGCAGGAGATGGGTAAAGAGGTTTATGTCGCCACCTTCAATGGTTTCGGGCCTGATCAGACAGCCTCTGCCTGCCGGATTCTGGTGCCTGATTACTCTGAGGTCTATCCGGTGGAGGATCTGGTCTGGGACAACACCAATAAAGCGATCTGGTTCCGCGAGGATATTCTTAACATTCACTCACTGGATGACGACGAGCTGGCGGATCTGGTCGAAAGGCTGGAAGAGAGTGAAGAGGACAACTACACCGAGATCAAAACCTTTATCGGTATTGAGTTCGATGAAAACACCGTCTGGGGGCAGCTCACTATTCTGGAGCTGAAGATCCTCATCTATCTGGCGCTGCAGCGACATGAGGACGCGCTGGAGCTGGTGGATAGCTTTCTGCAATACAATGACAATACCGTTGAGCGCGGACTCTTCTATCGGGCGATGAATGCGGTGCTGACAATCGTGCTCGATGATGAGCTGGAACTGGATGATTACCTCCACAGTCTGCAGCGTATGTTCGGCGCAGAGGTGATCGAAAATGTGGTTGGTTCTGTCAATGCTGAGGTGAAGTTCTATGGCCTGACACCCACCAGTATGAAGCTGGAAGGGCTGGATAAACATCTGCGCCTGATTGAGAGCTATAAAAAACTCCATAAGGCCAGGCAGTCGTTCCTGTAGCTGTAGCGTTGGCTCATTGGTCTGTAACCGGACGACGCTGCACCTGAATATAAAAAAGACAAACCGGGGTTTGTCTTTTTTTGTCTGCAGCACGAGGGTGCGAAACCGTGCTTATAGGGTTGGGATTATCGTTTCTTCACGATTTTTAACGTCGCCCAGAAGAATGGTTTTATTACCAGAGATCATCCGTACCAGTGCCGCGTAATCGGCCGCACCGTCGCCATCGGGCAGGTATTCAAAGATTGTTTCGCCGTGGGAGGGTGAACGACTTAACTGCTCGTCATACCGGATCGGCGTGCACACCTTATCGCTATAGAGGCTTTGAAGCTTGCGATAGATGTTTTGCGGTTGCTCGACGCGGGTATCGAGAAAGGTTGGCAGAATGTAATTGAGGTCGATATCTTTGTATTTTTTGATCGCATGGAGGTTTTTGGTAAATTCCGCCAGGCCATGCAAAGACATCACTTCAAGGGAAACGGGCGTCAGCACTTCGGTGGCATAGAAGAGCACGTTGACGGTTAGCTGATCCCAGCCGGGCGAGGTATCGATGATGACATAGTCATAGTCTTTATCGATATTTTCCATCGCTTCGGACAGCGTCCATTCAGAGCCAAAACTCTTTTTATCAATAATCCGTTTAACCCCCGCCAGCGACCTGCCGCCACTGAGCAGAAACAGATTCGGCCGTGCCTCAATGATGCTCTCCTGTGGGGTTAGTTCGCCGGTCAGCAGCTCGGTAAGGCCCGCCGGGGGCTTTTTACCCAGCATAAAGGATGACTGACCCTGAGTATCGGTGTCGATCAACAGCACTTTATAACCCGACATCGCCAGACCTGCACTGAGGTTGACTGCGGTTGTGGTTTTACCCACCCCACCTTTACTGAGTGATACGCAGATTTTACGCGGTTTTTTGTTGCCAGGTGTGGCGACCGGCGTTTTGGGTATTTCTGCGGCAGGGGGGGCAGCAACCGGTGGTTGTCGCGCAGGGACTGCAGGTATCGCCGTGGCAACCGCCTGAATGGTTTCGCTGTTATCCAGATTGATCAGAAATTTATGATCGCACGCCTTACACCGCACCACGAATCGTTTCTTCGCAGCCACTTTGCTGGTATCTGCATGATGCTTACGCGAACAGTTGGGGCAAACAATAATAGTCATGGGTTAGCCTTCTTAAGATCATCCAGAATCGCCTTTAATGCAATCTTGGCCAGTCTTTCCACTGAGACGTTGGTTTTGGACTTGGTGATAAATTTAAGACTGATTTTGCCTTTCAGTTTCCATGCCTGAATAGCAAACTGGTCGCTTTCGGTTTTCCAGATCAGTTCTCCCTGATCTTTGCGCGATTCATCTTCATTTAAAGGAGTGGTGGCGGTATCACAAAAAATAAGATTATTGAGCTGCTGCAGTTCTTCGATATCGTCGCTGACCTCTTCACTGAGGAGCATTCCCATAATGTCGAGCTGGTTATTGTCAGGCATTGTTAAAGATCTCCTTGCGGAGGTCGGCTAACTTTTGCTCTAAAGAGGCCAGCGTATCTTCATCAGCTTTCAACCACTGAATACCGCATATCCAGTGTCCATCCTCATTCAGAGACGCGTGTACGACTTCACCCTCTAAATTGTCAAAGGTCTGGTCGTCAAGAAGTAGTTTACAGTGCGGCTGAATATCTGCTGACGTAATTGGCGAAGTGTCTTCAATTGCGATACAAACACCTTCTTTACTGATGTCCAGCAGTGTGTACGTTTTACCGTTTGCTTCGAGTAAATGGGTGGAGCGGTCTCCGATGGGCAGACGGTATGACTTTCGGGAGACAAGTATTGATTCTGCATCGCTTGAGATCTCTTCAAATTCAAGCGTGTCATCGTTGATGAGTTTCATCGAAAAACCTCTTTGAGCACCAGGTCTATCCCCGCAGAGTTATAATCAGATCGCCTGATTGACACGGCTGACCTGATAATGAGGTCGATAAAGCTGAAAAAGATACGGGGAGCCTTATAATAAGGCCAGATTAAAAAACAGCTTATAAAGGCATATAAACAATATTTATTGTCTTTCTCAAGTGAAGCACCTCTTAAAATGGGTATTGGATGTAGCTGTTTAACTTCTCTGACGTCGGTGTCTTTTTTGTTAAAGTGGCATAACCCGCAGATGTTTGATGCCTCAGCTGAGGCACAAAAGGCAATTAGTCGGCCTGCGCTGAAACAACTGATTTATCGCCCGGAGGTGTGTTTTTGTATAGGGTGAAGCCGCCGGGCTTGCTGCAGGGTTGGGTGATCCGTTCTAACGGTATATGAATAAATGATTTAAACATACCTGGGGAATCAGGTATTGTTCTGTATCCCGCTGACTCAGTGGAGTCAGGTTAGCGCTTATGAATGAGCGCTAACCTGACTTTTTTGAGGGTTTCAAATGAAAACAATCGTAATCGTAGGGGGAGGTGCTGGCGGTCTTGAGCTGGCAACCCGACTCGGCCACAAACTGGGCAAAAAGAAGCGCGCTAAGATCATTCTGGTCGACCGTAACCGCAGCCATATATGGAAACCGCTACTGCATGAGGTGGCCACCGGTTCACTGGATATGAATACTGATGGTGTGGTCTATCGTGCACATTCAGCGGCACACCACTATCAGTTTCAGCTGGGCACCATGATCGGCATGGACCGGGCCGAAAAAACGATCCGTTTGCAATCATTTAAGGATGAAGAGGGTAAGGAGGTACTGCCCGAACGGGAGATTTCCTTTGATACGCTGGTGATGGCGGTGGGTAGTGTCAGTAATGATTTTGGTACCCCGGGTGTGGCTGAGCACAGCTACTTTCTCGATTCCCATCAGCAGGCGGAGCGTTTTCACCGGGCGTTGCTGAATCAGTTTTTACGTATCAATCAGAAAGTTTCAGATGAGAAATTACGCCTGGCAATTGTTGGTGGTGGTGCCACTGGTGTTGAGTTGGCTGCAGAGCTTTATCATGTGGCCGATCTGTTTAAAATTTATGGTATGCCGGAGATGTCTGGGAAACGTCTCAGCATCGACCTGATAGAGGCGGGCCCGCGGATACTGCCTGCGTTGCCGGTAAGAATTGCGACCGCCGCTAAAAAAGAGCTGATGGCGCTGGGTATTACGATTCATGAAAATGTGCGGGTAACCAGTTCAACCGAAGCGGGGTTTGTGACCGGTGATGACGCACTGATCAGTGCCGATCTGCAGGTCTGGGCTGCCGGGGTTAAGGCCCCTGACTTTATTAAACAGATGGATTTATTTGAGACCAACCGTAACGGTCAGATTGTGGTGAAGCCTACCTTGCAGAGCACCGCGGATGACAGCGTTTTTGTCATCGGTGACTGTTGCGCTTGTGAGCAGCCGGATGGCAGCTGGGTGCCACCCCGGGCACAATCTGCGCATCAGATGGCCAGCCTGGTGTACAGGAATATTATTCTCGCTGAGCAGGGTAAATCGCTGAAAGAGTATATCTATAAAGACCATGGGTCGCTGGTTAACCTGAGCCGGTACAGCACTGTGGGCAGTCTGATGGGGAATCTCACCAAAGGTTCTATGTTTATCGAAGGTAAGCTGGCGCGGCTGGTGTATATTTCACTCTACCGGATGCACCAGATAGCGATTCATGGCTGGCTTAGAGCCGCTGCAGTGTACTGGGCGCAGAAGATAAGCGGGACAGTGAAACCGAAAATGAAGCTGCATTGATATAGCATTCTGTTACGGCAGAGACTTTCTGCCAGCCGATGACTATCGGCAACAGCTACAAAAAAAACCGGATCAGTTAACCTGATCCGGTTTTTTAGTGTTTAAGCCTGGTGTGGACGCTTAGGAAAGTGCCGCCAGTGCTGCATTCAACGTTGCGCTTGGACGCATCACTTTCTTAACGTTTTCGCGATTAGCGTGGTAGTAACCACCGAGTTCAGCCGGTTTACCCTGAACTGCGCTCAGTTCTGCAACAATCTGTGCTTCATTATCGCTTAGCGACTTAGCCAGAGGTGCAAAGATAGCGGCCAGCTCGGGATCTTCGGTCTGTGCTGCAACTTCTTGTGCCCAGTACATGCCCAGGTAGAAGTGGCTGCCACGGTTATCAAGCTCACCGGTTTTACGTGAAGGAGATTTGTTGTTTTCCAGCAGGGTGCCGGTTGCTGCATCCAGGGTTTTAGCCAGAATTGCTGCACGCTTGTTATCTTCCTTAATGCCCATCTCTTCAAGAGAGACCGCCAGCGCCAGGAATTCACCCAGAGAGTCCCAACGCAGGTGGTTTTCTTCTTCAACCTGTTGCACGTGCTTAGGCGCAGAACCGCCAGCACCGGTTTCGTACATACCGCCGCCCTTCAGCATTGGTACGATAGACAGCATCTTAGCCGAGGTGCCCAGTTCCATGATTGGGAACAGGTCGGTCAGGTAGTCACGCAGAACGTTACCGGTGACGGAGATAGTGTCATTACCACGGATCATGCGGTCCATGCTGTAACGGATAGCCTGGTTGTAAGTCTTGATAGAGATCTCAAGACCTTCAAGGTCATAATCCTTCAGGTAAGTATTAACCTTTTTGATCAGTTCACGGTCATGGGCACGTTTGTGGTCCAGCCAGAAAACGGTAGGCATGCCGGATTGACGGGCACGGTTAACGGCCAGTTTAACCCAGTCACGCACAGGTTCGTCTTTGGTTTGACAAGCGCGCCAGATATCGCCTTTCTCAACATCGTGCTGCATCAGTACGGTACCGTCAGCAGTCACAACCCGCATGATACCGTCGGCCATCATTTCGAAGGTCTTGTCGTGCGAACCGTATTCTTCGGCTTTCTTCGCCATCAGACCAACGTTTGGCACGGTACCCATGGTGGTTGGGTCGAAAGCGCCATTGGTCTTACAGAAGTTAATCATCTCCTGATAGATACGGGCATAGGTGCTTTCCGGCATAACCGCTTTAGTATCTTTAGGCTTGCCGTCAGGTCCCCACATCTTACCGCCGTTACGGATCATCGCAGGCATAGAGGCGTCGACGATGACGTCAGATGGTACGTGCAGGTTGGTAATCCCTTTAACAGAGTCAACCATGGCCATTTCAGGACGGTGTTCCAGGCACTCATGGATCGCTTCTTCGATCTCTTCGCGCTTCGATGTTGGCAGGGTGGAGATCTTGTCGTAGACGCTGCCAATACCGTTGTTAGGGTTTACACCCAGCTCATCAAACAGGTCCTGATACTTGTCAAACAGCTCTTTGTAGAACACGGTTACCGCATGACCAAATACGATGGGGTGAGACACCTTCATCATGGTTGCTTTAACGTGCAGAGACCACATTACGCCGCTTTCTTTAGCGTCTTGCATGGTTTCTTCAAAGAATTCACGCAGGGCTTTGCAGCTCATGCGCATGCTGTCAAGAATTTCGCCCTGTTCCAGAGGCAGTTCTTTCTTCACTTCTACATTGCCAGCCTGATCAACAAATTCCAGGCGTACCGTACCGGCCTGTTCCATGGTGATTGACTGTTCGCTGGAGAAAAAGTCGCCATCGCGCATGTAGTCAGCGTGAGTGCGTGAAGCTTTGCTCCACTTACCCATAGAGTGAGGGAATTTACGCGCATAGGCTTTAACGGCGCCAGGTGCACGACGGTCGGAGTTACCTTCACGCAGAACCGGGTTTACAGCAGACCCCAGAATTTTTGAGTAACGCGCCTGAATCGCTTTTTCTTCATCAGTTTGCGGTGCTTCAGGGTAGTTCGGGATATCACAGCCCTCAGCCTGAAGTTCTGCAATACAGGCTTTCAGCTGAGGAATAGACGCAGAGATATTCGGTAATTTGATGATATTAGCGTGGGGGTCCTGAGTCAGTTCACCCAGAAAGGTCAGGCCGTCTTCGGCTTTTTGCTCGTCCGTCAGTTTTTCAGGGAATGCAGACAGCACACGGCCAGCCAGAGAGATATCGCTGATTTTAACGTCGATGCCGGCTGCTTTGGTGAAAGTCCTTACGATTGGCAACAAAGAGCAGGTCGCCAGTGATGGTGCTTCGTCGGTAAGGGTCCAGTAGATAGTTTGATTCGTTGTAGTCATTTTATCCCCTTGTAGTTTGGCTGGTAGCCAAAGGCTTAACCGGGCAGCTTGTGGCTGTCCTTAACATCTTTACTTAAGCCTATAATTAATTATTCCGCGGGCGCATTATACGTTAAAAAACTACTAATACTGAAGTAGGTACCCGTATTCCGTCGGAGTATATCGACTAAAAGATAGTATAGGTGTAGTTTTATTACCGCAGTGCAGCATGGGTATGAGGTTTTTAGCCTGTCCAGAAAAGAAAAAAGGGATCCTGAGATCCCTGTTGGTGCTGTCGGCCGATTAACGTCCCGGAAGGATATCTTTCAGCTTAGCGTGCATCTCTAACACTGTTTTTTCGGTGGTGTCCCAGTCGATGCAGGCATCAGTAATGGACACGCCGTATTGCAGGTCGGCCGGGTTTGCAGTCATTTTCTGATTGCCCCAACCCAGATTGGACTCAACCATTAATCCGACAATCGACTTGTTGCCTTCGATAATCTGATTAGTGACGTTTTCCATTACCAGCGGCTGCAGGGCCGGATCTTTGTTTGAGTTTGCATGGCTACAGTCAACCATGATGTTTTTCTTCAGACCGGCTTTGTCCAGCGCCTGTTCGCAGACAGCAATATTGACTGAGTCATAATTCGGCTTGCCATTACCGCCACGCAGCACTACATGACCGTATTTATTGCCTTTGGTATGTACTTTAGAGACCTGTCCCTGCTCATTAATGCCGAGAAAATTATGCGGGTGAGATACAGATTCAAGTGCATTAATGGCAACCGTGAGGCCGCCGTCCGTACCATTTTTAAAGCCCACCGCACCGGACAAGCCGCTGGACATCTCACGGTGTGTCTGGGATTCGGTAGTCCGTGCACCAATGGCAGACCAGGCGATCAGATCCTGCATATATTGTGGCGAGATAGGGTCCAGCGCTTCGGTGGCCAGTGGCAGCCCAACCTCTGATAGTTGAATCAGCAGTTCACGACCGATATGCAGACCCTCTTCAATCTCAAAAGAGTCATCCATATGGGGGTCGTTAATCAGACCTTTCCAGCCAACAGTGGTGCGGGGCTTCTCAAAATATACGCGCATAACCAGATAGAGAGTGTCCTGAACCTGTTCAGCCAGCTGTTTCAGCTTGTGACCATATTCGATTGCTGCTTTGGTATCGTGAATAGAGCAGGGGCCTACCACGATAAACAGACGCTTATCTTCTCCCTTGAGAATGTTCTTTATTATCTGACGACCTTCCATCACAGTGGTCGCTGCAGATTCACTCAGGGGCAATTTTTTTTTCAGCTGGTCAGGTGTGACCAGAACCGTATTACTCTCAATATTGAGGTTTTCGACTCGGTTATCAGACATCTCAATTTCCTAAAGTGCACAGCCTTTACCCTGTACACCCGTTAGCGCGTTCGTAAAGGATGTACTTTGTAACATAATAATGAACAAGGTTTAAGTGCTGAGACCGCCTATCCGGTGATACAATCGGCTAAATTATCCGGCTTGTTATAAAGCCGGGGTGTATTTTCATATTTTGCTATGTTTTCTGGCTGTTTAGCCGCAGCCCGGATCGAACTCGTCAGCCCGTTTGCTGTCCATAAGCCGTTCGATCTGACTTACAGAATAAGAGGTTATTGTGCCGCTATTGTTTCAACGACTGACGACTCCAGTCATTGCTATCCTGATGTTGTTCATTTCATTCAGCATGCCGGTCAACGCTGGACTGTTTGATAATGCTAATCCATTTGCAGCGGATGACAGACCGCTGCAGGTCGAACAGGCGTTTAATTTCGATTATGAACAGGGTGATGATGGCGCTGTAAAGCTGGTCTGGACCATTGCTGATGGCTATTATCTCTACAGGGATAAGATCGAGCTTACCTATGGTCCGGAGCTGGAAGAGCTTGATCGTCGTTACTCTGAAGCGGAACAGAAAGATGATCCGCTGTTTGGCCAGGTATGGGTCTATCATAATCAGGCGGTCATTAATCTTGATCTCACCAGTACCACGGGGCAGCCGGTCAACAGTGTTGTCACGGTTAATTATCAGGGCTGCTGGGAGGGCGGTATCTGTTACCCTCCGGTTACCAGGACATTTGATCTGAAGCAGTTGCCGGTTAATCTGGGAGAGCCAGACGAAGCGGTCACCATTGCGGATAATGCCAACCCGGCCGATAGTCAGACGGATGACAATCGGTCAGCTGTCGTTCAGCCCCGTTCATTGTCCACTTCAGCCATGCAAAGTGAACAGGATCGCTTTGCCGCGCTGATTTCCGGCAGCAGCCTGTTACTTACCCTCGGGGCTTTCTTTTTGGCTGGGCTGGCACTGGCACTGACGCCCTGCGTATTTCCGATGATTCCTATTCTGTCCAGTATTATTGCCGGTCATGGGCATAGCACGACTGCCCGCCACGGGTTTTTCTTATCCCTGATCTACGTCTTGTCGGTGTCTTTGACATACACCCTGGCTGGTGTGATTGCCGGTTTGTTTGGTGAAAACCTGCAGGCGGCGTTTCAGAATGTCTGGATGATCAGTTTTTTCAGTCTGATCTTTGTACTGCTTTCGCTGTCGATGTTCGGTTTTTATGATCTTCAACTGCCCTCCAGCTGGCAAACCCGGCTGAATAATATGAGTAACAGTCAGAAAGGTGGCTCTGTTATGGGGGTCGTCCTGATGGGGCTGTTATCGGCTTTGATCGTTGGCCCCTGCATGGCAGCGCCGCTGGCAGGAGCGCTGATCTATATCGGTCAGACTGGCGACCCGTTCTTAGGTGGCGCCGCGCTGTTCAGCCTGAGTTTAGGCATGGGTGTACCGCTGTTGGTTGTTGGGGCATCGGCTGGGAAATTACTGCCTAAAGCGGGCGTGTGGATGGAAAGTGTTAAAGCGGGTTTCGGCGTTATGCTGCTATTGCTGGCGGTCTGGATGCTGGACCGGGTAATTGCCGACAATATCGCCTTGCTGCTGTATGCGGTGATTCTGCTGGTGGCAGCGGTGCATATGAAAGCCCTGGACCGGTTGAAGGACAATGCGGCGGGCTGGAGCTTTTTCTGGAAAGGGATCGGCGTGGTATTGCTGCTTTACGGTGCTATCCTCTTTATCGGAGGACTGACGGGCGGCAGAAGCTTATTGCAACCGCTGAAGGGGTTTGCCGTCGCCGGTGTTCAGGCTCAGACTCCTGCAGCGATGAGCTTTGTCACAGTGACTAACAAACAGCAGCTGGATAGCCTGCTTAGTGAAGCGAAAGCCCGGCAACAGCCGGTTATGCTGGATTTCTACGCCGACTGGTGTATCTCCTGTGTCGAGCTGGACTATGTCACCTTTGCGGACAGTGCGGTGCAGCAGGGGCTGAGTGGTTTTCAACGCATTAAAGTGGACGTCACCGCAAATGATGATGCCGCAAAAGAGTTAAGCAGGCTATACAGCGTTATCGGCCCACCGGCACTGATCTTTTATGACCAGGCAGGGCAGTATCATCCGAATATGACGCTGATCGGGGTTATCGAGCCCGACGTTTTTGTCAGGCATATAGCAGGATTGTAACAACCCGCTTCAAGGCCCTTTCAATCGCTAATAAAAAAGGCTGATACATCAGGTATCAGCCTTTTTAAATCGCTCAATGGTGAGTGTTACCAAAATTCAGTCATCACTCGTCCATACGCTTTTCCCAACCACTAGCAAGCAGCGCAGCCGCATCTGGTTTCTGCTGTTAAGCGAAGGTCATTTCCGGCACATGCTCCGGCACAATCAGCTTACCTTCTGTTTTCTCAATAATCTCTTCTACAGAGACGCCCGGTGCACGCTCTTTCAGGTGGAAAGCGCCATCCTTAATCTCCAGGAATGCCAGATCGGTGAGTACTTTCTTGATACAACCCGCGCCAGTGAGGGGCAGGGTGCAGTTGGTCAGTAGTTTGGATTCGCCATGTTTGGAGGCGTGGGTCATGGTGACGATAATATTTTCGGCACCGGCGACCAGGTCCATTGCGCCGCCCATCCCTTTGATCAGTTTTCCGGGGATCATCCAGGACGCAATATTGCCGTTAACATCCACCTCGAATGCTCCCAGTACGGTCAGGTCGACAT
This sequence comes from uncultured Amphritea sp., assembly GCA_965140695.1. Taxonomy (GTDB): domain Bacteria; phylum Pseudomonadota; class Gammaproteobacteria; order Pseudomonadales; family Balneatricaceae; genus Amphritea. The sequence continues at coordinate 666,265 of OZ223298.1, read as the reverse complement.
GTCCGCCACGAATCATGGCAAAGGATTCAGCGGATGAGAATATGGATGCACCGGTGGCCGCAGTCACGGTCTGTTTGCCCGCGTTAATCATATCTGCATCAATTTCATCTTCGGTGGGGAAGGGTCCCATGCCCAGCAGGCCATTTTCGGATTGCAGCATCACTTCGATGCCATCGGGAATATAGTTTGCGACCAGGGTCGGGATGCCGATACCCAGGTTAACGTAAAAACCATCTTCGAGTTCGCGTGCAATACGCTGTGCTATCTGTTCACGTGAGAGTGCCATTGTCTTTCCTCTTCTTTCTGACAGAGCTCTTTCTGAAGAGCTTTATTGTTATCGCTGACAGAAACTTAATAATTACCGGAGTGTTGTATCAGCCCTGGCGCACAGTGCGCTGCTCAATACGTTTTTCAAAACTGCCCTTAATCACACGATTAACGTAGATCCCTGGTGTGTGGATCTCAGTGGGATTGAGTTCACCCGGTTGCACAATCTCTTCCACTTCAACCACAGTGATTTTGCCAGCAGTAGCCGCCATCGGGTTGAAATTCTGTGCGGTATCACGGTAGACAACGTTGCCGTAGGTATCGGCCTTCCAGCCTTTTACAATGGCAAAATCACCGGTGATTGATTCTTCCATAATGTATTTGCGGCCATTAAATTCACGCACCTCTTTACCTTCGCCGACCGGGGTTCCGTAACCGGTGGCCGTATAGAAAGCCGGGATGCCGGCACCGCCTGCACGCATTTTTTCGGCCAGCGTGCCCTGAGGTGTCAGTTCAACTTCAAGTTCGCCTGCCAGCAGCTGTTTTTCAAACAGGGCGTTTTCACCCACATAGGAGGAGATCATTTTTTTAATCTGGCGATCAACCAGCAGAATGCCAAGACCAAAGTCATCAACACCGCAGTTATTTGAAACAAAGGTCAGCTCTTTAGTGCCCATCTTTTTAATCTGTGCGATCAGGTTCTCCGGGATACCACAGAGGCCAAAGCCGCCTGCGATCACGGTCATGCCATCTTCGAGGCCTGCCATCGCTTCTTCGTAGCTGTTTACAACTTTATTGAAACCCGACATGTGTGCAACTCCGCATTTTCGGTTCTTGTTATTAAATTCTACTGAATGGGGTAGATATCTGGCTGGGACTGTTCCGTTCCCGGAACACCAGATATCTGTTTTGCGAATCACTTAAGTCTTATATAGCTAGTGTTATTTAGCAAATTTAATGATTTAAACTATTTATAAAATTTGTTTATATATTGTCAGTGCCTGTCAGCCTGTTGACAGCTTTGCGTAACCGCGTCTGGATAAAATGAAAATGACCAATATCACCCTGAAACAGTTAAGAGCCTTTGTCGCGGTGGCGCGTACTCAGAGTTTTACTGAGGCCTGCGTTCAGGTGCATCTGTCACAGCCTGCACTGAGTATTGCCATTAAAAATCTGGAAGAGGAGGTGGGTGGTGCGCTGTTTAGTCGCACCACCCGTGCCATCGCCCTGACGCCGGAGGGAGAGGAGTTTTATCCGGTGGCGCAGAAGATTCTGCATGATTGTGAATCCGCACTGGATGATCTGAATCAGCGCTTTGCTCTCAACCGGGGGCGGGTGGTGCTGGCGGCGATGCCATCGTTTGCCAGTAGTTTATTACCGGGTATTATCAGCCAGTACCGGGTTCTGTATCCCAATGTCAGTATTACGGTGAATGATGTCATTGCCGAGGATGTGGTAGATATGGTGCGCAATGGTCAGGTGGAAGTGGGCATCACCTTTGACCCGGGCCGCTCTGAAGATCTGACCTTTACCCCGCTGTTTGATGACCGCTTTGTCGCGGTGGTGCCCCCCTCTCATCCGTTGACTGAAAACCGTACGATTGCCTGGCAGGCGCTGCTTAAACATGACTTTATTACGTTGCAGCGTCCGTCCAGTATCCGTCTGCTGATCGAATCGAAGTTGCGCCAGTTAGGTATGCAGGCGTCGCCAGAATTTGAAACTCACCAGCTGGCAACAATTGGCCGGATGGTGGCTACCGGCCTGGGGGTGAGTGCGGTGCCCTCCCTGTGTATTCAGCAGATGCGGGAACTGGGAGCGGTCTGCCGTGAACTGGATACCCCGGTTATGCAGCGCCCAGTCGGTGTGGTGATGCGTAAACGTTACCCGCTGTCGACGGCGGGCAGGAGTCTGGTCAACATTATTCTGGGGTCTGCCAGCGAACTGAGCGAAAGAATAAAACTATAAGATGGTCAGCAAAAAGGGAGCCAGTGGCTCCCTGATCAGCAACCCACTGCCGCTGTGTGGGCAGTTTGACCGGTTAGCGCAAAAACCGGGTGCTGAACTCTTTAAAGGTTGGCGTGCCTGATGTCTGAATCCATTCAAAGCCGACCATCTCTTTGGTAACGATATGGATATCGCAGTGGCGCATCCGTTCCAGCGCTGCCTGTTTATCTGCCGGATTACGTGAAGACACCGCATCGGCTACCACATACACTTCGCGGGCCTGTTGTTTAATCTCAATAGCTGTTTGCATAACACAAACATGCGCTTCCATCCCGACAATGATCACCTGATTAGGTCGAATACTGTTAATTTTGGCGTTGCAGTCGGGATCAGCCATACAGGAGAAATGCAGCTTTTCCATAAAACCCTCTTCGGGCAGCACATCCAGCAGTTCGGGGACGGTTCGGCCAAGCCCTTTCGGGTATTGTTCGGAGGTGAGAACCGGAACCCCGGCCAGTTTGGCCACCTCAGCCAGCCAGCGGACATTGGTTACCAGGGCTTCACTTTCATGTACTGCTGGCACCAGCTTTTCCTGAATGTCGACCACCAGAAGGCAGGATGAGTTTGGGTAGATCAGCATAAAATTCTCCAGCAATATACGGCGCTTATTATATGAGTGCTTTTTAATCTGAGCTTATTAATATGAGCTCATCAATATGAGCTTATCAATAAGAGCTTATCAATAAGAGATGAGACCGTGTTGTATTGATAGCAATTCGGCAGGCGAGAATCTCTGGCCTGCCAGATAATAAAGTGAGTAAGGATATACCCTTATTAAAATTTTGGCTACGGTCGTGGGGATTGAAATTCAGGCCTGCGGTTGTGTCGTGACGGGGGTGGGCTTTACAAGAAAAATGAAAGCCAGCATTGCGCACATCGCCATCGCTGCAATCGTGACTGCCATCGTGGTTGGGGTGCCGCTGTGATAGTGACCAACCAGCATCCCCGCCGTTGCAGCACTGATTGACTGGATAAAGCCAAGCAGGGAGGAGCCGGTACCGGCAATCTTTGCGAAAGGTGCGAGTGCGCCCGCCATTGCCTGGGGCATTACCATACCGACTGCGATCATATAGATGATCTGGGTTACAGTGGTAATCCAGAGATGATGAACGCCTAGTAAGGCGGGTATCAGCATCGCCACACCTGCGATAACCGCAATGGTTGTTCCCCGTTTTAATACACCGTTGATACCCACTCTGGAGCCGATTCGCTGAGCGATGATGGTGCCGGTTAAAAATCCGAATGAGGCAAGCGCATAGAAAATACCGCTGTGTTCAGCCGCGATGTTGAAGTAGTCAATCACAACAAAAGGTGCGCCCGAAAGAAATGCAAACAGCCCTGAAAACATGAAACTGCAACACAGGGAATAACCCAGATACTGGCGATGTCTTAGCAGCGTGCCAAAGTTGTTGAGTATGATTAATGGTCTAAGCGAGCCGCGGTTCTCCGGCGCCAGTGACTCCGGTACTTTAAAGGCAATCAGAAATGTCACTAAGATGGCATAGACGCTGAGAAAGATAAACGTTGAACTCCAGCTAAACCAGGCAACCATGTAACCGCCAAGAACCGGTGCAACCGCCGGAGCAAGTGCCATGATGCTGCCCATTATCGAGAGTACCTTTGCCGCATTGACCGGCCCATGGATATCGCGGACCATCGTCCGCCCCAGTACCGGGCCACCGCAGGCGCCCAGTGCCTGAAGAAAGCGGAACAGAATCAGTTCCTCTATGGTGGTTGCAAGGGCGCAACCCACTGACGCAATGAAAAACAGTATCAGACCGCCGATCATCACTGGTTTACGGCCATAACGATCAGCCAGTGGGCCATAGACGAGTTGTGCAAAGGCAAAGCCAAACAGAAATACCGACAGCGTCACCTGCACCCGGTCTACCGATGTATCGAACACCCGGGTCAGATCGGGCAGGCTTGGCAGATACATATCGGTTGATAAGGGGCCAAGTGCAACGACTGACGCAAGGGTGATAATAACCGCTGTAGACTGGGGTTTAAGCATTGGAAGTATAATCGCTAATGTTTCAGAGAATGGGGGATTGTGTGCAGGGACGGTATATATTCTGCCACTATTAATTTATTTAACAAGTTAACTATATTGTCCGGAAATAAATATTGGGGTATTCCTGTATATTGAAATCCGCTAAAGTAGCGTCTGAATGCTTTACTGTCGGTAAAGCTGTTATCAGAAATATGGAAAACAGCTATGAAAGTCTACTCAATTGATGGTATTACCCCGGTTGTTGATCCAACCGCTTATGTTCACCCCACCGCGGTTCTGATCGGAGATGTGATTGTTGGCCCCGGCTGCTATGTCGGCCCGGCCGCCTGTTTGCGGGGAGATTTTGGTCGCCTGGAGCTGAAAAAAGGGGCCAACTTGCAGGACACCTGCGTCATGCATGGTTTTCCCGGCACCGATACGGTAGTGGAAGAGGACGGTCATATTGGTCATGGGGCGGTGCTTCATGGCTGTGTTATTGGCAAGAATGCCCTGGTGGGAATGAACTCGGTGATTATGGATGGGGCCATTATTGGTGAGTCATCTATTGTCGCGGCAATGTCATTTGTTAAGGCGAAGATGGAGGTTGCACCCCGGACGCTGGTGGCAGGCTCTCCGGCACGGGTGATCAAAGAGCTGACCGATAAAGAGATCGACTGGAAATCCGCCGGAACCCGGCAGTATCAGGATCTGGCGATCCGCAGCATGAACACCATGCAGGAAGTCGAAGCGCTTACTGAAGTGGAAGCTGATCGCCCACGGCTGGATGTCGGGATTGAAGGGGTAGTGCCCAAATTTAAAGCGGAGAACTGATCGTCGCCTCGCTTTGAGATGTCATGCCGGGCTTTTAACATAGGTATGGTGCTATTACTTTGAGGCTAACCGACAGGTTTATAGCATCAGGCTGAGTTCAAAGGCGAGGCGCTTCTGAATTTCTAAGCAGGCAGCTTTTCTCATGTTATAGTGCTGTCGCTAAGGGTAAGCGGCCAGAGGGCTATGCAGTTGATATTGCCCCGGCGTTATCTTTATCAGCAGGATGTTATTGATATGGTTTGACAGACAATAGCGTCTGATAATCTTTAGTTGGGATGGATATTATTCATATGGAAATGATACTGCTTGTTGTGCTGGATGCTGTTATCACCGGTGCTATTTTATGGATCGCCAGTAAGGTGACGGCGGTCCATCTGGATTTTTCACATACGGTTATTGCAGCAGGTGTGGCATCACTGGTGTCGCTGATCCCCTCATTTGGCTGGCTGCTATCAATTATTGTACTGTTTTATCTGCTAAAACAGTTCAGTGAAGCGGATATCTGGCCGGATATTATCCTGCTGGTGTTGGTGAGCCAGTTAATTTTGTTTGCTGTGGGGAGCGCTCTGGGCGGGCTATCGATTACCGTCTCAAGCGACTGGGGCTGATCAGCAACACTCCTGTTCCAGCTTCCACAGCAGTTGCAACGCTTCCTGATCATCCAGCTCTTCAAATAAGCTGTAGAGGTTGTTCATCTGCGCGCCAACAAAGAACAGGTTGTCATGCTTCATACGGGCCTGTTCTTCAAGTTTCATTGAGAAATAGCGCTGCCATTGTTCATTAGCATCAGAATTCAGAATCGTCTGTAGTTTGCTATAGAGTTCATCCGCCCAGCGATCGCACTCAATGCCACAGAAGCTGACATAGCGGTCCGTATTGTCTGCCTGACCCATCATGGTATCTCCCGAATAGATTAAACGGACATTCTAGGGGGAGAGTGTTTCATCTCACTAGCGAAATTAAGCTCAATAACAGGATTAGTTGCGTTATATCAACGCTGTTACTGATCGGCCTTAAAAGTGTTTCGTTTCTCCTTCCTACTTGTTGAGCAGTGCGTCATTCCGGTAGAATCGGCCGCACATGATTTGATAGCGCTTATTGCTAAATAACTAAAAACACAGGAGTCGCTTGTGGAACTCGCATGTCTTGACCTGGAAGGTGTACTGATCCCGGAGATCTGGATCGCCTTTGCTGAAGAAACCGGAATTGAAGAGCTGAAAGCGACCACCCGCGATATTCCCGATTATGATGTGCTGATGAAGCAGCGTCTGCGGATTCTCGATGAGCATGGTCTGACTCTGCCGCAGATTCAGGCAACAATTGATCGTCTTTCGCCATTGGAAGGTGCCCGTGAATTTATCGACTGGCTGCGTGAGCGTTTCCAGGTGGTGATTCTGTCCGATACCTTCTATGAGTTTGCTGCACCGCTAATGAAGCAACTGGGTTATCCTACGCTGCTGTGCCATAAGCTGGAAGTGGATCAGAACGGTCGTATCACCGATTACACCCTGCGGCAGAAAGACCCTAAGCGTCAGTCTGTCCGTGCGTTTCAGTTGCTTAACTACCGGGTAATTGCCGCCGGAGATTCATACAACGATACCACCATGCTGACCCAGGCTGAATCCGGTATTCTGTTTCATTCACCACAGAATGTTATCGATGAATTTCCGCAGTTCCCCGCAGTACATACGTTTGAAGAGCTGAAAAAAGAGTTTATTAAGGCGAGCAACCGCGACCTGTCTCTTTAACCGCAGTCGCTGCGCGATCGGTAAGATTGAGAGCGCTTCGGCGCTCTTTTTTTGTCTTAACGAGACCCGGCCAGTTATATAGACTACCCTGCATGTACCGTATAGATGCAGCATTAACCTGATCAGAATTTACTCAACTTCCCAGAGCGATATAGCGATACCATGACACGAAAAACCCTGAGCCTGAAGGTTAAAAAAAGCGCAGCTGCCAAGCCTGTCGATGAGGATAGCAAAGGGCAGGCTGATGATAACCCGCTAAAGCGTTTTTTAAATGGTGTCGCCGTTCACCCATCTCCCGGTATTCGTCTTGAATCAGGTTCACAGCAACTCTCTATGCGGGCGATGGATCTTATTACGCCTATTGGCCTGGGGCAGCGGGGGCTGATTGTTGCACCTCCTGGCTCGGGAAAGTCGACGCTGTTAAAACATATCTGCCAGTCAGTGGGGCAGGCTTATCCCGGCATCAGGCTGTATGCACTGCTTATCGATGAGCGGCCCGAAGAGGTGACCGATTTTAAGCGTAGCGTACCAGCAGAGGTTCATGCTTCATCCTCGGATGAAAGCTACGCCCATCATGTACGGGTGGCGGATCAACTGCTCGATAGAGCCTGCAGGGAAGCGGGAGAAGGTCATGATGTGATGATTGTGATCGACTCGCTGACACGCCTCTCCCGGGTGCACAATGCGGAACGTAAAAGTAGCGGAAAAACCCTGTCAGGCGGTGTCGACGCCCGGGCTTTGGAGATACCCCGAAAACTGTTTGGCTCAGCCCGTAATATTGAAAATGGTGGCTCGCTGACCATTCTGGCGACAGTTTTGGTGGATACTGGCAGCCGTATGGACCAGGTGATCTTTGAGGAGTTCAAAGGCACCGGCAACATGGAAGTCGTATTATCCCGCGAGGCAGCGAATCGGCGCATATTCCCGGCGCTGGATATTGCCAAAAGCAGTACCCGCCGTGAAGAACTGCTGCTAAACCCGAAAGATCTCCAGGCGATACAGGCACTGCGACGCAGCCTTGTCAATCTCAAACCGGAAGAGGGCGCCAGGAAGCTGATTGAGTTACTCGAGACCTATCCGACCAATGAAGCACTATTAAACGCAGTGACCGGTGATTAGACGTAAAAGCCGTGGCCAGATGTGACTTCTCCACCTGCCAGAACGTCGCTGCGCAACTGGTTAGAAAAAATGAAGAGCGCTTTTATCCTGCTATTTTCTATGTAATATTGCTTAAACAACGATAAGGAAGAGATAACTCAGGGAGTCAGAGTATTAATGAATCATAGAAATGATTATGTCAAAGACAGTCTGACGATAGAAAGCTCTCTGTCGTATTTTTCCTCATGCAAAAATAAGATTTCTCCACTTTATCTTTTTAAAATAAGCAAGTTAGAGTTGTTATTTAAAAATATGTTTAAGAGTGATATACGACAGTTTGTCGTATTTTTCCGAATTCTTTGTCGTATATTTTGCTGTTAGTGCTCAAGAGGAAATATGAGCGAGAATTCATTCATATCAATTAGAAATGCAACCATAGCCTCTGTTATTGCAGGAGTAATACTCTTAGCTGTACCAGTTTTACGTGATTATGTTGTTAGCTTTCTTTCATGGGCTTGGTCAGGTGTGGTTTGGTGCTGGGATGCTCTGGTTGACTCATACTCTCTTCCAGGTTGGGCGTGGTTACTAATCCTCATCTTCGCCTTGATTGGTCTGATTAACATATATTTAGCTGTTAAGGGGGAGTCTGAAGAGCCTGAGTTTAAATCGTATGTTGAAGACTTTATGTATGGTGCTAAGTGGCGTTGGAGCTGGACTGGAAATCAAATATCTAATGTATGGTGTTTTTGTCCTAGATGCGATGCAACATTAGTTTACGATGATAGTTCTTGCCGCAGCTATTACTCAGACGTAAAAAAAACCGATTTTATTTGTGAAAACTGTAGTCGTAATGTTGTCGCCTCAATAAGTGGTGGGAACAAAGATTATGCAACTGGCGCAGTAGAGCGAGAAATTAGCAGAAGGATTAGGACTGGTGAGTACAAAAAGCACTAACAAGGCGCTGCTACGGAAAATTTACTCGCTGGCGCTCCCAAATTTCCGCAGAGCGCGGCGTTAGGCGTAAGGAGGAGTTCATCTTGGAAGAAATTTTAAATTACCTGCAACTAGGGGCTAATGCCTTTGCATTGTTTGTTACAGGTTGGATATATAGCGCATATATCAAAAATTTGAATGCAAGCCTTAAGTCAAAAGATGAGCAAATAAAGGCTGTAGAGAAAAATATTTCTTTCCTAAAGGACAAGAATTCTGATCTCGAAAAGAAAAGCCCTGAAAATATAGAGAAGATTCTTAATGAAAGAATTAAAATCAGAGAAGAAGAAATTTTAAGGCTTAATGATGACAAGCAAGAGCATACGCAAGAACTAAAAGCGAAGACGCAAGAGGTACACCGACTAAAAAGTGAAGTCGAAAAATCTAAAGACATCAGAAGAACTATGGGGCTTCTGAAGCTTGACCTTGAAGAAGACGATGAAGACGAATTTAGATTATTTTCCTCTGATGCTGAATATGAAATCGAAGAAATGGGGTTTGTTGCCGTAGACAGCGGTCAGTTGATGATAACGGATCCATGCTATATCGACTCCGAATGGCAAGACACTGAATTTGAAGATATCCGTTTGCTAAAGGATAAAGAAACTGGTGCCATTTATCAGTTTAGAAAAGACTTCTCTAACTATGAAGCAAAAATTGACGGTTTTGATGAAACAGTAAATGAGCTCATAGCTTCAGGAAGGTTAGAGCAAATAGAGATTGACTACTCAAGCAAGGTTGACTTCTCTTACGCAGGCGCTTGTTACTCAACTCTATCAGGAAGGGGTTATGGCTCACTACCTTTTCAGCTAGGCCATGAAGGTGCAGGAATAGCTGTAAGAACAGTATTAGGAGACGGCATGTACCCTGTTTATGCGGAGAAATATGATGGGAAAATTGTCAGAGTTTATTTTAACCTGATATAAAATTGCCTAACACATATGAGCCGCCTCGGAGTCAATAGAATATAACGCTCTTATCTGGCCGCGAAGCGGTCAGTTTTTTAATTAATCAGTCAGTCAGCCAGTTTTCTTCGTCTGTCATTGTCGTTGCCAAAACGAGTTTGCAACAAACACATATTGAGACTCTACTTACCCCGTGCTCAACGGGTGCCTACCAATACGTCATCCCTGATGTGAGTAGGGGTACTAGACATTTATCGGTTAACCTGAGAAAGGCGCTATTCAAAACAGTGGAATAGATTTCCAGTTAGTATCAGGCTCAGTTCAGGTGCAAACCGCTTTACTGATTGTTAATGCACGCCAGTGAAGCGTCTAATCAAGGCCAGGGGCTTATGTGCCCGGACCACAAGACCTGTTGAATTTAATAAGGGTTACCAGGCCTTCAATGGTCTCTGTTATTTCCAGTTAGACGTTCAGCTCGCTTCACTGCGTGACTTACCCGGTTAAAAATCGTTGTTCATCAAATACCTGCTGATTCTTAAGCATAAAGTAAATACAGCGTCCTAACTTGTGAGCCAGGGCGGTCAGTGCCTTCGCCTTGCCCATACGCTTATGTAATCGGGCCAGGTATGACTGGGCTTTCTCATTCCCTCTCAGATAACCGACGGCAACTTCACCAAAGGCCCATCGCAAATGGGCGTTACCAATTTTATTGCCTTGAGTGCCGTATATTTTTCCTGCGGACTCAGCCCTGCATTTGATCAACCGGCTGTATGATGCAAACTTCTGAACGCTTTCAAAGCGTGTAATATCGCCGATCTCATACAGAATGGTGAGTGCCAGTATTCGCCCCACGCCGGGCACGCTGGTTAATATATGGTAATCCCGGCTATTGTGATGTTTAGCGTGTTTTTCGATATAACATTCGATAGCACTAAGTTGGCGGTGATAAAACTCAATAATATTCAGATCCAGGTCGATATTTTTCTGCACGGATTCATCGGCAAACTTCTGGCGCATTTGCTTCCGGGCATTGGGGTAGCGCAGATTCAGGTTGTTAGGTGGCAGGTTGTACTGACTGGTGGTGTTTTTGACATGGGCTTTCAGATCGGCACCGTGTCTGACAATGCGAGTCCGTCGACGTAGCAGGTCACGGGTCGCCCTCATTTCAGCGGGATAGACATAGGCTAAGGGAAAGTTTCCGCCACGAATTAAGTGCGCGATTTTGTATGAATCGATCCGGTCATTTTTAGCTTTTCCCCCATGGATTGCTTTCATATACAGAGCGTGACCCAGAATAAAATCGATGTTATGTTCATGACAGAAATCGGAAATCCAGTACCAGCAATGCATACATTCGACCCCGAGAACAACATTGCCGAGAAAAGGGGTCAGAAGATCGAATAAGGGTTCAGGCTTGGCTTTAATCTCTTTATGAAGCACGGTTTGCCCATCATCGTCTAAGATACAGACGTACAGGGAGCGTGCATGCAAGTCGATACCGCAGTAAAAAGGATGTTTGTTGGTGTAAAATCTCATGGGTCTTCTCCTTTTGGTTTGGTCGCCTTCCAGCTTAGTGTGAAAACAGTAAACTGGGGGAGAAGGCTCTATGAGTATCAAGTGTAGGCAGCACGACGCATTAGTCGTTGCTCCTTCGTCGCAACATCTAATTTGCGTCTGCTACAGGCGTTATGCCTCAAAGGAAAAACAGGAATGTTTAAGCAATCTGACAGAATAAGGGATTATGTTTTCCCACTTTGTATTGCCCAAAAGCATGAGAATGGCCTTGAATTCAAGAAATTCCTTGGAAGTGGATTTCTAATTGGAAAGAATTCTTATGCAATTACGGCGGCTCACGTTATTGATGGTGTCGAAAGTGATATATATGCAATGTTTACTGATGACAAAAATCAATGGTTAGCTTTCAGCATTTCAGAGCAGGAGCTACATCCAGAAGAGGATATCGCTCTAATAAAAATTGACTACCAACCACTCAATTCATTCTTTTGCCTAAACAACGAATTTGTAACCCAGAGCCTAGAGTACAAGCAGTTTGCGTACCCAGATGACATGATGTACGAGTTAGAAGACTTTGGCCGTGCTATTGGTAGGCCAGATATGATTTATCTTCAAGGATATATCCGGCGCAGGACGAACCATCCGATTCCAAAGATGAGAGGAAGGAGCTTTTTCGAGCTTAGTCAAATCAGTGGTACAGGTTGTTCTGGAAGCCCAATATTTAAAATAGACCAGCTTAAAAACTGGAGAATTGTTGGTGTGTATGTTGGCGAGCGTCTCAATGATCGAGGCACTAGCGTTGCATACGCTGTAAGAGAAGATGCGATAAGGGATTGGATGCCAGAAATATTGGGACATTCGCTGTTAGTTGAAGCGCAGGCATAACAAGTTGCTGCACTCGGAAAAATTACTCGCTACGCTCCCAATTTTCCAGTGAGCAAGGCGTTATACGGTCTGACAGTTAAAAAGGAGTTTAATTACATGTCTGCTAAGTCCAAATTGAAAAGAGCATTAAATGCAATTGATGATGCCCAGCGTGTTCTCCGACGAGCGAAGAACAGCGTAGAAGATAATCAAGATATCCGTCGAGCGATTAGAGAGCTAGATGACGCAGAAGCTGACATTAAAAGAGCTATGCGAGATGTAGATTAGTATTTATGGAGCAGAGAGTATAGCAAGGACTTGCCAGCTGTATGGTTTGGACTCGCTATACCCGCCGCAGTAGAAGGTGTTATACAATATGGAAATCACATGACTGAAGCTATGGCAAAGAACAAGCTTGAACAATTGATAGAGCGTGTTGAGTCGATAATGGAACTAAGCGATCACCCTCATCCGGGAGTTGATGAATATAGCCATCCAGTTTTGATCTCTAAGCTTTACTCTTCAATAAAGTGGTATATGGATTTTTATTTAGGAGATTTAGAAGCTGCAAATTTAAAAGGCAATTTAGAAGACATTGAAAAACACATCGTTTTACCAGCAGTTCAGGAAGCCGCTCGAGATCTAAATGAACCGATGGAGTCAATGAACTTGGAACTTATTTATAGTTGTCTTTACGGTGCATCTTCTACGCTAAGGCATTACCGTTCCCAGCTAAATGTATAACAAGGCCAAGCACAAATACGCAACAAGTTGCGTTGGACTCGCAAAAGCTCGCCTGTGTTGGCGGCGTTATGCATAAACACGGAGTACAAAAGTAGATGTATAGAAGAGGCAGGGAAAACACTTTGTTTTGGGATGGTGATTTAAGTGCAGCCTTAGATAATTACGCAATATCAGCCAAGGATAAGGTTGACGCTATCCATCAAGATCAATTTTTAGCGACTCCTATCGATGACGTAGTTGCCCATATTGTAAATGACTTGTATGTCACACCATTAGAGCTCTATGAAGATAGAGCAGAAATGGATCAGCAAGAAGTGCGAGTAGACGTAAGCCATAATCGCAACCGAAACCCTTTCGGTGATAGTGGTCCAATAATGATTCCGGGAATTAAAGTTACCATATCGATTCCATATACGGGCGATCCTTCACTTTGGAAGTTAAAGCCAAACCAATGGAGGTCGACTCTTCCACACGGAGATATTCGATCTCCCAATAGAGAGGGTGTTGGTTATCTTGATATTGTCATCCAGCAACCAGCGGATGACCCTCAACAGCAGATAAAAGCGCACCTTGATGATGTCCTTGATGGAGTCAGATTCTATATCAATGGGCAATCGTCACAGATTGAAGGGCACAACCAAGCACTTGAGGTAAATGTTAGAAGGCTCGTAGAGGCTAGGAGAGAGAGACTAAATAAGCATGACGGACTTGCAGATTTTCTTAACATCTCAATGAAAAGAAATAATTCAGCCCCTAGTTTTAAGCCTATCGATATTAAAAAGAAATTAGTGAAGCCTTTACCTCCGCCACCTCAATCTGGCTATGCGGCTGAGCCTGGCATAGCTGTGGAGGATTATGAGCATATACTCTCAGTTATACGACATGAAGGCGCTACCTTTGAGGCAACGCCAAAAACCTATTCTGTTCACGACGAAGAAGAACTTCGCGACATCATTCTTGCGCATCTGAATGGGCACTATAAAGGGGCAGCTTCTGGCGAGGCTTTCAGGAAGTTAGGTAAAACAGATATAAAAATTGAAAGCGATAATAGAGCGGCTTTTATCGCTGAGTGCAAAGTATGGCGAGGTGCTTCCGAGCTTAGCAAGGCCATAGACCAACTTCTTGGTTACCTTACATGGCGCGATTGCAAAGCTTCGGTCATTATCTTCAATAAACACAATAAGAAATTTACTGAGCTACTGGAGAAAACTCCAGAAATACTGAAGTCTCACCCTCGCTTCAAAAAGCACGTAAAAGATGTTGGTGAGGGAGAGTGGCACTTTGAATTCATGTCCAAAGATGATGATAGTCGCCTAATACAAATACGCGTCTACGTATTTGATATCTACCATGATTCAAATGCATAAGAAAGCCAGTCAGAGGGACTTCCGCACTGCGTGCTTCAGCCCCTGCTGGCGGCGTTAACCACAAGGAGCCCATATGCAGATTTTGTCTTGTACGTATGAGTCCTCCGCTGATCAGATTTTACAGATTCTGAATGAGGCCATTCTGAATTCCACTGCGCTGTACGATTATAAGCCTCGTGACCGGAGCAGCATGATCTCCTGGTTCCAGGCAAAGGAATCTGCAAGCTACCCTGTGATTGGCGCTTTCGACGAGCACAGGCGCTTGCTTGGTTTCGCAACCTACGGCACCTTCCGAAACTGGCCTGCTTACAAATACTCCGTAGAGCACGCGGTATACGTCAGGGAAGAATGTCGGGGAATGGGCGTAGGTGAGTCGCTCATGATGAACTTAATAGAGGAAGCGAAACGCCAGAACTATCACACCATGGTTGGTGGAATTGACGCATCTAATCTGGCAAGTGTTGGTCTTCACAATAAGCTTGGGTTTCAGCATGCAGGTACCATCAAGCAGGCTGGGTTCAAGTTCGGGCGCTGGCTGGATTTGTCGTTTTACCAGTTAATCCTCGAAACTCCAGCGGAACCGGTCGATGGCTGATCGGGTAGCCGACGATAATTTGTTTGATATTGTGAGAGTTGACTATCTGTACGGTTTTGAGGATCTGTTTCTCATCGTTCCGGGTCTGGAAATGGAGGTTCAGAGGGGGCTGATCTAAGATTATGTTAACCATGATCTTTTCTCGTTTTAAAACTTACTTTTTCCTCACTTTTGACGTAGCTTTAATGATAAAAAAATAAAAAATGGTGAAGGGCTTCTCTATGTTTCAGTCTTTGAAAACACGTTTGCTCGCTATCAGTGTCTTATCAGTGGCGTTTGTCGTGGCTGTCCTGATGCTGGAAAAATACGTTGTTGAACGTCATGCCTTGATGGAGGTCTTGAAAAATGATGTCTTTCACTCAGCTACTGCGTACGGTGATGGCGTTAGCCAGTGGCTGGCTGACCGACAAAATACTATGACCGCGTTAAAAAACGCGATTGAGCAGAACCCCTCTGAAAGCCCTTACGCTAAGATTTTACAAGCGCATCAATCGGGTAGTTTTGGCTTAACCTATTACGGCAATGAAAAGGGCGAGATGTTCCGCCAGGACCCTTCTCTGGATAAAAACAACAGTAGTTATGATCCGCGTAAGCGCGGTTGGTATAAACTGGCCAAAGAAAAAATGGGGCCTGTTGTTACCGCGCCGTATGTCAGTAAAACGCTTCAGGAACTGGTTGTAACATTAGCCGAACCGGTTATGCAAAATGGGGTAATGATCGGTGCGGTTGGTTCCAATGTGACTCTGACACGGTTGGCTCAACGCACCTCAGAGTTATCGGTTCCAGGCGATGGTTATGCGATTCTGGTCGATCGCAGCGATCAGATCATCGCGCACCCTCAGGCGGAGCTCCAGTCCCAATCCCTGGCCAGCGTTAACCCGGTTTTAGCGGGGGATTCGCTAACCAGGCTGATCGACGGTGATCAGTTGATAGAAACTCAGCTGGATAATCGTGATCGCCTTGTTTACGCTGCTGCGATTCCTGATACCACATGGGCGTTAATCTACGTAGTAGACAAAGCAACCATATTAAAACCGTTAATGCAGTCGCTCACCACCCAGGCCCTGATCAGCCTGGGGATTGTTATTGTGCTGAGCTTAATGTTGACCGCGCTGTTCAAGTTCATGTTTAAAAATCTCGAGCGGGTAAGCCAGGCATTGAAAGACATATCGGAAGGAGAGGGGGATCTTACCGTCCGTATACCCGTAAATAGCCGCGATGAGATCGGTGTTTTAGCACAAGGGTTTAACCAGTTTGTCGAGCGATTACACGGTATTATCAGCCGCTTAAGTCAAACCTCTGGTAGTCTTACCCAAACCGCTGATCATTTTACACAGGCGGCACAGCAACGCAGTCAGCGTATCCGTGTGCAACAGGATGAAATAAATATGGTCGCGGCCGCCGTGACGGAGATGGCCTCTGCTACACAGGAAATTGCAGGTAACGCGGAAGGCACGGCTCACTCCGCTAAAGATTCGGTGAGTATCAGCGAAAATGGGCAGGTGCAGGTTGAGAAAAGTCAGAGATCTATTCAGGCGTTAGCGGAGGAAGTTCAGCGTGCCACCGATGTTATCAGCGATCTGGAAAGACACTCCCAACATATCAGCGGTATTCTGTCGACGATTAGTGGGATAGCAGAGCAAACTAATTTACTGGCCTTGAATGCTGCAATTGAAGCGGCCCGGGCGGGTGATCAGGGCCGGGGCTTTGCCGTGGTTGCTGATGAAGTTCGTGTGCTTTCGCAGCGGACGCATGCGTCGACCGGTGAGATACAGAGTATGATCGATACCCTGCAAAAAACGACCAAGCAAGCGGTTTCAAGCATGGGGCGTGGCCATTCGATGGCGGCACAAAGCGTTGATGACGCTGAATTAGCGCGACAGAGTCTTGCTATGATTACCTCAGCAATTGCTGATATCTCAGACCGGGCTGTACTGATTGCGTCGGCGGCTGAAGAACAAACCTTAGTAACCGAAGAGATCAACCAAAATACCAATGCGGTGAGTGATGCTGCCTCAAACATGGCGGATGAAGGTGCTAAAGCAGCAGAGCAGGCTGAAACCTTGCGGGCTTTGATTCGCGAAATTGAAAGTGAAGTCAGGCGCTTTCGTTTATAAGGTCTTCCTTTTCTGGTGCGTATAACAAACCGTTATTCGTGCAGTGTAGATTCTTATCTGCCTGATGCTTGATGCTTGATAGTATGATTGGGCACTAAAACAGAGAGCCCTATTGCGCGTATTTTTCTGAATAGAATGGTCAATCTGGTAGTAGAGTCTCATTTATAAAGGGATGAATGTATGAGTTTCTGGACAATAGAGTGGGCAACTTTACTTGCTTTCATTAGCGCAAATGCAGCGCTTAATTTCTCTCCGGGACCTGCTGTGTTAAAGGTCGTAGGTGATTCAATCGGTAACGGTGTTGGTAAGGCTCATGCAAGTATCGCTGGCGTATTTGTAGCCAACTTCATGTACTCAGTTTTATCAGTGCTTGGTATCAGTACTCTGATTTTTGCGTTCCCATGGCTGTTTGAAATGGTTAAATGGGTTGGTGTGACCTACCTGTTGTATCTTGCAATCAAAACGGTCAGAAATGCACTCTATGCGACAGAATTAAAGGCGGAAACACACAACAAAAAATCTGCTAAAGCATTGTTCTGGTCGAGTTTTGCGATGCAGGGTGCTAATCCAAAATCTGTTTTATTTTTTGCGGCAATGTTACCCGTATTTGCTGGCGAAGGAGCCGGGATGGAGCTGCGAATGTTAACGCTTGCTCTATTGGCTCTTATACTCGAATATCCGGCCTTACTTCTTTATGCGGTCTTAGGCTCAAAGGCCTCCGCATTAGCGGTGTCAAAGCGTTCGACTGCCATTATGGATATTGTTGCCGGCAGTGCGTTAGGTCTGGCGGCCCTGATGGTTGCACGGACTTCATTGCAAAGAGATCATTGAAGCAGAGCGATAGTCCATACGGGGGAGAAGCCCTCAGTTATGACCCGTTCTGGAAAAGTAACAATGAATGATTCAACCTCCATTGATCAGAATCACAGCATTAGACGGGGCGTTTACCGCATCCTCTCATGTTATTCTGCGGTAGCGATAGGGCTCTGTTAAGGCGGCCGCTTAAGCAGAAAAATGAATCACCTGCCCTGAGGCTATCGATATACTATTCACGGGTCACAGGATAACCAGGAATACCTTATGTTTTTTAGTCCCAGAAAAGAGAAAAAATTACTCACTCTGACGCGCAGCGATCCCACGAATCCTCTGGCTTCATACTCGAAACACGCATTCGAGCTGGATGGTTTTGAATGGCCTTCGGTAGAACACTACTATCAGGCGATGAAGTTCGCTGATCCGGCTTATGCTGAGCAGATCCGTCAGTCAGCGCATCCGGCAGAGGCCGGAAAGCTGGGTAAGAGTAAAGGCCATGAACGGCGAAAGGACTGGGACAGGTTAAAGGTTACCTACATGACCCGCGGGACCTATATTAAATGCCGGACTTACCCGGAGATCGCTCAGATACTATTGGACAGTAATGACATTGAGATTGCCGATCTGTCTCAGTATGACTACTTCTGGGGCAGCGGCCGTGATATGCGCGGTAACAATGCCTTTGGCAAAATGCTGATGGCCATCAGAGATAAACTGCGGGAAGAGCTAGAGCAGAGGGGGAGCAGCTAGCTCAGGAACAGGGGTAAAACCAATCCGCATTTGACAGTAAAAACGCCTGGGTGAATCAGGCATAGCATGGACCTCAGAATGAATAACCTCTCTATCCTGTTGCCAATGATCGCGCTGGTCGCCTGGACCTTCATTATTCTCCTTATCATTCCCTACAGACGCTTTCGCGGTATTTTTCGCGGGGATGTTACTGCTGATGACTTCAGACTGGGCGAGTCCGCCGATGTTCCGGCAGAGATCAGCTTACCTAATCGTAACTACATGAGTCTTTTAGAGCTGCCGCTGCTGTTCTATGTTGTGGTTCTGGCTCAGTATGTGACACAGACAGATACATCCGTCACAGTGGGGCTCTGCTGGAGCTATGTCGGGTTGCGGGTGTTACATAGTCTTGTGCATCTGACATATAACCATGTGCTGCACCGGTTTATTGTGTTCGCCCTGAGTAATGTGGTTTTACTGATCATATGGGCGCTGTTTTCAGCTTCTGTCTTTGCAATGTGAATCGCTGAAGCAGACGTGCTGACTATCGGACTCAGACGCTGAACAGAACTTCAGACTATATTGATAGCTAAATCGTCAGTGCCTGACACCAGAAGCAACAACGCCTTTGAGTCGGTGTGAACGCGTGACCTGTAGTTATCAATGGGCATTAACTATGAAAACAGCGAAGGTTCTTTAAGCCGAAATATCTGCACCTGATAAGAGCATGGTTGTGTCATCGTCCTCAGGCCTGGTCGGCGATCAGCTCCGCAGTAGAAAGGGCGGGTTGCCGTTGCTCCGCACTCATCGGGCACTGTTATAATTGACGACCAATTTCTACCATCTGGTTGCGAAGCCAGATATGAGCAGGATCGTAATGCTGTCTTTCATGCCAGATAATTGATGGCGTGAATGGCGCTATTTCTATTGGCAGTTCGAGCACTTTAATGGCGACTGATTTAGCCATTTTATTTGCCAGTCTGCGTGGAATGCACATCATCAGATCGCTTTCAGCCACAATGGTGGGGGCAACTAAAAAGTGAGGAGTCCGTACCGCCACTCTTCGAGTCAGGCCGCGTTGCGCCAGCGCTTCATCTACGGCAGTTTTTCCCAGTCCGGTGATAATCACCGAAAGATGCGGCCACGCAACAAAATTCTCAAGTGTCAGTTGTTCTGCGATTACCGGATGATCTTGTCGGATGACACAGACAAAATCTTCATCATAGAGCGGCCTGTTATAAAACCTGGCGGGCAATTCGTCGAAAGAGCCGACCGCCAGGTCAGCGCCACCCTGGGCAATCAGATCGACATTGTCGCCCGCTGATGCTGGCATGACCAGATCTATCCCCGGTGCCAACAGGGCGAGCCTGGAGACAAGTGCTGGCATCAGTAAAAAGGCTAAATGATCCGCTGTGGCAACCGTAAATCGTCCAACTGCTGTGGCTGGATGAAATTCCGACGGTGCGATGATGGCACGGGCATCATCGAGTAATTTGGTCACTGATGCGGACAACGCCAGAGCCCTTGGCGTTAACTCCCATCCGTTGGCTGTGCGCACCAGGATGCGGTCGTTAAATAATCGGCGTAAATGCCCTAAGCCCCGACTCGCGGCCGGCTGACTGAGTCCTAATCTGGCACCAGCGCCGGTGACACTGCCTTCTTTCAATAACGCGTCAAACAGCTTGAGCAGATTAAGATCGACCTTACCTACATCCGATTTTTGCATGTCCGATATATCCAATATGCATTTTTAATATAATGGCAGACTGTATAGCATTTCTCACCACGATTCCAACAGCTGTTTTATCAGGAGAGAAATAATGAGTACTAACGAATTGTATGTTGTCACGGGCGCGACAGGTCGCACCGGAGCTGCGGCAGCGAAAGCATTGCTTGATGCCGGAAACAGAGTCCGGGTTGTTGTACGGGATGAGCAAAAGGGAGAGGCCTGGGCAAGGCTCGGGGCTGAAGTGGCGGTAGCTGATTTATCCAATGTTGCCGCTTTATGCATCGCCTTCTCTGATGCGGATGGTGCCTATATTGTCAGCCCGCCGCAGTATTCCTCGGAGGCTCTGTTTGCACAGGCTGAAAGGATGGCCCACACAATTGCCGAAGCCGCCAGGGAGGCCCGGTTGCCGAAGCTGGTGGCTCTTTCGTCGATCGGCGCCAATCAGCCAGCGCGAACTGGCTGGATCGCCATGAACCGTCGGCTTGAACAGACCTTAAGCAACACAGGATTACCTGTTACATTCCTGCGGGCGGCCTACTTTATGGAGAACTGGGGGCCGCTCCTTAAAAGGGCTGTTCAGCAGCGACAGTTAAACAGTTTTCTTGCGCCGTTAACTCAGACATTCCCGATGATCGCGACTGCGGATATCGGTCGCATCGCCGCCGAATCTCTTTGTGAAAACTGGAGTGGTGTGCGAATTTTAGACCTCGAAGGCCCCGCCAGGTATTCTCCGAAAGATGTTGCGGAGCTCTTATCTATGAAACTTGGAGCAGCAATACCGCCGGTTTCAATCCCGGAGTCTGACTGGAAGCCATCGATAGCAGGCCAGGGGTTTTCATCAGCGGCCATCGCTGGATTTATTGAAATGACCCGCGGGCTTAACTCTGGTCATATCGCCTTCGATGATGGACTGAACGTTGAACGTCGACTGGGGCAGGTTACGCTTGATAGCGTTATTGATGCGCTGGTGACGGGCTAAGATTAATATTCTTGCCACTCTTTTTAGCCACTCTATGTTTTAGCCACTCTATGTTATAGCTGCGTTGTAACTGTGTTGTAGCTTTGCATAATTTTCAGGCGACCGGGCATGGCGTTCATGTCCGGTCATATTTGTTTTCTGGCTAAACGGGCGACTGCGTCAATAGCGCGTGTTTCTTCATCACATTCTCAGCTCTGCCGACGGACGGTTCGCCGTATACCTTGCCTGATACGGCATCGTATTGGCTGTTGCTGACGTTCCCTCTATCCATTGATAGCCGCTAAAACAATAGTCTCATTTTGGGTAGCAGAGGGCCGTTCTGAAGCCAACTCTTTACGTCTAAATGCTATGCTGTTTACACCAGTCTATATATTCAGGACTTATAAATTCAGGACCACAGGAGGTAGTCTTCTTGAGTTGCGCTTAGCAAGAGTAAAAATATGCAAGTAACTAAAAGTGATCCACCGGCCCGTCTGTCTGTTCTTTTGCTCTGGGGAGGAACGATACTCAGCCTGGTTATCCTGATAGCACTAGGCGTTTATTTTTATTTCTCTACTACCAGTCATCATCAGCAACAGTTAAATGCACTGGTTAGTGAGCTGCAACAGGAACAGGTTACCCATCTCGATCGGGTTTTGGATGATGTTGAATATACCCTTGATTTTGTTATCGCTGGTGCCGTTGACTCACTGAAGCAGCGTTCTCTTGAGCAAACCAAAGAAGCTATATCCCTGTTAAACACTCTGTATGAAAAGAATCATGCACATCTTTCCGATGCTGAGATGAAGCAGATGTTAAAAGATGCGCTGAGGGGGATTCGTTTCTTCAATGGTCGCGGATATTACTTCATCACCGATACCAACGGCGTTTCAATACTTCAGCCTCCGGACCCTGCTATTGAGGGATTGTCACGCATAGACGATCAGGATGATGCGGGTAATTATATTATTCAGGGACATATAAACGCTGTTGCTAATGATAAAAAATCGGGTTTTTACGCCTATCGCTGGTATACCCCCGATAATAACCACAAGATGGCGGATAAAATTGCATTTTTTGAGCTGTTTGAACCGTACGGCTGGGTCGTTGGTAGTGGCGACTATCTGTATAGCTTTGAAGATGATCTGCAGCCAAAAATTTTAGATTATATTCGTAATATCCGCTTTGGTCAGAGTGGTTATGTTGCACTGGGTACGACTGATGGTGTTTTGCTGGCCAATGGTAATAGTCCCCAGTATGAGGGTAAGCACTATCTTGATTATTCAGACCCTCTCGTCAGGCTTGGTGCGGCTAAGGTAATGGAGGCTGCCCGTGTTGGAGGAGGCCTGGTTAGCTACGACTGGTACCGTAAGGGAAGCGATGTACCCAGCCAGAAGCTGACATTGATACGTGTTTTGCCCAAGAGAAACTGGATTCTGATGGCCGCCACCTTCAATGATGAGTTAGAGCAACTGATTGCCGATCAAAGTCAGCATCTTGAACAGGAGATCAGTGCTGACTTAATCAATATGCTTATTATTCTTTCGCTGTTTGGCATCTTTTCTTTTGTCATTACTCAGGCCTTTAATCGCTGGCTTAGCTGTCAGTTCAAACAATATAAAGACGATCTTGATCGTCAGCACGCCGAAATGACCGATATAGCGAAATCCCTAGAGTTGAGCGGCCGGGTAATGGAGTCGGCACTGGAAGGCATTATTGTGTGTGATGCGGATGGACGCATACTGAAAGCTAATGAAGCTTTTACCGGTATAACCGGTTATCAGGAAAGCGAGGTTATCGGTAAGAGCCCGGCATTACTTGCTTCAGGCAAACACGACAGCGATTTTTTTAAGCAGATGTGGACGCAGTTGGTTGCTGAAGGCAGTTGGCGGGGAGAGATATGGAACAAACGCAAAAATGGTGAGGTTTATCCTGAACTCTTGTCTATCAGTGCCCATAAAGATGACGAAGGCAACATACTCAACTACATAGCCACTTACAACGATATCAGCAAGCGTAAAGCGGCAGAAGATCAGTTACGTCATCTGGCTGAGACAGACTCCCTCACGGGCCTTGCGAATCGGCGGACACTGATATCCAGACTTAATCATGATCTGGCGGTGGTGAGGCGATACGAAGCGCCTAAGATAGGCCTGGTCTTTGTCGATCTGGATTATTTCAAACCAATTAATGATAACTATGGTCATGATGTTGGGGATATGGTTCTGATTGAGATCGCTAAACGTCTTGTCAGTAGTCTTCGTGAGTCCGACCTGGCTTGCCGGCTTGGCGGTGATGAGTTTGTTGTCGTCCTTAAATTAGGGAAAGAGGAGGGGATTAAGCATTTGAAGATTCTCTGTGAGCGTTTATTGAACGAACTATTAAAACCGGTCAGTGTACTTTCACTTGATCTGGATATTAGCTGCAGTATGGGAGTCGTGCTGAATACGGATGCAACCAAGGATGCCTTCAGTTTGATGAAGGCTGCCGATACAGCGCTCTATGAGGCCAAGGGGAGTGGACGTGGCCGGATGGTTTTCTATTCTGAAAAAGAGTGAAACTATCATTTATCCAGCCGCTGTGCTGATGACATCCGATTTTTCAGGTCCGGGTTGCTTCAGGTCCCGGTTGCCTATGGACTGCAGCCCATTAGTACATTGTCTGCAGTTCTTCACAAGCCGCCTATCTGTCTGGTTTTGCTATCCCTTATTGTTCAGGTTTCAATTGACAATTCAGCACTTGTGTAGAAGGATAACCGCATGAAAACGCAACTTCAGCAACAGACAGGACGAATTATCATCATTCTTTAGGAATGGTGGGATTGTTGTTGCGCAGACTATTTTTAAACCCACCCAAGAGGTGGGTTTTCTGTTTCTGCCTCATGGGAATTATCTGTGTTAAGGAGGCAGTGTGAATAAAATAGCTGTTTTTGGAAAGCCGGGCAGCGGCAAATCTGTATTGAGTAAAGCGCTGGCATCAGCCACGGGTATACCGCTATATCAGCTGGATTTAATGGTGTATCAGAAAAGTGGTGAGCTGGTTGATCGTACAACATTCGATGAAGCGCATGACAAAGCCCTGTCGTCTGAGCGCTGGATCATTGATGGATTTGGCCCGATAGCATCCTTTTATACACGACTGGAGGCCGCCGATACTCTGATCTACATCGATCTGCCCTATCTGACCAGTTACTGGCTGGTGACAAAGCGGCTTATGAAAGGCCTGGTTGTCAGGCCAGAAGGCTGGCCAGCGGGAAGCTCCGTGTTTAAGGGGACGCTGCAAAGCTACAAAACGTTAAGACTGTGTCCGGGATTCTGGAATCAGGCCTTTATGGAGCGGCTGGATAAACTCGCCGTTAATAAAACGCTCTACGTGATCCGCTCAGTGACTGAACTAAATAACTTTATCGATGAGACTATTCAGGGAGGCAAGCGTGCTTAAACCCGTCATACAGGAAGAGCCGACCGGATGCGGAATCGCCTCTGTTGCTAATATTCTGGGTGCGAGTTACTCAGCGGTAAAGGCGATGGCAAACGCTATGGGCATCTATGCAGAAGATAAGGCGCTGTGGTCTGACACTCAGTATGTCAGACGTTTGCTGCTGCATGCCGGGGTTGAAACATCTGAGGCTGAGATCTCATTTGAGTCCTGGGAAAAACTGCCTGATATGGCACTGCTATCGATTAAACACCATCAGCAAGAGGGCAAGAATTTCTGGCACTGGGTGGTTTTCCGGCGTTACGAAGGACAGGCGGTTGTGCTTGATTCCGCCAGTTACCTGCCAGCGAATATTCGCACTGACTTTGATGCGATGAAGCCTGAATGGTTTATAGCCGTCACCTCGGCGAATATAGGTCGTGCGGCAGATGCTTAGCGCTGCGGTTGACTGGGGGATATCGCGGCCGGGTATTCGGTGTTCATTCGTTGATAAACTGTGTTTCAGGCATTGAGATCATGAGTACCGGGTGAACACTAAGGTATAGTTGTATGTATCAATTAAGTGCGTCAGGATGCACGCGTTCATTCAATATGGAGAGCTGATTATGAGCAGTATTGAGTATATAAGGATATTTGCCGATGAAGATGGATGTTCTCACTGCAGAACTGAGTCGCTTGAGCTTAAATCGATACACTCGCTGAAGACTACGGCGCTGACTAAGGCCGACAGTTCGGTATTTCTGGAGTTGCCAGTGGGATGGCATGGTCACTGGCATGCCACACCGGTCCGGCAGTGGCTGATTATCATATCGGGTCGTTGTCAGTTTGAGGTAGGCGATGGCGAACGCTTTGTCAGTCAGGCGGGAGACATTGTGTTGCTTGAGGATGTCACCGGTCGCGGCCACAAAACCTGGGTGGTGGGCGAAGAGAGTGTCAGAATATCCTCTATACACTTTTCATGAGGTCAAACAGAGATATACGATGCTTTCAGGGTAAAAGAGACAGCTGTCACTGTTGCTTACGGTTGCAACTGATCAGTGCCGTCTCTTTGCTGTACCGGTTTAAGGTGTCAGATTAGCTGTTTATTCTGGTTTCCAGGCGGCAGCCGCAGCAAAAAATGAAAATGTTTCATTGGTTAGCTGGGTATCATCACCGGGTGGAAAATAGCTTAGCTTGACGATTACGGTGTTGCTGGCCGGGTCGACGAAGATAAACTGTCCCTGCAGACCAATTGCTGAATAGGCGTCGCTGTCAGCAACGGTCCACCACTGATAGCCATAACCACCAGGGCCACCATCGCGGTCTTCCGGGCCTACCGATTTTGTCGACAGTCTGACCCACTCAGGTGAGACGATCTGTTTGCCGTTGATCCGTCCCTCTTGCAACATCATCTTGCCAATACGGGCGTAATCTCTCATCGTTGCATTGTAGCCTGCGCCATTAAACTCCCGTCCTACACCGGGCTGGCCATCCATGATGAAGAATCCGTCAGATTCTGCGCCCAGTGGTTCCCACAGGTGTTTGGTCATATAGGATGCGATGGTGCCACCGTCTGAAACCCGTTCGATCAGCAGACCGAGCACAGCGGTATCGATGGTTTTATAAGCGAATACTTCGCCCGGCTTATGGGCGCGTTTGATGGTTCTGGCCGGGTCGACGAAGCGGGCGACGTTCTTCACCAGTGCAAGAATATGGTTGCGGGCCGCGAGGCCAGGGTTTTCGAAGTCGTAGCGCTCTTCATAATCGACGCCGGAACGCATGCCCAGCACCTGACGGATAGTGACGCCGTTGTACGCACCCTCTTTTAGTTCAGGCAGGTAGTCAGTAATATCATCATCCAGTGACTTAATACGACCCTCCTCAAGGGCGCAGCCGATCAGGATCGAGGTCAGGGATTTAGTCATTGACCAGCCCATAAACTGGCTCTGGGCATCGCTGTTATTGCGGTAGTTCTCATAGACGATGTTGCCATCTTTCATAATCAGTAACGCATTGGTATAGGTGCGGTCGAGGAACTGATCCGGAGTGTAGCTCTTGCCATCAAACTGATAGTTGAAGTCTAACTGCTTATCTGTGCGGGCTAGTGGCGTGGGGGTGCCTGAGTGAGCCACCTTGCGTATAGTGAACAGCCTGTCCATGCTGCGAAAGCTGAGAGTATTGAAGTAGGGTTGTAGCATTGCCCAGCGGGTATTCTGAACGGCAACGGGTACATCGGATACTGGTCCTACGGCTGCAACCAGTGGGTCTACAGTCGACCCGGCTGTCGCATTCCCGGCACCTATCGCTGCTGTCAGTAAACCCGCATAGATTAATGCAGATGTAGAAGCGCTTTTTTTACGCATCGCCTGTTACTCCTGTTGATTATTATATGGCAGATTGAAAGTTGTTTATCATTAAAACAATTTGTCTTTAAATCTATTCAGAGCTTACGTCCGGGCGACACTAAGGGCCATATCACGGAAGTGGTAGTGAGCGGATCGCGTTGACCTGGCTTGGCGGTGAGGGTGTGTACTGTTGATGGATTGATCTGTTATGGCAGAGAGCGGCGTTCTGATGGCGAAAAAAACTGAGCCGAAAATGAAAAGGCGCACCCAAGAGGGGGGCGCCTTTTAGCGTTAGTGAGTTAACGGTTTAGTTAAGGTCAAAGCGATCAGCATTCATCACTTTGTTCCAGGCAGAGACAAAGTCACTGACAAACTTCTGTTTGGCATCGCTTTGTGCATATACCTCGGCGATAGCACGCAGTTGCGAGTTTGAACCAAAGACCAGATCTACCCGGGTAGCGGTCCATTTCAGTTCGCCAGTTGACCGATCATAACCTTCGAACAGTTCTTCATCTTCAGACGTTGCTTTCCAGCGGGTGCCTATATCCAGCAGATTGATAAAGAAGTCGTTAGACAGGGTTTGCGGCCGCTGGGTAAAGACACCGTGCTGAGTGTTGCCGGTATTGATGTTCAGCACCCGCAGACCACCAATCAGCACTGTCATCTCCGGAGCGGTGAGGTTCAGTAGCTGACTTCTGTCGATCAGTAGCTCTTCAGCCGAGACGCTGAAGCGGGCTTTCTGATAGTTACGGAAGCCATCTGCAGCGGGTTCCAGTGGCGCAAAAGAGTCAATGTCGGTTTGTTCCTGCGACGCATCGGTCCGTCCCGGGGTAAACAGAACCGTGGCGGGTTGTCCGGCTGCAATGGCAGCCTCTTCAATGGCAGCACAGCCACCCAGGACGATCAGGTCAGCTATTGAAACCCGCTTATTACCTGTTTGCGCCGCGTTAAACCGGGTCTGAATGCCTTCCAGAGTGTCCAATACCGTCACCAGTTCGTCAGGCTGATTGACTGCCCAGTCTTTCTGTGGCGCCAGGCGGATACGCGCACCATTGGCACCGCCACGCATATCTGAGCCACGGAAGGTGGATGCAGATGCCCAGGCGGTGGATACCAGTTGGGCTATCGACAGTCCGGACTTCAGCAGTTCGCCTTTGAGCACCACAATGTCGCGGTTGTTAATCAGCTCATGATCAGCCTTAGGCAGTGGATCTTGCCAGATAAGTTCCTCTGCTGGCACCTCAGCACCCAGATAGCGGGAAACAGGCCCCATATCCCGGTGGGTGAGTTTATACCAGGCACGGGCAAAGGCATCAGCAAACTCATCAGGATTGTTGTGGAAGTGTTCAGATATCTTGCGGTACTCGGGGTCTTCCCGCATTGCCATATCGGCGGTCGACATCATCGGCGCATGCCGTTTGGATGGATCATGGGCATCGGGAACGGTATCTTTCGCTGCCGGGTCTACCGGTGTCCACTGTTGTGCACCGGCAGGGCTTTTGGTGAGTTCCCATTCATAACCCAGCAGGGTGTCGAAGTAACTGTTGTCCCACTGTGTTGGCGTTGGTGTCCAGGCACCTTCCAGGCCACTGGTGATGGTATCCACCCCTTTACCAGTGCCCATACTGTTGATCCAGCCTAATCCCTGTTCGCCAATCGCGGCGGCTTCGGGTTCAGGGCCGACATGCTCTGGGTCGCCGGCACCATGAGTTTTACCAAAGGTATGACCACCGGCGGTTAGGGCGACGGTTTCATAGTCATTCATGGCCATCCGGGCAAATGTCTCACGGATATCCCGGGCAGATCCCAGTGGGTCAGGATCGCCATCCGGTCCTTCCGGGTTAACATAGATCAGGCCCATCTGTACGGCTGCCAGCGGGTTTTCAAGATCGCGCTCACCGCTGTAACGTTTATTGTCCAGCCATTCCTGTTCGGCACCCCAGTTAACGTCTTCTTCTGGTTCCCAGATATCCTCGCGTCCACCAGCAAAGCCGAAGGTTTTCAAGCCCATCGATTCAAGGGCGCAATTGCCTGTCAGAACGATCAGATCGGCCCAGGATATTTTATTGCCATACTTTTGTTTGATGGGCCACAGCAGGCGGCGGGCTTTATCAAGGTTAGCGTTGTCTGGCCAGCTGTTCAGCGGTGCAAAACGTTGTGAGCCAGACCCGGCTCCGCCGCGGCCATCACCAATGCGGTAGGTGCCTGCGCTGTGCCACGCCATACGAATAAAGAAGGGACCGTAGTGACCATAGTCAGCAGGCCACCATTCCTGAGAATCGGTCATCAGGTCATAGAGATCCTGTTTGAGGGCCGCCAGATCGAGCTGCTTAAACTCATCAGCATAGCTATAACCTTCGGCCATCGGGCTGACCTGAGGAGCATTCTGATTGAGTATTTTAAGGTTTAACTGGTTTGGCCACCAATCCTGATTGGCGGTGCCCCGGTCGCTCACCTGCGTTCTGGAACCATGCATGAAAGGGCACTTGCCTGCAGGTGCACTATTATTTTCGCTCATCATATACTCCGTTGTTGTTAACTGTTGAACTCTCAGGGCAGCTGATATCAGATCGGTACAGAAAAAATTATCTTCCTGTACGTAGTATTTCGATCTGTAGATCAGCGTTTACTGTCTCGGGTCTGGCTGCTGATCTCTGTTTTAGTCCCGTTGCTAAGAGTTATAGCAGTTGCCGTCAAAGAGGCTAAATTGCATATTCTCATCGCCCCGATAGGTTAGATTTATATTAGTCTATCTGTGTAGTAAAACAGGAATAATGAGCTGAAGTGTGATGCCGTTTATGGCCGAGATGAAGCGGGACAGGAGAGATCGCTTTTATAGCTACAATCTCTCCTGTCATGGACGTGTTGTTTTTTCTGAACATCCATAAAGCTGTTTTTATATCAGGCGTTTAGATATTAAATCCTTTTTTAACAGTACTTTATGTAGCTATATTAAAGTATATATTAAGAGTATTTCGTTGTTAGGGCTGTATTTTATAAGCCTCAATTCGCTGAGAAAACATCATCGGAATATAGAGATGTTCGCCTTTTGTAGAGATGTCTGCCGGGTGCTTACCGGTCTTCATGAGCAGCTGAACGGCATTGTTTTTGAACTCAAAAATCTTGCCATTCATCCAGTCGCTGATAATCAGTGAGCCGCCGGCAGAGGCGATGCCATCCAGGTTGCCAAACTGCTGTGCTGATTTATAAGGTGTCAGATTACCGGTCTCAAGGTCGATCGACACTAACCCTCCCAGCGTTTCAGTGGAGAAATCCTCTTTCATTCCTTCGCCCCAGGTTGCAACGATCAGTGCGCCATCTTTAACGGTCAGGCCATTCGGATGAGGCAACTGCGCACCGCTGATCCATTGTGTGAGGCTGTTGTTACGGTAGCGGTAGATGCCGCCTCCGGTCAGATCGCTGATATAGACAGTGCCCGCGTCATCGATGGCGATATCATTGAGCATGCTGCTTGTTTTGGCAGTGATGGATTGGATCAGTTTGCTCTGTTTGTGATCGATAATATGCAACCGCTGCATATCAGCCACATAGAGATAATCCGCATCCATCGCCATCCCTTTCGGGGCGTCCATACCATTAACCCATACATGCTGAATGATGCTGCCATCATCAGAAAGCAGGCTGATGTAGCCTTTGCCGTTCAGTTCAGTCGGGGTTCCGTTGATATTGGAAACGTATAACAGGGGCTTGCCTGGATGGGCCAGCACCGATTCAGGCTGATCAAAGCCACTCTGGCTCCAGGTCATTTCCGGTGCTGCAGTGGCGGCCTGGGTTGCGCATGACAGGATCGTCACAGCAGAGCAGAGTGTTTTCTTGAATACTGAGGTCATAGCAAACTCCTTGTGTGAGGTGTTGTTGCATTGTGCTATATTTGATCCCTGTTGCTACTATTTTTAATTAAGGTATCTTTTTCTGATACTTTTTGTGCCGGTTTGGTATAGCTATGAATGATCTCTCTTCCTCCGTTGTACAGAGTGACGCCTGTGTCAGCGGTGATGAACACCAGCAGCGTGAAAATCTGTTTACCCTGCTTAAGCAGGCACTCAAAGCCCGGGGGTTCACCTATGCCCGACTGGCGGCAGAGATGAACATGAGCGAGTTGTCTATCAAGCGCCTGTTTAAAGAGAAAGACTGTAAGATGAGTCGGTTGCTGGAAATATGCGCCATTATTGGATTAAGTATCGATGAACTGATTCAGATGCAGCAGCGTTTCAGACAGGTACCTGAGTTTTTGCCTGAATCTGTCGAAGCGGCGCTGGCAGCAGATAAGCCGTTGTTTCTGATCTTGATACTGCTGGTCTCTCAGGTCGATATTCCGACCGTTGGCAGTCTGATGGAGATGGATCAGGCCAGACTATATCGGCATCTTCGAGAGCTGGAGAAACTCGGCATTATTGAACTCAGGACTGGGACAGGGTTCCGGTTTCTTGTTTCTCTGCCGATTCAGTGGCGGATGGGAGGTCAGCTGGCGGGTCTGATTAAGGGGATTAATAAGCGTTATATCGCACACTGCCTGGATCATGAGAGAGACTCTGAATATGCTTTTACAACCGCAAGCCGGCTGATGAGCAAAAGCAGTGTGTTGCAGATACAGAATAATCTGCGCAGAGTGAGGGAAGAGTTTGACTACCTCAGCAGCCAGGATCAGATGTTTTATAAAGCTGAAGAGTTGCAGTTTTATAAGCTGGTGTTTGGTATGGGGCCGTTTCCTGTGAATGTGATTCTGGCAGAGGATTAGTGTCTGCTTTCAGCATGCACAAGGAACAGAACGAACAAACCCGCGTATGCGGGTTTGTTGTTTCAGGCCGTGAGGGTTACTTTTTCACGAGGCTGTTCAGCTTGAATCCGGCATCTTCAATCTGTGCCTGCGTGGGGGATACCCCGGCTGTGATCAGCTTGCGACCGGCCATATGATCGGCCGGGCGGTTAACCGTGTGAATGGCAATCAGTTTTTCGTCCCGGAAGAAAAACAGTGAGAACTTATCATCCTCCTGGCTGCCGCGTTGATAGAAATGGGTGTAACCATCATGGATACCCACCATCTGCAGTTTGATATCGTACTGATCGGACCAGAACCAGGGCACTGAACGATATTCAGCATCCTCACCTGCAATCACCTGGGCGATCACTTTCGCCTGATCGACCGCGTTCTGCACCGATTCCAGCCGAATCTCTGTGCCGGTGAAAGGGTTGTTATAGCGGGCAGAATCGCCTGCGGCAAAGATATCCGGGTCGTTGGTGCGACACTGGGCATCGACCACTACACCATCGTGACAGAGCAGTTTTGCCCCCACTGCCAGTTCGGTATCGGCGGTCACACCGATACCCGCCAGCACCAGCTGAGCAGATAACAGGGTGCCATCCTTCAGGCGTACAGCTTCAACATTACCTTTACCATCGTCGGCAATGTGGTCAACCTCTGCCCCAAAACGGACATCAACGCCGTGCTGGTGGTGAATGTCGAGCATATACTGGGACAGCTCCGGTGTAACGGCGTTTGCCAGAATGCGCTCGCCCCGTACCAGCACTGTCACTTTTTTACCCAGCTTGGCAGCCGTTGAGGCAAACTCAAGGGCGATAAAGCCGCCACCGATAATGACTGTCTCTTCAGTCTGATTAAGATGGGACTCTATATAGCGGATATCATCCAGGCTTTTGATATAACCCACGCCATTCAGATCTGATCCCGGCAGATCCAGTTGTCGTAAGGTTGCACCGGTTGCCAGCACCAGCTTGTCGTAGCCCAGGGTTTCGTTGTTATCCAGCGTAATCTGCTTTGCAGCACGACTGATCGACGTGACCCGGTGACCAAGCATCAGAGCGATACGGTTGTCATCATAGTAACTCTGAGTGCGGAACAGTAACGCTTCCTCGCCGGTATTGCTAAGCAGATGGCTTTTTGACAGGGGCGGGCGCTGATAGGGCAGGTGGCCTTCACCATCAATCAGAGTGACTTCACCCTCGTAACCCGCCCGTCTCAGTGAGTCTGCACATTGATAGCCAGCATGACCGCCGCCAACAATGACAACACCACTCATTACTCCTGCTCCTCTGGCATGTGGATGACGATGCCATCCAGATCGGCAGTGGCTTTAATCTGACAGCTCAGGCGGCTGTTAGCTTTGCGTTCAGAGGCGGTATCGTCGAGCATTTCGTCTTCGTTCTCTGACATCGGTGGCACTTTTGCCAGCCAGGCGTCATCGACATAGCAGTGGCAGGTGGCACAGGCGCAGGAACCGCTGCACTCACCTTCAATACCTTCCACACCATTCATCACGGCGCCCTGCATAATGGTCATGCCTTCAGCCAGCTGAAGCTGAGTGGACTGACCATCGAAACTTACATAATTCACTGTTGGCATAGATACGGTCCTTATCTGTTTTTTTATAAGAGCACCAGCCTCTGTGCATGAGAGGCTGGTATTTTTTATGATGGTATTAACGCTTAAATTTTAACCTGTAGCTCAAGCGGGCTGCGGAAGTTTGTAGATGGCATCCAGCGAAGTTCCTGTTCTACCTTAGACAGGTTAGGGAACGCTTTCAGCAACTCTTCAACGGCAACCTTGCAGGCCATGCGGGCAATCGCTGTACCCAGGCAGGCGTGAACTCCGCCACCAAAGCCCAGATGGCCTTTTGGCTTACGGCTGAGATCATAGACGTCAGCATTCGGGAAGACCTCTTCATCGCGGTTGCCCGCGCCGTAGGCCAGAATAACAAAGTCGCCCGGCTTCATGGTCTGACCATGCAGAGTGGTTTCTTTCATCACGCAGCGACGGAAGCGTTGCGCTGATGTGTTAAAGCGCAGGCTTTCCTCAATCGCATCGGGAATCAGGTCCGGGTTTTCAACCAGCGCATCACGGACTTCAGGATGGTCAGTGATGTTCTTGATCAGCATGGTCATAAAGCCGGAAAGAGATTCGATGCCTGCCATAATCAGTGTCGTCACTGTCAGCAGAATCTCTTCATCTTTCAGCTTGTCGCCATCAATCTCAGAGAGAATAAACTGGCTTAGCAGATCTTCGCCCGGATTCTTCTTGCGCTCCTGCACCAGGTTAGCGGCATACTCGCGCATCCATTCGTAAGCGGCCAGATGCTCAGGACCTTTCTGACGGGTGACCGGATCAGTCTGAACCATCAGTACCGCTTTATCCCGAACGATTTCCAGGTCCGCAGGTGGCAGGTCAAACAGATAGACGATCAGATCCACAGTGTATTTAGAGGAAAACTCAGTAACAAAGTCAAACTGATCACGACCTTTGAGAGCCTCCAGGTGCTTCTGGGCAACGGATTGTGCCGGTGCCATGAGGTGCGCCAGGGCTCGTTTGGTAACGGCTTTCTGAATCAGTGCACGCAGACGGTCATGACGGGGTGGATCTGTAGTGCCCAGGGTTGCACCTGCACGACCTGGCAACTCGTTAACCAGATTGCCTTTGGCGGAAGAGAAGGTCTCCCAGTCATTCAGGGCCATGACAATATCTTTGTGGCGGGACAACACCCACATCTCGGCATCTTCACTCCAGAAACAGGGGTATTCAGCACGCAGGGTGGCGTACGCCGGAAACGGGTCCGCATCGATCTCCGGAGAATAAGGATTAAATCTGAACATTCGCACTCCTCACAATATTTTCGTTCTTATCATTGGATTTGTATCAGTTTAGGAGTAATACCCTATTTAAAAAATGGATATTCTTAGCAAAGCATTGTACTTTTAAGACAGCAAAGCGACCTTTAAATGCACTTAAAGATATAAAAAATGAATAAAACAGACAGTGATGCCGCAGCCGATCCGCTGATTTCAACCTATTCGCTCTACAGTGAAGAGCCCTCACTGGGTGACCCGGAATTTATCCATATCGAGGATATCCGCACCCGGGCAGAGCTGTTCGACTGGACCATTAATATTCATACCCACCCGAAGATGTTTCAAATTATCTATGTTCGTCATGGTAGTGCGAGAATCCATATCGATGGCCTGGAGCAGGTGGAAAACGGTCCCTGCCTGGTTACGCTGCCCGCCGGTGTGGTGCATGGGTTTGAGTTTGACCAGGATAAAACCGAGGGGGCCGTTATAACGGTGTCGCAGCTGCTGATGCTGGATGAACAGTTTCAGTTGCGCTTTCCGTTTAAAGAGGAGTTGTTGAGCCATGCGCTGATTATCCCGCTTTCGCCAAATGACCCTGATCAGACCTTAATCGACCAGCAGGTTAAAGACCTGAGGCGGGAATATTTTGACAACCAGCCCGCCAAAGCGCTGATGTTTGAGTGGTTGCTGTTTTCGCTGTTAATTCGTATTGGTCGTAAATTGCATTCGGCGTATAGCCGCGCTGAAGTCGGCAGTCGCTATGAACAGCGGTATAAAGAACTATGTCAGCTGATTGAGATGCACTACCGGGACCACCTGTCGGCGAATCAGTATGCTGAGATGCTGAATACAACCCCGATTGGCCTGAATCGGGCCTGTGCTGCGGTCGCCGGAAAGAATGTCAGTGAACTGTTGCAGGACCGGCTGATTCTGGAAGCGCAGCGGTTTCTGATCTACACCGCCGCCCCCGCTTCGTTGATAGCCTATAACCTGGGGTTTAAAGATCCGGCTTATTTTTCGCGCTTTTTTAAACGCAGAGTCGGGCTTAGCCCCGGGGCGTTCAGAAATCAGCGGGACAGATAGCGCTGTTAGCTAATGATCCCGCTGTTAATAGCCTCGCTGCTAACAGTCCCTGCTAACAGTCCCGCTGATTGATTGTGATGGCTGATCAGAGCAGTAGATGAGTCAGCCCCATCACTGCCAGATAACCACAGGTATAGGCCACCAGCAGCCAGTGAATGAAGCGTAAGTAAGTGATGAAAGAGAGTTCTTCCAGTTTACTCAGCGCAATCACACCGGCCGCCGAACCGACGATCAGAATTGAACCACCAACGCCTACCGCATAGGTCAGTCCCAGCCACTCGCTGGTAGTCATTGGAATATCGGACTGCAGAATAGCCGCCGTCAGCGGTACGTTATCGACGAAGGCCGAGAGAATTCCGATAACATAGTTAGCAACGAACGCAGGCATCAGCGTATAGAGATGTGGCAGCAGTTCGAGTATGGATAACTGTTTCAGCATACCGACTAACAACAGCACCCCGAGGAAGAAGAGCAGGGTGTCAAACTCGATCTCACGAACATATTCCAGCACATTGGGGTTTTGTTCTTTACGAAAGATAATCCGATGGACAATAAACATCAGTGCCAGGCCAAACAGGAAGGTCAGCACCGGAGGCACCGAAAACAGAACGCTCATCGCCAGTGTGCTGATAATGGTCAGCAGAAACAGAATCGCAATCAGTTTGTCTCCTGCCGCGATGGGGCGCTTGAATTTTGGCAGGGTAATCATCGTGTTGCTGCCCTGCATCAGAATCAGCGCCAGAATACCAACACCGATAATGGCTGGAATAATCAGCAGCATCAGATTGAGAATAGATACTTTGCCATTAAGGAAAATCATCAGCGTGGTGACATCGCCGGTAATCAGCGATACACCACCGGAGTTAACCGCAAAGACGATCAGTGCAGCAAATTTGAGGGTGTCTTTGGTTTCCAGTTTTAATGAAGCCAGCAGCGAGAGCATGATCAGCGAGGCGGTGATGTTATCCGCCAGGGATGAAAACATCAGCCCCAGCAGCGCGATCAGAATCATCAGTGAGCTGAGTTTAAGCTCACTCGGAAGCAGTCGGTAAACCAGCTGAGTAATCAGGCCTTTCTCGTTGAGGTAGGCGACAAAGGTCATCGCAGCCATCAGGAACAGCCATAAAATAGCAATATCCAGAAGCTGCTCATTGAGCGCTTCCTGTATTGCCTGAGGTGATTTTTCAGGAAAAATAAACGCTAAAATCCACACCAGCGTACCGATAAACAGCGTCGACTTTGCTTTGTTCAGATGAACGACATCCTCAAAGACGATCAGTACAAAGGCGAGGATAATCAGGCCTAGTAACAGATAATGCATTGTTTTTCTCAATATCAAAATTTTATAAGGCGGCTATTTTCTACCTTTGTACGACAGCATGACAATAGATATAACGCTTTATAGGATAAGAAAATTAGGATTAGTACTTTGTGCCCATATCTCCGGGACTAGTTTACGCCACGACCTGTCATTGGTTGTGCGATTGTCGAAAACTGCGCTGCCGGCTGAACATCAGTGGTGTCGTTCCGGCCAGACGGCGAAAAAATTTAATGAAATTAGTGGCTTCCGAAAACCCCAGCGAGTGGGCTAACTCGGCAACAGATACCTCGCTGTGAACTAATAAACGTTTAGCTTCCAGCAATATTCTTGCATCAATCACCTGCTTGGCACTCTGACCCTGAGCCGCATGGCAGGCCCTGCTGATAGTACTTTCTGAATAACCGAGTTTGCTGGCATAAAACTTAAGACTATGTTGCCGGGAAAAGTGCTGCTCCAGAAGTGTGATAAACAGATGATAGGTTTTATAGCCCTGCTGGTGGCTAATGATGGGCGCCGAAAGATCCCGCTGCCAGCGTGCCAGACGCAACAGTAAAGTCTGTAACTGGTGGCGGCACAGCGCTTGTTCCAGATCACTATTATCGAAGCGGTGGATATCATCCCTTAATAGTTTAAAGGTATTAGCAAACTCTTTACGCATCGCATGATCAAGCGTGCTGCAGGTGCGCCATTCGAGTTGCTTATACAGCGTCGCCTCCCGACTGCTGATCAGTGGCACAGCCCCCGGCAGGGCGGTGGGATCGATCAGAATAAGCTCTGCCGTAAACTGTTGATCCGGGTGCCATTGCTGAACCTGTCCTGGCCTGACGATCACCAGCGAACCGCTGCTAACCTGCCAGTCGTTGAAATCAACGGTATGGACACCCTGTCCGGAAGTGACCAGCATCAGCAGTTCAAAATCGACTCTTTCAGGTCTCGCGTAATCCTCTGCTGAAAGCTTACTCCGAATATCTTCCAGACTAAGCAATTCAATGCCCAGAGCATTAAGCCTGCTGTTGTTGAAATAGGTTTTTCTGATCTGATCTGCAGGCCGCTGGTTCGGCATAGACATTCTCTCAATAAATACAGTTGCTCGATTTTGATCATTATATGGCGATCTGTTACCTCGTTTCCAGTCACTAAAGCCAGGACAATAGCCTGCAGTTGGTAAACAACCTGAACGACTATCTCAGACTTAACAGGAGCAATAAATGAAAACAAAAATCACAACAACGATTCGATCACTGGGGGCTGCGGGCCTGCTCATTGGTGCCGTTGCGGGGATGCCCGTTTCAGCTGCAGATAATAAGGATGTCGAGACAATGTTACAGAATACGTCACAAAAACAGAAAGTCGTTGAATTACTTAAAAGCATCGAAACCGGAGCATCAGCGCCAGTTGGCTATATCAACGCGGATAACTATATTCAGCATAATCTGGCGGTTGGCGATGGTTTAGCCGGTTTTGGCGCTGTGCTGCAGGCGCTGCCAGAGGATAGTGCCAGGGTTAATACGGTCAGGGTATTTGAGGATGGCGATTTTGTCTTTGCCCAGACGGACTATAACTTTTTTGGGCCTAAAGTCGGGTTTGATATCTTCCGTTTTGAAAACGGCCTGATCGTCGAACACTGGGACAACCTGGCGCAGAAAGCAGAACCGAACAGCAGTGGCCGGACTCAGCTGGATGGGGATACCACAATCAACACCGCTGTCGATACTGAGGCCAGTAAAGCGCTGGTGGCAGATTTTGTGGAAACCATTCTGATCGAAGGCGATATGGCTAAAATCGGACAGTTTATCGGCCCGGCTGAGGGCGACTATATTCAGCATAACCCTGGCATTGGTGATGGTCTGGAAAACCTGGGAGCCGCGCTGGGCGAACTGGCCCGTCAGGGAGTGCCGCTGCGCTATAGTAAGAACCATAAGATTCTTGGCGAGCATAATTTTGTCCTGACGGTGAGTGAAGGCGAGTTCCTGGGCGAACATGTGTCATTCTATGATCTGTTCCGGGTTGAAAACGGCCTGATTGTTGAACACTGGGATACGGTAGAGGTGATTCCGCCAGAGAGCGAGTGGAAAAACAGTAATGGTAAATTTGGCTTTTAATCAGGCCTTCTGAGCGTTGACACCAATCATTTTGACACTAATTGGTGTTACCGCTTGCGTCCGGGGGTTTATCAGCGCTATACCTGTGTCTGTGTTTTTGAAATGTGTATTAGAAAGGAAAAGCAAAGATGTCTGATAAACGTCAGTTTTATATTGATGGCCGGTGGACAGCCCCGGTGCAAAGTAATGACTTTGAGGTAATTGACCCATCGACTGAAGAGGTTTGCGCGGTTATCTCTCTGGGGAGTGAGGCCGATGCTGAAGCGGCGGTTGCTGCTGCCCGCAGCGCTTTTGAACAGTGGAGCCAAACGTCAAAAGAGGAACGACTGGTTCTGCTGGAAAAACTGCAGGACATTTACAACGAACGTGCCGAGGAAATGGCTGCCGCTATCTCTGTTGAGATGGGCGCGCCGATTGCCCTGGCGCGTACTGCCCAGTGCGGCAGTGGTGCCGGACATATTAAAAGTCTGATCCGGGCACTGAAAGCCTATGAATTTGATAAGCCCCTTGGCCCTCATGCGCCAGATAATCTTATTCTGCATGAGGCGATTGGTGTTTGCGCACTGATTACGCCGTGGAACTGGCCGATGAATCAGGTCACCCTGAAAGTGGTTGCAGCGCTGGCTGCAGGCTGCACTATGGTGTTAAAACCTTCAGAAATCGCGCCGCTGTCTTCGATGTTGTTTGCTGAGATGATTGATCAGGCGGGTTTTCCTGCCGGGGTGTTTAATCTGGTGAACGGTGATGGCGCCGGTGTTGGTTCCGCCCTGACAGGGCATCCGGAAGTGGATATGGTCTCCTTTACCGGTTCAACCCGTGCGGGTATTGCGATCTCTAAGAATGCTGCTGACACGGTTAAGCGTGTGGCTCTGGAACTGGGGGGCAAGGGCGCGAATATCGTCTTTGCCGATGCGGATGATAAAGCGGTCGTACGCGGTGTGCGTCACTGTTTTAATAACAGCGGCCAGTCCTGTAATGCCCCAACCCGGATGCTGGTGGAACGTTCGATCTATGATCAGGCCGTCGCCACTGCTGCAGAGATCGCCAGTCAAACCACGGTCGATCGTGCCGCAACTGATGGCCGGCATATCGGTCCGGTGGTGTCTCAGCTGCAATACGACAAGATTCAGGCACTGATTGAAAAGGGTATTGCCGAGGGCGGGCGCGTAGTCGCCGGCGGGCCGGGTAAGCCAGAAGGACTGGAAAAAGGTTATTTCGTCAGACCTACCGTGTTTGCCGATATCAATAATCAGATGAGTATTGCCCGGGAGGAAATTTTTGGCCCGGTACTGTCGATTATTCCTTTTGATACAGAGGAAGAAGCGATCGCCATTGCTAATGATACGCCTTATGGTCTGACTGACTATATTCAGACTCAGGATAGCGAAAAAGCTGCCCGGGTCGCTCGCCGGTTGCGCGCGGGTATGGTGCAGATTAATGGTGCAAGCCTGGGTGCAGGTGCACCTTTCGGCGGCTATAAGCAATCGGGTAATGGCCGTGAAGGCGGTGTCTGGGGACTGGAGGACTTCCTGGAAGTCAAAGCGGTATCCGGCTGGAGCGTATAAGACTCATAACCTGAGTCGTTTTTAAAAAGGGCATGGCTGTCGGCCATGCCCTTTTTTTATTGGTGGTTAGTAAGTTTCAGGCCAGGCCATCAACGCCCGGCAACGTAACTTTTGGCCATATCATAAATGGTTTGCTAAGAGTTTCTGAACGGCACTGATAAATCGCGGGTGGTGTATTACCCAGCCGCCGATATAGCCGATAAAACTGCCCAGAATAATGTCGAACAACCGCGAGATAATAAGAATATCGGTTGACGTATTTGCAATAGACACATCTGAAAAGATGACGGTCAGAGGTGTAATAAATATCACCGCCATCCCGTAATTGCGGGTGATCAGTACCTCGATAAAAAAACTCAGAACCAGAATCAGCAGGGCTAATGTCCAGCTGGAAGGGGACAGAGAAAAAATTACCCAGGCGATGCCCATACCCAGTGTTGTGCCGACTATGCGGTGAACATTACGATGCCAGATGGCGCGAAACGTTGCTCCCTGCATAATAGCGGCGGTTGATATGGGCACCCAGTAGGGGTTATCCAGGTTAACCAGCAGGGCGAACAGGTACCCGCCACCCACAAACAGACTGATAACCGCCGATTCAATGCTGATGGCGAGAATGTGATGATCGGGTTCTTCGATAGGGCGGTGAGTATAGTCTTTAGACAGATAGATCTGGTAAACGCTGTAGCAAAAACCCAGTAAGCAGGCGCTCATCGAGCCGAATAACAGAATGCCGGTACGCTCCGCCGCCAGGGACAGGTCGAAAGGGATGGTTCTGGCAAGACAGGCGACGACGATAAAGAACAGAGTGCCGGGGGGCGGGACTGCATAAAAACGACAGACCAGCGTCACCAGAAACACATTCAGTGTCAGGGTGGCCGCCGACACAAAGGGGTCGAAGCTGGTTAATACACCCACGGCAAAGCTGATGGTAAAGCCAAAGGCGCAGGTCGCCAGAGTCATCATCCTGCGGGGAATGTCTGTCTGGCGCATGTATAAAATTGCCAATCCGCCCATGCAGGCGAGCATCGCCGTTGAGAACTCACCCAACCAGGCACCCACAAACGCCGGTAACGCGACAGAGAAAGCGCATATTGCCAGAAATCCAGGAGGACGTTTGTGCTCACTGAGCACTAATAACGGTTTAATGGTCTCCCAGAGGCCAGGACGCCCAGATGTTGACG
This sequence comes from uncultured Amphritea sp., assembly GCA_965140695.1. Taxonomy (GTDB): domain Bacteria; phylum Pseudomonadota; class Gammaproteobacteria; order Pseudomonadales; family Balneatricaceae; genus Amphritea. The sequence continues at coordinate 624,379 of OZ223298.1, read as the reverse complement.
GGGTGTTATTACTCAATGACTTTCCTTAATTTAAACGCGAAAGATGGGGTCAGTGGCTGACCAGAGAAGCTGAGGTAACCATATGCTGCCAGATAGCCGTTACGCTCAGTGGGGTAAGTTTACTGGATAGTTAGCCGGGTAAACAATATGTGCTTGATGCATCTGCGGATAAATCAGGCTTAATGCCCCGTTTTAATGAACGTATGACAGCGTCATTGCCCAGCCCCGGTATGCGGATCTTATTGACTGCTCTGGCTTATCAGTTTTTATGTTATAAAGAGCCGTCTTCATCTGGAAAAAACAATAAGGGAACCTGTAAAGATGTCGGAATTACTGGAACAAATAGAGCTTGATCAATACTTTCCAGTCGCGCTGGACTGGGCAAGTAATATACTACTGGCTATCGCTATTTTGCTATTGGGTTTGTGGTTTGCGGGCAGAGTGAACAGGTTGATTGTGGCTGCCAGCAAGAAGAATAAGCATCTGGATGATACGCTGTTTCGCTTTCTGGGAAGTGTAGCCCGTTATGTCATCATCGCGTTTGTCATCATTGCTGTGCTGAACCGTTTTGGCGTGCAAACCGCGTCAATCGTTGCCCTGTTAGGTGCAGCGGGTCTGGCGGTCGGTCTGGCGCTTCAGGGGGCGATGTCAAATCTGGCGGCGGGGGTGATGCTGCTGATTTTCCGGCCCTATAAGGTGGACGATTTCATCGAGGCAGCCGGGCGTTTTGGTAAGGTGACAGAGATCGATATGTTTACCACTATTCTGCAAACGTTCGATAACCAGCAGATCATCGTGCCTAACTCACAGATCTGGGGTGACCAGATTATCAATCACTCGCACTATGATATCCGCGGTGTTGATATGCATTTTGGAGTGGCGTATGCGGAAAGTACGGATGCCACCCGCGCAGTCATTGAAACGGTATTGGCGAATCACCCCCACGTATTAAAAACGCCCGCTCCGTTTATCGAAGTGGAGACGCTGAATAACAGCTCTGTTGATTTTCTGGTACGACCCTTCTGCAAAGGTGAACACTACTTTGATCTGCTTTATTCGGTGCCGGAACAGATTAAGAAAGCGCTAGATGAGAACAATATCGAGATTCCATTCCCGCATCGTAAAGTGATACTGGTGAATGAAACCACTAAAGAACTCGTTCTATAAGTTGCTTTATATATCCTTATTAATTATCTGATTTAAAATAATTTTCAATCAAAAATTAGCCCTGTCTATCAGGGCTTTTTGATATGCGTGTGAATCAATGTCAGTGGTGCTATCAGCCTCTTTTCCAGCGATGGAAGCGTTCCAGCCAGCCGAGTATTTTTTGCGGCGCATGTTTCTTTTTCCACTCTCCGGCAACGAAACGGTTTGCTTCATTGAGGGTCGGATAAGCATGCAGTGTGCCGAGGATTTTGTTTAATCCCAGCTTGTTTTTCATGGCCAGGGCAAATTCTGGCAGCATCTCAGCGGCATGTTCGCCAACCAGGGTCACCCCAATGATTTTATCGCTGCCGGGCTTTAGCAGTACTTTAACGAAGCCATAGGCCGCTTCATCGGTGATCGCCCGATCCAGTTCATTGAGATTGTAACGTGCCGCTTCATAGGCAACCCCTTGATCGATTGCCTGTTTCTCATTCAGGCCAATACGGGCGACTTCCGGGCTGGTATAGGTGGTGAAAGGAATAAAAGAGTAATCCACTTTGAACTGACGGAATTGTCCAAACAGTGCGTTGACTGAGGCGTACCATGCCTGATGTGATGCTGCATGGGTAAACTGATAGGGGCCGATAACGTCACCGCAGGCGAGAATATTGGGGATGCGGGTGCGCAGGTAGTCATCTACCTGAATCGTGCCGCCGGGTTGAGCAGTGATGCCTAACGGTTCCAGACCGAAGCCGCTGACATTGGCTGTACGTCCGGTGGCAACCAGCAGTTTATCGAAGCCGATCCGCTTTTCCTGATCGCTGTGGCGACATACCAGTTCAAATCCGTTCGCTGTTGTCTCAAATCTCAGCGGGGTGTGGCCGGAACAGAGGCGAATACCGTCCTGTTTCAGCCGCTCTTCGACCACGGCTGCGGCATCCTGGTCTTCGCGGCTGAGTACCTGATTGCCTCTGAAGAGGATGGTGACGTCACTGCCAAGCCTAGCAAAGCACTGTCCCAGTTCGCAGCCGATCGCGCCAGCCCCCAGCACCAACAGGCGATCAGGCCGCTGACGCAGTCCCCATATCGTGTCTGATGTGAGCGGCTCGACCAGGTCTATACCCGGTATCGCCGGCAGGGTTGGGCGGGCGCCGGTGGCGATAACAATGTTGCGGGTTGTGATAATCTTACCATTCACTTCCACTTCCCAGGGGCTGCGAATATAGGCCTCACCGCTAACACAGTCGACGCCCAGTGATTCGTAACGGGCGATTGAATCGTGTGGCTCAATGGTCTGTATGACCCGTTGAACCCGGTCCATTACCTCCGAGAACTCATATTCCACTTCCGCTTTGCGAATACCCAGTCCTTCTGCATCCCGGATATCGGCGAGAAAATGGGTGGTGCGGATCAGTGCTTTAGAGGGGACGCAGCCGGTATTGAGGCAGTCGCCGCCCATCCTATGTCGTTCTATCAGGGTGACTTTTGCTTTAGTTGCCGCCGCGATGTAGGACGTAACCAGGCCACCTGCACCAGCTCCGATCACAACCATATTGGTCGAAAACGTTTTGGGCTTGTTAAAGCCCCGGTAAACTTTACGCTGTTTAACCGCATTGACCGCAGACCTGGCGATCCAGGGGAAGATGCCCAACAGGCAGAATGAGAGTATCAGGCCGGGAGAGAGAATATCGCCAGGCTTCCCGATGGCGGCGAGTTGTGTGCCCGCGTTAACAAAAACCGCAGTCCCGGGCAGCATCCCTAACTGACTCACCCAGTAAAAGGTACCCGCTTTCATGCGGGTCATTCCCATCACGGCGTTGATAACGAAAAACGGAAACAGGGGGACCAGTCTCAGGGTAAACAGGTAAGAGATGCCGTCTTTCTCTATTCCCCGGTTGATGGGGGCGATGTAGTTGGAAAATTTATTCGTTAATAGTTCCCGTAACAGATAGCGGGAGATAAGAAACGCCAGGGTTGCGCCAATCGCGCTGGCAAAGGATACCAGCAGCAGGCCTGTAGCCAATCCGAACACTGCGCCACCTATCAGCGTCATCACCGTGGCTCCGGGCAGAGACAGGGCTGTCACTGCGGTGTAAATCAGCAGGAATGCGGCGGCTGCCATGAGCGTATTATCAGCGACCCAACGCTGCAGATTGTGCTGCTGTGACTTTACGTATTCAAGATTCAGGTAGCTGCCCAGATCCAGCAGGAAGAAGCTGCTGATCAGGGTTGCAATGATAATAATCAGAATGATTTTTTTACTATTCATAAAACAGGTTGCTCAGCAGAGGTTGGCGATGGTGGCATGATTAACTCTGTCGGTTAAGTGGTAACGCTCTCGTTATGAAAGTGTTAATACAGATGGTGTCATACTAACCTGAAAAGAGTCTGAAAGAGTGATGTTAAATAGGGTTGATAAGTTCCCATTGTTAATGATCTTTTAACTGGCCGTCATCGTGTCTACGGTCATTATCGGGTAAAGCTATGCTGACCGGCCAATAAAAAAGGCCTTTTATGCTTTTTAAAGAGCATAAAAGGCCTTTCATGGCAGAGAGCAGGCTCAGCTGTGGTTGTTGGCCGCTTCCAGTGTGTTCTCCATCAGTGTGGCGACGGTCATTGGGCCAACGCCGCCGGGTACAGGGGTAATCCAGCCGGCCCTTTCGACAGCGGCGTCGTAGCCTACATCACCGACCAGACGGCCATCTTCAAGGCGATTAATGCCCACATCAATCACAATAGCGCCCGGTTTAATCCACTCACCCTTCACCAGTCCGGGCTTGCCCACTCCGACCACAACGATATCCGCTCGCTGAACATGTCCGGCGAGGTTCTCAGTGAAACGGTGGGTGGTTGTGGTGGTGCAACCCGCCAGCAATAATTCGAGGGTCATGGGGCGGCCGACAATGTTTGAGGCACCTACAATAACAGCGTCTTTACCACGGATGGTTTCGCCGGTTGATTGCAGCAGCGTCATAACCCCTTTAGGTGTGCAGGGGCGAAGTGCAGGCAAACGCTGGGCGAGACGTCCCAGATTGAATGGATGAAACCCATCGACATCTTTTCCAGGGCGGATGCGCTCAAGAATCTCATTGGCGTCGAGATGATCAGGCAGCGGCAGCTGTACCAGAATGCCGTCAATGTTTGCGTCGTCATTGAGCTTGTCGACCAGATCAAGCAACTGTTGCTGAGAGGTGTCAGCCGGAAGGTCATAAGAGACTGAATCTATGCCGACCTCTTTGCAGGCGTTTTTCTTGTTTCTGACATAAACCTGAGAAGCTGGATCGAAACCAACCAGAACTACTGCCAGGCAGGGGGCGCGTTTTCCTGCGTCAATGCGCGCTTTAACCCCAACTGCAACCTGTTCGCGAACATTTTGGGCAATCTGCTTGCCGTCAATTATCTGAGCGCTCATCTTACGAATGTATTCCCCAGTCATTAATTTTGATGGCGCGGATTGTCTCATGGTTGCCCTTAACCTCCAAGGAGAATTGCGGCGGGCTTGTCACAGAAGGGGCGAAGAGGGCAGAGGTGGCAATCTTTCTCGTGCTTTCTCTTACATCAGTTGGCGTCAGGCCGGTGAGTGACAGGTTTATCAGGTACCGTCTCTATATCTGGATAAAGGGGAGAGTGTCTTTACCCATGTTTTGCTGGTTGCGCCTGTGCCCGGTTAGCGGGCAATGGAAAATCGCTAAGTGTTTTATTTTGTTAAAATTTTAAAAAAGGGTGTTGACGGGATATAAAGCGATATATATTATGCGCACCACCTTGAAGGGAGGCAGTGATGCACTTCGGTACGGATAGTTCTTCAGTCAGGGTCGGGCAGTGTCAGGCGCCCGTAGCTCAATGGATAGAGCACTCGCCTTCTAAGCGAGCGGTTGCAGGTTCGACCCCTGCCGGGCGCGCCAGTAAGGTCTGACAGAAATGTGTATTGCAATGGTGGGCGTAGCTCAGTTGGTAGAGCTCCGGATTGTGATTCCGGCGGTCGTGGGTTCAAACCCCATCGTCCACCCCAATACATCATTTCATCAGGAGCAGGCGCGCAGTCGTCAGTCCTGAATGTTGCCAAAAGTTTTATGCGAGTGTGGCGGAATTGGTAGACGCGCTGGTTTTAGGTACCAGTATCTTACGGTGTGGGAGTTCGAGTCTCCCCACTCGCACCATTTAAATTCTGCGGAAGTATGCCTGTGGTGGGCGTAGCTCAGTTGGTAGAGCTCCGGATTGTGATTCCGGCGGTCGTGGGTTCAAACCCCATCGTCCACCCCATTTCTCTGTTATTCCCTCTTTTGTCTGCTTTTTAAACCCTTTCTGAGTCTGTTATCTCTGTTTGTCCTGCGTACGTTGAGATTCAACGGTTTTCACTTGACTAATAGTGACGCTTCCCGGACAATTTCGGCCTTTAGAAATTCTGGCACCTGTTGTTACGGGCTTTATGTGCAGACATAAGGTAAATAGCGGGTCAATTTTCAGATTTGTAACGATACAAATAATTTTGTGAGGAATTCCATGCAAGTATCCGTAGAAACCACTACTGGTCTTGAACGTCAGCTGACTGTTGTTGTCCCTGCTGATCGTGTTGACAGCGATGTAGCTAAGCGTGTTCAGCAAACAGCCCGTACTGTTCGTCTGGACGGTTTCCGTCCTGGTAAAGTGCCAATGAAAGTGGTTAAAAAACGCTACGGTCAGGGCATCCGTCAGGAAGTGATCGGTGAAGTTGTGCAGCAGAGCTTCTACGAAGCTATTCAGCAGGAAAACCTGACACCTGCTGGTGGCCCGAATGTTGAATTCAAAAACGACAAAGAGGGTGAAGATTTCACTTACACGGCTACCTTTGAAGTGTATCCGGAAATCACCCTGGCTGATTTCTCCAGCGTAGAGATTGCTAAGAACTCCGCTGAAGTTAAAGATGCGGATCTGGATCAGATGATCGAAACCCTGCAAAAACAGCAGGCTGCTTTTGTAGAAGCTGATAAAGCTGCGGCTGAAGGCGATCAGCTGAATATCGATTTTGAAGGTTTCATCGACGGTGAAACATTCGACGGAGGTACTGCAACCGGTATGGATCTGGTGCTGGGTTCCAACACTATGATTCCTGGTTTCGAGGCTCAGCTGGAAGGCGCTAAGGCCGGTGACGAGAAAGAAGTTAACGTTACTTTCCCTGAGGAATACCACGCTGAAAACCTGAAAGGTAAAGACGCTAAGTTCAACGTTAAGGTGAACAAGGTTTCTGCTCAGGAACTGCCAGAGCTGAACGAAGAGTTCTTCGCTAAGTTCGGTATTGAAGAAAAGACTGTTGACAGCTTTAAAGTTGAAGTGCGTAAAAACATGGAGCGCGAGCTGGCTCAGGCACTGAAATCCAAGCTGAAAGAAGCGGTATTTGGTCAGCTGGTTGAGATCAACGCAATCGACGTACCAGCAGCACTGATTGATGGCGAGATCGATGCAATGCGTCGTCAGGCTATCCAGCAGTTTGGTGGTGAGAATGCCAATATCGACCCTAACATGCTGCCAAAAGAGATGTTTGCTGATCAGGCTGAAAAGCGTGTGAAAGTTGGCTTGCTGGTTGCTGAAGTGATTAAGGCAAATGAACTGCAGGTTGATGAAGACCGTGTTCGCGCAACCGTTGAAGAACTGGCTGGTACCTACCAGGAGCCACAGGAAGTGATCGACTGGTACTACAGCAACCAGGAGATGCTGAATCAGGTTAAGAATCTGGTTCTCGAAGATCAGGTTATGGATCTGCTGCTGGATTCTGCTAAGGTAAGCGAAACTGAAGTGAGCTATGAAGACGCAATTAAGCCAGCTGCTCCTGCCGCTGCTGAAGAATCTGAAGAGGCATAATTGCCCTTCGCCTTAATTGCGTTTATAAAAGAACGGCTGTCGGCTTAGGTCGGCTGCCGTTTTTTTTTCTGAACGTGTGCTACACACGTTGTTAAGGAATTTAGGAGAGATTGCAAATGTCGGATTTTTATAATGGCCCTACAATGATTACTAGCAGTGGTCTGGTACCCATGGTTGTTGAGCAGACAGCGCGTGGTGAGCGTTCTTACGACATCTACTCTCGTTTGCTCAAAGAACGGGTTATTTTCATGATTGGTCAGGTTGAAGACCATATGGCCAATCTGGTTGTTGCCCAGTTGCTGTTTCTTGAGTCTGAAAACCCGGATAAAGATATTCACCTGTACATTAACTCTCCCGGTGGTTCAGTGACTGCAGGTCTGTCTATCTATGACACCATGCAGTTTATTAAACCGGATGTCAGTACTATGTGTATTGGTCAGGCGGCCAGTATGGGGGCATTGCTGTTAACCGGTGGTGCAGCGGGTAAGCGTTTCTGTTTGCCGCATTCCCGCATGATGATTCACCAGCCGCTGGGTGGCTATCAGGGGCAGGCAACCGATATCGAGATCCATACTCAGGAAATCCTGACGATTCGTGAAAAACTGAATACCATCATGTCCCACCACACCGGTCAGGATATGGCGACGATCAGCAAAGACACCGATCGTGACAACTTTATGTCACCAGAACAGGCGGTTGCCTATGGCCTTATTGATCAGGTGATGACCAGTCGATAAGCCTGTGCTTTGCCAGATTGTGCGGTGGGTGATCTTCAACGCGGTTACCTGCGTACAATCCCTGCAAAGCTGACTGGTTTGAAGTTTGATTTAACGCGGCGCTATAATGTGCGTTTAGCGAGAAAGAAATTATAGGTCCTGACCGGGTATGGCCGGGACAAACAGAGGTAGTTGAATGTCCGACGATATCAACGGTAAAGGAGGAAGCGATGATAGCAAACTGCTGTATTGCTCTTTCTGTGGTAAAAGCCAGGACGAAGTTAAAAAACTGATAGCAGGCCCGTCTGTATTTATCTGCGATGAATGTGTTGATCTGTGTAATGACATCATCAAAGAGGAGATTCAGGAAGCGGAAGAAACCCGGGAAGAGGGTGATCGCCTGCCGACTCCGGCTGAAATTAAAGATAATCTGGATGCGTACGTTATTGGTCAGGAACGCGCCAAAAAAGTGCTTTCTGTCGCGGTTTATAACCATTACAAGCGTCTGCGCTTCCAGCAAACCGCTGGTGAAACAGATGTCGAGCTGGGCAAAAGTAATATTTTGCTGATCGGTCCAACCGGTAGCGGTAAAACGCTGCTGGCCCAGACTCTGGCGAGAATGCTCAACGTGCCGTTCACCATTGCCGATGCGACCACCCTTACCGAAGCCGGTTATGTGGGTGAAGATGTTGAAAACATCATTCAGAAGCTGCTGCAGAAGTGTGATTACGATGTCGAGAAAGCCCAGCTGGGTATTGTCTACATCGATGAGATCGATAAGATCTCGCGTAAATCAGATAACCCGTCTATCACTCGCGACGTCAGTGGTGAAGGTGTGCAGCAGGCGCTGCTGAAACTGATTGAGGGCACCGTTGCCTCTGTGCCTCCGCAGGGCGGTCGTAAGCACCCTCAGCAGGAGTTCTTACAGGTTGACACTTCCAATATCCTGTTTATCTGTGGCGGCGCATTTGCGGGTCTGGATCAGGTGATCAAACATCGCAGTGAAAGAAGCTCAATCGGCTTCAATGCAGCGGTTGTGAGCAAGGAAGAGACCCGTAAGGTGACCGATATTCTGGCGGATCTGGAGTCTGAAGATCTGGTGAAATATGGTCTGATTCCTGAATTTGTTGGTCGTCTGCCGATGGTAGCGACACTGACAGAGCTGGATGAAGAAGCACTGATGCAGATTCTTACTGAACCAAAGAACTCGCTGACGAAGCAATATTCAGCACTGTTTGGTATGGAAGGTGCCGATCTTGATTTCCGTGAGGATGCCCTGAAAGCGGTTGCGACTAAAGCGCTGGAACGTAAGACCGGTGCACGTGGTCTGCGCTCGATTCTTGAAGAGAACCTGCTGGACATTATGTACAGCCTGCCATCTCAACAAGGGATCTCCAAGGTTGTGATTGATGAGGGTGTGATCAACGGTGTATCTGATCCGATCCTGATCTATGAGAATGTGGAAACACAGAAAGCAGCTGCTGAAGACTGATAGATATCAACGATATATAAAAACGCGCCCCAGGCGCGTTTTTTGTGTCCTGATCAGATATTCCGGTGTTAATGCTGGTATTTGTCAACAATCAGGCTGCATACACTAGAGCTTAGGCGGGTGAGCGATTAGAATGTCACCCTGCCTTTATGTAAGAAAGAGATTTTCCAATGGGAAGAAAGTTTGAAGTACGTAAGGCTTCCATGGCTAAGACTCAGGGAGCTAAATCCAAGGTATATGCCAAATATGGCAAAGAGATCTATGTGGTTGCCAAGAATGGTGGTGTCGACCCGGAGGGTAACCTTTCTCTGCGACGCCTTATCGAGAAAGCCAAGAAAGATCAGGTGCCAGCCCACGTTATCGAAAAAGCGATAGACAAAGCGGCAGGTGGTGGCGGTGAAGATTTCCTGCCAACCCGTTATGAAGGTTTTGGCCCCGGTGGCTGCATGGTCATCGCAGACTGCCTCACCGACAACAACAACCGTACGTTCGGTGATGTTCGCGTTGCTTTTAACAAAGGCAAAGCAAAACTGGGTGGGCAGGGTACTGTTGCCCACATGTTTGATCATCAGGCTGTATTCGTATTCCCTCATGATGACGAAGATGAAATTCTCGAAACCCTGATGGAAGCCGATGTTGATGTCACCGAGGTTGAAAGCGAAGATGGCAACATCACGGTTTATGCCCCGCACACCGAGTTTTTCAAAACTAAAACCGCGCTTCATGAAGCTTATCCGGATCTCGAAGTAGAAGTTGAAGAGATTACCTTCATCCCGCAAACCTACGTAGAACTGTCCGGTGAAGATCTGGAGCAGTTTGAGACCTTTTTAGAGATGCTGAACGACGTAGAAGACGTTCAGGAGGTCTACCATAACGTTGAGATGCCTGATGAGTAGTCAGGCGTAACTGATCAGTTAATAAAAGGCCGGTGTGGATACATCGGCTTTTTTTGTTTTTATAAAAGCCGTCGCTCGTTGCTCGAACGTCACAAAGAGCGTGACTTACTCGTTGCCCGAAAGAGCAAAGGAAAAATCGTTACAAGTATCAACTCTCCAGCTCTACCAAACACAGTATGTCACGTGTATGAATAAACAGTATATTTTGTTTATCACAGCGATTATTCTCGTTTTATCGTTACTGAAGGCTCGTTTTGCTGCTTAATGAGTTAGCAAAACGTCAGAAAAACAAAGGGATAGGTTGAAAAGCTGGCGGGATAATACGCCGGACCCGGAATGCATTTGCGCATTCTCGTTTTTGTCTTATAGGAGATCGCGATGTCAGTTTTTTCCTCTTTATTATCTGATAGTTATCATCCCTTTAGTCAATTCCGCTCGGCATGAATATGCGCCGGCGTAGTATTAAAATGTTATAGCCCCAGGAGAGTTCAGTGAAGTTAGATAGTTGTATTATGAATTATTTTAAAGCTATCTATGATGGTTGTAATACGATTGAATTTACCTACGACAAAAAGAATAGCCTCTTTATTCCTTTATTTTCTGCTTCTATTGAACAAAGTATCGCTGTTCACGTTTTGGATAAAGAAGAGTTGACTGGCTCTGCATTTGCTCTTGCTCGCCCAATGGTTGAGAGTTACTTGAGAGCTATGTGGGTAAAACACTGCTTAGATGAATCTAAGATCGAGGAGGGGTGTGAACAGCTTCATTTCCCAAAGAGGTTAGAGGTTTTAATTAGTGAGGTCGCAAATGCTGTTGATGAGGGAGATCAGTTCCACAGCCTTAAATCAACTATAGAGCCATTAATGGCTAACATGCATGATTTTACCCATGGCGGTGTTCAAAGTATTGCTCGACAATATGGCAGCGATGGGCACCTATCAAGCCCTCGTTGTCGCGAAGAAAGGGATGAGCTACTTAAATTAGCGATCCTAATCTCTTCATTCTCATTCGAGAATCTCACACCCTACATGGAGCGCCCCGATTCGTTGAGAGATGTGGTGAAAAGGGCAAGCGAGTTGCTGGAGTTATAACAGAAGTTAAAGGGGTCAAAGCCCTTTTTGATCACTACTATCAAGCTACAGTAAAAGGCTTTGACCCCTTTAATTCGCTTGCGCTCAAATTCGCCGGTTACAGAAACGTTAAAGGGCAACAATGAATAGTGTGGAATTAAGAAAAGACGTTTTTGCTCATTTTGGGGCTGCTGTAATGGTCAACTCCAGCCGGACACATTTTTTTGTGAATTTTCCAAGTTGATTGGCGATAAATCCCCATTCGCAGAGTGCAGCCTTTCCAGATTGTAATATCTCATGTACTTAGCCACATCTTGCCTCATATGCTCTCGCGTTGGCTGGTAAACCTTCAGTATCCAGTCATGCTTCAGGCTACCGAAGAAACGCTCAACAACAGCGTTATCCCAACACGCTCCAACGTCCCCCATCGATGAACGCAGGCCGTAACTTTTCAGCAGGCGTCGGTATTGCTTGCTGGTATATTGTGATCCTCTGTCACTGTGAAAAACCAAGCCCTTCTTCGGCTGACGCAGATTAATGGCTTTCATCAACGCTCTGCAAACTAAGTCAGCACTCATGCGCTTATCAATATGCCCAGTTAAAGGGGTCAAAGCCCTTTTATCAATATGGCGATGGATGCCTTAGCCGTTGAGCAAAGCTGTAAGGTATGCATTCCCACGCGGGAGCGTGGGAACGAGTGAGAACTTTAGATAAAAATAAAGCTGAGGGAATTGGTTTCCTAAACACGGCTAAACAGGCTCGCGGGTATAGCGACTATTATTACAGCTATGGGGAGTGGCAAAATACCCCAGAGATTAAAGGGGTCAAAGCCTGTGGTATCCCCACGAATTCAAGACGCTATACTCGATGACCTGAGTAGCTGCTCTGCAAATTCCCTAATACCTTCTCGCCATTGCCTAGGGGATATTTTTAGATTAGTGGAGAGCGCTCTTTTTCCAAGATAAAAGTGTGATAGGACTCGGCGATCACGTGTACTATTACACTGAAAACGATAAGCCACCCCAGCCAACTCAATGACTTTCCCAAACAGAATGAGCACCATTGATGCCAGCGTTGTCAGTAACACTAACTGGCGTGCTCTTTCTATCTTCTTTGTATGATGTTGCTCGAAGCCCAAACCAAATTTAGTACTTTTCATATCCCGAAAGCTTTCTTCAATTTGCATACGCGTGTGATAAATCGATACGCTCTTTTTAGCGAACGAGCTGTTTTTGGGTAACGAGGAGATAAGTAGCCAGGGTTCTTTTGCGCCTCGTGCTGCTGTCAGTGACGTTTTCGATGATCGCGTTGAGCCATCTTGATTCAATGAATGTCGCCCCTTGGGTTTGCCTTTATAGAGCACGAGATTACTACGCTGAGGGTCTGATTGTAGTATCTTCAGTTTTAATGCTTTTGGCCTGCTAGTGGCGTTTGGAAACAGATGGGAAATACAGCGCCATGACTGACTCGCTTCATCGAAGAACTTTCTGGGGCGGCGCACACGTCCAACATAGTCCCAGCCAATCTCTTTGACCAGCTTAATCCAGGGTGTTTTAAAACCGGCATCGGTGACAATGATAGGCCTGGTGTTGCCTGGAAGGAGCGTCTTAAGCATGGCCAGAAAACGTTGATGAGTACGAAGTTTTTCTTTGGTTTTAATATCATGAACTTCCTCATATAAAGTCAACGCCCGCCCTTCAAATGCAACGGCAGCTCTGATCAAAAAATGTCCTTTTCGTCCATCTAAATCTGACCAGTCTACACTGACAACAGGGCGTCCTTTTCCCGTAAAGACGCGACACATATAGGCATAAATAGAGAGCGATTCCTTTTGTAAGTGAGGGTTTGAAAGCAACCTATCGGAACGTTTGATCCGATGTTTCTCATAGGCTTGAGAATGAATGCCACGCCCAATACTGGTGACAGTACAGAGATTACCTTGTGCCAGGCTCAAGACACATGCAGCTAACGCATTTCGCCGGGTTTTATGCATATGGGGGCAGACAAACGGGATGATTTTGTTCAATATAGTGGTCGCGTTCATAGCTCTGGCGGTAATTTGTTTTTGGCGAAATAATTGATCACCAAGGACTATGAACGTTCCCTTCTTAAGCTAACTATTTGTTATTTATTGAAAATTCGTGGGGATACCACAGGGTCAAAGCCCTTTTATCGGATCACTTTATTTTGTTCGTTACCCTCAGCGTCGTAACCTTCTAGCCTCGATTGAAAGTAAGAATTTCACAAAGCTGAAGTCCACGGCGATACAGGGCTTGAGCGTGTAGCAATTTTCAGGGGCAAGTCAATCAAGTTCGTTCTGGCCTTCGGCCTCTACCGGACGCCCCTGTCGGGCCGCGGCTTATTTCATTGTTATACGTAATTGATCAGAGTAACTTTTTGGCGTTGCGGTAAAAATTCTCATGCGAGCCAAGAGCTATTAATTCAAGTATTACAGTTCCATCCTCATAGCTGTAACCAAGTAAGGTTAACTGCTTGACCATCTTGAATTTATACACTCGAAGAAATGCCAGGTCGCCTTTTTTCTGTTCGCCTATAAGAGGATCGTCCATCAGTACCTTTACGGCTTTATCCAAGTCTTTTTTCTGATTCTGATGTAACTTTTTTACTGTTTTCTTAAAGTTAACTGTCTGTAAAACAGTGGTAATTTTAGCCAAAATCGTAAGGCTCCAATTTTCCAGCCTCTTTTTCAGCTTTGGAAATTATAGCCTGTTTAACGAATTCGTATGGTAAATCTGGATTATCTTCCATCATTTCACCTATCTTCGCCCAATGTTCAATCTGTTTTGGCATGGTTCGGTTTAGTGCTTTTCCCATAATGGTCGCTTTCTCAACTAGATCCTGGTCTAGTCTTACGCTTGCGGTTGCCATAAGATGTCTCCTAACAGTTAATTACTGCATTGTAGTAATGCGCTACAAATGTGGCAAGTTGCCTATAACAAGGTCATGAAATTGACTTCAATAAGCTGCGCTTTTTTCGGCAATTAATAACGGCGTTATGCGTAAAAGGAGATTCTAGTGGCATTTGGAGAAGAACTTGGCTTATTGGTCATTGATAAGGTCATTATTGCTGGCCTAGCCTTCTATCTGTGGCACTTGTACCAAAAGAAACAAGATAAGGAAAAAGAGGAAATCAGGAGGCGGAGGGATCTCGAAGAACAGATCAAACAACTGCACAGGGATAAGTTTGAAACGGAGTTAAGCGAACGAATAGCTCTCTTAGAGCAGCAACTTGAGCGATTCTATTGGCCTCTCTTCTTGTACATGAAAAATGATGATGCTGTATGGCAAAGGGTCCCTTCTCTATACGACGATGGGTCTCAGTTACCAACAGAAGCAGGCTTATCAGTCGAAAAGGAATTCTTGCTGCCGAACCATGAAAAGGCGGTGAAGGTCATTGAAGAGAATTTTCACTTGATAGGCGAAAACGAACCACTTATTCAGGAACTACTGAAATACATACGGCACGTGGCTGTTTTCAAATCTCTGCGTCTTTCTGGCGTTGAGCTAAACCCTATCGATGTCGACGAGCCATTTCCTCCTGGGCTTTCAGGGTTAATCGAAGTAGAAACATCCAAGAAAAGAGAAGAGCTTGAAGTACTACGGAAACAAAGATGGAAAGTCAGCGCATAACAAGTAGCTCTACCAAATTAAAGGGGTCAAAGCCCTTTTATCAATATGGCGATGGATGCCTTAGCCGTTGAGCAAAGCTGTAAGGTATGTATTCCCACGCGGGAGCGTGGGAACGAGTGAGAACTTTAGATAAAAATAAAGCTGAGGTAATTGGTTTCCTAAACACGGCTAAACAGGCTCGCGGATATAGCGACTATTATTACAGCTATGGGGAGTGGCAAAATACCCAAGAAAAAATTGGAAGAGGGCTGAAAATTGGGTTAATGAATTAATGTGCGCAAGCATGCCGCCAAAGTTACGGGGCATCATTATTGATAGTGGTAAAAATCCAGGCTCTTTCTATTTACGTGGCCAGGAGAAAGTTCTAATGGTAATCCCGAATCATAAAATCATAGTTTTAACCCACTTTGGCTAAAATGAAGTCACATAACAAACAGCTCAAATCTCACTGCGTTCGCGCTGTTTAGCTGAGCGTTATGCATTCAAGAGGAAAATTCGTGGCAACTGAAGCGCTGGAGTGGATTGTCAGTCTTTTAACCAGGCAAGAAGCTCCCTTCGTGGTTTGCGGTGGGCTCGCGGCCATCGGATATGGCTCAAATCGCCCTCTCAATGATATAGACCTGTTTGTGCCCGGTGAGCATTTCGAGGCAGTAGTCGCCGCTGCCTCTGAGTACATCTCGAAGCCGGCCCAGCGCTATGTCGGGGAAGGCTGGGACCTTGAGTACGTACAGTTTATGTATAAAGGCACTAAGGTCGAGGTCGGAAACGCAGAGGATGCGAGAATCTTCAACGCTGCTACAGAGCGCTGGGTTCCGTTGCCGGTTAATTTCTATCACACCCGACATGTGGCAGTCCTTGGCGTCGAAGTGCCGCTGATGTCGGCGGAGGATCTTATCGGCTATAAGAGGATCCTGGATCGAGCGGTAGATCGAGAAGACATTGAGGAAATAGAAAAGCATGCATAACAATGCATACCAGGAACATCTATAAAAAAGCCTAGGTCAGATTCAGCTGATTACTATTGATAACCAGCGGGTGAGTTTTCCCTGGCAGTCTGTTGTAAGCTGTCATTTGTACTTATGCTCTGAAATCAACATGCGCATAACGTTACCCGTTAAGTATTCTCTTTCCAGGCATTCAGCTGTAAGCACAAACCGGAGAAGAGGGTGTTGCTCACAGAAGGGGGTTGATTGTCTGCTGTCATTAATAAGCGTTGGCTGGTGGTGACAGCCTTCCAGGCTGATTTTGTTAAATTCCAGTCGTTGGTGTTATCCGGCAGCAAGCCGACGTAGGTCATCGCGTTGGTTTCTTTATCTTCAGCCCACAAATGAAGTTTTTGCTCTGTGTTCCTGCTTCCCCCTTTTAACCACTGAACATGTAAGCGGGAATGCTGGTTCTGTTCAGTTTTTTTGTAAGCGGTAATGACAAATCGAACATTGTCGGGTGAAGCGCCCTGAGCTGACATGTTGGCCAGATAATCTGGCCCGGCGATAACCACGGTGGGCTCAACAGGAGAACCTGTCAACAACATATAGGCCAGCAGTACCGATGCCAGTGCAGCGCCGCCTGTGGTAAAGCGCCATACAAACAGGTTATTCCAGAACGATACCTTTTCTTTTTTCTCTTCAGCTGTTTCGGTATGGATCGCTTTCTCAATCACTGTCCATGATGCTTGTTGGTTTGCTTTGGATAGCTCAGGTTTTGGTAAGCGAATGTGGACTTCCGCAAAAGAATCTGCCCATTGGGCTATTGCCCTGTCCAGTTCTGGTGTTGTTATTAATAAGGTTTCAATTCTGCGGCGAACGCGTGTGGTCAGTGTTCCGGCCACATATTTGCTGGCCAGATAATCACAAATAACAGGGTTTTGATATCTTAAGCAACGAGACATTTTTTTAACTCCTGCAACCCACGGCGAATTAACGCTTTAACCGTCCCTAAAGGCAGGGATAATTTCTGGGCCAGCTCACTATTGCTATAACCATTCACGTAGCTAAGCAGAATGGCATTGCTGGCTTTTGGTTTCAGCTCCTTAAGGCATGTGCCTAACCAGTGATGATTGACAACTTCATTATCTTCAAATAACCGGTTTAGCAATTCAGGGGATTCGTCTGTGGACAGATGTCCTCTGGCCTGCAGGCTTCGAAGCCGGTCAATTGCACTATGACGGGCAAGTACACAGATCCAGCCCCATGCACTGCCACTGCCTGTATACTGTCCTGACTGTTGCCAGATTTTTATGAATACTTCCTGTAATACATCTTCAGCTTCATGGGAATCATGAACAATCCGGGTAATCAGCCCTGATATTCTAGGGTAGGTGATGTCGTATAGTCGTCGCATTGCAATGGCGTCTTGCCGTTGAATCAGACGAAGCAGGGATGATATTTCAGTTAACCAGTCAGAATCTGTCACTGTGTTTATCTAGTGTCCATTTGTGTGGTTTAAGAGTCTACTAAGGAAGAAGTTCACAAGTCCAATGTTTCTCTTTGGGATGATCACTATTCGGTTGGGGCAGGAATACGTTTAATCTGCTCTCTGTGGGCAACAGACACAGACACCACAGTAAGGCCCCGCAGCGAAATACTTTTTTCTCACCCTGCAACGGATGTCATTGAGAAACTCCTGACGAGAGGCTTGCCTGCAAGCCTCTCGTTATAGGCGGTTAGTGTCGTTATCCAGTCTTAGTATTCGCTGTAGTTGTATCCCGATTGTGAGTGTTCGGTTTTAGCTTTTTTAGTGGCGGTATGCCAGACGCCACCGACGCCATCTCCGGTCTGATCTCCTGCGTGTTGGTCACCTACCCATAAGTACAGCGGTTTCCCCTGAAAGGTATGCTGGGCATTACCATCTTCACGCATTGTAACGCCCCAGCCGGGTCTTGCGGCATCGGCTGATGTCACTAAATACGGAGGCCAGCTGGCAGCACAGGCGTCATAGCAGTGTGAGTTGTTAGGGCTGTCCTTATCAAAGATATACAGGGTCATGCCATCAAGGTTGGTTAACACGGTAACGTTCTGGCTGGCAGCAACGTTGAAGCTTGCGGCTAATGTAAAGGCCAGTATCAGTAATTTATTCATATCAGTTCCTAAGCATAGAGATTTGTTTACTTACATCTCTTATGACGAAACGACTAAGGCATTTGGATGCAAAAAAAATATTTTTTTTAGGAATGTCTGATCTGATCAGCGTAATCTTTAGTTTCTGAACAGCAGAAAGTGGGTACTGAGGTATAGATAAATGGAACCCGCGCTTTTTCTGGCAAGCGATGAAGTCGCGTCGGGCCACTGGCTATGAACCTAATGGTGGTTTGGCTAGGGCGTTTATCTGCGTCAGAGAGTAACTACCCGGGCGGCCAGGGCGATGAGAATGCCGCCGGTCAGACGATTAACCAACTGACTGCGGCTTTGCAGGGTTCTTAATACCGGGCCGTGAGACAGCAGCACGACTACCAGTGTGTACCACAGCCCATCCACCAGTGCTGCGGTACTGGTCATGATCAGCTGATCAGTAAACGAGGCATCGGGGCTGACGAACTGTGAGAACAGGGCGATGAAGAAGATCGCCAGCTTTGGGTTTAGCAGCGAGATCGCCGCGCCCTCAATGCCTGCCGTCAGAATAGAAGCCTTTTTACCGGGATTAACTTTGAAGGCAGAGTTTTTGCCTGCGCGTATCGCTTTCACACCAATCCAGGCCAGATATGCGGCGCCCAGCCAGGTAATCACTTTAAACGCTGTTTCAGATTCTGCCACCAGAATAGCCAGTCCGGAAATCGTGGCAAATGCCCACAGACCGACTCCCGCCGCATGAAACCAGCTGGCTGCAAGGCCATGACTGCGACTGTTAGCGACAGTCTGCTTCAGAACAACCGCCAGACTCGGCCCCGGCGACATTGCGCCAAGACAGCAGATAGCAAGAAGTGAAAGCCAGGCAGTTAAGGTCATACGGTATCCCTGCAGGGGTGAAGTCGGTTAAACGAATAAGACAGGTTATTATCACTGATCAGCACGATAGGGGAAACCCGGCTAAGCTGATAGGGTTAATTATATTGTAGCGGTGTTAAAGGAGCCAGAGCGCTAACGGTTCTGGTGCTGACTGTTTGTCAGCAGAGCGTTTAATCTTACAGTGTGAAACGGATAGTTTGGACGGGAATGGCCCTTTTATGTAATCTGTTATTATTCAGCTGTATCAGTGAGGTATTCATCATGCAAAGTCTGGAAAACCTTTCCCGTTTGTGTCCCTATTGCGGTGAACCCATCGAGTTATTGATTGACTGTACGGCCGGTAGTCGTAGTTATATTGAGGACTGTGAGGTGTGTTGCAGACCTATTACCGTTGAGCTGACGGTCGATGATGGTGAGGCGATGGTATTGCTGAAGGATGAAAACGAGGTATAAAAAAACGCCGCAGATCTGCGGCGTTTTTTGTCAGGCTGATGACCGGGCTGAGGTTAGTCGATAAGGCCGTAATCGTTGCGCAGGATTTCAATGATCTCTGCTTTGGGATTCTCAGACAGGGTCAGCTTCTCGCCGATTATCTTCTCTGCAATGCCAACATAGGTATCGGAAACTTTTTGCAATACGGCTGCGGGCAGGGCGTTATCTTTAGCCAGTGCGTAACGCTCTTCCATGCGGTCTTTGTTGATCAGAATATCCGGGTCAGGGAAGTAGTTCAGTAGTTCCTGACGGAACACCTCTTTAGAGTTTTCAACAACGTTGCCTTCGCGGTAGGAGGGGCCATCCCAGATGCGGGATGAATCGGGTGTACCCACCTCATCCATATAGATCAGTTTTTCAGTACCGGCGGCATCCGTCACATAACCAAACTCAAACTTGGTATCGACGAATACCTGGTCGATCTTTTCCAGCTCTGCACTGATCACATCAAAGCCCTCTTTCAGCAGCTTTTCGTAAACGGCGATATCGTCTTTTGAACGGAACTGAAACGCTTCGTGGTTATTGATGATGTCATCACGGGTGATGTTGACGTCATCCACTTCAGGTACGCCGGGAATCCCTTTGAGAATACCTTTGGTTGACGGGGTGATCAGCAGTTCAGGCAGTTTCTGATCTTTCTGCAGACCGTCAGCTATCTGAATACCACAGAAGTCACGCTCGCCTTTGGCATAGGCACGCCACATAGAGCCGGTGATATACTGACGACAGATCGCTTCAATCATCACGGGCCGGGCTTTCTGTACGATCCAGACAAACGGGTGGGGGATATCAAGAATGTGGCTGTCAGCCAGACCGTTTTCGCGGAACAGTTTGAACCAGTGGTTGGAGATAGCATTCAGTGCGGCACCTTTGCCAGGAACACCGTTCATACCACCTTCGCCATGCCAGATGCATTCGAACGCGGAGATCCGGTCACTGATGACCATGATCGCCAGCGGTGCATCTGCAGCGACATCATAACCTTTCTCTTTGATCAGACGTTGACTGTCGGCTTCGGTCAGCCAGTAAACGGAACGTACTTTTCCACTGTGTACCGGCAGGTCGGTACGGATAGGCAGATCATTGTTGACCGCCAAAACCTTATCAGCAAGACTCATTGCAAACTGTCCTGTATGTCTAAAAGTCGATGAATAAAAACGCTCCAGAATCTCAGCGTTTACCAAAATTTCGGCCATTCAGACCAACAGGCAAAAGCCAGAAAACACCCTCGATTTCTGCCTGATTCTGGAACACGGATCTTACACAGATTTGTAATATCCCGCTACATTTTGGCCGTTGAGAATTGAATCTATCCGTCAATTTCGCTGCAGATGGTAAATGTATTAACATATAATTTATCTCTCATTTGATCATTATCAACATAGGTTGATCTCCCCTCATTCTGTGCCCTTATCCGGTGCGTCTCAGCAGGTGAAAAAGCACCACTTGTCGATTAACGATGTTTAACGTTTACAGGACGATTACAGAACAGCTCAGATGAAATTAATGAATATCGTAATTACCTCCTGTTATACTCCTGGCCTACTTAAAAGGTGTACATGTGACTGTAAATACTGAAACAACGTTTTATCAGGATAATCCCCGGGCGCCCTGGTTCGTCCTGGCCAGTATCTGTATCGCTATGTTTTTACTTCCCTTATCACTCTCTGCGGTGAATCTGGCGCTGCCTGCGATTGCCCATGCGTTGAAGGCCGATGCGGTGCTCGTCAGCTGGCTGCCAACAGCGACCCTGTGGGGCAGTATTGTGCTGTTACTACCGGCAGGGCGGGTGGCGGATATGGTCGGCAGAAAACCGATCTATCTGATTGGTGTGGTTGGCTACTCGCTGTCATCTCTGCTTATTTTTGCGGTTGACTCTATTGATGCGCTACTGGTATTGCGGGTTTTACAGGGATTGTTCAGCAGCCTGGTGTTCGCTACGGCGATGGCCATCATTGCCAACGTCTTCAGTGCCCGCAGACGGGGAACCGCGTTAGGGTTTACAGCAACGTCTGTTTATCTCGGGCTCACCTGTGGGCCGTTAATCGGCGGCTGGCTGACTGAACATCTGGGCTGGCGCAGCGTTTTCTGGGCACCTGTTTGTCTGGCCTTTGTAGCGATCATTCTGGCAACGATCTATGTCAGAAAAGACCATGATGCTGATAAACCCACTCAACCCCTGGACTGGCTGGGGTCCGTGTTGTTCGTGGCACTTTCAACCCTGCTGTTATTCGGGTTGTCGGGGCTGCCGGGATTATATAACTGGATTATGCTGCTTGCCGGGGGCGTGCTGAGCGTAGTCTTTGTGCGTCATCAGAATCGCTGTGAATATCCTCTGGTACGTTTCAGTGTACTGGCGGCGAATCGGGTGATGAACCGGTCATTGATAGCCAGCTTTCTGATGTATGCGGCTAACTTTCCGGTACTTTTCCTGTTGAGTTTATATCTGCAATATCTGCAGGGACTCTCACCCAGTGAAGCGGGACAGATGATTCTGGTGCAGGCATCTATTATGGCGTTTCTTGCCCCCATATCCGGGCGGTTGTCTGACCGGTTTGAACCCCGCTTAATTGCAACGGTTGGCTGTCTGTTCTTCAGTGCGGGCTTTGGTACGCTGATTTTTCTGCAGCTTGATAGCTCTCTGAATCATGTCATTGTTTCGCTGGCCCTGATGGGGATTGGCTTTGGCCTGTTTTCTACCCCCAATAATAATGCCGCCCTGGGTTCTGTGCCCAAAGAGCGCCTGAGTATCGCCTCTGCCTTACTGAATCTGTCACGCACCAGCGGTAATATGTTCAGCATGGCGATTATTATGCTGTTAACCAGTCATTTTCTGGGCAGTGAGCAGATCAGTCCCGAGCGTTATCCCGATCTGTTGATTGTGGTGAAACTGGGGTTTGCCACCGCCTGTGGCTATAGCTTTTTAGCGGCGTGGTTTTCCTACAGTCGCGGTAAAGTTACCCGTCAGACCGATTAGTTGATACGCCGCTTAAGGCCCATCTGAGCGATGATGCGGGTAGCTATCTCTTCAATAGAAAAGTGCGTGGTGTTGATGTGTGGCAGCTGTTGCTGCCGGAACATCCGTTCGACCATCCGCACTTCATCTTCACACTGATCCAGTGAGGCATAGCGGCTGTTTGGGCGGCGTTCATGGCGAATTGACGCTAGCTGAAATGGGTCGATTGTCAGACCAAAAAGTTTGTTTTTGAACGGTTCCAGCGCGGCAGGCAGGCTGGTGCTATTGACGTCTTCATCGGTCAGGGGGTAGTTCGCCGCCCGTACGCCAAACTGTAATGCCATATAGAGACAGGAGGGGGTTTTGCCGCAGCGTGACACGCCGGTCAGAATAATATCGGCTTTATCGTAATGCAGAGTGCGCGCGCCGTCATCGTTGTCGATGGCAAAGTTCACCGATTCAATCCGGTCCATGTAGCGGTTGATTTCATTGATCGAATGGGATTTACCGACGCTATAAGAGGACTGGCTTCCCAGCTCAAGTTCCAGCGGTTTAAGAAAGGCTGAAAACACGTCAATTTTATACGCCGTGCTGGTGGCAATAATCTCACGGGTGGCTTCATCGACCACGGTATCAAATACGAGGGGCCGCTGGCCATCATCTTTCCCCGCCTGATCGATAATATCGACCGCTTCGACAGCTTTTTCGATGGTATCAATATAGGGCAGGGTTACTTTATTAAACTGAATCGAACTGAATTGTGCCAGCAGACTGTTGCCCAGTGCTTCAGCAGTGATACCGGTACCGTCAGAGATAAAAAAGGCTGTGCGTTTCATAAAGTTAAGTGACCCTGCGTCATCAAAGTGTATTTATCAATAGCTAACATCAGATCGGCTATGGGGCTTATTATTACGGCATGGCCCGGCACTGTATAGCCAATCAGAGAAAAAACCGGATATTGGCTAACACACTGACCTTATCGAAGAATTACAGTATGATGCGCCATATAACTAAAAAATTTGGGAGTGCGGGGTTTTGCAGGAATATATCGTTCGTCTGGATCAGGTAGGTATGGATGATATTGAGCAGGTGGGTGGCAAGAATGCCTCACTTGGCGAGATGATCACAGAGCTGTCGGGTGCCGGCGTTAAAGTGCCAGGAGGTTTTGCTACCACCGCCACGGCATTCCGGGATTTTTTAAAGCACAATCAGCTGGATCAGAAGATTAATGAACTCCTGGCGCAGCTGGACCCAGAAGATGTCAATGCGTTAGCGGCTACCGGCACTCAGGTACGTCAGTGGATTCTTGAAACGCCTTTTCCGGCGTCGCTGGACCGGGCTATCGAACAGGCTTTTGAAGAGATGGGTGGCCATGATGATCTGGCCGTGGCGATTCGTTCATCCGCGACCGCTGAAGACCTTCCCGATGCCTCCTTTGCTGGCCAGCAGGAAACCTTTCTCAATATACGCGGCCTGGATAATATCAAAGCGGCCATCCATGAGGTGTTTGCCTCTCTCTATAACGACCGGGCGATCTCGTACCGCGTACATCACGGTTTTGAACACCACGAAGTGGCTTTGTCGGCGGGTATTCAGCGCATGGTGCGCAGTGAAACCGGTGCCAGTGGTGTGATGTTTACGCTGGATACCGAGTCAGGCTTTCAGCATGTGGTCTTTATCACTTCAGCTTATGGTCTGGGTGAGACTGTTGTACAGGGCGCGGTTAACCCCGACGAATTCTATGTTTACAAGCCGACTCTGCGACAGGGGGCTCCGGCTATCTTACGCCGCAGTTTAGGCAGCAAAGCGATTAAAATGGTTTACGGCGCTGAAGGTACAACGGCGAGTGCTGTTGAGACTGTCAGCGTGCCTGTTGAGCAGCGGATGCAGTTTTCTATTAATGATGCCGATGTTCAGGAACTGGCAAAAATAGCCATGACCATTGAGCAGCATTACGGCCGTCCGATGGATATTGAGTGGGCTAAGGATGGTGACGATGGTGAACTCTATATCGTTCAGGCCCGTCCCGAAACGGTGAAAAGTCGTGATAATAGCACCGTTATCGAACGTTACCTGCTGACGGAAACCGGTAATATCCTGCTTGAAGGCCGCTCGATTGGCCACCGTATTGGTAGTGGTCCGGTGCGTATCGTCGAAAGCCTCAGTGATATGGACAAGATTCAGCCCGGTGATGTGCTGGTGACCGATATGACCGATCCCGACTGGGAGCCGGTCATGAAGCGTTCGTCTGCGATTATTACCAATCGTGGCGGGCGAACCTGTCATGCGGCGATTATCGCCCGGGAACTGGGTATTCCGGCGATTGTCGGCTGTGGTGATGCCACGGAACGTTTAACAGATGGTCAGGAAGTGACGGTTTCCTGTGCCGAAGGGGACACTGGCCGTGCCTATGAAGGCTGTCTGGATTTTGAACATCAGACCAACAAAGTCGACTCGATGCCGCCGTTACCGTTCGACATTATGATGAATGTCGGTAACCCGGACCGGGCGTTTGATTTTCAGTCCCTGCCTAATGCGGGTGTGGGGCTGGCGCGTCTTGAATTTATTATCAACCGCATGATCGGTATTCACCCCAAAGCACTGATTGAGTTTGATCAGCAGGATGAAGGCCTTAAACGCACTATCGAACGTCGTATCGCCGGTTATGACAGCCCGGTAGAGTTTTATGTTGCCAAGCTGGTGGAGGGTATATCGACTCTGGCAGCCGCGTTCTATCCCAAGAAAGTGATCGTGCGGATGTCAGATTTTAAATCTAACGAGTATGGACATCTGATCGGCGGACAGGCCTATGAAGCCCATGAAGAAAACCCGATGCTGGGGTTCCGTGGCGCCAGTCGTTACATTGCTGAATCATTCCGTCAGTGTTTCGAACTGGAATGCCGGGCGCTGAAATATGTGCGTGATGTGATGAAACTGACGAACATCGAGGTGATGATTCCGTTCGTACGTACTGTCGGTGAAGCTAAGCAGGTGGTCGAGCTGCTGGCGGAAAACGGTCTTAACCGCGGCGAGAATGGTTTGCGGGTGATCATGATGTGCGAGATTCCGTCGAACGCGCTGCTGGCCGATCAGTTTCTTGAATACTTTGACGGCTTCTCCATAGGCTCTAACGATCTGACTCAGCTAAGCCTGGGCCTTGACCGTGATTCCGGTGTTATTGCACACCTGTTTGATGAGCGTAACGAGGCAGTGCGTAAACTGCTGGCGATGGCTATCGAAGCCTGTAAGGCGCAGGGCAAGTATGTGGGCATCTGTGGTCAGGGACCATCCGACCATCCTGATCTGGCTAAATGGCTGATGGAACAGGGCATCAGTTCTGTGTCGCTGAATCCGGATTCGGTGCTCGATACCTGGTTCTTCCTGTCGAATGAAGGTAATGTTTCGCCCTGAATTTATACCGTTATCTTCTCTGGTTATCACCGGGAGAAAGTATCAGCGAGGTTCAGTCGATAGTGATGGGGGACGTCGCTGATGCAACTTAACCGGTTTATACAGATCAACACGCCCTATAGCCGTCAGCAGGTGAATTTGCTGCTGGCGCAGGGCCGTGTGAAGGTTGCAGGGCAGATCGTCACGGATGCCCGTCTGAACATTGATCGTTTTGTCAGGGTTGAGCTTGATAGCCAGCCCTTGCAGGACTCGCAAAGTTACTACCTGATGCTGAATAAACCCGCAGGCGTGGTAAGTGCGACGGAGCATCCTGAGCATCAGACGGTTATCGACCTGCTACCACAGACGTTACGTCAGGGAATGCACCTGGCGGGAAGGCTGGATCTGAAAACCACGGGGCTGATGTTGCTGACCAATGACGGCAACTGGTCTCGCCGGGTCACACAACCAGAATCAAAAATTGCCAAAGTCTATCGCGTCACCACCCGGGACCCGGTGGCTGCAGATGCCGAAGCGGTATTCAGCCGGGGAATCTATTTCCGTTACGAAGATATCACGACCCGACCGGCGACGCTGGAGCGGCTGGATTGCTATAACTCCCGTCTGACCATCCATGAAGGACGTTACCATCAGGTGAAGCGGATGTTTGGATATTTTGATAACGAAGTGACTGCACTCCACCGCGAAAGTATCGGCGAGATCACCCTCGACCCGGCACTTCAACCGGGTGAATTTCGTCCGCTGACGACTGCTGAAATTAAGCTGTTTTAGGCGCTGGCCGGGCGTTTTTTCTACCTCTTAATCTGCTGACTTTCGGTTTTCTGTTAACACATATTGATAGATAAACCACCCGCTTAAAACAGCGCCCAGCGCGCCGGCCAGGTGCGCCGCAGGATAGGGTGGCCAGGGGCTGTTACTCAAAAGCGCCTGCTGGCTGAACTGTTCCCAGATCAGTTTTACTATACAGAGTAGCAAGGGGATCCATCCAGTCAGAGAGGTTTGCTGACGGGCAAATATTACCAGACTGATCAATAGCGGTGCGAAGAGCAAACCCGAAAGCCCCGCATAACGGCTGATATCTGCAAAGGGTGACAGCAGCAGGGCATCAACACAGATGATGCCGAACAGCAGTGATGCCAGCAATGTTTTGCGCGTCTTCAACTCCAGATATCCGGCGGCGACCACGAATGCCAGCAGATCCCACCCCAGATGGCTGAGTGATGTGTGGCACAGATGACCGGTGATCAGTCGCCAGAACTGCCCTTGTTGTATCAGTGTGCGGTCAAAACATCCCAGTTGGAACAGCGCCCCAGATAAGCTGAACGGCAAACTGAGTAACAGTATCGTCAGGGTGACCAGTGGCAGCTGAGCACTGCCTCCCGCCGAGGCGGGAGGCAGAGAGCGATGTTTGAACAGAACCTGGCTGATCATCATTTTACGCGTCCTTTCGGGTGCGGGTATTACCAAGTTTGACCAGTAACAGAGCACCGATCAGCAGCAGAATCCAGTGACCTGTCGCACCTGAACCGCCACCCCCCAGAGACGCTCTGTGCTGTGAGGGGTTGAACATCGGTTGCTGCTTGTCTGCCCGCTGACTGGTCACCGGTTGCTGCAGGCGTTGTTGCCGTGCCTGGTTCTCGGTTTGGGTGCGTTGCTGATTATTACGTTCGATATTCAGCTGTTTAAACACCTCATCTCTGACGACCAGCATAGAGGTGTAGTCAGTCACCAGATCATATTGAACGGCCAGGTCGGTGATTGCCTGCTGTGTATCCGCGTTACTGCTTTCCTCATCGCCCAGGTAATCCATCTTTGCCTGCAACCCTTCAATGGTGGCAAATGCCCAGATTCGTTCCAGTTCGGGGTGCAATAGGTTTTGTTCGGGCAGGATGATCTCTGTCGTATAGCGACGCTGCTGGTCGCCAGCTTTTCCTGTCAGCGTCACCTGTACCGGCCCTGCTTTACGGTAATGGCCGAGCATTGTCAGCTGTTCACCCCGATAGAGTGAATGGATCTGTTCCGGGGTGAGATCGGTAACCTTGCCGCCATTAATCTGCAGCTGGACATCTCGCAGGGCCTGGTGTGTCATCTTGCTGGTTGCCAGCATCAGCTGACCAACGATATCGTCAGCATTTGAAACACTGATGGCAAAGCCATTCGATACCTCTGTCATACCGTTCAGCAGAGGGCGGTTTGCGCTATTACCCATCACAAAGGTAAAGAGACGGATATCGGCTTTTTCCATCAGTGTCAGAAAGCGTTTTTTCTCAGTCACACCTACATTGGCGACACCATCGGTCACCAGAATCATGGCGGCACTGCGATCGGCATCAAGGCCTTTCAACCCCAGCGATAATCCGGCATAGAGATCAGTGCCACTGCCGGGCTGATAGTGTTCAAGCTGATTTAGCAGCGGTGTAATGATTTCAGGTTTAGCCGGCTGAAAACCCTGAGTAAACTCGGTGGCGGAACTGTTAAACAGCACCACTTTGAAACGGTCCTCCGGGGGTAATTTGTTCAGGCCCTGGCGCACGCCTTCTACCAGCGTCGAGTATTTACCCTGCATCGAGCCTGATACATCGAGCACAAATATCCAGTCACGTCCGCCCTGCAATACACCCAGATCATCCCCCGGCGTGAGGGTCATCATAAAGGTTCCCTGTGAAGTGGCTGCTGGTTTATAACTGATCAGGTCGAGACTGCCGGGCAGATTCTGAGGGTGCCTCCAGTAAACCAGGATATCCTTATCAAGGCTGGCTGCCGGGAGTGTACCGCTGCTTTGAGGTTGTGTTACTGGCGGCTTTTCAGCGCTCTCTTCTGTTGGTTGCGGGGATGCGGACTGGCTGTTCATACTGATCTGCCACTGGTTTTCTGAAACCTGCTGAATCGCCGCCTGAGAATGTTGTGGCAGACGGATAGAGTCGATGGGATAGCCTGAGCCCAGCGTCATGTTAAAGCTGAAATGTTCATCGACGACTTCGTTACGGCTCCAGAACGCATTTTTTTGCTCATCGACGCCGCCGTCTTCGAGCGGATAAACATAACGTCCGACCCCGGAATCCAGATGTGCTGGCTGAACATACACCAGTTTTATTCGCACATCACTGTTGGGTTGCACCGGTGTAACACTGATATCAAAGGTTTTATAACTGTCTTTTTCAACCAGGGCGGCTTCATGTCCTGCACTTTTTTCCTGCTCATAGATCTCTCTGGCTTTTTGCTTTCTGACTACTTCGCCGGTCACCGGCTGACCATCTATCCAGTAGGTAAATTCACCCACGGCGGCGTGGTCAGGCACAGGAAAACTATAGATTGCTTCCAGTGCCTGACTGGAAGGGTTGTGAAAGGTCTGTTCGACGGTCGTGACTGCATAGCTGTGTTCCAGCACAACGTTGACATGGTGTTCGCGTATGCTCAGTTGTGGCAGGTTGGCATTTACCGGTGTTAGCAGTCCGGCAGCCTGCACGGATGGCGCGGTAGCGCTCAGCGTCAGGATGGTACTCAGTGCCAGTGTCGCGGCGAGTGGTTTGATCTTCATGTGATGCCTCTGTAACTCTGATGTTAAGTCAGAGGCATCATCGGTTGCCGGGGAGGTTCAGCGTATTAAAACCAGCAAAGTATCGGATAGTGATACGTTAAGTGTACAAGAGTGAACAGCAACAGCCTGAATTATTTTTTCCGGTAGTTTTTAAACAGGCTGTACTGCCACTGACGAATCGCCAGTACCATGGTGTTGCCATGTTTCTGATCGATGGGCAGGGGAGAGTCGTCCCGAATCAGACTGTTAAACTCTTCGGCGATTCGTTCCATTTTTTTCTGCATCGCCAGGTTAGCTTCCGGGGTGAGGACACCGTTTAAGACAATGAGTTTTTCATGTTTTTTATCAAATCGAGACTGGAAGAAATCCTGTTCAACTTTTTGCTGGAAGAACTGCTGAATCGGTCCGTTAGGCAACCAGGTAAAATTAGGGTCGATGAGTAGTTTAATGCGATTGTTGGGCTGCAGTTCAATGATGCGTAAGCGGTCTAATTGTGCCAGTTTGCGGATGCAGTGATGCTCATTAATCTGGTAGTGGCTGATAATATCATCAAAGCCAAAACCATTGATGACACTCACGGCGATCAGCAGCAGTTCCAGGTCGGAAGCGATCTCCTGTTCCTGTTCACGGGTCAGTTGTGTCAGTCGCTGCTGTTCCTGTGCCATCAGACGAAACAGCCCGGTTAGTTCCAGGCCTGCCAGATCCGCGATGATCTCCAGGCGCTGCAGGGTAAAGTTTTGTTCTGAAAATAGCCGTTTAACTGATGCTTCGCTCAGCTCCAGAGCCTGAGCCACATCGATGTAAGTTTTTCCCTGCGCCTTAAGCTGTTTTTTCAGGGTTTGTACCAATGCTGCCGTTTGAGCCATAACCTAATCTCTAGTCCATTAAAGTAGTGTTTTTAGCATAATCTCTGCGCAAAATCTGTCTTAGTGAGCCCGCAGGTAGCAAATATTGATATTTATACCGTTATCTATTGTTGTTTCAAGACGTCAATAATGATCGTAGTAACCCCGGTTATTTAGTAGAGTAGGCCGTTTATCAGATTGAATATCCAGTCAGAAACAGAGGAACGGCTATGCCTTATAAAATACCAGAATGGATCAGCACTAACCGTTTAGATCTGGTGAAAGTCACTATTGAAGACTGGCCGTCGCTACATGATTTTTATAAAGATGTTGAAGCAACCCGCTATACCACCGGTCGGCCCTTAAGCGAGGGGGAGAGCTGGCGAATCGTTGCCGCGCTGATTGGTCACTGGGAGATCCACGGCTATGGTCCGTATACATTAAAGCTGAAAGACAGTGGCACCATCGTGGGTGTTGTGGGACTGTGGTATCCGGGAGACTGGCCCGAGCCCGAGATCATGTGGTCATTAATCCCGGGGTTTTCAGGGCAGGGGTATGCATATGAAGCGGCGTTGGCAGTCAGAACCATGGCTGCCGAGTTATTGCCTGAACTGCATCTGATCAGTCTGATTTTTGAAGAGAATATGGCCTCGCGAAAACTGGCAGAATCTCTCGACGCAACGCTTGAATCACGCACTCTTTTCCGTGACAAAGAGGCGCTGATCTATCGTCATCTCTCAGCGGCTGACGCGGGTTAGCGCGACGCCTGCGAGAACACCGATCAGAGCGATCAGACTGTTTGAAGAGACCGCATCATTGAGAATAAGAGTGCCGGCAAAGTAGGCAACCACCGGGATGAGAAAGTTGCAGTTGGACAAAAAGCTCGGCCCGGCACGATTAACAACCACAAAATAGATAATTGATGCCACCCCTGATGGCATCATGCCAAGCCAGATAACGGCCATAATCGACTCGGGTTTAGCGACATAGCTAAGCTGCTGAATAATGTTGTCCAGGTTCGCGAATACCAGTGGCGAGATCAGTAACGAACCGCAAAGCAGCATGCCTGCGCAGGCAATAAGAGGATTAAATTTAGGCAGCAGTCTGATCATAACGGTGTTGATTGCGTAGCTGCTGGCTGCGGCAAGAATAGCGAATGCCCCCAGCAGATCGACACTGCCTGCAGCGAAAGGATTAAGCAGAAAAATCACTCCGGAAAAGGCGATAATTAATCCGCTGATTTTATAGCGATTGAGCGTTTCGCCGTCGATAACGTAATGGGCGATCAGCATGGTAACAAAAGGCATCATTGCCATCAGTACACCGGTAGTGGCTGACGTCACCGACTGCTGGCCCCATGAGATCAGCATAAACGGCAGGGCGCTGCCGAATAACCCCAGTAACAGAAAGCTTGCCCAGCTTTTCACATTCAGGGGTAAGCGC
Source organism: uncultured Amphritea sp. (assembly GCA_965140695.1). GTDB lineage: Bacteria > Pseudomonadota > Gammaproteobacteria > Pseudomonadales > Balneatricaceae > Amphritea. The sequence goes on along the minus strand of OZ223298.1, from coordinate 592,944 downwards.
AAACCTTTAGAATAGGCGAACAGGGTGACCACGGCGGCCCCCAGCGTGATGCGTAGCAGGGTGATTGTTACAGCGGTTAAACCTCCCTCAATGGCGACAGAGGTCACCATAAATGAGGTACCCCAGGTGATAACCAGAAAGCTGAGAAGAAGCCAGTTGATAAGTTGAGGAGTGAGCACGATACAGATCTTCTTGTGATTGTAGATAAAATGGCACAGTTTATACTACTCCCGACGTTATTACTGTATCTGGTTTTCAATATAAACAGGTGATAACGTCGTTAGTGATGCTGTCGCTGAGTTTCGCGTTAACGGATTTATTCAGCTTTTTATTTATTGCCAGATTTACGATGAAACGCGCTTCGCGCTGTTCTGAGGAGTTTATGAAACAACTTATCTTGATTATTGTGGCACTGGTGTGCCTTGCGATAGGGTATCTGGCTTATCAGGGATATGTTTCGCGTCAGCAGAAGCCCCCCGGGCGGGTCGATGGGGCGCTATCACCCTGTGATGTTAAACCGAACTCGGTCTGTAGTCAGCCAGGCACTGATGCGTCACATTATATTGCTCCGATAAACCTGAATGTTGACGATCTGGCATCGTTGGTGCCCGATGTTGAAGCATTAGGGGGACGGATTGTCGTGCTTGAGAAAGACTATCTGGCGGCTGAATTCAGCTCGTCGGTTTTTGGTTTTGTTGATGATCTGGAACTCCTGCGAGACCCGGCCGCCGGGAACATTCAGGTACGCTCGGCTGCCCGTGTGGGGTATTCTGACATGGGCGTGAATCGCAAACGGATCGAGGCATTGCGACAACGGCTGGAGAGCAGGTAATGAGCCGTCAGCGGGACAATAATTTTTTAGCGGGTTACTCAGCAGAGCTGCAACAGCAGGCATTTAGCCTGATTGAATCGGGTAAGCTGCCGGACTATCTGCGTAAGCGTTATCCGCACAGACACTCGATTTCAAGCTCGAAAGCGTTATATCAGTACACTCTCGGGCTGAAGAACCGTTATCTGAAACAATCGGCCCCTCTGAGTAAGGTCGAGTATGATGGCCGTATTGACGTCATCCATAATGCCCTGGGGCTGCACACCCATATCTCCCGGGTGCAGGGTAGCAAACTGCGGGCGAAAAAAGAGATTCGTATCGCCTCATTGTTTAAGCTGACCCCGGAACCTTTTTTAAAGATGATCGTGGTGCATGAACTGGCCCACATCCGGGAAAAGGAACATAACCGGGCATTTTATAAACTCTGCCAGTATATGGAACCCGATTACCATCAACTGGAACTGGATCTGCGACTTTATCTCACCTGCCTGGACCGGTTTGGTCCGCTCGACTGATGCCTGACTGGCTGAATTGTTAACTTTCAGCCATCAGGTTGCAGCAATGTTAACCCAACACACGTTAAGACATTCCCATGTATGATCTGCAGGTTTATCAATATATATTAATCGGGCTGCTGTTTGTCTGGAGCGGTTTTGTTCGCTCCGGTCTCGGGTTTGGCGGCGCGGTACTGACACTTCCTTTTTTGCTTCTGGTGGTAGACGATCCGTTAGTTTTCCTGCCGATTATCGGTGTCCATCTTATGGTGTTTTCATGTCTGATCACCTGGCAGAACCGCCAGCGGGTTAAGCGGGCTGCGCCTGAGCGTGGTCAGGAAATCTCTACCATTGACTGGCGCTATCTGCGCTTCGCCATGTCCGTCATGATTATCCCCAAGCTGATCGGCATCATGGGGCTGTTAACCCTGCCGGCCTCACTGATGAGCAGCCTTATCTACTGCATTGTTATCGCCTATGCGATTGGTTATGTGCTTAACCGGCCGTTTAAAAGTAATAGCCGTGCGGTCGATATTCTGTTCTTAATCCTGGGGGGCTATGTCAGCGGTACCTCTCTGATCGGTGCGCCCCTGATTGCTGCGGTTTTTGCATCCCATGTCAGTCGTGAAAAGCTCCGCGATACGCTGTTTGTGCTCTGGTTTATTCTGGTGCTGATCAAGCTGGTGTCGTTTGTTATTGCCGGTGTTGATCTGCAACTGATTCACCATCTATGGTTATTACCCTGTGCTTATGTCGGCCATCTGTTTGGCGAGCGCTTGCATAAGCAGCTGGTTGGGGCTGAAAGTAAGGTGTTCTTCCGGGTGTTAGGTAGCGTGCTGATCGTTGTGAGCACCCTTGGGCTTATGCGTACCCTTATCTGAAACCAGGCTAAGGGTTGTTTTTAAGCCGTGCTGACCGATGCTGCTACTAAAGTGACGGGAAATGTTATTTGCCCGGGATAACCAAGATGCTAATTTAGTGGCTTTTATAGGGAGATGTTTATGTCAATCTGGAAAACTCAAAAGACGATTGAAGAATTACAACGGTTTGCCAGAAATACGCTTATCGACCATCTGGGTATTCAGATCACTGAAATCGGTGCTGATTATATTACCGCCTCTATGCCCGTCGATAACCGGACACATCAGCCGATGGGGTTGTTGCATGGTGGCGCCTCGGTGGTGCTGGCGGAAACACTGGGTAGCGTTGCGGCTCAGCTGACAGCGGAACCCGGTCAAAGCTGCCTTGGGTTAGAGATTAATGCCAATCACCTGTCGAGTATCAGTACAGGCAAAGTCTATGGTACCGCATCACCGGTGCATATGGGCCGCTCAACGCAGGTGTGGGATATCCGCATTGTCGACGAAGAGGGTAAAGCGATCTGTATTTCCCGTTTAACCGTCGCTGTTATAGGAAAGGCTCCTGAACTGAAGAATGCCCCCTGATTATTTTCTCAATCGCAGCGGAAGGGGTGTATATGACCGATTTAGGGTGATAGACTATTTACAAATTAAGCCGGCCTGTCATAAGCCCGGCTTTTTTTTATTTTTAGGGCAGTACAACGCTCGCCTTAACCGTTATTTAATTTTCTGAGAGAGAAAGCTTCGTGCGTAACACTCTGTTGTCACTGATTGCCCTGCTTAGCAGTTGCATCATCCTCTATCTTGGCGTGGGTCTGATGAATATTCTGGTGCCATCGAGGATGGGACTGGAAGGTATTTCCACCGACACTATCGGTCTGGTTTTGTCGATGTACTTTGTGGGCATGCTGACCGGCGCAATCTATAGTAAACAACTGGTGAAACGGGTAGGCCATGTCCGGGTGTTTGCTGGCAGCCTGGCTATCGAAGCGATCTGTATCTTAGTGTTCACCCTGGACGCGAATGCCCTGTTGTGGGGAATTTTGCGGGTTTTGCTGGGGTTCAGCCACGCCTGCCTGCTGACAGCGATGGAGAGCTGGTTGAGTGACAGTGCCACCGAGGAGACCCGGGGTAAAATTCTTGCCGTTTACAACGCCTGTATTATGGGCGGGTTATTTGGCGGACAGTTCCTTATGGGGATCGCAGAGCCTACCGACGACATGTTGTTTGTTGTGGTCGGCATACTGTTCTGTCTGGCGACACTGCCAGTGCTGTTCAGCCGCTCAAAAGGCCCGGTGATTGAGACCGTGGCGCCGATGTCGATTCTTTCACTGTTCAGAATCTCCCCGCTGGGGGTGGTTACCTGTTTAGCTGCGGGGGCCGTTTATTCCGCGTTGTTTAACCTGTTGCCGGTGTTTGCCACCGAACATCATATCAGTGGTTTTCAGTTATCACTGTTCATGGGTTGCGCTATCCTGGGCGCGTTTAGCATGCAGTTTCCCGTGGGGTTACTCTCTGACCGGTTCGACCGGCGGACCGTACTCCTGGGGCTGCTGTTGTTATCGTCTGTTCTGGGGCTGGCGATCGTACCGCTGGCAAAAATGGGCTTGATGACTGCTATTTTTGTGCTCTGTGGACTGACGTCAGGGATGGTTGCCTGTTATTACCCGCTTAGTGTGGCCGAGGCATTCGATAAGCTCAAACGGTCGGAAATGGTGTCGGCTATGGGCAGTATGCTGCTGGCGTTTGGCCTGGGTGGTGCAATCGGGCCCTATACGGCGTCATTAGTGATGTCCTTGTATGGCAGTTCAAGTCTGTTCTATTTTATGGCGATCACGCAGGCCTGTCTGGCGCTGTTCACTGTCTATCGGATGACCGTTAGTAAGGCACTGCCAGTGGCCGATCAGGAAGGCTTTGTGATGCAGGGTGAAGCGCTGTCGGCATCTGTTCACCTTGACCCCCGTACTGAATATACAGAGCCTGAGGCTAAACTGAGTTCTGCCGCGAAAACAGCTATCAGTATCGCAGAATCTGATCCGGCTGCCGCGGTTAAACTGGCCCGTGCACTTACTATTCGCAATCCTGAAAAAGGCACAGAAGTGGCCGCTGCGGTTGCTAAAGTTCCGGGCATTGATGTGATGCGTCTGTATGAGGTAATGAAAGAAGCGGCACCGTATCAGATTCTGGAAATAACCCAGGCCATTGTTAAGGCTCAGCCCGCACTTGCTGGCGATCTGGTATCCCGTCTTGCTGAATGGTATCCGCAGCAGGTTGTGCCTGTTGCTATTGAGGTGGGCCGGGTTTTCCCGGAAATGCGTATCGAGATGGCACGTATCGCGGTTGCATCTGCACCTGAATCTGCCACGCAGGTCGCGGAATACTATGCTCGCCTGATCGCCGAGGAGCGTGAATCGATTCGTCCGGCTGATCGTGAAGACGATACCAGTGAGTCTGATACCCTGAATATGGCGACTGAACTCTGGGATGCGAATCCGGAACAGGCGCTTGATATTGCTGTCACCCTGGCCGAGTCTGTTCCTGAATCAGCCGTGGCGATGACTGAGGAGTACATGTCTAACTATGAGTCTGGTGCCGGGAATGAAACCCCGCAGGACGATGATTCTGCTGCTGAAACCGACGAGGGTGAATACCATGACGCGGTTGAGTGGGTTTCAAGAATATCTGAAGCCGCGCCAGAGCAGGCAATGGATGTGGCGGCCACCGTCGTTGAGGCGGTGCCTGAATCGATTTTTGAAGTGACACAGGAGTATCTGTCTGCCACTGAGGAAGAAGAGGAGTCGCAGACAGAGGCGGACGTCGTTGAAGAGAGTCAGCATACTGATGATAGTGACAGCGATAGTGAGACAGACGACGGGGTTGAGGTGGTTGATGAACATCAGAAAGCGATTGAATGGCTGACGCGTATGTCAGAGTTGTCCCCGGAAATGTCGCTTAATCTGGCGGTTAAAATTGTCGAAGCGGTCCCCGAAAGTGCCCAGTACGTGGCTGCTGAAGTTGCCCGCCTGCTGCATGAAAGCTATCAGACGGACAACACTGGTCTTAATGCCAAGCCTGCCAGCGAAATCCAGGATGCTGTCGAACTGGTTAACCGACTCAGAGAGGTCTCACCGGAAAGTGCTGAAGAGGTTGCGGTTGCGGTGCTGGAAAGTATTCCTGAAGCGGCTTCTGATGTTGTTGATGCGATCAGTGTCGGTGCTGAGTCACGGGAGGGCGAGTGGGTTGACTCGATTGACCGGGACAGTGAAAAGCAGGTTGATAACCGTAAAGATCAACCCGCGGATAGCAGCGAAGATAAACCGGTTTAAGCCGGGCGGTTACGTTTCATCGCAGAGCAGGCTCAGCTAGTTAGTTAGTCTCTTAGCCGCTTAGCTGCTTAGCCTCTGCGTAATCTCACCGCTGCTCCCGACACTACTGATGAGTCGGGGGCGGCTGATTATCGTCACGGCCAGACGGGCACTGCCGGTGCTTAGTCAGCACGGAGTGCGGTTGCCAGTCGCGATACCGCTGCTTTTACCAGGGTGGCATCGGTGTTACTGAAGTTCAGCCGGATATGGCAATCCTCAGTGACGGCGTCTTTGTCATAGAACGCAGCTCCCGGCACCACCGCCAACTGATGCGTCAGTGCGCTGGCCGCAACCCGCGTTCCACTTTTGCCTTTCAGTGATAACCAGATAAACATCCCGCCTTCGACCGGATCAAACGCAATCTGCTGTCCCAGTTGTTGCTGCAGTTCGTCACTCAGCTGCTGATAACGACGCTGGTAACCTTGCCGCAGTTGCTGCAGATGTTCCGGGTAGGCCGGGTGATTCAGCAGCTGGTGAATGATCATCTGCTGTGGAATACCGGTGTGCAGATCGGTGGCTTGCTTGATCCGCTCCGCGATCGTCATAAACTCCGCCGGGCCGTTCATCGCGCCTACCCGCAGTCCCGGAAAGCCTGTTTTTGAAAAGGATATCAGACGGATTGTCTGCTCCGGATATAACTCACTGACGGGGCAATGCTGTACTCCGCTGAAGCGTAACTGTCGATAAGGCGAATCTTCTATCAGCGTAACGCCATAGTGACGACACAGCGTTGCCACGGCTGTCCGGGTGTCGGCAGACCAGACCCGTCCGGTGGGGTTGTGAAAGTCAGGTACCGCATAAAACAGTTTTATATCAGCTGATTTAAAATAGTGCTCCAGCTGATCCAGGTCTGGCCCAGCCGTATTGCTCAGCAGCGGTAACAACGTGGCACCGGTTAACTGAAATGCCTGTAATGCCCCCAGATAAGCTGGAACTTCAGCAACAAACTGATCGCCAGGTTGCAGCAGCGCCCGTGCAATCAGGTCCAGCCCCTGCTGACTGCCGTTACAGATCAGCCAGGGCTGCGTTGATCCCGCGTGGTGTTGTTGCAGTGTCTCGATGAGGGGCTGATAGCCCTGACTATTGCCATACTGAAACAGTTGCGGGGTATCGGCCAACGACTCGCAGGCCTCACGGATCAGTGCCACCGGCAGTAGGGAAGTGGCAGGCAGCCCTCCGGCCATAGAGATCATCTGCGGCTGACTGGCGGCGCTGAGAATCTCTCTGATATAAGAGGCTTGCAGTGATTGTGCATGTCGGGAAAATTTCATGAGCCTGTCCTGAAGGTAAAACGGCTGGTGATAGCGTTAGTCAAACAACGTCGCCAGACGCTGGAAATAGGTGATCAATACTCTGTTTAAACAAGCGCAAAGTGTATGCCGCTCAGTGGGCTGCTTTTTATCTGTTCATGCTTTACTATTTGTCTGTTTATGCTTATTTTTAGGGGCTGCCGATCCTGTTATAGTCAGTAACCTATGACCAGTACAACGCAACAAGCCCGTATTAATGATGTGCTGCACCATATCCACCGGGATATAGCAGCCCCGTTGACGGGTGCAGGTCTGGCCCGTGTGGCTGCCTATTCTGAACAGCACTTTCACCGGCTGTTTCAACAGGTAACCGGGGAGACCCTGCACCGTTATATCCGCCGGGTGCGGCTTGAACACGCGGCCAATCTGCTGATGTTTGAACCCTCGACACCGGTGCGCGATATCGCCTTAAAGTGTGGTTATAATTCGCTGGCATCCTTTACCCGGGTATTTGGTGAACAGTTTGAAATCAGTCCGGGGCGCTGGCGTCATCAGGAACGAGCGCAGCATATCCCTTATATGAGTGATCCTGACGTCGCTGCCGGGGCAAAACGTGCGGCATCGCTACCGCTACCACAGCCCGATCTGATTGAACTGACGGCTCAGCCGGTTGCCTATGTCCGCCATCTGGGCTATAACCGCACCATTCGTTCAGCCTGGCAGATCCTGCAGGCCTGGGCGACGGCGGAACAGCGTCCTTTCACTGTGCAGATAGGGTTACATCATTCCAATCCAACCTGGACGCCCCAGGCGCGCTGTCGTTATGTCGCCTGTCTTGGTGTCGATAGTCCGGTTTCGCGGCGCGGTGTGGTAAATGGGATGGTGATTCCCGGAGGATTGCACGCCCGCTTTAGATTTAGTGGGCAGTATGGTGATCTGCTGCCCTGGATTACCCGGCTGCAGGAAGAGTGGCTTGCGGGCTCTGGTCTCAAGACCGGCGCGACACCGGCCTTCGCGAAGTATTTTCGCAACCAGTTTGTCGACCCTGAAGAAAGGTTTGAGCTGGAATATTATCAGCCGGTAACACTCTATTAACCGGATTTTTACAGGAGAATAATAAATGGACATAGAGATTAGTCTGACGGATCTACCTGACCAGGCGGAAGTCATCAGGCTTTACCGTGCTAATGAGTGGTCTGCTGCGGATAAACCCGAACAACTGATGGCCGCGTTAAAAGGCTCGCACTCGCTGGTGACAGCGCGGGTTAACGGCACGTTGATCGGCCTTGGAAATGCATTGTCAGACGGCCATCTGGTGGTTTACTACCCGCATATGCTGGTTGCCCCGGAGTATCAGGGGAAGGGCGTTGGCAAACAACTGATGCAGGCGATGCAGCAACGCTATCAGGGGTTTCATCAGCAGATGCTGACCGCAGATGGTGAAGCCATCGGTTTTTATCAATCGCTGGGCTTCAGCCGTGCAGGAAAAACCGAGCCGATGTGGATCTATGCTGGCAACGATCACTAGTCAGCGTCATTCGTGACGATGATTAACGATCAGGTTCAGGGCGTTATTATCTGAGTCCTGGCCTGCCAACTAGCCCTCTAAAGATCGGTGATCCTGTGAGTCATTCCCATTTTATCCGTCTGGTTCCGGCGTTATTTGTGCTGCTCTGGAGCACCGGTTTTATTGGGGCAAAGTACGCTTTGCCCTATATCGAACCGTTTTATCTGCTGTTCATACGCATGCTGCTGACACTGGTCGTGTTTGCTGCACTGGCGCTGATCTATCGTTCCCGCTGGCCCTCTTTACGTGAAGGCGGCCAGCAGGCGTTGACTGGTTTTCTTGTCCATGCCTGCTATCTTGGCGGCGTTTTTGCTGCGATTAAGTGGCAGATGCCTGCGGGTATCGCCGCGATTGTGGTCGGCTTGCAGCCATTACTTACCGCACTGATCGGCTGGCAATGGCTGGGGGAGCGGTTGCGGGTTGTTCAATGGTCTGGGCTGTTGCTGGGGCTGGCAGGAGTGGTCGTTATTCTGCTGAATGGTCAGCATAGTGAGGTCACTGTACTGCGGCCTGAAGCGATTGCTGCCCTGATCGTTGCACTATTCGCCATCTCTTTTGGCACCCTCTATCAGAAGCGCTTTGGCGGCAAAGTCGATCTGCTCACCGGATCTTTCTGGCAATATCTGTCCACTGCGGTGGTGATGGGCGTGCTCGCATTTGTGTTTGAAGAGCGCCATATCGAATGGAATATGACCTTACTGTTATCGATTGGCTGGCTGGTGTTTGGTCTGTCTATATCGGCAATTTTGTTATTGATGTTTATGATTCGTGAGGGTGAATCTGCCCGTGTCGCCAGTTATTTTTATCTGGTGCCGCCCGTGACATCACTGGAAGCCTGGATTCTGTTTGGTGAATCCCTGAGCTGGGTGCAGGTGATCGCTATCGGGGTGACTGTTTTCGGCGTCTATCTGGTATTAAGACCGGCAGCAAAAGCGGCGCAGTTGTAATAGCGCTGAGCCGTTATGATTGCCCGGTGAGATTAAAACGTTAACGATTGTTTCCGATACTACCACTCAACTCAGGCCACTTTGCGGAAGAAATGTGAATATTGAGATTCTGTTTGTTTTTGCGTTACTGCTAACCACAATCGGCCTGTTCATCTGGGACCGTATCCGGATGGATATGGTGGCGATGATGGTGGTGGTGACGCTGGCGGTGTCAGGCATTATTACCCCGGCTGAAACAGTGTCGGGCTTTGGTCAGTCACTGGTGGTGATGATTGCCGGGCTGTTTATCGTCGGTGAAGGGCTGTTCCGGACCGGTGTGGCTGCAGCCGTGGGTCACTGGATTATGCGTATGGGCGGACAGAGTGAGCGAAAGCTGCTGCTGGTACTCATCCCCGTGGTTGCCGGGATGTCGGCGGTGATGAGTTCTACCGGCGCGGTGGCGCTTTTTATTCCGGTGGTGCTGAGTATCTGTCGTTCGGCCAAACTGCAGCCGTCAAAAATGTTGATGCCGCTCTCTTTTGCATCGCTGATTGGCGGTATGATGACGCTGATCGGTACCCCGCCTAACATGGTTGCCAGTACGCAACTGCGGGCGGCCGGTCTGGAGTCTTTTGGTTTCTTTGATTTCACCCCGGTCGGTGGCGTTATTCTGGTTTTTGGCTCCCTCTATCTGATCTTTATTGCACCTAAGTTATTGCCGGAGACGGGAGTCAGGGAAGCATCACACCCCCATCTGAAAGAGTTTGCGCAGCGCTATGGTATAGAAGATAACCTGTATCGCTTACGGGTCAGGAAGGATTCTGAGCTGGTAGGCAAATCGGTCTCGGATATGCGCCTGAGAAGCTGCTTTGAAGTCACGGTGTTTGCTATTCGCCGGGATGGCAAGCTGGTGTCATCGTTAATGCCGGTGCTCAGTGAGACGCAGATCGAAAGCGGTGATGTATTGCTGGCTTATGGCGAAGCCGATGGCATAGAACAGTTATGTATTGAAACCGGCTGTATGCTGTTCGGCTTTCCCGACGATGAGCGTACACGCATGGATAAAGAGTTCGGGTTTGCTGAGGTTATGCTGCATAACCGGTCGCCTATTATCGGTAAAACGATCGCGGAAGGGCGCTTTCGTGAACGTTATCACCTGAGTGTGATCGGTGTGCTGCGGGATGGCAAACCGCTGGCGACAAAGTTTGCAGGAGAGCCTCTTCAGTTTGGTGACACTTTGCTGCTGGCGGGAGGCTGGCACTACATTGAAGCCCTGGATGACCGACAAAACTTTGTCATGCTGGAAACTCCGGCGGAGATGACTGACACCTCCGCCCGTTGGGGGCATGCGCCCATCGCGCTGTTTATTATGGTCGCCATGCTGGTACTGATGATCAGTGGTGTGCTGTCCAGTCTCAGTGCGATACTGCTGGCTGCCGTGGCGATGGTTCTCAGTGGCTGTATCAATATGAACGAGGCGTATCGCTCATTAAATGCCAGCAGTCTGGTGCTGATTGCCGGGATGTTGCCACTGGCGCTGGCGATGCAGAAAAGCGGGGCGCTGGATCTGATTGTCACCGGCTTGCTGTCGATACTGGGGTCGAGTACGCCCATTCTGATCTGTGCCGGACTGTTTATGCTGACGTCGGCGCTCAGTCAGTTTATTTCCAATACCGCCACGACCGTTCTGATTGCGCCCATCTCTATTGCAATCGCCCAGGGGCTGGGGATGAGTCCCGAACCCTTTATGATGACGGTGGCTATCGCGGCATCGACGGCATTTTCAACGCCGATAGCATCACCGGTCAACACGCTGGTGCTGGTGCCGGGTAACTATCGTTTCATCGATTTTGTCAAAGTGGGGCTGCCGTTACAGCTGATGTCGATGCTGATCACGCTGTTAGTTACACCGCTTATTTTCCCGTTTTAGGTCGGCATCAATGCAGTGTTATTGTATTATCCAACGATCAAAATATAACAAAGTGATAGGTTTAATATATGAGTGATCGTGAATACCGTACGGTGAAGTCCTCACAAACTGTGTTGAAAGAGTTAATGGTGCCTTCCTATGCCAATTTTGGCGGAAAGGTTCACGGCGGAGTGATTCTTTCGCTGATGGATAAGATCGCTTATACCTGTTCAGCATCCCACGTAAAAGGGTACTGCGTGACGGCCTCGGTTGATTCGGTAAATTTCCTGAATCCGGTTGAGGTAGGTGAGTTGCTGACGCTGTCAGCGTCGGTTAATTATGTCGGTAATTCATCGCTTGAGATAGGCATCCGGGTTGTCTCTGAAGATTTTCGTCTGGGCATTGTTAAACATACCAATACCTCCTATTTCACCATGGTTGCGATGGATGAAGAGAGCCGTAAACCGGTTCCGGTACCGGGATTAATTCTCGAAGATGAGCAGGAAATTAAACGTTTTATCGAAGGTAAGATTCGTAAGCAACTGAAGTCTGCAGACCACGTCAAGATGAAAAAAATACGCAGCAACCTTGATCTGATTCAGGAGATTAAGGCGCTGGATGGTGAAAACTGCCGTCTTTATCAGGACTGAATCGCTGCCTCTGGCTGCCCTGTGCTTTCCAGATAGGGCGGCAATGTCATACTGAGAAAATGTTGTCGGGCTAAATTAAGCAGGGTCGATGCAGCCGGGCTCAGTGAGCGCCCCTTGCGGCTGACCAGGCAGATTTCCCGACGCATTTGTGGTGCCGTCAGCGGAATAAAACACAGCTCTTTGAATGATTCAGTGCTGGCCGCCAGGGCTGGCAATACAGAAATGCCGATACCCTGTCGGATCAGTGCGGCAAGTCCCGCCGGATTGGACACCTCCAGAATGGCTTTCTGATCAGACAGCTGTAACTGACCCGCCTGACGAAACTGATTCAGTTGCGCGCGGATGCCGGTGTCCGCAGACAAAAACAGCAACTCTTCTTCAATCAGTTGTTGCCACTGAACCGATTGTTTATCTTTGAAACGGTGGCTCGCCGGTACCACGACACCGTAGCGGTCAGACAGCACTGACAGGTAGTTCAGCTCCGGATGGGCTGAATGATTAGCACCAATACCGAAATCCACATTATTATCCAGCACCCGCTGTTCGATCTGTCCGGCACTGTCGTCCCATAGTGAGATGGCAATATCAGGAAACTGCTGACGGTAATCATCGATAACCGGCGGTAGCAAGCGACTGATGGTTGAGGGTGAGGCGGCGATAGCCACCTGTCCCTGTTGCTGGCCTGCGATGGCTTGCAGATCACCGATGGCGGTGTCGAAATCAGAGATGAGTTTCTCGGCAACCGGGCGGAACTGCTCGCCCTGCAGAGTGAGTAATACCCGCCGTGTGGTGCGATCAAACAGGGTTAAGCCCACCGACTGTTCCAGTTGTTTAATGGTCGCGGTGAGGCTTGACTGAGTCAGGTGAAGCCGGCTGGCGGCCTGAGTAAAACTACCGCAGCAGGCCACCTCAGTGAATGCCCGAAGGTGTCGGATCGACAGGTTTGTATTCATTTATCGTTTAAATTTATTAATTGATCATATTTTATCGTTTGAATGATAAATGATAATTCTGCATTATGGCTACCTGTTTATTCGTAAATAATCCGCCAAAGTGCCACAGGTTGAGCGATGATCCCACGTATTGCCGAAATAAATACCACCCAGAAACTCTATTTAGATTTCATAGAATCCTTAAAAAACAGCCATTTTGAGGGTGAAGTTAATCCTGACTATGCCAGCAGGGTTGTGCTTTCTACCGATAACAGTATCTATCAGGTATTACCCCAGGGAGTGGTTTTTCCTAAGTCTGTTGAAGATCTGGTGTTAGTGGCGGGGCTTGCAGCTGAGCCCCGTTTTAAAGATGTGGTGCTCAGTGCCCGGGGTGGTGGCACCGGCACTAACGGCCAGTCCCTGACCGATGGTCTGATTGTCGATATCTCCCGGCACATGAATCAGATTCTCGAAATCAACGCGGAAGAACGCTGGGTGCGTGTTCAGGGAGGAGTAGTCAAAGATCAGCTCAACGCTGCTCTCAAACCTTATGGGTTGTTCTTTGCGCCGGAACTTTCAACCAGTAACCGGGCCACGATCGGCGGCATGATCAATACCGATGCCAGCGGTCAGGGTTCCTGCATGTATGGCAAAACCCGTGACCATGTACTGGAACTGAAATCGGTCTTTCTCGATGGCACGCTGTGGAGTTCAGCTCCCCTGAGCGATACTGAGCTGGATGAGATCAAAGCGCGTGATGATCGGGTTGGTGAAGTGCACCGTGTGGTTGATCAGGTATTTACTGAGCATCGTGAGCTGATCGATGCCAAATTTCCGAAACTGAACCGCTGTCTGACCGGCTACGATCTCGCCCATATCCGCGATGAATCCGGTCGCTTTAACCTCAATTCGGTACTCTGTGGTGCCGAAGGCTCGCTGGCATTTATTGCCGAGGCAACGCTGAATGTGCTGCCGATTCCAAAATATTCCGCATTGGTGAATCTTAAATATGCGGGTTTTCAGGATTCGCTGGAAGATGCAGCAGAACTCATGGCCTGGGGGCCAACCTCAATCGAAACCGTTGATTCGAAAGTTCTGAATCTGGCGATGAACGATATTGTCTGGGATTCGGTGAAAGACTACTTTCCCCAGAATGACGGTGAACCAACGATTCAGGGGATCAATCTGGTCGAATACACCGGCGATGATGAAGATGAGCTGAGCGCTAAAATTGCAAAACTCACGGATTATCTTGACAGTGTGGCGGGGCAGCCGGGTAAAACCTTCGGCTATACGGTGACCTCAGGGGCGGCTGAAGTAAACAAAATCTGGGGCATGCGTAAGAAATCGGTCGGCTTGCTGGGCAATGGCGTGGGAGAACGTCGTCCTATTCCGTTTGTGGAAGACACCGCCGTGCCCCCGGAAAACCTGGCCGCCTATATCAAAGAGTTTCGCGCCCTGTTAGATAGCCATAATCTCGCTTACGGCATGTTCGGCCACGTCGATGCCGGGGTGCTGCATGTGCGTCCCGCTATCGATATGAAAAATGAGGATGAAGAGGGACTGATCCGTGTAATCTCTGATGGCGTGGTGGCGCTGACGCAGAAGTATCACGGACTCATCTGGGGCGAACATGGTAAAGGGGTTCGCTCTGAATACGCCCCGGCGTTTTTTGGTGAACTCTATCCGCAGCTGCAGATGATCAAAGGCGCGTTTGATCCAGCCAATCAGCTGAACCCGGGCAAAATTTGTACGCCCCTGATCGATGGGGCAGAACTGCTGAAGATCGATGAGGTGCCCACGCGGGGCCAGTATGACCGCCAGATTCCTGCGGTTGCTCGTGAAGAGTACAGTGAGGCGATGTTCTGTAACGGTAACGGTGCCTGCTATAACTATGATCCAAAGGATGCGATGTGTCCCTCCTGGAAAGCCACCCGTGAGCGTAAACACTCGCCCAAAGGGCGTTCATCGCTGATTCGTGAATGGTTGCGTCTGATGGCGCTACAGGGTGTTGATATCGTTGCCGAAGGGAGCCGGTCCCGTCATGGATCATTTATTGCCAGTCTGCCCGGACGCATCCGAAACAGCTGGAAGAAAAAGCAGGGCGAATACGATTTTAACAACGAAGTGCACGAAGCGATGATGGGCTGTCTGGCCTGTAAATCCTGCGTGGCCCAGTGTCCGATTAAGGTCAATGTGCCTGATTTCCGCTCCCGCTTTCTGGAAGCTTATTACAGCCGTTACCTGCGTCCACTGAAGGACTATATGATCGGCGGGCTGGAATATATGATTCCCTATCTGTCACGCTTTCCGGCGCCCTACAACTGGATGATGGCTAATCGCACCATGCAGTCAGTGTTTGGCCGCTGGGTAGGGATGGTTGACAGCCCGGCAATCTGTACCAATTCGCTGGTAAAAGGAATGGACGAGCGGGGCGTGCAGTTTGCGACCGCTAAAAATCTTGCGGCTATCATGCCAGAACACAAGCAGCACTCTGTGATTCTGGTTCAGGATGCCTTCACCAGTTATTTTGAAGCCCAGCTGGTGCTGGATATTATCGATCTGCTGCGTGAAACCGGCTTCAATGTCCTGGTTGCGCCGTTTAAACCCAATGGCAAACCACTGCACGTTCATGGATTTAAAGCCGCGTTTAATAAGGCCGCAGATAGCAATACCCAGATGCTGCAGTCTTTAGCCAGCAGCGGAATCGCGATGGTGGGGATTGATCCGTCGATGACGCTGACTTACCGTCAGGAGTATATTGATGACGGCATGCGCCTGCCGGTGAAGGTGGAACTGATTCAGGAGTGGCTGGTGAAACACTGTGACCGGCTCAGCCAGAAAGCTGCAGGGCTACCACAAAATGAATACAAGCTGATGGCGCACTGTTCGGAGAAGACCTCAGCGGCGGCATCTATCGCCGAGTGGAAAAAGATCTTTCAGGCACTGGGGCAGACACTGGAACTGCAGGCAACGGGCTGTTGTGGCATGGCGGGAACTTACGGCCATGAGACTGAAAACGTCGAAACATCGAGAAAAATCTATGATCTCAGCTGGTCAGAAGTGGTTAATGATCCTGACAATGATGGCCGGCTGGTTGCGACGGGGTATTCGTGTCGTAGTCAGGTTAAGCGTCTGGATGAGAAACAGTTGCAACATCCATTGCAGGTGCTGCTGCAACTGCTGAAAACCGCGTAAGCGTCGATTAGCATCTGAAGGCCGGATTACTGTGTAGTATTCTGGCCTTTTTTGTTTTGGGCCTGGGTATACTGACGATCCATTTCGCCATACTGGCGTTCATAAGAGAGCGGGTCTGAACGCCATAAGCGGTAGAGTTTGCGGTCATTGCTGGCCATCGGGGGCGGATTGAGTTTACGTCTGCGGATCGCCTGCCAGGTCACCGGTGCAAACACCAGGACGACAAACAGAATCACAATGAGAAGTTTGTATTGTTCCATGTTTCTGTTGGACTCCTGATGGTGTTTCTGACCTGCCGCTCTGTCGTCACGCGACAGCTGTTCCGGCTTTTGTTTTAACGCGTATTGTTAAAGGATTGTACACTAATGAGCAGAGCTGATCTCTGGAACCGTCGCTACCGGGATAAGGCCGACGTTGCCCCTGAGTTGCCAGTTGAGTTACAACAGCCTCTGGCGTTACTACCGGCCGGCGATACCCTGGATCTGGCGTGTGGCGATGGTGCCGCCAGTCTCTATCTGGCCGGGCGGGGTCACCGGGTTCTGGCGGTCGATTTTGCCGTCGAAGGATTAAAGCGCTTACAACGATTTGCGACAGCCCCGGCAGCCGGTGATGCAACTGGCAAATGCAAACCTGAGATTAAAACGCGACAGCTCGATCTCAGCCTGCCGGAAGCACTGACCGACTTAGGACGTTTTGACAATATTGTGCTACTGCGTTATTTGCCCGAGGTATCACTGTTACAGCAGCTGCCTGCACTGATGCAGCCAGAAGCCCGTCTGCTGATTAAAACCTTTAATACCGACTATCATCGCCAAACCGGTTTTCCTGAACGGTTTTGTTTACAGCCCGGGGCTCTGACAGCATTTTCGCCAGAATTAACCCTCATCCGCTATGAAAACGGGCTGTCACAGGGGAGTCCCTATGATAGTTATCTTTATGTTTTCAAATGATGCCGTTTTGCACCCATAGTGCAAGTGCAATAAAGCCCGGAATAAGGGATGATAAGCACCTGATAACGGTTTAATTTAAGGAGCATGCTCGTGGACGATTTATTACCTGAACTTTGTGACCAGTTTCCCGATCTGGTACAGGTTGTAGAACCCATGTTTGGTAACTTTGGTGGCCGCGAACGTTTTGGGGGCGAAATCGTCACCCTGAAAGCGTTTGAAGATAACTCTCTGGTACGTGAACAGGTCGCTCTTCCCGGTGAGGGGCGTGTTCTGGTGGTTGATAGTGGCGGCTCTATGCGCCGGGCGATGCTGGGCGATATGCTGGCTGAAAAAGCGGCGCTGAACGGCTGGTCCGGCATTATTATCTATGGCTGTATCCGTGATGTGAATGCGATTGGTGAGCTGGATCTTGGGGTGCAGGCACTGGGCGCTAACCCGATGAAAACCGATAAGAAAGGTCTTGGTGAGCTGAATGTCGATCTTACCTTCGGTGGTGTTACCTTTAAGCCGGGTCACTATGTCTATGCGGATAACAACGGCGTTCTGGTCTCTCCTGAAAAGCTTGAACTGGCTGACAGTGATAGCTGATCAGACGCGTTAAGGCTGAGCGGTTTTCACGATACTCAGCCGGACTCATTGTCAGCCGTTGGCGCTGCGTATGGTAAATCAGAAAAGGCCGCAATAGCGGCCTTTTATCATAACGTCCAGTATCCAGAATGAGTGTTATTCCTCTGGGATCAGCGTGCCTTTTATCTGATAGGCTTTGCCCCGGAAAAATGCCAGCTGCTCCTCTTTCTGGTTGTAAAGGGTGATGTCATAGACACCGGTCCGGCCGCTGCGTGAGCGTTCTGTGGCTATCGCAGTAAGTGTATCGCCCTCAAACGCGGGGGCAATAAAATCGATATTGCATCCGCTGGCAACCGTTGAACGGTTATAGGTGTTGCAGGCGTGCGCAAAGGCCGTATCACACAGGGTGAACATCATCCCCCCGTGACCGATGGCATGACCATTGAGCATCTCTTTACGCAGCACCATGGACAGTTTTGCGTAGCCGGGAGCAACCTCATCGATGGTGATACCCAGTGACTGAGCTGTGTGATCATTGCGGTTAAGTGCAACGCTGCAGGCTTCAGCCAGTTGTTGCGGTGACATTTCGCTGACTTTCATCTCAGGCACCTCCCGCGACTTTTCGCAGCAACAGGGGAGACGCGCGATAGCGATCTTCACCGTAACTATCCAGCAGATTATCGAGGACATCGAGCGCGTAGCTCAGTTCCAGATTGTTGACCCACTCAATCGGACCGCAGGGGTAATTGACGCCACCTTTCATGGCAATATCGACCGCCTGTTCATCACACACCTGTTGATTGACTGCGTCGAAACCTTCGTTAGCCAGCATGCAAACGGTGCGCATCACGACCATACCGGGGATATCGTCGATGACGGTGACAGTCTTGCCGATCGCCTGAAACAGCCCGATAGCCGCCTCAAGTGCCGCCGGTGAGGCCTGATCCGCCGGCGCCAGCGCGATACGGGTTGCTCTGGTGTAATCCAGTGCAAGATCGAAATTAATCAGATCCGGGCGCAGGGTTTCGCCAGCGCGCATCGTCGTAAACTGGCCATTCGTCAGCATCAGCGTCGCATCGCCAACGGTGATCATCCCTTCGACTTCATCATTCTCGATCAGATCGACACGGATACCCGCTTGCTCAAACAGGGCGATTAACGGTTCAGCCACCCCCAGCTCACCCTCAACAGTAATCGACTGTGGAGCTGCACAGGCCGCTGCGGTGCTGGCGTCGGGTTTTACGGCTGAGGCGCTGTAGTCATAAAAACCACGGCCTGTTTTGCGTCCCAGATGACCCGCATCGACCAGCTCTTTCTGAATCAGCGATGGCAGAAAACGCTGATCATTGTAAAAAGCGTCGAAAACAGAGCAGGTGACCGCGTAGTTAACATCATGGCCGATGAGATCCATCAGTTCGAAGGGCCCCATGCGAAAGCCACCCGATTCACGCATCAGCGTATCAATCGTGGCGATGTCGGCACCGCCTTCCTGATAGATACGTAAGCCTTCAGCATAGAAAGGGCGGGCAACACGGTTAACAATAAATCCGGGGGTGGATTTAGCCATCACCGGTTGTTTGCCCCAGCTGGCAGAGAGCGCAAAAATATCAGCCGCAACCTCAGGGTCGGTGTCCAGACCACTGATGACCTCAACTAATTTCATAATCGGTGCCGGATTGAAAAAATGCATGCCGACCAGATTTTGTGGTCGTTGCAGTGTCGAGCCGATCGCCGTCACCGATATTGATGAGGTATTGGTGGCGATAACGGTATTCTCAGCGCAGATCTCTTCCAACTGGCCGAACACCTGCTGCTTGATATCCAGCCGTTCGACAATCGCCTCAATCACCAGACCGGCAGGAGCCAGGTCCGCAAGGGCATCAACCGGGGTTAAGCGGGACAGCAGGGCATCAACATCTGCCTGACTCATTTTGCCCCGTTCTATCAGCTTCGCCAGCCCTTTTGCGGTATTATCAATACCTCTTTGCGCGGCGCCTTCAGCAGCGTCGAACAGCAGTACCGGATGACCGGCGCTGGCCGCAACCTGAGCAATACCGGCACCCATTGTGCCAGCACCGATCACGGCAATCACTGAATCCGTTGTAAAACGCGTCATATCTGTTTGCTCCGTTACTTGCCGGTAAATTGAGGTGGGCGCTTGGCCATGAATGCGCTGACGCCTTCACGGTAGTCGTCAGTACGGCCCGCCAGTGTTTGCAGGTCCCGTTCCAGATCAAGCTGCTCGTCAAAGCTGTTGTTGGCTGAAGCCTGCAGTGCACGTTTGATCAGCGCCAGACCTGTCGTCGGCTGTGTCGCCAGTTGTTTAGCCATCGCCAGCGCGGCGTCTTTTAACTCTTCAGCCGGGTAAGTTTTCCAGATCATCCCCCATTGTTCGGCTTGTTCAGCGGGGAGTTTGTCGCCCAGCAGTGAGAGCGCCATCGCCCGGGGAAAGCCAATGGCCCGTGGCAATGTCCAGGTGCCACCGCAATCCGGAATCAGCCCGATCTTACAGAACGCCTGAATAAAGCTGGCATTTTTGGCTGCCAGCACAATGTCACAGGCCAGAGCGATATTAGCACCTGCACCGGCAGCAACGCCGTTTACTGCGCAGATAACCGGCATCTTAAGGGCTGTCAGGGTACGTAACAGCGGGCTGTAGTTTTTCTCGATGGACTCGCCCAGGTTTGGCATTTCGGCATCCGGGTCAACCGCCCGGTCGCTGAGATCCTGTCCGGCACAAAAGCCACGACCATTGCCGGTGATCAGCAAACAGCGAACCGTATCACTGGTTTTTACCTGTTTCAGGGCATCACGTACTTCAGCATGCATCGGTGTGTTAAAGCTGTTCAGGCTGTCCGGGCGGTTGAGTGTCAGCACCGCAACGCCTTCAGTGATCTCAAATTCGATATTTTCATAAACCATATTATTATTTTCCTTGGAAATTAGGGTGACGTTTTTCCATAAAGGCGGCAATGCCTTCGTTTCGATCTTCAGTCGCGGCCAGCAGGGTAAACGCTTTGCGTTCCAGGTTAAGGCCGGTTTCCAGTGTTGTTTCGTAGGCTTTAAGCAGAGACTCTTTTGCCAGACGCACGGCAATGGGTGGCTTAGCGGCGATCGTTCTGGCCAGTTTTAAGGCTCTTGGGTAACTCATTTCGGGAATAGTTACTTCGCTGACGAGGCCAAACTCGCGGGCCTGTCCGGCATTAATAAACTCACCGGAAAGCACCAGCTGCATCGCCATTGATTTACCCACGGTTCTTAACAGGCGCTGAGTGCCGCCCGCGCCGGGAATAATGCCCAGGTTGATCTCCGGCTGACCCAGTTGCGCATTGTCACCAGCAATTACAATATCGCAGTGCATCATCAGTTCGCAGCCGCCGCCCAGGGCAAAGCCATTGACGGCAGCAATCATCGGTTTAGGGTATTGCGCAATACGTCGCCAGTAAGCAGGACGGATATCATTCATCACCCCGACAACATCCAGTTCTGCCATCTCTTTAATGTCAGCGCCCGCCGCGAATGCTTTTTCACCGCCGGTAATAACGACGGCTCTGACGTTGTCATTGTTAATGGTTGAGTCGAGAACCTCGGCGATCTCGCGCAGCAGGTTATTGCACAGAGCGTTACGTGCCTGAGGGCGGTTGAGCGTAATAGTCATTACCCCGGACGTCGGCTCTGTGACCAGAATATCTTGATAGTCAGACATGGTTTATCTCAGCATATATAGGTATCAAAACTGTCTGTCAGCGCCAGACAGACGCGCTACCGTTTATTATTGTAATAAACACTCCGTGTCTTCGGGGTTGCCTCAGAAACAGAGATTAGTTGTTCTGTTGAGTGCTCATTCATTCAAATCAGCATACCTCAATCAGACAGATTAAAGGTTACCGTAAAACGCTAAAGGGATACAAATATATTATCATCAATTTATCTTTTCGTATCACTTTGTTTAGTGTATCTTTTAGTTTTATAGCATTACTTCAGGCAGTTCAGATCAGGTTGAAACAAAATCTGCTGAAAAAGTACTATCTTTTATAACCTGCCTGAGACTAAAAACGATACAGGTAAAACAGCCCTGTTAAAGGCGCGATCTCAGCGCCCGGTATTAACACTGATGTTTTGCACTAAGATGAGCCCTCTGTGGCCAGATAAAATAAAGAGACTTCTGTATGAGCCATAACTTGTTTGATCTGCATAAAACAAAACTTGATTCCGCCCTGAACGCAATCCGTACCCGCGATTATTACAGTGCTTATCCGGAAAGCCCAAGCCCACGTGTCTACGGAGAAACCGCAGATAAGGATGGTCAGGCTGCATTTAAAGCACACCTGAATGGTTCTTTTAAGCTGACTATGCCGGGCATTACCGGCGAAGCGGGTAGCGAAGTCTCGCCCTATGGCTTCGATCTGGGTGTGAAGTATCCAACCGTTGATATCGATGAGTTGCTGCCAGCGATGAATGAAGCGCGTAAAGCGTGGCGTGATATCGGCGTTGAAGGCCGTACCGGCATCTGTCTGGAAATTCTGAAACGCATCAACCAGCGCAGCTTCGAAATCGGCTACGCTGTTATGCATACTTCGGGGCAGGGATTCATGATGGCGTTTCAGGCGGGTGGTCCTCACGCCCAGGACCGTGGTCTGGAAGCGATTGCCTATGGCTATGATGCGATGACCCATTCGGCCGGTTCCGCCACCTGGACTAAACCACAGGGTAAGCACGACCCGCTGGTAATGGACAAAACCTTCACCGTCGCCGGACGTGGTGTCGCTCTGGTCATCGGTTGTTCTACTTTTCCCACCTGGAACACCTATCCAGGCATGTTTGCTTCTCTGGTGACCGGAAATCCGGTTATCGTTAAGCCACATCCGGCGGGTATTCTGCCAGCCGCGATCAGTGTTCAGATTGCCCAGGAAGTACTGGCAGATCATGGATTGCCACCGCATATTGTGTCTCTGGTGATTGATGCTGACCCTGCCCAGCCGTGCACTAAAGCACTGGCGCAACGGGAAGAGGTCAAGCTGATCGACTTCACCGGTAATACCCCGTTTGGTGACTGGCTGGAGCATAACTGCCATCAGGCGCAGGTTTACACTGAGAAAGCCGGTGTGAATACCATTATTATCGACTCTACCGACAACTTTAAGGGGATGATTCAGAATCTGTCATTCACCCTGAGCCTGTATTCCGGTCAGATGTGTACCACGCCGCAGGATATCTTTATTCCAGCCGGGGGCATTGAAACCGATCATGGACACAAAAGTTTTGATGAAGTAGCAGAGGCACTGAGCACCGGTATTACCCGTTTTCTGTCTAACCCTGAGCGTGCTGGTATGGTGCTGGGCTGCATCCAGGCTGAAGTGACCGATAAGCGGGTCGACAGCGCCCGCGAACTGGGTGAAAAGATTGGTACCGTGGTGCGTGAATCAGACCGTCCTGAAAACCCCTGGTTTAAAGAGGGACGGATGCGCAGCCCGCTGCTGATCGCAGTGGATGCCGATAAAGAAGATGCCTATATGGAAGAACTGTTTGGCCCGATCAGCTTCCTGGTGCGCACCGACAGCACGGCGCACTCGATTGAGCTGGCGCATAAAGCGGTGAAAAATCATGGTGCGATCACCATGGGATGCTACTCAACTGATGCCGCGGTATTGGAACAGATAGAAGAAGCGGCGCTGGATGCCGGTGTTGCACTGTCGACTAACCTGACTGCTGGTGTTTATGTTAACCAGAGTGCTGCGTTCAGTGATTTCCATGCTACCGGCTGTAACCCGGCGGCTAATGCGTCTCTGTCTGACCTGGCTTATGTGGCTAACCGTTTCCGCATCATCCAGAGCAGAAAGCACGCCTGAAAGGCGGCTCAACAGAAGATTAACGGAAAAGGCCTGGTTATGAGTTATCAATGCATTCTGACGGAAGTCAGTCAGGGAGTGGGGATTATCACCCTTAATCGCCCGGAAGTAATGAACGCACTTAACGCGACCCTGTGTCGTGAGGTGGGTGAGGCGGTCGACGGGTTTGAAGCGGATGACGCGATCGGCTGTATTATCATCACCGGGGGTAGCCAGGTGTTTGCTGCCGGTGCAGATATTAAAGAGATGAAAGACCAGTCGTTTGCCGATCTGCACCGTAAAGATTTTCCCCGCATTCAGCGGGATTGCTGGCGGGCGATTGAAGATGCCCGCAAGCCGGTGATTGCGGCGGTGGCCGGGTTTGCACTGGGCGGTGGTTGCGAATTGACCATGGCCTGCGATTTTATCATTGCCGCAGATAGCGCAAAGTTTGGTCAGCCGGAAATCGCGATTGGTACGATGCCGGGTGCCGGAGGGACTCAGCGTCTGACGAAGGCGATTGGTAAAGCCAAAGCGATGGAGATGTGTCTGACCGGCAGAATGATGGACGCTGAAGAAGCCGAACGAGCCGGGCTGATTGCACGCATTGTTCCGGCAGAAGCGCTGGCGGAACAGGCACTCAAAACGGCCGCTAAGATCGCTTCGATGTCACAGCCTGCGGTTATGTTAATTAAAGAGAGTGTTAACATGGCGGTAAGTTCCTCACTGGATGATGGCATGCGTTTTGAGCGCCGGGCATTCGAAGCAACCTTTGCCTTCGAGGACTGCTCAGAAGGGATGAATGCCTTTGCCGAAAAGCGTAAACCGGTTTTTAAAAACCGCTGATCAGCCTGTATTGAAAACACGGACTTAAAGGGCATCCAGACTGCTCTGTTAAAGCCGCCGGGTTATTGCTCTGGCGGCTTTTGTGTGTCTGGACAGGCGCGGTATTATTTAATTAATCAGATAAGATATCAGGGTTAATATTATGAAATTGTTAGGAAAAACTGCCTGGATTACCGGTGCCAGTTCCGGTATAGGTCAGGCAACAGCCCGTCTGTTAGCGGGTGAAGGTGCCGATCTGGTGATCAGCGCCCGGCGCGATGATCGGCTGCAGCAGCTGGCCGATGAGATTCGCCCACTGGGACGCAAAGTCACTGTTGCCACCGCTGATGTGTCTGATCGCCAGGCGATGCAGGCAGCCGGCGAGCTGATTAGCTCACTGGGTGGCGTTGATATCCTTATCAATAACGCCGGTACCATGCCGATCAGCCCGATTATCAATGGCCGGCTAGATGAGTGGGAACAGATGATCGACACCAATATTAAGGGGGTGTTGTATGCAATTCACGCGGTCTATCCCGGTATGGCAGAACGTAAACAGGGCCATATCGTTAATATCAGCTCGGTGGCTGCACGGCTGACCTATCCCAGTGCCGGCGTTTATGCGGGCACTAAACATGCGGTGCGGGCGATCTCCGACACGCTGCGTAAAGAGGCGATTCGTTATGGTGTGCGGGTCACCGATATTCAGCCAGGGTCTGTGGATACCGAACTGCCGGACAGCATCGTTCACGATAAAATCCGCGCTGCGGTGAAAGAGAATATGTATGCTGAAGGTATGCCCAATCTGCAACCGGAGGATATTGCTAACGCCATTCTCTATGCGCTGACTCAGCCAGCACACGTGGATGTCAGCGAGTTGCTGATCCGCCCGCTGGTGCAGGAGAATTAAACGGTTTTGCCAGGCTAATTATCAACCTGAGGTTATCTTTATCCTCCTGTTAACGTAAGATCGGTTTCCAGGTTTACGATTAACAGGTTGGATATCTATTTTGTACAAGTTACTTATTTTTGACTGGGATGGCACCATCATCGATTCAGCGGCCCGGATCGTCTCCAGCATGCAGAAAGCCGCGCGGGATCTACAGCAGCCGGAACTGACCGACGCAGCGGTGCGCAATATCATCGGGCTGGGGTTGCCTGAAGCGATTCAGATGCTGATTCCCGGTGTTGATGATGCCATTATTCCACAGATGCGGGAGCGTTACGGGCACTATTATCTGGATGCGGACGACACGCCGACCGCACTGTTTGAAGGTGTTGAACAGACGCTGAGCAATCTGAAACAGAAGGGGTTTCGACTGGCGGTCGCTACCGGAAAAAGTCGTCGCGGGCTGGACCGGGTATTTGCTGAAACCGGCCTTGAACCTCTGTTCGAAACCTCCCGTTGCGCTGATGAAACCACGTCGAAGCCTCACCCTCACATGCTGGAAGAGATTCTTGAGGAGACCGGTCTTAACCCTTCTGATGCAGTGATGATCGGCGATACGGAATTTGATCTGGAAATGGGTGTCAGAGCGGGTATGGATACGATTGCGGTGAGCTATGGTGCCCATCATATCGACCGGTTGCTGCAGTATAAGCCGGTATTAGTGATGCATCAGTTTGCAGAGCTGGAACACTGGCTGACAGAAACATCGCTCAACCGTTCATAAAACGTAACGTAAATTTCAAACATATTAAGGAGAACAGCGTGGGCTCAAATCCCTGGGAAGCTGAAGACAGCAAGGAACCGGAAGCAGCAGAAAAATCGCCCGAGAGCAAAACCAAAGAGTGGCGACTGATCGAGAAAACCATGATGGGGCTGCAAAAAGAGCAGCGTACCGCCCGTCGCTGGGGAATCTTTTTTAAGCTGCTGACCTTTGGTTATCTTTTTGTCATTCTCGGCATCTACCTGTTTGCCGGCTCGTTCACCCCGGATATAGATGAAGGCGGAGAGCATACCGCGGTGGTGCAGGTGAAAGGCGTGATCGCCGATGGTGAAGACGCCAGTGCCGATAATATTATCGGTGCACTGCGCCGCGCCTTTGATGATGAGGGCACAAAAGCGGTTATCCTGCGCATCAACAGTCCAGGTGGCAGCCCGGTACAGTCAGGCTATGTTTATGATGAAGTCAAACGTCTGCGCGCACTGCATCCTGATAAGAAAGTCTACGCTGTTATCCTCGATATAGGTGCTTCAGGGGCATACTACATTGCCGCTTCTGCCGATGAGATCTACGCCGATAAAGCCAGTCTGGTCGGTTCAATCGGTGTGGTGTCCTCTGGTTTTGGCTTTGTTGATCTGATGGAGAAGGTCGGTGTTGAACGCCGCAACCTGATCTCCGGCGAGAATAAAACCTTCCTCGATCCGTTCTCACCCCTGAAAGATAAAGACCGTGCTTTCTGGCAGACCGTGCTGGATACCACCCATGCACAGTTTATCGATCAGGTGCGTAAGGGCAGGGGCGATCGCCTGAAAGAGAACGATCAGCTGTTTAGTGGCCTCGTCTGGACCGGCGAGCAGGCACTGGATCTGGGTCTGATCGATGGACTGGGCAGCAGCAGTTCTGTGGCCCGGGAGATTGTCGGTGCTGAAAAACTGGTTGATTACACTCCTAAAGGTACACCACTGGAGCAACTGATTGACCGGCTGGGCGTTAGCTTTGGGAAAACCATCGCCACTCAGCTGGGCCTGAACGGATCTGTTCAACTGCGTTAGATGCGCTGCACATGTTAACAAAAGGCCGCTGCAGAGATCCAGCGGCCTTTTTTATTGTTTTTCTGTCTATCTGACAATCACGACCTAAGCTGGATAGATCAGTTCTGACTCACTAGCCAGACTGATCTTATTACAACTGCGAAATTCGCGGTTAATCCATTCATGAATGATTTGATAGTTCAATCAGTCTCACTTTATTCGTATTACAGACAGGGAAGCTGATTATTAATCTCAATAGTCATCAGGTCTGTACCCTTGGTTGCGTTTTTCGCGGATGAGTCAGGTCGGATCCCTTCGGCTGAGTCATTGGGTATGTGAAATGCATCAGTAAGCACGACAAACTAAGCAACGGGAGTTGATTGCAGCTCAGCTCTCTTTTACATGCAGAAGGTAGGTTCAGATGCGAATTACCAAAGATGATATTGAAGTAAAAATGGAAATTCCCGGCGCTGTGATTCGTCAGCAAACCGGGTTTGGTGATGCCTCCGGGCTGGGAAAAATCAGTGGAGAATATTTCAGTCTCTCGGCCGGGGTGGATACCACACCTCTGTTTTTGGGGCTGGATGGCAAACCATCGGAATATCTTCCAGCGGTCAGAGAGGAGCTATCTGCCGCAGGTATTTCTCGTTCCCATGCGGGAGCGAGTGATAACGAAACAAACCTGTCCTGGCGGTGTTTATCGGCAATATTCGCCAACGATTTCGCGGTTTTCTCACAAGAAAGTCATCCCTGCTGTGTCAGCGACCTGTAACAACATTTTGATACTCAGGATGACCGATAAAAAACCAATAATTTTCTTAAGCTTATCTGCAGGTATATGGGTTGCACATCGTGCGCCTAGCGCGCTGGTAAAATAGCTGCTGACGGCGAACAACAGGACTGCAGGCAGATAGATATAGCCGATGATCAGATTGTTCCCATCTGTGCTTTCCCAGCCGTTGATGAGGTAGCCCAGTGTTCCTGACAGCGCCACGGGGAAACCGATGGCAGCTGATGTGCCGATGGCGCGTTTAACTGCAAAGTTCTGCTGCATCAGGTAGGGGACCGTCAGTCCTGCTCCACTGACGGACACAAGCGCTGAGATAGAACCGATGATCGAGCCACTGATAAGATTGCCGGTTGCATGATGGGGGTGGTGGTTGTAACTGTACGCATGCTTCCGAAACATGGTATACGCCACATAGATCATAAAGGTGCTGAAAAACAGCGCCAGATAGATGCCTTGCAGGTAGGATGCGGCAAAGGTGGCCAGAAAGGTTCCGGCAACGACCCCAAACGTCATATTGATGGCTACCCTGGTTTCAACATTGTCGTGCTTATAGTGGGCACGCAGACTACCGTAGGTGGTAAACACCATGCCCGCCATGGATGTGCCCAGTGCGAGATGAACAACGTCGTCACTCGCAACGCCCTGCATTGCCAGAAGCATGGTGAAAACAGGGACCGTCATACCTCCACCGCCGACACCGGCAAGACCCGCCAGAAAGCCGACTCCCAGGCCAGTAATAACATAATAAATGATAAATATCGGTTCGATCATGGGGTTACCTTTACAGCGATTGTCATTGTCTTAAGGAAATTCTATGGCAGAATGAGATATTCCTGATAACGGCTTTTGGACAATAAATAATGAATAGTGGCCAGGTTGAGTAAGGAGAAAGAGATTCATGATTCTGACTTCAGTGAATGGCCTGAAGGACCTTCACTGATTACCCGGACATGGATGTATGAAGCCCACAGCAGACCGCGGGAAACAGGGCGGCCCTACACGTGGCACTGTCATTACCGGGGGCAGCTACTGTGTATCGAATCGGGGTTGATTCGGGTTAAAACCGAAGCCGGAACTTGGGTTCTGCCGCCTCAGAGAGCCGGATGGATCCCCCCGGGGGCTATGCATAGTATTTCTCTGTGTAGTTCTTTGACGGGCCGATCGCTGTTATTTACGCCAGAGGAATGCCGGGAGCTTCCCGCATTGCCCTGTGTCATTGGTATCAGTGACGTGCTTGGCATATTGGCACACAGGACTGTAAGCTGGAACAAAACCGATCTGTTGACCGCGCAACAGCAGCATATTCTTTCTGTCATTATTGATGAAATTCGCTGCAGCCCACATGAATCTCTGTATCTTCCAATGCCAAAAGATCCTCGTCTGGAAAGAGTTGCGCAAGCGATTCTCGACGATCCCGGCAGTATGCGAACGGTTGATCAATGGGCCATCGTCGGTTCAGTTTCCGCCAGAACACTGAGGCGCCTTATGCGCGCCGAAACGGGGATGAGTTTTCGCGAGTGGCATCAACAGGCACAGTTAACCCATGCCTTAGAAATGCTGGCGAGGGGGATGCCGGTTATGGAGGTCGCTGATGCGCTTGGGTATGCGACACCGAGCAATTTTATTGCTATGTTTCGCCGGGCATTCGGTGATTCGCCCGCACACTATTTTTCCAGTCGGAAGTCATAATACGCACCACGGGATAGCGTAGCCTTCCATTGTTTATCGTGGTTTGATCGGCAGGCGCGGATTCAGAGCTCAGAATCCAGAGTATCGAAATTGTGCTTAATCAGGCTTTGAAAAAACCAAACGGCATAAAGACCACACAGTGTAAACCTCCCCTAGAATAGGGGCATCCACATTTAGAGTTCTCCGACGTACACTACGTCAACACGGAGAGCTAACGATGAAAAAATCACGCTACACGGAAACCCAGATTGTTAAGATTCTGAAAGAAGTAGAAACTGGCAGACTGGTCAAAGAAGTCTGCCGTGAGTACGGTATTTCTGATGCGACTGACTACAACTGGAAAGCCAAATACGGCGGTATGGAATCTTCAAATATTATGCGGCTAAAAGAGCTGGAAGATGAAAATCGACGATTAAAATCCATGTTTGCAGATCTCAGTCTTGAACACCGTATTCTTAAAGATATCATTGAAAAAAGCTGTAAAGCCAGCGATTAGGCGAGAGCTTGTCGACTATGCCGAAAGGAGCATGGGACAAGCCTTCGCATGGCCTGTCGCGCCGTTGGCATCAGTGACTCAGCGTATCGGTATCAGCCTGATGCTCACAGGGATGACCACGTCATACTGAAGCTCTATGAAGCCGTCGAGCGCTACCCTGCTTATGGCTTCAGTAAGCTATTCAAAATCCTGCGACGCTGGGGGCTCAGTTGGAATCACAAGCGTGTATATCGGTTGTATTGCGAGCTAAACCTGAATAAACGGCGACGAGGCAAGAAGCGTCTGCCCACTCGTCATCCTGAACCATTAGCAGTTCCAGCAACAGCGAATCATTGTTGGTCGATGGATTTTATGAGCGACAGTCTGTTCTGCGGTCGTCGCTTCAGAACATTTAATCTCGTTGATGATTTTAATCGTGAAGCTCTGGCAATTGAAATTGATCTTAACTTGCCTGCGTCACGGGTAATACGAGTGCTTGAGCGATCGGTAGCCTGGCGGGGCTATCCGAAAAAGCTGCGCATGGATAATGGTCCTGAGTTTATATCAGCAACGCTTGCAGAATGGGCAGAAGAACACGGCATCCAGCTTGAATTTATACAACCAGGCACCCCGACACAGAACTCATATGTCGAACGATTTAACCGCACTTACCGCGATGAAATCCTGAATATGTATGTATTCAAAACTTTAAATGAAGTGCGTGAGCTGACTGAAAGCTGGGTACGTGAATACAACGAAGAGCGACCACACGACTCACTGAATGACCTGACACCATGGGAATATCTGGCTAAACAATTCACTGTCGGAAAACTCTAATTATACGTGTAACTAATTAGGGGAGGTTTACATGTTCACTATAGATCGGCGCAGGGAAGAAGCATTTAATCTCCAGTTTTGCGCGTATGTATTATTAATACATAATACATATTATGATTTATTGTTATCTGCTATGAGTCACGACTGCAGGCATCAGGACCCAACCCATCATGTAATCCACGGGGATAACGGTGCCACCAGATGAGGGGCAGGGAGGCTACCATTCAATAGAACCTGTCTGAGTCTCTCTGTTGGCTGAGTAGCTGATATCGATCAGCCGGTCCACTTGTCGGCAGGGGAGCAGGACTTTTATAGCTGTATAGATATACCATTTTCAGGCCACTAAACTGAAGGCCGTAAACCCTCTGTTATCAGAGAGTTTCCGTTGCCGTCGATGGGCAAAAAGTGACTGACGTGGGTGGCTGTATCGTAGACGGGGGAGGCGAGCCGAAGGACGGGAAAGCAGCTGGCTGCAAGGAACATATCAGCTGAAACGCCCAATAAACAAAAGCTATTAACAGTTAATCCTGTTTGTTGATTTCCACTTTATCTATTTGTTTATAATATGATTATTCGGTTAAAGAATGAGGCAGCTTTGGCAAGAATTGCGCTTTTTTCTGCCAGTTGCTGCCATCACGTTATCCCGGCATCACGGCTAAAATCGTCTGCCGCACACTCGGGGTGTGTTGAATCTTCAACGCTTTTTAAGCGGTTGAGTACTGCTGGAAAGTGCTTTTTCACCGATCAGGGTGAGGCGATAACGATAGCGGGTTGGCATGAGGGGAAGCATGATTGATCTGATCGATTCAATCAACCCCTGTGCGATCAGAGGCTGCAATTCGGCCGGTGTAAACGCGGCATTATCAAAGTCTCCCTGACGGACCTTATGCAGTAACCTTATCTCATTCGCAGTTATTTTGCCGTTGTGCTGCATCGCTTTCTCTCTGACATCGCCTGTCAATTTTCAGGTTCCGGGCTATCTTATTTCAGGCGTTGTCTTGTGTATTATAAATATTGTTCTGCCCAGTGTTGTTACTCTCCACTGGATTCGTCTATGGCTTGATTTTCCATGCCGATAAAACGGTAACCCACCCCGGCTTCGGTTTCGATATAGTGGGGGCTGGTCGGGTCATCTTCCAGCTTACTTCGTAACCGCCCGATAAAGATGCGCAGGTAGTGGGTGTCTTTTGTGTGGTGAGCTCCCCAGATCTCTTTCAGCAGGTGTTGTTGCGTCAGAATGCGGCCCGGATAACTGATCAGCATCTGCAGCAGTTCAAATTCCTTTTTCGAGAGATGCAGATCTTCCTGATTGAGAGTAACTTTGCGGTTGAGTAAATCCACCACCAGACGACCATCATCATAGCCGGTGGGGGGCACTTCAATTCCGGAAAAAGTACGCAACACCGCGCGAATGCGCGCCAGTAGTTCATTGACGCCAAATGGCTTTTCGACATAATCGTTGCAGCCACTGTCGAGGGCCATCACTTTTTCCCGTTCACTATCGCGCACTGAGAGCACAATTACCGGGCCTTTAAAGAAGTCCCGCAGGCTTTTCAGTACCTCCTGACCATCCATGTCGGGCAGTCCGAGGTCGAGAATAATCATGTCAGGCGCATCCAGTGCGGCTGCTTTCAAGCCTTCGGCACCATCCTCTGCTTCAAGAATCGAATAGCCCTGTGAGCTAAGGCTGATATTGAGGAAACGTCGGATTTGGGGTTCGTCATCAATCACTAGTATACGTGTCATCTTCGTCGCTCTTTGAAGGGAGTTGAGTGTCAGAAAGGGGCAGAGTCAGTCTCAGGGTGGTACCAAAAGCAGGGCTGCTTTCCAATACCGTGGCTTCACCGCCATGTGCCCCCAGGATTCCCTGGCAGATTGCCAGTCCCAGTCCGGTGCCCGCCGGATACTGATCACCGTGTGCCATGGTAAAAAACATATCAAAGATACTGTCCCAGGATTCAGGTGGTATGCCCGGCCCTTCATCGTGGATGTCGATATGTAAGTGGGTCGCCTCAGTAAAGGCACTGATAGCGATAACGCTGTGTGCGGGGGCGAAGCGGATCGCATTTTCCAGCACGTTAAACAGCGCCTGCTCAATGAGTGCCGGGTGCACATAAAGCAGTGGCATGTCCGGTTGCAGATCTATTTTCACCGTTACCGCTTGCAATAAAGGTTTGCTGCGCTTAATGACCACGCTGAGGATGTCATCAAGGCCGACCCAGTCACGGTCCAGAGTCAGCTCTCCGTGACCAAGGCGGGTCATATCCAGTAGTTTCTGGATATAGCGATTGAGTCGCTGAGCTTCACTCAGGGTGTTTTGTAATAGTTCGTCCTGCTGGGACTGGTCTAACGCGTCCTTTAGCTCGATCAGGCTGGACACCGAACCGATCATCGTTGCCAAAGGGGTGCGAAGATCATGGGATATTGAGGAAAGCAGTGCAGAGCGTAATTGTTCACGCTCTTTAACGGTAGTCTCCTGCTGCAGGGTCTGGCTGACGACGACACGGCTCCAGGCCAGACGGGCCAGCCCGATGAAACCATCCAGGCCAAAGCGCTGCCAGGTTGTCAGCGGCGAGGGTAGTGCGACTTTAAGCAGTCCCATGCAATGGCCATGACTATTAAAAGCCACCAGAAAGTGAGTTTCATATTCGCGCATCACCACCTCTGCCGCCGAGCAGCTGATGTCGGGTGACGCAAGCTGATACTCCGCTATCAGCCGGGGCAGTTCGTCACTGTCCTGAAAGTATTCCTGACTGACCAGGTCAAAACTCTGCGCCAGATGCTGTGCCAGCGCTTTTACAACGGAGGGGCAGTCAATACAGGTAAACAGCTCCTGTGCCAGCAGCATCTGTTGCTGATTCCAGCGGCTGCTGTCTTCCAGGGCGATAACTTTTTCACGCAGACGGGCCGCCAGATGTCCGGTAACCACAGCCACCAGAACCAGAAGGCTGACGGTGAGAATATCTTCCCGCTGCACCATAAATAAGGTGAAATGAGGTTCTGTATGAAAGAAGTTATACGCCAGAAAGCTCAGCAAAGCACACACCAGTGCCGGTCGGACCCGCGTGGTCACTGCGGTGAGCAATACGCCCCCGAGATAGATCATGGACACATTAGATTTGGGTAAAACTGTCGACAGAGACCAGACGATGAAGGTTACCACCAGGGGGGCCAGCCAGGGCAGAATCCAGGGTAAGTATTGTTCACGAGTATAAGCTAATCTCATGATTTAGTTATCCTTTCCAGAAGACAGGTGAGAAGATAACTATAACAGTGAGTAGCTCAAGACGCCCCAGAATCATGGTAAAAGAAAGAATCCATTTTGCCAGATCGGGGAGGGGCTCAAAACTGCCCGCCGGACCGATTATATCCCCAAGTCCCGGGCCAACATTGGTCAGCGCTGTCGCCGCACCGGTGAAACTGGTGACAAAATCAACGCCGATGGCGGTCAGCAGCAGGGTAGTGACCGCCAGGGTCAGGAAGAACATAAAGGAGAACGCGACCGCCGAAAAGATAATGTCATCGTGTACCAGCTTGCCGTTGTAGTGAATGGCAAACACGCCACGGGGGTGAACCAGCTTACGGAACTGGTCTGCCAGGAAGGAGAACGAGAGCTGAAAACGAAATATTTTCATGCCCCCGGAAGTCGAGCCGGAACATCCTCCGATAAACGTGACCATGAAAAACATCGCGATACTGAATTCACCCCACAGGGTATAGTCTGACGATGCATAGCCGGTCGTTGTAATCACCGAGGTGACATTAAATGCGGTGTGCGTCAGGGCGTCAAAAAACGACATGCTGCCTGTCATCATCAGTTGCGCGGTCAGCACCACCACCAGTGCGACGACGATGGTTAAGAACCCCTTAACCTGCTGGTCTTGCAGGCTCTTGAATGAAGGGTTTACTAAAAAGCGGATAAACAGGGTAAAAGGCAGGCCGCCCAGCAACATAAAAAACACTGATACCCAGAGAATCATTGGTCCGAACCGCCCCATTGACCGGTCATCGGTGGCATAACCGCCGGTAGACACTGTGGTAAACGCATGGTTGACCGCATCAAAGGCGTTCATTCCCGCAGCCCAGTAACTCAGAGCACACAGTGTGGTAATCAGCAGATAGCTGAACAACAGGGTTCTGGCCAGTTCGTGAAAGCGGGGCAGGGTTTTTTCGGCCCAGTCCGATGACTCGGTCTGGAACAGGCGCATACCACCGATACGCAAAAAGGGCAGAATGGTGACCGCCATACCGATAACACCTAATCCACCTAACCACTGAAGCAGGGAACGCCATAGCAGCAGACTGGGCGGAAGATTCTGTAAACCACTCAACACAGTTGACCCGGTGGTGGTGATACCCGACACCGATTCAAACACGGCATCAGAGAGTGAGAGTGGGTGCTGGCAGAGCATCAGCGGCAGAGCGCCTAAAAATGATAACAGCATCCAGCTGCTGGTCGTTAACAGGTAGAGCTGGCGGGAGGTCAGGGTAAAGGAGGCAGCCCTGAACAGTAAAATCAGAACAATGCCCAGTATTGTGCTCAGACCGGCAGACACTAAAAAGGTCATCAGTTCCGGGTCTTTACTGATATAGAAAGCATAGCCCGCCGGTATCAGCATCAACGCTGCCATGATTAGTGACAATACTCCGCAAACATAGAGTACCGGGCGAAAAAGCTTAATCATTGCGGTGCTACCTCAAGAATCCATAATCTGATTGTCCGTCGGAATGCTGTAAATAAGCGATGCTAAAAACACTGACCGGCGTAAATTTTCCGTAAAAAGTGCATCAATGCGCTGCAACAGCGCTGTCTCTATCCAATTTTAACCATCTGACCCTATCCCATGAACAGCGATTAAATTAGCCTGTCACGGACTTATATCAGCGCTCCAGGCCTCATTATCTGGCCGGAATGATGACCACTTTATGATCATAGCGGTATTGTCGGCAAATAGTGCTGCCGAGACCACCTCACTTATCAGGTAATCCTATTCAATGACACCCTCTCAGAAAGCTGCAGCCAATGTTAACGCTGCAAACTTAAAAGGGAGTCTCTATATGCTCCTGTCGATGGCAGCATTTACGCTGGAAGATAGCTGTATAAAAAGTGCCGCCGGGGTTGTGCCGTGCTGATATTTGGTATCGGCGGTGCGCTGGTGTTTCTCGGTTTGATGAAGTCCAGAGGTGAAGCCATGGTATCGGCAGATGTTCTCAGTAAAGCGATGCTGGTCAGGTGTGTTTGTGAAATTATCGGCCGCTCGTTTTTTGCCCTTGCTATCATCTTAATGCCACTTTCCAGCGCTTCCGCTATTTTGCAGGCAACCCCGTTAGTGGTGGTGCTGGGCGCTGCGATATATATGAATGAAAAGATCTCCGCAGCGCACTGGATAGCTATTTTTGCAGGCTTTGCTGGCGTACTGATGATTGTCCGTCCCGGTCCCGCTGAGTTTAATCCGGCATCGCTGTTTGCCGTGGTCAGCACGCTTGGGTTTGCCGGACGAGACCTTGCTACCCGGGCGGCTTCCCCCAGACTGTCCAATTTTCAACTGGGCTTCTATGGCTTTCTGGTATTAATCGCGGCGGGCATCTGCCTCTCACTGTTTGAAGATGATGGCTTAGTCATTGATTCTGTGTCGGCTCTCACGTTGTTGGCTGCTATTCTGTCTGGCGTCATCGCTTATAATGCACTGACAGTAGCGATGCGCTCTGGGTCAGTTTCAGTGGTCGCCCCGTTTCGTTATTCCCGGGTAGTATTTGCACTGATAATGGGGGTGGTTATTTTTGGTGAACAGCCCGATCTGATGACGCTGTGTGGCACTCTGGTGATCGTGACAAGCGGCATCTACATTCTCTATAGTCGTCGTTTAAAGCGGGTCATTGTCAGTCGCAGTTAATAATACGTTTTGTGTTTTCCTGATAGTGTGTAGGTGATTGTCGGTGCCATTCTGGCGCTGAGTAATAAAAGAAAAGGCCTGCATTGCTAAGCGGCAAGCCCTTTCTGCTAGTCTGGCTTAAGTCAGATCTGCCAGCATAGCGCTAAGGCGTTTCTGTGCAGACTCACCTAAGGGTAACAGTGGTCTTCGGGGGTCTCCCGCACTAACGCCCTGAAGCGCAAGTCCGGATTTAACCGCCGCAGCCAGCCCTGAAGTCACGATAAACTCAAGAAAGGCATACTGCTGATAAAACAGTTCACGGGCTGTTTCATTTTTACCCTCTTTAACCGCCTCAAACAGCTGCTTTGGCTGATCACCAATCAGGCAGGGGGCTGCCGTACACCAACCGCTTGCTCCCGCGTTGAGTGCTTCCAGTGCCATGTGATTACAGCCGTTAAAAAAGGGCACCTTACCATCAGACAGTGTGAAGATTTTATGCATGCGCTGTATATCACCGGTGCTTTCCTTGATCATGCACGCGTTGGGGATATTCGCGACCATGCTCAGCATGAATTCTGGCGACATATCAACACCGCAGGTTGCCGGGTTGTTGTAGATCATAATCGGCAACGGCGTGGCGTTTGAGACGGTTTCGTAGTGCCGAAAGATCTCATCCTCACTCAGCTTATAGTAAGAGAAGGGGGAGAGCATGATCATGTCTGCCCCGATACTGTGAGCATGTCTGGCGTATGTTACCGCCTGTTCTGTTGTAAGTTCGGCAATGCCGATAACAACAGGTACCTTTCCGGCAACATGCTTAACGGTATAGTCGGCAACCTGCTGCCATTCCGCTTCGCTCAGATAGGCGGCTTCACCGGCACTGCCTAAAGCCGCGATGCCATCGACCCGGGCTTCGAGTAAAATATCGATGACGACACCCAGCTTGTCGAGATCAACGCTTTTGTTGTCATGGTTAAATGGCGTAACCGGATAACCAATAATGCCTGATAAGTTCATACATTTTCCTCATATACAGTCGTTGTGGTGTTTCAGGGCCTGCCTGACGTAGTAGGCAAAATTGACCTTGTTTCGTTTATCTGTAGAGACCCAGTCATGCGCCTCCTGAGCCAGCTCATGAGGCAGTGGCCTGACCTCACCCGCGGCCATAGCCAATAGCTGAAGTTTTGCCGCCCGCTCAATCAGAATGGCCAGATTGCACGCTTCTTCGATAGTGCGGCCGGTGACAAGCTGGCCATGATGGGCGAGAAATACTGCGCGGTTATTCCCCAGTGCAGCAGAAATTAACGTGCCTTCTTCATTGCCAACAGGCACGCCCGGCCAGTCCGGCACAAATGAGCAATCGTTGTACAAACCACAGGTGTCCATTTGCGAAATAACTAATGGCACCTCCAGCATGGACAGGGCTGCAACATAGGTCGGGTGTGTATGAATGATGCAGTTAACGTCCGGGTGCTCGTGATAGATCCAGGTATGAAAACGGTTGGCTGGATTGGCCATCCCTTCACCGTTCAGCGGTTTGAGATCCTGGTCGACCGCGATCAGGTTCTGGGCGGTAATCTCGTCAAAGCCCAAACCAAACCGCTGCGTCAGAAAGGTATCTGGATGGTCACTCCTGCAGGTGATCTGTCCGGCCAGGCCGGAATCATGGCCTTTATCGAACAGGATGCGACAGGTCAGCGCGAGTTTTTCACGATCGCTCAGATCGATGTCCTGAATATGTTGGTGCATATCGCTTTGAGCGGTCTGCATCAGCTCTTTTTTTGTCCGGGTCGCTGTCTTCAATGGTTTCTCCTTAGTCTTTGCTTTGACAATGGGAGAAAGGTATCGCTAAACTGGACCTTAAATAAGATCCAGATATGATAACTTTTATGGTCCAGAAGAAAGAGTATGGTCCAGTAGAAAGAGGGAACCTATGTTAAGGCCATGGGAGATGCAGTTCTGGCTGGAAGAGAGTTCCGGTAAAACCCTGCATTCCAAACTGCTCAACAAGCTGACAACTGATATCAAAGAGGGGCGTATCGCACCGGGTAGTCTGCTTCCCGGTACCCGTTCGTTAGCACAACAGCTGGGGATTAATCGAAAAACAGTCCAGCAGGTGTATGAAGAACTGGAAGTTCAGGGATGGCTGGTCTCGCGCAGCCGATCGGGTACCTTTGTTTCAGATACCCTGCCAGAGCAGGGGCTGTCTGCCTCCGATAAACGTCTGGTAAACAGCACTCAGAAGACCAGACCAACCTCCGAACTGGTTGAAACCCTCTATCAGGATGCCGTCAGCTCTTTTAGCGAAATACAGGTGACCAATGACGGCACCCCGGACTCCCGGCTGATTCCGTATGAGTTACTCGCCAGAACCTACCGGCGGGTGTGTGTCGATCTTAGCCGTCGTTCAAAGCTGGGATATGGTGATCCCAGAGGCACTGTCGAACTGCGCAGTTCGGTGGCGAAAATGTTATGCGGTGACCGGTTTATGAATTGCTCTGCCGCAGAGATTTGCATCGTCAGGGGCAGTCAGATGGGTATTTACCTCGCCTCGAGGGTGCTGGACCCGAACAAAGGTGCCATCATCATGGAAGATCTCTGCTATTTACCCGCGAAAGCCGCCTTTGAGTCGAATGGCTTTAAGGTCCTGAAATGCCGACTCGATCACCAGGGGCTGGACATCGACCATTTGCGGCAGATCTTAGTGGAACATGCGGTTGCCGCCATCTATGTGACCCCCCACCATCAATACCCAACCACCGTTTGTTTGCCCATGGTGAGGCGGCTGGCACTGTTAGAGCTGTCCAAAGAGTTCCGCTTTGCGGTACTGGAGGACGATTATGACCATGAATTTCACTATGAGACGAATCCTATTCCGCCGCTTGCCAGTCTGCCTAATTCAGAGAACGTTTTACATATAGGTTCGATGTCAAAGGTGTTTGCCCCGGGGCTGAGGCTTGGCTATATCGCTGCAGATATTCAGTTTATCGAGCGGGTAGCGCAGGAGGTTGTGCTGATTGACAGACAGGGCAACACATTATCTGAGATCGTACTGGCGATGCTGATGGAATCGGGGGAGGTCAGGCGTCATATTCGCAAAACCAGAAAGCAGTATGAGTCGCGGAGAAACTTCGCCGCCGCCGAGTTTCTCCGGGTGTTTGGTGAGAAGGTCTCATTTACCCTGCCGACAGGCGGTATGGCCATCTGGGTAGATATCTCTAAGCTTACCCAGGGCAAAAAGTTAACCGGCTTACCCGGTAAAGACTCAACCCTGAGTACCCTGTATACCGATGACGATATTGTATCGACGCATCTGCGGTTTGGATTTGGTGCCCTGAATACCGATGAGATCAGCCGCTCAGTCGAACAGTTAGCCGCTGCACTGGCCGATGGCCGAACCCATTATGATTGAAGTTGATCGGTTAACCGGGGATCAGACGATTTGCGCATAGCAATCAAACGGATAACTGCGGTATAGTCCGTTTCGTAGGCGGCAGAGATCCGGTAAGCGCGTTAACTGCCTGAAATCAAATGCCTCCGACGCTGTAAATAGTCAGGCTTTAACCCGACGGTAGAACAACTGCAGGACGTTATTGTGATGACAAAAAACATTTTCCCGGAAGCCATTCCGGATTCTGCACACAATCTGACTCAGCTAAAGACGCATCTCTCGCCTGAAAAAAACCGCATGCAGCTAAAAGCCCCACCAGTGCTTCCTGAAGAACGATTATTTATCGCGGTATATATTTGAGAACTACAGCATCACTGACCAGGACGGTTTTATGAGACGCACGATAACTTTATGTCTCGGGTTTGCTTTGTCTCTATGGATGTCGTCCGCCATTGCCGTGACGTCACCATCGGAAAACGTGGTCGATTTGCAGTTGCGCTGGCACCACCAGTTTCAGTTTGCTGGCTACTATGCCGCACTGGAAAAAGGTTTCTACAAGGAAGAGGGTATCGACGTCCGGCTTCATGCCGGAGACCCTGAGCATCAGCCGGTATCAGAAGTGCTGTCGGGGAGAGCCCAGTATGGCGAGGGGAATAGTGAAATTCTCTATCAGCGCCTGCAGGGCGAACCTC
The DNA here is from genome assembly GCA_965140695.1 of uncultured Amphritea sp. GTDB lineage: Bacteria > Pseudomonadota > Gammaproteobacteria > Pseudomonadales > Balneatricaceae > Amphritea. The sequence continues at coordinate 552,349 of OZ223298.1, read as the reverse complement.
TGGTTGCTCTTGCCGCCATATTTCAGCACTCACCCTCAATTCTGCTGGTTTTGCAGAGCTCCGGTATTAAATCCATACATGATCTGATTGGCAAAAAAGTGATGTTGGCTGACAAGAGATCAGATGCTGATTTTATGGCCATGTTCCTCAGTGAGGGAATAGCGTTATCCCAGGTTAATATTATGCCCAGCAGCTATCAGCTTGATGACCTGATTTCTGGCAAAGTCGATGCCTTCAATGCTTACTCAACTAACGAACCCTATTTTCTGAAGCAGCATAATATTCCCTACAACATCATCGACCCAACGACTTATCAGATTGATTTTTATAGTGATATTTTATTCACCACCGAGGCAGAACTGAGGGACCACCCGCAGCGGGTAATGGCGATGCGGCGTGCAACACTGAAGGGCTGGCACTATGCGATGGATCATCCTGAAGAGATAATCGATCTGCTGATCACTAAATATCAGGTGAATAAAACCCGCGAGCATCTGCGCTTTGAAGCGGCCGCGATGCGGCAGTTGATTCTGCCTGACCTGATTGAAATCGGCCATATGAATCCCGGTCGCTGGCAGCATATGGCTGCGGCTTTTGTTAAAGCCGGTCTGGTGCAGACCGATGATTCGCTGGATGGCTTTATCTATGATGCAGCACGTCCCAATCATCTGCCAGTCTGGGTTATGCCGGTGCTCATCGCCGCATTCGCATTGCTGGCTGCTGCCTGGTTTATCACCTACAACCTGCATCGCTTTTATCGTCAGATGGCTATCGCGCAGACCACCCTGATTGAGAGTGAAGAGCGCTTCAAAGCCCTCAGTGATGCTGCTTATGGCGGTATTGTAATTCACGATCAGGGCGTGATTATGGAATGTAATAAAGGGTTGAGTGACATCACCGGTTTCACTTATGACGAGCTGATCGGAAGGAATGGTCTGGAACTTATCGCCCCGGAATATCTGGATCAGGTAGTCAGCAATATACGAAACGGCTACGACGGCAGCTATGAAGTGGTTGGTATACGCAAGGATGGCTCGAGAATACCGCTGACCGTGAAGGGTAAAAATGTTACCTATAAAAACACTAAAGCCCGCGTCATCGAGTTTATTGATATCACTGAACAAAAAGAAGTAGAAGAGAAGCTGCGCCTGGCTGCCAGTGTGTTTACTCATGCGCGTGAAGGCATCATGATCACCGATGTGAAGGGTAACATTATTGAAGTTAATGATACCTTTAGCCACATTACCGGTTATAGCCGTAGTGAAATCCTGGGATGTAACTCTCGCATACTTAAATCAGATCGCCATGAAGACGCGTTTTATGCTGAGATGTGGGCGTCTTTAATTAATGAAAAGCACTGGGTTGGTGAACTCTGGAATCAGCGCAAAAATGGTGAACTCTTCGCCGAACTGGTAACAATCAGCGCCGTTTCTGATGCCGATGGCCAGATCAGTAATTATGTTGCGCTGTTCTCTGATATCACACAGATGAAACAGTACCAGCAACAACTCGAGCATGTGGCGCATTATGATGCGCTGACTAATCTGCCTAACCGGGTGCTGCTGGCCGACCGCCTGCGTCAGGCGATGACTCAAACTAACCGGCGAGAGCAGTTACTGGCGGTCGTTTACCTTGATTTAGATGGTTTCAAAGCTATTAATGATGCCCATGGGCATGATATGGGCGATGAACTGTTAATCAAACTGTCACGCCGGATGGGTGAGGTCCTGCGCGACGGTGATACCCTGGCACGTATCGGGGGTGATGAGTTTGTCGCCGTACTCGTCGATTTAGAAAAAAAACATGAATGTGAGTTGATCTTAGAGCGCTTACTGGTCGCGGCGGCGAGTCCGGTCACGGTGGGCGACGTCATACTGCAAATATCCACCAGTATTGGCGCTACTATCTACCCACAGGACGGCGCCGAAGCGGATCAGTTAATCCGGCATGCCGATCAGGCAATGTATGCCGCTAAACAGATGGGCAAGAATCGCTATCACCTGTTTGATGTCGACCATGATGAGTCGGTCAAAACACAGCGTGCGAGTATTGAACAGATAGAACATGCCTTCAAACATGATGAGTTTGTCCTGTATTACCAGCCTAAAGTGAATATGAAGACAGGTAGCGTTGTCGGTGCAGAGGCTTTGATCCGCTGGCAGCATCCCGAGCGCGGTTTAACACTGCCCGCAGAGTTTCTGCCCATCATTGAAAATCATCCGCTCAATCAGGAAATAGGCGCATGGGTCATTGAGACAGTGCTGACGCAGATGTCTGACTGGAGTGCGATGGGCTTAAAGATTCCGGTCAGCGTTAATGTGGATGCACTTCAGCTGCAGCAGGCAGACTTTGCCACCCAGCTCGCAACAGCGCTGGGCAGGCATCCTGATGTAGAACCCCGTTCACTGGAACTGGAAATACTCGAAACCAGCGCACTGGGTGATATCGCCGATGTTTCTGCCATAATGCGTGCCTGTCGTAACCTTGGTGTTAGTTTTGCGCTCGATGACTTCGGTACCGGGTTCTCCTCGCTGACCTATTTGCAGCGTCTTCCGGTTGACCTGATCAAGATTGACCTGAGCTTCGTTAAGGAGATGCTGGAAAAACCGGCAGACCGGGCTATTGTGGCGGGTATAATTGGATTAGCCGCGGCGTTTAATCGCAGAGTTATCGCGGAAGGGGTTGAAACGACTGCTCATGGGACACAGTTGCTGGCGATGGGCTGTGAACTGGCGCAGGGTTATGGCATCGCTGCGCCGATGGTGGCAGCGGCGCTTCCCGGCTGGATTGCCGAATGGCAGCCGGACCCGGAGTGGCTAAAGTGATGATCAGTGGGGCTGTATGAAGCGATGTAACCGCAGTGGGGGAATGGACGATGTCGATCTCTAAATACCCCTCTAAAGTGATGCTGCCAGACATCAACCCTGGGGTTGATACCGTTCTGGAGTATCTGATTGATAAGTTTCCGCAGATTGACGCAGAGGTGTGGCGGCAACGGGCCGGGAGCGGCAAACTGCATTGGCATGATGGCAGCCTGATTACGTCAGCATCACCCTACCAACCGCAGCAGTGGGTCTATTACTATCGTGAAGTAGATGATGAGCCGGTCATTCCGTTTGACGAAACGGTGATATATGAAGACGCCAACATTCTGGTTGCGTATAAGCCGCCGTTTCTGCCGGTTACACCCGGTGGACGTTATGTCAATGAGTGCCTGCAAAACCGCCTGCGAATGAAAACCGGGGTGCATACCCTGCAGGCGGTTCACCGGATTGACCGGGCTACCTCAGGCCTGGTGATGTTTTCGCTTAATCCCGACAGCCGTCATCTTTATCACCAGTTGTTTGCCCACCGGCAGGTTAGTAAAATCTATCAGGCAATTGCCCGGATTGATGCAGGCAGTGACGAACCGGTGAGCGGGCAGCACTGGGAAGTCATCAATCGCTTGCAACCAGCCGACCCACGCTTTCTGATGCAAGTGGTGCCAGGGGACGCCAACAGCCATTCCCGAATGCGTTGTACAGCGCGGCTGAATGACCTGGCGCTGTTTGAACTAGAACCGGTGTCAGGTAAAACCCACCAATTGCGGGTGCATATGCAAACCCTGGGGTGGCCCATTCTGTATGACCCGTTTTATCCGGTATTACAGCCAAAAGCGTCGGACAACTTCGCTCAGCCGTTACAGCTATTAGCGCAGCAGCTGCGTTTTATCGACCCCGTCACGCAACAACCCCGGGCATTTCACTGTGGCACAGCGTTAAACCTGGCAACGGTCTTACCCGGACAGACGTAGTGGCCGGGCAGGAATAATCTGCTGATAAGACATCAGTTTCGTCAGGTTTTGGCCATGATCTGTATCTGTCAGCCAGGTTTCGCTGTTCTTATAATCATCTGAATGACTTTACCATGCTGAACCTGAAGCGAACCGGATGTTATGCCTGCTGCCCTGAATACCCACCACGTAAAACTGCTGAGCCTGTTTGTTGTTGCCGCCTGTCTGATTCTGGCAATTAACTTTGGTTTGCGCTCTTCAATGGGCTTCTTTATGGCGCCGATATCCAGCGAGTTTGGCTATGGCCGTGAGGTCTTCGCGTTTTCTCTGGCCCTGCAAAATCTTTGCTGGGGGCTTTTTCAACCCTTTACCGGAGCGTTCGCCGACCGTTTTGGCACCTTCAGAACGCTGGTTGGCGGTGCTGCAGTCTATGCTCTGGGGCTCTATATCACCGCCACGACAGACAGTGTCTGGAGTCTGCACAGCGGCGCAGGCATTCTTATTGGCATGGGCATCGCTGGCACCGGATTTGGCGTTATTCTGCCCGCGTTGGCACGGATGGTAGCGCCCGAAAAACGTGCGTTTGCACTGGGGCTGGGAACAGCAGCAGGTTCGGCAGGGCAGTTGCTGGTGATCCCGATAGCGCAGGCGTTTATTTCTCTGTATGGCTGGCACTCCGCACTCCTGCTGATGGTGGCAGGCGCGTTGATGATGATTATTCTGGCAACCCCGTTTCGTCGTATCAATGAAACCACAGACACAGCACAGGAAACATCGGTGCAACCATTAACAGCAGCGCTGCAGGAAGCGGGAGGGCATCTGCATTACTGGTTGCTGATCGCCGGTTTTTTTGTCTGTGGTTTCCAGCTCGCCTTTATTACCGTGCACATGCCTTCGTTTCTGGCTGACCAGGGATTTGATGGCGCCGTGGCGGTGACCAGTCTTTCACTGATCGGTTTGTTTAATATTTTTGGCTGTCTGTTATTTGGCTCCTGGTCCGGGCGTTATTCGAAGAAAAAGCTGCTGGGCATTATCTATGCGTTGCGCGCAGTGGTTATCGCGCTCTTTATGCTGCTGCCCATCAGCACGACAAGCGTTTATCTGTTTTCAATCGCAACCGGCTTTCTCTGGCTGGCGACGGTGCCGGCAACCTCAGGGCTGGTCGCGCAGATGTTTGGCCTGCGACATATGGGCACGCTCTACGGCATCGTGTTTCTGAACCACCAGTTAGGGTCATTTACCGGTGTCTGGATTGGTGGGTATATGTTTGATCAGACCGGAAGTTACAGCACCGTATGGTGGGCGGCCTCCGGGCTCGCCTTTCTGACCGCTGTCATCCATATCTTTATCGATGAACAACCCGTCAAACGGTTGCGGCAAGAGCAGGCGACATCGTCAGGATAGGGGTGGTGTCAGTATGTGAGCACGCATATGAGGCGAATAAAAAAAGCGCCTTCTTAAACCAGCAAGGCGCAAATATTGGGAACACAAAACGATTAGGAAAACAGGTAGAGATTAATCCTGAACTTTTTCAATCAGATCAGCATAGAGCTCATCGAAACTTCTGAAGAACGAGTCGTTATGCTTGCAGCAACGAATCGAGCCACTCTTGATATCATAAACCCAGCCGTGCACTTCTATTTTTCCTGTTGCCAGTTTGGCGGCAACAACCGGATGAGTGCGGATATGCTGCACCTGCTGCAGGACATTTTCTTCAATGGCTTCATTCAGATATTCATGACCGACCGGCTGATCAAGAGGAATATCATGACGTTCGCGCACAATTTCCATCGCCGAACGGCAGTGGCCCAGCCACTCTTTCACATGGGGCAGGCCGTTAAGTGCATTCATGTCCAGGGCACCTTTAATCGCGCCACAGTCAGTATGGCCGCAGATGATAATATGGCGCACTCCCAGCACAGCGACAGCGTACTCAATCGATGCGGTCATACCGCCGGTTTCGTTACTGTGTGGTGGGATAATGTTGCCAGCGTTGCGGCAGATGAACAGATCGCCGGGATCGGTACCGGTCACCAGGTTCGGATCAATACGTGAGTCGGAGCAGGTCGCGAATAATACCTCGGGGCTCTGGCCATCAGCCAGAGAGCCAAACAGGTCTTTATGCTCCGGGTAGACGTTCTGGCGAAAATTAATAACGCCTTTTACTATTTTATCCACGTAATAAGCCCTCTTGGTTTTATATTGGTCGTGAACATAAGCGGTTATGGGTGAGCCACCCATAACCGACTGATAACATGGACTGAAAGTACGTTTAAAATAGCTTTAAAGTACAACCTTACTCGATTTCAACAAGCACTTCGCCAGGGGTGACACGGTCACCTTTGGCAACGTGGATCGCTTTGATAGTGCCCGCGATGTTGGCGTGGATCTCCATCTCCATCTTCATCGCTTCAGCCACCAGAATCGCCTGACCGGCTTCGACAACGTCACCTTCTTTGACCAGTACTTCGAAGATGTTACCCGGCATCGCCGTGGTCACATGACCCGGCTGATTGGCGCTTTTACGCCCTGGGCCGCCTTCAGCAACAAATTCGTTAAGCGGTTCAAAGATAACCTCCTGCGGCAAGCCATCCAATGACATATAGATCTTACGTTTGCCGGTACCAAACTCACCCACACCGGTAACCGCAATGTCATACACCTCACCGTGAACCTCGATTTTGAACTCAGATGCTGCCGCAGGCCCAAGCTTCGATCCTTTGTCTGCATCTACCGGTAACAGTTCCTCTGGCTGTAATGTACCTTCTGCCCGTTGTTGCAGGAATTCACGCCCCAGGTCGGGGAACATAGCAAACGTCAGCACATCCTCTTCAGACAGTGCCAGATCGCCGATATCTTCACGCAGCTTGTTTAATTCAGGCTTCAGCAGATCAGCAGGGCGGCCAACATCAACACTTTCATTCCCGATAGCCTGCTTCTGCAGTTGTGCATTCACTTCAGCCGGGGCTGCACCATAACCGCCCTGAAGGTAGCGTTTCACTTCATTGGTGATGGTTTTATAACGCTCACCGGCAAGCACATTGTAAACCGCCTGAGTGCCAACGATCTGTGAGGTTGGCGTCACCAGAGGAGGGTAACCGAGGTCTTTACGCACCCGTGGGATTTCGGCGAATACTTCGCGGATTTTATCCAGTGCGTTTTGCTCTTTTAACTGATTAGCCAGATTGGACATCATGCCGCCGGGCACCTGGTTGATCTGTACAGAGACATCTTCGCGGGTGAATTCACTTTCGAACTGGTGATACTTTTTCCGGACTTCGCGGAAGTAATCCGCAATCTCAGCCAGCAGCTCCAGGTCCAGACCGGTATCGTAAGGCGTGCCCCGCAAAGCCGCCACCTGACCTTCGGTAGCGGGATGGCTGGTGCCATTCGCAAAGGAGGAGATGGCTGTATCGATACGGTCGGCGCCGGCTTCAATCGCTTTCAGCTGGCACAAGGGTGCAAGCCCTGCGGTGGAGTGGCTGTGTACCACAATCGGTAAATCCAGCTCTGCTTTCAGTGCCGCCACCAGATCATAGGTTGCATAAGGCGTTAGCAATCCGGCCATATCTTTAATAGCGATAGAGTCGGCACCCATGTCCCGCATCGCAATCGCCTGTTTGACAAATAGTTCAGGCGTATGCACGGGACTGGTGGTGTAGCAGATAGTGCCCTGAGCGTGCTTACCCGCTTTTTTAACCGCTTTCATGGCGGTTTCAAGGTTGCGGATATCATTCAGCGCATCGAAAACACGAAACACGTCGATACCGTTCTGCGCCGCTTTAGCAACAAAGGCTTCGACCACATCGTCGGCATAATGGCGGTAGCCAAGCAGGTTTTGTCCCCGCAGCAACATCTGCAACCGGGTGTTTGGCAGTGCTTCACGTAACTGACGCAGGCGCTCCCATGGGTCTTCCTTAAGAAAACGTACGCAGGCGTCAAAGGTTGCGCCGCCCCAGACTTCCAGAGACCAGTAACCTACCTGATCCAGTTTTTCACAGATCGGCAACATATCCTCGGTGCGCATACGGGTAGCGATAAGGGATTGGTGGGCATCCCGTAGAATCACATCGGTGACTTCTATTTTCTTTGCTTGATTCATAGTGGCAGTACTCACTGTATTTTCTCCTGCAACCGCCCTGGCGGTTAGCTGAAATTAGTTTTTAGCTGGCAGACAAACGGGTCGATACGCGCACACGCGTTACCAGCCCGCATGGGCAGCAATCGCTGCCGCAACCGCCAGTGCCATTTCGCTGGGGTGGCGTTTATCGGAATAATTCAACAGCTCCGGATGGTTCGGTACAAAGCTGGTGTTGAAGTTTGCCGCCTGAAAATCAGGATGCTTGAGAATCTGTTGGTAATAGTTTGCTGTGGTTTTAATACCCCGCAGACGCATGTCATCCAGTGCCCGCTGTCCCCGGGCGACAACTTCTTCCCAGGTAAGCGCCCAGACCACCAGTTTCAGACACATGGAGTCGTAGTAGGGCGGTATTTCATAACCGGTATAGATCGCCGTATCGACCCGCACGCCCGGGCCACCCGGTGCGTAATAATGGGTGATACGGCCAAAACTGGGCAGAAAATCGTTTTTCGGGTCTTCCGCGTTGATGCGGAACTGCAGGGCAAAACCCCGATAGGAGATATCTTCCTGACGATAACTCAGCGGCAGCCCCGAGGCGATGCGTAGCTGTTCACGGACCACATCCACGCCGGTGATCTGCTCGGTGATAGTATGTTCCACCTGCACCCGGGTGTTCATCTCCATGAAGTAAACCTGATTACCGGTCAGCAAAAACTCAACCGTACCGGCATTTTCATAACCGACGGCCTCAGCGGCTTTCACGGCCAGGCCACCAATATACTGGCGCTGCTCCGGTGTTAATTGTGGGCTGGGGGCGATCTCAATCAATTTCTGGTTGCGTCGCTGAATCGAACAGTCCCGTTCATACAGATGCACTACGTTACCGTGGCTATCTGCCAGAATCTGCACCTCAATATGGCGCGGATCAACGATACACTTTTCCATAAACACTTCGGCCGAACCAAATGCCTTGGTCGCTTCGGAGATAACCCGAGGATACTGCAACTTTAACTCTTGCGGGGTATCACAGCGGCGAATACCACGGCCACCGCCACCGGACGTCGCTTTTATCATGATCGGATAACCGATCTCATCCGCCAGGCTTAGCGCTTCATTAACATCCGCAAGGTTGCCTTCAGACCCCGGAGTAATGGGTACACCGGCAGCGCGCATCGAATCACGCGCCTGGGTTTTGTCGCCCATCTTATGGATAACCTCGGATTTAGGTCCGATAAAGGCGATACCCTGTTCTTCGCAGAGGCGGGCAAACTCCGCATTTTCAGAAAGAAAACCGTAACCGGGGTGAATCGAATCACAGCCGGTTTCCAGTGCCATGTTGACAATTCGCCGTGGATCAAGATAACCCGCCAATGGATCGTCGCCCATAGAATAGGACTCATCGGCGCGCTTCACATGAAGTGCATAGCGGTCAGGTTCGGTATAGATCGCCACTGAACGGATACCCATTTCGGCACACGCGCGAACGATACGTACCGCAATCTCCCCACGGTTAGCGATCAGTACTTTTTTGATCATGAAACTCTCCTCTGCCTCCGGCTCTTTGCCGTAAGTGTGTATAGAGATCCTAGTCGCTAATAGTGATAAGTAGAAATTGATATTTTTTAGTTTATCTATAAGGTATTACTTATAGATAAGGTGAACTCGGCAAACTAAGTAAGTAAAACCTGGCAAACAAAAGCTAAATAAATTAACAAGAGACCCGTTGAATGCCACTCTCCATTCAAAAAATCGTCGGCCGCCTGACGTTCAGACAACTGCAGGTATTTAAAGCGGTGTATGAACAGCAAAGCTACAGCAGGGCCGGAGACCTTCTCGGGCTGACCCAGCCGGCGGTCAGCAGTCAGATCCGGCAACTGGAACAGGCACTGAATCAGCCGCTGTTTGAGTATGTTGGCAGACGGTTGTTTTGTACCGCAGCGGGCGAGCGCCTGGCACTCAGTATCGATAAAGTGTTTCTCGAACTCTCAGCGCTACAAACTGATCTGGCTGAATTACAGGGGAATGTTGCCGGGGAATTAAGACTGGTGGCCGTGAATACAGCGCAATATATGGTGCCGTATCTGCTGCGGGCGTTTCTCGATCTGCATCCTAAGATCAGTGTCCGCGTGAAGGTGGTTAACCGGGCGACGGCACTGCAACGGCTGAATGAAAATAATGATGATCTCGTCATCATGGGCATGGTACCCACCGATAAGCCACTGGTGTCACTGCCTTTTCTGGATAATGAAATGGTACCGGTTGTACCCAATGAACACCCGTTATTGCAGCAAAAAACAATTACTCCCCAGGCCTTCCTTGATAGTCAGTTGCTCGCCAGAGAGCCGGGGTCTGGCAGTCGGCTGGCGCTGGAACAGCATTGCCAGCAACGTCGGCTGCGATTTTCGCCAAGCATAGAAATAGGCTCTAATGATGCGGTTAAACATGCGGTGATTGCCGGGCTTGGGGTTGCGGTTCTACCCCGGCTGAGCATTCTTTCAGAACTGGAACTGGGACGATTAAAAGTGCTCTCTATTGAGGGGTTTCCACTGCGACGGAGTTTCTGTGTGGTGCATCCGCAGGCCAAACATCCGACACCCGCGATGCAGGCATTTCTGGACTATATTCAGCAGAATATTAAGCAGTTTGAACAGATGTTTATACACACATAACGCTTTGCCGGGAGGGGACACTGAGCATCTCTCCGGTAAAATATGATAAAAATTGATCAGTATGCATCAATTCTGATCGATCAAAGGCAAAAACAAACGATGTAAATAAAGAAATTTCAGCCAGATTCTATAGAATAGGGCAGAATTAAATATCAGTACTTAAGCGTTAAGACACCGGATTAGTTCAGGTAACCTTTCTCTGACCGGTTCGCAGCGCCGCCATTATTCTCCATCAGGATTAGTTAGCGAAACATATGATTAAACAAGCTTTCTTTGTACTTGCTCTGTGCCTGCAGAGTTCATGGGCCAGTGCCGCCATCGATTGGTTTAAAGATGAAAATGGTAAAACCAAGTGGCAACACCTCGCCAATTTCAGCAGTGGCACACTCATTATCATTCTCACGATAACCGCGATTTATCTGCTGATATACAGTCGCCGGGCGCATCAGGCGAATCGTGAGCTGACGGCCATTAAAAATGAACTGGAACAGCGCGTACACGAACGCACAGCCGCCGTTGAAGAGTCCAATCGTAAACTGCTGGAAAGCAACCATCTGCTGGAATCAGAAGTGGCGCAACACGTTATTACCGCCAAGCAGCTGCGTTCATCCGAGTCATATATCAAGGATATCCTGACATCGATGCCCCTGATGTTAGTAGGTTTGGATAAAGAGGGACGGGTTACACAGTGGAACCGGCGGGTTGAGGAGGTCTCGGGGGTATCTGCAGAGAAAGCCCTGGGTAAAACTCTCTGGGATGCATACCCCACGATGACCGTTGTGCCGGAGCATATTCAGCAGGCGATTGAACAGAATAAAACGATTCATCTGAAGCAGAGTCTGCGTAGTTTATCCCATTTTGATATCACTATTTACCCGCTGAAAGGCACTGAGCCCGGTGTTGTTATTCTGGTAGACGATGTTTCCAAGGAAACCTCGGCGGAAAACCTGCTGATCCACAACGATAAGATGTCGTTTATGGGCGAACTGGCCTCGTCAATGGCCCATGATATCAATATCCCGTTGCAAGCCATTCTGATGGACCTGAAACGCTTTAAAAGCATTATGGCTGACAAGCAGCAGAGCGGTAAGGACAAAACGGCTCTGCTGGAATCTATATACAGCGATATGTCGGATAAAGGCGATCAGGTATCTAAAATCATCCACAACCTGCTGAACTTTGCTCGCAACCGCCATTCCGAAAAGCAGCTGGCCGATATCGTTGATGTGATGGAGCATACCGTCAACCTGGGCAAAGAGGTGATCACGGTATCTGACGGCCTGATGTTTAAACAGGTTAAGCTGGTCTGGCAGGTAGAAAAAGACCTGCCACAGGTGCCCTGTTATATCACGGAGTTGCAGCAGGTTTTCCTCAGTCTGTTCCGGCATGCCTGCCTTGCACTCCAGAAGAAAATGTCTGTTGGGGGGGTTGAGCCAACCATAAAGATAATTCTTTCAGAGAGTTACGATAATATGTGGATCAAAATTCAACACAACGGCACAGGCCTCAGCAGCGAAGAACAGATGAGATTATTCGAACCCTATTTCAGCAACAGCGAACAGGCGGATAGTTTTGATACCGGCGAGCATCTGTCTTTCTCTTATTACATTATTACCGAGCAACATCAGGGCCACATGGCGGTCACCTCGGACCCGGCGGTAGGCTCTACCTTCCACATGCAGATCCCTATTACCCGGTAAATGACTGACGCTGAAACAGAGATCTTTCATGCCTCTGCAGACAGGTGTACTTAAAACCTGGAAAGAAGAGAGAGGATTTGGCTTTATAGCGCCTTCATCCGGAGGCGCAGATCTGTTTGTGCATCGACGGGACTTCGGCAATATTCGCCGCAAACCCCGCGTTGGCGATATCATCCACTATCAGCCGGTCCAGGATAGTGCCGGACGATTACGGGCCACGAATGTTCAGATAGAAGGCCTGTCGCGACAAAAACCGGACTTGCAGACGGCGTCTCAAAAACCAATGCCATCCAAAGGTTATAAACAGCCGCCCCGTGCCCGTAGCAAACCTGAACGGCGATCCCGATTTGTACTGTTCCTGCTCTTCGGCGTCATTATCGCTGCAAGCCTTTATCGGTTTCTCCCGGATAGCTCGACTGCAACAGAAACAGAGCCGCAGCAACTCTCTTCTGCCCAGCAGGGTGATAAAACCATCCTGCATGCCTATCAGAACCATCAGAGTAATCTGCAGGTTAGCGGCGCGGGTACGGTGGTGAAACTATTGGCGGATGATCTTAAAGGTAGCCGCCATCAGCGCTTTATTTTGGAATTACCATCGGGTATTACCATTCTTATCGCCCACAATATCGATCTTGCACCACGGCTGAACACTCTCAGATCAGGTGACAGCGTTAGTTTTAACGGCGAATATGAGTGGAATGATAAAGGGGGAGTGGTGCACTGGACGCACCATGATCCCAGCGGTCGCCATCCAAATGGCTGGCTTGAACACAAGGGAAAACGGTTTCAGTAGTCCGTGATTTTATATTGGGAGATATGCGCTGGAAAAAGCAGACCAATACTGTCTGTATACTGAAAAAGAGAAAAAGAGAAAAAGAGAAAAAGAGAAAAAAGAAAAGGGAGTTGTAGTATCCATACTACTTTCCCTTAGTCAGCCATCCATGTCCATGTAACCTTTGCATCATGCAATCCATCTGGCTACGTTGCTGAGTTCCGTCATCAAATCCATGATCACCCCGAACTTGTTGAAGATAGTAAGGGTTATCCCGGGCTATGTAACTAGGACAAAGTCTTAATTATTCATAATCATTATCAATAACTTAAGAACTTTGATTTAAGTCAATAGCTGTATCCAGTCTGCGCCCTTAATAGTCAGTATTTCTGCCATTGCGACTATTCTGCCTATCAACCCACGATCGATAAGCACGCCTGTTCAGCCTTTACGACATAAGCAGCGTAATGCATGCTGATGACAGTCTTATGAACTCAGTGTGACTTATCTGTGACAGGCCCCTGAATGCCCTTAATACAAAGTGTGCTGAACCGGCTGTCATGATGAGTGTCGAATGATTAGATAATCGGAACTGGAGATTGCAATTGCTTATAACTGTATATCTTTCAAAATCTTAAGTATCCTGACAGACTACGATTATTTATTTTATTAAAGATCGATTCTGGTATAAAAAGGAGTAATCAAAAACCCGATTTCAGCGAGACGCCATGTGTTAGAAGGACGTTTTTATTAAACCAAAGGAACAACAATGAAAACAAAAATAATAGAACCTGCTCTGAATGCCCACCAATACCCGCTGTTGATTAAAAGCCTGCTACTGTCAGGCAAGCGCTATCATCCTGAACAGGAGATCGTTTACAGCGACCTGTGCCGCTATGACTATCAAACCCTGTATAAGCGCATCTGTAAACTGGCCCATGTACTGACCAATGCCGGTGTAGGACCAGGTGATACCGTAGCGATCATGGACTGGGACAGTCATCGCTACCTGGAAGCCTATTTTGCCGTACCGATGATTGGCGCTATTCTGCACCATGTTAATATCCGCCTGAGTCCGGACCAGATCCGTTACACCATGGACCATGCGGATGATAAGCTGGTGCTGGTTCATGATGACTTTGTTGCCATTGCCGAGCAGCTATCTGCCAGCCTGCCAAAAGTGGATGGCTATATTCAGCTGACCGATGAGTCACAGCCCGTCCCGACATCCCTGAACACAGTGGGTGAATATGAAGCGTTGCTGCAAGGTGCCAGCGATCATTATGAGTTTCCTGATTTTGATGAAAACTCGGTAGCAACACTGTTTTACACCACCGGGACTACCGGAAATCCCAAAGGGGTATATTTCTCCCACCGGCAACTGGTGCTGCATACCATGAATGGGGCAGCAACATTCGGTCTTCATGATGGCCAGGCGCTGCTGCGCTCTGATGATGTCTATATGCCGATGACACCGATGTTTCATGTGCATGCCTGGGGTGTCCCCTATATTGCCACCTTGCTGGGGGTTAAGCAGGTTTATCCTGGTCGTTATGAACCCAATAAACTGGTTAAGCTATACCGTGAAGAGAAGGTCACCTTTTCCCACGGGGTACCGACTGTCCTGCAGATGATCCTCAACTGCGAAGAAGCTCAAACAACCGATATGCATGGCTGGAAAATGGTCACGGGTGGCAGCGCTCCGACACTGGCGCTGGCACAACAGATGGCCGATAAAGGCATTTTATTTCATACCGCTTATGGCATGTCAGAGACCTGTCCGTTGTTAACCATGACCCATATGCCACCGCCAGAGCGTGAACGGGACATGGTCGATCAGATGCCCTTGCGCATTAAGGCCGGGGTTCCCAATGCGCTGGTCGATCTGCGTATTGTCGACCCTGAAGGAAACGATGTGCCTCATGATGGCGACTCTGTTGGTGAGGTGGTTGTCCGTGCTCCCTGGTTAACTCAGGGCTATTACAAAGAGCCGGAAAAGGGTGCCGAGCTATGGGAAAATGGCTGGCTGCATACGGGCGATGTCGCATCAATGGATGCTGCTGGCGTGCTGGAGATTAAAGACCGGATTAAAGATGTCATTAAAACCGGCGGCGAGTGGATCTCTTCCATCGAATTAGAAAGCCTGATCAGTCAGCACCCGCAGGTATCAGAAGTTGCTGTTGTCGGCGTCCCCGATGAGAAGTGGGGCGAGCGGGCATTTGCTCTGATTGTTCCTGTCTCCGGCGAAAAGGTTGACGCTGCGTCGGTTCAGACCCATCTAATGCAGTTTGTTACAAGCGGCCGGATAAACAAATGGGCGATACCAGAAAAGGTTAGCGTGGTCTCAGAGATACCGAAAACCAGTGTCGGTAAGCTGAATAAGAAAGTGATCCGCCAGCAATACACAGAGTAAAAGAGCAGGTTCTGACGCGGATCTTTTCACTGTTTTTTTATCTGTCTGGTTTTTATTTCGGATGAGTCTGGTCTTTGTGAATTTTTTAATCAAGCTATATTAGCTGTTATCAATATTAACAAAACCTCTCTTCTGAAATAAAAACCGGCGCTTGCAAAGATGAATGACAAGAGTAAAAAATCCGCTGGCTCATACGCGTTATATTAAGATGACCCAGTCACGCCGACCTGAAAGATTTCGGCCGTGTCGCTAAACGGGACCGACGGAACTTTGTGCGTGGGGCAGGTCTCATCAGCATGTGTTCGCGCAGCCTTGCCGTTGTGTGATCAGGTGCGAATTCTGGATAATTCCAGCTCTACCGACCCTTTCCGTCAGGTTGCTACCATCCGCCAGCAGGTGCTGACCTCACACATTGATCCCATGCCTGACTGGGCTGCTGAGTTGTTGGGCGACGTCAGATAATCAACAAAGAGAGATCAGATGAGGGATACCCCCAAAACGGCTACTTTACCTGCTGTTTCAGCAGTATCTTGATCTCCTCAAGCTGCTGTTGCAGATCAGCAATGGTTGGCTCATGGGCATCAATTGCCGCCTGTCTTCTCACTTTGGCATGTTCCTCTTCTAACACGTTTACCACGATGCCAATCACCATATTGAGAAAAGCAAACGCAGTGAAGAAGATAAAGGTCAGATAGTAGATCCAGCTAAGCTTATAGACCGCCATGGTTTCATACATAACATCGGTCCAGTCCTCAAATGTCATCACCCGGAACAGCGTCAGCAGTGAGATAGAGATATCGCCCCAGAGCACCGGATTGATATTTTCAAACAGCGTGCTACCGATTGCTGCGTAGATATAAAAGATTATAAACATCAGCAGGATAACGTAGCCCAGTTGAGGCATCGCTTTAATTAGCGAGTTTAATAGCAAGCGCAGCTCAGGTATGACTGAAATCATCCGTAGCACACGGAAAACCCTCACCAGACGCGCCACCAGCGCCAGGTCAGTATTATTGATGGGAATCAGGCTGACCGTGACTATCAGGGTGTCAAAAATGTTCCAGGGGTTTCTGAAGAAGTCTGTCTTACGCTCCTCACCGAGAAAACGAATACTAATCTCTACCAGAAAGAAGATGGTGATAAACCAATCCATCCAGGTGACAAGATTGGTTGCTAACGGTGAGAGTTCGTAGGTTTTGGCACCCACCAGCAATGCCGAGCTGATAATGATGACAACAACAAACAGCTCAAAAATTTTGTTGCTGCGCAGGGCGGTAAAGTGTGACTGAAGCCGGGCAAAATCTGTCATGCGCTAACGTTTCCATAAATGCCCAGCAACGATGCATGGGCCAAAGGCTAGAAAGGTAACTGAAGGGGTTCTTGAAAGCGACATTTTAAAGACAGACGCTAAAAAAATGAACTGTTTTACGCTGCAAAGAAAGGGGGCTTAAAAAGGGGCGTAAAAAGAGCCGCCAATAAGCACCATAGCTCTGAGCTAATTACTGCATCGGTCGATGCTGTCAGTTAACCACGATGACCACCCTTTATTGCCAACTGTATAAAATTTGCACTCAAAGTGGTGAGTTTAGGTGCTGTCTCACACCTGTCTGAAACATAGAAAGCGGGATTATGAGTTAAACTAAAAATAAAACAGAACATAGCAGTCACAGACTGGCGACTACAAACTACAGGCGGTCGCTTATCTGATGCTGCTATGTGTGAATTATAAGCACGATCTGCAAGGCGACGTGAGACATACCTGATGAAGAAAATCCCAGCTGATAGCTCCAGTGACTTTTATCGTATCGAAGATCTGATCAATATCAGTCGCTTTGCCAGTCTTCTGGAAGGCTATTATCTGGTAACTGGCATTCCTAATGGCCTTGTCGGTCTGGATGGCAAACTCATTACGCAGGCGGGCTGGATCGATGCCTGCGCCCACTTTCATCGCGTTAACGATGAATCACAGCGTCAGTGTATCGAAAGTAACTGTTCTCTTATTAAACAAACCCATAGAGAACAAGCCAGCTATTTGCAATGCAAGAACGGTCTGTATGACTATGCCACTCCTATCATGATCGAGGGTAAGCCTGTTGCGACTCTCTTTTTGGGCCAGCTGCTGCATGAGCCGCCCGATTTAAACTATTTTGAACAACAGGCAGAAAAATTTGGTTATAACAAAGAGGAGTATCTGTCGGCGATAAAACAGATACCGGTTATGCCAAAAGAGCAGGTTGAAAAGCAGTTAGAGCACCTGGTGCAGGTCACTACGGTTCTGGCTAAGAGCGCGCTGATCTCAATGAAAGAGCGGACGCTGAAACAGGCGTTACAACATAGTAAAAAAGAGCGCATTGAGATCAAGGACCTGCTGGACAATTCGCCATCGGGTATCAGCTGGAGTGACCGTGAAGGTAATATTGAATATGTTAATCATCAATTTACCCGGATGTTCGGCTACACCCTCGAAGATGTACCGAACATAAATACCTGGTTCAGAAGAGCTTACCCCGATGCCGAGAGCCATGATGACATTAACAGCCGCTGGGTAGACTGGTCCGGCCGTGAACACACCTCAGCAGAGCCTTTTATTACTGAAAGTACCATCTATTGCCGAGATGGCTCGATCAAAAGAATCGCTGCACAGGTCTCAGCCATTAACAACAAATATCTCTTCAGTTGCACCGATGTCACAGAAAAATGGCGCAGTGAACAACGCAACCAGACACGTAACAGAATGTTAGAGCGGATCGCCAGGGGCGAACAACTCGACAATATTATGAATGAGCTGATCTATGATATTGAGGCCGAAAACCCATTAATGCGCTGCGGTATTCTGTTGCTCGATGCCGAAGGAAAACGTCTTTTAAGCTGTGCGGCGCCGAGCTTGCCCGATTTTTATAATGACGCCATCGATGGCCTTGAGATCGGGCCTGGCGTCGGCTCCTGCGGTACAGCAGCCTATCTTGGCGAGCGAGTGGTAGTGGAGGATATCTCTACGCACCCGTACTGGGCCACTTTTCGCCACCTGGCCGCCAGAGCGGGCCTGAGGTCATGCTGGTCGCAGCCCATTATTGCATCCACACATCAGGTTCTGGGCAGTTTTGCGATCTATCATACACAACCCAGTACACCCGATGACGCAGATATTGAACAGATCTCCTTTGCTGCCAATCTGGCCTCTATCGCAATAGAGAATATTAACAACCGTGAAGCGCTTATCCGCCGGGAAAAAGCCTATCGCAGCCTGGCAGAAAACGCGCCCGATGCGATTGCACGCTATGACCGTCAGGGAAAAATGATCTACACCAACCCTAACTTTTCGGCGCTCTTTTCCCAGGGAGTATCTGATAGCGGCGCCCATATGAAGCATTATCACTCCGTCATCAATAAAGTCATTCGTACCGGCATCCCCGGGCAGGTAGAAATCAGTCTGCCGAGGTCAGAAGGCCACCGTTACCTGATGTTTAATATTGTCAGTGAAGATAATGAAGATGGTACCGGTGCGCTGGCGATAGGACGGGATATCACAACCCACCGGGAGATGGAGCAAAAACTGGAAAAACAAGCCCGCACTGACTACCTGACGCAGCTTACCAACCGACGCCATTTCTTTGAAATGGCAAATCGGGAGCTACTGGTTGCCAAACGTTACAATAATTATGTGTCACTCATCATGTTTGATCTTGATCACTTTAAGCAGGTTAACGATACCTACGGCCATACAGTAGGCGATCAGGTGCTGCAAAAAATAGCCGATGCCAGTCTGTCCACTTTACGTTCCTTCGACATTCTGGCCCGCTTAGGCGGGGAAGAGTTTGTCGTGCTTCTGCTGCAAGCTGATCATGATGATGCCCGGAACAGCGCTGAACGGCTGCGTCAGGCAATTGCTGAAACAGCAATCTCACTGAACAACAATGAAAAAATTTCGGTAACCGCGTCTTTTGGTGTTACCACAACTCTCTTTGAGGAAGACAGCAACGACACCATTAACCATATGATATCTGTTGTCGATAAAGCGATGTATCAAGCCAAACAGGATGGGCGAAACCGGGTGGTGTATGACTGATTCGAACAGGGCAGAACACTCCCGGTAGTGTCTGACTGTCAATCCGGAAGACACGATGACATCTGTAATGTCAGCGGCTGAATACCCTTAACAGGTGTCCGGCTGGAAGAATAAAAAAAGCAGTTCACACCGATAGCCGGTGAACTGTAACCATCTTATCAATGGTGATCTCTATGAGCCTGTTAAAAAAGAATATCTGGTCAATCTTTTACATTCTCACAATTTTCTTTTTTTTCTGCCTGATCTTTATCTCCTACATTGGCTGGAACAACATCTATAACCAATATCAGAGATCTCAGGAAATTACGCTCAGGCTGATAGCCAGTTCAACCCACTCTCTCTACCAGACCCATGAGGTTATGCTGGATATTTTAGGGCATCGGTTTAATGAAGATACCGATTACAAAGACGACATCCAGTCAATGAAAATACTGGATGCTGCACTGCTTGAAAGTCCTGCCATTACATCGATCGCCATCGTTAATCCTCAGGGTAAAATGCTGTTTGCAACCAATGGTCTTGATGTGTCCGATTTTCCTAATCTGCTTGAGCAGGAGGAGAGTCGTGACTCATTCCTGGCGGTGCTGGACAGTCACAAAATGGTGTTTGGCCGTACCTATTATTTTAAACCGTTTAATGACTGGATAGTGCCCATCAGAAAGACGATCAGAGATAGTCAGGGCAAGGCAAAACTGGTCATTACTGCCGCGCTACGGCTGGAAAAATCGTTCGGTTTCATCGTCAAAAGCGCCGATGAGTACGACCAGTACAACACCATCATTGTCAGGGACAATGACCAGTACATACAGTATGCCAGCAATGGTACTGAAGATAACTACGAAGTGTACCGGTCGCCTTTCCCTGCAACAAAGCTCAGGATGATTGAAAAAAGCTTAAGCCAGCATTATTCCCATTCAGAAGACGAACTGAAGCGCACCGAGCATATCGTGTCATTTCCCTACACCGGCGATGAGAAGGTTAAGTATCTGGCGTCACTGAAGTACGACAACACCTACAAACTATGGTTTCTCTCCACCACTAAAATGGACATCATCACCGCGGCCTCTGCAAATTTAGTGAAAATTTATCTCTCTATATTTGTAGCTGTTGAGATCATTCTTTATGCCCTGGTCCGGATTATCTTCAATGCCGCCAGGAAGAGAAATGAAGATTTACTCTATCAGGCCACCCATGATCAGCTCACAGGCATGCCCAACCGGAGTTACCTGCAGACCAATATCTATAACTGGATTCATGACGTTACCAGGCCATTCAGCCTGCTGTATATCGATTTAGACCGTTTTAAAAGTATCAATGACAGCTTTGGCCATCAGTGTGGCGACCAGCTACTGCTGGACCTTGCCAGAAGACTTCAGACGGTGCAGCCAAAAGATTCAGTCATCATCCGCCATGGGGGAGATGAATTTGTGGTACTAACCCCGTTAGTCGATACCGATGAGGTGATGGCACTCTCCCGAAAAATAATCGAAACCATCTGCAAACCCTACATGGTCAACAACTTAAAGTTGCATATCGGGGCCAGTATCGGTATTGCGCAATATCCCACCCATGGTAAAAGCTTTGATATCCTGCTGCGCTCTGCTGACATAGCGATGTATGAATCCAAAAAAATAAAGAACAGTATTCATCTGTTTGAAAACCGGATGGAAGAGGGTTATCTGCAGAATGTCAAAATAGAGCAGGCGTTGCGCAGCGCCATCTCCGATGATGAACTGTATATGGTCTACCAGCCTCAGGTCACCCCGGAGGGGGATTTCTATGGTGTTGAAGCGCTGTTGCGCTGGCAAAGCGCTACCTTAGGATTTGTCCCACCCGATCGCTTTATCTCTGTCGCCGAAAACTCAGGCCAGATGGCAACAGTCGGCAACTTTATCACGCAGCAAACCCTTAGTGATGTGAAACAGATTCAGGCCACACTAAACCGGTCTTTTCATACCTCAATCAACATCTCAGTGCGTCAGCTGATGGAGGTGGGTTTTGCCGAACGATTCATGCAGAGCATTCAGGCGAATAACCTCGACAACTCCTCGATCACCCTGGAGATTACCGAAAGCCTGTTCATTGAAGATATTGATCACATCGTGCCTTTATTGCAGGAGTTTAAGGATCATGGTTTCGAGATCTCCATGGATGATTTCGGTACCGGCTATTCATCCCTGAGCGTCCTCCGCCGCCTGCCCATCGACGAACTGAAGATCGACAAGAGCTTTATTGACGTCATGTTCGTCGATGAATCCTCCCAGAAGATGGTGCAAAACATCATCATGATCGGCAAAAATCTGGAGATGGACATCGTCGCTGAAGGGGTAGAGACCCAGGAACAGGTGAATATCCTCAAAGCGTTTGGCTGCGACCGGATACAGGGCTATCACTTTGCCAAACCGATGAGAAAAGAGGCGTTAATCCAGTATATAGAGGAACATTATATTGTTGGGCACTGAAACTTTTAGTTACAGCATGATCAGGGCAGATGGCCTGATATAGACTGTTGTTAGTACTAATATTGATTTTTGTAGTTAGGCTGAGTCTCCTGTTCCGGGAGATTCAGAGTAGTTTTAGTAACGACTTTCCTCATACTAATCAATACAGTTCTATGCGAGAATCAAGGCTTATATACAAGCATGGAAGCCAGACGCATGGCGGCTATAAACAAAGCAAAGCTTACCGAAACCGATATCATCAGCAAGTTCATCCTTCCGGCGGTTAAAGACGCAGGCTGGGACGATATGAGTCAGATTCGTCAGGAAGTAAAGCTGCGCGATGGTAAGGTGGTTGTGCGGGGGCAGGCTGCGGCACGAATGAAGGTGAAATCTGCCGATATCGTTCTCTACCACAAACCCGGTATGCCACTGGCGGTTATCGAAGCCAAAGCCAATAAGCATGAGATCGGTAAGGGGATGCAGCAAGGCCAGGACTATGCCAGTTTGCTGGAAGTGCCCTTCGTGTTTGCGACCAACGGCGATGGCTTTGTCTTTCATGACAAAACCAATCCCGATGCACTGGAAACCGAGATCAGCTTGTCCGACTTTCCAACACCGCTTCAGCTCTGGCAAAAGTTCTGCGCCTGGCGGGGGTTCACCGAAGCCCAGCTGCCCATTATTACTCAGAATTATCACGACGATGGCAGCGGCAAGTCGCCCCGTTATTACCAGCTACAAGCGGTAAATAAAACTCTGGAAGCGATATCCCTGGGGCAAAACCGGGTGCTGCTGGTGATGGCCACCGGTACCGGCAAAACTTACACCGCATTTCAGATTATCTGGCGCTTATGGATGGCTCGCCACAAGAAGCGCATCCTGTTTCTGGCAGATCGTAATATTCTCGTTGATCAGACCCGCATCAACGATTTCCAGCCCTTCGGGCAGGCGATGACCAAGATCACCGGTCGCAGCGTTGATCCGGCCTATGAGATCCATCTCGCTCTGTATCAGGCGCTCACCGGCCCAGAAGAGACCCAGAAAGCCTACAAACAGGTCGATCCCGACTTCTTTGATCTGATTATCATCGACGAGTGCCATCGGGGCAGTGCCGCCGATGACAGCGCCTGGCGTGAGATTCTCGAATATTTTAGTAGCGCCACACAGGTGGGCCTCACCGCTACGCCGAAAGAGACCGAAGAGGTGTCTAACACCGATTACTTTGGCGATCCGGTGTATAGCTATTCCCTCAAACAGGGTATTGAAGATGGTTTTCTGGCACCTTACAAAGTGGTGCGGGTAGATATCGATGTTGATCTGCTAGGGTGGCGGCCAATCAAAGGGCAGGTCGACAAAAAAGGAAATTCGCTTGAAGACCGTATCTACAACCAGAAAGATTTTGATCGCACCCTGGTTATTGATGAGCGCACCGAACTGGTGGCGCAAACCATCACCAGCTATCTACAACGTACCGATCCAATGGCCAAAACTATCGTTTTCTGTAATGACATCGATCATGCCGAACGTATGCGCCGTGCGCTGGTTAATCTGAACCCCGAGCAGGTCGCCAAAAACGAAAAGTATGTGATGAAGATCACCGGCGATGATGAGATTGGTAAAGCACAGCTGGATAACTTTATTAATCCTAAGAAACCCTATCCGGTCATCGCCACCACCTCAGAGCTGATGAGCACCGGCGTAGATGCCAAAACCTGCAAACTGGTGGTGCTGGACCAAACCATCCAGTCGATGACCAAGTTCAAGCAGATCATCGGTCGCGGCACCCGCATTGATGATCGCTATAACAAACTCTGGTTTACCATTCTCGACTTCAAAAAAGCCACCGAGCTGTTTGCTGATGAGCGTTTTGATGGTGTCCCTGAACGGATAATGATCGCTAAACCGGGTGACATCATCGAGGGCAGCGATGAACTGGATGACATCATTAACGGAACAGACCCCGAGCACTCGGATAATCCCGCTGATGACTCAGAGGGAGCCGGTCGGGAGGTAGATGAACCTCCCGCTGTTTATGGTCCAACGACTAATAATAGCGGCGATAACGAATGGGATGATGACGAACCGCGGGTGACAAAGTTCTACGTCAACGGCGTCAAGGTGAAAACCATTGCCGAGCGGGTGCAGTATTACGATACCGACGGCAAGCTGGTGACCGAATCATTCAAAGACTACACCCGCAAAGCGATGGCGAAACATTTCACCTCCCTGGATGAGTTTACCCGGCGCTGGAACGCAGCTGAGCGTAAGCAGGTGATCATCGATGAGCTGGAAGGAGAGGGCATTCTCTGGGAAGTGCTGGCGCAGGAGGTCGGCAAAGATCTAGATCCATTCGACCTGATCTGTCATGTAGTTTATGATCAGCCGCCACTGACCCGTCAGGAGCGGGCCGACAACGTTAAGAAGCGTAACTATTTCACCAAATACAGCGATACTGCCCAGACGGTACTCAGTACCCTGCTGGATAAATACGCCGACGAAGGGGTACAGGAGATCGAAAACATCCATGTGCTTAAAGTGAAACCCTTCGATCAGATGGGGCGGCCTGTCGAGATCGTTAAGAAAGGCTTTGGTGACAAACAGGCCTACCTCGATGCCGTGAGTGAATTAGAGGCCGAAATCTACAGCCCCGAGCCAAAAACCGCTTAATTCAGATAACTATTTTTTATCCCTGCGCGGCAGCCATCAGGCTGTGCGGGGTTTATGACTATCTAAGAGAAAATTATGTCGATCAGTTCTGCTATTAAATCTATTCAAGACATTATGCGTAAAGATGCCGGCGTCGATGGCGATGCTCAGCGTTTGGGCCAACTCTCATGGCTGCTGTTTCTCAAAGTGTTTGATGCTCAGGAAGAAGAGCTGGAAATGGAGCTGGATAACTATCGCGCGCCCATTCCGGAGAAATATCTGTGGCGCAACTGGGCTGCAGACAATCAGGGTATCACCGGTGATGAGCTGCTCGACTTCGTCAATGATGACCTGTTCGGAGATCTGAAAAACCTGACCGCGCCGGTCGATCTGAACCCGCGTGGCTTTGTCGTTAAAGAGGCGTTTAGCGATGCCTTCAACTACATGAAAAATGGCACCCTGCTGCGTCAGGTGATCAATAAGCTTAACGAGATCGACTTTACTGATTCAAACGAACGGCATATGTTCGGCGATATCTATGAGCAGATCCTGCGTGATCTGCAGAGCGCCGGTAACGCCGGTGAGTTCTATACCCCACGGGCCGTTACCCGCTTCATGGTCAACCGCATCGACCCCAAGCTGGGCGAGAGCATTATGGACCCGGCCTGCGGTACCGGCGGATTTCTCGCCTGCGCCTTCGACCATGTCAAAGCCAATTACGTGAAAACCGCTGCCGACCACCAGACCCTGCAGCAGCAGATTCACGGTGTCGAAAAGAAACAGCTGCCGCACCTGCTTTGTACTACCAATATGCTGCTGCACGGCATCGAGGTGCCGGTACAGGTGAGACACGGTAACACCCTCAACAAACCGCTCTCCAGCTGGGACGAAGCGATCGATGTCATCGTTACCAATCCGCCTTTTGGTGGCACCGAAGAGGACGGCATCGAGAAGAACTTTCCCGCCGAGCTGCAAACCCGCGAAACCGCCGATCTGTTTCTGCAGTTGATTATCGAGGTGCTGGCGGATGCTAATAACGGCAAAGGCGGGCGTGCGGCGGTGGTGTTGCCCGACGGTACCCTATTTGGCGAAGGGGTCAAAACCAAAATCAAGAAAATGCTGACCGAAGAATGCAACCTGCACACCATCGTCCGTCTGCCCAACGGTGTGTTTAACCCCTATACCGGCATTAAGACCAATATTCTGTTCTTCACCAAAGGCCAGCTCACCAAAGAGATCTGGTTCTACGAGCACCCCTATCCCGAGGGCGTGAAAAACTACAACAAAACCAAACCGATGCGCTTTGAAGAGTTTCAGGCCGAGATCGACTGGTGGGGCGATGAAGCCGACGGCTTTGCCGCCCGGGTAGAAAACGAACAGGCGTGGAAGGTGACGATTGATGAAGTTATCGCCCGCAACTTTAACCTGGATATCAAGAACCCCCATGTCGGCGAGCAGATCAGCCACGACCCCGACCAACTGCTGGCGGACTTTGCCGAACAGCAACAACAGATCGGTGACCTTCGCAATCAGTTAAAGAGCATTCTTTCTGAAGCCCTGAGTAAAGGGGCCTGATGATGGAAGCACTTAAGTCACAAGCCAGGACATCTGGTAATCCAACCGGTCTGATCACGGATAATATTCATATCTGGACCTCGGCAATTAAAACCCGCTCGTCGGCCGGGCGGGGCAGCAGTAAGAAGCTGGATCTCTATGGCATCAAGAAGCTGCGGGAGCTGATTTTAGAATTGGCGGTACGGGGGAAGCTGGTACCACAAGATCCTAACGATGAACCGGCATCGGTGTTGCTGGAACGGATTGCGGCTGAAAAGGCGCAGTTGATTAAAGAGAAGAAAATAAAGAAGCAAAGAGCTTTACAAAACATCGCAGATGATGAGAAAACATTTGCATCCCCCCCCGGCTGGGCGTTTACACGCCTTAATGACATTATCCATATATCTTCAGGCAATGGACTCACATCCAAACAGATGAACCAGGAAGGGGGTATACCTGTCTATGGCGGTAATGGAGTAACTGGATATCATGATGACTTTAACGTATCAGAGGAAACTCTAGTTATAGGCAGAGTTGGTTTTTATTGTGGATCAATACACGTAACTCCTCCAAAAGCATGGGTAACTGATAACGCGTTTGTTACCACGTTCTCTAATAAATGTATTTTTATTGGTTATTTAACTTGGTTATTGAAGGCAACAAATCTAAGCGAAAATGATAGCGCTACTGCGCAACCGGTTATTTCAGGGAGGAAGGTTTACCCAATTGTTGTTGCATTACCACCCCTTGCCGAACAACACCGCATCGTGGCCAAAGTCGACGAGCTGATGGTTCTATGCGACCAGTTGGAGCAGCAGACCGAAGCCAGCATCGATGCCCACGCTACCCTGGTCGAAACCCTGCTAACAACCCTGACCAACAGCACCGACGCAGCCGAGCTGGAGCAAAACTGGAACCGTATCGCCGACCATTTCGACACCCTGTTCACCACCGACCACAGCATCGACCAGCTCAAACAAGCCGTCCTGCAACTGGCCGTCATGGGCAAACTCGTCCCCCAGAACCCCAACGACGAACCCGCCGCCGTCCTGCTTGAAAAAATCGCCGCTGAGAAAGCGCAGCTGATTAAAGAGAAAAAGATCAAAAAGCAGAAAATCCAAGCAATCAGTGCTGACTGCGATCTTTATGAAATTTCATCAGGATGGTCATGGACACAATTAGGAGAGTTGACGGTATCGGAAGATAACGCTATGTGCGACGGGCCGTTTGGAAGCAAACTGAAGACTGAGCATTATATTAGCGAAAAAGGCTTTACCGTCGTTCGGCTAGGGAACATTGGAGTCGGAAAATTTTTATGGGGTAAAGAGGGGCATATCAGTAAAGAACACTATGAATTGCTCGAAAACAATCACATGAAGGCCGGTGATCTTGTTGTCGCGGGTATGGCTGAGCCTCTTATTCGAGCTTGTGAAGTCCCTCCTTCACTGGGCCCTGCAGTCAACAAAGCAGACTGCTTCAGGCTTAGAGTTCATGACAGTTTAGAAAAAAAGTACATTTGCCTCTATCTGAACTCACCTGTAGCGAAGCTATTTGCAGGTGAAGAAAATCGCGGTATGACTCGGCAGCGAATCAATCTCGGTAAATGTAAAGCTATTCCAGTACCTATTCCTCCAATAACAGAGCAACACCGCATCGTCGCAAAAGTCGACCAACTAATGACCCTCTGCGACCAGCTTAAAGAACGCCTGCAACAGACCCAGCAGACCCAACTGCATCTGGCCGATGCACTGGTAGAACAAGCCGTCGGATAAACTGAGTCGGCAAGATTAAAGGCTTTGAGTGCGACAGAATGAGTTTAGAGGCAATGTTAATCGAAGAAAGCTGACAACCACTTTCTTCGATTAAAGGAACAAATTTCTGACAAGTCTGGTCAAATCTATTATCCTTAGGGTTGTAAAGAGGGTGATGACGAATGAACACAGCCGTTAAATATTCAGTAGAAAGCTATATCAAGCATCGGCGCAAAGGCGAAGCCATTACCCGCGAGCAGATCATTCGCCATGTTAATGGCAGTGAGCCCGCGGTAGACCAAGCTATTTCCCGCATTACAAAAGCACAGAAACTGACCCGGATTACTGCGGGGGTTTATGTGCGCCCAAAAGAGAGTCGCTTTGGTCAGTTGCCACCGTCAATCCCCAGCATCATTAAATCATTAGAACAGAAACACGGGGCTGTGATTGTGCCTGCAGGCGCTAAAGCGGTTAATGAGTTGGGCCTATCGACACAGCTACCGATGCAGCTGTCTTATGTCAGCAATAAACGCATCACCCCGTTCTATGTCGGCAAAACCCTTTTAAAATTTGAATACAAAAAAGCGCTGCCTGAGAAAGTGAGCCACAAAACAGCGCTGCTTTACTCTGCGATGAGCTATTTAGGCCAGACAGAGTCCCTTGAAAACAGGGCAAAGCTGAACAGCGTGTACAAACGACTCACTCAAAGCCAGCAGCGCCAGTTTGAGTCAATAACCACCGGCAAACTGAAATGGATGCACCGCTTATTCAAGGACGACACAAATGGAAGCGTTTCACAGATTAGACAATAACGAAAAAGGGCAGGCCTTTGCCGCCGCGGGCAACCAGCTCGGCCTTCCCGCATACATCGTAGAAAAAGATTTTCATGTCACCGTTGTGCTTGAGTGTTTATTCGGCCCCATCTGGAACCAGCTAAAAGAATCTAACCCGCATGACCCGTTCGTTTTTAAAGGAGGAACGACCCTTAGTAAGGTTTACAGTGTTATAGAGCGAATGTCTGAGGATATCGACCTTGCACTCAATATGTCATTTTTAGGTCATCCTGAACCAGAGAAAGAGTCTTCCAGTCAGCGCGAAAACAAACGGTTACCGGCACTGAAAGAGGCGGCTTCTGGCTTCACTGAATCCAGGTTGCTTACTATGCTGCAAGCAGAACTGGACAAGATTGCAGAAGGTTACAGTGTTTATGTTGCAGAAGACACCGAGGATGCACTGGAAGTCCATTATCCCAGGCTATGTGATGAATATGATTCGGATGCCTACATAAAACCACGGGTGCTGGTTGAAACGGGAGGGCGCGCTGCACAACTACCGAATTCTCCACATATGATAAAACCGCTGGTTGCCTCTGTCGCAGAAGAAGCCAATGCCGAAATTTCTGTCGTTACCTTAGATATCAGCCGAACGTTCTTCGAGAAAATAACAGCAGTACATGCCTTTATTCACCAGGATAAAATTGAAAGTAGAAACTCCAGACATCTCTACGATATAGTCAGAATCGCTTTATCACACCCCGATATAGCCACAGATACTGAAATGCTCACCTCTGTTGCTGAACATAAAAAGAAATACTTCAGAGCGGGTGCCGCAAAGTATGATCTGGCCATACAAGGTCAGTTAAAACTTGTGCCCGTTACAAACCAACAATACCAAAAGTTCTCAGACGACTGGGGCAAGATGCAGGATATGTTTGCAGCTGAGCGTCCAGAGTTTGCCCAGTTGATCACCGCGCTCAGCTATTTGGAACGGCTCATTAATTGCTGTATAACACCAGGTGCGGAAAATCTTAAAAACCTCGTTAGATATCATGAAATCAACTATCAGATAACCGCAAAGTTGTATCTGTTATTGAGAGCTCTTCATATTAAAAATGCTGATTCTATATATCTTCAACTTGATGATATGAAGATGAAAGCTCCATTTGAACAGTGGCAATATCAAGATGATAGTTCCCTTTGAACGCCAGAAGAAGAGCTTGGCGATACTTTCATACACACCAGAATCAGATGATGCAGATACTCAGTAATCCGCAGGTGGCTCAGGGCTTTGCGCGAGTGGTGTTTGATATGCTTACGAATAATAAACTCTGATTATCAATATATTGTATAAATAACATGATAATTCACGTTACTAACAAACTGGCTGAAAAATTAACAAAAGCAGGCTTTGATCTGCCTGCTCAATCAGCCAGTAAGCCATCGCTGCTGGGCGACTGGCATGACAATATCACCACCATACAGCGCCGCCAGTGCATCGTGTTTACTCATGATCAGACCCGTTTTACTGTCGCATTAACAGCCGTCACCCTGAAAGAGATTAAGCAGCTGGACTTCTGGTTAACCGATATGCTGGCCAACACCATGCTGAAAATGGACTACCCTGAAACGCTGATTCAAACGGCACTCGATACGATGGGTGAGCTGTCTTTTGATACCGATTGCAGCCGCTCAGTTCAGGGCACGCTGCGATTGATGATTGATGGACTGGAGTCATACACCTGGGATGGCACTGACATTCTCGATCTTGGCACATATTCCTTGTCCAGAAGCCTCTGTGACCGTCCTTGCACGGTTAAAGGTCAGAAAGAAGCCTTGTGGCCAGCCAGAGAGATGAGAACCCTGCTTGAAGCCCTTCCTGATCCGGGCATAAACATTCACTAACCTCTCGATGTTTACGCCGACAAATACCCGGTTATTTTGTGTTAAGCCGTTAAAATTCGTATTTATGCTGAGTTACACCTGTAATTTTCACTATACCCATGATTTACACCCTTAAAATTCAGCTGTTATCAGAATAACCCTTGTCATTGACAAAAAAGGGATTGAAGCGGTTATATAACTCGCCCTTAAAATTACTCTGAAGACAGGCTGGTTATGACTACTGATCAGTCAGGTTTCAACGTTACCACAGCTGCATGCTGCCAGAGCGTTTTCCAGACGCGTGTAAACCCGGTTGAGGGATTGCGTTGGGATTCAACGTATCCTGTAAACGCTCTGCCTCAGTTAACCAATCGTCAACACCAGACGCTCTGATCCTGTGTATTGCCAGGCTTGCGTTACCTGATCCAGGGCCATCGCTTTGGTGTTGATCTTCAGGCCTGCCGGTTGGGCCCATTCGAATACCTGGCTGATGCTTTTAATCAGGTTGCCCGTCGCAACGCTGCCGATGCCACTCCCCATCAGTACAAGATTTTTGCTTCTGAGGGTGCCTGCATCGAGGGGGAGGTCTGCACCCGCCATCGAGCCAATATTCACATACCTCAGGGGTTTATCCGGCAGGGTTGGTATAGCTTTAAGCAGGCAGGCGGCGGGTATGCCCCATAAATAATCCAGGACGATATCCACGGGAGATGTTTCCAGCAGGTCACGGAAGGCGACAGTCAGTTGCTCTGCAGACTGGTTAAGGCTGATAAACTGATCTGCGCCTAATGCCAGCAGGGTGTCAGCATCATCAGGATTGCGGGCAGTAGCAATGATGGTGGAAGCTCCGAGATAGCGCGCAATCTGAATAGCTAAACGACCTGATGCACCAGCAGCACCATTGATCAGAACGGTTTCGCCGACGTTAAAGCTGGCCCGGTACTGCAGGGCTGCTACTGAGGACATTCCCGGGTTAGCAAGAGCCGCAGCGGAGATATCATCAAGGTCATCGGGTATAGGGACACAAAGCGCGCTTCTGACAGCGGCCTGTTCAGCCATGCTGCCATCACGAGGAAAAACAAAGAATACCCGGTCACCATTTTCCAGCAGGCCTACGCCATCCACACCGGGCACCATCGGTAAGGCAGTGCCGCTGCTGTAATGCAGGCCTGAGGCTTTGGCGCGCACCAGTTGGCTGATGGCAGTTGCACGGGGGAAAACCCTTTGCTCACCGGGCTGTAGGATGAGGTCGGCAATTTCACCGATAACGGGGGGCTGGTTGAAGTCGGTAATGACGGCGGCTTTCATTTAAGTCTCCTGAGTTGGCTGCTTGAAGTTCGTTAAGTCTGCCCATAAACTGATTGGCGAACATCTGAAAATAAGACAACTTATGCAGGAAACCCGACACGATTGGCCGCGTGTTCCTTTAATCGTTTTTCCCGAAGGCAAACCTATCCGGCCGGTCAGCGTGCTCTATCGCCAACTTCAGGCTCAAACAGTGGTGGCCGCGCACACGCATAACTGGGGGCAACTGGTGTATTGCCGTCAGGGGGCTCTGGACGTGATCACACCTGCAGCCCGGTATCTGATTCCACCTGATCGGGCTGTTTGGGTACCCCCCAATCAGCCCCATGAAATCTCATCACTGTACGGCGCAGAACTTACCAGTATTAACATCATGCCGGTGGCGACAGCTGATTTAGCGCAGGAGTGTCTTGTCCTGGAAGTATCACAACTGCTTCGCGAGCTGATTCAGGAAGCGCTTAAACAACCGGTAGATTATGACTGGCATAGCCCGGCTGGACGCTTGTTCCGTACCCTGAGAGATCAAATCTCGGTAGCGCCGCAGGCACCACTATATCTGCCATTACCGGTGGACTCGCGGTTGCGCAACATCTGCTACCAACTGGAAGAAGATCCGTCATTGCAACATACGCTGTCAGAGTGGGGGACGCTGGTAGGCGCGTCCGAACGGACATTACAGAGACTGTTTCAGAAAGAAGCCCGCATGACCTTTCAACAGTGGCGTCAACAACTGCGCTTGCAGGTAGCACTGGAGCGACTGGTGACTAGCAGGGACTCCGTTACCATGATTGCTGCTGATATTGGCTATGAATCCACATCGACCTTTATCAGTATGTTCCAAAAGTACTGCGGTATGACACCGGGGGAATATCGAAAATCAAAGTCTGGCTGACAGCTCTTTTAACATTGCGCTCTTATCATTCAGAGCGGGTTGTTGGGTAAAAGAGCACAAAGCAGGCTGCTATTAAAGACCTGCGATCACTGTTGTGTTAAACCTACAGGCCAGAACTGTCCGCTAATGGCTGACCACTGCAAACCCGGGAATTCATCCAGCGGACACCGTCCTTAATGCCACCGAAAGAGTAGAGGTGGTATCCAATATCTCCCAGTTCCTGCTCTGCCAGACCGCTGACAAGATCTGTCCAGAAGTGATCTGCGACAGACTTACGCAGCAAGGTCGCTAATGACAGCCCGTAGCGCCCGGCAATTTCCGTCGATGCGACTACCCCAAACTGCTTTGCATATCGGAGCAGCTGGCTGATACTGGCGGGCCCTGGAACGCCGATATTAACAGGAGCATCGATGCCGCGATTGCGTAGCTGCCTGATCCAGCGCACGATAGCCTCAGTATCAAAACCAAACTGAGTGGTTATCTCCAGCGTGCAATGAGCATCTCGAAGCAATTGATATTTCCATTCCAGTGCGTGCCAGAGTTTATCTGTACTGATCTTCGGATGCCCATCGGGATAGCCGACGATCCCAACATGATGAATGTCATGGCGTTGTAATACCCCACTTGCGAGGAGGGCCAGCGAATCGGTGTATGGACCCGCCGGCGTAGCGGGATCTCCGCCGACGAAAATATAGCGGGACGGGCAGGCTGCGCGGTTTAGCTGCGTAATCAGACTGTTGAGATCCTCTTCCGAGCGTAAGCGGCGCGAAGAGATAATGGGGACAGGCTCAAAGCCGCATTCCCGAATAACTCTGGCGGCATTCACTCGCTGATCATGGTTCTCATTGCCCAGAAACGCGATGTTGATCGGCGTGCCCGGTGGAATCAGTGGTGCAGCTATTTCGATCTGGCGGATCTTCTTGCCTGTCACTTCAAGCGTGTATGCCGCTGTTTTGGTCATCTTTTCAGTTGGCGTTATGTTGTCCTGTTGTACGATATGCATGAATCCACACTCTATGAAATATGATGTGACCGGCTAGCCCGGTATGAGCTGGCGTAATATCAACGTCAGGATATAGGTTATCGGGACGCTGATAAGCCAAATCAACAGTAGCCAGAATAGTCTCCGTGATCTCTGATTGAGGGAAGATTACGCCTGAACCGAAAATAGGATCAGGCATAAATGAAATAATTATAATGAGTACAGACTACTTTTCAGCAACGACAGCAACAATAAAAAGAGATACTTTTCTAATAAAGCACTTTAATTAGTGAAAACAACTTACTGTATTATCAAAATTAAACCTCCTGACTCTTAGCGCTTGAAGCCCGTTCCATATTATCCGAATCCACATAAAGTTCGTCGGTGGTTCTGATGCTGCCATGCCCGAGATCGGCCTGAACGTGTGCGAGATTACGACCTGCGGCGACCTCCATCGAAGCGCCTGTATGTCTTAACCAGTGGGTGGTGGCGGCACGCAGTTCTGAGGCTTCAACTTCAAAGCCATCGGTTATCAGAGAGTGACAGCCTTCATTCAACGCGACTTCAACAATGTTACGCAGCTGGCGACTACCAATGCCTCTGTTCTTAACCCGGGATTCGATAACCGGCTCAGCAGAGTCTTTAGAGGGAAGGGGAGTCAGGCCTCTGTGGATGCGATACCTCTTAAGAAAGCCGATATATTCATTTGAGATTGAGACATCGCGCTCTTTAGAACCTTTACCATAGGCCCGAAACCACCAGTTGCCTTCGTGATCCCGATGAAAATGAGACATCACCGGCAACCAGTTGGGCCGCTCAGAGAGTTCTGAGATACGCAGTTTAAGCGATTTTAGCGTTGCGATAACAAATAGCGTCCGTTCATGCTGTGGATCAGCCGCGGCCAGGGATTTAGCGGAACTGAGCAGATATTCCCATTGCAGCTCAGACAGTCGGCGGGCGGTATTAATGCCGGTTTCCTGTCTCAGATAGGGGCAGTTTTTCTTAACAATCGGAACCTGATTTCCCGGCGCATAATCTTCGGCCATCAGGTAGTTAAAAAACACACTGAGGTTAGAGAACAATCCCTGCCACGACTTAGTGTTAAGGCGACCTTTGCCAGCCCCCGCAGCACGAAACGGGCGCCAGTTTCTGTTCGGCTCCCGGAGGCCGTTTACCGTCGCAAAACGTCTTTCGATGGTTTCGGTCTGCCAGTGCGGATTGGGACTGGCGACAAAGTCGGTATATTCCTCAAGATCACGCCTGCGCAGCTCCACAATGGATTTTCTCTTGATTAACCAGGCCCAGAGCAGGAGTCGTTCAGCATCACCCCGGAACTTCTCGTAGGTGTCCTGACTCTTCTTGCTGTAGCTACTGAGAAAGTCTTTGGTGTAGCGATAATCATCAAGTACACCGTCTACAGCAATACCGAGCACAAACGCCTCAACAGCCG
Organism: uncultured Amphritea sp.; assembly: GCA_965140695.1. Taxonomy (GTDB): domain Bacteria; phylum Pseudomonadota; class Gammaproteobacteria; order Pseudomonadales; family Balneatricaceae; genus Amphritea. Next base: position 517,198 of record OZ223298.1, on the reverse strand, counting down.
GTGCCTGATCAGGAAACACTGCATTTCTGGGTATCTGATTAAAATGCTTAGCGGAATCGAAAAGTGGCAGGCCAGGGAACTCTGTAGTCGACACGGATATTGAACCTTGAATTACTTGAATTCGTTGTCTGAGATAAGAACGTTATTGTATGAATTAGTAGCTTCAATTACCAGTAGTGTCTACTACTGGTAATGATATAGATGCCGATAATAAGCGGATATCGTCTGCTTTATACAACCTATAACCATAGTCCACCAATGGTCTGATCAGATGTATTGGTGTTAACCGTTGAAAGTCTTCAGTTTGTCCCGGTCAATAAACTATAACCAGCTACGCCCGGTTCCGGTTATAGGTGCAGCGTGAAGAGTTTGAGAGCAACCCTGCATCAAACCTGGTTAACGTCTGCAGAAATGATGCACGCAATATGCGTCTGGCAAAATCAGATTATCCGACTCTTTATCGAGTGTCTGACGAATCTATCTTCCTTAACGCTATGAACATTAACTCCAGGGACTAGCTCGGCAGACATTAATTCCAGGAATAAAGGTATCAATCGATGACCAGTAAATCTCAGTGTTCATGGATCGCTGATTCAGAGATAGCTATGCCGATGATCTGAAGAAGCTGATAGCCGGTACGATCTGAAAAGAACTAACGACAGTCGTACATTCAGTACAAAACACAGAGTCAGTTTCACCTATGCACCAGCATGTCTGATGCGTCGTTATGAGTCGTAAAACGAGGATATAGAAAACAGGTGCCTGAACAGAGATTGCCTGTGTAACGAATGGGTGTAGTAAAGAGCTGTAGCAAGATAAGCCTTAAGCGTTCTCAGAAGATAAACGAAAAGCTTAGGTTTCAGCTTTGATCGAAAATTGCACCAGATACTTTGTCAGGATTCGTCATCAGATGCTCTGGCTCGATTTAGGGACTTACGAACGTTTTCACATCAACTTTACAGCGATCGCCATAACGATTGTCGATCGATATATACCGATAAAGCGTGGCGTGCACTGAGTGCTGTTTTGCCACACTTAACCCACAAAACTTAATTCTTCGACGCTCTCCGCACGAAACAGATTCCAGAACAATGCCACAGGCCTGCACAAGCTACGGCGGGAGATAACCGCGTCCAGAGACACCTGGAATAATGCCGCTCATTCCTCTCAGCGGGGAATAGTTCAGAACAGCCCTTAATCCTTGATAACCCTCTTAATAATTATCCTATTTAACATAATATACATTATGCGTAGTTATATAATCAGACCTAAAGACGCTATTCAGGCGTTTAAGCGTTAGCTAAGGCTTACTTCAAAATATCAATTTAAAAGGAATAATGGTGCGCGCTACGTGAAAAATCGGGGAAAGTTGGCGGCTGTTACAGCTAAAAGCGCCTGTGTGCACGAAAAAAAAGCAGGTGATCGGGAATCACCTGCTCTGGTTTATGACTATTGGATTATTGGCAGACTGCGAGGAATATCGGCCGATTATGACAGCAGAACGGGCTGCTCTGGCGACTCGTAACTACAAACCAGATAGGGTGAAACAGACACCAGTTCACGGGTTTGATATGACTGGACTATCAGTTCCTGGGCGCCACAAAGCTTATCTATTTTTGCCAGCACCTGGTATGGCGCTCCGCGACAAAGCAGCCGACGATTACTGCTGTAATAGTCGGCGTCCAGATAGATTTCATCACCGACGTGTATTTCACGCCAGAGAAAATCTGCTTCTAAAATAAGCTCGGACTGGTCCTGGTCGTACATCGTTTACACCTTAGCCTGGCATGCGCTTACAGTACGTCCTGAATGAAGTATTCAGGCCTCTACGATACTATGACGTATAGCTATGTGTACAAGTTCAGAATTATTATTAATGCCCAGTTTGCGCAGAATATTAGCGCGATGGGCATGGACGGTTTTAGGGCTGAGAAACATCTTTTCAGCGATCTGAGCGGCAGACTGTCCCTGTGCCAGACAGGAGAATATCTGAAACTCCCGTTTTGTGAGCCGGCTGAACGGAGAGCAACTGTCAGCCGCTCCCGGGGTAAGCATTTCACGAATGCTTTCGGCGTAGTAGGTACGCCCTTCTGAGACCTCGTATACCGCCTTGAGAAGCTCATCAGGCGCACAACGCTTGGTCAGATAACCTGATGCGCCCGCTTGCACCACATGCGCTGGAAACGGCTCACTCTCCATGACAGTCAGCACCAGCACCTTAGCGCCGGGGTCTTTGGCCCGGATAACACGTATCGCTTCCAGTCCGCCATAAACCTGTATGCCATCTCCATCGGACGCATCGGCAGGCATTGACAGATCCATAATGACCACGTCCGGACGGGTAGAAAAATACTTCTCTACGGCCTCCTGACCACTACTGGCCTCGGCAACAATGTCGATCCCACAATCATTGTCCAGCAATCTCTGAAAGCCTGCTCTGACAACCGGGTGATCATCAACCAATAATACCTTGATAGCGCTCATGTATAGCTCAGTTCCATTTGAATACTCCATTTACCGCTAATTATACCGATCAGGCAAGAGGAATGTAGTGGTCAGATCAATTGTTGTCATCGTTTCCCAGAACGCTATCTGCACCCCGGTAGACCCCATGGGTATCGATATCAAGGGCAACAGCAGGAGAAACATCATCAGAGCGCACCACCACCGGCATAGCAACCAGCTCATCACTGTAACCAACCAGCTTTATCCCCTCTTTTTTACAATGCATCAGCACTTTTTCCAGAGCCCTGATCACAGCCGCTTGTCGCGTACTCAGATGCCGGTCACTGGGCTGGTCATCGGATGGTCTTTTGCTGGTAACCTGTCGGGTGGCATATCCCTGTTCATCGACCAGCTGCAGCGTAATGCCGGCCAGCTTTTCTTTAACCAGCACGACCTTGGCCAGATTAAAAACCGCTTCGTCGGTACAGCAAACAGCGCCGTCCGCATCACTATTTTTAATGCCTTCAAGAATTTCTGCGTACGCCGAACCTTTCTCCAGATATGTATCCATAGTCTCTAATATTCAAATGGTTATGACTTTAATTTAAAGCTTTCTAATAAAGAATGAAGACGTTCAATTTCACTCTCTTTTTCATTTAAACGGGCGGCAAGAAGCTTATCACCACTCTCGGATTGCAAACGTTGTTCCAGCTCACGATAGCGTAAATCCTGCTGACTGATAACCTGCTCCAGCTGGTGCTTTTCCTTAATACTCTGACGCTCTATATCAAGCAAAGACTGACGCAGCTGGCGGTTTTCATCCTGCAGCATAACGACCTGCTTTTCCAGCCTTGAAGACTCTCCTTCAAGGTACTGATTTTTATGCTGATATTCCAGCAGTTCCTGCGGGCGATTGTCGCTGCCGTTGCGTTCAAGCTGATCAAGCGTGATCTCCAGCTCTTTCACCTGACGTCTGAAATCACGATTTTCAGATTCAAGACGCATCTCCCGCTCATCCTGGGCCTTTTGCTTTTTGTGTTGTTCTGCAATGACTTCAAGATTGCGCTGATTTTCGTCCAGGAGCTTATCAGACAGGTCCTGCAGGCGTCGGAGGTCTTCACGACTTTCGTGGCTACGCCCTTCTAACTCAGCTTTAAGCTGCAGATAATGCTGTTCAAGCTGCTCCCGCTGGTCTGACAGCTGATGCTCGGCATAGGCAAGCGCCTGCTGCCATAAGGTATTGGCGCTGGTAAAGACCGGTTCAGGTATTTCCGGACGGGCATTCTGCTCAATCAGTCGCTTACCGAGCCCCTGCCACCAGTCATTCAATGCTTTATTGATGGTGGTCAGGCTGCCCGATCCCAGCTCATTTCTTACCATTTGCTGGGTTGGCTTGCGACCCTGCGCGAGCAGATTATCGGCAACATCAAATACTTTTTCGTAGGTCTTTGGGGTCATAGTTATGATATTAAAAATACATAATACATATTAGATACTTATCTTATATCAGCAAAACCATCGCTACCAGATAAATCAGCACCCTGGGCACAGCTATCGGACGACTTCGGCCCGCGTCAGGACCAGCGCTTCAGATAAGCTGCGCCATTATCATCTTACGCCAGGGCAAAGCCAAGCTGATCAGAGAGGCATGCTACCACAGCAATGAGCTGCCAGCGGTATCTATTGCAGAACAAGCAGATCCCCTTTCTGGCGCTTATTCATAGACCGCCAATGCGCAACAGTCGAACTGACTAAGCTTGTCCAGCGATAATCATTAGTCATTGAAAGACGAACATTATGCAGCAGGGATATTCCTGAATAGTGAACACTATTTTAAACGGAGAACGTTTTTCGACCAGAACTGTTTGAGATTTAAATAAAGAGGATGTAGCAGAAGAGAGAGTAAACAGAAGAGGATGAAGAATGGAGCGGAATATCGGGCTCGAACCGACGACCTGAACCTTGGCAAGGTTCCGCTCTACCAACTGAGCTAATTCCGCGTCATATGCCTTTTATAACAGACAATGCTATCTGTGGTAAATGGTGCCCGGAGCCGGACTTGAACCGGCACGACCTTTCAGTCGGGAGATTTTAAGTCTCCTATGTCTACCGATTCCATCATCCGGGCTAAGCAAATATGGAGGCGCGGGTCGGAATCGAACCGGCGTTCACGGAGTTGCAGTCCGCTGCATGACCACTCTGCCACCGCGCCTAAAGGTAAACCATAATTACCATCCATCTTACATGAGCGGTTAGGCTAATATAAGAATGGAGCGGAATATCGGGCTCGAACCGACGACCTGAACCTTGGCAAGGTTCCGCTCTACCAACTGAGCTAATTCCGCGTACTTCCTAAGAAGTGGTGCGTATTATAGACAGCTCTCCTTTTATGTCAACAACTTTTCAGCCAGAGAAAAGTGCAATCAGATTAACAAGTTAGAACTGTATAACGATTGATCAGATATCGTCTGTCAGGTCTGGCCATGCGGCTTTCAGATAGACGTACATCGACCAGAGCGTCAGCACTGACGCGATATACAGCGCGCCGATGCCAATCCAGGAATACAGACTGAAGGGTACGGCTGCCAGCATGATAAAGATTGATAGCATCTGCAGAGTGGTCTTTAATTTGCCGATATAAGACACGGCAATATTCGCCCTCTTACCCAGTTCAGCCATCCACTCGCGCAACGCAGAGATAACGATCTCCCGACCGATTATCACAATAGCCGGCGCAGTAATCCAGAACACTGAATAGGTATCAACCAGGACGACCAGGGCCGTCGCAACCATCAGCTTGTCAGCAACAGGGTCAAGAAACGCACCAAAGGGAGACGTCTGATCCAGCTTGCGCGCCAGATAACCATCAAACCAATCCGTAACCGCCGCCAGGGCAAACACCAGCGAAGCCGCCATCGGCCCCCACGGATAAGGAAGATAATAGATCAGAACAAAGACAGGAATCAGGACAATACGTAGCAATGTCAGGATATTAGGTATTTTCATCGACGCTTGGTTTTCCTGTTAAACGGAACAAAGTAGGCATTACGACCATGGATATTAAGGGTCTGGATGCAGGGTAGCATAAATGTCTTCAGCAATTTTGCGGCTTATAGTAGAGACTTTTGCAATTTCTTCAATACTTGCGGTTTCAATCGACTGCACGCTGCCAAAATGTTTCAGCAGCTCTCGCCGGCGTTTTGGGCCAACGCCCGGAATACCTTCCAGTGATGATTGACGACGCGCCTTACCACGCCGGGCACGGTGACCCGTGATTGCAAAGCGATGAGCTTCATCGCGTATGTGCTGAATAAGATGCAGTGCCGGTGAATCAGAACGTAATGCCACCTCAGCACCACTATCCCCCATGATCAGGGTTTCCAGTCCCGCTTTACGATCACTTCCTTTTGCGACACCAACGATCATCACCTCGTCTATCTGCAGCTCAGCCAGCACTTCAACCGCCTGGGCAACCTGACCTTTACCGCCATCAATCAGCAGGATATCCGGCAACTTGCCCTCGCCTTTTTTTAACCGGGTATATCGCCGGGTAAGTGCCTGATGCATTGCAGCATAGTCATCGCCTGCCGTAATCCCTTCAATATTAAAATGCCGGTAATCGGACTTAAGCGGGCCATTACGATCAAAGACCACACAGGACGCAACCGTCGCCTCACCCGAACTGTGACTAATATCGAAACACTCCATCCGCTGGGGTATTGCATCCAGCTGTAATGCATCCTGCAACGCCAGATAGCGGTTATAGACATTCTGCTTGCTGGCCAGGTGGCTTTGCAGGTTCTGCTCCGCGTTAGTCTGCGCCAGTCTTTGCCAGCCCGCCTTATCTGAACGGACTTTGTTTACCATAACGACTTTACGACCGCTGCGCTGGCTCAGCGCTTCTTCAAGCACTTCCCGGCCAGCGGCTTCTTCAACCGTAATCAACACCGGAGGAATCTCGCGACCACTGGCCAGATACCACTGCGCGATAAAAGCAGACAGCAGCTCCTGCGGCGTCTCTTCGATACTGAAGCGTGGATGGTAAACTTTGCTGCCAATAATCCGTCCACCGCGTACAAACAGCATATGCATACAAACAGCCCCGGATTGCTGGGCACAGCCGATAACATCGGCATCACCACTCTGGCCGCTTACATGCTGCTGCTCCTGCACCTGCTGCAGACTGGATATCTGGTCACGATAGATGGCAGCCTCTTCAAAATTAAGCGTCTGAGATGCCTGATCCATCTGCTCCGCCAGCTCATTCATGATGGTGCTGTTTTTGCCTTCCAGAAACATCATCGCATGTCGGATATCCGTCTGATAAACCTCAGGTGTCGGAATACCAACGCAGGGCGCGCTGCAGCGTTTTATCTGATACTGCAAACAGGGGCGCGAACGGTTTTTAAAAAAGCTCTCTTCACACTGACGGATACGAAACACTTTTTGCATGATGGTCAGACTGTCGCGTACCGCACCACTGCTGGGGAACGGGCCAAAGTAGCGCCCTTTCTGCCGCTTAGCTCCCCGGTGAAAACGTACCGCAGGGTATTCCTGTTCAGTGGAGACAAAAATGTAAGGGTAGGATTTGTCGTCGCGCAACAGAATATTGTAGGGCGGACGATTGGTTTTAATCAGATTCTGTTCCAGCAACAGCGCTTCAGTTTCGCTGTTAGTCACGGTTACCTGTATGTTTGCGATGCGACTCACCAGCGCCTGAGTTTTAATATTCAGTCCCGTCGGGCGAAAATAACTACTCACACGATTTTTCAGGTTTTTGGCTTTGCCAACATAAAGAATTTCACCACTGCTGTTAAACATCTGATAAATGCCAGGACGGCGAGTCAGACGTGAGAGAAAGCTTTTACTGTCAAATGCAGTGGTGTCGTCCTGCTCTTCCTGCTTATTCAGCTCAGCCAGAGATTCCGGGCAGGCAGCCGCCTCCTGAGAGCCAGGGCTCTGTGCGTCGGCGGGAGAGCCAGCGTTTTTCGATGTATCATTCATGGGGCTATTCTAACTGCGCGCCCTTCTATTCCTCAAGGATATTCAATAGCTTATTGGCATTCATATGATAGTGAGTTGCTTCTGAATGAATTTTCTCAAGCTGTTTTCGGGTATCATCTGAAATGCCGGCACCACGGGAAAGACTCACTTCCAGATACACGCTGATCTCTGCGTAATAATAGAGTCTGGCATTAAAGCTCAGGGCGCGTTTCAGTTTAGACAGTGAAATCATGGCACCATTGAGCATGATTGTGTTGATATCAGAATCACTCATTAATGGGTGGCGGTCTTTCTCGTTGGGTGAAAGATGAAGTTCATTCGCGCGGGTATTTGGAGCCATGAGACATCCTGATAAAAGTAGAGTATGGTTAGAAATTATCTATTACTTTATGAGCTTTTCACGTCAAAGTGAATATATGATTTATGAGCATACAAACCCTTCATAATTCAAAGCGCCTTAGTGACCAGGATAGTGCCGGGGCAGAAGCGCCCCCTTCTGGAGAAAACGCTTCTGGAGAGCCTGCTTCAGAAGATCACCTACCGGCCAACGCTGAAAGTGACATGATCTTCAATCAGGAGATTGTTCGCGATCTGCACTGGCTTATCACCAGCCCTTCCCTCATGTCTCTGCCAGAAAGTGAATCGTCTGACTGGTTATTCAATGCCTCACTGATCGATCAGCGGCTTGCTGAACTGGACAAACAACCGCAGCCTCTACTCAGTAATCTACGGCAACAAGCGCAGTTCAGACTCGGCTATTATTTTGAAGACCTGATTAGAATATACATTGAGAAGTTTATACAACCAACTGATTTTAAATATAATATACAGGTATGCAGAGATAAGACCACGGTTGGTGAATACGATTTTCTGATGGCCCTGAGCAGTGGGCTCAACGTTCACCTTGAAGCGGCAGTAAAGTTTTACCTGTGCACCTCAGAAGACCCCACTCACTGCTCACTCGATAGTTTTGTCGGCCCTAACCGGAAAGATAAACTGAGCCGTAAATGGCAGCGTCTGACCGAACATCAGTTACAGTTATCAAAGACCGATGCCGGAAAAGCCCAGGCGATGGCGCTCGGTTTGTTACCCGATCAGCACTCCCTGTTATTGCGCGGCTACCTGTTTTACCCCTTCAGGGCATGGCAGGAGTATCAGCCGCCCGCCCCGATTAACACCGACCACCTGAGAGGCTGGTGGCTCAGAGTTTCTGAGATTGAATCTCTGGGTAACAACTATCAGTATGTTGTACTGATGAAGCCGCGCTGGATGGCACTGGCGCGCTGTAGTTTTCAGGAAACCCTGTCTAACGCTGAACTGATTGAAGCAACCCACAGAATAGCCACACCGATGCTGGTTGCGCGACTCCGCTATAACGAAACCCGGGGAGCCTGGTATGAAAGCGACCGGGGATTTATCGTACCGGATTATTGGAATGTTGAAGCCTGATCAGGCTATTTTTCTCACCGGTTCTTTAGCACCTTTTCGCAGCTATCCGCCGCACTCCCCTGGCTTTCAAGCTAACCAGCAGACATAAAAAAAGCAGCTTTAAAAGCTGCTTTTCCGACAAACCTGTTATTACTTAATTCGCTGGGCGGCTTTTGCTGCATCTTTTGCCATGCATTTACGCAGGTAGTGAATCGCAACAAAGGTACCAACAACCATCGCGGCAACAATTACCATACTGGGTGCAAAAGACATCATAGTGTATTTATCGGCCATAGAACTGTCCTCAATTGTATCCGTAATTCTGATATACGGGTAAATTATGTGGTTATATCTGTTTTTAATTATTGGGGGAGATTATAAAGTATCTACCCGCTGGCACAATAGCCCTAAAGGCGTATTCGGGAATTTCGGGCAGACGCGGCGCTTTTAACGCCGCGCGTCAGAACCGGTACTGAGCAGAGTTTAACTATCGAGCCGCTTAACCAGACTTGATGTGTCCCAGCGGTTACCACCCATTTTCTGCACGTCTGCATAGAATTGATCAACCAGCGCCGTGACCGGCAACTGAGCACCATTGCTACGCGCCTCATCGAGGGTGATTTTAAGGTCTTTGCGCATCCAGTCGACGGCGAAACCAAAATCAAACTGATCGTCAATCATGGTCTGATGACGATTGACCATCTGCCATGAACCGGCAGCGCCGTGTTGAATAACATCAAATACCGCTGCAGCATCCAGCCCGGCCTGATTCGCAAAATGAACACCTTCTGCAAGCCCCTGAACCAGTCCGGCAATACAGATCTGATTCACCATTTTCGCCAGCTGACCACTTCCCGCAGGTCCCAGCAGCTTAGCCGATTTGGCATAGCAGTCGATCACAGGAGCAGCCTTGTTAAACACCGCCTCATCACCACCAATCATAATGCTGAGAACACCATTCTCTGCGCCAGCCTGACCACCGGAAACGGGAGCATCCAGAAAGCAAAGCCCTTTATCGGCGGCGATAATGGCCAGTTCGCGGGCCACTTCTGCCGAGGCGGTAGTGTGGTCAACCAGCGTAGCACCCTGAGCCATACTGCTGAAGACTCCCTGAGTGCCGGTAACAACCTGACGCAGATCGTCATCGTTGCCGACACAGCTGAACACAATCTCAGCGTTACGCGCAGCTTCAGCCGGGGTAATGGCCCGTGTTCCCTTATAGTCCTGGCACCATTTATCCGCTTTCGCCGTTGTGCGGTTATAGACAGTGACATCATATCCGGCATTTGCCAGATGACCCGCCATCGGATAGCCCATCACTCCCAGGCCGATAAATGCAACTTTCATAGGTTTTCTTCTCCACCCTTAGGCTGACTATTGTTATGATCGTGTCATTCTATGCTAATGATATATTTTCAAACACCTCTATTTTTCAGGGCTATACCATGCAAGCGGCTAAACCCCTTCAGCAATTTGCAAAACTGTTTATCTGTTCACTGCTGCTATGCAGTTTTTCATCCGCATCCCTGGCAACAGAGAATATTTATGACAAGCTTCAGGTGACAGACCTTGAAGGTAACAGCGTTGATCTTAACCAGCATAAAGGGGGCATTGTACTGGTTAACTTTTGGGCAACCTGGTGCCCTCCCTGTGTTAAAGAGATGCCATCGCTGCAACGACTGCAGCAGCAATTTAAGCCCGATGAGTTCAAAGTCGTACTGGTGAATCTGGGTCAGAGCGCGTCAACGGTTAATGATTTTTTCAAGCAGCAGACGCTGGAACTCAGCCTGCCGGTCTACCTCGACGCCAAAGGCGGGGCATTTACTGCACTGGGCATTAAAGGCATGCCATTGAGTTACTTGCTCAATGATAAGGGAGAAACGATAGAAGCCATCGTAGGGGCTCGCGAGTGGGACCACCCGGCCAATATCACCGCAGTGCGCCAGTTAATGAACCACCCGCAGTCCGAAAATTAAACACCTGCCCGCGTCTGTTTCGCGGGCAGGCCTGGTATTTGAGCCCCTGGTATTCGACCTTCTGGTATATGAACCCCGGAGCTCTGCGATTAAATCACGCGGCGTTATAGACCGCTTGAGCTGCAACGATCGCCTGACCGGTGTTAATATCTGCACCCATCGATGACAGCGTATTTTCCAGCGCACTCAGACATAACAGAACATTCTTTTTGTTACAGGCTGCACCCATCAAGCCTATACGCCAGACTTTACCCGCTAACGCGCCAAGACCTGCGCCGATCTCAAGGCTATAGTCCGCCAGTAAACGGTTGCGTACCTCAGCTTCATCAATGCCTTCAGGAACAAAGACCGAGTTAAGCTGAGGTAAGCGGTAGGGTTCTTCTACCAGAAAACCGATCCCCATCGCTTCCAGACCATCCCGCAATGCGCTGTGATGATGCTGATGCCGTGCCCAGGCATTCTCCAGCCCCTCTTCTTCCAGCATCACCAGTGATTCATGAAAAGCATAGAGGGCGTTGACCGGTGCGGTATGGTGATAAGCACGCTTAGCGCCGCCGCCCCAGTACCCCATCACCAGCTTCTGATCCAGGAACCAGCTCGGCGTTCTGCTTTCACGCTTCTCAATTTCCTCGATAGCGCGGGTATTGAAACTGATTGGCGATATCCCCGGCGGACAGGAGAGGCATTTCTGAGTGCCCGAATAGACTGCATCGATACCCCAGCCATCCACATCCAGCTCACTTCCCCCAAGGGATGTAACCGTATCAACAATCGTCAAGGCGCCGTTGTTACGCGCGATCTGGCACAGAGTTTTTGCATCTGACAAAACTCCGGTGGACGTTTCGGCATGAACAAACGCCAGAATCTTAACGTCAGCGTGTTCGGCAAATGCCGCTTCCACTTTCGCCGGATCAACGGGCTTGCCCCAGTCATCCTGAACCATAATGGCAGTACCGCCGAAGCGCTCGACATTCTCTTTCATCCGGCCGCCGAAAACACCGTTCTGGCAGACAATGACTTTATCTCCTGGCTCAACCAGGTTAACGAAACAAGCCTCCATACCCGCAGAACCGGGCGCCGAGATCGGCATGGTCAGCGGGCTTTTGGTTTTAAAGGCTGACTGCAGCATCTGCTTTATCTCGTCCATCATACGGATGAACTCAGGGTCAAGGTGGCCGATTGTAGGCCGGGAAAGTGCGGCTAATACCCGCGGGCTAACATCCGAAGGGCCCGGCCCCATCAGCGTACGCTGTGGAGGGTAGAAAGAAGTCGTCATTTTATGTCCGTTGCTCTTTGTCGTTATTAATATGGCTGAATTTAAATCACTTCCTGGCAGGTCAGGCCGCTTCATCCGCGATGGTTTGTACAATCGCCATGACCATCTCCGCAGAATGTTTAGCCGCAACTACCAGAAACTGATCGAACGAAAGATCAGATTCTTTACCTGCGATATCGGACAACGCCCGGATAACAATAAATGGAATATCAAACTGATGGCAGGTTTGGGCGATAGCGGCGGCTTCCATCTCAACCGCTTTCATTGCGGGGAAATGCTCGCGGGTCTTAGCCACCCGTTCGGGACAGTTCATAAATGAATCGCCCGTAGCAATCAGCCCTTTGACCGTGTTGATACTCGCCATCCGGGCGATGCAGCGCTGTGCTACATCCGCAAGAAAGCTATCCGCGATAAATGCTGCGGGTAAGCCGGGTACCTGGCCGTGCTCATAGCCAAACACGGTGACATCCACATCATGATGACGTACCTCTGTAGAGATCACCACATCGCCTACTTCCAGGTCGGCTGCAAAACCACCAGCAGACCCGGTATTGATGACACAGGTTGGCTGAAATGTCTGTAGCATCAACGTCGTGCCGATAGCTGCATTCACTTTGCCAATACCTGATTTCAGCAGTACAACCTGTACGCCATGCATTAATCCTGTATAGAGAGTATAGCCAGCAATCGTGTGCTCCTGACGTTCCTCCATTGTTTGTTTCAGCAGTTCGACCTCTTCATCCATGGCGCCGATAATACCGATTTTTAGCTGATCAGACTGAGCATGCAGACGCTCAGTAAAGGAGGTGTTGTTGGTCATTCAGGTGATTCCATCACGGTAGAGTAAAGATTATTCTTTGAGTTAATAAGGATACGGAAATTACACCGTCGGACAATAGTCCAAAAGCAGAAAAAAGGAATAAAACGACCGCTTTATCCCGGGGAACCCGCGTCATCACCATCTGACAAAGCCATAAGCCTGATTAAACAGATTGTCCGTTATATCTTAATTAATAGCATTAACAGCCCGGCATCAGACTGACGGGGCAGATGGCACAGCGTCTATGTCTATGCCGGACGGTGCTGGATACAGCCCCTGCCAGCCAAACTCTCTGAACAACTGATCTACCCAGGGGGAGACCGGCGCATGGATCTCAACGGCCTGCCCGGTAAACGGATGAATAAATTCCAGTCGTGTCGCCATCAGCAGTAACCGGTCCAGTCCAAAGTGCTCTCTGAACAGTTTGTTATGCTTACCATCACCGTGCTGAGTATCACCAACGAGAGGGTGAAAAATATGTTTCAGATGACGACGAATCTGATGTTTACGTCCGGTTTTAGGTTTGACTTCAACCAGTGAGTATCGTGCCGCAGGATATTTACTGACAGGGATGGGTAATTCAACCGTGCCCAGTCGTCTAAATTCGCTTACAGCCTCTTTAGCAGGCTTATTCGGATTAGCATTCTTGTCGGCAACTTTATCGATAATCTCTTTCAGCGGATAATCGATCAGCCCCTGCTCTTCTGTATAACCACGACAAACACACAGATAGGTTTTCTGCACCTGTCGCTCAGCAAAACAGAGATTCAGTTTATTGGCGGACTCCGGGTTTTTAGCAAATATCAGCACCCCTGACGTGGGCCGGTCAAGACGATGCACAGTGTAGGCTTTGATACCCATCTGTTCACGAATCAGCGCAATCGCATTGGTTGCCCGGCGCTCGATGGGGCTGGGATGTACCAGTAATCCCGCCGGTTTATCGATAGCAAAATAATATTCATCTTCGTAAATAATAGTGATGGGGTACATCGTTCGATATCACCTGTGTCATTTAAGCCGCGCAGCTTACCAATAAATCATCTGCTTGCCTATGAACCTATATGAGCCGATCCGGTCATACTTATTAAGACACAAACGTGAATACTAATGGCGGTATGGTTGAAAAACTGAAAAAAACCTATATATATAGGGTATCCGATAAACTTTAAACGGCACCTAAAGCCTTAATATTCAGAGGGATAAGATGCGTAATATCGATACAATGACGTCGACGCGTTCAGAACAGTCTGTACTGTCGACCAATAAGGTCATTCGTAATACCTACATGCTCCTGTCAATGACACTGGTGTTCAGTGCCATCACGGCTGGTATCTCAATGGTGATCAATCCTCCTATGATATTAGCCTTTGGGGCCATGATCGTTGGTATGATCCTGACATTTGTCATTTCTAAAAAACAAAACAGCGCTGCGGCATTGCCGCTGGTGTTTGCTTTCACCGGTCTGTTTGGTTTTGCACTCGGCCCGATACTTAACACCTACCTGGCCATGAATAATGGTGGCCAGATAGTGATGACGGCGATGGGTATGACTGCCGCCACCTTCCTGGGTCTGTCAGCCTATGTACTGACAAGTAAAAAAGACTTCAGCTTTATGGGTGGCTTCCTGGCCGCAGGCCTGATGGTCATGCTGGTCGCGATGGTCGTACTGCTGGTACTGCCATTTTTTGGCATTCATATTCCAGCACTGCACCTGGCTTTCTCCGCTGCAATCGTCCTGCTGATGTCTGGTTTCATTGTGTATGACACCAGCAACATTGTGAATGGCACATACACCAACTACATCATGGCTACCGTTAGCCTGTACACCAGCATATTTAACCTGTTCATCAACCTGCTACAGATTGTTGGTTTCCTGAGCGACGACTAAATAATTAACTTCGTTATCGCATAACGAAAACCACACACAAAGCCCTGCAATCCTGATAAGATTGCAGGGCTTTTTAGTTTACAGAAATCAATACATTATGATTTTTTCAATCGTTGTTACCGGAGCGCCCTACAGCTCCCAGGCGTCAGCCAGTGCACTGCAATTCAGCAAGAGCCTGTTAAAGCTCGGTCACCGTATTCACCGGGTATTTTTTTACGCCGATGGCGTCCACAGCGGTTCTGCGCTGGCAGCCCCGCCTCAGGATGAAACAAATATCCCGGCAGACTGGGCTGCGCTGGCCCGGGAGCATGAGCTTGATCTGGTCGTTTGTATCGCTGCCGCCGTAAGGCGCGGTGTGCTGGACCAGAATGAGGCCCGTCGCTATGAAAAGAATGGACATAACTTAGGCGACGATTTTAACCTGTCCGGACTGGGCCAGTTGGTCGAAGCGGGTATCCTTTCCGACCGTGTCGTGACCTTTGGAGCCTGATCGTGAGTAAATCTGAAAAATCCTTTCTGATTATCAACCGTAAAGCCCCCTACGGCAGTAGTGCCGCACGGGACGCGCTTGATGTTGCGCTAACGGTGTCCGTATTTGAGCAGCCACTTAAGCTTTTGTTTATGGACGATGCGGTACTGCAACTCCTGCCTGAACACAACGCTGCGGCAATCGGCCAGAAAAACCTCTCCGCCAACCTGTCGATGCTTGAAATGTACGATATCGACCAGCTCTATGTCTGTCGCCGTGCACTTGAGCAGCGCGGTATCTGCCCTGACGCTATCGAATTAAAAATCACCCTACTGGACCAGCACGGCATTGCCGAACTGATCCAGCAGCAGCAACATGTTCTGAGTTTCTGACTATGACACTTCACCTGATTAACAAAACTCCGTCAGAGAGCAGCGCCCTCCATGACTGTCTGTTTGCTATCAGCAATGGCGATGCCCTTCTGCTGATCGAAAACGGCGTGTATGGGGCACTGCCTGGTTATGCCGAACTTTTCACCCGTCTGCCAGGTGCAGTGCAATGTTACCTGCTGGAAAACGATGCGGAAGCCCGGGGCCTGAAAGAACTCAATCAGGATTTTCGTGCTGTTAGCTATGACGGTTTTGTCGAGTTGAGCTGTCGTTACGATAAAGTGGTTAGCTGGTTCTGAGATGAATAATCTGACGGTAAATGGTGTAACAATTCCCGTGGATAGCGAAGGTTATCTGCGCAATCTGAACGACTGGAGCCCGGCTGTCGCCGAACAACTGGCAGAGCAGGAAGCGATTCAGCTGAGCGACGCCCACTGGGAAATTCTGACAGTACTGCGACAGTTTTATCAGCAGTTTGAGATGTCGCCAGCGATGCGCCCTCTGATTAAAGCGATCACCGCCGAACTGGGAGCCGATAAAGGGAAAAGTATCTACCTGATGTCCTTGTTTCCCGGCAGCCCAGCCAAACTTGCCAGTAAGATAGCCGGTCTGCCAAAACCGACCAACTGCTTATAACGGAGTGTTTTCGATGAAAATTGCCTTTCTCGGAATTGGCCTGATGGGCCAGCCTATGGCGGCTAATCTGCTCAATGCCGGTTATCATTTAACATTGTGGAACCGCACCCAGAGCAAAACCGCCGCGCTTGCCGATAAAGGGGCAACGGTTGCGCAAACACCCGCTGAAGCAATTGCCGATGCCGATATGACTATCACTATGCTGGAAAGCGGCCCGGTTGTTGATCAGGTTCTGTTCGCTGATGATACACCGGTCCACTTTAAGGCTGGCAGCACCGTTATCGATATGAGTTCTGTTCCTCCGGGGCTGGCAAAACAACACTACGCGCGTTTAAAAGCTATCGGCGTTGACTATCTGGATGCACCGGTATCCGGTGGAACCGTGGGCGCAGAGCAACAATCACTGGCGATTATGGCCGGTGGCGATAAAGCAGTATTTGAGCGTTGCCTGCCGCTCTTTAACGCTCTGGGTAAAGCCACCTATATCGGTCCGGCTGGTTCCGGCCAGCTGGCAAAATGTGCTAATCAGGCGATTGTGGGCATTACCATCGGCGCTGTGGCCGAAGCGCTGCTACTCGCCGCAGAAGGCGGTGCTGACCCTGCCGCGGTACGGGAGGCTCTGCTGGGAGGTTTTGCCAACAGCCGTATTCTTGAGCTACACGGTCAGCGCATGATCGATCGGGCATTTAATCCAGGCGGGACCGCCCGTGTTCAGCTGAAGGACCTCAGGACGATACTGGATACCGCTGCTGAAGAAGATCTCAAGCTGCCACTGGTGCAGCAAGCTTTTGACCAGTATCAACAGCTGGTGAATAACGGCCTTGAAGAGGTTGATCACAGCGGCTTATTACTGCAACTGGAGCAGCAGAACGGCAACCGGACACTCAACGATAAACCGACCATCTCACCCTATACCCAATCCGATCACTCATAAGAAAGCGCCGATAAAGGAGGCAGCTGATGCCTGATTTTGCCGTTAATCTGAGTATGCTGTTCACCGAGGTTCCTTTGCAGGAGCGGTTTTGCGCTGCCCATCGGCATGGTTTCAGCAAGGTTGAAGTGCAGTTTCCCTATGAGCTACCTATCGCTGAGATCGCCCGTTTACTGGCAGAAAATCAGCAGCAACTTATACTGCTGAATGCGCCAGCAGGAAACTGGCAAGCGGGAGATCGGGGTATAGCCTGCCATCCCCATCGCATTGCAGAGTTTCGCCAGGGTGTCGCACTCGCTATTGACTATGCCAAGGCATTAAACTGCAATAATATCAATATATTATCTGGTATAGTTCCTGAAGAATGTAGCCATGAGCTGGCGCAAAAAACCTTTATTGATAACCTGCAGTTCTGTGCTGAAACCTGCGCTAATGAGGGCATACAGGTGCTCGCAGAAGCGATTAACACCCAGGATATTCCCGGTTTTTTCCTGAATAACAGCAGTCAGGCGTTTAGATTGTTTAAGGCCGTTAATCATCCTAATATTAAGCTGCAGTACGATATCTATCATATGCAGATAATGGAAGGTAACCTGATTCATACGCTGAGAAACAACCTGGACAATATTGGCCATATACAATTTGCCGATGTCCCCGGAAGACATGAACCCCAAACTGGGGAGCTAAACTTCAGCAATATTTTTAAAGCTCTGGATGATATGGGATACTCAGGTATAACAAGTCTTGAATATAACCCCTCTGTCAGCACGACTGAAAGTCTCCGCTGGCTGAAACAAATAGTATAAGAGAGCAACCTATGGGTCTTGAAGACGCAGCTAAACAACTACAGCAGATTCAGGCGGAGCTTAGCTCGAATGTATACGAGCAGCATAAGAAAAGTGGCGAGACGCAAGAGGCTTATCGGAAATGGGCGACCTTTTCTGTTGCTGACGAGCTGTACGCTATTGATGTTATGCAGGTTAAAGAGGTTCTGCGTTTTACTGATATCACCCCGGTACCTGGGGCGCCGGATGGCATCATGGGGATTATTAACCTTCGCGGCAGCGTCGTAACCGTTGTTAGCTCCCGTACGCTATTCAAGCTGGAAGACACAGAGATCGATCACAACACCCGTATCGTCGTGGTGGAGTTTGATGATCAGGAAGTACTGGGCATTCTCGTTGACGGTGTGAATGAGGTGTTAAACCTGCCAGAAAGCAACACGGAGAGAGCACCCGGAGTGATGCGCGATGATACTCAGCGACAGTTTGTTCAGGGCGTTTGCTATCGCGATGAACAACTCATTATTTTGCTGGATCTTGACCGCATGCTGGCCGGCTTTAAAAACTCACTGCTGGAACAACAGCAGTAATCTCTGCCCGCAAGCCGTCTTAAGCGCTTAACGGGTATTGCTGGAACCATCAATATCAAACATCTGCAGCACCATGCTGCAGATGCAGGGCATTTCATTGACTCGTTCGACCGCCCTGCTCCTGCCGGGTTAATCCCTACAGAGATACGTTATTATTGTCATCGTTAAGTAAGGATTATTAGAAGAACTATTAGAAGTGCTATCAGAAGTGCTATCAGAAGTGCTAATTACCTTACCATCCCTGATTTCATGAACTTCACATCTCGGCAATATGGACCACAACGGACCGTACCTGATGACTGTGGCGATGCTCCCAGCAATAAACCCCCTGCCATGTCCCCAGCATCAGCTGACCATTTTTAACCGGTATCGATAATGTGGTTGCCGTCAGTGCTGCTTTAATATGGGCTGGCATATCATCCGGGCCTTCCAGGGTATGGCTATAAAGCGGGTCGCCTTCAGGGACCAGCCGGTTCAGCCAGCGTTCCAGATCATGCTGAGCGCTGGAGTCTGCGTTTTCCTGAATGGTCAGGCTGGCACTGGTATGTTGAATCAGCAAACTGCAAAGCCCCTCCTGAACCGCACTGCTTTCAAGTAAGCGCCTGATTCTATGCGTAAACTCATACAGCCCTTGCCCCTGGGTTTTAACTGTAATTACTTCAACCATGAATTATCATCCATCATAAAAAAGCCCCACCAGAATTATTCAGGCAGGGCTTTATATCGGTATTTAATTCCCGGGATCAGAGCACCCGGTTGTTATTCAGAAACTTACTTTCCTGACTTGGGCCGGTGCCATCGGCATATAAGGTAACGCCGGACTTCAGACAGATAGTCAGATTCATATGTGACTCTTCAGTCTCTTTTGGTAACAGATGCTCGACCACCGCTTTTTCTTCAAGCAACTCGAGTTCTGTTGCAGTGAGCTGCTTGCGGCTGAAATCACTGATATCCAGTCCATGGACTATCTGATAGCGACCATAGTTACAGCGTACCGGGAAGGAAAAGAAAACCCCCTTCTCAATACCATAACTACCATCACTTAAAATACCCATGCTGACAATCTCACCCGGCTCGGTTCCCTGAGTCCAGTTGTGCATCTGGTCAACAATCGCCTGAGCGGCAGAGGCGGCGCTGGATAAGCCCCGCGCTTTGATAATCTCACTGCCCCGCTCCTGCACCCGGGGAATAAATTCATTGCGGTACCATGAGGTATCGATCTGTCCCATAGCAGGCTCACCAAACACGGTGGCGTGATGCAGATCAGGATACTGTGTAGGAGAGTGATTGCCCCAGATAATAATGTTCTGAATATCACGGGCGGTAACGCCACACTGACTCGCCAGCATACCTTTAGCACGGTTATGGTCAAGACGCGTCAGACAGGTAAACTGAGAGGGACTGAGCTTCGGTGCGTTCCGGCTGGCAATCAGCGCATTGGTATTGGCCGGATTGCCGGTCACCAGAACTTTAACATCGCGGTTAGCAAAATCATTCAGAGCTTTACCCTGACGGGCAAAGATCTCTGCGTTGACTTCCAGCAGATCACTTCGTTCCATTCCCGGTCCGCGAGGACGGGCACCAACCAGCAATGCATAGTGACAGTTGCTAAAGCCATCTTCGACATTATCGTGCAGGGTGATCGTATGCAGCAGCGGATAAGCACAATCTTCGAGCTCCATCGCAACACCGCGAAGCGCTTCCATCGCGTCAGGAATTTCTATTAACTGGAGAATAACCGGCTGATCACGGCCCATCATTTCACCGGCTGCAATTTTGAATAACAGATTATAACTAATCGCACCTGCTGCCCCGGTGACAGCAATCCTAACAGGTCTTCTCATTACATATTACCCTTTGTTGTATACTTATGAGAGATAACATCTTAGACAAAAGTATAGAGCAAAGGATTTGTGATGTAACTACTACTCAATGAGGATTGGTGATAAGAGATAAGTATAGGGGGAGATGGGGTCGTAGTTGGATATTGGCTTAACAACCAGCAGTCATTCGGGCGTCTGTCAGATCGTCTGATGTGACAGGAAAGTAAGAAAAATTTTATAAGCCGCGCTGATAATCCTGGCGCAGAAACACCCTGTCAGGTGTTTCAATGGCCGCCTTTAACTGCGCTAGCATGGCCCCCAGATCACGGTTTAACACACCTTTCAGAGGCAGAAAGTTTGATGCGTGATCGCTGCGGAAAATGGTTTTTTCCAGTGTCAGATTTGACAGAAACAGCGCCATCTCCTCAAATAACTGGCGCTGACTCAGCGGGGTAAAATCACCACCGAACCCCTCAGCCACCCGGGTATTACCACGGCGGGAAAATAATACCAGCGTCGCCAGGTAGTCTGGCTGAACCGCATTAATCAGTCGCGCCGACCCCAGTGCATGCTGCTCTGTCATACGCAGCCCACCCAGACCATTAATCAGCATAACCGAGGTTTTAATCCCTGCCTGTTTTGCTTTCAGCAAACCCTCCCGGGTGCTGGCAAAGGTCTCACCTTTATCGATGCAACGAAGCACCTCGTCATCACCACTTTCAGCCCCGACATAGATCAGACTCAGGCCCAGCTCTCGCAATGCCTGAAGTTCTTCAACGGTTTTATGCTTAAGATTAGCGGGTAATGCATAAGTCGATATCCGGGTGACACTGGGGAGATAGGTGCGTATTGCTTCGAGAATCGTTTTCAAACGCCGGAAAGACAGCACCATCGGGTCGCCATCACCAAGAAACACCCGCCTTACCCCGGACAACTGCTGCCCGCAACGGCGGATCTCTTCCAGTAGCACTGTTTCATCTTTGGGTTTAAATTTTTTCTGCGGATCAATATACATCTCACAGAAGGTGCAGCGATTCCAGCTGCAACCATTGGTAACCTGCAGAATGAGTGAGTTAGCTTCACTCGGCGGTCGGAATAGCGGCTCTATATAGCTGACCGGGGGCATTACAGGAGGCCAGCTCATTATCAGCCATTAACCGCTTTAGGAAACATGCGGTCAAAGTTATGACTGGTTATCTCTGCGACTTCTTCAATACGAAGCCCTTTGATATCAGCCACACACTGGGCAACTTCTACCACATACTGAGGCTCATTGGATTTACCGCGATAAGGTACGGGGGCCAGGTAAGGTGAATCTGTTTCAATCAGAAGATGCTCAATAGGCACCTGGCGCACCACTTCTCTGAGTTCAGCGGCGTTGCGAAAGGTGATAATCCCGGAAAAAGAGATCATGTAGTTCAGATCCAATGCCTGACAAGCCATCTCCCAGCTCTCTGTAAAACAGTGCAGGACACCACCAACCGCTGTATCGGCATGCTGACGCAGCAAGCGGATGGTGTCATCACGGGCATCACGGGTGTGCACAATTACCGGTAAACCGGACTGCGCTGAGGCTTGCAGATGGCGAACAAAGCTTTCTTGCTGCTGCTCAATAGATTCTTGCTGATAGTAGTAATCCAGCCCGGTCTCTCCCAATGCGATCACTTTGGGATTGGCGGCATAATCCAGCAGACTGGATATTTCAGGCATGCCATCTTTCACATGAAGCGGGTGAACCCCGGCCGAGGCATAGATATTATCAAAGGGTTTAACAGTTTCGAGCATCCCCGGAAGCTTGTCCATGTCGATCGAGACACATAACATGCGCGCAACCTTTCGGGCGATGGCATCATTAATCACCAATCCAAGATCGTTGTGGCGAGCAGAAAGGTCAAGCCTGTCGAGGTGACAGTGAGAATCTACAAACATGGGGGCAACCCGGCATTACATCGTGTTAGTGCGTCGTCCTGAATTCATCAGTGTCGCAATATAGGCTTCAATCTTGGTAATCAGGGTCGCATCGTCCTGTGACAATTGAATACCAATCCCAGGAATACGCCCTCCCTGAGCCGCCCTTGGGGTAACCCAGATGACTTTACCCGTAACCGGGATTTTATCTTCCTCATCTATCAGATTCAGCAGCATGAACACTTCTTCCCCAAGCTGATAGGTACGGGTAGTAGGAATAAATAACCCACCATTTTTAACAAATGGCATATATGATTTATAGAGATCTTCCTTGGTCTCAATTGCCAGGGACAGAATCCCATGGCTCATGCGGGGTACAACTGACATAGGCTGTATAGCCTCCCTAGTACAAATTTCATCCTGATTAAGATTGTCTATCTTACTATTGCTTTAGGCCGCTGTATATCCTGTCAAGTCAGTTAGTTAGGCCTCGGCAGCGTATACCAGCTGCTCAGTAATGATTCCATCAGCAACTGCTTATTCGGGTTATGTCGAAACATCAGCTCTTTACGCGCAGCCTGTACCTGATCAGCAAACTGATACAGCTTTTGATGACTGACTTTACGTGCCAGTGCTAATAGCATATTCCTGGCGTCAGCATGGCGCAACAGCTCCGGATCTGCGTCATTCTCTGATGATCTGGCGATATCAACGATCCAGCTGTATATCCAGCCCAACACTAACTCAAGATCCTCTTTATAGAGAGACTGCGCGACTTCGACAGAACTGCTCCGGTTTTTGAGAATATCTGCCAGCCCTTTCAGTACTTTGGCTCTCAGACCCAGCAGGTCCTCCTGCTTATAAGCTAATGCCTGTAGCGGGGAGTTATGCGCAATGACTAACAGCTGCGCGGCTTCTGCCGGATCTACCTCCAGCTGTGTCGCGACCCACTGGGTTGCCAGAGATACCTCAGCAGGCGGCATATCGACCCGCTGACAACGACTCTTAATGGTTGGCAGCATCTGTCCCAGCCGGTGGGTCAGCAATATCAGCAGCGTATTTGATCCAGGCTCTTCCAGCATTTTCAGCAACGCATTGGCCGCATTGATATTCATACTGTCGGCCGGATCAAGTATCACCACCCGATAACCACCCTGCTGTGCAGTTGAATAGATAAAGCTGGTCAGCTCACGGATCTGATCGATTTTGATCGGCTTGCCCTGATCTTCAGGTTTAAGCAGATAAAGGTCAGGATGATTTCCACTACTGGTTAGCTGACAGCTGCGGCAGTGACCGCAGGCCGCTCCAGCCTTAGGCTCGCGACAAAGCACATAGTTAGCCAGCGCCATAGCAAAGCAGGCTTTACCGATACCCTCGGGGCCATTAATCAGCAACGCATGGGGAAAACGATTTTGCGCTTTTAATTCAAGCAGATATTCCCAGCGCCCTTTCAGCCAGGGTAATACGACTGCGTGATCCTGCCAGAGAGTGTCACTCACCTGCCTGCTCCATAAGATAACGTTCAAGCACGACTGCAATTTGCTGCTGCACCTGCTCCAGTGTGCCTGAAGCATCGATCACTGCAAAGCGTTCCGGGTCGGCGGCTGCCCGCTCAAGGTAGGCATTGCGAACTTGCTGGAAAAACGTAACTTGTTCATTTTCAAAGCGGTCCAGCGCAGCACGCTGGCTGGCCCGGGCCAGTCCAATCTCTACGGGCAGATCAAGCAGGATAGTGAGATCAGGCTGCAAACCGCGCTGTACGATTGATTCCAGCTGGCCTATCAGCTTTTTGCTAAGCCCTCTCCCGCCGCCCTGATAAGCGTAGGTGGCATCGGTAAAGCGATCACACAAGACCCAGTGTCCTGCAGCGAGAGCCGGACGGATTACCTGCTCAAGATGCTGCGCCCGGGCAGCGAACACCAGCAATAGCTCAGCATCGTCTGCCACCACTTCATCCCGGTTAGCCAGCAACAGTTCTCGCACCTGTTCCGCCAGCGGTGTACCGCCCGGCTCACGGGTAAGCTGATATACGATCCGGTGCTGTTGCAGAACCGATTCGATAAACCGCAGGTTTGTGGATTTGCCCACCCCTTCGGTGCCTTCCAGTGTAATAAAGCGGCCTGAACTCATGCTTCCCAACTCATATTATCCAACTATTCGTCTCTGTTATCCGCTGGCTGCGCTGATGCTTGCTGTCGATACACCTGACAAACTCACTCCAGCACGCTACTTATCCGGGCTGGAGCGATAATCACTGCGCCGGCGCAGCTGGTACTTTCGGACCGCCCTGTTATGATCTGCCAGCGTTGCCGAAAACTGATGGCTGCCATCACCTTTGGCAACAAAATATAACCATTTATTATTTTCAGGGTGCAAAGCCGCCTGAATGGCTTCCCGACCAACCATCGCTATCGGAGTTGGCGGCAACCCGCTGATGGTGTAGGTGTTATAAGGGGTCGGACGACGCAGGTCTGCACGGGTAATATTACCTGTATACTGCGCTCCCATCCCATAGATAACGGTGGGGTCCGTTTGCATTTTCATGCCTTTATTTAACCGCTTCACAAACACGCCGGCAATGGCGGGACGCTCCGATCTCAACGCGGTTTCTTTCTCCACAATGGAGGCCATAATCAACGCCTCATAGGCTGACTGATAGGGCAGATCTGCCGCTTTCGTCTGCCAGGCTTTATCCAGTTCTGACTGTAGCAGTGTATTGGCCCGCTTGAGCAGATCAAAATCGCTCATACCACGGTGAAACTGATAAGTGTCCGCCAGAAACATTCCCTCAGGGTGGGTGCCCTTCAGTCCAAGTAGCGCCATTAACTCGGCATCACTTTTATTATCCAGGGTCTGTTTTATCTGTGCATTAGCCTTAAGTGATGCTCGTAACTGTTTGAAATTATGGCCTTCAATAATGGTAAAGTTATAGGAAACACTCCTTCCTTCAATCAACTGAACCAACAATGTCCGGGGCGTTGTGCCGGGAACAATCTCATACTCACCCGCTTTCAGAAGATGCCCTGCTTTTTTCAATCGAATAAAAAATGAAAACCAGTCGGGTCTTTCCATCACCCCTTCAGCAGCTAACTGACCCGCGACACGATCAAAACTACTGCCCTGCTCCACCATCATTGTGCGTGGCTGAGACAGATTCAGCGGCGTGTCGAGATAGGACTGTAATGAGCGCCAGCCACCAAAGGCAACAGCTATCACAACAACCAGAGTAATCAGAAAAGAGACAACAACTTTACGCACTAATAAATTCCTTCAGCGGATAACTGAGACTGCAACATGCGGGTGATTGCGCCAACCGGCCATTCTGGACCCGGCAGCGAAGGCAGGTCAATACCGGTCACAGGCCAGATTCCGATAATGCTATTACAAACAAATATTTCATCGGCTGCCAGCAGCGCCTCAACGGGAAATAACCCCTGATGGAAGGCAACTCCCCGCTGCTCTGCCAGACGGATAATACGCTGACGAATAATACCATCAACACCACAACGATCCACCCGCGGAGTGTAAAGAACACCATTTTGCAACCAGAACAGATTACTCATGGTGCCTTCTACCAGATAGCCTTCAGTGTCCAGCACCAGCCCTTCACGAATGCGGCTATCCTGCCATTCAGCACGGGCAAGCACCTGTTCAAGACGGTTAAGGTGTTTAATACCCGCCAGGTGAGGCGCTATCGCCAGAGGCGTCTGACATAACCTGACCGTAACCCCTTCGTCTGCAGGATGATCAGGATATTCGGGAAAAGGATTAAGCTGAACCACTCTGTTGATTACCACCGGGTCATCCACGGCATAACCACGCCCACCACACCCCCGGGTAATGGTGATTTTCAGTACCTGGCGCTGAGTAGCATCTTTATCTCCACAACCCTTCCCGGAGGATTGCAGAGCAAGCAGAGAGACCAGATCACGTTCAAGTAGTTGATCTATATTGTCCGGCAGCGGTATTGCAAGGCGAAGTGCCCCTTCGTGTAACCGGGCCAGATGTGCCTGCCAGGCCACAGGTTGAGAGTCGTTAAGGGCTATCGTTTCAAACAGTCCGTGACCGTACGCCAGCCCCCGGTCGTTAACCGGAAGAGCCCCCTCTGACAAACCATTAATCAGTATATTTTGTGTCATAAAGAAAACGGGCACACCCAGGGTGCGCCCGTCTGCTCAGATCTTGCGGAATACCAGGGTACCGTTAGTACCACCGAAACCGAAAGAGTTGGATACCGTTGCCTCAATTGCTGCTTCCTGAGCCGTATGTGGTACATAGTTCAGGTCACACCCTTCTGACGGGTTATCCAGGTTGATGGTTGGCGGTGCCACCTGATCGCGGATCGCCAATACAGAGAAAATCGCTTCAACCGCTCCGGCAGCCCCTAACAGATGACCGATCATCGATTTAGTCGAACTCATGCGGACATCGCTGGCAGCATTACCCAGCACCAGCTTAGCGGCATTGGACTCGGCAATATCACCTGCAGGTGTCGATGTACCATGGGCATTAATGTAATTAATCTGTTCGGGATTCAGACCCGCATCTTTAATCGCATTGGCCATCGACATCGCAGCACCGGCGCCATCATCCGGAGGTGATGTCATATGAAAGGCATCATCGCTCATGCCAAAACCTACCAGTTCCGCATAGATCTTCGCACCACGGGCTTTAGCCGCTTCATATTCTTCCAGTACCACGACACCGGCACCATCACCCAGCACAAAACCATCACGGTCTCTGTCCCAGGGGCGGCTGGCCGCCTGCGGATCATCGTTGCGGGTAGAAAGCGCACGGGCAGCAGAAAAACCACCAACACCCAGAGGTGTCGTCGCCATTTCAGCCCCGCCGGCAATCATAATGTCAGCATCGCTGTTCTGAATCATCCGAGCCGCAAAACCGATATTATGAGTACCGGTGGTGCAAGCCGTTGTGATGGCGATATTTGGCCCTTTGAAACCATACTTAATGGCCAGGTTGCCTGCGATCATATTAATAATGCTGCCAGGCACAAAAAAGGGTGAAACTCGCCGTGGGCCACTCTTGTTAAGTGTATCGTGGGTCGCCTCAATCATGGGCAGGCCACCAATACCAGAACCGATGGCTACACCGATACGTGGAGCATTCTCTTCTGTCACTTCAAGTGAGGCATCTTCGACGGCCTGAATAGCAGCGACCATACCGTACTGAATAAACAGATCCATCTTGCGCGCATCTTTAGGGCTCATGTAGGCACTAAGATCAAACTCTTTTACGGGCGCGGAAAAACGGGTACCAAACGGCGTAGCATCAAAGTGGGTGATTTCAGCTGCACCACTCTTGCCGTTAAGAATGTTGGTCCATGTCTCCTGGACAGTGTTACCTACCGGGGTCAGCATCCCCATACCAGTAACAACGACTCTTCTGCGAGACATCAAATCCTCCTGGTTTACCGGTCTAACAAAAGAAAAGCCGCACTATATCACTATAGTTGCGGCTTCTCGGCAATCTGGGTGAGTCGATTACTGATGTGCGTTGATGTAATCGATTGCCAGTCTAACAGTGGTGATTTTCTCTGCCTCTTCATCAGGAATTTCAGTTTCGAATTCCTCTTCCAGAGCCATAACAAGCTCTACAGTGTCCAGAGAGTCTGCACCCAGGTCTTCAACAAAAGAAGCATCAATAGTCACTTCTTCTTCTTTCACACCAAGCTGTTCAGCAATGATTTTCTTTACGCGCTCTTCGATGTTGCTCATAACTCTTCCTATTATTTATCGACATCCACACCCGAAGATGTGAACAGGGATTTTATTAGAATCCGCCGCTATGGATCAAGCCTGACGGCGATATTTCTCCAGTGAGCTGCGGCTCATTATCAACACTTTTGCCAAAAAAACAATTCCCTGGGGAAAATCTTTACGACATATACATGCCGCCGTTGACATGGATCGTGTCTCCGGTCACGTATCCACCCGCATCGCTGGCTAAAAATCCAACAACCGCGGCGATCTCTTCCGGACGCCCTAAACGTCCCATTGGGATCTGTTTCTGCAGCGTCTCCTTGTGCTCTTCCGCTAAACCGCTGGTCATATCAGTATCGATAAATCCAGGGGCAACACAGTTAACGGTGATGTTGCGCGAAGCCACTTCACGGGCCAGAGCCCGACTGAAGCCTTCCATTCCGGACTTGGCTGCAGCGTAGTTTGCCTGGCCGGCGTTACCCATTGAGGCAACCACCGATGAAACATTAATAATGCGACCCCAGCGCGCTTTGGTCATGCCACGCAAACAGCCCTTAACCACCCGGTAGACCGACTTGAGGTTAGTATTCAGGACGGAATCCCACTCGTCTTCTTTCATCCGCATCATGATATTATCACGGGTGATACCAGCATTATTGACGATGATCGCCACTGAACCAAACTGATCCTGAATCACTTTCAGGGCGTCGTCAACCGATTCATTTGAGCCAACATCCAGACATAAACCCGCGCCGCTGACACCCGCTTGTTGCAGATATTCTGTAATAGATGCTGCGCCATTATCGCTGGTCGCAGTACCGACAACCACAACACCCTGACGCCCCAGCTCCAGTGCAATCGCTTTACCGATACCCCGAGTAGCACCGGTAACCAGTGCAACTTTACCTTCGATACTCATAATCTTTTTCCTTTGTTTCAGAGATTAAGCGCTGAGCGCCTTCTCAAGACCCGCAGGGTCATTTATCGCAGCAACTGTCAGAGTACGCTGAACCTTTTTATTCAAACCAGAAAGCACCTTACCAGGGCCACACTCAACGGTGCTCTCAATGCCATGGTCAATCATATTCTGCACAGAGTCTGTCCATAAAACCGGACTATACAACTGCGCCAACAAATTATCGATCAGCTCATCAACGGTGGCAGGAGACTTCGCCGTGTAGTTCTGAATAACGGTAATTGAAGGCATTCTGATGTTAATTTTTTTCAATTCGGCCGCCATCTGTTCAGCCGCAGGCTTCATTAGCACGCAATGAGAAGGCACGCTGACCGGCAGGGGGATCGCCCGTTTAGCACCGGCTTCTTTACACCCCTCAATGGCACGTTCAACAGCCGCTTTATTACCAGCAATAACCACCTGACCTGGGCAGTTAAAGTTAACCGGGGAAACGACTTCATCACCCGCCGCAGCGTCGCAGGCCGCCTGAATGGCATCATCAGCCAGACCCAGAATAGCCGCCATCGCGCCAGTCCCAGCCGGCACAGCCTGTTGCATAAATTCACCACGCAGGCGAACCAGGTTGACCGCATCTTTAAACTCGATAGCACCGGAGCAAACCATTGCTGTATATTCACCCAGACTATGACCAGCCATGATCGCAGGCTCTGCACCGCCCTGCTGCAACCACAGACGCCACAAAGCAACCCCGGAGGTCAGCAGTGCCGGTTGAGTACGGTCAGTTTGATTCAGATCCGCTTCAGGACCCGTCTGAGTCAGCTCCCAGAGATCGTAGCCCAGCACCTCAGATGCTTCAGCAAAGGTATCCTGGATAATAGTATGTTCAGCGGCCAGATCAGCCAGCATAGCCAGGTGCTGAGAGCCCTGACCAGGAAAAACAAACGCGAGGGATTGTGGCATTGTTACCTCAATGGACAGATAAACGCATAACAATTTAAAGATCGTAGTTTACAGGATTCGCTATGAATTAAAACGTTTGTCTTATAGATCAATCGTTTCCGGTTAAACTTAACTAATGTGAGATTCCAGCTGGCGATTGATACTGCCCGGCACATCCATTCTCACCTCAGCAACCGCCTGATCAATCGCATAGCCAAAGCACTGACGGTTTGCTGAACCATGGCTTTTCACCACAATCCCCTGTAAACCAAGCAGACTCGCACCGTTCCGCCGGGCGGGATCAATATGTTCGCGAATCTCTTCAAGCACCGGACGCACAAACATCGCCATTACTTTACGCATCAGAGAGCGACTAAAGCTGGACCGCAACTGACGTCCGATCAGCCGCGCCACACCTTCGCTGCTTTTAAGCGCAATATTACCGACAAAACCATCGCACACGACAACATCCACCTTTCCAGTGAAAATATCATCGCCCTCGATAAAGCCGACATAGTTCAGCCCGCCGTGTTCGCGTATCAGCCTTGATGCCAGCTTTACCTGCTCATTCCCCTTAATCTCTTCAGCGCCCACATTAAGCAACCCGATACGGGGTTCTGAAATACCCTCCACCGCCCGGGTCATCACCGATCCCATAATGGCGAACTGCAACAGATGTTCTGCGCTACAATCAACATTAGCGCCAAGGTCGAGCATATAGCTGACCCCGCTGGCAGAAGGAATGGCAGTGATAATCGCGGGACGATCAATACCCGGCAGCATTTTAAGTGCAAAACGCCCCAACGCCATCAGCGCACCGGTATTACCCGCACTGATGCAGGCCTGCGCGCTGCCATCAGCAACCTGACCAATAGCCCGGAACATAGAAGTATCTGCACGCTTACGCAATGCATGTGATGGTTTTTCATTGCAGGCAATAATATTGTCAGCATTGATAATACTGATACGGGAAGAGAGTGATTTATCTGCAACTTTCTTTAGCGAACGCTCAAGCACAGGTGCAAGAAGATCTTGCTGACCAACCAATTGCAGTGTCAGTCGGGGGTGACGCTTTAACGCGTCAACAGAGGCGGGAATAACAACGCGGGGACCAAAGTCCCCGCCCATCGCGTCAATCGCGATGCAAATGCTGTCAGACAAGTTTACTCGTCGTCTTGCTGTGCAACAACCTGCTTACCACGGTAGAAACCGTCAGCACTGACGTGGTGACGACGGTGAGTTTCACCAGTAGTTGTGTCTACGGAAAGAGTTGGGTTGCCCAGCGCATCGTGTGAACGACGCTGTCCGCGACGTGAACGAGTTACTTTGCTCTTTTGTACTGCCATGGGTATCTAGCTCCTATTTCACTTATCAGCCTTCAGTGAGGCTAATACACTGAAAGGGTTCGGTTTATCAGTTTCATTGTCAGTCGTAGCCACGTCACCGAAGGAAGTCTGCACACTGCAGTCGTCATGATATGGCACAATCGGAAGCGACAGAATCAACTCCTCTTCCACCATGGGAAACAACTCCAGATCATCTCCCGCTACAATCAGAGGATCGTAATACCTGGGTAGATTCTTCGCATGCTCCTCAGTAGGAGCAATAGCCAAATTGAACTTCGCTTCGATGTCGATCTCAACTGGCTCAAGGCAGCGCTGACAGGCCATAAAAACCTTAGCGTCGGCAGTGCCTTTAATTGTACGGATACGCAGTTCATCGGTATCAAACTGCAGATCAACCGAGACTTTACCCTGTGAATCAGTCAGCATTGTGACCAGATTCGACAGCAGCGCCAGCTCGGCGTCACCTTCAATCCGTACTCCCCGATCAGCAAGCTTACGCGGGTCAATTTTCTTTGGTAATGGGGCGTTCGACATAAGCGCGCAATTCTAGGGATCAAAAACCGGTCTGTCAAAGGAAATAAGGCTTTTAAAGCGAAAAAAACAGGCTAATATCTGCAACTTATCGCAACCTGTACAGTTTTGGAGAAAATCAGGTATGACCCGACTAATTCTGGCATCCAGCTCGCCTTTCCGAAAAGCGCTGCTGGACAAACTAAACCTTCCTTATGAAGCTGTTTCACCTGACATCGATGAAACCCGTCTGGATGCAGAAACTCCGCATCAGTATGTTACACGGCTGGCTGAGCAGAAAGCCAGAGCGCTACAACAGACTTTTCCTGATTCGCTGATCATAGGCTCTGATCAGACAGCGATTATAAACGGCGACACCATTGGCAAGCCGGGCAATTATGACAATGCATTCCGTCAGCTGAGTGATGCCTCAGGGCAGAAAATCACCTTCCTCACCGGGCTGTCACTGCTTAACAGTCGTACCGGCGCCTGTGAAACTGACGTAATCCCCTTCCACGTCTACTTCAGAACACTGACGCCAGAGATGATAGAAAACTACCTCCTGGCAGAGCAGCCATATAACTGTGCCGGTAGCTTTAAATCGGAGGGCCTGGGAATCGCCCTGTTTGAGAAACTGGAGGGAGATGACCCTAACGCTCTGATTGGCCTGCCGCTGATCCGCCTGATCCGAATGCTGGAAAACCAGGGTCTCAGGGCTGTTTAAGTGTCCACCCATTATCCGGCCGGATAACATTTTCATTTAAACCAGACGGCAAACATCCGACTATCCGGGGTAGCGCATGCCTGAACAGTGCTATCCCCCGGTAATCTTTCAACAGATACGGCTGCTTTTTCCCGGTAAAATAAGATCTCACAATCGATAAGAACGGACATTTCTAAACTCGACGGCACTTCTTAAGCCCGAAAGTATCATATTTCAATACTCTTAAAGGGCCGATACAGATACGCCCGGCAATCACACACAATCAACTCCATCGAAACAGGTCATCACGGAGTTGAACATGAAAAACGCTAACCTGAACACATTGGAACAACAGGTCGCTGCCACCCTTCAGGAAGGCGACATTTTATTTATCTCTATTGATGCGCTGCTATATAAACAGGTCGCCAAAGGTACTGGCAGCTGGTGTTCCCATGTTGGTTTTGCTATCAGAGAGGGCAATCAGTGGATGGTCGTTGAAAGCAAAGTCCCTGTTGTCAGTAA
Organism: uncultured Amphritea sp.; assembly: GCA_965140695.1. Classification (GTDB taxonomy): domain Bacteria; phylum Pseudomonadota; class Gammaproteobacteria; order Pseudomonadales; family Balneatricaceae; genus Amphritea. Next base: position 484,177 of record OZ223298.1, on the reverse strand, counting down.
AACACCTTTACGTAAATTTCTCAGCCGCACCTGCAACGGTGAAGTCATGGTACGCCGCCTGCACACGCCGCTCCGTTCAGCTCAGATAGAGCAACTCAAACAATCGGCAGACAAACTATCGGCAACGCTGTCGACCAGCCTTTACCATCTTGGATTCGATTTTGATTCTGACCGACAGTATTGCTCTAAATTCGTCCACCTGGTTTATAAAGACGCCCTGGGCATTGAGCTGGGCGAAGCCAAAACACTGGAACAGTTACTGAAGGAAAATCCGCAGGCCTCCGTCCGCTTCTGGCGCTGCTGGTTCTTAGGCTTCATCCCCTGGAAGCGCCAGACACTTACTCCGGCGAGCCAGATTAATGATCCACAGTTAAATACCATATTCTGTACCGTTTAAACCAGGCCGGGAGCGAATTCAGACAATGAAAACGATGAATAAAGACCCGCTCTCTGGTCAGGTTAACAACCTGCTTAAAGAGGGAGACCTTATCTTCTCTTCAATCGATCTGCTGGTCTGCAGGCAAGTCGCCAGAGAAACCGGCAGCTGGAGTTCTCACGTAGGGTTTGTCATTCGAGAAAACAACCAGTGGATGGTGGTAGAAAGCAAAGTCCCTTTCGTCTGTAAAACACCTTTAAAAAAGTTTATCCAGCGCACCCGGAACGGGCAGATCATGGTGCGCCGCCTGAAACAACCACTAACCGCACAACAGATTGCAAAGCTTAAACAGCTAACGGAAAAGTATCTGGGCAGGCTTTACCATTCAGGTTTCGATTTCGACTCGGATCGCCTCTTCTGTTCGAAGCTTGTGTACCTCATCTATAAAGAAGCAGCCGGCGTTGAGCTGGGCCAGATTCTCACTCTTGAGACACTGATAAATCAAAACTCTCAGGCATCTTCAGGTTTATGGCACTTATGGTACCTGGGTTCAGTCCCCTGGCAGCGACGAACGTTAACCCCGGCCAGCCAGATTAATGACCCACAGTTAAGCACCGTTTTCTCTACTGTGGGCTAATATGATGGGCTGCTGTGGCTCAGCAGCACTCAGCATTATCTAACATACAGTTTTGCGCATCGCGGGATGATTCAAGCTGCAAAGTGGCGTGTGCAATACCAAAGTGATCTTTAAGATACTGCTGCTGGTCCCGCAGAAACTGATTATCCAGTTCGCGCTCAGCGATAACCAGATGTACCGTCAGCGCAATCTCCGTCGTACTCAGCGGCCAGACATGCAGGTCGTGAATACGCTCAACTGAGTCCAGGCTTTTCAGATATTGTTTTAACGCCGGCATATCAACACTGTCCGGCACCGCATCCAGTGCATAGTTCATAGAATCTTTCAGCAACCCCCATGTGCCTACCAGAATAACCGCAACGATGATCAGGCTGATAACCGGGTCGATCCACAACCATCCTTTAATAAGAATGAACAGACCTGCAATAACAACACCCAGAGAGACCGCGGCATCTGCCGCCATATGCAAAAAAGCGCCCTTGATATTCAGGTCATCCTTCTGGCCGCTGAAGAACAGCAATGCCGTCAGGGTATTGATAACCACACCAATAGCAGCGACCACAATAACGGTCATCCCCTCCACGGGAGCCGGGTCTGCAAAGCGATTGATCGATTCCCAGGCAATTCCACCGAGGGCGATCAGCAGTAAAAGCGCGCTACCTAATGAAGCCATCACTGTTGCTTTACGCAAACCATAGGTGCGCTTTTCGGTAGCCGCTTTACGGGCAAGAAAGCTGGCTCCCCAGGCGAGTATCAGACTAAAAACATCACTCAGGTTATGCCCTGCATCGGCAATCAGCGCCAGAGATTCAGACAGGGTGCCATAGATCACCTCAACCACAACAAAAATAATATTCAGAGCAATACCAATGATAAAAGCGCGATTATAGTCCGCCACCTGGTGACTATGATGATGGCTATGTCCATGATGATTATGACTCATATGTCTCCTTACACGGTTGAACGTTCATTACTTTGAATACTGAGAGACTCCTGCATAAGCGGATCTCTCTGATAACCAGGTCAGCTTTCCGCTGCTTCAGCGCAATAACAAATCAGACACACTATCAGGATATTATCGGCTCTGACTGGCCGAAGATGGCCGCCAGGGCACGATAACCTATTGAAGTAATATCGATATTTGTTAATCTGTGAGCTCAATCAGCATGGCATAAAGTAGCGCATGAAAAAACCACAACACGGAAGAATTTACGCCAGCGTTATTCTTGTCGCCAGCATTATTTTCTTGTTTCCCGATTTCCAGCAACCAGAGAAACAGATTAGACCACGGGTGCTTGCAGAGCAGCAAACCTACAGTTTCGAGAATAATGTCAAACCCATTCTGGACACTAAGTGCCTGGCCTGTCACTCATGCTACGATGCCCCCTGCCAATTAAAGATGGAGTCATGGCATGGTATTGAACGTGGCGCCTCAAAGGTAAAGGTATATGACGGTGCAAGACTGCAGGACATCTCCCCCACCCGTCTAGACATTGATGCTCAGACGGTACAGGAATGGCGCCAGAAAGGGTTTTATTCAGTGCTATCGGAATATAGCAACAAAGATGAAAAAACCATCTTACCCCTGATGCAACAGATGCTCGATCTTGGTCAGAACAACCCCCTACCCGCTGATATAAAAGTATCTGACGATATTGAACTGGGCTTTGACCGCGTTAACTATTGTCCTGCCCCGGGCGAATTTGACGATTATGCCCAGCAGTTTCCCCATGGTGGCATGCCGCTGGCCGTCTCAGGGCTGAATCAGAAAGAGTATCAGACACTCTCCACCTGGCTGGAACAGGGAGCCAAAATTGACACCCCGCCGGTGACAATTACTGCCGCAGACCAGCAGATGATCAAACGCTGGGAGAACTGGTTAAATCAGAACGACAAACGCTCAAAACTGTTATCCCGATACATCTATGAACACCTGTTTCTGGGGCATCTCTATCTCAACAATGCCGACCAGTCTGACGGCACTGACATTGGCGCCCCACGGTTTTACCGGCTGATAAGATCGTCAACACCTGCCGGGCAGATACCCGCTATTGTGCCAACAGTCCGGCCAAATGATGGCCCTGGAAAAGATCCGCTGCAGCCATTTTATTATCGTCTGATTCCGATACAGGGCACGATTGTTCATAAAACCCATATCACTTATCGCTTTGATAATGACCGGCTAAAACAGTATCAGGAACTGTTTTATAGTGCTGACTGGCAGATTGATAAGCTGCCTGGTTATGGCTATAAGGAGCGTTCCAATCCGTTTATCACTTTTGCAGCGATTCCCGCGAAACTGCGTTACCGGTTTTTGCTCAATGATGCCCGTTTCTTTGTCCGGAACTTTATCCGCGGGCCGGTCTGCCGTGGGCAGATCGCCACGAACGTTATCCGCGATCAGTTCTGGGTGATGTTTGAATCTCCCGACACTGAACTCTATAGCAATCATCCGGAGTACCAGTTATCGGTTAACAACTATCTGGGCCTGCCAGGTGAAAAGAGTTCCTTGCTGGACTTTGGCAGCCAGTGGTTCACCTATAACGATGACCGCAACACCTATCTGGACAAACGCCAGAAAGCCTATCAGCAGGTCTATCCTGCTGGTGCCGCACTGGCACACATCTGGGATGGCGATCAAACCAATGACAACGCGTTTTTAACGGTGTTCCGGCACCACAACAGCGCCTCGGTAACCAGCGGCTGGCAGGGAGAGATCCCGCTCACGGCCTGGGTTATGGGCTACCCGCTGCTGGAAAGAACCTATTATGAGCTGGTGGTTAACTTTAATGTCTTCGGCAGTGTTTCCCACCAGGCACAGACCCGCCTCTATTTTGACCTGATCCGTAATGGTTCTGAAACCAACTTTTTGCGTTTCATGCCGCCAGCATCCCGCCAGGCCATCTATTCAGACTGGTATCAGTCGACAGCCCAGATTAAGGCGAAAATCACCTACCATGATCTGGACACCAAAACGCCGGTTAATATCGATTTTGACACGAATCATCCTAAAGAAGAGTTGCTGAAGACCCTGCTCAATCGCTACCCCCGACTCACCGACAGCGACCCGATTAATCGCTGCACCGACTGTGAAGCGTCTGATCCCACATCAGCAGAACAGCGCTCCAGCCAGGCGTTCAGCGAGATCGCTGCTAAACCTGCTGCCGAGCTGACTGCCATAAAATGGCTGCCGGAAGTCACCTTTGTGCGCATCAACCCTGATGAAACCCTTGATGGAAAATCCTCAGGAGAGACATTTCAGATCTATAGTCTGCTGCGCAACCGTCGCCACAGTAGTGTTGCCTTCCTGCTGGGAGAATCCTTACGCTATCAGGAAAAGCTGGACACCCTGACGATTCTGCCTGAACCGGTTGGCAGCTATCCCAACCTGATACTGCAGCTTAAGCAGTCACAACTGGATGAATTTATTGCCTCATTTAAAGGTATCGATTCAGACAGCGCCTATGAGCAGTTTATTGAGCGCTGGGCGGTCAGACGTATGAGCCAGCCATTCTGGGAAGTCTTTCACAGCGTGAATAGCTTTATGCAAGAGCGCAACCCACTGGAAGCGGGTGTCTATGATATGAACCGTTATGGCCACTGGTAAAACCCGGGACAGAAAGTGAACCCCGGGGTCAATGCGTTATTCCCCTCCCTCCCGCGCGCGGTAGCGCGGTAGGAGGGTTCAGAAGCGCACTTAAGACTGAGCCTGCTTCGGAAATGCGGTGACACCTTCCGGTAAAGTGAACCAGTCCTGCTTTTCACTCACCCAGACATGCACAGTCGGGTTGATAATAGAGGTATCGGACAACGTTGACGGCTTAAGCTTTATCATATCCGGATCTGCCGGATTAAAGTGGTAGATCCGGTTACCGCAGGTGGGGCAGAATTTAGCCCCATTGGTATTGCCGCTATCCGCCAGACGGCTCCATTCAGCCATCTCTCCCTCAAACTCAATATCAGACGCTCTGACCAGAGCGGTGATACTGAAGGCGCTGGTGGAGAGCTTTTGACAGGCTTTGCAATGACAAGCCATCACCTTCAGCGGCGCAGCCAGCAACCGATACTTAACCCCGCCACACTGGCAAGCGCCCTCAATTGGATAGGTCATTCTTGTTCACCCCATTTATCATCAATTAACACGTTTACGCACCACAGGCCTTACGATATGCCGGCAGTGTCAGTTGGTAATACAGCTGCACAAACGGCTTATCTTCAACCGCTTTATTCTCTTTATGTGAATAGCTTGCCCCGAGCTTTTCAACGGCTTTGGCCGAGCGGATATTCTCCTCTGCAATATGAAACCAGGCCCTGTCCGCATATTCGAAAATATGATTCAGCATCAGCGCTTTCATCTCAGTATTAACACCCTTGCCCCAGTACGCCTGCTCAATAAAGGTGAAACCGATGGCAACTTCACCCTGCTCAGGGTTCCAGTCATAATAACGGGAAGAGCCGATCATCCGGGCGGTGTGGTTATCAATCACCGCCAGGGCACCACCACTGCTGATCGCGCTGTTAAAAAAGCGCTGTTCAAAAACATCCCTTTCATAGCGGTATGAGTCAGGATGCATCGCCCAGATAATCGGGTCTGAGGCGGCCTCATACAGCGTATCAAAATCCTCTGCCAGTAGCGGTCGAAGGGTTATATGCTTCCCTGTCAGGGTGGGCTGAAGATAGATTCCTGTCATGGTGATCGTTCCTTTTAATAGTATGCGGGGCCGTCTCTGCAGAGCATCCCGGGACTGCTAACTAAGCGCAGTCACCTCTGATTCTGTGACCGTATTTGCCTCAGCCCGTTCAATGATTTTCAACAGCGTGGTCTGGACAACTTCATCCTTGCGGATATCTGTTTCTCCGGCAAACCGCTGCTCCTGAGGTTCAGCGCCCTCTGCCGCAATAAACTGAATCACAACCTGTGTGGCACACGCTGTCGTCTCTCCTGAATAGCACAGGGAGATCATCGGATACCCCCTGAAACCTTTCTTCACATGCTTCTCGATCCGCTTTCTTGCTTTATCCAGATTCATACCACGCCCTTGTGTTAAACACGTCAGAATATATTTTCTCGTTGTGACAAATATATTTGTTCCAGCCCGGAACAGGTTCCCGTTTATATTGCCCCTCAGCCCGACAATATGAAACCTGTTTATTTACATCTGACTGCCCGCTAAAAACTGCTTATCGGAGATAAACTGTAAAGGCAGACAATCACTCTCTTTATCAATAACCCGAGACTCGCTCACCCGCATACCGCTACCCGAATAGACGCCAGCAGACATAAAGGTCGATATCTGGGTATAAAAGCCATCGATCTGCGGCAGCTGAAAAAACTGCTGATAGACTTTATCCTGTTCGCCAAAGCCCCCTGCCGTCGATTCAATCAGCTCTGCATCTTTATTAAACAACGAAATGTTGGCACCACAGCGCCCGACAATCGGCTTGGCCACATAGCCGCTGGCCATTAGTTCATCGGTTAGTTCAAACGCTGCATTCAACAGTAACGGATGGTTGGGAAACAACGACCAGAGCACCGGCAGAATCGCCTTATTACTGGGAATCAGCGACCAGAGCGGTTCAAACACCATCACCTGTTTGTGAAACAGCACATCCGACAGCTGCAGCGGTTTGCCCAGTTTTCTGCCTGGTTCATAGACCTCTGGTTGCTGACCTGTGACCTCGATTTCATCGCGGATCTGATCCAGCGCGGTTTCCCAGGCCCAGGTTTTCCAGACCCACTGCACCGGCTCTCCCGCAGCATCAATAATATTGTCGTTTACATCCCAGCTGAGGCCATCCAAACCCTCGATTATCTTGCTGCGCAGGCCCGCGGCACGAATCGCATCCTGCATAAACAGGGCATGATAAACCTCTTCAGGATCATCATCCCTCAAAATATGTACCAGCCCTTTGGCATGGCTTTTTTTCCACGCCCGTACCAGATCGGTAAACAGATCCTTGCCGCCATTCTCGCCCTCTGTCGCACCGAAATGATTCAGCCATTTCCCCTGCACTTTGCCCGCCTCCATATAACATGATGCGGAATCGCAGTTATATTCGTACACTTTTAACCCCTGTGGTGTCAGGGCGAAGTCAAAGCGGCTGGTGATTACCTCATTCAGGCGGTTATCCCAGGACTGGCGTATTTTCGGCAGCACCGCATCAGGCAGATTAAATTTCGCCAGCAGCTCATCATTGGACAAAACGTACTCCGTCGCGTGCATGAAGAGCCCGTGCAGCTCATTACTGGCATGCTCGAGTCGCTGTTGAGTGGCACGGGACAGCACCAGATAACGATCCTGTTCAGATAGCTGACTGGTCAGAAAATGTCCGCCCATCGCGTTAACAAATGCGGCCTCATCACGGTTGGCAATATTCAGCCAGGATTTTTTCTTTGCCGCGGGGTTATCAATCCGGCGGCTGCTAATGCAGCTTAACTGAGGATCTGGTGTCAGGGTCGGTTCGGCGAAGCGGGTGTCATCGGTCTGAATCATCCAGCCCAGGATCTCAGCATCACCATAGGAACAGGTGATCCAGTATTCATTATCTTCGGTGACAACCGCACTCAGTTCACGGGCGTAATGACAACCAGTGGCCCAGCGACCATGCCCCACATTCTGCTCGGCAATACGCACATAGTCCGGCGTCACTTCGGTGACAACTGCAACATGCCCGGTGTCTTCAAACTCACCACCCTCCTGCCAGATCAGCAGACAACCGGCTTCGGGGTGACGCTGGCTGCCATTGGTAAAAGCATTGAATGGCAGCAGCGTATTGGCATTAACATCACGCACCGTACGCAACTCAAAAATATCATAGGCCATCGCCACATCATCAAAAATATAGCCTTTGTTGATATACATCCAGCGGCGGGCAAATTCGACACATTGCCACTTATAGCCCATATAAATACCGTTGAAATAACTACGGTACGAGGTGCGCTTCGGGTAATCAGTATCTGAGGCGGTATCGTAATCTGAAGAATAAGCGGGCACTCCGGCGGGCGCATACCCCAGCAAAGTACCAAAAGGTTCGGCCACGGTTTCAGCGTCGTTATTCATATCACTCATACGACTCACCAGCGAACACAAAAGAGGTTTTCATTGTTGACCTGCAAAACTTAAGAGATGCGACCCTATGCGATCTCAACCTTGCGAATCTACGCCGAAATAATGGCTGCTACCACAAAAAACGACGCTAACAGAGGAATAAATGTTATCGACAGGTGATCGCCTGACATCAGCCAGCGATGCAACCCCCGGATAGTCAGAACTCATCAATAGAGTGGTTAACATTTATATTTTCCGGCGGCTCATAAGAAAGATTGCGCTTTTACTTTACTCGTTCACAGCGGCGCACTAATATACTGTTTATATATACAGTACTGGTATCTGTCGACTTATGTTTATTTCACTACTGGGGCGTTATCTGCCCCCTTCTGACTCCGTGGCCCTGCCGCTGTTTATGCACTCAGTGACGGCGGGATTCCCGTCACCAGCGCAGGATTATATTGAAAGAACCCTGGACCTGAATGAGCTTTGCATTCGTCATCCGGCGGCAACCTACTTTGTCCGTGCCGAAGGAGACTCAATGCAGGGCACAGGTATCTTTTCCGGTGATATTCTGGTGGTGGACCGCTCACTGAAAGCGGTGGACAGTGATATTGTGATCGCCTGCGTCAATGGTGAGTTTACAGTGAAAGAGCTGCGTACCCGCCCTACATTGCGGCTGTTAGCTCATAATCCAGCTTACGCTCCGATCCTGTTTGACGAGGACAGCACCCTCGAACTGTTTGGCGTCGTCACCACCGTTATCCACTCTGTGCGGCCGCGGGGCCAGTAATCCGGTGTTCGCCCTGGTGGATTGCAATAACTTTTACGCCAGTTGTGAACGGCTGTTCCGGCCAGACCTGCGGGGACGTCCCATTGTTGTGCTTTCCAATAATGATGGCTGCGTGGTAGCCCGGAGTGCTGAAGCGAAAAAGCTGGGCATTAACATGGCGGTTCCACTGTTTCAGGTGCAGGAACAGATCGATCGGGAACATGTGGCGGTATTCTCCTCCAACTATGCACTTTATGGTGACATCTCAGCCCGGGTGATGAGCGTTCTTGAACAGGAAGCGCCCCCTGTTGAGATCTATTCCATCGATGAAGCTTTTCTGGATCTGAGCGGACTGGAAACCCACTTTTCGCTGGTTGATTACGGCTTGCAGTTAAAGCAGCGGGTCTATCAATACACCGGCATCCATGTCTCAGTGGGTATCGCGCCAACCAAAACGTTAGCAAAGCTGGCTAATCATGCCGCCAAGCAGTATCCCGCCACACAGGGAGTCGTGGATCTGAGTGACCCGCAACGACAACGCCGATTATTGCAGCTGATGCCGCTACGGGAGGTCTGGGGCGTGGGAAGGCGTTTATCACGCCGCCTTGAACAACAGGGAGTCTCTACCGCCTTGAATCTGGCAGACTGCAATACCGCCTGGATCCGCAACCACTACTCGGTCACACTGGAGCGCACTGTGCGAGAACTGAGCGGCCAGCCATGCATGGAGCTGGAAGAGTGTCCGCCGCCCCGACAACAGATCCTTTGCAGTCGCTCATTTTCTCACCGGATTACCGAATATAACGATATGCGCTCAGCCATTGCCCAGTATTCCGCCCGGGCAGCAGAGAAACTCCGGCAACAGGGAAGTCTCGCCAGAGTGGTAACAGTGTTTATCCGCACCAATCCTCACAGCCAGCATGAACCGTTTTACAGTAACAGTGCCAGCCGGATCCTGCACATTCCCAGTGCTGATTCCCGACGACTGTGCAGTACTGCTCTCCAGTTGCTGAAGTCGATCTGGCAACCCGGTTGCCGCTATATGAAAGCGGGTATTATGCTGTCGGATCTCTACCTGCCAGGGCACTTTCAACCCTCCCTGTTTGATGCGCCGGAATCACCTGCTGCGATGCGCCTGATGCAGACTGTCGACAATATTAACCGCAGTGGCCACGGCCAGATTCGCTTTGCCGGAGAGATGCTTAGCACCGGCTGGCAGATGCAGCGCAATAAACTATCCCCGGCCTACACAACCCGCTGGAGTCAGTTGCCTATCGTTAAGGCTTAGCATAAGCCTGAGCCGATGGATACAATATAACAATCATTAATAAACAAATAGATAAGACATTTAATTAATGTAACTTAGAGATATAAATGCCGTCATAACAACTCTTTATTGGCCTGTTAATGCGTGTTTATATCGGTGATGAAAAGCACGTAATAAAACCAACATTGTCATTTTTTGTCAGTATGTCGCTATACTGACAAGCGCTTTTTTTGAATAGGACCCGCCCCTTGTCACGCTCTCAACGCTTACTAAAACTGATCCATCTGTTACGTAGCTATCGCTATCCTGCACCCGGTTATCAGCTGGCTGACACCCTGGGAATCAGTCTGCGAACACTCTATCGGGATATCGCCAGTTTGCAGGAACAGGGCGCCAGTATCGAGGGTGAACCGGGGCTGGGTTATGTGCTGAAACCGGGCTTTATGCTCCCTCCCCTGATGTTTACCGAAGAGGAGTTAGAGGCACTGGTACTCGGCTCCCGCTGGGTCGCAAGCCGTACTGACTCCGATCTGAGTGACAGCGCCCGCAGCGCGCTGGTAAAGATCGCCTCGGTACTGCCAGAGGATCTGCAACATGCACTGGATGACAATACGCTGTTTATCGCTCCGTCAAAAGAAGCGGTTACAGAACCGCCGGAATTTCCGCTGATTCGCCAGGCGATCCGCGGAGAGCAGAAAATCACTATTCGCTATCTCGATCTTAAAGAGCGGCAATCAACCCGGACGATCTGGCCATTTGCACTTGGCTATTTTGACAGTGTTCGTGTGTTAGTCGGATGGTGTGAGCTGCGCCAGGGCTTTCGCCATTTCCGTACCGATAGAATTTTACAGCTGGAATTGAGTGAAGAGCACTATCCCCGGCGTCGCCGGCATTTACTCAGTGAGTGGCGTAAAGCAGAAGGCATCTCTTCACACAAAACCCGTTAGACAAATCTCTTTAAGAAAAGCTCTTTAGAAAAAAGTATCTGTACCAGAACACTACTGACAAAAACTGACAGTACCTTTCTGTACTCTGCAGATGTCGGGAGTTAATAGCCCCACTCTGTTTAATTACACAAGGATATTGTCATGCCAGATTGCAACTTTATTATCTTATATGTAGAAAGCCCATCCCGTAGTGCTGAGTTTTACAGTGCTCTGCTGAAAAGGTCTCCGGTAGAAAACTCACCTCACTTTGCCTTGTTTGTGTTAGATAGTGGCCTGAAACTCGGTCTGTGGCAGCAACAGGACGTACAACCTGTCATAGAGACGCTGGGTGTCAGCGGAGAGATCGACTTTCTGCTGCCTGACAAGGCAAGCGTTAATAACACCTGCCAGGACTGGAAAGATCGTGGCCTGACGATAATACAGCAGCCAACCACAATGGAGTTCGGCTATACCTTCGTTGCACTGGACCCCGATGGCAACCGACTCAGGGCCTTTGCCGCATCATGAAACGCCACTGGATAGCTGTTGCTTCAGCAGACCATGTCAGAATCGGCAGAGCTGCAGGGTTTATGCAGGTCTGCCACGGTAAGGCTGCTCCGCTGAAACGTATCAGCCCCGGGGATGCGGTGGTGTATTACTCTCCAACGCAGACAATGGGCAGCAAAGTCAGACTGCAGGCATTTACCGCTATCGGCGTGGTGAAGCCGGGAGACCCCTATCAGGTTGACATGGGCGCTGGATTTCAACCATTCCGACGGGATGTCTGCTGGTTTGAAGCCCGGGAGATATCCATTCTGCCATTACTGGATCAGCTGACGTTCTCAGCGGGTAAAAAGCACTGGGGCTATCCATTTCGCTTCGGCTTATTTGAGATCAACGAGACGGATATGCAGATCATCACCGCGGCAATGATCCCTGAATAGGCGCGAAAACAGGTCAGGCTCTGCATCGCGAGCCTGACCCATATAAAGCGCTGCACCAGACACACAACTCACTCAGACGTCTTAATTTATTCCCTCTGTTAAAGGCGAATATTCAACCTGAAAAATCGGGCCTGAAAATAGATAGCAACATAGCTTAGCTCTGATCTGCGCAATAATCGGTTTTGCCGGACCTCTGGACTGATAACTATTTAATATGTTAAATAGAATGTTGAGATATTAAACAAAACAGACCATAGCAAGCTTTGAAGCATCGGTCTCATCGCCTGATTGTGGTCTGCGGATAACCCGTCAGAAACGGATAGTGTTGTTCATGGTGCGATGGGTGCGCACTAATATCCGTTTTTGGCACAAATTCAATACCCCTCTCTGACAGGCATGTTGCTTGCTCATATATCAGAGAGTTCAAATAATAACTAAACAGGGTTACTGATATGCTTAATAGCCACAGTTCCGCCTCCGCCGAACACAGGGAGAGCGTTCTTAAGTTTCATCAGACATCTGATATTACCGAACATGCAGCGGGTATGACCGGCTGGGATGTCCGTTACGATCAGATCTCTCCCGGACAGTTTGCCGGAAGCATCACTGAATTAAGTATCAAAGGGATGCAGTTAGTCAGAGACCAGGCAAACCAGGCAATGCTCAAAAGTGGAGCATCACAGGCAGGCTCTATTCTGTTTAATCTGCCCTTTACCGTGACACTGGATAATGTCTATTGCGATGGGCACGCGTTTAATCTGCAGAGCTTACTGGTATCACGTGGGGAGTGCTTACCAGAGATCAAAACACCATCAAACATTGATGTTATCTGCATCTCGCTGCAGATGAAGCTGTTGCAGGAGTCCCTGCAAAAGCAAAATATTTCCCTCGATCTTACCTCAACCCACTGTTATCAGCTGCCACAGCTAAACAGCCCGATTGAACTGCTGAACTTCTTAGACTCAGTCATGAATCCGCAGTGTAACACCGCTCTGCTGGAGCACTCCGCGATTCAAAACAGCATCAGAGATACCGTATTACAGTGTCTGCTGGAACTGATTGATAAAGAGACCGTCCAGCATCTGGAACCCCTGGCACGTAAACGTGTGGTAGACCGGGCCAGGGATTACATGATGGCACGTATTAACGAGCCCCCGTCCATCGTCGAGCTGTGTAACAATGTCGGTGCAAGTCGCCGCAAACTGCAATACTGTTTTCAGGAAACCCTGGGGATTAATCCGGTTGCTTATCTGAGAATCCTCAGACTCAATGCCGTTCACCGTGAACTACTCAACCCTTTTTGCACTGAGTTAGTGCATGATATTGCAGTCAATCGAGGCTTTTTGCACCTGAGTCGGTTTGCTAATGACTACAAACAGCTGTTTGGCGAACTGCCTTCAGAAACATTACGCCGAACCCAGTCACAAGTTTGCTGATATCGGATAACAGGTTTTTTTCTCCCTTTGTATTGTGAAAACACAATAAAACGTTGGGAGTAAATAATGAAAAAAAATAATCAACGCTTGATTTCCATTTTAGGGGGTGTTTCGTTACTCACTGCTGCCAGCGCAGCAATAGCCACCGAAAACGGTGCGCCAACCACGGCAATGGGGGTTTACGATTTCGGCGCAGGCTTCATGCCGCCTGCCACGCCATCCGGCACGCTGGGCTTTCGTGCAGCATACTACTCCAGTGATACGTTAAAAGGGGCTCACGGCAAGGACGCTCCGATGGATTTCTCCCTGGACGTACTCAGCCTGACTCTGGCCTATGTCAGAATGACCGAGCATGAAGTTCTCGGGGCTAAATATGGCTTCAATGTCATTGTGCCGGTTTTCAAAATGGACAACTCGATATCGGTTCCCACCCCGGTGGGCACCTTCTCCGATAGCGCTGATGTCTTTAATATCGCGGACATACAGGTTACACCACTGATTCTGCAATGGAACCTTGCCCCCAACCTCGCCATGAACACACAGTTCCAGATTCAGATACCAACCGGCGATTATGATGGCAACAGACTGATCTCTCCGGGGTTAAACCACTGGGCCTTCTCACCTATCTACAATGTGTCCTATATCACCGAAACGGGCCTGGAACTGTCGTCAAGCTTTGAACTGGATTTCAGCACCCGCAACACCGATACCGACTATAAAAACGGTATTGAATATCGTCATGAGTTTGCCGTGGGACAGCACTCCGGGCCCTGGACTTTTGGTGTCGGTGGCTACTATTACCGCCAGCTGACAGACGACGATGGTCCCTCTCTGACCGATGGCAACCGGGCGGAGGTCACCGCCCTCGGTCCGGCCCTCAGTTACTTCAAGCCCGGCGCACCGGTTATCTCCCTGCATGCTTATAAAGAGTTCAATGCGTCTAACCGTGCCGAGGGATATAACCTGGCTTTCCGTATCGCTAAAAGCTTTTAAGGGGTGCTTCCATGTCTGACACTAATGTATCCACCAGGGCTCCCGGTAAAGCTGAAGGCTCTCTCCTGGTACTGGGTAGCAGCTTAACCATCATGGGTGCCGTCATGGTTGCTCCCATGCTGCCAAAAATGGGCGCCGAATTCGGGCCTTCCGAACCGCAGGCCGAGATGCTGGTACCACTGGCAGTCACCGGTCCCGCACTCGCCATCGCTATTGTTGCGCCGCTGGCGGGCTGGCTGGCAGATCGCGCAGGACGCAAGAAACTACTGATTATCGCTACTTTTCTGTACGCGTTGCTGGGCTTCCTGCCTGCCATTCTGAACGACCTGGGCAGCATCGTTTTGTCCCGTTTACTGTTCGGTTGTGCGGAAGCTGCAATTATGACCTGCTGTACGACGCTCATAGCTGACTACTGGCATGGCGAAGACCGGATGAAGTTCGTTAACTATCAGGTGGTCTCAATCGGGCTGATCGGTTCCATATTCTTCGTTATCGGCGGGGTGCTCGGTGAGAGTTCCTGGCGCACACCGTTCTACCTCTATCTGCTGCCACTGCTGTTAATCCCGTTCATGATGAAAGTGCTGTGGGAACCGGTTAAAAAAGCCGTGGAAGGTATGCCTCAGGCTCCGCAAAGCAATGAGAAAGTTGCCAGACTTCCACTGATTATTGGCTATGGCATGATTCTGGGAGGGATGGCGCTGAACTTTATCGTTCCCATTCAGACGCCAACACTGTTGGTCGAGATGGGAATTGTCTCCACCACTAAAATCGGCATGTCCGCTGGACTTGGTTTACTGGCAACCCTGATCGGTTCGCTCTCCTGGCCGTTGCTTCGCAGTACCTGCGGCATCCCCTTCTGTAATGCCATCCTGCTGGCTCTGCTGGCAACAGGCCTGTGGCTGCTCTCCGCTGCAACGACCTACGAAAATGTGCTGGTCGCCGTCACCATTCATGGTATCGGTGCGGGACTGCTGGTGCCTAACGTTATGGCCGAGGTGATGCATGCTCTGCCAAAAGCCGTACGTGGCCGGGGTATCGGTGGTTTTACCTCCTGTCTCTATCTGGGCCAGTTCATCAGCCCGATAATTGTCGGCGCCATCATGGCGGCCAGCGCCTCGGACCTGCGCAGCACCATCGTGAAACTTGCCATCGTAAGTTTTGTTATCGCCAGCATCTGGCTTATCGACAGTCTGTTTATCCGCGGACCGCGCGCCAAAGCAGAAGCAGTGTCATAAACGCGATTGCTTGATAGATAGATGCGGTGGTTCTGACCTATAGAAACATCAGGCTTTTTATTACTACCGGGCTGGCAGATCAGCCCGGCATACGAAACAGGTATATTTTATGAAAGAGATTCATCGTCTGGTCGACTCCCATGATGCAACTGATCTGGCAGCGCTGATAAAAGCAGGTGAAATACAAGCCTCTGAGCTGCTTGAAGTCTGTATCAAACGGGTGGAAAAAGTAAATCCTGAACTTAACGCCGTCGCCGAAAAGCTGTATGACTCAGCCCGTCATACAACCCCGGAGGAAGGCCCCTTCTCCGGCATTCCGACCATGGTCAAAGATCTGTTTGCTCCGCTCAAAGAAGCCCGTTCCACCAACGGCTCTCTGGCGCTGGGTGAAGCCCGTCTGGAAATTGATGACTCAACAGTCGGCCGGTTGCGCGCCGCCGGTTGCAACTTTATTGGCACCACAACATCCCCCGAGTTCGGTGCATCTTACTCCACTGAATCCCAGCGCTTTGGCGCCACACGTAACCCGTGGAATACCGCACACAGTGCCGGGGGCTCCAGTGGCGGCTCAGCCGCACTGGTTGCCGCCCGGGCGATCCCTTTTGCGCATGGTAATGATGGTGGTGGCTCCATTCGTGTCCCCGCTTCCTGTTGCGGCATTTTCGGTCTGAAACCAAGCCGGGGGCGTGTCCCAAGCGGGCCTCTGGCAGGTGAAGGCTGGGGAGGAATGGGCGCGGCCCATGCGCTGACGCTCTCTGTCCGGGACAGCGCAGCACTGCTGGATGCCGTTGCCGGTGAAGATCTTGGTGCACCCTACGCCGCGCCAGCACTGGCAGTTTCATTTGTTGATCAGCTGAAACAGCCGGTCCGTCCACTGCGAATCGCGCTGGTTGAACAGATAGCCCCCTATTCAAGCTCACCTGAGGCGCTGAAAGCAGTACGCGCCACTGCGGCACTTTGTGAAAGCCTGGGTCATAACGTTACGCCCGCTCAGCTGCCAATAGACCTGAGCGCTTTTTTAAACAGTGCCTTCAATGTGATAGGCGCCAGTACCCGCAGCTATCTGGATCTGGTCGGTCAGATGCGGGGCACGCCGGTTACGGACCCGGAACTGGAAGTGAATACCCGAATTATCCTGCGGGAAAAAGGCGGCATCAGCGCAGTTGACTATGTCAGATCGATTGAGATGTTTCATACCCTGGGCCGGGTAATGGCAAACTTCATGCTGGATTATGACGTGATATTAACACCAACACTTACACGGGAGCCGCCACTGATCGGAGACCTTGTCATGAAAGATGAGAACGCCAGTCTTGAGGAGTTTATTCATCTGTCTCACAGTTATAGCCCATTCACCGCCCTGTTTAACGCGACGGGACAACCGGCGATGTCAGTACCGTTACACTGGACGCCTGAAGGGCTGCCTCTGGGATCACACTTTGCTGGCCGCTTTGCTGACGAGGCGACACTATTTGCTCTGGCACTGCAGCTGGAACAGGCGCGTCCCTGGGCGCAGAAAATTCCAACAGTCAACGCCTGTCTGTAACCTTTCCGGGAGGAATCTTTGTTGATGCCTCAGATCTTGCCCTGAATACTCTTCAGGGCCTTTTTTCTCTCAGCTAAGACCTTTTAACCCGTTAAAGCTAATCACCCTGAGACTGGGATATGCTCTGCCACGGCGGATATTTCTGCATCACCCGGGTAAACAGTTCAGAGTTCAGCTGCTGATCCAGCCAGCGCTGCAACGCCGGGTACGGCGCATTGTAAAACCACTCCCGATCCACATGAGCAAACTGACGGATAAAGGGGAAGATCGCCATATCCGCCAGGCAACACTGCTCTCCCGTAAGATAAGCATGTTGCTGAAGCAGACGTTCGAGTTTAGCCAGCGTCACCTCGCCCTGCTCACGATAATAGTGTTGCGGATGCACCGGGTAACGCTCAAAATATTTATAGCGATCCAGATGCGGTTTAAAGACGGTGTCATTTTCCTGAATCAGAGCCTCGCCTTGCCATAAGCGTTCAGGATCGTCAGCGCAGAGCCAGTTTTCAGGGTCACTCAGGCGTAACGCCCAGCGCATAATATCCAGGCTCTCATCGATCACCCGGCCCTCTTTTGCAGACGAAGCCGGCAACACTAAAACCGGCACGGTCCCTTTTGGCGAGGCCACCAGCATCTCTGCAGGCTTATCTTTTAATATCACCTCTCTCAGCTCGACAGAGATCCCGCTGACGGCAATAGCCAGCCGGGCACGCATGGCATAGGGACAGCGGCGGAAGGAGTAAAGAATGGGAGGGTTAGTTGTCATAGCGGTAGTGAGTAGCCGATAGCAAAAACTGCAGTCTACCTGCCTGGCAGAAGAAGTCACTTTAAACTGCCATCAACTTATGCAACCATTCCCGCCGAAACCTTATTACGGGAAGTCAAAGTGGAACTACTTAATCTGGATTGTCAGGGTCACAATCTGCGTCTTGAAGGCTCGATGGCGGGCTGGCAGCTGCTGTACTGGAATAATACGCCGGTCTCACGCCGGGACGCTGATGGCGGGTTTGATGGTATCAGCAAGCACCACTTTGAGCTGCAAAATCAGCAGGGTGAAACCCTTCCCTGCCGACTGGAAACAGAGATTAAGTGGGACCCGGTCAATGTCAGCTACCGTTTCTATATGGGCGAGCAGCTGGTCACCAGCGGCGATCATGGCCGTGAAGCGATGGAACGACAGGTGCCACAGACGCCGATACGTCAGGAAAAACGTTCATTCAGCATTATCGGCCTCGGCGCGCTGGGCCTGAAACTGCTGAAAAGTGCCAAAGTCATTAAAGCGATCATGGCTGGCGCCAGCCTGGCTGCTTACTCCTGGTTTTTCTCCCTGCCCTTTGCCCTGGCGCTGATCTTCTGTCTGGTGATTCATGAGTACGGCCATATCCGGGCGATGAAGCACTTCGGCATGAAAACCAAAGGGATCTATCTGATCCCCTTTGTCGGAGGCCTCGCCCTGAGCGATGCCCGTATTAACACCCGCTGGCAGGATGTCTTTATCTCCCTTATGGGGCCGTTTTTCGGACTGGGCCTCTCACTGTTAAGCCTGTTCGCTTACTGGGTGACCGGCTCCATGTTTTTTGCAGGACTGAGTGCCTTCAACGCCCTGCTTAACCTGTTTAACCTGCTGCCGATTCTGCCGCTGGATGGTGGCCATGTGCTGAAAAGCATCGCCTTTTCGATGAACTCCCTGACAGGCTTACTGCTTTGCGGTGCAGCGGCGGCGGGCGGTATCTGGCTCAGTTATAGCTTTGGGCTGGCACTGCTCGGTTTTCTGCTGCTGATCGGCAGTATTGAGGTGTTTTTCGAGTGGCGCGGCCGACACCACAGTCTGCTGCTGCCACTGGATCGGTATGGTCAGATAGTCTCGGCGCTCTGGTACCTGATCACCATCGGCGGACTGATCGCTATTATCTGGTATTTCCACGGGATGGGCGATGCACTGCTGGGGCTTCCGCTTAAGGTGTTACAGAGCTAAACTGCCTTCAGGAACATCAAAAGTAGTCGCATGACGAGTAGTAGATATGAGCGATAAAATTGTCGATATCAACAGCAAGCGGGATGATCAGCGTTATAAACGCAAAGAGCAGCAGCTGAACAAGCTGAAAAACCGGTTCGAGAAAGCACTGCCGACTGAAGAGCATGACCCGAAAAAGAAACTGCTCAACCTCTTTAAGAAGAAACCTGAGAAATAGCTAAAACAGAGCAGGCAGCCTCGGCTGCCTTGTTGTTATTATTTCACCTTCTAAGAATCAGGCGGCGTTTTAAGAGTCAGGTGTTCGCCGGTAATACGGTACTGACAACCTCGCCAAAACCGATACGTGCCGCCCCCGCTTTGTCACAATAGCCGCGCATCACCACCGCATCGCCATCTTCAAGGAAAGTACGTTGCTCGCCATTGGGTAGCGTAATCGCTTCTTTTCCTCCCTGGCTTAATTCCAGCAGAGAGCCCCCCTGCTGATGTTCAGGACCCGACTGCGTACCGGAACCAAAAAAGTCACCGGGGCGAAGATTACAACCATTCACGGTATGATGGGCCACCATCTGGGCTACCGTCCAGTAGGAGTAAACAAAGTTAGAGTCAGATACTTTAACAGGCAATTCATCACGGTTGCGCATCTGTTCTGTCTGTAACAGCACCTCCAGTTTAATATCCAGCGCACCCTCTTCACTGTTCTTTGCAGATGACAGATAGGGCAGCGGCTGAGGATCATCAGCACTGCGTGTAAATGTTGTGCGGTATGGCAACAGCGCTTCGTTGGTGACGATCCAGGGCGATACCGTCGATGCAAAGTTCTTCGCCAGAAACGGCCCCAGCGGCTGATACTCCCAGGCCTGAATATCGCGGGCAGACCAGTCATTAAAGAGGCAGTAACCAAACACATGCTGATCACTGTCGTCCAGCGCCACAGGCTCGCCCAGCGGATTGCCCTGGCCGATATAGATACCGACCTCTAATTCATAATCCAGCCGCTGACAGGGAGTCAGGCTGGGCTGATCGGCATCCGGAGCTTTAGTCTGTCCCTGCGGGCGGCGGAATGTCTGGCCAGACACATCGATAGAGGAGCTGCGACCGTGGTAACCAATTGGGACCCATTTGTAATTTGGCAGCAATGGATTATCCGGACGGAACAGGCTACCAACACGGGTGGCATGAAACACAGAGGTGTAGAAATCGGTGTAATCGCCAATAGTACAGGGCAGACTGTACTCAACATCACGCTGAGGAATCAGACAGTTTTCCAGAGCCCCCTGCTCTGCAGCCCCCTGCCGAAGTACTCTGGAAAGGGCCAGTCGCAGCGCCGACCAGACCGGCGCCCCAAGGGACATGAAATGGTTCAGGGTCGGTTCACTACAGGCATCTGCACCGATACCTGCATCCCCGCTGAAGACAGTCCGGGCAGCAGCAAGATCAAGCACCTGATCACCAATCGCCACTCCGCCACGGAATGACTCATCAGACCCCTTACGACGAAATTCCGCAAAAGGCAGGTTCTGAATCGGGAAATCTGTATCAGGCACATTTGCAGAGCTCACCCAGCTGCGCAAATCAGGATTATGGGTTTCATTCAGTACAGGCATCACTCACTCTCTGTCATTGTTACACATCATCTTTCAGCTTCAGGGGGCTTTATCCGCGAGTGCTTATCAATAGCAAATAAAACACGGCACCCAACAGCCTGATGTCATTTGTTATTCTCGCTTGTACGTTACCAGATGACAGATAAGCTGCAATGCTCCCAGGGTAAATAGACTGATTCCAAAGAGTAAATAATAGAGATCATTCGTCGATCTTTAGCCACGGAATAGCATTCTTAAGCGCCTGATCAATATATAAATCGAAACGCTGTGCTAGTGTTCCTTGCTTCAGACTGACATAAAATCCTACCTTTAAGAGGGACATACCAAAAATGCCTGTTAATATGTATTTGTAGATGAATTCCTGAATTGCAGTCGTAATAACAGGTGTAATGTTCACAAGATGAAATCATCAGGTTTGCAAAGTAAGGACGTAATATAGATGTCGGAAGCGGTTGTCACTCTGAATACCATATGCAGCATGGATCTTTTGCATGCCCATCCGACTGATGCTGCGCTCAGCGTCCTTCACCGTATGCGCAAGTCCCATGTCAGTTCGATCGTCATCGTTGACCGGCAAGCCCCGCTGGGTATTATCACCGAGAAAGACATTCTCAGCCTTGTCAGTCAGGCTGACCGTGATCTCACTGAACTGACCGCCGCCGATATCATGACCTCGCCAGTAAAAACCATGTACGGTGACGATGATTTTCAACATGCATACGAAGAGATGCAACGGGAAAATGTACGCCACATTGTGGTTATCAACCGGGACGGTAGTGTCAGGGGGATCGCTACCGAGACTGACTTTGTTCAGCACCTCGGGTTTGAATACCTTTCCGAAATAAAACATGTAGAAGCAGTGATGGAGCGGTCTATCCTGTTTGTCCCGCCAGACTGCTCACTGCGCAAAGCATTCACGGTGATGAGCGAGGAAAAGACCAGTAGTGTCGTGGTCGGCGATGGCCTGAATGCGATGGGCATACTGACAGAACGTGATGTTGTCCGCCTGCTCGATGATCAGATCGACCTGAACAATTCACAGGTCTGCGATTATATGAGCAGCCCGGTTGCCACCATTGATATCGGAACATCGCTGCTGGACGCCCGGCAAATGATGCAAGCTATGGGGATTCGCCGTCTGCTGGTAGCGGATGCAGACGGAAAAGTTATCGGCCTTCTGACCCGACAACATTTGATCGACCGGCTACAGACACACTTTATTCAGATGATGCGGGACGCCATCGATAGTCTGAATAAACAGCTTAATAATAGTCGTGATAAGGCCATCCATTATCAGGGCTTTTTTGAAAACTCACCGATGGCCTATCAGTCGCTTGATGCTGATGGCAATATCATTGAAGTAAATGCCTGCTGGCGGGCACTGATGGGATATGAAAGCTGGGAAGTCATAGGCACCCCGTTTAAGAAACTGCTGGCCCCGGGTCAGGAAGACCAGTTCGATCACTGTTTTTCATCTTTTAATATCAATGGCTATGTTAAAAACATTCACTATCAACTGGAGACCAAAACCGGAGACAAGGTTGAGGTGCAACTCGACGGGCAGATCATTTTCGATGAAGCGCACAACTTCTTGCAGACACAATGTTTACTGACAAACCTGACAGAGAAATATAAGACTGATTCCCAGCTGAGGCTCTTCCGGCAACTGATAGACCATAGCAATGATGCCCTGTTTGTTATCGATGCTGAGACCTCCCGTATACTCGATATTAACCAGGCAACCTGCAATTATTTAGGCTATGAACGCGAACAGCTTCTGCAGATGTCGGTGACGGATATCAGTGATCAGTCTCATGACCCCGACAGCTGGCATCAGCGCATCTCGCTGGTCGGTGAAAAAGGCGGAATGTTTGAAGCCACACACACAACGTCTGACGGCCGGAAAGTGCCGGTTGAGATAAGTGCCGTACTGCAATCAGTCAACGGCATGCAGGTCGTGTTATCCACCGCCAGAGATATTACGGAACGCAAACAAGCGGAACAACGCGTCCGCGAAGAGAGTAATTTTTTACAGGCTGTGATCGATTGTATCGGTGATCCGGTCATGGTCATTGGCACCGATTACAAGGTAATGAGATCAAACCGGGCCGCAGACGATTACAGTTTCAACTGCCTGCAACATCATGAAAAGCCCTGTTATAAAGTGGCTCACGACAGCGATGGTCCCTGCCCTGAGTGCCCACTGACAGATGTGGTGGCCAGTAAAAAGACCTTCACACGGATACACGAGTACACCAACAAAAGCGGAGAAACCCGCACGTTTGAACTCATGGCCAGCCCTCTTTACGACGCCCATGGCCAGGTTACCGGATTAGTCCAATCCAGCCGCGATATCACCGATCACATTAAAACCCGCCAGACACTGGTGGAAAAAGAAAAGAGTCTGGATTTTCTCGCGCACCATGACCCTCTCACCAAACTCCCCAACCGCCTGCTGTTTGGTGACCGCTTAGAACAGGCGTTACGTCATGCAAAGCGCAATAATACAGGGGTTGCCCTGTTGTTTATCGATCTGGATGAGTTTAAGGAGATCAATGATAGTTTTGGCCACAATCTGGGAGATCAACTGCTACAAAAAGTCTCTGAACGGCTGAAAAAACATGTCCGCGATAATGACACTATCTCACGATTAGGCGGCGATGAATTTACGATCATTGTCGAAGATATCGCCAATTCAAATGATGCGGCACGCGTCGCGCAAACCCTGTTAAATGTTTTCAATCAACCCATTGAGCTGGATGAACAGCTGCATATCAGCCTGAGTATCGGTATCAGCCTCTATCCTGATGATGCAGACCAGCCAGAAGCACTGATCCGGAATGCCGATACCGCCATGTACCGGGCAAAAGCGGCGGGTAAAAATCGCTATGAGTTTTACACCCAGGAGATGACCGATCAGGCGTTCGAACGGATTCTGATAATAGGTGCGCTGCGCAATGCCATTGAACATGAACAGTTCGTGCTGCATTATCAGCCGCAGATAGACCTGCGTGATAATCGTATTATCGGCGCAGAGGCACTGATTCGCTGGAAAGATCCACAAATGGGTACCATTGAACCCGCCCGTTTTATTCCAATTGCGGAGAAGACCGGCATGATCAGAATGATTGATCACTGGGTGCTTGATACCGTCTGCCGCAATATCAGCGCCTGGCAACAGCAGGGATATCAGGTTCCACGCATCTCAATTAACATATCTGCCCGTCATTTCGGTTCTAACTCGCTGGCGGCTGAAGTGGCCGGAATTCTCGATCATAACCGCTGCAGCAGCGAGATGATTGAACTTGAGATCACCGAAGGCGTGATCATGAACAATCCAGAACGTGCGGGTAAAGAGCTGAAACAGTTACGAGAGATGGGGATACGCCTGGCCATCGATGATTTCGGTACCGGCTACTCCTCTCTCAGTTACCTGAAGACACTGCCGTTAGACCGGTTGAAAATCGATCACTCCTTTATCCGGGATATCACCGATGATATGAATGATCAGGCAATTTCCAGAGCGATTATCGCGCTGGCCGACAGCCTCGGCCTGGAAGTAATAGCCGAAGGTATGGAAACCAGGGAACAGCGTCAGTTCCTGATTGACGAAAACTGCTTTTACGCGCAGGGATTCCTGTTTAGCAAAGGGATACCTGAGGATGCGTTTCTATCATTACTGGATAAGGCCTAGTCTGCACTGTTGAAACCGCTTAAGCTTTTTACCGATCATCCGCTTAATTTGAGGCATAAATGAAAACTGTTCTGATTACAGGCTGTTCCAGTGGTATTGGCCTTCATGTCGCCACTGGCCTGCAAAAAAGAGGCTATCGCGTCATCGCAACGGCTCGTCAATTAAAAGATGTTGAACATCTGCAACAGCTGGGGCTGGAATCCACTCAGCTCGACCTGGAACAGTCAGAGTCCATTCAGCAGGCGATGGACTGGGTCGAAGCCAACACCGGTGGTGAGCTTTTTGCACTGTTTAATAATGGCGCTTACGGACAACCCGGTGCAATAGAGGATCTCAGCCGGGACCTGCTGCGTAAACAGCTGGAAATCAACCTGCTCGGCTGGCATGAGCTCACCTGCCGGGTATTACCCTTAATGCGGCACCAGGGGTATGGCCGGATTATTCAGAACAGCTCGGTTCTGGGATTAATTACCATGCGTTTCCGCGGGGCCTATAACACCAGTAAATTCGCGCTGGAAGGATACACTGACACCCTGCGCCAGGAACTGGCCGATACCAATATTCATGTTTCACTGATCGAGCCAGGCCCGATAAAAAGCAGATTCAGAGAAAACGGCTTAAAAGCATTTCAGGATAATATTCAGATAGAGTCCAGCCCGTTTCGCGACATTTACAAGCAAGTCCTGAAGCGACTCAGCACGGCTGATGATGGCAAAGATCAGTTTACGCTGGGACCGGAAGCGGTATTCGACAAAGTAGTTCATGCACTGGAGAGCAAACGGCCCAAAGCCCGTTACTATGTCACCATCCCCACCTATCTGTTTGGTTTTTTACGCCGTATTCTGTCCACCAGAGCGCTTGACTGGATATTACTTCGAGCCTCAGCCTCAGAATATAAGTAAAACCTGAAAACCGGGTGTCGACGCCTGATGCTGTGCTTTAGCAAACCGAAAGGACAGCATCACGACACTGAGTAGCTGCGCTGTCCTGCAGCATCGGCTTTAACTGTTGGACAGCGTTTTAGCGCAGGAATAAACCCCACCATAGGAGTCTGACCGGGCGATAAGGGTCGACGGCGTCAACTCAAGAATCGTTGAAGATTCACGAACCGTCTGCGCAAACATGCTTTGCAGATTAAGAAGCTGATCCAATTCCGGATGGCTCCTGTTCACAAGCTTAAACCCGACTGACGATAAGATAAGCGAATCCGCTTTAACCGCCCAGGTTGCATGATTTGAAAGACTGTATTCCATCAGGGGAAAGTGCGGCATTCTCAGCCTGACCGTACCTTTGCCACGGGCCTGGCCATCCGCGGCATACTCTATGTCATAATCTATTTTCATCATCATGCTGGCATCTTTCATAGCGTATTGACAGTGCCAGCGGCCATAGAGATTTTGCACTTGAAACGCACTTACTTCGCTGGCCTCAACCGCAGCGGAAACGAAGAAAAGCAGCGCAAATAAAGCAGAGACATTCCCGCGAGACATAGAACCCCTTTTATAAAGACAACAGAGTGACAGAAGAGCAGATAATCGTTTATTCTCCATAGCCCAGCTTGCTGCCAGCTGAACATCATAACAATATCCCCCAGTGACAGATAAAACATCAGGCATACCCAGTAAACGAAAAAAGGCAGCCCGGAGGCTGCCTAAAGGTAGTAAAACGTTTTAATGCACTAACATCAGCTTACCAGGCCATTACGGTCCATAATTTCCTGAATCTCTGGCAAAGAAGCCGGATCATCGATAGTTGACGGCACCGTGTAATCACTGCCCTCGGCGATCTGGCGCAACAGTTTACGCAGAATCTTACCGGAACGGGTCTTCGGCAGGCGTTGCACGACAATAGCACGGCGGAAACAGGCGACTGCGCCAATCTCTTTACGTACCATCGCAACCAGCTCTGATTCAATCTGCGCATCATCTATCTCAACACCATTTTTAAGCAGCACCAGACCGATCGGCTGCTGCCCTTTCAACGGATCATTGATACCGATCACGGCACACTCCGCCACCGCTGGATGGTCAGCAACAATCTCTTCCATCTCACCAGTAGAGAGACGGTGGCCCGCGACGTTGATAACATCATCGGTGCGGCCCATGATAAAGATATAACCGTCATCATCTTTGTAACCACCATCACCAGAACAGTAGTATCCCGGGAACTCAGACAGATAACCGGTCCGGAAACGCTCGAAATCTCCCCAGACGGTCGGCAGGCAGCTTGGCGGCAGCGGTAGTTTAATCGCGATATTGCCCTGCTCACCATTTGGCAACTCATTGCCATCATGATCAAGAATATGAATATTAAAGCCACTCACAGGCACCGTTGAAGAACCCGGTTTAGGCTCAAGCATCTCAATGCCGGTGAGGTTGCCACAGATAGCCCAGCCGGTTTCGGTCTGCCACCAGTGATCGATAACCGGCTTACCCAGGGTCTCTTTGGTCCAGTGATAAGTCGGAGGATCGAGTCGCTCACCCGCCATAAAGATAGTTTGCAGCTTACTCAGATCATATTGTTTCAGCAGTTCAGAGTCCGGATCTTCTTTCTTGATCGCCCGGAAAGCGGTCGGTGCAGCAAACAACGCTTTAGCACCATACTCTTCGCAGACGCGCCAGAACGCGCCAGCATCCGGAGTTTTAATCGGCTTACCTTCGTAAACAATAGTTGTACAGCCGGCCAGTAATGGCCCATAAACAATATAGGAATGCCCGACAACCCAACCCACATCGGAAGCCGCCCAGAACACTTCGCCCGGTTCCATGTTATAGATCGCTTTCATACTGTACTTCAGAGCAACCGCATGGCCGCCATTGTCACGCACAACACCTTTTGGTTTGCCGGTTGTGCCTGAGGTATACAGAATATAAAGCGGATCGGTGGCGTTAACTGGGGTGCAGTCAGCCGGTTCAGCAGCAGCAACAGCGGTTACCCAGTCGATATCCCGGCCCTCAATCATGGAAGCGGTCGCCTGTGGGCGCTGGAAAACAATACAGCTATCCGGTTTGTGGGCTGATTTTTCAATCGCTTCATCCAGCAGCGGCTTATATTCAATCACTTTAGTGATCTCAATACCGCAGGAAGATGTCACCACCACTTTTGGCTCAGCATCATCGATACGCACCGCCAGTTCGTGTGGGGCAAAGCCGCCAAACACAACCGAGTGAATTGCACCCAGACGTGCAACCGCCAGCATCGCAATCACCGCTTCGGCAATCATCGGCATATAGATAACGACACGATCGCCCTTTTCGACCCCCTGGCTTTTAAGTACGCCAGCAAACTTAGCGACCGCATCGCGCAACTCAGAATAGGTATAACGCTGTTTGGTATCAGTAACAGGGGAATCATAGATCAGTGCATCCTGATCACCACGGCCACTCTCGACATGGTAGTCCAGCGCCAGGTAAGCAGTATTCATTTCGCCGTCAGCAAACCAGCGATCAATACCGTTTTTGTCTTTACTCAGGATAGTCTCAGGTTTTTTAAACCACTTTACCGCCTCAGCTTTTTCAGCCCAGAACGCTTCAGGGGTTTCAATTGATCTTCTGTACTCTTCGTTATATGACATAGCTCTCTGGCCCTTCGCTGTAACCGTTATTATATGTTTTAGACCGGTAGCACCTGCTATTACAGGCCTATCAATTTTTGTACGCAGGTCTAACCTGATGGAAAACACTCTAACTGAGATGCCAGCAAAATAAACTACTACAAAAGGCTAAATTGTCTACGATATATCCTAAAACCCTCATAAAAACGATGTTTTAAGGGCTATTCTTGTGGGCATTAAATATGATTCAGATCAATTGTCGACAATCTTAGATTTTTTAGTATTAACCTCCTGAGACAGAAAGGCATAAAAAAAGCTGCCATCAGGCAGCTTCTGAACACCACAATCTGACCAGCATCAGTTACTTTCCTGTACCGCAATGCTGTTCTTGATACCTGTCATCACATTACGCTGATGAAGTTCTTCATCGCTCACCCGGTGAGCATCATTTTCATTCCTGGCATTCTCGAAGTAACACAGGGTTGGCTGGAATCTGTCAGCTTCCTGCTCATCCAGTTGTACGTAGGAGCAGATAATCAGCAGATCGCCTTTTGATGCTTTGTGGGCCGCCGCACCGTTAACAGAGATGATGCCGCTGTTATCTTCACCACGAATCGCATAAGTCGTGAAACGCTCACCATTATTGATGTTATAGATATGTATCTGTTCATACTCTTTAATGCCGGAGCGCTCGAGCAGAACACCATCAATGGCACATGAGCCTTCGTAATGCAGCTCCGCGTGGGTCACGGTAACCCGGTGCAGTTTTGCCTTTAAGAATGTTTGCAGCATTTTAATAATCCGTGTTTCAGTTGGCCGGATAGAACCGGACGCTATATCGCTGAACAGTCATTCAGCACTTCCCTGCCGACAGATCTGCTGACAGACCTAATCGACACCAGTCCTTAGCACTTCTGTAACCCGCGGGTGATGGCGGCCTTATCACAGATAGCGCTATGGCTTATTTCAGAGCTATTAAACTGATCTGAAATAAAGGTAATAAAATGAAAACATCAGGTTAACTATTTACTTACCTTTTAGATAAGGGCGCAATTGTACCAGCAAAAATTAAAAAATTAAGCGCTGATACACATAACCCTGACAGAAGATTGGCGAAAATCAGCCAGAATCACGCCAATCTGGCGGTTTAACCGGCTGACACAGGAGACAAACACAAAGTTTTTCATGCTCAGATGAGCCTAACTCACCCAAAGACTGAATAAATCCTATAAAATAGCCGCCTTTACAACAGGTTATAATAGGTTTTCACCGTGGCAGTAGTTATTCAGACAGACAAGACCGAACAGCTTAAACAGGCAATGGCCGAGCGCATACTGGTTCTCGATGGTGGCATGGGAACTATGATTCAGGACCATAAGCTGAATGAGGCTGATTTCCGCGGCGAGCGATTCGCTGACTGGAGCGTCGATCTACAGGGGAATAACGACCTGCTGGTACTGACTCAGCCGGACATCATCAGCGGTATCCACCGGGCCTACCTTGAAGCCGGTGCTGATATTATCGAAACCAATACCTTCAATGCGACCACCATCGCGATGGCTGATTATGAGATGGAATCGATCAGCCATGAGATCAACAGAGTCGCGGCTCAGCTGGCCCGTGAAGTCGCAGACCAGGTGACAGCAGAAACCCCGGATCAGCCCCGCTATGTTGCCGGTGTGCTCGGCCCCACCAACCGTACCTGCTCTATCTCGCCCGATGTTAATGACCCGGGATTTCGTAATGTCAGCTTTGATCAGCTTGTCGAAGCCTATACCGAATCGGTCGATGGACTGATCAAAGGTGGCGCCGACATCATCCTGATCGAGACTATCTTCGATACCCTGAATGCGAAAGCGGCGATCTTTGCGGTCGATCAGTATTTCGAGAACAACAGCATGCACCTGCCGGTCATGATCTCCGGCACCATTACTGACGCCTCGGGACGCACACTGTCCGGGCAGACCACCGAAGCATTCTGGAACTCCGTCCGTCATATCAAACCGGTTTCCATCGGCCTTAACTGTGCGCTTGGGCCGAAGGAGCTGCGTCAGTACGTAGAGGAACTCTCGCGCATTGCTGACACCTATGTTTCCGCCCACCCTAACGCCGGCTTGCCAAACGCGTTCGGTGGCTATGATGAAACGCCGGAACAGATGGCAACAGAGATACGCGAGTGGGCACAGGCGGGCTTTCTTAATATTATTGGCGGCTGCTGTGGTACCACACCCGCCCACGTGAAAGCGATGGGTGATGCCGCCAATGAATACTCTCCCCGCCAGATTCCGACAATACCCGTTGAGTGTCGTCTGTCCGGTCTTGAGCCACAAAATATCAGCAAGGACACCCTGTTTGTAAACGTCGGTGAGCGGACCAACGTCACCGGTTCAGCGATGTTCAAACGACTGATTAAAGAGGGCGATTACGAAACAGCTCTGGATGTGGCCCGCCAGCAGGTTGAGAACGGTGCCCAGATCATCGATATCAACATGGATGAGGGGATGCTGGATGCGGAAGCAGCCATGGTGCGCTTTCTCACGCTGATTGCCTCAGAACCGGATATCTCCCGGGTGCCGATCATGATCGACTCCTCCAAGTGGGAAGTGATCGAAGCGGGCCTGAAATGTATTCAGGGCAAAGGCATCGTTAACTCCATCAGCCTAAAAGAGGGTGAAGAGAAGTTTGTCTATCAGGCTAACCTGCTACGCCGCTATGGTGCTGCTGTGGTGGTCATGGCATTCGATGAGGATGGCCAGGCGGACACTGAAGAGCGCAAAATCCAGATCTGTGAACGCTCCTACAAAGTACTCACCGAAAAGGTCGGCTTTCCTCCTGAAGATATCATCTTTGACCCGAACATCTTTGCGGTGGCAACCGGCATTGATGAGCATAATAACTACGCTCTGGATTTTATCCGCGCGACCGGCTGGATAAAGAAGAACCTGCCCTACGCCATGATCTCTGGCGGCGTCTCTAACGTTTCCTTCTCGTTTCGCGGTAATAATCCGGTGCGGGAAGCGATCCACTGTGTCTTCCTCTACCACGCTATTCAGCAGGGCATGGATATGGGTATCGTCAACGCCGGTCAGCTGGCGATCTACGATGACCTGCCGGAAGAGTTAAAGACCGCGGTTGAGGCAGTGATTCTCAACACCGACGATCAGGGCACCGATAAACTGCTCGAAATTGCCGAGAAATATCGTGGCGATGGCAGCTCTCAGACAGAAGAGAAAGTGCTGGAATGGCGCAGCCTGCCGGTTCAGGAACGCCTCTCTCATTCACTGGTTAAAGGCATAGCCGAATTCATTGATGAAGATGTCGAAGAGTGCCGGCATCTGTACGCACGCCCTATTCAGGTTATCGAAGGCCCGCTTATGGATGGCATGGGTGTGGTTGGCGACCTGTTTGGTGCCGGTAAGATGTTCCTGCCGCAGGTGGTTAAATCTGCCCGGGTTATGAAAAAAGCCGTGGCCTATCTGATGCCATTCATTGAAGAGGAAAAAGCCGGTGCGTCCAGCGAGACCGCAGGTAAGATTCTGATGGCGACGGTTAAAGGCGATGTTCATGACATTGGTAAAAACATTGTCGGCGTGGTGCTGCAATGTAATAACTACGAGATCATCGACCTGGGTGTCATGGTGCCTGCCGAAAAAATTCTGCGCACCGCCCGTGAAGAAAATGTTGATATTATCGGTCTTTCAGGCCTGATTACACCGTCACTGGATGAGATGGTTCACGTGGCCAGAGAGATGGAACGCCAGGGCTTTGAGATTCCCCTGATGATCGGCGGCGCAACCACCTCAAAAGCGCACACCGCGGTAAAAATTGATCAGGCCTACAACCGCGACCAGGTGGTACACGTCACTAACGCCTCCCGTGCCGTTAACGTCGCCAGCACCCTGCTCTCTGCAGACCGCAAAGCCGCCTATGTTAAAGAGATTCAGGAAGACTATGAAGCGGTTCGTCAGCGTTATGCCGACCGTCAGAGTCAGGCTCGCCGGGTGTCGCTGATTCAGGCCCGGGAGAATAAATTTAAGATCGACTGGCAAGCCTACACCCCACCACTGCCTGCGCAGCAAGGCATTCAGACCTTCGAGAATATCGATCTGAATGAGCTGCGGGATTATATCGACTGGACACCGTTCTTCCACTCCTGGGAGCTGGCGGGACGTTACCCACGTATTCTTACCGACGAGATCATCGGCGAAGAAGCAACCCGCCTGTTTAACGACGCCAAAGCGATGCTTGATGACATCATTGATAACAAAAAACTAGAAGCCAGAGCCGTCATCGGCCTGTTTCCGGCCAACAGTGTCAACGATGACGATATCGAGCTGTATACCGATGACAGCCGCTCCGAGGTACTGATGGAGCTGCACCATCTGCGCCAGCAGGTTGAGAAAACCGATGGCAAAGCCAATATGTGTCTGACCGACTTTGTTGCCCCTAAAACAAGCGGCAAAGCCGATTACTTTGGTGCATTCGCGGTCACGGCCGGTATCGGTGATCAGGTGATGATCGACGCCTATGAAGCGGACCACGATGACTATCACAGCATCATGGTAAAAGCCCTGGCTGACCGGCTCGCCGAAGCGCTGGCGGAATATATGCATGCCCGGACACGTCGTGAGTTCTGGGGCTATGCCGCAGATGAAAATCTGGATAACGAAGCCCTGATCAGAGAGAAGTATCAGGGTATTCGGCCCGCACCGGGCTACCCTGCCTGCCCGGAACATACCGAGAAAGGTCTGTTATGGAAACTGCTGGATGTTGAAAGCCGGATCGGCATGACGCTGACCGACAGCTATGCAATGCTGCCGACCTCCTCCGTCAGCGGCTGGTATTTCAGTCACCCACAATCGCAGTACTTTGGTGTCGCGAAGATCGGCGAAGATCAGCTGGAATCCTATGCTAAACGCACCGGTATGGAGAAAACCGAAGCCGAACGCTGGTTGTCACCCAACCTGGGATACGAGCCGGAAGACAGCTGATTTTTTGCCAACACACAGCAAACTCTCAGATAAAAAGCAAAACCGCCTATGGGCGGTTTTTTTGTTATTGGCCAGCACCATCATGCTCACTGTTTATCGGATGGCGGGGGCCAGTGATCCGGCCCCAGCAGACGCATCTGATTTTCAATCCAGCGGACCCGCTGCCAGACATAGTCGCTCGGATGTGCAGCGCTAAGCCGGTACGGATTGGGCAGCACCGCGGCTAAACGCGCCGCTTCAGTCGTTGAAAGTCGCTTGGCGGATTTATGAAAATACGCCTGACTGGCCGCTTCGACACCATAAATACCGGGGCCAAATTCAACGATATTCAGATACACCTCAAGAATACGTGGCTTACTCCACAGGGCTTCAATCAACAACGCCAGCCCCGCTTCCACCCCTTTACGCAAATAGTTTTTCGCCGGCCAGAGGAATAGATTTTTAGCGGTCTGTTGCGTCAGAGTACTGGCCCCCCGGATCCGTCCGCCGTCTTCATTCTCAGCCAGGGCCGCTGAGATTGATTCAACATCCAGCCCCCAGTGCTGAGGGAATTTCTGATCTTCAGAGGCAATAACCGCCAGCTGCATCTCTGGCGAGATCTGCTGCAACGGCACCCAGGTATGGTGCGTATTAGCGGGATAGCCAATGGGTGGATTAAGATCCCGCTGAATCTGCCACATCCACACCCCGGGATTGATAAAGCGTAGCGTCAGCACCAGCAGGACCGGCAACAGAATCAGCACCAGCAGCGTACGAATCAGCCATTTGCGGATAGATAAACGGAACGCAGTCACTTCAGAATTACCATTGGGTTGATGATGACCTGTGAATATGCCTGATCATACTGAATACCGGCCATTATTAGAACAACGGACTCGGGTGATTCACTCGGCGTAGTATGTTTAACTAGGGGGATGGATGAATTGATAATCAACAGCGGACAAGATAATGACAGTTGCGTTTGATAAGGTCCTGGTGGTTGGCGTTTCCAGCCGGGCACTGTTTGATCTGGAGCATGAAAACCGTATCTATCAGCAAGAGGATGTTGCAGCCTATCGCCGTTATCAGTTTGAACAGGAAGATAAAATACTCGATAAAGGAACTGCTTTTCATCTGGTAGAAGCATTGCTCAGCCTTAACGCCCTGTCTGAAGAGCGTCTTGTTGAAGTGGTGGTTATGTCAAAAAACAGCCCGGATACAGGCTTAAGGGTGCTTAAGTCCATTCAGCACTACCAACTCGATATTACACGCTCAGCCTTTACCGGAGGTGAATCTCTCGCCTCATTTCTGCAAGCTTATAGTGTTGATCTGCTACTGACGCGTCATTCTGATGATGCGCAGGTGGCCATTGACACCCAGGATTGTGCCGCGGCGCTGATCTATGATCCGCCGGAAAGTTTCCAGCCTGATCGTGATCAGATCCGTATCGCTTTCGATGCCGATGCGGTGCTGTTTTCGGATGAATCGGAATATATTTACAAAACTGAGGGGCTGGAACGCTTTCAGCAGAATGAATCGGACAATGAGGATGTGATGCTGCCCGACGGCCCCTTTGCCAAACTGGTGAGAGTATTGTCCCGCCTCAACCAGAAACTCGGGGCCGATCGTTCGCCGTTGCGTTTATCTATTGTCACCGCCCGCAACGGCCCTGCACATTTGCGGGTAATTAAAACCCTGCGACAATGGGGGGTGACTGTCGATCAGGCGTTTTTTCTCGGCGGAATGAGTAAAGAGCCGGTATTGAGTGCGCTGCGGCCGCATATCTTTTTTGATGATCAGCCGGCACACCTCATATCAGCATCGAAACGGGTTCCCAGCAGTCAGGTGCCCTACCGTAGCGACTCTCCCATACAGAAGATGGCTCAGTCAGCGAATACCGCCAAAGAGAAGTAAGCCGTTGCCCGCCTGATTATAACCCCGGATCAATCGCCGCTTTGGCAGGCGGCTCACGCTTACCCATCATCGCAACAATGCCCGCACAACTAACCAGCAGAATACCAAACAACGTATTCAACCCCAGCACCTCGCCCCAGACCAGCCAGCCAAACAGAGCAGCCATCGCCACCGATCCATAGGTGTAAGGCGCTAACTGACCCGCCTGAGCCAGGCCATAGGCTTTACTGAGGAACAGCTGGGCGATGGTGGACGTGGCGGCCAGCACAATCAGCCAGCCGAACTGTACCAGGTTAAGCCCCGCACCGCTTAACCAGGCGGGGACAGCAGACAGCAGTGCCGCAAAAAAGGCAAAATAAAAGACAATAATCTGTGGTGATTCCGTATCTCTCATACGACGGATTGTGACTTTGGCGAGAGCACCCAGACAAGCCCCCACTAAGGCGATCACAATACCAACATTCATAGCGGTCTGATCCGGATTAATGATCAGCGCAACCCCGATAAAGCCAACCAGAATAGCGACTTTCACCTGCAGACTAATGCGTTCTTTTAACCACCAGAGCGCGATCAGCGGCATAAAGAAAGGCGCGGTCTGCTTTAATAATGCGGCCTGAGCCAGCGGCAGATGCCCCCAGGTATAAAACAGACAGGTCATCGCGGTGACACCCACCCCTGCCCGCATCAGATGAAATCGTAGTTTCTGAGTGCGCAGGACGCTGGTGCCATTGCGAAGCAACCAGGGGAGAAACAGCAGCAGACCGAGAAAGTTACGGAAGAAAACAATCATCTCCGTGGGCAACTCACCCGACAACTGCTTGATCACCATGCCTGATAGCACCAGAAACATTTCCGACACCAGAATCAGCGCAGCACCCAGTAGAAAATTATGGCTTTTCATAAACAACGATAGCCCGTCTGCTGGTGGCAGAAGGGCTATCAGCACTCCCTGTTTGTAAACGTAAAATCGCCTTTAAATAGCGATAACCTCAAACTGATCGTCTAGCTTAGCGGCCGCCGCGGGGCTGGTTACGACCGCAACACTGGCAAGCTCGGGTTTAAAGTAGGTAGCCCCGACACGCTTCAGATCTTCCAGGGTGACCTGCAAAATACGCTGACGGAAACGTTCCCGCTGCTCCGGGGTACGGCCAAACAGAGCGCTGTGATAAGCCTGCTTTGCCTCACCCGCAGGCGAGCCGGGCTTGTCGATACTGCTGACGACACCCAGAATCGCCTCTTCCAGTTTTTGCGCTTCCAGCTCGCTGCTTTGCAGCCAGGCCAGAGAGGCATCAAAGTCCGCCAGGGTGTCAGCAAGACGCGGATCACGATAAGAGAAGAAACGGAATACCGCATCAGCGGAATCCTGCCCTGCACCACTACCGTAAGCACCGCCCTTCTCCCGCACCACACGATGCAGGAAACCATTACGCAGAAAATCACCCAATACTGTTAACGCGGCGGCGTCGGGATGTTCTACCGGAACGGTAGGATAAGCTTTAGCACAGAAATTAACCTGAGTACTGGTGGTCCAGGCCTGCTTAACCCCCTGACGGGTAGACGGCAGACTAAAGGGTTTAAAATGACGCTCATCAACGGCAGTCTGCCACTGTGCTGCCAGGGTTTCGGCCATCGCCTGCTGATGTTCAGCTTCGGTCACAATAAGAAAACGACGTGGCGCTTGCAGCATCTTCTGATGCAGCTGCTCCAGAGAGGCCGCCAGCTGCTTGAGTTTTTCCTCATCGCGGATAGCATCATCCAGCGCCTTCAGCGCACGAATACTTTGCAGGCCCCGCTGATTATGAGATAGCTGTCCAGCCGGTGATAACTGACTGACCGCAGCCATAATCGCAAGGCTGTGGCCTTGTCCGGTGACACTCTGCTCTTTACGGGTACGCTGCTGAGACACCATCTCACGAATCCGGCTCAGCTCGTCAAAGCGGACGCTGGTGAGAGTTTTATACATCAGCCCGGTCATAGCAGTATTTTTACTCAACAGCGCCTTTGCCGAGAGCGTCAGATAACCACTGACCTTTTGCTCATCTTCGATATTGCCGCGCACGGACACGTAAGCACTGATGCTGCCACACACCTGCGACTGCCATGCCTGCGTCTCCTGATAGCTCTTACCGTCACACCCCAGCTCTGTCAGACAGTTACTGTACAGCGGTATCAGTTGCTGTTCCTCTTCTGTCAGTTCAGGCAGATCCATAATGACCTGCTGATAGACCAGGCCATTGGTGCCCTGAGGGTAAAAATGATAAGTAAAGCCCTGCAACTCAGCTTCAGTCCCCTGAGGAATACGCATCTGACCCGGAACATCAGCGATAGTTACTTTAGGCAACAGAGATTCATCGTCGATCTGGTTCTGACGCGCTTCAAGTGCTTTAGCCTGTTCGATAACCACCTGCTTCTGGCTGTCATCCAATGACCGCCGGATCTTTTCCAGCTGCGCAGATTCAGCCGCATCGCGCCGCTGCGCCAGCTTAGCGTCGGGGCGCAGCGTCAGTCTTACCCGGTGGGGATTATCCAGTAATTCACGCACCATCGAAGAGATGAAATCCGGGTGGGTAATCTCTTCATGCAATTTAGCTAACACCGGATCAAGATTCAGTAGCGCGATCGGATCTCCACGATGAATCGCCGACGATAGTGATGCCAGTATCAGGCTCATGCCGTAAGGATAGCCATCACCACTGATCTCCCGCTGGCTCAGTTCGAGTTGGTGCAACGCGGCTTCCAGATGTTCTTGTGGCACACCGTTTTCAGCAACGTTCTCCAGAGTCTTCAGCACCAGTTGTTCAAATTCTGCCGCATTTTCCGGCTCACTGCCTTCGATGCCGCACATAAAGGCCATTTCCCGATTGGACTCTTCAAGACCACAAAGAGGCGATGGCGATGCCCCCAGATCGGTCGATTCGAGCGCATAACGCAGCGGTGAAGAACTGTTGTCCAGTAATACACGCGAGAGCAGATTAGCTTTTAACTGTTGTTCCAGGTCGATACTTGGCCCCAGCAGCCAGGCCAGTACATGATGGGTTTTGCCGTGACTGTCCTCCTCATCAAGGGCATACGCTTCCTCTATTCTGACAGGCGAGAAGTAACGTTTTTCATCCCCCACAGAGATCTCTTCATCGAGTTTTTCAAAACTGGAAAGCGCCTGCGCCTCAAATCGCTGCTGTAACTCCTCAACCGGAATATCACCAAACGTCATAAACACCGCATTGGATGGGTGATAATGGGTTTTATAAAAGTGTAGCAACTGCTCATAACTAAGATCCGGTATCGCTTCGGGATCACCACCAGAGTTGTAATGGTAAGTAGTCGATGGAAACAGATGACGAGTCAGGGTTTGCCACAGATAGGAGACCGGAGAACTCATGGCCCCTTTCATCTCGTTGTATACGACACCTTTATAAACCAGCGGGCTGTCAGCGTTTTCCGCCTCACTGAATTCAATCCGGTGACCTTCCTGGGCAAAATCCAGCGGATCAAGACGAGAGAAAAATGCGGCATCCAGATAGACATCCAGCAGATTAAAATAGTCTTTGCGGTTCTGACTGGCAAAAGGATAAGCGGTCCAGTCACTGCTGGTGAATGCGTTCATGAAAGTATTCAGTGAACGTCGGCTCATCATAAAGAAAGGATCACGCACCGGATATTTAGCACTACCACACAAAGCGGTGTGCTCTAAAATATGGGCAACACCACAGTTGTCTTCCGGCACAGTGCGAAACGCCACCAGAAATACATTTTCCTGATTGTCAGCGGCTATATGATAATGCAGCGCGCCGGTGCGGGTGTGGACATACTCCTGCATATCGATGCCCAGTGATTCGATGGTTTCTGTGCGCTTAAGTGTAAAAGCCGGGTGACAAGTCATAAGGTTATCCAATGTCTGTGATCTCATATCTAGATATTGCGCTCATTGTAACTAAATCAATCTCTTTTGACCCGTTCGTATCAAAGAAATGGCAGATTACAGATAACTTTGATGATAACTGAGCTACAGTAACCTTCAGGATGCGACTGGCAGCCTCAACTTTGCCCTGTTGCAGGTTTTTTTTCAGCAATAGCCTTAAGGTTAATACTGCCGGAAACGTCTGCCAAACCGTGGCGTTCTTTGATAAAAAAAGCCTTATGTTGCACCGCAACAATATAATTGACATTATTGCATGCGGCTAATATAGTGAACAAAATTGCTGCAACGCACAAAGACTGAAACTCTTGCGATCACAGGTGAATAAACATGTACGAAGATATGATGAAAGATGTAAAGGAAAATATGAAGCCCGTTGTTGATATGGCTGAAATCAACAAAAAAGCTGCAGAAAAGCTGATTGCCCTGCAGTCTGGTTATGTATCTGACTTTGTTAACGCCACAATGGCGCAGATGCAGGCACTGTCATCTATCAAAGACCCCAAAGAAGCGATCGAACTTCAGGTTGAGTTTGTTAAGACACTGGAAGCTAAACTGAGCAGCGTTGCAGAAGAAGAGATGGCTGCACTGAACTCAGCCAAAGACGAGCTGACCGCCGTTATCGAAAAAAGCTTTGCTGGCCTGGGCCTGAAAGACATGAACTACTTTGAAGACCTGAGTAAGTTTATGACCTCTGCAGCCGCGCCTGCTGCGAAAGCAGAAAGCAAGCCTGCCGCCGCCCCTAAAGCAGCGGCTAAACCAGCGCCTGCGAAAAAAGCAGCAGCGCCAAAAGCTGCCGCTAAACCAGCACCTGCGAAAAAAACCGCCACACCAAAACCTGCCGCTAAAGCAGCCCCTGCTGCGAAAAAACCTGCGGCCGCCGCACCGGCTAAAAAAGCAG
Source organism: uncultured Amphritea sp. (assembly GCA_965140695.1). Lineage (GTDB taxonomy): Bacteria > Pseudomonadota > Gammaproteobacteria > Pseudomonadales > Balneatricaceae > Amphritea. The sequence goes on along the minus strand of OZ223298.1, from coordinate 444,472 downwards.
CACCCGCCAGAAAAGCGGCTGCACCTGCTAAGGCTCCGGCCGCTAAACCAGCAGCGCCTGCTGCGAAAGCTGAAGACGCTAAATAAGCGATCTTGTCTGTTAAAAAAACGGAGCTCAAGGCTCCGTTTTTTTATGCTGTTTCTAAGTCTGTGGCTGCCAACTTTTTAGCATCGCTAAAAAACGGTATTGATAACACTCGATGAGGAATCTTCAGACTGTTTTGCGCTTCAAAGACTCAACCATCACACCCCTTTCTTACAGCTTTTCACCCCGGGCCAGCGCGGGCAGTGCGCCTTCCAGCCCCATCGCAAAACGCATCACCTTGTTTTTAGCAGGCGCCAGCCGTTCAGCAACGCCCAGGCCAACGTTCCGCAGCAGCTTCAGCGGTAGCAGGTCGTTAGAAAACACCCGGTAAAAACCATCCATCAGCTGCATCATCATCAGATTATGGCCGCGTCGCTGCTGTTCATACTGATGTAGTAAAGACAGATCACTGACCTCAATCCCCTGACGGTGACCATTAAGGACGACTTCTGCCAGGACCGCCGCATCCAGCAAACCTATATTCACCCCCTGACCGGCCAGTGGATTAATCATATGCGCCGCATCACCGGCCAGGGCTACGCCCTCTTTCACATACTGCTGGGCATGCTGGCGACGCAGCGGAAAAGCGCCGCGTTCCAACAGGCGATCAATGTTGCCCAGACGATCAGGAAACGCGTGGCTGACCTCATTCACAAATGCCTGTTCATCCAGTGCCAGTAGTCGCCTCACTTCAGCTGGACGGTTATACCACACCAGTGATCCCCGGTGTCCGGACAACGGCAGAAACGCCAGCGGACCATCAGGCGTAAACTGCTGCCAGGTAATATCCTGCTGCGGCTGCGCGGTAATGACAGACGCAACCAGCGCATGCTGATCATAATCCCAGCTATGAACACCCATACCTGCAGCCATCCGGACTCTGGAAGCGCCGCCATCCGCTGCTATCATGAGCTTACCGATCAGTTCACGACCATCAGCCAGTCGCAACAGACTGCAGCCGGGAGAGTAATCGATATCTACCGTTTCAGCAGGACAGATCAGATCAACATTGTCGTACTGACTCAGCTGCTCCAGCAGGGCGAGCTGAATAACCCGGTTCTCAACAATATAGCCCAGATGATCGGCACCAATATCATCGCTGACAAACTCGGTCGCCGCGCGATTTTCATCACTCTCCCACACTTTCATCCGCCGATAAGGACAGACTCTGCGAGAAACGATGCCGTCCCAGACGCCCAGCGTTTTAAAGATCTGTTCAGACGCAATACTCAGCGCCGATACGCGCAGATCGTGTTCTGAACCTGGCTGATATGGCTCGGGATATTGCTGTTCAACCACGGCAATTTTAAGATCGGTATTACCCAGGGCAGCAGCGATGGTCGCTCCCACCATGCCACCACCAACAATTAACAGATCATACCGGTTTTTCATGTTCTCTCCGCAAACAATGAACAGCCCATTTCAGGTTGTCAGAATGGCTCTGAATTGTACCTTTCAGCCCGACGCTTCTAAAGCGTTTTCAAACGCTTTATCCGGGCAATAGTTATCGATGGTTACTGTTTCAGCTATGCCATCAACAGCTGACAACAGGTATAAAAAAAGCGCCACTGGCGCTTTTTTAACAAATGAAGATTTATAGCTCAGTAATACCGCCCATATACGGCAGTAAAGCTTCAGGTACTTTTACTTTACCTTCTGCCGTCTGATAGTTCTCCAGAATAGCCACCAGCGTACGACCTACCGCCAGACCAGACCCGTTCAGCGTGTGTACCAGCTCAGGTTTGCCGGTTTCAGGATTACGCCAGCGCGCCATCATCCGGCGAGCCTGGAAATCTTCCATGTTGCTGCAGGAAGAGATTTCACGGTATTTTTGCTGGCCTGGTAACCATACCTCTATATCGTAAGTTTTGGCTGCACTGAATCCCAGATCACCGCCACACAGGGTAACAACACGGTATGGCAGATTCAGCTTCTGCAGAATCTTTTCGGCATTACCGATCAGCTCTTCCAGGGCATCCCATGACTTAGATGGCTCTACAATATGTACCAGTTCGACCTTCTCAAACTGATGCTGGCGGATCATGCCGCGGGTATCACGGCCATGGCTGCCCGCTTCGCTACGAAAACAGGGAGTATGGGCGACGAATTTCAGCGGCATCTGTTCCGCATCAATGATCTCATCCCGGACAATATTGGTGACGGGCACTTCCGCGGTCGGAATCAGGTAATAATCGCGCTCACCGGGCACCTTAAACAGGTCTTCTTCAAACTTAGGCAGCTGGCCGGTGCCACGCAGTGAGTCTGCATTGACCAGATATGGGACGTAAGTCTCTTCATAGCCGTGCTCTGCCGTATGAGTGTCGAGCATAAACTGAATCAGGGCACGATGCATACGGGCGATACCACCGCGTAACACAGCAAAACGGGCACCGGTAATCTTAGCCGCTGTAGCGAAGTCCAGACCGCCATTCTGCTCACCCAGATCAACGTGGTCTTTGGGCTCAAAATCAAGCTGAGTCGGCTCACCCCATTTACGGATCTCAATGTTATCATCTTCACTCAGGCCCGCAGGCACCGATTCGTGAGGGATGTTTGGCATCCCCATCAGTAGCGCATCCATCTGCTCCTGAACAACTCTCAACTGCTCTTTAGCGGCATCCAGCTGCTCACCCAGGGTACTGACTTCCGCCAGCAGCGGTTCGATATTCTCGCCCGCGGCTTTTGCCTTGCCGATATTTTTGGAGCGGGAGTTTCGCTCACTTTGCAAACGCTCGGACTCAACCTGCACGTCACGGCGCAGAATCTCCAGCGCATTAAACTCGTCAACCGGAAACTTATAACCCTTTTTGAGCAGTAGCTGCGCTACCTCTTCAGGGTTAGCACGTAAAATTTTAGAATCTAGCATGATGTCAGAAACAACCTTAAAGTCAGAACAGGCGAGTAAACCATAAGCCGCTATACAGGGCGACCATGCAGAGCACTACGCTCATTAATATGTAAATTGCGGCGGACATTATATGCCCTTCTTGCAGCATGGTCACGGCTTCCAGTGAGAAGGTGGAAAAAGTTGTAAACGCCCCCAGAAAACCAACCATCAGTAACGGCCTTAACTCTGGGCTGAGACGCGCTTTTTCCATAATCAGGACAAAGATAATACCCATCAGAAACGAGCCCAGTACATTACAGAGCATGGTGCCATAGGGTAATTTGAACTGGGCGTTATTGACCAGCACACCACTCACCCAATAACGAGCCAGGGCTCCAACTGCGCCACCCGTGGCGACGGAAAGCAGGTGTAACATTGCTTAGTCCTTATATCGTTGTTGACTACTGGCCCGGTCCAGCGCCTGCAGATGCTCAAGCTTATCCCCGATGCGAATTTCCAGGCCTCGCGGTTGCGGCCGATAATAGTGCCGGTCGGCAATCTCTGGCGGCAGATAACACTCACCAGCGGCGTATGCATCAGGTTCATTATGAGCATAACGATATTCAGCCCCATATCCAAGATCCTTCATCAGACTGGTCGGCGCATTGCGCAGATGTTCTGGCACCTCATAACCCGGGTCGGCTTTAACATCAGCCATCGCCTGATTAAAGGCCTGGTAAACCGCATTACTCTTGGGCGCACTGGCACAGTAAATCGCAGCCTGGGCAATCGCCCGGTTTCCTTCAGCAGGCCCCACCCGCTCGAAAGCATCCCAGGCAGACAGGGCAACCTGCATCGCCCTTGGGTCGGCATTGCCAATATCTTCTGACGCGATCGCCACCAGCCGCCTGGCAATATAAAGCGGATCGCAACCACCGTCGAGCATCCGGCAATACCAGTACAAGGCACCATCCGGTGATGAGCCACGTACTGACTTATGAAACGCAGAGATCATGTCGTAGAACAGATCGCCCTGCTTGTCGTAACGACGGGCACTGGATTTTAGTACCTCCTCAATAATCTGTGGTCCGATGGTATATTCAGTACCATCGTAATCTGCCAGATCAGCCGCTATTTCAAGCAGGTTCAGCCCCCGCCGGCCATCGCCATCGGCCGCTGCCGCAAGTTGTTCGAGAGCACCGTCCGCAAAGACCAGCGGTTGCTGCGGTATACCACGCTCTTTATCCTGCATGGCCCGCTGCAACAGCGACTCGATATCACCTTGCTCCAGACTACGCAGCAGATAGACCCTGGCCCTGGATAACAGTGCATTATTCAGCTCAAACGATGGATTTTCGGTGGTCGCACCAACAAACAGAAACGTACCATCTTCAATATAGGGCAGAAAAGCATCCTGCTGCGACTTGTTAAAACGATGCACCTCATCGACAAACAGGATGGTCTTGCGCCCGGACTGCGCTTTCACCTGCAGTGCCTGATCCACTGACGCACGGATATCCTTAACCCCGGAAAGCACCGCTGAAAGAATTATAAAATGAGCGTCCACCTGATGGGCCAGCAGGCGGGCCAGGGTTGTTTTACCAACACCCGGCGGCCCCCAGAGAATCATCGAATGAACCGTGCCCTGCTCAAGCGCTTTACGTAATGGTTTGTCCTGCCCCAGCAGATGCTGCTGGCCACAATATTCAGCCAGCGATCGGGGGCGCATACGGGCCGCCAGCGGTTCATAGCCTGGCGGTTGCAGGTCATCAAACAGATCGGCCATCAGTTAACCGGCTCCACAGCTGTTTCAACAATAATATCGGTGCCTTCAGGGGGCGTAAATGTAAAAGCTTTTTCTGTATAGTCAGGGTTAAGCTTCTGATTCATAAAGCTTATCGATGTTCTCTGTCCCAGTGAGTCTTCCATCTGTAACTCTTCAATCAGACCCGCGGTAAACAGCAGGCGGATGCGGGTAAAGACATCCGCCTCTTTTAGCGGCAGCAGTTCAAACAGCTGATCATCGTCCCTTTCCTGCAGCAGGCGAATCTTATAATGCGCTTGCAACTCCTCTATCTGGCCATTAAGAATCAGTGCTGGCACGCCGGCATCCGTATCAGTGACTTTGCGCCGGGTGGCCTGTTCCAGATCCGGATCGTAGATCCACAGGGTTTCACCATCACTGATCAGTTTTTGTTCAAAGGGTTCAGTCGCGATCCATCTGAACTTATTCGGTTTCGCCAATAGCAGCGTGCCGCGGGAATTTTCCATGCGACGAGAATCTTCACTGCCTGAAACCTGATCAAACTCAGCACTGAAGCTGTTAAACTTTGACAGCTGACGGCTGAGTTCACTGGCCGCATTTTCCTGTATATCAGCGAGTACAGAGAAACTCAGGGTACACCCCAGCAATACTGCCCCAGCGATCTTTTTTAACATCATCATCAATCCTTAGGCGGTGGTGGTGCCAGCACTTCACGGGCACCGTTATGGCTGGCCGGCGATACAACACCAGCAGCCTCCATTGTTTCAATCATCCGCGCAGCCCGGTTATAGCCGATTTTAAGCTTACGCTGCACCGAAGAGATCGATGCCTTACGGGTTTCGGTGACAAACGCCACCGCATCGTCATACAGAGCATCCTGCTCATCATCCACATCACCGGAAAATGCTCCGCCTCCCCCTTCAACCACCTCAGAAAGGTCCGAGATGAGATAATCAGGGGCGCCAATTTTCTTCCATGCCTCAACCACTCTGTGAACTTCGTCATCACTGACAAACGCACCGTGAACCCGATTGGGTAAACTACTGCCTGCTGGCAGGTAAAGCATATCGCCGTTACCCAGCAGGTGTTCAGCGCCACTCTGATCCAGCACCGTGCGTGAATCGATTTTAGAGGACACCTGAAAGCCGATCCGTGTGGGTATGTTCGCCTTGATCAGACCGGTGATAACGTCGACAGAGGGCCGCTGAGTCGCGAGAATCAGGTGAATACCGGCAGCCCGTGCTTTCTGCGCAATCCGCGCGATCAATTCTTCTACCTTTTTACCCACCACCATGATCATATCGGCAAATTCATCGATACAGACAACGATATAGGGAAGTGTTTCCAGATAGGGGGCCGGGGAATCCGCGGGTAGCCCCTGCTCTTCCGGGTTCCATAGGGGATCAGGTAAAGGATTACCACGGTCGCGGGCTTCAGTGACCTTGTCGTTATAACCAGCGATGTTTCGAACCCCCATTTTAGACATCAGCTTGTAGCGGCGCTCCATCTCAGCGACACACCAGCGTAAGCCTCCGGCAGCTTCTTTCATATCGGTGATAACCGGCGCCAGCAGATGTGGAATACCTTCATAAACCGACAGTTCCAGCATTTTCGGGTCGACCAGCATCAGCCGCACTTCATCCGGCGTCGCTTTAAACAGCAGACTCAGCAGCATCGCATTAACGCCCACCGACTTACCCGAACCGGTGGTACCCGCCACCAACAGATGAGGCATCTTCGCCAGATTGGCAACCACCGGATTACCGGCGATATCGTTACCCAGACCCAATGTCAGTTTTGATGATGCCTCCCGATAGGGTTTTGAATTGAGCACTTCGCTCAGGCGCACCATCTGCCGCTCTTCATTCGGAATCTCGATACCAATCACCGATTTACCCGCGATAACCTCCACCACCCGCACACTCATCACCGCCATGGAACGGGCCAGATCGCGGGCCAGGTTGGTTATACGGCTGGCTTTAACCCCAGGCGCAGGCTGCATCTCAAACCGGGTGATGACCGGGCCAGGATTAACCTCGACCACCTCCGCTACGATACCAAAATCTTTCAGCTTGGTTTCAAGCAAACGAGACATCTCTTCCAACTGGTCATCCGTGTAACAGTGCCCCTGTTTAAGCTCCGGAGCGTCCAACAGGTCCAGTGAGGGAATTTTTCTGCGGGGTTCACGGCGACGGGTTGCCTGTGAGATATGATCAAGCCCTAACTCACTATCCTTCATCGGTGTATGCGCCTCTGACAGAGGCACGACCTTCACACCTTTACGGTCAATAAACGCCTCACCGGCTGGGAACACATGCGCATCCTGACTATCAGCATACTCCGTCACTAATGGAATTGCGTCCAGATCTTCACCGCCGACGGTCACTGAAGGGTGAGTATCGATAGCATACTCTCGTACAGAATAGTCTCGCGCAGAGCTGTTCAGCCCATCACCATCACGCTGTTCCGAATGTGGTTCCGTTGAAAGCGCTTCAGGTTGAGCTAACGGCTGATCAAACACCGGCTCTCTTCTCGACCCAGGCTGACGGGAAGACTGAGGTGCAGATTGAGGAGAAGGTTCAGATGGTTGCGCCTGGTATCGCAGCTGATCAGGATTCCTCTCATCGCTGACGACAGGCACATTCAGACTGACAAGCGGCTCTGTACGCAAAGCGTCATCCTGCGGATGTCCCTGACGGGCAGCCGCTCTGAGCAGATTACGCTTTTCTTCATCTTCCCGGGCATAAGGATTAACCTCCGGTTGCTGCGGTTTCTCGCGTACCGCAGGTTTTAATTTACCAGCAAGTGAAAACAACGCCTGACCTAGGCGCTCTAACAGATGCGACCAGGACAGCTCTAGCATTAAGGTGAAACCAAATAACAGTATGGTCCAGATCACCACTGAACTGCCGATAAGACTAAACAACGACACAGCAAGATCAGACACCGCCTGCCCAACCAGCCCGCCCATACTGAAAGGCAGCATCGCGTCCGCGTTAGACAGATGCGTGGCCGCCAGCGTAGCCAGGCAGAGAAGCACTAATACGGCACCGGTAAAGCGCAGCATCATAAAGGGGATGCCATCCAGGAGCGATACCTGTCGGCGCACCATAAAGCGCAGCGCAGGCACTAACAGCATCAGCGGAATCAGCCACGCAGCAATGCCAAAAATGGACAGCGCCAGATCCGCCAGCCAGGCCCCGACATAACCAGTAAAGTTACGTGCTTCAGGCTGATAGCCCAGGTGAGACCAGCCCGGGTCCCGACTGTCATAACCAAACAGTGCGAACTGCAGAAACACAGCAAAACCGATAACAATAATCAGTCCACCCTCTTTCATTACCCGTCCGAGTAATTCTGAAAACGAAACGATCCTGGTTTCGCGGGAATCCGCATGACTACCGACGTCTTTACTACGGGTTTCACGACTATTGGTGTGACGACTATGAGACAAGAAATATATCCTTACATCTATACATAAAATGAGCTAAAAAATAACATATTTAGCCTCTGCTCCCCAGACGCAATCCGGACTTTTATACTCTTTATTCAGCATAACTATCCGGACTGAGCATAAACTGAACAATAATGTCAGATACTCTGGAAATTAACGGCGACAAGACGAAATAAACAGCGCCTGACCGGTGACGGACTAAAAAAATGAGCAGCAATCGCTGTTTTGTCCGCCCGGTGAAACAGGCATAATAGGCCCCATTATAATGCGTGAACAGAAAACGGATCACCAATGAGCGAAATACAACACCATAAATTAATTATTCTGGGCTCCGGCCCTGCCGGATACACAGCTGCCGTCTATGCTGCCCGTGCCAACCTTAATCCAATTGTGATCACAGGTATGCAGGCAGGTGGCCAGTTAACCACCACCACCGACGTCGATAACTGGCCGGGTGATGTCGAAGGGGTACAGGGACCTGAACTGATGCAACGGATGCAGGCCCATGCCGAACGCTTTGACACTCAGGTAATATTTGATCATATCAGCGAAACGGATCTTACCAACCGCCCTTTCCGCCTCAAAGGTGATATGGCTGAATACACCTGTGATGCACTGATTATCTGCACTGGTGCTTCAGCGCAGTATATAGGGCTACCGTCAGAAGAAGCCTTTATGGGTAAAGGTGTCAGCGCCTGCGCCACGTGCGATGGTTTTTTCTATCGGGGACAAAAAGTAGCGGTTATCGGTGGCGGCAATACCGCCGTTGAAGAAGCTCTCTACCTGTCCAATATCGCTGCAGAAGTCACGCTGATCCATCGGCGCGATTCCTTACGTTCAGAAAAGATTCTGCAGGACAAACTGTTTGAACGGGCAGAAAACGGCAATATCAACATTATCTGGAACCATCAGCTGGATGAAGTACTGGGTGATGATATGGGCGTTACCGGCTGTCGCATAAAAAACACTGAAGATGGCTCAACTCAGGATCTCGACCTTCAGGGCGTTTTCGTGGCTATAGGCCACAAACCGAATACGGATATCTTTGCCGGGCAACTGGAGATGAAAGACGGCTACATTAAAATTCACTCAGGCACGGATGGCAACGCCACACAAACTTCGATTGAAGGTGTTTTTGCAGCGGGCGATGTGGCTGACCATATCTACCGTCAGGCAATTACCTCTGCGGGCTTTGGGTGCATGGCCGCGCTGGACGCTGAACGCTATCTGGATGACCAGGCCTGAATGACACGCTGATGATTCCATGGCTTGATCCACACAGGTACGATTTTCCGCCGATCACGCAGGCGCTGGATGAACCTAATGGTTTACTGGCAGCTGGCGGTGATCTGAGTGGCAATCGCCTTATTGAGGCCTATCGTCATGGCATATTCCCCTGGTTTAGCCCGGGGGAACCTATCTTGTGGTGGTCACCGGATCCCCGTTGCACACTGAAACCCGGGCAGATTCATATCTCCAGAAGCCTGCGTAAAGCGATTCGTCATAGCGACTTTGAAATCAGCTTTGATCAGTCGTTCTCTGAGGTTATCGCTGCCTGCGCCGCACCTCGAAGCTACACTGACGGCACCTGGATCAGCACCTCAATGCAGCAAGCCTATACCCAGCTACATCAACAAGGCGTCGCCCACTCGGTTGAATTGTGGCAAAATGGTAAACTGTCCGGAGGACTGTACGGCATTGCCATGGGGCGACTATTTTTTGGTGAGTCGATGTTTAGCCGGGCAACTAACGCCTCAAAAATAGCATTTGCTTTTTTTGCCCGGCAACTGGAAAAATGGGGCTATGTTTTAATTGACTGTCAGGTCGAAAATAATCATCTGACCAGTTTGGGAGCCAGCTGTATTCCCCGGACTGAGTTTAAACAGTATCTTGATCAGCACCTGGAAACAGAGCTGAATCATCACTGGCATTTCGATATTGACAAAGAAGACGTGGTAAGAACTGAGTGACAAACCTGAAAACCCTGCATTTTTACGCCACACCGGAACATGAGTGTAGCTACCTCGAAGGATTAGAAGCGAAGACGCTGTTTGTTGATCCGCAGGAAGTTATCACCTCTGAGGCCTATAGCCAGCTTTCTGATCTTGGGTTCCGGCGCAGCGGCAAGCATATCTATCGCCCCTATTGTAGCAATTGCCATGCCTGCATCTCTGTCAGGGTGAATGGGCGCCTGTTTACCCCCAGTAAAAGCCAGAAGCGAATTTTCAATAAAAACAAAGACCTCCAGGTTATGGTGGTGCCCCCTCAGTTTACTGACGAATATTATGCGTTGTATGAGAAATACATCAACACCCGCCACAGTGATGGTGATATGTATCCCCCTACCCCTGAGCAGTTCAGCGCCTTCCTGATTGAGGGCGGACAAAAAGGCTGCTTCTACGAATTCAGGGACCCAACGGGAAAATTGCTGGCACTGGCGGTAACCGATTATCTGACGTCTGGCTTATCCGCTATCTACACCTTTTTCGACCCTGAAGAGGAACGCCGCAGCCTCGGCAGCTTTGCCATTCTCTGGCAACTGAAAGAGGTAAAACGGCTTGAACTGGAATATCTCTATCTGGGTTACTGGATTAGAGAGTGTCAGAAAATGTCATATAAAGTCGCTTATAATCCGCTCGAGATGCTGCTGCACGGCCAGTGGATTCTGGTCGACTGAGTGCGATACACCACAGCATATTTCCCCTGTCTGCAGCAGAATCACGCGACAATCGGATGCTATTCAAAAGATAAGTGAGGCGTTTTTAGCAAATCTCTTTGATATAAATAGCAAAATAAGGCAAAATACTGCGCTGCAAAATGTAGCATTGCAATTAATTAACTTAGGTAGGTAATGAATGTCTAAAGAAGACAGCTTTGAAATGGAAGGCGTTGTGACCGACACACTGCCTAACACAATGTTCCGGGTAGAACTGGAAAACGGTCACGTTGTAACAGCACACATCTCTGGCAAAATGCGCAAAAACTATATCCGCATTCTGACTGGCGATAAGGTAAAGGTTGAGTTGACACCTTACGATCTGACCAAAGGTCGCATTACTTACCGCGCCCGTTAATACCCGCTAATAAAAAAACGGCCCATCAGGCCGTTTTTTTATATATGACAGGTGGTAGCGGTTAAACCGCCACCCCTGCATGTATTTCGATATCATCCTCAGCGTTGACGGTAATATCTACATCACCACCCTCGTCAGCCAGCTCGCCAAAGAGAATCATCTCAGCCAGCGGTTTTTTCAGCTTTTCCTGAATCAGACGTCGCATCGGCCGCGCGCCCATACTGGCATCGTAACCTTTTTCAGCAAACCACTGACGCGCCGAATCATCAACATGCAGCACCACTTTTTTGTCATCCAGCTGCGCCTGAAGCTCAGTCAGGAATTTATCGACTACACCGATAATCACTTGTGGAGACAGCGCTTTAAACTGAATAATGCCATCCAGACGATTACGAAACTCAGGGGTGAACAGCTTTTTAATCGCTTCCATGCCATCGGTTGTGTGATCCTGCTGACTAAAACCGATAGAGGCACGGGTCATCTGCTCGATACCCGCATTGGTTGTCATCACCAGAATAACATTGCGGAAATCCGCTTTACGGCCATTGTTATCTGTCAGGGTACCGTTATCCATCACCTGCAATAGCAGATTAAACACTTCCGGATGCGCCTTCTCGATCTCATCCAGCAGCAACACTGCATGAGGTGATTTAGAAACGGCTTCGGTCAGCAGACCACCCTGATCATAACCAACATACCCTGGTGGCGCACCGATGAGACGCGACACCGTGTGACGCTCCATGTATTCAGACATATCAAAGCGAATCAGCTCAATCCCCATAATTCTCGCCAGCTGAGTGGTAACCTCAGTCTTACCGACACCTGTAGGGCCTGCGAACAGAAATGAACCCACCGGTTTATTCGGTTCATTCAGGCCCGCGCGGGAAAGCTTAATCGCAGCAGAGAGCGTATCAATCGCCTGATCCTGCCCAAGTACAACCATTTTAAGGTTACTATCCAGTTTCTTAAGCTGCTCTTTATCAGAAACAGAGACGCTTTTAGCGGGGATACGTGCGATCTTGGCAACGACAATCTCAACCTCAGCAACATCGATAACAGCCTTACGGTTCTCTGTCGTCATTAACTGCTGATAAGCCCCGGCCTCATCGATCACATCGATCGCTTTGTCAGGCATATGCTTATCATTGATGTAACGGTCGGCCATTTCAGCAGCCGCTCGCAACGCATCATCGGTATACTTAACATCATGATGCGCCTCAAAACGACTCTTCAGGCCCTGCAGAATACGGTAGGTATCATCAACAGAGGGTTCCAGCACGTCAACTTTCTGGAAGCGTCTTGCCAGCGCCCTGTCTTTCTCAAAAATACCGCGAAACTCCTGAAAGGTGGTCGAGCCAATACAGCGCAGCTGTCCGGAACTCAACAACGGTTTGAGCAGGTTAGAGGCATCCATAGAACCACCGGATGCAGCACCGGCACCGATAATTGTATGGATCTCATCAATAAACAGAATCGCATGTTCCTGCTGCTTGATCTCATTCAGCAGTCCTTTGAGGCGTTTCTCAAAGTCGCCCCGGTATTTGGTGCCTGCCAGCAGCGCCCCCAGGTCAAGCGAGTAAACAACACTCTTCGCGATAACATCGGGCACCTGAGATTCAACAATCAACTTGGCAAGCCCTTCAGCAATCGCGGTTTTACCCACGCCAGCTTCTCCCACCAACAGCGGATTGTTCTTCCGGCGACGCGACAGTATCTGCACGACCCGTTCGACTTCATCATCGCGGCCAACCAGGGGATCAATCCGGCCAGAGATCGCCTGTTCGTTAAGATTGACAGCAAAGTTAGCCAGCGGACTCTTCTCTTTCTCGGCAGCATTGTCATTATCAAGCAAGCCCTCTTCACCAGGGCGGCTACCGTTTTCTTCTACCCGCGAGATGCCATGAGAGATGTAATTAACCACATCAATACGCTCAATGCCTTGCTGATTGAGCACATAAACAGCCTGACTTTCCTGCTCACTAAAGATGGCTACGAGTACATTGGCGCCGTTAACTTCAGCTTTTCCAGATGACTGCACATGAAATACTGCCCGCTGCAAAACCCGCTGAAACCCGAGCGTGGGCTGGGTTTCTACATCGGGAATGTTCTCTGGTAACAAAGGCGTAGTATCTTCGATAAACGTACTCAGTAAACTGCGCATTTTTTCCAGATCGACCGCACAGGCATCTAATACCGCGCGGGCCTCTGAATTATCAAGCAACGCCAGCAACAGATGTTCTACTGTCATAAACTCATGTCGCTTAGAGCGCGCCTCTTTAAAAGCAACGCTCAGCGTATCTTCAAGTTCTTTATTTAACATACCTTACGCTCCGCTACGCTTTCTCTACTTCACATAAAAGAGGATGTTTATTCTCTCTGGCACACTGATTAACCTGTGCAGCTTTAGTATCTGCTATATCGCGGGTAAACACACCACATACTCCTTTCCCTTTGGTATGAACCGCTAACATCACCTGAGTCGCTTTTTCCTGATTCATCCCAAAAAAGCCCATCAGAATCTGCACCACAAAATCCATTGGAGTATAGTCATCATTCAGTAATACCACCCGATACATCGATGGTCTTTTTAGTTCTGGTTTTGCTTCTTCCGTCACCACACCGGTGTTGTTATGATCGACAAAATCATCCGGGTCACCTGAAAGTTTAATATCACAAAACGTTTGACGCATATCATATCTCAAAAAAATTAACGGTTTTGCATACACTATTTTGAGTACCCCTCCGATAGAACGAAGCCTCAGGCCCAATGTATACTGCATGGGCAGACATTCAGAGTATGCGCAGTATCAGATGTTCCTGCATACCGACAAGGAACTATGCCATTCATATTGTCTCATTGTAGCAAGAGAGTTTGTTGTGGTAACAGACCTAAAGATCATTTGGGTTGATGTAATCGGATATTTGAGGTGGCCGCCATGTACACAGGGAAAGTCAAATGGTTTAACAACAGCAAAGGCTTTGGTTTTATCGTTTCACCAGACTTCAAAGAGGATCTTTTCGCGCATTACTCAGTCATACTCACCGAAGGCTACAAAAGCCTCAAGGCCGGCCAGGCCGTTCAATTTGATACGACGCCAGGACCGAAAGGCACGCATGCCGTTAATATCAGACTACTGTGAGCATCACAGCAAGCGATTAAAAATCGTATTCCGCCATGTCACGCTGTCAGCAAAGCTGATTCCCATGACGATCAACAGGCAATTGCCAAAGCAAGACCGTCACTGATTGCTTAACATCAGGCTTTCACGCATTGACATCGCTTTGATGCTCTTCACTTCACAGCCTAATGCACAGAGGGGTCAAACTTGCAGAAATCAGTGGAGACACTGATAATCTGCCCCACCCTTCTATTCATTTTGTCAGCGCTTATAGATACGTTGATTAAGCGGAACCATGTATGTCTGAACTTATCATACTCAACAAACCCTATCAGGTACTGACCCAATTCACCGACAATGAAGGGCGCAAAACCCTGGCAGACTTTATTCAGCGCAAAGGCGTCTATGCTGCAGGCAGGCTGGACTATGATTCTGAAGGCTTGCTGATTCTCACAGATGACGGACAACTGCAACACAGGTTAGCAAACCCCAAATTTAAACTGGAAAAAACCTACTGGGCTCAGGTCGAGGGTGACATTAGCGACGCTGCATTAAAGCAGCTACGCCAGGGTGTTGAGCTTAAAGATGGCGTCACCCGCCCCGCGACGGCTAACAAAATACCGCAGCCTGAGGTCTGGCCACGCAACCCGCCGATACGGCAACGGCAGAATAAGCCGACCAGCTGGGTCGAATTAAAAATTACCGAAGGAAAAAACCGCCAGGTAAGACGCATGACTGCCGCCGTTGGCTTTCCAACACTCAGACTCATCAGGGCCGCCATCGGCAACTGGACACTGGAGAGCCTGCAACCAGGTGAATACCGAACGGAAGAGGTCCAGATTGCGGCTCCGGCAAAACGATTACCGCCGACAAACCGCCATAAAAACAGAAGCAGACAGACAAGGGCTACAACCGGCAAAAACAACCGCAGAGCACGCTGAATGCCTTTAGGTTAACCGCCAGTACACAGCTGATAATCTGTTACCAGTTATCAGCTGCATCCAGATCGGACTGCTTTGCCTCAACCCAATATTCGCCTGCTGCGGTTATCTCTTTCTTCCAGAACGGCGCATCACGCTTCAGATAATCCATGATGAATTGTGCGGCCTGAAAAGCAGCCAGGCGATGAGCACTGCCAACACCGACAAACACAATATTGTCATTTAACTCAAGCCTGCCAATGCGATGGACGACAACCACATTACCCAGCGGCCAGCGTTCGCGAGCCTGACGCACAATAGTACACAACGCCTTTTCAGTCATGCCGGGATAATGTTCAAGGTACATCGCCTGCAAATCCGGCCCATTCGGCAGTTGCCTGACGACACCGGTAAAGGTAACAATTGCACCATGGCTACCATCATCCGCCCGGACCTGTTCAGATAGCATCCCTATCGAAAAGTCATCTGTCTGCACAGAAACAATATCTTTAAACAAAGGGTTCTCCAAAATACAGCTAAAAGCGGTCAAAAATGATAAAGTTTGCCGCCAGAGGATGCTGCAGAAAAACACCATCTGCAGACAATCAATTCAACGGGGCTATTCAGCATAGACATAAGTACCTTTAGATGTACTTCTTATAAGTACCTTTTATAAGTACTTATCAATACGAGCTGAAATTTAGCCATAATATACGGGATGAAGCATGCGTTGGACACCCCACGTAACTGTGGCAACCATTATTGAACAGGACGGCAAATTTCTCTGTATCGAAGAGCAATCGTTGTCACTGGGTCAGCTGGTTATCAATCAACCCGCCGGCCATGTAGAAGCCAATGAAACGTTTGTCGAGGCGGCCATCCGTGAAACCCTGGAAGAAACGGGCTGGACCATCACACCAACCGCACTGATAGGAATCTATGTCTACACCGCGCCAGCCAATGGTGTGACCTACCACCGCTATTGTTTCGTTGCCCAGACCGAAGCTTATGACCCGGACCTGCCACTGGACGAGGGTATTGAGCGGGCTATCTGGCTCAGTCGTGAAGAACTGGAAAACGAGAAAGATCGCTTACGCAGCCCGATGGTAACCCGCTGTATTGACGATTACCTCTCCGGCATCCGCTTTCCGCTATCACTTATCGTCGAACCCGGTGAATAAAAACGCCGATACTCTGTGAAAGCAAATAATCATTAAAGCATTGAATAAATGCGACTTCGGCCGCATATTCTTCAGAACATAATCAGTTTTAAGGTCAGATACAGTCTCTATGTCAGAAGCAGCTAACAACGGTCCCGCAATGATCGACCCGGCAACAGTAAAAGTAATCGTTGGCATGTCCGGCGGCGTGGACTCATCCGTGTCAGCCCTGCTGTTGCAACAGCAGGGCTATCAGGTTGAAGGCCTGTTTATGAAAAACTGGGACGAAGATGACGGCACCGAATACTGTACCGCGATGGATGATCTTGCCGATGCTCAGGCGGTCAGCGACAAGCTGGGGATCACATTGCATACGGCTAATTTCGCGGCAGAATACTGGGACAATGTATTTGAGCATTTTCTCGAAGAGTATAAAGCGGGCCGTACTCCTAATCCTGATATTCTCTGTAACCGTGAAATTAAGTTTAAAGCGTTTCTTGAATACGCCAAAGTACTCGGGGCCGACAAGATAGCCACCGGACACTATGTCCGCCGGGGAGAGATTGATGGCAAAGCGGCACTACTGAAAGGACTGGATAACAACAAGGATCAGAGCTACTTTCTGCATCAGGTCGGTTCTGACGAGCTGGCCCAGACGCTTTTCCCGGTTGGTGAACTGGAAAAACCAGAGGTACGTCGTCTCGCTGAGCAACACGATCTTATTACCCACAATAAGAAAGACAGCACCGGCATCTGCTTTATCGGCGAACGCCGTTTTACCGATTTTCTTAAGCAATATCTGCCCGCCCAGCCCGGTAATATCGAAACCCCGGATGGCGATGTTATTGGTCAGCACCAGGGGCTGATGTACCACACTATTGGTCAGCGTCAGGGACTGGGCATCGGTGGCCTTAAAGACTACCCGGAAGAACCCTGGTTTGTTGCTGAAAAAGATCTTCAGCGTAATGTACTGATTGCGGTTCAGGGACAGCAGCATCATCTGCTATTCAGTAACTGGCTGACAGCCAGCGATATTTTCTGGATTAGCGGCAATAAACCCACCCTGCCGTTCAGCTGCCGTGCTAAGGTTAGATATCGCCAGTCAGATCAGGCCTGCACCGTTTATGCTGACGGTGAGGGTTATCGCATCGAGTTTGAAGAACCGCAGCGTGCGGTGACCCCCGGGCAATCGGTGGTGATATACCAGAATGACGTCTGCCTGGGTGGTGGTGTGATTGAAACAACCGGAAAAACAGCTTCCGGCCAGACAAATAGCGACAACGCGTAGAGAGACCGGTTAGCACTATGTCCAGAGCAGAAGATCAACAGGCAATCGCCCTCGCCGGGCTGTTTCAGGCGGCCAGTCTGGTAGAACAGATCGCTACACGCGGAATGGTGTCACAAAATAGTTTTGAAACCTCTCTGGCAAGTATCTTCGTGACCAACCCGGAGACCACAGAAGAGATATTCGGTGGCGCCCATGATTTGCCGATCAACCTTAATCAGGGGTTTCGCGGCCTGCAGGAACTGTTGGATAAAAGTCGCTCCGAACAGAATGCGGATATCATCCGCTACGCCATGAGCATCATCCATCTCGAACGCAAACTACATAAACGCCCGGACCTGCTGAAAACCATTGGCGAGCGTATCGACAAAATTACCCAGCAGGCCAGTTACTTTGCTGAAGCCGGCACGGACCTGACCGACAATCCAACCGCTTATACCCATCCCAGCGTGGTGGCAAACCTTGCCAGCCTTTACCAGGACACACTCAGCACCTTCAGCTTCAGAATCCAGGTGACGGGCGAACCCCGGCATCTGCAGAACGCAGAAAATGCCGCAAAAATACGTGCACTGCTGTTAGCAGGCATCCGTTCAGCCATGCTGTGGCGCCAGGTTGGCGGCAAAGGCTGGCACCTGCTCTTTTTCAAATCACGGTTGCGGCCATCAGTCCGCAAGATCAGTGGTCGCGGCTGATCCGTCAGCCCGGCAGCCAGTAGTTCAGACCTGCTGACAAAAAAACGCCCTACAGATTTTCCCTGTGAGTCGATTTTAGCTATAATTCGCGCTCAAAATTTAACCCAGTCAGGTATTAACTCGATATGGATCTTTCTTCTCTTTCTGCGATCTCTCCAGTTGATGGTCGTTACGGCAGCAAAACTGCTGATCTTCGTCCGGTTTTCAGTGAGTTCGGTCTGATACGCGCCCGTGTAACCGTTGAAGTTCGCTGGTTGCAGAAACTTGCCGCACACCCTCAAATTACTGAAGTTCCGGCGCTTAGCGACGAAGCCAATGCAGTGCTGAACGCTCTGGTAGACAACTTCGGTGAAACGGAAGCCAACCGGGTAAAAGAGATTGAGCGCACCACCAACCATGACGTTAAAGCGGTTGAATACCTCATCAAAGAGCATATCGCAGACAACGCTGAACTGGCTGCTGTCAGCGAGTTTGTGCATTTTGCCTGCACCTCTGAAGATATCAATAACCTGTCCCATGCGCTGATGCTCAAAGAGGGCCAGGCTGTTATGCTGCCGATCATGCAGCAGATGACTGACGAAATTGCACAACTGGGACGCAATTACGCCACTCAGCCAATGCTCTCCCGTACCCATGGTCAGACCGCATCCCCTACGACTGTCGGTAAAGAGCTGGCTAACGTTGCATACCGTCTGCAGCGCCAGATCAACCAACTGAAAAAAGTTGAACTGCTGGGCAAGATCAACGGTGCAGTGGGCAACTACAACGCCCACCTGTCCGCCTATGCTGATATTGACTGGGCAAAGAATGCGCAGGAGTTTGTTGAAAGCCTGGGACTGACATTCAACCCCTACACCACACAGATCGAACCCCACGACTACATCGCTGAACTGTTTGATGCCGTTTGCCGCTTCAACACCATCATCATCGATTTCGATCGTGATATCTGGGGTTACATCTCTCTGGGTTACTTCAAGCAGAAAACCATTGCCGGGGAAGTGGGTTCTTCGACGATGCCGCACAAGGTTAACCCGATCGACTTCGAGAACTCTGAAGGTAATCTGGGTATTGCTAATGCGATCATGCAACACCTGGCGGCAAAACTGCCTGTATCCCGCTGGCAGCGTGACCTGACGGATTCAACGGTCCTGCGTAACATGGGTGTTGGTTTCGGCTATAGCCTGATCGCTTACCAATCCAGTCTGAAAGGTATCAGCAAGCTGGAGCTGAACCCTGCCCGCCTGGATGCAGATCTGGAAAACAGCTGGGAAGTACTGGCAGAACCCATTCAGACAGTGATGCGCCGCTACGGCATCGAAGAGCCTTATGAGAAACTCAAGGCGCTGACCCGCGGCCAGGAGATGAACAAAGAGACAATTATGACCTTTGTTGATACCCTGGAGATGCCTGAAGCAGCGAAAGAGGAACTTAAGCAACTCACCCCTCACAGCTATATCGGCAATGCAGTGGATCAGGCTAAAGCGATCTGATTCTGACTGATGATGAAAAAAGCAGAGCCTCGCTCTGCTTTTTTATTGCTTTAACAAAACAGAATAAGTTGTTGATACTATGGAAATATTGCCAGCACATGATGGGACACCTATTCATTATTTGCGTCTGGGTAAAGGCCGCCCTGTTATATTTCTGCATGGCTGGAGTGCCAGCGCAAAAGACTGGTTACCCTTCGCCTCAGCATTAGCAGACCAGCATGAAGTGATCTGCTGGGATGCCCGGGGTCACGGAGGCCATTCACTGCCTCCGGGCAGCAGCACTCACATTCAGGATATGGCTGCCGACCTGCAACAATTGATTCAGCATCACGACCTGAACAATGTGTTGCTTGTTGGTCACTCCATGGGGGCGTTAACCCTGTGGCAATATATTCGCGACTTCGGTTGTGACCGCCTGAGCGGGGTCTGCATTATTGATCAGTCGCCTAAGCTGCTCACTGATGATCAATGGCAAAACGGTATCTATGGGCATTTCGATCAGGCAGACAACCAACGCTTAATAGATCTCCTGCGGAAAGATTTCGCTGAAGGTTTACTGCAACTGGTGGCGAATGGCTACAACCGTAAATCCTATGAAAACTACACCCGTAACTCCCGGGGTTTTCAGCAGATGCGTGAACACCTTGAAACGCTTGATGGCGAGCCTCTGGTAAGATGCTGGGAAAGTCTGACAGCCGCAGATTACCGTGATGTTTTGCCACAGATAACCATTCCGGCGCTGCTGATTTACGGCGATGAGAGCCAGTTCTACGGACCGGCGGTGGCGGAATACGTCAGGGACGCTATCCCTGATACTGAACTACATATCTATGAAAACTCAGACCACTCCCCACAACTGTTTCACCGGGAACGGTTTATCTGGGACCTGCAAAAATTCGCCCGTAAAATCGCAGAATAAGCACGGCTCACAGAGGCAGATAAAATCCCGGCAGATCTGCCGGGCGTATGCTAAAGAATCGCGGTTCAGGGGTGTTGTGAAAAAATCAGTACACCGTCGTCATTCAGCTGGCGCTGCACCCGCTGCTCGGCTAACAGGTAGTTGAGATTAGCCAGACACTCGCCTCCCGCCAGTAACAGATTAAACAGAGAGAGTTCCCGCTGGTAGATCTGTGCTGCCAGCTGCATCACGGTGAGCGGTTCTGAACACGCCTGCTCGACCTGCAACAGCATCTCATGATGTTCCTGGATTAACTCTGTTAAGCGCGCCCTGTGACCATAAAAGGGGCGTTCATGGGCGGGCAGCACTAAGGTATCGGCAGGAAGTATTTTCAAACGGTCCAGCGAATCCAGCCAGGACAGCAAGGGATTCGCATCTGGCTTAGCCTGTCTGACACTGACATTAGAGCTGATGCGGGGTAACACCTGATCACCGGAAATCAGCACGCCCAGTGCTCCGGAATACAAACAGGCATGAGCCTCTGAATGCCCCTCGGAAACAATCACCTGCCAGTCGGTGTTGCCGATGTTCATAACGTCGCCCTGCTGCAACTCGAAGATATTCTCAGGCAGAGGGTGCACCAGAGCCGAGATACCGGTAAAAATCCCCATAATCCCCTGAGTTTGTTTGCTATCCATGCCCATGCTGTGAAGAAAACGGTGCCCTGCAGCAGCAAACGTGTCAGCGTCGCCGCTGTTCACCTGAGAATATTCATTGGCGGTTACCAGCTCACCTGCGGTGATCCATAATTCTGCACCAAACCTCTCACACAACCAGCCTGCCGCACCAATATGATCAATATGGGCATGGGTCAGAATAACCTTTTTCAGCGGCTTATCTACCAGCAAACCGGCTAATACGGTTTCCCATACGATACGGGTATCTGAATTCCCAAGCCCGCAATCAACCACCACCCAGCCATCAATATCATCAAGGATATAGAGATTAATATGATCAAGATCGAAAGGTAATGGCATTCGCAGCCACAGCACACCGGGGGCTACCTCTCGCAGCGTCCCCTCAGCGGGGACAGCGTATTCGGCGGTAACGACTGCATTCACAATAACACCCTCAATAGTTAAACGTTCTGGTCTTAAGAGACCGGTTCTATCTGATTATTCAGACTAGCACGTTTAAATCGGCCACTGACGGCTGAAGATTTACCTATAAAGTCAACCTGTTGATCTTTTCGGCCACTGCTCTTTTTACTGCCGTATTGATGACAGACAAACGCGACAACGCTTAGCGTGAGCCAAAGCTTCTGGATTGTCATTGCAAAACTCATTAAACTTACGCCTTTCTGACTACCACAAACCAGCCACGACTGACCGTCTGATACCCGGACAACCTTCTCGTTTCTGGCAACCGGAACAACCTGTTTGCTCGATGCAACTAACGAAAAGTGCCCCGCAAGCCTGATCTGAAACAATAACTTTCAGGCTGTAACTGTCTATGATAGCCGCCTGACCTGATAACGATGACACTATGCTCGACAATATCCGTATCGTACTGATCAACACCTTTCATCCCGGCAATATTGGCGCTGCCGCCCGGGCCATGAAGAATATGGGACTAAGCCAGCTTTATCTGGTTGAGCCCAGAATCTTCCCTGACGAAGAAGCCGACGCCCGTGCCGCCGGCGCCAAAGATCTGCTGGACACGGCTGTCGTTGTGGATTCTCTGGATGAAGCGATTGCGGATTGCCAGTTAGTGATCGGCACCAGTGCCCGCAACCGCACCTTCGATCTGCCAATTTTTGATGCCCATGACTGTGCCCGTAAAGTGGTTGGTGAAGCGGAACATGGAAACGTGGCGATTATTTTTGGCCGCGAAACCATGGGGCTGCACAATTCAGAACTGCAGAAATGTAACTACCACGTTTATATTCCAGCCAATCCTGAATATCCGGTGCTGAATGTCTCTGCGGCAATTCAGCTGGTGTGCTATGAGATCTGGCAGGCGCACAGTAAAAAAGATTATATCAAGCGGGATGAACCCTACCCGCTGACCCGGGATATGGAACGATTTTACGTGCATCTGGAAAGTGCTTTACGCAAGACACGCTTCATTATCCCTCAGCACGAAGGCAAAGTTATGGACAAGCTGAGACGTTATTTCAACCGTTCCCGGCCTGAACGAACAGAGCTGAATATGCTGAGAGGCATTCTCACCTCCATCGACGAAACAACCGACAAACTAACCTCTGCCAACGCAGCAGATGCTAAGCAATCTCAGGATAAAGGATCTGATCAATGAGTGATTCACCTTTCGGCGACATCTCAATCGAAGAGTTTCTGCGTGATTACTGGCAGAAAAAACCATTACTGGTCCGCAACGCTTTCCCGGATCTGGAAGCACCGGTGGGTGCCGATGAGCTGGCCGGTCTCTCACTTGAAGATGATGTTGAGTCTCGTCTGGTGGTTCAGAGCCCGGAGGGTGATGACTGGAAGATTCAACACGGCCCCTTCAATGAAGAAACCTTCAGCGATCTGCCTGACAGCCACTGGACGTTGCTGGTACAGGCGGTTGACCACTGGGTGCCGGAAGCCAGCGACATTGTTGAACAGTTCCGCTTTATTCCTAACTGGCGCTACGATGACCTGATGGTCAGCTTTGCCACCCAGGGCGGTGGCGTAGGCCCCCACTACGACAACTATGATGTGTTCCTGATCCAGACCCAGGGCAAACGTCGCTGGGAAGTTGGCGGATTCTTTGACCAGAACTCACCCCGCCGCCCGGATACCCCGGTCATGATCATGACCGAATGGGAACCCGAATATAACTGGGTGCTGGAACCCGGTGATATGCTCTATATCCCGCCTCAGGTTGGTCATAATGGTATCGGCGAATCCGATGACTGCATGACCTATTCGGTTGGTTTTCGCGCCCCGTCCCACGCAGAGATTATGCGCAGCTTTACCGATTTTATCGGCGAAAAACTAACGTCTGAATCCCGTTATACAGACCCGGATCTGACGCTACAGGATAATCCCGGCGAAATAACACCGCAGGCCCTGCAAAAAGTGCGCGAAATTTTTACCGGTTATCTGCAGGATGATGCCCGGCTCGGCGAGTGGCTGGGTAAGTTTGTCACTGACCCCAAATATCCGGAACTGGATCAGAGTCCTGAAGAACCCGCAACGGTTGAACAGATCAGGTCGGCACTGCAACAGGGTGATCTTTGCTTTATCCGCAATGAGGGAAGTCGCTTCTCCTATAGCGCAGGCAAAGCGGGTGAGATTCAGTTTTATGCCGACGGGGCCTGCTTCAGAGTATCTGACAGCACTATCACCTTAGCTACCAGTCTCTGCCAGTCGCCAACGATCGTTATTAATCAGGGTGAGTGGAACGACCAGCAACTTCAGCTGCTGGCAGATCTTTATAATCAGGGCTCGCTGTATACAGAGTGACGCCAGCATAAAGTCACACAGCTAACCTTCGATTAGCTGCCTCATAACGAAAAAGGCCATATCTCATGGCCTTTTTCCGTTTTAGTAAACCTTTGAAAATACGACTCTTTTTCTTGTCTCTTTTCCTGCCACCGGTCTGATTTTGTAGTCACAGAGCATTTATAATATTTAGCTATATAAAATCACCTTTAATATAACTAATATCGCCTGTAAAAATACCCTTTTTTGCCCTGTACGAAAGTCGCTAGACTTTAGGCTATGATGACCGGAACCCTTATCACTTATGACTTTGCTGCGTCGCAATATACAATTCACCCTGTAGTTTAACTACAGCACTGTATCACTGGCAGATGTAGTGGAACTACAGCATTGCTGCTGTGCACAAAAAAGCCTTTGACCACCCTCTGAAAAGGCCGCATCATGGTTTTTCCGTGAGGCGCCAGCTACTTCGACAATTTGCTGCCGCAAGATGTAAACAGCCTTCTAATCCAGAACCCACACATAATAACGTCTGGATAGATAGCGATTAACAGAAGGATTAATCATGTCTAGTCTGAATCAAGATATCCAATCAGTAGCCGCGTTGAAAGAAAACAACGGTTCACCCTGGGATGCTATCAATCCTGAATCTGCCGCCCGTATGCGTGCTCAGAACAAATTCAAAACCGGTCTTGATATCGCTAAATACACCGCCGGCATTATGCGTCGCGATATGGCTGAGTTTGACAAAGATAAAACCAAATACACTCAGTCTCTGGGTTGCTGGCATGGTTTTGTCGGTCAGCAGAAACTGATCTCTATTAAGAAGCACTTCGGTAGCACCGAACGTAAATACCTCTACCTGTCTGGCTGGATGGTGGCTGCCCTGCGCTCCTCTTTCGGTCCCCTGCCTGATCAGTCTATGCATGAAAAAACCGTTGTTGCGGATCTGGTAAGAGAACTGTACACCTTCCTGCGTCAGGCGGATGCCCGTGAACTCGGTGGTCTGTTCCGTGAACTGGATAAAGCCCGTGAAGCTGGCGATGCGGCGAAAGAAGCGGAAGTTCAGGAACAGATCGATAACCACGAAACTCACGTGGTCCCTATTGTTGCTGATATCGATGCCGGTTTTGGTAACGCTGAAGCCACTTACCTGATGGCAAAGCAGATGATCGAAGCCGGTGCTTGCTGCCTGCAGATCGAAAACCAGGTGGCTGATGAGAAACAGTGTGGTCACCAGGACGGTAAAGTCACCGTACCTCATGCTGACTTCCACGCAAAACTTCGGGCACTGCGTTACGCCTTCCTTGAGCTGGGTGTGGATGACGGTGTTATCGTTGCACGTACCGACTCTGAAGGTGCTGGCCTGACGAAAGAGATCGCTGTTGTGCGTGAGCCAGGTGATCAGGGTGACGTCTACAACTCTTACCTGGATGTTGAAGAAGTGGCTCCGGAAGACACCAATGAAGGTGATGTACTGATCAGCCGTAACGGCAAGCTGGTACGTCCTAAGCGTCTGGCGTCGGGTCTGTACCAGTTCCGTCAGGGCACTGGCCACGAGCGTTGCGTCTTTGACTGTATCGAAGCGCTGAACGCCGGTGCTGACCTGTTGTGGATCGAAACCGCTGTCCCGACTGTCCACGAAATCAAAGGCATGATGGATGACGTCCGTAAAGTACACCCGGATGCTAAGCTGGTGTACAACAACTCGCCATCATTCAACTGGACGCTGAACTTCCGTCAGCAGACTTACGATGCATGGGAAGCTGAAGGCAGGGACGTTTCTGCTTACGATCGCGCTAACCTGATGTCTGCAGAATACGATGATTCTGAACTGTCTGCAGCAGCAGATGCCCGGGTACGTACCTTCCAGGCAGATACCGCTCGTGAAGCGAACGTATTCCACCACCTGATTACGCTGCCAACCTACCACACCACTGCGCTGTCGGTAGACAACCTGGCGAAAGAGTACTTCGGTGATGCGGGTATGCTGGGTTACGTCGAAGGCGTACAGCGTAAAGAGATCCGTCAGAGCATCGCCTGTGTTAAGCACCAGAACATGTCTGGTTCTGACATCGGTGATGATCACAAAGAGTACTACGCGGGTGAAGCAGCACTGAAAGCGGGTGGCGCGAAAAACACCTCTAATCAGTTCAACTAAGCTGCACAGACTTAATTAAACGCAAATATTAAAAGACGCTCCGGCGTCTTTTTTGCGTTTAACAGTCCGCAGCCTTATTTCAGATGGACGGCCCGGATGGATTAGCTCAGATGGACTAGCTCGTATCGACTAGTTCAGATAGCTAAGTGACCGAGGGGTTATCGTGACTGAGGGGGCATCATGACGGACACAGCCAGCGTTACTGAGCATCAACCCGGTCGCAAGCTGCACATTTAAAATACCCGTACACTTGACGGCAGTCCTGATTCAGTCCCGACAGTAAAGGTATCCCGCTATCTGTTCTGTTGAACAGGCAGATACTTGCCCCTGATTAATTCATGACCCTGATTAATTCACAGCGACTTCCGAGACCAGCTTTCTCAGCCACTGATGCGGTGCATTGTGTTGCAGCAGCGGACTCCAGGCCATCTTAAATTCAAATTCAGGTATCTCGAACGGCGGTTTTTTTATCACTAAACGGGGGTTATCCGATTGTGTGGTTGCTGAACGGGTGGGTATTGTTGCGACCAGCCCTTTCTGCTGGGCCATCAGCGCTGCGGACTGATAGTGGCGGGTAAACACTGTTATCTGACGTTTATGTCCGGTCTTTTCGAGCGCCTCATCAACCCAGCCAAGACGCTTAATATCTTTGGGGGTTATACCCATCCCGGCTCCCATGCCCGTCTTACTCACCCAGACATGTTTAGCCTGCAGATAACTCTCCAGGGAAAAGTTAAGCGAGATCGGGTTGTCCACTGCGAACAGGCAAGAGAAACTATCGGTCCAGAGCGTCTTCTGATGAAACGCTTGTGGCATAGTATCAAAGCGGTTGATAACAAGATCAACAAGGCCCTGTTCTACTTCAGTAAAACTCATATCACTGGGGGTCATAATATCCAGAACAATATCGGGCGCTTCTTTACGCAACCGCTTAAGCAGTCTCGGAACCAGTGTCGCTTCACCATAGTCACTGGTCATAATACGAAAAACACGATCGCTACTGCTGGGATCAAAAGCGCTGCCCGGTTCTATCACCTGCTCTACCGATGAAAGAATCTGTCTCAACACCGGCTGCAGCGCCTGAGCACGTTCTGTCGGCACCATACCCTCGCTGGTACGTACCAGCAGTGGGTCACTAAAGGTATCTCTCAGACGGCGCAGGCCATTACTCATGGCTGGCTGAGTAATCCCCAGCAGGCTCGCTGAGCGGGTGACATTGCGCTCCCGTAGCAACACATCCAGATAGACTAAAAGATTAAGATCGATCTTATCCAGATTCATACGAGGCTCCTAGAAGAGTGAGTGCAGTTAAAATCATTTACTTAGTGAATACTCTATATAATAACTATTTATTTCCTTTATGTTAATGCCAGACATAGAATGGATTCATACCAAATAACAGAGCAGCAACACAGCTGCCCAACATCTGAGAGAGAAGGAAACATCAATGTCTAGCCTGAATCAAGATATCCAAACAGTTGCAGGTCTGAAAGAAGCTAACGGTTCACCCTGGGATGCTATCAACCCTGAATCTGCTGCCCGTATGCGTGCTCAGAACAAATTCAAAACCGGTCTTGATATCGCTAAATACACCGCAGGCATTATGCGTCGCGATATGGCTGAGTTTGACAAAGATAAAACCAAATACACTCAGTCTCTGGGTTGCTGGCATGGCTTTGTGGGTCAGCAGAAACTGATCTCTATTAAAAAGCACTTCGGTAGCACCGAACGTAAATACCTCTACCTGTCTGGCTGGATGGTCGCCGCCCTGCGCTCCTCTTTCGGTCCCCTGCCCGATCAGTCTATGCATGAAAAAACCGTTGTTGCGGACCTGGTCAGAGAGCTGTACACCTTCCTGCGTCAGGCGGATGCCCGTGAACTGGGTGGTCTGTTCCGTGAACTGGATAAAGCCCGTGAAGCTGGCGATGCAGCGAAAGAAGCGGAAGTTCAGGAACAGATCGATAACCACGAAACTCACGTGGTCCCTATCGTTGCTGATATCGATGCCGGTTTCGGTAACGCTGAAGCCACTTACCTGATGGCGAAGCAGATGATCGAAGCCGGTGCTTGCTGCCTGCAGATCGAAAACCAGGTAGCTGATGAGAAACAGTGTGGTCACCAGGACGGTAAAGTCACCGTACCTCATGCTGACTTCCACGCAAAACTGCGGGCACTGCGTTACGCCTTCCTTGAGCTGGGTGTGGATGACGGTGTTATCGTTGCACGTACCGACTCTGAAGGTGCTGGCCTGACGAAAGAGATCGCTGTTGTGCGTGAGCCAGGTGATCAGGGTGACGTCTACAACTCTTACCTGGATGTTGAAGAAGTGGCTCCGGAAGACACCAATGAAGGTGATGTACTGATCAGCCGTAACGGCAAGCTGGTACGTCCTAAGCGTCTGGCATCGGGTCTGTACCAGTTCCGTCAGGGCACTGGCCACGAGCGTTGCGTCTTTGACTGTATCGAAGCGCTGAACGCCGGTGCTGACCTGTTGTGGATCGAAACCGCTGTCCCGACTGTCCACGAAATCAAAGGCATGATGGATGACGTCCGTAAAGTACACCCGGATGCTAAGCTGGTGTACAACAACTCGCCATCATTCAACTGGACGCTGAACTTCCGTCAGCAGACTTACGATGCATGGGAAGCTGAAGGCAGGGACGTTTCTGCTTACGATCGCGCTAACCTGATGTCTGCAGAATACGATGATTCTGAACTGTCTGCAGCAGCAGATGCCCGGGTACGTACCTTCCAGGCAGATACCGCTCGTGAAGCGAACGTATTCCACCACCTGATTACGCTGCCAACCTACCACACCACTGCGCTGTCGGTAGACAACCTGGCGAAAGAGTACTTCGGTGATGCGGGTATGCTGGGTTACGTCGAAGGCGTACAGCGTAAAGAGATCCGTCAGAGCATCGCCTGTGTTAAGCACCAGAACATGTCGGGTTCTGACATCGGTGATGATCACAAAGAGTACTACGCGGGTGAAGCAGCACTGAAAGCGGGTGGCGCGAAAAACACCTCTAATCAGTTCAACTGATCGCTGATGCACTGAAAGAGGCAGCGTAATCGCTGCCTTTTTTATGGGCGATAACCGAGGTTGGGTGACGTTCCCCCACCCGGCCTCAACCTCTATCAATGGATATCAGCTACAACGTCAACGACATCTGATTTTTAGCAAGAAGAAAGAACCATTCATTTTTTTGAGTTAGAATCCTCATCTGCTTTAACTGCCATCTGATTAAGTGATTTAGACTATGACTACTCCCGCTTTTCTTAAAGACGCAAAAGAACGGTTAACCGAACAGGGTTTTAAAACCGGTAACACCTGGTATCACGGCACTTCATCAGCACTGGTTGAATCCATTCAGAGGCAGGGCCTCAAACGTTCCGGCGATACCGAACTCAATGAGGCGGCCAGAAACACAATGGCCACCATCGGCGATAATAGTTACAGCGCAACAACTGAACCGGTCTTCCTGACCCAGTGCAAAGAGCTGGCTTATTACTGGGCTCAGCAAACAGTCCGCAATCGCAGTGTCCGTATCGACGCTGATGAAGCCCCTGTTATCTTCAAGGTAGAACTTACCGAAGCACTTAATGCCAAAGTGAAACCCGATGTCGGTGCGGCAAGTCTGCTACTCGTTCAGGAGGGAGAAAACTATATGGCTTTTCTGGCGGGCATCTATCAGGAGAATGGCTTTGCTGTTCCTGAAATAGATTTGATGAAAGCCGATCGTATGGATTACCTGAACAAACTGGGCATGGCCTATTTTGATGACGACATTGATGCCTCAAACCTGACATTAATCACGGAGTAAGCTCCGCTTCAGCCGGATAACAGGCCGCTGTAGCGGCCTTTCTGTTTTCAAAGACGGGTAATCCATCTGAACCGCAGACCCGGCTGAACGGTTTTCATGAGGTAACACACCGCTTATTCCCCGATCGCCCATAAAACCAGCCAGAACAATCCGTCTATTGACCTGGCGCAATAGTATCAACCGCGAACCTGTTTAGCCGGACAACACTGTTCTGAGTCAATACTTTCCCAATATAAAAGGCGTCAAATATGTGCACTTTTTGACCGTTGTTTAGCATAAGGATTGTATTAATGAACAGAAAAGCTCTTTCCGCATTAATCTTGGGCGCATCACTGGTTGCATCAGCCAATTGTATGGCATATCAGGCTGGCGATATGATCTTAAAGGTTGGCGCTATTAACGTTGATCCTCATACATCAAATAACACCAGCGTTGCAGGACTGGATGTTGACGACAACACTCAGCTCGGCATCACCGGCACCTACATGCTCAAAGACAATATTGGTATTGAGCTGCTGGCAGCAACCCCTTTCAGGCACGACATTACCCTGAATGGGGCAAAGATCGGTGAAACTAAACATCTGCCACCAACCGTATCTTTACAGTACTATCCAATGGATAGCAGCTCTGCTTTTCAGCCTTATATAGGACTGGGTATCAACTATACTGAATTCTTCTCCACCGATACCTCTGGCACATTAGCAAGTTCTAAACTGAAACTTGACAGTTCATGGGGACTCGCCGGGCAGCTGGGTGTCGACTATGCCATTAATGACCAGTTGCTATTAAATGCCGCCGTCTGGAAAATGGATATCAATACTGATGTGAAACTGGATGGTGCCAATCTGGGTGAACTTGAAATCGACCCAATGGTGTATATGGTGTCGGTTGGCTACAAATTCTGAAACGGTTTAACCTCCATCCCGGGATAAGCACTCTCCCGGGATGATGTAGACACCCAGTGCAACATTGGCGCTCGCTATCCTGCCCCCTGCTCCGGTAATCAAACCATATAAGCATCACAAAGATGGCATATTACAGTAACTCATTAACATCTTGTCGCTAACACAGCCGCACTGATTACCACCTGAAGGCAACCGGACAGTATAAGGTTGTAAAATACCGGCGTAGCCGACGCCCTACAGTAAATAATATCTGTCAACAGCGATGGTTTAGAAAGGCTCTGGTTAGTGGTAAAAAAAATCACTTCCCGCGATACCGGGATGAAAACACACAACAGCACCAGAAGAACAATGACAACCGCTGTTAATTGTCGACTTATCAATTGGTTATATATATTCGATTCACTTTGACCCCGTTTTAAAAAAATGTGAAAATCGCAACTCTTTTTATCCCAGATAACTGGGAACCTAGCTACTGAGAGTCTTAAAACTTGGGTGCTGTTTTACTATTTTTATGTTTTCCAGGAGAGTAAATCCCTATGTTCGTCAGAGCTCAGAAACTGGCTGAATCGCGCCAGGACGTTATCAGGCAGGAAGAGACTAATAAGAAACTGCAGAACGAATTGCATGCCGCACATGCACGGATTGCAGAGCTGGAAGCAGAGCTGCAGGATGCCGATAGCGAAAAAAACAATGATATTGGCGTGATGAGAGGTGCGATTCAAGGCTTTTCAACACTCAATAACATTCGCGAACGTATCGCCTCAATGGCGAATAATCTACTTAGCGAACGGAATAAGATCATGGATTCAGCTACGATCTATGATCAGTCCTCTTCCAACATGAAAAAGCTGGTGGCGGGTCTGAGTGATGTGAATGGTGAAGTCAGCATCATACATGATCAGGTCTCAACACTTCGCAGTGTCGCAGAAGAGATCACCAAGTTCGTCGGCAGCATTAAAAACATTTCTGAGCAAACCAACCTGCTGGCACTGAATGCCGCGATAGAAGCCGCCCGAGCCGGTGAACAGGGCCGCGGCTTTGCTGTGGTCGCTGATGAAGTGCGGACACTTGCAAAACGAGCCAGCGAAGCCAGTGGAGAGATAGAAAAGCTGGTTGCGCAGATTGATCAGAGCACCAATGAAACACGTAGCAGTATTGCTGAAACCCTCAATAGCTGTGGTTCTATGCTGGATAACGCAACAGAGACCAATGGTTCTCTGGAACGACTGATCACTCACTCTGTGTCCATGCATGACACTATAACCGAAGAAGCGATGTCCAGCTTTCTGGAAACAGTAAAAATGGACCATATGGCCTGGAAACAGGACATCTACAATCACTGGCTGAACAAAGACTCCGGCCATGGACAGATTTCAGACCACACTCAGTGTCGTCTGGGCCGCTGGTATTATGAAGGAGATGGCGCTGAATTCTACAAGACAATGCCCAGCTTTGCTGCTTTAGAAAAGCCCCATGCGGATGTTCACAAGGGCGGTTTATTAGCACTCGAGCGCATCGTACAACATGACCTTAATGGTTCGCTTGAGGGTATCCGTTTAATGGAGAAAGCCAGTGATGAAACATTCGCCGTGCTTGAAAAACTGGGAATAGAGATCGGCAAATAGCCAGATCCAGCACCATATAAGACTAAAAAAGGTGAAAATATTCACCTTTTTTATTGCCCCTGCCATCTGACAACAGGCCGATCAGCATAAAGCCGGACATGATCACGGCAGCAAACCCCGTGTGCTTTTCACAACACTGCAACCATCTGACTTATCTGATAATATTTTTTGTCTGTGTAGCGATTATTTGTATAACGATACAATAAAGATAACAAACTCAACGGAACGAAAATGACTGATAATCTGCAACTCCCTGTCATGAAAGACAGCACTCTGACATTGTCCAGCCGTATCGCAACCCTCACCTTTAAGCGCCATGATGTGCGCAATGCATTGACGGGCACTGGTCTGATCGATGATATCCTTACTGTTGCTGAGTGGGTTAACTGCACCCCCGGGGTATCGGTTTTGATTATCACGGGTGACGGCAGTGCCTTTTCTGCCGGGGGTAACATTAAAGAGATGAGCGAGCGCAATGGCGACCATAAAGAGGGTGCCTTTGGCGGTGACGTCTATACGGTTCAGGAAAAATACCGTCAGGGAATCCAGAAAATGCCACTGGCGATGAGTCGTATTGATATCCCGGTCATTGCCGCCGTTAATGGCCCCGCGATTGGCGCCGGATTCGATCTGACCTGTATGTGCGATCTGCGCATCGGTTCAACTAAAGCTCTGTTGGGTGAAACCTTTGTTAATCTGGGCATCATCCCCGGCGATGGCGGCGCCTGGTTTCTGCAGCGACTGATCGGCTATCAGAAAGCGGCCGAACTGACGCTGACCGGCAGAATGATCAGTGCTGACGAAGCGAGAGAGCTGGGCATTCTGCTGGAGGTTGTGCAACCGGAACAACTGCTGGACAAAGCAACAGAACTGGCGCGTCGGATTGCCGATAAACCACCCCAGGCGTTACGGATGACCAAACGATTACTGAAAAGCGCACAAAAGATGGAGCTGCCTGAATTTCTCGAACACTGCGCACTGATGCAGGGGATCTGCCATAACACCGAAGACCACCTGGAAGCCGTGAACGCCTTTGTAGAAAAGCGGGCACCCAACTACCAGGGACGATAGCCAGTTCACGGCAGAATCAGCAACAACTAGCTGTCTGTCGCCTTAACGTCGTCAGCTTTGAACTGCAGTTTTGCCAGACGGGAATACAGCTCAGAGTGCTCTAGCAGCTCTTCATGGCTGCCGCTGGCAACCACCCTGCCCTGATCCATGACAACAATCTGATCAGCATGCAGAATCGTTGACAGGCGATGCGCAATAATCACCGTGGTGCGTCCCTGCATCAGGGTGTCCAGCGCCAGCTGCACTTTATGTTCACTCTCAGTATCGAGCGCACTGGTGGCTTCATCCAGCAGTAATATCCGCCGATCGTTGAGGATTGCACGGGCAATAGCGATGCGCTGTTTCTGGCCTCCCGACAGACGCACGCCCTGCTCACCCAGATCACTGTGATAACCCTCGGGCAGCCGTTCAATAAACTCATGAGCATAGGCCGCTTTTGCCGCTGCAATCACCTCCGCCTCTGTCGCCCCGCTATGGCCATAACGAATATTCTCGATCACACTCGCCGTAAACAGTGCGGGCTGCTGAGAGACCAGCGCCATCTGCTGTCTCAATGCCCGCGGATCAAATGCCCGCAGATCGACCGAATCAAAGCAGACCTGTCCCTTCTGCGGATCATAAAAGCGCAACAACAATTCGAAGACGGTCGACTTGCCTGCTCCTGATGGTCCGACCAGCGCAGTGATAGAGCCTTGCTTCAGGGTTAAGGAAAAATCCTCCAGCGCAGCCTGATCAGGCCGCGAAGGATAACAGAAGCTAACGGCGTTCAATGAAAGACTGGCTTGCAGCGTAGTCACATCGACAACGGTTGTCGCGACGTTATCCGGTGGCTGAATCTCACTTTGCGCGTCCATTAATTCCATCAGACGCTCCGTCGCACCAACCGCCCGTTGCAGCTCGCCGTAAACCTCAGACAGGGTGCCAACCCCCATAGCAACAATCAGCGCATAGAACACGAATGCACCCAGCTCACCCGCCGTCATCACCCCGGTAATCACATCATAGCCACCCACCCAGAGCATCCCGGACAGAGCGCCAAAGACTAACAGAATTACCATCGCCATCAACATCGCCCGCTGACGAATACGATGTTTTGCCACATTGAATGCAGCATCCACCTCCAGGCTAAAAGCCTGACTCTCATGGCTTTCCTGGGTATAGCTCTGCACCGTTTTAATCTGTTGAATCGCCTCTCCGGCATAACTGCCAACATCGGCAATACTGTCCTGACTCTTGCGTGCAAGCGAGCGTACCCGGCGTCCAAAAATGAGAATTGGCAACAGAATAAGCGGTACACCGGCAACAATAATCAGTGACAGCTTTACATTGGTAACAAACAGCATCAGCAGTGCGCCGGTGGTTGTAACCAGGCTGCGCAGCGCCATCGAAAAAGAGCTGCCGATAATCGATTGCAGCAGCGTCGTATCGGTGGTCAGTCGCGACATAATCTCGCCACTGCGGTTAATTTCAAAGAAACTGGGATGCAAACCGATCACATTATCAAACACCGCCTGGCGGATATCAGCGGTGACCCGTTCACCCAGCCAGGACACCAGATAAAAGCGGATGAAGGTGCCACAAGCCATCATAACCGCCATGATAATCAGCACGATGATGGCCTGATTCAACTGCGCTACAGACCCCGCGACAAAACCGTTATCAATCACCAGCCGCACCCCCTGACCAATAGCCAGGGTGATCGCTGCGGTAAAAAGCAGCGCAATAATCGCACCGATCCAGTACTTACGGTACGGCAACATAAACCGTAATAACTGGGTCAGGGTTGATAATCTGTTCATCAGGAAATGTCCGAATCGATGTTTATATAGATATTTTTTAAAAAAATAATCTTATAAATCAAAGTAATAAATAACTATATAAAGCTAAAGCTTTAAGAATTTTCTTTTCCACAAAAGCCATAATTGTGGCCATGCCTGCCTGATCCAGCAGAGCTGGTATCTCAGTGTCAGTCGCCCCCAGCCACTGGCCGCATACTTCCGCGCGCTGGTCGTCAGGACAGCGCCCGTTCGGGCTAAGCGAACACCGTTCTGATGAGCACGCCAGACAAACAGATGATCTTCACCGTACTCAGCTTCGACCGGATAACCACCTAAGCGTTCAAATTGTCTGACTGAAAGACAGAAACCCTGATCACCAAACGGCAATCCCAGAAAGCGTGAACGCCAATTTGCCCCAAGACTGTTAAGCCACATCGGTCCGTTACCATCAGATAAAAACCGCAGATCAAAATAGTGTAAAGCATCTGGCTGACATGCCAGGCTCTGGTTCAGCATCTGCCACTGGGTATTTGATATCTGGCTATCCAGGTGCAAAAACCAGATAAAACCGCTTTGCACTTCCCGGGCACCGGCATTCATCTGTCGCGCCCGCCCCGCTTTAACCCTGAGCACGTGGATATGATCAGCCACCGGCAACTGTGCAATCAGATGCTCTGAAGCGGGACAAAAAACAAAGATAATCTTTAAGGCATGTTGCAGATAGACAAGCTGCTGCAACATCGGCTCAAGACTGACTTCGCCCGGGCCGACAGGAATAACAACAGACAGATTTTGTTTATGCTGACCGACGTTCATCGCACTTCACATAAAGCGGAAAGAGACAGAGAAGATCTGACTAGGTTTCGCTGCATGAGGAACCATATTTAAAGCATGTAAAACAGCGGTGATGTTTCATGCTGATCTGTTGCGCCAGCGCCTGCTGCAGATCACTCCCCATATCGTATTCGGGATCATCATCCACCAGCGTACAGGCATACACCCGCATACGGCCATTTTGCTTCACCACCATCTTACTGAACGCGCACATAAAACTGTTACGGGTCGCTTCGGTATGATACTGGGTCATACAGTGGGTGGTGATATCCGGCCCGTGGCCATGACTACCGGGGGGGAGAAAATCAGGGAAAGCGACAAACTTGGTATCAGCTGGTAAACCATGAGACAACAGCATATTCCGGTATGCCTGCTCCACTTCAGCAGTATTCTCATCGGCGGCCATATGACGTGCAACCGACACTTTAAAGCCCATCTCATGTAGTGCTTTCATACCCTTCAGCGCGAGGTCAAACATCCCCTCACCACGGCCAGCATCATGTTGCGAGGCTATAGGTGAATCGATACTGACACGAAAACTCACCGGAAAACGGCTGTGCAACAGCGGCATCAGCTGATGTAACCGTTTTTGCAATGCATCGGTGCCGTTGGTCAGCACCAGACAAGGCGCATGCTGAGACGCCAGTTGCAGAATTCTGACCAGGTCTTTCGCCAGAAAAGGCTCACCTCCGGTAAAAGAGAACTGCCCGACACCCAGATCAAGCGCCTGATGGATATAGGGCTCAACATCCGCGAATTTGACCAGCTCAAGTCGCTGATCGCCCGGACCAGAGCCCTCAAGGCAAAAATCACAGCTCAGATTACAGGCGGTACCGGTGTGAAACCAAAGCTCCTTAAGCTGGTGTGGACGAATATAGCCGCGGTCAGCACCATCAGCTGTTGTGTACCATTCACGGCTGCGAATCCGCTCCATATAAACCTCTTAGCATTTAACCCAGTAGCGTTTGAATGAGTTGTAGCAGCTGCTGCCTGGCGGGGCGGGAATCATGCGCTAATGAAACCAGCAACCGGCGCAGATCTGCTTCAGTATCAACATCATAACCTGCGGAGCTGAAAGCAACCTGAAAACCGGACGCCTGACAGACACTGGCTAGCTGATCACCTAACTCTGGAGTGCTCCATGGCAGACTATCCAGATCCGGCCAGGGACAGTTACCACCCATAGCGGTCACTCCGCCATCTTCAGCAGGCGAAAGAACGATCTCGTTAAGCTGCAATAACTGTTCAAACTCAGCATAACGTTGCGGCGTATGTTCCGGCGCATCGGTGCCGATAATCAGCAGTCGGGATGCGCCCTGCTGACGCAACACCTGATCCACATAGTTAAGCTTTGCACCCAGGCCACCCTCACACTGCGGCACCACCTGATGGCGGTTCCCCAGCAGCAAATCGTCAGCCCAATCATAATCCGCTTCGCTGACAGGTGACAGCACCACCGGGCCGGGCCAGCTGCGAGAATCCTCGAGTGCGCAATTGAGCAACGCGCAGGCAACCTGATAGGCCGCATCTTTGCCCAGCGTTGCCGCTATCCGCTGTTTACCCTGTCCATATAATGGCCGTTTACAGAAGATAACCAGGGTTGTCTGTTGATTCATTGACTCTGTCCTTACACATAAAAAAGGCAGCTCACAGCTGCCTTAGCAAAAGCGACTGACTGGTTAGCCTTCACGAAACCAGGTGGTGCCTTCGCGGTTATCTTTGAGAATTATCCCCTGCGCGACCAGGTCTTCACGTATCTGATCAGCGGCTGCAAAATCCTTCGCTTTTTTCGCATCGGCACGCTGCTGAATCAGCGCTTCAATCTGCTCTGGCGTAATTTCACCCGCTTTGCTTTCACCCTGCAAAAACGCTTCAGGCGACTGTTGTAACAGCCCCAGAATACCACCCAGCTGCGTTAGCTGTGCAGCCAGCGCCGGTGCTTTAGTATCGCCGGCCCGTGAAGCAGAGTTGAGTTCATTAACCAGTTCAAACATGACCGCCAGCGCTTTGGGGGTGTTGAAATCATCATCCATCGCCGCGTAGAAACGCGCTTCGTAGTCGTTATCCAACTCGGCAGGTTCAGCGACAACGCCATTCAGCGCCTGATAAAACCGTTCCAGTGCGCTGCGCGCTTCTTTCAGACTGCTTTCGGAATAATCAATATAACTGCGATAATGTACGGAGGACAGGAAGTAACGGACCACTTCAGCATCATACTTTTCCAGTACATCACGGATAGTGAAGAAATTACCCAGCGACTTGGACATCTTCTCGGCATTAACCCGTACCGCGCCCGCATGCATCCAGGTATTAACAAATTTAACGCCATTCGCCGCTTCCGACTGAGCGATCTCATTCTCATGATGAGGAAACGGCAGATCCGGTCCGCCACCATGGATATCGAAAGTATCACCCAGGCAGCACTTCGACATCGCTGAACACTCAATATGCCAGCCCGGACGACCGGCACCCCAGGGGGATTCCCAGCTCACCTCTCCCGGCTTGGCGGATTTCCAGAGCACAAAATCCAGCGGACTCTCTTTGGCATCCTGAACCTCTACCCGGGCACCGGAGCGCAGCTCATCGATATTTTTATTGGTCAGTTTGCCATAGTCAGCAAACTTTTCGACCCGGTAATAGACATCGCCATTGGCGGCAGCGTAGGCATAGCCTTTTTCGAT
The DNA here is from genome assembly GCA_965140695.1 of uncultured Amphritea sp. Classification (GTDB taxonomy): domain Bacteria; phylum Pseudomonadota; class Gammaproteobacteria; order Pseudomonadales; family Balneatricaceae; genus Amphritea. The sequence continues at coordinate 405,376 of OZ223298.1, read as the reverse complement.
CAGCACCGCGACCATGTCGATAATATCCTGCATATGCGCCGTCGCACGAGGCTCCTGGTCGGGGCGCAGCACACTCAGCTTATCTTCATCTTCATGCATCGCATCAATCATGCGATCCGTCAGCTGATCCGGACGCTCGCCATTCTCAGCCGCCCGCTTAATGATTTTGTCATCGACATCGGTGATATTGCGGATATAGGTCACATCCCAGCCACGCGCCCGCAGATAACGGGTAATCACGTCAAATGCCACCATCACCCGAGCGTGTCCGATATGACAGAAATCGTATACGGTGATACCGCATACATACATGTTGATCTTGCCCTCTTCCAGTGGCTGAAACGGAGCTTTCTCTTTAGTCAGGGTGTTATAGATCTGCAACATCGTAATTCGCTTATGACTTGGCTTAGGTGGAGTTCAGTGAAAAACAGGCTGACCATTATAGAGTAAACCGCAACGGATTTAACATTCAGATTCAAATTACTTTGCAGAACCGCAGCGACGCATTTTTTTGCGCCCGATATGAGCAGTCACAGCGTTGATCCAGCGCAGTCTCTGTAGTAATTCATGTCTTAATATCGGCAACGGCCGTAGATCAGCAAACTATCAGCAGCATAAACTAATATAGTTAGTAGCCGTTGTAGCTATAGTTAGTGCTAAAAGCAGTGTGTCCGGGAGTATTACCATGAACAGCCCTGTTAACAAAAGCAGACAAACCCACATGATGGACGGTAACGAAGCTGCCGCCTATATTGCTCATCATCTTAACGACGTTATCGCTATTTATCCGATAACCCCGGCCTCCCCCATGGGCGAGATGAGTGACAGCTGGAGTTCTGAAGGGATCAAAAACCTCTGGGGTATCGTTCCCGACGTGATTGAGTTACAGAGTGAAGGCGGGGCTGCCGGTGCGGTTCACGGGGCTTTGCAGGCGGGTGCAAAAACAACCACATTTACCGCGTCACAGGGACTGCTGCTAAAGATCCCCAATATGTATAAGATCGCCGGAGAACTCACGCCAACGGTGTTTCATATTGCGGCCCGGTCGCTCGCCACCCATGCCCTTTCGATCTTCTGCGACCATAGCGATGTCATGGCGACACGTGCAACAGGCTTTGCCATGCTGGCATCCAACTCGGTTCAGGAAGTCATGGATATGGCCACCATTGCCGAGATGTCGACCTTGCAAGGCCGGATACCCGTATTGCATTTCTTTGATGGCTTTCGCACCAGTCATGAAGTCAGCAAGGTCGAGGTTGTCACCGTCGGGATGCTGCAGTCACTTATCGATATGGAGCGGGTGCGGGACTGTCGCAGCCGGGCACTATCGCCGGATCATCCGGTGGTCCGGGGGACGTCACAAAATCCGGACATTTTCTTCCAGGCACGGGAAGCCTGTAACCCCTATTACGATGCCTTTCCCGGGATTGTGCAGCAGGCCATGGATCGCTTTGCAGAGGTGACCGGCCGACAATACCATCTCTATGAGTATGAGGGCGTTGAAGACGCTGAATCGGTCATTATTCTGATGGGGTCCGGTGCAGAAACCGCCAGTGAAACCGTCGACTTTATCAATCGCAACGGCGGTAAGACCGGCGTACTGAAAGTCCGTCTGTTCCGCCCTTTTGATGCCGCACGCCTGCTCAACGCACTGCCCGATAGCGTCAGACAGATTGCCGTGCTCGACCGCACCAAAGAACCCGGTGCTGACGGCGAACCTCTCTATAAAGATGTCGTCACCGCATTTATGCAATCGATTCTGTCTGGCAAATTATCCGCCGACCAGCTGCCAAAACTCCTGGGCGGTCGCTTTGGTCTCTCATCAAAAGAGTTTACCCCGGCGATGATTCGCGGTGTCTTCGATGAGCTGGCCAAATCTCAGAGCAAAAACCTGTTCACCGTCGGTATCGATGATGATGTAACCCATACCAGCATCAGCTATGACAATCACTTTATAACCGATGCCCACAAGGATGCTTATCAGGCGGTGTTTTATGGTCTGGGCGCTGACGGAACCGTGAGTGCCAACAAAAACAGTATCAAGATTATCGGTGATCTGGACGGCTACTATGCGCAGGGGCATTTTGTCTATGATTCAAAAAAATCCGGCGCCGTCACCGTCTCTCACCTGCGCTTTGGCCCCCATAAGATCCATTCCGCTTATGAGATACAAGAGGGTCAGGCCGATTTTGTCGCCTGCCACCAGCCTCGCTTCCTGAACCTCTATCCCATGCTGGAAAAAGCGCGTCAGGGCGCCGTATTTCTGCTTAACAGCAGCGCCGCGCCAGATGAACTCTGGAATACGCTACCTGAAACCGTGCAACAACAGTTGATCGAAAAGCAGATCCGTCTGTTTGCCATTGATGCCTACCGGGTAGCGACAGAGTGCGGTATGGGTAAACGCATCAACACCATCATGCAGAGCTGCTTTTTTAAAATATCCGGCATTCTGCCCATCGACAAAGCGATTGAGCTTATAAAAGCAGCGGTCGAAAAATCCTACAGCAACAATCCGAAGATGGTTGAACTGAACCTCAATGCTATTGATGCCAGCCTCAGTCAGCTGCATGAAATTCAGCTGCACCACAAAGCCACCAGCCGAATCCCCATGCACGAACTGAATGCCACCCGGGCCAATGACTTTGTGCGCCAGCTGACCGCTGAGCTGATCGCCGGGCATGGTGACCAGATTCCGGTCAGTGCTCTGTCTGCTGACGGCACCTGGCCCACCGGCACCACCGCTTTTGAAAAACGCGAGCTGGCCACAGAGCTGCCCCTGTGGGATGAAGAGCTCTGCACCCACTGCGGCAAGTGTGTGCTGGTGTGTCCACACAGCGTGATACGCAGCAAGATCTTTGATAAATCGCTGCTTCAGCAAGCGCCTGATGGTTTTCGGGCAGTGCCCGTCAAAGGGGCAAAAGATTTCCCCGATGACAGCTATATCAGCTATCAGGTTTCACCTTCTGACTGCACCGGCTGCACTCTCTGCGTCGATATCTGCCCCATTGTTGATAAACAAAATCCGGAACACAAAGCGATCAACATGGTGCCAAAAGAGCAGACCTTTGCGGTTGAAACCGATAACTGGGAGTTCTTCCTCTCGCTGCCGGAATTTGATCGCACCACTCTGAAAAGCGCCACGCTCAAAGGCTCAATGGTCTTCCAGCCACTGTTTGAGTTCAGCGGTGCCTGTTCCGGCTGCGGCGAAACCTCCTATATCCGGCTGGCCAGCCAGCTGTTTGGTGACCGGATGCTGGTTGCCAATGCGACCGGTTGCTCCTCTATCTACGGCGGCAACCTGCCCTCCACTCCCTGGACTAAGAACCCGGATGGCCGGGGACCCGCCTGGAACAACTCGCTATTTGAGGACAATGCAGAGTTTGGTCTGGGAATGCGCGTGGCACTGGATAAACAGAAAGACTATGCCATCAGCCTGCTACATGAGTTAGAAGATAAACTCGATCCGGTGCTGGTGGAATCGCTGCTGACCGAAACAGAAGCGGATGAAGCAGGTATTGAACATCAGCGTCAGTCCATCGAACAACTCAAGCTGGCACTGGATGGCCTCAGCGACCACTCCGAGAGCGGAGGTAAAGCGGTTGAACTACGCCATCTTGCGGACCAGCTCAGCCGGAAGAGTGTCTGGATTATCGGCGGGGATGGCTGGGCCTATGATATCGGCTTTGGTGGTCTCGACCACGTCCTGGCTTCCGGACGTAATGTCAATATTCTGGTGCTGGATACCGAGGTGTACTCCAATACCGGTGGCCAGACATCAAAAGCAACACCCATTGGCGCAGTGGCTAAGTTCTCCGCGTCCGGCAAATCGGTTGCGAAGAAAGACCTGGCCCGCATCGCTATGGATTATGAACATGTCTATGTTGCCCATGTGGCCTATGCCGCTAAGGATGTTCAGACACTGCGGGCATTTCTCGAGGCCGAATCTTATGATGGTCCATCACTGATCATTGCCTACTCCCCCTGTATCGCCCATGGCTTTGAAATGAAGGATAACCACCTGCATCAGCAACTGGCCGTCGATAGCGGTCACTGGCCATTATTCCGCTATGACCCGCGGCTGGCAGATCAGCATAAGAATCCACTGAAAATGGATTCTAAGCCACCCTCAATCCCTTACTCCGAATTTGCCCGCAGAGAAACCCGCTTTAACTCTCTGCTGAAGCTGCACCCATTAGAAGCGGCTGCGTTTCTGGACAAAGCTCAGCATGAGGTCAGCGAACGTTACAAACGTTACCAGCAAATGGCAGAGATGGACTGGGACGAAGCCCCGATGCCCGAACAGCGATGACAGTGTTATCTGCGTGGCCATTTACATGCGGCAGTCGCCACCGCTTAAACTTAACCGTTATGGGAATCATTATCATTTACATTAAAATCAAAATAGATTATAAAGGCTGCAATGTAATTAACTTTAATCTTAACGGTGAGAACAACTTGTGGCCGGGACTCTTAAAGCGAAAAGCCTTTGTAAACTTAACAAAGAAATAATTTCCAATCACTTTGACCAGATAGCATCGGTGACACGTAACACTCAATATATCTGCAGTAAATGCGCACGCTCATCTGAAGGTAAAAAGTGGCTATGTAAACCGGTTGCTATCTGAAACCGATCCCTATGACTATACGGAGACACCATGCTTAGTAGTTCAATGCTTGAAAAACTTAACAGCCAGATCAACCTTGAGTTTTACTCTTCCAATATGTATCTGCAGATGAGTTCCTGGGCCGAGTCCAAAGGCTTCGAGGGCTGCGCGAGTTTTCTTTATAAGCACGCCGATGAAGAAATGGAGCATATGAAACGTCTTTTCGCCTATGTGAACGAGACGGGCAGCATGGCGCGTATTGGAGCAATAGACGCCCCTGTGGAAAAATTTGAGTCTATTAAAGAGCTATTTGAAAAGGTATACGAACACGAATGCCTGATCACCAGGGAGATCAACGGCCTTGCGCACGCAGCCTTCACCAACCAGGACTACTCTACTTTTAACTTTCTGCAATGGTACGTAAGCGAGCAGCACGAAGAGGAGAAACTCTTCAAAGGCATACTCGATAAAATCGAAATCATTGGTGAAGATGGCAAAGGCCTGTTCTTTATCGATAAAGAGATTGGTCAGCTGGCGCTCGGTAAACAGAACAGTATTCTGGATGACAATGGCTAAATTCGCCTAAACGGGCAAGAAACACCCAAAACCATATATTCACTTGATCAGTATCAGCTAACTCGTCAGCGCTACGTACTACTATCGCTGTAGCCGATTCAACGATATCCGGTAATCGTAGATTAATGCGAAGCTTTCAGGTGAATATATGAGTACACAGATGCAATCCCCTGTAGATGACTTTTCCAAGTGTCACGTAGGCATTATCCAAAACTTCGAAGCACTCAAAAATCTGGCTAATACGGTCATCACTGACCCGGTACAGGCCGATATTAAAGAGAGTGCCAAAAAACTGCTGCAATTTTACAAAGACGTAGTGCTGAATCATCACCAGGAAGAAGAGCAGGAACTCTTCAATTTGGTGCTTGACTGTGCCAAGCCAGGTGCAGAACATACTGACGCTAAAAACATGGTTGACCGGTTAACCCAGGAGCATCGTGATCTTGAAAAACAGTGGAAACTGATTGAAGCCGACGTTAAAAAGCTGGCCCGGGGAAAATCTGCCAGTCTGAACAGAGAAGCAGCCATGAATATGGCAGAAAACTATCTGGCCCACGCAAACTTTGAAGAACAAGCGTTTCTGCCCCTGTCTGCTGAAATACTCAAAGATACGGGACTGGAATCTCTCGGCATCACTCTCCATATTCGCCATAATCTGCATAAAGTCGCTGGATATATCTAACCGATCGACAGTGCCGTTATCGGAAGCACTGAATTGAATAAGCAAACGGCCACCCAGCGTGGCCGTTTTTTTTAACACGAAGATCATCGCTGTTTGGCATCCACCCCCGTTATACGCCGCACGAAACATCATCCGCACTGCTCCAGACGGCCTGAATCAATAAGCATTTCTACATTCACTGAAAAAACTTAGCAATCTCTACCAGACCTGCTCCCCCGGCAATACCAGAAAACAGCCGCGAGAATACTGTGGCAACAACTCCGCCAACAAAAGCGACACAAGAATGACGCCGATCAGTATATTTATGTAACACAACGAGTAGTATTGAATCATTCAGGATTGAGGCAGGCATATACCATCCGCTTCAACGACAATGTAGACGCCTGTTAACCTATTTTCATGATCAGACAATGGCAGCCAATAACCACTGCCTGCAAAGAAGGTGATATTCATGAGCACAGCAGCAAACCGCCCTACCGATGACTTTTCCCACTGTCATATCAGTATTATCAATAACTTTGAGCAGCTGTGTGCACTGGGACGGGCAGACATATCCGATCCGGTACAGCCTGAGATTCAGGCTACGGCAAAAAAACTACTGAGTTTCTATCATGATGTGGTCGTTAAACACCATCATGAAGAGGAACAGGAGCTATTCAACATCGTCCTGGACTGCGCCAGCCCGGGAAAGGAGCTGCAAAAAGCCACCCAGATGATTACCCGCCTGACAAAAGAGCACAGACAACTGGAGAAGGCCTGGGAAAGCCTGGAAGGCGATATTAAAAAACTCTCGACTGGCACTTTTGCGCTGCTGGATAAAGCCGCAGCGGTAGCTCTGGCAGAAGCCTATCTGCTTCATGCCCGGTATGAAGAATCATTTTTCTTGCCGCTGACAGCCGATATTTTAAAAAATACCGAGCTGGAGCCTTTAGGACTCAGCCTGCATAACCGGCACAATATCAATAAAGCCGCCGGTTATATCTGATACACCCGCAAAACAACGGTACTGGCAAAAAAAAACGGTCACCAATGGTGACCGTTTTTTATTTACCACACTGACTATTTCTTCCAGGTATCTCTCAGACCAATGGTCTTGTTAAAGACCGGCGTCTCCGGTGAGTGATCATAGCGGTCAGCAACGAAGTAACCTTCACGTTCAAACTGGAAAGCGGTTTCCTTCGCAGCATTCACCAGCCCGGGTTCAACCCAGCAGTTTTCAATTTCGCTGTAAGAATCTGGATTGATGTTAGCGAGGAAATCACCCTCACCTTTATCAGGAGACTCAACATTAAACAGTCGATCATAAACCCGGACTGTTGCCTGTTTACCCTCAGTCGCCGACACCCAGTGCATCACGCCACGGGGTTTGATACCCCCTTCCGGATTTTCACCCACCGTACCCGGCAGCAGAGAGGCATGAACTTCAACAATCTCACCGGTAGCATCTTTCACCACATCATCGGCTTTAATGACATAAGCGCTGCGCAGGCGCATATAGTCACCCGGCACCAGCAAACGGAACTTCTTGCGCGACAGGGTTGAATCTTCGCTGAAATCGGCACGATCGATATAGAGTTCGCGGGTAAACGGCAGTTCACGGGTACCCATCTCTTTCTGCGGGTGCACCGGAGCGCTGAGCATTTCGACCTCCCCTTCGGGGAAATTGGTAATAATCAGCTTAAGCGGATTCATCACACACATCGCCCGCGCTGCATTTTCATTCAGATCTTCACGGATGAAGAACTCAAACTGTGCCATATCCACTGTACCGTCGGTTTTAGCTACCGCCAGACTGTCACAGAATTTGCGCACGGCCTGAGGACTGTAGCCGCGACGACGCATCCCCTGAATGGTCGGCATACGCGGGTCATCCCAGCCATTCACATGGCCTTCATCAACCAGTTGCTTCAGCTTACGCTTACTGGTGACCGTGTAGTTGATATTCAGCCGGCCAAATTCATACTGACGCGGCACGGAAGGCACCGGCAGGTTTTCAAGAAACCATTCGTAAAGGGGGCGATGGTCAGCGAACTCAAGTGTACAGATAGAGTGCGTGACACCCTCAATTGCATCTTCCTGACCATGGGCAAAGTCATAGCTCGGGTAGATACACCATTTATCGCCGGTCTGATGATGGCTCTGTTTACGGATGCGATAAATGATCGGATCGCGCAGATTCATGTTCGGCGATGCCATATCGATTCTGGCGCGTAACACCCGGCTGCCTTCATCAAACTCACCGTTTTTCATCCGTTCGAGCAGATCGAGGTTTTCCTCTGCCGACCGCTCACGGAACGGGCTGTCTTTTCCTGGCTCAGTCGCCCAGCCACGATACTCGCTGGCCTGTTCAGGACTCAGATCGCAGACATAGGCCTTGCCTTCGTTAATCAGGTGTTGAGCCCAGGCGTAGAAAGTGTCGAAATAGTCAGACGCATAACGGACATTCCCGGCCCAGTTAAAACCAAGCCAGCGAACATCATCCATGATGGCGTCGACGTATTCCTGATCCTCTTTTCCAGGATTGGTATCATCAAATCGCAGGTTACATTCGCCGTTATACTTCTCAGCGGTACCAAAGTTGAGGCAGATCGACTTAGCATGACCGATATGCAGATAGCCGTTTGGCTCTGGCGGAAAACGTGTCACTACCTTTTCCAGTCCCTGCTGCTGGTCCTGTTCGATAACCTGATGAATAAAGTTGGTAGGTTGTTTAACAGTATTGCTGGCGTCGTTGTTGCTCATAAAGGCGTCTTAAATTCCGTCTGAAATCAAATAGGTGGACATTATAGACAGATGGCCTGAAGACAACCATAAGTAAGCCGAAATTAATCAGTTAGTTATCAGATTAATTCTTTAGTATAATGTCGCCCACTGACATAACTCAATACTTACTAGGCAAACTTACTGGCCGAAAATAGCTAGTAAAAACAAAGGGATCGTAAGCATGATCGTACTGCACACTAACTTTGGCGATATCACAATTGAACTGGATTTTGACAAAGCGCCCAAGTCCGCAGAAAACTTCGAAAACTATGTTAAAGAAGGCTTCTACGACGGTGTCATTTTTCACCGGGTCATCGATGGTTTTATGATTCAGGGTGGTGGTTTTGAACCCGGTATGGTCAGCAAGAAAACCTCCGGCAGCATTGAGAACGAAGCCGACAACGGCCTGCAAAACAAACGCGGTACCCTGGCCATGGCCAGAACGATGGACCCTCACAGCGCATCTGCACAGTTCTTTATCAACGTTAGCGATAACACCTTCCTTGACCATACGGCAAAAACGACAGAAGGCTGGGGCTATGCGGTATTTGGTAAAGTCACAGAGGGCATGGAGATCGTCGATAAAATCAAAGCGGTTTCAACCACTTTCCGTGGCGGTCATCAGGATGTTCCTGCTGAAGACGTCATCATAACCTCAGCCGAAATCGTGGAAGCCGACGGCGCTGAGTAATGCGAATACTGTTTATATCTGATCTTCATCTCTATAGCGGGCGCCCGGATCTTACCCGGGCGTTGCTTCATTTTCTGGCAACGACGGCAAAAGAGTGTGATCAGCTCTATATACTGGGAGACCTGTTTGAAGCCTGGATCGGTGATGACTTTATCCCTGATGATCTGCAACCGGTTGTAACGGCGTTAAATACGCTTTCACAATCGGGCTGCAGAATTTTCTTCCAGCATGGCAACCGTGACTTTCTTATCGGCAGTCGCTTCTCAGAACTGACCGGTGTCGGCATTCTGGGGGATAGTGAGATCATTCAGCTACCTTCCGGCCCTGCACTGCTCATGCATGGTGATCAGCTGTGTACTGACGATCAGGATTACCAGGCGCTGCGGCAACAGCTGAGAAATCCGCAGTGGCAACAGGCGGTGCTCACCAAGTCTGTCGCTGAACGACTGGAGATGGCAAAACAGTTACGTATGGCCAGCGAAACACAAACCGCCGGTAAGAGCATCGAGATCATGGATGTCAATCAGCAAGCGGTACTGGAGGCCATGGAAAACTCAGGATGTAATCTGCTCATTCATGGACATACGCACCGCCCGGCAACGCATCTGCTTGACGAGGGCAAACGGCGCATTGTGCTGGGTGACTGGGATAAGTCTGGCTGGTATCTGGAAGCGTCAGAACAGGGCGAGCGGCTGGTTGAGTTTGATCTTAATACATCGGTTTAGATAATCAGCCCCTCAACATCTCATTTTGATGTTTCATCTGATGCCCCGGTTTCTCTGATTGACGCACCTGCACTCAGCTGTTTTTCTACCCTTGCAGCACTTTTCATGATCACATCATTATGTGAGGATTAAAGTATTAAATGGCGGCAAATAGAGAGCTCAGACAAAGAGCTCTGAGGCAACAGTTAAGGATGCGACGGGAATGCTCCGATGCCACCGGTTTCCTGAATATTCGCTCTGCAGATAAGGCGTTAGCTGAGTCAGGAAAAACATCCGGTTGGCGTATTTTTTACTGCTGCTTTCGCCTAAAGTGCTTTTACCTAAGGTACTGTCACCTGAAGAACTGTCACCCGACGCTGTTCCAAGCGCGACCGGGGCTTTGAAAGACATGGAACGTTATGACAATTAAGAATCAATTGTGGCTACAATTTTTATTCACCTTATTTTGCTTCCTGCTCGCCCAGGCCAGTTGGGCGAATAGCGATATCAACATAGCGCCCTCACCCGCCTGGGTAACTCCGGTCAGCCTGCCCAGTGAAAACGCAGCGCCCCGGCAGCAGATCCGCAATGGTGTTTACTATCTGCTGGTTGATTCTCAGGTGCGGGTCAATCATAACCAGGAACCTGAGTACTACCACCACAGCGCCGACTATATCGTAAATCAAACGGGGGTAACTGAAAGCTCCCAGATTAATATCAATTACGATCCGCTGTATCAGTCATTTGTATTGCACCATTTACGCCTGATCCGGGATGGTGTGGTGATCGACAAGCTTGGCTCCGCACGTATCAAACAGATTCAACGGGAAGAAGAGTTAGATGACCTGATCTATAACGGTCGCATGACCGTTAACATCATACTCGATGACGTGCGTGTGGGAGATATCGTCGAGTTCAGTTACTCAAAACAGGGTATGAATCCCGTTTATCAGAACATCTTCGCCTACAGCCAGTACCTGAACTGGGCCGTACCCGTGGGCAGGCTATCGCTACGGTTATTATGGAATAAACCAACTCAATTAAAGTATCAGCTCGATAACACCGATCTGAAGCTGACACGCACCAAATCTTCAGATGGTATCGAATACCGGTTGCAGTCGGATCTGATTCAGCCCTTCATTAAAGAAAAAAATACGCCAGCCTGGTTTGATCCATGGGCGCATATTTCATTCAGTGAACTGGCTTCGTGGAAAGAGGTGGCGGACTGGAGTCAGCCACTGTACCAGAATGTTGTGGTCGCTGATGAGAAGATAAAGCAGCGTGTCAGCGATATTAAATCCAGGCATGATGGCCTGGATGCACAGATTGCTGCAGCGCTGCACTTTGTTCAGGATGAGGTTCGCTATCTTGGGATCGAGCTGGGGCAAAATTCGCATCTGCCGACACCCGCTGGCGAAACATTGCGTAACCGCTACGGCGACTGCAAAGATAAAACAGTTCTGCTGCTCGCTCTGTTAAAAGAGCTGGGGGTGAAAGCATATCCGGCTCTCGTCAACACGACAGCGCAGCTGGACAAAACTATACCCAATATCAACGCCTTCGATCACGTTATTACCTATGTGCAGTACAACGGTAACGACTACTGGTTAGACCCGACCCGCAGCTATCAATACGGTGGCATCGATACTATCCAGCAAGCGGATTATGGCTATGCACTGGTATTACGCCCCGGTACCACCGGGCTGACTCAGATGCAGCCCTCCCCCGCCAGGTATGGCGTCATTGTGAAAGATGTTTTTACAATACCGGAGAAAGGCGACATCGGCTTTTCATCTGCAACCGTATACTACGGCGGGGATGCAGAGAATCAACGCCGGCGTTTCGCCTCAAAAGGCCTTGATCAGATTCAGAGAGAGTATCTGGAGTTTTTCCAGAGCTACTATCCTGACACCGAAGTAATAGACAGCATTAAGTTTGAAGACAACGCTGATAACAACATTGTCAGCACATCCGAGCACTATCTAATCCGGAATTTCTGGCATGACAACACTCAGGAACAACATCTTGAAGCCAGTTTCTATGGCAATATCGTCAGCTACTCTCTTGCCATCCCCGACGAATCCGGTCGCAGACACCCTTTATATCTGACCCATCCGGAGCACCTTGAACAAACTATCGAGCTTAACTTTGCGGGTGATAACTGGGACTTCGACAACGAAAACTTCATTGAAGATAATGAATTTTTTCACTTCCAGAATAAAGTCGAGTTTGCAGAAAACAAACGCAGACTAACCCTTCTGTATAGCTATCAGAATAAAGCGGACTATGTGCCTGCGGAAAAATATCAGGACTATCTGGCGGCCCTGAAAAGAGTAGAAAACTATCTTAGCTATGGCATCTATAAAAACGCGCCAGCATCAGCGTCTGCACCCAGTTCCACGGGCACGACGACAGCGACGGCTAACGATCAGGCAGGGTTTTACCCGGTTTTTATCGCACTGGCAGGCTTATACCTTCTGTTGTACCTGGTGGTGTTTCTTCTGTGGCGACGCGACCGGAAACGTAATCCCGATAGTGATGCGCAGATTTTTTACCCGGTGTCGCTGTTTAAGCTCACAGCGATGTGGGTACTGACGCTTGGACTGTATGGCGTGTACTGGTTCTACATGAACTTTCGTTACATCAGGGAACAGGAAAATAACGCCTCCATGCCGTTTGTACGCGGTTTTTTCTACTACCTCTGGTACTTCCCGCTGTGGCGCAAGCTACAGCAGGATAGCACTCAGCGTTTTAACAAGAATCACCTGCCCGGTACATTCTTAGCGGCACTGCTTGCTCTGCTATTTTTTATCGTCGTGCTGGCAGGCAACACTGTCACATTCGTGCTGCCATCCCTACTGCTGAGTGCGTTACTGGTGCTGCCTTTAGCCAACTATATCCATTTTGTGAACGGTAATGATTCACCGGACTATAAAAAACACTCCCGGTGGTGTTTCCGCCACTACCTTTTAGCGATATTAATTATCCCTCTCTGCACACTCACCATCGGCGGCGAAGTGGGCCTGCTGCCCAGTGAGTCGGTCGTAAAAGGCAGCCAGCTGCTCGATAACAATATTAAGTTCATGCAGCGCCGCGGCCTGCTGAATCCCGGTGATGAGATAGAGTATTTTTACAGCGATGCTTTTTTGCTTATCCGTCAGGATGGCAACGGTTTTACTCAACGTCACGTATTTTCATACTGGGAGGATGAAGATGGTACCTTTGAACAACAACAGGCAACCTACGCCGATATCGAAGATATAGATGTTCAATGGGAAAACGGATTCGCAGGCAATACAATCGTCACCGTCACCAGGAAAGATGGCACCAGCTTTGTTCTTTACGTATCAAATTCAGACCATAAAGATCGATTATTTGTGAATGCGCTGTTTAGAAACTGGAAGACAGCCTCACCTCATTCCGGGTAAGGCTTCATACGGTTGCTACTGCCGGGGATATGAGTGCTGCTAATATCCCCGGCGGCGTCACCGCTTTCATAGTCTGACGCCAGCGGGTGATAAAAGACACATTTGATTGTAATGTTAACGCTTAATCATAAAACGCTGACAAAGCGTCAGCGCCAAACTCTTTTATAGGGTATAAGGGCTGATTAATGTTAGCATAGTCTGACACTTTCCTCGCAAATCAAAGTAAAAACAAAGACTTAAAAATATGGAATTTATCTGGGTTCTGTTCGCCTTTCTCTGTGGTCTGTCGCTTAAAGTCATTGGCATGCCTCCTTTAATTGGCTTTTTGCTGGCAGGCTTTCTGCTGCATTTTCTCGGCATAAAACCAACTGACAGCCTCGATACCCTCGCCGATCTTGGCATCACCCTGATGCTGTTCACAATCGGTCTGAAGTTACATATCGGAGATCTTCTGCGACGCGAGGTATGGGCAAGTGCACTGAGTCATATGGCACTCTGGACGATTGTCTTTGGTTCGTTTGTCTTACTGATGGCGGTCGTGGCAGTGCCCTACTACAGTGGTCTTGATCTGACCACGGCGGCTCTTCTTGGCTTCGCCCTGAGTTTTAGCAGTACGGTCTGTATCGTCAAACTGCTGGAAGAAAATGGCGAAATGAAAACCCGTCATGGCCAGCTGGCTGTCGGCGTGCTGGTTATGCAGGATATTGTTGCCGTGCTTTTCCTGGTGTTCGCCACGGGGAAAATGCCTTCGATCTGGGCTCCACTGCTGCTTGCTCTGGTATTTGCCCGTCCTCTGCTCAACAAACTCCTGGATAAAGCGGGACATGGTGAGTTGCTGCCGCTAACCGGCTTTTTCTTCGCCCTGGGTGGCTATGAGCTTTTCCATCTGGTGGGCGTAAAAGGCGATCTCGGCGCGCTGGTGTTTGGCATACTGATGGCCCAGCACCCCAAGGCTTCGGAGTTAACCAAATCGCTATTGAGCTTTAAAGATCTGTTCCTGATCGGTTTTTTCCTGTCGATCGGTTTCACAGCGCTGCCAACCTGGTCGATGCTGGGAACCGCCGCAATCATCTCGCTGCTGATCGGTATAAAGTTCGTGATGTTTTTTGCACTGTTCACCCGACTCAGACTGCGCAGCCGTACCGCCTATCTTGCCTCACTCGCCCTGAGTAATTTCAGTGAGTTTGGTCTGATCGTCGCGGCATTAAGTGTTGATTCTGGCTGGCTCAGCCGTGAGTGGCTGGTCATTCTGGCACTGGCGGTTTCTCTCTCATTTGTGATCACCAGCGTCCTTTACCCCCGTGCGCATCACTTTTACATGCGACATAAAGATCGTCTTAAACGTTATGAAAGCAGCAACCGCCTGCAAACCGATATCATTGAACAGTTTCCCCAGGCGGAGGTGCTGGTTATCGGCATGGGACGGGTTGGTAAAGGGGCCTATAAAGCCCTGCATAGTCTTATCGACCATCGGGTTGCCGGGCTCGATTCGGACCGCTTCAGAGCCGCTGAGCTGCGGGAAAAAGGACTGAACGTCTGCTTTGGCGATGGTGAAGATGCCGATTTCTGGGAAAGCTTTGACACCTCAGAGATAAAATTGATTCTGCTGGCCCTCCCCTCTATCGAAGATAGCCGGAATATTACTATTCAGTTAGCTAACTCCAACTACCAGGGGCAGCTCGCAGCGATTGCCCGCTATGAAGATGATCGCCAAAAGCTGCTGGACGCGGGAATAGACAAAGTGTTTAACTTCTACCGTGAAGCAGGTATCGGTTTTGCTGAGGACAGCCTGCAGCTGATTTCAAAAGAGTATAAACAGCAGTCATTAAGCTTATAGACTGTCTTCACTCCCGGTGATGTTCAGATCAGTCAGCAGACTGATCTGAGCAGACACTCAGTTCATCCTGCCGAAAACCTGAAACCGTCCCCATACAATGCTGAATAAGCGGCCTGAAAACGCTCCAGATTATTGGGAAGACACTGCCTGATGGTTGCTGATGCTGAAATCATAACCTGACTGAGATACAAAAAAAGGCCCTGTACTTGCGTGCAGGGCCTAAGCGTGAAGTGAAACGCACAGCCCTTGATAGGGAGGCCTGAACGTCTGACTGCCACTTCGACATCGGTCTCATCCTGCAGCTAACGTTTCTGCAGGATGAAAATCAGTTTTCAGTGCTTAGAAGCTATCGCCGGGAATCCGCACGAATCCTTCCATCAACACACGGGCACTCCGGCTCATCACCGCTTTAGTTGCGGTCCAGTCACCGTTTTCATGCTTCTCAGCAGCAGCGCCAACTCTCAGGGTGCCTGATGGATGACCAAAGGTGACAGAGTCCCGCTCTACACCACCGGCGGCCAGATTAACCAGCGTTCCCGGTACAGCAGCAGCGGTAGCAATAGCCACTGAGGCGGTGCCCATCATTGCGTGGTGCAGCTTGCCCATGGACAGCGCCCGCACACAGACATCGATATCCCCGGCGGAGATCTGCTTACCACTGGAGGAGGTGTAAGCGGTCGCCGGTGCGACAAAAGCGACCTTTGGCGTATGCTGACGCGCAACGGCTTCAGAGATATCGCTGATCAGCCCCATCTTCACCGCACCATAGGCACGAATAGTTTCAAAACGCTTCAGAGCCTCGGCATCGGAATTGATATCTTTCTGCAGCTCAGTGCCGGTGTAACCGATATCAGCAGCATTCAGGAAGATAGTTGGAATGCCGGCATTGATCATGGTTGCCTTGAAAGTACCAACTCCCGGTACCTCAAGATCATCAACCAGATTATTGGTTGGGAACATAGACCCCTCACCATCGGCCGGGTCCATAAATTCAACCTGCACCTCTGCCGCCGGGAAGGTCACACCATCCAGTTCGAAGTCGCCGGTTTCCTGAACCTCACCATTGGACATCGGCACGTGAGCGATGATGGTTTTCGAAATATTTTTCTGCCAGATGCGAACAGTACAGATACCATTCTCCGGAATCCGGTCTGCATCAACGAAACCACTGATGATCGCAAAAGCACCCACTGCCGCCGTCAGATTGCCGCAGTTACCGCTCCAGTCAACAAACGGACGGTCAATAGCCACCTGACCAAACAGATAGTCGACATCGTGATCTGGCTGTTCACTCTTATCCAGGATCACCGTTTTGCTGGTACTGGAGGTTGCCCCGCCCATACCGTCAATCTGCTGACCATAAGGGTCCGGGCTACCGATCACCCGCATCAGAATTTTATCGCGGGCTTCACCTGGCTGCTGAGCGGCTTCCGGCAGATCCTGACGACGGAAGAACACACCTTTACTGGTACCGCCACGAATGTAGGTAGCGGGAATTTTAATCTGGGGAACGAATGACATGTTTATATTCCTGTTTCTTTAGCATCATAGAAAATGACGCCCATGGTCAGAAAAACCTTAATAAGATCATCAAGATAAATAGTCTTATTAAGAGTTTTCATTAAGATACTACAAAGGACTCTCTATAAAAGTAACAAGTGTTACTTTTAAGCTATAGCCAGTAAGCTTTAATCAGTAAACTTTAATAAGAGCAGCAGAGCCAGACAGCCGTTCTGTCCGGCCCTGCGCGTTCAATCTATTAAGTATTGGCTTCCAGGAAGTCCTGAGCAAAGCGTTGCAATACACCACCAGCGCCGTACACATGAACCTCTTCCGCGGTATCCAGGCGACAGGTCACCGGAATCTCGACCACCTCACCATTGCGGCGGGTCATCACCACTGTCAGATCACAACGCGGGCTGATCTCGCCAACCACATCGTAGGTTTCTGTGCCATCGATGCCATAGGTATTGCGGTTATCTCCGGCTTTAAATTCCAGCGGCAGTACGCCCATACCGACCAGGTTGGTGCGGTGGATACGCTCGAAGCCTTCCGCCACAATCGTTTCAACACCCGCCAGACGCACACCTTTGGCAGCCCAGTCACGGGAGGAACCCTGACCGTAATCTGCACCGGCGATAATGATCAGCGGCTGCTTACGCTCCATATAGGTTTCAATCGCTTCCCACATACGGCTTTCCTGACCTTCTGGCTCGATACGTGCCAGAGACCCCTGCTTCACTTCGCCATTCTCATCACGACACATCTCGTTCAGCAGTTTAGGGTTAGCAAAGGTGGCACGTTGCGCTGTCAGGTGATCACCCCGGTGAGTTGCGTAAGAGTTGAAGTCCTCTTCCGGCAAGCCCATTTTGGCGCAGTATTCACCCGCCGCACTGGATGCCTGAATCGCATTCGACGGTGACAGGTGGTCTGTGGTGATGTTATCACCCAGTACCGCCAGAGGAACCATGCCCTTCATGGTACGCTCACCCGCCAGTGCACCTTCCCAGTAGGGAGGACGACGGATATAGGTAGTCTGTGGACGCCAGTCATACAGAGGGCTCGGTGATTTCTCGGCTGCCCCCAGATCAAACATTGGGATATAGATCTGATTAAATTGTTCAGGCTTAACCGCCGTCGCAACGATAGCATCGATCTCTTCATCGCTTGGCCAGATATCTTTCAGCGTAACCGGGTTGCCATCTTTATTAATGCCCAGACTATCTTTTTCGATATCAAAGCGGATAGTACCGGCAATCGCGTAAGCGACGACCAGCGGTGGTGACGCCAGGAACGCCTGCTTAGCATACGGATGGATGCGGCCATCAAAGTTACGGTTGCCGGACAGCACCGCTGTCGCGTACAGGTCCCGATCAATAATCTCCTGCTGAATCACAGGATCGAGTGCACCAGACATACCGTTACAGGTGGTGCAGGCATAGCCGACAATACCGAAGCCCAGTTTTTCCATCTCCGACAGCAGCCCTGCTTCTTCGAGGTACAACTTGGCAACCTTAGAGCCCGGTGCAAACGAGGTTTTAACCCAGGACTTGCGAATCAGTCCCAGTTCGTTGGCTTTCTTAGCGACCAGACCAGCGGCAACGACGTTGCGCGGATTGGAGGTGTTGGTACAGCTGGTGATAGCTGCGATAATCACCGCGCCATCAGGCATCAGACCTTCCGCTTCTTCAACCTTACCGGCAGCCAGCATCTCTTCACTGGCAATACCACGCTCGTGCAGCGCAGTTGTTGGCAGACGGCGATGAGGGTTAGACGGACCCGCCATGTTGCGAACAACGGTCGACAGATCAAACTCCAGTACCCGCTCATACTGTGCGTCAACCAGGTCGTCAGCCCAGAGGCCGGTTTCTTTCGCGTACTGTTCAACCAGGGCAACCTGTTCAGGTTCACGACCGGTCAGCTTCAGGTAGTCGATAGTCTGCTCGTCGATATAGAACATACCGGCAGAGGCACCAAACTCGGGTGTCATGTTAGAAATTGTTGCGCGGTCACCGATGGTCAGTGCCTTAGCACCTTCACCGAAGAATTCCAGATAGGAAGAAACCACTTTCTCGTTACGCAGAAACTCAGTAATCGCCAATACGATATCGGTCGCGGTGATTCCCGGGTGACGCTTGCCCACCAGCTTAACGCCGATGATATCCGGCAGACGCATCATCGATGGACGACCCAGCATCACGGTCTCAGCTTCCAGACCACCTACACCGATGGCGATAACACCCAGGGCGTCAACGTGAGGCGTATGGCTGTCAGTACCCACACAAGTATCCGGGAACGCGACACCATCACGGGACTGAATCACCGGAGACATCTTCTCCAGGTTGATCTGGTGCATGATGCCGTTACCCGCAGGGATCACATCAACGTTATCAAACGCGGTTTTACACCACTCGATAAAGTGAAAGCGGTCATCGTTACGGCGGTCTTCAATATCACGGTTTTTCTGGAATGCATCCGGATCAAATCCAGGTGCTTCCACGGCCAGGGAATGGTCAACAATCAGCTGTGTTGGCACAACCGGGTTCACCTTGGCGGGGTCACCGCCCTGATCGGCGATCGCATCACGCAGACCGGCCAGGTCAACCAGTGCAGTCTGACCAAGGATGTCATGGCAGACCACCCGCGCAGGATACCAGGGAAAATCCAGATCCTGTTTACGTTCAATCAGCTGATTAAGGGAATCAGTCAGTGCTTCCGGTTCGCAACGGCGCACCAGCTGCTCGGCCAGTACACGGGAGGTATAAGGCAGCGTTGCATAAGCACCGGGTTTAATCGCTTCAACCGCCGCACGGGTGTCGAAGTAATCCAGGCCGGTACCTGCTAACGGTTTACGGTATTCAGTATTCATATCACACCATTAAATTCTTAGTTAGGGAAAGGACTGAGCTTCACTTCAGCCCCTTCCTCTCAGCCAGTCCGGCTCAGGCACGATCGGCGATATCGATCCACTCAGCACTGTCCGGTCCGGTGTAGTCAGCTGATGGACGGATGATGCGATTGTTCGCCCGCTGCTCCATCACATGAGCAGTCCAGCCTGCGGCACGTGAACAAACAAAGATCGGGGTGAACAGCTTGGTCGGAATGCCCATAAAGTTATAAGCGGAGGCATGGAAGAAGTCAGCATTACAGAACAGTTTCTTCTCGCGCCACATGACCTCTTCTACACGTTCAGACACCGCATACAGGTACTCATCGCCCACCTGCTTGGAGAGTTTTCCTGACCACTCTTTAATAATCGCATTGCGGGGATCGGATTCACGGTAGATCGCGTGGCCAAAGCCCATAATCTTATCTTTACGCGCCAGCATCCCCATGATTTCAGCCTCAGCTTCATCGGGAGAGCGCCAGTCTTCGATCATCGCCATCGCCGCTTCGTTTGCTCCACCGTGCAGTGGCCCACGCAGAGAGCCGATCGCCGCGGTAACACAACTATGGATGTCAGACAGCGTAGACGCACAAACGCGTGCGGTGAAGGTGGAGGCGTTAAACTCGTGCTCGGCATAGAGAATCAGAGAAGCATGCATCACATCAACGTGCAGTGGTTCAGGCTTTTTATCGTGCAGGGTCCAGAGGAACTGCTCGCCAATAGAATCGGCATCCGTTTCAACATCGATACGTTTGCCATTGTGGCTGAAGTTGTACCAGTAGTTAATCATGCCCGGGAAAACCGCCAGCATACGATCGATATGATCATGCTGTTCGCTGAAATCCATCTCTGTTTCCAGATTACCCAGCATAGAGCAACCGGTCCGCATCACATCCATTGGATGAGCATCAGCAGGAATCTGTTCCAGTACGGCTTTCAGAGCGTCAGGCAGTGCACGCATCCCTTTTAGACGTGCTTTATAGGCATCCAGCTCACCCTGATTAGGCAGCTTTCCGTACAGCAGCAGATATGCAACCTCTTCGAACTGCGCTTTATCGGCCAGTTCTTTGATATCGTAGCCACGGTAGGTAAGGCCCGCACCGGACTGACCAACCGTACACAATGCTGTTTCACCTGCGGATTGTCCACGCAGACCCGCACCACTTAGTTTCTTAGCTTCAGCCATCCTATCTCTCCTCTCTGCTTTCGGGCCTGAAAATGTGCTTCCCCGTTACAGTATTTTTTGCTCTGACTTTTTATAAAAATTGATTCGCTAACATGATATTGCGAATAGATGTAAAGCGTGATGAGCGAAGGAAAGAGCCGGTAAACATCAGTGAGATAGCGGAATTTACTTGCGTAAGTGAGCATCTCGAACAGATCTTTAACAACTCTTTCCCGGCGCTTCAGCTTTATTTATTTGTTTTTGCCTTCCTTAAACAACGCATCCAGCTTCTGCTCAAAGTCGTGGTAGTTGAGGAAGTCATACAGGTCCATACGGGTCTGCATAGTATCGACAACCGCCTTCTGATCGCCGTCACGCAGAATCGCTTCGAATACATTCAGGGCAGCCAGGTTAGCCGCACGGAACGCAGACAGTGGGTAAAGCACCATGGTTACACCGTTTTCCGCCAGTTCAGAGGTGTTGAACAGTGGCGTTGCACCAAACTCGGTGATATTCGCCAGCAGATGCGCACCGTTGATGCCATCCGCAAAGGCTTTGTAATCATCCAGGGTGTGTACGGCTTCAGCAAAGATAGCGTCAGCACCCGCTTCCAGACATGCCTGAGCACGGTCAACAGCAGCATTCAGGCCATCCATCTGGAACGCATCAGTCCGGGCGATCAGGAAAAAATCATCATCCGTTTTGGCATCAACTGCTGCCTTAACACGGTCAACCATCTCGTCAACAGAGACGATCTCTTTATTCGGACGATGGCCGCAACGTTTCTGCGCCACCTGGTCTTCGATATGGCAGCCAGCGGCACCCGCTTTAATGGTTTCCTTAATAGTGCGGCCAATATTGAATGCACCGCCCCAACCCGTATCGATATCGACAATCAGAGGGGTTTCAACAGCACTGGATACACGGCGAACGTCTTCCAGAACATCGTTCATAGTGGTCATACCGAGATCCGGCAGACCATAAGAAGCGTTGGCAATACCACCACCTGACAGGTACACAGCGCGATGGCCAACACGCTCAGCCATCATGGCGTGATACGCATTAACAGTACCCACGATCTGTAGTGGATGGGTTTCTTCAAGTGCTTTGCGGAAACGGCCGCCTGCGGTCAACTTGCTCATGGATTACTCCCTCTCTTCTTTGTTCGTTGGGTTCAGACGTTCTTCAATATTTCGACGAGCCCGGCCAATATGGCGGCGCATCAACATTTCGGCCAGCTCGCCATCCCTCTCTTCAATCGCATCAAGAATGCGATGATGTTCCTTCAAAGCGCGCTGCGGACGTGATTTTGAAACGCTGAACTGATAGCGGTACATGCGTACCAGGTGATAAAGTTCTCCCCCCAGAAGCTCAAACAACTTAGTGTTCTTACTGGATTGAACGATACGGTAGTGAAAGTCCAGGTCGCCCTCTTTCTGAAAGTAGGCCCGACCATCAATCTCTTCAATATTTCTTTCGTGCTGATAAAGCAGCTCACGTAAACTCTGAATCTCAGCTGTCGACATATTCTCAGCCGCCAGTCGGCAGGCCATACCTTCCAGTGCTTCGCGGATGCGGTAGATCTCAACCAGCTCTTCCGGGGAAAGCGAAACAACCCGTGCTCCCACATGGGGAATCCGAACCACCAGACGCAACCCCTCGAGGTGACGAATAGCTTCACGCAGAGGCCCCCGGCTGATACCGTAAGTACGCGCCAGTTCTGGCTCGCTGATCTTCTGGCCCGGCGGGATATCACCCCGAACGATAGCGGTTACCAGCTGCTCACAGACTTTATCTGCCAGGGTTCGTACTTCGCTTGCACTTTGTGTTATTTCTATGATCTCTGCCATCACAACCTTCTCTATGGATTGTCGACAATCTTATTCTGGAAGTCAGAATACAGCCCAAAAAGATAATCGTCAACACGACTAAAGACAAAAACTGTCAACATACTACAAAAGTATAGGGGTATATACTGACAGCAAAGACAGGCATAAAAAAGCCCCGCATAGCGAGGCTTAAAGTCTGGCTTAATGTGATGAATCAGGCAAGGAAACGCAGCAATTCAGTTTCCATAATGCGGGCGATCTGGCGTGGTTTCTGGAATGGCAGGGAATGATCTGTGCCAGGCACCATGAAGTAATGCCAGTTAGGCAGGCGCTCGGCCAGATCCCGCTGATACTGATGCATCAGGTCGACACTATGGCCACCGATGAAGCTGGTAACATCCCCCTGCGCTGCCACTAATACTTCACGATCGATGCTATTAATCGCCTGAGTCACGCAATTAAGAGCGTTTGCAAACCCTTCTGGACGTGCGCCCAAACGCTGGATTGTCAACAACTCGATCTGCGGTGACACTTTCCGGTTAGGGGAGATCGTATCCAGAAACGCTTTAATTCCTGCTTCCGCCTGGTCCCCTTTCAGCTGTTCAGCCGCTTCACTAAACTGCAACCGCAGATTAACAGTAGACTCCCAGCTGGGACGGTCCAGCACTGCTGCTTCCATTAAATACTGTTTCTGCACCCGCTCATGATAACGCTGCTTGTAAAGCAGCGCGACCATCCCGCCCATGGAATAGCCCGCCAGGTCGAACTGCCACCAGCCCAGATGGTCCACCAGAGCACTCAGGTCATTGACCAGCTCATTCACCTCAAAGGGGTACTCCTGACCATCCGGATAGCGGGTGTTCCCCGTCCCCCGCTGATCAGGAATCAGAATCTCATCCCATTGAGTCAGCATCATAGCAATAGCCGCCCAGGTATCCTCACCCGCCACACCGGCCCCATGCAACATCACAAGCCGACGCGGCTGTCCCCCGGTGTTTTTCTTATACAACTGATAACTCACCTGCTGATCGGGAAGATCAAGCTGATGCTGACGGATCTTATAAGGGTGTTTAATCATGATAACGATTCTGACGGCTATAAAATAAGGGTGGCTATAAATACGCTTGCTAAAACAACAACCATTTAAAACCGCTATATTATCCTGTTGTGACGCACAACTCCTCCTCTACTACGGAAAACACTGAAATAACCGTGATCAACCTCGCTTTACCGCTAATGGATCGCTACAATTCCTTTTTCTGCCAGGCTCTCAGAACGCTGATCACAGAAGAGCGTAAAAGCAGCCTGGTGAACAATCTATAACAGCCCGTTATCCGCAAACGTTGACAGTGGTAACAGGCAAACATTAAGGGTTACCGGGTGTATCGACTTTTTCCACTCCCCTATCTGGCTAATAGCACCCTCTACTTCGAACGTATCCGACACCTGCCAGCGCCGGTGTATCTGGACAGTGGCAAACCCGCCGGACGCTACGGCCGTTTTGATATCATAGCGGCCAACCCTCTGGTCAAACTCAGTTATCGTGAGATGACGACGCTTATCAGTTCTGCCAGTGGTGATGAACAGGTCAGCGGTAACCCCTTCTTTCACCTGCAGCGTCTGTTTGAAAAATATCAGCAACACTGCCAGCCCCCCGAACAGGCTGATATTAAAGCACTGCCATTCTGCGGCGGTTTATTAGGCTATTTTGCTTACGACCTGGGTCGCTGTCTGGAAACCCTGCCCGAACAAACGGAGAAAGATATCGATCTGCCGGATATGCAGGCAGGTATCTATGGCTGGGCCGTGATTGTCGATCATCAGCAACAACACACCGTACTGGTCACCTCACCGCTGATTGACCAGAACGATGCCGACACCTACCTGCAGTTACTGCAAACGACGCCAGCTCAAGAAAACGCTCCATTCGCCCTGAAAACTAAATTTCAAAGCAATATGACAGAGGCTGAGTATCACCATTCACTCAGCCGTATCAGCGACTACATTCAGGGCGGAGATTGCTATCAGGTTAACTTTTCACAGCGGTTTACAGCGGACTGCCATGGAGACCCCTGGAGCGCTTATAAACGGCTGCGTGAACACGCCCCCACCCCTTACTCTGCATTTATAGAAACCGATACCGGCGCCATTTTATCGCACTCGCCGGAACAGTTTCTTGAGGTCTGCGACGGCCGGGTGACCACTAAACCCATTAAAGGCACGCTGCCACGGGGTGCCAACCCGGCCGAAGATGCACAGCTTAAACTGGCACTGCACGACAGTGAGAAAGATCGTTCAGAAAACCTGATGATCGTCGACCTGATGCGCAACGATATCAGCAAAGCCTGCGAGCTTGGCAGTGTCAGAGTACCAAAGCTATTTGCCGTTGAGTCCTATGCCAATGTCCATCATCTGGTCAGTACGATTACCGGCAAGCTTTCCCGCGATCACAATCCTCTGAGCCTGCTGGAACACAGTTTTCCCGGCGGATCAATCACCGGGGCGCCAAAAATCCGCGCCATGGAGATCATTGAAGAACTGGAGCCCCACCGCCGCTCCATCTACTGCGGCTCTATCGGCTACCTCAGTTTCTCCGGCCAGCTGGACACCAGCATCACCATCCGCACCCTGATCTGCCAGAACGACAAAATCCACTGCTGGGCTGGCGGCGGCATAGTGGCAGATTCAGTCACGGGGGATGAGTATCAGGAGACCTATAACAAGGTTAATAACTTGCTACATGGGCTGGAAAAAACGATGGAAGGCAGCGACTAGCCCGTGGTTAGACGCGACTGCGTCGCTTGCTGAAAAAATGGAGTAAAAAAAGTGGAGTAGAAAATAAACCGGTCCCCCTTTTTATTTTTTAATTTTTTCTTCTTAAGAAACGCTCTCTAATGCTTAGCAGCACCGTATAAAAAAAGTTGCCAGGCTCGTTCAAAATAGGCCTCTTGCTCAGCTTCATCGGCAAAGGGTTGAAAACCCAGCATGGCGTCATTTGAAGGGCCGAAGACGATTGCATGAAGCAAATGCTCCGCCAGCACGCTGGACGGCTGATTCGCACACAGTTGACCAAGAGTCTGAGCTTCTGATACCAGATCGACGAGGCGATTCATAATGGGGTCAGCCGTATTCTGAGTGGATTTGTCATCGCCAAATACAACCGATTCGCTCACCGCCACCCGCTTAAAAGCCACCATTTCATCTTCCAGGTTGACGCTTAAAAACCAGCGTGCGATCTGTTTTAGCCGCGTCAGCGCGTCACCCTCATCGTCTGTCTTGTCAATTTCCTGTTCCAGCCACGCTAAGGTTCTCTGTTGCATCCGCGACACAACCGCCTGAAATAGCACGACCTTGGAGGGGAAACGCCGATAGATTGTATCTTTTCCTGAGCCACAGGCTGCCGCTACCTGCTCCATTGAGGTCGCGGCAAACCCTTGTTTGGCAAATAACTGCGTTGCTACCTCAATAATTTTAACCGACATCTCTTCAGCGTTTTGTTTAGAAGGGCGTCCGGTGCGTCGTTTGTTCTTTGCTGTGTCTGCCATGGAGACTCTGCCTACCCCTGATCTTCACCAATAGCGTTAACGGTCCCTCTTATTTGAACCGGTGCAACGATTAAAAAAAGGCATTGTACCTGACTCACATGGGATGTCAGTCAAAATTCACGGCACAAAAAATAACTGGACGGTAACGTCCCGTTTGGTTTATATTTCGCTTCAATGTAAATGCGAATCAATATCAATTAAAGATAAATGTGAAGGCTGATTAACATATGTCGACATCACCTATGCTTAAAAAACAGATGCTTATCGGCGCATCTATCCTACTCGGGGCGACCGCAAACTGCGCCGTAGCGCAGGAATATACGCTTCCCAACATCATGGTAGAAGAACAGGCACTACCGAACTCATCGTCAGAAGATCGCTACTTTTCTGAAGTCTCAGACAGTGCGACCAAGAGCAGCTCAGACCTTGCTACTACCCCGCAGTCAGTTTCCGTTATTACCAAGAAGCAGATGGATGATCAGAATGTTCAATCTGTTCGGCAAGCGTTGAATTACAGTTCAGGTGTTCTCTCCACTACCGACAATACCAGCCGTTACGACAGTGTGTTCTTACGGGGTTTTGGTGGTTTTGGTACGACCACCCGCATTGCAGACTTCCTTGATGGAATGAAGCTTCCCAGAGGACAGGCCTTTGGCTTACCCTCAATAGACGCCTCGTTACTGGATCATGTCGATGTGTTGAAAGGGCCTTCCGCAACGTTGTATGGTCAGAGCGGCCCTGGCGGACTTATCAATCAAGTGAGCCGGAAGCCCAGCAGCGAAGCATCGCACGAAGTGCGTTTAGAAATGGGGAGCCACGACCGGGTGCAGGCCGGATTCACCAGCCAGGGCGCTTTAAATGAGGCCGACACCTGGCAATACAGCGTGTCAGGGATCGCTCGTAAAAGTGACACAGAATATGACGACGTAGAGGAAGAGCGACAGGCCGTTTCCCCAACCATTCGCTGGCAGCCAGACGAAAATACAGAACTCGTCTTACGTGGGTTTTATCAACAAGACCCGGAGTCCGGCTACTTCAACTCGACCTACCCCAGCGACCGGGCACCCGCAGCCTACCGTTCGGCACTGAAAGGCGACCTTAATGTCGGTGATCCGGGCTTTGACATGTATGATCGCGAACAATATGCCTTAGGTTATGAATTTCAGCATCGCTTCAACCGTAAAATAAAGATCCGCTCTGCAGCGCGTTACTTTAACCTCGACCTGGATTTTCGGGGGTTACAAATGGCGGCAGCTATAACCAAAGACGGTTTACTGCCACGCCAGGCGGCACACTCTATCGAAGATGCAGACAACATTACCACGGACAATGCTGTAGAGTTTTTCTTCGATACCGGAGCCGTGCAACACACCTTTACCCTGGGTCTGGGGCATCAGAAATCCACGAGTAACTGGCAGTATCTTTTTGGTGCCGCTCCGGACCTGGATGTACTCTCACCCGTTTATAATATTAAAACCCCGGCCCTGACAACCATCATTGATAATGAACAAACACTGGAACAGACCGGCGTATATCTGCAGGAACAGTTCACAACGGAGCAATTGACAGTACTGTTAGGGGTACGCAGAGACTGGACGAAACAGAATACAAAAAACCGTTTAGCCAGCACTAAAAGCTCTCAGTCAGACAGTGCAACCAGCTATCGCTCAGGACTAAGCTATCAGTTCACCAACGGCATAACCCCTTTTGTGAGCTATGCAACCTCATTTGAACCGACCATTGGTGTCGATGAACATGGTGCCCCCTTTGTACCAACCGAAGCGAATCAATGGGAAATCGGCGTAAAATACCAGCCATTCGATACGGATATCCTCCTCACGCTTTCGGCCTTTGATATTCATCAGGAGAATGTCTTAACACCCAGTCCGACGCCAGGATTCAACGTACAGCTGGGTGAAATACGCTCCCGCGGTGCAGAACTTGAGGTAAGAGGCCGGGCTACGGAAAATCTGGAGCTCATCGGGGCGTTAACCCAACTGGATGCAGAAGTGAGTGAAACAACTGTAGCCGCCAATCAAGGTAATCGCCCACAAGCCGTACCGGAACTCTATGGCTCCCTTTGGGCTAATTATCATCTCAGCCAGGGCCACCTGAAAGGCCTGACAATCGGTGCGGGCGCACGTTACGTAGGCAGTAGCTATGCGGATGACGCTAATACGATTAAGAGTGATGGTTACAGTGTATTAGACGCAGCATTACGCTACGACCTGGCAACACTAAGCCCAGACCTGGAAGGTGCCGAAATTACGCTAAACATGACCAACCTTAGCGATAAAGACTATTACGCAAGCTGCACCTATAACTTCTACTGCCAGCGCGGACAGGGCCGAACGTTCTTGCTCGGCGCACGTTATCAGTGGTAAGGCAAGCCTGCGCTCAACCGCATGATCTGGCAAATACAGACAATGACATACAATGAGAACGCTATGCGTGATACGACCTTATTGAAAGCCTCAGTAAGCATTCCGTTACCGGGTGCAGCAGAGCATTTAAACACAATTCTGGCATCCCTACGGATACACGATGTTAAGTTAACTGTCGATGAGATGGGCTATTTAATTGAAACTCCCTTTGGCTGTGGTCATATTGGCTGCACTGAGGAAACACTGGAGGTTTGCATCCAGGCACAGGGGGCTGGTGCCTTTAACCGGATTAAAGCGGACCTGACAGGTATTATCGACTTTGCGGTACCGGGAGATGACTTACAGATTCAGTGGCAGGGAGATAAAGCCGGTACGGTTACACCACCAGACTTACGTATATTAACGGTTGTCGCTACACAACATCTGACGCCCCGGATGCGGCGCATTACCTTTAGCGGTGATCACTTAGAACGTTTTGCCGTCTCCGACCAGATTCACTGTCGCTTACTCTTCCAGCCCAAAGGCGTTGAGCACCCCCAATGGCCTGAACTCGATGACCAGGGAAAGGTTATCTGGCCAACACCGGTCAAGCTTCCATCGCGGATCTATACCATTCGCGCGATCGACTTAAGCAGCAACACCCTCACCATTGATTTTGTGTTGCATGACGGCGTCTCAGGTTTGGGGAATCAATGGGCAAAACACGCCGAATCAGGTGATGTCGTCGGTATTATCGGCCCCAATGCCCACGGCCCCAAACAGGCAGAATGGTATTTATTAGCTGGAGATGAAACCGGGCTACCAGGTATTGCGCGCATCCTTGAAACCCTGCCAAAAAATGCCAGAGGCATCGCCCTGATCGAGATAGATAACCCGGACGAGAAGCAGGCATTACAGGGTCCTGAAGGTATAGCGATACGTTGGTTAAGTCGCGATGGCCAGCCAGCGGGCAGTACTCACCAGCTCATCGACGCCGTGCGCCAGATCACCATCCCCTCCCCTGATGAGCAGATATTCTGCTGGGTTGGCGCAGAGTACTCAGCCTTTCGGGACGTCCAGCATTACCTGCGTCAAGCGTTGCAAATACCCGTGGAGAGAATAGTCGCATTTTCCCACTGGCGTGCCGGTATGAGCGAAACCGACATTATTAAAGCAGGCCCTGGCGCCATCACCGCTTAATATTAATCACTGAATGAGGCTCTGCGTATGTATCACCGTCTTAAATCCTCACGTAAATTCACCTTGCTGGCAGGGCTTTATATCACTCAGTTTCTTGGGTTAGGCTTTATAATCACCGCGGTTCCCGCCATTTTACGGGATCAGGGGGCATCGCTCAGCCAGATTAGCACGGTGTATACCCTGGGATTTATCTGGTCGATCAAGTTTTTATGGGCACCGTTGATTGACCGTTTCGGGCTGACTCAATACGGCCATTACCGCGGCTGGCTATTGTTACTACAGACGTGCATGATCCTCACTTTAGCCAGTGCCGCGACCTTTTCCATCAGCAGTCAGTTCAGCCAATTGATGATTATCTTTGCGCTGTTTTCGATGTTTTCCGCTACGCAGGATATTGCGGCAGATGCATTAGGCGTCAATATGCTAACGCCACAGGAACGCGGCTTTGGTAACAGTATTCAAATAGCCGGAGGGTTTATCGGCAACCTGATTGGCGGCGGCGGAGTGTTAGTCTGTTAC
The DNA here is from genome assembly GCA_965140695.1 of uncultured Amphritea sp. Taxonomy (GTDB): domain Bacteria; phylum Pseudomonadota; class Gammaproteobacteria; order Pseudomonadales; family Balneatricaceae; genus Amphritea. Next base: position 375,083 of record OZ223298.1, on the reverse strand, counting down.
GCTTACCTTGGGTGGCAGGCAAGTTTATATGTGCTGGCTGTAGCCACAATGCTGCCTCTTCTCAACATCTGGCGCTATCAGGAACCATCCCCAACAAAGGATTCAGTCGTGCCAACGGTCTCCTATCGGGACCTGACTGGCTTTTTCAAACGCCCTCAGGCGTTTGGCTGGATGGCTATCGTTATGACTTATACTTTAGGAATATCAAGCGCTTATGCCCTTATCAGCCCCATGTTAGTGGATATGAGCTGGTCATTAGATCGCATCGGATTTGCTACCAGTATTCTCGGTGCCATTATTTCCATTATTGGCGCTGTATCTGCAGGCATTATCATGCATTATGTTGAGCGAAAGCTTGCCATGCTATTCGCTAATGTATTGGTTGGTATTGCTGTTATCGCACTCTTGCCTATCGCCCACGGTAGCGACCAGGCCCTGTTGGCATATGTCGCCATTGGGCTACTCATGTTTGCCTTTGGAGCCAGTTCAACCATGCTGGCTACGATGATGATGGACAAATCCCAACCGCATACTGCAGGAACCGATTACACCTTACAATATTCACTATCCTCCATGACAGGTTTTGTGCTGTCCAGCCTATCCTTAGTCCTGGCAGAAAACTACGGCTACGCCAACGTGCTTTACCTTAGTTTGGCCCTGGTCGGAATCGCACAATGGATTGTCTGGCACAACATGCCAGCCAGACACAATCTGTGTTTTACATTCAGGTAGGTAGTGTTGATTGAACCATCACAGGAGGCAGAGTCGGTGGTATCGCTATGAACTGAAGACAGCCTCGAATAGGGGCTCTGTCGTGGCACAATAAATTTGTGCCACCAGATGAGAGAAACAGAGAATAGGTCAGTCTGTTTTTACTTCGTGCTTTTACTTCGCGCTTTTCCTTCCACCCCTTAGGTCAACTGAGAATAGTGAAGGATGTGTTACCGATTCGCTTTATTTTTTTAATCTCAGAAGATATTTCAACCATGTCAGTCACAGTCACAGAAACCGACTCTGTTCTCAGAATCACATAACGCATTATCAATCTGTGCCTTCATTTGTAGTAATACGATTTTACCCAGCTGTATTCTCGCTTGTTTTTTTCACACCATTTACCAAAGTCATCAGTATAATTTCCAGAAGACCACGCTTCATAGTCTTTATAAAGCCTGGAATAGTATTTATGTCCTTCAATCAGTTGCTCTGCAATACAACCAGCATTCTCCAGAAAGAATGCTGCTGATTCTTTGATTAGTGAGTTCGCTGTTTGTAAATCTGTAATCAGCGCATCAGGTAAATGATGCGCCCCAAAATATAGCGCTTCTACATAGTCTGCCGCCAACATATTTTTTGCAACTATGTTCTCAGGGTCTGCTGATAAGGCTTTTTTAAGCAAATCTCGATTGCTAACCCCTCCCGTTGCTTTATATACCTCTTTACCAAATCCAGACTGATTCGCCTTGGCTAAATACACGAGTTCCGTCGCTGATCCCGACTCAAACCCTTTTAACAGCAATGGAAGAATGCATTTCACAAAAATCGGGTGCTGTATTCTGCTACTGTAATTTTTACCTAACCCGTCTTCGCAAAGTGAATACAGAAATACCTTGAACTGTTCAGGCCCGATATTTTCAATCTTTTGCACAATATCCAACAAAGCTCTATTAGCCTGTTTTTTAAGACCTGACTCCCTCAGCTTCATATATTGACTCCAATCGGCCTCGATCTCTGCTGGATAATTCATATTCGCCCCCGATGACACTGGCTAACGCCCAATTAAGTAATGAACAACGCTTCCATCAACTGAAACCAGTGTGACCTAATCACTGGAGCCGATCCAAACTGAAAGTGCCAAGCGTTGCGAATCTGCTTGTTATGATTGTGGCCTGGGAATCGTTACTTCATAAAAAACCACATCACTTTCATTTGCAGGTCGCCCGACAAAACCTAACTTTTTAAGAAGGTTAGCTGAAGCAGCATTAGATGTTTCGACACCACCGATAAGTTTTGACCACGGTTCAATTTTTGATACTTCTTCGATAAAGCTTCTCAATAATTCACTCGCCAAGCCTTGACCCCAATATTCTTCACTGAGTAAATAACCTATATGCACATTGCTTTCATTTTCTACATAGGCAAACAGAAAACCGATTAACTTGTGCGTTTGGGATTTCACTTGAAGTAGCCGACTATCCGACAACATCCGATCGAGCCAGGTCCCCGCCAATTCGCAAGAAGTAATACTATGAAAATATGGAGGCAAGTTTTCAACGACTAATGGAGTTAAAATATCAGGTATCTGTTCAAGCAGAACTGAGCGTTCAGTTAAAGACAGCTCACCTGAAACTTCAACGACTCTCAACCTCTCAGTTTCAAACGATATTGTCATAGAATCTGCTTATTTCGATAAAAACCATAACGCCCAACTTAGCGAAGTATTTAGGGTCAGTAAAAAAAGCTTACTTTCCGCTACGGAACCACGATGTGGCAGGCTACTCTTAATAGTTTTTAACCTGGTCCCAAATATCCTTAAGTCGACGTCGTTACGAGATCTTTTCCTGATGGGCAGTGGCCACCTTCGGTACGATAGGTTTCGCTCATATGAGAGGCTTCGGATTGCGCCATCATTTTGCCTTCGCGCCACGTGCCGCGAAAGTAAAGCCAAGCGGCAAGCGCTGCCGTTGTTACCATTCCTACTGGGAACGATAACCAAAGGGCGTCCGCACCCAATATGGGCTGAAGACCGAATGCGAAGCCAAGACGAACCGGATACATGGTAACAATCATCACAATTAACGGTGCGATAACGTATCCATTTGCGCGCATTGATCCGAACAGGACCATACCTATACCAAAGAAGACATATCCCCAGGTTGCAAGCAGTTGAATATGTCGTCCAACGGTCATTGCGTCACTGTCCGATCCCAGGAACAAACTAAGAACCCTGGTATCGAATAAGGTTAAAATAATCACCAACAAGCTCGTTATCACTAAATTGAAGATAATCCCCCATTTCGTGATATGTGATACACGATCCCACCGTCCGGCCCCAATATTTTGCGCGGCCATAGCGCTGGCTGCAGCACTTAACGCCATCGCTGGCATCTGGATATAGGTCCACAGCTGCTGGGTAGCGCCATATGCCGCAGTCGTCTCTACGCCTTCGCGGTTTATCAGGGTCAGCATGGACAACGCCGCAGATGATATCACAATCATCTGCAGACCCATTGGCAGTCCCTTTTTAACCAAAGATGATAAGATCTCGCGGTTTGGTACAAGGTAACCAAGTTCAGCGCCTCGCAGTGTCAGTGGCGATTGGCGCCGGTATAAGAGTGCGATCATTAAAACCAATGCAATTGAATTTGCTATTACCGTCGATAGCGCAGAACCGAAAATACCGAGTTGCGGTAATGGCCCCAGACCGAGTATCAAAGCTGGGTTTAAACCAAGATCAATGAGTGCAGAGAGAGCCATAAACCAAAGTGGTGTCACTGAATCGCCTGAACCGCGAAGCGCCATCATGACCAATGTAAAGGTCAAAGTTGCGGGCATCGCTACAAAAATTACACGCAAATACGTCAGAGCTAATCCCTCAGAACCACTTGGCGTACCCAAAAGGCCAAGCATTTCTGGCGCGAATATCCAGCCAATGAGGGCAACAAAGGCACTAAAAGGGACAATACTTCCGACAGCGGTTGCCATGACGCGTTTGGCCATTACATTGTCGCCACGCCCTACGGATTGACCAATCAGAATAGTCGCCGCCATACCAATGCCAAACACAAAAGATATCAGCAAGAACATCACGATATTTCCGTTTGTCGTCGCAGCCAAGGCGTCTTCACCAATAAACCGCCCTACCCATACTGCATTGATGGACCCATTGAGTGATTGCAATACAGACGAGCCGAGGGTGGGCAATGCAAACATTGCCATCGTAATGGGGATAGCACCTTTAGTTAGATCTTTTTGGTTAGATTGTTTCATTGCGAGCTTTTGATATCTAATGACCGACGACTAAACACCGCTACACATAACAAAACAACCGCACCAATAGCTGCTGCTAACGCAATATCTAATGAACTATTTTGCGTATATTTATCATATGAGAGTGTCGATAGCGCCCAGACAGGCGCTAAAACATATAGAAAATTGTGCGTTTTGAAGACTGTAAAGCTGACGATACCTACTAAAGAACATAAAACAGGTAAAGTAACAATCAGACTATCTGGATTTACAAATGTGATGCTATAAAATTTAGCAACAGCAACGACTGATATACTCGCGGCCGCCATGATCCAACCTGCTAATAAGGTGACGGGGAATATAACACACCACTTATCTGATGCAGCGTACTGACTGGGATTGCCTATAGCAAACATGATAAATACGCCAATAAAAGCCATGCCCGCTATCACTACGAAACTAATAAAATCCGTACCATAAAAGGGAACCCATAGCCCCCAAGAGCCGCATAGTATGAAAAGCAAGATCGCAGGCCAGGCAACTTTATCAATAAGTAAGTTGTTTTTTTGCCTCCGGAGCAAACTATATACACCTAAAACGAGTCCCAGCAGAAAAATAGGGCCCCATATAGAAAAGGCAAAGCCAGGCGGTGTAATAATAGCATTGGCTTGTTCTGAGCGCTGAGCAATAGACTGCCCCCAATTGAAAACCGTAGGAAGACTTGATCCAAGAATCTGGAATACAGCAGCAAAAAATAGAAGTATTCTTTTCATTCGCTAAAGATATCTTGTTTACGCAACAAAGCACAGGCTTATCACCTTCTGACTGAAGGACTGCGGCAGCGGTGTGAGCAACCCTCGAGGGTGTTAAGCAAGACTCCCTTTTTTGATGATCCTATAGGGACAAGAGATTCAAGTTCGCTATTTCCAATAGACGCCTCGTTCACTGACAATATTTGAGTCACCACAAGCAACTAAAACAGGTACTGGAAGTGGTAGCAACAGCTGTTTGAGTCTATTCATTGGCTTATAACTTCCCACTAAGGGGCGATAACACGCGGGCTAAAAATACATCCTTTTGGGATCTCCATGCCGAATATGTTCGCTCGAATTTGAGGCCACCCTTTGAATGCATTCCAGTTTTTTTCCGCCCGCAGCTGCGGGCGTCTTGTAGCATTGAAGGAGCGGAGAGGCTCTCCAACAAACTGCTTTTGTTAAATTTATGGCCGACATTCTAACCAAATCCTTTCATCCGGGTGATGCTCCGCAATCGTTGCCAGAGCACCATCTAGCTCTTCGTCATTTGCCGGGTCTATTTCATAGCTGAAATTTGTAATATCTATATCCATTTCTCTATAGCGATCCAACTCAGACTCACTAAAGACAATGCCGCCAACCCAAACAGGATACTTACCTGTTTTAATCACTGGTTCCAACTCTCGAAACCCTTCTTTTGTAACTGCAAATATGATCATAGGAATTTAACGCCCCGCTCAACGGCGAGCATTAGCGAGTGCGGTGGAGACCACGCCTTTTCTGGCCGGAACGAATTTGAGCGATCTGTTATGTGATCTCAAGGTGTTTACTTCCAGTTCTTACCATCGCTCTTGCCATCTTCTGGGCCTATAAATGTAGAAATTCGTTCTTCCAAGATGGCCTTCTTGGCTTCTGTCAGGGCGGACGCCTCAGTTACAAAGAACTCATCCCAGACAGTGGAGTTATTAAACTCATCAACGACCTCTAAAGCCCACTCCTCCTCACCTTCCAAACGATAGATATCAACAGTAATTGTTTTTCCTCCGCTGGATATATCCTGGGACAAAGGTGAAACTTCTAATTTAGGATCTTCATTCATATTTAAAACTCTTAGAATTTTCGACCTTCACATATCGCGAAGCGAAAATTGTTCCGATGCTGCTGTTTGTTAGAAGCCATTTCTTCTTTGCTCTATAGACTTATCATGTGGTTTGCAGTAACCACCAGCCTTACCATTATAAATATGACCCAATTTCGAAGTGATTGAAACTGAGAGGGTATACGGATTCCCAGGATTAACCCAACGATGCAAAATTGGATCGTATTCCTGTTCAAAATCAAAACCCACAATGAATGAAGAAACTTTATCACTATTGATTTTTCTAGCTTCCAGTTGCTTATTCAATTTATCACGATATGTCTCGACTAAGTTTCTCATGTGGTCTGAATAAGGTTCAAGCTCCCCATTTAGCACATCGATTTTTACATGCAGCACACCATTATCTTTGGCCAATTTATATAACTGACCTGTAGCCCAGTAACCAAGATAGTCGTTATTGCGCGAATTTAATGACTGGGTAAGGTCATTAACTAATGCTCCCATTTCTCGATGACTTGCCATAGTTCACTTTGGACTTCTAACGCTTGCAGCACGCGTGCCCACGAAATGGAGCCGGAGGCGCGAGGTATGAGCGTCGGTTTTGATGGCTTTGTTATGCATGTGGACTTTCTAATTGTGCAATGATTAACGCAGCTATCTCTTCAAGCTTCCGAACCTCTTCAAACTGTACGCCATGGTCTTTTATCACCAACAAAGGACCTGGAAAAACATGAAAATGAAAATGCCCCACAGTTTGACCGGCAGAAGAGCCATTGTGCTGGAATATGGTTGACCCAGTCACCCCCATAGCGCGCTCGAGAGCTTTACCTATTTTCTGAACGGTTAGCATGCATGCTTGAGCAGCTTCTGCAGACAGATCGTAAATTGTGACCGCTTGTTCCTTGGGTACTACTAATACGTGACCATCCTTCTGCGGCATTATATCCATGAATGCGAGCGTTAAATCATCCTCATAGACCTTTACACAGGGGGCCTCTCCAGCAATAATCTTCGCGAAAATATTATTAGCGTCGTAGATTGGGTTCACTGATTTCTCCAGCTTACGGAAATGCATAACGCCCAAGTCAGCTGGCGCCGTCAGGCGTCGGCTGCATTTGCTTGTTATGCTCCGCTACAAGGTGCGTTTTGAGATGGACCATAACAGGTAAAGTTACTAAACCTACGAGTAGGAGTAGGCTAGATGTAAAGGCGTTCGTTAAGACGCCGGGAACCGGGAGCACGCCAAAGATTAAGCCTACAACATACTCAAATGCATAAATGGCAAGCCAGACACCAGAGAGAAGCAAGGTGACATGGAAAACCTTGCCTTGTAGCAAGGAAGCGCTTGAGGCCACTGCTTCTATTGGGCCTTGCCCCTCTTGCAATATATAGATTGGAGCAAAGAATGAAGCAGCCATGATAATGATGCCTGGAATTATAAAGAACATCATGCCTAGCATCGTAGCTATTCCTATGTAGACTGCTGCAACTACGTAGATGATAATTTTGCTGGATGTAACTGCAACCTCCTCACCTCTAGCCCTAAATAGAACTTGAAGGCCCGCAAAAGCAACCATGGCCTGAAGAACTATTTCTACTACAGAAAGCAGAAAAACTGCAAAGCCATTTAAGCTCTCACTAAATGAAGTAGAAACAGCACCGAGGGCTACAACTGCGAGTATCCACGGAAAGGTTGCTATTACCAAAGGCTTTAGGCGCACCAAGAATTCCGACCAGCTTTCCTTCAAAACTTCAATCATAGTGATCTTCCATGTTTCAGAGCATAACGCCTTGCTCACCTACACATACTGCGGAGAGCGGTTTTGTGTAAGAATGGAGCGTAGCGACAGACACAAAAACGAGCGTAGCGGTATGTGTCAGCGTGTAGCAAACTGTTATGCATTTAGCTACTTTTCTTTAGATACTCTTGAAAATCTAGTTCTTGTTGCTCCAACCGTTTTACTAATGACTCGCGATCATACTGCTCATTAACTGACTTCATACTCTCAACAAATTCCTGTGTAGAGTAGCCAGCATTCAATACAGAGAATGATTCGACAACCAGCTGTGAAGCTTCAATAAAATCGAATCGAAAAAACCATTCCGCTCGTTTTGTTTTGGGATTTGGCATTGAAAGTGAAATAGATCCATCATGCTCTGTTCCACATTCTATAAATGAGCTTTCTTCATCTTTGATCGGTGGCAGTGTCACTCGAAACCCATACGCTCGCTCTATTACTGGAACGCCAGCACAAGATAGCTTTTCGATTGCCTCTTTTTGATCGGTCATTTTGGGTATAAATTTCGGCATATTCTAGATTAACTCTACAATTGCATAACGCCGCTATAAATTGCGGCTTTGGAGCTGATTGTTTTGTGGTAGCGTAGCGTTAAACCACAAAACAAGCGACGGAAAAGCCGTCAATTTGATAGCTTTGTTATGGCTTGAGGTCATTAACGTATGCTCGCTTCATTTGCCGCCCGTAACCGCAACCATTAGAAAATAAATTTTCCTTAAATTTACTTTGAACATACCCTTTATCTATGTCTTGTATACTCACAGAGGTTTCGTTTCTTTCCAGAGACTCGCGAGCCAGTTTATGCAATCCACAGAAGATGCACCAAACCATTAATTGATGCCAATCACTCCACGATTCTGCTCTTTCTTCGGCTTGATCCCAGACCTTACTAAGTTGAGGAAAAAAGCCACCATTGTCTGATCGAAGTTCTCCGTCTGAAATTTCAATTCTTCTCGGCCAAAGTAATTTGGTTTCTTTAAATATCCTACTGAATTTCATTTATGTAGTGAGTCATAACGCTGCCAACACGCGCAGCTTTGTAGTGAAGGCGAAGCCGCAACGAAAAAGCTGTCGCCGTGATTGGCCTTGTTATAAATCACTTTAGTTTCATCTCTTCAATCCAGCCCATTAACTCTTTTTGGGAGTTGAAATCTCTTAGCTTTTCAATGACGACCATAATCGTAGTACCAACTATATTAATGAGGGTGAATAGCTCTGAATCAGATATAGACTTATTGCCTCCATGTGCGACACCACTTCTTTTGCCGTAGTAATCCCGCACTAATGATATTAATTGTTTTCGTCCTTCGAGATTGTCAGCCATAATGAAAGCTACCGATTCGGCGACAGTACCTCCAATAGAATTGCCTCTTTCTGCTTTGAATAGTGACTCAAGTGCAACTATTAAGAACAGAAATGCATTGCTTGACTCGTTCTGGGTAAGTGCAACTGAAAACCAATGAATAGCTCTTATCAAAGCCTCTTCTAGATTATTTGTTTGTCTTTTCGACAATGCATCTGAAACGAGAAAAACACCGATTTCATCCATTCTTCGGATTGCATCTTCGTTAATATCAAATGGCCGAACAGAGCCAACAGAATCACCCTGCGTGTTAAAGCCGGTTTCGGAGGCGATAAAACCTTGTCTTTGAGTTTTTGGATGATCTCCCTTAAGACCAATGCGAATATCCTCTGACAAAGGATAAATGGCTTTTGTTGAAAACCTAAGCAGATCAATTGCACGTCGGACTTCCTCTTTAGCGTATTCAAACGCTCTAATTGGTTCAGCATTTACCTCAACAACCCCAACACACCCCCCTTGGAATTCGCTTCTACTTTGTTGTGCGATAAGTTCCTGAAAGCTTTTCTTGGATTCTTCATCATTCTTTGATGTTTTAATTATTGCACTGGACTTATCGTTTATGTTTTGTATTAGATATTCGTCACCCGGTACAAAGCGAACCTTCCCTATAGACAAGCAAGCAGATAATACTATTCCTTCAACTTTGAGAAAGACAAAGTTATTCTGATCGAACCTAGATAACTCTTCTCCTAGATCACTTATTTTCCTTTCAAGATTACACGCTTGATTTGAGAGCAATTCAGCAAAGACAGTTTTTAGCTTCTTCTCAATGTATTTCGATGAGAACTTCTTCGAAAATTGATTTTGTCCGAGAAGTTTAGATATTACTTCGTTAAAAGTTCTGGCGGCTTCATTTGTTAAGCTATAGGCAACACCATCATGCATTCGGAAACCAAGAAATTGAGATCTATCACCTGGAGGTAGAGCACCTTCAGCGGCGATTCTAAGATCATCTGCAATTTTTTTAATAAGATGCTTGTTCATAGTGATTTATAACATTTTAATACTACGCTGGCGCATATGCATGCCAGACGATATTAACAAAAAGAAGGGTAACCATCAGATAATAAAGAGGAAAAAACGGTCATCGTAATCTCCTTTAAGACAAAAACGAGAATGCGCAGTTGCATTCCGTCCCTGGCGTACTATCCCGCCAGCGTTTTGACCTATCCCTTTGTTTTTCTGATGTTTTGCTAATGATGCCAGCAGCAAAACGAGCCTTCTCAAACGATTAAACGAGCATAACCGCTGCGATAAACAAAATATACTGTTTATTCATACACGTGACGTACTGTATTTGGTAGAGCTGGATAGTAGAAATTTCTAACGATTCTTCCTTTGCTCTTTCGAGCGACAAGCAAGTCACGCCTTTTGTGACGTTCGAACAACGAGCAACGGCTTTAATCTTTTTCTGGCAGTCGCGCAGCGACGTTCTGGCAAGTGGCGCAGCCACGTTTAACCACTAGCTACTGCTTTCGGCTCTTCCATCAAAAACCCGATAATACGTTGCTCCAGATAAAAGCGAGGCCTGAATGGCGTACCGCCGTCGATAAATCCGACGTGTCCGCCATGTTGATGCAGTTCATAGGTTACAGCAGGAGCGCACTGGTTTGCTGCGGGGATTACATCAGCATTCATTAGCGGGTCGTCAGCGGCGTGTATGACTAACGTCGGCCGTTTAATTGTCGCCAGAAACGGCAGCCCGCTTGATTGGGCATAATAATCATCAACCCCTGCAAAACCATGCAGTGGCGCCGTCACCAGATGGTCAAACTGATAAAAGGTTTTCAACCTGCCGACCTGCTTCAGTGTCACGGATGCCTGATCAACTATCGTTCCCTGATGAAATTTACCGATAAGTTTATCCCGAAGCTCCTTAATCAGATACCATTGATAAAACCTCGACGCGCCCTTTTCCAGCCGTTTGGCACAGGCGGCTAACATCAGAGGGGCCGAAACGACCACCGCACGTTCTATCGCGCTATTTCCCTGCATCTCACCCAAATATTTAGCCAGTACATTACCGCCTAAGCTGTAACCGACAGCGAACAGTTTTGCTTGCGGAAAATGTTGCCGGAGATGCTGCAGGGTGTCACTGATATCTTGCGTATCTCCGCTATGATAACTACGCGCCAGACGATTCGGCTCGCCTGAACAACCCCGATGATGATGCACAACAGCACACAGACCTGCCTGCTGACAATCTCTTAGTAAACGGCGGACATAATGGGAATCGGCGCTGCCTTCCAGGCCATGTAAAATAACCACGATGCTACTGGCATTCTTAGGGTCACCCAACCAGTCAAGATCGATAAAGTCACCATCGCTTAACTCCAGTCGTTGACGCGATAGCGCGGGCGAAACCACCGTTGTAAGCACCGGTAAAATGGTCTGCACATGTGGATTTTTTGCCCACCAGGGAGGTGAAAAAGAGCGTGTTATCATCGGTTTGGCTGTCAATGTTGGGAGGACGTTCACAGGATAACAGATCATCAAGCCGTTGCTTTAATGCTTTTCATCCTTTTACTTGTTCCCTCTTTCTGCCAGAGCGGGTAACGGCTGCTACCCATTATTCATGTTCCGTCTGCATTACCACGCGGGAGCGTGGGAACGAGGTTATTCCCCTTTCTGCCAGAGCGGGTAACAGCTGCTACCTATTATTCATGTTCCGTATGCATTACCACGCAGGAGCGTGGGAACGAGGCTATTCCACCTTTTCTGCCAGAGCGGGTAACGGCTGCTACCCATTATTCATGTTCCGTCTGCATTACCACGCAGGAGCGTGGGAACGAGGTTATTCCCCCTTTCTGCCAGAGCTGGTGCCAGAGTGGGTAACGGCTGCTACCCATTATTCATGTTCCGTCTGCATTACCACGCAGGAGCGTGGGAACGAGGCTATTCCACCTTTTCTGCCAGAGCGGGTAAAGGCTGCTACCCATTATTCATGTTCCGTATGCATTACCACGCAGGAGCGTGGGAACGAGGCCATTCCCCTTTCTGCCAGAGTGGGTAACGGCTGCTAACTATTATTCATCTTCCGTCTGCATTACCACGCAGGAGCGTGGGAACGAGGACATTCCCTCTTTCTGCCAGAGCGGGTAACGGCTGCTACCTATTATTCATCTTCCGTCTGCATTACCACGCGGGAGCGTGGGAACGAGACGAAACCTGAGAACGATACCAATTGAGCCTCTTTAATCAGTGACTGACGGCTATTGAACGACGGAACAGCGCCAGACTCGCGCTGAAGAAAATCGCCCCAAGAGCAATCATCGTCAGCAACTGCGGCCAGATAATGCTTAATCCTGCTCCCCGGAAAATGACCGCCTGAGCGAATGACATATAGTGTCGCGATGGTAAAAACCAGGTTAGCGGCTGAATAATTTCCGGCTGACTTTCGATAGGTGTCAGGCCACCGGATAGCATGATAATCGGTACTATCGCCATAATCATCAACAGCGCAAATTGTGCCATGGTGCGGGCAATCGTACCCAGAAAGATGCCGATGGCCGCTGCTGCAAACAGATACAACGTCGTGCCCAGCAACAGCAGTAATCTGGACCCATTGATAGGCACATCAAGTATGATCTCAACCACAAACAACATGGCTAACGAAAAGGCCAGCAAAATAATCAGACCATTAGCCCACACTTTTGACATAACAATCTGAAATGAACTTAACGGCATCACTAACAGATGCTCAATCGTGCCATGCTCGCGTTCCCGCAAGAGTGCCGCCCCGGTAAGGATGATGGTAATCATCGATATCTGATTAATCAGTGCATTGATGGCACCAAACCACATACCAATACCATTGGGGTTAAACGCCCTGCGCTGAACCAGGGTCACGGGGTAGTCACTCGTTTCGTCCGAACGGTTAATATAGTGATTCACCTCATCAACCACTATATTCTGGATATAGCTGTTGCCAAGGCTTGCCTGAGTCACCGCCGTTGCATCGATATTGATCTTCACACTCGGCTGACGCCCGCCGCGTACATCTTTTTCAAAATCTGGCGGAATCTCCAGCACAAACATATAGCGATCTAAATTCATCCCCTGATCCACTTCATCTGCTGAGATCAGAACCGGCGTTTTGAAATAAGGTGGATAAAGGGCATTCGCAATGGCCCGGGACAGGGCTGAATGGTCCTCATCGACGATGGCGATTGAAGCATTGTTAACCGATTCGCTGGTTGCCGTCGCCTGAGAGTAGATGGCAAGACTGAACGAATAAACAATCAGCGCCACCATCACCACATCGCTAAAAACACTGCGTAGTTCCTTAGTGCCCAGCCAGAAAATATTGCGCCAGATGTTCATCTCTCAGGCCTCCTGCTTTTTCAGAAATGCCGCCGCAATCATCACCAAAGCAGGGCCAAACAGCGCCAGTACCATAATGTCTTCCATTAACTCAGACAGACTTAAGCCCTTAGTAAAAGCGGCGACACTAAGGTGCATATAATAGGTTGCAGGCCATAAGACACCTACAAGATAGCCTCCGCCTTCCAGTGTTGAGGTGGGTTGCACCAATCCCGAAAAATTAATGGTCGGCATAATCAATAAAATCGCGGTGGCAAACACCGCAGCAACCTGGGATTTAGTCACCGTTGAAACCAATAAACCAAAACCGGTGGAGGCAAAGACATAGAACAACGCCCCCAGACTTAAACCGATCAGACTGCCCTTCAACGGCACCCCCAGTAAGAAGACGACCAGTAACGTCAGGATCACGAAGTTCACCATACCAATCGCAATATAGGGCAGTTGTTTACCCAGCAAAAATTCAAATCGACTGGTTGGGGTGACATAAAAATTGGTGATGGTACCAATCTCTTTCTCCCGGGCCAGGCTCACCGCCATCAGAATTGCCGGAAACAGCAGCAATAGCATCGCCGGTGTTTTTGGACCGATTGAGTAGATCGTTTTAAAGGAAGGGTTGTAACGATAACGGGATTCCTGCGACACCTTTGCCACAGCGCTGGCATCGATACCGGCATTAGTCGCTAACTCAGTCAGATAGTGAATATGAGCCCCACTGACATAACCGGCAATGGTACTGGCCCGGGTAGTATTCGCCCCGTCAATCCAGGCGGAAACACTGGGCGTCTCACCTTTTTTCAGATTGCGGCCAAACCCCGATGGGATCTCGATGGCTAAGGTAATATCATTCGACCTTAAACGGCGCTCCAGCTCGTCTTTACTGTGCAAGGCGGGCTGTTCACTAAAATAACGAGACCCCTGAAAATTACTCAAATACTCCCGACTCTCAGGGGTGCGATCGTTATCCAGCGCCGCATAGGTGAGGTTTTCAACATCCAGTGAGATCCCATAGGCAATCACGATCAGCAACATCGAACTACCCAGAAAAGCGAACGCCATCCGCACCGGGTCACGCATCACTTCCATCATTTCACGATAGCTATAGGCCAGCATCCGGTTGAAGCTGAAGCCAGACTTCTGTTTATCTGATGTTGATGAACCAGGCGATTCGCTGGATTCACCTGCCAGTCCGTCGATCTCCTGCAGGCTATTCTGATCTACCGCCGCGACATCCTCGATGCCGATGGCCTCTTCAAGATAACCAATAAAGGCTTCTTCTAATGTGGCAGCACCTTTAGCATCAACCAGGTGCTGTGGTTCATCATAAACCAGCACCTTACCGGCATGCATCAGCGAGATACGATCACAGCGTAGCGCTTCATTCATAAAGTGAGTTGAAATAAAAATCGTCACTTTATCCTGGCGGGATAACTCAACCAGCAGTTCCCAGAAACCATCCCGGGCGACAGGATCAACCCCGGATGTGGGTTCATCAAGAATCAGCATTTCCGGCTCATGAATCACCGCTACAGCCAGTGAAAGGCGTTGCCGCATTCCCAGAGGCAAAGAGGAAGCCAGTGCCTGCATATGCTCAGCCAGACTGAAACGTTCAGCCAGGGTGGCAATCCGCTCAGCGGTTTTTTCAGGTGTCAGATGGAATAAACGGGCATGCAGCGTCAGGTTTTGCGCCACCGTTAGTTCGCCATAAAGAGAAAACGCCTGAGTCATAAACCCGACGCGTTTACGCGTTTCCAGATCGCCTGCATTCACCGGGTTACCAAACAGGAACGCTTCGCCCCCGGAAACGGGTAACAACCCGGTCAGCATTTTCATCGTGGTGGTTTTGCCGCAACCATTCGAGCCGAGAAAACCAAAAATTTCACCGGCCTGAATCTCGAAGCTGACATTATCGACCGCTGTAAAATCACCAAACCGACGGGTTAAGCCTCTGGCCACAATTGCCGGGGTTGCGATGTTTTTTTCCAGAGGCGGAATCACCAGCTCCGTCACATCGCCACGTTTACCTTCGGGCAACAGACGTACGAAGGCGGTTTCTAAATCATCGGCACCGGTGCGTTCCTTAAGTTCCGCCGGCGTTCCGGTATCCAGCACCTGCCCTGCATCCATCGCAACCAGCCAGTCGAATCCCTCCGCTTCATCCATATAGGCGGTAGACACAAGCACACTCATGCCAGGGCGTTCCTGGCGAATGGCCGCAATTAATGACCAGAACTGACGCCGGGAGAGTGGGTCAACCCCCGTTGTAGGCTCATCCAGGATCAATAAATCCGGATCATGAATCAGTGAGCAACAAAGGCCTAGCTTTTGCTTCATACCACCCGACAACTGACCCGCCGGGCGTGACAGAAATGGATGCAACCCGGTCGCCTTTGTTAACCGGTCAATACGCGTCCGCCGCTCCGCCGCAGCCTGACCAAACAACTTACCAAAAAAATCCAGGTTTTCTGCAACACTCAGTTCTGCATAAAGGTTTTTACCCAGCCCTTGCGGCATATAAGCGATGCCGGGACCAATTGAATGACGATGGGCAACGCAAGCCATATCACCACCCAATACGTCAAGCTGCCCCTGCTGTAACTGACGCGCCCCGGATACAAGCCCCATCAGGGTGGATTTACCAACCCCATCCGGCCCCAGTAAACCAACCATCAGACCAGCCGGTATGGCCAGCGTTATATCATCAACGGCATGAACCTGTTTATAGCGATGCGTAACCCCCTGAAAGCGCACCACAGGGCAATCGTGTTGAACCATGATAGCACCCGTTAGTTCTGGCTGGTTTTAGCAGGCTCAACCGCAGCAGGAAGCTTTTGCAGAAAATCCGGCCATGGCGATGGCTTCTCCCCCGGCAGTTCAGAGAGGCGGATATACGCGACACCCCGAACACCAGTCTTAACGCGATCAATATAAGCCTTTACCAGCGTTTCAGGCACCCGCACCTTAACCCGGAACATCAGTTTTTCCCGCTCACTCGCCGTTTCAACTTCTTTCGGCGTAAATTGGGACTCAGGAGAAACAAAACTGACAACCGCTGGAATCGCCACATCCAGAACATCTACTTTGACACGCGCCTCGGCCCCAATGGCGACACGGTTGGCCTGAGAGGATGGAATAAAGGTTTCCATGTAGACATCAGACAGATTAATCAGTGTTAACACCTTACCGCCGCTGCCTAATACTTCGCCCGGCTCAGCCAGACGATACAATACCCGCCCAATGCTCGGTGAAACCAGCTCGGCATCATCTATCTGTGTCTGAATGCCTTCGGCTTCAGCTTTAACCGCATCAACATTGCGTTGCTTTGAGACTAAGATCGCCTCTGCTGCATTCACATTCGCCTTCGCAACCGCAACCTGACTCACCTGAGTATCGTAAGTCTCCTTACTGGCATGTCCCCTGTTGAGCAGCGCCCGGGTACGCGCCAGTTCCTGTTGGGCCAGAATTAACTTTGCCTTTGCCTGCTCGATAGACGCCTCAGCCGCAGACACCTCACTCTGCGCACTGGCAATATTTGCCTCTGCCCGCAAACGCTGTGCCCGTAACTGCGCAGTATCAATTCTGGCAACCACATCACCCGCCTGTACAAGATCACCCTCTTTCGCTAATACAGACTCTACCCGACCCGCAATTTTCGTTGATATATCAACCTGCACAGCTTCAATTCGCCCATTGCCTGAAGCAATATCGGCAGGCAGTCCGGGCGTTTGCATGGATTGCCACAATAACCCGCCTGCTGCTATAGCAAGTATCACAACTATGCCAATCATTAATCGTTTCACGCTGATCTCCACTTTCCAACTAACACCCGCTGATGAGTGCTAAGTTATTTAATCCATCAAATAACAGCTATGTATCTGCTGTAATAACTAATCTACTTCACCGTTGAGGCACACGTTTTGCCAATCGGCACTGAACACCCCGGTGATGCTAAGCCCGGTTCTGTATAAGTAACATAAAAAGAGTAACAACAATCGATTGAGGATGTCACCGACCCTGATCAAGGATAGCGACAACGAGAATCACACAACCCGATTAGTACTGCAAGCCAGTAAAGCCCGGCCTGGGCGACACGAAAACATCATGATTCGGCCTGTGGACACAAAGCTGCTTTACATCACTTATCAAAAACAGACATTAAAATTATAATACTCCTGACAAGTAATTAATCTATACAATTAAAGTCAATATTACACAAAATTAACCTGCAAAAAAACCACAGCCCAGTGAAACCCGCTGATTGATATAACAGTACAAATGATTGGTTTAACCGGGATAAATACAGATAGTCACTTCTCGTCTCAGCCCACTAAAGCGGCGGTCAAAAACACCGGATAACCGCCAGGATCAGATGTAATCAATGACATAAAATCATTTCCCAGGCTGGGGTGAGAGACAAGCCCAACAGGGTATAAAGCGAAATAAGTCATCACGCATTCCCACGCTGCACAGCGTGGGAATGCATACCTGACGAATGCTAAACGGCGGTGCTATCAGAGCCGAGATTGCCGTGCTGATAACTCTGTTTTAGTCATCAGTGGCGATCCGCTCTAATACGTAACTCAGCACACCGCCGGCACGATAGTATTCAACCTCGACAGCCGTATCGAGCCGTAATTTCACGGTTATCTGACGCTGTTCACCAGAAGGATAATGAATGGTCACAGGCAAGGTCTGATGAGGCTGCAGCTCGCCATCCAGCCCAAGAATATCAAACTGCTCATCACCGGTCAGTGCCAGTGTTTTCCGGGTTTCTCCCGGCTGGAATTGCAAGGGCAACACCCCCATCCCTACCAGATTGGAACGATGTATACGTTCAAAGCTCTCTACAAGAACCGCTTTAACGCCCAGCAGTAACGTCCCTTTAGCCGCCCAGTCACGACTGGAACCGGTGCCGTATTCTTTTCCTGCGACCACCACCGTATTCAGATGTTGAGACTGGTATCTCATGGCGGCATCATAAATAAACATCGGCTGTCCCTCACCGCGCATGCGGGTATATCCCCCCTTAAGCTGCGGTGTCATCTCATTGCGAATGCGGATATTGCCAAACGTACCGCGCATCATAACCTGATGGTTACCCCGCCTTGATCCATAGGAATTAAAGTCCGTATCAGCGACGCCGTTATCGCGCAGATACTGGGCCGCCGGACTATCTAAGGGAATAGCCCCGGCAGGCGAAATATGATCAGTGGTCACAGAATCCCCCAGCATTGCCAAGATCGGCGCTTTGAGAATATTAGCGGGCTTGCCACGGTATTGTGCTTCAAAAAATGGCGGCAGTTGTATATAGGTTGAATCATCAGCAAAGGTGTAAGTAGCACCACTACCACTGTCAATCGCTCGCCAGCGCTCGTCCCCCTGGAAGACGGCGTTATATTCTTTTTTAAACATTTCATTGCTAATAGTCTGTACCAGGGTGGCAATTTCAGCATCGCTAGGCCAGATATCCCGCAAATAAACAGCCTGACCATCACTATCATTGCCAAGCGGATCGCGGCTCAGGTCGATACTGGTAGTACCTGCCAGGGCATACGCAACCACCAGTGGTGGTGAAGCAAGCCAGTTAGCCTGTACCAATGGATGAATCCGGCCTTCAAAGTTACGATTGCCCGATAACACCGAGCAAACAATCAGATCATTAGCGGCAATGGTTTCTTCTACCGTTTTCGCCAGAGGCCCGGAGTTACCAATACAGGTTGTGCAGCCATATCCGACCAAATTAAACCCGAGCTGATCCAGCGACTGCTGCAGTCCGGCCTGTTGCAGGTATTCGGTGACCACTTTGGAACCCGGCGCCAGCGAGGTTTTGACCCAGGGTTTGCATTGCAATCCTTTGGCCACTGCGTTTCGGGCCACAAGACCCGCAGCCATCATCACGGCGGGGTTTGAAGTATTCGTACAGGAAGTAATCGCCGCGATAACAACATCACCGTGGTGCATATCCAGCTCACTCCCGGGCAATGGATAGCCGGTATCAACCTGGTCAGCCTTACCCGCCAGTTCAATGAAACTGGCGATTGCCCCAGGCAGAGCAGTCATCGGCACACGGTCCTGCGGACGCTTGGGCCCGGCAAGGTTGGGCTCTACCGTTGACAGATCCAGATGCAGAGTGACAGCAAAATCCGGCGTCTGGTAATGTTCATCCCGCCACAACCCCTGCGCTTTACAGTAAGCTTCAACCAGATCAATGTCTTCCTGCTCACGGCCACTCAAATGCAGATAGTTAAGGGTTTGCCTGTCCACCGGAAAGAAACCGCAGGTGGCACCGTATTCCGGCGCCATATTGGCAATGGTCGCGCGATCTGCCAATGGCAGTTGATCTAGCCCGGCCCCATAAAACTCAACAAACTTACCTACCACGCCGTGTTCACGCAGTATCTCGACCAGTCTGAGAACCAGGTCAGTGGCAGTAATACCTTCCTGCAACTGGCCTGTCAGCTCGACACCTACGACATCCGGAATCAGCATGGAGATCGGCTGGCCCAGCATTGCCGCTTCGGCCTCGATACCCCCTACCCCCCAGCCCAGCACTCCCAGACCGTTGATCATGGTTGTATGGCTGTCAGTGCCCACTAGCGTGTCGGGATAAGCATAGCGTTCGCCATCCACTTCATGATGCCATACCACCTTCGCCAGGTACTCCAGATTAACCTGGTGACAAATACCGGTACCCGGCGGTACTACACTGAAGTTGTCAAACGCCCCCTGCCCCCATTTCAGACACTGATACCGTTCGAGGTTGCGCTGCATCTCTATGGCGACGTTCTCCTCAAAAGCGCTATCGGTAGCAAACTTATCGATGCTGATCGAGTGGTCGATCACCAGGTCCACTCTCGATAGCGGATTAATTCTCTGCGGATCAACCCCACGTTTCACCAATGCGTCCCGCATCGCCGCCAGATCCACCACGGCCGGAACACCGGTAAAATCCTGCATCAACACTCTCACCGGGTGATAAGCTATCTCCTGTTCACTCCCCTTGCCGGCACTGTTAATCACCGCTTCAATATCAGCGCGGCTGCAACTGAAACCATCTTCATGGCGTAGCAAATTTTCCAACAACACTTTTGTTGCCATCGGCAGGCGCTTAACGTCAGAGCGTGAAGCCAGCTCCCCGGCGTTCAGCGCAAAATAGCGGAACGGCTTACCGTTAACGTCCAGAGTACTAAGGGTATCGAAGGAATTATGTGAGGTAGTCATGATGGAGCCCTCTTTGGTTTATGGCGAAAGGCTGTAACGTTTAAATGAATGTGATTCTTCTGGCATAGTTTAAAAACGTGTCGATGGCAGAGTCCTTCTACTTATACATGATAAATATCCAGAAAGCGCTGCGCTTTGCCAGTAGTCAGACGCGACTGCGTCTTTTCCAGAAAAAGCGTTAGTTCGGTGAATCGTGCGAGAAATATATCTCAACAGAGCGGAAAGCATAGCAATCGTCGCAAACTAAAATCAAGGGTAAAACGCCAGTGGGCAGCAGCCACCCGCTATAGCTGCAGCGAAAAGCTGACCAGGACTGAGCCGCTGTGACATGCGATTAGCACGGTGATAGCGATAGAGCTGAACCAGCCACATTATAAACAGCATCAATTCAGGCGGGTCTGGACCATCTGAATATCCGCAAGCGGCTCCATATACACGGCAGCCACTGATTTTGTCAGACGCCTCTGCTTGTCGCAGTCATCGCCACACATTGATGCCATATTGCTGGCTATCTTGTCGGGTAGTCTGTTGCTGAGATCTTCTCTGATTTAGCGTTATTCAGCCCCAGACGGGAGGTGATCGAATTTGCTTAACGACAAAACTTTTTGCAGCTTGTCCAGTAGCGCTGTTAGCGCCCCATCGAAGAGTCTTCGTTGGCAAACGTGTGAAAATAACGTTGCAGATTTAGCTGGCTATCTGATAGGTATTCTTACCTGATTCTTTTGCGGCATACATGGCGACATCGGCTTTTTTTACAATCGCTACTGGCGATGACTTACCTGATGACTCCACACAGATACCAATACTGGCACCGACTTTGAGACAGAGGCCATCGACATATCGCTCTTCTGATAAAGCGGCAATAATCTTATCGGCCACCTTCACAGCATCACTTTTATTGCGTAGTTGAGAGAGTATAACGATAAACTCATCGCCCCCTAAACGTGAAACCGTATCAACGCCTTTACGAACACAGGACTCAAGAACATGCCCAATCTCTTTCAGTAGTTTATCGCCAACATGGTGCCCATAAGTATCGTTCACGGGCTTAAAGTGATCTAAATCGATAAACAGCAGCGCTGTAAATGTGCGGTCTTTAGCTGACGAATCCAGAGCTTCTTCCAGTTTATTCATACCTAAAACACGATTAGGCAAGCCCGTAATGGGGTCATAATGGGCTAACTTAATTAATAGATCACCATGCTCTCTTAATTCCTCCGCCGCTTGTAACGTCAGCTTAATATATCTGTTCAGGTGAAAGGCAAAAATAATGCTTATCACACCAAGGATGCTCAGAATGACCAGGCTCGCAGGCCATAACTCTTTGAGAAACAATTTTCCAGGAAGATCTGGTTGCCAGACAACTTTATATATACTCACGCCTCTGGGGTCATATAAGTTTCTCGACATCTCGTCCGGAGCGGTCATCTGGTCCGGCGCTTTAACCTGTATATTATTAAGCTTAAAGTTTGACCGCCAATCATCCAGCAATGACTGATCAATGCTTCTTAGCATCATAGAAACGCCATAAGCTTTATATTCATTAAACTCGTCATTGAGTATATTTGGAGAAATAATGGTTGCAACAACCAGATGAGGCTGACCATTAAACTTGATATAACTGGATATAGCCGAAGGTGACTCAGGATTCAGCTTTAAAGCCTTTTCAAACAACTTTTTAAAATCATCATTTTCAAACGCAGGATTAGGGACCACGTCCCGGATTTCATCTGTTACCGTCATTTTCAAGCGACCATCTAACTGGTAGATAGCGACCGCATCAACAGAAAAAGTTTTTTTAAAAAATACTCCATCATAGTTTTCAGTGACAAAGTCTTCATCAATTTTACCTGCAAACGCCTTAACCGCCTGTGTCCAATGACTATAATCAATATTAAGATTACTCAGCGATTCCACTTGTTTTTTCATCAGGCTATCATAAATCAAGAGTGAAGATTGCTTAGAATAATCATTTGAGTTGTGGTAGGACTGATTAACAAAAAAAACAAAAAAACCGCTCATCAATAAGAATACAAACAGAACCAACAAGGAAATTATTTTGAAGTATTTAATAATATTATTAACTAAATAGCCCTGCATCAAGCGAATACCTTTTTTATAATATAAAAACAACACAGTATTTAATACTGAAAATTTCACGTCGATAACGCTTCCTGCATAACCGCAGTTAATCAGCAATACCTGCTATTCGTTAAAACACTCCTGTTGTTAATGAAGAAATTAACCCGGCTTTCTAACAATCTGACGACACACCCTCACCCTGAGCATGAACTAAACTTAGTCGGTATAACGATAAAGTGCCACCCGACAACATCACACATTGGGATATCAGAACGGGGACACAGCAGGCCATATCGCTAAGCTGCAGTTTCATCTACAGACTATCCACGCTAGCAATCAGAATGACCTCGCCACTGAGCAATACCAACGACTCCTTCAGAGGATGCACAGCAGTGACACTGATCCCCTCCGGTATCTACTGGTGTTCAAACTTCATGCTGGGGTCCGGACGCGATCAGAGCCGTACCATATACAAGCACCTCTATTGAACCAATAGCACCGCGGTGGCCTTTAGAGATTGACGCCGTTTCGTATTTTACGTTGAATACATACTCTGCCCCCGCTGCGGCGGCCTGTTGTTTCATACGCAACAACGACTCACGACGGGCACGATCCAGCAACGATTCGTATGAGGTAACTCTGCCACCCAGAAGATTGCGTAGTGCTGCGATAAACTGCTTGAAATAATCAACCGAAATAACGGTGTTACCCATCACCAGCGAGTGCTCAAACAGCTTATCAGTCGGGGGAAAACGGCTGGCAATCACAGGCAAAGCGCTAAGACGTTTTTCGCGCCGTCTAATCGATTTGTAATGTTGTTTCTCGACCGCCTGACCGACCAGATAGCCCAGCGTCATCAGCAGTAAAAATATAATCAGATTCGTCATTGTCGGGTTACTCCAGAATAACCGCTGAACCATAGACGTAGATCTCAGCAGCCCCCTGTGCCACTGACGACGTAGAGAAGCGAACATTCAGAATGGCATTGGCCCCCATTGCCTGAGCCTGCTGTTGCATCCGTTCCAACGCTTCATCGCGGGATTCCTGTAGCAGTTCGGTATAACCTTTCAGCTCACCGCCGAAAATATTCTTCACCCCTGCCATAATATCCCGGCCCACATGTTTAGCGCGTACTGAACTGCCCTGAACCAGACCGAGGTGCGTCTTTACCTCTTTTCCCGGTAGTATTTCCATATTACTGATCAGCATTCTGATCTCCTGTTTTTGTTAGCTAAAATACGTAGCTTATACCAGTCACGGAAAAATCATATAGGTTAAACCGGGGCTTAGCTAAAACAGAGGGAGAGCAACCGCTAAGGTCAGAAGACAATAACCGCGCCGGCAGCTGCTCAGTTGATTAGGTTATCATTGAAAACGTAAAAAGCTCTGGCAACAAGGTTACCAGAGCTTTTTTATGGGCCAGCCGTGATGGTATTGCGCTATTCAGCAGCGCTGTTTCTCTGCCCAAGAATGAAGTCGCGGTACTTCATATCCTCTTCAAGGATATGCTGCCGCAACCAGCGTTGCAGGTAACCGTTCACCGAATCACCGATAATGAAGGGACTTTGAGGAAACCGCGCATAGGTTGCGCGGATAGCTTCCAGCCACTCGACAAAGCTTTCATGCTGCGCCAGATGCTGATCAAACTCAGGAAAGCCGGCTTTCTTCATATACACCTCTTCACGAACAAAGTGTCCGCGGGTATAAGCTTTCAGGCGATCGAGTATGGCATTAATGTAATCATGGCTCATATCGGCGCGGCAGAGTTCATCAATCAACGCGAACAGGCCTTTATGATCATCATCAATACTGTGGTCACCCACACTGAGGTCACTGGTCCAGGCAATCTTCATAACCTTCAACTCCTATAACAAACCAAGCGACAGTACTGGAAACGTGATAATCAGACCCAGTCGTACAATGTCTGACAAGACAAACGGGAAAACCCCTTTAAAGATATCCTTAATAGGAATATCCGGTGCGACCGATTTGATAACAAACACATTCATGCCCACCGGTGGAGTAATTAACCCAAGCTCAACGGTGATCACCGCAATAATGCCAAACCAGACCGGATCAAATCCGGCGGCCTGAACCAGTGGATAGACCACCGGCACAGTCAGCAACAGCATGGCGATGCTGTCCATCACACATCCCAGCAGAACAAACAGCAGCAACACACAGAACAGCACCATATAGGGTGTCAGTTGCAGACTATCGACAAATTCAACCAGTGAAAACGAGATACGGGAAACCGAAAGAAAATAGCCAAAGATCTCGGCGCCAATGATCATAAAGAAGATCATCGCAGACATAAACAGGGTTTCTTCGACCGCCTCTTTAAACTGCTGAAACTTCATACCCCGGAATAACGCAATAAAGAACGTACCGGCAGCACCAACCGAAGCCGCCTCAGTCGGGGTAAAGAAGCCGGTGTAAATACCGCCAATGATCAGCGCAAATACGCCGGTAAAAGGCAGCAGACCTTTCAGACCGATCAGTTTTTCAGCAAAAGTGGTTTTCGCACCCGGTTGAGCCAGATGAGGAAACAACATCACCACAATGGCAATCGTGACACAGTACAGGCATAGCCCTAATAAGCCGGGAATCACCCCGGCAATAAACATATCACCTACCGATTGTTCGGTGATCAGGGCATACAGCAGCAGCGCTATCGATGGCGGAATCATAATTCCCAGAGTACCACCGGCCGCCAGTGTGCCGGATGCCAGAGACTTGGCATAACCGTTCTTTTCCATTTCGGGTAATGCCACCCGTGACATACTCGCTGCGGTGGCCATGGATGAACCGGAAATAGCCGAAAAAATACCACATGAGGTTACTGCAGCGAGGGCCATACCACCCCGCCAGCTACCAAATAGCGTACGGGCACCTTCAAACAGCTCCTGCGACATTTTCGCTTTGGAGGCAAACACCCCCATCAGGATAAACATAGGGATGGGACTAAAGCTGTAGTTCGACAGGGTTTCAAACGGGCCGCTATCGAGAATTGACATCGCGGGTTCAAACGCAACGATCCAGGCAAAGCCAATAAAGCCGGTGCTCGCCATCGCCAGGGCGATCGGCATACGCAGGGCAATCATTGCCAACATACCCAGAATACAGATTAAACCAATAATTGATCCGCTCATGACAGATTTTCTCCTTTCCAAAAGAAGAACAGACGCAAACTGATCAGCAGTGCTGCCAGTGCAAGAAAGGCCGTTGCAAATGATGTCAGGCCATACAGATAGGTCAGAGGGATCAACAGGTCCTGAGTCGTTTCACCGGACATCCGGGCATTGCCTATTGCCTCATAAAAACGGTAACTCATACCAGCTCCCAGCAAGACGAAACCGAGCATATAAAAGCCTTCCATAAGCGCCTTTACACGGGGGGGCAGATTATCGGTAAAAAGATCAACGATAACCTGAGAGCGGCCCACTGAATATGGCAGTGCAAACACAACCAATAACAGCAAACCATATTTAATCAGTTCAACTCCGCCAATAAAGGTTAAGTCGACCGAGCCATCTGTCGCTTTAAACAGGGCACGTGACAGCACATCGGCGAGAGTAATAAACATCATTGAAACAAGAATAACGCCGCTGATCACATGCATGGCATGGGCTATACGATCAAACAGCCGGCTGAAAGCCATCATAAAATACTCCATTTAACGGAAGAGTAAGGCTGGGCTTAAACAGGTAAGTTTACGCCTGCCGGGCTTTATCAGATAAAGCCCGGCAGGTATCAAGCGTTACTTACTACAGGTTTCGGCGAGTTCATTCGCACGGGCATAAATCTTACGGGCAGGTAAACCTTTAGCTTCCACTTCAGACAGGTACTCTTCAATCGCAGAGTCCATCACTGGTTTCCATGCGGGGTTTTTAATGCCATCTTCGACAACATAGATCTCATGACCATCTTCAACCGCCTGGGTACGCCCCTTAATATCAAGGTCATCAAAGACTTTAGCTGCATTCTGCGACCACTCAGTACCGGAATTATTATCCAGCACTTTCTGCAAATCAGCGGGCATGCTGTCGTAGACGCTTTTGTTCATGGTCATCACGAACGCCAGGGTATACAAACCACCCACTTCAGTATGATTCGGAGTCAGTTCGTTAATACGGAAGACCAGTTGCCCTTCCCATGGCAAAGAGACACCATCGATAACGCCACGCTGCACAGACTGATACGCCTGTGGTACTGGCATACCCACTGGTTGTGCCCCCAGACCTTCGAGCAGCTTAGCCACAACCGCAGTCGGACGACGAATTCTCATACCTTCTAAATCAGACGGCTTTTTAACCAGTTTTTCCGTGGTATGGAGATGACCCAGACCATGAGTAAAGAAAAACAGAGGATGTGTCTCTTTATACTCATCAGCAATCAGACCCTCATCATAGAGGTTCTGAACAATACAGGAACCATTAGCCGCATCCTTAGCGACGCCAGGCAGCTCGACCACCTGAGTCAGAGGGAAGCGGTTGGCGGTATAGCCCTGGATTGTCATGGTGACATCCGCAATACGGTTTTTAACCGCATCATACTGTGCTGGCGGCTTAGCCAGGGTTGAAGAGGGGTACACTTCAACTTCAATACGACCATTGGAGTCGGCTTCTACCTTATCAGCCCAGGCCTGAGCAATTTTTTTATGCTGGTCAGAAACGGGTGGAAAAAAATGCGCAAGACGCAAGGTGTACTCTGCCGCTTGAGCCGGAGCCTGAACCATCAGGGCAGCCGTGAGCACCATTGCTGTTGTCAGCAGGGACTTTTTCATTTGAAACTCCTCAGTAAAATTATAATAAGCTGTATGCTTTTTTTATTATTATGACGGTCTATTCAGGCACAGAACCGTATCGATCAATGGTTAAGCGAACTCTTCCGTATCAATTTCTGCCTGAGTGGCTGGGTTATATCGATTCCCCGCGACCGTGTTTTGATTAATCAGCTGCTGAAGCTGTTGGAAAGCATCGGCGCTGAGTTGCAGATCAACTGCACTGAAATTCTCTTTCAGGTGATTCAGACTGGTCGTCCCCGGAATAGGGATAATGTTGTCATCACAACCCAGTAACCAGGCAAGAGACAGCTGCGCCAGGGTCATACCTTCAGCTTCAGCAACCTCCTCCACCTGGTTTAAAAGACGCAGGTTTTCAGCATAGTTATCCGCATAAAAACGCGGCATCCCCCGGCGAATATCTTTCTCTTCGAGGGCATTAACATCACGCAGTTTGCCGGTAAGAAACGCCCTGCCGAGAGGGCTGAAGGCAACAAATGTTGTGCCTAACTCACGACAGGCGTCCAACACCGCAATTTCAGGGTTGCGCGTCCAGAGGGAATACTCGGTCTGCAAGGCAGCAATCGGATGTGTTTTATGCGCTTTTCGCAGGGTATCTGCAGACACTTCCGACAAACCGATATCACGGATTTTACCCTCTGCAACCAGGTCAGAGAGTGCACCAACACTCTCTTCAATCGGGACATTACGGTCCCAGCGGTGCAGGTAATACAGATCGATCACATCGGTTTGCAGCCGACGCAGACTGTCTTCACAGGTCTTCCTGAGCACCTCGGGACGACCATTAATTTCACGCACACCCGCATCGTTTTTAAACATGCCGCATTTACTGGCCAGGACAAATTCCTGACGGCGCCCTTTCAGCACCTTGCCCAGCAGCGTCTCGTTATTACCAAAGCCATAAAGTGCCGCGGTATCGAGCATGCTGTAACCCATATCGAGCGCCTGTAACAGTACCTGCTCGGCATCCTTCTCTGAAGGTGGCGTGCCATAAGCGTGCGACAGACTCATACAGCCCAGCCCGATCGGTGAACACTCAAAAGAGCCAAGTTTGCGGGTATTCATGAAGACAACCTCCTGCCGTATCTGTTCTTCGGTGTTACTGCGCTGCTTCCAGACATTTTTCCAGTTGATCCAGTGTTTCCATCGCTGGGTAACACTGACTCAGACTTGAATTTGGCTCACGACCTTCACGAATCGCAGCGAAGAACTCACGATCCTGCAGTTCAATACCATTAAAAGACACCGCCACACCGGACAGATCAACCGGATTCCCTTTACCATCTTCCAGATCATCATAACGGGCGATATAGGTGCCGTTATCGCAGATATAGCGGAAGAAAGTACCGAAAGGACCATCATTATTGAATGACAAAGACAGCGTACAAAGTGCACCACTGGGGACTTTCATCCCGATGCTCATATCCAGCGCGATTCCCAGTTCCGGATGAATCGGCCCCTGCATCGCCTGCACCTGAGTGGCAGTCTCACCAGTCTGATACTGGAACAGGTCAACCGTATGGCAGGCATGGTGCCACAGCAGGTGATCAGTCCAGGAACGGGCTTCACCTTTGGCATTGGTGTTGGTACGACGGAAGAAGTAAGTCTGCACATCCATCTGCAGAACGTTAAGCTCACCCGCCTGAATCTTATTGTGAATCCACTGATGGCTGGGGTTAAAACGACGGGTGTGCCCCGCCATGGCAACCAGACCGGTCTCTTTCTGCAGCGCGACGATCTCTTTGGCATCTTCGATGTTATCAGCCATTGGGATCTCGGTCTGAACATGCTTGCCCGCTTTAAGACACTGCTTAACCTGCGCGGCGTGCATCTGAGTCGGGGTCGCCAGAATCACACAGTCGACATCATCACGGGCGAGACTCTCTGCCAGATCAGTGGTGTAATGAGGAATATTATGCTCAGCGGCAAATGCTTTAATTTTTTCTAAATTAGAGCTGCCAACAACTGAAACCACTTCAGCCCCTTCAATTGCGCTGATCGCTTCCAGATGCTTCATACCAAAAGCGCCTGCAGCGCCGGCAATACATACTCTCATTAAACTTTCTCCCATTTTTCAATTATCGAAACGTGTTGCACAGGTGACAAATCAACATGGTCAGCCGACGCTCTACAGCACGATAATGCATAACTTAATCGTCATATTTCAATCTACAGATAGCATTAAAACTAACACCGGAACACAAAGCAGGATAATCCATTAACCGGAACAGCTATTCATTTTTTGAATAGAATAATTATCTTACAGGTCTTCAAGATCAACATCATGACCGGTATTACTAAGCAGGTTTATGAACGCAGACTGCGTCGCTGTTGGCTTCCAGCTATTCCTGACAGTCACGCCGATAGGCCGGTAAGCATGAGATACCTCATAAGGAACTGCTTTAAAAACCCCCATCGAAAGTTCATGCTGTATCTGGTGTTCAGAGATCATTGTCAGGCGATCACTGTCGCACAATAACGACCGGACCAGAATCTGAGACCCGGTCTCCACCAGCCGGGAAGGTACTTCAAGACCGGCTTCAGTAAAGGTTGATTCGAAAATAGCCCGGGTTGGTGTGCCCCGCCCCGGGACTACCCAGGGATATTGTTGCAGGGTTTTAAGCGTCACATTCGGGTCATAGAACAGCGGATGACCGGGGCGTGCCACAATTTCAACCGGCGATGAAAACAGCTCCTCCTGCGTCACATCATCAGCAGGTACCGGGAACCGCAGCGCGCCCAGCAGCAGATCAATATCACCATGGCGCAGGTGATACAGCAGATCGTCATAGGGACCATCGTTTACCCGTATACGGAAATCTGGAAATTTACGGGAAAATTCGATAATCGCCTTCGGTAGCAACGATGTCCGGGCCAGCGGCATACTGCCGATCACCAGCTGCCCGATCTCGCGATTATGCAAAGCATCCACCTCATCCCGCGCCTGGGTAATCTCTGAAAATGCCAGCTTACTGGCTCTGGCCAGCGCCCTGGCGGCCTTACTTGAACTGATACCGGTGCTGGTTTTCTCAAACAGTACAACCTCCAGCAATGCTTCCAGCTCCCGGGCGGCCCGGTGCAGTGACGACTGTGAGATACCCAGGTTGCGACCGGCAATACTGAAGTTATGGGCTTCAGTAACCGCGATCAACGCCCTCAGCTGAGTCGTTGTTAACATCTGCAGCAGGTGGCCCGGCTGAGATTTACTGCCCCCCAGTCTGACCGCTCCGCGCAACCCTTCCAACACCATATCCAGTGCCCGCCGCACCCGTGAAGCGAAC
The DNA here is from genome assembly GCA_965140695.1 of uncultured Amphritea sp. Taxonomy (GTDB): domain Bacteria; phylum Pseudomonadota; class Gammaproteobacteria; order Pseudomonadales; family Balneatricaceae; genus Amphritea. The sequence goes on along the minus strand of OZ223298.1, from coordinate 344,390 downwards.
ACTTCACCGGATTCACTGACATACATACCATCACTGCGACGGCTGAATAAAGAGGTGCCCAACGCCACCTCAAGTTTGGCTATCGCCTGGGTAATGGCAGGCTGTGACAGAAACACCCGTTCAGAGGCTTTACTAATACTTTTACACTCGACAACTTCAAGAAAAACCCTGAGATGGCGTATATTCGGTACTTCAAACACAAGTAGCATCCTCAGAAAAACAATCTTTAAAACATAGTCTATCTCAAAATCTAATACCATCACTTTAAAAACTGAATAGCCTTTAATAGGGTGTTCAGAATACCTTAAAGTTATATTTGCTGCCGTTGTGATACCGGACTCTGCTGTCAGACACACGCCTGACCAGACGTCCCAACGCAGGGTCAGCAGTGACCAACAACAAGATATGAGAGAAGCGCAGATGATTATCGACTGTCATGGACACTACACCACAACCCCTCCTGGTGTGGGTGAATATCGCGATCAGCAAAAAGCAGCTGTCGCCAAAGACCCTTCGTTTAAAGGAGAGAAAGGCAAAGTCGTTGTCAGCGATGACGAAATTATTGAAAGTATCGAAAAAAACCAGTTGCGCCTGCAACAGGAGCGCGGTACTGATCTGACTATCTTCTCTCCCCGGGCAAGCTGGATGGGCCACCATATTGGTAATGAATACACCAGCCAGTACTGGACCGAACACCAGAACGACCTGATTAAACGGGTCTGTGACCTTTATCCGAAAAATTTCGCGCCCGTGGCTCAGCTCCCACAGTCGCCGGGTGTCGATCCGGCTAAATCAGTCGCTGAACTGGTGCGCACCGTTGAACAGATGGGTTTCATCGGTTGTAACCTCAATCCGGACCCTTCCGGGGGGCACTGGCAGGATGCATCCCTGGCGGACAAATCCTTCTACCCTCTCTATGAAAAGATGTGCGAACTTGACGTACCCGCTATGATCCACGTCAGCGCTTCTTGTAATGATTGTTTCCATACCACCGGCTCACACTATCTGGGTGCTGATACAACCGGTTTCCAGCAGCTGGTAATGTCCGATGTATTCAAAGATTTTCCTGAGCTGAAGATCATCATCCCTCACGGCGGTGGTGCGGTGCCTTATCACTGGGGGCGTTTCCGCGGCCTGATGCAGGATCAGGGTTATGAACCACTGGAGATCTCTGCACTGAAAAATATCTATTTCGATACCTGTGTTTATCACCAGAAAGGGATCGACCTGCTGCTGGACATTATCCCAACCGAAAACATTCTGTTTGCGTCCGAAATGATCGGTGCTGTCCGCGGTATCGACCCTGAAACCGGTCACTACTTCGATGACACCAAGCGTTATATCGACAATAACACCCAGCTGTCTGCTGAACAGAAGCAGATGATTTTTGAAGGCAACGCGCGCCGCGTATTCAGCCGTCTGAAGATTGCAGAGTAATCAACTTGCGTCTGGTCAGGCCTGATGATTTAGGAGAATAAATATGCAAGAGAATGTTGTTGTACAGAATATTGAGCGCGCTGACCCAGCTGTCATCGCAGCCTTAGGTAAGTGCGGTGTTGCTACCGTGCATGAAGCCCAGGGGCGCCGTGGACTGTTAGCCGATCACCTGCGCCCGATACAGATAGATGTTACGATCGCGGGCTCTGCAATCACCATCTCGGGAGCTGCTGGCGATAACTGGATGATGCATGTAGCGATTGAGCAGTGTCAGGAGGGAGATATTATGGTGTTTGCTCCCACCTCCCCGTCTAACTTTGGTTTTTTTGGTGATCTGCTGGCGACCTCTGCACAGGCTCGTGGCGTCGCAGGCCTGATCATTGATGGCGGTGTGCGGGATACCCGTGATCTGCGTAAGATGAATTTTCCGGTCTGGTCAAAGCATGTCTTCGCCCAGGGCACCATCAAAGAAACCCTCGGCTCAGTTAATATCCCAATGGTCTGCGCCGATGAGATCGTCAATCCAGGCGACATTATCATCGCCGATGACGATGGTGTGGTGGTCGTTCGCCGTGAAGAAGCTGAAGAGGTTCTGGCTGAAGCACTGGCGCGGGAAGCACGCGAAGAGGAAAAACGTGTGCGTATGGCGAATGGCGAGCTGGGCCTGGATATCTATAACATGCGTCCACGTCTGGAAGAAAAAGGCCTGAAGTATGTCTGATTCTGCCCGCTGTATGTGGATGCGCGGAGGCACCTCTAAAGGTGCCTACTTTCTAGCTGATGATCTGCCAGCAGATACCGCAGCGCGAGACAGCTTTCTGCTGTCGGTGATGGGCTCGCCTGATCCCCGTCAGATCGATGGTATTGGTGGTGCCGACCCTCTCACGTCCAAAGTTGCCGTGGTTAAACAATCAGAACGCCCCGGGGTCGATGTCGATTACCTGTTTCTGCAGGTATTTGTCGATCAGGCATTAGTGAGTGATGCACAGAATTGCGGCAATATTCTGGCCGGCGTTGGCCCATTTGCGATTGAACGGGGCCTGGTCGATGTCACCGAAGATGAAACCTCTGTCGCCATCTATATGGAAAACACCGGCCAGATTGCCATTGAACAGGTGCCGACACCTGACGGTAAAGTAAGCTATCGGGGTGATGCCCGGATTGATGGTGTCCCCGGCACCGCCAGCGCTATTCCTGTAACATTTCAGGATACCGCCGGCTCAAGCTGTGGTGCTCTGCTGCCTACCGGCAATCAGGTAGATATCATCGATGGGGTTGCGGTTACCTGTATCGATAACGGCATGCCCGTGGTCGTCATGAAAGCCGATGACCTGGGTATTACTGGCACCGAACCCCGCGAACAGCTGGAGCAGAATGAAGCACTGAAATCGCGCCTCGAATCCATCCGCCTGCAAGCCGGGCCGATGATGAATCTGGGCGATGTCACCCATAAATCGGTACCCAAAATGACAATGGTCAGCCGGGCGACACAAGGTGGTTCAATCTCGACCCGCACCTTTATCCCGCATCGCTGCCACGCATCGATTGGCGTACTGGGTGCAGTCAGCGTTGCAACTGCGTGCATTCTGCCCGAATCACCAGCCCACGGTCTGGCTGATATCCCTGAGGGAGCGACCAAAACTATGCCGGTCGAGCATCCGATTGGAGAGATGACCGTTATTTTACAGATGAATGATCAGGGCGAAGCAATAAGTGCAGCCATCCTGCGTACGGCCCGTAAACTGTTTGATGGCGAAGTGTTTGTCAGCTGATACCTGACTCACCGCGCCTTCGCCAACTTAAAGAATAGGAATAAATAATGGACGCTGATTACCTTCCATTCCATGCCAGCCCAAGTAAGCCAGAGTTTAAAGCACCCGCAGGTGCTGTTGATGCTCACTGCCACGTGTTTGGACCTGCAGATAAATTCCCCTACCATCCGAAACGTAAATACACGCCCTGTGATGCATCCAAAGAGCAGCTGTTTGCCCTGCGCGACTATCTGGGCTTTGAACGCAATGTCATTGTTCAGGCGTCCTGCCATGGCACTGATAACGCGGCACTGTTAGACGCCCTGAAAACAGCGGGCGAACTGGCTCGCGGTGTAGCGGTTGTTGATCCGGCTATCAGCCTGGAAGAACTGCAAGCGATGCATGATGCGGGTGTTCGCGCGGTGCGTTTCAACTTTGTTAAACGTCTGGTCGACAGCACACCAAAAGAAGTTTTTCTCAGTGTCGCTGAAAAAATTAAACAGCTGGACTGGCACATTGTTGTCTATTTCGAAGCGCCGGATCTGGAAGACCTGATCCCCTTCCTGAAACAGCTGGGCACGACTATCGTTGTTGACCACATGGGTCGCCCGGATGTTGCCAAAGGGGTTGATCACGAAGACTTCCAGCGGTTTATCAACCTGATGGCTGACAACCCCAATATCTGGACTAAAGTCAGCTGTCCGGAACGCCTGACACTGCAGGCACCGGACTATAGCGATGTTGTACCCTTCGCCCGTACTCTGGTCGAGAAGTTCCCTGACCGGGTGCTGTGGGGTACCGACTGGCCACACCCAAACATGAAGTCTCATGTGCCTGATGACGGCAAACTGGTGGATGTCATCCCGATGATTGCTCCGACTGCTGAGCTACAACAGGCTCTGCTGATTGACAATCCGATGCGACTCTACTGGGATAAATAATCCCTTTCCGTAAAGCATCAGGTTCACGAATTATCCGTGTCCCTCACTGGTGCAATGCGTATCAGTGACAAAGGCCTCTTTAAGAGGCCTTTTTATTGCCGCTGAGAAATATCCCGCCACGGAGCCAACCACTGAAAAAGCACTATTTATATCAGCAGCTATATCAGCAGCGACTGGCCGCCTCTTATCGCCACTCTCTTTGGACAAATACAGCCATTAGCTGAGAAACTGAAAACCGGCCGGTTTACTCAAGCGGTTTTCGATGCGTTTCAGCCACAGCTTTAACCACGAAAGCCCCACCCAACAATCCCAGAAATCCAATACTGTAAGCGGCCACCGCCAGACCTGAAAGCTTAACGATCAGGCCAATTAACAACGGTCCGGAGGTCGAACCGACATCGGAAAGCAGACGCCAGATACCGATGAAGCCTCCCCGATTGATACGCGGCGCAAGATCAGAGCCGACGGTCATAATCACCCCCGCAGAGACACCATTTCCCAGCCCCATTAACGCCGCAATAAATACCAGACTCCACAACCCCTGAGCGAATGGCAACAGGCTGATACTCAGGCCCAGCAGAATAAGACTGGCAATAAACATCGGTTTACGCCCGATACGATCCATCATACTGCCCGCCGGATAAAACAGCAGCGTATCGATCATCGCGCCGATAGAGATAGCCATACCGATACTGGTTTCATCCAGCATCAGCGCTGCGCCGGTCAGGGGCAACAGCAACGCCCGGGATGCACGCACCAGCATCAGTGCCAGTGAAGCAACACCCGCAGTGAGAAATACCTTATGATTGTCCACCAGCGCATCCCGCAACGCCGCAACACTATGACTATCCTGCCCGTGAGGTTTGATATAAGAGATCCATAAAGAAACAAACACCACAACCAGCAAAGAACTGACAGCAAAGGCACCCAGTGTTACCTGATACCCCTGAGCCGCAATCAGAAACCCTGCCAGCAGCGGACCGATAACATTACCCAGACGGATGGTACCCGCAGAGAGCGACATGACCCGGCCTCTCTCGCCCGGAGCGGCAGTATCCGTCACATATGCAATACGCCCCACCAGCCAGCTACCGTGAGCAAAACCCAGCAACAATGCTGAGGCAAATAAGACGGAAAGCAGCGGAAACAGCGCCATGAGAGCAAGCGCCGCCGATGAGGTTATTGCCGCACCCAACATCACCTTTTTATCGCCAAACCTTGCCAGTAAAAGGCCCGCAGGCAGATCGGCAATCATCATACCTACCCCTTTCAGGCCGATGATCATCGCAGACTCAGCCAGCGTCCCACCTATCGCCAGCACATACAGCGGCAGAACCACCAGCAATGACTGGTTAATGGTTGCAACAATAGCCGAGGGACACACCACTGGCAGAAAAAACTTACGCAATATTTCGGACACTTAAGAAGGCCTGCAATTAAAATGAATCATGATAAACGGTGTTATCAGATAGGAAAGGCAATTATAGAAAGCGGATTAGCTAAAGCCGAATCCATATGTTGTTAGCGCCATAGAATAATTCGATAACCAATATTATGCCGCAACTCAGCCTGAATTTTTCAATTCCCTTCAACAATAAGGGTTAGTTTTTCTAATCAGTTATTCAAGAATTACTCGTTTGTTTAGCCTTAGACTAAAGTCTAGAATAGTCCCTATGTTAACCATTAAGAGGAACACCATCATGAGCAATAACCTGTATAAAGACGAATCTGTCGATCTGGATCTGAACAAAATCATTGCAGAAGCTAAGGGCGAGCGTGCTGATTATCTGCAGGATATGTTTTCCAATATCGCAAAAAAACTAACCAACCTGTTATCTGCAGAACTGCCTGCTTTTATCTCAAGCCCACTGGCTCACCGCTGAGCGAGCCAGTTTTTTACGGTTAAAGCCATAAGCGCTGGTGAATGATGTTCAATTGTTCATTGGTCTTCGTGTCTACAGCCAAACAAATATAGTCTGTCTTTAATTTCGTTAATGCGATCAGACACTGCTTATCTGGCTGCCATCCTTCTTTACCAAATCCCACAACCCCATCAACCCGATGCTTAGCTGACAACGCTAAAAGCTCACTGGGATAGTGAATGTTTGCCCCATGCATCTGATGCAGATGATTCCAGGGCTCCTCATCTATATAAGCCACTATCTGATAACCACCCGTCTCTGATAACGCCTTCGACAGATGATGACTCCGATAGCCAATACCGATGACAATCAGCTTTTTTATCCGGACCTTCTTAAATCGACCTATCCAGCTAAACACTCGTCAGTCCGTTTTATATCAGCGCGTTAAATGCGGCAACACCCGCTTCAGCACATTTGATATCATCGGGAACCTTTCCGCCAGAGACGCCGATAGCGCCCACAGCAATACCATCGACCAGTATCGGCAAACCACCACCAAACAACGCGACTTTGTCATGTTGCGCCAGTCCATTAGCCACGATAGGACGCCCCTCCAGGACATCTGCCCATTTTTCCGTCGGTAGTTTAAAGTTAGCCGCGGTGTATGCTTTTTTCTCAGCAAAATCCATGGCGGGCAGTGGTGCTCCCGGTTCCCGCAGAGATACCAACCGGTTACCGGCTGTATCAACCACCACCGCAATCATCTTAAAGCCAAGCTCATTGCCCTTACTAATAGCTGCTTTCGCAATGACAAGAGCAGCCTCCAGTGTGAGGGAAGCATGCATTTGGGTCGTCTTCATCGTATCGTCCTGTTAACGCTATAGACCGCCCTGTGGCGGGCCTGTGTTAGTTGAAAGCCGGCCTGCAGAATCGCAGAGACAAACACCGATTGCCTGGCCCTTTTGTTACTGGGCCCTTTTGTTACCATGATGTTCTGTTTTTCGATAACATTGCGTCAGTAAATTGTTTAAATCTATGATTCATAGCTGCCGACCCACACAGGAACGATTATGACACAGCCTTCTTCAGAAATTTCAGCCTATCATGCGCACGTCTATTTCGATGCCGACAGCCTTCATCAGGCCGAAGAGTTTTGTGAGCAAGCCCGCTATACCCTGGGGGTTGCAATGGGCAGAGTGCACCAGAAATTAGTCGGTCCTCATCCGGAATGGAGTTGTCAGCTATCATTCAGCGCCGGTCAGATTGGCGAGGTACTTCCCTGGTTAATACTCAACCGTAACGGTCTTACCGTCTTCATCCACCCCGTGACGGGCAATGATCTTGACGATCATACCAAATATATTATGTGGCTTGGCGACAGCAAACCGCTGAATATCGAGCAATTTCTCTAAGCCTGCTGACCGCTTATATCGGCACTGAATGTTTACCAGAAACGCGGTAACGCCGAACGAACACATCATCGACGACGATGCATATTAATAAGCCCCCGCTGCTGAGGCACAGCGGAGGCTGAATACTTAAGGCTGTTCTGGTCGGGGCTGTTTAAGTCGGGCTCATTAAGTCCGGCCAGGCCGCCCTCTGCCAGAAACATAAGCAAAAATTAACGGCGAATTCAGTCAACACTATTCAGTTGACTGACAGACTGCTAAACCCGGAATCTTCCGGCATCTGCTGCGCTTCAATCTCTTCCGTAATCCTTTCAACCTGCTTTTCTGCAGCGAGACTGCTCGCATCAAACCGGGCCAGGTGATAGAGCGCATCCCCCTCATTGACCACCGGAATATTATTTTGTCCGATGATGATGCCCGAGTTAGGAGCGACCACTTCTTCCTCATGGGTACCAAATGGTGAGGCAACAATACCCATCTGCTGTCCTTTGCTAACCCGCTGCCCGACTGACACCACCGAGCGAAAAACACCATCAGAGTTGGTGCGAATCCAGGATGATGAATTAGCCACAACGGGTGCCAGCGCTTTTTTAGTTTTTTTCAGCGGCGGAAGCATTTTCAGATAACGCACGACATTCAGTACGCCACGAATGCCGCCACGAATAGCCCGGTCATCAAACCGCAGCGCTTCACCCGCTTCATAAAGAATCAGTGAGATACCTGCTTCATCCGCACACTGACGCAAAGAACCATCCCGCAACTTTGAATCAATAATTACCGGAGCGCCAAAGGCATTGGCCATCTCCTTAGCGATCGGGTTATCAAGATTAACCCTGATCTGGGGCATGTTGCTGCGGTGTATCGCCCCGGTATGCAGATCGAGCACATGGGTACAACGACTCAGAATCTGGGTGCGGAATATATACGCAATCCGGCTTGCCAGCGAACCTTTCTCACTGCCAGGAAAACAGCGATTCAGGTCTCGCCGGTCTGGCAGATAGCGGCTCTGCTGAATAAATCCGAAGATATTAACCACCGGGACAATAATCAGGGTTCCGGCGATGCGCTGCAAAGACTTGTGCTTTAATAACTGACGGCAGATCTCTACACCGTTGAGTTCATCCCCGTGAATGGCAGCGCACACCATCAGTGTCGGTCCGGAACGTCGTCCGTGGATGACTTCGATATCGAGATCCAGATGGGTGTTGGTGTATAAACGCGCCAGATCAACGTGAATGGTTTTTCGCTCACCCGGGTTAACAAGACACCCTGCAATCTCTATTGGCTTATTCAGCTGCGACACGATCGATCATCCTTTACCACGGGTACGGGCGGGATTTTTCTTGGCAGCAACGCTCTTTTCAATGAAATTAATAATATTGGCCGCCACGTCTTTACCGGTCGCACGCTCTACCCCTTCCAGTCCCGGGCTGGAGTTCACTTCCATCACCAGAGGTCCGCGTTCAGAACGCAACAGATCGACACCGGCAACATTCAGCCCCATTGTTTTAGCTGCCAGCACCGCTGTTGCACGTTCCTGTGGCGTAATTCTGACCAGAGAAGCGGAGCCGCCACGGTGCAGATTAGAACGGAACTCCCCCTCTTTACCCTGACGTTTCATCGCCGCAACCACTTTATCGCCAATAACCAGGCAGCGAATATCAGCACCACCGGCTTCTTTAATAAATTCCTGCACCATGATGTTCGTTTTCATACCCATAAAGGCTTCCAGAACACTCTCAGCGGCCTTGCGTGTTTCAGCCAGTACAACGCCGATTCCCTGAGTGCCTTCAAGCAGTTTCAGTACCACCGGGGCACCACCAACCATATCCAGCAGGTCAGGAATATCACTGGGCTTGTTAGCGAAACCGGTTACAGGTAAGCCAACTTTTTTACGGGAAAGCAGCTGCATCGAACGGAGTTTATCCCGTGAACGACTGATAGCAACTGACTCATTCAGGGGGTAAACCCCCATCATTTCCAACTGACGCAACACCGCCGTACCATAAAATGTTACGGATGCACCAATACGCGGAATCACCGCATCAAACTTACCCAGGTCGACCCCTTTGAAGTGGATGCTTTGTTCTTCAGAGTTGATGTTCATATAACAACGTAATACATCCAATACTTTCACCTCATGGCCTGCGGCCTCTGCGGCTTCGATCAGACGACGGGTTGAATAGAGCGATGAGTTACGGGACAAAATAGCTATTTTCATTGAAAAACCTTATTACTCTGACGAGTGTATGCTGTTCGACGTTAAGTATGTTCCTGCAGGATCAATCAAAAAACGGCCGTTCATTGCCGTTCTTCCCAGTAACATTCGAAAACGCATGGTATCTCGATTTGTCAGTGTCAGTTCGATAGGGTAACGCTGATCACCGATTACAATGTCTGTCTGTATGACATAACGCTGACTCTGATGACCACCAGAGTCGGTCACTGTACGTATATCTTTGACAGGTACTTCACAGGTAACGACCCGGGTAAGGTCATACTGATTGGGATGGACATCAAAACTGACCCAGTCCTGTCCATCTTTCTGGAAAGTTTCCACCCGAAACGCATGCAGCGCAGAGGTACGGGCACCGGAGTCCACTTTAACCTTGATCTGCTCAATTCCCAAATCGGGTAATGATGCCCATTCCCGCCAGCCAATAACTGGCTTACTCTCTTTGCTCAAGATAACGCCTCCGTCACTATTCCACGAACTGAGTATGACCCCAGATGCCCAACAAATCACTCAAAATCATCCACGACTGTCTGAATTGATGGTGGGCTATTTTCTCTCAGACGATATACAGCATTCTTAGCAAAACCGATAGTCAGTTGATACCGGATGTTAAAAAAACGTCGTTTATCACCGCGCATTATCACCCATGAGATATAAACTTTATCTTCCCGAGAGGGTCTGCTAAGACGTTGTCAGCGCCGCCTGATAGGTAAATTGAACATCGGCTGTCAGGCAACATCTTCAGTAAGATCTCTCTGACGATCGTCGGTAATGATCATGAAGCGATACAGTGCAGAAAGGAAAACATCCGACACCGGATACTGATTTCCAGATTGCTGTATGAATAGCAATATTACCCGGTATAATCCAACCTTATGCTTCCCGCCAGCGCCAGAAAAAAGAACCATGACTCTCATACGCCTTGCTCTCCTGATATTGTTCAGCAGCACCTCTATTCAGCTATTCGCCAGCAACCTCAGCATCACCATCGATGGGGTCAACGATGAACAGGAAAACAATATCCGCAGCGCTCTGAGTATTGAGCAACTGGAAAACCAGGACGTCACCAACACCAGTCGGTTGAGATATCTGAACAACCTTGCCGAGTCGGAGATAAAAACAGCGCTGCAACCGCTGGGGTTTTATGAACCCCGGATTAAAACAGAGCTGACTAAAACGGATAATGAGTGGCATGCACATTACAGTGTTACACCCGGAAAACCGTTATTGATCGCCAGGGTTGATCTGCAGCTAAGCGGCGCGGCCTCCGACGATATCGCCTTTAAGCAATTACTGGCCAAAACCTCTATAAAGCCTGGGTCTGCGCTGATACACAGTCACTATGAGCAGTTGAAAAAACAGCTCAGCTCACTGGCAGTCGAACGGGGTTATTATCAGGCAAAGCTGACGCTTCATCGCGTCGAGGTCGATCTTGCCGCTTATTCTGCGACGGTGATGCTTCACTTTGATAGCGGCCCTCGTTTTAATATTGGTGAAATCACCTTTGCCCCCAACCCTTTTGATGCTGACTATCTCAAGTCTTACGCTACTTTTTCCACCGGTGACCCAGTGAAAAACAGCAGCCTGATTGATTTGCAATCAGCACTGATCGACACTGACTATTTCCGGCGAGTCGAAGTGCGCCCGTTATGGAATAAAATGAGTAATACAGAGGTACCGGTATTCGTCGATCTGGAAGCCAATAAGCGCACCAAATATCACGCGGGTCTGGGTTATGGCACCGACACTGGCGTGCGGACTAAACTGGGCATGACGAAGCGCTGGGTCAATCACCAGGGACATCAGTTCAATACGCAGCTGCTGGCCTCTGAGATTATCACTCATCTGTCTGCCGAATATTCTATTCCCGGTGAAAACCCTCGCGAAGATCGCTATTCGATCTTATTCAACCTGATTGATGAAAACTCTGACAGTGTTGAAAGCCGCAGCTACTCTATTGGTATTTCAAAACAGCGACAACGGGGTAGCTGGCAGCAGGTTCTTGCTCTGAACTATCAGCAGGAAGAGTCAACATTCAGTGATATCACAGATACCACCCACTTTCTTATCCCGCAGATAAGCTACAGTACCATCTCGACCCGAGACCGCCTACGGATTAAAAACGGCTATAGCCTCTCAGCCCTGGTTCGGGGAAGCAGCCAGACCCTCCTGTCGACTGAAGACTTTGTTCAGGTGCAACTAAACGCCAAAGGCATCTATAGCCTGAGTGATAATGTGCGTTTGCTGGGGCGGACGGAAGCCGGCACAACCTGGGTCGACAATTTTGACCTGTTACCCGCCAGCCTGCGTTTCTTCGCTGGCGGAGATAACAGTGTCCGCGGCTATGACTATCAAAGCCTGGGACCGCGCAATGACAGTAATGATGTCATTGGTGGGCGAAACTTACTGGTTGCGAGTGCCGAAATTGAGTATCGATTCAAAGAGAACTGGGGTGTCGCTACCTTTATCGACAGCGGTAACGCCTTTGATGATGCGGATGTCAGCCTGCACACTGGCATTGGTATTGGCCTGCGCTGGTTCTCGCCGGTCGGCCCGGTGCGCTTTGATCTGGCGGTTCCACAAGATGACGATAGCAGTGTCCATCTGCACTTTAATCTGGGGGCAGACCTGTGAGCACTTCTCATAAAACGACCCCGCCAGAATCTCAGCACAATGATCAGCAGGGTAAACCGCGCAGCGCGGTGCGTCGCCTCACCACTGTCGCTGTTTCCCTAACAGCGGTTATTTGCGTACTGTTGATCGCGACATTCTTCTATTTCGCAGGGACCAATAGCGGTTTACGGCAACTGATTTCTCTCAGTCAGCCGTGGCTGCCCGGCCAGCTTCAGGTCCAGCAGATCAATGGCTCGCTACTGAATAAACCAGATCTGCGACAGATCACCTACGGTCAACCAGAGTTAACCCTTTCGTTTAGTCGTATCACTCTGGACTGGCAGCCCGCTGCCCTGCTCTCCGGCAAATTACACATTATTGAGCTGTCCATCCAGGAGCCGGTGATTACGCAGCTAAGAAGCAGCACGACGCCCTCTGAGGAAACACCGGATATAGCATTGGACGATATCACGCTGCCGCTAGCGTTGCAGATCGATGCACTGACTATCAGCCAGCTAACACTGACAGTCCCGGCGACTGAAACCGGCACCGCCTCAGCAACCGAAGTTTCTGAGTTTTTACTCAGCCTGCACACAGACGCAGATACACTAATTATCGACCAGCTACATCTGGTCGCGCCTCAGGCCAGTGTCGATATTGACGGCGAAATTCAGCCCAGCGGTCAGTTTCCTCTGCAACTGAATACCCGGTGGACACTCTCCCTGCAGGAACAGCAATCGCTATCAGGACAAGGCACCATCACCGGCACACTCAAAGGCAATAATAATGGTCTGAAGGTGCAACAAACCCTGTCGGGCCTGCTAGACACTCAGGTGTCTGCAACCCTGGAAAACCTGCTTGATAAACCACAGGGGCAGCTCAGTCTGACTGACATTAAAACGGATCTGAGTCAGTTTATGCCGGCGCTAACTGATAGTCAGCTTCGTGGGTCGATCAGCGCACAAGGAAGCCGCGACGACGCCACACTGAACGGTCAGCTGCATACCCGCCTGCCTGAACTTGGCGCTACTCAGTTATCCCTCAGGCTGCATTTCGCAGACGATATCCTGCATGTGGATCAGTTAGAACTGACACAGGCTGAACAACCACTGCCGCCTGCAGGGGCAACAGACAGCCAGCAAAGTAAAGGCCTGATGCTCCGATTACAGGGTGAGGTTGATACCCGCAGCTCTCCGCTGCGTTTTAACATCAGCGGTCACTGGGATAATCTGCACTACCCTCTGACCGGTCAGGCTGCCTATATCAGTCCTGAAGGCAAACTCAGCATTACCGGCGACCTGCAACACTATCAATTCAACCTCAACAGTTCCGTTGAAGGAACAGAGATCCCGACGGGACAATGGACACTCTCCGGCACCGGCAACGCACAGGCTATCAACCAGTTTACCCTCAACGGAACAACCCTTGAAGGTAACGTCAGGGTCACCGGGGAGCTTGCCTGGCAACCCGCATTAAGCTGGAAGCTGAAGGCTTCGGGAAAACAGCTTAATCCTGGAAACCACTGGCCAGAATGGCCTGGCAAGCTTGATTTCGCGGCATCAGTTAACGGCACTCAGGCGGCAGGCACACCATTAACCGTAGCAGTGTTACTCCAGTCACTGAGTGGCCAGCTGCGCGGGGAAGCGATAACCGGTAGCGGCACGCTTAACGTTAATGGCGATAATCTGACTATCCCCCAATTACGTCTGAACCTAGCGGCAACAGAGATGACAGCCAGTGGCACTTTAGATGACAAGCTGGATCTGAGCTGGGAGCTTCATTCCCCCAATCTGAACCAGCTACTGCCCAACCTGCAGGGTAACCTGAATGGCAAAGGATCACTGAGTGGTACACAAACGGCGCCCCACCTGATCGCCAGACTGAACGGCGAAAATCTCGCATATAATACAGATAGGGTCGCTTCGTTAGCTGCCGATCTGGATATCAGTCTGAGTGATTCAGCGGTCTCGCATATTCATCTGTTAGCATCGCAGCTGAATATCGCCGGTCAGCGCTGGAAGCAGCTAACCATCGAAGGACAGGGAACAACAGATCAGCACACTCTGACAGTACAAACCACTGAAGGCCCCGCTGATCTGCAACTCAGCCTGAGTGGCCGCTGGAAAGATGCACAATGGAGCGGCAGGCTGAATCAACTTAACCTGATTCAACAGGAGCTGGGAAACTGGCAATTACAGCAGCCAGTACCGTTGCAACTGAGCGCAACACAGTCACTGCTTGACCCCCTCTGTCTGGCATCAACTGCGCAAGACAGCAGTTCGCTGTGTATGAGCGCTGACTGGTCGACGATTAAAGGGCTTCAGGCAAAACTGGACACAGAACGACTCTCATTAATCCACCTGGCCCCCTGGGTTCCTAATCAGGGGAAGCTGAAAGGCTACCTGCAGGCTCATGCAGACTTTGCTAAATTCCCTGATAAGCCGCCGAAGATTAACGCTGTCGCCCGCCTGAAGGAGACCGAGCTACTACTGGAAGAGGATGACCTGCATCTCATCGCAGATGAGATAGTGCTCAACCTGAATGGCCAGAACAACCAGCTTACAGCGAATCTCGTTGTTCCACTGCAGCAACCCACGGGACAATTGAGAGCCGATATCAGTATCAATGAACTGAACGCGGCGCAGAAACTTAATGGCGATCTGAATCTGGCACTGGATGATCTCAAATTCATCTCCCTGTTCTCGCCCCAGTTACAGGCGATTACCGGAAGCATTAGTTCAAAGATGTCGATTGCAGGCACCGTCGACAAGCCGGTTGTAGAAGGCTACCTGAAGCTTAACAATGCGACTGCCGACCTCCCTGCTCTCGGTATCAGCCTGGCAGATATTAACCTCTCTGTTATCGGTACGCCCGGTAACAGCACCCTTCAGCTGAAGGGCGGGATGCAGTCGGGTAACGGGCCAATAACGCTTAACGGTGAATACAATCCGGTTACGGATAATGGCGAAATCTCACTCGAAGGCGACCGTTTTCAGGCAATCGCCACGGAGGATATTCAGGCCTGGGTCTCACCGTCGATCAAACTGAATATCGACCCGCAACAGATCACCCTGCGCGGCGAAGTCACAATACCTGAAGCCAGCATACAACCACCGGATATCCAGGCGACATCGCCCATATCAGAGGATGTAGTCATTCTCGATCCCAACACCGAAACCCAGACCCGGGCGCCCAAAAAACGCATACTGGATGCTCAGGTGAGGATAACCCTTGGTGATAAAGTCAATCTCAAAGCTCTGGGCTTTGAAGGCCGCCTGTTAGGCAGCATCCTGATAGAAGATGATGGCCGTCAGGTGACCCGTGCAACCGGTATTATGCAGGTAGCTTCAGGCCAGTATCGACTCTATGGGCAGGACCTGAATATCGACCGGGGTAGCCTGGTCTATAGCGGCGGTCCGGTCGATAATCCAGGACTTGATATGCGCGTATCGCGGGTGGTCGGTGACGTCACTGCTGGTGCAAAAGTCTCCGGTACACTGAATGAGCCTCGCCTCAGTCTGTTCTCTGAGCCTTCCATGCCAGAAAGCAGTCAGCTGTCCTATCTGATGTTTGGTCATGCCCCCGGAGCGGGTGGCAGCTCAATGACAGAGCAGGAACTACTGTTTAAAGCAGCATCGGCACTGACTCTCAAAGGAGGAAATACCGTAGCCGAGCAGATTTCTAAAACCTTCAATATCGATGAGCTGGGGGTTGCTGGCGGAGACACATCCTCCGATACATCACTATATATCGGCAAATACCTGTCTCCGCGTCTCTATGTTAAATATGGCGTTGGCCTGTTGGAACCAACCCACACCTTCTTTATGCGCTACAAGCTGAATGATGACTGGAGCGTCGAAACGCAATCAGCGGCGCAACATAACGGCGGAGATATCATCTACACGATTGAGCGATAACCCGATAAATCGTCATACTGATTGTTTGCACTGCGCTCAGACCCGTTATCGCTATTCGGCTATCTGGTCAGAGCGCAGCATTTTAATCGCACCATTCTCCGCACTACCCACACGAAAGATGTCAGCATAGCGCAGGGCCGCGTTCGCATGCTCCCGCATCAGCGCCTCGGCACGTGTCCCCTGTCGGTTGACAAGGGCCTCAAACACTAAATGATGCTGAACGTTCGCGAAAGTCAGCCGCAAATACTCCCGGTCCATTGCCGAACTATCAATAGCAATCGAGTGTACTGAAGCAAAGGGGATATGATCGTTCAGCATGATGGCGCCTTTGACCGCACCATTACCACAATTATCAATGATAGTGTTGTGAAAATTCATATTAAGGTCATGAAAAGTCACTACGTCCTCTTCATCAATTGAGCCACGGGAAAATAGCTCATCACCTTTATCCAGACACTGCTGCAGCATGTCACGCACCGGGTCAGTCATCCCGGCTTCAGCCAGTAACCGTGCCGCCATCCCCTCAAGTACCCCCCGGACATCCACGGCGTTTCTTATCTCTTCGGTGCTGATCTCACGTACGGCATACCCCCGGGCACCGACTGTTTGCAATAACCCTTCCTGAGCCAGCAACTTCAGCGCAACCCGAATAGGCGTTCGTGATACACCCAATCTCTCAGCCAGCGACTCTTCACGAAGCCGCTCCCCTGCTGCCAGTTCCCCTTTCACAATCATCTGCCGTAACGACAAAATAACTCGCTGCCCCTGCTTACTCATGAATACCCCTGGTGTTCTTTCTCATACGACTAACTTACAACCACATCGGGACGATAAAATTATCGACCTACAGGAAATTGGATACAAATATTAAAAGATCACTTTAATCCCAGATAACAAATAGAAACACATCAGCCTGTTTTTATTGAGATTAATTAAAAGTAGTGATCAATAAAACAGCACATATATAAAACCTTTTTTACATTTTTGAATACAAAACTATATCTACTTCAGATGATTAAAAGCACTAGCATCCGCTGTAAACAACCAATACCCCAGTATAAAGAGGGATTATCAGGGTTGTAGTATCGTTCTCATGATAACATTTTAGAGCAGTGAATATCGCCAACCGAGCCGTCAGCCTGTAGCACCGGGCTTAACTGCAGACATGAGGCTAAGCAGGCATTCTGATCAGCACACCATCATAACTATCCATAACGGTATCTATTTATAATCTGTCCATCTTCAGGATGATGAATTCGGTAAAAACGTTACTCCTGGCTTTCACGCTTAGCCAGTCTCAGTAGCTATTTTGAGAATATTTCAGCTGCGCAACAAAAGCGTCGCCGACGGCAATAAACTGGAAACACACAGATAAGATCTGTCACTATGGGAGGTATTTATATTGATTAATATGACCTGGAAGATAGCCTTATATAAACAAAACAAATATACCGCTATCGCCAGAGACTATTTATGAAGCCAAGCCCTTTTCAAAGCATACGCTTTAAACTATCTATCACCATGGTAATGCTCACGCTTGCGATACTTATCGTTACTACAGCGGGGAAAATGCTGACCGATAATCTGAAATCCGGCATAAATACCTTCGGACAGAGTTACTTACCCGCCATTTCAAGCATTCTGAATGCCGACAGAGACCTGTATCAGGCCAGAGAAGCTGAGCTGGAGTATCTGCTGGGTAACACCAGTGATGACGTTCTCAATAACTTTAATGAGAATGCCCAGCAAGCACTGGACAGAATGAATAAGTACAAAGAGCTGATGTCAGGCTATCCCCACATAGTCAACAAACTCGACGATTTTGATACCCGTTTCAGCGCTTGGAAAAGCAAGGCTGGAAAGGTCATGTCACTTGTCAAACAAGGGAAAGTCGATGAAGCTCATGCTTTCAGCGACGGTGAAGCACTGTCAGCCTTTAAGAGCCTTCGTGACTTGTATAATCTGGCAGGCGAGGAACTTGATGCAGAATCCATTCGCAAGCGTGACAGCCTGGCAACACAGATCTCTGATGTATCGTTCATGCTCGGAGCATTCATCATTATTGTATTAATTATTGCCGGCCTGCTGACGTTCCTAACCCCCAAAATGCTGGTTGCCAACATCCATAACCTGACTAAAAGCATTGAGGATATCAGTCAGGGAGATGGAGACCTGACCCTGCGAATTAATTCTTCCCGAAAAGATGAGCTAGGCCAGCTCGCCAGAGCATTTGATGACTTCGTCAGTAACCTTGAGGTGCTGATCTCAGATATACGCCGACAGGCAGCATCCATGAATAGCAACTCTGAGCAACTGGAGCACTCTGCAGACAACAGTATGAATATTGTTAACGAGCAGAGCCAGGGGGTAGAAATGATTGCCACTGCCGTTGAGGAGTTTAGCTCCGCGATTCGCGACGTGGCTGAAAATGCTCAACACACGGCATCAGAAACAGCCAAAACCGTCGATATATCCCATCGTGGTAAAGAAATTATCAACAGTTCGGTTATCAAATTCCAGGACCTCAGCCGTTCAGTTTCCCACTCTGAACAGGTAATTTCTGACCTTGCAAGAGAGTCCGACAGTATTGCCTCTGTCCTTGACGTGATCAGAGGCATTGCTGATCAGACCAACCTGCTGGCATTAAACGCGGCAATAGAAGCGGCCCGGGCCGGAGATCATGGCCGTGGATTTGCTGTCGTTTCCGACGAAGTACGATCACTGGCAAGCAAAACGCAGGCATCGACTGAAGAGATTCAGGCGATGATCGAAAAACTGCAATCCGGTGTTAATCAGGCAGTTACGTCAATTCGCGAAGGCTCTGATCAGGTAAGTTCTTCCGTTGAACTGGTAGAGACTACTCAGGAGCTATTGAACGATATTGAAACATCAGCGACACGGGTTAACGACATGGCCATTCAGATTGCCTCTGCGACAGAAGAACAAAGCCTGGTCACCGAAGAAATCAACCGAAACCTGACTCAGCTGAATGACCAGAACCGGGTCTCCAGCGAACTGTCCCAGGAAACCCAGACAATCGCGTCCTCCTTTAAGGTCTTAGCCAGTGAGCTATATGCCAAAATGAAGCGCTTTACCGTCAGTAAATAACGCGGATACAGATACTAAAAAACGCCTCTGTTGAGGCGTTTTTTTTTAATAATCGTACAGACCTACTTATTCGATAAGCGTATCTATCAGGTCGATCATAAACTCTGTTTGTTCTGAATCCATAGGCTCCCAGTGTTCGATATCCATACTTTCGAGCACACTCTTACCTTTCTCATCATCCTGCATGGTCAGCAGAGCGGTCTGGATAGCTGGAATATGCTCAGCCATCCGCGGACCCACCAACAAACTATGGTGCACCACACTGATCTCACTACTAACCAGAACCCGCATTTTTGAACGGATCAGTTCAGAGAGTTCATCATAAGCGTCTTTCAGAAAGAATCCGGCATCCGCATCACCATTCAACAGATTTTTAGCCACAACAACATAGCTGCTATGCTGGTTGATATCGGTATTAGTCTTATCCAGGTCAGCCGATTCGAGCATAATCATGCCCATCGTATGTACATCAGGATCATCAGTGGTTGCTATCCGCGTTCCAGATTTCAGATCTTCAACAGTCATAAATCCGGATTCAGCATTAACAGCAATAACGGTCTCATCTGATTTACTGGCAGGACGTGCAACGGCCTGAAACCCCATCTCCCGAACCAGCACCGAAGCATCATACGGGTTGGCATAAATCATATCGAACTTATCCGCGCGAATATCGTTACGTTGCACATCAAAGCTATCATACAGCTCAAGATGGATACCGACTTCGAGTTTACGCTGAAGCCAGGTATTGAAAAAGTACCAGCCTGAAATGTGATCAGGTGCGAAGTCAGGGCTGACCGTGAGATTAAATGTCATCGCCATTACTCCTCAGCTATCAATGTTTTATACAGCGCTTCACTCTCTTCGATCTTACTGCGCGAAGGCTTGCGTCTCACCGAGGTGTACCCTACCAGCTGACCATTGCGAATATTGGGAATAACGGTGGCTTTCACCCAGTAATACGCACCATCCTTACGCAGATTTTTAACATAACCATGCCACTTAGTGCCCTGTTCAATGGTGTCCCATAGACCTTTAAAAGCAACTGCTGGCATATCGGGGTGACGCAAAATGTAATGATTAGTACCGATAAGCTCCTCTTCGGTATAACCAGACATATCGATAAATGATTGATTCGCATGAGTAATGATACCCTGCGGATCGGTACGCGACACGATCAGCTTGCCGTCAGGATAGGGTACTTCCCGGTCAACAATCTCTGCGGTGCGTTTCGTACCATCAAAATAGTTTATCTCAACGGTACGTACTTCTAATGTGTCTTGTTCAGACATACTTCAGGCCTTCTTCGCACAGGCACTGGACATCATCCATGATAGCCGTTTAATCCTTAATCAGTGCCCGATGTTAACGATTAAAGGATCTTACCGATCGCCTCTGCTGCACGCTTCACGTCAAGGAATATAAGACCCAGACGTGCATTCGGTTTAGCGACAACAGTTAATACTGAGTCCTGGTTTGCATGGACCATCAGGATATATCCTTCATCCCCTTTAACCAGTACCTGCTCAAGATCGCCGCGGGCAAGCTCTTTCGCTGTACGCTCTCCCAAAGACAACATGGCAGCACTCATAGCACCAACCCGGTCTTCATCCATACTTGCAGGCAGCAACGCCGCAATCATCAGACCATCTGTAGAGATAACCGCAGAGGCTTCGATATCAGCTGATGTGCCGTTGAGATCACTCAAAATTGAGGTAAGCATCTCAGAACGCATAGAACACTCCTTCCATTTAATCTCCCTTCATGGGAGCTCATTAAATCTAAAATTAATAATCGAGATAGCGCCGCGCCAGACTGGCAAGAATTTCAGCAAACGCTTGCTGATTCAGCTTAGGCATATCAGATATCACCAATGTGAAACGCTGGTGACCGATATAGACGACCCAACACCCCACCTGACTTTGCCCTACGGCATTCATAATGCCCCAGGAATCTCCTGCGATCCCAAGATCGCTGGCCAAAATATGTTTATGACGTTCCTGCAGCGACAGCAGGTCTGCTGCAAGTGCCGCAAGCGTTTCAGACTGCTCAACAGAGTAACCTGTTGAGGAAAGGCAAAACCCCTGATCATCAGCTAGCAACGCTTTACCACTGTCTGAGATCTGCTGTAAAAGATCTGGCAAAATATCTTCCAGAGGCCCACGTTTAATCTCAGGCGGAGTTTCAGACAGAGCAACAAACCCTCTATCAAGAAGCTGTTGAAATAACCCCATTGCCTGAGTCTCATCGAGATCAGCCAGCTCAGCAACCAGCTCGAGCGAATAAAGCAGCTCAAAATCCGTTGACAACAACTGCAACAACATCGCTCTCGCATCATCCGGAGTAGAGTTTAATGTTGCAAAATAGGCTCCGCTAGGGGTGATAGCGATATAACGAATGGAGTCCTGATTGTAATCTCCCACCAAAATATCTCCGACTACACTTATAAGTTATTAAATCCCTTATCGCCATGTCACGACTGACAAATAGCAAGGTCCATTGACTACAGCTATTACTTAAATGCCCCCAAAGCATGGGCAGCAGTCATAAATGAAAACACATAACGCTGATGAATCTTCAAAACTTTGACCACTTCTAATGCAGACAGGCTATGCCGTCCCCATAAACTGCTGATAGTGGTCGCATGGGGAATGGCCAGCAAATGCTCAAAATCAAGACGACGATTCAAACGGTGAGGTTTCTCAGGATCGATAACACGGTTGAGGCGTCCTTTTGAAGTCCAGAGGGCAAGCTTCCAGATAAGAACATCACTATCCACGATTGTCACTTTCGATCCTGTCACACTTGGACGATCAAGATCCAGATCGGCCCTAACGTTTAACGTCAGCTCCTGATACCCAAACCGGGTCAGTGCCAGAGAAATCAGCAGATCTTCACTAAAATCAAAGAGAAACTTCTTATGCTCTGGCAGATATGCAAGCGTGCCGGGTAAACCGGTAATTTCCACAGGAACGTTTTGCGCTTCGCCAGCTTCTATAACCTCCTGTAAAATTGCCAGTAAGGTTGAATCCTGCTTAAAGAAAACACGACGGCGCTGATCCGGCTCGTACATATTGACATCAGGCGCATTACCGCAGCACTCATAAACCATTTGATAGGACAAACGGGCTTTAACTTCCTGAGGTTTCTTTTCTGCGGTTTTCCGTTCAACAGGCGCAGCTTTACGGGTGGGCGGCGCCTCAGGCGACTCTGACGTCTGATCGGTACCTGATTTTGTATCTGTATTCGTTTCGCTATTGGTATTGGCAGCGGTTTCGAAACTGACAACGTCAGCTTCAGCAGTAGCCGCAGGGTCAGATTTGTTTATTTCATCTAACTGAAAACGTTGGCGAACCTCAGAGGAACTCTGAACGCGATCTGAAGTAATCGTTTTGTAGTCTGCCATCGCCTGGCGACCAGACGCAAGGCGCTTTTGATACTCCTGAAACGCTTTTTCGCCCTCATTATTAACCCGGGTCGCAACATAATCAGCGCCATCACCAGGAACAAAGCGTTCGACCGACTGTTTGATTGCTTTTATCAGACGCTTACCTTCCAGAGGTTTACGCAAGGTTTCAAAACCATCAAAGTGATTTTCAGTCGCCGTCACTGCGATGATAGGACGACTGTCCCGATACTGTTCGATCACAGGTTTAACTGCAGGATGCTCCATGTCAATAACGAGCACATCGGCTTCATCAGCAGGAACAAGACTGTACAGGTTCTGGTGCTGCATAAAGAACAGATCAATCGCTGTTTTAGATTGCAACTCAAAGCCGACAATCGCCAGCTTGATGACATTGCTTGCTGCACGCTTATTCAGTTTGATATGAGATACCCCCACAACGACGTCCACTCCGTGATAGCGAGAAAATAAAAAAACTTAATGCAGAGAAAAGTTTCCGTTACACAACACCGACTTCTGCTTGTTAACCTGCAGCAGTCTGGAGTTATCACCATCAGTCAGTATTTGATTAAACAGGTCCAGCTCTTCTTCTCTTAACATCTTAGCGCCCTGTTCCAGCAATCGTTTACGCAATGCCAGCCCACGACCGTCCAGAGTCAGATAGAGATCCAGAAGCGCCCCCGCCAGTTCAGCTTCGTCATGGCACAGGATAGAGAGATAAACCCTCTGCACCTGACTACGCAGATTATTTGGCCGGGATGCCACTAAGCGGGTAAAGTGATGCAGCAATACAGACTTGTGGGGCCCATCATAAATCAACTCTTTACCCTCTAGCGCGGTAAACAGAGTCTCAATATTAAGTGCATTTAATCCTTCAAGCTCAGCGTTCAGTTCCCATCCGGAAACCGCAGCCCAAATTGGTGAATTCACAAGCCCACCCTCAACGTCTTAGATTTTTCGGATCCGATAATATAAAAACCACTGTACCGGACTAACTAGTAACTAACGTTGGTATTTATGTGTTCAGTTAGCTAATACAGATTACATATTATAATGACCTATACGCATCATACATAAATACCCAACGCTTTCCTTACTCACAAGAACTAATGTTGATCTATATCACATAGATTGTGTCCAGTAAATTAACGACAAAAACATTAACTCAGACAGACTGCCATTCAGCCTGAACTGAGAGCCCTATGGGGAAAAGCGTCTACAAACCTTAACTTTAGCGTGCTTTTAGACTAAAACAAGTGTTCTAACTCAAGATCTGAGCCTAAAACAGGATCATAACCCGTATAAGATACAAAACGATAGCGGGAGAAGCATGCGTGTCGGACAGGCTATTCGACAAGCACGATTAACAACATTCCGTTCGTCCTGGACCAGAGTAAAACCACCCCGTCACCATAAAAAAAGCCCTGAAAGATCAGGGCTTTTTATTGGTCACATGATCAGTGATCAGAGACGCACAGCAGGGATAGCAGTATGCGCTACGCTCAGGTCCTGACTCGGTGGCACAAAAGAGGTCAGGTTGATACCTTCAACGGCTTCTTTGTACTCTTCCAGAGTCGGGAAGCGACCCAGGACAGTAGACAGAACAACCATTGGCGTTGACCCCAGCAGAGATTCACCTTTCTTCTCTGAACTATCTTCTACAACACGGCCCTGGAACAGGCGGGTAGAAGTGGCCAGTACGGTGTCACCAGGCGCTGCTTTTTCCTGGTTACCCATACACAGGTTACATCCGGGACGCTCTAAGTAGAGAATGTTTTCATACTGAGTACGTGCTTTTTCTTTTGGATGTTCATCATCAAAAGTGAAGCCAGCGTATTTCGCGAGAACATCCCAGTCACCTTCTGCTTTCAGCTCATCAACGATGTTGTACGTTGGTGGAGCAACAACCAGTGGCGCTTTAAAGGTGATCGGACCTTTCTTCTCCAGATTACGCAACATCGCTGCAATGATCTGCATATCGCCTTTGTGAACCATACAGGAACCAACAAAGCCCAGATCGACCTTACGGCCATCATAGTAAGAAGCCGGACGGATCACATCATGGGTGTAACGCTTGGAAACATCTTCGTTGTTTACATCCGGGTCAGCAATCATTGGCTCATCGATTGCGTCCAGGTCAACAACCAGCTCAGCGTAGTACTTAGCGTTATCGTCCGGAGCCAGAGCAGGTGCTTCGCCGGATTTAACTTCAGCGATACGCTTGTCAGCCAGGTTGATCAGCCCTTGCAGCATGCCCGCTGCGTTATCCATGCCTTTGTCGATCATGATCTGGATACGGGACTTAGCCAGTTCCAGAGACTGGATCAGCGTTTCGTCAGTGGAGATACAGATAGACGCTTTCGCTTTCATCTCTGCAGTCCAGTCAGTAAACGTGAACGCCTGGTCAGCCAGCAGAGTACCGATCTGTACTTCAATGACACGACCCTGGAATACGTTTTCGCCAGAGAACTTCTTCAGCATCTGCGCCTGAGTAGCGTGTACGATGTCACGGAAGTCCATGTGAGGCTTCATAGAACCTTTAAAGGTTACTTTGACAGACTCAGGGATTGGCATGGCAGACTCACCAGTCGCCAGTGCGATTGCAACCGTACCGGAGTCAGCACCGAAAGCGATACCTTTAGACATACGGGTGTGAGAGTCACCCCCGATGATGATAGCCCGGTCGTCAACGGTGATGTCGTTCAGTACTTTGTGAATAACGTCAGTCATTGCATGGTAAACGCCTTTCGGGTCACGTGCGGTGATTACACCGAATGCGTTCATGAAGGCCATCAGCTTAGGCGTGTTGGCCTTAGCTTTGTTATCCCATACAGATGCGGTGTGACAACCAGACTGGAAAGCACCATCAACACTTGGAGAGATAGTAGAAGCGGCCATCGCTTCCAGTTCCTGGCAAGTCATAGGACCTGTCGTATCCTGAGAACCGACGATGTTCACTTTAACGCGTACATCAGAACCTGCATGCAAAGGCGTAGAAGACGCTACACCAACCGCGTTGCGATTGAAGATCTTTTCAACTGCAGTCAGGCCCTGGCCCTCGTGAGAGATCTCTTTGGATTGCGCGTATACCGCTGGCGCTTCAACACCCAGTGTTTCAGCCGCGAACGTTTGCAGTTTCTTACCGAAAGTTACCGCGTAAGAACCACCCGCTTTCATGAATTCGACTTTTTGTGGCGTAAAAGCGTCGGCGACAGCAACCAGTTCCTGGTCACCGTTGTAGAGTTTTTTCTCTTTAGTATCGATGGTCAGAACCGTACCCGTCGCAACAGAATATGCTTCTTCCAGGACAGGATCACCGTTTGCGTCACGAACAACTTCGCCGTTTTCGTCCGTTTTCTTAACCCAGTTTTTCAGGTCCAGACCGATACCGCCGGTTACACCAACCGTAGTCAGGAAGATAGGCGCAATGCCGTTAGTACCTGCAACCACCGGACGGTTGTTGATAAATGGGATGTATGGAGAGGTTTTTTCACCGGCCCACAGTGCCACGTTGTTAACACCGGACATACGGGAAGAACCTACCCCCATGGTGCCTTTTTCAGCGATCAGCATCACTTTGGCATCAGGGTGTTGCTTACCCAGCTCAGTGATTTCCTGCTGAGCTTCTGGCGAGATCATGCACAGGCCGTGCAGCTCACGGTCAGCACGGGAGTGAGACTGATTACCCGGAGAGAGTAAGTCAGTGGAGATATCACCCTCAGCAGCAATGTAGGTAACCACTTTGATTTTCTCAGGGATATCATCCAGCTTGGTAAAGAACTCAGCTTTTGAGTAGCTTTCCAGAATGTCTTTTGCAATGGCATTGCCCGCTTTGTAAGCGTCAGCCAGACGAGCAGTATCAGCCTCGTACAGGAATACCTGAGACTTCAGGACTTCGCCAGCCGCTTCAGCCTGAGCATCGTCAGACAGAGCGATGTCCAGCAGCGCTTCAACAGAAGGACCACCTTTCATATGAGAGAGTTGTTCTAAAGCAAACTCAGGAGAGATTTCGGCAACCGTTTCTTTACCCAGAGCGATATCTTTCAGGAAAGCCGCTTTAACGACAGCCGCAGGAGTCGTACCAGGCAGAGTATTGTAGATGAAGAAGTTCAGAGATGCTTCGCGATGCTCATTACCCACATCTTTAATCTGGGCAATGATTTCAGAAAGTAGCTCAGCGCTATCAATCGGTTTGGGATTCAGGCCAAGGTCCTTTTTACGAACCTCAATTTCTTCTAGGTAGTCAGAATAGTAACTCATAGCGTAAAGCGTCTCGTCTCAGTTAATTCTAAGTATGAATCTGGCACAGATTATAAGGAAAAAGTAACAAACAGCTCAATGAAAACAATTTATAATAAGCTTATAGTCGGTATAAATAAAATAAATACCTGAAAAATCAACGTGTTTTAGATGGTATACATTGGTTGTAGGTATTCCTGTTTTTACACAGATGTCAGCACAGCTGCTTTGCTGAAAATCGCAATCATTCAGGATGGGATGCTTAATTCTCAGTAATGGCTATGATAAGCCAACCGTTTTTTATTAATCCGTTACCTGGTTGCTTCTCCCGTCATCCAGTGATTCAACCGCCGGTGTAAAATACCATAAATCGCCACCAAATGCTGACCCACAACAGATGAAAAGGGATCGGCGAGCACTGCCGAGATTAGTCAAACTGCCCGTCAAACAAAAATAGAATGGCACCCGACATCCATACAGCCTCTTCTCTGATGGCCCTGAATTGACAGCCTCAGTGTCTTCGTAATGCTTATTGAGTGCCTGATTCTGTTAGCCATTCAATACTCTCTCAATCAACCAGCCCCCTTGTCATTCTGCATTGTTTAAATCATGCCGCCTCTTAAAAAATCAGAAAAGTCTCTGGATGCACTAGCAAATAGTCGTAGATTGTATGTAATTCAGGTAAATAAAGCCCTGAACGCCTTGATTTAAGGTATGTATCGGCTAACATTGTCGACAATTCTAATAAAGCAAAAATTATGTTGCAGGTAATAGCGGTTCGTTTGACGGCTGAACAGATGACTATCGGGCAGCTCCATCAATAACCGGAGGCTCGTGTAAACAGGTTACAGGCTCAGCAACGTCCCATCTGCGTGAGGTATAAAATATGACAAGTCCTATCGATTTTGATCCATCCCGTTCCATTAAAACCCTCCCCGGAACAGCGCACAGCTACCATAGCCTGCCAGATACCGCTGCGCTCTTTGGTATAAAACTTGATGAACTGCCCTTCTCTCTTCGCCCTATTCTGGAAGGTATCGCCCGGAATGTTGGCCAGAACGGCATAACCGCTGAGCAAGTTCAGGCGCTTGGAGGCTGGGCAGACCATCAGGGTAAACAACCGATCGAAATTCCTTTCACGGCAGGTCGCGTTATTATGCACGACCTGAGTGGCACCCCAGCCATCGTGGATTTTGCTGCTATGCGCTCAGCGGTTCAGCGCATGGGCATGGATCCTGCGATAATTGAACCATTGGTACGCGCAGACCTGGTTATCGATCACACGGTGACAATGGACAACACAGGCAGTCCCGCTTCGCTGAGAATCAATGGAGAGCTGGAGGCGGCCAGAAACAGAGAGCGCTATGCCTTTTTGAAATGGGGGGCGCAGGCATTTGAAACGATCAGGATCATTCCCCCACAAACCGGCATTGTCCATCAGGTTAACCTGGAGTATCTGGCACAGGGCTATCTCAACATCAATGGACTGATGGTCCCTGACACCCTCATTGGTATGGACAGCCATACGCCAATGGCGAACGCTTTAGGTATTGTGGGCTGGGGTGTTGGCGGCATTGAAGCCGGTGCCTCCATGCTGGGCCAGCCGATGCAGATGCTGGCTCCTGAAGTCGTTGGTGTTGAACTCACCGGTGCTTTAAGAGAGGGTGTCACCGCAACAGATCTGGTACTGACCATCACGGAGATGTTGAGAAACTATCCCGGCGGTGTTGTCGGTAAATTTGTTGAATACATCGGTGAGGGCTGTGCCAACCTGTCCCTGCCTGACCGGGCTACCATCGCCAATATGTCACCTGAATATGGTGCAACCATGGGCTTCTTCCCATTTGATGAGATCTCAGCCGACTACCTGAGAGCAACCGGCAGGGATGGTGATCTGCCACTCGCATTTTATAAAGCACAAAATATGGCCTGGACGCCAGGTCAGCCGCTGCCACGCTATACCGATCTTCTTCAGCTTGATCTGGCCACGGTTGAACCGTCTGTAGCTGGTCCTAAAAGGCCTCAGGACAGGTTGCCACTGGCTGAGCTTGGCAACGTTTTCCAAAAAGCGGCAGCCGAAGGAGATCGCAAACCTGAAGTCGTTAACGTAACGCCAATGAAAGCAGATGAAGCGGGTATTTTCGTACCGCTGCCTGAGAGAGAGTTAAAAGACGGCGATATCGTGATTGCGGCGATTACGGCCTGCACCAATACCTCTAACCCCGGCTTATTAATTGCAGCGGGTCTGCTTGCTAAGAAAGCGAATGAGCTGGGAATGAAAGTACCTGATGGCGTTAAAACATCTCTGGCACCCGGGTCACCGGTTGCCACCGACTTTTTGACCAAAGCGGGACTACAGCAGCATCTGGATGCACTGGGCTTTAATACCGCCGGTTACGGCTGTACAACCTGCGTCGGTAATTCCGGCCCTCTGGCCCCGAGCATCGAAGCCGCATTACAAAACCACGATATTATCGCAGCGTCGGTTTTATCCGGTAACCGGAACTTTGAAGGCCGTGTGCATCCGGATGTTGATACCAACTTCCTCATGTCACCACCGCTGGTGGTTGCCATGGCCATTGCCGGCAACGTGAATATTGACGTCACCACTCAGCCCATTGGTCAGGATGCCAGCGGCAACGATGTTTTCCTTAAAGATATCTGGCCGAGCAATGCTGAAATCACTCAGACCATGCATGAATGTATGGACCCGAAAGCCTTCAGGGAAACCTACGAGAACGCCCTCGACGGCCCTGATACCTGGCAGAACCTGGCCTCTCCGACCGGCCCTGTTTATGACTGGGTTCCAGATTCAACCTACATCCAGGAGATCTCGTTCTTCGACGGTTTCTCACTGGAAACGCCACAAGATGCGTTAAACAATATCGCCGGGGCGCGCATGCTGGTGATGTGTGATGACAATACCACCACTGACCATATTTCACCGGTCAGCCGTATACGTCCAGACTCCCCTCCTGGTGAATACCTGATCTCACAAGGCGTTGCAGAGGATGATCTGACATCGCTTGGGGCACGCCGGGGCAACCACCACGTGATGCTACGCAGTATTTTTGGCAATGGTAAAGCCAGAAACCTGATGCTGCCTGGCACCACTGGCGCGGTAACCCGTTACCACCCCTCTGAAGGTGAACCTGCACAGATGTCTATTTACGATGCCGCTGCACGTTACCGTGAAGAAGGCACCGCCACCGTTGTCTTTGGTGGCAAACTGTATGGCACCGGATCGTCACGGGACTGGGCCGCCAAAGGACCCGCCCTGCTGGGTGTCAGAGCAATTATTGCTGAGAGTTTTGAGCGTATTCACAAATCCAATCTGGTGGGAATGGGGGTTTTACCGCTGCAATTACCACAAGGAGTGACACGTGCCTCTCTCAATCTGGATGGCTCAGAAACCTTTGATCTGAATGGTATTGATACACTTGAACCCAGAGGATCTGTAGAGCTGATCATTCACAGAGCGGATGGCTCAACTCAGCAAATCGAGCTGCTCTCGCGTATCGACACCTCATCAGAACTGGATCAGATACGCCATAAAGGCATCCTACCAATGGTGTTACGCGACATTATTGCCGCGAATACTTAACATAACAGCGCAAGCGAATATTTAGCAGAACAGCGTAAGCGTAAGACACTGACTAAAAAAACCCGCATGATGCGGGTTTTTCTTTCAGTAACAGCCTGTAGAAGGTCTGCCGGAGACGGCTTTCGCAGATTAAATTCCCTCGGCCTCTCTCAGCCGCTCCTGCCGCTCACGTTCCTCCTGCATCACCGCCTTAATCTCCTCCAATACAGAGTCAACATCAGCGCCATCGGCATCACCGTCATAAAGCCCGGTTAATTCTGTCTCAGGCTTCAGCTCCCCCTCTTCGTACAGCGCCCACATCTCCTCACCATAGCGGGACAGACTCAGTACCGGGGCAAACTGGGAATAGTAGCGGGTCATATTATTAACATCACGCAACAGCATCGACCTCGCACTGTTATTCGCCGACGCATCAACCGCCTGGGGCAGATCAATCACGACCGGTCCGTACTCATCCACCAGCACATTAAATTCTGACAGATCGCCATGCACAATCCCCTCACACAGCATCAGCTTTATGTAGTGCATCATCACGGCATAATCTTCAACGGCCTGTTCTTCTGTGAGTAATACATCACCAAGACGCGGTGCTACATCACCCTCATCATCAACCACCAGTTCCATCAATAGCACGCCGTCGATACAACCAAAGGTTTCTGGTACACGTACACCCGCGCGATACAATCTTGCAAGCGCATCGACCTCTGCGTTTTGCCAGATCTCTTCCTGCTGCTTACGGCCGTAAGCCGAGTTTTTTTCCATCGCCCGGGCACGCCGGCCACTACGGACTTTGCGCCCCTCCTGGTATTGCGCAGCATTTTTAAAGCTTCGCTTCACAGCGTCTTTATAAACCTTGGCGCATCGAATCTGACCGGAGCAGCTGACGATATAGATATCGGCTTCTTTACCGCTCATAAGCCGGCTGATAACCTCGTCGATCAAGCCTTCATCGATCAGCGGCAGAAGAGATTTTGGTGCTTTCATGCATACCTGTATTGTAAAAAACCTGTTTTAGCCGACAGTGGCGAAACTAAGTAAACAATACTAACACTTTTAAATTATTTTTTAGCCTGAATCCGTTTCCCACAGGGATCATTCACCCACAAAAAAGCCCGCGAAATTCGCGGGCTTTTTAAAACATGAGAAATTACACCATGGTTGGATCTGGCTCCATTCCCATCAGGGAACGTCCCAGAATCTGTTTACAGACATCATAATCTGTATAAGCATGGGCAGCGGTCATGTTGCAGTCGCGCCACAAGCGCTGAATTTCGTTATCGTGAATCCAGGTAGAACCACCCGCTACTTCAAACAAACGGTTTACCGCTTCGCAACACATCTTAATCGCATAAGCCTGATTGGTCCGCCAGAATGCCAGCTCGGCATCGGTTGGGTAACGTTTCTGCTCACCAAACGCTTTATGCTCGTCCCAGGTTTTTTCCATAAATGCACGGGCCGCAGCAACCTGATGAGTCGACTCAGCCAGACGCATCAGCGGTGGAATCTCCTTACCACTGCTGGCCAGAGTATAGGCACGGGTACGGTTTTTAGTCATCTCGGTATAAACCGTCAGCATCCTCTCTGCGATACCCAACGCCATAGCCGCAAAACCACAGGCAAAATATGGGCGGTACGGGGTGTAATAGATCTTACTGTCGGGATACAGACCAAAACCTGTTGACTGACCAGACATCATCGCTTTAGCACGCTCGATACGATGCTCAGGAATAAAGGTATTAGGCTTGATCTTCAGCGTCTTAGTGCCTGAAGGCTTCATGCCTGCAGAGTACCAGTCATCTTCAATCTCATAATCACTGGCAGGAACAACACCGAAACAGTAGTCTTTCTCACCGGTTTCTTTGTTATCGCGCAAAAATCCAAGAATAGCCCACTGAGCATGATCGCAACCGGAACTCCAGCGCATATCCCCATTAAAGATAACACCGCCTTCACACTCTTCAGTTTTACCAAAAGGAGCAATTGAACTACTGGCCACCGCATC
This sequence comes from uncultured Amphritea sp., assembly GCA_965140695.1. Taxonomy (GTDB): domain Bacteria; phylum Pseudomonadota; class Gammaproteobacteria; order Pseudomonadales; family Balneatricaceae; genus Amphritea. Next base: position 311,868 of record OZ223298.1, on the reverse strand, counting down.
CGGATTTTCACCCCAGAACTCATCCTGAGCCTGCTTTGAAAACATCGCCATCTGATGGCTGTGGGTAATCAGCAAGCTAAACGCCCAGGCAGTACCACCACAAGCCCCGGCCAGGGCTGCAATACAATCGGTCACTTCAGGCAGTGACAACTCTAAACCGCCGTAAGCTTTAGGCTGTAACGCGCGATGCAGATTAATCGATTTTAACAGACGGATATTTTCCTCTGGCACCTTTCTCAGCTTCTCAGCTTCAACAGCATTTGCAGCGATAGCAGGAAGAATTTTTTTAAGCTCATCCAGCATGGGATTTGGTCTTTGCATCACTCATTACCTTTCTCATTATTGTTGTCGCGACAGTGGCTTACCTGAATCCTATGTACTTACACCCTATGTACTTACACCCTGATTCAGGACCACTCATCAAACTCCTGAATACATTATTGATGACACACCGGCAGATTAAAATGGATCTTTCGCAGGCTAACTTGTACTTTTCATTGTTAATATGTGAAGTATATTTATACTATACGCACCACTAAACCGGGGTAAAAGGCGCATAAAATACCACTTAAGGTGAAGCCTGCCCCAACAGCATCGACCACAACCAGTGACAACTTGTACAAATCAGTCAACATCATGACAGCCGCTCAAATGCAGTTTAGCAGCTATAATAAGGGATACGCTGATATGGAAAACCTAACCGACAGAAGTAAAGCGATGAGCAGTCACTCGACACCACTTGCACAAAGCAACAGCACGACAGACGATATCCCCAACATCGATATTGGTAAAGCTTACGACCAGCATTACACTGACGCAGAGATACATTACGAACAACTGGAAAAACTGGCGGATTTTTTCGGCCGCAATATGCCCGTTCACCACCATGATCGCTTTTATCAGATACATGTCATTCTCAATGGTACGGTGCGGGTTCATCTGGATGAGACAAGCTACACCGTCGACGGCCCCTTATTTTTCCTGACTCCACCGACGATTCCCCACGCTTTCGTCACTGATAATGATGCTACCGGCCATGTAATTACCGCGAGACAACAACTCGTGTGGGAGCTGATGGGTGAGATGGGACCAACCCGCTGGGGCAACAATGGCATTATGAATAATCCCCTGTGTGTTGCCCTGTCACCCGATAAGGATGCCACCGCGAAGAGAATGCTCTATATACTCAGCCTGATGGCCGATGAGAACGACCATAACAGCATGGAACATTCGCTGGCACTGAAAGCCCTGCTTCAGCTGGTACTGATCGATATCACACGGTTATCAGACCAGACCCAGAAAAAACAAAAAATACGCAAAGAGGATGTCCGCATATTTCACCGTTTCAATGAGTTGATTGAAGCCCATTTTCATGAACATCTCTCCCTGGCCCGCTATTCAGCAATGATCAGTGTGACTGAGGCTCGCCTGAATGAGATCTGCAGGCGTCTGGCGGGGCTGCCCTCTAAGCGACTGATTATGGAGCGACTGATGCAGGAAGCCAGACGCCTGCTGACATACTCATCTGCGCCGATTACGGAGATAAGCTACCAGCTGGGTTTCAAAGACCCGGCTTATTTTGCACGTTTTTTCCGCAGAAATGCAGGCATTACCGCCAGCCAGTACAGAGAAGAAAAGAATTAGCATATAATTTCAATCAGTTAAGCGTCCTTTACAAGGGCTAATCTTCACAGCCATTAGTAAATAACTTATGAAAAGTACAATTAAAGCAATGAAAATTATATGTTAACCGGCCGATCAGCCCCTATAATTAATTAACATATTAAGTTTTGTCCTGTCAGGCATTAACGACAGATACAATAATAATGACATCGCTACACTATTCATAAAGGTGATCCTCCATGTCTCAGACCGAATTCGACCCAAAAGATTTTCGTCGCGCACTCTCACAGTTTCCTACCGGCGTAACGGTAATCACCACTCTGGATGCTGAGGGCAAGCCTGTCGGTGTCACAGCAAGCAGTTTCAACTCCGTATCACTTGATCCAACACTGGTGTTATGGAGTATCGATAAAGGCGCTCACAGTCTCGATGCGTTTGAAAAAGCCGAGCACTTTGCTGTCAATATTCTGGGGCGTGACCAGGTAGCCACTTCCAATAACTTTGCCAGCCGGGGTGAAGACAAATTCGCCAACGCAGCTTATTCGGAAGGCCTGGGCGGCTCTCCTATTCTGGATGATTATGCAGCGCAGTTTGAATGTAAAACCTGGGCGGTTTATGAAGGTGGCGACCATCTGATTCTGGTTGGCGAAGTCATTAAGTACCGTTACAACGATAGTGTCGAACCACTGGTATTTGCCCGGGGTAGCTATGCGATCTCATCTCAACACCCGGAGATGAACAGTTCACAAGCAGCGACATCACAGGAAGATGATTTCGTCGGCAGCTATCTGCTTTACCTGCTGCGCGTTGCCTATCAGGGGTTTAGTGCCGAACTCTACCCAATACTCAAACAACACCATGATATTACCCCTGAAGAGTGGCGTATTCTTGCCCGCATGGTCTCTTCTCCAGAGATCGACACACAGGAACTTGCAGAACGGGTTATGCAGCCTGAAGTAGCTTTCAATCAGACGATCAGCTGGATGGCAGAAAAAGGACTAGTTGAAGTGTCTGGCAGCACTGCACGTATCACAGCAAAAGGTTCTGAGGTCGGTGAAAAGATGAAGCAACTGGCGCTGGCTGAAGAAGCCCGGCTGCTGGCTTCAATACCTTCTGATCAGACCGAGCAGTTAAAACAGAATCTGAAGACACTCATTTCAAAGCTATAAACTCAAAGCTGTAAACTTAAAACGATTATTTCAAAGCTAAAAAAAAGCCCTGATATGCCATCAGGGCTTTTTTATTACCGTTCAACTGAAAACGATAAACTTAGTCGTTGATCAGTAACTGAATACCAGCCGCCGTATTGGAGATCGGAGCGATCAGATTACGATAACCCTCGGTTACTTTGCCGGTCAGACAACCGCGCATTGCCATCCACATATTCAGCTCAACGCCCTGACCACCCGCCAGCTCAACAATATCTTCCAGGCTGTATTTAGTCAGCGCCTCCGGATCTGATACCATTTTGTCCAGACACTCGATGTCGAAGTCGGTATTGATAATACCTGCACGCTCGCCATCTAACTGATGCGACAGACCACCGGTGCCCATGACAACAACCTTCTGATCGCCACCAAAGGATTCAACCGCACGACCAATCTGCTGACCAAATGCATAGCTGCGAGAGAGCTTAGGCATCGGGTGGCGTTCACAGTTGATGCAGATAGGAATAACTTTAACCTTAGCGTAATCCTTACCCGGGTACATCAGGGTCAGCGGCACCGTCAGACCGTGGTCGACCTTAATTTCCTGACAAACAGTTGGATCGAAATCGTTCTCAACCAGTTCATTGACAATATGCCAGGACAGCTCAGTCTCGCCCCGTACCGGAGGAATAGGGTTAATACCCCAGCCTTCATCGGCATTTTCATACTCGGGTGCGGTACCCACGGCAAAGGTAGGTTTCTTATCCAGAAACATCTCCAGACCATGGTCGTTATAAAATATAATCAGAATATCCGGATCAACTTCGTTAAACCACTTTCTCAACGGCACATAGCTTTGAAAGAAGTCGCGCCAATAGGGCGTGTCTTCCAGACCTTTATCCATGGCAACGCCAATGGCTGGAATATGAGATGAACCGATACCGCCTACTATTTTAGCCATTGTTTTTACCTACCCCCTGACTGTCCAGATATGCCTGAAATTCTTCTGTGGTTTGACCCGTCTGCAGCCCACCAAAATCCTGTACATTCAGACCCAGAATCGGTCCGATTTTAGCGAGGTAATAGATACTACCCCCTTCACGAATCAGGCCCAGAACGTCACGATCACGCACGCATTGCTTCTGAGCTTCGCTCAGCTTGAATTTCTCCATGTAAGCCTCTTCATCGGCGACAAAGGCATCACGGCCCTCCTGCGAGTTAAAGGAGTGGAACATTTTATTCACGGGATAACCCTTCGTGGACATCGGTCCATCGAAGAAAGTAGTGCCTGGAATAGCACGCATTTTTTTTATAGTCATAATGACTCCATTGAGTTGCGGGACTCCAAAACCCCAATACCAAAATATAGGCGCTGTCTACAAGTTGTATATTACGCGCATTTATACTGGATAAAATGCAAATTTCATGCTTTATTATTGTACAAAACATGGATTTACCAATATCACAATGACAAACAGAAACTCTCACCAGCCTATCCCTATTACCGATTTCTATGGCGAATCCACAGCCTGGCCGGTGGAGGATATGGTTCACTGCGAACCGCTGAGCCTGCGAAGCGCCCGTTATGACTGGCAGATAAAACCCCACCGACACCGAGACCTGATGCAGATGTTCTTTGTCCTTGAGGGTCAGGGGTCTGCCCAGGTTGATAGTCGTTCACTGCTGGTAAGTGCCGGCGATCTGCTGGTCATTCCCGAGCAGTGTGTTCACACATTCCGCTGGGAATCCGGGTCCAACGGCTATGTACTCGCCGTCGCCCGTCCCCTGCTGAAAAAACTGGAAAAAGTGCTCGATGATCCATCCTGGACCCACGGTACAGCAACCTCCCTTTCAACCGGCGCGGACCGGAACTACCTTAATGATCTCCTCTCATCGATTAACGATGAGTGTGTAGGAAAAGAGATCTACCGCCACCTGCTGATGGAAAACAGAGTGCTCTCTCTGAGCATCTGGATTACCCGTCAATATGCGTTTATGAATGAAGCCGATACGCAACCCCAAAGTCGCTCAGAACAACGACTGAAACGATTTACCGATCTGCTTGAAAGCCATTTTGATCAGGAACACAGCGTTGACTGGTACGCTGATCAGGTCGGCGTTACCGCAGCCCATCTGAACGAGATTTGTAAAAAACTACGGCAACAGACAGCACTCAGTCTGATTCACCGGCGGCTTCTCACAGAAGCGCAGCGTAACTTAATATTTACAGGTAAATCCGCTGCCGATATTTCTCATCTGCTGGGGTTTTCCGATCCCGCCTACTTCAGTCGCTTTTTTAAACGGCTTTGTGGGGTGACACCCAAACAGTTTCGACAAGCAAAGATGCAGGATTAAAGGCCGATTCTGCTGCACCCTTTTCATCCGGGTTGTCTGCCATCAGTAAAGCGCTATTTCCCGCTAAACTTTGACCCCAAAAATGCGTAGAATAGCGCCTTCGTAAAACACACTGGACCGGAGCTGTTATGAGTCTCGACGATATCGATAAGCCTTTAAGTAAAGAAGATGAAACTGCCCAAACGAAAAATGGCTTTCTGGCACTCGTCTCGAAACTGGTCTTCGAGGAAAAGTTACCGGTACGCTTTATGTACAAAACCGTGCCTGCGCATCTGAATGACACCGGCTGGCGGATGTTTACCGGTTATGAAACGCCGGAATTTCTCGAGGATGAGATCACCAACCTTATCCCGGTTGCAGTCGAAAAGATGACAAAACTGGATCCGTCACTGACGGAACTGGTGGAATATAACGCTGGCACCGTGTGGGAGCGCACCCCGGAATCCGAAGGCTGGGAACGGGTTTACGACTTCAAGATTCCCGCAGACAGGGTTGAAGTCGAGATCACCAACGATGTCTCAGAATTTAAACATTAGCAGCAGGCATTAAGCCTTAATGATTGCTAAAAAAATCCAGCCTTTCCCTTGAAAGGCTTTTTTTTGTCCTTATAAAGAAGATTAACGGAGGCTCAGAAGAGGTCCGTTAACCGCCTGATCACTGTGATAGGCAACCAACAACATATTGCTTTATGAGGATATTATTATGCGTCAATTTGACCTGGCTCCACTGTACCGTTCCGCTATCGGCTTTGACCGTCTGGCTTCAATGATCGATAACGCCACACGCAACGAACAAACTCAGAACGGCTATCCGCCCTATAACATTGAACTGATCAACGAGCACGCTTACCGGATTACGATGGCGATTGCTGGATTTGATAAGTCTGAAGTCTCTATCAACACAGAACATGGCGTACTAACCGTTACCGGCAGCAAAAAAGCCGATGAAACCGAACGTAAATATCTGCATCAGGGTATCGCTGCGAGAGGCTTTGAACGCAAATTCCAGCTGGCAGACCACGTGCGTGTCACCGATGCCTCTATGGAGAATGGCCTGCTGCATGTCGACCTTGTTCAGGAGATACCTGAAGCGATGAAACCGCGCTCTATCGATATCAACTAATCCGTCGATAGCTTGATAGCCATCATATAACAGGGAGCCGAACGCTCCCTGTTTTAATTTACACGCCAGCTTCCTGCTCTCTCGGTTCTGCCAGCTCTAATCTCTGTTCTGCTATCGGTTCTGATAAGCCACAAACGGCCCGATGCCAGCGCTTGTTTCAAAAACCTGTTGATAACAGCCCGTTTATAGAGCTTGTTTATAGAGCCTGGCCATCTCCTCATCAAAACAGCAAAAGATAACCTCTTCCAACCCGCATCTTTTATAAGCTGTCGATACAACGCGGGTGGCGATTGCAACCGCCTCAGCTTTGGGATACCCGTAGATGCCGCAACTGATAGCAGGGAAAGCGATGCTTTTAATCTGATAGGCAGGGCACAAGGCTAAACTATTAAGATAACAGGACTCGAGTAGCCGGGCCTCTCCTCTGCCCCCGCCCTGCCAGATCGGACCGACGGTATGAATCACATAGTTCGCAGACAACGCATACCCCTGAGTAATGCGAGCCTCACCGGTAGGACAACCATCGATAGTCCGGCATTCAGCCAGCAGTTCTGGTCCAGCTGCGCGATGAATCGCACCATCAACACCACCCCCTCCCAGCAATGAACTGTTGGCGGCATTAACGATCGCATCAACATTCAAGGTGGTTATATCAGCTACTTCAACCCGAATCACTCTCAACGTCCCCTATCTTAATTGCCTGATAGATCCAGCACTGTACATCATCACTCCAGTAATTCGCAGCCAGCCCAGCCTTAATTCGTAACTGATTCAGGAAATCCTTCGGGTGAGTTAACTGCTCCCATACCGACGGCAGAAAAGTGGCCCGATGTCCCTCCGCTTCAAACAGCAAGCCATCCATACCTGGACGGATCTTCGCCAACAGATCGGCTTCACTGCTGACCGGCAGAGGAACCATCGGAGTCAGTACCGAGATCTCATACTGCAGTTTTTCCAGCTCCTCTTCAGACACCGGATCAAAGCGCTGATCCCGGAATGCGGCCAGATAGCTGTTACGCAACACCGCATCAACCAACGGACTGTTCGCTTCCAGATTGCCGATACAACCACGCAACCGTCCATCAATCTTCAGCGTCACAAAACAGGCTCTGGGCTTTTCCAGCCGCGCAGGAATCCCCCCTGCTGCGGGACGCCCGGGCGCTTGCCCGGCAACGCCACGAACCACCGCCTCACGAGCAAGATTAAGGAGCAAACGCTGATCCGCCGGACTATACCGCTCAATAGAATGCATAGGATGAATACCCCACTACTCTGCTGTGATCGCCAGCAGTATCCCCGGAATTGCAGTAGCCCAGAAGTTCAGCTTCCAGCCGGTGTTCTGCTGCATAGGCCAGCATACCGTTCAGGGCATGACAGCCACAGGCTTGTTGCGGTTTGATATTTGTCTCAAGAAGACTAATCTGCTGCATCGTTGCCCGGTCGATCTGCTGTGCTTCTTCGTAAGGGTGAAAATGACTCAGATCGCTACTGATCACCAGCAGCGTTTGTGGCTCCCGTAGCACCCGACTGATCAGCGCAGTAACATCCTCTGGTGGCGTCTGCCCTACCAACACGGGTACCACCAAAGATCCTCCGTTCAACATCTGCAAAAAGGGAAGCTGAACCTCCAGACAGTGTTCATGCTGATGAGCTAAATCATAGAGAGTCACCAACCCCTCACTGGTCAGAGTATGAATGAAAGAGCGATCAAGGACGACCTTGCCCAGCGGGGTTAACCACTCATCGGCACTCATCACCGCCATCCCCTGAAGGGGAACCCGGTGCGCTGGCCCCAGCATCACCACCCGTTTAAACTGCTTAAGATAGGGCCTGATGCGATTATATGCCCTGGCAGCAACCGCTCCCGAGAAGATCAGACCTGCATGGGGCACCTGAATAGCCACCGGCAGGCAACCCTGCTGCGGATTTTCCGCAAGGAGCTGACTCACCATCAGCGCAAGTTCATCGCCGTTATCCGGATAGAATGTCCCTGCCACAGCAGACTGCTTAATTCTCATATACACTGATCCTTAGATAGCAAACGTACTCATACGCTCAGTATAGGTCATCAGCCCCAATGCAATCAGTCAATCCACACCATCCAACCCGCTACTGGCATCGTTCTGAAGATGGGCGCACCCAGTGTGATGTTTGTCCACACCGGTGCAAGCTGCAAGAGGGGCAACGCGGACTCTGCTATGTCCGGGGTTGCGAAGCAGGCGAAATTGTACTGTACAGTTACGGACGCTCCAGCGGCTTCTGTATCGATCCTATCGAGAAAAAACCCCTTAATCACTTTCTGCCCGGCACCCCGGTGCTCTCATTCGGCACCGCGGGATGCAATCTGAGCTGCAAGTTTTGCCAGAACTGGGATATGAGCAAATCCCGGCAGATGGACACCCTCGCCAGCCATGCCAGCCCGGAGATGCTCGCCAGTGCCTGCGCTGAAACAGGCTGCCGCTCGATCGCTTACACCTATAACGACCCGGTTATCTTTATGGAGTATGCGATTGACGTCGCCCAGGTCTGCCGGGAGCAGAACATCCACTCAGTCGCGGTCTCGGCGGGCTATGTCATGCCTGAAGCCCGCACAGCATTTTTCAGCCAGATGGATGCCGCCAATATCGATCTGAAAGGCTTCAGTGAACGCTTCTATCAGAAACTCTGTGGCGGCCACCTGCAACCGGTACTGGACACCCTGATCTACCTGGTACATGAGACCAACTGCTGGGTGGAGATTACCAACCTGATTATTCCCGGTGAAAATGATGATCCGGATGAGATCAGACAGATGTGTGAATGGATTCGGGACAAACTGGGAGCATCGGTTCCTCTTCACTTTACGGCGTTCCACCCAGACTACAAATTACTGAATAAACAGCGCACATCATTAGAAACTCTGGAGCAGGCCCGCAATATTGCTATCAGCTGTGGCCTGAAACATGTCTATACCGGCAACGTTGCCGCAACCGACAGCGGCTCCACCTACTGCAGCCACTGCGGCCAGTTATTGATTGAGCGCAGCCAGTACCAGTTAGGCGAATGGAACCTCGATAAACACGGCTGCTGCAATCACTGCAAAACACCGCTGGCAGGAAAGTTTGAGGCGACACCGGGGGGTTGGGGAGCACAGCGGCAAGTAGTTCGTTTTAAGAGCAGTGGCTAGATCGCGGCTTCGCCGCTGGCTAGTGGTTAGAACGTCGCTTCGCGACTCGCTAGAAAAAGCAGAAATCACAGCAGTAGCCACGATAATACAGAGGGGACATTAACGCCTCCATAACCAGTTTGAAAAAGTGTAGGCGTTTTTAGCCGGAGCTTTTTCAAATCTGAGTTCATGGCCTTCTTAGATAGATTCATCAAAGGAAACGATGTCATTGTATTTACTAACTAAATCTGGATTGCAATCAAGCATATCTTCCAACTCAGCTCTATCCCAGTAATCTGCCCAAATACCCTTACGCCTTAGAGCAACCATATGGTCAAACAAACTTCTAGCAATTGATTTAGACGATACAACCAACATGCCGCTAGCCTCGAAACGGTCAAGTGTATCTCTTATACTTGGTATATCATTTTTACCAATATTTTTTGACCAGCCTTTACATTGAACAACAATCTTTCTTCTTTGTACTGGGCCGTGCTTTTCGTCCTGAGGCATATCAGTCAGTGCCGGTGAATCCCAAATACAAATTAGATCAGCGTTTGCATCAGGTTCATTTGTAACTGATGTATTCTTAACTTTTATAACACCATGTCTGCGTATAAGTAATTCTCTTGTTAGCTCTTCGAACCTGGATCCGTCTATTTTAGGTGCCCATTTATAAATATTGCCATCAAATAAGATGGACTGCTCTTCTTTTCTTCTTTGTATGACAGCCTCTTTTCCAAACGAATATATTTTTCTGTCACATTCGCACTCTAGTGAAACAATATGTTTTTCTGAAATGGCTATCAGCCGGTTCTCTATAGGCACAAACACGACCAAGCCAAGAACTTCGCCAAGCGCCTCAAAAACACTCAATATTTTTGACTTATTCGAATCGCTAAAAGCATTCAATGTAATGCTTGTTTTATAAAAGCTAAAGCCTTCTGAGTGATAATTATGCACATTTGTTTTTCTAGATATCATTTCTCTTAGCATGAATGCAGTTTTTGGTGCAAATACCACTGACACACCCTCTCGTTTAGATCTGAAATAGTACCAAGAGGGATTAACTCTCATGTTATAGAGGATAGAATCTGATGTAGGATTCTCCTTAAGCACCTTAACTAACTTCATTGCCCAGACATGGAGATCTAAATCTTGGTAAACACATTTACTCTTAAGATCCGCACTACTTTCTATAAAGTGATAAAGACTTACTTCATATTGAGTTACTGTATCCAATATTTTTTCTATGGTATTTAAACTTTCCTTTGAACAAGGTAAAAAGCCATTTTGATAGGGTTGTGTAAACGAAATATATCGGGCATATACCTCTACTTCGCTAATTGAGCCATTTTTACCCTGTCCAATTGGGTGCTCAATATCTAGCAAAGTGCATGAGATATTGATTTCATTAACTCTCATAAATAGTGCGGGTAGAAAAGAAAAGATGTCATTCATATCTGTTCTATCGCCATCCCCATCCCACGAGCCCGTCCTTGCATATAGATAGATAATCACCTCATTTTCATGCAATTCTATCGGAACGGCCAATAGAGTCTCTTTTCGACGTAAAACGATCCTATCTTCTTGATCATCAGGCTCATAGAAGTACTTTCGAGAGATCTTATCCAACTGATTTTTAAAACTGTGAATTTCCATGCTGACGAACACTCTCCTAAAGGCCCCTAGCGCCGCGCAAAAGGGCCAGAGCAGCGTAGCTGCGGAGATCCCAAGGAGCGAAGCGACCAATTTTGAGCGTTTTATTAGTGATTTTAGTTTGGAAAAGCATTGAAGGAAGGAAACCAATGCACATAGGAAGCGGGAGGAATCCCCCCAAACCTAGCAGAAAAAGAGTGGCACGAAAATAGAATGAATTTACTGTTTTTAAAGTAAACTTTTTAGCTATAACAGTTTTGTTTTTAACTGAGCGATTTTTATTCTCTTTCATAGGTAGTACCTCGTTTTTTTCCGTGGAGACTCGAACTCCAAAGTGGTTTTTAAAATTAACTACTAGATCATATGCAGCGACAGAAACTGCCGTTATGTTAGTTAAAATTTCGAACCACTCTCCCGCGCTACCTATGCACACTGGAATAACGGATTTATATCATACTACGCTACATTTTTCCAGTGGCTAGTAGACCACTAACGTCGCCATAATCGGCGCGAGTTTGCGAGCGTCCGGCGACCGTAGGAAGCGAATTTAATGGTCTTGTTAAATGTCTGTTCGCCAACGGTCTCAAGCATTTCACCCCATTTACAATAAGTAACTACACTATTATTCAAAGAATGCTACTGAATTTGCTAAACATTGGTACATTACTTTCTTCCAATGATTAGCAAACTGCCCTGAATTTATAACCGGTTGCAAGCTAGCATTAACAAATGCTTCTTTAATTGCTTGAGTAGTGGCTTGTGGATCAAATCCAAGAATAACACCTACAAAAGCATTCTTCTGGTCAATTACTTCACTTAAATGCTTACCAGCTTCCAAGCTATACCTATTAGCTAAACCTAAACTATTGAAGTGATTTTCAGCCCTGTTTTTTTCTTCTTGGCTCCAAGCGTCAGGGCATTGGACGTAGTATCGTAGGGCACCATCATCTTCGTTAACGTATTCTGCATACACCCATTGCTCTTGATAAAAAATATCTTTATCAGCATATGGGTGAATAGTTTGGTCGTCTTCAATGATTGCGTAGACTTGGCCTTTTTCACCCATATTGCAATCGCGGCATGACGGTACTAAGTTAAGAGGCATTACTGAAAACTCAGGAAAGTGAGCTTTAGGTAAAAAATGATCTAGATTTTTTGTGTGTCCAATATCTCCGCAAAATGGGCAACGTTCACCGGAAGAAACCAGCAAGGCATCATAATAAATCCTTGCTGGCTTATCTTTATTTCGCAAATTATTTTCGTATAAATTAATAAGCTTTGTCTTGGAGAGATGGTCGACGACTTTAGTACTACCAGTTAGCGGATTAGTCTTTGGATAAGTATATAAATCACCAGCCAAACTTAATGCCAAATACTGTTGCTCCTTTGCATGAAATGTTGGAAAAGTCGACATAAACCTATCACGTACATTGACTTGTTCCATTCCTTCTGAGCACTTTACCAGCATGTCACTGAAAGAGATATTAGGTAAGGCTAGTCTTTTCATACTTTTTTATTTGCATCCCTACTTAAAACCATTGCTTTTAAAACTGTCCTGCCTTCTAATCCTATTTGATTTTTATATTCAGACAATATTTCATCATAAGAAGCTCCAGATTCAACAGATTTATTTAAAAGTGAGTGATATCCTGAATTTGCAACCTCTAAAGCGAATACTTCACGAGTCAAGACACCAAGGTTTTCTCCAAAAGTTTCTATCTCTGGTCTTTCAACAGCAATAGCCTCTCTAGAACGAATGACTTTCCATACACATGATTTAGGTATTTCTTGAAGAACAACAGGAGAATGAGTAGCGATAATTGCCACCCCATTTTTGATGTACAGCAAATCACTTAAGGTACGTAAAAATGCTGATAAAAGAGGAGGATGGAGATGCCCTTCAGGCTCATCTAATAAAACAAGAGATTTTTCACCAACAGTGTTAACTAGCCTCGTAATAGTGAACAGTACGATTGCATGCCCAGAGCTCATCCGCTGTATGTAATTAGTAATGTCCCGATAAAACAACTCTTCAAATTCATCATTATCAATTTGAATTTTTTTATGTTGCTCTTTGAGGTTAGCGTATCTCGTATTGAGAATACTCAACCCCATGTTTTCGAAGTTTTTATCACTGCTTAAGCTACTAATGGCATTAAGCCATAGCTCTTTTTTATTATCGTTACTTAAGCAGCCAATTAAAGCAGAAACAAAGTCTTTACGAAGATCGCCCAATGAATTTAATGCTTCAGAATTCTCTCTGTTTTTCAAGCCAATATAAAAATATTTCGTTCCTTTTGCCGGGTCCGGTTGCTCATGTGGTGGAGTAAATGGATCAAAAGCACTAAATGATACTGAAACTAGAGAACGAAAGTACCCCTTAGGAATACGAGACTCATTAAATATGATGCTTTCGGTAAAAAAGTATGATGAGTGTTCAGGGTTTGTTATCGCATCAATCATACCATTTAAAATAGTTGTTTTGCCGCATCCATTCCGTCCGATAAAAGCATGAATGTTTGTACTTGGGGCAGAACCTACTTTGACTTTAAAAGGGATTTTCAAGTTACAAAAACCATCCAACCCTTGCCTAACAAAAATAAAATCAAAATCTGATAATTCAGCGAGGCCATCTAATACTCTAGAGAACTGCCCATGCACATCAGATAATGTCACACCTCGAAAAAGAGAGGTATTTAAGACTTCTTCATCTTCAATACTTTTCAACTTTTCTGGTTTATAAACGATATCTTCTAACGCTGTTAGGATGCATTGCTTTAACTCCGGGGCTAACTTATTTAAATTCTTGTAGTATTCGACATCGGTACCCAATGAAAAATATTGATCATTCAAAATCGAAAAGCTTTTACCTAAGGTTGTATAAGTCCCTTTTTCAGTAGTTTGCCCTTTAAAAGCAATTTTAACATTGCCAATGTTATGCGCATCCCCTTTATTATCAAAAACGGTCAAATAAAACATCGTAACAAAAGAGTAATCATTCCAATAATCAACTTTTAAGTATGCAGTATTAGTACTGGTAGTAGGTTTGTATTCATTTCTATCAAGAACCACAAAATTTATCACTACATATCTCCATGAAGCATACTAATAATACTTTTAGATTCTCAGTACACTTTGATGGTTAAAAATTTTGGCGCAGTACTTCGTAAACCTTCAAAATTGCCAGCTCAATACTGATATTTAACATTTTAATACTACGCTGGCGCATATGCATGCCGGGCTGAATTCATTAAAGGCAAGGTAACTATCAGATAATAAAGAGGAAAAACTGACACCGCGATCTCCTTTAAGACAAAAACGAGTATGCGCAGTTGCATTCCGGAGCCGGCGCACTATCCCGCCTGCGTTTCAACCTATCCCTTTGTTTTTCTGATGTTTTGCTAATGATGCCAGCAGTAAAACGAGCCTTCTCAAACGATTAAACGAGCATAACCGCTGCGATAAACAAAATATACTCTTTATTCATACACGTGACGTACTGTGTTTGGTAGAGCTGGATAGTTGATACTCTGACGATTTTTCTTTGCTTTTTCGAACAACGAATAAGTCACGTTTTTTGTGACGTTCGAACAACGAGCTACGGCTTTTAATCTTTTTCTAGCAAGGAAACGAAGTTTCCGTCTAGCAACTAGTAGTCGCGCAGCGACGTTCTAACCACTAGCCAGCGGCGAAGCCGCGATCTAGCCACTGTATATTTATTATAAAGAATACTGCTGCAAAAACTGCCGTACTTCAGCGACCTGTTTCAGCAGTCGCATCTCCTGCAGCATCGGCATCGCTTCGGGGTATTCACGGGACATCATCTTCAGCCACTGCTTGATGCGACCGTGGACATATTTAGGTGCCAGTTGCTGTTCAACCAGCTCGAGGAACTGACGCAATAATAGCTGCATCTCAGCCCAGCTCAGGTGGTCCGGGTCATCGCCCCGTTGCAAGGCTTTAATCCGTAAACCCAGATCAGGTGCTGCCACTAAGCCACGCCCAATCATCACATCATCACAGCCGCTCACCTCGCGACAGCGCTGATAGTCCTGCCAGTTCCACACTTCACCGTTAGCCGTCACCGGTATAGAGACATGTTCTCTGATACGGGCGATCCACTCCCAGTGGGCCGGAGGCCGGTAACCTTCCTCTTTGGTTCGTGCATGTACCGTGAGACCATTCGCTCCGGCATCGGCAATCGCCGCGGCGTTTTCCATAGCAAGCGTCTTATCCCGATACCCCAGCCGCATCTTTGCTGTTACCGGGATATGGTCAGGCACGGCCTGGCGTACCCACCAGACGATCTTATGCACCAGTTCAGGCTCGTTCAGCAGAATGGCGCCCCCCTTACTCTTATTGACCGTTTTGGCCGGGCAACCAAAGTTAAGGTCAATGCCGCGGGCACCGATACTCACCGCTTTACGGGCATTACCGGCTAAGATCTGCGGATCACTGCCCAACAGCTGCAGAATCACCGGTGTGCCTGAGCTGGTATTGCTGTCATTAAACAACTCAGGACAGGTCTTACGAAAGACCTTTGCCGGCAGCACCCGCTCAGATACACGGACAAACTCCGTGACGCACTGGTCGATCCCACCAATACGGGTGAGCATCTCCCGCATCGGCGCATCGACAACACCTTCCATCGGAGCAAGAATTATCTTCAACTTACCGCCAGCCTCACATTTAATAAACAGGATTGAATACAGTTTATATTTTATTGAAATATATAAATAAAATGCCCGCACTGATCTTCATCAGGCGGGCATATTAAACATCAGTCAGCTTAAATTGCTGCAAGCCCCAGCAACAGATCGCGCTTAATATCTTCAACCGATTCAAGGCCAACAGAAAGACGAATCAGGTTCTCGTTGATCCCCGCTTCCGCTTTCGCCTGAGGACTCATACGGCCATGCGTTGTTGTTCCCGGATGGGTGATGGTGCTCTTCACATCTCCCAGATTTCCGGTAATTGAGATCAGCTGAGTGGCATCGATAAAACGCCAGGCTGACTCTTTATCGCCACTGACTTCAAACGACAGAACCCCACCAAAGGCCCGCTGCTGTTTTTTAGCCAGCGCGTGTTGTGGGTGCTCCTCCAGGCCGGAGTAATAGACCTTATCGATACCAGCCTGTTGCTTCAGCCATAAAGCCAGCGCCAGCGCATTCGCACTGTGAGCCATCATTCTCAGTTCAAGGGTTTCCAGTCCTTTCATAAAGACCCAGGCATTAAACGGGCTGAGACAGGTGCCACCGGTACGAATAAAGCCGTAGACCTCTTCCATCTCTTTATCACAACCGACAACCACACCGCCGACACAGCGCCCCTGACCATCCAGGTATTTAGTTGCTGAGTGTACAACGATGTCAGCACCCTGCTTCAGCGGCTGCTGTAGCGCCGGGGTACAGAAACAGTTATCGACCACCACCAGCGCATCATGGTCATGGGCTAGCTTAGAAACCGCCTCGATATCACCCAACTCCGCCAGAGGATTGGAGGGTGTCTCCAGGAAAAACATCCGCGTCGCAGGCGTAATCGCGTCTGCCCAGGCGTTGATATCGGTTGGATCAACGTAGGTTACGCTGATACCGGTGCGACTGAGATACTTATCAAACAGTGAAACAATTGAACCAAAGACACTGCGGGAACAGAGAACATGATCGCCCTGCTTAAGCAGAGACAGACAGGTGCTCAGGATTGCGGCCATCCCTGATGACGCCGCAACCGCGCGCTCACCGCCTTCAAGCGCTGCCATACGGCGCTCAAATGCCTGAACGGTCGGGTTGGTGAAACGGGAATAGATATTCCCCTCTTCCTCGCCACCAAAGCGGGCTGCCGCTTCTCTGGCACTGGAATAGACAAAACTGGAGGTCGGATAGATTGCATCATTATGCTCCCCTTCGTCACTCCGGTATTGTCCGGCACGGACAGCGAGCGTACTGAATTCATAGTCAGCATCTTCAAACTGAATCCGTTCTGGACGTTCAAAACTGGACCTGGACATCAGCCATGTTCCTATAATTAATAAGCCGCCGGTTAAGGCGGCCTATGATAAATTTGTGTTTATTGCCCCAGGGCAATCATAACAATATTGCCTGATCAGCTAATGGTCGCGTGCAGATCGGCATTCTGATTGGTTGATGACTTCTTATCGCCACCTTTAGCCACATCGTTGCGCTCTGCATCGATGCGATTCAAATAAGCTTCATCGATATCACCGGTAATGTATTTACCGTCAAACACCGAGGCATCAAAACCCGTCACAGTGCTGTTGCCCGCCAACAGACAATCTTTCAGATCATCGAGATCCTGATACAGCATCCAGTCAGCACCGATCTCCTGCCCCACCTCGTCATCGGTACGACCATGAGCAATCAGCTCGTTAGCTGATGGCATATCGATACCGTAGACATTAGGGAAACGCACGGCAGGCGCGGCAGAGGCAAAATAAACTTTCTTAGCACCCATCTCGCGGGCCATCTGAACGATCTGCTGTGATGTCGTACCACGCACGATCGAATCATCCACCAGCATCACTACCCGGTCTTTAAACTCAAGCTCGATCGGGTTGAGCTTACGGCGCACAGACTTTGTCCGCTGAGTCTGCCCTGGCATGATAAAGGTTCTGCCGATATAACGGTTTTTGATAAAACCTTCGCGGAACTTAACGTTAAGATGGTGAGCCATCTCCAGCGCCGCTGTACGACTGGTATCAGGGATGGGGATGATTACGTCAATATCGTGTTCAGGACGCTCCCGCATCACCTTCTCAGCCAGTTTAACTCCCATCCGCATACGGGACTTATAGACGTTAACTTCGTCAATAATGGAGTCTGGGCGGGACAGATAAACATATTCAAACAGACAGGGATGCAACTGCGGATTTTCAGCACACTGCATGGTGTGAACTTCGCCATCCTGAGTGATAAAGATAGCCTCACCCGGCGCCACATCACGGATCAGGGTAAAGCCTGAGATATCCAGCGCTACAGACTCTGATGCCACCATATATTCTGTACCGGCGTCAGTTTCACGCTGACCATATACCAGCGGGCGAATACCATGTGGGTCACGAAAGGCAACAATACCGTAACCGGTGATCACGGAGACCACCGCATAGCCACCACTAACCCGTTTATGCACCGACTTAATGGCAGCAAAAATGTCATCAGCACAGGGAACCAGCTTACCAATCTGCTGTAGTTCATGAGCCATAATATTCAGCAGCACTTCAGAGTCTGATGTGGTGTTGATATGACGCAGATTCTCTTTGCGCATCTGCTCACGCAGTTCCGCAGTATTGGTCAGGTTGCCATTGTGAGCCAGCGCAATACCGTAAGGCGCGTTGACATAGAATGGCTGAGCTTCAGCAGAACTGGAGCTGCCTGCGGTAGGATACCGCACATGGCCAATACCCATGTTACCCATTAAACGCTTCATATGACGGGTACGGAAGACTTCGTTTACCAGGCCATTATCTTTACGCATAAAGAAACGGTCCGCTTCACAAGTCACCATACCAGCGGCATCCTGCCCACGGTGCTGTAGCACTGTCAATGCATCAAAAATCGTCTGATTCACATTAGATTTGGCTACGATGCCAACTATACCGCACATTAAGGCTACCTCTGGTATTAAGTTAGTTACAGCAAGTATAAATTAAAAACACGGTTAACTATTACTGCCGCTGAGTGACCAGATCATCTGGCCGATATCGGCAGCGGTTTCCCGGGTCCAGGATTCCATCAGTAAGAAATGAGGAATCAGTTGTGATTCGGCCCACCAGCTATCTTCAGTTACCGGCGAACGTACCAGTAACGCCGTAAGAACAATGACAATCAGCCCGCCTCTGACAATACCAAAACCAATTCCCAGAATACGGTCAGTACTGCTCAGCCCCGTTGCCTGAACCAGCATATTGATAAGGTTGTTAATGACGGCGCCTACCATTAGCGTGGCGACAAACAGAAGAATAAAGGCTGCGCCTAAGCGTAATGAAGGCGTCTGCAGAAGATTTTCCAGCAGGGTGCTCAATGAGGGGGCAAACAGTCGGGCGATGATAAAGGCCGCCACCCAGGTTACCAGCGACAAGGCCTCTTTCATAAAACCACCGCGCAGGCTGTATAACCCGGAAATTGTGATGATGCCGATAATTGCCCAATCGGCCCAGTTTAATTGCATACAAAGAGTCTACTTCAGGAACTGAATCAAGGGCAGAATTCTACCAGAGGTATGCGCCGAACCCAACGTTTATCGCGTCGTGAAGCGGACTATAATACCATCCAGACCAAACTCTTTCTGAATACTGGCCTGTAACGCAGCCAGCCGGGTTTTCTGAATGTCAGGGCCGACAAAAACCCGGACCAGATCACCCGTTTTCCGAATGTAGACCTTATACCCCGCCTTTATCAGTTTAGTACGCAACCCTTTGGCATTATCTTCATCTTTAAAACTGGCTAACTGAAGACTCCAGGCCACAGGCACACCCTGCTGATCCAGCGCGGGTGGATCATCACGCTCTTCGATCTGCGGCTTTTGTTTCGCCACCTCTTCAGCAACCTGTTGCGGCATCACAGCAACCGTAACGGGTTCTGCCGGCGCCGCAGGCTGCATCGTATCGGGCAGCGCCTTATTCTCAGGCGTTATCTTCACCAGTTGCGGCTCGGCCGGCGGAGGCGGTATTGCACTTTCAAGCTGACGCTCGCGATATCCCGCGCCATCAAAAAAGATCGGCAGAAGAATTGCCGCTGCAACAATCAGAATTGCCGCGCCAGCAAGACGCTGTTTAAAGCCGTCATTCACGCTTATTTACCATCCATATTCAGAGCCATTAATGCATCACTCACGGTAACAAAAGACCCCGCGACAATCACCCGGTCAGCAGAGGAGACTTCATCCCTGACAGCATCCAATGCATCCGCAACAGTATCACACGCTGTCAGCAGAGCAACATCAACACCCAGATTCATCAGTTTTTCCGATAACACCTGGGCCGATTGGCCGCGGGCACCCTTCAGACTAACCAGATACCAGCGATCGATTTCTGGCTGCAGCAGACTCAACACCTGATCAATATCTTTATCAGAGAGCATTCCCAATACCATCAGGGTACGCCCTGCTACCGGTTTGTTACGCAGCCTGTCAGCCAGATACCCAGCTGCTTCCGGGTTATGAGCAACATCAAGAATATAGTCTGTATCAGCAACCCGAACCTGCTGCATTCTACCGGTCAGTGACGCCTTAGCCAGACTCGCTTTTAACTGTTGGGTTGCCGGCATCATATCCAATAAACACAACACCTGCATCACGGTTGCGGCATTCGCTTTTGGCAGTGTCAGTTCGGGCAAACCCGAGACAGTCACCAGACCACCACCGGGCTGCTCCCCTTGCCACAACCAATTGACACTATCGGTTTCCTGCCAGTTAAAATCACGGCCTCGCTGATATAACTGCGCACCGATCTCAGCAGCATAACGAGTTAATGTCGCCGGAGGATAAGGGTCACCACAAACAGCCGGGCGGCCCGCGCGATATATACCAGCCTTTTCATAACCTATCTGCTCACGATTATCACCCAGCCAGTCAATATGATCGACCGCTACTGTAGTCACCACAGAAATATCGGCATCGATAATATTGATCGCATCCAGACGGCCTCCAAGGCCGACTTCAAGCAACATCACATCAGGTTTTTCCATTGCAAAAACATGCAGTGCCGCCAGCGTGTTGTATTCAAAATAGGTCAGACCGACATCGCCGCGCACCTGCTCTATCGCCGTAAAAGCCCTGATAATAAGCTCATCACTAACCGGCTGTCCGCCAAGTTTAATCCGCTCGTTATAACGGATAAAGTGAGGCGAGGTGAAACACCCGACAGTGACACCCTGGTCGCGCAGCACCTGATCCAGCATTGCAATGGTCGAACCTTTACCATTCGTGCCCCCCACAATAACCGTCCTGCTATGACTAAGATCGAGTGACATCCGCTGATACACGATACGCAGACGATCAAGACCCAGCTCAATGAGATCAACCGGGTGATTCGTTTCAATCCATTCCAGCCACTGCGGCAGCGTTGAACATTGTACTTCAGGCATGTTGATATCGGTTTATTCCAGACAATAAAAAGGCCGCAAAATAAATGATAGCGGCCTTATCACAGAGTTTCTATCAGACTACAGCGGATTCATAATCTGATTCAGGAGCGGTCGCAGAGGCACTTGGCAACCCCTGCATCATGCGCAGCATAGAGGAGAGCCGGTCACGCAACTGACCACGGGAGATAATCATATCAATCTGACCATGTTCCAGCAGAAACTCGCTACGCTGAAACCCTTCCGGGAGTTTTTCACGCACAGTTTGCTCAATAACCCGCGGCCCGGCAAAACCAACCAGCGCTCCTGGCTCGCCAACATTCAGATCACCCAGCATCGCCAGTGACGCAGACACACCACCATAGACGGGATCGGTCAGCACGGAAATATAGGGTACACCAGCCTGCTTCAGGCGTTCCAGCGCGGCACTGGTTTTAGCCATCTGCATCAGAGAGAACAGCGCTTCCTGCATCCGCGCACCACCACTGGCGGAGAAACAGATCAGCGGAATACCCTCTTCCAGCGCAATATTGGCCGCACGCACAAAGCGCTCGCCAACCACTGCCCCCATAGAACCGCCCATAAACTTAAATTCATAGGCAACCGCAACCACAGGCAGACCTTTAACCTCACCCCGCATGGCGATCAGGGCATCCTTCTCGCCGGTTTCTTTCTGCGCAGCGACTAAACGGTCTTTATACTTCTTGGTATCGCGGAATTTCAGGTGATCGACCGGCTCAACTTCAGCACCGATCTCGCGGGTTGTACCCTCATCCAGGAAGGCATTTAAACGCACCCGGGCGGTCAGTCGCATGTGATGATCACACTTAGGACAGACGTTCAGGTTTTTTTCCAGCTCCGGACGATACAACACGGATTCACACTTTGGACACTTCTTCCAAAGCCCTTCCGGTATATTGTTTCGCTTCTTCTCAGAGCGAACCAGAGAGGGAACGATTTTATCCAGCCAGTTACTCATTATTACTCCAGCTTCTGCCTAATGGCAGCCTTATTTATCCATGGCCTGACGCATGCTTGCAGTAATCGCTGCAACTGCCCCAGGAATCTGTTCCTGATTACCGGCAAGCTCGGCAACCTTATTAACCAGTACACTACCGACGATCACACCATCTGCAATCTCAGAAATAGCCCGGGCTGAGGCATCGTCACGAATACCAAAGCCCACACCAACCGGCATATCGGTATGCTGGCGAATCATCTGCAGTTTTTCAGCGACTTCAGCAACATTCAGTGACGCGGAGCCAGTTACCCCTTTCACTGATACATAGTAGACGTAACCACTACCTGCTGCACAGATCTGCTTGACCCGCTCCACTTCAGTGGTCGGCGCCAACAGATATATAACGTCGATATCAGACGCCTTCATCAGCTGATTAAACTCTCCCGCCTCCTCAGGCGGCAGATCAACGGTCAGAATACCATCCAGACCGACCGCTTTGGCTTTATCAGCAAACGCAGAATACCCCATCACTTCAATAGGGTTCAGATAGCCCATCAACACCACTGGCGTGGTCTGATTGGTTTTACGAAACTCGGCCACCATATCCAGCACATCGACCAACCGGGTACCGTGCAGTAGCGCACGTTCACAGGCCAGCTGAATAACCGGACCATCGGCCATCGGATCAGAAAACGGGATACCTAATTCAATAATATCAGCCCCGGATTCAACCAGTGCATGCATCAGTGGTAACGTTACTTGTGGCTCAGGATCGCCCGCTGTCACGAAGGGAATCAACGCTTTACGACCCTGGCTTTTCAGATTATTAAAACACTCAGTAATACGACTCATCTTAATCTTCACTCAGTCAGGGCTTAAAAGTTAATACCGTCAATATCTGCAACGGTATGGATATCCTTGTCGCCCCGTCCTGACAGGTTAACCAGAATAATCTGATCCTTATCCATCGTTGGCGCCATTTTCATCGCTTCCGCCACAGCATGGCTGGATTCCAGCGCAGGCATAATACCTTCAGTCAGGGTCAGATGACGGAACGCATGGAGTGCTTCATCATCATTGATCGCTCTGTATTCGGCCCGGCCGATATCTTTCAGGTAAGAATGCTCAGGACCAACACCCGGATAGTCGAGACCGGCTGAAACGGAATGTGTTCCAATAACCTGACCCGCTTCATCGGACATCAGGCTGGTCCGGTTGCCATGGAGAACACCGGGCTTGCAATTCGCAGCTAACGGCGCCGCATGCTGACCGGTTTCAATACCATAACCGCCAGCTTCCACGCCAATCATACGTACATCGGCATCTTCAATGAACGGATGAAACAAGCCAATGGCATTAGAACCACCGCCGACACAAGCGACCAGGGCATCCGGAAGTTTACCCGTCTGCGCCAGACACTGCTGCCGCGCTTCACGACCAATAATGGACTGAAAATCACGCACCAGTTTCGGATAAGGGTGCGGCCCCGCCACGGTACCAATAATGTAGAAGGTATTATCCACATTGGTAACCCAGTCCCGCATCGCTTCGTTCATCGCATCCTTCAGTGTGCGGGTACCCGATGTAACAGAGACAACATCAGCGCCCAACAGTTTCATGCGATAAACGTTCAGCGCCTGACGACGAATATCTTCTTCGCCCATGTAGACAGTACATTCCAGACCCAGCCGGGCAGCAACGGTTGCTGTTGCAACACCGTGCTGGCCTGCGCCGGTTTCTGCGCTTACCCGGGGTTTGCCGGTAAACTTAGCCAGCAAAGCCTGACCAATGGTGTTATTTACCTTGTGGGCACCGGTATGATTGAGGTCTTCACGTTTCAGGTAGATCTGCGCACCGCCCAGTTCGCGGGAAAGACGTTCCGCGTGGTACAACGGTGATGGCCGGCCTACATAGTGGGCAAGGTCATAGTCGAACTCAGCCTGAAACTGTGGATCCCGCCAAAGCTTTTCGTAGGTCTGTTCCAGCTGCTGAAGCGCAGCCATCAATGTTTCAGACACATAACGGCCCCCAAACTGGCCAAAATGACCACCTGTATCGGGCATCTGCTTTGCGATCGCGAGATCTTCTTTAGTTAGCACGAGCTACCTCATTCATAAATGATATTAGTTTTAAACTATCTTTAAGGCCTTTAGCCGCTTCCACCCCGCCGCTGACATCAACAGCATAGGGTTTCACCTGGCTTATCGCCTTTGCCACATTGTTCTGATCGAGACCACCCGCAAGAATGAGCGGTTTATCGATATCAGCCGGGATGCGGTCCCAGTCGAACGCTTCTCCTGTGCCTCCCGGCACCCCTGGACGATACGCATCCAGCAGCACCGCCCGGGCAGTCACAAAGCGTTCTGTTTCTGCCACCACGTCAATATCCGGAGACATGCGCAGGGCTTTGAAATATGGGTGATTAAACTGATCACAGTAATCCGGTGATTCATCACCATGAAACTGCAACAGATCGATACCTGTCTGATCGATCACGGCCCTGACCTGCTCGGGTGACTCATCAACAAACAGCGCCACCGTTGTTACAAAGGGCGGCAACTGATTAATAATAACCTCGGCGACAGCAGGTTCAACATACCGGGAACTGGGCGTATAAAAAACAAATCCCAGCGCATCTGCACCTGCCTCTATCGCCGCCAGTGCATCTTCTAACCGGGTAATTCCACAGATTTTTACGCGGGTTCGCATCACTTAGATCAGACTATTCAGAAAGAGATCAATAGTAACAGATAGCAGGGCCTGAGGTTAACCGTTTTGCGTCAGGAAATAAGGCCCCAGTTCCGATTTTGGCAGTTCATACTCCGCCGGGTATTTAACATCAACAAAATAGAGCCCATAAGGCGGCGCAGTGACCCCACCTTTGCGACGATCACGGGCATCCAGTACCTGCTTAGCCCACACAGGCTCCGCTTCAGAACTACCAATTGTCATCAGCACTCCGGCAAAGTTACGAATCATGTGATGCAGAAAGGCATTAGCGCAGACATCGATCACTATCAGATCACCGGCACGATAAATATCCATCGATCTGACGTGGCGGACCGGACTTTTTGCCTGACAGCCAACGGCACGATAGGAGGTAAAGTCATGCTCGCCAATCAGATAACTGGCCGCTTCCTGCATCCGCGACAGATCCAGCTGTTTATGAGTCCAGGTAACCCCCCGGCTAAGCAACGCCGGTTTCACTTCTGAGGAATAAATCAGATAGCGATAACGTCGCTCCAGCGCAGAAAAACGGGCATGAAAGCTATCATCAACCCGTTTAGCCCAGCGAATGGCAATATCATCTGGCAACTTTGTATTGGTACCCATCACCCAGGCCCGGTCAGGACGCTGCGCCGTGGTATCAAAGTGAATAATCTGATACGTACCACTCACACAAGCATCGGTACGACCCGCGCAGATAACATTAACCGGCTCATTCGCAATGGCAGACAGCGCCTGCTCGACAGTCTCCTGTATGGAGGGAACATCTTTCTCTTTCTGGGTTTGCCAGCCACGATAAGCGGCACCGGCATACTCGACGCAGAGCGCATAACGATATGTTCTGATAGTTTCCCGATCCGCGCCCTCTACCACGGAGGAATCGGGGCTTTGTTCACCGCAACCCGACGAGCTCAAACCTTCTGACTGAAGGTTAACCGATTCAACGCTTCCGATAGTGGTCGCATCACAAGAAAGGGCGACCGAAGTCGCCCTTTGCTGAGTATTTAACTGGGTTTTATCCCGCTGCATATTCAATTGTTTCTCAGTTGTTATCAAACCGGGTCAGACCGGGGCCTGACCTGCTGTGCTAGCCAATACTGCCTAACAGGCTTTTCGCTTCAGTGCGCTGGGCTTCACTACCCTCTTTGACAATCTCTTCAAGTATATCTTTAGCACCGTCGAGATCTTCCATGTCGATGTAAGCTCTGGCGAGATCAAGCTTAGTTTCAACCTCATCCGCACCTTCAAGCAGATTAAAGCCATCTAAGGAGTCATCCTCAGAATCATCAGTCATATCAAGACTAAGCTCATCACTGCCCGCATCACTCAGGAGCATCTCCAGTTCGGAATCCAGCTCGGCATCGAGATCAGCCTCCAGTGGAGAATCATCATCTGTCTGAGGCACAGACAGCTGCTCCTCATCAAGCACGACCTCATCATCACCATCCAGTAGCGCCTGAAGGTCAGCATCCAAATCAGCCTCAAGATCGGAATCACTCTCTGCAGAATCCAGCTCTTCAACATCCTCTTCACCAACACCGGCAAGCAATGCATCAAGCTCTGCATCCATGGTGCTCTCTGCAGTTTCGGAAGCACTGTCATCGTCGCCCAGCAGAGCATCAAGATCTTCAAAATCTTCTTCGTCCGCATCGGCTTCATCCATCACCAGATCCAGCGAATCATCTACGTCAGAATCAGGGATCTCCGCCTCTTCAGGCTCTGCATCGACAACATCAAGATTGAAGTCGAGATCAAACTCATCTTCAGCGGCATCATCCGATGCAACCTCTTCACTGTCATCAGCAACTGGCTCTAAATCAAAATCAAGATCTGCATCGTCTTTGACAACATCTTCCTGCAGATCTTCGCCAGCCAGCAAGTCATCAATATTATCGGCTTCTGGCTCCTCTTCAGGCTCATCAAATGCGTCCGGAAGCGGTCCAAGACTGTCAAGATCAGAACCTGAATCAAGTTCATCAAGATCAAACGAATCAGCATCCTCTCCCAGTATCGAATCGAGAGCATCATCTACATCACCCTCATCGTCCATCGACGATTGAGCGTCAGCATCTGAACCAAAGTCTTCATCAAAACCAAGATCAAACTCCTGCTCATCAATATTCTGAGAATCAGAAGCTTCAACTTTATCGAGATCCATATCCAGATCAAGATCCAGCTCGTCCAGATCCGTCTCATCCAGATCTGTCTCTTCCCCGGCAGACTCTTCGGACGCCGCAACAGCAGCGGCGGCCGCAGCACCTGCAGCCGCTGCAGGCACAACCGTAGCATCGTTATCCTGCGGTGGATCGATAACCTGGCCAGGCACGATCGTTTCGGATGAGTCCTCTTTTTTCCCACGACGCAGAAACAATAACGCCAGCAGGAATGCCACCAACGCACCACCCGCAGCCCCGATATAGAGCCCAAACTGCTCTAGCAAGCTTTTTGGCTCGGGCTTAACAGGTTCTGCAGGGGCTGACTGAGGCGCCACCGGTTGCTTCTTAGCTGATTCCAGCTCCGCCTGAAGATCTGCTAACTGCTGATCCTTCAATTCCAGCATGCGCTGCAGTGTTTCCATTTGCTGCGCCAGGGCATCTACCCGCCCAGTCAGCTCTGCATTTTCACGCTGCATCTGATCAACGCTCTCAAGCGCTGAAGCCAGATCCGATTCAAGCTGTTTGTTTTTTTCCAGAAGTGCCGAGTCTGCCTGACTCATATCGGTATCGGCCGCCTGATCTGACACCGCACTGGTATCAGTCTTCGTATCAGGAGAGACTATCTTCAGTTGCCCCTGGGCCGACTTGGCTGCAACCTCCTCATCCTTTTTTCCAGAGTCCACCTTTTTGTCATTTTTATCTGCACCACCTGTAGCATCCATCTGCTCAGGCTGAGCAGACCGGGCAACACCCTGCTTCCAACTCTGTGTCTGACGCCAGAACTCTTCATTCGCCTGTTTTCGATTCAGCGCCTGAGCCTCTTCCAGCGTGGGAAGGGTCATCACAACACCAGCTCTTAACTGATTGACGTTATTGTTGCGAAAGGCATCAGGGTTTTTTCGCTGCAAGGCCAACATCATCTGCGCTTCAGAGACGGAACTGCCAGGCTTATGCCGTTTGGCGATATCCCAAAGCGTATCATTAACATCCACATATACCTGATTGCCGGTCATGCGGGTGCGAATATTATCGACCGGTGCCTGAGGCATCATTGTCTCTACAGTGACAGATACGGGCGCATTTGTTGCTGAAGAGCGCGCGGGCTGTACCGCAACCGGAGCCGGTGTGGGATCATAGACAGGTGGATCGAGCAGTACCGTGTATTCGCGAACAAGACGTCCGCTGGGCCAGTTAACCTCAATCAGAAAGTTGAGGAACGGCTCTTTTACCGGCGCCGATGACGTCAGAACAATCGTTCCACGTCCTGAAGGGCCCGGTTTAACATCAAACTTCACATCAGAGAGGAACCGTAACTTCTCTATTCCAGCCAGAGCAAACTCATCAACATTGGCCATCCTGGGCTGAATCTGTTGCGGATCGACTTGACGCATCTGTAAAAGCTGTATTTCAGCCTGCAGAGGCTCGTTCAGCGCTGATGTAATTCTAATTTCACCGAGGCCAAGCGCATTTGCATTTGAGGTTCCTAGTGCACCTGCAATTGCCAAACTTAGGGCTAATTTGCGCAGCATATTTTCGCTTCCTTAATTTCCCCTGGTCCTGAATATTACAAAAGTCGTCCATATTCAGAAAGTTACGTATCCAGTCTTGCAGAGCAAAGTATTAATGAAAACCCATGTTTAATCAACAACCCAGATCGGCTATAAATAGGGAAACTTAACTATTTAAACGGCTTTGTTACTAACAGACAATAACAATACAGGATTCAGGCTCTATAGATTCATAAAAATAATACATTAATATCAAAAGCTTAACAAAACACCTCAATGCAAGACCTTAACAAAATAATCTATAAAAGACCCACCAAACACGGATTATCTGCGTAAATATGCGGACTTAACAACATAACTTAAATCCATTTATCTCGGTTTCTTTGATTTGAATCACACCTGCAGATACAAAAAAACCGGCCTTTTCAGCCGGTTATATCGACAACGACAGGGATCAGTCCTGTAGCAAAATCCGCAGCATACGGCGCAACGGTTCCGCCGCCCCCCAGAGCAGCTGATCGCCGACACTAAACGCATTCAGATAGTCATCACCAATATTCATTTTGCGCAACCGGCCTACAGGCACACCCAGAGTACCGGTGACTTTTGCTGGCGTCAGATCACGGGCTGAAAGATCACGATCGTTAGGCACCACACTGACCCAGTCGTTGGCTTCAGCGATCATGGACTCGATCTCATCCATCGGTACATTCTGTTTCAGCTTGATCGTGAAGGCCTGGCTGTGACAACGCATCGCACCGATACGCACACAGGTACCATCAATCGGTATTGGGTTGTTGCTCAAGCCAAGAATTTTATTGGTTTCAGCGTACGCTTTCCACTCTTCCCGACTCTGACCATTGTCCAGCTTAGTATCGATCCATGGGATCAGTGAGCCGGCCAGCGGAACACCAAAATTATCCGTTGGCATAGCATCAGAACGGATTGTTTCAGCAACCTGGCGGTCGATATCCAGAATCGCACTGGCCGGGTTAGCCAGATCAGCCGCGACAGAATCTTTGATGATCCCCATCTGCGAGATCAGCTCACGCATGTGACGCGCACCACCGCCGGACGCAGCCTGATAGGTCATAGAGGTCATCCACTCGATCAGACCCGCATTGAACAGACCACCCAGCCCCATCAGCATCAGGGACACGGTACAGTTACCGCCAACATAGGTTTTAACACCGTTTGCCAGGCCGTCTTTAATGACATTCATGTTCACCGGGTCGAGTACGATAATGGCATCATCTTCCATTCGCAGGGAAGACGCGGCATCGATCCAGTAACCATCCCAGCCCGCTGCCCGCAGCGCACCGTAAACCTGTTTCGTGTAGTCGCCGCCCTGACAGGAGATAATGGCATCCATCTGTTTCAGTTCATCAATGGATGTTGCATCTTTAAGAGCCGGAATATCTTTACCAATAGCCGGACCTGGCTGACCTGCCTGGGACGTTGTAAAGAAGACCGGCTCTTCGATATGATCGAAATCACGTTCTTCCATCATGCGCTGCATCAGCACGGAACCAACCATTCCGCGCCAACCAACAAAACCTACACGCTTCATCTGTTCCACCAAAACTATTCGAACCTGCTAACAGATTCCTGAGAATAAAAACAACAAAGCTGCCACAAGATTCTGCAGCAGCCCGTTATGGTTCCGGACGTTCCGAAACCCTTTAATTATGCAATAATTTAGTCATGTAGACTATCGAAATCAGAGCATTTTATAACCAGCCAGAGTACCAGCAAGCAGTTTTACGCCTGCAAAGCCGCAATAACCGCATCGCCCATCTCTGTGGTCGAGACTTTCTGCATCCCTTCAGACCAGATATCCCCGGTACGCAGATTCTGATCCAGCACCTGACTCACGGCCGCTTCGATACGATCCGCAGTGGCACCTGCTGCCAGAGAGTATCTCAGCATCATCGCCACCGACAGAATAGTCGCCAGCGGGTTGGCCATATCCTGACCAGCAATGTCCGGCGCAGAACCATGGCAAGGTTCGTACATCCCTTTACCGTCAACATCCAGCGATGCAGAAGGCAGCATACCGATCGATCCGGTCAGCATCGCTGCAGCGTCAGACAGGATATCACCGAACATATTACCGGTGACGACCACGTCAAACTGTTTTGGCGCACGCACCAGCTGCATCGCTGCGTTATCAACGTACATATGGCTCAGTTCGACATCCGGATACTCTTTTGACAACTCCTCCATGATTTCGCGCCACAGTACGGTCACTTCCAGTACGTTGGCTTTATCGACAGAGCACAGACGCTTATCACGGGCACGGGCAGCTTCAAATGCCACACGACCGATACGACGGATCTCATTCTCATCGTAAACGTAGGTGTTATAACCCTCACGGACATTGCCCTCTTTCAGACGCACGCCACGAGGCTGACCAAAGTAGATACCACCGGTCAGTTCACGCACAATCAGAATATCCAGACCCGAAACAACTTCAGGCTTCAGGGTTGAAGCATGCGCCAGTTGCGGATAGAGAATCGCCGGACGCAGGTTACCAAACAGTCCCAGACTGGAGCGAATGCCCAGCAGACCTTTTTCCGGACGGATCTGGAAGTCGGGGTTAGTGTCCCATTTAGGACCACCCACAGCACCCAACAGGATCGCATCAGCTGCGCGGGCAGCTTCCAGCGTTGCTTCTGGCAGCGGCACACCATCAGCATCGATAGCAGCACCACCGACCAGCGCTTCAGTCAGCTCAATATCGAGATTATCCTGCTGGTTAACCAGCTCCAGCACGCGACGCGCCTGCGCGACGATCTCTGGACCAATACCGTCACCCGGTAAAATCAGTACATTTTTAGACATTCTTCTGTTTCCTTAATCCCGGCAGCAGAGTCTGCTCTGCTGC
The DNA here is from genome assembly GCA_965140695.1 of uncultured Amphritea sp. Lineage (GTDB taxonomy): Bacteria > Pseudomonadota > Gammaproteobacteria > Pseudomonadales > Balneatricaceae > Amphritea. The sequence goes on along the minus strand of OZ223298.1, from coordinate 280,480 downwards.
CTGCAATACACTTAGCTTACTTTATTGCGGCTTATTTCTTGAGGCTTACTTAATGGCATCAAACAACCATGGCGCTTGTTGCCGGCGTTTCTCTTCATAAGCACGAATATCATCACCATGCTGCAGCGTCAGACCGATATCATCCAGACCATTCAACAGACAGTGCTTACGGAAACCATCGATACTAAAGGCCATCTCCTCCCCGGAAAGGGTGATAACCAATTGCCTCTCCAGATCGATACTCAACTGATAACCGTCAGTCGCAGCACTCTCTTTAAACAGCTGATCGACCTTCTCGTCATGCAACACAATGGGCAACAAGCCGTTCTTAAAACAGTTATTGTAGAAGATCTCAGCAAAACTGGGCGCGATCACGCAACGGAAACCGTAATCATCCAGCGCCCAGGGGGCATGTTCCCGGCTGGAACCACAACCAAAGTTTTCCCGGGCTAACAGAATGCTGGCGCCCTGATAACGGGGCTGATTGAGGACAAAATCCGTATTCAGCGGACGCCCTTCACAAGATTGGTCCGGCTGACCTTCATCCAGATAACGCAACTCATCAAACAGGTTTTTACCAAAACCGGAACGCTTAATCGACTTCAGAAACTGTTTGGGAATAATCATATCGGTATCGACATTTGCCCGATCCAGCGGTGCAGCGATACCTGTGTGCAGTGTAAACTTATTCATCTCGCTCTCCCGATACCTTATTAAATCAACTCACGTACATCGATAAAGTGACCTGTCACCGCAGCGGCTGCTGCCATCGCCGGGCTCACCAGATGAGTGCGGCCACCGAAGCCCTGACGGCCTTCGAAGTTACGGTTGGAAGTCGACGCACAGTGTTCGCCATTACCCAGTTTATCGGGGTTCATCGCCAGACACATGGAACAGCCCGGTTCACGCCATTCAAGACCCGCTTCGATGAAGATCTTGTCCAGTCCTTCAGCTTCCGCCTGGGCTTTAACCAGACCGGAACCCGGCACTACCAGCGCCTGAATGATATTCTCTGCGACTTTGCGACCTTCAACCACTTTAGCGGCATCGCGCAGATCTTCGATCCGGGAATTGGTACAGGAACCGATAAACACCCGGTCCAGTTTAATATCGGTAATGTTCTGATCGGCTGTCAGCCCCATATATTTGAGGGCACGGTTGATACCATCCACCTTAACCGGATCTTTCTCATTAGCAGGGTTTGGCACCTGACCCGATACACCTACCACCATCTCAGGGGAAGTGCCCCAGGTCACCTGGGGTTCGATATCCGCAGCGTGTATTTCGACCACCGCATCAAACTCGGCATCGCTGTCAGACACCAGATCACGCCATTGCGCAACCGCTGCATCCCACTGTTCACCTTTCGGTGCAAAGGGACGCCCCTCAAAGTAATCGATTGTGGTCTGGTCAACCGCTACCAGCCCCACCCGGGCACCGGCTTCGATCGCCATATTACAGACGGTCATCCGCCCTTCCATCGACATATTGCGGAACACATCACCGCCAAACTCAATGGCATAGCCAGTACCACCAGCGGTACCAATCACACCGATCACATGCAGAACGACATCTTTCGGCGTTACGCCAACGCCCAGTTCACCATCCACACGCACCAGCATATTCTGCATCTTCTTGGTGATCAGACACTGGGTGGCCAGCACATGCTCCACCTCTGAGGTACCAATACCATGGGCCAGTGCACCCAGCGCGCCCAGCGTGGCTGTATGAGAGTCACCACAGACCGCCGTGCTACCCGGCAGAATCGCGCCCTGCTCGGGTGCCATCACATGCACAATCCCCTGACGATGATCGTTCATCTTGAATTCAAGAATGCCAAATTCATCACAGTTGGCATCCAGGGTTTTCACCTGAATCTTAGACACCGGGTCAACGATCAGATCGACACCACCAGAACGTTCAGTGGTCGGTACGTTGTGGTCCGGAGTCGCGATATTGGCATCGATCCGCCATGGCTTACGACCCGCTAACCGCAGTCCTTCAAATGCCTGAGGCGAAGTCACCTCATGCAGTACCTGTCGATCGATATAGATCAGCGAACTACCATCATCATTGGTTCGCACCAGATGCGAATCAAACAGTTTGTCGTATAACGTTTTTCCAGCCATCGGAACTCACCTCACTGCGTCTTTTTAACCAACAGTTTCACCTGCCAGCTTTTTTATATGCTGCAATCCTAGTGCACCCCATAGCAGAAAACAAATTCATAATTTTTATGCTTTGCATTCCTAACTGGAATAGATAGACTGTTGTTAATAATAGTAAGGCAGATACGATGGATACCAACTCTCTACAAGCCTTTGTGGCGGTGGCAGAAACCGGCTCTTTTTCCCGTGCAGCAGAACAGCTATTCCTTACCCAGTCGGCGATGAGTAAGCGCATTCTTATACTGGAACAACAGCTGGATAGCCGGCTGTTTGACCGTATTGGCCGAACAGTCGGACTGACTGAGGCAGGCCGGGAGCTGCTCCCCAGGGCACACCGGATTCTGTTAGAGCTGGACGATGCCCGACGCTCCCTGAGTAATCTCAGCGGTGAAGTCAGCGGCACTCTCACCGTTGCAGCCAGTCACCATATCAGCCTGCACCGTCTGCCGCCGGTCTTGCGACAATACATAAGCGAGTTTCCAGAAGTAACCCTGGACCTGCGCTTTGATGAGTCCGAGATCGCTTACGATAATGTTCTTAAAGGCAATCTCGAGATCGCGCTGATCACACTGGCCCCCCGCCCCAACGCCAGCATTCACTCACGGACGGTCTGGCGCGACAACCTCAATTATGTTGTAGCACCCGACCACCCGCTGGCAGCACTCAGGCAGGTAACACTGGAACAACTATGCGATTATCCGGCCATTCTGTCTGGCAGCGCCACCTTTACCCGCCAGCTGGCCGAACTGCAATTTTCACAACTGGGTCTGCAGCCACAAAAAGCGATGTCTACTAACTATCTGGACACCATCAGAATGATGGTGCAGATCGGACTCGGCTGGTCACTATTACCCGAGACGATGACCGAAAACAGCCTTAAAGTGCTCAATGTGGATGCCCCTCCGGTTACCCGTGAACTAGGGTATATCACGCATAAGGAACGAACGCTTAGCAACGCCGCCCGTCACTTTATACTCCTTTTAGACCAGGCAGCAGAAAAGGGTTCATAATCTTCACCCGCTTCATTAATATGTTCATACAGATAACCACCAGGCACTGATGATGACCGAAATCCCGGGTAGTGGTAGTACTGACAACTGGCTACAAGAACAATTGCAACACTGGCAGAAGATGGCCCAACAGCTAACACCGATGCAACCTGAACAGTGGCAACAGTTTCTCGACAGTTTTCAGGGAGGCCCGACCACTGATTTCAGTGATCAGCAGGCCAACCTGCTGAATATGGTGAAATCTCAGGCTTCACAATTCAGTCATTTTGCAGATTCTCTGCGCGATAAAAACAGCGATAATCTCAACACAGAAGCGCTGGTCGAGCAGATGCAGAAGTATATGCAGCAGCAGTGCAACGAGATGCTCAGCCGGCAATGGAATCTTCCGGAACCTTTTGCCACATTAATGAAAGACGCCCTGCTAGACCCCGAAGCTCTCGCGCAGACACCTTTTCGCGAACTCCTGGAGCAACTGGCAAAAGCACCGGAAATCGGCAACGGCCCTTACAGCCCGGCACAGATTCGCTCACTGGCACAAGCGGTCATCGATTATCAGGACTCGCTGCATGATTATCTGCAGCAATATAAGCATATATTCAATCAGACCGGTGCCGACCTTAAACAGCTGCTGGACCAGCAAACAAACGAAATCGACAGCGTCAAAGTCCTGCAAAACCTATGGATTGAATGTTATGAAAAAGCCTATCGCGAAACGGTATTTACCGAACAGTATCAGGCGTGTCATGGACGCATCAGCAACAACCTTAACCGGGTGCGCCAGCTAGCCTTCAGCAACCGGGATAAAAAGCTTAAGGAGTTTGGTCTGGTTACCCGGGAAGAGCTCGACAGTACTATCCGCACGCAACACCTGATGCGCAAGCAACTGCGTCAACAGCAACAGGAGATAGAAGAGCTGCGGGCACTGATTGCTACCTTGCAGAACCAACAGCCCGCGATGCAACGCCGCAGCCGGAGGAAAGCAGAATGAGTGGTTTCAGATTCAGCCCTGAAAAGATCATTTCAGAACTCTGTCAGTTTAACGAACAACTGCTACAAAGCGTAAACACACTGCAACATCTGGAAGAGGTCAGTGTCGGACAGACTCCCAAAGCGGTCATCTATCGTGAAGATAAACTTCAACTCTTCCGCTATGAAAGTGAGAAAACACCCGGCCAGAAACGTTGCAAAACCCCGCTACTGATCTGCTACGCCCTGGTTAACCGCCCCTACATGGTCGATCTTGACCAGAAACGCTCATTTGTTAAGCGATTACTGGAACTCGGAGTGGATATCTACCTGATCGACTGGGGTTACCCGGATGCTGCTGACCGTTATCTGGACATGGATGACTATATCAATGGCTATATCAGTAACTGTGTTGATCAGGTGCTGCAGGACTCAGGGCAGGAGCAGCTGAACCTGCTGGGCATCTGTCAGGGCGGGACACTCAGCCTCTGTTATACCGCCCTCAACCCCGACAAAATCAAGAACCTGATCACCATGGTGACACCGGTGGATTTCAAAACCCCGGATAATATGCTCAGCCATCTGGCGCAGCAGATCGATATCGATCTGGCAGTGGAAACCTATGGCAATATCCCCGGTGCGATGCTTAATGACGCCTACAACGCACTGATGCCGATGCGGCTGGGACTGCAAAAAAACCTTAATATTCCCCGCCAACTGAAAGATCCGGACTCGGCGCTAAACTTTCTGCGGATGGAAAAGTGGATCTACGACAGCCCGGATCAGGCCGGAGAGATGTTTCGTCAGTTCCTCACCACCTTCTTTAAAGAGAATGGCTTTATCAATAACAGGGTAGTCGCCGGAGATCGGCCGGTGGATCTGCAGCAGATAAGCCAGCCCCTGCTGAATATCTTTGGCAGCACAGACCATCTGGTTCCGCCCTCCGCTTCACGGGCACTGAACGGGCTAACAAAGAGTCGTGAATACCAGGAGTATGAGGTTGCATCGGGTCATATCGGTGTCTTTGTTTCCAGCAAATCACAGACAGAAGTTGCGCCAACCATTGCTAAGTGGCTAAAACAGCACGATTAACCGCAAACAAGGCAGGGGAAATTTGAAAATTTACTTTTTTCCGCCAGGATTCTCATCTAAAATCCGCCCATTCTTTTGTCGTTAACCAAAAACCGTTTGGTTTTTAGCCGGAGTTTATGACGTTGCCATCTAACGGGAAAATCAAACTGCAGGGTTTTAACAACCTGACCAAAAGCCTTAGCTTCTGCATCTACGATGTCTGCTATGCCAAGACCAAACAGCAGAAAGCTGAATACATCGAGTATATTGATGAGCAGTACAACGCTGATCGCCTGACGGAGATCCTCACAGAAGCCTGCGATATTATCGGTGCAACAGTCCTTAACGTAGCCCGGCAGGATTACGACCCGCAGGGTGCCAGCGTCACCATTCTGGTAGCCGAAGAGCCACTCAAAGATTCGGCTAATGTTGATACCACCGAAAAACCCGGGCCTCTGCCCGAATCCGTGGTGGCCCATCTGGATAAAAGCCATATCTGCGTGCACACCTACCCTGAAGCTCACCCCGATGATGGTATCTGTACTTTCCGTGCCGATATTGAGGTGTCTACCTGCGGTATTATCTCGCCGCTGAAGGCACTCAACTACCTGATCCATAAACTGGATTCTGATATCGTCACCGTCGATTACCGGGTACGCGGTTTTACCCGTGATATCAACGGCGTGAAACATTATATCGATCACGACATCAACTCGATCCAGAACTTCATCAGCCAGGATATCCGCGATCAGTACCAACTGGTTGATGTAAACGTCTATCAGGAAAACATCTTCCACACCAAGATGATGCTCAATGATGTGGACCTCAACACCTACCTGTTCGGCACCACCACCGCCGACCTGACCGGCCGTGAAATCGAAGAGATTACCGAGCGTCTGTACCAGGAGATGAACGAGATCTTCTATGGGCGGAATATACCCAATATGAGCGGGAAGTAAGTTCCCGCTGAGACGTTTGAGTCTTTTGGATAAAATACAAGAAGCTCGCGAATGCGGGCTTTTTTTATAACGTAGAACAGCGTTTTAATGTAGAACATCGCTACGCGCCTGCTCGTGGTTAGAACAGGCGGCAAGCAAAAGCTTTCTCAAGGTTGGTGTGCTGTGAGAAGAACTCTGGTCTCTGCTCTTTTATTGCACCCGAAAGTGCTTTTAGATAAAAGAGACTAACGCAGAAAACGCCAACGGATGGTTATTCATTAGTGCTGTTGGGAGAATTGTTGCAGCAACTGCATCAGACTATTGCCTGTAAGGTCGATCTGGCGGGCATGGTCTTTGTTGTTTTCTGCTTCGATTGCAGAGTTCTGCGAGTGCTCGAGTGTCATGTTGATTACTTCAGATATCTGGGACGTGACTACAGATTGTTCTTCGGTTGCTGATGCGATCATGCTGCTCATGTTGTCTATCTCATCAATAGAGAGGCGGATCTGTTCGACACTTTTTCTGGCGTTCTCGGCCAGTGTAACTGTGTTACGCACATGTCCTGCCTGACGTTCAATTTTTTCTGACATCTGCTCAATCGCGCCATTGAGTTTCCTGATGATAACGCCAATTTTATCTGCCGCTGTTGCGGTATTGCCTGCGAGAGAACGCACCTCATCGGCAACGACAGCAAAACCTCGTCCGCTTGCGCCAGCGCGGGCGGCTTCGATGGCCGCATTCAGCGCGAGCAGATTGGTTTGTTCGGCAAAGTTGTGGATCACGTGTAGCGCAGATCCAATCGCCTTGCCATCATCTTTGAGCTGATCCAGTGACCTATTGGTGGCTTCGGCCTCCTCTTCCAGTTGGCGGATGCTTTCGCTGGTTGTCTGCATTTCGCTAACGCCGTGGATCGCAACCTCTGTTGCTTTGCGAGTGGCTGCTGATGTTCTGACGGCGTTGTTGGCGACTTCCTGATATGAGTTGCTCAGTTGTTGTATCTGCACAGACGCCTGCTCGGTTGAATGTTGCTGCCTGTTAACGATCTGGGTCAGGGTATCGGAGCTGGTATTCAGATCTCTGGCCAAAAGGTTGAGTGTCGAACTTTCTGTGTGAATTTTATCAATCAGTGTCGCGAAGTAGCAGCGAAGACTGTCGATCGAGCTGTTCAGTATCTCGATCTCGGTAATTCTGCTGGGTTTGGGTGTTTCATAATCAAGATGGCCTTTAGCCAGCGCGTTGAGTTGTTCGCAGGTGCTGCTGATTATCCGGCTAAGACGGGTATTCAGAATACTCATAATCAGTCCGATGGTAATGATGAGTGTAATGCTGATGCTCAGCAACAGATACACGGACTGCTCAGTCGCGTCATAGTGTTTTTGTAAACGGTTTTGATTAGCCCGCAACTGAGTATTCAGCTGGTCAATCAGTGATGTTGTTTCCTGTATCGATGCGGATCTGTTGGCATAGATTTTTTCGATATTCTGCAGCTCTTTTCTATATCGCAGGCTGAGGCTGTTGAGCTCCTGAATGAAGATATCGCCCCTTTCACTCCGTTGTGTCTCAGCTGTATCTGAACTACGCCCAAGAAGCAATCCGAGTGCATCATTACTTTCCGCTTCGGTATAAAGACCAAAACGTGGCAGTTGATCCAGCGTCTTGCTCATCCGGGTCAGGTTAGTTAATCGCTGGTCGATATCAGCCCGGCTGGGCTGATCCGATGAGAAATAGCGCTGGCGACTATGGGCCAGTTCAGCAATGGTCATAGCCAGTTGATTGAGGGCAGTGGCGTATTTATGTTTTAAGTCAGGTTGTTCTTTACCACCTTCAGCACTGTATTCTGATAACTGGCTCAGTGTGCCAAGAATTTCCCGCTCATTGTTGATAAGAAGTTCCTGTGGTTGCCTTAATTTACCAGCAGCCCGAAGTTTATATAAAGCAACAGATTTGAGTTCTGCCAGGGTGTTCTGTACTTCAGGCATGCCGCTGAGAGTCAGACTAGATACACGAGCGTCACTTTCGATTAAACGAGTAAGGGTATTATCAATCGCTGTTAACAGTGTGGCATTGCCCGTGCTCAGATAGATAAGCGTGGGTCGGTTGACTTCAGTGTTGATCTCTTCCTGCAGTTGTTGGTAGTCGCGGGTTTTATTAAAGCTATCGTTCAGCCGCTCAAGTGACCAGAACATTGCCGCAGCCATGAGGGAAACAATAAGTAATAAGATAGCACCAGCTACCAGGCTAATTCGGGATATTTTCATCTACTTCTGCTCAGATGTTTCAGATGCGGTATTTATATTTCTTTTCTGTTGCAACGATGTTTCGCAGTTTTTTGCAGATACTCAGAATGGGGAGTGTGGTCGCTAAGGCAAGGCAAGCTAGATGACGTTGGGGAAATTGGAGAAATTGTGGGGGCAAGAAATTCATAGAAATTGGGACAGGCATATTCTAAAAGCCTTGGTGGAGAAATCCACTCGTTCCCATGCTCCCGCGTGGGAATGAATATCTTGTTGCCATGCTCGACAAACATTCAATAATTCAGGCGTTCCTACATAATCGTGCTAAGCAATCGGGCGGAATTATTTAGCGCGCTATCCTTGACATTCTTATTCCTCCTTAAATAAACCTGCCCCCTTTAATTAGCTGAAGCTAACTGAGCATTATGGGTAATCAGGTATGATTTTGACCTGGCAGTTGCGTCCATGCTTATTCTCCTTCTATATTTTCAAAAGACTCAATCAGGCGTTTAACTGATAAATTAATTTTTTTCCAGTCTGGTAAGTAGTCTCTAGAAAATGAATATTCAATTTCTATTGTTTTGTAGTTAGTTAAAATATTGCAGTACGGATAGGGTGCTGATTCTTCTTTTTTGCAAGAAATTTTTGTAAAAGGATCATCTGTTAGCAACCATATCTCAGTATGCGAAATAGAATAATAAAGGGCATTTTCGTCTATAATGTCATTTTGGTTATTTATCAATTCCATTAGCGAAGCTGTCCTTCTGAATCGTTTTTCTCCATCATAGATTGACCTATTTACAGAGATTCTAATTTTATCACCCCAACCTGGTTGATCGAACTTTCCCTTATTTTCTTCAGAGTATGGAATTAGATCTGGTAGAAGTGCTGTGATCTCTAGCACATCTAGTTTCTTTCTTTTTTTCGGGGGGGAGGGCCAATCCCTGCCTGACTTAATAAAGTCCTTAAAATGATATTTCAAGGGAATATCGAATTTATATGGACCAATTTGGTATTTAACATTGGAAGAGGCTGGATTAGTGTCATTACATCCATTTACAAGAAATGCAAAGCATAAAACCAGAAATTTAATTGTTGTACTCATCATCTTTCCCTAACACTCTCATTCTTATATCAAAGTAACGTCGTCATTATATATTCAATCAGATAGCGCATTCCGGTTTTCACGTCAGCACTGACACTCATACCCGGCACCAGATTTACTTCACGGCTATCGACCCAGAGGATGTTTTATTCATCAATATTCTGGCTTCGTAGATTAAGCCCGCGATTTTAATTGGAGGCGGTATCACAGGAAGATAAGCGTAGGGATTCAGGCGATCAAAATGCTGTTTACTGCAAAGCCACCGAAGAAAGGTTGAAAGGCTAAAAATAGATGCTGTTGACCCTGCATCAGACGGCCATAGAGTCTGTTCCATCGACGAATAATCCATTGTTTTATAGCGGTTAATCTCATGATAGTAGGGGATTTTCTGTTCAAATACAAAGATGGTATCAACGCTTTAACACTTCACTCCCCTTACTTATTAGTTCTTATCTAATAACACTACTTAATTAGCTCCCATCTACTCCTTTAAGCTCTGCTGTAGTATCCATTTAATACCCGCGGTTTCGCTGAGGCTGCTACCTTGTAACCCGTACAGTCTTAAATATAAAAATAATCGGCAGCAGGAGTATTGAAAGACAGGAAATGTTCCGCATACCTAGCCTGTGTGCCTGAGATCAACCACCCCATGAACCTTTAGGCATACCAGAAGGAAGTAGTTGTGCCGCACGTCGTAAGTTATTTAGACTGTATACTTCTGCAGTTCCGGCAGCAGCACCTACAGTCGCTTGAAATTCGGGATCGTTTATTAACTCACGTTTAATTGAGTCAATATATTCAAGATAAACCTGCTCTTAAGTCATAAAAAATCCCTTATTACACAGTCATTTACTTAAAAATTCTTTTAATCTTAATAGATAAAAAACCACTCTAACCATTGAAATTATTAACATCGATACTGCAGAATAAAAAATAATAAACTGAACAAAAATCGCAACAAAAAAATTCATATAAAGCAATGTAAACATATCTCTCTTATCATCTTCAAGAAGTTTAAATGGTATAAAATTAAACAACAAAAAAACAATAACAGAAAAAACAAATAAAATAGAAAAAGCTTTGAAATTTCTTTTCCTTTTCCCATCATAGAAAGCACACTCACCCTCTGTCTCTTTAAAAAAATCATACTGAAAGAACAATCCAACCATAACTGATGATACATAACCTATACCCGTAACATCCATAAAATATGTCACTACAAATAGTGAATCATAATGTTCAACAGAGGGCACTCCAGCTTCCAAAAAGAAACCTCTGTATGATTCATATTGAGTGTTTTTTAAAAAACCGTCAATTAACTGATAAGAACAAGGGTAATAATAGTAAAATAATCCTATAAAAAACGAAGGAAGACATATAACGAAAACAAAGAACAACCGAACTCCAGGCCTAGGGATAAATAGATTAAGGTCATAATTAATATTTTCTATTTGGGGACAGATTCTACTAGACAAAAGAAACACAGAAAAAACAAACACAAACAAAGAGCAAACAGTATAAAATGGCAGAAAAATAGAAAAAACAACAAACAGCACAAACACAGCAATCTTAAAGAACCAAAAAACACCATAATTTTTCATAAAAAACCAATAAAAACCATATAAAATTTAAAAATATATTTAACTATCAACCTTTGAACTAAATAATAACAGTAACGGCAGCTATATAGCCTCATCGTTCCCTAACACTCTCATTCTTATACCTCAGCAACGGTGTCAATACATATTCAATCAGATACCGCTTTCCTGTTTTCACATCAGCACTGACACTCATACCCGGCACCAGATTTACTTCACGGCTATCGACCCAGAGGATGTTTTATTCATCAATATTCTGGCTTCGTAGATTAAGCCCGCGATTTTAATTGGAGGCGGTATCACAGGAAGATAAGCGTAGGGATTCAGGCGATCAAAATGCTGTTTGCTGCAAAGCCACCGAAGAAAGGTTGAAAGGCTAAAAATAGATGCTGTTGACCCTGCATCAGACGGCCATAGAGTCTGTTCCATCGACGAATAATCCATTGTTTTATAGCGGTTAATCTCATGATAGTAGGGGATTTTCTGTTCAAATACAAAGATGGTATCAACGCTTTAACACTTCACGCCCCTTACTTATTAGTTCTTATCTAATAACACTACTTAATTAGCTCTCATCCACTCCTTTAAGCGCTGCTGTAGTATTCATTTAATACCCACTGCTGCGCTGAGGCTGCTACCTTGTACCCCGTACCTTCTTAACTATAAAAACAATCAGCAACAGCTAGGAGTACGATATGAGTAATAAGAAGATTCTGATGATTACCGGGGATTTCACCGAAGACTATGAAACCATGGTGCCCTTCCCAACCCTGCTCACGGTGGGTCACCGCGGAGAAATTGGGACAGGCATATTCTAAAAGCCTGATCTATACTGCTGATACCTCAAACAAGGATGTTAAGGAGATCATATGACCCGTGCCCGTCATCAGATTATTTCTACTGCAGACACCCCCTATTACCACTGTATCGACCGCTGTGTTCGACGGGCGTTTCTATGTGGCGAAGACGCATTAACCGGACAGAGCTATGAACACCGTCGTCAATGGGTGATTGATCGCCTTAAAACTCTGCAAGCCGTGTTCTGCATAGAACTGTGCGCCTATGCAGTGATGTCCAACCACTATCATCTGGTGTTATCCATTGATGAGACCCGCGCAGCCGATTTAACTCTGGATGAGGTCATTGAACACTGGTGTGTGCTGTATAAAGGCCCGCTATTGGTGCAACGCTACCGGGCAGGCGAGGTATTAAGCATCACCGAACGGCAAACCATCTCAGAAATAGCGGAGACCTGGCGTACACGGTTAGCCGATATCAGTTGGTTTATGCGCAGTCTGAATGAATATATCGCCCGTAAAGCCAACCAGGAGGATAGCTGTCGGGGGCATTTATGGGAAGCGCGTTTTAAAAGCCAGGCCTTGCTGGACGAGCAAGCACTACTGAGCTGTGTGGCGTATGTTGACCTTAACCCAATACGAGCAGGCATCGCCGAGACGCCTGAGCAATCGGCATTTACCTCAGTCAAACAGCGGATAGAATCCCCGCAGGAGCAAGAAGCCACCGCGGTAACACTCAAGCGCTTTGATCCCCGGCAGGCTGAAACAACGGCGATCAGCTATGACCTGCATGACTATCTGGAGCTGGTTGATTATACCGGACGGGCGATTCATCCGACCAAACGGGGTTATATTACAGCAGATACCCCGCCGATACTTGTCAGGCTGGGAATTGATACCGATCACTGGTTGCAACTGATGCGACCGCAAGGCATGCATATCGCCACCGTTATCGGCCATAGCACGCGTATTGAAGGCTACCTGAAACGGCACCAACAGCGGCATATCGCTGGAGCAACCCAACTGAAACGACTTTGACAATAGCAATCTATTCAAACTAATGAGGCAGATAAGCAGCTTACTCGTAGGCTATGGGATGCTTTTGTTTGTCATGCATGAATATTCGGAATACTGCCCGCTATCAGAAAAGCCTATAACTAAAACAGCCACATGAGCTGTTAATTGAAGCATATCTGGTATTGATTTGTTTGAATTAGAATATGCCAGAATATGCCTGTCCTTTTTAATAATCCAGAACAATATCAGAACCGTCAGCAATAATTAGATCCTGCCCGCCTGCCGTCCCACGGATAGCCAGCACATAGGGGTTGGCCGCGCTGGCATCCATGCTCTTGAAGAGAGTGGCGGAAAAGCCGGATTCCGTGTCAGGTTGATGGTGGCTTACTTGCCAGTCGGTGACGAACTCCTTGGCCTGGGTTGGGGAGAAGCCGGAGGTGGTGAGGGCGTCGATAAAGGGCTGTACATTCGTTAAATTACTAAAATCGGCATAGGCGGCTTCTGATAACAAGGCTTGCTCATACATCTTTGTTATTTCCATTATTTAAATTCCCTTTGATGTTGTACGAGGTACATAAATTTGTTGAACTCAAAGTTCATTGGTTTTGTTCTAAGCCCATCTCCTTTCTCACACGATCCCTTCATCATCCAGATTTTGTAATCGCTAAGTCTGTTGGCCCCCAAACCTATTGCAGGTATATCCGTATCAAAATCCACATAGCGAGCCAGCACCTCCCCCGTTTGAGTATCCACGATACGCTCTTCCCGCTCACGAATATGAAATCGGTGATCCGTGCGGATGATGTCCCAGGCAAAGCGTTGGTTAAGCAGATAACGTTCCCGGTTGCCTTTTTGTACAGATCTCGTGCCTGTCTGAGGTACCAAGGTCTCCGCCACACCGGGGTTTTCTCCTTTCCACTCCTCCAGCGTTTTATATTGCGAGAACCCTGCAAATTCGGCACAGTTATGGCGGTGCATGATTTCCATGGGCAGCCAATCCCAAAAAACAATCAGATACATAAAAAGCGCCGCAGCCCCCCACCACTTAGAGCCTTTAATGCCACATATATGCGCCAACTTTACGGCCGTCCATACGATGCCCACGCTAATCAACAGATACAGCAAAAAGAAAAACGCTATTGCCAACATGTCACTTTCCTTTAACCTGAATACTGCACCAAGTTGCTCGCGCACTCGACTGCTCCGTTAAACGACCACCCTGCATCGATAAGGTATGATAATGGGGACAGATTTATTTTATCCACCCTGCCTTTCTTTAACCGACCTTCCCTGGCTTTTTTCTCATACCTTCTTGCTTTTTAATTCCTGCTATTTGATCTTCAACTTATGAGGTTCCCGTCAGCTGATTACGATTTGCCAGAATATGCCTGTCCTTTTTAATAATTGAGAATATGATTTCCCTTTTTAATAATATTAATTTTTTAATATTATTTTTAATATTTTAACTTTTACCACTATCATCAATACGAATACCGACAGAAGTGCTTTATCCAAAAATCTGATAATATCCACTCAACGTTTCCATATTAAATATCCCTATTATCTCTATCGTTTTCTATTACATTCTTCCATATAAAGAATGATGCTATCATCAAAGTTATTCTTTTAAGATAAGGATCGTGCCTGACCAACAAATATCCAATTGCTGTCCAGATACAGAAAAAAACCCTTGCTAAAAATAGGAAATTAAAAATAACAAAAGACATTCTTATATAAAACACCCAAAATCCTGATAAGTCATATTTTTCAATTAAAAGATTAAAGACAATATTAACCAAAATCAAAAAAAACCAACACACAGGTATTTAAAAAACAATTTTGTTGTCATATTTTATCCTTAACTCATCTTTTCCTAACACTCATGCCCGGCACCAGTTTTACCAGATGATTTTTTAATACAGATATAAATAAAAATCGATTTATTATTACCATATAGCTAACATAATACTCTTTTATCATGATAAAAAATAAACATACCAAAAAAAGACACTGTCCAAAAACCATTCCTTAATAAAATGTATCGCATTAATAAGAATCCAATTATTATCAAAACAGCCAGAATATAGAATTTTCCTGACCTTTTTAATTATTGCCATGCTCAACAAACATTCAATAGTTCAGGCATTCCTACATAATCGTACTAAGCAATCGGGCGGAATCATTTAGCGCGCTATCCTTGACATTCTCATTCCTCCTTAAATAAATCTATCCCCTTTATGCTATTTTATCAACATTACTCACTCCTTTGTAAAGTACGGCATAAGATGCTTGAGATAATAGTAAGTTCTCGTAGAACCTATTCATATTAGAAGTAATTTAAACACTCATTGTCATTTTTTCAAGAAAACATAGCTACCAAATTTCCTATATCCCCACGGGTCAGTTTTTTTTGTCATGGGGTTATCATCAAAATCACTTGGTATTGGGTAATCACTATACCTAGGACAACGTTCACTAGAAGAATTAAAGGGCTGCCATGTATTTATAACCCACCCTCCCCCATAAAGGTATGTAACTATCTCACCCAGAATAAAACCTGTTCCCTCATCTATTATTTGGCTCAAGTGCCTTGAAACTGAAAGCTTTGGAATAAAGGACTTATCAGTAAGCGTACTTTCATATTTATACCTACCACCAAAATAGCTTTCATCAAAGTCGCCTCTTTCCGTATAAAATTTTGGACTTCCATCTTCATTCCAGTGTTCAGGACCTAGCTCCACTGTCTCATAGATATGAATACCTCCATCTTTATGACAAACATAGGAAAAATAAGCTCTCCCCAGTATCACATCCCAACCAACAGGGAGATAAAACAGAAAACACAACAAAAAAAACTGGAGCCATTTATGACGCGCTGGTTTCCTTTTCATAATCAAACGAATAATTATTAGCGTAATAACAGCATATATCGGCATCAAAAAAATCATTAACATCGCCTTTTTGTTGATAAACTATATTCATCTTTCTCTAACACTCTCATTCTTATACCTCAGCAACGGTGTCAGTACATATTCAATCAGATACCGCTTTCCTGTTTTCACGTCAGCACTGACACTCATACCCGGCACCAGATTTACTTCACGGCTATCGACCCAGAGGATGTTTTATTCATCAATATTCTGGCTTCGTAGATTAAGCCCGCGATTTTAATTGGAGGCGGTATCACAGGAAGATAAGGGTAGGGATTCAGGCGATCAAAATACTGTTTGCTGCTAAGCCACCGAAGAAAGGTTGAAAGGCTGAAAATAGATGCTGTTGACCCTGCATCAGACGGCCATAGAGTCTGTTCCATCGACGAATAATCCATTGTTTTATAGCGGTTAATCTCATGATAGTAGGGGATTTTCTGTTCAAATACAAAGATGGTATCAACGCTTTAACACTTCACTCCCCTTACTTATTAGTCCTTATCTAATAACACTACTTAATTAGCTCTCATTTACTCCCTTAAGCGCTGCTGTAGTATTCATTTAATACCCACTGCTGCGCTGAGGCTGCTACCTTGTACCAAGCACCTTCTTAACTATAAAAACAATCAGCAACAGCTAGGAGTACGCTATGAGTAATAAGAAGATTCTGATGATCACCGGGGATTTCACCGAAGACTATGAAACCATGGTGCCCTTCCAAACCCTGCTCACGGTGGGTCACCGTGTCGATGCGGTTTGCCCGGATAAAGTCAGTGGAGATTCCGTTGCCACCGCCATTCATGATTTTGAGGGCGACCAGACCTATAGCGAAAAGCGCGGTCATAACTTTACCCTGAACGCCACCTTTGCAGATATTGATCCCGCCGATTACGACGCACTGGTGATTCCCGGTGGTCGCGCTCCGGAATACCTTCGCCTCAATCCTGCTGTCTTAGCCATGGTGCGGCATTTCTTTGAAACGAATAAACCAGTTGCCGCGGTCTGTCATGGGGCTCAGATACTCTCTGCGGCGGGTGTATTGAAAGACAGGAAGTGTTCTGCCTATCCAGCCTGTATGCCTGAGATCAATCAGTCAGGTGGGATCTTTGCTGAGATCGCTATCGATGCAGCCATCACCGATGGCAATCTGGTCACTGCACCCGCCTGGCCCGCTCACCCGGCCTGGCTAGCGCAATTTTTAGAACTGCTAAAATAGTGCATCTTTAACAGTGCCCTGGAAATAGCGCTGTGGAAATAGCAAAACATTTAACCTGCAGCTAATCTTTGATAACCCTCCGCAATGGCTATCTGAACAGATAGCCGTTTTATCGCAGGTAGAAATAGTTCTGTTTTCAAAACGGGCAGACAGGAGCGAACGATGTGCAAACTGTTTATCAATGGCGATACCGCGCACTGGAAGAGCAGCACCCGTTCGCTGCGTATCGATGGTATGGTCACCAGTGTGCGGCTGGAAAACTATTTCTGGAATACGCTGGAGGAGATCGCTGCGCGGGATCACCTGAATATTCCACAAATGCTCACCCGCCTCTATCATGAATCGATCGATGCGGGGCATGACCTGGGCAACTTCACCTCGTTCCTGCGGGTGTGCTGTATGCGCTACCTGGCATTGCAACTAACCGGGGAGATCCCGGCGAACAGAGAGATCGCCATCAATACCCTGGATGCTGACTCTATTCTAGCCAGTGAGATTCAGAAGAGACATTAAAAAACCATCTAAGATCTGTCAGGGCGAATCAATGCAATCGACTTACCTTCTGCATTTGCCTGGTAGCCTGACTGCGTTGAGGTTTCCCGTTTAGAAACATGTACCGGACAGCCTCTGTCTGGTCGCACAGTTCTGTGCGGGTTAAATACCGGATTTCAATGATTTACTGATATCCCAGATCTGCACTATCTGGCCTGACTTCGTTTAATGTTTCTATTAGACTAGGAATTCATACAAAGTAAATTTCATAAAACCAGCATTTATTATGAAATTTTGTATATCCATCTTTTTGTAGGCTGATGGCAAGCAGATATGAATTTTAGAGTTAACTTACGGCATATGCAGATGATGCTGGTGATCAATGAAACAGGCAATGTGTCTGACGCTGCAAGCAGAATAGGAATATCGCAATCGGCCCTCAGCCACAGAATCCGGGAAGCTGAACGACTGCTGGGTACCCCTCTGTTCTACCGCCGCAACAAGAAACTGGTGCCTAGCAGCGCAGGCCGCCGTCTACTCTATTCAGCACGCCTGGTATTGAATGAGATCGAGAGAGCTGAAGCAGCGATCAGCAAGTTCTCAATGGGTATTGAGCATGTTATCCGGATCGGCAATGAAACCCGTTGTAGCTATCACTGGTTACCCTATTTTCTCGACCTGTATCAGCAGGAATACCCCGGTACTGACATTGAAATTGTTGCCGATGTTTCCCTCGATCCGATCACGGCTTTACGTAACGGCAATATTGATCTTGCAATCACTTCAGGAGTATCCGAACTCAGTGCCTTTCGCTGTACGAAACTGTTTACAGACGAAATGTATGCCGTACTTCCATCTGATGATCCAAGAGTTGACCGACCATTCCTGACAGCAGAGGATTTTGTCAATGACACCTATATTACCTATCACACGACGCCTGAAAGCAAAGGGGAATATGAGCAACTATTCAATCCTAACAATTTACTGCCTAAGAAAGTAATACGCGCAGGGGTCACCGATGCGGTAGTAGAGTTTGTCAGCCAGGGACATGGAATCACAATCATGCCCTACTGGAGCATCAAACCCTGGCTAACCTCTCGGGAGATCAGTCTGGTCAGAGTAACTGAACAGGGAATCTACATTGACTGGCAGGCAATCACTCGCAAAGACGAACCAAAGGATTCGCAAGCCAGCCTCTTTGCTGCCTTTTTATCCGAAACAAATCTTCGCGAATTATAGTGAGATCAGATTCTGCACAGATATCCCCCTGTTTGTTGACACTACATTCCCGGGATGCAACTGAGCCAATGGGTTGCTCGCAAGGTTGCGGCTTGGACAGCAGAACCGGACCTCATTTTTATTGAAAAGTCACATACCTTCTTAACGGCGCTATCTTCCTTCTATCTATCTCCCTTCCCTCGCCATTCTACAGGCAGTGCACCGCTATCTGCGTTTATCTCGTTGTTAACGGGATCTGGGAGAGATAATGGCCGAACCTGGTGCTGAAGTTGAGCACTCAACTCTATAGCCCTGCCGTAGCAAGATTTGCCGTAATCGGTTCTCCATCAGTTAAGAAACCGTCAATTAAGAAAAGACCTGTGCTAACAAGCTGATGCTGTAAAGCCGTATGACAGTTTAGCCAACTCGCAGGTCAGGCGTGTGCAGAAGCCTCTCTCTGTTTTGATTGGATTAAGTTTGCGACACCCCCCCCGGTGTCTCTGACAGATAAATATTTCAATAAAATTCATAATAACAGTCAATTTTATGAGGTTCATTATTCAATTTTTTATTATTAGACTCGTTAATACACATGATAATAAGGAAAACGAAATGGTTGAGAAGAAACACAGCTGTCCTTTTGCTGTTGATTTGAGCGATGAGAAGGTCCATTGGGATCAGGACATGAGTTACGGGCAATACCTTGATCTTGAAAGTGTCCTCGCCTGCCAAAAGCCCTTATCCGGTAAGCATGATGAGATGCTGTTCATCATTATTCACCAGGCTTCGGAACTATGGATGAAACTATGCCTGCATGAAGCCAGCGCTGCTGCTGCGTATATTATGCAAGACAACCTTCGACCTGCATTCAAAATGTTGACACGTGTCGCGCGCATTCAGGAACAGCTTGTAAATGCATGGGACGTATTGGTCACCATGACTCCCGCGGATTATGCATCCTTTCGTGATGACCTGGGCCAAAGCTCAGGTTTCCAATCCTATCAATACCGCGAATTAGAGTTTTTACTCGGTAACAAAAACCCAGGCATGATCGAAGCACATCAGGCTCATCCGGTGCACTATGAACGTTTGACTGACGTCTTACATGCACCAAGCATTTACGACCTCAGCTTACAACTGCTAAAAAAACGTGGCTTTGATATTCCCCAGGAAAAACTCGAACGGGATTGGTCTCAACCTTACGAGGCCTGTCCGGTTGTTGAGCAGGCATGGCTTAAGGTTTATGAAAATTCTGACAGTTATTGGGATCTCTACGAGCTGGCTGAAAAACTGGTCGATATGGAGTTTCACTTTCAAAAGTGGCGTTTCAGTCATATGAAAACGGTTGAGCGGATCATCGGCTTCAAGCGTGGCACCGGTGGTACTGGCGGTGTTAGCTATCTCGTAAAAGCACTGGATTTGAAGTTTTTCCCTGAACTGTGGTCTGTACGGACAACTATTTAAGGAACGTTACTATGTGCAAAATATGGGACATCAGCCAAACACTAAGTGCGAATACACCGGTATGGCCGGGAGATACGGCTTATCGCGCATACAGAACAGTAGAACTGACTGAAAACTGCCCTGTTAATATTTCTAAACTTGAACTCTCGACACACACAGGCTCTCATGCCGATGCGCCTCTGCATTATGACAACAAGGGTTTAGCTATCGATCAGGTCGATGTAAGCCACTATATAGGCCCCTGTATTGTCATTAATGCCACTTCAGCAACAAACCTTATCGAACCTGAACACATTATTGATCAGCTGCCTGCAACGTTAGAGAGAGTGCTACTCAAAACCTATCAAACCTTTCCAGGAGCCAGTTGGGACAATGACTTCACGGCCATCAGTGTCGATACAGTAGAGCTTCTGGCAAGCCGGGGGGCTTTTCTGATTGGTATCGATAGTCCCTCTTTAGATCCGCAGAATTCAAAGCAATTAGACGCACACCACTGCGTGCGTAAACATCAGATGGCAATCCTGGAAGGACTGGTCCTGGACGATATAGAACCAGGTGAGTACGAGCTGATCGCCCCGCCACTCAAATTAGCGGGAATGGATGCCTCTCCGGTTCGCGCATTACTTCGGAGTATTAATAAATGAGCAAGATTACACGTCAACAATGCATTGAGATGGATCTGAAAGATCCTTTGAGTTCTTATCGAAAGCATTTTTCATTACCTGAAAATACCTGTTATTTAAACGGTAATTCATTAGGTGTCCGTCCTATTGCAGCTAAACAACGGGTGCAGGATGTGGTTGAACGGGAATGGGGTGAAGACCTTATTCGTAGCTGGAATACCAATGACTGGATACATCTGCCACGTCGTCTTGGCGATAAGATATCGACAATCATCGGTGCGCAGGCGGGTGAGGTAATTGTTGCTGATTCAACATCTGTCAACTTATTCAAGTTAGCAGCGGCTGCGATTAAGCTGAATCCGGGGCGTCGTAAAATCATTACTGAGCCGGGTAACTTTCCAACTGATCTATATATCTTGCAGGGGCTGAAAAATTTCCTTGGTGACCAGGTTGAACTGGTGGTGTGCCCGGTAGATGAAATTCCCGATGCCATTGATGAAGATACCGCCCTGGTCGTGTTGACACATGTACATTATAAAACAGGTCGCATGCTGGACATGTCAGATATGACATCCCGCGCACACAACAAGGGCGCATTGATATTATGGGATTTAAGTCACAGCGCCGGTGCGGTACCCGTAAAATTAAATGACGTTAATGCAGATTTAGCTATCGGTTGTGGTTACAAATATCTTAACGGTGGCCCTGGAGCACCCGCTTTTTTGTATGTCGCTAAACGCCATCAGTCAACACTGGAACAACCATTGAGTGGTTGGTTTGGTCACTCTAACGCCTTTGCGATGCTGGATGATTATCAACCAGCGCCCGGTATTGAAAGAACGCTTTGCGGCACAACCTCCGTCATCGGCGCCTCTGTTCTCGAGGTTGGTGTCGATATTATGGCCAATGCAGATATGGATCAAATTCGTAAAAAGTCGATTGCGATGGCGGATCTGTTTATTGAGTTGGTTGAAAGCTACTGTGACGGCTTTGGATTTACGCTTGCATCACCTAAAGATGCAGCGGTTCGGGGTAGCCAGGTATCACTTATCCATCCTCAGGGCTTTGCAATCATGCAGGCACTGATTGCCCGCAACATAATTGGGGACTATCGGGCGCCGGACATCCTGCGTTTTGGATTTACCCCTCTGTACCTTCGCTATGTCGATATCTGGGACTGCGTTGACGCTTTGGCAAATATTATGTCTGAAGAGAGCTGGAATTCAGAGGAGTTTAAAAAGCTAACCCGCGTTACTTAATAGATACATTCACACAGCGCTCCTCTGGAAAAGGGTGAGTTCAACAGAGGAGCAGGAACCTAAGCGCACTAGCACTAATACTCATTAGTTTTCATTAAAATAAAATACGAGATAAAAACAATGAATACAAATATTGGATCGGTATCTTCCGGACCTGCTAACTCGACGACTGTACCGTCAACCAAAACTTCCTGGTCAACAAGAATGGCGTTTATTCTGGCCGCATCAGGATCAGCAGTAGGACTCGGTAATATATGGAAATTCCCCTATATTACTGGTGAAAATGGTGGTGGTGCATTCGTATTAGTTTATTTAATCTGTGTGCTTGCTATCGGTGTTCCCCTACTAATGGCAGAAGTGATGCTCGGCCGTCGAGGCAAAAACTCACCACCTGTTGCAATGAAAAATGTTGCCAGAGAGATGGGGGCCAGTGAGCGCTGGTCAGTTATCGGCTGGATGGGCGTTATTACCGGTATCCTGTTGTTAAGCTTTTATATTGTTGTCTCTGGCTGGGCCCTGTCATATATCTTCACCACCGGCAGTGGTGCATTTAATGAAGCATCTCCTGATCAGATTGGAGGAATGTTTGGCGGCATGCTCGCTGACCCTGCTAAGTTAATTGTCTGGAGCACTATCGTCTTGGCAATTACGATGTATATTATTTCCCGGGGTGTTAATAATGGCCTTGAATGGGCCGTCAATAAACTAATGCCAGGCCTGTTACTACTTATATTAATATTAGTCGGCTATGCGATGACAACGGGCCACTTTTCCGAAGGATTAAACTATTTATTTAACCCTGATTTCAGCAAGGTAACATCCAATAGCGTATTAGTTGCTTTAGGACACGCATTCTTCACTCTTAGTCTTGCCGGAGGCGGCATGATGACCTACGGCGCTTATTTGCCAAAAAAGGTATCACTGACAAAGGCATGTCTGTCAATTGCAGCGATTGACACTATTGTTGCTTTATTAGCAGGTATGGCCATTTTTCCAATCGTTTTTGCTTATGGTTTAGATCCCAGTTCCGGTCCCGGGCTGATATTTGTTACTTTACCGATCGCTTTCGGACAGATGCCTTTAGGAATATTGGTAGGCGTCCTATTCTTTGTCATGCTTTCAATTGCAGCCCTGACTTCTGCTATCTCATTGTTAGAGCCGGCCGTCTCCTGGCTAACAGGTCGATTCAACACGACTCGCACCAAAGCTTGTCTGAGTTCTGGAGCTGTACTCTGGGTACTCAGCTTAGGCACTGTATTTTCCTTTAATATCTGGGAAGAAAAGACGCTTTTCGGCAAAACTTTCTTCGATATGCTTGATTACCTGACGGCTAGCTGGATTATGCCACTCACCGGTCTTTTAATTGCCCTGTTTGCTGGCTGGGTAATGACAGCCAAAGCAAGTGAAGAGGAGTTTGGCACAGGAATTAGCCATCGCCTTTGGTATATCACTATTCGTTTCATATCGCCGGTGGCTATTATCGCTATCTTCTTACATGCACTGAAACTTATCTGATTTTTACGAAAGAAGATCAATATTGACTGTTGAAAGATTGCATATTTATCAATCGCTTTATCTGGTCATTCTATTGATCGTTTAAAACCGTAAAAACACCTACAGACTCTTCAAAGTTCTATGACGTAACTGTAGTTATTATTTCGATAATAACTACAACTTTTAAATTAATAATCATAATAAACCTTAACGGAACTGTTCTATGTTTTATAAAAAGTTAAATATTATTTTTACAATGCTTTGTTGTTTTAGTGTCGAGACTGTTATTGCCGATGATACGGATAATAAAACTAAAATCGACTTGGGTTTGCGTACCTTTTACATGAACCGCGATTTTAATGCGGGTATTCCTGATACTATCGCTGCGGGCCAGACATTTCGTTTAAATATCACCTCGCCTTACTGGGGAGAGATGATTGGATTTGACGCTTCGGCTGTGCATGTAGTGGAGCTGGTAGACGATAAAGTCATCAACTCTTCCGACGTACTGACCCCTGATGGTAGCGGTTATACTACGCTGGAGCAGGCGTTTATTAAGCTCAGGCCTACCGCGAACAGCACTATCCGCCTGGGCCGCATGATTGTAATAACACCGCTGTTGAATGATCTGACCTCCCGGCTATCAGCCCCAAGCACGCAGGCCATTTACGGCACCCTGAATCTGGGTAACGGCGAACTATATGCTCTGTACTCGGACAAAGCGTCAAACAATAATAGTGAAAAATTCACCTCTTACTCCGCAAACGGCAAAGACTATGCAGTGGCATCTATCGGTGGTACTTATCAGTTCGATAACGGTTTAGGAACGCATCTGCAATACGCCGTCGCTGATGATTATCTGAAACAAACCTATATTAACCTGAGCTACCCTACTGAGCTTGGCAGTTATAAGCTGCTATTAGATCTGACCCACATGCGGGGTGAAGATGATGGAGAGCTGTACGGCAGTGATTACAACAGTAATTTGACCGGACTAACCGGTCGTCTGTCTAAAGGCAATCTTGCTTATACGCTGGCGTATCAGAAAATTGGCGGAGATAACGACTACAACCAGAAATGGGGTGGGCAGGATAATACTCAGTTTTTTACCTGGGGCGCAGTACAACTGCTGGATTTCAATGCGAAAGACGAGCAATCTCTGCAGGCTCGTATCGATTATGACGTACCGGGCATCCCAGGTTTGCATCTGATGGCACGACATACTGAATCCTGGGATATCGATTACAGTGGTGGCGACAATGGTAAACGCCATGAAACGAACCTTGATGCACAGTACACCCTACAGGATGGTGCTGCTAAAGGACTGGAATTACGCCTTCGCCTCGCCCACGCGGACGGTGATGATGCAGTGGTACCACGTATCAGCGATATCCGCTTTATCGTCAACTACAGTACTAACCTGCTGTAGAAAAACCTGCTGTAGAAAAAGACTGTAGAACTATTCTGCTGCAGATACAAAAAAGCCCGCTCAGGTTATTAAGAACCGGAAGCGGGCTTTTTTAACTAGCACACACTACTTATCTTCTTTTGTTGGCCCGGCATCGTTGCTGGCGGGATTGTCTGACGACTTTTCACCACCCGGCGGGGTAAAGATATTCCACATCGCCATATTCTGATCGGCAATCTTGTTCATCATGTTCAGTGGGTTGGCGGCGCCGATCATATTCTGCATCTGTTCGCGAATGCGTTCCTGCTGATCGATAAACGTCGCAATACTCTGTTCCAGATACTGACTCATCATTCCCTGCATGCTGTCACCGTAGAAACGGATCAGTTGTTGCAGCACCTGATTGGTCAGTAACGTGCCATGTCCCAGCGCTTCCTGCTCACTGATAATCTGCAGCAGTATATTGCGGGTAAGATCTGCTCCGGTTTTAGAATCCTGAACCTGAAAATTTTCCTGACTCAGCACCAGTTGCTTTACATCTTCCAGCGTGATGTAACAGCTGCGTGATGTATCGTACAGACGACGGTTTGTGTATTTTCTGAGAATTCTCAAAATAGTCTCTCTCTACTGTTGTATACCTGCTTCCAGCACGCTGCTTCAGTGTGACGGGAGGCTCTTATTTCTTTTTATCCGGGTTTTTACTGCTGTTACTGTAAACGGTCATCATATTCAGCAGCATTTTTTGTAGTGCATCCATCGACCCCAGCCCGCTTGCCATATAGGGCTGAAACAACGTCAGCGGATCATAACCATCGACACCGGCATCCATACGTTCCTGAATTTTAGCCATCATCTCTTTCTGAAATGATTCAACATCCGGCAACCCCAGTACCTTGCGGAGTTCTTCGGGTGTCATCTCCACATCTATTTTGAAATTCATCAGCACCTTTCCTCAGTCAGATCAGTTTGTCGGCCAGACATTAATTCCTGTCAGAGCGACCATTTCGAAACGACTGTCCAGGCGCTATCCCTACTGCAGGTTTCTTACTGATCTTTCTCTCATCATTATTGCTGCGTAAAGCTGCAAAATAGTGATTCACTAACGTAACTACATTTAATCTAATACTATACCAGCTGCGGTGCAAAACAAATTTACCGATTCGTAACTGCACAATTTTCTGGTTTTATCCAGATAGTTGCGCACAAAGCGGCAATTAATACAGCAGCAGCGGCAACCATAAATGTTGCAGCTGCACCCAGGCTGTCCCACATCATGCCGCTGCATAATGCGCCCAGCGCCCCCCCGACACCAAAACCAAAACTACTGAACATTGCCTGTCCCTGACCATGGTTAGAGGGTGAGAAATAGTGATGCACCAGTGCAATACCCACCACATGCAACACCCCGAAACTAACCGCATGCAACGTTTGGGCGAATAGCATCAACCAGAGATTTTCCGGTATCAGTCCTGTCAGACACCAGCGCAGCACACTCAGTAAAAGACTGACAATCATTAGCTTACGCAACCCCATACTAGCGATCAGCTTCGGCATCAGAATAAAGATCAGCACCTCAGCAACAACGCCAACCGACCACAGCAAACCAATCTCGGTGCGGCTGTATCCCAGACTGTCCAGCAGTACCGAATAAAACGTGTAATAAGGGCCGTGACTAAATTGAATCAGCATGCAGATAAGAAAAAAGACCATAACCTGTGGCCGCAGCAATTGCTTCATAAAGCCAGTCTCTTCACTATTACGGGGAGGGGTTTTACCCTCAACCAACAGTGAAGAGATCCAGATCATCACCATTAAGCCCAGCATCACACCCGGCAGCCAGTTAATGTTAACCAGATCCAGCAGCCAGCCAATGCCCATCACCGCCGCAATAAAGCCAACAGATCCCCAGAGGCGGATACGACTGTACAGCTGTTCCCTCCCCTTCAGGTGAGTCAGGGTCAGTACTTCAAATTGCGGCAATACGGCGTTCCAGAAAAAACTGAACCCCGCCATTACCAGCGCTATCCCCCAGGCCCCCTCTTGCCAGAAGATCAGCACAAAGATCAGACAGGTAAAAAATGCACCGTAACGCACAATCCGTAACCGCTCACCAGTGCGATCCGCCAGCCAGCCCCAGATATTCGGCGCCACAATCCGCGAAGCCATCAGAATCGCCATCAACCCGCCGATGGTCTCTGCATTAAAGCCAAATGACTTCAGGTAGAGACTCCAGTACGGCACCATTGCGCCCAGTAGCGAGAAATAAAAGAAGTAGAAGCCCGACAGACGACTATAAGTATTCAGTTGCATCAGCTATTCAGTTTCATTGTCATTTGCCAGCACCGCGGTTGTCTGTGCAGGCATAAAAAGAAAAAATCCAGCGGTTGCTATAACCACTGGATTTTTGTCATTGTGCACTAACACGCTATACCACTCACATGGGAAATCAGGCGTCGCCAAGTTCCTCAAGAATATATTGCGGCAATGCGAAACTACCGCAATGGATCTGAGGATTGTAGTAACGGGTTTTGATACCGCTGGCTTTAAAGCGCTCGGCAATCAGCTCGACGCTCTGCTCTCGCTTAGCGGCATCATCACAACCCCAGGCAAAGGTCATCGCGCCACCAATATAGGTGGGTACGGCAGCGGTGTAGAAGGTCTGATCGTTGAAGTAAGGGCTGAGACGCTGACGAGTGGTGACCACTTCCTGCGGCTGCATATAAACCACACCGTTTTGTGCCACGAAGATACCGCCCTCATTCAGGCAACGCTTGCAGCCTTCATAAAAACGGCTGCTGAAGAGGACTTCGCCGGGGCCGACAGGGTCAGTACAGTCGGAAATAATGACATCGTACTTCTCATCGGTCTGACAGACATAATCGATACCATCGCCAATAACAATATTCGCTCGAGGATTATCGTATGCGCCCTGAGAGTGGTTAGGCAGATGCTCAACACACATATCAATAACCGCCTGATCAATCTCTACCTGGGTGGCGCTTTCAACAGATTGATGCTTCAGGACTTCGCGCAGCATACCACCATCACCGCCGCCGATAATCAGCACTTTTTTGGCATTACCATGGGCTAACAATGGCACATGGGTGAGCATCTCATGGTAGATAAACTCATCTTTTTCAGTGGTCTGAATAATACCATCCAGCGCCATAACAGTTCCGAATTTAGGATTACGGAAAATGATCAGATGCCAGGAATCGGTCTGCTGTTCAAACAGCACCTCTTCCACATCAAATGCCTGACCGTAACCATCGTAAAGCGTCTCTTTGTAGACTGTCATCGTAAATCCACCAAAACTGAAGACGAACGTCTCGCCGTCGTTAAAAAATAGTTACATGTAACTAAAAACAAAAACCCCTTGAATGCAGAAGCAGCTCTGCAGAAAGGGGTTTCACGAATACAATGGAGCAATGTTAACCTTTTAGCACCGGAGTTTCACATACTACCTCGGCATTTTGTGCCCGATGACGCAGCAGGTGATCCATCAGTACAATCGCCATCATCGCTTCAGCGATAGGCGTGGCACGAATGCCCACACAGGGATCGTGACGCCCATGGGTGACAACGTCAATCGCTTCCCCCCGGCTATTGATGCTTTTGCCTGACAGACGCAGACTGGAGGTTGGCTTCAGGGCGATATGCGCGGTGATCTCCTGGCCGGTGGAGATCCCACCCAGAATGCCGCCAGAGTGATTAGAGAGAAAACCTTCCGGTGTCATCTCATCACGATGTTCAGTGCCCTTTTGTTCGACACAGGCAAAACCATCACCAATCTCAACCCCTTTCACCGCATTAATGCTCATCAGCGCATGAGCCAGCTCGGCATCAAGACGATCAAAAATAGGTTCACCCAGGCCGACAGGAACACCGGTGGCCGACACAGAGATTTTAGCGCCGACCGAGTTACCCTCTTTACGCAGAGCATCCATATAGGTTTCCATCTCAGCCACTTTATTGACATCGGGACAGAAAAACGGATTTTGTTCAACCTGATCCCAGTCGAAGCCGTCGATCTTAATCGGGCCAAGCTGAGAGAGATAGCCGCGCACCTCAACCCCTTTCGCAGCAAGGAATTTTTTCGCGACAGCCCCCGCGGCAACGCGCATCGCGGTTTCCCGTGCTGATGAACGACCACCACCACGATAATCACGGAAACCATATTTATGGGTGTAAACATAATCAGCGTGGGCCGGGCGGAAGGTTTCTTCTATATTTGAGTAATCCTTGGAGCGCTGATCGGTGTTTTCAATCAACAGACCGATCGGCGTACCGGTGGTCTTGCCTTCAAATACGCCGGAGAGAATCTTCACCTCATCCGCTTCACGCCGCTGGGTGGTATGACGGGAGGTACCGGGCTTGCGGCGATCCAGATCCCGTTGCAGATCAGCTTCGGTCAGCTCGATCCCCGGCGGGCAACCATCGATAATGCAGCCCAGTGCCGGACCATGGCTTTCGCCGAAAGTGGTGACAGTAAATAGCTTACCGTAGGTGTTTCCTGACATCGTCTGTTCCCGATTTTAAAGCAAAAAAATTAACTCGATTATACCCTAGTCGCTCAGACTGCGCTGCAATACTGTCTGACTTCCGCTGCCGTCAGCAAGAATACACCATTACCGCCTTGCTCCAGTTCTAACCAGGTAAAAGGTATTTGCGGGTATTGCTGTTGCAGATGCACTTCGCTGTTACCCACTTCGATCACCAGTAAACCGTCCTCGGTGAGAAACTCTTCAGCCTGACGCAATATCTGCTTGGTAATATCCAGGCCATCCGGTCCGGATCCCAGCGCCAGATCGGGCTCGTGGTGATATTCCTGCGGCATCCCGGAAAGATCTGCACTGTCTACATACGGTGGATTACTGACAATCAGATCATACCGGCGCCCTTTCAGATTACTGAACAGGTCGCTTTCGATAGCGGTGACCCGCTCATCCAGTTCATGACGGGTAATATTACGCCGGGCAACGTCCAGGGCATCAGCAGAGATATCCGCCAGATCGACTTCTGCTTCTTCAAAGGCATAAGCGCAGACGATACCGATACAGCCACTACCGGTACAGAGATCCAGAATTCGCTCAACCGGCCCTTCACGCAGCCAGGGACTGAAATGTTGTTCAATCAGTTCCTGTATCGGCGAGCGGGGAATCAGCACCCGTTCATCAACATAGAACGGCATTCCGGCATACCAGGCCTCGCCAATAATATAGGGCAGAGGCCGGCGCTGAATAACCCGCTGTTGCAGAAAATCCAGCACTCTTTCTTTCTCATCCTGGGTAATCCGCGCATCCAACAGTTGCGGGTTACTATTCCATGGCAGATGCAGTGCACCCAGCACCAGCTGAACCGCCTCATCCCAGGGATTATCAGTGCCGTGGCCAAAATAAAGGTCATGTTCATAGAAACGACTCATACTAATACGGACAAAATCACGTATGGTATGAAGCTCTTTCAGGATCTGTGCTTGATTGATGGTCATGTCTGGATAGATAATTCGCCGGATTGGTGCCTGCTTTATTACAGGCCGTGTATGTTAATGAATAATGTTTGCGAACGCTATGTCTGAAAACGATCTGCCTGATAACGAAAACCCCGACATCGATTTTAGCTCTGCCATGCAGGGAGTCACCCGTATAAAGAATGACCGGGCAGATCTGCGTGGCCGGCCCAAAAAACTAAGGCTGGCTGACGATGAAACCACCCGCTATAAACGGCAGATGGCGGTGACCGATGAAGAGATGATTGTCGATGGCCTCAACTCTGAAGTCATCAACCTTGTTGAAACTGAAGATGAGCTGATCTTCGCCTCGCCTGGTGTCCAGCTAAAACTGATGAAGCGCCTTAAACAGGGACATATTCCCTGGGATGCGGGGCTCGATCTGCACGGCTATATCATTGACGATGCCCGTACCGAGCTTGGCAGTTTTATACGCGAATGCAGTATGCAGCAGCTTCGCTGTGTCATGGTCATTCATGGTAAGTCGAACAGCGTAGAAAGCCAGCACGCGCTGATGAAGTCCTACGTTAATGACTGGCTGAGACAGATGCCTCAGGTTATAGCCTTTACCTCTGCGCAACCTAAAGATGGCGGAACCGGCGCACTGTACGTTCTACTGAAACGGGCCAGATAATAAAGTCTGCTGAAATGGTTAAATCTTTACGCTCACACTTTACCTCAGTGGCCTAATCACGTACCTTAACACCCTTTTTTAACGGCCCTGTCATATAAAAGTGTTTCAGAAAAGATCCTCGGTAAGAATGACTGAGGTTCAGACAGGCCAAAACAGGATTACCCACTGTAATGGAAAAAGAATTTGCCAGCATAATCGAACAACTGGGTGAAGATCTCACCCGTGAAGGCCTGGTCGATACGCCTAAACGCGCTGCCAAAGCGATGAAATTTCTCACTCGCGGTTATGAGCAAAACCTGGACGAGGTCATCAATGGTGCCCTCTTTCCTACCGAGAACAGCGAGATGGTTATCGTCAAAGATATCGAGCTGTACTCGATGTGTGAGCACCATATGCTGCCTTTCATCGGCAAATGCCATGTGGGCTATATTCCCCGGGGCCAGGTAATCGGTTTATCCAAGATTGCCCGGATTGTCGATATGTTTGCCCGGCGGTTACAGATTCAGGAAAATATGACCAAGCAGATTGCCGATGCCATTATGCAGGCAACCGGCGCAGACGGTGTTGGTGTTGTGATTGAAGCTCAGCATATGTGTATGATGATGCGTGGCGTGGAAAAGCAGAACAGCAGCATGAAAACATCGATGATGCTGGGCTCGTTCCGCAAAAGCCAGTCTACCCGTGGTGAATTTTTGTCACTGATAAACTAAGCGCTTCACTACGCTGTTTACATTAAGGGATACTCATTTGAGTGTCCCTTTTTTATGCCTCTTTTTTATACCTCTTTTTTGATCTCCCTGTTTTGATGCCCATTTACTGATACCTATATTAAAATCCCCATTTGTTAACTGCCGGCGTCATCTGGCTTTATTTAAAGCCCTGATGCTAAACTTTTGCAGCACTCAACTTTTGCAATAATGGTTTCAGCCAGCGCCAGCGACTCACCAACATCGCCATAAAAATCAGACTACACCCTCCCAGTTGTAAAACGCTCATCTGCTCAGCATAGATGATCGCGGCCAGCAGCGCGGCCCACACCGGCTCCAGAGTCATAATCAGCGCAACATGACTTGCCGGTGCCAGACTTTGCGCATAGGTCTGCAAGGCAAAACGAAAACTGGTAGCAATAAATGCGCTGGCAAATAACCAACCAAGCGCCGTATGACTAATTGAATCGGGCCATGCTTCGACAAACGCAGAAACAACAATTCCTCCCAGCCCCACCATGAGCAGCTGCACTGCCGTGAGAATCAGTGCAGGAACCGCTAACGCCATACGGGAGACCAGAACAAAATGGACTGAAAACAGCAGTGCAGCAAAGAGAAACCACAACTGACCTGACGCCAGAGAGATACCACCTTCAAGCGATAACAGCATCAACCCAAAAATCGCCACCGGCAGTGACAGCCAGGTGCTGAGTGGTGCCCGTTCACGGTGCACCAGCCACGCCATCAGCGGTACCAGAACGACGCCCAGGCTGGTAATAAAAGCCCCTTCCCCCAGGTGCGTTCCGTATTGCAACCCCATAATCCAGCACAACAGTGCACAGGTCATCAGCAGGCCCAGACGCACCACGGGAAACAATGCCCCCTGCTGCAACAACGGCCGCAGATCTTTATACGCTGGCAACATCAACAGCAACCCCGCAAAGAGAAAACGGATACCGATGAACAGCAGTGGTGGAAACTCTTGTAGCGCCTGCTTAGAAAAAATCCATCCTGCCGCAGCAATCAGGGTTACCAGTAACAGCAGCAGATCAGCCCGTGCTGCAGGAGACAACGGCATAAGAACCTCAGAAATAAAAGAATAATACACAGTAGGATTTGCCAGCTTATGCTATTCACCCGTTCTAACCGACGGATAACATTTAAGGGTTAGCTGCGAACCACTTTACGATATTCAACCTGTCAGATGCTGTACAACCATCGCTGTTCACCTTTAACCAGACAAGCCTTTATATTACCGCAATATATTACCGCATAGACCGCTCCATCTGACTCAGACTTTCCTGCGCCAGATGACGGCCCAGTTCGATCATCTCCCGGGCGCGATGGAATTCATAAAAACGGCAGGCATCTTTAGGTATACCGATCAGAAGATCAGGTGGATAACCCGCCACTTTATACTTACCCAGGGACTCCTGCATGACTTCAACAGAGTTAACCAGGACATCAATGCGCCCCGTCGCCTTATGCGGGGGAAGATCCCTGGCAACGGTTTTTGAGGGTTCCACGGCAGGCTGCTGTTTAGGACTGTGTTGCCATTCATCATAAAAGCCTGACTGCTCAAGATATTGGGTGTCTGGTAATATCACCCGATGCCGTTGGGCTTCAGCATTCAGATCAACCGCGATAATCAGATCCGCATGGACGGCGACTGTCGGTATAATAGGGATTGGATTCAGCACACCACCGTCGACCAGCACCCTATCCTCTTCGACCACCGGTGTAAAAAAACCAGGCACGGCAATAGACGCCCTGATCGCATCAAGCAGCAGACCTTTCTGAAACCAGA
Source organism: uncultured Amphritea sp. (assembly GCA_965140695.1). Taxonomy (GTDB): domain Bacteria; phylum Pseudomonadota; class Gammaproteobacteria; order Pseudomonadales; family Balneatricaceae; genus Amphritea. The sequence goes on along the minus strand of OZ223298.1, from coordinate 246,815 downwards.
CCTCTTTTTGATGGGTCAGATCAGTGGCTACCGCGGTGTAGGTAACAGGCAATTCCTGAATCAAAGGATCACCGGTTATATCACGTAACTTAGCGAATAACCGATCGCCCCGTATTGTACCTTCTCCCCTGAGCGTAAGATCCATTAGTTTAAACACATCAAGTCGTCTCAGGCTGGTTACCCAGTCGGTGTACTGTTCCAGACGGCCAGCGGCGTATATTCCTCCCACCAAGGCCCCCATAGAACTACCTGCGATACAGACAATCTCATAACCTCGCCGGTTAAGTTCTTCAATGACACCAATGTGGCTGTACCCCCGGGCACCACCACTACCCAGCACCAACGATACTGTGGTTTTCATCGCTCTAATCCCTGGCTAAAACCGAATATTTCAATCTTGAAACGGATATAAAACCGCCCCATCAATCTGATCAGCGTAACTGTATCCAGATGCCGTCAGGCTGCTCACGATCAGCGACAGGCAACGCCGGCCCGACACCCACACTTGTGATCCGGGCAGGATCAACATCTGCCTCTATCAACATATCACGGACCTCATCAGCCGCCTTCTGGCTGCGGCTCAACAGTTCATCTACCGTCACTCCAGCCGCCTTATTGTAACTACCAATTAATACCGTTTGCTGTGGGTTGTTACTCATGTAGTCAATCAAAGGCTCCAATGCTTCAGCATCATTCAGCCAGCTCACTCCCTGCTGCCGAAGATCAGCAGCCAGAGTTTCTGCGGTCTGTTTCATCGGTTCTATCAGATCGATATGAACGTACACCCGGCGATTGCCCCGCTTCACGGTATACAGTGCCAGCTGCAGATTACCAGCGCTGGCCGAGAGAAAGAACTGACTGCGATCCAGGCCATACAACTCAGCGACGTCAAAATAGTTGTTAGCCCACTGATTACTGCTGCCGCACTGGCGACTGCTGCATTGGAAGAGAATCTTAGCCTGCATGCTTTGCAACAGCTGCAGATAATAATTAAACACCTGATCCGGTGTATGAATATCGGGCAGCCTGTAGGTAATTCGGGTGAGTTCACCAGTAATACGTTTATATTTTTCTGGAGCAATAATCCCGTCAACCTTCCTCATCGGACCGGTAGCAAGCGTATATTCCGGCACGGCTTCGGTGTGGTAGCTGACGATCCAGCTTAATGGGAACCGGGGGAGCTGACGGGGATCACTACTACCACTGACATCCGTCTCTGCGTGAACCGTGAAGCTTAACAGCAGCATTAACACTACCGGTAAAAATGCTTGAATCCTCATCAATAATCCTTATGTTCGCCAACTTAGGTTAAACCAGATCAAACTCATTAATCAGTGTAGCAATCAGCCCGGACGCCTGCTCTTCCAGATGCAGGTGGTGACCTCCGGCTAACCACTCTGTTCTGATATTACGCATTAACGCAATACGCCGATCACTCTGGGGGATGCCATCGTTGCCAAGAATGAGCAATATTGGCGCACTGATACGCCGGATGAAGCTTTCCACCTGTGCTTCTGACATACGCAGAATAGAGGGCAGCATAAGACACGGATCACTACGCCAGACATAACTTCCTTCCCGCTGTTCAAGTCCCCGTTCAACTAACCATTTTGCTGCCTGCAAATCGACCGGCCAGCGACCATTCATCCGGGCAGTCACCGCTGCCTGAATATCATCATAACCTTTTTGCGCCCGACCCAGCAGCCGGACGCGTTTTTTAATCGCCAGAGCCAGCTGTTCTGCAGTATCGTCCGGCTCAGTCACCAAAGGAGCGATACCCTCAATCAATACCACCTTATTTAATCGTTCAGGAAAGGCGCCGGCAACCAGAGTGGCAATACTGGCCCCCATAGAATGGCCTATGAGAGAAAACTGTTCTAACCCCAGCAGGTCAGCGACTGCCAGTACGTCCTGTACATTATCCCAGATGTAATAAGGCATGGACGCCGGTCGGTGATCAGAATACCCATGCCCCATCAAATCCAGAGCAATCAAGCGTATATTTTGCAACTGAGGAGCCAGCCGGTTAAAGGTTGCCGCATTATCCAGCCAGCCATGTAACGCCAATACCGGTGTTGCCCCGGGGTCACCCCAGCTTTTTGCCGCAATCTGGTGACCATTCACATTAAAACGTAACTCTTCGTTTATCAGGGTATCGCTCATCTATCTATAAACCTTACTTTTCATGGAAGTTTTGTCTTCGCACGGCGTATATCAGGATACAAAAATAGGGTAGTATCTGCACTGTTTTCTCTTTTAAAAACAGACTGTTTAGCAAAGTCAATTAAACCAGACAGCGATAAGATTGCTAACCACCCGGGGTCTTAGATGACGAACACACTATCACGCATTCGACCGCAACAGGCAGGCCTGTGGCTGCTGGGTATATTGTTTCTGCCTGCCGCGTTCTTCTTCCAGCCCAACCTGGGTGGCGAGGGGATGTCGATTTCACACAACATCACCGTATGGATCGCGGCGGTTTTAGTCATCTCCTGCGCTACCCTGCTGATGCTCAGAGATAAACTATTCAGCTATCCGAAGCTTTGGCTGCCTATGGCAGCACTGCCGATCAGCATGATAATACTCGGCTTTATTGTGGCAAACTTTCTACCGACGGAATGGCTGTTTCGACAACTCTATATTCTCGGCGGTTTTCTGTTTCTGATCGCACTGTTCCAGTTTCGTTTTTCACCCAGAGATGTCGAGCGGGCATTATTACTCGTTCTGATCGCCGGAGTTGTGCACGCACTTTACGGTATCTCACAGATCCTCTGGCCCAATGCCATGCCTCTGCTGATAACGCCTAGCAAGGGTATCCCCTACAGCATCTTTCAACAGATCAATATTCATGCATCATTCCAGGCTACCGTGCTGATGATCGCGCTGTACCTGCTCAGCCGCCCGCTGGCGTTAAAACCACGACCAATGACAACCCTGTTACTGTTGGCAAGCATCTTTCTGAGCTGTTTTATCGTTGGCTTTTCAGGCTCCCGTACCGGACTGCTATCTGCAATAGGCGGCACCTTCATCCTGACAGTCTGTAACTGGCGCGCCTTTCTGACACGCAAACCACTGATGATTGCGGTCATTATTGCTATCGCTGCAGCTCTGTTTATGGGCAATCAGGGAATAAAGATTAGCTCAAAAAAATTAGGTGATATCACTGAGGCAAGTATCTCAGGGGTTGCAGCGTCAGGGAACAACAGCCGCATTAATATCTATAAAATAGCCCTTGAGGTATTTAAACAGCACCCCCTCACTGGCCATGGCGTCGGCAGCTTCCAAAAAGCCTGGCATGATCAGAAGGTGGATTATCTGAACCGCTTTCCAGACGCCAACCTGCCACCTGACCGGTTGAGCCACCCCCATAATGAGCTGATGTTCTGGCTGGTGGAAGGAGGACTAATCGGGGTAACTGGAATTCTGATATCGGCCTTTACAGTGCTGTATGCGGCGTTCAGCTGTGGCTGGCGTCGCGGACTGAGCTATAGCGCAATGCTGTTACCGATCGCTCTGCATACCCAGGTAGAGCTCCCCTTCTATATCAGCAACATTCCCTGGTTTCTGATGCTATTACTGATCTTTGTCGTGCTACGGCATCATACGAAAACCAGACAACTCAGCCTGAGCCGGTCTGCAGAGATCGCCACAGGTGCGTCTGCTGTCGCCCTGTTTTTAGGCGTTACACTGGTTATGGTACAAACCATACAGGCTAACAGCAGCATTATCCGTTTTTTACAGGGGCGGATGACAGAACCTGCTCTACTGCAACCGGCGCTAAACAATCCTTTCTTCAACGATAGCGCCGAGTTCTATTTCATGCGCACACTGCTATTGCGTGAATTGAACGCCCGACAGGGACGCTTTGCGCCGCAGTTTATACAATGGGCCGCACCCTATATCGAATACACACCGATTTCTCAGCTATATATCGATTTGTCGCGAGCCTACCTGGCAGTGGGAGAAAAAGAAAAAGCGATTAAAACGATCGAGGATGGCCAGGCCCGCTACCCAGACATTGCGAGTATAAAAGAGATGGAGAAACTAATAAAAGAGGCTGCACACGGACGGTCTCAGCAGCCGGATGATAACCCTGAAACCAGCGCAGCCGTCAGTGGACTCGTTGGCGAAGCCTCTAATGGAAGCAACCCTGACGCTAGCGCAGCAAATGCTGTAACTGACCCAGCCCTGCAGCCGGAAACGTCAGCTCAATAATCGCCATTGTGCCCGGCAACATGGATTCCGGGCGCGTCAGGTTTCCCTCACATAACAGGGAGACTAACGCACCAATCAACGGCTGATGCGTCACCAGTATCAGCACGTTATCCCGCTGTTCTGCCAACCAGTCCACCACCGCCTGAGGTGATGACTCAGGCGTCAGTAATGCAGAAGGAGACAGCGCTGCAGACTGCACCCTATTCACCAGATCTGCAGTCTCAGTGGTACGAACGAAAGGGCTATGAATAATTCGTTCCACTCCATCAAGCATTGCAGCATTAACACTAAGCATCTGCTGCAACTGCTGCCTGCCGTTGTCTGTTAACCGGCGCTGCTGATCAGTTGGCGCATTGAAACCTGCTTCACCATGGCGCAACAACAGTAACCGCATCAGCAATCAGCCCGTGGCAACACAAATTCAACATCACTACTCTGCGTGTTCAGCATCATCATCTTTGCCACCTGAGACACTGGCGCATGATTAAACACCACCTCGTAAAGCCCACTGACTAACGGCATGTAGATCTCCATTTCATCAGCTTTTTCTTTTACATAACGCAGGGTATTAACCCCCTCAGCCACCTCACCCAGGGCATCAACGGCCTCGTCGAGGGTCTTACCTTCCCCCAGAGCATAGCCAACCCGATAGTTACGACTCAGCGGCGATGAGCAGGTCACGATCAGATCGCCAACACCAGCCAAACCCAGAAAAGTCATTGGATTAGCGCCCAGCTGAACCGCAAAGCGACTCATCTCCGCCAGACTTCGGGTCATAAGCATACTTTTCGTATTTTCTCCCATGCCCAGCGCAGCGCTCAGTCCGGAAGCAATGGCGTAGATGTTTTTAAGCGTGCCGCCCAGTTCAACACCATACATATCCGTGCTGGCATAAATGCGGAAAAAGGCACAGTGAAGGATCGACTGTACGGCGGTTCTGACCTGCTCATCCGCACTGGCAATAACGGTTGCGGTTAATTGCTGCTGGGCAATCTCTTTAGCCAAATTAGGCCCGCTGATCACCCCGATCGGGTTTGCGGGTAGCTCCTGAGCAAGAATCTGGCTCATCAGACTGAATGTTTTTGCCTCAATCCCTTTGGTAGTACTGACTACTATCTGATCAGCACGCAAAAATGGTTTTGCCTGACGGATAACATCGCGAAAAGACTGACTTGGAATAGATACAAAAATAATCGCAGCATCTGCCACCGCCTGCTGCAGGTCTGCCGTCGCCATGAGGTTTTCAGACAACTGCCGGCCAGGCAGGTAACGACTGTTCTCGTGGGTGCGATTGATCTCTTCAGCCCGCTCCGAGTTGCGCATCCACAAACGAACCTTTTCACCCTTTGTGCCAATCAGGTTCGCTATTACAGTACCAAAACTACCGCCGCCCAGGACTGCAACTTTTACCCTGTCTGTCATCAGAGATTCCTTACTTAATAATAGATTTGCTTGATAAACGCTTTTATATAAAACAGTAAAATAACAACTGCTACTGTTAAAAACGATTACATATGAATACTGTTACTTCTGACGTTATCAACGGTTGCCGCATACCAATGGGATTATTCAGACCGCTGATTATGTTTATCGTCCAGCGAATCCAGCAGTTTGTTAATACCGAGAAACAGCAGCTTAACAATAAAATACCCCAGCACCGCTAAGACACCGAACAACATCAGCACAGTAATATCATCGGTTCGCTGATAACCACTGACTCCGATAAAAACAAAAAACAGACTGACAACGATGGCCAGAACCTGACTGATTCGACCCGTTTTGTGCTTATCCATAAAATCCTCTTTGATCAATAGCATCTGTTGAACACAAAGAAACCGGCAAGTTCCGGTATATATCTGACTCCACCCTCAGGATGAACAACTAAGCGGTACATTCCTGCCCCGGTTCGCCGCGTCCCAAGCGTCTATATCCAAATGCTCGCTAAAGGGCGAGCGCAGCGCCGCATGTAACTGAGCCAGATCACTAAAGTCGCCCTGCTCTGCACGGTCAATAACCCGCTGCGCCAGCGAGTTACGCAACACAATGCGCGGATTATACTGTTGCATCAACTCACCTGCATTATCACCGATACGATCACAAAAGCGTTGCAACCAGTTTCTAACCTGCCTGCTATCGCCGAGCATAACGTTAAAGGGCTCTGGATTGCCATTAACCAGCTGCTGCAAAACAACAAAGGCGTCATTATAATCCGCCTTTGCCTGCTGCAGAAACTGCAGAAATGACTCAATCAACTCACCGTCCTGCAGGCTTTTGCCCTCCATGCCCAGGCGCTGCTTCATCTGTTCGGTATAAGCAATCGCATAGACGGGCTCGAAACGACTAAGCGCCCGCTCCAGGTCTGTCTTTTTAACTAATCCGCTAAGACTCTGGGCCAGACAAACACAGTTCCACATGGCAACCGAAGGCTGCTGCTGATAGACATAGCGACCCTGCTCATCAGAACAGTTACTACTGAAGTCTGGCTGATATTGACTGAGAAAATCAAAGGGCCCATAGTCCAGCGTCAGCCCGAGAATAGACATATTGTCGGTGTTCATCACCCCATGACAAAACCCCAGCACCTGCCAGCGCGCAATCAGCCTGGCGGTTCGCTCAACCACCTCGGAAAACAGTGCCAGATAAGGGTTGTTACTGTCAGTACAATGAGGGTAATGGTACCGGATAACAAAATCAGCCAGTTGCTTCAATTGTTCAGATTGACGGCTGTAATAGAAGTACTCAAAGTGGCCAAAGCGAATATGACTGGGACTCAGACGCACCATACAAGCCCCATACTCTATCGATTCACGACAGATTGGGGTTTCACTGCCAATAATACACAACGCCCGGGTGGTCGGCACATTAAGAGCTGCCATCGCTTCACTTGCAAGATATTCGCGGATAACAGAACGCAACGCGGCACGGCCATCGGCATGTCGTGAATATGGTGTTTTACCACTACCTTTGAGTTGCAGCTCCCATCGCTGTCCATCAGAGCCGGGCAGGTCACCCAGTAACAGCGCCCGGCCATCGCCCAGCTGCGCAGTGTAACTTCCAAACTGATGACCAGAATAAACCGTGGCAACTGGCTCGCTCCCCGGTAGCAATGACTGACCACTAAAATACTCAATAAGCTGATGAGACGAAGTTTTAAAAGCATCAAGACCAATGAGCGCTGCGGCATCAGTACTGAACGCAACCAGAAAAGGATTCTTCAGGGGCTGAGGGGAGACCGGGCTGTAAAAATCATCACTCAACTGGCTGAAGCGATTGCTCAGTTGCAGTTGATCTAATCCAGCCCGGCGCTTCATGATCAACAGTAACGGCTGTTATACCGGCTCAAGCAGGTTTGGATCGGGGTAAACACACTTCATTTTCACCCCGGCAACCTCTTCAATTTCAGGTAACAGAAAGGCATCATCTTCAGTGGCAAAGCTGATGGAGGTGCCGGTAGAGCCCGCGCGTCCGGTACGACCGATTCGGTGCACATAATCATCGGCATCTTCCGGCAGCGCGTAGTTGATCACATGGCTGACACCATCCACATGGATACCACGCCCAGCAACATCGGTAGCCACCAGAATATTGATCTTCCCACTGCGAAAATCTTCCAGGGTTTTAACCCGCTTCTGCTGCGTGATCTCTCCCGACATCAACGAAGCCTTAAGACCATCTTTCTGCAGCCGTTCAGCCAGACGCCGGGTTTCATCACGACGGTTACCAAATACAATGACCCGTTCGAGCTGATTGAGCTGCATAAAATTACGCAGCAATGTGTATTTATCCTTGCGGGACACCAGATAAACCAACTGTTCAACTGAGTCGGTACTTTTCTGTTCCGGTGCGATCTCAATCACTTTGGCATCAACCGTCCATTGGCGCGCAAGATTCATCACATCATCGGTGAAAGTCGCACTGTACAGCAGCGTCTGACGATCCCCCTTACGCGGGGTATGACGAATAATCGTGCGGACATCGGGAATGAACCCCATACTCAGCATCCGGTCGGCCTCATCCAGTACCAACACCTCGACATCACCGAGATCGACGTCGGAAGACCGGACAAAGTCGATCAGGCGACCCGGTGTTGCCACCAGAATATCAACCGGGCGGGCAGCCAGCTGCTTACGCTGTCTGTCATAATCCATGCCACCTACCAGGGCGACCACACCGATATTGGCATATTTACCCAACTCTTCCGCATCCGATGCAATCTGCAATGCCAGCTCGCGCGTTGGCGCGATAATTAGCGCCCGGGGAACCCCTTTAGTTGGTTTATTCTCTAATGGAAAATCAAGCAGGTCAGTAATGATGCTGATAAGAAACGCTGCGGTTTTTCCGGTGCCCGTCTGCGCCTTACCGATCATGTCACGCCCTTCGAGTGACTCAATCAGTGTTGCCGCCTGAATATCAGAGCAGTATTGAAAATTAAGATCGGCAATGGCATGCATCACATCATCGGGCAGATCAAAGTCGTGAAAGCGCTTTTTCCCTTCCACCGGCTCAACAGCAAAATCTTCACGCCGCCAGGGTTTAACCGGAGCAGGTTTTCGCGCTTTAGATTTAGCCACTTTCGGTTTTACGCTATCGGACTTTGCCGCTTTGGGGCGCTCAGCTGAACCGGCACTGCGACCAGATCGCTCTGCGGCATTGTTGCTCTTTACCGGTGTTGCCGCTGCCGTTTGTTTTACGGCAGGACTGGCAACGGATGACTGACTTTTTTGCGATTCGTTATCGTGTGAACGTTTAAATAGTTTCTTTAACAAAGTTATACCTTATCCGCGTGGGCGAACGGTTAGCTAATATTTCTGCGGAAGGGTGGCAGCGAATCCAGCAGTTGCCGGCCATATCGCCGGGTAACAACGCGCCGGTCCAGCAGTACGATTCTTCCTCTATCCTGCTCAGTTCGCAGCAGCCGTCCAGCGGCCTGAGTTAAGCGTACCGATGCCATCGGCACCGACCATTCCATAAAAGAGTTGCCACCCTGCTGTTCAATCCACTCAGCCATGGTGGCATCCACCGGATCATCCGGCACACTGAAAGGAATCTTGGTAATAATCACTTCGGTGAGATAGTCACCGGGAAGGTCAACCCCTTCAGTAAAAGAGGCGAGACCAAAGATAATACTTCCCCGCCCCTCATCAATTTCGGTCTTATGACGCTTCAGAATCTCGTTTTTACTGAAATCGCCCTGCGACAACACCCTATTGTTGAGCTTTTCGTCAAGACTGGCAAGTACTGATCGCATCTGCCGCCATGAACTGAAGAGCACCAGCGTACCACCATCTGTTTTCAGCTCAGCGTTAAGGTAATCAGTAACCGCCTGAGTATGCAGTTCTGGATCATTGGCCTCTACTTTCATCGGCGGCACATACAGCTCAGCCGCATGATAATGATCGAACGGACTGGGCAGGCTGAAACAGGGTGTCTCTGGTGGCAAACCCAGGTCAGCCAGGAGACGGTCAAAACGTCCCAGAGCGGTCAGTGTCGCCGAGGTGACAACCGCCGCATAACAATGTTGCCATAGATTCATACGCAACATCTCGGCTGCCGAAACCGGTGCGCTACTGCATTCAAAATCATACCCCTGAGCCGTTTCAACCAGACTGACCCAGCGGGCAGTAGGGGTAGTATTTTCACCATCCGGATGCCCCATCGCACGCCCCAGCCCGGTAATATTATGCAACCGGGACACCATCATACCGACACGGGGATACCAGGTTTCTGCCGCCTGACGATCGATCCCTCCCTCGCCATCGAGGGATTCTTTAAGCAGATCGAGTATCATCTCCATTTTCGCAGCCATCCGTGCACCGAGATGCTCAACCTGAAGACCAAACTGTTTTACGTCATCAGGGACGACGCCACCGGCGTAACGAAAACGTTCTTTCGGGCGTTTAAATGAATCATCCAGAAGGATAGGACGCATCAGTTCAGCCCAGTTGTTTAAGACCACTTGCAGATCTTCGCCGGGCTTACGCTGTTGCTGCACATAATCACTCAGCAGTTGCGGCGTGCCAGTTTGCTCGAGCATTTTATCAAGCTGTTTAATAGTCCCGGAAAGCCAGCGTTCGGTCGATTTTAAGCGCAGGTTAAATGAGAAATGTCCGCTGGCTTTATCGGACAGATGATGTCCTTCATCGAAGATATAGATAGTTTCTGTGGGATCAGGCAGGATAGCGCCGCCGCCCAGCGCAAGATCAGCCAGGACAATATCATGATTGGCAATAACACACTCCACCTGATCAAGATCCTTGCGGGCTTTAAAAAAACTACAGGCAGAAAAATTGCTGCAGCGCCGGTTAGTGCATTGCAGATGATCACTGGTCAGCGGACTCCAGTCCTGATCACTGATATCCTGACTCAGATTGTCACGATCACCATCCCAACGCCCCGAAGCAAACTCATTGAGCAGACTTTTATAAAATTCAACCGTGTCAGTATCCAGACGCAGAGACAGTTCATCTTCATACAGGGCCTGCTGACCGGTTGCACCATGGGCATCGAGATGCTGTTCAGCTTTACTGATACAAAAATAGCGACCTCTGCCCTTCGCAAGACCGAAAGTAACCGATAAACCGGCATGTTCAGCCACTTCGGGCAGATCTTTATTCAGAAGCTGCTCCTGCAACGCCACTGTGGCGGTTGAAAGGACGACTTTCTTACCTTTCGCCTTAGCAATGGGCAGGACAGCCAGCAGATAACCGATGGTTTTACCGGTCCCCGTGCCAGCTTCAATAACACTGACATGGTTTTCACCGAGCCGGTGAGATTTTTCATCCTGAAGAATGGCACCAATCACCTTAGCGACTTCCGCGATCATCTGTTTCTGCCCCATACGAGGCTTCAGCTGACGGCTTTCCAAAAAGCGCCGGTACGCTCCCTGTATCTCTTTTTTTATCTCTTCTGAAAGCACCAGACCGCCCTAATACACTGTAAACACGGCCATTCTAGCAATAATACTGGATAAATAGACAGAAAAATGTTTACAAACCAATAATACTGTATATAGTTACAGCTACTGGATAAAAACACAGAGTTCATCATGAAACTGACACAACGCCAAACAGATGTACTTGATTGCATAAAAAAATGCATCAGCACCACCGGTTATCCGCCAACCCGTGCAGATATTGCCAAGGAGCTGGGGTTCAAATCAGCGAATGCTGCCGAAGAACATCTCAAAGCACTGGCCCGCAAGGGTGCCATTGAGATGATACCCGGCACATCACGGGGCATCCGGATCCCTGGATTCGATGATGAACCCGGACTGCCGATTGTCGGCCAGGTAGCCGCTGGTGAGCCGATTCTGGCCCAGGAAAATGTTGAAGACCGTATTACCATCGCGTCTGATTTTTTCCACCCGCCGGCAGATTATCTGTTACGGGTACGTGGCACCAGTATGAAAAATATTGGCATTATGGATGGTGACTTATTAGCGGTTCATCAATGCCAGAGTGCCAAAAACGGCGAAATTGTCGTTGCCAGACTCGACAACGATGTCACCGTTAAACGCTTTAAGCGTGAAGGGAATCTTGTTTACCTGATCGCAGAAAACGAAGAGTTCGAGCCTATTATGGTCGACCTGCAAACGCAGGAACTCTCAATTGAAGGCCTCGGTGTCGGGGTTATCAGAAGAGGACAGTAATCATGTTGCACGCAGTTAGCAGTTTTAACAGCTCAGAGCCTGTTCTGCCTGGCCTTATTCGTCCGGCAACAGCACCACAACCGCATCAATCAGGACTGGCCGGTAAAGTCACCGAAATCGTTCTGCAGGGCAGTGATTTTGGGGAAATGACCATGCTACTGCCATTACTTGCACAGCTGAGTAAAGATGATCGCTGGTTTGCCTGGATCGCTCCACCGACCGCGCTACCCAAGAGCTTGCTTGAGGCCGCGGGCATTGACCTTAAAAAGGTTATGCTATTGCAACCCGATCAGAGTCACTCAACCTATCAGCTTGCCTGCCAGGCGCTCAAAGCAGGCACCTGTCATGCGGTTATCAGCTGGCCTGGGGTCCTGAGTAACGAAGAACTGGCTGGACTGGAGGATGCCGCGGCTAACGGCAAAAGCCATGGCATCGTTATCCGCGACCGCCGGCTCTGCTAAGCCCTTCAGGGACGTATAGCCAGGGTTAGATGCAGAACAGCAAAACCCTGGTTGGTAAAAGCGCCCCATAAAAATTAAAAAAAACAGCGCTGATGCGCTGTTTTTTTTGGGTCTGTATTTACGTCTGAGCAAAACCTCAACTTGTCAGTGCCATCACGATACAGTGACACTCATAGATAACTCTCAGTGAATCACCCGGGACTGATCATCAAAGTCGTCACCAAATTCGTTATCGGGGTCATTCATAAGATCATCCGTTTCAGCTGCCGCTTTAACATTCAGATCAGAGATCATGTGTATCCCCGCGGTCAGCATTACCTTGGCCACATCAATACACTCCTCTTCAAGCTGCTCTCTGACGCTGTCAGAGAAACTGATCCGCATAATGGGCTCATCATCTGAATCAGCCCGTCGCAATGCAATCTGACCATCGTCCAGCTCAATTATTTCCAAAAACATATCTGACATATTCTTCTCAATCCAGGCGTCACCCGGTGCTGAAACACACATTTAAACGACACGACAAACTTGCCAGGCCTGCCACAGAATCCCTGATAGCTGTCAATATAAAACGTATATTAATAAGCCAACATCAACCTACACCTACCGTTGCAGGCCACTCGCTACCATTCCTGCATGCTGGCACGCAGATGTTCTATCAGCAACTTAAACTGATTAAACCAGCTTTGATATTCTTTAAGAATATCGGCATCTTCAGCATGATCAGGATTGATCTGCATAACATGGATCTCAGACACACTCTGAGCCTGAGCCGCTGACTGATTATGCTCCTCAGCTCGCCAGCAGGCTTTGTACGCTGCAAGAAGCTGGTGCAACCAACTACCAGAGTCACTATGCAGCTGCTGCAACTCGAGCACCTCCGGGGCTTCTAAGCCCTGCGCTTCCATCTGCTCCGTCAACTGACTTAATTTACTGATCCGGTTAGCATCAAACCGGTACTGTTCGGCAATCTCTCTGAGCAAAGAACTATAAGCAGAAACCATATGGAACAAAACGGACTCGTTATACGACTCAATCAGAGCATGCTTACTCCAACCTGTCGATTCATGAGCCACTTTAAGCGCGTCCAGATGAAGACGGGTAAAGTTTAGTTTCTGATTGGTACGGGCCAGGTATACCCCACTCATATCTAAGCCTCCGCTTTCTTTGAAGACGCTGATTTTTTTGAAGTCGTTGCTTTCTTCGTGGTCGTTTTTTTCGCTTTCGCTGCTTCTGCAACCCATTTATCACCAGTATAAAACGCCCGCCATCCCGTCGCTTTGCCGTCGACTTCAGTCATCACGTATTGCTCTTTTGTTTTGCGGCTATACCGGATAATAGCAGGATTACCCTCATCATCTTCTACCGGCGCACTGAACAAAAAGCTGTACTTCGGATCGATTTCGCTCTGATGTGGCAGAAGTTCAGCTACTTTAGGCGCCCGGGTCTCCCGTTTTCTCGGAAACTGACTGGCAGCAAGGAACAGACCAGAAGCACCATCCCGAAGAATAAAGGTGTCATCAACATTATCGCACTGCAATTCAGGCATCGGCACCGGGTCCATCTTAGGCGGTGCCGCTTCGCCATTGCGCAACAACTTACGTGTATTTTTGCAAGACTCGTTAGTACAACCAAAAAACTTACCAAAACGGCCGGTCTTCAGCTGCATCTCAGAGCCACATTTATCACACTCGAGTACCGGACCATCATAGCCCTTAATTTTAAACGTTCCCTTTTCGACCTCGAATCCTGAGCAGTCGGGATTATTGCCACAGATATGCAGCTTACGCTGCTCATCAATCAGATAACTGTCCATCGCCGTATCACAGATACTGCAGCGGTGTTTGTTGCGCAGAATACGGGACTCTTCCTCGTCATCGCCGTCAACACTCACCACCTCATCACCATGAATCAGATTCATAGTGGTTTTACAGCGCTCTTTCGGCGGCAGAGAATAACCCGAGCAGCCCAGGAAAACCCCGGTGGTACCGGTACGGATCATCATCATCCGGCCGCAGCTTGGACAGGCGATGTCGGTTTCCGTGGGAGCATTCAGCCGCATGCCGGTATCCGGGTCCTGCGCTTCAAGCAAGCGGTCACTGAAACCTTTATAGAACTGGTTTAGCAGGGATTTCCACTCGGTGGTTCCGGTGGCGATATCATCCAGAGACTCTTCCATGCGCGCAGTAAAACTAAAGTCCATCAGATCGGAGAAATTTTCCACCAGTCGTTCGGTAACGATATCCCCCATTTTCTGGGCATAGAATCGGCGATTCTGGACTTCGACATAACCCCGGTCCTGAATGGTGGAGATAATCGATGCATAGGTCGATGGCCGGCCGATGCCGCGCTTTTCCAGTTCTTTTACCAGGCTGGCTTCAGTATACCGGGGAGCAGGCTTGGTAAAGTGTTGTTTCGGCTCAAGCTGCTGAAGGTGTAGCGGGTCACCCTGCTGCACATCAGGTAAAATAACATCTTCGTTTTTACCCTGACTATTCATCACCCGGGTATAACCATCAAAGCGGAGAATCCGGCCTTTGGTTCGCAGTTCGAAATCACCAGCCGTCACGGTGATACGGGTACTCGTATAGAGTGCAGGCGTCATCTGACAGGCCAGAAACTGACGTCGGATCAGCTCATACAGGCGCTCAGCGTCCCGCTCCATGCCGTTAAGAGAGGTAGCCTCGATAGTCACATCGGAAGGACGAATCGCCTCATGCGCCTCCTGAGCCCCATCTTTGCTGCTATAAGAGTTTGGACTTTCCGGCAGATACTTACTGCCAAAGTTATCACTGATGTACTCGCGGCAGGCGGCCACGGCTTCGCTACTCAGATTGGTCGAATCCGTCCGCATATAGGTGATATAACCGGCTTCGTAGAGTCGCTGAGCCATCATCATGGTTTTCTTAACACCATACCCTAAACGGGTACTCGCAGCCTGCTGCAGTGTCGAGGTAATAAATGGCGCAGAAGGACGACTACTGGTCGGCCGGTCCTGTCGGTTTGTTACCCGGAACGCCTGTTGCTTTAGCTGTTCAAGATGCGTTTCAGCCTCTTTTCCAGTGACCGGACGGAAGGCTTTATTCTGGTATTTATCAACCTGAAGTCGCAATGCCTCTTTTTTGTCCGACTCGACATCAGCGTGCATCTCCCAGAACTCTTCGGGGATAAAGCTGCGAATCTCCTTCTCCCGCTCAACCAGCAAACGCACCGCAACCGACTGCACTCGTCCAGCAGACAATCCCCGGGCGACTTTTGCCCAGAGCAACGGGGAAACCATATAACCGACAACGCGATCAAGGAAGCGACGCGCCTGCTGGGCATTAACCCGATTCAGGTCAAGCTCACCGGGCTGTTGAAATGCTTCCTGAATCGCTTTTTTAGTAATCTCGTTAAACACTACGCGCTTATAACGTGAGTCTTCGCCGCCAATGGCTTCCCGCAGGTGCCAGGCAATCGCCTCCCCTTCGCGGTCCAAATCGGTAGCGAGATAGATAGTGTCTGCATCTTTCGCGAGTCGCCTTAATTCATCGACGACTTTCTCCTTACCCGGTAGAATTTCATAGCGGGCATCCCAGTCATGCTCCGGGTCGACCCCCATTCGGGCAATCAGTTGCTTTTTGCTCTTTTCAGCCTGGTGGCGCGCTTTCTCCTCCGGAGACATCTTGCGGGTCAGGGCTGCCTGACGCGCACGCTCCTTAGGGTCAGAGCCGGTCCCGTTACCTGAACCACTGGTGGGCAGGTCACGAATGTGGCCCACACTCGATTTAACCACAAACTGGTTACCCAGGTACTTGTTTATGGTTTTCGCTTTTGCAGGTGACTCAACAATAACTAGGGACTTTCCCATATAAATACAATCCTTAAAGGACAAGATGACAATACAAAACAGCGTGCATATATAAGGGCTGTAACCAGCAGGGTCAAGCCTCTGCTAAAAAAAACACGCTAACTCAATAAGAGTATTGGCTAATAAAGGTATGTTTCTGGTAGCTTAAATACAGTATGCTGCCGCCAATATTAGCCTACTCCTTAATTAGAACTACCTGAGAATATGTTGCAAGACAACCTGATTTTTCTTTTTTCTTTAATCGTTATCGGTTTCGTTGCCCTGCTGATCAATAATTTCTTTTCTAACAAAGAGCAGCAGCAGGAATATCGATCGAAGCGCTTAAAAGAGCTAAACCAGAAGACTGGTGAAGTGCTGGAAACCCTCGTCATTCTTAAGGAAGCAAACTGCCGTTCCGAGATTTCCGATGCCTTAAGCGGCTATGTTGTTAGTATGATTGAAGAGATCGCAACCCTGGCACCGGACTCTGATCTGCTACAGGATATCAGTACACAGAAAGAGATCACCGACCGGGTCAACCCGGTGCCGGGTGGGTTTAATAATGACCGGGCACTGAAAAAAGCCCAGATTCACATTCACCACGCAGAGAAAATATGTATCGAAATGGCCCAGCTTGGCAAACTGAGCATCTCCCGGGCGAAACAGTTTCAACATGATCTCTACTGGCTACATGTCTGTGTGTTCGTTGATGCCCATATCAACCAGGGGAATTTTTACCTTGAACGGAACGACAAGCTGATCGCCATGTCCCATTACAAACACGCTAAAGCGATGGTAGCCAGGGCGAATGTGCCCCAGAAGCAGAAACAGGCTTATATCGACAAGGTCAGAGATCTGCTGAATCAGGCCCGCCCCAGCAGCGCAATGGCGACTGGCAACCTGGCCGCGTCGCTCGACCAGCTTGCCCAGAAAGAAAACAACGACGATAACAACTGATAACTATTTTAACTTTCCCTGATAAATTCGAACCGGGGCACCACTTTTCCATCATTGTTGGTAACGTCTTCAGTAAACATCGCCAGTGGCCGGACCCAGATATCCCGGTCACCATAGCAGGGACGGTAAACCACCAGCCATTCCTCTGTTTCTGAATGCCGGGCAAGGTGCAGCAGCTGATATTCTGCGCCCTTGTAATGCCGGTAAAAACCTTTTTTTAATGTCATAACGCCGCCTCTAAAACTGTTCATCAATGAAAGGCTGAAGCAACGTATGAAGCTGCTCAAGCGTCGTTTCATCGCCCTTTTCGTTCCAGTAAAGCGAGATGTGCAAAGGAGTCGACTCAACCGATGTAACGCCCTCGGGCAGTTCAGCAATCAGCTGATTAAGCACAGCCAGCTGCTGCTCATTCAGCTGACGTTCGCCTATCCCCCAGCACCACCCCTCTGGCAGGCCCTCATTCGCCACCGCCGTCAAACGAAAAATCTGCCACTCGTTAAAATGATCCCGGTGTTTTTTATCGAGGTTATAGCGTGGCAACCGATAAGCAGTAGCCTTCATCACCTCGGGTGCAACCTGGCCAGCAGCACGGGGAGGCGTCACCCGAACCATCTGCACCTGAAATCCCCGACGCGTAGCCTGTGACCTTAACTTTGCTAAAAAACGCTCCCGGGGACTCGGCATGACCCACATCATCGACCCCAGCAAGGACATCATCACAAGTATAATAATTGCCCACTTCATTTATTGTCCTCGACTACTCAAATTGACCCCGATCAGATTCAAATCTTACGGGGGTATGCTACCCTAGAAATCAGGAATCTAAAGGAGATATTCCCATGTCCCTATACAAACACATTTTAGTGGCGACCGATCTGTCAGAGGAATCTGATCAGCTGATCGACAAAGTCAAACAACTGGCAGAATGTACTAACGCAGAACTATCACTGGTTCATGTTATAGAACCCCTGAGTTTTGCTTATGGCGGCGATGTCCCTATGGATCTCACCGCTATTCAGGCACAACTGGATGAACATGCACAAAACAAAATGACCCGATACTGCCAACAGCTGGATTATCAGGTCAAACAGTGCCATGTGGTGTCAGGCCATACTGAAACCGAGATTCACCGGATTGCTGAAGAACAGGGTTGCGACCTTATTATGGTTGGCAGTCATGGCCGTCATGGCCTTGCTCTGTTACTGGGCTCAACCGCAAACGGTATTCTCCATGGTGCCAAGTGCGATGTTCTGGCTATCAGAGTTAAAGCAAAGGAATAACAAAGTTCAGCTCCCTTGCGCCTGCTGATATGACCAACGAGTATTCTCTCGAATACTCGTTATCCCTTACAACATCGCTTCCAGCTCAACCCAGCGCTCCATCAGTTCCTCAAGCTTGGCCTCTTTTGTCTGCAACGCAGCCAGAGTAGCTGCCACATGCTCCCGATCACCACTATAGAAGTCTGCGGCAGCGGTTTCAGCATGCAACTGTTCAATCTCAGCTTCCAGCTGCTCCAGCTGCGCCGGTAACAAGTCCAACTCCCGTTGCAGCTTGTAACTGAGCTTTTTCTTTGGCGGTTCAGCCTTAGCTGGCTCTGCTGCGACGGCAGCAGGTCTGGCACTGGTTTTGGAGGCACTAACCGGCGCAGCCTGAGATCGCTGACGCAGCCAGTCTTCATAACCACCAACATATTCCTGAATCTTACCCCCACCCTCAAACACCAGCGTTGAGGTGACGACATTATCCAGAAACGCCCGATCATGACTCACCAGTAACAGGGTGCCTTTATACTCCAGGAGAATCTCTTCCAACAGTTCCAGGGTTTCAATATCGAGATCGTTGGTCGGCTCATCCAGCACCAGCAGATTCGACGGCTGGCTGAACAGCTTTGCCAGCATAACCCGGTTACACTCACCACCCGATAGCGCTTTAACCGGCGTACGGGCACGCTCAGGCGAAAACAGAAAGTCACTCAAATAACTGATGATATGGCGAGATTTACCATTAATAACGATGCTTTCACGACCTTCAGAAATATTATCAATGATATTTTTTTCAGGATTCAATTTCCCCCGCAACTGATCGAAATAAGCAATATTCAGACTGGTTCCAAGCTTCACTACCCCCTGATCCGGTTGTAGTTGCCCCAACAGCACTTTCAGTAACGTACTTTTGCCTATACCGTTAGGACCGATCAGACCAATGCGATCGCCTCGCTGCACAGACATTGTCAGGTCAGATATCACTGCTTCAGCGTTATAACCATGACTTACTTTCTCAAGCTCTATCACGATTTTGCCGGAACGATCAGCCTGCTCAACCTGAAACTTCGCTTTACCCTGTTTTTCACGGCGCTGTGAGCGCTCAACCCGGAGATCCTTCAGCGCACGCACCCGGCCTTCATTGCGGGTTCTTCGCGCCTTAATCCCCTGCCGAATCCACTTTTCCTCTTCTGCCAGACGCTTATCAAACAAAGCATTGTGGCGCTCTTCCTCTTCCAGCATCTTCTCTTTTTGTGTCAGATAAGCGGAGTAGTTACCAGGAAATGAGGTCAGATGACCCCGATCTAATTCAATAATACGGGTGGCCAGGCGCTCAACCAGCGAACGGTCGTGGGAGATAAACAGTACGCCCCCACGAAACTCCATGATCTGCTTTTCAAGCCATTCAATGGTTTCAATATCCAGATGGTTAGTCGGCTCGTCCAGTAACAGAATATCGGGTGACTGAACCAGTGCAGCGCCCAATGCAGCACGCCGTCGCCAGCCACCGGACAGTGCCGCCATTTGCTGTTCGCCATCCAGCTCCAGACGTTCCAGCACCTGCTGTATCTTCTGCTCCAGATGCCAGCCATCCACTAACTCAATCCGGTGCTGTAACCGTTCCAGCTCTGCCATGTCGGTATCGCTCTGACTCATCGCCAGCGCTTCGTAACGATTGAGCAGATCAACCGTTTCGGCACAGCCTGATGCAACAACCTCTCTGACTGTACGCTCATCTGCGGCAGGCAGCATCTGGGAAAGTTCTGCAATTCTCGCCCCACCATCCTGCCAGATCTCACCATCATCCGTTGCCTGATGACGCGCCAATACTTTCAGGAGGGTTGATTTACCTGCACCGTTAATACCCACCAGAGCCACTCTCTCGCCTTTATCCAGCTGAAAGTCGACGTGATCGAGCAGTTGTTTGTCGCCAAATGCGACGGAGACTTTATCAAGTCTGATCAGAGCCATGCTTAAATCCACCAAAAACGTTGGCCGCATATTCTACAGAAAAACCAGGGGACGGTGATACGCTGAGAAAATATATTTACAGATACCGTTCAAGATCATGAAGATATAACGGCCCTGAATTGAATTCACGAAATCAGACGATATTTCACTCGAATTTACTACCCTATTGCCGCTATGATTAGGAAAACAGAGCCTTCTGAAAACAGTGCTTTCTGAAATAGGGATATATGCGTTATAAACTAAGCAACACCGAACTGCCCCGACGAGTCCGCAGCCTCTTTGTCTGTACGTTACTAACGGGAATCATCCATAACGCTTTTGCGGCTTCAACGCCCGCAGAAGCGGCTTTGCCTGATACAGTAACCACTTCTGCTGCAGATAACTCTGCGGTAGATAGCACTACTGTAGATAGCTCTGCTGCAGAGGTTGCTAAGTCACGTTTGCTTTATGAAAAGGCGCTCAGCGCGCTTAAAGCTGACGACCTAGAAACGTTTTATCAACTAAAAGCACGCTTAACAGCCTATCCACTGTATCCCTACCTTGAACAACAGGCATTGCTGCATAATTTTGACACGGTTAAACAACACCATATAAACCTTTATGCAGACAAATACCAAAAGATACCAACGGTTTACCCACTGCAACTGAAATGGCTTAGTTATCTGGCAAAAGAACAACGCTGGAAGCAATACATTCGCGCGTATGAAAGTGCTGGTGTTAACAGCGAACAGTATGAGTGCTATTACCGCAATGCCTTACTGCAAACAGGCCAGTCCAGCCGCGCGGTCAAAAATATCGGGCATCTATGGAACGCCGGCCATTCAGTTTCAAACGCTTGCGACCCTGTCTTTAAGCATTGGAAAACGAAGTATAAGGGACCATCCAGCAAGCTTGCTTACCAGCGATTCTGGAAAGCAGTGGATAACAACGACATTAAACTGGCTCGCTATGTGACACGCTATATTAAGGATAAACAGTACAAACGCGTCACTGAACGTTTCCTGCAGGTCAGTCAGTCACCTTCGCTGATTCAGGACCCTGCTTACCTCACGGGAGACAATCCCGCTAACCGGTCAGTCTACCTTTACGGCATCGATCGTCTTTCAAGAAAAAGTCCGCAGGCAGCGACTCAGGCGTGGTTTAAAGTCCGCTCAAAACTGACATTCAGCCCACAAGATCAGCAGAAGCTTAACCGTACGCTGGCCCGACGGGTGGCAAACCGGCCCGATAAACAAACCGACACCCTTCTTCGACAACTGAACAAGCCTGTCGACGAAGAGATTCAGGAACGCCGCATCATGCTTGCGCTGACGCAGCTCAACTGGAAAAAAGTCCATCAGCTCATCGGCCAGCTACCGGCTGAAACACAGTTAGATGAGCGCTGGATTTACTGGAAAACCCTTTCGGCCAGCCACATAGAGGGACTCAAACCCGCCTACTCCGATGCTTTTGTAAAACTCAGCACACAACGCAGCTACTATGGCTTGCTGGCGGCAAGAACACTGCAAACCGGTTTTCGACTCAACCCGCAACAAGATAAAGTACCCGAACAGAGTGTTATCGCCCTGGCGAAGCTCCCCGCTATGCGCCGAATGCATGAACTGTATCAACTGGATCAGCGTTATCTTGCACGGCGTGAATGGAATCGGCTAACCCGAGACTATGATGCTGAACAGCTGCGGGCAGCAGCAACCGTACTCCACAGCTGGGGTTGGCATAACATGGCAATCATTGGTGTCGCCAAGGCAAAATCCTGGAATGATATCGCCCTGCGCTTCCCGATGCCTTACTCTGACATTTTTTCTGAACTGGCGGGTAAGTACAAAATAGACACCAACTGGGCACGGGCGATTGCGCGCCAGGAAAGCGCCTATCAGCCTCATGCCCGTTCACGTGTTGGCGCCAGAGGATTGATGCAATTAATGCCCAAAACGGCCCAGTCTACGGCAAAACATCACAATATCCCTTATCAGGACACCAGTGACCTCTACCAGCCGAAGACCAATATCAATCTTGGCGTAGCCTATCTGGCTGAAATGCAGAAAACATTTAATAACAATCAGATTTACGCCACGGCTGCCTATAATGCGGGCCCACACCGGGTTAAACAGTGGCTGAAACAGCGGGGCACCCTGCCGGTTGATATCTGGATAGAAACTATTCCCTTTAACGAAACCCGCCGCTACGTCATGAACGTCATGGCCTACCATGCGGTTTATCGAACACTGGCGGGGCAACCCTCCCATATCATTGATGGCCAAACAGCGTTCCATCTGGCGTTACAAAGCTCTACAGGGGCCGCTCAGGCCCAGCAACTGCGGGACTATATCCGCCATAATCCCAAAGCAGTGCAGGCTCAGTAATGGCAGATGCGATTACTGACAATACGGGTTACACGCTAACCGATATCGGAGTTAACCTCACCGACAGCGCATTTAATCCTGATCGGGAAGAAATCATCTCGCAAGCCAGTGCTGCGGGGGTTAAGCGGATGCTGATCACCGGCACCAGTGCGGCAGAAAGTGAACAGGCAATCAGACTGTGTGAACAACACCCTGATAAGCTATTTTGTACGGTTGGCGTTCATCCTCATTACAGCAAAGAGTTTTCCCCGGATGTCCGCAGCACTCTGAGCACGTTACTGAAGTCCCCACAGGTATGCGCTGTTGGCGAAACCGGGCTGGATTTTAACCGCAACTTTTCCACTCCTGCACAACAAATAAGCGCATTTGAGCAACAGCTGGAACTGGCAGCTGAATCTAACCTGCCGCTGTTTCTGCACGAGCGGGACGCTCATGCTCAGCAAATAGGGATGCTGCGGGCTGTACAGCATGATATTAGCGGAGGTGTCACCCACTGCTTCACTGGCGACCGTGAAGCGCTGTACAACTATCTGGATCTTGACCTTTATATCGGTATTACGGGCTGGATATGTGATGAAAGAAGAGGAATGGAGCTTTTTAAGCTGCTAAAGGATATCCCAGCACAGCGCCTGCTACTGGAAACCGATGCGCCGTACCTGATCCCCCGCAATCTGAAACCAAAACCGAAAAGCCGTCGAAACCTGCCTGCCTACCTGCCCCACATCCTTGAGCAGGTGGCGCTGGCGCGAAACGATGATCCGCAGGCGCTGGCACAGCAAACAGAAGAAAATTGCCAACGGCTGTTCCGTTTTAATCAGGCAGACTTAAGTTAACTCAGCCCTGGCCTCGCTGATCAAGGCTTTATCGAATTTGCTTAGCTGAGTTTATTTACCTGCGTTTATTTACCTGAGCCTACTTACTCTATGCTTACTTATCTAAGCTTACTTACTTAAGAGAACCTAAGACTCAAGACCCGCAACAAAACGGCTGACATCAGCCGCCGCAAATGGCCAGCGCAGCTCTGCGCCACTTATTTCGTCGACCAGCACCGGAATTAACAGCGCAAACCGCTCCATCAACTGATCATCGTAGGCAATATCAACCTCATCTAACTGATGCTGGTGCGGATCCAGACTACGAATAAGTATTTCAGCGGCCTCATCACAAAGATGACAACCCACGCTGCTCATAAGCAGAAACTGACGCATTACGTCTCCCCATCGTCTGGCGAATAGAACATTGATAATCGAAAAAATCATTATATCCCATTAAGACCTCTATTGATGAGGGTGCAACGTTATCCGCTCATGAGCAGCCAGCCTTCACCCGTCAAAGCCAGCTGAATTCTGACCGGGCGGCGAAAAGATACTGCAACATTTCACTGATATATTCTTCGTTATGACTCACCCGAAACCCTATAAACCTGACTAAAGTAGTGCAAAACTAGTGCAATTGAGGCTTGCTGCGCCGCATCAAGTTGTCTATGCTCAGTTACTCTGTTTGAACAATAGTCAATTTTTCCGGGTTCAGAAGACAGCCCTTAAGACTAGGCAAGCAGTCATAAAAATTATAAACAGTCGTCCATGCGGTAGTTCATCATAGAAGTGACACCGCGTACTCAGGTAGGCTCCAGAAGAAGGCAGTTTTATGGAAAATAACAGCAGCATGCTCTCTAACCCGCAAGAATTTATCAATTATCTGAATCAGGAAAGCAAAAAAGTTCTGGAGATGTATTCTCAGGGTAACAGTGATGATCTGTTCAAAAAATTCACCCAGTCCTGGACGGAACTGGCTGCACGGTCCTTCGAAGACCCTTCTGTCTGGGTCCGTGCTATTACTGACTATCAGCAAGCCCAGATTAATCTGTGGCAGAATATCCTGACAGGCAAGGCGGTCGAAAAACCCATTGCTGAGCCACAAAAAGGTGATCGCCGCTTTGCTGCAGAAGAGTGGAGCCAGAATCCGGTTTTTTCATACATCAAACAGTCTTATCTGCTGACCTCAAACCTGCTCAACGAAATGGCCGCCAATGCCCAGCTAAGTGAGATTGAGCAGAAGAAGCTCGAGTTCTACACACAGCAATATACCGATGCCATGTCACCAACCAACTTTGCACTGACCAACCCGGAAGTGCTGCAACAGGCGCTGGAGAGTAAAGGTCAGAGCCTGGTCGACGGTCTGCAAAACCTGATGGGCGATATAGAGAAAGGCCGCATCACCATGACGGATGAGAGCGCTTTCAGCCTGGGTGAGAATATTGCGACATCCAAAGGCGCTGTCGTTTTCGAAAACGAAATGCTGCAACTGATTCAGTACACGCCATCCACTGAGCAGGTTTACAGCCGTCCAATGCTGATTGTACCGCCCTGTATTAACAAGTTTTACATTATGGATCTGCAGGAACATAACTCTTACGTTAAGTACTGTGTCGATCAGGGACAAACGGTATTTCTGATCTCCTGGGTTAACCCTAACGTTGAACAGCGTGACCTTGCATGGGATGACTATGTTGAAAACGGCACACTGAAAGCGATTGATGTCGTTAAGCAGATTACCGCGCAGGATAAAATTAACTGCGTCTCGTGGTGTATCGGCGGAACCATTCTGGCCTCAACGCTGGCCGTAATGGCGAAACGCAAAGATGAATCGGTTGCCTCTGCAACGTTCCTCACCACACTAACGGACTTCACCGATCCAGGTGATCTGAGTGTGTTTATCGATGAACAGCAGGTAAAACAACTCACTCAGAAAGTTGATGACGAAGGTCTGCTCAATGGCCGTAATCTGGCGTCTGCGTTCAACATGCTGCGTTCTAATGACCTGGTCTGGTCATACGTCGTCAACAACTACCTGAAAGGCCAGAATCCAGCACCATTTGATATTCTTTACTGGAATTCCGACTCCACCAACCTGCCAGCGAAGATGTATAACTATTACATCAACGAAATGTACATCAATAATAAGCTGGCACAACCGGGCGGCCTGACTATCTGCGGCGAATCTATCGATCTGCGTGATATTAAGATTCCGGTTTATTTCCTCTCCACCATTGAAGACCACATCGCCCCCTGGAAAGGCACCTTCAAAGGCACTGAAATGATGCAGGGCAAGATCGAATTCGTTCTTGGCGCCAGCGGTCACGTTGCCGGTGTTATCAACCCCGCCTCTAAGAACCGCCGTAACTACTGGACCGGCGGCGAGCTGGGACATGGGCCTGATCACTGGCTGGAAACCGCTGAACGTCAGGAGGGCAGCTGGTGGCCAAACTGGTCTAAATGGCTGAAGCCTAAGGCGGGTAAAAAAGTCGACGCGCCGAAAGAGCTCGGCAGCGCCGAGTTCAAAGCTATCGAACCCGCTCCAGGTCGTTATGTCGCTAGTCGCGTTGACTAATTATCATAACCATCGATAATAAGCCGGGGCCTCTGCCCCGGTTTTTTTATTTCTGTTTGCTGCCTGCCATCTGACATCCGGTAAACGATCATTGTTGAAGCAATCTCTGGTGCAGGATCCCTTTGAAAACACGTACGCGACCCTCGATGCAGGAAAGCCGCCACATTCTGGCTCTTGCCATTCCCATCCTTATCGCTGAACTGGCACAGGCTGCGATGGGTTTTGTCGATACCCTGATGGCCGCCCGCTATAGCGCTGAAGATCTCGCAGCAGTCGCTTTAGGCTCGGGAATCTGGCTGCCGGTAGTGATCGCGCTGGGGGGACTGCTAATGGCGGTTACCCCCATGGTCGCAAACCATGCGGGCAGTAATCAGTTGCGCCGGACCCGGTTGATTTTTCATCAGGCAGTACTGATCGCACTGATTGCTGGCGTGGTCGCCTGGCTGATACTGCGAAGCATGGCACCGGTTCTTGATATGATGCAGGTTAGCGGCAGTCTGAAAGAAAAAACCCTCGGCTATCTGGATGCACTTTCCTGGGGTGTCCCGGGCATGATTCTCTACCAGGCCGCACGCAGCTATTCGGAAGGGCTGGGCCAGACCCAGCCGCTGATGAAAATCGGGCTGCTGGCCCTGCTATGCAACATCCCCCTGAACTACCTGCTAATCTACGGCAAGCTGGGCTTTCCTGAACTCGGTGGGGTTGGCTGCGGCTGGGCAACCACCATAGTGATGTGGATTATGGCGTTATCAGCAGGCATCTACCTGCATTACTCCCGCCACTTTCGCAAACTAAAACTGATTACACCGCCACGGCCCAGAGCAAAATATTTTATCAGCATCCTGAAAATTGGTGTGCCTATCGGTGTCACTCTGCTGATAGAAGTCAGCATGTTTTCCGTGATCGCCCTGCTGATTGCCCGGCTGGGTGAGACTGTTATCGCCTCGCATCAGATAACCCTGAGCTTTACCGGTATGGTCTTTATGGTGCCGCTGAGTATTGCGATGGCACTGACTATTCGTGTTGGTCAATGTATTGGGCGACGGGACGCCGATGCAGCTAAAAGAACGGCCATAACCGGCTATGTTATCGTCTGTTGCTGTTCAGTTATCGCCTGCTCTCTGATTGCCTTACTGTCTATTCAGATTGCAGCGTTGTACAGCAGCGAACCCGAAATCATCCACCTCGCCAGCAGCCTGCTCCTGATTGCCGCTATTTTTCAGATACCCGATGCGATCCAGGTGGCCAGTGCAGGCATTTTAAGAGGTCATAAAGATACTGGCGTGCCACTCCTGATTGTGTTTACGTCCTACTGGGTTATTGGCCTGCCGCTGGGTTATCTGCTGGGCCTGACCGACCTGCTTACACCCGCCCTCGGGGCGAAAGGCTTCTGGCTGGGTATGATTGCGGGCCTGAGTGTTGGCGCCACACTGCTGTTACTCCGTTATCAAAGTGTTAAGCGAAGATGCGATATTCTTGCCCATTCCTGATAATCCTGCTGGCGATCCTGCTGCAGGGATGCGACCAGCGTCCCGCTGAGTCGATGCTGGAACGCTACAGCAATCGGCTTGCCAACAGTCTCGACAGCGATGCAGAGCTGAACCTGGATATTCCTCTGGTAATCCCGCCGTATCCATACAGACGCGAACGCATTCGCCCCGTTCCTGACCTGCGACAAGGGCTGATCGAAGTACTCAATCTGCGCCACTGCCAACTGATCAACCTGATAGCTGAGCGCAACAGTTCGCTGGGTAAAGTGATGCCTCCCTCACGGCAAATGGTGTATGAAATAAGATTACTGTTCGGCCTGGGGCGTTGTCTGCAGACGCTACATCAAAGTGATTCTGATCCTGATTTGCTAGCGCAGGTCAACGACATTTTTCAGATAAAAAAAGCCGGTTTTGAAGCCTCCCTGTGGAATGGTATTTTCACCAGCGACGCGATAGAGCGTAATTTTTCCCGCTCTGAACCGCCACTCTCCCTGAACGATGATGATGGATTCAGTCAAAGCCGTCAGGCACTTATCATGCTCAACCGTATTGCCGCACTTAATAGTGATATCAATACCGGTCAGATCAACTGGACAGAGCCAGACTACCTTGACCAGCTGGAACCCCACTACCAGGCTCTTTCAAGTCTGCGATACGGCAGCCGCTGGTTACGGTCCCTTTACCTCATCACCTACACGCTAAATCACACGGCCGATGTGATCGAACAAAGACTTAAGCAACGCCCGCTGTGTTACAACAAACAAGCAACGCCAAAGGCGCTGATTGTGAAAAATGTGTTTAATAAATACTATGCTGGACAACTTCAGCCTTACATGGCCAGAGTCGATAGAGAGGGCCGGGAGTGGCTTGAGCTTAATCGCCAGCTACTGCTTAACTTTAAGCATATTCCTGCCGCCATGCAGGATTATCAGGCACAGATTATCGCGAACGATGCCCCGCTATGGCAGAACTACATCACCGCAAGAGATCGTCATACAGAAGCCTGGCAGCAGCTGCTTAGCCAATGCAATCTGATGCCTGGCAGTTAATCGACACCGGACACCATTTTGAGCAAAAAATACAGGTGTTGTTATACTGGCTGTGAAACAATACTGTGTCCCTTTATTTTTTAAGCGGTTACCCGTGTCCAGAGAATTCCAGTACAGACAAAGAAACACTGTTGCAGGACGGTTTTCAGCCAGCCTTAGCCTGCTTGTGGGTTTAATACTGCTATCACTCACTTATACACTCATTGCCGCACCTGAATTCAGCGTCGTCATGTCGGATGCCCAGATAAAAAAGCTGGGACAGAAGTATGGTGAAATGGCCGAACGGCGACTTCGCAGCTGGCAAAATCTGATGAAAGAGATCGCCAACGCAGATGAAGCTGAAAAGCTTGATAAGGTAAACCGCTTCTTTAATCAGATGGAATTTGTCGATGATATTATCCACTGGAAGCAAAAAGACTACTGGGCCAGCCCGGTTGAATTTCTGATTACCAACGGCGGTGATTGTGAAGATTTTTCAATCGCTAAGTACTACACACTCCGTCAGGCCGGTGTTCCGATCGAGAAACTCAGTATTGCCTATGTTAAGGCGCTCAGGCTGAATCAGGCGCATATGGTGTTAACCTATTACGCAACCCCCAAAGCAACACCGATGATACTCGACAACCTGATACCGGATATAAAACCCGCAAACCGCCGCCCCGACCTGCAACACGTTTATAGTTTTAACGGCGACAATCTGTGGCTATCAAAAAAAGGGCGCCGCAGCACGCTGGTAGGCACCTCAGACCAGCTAAAACCCTGGGTACAACTTCAATCACGAATGGTAAATCAGGATTTTTAATCCTGATCAATAAGCAGATGAGGAATCAATAATGTCTATCGTTAATCAGTTAATGGCCGCCGTGTTAGCCGTACTGATCGGGTTGGCATCAGGCACAGTATATCTGATGTCTGATAGTTCCAAAGAGATGCTGATACATCAGCTCGAATCCCATGGCCAGGACACTGCCACCCATCTGGGTCTCTACCTGGCGCCCTATATGGCCGAGCAGGATACGGCGGCGATTGAAACCACAGTAAACGCTATTTTTGACAGCGGTTTCTATCAACAAATCCGGGTCGTCGATGCTGAAAACAAACCACTGTTTATCAAAACCACTGATGCACAAATCAGCGAAAGCGTACCCGGATGGTTTATTCGTCTGGTGGAAATCACCCCTCCTGAAATGACCCGGGAGATTACCAGTCAATGGCAAAAAGTTGGTTCAATATTCGTCCAGAGCCGGGCGGGCTATGCGTATGAACAATTATGGCTGGGAACCGAAAAAACCTTTGCCTGGTTTGTCGTACTGTCCCTTTTCAGCCTGTTTTTTATCAGCCTGCTGATGCGCTATATACTCAACCCACTGAAGGGCGTTGAAGAACAGGCAACAGCCCTGTCACAACAGAAATATATCGAACAAGACCATATTCCCGGCACCCGCGAATTAAAACAGGTCGTACTGGCGATGAATATGATGGTTCGCCGTGTACACACCATGTTTGATGAGCAGGCGAAGAATATCGAGGAGATACGTCGCACCGCCTATCAGGATGACCTGACCGGACTGGCAAATCAGCGCGCCACCTTCACCCAGCTGAATGAGCGTATCGACTATCGAAAAGATTTTGGTCATGGCAACCTGATACACCTGCAGCTGGTCGATCTACAACAGCTGAATAACAAACTGGGCATGGAGAAAACGAATAACTTTATTCGTGCCTGTGCTGATCAGCTGAGTGAACTGGCCCGTGCCACAGACGAACCGGTTATCGGTCGCATCAGCATCTCTGAGTTTATCCTGCTGAGCGACATTACCGACGCTGACCAGCTACAGCGGGAATTAAACAGGCTGGCTACCAGTCTCAGAGAGTTTTATCAGCAACTGAGCGATACAGCGACAGAGGCTAAAGTCTTCTTTATCGGTACATCCGAGTGTTCAGAACAGAGCAACTCTAAAGAATTGCTGGTTAGCGCGCGAAAAGCGACCGAAACCGCCCGCAAAGAAAATCTTACCCTGTATTGCCAGCGCATGGACAATAGCGAAGGGCAAAAAAACTGGCACCAGCATGTCAGCGATAAAATCAATAACGGCGATATATTCTTACAGTCCCAGCCCGTAAAGCAGATGCTTGAACACCAGGAAACCATCCACAACGAGCTCTACGCCCGCATACTCAACCAGGAAAATCAGCCCTGTATGGCCGGCGAGTTTATCAGTGTAGTCAAACAGCTTAATCTCATGTCAGCCCTGGACAGATCAGTGCTGAAGTCCGCCATAAAGCTATTGGAAAGCAACCCGCAAATGACCCTTGGTATCAATCTGAGTAATGAGTCAGTCCGGGATATTGCCTTCTGCGAATGGCTGATCAGTGCTGCGGAAAAACTGTCCGGTGCCGAGCGCCTTTGCATAGAGATCAACGAAACTTCGGTGCTGAATAACCTTAGCCAGGTGGCCCTGTTCCGTGATCAGCTAAAGCAGGCGGGTGTGCAGTTCGGTGTCGATAACTTCGGTATTAACCCGGCCGGATTTAGTTACCTGTACACGGTTCATCCGGATTACATTAAGATCGATGGCTCTCTGATCAGAGAGCTGGACAACAGCGCTGAAGACCGCTTCTTCGTCAGAAGTCTGGTGACCGTTGCCCACAGTCTGGATATAAAAGCCTATGCGGAACATGTGGAACGCGATACCCAGCTGAGCGCACTGCGCCAGTTGGAGGTTGACGGTTCTCAGGGCTGGATACATGGCAAACCCGAACAGCTTTGAAGCTCGCAGCAGAACTCACACCCACAAAAAAACCGCCAGCTGGCGGTTTTTTTAATAGCAGACAGACTTACCCACGTTTAGTCAGCAACATCTCCAGTTTATTGTTAAGGCGCTCTTCTTTCTCCTTAACTTTCTGCTGAGCTTTTGCTTCCTTCTGCTTTTGCAGACGTAATTTGTTGATCTCTTTCAGCTGCTGCCTGGCGTGTTCAGCTTCAGACTCCGTAACAGTGCCTGCAGGCTGACCATCCAGACCAATGCGGTCAGCACCCTCTTTCAGACTACGAAAGTAATAAGGCGAACGTACATAGGACGCCAGTGCCCGTTTGATCTTGTTCTTCGCCAGCTTTTCATCAGCAACCAGATCTTCCTGAATTCCGATTTTCAATGGCCGCATACTTTCCCGATTAAAGACCTCAGGATAAGCATCACACAGCAGTTGTAACGCCGCCTGGTTAGCTGCCCGATTTTTTGAGCGGGTACGGGATTTAGATTTATCCGTAGTATCTGTTGCTGTCACAGTAAGTTTCTCTCAACCATTTATCTATCAGCCCTCAGGGCCTGTTTTAAAAAATAACCATCTGATCCTTAACGGGAAAGATTACTCTCCTTTGCGAATCAGATAAAAAAATCGATCATCTTCCACTTTCTGGTCAATCAGTTCATGACCCAGAAAAGTGCAGAATTTAGGTACATCACGCTGAGTTGATGGATCGGTTGCGGTCAACTGCAACACCTCACCAATCGCCATTTCCCGTACTCTGTTGTGCAACAGCATTACCGGTTCAGGACAGAACAAGCCTGTTGCATCCATTTCCTGATCCGCTTTAACTTCAACCATCAACTCCACCTCAACGCCATCGGGAGACATATTGTCGCAAATTCAGCGGTATAGAAAAACCCATCTTTTTATCTGACAGCATTTTACCCGCTTCAGCAGTGCTATTATATTGAAATAAATAAAAATAAATTTATTCAGTTAACGGAGAATAAAAATGATTCGAGTACTGATAGAGCGCCATATTGCCGACGATCTGGCCGAACACTATGAGAAAGCTGCGCGTAATACGCTGCAGCTGGCAATGCAGGCCCATGGGTTTATCTCAGGCGAATCCCTCAAAAACAGCCATCATCCCAACCATCGGGTGGTCATGGCAACCTTTCGTACCATTCAGGACTGGCAACGATGGTACACATCAGAAGAGCGACAACAGATCATGCAAGCGATTATGCCGATGCTGGAATCCGAGGAAAAAATCACGGTTCTGGAGCATTAACCATCATACTCCATACCCCGACAGTACATGCTAAAGATAGTACGTGCTAACAGGTTATCTGCTTAGAAGCGCAGCATCATCTTTACAACCAGCACACCGCAATGCGATTAGCCATGATAATCCAGCAAGCGGACATGCACGGTAATCTCTTCCCGGTCATGATAAAGATGTTTAGCTGCGACAGAATAACGGATATTGGCCTCATTCAGGGTATCCTGCATATAGTCCAGACAGCTTTTCACCTCGGCATAACGTTGTTTCATCGGTAACTTCAGATTGAAAATAGTTTCACGACACCAGCCTTCAACCAGCCACTGAGTCATCAGCTTTATGACCCGGGTCGGTTTATCAACGATATCGCAAACCATCCAGTCGAATGCTTTATGTGGCTGATAAGTAAATGCATCTTCCGTCAGATGCTTCACCTGCCCGGTCTCCATCAGCGACTCAGCCATCGGGCCGTTATCAATCGCCGTCACGAACATGTTCTGATTCACCAGCTGCCAGGTCCACCCGCCCGGAGCAGCCCCCAGATCAACCGCACGCTTGCCGCTGCTTATATATCGATGCCATTGATTGTCGGGAATAAACCAGTGCCAGGCCTCCTCAAGTTTAAGTGTCGAACGACTGGGAGCCTGATTGGGAAATTTAAGCCGCATAATACCCATTGGCCAGGGAGCAGAGTTCGCCACCGGCGCGTAGCCAATATAAAAGCTGGTGCCAGTCAGGGCGAAAATATGCAACCGGTGCTCGGCTTTACGTTGCAGAATACCTTTCTTACGTAACACCTGACCAAACGCTGAACCGAAACTGTTGCAGAATCGCTGCATTTCACGGCCCTCAGTGGTGTCAGCAGGCTCAACCCACAACTCACTACATTCAGGCAATCCGCTAACATGCCCGATCAGCGAACCTATCCGGTCTTCCGCTTCAATACCTTCCACCATTGGCAGACAGGCAACCCACTGGCGCACAAAGATCAGAGAATGAAACTGCAATTGCTCCACAGCAAGAGAAGCGCCATCGGGCTGATGGCTGATAAACAGGGCAAAGCCGCTGTTCTCTTCAAGTTTACAATAGCCGTAAATACCCTGTTGCTCACACAACTCACGCACTTCAGCCGCAGACTCTTTTTCAAAGCCCGGACGACAATAGAGTATAAGGTGATTCACAGGGCGGTACCTCACTGGCAGGTGTTAATAATTTTGAGTGAGGATTCTACTGCATCTGCAACATGTTCGTCCTGAGTAATTCCGGATATTTTTCTTGGTTTGAGATCATGGTCACCATCCTCGAGCCAGTGCAGCTGTACACAAGGTGCAAGACGATAGGTCTCCACCACCTCTTTGCGCCCCATAATATCCCGGGTTCCCTGAAAGATATGCACGGGTTTAGTAACGCTGAGCAGATGTTCAATTCTCGGCAGATCCTGCTTTCCTGCGGCATAAAACGGATAACCATAGACCAGACACCCGGTAACCGCAGCATGCTCAGTCAGCATGGTAGCCATTCGTCCACCCATCGACTTACCTGCCAGCCAGAGCGGCTGCCCATCATCAAACTGTTCTATCAGCTGAGAGAAGTACTCCAGTAACCTGGGCTGGCGGTCAGGAGGGCGCTTTTTGCCATCGTCCCGGCGCTTTTGCATATACGGAAATTCAAACCTCACCACCTCGACCCCACCGGCCGCAAGCTTGCTGGCAAGCAGATCCATAAATGGACTATCCATTGGTGCACCCGCGCCATGAGCCAGCAAAATACGCCCTTTTTCAGCGTTCCCCTCAACGATCATTCATCACCTCCTAATCCGGCATGTGGTTAATTATGCGCCAATACCGGCTTGATCCACATCAACAAAACAGAAATTAGTAACTTTTGATACTGGCTTGATCTGCGTCAAACTTTGCCAAAAGCAGCACTAAAGCCCAACATTCAGCAGCGGAATCAAATTAACCATACCAACTATAACCCTTATTTTTCAATATCTTATATAAAAACCACCGGCATAATGAAAATAGCAAAATGCGCATTTTTTCCGTTTTTCACTGCGGCACTATGTCGCAACTAATACCGTTGACGCATTGAAATATGGGCGCTGTTTCCACATAATAGCCAGCGGAAAATTACTTTCTAAACCTTTCTAATAGCTTGTTGATGAGAGCCTGATATGAGCACAGCAGCTGAACACCCAACCTACAATTACAAGGTGGTGCGTCAATTCGCCATCATGACAGTGGTATGGGGAATTGTCGGAATGGCCGTGGGCGTGCTAATCG
The DNA here is from genome assembly GCA_965140695.1 of uncultured Amphritea sp. Lineage (GTDB taxonomy): Bacteria > Pseudomonadota > Gammaproteobacteria > Pseudomonadales > Balneatricaceae > Amphritea. The sequence goes on along the minus strand of OZ223298.1, from coordinate 211,859 downwards.
CATCCCAGTTAGTATGGCCTGCACTAAACTTTGATACTGCCTGGCTGACCTACGGTCGCTTGCGTCCGTTGCACACCAACGCAGTTATCTTTGCATTCGGAGGCTGTGCACTGTTCGCAACCTCTTACTACGTCGTACAGCGTACGAGCCAAACCCGCCTGATCTCAGACAAACTGGCCGCCTTCACATTCTGGGGCTGGCAGCTGGTTATTCTTAGCGCAGCGATCACCCTGCCACTGGGCTTTACTCAGTCTAAAGAGTATGCCGAGCTGGAATGGCCAATTGATCTGCTGATCACTGTTGTCTGGGTCGCTTACGCTATCGTGTTCCTGGGTACAGTGAAGATGCGTAAAACATCTCACATCTACGTAGGCAACTGGTTCTACATGGCATTTATCCTGACAGTAGCGGTACTGCACATTGTTAACAGCGCAGCAATGCCTGTTACTCTGTTCAAGTCTTACTCTGTCTATCCAGGTGCTGTCGATGCGATGGTTCAGTGGTGGTATGGCCACAACGCGGTAGGTTTCTTCCTGACTGCGGGCTTCCTGGGCATGATGTACTACTTCGTACCGAAGCAGGCTGAGCGTCCAATCTACTCGTACCGTCTGTCTGTTGTTCACTTCTGGGCTCTGATTGCAACCTATATGTGGGCTGGTGGTCACCACCTGCACTACACCGCTCTGCCTGACTTCGCTCAGACTCTGGGTATGGTGATGTCCCTGATCCTGCTGGCTCCATCCTGGGGTGGTATGATCAACGGTATGATGACCCTGTCGGGTGCATGGCATAAGCTGCGTACCGACCCTATCCTGCGTTTCCTGGTGGTATCTCTGTCCTTCTACGGTATGTCTACCTTCGAAGGTCCGATGATGTCTATCAAGACTGTCAACGCACTGTCTCACTACACTGACTGGACTATCGGTCACGTACATGCAGGCGCTCTGGGCTGGGTTGCGATGATCTCTATCGGTGCGGTTTACCACATGATCCCTAAACTCTGGGGTAAAACACAGATGGCAAGCGTTGGTCTGATCAACACTCACTTCTGGCTGGCAACTATCGGTACCGTTCTGTACATCTGCTCTATGTGGGTTAACGGTATCCTGCAGGGTCTGATGTGGCGTGCAGTTAACGAAGACGGCACCCTGACTTACAGCTTTGTAGAAGCGCTTGAAGCAGGCCACTGGGGCTTCTTCGTACGTGCTTTGGGTGGTGCATTCTTCCTGACCGGTATGATCCTGATGGCATACAACGTATGGCAGACTGTACGTAAAGACAGCACAGCTCCTGTAGCTGATGCGTCTGCACAGACAGCTTAAGGATCAGAGGAGCACATAAAATGATCAAGCACGAAACGATTGAAAAGAACATTGGCCTGATGATCCTGCTGATTATCCTGGTAATCAGTGGCGGTGGTCTTGCTGAAATCGTACCTCTGTTCTTCGCCAATGCGACTACCAAGCCGATTGAAGGTCTGCGTACCTACACTCCGCTGGAACTGGAAGGTCGGGATATTTATATCCGTGAGGGTTGCTACGTATGTCACTCTCAACAGATTCGTCCATTCCGTGCAGAGACTGAGCGTTACGGTCACTACTCAACTGCCAATGAATTCGTCTGGGAACATCCGTTCCTGTGGGGTTCAAAACGTACCGGTCCTGACCTGGCACGTGTAGGCGGACGTTACAGTGATGACTGGCACCGCGCACATCTGCACAACCCGCGTGATGTAGTACCGGAGTCCAAGATGCCCGCTTACCCATGGCTGTTTGACAACAAACTGTCTGGTGAAGATACGGCTGCCAAGATGCAAGTACTGGCGAAACTGGGTGTTCCATACACCGAAGACGACGTTAGTAAGGCTCGTGAGCAGGTAGAAGGCAAGGCTGAGATTGACGCCCTGGTTTCATACCTACAGGCACTTGGTAAAACCCACTCTCAATATACCAACAAGCGGTAATTCGAGTGAGCTACGAAGTTTATGGTCCCTATCTGCCCGCAGTGATGATAATCACTTTTATCGGACTGTTTATCTGGGTGTTATTACCGGGTAACCGAAAAAGATTTGATGAAGCATCACAACTACCCTTTGCCGACGAGGATGACAGCCCTGTCGACAAAGATTCTGCAAATGCAGATATGACCAATGACGGGAGAAATGAAAAATGAGTGCTTTTTGGAACGCATGGGTATGGGCAATTACCCTGGCAGTTATTCTGGGTTGTACCTGGTTGCTGCTTGCCACGCGTAAGAGCGAACCACACAAGGAAGCGACAGAGGAAACTCTGGGGCATTCTTTTGATGGTATCGAAGAGTATGACAACCCACTTCCGGGTTGGTGGTTTCAGATGTTTATCGGTACCGTTATCTTCGGTATTGTTTATCTCGGCCTCTACGGTCTGGCTAACGTAAAAGGTTTTTACGGCTGGACTTCAGTAGGTCAGTATGAAGAAGAGATGGCTCACGCTGATGAGGTATATAAGCCAGTTTTTGCTAAATACGCAGCAATGTCGGTTGAAGATCTGCAGGCTCAGCCTGATGGACTGAAAATCGGTCAGCGTATGTTTGCGAACAACTGCTCTCTGTGTCACGGTGCTACCGGCGCTGGTGCTCACGGCTTCCCTAACCTGACTGACAATGACTGGCTCTATGGTGGCGCTCCTGCCACTATCAAGCAGACCATTGCCAACGGTCGCCAGGGTGCTATGCCAGCCTGGGGAGCGGTCCTCGGAGAAGAAGGTGTTCGTGATGTAGCAAGCTATGTATTGTCACTCAGCGGTCAGCCGCATGATGCCGACATGGCTGCTCGCGGTAAGCAACAGTTCCAGGCTTTGTGTACTGCATGTCACGGCGCTGATGGTAAGGGCAACCAGGCTCTGGGCGCACCTAACCTGACTGACAACGTCTGGCTGTATGGTAAGTCTTTCGCAGAGATCAGTCATACTATCCGTACAGGCCGTAACGGTGTTATGCCTGCACATAAAGATCTGCTAAGCGACGACAAAATTACTTTGATCGCTGCTTACGTTTACAGCCTTTCAAACAAGTAAGGTTTAGATCAATGAACAAGGCGATATGATGAAAATCATATCGCTTTTTTTTTGCCGCAGCTTAACTACTGCCTCAAACCGCGTATAATATTCAAATTCACTAATAGACCTTTTCATGGTGGTTTTAGTGTTGGTATTTCGACTACTTGAAGGTGAGGAATGGTATGAATCAAATACCAGTAAAGGACGTGACACCGAAAGGTAATAAAGGCGATGAGAACTTCGACCTTTATGCCAAGCGTGAACATATCTATGTAAAGTACTACAAAGGGTTCTTTAAGAACTTTCGCACCATCTCCGGCTTTCTGATGCTGGCGATGTTTTACGGTTTTTCCTGGATTCAATGGAATGGTCAACAGGCAGTTCTGTTTGACCTTCCCAACAGACAATTCCATATATTTGGTTTTACCTTCTGGCCCCAGGATTTCATGCTGCTCTCCTGGTTGCTGATCATTCTCGCGTTCACCCTGTTCTTTGTTACCGTCTTTGCTGGCAGACTCTGGTGCGGCTACGCTTGTCCACAATTTGTCTGGACCTGGTTCTTCATCTGGGCAGAGCGTGTTACAGAAGGTGACCGCAACCAGAGAATGCGGATGGACAAAGCCCCCTGGAGCGGCGAAAAAATCGCCCGCAAAGCGGCCAAGCACACTTTATGGGCAGTTATCGCTGCAGTATCGGCTATCGCTTTTGTTGGTTACTTCACACCGATCCGCGAACTGACACCTGCTGTCCTGTCATGGAATCTTGGCCCATGGGAAACCTGGTGGATTGGATTTCTGACCGTTGCAACCTATGCCAACGCCGGCTGGATGCGCGAACAAGTCTGTATCTACATGTGCCCTTACGCACGTTTCCAGAGTGTTATGTTTGACCAGGACACCCTGATCATCTCCTATGACAATATCCGCGGTGAAAATCGTGGTAAGCGTAAAAAAGGTGCTGATTACAAAGCGGAAGGTCTCGGCGACTGTATCGATTGTGATAACTGTGTTCATGTTTGCCCTGTGGGTATCGATATCCGTGATGGTCTGCAATATGAATGTGTTGCCTGCGGCGCCTGTGTCGATGCCTGTGACGATATTATGGACCGTATGGGCTATGAGCGGGGTCTGGTGCGTTACACCACTGAGCACGCACTGGAAGGCGGAGAAACACACATCCTCCGACCTCGACTGATCGGTTATTTCATCGCCATCTGTGCAATGTTTATCGCCTTTAGCGTTACCCTTTATAACCGGGTCCCACTGGAAGTGGATATTATCCGTGACCGGGGTCAACTTTATGTTGAAGCCTCAAACGGCATGATCGAAAACGTTTATACTCTCAAAATTGCCAACAAGTCTCAGGCTGATCACCGCTTCAGCATTCAGGTAACGGGTGTTGAAGGCATCACCATGTCTGGCGATAGTGAAGTAATGATCCGTTCAGGGGAACTATTGGATCATCCAATCAGTCTACAGGCAGATCCGCGCTATCTTGAGCGCTCGAACTACGATGTTATGTTCCGCGTTCAGGCTCTGGATGATAAGGATATTCTGGTTGAGGAAGAAAACCGCTTTATCGGACCGTCAAAGCGATAAGCAAAGCCTACCCTCCCCCAGTTGACTGAGTTAGAATAGCTGCCGGATTTACTTCCGTGCAGCTATTTCTTTTTTTAAGGAAACATATGACTGACCAACAAATCGGGCCCTGGTACAAGCAGCCCTGGCTATGGTTCATAATAGCCCCACTCATTGCCACGGTTCTCTACTCTTCTGTTTACATTACTGCATCAATTGTCACTAATGATGGTGTAGTGCTGGAGGAATACACTAAGCGCGCTAAAGCATTCCACGAAGATAACCAGCTACAAGAGGTGGCGACTCAACTCGGTTTGATCGGCACACTGCGCTTTGACACAGTCACCAGTGATATTAATGTGATACTTCAGAGCAACGACGCCGAAGCACTGCCTGAACAGCTGATTCTCACCATTGGTCACCCGACGAAAGCAAGCCTGGATGTAACCGTTCCCCTGCGCCAGCTAAAGCCCGGACACTATGTGGGCGAACTACAGACATTACTCAATGGTAATCGAAAGCTAATCATCAGCCCTGTCGATAAAACATGGCAACTGATAGAAGAAGTTGAACCACCTTACGATCAGCAAAGCTTTACATTTGGTAATCAGTAGTCCGTCATGAATGCCGCTGAAGGTAATCACCATAATCAATCAGGCTGCTATCACTGCGGCCTGGAGATCCCTAAACATAGTCAGTTTTTTACTGTTATTGATGGCGAACCACGGCAAATGTGTTGCCCGGGTTGCCAGGCGGTAGCGCAGGTCATCGCCGATGGTGGCCTGGAAAATTACTATAAACATCGCACGGCCGATGCGTCCTCCCCGGAAACGATCAGCGCCACGGAGCAACTGCGGGCTGAATTTGAGCTTTATGACCACAGCAGTGTCCAGAAACACTTCGTAGCACATCTGCCCGACGGCACCCAACAGGCGACACTGGTCATTGAGGGAATTACCTGTGCAGCCTGCGTCTGGTTGCTGGAGCATCACATCAGCTCACTTGATGGTGTAGTCAGTATCAGTGTTAACCTCACCAATCACCGGGCCCGTGTACAGTGGGATAAGGAAAAGACCAAGCTCAGCGACATTTTTATTGCCATGCACAGTATCGGTTATCAGGGTCACCCCTATCATCCTGATAAAGAAGAACAACTGCTTGAAAAAGAGACTAAGCTGGCAATGCGCAGACTGGGCATCTCCGGCGTCTTTACCATGCAGATTATGATGCTGGCTGTTGCACTGTATACCGGCGCAGGGGCAAGCCTGGAAACCGATTATGAAAATTTTATTCGCTGGGCCAGTATGGTACTTGCGACTCCCGTCGTGTTTTATGCCTCCAGACCGTTTTTTATAGCAGCTTTACGCGATCTGCGTACCCGTCATCTGACCATGGACGTGCCGGTCTCCATCGCTATTGGCGGTGCTTATATTGCCAGTATCTGGGCAACGATAACGGCCAGCGGCGAGGTCTACTATGATTCAGTCTGTATGTTTACCTTCTTCCTGCTGATAGGCCGTTATCTGGAGATGAAAGCCCGCCACAGGACCGGTAAAGCAGGTAATGCGCTACTCAACCTGCTGCCCGCCAGCGCAATACTTCTGTCCGATGACGGCGAGAAAATTGTTGCCGCTAATGAGCTACAGCAAGGCGATCGCATTCTGGTTAAACCCGGCCATACCATTCCTGCTGACGGCCTCATTGATAGTGGCACTAGCAGTATTGATGAGTCAGCCCTCACCGGAGAGTATCTGCCATTAACCAAAAGTCCCGGTGACGCCGTTGTTGGCGGCACCATCAATGTAGAGAATCCGATTCAACTGGTTGTCACTCAGGTTGGCGAGAGCTCTCAACTCTCCTCTATCGTCCGGCTTCTGGAACGGGCGCACGATGAAAAACCTAAAGTCGCCCGACTCGCGGATAAAGTTTCCGGCTATTTTGTCACCGCTGTTCTGATCGTTGCGGCGACTGTCGGCCTGGTATGGTGGGAAATCAACCCCGGTCATGCATTCTGGGTAACCCTCTCCGTTCTCGTTGTTACCTGCCCATGCGCCCTTTCACTTGCAACCCCCACAGCCTTAACGGCAGCAACCGGAACCCTGCGTCAGCACGGGTTGCTGATTACCCGGGGGCATGTACTCGAGAGCCTGGCAAAAGCGACCCATATCGTTTTCGATAAAACCGGCACCCTTACTGAAGGTAACTTATCACTGCAAAATACACAGCGTCTCTCTGGTCTGTCAGAAGCGGAATGCCTCAATATTGCCGCATCATTAGAAGCCCACTCAGAACACCCGATCGCCAAAGCGTTTCACCGGGCAAGTCATCAGGATAGCGTTGTTGCCGCAGAGCAATTAAAGAATCATGTTGGCATGGGGCTTGAAGGCTACGTTGCAGGTCAGCGTTTCTTCATCGGCAAACCCGGTTTTGCCAGCCAGGCCTGTGGTACACCACTGGATTTCAGTGATGCTCCTGATAGTCATGGCCAATGGCTGTTGCTCGCCAGCGAAACAGAACCGCTCGCCTGGTTTGGCCTGAGCGATCCGGCCCGAAAACAAGCGGCAATAGCGGTACAACAATTACGTAAAATGGGACTCGAAGTGCAGATGCTCACCGGTGACAGTTCCGCTGCAGTTGAACATATTGCACAGGAACTGAAGATAGACAAAGTCGTCTCTGGCGTCAGTCCGGAAGAAAAACTACAGCATATCCAGCAGTTGCAAGACGCAGGCGCACAGCTGGTGATGGTCGGTGATGGGATTAATGATATACCGGTGCTCGCCGGAGCCCAGACCTCTATCGCGATGGGATCGGCAACTGATCTGGCAAAAACAAATGCCGATGCCGTGCTGATATCCGGCGAACTGATGCGTTTGCCACAAGGCTTACGCCTGGCCAGACGCACCCGGTCAAACATCCGTCAGAACCTGGGCTGGGCTATTATGTACAACCTGATCGCCCTGCCTCTGGCCGCCGCGGGCATGATTGCCCCATGGATGGCAGCTATCGGAATGTCGGCCAGCTCTCTCGTGGTGGTTGGTAATGCCCTGCGTTTAACTAAACTTGACCGGACTGATCGGTTAGAATAGATACAACTATCTGAGTGAAGTATTACTATGTCAATTATCTATCTGCTTATTCCTATCGCTATGATACTGGCAGGAGTTGCTATCTGGGGGTTTTTCTGGTCAGTTAATAATGGCCAGTTAGATGATCTGGAATCGCCAGCTCACAGCATTTTATATGACGATGATGAACACCTGATTCCGGACGAAGCGAAACTACCAAAACCGGTAAAACAGGCATCTGACGAGCAACAATGAACGAGCCTCTATCCCTTTTTACTGCGTTACTACTGGGCCTGTTGGGCAGTGCCCATTGCCTGGGTATGTGCGGAGGTATCTCCAGTGCGGTGGCGATGGGTATCGATCGCAAAAACCAGAGCCCGGTACTGTTGTTACTTGGATTTAATGCCGGCCGTATCGCCAGCTACGCCCTGGCTGGTGCGTTTCTGGGCAGCATTGGCTGGCTGATCAGTTCACCCGAAGCAACACTGTTTTTACGAAGTCTGGCGGGCGTCATTCTGATCTTAATGGGCCTCTATGTGGCGCAGATCTGGAAAGTCCTGACTTATTTAGAAAAACAGGGAAACCGGATTTGGCGGCATATTCAACCGCTCAGCCGCAAACTACTCCCCGTACGCACGCCGCTTCAGGCGCTCGCGCTGGGTGCGCTGTGGGGCTGGTTGCCCTGCGGCCTGGTCTACAGCACGCTAATCTGGAGTGTCGGTGCCGCCAACAGCAACTGGAAAACATCGGCCCTGCTAATGGCCTGCTTCGGCCTGGGCACCGTACCTGCGATGTTTGCCACAGGACTTCTCGCCAGTCAGGTACAGGCCTTGTTAAAAAATCGTAAAGCTCAAACAATTGCCGGACTACTGATTATGCTTTTCGGCCTGTATACCATCCCCTGGCAGGGACTGGGTTTGAGTCTGGCTTGATAAACATCAATACCGGGATGGTTAAAATCTCTATAATCGACCCTTTGCAGTATAAGTGAGAAATGTTGTGACCCAGAATAATCTGATTAAATGGGATCTTGATCTGATCCGCCGCTATGACCTGTCCGGCCCCCGGTACACTTCTTACCCTACTGCAATTCAGTTCAACCCTGACCTGTCGGCTGACGACCTTGTAAGCACCGGACAGAAAACAGCTGATCGTAATGCACCGCTGTCTCTTTATGTACACATCCCTTTCTGTGCGCATGTTTGCTATTACTGTGCCTGCAATAAAGTGATCACCCGCAACCGTAAAAAAGCCCAGCCCTACCTGGATACGCTTTACAAAGAGATGGCGCAACTGTCTGCATGGTATTCAGATGATCGCACCGTTGAGCAGCTCCACTTTGGTGGCGGTACACCGACCTTTATCAGCAACGATCAGATGATCGAACTGATGCAAAAACTGCGGCAAAACTTCAAATTGCTGGATGACGATTCCGGTGACTACTCGATCGAGATTGATCCCCGGGAAGTCGATCATGAAAAGCTCAAAGTGTTACGGGAGATCGGCTTTAACCGGGTCAGTTTCGGTGTGCAGGATGTTGAGCTTGAGGTTCAGCAGGCGGTCAACCGGGTTCAACCCGTCGAAGAGATTGCCGATGTGCTGCATGAAGCCCGCAGGCTGGGATTCCGCTCTATCAACATCGATCTGATCTATGGTCTGCCGCATCAGAGCCTTGAAAGCTTTATCAAAACCCTGGATACCATCATTGAGCTCAGCCCTGACCGCCTCTCTGTGTTCAACTATGCTCACATGCCGGATCGTTTTCGCTCTCAAAGCCATATCAAAGCGGAAGATCTGCCCAGCCCTGAAACCAAGCTGGCGATTCTGGAAACCACCATCAGCAAATTAATCGGTGCCGGATATGTGTATATCGGTATGGACCATTTTGCCAAACCAGATGATGAGCTGGCCCTGGCTCAGCAAAACGGCAAACTTCACCGAAACTTCCAGGGTTACACCACTCACAGTGACTGTGATCTGGTCGCTATGGGCGTGTCATCAATCAGCCAGATTGGCGATGTCTACTATCAGAATGAACATGATATGGGCGCTTATACGGCTGCCGTTGAGGATCATCACTACGCCATCAAACGCGGTGTCACACTGACCCCTGATGATCGCATCCGCCGGATGGTTATCACCCAGTTGATCTGCCACTTCGAACTTAACATGGCTGATATTGAACAACAGTTTAATATCAGTTTCCCCGACTACTTTGCTGAAGAGTTACAGGAGCTTGAGCGGTTCACCGGTGACGGACTGGTAAAGCTCACTGATAATAGCATCGAAGTCACCCCTGCCGGACGCCTGTTGATACGTCGGATTTGCATGGCATTTGATGCTTATATTCCAAAAGAACAGCCAACCAGAGGGTATTCCCGTATTATTTGATACGGGAAATACTTCACCCTGTTGCCGATTTAGTGGATAATCACTGACAAGCAAAGTCAAACAACACAACGAAAACAGGACATTGTTATGGGAAACCATAAGGCATCTGAAGGGAAACTACATAGCTTAAGGCAGGCTCATTGCAGTACTTGCAGTCTGAGTTCTTTATGCCTGCCTGTGTCCCTGAATATGACAGAGATGGACCGGCTGGACGATATTATCGACAAAAGCCGACCGCTGAAAAAAGGCGAACATCTGTTCCATCAGGGAGAAACATTCTCTTCCGTCTACGCGATCCGTGCAGGCACGATTAAAACCTACACACTGACCAATGAGGGAGAAGAGCAGATTACTGGTTTTTACTTCCCTGGCGAAATGGTTGGGATGAGCGGCTTTGACAATGAACAGTACCCTGTTTCTGCAAAGATGCTGGAAACCACCACCGTTTGTGAAATCCCCTTTGAGCGTCTGGATGAGCTATCCGGGCAGATGCCAGAACTGCGGCGTCAGATTCTGCGCACGATGAGTAAAGAGATCCGCGATGATCAGCAGATGATGCTGCTGCTAAGTAAGAAAAATGCTGAACAGCGAGTCGCTACCTTCCTGGTAAAACTCTCCAGCCGTTTCAAAGCCCGTGGATACTCAGCAACCCATTTCCGTCTGTCGATGTCCCGCAACGAGATCGGCAACTACCTCGGTCTGGCTGTCGAAACCGTTAGCCGCATCTTCACCCGATTCCAGAAAATGGAGTTAGTCCGGGTTGACGGTAAAGAGATCGAACTGAGTAATCTGGATGAGATCTATAACCTGTCCGGCGAATCCCAGGACCTTGAACCGTGTGATGAGCAAACCTGCCCGCATACGTGATCTCCGTCAGCATCAAAAAATGCCCGCTGATTGCGGGTATTATTTTTTAGCCACCCACCGTCTTTAAGGTAATACCGATGAGTTTCGATGAATGTTATATCAAGTCAGTCATGCGTACGATTCCGGACTGGCCAGAACCCGGCGTAATGTTCAGAGATATCACCCCGCTGTTTAAAGACCCTAAGGCGCTAAGAATGATCGCCGACGCGTTCATTCAGCGTTACATTGGCACTGAGGTGACGCACATCGCCAGTATCGATGCCCGTGGCTTTCTGTTTGGGTCTATAATCGCTTACCAGCTCAACATCCCTCTGGTGCTGGTGCGCAAGAAAGGCAAGCTCCCCGGTAAAACCATCCACCGTGAATATGCACTTGAATATGGGACTGCAGCGGTTGAGATGCAGGTTGATGCGGTTTCCGCTGGTGATAAGGTATTGATCTTTGATGATCTGATCGCAACCGGCGGTACAATTCTGGCGGCCAGCACGATCATCAAAGAGCTGGGCGCTGAGGTCTACGAAGCGGCTGCACTGATCGACCTGCCCGATCTGAAAGGTTCAGAACTGGTGCAGCAAAGCGGTATTCCGGTTTACACATTGCTGGCATACGAAGGCCTCTGATGTATGACAGGGAAGCTATTGACAGTAGCTTCCCCAACATCGACAGCCTCGCAAACTCCTGCCGCAACATATCGGCAATTCTACAGATCAGTCCTGTTCGCCGCTTACTTATCTCTTTACAATACTCTCTCTTTTTTTATCTGTTACTAAGGGCTTATCTTATGTGGTTCAAAAATGCCATCTTTTATCGTTTCACACAGCCGTTCAGCTATACACCTGAAGCCCTTGAAGAAAAACTCAGTGAGAAAATCTTTACCCCATGCGGCAGTCAGGAACTGAGTCGCTTTGGCTGGGTGAGCCCCAGCAGCGGACTGTCCGATATGCTGGTACATGCGGGTAACGGCTACATGCTGATCGCCGCTCAGAAAGAGGACAAAATCATTCCCTCGCAGGTCATCCGTCAACAGCTGGATAACCGGGTCAAAGTGATCGAAGATGAACAGGCGCGTAAAGTTTATAAGAAAGAGAAAGATCAGCTCAAAGATGAGATCGTTCTTGATCTGCTACCACGGGCATTCAGTAAATTTCAGACAACCTGGGCACTCATCGCGCCGCAGCACAATCTGTTGATTGTTGATGCCAGCAGTCATAAGCGGGCTGAAGAACTACTGAGCCATCTGCGCAGCCTGTTAGGCTCTCTGCCAGTCGTTCTGCCTGATGTTAATCAATCCCCCTCTGCTGTCATGTCTGGCTGGCTGGAGCAACCTGAAAGCCGCTACGCAGGGCTGGAGCCTATGGACGAGTGCGAGCTGCGTGACAGCGCAGTAGAAACCGGCGTCATCCGCTGCAAAGGGCAGGATCTGGATAGTGATGAGATCCGTCATCACCTTGAAGCAGGTAAGCGCGTCGTCAAACTCTCCCTCGAATGGCAGGAAAGCCTGAACTTTATTCTTCAGGATGATCTGTGCATTAAACGTATCAAGCTGTCAGACCAGCTGAAAGAGAAGCTCGACCAGGACAGCCCGGATGAAGCATTTGCTCAGTTTGATGCCGAGTTTGTGCAGATGTCTCTGGAGCTGACCCGTCTGATTCCGGCACTCACCGAAGCGTTTGGCGGCGAAGCACAGCGGCCCTGATACTAGCCGGTGCCGCACGGAAAACCGGACAGCTGTCCGGTTTTTTTATCTGTAGATCAGCCCCGATTCAGCACTGATATTGTGTAGCCTGTAGCCGCTTAATCAAACTGACCCGCAGATAACGTGTACTATTTAAAGGTATTGTCGGGCTTACTATTTGAACTATGCTGGTCACTGTGTAGACTACGCCCATCCAGCAGATCAGGACCGTTCCGTGAGTAAAAGTTACAGCGTAAAAGAGATTTTCTACACCCTTCAGGGTGAAGGTGCACAAGCAGGACGCCCCGCCGTTTTCTGTCGTTTCACCGGTTGCAATCTATGGTCCGGTCGGGAACAGGATCGTAGTAAAGCGGTGTGCGATTTTTGTGATACCGATTTTATCGGTACCGATGGCCAGAATGGTGGCAAATTCGGCTCAGCAGACGCCCTGGCACAGCGGGTAAAAAGCTTCTGGCCCAACAGCCCTGAAGGGCTTCAGGGTAAGCCTTATGTCGTCTGTACCGGTGGTGAACCGCTGCTGCAACTTGATGCTGCACTCATCGCAGCACTGCATCAGCAGGGCTTTGAGATAGCGGTAGAGACCAATGGCACCCTGCCGGTGCCCGATGAGATAGACTGGATCTGTGTTAGCCCTAAGGCCGATGCCCCGCTGGTGCAACAGAAGGGAGACGAACTAAAGCTGGTATATCCGCAACCCCTTGCCCAGCCTGAACAATTTGCCCATCTGCCGTTCACACACTTCTATCTGCAGGCAATGGATGGCCCGATGCAGCGCATGAACACCCAGGACAGTATCCGTTATTGCCTGGCTAACCCGCAGTGGAAACTGAGTTTACAAACCCATAAGCTACTTGGCATTGACTAAAGCCGCGCGCAAACTCGCCGGACTATTACGCCAGAGCACCAGCAATACCGCCGGTACCTGCATCAGAATGCCATAGAGTAACACCGCGAGAGACATCTCCGGTTGTTGCAGTATTGTGCTGGTCACCATCAACGCCGTGCCCGCATTCTGAACGCTCGTTTCAATCCCCAGGGTCAGCGCCGTCTCTGTATTCAATCGTAGTAAGTAGCGGGCAATCAGCATCGCCAGCAGCATTGCGCTGCTGGCCAGGAGAATAATCGCCGGACTCAGGGCCGGCAAGAGCTGCGGTAACACCGAGCGGTTCGCCCAGCTGATCATCACCACCACAATACACATAAACAGCAGCGAAAGAATTTTTAACGGCCGTTGCAACTGAGCACAGGTATGTGGCCAACGCTGATGTATAAGCACACCTATTGCTACCGGCAACAGGGTTACCATAACCAGCTTCATAATCGTGCTTAACAGTGGTAACTCCACCATCACTCCCTGTCCCAGCAGATGCTCGAGAGTGAACCAGGTCAGCCAGGGAAGCGTAAAAGGTATAATCAGGCTGGTGATTGCCGTTAAGGAGATCGACAAAGCCGTATCAGCACGGCACAGATAGCTGATCATGTTGGAAGTCGCGCCGCCTGGTGCAAAAGACACAATCAGTAATCCGGCAGCCAGCGCCACTGGCAGGGCCAGCACCGACACAACCAGCCAGGCGAGCAGCGGCAGAAACACCAGCTGCAGTACGACGCCGGTGATAATGGCAACCGGACGGTACCGCAGAGATAAAAAGTCAGCGGGTTTGAGCGTCAACCCCATGCCCAGCATAATAATAAACAGAGCAACCGGTAATAACAGCGAAAGTGTAGTGCCGCCCTGCATATGAGATAACTCCCTCAGCCAGTTTAAAGAGCGCCTATATTAGGGCTCATAATGCTCTGTGACAACCGCCAGAATACACAGAAATAAAGGGCTACCCCAATCTACCCACATTAGCTGTGGATAACGTTGTGGGTACCCTTCTATTACCCCTCCGTATAACCCGTGAGTTCGCAGATCCATACAATCTGATCACTTTTTAATCAATTGTTTATTTTCTTATAAATCAATGGTTTATATAATATTGACATGGATCAAATGAATAGTTTCAGATATTTATCCAATAACTATTTCAATTCCGCGTCATTGCTGTGACGGCAAGAAGTCAACCACTTTTTTGTAAAAAATAATTACAAAAACCTGCTTTCAACTGGCCAATTCGTGCTGTACCACTTAACATGTTCCCTCTTCCAGAATCAGGCCTTTTTTAACTCATGTCAGAAACACGCAGTAAACAGTCGCAGGCACAGCGCATTACCATTATCGGTTCGGTTATCGATGCCATTCTTGGTGTGCTTAAAATCGTTTTCGGTATGTTAGCTCACTCCAGCGCATTGATTGCCGATGGCATTCACTCGCTGTCTGACCTGGTAACCGACTTTCTGGTGGTGTGGATTATTAAATATTCCCATCAGGAACCCGATGAAGAACACCCCTGGGGACATGCTCGCTTTGAAACCATCGGTACTGTCATTCTGGGTTGTATCCTCATCGCCGTTGCCGGCGCCATGGCCTATGAAAGCCTGATGGCCATATTCCGTGCTGAGGAAATACAGTTACCCGAATGGCCTGCACTACTGATTGCAGCCCTGTCGGTGTTTGCTAAAGAAGCGATCTATCGTTACACCCTCGCCGTTGGCAAGCGGATTAAGTCTGATCTCATCATCGCCAATGCCTGGCATAGCCGCACCGATGCTTTCTCCTCTATCGTGGTATTTTTCGGTGTTGCCGGGGCAATGGCAGGCCTGGGCTGGCTGGATTCAGTTGCAGCGGTAGCCGTGGCCGCCATCATTGCCAAGGTCGGTTGGGACCTGACCTGGAAAAGCATTCTCGAACTGGTGGATACCGCCCTGCCCGAAGAACAGACGCAAGCCTACACCGATGTCATTATGCGGGTTGAAGGCATTCTCAGCGTGCATAGTTTTAAAAGCCGCAGCATGGGCAGCCAGAGCCTGTTGGAGATGCACCTGCAGGTGGCTCCCCACCTGAGCGCCTCTGAAGGGCACTATATCGGCGATAAGGCGGTGTCTCAGCTGATGAATGAGTTTGAGGATATAGGACATATCATTTTTCACATCGACACTTACGATGATGACGAAGGACTCGATAACTCAACTCACCTGCCGATTCGTACGGAGATCAGTGGCGTACTCTGGGAACTGCTTGACCAGGCCGGACACCCGGAGCTGGGCATCAGCCGGCTGGCACTCTATTACCGCAGAGACTCTGTTGAAATTGAGCTGATGTTGCTGGATACGCCTGCCAACCAGAAGATCGATATGAAAACGCTTGAAGCCGATCTGGCTGAGTTATTTAAACAGCACAGCTGGTTCCGTAGCATCCGCCTGTGGCAGGGATATCAACCACCCAAACTCTGACAGCTATGTTATGTTCAATGAGCGCTAACTAATGGATTATCGACGTCCAGCCCGATCCCACAGCATCGAGCTGGAAATACGAAAAAGCCGGTTTATTGCTGATATTCAACCGGTCCACGACCGGGATGACGCAATGCGTTTCATCGAATCGGTTCGAGCCCTTCACCCCAAAGCCAATCATCACTGCTGGGCCTATGTTGCCGGTGCCCCTGACGATGCGCACCAATGGAACTGTAGCGACGATGGCGAACCCAAAGGTACTGCAGGGCAGCCGATGCTGAATGTGCTGAGGCACAGCCATCTGGGTAACCTCTGCGCCGTCACTACCCGCTATTTCGGTGGTGTTAAACTCGGCACAGGAGGCCTGGCGCGGGCCTACTCTCAATCAGTACAGGACGCCTTGAATGAGCTGCCGACGGAGGCGGTGATTGCCACGGTAGCCATCAGGCTGACAGCGCCCTACACCCTCACCGGAGAGTTAGAACATCTGATAAATCTGTTTCAGCTGAGTCAGTGTGAACGCACTTTTGGCGAAAACCTCACCCTGACAGCAAAACTGGAGGCGCACCGGCAGCAAGCCTTCGAAGAGGCACTGATCCCTTTCCAGCACCAGATTACCCTGCATATCAGCTAAGCTGATCAGCAGACATCCGTGCACTGACCGCTGACCAGGCTGCGCTGCGCATTTCACAGCAAAAGCATATGTTTCGGTATGTTGAATAAACCGTAGAGCGTCGGGGATTGTTTAACCATTAACGATTCTGAAAAATAAATAAATGTGCATTGAGTCGCTAACAACCAATAGATTTCAGTCTATTTCAAACAATTGTTTGCTTGAGCCGCTGATAAGCACACCAGACAGGCTACCTTTTGATAAAAATGGTGGTATTCTCTAACGCAATCATCAACTTACAGATTCTGGCGATATAGGAAAAGGCTGTATGAAGTTCGCAGATAATACCAGGCAGGCAACTGAATATCTTCGTCTGGCAATCCCCCTCATGATCAACAACGGCATTCCACCAACACCGCTCAATTATGCCCTCTGGTATGCCTATGTGTCCAAAACCCTGCCTGCACTTAATCAGCAGATGGACAAGATTCTGAAAATGTATGGCTCCTGCCCGCAGCGGGTCAGTGAACAACTTTTCCGGGACTTCCTCATAAAAGATGAGGTGGAAAACGCCGAAATGGTGCATAAAGCCCTGCTGTCAGTCATGGGCGATCTTGAAAGTAGCGCGTCTTCCACGGTACAGAATACCGAGGCTTACAATGAGGTCCTCACAGACAGTCTTGCGGCACTCAAAGACAGCAGCAGTGATCAGTCCCTCGAATCGATTATCAGGCATTTAACCGTCAACACCGAAACCATCAGCGAAAGTACACGACGGTTTCAGCAGAAAATGGATGAAGCTCAGGCTGAGATCAGTGAGCTGAAAAAAGAGCTCAACCGATCACGTGAAGAGGCCACTATTGATCCACTCACTGGACTGTATAACCGCAGAGTCTTTGATACAGAGATCGGCCAGTTGGCAGCAAAACCGAACCCCAATGTTTCACTGATAATGCTCGATATTGATTTTTTCAAACAGTTTAATGACACCTACGGGCATCAAATGGGCGACAAAGTATTGCAATATGTTGCTAAACTCATCAAAGCGGAATGCCCTGAACCCCTGTTACCTGTTCGCTTTGGCGGGGAAGAGTTTTCCATGTTACTCCCCGGCATAGAGATACCCGTTGCCTGCGAACTGGCAGAATCAGTCCGCAGAAAAGTGGCAGCTATCCGTATTACACAGAAAAAAAGTGGAGAGACTATCAGCTCAGTCACAGCCTCTTTCGGCGTTGCCCGGTTACAGGGGGATGAATCGCCGGAAAATCTCATTGCCCGTGCTGATGCGGCGCTTTATCGGGCCAAGAAAGCCGGACGAAATAACGTACAGATCGCCGATCACGCCTGATACAAACATTAGCAATAACCTGATCTGAGGTGTGCCATTCTGGCATCACAAATATTATCCAGCACCGCTGAATTATAAACAGCGGAAACAGAGGCAAAAAAATCCCCGGTCTGCAGAGCAGCCGGGGTAATAGTCGATGAAGGTCACTTAACTCGCTGGTTCACGCATCGTCACAAACTCTTCAGCAGCAGTAGGGTGAATACCAATGGTGGTATCAAATACCGCCTTGGTGGCGCCGGCTTTCAGTGCTACAGCAATGCCCTGAATAATCTCACCGGCGTCGGGGCCAACCATATGCACCCCAAGCACCTTGTCACTGTCACGATCAACCAGCATTTTCATGAAGGTTTTCTCATCACTGCCGCTCAGCGTATGTTTCATTGCTCTGAACGTAGACTTATAGACATCGACATTTTCATAGAGTTCACGACTTTTTTCTTCTGATAGCCCAACCGTACCAATATTTGGCTGACAGAACACCGCCGTCGCAATCAGATCATAGTCCACCTGCTGGTTTTGACCCGCATACAGATTACGCACCAGCGCCATTCCTTCCGCCAGCGCGACAGGGGTCAGTTGCACCCGGTCGATCACATCACCGATAGCATAAACTGACGGTTCAGCGGTCTGGAACTGATCGTTTACCACAATCGCCCCATTAGATTTCTGCTCAAGGCTGATATTTTCCAGTCCGAGATCCATCACGTTAGGTACCCGGCCGGTGGCATACATAATGGTGTCGGCTTCCAGAGTCGTTCCATCAGTCAGGTGCGCCAGCAATGAACCATCAGCCTGCTTCTCAATCTTTTCAATATTGTTGTTAAAACGCAGCTTCACATTTTTCTTTGCAACTTCCTCAGCGGTGAATTCACGCACCTCCTGATCGAAGCCCCGCAGGAACATATCGCCACGATAAATCAGCGATGTTTCAGCACCAAGACCGGCGAAGATTCCGGCAAACTCAACCGCGATATAACCACCACCAACGACAATGGCCCGCTTGGGGAACTGATCAAGATAGAATACTTCATTAGAACTGATCACATGCTCGTTGCCTGGGAAATCAGGGACATAAGGCCAGCCACCAGTAGCAATAAGAATGCGCTCAGCACTGTATTGTTTACCAGATACTTCAACTGTATTAGGGCCGGTGATACGCGCCCGGCCATCCAGCAGATTAACACCGGAGTTAACCAGCATATTGCGGTAAATCCCGTTCAGCCGTTCAATCTCTTTCGTTTTATTGTCGCGCAATGTCGGCCAGTCAAAAGTCGGTTGCGCCACTGTCCAGCCAAATCCGGCAGCATTTTCAAACTCTTCACTAAAATGAGAACCATAGACAAACAGTTTCTTAGGCACACAGCCCACATTGACACAGGTGCCGCCCAGGTAACGGTCTTCTGCCATACCGACCCGAACCCCCATCGCTGCAGCCATACGTCCAGCCCGAACACCGCCAGAACCGGCACCAATCACAAACAGGTCAAAATCAAACTCAGCCACAGGCATCCCCTTAACACTCATAACAATTAACAAAAAGGCTGTTCCGATAACGTTGAACAGTCTGATAACAATCTATGGGCAATAATCTACCTGTTGTCGTCCGACGATGCCAATAAAGTTAGGCAAAATATGTAATAGGGTTTTTCAATGGATTGGGGTTTGCACTTTGACCTGACGAAGGTTAAGTTAAGCGCCACTCTATTCTTATGTATTGACCTTCCTTTGGATTTATCATGAAACTGATCTCATTTAATACTAACGGCCTGCGTGCCCGCCCCCACCAGATTAAAGCGCTGATAGAGAAACATCAGCCCGATGTTATCGGTATTCAGGAAACCAAGGTGCATAATGATGAGTTTCCGACAGAGATGATTACCGCACTTGGTTATCATGTGGAATATCATGGTCAGAAAGGCCATTATGGCGTCTGCCTGATCTCTAAACGTCCGCCTGTTAGTCTGGAAAAAGGTTTTCCTGACGATGACGACGATGCGCAGAAACGAATGATCATTGGCGAGTACGATATCGAAGGTACCCGGGTGAAGGTGCTGAATGGCTATTTTCCTCAGGGAGAAAACATTGCTCATGAGATCAAATATCCGGCCAAGCGCAAATATTATAATGATCTGCAAAACTATCTTGAGCAGCAGTGTGATCCGGCACAACCACTGGTCGTCATGGGCGACCTGAATATATCACCGGAAGATATCGACATCGGTATTGGCGACGTTAACCGTAAGCGCTGGCTGAAAACCGGCAAAACCAGTTTCCAGCCAGAAGAGCGCGAGTGGCTGGCACGACTATTAGGCTGGGGGCTGAAAGATACCTTCCGTAAAATCCATCCAGATGCCGACAATCTGTTCAGCTGGTTCGATTATCGCAGCAAGGGATTTGAGGACACGCCTAAACGCGGCCTGCGTATTGATGCGGTACTGGCAACAGAGTCTCTCTACCAGCGGTGTGTCGATGCTAATATCGATTACGACATTCGCGCGATGGAAAAACCATCAGACCATGCTCCCATCTGGGCCAGTTTTAAGTAATCCCAGACACTGAAACGGTAGCTTTAAGGGGGCCACGGCCCCTGCAAACTGACCGAATCATTATTAGTTCAGGCCGTCACCGGACAGACAAAATCCGCCGGCTTAATGACCAACAGGTCAGCATGTAGTTCATCCAGAATCCGTTCGATGGTACTACCCACCAGTATCCGGTCCAGCAATCCGCGTGCGACGGCACCGACTACCAGAATATCGATGTGGGCTTCATCAACATATTCGAGAAGCGCATGATGAGCCTCTTTCTCTTTCAATGTCACCGCAGGACTATCAGTTGTCAGACCATAAGGTTCCAGCAGGTTTGCCAGGGCGGCAACATGTGCCGCCCTCACCTGACGCTGCATACCTTCAAAATCGGCCACCAGGTGTTCATCAAAGATAGCGGAGTGAGGCAGTACATTAAAACTGTGCATCACTTTCAGGTCACCCTCAAGGGTCTGAACCATCTGACGCGCCGTCTCCAGTATCGTTTTGTCCAGTGCAGCCGGGCGGTCACATTCATGGAAAGGATCAACGGCAGCCGCCACATGACCACCATCAGACCAGGCTTTCTGTTTAACCAATAGCAATGGCACAGGGCACTCTCGGATCAGTTGCCAGTCGCTCTGATCGAAAATGTAATGCCCCAGACGACTGTGCTGCTCTATCTGATGTAGCACAATATCAGGCTGATACTGCAATACTTTGCGAACCAGCGCTTCTGCCCGGTGCCGCTGCCAGCAAAGGTCTAGATCGACGTCGATACCACACTCCTCAAAGGGTTCACAATGCTGCTCTAATTCCGCTTCGGTATGATGCAGATAGGCATGCTCAGCGTTCACCAGGGATGCCTGATCAAACAGATAGCTGTCATGCAATGAACGGTTATAACAACAACAGAACAACTCGACCCTGGCACCGCTCCCCTCTGCCAACCGCAACGCTTTCTCCAGTATCGGACTACAATCTTTACCGTAATCGATGTTCACCAGAATTTTGCTGATATCCATAACAGAACCTCCTCTAGCGGTTTATCCTTTCGACATGAGTCAGCATCACTATTTTGCCAACCCCGTCTGTTGATCTGAGCAGTATAAGTGATGCAGTATTTCATCCCCAGCGTAAATACGCTACCACACTGTCATCCCCGCCGTTAACGTCTGAACAGCGACAATAGATTAGCTTTTATATTAACATTCTCTAATATATAATAATTGGCATGAAAACCGGTGCTAGCAGAACGAATCGGTTCTGGCACCGATAACAAAACATCCACTATTTAATTCGAGGTTACCCCTATGACTCTTAACGCTGCCCTTCGCCTGCTGGCCGGCTCTGTCATTCTTATCAGCCTGGCGCTGGGAACATACCTGAATCCAGCCTGGTACTACCTCACCGGCTTTGTCGGGCTTAACCTGCTGCAATCAGCATTTACTAAGTGGTGCCCGGCGATCACAGTATTTCGTATGCTGAAGCTGAAAGAACAGACCTGTGCTAACGGTATGAGTGTCCATCAGGGAGTCCACATGATCGCAGGAGCCGCCGTCTTACTAACCGTTGCTGCCGTTGTTTGGTTTGCTGCTCCACAGTGGTTGCTGTACATCACTGCCGTCGTCGGTGCCAGTCTGCTGCAATCTGCATTCACTGGCTGGTGCCCGGCATTCACCATCGCATCTCTGATGGGGTTTAAAAAAACAGTTTAACCGGCTGACACGTTGCTAAATGCCGCCCCGTGCGGCATTTTTTATCGCTCCCCTTTCGCTGACTGGCCCGGACAAATTTAACCGGCCCCCTCCTCGCCAATAGCCAACACATCACTCAAAGCAGTAAAGACAGGCCACATCTGATCACTAAACCCTAGCAACATGGTAGGATTCAGTTGTTAATGAAGTGGAGGCCACGGTGCTGCGTTATAACCTGCAGAAAATAATCAAGCTAATGTTACCTGGTGTCTTACTGATGCTGCTGGCGCCGTTCATACACAGCCAGTTGCATAACCTTAGCTTTACCGAACAACGGCTATTCAGCTATCTTCCGCCCCTGCTCGGAGGCCTGTCTGTGGTGCTCTGCATCAGCTTTAATCAGGGCCGGTTATTGTTAACAACGGTTAATCTGCTCTGCCTCTATTTATTGATTCAGAATCAACTGCAAAGCAGCCTGAGCCAACCCTCTAACTTTGTCTTGTTCAGCTGTATCAGCCTGCTATTCCCGCTGCTGCAACTGGTCATTAACTTTCTTCCAGAGCGTGGTCTGAGCACTCGCTGGCTCTGCAGACATCTACCCCTGATCATCGGCGGTTATCTGCTGTTCTGGATAGCGGCACAAAGTGGCTCGCTTGCAGACGGGTTCAGCGAACTCCCCATAGGGCTGATACAGATGTTTACCGACCCCTATCTGCTGAGCCAGTGGTCGGCTTCAGCATTTGCAATAACTGCCCTGCTGGGAGTTGTCATTCTCTGGTTTCGGGCCACCCTCGCTGATGCCTGCTTAGTCATCATTACACTGATGATGGCGGCGATGATGGCGTTATTCAGTGAACCCGCCATCTCGGTTCTCAGCTGCTCACTGGCGCTAATACTCATTCTGTTTACTGTGCTGTTCAACTCCTACAGCATGGCGTTTATCGATGAGTTAACTGCCCTACCCGGACGGCGGGCGCTGGAAAACACACTCCTGAGTGCCGGGCGTCACTACACTCTGGGAATGGTGGATATCGACCATTTTAAAAAATTCAACGACACCTACGGCCATGACGTTGGGGATCAGGTACTTAAGATGGTGGCCAGCCAGATGAAACTTGCGGCCCGGGGCGCGAGTGTATTCCGTTATGGCGGCGAAGAGTTCACTATGGTATTCAGGAAAATGGATGAGATCAGCGCCATTGAGATCGCAGAGAAAGTGCGTACCACCATTGAAGCGTATCCGATGCGGATTCGCGATAAAGGCCGTCCCGGCAATGAGAAACAGGGTCGTCAGCAACGTAACGGTGCAGACGGCTCCCCTGACAGCCTGAAGGTCACTATCAGTATCGGCCTGTGCGAGAAAGCCCAGCAGCATAAAAACTATCAGGCGGTGATAAAACAAGCGGATGAAGCACTCTACCTGGCCAAGCAACAGGGGCGTAACCGTTCGGTTGCCTGTCATATCGCACAACCACGCACACCCAGGGCAGCCGCCGCATGAAAAACTTTCACGCATAAAAACCCACCAGCGGCCGATAACATTGTGTGACATATCAGATAGACTAAACTTTAAGCGGGTGAAAGCATATTAATAGCTTAAAAACATAACGCACCTGACGCGCATCGTTTTTAAAGAATACGGTTCTTAACGTATGAACCTCTTAACGTTCGTCCCTGCAACATCAGCAAAGGAGGTGACATGGAAATCAATTCAATACAGAATCAGTCGGTAACCGGGCGCAATAAGCCAACTGAAGAGTTATCAGCAAAACAGCAGACCAAAAACGAACAGAATCAGGCAATTTTGCAGGCCTCTCTGGAGGTCAGTATCTCCTCAGGTAATGATTCAATGGAGCTGCTGTTTCGTACCGCTGTTAATGAATTAAATAAAGTGCTGGAGACCGACCTGGGCTCCTCTCCAATTCAGAAAGCTTATGATTCCGGCCTGGATATCAGTCCCGGGGCAACCGCTGAGCGGATTGTCTCTCTCAGTGCTAACTTCTTCAGTAGTTATCAGAATCAGCACCCGGAAATGGATTATCAGACGCAGGTAGAAAGCTTTGTCGAGGTTATTTCTGGTGGTATTGATCAGGGATTTGCTGAAGCCCGTAACATTCTTGACGGCCTGGACGTTCTGGAAGGCGATATCGCCACCAATATTGATACGACGTACACCAAGGTACAGGAGAAACTTGTCACGCTGATGGACACGCTGATGAATGCTGACCCGGCAAAAACCGCAGATTCAGCTGAATAAGAGCGTCATCCGATAACAGCAACATTAAACGCATAAACCGGGCAATGCCCGGTTTTTTTTATCGTTATGTCCCGTCAGAAGGCGTATCGCACCCGACCATACAGATTACTGGCATCCTCAAACTGACCAAAAAATGTATGCGACTTTTCACCACCGAACAGATTTGCCCCCAGATCAAAACTCAGGGAGTCATTGTAGCGATAGTTGACCGATGGCCGCGCATAATAATCATCGTCACTGGGGGAATAGAACACAAACATCGACCAGACCAGATTATCCTGCCACATCCGATAGTTTAACCGGGTGGTATAAAGATAGCGGTATTCTTCCGGGTTATAAGGTGACGGGGAAGCGGCTTCAAGCTCAGCATAATCGAGAGTTTGTTCCAGGTAATATTGCAATCCCAGCGTCAGTTTGGGCAGCAATTCCCGCTCATAGCCGAGTAACAGGCGAAACTGACTATTCGGTTTATAGGGATCTCTGCCGTCGTTATCTTCGGCCAGGTGCAGCGCCACCTCTGCATTGGCTAACCCGGAACCCAGATTTCCCCGTACGCTGGCACCGAGCACATTCAAACGGGTAAACACAGGGTTTCCGGCACTATCCAGTGCATTGGGTTGCTTCTGAAATCCCCGATAGCCATACAGCGCCCACTCGGTACTCTCGACAGATCCTGACAGCCGGGCAGCAAACTCGCCATTATTGAAACTGTTGGCGGGTTCGTCAGCATCAATTCGCCCCACCGGCGCTGCGACGTTATGTCCCGCCTGTGACGAAAACCATGAGAAACGCTCGCCGTTAATATAGCGGTCGGAGGTATAATCCGGCATCCAGACCAGATCGAGGCTGGCAGACTCACCATAATAGCTGGCTTTGGCCGCCAGCACCGGAGCCTTCAGATACTCGGTATCCCGCCCAGAAAAAAATGACTGCCAGTCCTTCGGGAACAGATCATTGAGAAACAGCAGATCCCCGGTTCCCCAGGTGAGCACCTGCTGCCCCAGTTTCAGGTCAGTGCGATCAATCGGCGTCAGGGTATAGGACGCTTCACGCAGATCCCCCCTCAGCCCCTGATCAACACCATCAGCATACAGATCCGCTTTTAACATATAACGGTCGTTGCCTACATAACCGGTGGTTTCAAGACGTAAACGCAGATCCGCTAATGTTGCATCATCAACGGGTGCAAAACGGTCATTCAGGGCGGGGTCATAACTCAGCCGTTTGCCCAGCCCCCCCTCGATGAAACCGTGCCAGTTACGGGTGTTTTTAGGTTCAGCCCAGCTATCATCACTCCAGCTATCGTTGCCCCAGTCCTGCTCACTATCACTGGCTGCAGCAGTTGCCTCCTGCTGGGCCGCGACAACAGGCGCGGCAGCCAGCAGAGCGATCATCAGTACTGTTGGTTTCAAAACGGAATTGTTGTGCACGTTAATCACCACCTTCGTTATTACTCTGGACGCTTAAGCCACTGACGTGGCGGATTGCGCAGGGACCGTTCAGTAAAGACTGAGCTGTCCATCCCCAGATCATAACGGATAAAACGAAACTCCATGGTAGTACTGGCACCACTCACCAGATCGGTGACCCGTGATTTGGTCACCGTAGGAACCCCCTGAACCTGTTCAGTGGCCAGCACCTCAACCCGACGATACAGCTTATCATTGGCATCGTAATACTCAATTTTCATCGGCAGCATGCTGACCTTATCGATCCACACCCGATAATGACTGAATTCAACCGAGTCTGGGTCCTTAGGGGTATTGTCCAGTACATAGTACTCGGCAGTGGTGTCGATCAGTTGATGATTATCCTCCCCGGGGTTACGGCCGGACACATCCTCATAAAAATAGTTAGAGCCGACAAAGCTGGTGCGTTTGTCGCCAGCAGAGATCCGCTTTACCAGATCCAGACCGGGAAGATAGAGCCAGCGATCATCATCGGTACCGGCATGTTTCTCTACCAGGAAAACCGTGCCCCGGACATCCGCAGGCCGGCTGAAGGCAACCAGAAACTGCTGATCCCCGCCATCTTCATGATCTCTGCGCAGGATAGTAAACTGCCGCTGTTGTTGCCGTCCCTGAGAGTCCTGAATCAGCATCCGAGCTTCTGAACGGCCATCTGCACCCTGATAATATGACGCCAGGTTTGCCTGATTGACGATCTCATTAACGTCGCTCAGATCTGCCGCATACAGCGGTGCTGAAACGCTCAGGGTCAGGCCGACGGCCAGTGAGGTAAACAGTTGCTTAATCATGGTTACTCTCCTTTATGCCTGGCTTGACGCCAAACAAACTATCTTTGTCTTTAATCATTTGCATCACCGCTGGCAGCAACATGACGGTGACAACAGCGGACACGGCCATGATGGTTGCCAGGAAGAAACCGACGGTAATGTAAGGAACCAGCGGCGCAAACAGCAAGGGAGTGAAGCCAATGGCGATCACCACCGCGTTACGGCTGATCGCCCGGGAAGGCCCTCGATAAACCTCCGCGACGGTCTGCTCCCAATTGCCACACTCACGATATATCGCCCGGGTACGTTCCAGGAAGTGGATCGCAAAATCCACCGACAATCCCAGGGTCAGTGCCGATAACACCGCTATCGGCATATCATAGTCCTTGCCTGACAGCCCGATCAGACCGTAGATAAAGAGAATAGTCACCGTCAGCGGCAGCATCGACAGCAGGCCTATCTTGACTGAACGGAACAGCACAATCATGATCAGCAGCACCATCAGGAAGGCCCCCATCAGGCTGTTCAGCATGCCATTCACCATTTCATCCTGCCAGACAACATTAATATAGGTCAGGCCCGCCCAGTTGAGTTTAACCCCATCCGGCAGCGGGTGATCCGCAACATAGCCATCGACCAGTTTCAGCACCCGGTTCATGTCCTGATTATCGCCACTGCTTAACTGCAACCACAAAACAGTCGAACGATAATCCGGTGTCACCATATGCCACAGGTCGTTGGGACGGTGTGACCCCTGAAAACTCAAAACAGTCTGTGCCGCCGCGGCAGCGGTCGATGGCAGACGATACTGGTCTGCCGCCCCGCCCTGAAGCTCGCGATACACCGTTTTCAATAGCGTTGGCAGACCATTACTCTTACCTACATATTCAGACTCATCGAGGAAGGTTTGCAGCCCGTCCAGATATGTCATCGCTTCGGGTGTCAGAAAATATTTACTGCTTATCTGGGCTTTTTCCGTCATATCCAGAAGATCAAGCCACAGGGTTTCATGGGCGCTGTCATCATAACTGAGCTGATCGAACAGATTGATCAGCGCATTGGTATATTCGATGAAGCTTGCATCAGTAACGCTATCCAGTTTCTGCTGCAGATCAACCCCCTCTTTCGCAGCCCGGGTTAGCAATGATTGCTCCAGTCCGCTGCGCAGATCACCGGTCTTATCCAACACGAGAAAAGCATTATAGGTTCCGGGGAAATGATGGTTCATCACCCGGTCAGCAACACGCAGAGGGTGATCGGGTTTAAACCAGCGTACCGGATTATCGTTGATCTGAATCTGCGCCACACCATAGGCACTGCCCACCACAATCAGGACAAACAGGACTAACAGTCCTTTGGCCCGGGCGATTGAAAAACGCCCTGTGGAGATCAGTAAACGCCCCAGGAACGAGTTGTCATCCTCATCAATATTATGGTCTTTCATCTGCGCCATCCGCTTGGGAGACAAGCTGATGATATACGCCGGTACCAGTGTAATGGTGAGCGCAAATGCCAGCATAATACCGAATGCCACGTGCAGGCCGAAGACCTGTACCGGCGGAATCGGCGTGAAGGCCAGCGAAGCAAAACCCACGGCAGAAGTAACTGAGGTATATAGCATCGGCGTAAACAGATGCCCCAATACCTCCCTGAGTGCTTTTTTAGGGTCTTCCCCCGGGCGATAACGGTCCGCAAACTCTGACAAGATATGCACTGAATCGACCACCGCAATCGGCATCAGGAAGATCGGAATCATCGAACTCATAATATGGACGGTATAACCCTGACCAATCAGTAGCCCCATGGTAATAATCACCGACCCCATCGCCACCAGCATCGGCGCGGTGATCAGCAAAAAGCTGCGGAAGAACACCCACATCAGGATAAAGATCATCAGGCCCGCCAGCGGCGCTGAGATCGCCATCTGAATAAACATCTCAACGCCAAAGGTATCTTCCGCGACCGGTAAACCGGAGATGTAATACTGATTATTCCCACTGAGTTTACCGATCTCCGTCTGAATCAGTCCGGAGATACGATAGCTTTCAGATTTTTGCGTAATCGGGATATAGATGCCCGCTGCCTTGCCGTCACCGGAGACCAGTGTGTTATTCAGCAAGGGTAAGCGTTCAACCGAGGTGCGGATCTGATCAATAGCGGCCTGGTCGGTGGGCACCTGCTTCATCATCCACTCGAAGCGGATCGTTCCCGGCCCCTCCTGGCTGATATTATCGACACGGTCCAGCGACATCAGGTCCTGACTGACCACACCATCCATCTGTACGATGGCATCAGAGAGTTGTTGCAGTTCGGACAAACTCTGCTGATTATAAATGCCCCCGGGCGAGTCATTCACCACGCCGACAACAATCATGTCGTGCAGTCCGAAACGCTCTTTCACGTGATCGTGAAACACCCGGGCAGAATTATCGGCAGGCAGCATGTTCTCAGGATCAGTATCCACCTTGATAGACGGAATCTGCAAACCGGCTATCACGGTCAGCAGTAATACCCCGAAGAACACCCATTTGGGGCGATTCATTGATAGATTAACCAGTGTCTTTTGCAGCATCTTTTAGTCCTGTTTTACTTATAACTAAAACTATATTTTGATTATTATATTAGGATATACTAATATTTAAAAGCACTACATTAGTAAATTGAGATTCAGACGTGGCTAAAGTAGAATTATGGCCACTTTGTAGGGCGCTTAATAAAACAGTATGTCCCCACAAAATAATAAAATTAGCGGGAAGAAAAGATTGAATACGGCAACTCAGCAGATGACGCCTGAAACACTGGCAATGATGAAAGAAAATTCAAGCAAAGCCGCTAAATTAATGAAAGCACTGGGTAACGAAAGTCGCCTGCTGATACTCTGCTATCTCGACGGTAAAGAGTTGTCAGTGACCGAACTTAACCACTGCCTTGACCTCAGCCAGTCGGCCCTGTCGCAGCATCTGGCCGTATTGCGTAAGGATGGCCTGGTCAGCACCCGCCGGGAATCGCAAACAATTTATTATTCGCTGTCTGGTGATACTGCGACGCGTATTATTCATACTCTGCATGAGATGTTCTGCCCCACCGTCTGACCCTGTCGCTTACGCCAGACCAAAAAAAACCACCGGGAACCGGTGGTTTTTTTCTGATCAGACCTCAGCCCTGCAACCGGTATCGCTGCCAGTCTTCGGTTGGCTCATTCAGCATCATCTCCATCTCCACAACATCTTCCTCCATGTTGTAGTGATTTTTAAAGCCGAGCTTCTGCGCCAGCCCCTGCATCCCTTTGTTAGAAGTCAGGGTTGACCCCATCAGCAGCAGTGTCCCCCGGGCTTTACAGTAATCGATCGCTTTCTGCATCAGCACAACCCCAAGCCCTTCCCCCTGCAGGTCATCACGAATAACCACAGAGAACTCAGCCCGGACATTATCAGCATCGGTTACCGCCCGGACAACGCCCAGGGTTTCCCAACCTGGCGCTCCCTGTCGGGGCGCAGTCACAATAAAGGCCATCTCCCGGTCATAGTCAATCTGTGTCCAGTTAGCCAGTTCCTGATGGGTTGGAATACCACGGCTATAGAAATAACGCAGACGAATAGATTCCGGGCTGAGCTTGTTATAAAACTCCAGATGATTCGGCTCATCTTCTCCCCGTATCGCGCGTACCATCGCCTTACGCCCTGACTTACGCAGTGATATATGTTCACTGAGATACTCAGGATAGGGGGTGATGGCCAATAGTGAAGGCTCGCCTAATGAAACCGCCACATCCACCGCCAGAACACCCCGCCGGTTAATCAGCATAGGATTAATTTCCAGCCCTTTGAGATTAGGCAGTTCCACCACCATCTGCGACAACTTGATCAGCAGATTACTCAGTTGTTCAAGATCTCTTTCCAGCTGATCGCTGCTCTCCCTGAGAACAGAGTATATATGTGACCTGCTGATCAGCTGACGTGCCAGACTAAGATTAAGCGGTGGCAACATCACTTGTCGATCAGCGAGCACATCGACCGAATAGCCACCTTCACCAAACACTAACAGTGGACCAAACACCGGGTCCCGGGTGATGCCCATATTGATCTGCACCGATTGAAAACCCCGTTTCATCTGCTGAATGCAGAACCCTTTAACATCATCCTCGGGAAACCGCTCACGCACCCGGTAGGCCAGCTGAGTGGCGGCCTGATTCACTTCATTGGATGAAAACAGATCCATCGCCATATCTTTCCAGCGAGGCTGACTCTTATTGTCGTAGTTAAACGGGTAGATGTTCTCTTTATGCATCACCTTAACGGCGACAGATCCGCCAAATTTTTTAGCAACCTGAACCACGCCCTCAACATCATCCGCATACTGGGTATGGGAAACCGGGATATCGTACTGATCGAG
Organism: uncultured Amphritea sp.; assembly: GCA_965140695.1. Lineage (GTDB taxonomy): Bacteria > Pseudomonadota > Gammaproteobacteria > Pseudomonadales > Balneatricaceae > Amphritea. The sequence continues at coordinate 180,824 of OZ223298.1, read as the reverse complement.
CAGGTCGGTCGCTTCATTGTGGGTCAGATAATCTCTGCCCTCCGCCAGCGCATTTGCAATCAGCGCTTTGGCCCGCTGATGATTTTGCTCATTCGGGTCATCAAACGGGGCTGGCGTTTGTTTCATTACCTCCTGATTACGGCGGAACTCCACCATGTGCATAAAGGCATCCACGGCTTCTTCCGGGGTAATAAAGGTCGCAATACCTGCCCCATTGAAATGGTTGCGCGACTCAATCGCGGTGCTCCGTCCCATCCAGCAGGTAAGAATATTGCGCGGCGTATTGCGTGCCACTTTAATAACCTCTTCCGCCGTTGCCAGTCCGGGCGCCATTCGCGTTGGCGCATGCAGCACCAGCACGGCATCGACATTCGGGTCTTTCGTTAATAGCTGAGTCACCTGTGCAAATCGCTCGGGCGTCGCATCAGAGTGCATATCAATAGGGTTTTTCATATTCCAGTGGCCGGGCAATATCTCCCGCAATGCAGTCACCGTCTCTTCGCTCAGCTCAGAAAGTTCTCCCCCTTTACGTCGCAACCGGTCGGTTGCCAGAGCGTTCGGCCCCATTCCGTTACACACCAGAGCCAGGCGTTCACCCCGCATCGGTTTCATCCGGGACAGGGTTTCCAGCGCATTATAAAGCTGATCGACGGTGTCTACCCGCACCACACCGGCACGACGCAGAGCCGCATCATAGACCAGATCTTCATCTCTGATTCCCAGAGCGGGCTGACTCTCTTTTTCCTCATCGAAGACCATATTGGACTTGAGCACCAGCACCAGCTTATTGCGCGAGGCAGAGCGCAGCGAGCTGAGGAGATTACGGGAGGAACCGACCAAGTGATCAAGCTGAATCAGGATAGACTGGGTGTAAGGGTCCTGGGCGAAATAATCAATAATTGACGGCAGATCGATATCAACGCCCTCCCCCAGGGTGAGGAAGTGAGAAAAGCCGATCTCCTGACCGTTGGCCCAGTCGATCATCGCCGTGCCTAACAGCCCTGACTGACCCACATAGCTGACCTTGCCCTTACGAATATTAAGGTGAGAGTAACTGGCATTCATATGATGACCCGATACCAGCATCCCCATACAATCCGGCCCCATGATGCGGATACCATAAGGCTTAGCCGCTTCCATGATCTCATCACGCATGGTTTTGCCCAGTGGTTCACTGGCGATAGACAGTCCACCGGTAAGAATCATGGCCGCCTTAACCATATTCGCACCCAATTTGCGGATCAGTTCGGCAACGCTCTCAGGGGGGGAACAGATAATCGCCAGATCAGGCATTTCCGGCAACTTCGTTAAGCTGCTATAACAGGTGACTCCAAAAACCGTGTCATAGCCGCGCTTATTCACCGCCATCAGCGGCCCCTTGTAGCCACTGTCTAACAGGTTTTGCAACACGATGCCGCCCATGCTGTTCTCTTTTTCAGAGGCTCCGAACACCGCAATCGATTTAGGCTTAAAAAAACGTTTGAGATATCTTGTACTCAAGAGACTTACTCCACAGAACTTCAGAACTGATCAGGAGATCTGATCTAACTACTGAGTCTATATCTTCCATATTACGCAGGTGCAGCACAAACATTATCTATCGAAAAATCATGATAAATATCATAAACGCCTGCCAAACTGGGTAAAACGGTCAATGCATCGCCATTTTTTTATCAACGGCTAACAATTGTCCCGTTCAGTGTAGCAATTCTGTTCGGTCTCGCCGGGGAATCAGCGCCACCGGCCCGACAAAAATCGATTTTCTGCCGGTCGCTGACAACAAAAATTAGCCGTTATCGGCAAGACAACATGCAGTATTAGCGTTTTAATGTGGCTCAACAACGGTTGAACTACCCGGCCTGTAAAAAAGAATGAAAAAAGGGAAACCGCTTAGAAGGCAACACTGGAAAACAGACTACCATTCAGATCGACGGGAATGGCAGCCTGGCTGGTCAAACCGGTTGATGACAATAATCCAGGGGCCCGTTTCAGGACTCATCCAGCAATGAAAAAGAGATGAAGGTGGTAAACAGACCCAGTCCGATAATCACAGGCGGAGCGGGAATCGCCAGCATCAGCAGACCGGACCCCAGCCAGATCCGGTAAACCCATTTCAGGCGGGCTTTATAAGCGGCGGTAAACCTGCGCCGGAAGAAATGCTGACTATCGGGCTGAGTAGATTGCATCCACTCGGGTAATAACAGATGCAGATAGAAGCGTATTAATTCAAATCCCATAGTGAGTCTCCCTCGAAAGCCGTCCATAAAGCTTATCAAAGAATCAGGATTTTGCCCGTCAGATACCCAGATAAAATAGCGGTCATCAATCCAGCACTGAATATCAATACTGAATATCAGCACTCAATCGCATCAGGCTTAGTAATCCGCCACCCGATAAAGAATGGCATCACGATAACCAGTGACAATGCGGATCAGTCCCGCTAGCTGACGGTTGAGCGCAGCATCACCGCTGTCAACGATCAGCGGACGCCCCTCCAGTGCCTTTATTTTGCTTTTAGTCGCCACCACGATAATGTTTTCACGCCCCAGACGTTTTAACAGCGCCGGGCTGAGTTGCTGATTTCCACGGCCAATAATATGTCCCTGTCCGCCAATCACGGTAATCACCAGGCGGGTTGCATAGCCTTCCGTCATCTCCAGCAGTTGCTGCGCCGTCAGATCCTTACCGATCAACTGACCATTCTCAATCAGATCAACGCCCAGCAGAGTATTCTCCAGACCCAGCTCATCCATCAGCGCCTGAACGGTTGAACCAGACCCCATGATATAGCGCACGTCATCCTGCATATTCTCAACAAAATCAGCAGCAATATCGTCTAGCACCAGCTCTTCAACTTCACGACCGCCATTTTTAACATGCTGCAGAAAGCGGCCCTCTTCCGGCACCAGCAGTTCGCCATAGTATTTCGCCCGCACCCGTCCGCCGCGAAACGCCTCTTCATCAATATCCCGCACTTCCTGATCGGCCAGGGTTACCAGTTCCCCCCGCACCAGCATCGCCACCACTTCGCCTGCCGCTTTGGGGGTTACCGCGTAAACTCCGGAATGAATTTTAACGCCCGCGGGAATACCCAGCACCGGCGTCGAATCACCAATCGCATGACAGATATTTCGGGCGGTACCATCGCCACCGGCAAACAGAATCAGATCAACCCCCTGCTTCGCCATCTCCCGGGCTGCACATTCGGTATCATCAGCAGAGGTGTGTCCCGGCGTGATTCGGCCCATCACCTTCGGTTCAAAGCCAGCAATACGGGCGCTCTCTTCGCCCATCTCTCCGGGGTAGGTAATCAGTTCAACATCCAGCCCTTTAAGGGGTTCCAGTGCCTGCTGAGTGCGCAGGTTCGCTTTCGGCTCGGCCCCCATCGCTAAAGCTTTCTGCGCGGTCAGGTCACCATCGCTGCCTTTCAGTGCAACACTCCCGCCAATACCGGCCAGCGGATTAACAATTAACCCCAGACGAAACATCTATAACTCCTGCCCGGTCTGATCAAGATTACCGGTCTCAACTAAAAACTGCTGATAAACAAAGGCGGTAATAATCAGCCGCGTATCTTCATCCAGATCCAGAAACTGACAGCCATGATTAAATAAACCGCCCATCTCCGCCGGGCTGCTATGAATATTTTTTAACACCACCGGCACCAGTAAAACCTGATCGATATCGCCAATCTGCAACCGGGTTGTCAGGTAAAAACGTTCCCCTACACTACCGAGCGCATAGGGCAGTTGCAGACAGACGCCGTCGGTGCTGATATCAACACAGAGCGCGCCGGCAGGCAGCCCTTCCCGCTGAGTCATCTCATCATAGTCATCAATCGAACAACTCAGGCTGACGGGAATACGGCTATGCCCCCTGATACGCTTCAGTTCAATTGTCTCAGGATATTCCAGCAACCAGTAGCTGAACGGCTGATCATACTGTTTCAGGATTTTACTGGTGAAATGACAGATCCGGTTGCCGCTGATCAGACGAAGGCTGGCAAAGTTACCTTCATTTGTCAGGGTTGAAACGCCACTTTTCAGGGGCGGGGCGGAGATCATAATACCGCCATTTTCCGCATATCCCAGTAACCTGGAGGTAAATTTCGCCCGGGGAACTCTGATCTCAACACGGACCGGCTCCCCAATCTGCAGACGCAGATCTGCCAGCGTTTTATCCGTATGTATTGATTCCAGTTTTAACGACATCAGGTGTTATTCGAATTCCGGTTGATAAAAATAGTATACCGATCAGCAGGATTGCTAAGCCAACAGACAATCACTTCAGACAAAAGCCAACCGCTTGCAATTGCTGAGACAGCTCAGCTGAAGGGTTTTGTCCAGACAGCGTTGCTGCAACAAACTCACGCCGTACAGGGTAGTTTTTTCGCAACAGGTCAAATGCCTGCGGTTGCCTGTCTGCGTCTGCCAGCGAGGCCATAAAACGCTGAAAATCAGCCTCCGGCTGATAGATAGCGTGCACAACATCGGTGAGCGTCTCAGAACCACTCAGCACAATCTCCGGCGCTGGCCCGGCATCCGCCAGACAATCAGCCAGTTCGATCTCAGGGGTTAACCCCTGCTGCAAACAAAAGGCCCGGTACAGCATCCAGGTGCCGCGAATTTTACCATCAAGGGAATAACCCGCGATATGGGGTGTACCGATGCGCACCCGTTGCGCCAGATGACTGTCGACCACCGGTTCATCTTCCCACACATCCAGCAACAGTGTTACATCTGAACGCTGCTGATGCCAGGCAAGCAGAGCGGCATTATCAATCACCGGTCCCCGGCCTGCATTTAATAAGACGGCCCCCGGCTTCAACAGCGGCAGATTCTGCTGATTCAGCAGATGATAACTGGGATGGCTACCCCGAGTAGTCAGCGGCGTATGCAGACAGATAATATCCGCCTGTTCTAACAGGGCTGCAAGGTCGATAAATCCATCATCGCCCGTCTCTGCACGGGGCGGGTCATTCAACAATAGCTTAACCCCCAGCTGCGCCAGTCGCTGTTGCAAACGTCGGCCGACATTGCCCACACCGACAATACCAACAACCCGCTCAGTCAGCTTAAAACCCTGTTCTGCAGCCACCAGCAGCAGATTACTGATAACGTACTCCGCGACGGCATCCGCATTACAGCCCGGTGCGCTGGAAAAACCGATCTGATGAGCCTTCAGCCAGTCGGTATCGATATGATCCGTGCCGATAGTCGCAGTGCCAACAAACCGGACCGGGGTATTCTCCAGCAACTGCTGATCGACCCGCGTCACTGAACGTACCAACAGCAGATCAGCCTGTTGCAGATCACTGTTCTGTATGGTTCTGCCAGGCAGCGTATAAATCTGCCCCAGATGGCCAAATAAACGCGCCAGAGCGGGTATGTTTTCATCAGCAACAATGTTCAGTCCGGAAGCTTTCAAGGATCACTCCAAAGGTTAAAAATCAGCTGGTTAAGGGGCGAAACGCCGATTATAATGGCGCGCCTTACGGTTTAACATCATTTCCGGGCAAATTTACTCAGGTAGTTTTTTGATTATTCGCTGGCGCAGACAACAGGATTATTTCATTGTCCGACTCTATCAGGATCTGATGGGGGACTGGGTGCTGAGCGAGTCCTGGGGAAATTCACTGAGTAACAAGGGGTCGGTTAACCACACCATCTTTCATTGTTATCATGAAGCCCGTGGTCAGCTGCGCGAAATCAGCCGGCGTCAGAAGGCTCTGGGGTTTAAAAAAACCGTCTCAAAAGAACAGCAGATCGAACTGGATTTCGGTTAAGCTGCGCCGCCTCAACATCCCGGTAATTAATTGACCTCAACGGTTGGCATCTGCTCGCTGCAGCGATATATTCCTCTCTACATAATACATATATATACAATCATCATGCCTGACGGTATCACATCATTCGCCGTCTGATATGAGCTAAGAGAGGTCTTATGAGTAAGTTTGATTTTGCCCCAATGCCAGACAAAGAGGGCTTTTTCGGTAATTACGGTGGACAGATTATCCCCCCGGAGCTCAAGCAGGTGATGGACGAGATCGATCAGGCTTACGAAGAGATCCGCAACACTGAAGCGTTCCAGAATGAACTGATGCAACTGAATCAGGACTATGTTGGCCGCCCCAGCCCGATCTACCATGCCAAACGTCTGAGCGAAAAACTCGGCGGTGCGCAGATCTACCTGAAACGGGAAGACCTCAACCACACCGGCGCTCACAAGATTAACCACTGCCTGGGCGAAGCTCTGCTGGCTAAGTTTATGGGTAAAAAGAAAGTACTGGCTGAAACCGGTGCCGGTCAGCACGGTGTCGCCCTGGCCACCGCCTGCGCACTGGTCGGTATCCCTTGTGAGATCCATATGGGTCAGGTGGACATCGAGAAAGAACATCCCAACGTCACCAAGATGAAGATTCTGGGCTGCAAACTGGTGCCGGTCACCCGTGGCACCGCCACCCTGAAAGACGCCGTTGACAGCGCCTTCGAAGAATACCTGAAAAACCCGGAAGAGTTTATCTACGCCATCGGTTCTGTCGTCGGCCCACACCCTTTCCCGAAAATAGTGCGTGACTTCCAGAGCATTGTCGGCCGTGAAGCGCGTCAGCAGTTCAATGACCGGCATGGTAAAAACCCGGACATCATCACCGCCTGTGTCGGTGGCGGCTCTAACGCCATGGGCCTGTTCACCGCCTTCCTTGAAGATGAAGATGTGAAGATCGTGGGTGTCGAACCCGCCGGTAAAGGCCTCGACACCAAAGATCATTCCGCCACCCTGACAAAAGGCACACCGGGCGCTATTCACGGTTTCAAATGCTATGTATTGCAGGATGAAGCTGGCGAGCCACTGCCGGTTCACTCCATCGCCTCCGGCCTGGATTACCCAGGCGTCGGCCCACAGCACTGCTATCTGAAAGATATCGAACGGGTTGAGTATGAATCCGTCACCGACGAAGAGTGTCTCAACGCCTTTATGACCCTGTCTCAGATAGAAGGCATCATCCCTGCGCTGGAAAGCGCCCACGCCGTCGCCTGGGCGATGCGCGAAGCACCTAAGCTGGGCAAGGATAAGAGCATTCTGGTCAACCTCTCCGGCCGGGGTGATAAAGACGCCGATTATGTGGCGGATAAGCTGGGGCTTTAAGTTCTTAAATAGAGTTCTGAGATAACTTGAAAGGATTAAATCTTATCAACCAGTTACTGATTGATGATAGATCTGATCCTTTATTTTACCGGCTTAGCACTGTTAACCAAAAACTTCATCAAAAAACCCCCTTCCCGCGGCTGTCAATACAAGTTTCCCCTTAGCATTCCGATAAGCGATGTTACGTGTTTCAAGTACATTCTTAACTTCATCGATAAGCGATTTCTTTAATCCACATGCTAAGAGGATATCCTTCTTTTCATCCGTCTCTAGCTGTTCTAAAAGCTGATCACTGACTCCAGCCTTATGGGTAGTAAATAGATCAAAGTCATAACCTAACTCTTGGATTCCCCTGGCGATCACCATCAAAAGAGACTGTATCTTCATGGCAACATCACTATAAGCATCATCCTCATCTATAGATCGACTGAAAGCAAAGCCACCTTTAAGAACTAGCTCATAACCTATGTTCTCGTACAATTCTCGATAATCACTATCGTAGTTATTGAATAATTCTTCGTACCGAGCATCTGGCTTCATCGAACCATCTTTTTGATAAACCAATTCATTAATAACTCGTCCATTCATTAACTCACGGTAAATCTGCTGGCTCAATCTCTTATCAATCATTGCACTCTCCTTCTATAACCAGCGGGAAATATTCAAGGCAAAACCCGTTATATCTGATGGTTTTCAATCCAAATTCGGGATGTATCGGAACACTCATTTTACTGCGAAGCCAACTTAATCCCTCCAGCAGATCCCCCAGAGAATAATGCTCTAGCTTCTCCTGCAGATATTCATGTACGTACTGGTGTATATCGTTGTGGCTAGTCGGAATATCACAATCATTCATTAAGAATTGGATTTTCCTTTTCTTAATCATCAAGTCCCTTTCGTGCTTATCCCGAACATCATCAACCGAAAATGTTGCCAATACTTTCTGCTTCTTTTCTTTGAGTTTTGGAAGTTCTACGCGCAAATGCTCATCAAAGCACTGAGCATGATCTATTTCATGCCAATCCAACTTTGCTTCGAAACGCTGCTTTTTCAGGCCAGAAAACATCCGTCCTGCACGAAATACGTCAGCATCACTGTTCAAATATTTATTGTTAAGTTTTCCATCATGAAGCAGTTGGAACTCATCCCTAAGATTGTTGAATGCGGCTTCGATACAATCATACTGGTGGCGCTGTCTATTACTTTGCCTTACATAGCGCTCTAAAGTTTTTCGAATAGTTTCAACATCTTTGGCATATGATCTGATACTATTCTTTGCGAACAAAACTCTTTGGCTTATTGTAGGAAGACCTGCATTCTCTAACACAGAAGCAATTTCTTCTACTGCAGTCAAAGCCGGCAAGCCTTGCTTGAGATTCTCCCGTTCATTAAGGAACTGCAATGTCGGAAGTACATGCTTTTGATATATTCGATTGATCTCTTCTAGAGCCTTCTGGGTTTTTCGGGTTTGCTCTAGATCACCAAGATTATGTGACTCAACAATTTTTGAGAGTCTTTCAGCCTGTCCTTGAAGACTACTGACATTCTGCTTAATTCGGGCCTGTGAGGCACGCAACCTCTCAAATATAACCACCAGAAGATCATCAAATTTCTCATTCCCTGGAAGGATCTGGCAGTTCTTTAAGCGTTCTAACGATAGATTCTGATCTGTTCGAAGGGCTTCTAACTGTTCACTTGAAAGCTCTCTCAATCGTCCTTTATCAAAATGCCTGAACATATCAGTGACAAAAGAAGCAAATGAAATCACTGAACGATGACGGTCATGATCAACCAGCAAGCCAGCTTGCTGTAAGTTTTCAATTTCAAAAACTTGCCTTAAACGCTTCTGATCACGTTCTTCTTCGATAGAGTTAATCAGACTACGTACACGCTCGTAATAAACAGAGACAGGAATCTCTTCACCTTCCTCTTGTTCATCTAGATAATCGATCAGATTAAGAAACACCTGTTTGTGTTCAATCATTGCGATCAGCGTTCTATCTGTTGAGACGATCATCCAGGTACAGCCTCTTCAAATAACCGCTCGCTAAAAGTGTGATATATGACTCGGCGTTTTTCACTGTAGCTCGAATCAGTTGCCCTGAAAGAACCAAGGTTTACATAATTTTTAACCGCCTGAACAATCTCTGATGAGATGTCGGGACTTGCTCCAAATAAAACAAAGCCTCTTGTCTGGGCTATTCTTGCAGCGGTTTGTAGATTTTCTCTATCAAGAGAACCCATTTCATCCATTACTAATGGAATACAGATTTGGGCATCACTTCGGAGTAATCGTTTAAGTAATATAGATAGCAACAGACAGTTGACCATGCTGGTAGTACCATTCGACTGTTCTTTGCTATCAAACCCTTCCTGACATTCAAGCTTATAGCGATAACTCACTTTCTGAATAATCTGCTCCATACTCAACGTAGGCGCACTATTCGTTACCTTTTTAAAAAACTCATCACAAAAGTCATTCAACCGATTATATAACCGAGCGTCATGAAGCTCTTCAGAATGAAAATTAACCTTTTCAAGATCTTTCAGAAGCTGCTCGAATCGTGGATGCAATCTGAAAGCCACTTGAATCTGCTCCAGGTTAGAGACTTTAAATCCCTCAAATTGCTGATTTATTTCAGCGCTGAAGGTTTGAATCTGACGAGCGGCACCCCGCAACTCATCCATCTTTATAGACGTTTCCTTATTGTGGGATCTGACCCGATCTCGGTAATTAAGAGACCGCATATCCAGCGTACTAAACTCCCGATCAAAAAGGTCTCTGTAAGTTCTTAACTGGCCAAAGTTAAGATGGAGAAACCCTGCACCATCATCATCTTCAAGCAGGTTAGCTCTAAGAAGCTTTGCCATGCCTTCTCGCATTACATCACCCAATTCTCGTAGATTCTGGGTTTGCTCTCTTAGCAAATTGATGGACTTTTCAGTAATATCCATTTCCTCTGGTTGCAGTTGTGCCTTCCACTGATCAATTACAGGGGCATGGGTGTCCTTAATAGAGCTCAAGGTTGACTTATGCTGAGTAATCTCAGCTTGCTGGTTCTTCACTATTCTTAAGCTCTTCTCAGCAGCAGTAACCTTTTTACTGAGGTCATCACTCAGCTGAACAAGTGTTTTGTGTTCAGCTGTAAGTCTATTTTCCTCTTCGGTAATTTCACCAAGCCTATTTACACATTCATCAGTCTGCTGTTGGAGAGTTGGATACGCTTTCACCAACTCGATATCATTTTTTGCCTCTCTTAGTTCTTTCTCTTTACCAGCAATATGCTGCTGTATCACTGCAGCTGGCTGTTTATCCAATTCGTTAAGTTCTTGAAGCTCAGATTGCACATTTTTTCGTTGTTTTCGCACATCTTTAAGTTCAGCTTCCAATTCCTGGCGATTCTTATCAGGATCAAAAACAGAAAATATTTTCTCCGAAAATGCTTTCCCCAGCATCTCAAGCAAATTTTCATTAACCGAAAAAAGATTTGTGAACTGCTCTATAGTGCGAAGATCCAGCTCAGAAGGCTTGACTCGTAGCTGGGAAAAATTTTCATTCAAATGTTTCAGCACTGAGGCACTGTGTGAATCAAGTTGCTCAAGTAGCGATTGACCTTGCCCTTCTAATAAAGCTGTGAGATTTTGTTCCTGGTCAGCCAGCTGATTATTCCTCTTAATAAGGCCTTCCATGCGCTGCTGAAGCTTTGCTTTATCACGTAAGCTACCAATGTCGTCTTTCAAGTCTGTGTAGTAGCCCTGAAGTGCAGATATTATCTGATCGTGATCAAACTCCTCTGGATATTCAGCCCGAATTTTCACGATCCTTGTAAGCTGACCTAGAAGTCCTCTATGTCGTGGCTCAATCTCTTTTTTGCCACCTTTCAATGTTTTCAGCTCCGCATCTACGGTTAGATACTTTTCCCGATTTAATTCAAAATCAGATTTTTTAAGTTCATGTTGCTGATTAGCTAACTTCGCATCCTTTTCCAGCTTTTCTTCCCGCGCACTTAAACTACTAACCAGATTAATATAGAGCTGAGCAGCCCGCTTCGAGTCACTTCCATATTGCAGGTAATTCTTATCGAAATTCTCCCAATCCGATAGATGATTCTTGAAATTCTGAAGACGATCGCCCTCCTGCTTTAGCTTATTGTAAGCTTGAAGTATTAGATCAAAATCTACTGATACTTGCTCGGCTTCGCGCTGTTTTTCCCCTTCAATAATGGTTGCTACCGCATTTGGAAGGGTATTTTCATCACGTGCACTAATATCAAATGCCAAGTGAATCAGTTGCCTCCAGGCCTCCAGCTCTCTCGCTGTACCTCCCTGTTTAAGTGGTAATAGGCAGAATCGACCTAACTTGGGATCTAGTGCCTTTTCCGAGAACAGCCTTTCCTTAAGCGTCTTCACATCACCAATCTGTTCAGCCCCAAGTTGCTTCAGAGCACTCATCACAAACTTTAGTGATAACTGTTCATTAGGTGCGCCCATTCTTTCATTTTTATTTGAGGTAAAATTCCAGAATAAAGAACGAATCTGTTCAAACTCACATGGAACAGCTAAGCGCCCATAACTGAATGGCTTATTACCTTGATGAAGAACCAGGCAGAACGTCCCATGCACGTTTTCAGCTTCTAGAATGATGAACGAGCTATCTTCCGGAAAATAATAATCAAAGCTTTTCGGCCCGGTATATTTGTCACCTTTTGAGCTAGCAAAGCCAAACTTCTTCTCACATCGATTGAAGTTTTCTTCAGGCAATAGAAATAACTTCAATGCATTCAGCATTGAGGTTTTGCCTAGATTATTACGACCGAAAAGAGCGGTATGTTGGTCGACTCTAATCTCTGTGTAGGCATAAGCTGCACTGTTAACAAAGATTAGCTGACGGATAATAAATTGATCGGTAAATGCGCCTTCCTGCAGCATTGGGCTTCCTTTGTCTTTATGAGGACGTAACCTCAGTTTATTCGGAGAAATCTAGATAAGTTTCCTGCTCTAATTTAGTGCCGTTATCACGCATCAGTTGAATAAGCAGATCGAGTTCAGGAGTGATATCCCGGTAATTGAGTAAGTCGGCTCTCTCAGAGGCATCCATACGACGATCAGATGCACGTAACCGTTCCACTATATCTTTTGGATAGACAAAAATTAGATCCACTTCAGGCAATAACTGGCAGAGTGACTGATACATTTTCAAAGCACCTAAGTCTATATCGAACAAACAAAGTAGTTGTTCATACTCTTCTAGAAATGGTTGGTGAAGCTTGTTCGTCACCTGATTGCCAGAGGCATAAATCACATCAACATTCGTGATATCTACTGTGACTCCACACAGGTTTAAAAAAACCGATAACTGATCGAACACGATATAATTCTCAAGATTCTCAATTAGAATAGCAGTACGTGATTGAGGTATAGGGCAAACAAATTTGCCTCCCTCAAACCATACAACCACGGGCTGAGGGTGTTTTTTATTGCGTAACAAAAGGTAAGAACCACTCACCCTTGTTCGGTGACTATCACCATTCAAAGCAGCAGCTACGCGGCTATCCGCTGAACGACCGGCAAAGCGCTCACAGAGATCGCTGAAGCAAGCTTTATCCAAGATCTGAACACGATATTTTTGTGGCTTTACAAGTTCAGCCGCAAAACAAGCATTTATGATTGAGTCAGGTACCGACTTTTTAGTGAGTTCATTAACTAATACAGTAAAGTTCACCAGCTTACCCACTTTAATGGCATTCAGGTAAGTCGCTAAACGCGTCTGTTTTGAATCCCTTTCCATAGAGACGAGTTCCTATTATTGTTTAATCCGTTTCAGTATCAGCGACGGTCCAGATACGTTTTATGGGTAATTCAGCTTTAATGTCTTCTGGAAGTTTTTCGTAATGAACAAAGAGCTGTTCCAACAACTCATGCTGCGACCATAGCCTCACTCTGAAGAAGCTTGAAGCCAGTTCTTTCTGTACATTACTCTTGAAACCACCCCAAGCGACAAATAATCCCTGAGTAGCGTTAAACTTCGTCATAGCCCCCATGAGTTTATCTACAGTCGGCCTGTCGACCAAACCGTCACCTGATTTCACCTCAATGCATATTCTTTGTGCACCAAAACCCATCGGGCCATCACCTGCAAGGATATCAGCGCCACCATCAGCACCTTCTGGACTCTGCCAGCAAGTGTATCCCTGAGCTTCCAAAATGGCCGTAACCAATCGTGTAAGGTTGTGACCTTTAAATCTGGCTTCAATCAGCTTCACGATCTGCGCATGACCGAGTCCTTCGAGGTCTGTCTCAGCGAACTCATCAATTGCATCATCAACCGAATCAGAGCTTACTGGTTGAACTATCTGCTTTTGGGTTTCAGTCTTCCATCCACAAGCGTCCATCTGATCAAGTCGAGCTTCTGCATTATTCCGAGTGATGCGGCAAATAGTTAAAAACGCACCAAAGCTATAGAGCAGATCCTGTGAAAAATGCGAGCGTGGAACTGGCTCAGCCAGCCACTCAACTGATCGCCAGTGAAAAAATGGATTAGGGCCATTATTATCATGATGATAATCAGATGTAATTTTACTTATATAGATAACAGGCTGAAGCTTAGAGGGAAGCACAACCCTATCACCGACCTCCATCATATGTGCAAAAGGCCAGATCTGACTGGCATGATTCATCAGTTTCTTCGGTTTAGCATCGCTATCCAGTTCAGAAAGGGTTTGTATCAGGTCGTCACGTTTCTCGAACCTATCTAAAGGATGATTTAACTCATCCCATGTTAGGTAGATACGATTTTCCTGAATAAATTTCTGCTCGTACTGTCCTTGAGCACCTGCTCTTACTAACCAAACTGCCATGCCATTACTCCATATCAAATCTTATAAACTACTAAGCTACTTCTGCATCCTTTGAGTAATCAATAAAGTCTGAACCATAAGATAATCTTTTCAGTTGAGATCTAGCCGCCTTACAAAATGGGGCATCTGCCCGTGTTTTCTGCTTAAGTATCTCTGCCAACTGATCCACAGGTATTTCAGAAGCTTGCTCACCCTGTGGCTGCAGGGCTTCAGCAGTCGAAAAAATCACGTCATAAAGATTCTTAACCTCCCTCATTACTGTAAGTCGAGCCTCAGTAAACTTAGGCAAGTTCAACCCATAAATTTTTGCTGATTCATCAATTCTTTTTGCAGTTAGACCTACGCAATGTGGTACTGAACCAAACTGGCCGTCGTCCAATATGTCGACGAAATCAAGATCATCTTTTTGTACTGGATCGATAAGTAAAGGCAACTCATCTTCGACACAACGATCATCCCAACATGCTTTAGGACTCTCATCCAAGAGAGGAAACCAGCTTCCTTTACCAACCGTGATCTGCTGTTCTTCATCTTTAGTTAATCGGTTAGATAATTGTGCAGAAAGTCTGAAGTTATCCCAGTCAAACGCTATCCATGCATAACCATCAGCATCCACAATATCGTCATTTCTTTTAGCTTCAGCTTTAGGACGAAAATGATCAACATCGAATTTGGCCCCAGGATCGATAGTCTCTGAATACCAACATTTCCCGTGGGACATTTTCGCTAAATATTTCCCAAAACCACGCCATACATGAGATTTTTTCTTAATAAAATCTTTTCGTTGATTTTCAGGTAGCTGTTCGAGCTGATCCCTTGCACGTTCAGCTACCTTTAACACAGCATCAGGGATCAGATCAGAGTCTCTTTTAACAAAGATCACTGAGCAACCTCCTTTTTGTTAGCCATCAACTGCTTAATTAACTCACTCATAGCTTGCTGCTTTGATGCCAATTGCTTCTGAGTCATTACTGGCTTATTCGCATAACGCACATTTTGTAAAGCTCTCAGAAAATCTTGATAAAGGGGCTCTCTGTTTTCAAACATAAATCCTAACCTGTCAATCTTCTCGCTGATCTCCATAAGCTGCTGTTCTTGAAGATCATTTCTCTTTTCTATTCGAACCAATACATTTCTATCATCTAACATCTTCTGAGTGTTAGCATCCAAGCTTGATGGCATACCAAAGATTTCAGTTAAGGTAGCTGTGAAGCCCATACCTTTCGGATCTGTATATGGTGGAGTAACGATGGTCTTTCCTTCATCAACCTGCATGACACGAACCTCTGATCGGTCCAAAGCAGCAATTGTGAGGGGGTTATGAGATGTTAGTATGATATGACATTTATCGGTGTCTGAGGTCTGCTGGGTCCATTCACGAATTAAATCTAGGTAGGCATGCTGCCATGCTGGGTTCAAATGTGTGTCTGGCTCATCCAATAAGAATAGAGCCCTCTTACCCCTAGCAACTCTTAGTAATCCTAAAACCATTAACAATTGTCGCTCACCATCGGACAGGTCTGCAAACCCTATATCGCCACTTTCATCATTCTTTCTCTTAACCCAAACAAATATTTCCCTGACTAAGTCTGAAATATCAACAGCTTCAAGTGCATAAAAAAGCTCTGAATCTGATTTATAGTTCTCCGCTAAGTTGCTTAAGGCTGTTTCATCTTTAAGAAAGCAAGCATATTGAGTTTCACTCTGCTGCTTATCTCGATAATCATCAATTGTATTTCCTTGAAGCCCAATGGGGTGAAATGCTGACTTTTGGATACTCCGAGCAGTAGATCCAGCAGGTCCTTTAGCACCCCATAACTCATTAGCCGTCTTGACTTTCTCATCATTTGTCAGTTTTTGTGCAAACCAAGGAACTCGGAAGAGTGCCATTGATGAATCGTAATTTGTAATACCAACTTTATTGTCCAACAACTGCGTAACTTTTTCGTCGGGAAAAGCGAATAGCGAAAGAAGTGCCAATACGCCATGAATAGGTCTACAGTAAAAAAGGCGACGAGCTTTTAATGCTTCATCACATTTTAAAGAGTCACCTTCAAGTTTAATTGCATCGTAATAACGCCGCTGATGGCTATCAAAAAGACGCTCTAATTTTCGTGAACCACCCGAGTAGTATCCAAATACTAAATCAGGAAAAAACTGTTCTCGATCTTCATCAAAAGTTTTTCTAGATATCTGTTTACCATCAACATCAATCCGGGACTTACCTTTAAGATTTGATAAAGCTACAGATTTACCGTCAATCCTATACTCAATTTTATATTTATAATGGGGAGCGCCGCGATTGAGATCAACAAACCGAAAAATATCAACTATGGCCTCAATCAGATTAGATTTCCCAGTTCCATTCTGACCGATAATGACACTAGTTAATCTTGAGGGATCAAAATCAACAGTAACGTCTTTTAAGTTTTTAAATCCATCTATATACACTTTATCCAAACGCACTTCATTTACTCCGTTCTAAGCTCATCACCGATGCTTTTTATCAATCCAGCATCAATCTCCCACGCAAGCTGTTTATAGAACTCTGTTACTTCAAGATTTGACTTTGAATAGAGACCTTCTGCATCGAGAGCACTACCACTCTCTTGTATTATTCCCGCCAAGTATGCTTTATGCCACACATCTTCATCTCTACGCGATTTTTCCATATTATTCCTCACAGATACGGTACCTACCGTTTTATTTTTATTCCTGTTACGAGTACGTTCTTTAGGGGCTATTTTTGAAGTTTCAACTTTGATTTTTTCCAGCAAAGCCTCGGCGCTGTTTTCACCACTGATAAGATCGGGGTTCTGTTCGCGCCAGTCGGCGGTGAGTTCACCGCGGAATGCTTTGGCAAGAATTGACTGGGTGAGGTTGTTGACCCGTGACTGAGCATCCTTAACCCGCTGTTCGATCTGGTCGGCGAAGGTGAATAGTTGCTCAACTCGGCGGACGATTTCGGTTTGTTCTTTTACTAACGGAAAATTAACTAAAACTGATTTCAAATCTTTACCCGAAATTCCTTTTTGTCCAGACGTAGATTTTATAAAATCGGTCACAACCTTTCGGGTTTGTGGCGCCGAAAAAAATATTTCTGCGTACTTCGGTAGAAGAAGCTCATGCTTAGTTCTTACACGTATCAACTTATCGGGATATAAAAGTATATCGTGCTTTTTCTTTTGGTAGCGACCGCATACCCCAACAAAATCTAGGCTTCCGTTATAGCGAGTAAATAAAAGATCATCTTCCTCAAGCGTGTATACACTGCGTGTTTTTTCATCACATTCGAGGTAACGAACATCTTCTTGATCTACAACAAGCGATCTAACAGAGCTAATTCTCAATATTGGGTATCCTCGACCTTCTTCATTAGGCTTCGGAGATAAACCGTTTTTCATCTCGTCGATTAGATCGCTGAAAAGGGCGCTATCTAATTTACTTCCGCCGTTAACCAGTCGCCCACTTACCGCTGCGGCGAGGATGGATTGGCGGAAGCGTTTGAGGATGGTGGGGATGCTGTCGAGGCGGGTTTTGATGCTATCGACCTGAGCCAGTAGGCTATCCAGTCGGGCAGCGATCTCTTTTTGTTCGGCTAGTGGTGGGAGCGGCAGCGGGTAAGTTTGGACGAACTCTTTAGGTACTCGCTTAAGTCCCACCGAGCCTGTCATATTCGTTGCCCCATTGCGCAAAAAACCCTTCGTCTTTACCAACGCTAACAGGTACTTAGATTCTATGAGAGCGCCATAAGGCCTTAGTACGAAATACTCGGTGCTACCAGCACCTTTGCCATTAGGAAGCCCTGTTACAAATGCTGCTTTCCCATTTTCAAAACAAGGAGTCACCTTAGCAAACAGCACGTCTCCATCTTGAAAATGCGTATACCCTTTCTTAGCCTTTCCCCAAAGCCTTTCTTCAAATTCAATAACTCCACGATAGTCTTTAGGAATCATAGCCATAGGAGAAAAACCTACCTTAAGCTCGTCATCCAGCACTGACTTAGGATTCAGCTGAACAACTTCTCCCAGAGATGTTTGGGTCCATTTTTCTGGAATTTCACTCACTGTTTCACCTCAGCATCCATCGCCAACAAATCTGCCAGTAATTGCTTCTGCGCCACCGCCTGATCCCCCGCTCCCAGCGCCTGCATCAGTCCATCCAGCTCACGCAGAGCCTCAGTCAGTTCGCCCATCGCTTCGGCGGCCAGCAGCTCCGGTTCTGGCAGATCGGCGGCATCGACACTGTCGCTGTCTTTCAGCCAGCTGATATCCAGCGAGTCGCCTTTCTGCTCACGAATATAGTCACGGCTGAATTGACGCCAGCGGGATGTCGCTTCCGTTTCGTCCGTTCCCTCTTTAGTGTATGACCAGTCACCTTCTGCACGTTCACTGGTACCTTTAGGGTCTTCGCCGTAAAGCGCTTCAAACGGTTTCAGGTGGGTTTCATTAAAGGGGGTACGCTTGCCAAAGCTGGGCATATTGGTGCGCAGGTCATAGACCCAGACATGCCCGGTGCAGTTCTCTTCCTGAAAATCATCGGTTGCACTGCCCTTGGTGAAGAACAGCACATTGGTTTTCACCCCTTGCGCATAGAAGATGCCGGTAGGCAGCCGCAGTATGGTATGCAGGTTGCATTTGTTCATCAGATCGCGGCGGATATCGGTGCCTTTGCCCGCTTCAAACAGCACGTTATCGGGGAGTACCACGGCGGCACGGCCACCGGGCTTCAGGTTGCGGTAGATATGTTGCAGAAACGCCAGCTGCTTGTTGCTGGTGTCGTAGGTAAGGTCATCACGGGTTATGCTGGCTTCCCCGCCTTTGCTGGTGCCGAAGGGTGGGTTAGCGAGGATAATGTCGGCTTTTTCTAATCCTGCACCCACTTGCCCTAAAGCGTTACCCAGATGCACTACCCCTTCGTCATCGCCTTCCATGCCGTGTAACAAACAGTTCATCAGGGCTAAACGGCGGGTGCCCGGCACCAGCTCAACGCCGATATAGGCTTTGTTTTTCTGAAACGCCTGCTGTTGCGGCGTCAGATCAAACAGATCATCGGTCTGTGATTTGATATAGGCATCGGCGGCGATCAGGAAGCCTGCGGTGCCGGCTGCCGGGTCCTGAATCTTCTCTCCCGGCTGGGGCTTGATACAGTTAACCATGGAGTTGATCAACGCCCGCGGGGTGAAGTACTGTCCGGCACCGGATTTGGTTTCGTTGGCGTTTTTTTCTAACAGGCCCTCGTAAAGATCACCCAGGCCATCTTTCTGTGCGCTGAACCAGTCGATCTGATCCAGGGTTTTCACCATCTGTTCCAGATGACGAGGTTCACGCAGACGGGTCTGGGCATCGGCATAGATAGCGCTGATCAGTGGGTCATCATGCACAAGGTTGTCTTCCGCATCTCTGCCGGTCGATAACGACAATAGAATACGTTTGTAGTCGTTGAGCAGGATTACCCCTGACTTACCGTTAATATCACTCCAGCGGCAACCTTCCGGCAGGGTATGCTGTTGCAACGTGCCGTTCTCGGTATTCTCGTGCACCATCTTGATAAACAGCAGTAACACCAGCTCGGTAACGTAATCGCTGTAGTTGATGCCGTCGTCGCGCAGTACGTCACAGAGGTTCCAGAGTTTTTGTACGATATCGTTGTGGGTCATGTCATTCTCAAGGTTTAAAGATGATGACGCTGACGTCATCTTCAACAGGTTCAATTTTTTTGTAGGGCTGAGTTAGCAGGCTCTGTTGTTGCTGTTCGCTCATACAGGCCCAAAAGCCATCCGAGGCAAGAATAAATTTATCCCCTGCCTTCAGTTCTATGGTGTATCTGTCTGGCTGAGTATAACGACGGGCTTTGAAGCATCTGGTGAGCTGATGGCGCTGATCATCAAGTGCAATGTCACTGATTGGCTTAGCCGGTTCAATCGCATTGGCGAAGGTATGCGGCATCGTCAACCAATCGATCTTACCATCCACTTTCACTTTGCCCAGTAAACAATCGCCCCAATTGTTCGCCAGAAGTAAGCCATTATGATGGAGAACCAGCAGCAGGCTGACAACATCACTCAGATATTGGCGCTGTAGCTTATACTGAATCTCTTCCAACGCCTGAATAAGCCGATCATTTACCTGAGTCAGACTCAAACCTTCTACCGCAAAGGAGCCAATATAACGTTGTAATTCATCACGGATCTGACGGGCAAAGCCACCTGAGTCAGGCGTACCTGTTGCACCATCCATCAGCAGAAAGCAGTGAAGACACCCCTTTTTAAAAACCGTTGCACAGTCTCTGTTGTCAGTCGTCGCGCTTCCCTGAACCGTTAACGTCCTTATCAGCATGTTGTGCTTTCGCTATCAGAAATGTCAGTCGCTAAATTGGCAAGGGCATCAAGCCGTTGCCGAAGTATCTCTTCCCTGTCGGGATCACCACGGGAGACGTCCTGAAGTAGATAGGGTCTGTCACTGTGAGCGAGTAGTGCGCTGACCTGAGCAGCAATATACTGCTTTAGCTCAGCCTCGCTACGGCTAACTTCACCCACCAGCTCTTCACGACCATCAACCAGATTCATGATGTCTTCTATGTCGTGACTCGTTAAAAGATCATCGTTGCCTCGTCCCCGGAAGGCTTCAAATTTCGTAGCTAAAAAATGTGGCGGGGTTAATAACCGAATGATCAGTCCCTTTTCCAGATCAAAATCGAAAGCGGATTCTAACGCTGCATTGTACCAACGGTTTGAGAACCCCATCACTTGCGAATCATCTGGCATGAAATCCACTTTTAACTCACCTAAACGCAGGCGGCAGGTTACATCATCGTCCATTGATACTTTGAAGCCATGGCCTTCCAATTGCTGCCGCAGTGCTTCCCAACCCGGCAATCCAACCACATGAACAATCAGATCTACATCGGTGGTATAGCGAATCTCTTCCTGAGTGACGGTATCCGTTAATAGTAAACCAGTGGTACTTCCCCCAACAAAAGCCATCTTACGACATAGCTCAGGCCCTAAGGCTTCGGCTACTGTTTTAATCATCGCTTTATGCTGGTTATAGTGGCTCACGAAAGCACCCTCGGTTCAAATAACCGCTCTTCAAATAGCCGCTCTTCAAATAATTGAGCAGCCAGATTCGCTTCCCGGGGTCTGCCGGTGCGGATAGAGTCAATCAGCGCTAGTAACTCATATAGATACGGGTCCTGCTTTACTGCTTTAGGAACACTCTTGTAGAGAGGAGCTATTGCCTGACCTTTCTCTTTGGCAGTTGCATCGGGCCAGACAAAAATAGAATCCCCTGCTGTCATCAGGTGCTCTGACACGCCCGGTGCGGCATATGTTGTCGGGATGCCACGCACCAGCGCACCAGGCGAGGCAGGAAACACATACTTCAGGCCGTGGACAACAAACTCAAGCAGGGCTTTTTTATTAACGACAGGCACACCTGAGCTTCTGTCATTCGCGGCGAGTTTGACAAGAAGGCTGCGTTTTAATGATTCGCTGACCTGCGATTTGCTAATACCCGTCACCGCTTCAAGATTACGGAAGCTATACTGTTCTTCATTAGCTTGCTGCTTTTCCAGTGAAACCAGTTTTAGTAACAGTAGAATGTCTTGGCTTTTCATTTCATAAAACGCTTGCGCGTCCCCTGTCCTAGGACTAAGGACAAATATTATCAATTAAATGGCACTTGTCAAAGAACTCAAAGGGATACAACACCAATTGAACACCCAGCATTATCAAAACCTGTCTAAAAAAAGCCGTTTTATAAACACGTAACACTGACGTGTACACTTTTCAGCATTTTATCGACATATCATTAGGCAGATAACCAAAGGCTGTCGTTTAAGCCATCCAACACCATGTCCAGCTTCTGCCCCAGGGCTTTATCCAGCTGTTTAGCGCCACCCGAAAAGGCTGGAATCGCACCAATGGTTTCACGATCGATAATGACTTCGTGGGTTAACTGTTTTGATAAGCGATCCAGCCAGTTTCGCTGGGCGGGTGTCCAGGAATGCTGGCTATAGATCCCCTGCATCGCATGCTGTACCCGCTGTTCGAACGGTAGCAACGCTTCGCCCAGTGCCGCCTGGCGAATATAGCCGATGATGCTGGCGGCAATATCCTGATTGGTGGTATTGCGCCATGCCGCTTGCAGTGACGCTTCACTATAGCCTGCGCCATCGAGCATGATGCGTATCTCTCTGAGCTGTTGACGGGTGAGATCCCGCGGTCTGCTGACAACGACTTTGAGTGCGGCAGACTGGTTGATCTGTTCTTTGACAAACTGTGCGAAGCTGTCCAGATAGTCAGCGGGTTTCTGATATTGGCCGTAGCTTTGTTCCCGCACCTGCAGTTCATCTTTGTGATCGGACAGCAGCGGATAGTATTCACTGCCGAGCAGATGACGCACGTCATCCAGCTGATTCAGCAGGCCCTGATGCTGTTGCATAAAGGCGGCGGCCTGTACTGGCCCCATTGAATGCAGGTGCTGATGAAGCTGTTTGGGTTCTACGCCCCAGAGCTGGTGCAGCTCATCCAGTTTCTGTTTCAGCTGGGGTTTACGTTCAGCGGTCTTTTCAGCTTTGCGTAAAACTCGCATCAGCTTCTGACTGAGCTGACTGAGCACCACATCCGCATGGGATTCGTTTTCAGTTTCGCCGGGGGCATCCAGCGCTTGCTGAAGCTGTTCAGGATCGGTCAGCTCTTCAACTAACTGTTCCAGGGTAATGTTCGGATCTTTCACCAGCGGCTTCATGGTTGAGACCGATTCTAATGCCGCATAGATATCCACCGGGTCATAGATACGGAACACGGTTTTGCCGATCTCATCACAGCGGCGGGTCGCACGACCTACCATCTGTTCGTAGAGTATGCGTGATTTCACTCTGCGCAGGAACACGATATGACAAATCGTAGGCACATCAATTCCGGTCGTTAGCAGATCAACAGTGATCGCAATATTGGGGTAACGCTCGTTCTTATACTGACGAATCAGTTGTTCAACCTTGTCACTCTGACCGGTGATTTTAGCCACTGCCGCCTGATTGTAATCACCGTTGTATAACGCTTTGAACGCTTCATCCAGCAGGCGCTTAACCATGTCTGCATGCAGATCAGTGGCACAGAAAATCAGCGTTTTCTCATCACTGAACGGGTCAATCTCCTGGGCTAGCTGTTCACAAATAACCTGATTGAAGTTCTCATTGATCACCCGACGGTTAAACGCCTCAATCTCAAACTTTACTTCATCTTCCAGCTCGGCGGTTTCAACCTCGCCGGTGTGCAGATTGATAGCGGAAACCTCACTGCCCTTCTCAAACTTAATGCCATGTTGGGTCAGCAGCGTCTGATAGCGGATAGGAGGCTCATGATCGATCAGCCAGTCATCCGCGACGGCTCCCCGGTAGGTGTAGGTGTAAACCGGTTTACCGAAGATATCACTGGTGTGTTTTGCGGGTGTAGCCGTTAAACCAATTTTGACCGCATCGAAATAATCCAGCACACGGCGATAGCTGGAGAGATACTGACTGGCATCTCGTGTAGCCAACTCTCCTTCGGTCATCTCCTGATCCAGGGTATACCCCCGGTGGGCTTCATCAACGATGATACAGTCAAACTGATCCACCAGCGGTGAAGCATCCGACATGAAGATCCGTTTCACCATTGCCTGAACGGTGGCCACCTGTATGCGCGTTTCGGCTTCGGCGGCCATATCTCCCAGCTCAGCAACATTGTAGATTTTTGACAGGGTCTGATTCTGCTCTAACGGCGCTTCATTAAACGCATCCAGTGCCTGCTGCCCCAGCGCACTGCGATCGACAAGAAAGAGAATCCGTTTAAAGCGCTCCGCTTTGAGAAAACGGTACATCAGGCCGATAATGGTTCGGGTTTTACCGGTGCCCGTGGCCATCGCCAGCAAACAGCGCTGTTGGTTGTTTTCCAGCGCACTCTCAACGGCCTGAATCGCTTTCTGCTGGTAGTCACGCAGCTTCAGATAGGTAAAACCTTCCTGTTGCAGCACACTCTCTGCATACGCCTTACTTCGCTTGAGCATGTCCATCAGCCCATCCGGACTATGGAACTGTTGTAATGCTCTGGCGGTATTGCTGTTATCACGCACATCCCGGAACCATGTACCGGACTGCTCGGCCAGCTGTTTGATAAAGGGGCGGCCATTACAGGAATAGACGAATGGCACATGGAAGTGAGCTTCCTGATCGTCAGGCCAGGCAACGGTTTGTCCGGCGATGGTCCAGGCGCCGATCAAATGCTGGTCAACACTAAAACCTTTTGAGTACCGTTCAGCCTGCGGTATCTTCCCCGCGACATTGGTGTTTTCTTTCTTAGCTTCCACTACGGCAACCGGCACGAGACCGCAAAACAGCACGTAATCCGCCCGGCCGCCTTTTCCCTTAAACTGAGTTGGCCATTCAGCGATGGCTTTGTTGACCCCCTTTTCCGGACGAATGCCTTTCTGATAGGTCAGTTCCTGGGTATCCGCCTGCCACCCTGCATCCTGCAGTTGCTGATCAATCAATACCCGGGTCAGTTCTTCACTCAAGCTGATCTGTTGAGTCGCTTTACGGGTACTTTGTCCGATGACTTTCTTCTGAACCGCAAGCTGTTGACCATCTTTTTTGGCTAACTCCTCCTGCAGCTCTTTTATACGTTGCTCAAACTCACTCAACTGTTGTGTGAAAGCGATCTCGCTTGTATCTGACTGCTCTGCGAGCTGCCTGGCTTCAGCATCCATCTGTTCCGCCAGAACGGCATACTCTTCTTTCTCCCGTTCCAGCAGTTCTGACAGCTGCTGGCTGGAGTCTAACTGCTGATGAGTCTCTGAAAGCTGCGTTTTTAACTGTTCAATCTCTGTTTGCAGATCACGCAGATGATGGCTCGGATCTTGTGGCGGAATGAAAGCACCGGCTTTAAACCCTGACGTTTTATTGCCGAAGGAACGATGAAACCAAACCGCCAGTTCTCGCCCCAGTTTGAGACAATCCAGTGCTTCTTTATGGCGGGTACGAAACTGGTGGGTCGCCTTATTGCCTTCAATTCGGAGCGTATGAAATAGGTTGAGTACGACCCGGTCCAGACTCAGTTCACGATTAAGCCGGTAAAGCAGATCCGATTGAGTAGTGCGTTCGTCAAACTCCAGACCACAGCGTGCAGCGATATCCTGGGCGAACGCTTCGGCCAGTTGACGTAGTTTGATCAGCGTGGTGTTGGGGTCACTGGAAAAAGACCTTTCCGCTGCATTCGCCAGCTGTTGAAAAATCGGATCATACTCTGCCAGGAAGGCAAAATTGCTGTGTGGTGTTTCAGGTGTTATCAAAGCCATCGTTCCCTCGAAGCACAACTGCGTGGCTTAATTATCAGGCGGTTAACCATGATATTACTTGGCGCTGCTCTGAAGGTCAGTATTTAATTTGTAGCCACTGAACTTTTCGCACCGGAATATTGCCCCTGTATCGTGATAAGCGGGTATTTTTTTAACAACATCCGGCTAAAAAATCATGCAATCTTAAAGATCAGCCGCTAACGCGAGGCGCGTAACAACAGCAACCAATAACACCGTGTTATTGATCGGTCTGTCAATACAACCACATTGGCAGTTATGGCCAGTCTGAATAGCCGAAGGATAATATGGCTTGTTGTGCTGCCTGTGGCTGCTTACTCATTTTTCTGAATACTGCCGGTGTGGTGCCCGCGTAGCGCTTAAAGTAATGGCTGAAGGTGGTTGAGTCTGTAAAACCTAAATCATGTGCCAGCTGCTGAATACTATGGCCTGACTTTTCCAGACGCAGCTTTGCCTCAAACATAACTCTCTCCTGTATCAGCTGTAACGGCGTCTTCGACAGGGTCCGGGTACAGATAGCATGAAGACGGTCATGGCTGACAAGCAGGGCCTCAGCGTACTGCCTGACTGTCCAGCGCTCCCGATAGTGCATCTCCACAAGGTGACGAAAGCGTTGTAACAGCCTGGTGATTTCACCTAAACCGCTTTCAGACGCACGCTGACTCCCAGAGATTCGCCAGAGCCCCATCAGTACTAAGCGGAAATAGGCCGCCACCGCCATTCGCGAACCCCGCTGAGGATCGTTCACCTCATTCATCAGCCCTTGCGATAAATAGTGCAGTTCCTCTAAAAAGCCAGTATCAGGTTCATCGACAAAGACACTTCTTTCAGAAAACTCTCTGAGCAAAACAGACTCAGCACTCGCCCCCAGCAGCTCAATCAAGAGGTCCGGTGAGACACCCAGTAAGCAGGCTGAACTACCTGCGGACATCGAAATAGAAAAAGAGTCTGCAGCGGAAATATATACGACAGAGCCCGCCTGCATCTCAAGACGCTGCTCATCCAGTAACGCCGTTGCAGACCCAGAAATCAGGAATAACAGATGGACAAAGTCATCATAGATGCCTCTTTTTGGATCCAGCGACTTTCGCGACAGGACCGATTCTAATAGCTCACAGCGGGCCTGCGCATGTATGTTAACTGAAACACTCATATTCAAAGCCCCCTGTTAAAAAAAGATCAGATAGACAGAAACATCGGTAGTAATCACAAATAATGACAACTATAGACCAAATAATGACATTTACGCAGACGTAACTCTGACGAATAATCAATATATAGCAATGAGAAGGCTTTTAGCTTTAACAGAAGCCTGAACCCTAGACTGAAACTGGATAACAATAATAAACCGGGGCAGAGCAGGTAGATAAGCATGAGCACAAAGATTAACAACGCCGGGCTGTCGGAAAAGTTAACCACTATCCGGCCACCACAAACCCGGCGAAACACGGAAGCCGCCGGGCAGGCTATCAGCGTTGCCAACAAGGCGGCCGCGGCATTTCCCGACTGGTCTTCCACTTCGGCAGAACAGCGCAGCGCTCTGCTGCTAGCGGCAGCGGAAAAGCTTGAATTCAAAAGTCAGACCATTAGCAAAGTCGCTGCGGAAGAAGTGGGCTGTAAAGACGACTGGCTGCAGCTAGACATAAACAAAGCGGTCCAGCTGCTGCGTTATGCGGCAGACTTAACAACCCGGGTTGCAGAAGAAGTTTTACCCAGCAATACACCAGGCAGAACATCGCTGGCTATTCGTCAACCGGTCGGAGTCTGCCTTGGTATCGCGTCCTGGAATGCCCCGGTGTTTCTGGCAATACGCGCCATTGCCGTGCCTCTGGCTTGCGGCAATACCGTCATCCTGAAAGCGTCTGAATTATGTCCGGCAACCCACCAACTGCTGAGAACCATCTTCTCTGAAGCCGGTTTTCCAAAGCATGTTATGAATGTAGTAACCAACCTCCCGGAAGACGCGGAAGACGTGGTGGAAGCGCTTATCGCTCACCCGGCCATCCGCAGAGTTAACTTTACCGGCTCGACACGCGTTGGACATGTTATCGCGGAGTTATCAGCACGCTTTCTTAAACCCTGCCTGCTCGAACTCAGTGGCAAGTCACCGCTTATCGTACTCGATGATGCAAATATTAAACTGGCAGTCGATGCCGCCTTATACGGTGCGTTTTTAAATCAGGGACAACTCTGCATGTCCACTGAAAAAATAATTCTTCAGGACCCGATAGCTGACGACTTTATCGCGCTGTTTGTTGCGCAGGCAGAAACCTTTAAAAGTAGTGTCGCCAGCGATCCGGATTGCAAACTGGGGCCGCTGATTAACAGAGCATCGGGGCAGCGGCTGCAGGCTATTATTGATGATGCGGTTTCAAAAGGTGGCAAGATTCTCTGCGGTGGACAGGTGAACGGGCTTTTTCTTGATGCCACGGTGATTGATAACATCACCGGATGCATGCGTGTTAATACGGAAGAAAGCTTCGGCCCTCTGGCACAAATCATCCGTTTTAAAACCGATGATGATGCGATCACAATCGCTAATGATACTGAATTTGGCCTGTCCGCTGCCGTTTTCAGCAAAGATACCAACAGAGCATTAAATATTGCCCGAAAAATTGAATCCGGGATTTGCCATATCAACTCCCCAACCACCGTCGATGAGGTTCAGGCGCCCTTTGGCGGGATGAAGGCCAGTGGTTACGGACGCTTTGGCAGTAGTGCCGCTATCGATGAGTTTACCGAACTCCGCTGGATTACGGTCAGTGCAGACGGCAGCGAGATACCGCCCCTCTGAACTGCAGATTGATCAATGAGCGGACTCAGTACACCGATTCCAACGGCATACGCAGCAACAGGAGTAAGAATAGCCATTTTTTAACACTGATCACCCGTTTCAGATTTGAGCACTCCCAGGTCAGCCGCAACGCTGTAAGCGCCTGACCTGGCGGAACACAATATACACAACCAACAACATCTTATATGGAGTCAGAATACAATGAATGTTGAACTACTTATCGACTCAAAAGACATGCAAGCCTCTAACGGCGCTACCTATAACCGTATCGACCCGGTCACCGGTGAAATTGCATCAACCGCCGCTGCAGCAACCTCCAGCGATGTGGCCGCCGCAGTCGAATCCGCTCAGGCCGCCTTTAAAACCTGGTCTGCAACAGGTCCGACTGAGCGCCGGATGCTGCTACTCAAAGCGGCAGATATCATGGATGCAAAAGCTGATGAGTTTACTCAGCTGATGATAACTGAAACCGGCTCAACAGGCGCATGGGCTGGTTTTAATGTCATGCTGTCTGCAGGCATCCTTCGGGAAGCTGCGGCCATGACCACGCAGATAGGCGGTGAGATTATCCCCTCCAATAAGCCCGGCACACTGGCGATGGGCATCAACAAACCCAAAGGGGTTTGTGTCGGTATGGCTCCCTGGAACGCGCCAGTGATATTAGGAACCCGTGCAGTGGCAGTCGCCATCGCCTGTGGTAACACCGTCATACTGAAGGCTTCTGAGATATGCCCCGCAACCCACCGTCTGATCGGTACCATTTTTCAGGAGGCGGGCTTTCCTCCCGGTGTACTCAATGTTCTGACGAATAACCCGGACGATGCCGCAACCCTGGTCAGCGATCTGGTGTCACACCCGGCGGTTAAACACATCAATTTCACCGGTTCGACCCGTGTTGGCCGCATCATTGGCAAACTTGCGGCGGAAAACCTGAAACCGGCATTACTCGAACTCGGCGGTAAAGCACCCTTGATCGTCCTTGATGATGCCGATATCGATAGCGCAGTGAATGCCGCCATCTTTGGTGCTTTTATGAATCAGGGGCAGATCTGTATGTCTACTGAGCGTCTGATCGTAGAGGCCAGTGTCGCCGATGAATTCTGTGAAAAGCTGGCTGCCCGTGCGTCACAACTGCCTGCGGGTAATCCACGCGATCACGTGGTGTTAGGCTCGTTAGTGAATGAAGCGGCGGCAGAAAAAATGGATGAACTCATCGCCGATGCCAAAGCGAAAGGGGCAACCATAGCCGCCGGTGGTTCACGTCAGGGTACCATTGTTGAAGCCACCATTATCGATAACGTAACCCCGGAGATGCGCATCTACAGTGAGGAATCATTCGGCCCGGTAAAATCGGTTATGCGGGTGAAGGATGAAGCAGAAGCGATCCGGGTCGCTAATGATACGGAATACGGGCTGTCAGCGGCGGTATTTACCCGGGATATTCAGCGAGGCATGAAGGTTGCCGGGCAGATTGAGTCCGGTATCTGTCATATCAATGGTCCGACGGTTGCGGATGAACCACAGATGCCATTCGGTGGCGTGAAAGACAGTGGTTACGGCCGTTTTGGCGGTAAAGCTGCGATTGCTGAATTTACCGATCTGCGCTGGATTACCATTGAAGACCCAAACCAGCATTACCCTTTTTAAGATCAGACGTTGCAACAACGAACAGACATGCTGGGAACGCGGAGTCGTTATCTACCTCTCAGCGGTGTTAAGACGAATAAATGCAAAACCTAACCACAATGACAAACTCTAAAAATAAAACTGTCCAGGGAGATTAACATGAACTTTGAAAGCAAAACGATTGTCGTCACAGGATGTGCTTCGGGCATCGGTGCTAAAACCTGCGAACTACTGAAACAAGCCGGAGCAACTGTTATCGGGGTTGACCGGAATGAAACCAGCCTCAACGTGGATGAGTTCTATCAGGCTGACCTGTCAGACCCGGCGTCTGTCGATGCGCTTATTGCAGCCCTGCCCTCGGGGACTAATGGTCTTCTGAATATTGCCGGTTTGCCGCCGACAGCAGGTCATGTCCCGGTCGTACAGGTCAATCTACTGGCACTCAAACGTCTCACCCTGGGTTATGTCGCCAAACTGGCGGATGGTGCATCCATCGTCAACGTCGCATCGCTGGCAGGTTTAGGCTGGCAGGATGCCATTCCAGCTATTCAGGCGGCAGAGACACTGGAAGACTTTGATCAGGTTGCTACGTTTTGCGCGGCACACGAGATCGATGACGGGCGCAGCTATTTCTTTACCAAAGAGGCACTGATTGTCTGGACAATGCAAAACCGCTGGACCTGGCGCGAGCGTGGCATTCGTATGAACTGTGTCAGCCCCGGCCCTGTAGACACGCCAATTCTGAAAGATTTCATTGAAACCCTGGGTGAACGGGCTGAAGAGGATATGAAAATAATGGACCGCCCTGGTACACCTGACGATATCGCACCGGTAATCGTATTTATGGCCTCGGATGAAAGCGCCTGGATTCGCGGTACAAATATCCCCTGTGATGGGGGTATGTACAGTCATGTGCAATGCGCAATGAACGACCTGCTGTAAACTGAGACGTTTCAGAGGTTAACCGCCTTGAGATGGCAGGGGGAGCTAATCCCCCTCTTTCAAGCTGAAGCCTGAGCAGCCTCCTGAAAGATCTGCTTAAAAGACCTGCTTGAAAGCCCGACTTAAAAGCCCTGCCCGAAAGCCCCTTCGAATAATACCTGAATTAGATCATTCTGTTTTTTCAAAGTATCTCCTGCAAAACTTCACAGCAATAATCAGTCCGTTACTATGCAGCGCCTGAGTGACAGAACGATTAATCGGTATCTACCTATTTTATCTATGTAAATTCCAGTCATAACCGGGCCGCCAACATCTCCCTGCCTCGCTGCGATCGGCCATAACAGCAATACCGGTGTTTCGCTGCGGGGATGGGATTATCTGCGTTATGCTCGAATTTGATCATTGTATGAAGCGGTATGACCTCGCCAGAAGCAGCCAGACGCGAAACAATAACATCGTTTCTAAAGCATATTTTCATCAACACAGATCAGGCTGTCTGCTCAGCTGAGAAAGCTGCGTTTATGCGGCTAAGAAGTGTTGTGAATCTTATCTGACAACATGTTAGCTGAAACATTTAACCCAATAAAAATAGAAAGATCGGGAGAGATAAATGACTAAGCGTCTTGAAGGTAAAGTAGTACTGTTAACAGGTGCAGGCGGTGGTCTTGGAACTGCACAGGCGAGACTGATGGCTGAAGAAGGCGCCACTTTAATGCTGGCAAACTTACCAGAAGATCCGATCATTGCAGAGGGAAAAGCGGCGACAAGTCTGTGGGAAAACGCAAAAAATGTTGCTAAGGAGATTCGTGACGCTGGCGGCAAGGCAGAGGTCGTTGCCCTTGATGTAACTAAAGAAGATCAATGGCAGGCGGCGGTTGAAGCCACCGAAAAACAGTTTGGCAAACTCGATGTACTGGTTAACAACGCCGGCATCTATTATCACTCCGGTCTGCTGGAACACACTGTAGAAAAATTCAATCAGATTGTGGGGGTTAATCAACTGGGCGTTTTGTTGGGAATGAAAGCGGCGGTCCCTGCTATGCGTCGAAACGGTGGTGGCTCTATTATCAATTTCGCCTCCATCTACGGCATTGTTGGTGCCGGTGTTTCAACCGCTTATCAAAGCACGAAAGGCGCGGTGCGTTTAATGACTAAGTCTGCCGCACTGGAATTTGTCGAAGAGAATATCCGCATCAATGCAATCTGTCCGGGTATGTTCGATACCAATTTATTTGAAAGTTCGGTGCCAAAAGAAGCCTGGGAGCCACTGGTTTCGATGGTGCCGATGAAG
Organism: uncultured Amphritea sp.; assembly: GCA_965140695.1. Classification (GTDB taxonomy): domain Bacteria; phylum Pseudomonadota; class Gammaproteobacteria; order Pseudomonadales; family Balneatricaceae; genus Amphritea. The sequence continues at coordinate 148,814 of OZ223298.1, read as the reverse complement.
CGTTTCGGCAAACCGAAAGAGATCGCTTATGGCACCGTATTTCTGGCATCCGATGAATCGTCCTTTATGACAGGTACAGACCTTGTTATTGATGGCGGTTATACCTGTCCTTAATCCTGCACCTTAACCCTGCAGCCTGATCCTGTTCAATCACCGACGCCGGGCGACGCTTTACTGAGTCGCCCGGCGTCTGCTCATTTGCTGTGCCGGGTTATTCATGCTCACTGACAGAACATGACGCCAGCGCCACACGGGCACTATCCCTTTGCCCTGCAGAGCGCATTTTGCCGATCTTGCGATACAACGTTGAACGGGCAATGCCCAGATACTTAGCAGCTTGTGTCAGGTTGCCTTCGAACCGCTCAATCGCGTCGACAATCATCTCATCACAGGTTTCTTTAATCGCCCCGTGACTGCCCGGCGCGGTATCAACGGTGACAACTGAGACGTCAGTATCGATACTGGCGGGGAGATCCCGTGGTTCGATTGGCCGTCCGGGATCAGCCAGCGTGTCGGCATAGATAATAGCGTTGCGCAGTTCGCGCACATTACCCGGCCAGGCGTAGCGGTTAATGCAGTTTAATGCCGCCTGACTAAAACAGCGTTGAGCGTTGGATTCCTGTGACAGAATCCGCTCTCCCAGCCCGGCAATATCAGATCGCTCCCGGAGGGGTTTGATGTTGATCTCGAAACCGCTGATTCTGTAGAACAGGTCCTGACGGAAAGCCCCCCGACTGATAGCATCCGGCAGCGCTTTATGCGTGGCACAGATAAGCTGAAACTGAACGGTTTCGGGCTTTGATCCCCCCAGAGGGACAACCTCCCGGGTTTCAAGCACACGCAGCAGACGCGTTTGCAATGCCACCGGCATATCACCGATCTCATCGAGAAACAGTGTGCCGCCGTTCGCCTGTTGAACCTTACCCACGCGCCCTTCACGGCTGGCCCCGGTAAATGCGCCCGCCTGATAACCAAACAGCTCGCTTTCGATCAGCGCTTCAGGTATCGCCGCACAATTAAGGGAAACCAGCTCACCGTTGCTGGCAGGGCTGTGTTCATGCAGATAGCGCGCGACCACCTCTTTACCGACACCAGACTCGCCCAGAATCAGCAGAGGCAGGCGACCGATCATTTTCAAACCATTGTCTAAGGCGGCGTGGATATCCGGGTCACCGAAATAGGGTGCTTTTTTCTCTGCCGCCACCAGGGCGTCCGGTGTACTGCGTGGCTGGGGTTCAGAATCCTGAATATCAGATATGGCGCTATCGGACACATGGATCAGCCTTTTCTGTTCACGGCCGGGCACATTCAATACCCGGCCATGCAGTGAAATACCGCCTGTCAGATTAAGATTAAACGATTGATTTTTAAGCAGTCCCTGATCAAACAACACCGAGAAAGAATCTTCAAACAGCTGATCAAACCGGACAATCTGCCCCTGCAGCTTCAGTTTGAAAAAGCGTTCGGCAACGACATTGGCACCAATCACAGACTGTTCATAGGAAAACGCCAGCACAATGTTGTTGGCGCCAAAATGACCGGTGCCCGACTGCAGCTCAATAACAATCGCATTGGGGATCGACATAATCAGCTCGTTCTGAATATTACGCGCGCAGGCTTCCAGCAGGTAAAAAGCCCCGGTGTCCCGGTTGGGCGCTTCGTTGGTAATATCCAGCGTCGCGCAGACCGCACCGACCGGGTCATAGACTGGCACCGCCGCACAATTGAAGGTTTTGTGATAATCCTTGTAATGCTCCGGACCGAACACACTGACAAAGGTTCGCGACTTCAGCGCGCAGGACATCGCCGAGGTGCCGATCAGTTCTTCAGAAAGAACTGCGCCCTGATTAAAAGCATTGGCTATTTTGGGCTCGGCTATATTTTTCGAACGGCGGACATCCAGCACCTGACAGTGCCGGTCTGTCAGCAAAACTGACCAGCCTGCCCCACCCAGTGCCTGATAAAGTGCATCAAGATGTTGACGTGAACTATCCAGCAACGGTTTCTGAAACAGAAAGACATCTTTGAAATGATCCTGAGACAGAAAGCCATAATCCACATGGCCGGACATCTCCAGATTGTTGGCATAACATCGCTGCCAGGAATCATAAATAGGTTTATCGAGCAACCGCGCAAGATCGTGATTACCCTGTTGAAAATCACGCCGGACAATGGACATACTTGGAAGCATATAGTCCCCTCTTGTTATTATTCTGGGTCTTTAGCTATCGAGACAATTCTAAAAACTATACAGCGCTGACTATAAAAATACATCCATAAAAAGATAGCCATCAGTAAACGCCTGGACGACGATACAGGCCTTCTTATCAGCATCTCCTGTGTGACCACTTTTTCACAAGCGGATATTGCCTGCTATGCAGTTTCTGCAAAGACTATACAGATTGCGCAATCCGCGAAAAACTAAGGTGAATGGACGCTCACAGACAGACACTGCACGCTTTTGCAGGTGTCCGGGTTTAAGCGCAAAAAAAAGCCCCACGGGTGTGAGGCAAAATCAGCAAAGTGCTCTGTTTAAACGCGTTATCAGAAGGGGTAGATAATGGCCTCGTCGCGGATACTGATCCACTTTCTTTCAGTAAACTCATCCATGTTAGCAGGACCACCAAAGCGACCACTATTACCCGATGACTTCATCCCGCCAAAGGGCACCTGATATTCGTTGTTAACCGTCTGATCATTGATATGCACCATGCCCGCATCAATCTGACTGGCGATGCGTTTGGCTCGGGAGATACTGGCCCCCTGAACAGAAGCCGCTAATCCATATTCAGTATTATTCGCCAGCGCGATAGCCTCTTCATCGGTAGAGAAGGTCAGCACCGGCGCCACCGGGCCGAAAATTTCCTCCCTGAAGACAGGCATATCCGGGGTAACATTGGTGATGACTGTCGCGGGGATAAAAGGGCCTTGCCGCTTACCGCCACAGGCGATTTTAGCCCCCATCGCCACAGACTCTTCAATCAGATGCATCACCCGGTCAGCCTGACACTCATTGATGATCGGCCCCAGATGCACCGGCTCTTTGTGCGGATTACCCACCACAAGATTGCTGGCCCGGTCACACAGCGCCTGCACATAAGCATCCGCCACCGATTCATGAACAATATGCCGACCCGCCTGCATACAGATCTGCCCCTGATGCAGAAAACTACCCCAGGCTGCGCAGGATGACGCGCCCTCAATACTGGCATCGTCGAGCACGACAAAGGCGTTGTTCCCGCCCAGCTCCAGTGAAGTCTTTTTCAACAAACGCCCGCAGACCTGTCCAATCTCGCGCCCTGCGGCGGTTGATCCGGTAAAGGCGATCATATCCACCTGCGGGTGTTCCACCAGCCGCTGACCGACCGGTACGCCGCCTAACGCCAGCGTACAGACACCCTCAGGCAATCCGGCCTGTTTCAACAGATCAACGATGAGATAACCGCCAATAACACAACTATTGATATCCGGTTTAACGATCACACTGTTACCCATCGCCAGTGCCGGCAGCACCGCCCGTAAACTCAATAGCAAAGGAAAGTTCCAGGGGGATATCACCCCCACCAGCCCCAACGGTACCCGGATACACTGGTTTTCACGGCCGGGCAGATTAGACGGATAGATATCCCCATAGGGGTTCATCGGCAGCGCCGCGCACATATAAGCCTGGTCGATACAGGCCTGCAGTTCCCATTGAGATTTGCTCTCGATAGAACCACACTCCCGGGCATTCCAGCTGTTTATCAGCGAAGCGTTCTCTTCCAGCAAAACGGCAAAGCGGCGCAGCACTTTTGCCCGGGCATCAAAGTCGGTCGCCGCCCAGGCGGTCTGGGCCGCTTTCGTCGACGCAATCAGATCGTCCAGCTCAGCAATCGTGGTGGATGCAAACGCCCCCAGACTATTGCCGGTTGCCGGCTCGGTGACCGTGATCAGCTCACCGGTAAATGCGCTGTCCGGCAAAAAGGTACAGCTATCGTTATAGATATCTGAAAAATTCATACTCATCTCCACTCTCAACTGAAGTTCGCTTTAATAATCCCATCGGCGATATAGCTCGATAGTGCATACACGGTTTCCGATGGGTTATACCCGATTGAGGTCGGCAACAGGCTGGCATCAGAGATGTACAGGCGTTTCACATCATGGGTTTCACCATAGGGATTAACCACCGACGTTGCAGGGTCTGCCCCCATTCTGCAGGTACCCTGTGGGTGGAACGAGGTATACCGGTAGCGGGCGGGTTCATTCCTGAGGCTATCGATGACACTGTCTATCTCAGCCACGCTGTTAATCACGGTGCGGTCTGATGTGGGCAGATAGAGATATGCAGCCCCGGCAGCAAAAAGAATTCTGGCGTTAAACTTTAATCCCTCTTTCATCGACTCGAAATCATGATCATCGACTTCATAAAAGATCTCTTTAACACCCTCTTTAAAGCGGACTTCACCGACATTTTCATCGTGAACCAGAGTGATCAGGCGGATGCTGTTGCGATACTTCTCCATATAGGCAACATAATCTTTACCGGTGCCCGGTTCAGCCTGGGTGCTGGCTTCAACCGGGTCCTGAACCGCATTCAACAGAATATAACCGCCCTCTTCCGGCAGCGTGTGGGTATCAACATAGACGGAGTGTGTTGCGCCGTGGAAATCATCCACGTGTTTATCAAACATCGCCGTCACCGACAGGCTCGGGTGGCAGGCGAAGTTTTTACCGACCTGGCCACTGGAGTTAGCCAGCCCAGAACGCTGTAAAATGATCGGGCTTTGTACCGGCCCGGCGGCCAGCACAACAATGGGCGCATTGACGGTCACCCGGGCTTTAACTGCACGGGTGTCCGGGTCAACCACTTCCGCCTCAACACCCGATGCCATACCGTCTTTGGTATTGATTCGGGTAACCCGGGTGTCGGCATAGATCTCAGCACCATGATTGCAGGCCCAGGGCAGATAGGTCACCAGCATCGACTGTTTACGGTCAGTTTTACAACCGGAAAAACAGAAACCTGTCATCGCACACTCACGGATATTCCGTTTCGCAATACCCGCTTTAATATCCAGCTTTTTCAGGCCCTCATGAATCAGATTAGCGCCGACACTGGTTTCATGTTTGGCATTGGGGGTGATGTTCAGGTTCTTCTCAACTTTATCGAAATAACCTGACAACAACTCCGGGGTAAGATTACCCAGACCAAATTTCTCCTTCCAGAGATTAAGGAAGTAATCAGGGGTTCGGAAACAGAGTGCTGCGTTGACCACCGTCGAGCCGCCGACACAGGCCCCCTGCAAGACCGTAAGATCACCATGGGTGTTCGACTGACCACCGCCGTCCTGATACAGAGACCCCATCGCCACCGCCAGCATCTCTTTAAATTCAGAGGAAGGCACGTAGGGACCGGCCTCCAGCACAACCACTTTTTTACCCTCCTTAGCCAGCTCATACGCGTTGATGGCACCCCCTGCGCCGGAGCCAATCACGACCACATCAGCATCGATAACCCGTTTCGATTCCTGGATATCCTTAGCGGTTTTAATATTCAATTGATTCGTTTGTGTAGACATAAATTACTACCTGTGGTCTTTAAATCATCGGCTCTGGGGTATTCCCCAGTGAAGGGAGGTTCCATTTTTCTGAAACCGGGCCGTCATAGCCCAGCGGAGCCCAGGTATTTGGAATCGCCCAGTACGCCAGCACTGTCAGCTTTTTAATCCCCATCGACAGCGCCCGTTCAGGCGGCGCATCAGACGCGCTCCACTGGTCAACAAAGCGGGTGGCATCGGCGTCACTCAGATTGATAAAGCGATCACCAAAATCCTTAACCGCCCCCTCATTAAAATAACCAATGCCGCCACGAAGCCCCTGACGGATATTCGGTGCCATTCCTGCCAGCAGCGCCCCCTCAATGGTGGCAAGAACAGGCAGTGAAGCCGGGTCTACCAGTGTGCTACCCGCGGTTGGCAGGGAAATCTGCAGCATTTTGGCAAATACGGCACGTTCGAGATCATCCATCCGCGATTCATCGGTTAACTGCACAGCAAACACATTAACCACCGGTAATGCGCTGATAGCTGCCACGACAGTCGATGTTATTTTGAGAAAATGTCTGCGACTCATCTTGTTATTTTTCATACAGATCCCCCTGTTCAGAATACTTTTACAAAACGGAGATTCAGGCGATCTTCCTCAAAAAATCCATTTTCAACCTCAAGGCTTCGCCCATACTCCACCATCACCTGCAGATCCGGCGCGACAAAATGAGAGAGGGTGGCGTTCCAGCTGCTGTTGTCCAGCTCATCATTCTGGTCAACGCCATTCAGGCTCGTTTCACCACCAAAGTCATGGTAGTAACTCAGCGTGGCTTTTGTCCCAGGCCCAAAGTTTTTCGACAGATGCGCCTGAATGCCGTACTGGTCCTGCTGCTCTTTGCGGGCACCGCCGAAATCATCGTTGTCACCAAAGAAGGTATATTCGGCAATCAGATCAAGCGAGAGCGTTTCTGTGAGGGGGGTGACATAACCGGCCTGGGTAATCATTTTCCAGCGGTTTTCACCAATATTGACCGCGCCTTTGTCACCGTCATAATCCCCCATGGGGAGAGACGCGAGCGCCGTTAAGCCAAAGGCCTGTTTTGTCTCGGCATTGTTGTACACCCAGATAGTGCCCCCCACAATCGGGTCACCCACACCGGAGCTACTGGTAGTCCCCCCGGTAGTCTCCAGCGAAACCTTACCAAACGGGATAATGACCTGCGGATCAAGAATGTAGCCACCCGCCTCAATGAAATGAACCCAGCGCAACAAGCCGATATCTGTCTTCAGCTCTTTAATACCGGCCACATCAGAGATCTCCTTGCCAGAAGAATAAAAGTCCTGATGCTCTGTGTGCTGAATATAGAGAAGCCCCAGATCAATCCCCGCAGGCAGAGGACTGTAATCACCCGGATCGGTTGCCACCTGAGCTGAATTGGCAATTGCAGGAAAAAGTGCAACACCGGTTGCCAGTGTCGTTGCAGCAAGAACAGATAAATGTTTTTTCATCATCGTACCATGTTATTTTTTTATGATTGGTACAGATGTCAAAGCAGCGACTGTGCCACCAGCAAAAAAACCAGTATTTTCAATAACTAACAATAAAGGCCGTTAAACCGGACAGTCCCAATCGTCCCAGATAGGGACAGATTAAAATCGCCCACTGTCCCATAGTGGGACAGTTAATACTGAATCAAAATATCTCTGTGCATCAGGGTGAGTGGCCTGAGATCAGTTAAGCCGCTATCCTCAGGCAGCGCTCAGCGCAGCTTGCCAACGGGCAGTGTCATATCGAGTGGCGTATCCAGATAGAACAACAGGCTGAGTGCTGGCGATCAATAGACAGCGGCTGTCCGGCGAAGCGTTGCAGATTTATACCGGCCCCGGATGTTTAGGCAAAACAGCACCTAAGCAACACCCAGAGTATCCGCTAAAAAAACCATGATGACCGAACCGTATTAAACCTGAAAGTGATTCACCATCCAGTCAATAAATACCCGTAACGCGGGTTTCATATGCGAATGATGACTATAGAGCACCGAAAGCGGTAATGAAGGGGGGCGATTGTCGGGCAGAATCTCAACCAGCCGGCCTGTCTCCAACTGCTGCCGAATGTGATATGCCGGTATCTGAATAATTCCCATGCCCGCTTCACAGGCCGCCACATAGGAATCACCATTGCTCACAGAGATCAGCGCGGGCAATGTTTGCAGTTGCAGCTGACCATCCAGCAGAAACTCCAGTGGTTCCACTTCACCGGTGGAGGTCGAGCGGTACTCAACGCACTGATGTTTTTCAAGCTCACCGGGTGTACGGGGCAAACCAAACTGATTCAGATAGAGAGGACTGGCACAGGTGACCTGCCGTAGCGGCGTCAGTGGCCGGGAAATATGCGTGGGCGTATCCGCCAGTGAACCGATGCGGATGGCGCAATCCACCGATTCCTCCACCAGATTGATCACCCGGTCACTGGCACTCAGCACCAGTTGAATATCAGGATAACTGGCACAGAAATCTGGCAGCCGGGGAATCACCTCAAGTCTGGAAAAGCTGTTGGGCAGATCGACCCGTAGCGGGCCGCGCGGCATCGATGCAACCTGAGACAGAATCTCTTCGGTTTCTTTCAGCTGTGAAAGAATTTTCAGACAGCGCTGATAATAAAACCGGCCATCGGCGGTGGGACTGACTCTGCGGGTGGTACGGTGCAGTAGCCTGACGCCCAGTTTTTTCTCCAGCTGTTGCAACATCGACGTTGCCGAGGCCCGGGAGATGTTAAGTTCCTTCGCCGCCTGAGTGAAACTGCCGCTATCGACAATACGGCTAAAAACCTGCATAGCAAAAAGTTTGTCCAACCGGCCCCCTCCGTTGATCTTATCAACCCCTATTATTCAGCTTATCTAAACAGTGTATCTATTAATTTGCTAATTATCCCGATATAACCGTGATATACACTAGATATACCAAACAATAATTCACTAAAACGGGACAGTCCCTAACATGCATAAAGATCTCTCCTTATCGGCCATTACCGCCGGACTGCTGGCCGTTCTGATCTCCTATTCCGGCCCACTGGTGATTTTCTATCAGGCGGCGCAAAGTGCGGATGTCAGCAACGAAATGATGGCCTCCTGGGTCTGGGCGATCTCTATCGGTGCCGCCCTCTCAGGGATCTTTCTGAGTATCTGGTTTAAAGCCCCTATCATCACCGCCTGGTCTGCCCCCGGAACGGCGCTGCTGATTACTCTCTTTCCCGAGCTATCCCTGAATGAAGCGGTGGGGGCTTATATTACGGCGGCGTTTCTGCTTATTCTGCTGGGGTTCTCGGGTTACTTTGACCGCATCATGAGCGCTATCCCCAGAGGGATCGCCCACGGGATGCTGGCAGGAATTCTGTTTCAGTTCGGAATTAAAGCGTTTCTGGCGATCCAGTTTATGCCTGAGCTGAGTATTCTGATGATCGCCAGCTACCTGATATTCAGACGCCTGCTACCTAAATACTGTCTGTTGTTGCTATTGATCACCGGTCTCGCCGGGGCGATGCTGTTAGGAGAAACCAATCTGCAGTCGGTCGAACTCAGCTTCACCTCTCCGGTGTTTATCGCGCCAGAGTTCAGCTTTAACGCCACCCTCAGCCTTGCCATACCGCTGGTCATTGTCAGTCTGAGTGGCCAGTTTCTACCGGGCTTTGCCATCCTCAAAGCCTCTGGGTTCAACACCCCGGCCCGGCCCATATTTATCTGTACCGGTGCCATATCCGTAATTACCGCACTCTTTGGGGGGATCACCACGGTAATTGCCGCAATTACAGCGGCACTCTGCACCGGTAAGGATGCCCATCCGAACCCAGACAAACGCTATATCGCAGGCATCTCCAATGGCGTGTTCTATCTGATTGGCGCTACCTTTTCAGGCACTATCATTGCGCTGCTGGCGGCACTGCCGGAACACTTTGTCGAGGTGCTGGCAGGGCTTGCGCTGCTGGGGGCGATCTCCAGTAATCTGCTGGGGGCGGCACAGGAGAGTTCTCACTTCGAAGCTTCGCTGATCACCTTTGTCGTCACCGCGTCAGGGATGAATTATCTGGGCATTGGCGCGGCCTTCTGGGGAGTGATTATCGGCTTGCTAAGCTACGCTGTGTTGTATCAGAAACGGGAAAATATGCGGGCCTGGTTCAGGCGGAGCTGATTACTTATAGCGAGACGCAAAAATTGAATGATTGACAGGCCGTATACGGCCTCCCGTCGATTGGGTTAGCCTGATCGATCCCCTATACTATTTCCATTCATCGTTTAACTCTGTGACTGACGTCGGGGAACACACCTGACGTCAGCCGGTGATTAATTTAACCGGTTAATCCGATCAGCCCTGACCCTGTTAAGGGCAAGCGATGCACGTTCTATAGCTGTGAAAAATGAGAAATATATAATGAAACAATCAATTCATGAGTATCTCGCCGAGTTCGAAGATATTCCCGGTACCCGGGTGTATACCGCCCAGCGGGGCAGAAAAGGTTACTGGTTAAACCAGTTTTGCATGAGCCTGATGACGCCAGAAAACCGCGAACGTTTTAAAGCCGATGAGCGGGCCTATCTCGATGAATGGCCGATGACCGAAGCGCAAAAACAGACCATTCTCGATCGCGACTATAATGCGGCCCTCGATGAGGGCGGCAATATCTATTTTCTAGCCAAAGTGTTTTCAACCGATGGCTTAAGCTTCCTGCAAGCGGTCGGCACCATGACCGGCATGACCCCGGAAGACTACCAGGCAATGATGATCGCCGGTGGTCGCTCTCCTGAAGGCCTGCGTTCAATTAAGGATGGGAATTAATCATGGCACGAATTACAGCAGCCATCGCCAGCAGCCATGTACCCGCCATTGGTGCAGCGATTGATAATGGCAAGACCGAAGATGCCTATTGGAAACCGATTTTCGAAGGCTACGAATGGACCCAACAGTGGCTCAAAGAAGAGAAGCCCGATGTGGTTATTCTGGTCTACAACGATCATGCATCCGCCTTCTCGATGGATATTATCCCAACCTTTGCCATTGGCTGTGCTGAAGAGTATCAGTCAGCGGATGAAGGCTGGGGGCCAAGGCCGGTACCGCCCGTGGTTGGCGAGCCGGATCTGGCCTGGCACATCGCCCAGTCCTGCATCCTGGATGAGTTTGATCTGACCATTATTAACAAAATGGATGTTGACCACGGCCTGACCGTGCCGATGTCGCTGATGTTTGGTCAGCCCGACGCCTGGCCGGTTAAAGTTGTGCCGATTGCCGTCAACGTGGTGCAATATCCACCACCCACAGGCAACCGTTGCTGGATGCTGGGTGAAGCGATTGCCCGCGCCGTAGAAAGCTTCCCCGAAGACCTCAATGTACAGATCTGGGGCACCGGTGGTATGAGCCACCAGTTACAGGGCCCACGCGCCGGACTGATCAATCAGGAGTTCGACAATGCATTTCTCGATGACCTGACCGCCAACCCACAACGTGTGCGAGAGATGCCCCACATCGAATACCTGCGCGAAGCAGGCTCTGAGGGTATTGAACTGGTGATGTGGCTGATTATGCGTGGCGCACTGGGAGACCATGTTAAACCACTACACCGTCACTATCATGTACCCGGCTCCAACACCGCAGTGGGCCATCTGGTTTTAAAACCGGAATAACCGGTCTCACTATTAACACATCATTTTTGTGTTGTTCTCAGGCCATCGTCGTTATGGCCTGAGCACTTTATCTTGGTGCTTGTTGCTTTCAACGATGCCGAAGCTCACTTAGCTTGAGATAGATGACAGGCATTCTTGCAGAGGATTGTATTGGCACTCTAATTCATGCCAAAACTCGAAAGCCCACAAAAATTTGCGCCGTGAGGTTTGTCCCTCTCCATTGCTTTTGTTAGCGATTTGTTAAGCAAAATTTTCTGAAAAATGCTCGTTAAAATTTTTCACTTCCTTAACGTGCATCTCACAATATGCCCAAATAACCAGATCAAACAAACCTTCCGGCAGTTTTTTTTTCTTTAAATAACTAATTAAATAACTGTGCGTCAGATCGTGATATTCCATAAATGCCTTAACCCATCGATCACACTTTATTGCTTCACCACCCATATTTCTTATTACAAATTGACAATTAGCTGGTCCAATATATGGCAATTTCATTTTTCTCAAAGCCATTACATCTGTTTTGTCTAATTTAATGCTCTTATACTTTCCCTGAAACATTAACTTCCTGAAGTCCTTTTCTGAATCAAACGTGGAAACCAATTCTGCTATAGACTGAATAGCGTTCCACTTTTCACATGCTTTAGGTGGTACTGATTTCCCGTGCATGGAAACGAGAAAAGAACTCCACTCTTTCTTGGAAGAGGAAGAAATATCTTCATAGTTCCATGAAAATCCATTGTCATCTGCTCTCTCTAAGAAAGAACTAGCAGACACGCGACTCATGCCAGATGCCCAAACAGCAAAGATCACTGCCTCGATAAATGACTTTCTCGTGATGATTTTTGGGCGTTCATTCAAATACCAATGTACATCAGGATTTGAAATCCCCCCAATGCGCTTTAAACATTTTTTATATATCGAATATATTGTCATACTATTTATCACCCGGCTTACCAGCAGTTTTTTGATGACGGCTTTTGTGCGTGCTGTTGCAAAAAAAGTGACCGCGAAAATTTGTCCGGTGCAGCCGTTTGTTAGAGAGGGCTACATAGACGACTCCATAAGACCGCAATTTAGACACCTCATGCCACCGTAATTTTCGTTGTAATCCATTCCGCCTCCCCACCCACAAGAAGGACAAAACTCATCTATTTCTGAATCACCCCACTGCCAAGCGCCGAGATATTCCGGCACGCCATCTCGATCATGTGAAACGATTTCAAACGCGTTATCGTTTGTTGCAATGAAACTGCTTATCGAGTGCTGTTTAAGCTCTTCAAATACATCACTTGCATCCAATGCGAACCACTCCCGATGAGTGTTCACTGAAGAATATTTTTGATGCAGCTGTTTTTCCAATGCCCTATCGTTATTCGATTCTATCCATCCCATTAGCTTAAGCGCGTAGGGACTTCCCGTTTGCAACTGCCTAATACGTCTTTGGACATTAATGCTCATCCCAATCTTCACTCTGAGATCGCCATAATTTCCATTTTCGTTCTCAGCTATGAAATAGACAGGCATGTTCAATTCCTTGAGTAGCTCTAACGCCGCAAATCACCGATAAATTGGAGCAGCGTGAGGCTTGTGCTATTCATAGCACAAGTGAACGTTGCGGAAATTTGTCCGCGCGAATTTGCTTTGTTATACTCGATCCAGCACGGACTTCCAATTTACATCCCTTAGCACCAGCTCGTATGTTTCTAAATCTAGGTATCGATTACTGAGCTTATTTTTACATTGATTAATGCACACATCGATAGCTGACCCAATATCTCCATTTTTGATGTCTACCTCTGGCACCAGCTTACGGTTCTTAATGACAAATTTCTTTTTTCTTGTTTTAACAATTCTCTTCACATCATTTTGCCAATATTCTGCGCGAACCTGTGAGCCATACTTATAAATTCTGATATACCCAATAATTTCGTTGTATCTCCAACCACCACCAAACTCCTTGAAGAAGAATGAAGCCTCATTTATTTTTTTCCTCGCTTCTTCACGACCTTCTGGCTTAGATGCTTTGATAAGCAACTTATTGGAATCGTAGCCACCAACGTGCTTTGCCACATATTCATTTTGCTTCTTAAAATACTCTTGTTCAGTTAGCCGATATACGGGTATTTCAAATAGATGATGTTTCATATCTTTTGCGTATAACAATTTAATAGTCTGCCCTTGTAAGGTTGGAAAGCATGCAAGCTTTGGTACCTTACAAGGTACGTTAAACTCCAGGAATGGATAAAAGATATATCGCAAAAGCCGACATTGTCAGGAATATGTGACTCAATACGCAAAGACAAGGACTGCCAGAGAGGAAAAAGGATTACTGGTATTCACCCTGAATATCCGCCTGAACTGTCTTTAATGCCTGACTGAGCGACACAGACCCATCAAAATCACAGACTACGATACGGGTACTCCGGTTACCCACCCGATTTCACTATAGCCACTCACCACGTAGATTACTACCAACGCTTTTTCGAGCAAGGAAACGAAGTTTCCGTCGAGCAACGAGCAAGATGCGAAGCATCGTTCGAGCTACGCTATTTTCTGCATAAAAAAAAGGCAGCCAACTGGCTGCCTTTCAAATAAGATTCAGACATAGACGCGTTGCGCATCACCCCTGATCTCCCCCACCTACAGGAAGGATGGTCCCGGTGATATAAGAGGCGTCATCGGAGGCGAGAAAGAGGATCGCGCTGGCCTGCTCATCGGGGGTGCAATAACGGCCCATCACTGTTGAATCGATGGTCTGATCTACGATCTGTTGATACCACACTTTTTCATCATCGCTCATCGGCTGGGTATTGCGGGGGATTTTCCGCTCACCAACATCGGTGCCGCCGGGGGCTACCGCATTGACACGGATGCCGCGCTGGCCATTCTCCCAGGCCAGACAGGCGGTCAGGGCGTTAACGCCCCCCTTGGCTGCTGCATAGGGAACCCGGTTGAGTCCTTTGGTGGCGATGGATGAGACATTGACGATTGCGCCTGCGTTTTGCTGTTGCATCACGGGCAGCACCGCATGACAACACCAGAGGGTTGGAAACAGTGAACGGCGTATCTCTGCTTCTACCTGCGCCTCTTCATAATGCTCATAGGGTTTAACCCAGATGGTGCCACCGACATTGTTGATCAGGCTATCGATACGGCCATATTTGTCTACGGCGGCAGCCATCGCCTTGCTGCACTCGGCATATTGCTCAAGATTAGCCAGCACCACCAGTGGCTCTGGAAAGCCCTGCCCGGTGATCTCTGCGGCAACCTCTTCTACCAGAGGCGAGAAATCGACCAGTACTAATAGCGCACCTTCCGCCGCCGCCCGAAGCGCGACCTCCCGGCCAATACCCTGAGCGGCCCCTGTGACGACGACAACTTTTTCTTCAAAACGACGTACAGACATAGAGGTTACCTCAGGCAAATTTTTCGTAATGGAAGCTGGCGGGTGTCATGCCTTTTTCTGAGAAGTAATGGTTGACCGCATCGACCATCGGCGGCGGTCCGCAGAGATAGATATCAACATCACCATCACAGAGGTGTTCGGCTTCGATGTACTGGGTGACATAGCCTTTGGCTGGGTGTTCGCTGTCCGGGCTGGCCACACAGGTGGCGAAACTGAACAGTGGCAGCGCTGCCGCCAGACGTTCCAGCCGGTCAACCTCGACCAGATCGATATCGTTGGTTACGCCGTAGATAAGGTGTACCGGGTATTCCAGACCATCCCGTTGCATCTTTTCCAGCATCGCCGTGAACGGGGCCAGACCCGTACCGCCTGCCAGAAACAGTGCCCGGCGGTTCATATCCCGCAGATAGAAGCTGCCAAACGGACCAGAGATCTCCAGCGGTTCTCCCACCTGAGCGCTGTCACGCATATAACCGCTCATCTTGCCATCGGGAATCACCCGTATCAGAAAGGAGACTTCGTTAGCATCACTCACCAGTGAACTGAAGGAGTAAGCCCGGGTTTCATCGCTGCCCGGCACTTTAATATTGACATACTGCCCTGGCAGAAAGTGCAGTTTTGCCAGTTTTTCACCTTTCACCGAAAAGCTGATTGCGGTGTCTGAGTGACGATTAATCGCTGACAGCTCAACCGGATAGGTCTCGGTAACGGTTTTGCATACCTTAGAGGACACCGGTACTGAAACGACGCAGTCAGAGGTGGGCACCATACGACAGGTAAGCACCTGTCCCTGCTCTGCCTCTTCTTCAGAAAGCGCATCCTCGATGTAATCTTCCAGTATGTACTTGCCTGATTCGGCATGACACATACAGGTACCACAGGCACCATCGCGGCAATCCAGTGGAATATTAACCCGCTGACGATAGGCGGCATCAGCGACCAGTTCACCCTCGTTGCACTCGATAAAACGAGTGACACCGTCTTCAAAGTTTAATGCAATTTTATAAGACATAATCGATCCCGGCCCCCGTCAAACCGGGGGCCTTATTGTTATTATTAAAGATGATAGATATCGACCACATGATGGATATAGTCGTTTTTCAGCACGACTTTTTTCGCTTTGATCCTGGGACGATCACCCGTGGTATCCAGGGTGTAGTAACTGGTGCCGAAGTAGGTGTAGACGTGCTCATAACGATAGGCATAGTTAACCCAGTTAAAACGCACTTTACACTGATCGTCTGACGCTTCGACAATCTCAATGTTACTCAGATTATGCGAAGTGCGCGGCTGTGGCAGACTGGTGGCGCTGGATTTATCCGTGTTGATACGGAATACCCGGTCTTCCAGTCCGCTGCGTGAGGCGTAATACATCAGCGAAATCTCGGACTGAGGGTCTTCGGTCAGCTCGCCGGTATCATCCCAGGAAGGCACCCAGTAGGTTGCATCTTCGGCATACATCTCCAGCCAGCTATCCCAGTCTTTGTCATCAAGATAGCGGGTCTCTTCATAGAGAAACTTATTTACCTGCTCGATTGAGATAGCCATGATTATTTCTCCTCCTGTTCGGCTGCCGCTTTCTTCATCACATCAACCCAGTAACGATGTTGCACGGTGTACAGCCCCTCATCTTCGGTTTTGGCACCGCTCATCACGGGATTCATACCCAGCTTTTTCGCCTCTTCATCCGGCCCTTTGATCCAGTGTTCTGCCCCCCGGCACATATCGTTCCATTCCAGGCTGCTGGCCATAAAGCCTTTCTGGCATGAGCGGAACTCTTCCAGGTCATCCGGAGTTGCCATACCACTGGCGTTAAAGAAATCTTCATACTGACGAATCCGCTGAGCACGTGCCTCGGCACTTTCGCCCTTCGGCGCGATGCAGTAGATGGTGACTTCCGTTTTATTGACATCGATAGGACGGAACTGGCGGATCTGCGAGCTGAACTGATCCATCAGAAAGACGTTCGGATAGACACAGAGGTTACGCAGATTACCGATCATCCAATCCGCTCGTGCCTCACCACTGCTGGCGATCAGCTCGTCACGGCGCTGGTAGATTGGCCGGTCTTTCGGGTTTGGCCATTGCATCCACAAGCAGATATGGCCGTGATCAAAGGCATAGAAACCACCCTTCTGCTTCGCCCAGGTGCTGGCATCCATCGCTTTGGTTTTATCGGTTTCTTTATCCCGACGACCGGTGGTTGCCACATAGTTCCAGTGCACCGCACTGACGTGATAGCCATCCGCGCCGTTTTCTGCCTGCACTTTCCAGTTGCCGTCATACACGTAGGTTGAGCTGCCGCGCAGTACTTCCAGGCCTTCCGGTGACTGATCGACAATCATGTCGATGATCTTGGCCGCTTCGCCCAGATACTCTTCCAGAGAGACAACATCAGGATTCAGACTGCCAAACAGGAAGCCCTTGTAATTGGCAAAACGGGGCACCTCTTTGAGGTTGTGCGACCCTTCGCAGTTAAACGATTCCGGATAACCGGCATCATCCGGGTCTTTAACTTTCAGCAGCTTGCCATCGTTGTTGAAAACCCAGCCATGGAACGGACAGGTGTGGGCCGCACGATTGCCTTTTTTGGTCCGGCACAACATCGCCCCACGGTGACTACAGGCATTGATAAAGGCTTTCAGCTCATTATTTTTGTTGCGGGTAATGAAGATCGGCTGACGCCCCATGGTGTAGGTAAAAAAGTCATTTTTATTAGGTATCTGGCTCTCATGGGCAAGATAGATCCAGTTACCTTCAAAGATATGTTTCATCTCCAGTTCGAACAGTTCCGGATCGGTAAACATATCCCGCTTGCAGCGATAGATACCCTCTTCGGGTTTCTCTTCCATCATTGAATCAATTTTATTAAACAGTGCTGTGTTCATTCGGGCCACCTCTATTGTTTTACTCTAAGATACTCAACAGAGGGGTGACTCAATATCCGCTTTATGCCGACCTCTATCCTATTTATGCACGCCGACTGCAAACACAATGGCTTTTTCTGGCAGGCAAAAAAAAGCCTCCACTTCAGGAGGCTGAAGACACCGCAGGGGTGAAAAAAAAGCATCGATACGTGCTAATAAAGGAGTGATAAGTGATGATTTTGCTTATAAAAACCCAGAACCTGTTGTGTTGTCCGGGAAGGTGATTCCCGGGATTCCCGGACAACAATTGGGCTCAGGTCAGTACTGACAGGAAGCGTTCGTTAAGAACCCGGTCATGATAGAAGATCGCTTTGCCCAGATCTTCCGCTTTCCAGGTGACCGGTTCATGGTCGGGATAGTGACAGTCGCCGCCACAGAACACCTCGTTACGGTTACCTGATGGGTCGAAGAAGTAGATAGTCTGGCCGTGGGTCAGACCATGACGTGTTGGACCAATATCAATAGAAGTATCGGTCATGGAGATCAGGTCACCGGCGCGCAGCACCTGCTCCCAGGTTTCCAGAAAGAATGATGCGTGATGAAACTTCCCTGGATCGGGACATTCGATAAACGCCACATCATGGGCTTTCATGCTGCAAGTGATAAACGCCGCGATGCGGTTACCATCCGGATCAACCACCTGCTCGGCCAGATCAAAGCCCAGCACGTCGCGGAACAGTTCATAGGTTTTGTTAACATCTGGCCCGTACAGCAGACAGTGATCGAAGCGGGTGGCTTTCATCCCTTTAAGGTCGCGCGGCCATGCCTCTGGGTTGACCTTAGAGACGCCCCATTTGCCGGTTTGCTCTTTCTCGGCATAGAGTTCAAATGTGTGACCGGTGGGCGCCTGGAAAGAGATCCGACGGCCACAGCCGTTCAGTTCACCGGCGGCGATATGCTCAACCGCACAACCAGAGGCGACCAGATCGGTTTCTAACTGTTTCAGCACGTCGTCGTTGAGCACCTTAAAACCCATAAAGTCCATACCCGGCTCGTCAGCCTGACGCAGCACGACAGAGAACTTATCGACTTCGGTCCAGCCTTTCAGATAAACCCGCCCCTGATCATCGCGATCCATTTCGATCAGCCCTAACAGGTCGCGGTAATGTGTAACGGCTTCATCAATATCCAGCACCCGGATCTGCACATGACCGGGACGCATAACACCCTTTTTCATTTTCTCTTCCTCATTTTTATTCTTAGCCAGATTATCGGTCTGTCTGGCCTTAACAGCATAATTATCGGCGCTAAAGCGCTTCAATACACCCACTATCGCGAATACACAAGGCAATAAAAATCCACTGAGCGAAACTCAGTATCCGTTTTCTGCACCCGTGCAATTGCAGTGCGCTAGATGGACAAAGCTTGCAATCAGTGGCTATTCGGCAACCCGCTTCGAACATAGTCTGACATTGACTTAAATCCTCTAACCACGAGAAATTTAGCAATGAACAATAAAAAGAAGATCGTCCAATCAGTTCTACCTGCCGCAATCGCTGCCTGCGTGATGACCATGAGCACCGTCTCAGTCGCCGCCGATAGTGACCCGATCAAAGTCGGTGTTATGTTGCCGTTCAGTGGTGTTTATGCAGGGCTGGGTGAATCGACCCGCAACGGGCTGAAACAGGCACTCAAAGAGCAAGGCAACACAATTGCAGGCCGTCCAGTTGAATTTATCGAGATGGATACTGAAGCGAAACCGGCCCGTGCACCGGAGATCACCTCCTCGCTGGTGGATAACCAGGAAGCGGACTTTGTCGTCGGCCCGGTACACTCGGGTGTGGCGATGGGCATGATTAAAAGCATCAAGGGTAAAGATTCCATCATGATCATCCCTAACGCTGGCGTTAACGCGGCCACCGGCGCCTTCTGCCAGCCGAACGTCTTCCGCACCTCTTTTTCCTCATGGCAAACCGCTTTCCCGATGGGTCAGGAAGCCTACGACATGGGCTATAAGAAGATTGTCACCATGAGCTGGAATTACGGCTTTGGTAAAGAGTCCCTGGCGGCCTTCAAAGAGTCGTTCACCAAAGCTGGCGGTGAGATTGTTAAAGAGATGCTGGTGCCCTTTCCGAAAACAGAATTTCAGTCCTACCTGACTGAAATCGCCTCTATCAATCCTGATGCGGTGTTTGTCTTCTTCGCCGGTGGTGGCGCAGTGAAGTTTGTTAAAGATTACGATGCCATGGGGCTGAAAGGTAAGATTCCACTGCTGGGTTCTGGTTTCCTGACCGAGGGCACCACAACGGCTCAGGGCCCCGCTGCTGAGGGCGTTATAACCACCCTGCACTATGCCGACACCATTGATACCCCGAAAAACCAGAGCTTCCGTCAGGAGTACGAAACGCTCTACAACAAACCGGCCGATCTGTTTGCGGTGCAGGGCTATGATGCGGGTCAGCTGATCGTTCAGGCGGTCAACGCCACTCAGGGCAATACATCGGATAAGGACGCGCTGATTCAACAGATGGAAAAGCTTGAAATTGATAGTCCCCGTGGCGTGTTCCACTTTTCAAAAGCCCATAACCCGATTCAGACCATCTACCTGCGCAAGGTGATTGATGGCCAGAACACCGTGGTTAAAGTTGCTCAGGATCATCTGGAAGACCCAGCCCGCGGTTGCAAGCTGTAAATAGTTGATCAGGACCTCTGCGGAGGTCCTTTCAAGGTTCTTCTTAAGGTAAGCATTTATGGATACTTCACTTTTCCTGGTACAACTCCTCAACGGAGTTCAGTACGGCCTGCTGCTATTTCTGATTGCATCCGGCTTAACCCTGGTATTTGGCGTCATGGGCATACTGAACCTGGCGCATGGTTCGATGTATATGATCGGGGCTTACCTCGCGTATTACTTCACCACTCTGACTGACAGTTTTCTGCTGGCGTTTATCATCAGTGGCGCAATAGCGCTGGTGATCGGCATTATTATTGAACGCTTCCTGATTATTCACCTGTATAAACGGGACCACCTCGATCAGGTGCTGCTGACCGTGGGGCTGATCTTTATCTTCAACTCGGTTCAAAGCTTTGTCTGGGGGAATGATCCCCTGGGGATTGAAGTGCCCGAACTGCTGTCAGGCTCAATCAGACTCACCGATATTATTGAGTACCCGGTATATCGGTTGTTTATCTCTGCCCTCTGTATTCTGGTGGCGGTTTCAATGTATTTCACCATCAATAAAACCAAGCTGGGAATGATGATTCGCGCCGGTGAATCGGATCGGGCGATGGTTGAAAACCTCGGCGTCGATATCAACAAACTGTTCACCATCGTATTTGCCATCGGGGTGTTTCTTGCGTCGCTGGCGGGGATTGTCTCAGCGCCGGTCGTCAGCCTGGTGCCCGGTATGGGTGAACATGTGCTGATATCCTGCTTTGTTGTTGTAGTTATCGGGGGTCTGGGGTCGATCAAGGGTGCCTTTGTCGCAGCACTGATTGTCGGCATCGTCGATACCTACGCCTCGATCCTTCTGCCGCAGATCTCCAGTATGTCGATCTATCTGCTCATGGCACTGATCCTGTTAGTCAAGCCTCAGGGCTTGTTCAAAAACTGAGGATTTAACTATGTCAATTTTCTCCAATAAATCAGAAAAGATATTTATCTATCTGTTTTTCGCCATCGGCTTGTTTATTCCTCTGTTTCTCGAGGGTAACACCTTTTATATCAATAAATTTTCTACCGTGATTATCCTGTCCATATTTGTGATGTCGCTGGATTATCTGGTCGGTCGCACCGGGCTGATCTCCTTAGGCCATGCGATGTTTTATGGGCTGGGCGGCTATATATTCACGATTCTTGCGCCCGAATATGAGGCGGTGAACTTCTGGGTTTATACCTTCTATGTGATGCTTATCAGTGGCTTTATCGCTCTGATTGTGGGTCTGATTGTGCTGCGCACCAGTGGCATCTATATGATCATGATCACCCTGGCACTGGCGCAGATGACCTTTTACTACTTCGCCGATTCTGTTGACTATGGCGGCCAGGACGGTCTGTTTATTTACGTAAAACCTGAAACCAGTATTTTCGGCCTGAGCTTTCTCGATCTGGATAATGAGACGCACTTTTACTATCTCTGCCTGCTGTCGCTGTTCAACTGTTTTGTGTTCTTTAAAATCATCATGAACTCCTCTTTCGGGCGGGTAGTTGATGCGCTTAAAGAGAACCCGGACCGGGCAACAGCCCTGGGTTACAACATCTTTCACTTTCGCCTGATCGCCTATGTGCTCTCCTCATCTCTGGCGGCTTATGCGGGTTACCTGTTTGCCCTGCAATTTGGTTTTGTGAACCCCAGCATGATGTCCTGGGACGTCTCTGCCACCGCACTGGTGATGGCATTACTGGGCGGACTGGGATCGATCTATGGCGCGATTATCGGCAGCTTCGTTTATGAAGGTCTGCACTACTTCCTTGAGCATCTGACTGAATACTGGATGTTCTTCATGGGTGCCCTGATTATCGCTCTCGTATTAGTACTGAAGAAAGGCATGGCAGGTTTTCTGAACAACCTCAGCGGAGGTAACCGGTAATGAGTAAGATAATTCTTGAAGCCGAAAATCTTTGTAAATTCTGGGGCGGCCTGAAAGCGCTGAACGAGCTGAATATCCAGTTTGCCGATAAACAGCTGCACAGTATTGTCGGCCCCAACGGCGCAGGCAAAAGCACGCTGCTGAATACCCTGTGTGGTGCCTATCCGGCCACCAGCGGTGTGATTCTCTATCACGGTAAACCGATCACTAACCTGAAAGCCTATGAGTTCTGTCGTGCGGGTATCGGCCGAAGCTTTCAGAAAACCAATATTTTCCATAATGCCAGCTGTCTGGAAAACTGTTGTATCGCTGCCCAGCGGCGTGTTGGGGGCAGTTTTAATCTGTTCCGCAAACGTTCAAGCAATAAAGAGATTACGGCGATCGCCAGATCAGCCCTGCAGCAGGTGGGCTTAAGCGACCGGGCAGACACCAAAGCCGCCGAGGTGAGCTACGGCGAACAGCGGCAGCTGGAAATAGCCATGGTGCTGGCAACCGATCCCAGGGTATTACTGCTGGATGAACCGATGGCCGGGATGGGCCATGAAGAGTCTCAAACCATTATCAGTCTGCTGAAAGAGCTTAAGCAGCGCTACTGCATTGTGCTGGTTGAACATGATATGGATGCCGTCTTTGAACTGTCAGATCTGATGACAGTGATGGTTGATGGAGAGCACTTAATAACCGATACCGTTGACAATATCCGCAACAATCCAATTGTTCAGGATGCTTATCTCGGAAACGATGACGAGGTATTTTAACCATGCAAAATATTCTTGAGGTTCATGGCCTGCAAACCCTGTACGGTGAAAGCCACATTCTTCATGGTGTGTCCTTTGAGATAGCCGCCGGAGAAACCGTGAGTATTATGGGCCGTAACGGCATGGGTAAATCGACCACCCTGAAATCGATTCTGGGGATTGCACCACCCCGCAGCGGCTCGGTGATTTATAAGGGTGAAGATATCACCCGACTGCCTACCTGGAAGCGGATGCGTCAGGATATCGCTTATGTGCCTGAAGGCCGGGGGATGTTCCACAACCTGACGGTTAAAGAGCATCTGCAGATGGCCGCCAGAAAGAACTCCAGAGGAGAAAGCAACTGGACCTATGATCAGGTGCTGGAGGTTTTTCCCCGTCTCACGGAACGACTGACCAACAAAGGCACACAGCTATCGGGAGGCGAACAGCAGATGCTGGCTATCGGCCGGGCACTGCTGACCAATCCTGACCTGCTGATTCTTGATGAGGCGACCGAGGGCCTGGCACCGCTGATTCGTAAAGAGATCTGGCAGGTGATCAGAAAAATTAAAGACTCCGGTGTTTCAACCATCATCGTGGATAAAAATATCAAAGTCCTTAATGAACTCTGTGAAAAGCATATTCTTATCGTCAAAGGTAAAGTCGTGTTCAACGGAGACTCTGAAACGCTCAATGAAAACAAAGAGTTCATTGAACAAAGTCTGGCAGTCTAATACGATAGCAGGTGTCGCATGCAACAATAGCGGCGCCTGCTATAAGGAATAAAGCACTGTATGGTTGACGCAACAATTGGCAATCTTAAAGATCAGAAACAGGGTATCAACTCACTCGAACTGGGGCTGAAAATCCTGGAGCACATCGCTGAATATGGTAAACCCATCACCTTAAAAGCACTCGCTGAGTTGTCAGAGATGTCACCCAGCCGGTTACATAAATATGTGGTTAGCCTGGTAAAACTGGGTTATATCCGTCAGCAGAGTGATTCGAAATACACCCTTTCCACCAGTAGTCTGAAAATTGGTATTTCGGCATTACGCCTGATCGATCCGATTCAAAGCGCATTTTTATGTGCAGAAAAACTGCACCGGGAATACGACCGGACCATAACCGTTGCTATCTGGAACGGCAGCTATCCGCTGGTGATTAAATGGCTGGACTCGAGCCGGTCCCTTAACGTTAACATCCGCCTCGGCTCGCAACTATCGCCCTTTACCTCGGCATCCGGACGTATCTTTCTGGCATTTCTGCCAGAACAAAGACGCCGTGAGATTCTGGACGAATTCTTCGAGTCGCCCCCCGCGCTGCCCCGACACATGGGTAAGCCAATCAACAAGGAGGGATTTATTAAACTACTGAATGACATCAGAGAGGAACAAGTCTGTCGTTTTATGCAGGACTATCTGCCCGATATTAACGTTGTCAGTGCCCCCATCTTTGATGTGGACAACAACATCAGTTCAATCATCAATCTGCTCGGCCAGACCAGTGATACGCCGGTAGAAAAAGGCAGTGTCTATGAGCAGGCAGTGCTCAATGCCTGTCAGACGGCAACACAGCAACTGAGAGGCTACATGTAGACTCTCTGCTCTGAGGTCGTCAGACACAAAAAAGGCACCGGGTTAGAGGTGCCTTTTTTACCTGAATCGCAGAGATAAACTAACGTTAATGGCTTCTCTTTTTTAACGTTTCGGAAGGCAATTC
Source organism: uncultured Amphritea sp. (assembly GCA_965140695.1). Taxonomy (GTDB): domain Bacteria; phylum Pseudomonadota; class Gammaproteobacteria; order Pseudomonadales; family Balneatricaceae; genus Amphritea. The sequence goes on along the minus strand of OZ223298.1, from coordinate 124,292 downwards.
GCCAAACATCTTGCGATATTCGCTGGAAAAACGTCCCAGATGCATAAAACCAAAATCTAAAGCGACTTCAGTGACATTGCGACATCCACCCTCACCATCCTGCAATATTTTATGCACATGCATCAGTTTCTGCTGCTTGATGTAGTGCATCGGTGTGACTGATTTATAGCGGGCAAAGATATTATAGAGCGTCCGCTGACTCACCCGGCTCAGACTGGCCAGATCATCAACCGAGAGGTCATCTTTAATATGATCAGCGATATAACTATCGATCGCCGAGAAGCAATGGGGAGCCTCTACCTCAGCGGGAATCTGAATATTATTGGAAAAGCAGTCCAGCAGTTTAACCGCCAGCAAACTACTGTAGGGGGCCAGTTGGGAGAAGTCGGATTGCGCCGCTTCCGCTTCCATAAAGATCAGTTCGAGCAGGTGGATCAGGGAACGATGGTCAGAGGTTTTACGTACCGCATGATCAAACTTCACCCCATCCTTTGGCAGATAAGCGACCTTCTCCGACAGCGCCGAGATCATGACGCTTTTAGGGATCTTAACAATCACTTTCTCACAATCGGCAGAGTAGTTTAGATCGACCCTGTCATTAGGGTTAAGCAGCAGAACCTCACCAGCACTGACTCTCAGATCCTTATCTGCCAGGCTCCAGTCACAGACACCACTGGTAACAATTTGCAGATGGTAGATATCTTCCAGATCGGCTGACTGAACCCTGACATTGCCACCATAGGTTATCCGCGACAGCGCCACATCGGATAGATTCCGATGCCAGATAGACGCTTTCTGATCGCACTCGCCCTTAACAGATATCCTGTGTGTTCCAATATGTTGATTGACGTAATCGGATATAACCTGGGGATCCTGCGCCTGATAGATGGCGCTCCCCTGCAGCACTTCGTTAAACATCGTAATCACTCGTTTTTTTATTATTTATGAATGCATTTATATATAATCAATTGATTAAAGTCAATTTACACGACCAGTAACCACCCTTTTCAACATGAATATTTTACATGATGACATCAACGCACTATTCACCGGATAACACCCGGCCGTGGTTAGCATTTCACATCTGGACATAAGCGCAGCATCGGCTTCGTTTGATACATAAACCACCGGGTTCAATGCTTGCCCAGAGCGACATTACTGCTAGTATCGATACGGCGTAACAGCTGCCAGCCGATAAGAATTAACAATAATAAGGACGCGCCATGGGAATTTTACAGGTTCTGATCAACCCGGTCTTACCCGTATTTGCAATATTAGCACTGGGATTTTTCTTAGGGAAAACAAACCGGGTGACCATTGAACAGGCCAAAACCATCAACTGGGTGGCAACGTCGGTCTTCCTGCCGGTGCTGGTATTGGGCCTGGTGAGCAACGCCCCCTTCAGGCAGTTCAGCCCCGAACCTTTGTTATCCTATATGCTGGGCGAGCTGATTATCATTAGCCTGGCCTTCTGGCTGGCGCGAAAACTCGGGTTGCGAAAACAGGAAGCCGTACTCATGTCTGTCGGCTGTGTTTTTGTCAATAATGTTTTCTTAGTGCTGCCCATCTCTGAATTTCTCTATGGCGCGGGGAATGTCCAGCCGGTCATTGCCATTCTGACGCTGGACACCATTATTCTATTTATGGGCACCCTGTTCGCGCTTGAACTGACACGCCCCGAACAGCCATCATTGCGACATGTCTTCAGGGTCATTACCCGACTGCCTCTGGTACTGGCCATCGGCGCGGGACTATTATTAAACCTGCTGAATATAAAGCTGGCAGACCCGATACAGACATTTATCAGCTTCAACGGGCACGCCGCCGCACCGCTGGCGCTGCTGGCCCTGGGGGTTGTTCTGTCACAGGTACCCCTCCGCTTTGATAAAGTCGTCTGTCTGTTTACCGGACTTAAACTGATCCTCTTTCCATTAACGGTCTGGGTCGCAATCTCGCTGTTCGCGCCGGTCACACCAGACAGCGGTAAATATATGCTCAGTTCAGCAGGACCAATAACCACCGCGGTATTCTCATTTGGCATGCTCTATGGCGCACCCACCACCCGGATCGCACAACTACTGGTGTTAACCACACTGCTCAGTCTTATCTCGATTGCGGTACTGGCCTGATAACCTGCGTAAAACATATAGATAAGTTTTTGATCCCGGAAAGTTCGGCCCTGTTACCAGATAGCGTTATACACCTTATTCACGGTTCATTCGCCAACCGGACAAGAGCAACCCTGATGACAGGGTGTCAGTTTATCGGGCTAACCTCATAGAGGCATTGATTGTTGCCAGACTTTAGCGCACTTTTTAGCTAAGAATGAGAGCAGGACCGATCAATTCTGATCTGTTTATAAAGGTGCATTACACCGGGCAATCGGTTGCTCCTCGCTTAAACACTTTGTATGAATTATAGTCTTGCGATAGTTTCGGTGAGAGAAAATGGGAACGTTGGATAGTAAAGACGCGCGTCAGAATGAATTTCATGAACCAGACGACAGTGATGATGCCAGCACGTTGGCAGGCATTCTGCAGGCCTCGACCGAAGCATGCTGGTGTATGGAGTTTACCGAGCCGGTTAACCTGAATACCTCGCGCCATGAAATCATCCGGCAAATTTTTGAAAACGGTCCATACTGGCGTTTTTGCAACCAGGCAATGGCAAGACTATACCGCCTTCCCCCTGATCAGAATTTCAACCACAGACAAGTTAACGAGATATTCCCTCGCAATGAGAAGAATGAAGACTTCATTCGCCATCTGATCAAAAACGATTTTCATGTCAATGAAGTTCCCGCGTTAGACACCCGTTATGACAAGGTTGATATCTATGTAGAGAATGACGTTCGCGCACATATTCGCGGTGGTCTGCTGATTCGCATGTTCGGTATGGTTCGCAACGTGGGTAAGCAACAGCGACGTGAAAATGAACTACGGGAGCAGATTGCATTACTGAAAGGCGTGTTGGCAGCGATACCTAACCCTATTCTCGCCGTCACCCAGCATGGCAGCATCGTTGCGGCCAACGCTGCGGCTTCAGATTTTTATAAACGGCCATTAGATCGCATACTGGGCCACAGTATCTATTCATTATGGCATGAACCAAAACTGCTGATCGAACAGATCGCCGACTGTCTTAATAACCAGTACGCCTCTCCCAGTATCTTTCAAAAGAATACCCCTGCGGACGTTTCCAGCTACACCACGACACGCGTTTTAATTGGACCAAATAAAGATCTGGTGTTGATACAGCTGCACAACGCATACGCGCCTGAGCCTCAAAGAGGCAATACTGACCGCAAGCAAAAATCGTTCGGTTTATTAGCGGAAACAGAGATTCGTCCTGATTTTGAGATACAGCGCACCTTAAGCCAGGATTTTGATCGCATGCTTTTACGCGGAGAACGATCGATCTCTCAAGGGGTGCGGATTCTCATTACGGGCGAATCAGGGGTGGGCAAAACCGAGCTGGCGAGGCACTTCCACCGTTTTGTAGCGGACGCCAGAGATACATTTATGCCGGTTAACTGTGCTTCAATCCCAGAAAATCTGTTTGAATCAGAGCTGTTTGGTTACGGTCGCGGAGCATTCACCGGTGCAGATAGCAAAGGCAGGAAAGGTCTCATTGAGCAGGCTGAAGGTGGCACTCTCTTTCTCGATGAAGTCGGTGAAATTCCACTCACGGTCCAGGCCAAGCTTCTGAGCTTTCTCGAAGATGGTGTGGTCCAGCCTGTTGGAGGCGTTCGGCGCAATGTTAGTGTCCGGGTTATCACGGCCACTAACCGTAACTTATATCAGATGGTCAGTGAGGGAACCTTCAGGGCTGACCTGTATTACCGACTCGCGGTCGTTGAGCTGCATATCCTGCCATTACGGGAGATGCCAGAGCTGATAACCTATCTGACAGAGAGCTTTGTAGAACGGGTAAATCTTCGCCGCACAACACCTCTGGTTATCCCTGACTGGGTGTTACAGCGCATCAGGGCACACTCTTTTCCCGGCAATATTCGGGAGTTATTTAACGTTATTCAGCAGCTCTCTATCTTTTGTGACGATACAGAAGACCTGCCAGGCATCTTAGAGGACATCTTGCCAACCAACGCTAATCTCCCTGCAAAAACGCCTCCCCTCCCTGCAGTTGATCAACCAGCCGCTGCGGCCTTAGAAAGCCAGCCGCCCGCCGGACTCAAGGCACAAGTAAGGCAACTGGAGCGTCAGATAATTGAGAATGCGATCAGACTCCACGGATCAAAAAGAAAGGCGGCTCGCGCACTGGGGGTAGATATTGGCACCATTGTTCGAAAAACCGCAGACACGGCTCAAACTTAGGAACACCCCCCGCCCACTCATCTCTTTATACTGCATGAGTTCAGACTCAACCTGACACTTCCTGTAAAAGGCTCTGCAGTACAGCGATCTTGTTTATGTTTAAGCGTTATTCTGGTTAAAGAATAACCATCTCACAGCAGAGTCGGTTAGGTCTCGCTAAAACCCTGTTTCGATAGACATTCGATGCAATTATGCATACATATAAATTCATCGCGCTGCATTTATTCATCAAACTTAAAATAATAAATCGCTTTAATACGGCTTAGCACTTTTCAGAAAAACTCTTAACTACATGAATAATATAGACTTTTAAAAAATAACAGATGTCTGGCACAAGGCTTGCTCTTTATCAAACAGGTGATAACAAAATCCTGGAGATAATAAAATGAGCAGTTATGTTGAACACCCAACGGTCCTTAATAGTGGTGCCCTGATTGATGGTAAATGGATTGAAGGGTCTGCGGGTACCTTTGATGTGGTATCCCCTCACTCAGGCAACACACTTCACCAGGTAGGCAAATGCTCACCTGCCGATGCGGACCTGGCGATGGCCTCAGCGCAAGCCGCGCAAGCAGACTGGGCGAACACGCCGGTCGTTGTGCGCGCTAAAATCCTCCGTCGCATCCAGCAACTGATGCTGGAGCGTTCAGAAGAAATTGCTCAAATGATCTGTGCTGAAATCGGCAAAACGATCACTGACGCCAGAGAGGAAGTATACGAATATGCCGCGCCTTCATGGGGTAAGGCTGCAGAAGAGATGCTACGCCACAGAGGTATGTCGTTCCCATCAACTCAGGAACAGACGACCAATAAGCGGCTGGTTCAGTCATTCCGCCCCCTGGGTGTGGTAGCCGTTATAACCCCATACAATTTTCCGGTTGATATCTCTTGTATTGCGCTGGCCCACGCGATTGCGGCAGGTAATACCGTTGTATGGAAGCCTTCAGAATATGCTGCAGTCTCATGCGCAATGGTTGCGAATATTTTTTCGGAAGCAGGACTGCCCGACGGTGTCATCAACGTAGTTCAGGGGCATGGTGATGTCGGTGCAGCACTGGTCGACAACCCCCTGATGAAGGGCGTATTTTTCACCGGTTCAACCCCTACCGGCAGACAGATTGCCATCAAAGCCGTACTTAAACCACAACTACTCGAACTGGGCGGCGATGGTCCATTTATTATTTTACCCGATGCCAATATTGATGCGGCTGTTGAAGGTGCACTCAATGGCTGTTTCTACTATTCAGGCCAGGTTTGTACATCAGCAGAACGGATTCTTGTCCATGCGGATGTATACGATGAGTTCGTACAAAAATTCACCTCCCGCACTCAGGAATTAAACATAGGCGATCCCTCTCTGGAAGAAACACAGATGGGCCCTTTGTGTAATGCAACAACACTCAACCGTACAGTCCGCCATGTTGACGATGCGGTATCAAAAGGCGCGAAAATTGTTCAGGTTGGCCCCCGCGAAGGACTCTACTATCCCGCTACAATCCTCACTGAGGTAACCCTGGATATGGAGATCGTACAGGAAGAAACCTTCGGCCCTGTCGCCCCCATTATCAAAATCAACTCAATCGAAGAAGCCATTGAGATCGGAAACTCCTCTGGGCTTGGCTTAATAGCCTCCCTGTGGACCAATGATCTGGCCACCGCATGGCGGGTTTCTGAAGCCCTGCCACACGGTACGGTCAACGTTAACGAAACCAGTAACTACTGGGACCAGCTAGCACCTTTCGGCGGCACAGGAAACAGTGGTGTTGGCCGTGAACTGTCTAAATGGTTTATGGATACGTTCACAGAAAGCAAACTGATTAACTTTGACCTGGGTGGAGAGAAAACTCAGGGACGGCGTGCAGAGGGAGGCTGGTAAAGGTTAAGTACGTTTAACGAAAGCAGGCATAAAGTGCATTTATCAATGCAAATCTGATTACCGAAGCAATCTCTTCGCTTCACTTTTCGCCACCGGCAACGGTGGCCTTTTTATCAGACAATGCCGAATAACTTTTTCAATCGATCAGCGTTCCGGATAACGCGATAAATACCAATAAATAACATAGGGGACCACTCAGGAACCCACATTAAAAAATATGAGAATTCGGATAGGCTAAACCCAGTGAATTGTAATCTCGAAACGAGACCGCTAAAAGCAAAACGAGGCCTTACATGTACTATTATAAATCTCCGATTCGTTCCCGATATTGTCTGGCAATCCCATCTGATAATCAGAGTTCTACTCACATAAAAATAGATAATTGAGGAACTGATAATGAAACAACTCCGTAATCATTTACCCGAAAGCTGGAGCCTTGTTTTCTCAGCTTTTGCTTCCGCTTATGGCATTGGATTGCTTTCTCTGCTGGCTCTCCCCTTCCTGATCAGCGCCGCTATCACAGATCTGGCTTTAGATGAAGCCGCTGCGGGTTATCTGCTGTCTGCCGAGTTTGCGTTTACCATGATCGCATCGCTGATTGTTGCTCCCATCATGGGCACTGCCCCCCGTAAAACCCTGGCGATTATTGGCGGACTTATAGCCATTGCTGCCAATGTCATCTCTGCCACGATAACTGATGTTTATACGCTGGCTATTATTCGGTGTATAGCGGGCGCCGGCGCGGGTCTTTGTCTCGCCTGCGGCAACGCCTGCGTTTCCAGCGCTAAAGATCCTGATAGAGTAGCGGGTTATATGAACGTTATATTTGTCGCACTGATGATCATCGTTATGATCGTTTTTGCAAGCACAATGGCGTCGTATGGACTCTCCGGGCTTTACTACGCCATGGCGATCACCATGAGTGTCATGTTACTTCTGGTACTGATGATGCCACAGCAGGTCGATACTTCAGATCACGCTTATCACCATCATCCTGACGATATGAAACTATTTTCCGCCGGTGCCATTTTTATGATCGTTGCGATGCTTCTCTTCTCCGCCAGAGACACGATGGGCTGGGCATTTGTAGAGCAGGTGGGCATTAACGTTGGCTACGATGGCGAAACACTCGGCTTGCTATTCTCCCTACAAGCCTTCATCGGCCTGTTAGGACCACTGGCTGCAGCAATCATCGGCAAACGTTTTGGCATCAGCGTACCGGTTATTCTGGGTGTCATTATCTGCGGTTCTGCAACCCTGGGTTACGTCATGGGCGAGGCTTCAAAAACGATGTATACCGTTGCAGTTCTGATGAACGCTGCAGCTTATTTCTATGCACTTGCCTACCTCACTGCGCTGGCAGCCTCTCTTGATAAAGAGGGTCGCATTGTTGCGGCAGCCGGTAGTTTCCTTACTCTGGGTGTCGCAGTTGGTCCCGCATTATCAGGAACACTGATAGCCGCGGGAGGTTATGAATTGACGGCAATTGCCATTGCTATAACGACCTTACTGACTGCGGTTTGTCTTTTTGTGCCAATAGCCAAAGCAAAAGAGCGCAACGAACATATCAGAGCCTCCATGGCGGCTGAGGCGACCGTACTTGCCTCATAACCGATAAAAAAGGGTGTCATTAAAAGGTATTCAGTGGCTCACTGAATACCTTCTCTATCTTATCAGCAACGCTGAATACCACTCTTTGAGAGTATCTCAACGACGCCTTCTGATACATCTCGCACGACGACTGTATATCTAACGAATCGCAGTGATAGTGCATTTCCAAATTGCGCTTAACGCCCTAAACCGTCATCATACAATCCGTTTTTAACTTTCTTAACGGTATGTAACAAGCATGAGTAATTTCACCGACGTTTCTTTTCTGAACACTGTATTTGGCAATCAACTGGGTAACATGAATGATCCTGACTGGGAAAAAGCGGGCAAGCAGCTGCACCTGATACAGGAGGAACTGGCGGAACTGGTTGAAGGTATTCAGAATAAAGATATGTCTGAAGTCCGGGATGCGGTGGCTGACATTCTGGTAGTGACCTACGGTATGGCCCATGTGCTGGGTATCGATGCCGATAAAGATATGGCGGCCGTTCAGGAAAGTAACCTGTCAAAGCTGTGTAAAACCGACGCGGAGATCGAGGAAACGCTGGCCTACTATCGTTCAGAGGTCGGTATTGATGTCTACAGCGGCGGGGAACTGCCAAAAGCCTTTATCAAATCCTCTGCAGATCAGACCGGCAAAGACGGAAAGTTCTACCCTGCCCATAAGTTTCTTAAGTGCATTAACTGGCATGAGCCAAAGCTGGGTTAATCCGCCAGACAGATAAGCTGATAAAAACGGTACTTTTGCACCGCTTGCACCGCTTGCACCGTTTTTATCAGCTGATGAGATATTTAAAAACCTACTCGCTGGCAACATTAACGATAATAGCGCATCTCCTTAACTATAATTATAACCGCCTGTTTGGAGCTATACATGTCCTCACTTTTGTCCTCAGTCAGCATAAAAGCTAAACTGTTCTTTCCCGCTGTTTCTCTTTTTGCACTTTTTTTAATTGTACTCTTTCTCTTTTTCAAGAATCAGGACACCATCGTAACAGCTGAAAAATCTACGTCTGAAGCGAGCTTACTGGCCAAAGATATCTACTCAATTTCAAAAGAGATTGAGGTGTTCTCCACTTCGGAAACAGGCAGTAAACAACTGAACGACAAAATAACCGGCATCACCGAAACCATAAAAAAGAATAGTAACGTAAATTTCAACGCCTTTATTAATGACCTTAACAGTTTAAAAAATCATATTTCCAATATGTCTGCTGTTTTTCAGGAAAACAGTCGACTAAAAGAGGAAATAGATGCTATCGCTGATGGTTCAATAAAAGAGTCAAATGATTTTCTTAATGATATATCAGCTCGTCTGGCGGGAGACACAAGCAGATTCAGTGTGACTACCTTTGAGCGAAAAATAATCGTGCCAGCCACTGAAAATACTAATAAAAACCATCAAATCAAACTTATATTCCAGAGCCTTAAGCAACAGCCTTCTGCTGCAGAGAAGCTACGTAATCTGTTAGCTCAGTTAAAGGTTGAAAACGATGAAGCGATAATCCAGCTGGAGGGCTCGCCAGCCCTGGCTCAGGCAAAACGGGTAAGAACAGCCATTAAGGAAATCCGGGAAAAGTCTGAAAAATACATCGGTAACTTAAGCAAAATACAATCGTTAAATGATGAGTTAGAGCTTATTATTGAATCAACCCTCAATGAGTTAGATGACTTAAGTGAGAACGAAATTCAGGGGGCATTCTCCTCTATTTCATCGAGTTTAACATTGATTATACTGGTAACCTTATTGTTTGTGATAGGGACTATCATTATCTCCTTATTGATTGCATCTTCTATTATCCGGCCATTAAACGAGCTGAAAAATCACATATCTGATTTAGCCGAAAAAGGCGGTGACCTGACGTTCAGGATTAATCTGAATCGTCATGATGAAATTGGTAATCTGGCCTTAGGTATAAATAATTTTATTGATAGTCTTCAGAAAATTTTTACCCAGGTTGCCAGAAATGCCGATGATATTAATGAATCTGCCCAGAAAGCAGCAGCCACAAGTAAAGCAGGCTTAGCGCACATAATAAAACAGCAGCAGGAAACTAATTCTGTAGCTGTTGCGTTTGACGAAATTGATGAATCGATTAAAGAGATTGCCCAGAATGCTTCGTCAGCCTCGGATAAAGTGCAGATCACTGATCAGCGGGCGCGGGAAGTGGTCGATTCAATCAACACAACCTTAAGCAATATCAATTTATTGGGAACTGAGTTAGCAACCGCCAATGACGTTATTCAACAACTCAACCAGGATAGCCAGGACATAGGTAGTATTTTAGATGTTATCCGGTCTATCGCTGAGCAAACCAACCTGCTGGCACTCAATGCTGCTATTGAAGCAGCCCGGGCTGGTGATCAGGGCCGGGGCTTTGCCGTTGTAGCGGATGAGGTGCGATCATTGGCTCAGCGCACTCAGTCATCCATTGAAGAGATCAATAACATGATCTCAAAACTTCAGAAAGCATCGGTACATGCCACAGAAGTGATTGGTAAAGGTAACGAGCAAATTATTATTACCAGCAAAAACAGTGAAGCCGCCGGTAAAGGCGTGGAAGATATTTCTAATCTGGTTTCTTCAATGGCCCATATGAACATACAGATTGCCAGTTCTGTCGAAGAGCAAAGCATGGTTGTGCAGAATATTAATGTATCACTACAGGAAATTACGCAGCTATCCAATAAAAGTAGCGAGTCATCAAAAGAGTCTAACAAATCGGCTGAAGCTCAGGCGGCATCATCTAAAGATCTGCTCAGCTTAATCGCTAAATTTAAAGTTTAACCCTTCAGGGGAATACCGCAGGTATCTAAGCCTGAAGTATTCCCCTCAAATTCACACCACCCTGCCCGTTTTCCGGATAAACCCGCTAAAAGAGTTAAGCTTAATATTAAGCTAACTCAGCTGATTGAAGGCATCCCGGGTATAATTCTCAGTACCGGCAGAGGTAACGCAAACATTATCTTCGATACGTATGCCGCCCCATGGCGTCAGTTCATCGACTAACGGCCAGTTAATATGACGGCCCGGAGGTGTGGACTTTAACTGTTGCAGCAGTAACGGAATGAAATATAAACCGGGTTCTATCGTGACAACCATCTGTTCGGTTAACCGGCGGGTTAAGCGTAAAAACGGATGTTGCTCTGGCGGCGCTGAGATTACGCCGTTGATGTTCTGTTGCCAGCCACCAATATCATGCACCTGTATCCCCAGTAAGTGCCCCAGGCCATGAGGATAAAAGGTGCGCGTAATCGCTAATTCATCCGCCGGATCAAGAGCCGTATCAGACTTAACGATGCCGGCATTCAATAATATCGACAACAGTTTCTGGTGCATCTGTTCATGCAGAGAAAGGAACGTCACACCCGGTTTAACTAACGCAGTCAACGCCTGCTGGGCCTGGTCCATCGCTGCCAGTATGGCATCAAAATCCTGGTGTCCCTGACTGACTGTACGGGTGATATCGGCGACATAACCATGCCAGACGGCTCCCCCATCGACCAGCAGGGTTCTGTGCTGCTCAGGGGGCGTGCGATCTTTATGCTGATAGTGCAACACCGCAGCATGTTCATTCAGGCCAACAATATTGTTGTAAGGTAGCTCTTTTTCCAGCTGAGTGGTGACCGCCAGATAGCCCTGATGTAATTCAAACTCACTTAAGCCGTCATAGAACCCCTGTTGCGTAAAGCGATGGCCTTTAACCGCGATGCGGTTAGCCTGACGAATGCAGTGCTGCTCCCAGGGAGTTTTTTCAGCCCGAAGGAAGTGCAAAGCCTGCATCAGTCCCTCAGGGTTATGCTTAACGCTTAAGCGGGGTAGCTCGACGGGGTTTTCTGCGATCAATGCAACATCACCGGCACAATTAAACTGCTTTAGCTGCTCTGCCCTGTCTGTGAATAGGTGGATATCAAATAACGTACTCCAGAAATCGCTGGGTTCAGCCGCCGTAATGTGCCAGAAATCATCCGGCGAATAGATGAACAGAACCGGCCTGCACGCCGGTTTTATAAGCAACCAGCACTCAGGCTGCTCTGTCAGAAACGGCATCCAGTGGACAAAATGAGGGTTGGGTTTAAACACCGGGGCATAGTCATCCAGAAAATAGTTCTGAGTACTTCCTGAATGAATCAGCAGCGCATCCAGCTGATGTTGCTCTAACAGGTGGCTGCAGCGTTGCTGCAGAGTCACTAAGTGATCTTTATACAGAGCGTCGATCATGAAGGCACCTCGATAAGCCCGTCAGTTTGAAGTTCTTCACGCATCTTCTCCCAAAAGGGGTCAAGCGTATCACGATGGCTATTTTTCAAGCGATATAAACGAATTTGCAGGGGAATATTCCATTGTTCGTTCCCTGCCAGGGCAAGGCTGTGATGGATAAGGTTTTTACTGATTAAACGTTTTTGTAACCAGCCAACCCCGAAGCCCTCTTTAATCATCGCTTTCACGCTGACTGAGTGCATATTTTCATTGATCGTTAACAGGTGTGGAGGCTGCGGTACTTTGAGAAGCGAATAATCAACCAGAGGTCTTAAGAATGAACCGGGGTGATAGCTGATATACGGAAGAGGATTACGGGCGCTTCCCGGTAACTGATACAGAGGCCGGTTATCTTCGCCTAAGGCGGTCACGGGTACTAACTCTTCCTCACAAACAACCAGATATTCAAATTCTGGCCCTTCCAGATCCTGAATGAAATTAATCTTGGGATGCCAGTAACACAAAACCAGATCACACTGTCCCTGAGTCAGGGCCGATATAAAATCGCTCGCGGCCCAGGAGGTTGAGTTCAGATTCAGATCAATCGGTATGTCGTGTCGCTCAGAGGCGGGCATTAACCAGCTTCGGTAAAACAACAAATAAAGCGTTTGCGTGGTGGCAAAACGTAAACGACTCTCGACCTGTTTACGTATCTCGCGACATTGAGATTTGGTATCACGGGCGATACGCGACATATTCTCAGCCCCGCAAAGAAAAACCTCACCGGCGGGTGTTAAACTCAATGGTAACGTGTTTCTGTCAATCAGCGTCACTCCCATCTCGTCTTCCAGCAATTTTATGCGACGGCTCAGTGTCGGCTGAGTAACATTGCGCGCTTCTGCCGCGCGGGAAAAATGACGGGTATGCGCCAGGGCGATAAAGTCATCTAACCATCTTATTTCCATGGGACACAGGCTCCGCTGGCTATAAGCTCCATACCGACCTCTGAACCAGGCATCATAAAGACGCTGCCAGCCAGTCTTTTATCGGCTGCAGTATCGACGCCCCAAGTTTTCGTGAACGTTCTGCTGACCAGCCATAAACGGCATCAGGCCGTTCATCGTAATCTTTAAAAGGCATCTCTAACGTCATTGACGGGCACTTAAAATGGTGACCAACCCAGAAGGACGCCATCGTTAAGGTTTCAGGGCCAAACTGGCCAGGTTCATAACCCCTTTCCAACTGAAAGTCCGGGTTAACCCGATGCAGATCATGTTTAAACCGGGCCTCTTCAGCCAGGGTCTTCTCCGACACCTCTGGCGCACCGGTCTGGCCAGCAATAAAGTTACAGGGTAATGTTTCATCGCCATGAATATCAAGATACAGGTCAACGCCTTTGGCCATCATCTGTTCTCTGACGTACAGTACTTCAGGGCTTTTCTCCAGTGTTGGTGTCTGCCATTCCCGATTAAGATTAACCCCGGCAGCATTGGTTCGAAGGTGCCCACGGACGGAGCCATCAGGATTCATATTTGGCACAACCCAGAAAACGCAGCGTTCTAATAACCAGCCTGACAGCGCATCCTCTTCATCCAGAAGCCGCTCCAGCATCCCGTCAACGAACCACTCCGCCATGGTTTCACCTGGATGCTGACGCGCGGTAACCCAGACATTTATCTGTGGATTGACGTCAGCGTGATTAGCACTGATTCGCAATAGGTTAATGTCCCGGCCATCTAATGAGCACCCTAAATCGCCAATGTTACACAACACTGACTGCTGTGCCACAGCAATCAGATCAAGGTGTTGTTCAAAACTATAGGGAGCAAAATACGCATAATAGATGCTGTTCTGTTCGGGAATGTGATCAATAATCAGCTCACCATCAACATAACGGGTCGGCACCCGAAACCACTCTTGCCGGTCATACGAGGCGACCGCTTTATAATCTTCCCACCCCTCAGGATAGGCCGCCTCGCCCGCGTTAAGAATGCGCATGCGTAACGCCTTACCGGCACCACCCTGCAGACGGTAGTAAAACCATTGAAAGAAGCCGGAATGCCGATCGTTAGAAATCTTTAATTGAATATCATCATGCTTGTGACATGCGACCACTTCAATATTTCCCGCGTCAAACTGATGGCTAACCTTAAGCATTTTATTTACCTATACAACCTAGTTTTATCAATCCGGATGTAACGTCGGCTCAGCTTTATGCTTCAGCTACAGACGATTTTCCTCTACCCCATGACAGGCAACCTGAGTGCCATCATCCAGCAGTGTCAGTGCCGGAATCTGCTGTCGGCAACGCTCATTTGCATGAGGACAACGACCATGAAACACACAGCCTGAAGGCAGATTAACAGGGGTTGGCACCTCACCGCTAAGTTTAATGTAATCGGGCCGGTCATCTTCTAAACGGGGAATAGCCGACATTAACGCCTGCGTATAGGGATGGCGGGGGCTCGAAAAGAGTTGTTTTGTCGGCGCAAGCTCACACAACGTCCCCAGATACATCACCGCAACCCGTGTACCAAAGTGTTCAACCACCGACAGATCATGGGTTATAAACAGGTAGGTTAAATTGCGCTGTTCCTGCGCCTCCATCATTAAATTCAGCACCTGGGCCTGAATGGATACATCCAGAGCCGAAATGGGTTCATCTGCAACGATAAATTCCGGATCAACCGCTAACGCACGTGCAATACTGATACGTTGTCGCTGCCCACCGGAAAACTCATGGGAATAACGCTCGCCCCAGCTTGGATCCACACCGACGGACAGCATAACCTCAGCAACTTTATCGCTGATCGCCGCTGCTGCCATGCCTGGATTATGAAACCGTATCGGTTCTTTCAGGGTTTCCATAATGGTCATACGCGGATTCAGAGAGGCATAGGGGTTCTGGAAAATCATCTGCATCTTTTTGCGATAAGGCAGCATCTGCTTATCACTCAGATGATCAATACGCTCCCCCCGGTAAGAGATCTGTCCCGCCGTGGGGCTTAATAAGCCCATTACCGTTCGGGCCACGGTTGATTTGCCACACCCGGACTCACCCACCACACAGAGCGCTTCGCCCTGCATAACACCGAGACTGACACCATTAATGGCATGCACATATTCCTGATGACGGGTTAGTTTTCCGCCTTTAAATCGCAGTTGATCCAGCAAATCGCCAGAGATAGAAAACCGTTTGTACACATCGCTAATCTGTACAAGTGCATTATTCTGCTCTGCCATCTTCAAACCTCTTTAACCTGCAATTTGTCCTGCATCGAGTCAGCCACCATATGACAAGCAACCTGACAGTTACCCGACTGGGTGAAACACGGCAATTTGTTTTGACAGATATCCATCACGTATTCACAACGGGGATTAAATGAACACCCTTTAGGAATATCCTGTAAGGGAGGCATGGAACCTTTAATCTGATTCAGTTTCTGCCCGGGAATAGCCATCTGAGGCAAGGCATTCATTAACCCCTGGGTATAAGGATGCTGTGCATCGTTAATCACCTCTTTCGTCGGGCCCTGCTCAATGATACGTCCGGCGTACATCACCAGCATGCGCTGGGTCACCTGCGAGACCACCCCTAAATCATGGGTAATCAGAATCAAAGCGACATTATTCTGCTCACAAAGATTGAGCATCAGGTCCATAATTTCAGCTTGTATGGTCACATCCAGTGCTGTGGTTGGCTCATCCGCAATAATCAGATCCGGGTCGAGCAGCAGCCCTATCGCAATAACGATACGCTGACGCATACCACCTGACAGTTCATGGGGATATTGATCGAGGCGTTTTTCCGGTGATGGAATCTGTACCTGCTGGAGTTTCTTCAGGGCAATACGCTTAGCATCGGCCTTAGACATGCGGCGATGCGCTAGTAAACACTCGATCATCTGCACACCGATGGTCAGCACCGGGTTCAGGGTCATCATCGGGTCCTGGAAAATCATTGAGATGCGATTTCCCCGAATCGAGCGCAACTCACCGGCAGCTAAATTTGCCAGATCTTTACCCTCGAAATGAACGCTGCCTGATGAAATATGGCCAGGCCGGGATAACAGATTAATAATCGAGAAACCCAGTACCGACTTACCCGCTCCGGATTCGCCGACGACCCCAAGACGCTCACCACGTTCCAGGGTGAAACTGACATCCCGTAATGCTTTGACCGCGCCACTGCGGAGGCCAAAACACACATCCAGATTGTTAACTTCTAACAAAGGCATGTGTTACCCCTTATACAGTTTTGGATTAAGAACATCACGCATCCAGTCACCCAATAAGTTCATCACCAGCACCAGAACAATCAGCACCACACCCGGAATCACGGTAATCCACCAGACGCCAGAAAAAATATACTCGAAACCACTGGAGATTAACGACCCCAGGGAGGGCTGAGACACCGGCATACCCAGGCCCAGAAAGGACAACGACGCTTCAGATATGATGGCATTCGCTATCTGCACCGTTGAGATAACCAGTATAGGAGAGAGAGTATTGGGCAGGATGTGACGAAACATAATTCGCAATCGCCCAAACCCCATGACTCTGGCAGCATCAACATATTCTTTCTTTTTCTCTGCCAGCACAGAGGCACGAATTGTCCGTGCATATTGTGGCCATTCGGCAATCCCAATTACCAATATCAGCATCAGCATAGCCAGCTGTTGATACAGTTCGGTACCAAAGGTCGCCTGAAACACCGCCAATACGATAATAGCGACCATGAGTGTCGAAAAAGACAACTGAATATCGGCTATGCGCATCAGAAAACTATCGACTCTGCCACCAAGGTAGCCTGCGGTTAAGCCAATGACGATGCCTAATAGCGCCTGCAACGCAACAGCACAGAGACCGATCATCAGGGACACCCGGGTGCCATAAAGGATGGTCGACAGCATATCCCGGCCCTGGGCGTCGGTCCCGAGAAGAAAAGCGGCGTCCCCCTCATCCTGCCAGCCCGGTGGGATTTCGGAGTTCATAATATCAATCTGAGACGCATCGTAAGGATCATACGGGGCAATAAAAGAAGCCGACATAGCCAGCACGGCATAGGTGACAAAAATGATAAAGCTCAGCTGTGCTACACGGTCTGTTTTAAAGCTATGCCAGAAATGTGATGCTTTAAAACGCTGCAATGTCGTAGGGGGGTGTTGCATATTTTGAGTAGACTCAGACATCATCATTTACCTGCCAGCTTCACTGTTGGATTAACCAGACCGTAGATAAGATCAACCAGTGTATTGGTCACAACAAAAATAGCCCCGACCACAATCAGATAAGCGACAATCAGTGGTGTATCAACACGATTGACCGCCTCGAGAAACAAAAAGCCCATGCCCGGCCACTGAAAAACAGTTTCAGTCAGAATGGTATACGCCACCATCGTACCGATCTGTACACCGCCGACAGTGATCACCGGCAACATGGTATTTTTTAGTGCGTGAACAAAATAGATACGTCGGGGAGAGATGCCTTTGGCCCAGGCAAACTTCACATATTCAGATTGCAGCACTTCCATCATTTCAGAGCGAATCAAACGGATGAACAGTGGCAACATAATCGACGCTAGTGTAAAGCTGGGTAATATCAGGTGTTTTAAGCCATCGGTAGTTAACAGCCCGGTTTCCCAGCCCATCAGCGTCGCTGTTTGCCCGCGTCCATAAGAGGGTAGCCAGTTCAGCTCAATAGCAAACAGATAGATCAGCCCGATCGCCGTTAAAAACACCGGAATAGAGATACCGATGATACTTAATCCCATGACGGTTTTGGAAAACCAGCTCTGGGGATTAATCGCAGAATAAACACCAATAGGGACGGAAAACAAAATAATAATAATCGTTGCGCCAAACACCAGTTCCAGTGTTGCTGGCAACTTGTTCATGATGACTTCAAACGCAGGTTTTTTAAAAAAGTAGGAATCTCCCAGATCGCCCTGAACGGCTTTCCTGGCAAACCGCACGTACTGCACTAGAAAAGGGTCATTTAAGCCCATCTCATCGCGCAATGCCTGACGTTCCTCTGCCGATACCGCCTGCCCTACCAGCTCTCTTAATGGATCACCCAGATTGTCCTGGATTGAGAAACTAATGAGGCTGATGACAAACATAACAACAACCGCTTGAAAAAATCGTTTTACAAAAAACGCAATCATGATGACCAGCCTTAACGTTTGACGATGGTATTCACACAGTCAGAGGTTATCACTTGTTATTCTAACGGGGAGTTTTCCCCTCAAAGGCTGCGCGCAATACCTGAGTGCTGCGGGGCATTCAGGTATTGCATAACGCGGGACTCAACTCAGATAAGATTACTCTTCGATGACAAGGTCTCCGATATAGGGGAAGTTCTGAACATTGACAATCGGTTCGATTTCAACGCCTTTACGGGCACCCCAGCTGAGATTCTGCCAGTGAAGTGGCACAAAGCCAGCATCGTCATATACCGCTTTTTCCATCGCCTGCATAATACTGGCACGCTTTTCAGGGTCGGTAATGGCATTCGCCTCAACCATCATCGCGTCAACTTCAGGGTTACAATAGTTACCACTGTTATATTGTCCGGCGCCGGTCTCTTTATTCGCGCAGGCGGATAAGAACTCGAAGAAGTTATTCGTATCTTCGGTATCTGAATGCCAGCCAATCATCATCATGTCGGCAGCACGTTCATCAAAGGCAGGCCAGTATTGCGCTTTTGGCACTGTTTTCAAATCCACTTTGATATTGATTTTTGCGAGCATGGACACCACCGCCTGAGCAATTTTCTCATCGTTCACATAGCGGTTATTGGGTGCCATCATGGTTGCAGTAAAGCCGTCGCTATAGCCTGCCTCTTCCATTAATTGCTTCGCTTTTTTAAGGTCATAGCGTGGCACTAATGCTGAATTGTGGCCCAGATAACCTTTAGGTGAGAACTGCGCAGCGGGGGTGGCAAAACCTTTCATTATCTTCTTAACGATACCTTCCTGATTGATCGCATAGTTTATGGCCTGGCGTACCCGCACATCTTTAAACGCGTCATTACGTTGCTGATTCATCTGGAATGTAATAACCCGGGTGCCCCCCATGGTCACTAAATCGACACTGTCATTATCGGCAATACGCTGTTGATCCGTTGGAGGAACCGGCGCAATAAAGTCCACGTCTCCAGCCAGCAATGCAGCTACACGGGTAGGTGCTTCCTTGATCGGGGTGAAAATAATCTTATCAACATTGCCCGGAGACTGTTTATCCCAGTAATCGGCATTACGATCAAACTCAACCCTGACTCCCTGCTCACGATACGAAACGGTATAGGGACCGGTGCCGGAAATAGTGCGTGAGGCGTAAGAATCGCCATGCTTCACCAGTAAATCTTTTGGCTTACCGTTGGCATCCTCACCCGTAAAGAACACGCTATCCATCGGGAAAAAATAAGTCATGTTATTGAGGATCAGAGGGAACGGCTTTTCAGTTACCAGATCGAACGTATAATCATCGATGACATTAATCGCTTTGAACGGTGCGAATACGCCCTTAAAGTCCGGCGAGTTCTGTAAGCGATTAAAAGTAAAAACGACATCTTTTGTCGACAGCTCATTACCACTATGGAACTTAACCCCCTTACGCAGATGAAAACGCATCGTGTTGTCGTCGATACGCTCCCACTTATCGGCCAGTCGGGCTTCAAAACCTAAATTTCTATCCCAGCGTACCAGCGGGTCATACGTCATATGTGATAACTGTAATGTCCCACCGGAAAGTTGCTCATAGGGATCAAGGGAAACAGGATCGGCGTCATAAGCCATTCGTAACGTAGCAGCCTGAACACTGGCTATATTTAACGCAAGTGCTGCACCTGCGAAAAGCAAAGCGGTCTTCTTCATCTCGGTATCCCTTGTTAGTTTTCAGTAAGGTATTTTCTGGTCATACGACCTGAAACCAGACTACCGGAACAGGAACAACATACCTATTGAGATTACAAGTGAGCCTATGCAGATTCTAAATAGCAAAGTAAAGCTATATTTTTCAATAACCTGGAAGCAGGAAAGATAAGTCTGGACGTATAAATGACTGACAGGCATGCCATAAAAATCGCTTTAAGGCATCAGAATAATCACGGAGAAACCTGATTTTTCAGTGTTCACCGAAGAATCAACTCACCCGCAGGTTAACATTCGCTGGCCGGCTGACGTTAAATGTCCCCAGCCACTCCTATGCGGGTCACCATGATGCCCGGTTTGAAAAAAGGCTGTCCTGAATACCCCGGAGTATCGTAGTGCACGACTTTACGTTGGTGGCTGTCGTGCTGATTAATCTCTGTAAGGTCGCGCGTTATGCGCTACCTTTGATTACGCATCTGGTACTTAGCACATGCCGTCCGTCAGATCAGGCTGATGCGCTCAGCCAGCTTTCGAATCCGTTCGATTATGCCGGTTTTTTACGTCTGACGGGGGTCCGCTTTTTAGCAGTGGTAGCATTCTTAGCAGCGGTTTTCTTCGTAGAAGGATTCTTCGTGACAGACTTTTTAGTGGCAGGCTTTTTCGCCGCAGAGCCAGTACGGGTTCTGCTGGTTCGCCGTTTTTTAGGCGCAGGACTTAAGGCTTTTAGCGTATCAGGGATCACAACCTCAGCAGACTGGGCAATTAACTGATGCAAACGCTCAGTGAGTGGCTGCATAAAGTGGTTGTAGCTGCTTTCCTGCTGACTGATCCGGCTTAGTTCGGATTCCCAGAGCGCAGTCATATCGGGCGTGGTGGCACTCTCCGGCAGGCAATCAACCAATGCACGGCCCACTGTAGTTGAGCGGATTGTTTTTCCCTCTCTGACGAAAAAGCCACGGGTAAACAGAAGTTCAATAATACCCGCCCGTGTCGCTTCTGTACCAAGGCCATCGGTCTCTTTTAACACCTTACGCACCTCAGGGTCAGCGACATAGCGGCTGATACCGGTCATCGCAGCCAATAAAGTTGCATCGGTGAAATATTTAGGGGGTTGGGTATTTTTCTCTTCTAACAGACCTTCAATACAGAGTAATGGCTGGCCTTCAGACAATGCTGGCAACGAACTATGCTTCGCATCGGCGGAGGAAAGCAGCTGTTTCCAGCCCGGGTTGATCGTCTGATGGGCGGTGGCGATAAACTGCCCCCCCGCAATATTCAGTTCTGCACGGGTATCATCATACTCGTAGGGCGCCATAAACTGGGCCAGGTAATAACGGCTCACCAGCTCATATAACTGAGTTTCCTGCTGACTCAGCGAGGCAAGATTCGCCTGCCGGGTGGTCGGGATAATCGCGTGATGGGCACTGACCTTTTTATCATTCCAGGCGGAAGAGCGCCGGGCAGTATCGATCTGCGGTAAAAAAGACACCAGGTTCTGCTGATTAGCCGTTACCGCATTTACCACATCGGCGGCCTGCTTAAAATGATCTTCTGGCAGATAGCGACAGTCAGAGCGGGGATAGGTGAGTAATTTATGCCGTTCATAGAGCGCCTGACAGGTGTCCAGCACCGTTTTGGCACTCATCCCAAAACGTTTGGCGGCCTCTATCTGCAATGCTGACAGATTAAAAGGCAGTGGCGCATTTTCCCGTTTACGCTTCTCTGTCAGCCTGACCAGCTCTGCCGGTTGTCCCTTGATACGTGAGATAACGTTTTCAGCCAGCTTGCGGTTTAATACCCGTCCCTCTTCATCCTGATAGGGCTGACAGTTTTCACTGGGCTTCCAGCGCGCCTGAAAACGCTCGCCGGCCTCCGTCTCAACGACAGCCTGCACCTCATAAAAGGGTTTTGAGACAAAATTTTCGATCTCTTTATCACGACGCACCACCAGTCCCAGTAGCGGCGTCTGCACACGGCCTACCGAAAGCACACCGTTATAACCGGCCTTGCGCCCCTGAATACTGTAGGCCCGGGTAAGATTAATGCCGTAGATCCAGTCCGCGCGGGAGCGCGCCAATGCCGACACAGATAACGGTATAAATTCTGTATTGGATTTAAGGTTCCTCAACGCAGCACTCACCGCCTTCGGGTTCAGGTCGCTGATTAAGACGCGCTGGGCGGTCCTTTTTTTGGTCTCACTGGCCCCCAGATAATTAATAACTTCATCAACCAGTAACTGGCCTTCCCTATCCGGATCACCGGCATGCACCAGTTGTTTCGACTGGCGAATCAGTTTACGCAAGACGGTGAGTTGTGAACGGGTCTGACTGCGGGGCTTTAATTTCCACTCATCAGGAATAATCGGCAGGTGTTCAAAGCGCCAGGGTTTGAAATCAGGATTGTAGTCAGCAGGATCGGCCTGCTCCAGCAGATGCCCGAGACACCAGCTGACACAGTCGCCGTTGCCCAGTTCAATAAAACCATCCTGCTTTTTATGCGGCCTGGGTAAAACATCAGCGATGGCCCGGGCCAGGCTGGGCTTCTCTGCAATGTATAGGATCATAGTGTAAAAGTACTGGTTAAATATACAGATAACTTATCGTATTTTATGACCCGGCACCAGATAAGAGCACAAAAAAAGCAGCTTTCTGCTGCTTTCTTGTCAACCCCGGCTAACCAGATACGACGATCAGGCTGTCTGCGGGGTCACGTAGGACTGTTCGAGATAGTGAATAATATCAGACGATTCATACAACCAGCGTACTTCACCATCCGCTTCATCTATTCTCAGGCAAGGCACTTTAATTTTACCGCCCCCTTCTAATAACTCCTGGCGATAAAGATCGACCTTTTTTACATCACGCAGCTCTATATTCAGGCTATTACGTCGCAGCGCACGGCGTACCTTTACGCAGAAAGGACAGGCTTCATACTGATACAGAGACAGATTAGCTGTTCGTAAATCCAGAGCACGCTGTTCTTCCTGGGCACGTTTTAGCGGCCGGGGACTGAAGATAAAATTCAATAGCAGGATAATCCTGCCCAGAAACCAACGAATAAATGCCACTTCACTAAACTCCTCAATTCGGGCCTGATGGCAACCGGTTAATTCGCGGGGTAGTATATCACCACCTCTGTAAATTATTTCCTTAAAAATTTTAGGGCTTAAAGCGCAGTGCTTTACTTGTATAATGTGAAATTATTACTACCATTCGCTGAACTTATCTTTCGCTTACCGGTCTATTCTGACCAGCTTTGCCTGAAAACCAGGTTTCGGTTTTAGGGGGGGGAAAGCTGAACGTCTATACAAACAGGAACAACATGAATTTGTTAAATCGACTCCCGAAAAAAACTATCATCGCTGGCCTTTTCGCGATGGCTATATCGGCACCTGCCGCAGCGTCAAATTATGTCAGTGACGATGTCTATACCTTCTATCACGGCGGTCCGAGCACGGAATACCGGATTACCGGCAGAATACGCAGCGGCACCCCCGTAACGGTGCTTAAGCGTAATGAAAAAACCAACTTCATCCAGATAAAAACACCCAGCGGTAAAGTCGGCTGGATGCCTGCGGATAAAATTTCCTCGGGAACCAGTATGGCTGACCGTTTCCCTAAGCTGGAGGACCAGCTGAAGCAGAGTGAAGCCAGTCTGGCGTTACAAGCGGAAGAGATTGCAGCCCTGAAACAGCATAACCAGAGCCTTGCGGGTCAGAATGCTGGTAATGCCGGGAAAGTTGCAGATCTGGAAGAGCAGATTGTCAGCCTTAACCGCACGATAAATGGTATGGATGAAAGCAATCTGATGAAGTGGTTTACCTATGGCGGCTTAGTAGCGTTTGGCGGTTTGCTGCTGGGGTTGATGATACCTTACCTGCCTAAGCGCAGAAAACGCCACGATACCTGGTAACAGATTTTCGACACATCTCTCTATGACAGTTTAAAAAGGGTGCCAGCCGGACACCCTTTTTGTGTTTCATCTGTTCTGCCCCCGATCTCTATAGAAGGCTTTCAAATAGAGGGTTGTCAGCGCTCAGCGGATAAACGTTCATCCAGACATAACACCAACTGGTCATCGGTGTCTCTGAGGCGTCGGCTCAGATCGCGCGCCATATTCATAAACATCAGCAGATATTGTTCAGGATCGGTCTGATAAACGGAAAATAGCTGATCGGCCTTGATCTCCAGAGCCCTGCAGGGTTCCATTGCTTTGACGATGCCACTTCGGGGATAAACACCCAATAAAGCCATCGCCCCAAAGCATTCGCCGGATAAGAATGAGCGAATCTGAAATTGTCGTCCTGATTCGGCCACCTTAAACAGCGCAGCACTACCGGTATCAACAATAAAGGAGGAATCTCCTCGTTCGCCCTCAAGAAAGAACGGCTCACCAGCTTCACGCTCTACATAATGACTCCCTTCAAGTATCAACTGAATGATATCATCACGCAATCCACCAAATACCGGCATCTCTTTCAGCCGGTGGATCGGAATATTTTTTGGCACAGTGTTACCCGCTCATCTCTTTATAAGTATCATTTTAAACCAAGAATGCGCCAACGATAACCTCTGTCTATCTAAAACATTAAAAAAGGCAATTAGCACTGACCCTGGTAAACTGTTTCAATACGTTCAAACAGATTAAGGAGATCCATATATGCAACGCATTACTATTTTTGGCCGTAAAGGTTGCGGCTTTTGTACACGGGCAAAGCAACTGTGTGAAATGAAAAACCTGGACCATCTCTACATCGATATCCACGAAAAAGGTATCACTAAAGAAGACCTGGAAAAAACAGTCGGCAAGCCCGTTGATACGGTCCCACAGATTTTCCATGGACAGGAACACATCGGCGGCTTCACTGAATTTGCAGCCTTTGTTGATGCTCAGGAAACTAACGCCTGATCTTACCCGATGCCCAGCCCGGGAATTGGTAAATCCCGGACTTATACATCCCCTGCTTGCTACCCAGAACCCGCTTATTTCAAACCCGCTGATCCCTGACCAGCAAGCCCCTCTGACTGCCACAGACGCCAGCTTAAACCGCTGGCTCTTTCCGTCCGCCGCTTGCTTCCCTGTATCAGCGCATGCGTTGTCGCATGCAACACAAACGTTGTCTTCGCCCGGGTGATGCCGGTATAGATAAGTTCGCGGGTTAGCAATGCACTGTCTTCCGGCGGTAGAATCATCACCACCTTTGCAAACTCCGACCCCTGACTCTTATGGACTGTCATGGCAAAAACGGTTTCATGATCAGGTAATCGTCCGGGTAGAAAACCTTTCATCTCACCATCCGGTAATTCAAACCAGACCCGCAGTTTACCCTTATCGTCGGGCGCAGTAATACCAATATCACCGTTATACAGACCTAACGGATAATCATTGCGGGTGATCATCACCGGACGACCGCTGTACCAGGTGCCGGAAACTCTGATCAGCCTTTGCTGTTGCAGCTGCGCCTCAATCGCCAGATTTAATCCCTCAACGCCATAAACCCCCTGACGAACCACCGCCAGCAGTTGCAGCTGATTAAATGCCTGCAACAACTGCTTCGGCTGGCCACCGTTGTGCATCAATGTGAGATACTCTGAATACCCACTGGCGACCTCGGTCACCATCTGTTGATAACCGCTCTCAGATAAAGGGACAAAACCGATATCACCGAGATCGCCACTGAACAGCCGGGCAGCCTGCTGACCGTCGCCAGCATTCACCGCCCGGGCCAACTGTCCGATACCGCTATGCTGATCAAAACGATAACTTTTTCGTAACAGCGCCAGGGCATCGGCAACCGGGTTAAAGCCTGCTGCCGACGGCGGCGCTTGCAGATCGCAGACCTCCTGCAGGTAATCCAGCTGTTGCTGGCTATAACAGAGCTCACCGGACAGTTCCTGTTGTTGCCAGGCACAGATATCCCCCAGCACACTGCCCGCCTCCACCGAAGCCAGCTGATCGCGGTCGCCTATCATTACCAGCTGGGCATGCACAGGGAGAGCATCCAGCAGACGGAAGATCATCGGCAGATCGATCATAGAGGCTTCATCAACCACCAGCAGATCAAGATGCAGCGGGTTATGACGATCATGGCGGAAGTTTTTGCTGTCCGGACGCGGCCCCAGCAGGCGGTGCAATGTGACCGCCTGATCGGGGAGCATCGCCCGCACCTGATCAGAAACATTCAGCTTCTGCTGTGCGCCTTTTAATGATTCACTCAGCCGCGCTGCGGCTTTACCCGTGGGTGCCGCCAGCCGGATCAGGGGGGAGCGTTTCATACGCTGACTAAACTGCTCGGCATAGAGACTCAACAAGCGTGCAACCGTGGTTGTTTTACCGGTGCCCGGACCGCCACTGATCACACTGAAACGACGACTCAGCGCCACGGCTACCGCCACCTGCTGCCAGTCAGTTTCACCGGCAACCGGGGAATCGAAAAGCCGCTTCAGACCCGTCCGAATGGCATTACGATCGGTTTGCACGGGGGCCGCCAGGGTTAAAATAGTCTGCGCGACAGCCGTTTCATAATGCCAATAACGATAAAGATAGAGCCTCCCATTGCTATACACCAACGGGGCTTCTTCAGCGCCATCGGAGATCACGGCGTAGTTCAGCACCCGGGATGCCGACAGGTCCTGTAACACCAACTCAGCCCGTGCCCGAAGTGTTGTCGGCCAGTTATCAAACAGTGTCGTGACACCTGCCAGGGGTAAACAGACCTCTCCCCGGCCCAGCTGCCAGCTGACCAGTGCAGCCAGCAGGGCTAACTGTTCAGGGTTATCCGCAACAGCCTGATCCCGCTGTTCCTCCGTCAGAATAAAACGGGCAAACTGCAGATCCAGCGGTCTGATCAGCTGCAACTGGCGTAACTGATGCAATAGTTCCATTACTGCCCCTCCCGGAACAAACGATCCAGTTGTTGCACTAACTCAACCGCCGGACGGCAATGAAATACACCGCTATCCGGGGAACCGGCACGCATGCCCCGTAAAAACAGATAAAACACGCCACCAAAATGGTCTTCATAGCGATAATCGGCTAAGCGACTCTGCAAAAAACGGTGCAGCGCCAGCGTATAAAGCTGGTATTGCAGATCATAACGATGTTCTATCATGGCGTTATCCAGTGCAGCGCGGCTATACAGCTCGGGCTGATTGCCCAGATGATTCGACTTATAATCAAGTATGTAATACCGCCCCTGATATTCAAAAACCAGATCGATAAATCCCTTCAGCATCCCTTTAAGCGTGTCAAACTCAAGTGTTCCGGCCTGTTGTGATAAGCGGTCATGCTGACGGATAATCTGATTTAGGCGTGAGGCATTCAGCCCCCTGGAGGGCAGCATAAACTCCATCTCCACCAGCCGTTGCGCGGTGCCAATATCCGCCAGACGGGGAGCAGCCGCCCCCTGATCACCCTCCCCCAGGGGCGTAAATAAGACATCATCCAGCAGCTGTTGCAGTACAGGTATCCAGCGGAGGTCATAGCCGATAATCTGGCACTTCTGTTCTAACAACTCCATCAGACCCGGGTGATGATCGGTAAAGTCGATCACCTCAAACAGTTCATGCAGAAAGGTACCCGCCTGTGCCCCTTTGGGAAAACTGAAAATATCATCCGCAGCTTCGGCAAACTCAGTGTCCGGCAGGTTTTTCTCGTCGATAACTTCCAGATCAAGCCCGGGTAGCGCAGGCGCACTGCTGTGATGGCTGACCAGTGCCGAGTAGCTGGAGATCCGCCAGTCGCGCCGCAACCGGCGCTCAAAATTACGCGCCGAATACACCGGTGCGGCAGGCTCCGGCTGATCAAACAGCCCGCGTTGCTGATCACCGGTTGGCAGTGGTGCAAAGCTCAGAGACCTGGCAGAACAGAGTTTATCCAACTGTTGCTGAAGATCCGCATCGCTGTCCGCGCCATTCAACAACAGATAGCCCAGCGCGGTGCGGTGCAAGCCACTTTTACGTGACTGGCCATCGGCAATACTCGCCAGTCCGATATAACAGCCGTAAACCGCCCGGGTTAATGCCACGTACAACAATCGCAGATCTTCTGCCAGGCGCTCCTTTTCGGCCTGTGCCAGGCTATCAGGGTCTTTACGGTCCAGATGAAAACAGAGGCGGTCATGGTCATCATGAAACAGCGGATCACGGGCTTTGACGAAGGTGCAGGCAAACGGCAGGAACACCAGTGGATATTCAAGCCCCTTACTTTTATGCACCGTGATCACCGTCACCAGCGAGGAATCACTTTCCAGGCGCAAGCGCTGTTCATCACTCTCACCGTTAGGATTCATCAACTGATCGGCGTACCAGCGTAACAGCGCAGAGATCCCTTCCTGTTCGGTGCTGGCGCGCTGCAGTATCTCACCGAGATGCAGCAGATCGGTCAGCCTGCGCTCGCCCTGAGGCTGTTGCTGCAGGGTTTCAGCCAGTTTTCGGGTGCGCATCAGCCGCCGTAGCATCGGCAACACCCCGAGCTGTAACCATTTTTCGCGGTAATCGCTGAACTCTGCCACCAGCGTTTCCCATAACTGCTCATCGGTGCTCAGCTGGTCCAGCCAGCTGGCCGGATAGTTAAGCAGCGAAGTTGCCAGGGCGGCTCTGAGCCGGCTTTCATCCTGTGGCTCTGCCACCGCCTGCAGCAGTAGCAACAGATCAAACGCCTCACCACTACTGAAAACACTGTCACGGCCACTCAGATAAACACTGTTGATACCTCTGTCAGACAACGCCTCCATGACCGCAGCGGCCTCGGCCCGGTTGCGCACCAGTATGGCGATATCATTTGCCTGCAATACCTGATCGCCAATCAGCGCCTCGCCTTCCGCGGCAGCGCGTAATTTCGTGTCAATATCACAGGCACAGGCGGCAGCCATCTGCTGCAGATAGTCCTGCCGCGAGACAAAATCATCTCCTGAATACCAGAACTGCATCGCTGCGGGTGCTTTACCGTAGAGCGTAAAGGGTGTTTTATCCGCTTTACCCGCCTCTTTTACCGGAAAAAAAGGAATATCATCGCTGTAGATAAAGGGGGAATCACTGTTAGCGAACAACCGGTTTACCGCATTTATCATCGCTTTTGATGAACGCCAGTTGATCGCCAGGGTATAGTGATCGGTCACCTCCCGCCGGGCTTTAATATAGGTGAAAATATCAGCACCGCGAAAACCATAGATCGCCTGTTTCGGGTCACCGATCATAAATAGCCCCCGCTCCGGGGTGTCGGGATAAAGTGTGCTGAAGATCCGGTATTGCAGCAGATCGGTGTCCTGAAACTCATCAATCATCGCCACCGGAAACTGACGTCCAATCGCCCCCGCCAGCAGGCCACTATGGTCTTGCTGCAAGGCCCCGTCCAGTTGGCTGAGCAGATCATCAAATGACAACAACCGGTAGTCTTGCTTCAGCTGATTAAAACGCTGTTCCACTTGCTGACGAATAATGGTGAGCAATAACTCCCGCAACGGCAAACGATGTTCAAAGAACTCTTCACACAGGTTGAAGAGCGGATGTTGCGGCACGCTTTTCCCTGCCGGCGTTTTTTCTGCCAGCAGTGACGGGCAGAACTTGCCGATCTCGGTTTCAGGAATCGTGCGGGACTCGCCACGGGCATAAGCGTAAATGGCGTCCAGCCATTTGGGTACAGAAGTTTTGCGATAGCTGTTTTTATTCACCCCGGAGGACTGAATCAATCCGGCCAGGTCAACCTCAGACTGTTCCAGATGATCAAGCCATTGTTGCCGGAAATGGTTTAGCCAGGCCTGACTTTCCTGCCATTGCTGCTGCAGGTTATCGGTATTCAACTGGGGGATCAGTTGTAGGGCTGGCTTGCCTAACAGCGGGCGCAGTTCAGCCTGTAGTTTGTCCGGGCCAGGCCAGAGCTGCTGAATCGCTTCACTGAGGTCGTTATCAGCCGGATAAATCAGATCACGCCAGCAGTCGAGTAACGCCTGGCGCAGTAACGGCCCGGTATCAGTGATCAGCTCGGTTTCAAACAGGCTGCCACTTTCAAACGCGTGCTGACGCAACATGCGCTGACAGAAACCATGAATAGTAAAAATGGCCGCTTCATCCATCTGGCGGCCAGCGTACTCCAGCAACCGGGCGGAACGTTGCAGATCTTCCTGCTGATCACGTAACTGCAGCAGAAACGGGTCGCGGGTAGTGGCACCGCGAAACACCAGATAAGCCTCCTGAATGCGGCTGCGAATACGGTCACGTAACTCTTCAGTCGCCGCTTCGGTAAAAGTGACCACCAGAATCTGATCCACCCGCAACGCCGACTCAAGCCCATCCGCCCCCAATAACAAACGCAGATAAAGCGCAGTGATCGTATAGGTTTTGCCGGTGCCGGCGCTGGCTTCAATCAAGCGGCGACCGGACAGCGGGAAATTCAGCGGGTCGAGAATCTGCACCTTATTCATCGTCACTCTCCCCATCTCCCTGCTGTAGCGCTTCAGCCACTGGCCGGTAAAACGCTTCGGCGAGTACCGCAAATCGTGGCCCCAGGGCGTTATAATCAGGATAAACCCGGTTGATATAGAGATCACGGGACTCGCCCATCTGGGTAAAGGCATCAAGGTTAAAACACTTCTGTGCCTCTTGCCCGGCCTTCTCTTCGCCTTTTTCCTGCCGTTTCGATTCCAGCACCCAGGCCGTGTCCGCCGGAAGTGGCAGGGGTTCACGCATGCCCTGCCGGTAAGCATTGAGCCATTCCTGCAGATAATCCAGCGCCCGCCCCTGATCTAATGGATCAAACCAGTGACGCCCATTGAGTCCAAAGAAAGAGGATTGCAGCACATAGCCACTGGCGCAAAGCACCAGATGCTCCAGCCATAACTGCACAATATCGCGCCCTTTGGCATTGGCGGCACGGTAGCGGACCAGTCCGCCGGAATGAAGCCCGGTCAGCCAGCCACTCAGGGCGATTCCGGCGATGTTCAGCTGGCACTCAATACGCCCGGGGGCATCAATGTAGGGAAGGATCTTGTCGGCCATCTCCTGACAGTCATGCCGCAACTTGCGGGTTTGCAAATCGGCGGCAATCCCAACGGGTAATAGCCCTGAGGCGACGATACGCTCAAAGCAGTGCTCTTGCTGACCGTTAATCGCCGCGTCCAGCAGCTGCTGTTTCAGTTGATAAGCACTCAGGCCATCCAGCTGGAAAGGCTCCTCATCGAGAAGTTCAACGGCACTGAAGCGGAAAAACACCTTCAGGCGCCGTTGGAAGAAATGTTTTACCGGATTACGGGCGAATGCCAGAAGATCGCTTAGCTCCAGCTCGGTCAGTTCCTCCGGGTCCAGGGGTTGGGTCATGAAGCCCTGCCCGTGATCGCCTTGACGATGCAATAGCGGCAACCACTCGTCTGCATAACTGAACAGGGTCGCGTCGGGGGAAAAATAGCGTTCATTAAAGGGTTGCAGGGGGTGCTGAGTGAGTAACGAATGTAACAGATTGTCGGGATCGCTGTCTGACGGGCCATCAATCGTATAATTCTGCTGACAGTATTCAAGCAGTTCGCTCACCAGCACCGAAGGCACCTTCGGACTATTGTCCTGTACGCTACGACCGATATAACTGATATAGAGGGTTTCACGGGCAGACAATAACGCTTCAAGAAACAGATAGCGGTCATCATCACGACGGGAACGGTCGCCCCGCTGCGGATGTTCCGCCATCAGATCAAAGCCCATTGGCGCTATCGCCCGCGGATAAACACCATCATTCATCCCTAACAGACAAACCACTTTAAAGGGGATAGACCGCATCGGCATCAGCGTACAAAAGTTAACCGCGCCGATCATAAAGCGCTGACTGGCGCGGCTATTGCCCAGTTCTGCAGTCAGATAGTCACGTATAATCGCCCAGCTGAGCGGTTGCTGATATCCGCTATCACTGAGTTGTTGCTGTAGTTTTTCCAGCACTTCACGCACCTGACTGAGCAGAATTTCGTCCTGTTCATCCGGTTGATAGGCACGCTGCAGAATATCATTGATCACCTCAAACCACTCCGCGACCGGCTTATCCTGCTGCAATCGTTCACAACAGAACTCCAGCAACTCGACAAATTCGGCCAGTTGCCCCAGGTCTTCCGCTTCCAGCCCTTCGATTTCAGCGTAGGGATCGATGCCATGCCACAACGAATCGCTCTGCCCCATGGCAAAACCGGCCAGCATGCGGCGCAATCCAAACCGCCAGCTGTTCTGCTCAAACGCTGGCAATCCCTGTTGCAGCCGTTGTGAAGCATCAATACCCCATCTGATCTGGCAGTCATCAATCCAGCGACAGATGCGCTCAAACCGGTCACCATCCAGATTAAACTGACGCAGTACAGCTGGCACTTCAAGAATTTCCAGCACCTCAGACACGGTTACCCGACTTTCTGGCAATCCCAGCAGACGCAGAAAGCTGAGTAATAATGGGCTTTCCTGTTGCAGTGTCCGGTCTGATATGGAACAAGGGATAAAACGTTCAAAGGGAGCATTACCAAAGACCGCTTCAATATAGGGGGCATAAGCTGCCACGTCGGGCATCATAATGATGATATCCCGAGGGGACAGTTCTGGCTGCGAGTCCAGCATCGCCAGCAGCTGATCATAAAGCACCTCAACCTCGCGCAGGGGGCTGTGAGCGCTGTGCAGCTGTAGCGAGCGGTCATCAGGAGATAGTAGCCGTTTCTGTTCCCGCCCGAGCACCCCATCAGCTGAGCGGTCTTCAAGCTCGAGAATGTCCTGCTGTACCGATTGCAGCAACGATGCCCGGCCGCAATCCTCAAACAGTTCGATCTCCGGAGCTGCCAGATCCTGTATCTGGTGCAGGTAATCCCGTCCCAGCTTACCCATCGACGAGAGAATAGGATTACCGTGGCTATGGTACTGTTCGGACAAGGTGTCGACACTCATTCCCGGTTTGGATAGCCAGCGCTGATTCAGTCGCGCCAGGTATTTCGGATCGACAATATCCCCCCAGTAATACTGACAGGGGTTGCACACCATCAGGTGAACATCTATGCGCTGCCCAAGCGCCTGCAGGGCTTCAACAAAGTTTTGTGGCAGTGCCGAGATGCCAAAGACAAATAACCGTGCGGGTAACTGAGAGAGATCAAACTGGCCAGCGTTCAGGGCATCAACAAATCCGTTGAACATATTACCCCGGTGCCAGTGAGACAGCCCCAGGCCAAGAATATGTTGCTGCAGGGTGCGCCAGAGAATGGGCTGCCAGGGCTGCGTGCGGGTGATATCCGGCAGGTCATCGCCGGTTTCCCAACTGGCGATCCAGTCAGGCCGGTACACCAGATACTGGTCAAAGATATCCGCCACTTTACCGCATAGCTGATAAAGCTTGTACTGGCCCTCGTCCTGCTCCAGATAGCGCTGCAAGGGGGCAAATTCAGTCCGGCTCAACTGTTGTGGTAACAGTTCCATCAGTGCCCAGGTCAGGGCATCTTTATTAAACGCGGAACGCACAGGTACGTCGGGGAGTACCGTCGTAAAGCTGCGCCAGAGAAAGCTGGCAGGCAGAGGAAAATCCATATTGGCGGCGATCTGCAACTTTTCAGCCAGTTCGAGCTTCAGCCACTGGGCCATACCGGGGCTTTGCACCAGAATAGTTTCGGGCTGGAAAGGGTTGCTCAGCGGCTGCCGGCTAATCAGCTGTACTAACAGATCTTTTTGCAGATCCAGCTTATTGGAATGATAGATCTGAAACATTCAGCCCGCCCTGTTAATCCTTTAATTTTACGGACTTAAGAATACCTGATGCGACGACGGGGATGAACTGGTTTTATCACTTAGCCAAACAGGTCAGCAGGCTCTGGCGCGGCATCCGGGGCAACGGTCCCGGAGGTAACGGCTGTCTCAGGAGCGGTTGCTGGGGGCTGCGCAGCCTGTTGATCCGTCTGGGGCAGTTCCCATACCTGCTCAGCCGATTCAATTTTAATCACACCGTCGAAACGGTTACACAAATAGCTAACCGCCGTATCGAAGTCTTCAATCTCACACAGCATTACGCCGCCGCGATCTGTTTCAGTGGTAAACAGGTAACTTTTCATCGACTTATTCCAACATCTTTTATGGACTGCATTGCACTACAGTTTGCTACATGACACAAGTCCTGGCAGATTTATAAGCAGAAATTTCCTTGACGGAATTGAGATCCCTGCCAATACTAAAAATCCCTGCCAGCGAAGCCGGTGTCAGGACACTAAATCTGTTAAGCAGATCAGATTCATTTCAGGATATACGTTGTTCAAGGCTTACCAGAGTGTGAAACCAATGGCTTCAAAGCAGGTTTCCCCTGTAACACAATGTAAAATCATCAACAATCATTGGGCCACAGACCTGAGTCTGTGGCCCTTTTTTATGCTTCAGGCCGGTACCGTACGATCACAACCCCGCAAGATGATGACCGACAGGCTTACGATAGACAAACATCACCAGCAGCGCCCATATCAATACCGGAATCATCAGTGTATTGAGCATCTGCCAGCCCAGAGTCGATTCGAGCCAGCCAGAGCTGAAGGCGGACAGGGTCACCATACCAAAGACTAAAAACTCATTTGCTGCCTGACTTTTAGCTTTTTCCGCCGGTCGGTAAGCGTGGGTAACCAGTTGCGTGGCACTGATAAACATAAAGTTCCAGCCCACGCCAAGCAGAGCCAGAGCCGCCCAGAAGTGCCACTGACTCACACCATGCAAATTTAAAGCAATGCATAACAGCATCAGCAACGCGCCCAATACCATCACCGGCAGCAACCCCAGCCGGCCAATAATTCTGGGGGTGATAAATGAGGGCAGAAACATCCCCAGAACGTGCCACTCAATCACCCAGGCCGAGGTACTGAAATCAAAACCACAACGGGCCATGGCCACCGGGGTGACCGTCATAATCAGATTCATCACCGCATAACCGACCATAGCGATTGTAACCGCCACAATAAATACAGGCTGCAGAACAATCGAGGAGATTGGCCGGGCTGCCGTTTGCGTTTGTGAGACTGCCCCGGTGGCTGGCATACGCACAAAAGAGAGCAGTATCAGCGCGATAACATAGAGCAGTAGCAGGCCAATAAAAGCACCGCTAAAGACACTGTCATCCAGCCAGCTACGGCTGCTGATAGCAAGATTGGGGCCTAATACGGCGGCAATAACACCGCCCGCCATCACTAAAGAGATGGCACGACTTTTCTGCTCATCAGGGCAGGCTTCAACGGCCGCGAAGCGGTATAACGTCCCGAACCCGATGCCAATGCCCAATAAAAAAGTCCCGCAGCAGAACAGCATAAACTGCCCCTGCTGCAGCGCATATATACAACACAGCGCCCCAAGAATGCCAACACTGTTGCCGAGATAAAAACCATTCTTTCTGCCGATCCGGGCCATCACCAGCGAGGCAGGAATAGTCGCACACATCAGGCCAACAAACTGCATCGCGACGGGCAGAGTTATCAGTTCAGGCGATGGTGCCAGCTGCTGACCGATCAGCGCATTGACAGAGATAAGCAATACGTTTCCGGTTGTCAGCAATGCCTGACACAGCGACAGCAGTATAACGGTAATATTCATATCGTCCCCTGGAGCACCGACTTATCAATATAGATACCGCCATCAGCATCAAGCACCCCACTTTGAATTAGCAGATGGCGCACACCATCATGCTTAAGTGCGGGTTCGAGCGGGTCGAAGGCACGCCCCAGAAAAGGCAGCGATTCCAGCCAGCTGCGCTTCCAGTGACAATCATCGGATAGCACCCAGCTGACTCCGCTCAGGCTCAGGCTGAGGTTGTCCAGATAAGCCTGCTCGTCACCGGTCATCCACAGAGCAGTCGCATCCAGATGCAGATATTCATCCGCATTGTATTCGAGATATTGTTGCCAGTAATCGAAGTAGGTATCGCAACGGTTGGCAAGCAGACTCTTAAAACGTTCAGCAGCCATCTGATAGCGTTGTAAGGCATCCTTTTTGGTGCAGATCAGCGTGGTGTATTCGCAGGTTTGTTCACCCTCGTAGCTGTACACTTTCTGCGGCTGCAGATCGCTCTCCTGAAACAGCATCAGCCAGCACAGCGGTAACTGATAACCAGAGCTGGCCAGCTGGCGATAATCACCCTCACCGTTGATACTCGACGGGAACGTTTTATGACTATGAAGACTGGTGCGCTGAAACATAGATAAACCCTGTAACACAGATCGCTCAGCTGAGATTGGTAATAACCAACACAGCGACAAAAGCTGATTGACTCAGAACAAATGGAAGGTAATAACACGATAACGCCAGGCAAGCCTGACTGACATCGCTATTATAGCCGGTTGTAGTGTAAAAGCATCAGTGAAAAAGATCTCAATCTGATAACGTTTCAATCTGTAAACGGTCCTGCGCCCCAAGACGAATCATCAGACCATCGGTCGTCGTAAAACTGCGCTCATGCAGTTCAGATTTACGTACCTCATAGTGTAGCGGCTTGCTACTCTGAGGCGAGATCAGCGTTATTTTGAGCAGTTGATTACCATCTACCCAGCGGTAACCAAAAAAACCAACCGTCAGTGTGAATGAAACCAGAATAAACACCAGGGCCGTTAACTTAACCGGCGTATGGCCCTCAGCAGGTTCTGCGCTGGCTGGACGCCGTTTATTCTGCCCCATACGCCACTTAATATAGAGATAGGCAAGCGCAACCACCAGCAGTGTCAGCAATACTTTTGTTATCATGGTCCGACAACCTTGTCCCCTGTACGAAGGGGTTACATTGTCCATAGGCTGACTAAAACTGCAATACCAAATCCAGGGGGTATCGACCCATTGAGAAAGGCACCAACACCCCCGGCAGCAGTGATAAATACTCAAACCCGTTAATAAAGACTTCGCAGTGCAACAAAAACCTGTTTTACTTAATTTCTGTCCGAATACTTCATTGTAAGCGCAACCAGACTGCGTTAGGGTTTACGCCTGTTGTGGTAAGCAAGACATGAACACTAAACACGTATCAGTGGATGACTGATACGTGCTGATAAGCACCATTGCAATAACCATCATTGCGATATAGAGAGGAATTACTAATGGATGAACTGCACGGTTATTACCTGGAAGATCTGGAAGTGGGCATGAGCGCCTCGTACGCCAAAACCATCTCCGAAGCCGATGTCTATATGTTCGCGGGCATTTCCGGTGACAACAACCCAATCCATATTAACAGCGAATACGCGGCTACCACTCAGTTTAAGAATCGCATCGTTCACGGCATGTTTTCAGCCGCTCTGATATCAACCGTTGCTGGTACCCGGCTACCAGGGCCAGGTGCGATCTATATCGATCAGTCTATCCAGTTTAAAGCACCGGTTTATATTGGCGATACGGCTAAAGCAACGGGCACCGTTGAAGAGATTGATGAGAAACGCCGTCGCGTTAAACTACGGACAGATGTCCATGTCGGTGAGAAACTGGTCGCCACTGGCTACGGAATTTTCATGGTGGATAAGCGCCCGGCCTGATCCGACCGCCGGTTGAGATCCGCTGAATCCGTTTTATCTGATACCAATACAAAAAAGCCTGCTAAAGATAGCAGGCTTTTTTATGACTGGGAGAGAATCAGCCATTTTGCGCTGAAAAATCCAGCATTCGCTGCAACGGGCGACGGGCATCATCAATCAGTGATTCATCCACCAGAATCTCGTCAGTACCCTGTTCAAGTGCGCTGAGTACATTTTCCAGACCGTTCATTGCCATCCAGGGACAGTGTGCACAACTGCGACATGTCGCGCCTGAACCGCCGGTAGGCGCCTCAATAAACTCTTTATCCGGCGCAGCCTGCCGCATCTTATAAAAGATAGCCCGGTCAGTCGCGACAATAAACTGCTTATTGGGCAGATCACGGGCAGCATTAATAATTTGTGTAGTAGACCCGACCACGTCAGCCAGCTCTACGACCGCATCAGGGGATTCAGGATGTACCAGAACCGCCGCCTCAGGATAGACTTTTTTCAGGTCAAGCAAACGCTGTGCTTTAAATTCCTCATGGACAATACAGGCAGCATCCCACATCAGCATCTCGATACCGGTTTGCTTCTGCACGTACTCGCCCAGATGTTTGTCCGGTGCCCAGATAATTTTCTTACCCTGATCGGCCAGATGCTCAACGACTTTCAGGGCGATACCAGAGGTAACAACCCAATCGGCTCGCGCCTTAACAGCTGCGGAGGTATTGGCATAGACAACCACTTCATGGTCAGGATGAGCGTCGCAGAAGGCAGTAAACTGATCTGCAGGGCAACCGATATCCAGTGAACAGGTGGCTTCAAGCGTCGGCATCAGCACCCGTTTTTCAGGATTCAGAATTTTGGCGGTCTCGCCCATAAACTTCACCCCGGCAACAAGCAATGTACTTGCCGGATGGTTAGCACCAAAACGTGCCATTTCCAGAGAATCAGAGACACAACCACCAGTTTCATCTGCAAGCTGCTGCAACACTTCATCGGTATAGTAATGCGCCACCAGGCAAGCATCCTTCTCAATCAGGAGTTGCTTGATACGGTTCTTGTACTCTTCCTGTGTTTGCAGATCCAGCGTCTCCGGAAGGTGCTCTTTCGCAAAATGTTCCTGAACCAGAATACGATCTGAAAGCTCTTGATTATTCAACATTAACAAATATTCTTAATTAGGTAATAAAATGGTAACGAAGTTGAAACGGACAGATATTATACCATCTCTGTAAAGCGGAATATGTTAATTCTCCGCAACGAACCACTAAAAGTCATAAAAAAAGGAGCCATTTAAGCTCCCTTTATAATATATCTACGCTGATTTCAGGCATCAACCGATACGCTGGTAATAAATCACGACACCATATAACGTGTCGGATCTGCCACACCCGCATCTTCAAAGCCTTTCGCTCTTAGGCGACAGCTATCACAGACACCACAGGCCCGCCCGTCATCATCCGCCTGATAGCAGGAAACGGTAAGACCATAGTTGACACCCAGCCGGGTACCCTCACGGATAATCTGTGCTTTAGTCAGATCAATCAGCGGTGTTTCAATGGTGAGTCGCTCACCCTCAACGCCGGTTTTAGTCGCCAGATTTGCCATATGCTCAAACGCAGCGATATATTCGGGACGGCAATCGGGATAGCCGGAGTAATCGACAGCATTTACACCGATAAAAATGTGCTGGGCATGCAATACTTCAGCCCAGGCCAGCGCCAGCGACATGAAAACAGTATTACGTGCAGGCACATAGGTAACCGGAATGCCCTCCTCCTCATGATCAGGCACATCAATACTGTTATCGGTTAAGGCTGAGCCACCAAAATCTTCAAGATGCAGACGCACAATCCGGTGCTCAGCAACATTAAGATCGGCCGCTACTTTCTTCGCAGCCAGAAGCTCAGTCTGTGAACGCTGACCATAGTCAAAGCTCAATACATAGCAGTTAAAGCCACGCTCGACAGCCATCGCCAGTGCGGTAGCAGAATCAAGACCACCGGATAGCAGGACCACCGCATTGCGGGAGGGAATACTCATCACAAAACCTTAAAGATATTTAGTGGTTATCGTTTCAGATAATCGCGGGCCAGATTAGCCGCAGAACTATCAGGATAACGAGAGATGGTTGAATTAAACATTTCATTCGCTTTCGCCTGATCACCCATCTGATGATAGATTACACCCAGTTTATAGGATGCGTCAGCCGCTTTGCGATGCTCTGGGAAGGTTTTCAATACCTTCTCAAACGCAGCTTTAGCCAGTTCCAGCTTTTGCTCCGCGAGATTGACTTCACCAACCCAGTAATAAGCGTTAGGGAGTCGGGCACTGTCAGGGTAAAGTTCAATAAACTTGTCAAATGCGGCAAGCGCTGCAGAAAAATCTTTTTGCCGCACCAGGCCAAACGCTTCCTGATATGCCTGACTATCTGTAGGCGTGCTGTCAGAGGCAGGCAAGGTTGCCGAATGAGTTGCGGCAGCCGGTGCCGCACCGGACGACGGCGAAGCGCCACGCTGACCCGCAACTATTCTACGATCGAGATCGCGATAACGGTCTCGCTGCTGCTGTTCCATCTGTCGAATCTGGTATTGCTGCTGTTCAACCATCCCCCGCAGAGAGCGGACTTCGTCCTGCAGCTGCTGTAATAACATCACCGTGTCATTACTGCCACCAGCAAACTGGCCACCAGAACGCCCCGCAACAGGGCGGTTCGCAGCACTATCATCCATCTGCAACTCAATCACAGGAACAGGATCTGCAGCTGCTGCACCGACACTAAATAGTGCCAGTACAGCAGTAAGGCTATATGCTTTGCGCATAAAAACTAACTATCCGGGGTGATTAGTATTTCAATACTACGCGACGGTTCTGAGCCCATGAACTTTCGTTATGACCCATAACCACTGGTTTTTCTTCACCATAGCTAATCACCTCTATCTGACTGCTGGAAACACCATTAACAGTCAGAACACGAGCGATAGCCTTTGCACGACGCTCACCCAGAGCCATGTTGTATTCACGGGTACCACGCTCATCCGCATGGCCTTCCAGTACAACCGTTGCTGAAGGATTAGCTACCAGATATTTTGCATGACCACGCAGAGCCTGAACCGCTTCAGGTTTAACCTGAGTCTGGTCAAAATCAAAATAGAAGACCGTTGCCAGATTCTTGACATCGGCCATGGAGGTGCCGCTCATAGAAGAATTAGAAACGCCCTGTGTAGTCGTAGTCGTCGTCGCTGGAGTTGAACCGCCACCCATGGAATCTGTACCTGTTGTATTTGTAGTACTACAACCTGCAGCCCAAACGACGGTCAGCGCCAAAGCAGTCGCTTTACCAATATTCATAGCACGCATCGAACACTCCTAATTATTTAGCCAATAATGTGCAAATAAAACCTTAATCCTGCCTAAAGTAAAGCTTGCCAAGCCTATTTGCAAGAGCCGCATGATAATACAGCGGCTTTTCTAACTATTTGATTTAACTTTGTCCCTTTGCGCAGTCATCTTGTCACTCAGCGCAGTCACTGAGCACTAAACATCATCCAGACACCTTATTGAAAGGGCGACCAGGCCGGTTCACGAACATCGCCATCTGATGAAGGCAAACGGAACTTCACCCGCCCATCCAGGGATACGGCAGACAGCACCCCACGCGTACCTTCCTGAGTGGCGTAAAGAATAATACTGCCGTTAGGCGCAATGGTAGGCGACTCATCCATATAGGTTTCGGTCAGCAGCTCGACCCGGCCAGTTCGCAGATCCTGCACTGCAATATGGAACGAACCATTATTCTGATGCACCATCGCCAGAAAACGACCATCCTGAGTCAGGCGGCCACGGGCATTATACTGCCCCTCAAATGTCAGCCGTGTGACATCACGGGTTGGCAGATAGATGGAATAAATCTGTGGCTGGCCACCACGATCCGAAGTAAAGATCAGTGACTGCCCATCAGGAGACCAGGATGGTTCAGTATCGATACCAAAATGGTGGGTAATACGACTGAGACGTCGCTGCTGTAAATCCAGCACATAGATTTCGGGGTTACCATCTTTCGACAACACCAGCGCCAGCTGCTTACCATCCGGAGACCAGGACGGTGCGCCATTCAAGCCCCGGAAAGACTGCACCTTTTCCCGCTTACCTGTCGCCAGATACTGAATGTAAATCGCAGGACGACCAGACTCAAAGGAAACATAGGCCAGCTTAGTACCATCTCGGGACCAGGCAGGTGAAAGGATAGGCTCTTTTGATTCCAGAATCGTCCGCGGATTATGGCCGTCAGAATCGGCCAGCATTAAACGGTAGCGATGATTAGAAGCGGCCAGCTGTTTCGCCGTTACGTATACGATCCGGGTGGAAAATGCACCACGGACACCGGTCAGGGCTTCAAAGACTTTATCGCTGATATAGTGGCCGACCGCCCGCAGGTTAGTCCGGTTTGCTTTGATTTCCTCGCCCAGAATACGCTCTTCTTTAAGCACATCATACAGTTCGAAAGCTACCGTCAGCTGACCTTCGACCTCCTGAATCCGACCAATAACAATAAAATCACTACCACTGATGCGCCAGTCACGAAAAAAGAGAGAGTTACGATCGGAAGGGAAACTAAGCATATTCTCCCGTGGCATTATTTTAAACATACCACTTCGATAAAGGTCGTCGCTTACCACTTGCGCTACATCTTCCGGCAAGGCCTGGACACCATTAAACGCAAACGGCACCACCGCTACTGGCGTGGGTTGATCAACCCCCTGAGTAATCTCAACGGTCAGCTCAGCACGCGCCAGCACACTGAAAAAGAAGAGACACATAAAACATAACATACGCTGCATGACTGATTACCTGCGAAGATCTGACGGATTAAAATTAAGACTAAATTTACGAAAGCTCCGATCAAACAATACCGGATCCATTTTTTGTAACTCGGTGAATCGTCCCACCCGTTTGACTGCACGGATGGCACTCTCGTCAAAATAGCTGTCACCACTGCTTTCAACCACATAAACATTATCGACCTCACCGGTGGGTAACAGGTGCAGTGACAAGACAACCTTCATACCGTTACGGGCACTGGGTGGGCGGCTCCAGTTACTTTCTACTTCTGCAGCAATATAATCACTATACCCGGCAATCGCCCTCTCATCTGCCTGTCTCTGCATCTCACGCTCTTCAGCCGCTAATGCCTGTGCCAGTTCAGCTTCCCGGCGTTTTTGTTCCTGTTCACGTCGTTGTTTCTCTCGCTGTTGAAGCTCGGCTTCTTTTTGCGCTTCAGCTTTCCGGCGAGCTTCCTCTTGCTGTTTTTTCTTTGCTGCCTCAGCGGCCTGAGCTTTCTTCTGCGCATCAGCTTTTTTACGGGCGGCCTCTTTCTTCAAGGCTTCCTGCTTCAGCGCTTCGGCTTTCTTTTTGGCTTCAGCTTTCTTTTTAGCCTCGGCTTTCTTTTTAGCTTCCGCTTTCTTCTTGGCTTCAGCCTGCTTTTTCCTGGCAGCCTCTTTTTTAAGCGCTTCTTTCTCGCGGGCTTCTTTCTTACGCGCTTCAGCCTGTTTGCGAGCCTCTTCTTTGCGTCGGGCCTCAGCAGCCTTATCCTGTTGCTTAGCTTTCTGCTGCGTTTTCAGATCAACTATCTGCGCTTTAACATGCCTGGGGGTGAGATGCCGCTGATCTTCGGCATAACCAAACCAGCTATAAAACAGCGCACTCAGAATGACTGAATGGAGAATCAGTGCCAGTAGCGCAGGGAACAGATAACTTCGTAAATTCACAATCAGACTACTCTGTTACCAAACCGACACTTTCTGCACCGGCCTGCTGCAATAGGGTCATTAACTGCACAACATGATCATAATCAACGCCTTTATCCCCTCGTACCAGCAGCAATTTCCTGGGATTGCTGCTCAGAACTTTGCTGACCCGTTGCGCAACGACGTCACCGGTTACCGCTTCAAGCGGGTCTCCACCCACATCGATATAATAGTTACCTTGTTTATCAACGGTCACAATCAATGGTTCACTGTCCTGAGTATCAACCGGATCAGAGCCTGCCTTCGGCAGTTGAACATCAACCCCCTGAGTCAGCATCGGTGCGGTGATCATAAAAATAACCAGCAGCACCATCATGACATCGATGTAAGGCACCACATTGATCTCAGCGTTCAGTTTGCGTCTCTTTTTAACTCTGCGAATCATATTACCAGCCTGCTACAGATCAGCTTGAGGTGTGTACACGACGGTGTAATACACTTGAGAATTCATCGGCAAAGGTTTCATAACTGTTCATCAACGATTCGGTTTTAGCTGAAAAACGGTTGTAGGCAATCACCGCAGGAATTGCAGCAAACAAGCCAATGGCGGTTGCAATCAGCGCTTCTGAGATACCCGGAGCGACTGATGCCAGCGTTGCCTGATGAACATTAGCCAATCCCCGAAATGAGTTCATAATCCCCCACACTGTGCCGAACAGGCCGACATAGGGGCTGGTTGAACCCACAGTCGCCAGAAATGGCAGGTGCATCTCCAGTTTTTCCTCTTCCCGGGCAAGGGCTACACGCATGCTGCGTTGTGCACCATCCATAATGGCATCACTATCCGCACCAGACTGCTGGCTTAAGCGGCTGAACTCTTTAAGTCCGGCGCGAAAAATATTTTCAGCGCCGTTACTGCTATCCGGGTCGGCGTTGACTTCACGAAAAAGCTGGCTAAGGTCAACACCTGACCAGAAGCGATCCTCAAAGGCTCTTAGTTTTTGTTGCGCCTGGCGCAAAACAAAGTGGCGCTGAAAAATCATAATCCAGGAAAGCACTGACGCGATTAACAATAGCAACATTACCAGCTGGACAACAAAGCTGGCATTTGCCACCAGACTCCAGATTGACATTTTATCCGGCACGTTCACAACCCCTTCTGTAGAAATCTGAAAAACTGGTTCCGATAGTAGCGAGATCAGCGTTCAAAATCTGCCCTTTTTTATGACAAAAAACCATTTTCCTGTGTTTGAACACTGTATAGAGTGCTTGATAAACAACCGCTGAACAGTTGTTGATCGTTTGGAGAGCGGCAGAGTCGTAAAGTTCAACGCTAGACAACAATGCAAATAAAAAAGCCGCCTGAACAGGCGGCTCAAAAAACTAATTCATAACCAACTAATTAAAGATCCTCAGAATAACGATTCATCACTTCGATCACGTTGCAACTCATTCCGGGACTGGCACGCCACACAGAAAAGAGCAGCAGGATTGGCCATGAGCCGATTCAACTCGATCTCCTCGCCACATTCTATACAACTCC
Organism: uncultured Amphritea sp.; assembly: GCA_965140695.1. Taxonomy (GTDB): domain Bacteria; phylum Pseudomonadota; class Gammaproteobacteria; order Pseudomonadales; family Balneatricaceae; genus Amphritea. The sequence continues at coordinate 79,640 of OZ223298.1, read as the reverse complement.
CATAATTCCCGGCTTCAATTCGCTGCAGGGCACTACGGCATTCTCGTATTTCATCCTCCAGTTGTTTTATATGAGATAAACGGGCCTGATTAATATCGATAGCAGCCGCAGTTTCAACCCGGTCAAACACCTCAGTACAGCTCACCTGATTCAACTCGTCCAGTTGATCGCTTTGCTCTGCTTTCAGATCTGTCTGCAGCTGTTCCTGAAGAATCTGCAGCTCTCGCTTCAGACTTTTTAGTTGCGAGCCATTCAGACAACAGAGTTTCATAGTGTTCATACGTTAACGCCCTAAACATTATTGTTTTATGTCTACACGCTAAACGTTAAACCCATAATGAAAACTCTGCGTTGATATAAGTCAGTTATCACCAGCTGATCAATTTTCTATTGACCCCGATCAGGCATTTCAATACCAAAGTGGCGATAGGCATTATCAGTCACTACCCGGCCTCGCGGCGTACGCATCATAAACCCCTGCTGAATAAGATAGGGTTCAAGCACATCTTCAATCGTATCCCGTTCTTCACTAATGGCCGCCGCCAGACTGTCAACCCCGACCGGTCCTCCGCCAAATTTCTCTATCATTGCCAACAACAAACGACGGTCCATATGATCAAAACCATGCTCGTCTACATTGAGCATATTAAGCGCAAGATCGGCCATCTCCAGCGATATTCGCCCATCGCCTTTAACTTCAGCGTAATCTCTCGCCCTGCGCAGCAGCCGGTTAGCAATCCGGGGAGTCCCCCGGGAACGTCGGGCTATTTCAAGAGCACCTTCATGATCGACACCGCTGCCAGAAAGCCTCGCTGAACGCTCAACAATCGAAGTCAGATCATCAATATTATAAAATTCCAGGCGCTGCACGATACCAAAACGATCCCGCAAAGGAGAGGTTAGCAAGCCCGCACGGGTGGTTGCCCCCACCAGCGTAAAAGGGGGAAGCTCCAGCTTGATTGAACGGGCGGCTGGCCCTTCTCCGATCATGATATCCAGCTGATAGTCTTCCATCGCCGGATAAAGCACCTCTTCTACGGAAGCACTTAAACGATGTATTTCGTCGATAAACAGGACATCCCCCGGCTCCAGATTGGTCAGCATTGCCGCCAGATCTCCCGCTTTTTCAAGCACGGGACCAGAGGTTGTTTTAATATCACAGCCCATCTCATTAGCAATAATATTAGCGAGCGTGGTTTTACCCAGCCCCGGCGGGCCAAAGATAAGCGTATGATCAAGCGCTTCCTGGCGCTTACGAGCAGCGCCAATAAAGATTTCCATCTGCTCCTTCACCACCGGCTGACCAACATAATCCTGTAATGTTTTCGGTCGGATAGCCCGATCCTGCACCTCTTCCTGAGGAGCCGTCACGGCTGGCGAAATAAAACGATCAGCTTCGATCATAATCTATACCCTATCACTAACATTCAGTGTTACCCCTGCACCATACTTTTTAATGCCGCACGAATAAGCGCTTCACTGGATGCACCAGGATTGGCTTTTTCAGCCTGGGCAATCGATTTGGTCGCCTGAACCGGTTTATACCCCAGCGCTACCAGGGCACTTTCGGCTTCAGCACGGCTATCGGTTACCGCATTACTGACCACAGGCCCCAGGCCATCAGTAAGAGTAAACTCATCGGTATCGCTGAACTGGAAGTCCTGTAGCTTGTCTTTCATCTCGATGATCAGCCGCTCTGCGGTTTTTTTCCCCACCCCGGGCAATCGCACCAGCGCGGCGGTATCCTGGTGCTGCACGGACTGTACAAACTCATCAACGCTGATGCCGGAAAGGATTGTCAGGGCCAGTTTAGGCCCGACGCCATTCACTTTTATCAGGGTTCGAAACAGAGATCGCTCTGAGCGCTCATAGAAACCGTAGAGCAGCTGAGCATCTTCCCGCACGACCATATGGGTATACAGGGTTACCGGCCGCCCAACATCAGGCAACTGGTAATAGGTGTTCATTGAGACATCAACTTCATAGCCAACACCGTTCACATCAACCACCAACTGCGGCGGATGTTTTTCCAGCAGCTCACCTCTTACTCGTCCTATCACAGCTTTTACTCTCCAGATCACCCCATCACAGGGTTTAAACAATTGTCGACATAGTATTTTGGGGCAGTCTGATCAGCGCAATCGCCCGGCTCGGCTATGTTTCGCTCCAGCCATCATAATAAGACTACTGCGGGTATGCGCATGACAGAGCGCAATCGCCAGCGCATCGGCAGCGTCAGCCTGGGGCAGCCCCGGCAGCTTAAGTATCGATTTAACCATATGCTGTACCTGAGCCTTATCCGCCCCGCCGTTACCCACCACGGCCTGCTTTACCTTACGGGCAGCATACTCAGCCACGTCCAGCCCCTGATTGGCACCGGCAACGATCGCCACACCCCGGGCCTGCCCCAGCTTAAGAGCCGAGTCCGGATTACGTGCCATAAATACCTGCTCTATCGCCATCTCCTGCGGGCAGTAATGCTCTATAATCTCTGTGACACCCGCATAAACCTGCTTTAGCCGTTCTGACAGCAGATCACCTTTTATCCTGATGCAGCCACTGGCGACATACTCATTTTTCGCGCCAACGGAATTGATAATACCGTAACCGGTAATCCGGGAGCCCGGATCTATCCCCAAAATCAACATAAACGTATTATCAACTCAAAGTACTGTTTATTTATACAGAGCACAATACCCCAGTTTCAGCCATAAAAAAAGCCGTGCAGAGCACGGCTTTATCAATAACAGCGAAATAACTTAAGGCGTCTTGCGCAGTTTGATATTCAGTTCGCGCAGCTGAGCCGCACTGACTTCACCCGGCGCCTGAGTCATCATACAGGCAGAGCTCTGAGTTTTAGGGAAGGCAATAACTTCACGAATAGAATCAGTGCCGGTCATCAGCATGATCAGACGATCAAGGCCAAACGCCAGACCGCCGTGTGGTGGCGCACCATACTTCAGTGCATTCAGCAGGAAGCCAAATTTATCATCCGCCTCTTCATCAGAGATACCCAGAATATCCAGCACTGACGCCTGCATCTCCTGGTTATGAATACGAATTGAACCACCACCCAGCTCGCAACCGTTCAACACCATATCGTAGGCACGTGACAAGGCTTCCAGCGGGTTAGCTTTAAGCTCTTCAGGACTACAGCTAGGTGCAGTAAAGGGGTGATGCAACGCGGTCAGACCACCATTGTCGGTCTCTTCAAACATGGGGAAGTCAACCACCCACAGAGGCGCCCATTCACACTGGGCCATCTCAAGATCTTCACCGACCTTAATCCGCAGAGCACCCAGGGCTTCGGAAACGATCTTCTCTTTATCGGCACCAAAGAATACGATATCGCCGTTTTGCGCACCCAGACGCTCCATAATCGCCATCGCCACATCGGCGCCAAGGAACTTAACGATAGGAGACTGCAGGCCTTCAACGCCTTTTTCAAGCTCGTTAACTTTAATCCAGGCCAGACCTTTAGCGCCATAGATGCTGACAAATTTGGTGTATTCATCAATGATCTTACGGGTCAGCTGAGCACCACCGGGCACTTTCAGCGCGGCGACACGGCCTTTCGGATCTTTCGCCGGACCGGCAAATACCTTGAACTCGATCTCAGCCATCAGATCGGCAACATCGACCAGCTCCATTGGGTAGCGCAGGTCAGGCTTATCAGATCCGAAGCGCTGCATCGCTTCAGAGTATGGCATCCGCGGAAACTCGCCCAGATCAACGTCTTTAAGCTCAAGGAACAGCTTGCGAATCATCTTCTCGGTGATCCCCATGATCTCTTCCTCATTCATAAATGAGGTTTCAATATCGATCTGGGTAAACTCTGGCTGACGGTCAGCCCGCAGATCTTCATCACGGAAACACTTAGCCACCTGATAATAGCGGTCAAAGCCTGCCACCATCAGCAACTGCTTAAACAACTGAGGCGATTGCGGCAGCGCAAAGAAATGCCCTTCATGCACCCGGCTTGGCACCAGATAATCACGCGCACCCTCGGGCGTCGCACGGTTCAGAATCGGGGTTTCAATATCCAGAAAGCCGTGCTCATCCATATAACTGCGGATAGCGTTGGTCACTTTAGAACGAAAACGGAGTTTTTCCTGCATTTCGGGACGACGCAGGTCGATGTACCGGTGCCGCAGACGTACTTCTTCACCCACCTGCTGATGTTCATCCAGCTGGAAAGGCGGGGTTTCTGACTTGTTGAGGATAACCAGTTCTTTACCCAGAACTTCAATCTCACCGGTAGGCATATCCGGGTTAACCGTGCCTTCCGGACGACCGCGAACAGTACCTTTGACCTCTATAACATACTCACTACGGCAGCTGTCTGCCAGGGCGAAGCTCTCTTCACGATCAGGATCAAACACCACCTGGGTAAGACCCTCACGGTCACGCAGATCCAGAAAGATAACCCCACCGTGGTCGCGACGACGGTGAACCCACCCCGTCAGAGTAATGTCTTCGCCGATATGCTCTTTTCTGAGATCGCCGCAATAATGACTGCGCATAGTTAAATGTTCCTGTTACTTAGCAAGCTGAATCAGTGTTTATTCAGACAATTAAAAATCAGTTACCGGATTCACTCTGGCCACCCGCCAGGTTCTTTTTCTTACCGGTTTTAAAATCAGTCTCGTACCAGCCAGTGCCGGATAATCTGAACCCTGGTGCGGATACTTTTTTCACCACATCAGCAGAATCGCAACCAGCACAGACCGGTGCTGGCGCGTCAGATTTAAGCACCAGTTTTTCAAATTCATGACCACAATGACGGCATTCAAAATCGAAGATCGGCATAATCGCAGCTTTCCCCAGAAAAATAGAGTAAACCGCAAAGCAACCTGACCCGTTTCAGCCCTGTTTTTTACAAAAGCCGACAACGTCAGCCGCCTTGCTCAGAAAACGGCGAATTATACCTGAATAATTAGCTCCTGACAGGGCCAATTAGTGGATTTTAGATGAGAAATCAGCTGAGCAGATCACGGGCAACAAAATTTACCTCCTGTGGCATCATCATCTGTAACTTCTGATGAATCTCACGGATCTGCTCCTGAGCATAAGGTTTTGCAGCGACCGCGCCCCAGACCGGGGCTGGCCAGGCCGGGTCTCCCTCAAACCGGACCACATGATGAACATGAAGCTGTTTAACCACATTTCCCAATGCAGCAACATTCATCTTGTCTGCATCAAACACATCGTGAAGATTCTCAGACAGGAATGAGGACTCATGCAGCAGCTGCCCCTGATCACTGGGAGACAAATGATAGATCTCGCTGACTTCGGCACGACGGGGCACCAGAATAAACCAGGGATAATTCGCATCATTCATCAGCAATAAACGGGACAACGGGAAGTCTCCCAGGGTAATACAATCACTATTCAGACGGGAGTCCAGCTCGAATTCTAACTCTAACTCATCCATTTTTATTCTCCTGGCGTAAATACAGATGCAAACTTATGATAGAAGCATCAGCAAACCTGAAAAGCAGGTAAGCTGCTCGCGTATGCTAAATATAATGCTTTATTATCGGGTAGTTAGATAATAAATTCTGCTTCTGAACAGTATAGGACAATATGCCTCAATTCAATTTTTATAGCGCCATCGGGCAGATCGGAGCAGACCGCTGGAACAGTCTGGCAGATACAGACTACCCTTTCCTGCGTTATGAATTTCTCTTCGCATTAGAGAATTCCGGCAGTGTTGCCCCGAATACCGGCTGGCAACCCTGCCATCTGCTGGTGACCGATGCTGATCAGCCCATCGCCGCGCTGCCACTGTACCTGAAGAGCCATTCATACGGTGAGTATGTGTTTGACTGGAGCTGGGCAGACGCCTACCAGCGCAATGGACTTGATTATTACCCAAAACTACTGACGGCCATCCCCTTTACCCCTTGTTACGGCCCGCGCTTAATGTTTCATGACAGTCTGAGCGACACTGAGAAAACCAACCTCTCCCAGCAGATACTCTCAGCCATTCAGCAGCTTGCAGAACAGTACAACGCTTCTGGCTGGCATGGCCTTTTTCTTCAGGACAGGCTACTCGAAAAAGAGAGTTTCCCAGGGTTAAATTACCGCCTCGGCACCCAGTACCACTGGTTCAACCGCGATTACTCTGATTTTGAAGCATTTCTCGAAACGTTCAGCTCACGCAAACGCAAAAATCTGCGTAAAGAGCGCAGTAAAATCTCTGATCATCATATTCAGCACCGATTTGTCAGCGGCTCTCAGCTGACCGATGACATGCTCCGGCAGTTTTACCAGTTTTACCAGATCACCTATATGAAACGCGGCCGCAGCGGCTATCTCAACGAAGCATTTTTCCAACAACTCAGAAATACCCTGCCAGAACAGCTACATATCTGTTTTGCCTATGACCTGAATCACAGCGACACAGAAGCGGTTGCCGGAGCACTATTTTTTCAGGATAGCAAAAACCTCTATGGCCGCTATTGGGGATCTCTGGCTGAATACGATAGTCTGCATTTTGAGACCTGTTACTATCAGGGTATTGAGCACTGTATCCGCCATCAGCTACAGCGATTCGATCCTGGCGCTCAGGGAGAACATAAAATCCAACGGGGATTTGAACCTATTGAAACCTGGTCAGCTCACTGGCTTGCACATCCAGGGTTTCAGGATGCTGTGGAGAAGTTCACCATGGAGGAGGAGAAAATGTTGCGCCAGGAGATGGATTATCTGCGCCAACGACTGCCATTCCGCAAAAGTGAATAAACTATCAGGGCTGTAAATAAATAACCGGATGGCGCTCATCATCGCCATTCAAGGCACAAAAGGCCTGCTTCTTGCCGTCCCGATAATTCACCTGAACATTAAACCCCATACCCGGCTGATGATTCAGCAAAAGGATGCGTTCTTCACCCGGAGGAATCCGGAAGGCCTGAATCCGTGACTGAGTGTCCGCACTGCCAAAATCCAGCTGAATCGACTCAATCATCTGCTCACTGCTATTGTGAAATGTCACCGCCATTCCCTGAGCATCTTTACTTAACCAAGCGACGATAACTGCCGTCAATATGACCAGCAAAACTCCCCCTAACCATAATGTCGGTGAGTGGGTGACAGATCCTTTTGTCCCGTTAGTCATGGTGCACCTTTATGTTAAATTTGTAATAGCATCAACCGCAGCCCTGAGGCGCCATTAAGACTCTCTTGGCACCGCAAGACGCTCACCTAAGGTAGCATACTCAGCTCCTCCCAGACGCCCGAGTGGATCAAGCTTCTGTGCATCAACTAATAGCCGGCCACGCTCATCTGCGTCAACCACGGCATCATCAATAAAAATATTGCGCACCTGGCCAAAAATAAGATATTGCCCCTTATTACCAATCTCTCTGGTCTCATATAACTCACAATCCATCGCCACCCGACAGCCATCAATTCGCGGCAAAGGAGAATCTTTGAAGGCAGTTAAGTATAATCCGGCATCGGTTACCTCTGACACGCCCTCTGGTAACGTTTTTGCTGTCTGAGTCATCTCACTGACCTGCCTACTATGAGCCTGATGCAGAACGAAATTCTTGCGCTCTATAATATTCCGATAGGTATCTTTCAATGAACCATCGGGCTTCAGCCCCACAGAGATCATAATTATAGGCGGGTCACTGCAAACCACAGTAAAAAAAGAGAACGGCGCCAGATTATATTCTCCGTTTTCATGCTCAGACAACACCCAGGCTATCGGGCGGGGTAATACTGTCTGAGTTAAAATGAAATATGCCTGGGCAGATGAAGACGAATTCAGTTTAATATCCATTAAATCCTTATAAAACAGCGTAGTCTTGTAACAATATGATTGTCTGTAACCCTCAGCTCAGCGCCTGACAAAGGTGGCCAGCGCGGTTACCCGGTAGATATATTAATAATTTCCGTCAACAAATAAAGCAATATAAGAATCACCTTCTACAGATCTGTAACATGCCTGATCGGTTAACTAAACACTCTGCAAACAACAGCCTTATATTATTTCACCGGGCCCGTTAATGATTAGTCTGACGCCTGATATTCAATGATATAGAGATGCGGAAATACTGATCAGGAGAGCGTGTCTGACAACAAGCCACCTCTCCCAGAATGACAGGGAAACCCGCCCCACCCGGAGTGACTGGCTTCTGAAAGTAAAACGAGCCCTGTTACTCGCAAAAAAAGCCTGTTACCCAATATAGATCACCTGCGTATTTTTGGTATATGCAAGCCTGAGCCATCAGAACAGAAACACCTGACCTCATATCTATCCCATCAACCAACCCTCTAATTTAAATAAACTATTTTCAAACCTCTTATAAAAAATAATAAAAATATGAAGCACTTATATGATACAAAAAAAACAGTTACTCATGTAATTCTGAGATATATCAACTAATCATTTCAAACCACTATTTTTATATAAAAAAAGTTCACGCTTTCATTAGAGCAAAGCCAGTTTATTGCCTAAAATATTAGTAACGGACCGAAGTACATATTTAATATGGGCCCTCAATTTTAGAACTGATGTATAAAACTAATATAATAAGGGGATACCACCATGCTAACTTACAATGAATGCCTCCACCTGAGTGATCTCACTCAGGACGAAGTTGAGGCCATCGCTGAACATGAGCACACGGACCCGATTATCGCCATGGCTATAGGTCAGTACCTGTGCTGCCATAATGGCGAAAGCAAAGTGAAAAAAATCATCCTGGATGATATTGCGAAAGCTCAGCGTAAAGGCGATTATGCTCATGAAAAAGTTTTACGGCGGGTATTGGAACATTTTATCAGCACCCATCCGGAACATACTGATCGGATTGCCAGAGCAAGCTGATTTTTTCGATACAGTAAAAACCTGCTACCCATATTGGGCAGCAGGTTTTTTTAGCTTCAAAGCTTATTGTTTGTAACTTATCCCCCAGATATCTGCGACAGATAGCCTATTCTCTGGTGCTTGTCTATTATCCCCAACCTGTTTTTCCTTTATAGTTGTCACTGATGTCCAGTAAATCTTCATACTTCAGGCGCAACGCAGGCGTTTATGGGACCACTCGAGAAAGAGAACAAAGATCTTCGCAAATCTCTGCACCTTCTGGCGAATAAGGTTGAGCGGAATGAAGCTATTTTACGTTCATTTTTTGAAATGGAACTGCGGCTGCTTAGCTGCAGCAACCTTGCAGAACTGCTTGATCTTATTCTGACAGAGTTCAAAGAGCATTTTCGACTCACCGCCGTTAACCTGATTCTTCTCGACCCTGAATCAGCTGCCCGTAGCCTTTTAGAAGACTATACACCGCCAGTACCCAGCCACAGCCTTCGCTTTGTCAATAATCAGCGATTGCTCAAAGCCCTGTTCCCAACGGAAAAACTCAGAACCGGCGAATTAAGCCCTCAGCTTAAAAGTATCGCATTTCCCGGCAATCCCTATGTCCTCAGCAGCGCACTGCTACCCCTTATCCGTCATGACTGCCTGATTGGCAGCCTGCATCTCGGCAGTAAGGATCCGGAACGCTACAGCGAACACTTCGACTATGACTATGTCAGTCACCTGGCATCGATCATTGCGGTATGTATCGAAAACTGCATCAACCAGCAAAACCTTAAGCGACTCAGCATTATTGATATGCTGACCAAAGTGAATAACCGGCGGGCATTTGATCAGGAGATTATCAAAGAACTATCAAGAGCCTGCCGGCATCAGACGCCGCTGAGCTGCCTGTTTATCGACCTCGATTTTTTTAAGCTGGTCAACGATAGCTTTGGCCATCAGATCGGGGATAAAGTGCTTAGCTCGGTTGGCTTGTTATTGAAGAACAATCTGCGAAAAACTGACTTCGTTGCCCGTTATGGCGGTGAGGAGTTTGCCATTCTACTACCCAATTGTGACGCAGATAAAGCGATTGAGATAGGCGAACAATTGCGTCTCAAAATTCTCCATCTGGTGATCCATAACAACGATGATATGCCCTTCAGAATAAGCGCTTCGATTGGCGCAACCAGCTGCTCATATGACAGTGGTCTGTTCAATGACCTGGATGGACAGGCTCATGCTCTGCTAAAAGCGGCTGATGAAGCGGTCTATCTGGCGAAAAAGAATGGCAGAAACCGGCTTGAATACCAGCCTCTTCGTGATATAAAACCTGAAATAATTCATTCGGTAGACAACGACCTGAGGTCGGTCAAGTAGAAGGCTCCACTTAACCAGGACTCTTTGAAAGCAGCCCAGGTTAAGTGAGGTGGCTGAAGAAAGCTACTGCATATCCCGAAGCAATTCAGAATAGAGATCAATATAGCGCTGCTTTTGCTTTGCTCCGAACAGAGGGTCATCCATTCTCGGCAGATCTGGCTCAAGCCTTTGCCACTGTTCAGCGGTGGCAATTTCGTCCAATAACGGGAACAGAACGCCCTCTTCCAGGTTAAGATGCTCTATCTGCTCATCCAGAAAAACCTCTAATTTAGCGATAAACTGATCCATAGGCACCACTGCATCGGTCAGAATACAATCTACCGCTGCGATAATGTCCTGGCCACTTTTTTTCAGCCGTTTATGTTCATCAACACATTCAATAATCGCTTCATCCAGCTCGGGACAGCCACTCTCTTTAAAAAACTCATACATCTGATCTTCAAGTGGATGATGATATGCATCGGCATAACTGCTGATGTAATCGATAGCATCTGCCAGCAGAACAAAATTTGGCATTTCACCCTGTTTCAGTTTTTCGAGTTTGTTTCCGAGCACAGCCAGCAACTTATTAAGGTTGACATGATCCTGGTGTAATTCATTCAGTACTGTCATAACATCCTCCAGTGAGATAAATACACTATACCCCAGCGCTGCTCTACGGTGTTGATCAGTGTCAAACAGATACTCTTCAGGAGATTAACCACTGGTACAACTCAGCCAGTGTATTCACCCGCAGATCCGTCAGCGCTGGCCAGCCGCGATCTGTCGAGGAATCAACATGCACGGTGGCAACACCCGCAGCCCGTCCAACCTCCAGATCATAGCGAAAATCGCCCACCATGACAGCCTCATCAGGGCCCCCCTGCCATTGCTGTAATAACAGGTTAATCCCCTGTGGGTCCGGTTTTGCTAACGCCTCATCACGGCCCAGTACGTCAGCAGAATTAAACAGATGGGCGACGCCAATCACCTCGAGACAATGGAGTGCAACTTCACGTTTGTTGCGGGTCAGAATGCCCAGGTTACAGCCCCGCGATGCCAGCAACCCAAGACTCTCACTGACACCAACCGCAGGTTTGACCATATCAGCGTAGAAGTATTCCCATTGATCGAGTTGCTGGTTTAACGCCTGACGCTCCGTGTCTGGCTTCTCTGCTATGCTGGCGAGAATGTCGCACCCGGAAGGTAATCCAAGCTCTGCCCGTATGTGCTCGAAATCATGAACCGGCTGGGTAAGCGTGCCATCCAGATCAAACACCCAGCAGTTAGCTCTGCGAATAGATTCAATCATTGATTGTGACCATCGATGGGATTCAGGTTTTCTGTCAGCTGATCAAGCCGCTTGCGTATATCCCGCATAATCTCCAGCCGCCCCGCCGGGTTGTCATTCTGTGCCAGCAATAAGGTTTCAAGCCCGGCAATACTGTCCTGGGAATCCCGTAATGCCTGAAGCATGTTGCGAGAACGCTTTTTTGCACTATCGGTCATCTGGTCAATACGGGTAAGCGTTCGTCCGACACGATGGTCAAGTTCATCCAGATGGCTCACCAACTGTTCCATTCCGGCGCCAAACGCATGATCCATCTGCCCCATACGTTGCTCTAACTGCGCCACCGCTTCACGGAAGCGATTAAGAAACAGTTCGCCTTCCCGATCCATAAACATCGCCAGCAGCTCTTCAGGATAGAGAGCGCGGGAACGGGCATCAGCCCGAATGGCATACTCCCCCCGCTGAGTGCAGTACGGGCGCTTATTGCCAGGGGCTATCTCAATACGAAAGAAAGCCTTATGACTGATATTCTCAACCACCACATCAATATCAACGATGGGGTAGCAATCCGTTGCTTTATTGATCAGGCTAAGCCGGGCACTGTCATCGACATCACAACCAACAATGCGACCACGCTGTAAGCCTGCAGGACTGGTATATTCATCGACACCGACCAGAATAGCGCCGCCCTGAGAAGAGTTAGCGAAAGAGACCAGATCGCGACTTTTTATCCCATTAATTTCGCGTTTAAAATCAACATCAATACCTTCAGGCTTAGCCAGCAGGCTTTTCGCCCGCTGGCTGACCTGCTTATATTCACGCTTATCCGGCATCGGCTGATTCCGGTCTGTCAGGCGTAGATTTCGTCAGCAAAAGGATCGATCGGCTGGGCCAGCAGGGTGTCATCCCGGAAATAGAGGATGCGTCCTTCAAATGTCAGCCCCTTAGAAGAGAACCAGCGTAAAACTTCTTCCCGGCCCTCATCGATCTGAAAACTATCGTACCAGGCGGACGCGAGACGGTAGAAATACACACCAAATAAGGCAGCGGCAGCCCCGAGAAAAAAATCAGACCCAGGACTGAACAACAGCGCCACCAGCCCGGCCAGCCAGACACGACTGGCACGGGATTTCTTTAAACCATTAAATGCATCATCATACTGATCCTGATATTTCAGATAACGACGATAGTTCTGCTGTAACTCAAATTTATCCTGTTCTGGGATAGTGCGTTCCATTTTAATACCCTTTTTCTACAGGCCTCAACCAGCCAGACTTTTACTCAATACTTCATACACATCCCGGGAAAGATCGCCACTATTGCTAATTCTTTCCAGCTCAGCTTTCATCAATCCGCTCCGTGCAGACGGATATCGCTTCCAGCGCGTCAACGGTGTCAGTAAGCGGGAGGCGATCTGCGGATTCTGTTTATTTAATACAATAATCTGATCTGCCAGAAAACGGTAGCCACTGCCATCAGAATTATGGAAATTCAGCATATTCTGACCACAGAAAACAGATACCAGGGAACGGATCTTATTGGGATTGGCAGCATCGTAAGCCGGGTGTTGCTGTAATGCCTGCACCCGCTCTAATGCCCCCTCTTTAGGGTCACTGGCCTGGACCGCCAGCCACTGATTAACCACCAGCGACTCATTCTGCCAGCGCTGGTAGAAACTCGCCAACACCTCGTCAGCAGTTTCCTGGAAGTCTGAATGGGCAATCAGGGTCAGGGCCGCCTGACTATCGGTCATATTATCAGCCTGACGGTATTGTTCTAACGCCAGCGACAGATACTCCTCTTTATTCGTCGCCATGAGATAGGAAAGCGCCAGATTTTTCAGGCTTCGACGGGCAACAGAGGCAGCATCCGGGCTGTAGGCGTCTTCAGTACTGTTATCCTGGTAGGTCTGCAGAAACAGAGACTCAAGCGCATTAGCAATTGAATCCCTGACAAAACGCCGCACATGATGAATAGCATCCACATCAATCACCGTGGATAGTTCGCTCAGATACGCCTCAGAGGGCAGCGACAGCACTTTAGCAACCATCGCCTTATCGAGACCCGTATCACTCAGTACCTGTCGATAGGCGTCTATCAGCGCAGGATCTAGCTGTAGCGCCTGACCTTGCTGATAATCGCTGATCAACTCACTCAGAATACCAACCGCCAGCTGTTGCGCCGCATCCCAGCGATTGAAACCGTCGCTATCGTGTTGCATAAGGAAGACCAGCTGCTCACGACTATAGGGAAACGCCAGTTTCACCGGCGCAGAAAAACCACGTAACAACGACGGTACCGGTTCTACCGGAATATTTTCGAAGACAAAACTCTGCTCCGTTGCAACAAACTCCAGTATTTCGGTGGTTACCCCGCCGTTAAGCGGAATATCCTGCCCCTCTGGGTCCAGCAAACCTATCGCGACCGGTATCAGGAAGGGCTGTTTGGTCACCATATCCGGTGTTGCCGGGCAGCGCTGATGCATGTGTAAGGTATAACGCTGATTCTCAGCATCATATTCACCGGTCACCGACACCTGAGGCGTTCCGGACTGACTGTACCAAAGCTTAAAGCGGCGCATATCACGACCGGACACATCAGCCATCGCCTGGACAAAATCATCAGTGGTGACCGCCTGACCATCATGACGTTCAAAATAGAGGTCTGACCCCTTACGGAAGGTTTCAACTCCGAGCAAGGTGTGCAACATGCGCACCACTTCACAGCCTTTTTCATAGACTGTCAGGGTATAAAAGTTAGAAATTTCGATGAATGACGCAGGCCGAACCGGATGAGCCATCGGCCCCGCATCTTCAGCAAACTGAGCAGTACGCAGCAGAGTAACATCCTCTATCCGCTTAACCGTCGCAGAATTCATATCCGAGCTGAACTGGGAATCACGGAACACCGTAAACCCCTCTTTGAGGCTCAGTTGAAACCAGTCACGACAGGTAACCCGGTTACCGGACCAGTTATGAAAATATTCGTGGGCAACCACCCCTTCAACCCGCTGAAAACCCGCATCAACCGTGGTTTCAGGATGAGCCAGAACACAGGAGGTGTTAAAGATATTAAGCCCCTTGTTCTCCATCGCGCCCATGTTGAAGAAATCAACCGCCACGATCATAAAGATATCCAGATCGTACTCACGGCCATAAACCTCTTCATCCCACTTCATTGAGTGTTTCAGAGAGGTCATCGCATAATCAAGTTTATCCAGATCTTTCGCTTCTGCGAAGATTTTCAGCACCACATTACGCCCGGAGCCAGTGGTATAACGGTCTTCTATAAACTCCAGATCACCGCCAACCAGGGCGAACAGATAGGCTGGTTTTGGGAATGGGTCCTGCCATCTGACCCAGTGACGACCATCGTCCTCCTCGCCAGCATCAACGATATTTCCGTTTGACAGCAACACCGGATAGCGCTGTTTATCGGCCACAATCGTAGTTTCAAACAGCGCCATCACATCGGGACGGTCCTGATAAAAGGTGATGCGGCGAAAGCCTTCAGCCTCACACTGAGTACAGAACATACCATCTGACTTATACAGCCCCTCAAGGGCGGTATTGTTCTGTGGTTCGATGCGGGTGATACATTCCAGAGTAAAATGATCTGGCAGACTCGGAATCGTCAGCTGCTCTCCATCCCGCCGGAAGTCTTTATCGCTGAGCACTTCACCATCAATACTCAGCCGCTGCAGTTCCAGCGATGCGTGGCCATCCAATACCAGTGGATGCTGACGGTCGACGGCATCAGGGTTGCGGGCATAACGCACCTGAGAACGAACCAGTGCCTGTTCCTCTTCCAGTTCAAAGCGCAACTCTGTCTGTTCCACCAAAAATGCCGGAACCTCATAATCCTTGAGATAGATAACACTCGGCTGCTCTGCCGCTGACTGACTCATTCATTCACCCTGTAATATCACAATACGATTAACAAAAACCAAAGCTTCAAGGCCACCCACTACCACTGGGACTAAACGACGACCCTGAAGGATTGACACACCTCAGGCACAAAACTCCACCTGATACGCAGTAAACTTCCGAAGATTAATAACACCGCTGTCTAAAATAAGATACTGTCCTTTTATACCTTGTAAAACCCCTTCAATCACCGGATTTTTATCAAAGCTAAGGCTACTGACTTTCGCGGGGAAATTAAGGACCGGGTAATTCAGCTCTAAAACTTCAGCCTCTGGCAGCCGCTGAATCGCCTGCAAACCAAACCGGTCTTCCAGTGTGGTTAAATCAGGCTGGCAAAGCGCCAGCAAACGATCCCGCTCAGCATACAGATCAAGACGATCAACCTGCCCTTTCAACATCGCCCGCCAGTTTGTTTTATCGGTCACATGAGCGGCAAAAATTTTCTCAACCAGCCCCGACTGAAAACGGGTATCGACGCGCAATATCGGCAACGCCTGAATCGCGCCCTGATCGATCCAGCGGGTTGGAATCTGAGTGCCCCGGGTGATGCCTACTTTTACCCCGGATGAGTTTGCCAGGTAGACATAATGGCTCTGAAAGCAAAACTGTTCACCCCAGGATGGATCTCTGCAGGTGCCCTGATCATAATGGCACTTTTCAGGACTCATAATACAGAGGTCGCACTGCGGCAGTTTTTTAAAACACGGATAGCAGTAGCCCTGAGCAAAACTTTTACTGGTTTTACGGCCGCAATGGGTACAGTTGATCTGCCCCTGATAGGTCAGCCTTACGGGCTTACCAAGATAACTATTCAGATCAATCCGATGGTCATCCAGCTTTAGTGAATAACTAATCTGAGGACCTAGCTCTGCTGGCATTTTTACCAGTGCGCCCTGCGCGATGATATCCATCAATTGTCATTCAGGATATTCAGAACCTGAGGTTCCAGCGGATCAGAACCATGCTGGCTACCATCTTTCTTGGTCCGGTCGATATACCCGGTACGTTCATGCTCAGGCAGTTTGGTCTGATCATAAGCGATAACCGCACGAAGACTGGTTTCCCGTTGTTCATTGGTGAGTCTCTCACCATTCGGCCACTTACCCAGCTCAACTGCCCGCCTGAGGCTCTGATACACTTCAGGCGTCATCGCCGCAATCATCTTTTCAAAATTCATCCTGCACCTCACAGAGTTTTAATACAGCGGGTAAAAAGTTAGCTGATATACTAACACAGCGATAGTCAGCGCTTTAACAGCCTCACAACCGGCACCAGAGCAAGACCCGCGATCAGTCCAGCCAGATGCGCGGTATTAGCAATCGACCCCATGTCCAGACTTTCAAGCACACCGCTATAACCCAATACCAGCCAGATCATCATAAAGCCCATCAACGCGGGCGGCATGCCAATTATCCGGGATGGACGGAGTCGGTCCCAAAGCCAGGCAAACCCCAGTAACGCAAACACAAAACCAGACATACCACCAAACATCGGACCGCTTACCCAGAACTGGGCAATATTCGACGCCAGCGCGGAAACCAGAAATAGCCCTAACAATACTGGCCAGCCAAGATAGCGTTCAATACGTCTGCCGACGACCCAGACCCAAAGCAGATTAAAAATAATATGGGGCAGATTAAAGTGCATAAACGCCGGGGTAAATAACCGCCAGACCTGACCATCACTCAGCGATGACAGCTGTTGCGGGTACAACACTTTATTGCCCTGCACCTGAAAATCGACAATGGTAAACCAGCTCATCATCTGGAGGTTATCGCCTAAAGAGACCATCAGTGTAATGATGACACTGATGGCTATCAGAGAGAGGCTTAGCCAACTATTAAGAAGGGTTCCCTCTGCCACACTCCTTCGCTGCTGAACCTGCAGTCCGGAAAGATCATCACCCTGCTGCCACATTTGATAAAGCTGCATAATCTGATCAGGATTAACATTGTAAGGCACTAATAACAGCTGCTCGTCTTTCTCCTCCAGCACCCGGTGAGGAATTTTATGCTGCCAGAGTATGGCCGTGAAATCTGACAGGTCCTGATCCAGCGACACGCGAAAAACTTCATTCATAAGATCACTATCCGCCGCTCATAAGATTCAGGATTCACTTCTAATCTCCTTTAACACATCAACCCAGACAAATTTTGCCGCATCAATTTGCGTTTCATCATCCAGTCGATACGCAACTAACTTACCAAACTTAACCGCACTATAATCAATACAGGCAATATTGGGCGCGACAGCTTTTGGCTCGCCATCACACCAATAATGACCGATAAAGAGCAACGGCTCATCCGGGCTATAATACAGCAGATCCTTATGGTCCTGTTCTGATAAAGGCATACGGGCCACATGCTCAGGCAATGGGTCGGGCTGAAAAACAACATCAATATAATACTGCGGTTCCCCGGCCCAGAACTTGGTGCGGAAAAAATGACGTTTATAGCCATCTTTACTGACCATTACTTCATTATTGGGCATCTTCAGATGCGTTCCGCGCAGTAACCGATCCATGGTTTCCCATTCCTGCGTATCATGCTGAGCAGAACGATGCAGATAAGCGTCATCAATACAGTTACCACCCTGAGTCTTCAAAAACGCCGTGATATGCTCTTGCGACCAACAGGCATGCACAACCCGGAACTGTTCATAATCAAGAAACAGCGGCATCTCTTTAATCCACTGCAAAAAGTCCCGCTGCTCTGTCGGGTAGTTGGCAAACTGCTCAAGGGTTTCATTCAGAATACGTAAATGACGACGGTTGTGGGCTCGCAGATACTCCATACCTGATCCCGGCAGCCCCGGTGTCAGATAGGACAGGTAGTTAAACTCATGATTTCCCATGACGATCTGGGCATAACCCGCATCGACCATATCCCGCACAATATGCAGCGCCTCACGAATACGCGGCCCACGGTCCACAATATCCCCCAGAAACACCGCCTGGCGCTGTGGGTGCTGATAAACCCCGGCTTTTTTGCTGTATCCAAGTTTTTGCAGTAACAATTGCAACGATAATGCACAACCATGCACATCACCGATCAGATCATAACCTTTGTAAGCTTTTCCCATAGGCACCCCGGTTATTCGCCCAACTTCGTCGCCCAACCCAGTTTTTCCCGGCAGGTCTGATAGAAGTTATGACTAAGCGGATGCAGCAATTTCAGCTTATGTGGTTTTTTATGAATGGTAATGGTATCTCCTGGCGCACAACTAATATGCTTCTGGCCATCGCAACTCACGGTAGGATAGGTTTCGTTATTATCACTGATCACCAACTTGAGTTCACTGTTGCCATCCACCACAATCGGCCGACTGGAAAGCGTATGAGGAAACATCGGCACCAGCACTAACGCATCAAGACGCGGATGCATAATCGGCCCCCCGCCGGAAAGTGCATAAGCAGTAGAGCCGGTAGGCGTCGCCACAATCAAACCATCTGAACGCTGAGTGTAAACAAACTGACCTTCGATATAGAGTTCAAACTGAATCATTCTGGCAGATTTGCCCGGGTGCAAGACGCAATCGTTTAACCCTGTGGATTCACCAATGGGCTCACCGTTTCGCTTCACCAGAACATCGATCAGAAAACGCCGATCGACCGTATACTGACCATGCAGTACTTCTCCGACTTTTTCTTCAATTTCTGCAGGCGAAATATCGGTGAGAAACCCCAGATTACCGCGGTTTACCCCCAACACAGGCACATTAGATTGTGCCAGATTTCGGGCGGCCCCCAGCAAACTGCCATCACCTCCGACCACAATAACCAGATCACATATCTCGCCCATTAACCGGGAAGAACTGGTTTGCTGACCATGGCCAGGCATCACGGTTGCAATTTTTTCATCGAGGATCGGCGTCAGGCCCTGTTCATCGAGAAAGCGAATCAGATGTTTAAGGGTATCAATGACCTTAGTGCTTCCCAAACGCCCTATCAGACCAATATTACGAAAGTTATCCATTGCCTCTCCAGTGAAACCGATGATTACAATCTAATCATGTCTATCCGATTGTTTTTAAACATTATACCCATTTTATGAGCCGTTTAGCTGCTGGTATCGGGCCTTTTTGACCCGGGATTTTAATTTTTAACCGGAGGCAGTTTTCTCCTGAGTTGATTGTGCATGCCGCGCAAGCCTTGCATTCCACCGGTATGAATCAGCATCACCCGCGACCCGGGAAGCAACTCCCCCCGTAACAGCTTGCGCCGTAACGCCAGAAAAGCCTTGCCAGTATAAACGGGTTCCAGGCCGATACCGCTAAAGGCACTAAAGTGCTGCATCGCCAGCGCTAATTCAGAAGAGACCCGCGCATAGCCGCCCTCGTGTTCATCAAGCGCCAATGACCAGCCCCCCGGGTCCTCAGCACCCGCCTCAGCTAACAAGCGACGAATATCCCGATAAAGAAACGCTCCCCCTTTGAGGGCAGACACACCAAGCAACTCAACACCATCTGGCTTTTTTGAAATCAGCCCAGCCAGAGTGCCACCAGTGCCGCAGGCACAGCAGATGAGATCATATTCAGCGGCTTCAAACAGGGAGAGTATCTCACTACATCCGGCAATCACCCTTTCGCCTGATCCTCCCTCAGGCAGGCAATGAAAAGCACCATACCGGTCATGCAACGCTGCCAGAAAACCCGTTTCACATTTATCGCGATACTGCGCCCGGGATACAAACTCAATTGACATACCCCAGCGCTCAGCATCCTGCAGAGTGTCGGATAGCAGCGCTGGTCGCTCCCCACGAATCACGCCAACCGTTTGTATGCCCTGCTCATATCCCGCATAAGCCAATGCATGTATATGGTTAGACCAGGCACCACCAAAGCTCAACACCCGCAGACAATCCGACGCTTTCACCGCCCGAAGAGCATATTTTAACTTGAACCATTTATTACCACTGATCAGAGGATGAACCAGATCCAGTCGCAACACATCAAGCCGGACACCCGCCTTTTCAAACTCGGGCAGATTAATCGTCTCAGCCGGGATCTTTGCAGGGAGTGGCAAAACATCAGGGGGCGTTGTCATAAAGCGTTAAACAGCCTGTCACATTTCTATCATCAGAACAGCATAAGATAGCTGCCGCTAACAAAAGGAGAATAAAATGGAAGAGTACACAGAAGAACTGCTACTGGAAAGACTCAGAGAAGAGTTTGAAGACGATAACGAATTTGACGATGGCGAGGAGATGTAAGTAAGTCAGCCCCCCTGACCACCAGCGCCCTGTAAAATAACTTAATCCGGGCTGACAGCAAACGTTTTAATGCAATTACCGCCCGCCTGCTTAGCCCTGTACATCGCCATATCAGCCCGCTGAACAAAAAAATCCACGGGTTCAGCACCGGAGCAGGATGCTACCCCGATGCTCATCGAAACCGTCACTTCACCACGATTTAATGACTCCGGGGAATGCCTGCATTCACTGTTAAATAACTGCCGGATCCGGTCACCTAACCGACAGGCAGCCTCCTCCGTAGTGTTAGGCAGTAACAGCATGAACTCGTCACCACCATAACGAAAAGCCTGATCCGACTCTCTTAAACCATCCCTGAGAACCCGGCCAATCTGACGCACAACCTGATCACCCTCAAGATGCCCCAGCTTATCGTTAACCTGCTTAAAACCGTCAAGATCGATACACACTAAACTGAGCTCTCCGCCATAACGCTTAGCCCGTATCATTTCACTGGCAACCTGAACACAGAAGTGCCGCTGATTATACAACCCGCTCAGATCATCTGTGATTGACTGCTTTAACAGCCGGGTCTCAAGTGCTTTCTGGCGTGTCATATCATGAAAAAAACCAACACTCCCCCGGTAACGCCCCTGCTTCATCAGCACCGCAGCCGACAGACGGATGGGGACAGGCTCCCGATGGCTATTCAGCACATGCGTTTCATAGCCTTCAAGCCTGCCCGGCCCCGTAAACGATTCATCCATCATCAGGCGCATAACTTTTCTTGCCTCTCTATCACCCGGATAGATCTGACGGATATTCATTTTTCCAATCACCTGATCAGCCGAATACCCCAGCAGTTTTTCAGCCGACGTGTTAAATACAGAGATCACGCCGTGACGATTAATAGCGATGACAGGATCAGGACAGATTGAGATCAACTCAGCCTGATTAATGTTCAGATGCATCGGATTAGGTCCGTAGCCATAACAAATCCCTCAGCTAATATTTTTACCGCAAGCACTCACATGAAAATCAAAAAGGCCGTACTTATAACACACCAGCCCAACAAAGATTGACGTTTGTTACCCAAAGCGAGAGATATCCATACCTCCAAAAAAGCATCCAACAGAAAACTTATCCAAAAGCATGAAAAAGCCGAAAAACAATCTGCCTATTGAAGAAAAGCGGAAAACTATAAATGTCAGAGTAAGGACATTGAGAACATGTAAGATCAAAACAGAACTAACACGTATAGGAAACATAAGAAGAAAAGACGGTATTCACAGGATTTTAAACCTGTGATCCGTTACCAGGATAGATGACAGGCAGGTATTCTAACCGTTCATCTTTGAATAGTGGTGGAGTAAGCAGGATTTAAACCCGCGATCCGTTACCAGGATAGATGACTGGCAGGTGTTTTAACCATTCATCTTTGAATAGTGACGGAGTAAGCAGGATTTAAACCCGCGATCCGTTACCAGGATAGATGACAGGCAGATATTCTAACCGTTCATCTTTGAATAGTGATGGAGTAAGCAGGATTTAAACCCGCGATCCGTTACCAGGATAGATGACAGGCAGGTATTCTAACCGTTCATCTTTGATTGAATAGTGGCGGAATGGACGGGACTCGAACCCGCGACCCCCTGCGTGACAGGCAGGTATTCTAACCAACTGAACTACCACTCCGCATTGTACGGGACTCGAACCCGCGACCACCAATCCCCACATATGTGACAGACAGGTAATCGAACCAACTGAACTACCACTCCGCAGTGGTTTAAAAAGCCTTCGCTTCAGCTTAGTGGTGGGCGTGGAGAGGCTCGAACTCCCGACATTCGCCTTGTAAGGGCGACGCTCTCCCAACTGAGCTACACGCCCACTAAGCAGATGGCTTATACGATCTTTTCAACATATTGAAAAGAAAGGTCCGGGATAAACCGGAAGCTGAAAGGCTGTCACTCTAACCTCTCATTCTTAAAAATAGTGGCGGAATGGACGGGACTCGAACCCGCGACCCCCTGCGTGACAGGCAGGTATTCTAACCAACTGAACTACCACTCCGCATTGTACGGGACTCGAACCCGCGACCACCATCCCCACATATGTGACAGACCGGCAATCGAACCAACTTAAAAACCATTCTACATGGCTTGCTTAGTGGTGGGCGTGGAGAGGCTCGAACTCCCGACATTCGCCTTGTAAGGGCGACGCTCTCCCAACTGAGCTACACGCCCACTAAGCAGATTACTTATACGATCTTTTCAACATATTGAAAAGAAAGCCCCGGGATAAACCGGAAGCTGAAAGGCTGTCACTCTAACCTCTCATTCTTAAAAATAGTGGCGGAATGGACGGGACTCGAACCCGCGACCCCCTGCGTGACAGGCAGGTATTCTAACCAACTGAACTACCACTCCGCATTGTACGGGACTCTAACCCGCGACCACCAATCCTCACTATGTGACAGACAGGCAATCAAACCAACTTAGAAACTATTCTACATGGCTTGCTTAGTGGTGGGCGTGGAGAGGCTCGAACTCCCGACATTCGCCTTGTAAGGGCGACGCTCTCCCAACTGAGCTACACGCCCACTAAGCAGATGGCTTTTCATTTTACTTCTCAGCCAGGCACTTTTGGCTTTAAGAAGTGGCAGAATCATCAGGATTTAAACCCAAGATCCGTTACCACGATAGATGACAGGCAGGCATTCTAACCGTTCATCTTTAAATAGTGGCGGAATGGACGGGACTCGAACCCGCGACCCCCTGCGTGACAGGCAGGTATTCTAACCAACTGAACTACCACTCCGCATTGTACGGGACTCAAACCCGCGACCACCAACTTCCACATATGTGACAGACAGGCAATCAAACCAACTGAAAAACCATTCTACATGACTTGCTTAGTGGTGGGCGTGGAGAGGCTCGAACTCCCGACATTCGCCTTGTAAGGGCGACGCTCTCCCAACTGAGCTACACGCCCACTAAGCAGATGGCTTATCATTTTACTTCTCTGCCAGGCACTTTTGGCTTTAAGAAGTCGCGCAATCACCAGAATTTAAACCCGTGATCTGTTGCACGATAGATTGGCGGAATGGACGGGACTCGAACCCGCGACCCCCTGCGTGACAGGCAGGTATTCTAACCAACTGAACTACCACTCCGCGTCATACTTTCGATTTGGTGGGCGTGGAGAGGCTCGAACTCCCGACATTCGCCTTGTAAGGGCGACGCTCTCCCAACTGAGCTACACGCCCTTAAATCGAGAGCCGAATTGTAAGGATTTTGCTTGGCATGTCAAACGTTTATCTTAAAATATTTTCATCATACTGAAGAGATTCACCCCAACCATTGCAGACACTTATGTAGCGATGTTGTGCGCTAACCCTCGCGTCCTCTGGTAAACTGACGCTGACAGCAGCCTTACGGCAGATGAAGACTAACAATAGTGCTACCGGAACCAATTAAAGATGTCTCAAACCCTGATTGCAAACATTGATTCATTCATACAACAGTCCCTTAATCTGCAACTCAGCGAAAACGGCCGCCTGCCACTGACTATTCATGACCCTGAATGGCCTTCAGAGTGTCACCAGCCAGGTGGAGAACCCGGACAGCAAACGACATGGCAGCCGGTATTACAGTCACAGAATGATAATGCCTGTCAGGATATGATAGACCGGCTGGAAGAAGCGCTGGGATACGCGATACATCCCGATATTCGCACCTGGTACAGTCGATACTGGTCTGACCCACTCCCTGCAACCTCTGGCTGGGGCGACCTTAGCCTGTTATTTGTCTGGAGTGAGAAAGACTGTGAACGGCTCCGCGGGAACCTGGTGGGCCACTTGTTGACTAAACAAAAACTAAAGCAGCCAGCCACCCTGTTTTTTGCTTGCACAGAACCTGATGGCGAGAAATTTATATCGATCGATAACCAGACTGGAGAGGTATGGCTTGAACAACCCGGCAAAAAACCCATCATGAAGCTAGCTGATTCTCTGTCCCTCTTCCTGGAGCAGCTAGCCCCTAAACCGATTCCTGATATGGAGCAATAACCTATGCGTAAAGCAATTATTTCAGTCATCGGCAGCATCCTTCTGCTGTCGGGATGCAGCACATTTAAACCACATCAGGTATCAGTCGAATCATTAGATCCAGCGGTAACTGCACAATCAGCCCTGCCAGCTGACCTGGAGATTGAGGTTCAGGCTCAGGATATGCGCGGTTCAGATGTTATCGGTTATCGCATCAGCCGCTTTAGCGACCGGGCTGAGGTTAACCTGCCACAACCCATAAGCGAAGCGCTGAAACTGGGCGCCAAAACAGCGGTAGTAAAACTCGGTGCGATTCCCGCACAGTCATCTGCGACGAAACTGATTGTTCAACTAACCGATCTGGAATACCGCGCCACACAAAGTGCGCTGCAATCGGTAACACTGAATGCCACCATCAAAGTCACCGCGGAGAAAAACAGCAAATTCCTGAGTGGCAGCTACAGCACTGAAAAGGAATATCAATATGCGACAACCCCTTCACTCGCCGATAACCAGAAAATGGTCAATGAGATTCTGCTAATGACCATCAGCCGGGCATTCAATGATACCAAGCTGATCAATTTCCTGGCCAGATAACGGTACAACTACCAACCCACCGTATAAGACAATAGCCGGCTGATATGCGCCATCGGCCGGCCTGATTCCTGCTGCCACTGATTAAAACACCCCTGCACTTTTTGCAGATCACGCTGCGAGGTCGGTGCTTTATCCACAATATCCTGAGCTTTAAGCGCGGCGACGACATCATCAGTTAGAATAAAAGTATCTTTACCGAGCTGACGTAAAAAGTAAGCCCCGGATTTACCCCCCAACTGCTGCCCCTGTTTTTTCAACAGCGTCCAGAGCCCCACAATATCGGTCACCGGCCAGTCAGCAATAAAGTTGGCAAAACTACCATGCTGCGCTGCCAGCTCAGTCACCATCATCGCATTTGCCCGCACAGATTTAATCTTCCCCCAGTGACGGATAATCTGATCATTCTGCATCAGATTTTCTAACTGATCATCACTCATCAGAATGATTTTATCCGGGTCAAAGCCATAGAAGGCCTGCTCAAATGCCGGCCACTTCGCATCCACTACCGAGTGTTTAATACCGGCACGAAACACTCTCAGAGAGATCTCAGACAACAGCCGGTCATCGCCTATAGCTTTCAGCTGCTCCGCCGATTTCACTTCTGGTAGCAGGGCTTCAACATCCAGCCCCGCTTTATGAGCAACCACATGTTCGTAGATCCAGTTAAACGACTTCACCTGTCAGCTCTCCCCGGCATCAAAATCAATAGATACCGAATTAATGCAGTAACGCATACCGGTTTCAGTTGGACCATCCGGGAACAGGTGCCCCAGATGTGCGCCACAACCGCTGCAAACCACTTCCGTACGGATCATACCGTGGGAAGTATCACGATTTTCGGTAATATTCTCAGCCACGGCCGGCGCATCAAAACTTGGCCAGCCACAACCCGCATCAAACTTACTCTCACTGTTAAAAAGCGGTTCTCCGCAGGCAACACAATGATAGGTTCCAGGCTTAAAAAACTGATCATACTGACCGGTTCCAGGCCGCTCTGTGCCCTTCTGGCGACACACATAATACTGTTCAGGCGTTAACTGCTCTCGCCACTCGTCTTCCGTTTTTTTCACTTTAAAATCATCAGTTGCCATAAAAACTCCAATACAGACACACGCAACGAAAAGACCGATCTGTCACTGTGCAATATTTGTGAAACAGCGTATTATTCCCTGCCTTCGGTAGGCAGTTATCGCAGTCTATTTTACCCCATACCGATAATAGAATATTACAGGGCACCACTACAGGATTAATCCATGTCCGTTATCAGAAAATCGAATAAACTGATCAACGTTTGCTATGACATTCGTGGCCCCGTTCTTCAGGAAGCTAAGCGCCTTGAGGAAGAGGGTCAACGGGTTATAAAACTGAACATCGGCAACCCAGCCCCTTTCGGCTTTGATGCGCCGGAAGAGATTGTTCAGGACGTTATCTACAACCTGCCCTCAGCGCAGGGCTATTGCGACTCGAAAGGCCTTTTTTCTGCCCGCAAAGCAGTCATGCAAGAGTGCCAGAAGAAAGGCATTCGCAACGTCGCTATCGAAGACATCTATCTGGGCAACGGCGTTAGTGAACTGATCGTTATGGCCACTCAGGGCCTGTTGAACGACAACGATGAGCTGCTGATTCCAGCGCCGGATTATCCCCTCTGGACCGCTGCAGCAAGTCTCGCAGGGGGCAACCCGGTTCATTATCTGTGTGACGAAGAAAAAGGCTGGGCACCAGATATTGATGATATCCGCAGCAAAATAACTGACCGCACCAAAGGCATTGTGGTTATCAACCCCAACAACCCTACCGGTGCGGTTTACCCGGAAACAGTGTTGCGTCAGATAATTGCCCTGGCTGAAGAGTTCGGGTTGATAATCTTTGCCGATGAGATCTACGACAAAATCACCTACGATGATGCGCAGCATATCCCCCTCGCATCACTCAGCAATGAGGTGCTCTGCATCACTTTCAATGGGCTGTCCAAGGCATACCGGGCGGCAGGCTTCCGTTCTGGCTGGATGGTCCTCTCCGGACCAAAACACCATGCCCGTGATTATATTGAAGGCCTGGAAATGCTTGCCAGCATGCGACTTTGCGCCAACGTACCTGCGCAGCATGCCATTCAGACAGCACTGGGCGGATACCAGAGTATCGATGAGCTCACCATACCCGGTGGCAGACTATACGATCAGTGTCATCTGGCCTGGCAGAAAATGAATGAGATTCCGGGTGTCTCCTGTGTTAAACCTCTGGGGGCGCTCTATCTGTTTGTCAAACTTGATCCGGCTGTACATCCGATTAAGAATGATGAAAAGATGGCACTGGATCTGCTTCAACAGCAAAAAGTACTGATTGTTCAGGGAAGCGGGTTCAACGTACCGGATACTCAGCACTTTCGCCTGGTATTCCTGCCCCGGGAAGATGAGCTATGCGAAGCAATTGATCGCATCGCCATATTCCTGAAAAATTACTCGCAGGAATGACTCCGTTAAAAAGCGATCAGTTGATCGCTTTTTTTATTTCTGAAACAGGCTCTATACTTAGTCATATTTCTGTTATAAAACAGACATATAATCTGGCGGTCTTGCAGGCGTCTTGTGCGCAGGATAATGAGAACAGACTAAGATGATTCTGGATGGTTAATAATACTGCCAGAAACAACAGGCAGAATGTTCACACCGCCTTTAACAACAACTCACTCTCGCGGAATTAGTATGTTTATTAAGATCAAGAAAAATTGTGGTATCTACATGGAACACAATGGCATGGAAAAAAACCATATCATGCCGGTCACCAGTAACTTTCTGATCAACCTGGGTCATGCAGCGGAGATCTCTTTTTACACCATCAAAGAGACAAAGACCCGCTACGACCTTGAAAATCACCAAATCACAGTACCGCCGCACACCCGTGTTATCCATCTCCAGATGGCATACCGTTACTCCAGCACTAAAGAGCAGATCGGCGATGCTAAAGGCAGCATCGTAGAGCGCAACTTCTATAAGTTTTACTTCAAGCCCGAAGAGATGGGGCAATATGAAGAACTGCGTGCGCATATTGAAAAACACGTACTTAATCTCTGATCAGAAAACGCTATGCGGATAGCGTTTATCTGCCCCAATACCCCCGGCTAACAGCGCTATGATCCGGTGATAAATCGACAGATCTGCCGGATCAGCCAACCTGCCCAAATTGAGTTTATTGTTTGTTGCAAATACCTTGTCGTGCGCTGATGCTTAGAAAAAGCTTCATGAGAGACGGCTCGCATAGCGACCAGTCTGTCACCGTCCAACCGATAAGGATGAAACAATGGAAGTCAGCGAACTATTACAACAAACACATAAGCTGCCAAACGTTCCAGATATCGTACGCGAGCTGATTCAGCAACTGAATAACCCTGGAGCAGATTATAGTGTTATTGCTGAAAAGATAATTCACGACCAGACGTTATCACTGAAAATCCTCCGTTTAGTCAACTCAGCCCATTTTGGTCTTAGCCGAAAAATCACCTCAATCAATGAAGCCATTGTTCTGCTGGGTATGGCACAGTTAAAAACCTTGGTCGTTGCATCCGGATTTGCCGGATCAGTAAAAGAGGTTGAGGGACTGGATCTGAAGCGATTCTGGGCAGAATCTTTCGAAGTGGCAGCCTTATCAAAATGGTTCGCTGAAAAAAGCAGTGATGTCGATCCGGACACCGCATTCACCGTCGGACTGATTCACAACATCGGCCAGCTACTGCTACACCTGACAAAGCCAAAGCTCGCTGAAGCGATAGCCACGCTGGTTGATGAAACCAACTGCAGTCGCTCTGTTGCAGAGCGAGAGCGCCTTAACTTCACCACGGCAGAGGCCGGTGAAGCGTTATTGCGATACTGGCAGTTCCCGGCCAGCCTCGGCGAAGCGGTTCGTTATCACAAACAACCGACAGAAGCGCCAGCGCCAAACCCATTGAGTGCCGTTGTTAATCTCGCATGCTATATCAATACCTGTGCGCAGAAAAACATCCCGGTTGAAGACGTTATTGCAAATTTCCCGACGGAAACGGCAGAACTTGCGGGACTTCCAGCAGATATTGCAGCAAGCGCAGACGAAGCCATGCAACTGCAGTCAGGGCTGGACGAACTACTGTAAACGCAGATAAAAAGGTGTTTTACCTCATCAGAAAAAAATGATCAGCAAGTAAAAAGGCAGCCTTATCAGCTGCCTTTTTTGATCAGACCTGACACTCATCCGCATGCTCTAATCAAAATCTCTGACACTACGAATCGCCTGCAGAATATGGTCAACATCATCCATCGCCCGATGCTGACGCAGCTGCGTCTTACAGATAAACTGATACTGAATCAGCTCTTCAGCACTCAACACCTCCGGCAGGCTAACCAGACGAAATGCCATTGTCTGCTTACCGGCCTCAAACAGACGATACAACCAGAAACGATCAAACTCCCACGCATCACTGAGCACATCACACCCCTGTAACGCCTCATTAAGACGCTGACAGGCAGATAGCGCACTCACCCCATGCTGTTGTAACTCAGTACGGCAGATATTATGCAGCTCTTCTGCATACTCATCCCAAAAGGTCCACTCCGGGACAGAGTCAGGATTAATCAAAAAGCTATCATGCGCTTCTTCTGTACTCTTCCACGCAACTTCAATCGGATAGGAGTGCGGCCCCAGGCCGCTGGCTTCCAGATCCAGGCAGATAAGATTCATAACGATCCTGTAAACACTTTACTTTCAGACCTTCAGACGGCCTTTTTGAATAGTAGAACCTTAAGCGCTTGCTCCGGGTCCTGGTCCGGAAAATCATCCGGATTCGCAATACGTTCAGAATAGATAAATTCAGGACAGCAATCCTTAACCAGTTGCTGTAAGAAGTCACTACCCAATTGGGGGGAGTTAAGACAGAGCAACACTTCACCCGATGCTGTCGTCAGTTCAGGCAAACGCCGCAACACTTTTCGATAGTCACTACTGGCAACAAAGCTGCCGCGCTGAAAGCTGGGAGGGTCAATAATCACCAGATCATAAGGCCCTTCCCGCCTGAGCTTTCCCCAGGAACGAAACAGGTCATGGCCCAGAAAAGAGACCCGCTCAAGCGGCTGCTGATTGAGACGGTGATTCTCACGTCCTGTATTCAATGCTCCCCGGCTCATATCAAGATTAATAACACTATCGGCACCGCCAGCCATCGCCGCCACAGAAAAACCACAGGTATAAGCGAATAAGTTCAGCACCCGCTTGCCCTGACTATTCTGCTTAACCCAGCGACGTCCTTCGCGCATATCAAGAAACAAACCACTGTTCTGGTTTTTTAGCGGACGCACGCTGTACTTTAGCCCCAACTCACTGACTTGCAGCACCTGCTGAGGATCGACATCGCGCTTATTCCACACCACCTCGATACTGTTTTCCCGGCGATAACGATGCTGCACCACCAGCATATCCGGCTGAAGCTCGCTCTCTAGCTGCAGAAAAAACGCTGTCAGTTTGTCAATTAATTCAGCTGAGTGTTCACTAAACAGACGTATAATGACAACCGGCGGCAACAGATCGATTATCAGCTGTTCATAACCCGGATAACAGCGTCCCCGGCCATGAAACAGCCGACGCACCTCACCGCAAGTCTGACCCAGCTGGGTGGAAATAGAATCGAAAATAGCCTGCATGAGAGATCCGCCGGGTGCATCATTGCGTAAAAAGTCGCGATTATAGAGATCAGCCTGTCGCTGGGCCAGTTTTTTATCCCTTTTATACAACGGCAGTTGAAACTTAATCGTACTGCCTATATCTATATCATCAACTTCATTACAAAGAGCTACCTGAATTATGATGCGAATCGGTCTTTTCCTGTTAACCAATATTGCAGTTATTGCACTGGCCAGCGTGACGCTGAGCTTTTTTGGTGTGGGATCAATGCTTCAGGCAAACGGTGTCAATCTGGACCTGGGAAATCTGCTGGTTTTCTGTGCCCTGTTTGGTTTTATCGGCTCCTTTGTGTCACTGCTGTTATCAAAATTTTTAGCCAAACATGGCACCGGAACCGAAGTCATCACTCAGGCACGCAGTGCTGACGAACAATGGCTGCTGGATACCGTGAAAGAGCTGGCAGATAAAGCCGGCATCGGCATGCCGGAAGTTGGTATTTTCCCGGCGCAACAGGCAAACGCTTTTGCCACCGGATGGAATAAGAACGACGCCCTGGTTGCTGTAAGCCTTGGCCTGTTGCAACGCTTCCGGAAAGAAGAGATACGCGCTGTTCTGGCCCATGAAATTGGCCACGTTGCCAATGGTGACATGGTCACCCTTGCCCTGATTCAGGGTGTCGTCAACACCTTTGTTATGTTCTTCGCCCGTATTATCGGTAACTTTGTTGACCGGGTAATTCTGAAAAATGAACAAGGGCATGGCATCGGCTATTTCATTACCACCATCGTGGCCGAAATTGTACTGGGTTTTCTAGCCTCTACTATCGTTGCATGGTTTAGCCGTCGCAGAGAGTACAGAGCCGACGAAGCGGGAGCATACCTGGCCTCTCCCCACGCAATGATTGGCGCACTTCAACGGCTTAAAGCCGAATCAAACGTTCCTGACCAGATGCCGGAAACCCTGACCGCTTTCGGTATCAGCAGCCATATGAAGCAGGGCTTCATGGCACTGCTATCGACTCACCCACCACTGGATGACCGCATTGCAGCACTGCAAAGATCCGTCAATTAACTCCCGGTCTGATAACACTATAAGCGCCCCTCCCGGGGCGTTTTTTTTATATGTAAAAAACCTCAAAGCGGTCTCTGCCGACATAATCCGGTAACAATCGATTCAGACTGGCACGCCAAAATACCACAAGCATTTCCTGCATATTTTTCCATTATTTATTCGATAAAATTTTTCATACAAAAAGCCGGTTAGAATACAAAAATTCATTTTACCCGCGCGAATCTTGTCCCATAATCTGGATAGACGCGAACCAGCAGGGCAAGCAGGTTTGATCATGTAATTAATCAGTATTGGCGAGTTAGATCAGTGCTTTGGAAGAAGCAATCCTATAGCCAACTTGCATGTGAAGTGCGGAGCCATGACAGATAAAGAAAAAAAAGACAGCGAGCTTCTCGACATCGAAGATGACTGGGAAGACAACGAAATTGAGATTGACGCGAAAGAAAAGAAGTACTGTTGTGATGCGGAGAAGAGACGACGAATCGAGCTGCTAATGGAACAGCGCAGACTGGAACGTGAACTTCGTGAGTTCTACGATGACTGAATAACCCTGATGACGGAGGAATCAACGCTAAGGCTGACACCGAAGCGATCGAATAGGAAAAAGGCTATACCAAAGACCCCTAAGTAAAGGGCTGGATCAAAGGCTCCGAAATCAAAGACCCGGAAATCAAAGGGCCACGCCAGTGACCCTTTGACAGATTATCCCCGTTCATGAAGCAACATCAGCAGTTCAGACCTGGTTTCAATTCAGTCTCAGTTTTAACCCACACCAGGCACCGCCAAACCTCATCTGAGTGCGCAGCAATACCTTAGCTATGAGAACCTTAGCTATGAGAACCTTAGCTATGAGAACCTTAGCTATGAAAACCTCGGTTATAAAAACCTGTGTTATGAAACCTTAATCAATACGTCACTCAATCGTCATCGCCAAAGGGTTTTATTTACTCATCATAAATAACGCAATGCTGGTAAGTATCAATGAGTAGTAAAATTCGTCTGGACGACCTGTCAACCGAAGCCTTTGATGATATGGACAACGACTTTTTTAAAAGCCCCGAGCCGGGACGACAAAAGAAAGTCGGGCGCAAACACCGCAAACGCCAAATGATCGAAGATTACATGGAAGAACGCTCCCTGAAGCGCCGTATCACAGACTCATATGAGTTCTTCTGAACATACGGCTGCCTGGTATTCATTCCCCCATCAGTAGCACTCAGTGCTGCTGTTTTTTAACGCTGCTTTTACCCGTTCCTTTGCGTTTTTTTGCAGAACGGGAAGCGGCGATTTTTTTACCCGCCATAACGGTCTTTGGCGTTCCACGAGAGCTATCTTTAACCCTCCCCTTCACTGAGCCTCGTTTGTCCTGACGCTGCGGCTCTCGCCCTCCTGAAGGCTCTTCAGGTGTCACCAGCTGCCCTGCCCGGGTGCCGATCAGATCTTCACGCCCCATCTCCTTCAGCTTCACCCGTAACGCCGGCCAGTTTTCCGGGTCGTGGTAACGCAGCAACGTTTTATGTGCCTTCCGCTGATCTTTATCTTTGGGGATATAGAGCGTCTCACTCTTATAGGTCACCTGCTTCAGCGGATTTTTTTCAGAGTAATACATCGCGGTCGCCAGCGACATCGGGGATGGATAGAAGTTTTGCACCTGATCCACTTTAACATTATTTTCTTTAAGCCAGAGTGACAGACTAAGCATGTCTTCGTCATCGCATCCCGGATGAGCGGCAATAAAGTAAGGTATCAGATACTGCTTCTTGCCCGCCTCCCGGGAGAACCGGTCAAACATCTTTTTAAAGTCGTAGTAGGTGTCCATTCCCGGCTTCATCATCTTACTCAGGGTGTTCTGCTCACTATGCTCCGGGGCGATCTTGAGATAGCCGCCTACGTGATAGGTCACCAGTTCGCGTACATACTCAGGGTCTTTCACCGCCAGGTCGTAACGCAGGCCCGAGGCGATAGCGACATTATGGATACCCTTCATTTTCCGCGCTTTGCGGTACAGTTCGGTAGTACGACTATGGTCAGTATCAAGATTACTGCAGATGGTGGGATAAACGCACGACAGCTTTCTGCAGTTCGACTGAATCTCATCATCATTACAGTTAAGAAAATACATATTCGAAGTGGGACCACCCAGATCCGAGATCGACCCCGTAAAGCCGGGAACCTTATCCCTGATCTCAGCCATCTCATTGAGAATCGACTCATGGGATCGGCTCTGAATAATGCGTCCCTCATGCTCGGTAATAGAACAGAAAGTACAGCCACCAAAACAACCGCGCATAATATTGATCGAGAAGCGGATCATATCGTAAGCCGGAATTTTATTTTTACCATAGCGCGGGTGAGGTACCCGCTGATAGGGCAAGCCGAAAACCCCATCCATCTCTGAGGTTTCCAGAGGAATGGGGGGCGGATTCACCCAGATCTCGCGATTACCGTGCCTCTGAATCAATGCTCTCGCATTATGGGGGTTTGACTCCTGATGCAGCACCCGGGATGCATGCGCATACAGCGCCGAATCTTTGGCAACTTTCTCAAATGATGGCAGGCGAATATAAGTTGTTTCTGCGCTGAGTTTCTCTTTGCGCTTCAGCGGCATCGGAATAATGCGTATTGGCGACACATCAGCATCCATCGCATCTCCGGCCTGAGCAACTGAACTGTCGGCTCCACAACGTTTTGTGGTTGGATCTATCAGCTTATCAACCCCGCTCTGGTCATTACCAAAGTCATACGGGTTGGGTAATTTATCAATATTACCCGGCCAGTCGATCCGGGTTGAATCCAGTTCGACAAACCCCGCTGGCGGTTGCTGACGAATCTGCACCGTACCGCGCAAGTGCCACAGATCATCCAGACTTTTACCCGCAGCCAGCCCATGACTCAGTTCAACGATAGCCCGCTCAGCATTCCCGTACAAAAGAATATCCGCCGTTGCATCAAGCAGCACTGAACGACGGACTTTGTTACTCCAGTAATCATACTGAGCAATACGGCGCAAACTCGCCTCGATGCCCCCCAGCACCACCGGCACATCGCTCCAGGCTTCTTTACAGCGCTGACTGTAAACAATAACCGCCCGGTCTGGCCGGCTACCGCCCTTTCCACCCGCCGTATAAGCATCATCATGACGCAGGCGCAGATCGGCGGTATAACGGTTGATCATTGAATCCATATTACCGGCGGTCACCCCAAAATAGAGGTTAGGCTTGCCCAGCGCCATAAACGCATCAGCACTGCGCCAGTCAGGCTGGGCAATAATCCCCACCCGAAACCCCTGCGCTTCCAATAATCGCCCCATGACAGCCATCCCAAAACTCGGATGGTCTACATAAGCATCCCCGGTGACGATAATAATGTCACAGCTATCCCAGCCTAATTGCTCCATCTCCTTCCGGGTCGTGGGTAAAAAGGGAGCAACACCGAAGCATTCGGCCCAGTAACGGGGATAAGAAAACAGATCTGGAGCAATTTTTTTCATGGAGATATCAGCAAGACAACTTAAATTCGGGGAGGGTAATTGTCGCAGAAAGGACCGCCGACATATAGTGAAATAGTTGTCTGCCACTGATGTTGACTGGGCGCAGAGCCATAGACATACTAAAATGGTTGGAATTCAATGATAACAATCAACGATACTGAGTGATATGAGCGACGAGAATAGCGCACCACCCGTCACCGTCAGGACGCGGGAAAAACCAGTGCCACCTGCAAACGCTGAATGTTGTGAAAATGCCTGTTCTCGCTGTGTCTGGGACATCTATTTCGATGAACTGAATATCTGGAAAGCAGAACAGAAAGCACTCAGAGAGTCGGCAGAACAAGCCGCTGAAACAGAACAGAGTGAATAGAGGTTTACAACGATGACGGCTAAAGCACCTGCCATTTACCACACCCGAATCAAACCCGAATGGCTTGATTATAACAACCATATGAATGTTGCCTACTATGTCCTGATTTTCGATCTGGCAGGGGTCGAACTGGTCAGTCAGCTGGGTTTAAGTGAAGCTGAAACAAAAAAAACCGGGATTTCCTGGATGGTGCTGGAAAACCATATCACCTATAACAGCGAAGTGGTTCTGGACCAACCGGTAGAGATTCGCTGCCAGCTCATTGATCACGATAGCAAGCGTCTGCACCTCTACTTTGAGATGTATGCTCAGGCTGAAGACGGTCGTGAATATCTTGCATCTACGCTGGAGCAGATGGCGATGTGTGTTGACCTCAACAGCCGCAGCAGTTGCGCCTTTCCACCATCGGTTGCAGACCAGATCAACACCATGGCTGAGCAGCAATCAGGCCTGCCTGCTCCTGACATTATTGGCCGCAGAATCGGTATTCGCCGTCGCTGATCGGTTATCTCAAAGACAATTCGCTTAACACCACAGCAAAACAGGCTTAAGCTCACTCATTTTCTGGCGGTTGGAGGCACAGTGGACAGAGAGACTCTGGAGAGAGCAGCGCAGCGTGGCATCATCTCCCATCAGCAACTGCAGGAACTGATCATCTTCAGTTCAGCAGAAGACAACGATCAGCCTGCAGGCGAAGAGCAACTGCGCTTTATCCGCAACTTCGGTGATATTTTT
The DNA here is from genome assembly GCA_965140695.1 of uncultured Amphritea sp. Classification (GTDB taxonomy): domain Bacteria; phylum Pseudomonadota; class Gammaproteobacteria; order Pseudomonadales; family Balneatricaceae; genus Amphritea. The sequence continues at coordinate 43,112 of OZ223298.1, read as the reverse complement.
ATCACCCTGGGCGTATTGTTCGTGACCTTTTCAGTCGCGGCAATGAATCTGACTCAGTTTGAGTGGTTAATACCGGCAGCTCTGCTCCTCGGTGCCGCGGAATGGCTGGTGCGCATTCGCAGGCTGGCACTGCCCGGAATCGCCCTCCTGATCTCGACGCTCTACTTTTTAAGCAAGGCACTGGGGATCTCGCAGTTTGATAACGCAGCCCTGCAGTTCCTGACTCTCAGCGGCTGTTCACTACTCTTTTATTGGCGCTATCGGATGCCCTTCAGCCTGTTACCCGTTGCCGCAGGGGTTGTTGCCGCGATTATCAGCAGCATCGGAGTAGATATTTTAAAGCATCAACTCCTTTTCAGTGCCCTCGGACTTGCGGTATTCCTGGTGGCCATGAGCTTTGATGCCCGGGACCGCAAGCGTCAGCTGCGTGCCAGTGACTGTGGTTTCTGGTTGCACCTGCTGGCAGCACCGCTGATTGTTCACGGCATGATGACTACTTTGCTATTCAGTAACACGGACATACTGGATGCAGGCAGCAACCGGGAGATCGCACTACTGATCTTCTTCACCCTGTTCTTACTCACTGCCCTGTTGGTTGACCGGCGGGCGATGCTGGTATCCAGCTTGTCCTATGCGATCTACGCAATCTTCAAAGTAGTCAGCAGCCATATCCTTGATGGTAACAACCTGCCATTGCTGATCTTTACCGGCTTTGGAGTCTTTATCGTCCTCTTCGGCACTTACTGGTACAAACTGCGCCGTCTCCTTTTCGGCTCCCTTCGCGGCAGCTGGCCGGCCCGGTTTGTGCCAGAGCTGTGACAGCGCAGTCTGATCAGAAGCGCGCCTGAAGGTATTCTCATCAGGACACCATCCGGATGCCCATACAGGCATCCGGAAAACACCCCCTGAATATGCACTGAATATCCCCGTTTTTTCAGTTGAAAAATCATCCACTCAAAACTGTGCATGTTCAGCCAGGGTTTCGCTTTCACTCACTAAACTTGAGCCATACAAGTGAGGTGATCCTATGTACAATGCAAAAACACGAATGATTAAAGTACTCTGCCTGCCACTGTTTGCGCTACCCGCGCTGCTTCTGGCAATGCCTGTCCATGCTGATAGCCATACACGTATTCGCGGAGGTATTGCCATTGATACCGGCGATCTGCGACTGTATATCAGCAACCACCACATCGACAGCTTTCTACGCTCCGACCGCTACGGCAACAGTCACAGAGCGAACCACCGCCGCGACCATTACCGTTCACGAAATTATCAATCAGGGTCTTACCGCAAACCCTACCTGCATCACTACAGTGGCCCCATCTATCGTCATCAATCCTTAAGAGACGCCTATCGTCACCAGATCAACAACCGGTATTATCAACGACATGAGCAACGCCATGGTCGAAGACATAACCAGAATGATAGTCAGCGACGATACCGTCATCACCACACACATAATGATTGGTAGGCGACAACAAAAACCAGGCCCGACCATAAAATTAGCGCCATTATCTCCACAGTTGTGCGCTCAGAAGGTACAATCGCAGCTGTTTTTTATCAGTCATACGGTATTTTCAGTGCAAAACCTCTACGCGCATACTAAACAAGCATTCATCACCGCAGACCCCGATCAGAAAATCGAACTGACCCGGCAAACCGTCAGTCGCTGGAATGCAGGAGAGCTGGAATGGCTTGACGGTGATGAACCTGAGCTGCTGAATCAGCCCGGCAGACTGGACATACCGGAGATTGTTGCACCTTCCGAAGTTAACTCACGCAAAATGGGTAAAGAGGAAGGCCGTGCTGCACTGATCCACGCGCTTGCTCATATAGAGCTGACGGCCGTTAATCTGGCACTTGATTCCGTTTACCGTTACCGCGGCATGCCCAAGGCGTTTTACGCCGACTGGATGCAGTGTGCAGGGGAAGAAGCTAATCACTTTATCGCACTGCGAGGCAGGCTGCGGGAGATGGGTTACGACTATGGCAGCTTTAAAGCCCACGGCGAACTCTGGAATATGGCGGTTGATACCGCAGACGACATGCTCGAAAGAATGGGCATTGTTCACCGGGTGTTTGAAGCACGGGCGCTGGATGTTATCCCTAAAACGATGCAACGCTTTGATCAGTTAGGCGATAAAAAAATGGTCGATATTCTAACGATGATTGCTAATGAAGAGGTCGGACATGTCAGCTCGGGATCACGCTGGTACCACTACCAGTGCGAACAACGTCAACTGGATGCCGATAAAACCTTCATTGATCTGCTCTGGAAATATATGAAAGGCCCTCTGAAAGGTCCCTTCAATCACGACATCCGGTTAAAAGCGGGCTTTTCCGAGCGGGAGATGAAAATGATTAAGATGATGGCAAAAGCAGACTAATCAAGCCCCGGTAAAACCGCCTGAACGATTGCGTCTGAATATATGCTTCTGAACATCTGCTTCTGAACATCTGCTTCTGAACATATGCTTCTGAAAAAGAGGTCTGATCGAATCTGTAGTAGAGCAACAGTCTGAAAATCTGAGTTCACTGTGTTCGGCTTCAGCTGCATCATTCAGGCTATTGTCAGATATCAGTAAGGCGAATCCCGCTACCCAGTTTGAGTAACTTTACAGAGAACTTCTCTCTGGATAAATTGCACCCCTAACTAAAGAGTATACACTGGACGATGTCCGGACCCTTCTGATAATGGGGAAGATTTTCTCCAGCGAAACCTTTCCCTTCAAAGAGGGGTCCGGAACCTTTCACCGACGGCCCATGGCCATCTAAACGGCCTGTTTTTGACACTCAACATGCAACGTCGCAGACAAGAACCCTCTATTCCAGCCCAGTAACGCTCAAACTCAGATGATGGGTGTTATCGCTCAGAAACAGCTCGCCATCGCTAATGGTCAGAGAAAGCTGCATTGTTCTGCTGACAAACTGTTCCAGTTGCACAACATCACTGTCCTGAAAACGCCATGCACTTACCTTGGGTAGCTCTGCGATGGACTTTCCCTGTTTGTCCCACCAGATATCAACCTCCCGGCCATAAGCATAAAGAGAAATTCTGGGAGCACGGCTGACCGCTTTACGTAAGCGCTCAGGAGAAACCTGCCCCAGCTCAATCCAGTGCTCCACCAATCCATCAGGGCCGACCTGCCACAGTTCTGGCTCATCCGTGCTGGACAATCCCCGGGTAAAGCTCAGGTCCTGATGATAGTTCATGCCATAGACCAATAACCGCACCATCATTCGCTGCAGTGTTTCAGAAGGGTGTTGCGCCAGTGTCAGATGGCAGGTCTCATAACAGTGACGATCGGTATCACTCAACTGCAGTTCAGCTTTAAAGATTGTTGGCTTAAGCGCCATAGGATTTAACCTTATATTGGGGACATTTGTTTGCCCGGATGCGCTATTATAGCGCTTTACTTACGGGATAAAATCGCTATATGAATTGCCGCCCTGGATGTGGAGCCTGCTGTATTGCACCCCACATAAGCTCTGCCATTCCCAATATGCCCGAGGGGAAACCTGCGGGGGTTGCCTGCGTCAATCTGGACGAATCGTTTAACTGCAAAATATGGAATAGTGCTGACTACCCCCATGTGTGCCAGGCATTTAAGCCAGCAGCAGAGCATTGCGGTGAAGACCGGCACGAAGCCATCACAATTCTCACCTGGATCGAACAGGAAACGGCACCGGATATTTGATCGCACAGCCCAATACGCTAAACTAGCCCGCGCTGCAATTAACCATCAACTGAGACCCCGCTCTCAACGAAAAGAACCGGAAATCACCCTAATGGATCTTAAATTTTTAGCTATCCGAGAACTGATTAAAGAAGCGGACGACAGCGTGGCAACAATCAGTGATAAAGGCGGTGCTATCAATATCGCAGACCCGATGGCGCAGCAACTGTTTAACGCACTGGTGGCGGCTTATGGCCGGCGGGCAGCGCTAACCCATGGTTCCTTCAATGAAGAAAACAGTGAAGGCTACCCATTTATTTCCGGATTTAAAAAATTCATCAATAGCACGCCTGATGAACAGACGTTTCTGGACCTTTGCGACCAGGCACTGGCGCAACTGGCAGCGTCACTTCAGCAACCCTCTGCCCGTGCGGCCACCGGCGGCTATGTCATCTTTATCTACTACTCGTCCGATGTATTCGATTACCTCCTGATTGGTTTAGTCGGTGACAAAACCGGTGTTGCTTTTGACCAGGAACTTAATCCAACCAAAGTCATCGAGGTTGACCTGGAAAAACTGCATCAGGCAGCCAAAATCAATGTCACCACCTACAAAGAAGGTAGCGACAGCTACCTGAGTTTTATCGGCAGCCGTCGTAAAGGTGACATTACTCACTACTTTTCCAATGCCCTTGGCTGCACCGATGTCGTGCCGTCAAAAAAATCCACTTCCGATCTGATTAAAGCAAGTGAAGCCTTTTGCCGCCATCACCAGCTACAGGAAAAGCAGGAAGAGATTGTTGAAGATGTGGTCAGTTATCTCTCTCGTCAGAGAGACGATAAACAGTCTGCATACCTGCCGGATGTTGAGAAAATATTCGAAAACCATATGCCCCCGGAACAAGCACAGCAGGCGAGTGGTACGTTCAGCAAATTCGCCAATTCCGACAGTTATCAGGTAAGCCAGGAATTTCAGCCGCATACCAGTACAATTAATGCTTATACCCAGGTAAAAGCGAAGATGGATAACTGGCAACTGGATTTCTCCCGCCGTTCACTGGGGCATATCAACAGCAACAGTGAAATAGAGTTTGATCCGCAAACAAACTCAATACGCATTAACCGCCTCTCAACCAAGGTGATAGAGCAACTTAAACAAGCGCTCAATCTAAGCGACTGAGTGTCACCTCCGCTAAGCATCACTATCAATCCGGACCCGTTTCTGATACTGATATTTTTCAAATGCAACCGGTAAAAGTCACCTCCACTTTGCAGCGCTGACGCTGTCACCCAACAGTCATCGCTGGCTGCTAAGCTGCTCTCAGTAAATATTATTTGTGCGCCGCCAAAACGCTTGACGGCCCGGTAATTTTAACTAGAATAGCTTTTATTGTGCACCGCATCATAACCATATGGAGACGACTATGATCAACACTACTTTTGATTTTAAAAAGCCTTTTGAATCTGCTCAGACGCTGATGAACCTGCAAACGGCGACCATCACTAAAACCGTTGAGCTGCAGAAAAAATCTGCTGAAGAACTGGCTGACTTTTTCAAAACTGAAGTTGAAAAAGCCCAAGAACTGAAAACACCTCAAGAGTTTGTCAGCTTCAACATCGAATCAAATAAGTCTCTTTATGAACTGCTGAAAGCCCAGGGCGAAGCATTTTCCGCTCTGGCCAAAGAGTCTGGCGAAGAAACTATCTCTGAAATTAAGAAGCTGGCTAGCTGATAGCCCCGCTGTTCTGGAATAGCCTGGTGGTGAAAACTACCGGGCTTTTTTGTAGCGTCAGTAACGTATCCATAGCAGATTAAACCCATCAATTATTTTTTGTGCACTGCACAAAAAAACATTTGACTTCGTTACAGAGATGCCTACAATAGATTCTATTGTGCACTGCAGCATATAAATTAATGGAGAACGACCATGACTAACACTATCGATTTCACTAAGTCTTTCGAATCTGTAAAAACCCTGATGGAAATGCAAGCTGCGACTATCACTAAGTCTGTTGAGCTGCAGAAAAAAGCCGGTGAAGACCTGGCTGCTTTCTTCAAAACTGAAGCTGAAAAAGCTAAACAACTGAAAACTCCTGAAGACGTTGTTAAATTCAATGTTGAAGCGAACACTACTCTGTTCGAACTGCTGAAAGCTCAGGGCGAAGCATTCTCTGAACTGGCTAAATCAGCTGGTGAAGAAGCGATGGCTGAAGTGACCAAATTAACTAAGTAAATATCACTTAGTTCCCTTTAAGGCCCTGCACATGCAGGGCTTTTTTTTATGTTGACCTTGGCAATTTTCAAAACCAGGTCAGATGCTTGCCGGCCCCTTACAGCATCCCCTGCAGCAGTGAAATCTGCTCCTCAAGCAGCTCGATCCGTTGACGAATACGGGCAACCCGGTGCTGCTCAATCCAGTTCAGCCACTCACCCATTCCTTCTCCAGAACGGGCGGATACCTGAATAACATCGATATCAGGGTTTACCTGCTTAGCTGCTGCAATACACCGCTCTACATCAAAATCAAGATAAGGCAGAAGGTCTGTTTTATTCAGCAACATCAGATCGGCGGCATAGAACATATCAGGGTATTTAAGTGGTTTATCTTCACCCTCGGTAACGGAAAGAATTGCGACTTTATGGGCTTCGCCAAGATCAAACGCGGCCGGGCAAACCAGATTACCCACATTTTCGATAAACAACAGCCCGCCTGACAGATCATTAATGCGCTCCATTGCATGCCCCACCATGTGCGCATCCAGATGACAGCCCTTACCAGTATTTACCTGCACCGCCTGAACCCCGGTTGCACGTATCCGGTCGGCATCATTAGCCGTCTGTTGATCCCCCTCAATTACAGCCACCGGACAACGTCCCTTGATCTGTTCAAGACTGGCTGTGAGCAGGGTCGTTTTTCCCGAACCGGGGCTGGAGACAAGATTCAGCGCAAACAGATTCATAGCATCAAAACGCTGGCGGTTTTGTTCCGCATAGCGATCGTTTTTACCGAGAATATCCTGCTCGATCTGTATCATGCGTGTCTGACTCAGACCCGGAGCGTGAGCATGTGCGGCTCCCTGGCCGAAATCAAGATTATCTCCCATGGCAGTCATGGCTGTGCCGCTATGACGATGGGAATCGCTATCAGCGTTATAACGACCATGTTCGTGTGCATGACCTGAATGGTGATCATGCCCATCAATCGATACGTTGCCTTCACCACAACCACATACTGTACACATGATTACTCCACCTCCAGCTCTTTTATTCTTAACTCTTCGCCCTGAGTGACCTGCAACTGATAGCTACCGCACTCACTACAGGCATCATAACGGGTTGTTATGCTGACGGACCTGCCACACTGCTGACAGAGTGCCTTACCAGGTAACGCAGTGATGTCTAAACTTGCTCCTTGCGCAAGAGTATTGCGGGTAACCGCATCAAAACAAAAACGTAATGCCCCTGTCTCAACCATTGCCAGCGGGCCTATCTCCAGGTGAACGGTTTTAACCCGCAGATACCCCTGACTGACCGCCTGCTCTTCCAGTACCTGAATGATCCCTTCACAAATCGACATCTCATGCATTCAGACAGATTCCCGTTGTTGACTCTCGACTCAAAATATCGGTTCGGTTCAAGTTCAATCCAAGCTCTCTGCACAATACCGCATTGATAGGCGCAATAACGTGAAACAGCTTCCTCAGATCTCTCACTCAAGTATCGGCTGCGGCGCTGGTTGATGCAAGCGAGGTAAAAAGCCTCCGGGTATCAGCCAAGGAGCCGAATCAAAGCGATCCCAGGTATGCAATAGTGGCAGCAAAGCAGAACGATTACCGGAGCTGAATAATAAACGATAGCAACCGTAAGCAGCATCGCCGCCATGCTTGTCGCCCGTTACAATCACCCTGTCGCTGAATCGCTTACAAAGTAATTTAAGCAAGCAATTTAACATTCTCAGCAGAGAAAAAGAGTGTACACTTGATGATTGATAAAAATTTATACCTATAAAAATCATATAGTTATAAAAATAATCAAAAAAATAAAAAAAAATTAATTTTTTTATGAACTTTACCTGAACAGCTGTCTCTAAAGTTATACATCAACGTTATATGCAAGACCCGGACTGCCCGTAGGACCCCCTTCCCTACGGGCAGTTTTTTTATACACTTTTTATCTTTATCCCATCGTCCAGCCACCGTCGTTGCCGCCCTCGCAGCCACCCACACTGAGTTATAAATTTAAAAATGTAATTTTTTGCTGAACTTTATCGCTGTATTACTCTCTATATAATTACATCAACAAGCTAAGTAAGACCGAAACTGCCCGGAGGCCCCCTTCCCTCCGGGCAGTTTTTTTGTGCCTTATTTTTATAGCCTGCTGAAACGGTATAGCGAGGATGAGCGGCTATTTGATATGCTAAGGTCAACAGCGACGCCCGGGAAGCCCTTCCATCCCCGCAACGCACTTTATGCAATCTCCTTATATAGCGACACGCGAACCATCATGAGTAAATACTGGAGCCCGGCCATCAGCCAGCTAACCCCCTATGTACCGGGTGAGCAGCCAAAGGTTGATAACCTGATTAAACTGAATACTAACGAAAATCCATATCCGCCCTCTCCCCGGGTGGCGGAGGCGATTAATAACTATCCGACAGACCGCTTGCGACTTTACTGTGACCCGGATGCCACAGCGCTTAAGCAGTCTCTGGCAAATCATTTTCAACTGCAATACGACAACATTTTCGTCGGCAACGGTTCCGATGAGGTTCTGGCGCTGGCCTTCATGGCTTTTTTCCGTCAGGAGCAGCCAATATTACTGCCGGAAACCACCTACAGCTTCTACGATGTCTACTGCAATCTGTACGATATTAAGTACCGCCAGATGCCACTGACTGACGATTTTGCAATTGATTTTGCTGATTACCAGCAGCCTAATGGCGGAATCATCTTCGCTAATCCCAATGCACCGACGGGACGACTAATCGAGCTGGATGAGATCGAATGCTTGTTGCAGAAAAACAACGAATCGCTGGTGATCGTTGATGAAGCCTATATCGATTTTGGTGGCCGCTCAGCGGTTGAACTGATTAATAGATATGATAACGTCCTGGTTATTCAGACATTCTCTAAATCACGTAGCCTGGCCGGCCTGCGTATCGGTTTTGCACTCGGACATAAAGACCTGATAGCGGGTCTGGAACGGGTTAAAAACTCGTTTAACTCCTATCCTTTAGATAGTCTGGCAATTGTCGGAGCGGTAGCTGCACTTGAAGATGACGAATACTTCAATCAGACCAATCAGAAGATCATCGATTGCCGGGAATGGACCACAGCACAACTGGAACAACTTGGCTTCAGAGTGATCCCCTCTAAAACTAACTTTGTCTTCACCCGCCATGACTCCATCAGTGGTGCCGAACTGATGCAATATCTGCGCAGCAATAACCTGCTGGTCAGGCACTTCAGCAAACCGGGTATCGATAACTATCTGCGCATCACCATCGGTACATTTGATGAGATGCAGGTTCTCATTGAAACCCTGAAGAAACATCCGCAGATCTGACGACGCAGATTGTATCTGTCACAAAATTCATGGATATCATTGTTGCATTCAGATTGGCAAAAGCAGCCTGCCAGGGCTGCTTGATCTACCTTTCTATTTCTCGACTGAACAGCCAACGACTGTACTAATGGCGATCAGGTGAATATCAGCTGATTGCTCTGCCCTCAGTGCTCTGCACTCAAATTGTCTGATGCAGACGGATCAGGCAGACATAACAGCAGCTGTTTATTCAGAAAAGATCTCTGCCAACGCCTATTGTGAACTCGGGGGTTATTCTCAATAACCTGATGACAGAGAGTTTTAAGCCGACACGCACTATCAGTTGGCCCATAGATAGGTCATTGCAGCACAGCAACTAAAGAGCAAACCACTCCCCGCAGCTCTCAACCCCAAACGCTCCCTCTCGCTCTTCTGCAAGCTCAGCCAGCTCATAAAACACATTACGGCTTAAAAGACCTTCCATACCATAGCGCACCATCAGGTAAGGAGAGGGTTCACCGGTGTGCGGGTTAATCACGACTCTCAAAGGGTGCTCAGCTGATGCAACAACGACATCATCGGTCGAAGAGGTAAACACCAGCTCCTGTCCCTGCTCTCCCTGACGAACCTCAAGGCGGGTAAAAAAGAAAGGAACATCGTCAACCGCTATCCCCACTTTCTCGACCGGTGTTACCAGGAAATACTGATCACCTTCGCGCCATAGAATACTGGAAAACAGTTTCACCATCGCCGGACGTTTAATCTCGCCCCCTTCATGAATCCAGCGTCCATCACGCTTGATCTGTATATCCAGATCACCACAGTAATCAGGCTTCCAGAGATGTACGGGAGGTATTGTCTGCCCCTCTTCGGCCGTGGCTGTCAGTTGTTGCTGAATCGATTCAAGATCTACTCTGTTGTCGCTCACACTCTCCCCCTTACACACTGAATCGCTATTACCCATATTGTATTTCAGCTGACATTAAATCGGCTCATACTGTCTGCAAAAAATTTCACCTTATAACTTAAACACATGAAAGCCATTCATTGTTAGAATAGATCGTAATTAAACACCCGAACTTAACGTCAAATCAAAGACGTATAGCAGCTTAAACATTAACGGATACTAAAATGAGCGACTCATTACTGAAACAGAAATTCGCCGACCCGAAACGTGGCGTCTATTTTATTGGCACAACACCGCCGAAATCGTCTGTTTCAATGGCTCAGGTATCTGAGATTGGCGATAAATTGCTGGAACGACTGCAACAGATCGATTATGACGGTGTCATTGTTTACGACATTCAGGATGAAAGCAGTCGCATTGATAAGCCCCGTCCTTTCCCTTTTATGAACACCCATGATCCCCGGGAATATTCCGCCATTCTGCGGGAAAAGTCAGGCCGTCCGGTAATCACCTACAAAAGCGTTTCGCAACGCAATGAGGATGATTTCAATGAATGGCTGGATCGCGCCTGGTGCCCTCATGGTGTTCGGGATATCGTACTGGTCGGCAGCCCCTCATCTGACGGTGATATCAAGCTAACGTTGCCGCAAGCCTATAAAGCACTCAACGACCACAGTCTCAATTTTAACTTAGGTGGTGTCACAATCGCCGAACGTCATGCCAGCAAAGGCAATGAACACCTGCGACTGCTGGAGAAAAGCGCACAGGGATGCGAATTCTTTGTTTCTCAGGCAGTTTACAACCCTCAGGCAACCATCGACCTGCTCAGCTCCTACGCCCGTGAGTGTAAAGAACGAGGTATCGCACCAAAACGAATTATTCTGACCTTCTCACCCTGCGGCAGTGCCAAAACACTGGAGTTCATGGAGTGGCTTGGCATCTCAGTGCCACAGGCAACCTGTCACCGCATTCTCGATGCTAATAATCCGCTGGGTGAATCGATCCGCATCTGCCGTAATAATCTGGACCAGATCCTGGAAGCCTGTGGCGGTCTGGGCATCCCCCTTGGTTTAAACATTGAAAGTCTGACTAACCGCAAAGAAGAGATCAACGCCGCCATCCGGCTGTACAAACTACTCAAGGCAACACTCGACCTGAAACTCGCAGAACTGGAGTTATAAGATCAAAGGGGGCACCCCCATATTATGAAACATTTAATATAGAAATAACGGCCCCGTGCTTACGGGGAACGCTTTCGATGATCCGGTAATGTTCTGTTGCCTGATAGCTGATTCCTGCTCTGCCCATTGCGTACCTGCATCCTTGCTAAGGATTAATAGCTTAATTGGTTCCGACATTGTGTCAGATAATGAAACAAGCACATCCTGACGCTGATGATCTATAGACCGGTTTTCAAGCTTCTCAAAGCTACGCTGGATCTAAGCTGGCTGAGATATTTCTCCTGATTGAAACACCGCTCTGAGCGGCCATCCCTGATGATATCTTATTGAGTCCCGGCTTCTGTCACTCAGTTTCTTCTGGAGGATTTTTCAATTCCTCCAGCTTTTGCGTCAGCGCCTTATACTTTTCGGGCGCCCAGACGATGACACGCTGAGCAAAATCGACGTTGTAACGACCTCCGCCGAGAATATCCATCCCCAGCAGCCCGTCAAATGACTGCGGCCCAGAAGTTTCAATCACTGCAGCGGATTTGTTTTCAATGCTATATGGCCCCAGTTCTATACGATCAAAGACCACACGTTCAGTTTTAATCAAGCCCCCACCGGCAACCTGCGCATAACTGGAATCACGACTGGATGCTTGTAATGAGTTCACCCGGTCCTTATGCAGTACGGTTATACTGGCACCAGTATCCAGCAAAAGATTCAGGCTGACCCGGCGTCCACGCCAGAAAACTCGGACCGGAACCAGTACCTGATTGCCGATGACTTTAACCGGTGTCGTCATTTTTGTCAGCGTTCTTTCCAGCTTACGTATCTGTTGTTTCCGGGCGTAGTCAGCGGATTGTTGCTGGCGACGTTGCTGACGGATCTCCATGTCTTCTTCTGACAAAACTTCGGTTTCAACCTGCTGACTCTGATGCCGGAATTGTGGAGGAATTTTATGCGGACTATCGACAAAGACTTTGCGTCCGTTTGCATCGACATAATGCAGTATGTCTGCTGAGGCACCGGAGACAGCCAGTGTGCTCAAGGCGATAAGCACAACTAATACCGCCATGGTTAGACGGGTAATAGCCGGGGCAATGCCGGCAGAGCAATCATTTCGCAACATAATCATTATTCCCTGTTTAATAGACTGGCTTCCCGCCTGGGCAGAGCCTATCAGTTAAGAAACTGATAGATGCCGTTTAATATGAATATACCGACAACAGCGAGAAACAACAGCATAAAACGGATCATCAGACACTGTTTACAGATCTTTTTACGCTTTGGCGACACCATTCTCAGCCCCCGGCCAGTTTTACGTTATACCCCTGTTGCTCCAGCAACTGTTTAAGCTTTTCCCGATGATCTCCCTGTATCTCGATGACGCCATCTTTTAATGAACCACCGGTGCCACACTGTTGCTTCAGTTTTTTAGCCAGTACTTTTAATTCTTTTTCGGCCAGCGGGACACCGGTGATGGTTGTCACACCTTTGCCCTTTCTGCCTGACGTTTCCCGGCGAATCCGTACAACACCATCCAGACTGCCAAGTCGTTGCTGATCCGCCAGCTGATCACAGATACATTGATCAACCGCCTCTTTACATCCAGGACAAAGCTGCCCTTTTTCAGTTGAGAAAACCAAATTACTTAGCTGATCACGCATCGACACCAGAAAATACCTTAGGGGTTATAAGTTGCATTTAATTAACAGACATACCGCCGATCTGCCGCGACAGATAGGCTGCATAATTGTCGGTCATTCCGCCTATAAAATCGAGTACCCGCATATAGGATTGATAAAGCGGCCATTCAGGGTTGGGGCTATGAATGCCCATGAGGCTGATAATCTTCTGACTGCGATAACTGAGCTGTTCACTACTCTGCGTATGTTGCTCATAGGCGGCAGCACAGAAGGAATCCAGCAAAGACCCCAGAGTACTGTATGCACCGACCTCGAGCTCTGCTTTACGATTGTCCGGAAACACCCGTTCACGGGCCAGTGTTTTCGCTTTTTCCAGCCCCTCCCGAACGCTGGAATCACCATCAGCCAGAAGTTCACCGGTGTATTCTCCCGCCATTATCGGCACCAGATTCGCCATAAATGCCGACACCGTCGATTCGACCATATTTTCCATGGCCATGCCCCTCAGGGCCGATATTTTACGTCGTGCAGATGCCTGAGTGAAAAAGATCTCATCTTCATAGTTAAGATCACCACAGATCTGTAGCATGATCGGTTTTACATCATCAAAGCTGAGTATGTTCAGCTCAATCGCGTCTTCCAGATCGAGTATCGCATAGCAGATATCATCGGCAGCTTCCACCAGAAACGCCAACGGATGGCGACACCAGTATTCCTCCCCCAGCTTAACCAGGCCCAGCTCTCGCCCCAGCGCATTAAGAATCTCCCGCTCGGTACCAAAACTGCTGAATTTTCCCTTTTTTCCTGCCCGCTCTACGGTCCATGGGTATTTCAGCAGCGTCCCCAGCGTTGGATAGGTGAGTCGCAGCCCCCCATCAAACAGATTGTTTTCAATCCGGGTGACAACTCTGAACCCCTGGGCGTTACCTTCAAAGGTTTGCAGATCAAGCAGCTCTGGAGCGGTTAGTTCTTCGAGATAGTGTTGTGGTGCTTTATGTTTAAACCAGTCACGAATAGCGTACTCCCCCGCATGACCAAAAGGAGGATTGCCTATATCATGGGCCAGACAGGCTGATTGAACGATAGTCCCCAGATCATGCGGGCTGATCCAGGACGGCAACTGTTCCTGCAACAACTCCCCCACACGGATACCCAGACTGCGCCCCAGGCTGCCCACCTCGATACTGTGAGTCAGACGGGTATGGATATGGTCGTTGAGTGATAGCGGGTGCACCTGAGTTTTACGCCCTAAGCGGCGAAAGGCACTGGAGAAAATTATCCGATCGTGGTCCTTATGGAAATGGCTGCGCCCTACCTCTTCCGGAGTCAGATTTTCATGTCCATAACGCTTGGTTGTCAGTAGCTTATCCCACTCCATCGTTCAGTCCGTCAAGTTCTGTTCACGCAAGTGTGCGATATCGGCTAAGGCAAATCAATCTATACAGCTGTGTTAACCGCAGTGATGAGGTAGATTGGCCACCGTTGCAGGTTTTCAAGCGGTTTTCACAACAGCATTATGCAACGAAATATAACAATGCATCATTTCGTTACCGCATTGATAATGCGACAATTTGTCACATTCAGATCCTCAGAGGGATCGGTGACAATTCACTTCAGAGGAAAAGCCCGGAAATGGACCAATCCAACGTCCCAAAAAACAGATCGCAATACCTGTATCTGATCCTGCTGGGGGCATTTATTATGGCAGTATGGCTTGGCTCTTCGATGTTCAGTTTGCCAAACGCAGAGGCACCCGGTTTTGCCAGCGATTGCGACCTGAATAAGCAGAGTTGTTCCGTCAATATGGGAGAGGTCAGCATGACGCTGGACATTCAGCCCAGGCCTGTCCGTTCTCTGGTCCCGCTGAACTACCAGCTCCGCATCAATGGCACCACAGCCAGCAAAGTGATGATTAACCTTCAGGGTAGTGAGATGTTTATGGGTATCAATCAAACTGAATTAACACCTGTCGAAAACAAGCCAGGTGATTTCATTGGCAAAGGTGAATTAGCGGTCTGTACCACCGGGGAGATGCTCTGGAGGCTGACGGTCTCAGCAGAAACCGCTGCTGGCCCGCTTACCACATGGTTTGAGTTCAGAGCAAAATAATGGCAAACAATCTAACAACACTGCGCAATCTGTTACTTCTGACGCTGGTCCTGCTGGCAGGCATTGTTACAGCCTATATAATGTCACCCAAAACCAGTACAACGGCTCAGCCAATGCTGAAATCTCTGGGAGGAGA
Organism: uncultured Amphritea sp.; assembly: GCA_965140695.1. Taxonomy (GTDB): domain Bacteria; phylum Pseudomonadota; class Gammaproteobacteria; order Pseudomonadales; family Balneatricaceae; genus Amphritea. The sequence goes on along the minus strand of OZ223298.1, from coordinate 27,923 downwards.
CTTTACACTTCACAGTGTAAATGGGGATGTTTCACTGCATGATTTCAAAGGTAAAGTGGTACTGCTCTATTTCGGTTATACGCACTGTCCGGATGTTTGCCCAACATCACTGGCCGTGATTTCACAGTCGATGAAAGACCTTGATGCAGATCAGCGCAGTCAGGTTCAGCCGATCTTCATCAGCGTCGACCCTGACCGCGATTCTCCTGCACATCTGGCCGAATACAGCGCCTTCTTCCACCCATCCATTATTGGACTCACCGGCAGCCGGGACGAGGTTGACCAGGTGGTTGGCCAGTACGGTGCTTTTTACCGCATGGTGGACATGAAAGATTCGGCCATGGGCTATGCCGTTGATCACTCTTCGCGTATCTATCTGATAAATAAACAGGGCGAATTAAGCAACTCGGTCACCCATGGAACGTCACCCGATGTGCTAGTGGCTGACATTAAAAAACTGCTCTGACATCTAACGGATATCAGGCAGCATGAATATAACTATTCTCAAAAGCATTGTTACAAATAGGACTATTATGAAAAAGCTGATTACTCTGGTTGCTGCTCTGACACTGTCTGCTTCGGCCCTTGCCGAAGTCAATGTTGATCAACCCTATGCGCGTGCTGTGCCACCGGGACAGCCCAACAGCGCCGCTTTTATGACCCTGAAAAATAATGGCGATGAGGATGTCGCTCTGGTTTCTGCATCCTCTTCAGTCGCTAAAGTCGTCGAGCTGCATACCCATACCCAGGAAAACGGGGTGATGATGATGCGTAAAATTCCTGAAATCGACATTAAAGCGAATGGCGAGGTTGAGCTTAAACCTGGCGGACTGCATATCATGCTGATCGGACTGAAGCAAAACCTGGCAAACGATGACACCATCGATCTGACACTGAACTTCAGCGATGGCAGCTCTGACAAACTTGATATTAAGGTAAAGAGTGTAATGTCTGGCATGGGCGATATGAAGATGCACAATATGAAAAAGCAAATGCAGTAATGCGCTAAAGCCATAAAAAAACCGGCAACTCTTGCCGGTTTTTTTTATTTACCAATAAGTGAAAAGCGTTCTGGCCGCAACTCACCCGTTCCATAATAACGCTGCAGTTCGCGTATCAGGGCCGCAGGACGTTCAGGAATACCCTCGCTGAGATAGCGGTTCAACTGCTGATGTACGTTTTTCTTAAACGTATCACTGGCGCCAATGTCGCTTCCAAGATTATCGGCACTGAAGTGAAACTTGTGCCCGGCAGCTTCTGATAGCAGCCATTCCAACGCCTGGGGCTTAACTTCGACTTTCTCAAATTCAGCCTGCTCTTCCGCCGTCCGGCCATCTGGCTTATACCAGTAGCCAAAATCAACCAGCTGTCGCCTGGCTTCTCCAGCAACACACCAATGACTGATCTCATGCAGAGCACTGGCAAAGAAACCGTGGGCGAAAATTATACGATGCCTGGAATCAGTGGCATCAGCCGGTAGATATATCGGCTCATCATCACCGCGAACCAGCACGGTATTGTAGGTCTCACTGAACAATCCGTTAAAGAGAGTGATCAGGCTTTCAGGTGTTCGTTCGTTCATCATGGATAATAGAAATTCAGGGTGTCATAAATGAGAGTGGTGATTATTGCTGATACTTAACCCAGGTATTCTGATTCAACCACCAACTATCACCGCTGTTATGATCAATGCGAGCGGCAACATAGCCTTTCACATCACCATTGGCCTGCAACAGCTGAATATCATAGGAGGAAATGGAGGGAGTCTGTTCTTCCTCAAGCGGCTGCCAGCTGTTTGCGGCTGATATCCAGCTTTCACCAGAAAAACGGTTGAAACGTATCATCACCCACTGCCCTTTTGCGGTATAGCAGCTGGCCAGTTTAAACGGGTCACCGCCACCCAGCTCCGGAGCAATCTGCTGTAATTCGGTCAACTGTTGGTCGAGTCGCTGCATCACTTCCGTCAAACCGCTATCCGGCTGAGTATTTCCTTTTTTTTCGACGGCAGAGCGCTTCACTTGCTGAGCCAGAACCTGAAACTGCGTCAGTAATAACTGCACACGCTCTGCCACTGAACTGTTCTGCACTTTGAGCTCGAGAAACTGTTCTTGTAACAGGGTAATACGGCTATTCAGCTTTTCAAATTCCGCCGACTGATCAACAGAAACAGGAGGCGGGGTCACCTGGGGTTCAACCGGCTGGCTTATATCGGGTTGCACACCGGCCGCATTGCAGCCCGTCAGTAGAAATGAACTCAGAAGAGCCAGTAAAACGATTCGACTCACAATTTTCTCCTTCCCAATAGTGCGCCTATTCTAGCGGATGGACCGTCAGAGTAGAACCGCTTTCCCTGCCCGGGTAACACAATCCGTCAAAAGAAAAAGAAAGCGGCGAAAAGGAGAGACCGCCATTTATTAATATCGCGATGAGTACGTTTTAATCAGCCTGACTACTTAATAGTGGCTGTGTGGCTGCCAGACTCACCGCTATTTTCCAACCAGCTGATAGTCAGCACATCACCACTCACGCCCCCCAAAAAGCTAAAGGAGAAAAACGGATCTTTGGCGATACCGATGCCCAGATTGGCAGCAAATACGGTTTTATCACCATGAGTCACGTGGATCTCGCGCAAAAAACTGGCAGGAATCAGCTGACCCGTCTCTTTATCTTCCCGACGTCCGTTTTCCATCGCATGTTTGATATGCAGTTTAACACGCGTCATATCACCCTGGACCTCGGCACTCACCTTTATAATTTCAGCCATCGCGCCTATATCCTCCTGGCTATCAACTGTCCGTCACATCCACCGACGGTGACTGTCGTGTATTGTGAGGCACTCCATAGCCCCCCCTGTGCTTTAACGACCGCCGTGATGGTTGACGATTTATCCATCCGGATTCGCGTCGACACGGCCGCCTCAGTACCATTGGGAATAAGAAACTCAGCCACAAGCGGGTACAGGTTGCCATCAACAAACAAACTGATCGACTCTACCGGGGTCAGCGATGTCTTCACACTAACCGGCACCACAGAGCCATCAGCGGCGGTAACTGGCGCTTGCAGAACAATCTGATCGGTAGGCTGCGGGGTCGCACCCAACAGAGCCCTGACCGCCACAGACTGACTAACCGCTTCAAATGCTGATCTATTCCATACTGCCAGCGCCAGACGAGGCGTCAACACGCCCATCCCCATCAGTGCTGCGCCGCTCGCTAACATCTTAATGACTGCACGACGATTCATCAGATTCTCTCACTCCTTTAAATAATCCACGATGGACAAATATCCAGCATCAAATAAGACAGTCAACAAAAGCCGTTGAGACTAAACTTTTTGTTAGCTGTCAGCACCAGGATCTGCGCATAAAAAAACGCAATAAATGCGTCTTTTTCCTGCCGGGAGAACCTCTTTGATATGAGGTCTCAACGATGCTGCCACTCAGGTTTACGCTTATTGATAAATGCATCGATACCTTCACCGGCATCATGAGTGAGCATATTTTCGGTCATCACACGACTGCACTCAATATAAGCCTCATCCAAAGGCTTATCTATCTGTCGACAGAATGCCTGTTTACCGATAGAGATCGCTTTGCGGGAACGGGCAGCAATTTTACCGGCGACTTCAAGGGTTTTCTCTCCGAGAGATTCGTCGGAAACAACCCAGTTAACCAGGCCAATATCAGCCGCTTTTTCCGCACTGATCATATCACCGAGTAACAGCATCTCCATCGCATGTTTTTTGCTCACGGCGCGGCTCAGGGCCACCATCGGTGTTGAACAGAATAAACCAATATTAACACCGGGCGTTGCAAAACGTGATGATTGAGTGGCAACCGCCAGATCGCAACTCGCTACAATCTGGCAACCTGCCGCCGTGGCGACACCATGCACCTGAGCAATCACCGGAATGGGCAGATTGACAATACGCTGCATCAGTTTCGAGCAGGTCTCAAAAGTACACTGATAATAACTCTCCTCACCCTCGCCCAACATCTGCTTCAGATCATGCCCGGAACAAAATCCCCGGCCACTTCCCCGCAGCACCACAACGCGCACGGACAGATCATCAGCAAGAGCATCAAAAGCATCGATGAGAGCGTTCATCAGTTCCATTGAAAGGGAGTTGTAAGCATCAGGACGATTAAGTGTTAACGTGCAAACCCCGTCTGCATCGTCTCGAATCAGTAGCGTGTCACTCATAGCAACCTCAGTTATTGTTATCAAGAGAGGAAACGCTAAAACAAAACCGACAAAAAATAAAGGATTTCCCTTATTTTAAAATAAAAAAACGAGCGGGATGACAATAGGCTACAGGCGGGACAGACCCTGTTCAGTACAGGAAAAAAGTACAGCAGGTTTATCTCTGAATATGCTTTGCTAAAAACCGGTCCAGCTGATTAGCAAACTGCTGCCGGTCCTGTTGCGTCAGCTTCGCCGGACCACCTGTGTCGATGCCTGAACTGCGTAACTGATCCATAAAATCACGCATATTCAAACGCTGACGAATATTCTCTGGTGTATAAAACTCGCCCCGGGGATTAAGCGCATGTGCACCTTTATCAAGCACTTCTGAAGCAAGCGGAATATCAGCAGTAATCACCAGATCACCCGGGACACTCTTCTGAACAATATAATTATCGGCAACATCAAAACCCGCCGGCACCTGGACGGCGCTAATAAAAGCCGACGGCGGGGTTCGCAACATCTTATTCGCCACCAGAACGGTTGTAACCCCTAACCGTTCTGCAGCACGAAACAGGATTTCCTTTACCACGTTTGGGCAGGCATCCGCATCAACCCAGATTTTCATAAAGAGAGGATATCAATCATTTCCGGCATGTTGCCACTAACGCCAGGATTTATAGCAGATGACGGATTAGCGATACCGTGGGGATAGCCACGCTGTAACGTCTTAAAATCAAATAGCTCAGTATCAACAAGGTGTGAGGGGACCACATGTCGCAACGAACGGAACATGGTTTCAATGCGGCCCGGATGATGTTTATCCCAATCCTGCAACATCTCTTTAACCACCTGGCGCTGCAAACCATCCTGAGAACCGCACAGATTACAGGGAATAATAGGAAATTCGCGCAACTCGGCATAGGCGGCAATATCTTTTTCCCGCGCATAGGCCAGAGGGCGAATAACCATATTTTTGCCATCATCGCTTACCAGTTTTGGCGGCATCGATTTTAGCTTACCGCCATAAAACATATTCAGGAAAAAGGTTTCCAGTATATCGTCGCGGTGATGCCCCAGGGCAATTTTATTGGCGCCGATCTCTTCAGCAAAGCCATACAGGGTTCCCCGTCGCAGACGGGAACAAAGTGCACAGGTCGTTTTACCTTCGGGAACCAGCTCTTTAACAACCGAGTATGTATCCCGTTCAACGATATGAAACGGCACTCCTATCTGAGTCAGATACTCTGGCAGTACATGTTCAGGAAACCCGGGCTGCTTCTGATCGAGATTGACCGCTATAATCTCAAAGCTGATCGGTGCGCTTTTTTGCAGATTCATCAGAATATCGAGCATGGCAAAAGAGTCTTTGCCCCCGGACAGACATACCATCACCTTGTCGCCATCTTCGATCATATTAAAATCTTCGATAGCACGTCCGGCTTCCCGACGCAGTCGTTTCTGTAATTTATTTAGCCGGGTTTTCTGCTGTTTTGCCAGTTCTTCGCTCATATACACTTTCAGGAGGCTGTTTAAAAAGGCGGGGATTATAGCGGAATAACAGAAATTAATCAGCCTGCAAATCAACAGCATCAGATATTAAACGCTGAAGATTTACAGACCAACAGGAAAGATCAGTTGCGCAGAGAAGCAACCTCAGCCTGATCTTCACTTGTCAGGATAGATTCCCGATTAAGGTTAAGAACGGTCAGCAGATCACCCATAGCGTTGAGTACCCGGAACTGTGTCATCACACGATCTTTATCCGCTTTTAACAGTTCTTTACGGGCTTCAAACAGCTCGTTTTCAGCATCAAGAAGGTCGACCAGTGTACGCCGTCCAAGACTGAACTGCTGCTTGTATGCATCCAGGGTTTTCTCTGCTTCGATCACATGATCTTCAAGAAACTCCATCTGACGCTCAAGTAGCTGATAGGCATTCCATGACAGGCTCATTCCCTGGGCAACTTCGCGCTGTGCACGATCACGGATAGCACTGGCTTCCATTAGCTGATAATACGCTTCTTTCTTACGATGACTATCTGCACCACCGTTGAACAGGTTATAACGCATACGAATCATTGCTGTCAGGTCATTATTATAACCGACGGCTCCGTCCATATTGTTATTCCAGGTACCCCCGAGTTCCAGGCGGACATCCGGATGAAAATCAGAGTCTCTGATTTTCAGCTGAGCAACCGCAGCATCCACATCAAGCTGAGCTGACAGCAATGTCGGATGGATCTTACCCGCGCGCTTCAGTGCCTCCTCATAAGACACCGGCATATATTCATCGACAGGGACAGGTTTAACCAGGCCAACCGCTTCCTGACCTACCACTTTGTAATAACGTGCCTTCGCGTCCAGAACGTTATTATCTGTTGCAAGGTAGTTGGTATGTGCCCGACTCAGACGTCCTTTCACCTGTGAAAGGTCAGAAGCAGATCCCAGCCCATGATCAGAGCGCTTACGAATGCCATCAAGAATTTCGATATGGGATTCAAGATTAGCAGCAGCCAGCGTCGATGACTCCTGAGCATTAATCACACTCATATAAGCATCGGCTACTTCCAGTGTAGTATTTTCAGCCACACTCCAGAGTTGAAAGCGTTGTGCCTCAGCTTCAGCAGTCGTGCGGTCACTGTCGTTTTTGGTACGCTGCCCATCATATAATAACTGACTCATTGTCAGGGATGCTTCACCACGTTGCAGATCAACATAATCAGAACTATTGGTTGAAGCCCGGGTCGATGGACTGTTAGTCCATTCATTACCCCAGCCTAACGCAAGGTCCACTTTAGGTTTAAAACCCGCTCTGGCCTGACCTATCTGCTCAACCCGGCTGAGGTACTGGTTTTTTACAATTGCTACATCTGGCGAGTTACCAATAGCAAATGCAGTGGCTTCAACCAGCGTCTGTGACGAGACAGTTCCCGACCAAAGCACTATAGCCAGTGCACCCGCACTGACTCTGTTTATCTTACCCATAGAACCGTTCCCCCCGGATAAAGTCCATCTTAACGTTATCGTTCACGTAATGCTTGCTGCTGAGCCTTAAAAATAGGCTTGAGCAAATAATCAAGTACACTTTTCTTACCTGTCATAATATCGACCGTAGCCATCATGCCAGGAATAATAGGCAAGGAGTTACCTCCTCGCCCAAGATCTGTATCTTCAGTACGGACTCTGATGAGATAATAAAGATTACCTTTCTCATCCTCTATTGTATCCGCACTGATATGTTCCAGAGTACCTTTCAAACCACCATATATTGAAAAGTCGTATGCTGTCAGACGTACCACTGCATTCAATCCAGGACGCAGGAAGGCGATATCCTTAGGTGATATCTTGGCCTCAATCAGCAAGTGATCTTCGGTCGGTACGATTTCAATCAGATCCATACCCGGTTGAATCACACCGCCGATAGTATTAACAGAAATTGTTTTAATCGTACCATGTACGGGGGAGACAACGGTGGTCCTGTCTACCCGGTCACGTAAACTCACCTGAGCTTCGGTTTTCTTATTCAGCTCGGCCAGATTTTCATTCAGTTTCTGTTGACTTTCACTTCGTGCATTTAACGCGATTTCACGACGTTTCGCAACCGATTCCTGTATACTTAGCCGGACTTTAGGCAGCAACAACTTCGCTCCTTCGAGTTCCTGCTTATTATTATTCAAATCTCTTTCAAGCTTGATAAGCTCAATTTCAGGCACAACACCCTGCTCTGCCAAAGGCTTCGTCATCTTCAGTTCACGAAGGCTCAGCCGGTAAGACCGGTCAAGGTGACTGATTTTAGACTCCAGTTCTTTCTCTTCCTGATCGCCCTGTTGAATTTGTCGGCCAATAATTTCCAGCTGGTTGCTCAGATTACGTAAATATTCCTGAAGCTGAGATTGTTCCCGTCCTAGCAGATCAGGATTGCGCTTCTGCCACTCTGGCTCGACCTGGATAGACTGCGGCACAACCTTAACCTGAGCCTGCCAGTCATCATTCACCGGGTCATCACTGATAATGATACTGGCCAGTTCCGCTCTGTGTCGCGCGGCCGATATCTCCAGGTAAGCCTGCTCCTGTGCCTGTCCCCTGAAGTCGGATAAAAAACGCGTCTCATCCAGACGTAACAAAGGCTGTCCCGCTTCTACCTTGTCACCCTCTTTAACATACAGCTCTTTAAGGATACCTCCTTCAAGATACTGCACCACCTGAATCTGCTGTGAGGGGATGACACTCCCCTGACCACGGGTTATCTCATCAAGTTCAGCAAAATAGGCCCAGACAATAGCAATCAGCACAAAACAGACAACGCCCCACAGCAAAATACGCGAACTTCTGGGCCTGTCGAGTAATACGCTGGCTGCTGAATTATCAACAAAGTCATGCATGTCTTCCGCGATGACTGCTTTATCCGGTTTCGTCTGAGACATGGAGGCGAGCGCGCTTGTCATCTTTGATGATTGAGCTTCCGGAGATGCCGGTAACTGATCTGAGTGCTTGTCATCCATCAGACACTGGCCTCCTTTTTAGCTTTTTGCTGGTTGACACCTTCACGTAACCAGTTAACCACGTCGGCCTTAGGTCCATCGGCAACTAAACGACCATTTTCCAACACGATAATCCGGTCAACAACATCCAGCAAACTGGATTTATGAGTACTAAGTATCACTGTTTTACTGCGATCAAGCGATTTGAGCTGACTCATCAAGCGTACTTCAGACTTACGATCCAGCTGACTGGTTGGCTCGTCCAATAATAATATTGGCGGGTCCATCACAATAGCCCGGGCCGCTGAAACCGCCTGACGCTGCCCTCCCGATAACTGTCTGCCTGATTCACCCACCTGGCGCTCTAACCCTTCCGGATCATGGTTAGTAAACTCAGTCACTCCACCCCACTCAGCAGCTCGCAACAGATTTTCATCACTGGTAAACGGCGCTCCCATAACGATATTGTCACGAATGCTGCCAAAGAACAGATGGTTATCCTGAGTGATACAACCAATATTTCGTCGCAGGTCTGCCGGGTGTAACTGAGCAATATTGACCCCATCAACGCGAACATCTCCCTGCGTACACTGGTATAAGCCGAGAATCAGTTTTTCTAAAGACGTTTTACCTGCACCAATACCACCGATCAATGCTACCCGCTCGCCGGGCTGGATGGTAAAGCTGACATCATTAAGGGCGTAGCTTTGCTGACCGGGATAAGCAAAACTAACCTTATCAAATTCAATTTTTCCCTGAAGCTTAGGCCGGCTAACATAGCTTTTGCCTTCCTCCTCTTCAACAGGCATATCCATCACACTATTGATAAGGCTCATCGATGCCTTAGCCTGATTGTAACGGGTTGCCAGAAGGGATAATTGAGCCAGTGGTTGCACTGCGCGGCCACTGAGCATAACGGAAGCAATAATTCCGCCCATGCTCAGTTCACCGGCGGCGACCAGATAAACCCCGAGAACGACGATACCAACGGTCATCATCTGCTGCATAAAACCAGACAGCGTAGATGCGCCATTAGCCAGCTTACGGGTCTGAATGTCGTGCTGCCCCATTTTGCTGACAGCCTGCTCCCAGATCACCTGATACTGGCTTTGAGCGCCATTAATTTTAACAGCTTCAATTCCAGACAGGCCTTCTACCAGGGTTGCCTGCTTTTGTGAGGCGATCTTAGAGGTAAGCTCAATCTGCCTTGCCAGGGGTTTCTGGATATACAGACTGTAGGCAACCAGAACGACCATCACAACCAACGGCACAATAGCCAGCGGCCCACCCACAATCCAGATAACAAGCAAAAAGATTAATGCGAATGGCAGATCAATCAGTGCGCCCAGTGTGGCTGAGGTAATGAACTCACGAATCGATTCAAACGATTGCAAATTATTAGCAAAAGCACCGACGGAGAGCGGCCGGGCTTCCAAACGTATACCCATCACTTTGGCGAAAATTTTAGCCGATAGCTGCAGATCGAGCTTTTTACCTGCAATATCAATAAAGTATGATCGCAAGTGTTTTAAAATAAAATCAAAAATGAATACCAGCCCTACACCGATGGCTAGCACCCATAGAGAATCAAATGCCAGGTTTGGCACAATCCGGTCATACACATTCATGACAAACAATGGAGATGCGATGGCGAAAAGGTTGATCAATAATGAAGCGATCAATACATCTCGGTAAATCGGCATTGCACTGCGAAATGTGCCCCAGAACCAGTGGCCTTCCCGGGTATTAAGAACATCAGGACTTCGCTGATCAAACTGGTATTTCTTGCGAATATAAAACAGATGCCCTGAGTAGATTTTTTCAAGGGCTTCGATTGTCAGATCGATCTCACCATCACCACTTTCCGGTTGCAATACCCGGGCTGTACCAGCTTCATGATCTATTGACATGAGTATGCAACAGCTATGATTTTTTAGCAGCAACACACAAGGCAATAAAAGTTCATGTATCTGTAACAACGGTTGATCTGCCAGCCGTGCAGACAAGCCTGCACGCTCAGCAGCGCGTGGAAACAGCTCCAGTGTCAGACGGTTATCAACCAGCGGTAGCCCACTGCTAAGAGAATCTTCAGAGACAGGCCTGCCGTAATACTTCCCAAGAAGCACCAAAGCATCCAGCAAAGGATCAACAAACTGATCCCGACTGGTACCAAAATTCCAGTCTGATTGTGGTTGTATCACTGTTATTTATTGTCCAATATACAAATAGTTAGTCAGAGTTTTTGTTTCAAACCCTGACATGAAACAGCTGTTCGATGCCAGCAGCAGAGCAAAAAAACGGGCGGCCCCAGAGAGGCCGCCCCTTGATGCATCAAACAATCAGTTTAGACTGATCGATCAGCTGATTAAGCAGATCACTATTGCTGGCGCCAGAGTCAAGGCTGAGATCAGCTTTCAGATCCTGAATGCTGACATTATCCAGCACAATCTCCTGCACAACGCTTCCACCGTCACTATCCTTAACATTCAAAACGGCCTGATTAGAAGCATTCTCAGTCAGACTGAGATAAGACTCAACAAGACCCGGATCAGTCATACCTAACGCGTCAAGCAGACCTGAAAGATCAAGCTTATCATTATCAGCAACCGTAAAGTCCTGAACATGATCACTGGCTGGCATTGAGACAGTTCCCTGATCGCCGCTATTCCATTCGAAGGTATCAGCTCCGGCACCGCCCATCAGCAGATCGTCACCGGCACCTCCCACCAGTATATCGTCACCTAAACCACCATCGAGAATATCGTTACCTCCTGCGCCATCCAGTGTTTCGCTACTGTCAGTCCCAGTGATAGTCTGATTCTTACCGATAAGCATCGACAATGGCTGATTAAGAGAGCTGTCACCATCGCTGTCTTTGACACTGATGATGAAGTTCTCAATCACATCGGTACCGTTGCTAACATTCGCGGTGTAAGTGAATGTCCCGGTTTCAAAGTTGAGCGCCATATCACCTTCAGACAATGCGATCGTCTGTATCGGATTTGCTGGATCATAACTGTAGGTTACGCCGTCATAGCTCAACTCCAGAATGTGGCCGCCATCTGCACCAAACATGATGCCGCTATCACCATCAGAACCAAACAGACTACCCTCTACAGGTGCCACGGTAGACAGCATCACATCGCTCAGAGTCGTAATATCTGCGACAACCTGACTCGTTTTTCCAGGAATCACCTGAACCTGATTCAGATAATCAACACTCAGGTTTGTTCCGATGCCAATAACTTCAAGCGCTATATTGTTATTAGTGATGAAACTATCCCAGCTATTGAGATAAGCACTATCAAGGAATCCGGACCCTACGCCATCCTGAGCATTGTTTCCTGTAACGTCAGTCGCTGTGGCCGTACTGTCATCATACTCCACGGTAGGCTCACCATCAGACAGGTAATAAGCTACCGTCTTATCAGCAGCAGGCGCACCGGCATAACCAGACTCAGTAACAGCCACTGCTGCCTCATAGTTTGTCGACGCTACTCCCATACCAGGGATACCCGCACCATTATATTGAATGGTACCTGTATCCAGGCTTAGAAGATTAAGATAGTCGATAGCTTCCTGAGCTGTCATCCATGTATCAACAGTTATGGCCTGTTGAGCAAACAACGTCAGGCTGACATTCGCACTGCCCTGATTATCATATGCTTTGATTGTGTCAATCATCGCCTGTTTAGCCAGTTCGAATCGAGTGCTGCCCCCGTTGACGCTTTGATTCATAGATCCGGATACATCCAGTGTCATAATCACGTTAGTGGCAACACTTTCAGGAACATCAACAGAGACCGCGATGCTATTGTTCACCTGTGGTACATCGTCATGGATCGTTACATCCAGAGTCGAGGTATAAGGCGTACCACCGGGATCAGTCACTACATAAGTGAAACTGTCCACTGCAGTATCGGTTGGTACAGCGACAATCTCTGGTCCGCTGATCGTGAAGTTATCGACATAGGCATCTTCAAAGTTTGAGCTACTACTATTCAGTAACACAACATCAGCCTGGCCCTGATCGTTCAGGGTCACATCGAAAGAGTATGCGCGGGTCCCTCCCGTGTGAGAGTCATTGATAACATCTGTTCCGTTTACCGTCACAACAAAGTTGTCAGAGCCACCATCCCAGTTACTGGTTGCTTCAAAATCGAAGGACACGGTTACAGTTTGATTGGCATAAGTCTCACCAAAATCGAATGTTTTGGTTGCGGTATCGTTAGCGCCATCAATTAACATCCGGTTGCCATTAAGGGAAACGTTACTACCGCCCCAACCGTCCAGAGAACCACTGAAGGTATCGCTGGCCAGAGTGATGGTATTACCCGTATCGACCAACTGAGTATGATCGACAGCGTTAACCAGCGTGTAGGTATAATCGCCGGTAGTACTATCGACTACCAGCGTATTGCCCGCTGACGTCGTCACCGTAATCAGATTACCATTCACGACCGTAGTACCGCCGGCGATACTAACGGTGCTCAGCGATAAACCAGTCGGAATAGTATCATCAGCGAGGATATTACCGGTTGCGACTTCCCCGGTGCCAGCACTATGAGTACCATCGGCCATATCCGCTTCAAAAACCTCTGCAGTATTTGAGTTCAGCGTTGGGGTAGGTTTTACCTCTCTGCTGATATCAACATTGACCGAACCGGAAGTAACATCGCCATCCATATCCTGAATGGTAAAGCTGAGCGTTTCAGCAAAATCAACTGTAAAGTTCGGATCTGCTTCATAGGAATATGCCCCCGTCTCCATATTGATGGTCATCACACCACCCTGGGACGTCGTAATCGCGACTGAACTATCATTGATCACATCACTGTTAGCACTATTAGTAATAGTACCGGCGGTATTGTCATACGTATAAGTGACTGAATCGATAGTCACCGTCAGTACATGGCCATTGCCATCGGCACCAAACCCACCCGAGGTAAGAGAACCAAACAGGTTACCCGGGATAGGAGTAGAAACTGTCGCCAACAGAGACTCAGTCAGTGTTGAACCGGCTGCAGTTGCATCAATTGCGGGACGCTCGGTGGTATCAACACCGTTATAAGCAATCGGCTCCAGAGCTGTCACCGCTGCGCCACCAAAACCAACAGCGAAGGAATCAATATTGTTATTAGTAACAAAAGTTTCCCATGCGGTCTGATCACCCCCAGTATCAATTTCATTACCGGAAGTCGGTTCACCATCAGAGAGGAAGTAAGATATATTCTTACCACCTGCGATATAACCGTTTGTTTCGGCAAAAGCGTTCTGTGCGGCTGCCAGAGCTGCATCGTAGTTTGTAGCCCCGCCCATATCGGCATCAGTTAATGCATTGATATAAGACTTCGCCTCAGCAACACTGATCCAGCCACCATCGCCTGGCACAGTTGCTGTGCTGCTGAAAGTAACAATCTGAATAGCGGTATAACCCGCGTTATCATAAGAATCCAGCATAGAGATTACTGCTGCCTTCATATTATCCAGGTTACTACCTGCCATACTTCCAGAGAAATCCAGAACCAGCATAACGTTGGATTGTGCCAGTGGTACCTCAAGCGAGTTATTCAGATCGCCGCTCACTGGACGGTCATCTTCAATCCGAACATTAAGGCTGGAGTCAACCGTGTTAGAACCATCAGAGATAGCAATACCAAACTGCAGATCCATGACGTCCTCTGTATTGTTAACAGGGTGATCAACTGGCGCCAGCAGATTAACGGTGTATGACACACTGTTGTTTGACCCGGATGAAACAACCGGATCAAGCGTAATCGTCAGAACATCAACCCCCGCAGAAGTACTACCTGTCAGCGTCTGAGTAGACGCGTCCCAGCTCCAGCTATCAACATCATCACCACCAGAAGTAAGGTTGATAGGATTACCCTCAGACGTAACACTTGTAAGTCCGGTCAGCTCCAGCGTGAAAGCACTGCTATCCGAATCAGTAAAGTTGATAACGCCTGTTGCGGATGCATCATCTGTCGTATCAACCGGGTCCCCTGTAGTATCTGCAAGGCCACCTGTCAGCCCTTCTTCAGAGACTGAAACCGCATCGATAGAAGTAATCACTGATGCGTCGTTAGTTTCGATCACAGTAATATCGAGATTGGCCGTTGAGGTTGCGGTATCAACCACCACTCCATCAGCCATCTCCTGAGAGGTAGCCGTCACGATGAGAGTATGCACCTCACTGTCACCATTAGGCAGATCGGTATGACCGGTATAACTCAGGTTATCCAGATTCCAGCTGGTCACATCAACACTGGTATTTCCTGCAGTCGCCGTGAAACTGTTAGTACCATCAGTCAGCACAGAACCGTCAGGAATAGAGGAGATAACGATACTGCTGAGCACTTCAGAACCATCGGTATCGACCAGAGCAGAATCGACAGCCGTCAATTTGATCGGAGTACCTTCATAGCCCTTATTCAGCTCTACCGGATAAAAACCACCGTCACTGCCGGATGTCAGAATCAGCTCTGAGTGCTGACCCTGAGCAGCATCGACCGCATCAATACCGGTATACATATTAACGGCAGAAGCATTAAACGGCTGGCTCGCGCCGCCATTAACACTGACATTAACCGACAGATCTCCTGCAGCAATGTGGTTGTAGATATACATCTCAAAGGTGTAATACCCGCTGGAAGCAGCGGTAAAGTCACCATAAGTAGAGACAGTCCCGGAACCAACATCAGCCGTTGCTACGGTTGAGGTATCATAATTACCGAATGCATCACCCGTCGTGTCGATCAGTGTCTTACCACCGAGTTCAATGCGGAAAGAATCATCTAAATAGCCATTAAATGACAGTGTGCTACCCGCTTCGAGATAGATAACCCCCGTAGTCACTTCAACACTATCGACAGCAATACTATTTGCATCAGATGCAGATTCAGCATCACGATAGGGTTGTGTTACAACCGTTGAAGTACCTCCTACCAGTCCATCAGACAGGGTTTCGAGATTACTACTATCAACGGTTGCCGGGCTGATACCTGTGTTGGTATAGACCGTTTTAACCAGGCCAGCAGAAGCTGGAACGGTAATCAGATCAACAAGATCAATACCACCACTGGTCTGTGTGCCATCTACAGTGAGTGTCGGAGCATCAGCGACTGGCGTGACATCAATCGTCAGCGTTGCAGGAGCCGAACTCCAGTTTGCACCATCAGAGACACTGAAGGTAATGCTGTCATAGTCATTTAACTGATCACCCTCACCCGCAGCATTATAGCTGTCATAACCAGAATCATTCAGAGCAGGTTCAAAGGTCAGCAAACCGATATCAGTACTGCTTACCTCGTTACTACCCGCGTTAAAGCTAGCCAGATTAGCAGCCGTAATCTCGACACCATTGAAGAATAGCGTTCCTTCGGTCGGCAAAGACTCAATCCGAATAGCCTGTAAAGTATTACCGGCATCAAGATCACTGAAACCGAAGTCAGCAGCACTAAACGTCAGTGTCGTATCTTCCTGCGTCGATGCACTGCTGTTAACAGCATCAGGGATATTGTCATCATCAGTGATGGTACCTGTACCGGTTGCACTGCTGTTTGTAGTGGTGCCGCCGGTAACCGTCGCGGTCAGATCGAAACTTTCAGAACCCTCAACCTGAGTATCCTGCACGGTAGCAGAACGAACCTGAAGAGACGTTTCGCCAGGCGCAAAGCTGAGATCACCTGTCACAGGTTCCCATGAGCCGGATCCTGTATTGAAGTATTCAAGAGCCGGACTGTAATCAGCGGTATCCGTTGCGCTACCAGTATCAACCGTTGCAACACTGAAGCTGATCGCCTCAAGACTCTGGTTACTCAGACTGATAGTGAACTCCATCTGTCCACCTTCAACCACAGTCGGGCTACTGACAGACAGCGTTGGAACGTCATTATCCGGGGTGCCGGGACCGCTAGGGTCGAATGGACCCGGGCCGGTGCCGTCATCCAGGATAGTACCGGTGCCGGTCGCGGTGGTGATGGTCGCGCCGTTGGTAGGCGTATCCAGTTGTACGGTAAAGGTCTCGCCGCCTTCGTACTGAGCATCCTGGGTGGTCTGCACGGTGAAGGTCTTGCTTACTTCGCCCTGCGCAAAGGTCAGGGTACCGCTGTTGGCGGTGAAGTCAGCCGCGTCGGCGCTGTCGCCGGCACCGATCAGGGTGCTGAAGTTAACGCTCTGATCCGCTTCGGCATCGCCGCTGCGGGTCACGGTGAAGGTCATTAAGCCACCTTCACTGATGCTGACGCTGTCCACCGCAAAGCTGGCGGTATCGTTGTCTGGGGTGCCAGGACCTGTTGGGTCGAATGGACCCGGGCCAGTGCCGTCATCCAGGATAGTACCGGTGGCGGTGGCATCCGCAATGGTGCTGCCCGCTGAGTTGTTGCTCAGGGTGGCCGTGAAGGTCTCGCCGCCTTCGTAGATACCGTCCTGTGTGGTCTGGACTGTGAAGGTCTGGCTGGTCACACCCGGCGCAAAGGTCAGCGTACCGCTGTTGCCAGTGAAGTCATTGGCTTCGGCGGTATCACCTGCCCCAATGCTGGTCGCAAAGTCGATGGTCTGGGCATCCGCCGCATCCCCGGTCCGGGTCACGGTGAAGGTCATCAGGCCACCCTCACTGACGCTTACGTCGCCAATGCTGAAGCTGGTGGTGTCGTTATCCGGACCCGGTCCCGGGTTGAATGGACCCGGGCCAGTGCCGTCATCGACGATGGTGCCCACGCCTGTACCATCCGTAATCTGGCCGCCGTTGGTGGCGTTGCTCAGATTAACACTGAAGGTCTCATCGCCTTCGAACACGGCATCCTGTGTAGTCTGCACGGTGAAGGTCTGGGACGTCACACCGGCTGCAAAGGTCAGTGTGCCGCTGTTGGCAATAAAGTCGGCTGCTTCGGCGCTGTCGCCCGCAGCAATGCTGGTGGCAAAGTCAACGGTCTGATCCGCGGCGGCATCGCCGCTACGGGTCACGGTGAAGGTCATTAAGCCGCCTTCACTGATCTGCACGTCATCTACGCTGAAACCGGTACGGTCATCATCCGGGGTGCCAGGACCGGTAGGGTCGAATGGACCCGGGCCGGTGCCGTCATCGAGGATAGTACCGGTGCCGGTCGCGGTGGTGATGGTCGCGCCGTTGGTTGGGGTATCCAGTTGTACGGTAAAGGTCTCGGCGCCTTCGTACTGGGCATCCTGAGTGGTCTGCACGGTGAAGGTCTTGCTCACTTCGCCCTGCGCAAAGGTCAGGGTACCGCTGTTGGCGGTGAAGTCAGCCGCGTCGGCGCTGTCACCGGCACCGATCAGGGTGCTGAAGTTAACGCTCTGATCCGCTTCGGCATCGCCGCTACGGGTCACGGTGAAGGTCATTAAGCCGCCTTCACTGATCTGCACGTCATCTACGCTGAAACCGGTACGGTCATCATCCGGGGTGCCAGGACCGGTAG
Organism: uncultured Amphritea sp.; assembly: GCA_965140695.1. Lineage (GTDB taxonomy): Bacteria > Pseudomonadota > Gammaproteobacteria > Pseudomonadales > Balneatricaceae > Amphritea. Next base: position 9,819 of record OZ223298.1, on the reverse strand, counting down.
GGTCGAATGGACCCGGGCCGGTGCCGTCATCAAGGATAGTACCGGTGGCGGTGGCATCCGCAATGGTGCTGCCCGCTGAGTTGTTGCTCAGGGTCGCCGTGAAGGTCTCGCCGCCTTCGTAGATACCGTCCTGTGTGGTCTGGACCGTGAAGGTCTGGCTGGTCACACCCGGCGCAAAGGTCAGCGTACCGCTGTTGCCAGTGAAGTCATTGGCTTCGGCGGTATCACCTGCCCCAATGCTGGTCGCAAAGTCGATGGTCTGGGCATCCGCCGCATCCCCGGTCCGGGTCACGGTGAAGGTCATCAGGCCACCCTCACTGACGCTTACGTCGCCAATGCTGAAGCTGGTGGTGTCGTTATCCGGACCCGGTCCCGGGTTGAATGGACCCGGGCCAGTGCCGTCATCGACGATGGTGCCCACGCCTGTACCATCCGTAATCTGGCCGCCGTTGGTGGCGTTGCTCAGATTAACACTGAAGGTCTCATCGCCTTCGAACACGGCATCCTGTGTGGTCTGCACGGTGAAGGTCTGGGACGTCACACCGGCTGCAAAGGTCAGTGTGCCGCTGTTGGCAATAAAGTCGGCAGCTTCGGCGCTGTCGCCCGCAGCAATGCTGGTGGCAAAGTCAACGGTCTGATCCGCGGCGGCATCGCCGCTACGGGTCACGGTGAAGGTCATTAAGCCGCCTTCACTGATCTGAACGTCATCTACGCTGAAACCGGTACGGTCATCATCCGGGGTGCCAGGACCGGTAGGGTCGAATGGACCCGGGCCGGTGCCGTCATCGAGGATAGTACCGGTGCCGGTCGCGGTGGTGATGGTCGCGCCGTTGGTAGGCGTATCCAGTTGGACGGTAAAGGTCTCGCCGCCTTCGTACTGAGCATCCTGGGTGGTCTGCACGGTGAAGGTCTTGCTCACTTCGCCCTGCGCAAAGGTCAGGGTACCGCTGTTGGCGGTGAAGTCAGCCGCGTCGGCGCTGTCACCGGCACCGATCAGGGTGCTGAAGTTAACGCTCTGATCCGCTTCGGCATCGCCGCTGCGGGTCACGGTGAAGGTCATTAAGCCCCCTTCACTGATGCTGACGCTGTCCACCGCAAAGCTGGCGGTATCGTTGTCTGGGGTGCCAGGACCGGTGGGGTCGAATGGACCCGGGCCAGTGCCGTCATCCAGGATAGTACCGGTGGCGGTGGCATCCGCAATGGTGCTGCCCGCTGAGTTGTTGCTCAGGGTGGCCGTGAAGGTCTCGCCGCCTTCGTAGATACCGTCCTGTGTGGTCTGGACTGTGAAGGTCTGGCTGGTCACACCCGGCGCAAAGGTCAGCGTACCGCTGTTGCCAGTGAAGTCATTGGCTTCGGCGGTATCACCTGCCCCAATGCTGGTGGCAAAGTCGATGGTCTGGGCATCCGCCGCATCCCCGGTCCGGGTCACGGTGAAGGTCATCAGGCCACCCTCACTGACGCTTACGTCGCCAATGCTGAAGCTGGTGGTGTCGTTATCCGGACCCGGTCCCGGGTTGAATGGACCCGGGCCAGTGCCGTCATCGACGATGGTGCCCACGCCTGTACCATCCGTAATCTGGCCGCCGTTGGTGGCGTTGCTCAGATTAACACTGAAGGTCTCATCGCCTTCGAACACGGCATCCTGTGTAGTCTGCACGGTGAAGGTCTGGGACGTCACACCGGCTGCAAAGGTCAGTGTGCCGCTGTTGGCAATAAAGTCGGCTGCTTCGGCGCTGTCGCCCGCAGCAATGCTGGTGGCAAAGTCAACGGTCTGATCCGCGGCGGCATCGCCGCTACGGGTCACGGTGAAGGTCATTAAGCCGCCTTCACTGATCTGCACGTCATCTACGCTGAAACCGGTACGGTCATCATCCGGGGTGCCAGGACCGGTAGGGTCGAATGGACCCGGGCCGGTGCCGTCATCGAGGATAGTACCGGTGCCGGTCGCGGTGGTGATGGTCGCGCCGTTGGTTGGGGTATCCAGTTGTACGGTAAAGGTCTCGGCGCCTTCGTACTGAGCATCCTGGGTGGTCTGCACGGTGAAGGTCTTGCTCACTTCGCCCTGCGCAAAGGTCAGGGTACCGCTGTTGGCGGTGAAGTCAGCCGCGTCGGCGCTGTCACCGGCACCGATCAGGGTGCTGAAGTTAACGCTCTGATCCGCTTCGGCATCGCCGCTGCGGGTCACGGTGAAGGTCATTAAGCCACCTTCACTGATGCTGACGCTGTCCACCGCAAAGCTGGCGGTATCGTTGTCTGGGGTGCCAGGACCGGTGGGGTCGAATGGACCCGGGCCAGTGCCGTCATCCAGGATAGTACCGGTGGCGGTGGCATCCGCAATGGTGCTGCCCGCTGAGTTGTTGCTCAGGGTGGCCGTGAAGGTCTCGCCGCCTTCGTAGATACCGTCCTGTGTGGTCTGGACTGTGAAGGTCTGGCTGGTCACACCCGGCGCAAAGGTCAGCGTACCGCTGTTGCCAGTGAAGTCATTGGCTTCGGCGGTATCACCTGCCCCAATGCTGGTGGCAAAGTCGATGGTCTGGGCATCCGCCGCATCCCCTGTGCGGGTCACGGTGAAGGTCATCAGGCCACCCTCACTGACGCTTACGTCGCCAATGCTGAAGCTGGTGGTGTCGTTATCCGGACCCGGTCCCGGGTTGAATGGACCCGGGCCAGTCCCGTCATCGACGATGGTGCCCACGCCAGTACCATCCGTGATCTGGCCGCCGTTGGTGGCGTTGCTCAGGTTAACACTGAAGGTCTCATCGCCTTCGAACACGGCATCCTGTGTAGTCTGCACGGTGAAGGTCTGGCTGGTCACACCGGCTGCAAAGGTCAGTGTGCCGCTGTTGGCAATAAAGTCGGCTGCTTCGGCGCTGTCGCCCGCGGCAATGCTGGTGGCAAAGTCAACGGTCTGATCCGCGGCGGCATCGCCGCTACGGGTCACGGTGAAGGTCATTAAGCCGCCTTCACTGATCTGCACGTCATCTACGCTGAAGACGGTACGGTCATCATCCGGAGTGCCAGGACCGGTAGGGTCGAATGGACCCGGGCCGGTGCCGTCATCCAGGATAGTACCGGTGCCGGTCGCGGTGGTGATGGTCGCGCCGTTGGTAGGCGTATCCAGTTGTACGGTAAAGGTCTCGCCGCCTTCGTACTGAGCATCCTGGGTGGTCTGCACGGTGAAGGTCTTGCTTACTTCGCCCTGCGCAAAGGTCAGGGTACCGCTGTTGGCGGTGAAGTCAGCCGCGTCGGCGCTGTCGCCGGCACCGATCAGGGTGCTGAAGTTAACGCTCTGATCCGCTTCGGCATCGCCGCTGCGGGTCACGGTGAAGGTCATTAAGCCACCTTCACTGATGCTGACGCTGTCCACCGCAAAGCTGGCGGTATCGTTGTCTGGGGTGCCAGGACCGGTGGGGTCGAATGGACCCGGGCCGGTGCCGTCATCCAGGATAGTACCGGTGGCGGTAGCATCCGCAATGGTGCTGCCCGCTGAGTTGTTGCTCAGGGTCGCCGTGAAGGTCTCGCCGCCTTCGTAGATACCGTCCTGTGTGGTCTGGACCGTGAAGGTCTGGCTGGTCACACCCGGCGCAAAGGTCAGCGTACCGCTGTTGCCAGTGAAGTCATTGGCTTCGGCGGTATCACCTGCCCCAATGCTGGTGGCAAAGTCGATGGTCTGGGCATCCGCCGCATCCCCGGTGCGGGTCACGGTGAAGGTCATCAGGCCACCCTCACTGACGCTTACGTCGCCAATGCTGAAGCTGGTGGTGTCGTTATCCGGACCCGGTCCCGGGTTGAATGGACCCGGGCCAGTCCCGTCATCGACGATGGTGCCCACGCCAGTACCATCCGTGATCTGGCCGCCGTTGGTGGCGTTGCTCAGATTAACACTGAAGGTCTCATCGCCTTCGAACACGGCATCCTGTGTGGTCTGCACGGTGAAGGTCTGGGACGTCACACCGGCTGCAAAGGTCAGTGTGCCGCTGTTGGCAATAAAGTCGGCTGCTTCGGCGCTGTCGCCCGCAGCAATGCTGGTGGCAAAGTCAACGGTCTGATCCGCGGCGGCATCGCCGCTACGGGTCACGGTGAAGGTCATTAAGCCGCCTTCACTGATCTGCACGTCATCTACGCTGAAGCCGGTACGGTCATCATCCGGAGTGCCAGGACCGGTAGGGTCGAATGGACCCGGGCCGGTGCCGTCATCGAGGATAGTACCGGTGCCGGTCGCGGTGGTGATGGTCGCGCCGTTGGTAGGCGTATCCAGTTGTACGGTAAAGGTCTCGCCGCCTTCGTACTGAGCATCCTGGGTGGTCTGCACGGTGAAGGTCTTGCTTACTTCGCCCTGCGCAAAGGTCAGGGTACCGCTGTTGGCGGTGAAGTCAGCCGCGTCGGCGCTGTCGCCGGCACCGATCAGGGTACTGAAGTTAACGCTCTGATCCGCTTCGGCATCGCCGCTGCGGGTCACGGTGAAGGTCATTAAGCCACCTTCACTGATGCTGACGCTGTCCACCGCAAAGCTGGCGGTATCGTTGTCTGGGGTGCCAGGACCGGTGGGGTCGAATGGACCCGGGCCAGTGCCGTCATCCAGGATAGTACCGGTGGCGGTGGCATCCGCAATGGTGCTGCCCGCTGAGTTGTTGCTCAGGGTGGCCGTGAAGGTCTCGCCGCCTTCGTAGATACCGTCCTGTGTGGTCTGGACTGTGAAGGTCTGGCTGGTCACACCCGGCGCAAAGGTCAGCGTACCGCTGTTGCCAGTGAAGTCATTGGCTTCGGCGGTATCACCTGCCCCAATGCTGGTGGCAAAGTCGATGGTCTGGGCATCCGCCGCATCCCCTGTGCGGGTCACGGTGAAGGTCATCAGGCCACCCTCACTGACGCTTACGTCGCCAATGCTGAAGCTGGTGGTGTCGTTATCCGGACCCGGTCCCGGGTTGAATGGACCCGGGCCAGTCCCGTCATCGACGATGGTGCCCACGCCAGTACCATCCGTGATCTGGCCGCCGTTGGTGGCGTTGCTCAGGTTAACACTGAAGGTCTCATCGCCTTCGAACACGGCATCCTGTGTAGTCTGCACGGTGAAGGTCTGGCTGGTCACACCGGCTGCAAAGGTCAGTGTGCCGCTGTTGGCAATAAAGTCGGCTGCTTCGGCGCTGTCGCCCGCGGCAATGCTGGTGGCAAAGTCAACGGTCTGATCCGCGGCGGCATCGCCGCTACGGGTCACGGTGAAGGTCATTAAGCCGCCTTCACTGATCTGCACGTCATCTACGCTGAAACCGGTACGGTCATCATCCGGGGTGCCAGGACCGGTAGGGTCGAATGGACCCGGGCCGGTGCCGTCATCCAGGATAGTACCGGTGCCGGTCGCGGTGGTGATGGTCGCGCCGTTGGTAGGCGTATCCAGTTGTACGGTAAAGGTCTCGCCGCCTTCGTACTGGGCATCCTGGGTGGTCTGCACGGTGAAGGTCTTGCTCACTTCGCCCTGCGCAAAGGTCAGGGTACCGCTGTTGGCGGTGAAGTCAGCCGCGTCGGCGCTGTCACCGGCACCGATCAGGGTGCTGAAGTTAACGCTCTGATCCGCTTCGGCATCGCCGCTGCGGGTCACGGTGAAGGTCATTAAGCCACCTTCACTGATGCTGACGCTGTCCACCGCAAAGCTGGCGGTATCGTTGTCCGGGGTGCCAGGACCGGTGGGGTCGAATGGACCCGGGCCAGTGCCGTCATCCAGGATAGTACCGGTGGCGGTGGCATCCGCAATGGTGCTGCCCGCTGAGTTGTTGCTCAGGGTCGCCGTGAAGGTCTCGCCGCCTTCGTAGATACCGTCCTGTGTGGTCTGGACCGTGAAGGTCTGGCTGGTCACACCCGGCGCAAAGGTCAGCGTACCGCTGTTGCCAGTGAAGTCATTGGCTTCGGCGGTATCACCTGCCCCAATGCTGGTCGCAAAGTCGATGGTCTGGGCATCCGCCGCATCCCCGGTCCGGGTCACGGTGAAGGTCATCAGGCCACCCTCACTGACGCTTACGTCGCCAATGCTGAAGCTGGTGGTGTCGTTATCCGGACCCGGTCCCGGGTTGAATGGACCCGGGCCAGTGCCGTCATCGACGATGGTGCCCACGCCTGTACCATCCGTAATCTGGCCGCCGTTGGTGGCGTTGCTCAGATTAACACTGAAGGTCTCATCGCCTTCGAACACGGCATCCTGTGTGGTCTGCACGGTGAAGGTCTGGGACGTCACACCGGCTGCAAAGGTCAGTGTGCCGCTGTTGGCAATAAAGTCGGCTGCTTCGGCGCTGTCGCCCGCAGCAATGCTGGTGGCAAAGTCAACGGTCTGATCCGCGGCGGCATCGCCGCTACGGGTCACGGTGAAGGTCATTAAGCCGCCTTCACTGATCTGAACGTCATCTACGCTGAAACCGGTACGGTCATCATCCGGGGTGCCAGGACCGGTAGGGTCGAATGGACCCGGGCCGGTGCCGTCATCGAGGATAGTACCGGTGCCGGTCGCGGTGGTGATGGTCGCGCCGTTGGTAGGCGTATCCAGTTGGACGGTAAAGGTCTCGCCGCCTTCGTACTGAGCATCCTGGGTGGTCTGCACGGTGAAGGTCTTGCTCACTTCGCCCTGCGCAAAGGTCAGGGTACCGCTGTTGGCGGTGAAGTCAGCCGCGTCGGCGCTGTCACCGGCACCGATCAGGGTGCTGAAGTTAACGCTCTGATCCGCTTCGGCATCGCCGCTGCGGGTCACGGTGAAGGTCATTAAGCCACCTTCACTGATGCTGACGCTGTCCACCGCAAAGCTGGCGGTATCGTTGTCTGGGGTGCCAGGACCGGTGGGGTCGAATGGACCCGGGCCAGTGCCGTCATCCAGGATAGTACCGGTGGCGGTGGCATCCGCAATGGTGCTGCCCGCTGAGTTGTTGCTCAGGGTGGCCGTGAAGGTCTCGCCGCCTTCGTAGATACCGTCCTGTGTGGTCTGGACTGTGAAGGTCTGGCTGGTCACACCCGGCGCAAAGGTCAGCGTACCGCTGTTGCCAGTGAAGTCATTGGCTTCGGCGGTATCACCTGCCCCAATGCTGGTGGCAAAGTCGATGGTCTGGGCATCCGCCGCATCCCCTGTGCGGGTCACGGTGAAGGTCATCAGGCCACCCTCACTGACGCTTACGTCGCCAATGCTGAAGCTGGTGGTGTCGTTATCCGGACCCGGTCCCGGGTTGAATGGACCCGGGCCAGTCCCGTCATCGACGATGGTGCCCACGCCAGTACCATCCGTGATCTGGCCGCCGTTGGTGGCGTTGCTCAGGTTAACACTGAAGGTCTCATCGCCTTCGAACACGGCATCCTGTGTAGTCTGCACGGTGAAGGTCTGGCTGGTCACACCGGCTGCAAAGGTCAGTGTGCCGCTGTTGGCAATAAAGTCGGCTGCTTCGGCGCTGTCGCCCGCGGCAATGCTGGTGGCAAAGTCAACGGTCTGATCCGCGGCGGCATCGCCGCTACGGGTCACGGTGAAGGTCATTAAGCCGCCTTCACTGATCTGCACGTCATCTACGCTGAAGCCGGTACGGTCATCATCCGGAGTGCCAGGACCGGTAGGGTCGAATGGACCCGGGCCGGTGCCGTCATCGAGGATAGTACCGGTGCCGGTCGCGGTGGTGATGGTCGCGCCGTTGGTTGGGGTATCCAGTTGTACGGTAAAGGTCTCGGCGCCTTCGTACTGGGCATCCTGAGTGGTCTGCACGGTGAAGGTCTTGCTCACTTCGCCCTGCGCAAAGGTCAGGGTACCGCTGTTGGCGGTGAAGTCAGCCGCGTCGGCGCTGTCGCCGGCACCGATCAGGGTGCTGAAGTTAACGCTCTGATCCGCTTCGGCATCGCCGCTGCGGGTCACGGTGAAGGTCATTAAGCCCCCTTCACTGATGCTGACGCTGTCCACCGCAAAGCTGGCGGTATCGTTGTCTGGGGTGCCAGGACCGGTGGGGTCGAATGGACCCGGGCCGGTGCCGTCATCCAGGATAGTACCGGTGGCGGTAGCATCCGCAATGGTGCTGCCCGCTGAGTTGTTGCTCAGGGTCGCCGTGAAGGTCTCGCCGCCTTCGTAGATACCGTCCTGTGTGGTCTGGACCGTGAAGGTCTGGCTGGTCACACCCGGCGCAAAGGTCAGCGTACCGCTGTTGCCAGTGAAGTCATTGGCTTCGGCGGTATCACCTGCCCCAATGCTGGTCGCAAAGTCGATGGTCTGGGCATCCGCCGCATCCCCGGTCCGGGTCACGGTGAAGGTCATCAGGCCACCCTCACTGACGCTTACGTCGCCAATGCTGAAGCTGGTGGTGTCGTTATCCGGACCCGGTCCCGGGTTGAATGGACCCGGGCCAGTGCCGTCATCGACGATGGTGCCCACGCCTGTACCATCCGTAATCTGGCCGCCGTTGGTGGCGTTGCTCAGATTAACACTGAAGGTCTCATCGCCTTCGAACACGGCATCCTGTGTGGTCTGCACGGTGAAGGTCTGGGACGTCACACCGGCTGCAAAGGTCAGTGTGCCGCTGTTGGCAATAAAGTCGGCTGCTTCGGCGCTGTCGCCCGCAGCAATGCTGGTGGCAAAGTCAACGGTCTGATCCGCGGCGGCATCGCCGCTACGGGTCACGGTGAAGGTCATTAAGCCGCCTTCACTGATCTGCACGTCATCTACGCTGAAGCCGGTACGGTCATCATCCGGAGTGCCAGGACCGGTAGGGTCGAATGGACCCGGGCCGGTGCCGTCATCGAGGATAGTACCGGTGCCGGTCGCGGTGGTGATGGTCGCGCCGTTGGTTGGGGTATCCAGTTGTACGGTAAAGGTCTCGGCGCCTTCGTACTGGGCATCCTGAGTGGTCTGCACGGTGAAGGTCTTGCTCACTTCGCCCTGCGCAAAGGTCAGGGTACCGCTGTTGGCGGTGAAGTCAGCCGCGTCGGCGCTGTCACCGGCACCGATCAGGGTGCTGAAGTTAACGCTCTGATCCGCTTCGGCATCGCCGCTGCGGGTCACGGTGAAGGTCATTAAGCCACCTTCACTGATGCTGACGCTGTCCACCGCAAAGCTGGCGGTATCGTTGTCCGGGGTGCCAGGACCGGTAGGGTCGAATGGACCCGGGCCGGTGCCGTCATCCAGGATAGTACCGGTGGCGGTGGCATCCGCAATGGTGCTGCCCGCTGAGTTGTTGCTCAGGGTCGCCGTGAAGGTCTCGCCGCGCTTCGTAGATACCGTCCTGTGTGGTCTGGACCGTGAAGGTCTGGCTGGTCACACCCGGCGCAAAGGTCAGCGTACCGCTGTTGCCAGTGAAGTCATTGGCTTCGGCGGTATCACCTGCCCCAATGCTGGTGGCAAAGTCGATGGTCTGGGCATCCGCCGCATCCCCGGTCCGGGTCACGGTGAAGGTCATCAGGCCACCCTCACTGACGCTTACGTCGCCAATGCTGAAGCTGGTGGTGTCGTTATCCGGACCCGGTCCCGGGTTGAATGGACCCGGGCCAGTGCCGTCATCGACGATGGTGCCCACGCCTGTACCATCCGTAATCTGGCCGCCGTTGGTGGCGTTGCTCAGATTAACACTGAAGGTCTCATCGCCTTCGAACACGGCATCCTGTGTGGTCTGCACGGTGAAGGTCTGGGACGTCACACCGGCTGCAAAGGTCAGTGTGCCGCTGTTGGCAATAAAGTCGGCAGCTTCGGCGCTGTCGCCCGCAGCAATGCTGGTGGCAAAGTCAATGGTCTGATCCGCGGCAGGCATCGCCGCTACGGGTCACGGTGAAGGTCATTAAGCCGCCTTCACTGATCTGAACGTCATCTACGCTGAAACC
>OZ223297.1:1275000-2541628 GCA_965140695.1 uncultured Amphritea sp. | reverse complement strand
ACGTGAGGATATGGCAGCGTTACTTGAGGCGCGTCCGGCTAACTACTCTTTGTCTCAACCGCTGTATAACGATCCTCTGATGTTCCGGGTCGATGTAGAGGAAGTGTTCCAGAAGGAATGGCTGTTTGTTGGGATGACCAGCGAGATTCCGGCCAAGGGTGATTATTTCACGGTTGAAATAGCACAGAATCCAGTGCTGGTTGTGCGCGATGCAGATGGCAGTGTGAATGCATTTCATAACACCTGCCGTCATCGGGGTTCACGTGTCTGTACTGAACACCGCGGTAAAGTGGCGAATCTGGTTTGCCCCTACCATCAGTGGACCTATGACCTGAAGGGCAACCTGCTGTTCGCAGGCACCGAGATGGGCGAAAGCTTTGAACTGAAAGAGCACGGTCTGAAAAAAGCATTCTGCAAAACGGCCGGTGGTTTTATCTTTGTCTGTCTGGGTAAAGAGGAACCTGAAGGTGATTTCGACGAGTTCCTGAGCACTCTGGAAGAGTACATGGAACCCTACGATGTTGAAAACACTAAGCTGGCAGTGGAATCCAACATGTATGAACAGGCTAACTGGAAACTGGTTATCGAAAATAACCGTGAGTGCTACCACTGTGCTGGCAGCCACCCGGAACTGCTGAATACCATTCTGGAGTGGGACGATACTAACGATCCCCGCGCGCCTCAGGACTTCCTCGATCACTACAACCAACTGGCCGCTGAATGGGATGCCGAAGGCATTCCTCACGAACACAAAAGCTTTGGCCCTGGTCTGCGTAACCGTATCGTGCGGATGCCACTGAAAAAAGGCACCAAGGTCATGACGATTGATGGCGAGGCTGGCTGTAAGAAGATGCTGGGACGGATTAAGAATCCTCAGCTGGGCTCTATGCGTATTCTGCACCTGCCTAACTCCTGGAACCATATGCAGTCCGATCACTTTATCGTCTTCCGGGTGCTGCCTATCTCCGCTCAGGAGTCTATCGTGACCACCAAATGGTTTGTTCACAAAGATGCCGTTGAAGGGGTTGATTACGACCCGGCACGCCTGCGTCAGGTCTGGGATGCGACCAACGATCAGGACCGTATTCTGGGTGAAGAAAACCAGCGCGGTATTAACTCTGTCGGCTATCAGCCGGGCCCGTACTCAGAAACATTTGAGTTCGGCATTGTTAACTTCCTGGAATGGTATAGCGATACCGTGCAGAAGAACCTGAAAAACCGCTAATGGCTATCCTCTGAGAGGACACTCAGCCATCAGATAAAAAGGCCGCTTTCTTAAGAAAGCGGCCTTTTTTATATCTCATCTATACGCAGGCAGATCTGATCTGACGGATGTGTGAGAAATAACGTCATAGCCTCGTACATCAGACCCGCACAGCACTCTCTGAAGTCACTCTCTGAAATCAATCTGTGAATTAATGTCCCGAATCAGCCGACTCAGATCCATCACTGAGCAACAGCGCTAAAGCATCCTGCACCTCAGGCAACATCAGTGGAATTTTAGGCTGCAATGCTGACAGCAACTGTGCAAACTCAGCACGGACCGCTTCACTCTGCTGTGGTAACCACGCCAGTGCAGCCTGACTGCACGCCAGCGGTGAGCAACCGGCTACCAATGGCACACCAGCGCCCTGAATATAATCATAGTAATCATCCTGGTCTATCAGGTCTGCGATCATCATAAGACGGTTCTCTCCCGGTTAGCATATTCAGCGGTATTCAAACAGAAAAAGCTGGCACAAGGCCAGCTTTTATAGACAAAAGTGAAGCAGGATAGAGGATATTGAGAAACCCTATACCTCGGTCTTCAATCCCTTGTAAATACTGATACACATCAGCAACAGAATAATAGTGAAAGGCAGCCCGGTGGTTATCGCACCTGCCTGCAGTGCTTTCAGAGCTTCAGTACCGCCGCCATACAGCAGAACCCCCGCAATCAAACCTTCCAATACCGCCCAGAAAATCCGTTGAGGAACCGGCGCATCGACCTTACCACCAGCCGTAATCGAATCGATTACCAGAGAACCGGAGTCAGAAGAGGTAATGAAGAATACCAGTACCAGCACAATCGCTAACAGTGAAGTAATCTCCGCCAGCGGCAGGTTCTCCAGCATCTGGAACATAGCAAGAGACACGTCAGTCAGACCGCCTGCCAGCGCACCAGTACCGCTCTGTACCTGATCCAGTGCCTGAGCACCAAACGCAGCCATCCACACAGCAGACACAAGCATCGGGATCAGCAACACAGCAATCATAAACTCTCGCACTGTCCGTCCCTTAGAGACCCGGGCGATAAACATACCCACAAATGGAGACCATGAAACCCACCAGGCCCAGTAGAATACTGTCCAGCCACTGTAAAACTTCTCATCTTCCCGGCCGATCCAGTTACTCAGCGGCAGAATATCGGTGGCATAGCTACTGAGCGTCAGCCACAAATTGCTGAAGAACACAGACAGTCCACCAACGACAATCACAAACAGCAACAGTACTGCGGCAATCCCCATGTTGATGTTACTGAGAACTTTCACACCACCATCCAGCCCACGGACAACGGACAGGATCGCAATTGAGGTAACCACCACAATCACCGCGATCTGGGTGCTTATATTGTTTTCAATACCAAACAAAAAGCTTAATCCGCCCGCGGCCTGAGAGGCCCCCAGACCAAGCGACGTCGCCAGACCAAAGATCGTTGCCAGAACAGCAATAATATCGATCACATGACCGATCGGCCCCCATACACGCTCACCCAGCAGCGGGTAGAACGCAGAGCGAATAGTCAGAGGCAAGCCTTTGTTATAGGTGAAAAAACCCAATGCTAAAGCCACAACACCGTAGATCGCCCAGGGGTGTAATCCCCAATGGAACATAGTTGCACCCATGGCGGCGGCTTCACCAGCCGGTGTTCTGGCTTCAGCATTAAGTGGTGTCCCCCACCAGTCAGTGTAATAGGCCACAGGTTCTGCCACACTCCAGAACATCAGACCAATACCCATGCCTGCGGCAAACAGCATTGAAAACCAAGACATACGGCTGAAATCCGGAGTGGCTTTATCGCCCCCCAGACGGACTTTACCTACAGGTAGTACAATCATTAGCAGGCAGAACAGCACAAAAATATTACCGCCAATCATAAACAGCCAATCGAAGGTTTCGATTGACCAGGTGCGGGCACCTTCTAATATGACTTTGGCATCAGCGGGGAAAATAAGCGTCAGTGCGATAAAGGCAATAATTGCCACTGCACTGGTAGTGAAAACCGGGTTATGGATATCCATCCCCAAGACTTCAATATTATCCTGCCCTGCTTTGTAATCGGAGGTATATTCCGACGACTTAGGGCGAAAGTGAACATCATCATTCATAGAACTACTCCAGTTTCTTATAATACAGTGACCGGTCAGGATGCAGATTACCGCTGAATCACCAGAACCAACGGGTAATCTATAACTGCAACCTTTCCTGACAACTCCTGCATCAATCCTTATGGCTACGGCCAGCAAAAAATCCGCTAAGACCTTCGGTTAATTCTTGAACAGGTCGCTTCCATTGTATGGCCAACAACTGATGAGCTGGTGACTTATAACGACAGAAAGAACGGCAAAATATCCATTCTCGACACACGGTTTTAGCTAACAAAAAAAGAGGGGACTAAAAATGACAAAGCAGAAGTAAAAAAGCAGATCATTTTCGCGCAGTGTTACGCGACACTCTAACGACAAAAGAGCGAGAGCCATCAGGCTACCAGGCCAAGTTTAATCTAAATCTAATCGGGTTAAATCTCTTCCAATTTGCAGTTAAACCAGCGCTACCGTAACAAAATGAGATAAAAACCGCCAACTCTCGCCTATAAAAACAGAAAAAAAACCACTTCGAAGCCGTGAACCTTCGAAGTGGTTAACAATTACCTGGATCTGAATCGGGTAAAATTCAGTTTTTGGGTCAGGCCGTTTCAGATGAAACAAAGTGCAAAAAAGCAGAATCTATACTAACCAACCTTAACCATCATTTATCACCTTTTAGCGGCATATTTTATACAGTTAGCGACATTTTATACGTTTTCAGAAAACATATTGTCACTCACTCAACGCAAGACGCCCTCCTCTTTCAACATCTCAAAAATTGCCTGAGCCTGCTCTGCCGCTGACTCATTCTTCATCACTTTACCCCCCTCACCCTGGGGTTTGGCGGTGGCCGCTTTAAAACGCTCTGCGGCTGTTTTAGCTTTCACCACTTTCAAACGCTTGGGCCGTTTTCGTGCGGGCGCCTCTTCCCAGGACTGTCGCACCGGATCGACCGATCCGTTTACCACTTCAATATCCATCAGCGCCCGGGAAGCCGGGCCAAACGCACTCTGACGCGCCTCAGGTGCCGCGGTATCTACCGAGGCAATAAAAGGCAGCCTGACTTTAAGCGAACGACGCTGACCACGGGGCAATGCCTGTAACACCTCAGCAACACCCGCCTCCACCGATACAATATCAGCCACCCGGGGCACGATGGGCCAGCCGAGTTTTTCCGCCAACTGATAGGGCACCATCCCGGAAGACTCACCACTCTCGGCCCGCACCCCCGTCAGCACAATATCAGGCATCGACTGTTGCAGATGTTCAGCTAAAGGCGCAACCGCATCAGCGGAGGGATCCAGCTGCAACACCCGCACCGATTTAAGTCCCATGCCCGCATAACTTCTCAGCCCCTGTTCCCGGGGATCACCAGCATGTACCACCGACAGACTGCCGGCTGAAAGATTATCTGTTGTCAGCTTCAGACCCAGCTCTACTGCGCGGCTATCCTGATCGGCGCGTCGCACCCGACCAGACTGGGGATGTTTACCGACAGAGATCAGCGAGACTATTTTCAGTTGCTTAGCCGTGGCCGCTTTTAATTGATTAGGCTGCATCCTGATCACCTCCTGCAGATTGCTGTGCACGGAAATCCTCTACCCGCTTTATCAGTTCATCCAGTATCGCCTCACTGTCACCAATGGCACTCAGTGCAGCGCGCTTAACCATGTCACAGCCCGCATCTGTATTGATCGCGATCACCTTGTCACACTGACCAATCCCCTGCATATGCTGAATCGCACCGGAAATACCCACAGCCAGATAAACCCGTGCGGTTACCCAGGTACCGGTAGCGCCCACCTGACGGAAGCGCGGCATAAAGCCGTCATCCACAGCCACCCGGCTGGCTCCTTCAGTCGCCCCCAGAACCGTTGCCGCCTGATGGAACTGATCCCAGTTATGGATACCGTTTCCGGCAGACAGAATGAACTCCGCCTCAGCCAGCGAAATCGCATTCGGATCAACCGCAACCTGCCCCTGATCCTGCAACTGAGCGTTCACAACAGGCACTGAGTCCAGTGCCACCGACAGTGCTTGGTGACGGGTTTCATCGATTGGATCGGCACACTCCTCTGCCAGCATCAACAGACGGGAGGTGTTGCGGGTGATATCCGTTGTGCCCCCCGCACCCCGGCAGGTTAGCGCCTGATTGTCCGCCTGCCATACCTGCACCGCCGGACGCTCGCCAAGGCGGGCCGCCAGACGGGAGCCGAGATCGGTACCACCATTGACACTATCGGGGAATAACCAGAATTGTGGTTTATAAGCCGATTCAACCTGTTCCAGTGCTGACAGTCGCTGTTCGGGACAGTAACCTTCATAGATCTCATCATCGAGTAACAGCAGACGATCAACACCGGCGGTATCGAAATGCTCCTCTTTACTCTGACCAAAACAGACCGCCAGAACAGCACCATCACCGTCAATACCGCTCATCAGTTTATGCGCCTGACCGATAACATCTTTATCATGTCCGGTCAGACGGCCACCCACCATATCCGGCACCACAACAATGTAAAAGTCTGGATTTTCAACCTGATGCAGTGGCAGCTGCACATCTTTTGCCGCGCCGCTACGGCGACCTTTGCCGGTTGCAGCGGCATTACCTTTCAGGCGATCAATCCGCTTAATGCCGTTGGGCCCAATAAAGCCAACCTTGTGAGGGTTTTTACGCAACAGCCCGCTTGGTCCACGCACCTCTGTGTTCTCACTGCTGGCGACAGTGCCATGCAGTGGATGCAGACGGTTACGGGCGATCCATTCAGCCCGGGGATCACGACGCAGTACATCGTTGGAGTTATGATCGGACATCAGTGTACCTCCCGGGCCAATTGACCTTCACTCGAATCAGCTGTCAGATCAACCAGCTGATCCACCAGAATTTCTGCAATGTCTTTCACCTCAGGACGGGGTTCAACCACGCCCTCCAGCATCGCCGTACACTGCTGACAGCCGACTGCCACCAACTCAGCCCCGGTACTGCTGGCATCCTCCATGCGCATATCAGCGATACGGCGCTCGCCCGGAATATCGGTAATCGGGGCGCCGCCACCGCCACCACAGCAGCGGGAACGGAAGCCGGAGCGCTCCATCTCTGCAATCTCGATCCCCATAGAGCGCAGCAGTTCACGGGGCGCTTCATATTCACCGTTATAACGCCCCAGATAACAGGGGTCATGATAGGTGACTTTTGCGCCATTAAAAGGGCTCAGTTGCAGACTGCCCTGCTGCACCAGCTGATTCAGGAAAGTGGTGTGATGCAACACGTCAACACCGTTGAGCACATCAGCATCAAAGTCACTGTATTCATTACGCAGACAGTGATAAGCATGGGGATCGGTAGTGACGATCTTGCTGAACTTATACTGCGACAGTACTGCCAGGTTGCGGGTTGCCAGACTCTGGAACGTCGCATCATCTCCCAGACGACGGGCAACATCACCGCTGTCGAGTTCTTCATCGCCTAATACTGCAAAGTCCACATTAGCTGCTTTCAGCAGTTTGACGAAGGCCCGCAGAATGCGCTGGCTGCGCATATCAAATGCACCATCAGAGACCCAGAACAACACCTCGGCCTGCTTCACATCACGCATTAGTGGCAGGTTCTGATCCGCTGCCCAGTTCGTACGACTGGACGGCGCATAACCGTTAGGGTTATCGGTGGCGATAATATTATCCAGCACCTCGGCCCCTTTGTTCGGTGTCTTACCCTTTTCCATGGTCAGGTAGCGGCGCATATCGACGATAGCATCCACATGCTCAATCATCATCGGGCACTCTTCAACGCAGGCGCGACAGGTAGTACAGGACCAGAGGGTTTCAGGATCGATCAGACCATCGGTAATAATATGATCCGGACCGCCCTTAGCATTGCCAACCGCTTTACCCGGGTAAGGACTACCGGCGTAGTTGGCATCGGTGCCACCCGCCAGACCCACGACCATATCCTGAATCAGTTTCTTTGGATTCAGAGGCTGGCCCGCCGCAAACGCAGGACACATCGCTTCACATTTACCGCACTGCACGCAGGCATCAAACCCCAGCAGTTGATTCCATTTGAAATCGGTCGGTTTTGCGACGCCCAGCACACCACCAATCTCGGTAGCCAGAGAGAGATCTACCGGTTTGAGACCGGTCGAGCGGCCGCCGCCAAAACGTTCCTGACGGCGGTGGAACGCCAGATGCAGCGCGCCAGCAAAGGCGTGCTTCATTGGACCGCCCCAGGTCATGCCGAAGAACATCTCGCCCATGCCCCAGATAATCAACGCAATCAGCACCAGGCTTAACAAGACACCACCGGTGCCCTCAGGCAGCACGCCAGCGGCTGGCAGTGTCAGCACAAAGAAGGCTCCAGCAAACGCCAGCAGACTCTTAGGCAAACGCATCCACGGACCTTTAGAGATCCGGCTTGGCGGATTCAGACGACGTTTGAACACAAACAGTGCACCAACAAACATCAACGCCAGTGCCGCTAGCAACCCCCAGGCCAGAATCTGGCTATTGATGCCAAACAGATGCACCAGAATGATCAGCAGCGCAGACAACACAAAACCGCCACCGGTTGCGGCATGGGTTCGTGACATATATTTATCGCGTTCAACGATATCGTGCAGATCATGCAGATAACGCCCAGGCATCGCCATCAGACCAGCGATCAGATCAACCTGATCCGGCTGACCCGCGCGCCACAGATTCACCCGACGCACCGCACCAATAACGGCCAGAATCAACGCAGCAGCGATCAGTATAGGATTTAACCATTCGAAACTCATAGGGTACCCCAACAAAAAACAGGTCTCGGGTCGTTACCTCAACCCTGTTATTCTTTCCAAATCGGCATCACCGTACTTTTTAGTTTCAGGCATTGCACAGACTAAAAGCGTAACGAGCGCAGGCAGAGGCAGGCAAAAGCAGGCAGGAAGATCGAACCATCCCGCCAGCTCTTTTTTAACACCGCCCTGCCAAGCGCTGTCGCTTTATAAATCCTTGCACAACCTCAAGGCATCATACATCGCTGCATGGACATTGCGCTGCGATACACAGTCACCCAGACGCCACAGAATCATGCCGTCACCGGACTCACTCAGCACCGGTTGTGGTTTGATATCAAACAATGCTTCGTTATCAATCTGACCGTTATTCCGTGACTCAGCTTTCAGCGCGTAATACAGCTCTTCATTAGGGCGGGTGCCGTTTTCTACGACAACCTGATCAACCACCCGCTCTTCGCGCTGGCCGGTATATTCGTTTTCCAACACTGCCACCAAGCTGTCGCCTTCGCGATAGACTTTCTCCAGCAGGAAGTCAGAGGTCATGATCACCTCTTTCTCATAAAGAGAACGGTAGTAAGTTGGGAAAGTGGTACCACCGATGCCCACACCCGGCTTGATATCGTCGGTAACGATCTCCACCAGCGAGCCTTTCGCTGACAGATAATCCGCTGCTGAAAGACCGGAGAACTCACAGATAGTGTCGTAGATCAGCACGTTTTTGCCCGGTTCAACCTTGCCGCTGAGGATATCCCAGCTGGAGACAACCAGACCTTCCGCCGCACCCCATTCAGGGCTCTGATCAATGAACGGACGACCACCGGTGGCGATCACACAAACATCCGGCCTGAGTTCGCGAACCAGCTCTTCGTTGGCTTCAGTACTCAGACGGATCTCAACTCCCAGGCGCTCTAACTCCATCACCAGCCAACGGGTGATACCGGCGATCTGATCACGTTGTGGTGCTTTAGAAGCCAGGGTAATCTGTCCACCCAGCTCATCCTCTTTCTCAACCAGAACTACATTGTGGCCCCGTTCTGCAGCCACACGTGCCGCTTCCAGACCACCCGGGCCGCCACCGATGACAACCACCTTGCGGATCGGCCCGGTAGTTTTTTCAATAATGTGCGGCAACCCCATATATTCGCGGGAGGTCGCTGTGTTCTGGATACAGAGTACATCCAGCCCCTGATACTGACGGTCGATACAGTAGTTCGCGCCCACGCACTGACGGATCTGATCCACCTGATCATTTTTAATCTTGGCGATAATATGCGGGTCAGCAATGTGCGCCCGGGTCATACCGACAAAGTCCACATAACCGGCTTCAATAATACGCTTGGCCTGGTTCGGGTCTTTAATGTTCTGAGCGTGAATGACCGGAACGGAAACCACCTCTTTAATGCCCGCCGCCAGGTGCAGGAACGGCTCTGGCGGATAGCTCATATTCGGAATAACGTTCGCCAGAGTGTTGTGGGTGTCACAACCGGAGCCGACGACACCAAAGAAGTCCAGCTCACCGGTGGCATCATAATACGCGGCGATCTGCTTCATATCTTCATGGTTCAAACCATCAGGATGGAACTCATCACCGGTAATACGCATACCGACAACAAAGTCACGACCGACTTCGGCACGGACCGCTTTCAGCACCTCCATACCGAAGCGCATACGGTTTTCGAAGGAACCGCCCCACTTATCGGTACGCTTGTTTACCCGGGGCGACCAGAACTGATCAACCAGATGCTGGTGTACGGCAGACAACTCAACCCCATCAAGACCGCCCTCTTTGGCGCGCCGGGCAGCCTGCGCAAAATCACCGATAACGCGCCAGATCTCTTCCTCTTCAATCACTTTACAGGTGGCACGATGCACCGGCTCACGGATACCAGACGGAGACATCAGGTTTGGCCAGTTCTCACCATCCCAGCGGGAGCGGCGTCCCATGTGGGTGATCTGAATCATGATCTTACCGCCGTGCTTATGCACCGCATCAGCCAGATTCTGGAAGTGTGGAATAATCCGGTCCGTGGACAGGTTGACTGAACTCCACCAGCTTTGAGGACTGTCGATGGATACCACGCTGGAACCACCACAGATACTAAGGCCACAGCCACCTTTGGCTTTTTCCTCATAGTATTTAACGTAGCGATCCGTGGTCATACCACCATCAGTGGCATAAACCTCAGCGTGAGCCGTACTGACAATACGGTTACGAATCGTCAGATTGTTAATCTTTAATGGCTCAAACAGAACATCAAACTGGGACATAGTCTCTACCCCGAAACATTGAAAATGGGAGGGATTGTTAAAACCTTTATGCTTTTAACAATCTTCTCTGCCGATTTTTAATTTATTATTTAATTACTTACAGTGGAGTTACTTCGAAGTAACCCACCTCACAACCATCCTCAGCGGCGCACTGAGTCTGCTCCGCTTTAGTCCGCACCGGATACCCCAGGCTCTCAGCGATCTGATCCATGGCACCCGCAAACCAGCCGGTAAACATGTAATCTACTTTACGATTCACCTTGCCATACTGGTAAACAAAGGCGGAGTTCTCCAGACGTACTTTGGCGGTACCGGCTTCGATATCCAGTTCTTCTGTAATGAAGAACCCCCAGCCGCGCTGAGACAGACGCTTCATGTAGTGATCCCAGACATCTTTACCGGAGATCCCATGCTCTGCAGCTTCTTTCTCACACCAGTAATGTGCAGATTTATAACCCGCCTTGTAGAGAATATCGGCGTAACGTTCAGCACCGATCTCTTCCTCAATTCCCATATGGTTATTGACAAAGAAGTGACGCGGCACATACAGCATCGGCAGTGCATCGGTAGTCCATACCCCGGTTTCATCATCAACTTCAATTGGCATTTCTGGCGCATGTACACCCATCGTCTCTACCTCAAAATTCTTTATGTTTTGTACTAAAAAATATTATTTACTATGTAAAACGTTACGAGCGCCGATGAGACAAGGCATCAGGCGCAGTCGCGTTAAGAACCCCAGACATCCTTCAACAATGTCATCCAGTTCTCACCCATAATCTTGCGCACCTGGGTTTCAGAGAAACCATCCTTCAGCAACGCTTCGGTCAGATTCGGGAACTCACCCACGGTACGAATACCCTTAGGATTGATAATCTCGCCGAAACGGGTCAGACGACGGGCATAGCCCTTGTCGTGAGTCAGGTATTCAAAGAAATCGTGGCCGTGCCCCTGAGTAAAGTCGGTACCGATGCCGATGGCATCCTCACCGACGATGTTATAGATGTAACGAATTGCTTCGACATAGTCCTCGATGGTGGCATTCACCCCCGCTTTGAGGAATGGGGTAAACATAGTGACGCCTACAAAGCCGCCTTTATCAGCGATATATTTTAGTTCTTCATCACTACGGTTACGGGGATGCTCTTTCAAACCAGATGGCAGACAGTGAGAGTAACAGACACGCTGTTTAGACTCGTCGATCACCTCTTTGGCTGTGTTGGGGCCAACATGGGACAGGTCGCATAGCAGACCATGCTTGTTCATTTCGGCAACGATCTCGCGACCAAAACCGGACAGACCACCATCACGCTCGTAACAACCGGTACCCACCAGGTTCTGCGTGTTGTAACACATCTGCACAATACCGACGCCGAGATCTTTAAATACTTTCACGTATCCGATCTGATCCTGAAACGGGTTGGCATTCTGAAAGCCCATCATCACGCCGGTCTTACCTTCACGCTTAGCCCGTCTGATATCTTCAGTGGTGCGAACCTTGACCAGCAGATCACTGCTTGCTTCGATCAGCTCGTTCATCTCAACGATATTACGAACCGTTCCCTCAAAGTTTTCCCAGAATGCCACGGTGCAGTTAGCGGCGGTCAGGCCACCTTTCGCCATATCTTCAAACAGCGCACGCTCCCACTTGGCGCAGATCAGGCCATCAATCACGATGGCATCATTGTGCAGATCAGCTGCATTCATTGTCGGTATCCTTCTGTATCAGCGTTAGCAGCACCCGATAAATTCACGGGACCACAGGTAAAAAGAGCCTTTTAAAGACCTTTTAAACATTAGGGTCAGTGTAGTTTTTCAGGAAAATTTAAAAGGGGCTGGAAACGACTTGCACTCTACTAAAAGCGACGGGGAACGAGATTCAAACGGATAAATGAGCACTTAACAGAAAGCACGTAACAGGAAGCTCTTAACAGTAGCACTTAGCAGTAAGCACTTGCAGTAAGCTCTGCTGTTGTCACTGAACGATAATAACCCTTTGTCAGTTCTGGAGCAGAAACAGGATCACCCAGTGCAATACCGGGGCAACACTGGCGTTATAACAAAGTTGCCGACCATCGCCAAGCAGTTGTCCGGCCCCTTTTAACAGGTGCGGCAGATAACACCGATATTGAACGGCACGGATAGAACTGACGCTGTAACTTGCCTGGGAGCCAGGCAAACAGGCCTCTGCTAATGTAAGAAGTCTAAAACGGCCTGGTTAAATATTTGCGGCTGGTCCATTAAGGGCAGATGGCCCGCATGCTTTATGCTTAAAAATTCAGCATCCGGTATCTGCAAAGCCGAGCGCGCCCCATATTCAACGGGAAATAACCGATCATTCTCGCCCCAAATCACTAAGGTCTTGTTGCGTATTCTGCCTAATAAAGCTTTCGGAATCTCAGCAACGGCAGCACCCCGTCCTTGCTTAAAAGCATTTTGCCCCCCTTGACGCTTTAATACATCAATGGAGTAGCGTCCGTGATCAGGATCTCTGTTTTCAGGGTTAAACAGTATATAGCGAGAAAAAAACCGATCAGCGAGAGCAGACGGAAAGCAATTCAACCAAACCATGCTAAGTAAGGAAGCTAACGGGGGCTTCGCACCGAGGCCTCCGGCATCCACCAGCACCAGCTTTTTAACCATCTCAGGGTTATCCAGCACAAACTGAAGCGCTATGGCACCTCCCTGAGACAATCCCATCACATGCGCTTCAGAGATATCTAATGCCAACAGGAAGTCCTTTAACCACTTAGCAAAATAAGTTTTGTCATAAGCAGCATCGGGCTTATCCGATTCACCATAACCCACAATGTCCGGTGCAATAACACGATAGTGCTTTGATAAAGCGGCAATGGATGGATACCAGGTTACCGCCCCGGCTCCGCCCCCATGCAGCAAGATCAGCGGTTGGCCAGAACCGGATGACAAGTAGGCTGTCCTCACTGAACCCACCATCGTATGACCCTGAGTAACAGGCGCTGGGATTCTATCGATCAGCGCTTGTCGGTATTGATTGACAGTCATTTTGTTACAACCCTGAGCAGCGCCGATAACGAGCTTAATTGTTGTTGATCCAGCAGCTCAAACAATGAGACTGAGGAGTAACCGAACGTCGTTGTGGCCTCTTCAGTAATCGTCTTACCCGTTTCTGACAGTGCAACCAGACTGACCCGGGCATCACGGGGACTCTCCTCCTTCTTAACCAGACCTATTTTCTCCATTGGATTGAGAAGACGGGTAACGCCTGAGGGGCTTAAGCCAACCTGCTCCGCAAGGTCGCTGCGTCGCATTTTCTGGTTTTTAGCCCGATATAACTGATTAAGAACAAGGTATTCAGATAGGCCTATACCATGTGCAGAAAGCGCCGTACCAACCTTCTTTTGAATTTTGCTGTGCAGATTGATGATATTTATCACCAGATCAGCTTCCAGGTTTTCTGACATAACCATCTCTTTGCTTAATGTTTGATCGCGCAAATATACGTCAATATACTTGCGCAATCAAACATATCGCAACAATAAACCAACAAGGACCGATGACAGATGCCTGCACCGCTGAGCAAACCTGGCAGCATCGTCAGCGCGAATGCAGCACTCAACAGAGTTCTACCACCAGCTTCTCTAGTGTTCTCTGGGTTTGTCAGTATTGAACTCTATGATGACCGCGCCTTCGCAGCGCGCACATAACATAATAGTGATGGAGAGGTCAGCAACTCCGGGGGAGATAAACGGAGGGAGAGAGGCCACGGAAAAACACTCTCTATTGCTTTTGGATTCAGCACAGTAACCAGTAACCAGTAACAGAATGACCCTGGCGCCCAGGTCATTCTGAATAGTCGGGACTGTTTTGTAATCAACTGTGTTTTGGTTAACTGTTTTTTGACCAACTGTTGTTTTTGGTTAATCGTAGATTGTCTGAATCAATAGTCGTCACATTTCAGGTTTGGCTTTGCGTTATGACACATTCTTAACCTCAATAAGGTTAATGTCTTTCTTAGCGGCATCCCCCTCAGCAACATCATCGATTAATCCATCTATTTTTCTCATACTTTCCAGCTGGGCCTGAAGTTTCAATGAAAGCGCGCTCAGCTCAGAGGCAGAGAGAGAAGTCTCTTCTGCTGAAGCTGCCGTCGAGTGAGTGACATCACCAATTTCTGACATCCCCTCATTTACCTGACGCAATCCTATCGCCTGACTTTGCGACGCA
Organism: uncultured Amphritea sp.; assembly: GCA_965140695.1. Lineage (GTDB taxonomy): Bacteria > Pseudomonadota > Gammaproteobacteria > Pseudomonadales > Balneatricaceae > Amphritea. The sequence goes on along the minus strand of OZ223297.1, from coordinate 2,527,032 downwards.
TTATCTATCTCTTCGATAGTGTCTGAGATGGTTGACACGTGCTTAACAATCTCGCTCAGCGCAGTCACACATTTTTGTGATACTGAACTTCCCTTTTCAATATTTTCAACTGACGACTGAATATACTGTGCCGACTCGCTAGCAGCGGTTGTGCTGCGCTCAGCAAGCTGCCTTACCTCATCTGCGACCACAGCAAAACCGCGCCCCATCTCGCCTGCCCGGGCAGCCTCAATAGACGCATTAAGTGCCAGTAGATTTGTCTGAGATGCTATATCATTAATGACATTAATAATGTCACTAATCGCTTCGCTTGAGCGATTAATTTTCTCCATCGCCTGCTCAAGTTCTCTTATTTCATCGGAGGCCATTGTCGCAGCTTGCTGTGCCTCAGACGAGACCGTGCTGGCCATTAATGCCCGCTCGGCATTGTCATTGGCCTGATTAAGGATTTCATTCAGTGAGTCGCCGATTTGACTAATAGAGGCCGCCTGCTGATTTGACCCAACTGTCAGCGCATGGCTGGCAACACTGAGCTCGTTTGCCCCTGTTGTGAGATTTTCACTGATGGCATCAACATCTTTGTATACGGCTCTTAGCGCAACCTTTTCAGATACTTCCTGTACATATTCAACATGGCCTATCTCGTTGCCATCCAAGCCCCTGATGTAAAAAGTGTCTACCCGAAAATCTTTCCCCCACTGATTAAAAAAAGTGCTCTGTTTTCCTTGCCTTAAACAGTTCACACCACAATCTTCAGTGTTACAGATGTTTGCTCCCCAATTTGAGCAGTGCTGCCCGAGTACATCCCCACGTGAGACGCCCAGTGGGTCGGTAGCCGCCCGATTAACAAACGTCCACTTCATATCCATGTCAGTAACAGAAAGGGGGTTTGGGACAGCATCGAGAATCTGTTCATAAAAGTTGATTTGTTCTCTTACCGAATGGTCCATTTTTATCAGACAGCCTAACAACGCTGCCAGCACGGCGACCAGGATCAGTAAATATGTATTTTCTATCGCGAATAATAGTGCAACGACTAAAGAAACAACGTTGATACCCAGAGCCAGACGGTAATATTTTTTCATTTTATCTCTTCTTATAAACCACACTCTCAATGATTATAGATGAGTAATTAATGATTAGTAGTCGTCATCAGGTGGATCAACTGGCCATGCTGACGATCCCGTCTATCTGCCGGTCTTTCAGCTTGAGCAGCTAGCTGATCACCAGGTCCTGTCGGCGGGAGGCCAGCAGGTCCGGTAGGGTTCGATGCTGGTCAGGATGCAGCGGTAGCGTTTGTTCAGATACAGATCGTCGATGCCCGGAATACGGGGCATCCAGCACCACCAGACACGCAAGCACCCACAGAATGCTGTCGGGCATCCCGGTGATGAGTTTGTCGGTTCAATGAGTTAAAATGACGACATTGTCCATTTCGACAAGTACTTGTACAATAATCAGACTGTTCCTCCCAAAATGAGGTGTTTGTCCAATGCGCCATTGATGCCGCCGTTGTTATGACGGCCAGTCTCCACCAGTCCCCGATAGCAGGGGGAGTTCCTGGCATCTTTGGAATAGAGCATGACGAATACCCATCTCGTACTGAAAAACGTATCCTACGTTCTGCCAGACGGCAGAACTCTTTTCTCCGACCTTAACGAGCAGTTCGATCTGCGCTCAACAGGACTGGTTGGACGCAATGGTGTCGGCAAAACGGTGCTGGCACGCATCCTGGCTGGGTTGTTACAACCAACCACCGGCCACTGCCAGTGTTCCGGTAGCGTGCATTACCTCGCCCAGCAAGTAGTCCACCCTGATAGTTCTACAGTTGCCGACCTGGCGGGAGTAAAACACACACTGGATGCGCTGGCACGTATTGAGTCAGGCAGTACAGCACCGGAGGATTTCGATGCCGTAGGAGATGACTGGGACATACACCAGCGACTCCGCTATGAACTTGAGCGCAATAACTTAAGCCACCTTGAAGCAGATACGCCTGCCAGCATCCTGAGCGGCGGTGAGGCGATGCGAATCTCCCTGATTGGTGCCATGCTCTCGGATGCAGACTTCCTGATCCTCGATGAACCGAGCAACCATCTCGACCGTCCGAACCGACAGGCGCTGATCGAACAACTACAACGCTGGCCGCGTGGGCTGATCGTGGTCAGCCATGACAGACAATTGCTGGAGTCCATGGAGCGCATTGTGGAACTGTCTTCCCTGGGGCTGCAAAGCTATGGCGGCAACTACTCATTTTACGCCGGGGCTAAGGCACACGAACGACAGAACGCCCTGCAAAGCCTGACTGAACGCAAGCTTGAACGCCAACGGCAGGAACAGGCGATGCGCAAGCAGCGTGTACGGCAGGAACAACGACAAGCGCGCGGAAACCGGCGAGGCAAAGAGGCCAATCAGACCAAAATTTTGCTGGATCGTCAGAAAGAGCGCAGCGAAACATCGTCAGGCGCGCTGCGCCAGAAACAGGCCTCCAGCCGGGCACAACTCAACCAACGCGTGCGTGAAGCCGCACAGCAAGTTGAAGATGCGGCGCAAATAACACTGCATGAAATACCCGTCACGCAGGCCGCGAAGCGTCGCGTGGCGGAGTTGAATGACGTCGAGCTGCCGTACGTATCGGGAGCAACCCGAACCATAAGCCTGATCCTGGGTGGACAACAGCGTATAGGTGTAGTCGGCCCGAACGGTTGTGGTAAATCCACATTGCTTCGCGTGCTTGCTGGCAAGATTGCGCCTTTGGCCGGGGTATCCAGGGTGACGCCGGAGAGCGCATATCTCGATCAGAGATTAGAAAATCTGGATCCAGAGAATACGGTACTGGAACAGCTACAATGTGCCAATCACACAGCTACCGAAGGGGACCTGCGCATGCGCCTGGCTCAACTGGGACTTGACGCGCAGAAGATAGCGACACCCAGCGGGTCGCTGAGCGGCGGTGAGCGCCTGAAGGGAGCTCTCGCCTGCATACTCTACGCCGACTCGCCACCGCCGCTTCTGTTACTTGATGAACCGAACAACCACCTCGATTTGCCCTCAGTACAGGCATTGGAAATCATGTTGCGTAGTTACCAGGGCACACTGATCGTCGTGTCGCATGATGACTCATTTCTGGAAAACCTCGGACTAACAGAACGCTTGCTTGCTACTGAACAAGGCTGGCGTCTGGAACCTTTCTGACGGAAATGTCGTATGGTTACGGTAAACCATATTTTCCATTGCTCACCACCAAACATGGCAAGCACACGTATTAAGAATATATAACGGGTAGGCTGCCATAGACGATAGAGCCTACTCCCGTAGTGGTTGTCCCGTTTTACTGGATTGAGCTGTGTTTCTGACGTCCGTTTTCATCTGGCACGGGTGTCATTCTGCGCAACAATTCAGGAACACCCAAGTCTGTGTCAGCCCCGATATTGCATACACAGACAGGTATAAGTTCACTGTTGTCTGCTTTGCTTCTGATGAGACTAATCACTCCTTCAACGTCTCAACATTATCTGAAAAGAGATCATGCACAAACTGCATTCTGTGATCATCAAGCCCCTGCGAGAACTCTTCATCAAATTGCGAATCCGGCCCATCAAAGAGAAAAAACAAGACGGACTCGGCTTCCTTTAATTTCAGATTATTGATCAGATTGTATCGCTGATCTTTCTTTATATACTCTCTCATTTTATCCCGAAAGTAATTGACAGTATCCGTTGTCCATTTACCATCTTTAGCGATATCAATGAGCTTTGTTTCAAACTTTCTATACCTTTCATGAGAGATTAACTGAAAGAAGTAATCAATATAAGCATCGTTTTCATTTCTTAGCTTATTGGGATAGCTGCTTTGTAACTCCCCCCCAAAATAATTTATAAATTGTTGAAAGCTGTCAGGAAACTGATTCAGAAAGAGTTCCTCATCTTTTGCCAAAAATGCCATCTGCAAATGATCTTTGGAAATATCGGTATCGCTCAACCCTTCAGAATTGGGATGAGCTAGATCCATACTGGCTTCTTTAGTGGTTTTATCTGACGTAGCAAGATTTAAAAGACTCTCGGATTTAACCCGCTGCCCCTCATTGAAGTAACTGATTTCACCACATAACAGGGTTTCATCTGCTTTGCAGGGGGCATAATTAAATTCTGCCAGCCTGTACTGACTGTACATACCCAACTCTTCAGTGACAAATCCACCCAGATCTTCTTCATTATCTAAAAAATAAGCTGTGCCGGCATCTTGAAAAACATTAAAGGCAAAAGCCTTGTAGTACTTATAAAATAAAATGGAGTTCTCTCTTTCATAAGCCAGCTTTTTACCTGATGCAACCCCGCTACTCAGATGCTTTTTTAATGTTTCACGGATTGCCTGATGAAGAATATTCGGGTCCTTTTCAGGATACTCGACTAAATAAAGATCAGGATAAACGCTGGATTGTATGAACAGCATGTTCTTAAAAAAGAAGTGGTTGATCCCGCCCCCAATGACACCTATGACCAGAAACGCCAGGAATACCTGTAACCTTACTTTACTCCGTAAAATCCACCTGATTAATCTGACAGCAAAAAACAGTACGCCAGTCAGCATAATGAGCAAAAAGGTGATAATAAAGATTGTTTCCATAACGTAGTACTTCTATCGGCTCTTAAAGACAGCTCTGAGGCAGGGTTGCTCTTTAGCCTTTATTTTCCTTTCCCTCAGAGGAGATGAAAACAGGCGTGAAAAAATTATCATCTCTGCTTAGCTTTATTGTTCAGAATCTTATGGCTCATAACCTATCCCAGAGATTACTATCAGACCCTGTGGGCACTGTTGTCGCTATAGATGCAGGCACACTGGTACCCATGCACGGCGGTGCTAAACATTAATTTCAGCCTGGACCTTCTTAGGCAAACGCTTAACCACCTGAGTAAAAGACCAGCTGACCAACTCTTTTAAATACCCTTCATCCATTGCATTGACATTAACAACAGTAACCCAATGGTAGCGGTGCATATACCTGGCAGGTTTGATACCTGGCTGATCTGTTAATTCGAGAAACCTGTCCGGTGTCACCCGGAAGCTAAACCGCCACCGCTCAGGCTCACTGGTTTTGAAGTAAGCAAAGTTTTTTCCTCTTACTTTGTAACAAAGTACATTTGCCGGATGACCACTTTCGGTTTCGGTCACCTCAGGAAAAGACCGGCAATACTCTTTAACCTGATCTACATTCATTTTTTATTACTCTGCACTGCAACAGAGGCCCAAGTTAAACGCGATGAAAAATTGTTCTGAGCTCTTAGTTCTGAGTCCTGAGTCCTGAGCTCTGTGCCGGCAGGGTCAACTCTGCTCCCCTGCAGGATGAATTGCAGGCCCCCGGTCTTTGTCCAGTCGGCTTAGGATGAACTCCGCTCTCTCTTTAACGGAAACCTTTGGAACGTCAACCAGGTCATAACCAAACTTTTTGTAAGCGCCAACCATCTCATGATAAGTCGCTATAGCTGTTTTAAAATCTTGCTTACGCTCAACGTCATTTCTGTAAATAGATTCCCACGGAGGGAAAATAAACACTTGTGGGTTATACACTAATTCACGACACTTTTTTAATAAAAGATCCGAAACGGGTATTTTTTCAAGCTTACTGTATCCGTATGAATCAATAATACTGCGGTCGTAAAAGGTAATAACCGCACTATCAAAACACTCATAGTTATTAATCTCTTCAACAATCATCTTATCCCGGAAGGCGACCTTATCGTGCCAGGGTAATGCTGTTCCCTGAGATTCAACTTGTGTCTGAATTACTTTTCGCCCCACTTCCGGAGTGCCTGGATAGCCAAGACTATTTAAATACTTGATTACTGAGGTCTTTCCTGAACCGGGTCCCCCCGTAAAAACAACTCGATTGTTCAAATGAATACCCATAGACGACCAAAGCTTGATTCACCGGTACCGGCACGTTTTGTGTGCTAATGAATCGCGGTACCAGACACAATATAAGCAGATCAGTCTGTGTCTCGGTGCTGTTTATCAGACCTAAGATGCCCGCTTATAAGCCCTGTTGCAAGTCCTGCTTTTGATTGCGCTGTTGCATGGTCGTGCCATTTTTGTGGTAAAAGAGCCAAGCGAAACCACAAAAGTGGTATCACGCAGCGGAGTCCGCTTGCAGTACATTGCTCTTACAGTAGATTGTTCTTGCACTACATTGCTAAAGCTCTTTGCGAATTTCACACAATGCCTGATTAAGACCATTACTGACCTTATCCACCAGGCGCATCAGCTCAAGTGCTTCTTCGTTGCTGATATTATCGAAGTTGCAGCGCATCTTTTGCGGAATGGCTAAGGCCTTTGTTTTAGCCGCTTTACCCGCTGGTGTGAGTACGACTCTTTTTACGCGCTTATCATTGTCATCACTGGCTACGCTAAGTAACTTTTTGCCGCTCAGCTTTTTCAGGATGAGGCTCATGGCACCGCCGTCGATGCGGGTTTTCTGCAACAACTCATGGATAGTCACGTCATCTGACTCCCATAGCGCCATCATCACCACATATTGCGGGTAGGTAATGTCAAGCTCGCTCAGCAGCGGTCTGTAAGCGCGTGCGAAAGCATTGGCAACGGTATAAAAGCGATGGCAGATCTGATTATCAAGTTTAAGTAAATCATCATTCATATGGCGGTGAACTCCCTTTGACTATTATTTTGCACGCAAACTACTTGATCTTCAACTGAAACACCTCTACTATTTATTTTGTATGCAAAGTAAATATTATTAAATCATTTGGAGACTACAATGGCGTTGGATCAAGTACTTTATACTGCAAAGGCAACAGTCACAGGTGGCCGTGAGGGCTCCGCTAAATCGGATGATGGTCGTCTGGATTTAGACTTATCGGTACCAAAGAGCCTGGGCGGTGATGACGGTCAGGGCACAAACCCTGAACAATTATTTGCTGCTGGCTATGCCGCGTGCTTTACCGGTGCCTTAAGAAAGGTAGCGGCTGAGCAGAAAGTTAAGTTACCCCGTGATATCGCTATCACAGGCGAAGTCGCCATTGGCCCTAAAGGCGCAGGCTTTTCTATTGATGCTAAATTGACGATTGATTTAGGTGACATGGATAAAGAGCAGGCGCGTGCCATCGTCGATGCGGCACATCAGGTGTGTCCGTACTCAAATGCTACGCGTGGCAACATTGATGTTGAGTTGGTACTTGCTTAAGCGTGCCACTTACATCGCTATTAATGAGTTCGGATTCAGGTTTGACTTACCCGTTATCGTTTAAGCTGCTGATAAACATGGCTACCTAAGTAGCCATGTTTATGATTGCCCGTCGTGCTTTTCGAACGACCAGAGGATATACACCACTTTCGCCATTATCTGGCTGGCCGGTGCACTATCGTGCAGACATCAACTACGTTTAACACCTCAATCAGCCGACATTTTAGCGGTCGGCAGTATTGATATTTTTTGCACTCGATAAGTTCGTGACAAGCTCAGAACCAAAGACAATGCAAAACGACATTAACAACCAGACCAGCCATTTAAAGCCGTTCTGGACTACGACAACATGCAAGGGATTTCCAACGATGTAATCCATAAGCGGCTGTCTGATGAATACACCGTGGATAGCCATCAGCAAGACAGAGAATATTAAAGCCGCCCTGAATCTTCCAAAAGCTAAAAGCTTGTCACGGGCAAGATAATAAAGCGTCATAGCAGCCAGTCCATATTCCAGTGAAGTTGCTCCGGCTATATAGCGAACATTCCAGGAAGTCCCGACCGACACCCCCTGCATTTGACTTCCGATCCATGCCGGGAGCCATTCGACTGTAGCCACATGAACAACAAAGCTACTGGCTGACGCGATGACTGCAACGATGAAAATAAGAATGAACTTCATGGTGTTCCCTGAGCGCAGAGGTTTCAGGACAACAGTGCGTCCTTCCCGCGTCTGATGCCTGTTTTGTTGATATCTGTGCTTGTTGATATCTGTGTCTGTTAAATAGAGTATTGAAAGACTACCCCACTATGTACAAGTTGCTATTTTTTCTAAGTGGAAATCAGTGAAATCGGATAGCCGACTGAGTTTTATATGGGATATGTCGTACTTTTTATCTGTAAACTCGGAACGCGGTGGAACTGCAACCGTTTTAATATTTGCCCTACTCGCAGAGAGAATGCCAGAAAGCGAATCTTCGAATGCAATACACTTTGAAGGTTCAACCTCTAATTTCTTTGCAGTAGTTAAATACACAGCAGGATGAGGCTTTCCTTGAACTTCATGCTCTGAAGATGAGGTGCTGTGAAAATATTCAGAGATACCAAGCTTGTTTAGAACCACTGGGATTAATATAGAGGGGGCATTTGTTGACAAGCCTATTTTAAATTTCCTCTTTTGAAAGAAATTTAAAATATCTTCTACACCTTCCATAGCCTCGCCCTTTTGAAAAATCAGTGTTGCTACTCTGTCAATCACTTCATTTTCGACTTGCTCTAAACTTTTGCCTGTCCAGGGAAAATAGCTATACCAGAACTCAGTTACCTCTCGCGTAGTCATGGAAGCGGTCTTAGCAGATAGTTCTTCACTGACGTTGACCCCGATAGATGAGAAAACCTGCTTCTCTGCTTCCTTCCACATCGGCTCTGAGTCTATAAGAGTTCCATCCATGTCAAAAATCACTGCTTGCATCATATTGATTCCATTTAACCTCGCCAGCACGATGGGTAAACCCTGCTCCATACAGAGATTAAAGCCAGGCCTGAATCATTATACATTTTGTCAACTGCATCACCTTGCAGAGCAATGACAATCTGAAAATTTGCCAGTCCGCCAACTGAATACCTGGCGGGTTATCGGCCACCTGTTTGTAAGTATTTTCATCTCAAAGCGCTGCAATAGCCGACAATATGGGTTTTGCCTATTATTTTTACCTATTATTGTCGGCAGATCACCTTCACCAGGTCAGCATCGATAGCGCTCTCCGGCCCATCTACTCCGCTGACTGACAAAGACTAATGTTTGAGAAACAAACTTACGACCGGTGGCTGCTATTAGTCGATTCGTGACTCAGAACAAATTTCTCCACAATGCCTTTAAGACCAGCCGACATCTCTGTCAATTTCTGAGAAGTACCGGCGCCCTCTTCAGCTTCTGATGTTGTTTCAACATTTTTAGCCGCTATACGATTTAAATTGTTACTCGTATCATCAATCGCTCTGGCCTGCTCGTCGGAAGCAAGAGCAATATTCCCCATCAAATCGCAGACCTCTTCAATAGAATCAACGATTTCTTTAAGGCTCTCGGATGAGTTTTCAGAAACTTCTGCACCTACCTGGGTTTTTTCAACCACTATTTCAATTAACTTAGCCGTTTCATTTGCCGCTTTTGTACTCTGTGCGGCCAAAGCACGAACTTCATCGGCTACCACAGCAAAACCTCTGCCGGATTCGCCAGCCCTGGCGGCCTCAATCGCTGCATTCAAGGCTAACAGATTGGTTTGATTTGCAATGTTCTCTATCGCAGAAAGAATAGAGGAAATATTACTGCTAGCCTCTCTGATATCACCCATCGCTGACACCGTTTTGCCGACAAGGTCTCTCCCAAGCGTAGCCGACTGCTTCGCTTTCTGACCCAGTTCATCAGCCTGCTTAGCCGTACTAGCGGTACTCTTAACCTGTTCGTTTACCTGAACGATCGCCGCTGAAATCGACTGTACTGATTCTTCAGAACTTTCCGTATTAGACAATATTGTTTCGCTGGAAAGCATTACCTTGTTGCTTTGCTCAACGATACTATTGGTATAGCCTGAAATATCAGTAACGATATTTTTCAGGTCAGCATTTGTTTTAATCAGCGCATTAGTAATGACATCCTGTTGACCGTTAGACGTTAAATTACTTGTCAGATCACCTTCTGATATTTTTTCTAAACTACCAACAAAAACGGTCTCCAGTTCTTCTGCAAACTTATCTAATGACGATGCCATGTCGCCAAGCTCATCTGCACGTTTTATATTTGTTCTCTTGCGAACATTACCACTGGCCAACTGATTAACAATTTCTGTCATTTTCAGAATCGGGTTGGTAATAGAACGACTTAACACAATAGCGATGACAATGATGATGGCAGCGGTAATCAACATTGAAACGATGACTACCCATTTTATTGTACTCACCGAGGCGAAAGCTTCCTCACGTGATTTCTCTGCGACAATCGCCCATGTCACCCCCTCAAACTTTAGTGGTGCGTAGGCAGACAATACTTCATGCCCCAAATAACTATCGATCAGTTTTGAATCTTCTTCACCCGACAGGGCAGCGTTAATCGCTATACTTTTTGCTTTGTTACTTTCTGGATTAGCGAAGGCATTAACGACAGAAAAACGTGTGCTATCCAAATAAGAGTTGGAACGCATTAAATCGTCTTTACCAACGAGGTACGTTTCGCCTGTTTTCCCAAGCCCTGAACGCTGAGACATAATGTCATTAATTATCTCTCCGGAAAGCTCTAAAACCACTACAGCGACGACATCACCACGTAAATTAAACACCGGCGCGCCAATAAAAGATCTCGGACTATTGTCCCGATAGCTATAGGGTGTGAAATCCTGAAACGCCACACGTTTCGTTTCTAAAACTTTTTTCCATAAAACTGAAACTGGATTTTTTTCATCGAAGTTCTTTTTAACATTTAAACCAAGTTCTTCACCTTTTTTCACACTATAAATAATGTGTCCATTATTCGCAGAAACTAATAAAAGATCACGATAGCCCAGAACGTCGACATATTTTAATAGATTTTCACTCCTCTCTCCCCAAATCCCTTGATAATCTATATTATCGACGCCAAACTTATCATTTTCAGAAACGATTTCTTCTAATTCCTGATACACTTGTAGCGCACGGTACAACTCATGTATATCTCTGCTGCTTGATAGGATAGAAATATCTTCTTTCGCACTGTCAAGATAACTTTCTATCTGATTCGCCTTAACATCACGTAAACTTATCAGCTGCTCCAATACGTCACTTTCCAGCGCTGAACTCGATTTCATTAATGAAATGGTAGCAACAATTGCAACCGGCAATATACCTATTAACGAAAAAACAAGTAACAATTGACTTCTAAGCTTTAACTTCATTTTCATTTTGTTATCTCGGTAAAAAGAAACTTTCTAAATATTTGAGTAAATGATGACGTATCTTCTCTATTGTTTCAGAGACCAGTGATCATCACTCACTTCAATTTCCCATAATGGCAGAGAAGCCATTGGCAATGGGGTGTAAGAAACTTTCTTATTGACTGCAACCACCTTGTTAGGAGCCGGTACAACAAGCATATAAGCATTTTTGTAGACATGATTAATCATTTTTGCCATAACATCATTGAATTGTGGAGTGTTGGTGGCTGCTTTAAACATTTCATCAATATACTTACCCATCAGAGGATCTGCTGGCATCGTACTCCAAACACTATTTGGCTGATAAACAAAGGCTGCCGACCATGGATGATTGAAATACCAGTCATCATCACCCCACACAATCAAATCCCACGACTTGGTATTCTTACCCGCATTGGTTGACAGAACTTGTTCAAAGATTGTCGTTTCATCGACAATTTCAAAATCAAGTTTTACACCAACTTTACGTAAATCCCGATCTAACGAACGCCAGAGAAACATGAACTTCTGTTGTGTCAGCACTTTAAGTTTCAGCCCACCTAAAATGCTTTTTAATTCCTGGCGTATCTCTTTTGGTGACTCTACTTCTGAGTAGGCCTTCAGATTTTTCACAGCATCTTTAACGCCAGGAAAATTAGGTGAAGCTAACGTAGGCTTTATTTGACCATAACCGGAAAAAGCGTAATTCAATAACTGTTGTTGATCTATTGCTCTATTCAGAGCAAGACGAACTCTCTTATCTTTTAGCTTTTCGTTGCCATTAATCATATTTATGTGAATGGCTATATTGTCTGTTGACGGCCCTGTCACCAGTTTAGCATAAGGAGAAGAACTGACTAATTGAACGTCAGAAAATGCGATTGGCATAATATCCAGGTAACCTTCAGACTCGATAACATCAGATAATGCAATCCTGGAATCCAGCTTTGTGTAAATAGTGAATTTTTCTACTTTCACTAAATCTTTATCATAGTAGTAAGGGTTCGCAACCAATACCGCTTTATCTGTTTTCCTATCACCTTCTATATACCCTTCACTAAGCATATAAGGCCCTAACCCATAAGGGCCGGGCTCAGCCAGATTAGGACAGGTCGCTTTACCATTCCAGCCAAACTTCTTGAGGTATTTTGTTGTATAAAATTGAATCCAGATAGCATCATTCAGAAATGTTCCATACTTCTCTTTTAAATAAAACCTTACTGTATAATCATCAATTTTTTCCGCATGATCATATACGGTATTAATTTTACTGAACAAAAAAGGATTCTTTTTAAAGTACTTCATGTTTTCAATGACGGCATCTGCATTAAATGGCGTTCCATCCTGAAATTTAACACCTCGCCGTAATTTAAATTCATAGATGGTATCGCTGATTTGCGAATGGGATGTTGCCATATAGTATTCCCAGCCGCGTTCATTGTTCGCAGGCCTTAAGAGTGAGCCATTGACAGCATGGGATGTGTAAAGATAAGGAAGACTTGAAACATATATTTTAACATGTGAACCTTTCACAGGTTCTGCGCTCACCGTCGACAAAAAGGATAAGGCTATAAAAACAGAAAATAACGATAATGTATTGCGCAAAAAAGAACCATACATAGACTTCTCCAAACTTCTAAGTATAGAATGAATGATCAATTATACTTATCACTCACCCAGCACCATTAATAAAGACCAAACTAAAAAATCTGTTTTTTTAATTTATAATGATGCATCAATAAGATGCGCAGTCCGGTCCACTCTCCAGCATCATTATAATCATCATATGTCCAAGTCATCACTGACTTGACGCACCTATACGGCGATAAACAGGATTAATAGTTCAGGCTCTTCCCGTTTGTCACTCAGGTCAGACTAATCATATCAGTTTTTCTTTAACCACAAAAACAATATGTTTTTTTAATAAAAAACCACATATTGTTACTCTCTGTATGAGATTTTCAGCTCATCGTAAAACATTAAGTTTCCCGCATAACCAACCAGGCAGTGTCTGGCCAAACCCGGGCGGTCGGAAAGCTCTAATGCTGAGTGTAACTAATTTGGGAGGGTTTACAGAGCTTAGGGAAGTTTTACAGAGCTGATGACAAGAAACAGATTATGTATATTTTTTAACCAAAGCTTGCGTTGGTATTTTCCCGTCTGACGGTCTCACCGACAAGTAGGTTCCTGGTGGCAGCCTTAGCCGGGTTAGGGTGACCAGCAACACTAATGACAAGTTTTCAGCCACTGGAGATTCCATATTGAGCCAAACGCCGCAGTCACCAGGTCAGCTAAGTGGAGTTATTTTTAGGCTACAACACAAACCATAGCGCAACGTAGCTGGAGCAGGCTCCTCGTATGCAGGTTTGTGATGCGCGGACCGAAAGAACAGGAGCGCGCCACGCAAATGCCACTACCACACTTTCCACCACGGCTTGCTATTTAAACCAAACAGGTTATTTGCGAGCTTGTTCAGTTCTAGTGCTTGCTGTTCTGAAAGATAAAACCAGATACTTGCCTGACCGTTGTCTTTTGGGTAAAAGTCATATCCGGGTTCTCTCAGATCGTTCATGATGGCTGTCACAACGTTTGCATCAGCCCAGTCATTGTCTACAATCGGCTCAAACGTTCTAACGACGCCATCAATTTCATAGTGCAGCTCTGCGTGTGCACCCTCAACATCAACAAAATCCGTCAATCTTTCAATACACTTCGACCTTCCGCTGATACGATGAAACTGATCAACAATATTTACGTATGATCCGCTATCTTCTATCGCTTCAAAATCAAAATTCCACGCTTTATCACAGATGAAACGACCCCATGGCTCTTTTTCAATCTCGATACCATAGACAAATAGAATCAGATCGAAAGGAGCGCTTTCATACTCATCTCTGGAAAATGAAATTAGCAGATCATCAATTGAAACCCCTTCGTTCAGAACCAGACCAATCTCAGATAGCTTTTCAATTTGCGCTTCAAGTTTCATCAAAATTCTCTATTCGCATAACGCTGAGCACAGCGTAGCAAGGTTCAGCGCCAGTTGCTTGCGATGCTGTCTTGCTTGTCAGAGGCCTTCATGATTTTATCTTGCGCCGCATAATGGGACGGGTTGGACTACGGCGGGCACATTCTTTGAACTTTGCTTTTTTGAATGTCTTAGCCAGTCCGACCCACGCATAGACGGCGGGATAGTTGTCTTTAACGGGTTCTACCGGGTAGCCTTCTACTAACTTCGCTCCCTGGGATGTCGCGTAGTCAACGGCTGCTTCAAGTAATCTTGCCGAAAGTCCCTTTTTTCTATGAGCTTTGTCGATAAAGAAACAAGACACCGACCATACACGTTGATCATCAATCGGTTTTAGCACCCGCGAGCGACTGAGTGCCGGATAATCTTCTCTCGGAGCTATTGCACACCATCCAATCGGCTTATTCCCTTCATAAGCCAATATACCTGGTGCCCTTTCCGAGTGAGCGAGGCGCCGCATCGATTCCCGATTGCCGTTACCTTTCTGTTCTTTAAACTCAGTAGGCGTTTTTCGCCAGAGCATGCACCAGCATCCACCTGAAGCCCCTCTGTCTCCGAAAAGTTGTTCTAAGTCCTGCCAGTTATCATCACCCAGAGGATGGAAAGTCAGTTTTTTCGTTTCAGACAAAATCCTGGCCCTTCATTCGGTTACGTCATTGCTGCATACGCCGGATTTATACAACATAAGCCAGATGCAGATAGAGGGTTTAGCAGTCATGTGTCCGCTGGCCCCACGTATGTCACACCTCATATCCGGTTCTTGTTCATCGCCCCGCGATTTTGCCTTGAGCTTCCTCCAGCCAGTCCCTCACGAAACTAACCCTGCCCCCTCCCCTTTAGCTAACCTTCGGCTCTGCGAATACCGGGTACGAGGAGTTTCACCTCGCTAGTTAAGTGCCATGCCTGGCACACACGCCCAAAGCAGCGGCGTGGGTTAGCGCGTTAATCCCGCAAGGCGATGCTACCTTTGCTTGTTATACTGTTTACCATGTCTTCTCGCAAACACGAAAAGATTCAGAGAAAAACGGGCGGCTTAATTTTATGCTTTTTATGTTTTGACTTTGCTAAGCCGATACTGCATTTCACGGCTTATACTCTTATTTTCGATGATTCGAATACCACGTATCATAGTCCAGATTCATGAGGTTTCCTCATTGAGGCATAATCGGGATAGGGAGCCTCCTCACATTGTCCCTCCTCCCACACCACCCGGCATACGGGTCGTGTACCACAGCGGTTCATCGCCTCTTCTATTATCACGCTGCCAGTGATGGCAGCCCCAGGCCTTTAAAATATCGGTTTGGCAATGTCCTATAGAGTGCAGGCCTTTTGCTTAAACGCCAAGGCCTATGGGCCGATTTCGCCGGAATTCAGGCGGTTCAACGCTCTGCACCCCATCGACGTAGTTGACGATAACCAACATGCCGCTATTGCTTAACACCGTAGTCCCGTCTGCTCCATTTGTCGATGTCGCGCAGCCGGCGCTGGGATAGTCTGTCGGGCGTGATTAAAAAAGCCCAGGGCGAATAGCGCCCCGGACAGTGACATCCACCTGTTTGCAGATCACAAAACGGCTTTGCTTAAGTTAACGGTCACAGCGCTGTAACTTATGCCTGGTTGAAAGTTACTGGCTCCAGCAGGTACCGTGAGGCTGATCCTTGATATTCACCCAAAAGCGTTCGCCCTTGCCTGAGTTTGCATTACCGTAAGATTTAAAATACCAGCCGTTACCGGGTGCATCATGATGCGAAGCAACCACCCACCCCTTACCAAACTCCGCCTCACAAAAGGCGTTCGCATCACTTAGCGTATTCAATGGATAGCTTGCAGGGGAAACCGGCTGAGTGGTATGAACAACGTTTCCGGCCCATTTATGATACTTACTCTCGGTGACTGACGCAGGCTTCGGTGCATGTAGTTCACGTTTACACAGTACCGGACGCTTGGTGGTACAGAGCTGATCACCATGACGTGGATCACACTCATTGGCGCCATTAGAATAGCCACAACCAACATCCAGAGTGGCGGTCACCGGGTCTGATCCAATTTTCCGCCAGGTTAAACCTTTCTTTGGTTCAACCGGCGGTTTACGTTTAATCAGATTTCCACAGGGAGTGCTGTATACCGTAAAGTTATTGGCATACGGCTGGTGATATAAAGCGGTTTTAGCCCAGACCCACTGGGCATTTGCAGGCAGACCGTTGCCGGAAATGTTTCCCCAGGGTGAGGTACTGTTTACAGGTCCATGGTTGTGGGTGGGCGAAGCGATCTTCGAACCCAGTATTTGTGAGATCAGCTGAGTGGACGGATACGGTGGGTTAGCATTTGCCCACTGGTTCTGGTTGGGAATCTTAGTTGAGAATGCTTTCATCACCGCCGAACCCGATAAAACCGTCCCACCATTACCGCTGATACTCGCAGCCATCCCCTGTTTTGTTGAATGATCATCCCAGGCGATTATATCGATGGAGCAACCCCTGACATTATCACCTTTCAACTCGTATTTTGCCGATTGCGGCTTGCGCCACCGATCACCGTCACTGCTGCGCAGAATCTCTGTAAAACTATTCCCCTGCGTATGTACTACGATAAAGTCGTTATCTGCCGTCGCCGTCACTGAAATAGTGCTGGCTTGTACCTGACTCACGGACACAGCACAGATTGCTGAAAACGCCAGGGCATGAATATTGTTCAGTTTCATCAGAAACTCTCCTTAATCAACATAATATCCGAATGCTGTCTGCTAGAAACAACATCCATGAACCCTAAACGCATCCTTCTCTGCTGATAACTGTCGTGAACGACAGGTACACTGATTTTTTATCCTGTCGTTTACGCCAGTTAGCTATCACTCTGCAGCGGTGCTAAGTTAGCTTTTAAGTCAGCTTTTAAGCGGGATTTTTCTGGCCCCAGCGGTACTGATCAGTAATGCGATCGCATCGGGGGTCTGAGCAGAGAGATAATGCGAATGACTGAGTGAAGCGGTTAAGCAGATGTCGAAACCCGACAGGAGACGTTTAATTTATCTACTTTAAACCAGCAGAGGTGGCGTTGAGTGGTCCCGCAGCGGCTAATGCTCATGTTATTTGCAGCAGAAGAGTATCAGTCTGACAGTAAGTTAAACCTTTAATAACAGGCATATATGCAACAAACAGCAACCCGATCAATATTTGCCCTGATTATGCTTTTTGTTCTCAGCGCTCAGTGCCTGGCTACTGACAAAATGCCTTTAGCTGAAGACTGGCAGTTCCGGCAAGGGGACAATCCGGCCTGGAGCACTGCATTACTGGATGATAACGCCTGGGATAGCGTGAATGTTCCTCAACTACTGTTTCAGGGGCATGGTAAGCCGGTTATCGGTTGGTACCGGGTTCATTTCAATGTTGTAAACCCCGATATCGCCAACCGGGCCATTCTGATTGAAACCATACGCCATGCTGATGAGACCTGGCTCAACGGTATAAAAATTGGCGGTCTTGGGGAAACCTACAGTGCATGGGATTTTTTCCATACAAACCCCCAAAGCCTGCCCCGACTGTATAAAATTCCCGACGACCTGCTGCAATCAAAAAACAATGTTTTGGTGATAAAGACCAATGTCGGTTTTGGCCAGGCCTGGGGGGCTATGTTTCCAGGTGGTGCCGGGATTACCAAAGGCGGGGTTTATCTCGGTGACTATGACCAGTTACTGGAAGAGGTACACAAGACCGAACTTCAGATAATAACCCTTGATAGTATTTTTGCAGTACTGGGACTGGTTGATCTGTTGCTGATTATACTGCTGATTAAAACCGCGCTGGGCCCGGTACCGGAATTCAGATGGCTGGTCGTCAGCAGTTTTTTCCTGTTGGTTGGTGCGGCAGCTCACGATATCAACTATGTCTATTCAATGAACCTGATCAGTACTAACTTTGCGATGATCATCGCGATGCTGATACTCCCCTATTCGACCGCGATGTATTTCTGGAGCCAATACCGGGACCTGAATAGTCGCTACATTACAATACTGACCTTTTCATGGGCACTGGGGGTGATTACCCTGCTGTTGCCGGGTTTACCTCCTCTGCTAAAAGAGATCGCCTGGTACTTCTGGAATATACATGCGGTGCTCTTCTTCTTATATGCCATTATTGCCGCCTTC
Organism: uncultured Amphritea sp.; assembly: GCA_965140695.1. Taxonomy (GTDB): domain Bacteria; phylum Pseudomonadota; class Gammaproteobacteria; order Pseudomonadales; family Balneatricaceae; genus Amphritea. The sequence goes on along the minus strand of OZ223297.1, from coordinate 2,508,724 downwards.
AAAGGCTTGCTCTATCAACGCATAGGCGCTTATGCTCAGTTTTTCGGCATCATAATCTATGTCGTTTCCATCAGAAGCCAGTGGCTCCCGGATGAACTATTCGGTCACCGAAACATACAGTTCGGTAGTCTTATTTATCGCTATGCACTGCTTTTTGCCTACTTTCAACAACTCACCCATATCCGCCTGGCTTTTAAAAAATTATCCGCACGGGTTGTCGGTATTACCGAAGATGTCCGGCACTCAATGGCCAGGGAGCTGCATGATGGTATCGGCCAGTACCTTGCGTCAGCAAAGCTTCAGATCAATCTGGCACAAGACCCCGACAGAGAGAATAAACACCTGCAACTGACTCAATCAGAAATCCAGCAAGCCGTGCGGGAGCTTCGGCGCATGATCAACGGCTTACACCCGGTCGTGCTGGATAAAGCCGGCCTGATAAAGGCATTGCAATCCGAGTGCGACAGTCTGAACAAAGTCTACGGCATAGCGATCACACTGGACGCAAAAGATACTAAAATCGCCAAGCAGAACGAAATACATATCTTCAGAATACTACAGGAATGTATTACGAACTCGATTAAGCATGGTGAGTCGACCCGGATAAAGATCAGGCTGTCGACTCAAAAAGGCTATGTCGTGCTGTCGATTGCAGATAACGGGAAGGGTTTTGATATTAACAATACCGCCAGCTATCGGGGTGACGGTGGCTTCGGTTTTATCAGCCTGCAGGAAAGAATCACACTATTGAATGGCAGAATAGATATATTCAGTGAACTGGGTAAAGGCAGTCAGGTATATATTAAGTTTCCTATCGCGGACAATTAAACGGACACGATCAATCGATATATCCCTGTTTCAAGGCAACCGCAACCGCATTAGCCCTGCCATTCGCTTTCAGTTTGATACAGGAGTTTGAGATATGAAAGCGCACCGTACGCTCGGAGATATCCAGCTGCCGGGCAATCATTTTATTCGACCCACCTTGTGACGCATTCACCAACACTTCGCGTTCCCTGTCCGTCAGGGTGATCGCCTGGCCATCTTCAGCGTTTGATTCATTCAATGCTTCAACAATCGCGGGGGAAAGAAACTGGTCACCTTCAGCGACCCGCTTTATCGCCAGCGTCAGCTCATCAAACGCGCTCTCTTTCAGCACATAACCAGATAAGCCGAGGGCCAGCAGCGACCGGACCGTATTGGCTTCCAGGTGCATGGTTAATGCGATCAGTTGGGTAGCCGGACGATGAGCAGTGACATACTTAAAAATATCCTCCATCGACGCACCCGGCATCGACAAATCCACCAACGCAATATCCGGCGAATATTGCTCAATCAACTGAATCAGCTGATCACCGGATAGCCCCGTACCCAGTAGTTGCAGCTCTGCTGACCGGCTTAACAAGCTTTGCAGCCCTTCAAGAAACATTGAGTGATCATCAGCCGCGACAATAGTAATGCTTTCTGACATGAACTCCCTCCCTACACCCATGATATCCAAAGAGACTTTATGCCCCATAGCCTTCGAACCCTGCCTGAACAAAAACATCATCCGGCTAAAGCGAGTACAGCCGACTCAACTTGAGGTCATCAATGATCGTCATCAGCAGCATATCATCTGCCATCAAAAAATACCGGATGCAAAAGCAAAGGCTAAACAATGAACGACCGATAACAGGAAGAGATGCGCTTTTTGTTGACGCTATTCTGCGCAATCAACACAAGCTTGTGCTTAGCCGGATAAAGACACCAGTAACGTCATCGCAACACTAAAATGATGACGTGCCATCTAATATAAATGGCGCTACTGATCTCTTTTCCCCTTCAGCGAAACAGGCCCACAGTTGCTGATGGTCATTAAGGTCTTCATAGCCTGCAGTAATAGCTGCTGTTAAAGCCCATCAAGGAACACTTTGGCCGTTGTATATTCAATAAATCCATAAGCGTTATACCCTATGACTTCATTAAAATATTTTTTAGCCTGATCAATATTCCCCATCAGAAATTCATCAGTGCCCATGAGAAAGCTAGCTTCAGTAAGGTCACATTTAGAACTGGCATTTTCATTCAGCTCTGCCTTTGATAACTCACCAAGCCGATATGATCTCAACTTCAGCTCCCAGGGGGTCATAGAGTATGAAGCAGTTGAAGTTTTAAAGCGGTCCAATGCATATGACCGACCTCTCAGTTGCTCTTCTACATAGCTATAAGCCAGCCTGTCATACAGGCTTATATTGTTTTCCAGAGCAAAGAATTTCTCCCATAAGACAGCAGATTTAGACCATTCCTGCTGCGCCAGATAGTACCTTGCACTGTTTCTATACGTGAGGGGTGCTGGCTTTTCATTGAACAATATCAAGTCATAAATTGAACCAGCTTCGGCAAGGTTTCCAGAATAAAAATAGGTATCAGCCAGCTCTCTCATACTAAATTCGTTATTAACTAATGAGTCAAGTTTTTTGATTTCATTAATCGACAAAACATGTCTACCAAGATGCGAGTATACTCGACCAAGAGAATAATGAAGGTTTGGATTATCAGGAATATACTTAGATGCAATACGCAATTCAGCCAGCGCTCTCTGATAAGGTTTATCTACCTCATAAAAACAAGAAATTTCCTGTTTCTCTATCAGAAGATCACCTAAAGCCATATGTAAATATCCATCTTCTGGATTAAGATCCACCCCCCTTTCCAGCAAAGGAATAGCAAGCTCTTGGCGACCATCTTCGGCATACAAATCAGCCAGAATAATATATGCCCGTCCATCCTTAGGTTGCTCTTTTATACTTTTATGCAGCAGTTTTCGAAGAACACTTTTATTACTAAATCCGCTAGATCTTATCTGGTAAAATGCAGCAGCTAGACTCGGCGGATGAACCTTATCTTTAATAATTTCAGGCAGTTCATTGAAAAGCGCATCCAGTTTCTTCCCTCGAGACAGATCACCTTGTTCTGTCAATGAAAAATACAAATTATACCTAATTAGCTTTGCACCAATATGATCCGGAACCTTCTCAGAAAATTGCTCCAGTTCATAAACTGCTTTTTCAATATACTCTACCGATTGATTTTCTTGAGCCACTGCAATATAGCGTTTAGCTAACTCCAGGTGTAACCCAGCATCATCGCTTGTAACCTGTTTTTCCTTTATGGCCTCGATAGCTTTTTGCTGTTCAACGGGAACTGCCTGGCAACCATACATAACTATAACTGCACATAACAAAAGTAAATATCTCATAGAACCACCTGTTAAAAGTTGTAGCCAAGCTGTTTTGCTTTATTGAATGAAAAATCGGCTTCATCAAACTTGTCCATATAGCCTTGGGCTAAGCCCAGCAGATAGTAACCTTCCCCGGCATTAGGCTTAAGCTGAGTATACTTCTCTGCCTTATTTAGGGCCTCAGCATACTCGCCTATATCAAGCGACTGTTTTATCGCGTTCAGTAAAGACTCGGCAGATTCAGGCATCGCAACAGATTGATTATCGTCAAGCCTCTGCTTAGCTACATTACTTCTACTGCTTTCATACAGAATCAGCCAGGGTTTATCGGCTATCAATCGCTGCACATCTGAATAAAATTCAGCATAATTATCTTTACTGATCCGGCCTTTATTAAAACGCAGGCTGATACTTATCTCATAGTCATTACCTAACTTTTTACTATGCTGTTCCAGCCTGTAAAACTGATTATTCTGATTTAAACCAGGATTAATCAATATAGGTTTAAACCCACTTCTAGGCTCTTTAACTAATAGATTAAGCTTTAAATTAGTGGTCTTTTCTATAACAAACTCATGCTGGCGTTCTTCTGGCTTTACTATCTGGCCAAGACCAGTAAACAGTCTGATCAGCTGTGTTGTACTTGCAGAGTAACTTAGGCTACTTTTTCCTGACCAATCCTCTTCAACAATAAACTTTGCAGTAAAACTGAATGGTTTTTTAAGGTCATGGGGGTCACTCGCTGTAACGGATTGAAGTTCAATTATCGGATAAAGCTCTTTAATCATTTGAGTAACAGCAAGCTTGCGGTCATCCGTATTGATCCACCACGAACGGTAATAATTTTCCATACCGCCGCTGTATCTAAATGTGATGTTACCTGCAACATTCTTATCTTGAATCGGGTCAAAAACAATATCTATAACTGCAGCATTATCATCATCTTTATATTTTGGTGTTGTCAAAAAACGGCCACCACGTCCGTCGATAACTAAAGTGTTACGATCCTCTATCATCGAACTATACCCAGGGAAAAGTACCTGCTCTCCGGCAGTATCAAACCAAATATCGTCTAAACGGCTTTTACCGGGGATATAAGTGATCATGTGATCAAAAGGTAAACCCGGAATTTCAGGACTCGCCTCTAATGCATTATTAGAAGAGATAAGGCTGGGATACGCCTCTATACCCAATTCACGTAGCATCGTTACCGCCAGTACTGTCTGGTCCTTGCAATCACCATAACGACTGGACAAAACCTTGCTTGCCTTATGCGGCAGGTAACCTCCTCTGTCGACATGAGCAAACACATAGCGTACATTCTGCTGAAGGTATTGATACACCGCAAAAATTTTGTCTTTACGTTCTAAGTTCCTATCTGCAATATGCTGTACAACATCTGCAATTTCATTGTTCACCTGGAATGTTGGCTTAATCATGTCAGAAGCCCAACGATCGATTCCTTGCCAGCTGGTTAAGGTGCTGAATTCGATAAAAGGAGCTATTTCAGACAGAACCGGCATAGCCGATTCAATTTCGACTGCAGGTAGTTTTCTGGCAGCCCACTGGTGAATAATCTTTCCATTTTTTTGCTTTTGTTCATGCGTTATCCCTTTCTGCTTAATCTGATATTTCAATGATTTTGTATCAGGGATTGTTACGCGAATAATCGATTCGTATACAGGATCTATACGAACCCCTTTCTCACTCGTAATCCATTTGGGTGAGTGGAAAAAACTTGACCCTATCAGCTCATTAGCCAATATCGGCTCCAACGGATAGTATGTGGCCTGGTACTCAATAATTGCCCCCTTTTCAACCGCAGGTAGAGAAAACACCAGTTGCCGCCCATCTTCGTAGAAGTCTGACTGACTGTTTGTCTGTACTTGCACCGCATCATTATCAAGTTCCATAACGGAACCATCAGCGGTAATGACTCTGGCAAAATCGAGTTTTAAGTCTTCGAAATGACTGTTAAAGCTAATCGATATTTGGCTAAAGTCACGAGCGGCATCGCGACTGTTTATCTTTATGGCCCGATAGACTGTCGTAAGGGTATTTCCTTGTGCGTCCAGTTGAATATCTTTCTCTTGATGAAGAACAATCGCATCAGTATTAGATGCTCGGCCCCGATCAAGTATCTCGCTTAACTCCGGCCCAATACGTTCAACAGCGCTCACTGACATTGATGCCAATATCGTCAATAAACTAAATAGATAGCAAATCCTTTTCATGCAAAGCTCCTGCAGGAATGACGGGGAATATGTCGAAATATATATTTATTGTGCGCTATGAATACGCTCTCAAAAAGTCAGTATCAACTGCTAACAACGGGAAAAACTCCTGTAACACATCGCTCCCTAAACCAAAACGTTCTAACAAAGCAATAACCTTAATACAACGTCACATATATTCAATAAAATTTAACCCCTGCGGAAGAATACTCTCACTAAAAGTCCTGAATATACCCAGCTGAGAGTAACTGTAATTATCCATCGGTCATTCACTGATCAAGAAACGCAAGGTAGTTTCTTAACTGCTCAAAATTCATGGGGTAAAAATCCAGTGGCCGCTGCTGCTTCGCTAAAACATGAGCTTTATAGGATTCATATTCTCTATAGATAGCTTCTTTTATTACTGAGCTGCTGACATTTTGAGCTTCGAACAAAGACAGATAACGGTCATACGAATAACCACCAATATCACTACCGGCAATATACTTAACCATTAACGTAATAACTACGAAATCGGCTCCTTCTCCCCTGCAAGAGATCGCCTGAAAGTGTTTAATATCCCGTTCAGAAACCAAACTCTTGCCTTTGCTACCACATAAATTTTTGAAGGCTGTAATCTCATCGATGGCTTCCCTTGAATCACCAATATCATTGTATCTGGCCGAAGTTAAAACAGCTCCCTCTGATAGACCCTTTTGCTCAATATTGCCAGACATCATAATTGGTTTATTGCCGCTCACGACCTCATAAAACAACGTTTCTTCGCTGAGACTACTCGTAATATTAATTGGCTTTGCATTAGTGCATCCCACCAACCAGATAAAGCATAACGCTAACACTACGATTTTCATGCAATCAGTTCCTTTGCCTAGCGCCTACAGAAGAAGTGCTTTCCATACATTACCTGAGAGTTTATCTCAACGTTTGTTTCCGGGTTATTAATCAGTAAGTCTATCGCAGACATTACAACACTTATTTGATGATTTCTATCTGGAGCATTGATCCTGGCAAAAGAGTGAAAAATGCCTAACCCCGGCAGAATTAAACTCAAAGCCACCGAGCAATGACGCTAGCAGGACTAATCAATACTACATCTTACTTTTCAGGAAGTTAAACAGCTTTATCTATCCCGCTTACTCTTAAGCGTAATCGAGCCAAAAGTCGACTCAGTTTTAGCCTCGCTAAAGGCTTCTCTTGAAACAAACTCTTTTGTATCGGGTATTGGTGGAGGTGTGACTAGCAGCGGATCTCTTTCGCCGTCAAACAGCTCATCTTCGTCCCCCTGATTCACCACCAACCGTTCATCACGGGGAGGAATCCCCATCTGCTCACGGTAACATTTACTGAAGTGAGGACTGGAGACGAAACCACAGGCGGCCGCGATATCAATAATCGACATGGAGGTCTGTTTCAATAGCTGCCGTGCTCTGAGCAGCCTCAGGCGCAGGTAATAGCGGGAGGGAGAACATTCAAGATACTTCTGAAACAGCCGCTCCATCTGTCGCCGGGACAGATTGACATAGCGGGCCAGCTCATCCATCTCGATGACCTCTTCTATATTGGCTTCCATCAACGCCACAATCTCTAACAGTTTTGGCTGGGTAGTGCCCAGCACATGTCGCAGCGGGACTTTTTGCTGATCACTCTCATCGCGGATACGGTCGCAGATAAACATCTCTGATATCGCCGTTGAGAGCTGATAGCCATGTTCCAGTTTGATCATATTGAGCATCATGTCCAGCGGCACCGTGCCTCCGGTACAGGTCATCCGGTTGCGATCAAAGCTGAACAGGCGGTTGGAGCATTTAACTCGCGGAAACGCTTCCTGCAGTGCGGCAAGATACTCCCAGTGGGTGCTGCATTCATAGCCATCCAGGAGTCCGGCTGCCGCCAGCAGATAGGCTCCGGTACAGAGCGCACCGAGTTTACACCCTTTGCGCTCCATATCCTGAATCCAGGCAATATGGCTGCGATCATACGCTTTGGTGATATTCAGCCCCCCCGCAACGATGACCGTGTCCAGCTGAGGACAGCTAACGGTACTGGAGTCGGGGGTTATGGTAATACCATCACTGGCAGTAACGGGATGACCATCCACAGTCACTGTATACCAGTAGTACAACTCCTCACCACTGAGCTGATTAGCCATCCGTAACGCTTCAATGGCGGCCGCCAGCGAAATCATGGTGAAGTTGTTTAATAGAAGAAAACCGATTATACGCGGCCGGACAGTATCAATCCCATTTATCATAAGTAAACCCGTGCCCATAGCGCACTCACTGCGTTATTACAAGGCTGATAGTTATATTGATACAACAGCACAGTCACAGTCAATGGAAAAGTAGTCGCACTGAAGGCAACTGCCTTGTCCCGGTCAAATTCAACGCAACAATAATAAATTCAGGCCATTACAGAATGGCCTGTTCACCAATAAGATCAGCACTCTATCGCATTAACAGCGAGCCCCCCACGGGACGTTTCTTTGTACTTATCCTGCATATCCATGCCGGTATCGCGCATGGTTCTGATCACTTTATCCAGCGAGATAAAGTGTTTACCATCGCCGCGCAGCGCCATCTGAGTGGCGTTAATCGCTTTCATCGCACCGATAGCGTTACGTTCAATACAGGGCACCTGCACCAGGCCGCCCACCGGGTCACAGGTCAGACCCAGATTGTGCTCCAGACCGATCTCTGCAGCATTTTCTACCTGCTCAGGGCTGCCCCCCAGCACTTCACAAAGACCAGCCGCGGCCATGGCACAGGCAGAGCCAACCTCTCCCTGACATCCTACTTCTGCGCCGGATATTGAAGCGTTTTTCTTACACAGGGCGCCAATAGCAGCCGCCGCCAGCAGGAAATCAACCACGTTTTCTTCGGTCGCATTCGGGGTGAACTCGGTGTAATACATCAATACAGCGGGAATAATGCCTGCTGCGCCATTCGTCGGTGCAGTAACCATCCGCCCGCCGGCCGCATTCTCTTCGTTCACAGCCAGCGCATACAGGTTCACCCAGTCCATCGCCCCCAGGGTGGAGGAGATAATATTGGGTTTAGTCGAACGGATCAGGGACTTGTGCAACCCCATCGCCCGCCGTTTGACATGCAATCCGCCTGGCAATGTTCCCTCACTATGAAGACCGTTAGCGATGCACTCTTTCATCGCCGCCCAGATATCCATCAGCCCGTCGCGCACCTCTCTCTCGCTGCGCCAGACTTTTTCGTTTTCCATCATCAGCTGACTGACAGTGAAATTATTCTCCTGACACAATGTCAGCAGCTCTACGGCATTATTAAACTCATAGGGCAGCTCAACCTGAGGCACCAGATGCGCATCGGCTGTTGCTTCGCTTTCATCGATAACGAAGCCCCCACCGATGGAGTAATAGACATTCTCATATAGCAATTCACCGGCGGCATCGAAAGCACTCAGACGCATCGCATTCGGATGGTAAGGAAGGTTTTCCTCCAGCAGTTTCATATCCCGCTGCCAGATAAACTCGATGGGATACTGCCCCAGCAGGTTGAGTTGATGACTCTCTTTTAATGCTGCAATCGTGGGCAAAATCATCTGTGGATCGATGCTATGGGGACGTTCCCCCATCAGCCCGGCAATAATCGAATTATCGGTACCGTGACCGATGCCGGTAGCACTCAGAGAGCCATACAGATCAACCTGGATCTGCACCACCGCTTGCGCCAGATTTTGTTGTGCCAGATGCTCCGCAAAATTGGCCGCTGCCACCATCGGGCCAACGGTATGGGAACTGGACGGACCGACGCCTACTTTAAAAAGATCAAAAACAGAGATAGACATAGAGTCTCCACCGCGCCTTCAGAGCGCAGAAATGTGTACGAAAAAGCGATTATCTGCTGATATAAGTGTAGCTGTATGTCAGTTTGCGACCTGAAATTTTCTTAAAACGTTTTTATAGCAGTATCAGGCGTAAAATGCAGCGCTAACCAGGAAGGAAAAGGAGGTCGGTCAGGATGAGCCACACACTACATACCTCTCTGGAAGAAGTAATCCCGACTAACCTCGAAAAGGGGAAAATTAACTGGAAAAAACGACGGTCCGCCCACCATTAAGGAATACCCGTTTATCGATGTGATAACGGATCGCATTAAACAGGGTAACCCGTTCAACATCCTGCCCTTTGGAGATCAGATCCTCTGGATAAAAGGCATGATCGACGGTCTGAATGCCCTGAGTGATAATCGGTCCTTCATCAAGATCATTATTCACATAGTGGGCGGTGGCCCCGACCATCTTCACCCCTTTCTCCCAGGCCTGGTGATAGGGTCTGGCACCTTTAAAACCGGGCAACAGAGAGTGGTGAATATTGATCGCCTTACCGTTCAGCTGATTACACATCCACGGCGACAGCACCTGCATATAACGGGCTAACACCACCAGCTCGATATCGTACTGCTCCAGCAGTTTAACGATCTGAGCTTCCTGATCGGGCTTGGTCTCCGGAGTAATCGGCAGATGGTAATAGGGGATGCCATGCCATTCGGCCAGATGCTCCAGGTCCGGGTGGTTGGAGATAATCACCGGCACTTCGATATTCAGCTGACCAGTACGGTAGCGGTACAGCAGATCGTTGAGGCAGTGATCGTACTTAGACACCAGAATCGCTACGCGTGGGCGATGATCTGGCGGTGTCAGATCCCACTCCATACCGAACTCAGCGGCACGCGGAGCAAATTCAGCATCAAATTTTTCCGCAGTAAAGCCATCACTAATCGGCTGAAACTCTATACGGATAAAAAAGCGTTTTGAGACCCGGTCATCAAATGAGTGAATCTCGTCCACATAGTTACCGGCCTCTGCCATATAGCGGGTGACCACATCAACGGTTCCCAACATACTCGGACAGCTGGCGGTAAAAATCCAGGGCTTTGGTTTTGTTATATCTGTCATTCGAGGACTCCTGATTTGATCTGCCTTAACCGATATGGAAGACACAGATGCAAACGGATAAAGCCAGCCCCGGTCAGGGCTGGCGTCTGGTTCAGTATACTCAGGCTTCGATCACCAGGCCGTACTCGCGGCTGGCATGCTGCAACCAGAGCCAGATATAGTCCGCAAACGAACGACGGACAACCAGCTCATAGCGCTGCTCACCTGAGCGGCGAATGATCGCCCCACTCTTGGCAAACAGAGTCGAAACCACTTTCCCTACCGGAAATGCCTTCGGATGCAGATCCACCGGGGTAGACTTTTTCAGCACTTCAAGGACATTTTCACCGGACAGTTCCAGCACCGTCGAACCGCCACTGCTGTTCACCAGTGAATAGTGGCCCGGCATCTCATCGCGGAACTTCGTTTCAATCTCAAAGGTTTCCTGGCCCGGCACCAGAATCAGCCATTCATCCGGTGAAATCCAGCGAATGGAGTAGGCACCACTCTCTGCAGACGTCAGTGGCTGAAGCGGCAAGCCAACACCCAGTACCCGCTCAACGGCAGCCAGTTGCTCGGCGTTTTCCGCATTACATCGCAGGGTCAGATGCCCCAGCAACTTCAGTTCGCGCAGGTGCACACCGCCGGTTTTAGGACCGTTCTGTGCAAGGCTTTCCAGGTCCGCATGGTGCAGCGGAGACTCGCCCTGAATCTCAGGGCCTGGTACCTGATTCATCACCGCCGCCTTAGTGGCTGCGCTCTCTTCAGGAGTCATTACATTCAGATCAGACATTTTGACGCTCCCCTTTCGGATCAAAGAAGATCGGGCTGCAAATTTCAGCTTCAATCACACTGCCATCAGCCAGTGGGTAGTAAACGGTTTCACCCATCTTATCCAGGCCGCCTTTAATAAAGCCCATCGCAATCGAGTGGCCCAGGTTTTCACTCCAGTAACTGGAGGTTACATGGCCTTCAATCGGCATCGGCATCGGTCCGTTAGGATCAAGCACCGCCTGAGAACCTTCCGGAATCACCTGCTTAGGATCTTTAGTTTTCAGACCCACCATCTGCTTACGGTTTTCACGGGTACAGTCACTGCGGTTCATACCGCGCTTACCGATGTAGCTGAACGGTTTCTGGTTAGAGACACACCAGCCCATGCCGAGATCGTACGGATGAACTGAACCATCGGTGTCCTGACCGGCGATAATGAACCCTTTTTCAGCCCGCAGAATATGCATGGTTTCAGTACCGTATGGTGTCAGGCCATATTTAGCCCCCGCTTCATGCAGTTTTTCCCAGACATGCATACCGTAGTTTGCCTGCACGTTAATCTCGAACGACAGCTCACCGGTAAAGGAGATACGGAACACCCGGGCAGGTACGCCAGCCACGGTGATCTGTTTCCAGTCCATGTATTTGAAGTTTTCATTGCTGACATCGTAATCGGTCAGCTCAGCCAGCAGCTTACGGCTGTCAGGCCCGGTAATCGTCGCAGTCGACCAGTGATCGGTTACCGTATTGAAATACACTTCCAGTTCCGGCCACTCAGTCTGATGGTAGACTTCCAGCCACTCATAGACATGTGCGGCACCACCGGTTGTGGTGGTCATGACAAAGTGGTTCTCGCCCAGACAGGCGGTAACACCATCATCAAATACCATGCCGTCTTCGCCACACATCAGGCCATAACGACACTTACCGACCGCCAGCTTGGCCCAGGCATTGGTATAAACCCGGCCCAGGAATTCACGGGCATCTTTACCCTGAATATCGATCTTACCCAGTGTTGAGGCATCCAGAATACCGATAGAGTTGCGTACCGCCAGACACTCACGATTCAGCGCCTGCTGCATGGTTTCCCCTGCTTTCGGGAAATACCATGGACGTTTCCACTGACCAACATCCTCAAACTCTGCACCGTGCTCAACATGCCACTTGTGCATCGCTGTAAAACGTTTCGGCTCAAACAGAGCACCGCTGTGGCTGCCCGCAATCGCACCAAAAGCAATCGGCGTGTAGTTCGGCCGGAAAACCGTGGTGCCGGTCTCAGGAATAGACTGATTCAGCGCTTTCGCTGCCACCGCCATACCATTGATATTACCCAGCTTACCCTGATCGGTACCAAAACCCATCGCGGTATAACGCTTGACGTGTTCAATCGCTTCAAAGCCTTCACGACACGCAATCTCGATACCCGCAGCCGTCACATCGGTCTGATAATCGACAAACTGTTTCGGTGCCTGCGACGTTGGCTTAAGATGCGGAATGTGGAACAGGCTCATTGGCGCGGCCACTTTAAGCGTCTGCGCTTGCGGCAGAACCACCTCGGCAGCTGCCAGACCCACTTCAACCAACGCTTTCTGACCGGCGTCAAAACCCTCTTTCAGCGCAGCGGCAGTCTCATACTGGCCGTTGATACCACCAGCAGTCAGCTGCTTCTGTACCGTCTCGCCTGGCAGAAAGCCAACAATCTCTTCATTCCAGACCGGACGACTACCGGTGTGGCAGGACAGGTGAATCACCGGGCTCCAGCCACCGGAAGAGGCAACCGTATCAGCTTTGTATTTAGTCACAGAACCGATCACTTTAGCGCCGGACGCACTGATCGCCGCCACAGACACACCCGTGACCCGTTTGCTGCCCTGCACTTCAATTACCGCAGAACCGGAAATAATATTCAGACCACGCTTGCGCGCCGCTTCGGTACGATCACCGACCGCCGCTTCACGGGTATCGACGATAGCCACAACCTTACGACCCGCATCCGCCCAGTCCAGCGCAGCCTGATAGCCGTAGTCGTTGGTGGTCATTACGACCAGTTCATTACCCGGTACCACGCCATAACGGTTGATGTATGCAGAAACCGCACCCGACACCATACAGCCCGGCACATCGTTATTCCCATAAACCAGTGGACGCTCATGAGCACCCGTGGCCAGAACAACCCACTTGGCACGTACCCGGTGTATCCGCTGACGCACCTGATTAACCGGCGCAATATCCGCCAGATGATCAGTACAACGCTCGTGAATGGTTAGGAAGTTATGATCGTGATAGCCGTTCACGGTTGAACGCGGCAACATCAGCACATCATCATAGGTGCTCAGCTCTTCCACGACAGCATGTACCCACTCAGCAGCAGGCTTGCCATCCAGTGTCTCTTTGCCATTCAGCAGGCTGCCACCAAACTCATTCTGCTCGTCGGCAATAATGACACGGGCACCACCACGGGCAGCCGTCAGCGCCGCTGCAAGACCCGCAGGCCCCGCACCCACAATCATCACATCACAGTGCTGATTAATTGAATCATAGGTGTCCGGATCTTTTTCCCGGGGTGCACGTCCCAGACCGGCAGCCTTACGGATCACTGATTCGTAGGTGTGCCACATCGACTGTGGAAACATAAAGGTTTTGTAATAGAAGCCCGGTGGCATCATATTACCGCCGACTTTACCCATCAGGCCCATGACGTCGGTGTCAACACTTGGCCAGCCATTGGTTGAAGCCGATACCAGGCCATCAAACAACTCTTGCTGAGTGGCACGTACGTTAGGCACCTGAGTCGCTTCAGTCGCGCCCAGCTGCAGCACCGCATTCGGCTCCTCTGCACCACAGGCGACAATACCCCGTGGACGGCTGTACTTAAAACTACGTCCGACAACGTTGATGCCGTTGGCCAGCATCGCAGATGCCAGCGTATCGCCCTGAAAACCTTGATACTGTTTACCGTTATAGGTAAACGTCAGCGGCTTGGAACGGTCAATACGACCTCCGCTGGTGAGGCGGTTCTGTTGTGTCATTATTCCGCTCCTGTTACTCAGCCACTACAGATGGCTGCTCGCCGATCTTGTAGACTTCTTTAATTTCATAGGTCTGGGTGTCGCGGGTCATATTGAAGAACTTACGACAACCGGCTGCGTGTACCCACAGTTCATGGTGAAGACCACGAGGGTTTTTCCGGAAAAACATATATTCGCCCCACTCCTGATCGGAGCAGGCTTCCGGGTCCAGTGGCCGCGCTATATGCGCTTCACCAACGCAGTGAAACTCTTCTTCTTCGCGATATTCCGCACAGTGCGGGCAGTAGATATGCAACATGTTAATTAGCCCCTGTTAATGTGCTACACCGGCAGCGCCGTGTTCATCGATCAGTGCACCGGTATGGAAGCGCTGGATAGAGAAAGGTTCGGCAATCGGATGAGGTTTGCCATGTGCCAGCGTATGCGCGAACAGGTTACCGGAGCCCGGAGTCCCCTTAAATCCACCTGTACCCCAGCCACAGTTGAAGAACAGGTTCTTCACCGGCGTATCGGAAATAATCGGACTGGCATCAGGACAAGCGTCAACAATACCCCCCCACTGACGGTTCATGCGTACGCGGCTGGTACACGGGAACATCTCAACAATCGCCTGAAGCGTATGCTCGATAATGCCGTAAGAACCACGCTGGCCGTAACCCACCCAGCCATCGATACCGGCACCAATGACCAGGTCACCCTTATCTGACTGACTCATGTAACCGTGTACATGGTTAGACATTACAACCGTATCAAGGAAAGGTTTGATCGGTTCAGATACCAGTGCCTGCAGCGGGTGAGATTCAACCGGCAGCTGGAAACCAGCCATCTTAGCCAGCACACCACTGTTACCGGCAACCACGCAACCCACACGGTCAGCCTTAATGACGCCGTACTGCTTGGTTTTGACACCCGTAATTTTGCCGTCACTGATCTCCATATCCGTTACTTCGCAGTTCTGAATCAGATCAACACCCAGCGCATCGGCTGCACGGGCATAGCCCCAGGCCACCGCATCGTGACGGGCGTTACCGGCACGGCGTTGCACAGACGCGCCCATAATCGGGTAACGGGCACCCTTAGAGCAATCGAGGGAGGGAATCTCTTTCTGCAGCTGTTCGGCATCAACCATCTCGTTGTCGATACCCTGCAACCGGTTAGCAGCGACCAGACGTTCGTTGGTGCGCATATCCTGCAGCGTGTGACAGGTATGGTATACACCACGCTGGGAGAACATAACGTTGTAGTTCAGTTCCTGCGCCAGACCTTCCCACAGTTTCATGGAATGCTCGTACAGTGCAGCGGACTCGTCCCACAGGTAGTTTGAACGCACAATCGTGGTGTTACGCGCAATGTTACCACCAGCCAGATGCCCCTTTTCCAGCACAGCCACGTTGGTGATACCGTGTTCTTTCGCCAGATAGTATGCAGTAGCCAGACCATGACCGCCGCCACCGATGATAATCACATCGTACTTCTTCTTCGGCGTAGGGTTACGCCAGACACGCTGCCAGTTCTCGTGATGACTCAGACTGTGTTTCAACAGCCCGAAACCAGAATATTGCTGCATATCATCAGCTCCAAAAATAGGGGCAACCATCGATAACAGGCTGCCGGGTGTTTAAATAAGTTTTTACTACACCGGCCTGCTTATCTACAGACCGGTGACGAAACCATCTTTACTATAAAACTCAGCTATAAACCGGAAAGTCAGCACACAGCGCTTTAACCTGCTGCTGCACTTCGGTGATCTTCGCTTCCAGCGCTTCAGGCTGATCCAGCACATCCAGCAGATCAGCAATCCAGCCTGCCAGCGTACGACACTGTTCCTCTTTAAAGCCACGGGTAGTCACAACCGGAGAACCGATACGCAGACCAGAGGTAACAAACGGCGACTGCGGGTCACCTGGTACCGCGTTTTTGTTAACCGTAATGTTCGCGCGACCCAGCGCAGCGTCAGCATCTTTACCGGTCAGACCCTGTTTGATCAGGCTCAGCAGGAACAGGTGGTTTTTGGTACCGCCGGAAACGATCTCGAAGCCACGCTCAACCAGCACTTCAGCCATCGCATTGGCATTTTTTACCACCTGCGCCTGATATTCTTTGAATTCAGGTTCCAGCGCTTCTTTGAAGGCAACCGCTTTAGCCGCGATCACATGCATCAGCGGGCCACCCTGACCACCTGGGAATACAGCAGAATTGAGTTTCTTCTCCAGCTCGTTATCACGGGAGATAATCAGACCACCACGCGGACCGCGCAGGGTTTTATGAGTCGTTGTGGTAACCACATCAGCGAAAGGAACCGGGTTCGGATAAAGACCCGCAGCGACCAGACCGGCAACGTGAGCCATATCCACAAACAGGTAAGCACCGACTTTATCGGCGATTTCGCGGAAACGCGCCCAGTCAACAATCTGAGAGTAAGCAGAGAAACCTGCAACAATCATTTTAGGCTTGTGCTCAACCGCCAGCGCTTCAACCTGATCGTAGTCGATCTCACCGGTCGCTTCGTTCAGGCCGTACTGAACCGCCTTGTAGATTTTGCCGGAAAAGTTAACGTGAGAACCGTGAGTCAGGTGACCACCATGGGCCAGACTCATACCCAGAACGGTATCACCCGGCTCACACAGCGCCATGTAAACGGCCGCGTTTGCTTGAGAACCAGAGTGCGGCTGCACGTTGGCATAAACAGCGCCAAACAGCTCTTTAGCACGATCCAGTGCCAGCTGCTCAACCACATCCACATATTCACAACCACCGTAGTAACGCTTTTCAGGATAGCCTTCAGCGTACTTATTAGTCAGTACAGATCCCTGTGCCTGCATTACCCGGGGACTGGTATAGTTCTCAGAAGCGATCAGTTCGATATGCTCTTCCTGACGCACCTCCTCTTTGCAGATCGCATTCCACAATACATCATCATATCCCTGGATCAGGTCTTGTTTCTTAAACATCTGTACCTCCGCACCAAACCCGGTCTGGCGAGTCATTTCTATTATCGTTATCTAAGGTTGCTTCCGACACCACAGCGACAGCCATCGCGCCGGAAGCATTTTTCATGCGTTTGATAGTAGCGGGTCTGATAAACACCCCTATGCTCGAACACGCCGGGTGTATGTCCAAATACGACAGGGCCAGAAAAGTACTTAAATAATCACTGAAGGTTTGTAATCAACCACCTGAATGTCTGCCTCATGATGCGTCAGCCTGATCGCGTGAGAGCCACTGAAACCGAGGAGACTAAGCCTGCATAACGGCGGTATAACGCATTAAGTTATTCTTCAGTCCCCCCTTTGTTTTGCCATTCGGACATGACTCATCCAAAGAGAACCGCTGAGTCCTGCCATTAAGAGCGCCAGAAGATAATACCCCGACTCTGGTTTCAGCATGTCTCCGTACGCGCCTATGAGCAGCGGGCCGATGAAAAAACCAATACCCCATGACAGGTAATAAGCAGCAGAAACTGACGCCTTTAATGAACAGGGAACACTCTCATTGAGATGGGCCATAGACGACACGCAGAATACACCGAGGCCGACACTTGCGAGGGTTAAAGGTGCATATATCCAGGGATGCGGCAACGAAACAGATACCACAATACCGATAGCGGCAATACCAGGTCCGGCAAACATAAACAGCGTTCGACCATAGCGATCCGACAGTGGACCCGCAATCAGTTGAGAGACGCTGATGGCGACATAAAACAGCGCAAAGAAAACTCCGACAGACCGACTGTCAAACCCTTTAAACAACACCAGATAGACAGGTAATACACTGATAAAACTACCGTAAGCTGCGCCATACAGCAGTATGCCAATCAGTGTTAGTTGGGGGTCTCTTAGCCGGAGCAACGCCAACAGCGCCCGCAATCCTGGCTCCTGCTTCACCCCGGCTCGCGATACAGAGGCCGGAAGAAACTGAAACGTCACCATCCCGGCGACCAGACAGAGGCCTGCAAATATAAGAAATGGCAACTGACTGGCAGCTGATGGAAAAAAGCAGATTCCCAATAACGGCCCTAATGTCAGCCCTGCATGAATGGCAGCATTATAGATACCGATCACCCGCCCCTTTGCATCCGGGTAGGCAAGCGAAAGCAGAGCCGGACCAAGCGCCCAGACAGGCGCTTCACCCGCTCCCTGAATCAGGCGGCCAAGTAAGATCATTTCCGGTGTCCCGGCATAATAAAAGATCAAACCTGACATAAAACAGAGTATGTAGCCGGATACCAGAAAAGGCTTTACGCCCAACCTGTCTGCCATACTGCCCATTGGTAGCTGAAAAATGATGTATGACAAGGCAAACATCGAAGCGATATAGCCAACACTCTGCATCGATCCGGAAAGTGCAATCATGCGCTGGGGTAACAGAGGAACAATCATCCCAACACCGACCATCAGCAAAGAGGCCGCCAGACTCACTACAATTAAAAACCGGTACTGCGACATGATGCCCCCATCTGACCTATTAACCTGCTGTATCCGCCACATGAACGGATTGCGGGTGATTACCCGAATGAAAAGTCGGGATGACACGATGGCGAGAGTATGTGCTTACCAAAATCATTCGAAAAGCGCATAATTCAGATAGACTTCATTATAAAATCGAATAGCTTTAAGTATGATGAATTATCAGGATCTCCAGATTGACTGGCTAAAGTGTTTTGTCGCTGTCGTGAATGCCGGCTCTTTATCGAATGCAGCACCAGAGGTAAACCGCTCCCAGTCTGCGGTAAGCATGCAACTCAAAAAACTTGAAGCCGCCTTAGGGTGTCAGCTTTTAGTCAGGGGGCCTCGCGAGCAGCAACTCACCGCTGAAGGATTAACGCTGCTGGGTTATGCCCGTCAGATTCTCGATCTGCACGCCGAAACCCAGGCGGCTTTCCATGGGGAAGCGTTAACGGGCAAGATTCGGCTTGGAGTACCGGACGATTACGCACAACAATATATGACGCCCGTCCTCAAACGGTTCGCACCCCGGCACGGGGCGATCGACATTGAACTGTTCTGCGAGCAATCAACAGCGCTTATTCCCCGGATAGAAAGTGGTGATCTTGACCTCGCGCTGATCTCCCGCGACACCCCTAAAAGAGGCACCCTGCTGTTTCACGAACCGATGGTATGGGTAGGCTCGCCGCAGTTTGATGTGTGGAAACGTGACCCGCTACCGATCGCCGTCTATGAAAATAGCAGTCTTGCAAAGCGCAGCGCGATTAACTCACTGGCCCTGCAGGGACGCCGGTATAAAGTGATCTATAACAGCCCCAGCCTGGCAGGACAGATTGCTGCGGTTGAAAGTGGTCTGGCCATAGCCGTGCTGACCCAATGCAGTGTCCCCAACCATCTGGAGATACTGGGTAGCGAACATCAGCTTGGCCCACTTGAGCCCATGGAAGTGGCGGTGTACCGGAGCAGCGCTTCACAGGATTCACCAGCCGTCGATAGCCTGCACACTCTGTTAATCAAAACCCTGAGAAGTTGAGCCGTTTCCTGAGAGAACCGTTAGACAGCGTGGGTAAAGCGGGAACAGGCAACCTCTCTGAATTTCACATCTAGCTGCTGATAAACCGCAACAGCCAGAGACACAGCATGCCGCCCATCACCGGCCAGAACACACTACGGCTGAATTTAGCGATCAGAATCGCCACCAGGGCCGCCAGCAACTGAAAATAATCAACCTGATATGCTGTCAGTGGCCGGGTAAAAATGACTGCGGGAATGCACAGCGCCGCCAGAATCGCCGGGGGCAGTAACATCAGAATATGCTTGCTGCGCTGAATCAGCGCTTCGGTGCTGCCATGAAACTGAATAAACGACAGCCGTATCAGAAAGGTGCCCAGCCCGACGGCAAAAAACAGTAACCAGAGCTGCAGATTCTCACTCATCAGAGCACGCCCCTTTCTTCAGCAACCCGGGCAACAGCAGACCAGCAGAGACACCGGCCACCACCGCCACAATAAACCCGGTATTAAAAGGTAACTGTTGAAACAGCACCGCACAACTACCGGAAATAACCGCTACCATAAACAACAACCGACTGGTGATAGTAGTCACCAGCATCGCCAGAAAGGCCAGCGGGATGGTGAACTCCAGCGACCAGCCCGGCGGAATCCCGGCACCCAGCACTATCCCCAGCATAACCGAGATCATCCAGATGACATACAAGCCCAGCGCCACCCCCGCCAGATACCAGACCCGTTCTGCCGCGGTCTTTTGCATCTGTGCGGGCATCGAACAGAGCCCGTAGGTCTGATCAGACAACATATAGGCCAGGGTAAAACGATAGCGTTTAGGCAGTGGTCCCAACAACGGCGCAAAGGTGGCACTGTAGATGCAAAACCGCAGATTGATCACGATCGTGGTCGCCAGAATAATAACTAACGGCGCGTTATCCTGAATCAGAGAGAAAGCAGCCAGCTGAGCAGATCCGGCAAAAAACAGCGCCGTCATCCCCATCACCATTTCCGGGCTCATCCCCAGCGATATGCCGGTTGCCCCAACAATCATTCCAAACGGAGCTGCCCCTGATATCAGAGGCAACAGATCCCTGGCACCCAGCCAGAACTGCTGACGATAGTCCTTCAATTAATTTTTCCTTACGACAAAGTACATCAAAAAAGCACGTACAAAACAAAGTACGATAAAAAAGCACGACAAAAACAGAACCGCAGCCCTGTCATGACAATTCACAAAACCCTGTAACGAGATTGGGATACTGAAACAACCGGAGGTAACATCAGATAATAATTTTACTGGACAGAATAACATAACAGCAGATACTTATAGCGGCAACGTTGTACACTTAACTTTTCAGGGATATTGTTCAACAGATCAACCTGTTACTGACACAATCCCTGCCCGCTTAACTGAACGGTATTGCCGATAACCAGAGATTCAAACATGCACGACACCAGCAAAAAACGTGATTTCAGCTCAGCCATGCGCAGCAGTAACAGTTGCTACCTGTCTGCTGGAGCCGCACCGGAGCAACCGGTCAGGGTCGGGTTTGTGCTGCTGGAACATTTTTCGATGATGGCCTTCACCGCAGCAGTCGATGCGCTGGTCACCACTAATCTGGTACGTACGGCGCCACTGTTTGAGCACATCATTCTCGGGGTGGATTCGCGTAAAGTCCTGAGTGATCTGGGGATTGAGATCGCCACCAACACCACTCTCGAACATTTCACCATTGAGCACCGTGGCAACATCGATATTCTGATTGTCTGCGGTGGCTTTCGTTGCGACCTGAACGAAAACCCGCAACTGACCGAAACCCTCAAAGCCGCCGATAAACTCGGTCTGACCCTTGGCGGCATCTGGAATGGCAGTGTCGCTATCGCTCATGCTGGCCTGCTGGATCAGCAGCGCTGCGCGGCCCATCCGGATAACCATGCATATATGCGTGAACAGTTTCCCCGGGTTGAAGTGGCGGATACCGCACTGGTGATCAACGACCGCTGTATCACCTGTGCAGGCCCTGTCAGCGCACTGGAAATGATGTTAACCCTGATCCGCAAAGAGTATGGCGGCGATATTGTGCGGGCAATCCGTGAGATTCTCAGTTGTGATCAGGTTGCTGAAAGCGGCGGCAAAATGAAATTACAGGCCGGTGACGATCCCACCCATCCCGAGAACCTCCGCTCCCTGATGCAGCTGATGAGCAACAATATTGAAGAACCTTTAACCCTGGAAGAGCTGACCGCCCACGTCGGCGTCTCCCGGCGGCAGATGGAACGGCTGTTCCAGACCCATCTGGAAACCAGCCCTTCACGCTATTATCTGGAACTGCGCATCACCCATGCCCGGCGTCTGCTGCTGCAAACCAATGAAACCATCACCAATGTTGCTCTGGCCAGCGGCTTTGTCAGCACCAGCCACTTCAGCAACTGTTATAAGGATTACTTTGGTCTGTCACCCAGCGCGGCACGCCAGAAACAACACAGCTGAACACAAGGGCCGGTATTATTGTATTACCGCCCTGATAGTGTGTGATTCGCCGGGTTTGATCACCTTAAAATCATCAAATGCATTAGCCGTTTCTATACATACAAATGTTTTGTAACTTTGCTTTGCCATACCACTCATTCTGGCGCATTTGTCTATCCAGGGATTCCAGACGACGACGGAAGATGAGCCGCTACTTGTTATCTTAACGTCACGCCCACCATCGATTAAGCCGATATCGCCCTCGACCTCCTGAAACACCAGATCGACCTCTTCGGCAAATACGACATCGCCGCTATAAGTAAAGCGTTGATTGGTCAGTGCATCCAGACAGGGCTTATTATCCAGCCCCCGGACCTTTGCCGCAGAGATATCAGATACGTGAAAATAAGTATGTAAAGCTTGTGTAACGGTAAACTCATTGGTATCGGTGTTGATCGTTTCAAGCCCGATCTCTAACACCTCAGAGAGGGTTATTTTCAGCTCTAGCCTGAACCGATGGGGCCACAGTTTCAAACTCTCTTCTGAGTCTTGCAGCGAGAGAACAATCTCTGTTTTTGTCTCATCAATTTCATTGCAGGACAGCAACTTAAACATCGAATAGCGGGCAAACCCATGCTGAGGCAGACTCGGATTATTCATCCCAAACGCGGGCCAGCAAATGGGCACCCCACCCCGAATCGCTTTGCCATACTCGAAATCACTGGCTTCACTCACCCACAGTAATGGCATCTCGCCCTGACGGACATAGTGAAAAACATGGCCGCCCTGCAACGCTATCTTTGCGCTCGCAGAAGCGTTAGTTACCTGAATATATTCAAACCCATTGTCAAACGCTTTAAACTCAATCACATTCACACCCTGACTTATTCATGCCGCTCTTATTCATATCACTCTTATTCATGTCAGTCTTTTTCATGCCACTCTTTTTCAAGCACTAGGGCCTGTCACATCAAGACTGACCAATCTCAGAAAGGCTCTCATGAAAGGAAATTACGCCCCTGTTTGAGTCAGGACAGCAACATCACCAGATCCTGACTCTCGAGAGGCATAGCCTCCTGTCACTTAAGCCCCAGCCCCATTAAAGCGTTTAATTGCATCAATGCAGGACTGCGCAGCTTGTTGCGTTCCGCTTTGCTGCTGCATCAACACAGCATTGTCTGCCAGGGTCTTTTGCATTGAATCATTTGCCAGAAGGCCCTGAATCTCTTTGGCCAGCTGCTCTGGAGTCCAGTCACTGCGATTAAGGTAGCGCCCCACGCCAGTTGCTTCAGCACGCTGAGCATTGTCATGACCATCCCAGCAATAGGGCATAATCAGGGATGGAATACCATAATACAGCGCCTCGCAAAAACTGTTATTACCACCGTGATGAATAAACAGATCTGATTGCGCCACCACCGAGGGCTGAGGAAACCAGCTGCCCAGATAGACATTATCAGGAATCTCTTTATAGCTATCCAGAAAGCCGCCGGCATTGATCAGAAAGCGGGCGGGAATGTCAGCAAATGTTGCGATCATTCTATTCATCAGATCGGTATCACTTGCCCCTAACGACCCAAAACTGACATAAACCAGTGGCCCGCTATTATTGGGGAACACCGGCATCGAGAAATGGCTGTCTTTACGGACACAGCCCTCAAGAAATACATATTGCTCATTATCGAGCTCAGTGGCACGCTCATAGCGCACAATAGAAGGTGCAAGTAAAAGATTCAGATAAGGTGACGGCTCAAGGAAGACGCCCGGTTTGAGCTGCGATATGCCGTTACTCTTGCGCAGGCTGTTATAGCGTTTATGTATCTTTGAGGTATGTTTCAGATAGGCCTTTTCAAACGCCTTGCGCTGCTCTGATGACGCAGTAATACCTGAAAGATAAGGCGGTACATTGTTGTCCGGCAGCTCGGTTTCAGCACAGGAGATAACCCTTACCCACGGGCATTCCGCATTGGCAATGGCAGGAAACATAATGACATTGTCGAGAAGAATAAGATCGGGCTTGATTCGCTTAATCAGTATTTGCAGGCCAATTTCAGCATCTTCTACTGTATCAACAATAGAGTCCCAGGTAGGCGCCACATAGGTTGGCAACTGATCAATCGGTGCCAGATTAAAGTGAGGTATATGGGTATTGGTAAACTGTTGCCAGTAGGTCTCACTAACCTCTTGTCGGCTGGTTTTTTGTGGCAGCGGGTATTCCTGAAAGCCGTATTCAGCAAAAACACCGGTAAATCCCTGATGACAAATAAAAACAGGCATGGCTCCCAACTCAAGCAATGCCTGAGCTATCCCAACACAATTTAGTGCAGCACCAAAGCTTGCTTCAGGAAAAAGTACTATCTTAGGTGTGCCGGTCATTTTCGAGGTCCTCTCAATAATTGTGTAACTCCCATGTTTGCAACCTCTGGCCTGCGAACATACGATCGACGTATATGCAACGTCATTTGATCAGCAGCAAGCTCAAACTGACCACTTTCGAGACAGTCGAGTATATCGAGATGCTCTTTCAGTGCCTGCCTGCCTCTGAATTCTGGAATGGAAATATCTTTTTGTGTTGTTCTGCGCAGACGATGATGGGCTAACAGTGTTCCGCACAGAAAACGATTACCCGAACATTCTGCGATCAGGCTGTGAAACTCTGTATCCAAGCGCTGAAACCGGGAGCTGGTCAGCCTCCCCTGTTCAGTATTAAGCAGCTCTTCTATCTGTTCTCTGAGTACACCCGCACGCTTAAGGTCAATGTTGAATCCTGGCGCTAATATCGCCTGGGGTTCAACGACTAATCTGAAGTTGAGGCTCTCATTAATCGCTTTTGGGCTGTCCAACATCGGTTGAAACGCCCAGGTCCGACCTGGAAGCTGTGTAACAACCCCATCCCGACTCAGTATTTTTAACGCAACTAGTACAGTACTTCTTGATTGTTCATATCGTCTGACCAGGGCACTTACGGATTGTACATCACCAATTCGTCGCTCGGCCCTGTCGGATAAAATCCTTCTTGCGAGAGAATTTTCCTGGTCTTCAAGACTTTGAATCGCATAGTTAAATTCATCTGAATCAGACAGGTTAAGAAAATACCCCTCCTCTTGCCTCCATACTATAAATTCCTTTTCTTCCAATAATTTAAATGCAGACCTCACAGGCGTGCGAGAAACATTACAGGCATCAGAAAACATCTGCTCAGGCATATGACTGCCCTTTCTCATCCCCCGTTCCAGTGCCTGATTCAGTATTTGCTCAGCCAACTTTAAATGATTCTGTCGAGTATGTTGGCGAGTTTTCTTTATTGTCATTTTGAAATAACCAGCTAATAAAGTTAATCGTTAAAAATACAGATAATACAAATTGACGATATTTTTTTTATAAATAATACTGATTGTCATAGTGTTCATCAAGAAACACTCACAACAAGAAAAACACTGAAAAGGTAGCAAGGCAGTTGTATTGCTACCACGGAGATTGAATATGTTCCGAATAAGAATAATGTCAGGATTGGTTTGCGCACTTTTAAGCGCTTTCAGTTCAGCAGATGAATTAGTCGTTTCAAACTGGGATGGTTATATGGCCGCCGATGCCATCAGCCAGTTTAATGAACAGACCGATAATCAGGCAGAACTGGTCCTTCATGCGACCAATGAAGAGATTATGGGAAAGCTGATCGCCTCTAAAGGCAAAGGTTATGATGTCGTTTTTGTATCCTCACCTTTTGCAGAAGTCCTGCATAAGATGGGATTAACGGAAGACCTGGACCACAGCCGGATTCCCAATATCAAGAACCTTTACGCCGAAGCTAACCAGCTACCTCATGATCCAGGCAACCACTTTTCGATACCCTACGCCTGGGGCACAACCGGCCTCTGTTATCGCTCCGATCTGATCGACAAAACACCCACCAGCTGGATGGACTTATTAACCCCGGATAAAGCCCTTGATGGCAAAACCACTATGCTCTCAACGGATCGCTGGTTACTGGCCGCGGGCTTCCTGGCGAAAGGTTACTCCGTTAATGAGACCGATGAATCACGGGTTCATGAAGTACGTGACCTGCTTATCGACACCAAGAAAACGCTGCTGGCGTATGACGATACCACCTTTTACGCCAAGCTGGTGTCCGGTGAAGCGGAGCTGGTACAGGCATGGGATGGCTGGTGTAACTATGGCATTGGTGAAAATGCCAGCATCAGATACATGATCCCCAAAGAGGGCTCTGATCTGTGGGTCGACACCATGGTTATCATGAAAAATTCAGAGCATAAAGACGCCGCTTACGCCTTCGTCAATTACATTCTGGCTCCTGAAAATCACGGTTGGGCCGCGCAGAATATTCTCTATAAAGTCCCCAATAAACCCGCCATGGAAGCTCTCACTGAGGACTTTCTCTCACAATATCCCAATATGGCAATCGCACCGGCCCAGTTAATGAGCTACGAGCAGCTACGGGATGTCGGCAAAAGCCAGAGGCTTTACTCCAGAACCGTTTCAGAAATAAAAGCTGCAAACTAACAGTCCATCGGGTTTTGACTCTGAATTCTGCTGCAGGTCGCTCTCTGGACTCCGTGCAGGGATGCGACTCACCGATTATCTTAAGGTTTACGAATGAAAGAGATTAAATCGTTTCTATTAATGTCACCTGCGGTCGCCTGGCTGACTGCCTTTATGGTGATACCATGCATTCTGATTCTAGCCCTGGCTTTTTTTCAGCGGGGTATGTATGGCGGCATTGAATACACCTTTACCCTGGAAAATCTCGGGTTAGTGTTTGATCCACTCTATGCAAAAATATTTTTGAATTCTGCATATATCTCCGGCCTTTCTGCACTTATTGCCGTCATTTTAGGCTACGCAGCGGCCTACGCCATTACCAGCTTCCCCATGAATCGACAGCCGGTGCTGTTGTTCTTCGCCATCCTGCCCTTCTGGTCTAATTACCTTGTCCGTACTTACGCCTGGATTGTGATGCTGAACCGGGAAGGATTACTCGCCTCTATTGCACATTACGCAGGCTATGACGGCGAAATTCCAAAGATGCTCTATACCGAAGGCGCGGTCATTGTCGGCCTTGTCTATAACTATTTACCCTTCGTTATTCTGTCCTGTTACGCCCCCCTGTCCCGTCTCAACCCGGAGATTGCCGAAGCGTCATCCGATCTGGGTGCGTCACGATGGACCACCTTCCGACGCATCATTTTACCGATGAGCGCCTCAGGCATAGCGACCGGATTTGTTTTTGTCTTTGTTTTATCGATTGGCAACTTTGTCACGCCAGCGCTACTCGGTGGCGGACAGTTCCAGATGATTGGCAACTTAGTTTATGCACAGTTTCTGACGGCAAATGACTGGCCGTTTGGTTCAGCGTTATCCATGGTGCTTATTGCCATCATGATGGGCATGTTAATGGTGCAGACGTTTATGACCCAAAAAGCGGGTAGTAAAACTCAGGAGTCAATATAGATGTCACTTCTATCTAACACTCGTATTTCGCTTATTATTTTATCGGCCGTCTTTGCATTTTTGTATATACCGGTGTCTGTTTTATTAGCGCTGTCTTTTAATGATGGTGGACTACCCACAGCCTGGACCGGTTTCTCATTTAAATGGTATGGCGCTCTCCTTCATAACGAGTCCATTCTCAGAGCGGGCCTGAACACCCTGATTGTGGCGTTTGTTTCCACCATCTTTGCCACATTATTCGGCAGTTTACTGGCCATTGGTGTTGAAATCCGCGCCAAGAAAGGTCGCTTTCTGGAAACCATCATTTTTGCACCCATGATCATCCCGGATATAGTTCTGGCGATCGCCCTGCTCAGCTTCTTTTCGCTGATAAACCTTAAAATGGGCTTACATACGGTTATAGCCAGCCACATCGTTTTTAACCTCGCATTTGTCTGCGCAGTAGTGCGGGCGAGACTGAAAAACTTTGACTGGTCGATCGTGGAAGCTTCAACTGATCTTGGGGCTTCAACCGTCACCACTCTCAGACGGGTTATTTTTCCGGTTATTTTTCCAGCGGTGGCGGCAGGGGCCTTACTGGCTTTCACCCTCTCCGTTGATGAGTTCATTATCGCCTTCTTTACGGCTGGCGCCGGACGGGACTCCATCACACTGCCCATGCAGATCTATTCCATGATCCGGTTTGGGGTAACTCCTGAAATTAATGCCCTTGCAACGATTGTTATGATTTTTTCTTTGATTGCGCTGACGCTTTCTCAGCGTATTAATCGCGGAGGTTTACCAGGCCAATGAAGCAGACACTACTTTCAATAAAAAATGTAAAAAAATATTTCGGGCAGGTTGCTGCGGTTAAAGGTATTAACCTGGATATTAAAGAAAACGAATTCTTTGCCCTGCTTGGCGCGTCAGGCAGCGGTAAGACAACATTGCTGCGCATGCTGGCAGGTTTTGAACAGCCGACATCCGGGGCTATAGAGTTAGACGGGACGGATGTTTCAAATATTCCGCCAAACCTGCGCCCGATAAATCTGATGTTTCAGTCCTATGCACTGTTTCCTCATATGACCGTTGAGAAAAACATTTCATACGGTCTGGAAATGGAAAAACTCTCGAGTTCAGAGATCAACTCAAGGGTGTCTGAAATCCTTAATGTTATCCAGCTATCGCACCTGAAAGATCGCAAGCCAGATCAGTTATCCGGCGGACAGCGTCAGCGGGTTGCTCTGGCAAGAGCCCTGGTCAAAAGGCCACGTCTGCTGTTACTGGATGAGCCACTCGGCGCTCTGGATAAGAAATTGCGTAATGAGATGCAGCTCGAATTGAAGCGTATTCAACATGAGTTTGGCATCACCTTTATTATCGTCACCCACGACCAGGAAGAAGCACTGGTGATGGCCGACCGTGTTGCCATTCTTAAAGATGGCAATTTACTCCAGTGCGGATCGCCTAAAGAGATCTATGAACACCCCGCAACCCGCTTTGCGGCCGACTTTATTGGGGTGATGAATTTCTTTGAAGGCAGACGCACAGAGAACGGAATTCTGACAAACGATAATACCGCGATCACCTCATCAACCGCCTGCACGATTCCCAGCGGAGCGGAGGTCGTTGCTGCCGTCAGGCCGGAGCGCATGCACCTGGACGCCGGGGAAGGCGAAAATGCCATCTCGGGAAAAGTCGTAGCGATGGCTTACCACGGACTCGATCTGCAACTGCATATCGATACGCCGCTGGCTGAAAAGCCAATCATGCTGCGGCTGACCGCAGATCAGGCCGAAACACACTCCTTTGAGATTGGAGATGATGTCACGGTGGGCTGGCTACCCCAAAACACACACATATTCTCTGCGTAACAGCTCTATTAAGAATATTCATATTCAGTTAGCAATTAAAAATATAAATGGATCCTTACTATGAATAAGAAAGTATTTGCGTTTTTTCCAGAGGCCGCATTTGGTCCCGCATTAAATTCTGTCGGTATTGCACAAGCGGTAGAAAGGATGGGCCATGAAGCCGTCTTTATTTCTGACCCTGGTTTTGTTGATGTTTATAAAGGATATGGTTTCAGAGCATACCCGGTAAATCTTTCTGAACCGATGCCCGCAGAAAAAATGGCAAAATTCTGGGAAGACTTTATTAACGGGCATATTCCTAACTTCAGAAAAGCCCCTATTGATCAGATAGAAAACTATGTAAAAGAGTGCTGGGAAGCAATCGTCGATAGTTCGAAATGGGCGCAAAAAGACCTTCCCTCTATTTTAGAGTCGATTCAACCCGATGTTATTGCGGTTGATAATGTCATTCTGTTTCCAGCGATCAAACAGTATGGCACCCCCTGGGTGCGGATTATATCCTGCTCAGAAAATGAGATTGAAGACGAAAACATTCCACCGCATCTGTCCGGCATGTCTGAAAACGATAAGGAAGGTCATAAGGCTTTCCGGGAGAAGTTTAACGAGGTCATCAAACCCATCCATGATGATTTCAATAACTTCTTAGCCGAGTGTAATGAAGCCCCCTATCCTGTCGGGCAGTTTTTTGAAGAATCACCCTACCTGAATCTGATGCTCTACCCTGAACAGGTGAAATACACACGCGCCACCCCGCTTGATCCGGACAGATTTCAATATCTGGAAGGCTGTATTCGCCAGGATGAAGAGTATGTCATCCCCACGTTCAGCAAGAACAATGACGGGCCATTAATCTACGTATCCTTCGGCTCTCTGGGCTCAGGTGATACCGACGTATTAAAACGCCTGATCACGCTGATTGGTAAAACGCGCTACCGGGCACTGGTCAATGTTGGCGATTATAAAGACGAATATTCGGACATTCCCGACAATGTCATTATCGAGAGCTGGTTTCCGCAGCCGTCACTGATTCCTCAGGTCGATATGGTCATTCACCACGGCGGTAACAACTCGTTTACCGAATGCCTCTACTTTGGTAAGCCCGCCATCATTATGTCCTACGTCTGGGATGGCCACGACAATGCGATGCGTGTCCAGGAAACCCACCACGGGCTGCGTTCTGAACGTTATGAGTGGACCGATGAAGAGATGATCGAAAAAATTGAAACCTGCCTTAACGACCCAGAGATTGCGCGCACCTTAAAAGCTACCTCAGCGCACATGCAGTCGCAAAATGGCCAGGAAAAAGCAGCCCGCTTACTGATCAGTTTACTGGAGTCTGAAGCATGAAAACCCTGACATCGTCTGCCCCCCATATACCCGACGTTTCTCAGTATTCTGACCTTGCTGACTGGGGGCCTCAGCCTGACAGCCTGGCAGGTCAGTCACATTCCAGTGGCCGCTTACTATTTAAGGGGCCAGACAATTCACCGGAAAGTGGCGTCTGGGTTTGTACACCGGGCACCTGGAAAATCAGCGTGCCAAGAGATGAATTTTGTCACTTTGTTGAGGGCCGCGTGACTTACCGCCGCGATGACTCGGATGAAGTGATTGAAGTGTCTCCCGGGACCTGTGTGCTGTTTCCCGCTGGCTGGACGGGCCAGGCCGAGGTAACAGAAACAATTCGTAATTTATATATGCTGGTTTAAGAGTCGGAGTTCATCATGAAAGCATCTGTTATGCGCAACCCACTGGATATTAAAGACACTGTTGACTGGGGTGTTATCCCCACCATGATCGAAGGCGAAAGCCGGACATCAGGAAAAGTACTCTACAAAGGCGAAAATGGAGAAAGCGAATGCGGCCTCTGGATCTGCACTCCCGGTAAATGGGAATGCCATGTCACTAAAGATGAATTCTGTCACTTCCTCGAAGGCAGCTGCACCTATGTCCATGAATCCGGCGATGTGATTGAGATAACGCCAGATACCGCTGCGTTTTTTCCACAGGACTGGAAGGGTGTATGCACAGTTCACTCGACCGTTAAAAAGGTATACATGATCCGATGAGCAACCTAATTCAGCAGATGATACCTGTATCCCCGGATATGAGGCACTTTTTAGCTCTGCATGGATTTGAAGAAGCGGAGCTGGAGCCCATTCCCAGTGATGCCTCGCCACGGCGCTATTTCCGCCTGACAGGCTTAAACCGCTTACTGATGGTGGACCGTGCCGACAAAGACTCTTTGCGTGCCTATATTAAAATTGCCGATTACCTGAACTCAGCTAATGTTTCTGCCCCCACGGTGTATGCGCATGATTATGACAACGGACTGGCCATTATCGAAGATTTTGGCGACGGGACATACACTAATCGTTTAGCACAGGGCCATAGTGAGAAGGACCTCTATGTGCTCGCCATCGATGCCCTGCTCCACCTGCATCGTCAGCCGTGCGAATCTGACATCTCGCTGCCTGAATACGATATCAACGTGTTGCTGGACGAGGTGGACATTTTCTCTGACTGGTTTGCGCCAGCGGTAGCGCCTGAGCTCGACCGCGAAAAATTTAAAGCGGCCTTCAGGCAGTGCTGGGAAACCGCATTAGCGCCTCTGGCAAACAATGTTAAGACGCTCGTTTTAAGAGACTTCCATGTCGATAATCTGATGTATCTGCCGCATAAAGAGGGAGTTGAAAGATGCGGAGTCCTGGATTTTCAGGATGCTATTCTCGGGGCCTGTGAATACGACCTCGTGTCGCTGTTACAGGATGCGAGACGCGACCTGACGCCGGGCCTCGAGTCGTATTTATTGTCTTATTACATTGAAAATGCGGCACCCTCGCTGGGGTCTGAAAACGACATCAGAACCCGCTATGCACTGCTAGGCGCTCAGCGCCATGCCCGTATTCTGGGGGTATTCACGCGTCTCTATATCAGGGATGGAAAGCCACGGTACCTTGATTTTATTCCCCGGGTTCTGAAGCAGTTCCTGCAAGCCAGCCGGGATGCAAATCTGCACCAGCTATCTGAACTTCTGGAAGAAAGCATGCCGGGCTGGTCATCTTCAGCGCTGAACTTATCAGCAACATCATCTACTAAAAATGGAGTGTCTGATGTCTGACATCCTCTCTGCAAGTTATTATCTAGTACCCGAAACTATCGCCAGTCAGGGTAAAACCAGTGCTGTCACAGACCCGGCAACTCTCAATAAAGTTGGCGATCGGGCATCGGTTACCGACACTGAAATCAACAGCGTTCTTGATCAAATGACGGTGGCACAGAAAAGCTGGTCTGCCCTGGACGCTAAAACACGCTCTGCACTACTGCATCGTTTAGCAGCGCGTATTGAAGCGACCGATATGACCGAATGCGCGATTCTGATGAGCCGTGAAATGGGTAAACCCTACCCTGAAGCGATCGGCGAAGTCGCTAACTGCGCGCCAATCTTCCGCTATTTTGCAGAAATGGCGCGGGATGAAGCCGGTAAAGTTGCCGGGTCTACTCAGGCTGGTTCATTCCAGTATGCGCGTTATGAGGCACTTGGCATCTCGGTGCATATTATGCCTTTTAACTTCCCTATCCTGCTGATGTGCTGGACGGTAGCCGCCTCTTTAGCGGCAGGTAATGCCTGTGTTATCAAACCTGCTGAAGCGACATCCCTGTCTACCCTGGCGTTTATGGAGGTATTTAACGATTTACCGACCGGACTGGTCGCCTGCCTGCCGGGTGATGCGAGCGTCGGTAAGCAGTTAGTCGATAGCAAGAAAACCCATGCGGTTGCATTTACAGGCTCGGTTGCTGCCGGAAAAGCGGTCGCTGAAGCCGCCGCCCGTGGACTCAAGCCTGCGGTTATTGAAGCCGGTGGCTCTGATCCGATGATCATTACCGCCCACGCGCCGATCCCGGTTGCTGCGGCAGGTGCGGTTACCGGCGCGTTCCATATGTCTGGCCAGGTGTGCACCTCAACAGAGCGTATGTACGTCGTAGAATCGATCCATGATGAATTTATTCGTGCTTTCGTGGCAGAAACTCAGCAACTTCGAATCGGCAATGGACTGGATAAATCAGAGATCGGCCCGGTGGTGAGTCAGGCCGCCCGGGATAAAGTCATTCGTCTTGTCAATGATGCCGTGGCCAAAGGTGCCCGGGTTGAATGTGGCGGCAAAATACCTGAAGCAGCCGGACCGGGGTGGTTTTATGAACCGACCATTCTGACAGGCTGCACCCCGGATATGGACATCCTCAACGAGGAGATTTTTGGCCCCGTGGTCGCCGTTGTCAAAGTCGCCGATTTCGAAGAAGCGATAACCCGGGCCAATGACAGTGAATACGGTCTGGGAGCGTCAATCTTTACCACCGATCTGGCTGAAGCGCATGAAGCGGTTGAGCGTCTGGAAGCGGGCCTGGTCTGGGTTAACAACCCGATGATAGATAACGATGCGTTACCCTTTGGTGGCTGGAAAAGTTCGGGAATTGGCCGCGAGCTTGGACGCGTCGGCCTGGACACTTTCCGGCGTTCGAAAATGGTGGTGCTTGATCACCAACCAATACGCCACGACTGGTGGTATCCCTATCCGGATGAGTGGTTTTTAGATTCCGGCGGACGCAAACACGTATAAGCCTATGTATATAAAATACTAAGGGGCAGTCATGAAAACACAGTTATATATAAACGGCGAATTTACAGCGCCTTTAAAAGGCGGGTATTTTGCTGCGATTAACCCTGCTGACGAATCAGAATTTGCACAGGTGGCATCGGCTGAATCCGCTGATGTCGACCGTGCGGTTAAGGCGGCAAGAGCCGCCTTCGACCAGGGCATCTGGTCTGACAAGACGGGGACGGAAAGAGCATTAATACTGCGAAAAATTGCAACCGGCATACGGGATAACCTTCAGCACTTAGCCAACCTGGAAATGGTTGATAATGGCAAACCGTTACCGGAAGCCGAATGGGACATTAATGATGCTGCGGTTTGCTTTGATTATTATGCAAACCTTGCTGAAAAATCAGATCAGCAACCGGTCGCAACCGTTGATGTCGAAGATGATCGTTTTGACAGCCGTATATGGATGGAACCTGTCGGTGTCGTTGCCGCCATTACCCCCTGGAACTTCCCCATGCTAATGGCTGTATGGAAAGTAGCGCCAGCGCTGGCTGCTGGCTGCTGCGTGGTCCTCAAACCATCAGAGCTTTGCTCTATCACCTGCGTAGAGCTGGCCAGGATTATTCATGCGGCGGGCGTGCCTGCCGGGGTGTTTAACCTGCTTACAGGGTTTGGACCGGATGCCGGTGCACCGTTATCTGAGCACCCACTGATAGATAAGATTGCATTCACCGGCTCTGTTGCCACTGGTAAAAGCGTCATGCAGGCGGCTGCGACTGGTATCAGATCGGTTTCCTTAGAGCTGGGCGGTAAATCCCCCTTTATTATCTTCGGGGATTGCGATCTGGATAAAGCCGTCGAGTGGATTCTGTTTGGCATTTTCTGGAATAAAGGCGAAGTCTGCTCTGCGACGTCACGAATTCTGGTTGAAGACAGTATCTATCCTGAACTGCTTGAACGCCTTAAAACGGCGACCGAACAAATAGTCATTGGCCCTGGAGATAAGGACGGCGTGAAGCTGGGACCTTTAGTGTCAAAATCTCAGTACGACAAAGTCCTGGGCTTCGTCGAGCGGGCAAAAACTTCAGGCGCCCGACTGGTCTCTGGCGGAGCCGCCGCCAGCGGATTTGATAAAGGCTATTACATCCAGCCAACGATATATGCCGATGTGCCGCTGGATGCTGAAATCTGGTGTGAAGAAATATTCGGCCCGGTGGTCTGCGTGGTGCCCTTCAGGGACGAACAGGACGCGTTGCAGAAAGCAAACGCTTCCCCGTTTGGCCTTGCCGGTGCAGTCATGTCCGACGACCTTGACCGCTGTGATCGCATCGCCCAGAAACTCCGGGCGGGTATTGTCTGGATTAATTGCTCTCAGCCTACCTTCGTGCAGGTGCCATGGGGTGGTTTTAAATCCTCCGGTATTGGTCGGGAGCTTGGCGAGGCCGGCTACAACGCCTATCTGGAGACGAAACAGGTAACCCGCTTTGATCATCAGCAGGACTGGGGCTGGTATGCATCAGGAGAATCACAAAATGAGCAATGAACATCTTGCCGCGATTGTACTGGCCGCGGGCAAAGGTACGCGCATGGAGTCAGATCTTCATAAGGTGCTGCATGAATTAGCAGGCAAGCCGATGCTAGGGCATGTACTGGACACATTAGCCTGCCTGGAGATCAGCAAAACGCTCGTTGTTGTCGGTGCAGGCCGGGAGCAGATAGAGACAGCCTATCCCTCTCTGGCGACCGTCGTTCAGGAAGAGCAACTGGGAACAGGACACGCCGTCAGAGTAACCGAGTCTGCACTGGCTGACTTTGACGGGGTCGTACTGATTCTCTATGGCGATGTCCCCCTGGTAACGTCAGACACCCTGCTTCGGCTGGCTAATAAAGTAACTCAGCAGTGTGCGCTGGCGGTCCTCGGCTTTCGTCCCGGAGAAACCGCAGCCTATGGCCGTTTACAAACAACCGAAAGTGGACGGCTGGAACGCATCATCGAGCACGCCGACGCCACCGATGAAGAAAGGGCCATTCAATTCTGCAACTCAGGCATTATGGCAGCCGACAAAAAGCGACTGTTTGAAATGCTGAGTCAGATATCCAATAACAATAGCAAGGGAGAGTACTATCTCACTGATATTGTTGAAAAAATGAACCGTGCAGGACACCGGGTTGAGACGGTCGAAGCCAGCCCCCTGGAAGTCTCGGGGGTCAATTCTAAAGCCGAACTCGATAGCCTGAATCAGACACTCCTGAATCAGTCCAACGTTTAATCATGAGGGACATATGACTAAGCACTTTAAGTTCAAATCTGCAGTTAACCATTCTTACTGGCTGGATACAGTGCCACAACGGGACCCATTTCCGACACTCAAGGCGGACATCTCAGCAGATATCGCGATCATAGGTGGCGGATTTGTCGGTTTGTGGTCGGCACTGAACGCGCGCGAGCGCTTTCCCGATGCAAAAATTGTCATTCTTGAAGGGGACCAGTGCGGTGCTGCTGCCAGTGGGCGTAACGGGGGGTTTTGTGCCCCCAGCATCTCTCATGGTATCAGCAACGCAAAGGCCCGATGGCCTGAAGAAGCAGAGTCATTAGTCCGTCTTGGCAGAGAAAACCTGGATGGCCTGGAGGCGGACCTGAACAACTACGGTATCGATGCTGAATTTGAGCGTAAGGGAAAATTAAACCTGGCAGCTAAACCCTGGCAGGTTGACAGCTTACGCGCCATGCAACAGAGCTACCATGAGTTTGGTGTCGAGGCGCAGTATTTAGACCCATCTGATTTGACCGGCTTTCTCAACTCCCCGGCGTATCTGGCCGGTTTATTTGAGCCTAACTACGCGACAGTAAACCCGATGAAGATCGTCGAAGGCCTGTGCTCTGTCACCGCTAAAAGCGGTACTGAGATTTATGAAAACAGCAGAGTGAACGACCTGAAAAATCAGGCAAACAGTATTCTTCTGACAACCGACAATGGCAGTGTTATCGCAAAGAAAGTCATTGTCGGCACCAATGCCGCAGTACCGATTATCAGACAGCTGAAATCAAAGGTTATCCCTATCTTTGATTACACACTTGTCACAGAACCCCTGTCGCAGTCAGAACTTGAGTCCATCGGCTGGGAACAGCGTTACGGTATTGCAGACGCGGGCAACCAGTTCCATTACTCCAGAAAAACCGCAGATAACAGAATTTTATGGGGTGGATATGATGCTATCTATCACTATGGAAGCAACCAAAGCAAAAAGCTGTATAACCGTGATGAAAGCTTTGCCAGGCTGGAAGAACATTTCTTTGAAGTGTTCCCCTCGCTGGCTGATATAGGTTTTTCACATGCCTGGGGCGGCGTCATTGATACATCAGCCCGGACAACGTTCTTTTCCGGAACTCTGTATGACGGCAAGGTAGCTTACGCCTCCGGCTTTACCGGCCAGGGGGTTTCTGCTTCAAGATTTGCTGCGCTGACAATGCTGGACCATCTGGAAAACAAAAAAACCGAGTCTTCACAACTCAGAATGCATAACGCATATGCCGTTCCCTTTCCTCCGGAACCGATACGTTACATGGGCGTGAAGTGGGCTCAACACGATCTTGCCAAGGAAGACCTGACAGGAAAACGGTCGCTCCTTTTGAAAACACTGGATCAGCTCGGCATCGGTTTTAACTCTTAACATAGTGAGAAATAGCTGTATGACAACCCCTAAACATGTCGTGCTGTTTGATGCCACGCAAACATCACCGCAGCAAACCCGTATACAGGACCCAGAGATAGTAGACACGCCGTATATCAGCAATAGCTGGCGTCATTTTACCAGCAGCGACGGCCGCGCTATTTCGGGCATCTGGGAAGCGGAGCCTCATTTAGAGCGCTGCCAGTGTGATTTCGATGAGATGTGTCATCTTCTCGAGGGCACAGTCCGCCTGACTGATAGCCAGGGTAATAGCCAGCAGTTTTGTGCCGGAGATTCCTTTGTGGTCGAAAAAGGCTTTAGCGGCACCTGGGAGAATCTGACTTACGTAAAAAAAGTCTTTTTCATCCTGAATCAATAACCTGTGAACTGATCACCTGCTATTCCACTGCAGGACAGAATTCACAGACTATTTTTGATCAGGCGGGATAATAGCGAGCCAGCTAAGGCTCGCTATTTATTCAATCCATAACTCAGCCATCACTGGCCTATTCTGCTCTCCTGCTTATGCTTGCTCATCCTTGCTTATGCTTCCTGCTTATCCTGGCTAAGACAAAGCACTTCAACTTTTTTATGCTTTAATGCGACGCTCCCTGGCACAAGATTATCGCTGTACTGACTGCTACTGTCTGACTGATGAGTCGGGATAATTCACTCAGTATCGGGCGTCAATCCTTCGCGCTCGCCTTAATGGGGTACTTCGTGAATCAACAGAACTTTTTCAACCGTTAGTATTTTTAACTAATTTAGTACAAGCCACACTGACTATTTAACCTGGCGTAAAAAATATCATTAAAATACAGATCGAAGATAATTCCTGCCATTCTTGCAAATAACACCTGCATCAACAGAGCACCAGAACAACCTTCCAGAGGCTGAGTAAAAAGGTCAGCTAGCATGACACTGACGGGGATAAAAAATCACTATCCTAAAAACTATAAATAACCTTATATTTCATAAAGTTAAATATTAACAACCATAATATTTACAGGCCAGCCTCATCATCCCATCAACATCGATTTTCATCGCCATCCTGCCTGTTCAGAGATCAGTCCAGCCCCCTGAGACTACCTCAGCCAACTCAACCTGACATCATATAGATGAGTATATTTACCCTATAGCATGAATATTTTTTTGATCTCAACACCAGAGACAGCTGAACATAAAAAATACAGATAATACAAATTGACGATATTTTTTTTATAAATAATACTGATTGCATGGTGTTCATTAAGAAGCACTTAAACCAGAAAAAGACTGAAAGATTGCAAGTCAGTTGTATTGCTACCACGGAGATTGAGTATGTCCCGAAAAACAATAATGTCAGGATTAGTTTGCGCACTTTTAAGCTCTTTCAGTTCAGCAGATGAATTAGTCGTTTCAAACTGGGATGGTTATATGGCCGCCGATGCGATCAGCCAGTTTAATGAACAGACCGATAATCAGGCAGAACTGGTCCTTCATGCGACCAATGAAGAGATTATGGGAAAGCTGATCGCCTCTAAAGGCAAAGGTTATGATGTTGTTTTTGTATCCTCACCTTTTGCAGAAGTCCTGCATAAGATGGGATTAACGGAAGACCTGGACCACAGCCGGATTCCCAATATCAAGAACCTTTACGCCGAAGCTAACCAGCTACCTCATGATCCAGGCAACCACTTTTCGATACCCTACGCCTGGGGCACAACCGGCCTCTGTTATCGCTCCGATCTGATCGACATAACACCCACCAGCTGGATGGACTTATTAACCCCGGATAAAGCCCTTGATGGCAAAACCACTATGCTCTCAACGGATCGCTGGTTACTGGCCGCGGGCTTCCTGGCGAAAGGTTACTCCGTCAATGAGACCGATGAATCACGGGTTCATGAAGTACGTGACCTGCTTATCGACACCAAGAAAACGCTGCTGGCGTATGACGATACCACCTTTTACGCCAAGCTGGTGTCCGGTGAAGCGGAGCTGGTACAGGCATGGGATGGCTGGTGTAACTATGGCATTGGTGAAAATGCCAGCATCAGATACATGATCCCCAAAGAGGGCTCTGATCTGTGGGTCGACACCATGGTTATCATGAAAAATTCAGAGCATAAAGACGCCGCTTACGCCTTCGTCAATTACATTCTGGCTCCTGAAAATCACGGTTGGGCGGCGCAGAACATTCTCTATAAAGTCCCCAATAAACCGGCCATGGAAGCTCTCACTGAGGACTTTCTCTCACAATATCCCAATATGACAATCGCACCGGCTCAGTTAATGAGTTACGAGCAGCTACGGGATGTCGGCAAAAGCCAGAGACTATACTCCAGAACCGTTTCAGAAATAAAAGCGGCAAACTAACGGTCCATCGAGTGTTAGCACGCCATGTTCGCGACAGTGACGTCAGCTGGTCACTGTCGTGAGGGTTAGCATCAGCACAAACATAGCAAAACACTGTGAGATAAGCATTTCTGGAATAAAAGTACCAGGGAATAAAGCTGGACAAACAACATAGCCAGCTGACGGCCAGGCCATGCAAACACTGGCTTAAAACGATTTCAAATAGCACTACATCATTCAAAACAATACTAATATTGGGGATTCACTATGTTTAAAAAAATCGCACTTTCAACGGCCATTACCGCTGCTGCCATCTTATCGGCTCAGGCACATGCTGAAGTATCAGCAACCGTTACACTGGTGTCTGACTACGTCTATAACGGTGTCAGCAGCACCGACGGTGATGCCACGCTGCAAGGCAGTGTCGACTGGTACAATGATGCGGGTTTCTATGCTGGCGCCTGGGCATCAGGTCTGGATGAAAAAGCCTATAGCAGTGCTGAAGTCGAGATCGATTACTATGCGGGATATGCTGGCAGCATCAATGATGATTTCGGTTATGATGTAGGTTACGCATACTATACCTACCCGGGCGCTGACGATGCCGGTGCTGAATCGGATTATGGCGAAGTGTATGGCTCAATCACCTACAAGGAAAACACCACCGCTAAGGTGCTTGTCTCGGATGATTATTTTGGTGAAATGGGCAACTCAGTGGTCATCAATCTGAGCCACACCATTAGCCTGCCGGAAGACTTCAGCCTGACCCTTGAAGCGTCTCACACTAAACTGCTGGATAGCAAAGTAAATGCTTATTTTGGACCTGACGCAGATGACGACTCTTACTCTCACTGGGGAGCATCTGTCGCTAAGAGCGTTGCCGGGTTTGATCTTGCTCTCGCCGTCACAGACACCGATATCGACAAAGATTACTTTGGTGATACCGCCGATGCCCGGGCCGTACTGAGCATCAGCCGCACCTTTGAATAAAGGTTGATTTCGGCGACGCTTTGATTCATAAATAAGTGTCGATTATTAAATGACACGGGCAGCGCTCCCCCCTTCAGCGCTGTCGGTGTAAAACAAAAGACCCCTGTTCCGGGGTCTTTTTATTTGTAGTCATGCAATGATATCAGCTTAACGATAACCCGGATAATCACTGACTATTCGCTGCTCATTCGCTCAGTCCCTGGCGCATTAATGCCATATACCCTGGCTGAACGGTGAAACCCTGTTAACCGGATGAAAACCATCATTCGATAAAAGCAGAGTGTTGTTAAACTACACTACTTCGCTATTGGCGCTGCCGACAACCTTTCCACCTGCTGCAGCTCCTCTTCAGTCAGTTCACGATAGCCCCGGGGATAGGACCAGCCATACCCCCAGCGAAACCGGGTCGGAAAGTAAGGACTTCCTCCAACCCTGACACCCGCCAGCATTAATAGCGCCGTTTTCGGTTTTCCGACCGCAGCAACACAATCTTTAAGCTGATTATCCGCATCCAGACGCTGCTGAAAAGTCCCCCCTTTCCAGTAGGCCCGGTCATGTTCCTCACAACAGCTCAGCCAAAGGGTATTTTCCTGACGGGTGCCATCAGGAAAAGAGCTGCAACCATCACTGGTAAAGGGTTTTAATACGTCAGCGGAACAGCCAGACGATATTAAGATCAGGAGTAACAGATACAGTGGCTTCATCCCTGACATCTCCTCAGATGAATTTATACAGATCAAACCGGAGACAGCAGATCTGATATCGCAACAATGTCGATCAGTACAGTTTACGGTTTTACTGAATAGTTTTCTGCACGGGAGGCCGATTTTCATCTCAGATATCGGTGTAAAGACTGATGCTTGCTGGTTAACCCTGAACAAATACCGCCAGAACTGTTCGTTTTTTAAGCAAAACAGAAAATCTTTTCTATACTGTTTTGTCACCAGAACAATCTATAGAGAATCCGTCGATGAAAAACCTGCGTCTGAAAAATGTCCCCAAACCAAAACCCGCCCATGAAACCCATGAATCGATTAAAACTCAGACCAGCCAGTTTTTACAGCAGGGCGGCAGAATTACTCAGATACCCACAGGGTTCAGCGGCATCCCCCGGATGCAGGGGCCACAGCAAAAAACCGGACGTAAACGGCCACACTGATATCTCTTTGCCCTGTTATCTGATGAGCAGCAAGATCTTTACTGTCTGACCATAAAGCCGGAGGTTATCGGGTAAGCAGGCTTTCATCCAGCACCTCTGACACCGATACCGACGACAACAGAGTCAGGCTGACGGTGGTTTACTGATCGCCGTGAGATAGCCGACGGATCTCTGTCTGCAACCGGATGTACCGATAATGTACCGATAAGCGACGATAACAGCGCACTGCGTATCAATCAGGACGCTGTCATCAGGTAATCCGGACATGGGAAAGCCACGCTGATGCCTTCCTTACTCTGTTCTGTTCAGCGAGTCTGCAAAGGCGTCTGTAGCGACCGGGGCGGTTACTCCCCGAGTTTCGCCTTCAGATCTGCCACGACTCTTTCAAGCTCTGTTATACGTAATTCAAAGGCTTCCACTGTCTCATTACTGATACGTGAGCGGCTTACGGGCACACTCTCTTCAGACGGATCGGCGGCTTCTACTGCACCGCTGAACAGATGTGCATAGCGGGATTCACGCTTGCCCGGCTCTCTGGGCATACGTACCACCAGCGGGTACTCTTCCCGTTCACTCATCTTCTGCAGTACAGCTTCAGTTTCATGTACATCGCTAAAGCTGCATAAGCGGTTAGTGCGGCTGCGCAGCTCACCGGGTGTCTGCGGTCCACGCAAAAACAGTGTACAGATAATCGCCAGCTCCTGGGCCGAGAGTTTAAGCTCACTGAATTCGGTGTTACAGAAGCGGTGTTTATATTTGGGCACCCGACTACCAAAGCTGCCCTCCTCCCGAATCAGGTGTTTGCTGTTTAACTCATCAAGCACTTCCTGCACGTCGGTGTCTGACAACGCCATCACCGGGTCACGATTACTTTTCTGATTGCAGGCGGTGGTGAGGGAGTTGAGGGTCAGCGGGTATTGATCCGGTGTTGTCACCTCTTTCTCGATGAGACACCCAATTACCCGTGTTTGTAAAAGACTCAGATCCATATCCATGTTGTACCCCACATACAAAAATAATTAATGCATTCATAAGGTTACCCTATTTTCAGAAATGGCACTCTAATTATTCACGTTAATTTCAGGGCTGACATCCGGAGATTGAGTTGGTGGGCAACTGATTTCTCACCTAAACTGATCCAACCCCCCGTTGATGAGTGTGGATAGACAATGAAGCAACTTAAAACTGACATAAGCGGTCTTTATCTCGGCCAACTCGACACGATTGGCCCGGCCAATACTCCAACCGGTATTTTCAAACACCTGTCTGAGAAAACCCACACAATAACCGAATTAGGTCTGGATGGTGATATTCAGGTGGATAAACGGGTCCATGGTGGGCCAGAAAAAGCGATCTACCACTACCCGGCTGAGCATTACGCACTGTTCAAACAGGCTCTGCCCCACCTGAGTGACAGTTTCATCCCCGGCTCTATCGGTGAGAATATCTCCACCAGCGGATTCACCGATACCGAAGTCCATATCGGCGACACCTTCCGTCTGGGCAGCGCAATTGTGCAGGTATCGCAACCCCGCCGCCCCTGCTGGAAAGTGAATCAAAAGTACGGCAATGCCCATATCGCCTCGGTGATCATGTCGGAAGCGATCTCAGGCTGGTATTACCGGGTACTGGAGCCTGGCCAGGTAACCATTGGGGATTCGATCGA
The DNA here is from genome assembly GCA_965140695.1 of uncultured Amphritea sp. Classification (GTDB taxonomy): domain Bacteria; phylum Pseudomonadota; class Gammaproteobacteria; order Pseudomonadales; family Balneatricaceae; genus Amphritea. The sequence goes on along the minus strand of OZ223297.1, from coordinate 2,464,890 downwards.
ATGTCTGGAACGGTTAAACGACAGCGTTTCAGTAGCTGCTATCTGGGAGATATTTATGACGCGACTGCAGACAAAAGTGGGCAGAGAGCCGCTGCCTGACATTCCCGGGCTTTCAGATGAATGGCTGTTTGAATAACCGTTTCAGCAACGCCTGTCGGTTTCGCTTCTGAGAAAGCAGGTACAGAAATGGGTGAGTTTCCTCTTTGCATATTCACAAAAACTAAACACATTTTTCTACATGCAAAAAATAACAACCCCGCGAAACGCGGGGTTGGCTTAGATTTATCACTCCATTTGACTTATTGCATAAATATATCCTGATACTTTTCTCTTAATATATTTTTTTGTACTTTTCCCATCGTATTACGCGGTAGCTCGTCGATGAAGAATACTCGCTTGGGTTGTTTGAAACGTGCAATTTGACTCTCGATGCTGGCCAGTATTGATGCTTCGTTCTGCACTCCGGTTGTCTCTTCCACGATCACGCCGACAACCGCCTCACCAAAGTCGGGATGTGCGACACCGATGACCGCAGATTCAGACACGCCTTCGAGCTCATCCAGAAGTAACTCCACTTCTTTAGGGTAGATGTTATAGCCACCGGAGATAATGAGATCTTTTGCCCGGCCAACAATGTTAACGTAGCCATCGTTATCTATTAATCCCAGGTCTCCGGTAATAAAGAAGCCGCTTTCTCTTAACTCCTCCTTCGTTTTCTCAGGCATATTCCAATAACCTTTGAAAACATTTTTACCCCGAACCTCAATAACGCCTATTTCTCCCCGTGGCATCTCTATGCCGGTTTCAGGGTCCGTGATACGTACCTCAGTACCGGGCAACGGAAAACCGACAGTCCCCGGACGACGCTCACCATCATAGGGATTTGACGTGTTCATGTTAGTTTCTGTCATGCCGTAACGTTCAAGGATTCTCTGGCCGGTCCGTTGCTCAAACAGCACATGGGTGTCGGCTAGCAGTGGTGCGCTACCCGAAATAAACAACCGAACATGTCGCACCAGATCTTTGTCAAGCCGAGGATCGTCCAGTAGCCGGGTGTAGAAAGTTGGCACTCCCATCATAACCGTGGCTGAGGGTAGCTTTTCGATAATGGTTTCCAGATTGAATCGCGGTAAAAAGATGATCGAAGAGCCCGCCACCAGAGTGACATTAGTCGCAACAAACAAGCCATGGGTATGAAAAATAGGCAACGCATGCAACAGAACGTCATTTTCGCTGAAGCGCCAATACTCTGCCAACACCTGAGCGTTTGAAAGCAGGTTCATATGAGTCAGCATTGCGCCTTTTGAGCGTCCGGTTGTCCCCGAGGTATAAAGAAATGCGGCCAGATCGTCGGGCTTGCGAGGGATAGTACTGAACTCGGCATTCTCCAGTTTCGCCGCCTCAGGCAAGCTTCCCGAACCATTCGCATTCAGCGTCAGCAGTTGCGCACCTACCTCTTTTGCTATTGGCTCCAACGATGTTTTATTACGTTGATCGCAAATCAGTAGCGTCGCGTCAGCATCGCCGACAAAATAAGCAACTTCCGTCGCGGTATAGGCGGTATTCAGTGGCAGAAAGACCGCGCCCGCCTGAATAGAGGCGGCATAAATGGCCAGCGCCTCAGGTGATTTTTCAACCTGTACCGCGACACGATCACCGGGTTTTACGCCATGTTTCGTTAGCACATTGGCATATTTGGCAGCCGTTTCAATAAAGTTGACGTAGCTGATCGCCTGACCATCTTCCATTTCAATGAATGTTGTCTGACTATTAGCATGCGGCTTGAAAAGCGCATCATAAAGGGTATTACTCATTTTATTCTCCACTATTGTGGCTCCTGACTGGCACTTTCTTTGGCTTTGGCCAGTTTATATAGTTTGGCAGGAGCACTTATCTCGCCACGTGTTACATAAGCTTCGTGATTATCTTCAACCTGTGCCAGGTCATATCGATAGTTGACCATCATTCCATATGACTGACTGATACCCTTTTCAGACATATTTGCTTCAAAATGGATGGCATCCAGGCTCGCACCATTACCAAGATGAAACCGGGCAACAGGATCAGCTGCGAGTCCGTCTTTATGTCTTTCGGTTAGTAAGTAGTGGGCCACGATAGGCAGAAGAACTCTTTTTTTAGCTTTGATGGCTACCTCCAGGTTATCCGGGGAGCGGCTTCTTATATCGTTGTAAACAGAGGCATACAGGCTGGTGATATCCGCCTCGGCCTGTCGCTTTAGCCAGGCTACAAATCCGGGTATCGGCGAGAGTGTGACAAACGTATTCAGGTTCGGAAGCGACAGCGATAATTCTTTTGCCACCTGTTTTATCAGGAAGTTACCAAACGACACCCCCCTCAAGCCTTTTTGACAATTAGAGATGGAGTAGAACACGGCGGTTGATGCGTCTTGTTCAGCAACATGCTCTCGATCTTCACTTAACACCGCATCGACCGCCCCCGGAATAGAGGTTGTCAGTGCAACTTCTACAAAGATCAGAGGCTCTGTGGGTATGGCCGGATGGAAGAAAGCATAACAGCGTCTGTCAGACGGCTCTAACCTCCGCCTTAACTCCGACCAGTCATCAATTTCATGAACCGCTTCATATGCGATGATCTTTTCCAGAATATTTGCCGGCGTTTTCCAGTCAATCGGCTGTAACACAAGAAAACCCCGGTTAAACCAGGATGAGAAAAGATGTTGAAAATCGATATCGACGCGCTTCAGGCTTACCTCATCTTTCATTAGTGAAAACAGCTCTTCCCGCATCTTAACCAGGTGCTGAGTCGCACCCGGTGCCCGGTTGATGCGGCGAAGAATATCCTGCCTTGCCGGTTCTGCGGCAGCTAATAACAGTGAGAGGTCTTTAGGTGAACCCGTCCGGCGATAGGTGTCCAGCCGGTTCTGAACCTCATTGAGGTCAATATCATAATTGTTTGCCAAAAGCAGAAAAAAATCTTTTTTTTGCTCGGTTGAAGCAGAGCGATAAACCCTCATTATCTCAGCGGCAGTACTCATCTCTGAGACTTCGCCTTTACCAAAAAGCAGCTGCTGACACAGGCTGGGCAGGTCACTGCTTTCAGCAGTGACCTCAGAGTGATTGCTGTTTTTCGATACATTACTGCGACGCTCGAAGATCGACGTCAGTAAGTCCTGAAAATAGCTTGAGCGCAACATGGTCATGACCCTCTAGGTGCTTGGCGTAATGGGATCAATTGGCTTCCTACCGCTGAAACCAACCGCCTGTTCGATGATTCGTGCAACACTTAAGAGTTTCGCTTCGCCTCGCTGCGGACCAATCAGCTGTATACCCACAGGCATACCGCTCCTGGTAAAACCAACCGGAACTGAAATTGAAGGCAATGCAGAAGACGTGGACAGGAAGGTAAAACGTAGCCAGTCAATATAATCCTTAACAGCTGTTCCGGCGACCTCCCTGGGATATTCCTCCTCCACCAGCCCAGGTTCCAGACCGACGACAGGACAGGCCAGAACATCGAATTTCTTAAGAAAGCCCGTCATATTCTGATTAAGAACAGAACGATTAATCTGAGCATCATAGACATCATCAATCGTCAGCTTCCGCCCTTCTTCAATATTTTGCGACAGGGTGAATTTATAGTGACGTTGAATCTCTTCGGGCATTCGTCCAGGCAACGCTGCCCACATCATCGCTCGCAGCGTCCGGTATGTAGAATCAAGTTCTGGTAGCTCCGGACAGGCCTCATCAACAATAGCCCCTGCTTTCTGGGTCGCTAACAGAGCCTGGCGCAGCACCTGATCAATCTCTTTATCTACCGGGGCAAAGCCATTTAGTGTCGGTGAATACGCTATACGGGTTGTGCTGGCTTCAGCTTCCAGAACAGCCTGCTGGAATGATTTATTCGGGGCTTCCAGAGAGATCGGAGATGTGGGGTCAAAGCCTGTCATTGCATCCAGGAACAGTGCCGTATCCAGTACTGTTCGCGCCATCGGTCCCTGAACTCCCTCAGTATTAAATGCGAGCAGAGAAGGAGCACCTCCGGCCCGACCAGGGGAAGGACGCAACCCTACAACACCACAATACGCAGCGGGGGTTCTCAATGAACCCGCCAGGTCCGAACCGTGACTGAGCCATACTTCACCGGACGCCAAAGATGCGGCGGCACCACCGGAAGACCCTCCTGCATTTCTCGTCGTATTCCAGGGGTTTCTGGTAGTACCTAAAACCTCATTGAAGGTGTTCGCTCCCGCACCCATCTCCGGAGTATTGGATTTGCCTATAACAATCCCTCCACGGGATTCAAGCCGCTCCACCAGAGGATCACTGTAATCCGGGATATAATCTTTCATGCCCGGAGAGCCCATGGTCATCAGGACACCTGAAACTGCCGTCAGATCCTTAATCGCAAGAGGCAGTCCGGCCAGCCAACCCGCTTCATTCTCGCCACTCTGGCGGGTATTGGTAAACTGTTCGACTGCCTGACGTGCACGCTCTTCGCACAGTGTTGGAATCGCATTTATCTGCGGCTCTACCTGCTTGATTCTATCGAGCGAAGCTTCCAGAACTTCCTGAGGCGAAACGTGCTTCTTTTTAAGCATTTCAACCACTTCTATCGCATCCAGTCGGCATAGTTCCGGACCGGTATAAGCCGAATTGGCTGATGTGTGGTTTTCTTTAGACACAGTCATGCTGATTACTCATAATTTGATAGCTTAAATATGGATATGAAACCAGGTTATCTTTCCAGCAAAGGGGAGATAAACATCCTGAATGTTCCATTCAGGATGTCGTCTTCAGGCAAAATATTTAGCGCGTTCGGCATAGAGTTTCTGATCGTAAAGCTTACGATAATCAACCGCCTGTCCGGTAAAATTGAAGAAGCTATCGTGGATACGGGCGACCAGTTCGCTGGAATCACGGATTTCTTCCATAACTTCATGCGACGCAGTACGTAGCCCGTCCCACACATCGTCGGGGAAGGTGTCGATATTCACACCAGCGGCGCGAAGCTTATCCAGTGACTCAATGTTACTATAGAAGTTATAGTCGGTTAGCAGCCCTGTTTCCGCTTCCATCGCGGTTGTCAGAATAAGCTGGAACTCCGCCGGCAACTTCTCGAAGGCTTGCGAATTAACCCCCCACTCAGTTCCGCCGTGTATATCAGAGAATGAAGGAACGTACATATTATTCAAAACTTTATGGAAACCAAACGCCAGATCATTCGTTGGACCCACCCATTCAGCGCCATCAAGAGCCCCGGACTGGAGTGCTGGAAATATATCCCCAGGGGCCATTGATACCGGATTAACACCTAGTTTTTTCATCACTAGCGCGCCGAGTCCGGTTATCCGGAAATTCAATCCCTGAAGATCACTCAGAGAGTTAATCTCGCGATTAAACCACCCGGCAGTCTGAATACCGGAGCCTCCGCCGGTAAAGCATTTAAAACCACGGGGTTCTGTAAGTTCATCCCACAATGCCTGACCACCACCGTACCGGAGCCATGCATTAAACTCATTTACATCGGCACCAAACGGAACCACGCAAAAAAAGCTATGGGCAATATCTCTTCCTGCGAAATAAGAACCCGAAGAGTGATACAGCTCAGCGGTACCACTCTCAACGGCCTCCTGTACACCTAATGCTGGCACCAATTCTCCCGCACCATACACTTTAATGATGAAACGACCACCTGACATTTTCGCTACACGCTCTGCTAGACGGTTAGCAGACACACCTGGACCCGGCAAACCTTTGGGCCATGAAGTAACCATTTTCCACTGATGTGTACCTGATGCGATAGCTGGCGCAGATACGGTAGCCGCAGCAACACCAGTGACCATGGCACCGCTGGCAGTTAAAAAATCTCTTCTTTTCATAATCAATTCCATCCGTTTTTATTTCTGTTAATAAAGTATCCCCGGAAGCCAGGTTGCGATTCCAGGGAACAGCGCAACCAGGCCCAGAGCGATAATCTGGAGCAGAACAAAAGGCACAATCGAGGCGTAAATTGTCCGAGTTGTCAGTAGCGTGGACGCCACATTACGAAGATAGAAAAGCGCATACCCGAATGGCGGAGTCAAAAAAGACATCTGAAGGTTCATGCTAATCAGAATAGCGAACCAGATAGGATCGATACCGGCCTGCATCAGCGGAGGCCCGGCAACGGGAACAACGATAAATATGATCTCAATATACTCAAGCACGAAGCCCAATATAAAAATGACGACCATTACGGCGATAAGTGCGGTTATCTCCCCACCCGGCAGCGAATGCAGTATCTCACTAACAACGTCATCGCCCCCCAACCCTCTGAATACAATAGAGAGCATCGTTGCGCCGAGCACAATCAGCACCATCATCGAGACCATCAAGGTAGTGCCTCGCGCGACCTCGATAAGATCGCCATTTCGCATCTCCTGCTCCAGCGCAAGGCCAAAACCAAACAGAAAGGCTACGAGGGCAATACCGGCGATAATCGTACTCAATGAAATGGATGAATCATCTGGGGTAACATCCAATGCTTTAATCGCCACCAGCACGACTGACGCGATCAGCACAGCAATGTAAGACCAGCGTCTAAATGAACTCAGCCCTTCCTGTTGCAAGGCGATCATGATTAAAGCGCCACCAGCACCCAGCGCAGCAGACTCTGTCGGCGTTGCAATACCGCCTAAAATTGAGCCCAACACAATGACGATCAGCATCAACGGCAGAATCAGGCCGGTAAGTACGCTGTTCCAGTTCAGACTGCTACCGTCTAGCCCATCAATCTGGTCAACCGTAACCGGTGGGCAGCTGTCAGGATTAATCCGTGACTGAATAAAAATATAAAGAAGATAAAGCCCAACCAGTAATAAACCCGGAAATAAGGCTCCAGCAAACAGATCACCCACTGTAACCGGATCGACAGCCCATTGTCCGGCGGCTCTCATTCCCTGCTGGTAGGCATTTGAGATCTGATCAGCAAGCAGAATAAGTAAAATAGAAGGCGGAATAATCTGTCCTAACGTACCTGAAGAACAGATCACACCCGCTGCCAGCTTAGGCGAATAGTTTGCTTTCAACATCGCCGGTAGCGCTATCAGACCTAACATATAGATAGTCGCACCGATAACTCCTGTGGAGGCCGCTAACAACGCACCCACAATAACGACGGCATAGGCTATTCCGCCGCGTTGCTTACCAAACAGCGCACCTGCAGTCAGCATCATTTTCCGGGCAATATCTGATTTTTCCAGCATCCCCCCCATCAGTACAAAAAGAGGTACCGAAAGCAGCACAGGGTTAGTCAACAGACCAAAAGCCCGAGTTGGAAAAGCATTCAGAAATGTCAGATCAAAAGCACCAAACACAGCGCCCAACAAAGCGATAAAGGTTGGAATGCCAATTAAAACAATACTGACAGGAATACCCGTTAAGATCCCACACAAAAGTAAAATCAGCAGAAGAGACAAGAGAATTTCATGAGCACTCATTTATTGACCCTCATGCTTCTGATAAATCCACGGATACTGTTTACCAGCAAGATAACAAGCAGTAAAAGCGAGGATTACGAAGAAAAGAAACAGCACAGTTTTAAGAATAAAATAGCCCGGCAACCCCCCCATAGAAGGAGAAGATTCAAGAAGTTTCCAAGATGAAATCATTGGTGATATTGAGTTCCAGGCTGCATATCCCATTGCAGGGGCAAATAAAAAAAGCAGTGCCGTTCTATCTATCAGAGCCTGTGTTTTAGCTTTAAACTCAACATAAAAAATATCGACCCGAACACTTTTATTGTCGAGTAATACCATTAATGCAGGTGCAGTCATTGACAGAAAAAAAAGATATACAACAAGATCCAGTGCCCAGGGTGTTCCCATGGAAAAACCATAACGAAACACCACGATCAAGACCTGAACAAACATCATCGCAATGGTTAATAGCGATGCAATATCAAGTAATTTTTTTGCGTATTTTGATAATAAGGTATTAATGATATTCACATTAACTCACCACATTTTTACATTTATAGTAACCGTACATCATACAGAGCAACTTCCTGATAGATAAACTTTTCACGCATGGCTGAAGGGGCAGCCACGCATGAAGAGGTTTTACTCTTAGAACTTAACGACGTAGTTAATATATAAACGGTCAGCATGGTGAGTGAACATTCCAGCTGGCGAAACCGCTGAGTTGTTAGAAATAAGCGGCCCTGTTCTGGTGACACCATCAGCTGTGCCATCGGTATTGTGCTCTGCATGTAACCAGACCAGATGCAACCCTTTAAGTGCTCCGTCAAACCGATACTGCATCACGCTCTGGAACTCATTACGCTCAAAATCGGTGTAGCCTTCAGCACCATCAGACACGGCATATTTAAGATCCCAGCGCATTTGAGGAATACCCAGGTCGGCAAAACTCATACCCGCACTGACCTTCACCATATCCTCACCCTCAAGACCGAACATATAAAAGTTCTTTGCCGAGCTGGCGAAGGTTCCGTGATCAGCAGCGAAAAAGGTCTCGTCATAGTCACCATCTGAGACCTGGTTATAGGCCAGACCTACATAATAATTACCAAAGGTATATTTTGTTTGCAGGTCGACAAAGCTGGCTTCGTGATCGGCACCAAACAGCGAACCCGCATCCTGTTGATTGCCATAACTTACAGACAGATCAATTGCATGTTTATCCGCCAGCTTGAATTTGTGGCTTGCTCTGGCAAACGTTGACTTCAGATAATCTTCAGACTCTGCGTATTCAAGGTCGAGTTTTGTTCCGGTCGGCAGCACATAACCTGCGCCAAACAAGCGAAGATGATCAATCACCGTTCCATCGCCAGTGGTTAAAGCATCTCCCCAGGTGGCATGACTGCTTGAATTACGCGGACTGAACTTTTCAATCTGTGTGAAATACAAATTCAAATCCGAAAACGTGTAGTCCATATCAAAGCCCGTTGTGGCTGCAGGCATTATGCGAGTGACATCATCGGCATACTGGAGACGTTTGCGGGTTGTTTTACCAAGCCCTATTTTTAACAAAAGGCCTTCTTTTTCAAGAAGTTTTATTTTGGCATAGGCTTCCATCGTATTTGCAATACTGTGTGGGGATTGCACACTGGAACCCTTCGTCAGGTTAGTTATATTATTGGCATCGTCACCTACATGCAGATCACCGGCAGCACCATAACTATAATCAAAGGCTAAAACATCCTTGTAATATCCAGACTTAAATGATGCCTGAATACCATGCACCCATTCATTTCTCGTTGGCCCGATACCATCGTCAGGATTTTCATCCCAATAAAAATTGCTATACCTTACAGTGCTTTTACTATCTTCAAAAAAGCCTGCAGCATTGACATTACACGCTGAAGCAGCAAGAACACTTCCAGCAACGCAAATACTAATCATAGATTTCATTAAGAACCCCTGGTTTCTTCATCGTTTTTTTATCATTAAAGAAGTTACGGTTTTACTTGGATGATCTAAAACTATCCAAGCAACTTGTAGAAAATCTTCAACCGTATAGCTGATTCCATGCTACATTCTGACCAACTAAAGTAGAAACCAATCATATTCCACTGTATGGAACATCTTTTAAATATAAAAAGTAAGCTTTATAAACAATAACTTCTCGCACAAAGAAATAACACCTTATTACAAACTGTTACATCTGGTTACATTTCATAACGTTAACTTTAAAAAATGCATACTTGCTTACTTAATGACCAGTTGTATGATAGGATTCAAGAAAAACCATACTAAGTAAGAAAAGCTTATAGAATTAAAAAAAGAGACTAAGTCGATGCACATCCAATCATTATGTAAAGCGATATCTGTTATTGAGTTAGTTGCAAAAAATGGCTGCCTGAGCCTTGAACAGCTGCATATCATCTCTGCCATTCCCAAGCCAACCCTGAAAAGAATTCTTGATGATTTTGAAGAGCTTGAATGGCTATACCGCAGGCTCGCTGACAAAAAATATGTTCTTCTGAAAGACATTGCTAACAACAGTCATACTGAATATATTCTTGCAAAAAAAATATCAAAGTGCTTAGTAGATCTTTTTGATGAAACAAACATCCCATCCGATTTTCTGGTAAAAGACAAACAAGGAGTCTCTATTTTCGAAAGCAGTTTTGGTTTAACTAATTTAAGACGATGTTCTGAAACTATAGTTGGCGCAAAATTAAGCCCTACGTTATCAGCTTCCGGCAGAGCTTTTCTAAGTCAGCTAAACGCAAAAAATCTTGAAGAAACAGTGTCCGACATAGATACTGCAGAACTCTTTCAATCCTTAGAAAAAGAGAAAGAACGCGGTTTCTTTATGCGTGTACCCGGAAGCTGGGAGTTCAACTTCAAAAAGCCTTTCGATATCAGAAGCGTTGCACTTCCTATTAGTAGTCAGGAAGAATTTATTGGCTGTGTAAATTTATACTGGGATAACAATCAACATCGTTCTTCCCATATTATTGACCGCTTTATTCCTTCATTAGAGAAGTGTGCCAATAATATTCAGGAAATTGTTGTCGACCATAAAAAACATGTAACTAGTCCTAAAAACAACTAAGTTTGCTTATTAGTTTTTATATACTACCTATTTAAAATATAATTTTAAGCTAAAATTAGTATAAAAATAAAAAACTTTTAGCGTCTTTATATCAGCCAGCCCTAAGCCACTGCTCCTGTTGAGTGGTTAATCAGAATGATAGTTATACCCATATCGTGATACTGACCATGTCAGAGACAGCTTCCTGATAATTGCACCTGAGCTGACCATAATCAAATCAATACCTGTAACCGTCAGAAAACAGTATCACTCTTCCAGCTGTTTCAGCTTGCGATACAGGGTTGCACGACTGATGCCTAACTCTGAGGCGGTTGCCGAGATATTACCCTCGTGCTGCTCCAGCACCTGCTGTATGGTCTGCAATTCACTATTTTTTAAAGTGCCGCCTGCCGGTTTGAAAGCACTATCGTCCTGACTAAACATCCCCTGACCACTAAGCTCTTCAAGAAAATCATCACTGATATGGCAGCTGTTAATCTCCACTTCATCCGGTTCCATAAAGGCGATAGCCACCCGTAGGGTGGTTTCCAGCTGACGAATATTGCCAGGCCAGTGATAAGCTAACAGCTGTGCCATCAGTTCAGATGCAATCTCAATCTGGCGGCCATCCGGTGTCAGTTGCTGCAGAAAATAGCGGATAAAGTCCTCTTTGTCGCTACGGTCACGGAACGCCGGAATACGCAGACAAACCCCATTGAGACGATAATAAAGGTCCTCACGAAAAAGCCCCTCAGCAACCAGCGCTTTCAGGTCGCGGTGGGAAGCACAGATCACCGCGATATCCAGCGCGATCTCATCTCCACCTCCCAAAGGCGCAATGGTGCGTTCCTGCAATACCCGCAACAGCCGGGCTTGCAGTGCCAGTGGCATATCACCTATTTCGTCAAGAAACAGAGTCCCACCCTGGGCCTGTTCCAGTCGCCCGACCATGCCGCCTTTGCGCGAGCCGGTAAAAGCCCCCTCACGATAACCAAACAACTCGGATTCGATCAGTCCTTCCGGTATCGACGCACAGTTGACCGCAACAAACGGTCCGCTGTTGCGACGACTATCGAGATGCAGTGATTTAGCCATCACCTCTTTGCCGGTTCCGGTCTCGCCCTGAATCAGAACCGGCAGTTCATGGGACAACGCCCGGCTACCCATGCGTACTCCCTTCTGTAAACGTGGGTCCTCTCCTGCCAGCTGTACCAGCGACGGCGCATTCAGGGACGCCGGGGCGGGCTTACTGCGAGCAGATTTAACCGGGGGCTTACCGGCCGTGGTAAAACTATTGGGAAAGTGCAGCAACTCACAATAGAAGTCACCGCCGCGGGTTCGTAACTGGCCCCGGCCTTTGCGATGCAGATCGGTCAGCAGCACTTCCGGGCGTACTCCAAACAGCTCTTCAAGGTTACGCCCCACCAGCTGTTCCCGCTTGCGGTTCAGCAGTTGGCAGATCTGTTCATTGGCCGCCTGAATATGACCATCCAGCTCCAGTGCCAGCAGCCCCTGCCAGGATGAGCGCAGATATTCCGGACGGCTATGAACACTGAGCACAATATGCTGCTGAAACTGGCCGCTGAACATACGATTTTCAATAGAACGCACCGCCTGTTGCACCAGATTAAGATGCGGCGGCAGATCACGATTATCGGTCGGAGCGGTCAGATCCAGCACCCCCAACAACTCACCTTTCGGGTCGGTAATCGGCGCAGAGCAGCAGGAGAGATAGCCTATGGAATCGAGAAAGTGCTCATTACCCCGGATCATCAGCGGGGAACGGTTAACAATGGCAGTACCAGGACCATTGGTGCCGCGTAACTCTTCGCCCCAGTTAGCCCCCGGTGCAAGTGCATAACGGGTGGCGGAATCAAGATGCCGGGTGTCCCCCTTGGTCTTCAGAATCGTAGCCGAGTTATCGGTAAGCATTAACAGCCCGCCCTCGGATTTAAAATAATCAGTCAGCTGGGTCATTTCCGGATGAGCGGCTTCAATCAGTCCACGGTTTTTCTCTTCCAGATCTTCGATAAGATCGCGGGACAGATTTTCCAGTTCCAGAGGGTCATTACAGTTAAGACCCGCATTGACACATCGCTGCCAGGAGTCTTCAATCTCACTTCGCAGAACACCACTGGGGACTTCACCCTCCTGCAACAGGCGATGATGAGCGTCCTTCAGGGTATGAAGGGGGTTAGCCATCAAAATGGAATCGTTCGATCTCTTCATGGTACTGAGTACTCACAGCTGCTTTTACTATTCTTATTTATTGCTGTTAACCGTTGTGTTACAGCATCGCAACAACAGGCAAACGTCATCAGGCAAGGTTAAATATTTACCGCATCAGTATCACGATATCAACCAAATAGTCGTTTCAGTTATGCGGCTCTGGCCTGTTTAAAGGTGAGATATTCATCATAAAAAAAACCACGGCACCGGAAACCCGGGCCGTGGAAAGCGATGCAAAGATAGACGTGAGACTAGCTTTTTATCGCGGCTGAAGGGGCAGGAGTTCCCTTGCTATGAAATCAATTCGTTTTTGCCGATCAGCACGATGCCAGTCTGGATGTGGCCGCTGTCAGCTGACAGGATTCCAGCTTAATATAGCCTTCTGATATAAGCTCCTGATATAAGCTTCCGCACAGATATTCAGGCAAAGCTCCCCCAGGGCAGCGTCAGTTCAGACGACCCTGAGGGAATACTTCGTATTAACAAATGTTAGCGGACAAATGCCTGGGCGGTGGTGGTGGACATATCCCCACCGGGCAACTGAATGGTTTTCAGTCGTTCAAGGCTATCGCCATCGAAGACGGCAACATGATTATTAGTACCCGCCAGATAGACTTTGCTGCCGCTCTGGTTGACAGTCACACAGTAGTAGGAGTGATCCAGCTCAGCCGCTTTCAGCAGTGTCTGCTTCTCAATATCATATTTGGCCAGTCGGTTAAGCACACCATACATAATGTTGGGGTCTTTCGGTGAACGGGTACCGGTGAAATACAGCTCGGTGATCGGGCCGAAATCTTTGGTTTCCGTTGCCCCGGTGTCCAGATTGATATTGAAATAACCATACAGCCAGTCGGCGGTATCCAGATCTTCAGAGCCTTCCTGGAAGCGCGCCGTGGTATACAGAATAGTGAAGTCTTTGGTCGGTGTTTGTACCGCCCAGACGTTCAGTACATCTGGCTGAACATAGCGCTCACGTTTCCAGTTACGACTGGGAACAGCCACGTCGTATTCACCGCTGTTGACATCCATCTTATAGATGTCTGCACCGGCCATATACAGGCCACCATCTTTACCTACCTGCATCGCCGTCACCAGGCGGGGTGAGGGGAACATCCGCACCGGTTTGGCATCCATCCCACCGTCGGTGCTATACACCGCCAGCCGGGTTGGCTGAACCACATAATGATCCCGCTCCATCAGGGTTGGATTCTGTACTGCATATAACTCTTTGCCGTCATAACTCAGGGCAAAGGCATAGATGGTTTTCGTCCGTTCTTTTTTGTTTTGCGCCATCTTCGCGTGGAAGGTCACCTCGCAGGTATCCATATCCACACCATAGATATCTTCATAACCATTATTGAGGATATAGGCGGTTTTCTTGTCCGGCGCGACCTGCAGTGCTCCCGGACCAAAACGGCCCGGCATATCGCAGGTTTTATAAAGTGTATCGCTTTGCAGATCCAGCACCTGCATCTGGTTGGGGTAGTTAGCCACCACCATATATTCGTTGCCAGCTTTCAGCGCAGGCCCCTTGGCGGCAATCGCCAGACCGCTGGTTAACGTGGCGATACCCAGCGTTAAGGTCGTCAGCATGACAGTCATGCTGCGAGGAAGCATATTTCTTTTTATCATCGTTAGCATCCTGTTCGGTTAGTCTTTATCAGCCGGGAACACGGTTCCCAGGTTGCGCCAGTTATCCAGCGTGCTGGCGGCATTGTCATTCCAGTCCGGATAGGTATTCATGGTATCCGGCACCTGCGCCGGCCACCAACAGGGGTCGGCACAACCATACAGGTCGGACTCCATCGGCTGACACAGGGAGGTGACACCACCAAAGGCATCAATTTCCCAACCGGGATCGGTGGTGGCGGTACAACCGGCGATGGACTGCATCGCCACAACTTCTTCTACCTGATCATCGGCAACGGCCTGAGTCAGAGTGTGTGCTTTGTTATTAACAGGCTTGAGATGTTTCATATCAGTGAGCCCTCCGGGGAGATATGTAACTGTCGATAAAGGCCGGATTTTCGGCCATAATGCGGCTGTAGACTTCGATACCGAAGTCCACCCAGTCACGCATCAGATCGCAGTAGTGATAAACGGGTTGAGTCGGGTCTTCAAAACGGGCATAGCTTTCGTGGTAGCAGCCACCGGAACAGAGATTACGGATACGGCAACTGGAACAACCGGTATCGGTACGATCCAGACGCTGCTCAAGAAAGCCGCCCAGACGCTCTTTATTGATACCGGTCTGTACATCACCAAAGGTCTCCAGATCTGATCCGGTAAAACGGTGACAGAGGTTCAAACCACCCTCATGATCGACCGCCAGCAGTCCCACACCGGCACCACAGGGCAGCGCTTTCTTATTGCCCTCATGGAGATCGGTGATCAGCTGATGCATATTGGAGAAACCTATATTACGGTGCTGCAGTGCAGCCTCCAGATACTGCTGACCGAGCAGCTTCATATTATGGAAAACCTCGGCCAACTCCTCATCACTAAGGTTGTAATGGCTGATATCACCGGAGGTAACCGGTGCAAAACCAACCTCGGCGAAGCCCAGTTCATTGAACAGGTGGTCCCAGATCCGCTGCACATCGGTAATCCCTCTGGTCAGCGTCACCCGGGCACCCACCGGACGCACACGAAAGCGGGACAGCAGCATTTTTGCTTTGCGGCTGACCACATCATAGGTGCCCTGCCCACCGACGGTGATGCGATTTTTATCGTGAATCGCCTTCGGGCCATCCATACTCACCGAGAGCCCGAAGCGGTGTTCATTCAACCAGTCAGCAATATCTTCCGTCAGCAGGGTGGCGTTGGTGGTCATGGTAAAGTCCACCGGCTTACCGAGCTCAGCGAAGCGCTGTTCAGCGTAACTGACAACATCCTTTATCAGGCCGAAATTCGACAGCGGCTCACCGCCAAAGAAGACGATGTTATAGCGCGTCTCATGGGGTGACTCGGCGATCAGCATCTCAAGCGACTGTTTCGCCGTGTCGAACTGCATCTTCCTGCCTTCAGAGGGTTTATCCAGATCCTCTTTGTAACAGTAGCTGCAGCTAAGGTTGCAACCGGTGTTCACATTCAATACCAGGGTATTGATGGGAAACTCGGTAATCTTCTTCAGTGCAATCTCCGGCGTTAACGGCGAACCATCACTCACCAGTTCCAGTGCGATCAGCTCTTGCAGCGTTTCTGCAATCTGATCTGTAGGATACTGTGCTGACAGTTCACCAATCAGTTGCTCTGCGGTTTGCTCTGGCCGCTGCCGCAATAGCTCAATCAGCTGCGCAGTCAGACCATCCAGCTCAAACAGGCTGCTTGACGGTATATGAAACAGCATCTGCCGCGAACTGACAGCTACCAGGTGCAGATTCTGCTCTACCAGATTTAATTGGGCGCCCATAGAACGACCCTCCTCACTATTATTTTTTTCAGTATGTTGCGATCGTCTCTCAGAGACCTGCAACATCGCTCATTAGTAGTCAGGAGCTGTTATGGCAGAGGTGGATTATTCCAGCGCTGCACCGTCACAATCATCTGGCCTTCAGCACTCAGAGTTTCACTACCCTCCTCTACTTCAGCCACCACTTTCAGGTTACCGGCGTTATTGGTCGACATACGCCGCTCGGGGTTAGGCCCGGCACCTGCGGTGGTAAACACACCGGTTTTCTCATCCATACGGCCAGTAAAGTGAGTATCCCGGTCGGCAGCCGCCTGCTCATTAAATGGCTCAACATGCCATTTAGCCGGGACAAAGCCGATGCGCATATCATCCTCAGTGCCAGGCTGACCATCCGCACCATTCATCCATGCTTCCGCCTGGAAGTGGCCGTTATATTTCGGCGTAGAACCGCCATTGCCGCCGACACGAGCCACCGAAAAATCGGGTACGACTTTAACGCTGCCGATCTGATCATAGACAGTCAGCCCGGCGCCACTGGCCTTACCTGCAGCCACATGACGGGAGCCCGGTTGCGCCTGACTCTCAGCCGTCGCCTGAACAATCACTTTGTTATCATCGCGGTAGATCTCGCTGACAACCCGGATGCCATCGCCCAGGGAGATCTGTTTACCCAGTCCGGTACCGACCAGTGTCAGCACGCCGGTACTACCTGCACGGATATAGCCTGGCTGAACAGCGAGCAGGGTTGGTGTGGTTCCGGCTTTTACCGCGGTAAAGTCCATCCCCGCTTCATCGTGTACCGCTTCAAACATACGCCCGGTCAGTTCGGAGCCATCCTTCGACAGGGCAAACACCTGACGCATTTTTACCCCATCAATGGTCAGATTGGCGCGCCACTCATAACCGGTGTAAACGATAGCGCTACCGCTACCTTTCAGCGCAGAGCCATCGGCATACTCACCGTCGACACGGATCTTGTACTGATCATCTTTACCACCAGATACGGTCATGACGCCGCGAATATCGCCTTTTCCTGGCATCTGAGCACTGAAGCTCCAGCTGCCGCTGGCAGGCATTTTCTTAGCGCTCTGCCATTTATCCCAGCTGGCTGATTGCAGTGGCAGCTCTTCCGCCAGGGTGGGCACCATCTTGTTAAGGGCCAGACCTATCCAGTCACGATCCCGCGCCAGCGCCTGATATTCCAGAGAGGGCCACTGTCCCAGATGGAAGTGAACCAGGTGTTGCCATTCAGATGATGGGCGACGCTGCAGTTTCACCCGGGCACCGGAGTGGCAGCGGGCACACATCTGCTCGAAATCTGTCGATTCAAAACTTTCCATGGTGTTCAGACGACGCTCCATGGCATAGCGGGAACCTGCGGTTTCTTCCGGTGCCAGCCCCTGCTTATCTGCAAAGTACTTCACCAGTGTGCGGCGTTCATCATCGGTGATTTCCAGGCCGTGCATCACCTGCATCCGGGCGATCGTCATCAGCCATCCCTCAGGGGTTTTACGCTGGTGACTCATGCGGCTCATCTGCAGAGGTTTGGCGCTCTCCTGGGTATGACATGCCACACATTTATTCTGAATAATGGCTTCAGCATTACCCGCCTGCACGGCCCCTGTTGGCAAGATCAACCCTGCCAGCAGAAGCCCACCCGATAATCGGGACACTATCAATTTCATCATCAAGGCCAGACTCCTTTTATTGTTGTTTATCAAATTGGCAAGCTGAACGCCCCCAAAGTTCTAACCCGTGGAGATAGTAAGCACGGTCTGTGCCAACAAGGACATCTATATATTTTTCAAGACATTACAAAAACCGCGGGTAATCCCTTACATCCAGGGTTCACCAAAACTGTTCAATTACGCAACACTTCTGTTCAAAAATGAGACAGCACCCCAGTGCCCCCAGGCAAAAGTCATCGACATCCGCTCAGTGGCTAACCGGCGATGCAGACCACTGATGATCCGGCAACTGACTTATTTTTTAACACCCTGTCTCATAGTAAGACAATCTGAGAGCACGTCTTCGCATCATCCGTTCAAAAAATAAATATTATAAAACAAAAGCTTAACTATATTTTCACACTCTGGCACAGCCCTTGCGATAGCAGATTTACGAAGTGCCGGGGCGTCTGATCAGCCTTCTGGCCTCGCTGACATCTGAATACAACTATAAACAGGTCTACAATATGAGCGAATCACAATTCTCCCCTTCGACTGCAGCGATGGCATTTATCCAGCGCCAGCATAAATTACTCATTGGTGACCAGCGGCTGGACGCTGAAGATGGCCGGACTCTGCCCGTCATCAACCCCGCGAATGGCGAGCAGATCGCTACGGTGCCCAGTGGCAATAAAGCGGATATCGATAAAGCCGTCGCGGCGGCCCGACAAACCTTTGAAGATTCAGACTGGAGCCGTATCAAGCCGGTTGATCGTCAGAAGCTACTGTGGAATTTCGCTGATCTGATTGAAAAGAATGCGGCCTTGCTGGCAGAGATTGAATCGCTGGATAATGGTAAGAGTGTGGTGATTGCGGAACATGTGGATATTCGTCTGGCGATCGATTTTCTGCGCTATATGGCGGGCTTCGCGACTAAGATCGAAGGCCGCAGTGTCGATGTCTCGGTGCCGTTTATGCCCGATGCCCAGTTTCATGGTTATACCCGCCGGGAAGCGGTAGGTGTTGTTGGTGCTATCGTTGCCTGGAACTTCCCGCTGCTGCTGGCCTGCTGGAAACTGGGGCCAGCCCTGGCTTCTGGATGCACCGTGGTGCTCAAACCCGCTGATGAAACCCCACTGACCGCACTGATGCTCGGTGAGCTGGCACTGGAAGCGGGTTATCCCGCCGGTGTTGTGAACGTGGTCACCGGCACCGGGATCGAAGCGGGGGCATCCCTGTCGCATCACCCGGATGTGGATAAACTCACCTTTACCGGCTCCACTGAGGTGGGCAAACTGATCGGTAAAGCGGCGATGGACAGCATGACCCGGGTCACCCTCGAGTTGGGTGGTAAGTCACCCACCATCGTACTGGAAGATGCCGACCTGCAAAGTGCAGCAGCCGGAGCCGCCAACGCGATCTTCTTCAACCAGGGGCAGGTATGTTGTGCCGGTTCACGTCTTTATGTGCATAAAAAACATTTCGATAATGTGGTCGCCGATATCTCCGCTATTGCTGAAGGAATGACCCTGGGCCATGGTCTCGATCCCAATGCTCAGATGGGCCCGCTGATCTCCGCCAAACAGCAGGACCGGGTGTGTAACTACATTGAACAGGGCCGCAATAACGGCGCGACAATTACGACTGGCGGTAGCGCTGTCGCTGGCCCCGGCTTCTTTGTTAACCCCACGGTAATGGTGGATGTTAATCAGAATTCCAGTGTGGTACAGGAGGAGATTTTCGGGCCGGTACTGGTGGCCATGCCGTTTGATGATATTGAAGAAGCGGTGCGCATCGCCAACGACAGCCAGTACGGCCTGGGCGCCAGCATCTGGTCAAACAACCTGTCACAGGTGCACCGTATGATTCCGCGCATCAAATCCGGTTCGGTCTGGGTGAACTGCCATACCGCCCTCGACCCTGCCCTGCCATTCGGCGGTTATAAACAGTCCGGTCTGGGCCGGGAGATGGGCAGCGATGTCATTGAGCACTACACCGAAGTGAAATCGGTGCTGATGAGTATCTGAATGCACTAAGCGCCACCCCAAAAGAGCTGCAACCACTGCAGCTCTTTTTTATTCTATGTCTGCCGGGAAAGCCGGGAATAAGTGTCCGGGTTCTGCTTAAGTTATTGCTTAAGATAGCTTTCGTCTACCGACCTGAAGCATCCATTATCGGGGCACTGAAACCATCAGCCCGGCTCAGTTAAAATAGTCGAAGTCAGCGATCGGCAATATCACCACCAGATCCTGCGGTTTGACGGGACGTCCGTTAGCCGGTGCAATCAGCTTACCGATCAGCTGCCCCTGTTCTGTCCTCAGTTCAATCGCCGACACAAACGCTCCGTTCTGGTCGATCACCGCGGCATAAGCGACACTGTCCGGGTCTACCGGCTCAAGGGGGTTAATCAGCCACTGTTGGTTGTCTGTCTGATTGTCTATCTGAGTGTCAATCTCCCCGACGGCCCTGGCGATCTTCAGGAGGTTACTGACGAACGTCTGGTAGTTCTGTAACTTCTCTTCCCGTGCCTGAACTGACTGGCCAAACAGCGCCGCCAGCCGGTTAAACTCCTGCTGCTGTTTAAGAGTTGTATCCTCAAGGTGAACAGCGGCAAGCTGAGGTACGTTTTCGAAAGGGATCTGTCTCAGGCGCGCCAGTATATCGAGAGACTGACGGTTCCACTGTTGCTGATCAGCAAGCAGTTTTTCTGCCTGGGGTTCCTGGCCGATCAGCAAGGCACGCTGCTGTTGCGAAAGGTTGTCAAGCCTGAGCGGACCCACCGGCTGATTAAGCAGCTGCCCAACCGGGTCCGATCCGACCGGTGGATTATATTGCAGAATTAGTTGCTCGATTTCACCTTCATAACGATTGTTAAGCCGCTCTATTCGCGCCTCATAATACTGCCGCAGTCTGGACAACCGCAGCTGATTCAGCTCCTCTGCCGAATTTTGCATAATGTCGTTGCCCGCCGTTAAAGCGGCAATAACCTGTTCATCCTGAGCAATAGTCTGCTGAATCGCGCTGATCTTCTGGTTTATTGAAGCGCTATTGCGCTGATACTCTGCGGCAAGTTTTTCCAGCCGGACGGCCCCGTTCGCTTCAATGCTTTTCAGTCTCGGTGCAGCCGCAGAAACAGATTTCGCTTCTGCAATCTGCCGTTCGATGTCCGCTTCAAGCCTTGAATTATTCCAGCGGTATTGCCGCTCCAGAGCGATACGTTCTGAGTTCAGCTGCTCCAGCTCAGAACGGTTATCCACCGTCCGGTCTGCCAGATTCTTTAATTCAACATCCTGAAATTCGATAATATCAATTTTGATATCGCGCTCAGCTTTGCGCATCAGATAAAAAGCCGCTATTGCAGTGATCACGGCTAACAGCACCGAGATAACCACCACTACCCGGACAGTGTGACTTTTATTTCCCAGCGTGCTGGCAAAGGCCTGCTCCAGAGCAACACTGTCAGATTCGGTATTGTTGCTGCGTTCAGGTAGTTGAAGGAAGAGATCCTTCAGGGCTTGAGTTATCTGTGTCATTTGTCGTTAAGCACCCATATTCCGTTCCATCCAGAAGGACAGTCACCCTGCGTTCTTTCAATCAACGCATCAGCCAGCGGCAACCCCGTTGCTTTAAACAGCGGGCGTGCTTCAGCCCAGCGACCCGAGCGGTATTCCTTCAGAGCCTGGGCATACAGGGCTAGCTTGCTGGTTAATTCCGGTGTGACATCGGCATTGCGAAGAGGCCAGTAGAGCGTAGTCTGCTGTGTTTTACCCTTCACCTGCACGCAGTCGACCTCGACAAAAGTAAACTCGCTGCCACAACCATGTTCAACAATGTCATCGCGGATATTGCCGGAACAGAGAATAGGCACACCATAGACCCGGGTAAGGCTTTCAATCCGGGCCGCGGCATTAACGCTGTCACCGATTACCGTGGTGGTCATTCTCAGGTCTGAGCCGATCGTGCCATAAAAGACTGTGCCACAATCCAGCCCGATACCGACATCCAGCAGCATCGCCTGAAAAATTTTCTCATGCTCCTCAGGAATCTCACCGTGTTCCTGAATGTAGTGTTCGCGTTTGACCTCCATGGTCTCTTTTAACTGCGACGTCGCATCGATGATCTTAAACGAAGATTGCAGGGCAGCATAAGAGCGGTTGCCCTCCTCCAGGGGCATGACGCCATACACGGCTAATAGCGCATCACCAATGATGGAGGCGATAATGCCATCGTGCTCATAGATGTGATCAATGGAGTGATCGTATTGTATGTTGAGGAGTTTAATGACATCCGCACCCAGTGTTTCAGTCATAAAGGTATAACCTTTAATATCGGTAAACAGCATCGTCAGATCTTTCTGCTCACCATCAAGGGTGATCTTCTTTTCCTGATAAGCTCGCTGAACGATGTCCCTGTCGGTGAATTTCTTAAAAATGCGGATCAGGTTATCGATATCGCTCGATAACGCATTAAATGCCATCCCCAGATAGGTGACATCGTCGTTCGCAGCCCCTTTCATATCGATCTTTTTCAGCTGTTGCTGTTTCGACATATCGATAAGTTCGGAGGTAATCAATTCGATAAAACGGAGAATATAGCGCACAGCATAGGTGGCCAGGACAACCAGAAGAATCGTTATCAGAATGATAATGGCAACGACCGAGACGAAGTTTTCCCAGGTTTTGGCATAAAACGCGTCAGCCTGCTCTCCCCGAAAAACATACATATCCCAGGCACGGTTAAACTTATACACACCAAAATATTCCACGCCATTGATGGTGGTGACGATAAAACTCTCGTTCCGGGGCTCGCTGATCCTGATGGGTTGCAGATCAAAATTGATGGCGGAGTTGGCCAGCTGCAGCGTATTAAACGTCACTTCAGACTGTTTATTGATACCGATAAACACAGAACTGGGTTTTGTGAGTTCGAAGCGGCCTTTCTTCTGAATGTTTGCAATCGCCTGCTCGCCGCTGCCATTGATTTTCTGGATCTGCCACTGAATATTCATAAAGTTCAGCAGCTCTTTAAGATCATTTACCAGCAGCTGTTTGGCATTATGAGTCTGATTGACCCGGTTGAAGCCGAGACTGATGTAGTTGGTTGTGAGGTTTGACAGCACAATAAACAGCGCCAGAATGACAACTATTTTCAAGCTGACCGGAATTACTTTGACATCAGCAATTTTATAGAAACTAAACAGCTTTAGTTTGCGCATTCAACACTGTCCCTGGCCATTACGACTGTCTCTTGCAAGCAACACAATATAACGAATGCAAGATAGTTGAGGTATCAGAATACCCCTCAAAATGAGGTTTGTGGAGAAGATAAACAGCAGGACAGAGATATTCTGCAGCAAAACAAACCCAGACCGCCGATATCTCTTACCACTCATTCCTGACATCACCTGACCTGTATTGTGCTCCGGTAACGGTTCATCTCTCCATTATCGATCAACTCCAGACAAATCAGCCTATCGGCTATGTGGCCTGTTTACCTGTCGGATAAACCTGAGTGTGAGACGACGCTTAAGCTTACTGTAAAATCTGTTTCAGCCGGGTTACACCCGCTTTATGTGGCTAATGAGGGGGCTATTGTTGGCGCTGTTGACGCTAGTGATGTGCACGCCAAAGGACGGTAAAAAAAACTCCACCCGAAGGTGGAGTTTGATAAGTCGCTTAACGGTTGGCGAAGTACATAGTCACTTCAAAGCCGATGCGCAGATCTGTATAAGAGGGTTTAGACCATTTCATTGTATGACTCTCCTGATATTAATTAACGTTCATATTGCTGCCTTAAAACCTTTACTCTTTAGGCCGGATAGCGTCGGCAGTCCCTTGTATAAAGGCTTTAATTTTTTCGATGTCAGAGCGACTCAGCTTACCGGTAAAATCAGGCATACCCTTATTTTGATAAGGACCATCAAGCACGATCTGATCTAAGTGTTCAATACTGGTCTCATTGACATAACCGAGGTTAGGAATAACGCCGCCTCTGTCAACGCCGGGGACACCATGACAGAAAACACAGTTGCTGACATACAGGCCCGTCCCTTCAGCAACATCTGCGGGGTTGTATTTGACCCCTTCGATCAGGTTACCCATCTGATACTTAACAAACTCAGGTTTCTCTGCCTGCCCGCCTAACTTAAAGGTATAAACGGTTCCGGGGGTGTCGAGTTCAGTGGCACGAATCATTAAACCAAATACGCCCCCCCAGCCGACTGCGACAGTCACATACTGTTCACCGTCAAGTTCATAGGTAATCGGAGCAGCAATAACCCCCGTCCCCACAGGAGACTGCCATAAAACATCACCCGTTGTTGCATTGAAAGCCATCAGGCGGCCATCCGCTGTGCCTTCAAAAACCAGGTTGCCCGCCGTCGCCAGCGTGCCGCCATTCCATGGCGCTACATGCTCATGCCTCCAGGCTTCTTTCTGTGTGACAGGGTCCCAGGCGATCAGTCGTCCGAAGGGCTTACTGGTCGGAGGTACCGGGTTAATCTGCATACCGGTATTCCAACCATTACCACTCATTGGCTGACCCGGTTTATCACTGCCGAACTCTTTCCAGTTTGGGTCATCCGCTAACGCGAGCGGAACATTCTGTGCAGGAAAATAAGCCAGCCCCGTCTCAGGACTAAAGGACATTGAATGCCAGTTATGCCCACCGAAAGGCCCGGGAACAATATCATAAGGACTGTCAGGGCTTCGAACAGCATCGGTTATCATCGGACGACCGTTCTTGTCATAGCCTGTCGCCCAGTTAACATCAACAAAGTTATTCGCGGAAATGAAGTCCCCAGTCTCTCTGTCGATAACAAAGAAAAAGCCATTTTTCGGCGCATGCATCAGCACTTTACGTTGCTTGCCATCCAGCTCGAGGTCGGTCAGGATCATATCCTGCGTCGAAGTGAAGTCCCAGCTGTCCCCGGGGGTTTCCTGATAGTGCCAGACATACTTTCCGGTATCAGGGTTAAGCGCGACAACCGATCCAACATATAAGTTATCACCACCAGCAGGACTACGATTATTCCAGGACCAGGGAGAACCATTACCAACACCGATGTACATCAGGTTCAGCTCAGGGTCAAAGACCATACTGTTCCAGACCGTACCACCGCCACCAGCTTCCCAGTATTTTCCGGCAGGGTCCCAGGTTTTAGCCGCCTCGGCCATCGCCTCATTTTCAAAAGGTTTGGATGGGTCACCAGGCACGGTGTACCAGCGCCACAACTCTTTACCTGATTTAGCATCATAGGCCGTGATATAGCCTCTGACGCCATATTCCGCGCCACCATTACCGATAATCACCTTGCCATTATAAACCCTGGGCGCACCGGTAATCGTATAGCCTCTGGCCCCATCAATAATAGTGTTCTGTTGCCAAATCAGTTTTCCTGTCTCAGCATCCAGTGCCAGCAAGCGGCCATCGAGTGCAGCAACAAAAACCGTGCCTTCATGTACCGCAACGCCCCGGTTAACAACATCACAGCAAGCTTTTCTTGCTGTCGCACGAGGCACTTCTGGATCATACGTCCAGAGTTTCTTACCGGTTTTAGCATCCAGAGCGAACACCACGCTCCATGGAGCAGTAACGTACATGACGCCGTTAGCAACAATAGGGGTTGCTTCAACACCACGGGTAGACTGAAGATCATAGGACCAGGCTAATCCAAGATCACTGACGTTTTCTGTCGTTATCTGTTTTAACGGGCTGAACCTCGAACCGCTGTAATCAAAACCATGTTCTGGCCAGTCTTTACCCGATGCCATATTTTCAAGAATAAATTTTTCATTCACTGCTGCATTATCAGAAGCGGAAGTGAACCCGGCATACGACGCCGCTAAGATGAGCATTCCGATAGGAATAATGTTTTTAGTCATCATAAGTACTGCCTTATTATTATTGACTTATTAAAACTTAAAATGCTTTCAGGATGCGGAAATTCAATCGATTGTCTTCTTTGAAGCCATTCTTAACATCAAGATCCCGGCCATAGTTAACTAATAGCTGTAAAGTAGGATCTACAAAGTACGCAGTCCCCAGGGTCATTTTTGTTATTTCAGCTTCATCGTCCTGATTAACGCCATCAACTTTTGTTTCACCGCCCCAGCTTTGCGATACTCCGGCCCGCAGATCCCATGAAGGATTCATTTGATAGCGAAGGTAGGCCTGAAGCTGGAAAGAAGCGGCCTGTTCCAGCGTTTTCTTACCCGCACTGTAATCATCGTTGTCACCGTAGAGCATCACATCAGCAGCAACATCCAGCGCAATGTTGTCGGTCAGGTTAGTGATATATCCGCCCTGAAGGGCAAACTTCCAGCGGTTTTCACCCAGATTAAGCGCTGAATCAGCATCATAGGACCCGGTAGGCAGATATAGAAAAGGCGTAATACCAAAATACGTATTATCTTCGGGCTTATTCACCAGCCAGACCGTTGCAGCCAGGACTAAATCACCGACACCACTTTCATCACCAAGGGTCGCAGCCACATCACCACCGGCGTCCAAAGAACCAAATGGCAACAAAAACTGAGGGTCTACGGTATAGCCACCGATCTCAGTAAAGTGAACGCCCCGGAGAATGCCTATATTTGAATCAAGACTATAATCACCGGCAAGCTTGTTTCCATCAGCATACAACTCATCCATAGAAGCATTCTGATAATACAACATAGCCAGATTAGTACCTGCCGGCAGCGCGGTATAATCACCCGCGTCTACATCAACTGCGAACGCAGAACTGCTCAGGCCAGAGCTAAGAATAATTGAGGTTAGAATAGTCGTCTTTTTCTTTAAATCCTTTTTCTTTAAAAGTTTTTCCTTTAAAACCTTTCTCTTTAAAACATGGCTTTGTGTTTTTATTTTTATCATAACTTATATTCCGTAAACACATTAATTGTCGTCCGCTATTCATCATAGCAAGGCTTAAATACAAGCCTTAAATAGAAAAGCATGAAGCATGCCAGCCAGGCATTAAAGAAAATTATTCAATATAATCAAAAAGTTAAAAAATATATGACTATCACAACCCTGATTTCCTTATAGGGTATGTGGCTTATATCGATACAGTTATCAACGAAACCCTGAATTATTTTGATACACTCTGTAGTGTCACCTTAACAACGACGAATAATGACTATAAAAAACAGCGGAACAAGCAAATTTTCAATCCATTATTGACGTTATAAAAAGGGGTTCTTAACATCAGGCGTCATTACTTTTTATGCTTGATAGAGAAATATGATTGGCATAATACCCTGTCATTTCCCTCTATAGCCTTATCATACAAACACCTTAATTATTGCAGCGGCAAACAAAGAGAACAGGCTCGTCCTGACGCCCCGGCGACTCCGACAATCATGCATATCACAGAGTTATTAATGAATCAGCTTCTGTTATCAGCGATCCGACCTGAAGCGTCGATGCGGATACAGCCAGCGGGTTAGCCCCCAGCCCTGTTCTGCAGCGTAACCGTAACGGCTGACACTCTTTACAGTTTTTGTTCATTTACCGATAACACCTGATTGATCAATAAAGCGAACAGAATCACGGCTAAAGCGATCCAGGTGGTTCCAGAAATGGATTCATCTGCTAGCAGGGCTCCAATTAAAACTCCCACAGCAGGCACTAAATAGTTAGTCATCGAGGTAAAGACAGCACCCGCATTCTTAATACTTATCATATAGAGGTAGTAGACGACACCGGCACACATCACCCCCAGGTAACCCAGGGAGAATACTGCCGATGTAAGCACGCCTTCGATTTCAGGCGGGGTCGTCACTGATGCAATCATCATTAACAGGACGCTTGCAGCAACCAGGACATTGCGAGCGACAATCAGTGGGTGTTCATTTCGAACCCGATTCAGCAATAGCAACGCTATCGCAAAGCTAACCGCCGCTGCCATAACAGCCATGCAACTCACCAGGCTGATACCCCCGCTACCGGAAGACAACTCAGGATAAAATAAACATAACAGACCGCTAAATCCAATGACGACACTCACGGCATTCCCGATACTGATTGTTGCGCCTTGAATAAACACAGGGGCGAGTATCAATACATAAAAAGGCAGTGTCCCCATTAATATAGCTGCAACAGCGCTGGCCAGGTTCTCTTGTCCCCAGGGCACAAGAACAAATGGAATCGCTGCTTCAAATAAACCAATCAGGGCAAATAACCCCCACTGGCGACTAACACTTTTAATCCCCATCACCCTGCAAATCAATACCAGCGTGATTGCGCCGACAGTAGCGCGAAAAGTACCGATCCAGACAGGAGAGAAGCTCATTAATGCCATCTCCTGAAAGATAAATTGAGAGCCCCAGATCAGTCCGATGGCTAATAACGTCAGGTAATTTTTAAGTAACATGCAAAAGAAATCCGGTATACAGGCGGGGTTTAATTAAGTCTGATGCCACAATTCATTGGCATAAGCCCAGAGTAAAGCGCGCTTTAGAGATGATTATTCAAGGAACCTCGATTGAAAACTCCCTCAGAAGACTTAGCCTAACGCGCTAAGCGCGTTTGAAAGCAACAGCATCTACCTCTATCAGCATTCCTTCTAATGCTAACGCGGGTACCGGAATAAGCGTGCTCGCTGGCAGCTTATCTTCAGGCCAGCGCTTCTTCATCTCTTCGGCCCAGATGGCGAGCTTTTCAGCATTGTGAGCAACGATTAAAACCGTAATTTTCATCACATCACCGAAACCTGAACCATGCTCCCGCAGTGCAATGTCTAAGTTTGATAGCAGCACTTTCACCTGATGTTGAAAATCCTCACTCAACCGGTGTTCTTGTCCCTCTCCCCCACTTTGTCCAGAGATATAGATTATTTCGCCGTTAGCCGGGGCTTTCACCGTATGGCAAAAACCAAAAGGGGTTGGATCAAATAAATCAGATGGATTAGAGAAAGAAAGTCTGTCGTTAATCATTTTATTAACCTGTCACTGCTGGTGTGCTAAATTCAACAGCAGTATAAAAGTTAAAGTTAACTTTAAGTCAATAGTTTTTTTAAACCCTTAAAACCTGATCAGACATAGATGTAACACTATGATAGAAAACAAATTATTAACAATAGGTCAGTTATCTGAACGCAGTGGTGTGGCTGCATCTGCGTTGCGCTTTTACGAAACTAAGGGATTGATCGCATCCATTCGCACCAACGGCAACCAGCGTCGATACCAGGCTTCCATGCTACGCAGAATCGCATTAATACAGGTTGCGCAGTCGGTTGGCTTTACGCTGGAAGAGATCACCCATGAACTGGGCGGCCTGCCGATGAATAAAACAGCCACTAAACGAGACTGGGAGCGAATTGCCAGAAAGTGGCAAACAAAACTTGATCGGAAAATGACCCAGATTCAGTCTTTAAGGGACAACCTGACGGGATGCATAGGCTGTGGCTGCTTAAGTCTGAAAAAGTGTCACCTGTTTAATCCTGAAGATGTACTCCATGACCAGGGGCAGGGTGCTCAGCGAATTGTTTAAAAACACAAACAGCCATCGGTTTAACACCGAGTCCGGCGCCAGCCTGTATGACTATCATCGATCATCAGTCACCTTTTACTACAGGTTCTCAGCCACCTTCTTTAGGGCTGCGCCTTCAACCAGCGGTTCTGATACAACCAGCCGGTCAGCCCGGCGGCGATGTCGGGACTCATTCCTAACGTGGCTTCAAGACAGGATTGCGGACTGATCCCCGGCTCTCGGCTCTGCAGTGCCCGCACCACCGGTGCCATCGGTATACCATTAAGATGCCAGATCCCCAGCGGCTGGTCATTGGTGGTCACCACCTCATGTTCTTCAATCAGGCCATTGCTGACCACCGGCATACTGACGACCCGGAGTGAGTCAGGATCTGTTTCCTGATGCAGGGGTTCGTTATCCGGCCAGTTGCGGCGGGTAGCCCAGAACGGGTTATCCCACCAGCGCTCTTCTGAGGCGTAAAAATCCCGACCTATGCGGGCAAAACGGTGGAACAGATGATCGACCCGCTGTTGATAAAATTGTTTCGCCAGGGCTCTGTTCTGAGGTTGTTGCAGCAGGGTATTGATCACCGCGGGTGCCTGCAATGCGCTGGAGAGTGCCTGAAAAATACCGTTACCTGAGAGCGGATCAACCGCCATCGCGGCGTCGCCGACCCTGATCCAGTTGTCGCCGACGGCCTCACAACAGAGTATCGGTGTGCTGGTGCGGGCGTGGATAACCCCGGTAGGTTCGGCATTGGCGATAAAGGGTTTTGCGCTGGGCAGGGTGCGCAGGATAGCGTTACAGTGATCGATCAGCTGGGCTTTGTCCGGCAGATCGGCGCTGGCGACATCAAAGGTGAGTTGCAGATAGCGGGTACCATCGGACCAGGCGGCCATCCAGGCCCAGCCATCCTGAAAACTTTCAGCGGCGGACTGCGGCTGACAGGGTTCGCCCTGCCAGTATTGCAACAGAGACACGGTTTCACTGCCCCGCAACCGCGCCAGTCCCGCTGCAGGCGCACTGCGACCGCGGGCCTCCACCAGAAAGTCAGCCTTTAGCGGAGCTTCTTTTAGCAGAGCTTCCTTTAGCGGAGCTTCCTTTAGTAGAGCTTTCTTTAGTAGAGCAGTCTCTGACTCTGAGTCTTTCAGGGCAACGGTAAAACCGGTATCGGTCTGACTGACTTTGCCAACCCGCCCCGGTATCAGCTTCACCCCGGCCGCCTCGAGATCCCTGCCGATTCCCCGGTCCAGTTCACTACGGTTAATCAGCATCTCGGTATTGGCGCTGTTAGTTGCGCCGTTCCAGCTGGCGAGCCGTGGTGAAGGTGGCGGCAGATTCACTAAGGCTTGCTTAAACCCGGCATTGCGCAGCCCTTCCAACACCCGCTCGGAGATCCCCTCAACCGCTTTAAAGGGTCTTGGCTCGGCGATCACGGTGACATCATAGCCTAGTTTTCTGAGGCCCAGAGCGGTAGCACCGCCGGCAGGTCCGCCCCCCAGCACGACGATATGGGTTAACGGCTTTTGTTGCGCCATACTCATCAGGCTTCACCTCCACTGTCAGACTTAACCCCCAGGGGAAAACGGACTTCAGCACCAAAATAGTCCGCCTGACTCTCCAGCCAGCGATCCACTGAGGCCAGATCGGCAGCCCCCCCCTGACTCAGATAGCGGCCGATATGGCCGGTTAACTGGGCACATCCTGCACTGGCGCCGATCACGCCGTTGCGGGCTTTAACATAGCCACCGAAATCCGCGTACTGGGTTTTCAGACAGGAGAGCTGCTGCGGACTCTGGCAACGGGCATCGCCGGTCATACGCAACACACCGGGATACGCCGAGGGATAGACCGGATCACCTTTAGCCGGTGATGAGGCGCAGATAATCACCCCGGCAGCCAGGGCGCGCTCGCAGGCAGTGCGTAAAATCTCACGATCATTGCGCAGCCCCAGACTGAGATTAATCAGATCCACCTGCTGTTCTACCAGCCAGTCGATCGCCGCTGCAACCTGAGCCGGAGTTGTCGCTAAACGCTGTGTGAATATCTGCGCAATAGCAAACTCCGCGTCGGGTGCCTGTTCGGCGATCACCTCTAAGAGTGCCGAGCCGTGCCCCAACCGGTCATCAGTGACCGGGGCTAACACGATACTCTCATCAAACCGGAACGCCTGAGAAACCACCACCCGGTCACACCCGGTTGGCGGAGACCCGGCAAAACCATAACCGCTGTCGACCAGACCGATCAGAATATTATCTTTCTGCCCCATATCACCCCACCTCCGGCAGGCTGTTTTCAGCCACCAACAGACCACCTCTTAACTCGATACGCAGATCAACCCCGCTTAATGTTGACGTCCTGTGGCTGATCAGGATGCGGGTTTTACCGGCAAAGATACGGTTTACATTAGCGATCACTTCGGTTTCGGTAGCTTCATCCACCGCTGAGGTCGCTTCATCCAGTATCAGGATGGCCGGTTGTTGCAGAATCGCCCGGGCGATCGCTACCCGCTGTTTCTGACCGCCAGACAGCTGACTGCCCCGCTCCCCCAGTGGTGTTTCCAGCCCCAGCGGCAGAGAGCGAATCAGCTCTGTCAGTTGTGACTGTTCACAGGCAGCGGTCACCTCAGCATCGCTGGCTTCAGGGGCTGCATAACGGATATTTTCCATCAGGGTACCGCGGAAAAGGGTGATATCCTGACTCACCAGCGCCACCCGTTTGCGCAGCGCCATCGGCGGCAGCTGTTTAAGATTGACGCCATCGATGAGAATGCGTCCCTGCTCCGGGTCGTAATACCGCATCAGCAGATCAATCACGGTGGATTTACCCACCCCGGATGGCCCGGTCAGGGCGATAGTGGCACCCGCCGGAAACACGGTAGTAGCATGATTCAGAATCGGCTCATGACGGCCCTCATAACTGAAACACACCCGGTCAAAACTGATCTCGCCACGCATATCATCCGCCAGCGAAGCGGGTTGTTCCGGTGTGGTGATATCCGGTTCTGCCCGGCGCAGATCCATCACCCGGTCGAGGCTGACCGACATCCGCTGGATCGCCACATACAAGCCCAACAGGCTCTGTACCGGGCCGGTGGCCATGCCTAAATAGGTGGAAAAGGCGATCAGCGAACCCAGCTGCCACTGCCCTTCGATCACCCAGTAACCGCCGATCAGAAACGCCGTGGCGCGGGTCAGTGAAGTCAGTGTGCCAGGAATCGCCTGGGTAAAAAATTCGGTCACCTGAAGCTTGAGCAGGTCGGTCAGGTAGTAGTCACTGAGGTTATGCAGTTTGCGCGATTCCCGTTTTTCCTGGGACACCGCCTGGATAAACTTCATGGCGGGCAGGGTTTCTACCAGAAAGGAGCTGAGATCAGCCGAACGCTCACGAATGATCCGCGCCTGACGTTCAACTTTACGGCGCATCCAGCGCAGCCAGAGAATTTCCAGTGGAATCAGCACCAGCACCAGCAGCGACAGTTTCCACGACAGGGTCACCAGCAACACCAGCGCCCCCACCAGCCCCAGCACACTGCTCAGGGCGGAGAACATACTATCGACGGCGAAGCGCTGAATCTGTGATACATCGCCATCCAGCCGGGAGAGGATATCGCCGATACGGCGGCCACCATAAAACTGCGGCGACAGGGTTTGCAGATGCTCGTAAAGGTGTTCGCGCAGGGAGAAGAGAATTTTACCCGAGAGCCGGGTATGAAGATAACGGTTGATACCCGACAGCGCGGTACTGATAATGCCGACAAAAATCATCCCTACGGCCATGGTCACCAGCATGCCGTAATCTTTTGCCAGCAAGCCTTCGTCGATCAGTAGTTTGGTCAGCCACGGCTGCAACAACACCAGGGCGGAGGCAAATACCGACAGCAGCATCAGGCCAAGAATCGCTTTCGATTGTGGCCTGACAAAGGTGTAGAGCCAGCGAAACGCCTCTTCTAAGCGCCCCCGGTCCTGGCCATCAATTGCTGCACTTAGCCATCTGATCATGCGTGTGTTGTCTCTTATTATTGGCAGATACAAAAAAGGCTGTCGCAGGACAGCCTTTACTCACCAGATTAACATTCTGGACATCGAAGTGTTAGTCCCGGCCTACTTCAGATAAGCGATACGCATGCCTGAAGTGGACATATCACCCGGTAACTGAATGGAACCAATCTTTTCCAGGGTATCCGGATCATGGATCGAGATATCACTGGAGGTACCACCCACATAGATGGTGCGGTCACGGGTCATGTTCAGATCGTAATAGGTGTGTTCCATGTTATGCACAGCCAGCGTTTTCTTCTCACTAATATCATGCTTAGACAGTGTATTAAACGCACCGTAGAGGATATTACTATCTTCCGGATCGGTGATGAAGTTGAAGATTATGAACTCAAAAGGAAAGATTTCAGTCTGCTCAACGTCACCGGTTTTCAGATCAATCCGGCTCATGCCCCACCAGAACTCAGCCTTCTCCATATCACCCGGATCGCCATTCCACTTGATGGTGAAGTACGGCATGATAAATTCGTCGGCATGCTCACCCAGGGTGTGCATGGCGAACGCATCGGGCTGTACCCACTTATCAGCGGGTCTGTCCCAGTGCTGCAGCTTACTCAGCATCCGTATCTCACCGGTTTGCGGATTGATCGCCTGCAGGTCTGGCCCACCGAGAATCACCTCACCGGTATCCATCGCCATGATTTTAGTAATCTGACGACCCACAGGGAAGGTTCTGACCGGCTTGGCATCCAGACCAGCACTGGTGTCATAGACAGCCAGCTGAGGTTCCATCACTTCATACCGGTCAGACAGCTTACGGGTTGGGTTCTGGATGGTATACAGCTCCTTACCGTCGCGGCTGACCGCCAGAGAAACAAAGCTTTTTACCGTCACATTGTTCTCTGACTGCTTGGCAAAGAACACCATATCGCAGTTGGTAATATCGAATCCGGCTACGTCTTCCCATTTATTGGTACCGACATAGGCGATCCGGCCATCCGGTGAGGGTTCAACCGTTCCCTGACCGAACACGCCCGGAACATCACAGCTGCGGACAATCTTATTGGTTTCGGTGTCAATCACGTGCAGCTGATTCGGACGGCTTACCGTCAACAGATACTCATGACCATCACCTTTCATACCATTGAGCGATGTGGATGGGTTGGTCGAACAACCGGACATCAGCGCAACGGTACTCACAGCACCGATCAGCGCTGCGGCTTTTATCTTATGGGTAAATTTCATCTGCGCCTCCGTTACTTCTGCTCTTCCGGGAAAATACCATCCAGCTTGCGCCAGTCTTCATTGGCCTTGGACACATCCTGAGACCAGTCAGGGTAGTTGCTCATCGTGTCAGGCACCTGGGCAGGCCACCAGCAGGCATCGGCACAGCCGTAGAGGTCAGATTCCATCGGCTGGCATAACGATCCCAGACCACCGAACGGGTCAACTTCCCAGCCCGGATCGTTGGTAGAGGTACAGCCGACGACGGTCTGCATCGCGACGACTTCTTCCACCTGATCAGGGGAGGTAGTCTGATCAAGCATTTTCGCTTTTTTATTAAACGACTTCAGATGTTTCATTTAAGCACTCCTTCTAGGAGAGACGTGGGCTTCAAAAAAGCCCGGATTCTCTATCATGATGCGGGTGTACGCCTCGACGCCGAAATCGACCCAGTCACGTAACAGGTCGCAATAGTGGTAGGAGGGTACGGTCGCATCACCGTATTTTGCGTAACTTTCGTGATAACAACCGCCGGAACAGATATTGCGGATACGGCAGGTTTCGCAACCGGTATCACTGCGGTCCAGACGGGTTTCGACAAACTCAGCCAGCGCAGGCTTGTCCAGCCCCTCACTGACATCGCCGAACAACGGCTGATCAGACCCGGTAAAGCGGTGGCACAGATTGATGCCACCCTGGGTATCCACCGCCAGCAAACCCACGCCAGCACCACAGGGCAGCTGTTTCTTGTTGCCCTCATGGATATCGGTCATCAGCATATGCATATTGCCGAACCCCAGATTTTTACCTTCCAGTGCTGCGGCGAGATACTTCCGCCCCAGACGCTTCATTCCCGCAAACACCTCAACCATCTCCTCAGCAGTGAGGTTAAACGAGGAGATATCACCGGAGGTGACCGGGCCGAATCCGACTTCAGAGAAACCCAGATCGTGATACAGATGGTCGAAGATCGCTTCCACATCGGTAATCCCCCGGGTCAGAGTGACCCGACAACCGATCGGCCGTGCGGTATAGCGCGAAAGCAGCATCTGCGCTTTCTGCTTCACCACATCGTAAGTACCCTGCCCACCGACGGTAATCCGGTTTTTATCGTGCATCGCCTTGGGACCATCCATCGAAATGGTCAGGCCAAAGCGGTGCTCGTTAAACCAGTCCACCAGCTCTTCGTTAAGCATGGTGGCGTTGGTGGTCATGGTGAAGCTCACCTCCGCTTCCAGTGTTGCGAAACGCTCTTCGCAATAAGCCACCACATTACGGATGAGTGACATATTGGTGAGTGGCTCGCCACCGAAAAACACCACGTTGTACTGACGCTGGTCCGGAGACTCTTTAAGCATCATCTCAACCGACTGCACCGCGGTGTCAAAGCT
The DNA here is from genome assembly GCA_965140695.1 of uncultured Amphritea sp. Taxonomy (GTDB): domain Bacteria; phylum Pseudomonadota; class Gammaproteobacteria; order Pseudomonadales; family Balneatricaceae; genus Amphritea. The sequence goes on along the minus strand of OZ223297.1, from coordinate 2,428,977 downwards.
CATCTTGTCACCCTTTGACGGGGTGGTCAGATCCTCTTTGTAGCAGTACGTGCAGCTGAGGTTACAACCGGTATTGGTGTTCAGTACGATGGTGGTCAGCGGAAACTGCTTTACCGGCTTGGGTTCATTATTGATCTGCGCCCAGGTGCCCGCTTCAGCAATGATCTTCAGCGTCTTTAACTCTTCCAGAGTATCTACCACATCACCGGCGCTGAACCGGCCATCAAAGCGGTCACGAATCTGCAGCGCAGACACTTCCGTTTCTGATGAGAACAGTTCGATCAGCTCCCGTCCCAGCCCATCCAGCTCAAACAGGCTGCTGGTCGGCACATGGAACAGCATCCTGCGTTCCTCTACATCAACCAGGTGCAGGTTGGGTTTTACCAGAGTTAAAGATCCCATTGTCAGTCTCTCTTCTTGTTATTCGCTACAACAGATGTTGGCGGTTGTTATCAGGGTTACTGAATGGCGCGTTTGATATAGCTCGGTACAGCCACCAGCAGGTCTGATTCACCCTCAACGGTGTTGTCACCATCTTTGACGGTCGCCACGACTTTCAACATGCCAACGTTATTGGTAGACATCTTGCGTTTCGGATTCAGACCGGCATCGCCCGGCGTGAAAATACCGTTGCTGTCGATGGTACCGGCAAACTCAACATCGTGATCTTCAGCAGCCACTTCATTCTGTGGTTTCAGTGACCAGGTCGCAGGCATATACCCCAGACGCAGATCATCATCAGTACCTGGCTGACCATCGGCACCGGCACTAAACGCCAGGGCGCGGTAGGTTGATTGCACTTTTGGAAGCTTGCCACCGTTGCCACCGATACGTGCCAATGACTGAGGAGGTGATACCTGCACGGCTGCAACCTTGTCATAGACCGCCAGTTGCCCTTTGGCTTTGGTTGCGCCCACCGCGACATCTCGCATTCCGACAGTGGCTGAAGCAGATGCTTTTGCCTCTACCACTACCCGGTCCGCATCACGGGACAGGACTTTAAGTACTCTGACACCAGGTCCCAGATTAACCTTGCCCTGCAGATAGCTACCAGCAATCGTGACCTGAGCGGTTTCACCCTGCTTCAGCGCAGACGGAGACAGACCAACGATAGCGTCACCGCTGACAGCCTTCAGTTCACCGCCGATCTCATCGTGGGCACTCTGATACATACGCCCGGTCAGCTCAGAGCCATCGGCAGACGCCGCCAGCACCTGGCGCATACTGACACCATCAATATTCAGACCCGCGCGCCACTCAAAACCGGTAAAGACCTGAGCGGTGCCATTGCCGTGCAGTTCAGACCCATCGCTGTAATGGCCATCCATCGTCACGGAATATTTATCTTTGGAGGTTTTCTCGACCTTAAGCACGGCACTGTAGTCACCTTTGCCCGGCATAAAGCCCGCAACAGACCAGCTGCCCTGCAGCGCAGGTTTAGCGGCTTTCTGCCACTGCTTCCAGGCGGCATCATTAAACGCATAATCCATCGCCAGCTTAGGGGCTGTTTCATTCAGGGCGATATCGTACCAGCGACGATCCCGTGCCAGAGCGTGTAACTCGGTGGTGGGATGGATCGCCATATGAGTGTTCACCAGCTCTTTCCACTCTTCCTCGGTACGGCGCTGTAAGCCAAACCGGGCGTTGGAGTGACAACGGGCACACATCTCTTTGTAGGCCGGGTCAACATCTTCGACAATGTTGGGCTGCTGTTCCAGCACATAGCGGTACGGAGCTGCTTCAGATGGCGCCAGTCCCTGAGTGTCTGACAGATATCTGATGACTGCCTGAGTCTCTTCTGAGGACAGTTCCAGACCGTTAAGGTGTTGCATCCGGTGCAACGTCATCTGCCAGCCTTCCGGCGTTTTACGTTGTTCACTGATTCTCGAAAATGGTTTATCCGGGTTTCCGGTGCGCGTATGGCAGCTCAGACATTTTTCCTGAATCACCGTCTCACCATCCATCGCCCAGGACGCTGTCGGGTTCAGCATAGTCCCCACCAGTGCCAGTGCACTCACACTGAGTAGTGCATGCTTGGATTTATTATTGTTCAAGGCCAATCACTCCTGTAAGAATTATCTGTGCAGTACCTGTTGCGATAAGCCGGAACAGGTACAGGCCCTCATCGTTTTTTTAGTTCGCCGGTTTCCCAACTCCAACTAAACTAACTGTCAGGTGTAAATGAATTTCTATCAATTTGTGCTAAGTTGTTAACTAATGTAACAAAATGTAAATATGCCAATTAATTACTTATCTAAGCCATTGTCAGATAAGAATATTCCTGTTCTATTAAAGACTGAGCCTCAGAGTAAGCAAGGCTGTTCTCAATTCCTGCAGCTTGCTAGACTCTGAACATCAATCAGTTTCATAAAACCATAATAAATAGATAGTAGTTGCTGACCATGACACCTCCCACTGAACCATCACATATCTTAATCGTAGAAGATGATTTTGCATCCCGCTCCCTGCTGGTCAGCTATTTTGAAAACGAAGGGTACCGGGTGAGTGAAACCGACCATGGTGAAAGCCTGGTACAACGGGTGCTGGAGGAGCGCATCGACCTGGTACTGCTGGATATCAATCTGCCCGGCAAAGACGGACTAACACTGACCCGCGAGCTGCGCGCCCACTCGAAAGTCGGCATCATCCTGGTGACCAGCAAAGATGATGAGATTGACCGTATCGTCGGACTGGAACTGGGTGCCGATGACTACGTCACCAAACCCTTTACGCCACGGGAACTACTGGTGCGGTCGAAAAACCTGATCTGGCGGGTGACCGATCAGTCCGCCAAACCCGAAAGCCGGGAAAAACACCTGATTGAATTTGAAGGCTGGATACTGGATTGCAGCAAGCGGTTGCTGGAAAGTCCGGCAGGAGTCACTGAACGCCTGCCAGAGGGCGAATTTAAACTACTCAATGCACTCATCAGCCGTCGGGGACAGGTGCTCAGCAGAGACCAGTTGATGGATGCCATTCATGATCGCGAATGGACCCCCAATGACCGTTCTGTCGACGTCCTGATCGGACGCCTGCGCCGCAAGCTCAACGACAATTCACTCGACCCCCACTTTATCCTCACCGCCCATGGTGCCGGGTATATGTTCGCCGGGGAGATTAACTGATCTATGTCCCATGTTCCCGGCTTTCAGATTCAGACTATTATCCACCGGGGTAAACACAGCACGGTGAGTCGCGCCCTCAGGGATAATGATCTGCAGCCAGTCATCCTCAAACAGCTCAACAGAAACTCAACCACTCCCGAAGATATCAGTCGTTTTGAGCATGAATATGAGTTGCTCAGCAGTCTGGATATTAAGGGGATTATTGCTCCTTCGGCGCTAACCAGCATTAACAACCAGCCAACGCTGATATTCCCGGATCGGGGCGGCACATCGTTGCGGCAACTGATGCAGCTCAGACCACAGAGCTGGGAACAGATACTCCCGATGGCGATCGCCCTCAGCGACTTGCTGGGACGGCTGCACAGCGAACGTATCATCCATAAAAAGTTATCCCCGGATAATATTCTCTGGTTAGCCGAAACCGGAGAGGTGCAACTGATCGATTTCGCCATTGCCACCCGCCTGACCCGTGAACAGGCCAGCTGGAACTCGCAACAGCTTTCCGTTGATGACCTGCGTTACATGGCACCGGAACAAACCGGGCGGATCAACCGCCATATCGATTTTCGCAGTGACTTTTACAGCCTGGGCGTCACCCTGTATGAAATACTCTGCGGACGCCCGCCGTTTACCGGCAATGATCGTCTGCAACTGATCCACAGCCATATTGCCAAACACCCCCAGCCCCCCCACAAAGTAAAACCCGAAGTGCCGGAGATGCTTAGCCGGATTGTGCTGAAACTGATGGCGAAAGATGCCTCAGAACGCTATCAATCGAATTTCGGCATCTCCCAGGACCTGAAAAAATGCCTGATACTCTGGCAGCAACAACAGAATATTCCGCTATTTAATCTCGCCCTGGACGATATCTCAGAACACTTTTCCATCCCGCAACGCCTGTATGGGCGTGCCGCCACGATTCAGAAACTGCGCAACAGTTTCGACCAGGCAAATCTGCGACGGCAGGAACTGATTCTGATTACCGGTTATGCGGGCGTGGGTAAATCGAGTCTGGTGCACGAACTGCGCCACTATATCCATGAGCAGAACGGGCGGTTTATCAGCGGCAAGTTTGATCAGTTCCGCCGAACCCGCCCCTACTCCGGTATTTTTCTCGCCCTGCAGGGGCTGATCAGGCAGCTGCTCACCGAAAACGAACAGGAGATTGCAGGCTACCGGCAACAGATCCTCAATGCCCTGGGGCAAAACGCCCACGCCCTGATACGTCTGGTGCCTGAGCTGGAACTGATCATTGGTCCACAGAAAAATACGCCCCGTTTTTCTATTCTCGAAGAGCAGAACCGCTTCTCGCGTCTGGTGAAATCACTGCTCAGCGTCTTTGCAACGGCTGAAACACCGCTGCTGCTGTTTCTCGATGATCTTCACTGGGGAGATCTGGCATCGTTCAACCTGATCACCTCATTGTGTGAAAAGGGGGATATGTCAAACCTGCTGATTGTCGGCAGTTACCGTGATCATGAGGTTAGCCCCACTCACCCGATGACACTGGCGATCAGTAAGATAAAACAGGGCAGTAGCAACATCAGTGAGATTCTTCTGGAACCACTGAGCAAATCCCAGATTATCCGGCTGATTGCAGATACCCTGAGAACCGAACCACAACACTGCACCGAGCTGGCGCAGATCTGTCTGGAGAAGACCCAGGGAAACCCGTTTTTCCTCATCCAGTTTCTCTACTCACTGCATGATGAGGGGCTGATCCGCTTTCAGAACAACCGCTGGCGATGGGATGAACAAAAAATCCAGTCCCGGGAGATGAGCGATAACGTCATCGACCTGATGGTCAGCAAAATCCAGAAACTGCCTCATGCAAGCCAGAAAGCGCTGCAGATGGCCGCCTGCATCGGCAGCCCTTTTGATCTGAATACCCTTTCGATTGTACTGGAACAGCGTGACGCCCAGACCAATGAAAATCTGCTGGATGCCATGCGTGAAGGGCTACTTATTCCGCTGGATATCAACTACTCAAGCCACTCAGGACTGCGTTTCGAACGTCACCGCTATCGCTTTGTCCATGACCGGATTCAGCAGGCTGCCTACTCCCTGATTCCTGAAAATCAGCGGCAATACCTGCACCTGCAGATCGGCCGGCTGTTGCAACAGCGTTTTACCGATCAAAACAGTGGGCCGGTATTTGAGATAACCAACCATCTGAACAGTGCCCGTAACCTGATCGAGTCCACCACGGAACAGATCGAGCTGGCATCACTCAACTGCCAGTCGGGTATTCAGGCGCTGGATTCGGCCGCCTTTGATGCCGCTCAGGAGTATTTTCAGACCGGCATCGAACTACTGCCGGATAACAGCTGGCAGCAACATTACGAACTGACCTTAGCCCTCTATAAAAGTGGCGCTGAAGCCGCCTATATCCGCGCCCAGTATGAGCAGATGAACACGCTGATCGATCAGGTGATACAGAATAGCGAAAACGTCCTCGACCGGGTCAAAGTCTTCGAGATCAGAATTCAGTCACATATCGCCCGAAACCAGTTCGACCAGGCGATGAAAGTGGCCCTGCAGGTGCTTAAACTGCTGGGCGTGGAGCTGCCATCAAAACCCGGCAAACGACATATCTGGCAAGGCGTTTTAAAAACCCAGTGGTTACTGCGCAGACGCAGCCGGGAGCAGATTCTCAACGCCCCCCCCATGCAGGACCCTCATGATCTGGCAGCCCTGTCCATCCTGGCGAGTATGTTCGGGGCGGTAAAATTTTCCAGCTCGGCGCTGCGGCCACTGGTGATGGCGAAAGAGGTTGAGTTCACCCTCACCCGGGGAATTACAGCACACTCCCCGATGGCCTTTGCCGGTTATGGCGGCATTCTCTGTGGTAAGTATTTCGCCATTGCGCAGGGCTATCAATTAGGCGCCATCGCCATCGAGCTGGACCAACGCCAGCCAGACCGCCTGCTGCATCATCGCACCATGTCCCTGTTCGACTCTTACGTACGCCACTGGAAAGAGCCGCTGCAAAACTCACTGAGTTCGCTGATGGAGGGACATCAACAGGCGCTGAACTGCGGTGATATTGAGTGGGGCAGCTACAGTCTGGCAGCCTGGATTCAGTATGCGTTTACCCAGGCAGACAATTTCTCAGAGTTACAGCCGACGCTGGAAAACTACACCACCTCACTGCTGCAATATGGGCAAAAGCCCTCAATACAGTATTCACTCCAGGCATTGCAGGCAATTGATAACCTGCTGGGTAGAAATGAAGACCCGACCCTGCTGTTTGGCCGCTTTTTCAATCAGACCATGCTCGATGAACACCACAGTGAAGACCATCGCACCGCGATCGCCACCTATCACCACTACTGTGCGCTGCTCTGCTTTATTTTTGAAGACTATCAACAGGCTAACTGGCATTGCGAAACAGGTGCGCCCTATCTGCCACATATCGTCGGCACTTACTCCTCGCCCTGCTTCGAATATATGACCGCCCTGTCGAGACTCGCGCTACTCTCTGATATCAGCGTTCTGCAGCAACGCCGCAAGCTGAAGCCGGTGCGCAGAGCACTACGCAGAGCCAAACATCTGGCCCGCCACTGCCCTGAAAATCATCAGCATTATGCGTCGCTGCTGCAAGCCGAACTGTATCGGGTCACGCGCCAGTTTCACAAAGCGATGGACCATTATGATATGGCTATCCGCTACGCTCAGCAGAACCATTTTCATCTGACGGCTGCGCTTGCCACCGAGATGGCGGGCCGTTGCTATATGCAGTGGGATAAACAGAACATTGCCCACACCTATCTCAATGATGCCTGGAATGGATATCTGCGACTACAGATCAGGCCTAAGCTGCAACAGTTACAGAACCGTTATCCGGCGTTATTCGCCAGCCGAAGTATCAGCAACAACGAAAAGAGCAAAGCACTGGCCAGTACGGATGACGGCGAAACTTTTTCCAATCAGCAGCTGGATACCATCTCGGTTATCCGTTCCTCCCAGGCGATCTCCGATGAGATCGTACTGGAGAAACTGCTCGGCAGGCTGATGGCCCTGGCGCTGGAGAGTGCTGGCGCCCAGCGGGCTATTCTCATCCTTAAGGAGCGGGACGAATACTATATCGAAGCAGAAACCGAGCTGGACCAGCCGCCCCGGTTCTTTAAAAATCTCACCCTGGATGACTGCACCACATTGCCGGTCAGTATTGTTCACTATACGGCCCGCACCAAGGAGATTGTGGTGCTCAGTGATGCCCACAGTCACGAGATGTTTATGCAGGACAGTTATATCCGGGCGCACAAACCTCGTTCGTTGCTGTGCATGCCGATCCTCTACCACGGCGAGCTGACCGCCCTGCTCTACCTGGAAAATAATGAAAGTCGTAATGTCTTTGATCCATCACGCATGGAGACCCTGCAAATACTCTCGGCCCAGGCGGCCATCTCGATTGAAAATGCCAAGCTATACTCCAGCCTGGAACAGTCAGAACAGGAGTTTCGCTCACTGTTTGAAAACACCGTTGAGGCTATTTTCAGGGCCAGCGCACACGGTCACTTTATCTCGGCTAACCCGGCGCTGGCAGAGCTGCTGGGCTATTCCAACCCGCAGGAGTTTCTGCACACCATCACCGATATTGGCAGTCAGTGCTTTGCCAACAGCATCGATCTGCACAGTTTTCTCAATCAGCTATCTGCCAACAACCGGGTGCTCCGTTTCGAAACCGAATGGCTGCGCCGTGATGGCACCCCGGTGAATGTTTCCATCTCGGCACGCCGGGAACTGGATGATCAGGGGAATGTTGTCTACTACGAGGGCTCACTCAGCAATATCACCGAACGTAAAGCGAAGGAACTGGCACAGCTGAATCTGCAGAAGTCAGAAGCCGCCAGTCAGGCAAAGTCTGAATTCCTGGCAACCATCAGCCATGAGATCAGAACCCCGATGAACGGTATTCTGGGGATGGCTCAGCTGCTGAACAAAGGCAGCCTTCTGCCGGATCAGCGGGAACAGGTCGAGGCGATCTACCAATCCGGTCAGAACCTGCTATCTATTCTTAACGATGTGCTCGATTTCACTAAGGCTGAAGCGGGTCAGGTGGAGCTGCACAATGCGCCCTTCTCCGTCAGACAGGTGCTTAATGAACTGGAATTAATGCTGCGGCCAATGACGCTGGAAAAGCGCCTGTCACTGGAACTGGCAATCAGTGACTCGCTGCCCGACAGAGTTTTTGGTGATCGGCGCAGTCTGGTACAGGTCCTGATGAATCTCTGCGCCAATGCCATTAAGTTCACCCAGCAGGGTTATATTAAAATATCGGTCGACGCTCGTCAGAGTGAGCAGAGCGCCAGCATCCGCTTTACGGTTGAGGATAGTGGTATTGGCATTCCTGAAGAGTCGCACCACCGGATCTTCCAGCACTTCTCCCAGGCGGACTCGTCCATTACCCGCCGCTACGGTGGCACCGGTCTGGGACTTGCCATCAGTAAGAAAATGGTTGAACTGCAGCAGGGCGAGATCGGCTTTAGCAGCATCGCGGGACAGGGCAGTCAGTTCTGGTTTAGCATCCCCTATGCGTTAACGACCACAGAGCAGGACAACCTGACACACAGCCAGCCGGTTCCCATAGCGTCGACACCACTCAATATTTTGCTGGTCGAGGATACGCCCATCAATCAGCAGGTGGCGAAAGGCCTGTTAGAAAGCGATGGCCACCGGGTCGATATCGCCGAAAACGGTTATACCGCCCTGCAGAAACATGATCAGCACGACTATGATCTGGTACTGATGGATATCCACCTGCCGGATATGGATGGCATGGAAACCACCCGCCGCATCCGCCAGCATCAGACGCCGGAAAAAGCGAACCTGCGGGTGATTGCACTGACCGCCAGTATCACCGAAGCGGAGATCAACAACTATCATGCCGCCGGGATCGATGCGGTGATTGGCAAGCCGTTGCAATATAGCGAGCTGCAACGACTGCTGAATCAACAGCCGCTGGCGCTTAATCATAACGTTGCGGAACTGATTCCTGCTGAATCTCAAGCAGAAGAGCCGAGTTCTTCTACGCCGGGTCCTGTAATAACGGTCCCTTCTGAACCTGTTCCTGCAGAGGCTATTCCTGCAGAGCATATTCCTGCAGAACCTGACCCTTCTGAGCCAGGCCCCGCAACCCCTAACCTGACAGAGATCCCGACAGAAACCCCAACAGAGACCCCTATGACCCATGAAACAGTTGTGACCCTGCTGGATGAACATCTGGTTCGTCAGCATTGCAGCATGCTGGGCCCGGATAAATTTATGCGTCTGCTGGATCAGCTTGAACAGCAATGTCACCAGCTGACTGAGAAGATGGCACAGGCATACGCTAATCAGGACATTAAAGCGGTGCAACGTTTCGCCCATCAGCTGGCGGGCGCTGCCGCGAATTTTGGCCTGCATTCGCTGGCCGAACAGTGTAAAGCGATAGAGGTCGACAAGGAGGCAATCACGTCAACCACCTGTGATCAACTGGAGACTCTGGTCACCACGGGGCTTGCAGCACTGCGCCAGTTTAGTCAGCAGAGCGAGATCAGCTGACAGCATTCAATAGCAAAAAAAAAGCCCCTCAACAGAGGGGCAAAGCTTCCACTAATAACCAGGAAGAGCACCGGGATTCGCCCCCGGCAGGGCGATCAAGAAAGAGGATTTAACAGAGGTTTCTGATAAACAGAGGCGAAATAAATCTAACAAGAGATCATAGAAAGCAGCCCCGACGACTTAGTCAGGCTGCTTCCTATGCAGTGCCGGGCACTCAGTATCAACGATTATTTATTGATATTGAGAACCTGTGCAGAGGTGTATTCCATCAGGCCTTCCTGACCAAACTCAACGCCGAAGCCTGACATCTTACAGCCACCAAATGGCGCATAAGGCAGCAGTTCCGCATGACCATTGATCCAGGCGGTACCGCACTCCAGACGGCTGGCAATCTGAGTTGCTTTGGCAATATCAGACGACCAGACTGATCCACCCAGCCCCACATCGGAGGCGTTGGCACGTTTAATCACTTCGTCAAGATCGCTATAACGGATAATCGGTAGCACCGGGCCAAACTGTTCTTCGTCCACCAGACGGCTGCCATCAGTCACATCAGCCACCAGCGTCGGTGGATAAAAATATCCGTCACCGTCCATGGGCGAACCACCGCAGATAATCCGGGCACCATTGGCACGGGCATCTTCCACCAGTTCGCTGACCAGATTGAACTGATCACGGTTCTGCACCGGTCCGAAGGTCACACCTTCCTCCATGCCATTGCCGATCACCTGCTTAGCGGCAACATCCGCCAGTTTTTCACACAGCTCTTCATAGATAGAGTCGTGTACATAAAGGCGTTTCAACGCTGCGCAGGTCTGCCCCATATTGAGGAATGCTGTCTGGAATATACCCTCAGCCACCACCGCAGGATCAGCATCAGCTAACACGATACCGGCATCGTTGCCGCCCAGTTCAAGGGTCAGACGTTTAAGGTTATCCGCAGCACCGCGCATGATGGTTTGTCCGGTCGGGGTAGACCCGGTAAAGACAATCTTGCGAATGCCAGGGTGTTTGGTCATACCGCTGCCAATACCGCTTTCACCCGTTACGACATTAACCAGTCCGGCTGGGGCAACTTCATTGATAATCTCTACCAGACGGATGGTATTCAGCGGCGTCAGACCAGAAGGCTTTGATACCACGGTATTACCGGAACGGATGGCTGGCATGATATGCCATACGGCGATCATTAATGGCCAGTTCCAGGGAGTAATCGAACCCACCACACCCAGCGGCTTACGATGCACCTCAACCCGCTTGGTGTCGCTGTCTTCAAGAATATCCACCGGCATTTCCAGTTCAGCGGTCGCACGGGTCCAGGCGACGGCACCACCGACCTCCATCTGCGCCAGAAACATCGGTTTTCCCTGCTCCTCAACGATAATCTGCGCCAGCTCTGCCGCATTGGCTTCAATACGATCAGCGATATCATGCAGCAACTTTTTGCGCTCTGCATCACTGGAGTACTGCCAGCTCTCGTAGCATGCCTGGGCCGCACTGACGGCTTCATCAAGCTGGCCAGTCGTTGCCTGAGGACAGAGAGCAACCACTGTTTCGGTCGCCGGGTTCAGAACGTCAAAAAAACCACCCTGAGGTGCGGTCTTCTGACCATTGATCAGCAGTGAATACTCTTTCATTCTCATATTCCTTTAGTAGTAGCGATAAAGAGCCTCTTACGAGGCTCTGTTAGTTATATTTATGGTGTCAATCAAAATGGCACAATAGCAATTATCTGCGCGTAAGTATTGGTGTCATCATTACCCTGCGAACTATTGGCATTATCCGGTGTGTAGAAACCCAGTACCGGGCTGATAATCAGATGATCCATCGCCACCCACTCAGCCCAGATATTCAGCTCGTTAGCAGACAGGTCAAATGAATCAGTATCGTTAGTGTCTTCAAAGTTGAAGTAACCGGCGCCCACGGTGAGCATCTCGGTCGGATGTGCGGTTACCCCCAGGTAGTGAATATCGGTACCGGTACCGAATGGTCCCGCATAGTTTGCTGCAACCTCACCCTGGAACCAGGTGCCGTAGCCCCGGCTAAAACCGTAGAACAGTGGATCATAGCCTTCATCGTAACGGGTGAAGCGGTAGTTCACACTGGGTGCCCATGGCGCATCAGCAAAGGTCCAGCCTGCTTCGGCATACCAGGCGTTTGCGTCAGCAGAATTATCCCCCTGTGACTGGTCAACATATTCGGCCGACAAAAACAGGTTCTCTACACCGGCATTACCCTGATAGCGAACGCTGATAGTCTTCTGTCCGTCACGCTTAGCATTATTTACGGCGTCCAGACCTTTAATATATGTCGCACCGAAAGTGCCTTTGTCTGTCACATACTCAATATTTGCACCACCGAGTTCAACTTCAGATTGTGCTTTATTGTCTGATCCGAGATAAAACAGATCACCACGCAGACCGTCTTCGCCACCGATACGGGCAATCGCCGTTTTATCGAAAGCCTTCCGTGGGGCCAGCCAGTAGGCGCCACCACGATCAGAACCAGGGAAAACGCCTTCACCCAGGTTTAACGCATCGCCGTTGATCACAAAACCATCACCGATGGTGAAATTCTGACGACCAAAAGAAAAATCGAACATGTCGCTACGGAAACCAACAAAGGCATCTTCCACCGCGGTACGACGCTCACTACCATTAGTGTTACCACCAGCATCACCGTCACCCCAGGTGCCGGATGAAACAAAGTTAAGGCCACCGTAAAGACTGTTATTTCCGGAGATCTCTTTGCTACCGCTAAAACCAGCCTTTAAATAACCTTCCTGCCAGTTAGAGCCATTGCCCGGTTTTCCGAAATAGTTTTCATCACTACTGAACATACCAAAAACAGCTTCCACATCCAGATTAACCTCGGTCCCATCCTGTGAGTAGAGGTTGTAAGCCTGCACCGGCATAGCCATGGCTGCAGTTGCCGCAGCGACTGCAGCAGATACCAGGTAACCAGACAGCTTATGGCCATTTGATTTTTTCATCGATATTTCCTCCGCGAACACGCGATATTATTATAATCGTCAGGCAGCGAATCATGTCCGCTGTGTTGCAATGGCTGCCGGTTAACCTGTCAGAATTCGAAGGGGGTAAACTCTATACAGGCCAGGACAGACTGAGCACAGAAAACAGAGTATCTTCAGGGTGTAAACCAGATTTCGTGGAAATGTATAATGTTGTATGAAGATGTAACGAAATATAACAAGCGGAGGAAGATGGGCTTTCTAAGCAGAAGAAAGCCCGGAATAAACCTAGGTTACAGCCTCGCTATTCAGCGTTGCGCATCATCTCGGCCAGATTGAAAACAGGCTCTTTCAGCATCTCAGTCAGCTCATCTGAAGCATTCAGATTAATCAGAGCCTGGTCCATACAGCGTAACCACTGATCCCGTTCGTCAGTGCCAATAGTAAACCTGGCGTGCTGGCTTGAGAGACAGACGGTTCCATACTTTTGAAAATAGAGGTCCGGGCCGCCCATCCAGCCGGATAAAAACATAAACAGTTTATCGGCAACCTCCGACGTATCCTGTGCATGCATTGCGCGAATCGTGCTGGCGTCAGCACGTTGTGACATCACTTTATAAAGCTCGTTCGCCAGCGCCCTGACACCGCTCTCACCGCCGAGTAGCTCGTATGGAGTCGACATAAAACCTTCCTATGACTTAACTAATTTATCGAGTGCTGTCGGTGAATGACATTGGCTCTGTGAATAAACAGCGCAGCGCCACTGGCTAATACGACAAAACCCGCCACTAAAGGTAACACAGTGCCATCAAACAGCTGCCCCACCAGAGTGCCTGACATCACCGCCAGCAGCGTTGAGACATTACCAATGACTGCCGATGCGGTGCCTGCAATATGGCCAAACGGCTCCATTGCCATAGCATTAAGATTACCAAACTGCAGCCCGACAAAAAACAGGGTTACGCCAAGATAGAGCATCAGCCCCCAGAGTGGCGGAATCCCCTGAAACAACAGGGTAATCAGATACATAACCGACGAGAGTAATACCACCATAAGCGCCGCAGTCAGCGCCAGTCGTTTGGTGCCAAAGCGCATCACTAAGTGTGAATTCAGGTATGAAGCTGCCGCAAAACTAATGGTCAGGGTGGCGAATAAGAGCGGGAACGCCGCCCCCATCTTATAGATCCCTTGCAACACCGGCTGAACAGAGTTGATAAAACCAATAAAGGCACCAAAGATAAACCCCAGCGCAATCACGTAATAAACCGCAGCGCGCTCACCCACCATCCGCCGCAGATTTCTCAGCGTCTCTTTAACTGAAAAAGGCACTCTGTCCTCAACAGCCAGCGTCTCCGGTTGCCTTAACCAGAACCATAGCCAGGCAACGGATGCTAAACCCAGCAGGAAAATAAAGATCTGGCGCCAGCCAAACAACCAGAGTATTCCCTGACCGATCAGCGGCGCTATTACCGGCGAGATAATAAAGATTGTCATCACCAGAGACAGCACCCGAGCCATCTCATTGCCTTTATACTGATCGCGGATAATCGCCAGGGTTATCGTTCTCGGCCCGGCAGCACCGAGGCCCTGCATAAAACGGCCCAGCAGCATCATCTGCAGGTTATCTGAAAACAGGGCCACCAGGCTGCCGAGCACAAAGATCAGAATTCCCAGAGAGATAGCAACTTTGCGCCCTTTCGCATCGGCCAGAAAACCATAAATTAACTGCCCGACAGCCATGCCCGCATAGACAATCGCAACCACCAGCTGAATATTATTGCTGGCGCTGACATTCAGGTCTGACGCCATCGGCCCCAGTCCCGGCAAAACCGCATCAATGGAGAGTGCCACCATGCACATCAGCAGTGCCATCAGGGCAACAAACTCTCCAGATGGATGGTGTAGTTTTAGCTGTTTCATTGAGTACTCGCAAACGCCAGACAGGGTTTCAAACTAAACTCAGGCCTATTGATGTTGAATGTTTAAAGCCAGAGGGGAAAACCGTCTTTATGGACGGCTTTCCATAATTGCCCGTAAGCCATTTTTCAGCTGTCGGGACTGATCATCAGACAGCGCACTCAGAACTTCAGCTTCGTGTTGCTTGGCCAGATCCAGCAGTTTATCGGCCAGCGAAAGACCTGCGGGCAATAAACTTAATGAACCGTCAACCAACTCAACCAGTCCCCGGTCCTGCATCCACTCAGCGGTCTGTATCAGCGCCACGGCGGGCTGCATCACTAACGGAGCCAGAGCGTCGGTTGTCATGGTTCCATGATCTCGCAACATCGCCAGTATGCGCCACTCTTCCGGGTTAACACCTCCATGCGCCTGCAACTTGGGATACAGGTCGGAACTGAAGCGATTATAGGATTCACGCAGCATATACAGCAGATAATCTGAGATAAACTCGCCAGGTTCATCACCGGCATCATACTTAACCGTAGAGGGATGCTGGCTGGAGACGGAGTAACTCCCCCGGGCAAAGACCAGTGGCAGATTGCTGTCGTGATAGCGGTAATGCAGCACCTCACCCACCAGGATCAGGTGATCACCGCCTTCATATACGGCCCAGGTTTTACATTCAAACTGGGCCGAATAGTCGTTCAGCAACGGGCTGTCGCCCACCCCTTTGTCATAGACAACATCTTTAAACTTATCTTCGCCACGGCTGGCAAACCGGTTAGACAGATCTACCTGATCCCGGCTCAGCACATTCACCGCAAAATGCTTCGAGTTTTCAAAGGCTGCCAGGCTGTGGGCGCCCTTATCAATGCTCCACAAAATCAAAGGAGGATCAACAGAAACCGAGTTGAAACTGCTGGCGGTCACACCGACCGGGCTGCCCTGCTCATCATTTGTTGTGATAACCGTAACACCGGTTGGAAACTGTGACAGCGCGCGGCGAAAGTCACGCACATCAAAATCTTGCATACTCATATTAATCACCTTTTGTGCTTATCTAACTGTAGCAATTAAAAAACCAAACCAACCACAGCCAGGAGCCAGTCAAAGTCCACCTGAAACCGGGTTTCAGGTGGCGATACAGATAACAGAACAGATCAGGTGAGAACACTCAGGAAGCGCTCATTCAGCACCCGGTCATGATAGAAAATCGCTTTACCCAGATCTTCAGCTTTCCAGGTAACTGGCGGATGATCCGGGTAGTGGTAATCCCCGCCACAGAACACTTCGTTGCGATTACCGGATGGATCAAAGAAATACACTGTCTGACCGTGAGTCAGTCCATGACGGGTTGGCCCAATATCAATGGAAGTATCTGTCATGGTGATCAGGTCGGCCGCCCGCATCACCGCCTCCCAGGAATCGAGAAAGAATGATGCATGATGAAACTTGTTCGGCTCAGGACAGTCGATAAAGGCAACATCATGGGCTTTCATACCCGTGGTCAGAAAGGCGGCGATTCTGTTATCGTCAGGATCGACAACCTGTTCGGCCAGATCGAATCCGAGCACATCCCTGAACAGTTCATAGGTTGCCTCGACATTGGGTCCGTACAGCAGACAGTGATCAAAACGGGTGGCTTTCATCCCCTTCAGATCCCGCGGCCAGGCTTCGGGATTGACATTAGAGACGCCCCACTTGCCGGTCTGTTCTTTATCAGCATAGAGTTCAAAATTATGCCCCGTCGGTGCCTTAAACCGGATACGACGGCCACAACCTTTTAACTCCCCGACGGCAATATGTTCAACTGAACACCCATAGTTCTGTAAATCCTTCTCGAGGGTTTCCAGTACTTCATCGTTCAGCACTTTGAAGCCCATAAAGTCCATTCCGGGAGCATCTGCTTTTCTGAGTACGACAGAGAACTTATCGACCTCTGTCCAGCCTTTCAGATAAACCCGCCCCTGATCGTCACGGTCCATCTCAATCAGCCCCAGCAGATCAGCATAATGAGACACCGCTTCTTCCAGATCCAAGACGCTTATTTGCACATGTCCCGGGCGCATGACACCTTTTCTCATCGTTCATTCCTTAACTTTATTGTTATTGTTGATACCTGCGGACAGCCATTAACCTCAGTCAGTACCGCGCTTAACGGTCTGATCCACACGTCAGCATAAAACTCTGTTATTTTAATATTCTGATACTTTATTAAGTACTTGTTGCTAAAAGCCTGGTATGGAAATGCGCCAGGCTTTACCGCGGATTCCTGACCGCAGACTACTTAATAGGCACAACCATCACCGGCCGGTCTGACAGTTGTAATACCGCCTGAGCAGTTGACCCCAGAAAGAAACGGCCCACCAGTGAATGTGTACGGGTACGGGAACCCATAACAATCAGATCCGCCTTCATCTCGTCAGCGACCCTGATAATGGTCTCCGCTGCCGGGCCTTCTTCAACCCGGGAAAGCGGTTCCTGCTGTAAGGGTTCGTGATCTGAAAGTTCGTTGAGACAAAACTCTTCGATCCGGTTTGACATCCATGACTTCAGCTTTACTATGCCTTCATTGCGCATTTCAGACATCGAGGGCATGCTGAGAAACCCCTCCACTAACGCTTTGGTTGAGGTGTTTCCCGGATCGACAACATGTAGAAAGGTCATCTGGGCTTTATGTCTGGAGGCCTCTCTGGCAGCCATATAAAAAGCCGGCTTCGAGCTTTCACCCAGATCAGATGCGTATAAAACGTTCTTAATATCCTGGATCATCGTAATGTTCCTCCGATTATGTTGGATCTGGCTGACATCAGCCAACCAGATCTCAGAGACAAGCGGTCTATCATCAGCATCATGGTATTAACCCACCATGCCCGGTAAAAACAATGAGATCGCAGGAATCGTTGCTATCAGAATCAAACGGATAATATCGGCGATCCAGAACGGGGTTACCCCTTTAAAGATGGTCGCTAACGAAACATCCGGCAGGACTGATTTCAGGACAAATACGTTGAGCCCAACGGGCGGCGTAATCAGACTGATCTCGGTAACGACAACAACCAGAATGCCAAACCAGATCAGATCGAACCCGATAGCCTGTATCAGCGGGAAAAATACCGGCACCGTTAGCAGAATCATCGACATGCTTTCTAACACACAACCCAGCAAAATGTAGATTGCGATAATCGCCATGATCACCCAGACAGGACTAAGCTCCATGCTTAAGACAAAGTCACGCAGTGAGTCCGGCAGCCCCGCCAGGTTGATAAAGTTCGAAAAAAGAACCGCGCCAATCACCAGAAAGAACAGCATGGCGGTAGTGCGAACAGTACCCACCAGTGTTTCAACCAGGCTGGCAAACGTCAGACGCCCGCGGAACAATGCGATAAAGAAGGCACCGGAAGCCCCAATACCGGCAGCTTCAGTCGGCGTAAAGATACCGCTGTATATTCCGCCCATAACCACGAAAAACAGGAAACAGATAGTCCAGACACTTTTCAGAGCCTGAAAGCGCTCGGGCCAGCTTGAACGTTCACCAGCAGGACCCGCTTCGGGTTTCACCTTAACCGTCACGCTGACTGCCGCCATGTAGAGAACGATGCCGAGAAAGCCCGGCAGCAAACCTGCAATAAACAGCAGACCGATATCACTCTGGGTGAGAATGCCGTAAACCACCAGAATAACGCTGGGCGGAATCAGGATACCCAGCGTCCCCCCGGCGGCAATAGAACCGGCAGCCAGACCATCGGAGTAGTTATACCTGCGCATCGAAGGCATCGCCACCTTTGACATGGTCGCTGCCGTCGCCATCGAGCTACCGCAGACAGCCGAAAAAGCGCCACATGAGACCACCGTTGCCAGCGCTAAACCGCCCTTGAAATGCCCGAGAAAGGCATTCGATGCCCGGTATAGCTGCGAAGACAAACCCGCCCCGGTAATAAAGTTACCCATCAGGATAAACAGTGGTACAACCGACAGACTATAGGATAAGCCGGTTTCAAAGGAGACCTGGGATACCATGTTTAAGGCGGCATCCCAACCTCTTGGATTACCAAACTCGACCTGCTGCACGTAAGCAAAACCACAGACACCTACGAGTCCCATCGCGATCCCAAGCGGTACACGGGCGAAGATAATAATCAGCAAAATAGCAAAGCCGATAAGACTAGTCTCCATAAATCACTCCACCATCCCAGTTTCGGGATTACGATCATCCCGGCTAAACAATTTTTTGCCCCGTTTGAAAATAAGCATCATCATCAGCGCCCAGGTCGAAAGCGAACAGCAGCATGCCATCAGAATGACCAGACCGGCATAGGGAATCTCCAGCAGCGCGGTCGTATCTTCATACTCATAAGTACGGATAGCCAGTTTCCACATCATCCAGGACATCACTCCCAGGGCAACAATGTTCACCAGGCAGATAAGGATATCCTGCAACGGTTTGAGAAACGCTGGCACCGTTGAATCCATCATATCCACTTCCACATGGGAACCTTCAGCAGTCACCATGGGGAGTCCGAGAAAGATCAGGGAAGCGAGTAAGAGTTCGGTAATTTCAAATCCACCAGGCAGTGGTGCCGAAAACAGATCCCGACCAACGACATCGATCAGCGTCACCGACATCATAATAAACATCGCCAAAGCCGCGATGTAAGCGAGAACCCGCTCGAATAGAAATTCAAGCGGGTGGATCCATACCTTCGCTCTGAAAAGTGAGATAAGGATATTCATAGTGCCTCTCATTACTTACCGTAATTAGCTGTCATTTCACGCAGCTCAGCCAGCGCTGCTGCGCCATCAACACCACGCTTTTCAGCTTCTTTAATCCAGGCAGCTTCAAGCGGAGCACTGCGCTCTTTTATCTCTTCAAGGAAAGCATCGTTGGCAACAGTTATCTCATTACCATTCGCCTTCAGCTCTTCCATAGCAGCAGCATCGGCAGCATCCCAGACACTCCCAGCCAGACGGGCAAAGGCTTCACCAGAGACACTCATGATCGCTTCCTGATCCTTTTCAGAGAGACTCTTGAAACGATCTTTGTTCATCACCAGAAAGAAGCTGGTGTTGTACAGACCATCAGGAACAATCGTAGTGTACTTAACAAGATTCTGAAGATTGAAAGCGGTCACCGTCTCCGCAGGAAAGAGGATGCCATCGGCTACGCCGTGAGAAAGGATTTCATAACTTTTAGATGAAGGTTTCATCAGTGGTACAGCACCAAGAGAACTGGCGAGTTCGTTAACAACACCGCCACCGACACGCAACTTCATACCTTTTAAATCAGCAGCAGAAGCGACTGTTTTTTTACTGTTATGAATCAGACCCGGGCCATGAGTAAACACACTCAACAACTGAGTTCCTTTATGCTCATTTGCCTTGGCGAGATATTTCTGATGGATTTTCCAGTAAGCAACCGATAGTGCTTCAGCGCTGTTACCACCAAACGGAAATTCAACCACTTTAGTCAGCGGAAACCGACCCGGTGTATAACCATGTACGCTATAGGTAATATCCGCTAAGCCATCACGGGCAATATCATAATGGACTTTGGGATGGCCCAGGCCTTTAGCTAAAATATTAACTTTAACCCGCCCGTCGGTGACCTCTTCTACCTGTTTAACCCAGGGCACAATCATTTCTGAGACAATGGGATGGGTGGGTGGCAACCACGAGGAAAGGGTGAGTGTTGTATCCGCTTGCGCTACCCCCTGACTCACCGCTAATGCAAACCCTACAGCAACTGTTTTGAAGAACTTTTTCATTTTAAAATCTCCTGATCGCTATCATTTGTTATATTTATTTTTTAAGTATTATTGTTTATTTAATTGCCCATCTTACTTCTCTCATCTTTATAACCTACCTGAAAAAAAGGCTTTAAAATAGTTTACATTTCATCTATTTGTAACCTTTTTCTCTGGTCGCATACCGGCTCACCAGCAGTGCTGAGCCTGTTGCCGTGACCAGCATCAGATATCTAACACCAGCTTGCTGGTTTTTGAACGTGAACAGCAGAGGATAATCTGGTCGTTATCTTCCCTCTCCTCTTCAGTCAGAAATTTGTCTTTATGCTCAGGGGTCCCTTCCAGCACATCACACAGACAGGTGCCGCAGACACCCTGTTCGCAGGACACATCAACACTGATACCGGCCGCTTCAAGCGCTTCAACAATGGTCTGGTTTTCACCCACCATCACCGAGACACCACTCTGCTCAGCTACCACCTCGAAGGCTTTACCGGAGATATCGATATCGGCATTAAAATATTCAAAATGGATATTATGTTTATCGAATCCGGCCTTTTCAGCGGTTCCAATCACCCAATCCATAAAGCCGGAAGGGCCACAAACATAGATATGAGTACCCGCTGTCACTGGCGCGAAAGTTCCCTGAGGATCAAAACGCTGCCCGTCACCCTCATCATCAAAGTGCAGCTTTACGCAATCACCAAACTCGGCGGCCAGTTCATCGAGAAAACCAGCACTGCTGCGGGTTCTGCAACAGTAATGCAGTTCAAACGCTTTACCCGCCGCCCGCAGTGTATAGGCCATGGTCAGCATCGGCGTGATACCGATACCACCGCCCACCAGAATGGTGCGCTCTGCAGACAGGTCCAGAGGGAAATGGTTGCGCGGTGCGCTGATCTGAATCTCAGCCCCCGCCTGAAAGTTCTGATGGATCGCAACAGAACCGCCCCGTGACGCCGGATCATTCAAAATCCCCAGGCGATAGACAGCGCTGTTAGCAGGATCATTACTGAGGGAGTACTGACGCACAATATCGGGTGTTACATGCACATCAATGTGGGACCCGGCATCAAAGGCAGGCAGACTCTCGCCATCTTTTGCCATCAGCTCAAAGACCGCTACGGCGTCGGCCTGGTCTTCACGTTTACTAATAACAACATTAATCAGCTGTTCGCTCATAATTTCACCCTTAAAAAAGTCGTACTGTCGGGCCTGCACTCCAGGCCCGACTGAATGCCCGGGTCTTAATGCCCAAGTCTTAACGCCCAGGTCTCAACGCCTTAGCGCATGAAAATGCCACCATTTACATCCCAGGCAGCACCGGTGACAAAAGACGCTTCAGGACTTGCCAGTTTCGTCACCATATCGGCGACAAAGTCAGCATTACCCAGCTCTTTAACCGGGATCATCTCGTTGATTATCTGCTCCAGACGCTCTGGTGGCACCAGTGCACGTACCGAAGGCAGATCAATCGGTCCCGGTGCTACAGAGTTCACGGTGACACCCGATTCAGCTAGTTGACGGGCAAAGATTTTCGTCATCGTCAGGATGGCGCCTTTGCTGGAAGCATAGTGAGCACCGGACGCGGTGCCACCATTCTGTCCAGCCAGTGACGCCAGGTTAACGATGCGGCCATAGCCATTGTCGGCAAAATACTGGCCAAACACCTGACAACCGAAGAAGGTTCCGCGCATGTTGACACTGACGACCTTGTCAAACTCCTCAGCAGTAATCTCCATCACCGGTGTCGTCGGTGTCATCGCCGCGTTATTCACCAGCGCATCGACTTTGCCAAAACGGGCAACCGCAGCCTCAAGTGCAGCAGAAAAATCACTCTTCTGCAGCACATCCAGCTTCAGCGCCAGAACCCGTTCCTGGGAGGCATCAATTTCAGCCGCGGTAGCTTGTGCGCCGCTCTCATTGGCGTCAGTAATGACGACGGCAAACCCTGCATTAAACAGGCTTTTAGCAATAGCTTTACCCAGCCCCTGAGCGGCACCGGTGACCAGTGCAACCTGATCGGTCTTTGTTTTCTCTGTCATACGGCCCCCTTAAAGGATGTAACCTATGCTACTCAGATAGGCATCGGCATTCTGTAACCGCACCACCTTCTCTTCAATCAGAAAGTTATCGCCGGTTTTCTCCAGCTTGTAGGTGACATCGGCCGGATAGCTTTTCAGATTGCCGTGACGGCACTCACTCAGATACATGGCGCAGCGAACGGTGACGTGAGTATCGCTATCTTCCAGAATACGGAAGCGGGATAAACTGCGAACAGTTTTGTCGGTTGTCTGGGTTGATACGGCTTCGCCACTCAGCAGACGGTCCACCCGCAAACGCCGCATCTCAGCTTTATCGTAGGCATAATTAAGCGTATTAGCGAAGTCGGTTTCCTTCGGGTCGACGGGCACCACATAGACACCGGTATCACTCCACAGCCCCAACCACTCGTTATACTCCTGAAAATCAAGCATATCGGCTTCGAGACTAATAAAGGCGGTTACCTGATTCAGCAAATTTAAATCTGTCATTTTTTATCTCCTATCAATCAGCTCAATCAGGCAATCATCATCTTTTTCCACTGCTGGTAAGCAGCGCGCATGCCAGTCTCAGAACACACCGCACCGGAGACATTGCCATCCGGACTGGTGGTCAGATGGTTCTGGCCGCGATTCAGCAGAATCCACTCCTCATTACCCGCCTGCGAACCTTTCTGAACCCGCTCCCATGCTTCTGCATCATCCGGTGTACCAAAGCCCATCGGCCCCTGGAAATGTTCGTGCAGGCGCAGACGCATCTGGTTAAACGCAACCGGAGCACCTTCGCCGCCGAGTGCCACATGATGGATCTCAGTCTCATTCACAGAAACCGGTGCCAGTACGCGGAAAAACGCCATTGAACAGGCCACATTCGGGAACAGGTTAAGGTTGAAACCAGAACCACCCACCGCACGTACCATACGACGAACTTCCATATCGGTGTGACCTTCAGCCGCCAGTTCATCCGCCAGCGCCTGAAAACGCTCGGGAATCGGCGCTTCAAGATCATCCTCCAGATCAACCAGTTCAGGAATCATCACCATGACGCTGTGGCCATTACCGAGATCTTCTACATGACCTTCGCCATCGAGGAAGTCAAAGATATCGGCGGTTTGCTCATCAACGGAGGAAACAAAAGACTTATGCACAATCGGGAAGTGGTAAGCATCCGTAGTGTTTTCCAGCTGAATCTTCCAGTTGCCCGGAAAACGGAAGCGATGGTCGCCGAGTACTTTCAGTGGATAACCGCCACTTTGCTTAACAAACAGGTCAATCCATTTTTTCGCCCCGCCAAGAAACTCTTCCAGCGGCTGAATATCCTCTTTAAACGTGGCAAAAATCAGCCCCTGGTAGGTTTCAAAACGCAGACTGATCAGCGGGTATTCTGACTTATCAAATACGCCTTCATACTCTTCCGGCTTAGGAATTGCCCGCAGCGCACCATCCAGGGAGTATCCCCAACCGTGGTAAGGACACATAAAGCTTTTGGTTTTGCCTTTTTTGCCTTCACAGACAGTCGCAGCACGGTGACGACAGCGGTTCAGCAGTACATGAATATTGCGCTTACGATCGCGACTGACAATCACCGAATGACGACCGATCATCGCAGTTTTGTAGGACCCCACCTCAGGGACTTCACTCTCGTGACCGACCCAGACCCAGGTGTTGTTAAAAATCTTATCCAGCTCTTCCTCAAAGATTTCCGGATCAGAATACAGAGAGGTGTGTACTTTATCCGGCTTGATCATACTTTCGTAATCCGCCGCGATATTTTTTACATCAATCTTGTTGCTCATGGGATTCCCCAACTCTTGTTCTTTTATTAACTGCTTATTCTGTAACGAAACCGACCGCTACTCCGGCACTGGCAGATCAGCAGGCTGATCCCAGGGCATTTTCACCGGCCGGTTAAACAAACTCTCGGTTTGAAAATGGCTGATACGCCAGTCGTTATCCTCGCAACGAAACCGGACCGTCAGGCGCGCACTGCTCAGCTGAGACTTACCACTACTGAAAGTCGAGGTCTGTAACAGCACCCAGCTTCCGCAAGCCTCCGTTCCCTGTACATCAATCAACTCACTGGTGAGGAAATGTACATTGGTATCAAAATGAGCTGGCGGCTGCGTGTATTTGGCAAACATCGCCCGAATAGCCTCAGCCCCCTGATGACGACCAAAGGTCTTGCCATAACGCCGGCCACGCCCTTCCCAGATGGCATCATCCGTAAACAACGCCATCAGGTCGTTCAGTTCGAAGCCGGCATCCAGCAGGTCACACAGATACATATAGCGATTCATACAACGGCGAATCGCGTGTTCATCCTCAAACCGTTGCAGACGCTTTGATAATGATGCAACGGTTTCCCGGGTAGCCATCAGTCAGTCTCCTGAAACCGGATCAGGACGGCACTACAAGTTCACGGCCGATACGGGCCTCAACCTTGCAGTATTTCCAGAGTTTATAAGTGCCGTCACCCACCGGAGTGGAACGGAAAAAGTTACAGGCTTCAATAATCGTCTCGAGATCAGGCACATCCGCCATGATGTAAGCGGTCCAGGGTGAGCTGGTAGAAGGCCCCACCTGAATCCGGTCATCATCCATAATGCCCAGCACGTTAACCCCAGGCAGCTCAGCAATGCCTTTCATCATTGCACTGAAAGCCTGCCAGACATCACCCATCTCGTTCTGCTGAGCATCCATAAAGTTCTGATTAACGCCAATACAGAAAAGAACCCGGTGCATAGTATTTTCGCTCATATCGCTCTCTCTCTTTTTTATTGTCTGTAAATGACAAGTGTTAGAATTGAATCACAGGTAACCGGGCAACGGCTTATGACCAAACAGCATCGCCCCGGCATTTTTGTAAGTTATAGCACCCATAAAGGCATGCTGCGTACACATCATCGAATCGCGCACAATGCGTGACAGTGGGTGATCGTTATAGGCGCCGGTCATGCCTGAAACCTGATAAGCGATGCGAATCGCTTCGGCACATTCATGGGTCAGATTAGTGGATGCCAGACGCAGCATGCTGACCTGATCCGGTGATGGAACCCCACCATCGAGTATCGCCTGCCAGGCATCATTAGTGGCCTCGTAGAAGAATGCCCGGGAAGAACGCACCTTAGCCTCAGCCTTGGCGATCTCCATCTGCACATATTCACGCTCACCCAGGTTGGGTGCTCCGGTTACCGATTTACGACCGGCTGCCATTCCCAGCACAACATCGATCGCTTCACGGGCCAGACCCAGTGTCGTCACCGACAACACCTGAGTGGCAAACGCCAGCGAGGGATACTTGAAAAACGGATCATCAAGGGTCGGTTTACCACCCCGGGTGAAGGTCCAGTCCTCAGGTACCACCACGTTATCGACCACCAGATCATGAGAGCCGGTGCCGACCATACCCACTACATTCCAGGTCGGTTCAATGGTCAGCGCCTCCTGCGGCATCACCGCCATCCGGGGAAGAGACTGACCATCATCCGGTACAATCCCAACACCGCATAAAGAGGCTCCCATACAGCCACTACCAAACTGCCAGCGCCCTTTTATCTGAAAACCACCCTCAACGCGCTTAGCTGGCTGAGGAGGGAAAATACCACCGGCAAAGACAACATCCGCCGTTTCCGCCCACACCTTTTCAATGGTTTCCAGGGGTAAGCAGCCCAGATACGCGGGGTTCATCCCAAAGCTGGCAACCCAGCCAGCGGAACCATCGGCCGCGGAGATCGCTTCCACCATCTGCAAAAATTCGGCAGGCGACTTTTCATCTCCACCAAAGCGTTTCGGCACTAATGCCCGGTACACACCGATGGATTTGTAGCGCTCGATAATATCCTGAGAGATATATTTCTGATCTTCAAATTCCTGACGACGACTACGAATATCAGCTAGTAAAGCATCAAATTCAGCAGCGCCTCCCCAGATCTCTTTGTTGATGACGTTGGTAGCCATTATTGAATACTCCACGTTTTATTATTTTGAATAGGGATGTACTTACCCTGCATGCGGGTAAGTTCACATAAAATATCGTCTTCGTCCTTCAGGCCTACCCGTTGAAGCGCAGCAGAGCTACGGGTCTGTGTTTTAAGAGACAGGGAGGGCGATGAATCACCGGACAGATGACGAGGACATGCCAGAGCAGAGAGGTCCAGATCGGTTTGATCTGCGATAGCGCTGGCAAAGATGATTGGAAAAGCAGGTAGGGTGGGTAACACCATAGCAGTCCGCTGCTGCAGTGTTTCATCTGTCTGTTGAGTAGAGTGCTGATGCAGCGTGGCAGCGTGGCGCAACGGAGTTGCTGTCGCATCTGCTGCGTTGGCGAAGCGCTGTGCAACATCCGTATTCTGCTGCGCAGGCAAAGAATTTTCGTATGCCTGGCTTACTATCAACGTCAGTAAGCCCTGCACATCAAACCTGTCTTTTACTGTTACAAGGCAACCTTCGCCACCCTGAGTAATGCGCTGAGAGAAAATGGACATCATCAAGCTACTCACCTAATTCTTGTTCTAAATCACTCCCGCAGCTTCAGGGAAGCCGCGGCCGTTGATGTAGATCAAGAATTATACATTTCACTTGAAGTGTCAACTAAATTTAGTTGAAATTTCATCTATTATTTTATGCTTTAAAAGCGATAAAAAACAGATAAAAATAAACTAAATAATATTTATCAAAGACTTATGACAAGAACGACTTCTGAAAGATTCGACTAAAAAAACTATAAAAAACAAAAAAATAATCTGTCTGACTAAACAACCAGGCCTGAGTCCATCACCTATTCGGCTGACAAATTAAGGAAATAACGCTTCAACAACTCGGTAGATTTCTTAATCTGAGGTTCGGTAAAGCCCTGAAACGCTTTAGCAAAGACCTTTTTCTCTGTGGTTTTTAAGACCGTTTTAACCTGCTCATAGCCCTTCTCAGAGAGAGAAACAACCGCAACACGACCATCCGTTTCCGAAGCATTCACTTCCACAAGACCGGCATCACGCATCCGGTAAACAATTTTTGTGATGGTTGGCAGCTTACCTATTGCGTGTTCAGCAATATCCGAAATACTCAACGGGCCATAGACCCTCAGCATCATCGCAACCCGCCAGCGGGAGATATCCATACCCAACGGTTTCAGGGTTTTCTCCATCTCCTTAGCGTAGATAGCATTAACCCGGGCAACCCAGTAAAAAGGGAACTCATTAATATCAAAAAACTGACTGGATGGACTGTATTTTTCCAGTTTTGATGAGTGAAACACCATAGCAATCTCCATACATCCGACTCAGAGGCAACCAGCATTCCCTGCTGTCAGCCATAATTTGGCGCAACCATAGCAAATAAACAGCAACCAGACGAGTATCAAAAAGCTCAATAGCCGAATTAATTGAAATGTAAACTTTCAGGTCACCACGGATGTCAGACCATAAACCGCTTGCTGTTTTCAGGCCATAAAAAACCCGGCCTGAGCCGGGTTAAACAACCTTAAGCGTGAGTTATCAACGCTGGTCGAAGTCCACCACAACAGTGTCAGAGATAGGATGTGCCTGACAGCTGAGGATATAACCCGCCTCAATCTCGTGCTGTTCAAGACCGTGGGAGATATCCATATCCACCTGCCCTTCCACCAGCTTACATTTACAGGTAGAACAGACACCCGCTTTACAAGAGTATGGCAGGTCGAGACCGTTATGCATGCCGGCATCGAGGATATTCTCACCCACTGCCGCCAGATCAAACATCACCGCCCGGCCATCGGCACGCACGGTCACTTTAGACATCTTCTCTTCACCAAACTGCTCTTTACGTTTAGCGGCTTTTTCCAGCATCTCTTTCGAATCTGCCGAGGAGTTAGCGAACAGTTCATAGTGAATCTGCTCATCGGTCAGGCCCTCCAGACGGAAACCCCGGGAAATCTCAGACATCATCGACTCTGGGCCACAGATAAAGGCGTCATCAACCGATTTAATATTGATCAGTCCGGCTTTCTGCAGGGCATAACCTTTGGCATTGTCGATCCGTCCGTTCAGCAGATCAGCGCCCTGATCTTCATAGTCCATAATATTGATCCACTGGAAGCGGTTCATATAACGGTTCTTAACGAAGTTCAGTTCATCCTTAAACATCACGGAGTTACTGCGGCGGTTACCATAGATCAGCGTCACCTTTGAACCCGGCTCACTCTCCAGTGCAGATTTAATAATGGAGATCATCGGCGTAATACCGGAGCCTACCGCAATACACATATAGTTTTTGCTGTTTTCAGGGCTCAGTTCTGTATAGAAGCTCCCCTGCGGCGGCATCACCTCAACGGACATCCCTGGCTTGAAGGTATCGTTGGCATAATTAGAGAACTTACCGTTCTTAACCCGTTTGATACCTACCCGCATATGACCATCATTAACGCCAGAGCAGATCGAGTAGGATCGACGCACATCTTCGCCATCAATGGTGGCACGCAGAGTCAGAAACTGACCCTGAATAAATGTAAACTTATCGGTTAGTTCAGCCGGTACTGCAAAACTGACGCAGATCGCTGTGTCCGTTTCCGGCTGCACATCGGCGATTTTCAGCGTGTAGAAATTGGTGTCTGACATGCTTCACCTTTTGTTTTTATAGAGCTGATTAATCATCAGATCTTTTTGAAATAATCGAATGGTTCACCACAATCATCACACTGAAACAGTGCTTTACAGGCGGTGGAACCAAACTCACTGATTCTGCGGGTATTACGTGAAGCGCAGTGGGGACAGGCTGCATGCGCATCCGGAGTCAGCCCATCGTCATCCAGGCCAGCATCTTCGGGCGGTGCAATACCATACTGCCGTAACTTCCTGCGCCCTTCTGGCGACATCCACTCCGAGCTCCAGGCTGGCGAGAGTGACAATTTTACCGTCGCATCGCGATAACCATTGTCATTCAACAGCTGAATCACGTCGGTGGTAATATTGTCCATCGCCGGGCAACCTGAATAGGTTGGCGTGATGGTGACGGTCACCTGTTCACCGTGACGCTGTACATCACGTAAAATACCCAGATCCCAGATACTCAGTGCAGGGATCTCAGGATCTTTTATTGAGTCAAGCAGGTCCCAGAGCACTTTCACATCGTCAGCATTACGCTGTTGCAGACGCTGGTACTGCTCTTCAGGCATCAGTGAGATCTCGTTCATAAGCCGTTACCACTTACAACCAGGGTGAGACCGGTGCACGATCTGCATCTCTGTCAGCATATGACCCAGATTCTCGGTGTGATAACCGGTGCGACCACCGCGAACAGCCCAGCTGTCTTCAGGCACGGTCAGCGTCGCTTCCGTCAGAATAGCGCTCACCATCTCTAGCCAGCGATCACGCAGCCCGGCAACATTGACACCGATACCGGCATCCGCCAGCAACTGTTCCGTCTCATCCATATCGAACAGCTCATGGGTATAACCCCACAGCTGATCAACCGCTTTCTGAGCACGCTGATGACTCTCGTCAGTACCATCACCCAGGCGCAATACCCAGTCACGACTACGGCGCAGATGGTATTTCGTCTCTTTGATCGCTTTAGCGGCAATCGCAGACAGGGTTTCATCTTTAGATTGCAGCAGCTCCGGCAACATCAGGGTGTAGTAGACATCGGCAAACAACTGACGCACCTGCGAGTAAGCAAAGTCACCTTTTGGCAGTTCCATCAACAACAGATTGCGATATTCACGATCGTTGCGCATATAGGCGAAGTCGTCTTCATCACGGCCATCATCGGCCAGCTCTGCGGCATAGGTGTAAAACATCCGCGCACGACCGATGTAGTCCAGTGCTACGTTACCGTAGGCGATATCCTCTTCCAGGAAAGGCCCATAGCTAACCCATTCGGAGATCCGGTGCCCCAGTACCACAGAATCATCGCCCAGACGGGTCGCGTATTCCTGTGTTGCTTGTTTAATCTGATCACTCATATTCGATTCTCCCCGATCACATGTTGTTTACTGGGTCAGGCAAAACGTAATAGGTCGCATGACGGTAGGGTTTGTCATCGCTTGGATCATAGAAGCAATCGGCATCATCTTCCTGAGAGGCGCAGATATCGCTGGATTTAACCACCCAGATGCTGACGCCTTCACTACGACGGGTGTAACAGTCGCGGGCATATTCCAGTGCCTGCTCATGATCTTCAGCATGCAGGCTGCCAACATGTTTATGGTCCAGACCACGCTTGGAACGTACAAACACTTCAAACAGTTCCAGTTTTTCAGTAACGGTTGTCATCTCATCTACCCCTTATGCCGCATGCTGTGCGTTTTTAGCACGTTTCTTTTCGTTATAGGCTGTGATTGCGTCGCGAACCCATTCACCCTCATCATGAGCGGCAACATGGTGTTCAACACGCTGGCGGTTGCAGTGACCGTTGCCATTGATAACACTCCAGAACTCATCCCAGTTCAGGTCGCTGCTGTCGTAATGGCCACGCTCTTCGTTCCATTTGATATTTTTGTCCGGATGTTCCAGCCCCAGCACTTCGATCTGTTTTACTGTCTGATCCACAAACTTCTGCCGCAGGTCATCATTGGTTTCACGCTTGATTTTCCACTCCATCGACTTTTGCGAATGAGCGGATTCTGAATCGTGAGGACCAAACATCATCAGCGCCGGCCAGTAGAAGCGGTCCAGCGCATCCTGGGCCATCGCTTTCTGACCTTCTGAGCCTTTAGCCAGTGCCAGCATCGCTTCATAACCCTGACGCTGATGGAAGGATTCCTCTTTACAGATGCGAATCATGCCTCGGGAATAGGGGCCGTAAGAGGTGCGCTGCAGAGACACCTGATTGACAATCGCCGCGCCATCCACCAGCCAGCCAATCGCGCCAACATCCGCCCAGGTCAGGGTGGGATAGTTAAAGATAGAGGAGTATTTGGCTGCACCGCTTTGTAACTGCTCAATCATCTCTGAACGGGAGATACCCAGGGTTTCACAGGCACTGTACAGATACAGTCCGTGGCCAGCTTCATCCTGAATCTTGGACAGCAGAATCGCCTTGCGACGCAGAGACGGCGCACGGGTCAGCCAGTTCCCTTCAGGCTGCATACCGATCACTTCGGAATGAGCATGCTGGGAGATCTGCCGAATCAGGTTTTTACGATAGGCATCGGGCATCCAGTCTTTCGGCTCGATCTTCTCTTCGGCCGAAATCTTACGCATGAAGTTTTCTTCTTGAGGTGTTGTCATTTTAACGTCTCCACTTCGTCTGCAGACCTGATAAACAGATCCTTTGCGATGGCTTTTTTATATTGGCGTTCAGGCTATTGCCGCCGCGATTACTGTGCTTTCGGGCGGTTATCAAATACCCGCTTGGCCTTACCTTCAGAACGCGGAATAGTCCCCGGCGTCAGCACTTCAATTTTGGTCGAGATACCCACCACGGCCTTAATATGGTGTGCCAGTTCTTTAGCAATCGGCTCCTGACTGGCATTCGCTGCTTCCTGTGTGAGCTCAACCTTCACCAACACGGTGTCAAGGTTGCCCTGTTTCTCAACCACGATCTCATAGTGAGGTGCCAGTGCCGAGATCTTCAGAATCTGTTCTTCGATCTGAGTTGGGAAGACGTTCACACCGCGGATAATCATCATGTCGTCGGAACGACCGGTGATCTTATCGATACGCCGCATCGGCCGCGCAGTACCCGGCAGAAGACGGGTCAGATCACGGGTGCGATAACGGATAATCGGCAGGGCTTCTTTAGTCAGCGAGGTAAACACCAACTCGCCGTATTCACCATCGGGCAACACTGCACCGGTATTCGGATCGATAATCTCCGGATAGAAATGGTCTTCCCAGATGGTGGGGCCATCTTTGGTTTCGATACACTCCATCGCCACACCCGGCCCCATCACTTCTGACAGACCGTAGATATCCACCGCATCGATACCCAGACGGTTTTCGATGTTTTTACGCATCTCATCGGTCCAGGGTTCGGCACCAAAGATGCCACAACGCAGTGCCATCTTGTGAGGATCCAGCCCCTGACGTTCAATTTCATCGATGATATTGAGCATGTAAGACGGAGTGACCATGATGATATCGGGATCGAAATCATTCATCAGCTGAACCTGCTTCTCGGTCTGACCGCCGGACATCGGAATCACCGTACAGCCAAGGCGTTCCGCACCGTAGTGCGCCCCCATACCGCCGGTAAATAAACCATACCCATAAGAGATATGAACCTTATCCCCCGCATGACCACCCGCAGCGCGAATAGAACGGGCCACCACATCGGCCCAGACATCAATATCATTCTGGGTATAACCCACAACTGTTGGTTTACCGGTCGTGCCCGAGGAGGCATGCACCCGCACCACATCGGTCATCGGCACCGCAAAGGAGTTAAACGGATAGGCATCACGCAGATATGCCTTAGTGGTAAACGGAAAATGCTGCAGATCGTCCAGCTGCTTTAATTCAAAGGGATGGACACCATGCTGATCGCATAGCTTTTTATAGGCCGGTACATTATTAAAAGCGTGCGCAATACTCCACTGCATGCGCACCAACTGCAGAGCACGCAGTTCATCAATACTGGCTGTTTCAATGGGATCAAGCGCCCGGCGGGGATGCTTATCATATTTCATAACTTTGCTCGTCCTGTATTTCTTATATTGCGGTATTCAGAACATTTAACAATCAGCCCGCAAGGCATTCGGTCCTGGCAGGCTGATTAATGTGTCACACAGAATTACACTCGCTCAATGATGATGGCGATACCCTGCCCAACACCAATACACATGGTGCAGAGCGCATAGCGGCCACCGGTGCGATGCAACTGATACATCGCCGTCGTTACCAGACGGGCACCACTGGCTCCCAGAGGGTGCCCCAGCGAGATAGCCCCACCGTTCGGATTGACATGGGCTGCATCATCAGCCAGTCCCAGATCACGCATCACCGCCAGCCCCTGAGATGCAAACGCCTCATTCAGCTCGATAACATCCATCTGCTCCAGTGTCAGTCCGGTTTTTTCCAGTACTTTTTTCGTCGCAGGCGAAGGGCCAAAACCCATAATACGTGGTGCCAGCCCTGCTGTTGCCATGCCCACAACCCGGGCTTTAGGTGTTAAACCATACTTTTCGGCAGCTGATGCAGAAGCGATCAACAATGCACAGGCACCATCATTCACGCCGGACGCATTACCTGCAGTGACGGAGCCACCTTCACGGAACGGCGCTTTCAGTTTAGACAGATCAGCCAGGGTTGTTGAACCACGGGGATGCTCATCGGTATCCACCACCAATGGCTCGCCTTTACGCTGCGGAATCACCACCGGTACGATCTCTTGTTGGAACAGTCCGGCAGCCATTGCTGCAGCGGTTTTCTGCTGACTACGCAGGGCGAACAGATCCTGATCTTCGCGGGAAATATTAAACTCTTCAGCAACGTTCTCAGCCGTTTCCGGCATGCTATCCACGCCATACTCAGCTTTCATCTTCTTATTGATAAAGCGCCAGCCAATGGTCGTGTCATAGAGGCCATTCGGCGTGCGGCTGAAAGCGGTCTCCGCTTTACCCATCACAAAAGGGGCACGGGACATCGATTCACAACCACCAGCGATCATCAGCTCTGTTTCACCGGCTTTTATCGCGCGGGCTGCCATACCGATGGCATCCATACCGGAACCACATAACCGGTTGATTGTAGTACCGGGCACCGCAGTCGGCATGCCGGCCAGTAACGCGGCCATACGTGCAACGTTACGGTTATCTTCACCGGCCTGATTAGCATTGCCGTAGATAATGTCATCTACCTGAGTCCAGTCCACCTGTGGATTGCGATCCATCAGCGCCTTAATAGGCACCGCACCCAGATCGTCAGCCCGAACAGCGGAAAGTCCACCACCATAACGTCCAAAAGGCGTTCGGATGGCGTCGCAGATATAGGCATCTGTCATGTTATGTCCTCATTCTTATTTTGCTGGAATCACCTGCTTTCAGCAGCTTAGAGCGTCAAACGCTCTGGCGCGTAAAAGCCAGCCTATCCGGTCTCGATTTAATATTACACAAATATATATTATTGACAACTTTTTTGTATCACTTTGAACGAACAAATATCACAACTCCCTGTTAACTATCACCTTCACATGATTAATAGCGTGTACTAATGAAACCTAATTAATAACAGTAAATCCTGAATCTGTATCAAAGCTATCCACAGTATAGATCTCTGTGGCAATAATGCGCAGCAACACAGCGCCTGACTCTCTCCGAACCATGTGACCAATCATCGGTAAAAAGATCTGAAAATAATGCCAACCGTACTACACTGTGAATCAGGGGATGTAGGAATCAATCGATGAACATAATCACCAGCCAGCAGCTGCTAAAGCGTTATCCATTAAGCTCGTTCCACAATGCATCGGTATTCGGCGCACTACCCGACACAGCTATCCTCTGGCTTTTTGAACATGGGGTGATCCGTGAATTCACAGCAGGAGAGCAACTGTTCAGCCCGGGCAAGCCCGGCGACAGCTTTCACGTTATTCTGGCGGGGTCTGTCGATTACTGTAAATATCATGATGGCCGCTATGCTTTCATCCGCCAATATAAAACCGGTGAGCAGATCGGCTTTGTCAGTATGATTGCACTGCATGACCGGGTGGGACGGGCGCTCGCCTGTGACCCCGTCATCTCAGTGGAGATAGACTCCGGCGTGTTTCACGATTTTCATCTGCGTCACCCACTTGAGTTCGGCATTCTGATGATGAACCTGGCCCGGGAGATGGCGCGAACACTTCGCAGCACGAATAACATTCTGGTAGACCGGTTCTCAACCGCTAAAGAATGATCATCTGTTACCGCTGTGATTGACGGGGTAACACTCAATTTCACGCTATCTGGATATTCGTTCAGGCCTGAGATGATCAGTTAGTACAGAACAGCATTGGCCGACAAGGTATAAGACACTGCAAAAAAGGAGCGGTAGCGCTCCTTATGTGTGTATTAAAGATGAAATAAAACAGGCAGAAAAACCTACACAGTAAAACGCTCTGTTACTTCTTTCAGGTGTTCAGACAATTGTGCCAGTTCATCACTGGCAAGGGCTATCTGCTCTGCCCCCTCAGAGCTTTCTTCGGTAACATTATTGATATTCACCACGTTTTTATTAATATCCTCAGCGACCAGACTCTGCTCTTCAGCGGCACTCGCGACCTGAATAGTCATGGTATCAATCCGCTCAACCGCCGACGTAATCTGCTTCAGAGCATCGCCCGCTTCTAATGCTTGCTTAACAACGCTACTGGCCTCATCACTGCTGCTACTAATTGCATTGACCGTCGCTTTTGTCACAGCCTGTAACCGCTCAATCACCTTAGATATCTCCTGTGTAGACTCTGCAGTCCTGGCTGAAAGAGAGCGGACTTCGTCAGCCACTACAGCGAAGCCCCGCCCCATATCACCTGCCCGCGCAGCTTCAATAGCGGCATTCAACGCCAGCAGATTAGTCTGCTCCGCAATACCGTTGATCACATCCAAAGTAGTAGCAATATTGACACTCTCAGCCTCTAACGTCTGAGTCAGCGTGGCTGACTCGCTCAACCGTGACGAAAGAGACTCTACCGCAGTAATCGATTGTCCAACCACAGAGGTACCCGCTTGCGCAGCAGTTGCCGCAGAATTAGCAGCCCGGGCGGCTTCCTGAGTATTTTGCGCCACTTCATGAACGGTCGCATTCATCTCAGTCATTGCCGTCGCAACCAGGGTGGTTTCCTCCTGCTGTTTCTTCATCCCCTGTCGGGTAACCTCAGTCGTTGCAGACAGCTCAATTGACGCACTGGCAACCTGCGATGTTGCCGCCGTCAGCTCGACAATTAA
This sequence comes from uncultured Amphritea sp., assembly GCA_965140695.1. Lineage (GTDB taxonomy): Bacteria > Pseudomonadota > Gammaproteobacteria > Pseudomonadales > Balneatricaceae > Amphritea. Next base: position 2,392,813 of record OZ223297.1, on the reverse strand, counting down.
ATCATGGAAGCTCTTCATCATCTGATTGAAAGACTGTCCCATCTGGCCAAATTCATCCGTACTGTTAATGTCAGTCCGTAACGTCAGATCCCGATTTTCGGAAGAACGTAGCATGACAAGGGACAACGCATTCACAGGCCCCAAGACAGACCGGGTTATCATCACCGATAAAAAACCAACAAGCAGCAGAACGCCAGCCAGTAATCCCGCAGAATAGGTTATCTTATCCTTGAATGCCGCCACAATATCCTGTGTATATATACCGGTTACCACCACCAGACCCCAATATTTATCGTAATGTGATAACGATAATTTACGCGCAGGATCAGCCCCGGGTGTACGATTCCAATAATACTCAACATAGCCTTCACCATTTTCCACAGCAGAGTTCACCAGCTCTTTAATGAATGGCTTACCGTTTGTATCTTTTAAATCGGCACGACTTTTTCCCTCAAGCTTATTATCAAGAGGATGCATCAACATTTTATAATCTGAGTTAACAACATAGAAATATTCTCCATCACCGAAACGTAATCCCCTCAGATCATTCAATATATATTCAAGCCCCTCTTCTTTAGTTTTTTTGCCCAGAGAAACGAGCTCTGCCTGGCTATCCATCAGAGATGACGCTACATCTACAAGCTGATGCAGAGCTAACCGACGCTCGTGGTTTATGTCATCCCACGCAGATTTAAGCGATAAGCCCTCCATCAGTAACAAACTTATCACCGAAACCATTACCATCAACAACATTTTATTGCGTACTTTAATCTTGCCTAACAATCCATTCACTTCACTATTCCTTATGTAGGATAATCATTGATAAAACAGATAAGAATAAATTTTAATCACCAACTCATCGTGTGAATTCGATAACTAAAAAAAGAAACCACAATATGAATATTTCCGGAGCTCTATTGTTAAACAACACAGCTACCGGAAAAGAGAAAATAATAAAAATCATTTAATATACATAAATCAAAAAATCCACCAACCTCAGATTACCCAATATGGGTAATCACAAATATTCAGAATAAAAAACAATTAAATATAAATAAACAGGAGTAAAAAACATGAGTCATATCAGTTAATAGTTAAAAACATACAGATATTAATTGCATTTACTCTAAACAATTAATAATGAGGGGGAAGCGATCTGCTGCGTTCCAATCAGTCGGAGGGTGAAACAGGCGGTGGATTGGGATTGGTTAGCCGAATATATCATTCACAGGTGGCAGGTGCGTTCATGAAACCCATGTCCCTATCCAGCAGAGCAGACCAGGAAACGCCACTCAGGGAAACACCACTCCGGAAAAGACCACTACCTGATAGAGCGTTAAAAAAACGCGGATGGAGATTACATCTCAGCAGATTGCAATGAGTCCTTACTACTTCACTAATTCCAACGGCTGGCGCAAAAACGGAGATCAGAAGTGGTTTTGATTCAGCCGCAACTATCCAGCTAAAGCAACTATCCAGCTAAAGAAACAATCCAGCTAAAATAGCAGCGCCACGCTGCACTCATTACTCATCGAGCAGAAGCAGATCCCAGGCAGCCCGGCCTGACTGGCCGCAAGCATAAATTGCTAAGGGCACCCTGCTCTCCTGAAAAGGGATAGCCAACACAGATGATGGTAGCCATTGAGGCCTCATACTTTCAGGTTCAGCAATCAATGACGGGGGTTTATGAAGTAACACAGATGGCTGAAACTCTCTCAGCACTATCGCGATTAACCAAAGAAATATGCAGCCTGAAAGGCTGCATATAAAGAGGGGATCTGATGCTGATTAAGCGACAGCAACAGGAGTGATATTGACGGCGTGAATGCCAACATCTTTTGGCGAAGCTTCAAACTGAACAGACTGACCAGTTTTCAGACTTTTATAACCTTCAGTAACAATAGCTGAATAGTGGACAAACAGGTCCTCTTCGAAGTCAGGAGAAACAATAAAACCAAACCCCTTCGCATTATTAAACCACTTAACTGTTCCCGTATGCATTCAGCACTCCTTATTTAATCAGTAACTGCCAGCCGTGATACTCTAGCAACGTCCATATTGATCTCACGACTCTCCGACTATTTTCAGAAATATTAGCAAACGGGTATATAAGAAAAACTCCTATTATTGGCTAACCAGACATACAAATGCTGCTTCAGATCAAAAAAAAGCAGACCACTGTCTGCTTTAATTGAATGTCCAACCGGTTAAAGCCGGTCCATATCGCCAAAAATATCGCGTTTCAACCGTTGCCGCTCAAGACGGTCTTCGATATCTCTGCGACGACTGTGCAACTTACGACCAAGCTCTTCCGGCAGATCGTCATCTGCTTCGTCGCCAAAATCGTCAGAGTCAAAATCTACAGCCCGGATCTGGCGTACGCGACGCCTGCTGCCTTTATAACTATCGAATTCTTCATCCCAGTCATCCTGGTCATCTGAGTAGTTATTGACACGATTTCTGTTACTCATAATGCTTCTCTTTAAATACCTCAAGGGCTTTCATGATGTGCGCACAACTAGTTGCGTTTCACCTGACCAGACAGCTGATACCGAACATGCAGCAGCAGGGTGTCTGACCATAAAAATATTCGATCATTTTTTTGCATACTGTTTAAAGTACAATTCGATTATTATCACAGTTTGGAAAGCTGTAAAATGATCCTTTTTTATTAATTCGATCAAAATTACTAATCGAAATACTCACTGAACTTATACCGAGCTGTTACTTCATCCTATGGAAATCGGACTATTACGCACATTTCTTGAAGTCACCCGAACCCGTCACTTTGGCAAGGCCGCTCAGAACCTCTACCTGACGCAGTCCGCTGTCAGTTTCAGGATCAGGCACCTGGAGGATCTGGTTGGCGTTCCGCTGTTTACCCGTCAGCGCAATAATATTTTGCTGACAGCCGCAGGTGAACGACTGATCCCTCATGCGGACAACATCATAAAGAACTGGCAAGTAGCGCTGCAGGACGTGGCAATCTCAGTAGAACAGGACCTGCAACTGGTACTAGGAGGTATCACAAATCTGTGGGGGACTTTTCTGCAATCTACGCTGCCAAAGCTGGCGGAAAGCTTCCCTAATATGGCGATCAGGACCGAGATTAATAATCATCTGGAACTCACCCGCTCGCTTCTTTCGGGCACACTGGATTTAGCTATTGTACTCGACCCTCCGAGTCTCAAAGAGCTGAATCAGCAACAGATTGGTCAGATAGAACTCGTACTGGTCAGCAACCTTCCTGAGCTGGTCTCTGAACAGGTTCAGGAGCATGACTTTATCTTTGTTGACTGGGGAATGGCGTTTAATCTGAGGATCAATAAGCTGTTTAAGAAACCACTCACCCCCATTTTACACACGGAACAAAGCCAGATAGCACTGGAGTTTATTCTCAGCCATGGCGGCTCAGCTTTTCTACCACTGGTCCTCGCTGGCCCCTACCTGGCGTCAGAAAAACTTTACCGGGTTAGCAATATCAAACCGGTAAAACGCTCTGTTTATGCTGTATACGTCAAAGAATCAGAACGATATGCTCAACTGCAGCCTATTATCGACAAGCTGTGTGAATATGAACTCAAACCGGAAATGACTCTCTGAGCGGGGAACGAATCATTACATCGAGAGCGACCCTGGCGATCAGACAGTGGCGCTGTAATACAAATCAATTATCCACCAGAATAGACAACGCCTCTTTTATCTCGGGTTGCATTACCTGATCATTATCCTGTAATTCGGTGACGGTCACAGCAAACTGCGTCCGGATAACATCGTTCTGGTCGACAAGCCAGGCAAGCGCTGCCTGACTACACTGCTGGGGGGTCCAGGTTTGTTTTACCGGAACTCCTGAACCCTGAAGAAAAGCAAAAAAATCATTTTGATCCTTCAAAAAAGAATTCATATGCACCTGCTCCTGCAACACTTTCGGTTGCTTTATTATTATGCTGCCCCTCAATATAGGTATACGGAGGGACAAAAGAGATCACTTTCTAGTCCTTGGTTATACCTTAGTTGTATACCATCACCCGGTATTGATCAACGTTTTAAGTGCAAAAATCTGACGATTGCATCCGATTTGCCCTCTCAGGTAAGCAGATAAAGGTTATCTGACCACCGAGAATGTCACCTCTTGCCATACGCCCTGCTCATCTACCAGCCGCAGACGGTGCTGGCCTTCCGATAATGAGACCGCTAATTCATGAAACGTCCGGGTCATACCCAGATAATGTTTATCCAGATGCCAGTAAAGCCTGGCAGAGTCTTTCTTTGCACTGGCGCGTAATACAACCTCCCCCCGCTGACCATTGAGATATTTAGGTAAACTGATTACCTGTCCCATCCCCGGATAAATAATTTCAAAATTGCCAGCCAGCCTCCTCCGATCAGGTAAGCAGGCTGAATCAAAGTCAGGCACCGGCGAATAACCGGGATGTGAAATACGATAGTAACTCGCCTGAGACGGCGGCAACTGGAAAAATGTTTTACTGACAACCTTCGCAGCCGCATTGCAACTCACGCTGGTACGCAGGCCTGAGCGATTATCAATAGCCACCTGAAAGTGATGTGGACTGACTTTTTCAAACTGTGCGGCAGCTGGAATCAATACCCGTTGCCTGAGACAGTCAAATTTTGGCAGAAAGCCATTATCCTTGCACACCTGTACAGACTTCAGCGAGGCATCCGGCATCTCCGGCCAGCCTGATGCCGGAATAATATTGAGCGTATCAAACAACACCGGAGCGGCCGCTGTCGTTCCTGTCAGCAATGGACGCCCCTCGCCATTAGCATTCCCGGTCCACACCCCCACTGTCACGCTCTGATTCGTACCAATAGCCCAGCCATCGCGCAAGCCATAGCTGGTGCCGGTTTTCCATGCCACCTTCGCAGAACCAGAAAACAGACGGTGCATCTTATGCAGTCCCGGCCGGGTCACATCAGACAATGCATCCAGCGTTAACCAGGCAGCTCCCTGACTAATCGGCGATCGCTGCGACTCCGTCAACCTGCTGGCACCGTAATTCAATCCCTGCTGAAGTACAGGGGCTGCGCTCTGAGCCTGACGACTGAGGTAGGCGTAAGCCGCCGTCAGATCAACCAGACTCACCTCTGCGCCTCCCAGAATAAGGGATAATCCATAATCATCCGGCGCACGAAACAGATGGCTGAAGCCAAGCTGTTTTAACTGGTCGTAGAAGGCCTGATAACTGTACTGATCAAGCATCCGCACGGAGGGAATATTTAACGAAGCCGTGAGTGCCTGGCGTGCCGAAACAGCCCCCCGGTATGACTCATCATAATTGGTCGGCTGATAGCTACCATAGGCTGTCGGTATATCAGGAATCAGCATCTTCGGAGTGATATCCCCGCTATCCAGCATTGAGGCATATAAAAATGGCTTAAGCGTACTACCCGAAGAGCGTGGCTGACTGGCAATATCCACATAAGGGGCAAACACAGCACGGTTGCTGAAAGGGACGTTGCCAAAATAAGCTTTAACCTGCAGCGTGGCATTATCAACGACAATCAGCGCCAGATTATTGATCCCAAGCCCGCCGAGCCGCTGACTGTGCTGCTGTAATATAAACTCAATTTTACGGGTCAGCCGACGGTCGATCTGCGTATGAAACACCGCCTGATCGGGCAATTCCTGACTAAGCCGGTCAAGCAGATGTTGTGCCTGAGCAGGCCAGGGTTGCGGTTTGTCCGGGATCGGCTCAAGCAATGACAGGCGGAAATCCTGTTCACTCAGAATTCCGTTCTGCCATAACTTGTGCAGGAGAAAATCCCGTTTATGCTGCAGTTGCTTCCGGCTACGGGAAAGATGCATCGCCGATGGACTGTTGGGCAGCACCGCTAACAAGGCAGATTCAGACCAGCTCAGCTCGGTTAAACGACGACCAAAGTAGCGCCAGGCGGCCGCTTCAATCCCTACGGTATTGCCGCCCATCGGGGCATTCGCTGCATACAGCATCAGAATCTGCTGCTTTGACAGCTGCATCTCCAGTCGTAATGCTAGATGCAGTTCCTGTAACTTCTGCCACCAGGTACGGGCACGGTTACCATCGACCATTCGCGCCAGTTGCATGGTAATAGTACTTCCGCCACTGACAATGTGCCCGGCTTTCAGATTAAGATAAAACGCCCGGAAAATCGCCAGAGGATCAACCCCGGGGTGAGACATAAAACGCTTATCTTCATACTGTATCAGCGACGTCGTATAAGCGTCAGGCAGTGACGATACCGCCTGAAACCGCCACTGTTGATCCGCAGCGATCCGGGCACTGAGTAACTGACCGTTCTGGTCCAGCAGTAAACGAGACAGCGGCTTACTGAACAGCGGATCGGGTAACGGCCACCATAAAGACAGGCCGAAAACCGTTACCAGTACCGCAACCGCTAAGATCCAGCGTCTATTTATCAGCCGCGATAACCGCAACACTCTGACCTTTCACCTGAGCTCTCAGCTTATCGTTATACATCGCATAAGCGGATGCCGCCGGAAGATAGAACTGACCCACAAACGAAGCATTCATCGATATTGACAGGGTCTTCGCTTCGCCGGCCTTCAGCCCCATATAGGCACTCACCCGATCATCACGGATATCCACATAATCAAACTGACAGGCCGCTTCAGAGCAGGCTTCCCGCTCGTTGTCGATCTGCCAGCCACTGGCAGCCCAAAAATTCAGCGCGATATTACTGATCTCATGCTTGGTGATATTACTCAGCCGGATATGAGCGGTGATATTAGCGCCCTGAGGTAAACGATCAACCGCAACCGATTTACCTTCGCTGTCTTCATAATCCACCTCAAGGGCCAGACCCTCGGCATATTCAAGCTCAGAACCCGGCTCAGGAACCCAGCTTTGCGTCAGCGTTAGCCAGACAGGCTCAAGACCAGCGTTACTGATGCTGACAGTTGCTTCGGCATCGTTATTTGACAGCGCCACTTCACTGACCTGCGGAGTCACCTCCAGAGTCTGCTGATTGCCCTTCTGCGCCACAACCACAGGCGAGCTTGCCTTACCGGAACCACTGAAAGCCTGCTGTGCCTGTTGATAGCGAGCTAAAGCGACCAGCGCATAGGCTGTCGACTGGGTACTGTGCCAATGGTCATCCGCCAGCTGCCCGGCAATCTCTTCCGCCAGCTCAGTGGCTTTAACCGTGTCAGCCAAACGGGCATAGAGCATCAGGAACAGCGCTTTATCACGCAACACCGAACCAAAACTGGCAGAGTTAGTGTCATACTGATCCACCGCCGCTAACCCTTCGGAGATCAGTGACCGGGCAACATCCTCCTGTCCGGCATTAAGATAGGCCAGCGCCTGCAATGCCACACTGGCACTGTCATCCACCTGCAACGCTTTAAGACGATACATAGCGGACCAGTTAGGCTTACCATAAAGACTCAGGGTAAACAGCCGGTATGCCTGTGCTTTAACCTTTTCCGTATCCGTACTATCGACGGCAAAGTTAGATTGCAGATATTGATAGGAGAGCCACTGCCGCATCAGACTCTCGGGCACCTCATAACCGGCCTGCCGCGCCAATAGCAGGAAGTGTCCGGCATAATTAGTGCCCCAGGCGTTACTCTTAGCCTGTCCCGGCCAGTAGGAAAAGCCACCTTCCAGAGTCTGGAACGATTGCAACCGGTCAATTCCTGCCGAAATATTCTTTTTAATTTCAGACTGCTGCTTCTCTGCTATCCGGCTGAGTTGTCCAAGATACAGCTGTGGAAAGACAGAAGAGGTCGTCTGTTCAATACAGCCGTGCGGATAACGCACCAGAAAATCCATGCGCGATTTCAGACTGACCGGCTTAAACAAACTGAGCGCCAGCGATGCCTGATTGCTGCCAGAAACCCCCAGGGCTTCAACTCTGATATCCTCTGAAGACTCGGGCTTAACAAGGAAAGAGGTTGTCTGGGTTTCCCGTTCACTGGGGGCATTAATATCCAGATAAACCGTTTGCTGACTCTGAGCAGTTGCTGACGCCAGCTCGATTGTAAATTCCGCTTTACCCGTCGTATTCCCGGTATGCACCGCAAAACTGGCGATGGCAGACGAGTATGGCGGCAGAGTCAGTTGCTGTGTTGTCTGCTCAACCTGCACCTGAGTATCGGTATTATTCACCTGCAGACTGATCTCCACGGGGGCCGGTTCAGCAGTGTTATTAAACAGCTCCACCGGTACCAGAGCCTGCTCATTGGTTTTCATCACCCTTGGCAGGGTTGGAAATACCGAAATATCATCCCGCACGATCACTTCATGTTCCGCTTTACCGTAAGCAGTTTCCTGTTCGGCCACCACCATCACCCGTACCGCACCGAGATACATCGGCAACGTGACATGATGGATGCGCTGTTCACCGGCAGCCAGCGTGAAACTACCGATAAACTGCACTAGTGGCGGAAACCGGCGGTTCTTCTTGCCTTTATCATCGTCAGACTCGGCATCACTGCCGCCAACAGGCAACAGACCATGGAGTTCACCACTGTATGCACCCGCTACATCTTTATACAGATCCCAGGTTTTCACCTGCAGTGCCTGACGCTGATAAAAGTAATCAAACGGATCGGGCGTTCTGTAGTTAGTCAGCCCCAGTAACCCCTCATCGACCAGCGCCAGGGTATAAGTCATGGGGCGTCCATCAGATTCAGCGACCTTAATATCAAAGCTGGCGCGTGAGCTAACCTGATCTACCGTTGAAATCACTGGATGGAGATGTTTCTGCGGATCTTCAACCTGCAGGGGGATAATGCCCATCAGTCGCATCGGGCGGTCATTCTCTCGGCTGGCGTGGGGCTGAAGATAGGTCACGCTGAGATAAATATTCGGCGCCATCTCCGGAGTGATGGCAATCTCAATCTCCTGCTGGAGCATTTTTTTCTGCGCATCCTGCTCTACCCAGAACTGTTTCAACACCTGAGTAGCCGATTCCACGGTCACCAGTGCACGTCCGTCTTTAAGCTCCGGCAGTGTCACCGTCGCAGTCTCACCCACCTGATAATTTTTCTTATCACTGAACAGCGTCAGACGATCAACATTATCGCCTTGCGATTCCTGCTGCCGGCCTGCCCAGCCAGGCCAGTCAATGTAGACGACCTTACCGGTACAATGGGTATCTTCACCGGCAATACAGGCACGTACCAGATAACGTCCCCATTGAGGATAATTCACTCTCAGCGGCCATTCGGCCATGCCATTTTCATCCGTGATCGCCTCGCCACTGGCAATAGCTTTGCTGTGCTTCGCATCGGTATAACGCGCCAGAGACTCATTGCTCTTCTCATACCACCATTTCCACTCCAGCTTATAGAGGCTGATCTCAAGATTGGTGTTCGCCACCGGCTGGCCAGCTTTATCAAGCACCACCAGACGGGTTTTATGGTCTTCATCGGTCAGCAACATTCCCCGGGCGGCATCACCTTTTGGCAGCAACATCCCCAGATAACGGTCGTAGTAGTCAAACGGCCGGGAGAAACTATTACTGCTAAACTGGCCGCTCTCTTCAAACACCCGGTTAGTAAACCGCGCTTTAAGCATGCCCGGGGGCGGTGTACTGCTGTCAATCTCCAGATCAAAATGCGCATCACCCTGTTCATCCAGGGGCCCTTCAAACAACTTCATTTTGCTGGCACGATAATCCCGGGCCGGGTCATCAAAGATATATTCGGGGAACTTACCGGCAAACTGAGTTCTTACCGGCACCAGGGTGACCGATACATCGGCCTTTAAACCACTTGCAGGAGCACCATGCAGCCACTGGGAGTGCAGGTCGACCATTTTTTGAACCCGGTTTTGCAAGCGGATATCGTCCGCCAGATCGAGCTCGACCTTAAGTCGGTTTGGCACCACAGTTTCTATCCGCAGCGGATGGTGAAAATCCTGTCCGCCGACCCGTACAACCGCTTCCCAGTTACCCGTCGGCGCATTCAGTGGAGTGGACAGCGTAAAGGTATACAGGTTGCCTACCGGATGATTGCTATAGATCGATTCGATCAACTGGCCTGAAGGATTAAACAACTCAGCAACCACCGGATGTTCAGCCGGCAGCTCTTTAAGCTTATCCTGCAGAACAAAGGTCAGATAGATATTATCACCAGGGCGCCAGATATCCCGTTCACCATAGATAAAACCATCGATATTGCTTTGCAGATGGGTGCCGCCAATATCAAACTGACTGGTCGTCAGGGCACTGACCTCATTTAACTTAAGGTAACCGACCTGATCGTCTGCCGCAGCCTGAAGATAAAACGCTTTGCCACTGAGTTTAACATCGGCAAAACCTTGTTTATCCGTCCTGCCCTGACCCACCGACTGGCCCTGAAAGTTAAACAACTCAACCGCTGTATTGGCGATCGGCTCAGAGGTTTGCAGATTAGTAATAATGACATGGGCGATATCAGCATCCGGTGCTTGTTTAACCACAATACCAATATTTGAACGCAGCAGGTTTTTCGCTGCACGGGTACCGGCAGCGTATTGATAATAACGGTCACTACAGGCACTCAGGCTGTTTGCACGAGTGGAGGTCTGATTAAAGTTATTCCAGGAACTGTCGCCATCCACATGCTGCAGCTGATCAGCACTGGCGGGGAGTTTACGCTCTGGCAGCGGTACAGCATTTTCTGCATCGGTACAGGGTAACAGCGAATCGCCCCGGTCAAGCGACAGGCTGAGGCGAATCAGACTGCCGGTTTTCTGATTCAATAATTCGCTGAGGTCCAGGCGATAATCCTGCCAGCTGCGAAGACTACCATCATCCAGTGGGATCGACTTTTGCCAGATAAAACGTCCTACTTTATCCAGAGACTGATTATCCTGCAGCCGATTTTCCTGCAGGAACTGACCAATATTATCAGCAAAGACTTCAAACGCCGTGACAGTCACTGACTTTGCACTAACCGCCTGAAACGGCAGTTCAATCCGTGCGCCATCAGGTAAAATCATACCCTGACCCGTAAAACGCACAGCTGGTTTCATCGGGGCTATATTGAAAGTTTTATTCTGGCTAGCCGCCATCCCAACACCGCAGACATCCTGCAACTCTTTATACACCGTCAGCTTGACGCTTTCTGCATTAGAGTTATTCAGCCCAAGACGCAGCTTATTGCCCTCAACCTGATAACGGGTAAAGCGGTATGGGCTTGACACCAGATGCTTAAGTGCCTGATGGCTATCGAGTTTGCGATTGAATATCAGCTCAAGCACACCACCCGCATTGTCCACAATACCCCCGGATATCAACTCCAGCGGGCTATTATCACCGCTGGAACCGGGCACGATAAACACCTGCTGCCCGCGATCGTCAGCCGTCTTCGTCCAGCTGACCGTCAGCTCCTGAGTACAGTTATCGGTACGGGCTATATTACTGATCACGAGTTCTGGTAAAGCTTGTTTGCCTGATGCACCCGCAACATTTTCGGGCATGATGACCGTCACGACGGCATCTCTGTCGGAAACACTGATTCGCTTCTCAATATCTGCGCTTCTGAGACCCTCGGCTCCCTTCACATAAGCACGGACAGACACAGTATCAGCGGTGTCATCACGGACCACCGGCCGATCCTGATCAATATCTATCCATTGCAGACTCATCGGCGAATCGGCGGGTTCTGATACGCTGGGGAGAGTAGCAGCATGCTCGCTACTGGCGGCCGTTTCAGGGCTGCTCTCATCTTTATCGTCTGTTGAATCAGCAGCAACGGCATCCTCAGCCGGACCTTCAATCGCATCATCAGCAGGGCCTTCAACCGGACTGTTCTGCGGCACCGCTTGAGCCGTTTCAGTCGCCGCAGGAGCAGACGCGGCAGGCGCTGAATCATCACTACACCCTGTCAGGTTTAGCAATAACAGCAGAGTGACAAAGGTACGAAAGAATAAAACAGAAAGCGCTGAAGCCCTTAACATATATAAATCCCTTTATAGAATGGACGCCGGAAGGTTAAATTTTGCTGTAATGAAACGATTATACCAATGCTTTATGTCAAGATTAACTCTCATCAGGTTGTGCCTCCTGAACGGGTGCATTCGGTTACCGGCATAAAGTGCCTATCTGCCGACAATATTCAGATGTGCCTTAATCCCTCCTTAAGGGATAGCCGGTGCCCCACTATGACTAACGATGATCAGCCTGTAGCCAACCGAACAACAGCCCTCTTGCAACGTTGTTATTGCCGGAATCACCCGGCACTCATATCAGGCGACGCTCCCGGGCAGCTAGCAAGCCACACGGTTTGTGACGCTTGAACGACGAACAACGGCAACAGGCTTTTACTTCTTACGCTTCTGCACTACACCAGCTTTATTACGGATAATCTTTGTTTGTCCCGCTTTATTAGTACGCGGGCGGTGAATTTTTTTACTCAGTTTCTTACGCAGATTATCACGGCTGCCAACGTCATAGCCTGGCATATAGATTCGCTGTATATGGGTGCCGACCAGACGTTCAATATCATCGAGCGCCCGCTCCTCTTCACGGCTGACAAATGAGATCGCTTTGCCTTTGGCCCCGGCACGACCAGTTCGGCCGATACGATGCACATAATCCTCAGCCAGATAGGGCAGGTTGAAGTTAACCACCAGTTCCAGCCCGTGAATATCCAGACCACGCGCGGCCACCTCGGTCGCCACCAGGACCTGTATCTTGCCCTCTTTAAAATCAGCAATCGCGCGACGGCGGGACCCCTGCGACTTGTCTCCGTGGCAGATCGCCGCTGAAATACCATCGATCTTAAGATCAACCATCAGCGAATCTGCCTGAGCTTTGGTGCTGGTAAACACCAATACCTGAAACCACTGATGCCTGTTAATCAGTTCGGCAAACAGGTCGGCTTTGCGCTTTTCCTCCACCGGATAGACCACATGCTCTACCGTATCGGCCGTCGCATTCAGTTTTGCCACCCGAACCGTTTCATAAGGTGTCATCAGTTGCTTCGCCACGGCATTCACTCTCGGTGAGATGGTGGCTGAAAACATCAGTGTCTGACGTTTTTTGGAGGCTTGCTGCAGCAGTGTGCTGACATCAGCAATAAAGCCCATATCCAGCATCCGGTCTGCTTCATCAAGCACCACGAACTCCGCTTTCGCCAGGCTGACATTACACTGCACCACATGCTCGAGCAAACGACCGGGTGTAGAGATCAGAATATCAACACCCGCTTTCAGTTTTTTCTGCTGACCATCCATGTTAACGCCGCCATATAAGGCAAGAATTTTCAGCGGCAGGAACTGAGCATAGCGCTTAATCGTTTCAGCTAACTGCTCTGCCAGCTCGCGGGTCGGCGTGAGAATCAAAGCCCTTGGGCAACCTGGCTCGGTGGGCTGCGGCCGGTCATACATCTGCTGCAGAACCGGCAGGGCGAATGCAGCTGTTTTACCGGTGCCGGTCTGCGCATTCGCCAATACATTTTTACCCCGACGGGCAGGCACAATCGCCTGCTCCTGCACCGGGGTCATCTGACTATAGCCACAGGCGTCTATCGCCAGCTGAATCTCAGGTGCCAGATCTAATGCTGAAAACTTCATGATAAATCCTCTGAGTCTTGCTCTTACTGAGTCAAATTAACGGACGCATATAATAAAGGAATTTGAATAATTAAGTGAGATTCATCACAGATCATTTACAGAATGACGCTGTCAGACCTTCACTGTCGCCATAATGTCCTGCAAACCGGGCTTATTGGCAAAGATTTCTGCTTCACTCAGGCCAACCATCTCATACGGCAACACCAGCCATTTATCGGACGTATGTGTGTAAAAATCCGGCGTTCGGCTGGTACGATTATGCGCTGGTTTAAACCAGGGCACAGCCACCTTTACATCCGCTGGCATATTGCGCTTAGCCCGCGAAGACAGCTGTGTGAGAACCGCATCGATACTCTTGCCAGAGCCAAACACATCATCAACAATCAGCAGCTTATCGTCACGGTTGAGGTTTTCCAGCAAGTACCGCAAACCATGGGCTTTAATCGCCCCTTCACCTTCAATCATCGACTGATATCCGGGCAACCCGCGATAGGAGGTGCGAATAGAGATATGGTCGGTTTTAACGCCCAGGTATTGCAAACACTCCTGCACATAAATACCAACGGTACTACCGCCACGCCATATCCCAACAATAAAGTCAGGTCGATAACCGCTTTCATAGATCTGTGCGCCTAAGCGAAATGAGTCACAGATCAGTTCCTCTTCAGTAATAAAATGTTTTTCCATAATGCTCACCTTCCCACAGGGGAATCGTCACTCTGATCGCCCGTTCAGTCGGCGTCAGGTATAAGATGGCCGATAATATTAAACAGTTCCGGGCGATGCTGCTGTATCTCACTGACGGTCAGTCCTTCCAGCGAATGCGGATATTTCAGCCAGGCCTCTGTTTCATGGAGATAATACTCAGGATCGACCCCGGTTTTATTGCGTGTCGGTTTAAAGTAAGGCACGGCAATTCGTATATCATAAGGGGTGTTCAGGCGGCACTTCTGTTTCAGCTCTTCAATCACCGCCTGAATAGTCAGCCCGGTATCATAAACATCATCGACAATCAGCAGGCTGTCGGTCGCCTGGATATTTTTGATCAGATAATCCATCCCATGAATACGTACCGATTTAGACCGGCCATCGATACCATCACTATAAGATGAGGTGCGGATTGCGATATGATCGCTCTGAATACCGTAGTAAGCGAGAAACTCCTGTACCGCCACACCAATGGGAGTCCCTCCCCGCCAGATAGCGATAATATAGGTGGGGGTGAAACCATCATTAATAATTTTTGCCCCTAAGCGGAATGAATCTTCCAGCAGAGTCTGGGCATCGAGATATGTTTTTTCCATTGTTTCATACTCTGTCTATAACGCCCCACATCATAACAACCAGCGAACTTTTTCTGTATCTGAATTTGAATATAACACCTTATTTAACCGGCAGAATTCAACAATGACAGCCCGATTATAACGACGACTTTCATACCAATACTGACAACAGGCTGCGATATACAGCCCTGCAGCACGACCAGTCACGCTCAGCAGACGAGCTAAGTCCTGCCGACCATATCTGGTCAGCATGACTTATGTAACATCACCGGATTAAATGCCTGAATTAAAGGCTAAATAGACATTGAGCGAACAGCGGACAAGGCCAGACACGCGGATCAGCTGGCGGCTAATTTGACGGCCAGCGCTTTTTGTCGCTGAATCAGCTGATTGATATCGTAACCCACGATGGCACCATCAACGACGCGCCACTGACCCGCCACCATCACCCGATCGGCCTGATGGGCACCACAGAGCACCAGTGCAGCCAGTGGATCGCCCGCACCGGCAAAACGCAGTTCATCCAGTTTAAACAGGGCGATATCGGCCTGCTGTCCCACCTTAAGGGTTCCCAGATCATCCCGCCCAAGACAGCGGGCAGAGCCTTCAGTCGCCCAGGACAACACTTTCTGATGGGTAATTTCAGCGGCATCATACTTAAGACGGCCCAGCAGGAATGCCTGTCGCACCTCCTGAATCATATTGGAACCATCATTAGAGGCAGAACCATCCACTCCTAAACCAACCGGACTACCGGCACGTTCAAGATCCAGTGTCGGACACAGGCCCGATGCCAGCAGCATGTTGGAGGATGGACAGTGACCGATACCGGTCCCGGCAGCACCCAGCCGACGAATCTCGTCATCATTGAAGTGGATACCGTGGGCCAGCCAGACCCGGTCGCTCAGCCAGCCAACCTTTTCGAGGTAATCCAGCGGTCTGAGACCAAACATGCGGATACAAAAAGCGGTTTCATCGTGGGTTTCTGCCAGATGAGTATGCAGACGCACATCATGTTTTTGTGCCAGCTCTGCACTGGCGCGCATCAGGCTCTCACTAACGGAGAAAGGGGAACAGGGCGCCAAAGCAACCCGACTCATCGCCCCCGTTTCTGGCTGATGATACTGACGGATCAGACGTTCACTATCGGCCAGAATAGTCTCTTCATCCTGTACCGTCGACTGAGGCGGCAAACCGCCGTCATCCTCTCCCAGACTCATGGAGCCCCGGGTGAGATGCACCCGGACACCCAGTTTTTCTGCCTGAGCCATCTGGATATCGATAGCGTTTTCCAACCCTTCCGGGAACAGATAATGATGATCACTGGCCGTGGTACAGCCGGATAGCAGCAGCTCCGCCAAAGCGACCTGAGTCGACACCTCAATCATCTCCTCACCCAGTTTCGCCCACACCGGATAGAGACTTTTCAGCCAGCTGAACAGGGATTTGTTCAACGCCTGCGGAAACGCCCGGGTCAGGGTCTGATAAAAGTGATGATGACTGTTAATCAGTCCTGGCAGCAAGACATGTTCCCGGGCATCAAAGACCTCATCAACAGGCCTGGCAGGGGCTGCACCGCTCGCCAGTACTTCAACAATTGTCTGACCTTCAATCACCACACCACCAGCACACTGAAGGTCGGGCGTGGCTAAAGGGGCCTTGATCCAGATACGCCGGGAACTATTCAACGTCTTTACTCCGTGAGAAAAATTACGGTTTAATAATAGGGTCTGCGGTTAGTCATTAACATTGGTACACAGACTTTTTTTCTGCAGACAGTCATCATCAGCAACTTTTGCACGCTCTTCACCGGTCTCTTCAACCGGGTCATCCATATTCATTGGCAGGATGAAGTTCAGAATAATGGCAGAGAGGGCACCAATGGTCAGTGGTGAGCCGATAATGCTTTTCAGTGTCTGCGGCATCGCCGACAGCACCTCAGGCACCGATGCGACCCCCAGCCCAAGACCGATAGAGATAGCGGTAATCAGCATATTGCGGCGATTCAGACCCGCCTGGGCGATAATCTTCACCCCCGCCATCGCGACGGTACCAAACATAATCAGCGTTGCGCCACCTAACACCGGCTTTGGCATCTGCTGCAACACCCCACCAATCACTGGAAACAGCCCCAGCAGCACGAGTATACCAGCGATAAACAGCGCCACATGGCGACTGGCAACACCGGTTAGCTGAATCACACCGTTGTTCTGGCTAAACGTCGTCATCGGCAGACTATTCAGGCAGGATGCAATAGCCGAGTTACAGCCATCCGCCAGCACGCCCGCTTTAATCCGCTTAACATAGACCGGACCTGAGACCGGTTGATTCGAGACCATACTGTTTGCCGTGAGGTCGCCGGTGGTTTCCAGGGCGGTAATCAGATAGATAATTGCGATAGGCAAAAATGCGGCGAAATCGAAACTAAACCCATATTTAAACGGCACCGGAATAGCGATCAGAGAGAGTTCACTCAGGCCGCTGAAATCCACCTTACCCATCGACCAGGCCACAATATAGCCAAACATCAGACCAATAATCACCGCACTCAGGCGTAACATCTGCACCTGAAAGCGGTTAAGAACAACAATGGTGATCAGTACGATACTTGCCAGCACCAGATTAACCGGGGCGCCTAAATCCGGCGCGTTAAAGCCACCCGCGATATCGGTCATCGACACTTTAATCAGGGACAGGCCGATCAGCGTGATAATGGTTCCGGTCACAACCGGCGTAATAATCCGTTTCAGCTTATCAATAAAACGACTCAGGACGATCTCCACGAATGCACCAAAAAAGCAGACGCCGAAGATCGTAGACAGAATTTCATCCGGGCCACCGCCCTTACCTTTGACAATAAACCCCGCCGCCAGAATCGAACTCAGGAAGGCGAAGCTGGTGCCCTGCACACAAAGCAACCCTGACCCCACCGGACCAATACGCCGCGCCTGAATAAAGGTGCCAATACCCGACACAATCAACGCCATGCTCACCAGATAGGGAACCTCGCTGCCCAGTCCAAGCACACCACCGACAATCAGGGTCGGCGTAATAATGCCGATAAAACTAGCCAGCACATGCTGTAACGCCGCGAAAGTTGACACCGCGACCCCTGGTTTGTCCTCCAGCCCGAAGACCAGCTGAATCGTTGAGCTTTGTTTTGCCATAGTGAAACACCCTGCTTATTTTTATTGGTTGCCCGACCTTAATAAGTGGCCGGTTTCTCACAAATGCTTAGTCAGACGCTGTCGCTAACCTGCTATAAAAGTAATCTCTAGCAGAATAATTGTCTACAAATAAAACAACATATTGTATCCATAAAATAACATACAGCTGAAATTATGCGTATAGAAAGTATCTCTTATAACTTTCACACACCGTAGAAAAAAAGATAACCTACTGATAATCAGACATAATAATTGATGATCCACAGAGACTTAAAAAACATTAACAAGCCATGTTTGATCAATACCGTCAGGTAACGGTATAGGCAATCCAAACAATGTATACAAAATATGCAGATAAAAGGTATACAAACATAAAAACTGACCAATTCCAGATAATCGCTTCGAAAAGCAACATTAAATCAGATGATTTTCTGGAAAAAATTCAGATTTACAGATAAAAATAGTTTCTATAGTGGACGTTTTTTCAAAGATATAGACACTCATAAGTTGACTTGAAGGTCAGGTTTTAATTTAATGAAGCAAAATCGAACTAAACTCCAGTACAACACATAATAAAAGGAGGTCCACCTTGATCAGGTTCTTACTCAATAAAGAGCTGCGGGTCGAGCACCAGCTTGATCCAAATATGACGGTTCTTAACTACCTGCGTTCCGAACTTAGCAAGACGGGCACTAAAGAGGGTTGTGCATCGGGTGACTGTGGTGCATGTACCGTGGTACTGGGTGAACTGGATGGCGACAACATCCGGTATAAAAGCATCAACTCCTGCCTGACCTTCGTTTCCGCCCTGAACGGTAAACAGCTGATCACCGTTGAAGATCTCCGCCAGGGAGCAGAACTGCACCCGGCACAGCAGGCAATGGTTGACTGTCACGGCAGTCAGTGTGGTTTCTGTACACCGGGCATTGTCATGTCGATGTTTGCGCTGGGTAAAAACATCACTCACCCGGACAAAGAAGAGATCAATGAAGCGCTGGCGGGTAACCTCTGTCGTTGCACCGGCTACCGCCCGATTGTCGAAGCCGCGCAGAAGATGTATGACGATGTCACGCCTGACAGTTTCTCCCTCGAACAAGATGCAACGATTGCCAGGCTGAAAGAGATACAACCGCAGCAGCAGGCAGAACTGACGGACGGTAGCAAACGCTGTTTCAATCCAACCAGCATCACTGAACTGGCAACGCTGTTAGAACAATATCCTGACGCCCGCCTGCTGGCTGGCGGCACCGACCTGGCGCTTGAGGTCACCCAGTTCCACCGGGAACTGAAAACCCTGGTGTATATCAGTGATATCCCCGAGTTGAAACAGATCCGTGTCACTGAGCAACAGATAGAGCTGGGGGCCAGCGCTTCACTGAGCAGTTGTTACCAGACGCTGAACAGTGACTACCATGATTTTGGCGCTCTGTTGCACCGTTTTGCCTCATTGCAGATCCGTAATCAGGGTACCCTTGGAGGTAATATCGGCAACGCCTCGCCTATCGGTGACTCTCCCCCCGCGCTGATTGCACTCGGGGCAAAGCTGGTTCTCAGAAAGGGTCAGTCAAACCGTACCATCGATCTGCAGGACTACTTTATCGACTATAAGGTCACTGATCAGCAACCGGGGGAGTTTATCGAGAGCGTGATCGTGCCCCGCGCTACAGATAATGGCGAGTTCCGTTGCTACAAGATCTCCAAACGGATCGACGATGATATCTCCGCGGTGCTCGGCTGTTTCAACCTGAAGATCAGCAACGGCGTGATCGAATCGGCCCGCATCGCCTTTGGCGGTATGGCGGCTATTCCCAAACGTGCATCACACTGTGAGCAGGTGCTGACTGGCGCTCCCTGGACGATGGCGACCATTGAACAGGCCAGACAAGCCCTGCAACAGGATTTCAGTCCGATCTCAGACTTCCGGACCACCCGGGAATACCGCATGCTGGTCGCTACCAACATGCTGACCCGCTACTTTATTGAGATCGAAACCCCAGACGTTGAAACACGGGTAACTGCATATGTCTAATCATCAGAAAGCCATCAGCTATGAAGAGATGCTGGAAAAGGTAAAACAGGACCTGACCACCGGCGTTGGTCGCAGCGTCAAACACGATAGCGCAGCCAAACAGGTGAGCGGTGAAGCGGTCTATATCGACGACCGGCTGGAATTCCCCAATCAATTGCATGTCTATGCGCGGATGTCAGAAAAAGCCCACGCACGGATCACCCGCATCGATACCACACCCTGCTACGATTTCCCCGGCGTAGCCATTGCGATCACCGCTAAGGATATTCCTGGTATTAAGGATATCGGCGCACTGAAACCCGGCGATCCACTGCTGGTTGAAGATCTGGTGGAGTATTATGGTCAGCCATTGCTGGCAGTTGCCGCCAATGACCATGACACGGCCCGCAAAGCTGCGATGGCTGCAATCGTAGAGTATGAAGAACTGGAGCCGGTGCTCTCCGTTGAGCAGGCGTTGCAGAACAATCACTTCGTCAGCGAATCTCATACCCATAAGCGGGGGGATTCCGCGGCGGCTCTGGCTTCAGCAAAACACCGGCTATCCGGCAGTGTCCATATCGGCGGTCAGGAACATTTCTATCTGGAAACCCAGGTGGCATCGGTTATGCCCACGGAAGATGGTGGCATGATCGTCTACTCGTCAACCCAGAACCCCACCGAAGTACAGAAACTGGTCGCCGAAGTTCTGGATATCCCGTTCAACAGGGTACAGATCGATATGCGTCGCATGGGCGGCGGATTCGGGGGTAAAGAAACTCAGGCTGCAGGCCCCGCCTGTATCGCGGCAGTGGTCGCCAGACTGACTGGCCGCCCCGCCAAAATGCGTCTGCCACGGATGGAAGATATGATGATGACCGGTAAGCGTCATCCCTTCTTCAACCAGTATGATGTTGGCTTTGACGATAACGGTATGATCACCGGTTGCGAGATGAAGCTGGCAGGCAACTGCGGCAACTCCCCGGATCTGTCAGACTCTATTGTTGACCGGGCGATGT
Organism: uncultured Amphritea sp.; assembly: GCA_965140695.1. Classification (GTDB taxonomy): domain Bacteria; phylum Pseudomonadota; class Gammaproteobacteria; order Pseudomonadales; family Balneatricaceae; genus Amphritea. Next base: position 2,371,807 of record OZ223297.1, on the reverse strand, counting down.
TCCATTGCGATAACAGCTACTATCTGGGGGATGCCACGGTTACCGGCTATCGCTGTAAAACCAATATCGCATCCAATACCGCCTATCGCGGTTTTGGTGGCCCGCAGGGGCTGATCATGCCGGAAATTTTTCTCGATGAGATCGCCCGTAAGCTGAATAAAGATCCGCTGGAGGTACGCAAACTCAATCTGTATGGCGATGAAGGCCGCGATACCACCCACTACTTTCAGAAGGTGGAAGATAACGCTCTTCCTGAGATGCTGGATGATCTTGAACAGAGTTGCGATTACCAGCAGCGTCGTAAAGCGATCCGGGATTACAACGCCAACAGCCCCATTCTGAAAAAAGGTCTGGCGCTGACACCGGTCAAATTTGGTATTTCGTTTACCGCTGGTTTTCTTAATCAGGCCGGTGCACTGATCCATATCTATACCGATGGCAGCATCCACCTGAACCATGGTGGAACGGAGATGGGACAGGGATTAAATACCAAGGTAGCCCAGATCGTCGCGGAAGAGTTTCAGGTCGATTTCGATACCATTCAGATCACCGCCACCAACACGGAAAAAGTACCCAACACCTCACCGACAGCAGCATCATCCGGTGCTGACCTTAACGGTAAAGCCGCGCAGAACGCTGCCCGCACCATCAAACAGCGACTGATAGAGTTCGCTGTCAGTCACTTTAAAGTGACCGAAGAGGATGTCGCGTTCCGCAACAATCATGTGGTGATCCGCGATCAGCTGATGCCATTTGCTGATTTTGTTCAGCTGGCCTATTTCAATCAGATCTCGCTCTCCAGTACCGGCTTCTATCGCACCCCCAAGATATTCTATGACCGGGAAAAAGCCAGTGGCCGCCCCTTCTACTATTTTGCTAACGGTGCTGCCTGCAGTGAAGTCGTGGTCGATACCCTCACCGGTGAATATAAAATTCTGCGGGTCGATATCCTCCACGATGTCGGTGCATCACTGAACCCCGCCATCGATATTGGTCAGGTGGAAGGCGCCTTTGTTCAGGGCGCGGGCTGGCTGACCTCGGAAGAGCTGGTCTGGAACGATCAGGGCCGCCTGATGACGTCTGGCCCGGCGGGGTACAAAATCCCGGCGGTTACCGATATGCCGATCGACTTCCGCGTCCGACTGGTGGAAAACCGTAAAAACAAAGAGGACACCGTCTACCATTCCAAAGCGGTAGGAGAACCGCCCTTTATGCTGGGCATCTCAGTGTTCTGTGCGATTAAAGACGCTGTCGCCAGCCTGTCAGACTATCGCAACAGTCCGGCTATGAATGCCCCGGCAACCCCTGAGCGGGTGCTCTGGGCGGTTCGCGAACAGCAGCTCAGCGGGGCAAAATGACCCTTTCGCTAACACACACTGCAGGACACGGGTTATGAACACTGCATGGATAAAAGCACTCAGCCAGATTGAGGCCGATGCCACCCCCGCCGTCATCATTACGGTGGTAGAAGAGCGCGGTTCAACGCCGCGAAATTCTGGCGCTAAGATGGTGGTGAGTCTGGAGCAACAGTTTGACACCATCGGCGGCGGACATCTGGAATATAAAGCGATTAAAATTGCCCGTCAGCTGTTAGAAGAGCAACAAACTCAGCCACGGCTGGAACGCTTCTCGCTGGGCGCCAGTCTGGGACAGTGCTGTGGCGGAGCGACAACCCTGCTGTTTGAACCGATGAACACCGATATCGTCAGACTCACCCTGTTTGGTGCCGGGCATGTTGCCCGCGCGCTGGTGCCGATACTCGCCAGCCTGCCCTGCAAAATCAGCTGGATCGATAGCCGTGAAGATGAGTTCCCGGCATTCATCCCTGAAGGGGTGAAGAAAGTGGTCAACGAGTTCCCTGTTGATGAGGTGGATAAACAACCCGAAGGCAGTTACTTTATCGTCATGACCCACAACCACCAGCTGGACCAGGAACTCACCGAAGCGATTCTGCAACGTAATGATTTTAAATATTTCGGTCTGATCGGATCGCTCACCAAGCGCAATAAGTTTATTCACCGGTTGCAAGCCAAAGGCTTCAGCAGCGCTCAGATTGAGCGGATGACCTGCCCGATGGGAATTGCTGAAGTGAAAGGCAAGCTCCCCGCTGAGATCGCCGTATCCGTCGCCGGTGAAGTGATCGCCCAATATAACGCCGGGGTTAACACACAGCGCCAGACAACCTTAACCAGGACCTCAGCAGCCGACTCCACCGCTGTGGTTGATCGCCTGGCCATCTGAACAGCCGCTAAACAGAAGTAGAACTGAGAAACCGCATGACAAAGAACACTGTGACTGCTTACCGGGCAGCAATTATCGACAGCCTGGGCGACCCCGCTGAGATCGGCTTAACCAACAGCATCCGCTATTTTGAAGACGGCCTGATGCTGGTTGAGAACGGCAAAATCAGCGCCCTTGGAGAAGCCTCGGAGCTGCTGACGAAGCTGCCTCAGAACTGTGAAATCAAACACTATCCCAATGCACTGATCGCACCGGGATTTATCGATACCCATATCCATTATCCGCAAACCGGCATGATCGCCTCCTACGGCGAACAGTTACTGGACTGGCTGGAAAATTACACCTTCCCGGCTGAACAACAGTTTGCGGATCGTCAGCATGCTGACGAGGTCGCCGATATCTTCCTCACCGAATTACTTCGAAACGGCACCACCACCGCGCTGGTATTTGGCACCGTACACCCGGAATCAGTAGACGCCTTCTTCAGCAAAGCGGAGCAGCGTAATCTGCGCATGATCGCCGGTAAGGTGATGATGGATCGCAACGCCCCTGAAGCGCTCACCGATACGCCGCGCAGCAGCTATGACGAGAGTAAAGCGCTGATCGAACGCTGGCATGGTAAAGGCCGTCTGCATTATGCGGTCACCCCCCGCTTTGCCCCCACCAGCTCACCGGAACAGCTGGATCTGGCCGGGCAGTTACTCAGGGAGTATGACGGCCTCTATATGCATACCCACCTCTCTGAAAACAAAAATGAGATCGAATGGGTAAAAGAGCTGTTCCCACAGCAGAAAGGCTATCTCGATGTCTATGATCATCATCAGCTGCTGGGAGAACGCTCGGTGTTTGCCCACGGCGTACATCTCCACGATGAAGAGTGTCAGCGCCTCAGTGAAACCGGCTCAGCCATCGCATTCTGCCCGACGTCCAACCTGTTTCTGGGTAGCGGACTGTTTAACCTGCCCCAGGCAGAGCAGCATAAAGTCAAAGTGGGTCTGGGTACCGATGTCGGCGCAGGCACCAGCTTCTCAATACTGCAGACCCTCAATGAAGCCTACAAAGTGATGCAGCTGCAGGGCGTTAAGCTGCACCCCTATAAATCGTTCTATCTGGCGACGTTAGGCGGTGCACGGGCGTTACACCTGGATCATCAGATCGGTAACCTGGAACCGGGCACCGAAGCCGATTTTGTAGTGCTGGATTACCATGCGACGCCGTTACTGCGTTATCGTATGGCGCAGACAAAATCGATTGAAGAGCGGCTGTTTGTGATGATGACTCTCGGGGATGACCGGATGGTGAAACATACCTTCGCTATGGGCAACCAGGTATATAACCGCAGCTGAACACTGAGATAGCGACACAAAAAAGGCTGAATAAGAAATAATCAGCCTTTTTCACAACGCTATACAGCGTCGCCATAGGCTTTACTAATAGCTCTTACAAACAAGCTTTAGGCTTTACAAACAGCTCTTACAAACAGGGCCTGCAATCAGCACTTATCGGGAATGACGCACATTCGAAAATATCGCCTTCAGATCATCAGTGGCCAGCTCATCATCGAGGCTGAGTTTTTCCTCAATATGATCCAGATGGTGCATCATCAGATGGACAGCCCTGTCTTTATCCTTCTGCGCAATTGCATCAATCAGTTCAAAATGCTCATCATAGGAACAGTGCGACTTAGCACCGCTTTCATATTGCGCGATAATCAGCGAGCAGAGCGAGACCAGGCTGCGTTGAAAGCTCAGTAGTGGCGGATTCTTAGCAATCTCAGCCAACAGCAAATGAAACTCACCAGAGAGACGGATACCCGCCCCCCGGTCACCACGATCGAAACAGGCTTTTTCATCCCGCACCATCTGCCTTAACTGCTCCAGCTGTTTTTTCTGGGCATTTTCACACACCAGCTCTGTCACCGCTTTTTCGACGATCCGGCGAGCAAATACAATCTGACGAGCTTCTTCAATGGTCGGACAGGCGACAACCGCACCACGGTTCGGCCTTAAAACAACGACCTGTTCATACCCAAGGCGGGACAATGCGCGCCGGATAATGGTCCGGCTGACACCAAAAATCTCACCTAAGGATTCCTCATTCAGTTTGGTGCCCGGTGATAGACGCTGCTCGAGTATCGCGTCAAAAATATGTGCATAGACGATGTCATCCTGAGTCTTTTTACCGTCCCGCTTTGTATCACCTTTTTTTATTTCAGATATCTGACTCATAAAGCCTCATTAACACCGGACAACCGGCCAAAAACCAATGGTAAAAAACCATAACTTTTTGATTAAAAACATCATTTGAATGATACACAAAAGCTCTAATTTTGTACACATAACCTATCTCGGCCAGAATAGCCGGACCACTCAGGCTGACAGCCGCATAAACGCGGGATTATCGTTGTAATATAGTCGATTAAAGCATTGTAAAATAAGCCCTGAAAGACACTCTCTGGTTGTGCACTTTGCCAGAAAGATCATCTTATTTCATAGGCGAAATCCAGTAAAATTAAAAAACCTGACTTTTGAGTTGACTTATTTGTATACAATTATAGTATGAATAAAACACAATACTCGTTCAGGACCTATATATTTCCAGGGAATGAAACACAACAGCCCGGCAGCCAGACTGTTCAGGGACCGCCTTAAGAACAATAAAATGGGTAACCCCCAAATCAGGAGTCAGAGTTGTGGAAAATATACAACTAGATAAAAACTCGATGGTTCCGCCATCATCACCCGATAACCGCCCCTTTCTAGACCGATTTTTCAAACTCAGCCAACATAACACAAGCGTCCGGACAGAGATGATCGCAGGTCTGACCACCTTCGTGACCATGTCTTATATTATGTTTCTCAACCCGATCATCATGTCAAAAACAGGCATGCCTTTTGATGGTCTGTTTCTCGCCACCTGTATCGGCGCGGCCATTGCCACCATTTTCATGGGTATCTATGCCAACTGGCCCATCGGTCTGGCACCCGGTATGGGACTGAACGCCTTCTTTACCTTTACCGTGGTACTGGAGATGAACTACAGCTGGCAGATAGCTCTTGGGGCAGTATTTCTCTCCGGCGTACTGTTTGTGCTGATGAGTGTTACCCGCTTAAGGGAGTGGATGCTGGAAAGTATTCCGCTTAGTCTGCGTCTGGCAATGACCGCTGGCGTAGGGCTGTTTCTTGGCTTTATCGGGCTGCGGTTTACCGGCCTGATTGTGCCCAACCCTGACAACATGGTGGCACTAGCCGATCTGACGCACTTCGGCTATGGTCCCTTTGGCCCGGAAGCCCCCGCGCTGGGACTACTGAGCTTTCTGCTTATCTGTATTCTGAGTTATCGCCGGGTATTTGGCTCGGTCATTATCGGTATTGCCATTACCACGGCAATCGCCTTCCTGATGTCAGCAATACTGCCCCCTGAATTTTTCAGTGTCACCTCTGAAAGAGCTCCCGCTTCTGGTTTTATGGCCTGGCCTGCAAACGGTCTGATCGCTGTACCCAACTTCAGTGATCTGGCTCCGGTCTTTATGCAGCTGGACATTGTCGGCGCACTGGATGTCGCATTGATTCCCGTGATTATCACCTTCCTGTTCGTCAATATTTTCGATACCGCCGGTACGCTAATGGGTGTTGCTCAGCGGGCTAACCTGCAGGATGAAAATGGCAAGATCGAAGGTCTGGATAAATCCCTGAAGGCCGACTCCATCTCCTCTGTGATTGGTACCGCTTTCGGTTGTCCTCCGGTAACCTCCTATGTGGAGTCCGCTGCGGGCGTTGCTGCCGGTGGCCGTACTGGTCTAACCGCTGTGGTGATCGGCATCCTGTTTCTGCTCGGTGTATTCCTGCTGCCACTGGCGCAGATGCTGCCAGGTTTTGCCGTTGATGGCGCGCTGATCTATGTCGCAATGCTGATGATGGGCTCTCTGTCAGCCATTGACTGGGATGACCTCACAGAATACGCCCCGGCACTGATGACCACCATTATGATGCCGCTAACCTTTTCAATCGCCAACGGTATCGCCATCGGTTTTATCACCTACACCTTTTTAAAGATTACAACCGGTAAATCCTCCAGCATTTCAAATGGCGTATGGGCACTCACGGCCATCTTCGTTGCAAAATTTATCTTCCTGCCATAATGTTGGCCAATCTTTAAACCGCCTTCCCTTTGGGGGAGGCATTTTTTTGAAAATAAGCCTGTTAATAACACTGATTGAGAAAGAGATGACCTTAGAAACCTGGCTACTGTTCTGTTCGGCTGCCCTGCTGGTAATTCTGATTCCTGGCCCCCTGTCCCTGCTGATGATCGCCAACAGTCTCAATTTTGGTATTCGCCGCAGCTACCCGGCATTTCTGGGGGGCGTCAGCGCCTCACTGATTCTGCTGATCGCGTCGGCAACCGGTCTGGGGGCACTTCTGCTGGCGTCTGAGCAACTCTTTACAGTGCTACGCTACCTTGGCGCCGCGTACCTGATCTGGCTGGGTTACCGTGCCTGGCGGGATGCAGATCAGAGTCATAGTAACAATCAGGCCAGCGTCAACAGTGGCCGGGCGGTGATGTTCCGGCGGGCATTTACGCTGGGCATCAGCAATCCGAAAGATATTCTTTTCTTTGTCGCTTTCCTGCCTCAGTTTATGACCACTGAAAGCCCCCTGATAACACAACTGCTGATTATGTCGGCCAGCTGGTGTGTACTCGATCTGATCAGTAAAATAGGTTACGGCCTGACGGCCAAAGTACTTGCGCCCATGCTCAAAAAACAGCAAAACATCCGTCGTTTTAACCGCTTCTGTGGCGGCCTGTTTGTCGGCGCCGGAAGCCTGGTGTTTATCCGCTAGAGGTTTCGCTAAAAACCATTTTTTACCACAGAGAGATATGCACTCCCACGCCGGAGCGTGGCAACGAGATAACCTCGACAGATCTTGTTTGTGGTTAACTCATATAACAGCATTAATCCCGATACGTGAGGTGTTTTAGGATAAACCAGGTCGGAACCGGACAACCTGGGATATCCCACTCAACTACAATGGCTGCTCTTTAGTAATAACAATATTTGGAGCTGACATGTCCGATTTCATCACAGTAATGCGCGAAACCTGCCCTACTCCCGTTGTCGACGCGACCAAGTGGACACGCATCGGCGGTGACCCGCACACCGTGAACCTCAATGCCTACCTGTCTGACGACGGCAGCAAAATCATGGGCACATGGATCTGCACCCCGGGAAAATTTGAAGTTAACTACGATAAGTGGGAATTTTGCCACTTCCTGGAAGGTTACTGCATCATCACACCAGAAGGCGAAGAACCGGTTCACCTGAAAGGTGGCGACGTCTTCGTTATCGAACCCGGCATGAAAGGCACCTGGGAAGTCGTAGAGACAGTACGCAAGTATTTCGTTTTTGCCTGAACCCTCTTTACCCGGCGTTTTGTACCAGAGCGCTATATCTGAATAATCAGGATCTGTCCGTTGGGCTGTGTAACACAAAGCCCAACGCTTAACGGCTAAGCAAAAAAGGTAAGACAGATCATTTCTGGCAGCAGTAATCACTGCTGCTTTACCCAGACCAGTTTATCCGTATCAAAACCCCGTTCCTGAGACAATCGGATAAAGCGCTCTCTCACCTCCGGTTTTACCGTCGGAGTGCGCGACAGCAACCAGAGATAAGAAGAGTCAGGCCCGGACACAAAGGCGTACTGATAGTTGTCGCGATCCAGATCAAACACCACATAAGAACCGTAAAACGGCCCAAAGAAAGACACCTTCAGATAAGCTTCATCAGGGCTATTCACAAAATACGCTTTACCTTCAGCTTCCTGCCACTCACCTTTAGCGGCAGAAAAACCCCGGTTAACAACCGCAACGCCACCGTCATCCCGCAACGAATAGTCCGCGGTGACCTCCGTCAAGCCACGCTCAAACGAATGGTCCAGCCGGGCAACCTCATACCACTTACCTAAATAACGATCCAGCTCAAACGGGGTAACCGGCGCAACAAACTGAGGCATACCTAAACAGCCATGCAGTAAAAACGAAGTGATGATAATTAAGATCGGTTTCATAACGGGTACCCCTCAGGCAATAAGCAGGCAGATTGAGTGCTTTATACGCTCAAACAGCCTTTCAGATCAGCAGCGACAGCGTTGAAAAAACCACAGTCACCGCTGATATGCCGGGGCTATCGGCAACAGCTAACGCAACACCTCAGATACGCTCTTTAATCAGCTCATGAATAAAACGTAATTTCTCTTTCACCCGGGGCATCAGCACAAAGGGATAAAGGTCTGGCTGCCCCATACTGCGATTCAGGCAGTTGGCCGAAAAGATAACCGCCAGTGCTTTCGACAGGAACAGGTCAAAATCAATCTGTCCGTAGGGGTCTATGTCAGCGGTCATTGCTAACCCCTGATTACTCTCCGCATACTCGGGGTTAACCGACACTCTCAATGCGGTCGCCGTCTCCATAATATCGGTGAGGTGCAGATAGTGAGACCAGGTTTCCGCCCAGTCTTCCCAGGGGTGGGATGATGCATACTCAGTGACAAAATACTGACTCCAGTCAGGTGCCGGGCCGTTGTCATAATGACGCTGCAACGCCTGGGAATAATTTTCCCGCTCATCACCAAAGACAGACCGGTAGCGTTCCAGCCAGACAGGGTTATCCCGAATCAGCAGATCCCAGTAATAATGACCGACTTCATGACGCAGATGACCCAACAGCGTTCGATACTGTTCATGCATATCAACCCGGGCCTGCTCGCGCTGGACGGGGTTAGTCTCATTCATGGTAATAGTGATTTTGCCACCAGCATGACCGGTCATAGTATTCGCATCATTCGGCACTATCTGTTTAGTATTAATAAAGTCAAACGAGATACCGGAGTCCTGCGGGTCCTGCTTACGGTCAACGGGTAACTGATGTTTTAACAGGCTATACACCAGGCGATGCTTAGCAAACTGCAGTGAACGCCAGCCATCCAGATTTTCAATGGTGCCAATATTGGGAATATATCGGTTCAGTTCACAAGAGATACACAAGCCACCAACGGAATCACTCTCGACTAACCAGTTACACGCCTGCTGTTGCTTGTTCTTGCAAAACTTCCAGGTTAAGCCCTGGGGGTTATTGATCTCAATTAAGTTGCCATTATGCTCGGTTACCGTGATAAAACGTAATAACTTAGGCTCAAACGCTACCTCATGTTTACAGCGTTCACATCTGACGTTCTCAAACAGTATGACGTGCCCACAATGTCCGCATTTAAAAATCTGCATGGCTTAGCCTTAATTATATCGTTAAAACACAGACCGGGCGTGTCCCGGTTCGGTCGATCGTGTCACTGAGTATTGGCACTTTACCGCTAATACGGGCTTCCACCCAGCAGGCCGATACCAGAGACCCTATAGATAATGCCGGATCAAAGAATATCAACCATCATTTTATAACCTTTACCGGCGTTCAGCGTTTTCTTTATCAGCTGGACTCACTAAAAATATTCAGACAACACCAAAGTAAAGTAACGTAAAGAACATTGAACCGCCCCCCACTAAAACGCTATAAAAGAGTGATTATCCAATAGACAGAGAAGACCATGAATAAATATATAGCCTCTTTTCTTGCTGCCAGTGCGCTGGCTTTTTCCGGCACAGCCGCTATGGCTCAGGACAGTGACCGCTGTGAAAGTCAGACTGAAGAGCATCGCGCCCCGTCAGAGTCGGCAACCGACATATCGACACTTTCAGACCGTCTCAGCGCTTATACCGGTTCGGGCGATCACAAAAGCGAAGGTTAACGACCTGTCTATTAAAAAGTAGCACTGACGATAGCGATTATAAAAAGCTATCGGTCAGATGCGGCTGAGCAGCTCAGTTTTCTTGGCATTAAATTCATCGTCAGTTAACGCACCCGCATCCCGCAACTGCGCTAACTTGCCTATCAGCTCAAGTATACTGTTAGTATCGCTATGGGCCGCAGAGTGATGTGGCGCATTTTCAGGCGACTGAACATTCACAGCTGAAGCCGGCTGAGATAGCGGCTGCGGCGCAGCAGCACTGCCCGGATTATTCTCAGAGACCGGCGCTGCAAAATTGTGTTGGGGTGCTGAAACCAAGCCCGGGCCTTTCACCAGCGGTAAAGAATTAACGGCGATGGTGCCAAACTGGCTGGTGAACGTCAGTGAGTTATTGCCGCCCTGTTGCTGACTGACACCACCAACATTATTGTTGAGAGTGTCGTACACCGATACCTGCCCATTAACCTCAACCGCCAGACGATTCGGAAACAGCGCATAACGGGTATTATTCTGCGCACCGCTGCTAAAGGGCTGGCCCAGTTCAACCGGCCACCATTGATGACTACCCGGTGTACCTGCCGGTATAACAGGAAACACCTGATTATTTGCCAGAAAATCTGACAACTCGAAGCACAAATTATTCACTGTCGCTTTCAGGCCGTGGTTGAACATATCGCCAACCATGGTCATGCCGCCACGCATCCACTGACCAGACCCACCCAGTTCAGGGCAATTAAACTGTGCCGCCGAACCCCGTCCATTGTTTACAGCAACCAGCATATGCACAACGGCACCGTAGCTCAGACCATAACGGGAAGCGATATCGTTTACGAAGGATTCACCAACGTCAGTCAGACTTTGCATGAAATAAATATCCTATCAACTCAAAAATTTTAAATGGCGGACGCGCGAAAAACATCGGGACTAGCAAAACAAGGTGAATAGGAAACTAAGCGGGAACTGATTCGATGAGTTATCGGTAAATAACGTTATCGCATAAAAAAGCTTTCAATAGCTATGTTTTCAATAGCTATGTTTTCAATAGCTATGTTTTGAATATCTATGTCCCGATTATGAACAAACAGTAGAAGCGAGAGCAGCATAACACATCCCTGACCGAACATAGCGGTTTATTTCGCCGTCCGCTGTTTTAAAACATTCGACTATGTTAAAGAGAGCCGAACGTCGTCAACATCGGGTAACAAGCCGGTAATACCCGGGTAAAAGTGTTAGGTCTCTGGAGACCGAGTAGCGTCTACCTTCCCGGCGCAGCTGTCTCAGCCCCTTTCCAAACTGATTCCAGACAGTCTGATTACGGCACTGCCAGCACCGCACAGTTGCACAGATCATCACTTTCAAACGCCGTTATATCGCCAGCGACCAGGCCAGGAACGGGAAACACACGCACGGTTAATGGTTTATTCAAGCGGAAAGCCATGGTCCCGGTATCTCTCATCAGCGCCGCAATCTTATCTTCTGAGGTGTCTCCGGGAATGGGGACCGTGTCCAGCCCAATACCGCACACCGCGCTATAGGTTAACAACGAGCGGATATCAAAACTTGCCTCGATACTGCCCTGCGCCTCAGCGGTATAGCTCTGTCAGAGGCGTCTATTTAATCAGGTGTAATCATCGAAAGATCGCACGTAAATTTTATCGATGCAACCGTATATCCACTAACGTGGCTTATCCAAAGGCGGCGTTATAACCGCAACAAAGAGTATTACGGAGTGACATCAGAACAAAAATGGCTGCCGCTTTCTGCTTTGCTGAAACGCTCACGTGGGCCTGTTTATCACGCCACTAAATGGCAAAAAACATAACCAGCCACTATATTCATTGGTTATAAACATTATTTCTTTGGGCAACATTCAGCTACCAGCCTGGTCAAACACCCGCCAATCGCGGCACATGATCCTCTGAGGTCAATCATGGATAGAGTTGAAAAAGTTTATACGCTGACTAAACGCTTGATTGTTATGACAGCGGTTGCCGTTCTGGCGTTTAGTGCAGTGTTTGGTATCAGCTTCTATTTCAGTGAACGGTTTATGATGACCTGGGCTGGCTTTCTCTGCGGCATCATCGGTGGATTTGTCAGTATTCAACAGCGCATCAGGAAGGTATCGGATGAGGAGCTGACACTGCTGACAAAGTCCTGGTTTCAAATCTTATTAGTGCCTATCTTCGGTGGCGTGTTCGCCTTAGTGCTTTACTGTATCTTCTTGTCCGGCATCCTCTCCGGACATCTTTTCCCGGAATTTTTCATCCCCAAGCCCGCAAAAGAAGGCCCTGATACCTCATTCATGATCGCCCTGTTTACACAAACCTATCCCAGTACAGGAGAAGACTTTGCCAAGTTCCTTTTCTGGTCTTTCGTTGCCGGTTTTTCTGAAAGGTTTGTGCCGCAGATTATCAGTAATGTCACCAACAGCGTTTCTGATAAGAGTGACAGCTGACCCGCTGATAACTGGCAGAAAATAAGCCGCTTTGCGAATAAATAAAATCAGAGACAAACCCTATTTATTCATCTTCACACACACATACACCGAATTGGTCGATTCGCCGCCCTGAAAAGGGTTATAGAAAGAGACCACATGGGATTCCACTTGTGTAAAGACAGTCTTCAGCAGCGCTTCAAACTGCGTTTCCGGGAGGTTTTGCGACCACATGGCAAACACACCACCGGGTTTAAGCTGTTGCGCCATCAGCGTCAGATTTTCCGTGGTATAAAAGCTGGCATTGGCAGAGTTAAGGTATTCCGTAGGCGAATGATCGATATCCAGCAGAATGGCATCAAACTGTTTACCAGCACTGTCCGGGTCGAACCCCTGCTCTGGGTCTGTCGCCAGATCGAAGAAACTACCCAGCACATAGCGATTACGGGAATCTGCATTGAGTATCTTGCCCAGCGGCACCTGCTCCTTGCGATGCCAGCCGATCACAGTCTCAATCGCATCCACCACCAGCAGCTCTGCAATGCGCTCATCCTTCAGAGCAGCCACAGCGGTATAACCCAGCCCCAGTCCACCGACCACAACACTAAGGTCATCACCCTGCACTGCCGCTAACCCCAATGTCGAGAGCGCCTCTTCCGCCTCAACAAACATACTCGACATCAAAAACTCTTCCCCGAGTTTCACTTCGTAGATATCCCGGTCACCAAAAGCAGGCATCCGCCGTTTGCGCAATGAGATCTGCCCTAATGGCGAACTCTGGCTATCAATCTCTTCAAATAATGGCGGCATGGTGGGTAGGTCCTGATGTCAGATATGGAATGTAAGGCAGAACATGATACGCAGTTAGCGACTTATTGGAAAATAATGACAATGTTATCGGGGGTGAATTTCTGAGAGTCAGGAGCGATTTAATCGCAGAGAACAGGGAGGACGCAGAGGAGGGAACCGGTAAATAGTTATTCTGTGATGGGTAGAATTAGTCTGTCGCCTTTTGCTATGAGTTTTCCTCCTATCTACTCTTTTTTCAGCAACCGGTAGACCCACGCAGTCCGGCCGTCCAACAGCGTCACTTCCACCCTTTCGTAACGCACCCCCAGACGCTCATAACGATCCAGCGCTCTGAACTCATCGGCATTAACGATAATCAACTGCCCCGGAATACTCGCTGCGTTATCCGTCTGTATATCAAGTTTATACTTACGAAAGCCGGGTAATTCCGCCAGCTCAACATCGCCGCTACGTCCCATCACCAGCCAGCGAACCCAGGGTTTGGTGAGCGTGCCGTACACAAATACTGGATAAGTCGCATGTTCCTCGATAACAGGCAGATTATCAGGCGGGTTATAACCAAAGGGGCTGGCAAACGTCAGCCACAGATAGCCAACCGTGATAACCATCAATGCGGACAGAGTCGCCAGGGTATATCGAATTGGTTTTCTCATAGCGTTCCTCTGATTGAACCTGCCTTTTAAAAAATCGAGCGTTTTACCCCAGTCCCCAGAGACATGCTAAGGACACAGTGAAAAGCAAAACGGGAACAGATCCATGCTTTCTGCATGAATAAACCTGTCCCCATTTATCTGACCTTTACTCTGCTTAACGGCGTTTTTCCGGCATCTCGATCAGGCCATCCTTGCGGAACATCGCCTTGATACCGCGCACCGCCTGACGGATACGGTCCTGATTCTCGATCAGGGCAAAGCGCACGAAACCATCACCGTAATCCCCAAAACCCACACCCGGTGACACACACACCTTAGCGTCAGAGAGCAGTTTCTTGGCGAACTCCAGTGAGCCCATCGTCTGATAAGGTTCAGGAATTTTAGCCCAGATATACATCGATGCTTTAGGGATATCTACCATCCAGCCCGCCTCATGCAGCCCTTTCGCCAGGGCGTTGCGGCGTTGCCGGTACTGTTCAGCGATATCCAATACGCACTGCTGATCCCCTTCCAGGGCCGCAATCGCCGCAACCTGCAGCGGTGTAAAGGTGCCGTAATCGTGATAGCTTTTGATTCTCGCCAGGGCATGCACCAGCTCTTTGTTGCCCACCATAAAGCCGATACGCCAGCCCGCCATGTTATAGCTTTTGGACAGGGTGAAGAACTCCACCGCGACATCCTTAGCACCCGGCACCTGCATAATCGAAGGCGCTTTCCAGCCATCATAGACAATATCGGCGTACGCCAGATCATGCACCACGATGATATCGTGCTCTTTGGCCAGGGCGACCACCCGCTCAAAGAAATCCAGTTCGACACACTGCGCGGTGGGATTGGACGGAAAACCGAGAATAATCATCTTCGGCTTCGGAATCGACTCCCGGATCGCCCGTTCCAGTTCCACGAAAAAGTCGACACCGGGAATCAGCGGAACCGAGCGCACCTGGGCACCGGCAATCACCGCGCCGTAGATATGAATCGGGTAACTCGGATTGGGCACCAGTACGGTGTCACCATGATCTACCGTCGCCAGCATCAGATGCGCCAGCCCCTCTTTGGAGCCAATGGTAACAATCGCCTCCTCTTCAGGGTCAATATCGACCTCATAGCGGTCCTGATACCAGCGGGAGATCGCCCGCCGAAGGCGTGGAATACCCCGGGAAGTGGAGTAACCATGGGTATCATCGCGCTGCGCGACGGTACAGAGTTTTTCAACAATATGCGGTGGTGTGGGGCCATCGGGGTTGCCCATACTGAAATCGATAATATCCTCGCCACGACGGCGCGCCGCCATCTTCAGCTCAGCGGTGATATTAAACACATACGGGGGTAAACGATCAATACGGGAAAAATGACGTACGGGGGGTGTGCCAGAATTATCGGCCATAGTAACCTCTGTTAACGTAAGCGCCCGGAACCGTCCGAGCGACGCCGACCCTGTGCTCAGGGCCGTCAGGACATAATATCCCGACAGAACCGATCTTACCAGATGCCAATCGCGTATCAGGCATTATACGTGCAACCGCACAGGGTTGCGGTGCTATCGCCCATGCTGACGGATCAACCGCAGCTGATCACCCTGTTTTTGCCCTGTTTCTTCGCCGCGTAGAGTGCTTTGTCAGCAACAGCCAGCATCTCTTCGGCGCTGGTCTGACCTGATACCAACTGGGCACAGCAGCCAACACTGACGGTCACATGGTCGGCCACCTGAGAGTATGCGTGTTCAATGTTAATTGCTTCTATAGCCAGGCGCATCGATTCAGCTACCTGACGCACCCCCTGAATATCAGTGGCAGGCAGAATGGCAGCAAACTCTTCTCCACCGTAACGGGCAAGCAGGTCAGCAGGCCGTTTCACCGCCTGCTGCAGTGCAGCGGCAACCCGGGTCAGACACTCATCTCCCTTTCCGTGGCCATAGTTATCGTTAAACAGTTTGAAATAATCAATATCGAGCATAATTAACCCAAGTGACTCACGGTTACGTTCAGCTCTTTTAAGCTCGCGTTTCAAAATGCCATCAAAGGTACGTCGGTTCGCGATCTGAGTCAGGCCATCGGTGTGCGACAAGTTATCCAGCAGGTCCGTTTTAATTTTCAGACTCATGTGGTTACGCACACGGGCTTTGACAATTTCAGCATTAAAGGGCTTAGTGATGTAATCTACCGCCCCGAGATCAAACCCTCTCTTCTGATCGCCGATCTCATCCATCGCCGTGACAAAAATAACCGGGATATGGCTGGTCGCTTCGAGGCTCTTTAATGCGTGGCAAACCTCATATCCGTCCATCTCGGGCATGATAATATCCAGCAGGATCAGGTCAGGCGGTTGATTGCCCCGGGCTATGCTCAGTGCCTTTTCACCGTTATTGGCGACCTGTATGAGATATTCCTCTTTCAGCAGGTTAGCCAGTACACGGATATTTGCAGCCATGTCATCCACAATCAGCACTGAGTGTTTATTACCCGCTGAATTATCGCCCTCACCCTTATCTTCAGTCCCGCTTACAACCCGGCTTTCTGCCCTGTCTTGTGCATCACCCTGTGATGTTATCTCTGCGGCGGGTTCCGATACTGTGCGTATTACTGACTCAGTTGTCAGCCAGACACGCAAATGATCAAATAATTGCTGCCCCGTGAAAGGCTTGCCCAGGTGATCATTCATACCGGCTTCCAGCGCCTTATCGCGGTCCTCCACCAGCGAAGCCGCCGTCAGCGCAATAATGGGAATATCCGGATTAAATTCCCGAATCTGACGTGTCGCCTCATAGCCATCCAGTTCGGGCATCTGAATATCCATCAGGACCAGATCAAACTGGCCTGAACGAACCGCTTCAACGCCCTTGACCCCATTATCCGTCAGCACCACCTGCAGACCCATCTGTTGCAACTGAGCTTCCACCACCTGCTGATTAATAGGATGGTCTTCTACCACCAGTACACGCTGGTGACAGAAACGTTCGTTGGCGGGCTGGGATTCAGCAATATATTGCTGATACAGTCCTGATAACTCATCAAACAGATCCGAAGGGGCCACGGGCTTGGCAAGGTATTGAATACCCTCGTTATTCAGTGTGTCCATGTCTGAACTGTCATTAGCTGAGACCATCAGCAGCGCAGGCACCCGCCGCACCATCCCGGCCTGCTGAAACATACTGCGTATTTCGGCCAGAACATCAACGCCATTCATATCCGCCACTAACGCGTCCATCAGAATAACGTCGTAGCCCTGATCACACGCCAGGTGCTGTCTGACCTTATCAATGGCTTGCTGGCCATCACCGGCTTCATCCACGTTAAAGTGCCATGATTTGAGCATATCACACACGACTTCCCGGGCGACCGGTTGATCATCCACCAGTAACACATGACAGGCCTTGCTGCGACAAATCAATGGCGCCATCATCGTGGTACCGTTTGCTTTGGCTAAGGGAAGGGGTAACTGGAATGTAAAACAGCTTCCCTGACCGACTTCACTTTGCAGCGTAATCCCCTCACTTCCCATCAGACGAACTAATTGCTGGCTGATCGACAACCCCAGTCCCGTTCCACCGTGACGCCGGGTAATAGAAGCATCAGCCTGCATAAATGCCTTAAATAAGTTCGCCTGTTGTTCCGCTGACATGCCGATCCCTGTATCCCTGATACTAAAGACCAGTGACACATAATCCTGAGTCACTTCATGGGCCTCAATGTTCAGTTCTACCGAGCCATGCTCGGTAAATTTAACCGCATTAGCCAGTAAATTAGTCAGCACCTGAGTCAGCCTCAGGCTATCCCCAAGATACTCTTCGGGCAGGTTCGGCTGCACCTCTAACAGTAACTCAAGTCCCTTTTGACGGCAGGGTAACGTAAACAGAGATGACAGGTGCTTCAGCACATCAGACAGCACAAATGGCTGAGACTCCAGCTCCAGTTTTCCGGCTTCTATTTTTGAGAAATCGAGCAGATCATTCACAATGCCTAACAATAACTGACCGGAATGATGAATCTGCCGGGTACGCTCATACTCGGGGGGTGGTAACCGGCTGTCCAGTTGCAATTCACTCAGACCGATAATTGCGTTAAGTGGCGTACGTATTTCATGGCTCATGTTGGCCAGAAACTGAGACTTAGCGTGATTGGCTGTATCAGCCCTGGTCTTGGCCGCCATCAGCTGCTGAGATTGAATATCGAGGCGTTTCAACAGTTTATTAAATGCGGAGACCAACATACCCACTTCATCATGGCGCACGACGGTAAGCGGTTGTATCCCCTGATCGGAATCCAGAATAACGCTGATCTGTCTGGCGGAATTTTTTAAATCACTGAGTTGATAGCGAATAATCCAGAATGCAAACACAGCCACCAGCAGCAACAGGATAACGCCCGCAACCGCCACCTGAAACAACAGGGATTTCAACGGCGCCATAACGGCCGTCAGGGGAAACGAGTGCACCACCACCCAATCGGTATTTTTCAATCGGGTGGCCGTATATAACACCGGCTCTTCATCTAATCCCGGCACAACGCCCTGAAGTTCGGATTGATCAAGCTGTTCGGCGAGACGTTTTAATCCCATCTTAAAGACAGGCTGCATAACAAAATCTCTGCGTGAACTGGTGACTATCAGGTCATTCTTCAGATCCAGTACCCAAAGATCGCCCAGCTCGCCGATGGTTTCCCGTGAGACCTCGGTTAGCAAATTATCCTCCACTAAACGGGTTGCCCCCAGCGTAAAACCCAACAACCCGTCAGACGAGTTCAGAATAGGGACCGTAATCGCAAACACCGGCGAATGAAGACTACGGCCAATAATGGGCTTGGAAATAGCCGGTGATAACGTCTCTTTAACACGCTGTATATAGGCGCGATCCCTCAGATCTAACCCAACCCGGCCTTCACGCACCGGAGAATCTACGGCAACCACAGCTTGCGGGTTCAGCACCATCAGACCAGCATTGAAATGCTCATGCAGTTGTAAGCGTGAGTCGAGTACGGCCTGCATGCGACTGATCGGGAGTAAGGCATCATCCTCACGTAGTAGTCCTGCCAGACCTTTCAGCGTTCTGACCCGCACCTCCAGTTCTTTATCAATACGACGTGCGACCAGGTCGGTGTAGCTTTGCTGATGATCAATCAGCACACCCCGGTTGTGTTCAAAAAACAGCCAGGTAATTAACGCCCCCAGCGTCAGCGCCGTCAGTAACACAGAAGACAAGGTGATCAGCGTCAGCCGTCGGCTTAAAGAGTTAGAATATTTTGATTTATTCAGCACGAATAACTTCCGCCTTGTGACAGCTTCTGAAGGAACTGCTTCAATTGTAGCTTAGCCTGTTCATAGTCAAACGCATCCAGTGCCTGACAAAGTAACCGCCAGTCGGGCTGCAACGATACCGGAATCTGTTGCGACAGCAACCGCAGTTGGGCGTCATCGATAAACTCGCTGTTTTCAATGGCGTAAAGTATCTGCTCAAGCTCACCCAACAACGTCTGATCATCCGCCGACACAGTCATCGTACTGTCTGGAACATCCTGATCAGCCAACCACTCTTCGATGGCCGTGCGGGTTTGTTCCAGGGTATAGATAAAATCATCGACCCGCTCAGGCTCTGGCGCAAGGGACTGTTTCAGCCGTTTATCCAGCGCGACAGCTTCCCGGGCCAGTTGTTGCAATGCAAGATTACCCGCCACACCTTTCAGACTGTGAGTCAGGTGTTGTGCATCACGCAGGGCCTGCGCTGAGCTATCGGATTGCAATGCCTGCAGATCAGCCGACAGAGAGGCATAATCCGATTCAAGTTGCTGCAAAAACTCGCTCAGAAGCTTTTGGTACAACAAGATATTCCCCCCGAGAAGTGTCAAACCCGCCTGAACATCCAGCAGAACCACCGCTGCCGTCACCGGCTCATCCTCAGCAGCAGGCTGAGAGTTATGCAACACAGGCGACCGGGGGTGAATGTCCGGCAGCCAGTGCAATAGCACCTTCCGTAACTCCTGAATGTCGATAGGCTTAGCCAAATGACCATTCATACCAGCGTTAATCGCTTTGTTCTGGTCCTCAACCATAGCTGCAGCCGTCAACGCGATAATCGGCTGCTGACAACCCGACAAGCGCAACTGGCGGGTGGCCTCATAGCCGTCCATCTCAGGCATCTGAATATCCATCAGGATCAGATCATAATGCTGATTGGCGAAAAGATTCAGGGCTTCCACGCCATTGAAGGCAAGCTCAACGCTCAGGCCCATTTTTTCCAGTAAAGATCTGGCGACTTCCTGGTTGATAGGGTTGTCCTCAACCAACAGGATATTCCCTTCAAGCTTCGACGCCAGATCAACACTCGCCGGCCGACTCTGCAGCAACAACTGTTCCTGCGCAGCGCTGCACTGCGCCATCGGTAGTGAAAATCTGAAGCATGCTCCCTCATTCAGACCACTCTCGACCTGTATTCCCGTGCCACCCATCGCTTCAACCAGTCGTTTACTGATCGTGAGTCCCAGTCCGGAGCCGCCGTAGCGGCGGGTAATTGAACTGTCCGCCTGGCTGAACGCAACAAAGAGCTTGCGTTGCTGTTCTTCGGAAATACCGATACCCGTATCCTGAACGCAGAACGTTACCCAGGGTTGATCATCGATATACGACAAGGATACATCGAGCGATACACACCCATGATCGGTAAATTTAATTGCATTGCCCAATAGATTGGTCAGTACCTGACGCAACCGGAGCTGATCACCGATATAGGCGATGCCGAGCGACTCATCGAGAACATGGGATAAGCGTAAGTCTTTGCTGGCGGCCATATCAGAAAACAGACTATCCAGATTATCCAGCAAGCTCGGTAACAGGAAGGGCTGTGGATCAATTTCAAGTTTGCCCGCTTCAATTTTAGAAAAGTCGAGAATATCGTTAATGATACCCAGCAGCAGACGCCCTGATTGATGGATCTTACGCAGCCGTTCACGCAATAGTGTGGCATCGTCCGAATCCAGGCTAATCTGACTCAGGCCAATGATGCCACTCATGGGAGTCCGAATTTCGTGACTCATATTAGCGAGAAACTCTGATTTTGCGCGATTAGCCTCATCGGCAACGGTTTTAGCCTCCGCCAGGGCCTGACGCGCGTTTTCCTCATCGGTTATATCACGACAAATACCCACCACCCTGCAGCTCTCTCCTGCAGAGTCGCGAATAATTCTGGCCTGACTATCGAGAATGCGGATCTCTCCATCATTCTGTCTGCGAACAGGCATCGTCAACACCAGCAGATCATCCGTCTGTAATGCCTTCTGGAACGTTGCAACAACATCATCTTTGCGGTCAGGTAGAAGTGTGTTCACCCAATCATCGATCCGGCCACCAAACGCATCAGGACTCACCCCATATAACTGGTGCATACCATCATCCCATTCCAGGCGGTTGGTGCGTATGTCCAGATCCCAGATTCCCAACCCGGCGGACTCTGTCGCTAACAGCAGGCGCTCGCGACTATCAGCCAGCTCATTCTGAGTGTCTTTCAGGGCGGTAATATTGCTATGCGTCCCCATGACATAAGCCGCCTGTCCACTGACATCATAGTTGGTCACCTTGCCCCGGGACTGTATCCACACCCAGTCCCCCTGTGCATGACGCAACCGGAACTGGATATTAAAGCCGCCCAGCTCATTCATACTGCGTGACACATCCTGCATCACTGACTCAACATCATCGGGATGCATCAGCTGTATAAATTGTTCCAGGGTCATGGGAAAATCTTCTGCCGGATAACCTAGTTGCAGATATGTTTCTGCTGACCAGTCCACCTTGTTGGTCTTTAAATCCCAGCCCCACATGCCAGTATCAGTCGCTTCCATGGTCAGCTTAAACCGGGTTGTCAGCTCTTCCAGCGCCAGCTCCTGCTGCTTGCGGTCAGTGATATCGTAGATATAGCCATTCCAGGTAATTGAACCATCGGGCATTTGCTCTGGGGTCGCACGCCCCTCCAGCCAGCGCTCACCTTTGACAGGATGGTTATAGCGGTACTGAATCTCCCATACCTCAGAGGTACTGGCTGATTCAGCAATACTCAGACCGACCGCATCAACATCATCCGGGTGCAGTCGCTCTATGACCACGGAGGCATCACTCACCACCTGTTCCGGCGTGACACCGTAAACATCCATAATGTTGGATGTCGCAAAGGGAAAACAGCTGTGACCATCCGGAAACAGCTGGTACAGATACAGCATCCCCGGCACATTCTCTGCCAGCCTGTTCAGCTGTTGTTTCTGTTCGTGCTGTTCGGCGACATCCGTCTGCATAGCAAAAATTTTCTGCTGTTGCTGATATCCCGTTTCATACCAGCCTTCACAGACCTGTGTGACCAGGTCTTTCTGGTGCAACAGCCCCACCAGGTCGTTGTCAGCATTGATAATCACCAAATGCGTTACCTGATGTTCACGGCAGGTCTTCAGCGCATGCTGCAACGTCAATTCATCGCCAATCGTCATCGCCGGTGCGGTTATCCATTGCCTAACCGACGCACCACCGTCATCCCCCCCGTGCAACGCTCTGATAATATCGTTGCGGGTGATAATGCCAGCATCAGCGTCAGGCAAGGCCACCAGGGCTGCAGAATAACCACCAGTATGGATGTTGATCATAGCAGTGCGAAGACTATCGCCCGGCGCCAGCAAACAGTAATCGCTAAAAGTTGTAAATTCACTGATGCGACGAGTTAAGGCCATATCATTGAGATCAATATGACTCAGCAGATCGGTAAAGCTAACGATGCCACACAACTGCTGGTGTGCATCCACAAGACAGAGATGCTCTGAAGACGATGCTCGCAGGGCTTTTACACCCTCAGAAATTAACTGCTCAGAGTGGGCACAGGAAGCCCTCGGCAGGCTTATTCCGGTCAGGGGAGTGGAAAAATCGACCTCAGCAAGAGATAACGCAATCACCGTCCGGGAGGTAATGATCCGTAAACCATCGTGCGCCAGAACAACAACAGCATCAATGGCCTGTTCTGCCATCAGGGCCACCGAGTCACGCAGAGTACGGGTGTCCTCAAGGGTTACGACATCGCGCGTTGCAATGCTTGATAAAGCGGCAGATAGCATAAAGCGCCTATAATAAAATCGTCGTTTAAATCGGATATCTAACGTTACACTTATGCGACTGTCTAAACAAACCACTCCACGCTGCCGCCATGACCGATCACGGCATTGATAATCTGCATAAAGACGGTGCCAAAACGCAACGACTTACACTAACGATACAGTGTAGCCCTAAAACTAACAGGCGACGTGACTGCTGCGCTAACGCCTCTGATGGTTGCTGTTTTTAATCGCCTCTTTTAATTGCTTCTTTTAATCGTCTCCCTGGCCCTTCAAACGCTGCCAGGCAGCAAATGTACTGATGAATATTTCACCACTGAGCTGCTGAGGAAATCCAACCCGCGCCAGCCGGTCCATCACCGGCCCCTTCACTTCAGCCAGGTGCAGATTAATCCCGCTATCCTTCAGCCGGGCATTGATCGCTTCAAGGCTATCCAGTGCTGAAGCATCAATCAGGTTAACCGCCTGGCAGCTGACCACCAGATGTTCAAGCGCAGGGTTCTGGCTAACAAGCGCCTGTATCAGATCTTCCAGATAACGGGCATTTGCAAAATAAAGGCTTTCATCCACCCGGATAATCACCAGATGGGGACAGGTTTCGACCACATGCCGCTCCACATTACGAAAATGCTCGCTGCCTGCCACCCGCCCGACAATTGCCGTATGCGGACGGCTGGTGCGATAAATATGTAGCGCCAGCGACAACCCCACACCAGCGATAATACCGGTTTCCACCCCTTGCAGCAGGGTAATCACAAGCGTAAGCAGCATCGCTGAAAAATCTGACTTAGAGTAACGCC
This sequence comes from uncultured Amphritea sp., assembly GCA_965140695.1. Lineage (GTDB taxonomy): Bacteria > Pseudomonadota > Gammaproteobacteria > Pseudomonadales > Balneatricaceae > Amphritea. The sequence continues at coordinate 2,347,996 of OZ223297.1, read as the reverse complement.
AGGTATGCCGGATGGCCCGGATATCAATCAGCGACAGCACCGCCATCATAATGGTCGCCGCCAACGTGGCAATCGGAAGTGTCTGTAGCAGAGGCGTCAACCAGAGAATCACCGCCAGAATGCCCAGCGCGGTGAACGCCCCGGCAGCCGGAGTACGCGCACCCGCATCAAAGTTAACCACTGACCGGGAAAAACCACCCGTCACCGGCATCCCTGAGCTGAAAGCTGCACCAAGGTTGGCACAACCAAGGCCGATCAGTTCCTGATCCGGATCGATCCGCTCGCGCCGTTTTGCTGCCAGCGTCTGCCCCACTGATACCGACTCCACAAAACCGATCATACTGATCAGCAAAGCACCGACCCAGAGTTGTTGCCACAACCCCCTGTCGGTGGACGGCAGCGCTAAGGGTGGTAAACCAGCGGGCACATCGCCCACCACGGCCACACCTTGTTCTGCTAACGAAAAGTACGCGGTCAGCCAGGTGGTCAGAATCACTGCCAGAATCGGCGCCAGCCGCCCAAGACGACTGGCCAGGGTATGACTCAGACCCAGCCAGGCCAGACAAGGCACTGACCAGCGCCGGGTTACATACAGAAACAACAGAGCACCACCGCCCACCAACAGTGTTGCCAGATTAAGATCAGGTAATGCCTGCAGCAACGCCACTAATAGCTCAGGAAGGTTATGACCACTCACCGTCACCCCCAGTAAGTGCTTTAGCTGACTGCAAGCAATGATGACTGCCGACGCTGTAATAAAACCAGAAATAACCGGATGACTGAGAAAGTTGGCCAGAAACCCCAGACGGAACAGTCCCATCAGGGTCAGCATCATCCCGGAGATAAACGTCAGCAGAATAACGCTCATCAGGTATGCATCACCGTCCGGAGAGACAATATTACCAGCGATAGTGGCCGTCATCAGTGCGATCACCGCAACCGGGCCTACCGACAGCGTGCTGCTGGTGCCCAGCAGGGCATAAATCAGTAACGGAGCAATACTGGCATACAGCCCCACTTCCGGCGGCAGCCCCGCCAGCATCGCATAAGCCAGCGACTGAGGAACTAACATGACGGTGACAATCATGGCCGCCATCAGATCCTGATTAAAAATAGCCAGATGGTAGTCCGGCAACCATTTCATAAGCGGGAGGTAATTTTTAATATTCACTCAATCCCCTGGCTATCAATGCAGAACGGTATCATTTTGTCCCTGGCGCTGTACCTCATGACGCGCAGACTAACCGACAGACCCGGAATGACAGCTAATGTCCTGTTGCAGCCCATCACAAACCCAGCAACCCCATTCACCAGCCTGAATATCCATGCCTGCTCCGGCGTTGTTAAAATAGATTAAGGGGTATTTTCAGATAGACCTGATCGTTATCCTCAGCCGGAGGCATATCACCCGCCCGCATATTAATCTGCACCGATGGCAGAATAAGCGCCGGCATACCCAGCGTTGCATCACGCTCGGTGCGCATCCGGACAAACTCCTCTTCGGTCACCCCGTCATGAATATGCACATTGTTCTGGCGCTGCTGCGCGACAGTCGTTTCATGGCAGTACAGTTCGCGGTCTGGCGCTTTATAGTCATGACAAAGGAACATCCGGGTTTCACCCGGCAGGCTGAGCACCTTCCGGATCGAGCGAAACAGGGTGCGCGCATCACCACCGGGGAAGTCACAACGGGCGGTGCCGTAGTCCGGCATAAACAGCGTATCGCCAACAAACGCGGCATCACCAATGACATAGGTAAGACATGCGGGCGTATGCCCCGGCGTATGTAACACATAGCCGTCGAGGTTGCCTATACGAAAACGGTCCCCGTCCTCGAACAGATGATCAAACTGACTACCATCACGGGCAAAATCACTACCGGCATTGAAAGCCTTGCCGAAGGTATCCTGTACCACGGTAATCATCGCGCCAATCGCGGTTTTACCACCCAGAGCGCGGTGTAAACAGGGGGCCGCGGACAGATGGTCAGCATGAACATGGGTTTCGAGAATCCATTCAACACTGAGAGAGTTGTCGCGCACATAAGCGATGATCTCGTTGGCCGAACGCACATCGGTGCGGCCACTGGCATAATCAAAATCCAGCACCGAATCGATGATGGCACAGGCGTTTGATTGCGGGTCCTGAACGACGTAACTGAATGTATTCGTAGGCTCATCAAAAAACGCTTTCACCTGAGGCACACACCGGGGCGTGTTGAGTTGACTCATAACATATCTCCTGCCGCCAAATATTAGATTAATCTAATATTAAAGAATGTTTTGCCGATTGTCTGCCTTGCGCGGCGTTAATTTAACGATAACCCCGGGGCGGAGAATACCCCAGGCCGTTCAGGGTTAATCAGGGAGAAACCCACTATCACACATCAGGTTTGCCCTGCTGTGCTAAAACAGCCTTGCTAAAGCAGTCTTGCTAAAACAATCTTTCTATAAACAACCGGCGAAAACAGCCCGACCAAAATAACTCGGCTAACAATAGCTCGAATAAAATAGCTCGACTAAAACAGTCTTACCGCAAAGCATGCCGGTGACCAGCGTGAAGACAAACTCCATCAGAAAACGCGTAAACGGTATCTGCTCTGTTCTGTGGGCGCGACAATAGGTAATATTGCGTCCTTTCTGATTTAATGAATCACCCGAAGACAGCTCTCAACAGTAGGATACAGGTAAAAATGGCTTACGAATTGTCAGGCAAAGTTAAAGTAATTCAGGCTCCCCAAACGTTCAACAGCGGTTTCACCAAACGTGAAATGGTTGTCACCGTCGAAGATGGCAAATATCCCCAGGACATAAACCTGGAGTTTGTTCAGGATAAGGTGAGCCTTCTTGATGCCCTGCATGTCGGACAAAACGTAACGGTGACCTTTGATATTCGTGGCCGCGAGTATAACGGCCGTTACTTCAACAACCTGCAGGCCTGGAAAATCCAGACCGACGCCGCACCAGACAACTACCAGAATCAGCACGCCGAATACGATCAGAGCATGCCTGAAACAGCCTTCGATGATGATGTTCCCTTCTGATAGATAAAAGCGACCCCTTCCCTGTTTGCTGTCGGCTAAACAGGGAAGGGTTACCCTGCTTCTCTCAGGCAAGCAGAGCGTCCTGCCTCTCTGAGGCTGATACGGTAAGGCATGATCGAAGTAATGAGAATTTCGACAGACACAGAAACACTGAGAACACTCACAGTGCCCCTGAAATGTTCATCCTGCGCCATTAGCTACATATCAAACATGTCAGCATATGCTTCATCATCGTACAGATACAGAGACCAGGCGACACTATCAAAAGGGATGCCTTTACTCTCCCTTTTAAACACCTTCAACAGATTAACAAGAAATGCATAGTCCATACTCTGACGACTCTCGTTCAGGCCAACAATGACAGGGTTATACTGATTATAAGAATCGGTACAGGTAAACGCCCGACTCCTGAATAAGTTATACAGAATTTTATACACCGAAGACTGACTGACCCATTCAAGTGCCGGGTTCTGGGCTATTTCCTTAGACAGATCATTCAACGACACCCCCTGAGTCGCCTTTTCCAGCCCCGCCATAACCAGATCATAAATAATCTCTCTCTGGTCAGGAGTCGGTAAAGGCGCTTTAAGCTTGCCCTCGACAAACGTCCGGTATTTACCAATCAAAGCCACCCGGTCATCCGATATTTCAACCGCCGGGGTCACATCCCGATATTCAAAATATTTGTTGATCTCCCCATCTACGCACGCAATCGAAATATCGCCACCATGCTTAGTGGTTTCAACAAATCCCCGCTCCTGGGCTCTGGTAGCAACGGCTTTTAGTCCGGTAAAACCATAATCACTGAAATCCAGATCAGACTTAAGCGCCCGCATCATCTGAGCAACCATACTGCCTAACGGAGACTTACCCTTAGCTTCTACAGCCTTCGTTGCTTCAATAAATAAGGCGATAACCTCATCTTCTTCGCCGTTACTGGTTTCGTTAAAAGCCTCTTTCAGATCGGCCAGTTCATCGTCAGGAATCAGTTTATTAGAACCGGTAATCGAGTCATGGTAGTAAAAATTATCACACGCACTGCGGTAATACTCCTGAGTCGAATCCTTACTGCTACCAATGCCGATAACCGTTTTTCCAATCTCTCTTAATTTATTAAACAGAGGGATATAATCCCTATCGTCGGCGATAACCGCAAATGTGCTGATGGTTGGATTGGTGTAAGCGATAGACAAAGCTTCGATGATTAAGCGGATATCAGACGAATTCTTAAACTTATTCAGATGTCTGACATCCTCATGCTGTATCAGGTTATCCTGCAACATCATGCGGATACTTTCTTTGGTTTTACTATCAAGCGGTAACTTGTAAATATCGCCAAAAGACTTACGTATGACAACGCGCCCATGTTCCGTCAGCTTGCGGATAGCCTGTTCCAGCTCCATTTTGAGACCAAACCCGGAACAGAACCCGATAAAATTATCCAGATCGACAAATAGAGCAACCTGCTCCCTATTACTTTCACCGTTAAACACTTTGCATTTCCCTATGTAATTTAGTTTTGTCTGATAGCAGATGATTTTACACCACATCCAGGCGAACAATGGTCCTGCGATCCATTTTTTTGAAATTATGTAAATCCAGCCCGGAAAGGCGCATACAGCAACAACCCTCCTCAATGTTTACGCTTAATATCGCAAGTCGCTTTCTAATAAACTAACCGTTCGGTTATATTTTAATCAAAGAGATAAGAGCAAACAGATAATATAACCGAACGGTTAGTTTATGGATTTGATATGAAGATAGAAGTGAATGACGTTGCAGAGATCGGTCGCATCGCCAAAGCAGCCCGCAAACAGCAACATATCCGGCAAGACGATCTTGGCAGCATGATTGATTGCAGCCATAAGTTCATCGGTGATGTGGAGAAAGGTAAAGCCAGCGTTGAGTGCGGCAGGGTCCTCCGCCTGTTGAATGAACTGGGCATAAAGGTTCATCTTGATCTGCCAGATGATATCGCAGATGAACTGTCTCTTTAATCCATTGTTATAAACAGGAGTTCAAAAGCTATGCAACTGACCTTCCGGAAGGCAGATTCGCCCGGCGTTGCAGATCGAGCAAACCTACAAGCTTAGGTTTCATACCCGAAGCAAGTTTCCAGCGTTTGGCAAACACATCTCTGTTTTTAGTCTTAACCGCCTGGCTTTCATCCAGATAAAAAGTGTCGACTTCCGTTACACTTTTCAAACGTAAACCTGCATCGGCTAAACAGTGCTTTAACACTTTCTTACGCGCGGCAGGCACCAAAGGGTTTGCTGCCAGATAATCGACAACGTATGCAGCCCTCATCAGACATTTTACATCCGTCAGCGGTGACAGGTCAGGCACAAAGCCATCAAACCACACATGCTTTGCAACCGTCAGAAGGTCTGGAGCGGACTTTTCGACAGACACAGGCAAAGCTGAGAACGCTCTCTCAAAGTGCTGCTGAAATGTTTCGCCCTGTCTCATATATAAACCTTTAAAATCCCAGCCCGGCTAAACGATTGAACATAAAGTTTAAATTGCCATTTAGTCGCTCTTCATTACCTATAGCATAACTAAGCACTTCCGAACCGACATCAAATAACTCTCTTGAACTGATCTTGCCCGCTTTAGCTAATTCTACAATATCATTCTGGTCATCAGTAGCAAACCTGTCTAATTTATGAACAGCGAGATGAATGGGTGATACAAGATAGACATGTAGCGGATCACTATCTGCAACCCGAAGAGGAACCGCATCCTCTCGATAGTTTTCAGCCAGCGTTCCTGAGATACCTGTGCTGAAATTAGTATCTATCTCGACCAACTGCTCGTTTCCATCTTCGTCAATATAAGCAATAATAATTTCATCAACCTGCAATTTCTCGGCAGCTTCAAGCTCAACATCAATATCTGAAGAACCTCTTGCATTAGTATAGATATGCAGTGCAGCGCCGCCAAAAACATAAGCCTTACATGAGCCTGCTGGAGCCCCTGCTATTCGCTCTTCGATAACTTCGTTTAGTTCAGAAAAAGCGCTTAGAATAGCCTTAGCCAGTGGCGTTTCAGTATATAGATCCATCTATGTGTCCTTTTGCTTGAGCAGAATACACTTCAGATATTTTTAACTTAGATATCATAAAACTTTGCAAATTTTTCAACATCTCATCGAAAGTAAGGTAGTTCGTATCATTATCGGGCGATATCAAAACTGCTCTCTAAACTGCTCAAATGACTTCCGAGTACCCTCATTAACATCAACCAAAAAAACATAGATAAGCCCTCTCTCGATGCTGTTTAAGGCGCTGAAAGACTGACTCAGCTTCCCCTATATACAGGGTTGGGCTATCCGTCTCAGGGTCAATCCCCGTCAACAAATATACACCGGGGCTTAGAGCCTTAACAACTCAGCCAACTCAGATCTTGGGCCTGCAACAGCCTCCCCGTCCAATTAGAAATTTCAGCCGTACGAATACCTTCGGGTTTTCCTTCAGCAAGGAATATTTTTATCGTTGCAGGCTGCATATTCTTTCCTGTTGTATTCACTGCATCAATTCACAGCAGGCAGTTATTCTGTCTCGTAAAAACTTCAATAAAGCAAATTAAATATTTAAAGGCACTGCGTTAATTAACCATTCCTACCCACAATGTTTCTTAAAATTCTCCGCCTGTTCCAGAATCGCTTTATAGGCATCATCATTGGCCACAGGCGGATAACCGAATTCGGCCAGCAGTAGAATCAACTTCACTTGCAGCTCGGCTTTTATATCTTCTCGCTGATTCCAGGCGGGGAAGCTGGCGACACTCTCAACCTCTTCTCTGGCGCGTTTCGCGAGTTGAATCATCTTATCTTTGGGGTAGGAAAAATCGTATTTAACCGACAGGGATTTCAGGATGTCGTAGAACGCTTTCTCTTCATAGTCGATACCCATATCGGCAAACGACGTCATTTCAGTTTTCAGGTCGTGATAGAGATCGATAATTTCATTCGAGAAGTCTTCCAGCACGCTACTAACGAGTACATCATCTTCTCTGCGCTCGTTATATTTATCCACCAGCGCTTTGAACTTTTTAGAAAAATCGATAGCTTGCATCCTGTTGGTTTTCGACACTTCACCAATCGCTTTTTCCAACAGTTTTTGCAGCAGTTTAATCTTGGTGTTCGGCAGTTTTATTTTGTCGATTTTGGCGAGGTAATCTTCATCGAAAATATCGATAGCGCCCTCACCCTCTTCTCCCAGCTTAAAGATCTCTTCGACGCCATCACTTTTAATCGCTTCAGCGATCATCCCGCGTACTTTGGCGTTCATCTGCGCGGTATCGGGTGCCGTGCCCCGGATTAGCTTGAAGATAATAGAGCGAATCGCCATATAAAAATGAATATGATCTCGTTCATCTTTAGTGATCTGTTCATTACCACAGCAGATGTCATAAGCCGCTTTAAGACGTTTAGTAATGTCCATAAAGCGCTTTTCAGTTTTCTCGGTTTGCTGAGCATACTCTCCGGCCCGGTTAAGGCAATTTAACTGGCTAACCGGGTCAGCGGTAAAATAATCTGAGCTATCAAAGTGATAAAAGGCCTTGTTCAGCAGATCTAAGTGGTTACGCACCTCAATAATCGACGCGGCGATATCTTCAAAGTTATCACTGCCACTACCACCGAACTGTTTCAACGCTTTGTTCATGCTGGTTTTGATGCCGATGTAATCCACCACCAGCCCTTTACTCTTGCCTTCAAACTTGCGATTGACCCGCGAAATCGTCTGTATCAGGTTATGCTGTGATACCGGCTTGTCGATATACATGGTATCGAGAAAGGGCACATCAAAGCCGGTCAGCCACATATCCACCACAATGGCGATCTTAAAGTTAGACTTAGCCAGCTTAAACTGGCGGTCCAGCGCTTTACGATCGTCTTTGCTACCCAGCAGATTCCACAACGCTTTATCGTCATCTTTATTGCGCGTCATCACCATGCGCACCCGCGCCGAGGCTTTTATCGCCTTACGCTCTTTGTCGCTAAGTGATTCACCCTTAGCGCAATTCAGCACCTCAAACCATTCGGGACGCAGGGTTTGTAATTCCTGATACAGCTGATAAGCAATCTGCCGTGAACTACTGACAAACATCGCCTTACCCGCCACAGTAGAGCCCTCTGCCACGCGGTCTTCGTAATGCGCCACAAAGTCCTTCGCTAAGGCCTGAATACGATCCGGGTCGCCGAGAATCGCCCCCATGCTGGCCATCGCTTTTTTACTGTCGTCTATCTGATAATCGCTGGCACCATCGTCTGCACATTGCTGATAGTACGCTTCAATCTCTTTCAGCTTACTGTTATCCAGAATGACTTTTGCCGCACGGCCTTCATAGACAATGCGCACGGTAATCTCATCCCTGACCGACTCGTTCATGGTGTAGCTATCGACAACACACCCAAACACATCCAGGGTGGCGTCAATGGGTGTGCCGGTAAAGCCCACATAGGTGGCGTTAGGCAACGAGTCATGCAGGTATTTGGCAAAGCCGTAGGTTTTTCTAACCCCTCGGTGTTTACCTTCGGTCACCATCGATATTTTTTGGTCGAGGTTGATCTGACTACGGTGCGCTTCATCGGAGATACAGATCACATTACAGCGATCGGTTAACAGCGCGACATCTTCAGTAAACTTATGAATCGTGGTGAGAAATACCCCGCCGCTCTGGCGGCCTTGCAGCTTGGCGCGCAAATCTGCACGGGAGGCCACCGTTTCAACAATCTGATCGCCAATATAGGTTTTGGCATTGGTGAATTGCTGCGAGAGCTGATCATCTAAGTCGGTGCGGTCGGTGATCAATACAATCGTGGGGCTTTCAAAGTCCACGCTCTTCATCAACAGACGCGCAAGAAACTGCATGGTAAAGCTTTTACCGCAACCGGTCGCACCAAAGTAGGTGCCGCCTTTGCCGTCGCGTACAGCGTCGTCAGCGATAATATTACCTGCACTATCACGCTTTTTCTGATGCTGTTTTATATTCTGATAGAGCTTGGTTGCCGCGTAATATTGCGGATAACGACAAACAATCTTGATCTCCTGATGGCTTTTATCGGGGAAGTAAATGAAGTGACGGATCACCTCACGTAAACGCCGTTGATCAAACAGCCCCTGCACCATACTGTTGAGTGAATCGATGCCCTGTTTATCAACCGTCTCGTTGCCGCTAATTTTGCGCCAGCCATAATAATACTCATAGGGCGCAAACAGGTTGCCCAGCTTATTATTCACCCCATCACTGATTACACAGAGGGCGTTATAGATAAACAACTGCGGGATATCCCGACGGTAGCGGGTGCAGATCTGCACATAGGCATCGTGAATCGTGGCTTCTTCACGAATCGCGCTTTTAAACTCAAACAACACCAGCGGCAAGCCATTAATATACAAAATGCCATCGGGAATACGCAGTTCCCCCCCACTGGCCGACGCTACCCCTTCAATCTCCAGCTGGTTTACGATTTTATAGATATTGTGTCTATTGGCCTGATAGCCCGGGCCTGTTTCGGCAACAACCGAGAGCTGATCCACTTCACCCCCCGTGGGCACACGCATCCTGGCTAGGTCGCTGTAATCAATCAGCTGTATGTAGATATCTTTATCGGCAGGATCTTCACGCTTGAGTAAAAAGCCATCACTTAACCATCTGCAGAAGGTTTTGTTACTGTCGTACAGATCACTGGGGGATAGCAGTTCCAGTTGACGGATAATGCCGTTGATCTCATTGTCCGTGATGCCTTCACTGGCATATTGCTGACTTAAAAAAGTGCGCAGATCGGTTTTGATCAATACCTCTGTCGCACTACGAGAAAGATCGCCCCCCAGCGTATGGGGATAACCCTGCTTCCCCAATAGCTGGATAATGGCACTTTCTAATTGAGCTTCAGTAAATTTGCGCATGCTTTTTAATAATCCTTTACGTGTTAGCAGTCAGACCAATATCCGTTTACTTTTTTGAATCTTGTTTTTGCAAAGCTACTTTCCCGGAACCTGCTTGGCTTTATCGACCAACGCATCAAAGTCACTCACAATACCCTTTGCCTCAACAGCACTATCAATACGTCGTTGCTCGGCAAACTGTTCGTACTGCTCTTCCGCTAAGGCTTTCGCAACATCATGAGATATTTTACCCGCATCCGCCAGTATCGAATGTTCATTAAAGGCTAAGAAGGCATCCAGTTTACTCGCCCACTCCTGCATCGTCATCGGTTGGCCTCTTTCCGCCTGGCTCTCAGCGTAATCCAGATACATGGTGACAATGCGATTTAAACTTTTTAGTTCGGCTTCAGTTAAGTAGTTTTTCGCCAACGGCACATCCCGTTTGGTGACTCGACTACCCGTCCAGCTCGTCAGCCCCATATTAGGTTTACCGCTATCGGCACGTTCAGCCACTAATTCAGCGGCGGTATGCCCATGAATAGCCCAATGCAGCTTATTTTGCACCGTGGCAAAAAACTGTTGGCTCACAGCTGCCCTGGCGTTGTAATCACTGGCCGTGGCGTAGATGTCGGTGATTTTTTGATAGAAGCGTCGTTCCGATGCCCGTATATCGCGGATACGTTCAAGCAGCTCATCAAAATAGTCTCGGCTAAAATCCCGCCCCGGATCTTTAAGCCGCTCATCGTCCATGGCGAAGCCTTTAATCAGATACTCTTTTAATACCTGAGTCGCCCACTGTCTAAACTGCACACCGCGATCAGAGCGCACCCGATAACCGACGGCTAACACCGCCTCTAAGTTATAGTGATCTAACAACCGCTCCACGTCTCGCGTGCCTTCGCGGGCAACTATTCGGAATTTCCTAATAGTTGAATCAGGCTCCAGCTCACCTTCTTCATAGATATTTTTCAGGTGTTCATTAATGGTGGGCGGTGTTTTTCCAAACAACTCCGCCAACTGTTTCTGCGTCAACCAGAGGGTTTCATCTTCAAGCTTCAGTTGCAGGCGCACACGGCCATCTTCGCTGGTGAACAATGCCATCGGTAAATGGGTTTGCGTCATCAGCTTACCTCATCCATAAGTAGGTTAGTTTCGCTATCAAGCATAGATTCAGGCAGGCGCAGTTCACCGGAGATCAGTTTGGGGAGAAGCGTGTCGCGGAGTTTTTCTAAGACTTTAGTGTTTTGAACATGTCTATCAATTGACTGATATTTCGGTTTTACTGAGTTTATATAAAGTTCCAACACTTCATTATTAGGTTTAGCAAATCTATATTCAGGTACAGCCATCTTATTTAAGTGAAGCACAGTTGTGCCTGTTGAATGTGAAAGCGTATGCTCTTGAAACTTCTTTGTTTGTGCTAACCCATACAAATAATATTTAAAGTTATCATTTTTCGCTCGTACTACAGCAACATCAAGAGAAATTACTAAATGCTCGTATCTTGAATCGCTGATCACCATCGCAGGCTTACCAATAACATCGGCAGCTTGTGTTACATCAGTGTAAGCAATGACTAAGTCTCCCGCAAACACCTCTTGCTCAGGTTTATATTTTCCTGTGTACTCCTTCAACCCATCTAGCCTATATCCACCACCACGTACAAATGACTTTAGTGTTACTAAAGCTGTGTTAGATTCTTCAAGCTCCGAACTTTTATAAGACTTACCCTTAATAATAGTTGCTAGATCTTTAATATAGCTAACCTCCCACCCCTTCGGCACCCAGCCCAGCTCCTCTGTTTCTTCAAACTCACTGGGGAATAACTGGAGCACATCATCGGGCAAGGGTTGGTGATCCGGTTTGGCGAGTTGTTGCTGACGACGCTGGGCGCGTGCTTGTAGTTCCTCGGGGATAGGATTACCCACGGCTAAGGCGTTGTCGATCACCGGGTCGAAATCCACAAACCAGCTTTTAAACAACGCTTGCGCCATCTGCTCCAGGGTTTGGTTGGTTTGGCGGTTGAGTTCGATTTTGTTATCAAGAGCTCCGAGAATATGAGCAATGGATTGCTGAGTATCCATAGGCGGAATCACAAGAGGTATTCGCTTAACTATCTTTTCATTTAAAGACGCCATAGTGGTGCCAGCAGCGTGCTGTATCATCCATTTTTTGTGCGTTTCAGATAAAAATTGATACGCTATGAACCGAGAATCACAACAGTTTGGGAGCCTAAGCCTTATACCATCAGACCCTAGAAACCAACCACTCTGCTCAGCTTTAACACGAGCAGACCTTTCTACCGCGCCCTTCCTTCCAAATACAATATCACCTTCATTCAACAGGTATTCAGGCATACAGCTTGTGGTTTCTGAAGAAACTTTGGGGGTTCGATCATGTAAAACTAATCGGCCCAGCTGAACTTCACCAACTGAGATTACTGGCACACCGTCGGTTGAATACTCCGAAGCTTTTAATTTCGTACCGAATGGCCCAGTCTTTATTTCGCCCCCATTTATCTCAAGAAACTCACCAACTGTAGTCTGTAGCCACTCACTCCCCATAACCCAGCACCTCCAAATTCTGACGAATAGTGTTATCCAGCGTTTCCGCTTCTTTCATCTGGCGATAAAGGGTTTGGCTAAGTTCACGCATTTTATCTTCAAAGGGGATGCCGTCATCTTCGATATCCGCCGCGCCCACATAGCGACCGGGGGTAAGTACATAATCATTCTTTTGAATATCCGCTAAGCTGGCCGCTTTGCAGTAACCGGCCACATCCTCATACTGTGCCAATGTACCGCTGCCATCCTGCGTTTCACCGCGCCATGCGTGGTAAGTGCCAGCGATTTTGGCAAGGTCATCGGGGGTCAGCTCTTTATGAATACGGCTGGCCATGGTGCCCATCTGACGGGCATCGATAAACAGGGTTTCGCCTTTGCGGTTGCGATAGCCACGGGTTTTATCTTCACCTTTGTTCTTAGTCAGAAACCATAAACACACCGGAATCTGGGTGGTGTAAAACAGCTGCCCCGGTAGCGCGATCATGCAGTCAACGTGATCGTTATCGATAATTTCCTGGCGGATTTTACCTTCGCCGCTGGTGTTAGAACTCATGGAGCCATTGGCCAGGACAAAACCGGCGGTGCCGCTTTCGCTGAGTTTACTGAGGATATGCAGTATCCACGCATAGTTGGCATTACCGGTGGGCGGTACGGTGTAACCGGCCCAGCGAGGGTCATCAACCAGTTCGTTATCGGCACGCCACTGTTTTTGGTTAAACGGCGGGTTAGCCATAATGTAATCGGCTTTCAGGTCCGGGTGCTGATCTTTAAAGAAGGTGTCCCCGGCGACATCACCCAGATTGCCGTTAATCCCCCGGATGGCGAGGTTCATTTTCGCCAGCTTATAGGTGGCGCTGGTGTATTCCTGGCCGTAGATCGAGACCTCTTTTTGGTTGCCGTTATGGCTGTTCACAAACTTGATCGATTGCACAAACATACCGCCCGAGCCGCAGCAGGGGTCGTAGATTTTACCTTTGTAGGGTTCCAGCATTTCGGCCAGCAGGGCCACCACCGATTTAGGCGTATAGAACTCGCCCCCGCCCTTACCTTCGCTGGCGGCAAACTTACCCAGGAAGTATTCATACACCCGGCCGACCAGATCCTCTTCGCTCAGGTGGCAATCATTTTTGCCGCCCGTCATATAAGTATCAATATTGTTAATGGTATCCAGAAGCGCAGCCAGTTTGCTGCTTTCTAACCCCAGGCGTGAGAAATAATTGTCGGGCAACGCTCCGGCCAGAGATTTATTATTTTTTTCAATGGTGTGCAGGGCGGTATCGATTTTAAGGGCGATATCATCTTGTTTGCTGTGTTTAATCAGTGTGCTCCAGCGCGCCTCTTCACTGAGGTAAAACACATTACTCTGGGCATAAAACGGCACCATATCGATAAACTGCGCTTTGCCGTCGTCGATCAGAGCCTGACGATGGGCTTCAAACTTATCACTGATGAATTTAAGGAAGATCAGACTCAGAACGATGTGTTTATATTCCGATGACTCGACGCTGCCACGCAGCTTATTGGCGCTGTCCCAGAGAGATTCTTCAAACGAGGTGTTTTGTTTTTTTGACGATTTAGAATTTGCGGGTGCTTTAGCCATTGCAGAAACGATTCCATTGTATAAGTCACACGCCCTTTCTGGATGTGAAATGACAGGTAAGGGCCTGGTCTTAAAAGCTTGAAAATATGTTTGAATTTATGCGCACCGATTTTGGCAGAAAGCAGAGGGCTTGTCGCCTTTATGGTGCGGAAGATAAACAGAGGCTGAAAGAAAAACAAAACAAGCACAGCAGAGACAAAAAACCAGCACGTTGCTGACCTATGCTTCCTCAGGGCCAGTTAATATCATAGCGAGTACTGCGCCCGCCTCCTTCCAGCTTTTTCAGACAGTTTTTTTCCAGAAGATCCGCAAGATGCCGGGTCGCGGTTGCCTTGGATACACCCGCTATGCCCATATATTTTTTGGCGTTCAGATGCCCTTCAAAACCACCAGGGCCTGCATCTAATAGACGGTTGAGCACTTTAGTCTGCTGTGTATTCAGTCCGTCCTGACTATGAACCTGCCAGAAGCGGGCTTTTTGCATCACCAGATCGATACGCGCCAATGCCGTTTCTAACGAATGCTTAAAGGCGTCTAAAAACCAACGCATCCACGGGGTGATATCCAGATCGCCTTTCTGAGTCGCTTCAAGAATCTGATAATACGCCTGCCGCTTTTCCATAATACTGGCGGCCATGGCGTAGAAACGCACTGACTGATTCTCTGCCTGGGCCAGAGCATAATCACTGACAGCCCTCGCCAGACGGCCATTACCATCATCAAACGGGTGCAGGGTGACAAACCACAGATGAGCCTGAGCTGCTCGAAGGATCGGGTCTAGTGTGCTATCGGTTCGGCTGGATTCTAACCAGCTTAGGAACGTATCTAACTGTTCAGCCAGGTCAGCCGAAGCTTTTTCGAGCGCGTGTTTCGGCGGCGCTTCAAAATGTACGACTTGTCTGCTGACGGGTCCCGACACGACCTGCATCGTATCGTCACCACGTAACTCACCCACACGAATGTTGACCAGACGGTATTCACCCTCAGAGGGTTCTGGAAAAAGATAACGATGCCATTGAAACAGGCGCTCTATGGTTAATGACTGCTGATGATTCTGCGTGGCATCCAGTAGCAGTTCAGCCAACCCCTCGGTCTGTGCAGTCACAGGTGTGAGGCCTGCGTCATCAACACCTAATCGGCGTGCAAGCGAAGAACGTACAGAGGCTGCATTGAGGTGTTCTCCTTCAATAGCAGAAGACTGCACTATATTTTGTAACAGTGCATCCAACTGGCTGACAGCAGAACTCTCGTCCGCCACCGTATCGATTTTACCCAGCAACCGGCCCTGAAGCTGATGTACTTCACGCAGGCTGGCGCTAAGGGCTTTATCATCCCACCTGAACTCAGGCCAGTCTGGCTGTTGCCAGATCCAGATATGCTGATGTGAACAGGTATGATCATCTGTTGGGGACATCGGTCACCTCTGAGTAAGCGTGATATTTATCTGCTCAACTATTCCCAGTTGATCGATCATATAACCACTAACATAACCACTCTATGAGCCGATTAATCGCTCTATTCGGCTCATAATAAGAGCCAATTATAATCACTATTCGGCTCACAGGGAAATTTGAGCGACAGATCGCCTTCCATCGAGCAGGTTAAACCGGCTTACAACAAAACAGACATTTCAGACAAAAAACCAGCAACGTACTGGTCTATGATTTCTTCCATCAGAACAATAAAGCCCTGAATCTGATCGTTAGTGCGGCTAAAGATCAGACCCTTGTTAAACCCATGTAAGAAGACCATACAAGACCTTCACAAGTCCCAAAAAGGGTCAGTAAGACCTATTTATCGGTCCATCCGTGAACATCGCCTAACGCAGTTTTTCCGCCAGAAAGCTGATTCTGTCCTGGCCCCAGAAGATATCATCGCCGGTGGTAAAGGTAGGTACACCAAAGCCGCCCTTTGCTATCAATTCTTCGGTATTCTCCATCACAATCGCATCGCAGGTTTGCTGATCAATGCATGCCGCCAGGGCGAACTTTTCCCGTTGTTCTTTAAGTACTTCAGGGGAAGCGATATCGGCCTGATGACACCACATCATTTTGCCTAAACTAATGGCCATCTCTAACCCTGATTCTTTTTCCCTGTCAGCAGTGATCACCAGGGCAACGGCCCGGGTCTCATCCGCCGGGAAAAAATCAGGTTCTATATTGATGGGTATATCCAGATGTTGGCTCCAGCGCGCTAACTCCTGCAAACGATAACGCTGTCGTTGTGGGGAGCGCTGTTTTAAGGGCAACCCGCCGGTTTCAGAGTACAAACGTGCCATATTGACAGGTTTCAGATGCAGGGTTATCTCCTGTTGAGCTAATAAACGCTGTATCTGAACCGAAGCAAATAATGACCAGGGAGAGTTCAGCGAAAAATAATAATCGACGTGTTTCATTCTTTATCCTCTGACAACCTACAGTGGTGAACGATAGCGTTTTAAGCTGTCCCCAGCACATAGGGTTTGTTTTGCGCTTTAAAATGTATACAAGATGGCTAGTTTAATAGAGATCGGAGCAGCAGGGATAGAGGTGATAAATCAAGTGGGTGATATCGCAAGCCCGGTGCCAGTAAAAGCAGCATAAGCGATATTTCAGGCACAAAAAAACCAGCAAAGTGCTGGTCGGATGACTTCGTCTCTTCCTGAATAGAAAACTGAAGAGGAAGGAATTGGTGGAGCCTAGCGGGATCGAACCGCTGACCTGTTCGCTGCCAGCGAACCGCTCTCCCAGCTGAGCTAAGGCCCCAAAACCAAGTGGCGGCTATATTAATCATGCCACCCTTCACTGTCAAGCAAACTTAACGCTAATTTTTCGATCAAACCCCGAGGTTTTTCAAGCGCTTAATCCATCAATAAAAAAGCCCTGCGAGGCAGGGCTTTGAACATCTGTCAGAAATCGATCAGGCCAGCGTTGCCGCCAGCGCGCGGTACTCTTTTTCCCAGGCTTTTGCTTCTTTCTTAGACGGGCCACCCACCACGCCTTGCGCATGACGTACCCGGGCACGGCTCATGTCCGGGCCGAGGATCTGCATAGAGTCCACTACCGAGACACTGGCACTGGTGCCAGCGATAGCAACGAACAGCGGGAACAGGAAGTCACGCACTTTATAACCCATCGCATCACCCAGCGCTTTGCACTGAGCAAACAGGTGGTCTTTATTCCAGTTCTGTTCGCTATCCAGCATCCAGGAGGCAAACTGCAGGATGCGACGGATATCATCTTTCTGCAGGCTCTTGTGGGCAAAGCTCTCTTCAGTGATCGGTAACATACCGGACAGCAGGAAGCCCGCCACGGGTGCAACATCGGAAAACTTCTCCACCCGCTGTTTGATCAGAGGAATAATCTGCATCAGATATTCCGGGTTCAGCGCCCACTGCTGGAACGCCGCAGCAAACTGCTCATCGCTCAGCTCTTCGCGAATCCACAGACCGTTCAGCCAGCTGAGTTTTTCCTGATCGAAAATAGGGCCGCCCAGAGAGACACGGTTGATATCGAAGTTTGCGATCATCTCTTCAATGGAGAACTTCTCACGCTCGTCCGGCATCGACCAGCCCATGCGCGCCAGGTAGTTAATCAGCGCTTCGGCCATATAGCCCATGCGCTGATAGTAGATGATGCTGGTCGGGTTCTTACGTTTAGACAGCTTGGACTTGTCCGGGTTGCGCAGCAGCGGCATATGACACAGCTTTGGCATATCCCAGCCGAAATAGCTGTACAATAACTGATGCTTCGGTGCAGAGTTGATCCACTCCTCTCCGCGCAGTACGTGGGTGATCTCCATCAGGTGATCATCGACCACGTTGGCCAGGTGGTAGGTAGGCATGCCATCGGATTTCATCAGAATCTGACAGTCAACCTGCGCCCAGTCTACTTCGATAGAGCCACGTAGCATGTCGTCAAACACGCAGACGCCCTCTTCCGGCACTTTCATACGGACAACGTAGGGTTCACCCGCGGCTTCACGCTTTGCCACTTCCTCTGCTGGCAGTGCCAGATCGCTCTCTTTCAGGGCGCTTTGCAGCCCCTGTTCACGACGCTGATTACGCAGCTGATCCAGCTCTTCGGCGGTGCGATAGCATTTAAAAGCGTTGCCATTATCCAGCAGAATCTGGGTGTATTTAGCGTAGATCTCGCCCCGTTCGCTTTGACGGTAAGGGCCATGAGGACCCGGCTTATCCGGGCCTTCCGCCCACTCCAGCCCCAGCCAGCGCAGAGAATCGAGAATCATCTGTTCTGATTCAGCGGTGCTGCGGGTCTGATCGGTATCTTCAATACGCAGGATAAACTCACCACCGTGCTGACGGGCGAAAGCCATATTGAACAGGGCGATGTAGGCGGTGCCTACGTGCGGATCACCGGTTGGCGACGGTGCGATACGGGTACGTACGGTCATCAGAAAATATGCTTCCAGGCTGATTAAAGGGCTGTTTTAAAAGAATTGCGCGCATTATACCTGCTCGACAGTTATGCGCCTACCGTAATCACCCGCGAGGTCAGCATTTGAAAGCAACGCCAACGCCGTGCATATATTTTGCTCAATATGAGCGCAGAACGGCAATCAGACACAAAAATAAGCACAATTAAAGTGCGTTTTATCAATAACAAACCCATTACAATCAGACTTAAAATCCATAACAAATTGTTTTTTAAAAACTATTTATAAACTGGCATGCTATCTGCTATATAGGGGATAACAAATACAATATTTAAGAAATCAGATATCCCCTGATTTCACACCTGACAACGGCGTCTGCTCCTACCGATAGTTTTATCGATGGAGCAGGCGCTTTTTTTTTGCTTTTTTTTGTACATTCTGGAGCCACACAACATGACTCATACACTGCTTTCTAAAATGACAGGCCGCCGAACGCTACTGAAAAGCGCGCTAAAAACTTGCGGCGCGGTTGCCGTCAGCAGCCTGCTGACACTGAGCGCGGCTAAAGCCAGCGTGGGCGAACCGGAAAAAGAGGAGCTGAAGTTCGGCTTTATCAAGCTGACCGATATGGCACCGCTGGCGATTGCCTATGAAAAAGGTTATTTCGAAGATGAAGGCCTCTATGTGCAACTGGAAGCCCAGGCCAACTGGAAGGTGTTACTGGACCGGGTGATTGATGGTGAACTGGATGGTGCCCACATGCTGGCGGGCCAGCCACTGGGTGCCACTATCGGTTTTGGTACGCAGGCGCATATCATCACCGCCTTCAGTATGGACCTGAACGGCAACGCGATTACCGTCTCCAACGATATCTGGGAACAGATGAAACCCTATGTGGAAAAAGGGGCCGACGGCAAACCGCTGCACCCGATTAAGGCCGATGCACTTAAGCCGGTTGTTGATGCCTATAAAGCCGAGGGTAAGCCCTTTAAGATGGGCATGGTGTTTCCTGTTTCGACACACAACTATGAACTGCGCTACTGGCTGGCCGCCGGCGGCATCCACCCAGGCTATTACGCCCCTCTGAAAGGCGATACAGCCGGACAGATCGATGCGGATGCCCTGCTCTCTGTTACCCCGCCACCACAGATGCCCTCCACCATGGAAGCCGGCACTATTTATGGTTATTGCGTTGGTGAACCCTGGAACCAGCAAGCGGTATTTAAGGGTATCGGTGTGCCGGTCATCACCGACTATGAGATCTGGAAAGACAACCCTGAGAAAGTGTTTGGCGTGTCAAAAGCCTGGGCCGATGAGTACCCCAACACCCATATCCGCGTGGTTAAAGCGATGATCCGCGCGGCTAAATGGCTGGATGACAATAACAACGGCAACCGCCCCGAAGCGGTGGATATTCTCTCCCGTCCGGAATATGTGGGGGCCGATTACGATGTCATTGCCAACTCGATGACCGGCACCTTCGAATATGAGAAGGGAGATAAACGCGACGTGCCTGACTTCAACGTCTTCTTCCGTCACAACGCCACCTACCCTTACTACTCCGATGCGATCTGGTATCTGACGCAGATGCGTCGCTGGGGGCAGATTGCCGAGCCGAAATCCGATGAGTGGTTTATGGAAACCGCGAAAAAGGTGTATCGCCCCGATATCTACGCCCTTGCCGCAAAAGAGCTGATTGCAGAGGGTAAGCTGGCCGCCAGCGAATTCCCGGATTTTGCCACTGAAACCGGCTTTAAAGCCCCTCAGACTCAGTTTATTGATGGCATCACCTATGATGGCCATCAGCCTAACGAGTATCTGACAAAGTTTAAGATCGGCCTGAAACCCGACAGCAAAATTTAACGGATTGAAGCGCTTGTGAATAAGCCTTCAGGAAGCCCCCGGAAAGAAAACCAAAGGGTCGCCCAGAGCGACCCGATGGAGACTGATTATGAGTAGCATGGCACTGAAACTGTTAAAGCCGTTTGGCTTCACGGATAAGTTCAACCTGGCAGCGCTGATAAAAGCACTGGTGGTACCAATGACCGGTATTCTGATCTTCCTGTTTATCTGGAATATCGGCGCCCGCAATATACACACCTCACTGGGGGAGTTTCCAGGCCCCGCCCAGGTGTACGAACAGAGTAAAAACCTGCTCGCTGAACATAACCGGGAGCGCCAGAAAGAAGCCGCGTTTTATCAGCGCCAGGATGACCGCAATGCTAAAAAGCTGGCGAAAAATCCCGACGCAGAGATCAAAGTGCGCGCCTATACCGGTAAAGCCACCTTTATTGATCAGATCGGCACCAGCCTGATAACGGTCTTAGCCGGTTTTGTGGTCGCTTCTCTCATCGCTATCCCGGCGGGCATTGTGATCGGTCTGAATAAAACCCTGTATAGCGCCTTCAACCCGGTGATTCAGCTATTTAAACCGGTGTCACCACTGGCCTGGCTGCCCCTGGTCACTATGGTGGTCAGTGCGGTGTATGTCAGTGATGACCCGATGTTTGCGAAATCCTTTATAACCTCACTGATCACGGTGTCGCTCTGCTGCCTCTGGCCTACTCTGCTGAATACCGCCGTTGGCGTTTCGTCTATCAGCGCCGATCTCAACAATGTCAGTAAAGTATTGCGCCTGTCATGGCTGACGCACGTGATTAAAATCGTTATCCCTTCTGCGATTCCAATGATATTCACAGGTTTACGCCTGTCACTGGGGATCGCCTGGATGGTGCTGATCGCCGCCGAGATGCTGGCGCAAAACCCCGGGCTGGGTAAGTTTGTCTGGGATGAATTCCAGA
Source organism: uncultured Amphritea sp. (assembly GCA_965140695.1). GTDB lineage: Bacteria > Pseudomonadota > Gammaproteobacteria > Pseudomonadales > Balneatricaceae > Amphritea. The sequence goes on along the minus strand of OZ223297.1, from coordinate 2,326,721 downwards.
ACGGCAGCTCTAACTCACTGGGACGGATTATGGTCGCAGTGCTGGTGATCGGTCTGATCGGTTTTATGCTGGACCGCATCATGCTGATGCTGCAAAAGAAGGTTTCCTGGGATAAGACTCAGGAACTGCGTTAACCGGTAAGGAGAAAGATCATGACCACTAAAACACATCTGGAGCTTACCGGGGTCGATATCGATTTTCCGACGCCCAGCGGCCCCTTTAAAGCCCTGAGTAATGTCAATCTGAAGATCGAGCGGGGCGAGTTTGTCTCGCTGATCGGTCACTCTGGTTGCGGTAAGTCCACCGTGCTGAATATCGTTGCCGGTCTCTATCAGGCCACCAAAGGCGGCGTACTGCTGGATGGCAAAGAGGTTAACGAGCCAGGGCCTGAACGGGCCGTCGTGTTTCAGAACCACTCCCTGCTGCCCTGGCTGAGCGCCTATGAGAACGTCGAACTGGCGGTTAAACAGGTCTTTAAAAACAGCAAATCCAAAGCCGAGATGAAGGAGTGGATCGAGCACAACCTGCGGCTGGTGCACATGGATCATGCGATGCACAAACGTCCGGATGAGATCTCCGGGGGGATGAAGCAGCGGGTTGGTATTGCCCGGGCACTGGCGATGGAACCCACGGTGATGCTGATGGATGAACCCTTTGGCGCACTGGACGCGCTGACCCGTGCGCATCTGCAGGATTCCCTGATGGAGATTCAGGCAGATCTCAACAACACCGTGATTATGATCACTCACGATGTTGACGAGGCGGTGCTGCTCTCAGATCGCATCGTGATGATGACCAATGGCCCTGCTGCGACTGTTGGCGAAATACTCGATATTAAACTGGAGCGTCCGCGCCACCGGCTGGCGCTGGCGGATGATCCGCAATATAACCACTATCGTGCGGCGGTGCTCAGCTTCCTTTATGAGAAACAGAGAAAGCCAGGCGAAGGCGGTGCTACGCCGGTCGTCACAGAGACACAACAGGATTCCGCTGATGAGAGCACCGAGGCAACAGTGGTAAAAACAGCGCTGACCGATGAGCAGGCCGCCTGACAAAAAGTCTGCGCTGTTCAATCTTTAATCTTCAGCCCGGCCACTGCCGGGCTTTTTTTCGACTGGCGGTTGAATGCACTTATCCCGTTGCCACGCTCCTGCGGGCAAATGCATACGCTACAGCTCCTGAAGTTACTTTTAAGTGCACACAACCCGGTATTTGCCCCAACACAGTGCAACAAATAGAGACCAGATAACTGAGAAAACACCAAAAATAACGCAAACTATTGATTTATATATATTTTTCAATTTCAGGCACGCTCTCTGCTATATACTAAGCGCCTATCTTAGGCTTCTCATATTTTTTGGACAATGGTGTTCATCCTCCAGTACTTCGCACTCGTACTGGTCGGTGAATGCCATTTTTTTTTGGATTTTTTTTATGGCTAAGGCTCATCTCATCATTATCGGCAACGGCATGGCATCGGGTCGGTTGCTGGACGAGATTCTGAAACGGCACCCGGATCTTTACCGGATTACCGTGTTCGGCGCTGAGGGTTATGCCAATTACAACCGCATCATGCTCTCGCCCGTACTCGCCGGAGAGATCACCGCAGATGAGATTGTTACCCATTCAGAACAGTGGTATCGGGAACACAATATCACCCTGCACTGTGGCGATGCGGTTGTCAGTATTGATAAGGTAAATCAGACGCTGGTCTGTCAGAGCGGCAACCGCTTCAGCTATGACAAACTGGTGCTGGCCACCGGATCTGACCCCGTCATACCTCCTGTCGCCCGTCATTGTAAGCTGGAAGGCATTCTCAGCTTCCGTAACCTGGCTGATATTGACCGCATCATGCAGCAGGTTGCAAAGGTCAGCCATGCCACCGTTATTGGCGGTGGATTACTCGGGCTTGAAGCCGCCTGGGGATTACGTCAACAGGGCCTTGATGTCACCGTGGTCCATCGGGGTGGCTGGTTATTAAACCGGCAGCTCGACCCTGCGGCAGGCGAACTGCTCCGGCAATCACTGGAATCCAGAGGAATTGATGTCCGCCTTAATACTGAAATAACAGATTTCATCGCCGATCAGACGATATCTTCCGATGAGAGTTCTGCACCTCTGACCAGTGGTTCAGAAAGCAAAGCGCACCCAAACTCTGCCTCCCTTAAGGACGCCTCTGAGAACAGGACGGCTATCCGGCACATTGTTCTTAACGACGGTTCAGTCATTAATACCGGACTGGTCGTTATCGCCATCGGGATCGTCCCCAACCATGAACTGGCAAAGACCAGTGGTCTTGATTGCGATAGAGGCATTCTGGTTAATAACCAGATGCAGAGCTCTCATCCGAATATATATGCACTGGGTGAATGCACTCAGTTTGGCCGTCACACCTTTGGCCTGGTCGCCCCCTTGTGGGATCAGGCAACCGTACTGGCCGATCAGCTTTGCCTGACAGCCGACAGCCGCTTCAGTATTCAGCCCTGTGCAACCAAGCTGAAAGTATCCGGCATCGACCTGTTTTCGGCGGGCGAGTTTCTTGACTCCCCGGAGACTGAATCGCTGGTATTTCAGGATCTCACTAACGGCATTTATCGCAAACTGATTTTCCGTCACCAGAGGCTGTGCGGTGCCGTGCTCTATGGCGCTGTCAATGATGGCAACTGGTACTTCGACCTGATTCAGACCCAGCAAAACGTTCAGCAGCTGACGCCGGAGCTGATGTTTGGCCAGCGCTACTGTGATGCTGAACCGATCCCCCAAATAACCCCTGTCGGTGTAGAAGAAGTCCAGACTTCAGCACCCGAATTACGTCTGGCAACAGGAGCAACCCTATGAGTAAAACAAACCTGGTAATCGCCGGTAACGGTATGGTTGGCCACCAGTTTCTGCAGAGTCTGGCAGACAGTGGTCAGTTAGATAACTTTGACGTCACGGTGTTCTGTGAAGAGAGCCGTCTGGCTTATGACCGTGTTCACCTGAGTGCATACTTCTCAGGCGCAACGGCTGAAGACCTGGCCATGGGCGATGCTGAACGTTACCGCAGCTGGGGACTGACGGTTCTGACCGGAGAAAAAGTCACCGCCATCGACAGAGACAATCAGTCAGTCACGACCGATAAGGGCCGTGAACTGAGTTATGACAAACTGGTGCTGGCCACCGGCTCCTATCCATTTGTACCCCCGGTTCCGGGCCATGACAGGCCTCAGTGCCTGGTTTACCGCACCCTTGATGATCTCGATGCGATTGCTGCAGCGGCTAAAAACGCTAAAGTCGGCACAGTGGTCGGGGGCGGCTTACTCGGACTTGAAGCTGCTAAAGCGCTCACCGATCTGGGACTGGAAACCCATGTGGTTGAGTTTGCACCACGACTGATGGCGGTGCAGCTGGATAACGGTGGCGGCGCGATGCTACGACAGAAAATCGAAGCGCTGGGTGTCAGCGTGCATACAGAGAAAAATACTCAGCTGATCGATGCGGGTGAGCAGTGTTTCCACAAGATGAACTTTGCCGATGGCGAAGTACTGGAAACCGATCTGATTCTGTTCTCTGCCGGTATCCGCCCCCGTGACGAGCTGGCCCGCCAGAGTGATCTTGAAGTCGGCGAACGGGGCGGCATCGTCATCAATAACCATTGCCAGACCTCAGATCCATCGATCTACGCGATCGGCGAGTGTGCCCTGTGGAACAAACAGATTTTCGGTCTGGTCGCGCCGGGCAATCAGATGGCTAAGGTGGCGGTCTCCCATCTGACCGGCGGTGCTGACAGCTTCACCGGCGCGGATATGAGTACCAAACTGAAACTGATGGGTGTGGATGTCGCCAGTATTGGCGATGCTCACGGCCAGACACCGGGGGCACGTAATTACACCTTTGTCGATGAGCGGGCAGAAGTTTACAAAAAACTGGTCGTTTCTGAGGATGGTAAACTGTTGCTGGGTGCCATTCTGGTAGGCGAAGCGGAACAGTACGGCACCCTGCTGCAATATATGCTCAACGGTATCCATCTGCCGGAATACCCGGACACTCTGATTCTGCCAGACCGGGGTGATGACAAACAGACCGGGCTGGGCGTTGCCGCGCTGCCGGAAACCGCTCAGATCTGTTCCTGCCACGATGTCAGCAAGGCTGATGTGCGGGCAGCACTGGATGGCGGCTGCTGCACGCTGGCAGATGTCAAAGGCGCTACTAAAGCAGCGACCGGCTGTGGCGGTTGCTCCGCCCTGCTGACCGATCTGGTCAATCACGAACTCGAAGAGATGGGCGTTGAAGTTAACCGTGACCTGTGCGAACACTTCCCTTATACCCGTCAGGATCTTTATAACATTATCCGCATTGAGGAGATCCGCAGCTTTGATGAGCTGTTAGAGAAACATGGTCGGGGCCATGGCTGTGAGATCTGTCGCCCGGCGGCGGGCAGTATTCTGGCATCCTGCTGGAACGATTATATCCTCACTGAGCAGAATATCAGTCTGCAGGATACCAACGACACCTTTATGGCCAATATGCAGAAGGATGGTACTTACTCTGTCGTCCCCCGGGTGGCTGGTGGTGAGATTACGGCGGATAAACTGATTGTCCTCGGGCAGGTTGCGAAGCGATATAACCTCTACAGCAAGATCACCGGCGGTCAGCGAGTCGATCTCTTCGGCGCTCGTCTGGAACAACTGCCCGCTATCTGGCAAGAGTTGATCGACGCCGGATTTGAGACCGGTCACGCCTATGGTAAATCCCTGCGAACCGTTAAGTCCTGTGTCGGCAGCACCTGGTGCCGCTTTGGCGTGGATGACAGCGTTGGCCTGGCGATTGACCTGGAAAACCGTTACAAGGGTCTGCGTGCACCCCACAAGATCAAGTTTGCCGTATCCGGCTGCACCCGGGAGTGCGCCGAGGCACAGAGTAAGGATATCGGTGTAATTGCGACCGAAAAGGGCTGGAACCTGTACGTCTGCGGTAACGGTGGAATGAAACCCCGTCACGGTGATCTGTTTGCGACTGATCTCGACCGCGACACCCTGATCCGCTACATCGACCGCATACTGATGTTTTACATCAAAACTGCGGATCGTCTGCAGCGCACCTCCGTGTGGATGGAGAATATGGAGGGCGGACTCGATTACCTGCGCCAGGTGATTATCAACGACAGCCTGACGCTGGGAGATGAGCTTGAGCAACAGATGGAGCATATTGTTTCCACCTATCAGTGTGAATGGAAAACCACGCTGGAAAATCCAGAGTCACTGAAACGATTCCGCCACTTTGTTAACTCCGATGCCAGCGACAACAATGTCGTATTCGTAGAAGAACGTCAGCAGATTCGCCCTGCTACCCCCCAGGAAAAGGCTGAGCTTCAGGCCGAACCGATCAAACTGGTCAGCTGAGAACGAGGACAACATCATGACTCAACAATCCCAATGGACTGCGGTCTGCAGTCAACATGATCTGGTGCCTGATTCCGGCATCTGCGCATTAATTGAAGAGACCCAGGTTGCCCTGTTCTACCTGAAAAAAGAACAGAGTGTTTTTGCAATCGCTAACCATGACCCGTTCAGTCAGGCCAATGTTCTGTCACGGGGGCTGATCGGTTCAAAAGGGGATGATCTGTTTGTGGCTTCTCCTGTTTATAAACAACACTTCTGCCTTAAAACCGGCCGCTGTCTCGATGATGAAAACACTCAGATAGATGCCTGGCCTGCCCGTATCGAAGATGGGCGGGTGGAAGTACTTTTTTGAAACCATTTTTATCTAGATATTTTTTGATCAACGGGAATCCTTAATCGATGACGACATCAGCCCACCCTGTCACCTGCGAGGTAAAAACCACTTGTCCCTACTGTGGTGTGGGCTGTGGAGTCAATGCTACGGTCAGAGATAACCGGCTGATAGCGGTCAGCGGTGACAAGAGTCATCCAGCCAATCAGGGGCGTCTCTGTGTTAAGGGCTCGGCTCTGCATGAAACAACCGGACTTGAGGGGCGACTTCTGGAGCCACAGATTCAGGGAAATCCTGTTAGCTGGGACCGGGCCATCGATCATGTAGCGCAGGGATTTCGTAAAACGATCGAAGAGCATGGCCCCGACTCGGTCGCGCTTTATCTCTCTGGTCAGATTCTCACAGAAGATTATTACGTCGCCAATAAACTGATGAAAGGCTTTATCGGCTCGGCCAACGTCGATACCAACTCCCGACTCTGTATGTCCTCGGCTGTTGCCGCACATAAACGAGCCTTTGGCGCCGACCTTGTGCCTGGTTGCTATGAAGACCTGGAACTGACCGATCTGCTGCTACTGGTCGGTTCAAATACTGCCTGGGCACACCCGGTTATCTATCAGCGCATTGTGGCGGCTAAAAAAAGCCGTCCGCAGATGAAGGTCGTTGTTATCGATCCCCGCCGGACAGCCACCTGTGATATCGCCGATCTGCATCTGCCCCTTAAGCCAGGCTGCGATGGCTATCTGTTCACCGGACTGTTGAGCTTTCTGGCAGATAACGATGGCTTTAATTCTGCTTTTATCGACAAACATACGGAAGGATTTGATAACGCACTTCAGGCGGCGAAAAAGATCACCCCCACACTGGCTGAAACAGCTCGTCTATGTAATCTGGATAGATCTGATCTGGAGTGGCTATATCAGCGTTTCAGCAACACGGAGAAAGTTGTCAGCCTGTTCTCTCAGGGGATCAATCAATCTTCATCGGGTGTAGATAAGGGCAATGCAATTATCAACTGTCACCTGGCAACCGGAAAGATTGGTCAACCCGGCGCTGCGCCATTTTCGATTACAGGGCAACCTAACGCGATGGGCGGACGCGAGGTTGGCGGTCTCGCCAATCAACTGGCAGCCCATATGGACTTTAGTGATCCGAATAACATCCAGTTGGTAGAACACTTCTGGCAAGCCCCAAAGATTGCCCGCACTGAGGGTCTGAAAGCGGTGGATATGTTTCAGGCGGTCCACGATGGCAGGATCAAAGCGATCTGGATTATGGGCACAAACCCGGTGGTCAGTATGCCGGATGCAGACTTTATCCGTGAAGCACTGCAGCGCTGTGATATGGTCGTCGTATCCGACTGCATGGAAAAAACCGATACCACCGCCTGCGCTGATGTACTCTTACCCGCCACCGGCTGGGCAGAGAAAGATGGCACTGTGACCAATTCTGAGCGGGTTATCTCACGTCAGAAAGGCTTTCTTAAACCTGCCGGTAGCAGCCAGCATGACTGGCAGATTATCTGTTCCGTTGCCCGGGCGATGGGCTATCAGAAAGGATTTCGTTTCAACTCCCCTGCAGAGATTTTTGCTGAGCATGCGGCACTGTCTGGCTTTCATAACAACGGTCAGCGTTTCTTTGATATTTCCGCCCTCGCCTCACTGTCAGAGAACGAATATAACCAGCTGAAACCGGTCAGGTGGCCAGCAGTCAACAGCGATAAACACCGGGGTTCGGAGGTCCGGTCCCGACTCTTCTGCGATGGGCAGTTTAACACCCCCTCAGGGCGGGCCCGCCTGCTTCCGATAGAGCCTATAGCCCCGCTGAACCAGACAACCGCTCAGTTTCCTCTGGTTCTTAATACTGGCCGCATCCGGGATCAGTGGCACACGATGACCCGGACAGGTAAAGCCAACCGGCTGCTGAATCATATAGACCAGCCCTATGTCGATATCTCCGGGGCTGATGCTGCGTTTCACGGCATTAAGGATAATGATCTGGTTCAGATTAACAGCGCGCAGGGACGCTGTATTGTCCGCACCAACGTGGTGAAGGAACAACAATCCGGTTCGCTGTTTATGCCTATTCACTGGAACGATCAGTTTGCCGCGCTGGCGCGTGTCAGCAGCCTGTTCAGTTCGACCACGGATCCAATCTCCGGTCAGCCTGAAGCAAAATACTGCCCTGTTGCTATCCGTAAATTATCAACCGCCTGGGAAGGGATTCTGATCACGGAAAAAGAGTTAGCCGCACTACCCTGTGAGTACTGGTGTAAAGTGCCCCTTGAAAAGGGCTTTCGTTATGAGCTGGCCGGATTAACTCCTGTGGAAAACTGGCAGTCGTGGTTAACAGATCAGCTTGAGACTGGCACTGACCGGGTAGAACTGACATCATCAACGGCCTACCGCCTGGCCTGTTTCGATGGAGAACAACCGCAACTACTGTTTTTTGCATCCAGCAGTATCGCAACAACTCAAGCGTTACCCAACAGTGTATGGCTGAGTAAGCAGTTTGCCCAAAAGGTATCGACCCCAGCCCAGCGCATGTCGATACTGGCAGGAAAACCAGTTGATAGCGGTGACGACGCCGGAGCGATTATCTGTAGCTGTTTTGAGGTGGGCGAAAACACCCTTCGCCAGGCGATCAGTAAAGGGATCAACACCACGGAAAAGCTAGCAGCGCAGCTGAAATGCGGCAGCAACTGCGGGTCATGTCTGCCGGAGATCAGAGGGATGCTATCGTCCTAGTATTAAAACCACGCTTTGATGAAATCCAGATAGCCGTTATCCCAGGCGACCCCAGCCCAGATAACCCAGGTCATATTCAGCATCATAAACACCGCAGCAGACCCCATATCTTTGGCCCGTCCGGCCAGTTCATGATATTCCGGCCCCCAGCGGTCCACCACGGCTTCAATCGCTGAGTTAACAATTTCAAACGCCAGCACCAGAAAGCAGCAGGCCAGTAATAGCGCTAACTGTAAGCCCGATTCAGCCAGCCAGAAGGCGGCTGGCACCATCACCACCAGCGCAGAAACTTCATAACGAAAAGCGGGTTCTTCCTGCCAGGCCGCTTTAATGCCCTGAATAGAATATTTAGTGGCATAATAGAAACGTGTAACGCCGGTACGTTTGATCTGATGCATCTGTTTAGCAACTTTTGGTTTGCGAAGTCGGCATTAAAACATGAAAATTAGCGTCATACTATGGTCTGCGGAGCACTGTAACAAAGATGCAAAATACCACTGAATATCTGCGTCATCATCATGGTGGCGATGGTCATAAAGCGGCCGAAAGAACGGTTCAGAGTCATGCTAAAAATCATGATGCGGCTTTTCAGGCCTTCTGGACCCGTCATTGCAACGACAAGCTATCAGACCAGGCATCGATCATCGATCTCGGTTGTGGCCCCGGACTGTGGCTGAATGAGCTGGCACAACGCTACCCAGACGCCCGCCTGACAGGATTTGAACTGGCCCCCTATATGCTGGACCGGATTGAGTCCCTGGCACCCAACGTCACTATTATCAGCGACGATCTGAATAACCCGGTCACTGAACTGGAAGAACACTCTGTCGATATAGCCCTGGCTAATCTGCTGATACACGAACTGCACCAGCCGGTGACGCTGTTCTGCAAATTACGAAAATGGCTGAAGCCGGGCGGCGTTTTTATCCTCTGTGATATGGTGCGCCAGCCGCTGGCGGATTATCTTAAGCATCAGTATGCCGGGATTGATCTGGCCAGTCAGACACCAGACTACCCTGCTCTTGTCGATGCATTTCAGCATTTCCAGGAACATAACCGTTATCATCCGGACGATCTCACAGCGTTATTACAGCAGTGTGGGTTTAAAATCGAAGCGGTTGAAATGTATAAAAATAACCGCGCGGTCAGAATTGCTGCAATATCAGTTTAAAATTCAATGGATTGAGTGCTATAGTTGAGGTTCGCGCAACTTCCTCAGAAATTATCTCAACGCTGACGACAAAAGCTGACTCAACAGCGACGGCTAAATCAGCACTCTGACAAACGGTTACGTGATCGACCAAGGATGTATTTTTGATCTGCAACCAATGCAGAAACGTATGGAATAGATCGCATCTTTCAGGAAAGTTAAAACAACCAATGCTTAGTAATGAAGTAGATGAACAGCTGAATCAACTCAGTCTGGAACAATTAAATAATCTGCTGGATAAAATAAAACTCAGATCAGCAGAAAAAAGGCAGGCTATCAAAGCTGCCAGTAAAGCACCTCCCCGTACCCACAATGATATTGAGAAACTTGCAGAACTTCAGGGCCTCGATCTGAGTGGACTTATGCGGGAAATTTCAAGACGTTAGACCAGCCTTACCTTTTAAATCAGCGCGGTAAAAACATTTCCGGTAAATGAATATTCAGCGTGGTTTAAATGACTGGCCATAATAATCGTCTGCCGCTCCCTGATTTAAGACCGCTTATTAAATCAGGGAGCAACATAACATCAGAAAATACGCGCTCAGACCAGAACTTAGCTGTACCGGCACACACCCTGTCCTTTTCAGACCGCAACTACGCGATCATCTCTGAATACCATCCTTCTATTAATTAACCCGACAGGCAGATCGGCGCTTTATCTGTGTCCCCATTTTCAGGTGACAGGCTCGTTGAACCAATCCCCGTAAACTTCTCTCCATCCAGCCATGCTGAACACCTGTTATTGATCTATAAATAAAAACAAAACCTGCCAGCCGCCACGCTGCGCCAAAAGGATTATCTGATGCAATATCATCTTAATGGTTTTAAACCCGGTAATTATCAGATTGCCGATTCCGCCCGGGAACCCGCCACGCCGCCACCGCTTGTCGCTCTGCCTCAGGAAGTGGATGTGTTAATTGTCGGCTGCGGACCTGCCGGTCTGACACTGGCAAGACAGCTGGCCGCATTTACTGACATTAAAACCTGTATTGTTGAACAGAAATCCGGGCCGCTATTGTTTGGGCAGGCGGATGGCATCTCCTGTCGTACAATGGAGATTATGGAAGCGTTTAACAGCAGCGCATTGCTGGTTAAAGAGATGTATCAACTGTATCAGAATGCCTTCTGGGAGCCTGATGCAGAACAACCAGATCACATCAGGCGCAGCCACAAAGTCGCCGATGCGAGGCTGGGCTTGTCTGAATTTATCCATGGCGTTGTTAATCAGGCTCGCCTGCACGATATATTACTCGACGGCATGGCACATTCAGAAACCCATCTGCTACCCCATTATAACCGCCATCTGCTTGAACTGAAGATCGACCCTCTCCTGACTCAGAACTTAGATGCATACCCTGTCACAGCTACCTTTGAGAGAAACGATGCCGATGGCCCGGCCGACTGTGAAACAGTTCGGGCACGCTATGTTGTCGGTTGTGACGGTGCCAGAAGCGCTGTGCGTAAACAGCTGTCGATCGTCTTAGAGGGCGATTCTGCCAATAAAGCCTGGGGGGTAATGGATGTCCTGTTAGTCACAGACTTTCCCGATATCAGAGTGAAAAGCTTTATTCAATCGAAGCACCACGGTGCGGTGATGCTCGTCCCCCGGGAGGGCGGTTACCTGGTACGACTGTATGTAGAACTGGAACTGCTAAACAAGGATCAGAGAGCGTCGAACCTCGACCTGACCGTTGAGGATATTATCGCCAGGGCGCAACTGATCATGGCCCCTTATCAACTGGATGTGAAAGAAGTTGCCTGGTGGTCGGCCTATGAAGTGGGACAACGGATCGCCGACCGCTTTGACGACACCCCGGCGGATAACCCTGAAGGCCTTATTCCACGCGCATTTGTGGCCGGTGATGCCTGCCATACTCACAGCCCCAAAGGTGGCTGGGGGTTGAACACCTCGCTGCCCGACACCTTTAATCTGGGCTGGAAGCTGGCCGCGGTGCTCCAGGGTCAATGTCATCCAGAGCTACTGCTAACCTACTCATCAGAACGCCGTAACGTCGCGCAACAGCTAATTGATGCCGATAAACAGATGTCTGCTCTGGTGGCCACACGCCCCACGGCGAATAAAGCAGCCTCCCAGACAAAAACCACCACTGCCGATATTGAGCAATTCATCGCCCGGCAGAATGGCTTTATTGCGGGGACCTCCATCCAGTACACCCCCTCATTCATCTGTACCGGAAGGGAGCACCAGCCCTTAGCCAGCGGCTTCAGGATTGGCCAGCGTTTTCATTCCGCCGAGGCTATCCGTGTGGCAGATGGCAGACCGCAACAGCTGGGCCATCTGAATAAGGCCGATGGTCGCTGGCGAATGTTTATTTTTGGCAACCAGCAGAATCCTGCTGACCCCTCTTCCGATCTCTGCAGATTGATCAACTTTCTGCAGCATGCTGAAACATCACCGGTCAGAAAGTTCACCCCTGATGGGGCTGATATCGACGCCGTCATTGATTGTTATGCGGTTTTGCAGCAACAGGATCTGTCCATTGAACAGCTGCCTGAGTTCCTCTGTCCGGCGAAAGGCAAATACGGACTGAGAGATTATGAGAAGGTGTTCCATGCGCGTAACGATAACGATATCTTTGAACAACGCGGCATCGATCGCTCTCGCGGCTGCATCGTTATCGTGCGGCCCGATCAGCATATTGCCACAATCGTTCCTCTGAGTGGGTATGATCAACTAAGCCATTTCTTCGATCGCTTTATGATCGTGCAAAGCTAAGGTTCCGGCGCCTCCTGAATAGTTATATTCAGGAGGTGCTCACCCGCTGACAGATAAATCTCAGATGTAGATTGTGACAGCTAAGTATTGGCACAGGTCATCTTTCAGATGAAGCCCTATACCGGGCGCTATCATGGATCTCAGAGGTCGAAATGCGTAATTCACCAGACAGCTGGCAGGACATAGCGGAACAGGTTGCAGGCTGCATAGACCGGCTTGGCAGCGGTGAGTTCTATCCCCGCTTCTTTCAGATGATGAAAAACCTCGCCCAGATTGATCAGTATATGGTTTTTGAGTTTTCACCCACCGGTGATTACGCGACCTGCCGTCTGGCGCATAATGTTGAGCATCCTGATCTGGGACTCCAGCTGGCCTCACTCTACCTGGATGGCGCCTATCTGGATGACCCGATGTTAAAAGAACTAAAGGAGTCTGTCCTCTCCCGAACTGACGAACCGCCCTATCGCCTGCTGGCGAAAAGGGAGCTTCCCGCCATCTATCGTCGTCGTTTTTTTAATGTCCCCAATTTTGACACCAAGTTTTCACTGGTCGTGCTGGACCGCGACAGTCAGCACATCTTTTATGTGAATTTCTATAGTAAAAAGGAAGATGGCTTTGCAGAGGGGCAGCTTGACCGGCTGCAACGAATTGCCTCGCTGATCGGTTCTTTACTGTTAAAGCATTTCCGTGACGAACGTAAACAACGGGGCAGAATTAAATCCCTTCTGGCCTCAGGCCTGTCCGAACGGGAAGCACAGATCTGCAACATGATACTGCAGGGCCATACCGCCAAATCAATTGGCAATGAACTGGAACTGTCAGAATCCACCGTTATCACCTACAAAAAAAGAGCGTTCAAAAAACTAAAGATCAGTCGCAAATCCGAACTGGTCCGGTTTGTGTAATCAGAACCCGCTAATCCCGCCTGCCCCCCGTTAGCAAGCGGTGCTTTATCGAATGTTCTGCTCTCTTGTTATATAATCGCGCCTTTCCGCTAATGACAGGTCTGGGCGTGATACGCAACAGATTCAGCCGCAGCGGTACGGGGTGTCGATAGTCAGCACTCAGTGCTCCCTCAATCAGTGCTACATGAACCAGTGCTACGCGCGATTCTGTAGCACTCTTTGTAGCACTGCATCCCCAAAAACACCCTAAAACAACCTAATCAGACCAAAAACAAGCCATTGAAAACACCAGCCCAAACAAGCCACAGCCCAGCAACCCCGCGGAATACGCCGGATAGACGCTTTTCAGTCGCGCCCATGATGGAGTGGACGGACCGGCATTGCCGCTATTTCCACCGGATTATCAGCCAGAACGCGGTGCTCTATACCGAGATGGTGACCACCGGCGCGCTGATTCATGGCGACCGGCAACGGTTTCTGCAGTACAGCCAGCCGGAACATCCACTGGCGCTGCAACTGGGTGGTAGCAATCCCGATGACCTCACAACCTGTACCCAAATGGCCGAAGAATTTGGTTATGATGAGGTTAACCTCAATGTGGGCTGCCCCAGCGACCGGGTGCAGAACAATATGATCGGTGCCTGCCTGATGGCCCACCCTGCTCTGGTGGCTGAGTGTCTGGAAAAAATGCAGTCCGCCGTGAGCATTCCGGTGACAGTGAAACACCGGCTGGGCATTGATGATATGGACAGCTATGAAGAACTTCATCATTTCGTCTCAATTGTCCGGGAATCCGGCTGTAAGACCTTTATAATCCATGCCAGAAAAGCGATACTTCAGGGGTTAAGTCCGAAAGAAAACCGGGATATACCACCGTTGAACTATGACTGGGTCTATCAGATAAAACAGGCGTTTCCCGATCTGGAAGTGCTGATAAACGGTGGCATCAAAACACTGGATGAAAGCAAAGCACATCTGCAGCATGTTGATGGTGTCATGATCGGCCGCGAAGCCTACCACAACCCCTATATGATGGCGGAGGTAGACAAGCTTTATAACCCGGACGCGGCAGTGAAAACCCGCTTAGAGATTATCGAACAGATGTACCCCTACATAGAAGAGCAACTGAGCCAGGGTTGCTATCTGGGCCATATTACCCGCCACCTGCTGGGCCTGTTTCACGGCCAGCCGGGCGGACGCCAGTTCCGCCGCTATCTGAGCGAGAATGCTCACAAGGCCGGTGCTGATGTCGATGTTTTGAAACACGCGGTTGCTAAAGTAGCTGCGTTCTAACAGATTATGGAATAAGGAATATATCAATGGAAAGCCAGCTGGATCAGCTTAAAAAGATGACCACCATTGTTGCCGACACCGGCGACATTAATGCGATCCGCGATCTGAAACCGGTGGATGCAACCACCAACCCCTCCCTTCTGCTGAAAGCCAGTCAGGACCTGGCTTACCGTCCCTATCTGGAACAGGCCAAAGCCTGGGCGCTGAGTCAGGGTGGCAGCGAGGCCGAACAACTGGCCAACATGACCGATAAGCTGGCGGTGCTGGCCGGCTGCGAAATCCTTTCACTGATTCCCGGACGTATCTCCACCGAGGTGGATGCACGCCTGTCGTTTGATACTGAAGCGACTATTGCCAAAGCCAAAAAACTGATCGGCCTGTATAACGAAGCGGGTATCGCTAATGAGCGGGTGCTAATCAAGATCGCATCGACCTGGGAAGGGATCGAAGCGGCCCGTCAGTTAGAAAAAGAGGGTATCAACTGCAACCTGACACTGCTGTTTGGCTTCGCCCAGGCCGTGGCCTGTGCCGATGCAGGTGTGTTCCTGATCTCACCATTTGTCGGGAGGATTCTTGACTGGCATAAAGGCCACAGCCCGGAAGGAACAGACCTGAGCGGTCCGAAAGACCCTGGGGTGCAGTCTGTCAGCCGCATCTACAACTATTACAAACAGCACGGTTATAACACCGTGGTGATGGGTGCCAGCTTCCGTAACAGCGAAGAGATCCGCCAACTGGCAGGCTGTGACCGGCTGACGATCAGCCCGGCACTGATTGAAGAACTCGCGGGAACCAGAATACCGCTGGACCAGAAGCTTTTTGCTGAGGCTCCGATGGGTGATGAGCCTAAGCTTGAAAACAGTGAACAGGCGTTCCGCTGGGCGATGAATGAAGATGCGATGGCCACTGAAAAACTGGCAGAGGGTATCCGCAACTTTGCCGCAGATCAGGTGAAACTGGAACAACTGCTCAGTCAGCTATAAGCTGGCCGCAGAAACAACCAGCGACATAACAAAAAACGCATCCGGTCTGGATGCGTTTTTTTAACCCGTCAGCGCTGTTATTACAACCCGCCCACCAGCGTATATTTGATCTCCAGGTAGTCCTCCATACCGTACTTAGAACCTTCCCGGCCGGTACCCGACTCTTTCACGCCACCAAACGGAGCCACCTCGGTTGACAGAATACCGTCGTTAACCGCGACCATGCCGTATTCCAGCGCTTCAGACACCCGGAAGACACGGGCATAATCACGGGTAAAGAAGTATGCCGCCAGACCCGATTCGGTGTCGTTAGCGATCTGCACCGCTTCCTCTTCAGTGTCAAACCGGAACAGTGGCGCCACCGGGCCAAAGATCTCTTCATGGGCCAGACGCATATCGTTATTGATATCGGCAACAATGGTCGGTTCGTAGAAATTGCCACCCAGTTCGTGGGGTTTACCACCGGCAACGATACGCGCCCCTTTAGCCACCGCATCATCAACCATCGCGGTCACTTTATCCAGCGCCGCCTTATTGATCAGTGGCCCCTGCTGAAACTCACCTTCCGAGCAGTTACCCACCTGCAGTTTGGCAACCTCGGCGGCATAGCGCTGGGCAAACTCTTCATAGATGCCACTCTGAATCAGCAGACGGTTGGCGCAGACACAGGTCTGACCGGAGTTGCGATATTTAGAGGCGATCGCGGCGGGCACCGCTTTATCCAGATCCGCATCATCAAAGATGATCAGCGGCGCATTACCACCCAGTTCCATCGAGGTTTTCTTCACCGTGTCGGCGCACTGACGCATCAGCTGTTTACCCACCGGCGTCGAACCAGTAAAGGACAGTTTACGCACCACTGAGCTATCGGTGAGGGTTTTACCCACTTCGACTGGACGCTTAGTGGTGACAACGTTGATCACACCTGCGGGAATACCGGCGCGGTCTGCCAGCTCCATCAACGCCAGCGCCGATAGTGGCGTATCTTCAGCGGGCTTGATAATCATCGTACAACCCACCGCCAGTGCTGGCGCACATTTACGGGTGATCATCGCATTGGGGAAGTTCCAGGGGGTAATCGCGGCGGTTACGCCGATCGGTTCTTTAGTGACGATAATGCGCTTATCCGCCGCATGGGACGGGATAACATCACCGTAGGCCCGTTTGCCCTCTTCCGCATACCATTCGATAAACGATGCGCCATACAACACTTCACCGGCGGATTCTGCAATGGGCTTGCCCTGTTCTGCGGTCATCAGAATGGCCAGATCATCTTTGTTGGCAACGATCAGTTCAAACCACTTACGCAACAGTACTGAACGCTCTTTCGCGGTTTTCTTTTTCCAGCTTTTAAAGGCCACATCGGCAGCGGCGATGGCGGCTTCGGTTTCCTCAGCCCCCAGATCTGGCACGGTGGCGATCTGTTCACCGGTGGCCGGATTCAGTACCGCATTGATTGCGCCGTTCAGCGCATCGATCCACTGACCGTTGACGTAGGCTTGTTGCTTTAACAAAGAAGGATCTTTCAGGGTAATCATGTGTGACTCCAAAAACAGCATTGCCGCCCGCGAGTGATATCCGGGCGGGCATCAGAATACAGAACGATAGATAAGCAATATACAGGCATCTTAACGGTCATTCACTGAATGATCAGCCGATAACCTTTTGTGCTTTTAATTGTGTAATTTCCGCTTCGCTCAGTCCCAGCGTAGCCAGTACAGTATCGGTATGCTGCCCCAGTGTCGGTGGCGCGGCGCTGTACTCTATCGGCGTCTGCGAAAATTTCACCGGACTGGCAACACCCGGCACACTGCCACCCGACGGATGCTGCAGCTCAACCTGCATCTGCCGGTGTTTCACCTGCGGATCAGCAAACACTTTATCCAGCGTATTGATCGGCCCGCACGGCACCCCCTGCGACTCGAGGTTTTCCAGCCACCAGTCACTGCTATGACTGCGCATCAGCCCGGCTACCAGCGGTGTCAGTTGTGCACGGTTTTCAACCCGCAGCGAGTTAGTGACAAACGCGGGATTATCCGCCAGTTCCGGCGCACCTGCCAGGGCACAGAAGCGGGCAAACTGAGCATCATTGCCCACCGCCAGAATAATATGACCATCGGCGGTCGGAAACGCTTCATAGGGGACGATATTCGGATGGGCATTGCCCAGACGTACCGGCGGCTTGCCTCCCACCAGATAGTTCATCGCCTGATTCGCCAGCGTCGCCACCTGGACATCCAGCAGGGCCATATCGATATGTTGTCCCACACCGGTTTCATTACGGTGCAGCAGCGCCGCCTGAATACCGTTACAGGCATACAGCCCGGTCATGACATCCACCAGCGCGACGCCCACCTTCATCGGCTGACCATCCGCCTCACCGGTGACACTCATCAGCCCGCCCATCGCCTGGATCATAAAGTCATAACCGGCCCGTTGCGCATAGGGGCCATCCTGACCAAAACCGGTGACAGAGCAGTAGATCAGCCCGGGATTGACCGTTTTCAGGCTGTCATAGTCGAGACCGTATTTTTTCAGGCCACCGACTTTATAGTTCTCGATAACCACATCGACCTCAGCCGCCAGACGCTTAATCAGCGCCTGCCCCTCAGAGGTGGTCATATCAATCGCAATCGAGTGTTTACCCCGGTTCGCCGCATGAAAATAGGCGGCGTCCGTGGGGTTACCCTCCGGGTCTTTAACAAACGGAGGCCCCCAGCCACGGGTGTCATCACCGCAACCAGGACGCTCCACCTTAATCACTTCAGCACCAAAATCTGCCAGCATCTGGCCAGCCCAGGGGCCTGCCAGAATACGGCTGAGATCGAGTACTCTGATATGACTCAGCGCGCCAGCCATCAGAAGAACGCCTGAATGCCTGTCATCGCACGCCCCAGAATCAGGGCATGAATGTCGTGAGTACCTTCGTAGGTATTCACCGCTTCCAGGTTCATCACATGACGGATCACGCCAAACTCATCGGAGATACCGTTACCACCGTGCATATCCCGGGCAACCCGGGCGATATCCAGAGACTTACCACAGTTGTTGCGCTTCATCAGCGAGATCAGTTCAACCGGACAACGATTGTCATCCATCAGACGGCCCATCTGCAGACAGCCCTGCAGACCCAGAGAGATCTCAGTTTGCATGTCAGCCAGTTTCTTCTGCACCAGTTGGTTTGCGGCCAGCGGACGCTGGAACTGAATGCGGTCGAGGGTGTACTGACGGGCAGCGGTCCAGCAGAACTCAGCCGCACCCAGTGAACCCCAGGCGATACCGTAACGGGCTTTGTTGAGACAGCCAAACGGACCGGCCAGTCCTTCAACACCCGGCAGCAGGTTTTCGTCAGGGACGAAGACATCTTCCATAACGATCTCACCGGTGATGGAGGCACGCAGAGAGAATTTACCTTCAATCTTCGGCGCACTCAGACCCGGCATCCCCTTTTCCAGTACGAAGCCACGTACCACGCCGTCCAGCTTCGCCCAGACCACAAACACATCGGCGACAGGCGAGTTGGTGATCCACATCTTCGCGCCTTTAAGGATGTAACCGCCATCCACTTTAGTGGCGCGGGTTTTCATATTGTTTGGATCAGACCCCACATCCGGCTCGGTCAGACCAAAGCAACCGATCCACTCACCAGATGCGAGTTTAGGCAGATACTTCATGCGCTGCTCTTCGTTGCCGTAAGCGTAGATCGGATGCATCACCAGCGAGGACTGCACCGACATCGCCGAACGGTAACCACTGTCGACCCGCTCAACTTCACGGGCCACCAGACCATAACAAACATAGTTAACTTCTGAACCACCGTACTGCTCTGGCAGCGTAGACCCCAGCAGGCCGAGTTCACCCAGTTCCTGCATGATTTCGGTGTGAAAAATTTCATTACGGTTGGCTTCAGTCACCCGCGGCAACAGCTGACCCTGACAGTAATCACGCGCGGCATCACGTACCATGCGCTCCTCTTCGGTCAGTTGAGTTTCCAGGGAGAACGGATCTTCCCAGTTAAATGCAGGCTTTGTTGAAGATTTGCTCATGGAACAGCCTCTTGCTTCTCGTTGTGTGCTACCACCGCTCTGATCAGCGATTTCCAGCAGTGATGTATGGAATAGTAGCAGCATGATGTTCATTATTTTTTACAAAATCAAGTCACTAAAATCAGGATAGTGATATCGATTCTGTCCTTGTACCGATACTAACGCCCA
The DNA here is from genome assembly GCA_965140695.1 of uncultured Amphritea sp. Classification (GTDB taxonomy): domain Bacteria; phylum Pseudomonadota; class Gammaproteobacteria; order Pseudomonadales; family Balneatricaceae; genus Amphritea. The sequence goes on along the minus strand of OZ223297.1, from coordinate 2,306,920 downwards.
CGCTTATCACAGGTATATGCCCCAACCGGGGGAGGTATAAACATAACCCTCAGAAAACATGATCTGCCCTACCGCCACCTGGCGTTTAAAGCGGTACAAAAGGCCTGCAGTTGCGCAGGGATATCACCGTCTCAACGACGGACCTTAGCTTAGTAGTAGTATCGGTCATCCCGGAATAAAATCGCCAAACCGATGGCAGCATAGATCTGATCACCGCAGTTCTGCTAGGATGATGCCATTAAGACTATTGAGAACAGCCTGTGCATCTGACACTGATCCGAGCGCTTTACCTTCTAGGCGGCATTATTTGCGTTCTGTTAGGCATCATCGGGATATTACTGCCGCTGGTCCCGACTACCCCTTTTCTGCTGCTTGCCGCCTTTTGCTTTTCCCGCAGTTCAGAACGGCTGCATCAGTATCTGCTCAACCATCGCTGGTTTGGTCACTATATCCGTGACTGGGAGGAACACAGCGTCATCCCGCTGAAAGCAAAAGTGTTCGCCACCAGCATGATGCTGATTATGATCAGCTACCCTTTGCTGTTCCTCAAATTTCATCCCGGATTGAAAACCCTGGCAGGAGCGACAGTGATATTTGCCCTCTGGTATGTCTGGGGTAAGCCATCAAAACGCCCGGCCGTCATTGATAAGCGTACAGATCTCCTCTGATGACCGACTCTGATGACCGACTCTGATGACCGACTCTGATAACCAACTCTGATAACCAACTCTGATAACCAACTCTGATAACGTCCTTTGATAGCTTTCTTTGAAATAAACGTCGCCACGTCGTTATGAAAAGCGATGAAGCGACTGATTCATACGCGCTTATGTGACGATAACTCAGCCGACAAACCGTGATACAAAATCACCATCATGAATTTCATTCAATTTTTTTTGATTTTATATCAGTTTACCTAATAGTAATTCAGCACCATAATCACTCCCTCTTTCGGGACAGCTGTCTGTCCCAAAGAACGACCCTAAAGAACTATCAACAGGAGAAGATGGTGAAAACACATATTCCGGGCTTTCCCCGTATTGGTGCTCAGCGCGAACTGAAGTTCGCTCTTGAAAATTATTGGCATGGACAATCCAGCCGCCATGAGCTGACTGATGTGGCTAAGACTCTGCGAATGCAAAACTGGAATATCCAGGCTGAAAGCGGCATGGACCTGGTCACCGTCAATGATTTCTCTCTGTACGACCAGGTGCTGGACCACTCGGTACTGCTAGGAGTGGTGCCTGAGCGTTTCAACGATAATAGCTGCGACAGCTTTGATAACTACTTCCGCATGGCCCGTGGGCGGGCACCGTCCGGCCACCCAACCCGGGCCTGCGAAATGACAAAGTGGTTTGATACTAACTACCATTATCTGGTGCCAGAACTGACTGCCACACAGCAGTTTATTCTTAATCCGGAAAAACTATTGGCGGAGATCGCCGAAGCACAACAGTCCGGGCATCAGGTAAAACCGGTCATTATCGGCCCGGTAACCTATCTGTGGCTGGCTAAATGTGCCGCAGAAGAGTTCGACAAACTCACACTGCTGCCCGACCTGCTGGAAAGTTACAAAGGCTTGCTGAATCTGCTGGCCCGTAAAAATATCGACTGGATACAGATTGATGAACCGGCTTTGGTTCTGGAACTTTCGCCACAATGGCAGGAAGCTTACCGCGAAGCTTATCAGACCCTGAGCACCAGTGGCGCCGGACTGAAACTGATGCTGACCACCTACTTTGGTGCGCTGGAGAATAACTTTGATCTGACCGTCTACCTGCCGGTGGATGGTTTTCACCTGGATGCTGTCCGGGGCGGTAATGAGTTTAACCGCTTCAACACCCAGCTCAGAACCGATCAGGTACTCTCGGTAGGGGTTATCGATGGCCGCAATATCTGGAAAACAGATATTACTGCCGCTGCAGACCGTCTTAAGGCTGTTGCTGAACAGCGGGGCGATAATCTCTGGTTATCCAGCAGCTGTTCTCTATTGCATGTACCGGTTGATCTGGAACAGGAGACCGGCTTTGATCCCGAGCTATACAGCTGGCTGGCATTTGCGCGGCAGAAACTGGCGGAGATAACGCTGCTGAAGCAGACGCTGGAGGGAGAAAACAGTCCTCAGTTGGCAGACAACCTGAAGGCGGTAATCGCCCGAACGGAATCCCAGCGGGTGCACCGCATCGAAGTCAAACGCCGGGTTAACGAACTGCGACCACAGGATGGCGAGCGCGGACAACCTTATGCAGAACGCGCCAAAAAACAGCAGCAAAAACTGCAACTACCCATGTTTCCGACCACCACTATCGGTTCTTTCCCACAGACGGCGGATATTCGTTCAGCCCGGGCACGGTTCCGCCGTGGCGAACTGGACGAAGTCAGCTATACCGCCATTATGCAGGCAGAGATTAAAGACTGTATCGAACGGCAGGAGCGCTATGGACTGGATATGCTGGTGCACGGTGAACCGGAACGCAACGACATGGTGGAATATTTCGGCGAGCAACTGGAAGGCTATGCCACCAGTCAGCTGGGCTGGGTGCAATCCTATGGTTCACGTTGTGTAAAACCGCCCATTATCTATGGTGATATTCTGCGCAAAGAAGCGATGACCGTCAGCTGGAGTCGCTATGCCCAATCTCTGAGCAATAAACCGGTTAAAGGGATGCTGACCGGTCCGGTCACCATGCTGCAATGGGCATTTGTACGGGACGATCAACCCCGTTCTGAGACCTGTCTGCAGATCGCTCTGGCGCTGCGTGATGAAGTCGTCGACCTCGAACAGGCGGGTATCGCGGCCATCCAGATCGATGAACCGGCCATTCGTGAAGGCCTGCCGCTGAAACGCTCAGACTGGGATTTCTATCTGCAGTGGGCGGTCTATGCCTTCCGTGTATCGGCCAGTGGAGTTCAGCCGGAAACACAGATCCACACGCATATGTGTTATGCCGAGTTTAACGACATTATCAGTGCCATAGCAGAGCTAGACGCCGATGTAATCACCATCGAAACCAGCCGTTCGAATATGGAACTGCTGGAAGTGTTTACCGGGTTTAACTACCCCAATGAGATCGGCCCCGGCGTCTACGATATCCACAGCCCGAACATTCCATCCGTGGAGCAGATTCAGGCGTTGATTGAGAAAGCAGCCACACTGATTCCGGCAGAGCGACTCTGGATCAATCCTGATTGTGGTCTGAAAACCCGTGGCTGGGATGAAGTCGCTACCAGCCTGATCAACATGGTGGCGGCCGCGAAAATACTGCGGGAACAGCGACTCGCTGCCTGATCCCCAGGCACAAAACAGCAAAAACGCAAGGCCGGAAAGAAATTTCCGGCCTTTTCTGTTTCACATCAGCGTAATCATCTGATATTAATCTACGAGGTTCTGCACAAACACGGTTACAGGAGAACAACATGGGTCAGCAATTTTCTGTGTTGTCGGATAAACATCAACAATTTATCGCGGCTCAGAAAATCTTCTTTGTCGCAACGGCGGCGGCAACCGGTCATGTGAATCTGTCCCCGAAAGGCGGCGACTCTCTCCGGGTCATCAACCCGACAACCCTTGTCTGGTTAAATCTGACCGGCAGCGGCAATGAATCCGCAGCCCATGTACTTCAAAATCCCCGAATGACACTGATGTTTTGTGATTTCGACAGTGCCCCCCTGATTCTCAGAACGTACGGCAACGCCAGGGTGTTACATCGGGCTGATCCTGAATGGCAGCATTACACTGAGTTGTTTCCCGAAACCGTCGCCGCGCGACAAATTTTTATACTGGATATCAGCCGGGTACAATCATCCTGCGGTATGTCAGTGCCCTTTTACGATTACAAAGGCGACCGTGATGCGTTAGCAAACTGGTCAGATAAAAAGGGCAAAAACGGTATTGAAGCATACTGGTATAACCGTAATCAGCAGAGCCTTGATGGTTTCGACACCGAGATAGTCGAACGCTCCGGTATCAGCATTCCCGAAGCATGAGGATGCTCGGGCGGCATGTTTTAAGCGATAATACCTGACTCATTCAGGAGGAACAGAATGTGATAAACGTCGGTGATAACATTTGGGTTTTTGAAGGGGCGGCAGTACCGTTTTTTACACTGCCCTACACCACACGGATGACTGTCGTCAGGCTTAGCGACGATCAGCTATGGATCCACAGCCCGATTGCACTAACCGGGGAGTTGAGCAGTCAGATCGACCAGCTCGGCAAGGTTAAATATCTGATCTCTCCCAACCCTCTGCACCACCTGTTTATAAAGGAGTGGCAGGATCGTTACCCAGAGGCGCTGACCTTTGGCACAAAAGCCTTACAAAAAAAACGCCCGGATCTCCCTTTAGAAGGCATCTTTACGCCACATTTTAATGCCCCCTGGGCTGCCGATATTGCACAACTTCTGTTTACCGGTTCTCCCGCGATGGAAGAGTGCGTCTTTTTTCATAAAGACTCAGGCACACTGATTGTTACCGATCTGATCGAAAACTTTGCCCCCGAATCATTCACACCACTAAAACGTTATGTGGCCTCAGCCGCAGGTATTTTAGCCCCAAATGGCAAGATGCCCCTCGACTGGCGGCTGAGTTTTATGTTCAGCAAAAAAACAGCGAAACAGCATCTGCAACACATTTTACACTGGCACCCACAAAAGATCGTGATGGCCCACGGACAGATGATCAACAGCGATGCCGAACACTTTTTAAAGCGCTCGTTTAACTGGCTGCATATTGACTGATATCTATCCAGACCAACACGCCACCAGCCACAAGACAGGTAACAACCGGAGTACACACCTTGCCCCACTGTATTATTGAGTTTTCAGAGCCTCTGACGTCCAGGCTGGCCCCTGCAGAACTGCTGCAGAAAGTTCATGAAGGAGCGTTGAAATCAGCCCTGTTTCAGACAGCCGATATTAAAACCCGGGCGCAGTCTTACGAACATTTTTTCAGTGAATCAGAACAGGTTGATTTTATTCATGTCACCATCAGAATAATGGCTGGGAGAACGGATGAGCAGAAACAGCATCTCTCTGCTTCAGTATTAAACGCATTAAGCGATCTGGGGCTGACTGAAATATCCATCACCGTTGAGGTCGTCGATTTACATAACAGTAGTTATGCCAAATATCTTGCCTGAGTCGGCGGGAATTGAGTACACCACGACCGGCATCCCCGCGGAAATAAAGAGTCTGGCAGAAGGGCATGTCCGCCAGGCGATATCGAGCAGCAGCGAACCGCTGGCTGTATATTAGCGCCCTCTGGTGCTGAGGTTATCAATCACAACTCTTTGATGAGGTGTGGTTTATCGCCCTGCCCGTCATGATCAGAGTGTAGTTCTGAGGTGTAAAAGCACAGCGTTGCCGCATTCTGTTTAGCGGCATACATAGCCTTGTCTGCCGCCGCTACAAACTCAATGCGGTTAGCGCCATCCTGAGGAAAGAAAGCGACACCAATGCTGTTGGATATCTGTAATTTAGTCCCGGCTAACTCAAACGGTGGGCGAAGAGAAGCAGTCAGCTTTCTGGCAATAACCAGAATATCGTCAACACTCGGGCTGTCTGGCACAAACAGTGCAAATTCATCGCCCCCTAATCGTGCCAGGGTGTCACTGTCACGCAGCACCTCACTAAATCGCTGACTGACCGCCTGCAATAACTGATCGCCGACATCGTGTCCCAGCGTGTCATTAACACCTTTAAAACCATTCAGATCCATATACAGCAACGCCGCTGAACTTTTATTACGCTGGCACAGTGACAGCGCATGTTCCACCCGGTCAATAAACAACCGACGATTAGCTAAACCGGTGAGAACATCATAAAAAGCAAGGCGTTCGAGCTCGCCATTGGCTTGCTTCAACTGATCGGTGCGTTGCATCACCAGACGGTTCAGGCGTTCATGATAGCCAAAAGATGACAGTACAATCAGCACCGAAAGAGAACCAAACAGCACTTCAGCCAGCAAAAAATTGAGACTGTCGCCCACCTGAAGAGCGGTCACTTCGTCTGCACTGACATGCAGGTTAAAGGCCCACTGATGGTTAGCAAAAGCCATCTCAAAAAAGTGATTCAACCCCACCCCGGCAGCGATATCACTCATGATATCCGCATTGCCAAACACCCGGTCAGTCGCATTACCATTTTCGTACACATAAAGATCGATATAATCCAGTCGTTCACCGACCTGACTATTGTTGAGAATTTCAGACACCCGGAAAACCCCCACCACAAACCCTTTCAGTGCTTCAAGCCCCCCAAGAGAGTTATCCCCAGGATTCACCTGCTGAAAAACCGGGGAAAAAATCAGAAACCCCTCCCTGTCGTTTGCAAACTGAACCAGTTCGATTATATCGGTGGCCGTATCCTCTCGTGTCATACGGGCCTGCAGCATACTTTGCTTTCTGGCTTCATTCGAAAAAACATTGAAACCCAGTGCCTTAATATTCTTCTGTAATGGCTGGATATACTGAACGACGACCAGCGGATCAGTCGGCAACAACGGTTCGCCTTTTACCTTATAATCCAGGCCTAACTCCTCCTGAGACAGTTTTTCAAATTCTGCTACGTCGTCCTGATCAATAATGTTATTCCAGGAAATAGCCGCAAACCCGGGCAAATTATTAAGATAGTGCTGGATAGACTCGTTGAATACCTGTGCATGGATCTCATCCGTCTGCGCCAAATCTCTTCCCAATTGATTCAGCGCGTCAATATAGCTACTCATATGCTGTTTCAGGGTGTTTTCAAGCGCTTCAGACTTGAGAGCAAAGTCATTTTCGGTTTTAGCCACAACCACATCTTCGATATATTGCTGCGCTATCTGAAACCCGATAATAAGTATCAGCAGTGGAATCGATAACGACTTCAACTGGCGAGACCAGGCAGCCCTGTCGGACCGGAGGATAAACATCCCCAATAGCAGTGGTGTGACCAGAATAATGCCCAGAAAATCACCGATCCACCAGATCAGTATGTTATTCCAGTAGGCCGGAACTGAAGCGAAACTGAGACCTGCGTGCAGTGCAGTATTACCCACCACAGCACTGATCAGACAGCAGACTAAAGCGATGCCGACAAACCCGATAACATGGGGATACGAAGGTGCATCAAGAATATTAATGCGCAACCGTTGCAGAATACTGACATTCACCCATGCCTGAATCATCGAGCCCAGAGCCATAACGCCGGAAGTCAGCATCACTGACAGCCCCGGTTCGCCCTGATTCCACCAGTGATTACCGCAATTGAATAGTATCGAGCCTAGCAGGATAGCAGGCAGGAAGCGCTTCCCAAATATCAGACACCCCGCCAGGGCCACACCAGCAGAGGGCCATAGAGAGACGATCTGAGCCTGAGGGCTAAAACTGGCAAAAAAGAATGCCAATCCCACATACAGCAGAAAAAATATAAGGTAAGTCAATCGACCAACCGGTTTGAGTTCAACATTCAAAGTGCTGACGATGCTCCGTATGACAGGACAAAAAGGTACACCAATACTACCCATGTATTACATCTATGCCTTCAGAGTAGCCCTTAAATCATCAATTACAACAGCCCAGAATGAGTAATAAAATCAGCGTATTGCCCTATCCTGATCAGAATAACTTCCGTTCTCTGGCCTGCGCAGCATTCTGACTGATTTTTTCATCATTCTGATCAATAAATTAAACCTGAAACAGGTGATAAATCTCCGCCAGCCCCATCGGATCAACTATAGTGTTCTTATTTTCTGTAGTGTTGTTAATATCAGAGGACTTAATATGCTTATCACCTTTTCATCTCCGGCCTGCGCCAACATAACCATGTTTGAAAAAACAGCACTCACCCTGCTCAGACTGATGGGTCATAGTGACCAGATACCGGGGGCGATTCTCGCAAAAGATATACCAGCAGCATTAGCCCGGTTAGAAACCGAACTGGCCAGAAGCAAACAGAGCCCCGGAGCAGACAACGCGACATCAGCTGATAGCGATGAACCACCGGTAACGCTGGCTAACCAGGCTTTTCCAATGGTCGGTTTTCTTAAGAGGGCCAGTAAAGAGGAGGCTGATATCATGTGGGATGTCAGCAGCAAGCATAATACCGGTATCTGACTGTCGTATGCCCGGATAAAACGTTGAGCTATCGTCATAAAACTCAACGAATGAAGAGCAGGCTACAAACGACCACCAGCGCTCCCCGTTTACCAGCGCCCGGTAATCCCTCTTGGCCAGACTCTTTGTTATACTCCCTGTGAAAACTTAATTAACGATCAATGACTGACTGATCTGAAGCTGTTGTTCACCCGTATATATTTATTATTGCGTGACTGATGACAGCACAATCAGGCTAGGGAGAGAGTCATTACTTATCAACTACCACCCCGTACCACTAACGCACAGGGTGCTGAAAGACGCGTCGGTTTTGAACTGGAGTTTTCCGGGCTGACCTTGCAGCGCACCTCTGATATTGTCAAAACGACTCTGGGGGCAACCCTGAAATCAGAAACGGCGGCAGAGCATAAGTTACACACCGACGATCTGGGCAATTTCAATATCGAACTCGACTGGGACTATCTGAAGCGTAAAGCATCCGCTGAAGATCAGAAAAACAACGAGTTGCTCAACTTACTCAGCGACGCGGCCAGCCTGCTGGTACCCGTCGAAGTGGTTTGCCCGCCGATTCCCCTGTCCCGCCTGAGTGAACTTGACCCACTGGTGACACAACTCAGAATCGCGGGCGCAGTGGGTACCGAAGAGTCGATCATTGCGGCTTACGGGGTGCACATCAATGCCGAGATACCGCAACTGGATGCAGCCACTCTGTATGCCTATCTTCGGGCCTTCTCACTATTACAGTGGTGGCTGGTTGAAGCCCATGCGGTCAATGCCAGCCGCAAAATCAGTCCCTATATCGATCTCTATCCAGAAAAATATGTTATCAAACTCATCTCCGGGCCTCCCCCGGATATGGACACACTTTTTTCAGACTATCTGGAGTACAACAACTCCCGCAACCGGGCACTCGATATGCTGCCACTGCTGGCAGAGATTGATGAGGACCGGGTTCGCAGCCGGGTAGACGATCTCAAAATAAACGCCCGGCCCACGTTTCATTACCGCCTGCCAAACTGCAGTATCGAGCATCCGGACTGGTCGCTGTCACTCTCCTGGAACACCTGGTGCATTATTGAGCAACTGGCAGCCCGGCCGGACCTGCTGGACGAGCTGAGCAGTGCCTTTCTGAACGCCGAGCAACCCCTGTTTGGTGTTAGTCGAAAACAATGGACAGAGTTTATTAATCAATGGCTAAAAGACCACGCATTGGTGTAACCGGCACCGCCCGATTCTGGTCTCCCGGTTGGTGGTGCGCGGCGTTCGCCCTGCGACTGGCGGGCGGTATTCCTGAGCGGATAAGTGTCAACCATCCGCCTAGCGGAAAACCGCTGGATGGCCTGCTGATCGGCGGTGGCAATGATATCAGCCCGGAGCATTACCAGGGCGATATTGATAAACCGGTCAAAAGCGACCCGGCACGTGATAAGTTAGAGATACGCTGGATCAAAGCCGCGCTGGAACAAGATATCCCTCTCATGGGAATCTGTCGCGGCGCACAACTGATCAATGTGGTGTTAGGCGGCACGCTGCACCAGGATATCCGCAACATCAGACAACATACTTATAATCGTCCCGGGTTGTTGCCGACAAAACAGGTGAAAATATCGCCTGAATCAAAACTGGCAGGGATCTTCAAAAAGCACCGTCTGCGAGTCAACAGTCTGCATCACCAGGCGATAAACTCCACCGGGAAAGGGCTTCAGATTGTCGGCCGCGATCTCGATGAGATCATCCAGGCGGTCGAATCAGACCATCATAAAATTATTGCGACACAGTGGCATCCGGAATATCTTGTCTATCTGCCTTCCCAGTTTGCCCTGTTTCGCTGGCTGGTAAAAAACTCACGCTGAGTCCGCCCTCTACTCGTCCCAGTCCTCATCGGCCGTCGTCGCAAAACTATCGGTGCTCTGCCTGGCCTTCTGGTTGATAATATTTTGCAACCAGAACGCTTTCTCGCCAGCCAGTTGCGCCTGAATTGAATCAAGCAGTTCATCGACATCCGGGCCGCCTTTCACCTGCACCGGAGTGATCCCCAGAGAGATCAGCTGACGGGTGGCCGAACCACCAATGGATCCGCAATACACCAGATCCGCGCCCACCAGCCATCTGAGTTTGGGTTTCAACTTGTCTTCATTGCCATCCTGAGCGGCCGCAGCAAAGCTCTGGCTCGTCAGGAGTTGAGCAGAATGACTGTTAACAGCGTAAACATAAAACCCCTGAGCCGAACCAAAATGCTGATCGACCATATCCCCCTCCATCGAAGCAAACGCCACAATCAGATCTTCGAAGTTAGGGTTAGCCTCAGCAATACTCGGATAAGACAGACACTCAGTCATGATTACCTCCAGCTAAACGGTTTCAGGTGAAATAGTGGGAGCGCCTGCACCCCTCCCTGGTGCGGTATCGCTCCCTCTCAGAGATCAGGCGTAGACAGGTGCAAACGCCTGCTCTGGATTCTCTGCCGGACCATTACCCTCCCAGTAAGGTGATAGCTTGCGAAGTTTTGCAACGATCTCAGGTACTTCGGCTATCACCCGTTCCACCTCTTCCATGGTGTTGTAGCGGGAGAAAGAGAAACGCACCGTGCCGTGGGCAGCAGTATAGGGAATACCCATCGCCCGCATCACGTGTGATGGTTCCAGAGACCCCGAGGTACAGGCGCTACCACTGGAGGCGGCAATACCGACCTTATTCATCAGCAACAGAATTGCCTCGCCCTCAATATATTCAAACGCGATACTGGCGGTATTGGGCAGGCGATTATCCGTGTCACCGGTCGGAAAACTATAAGGTACCGCCGCCAGAATACCCTCTTCAAGACGATCACGCATCGCTTTCACCGTGGTGTTTTCAAACGCCATATGTTGCATAGCCAGTTCGCAGGCTTTGCCCAGCCCAACAACGGCTGCAGCGTTCTCAGTACCAGCACGGCGACCGCGCTCCTGATGGCCACCCCGCAGTAGCGGACGGAAACGGGTACCCCGTTTCAGGTAGAGCACGCCAATCCCTTTCGGGGCGTGCAGCTTGTGGCCCGACAAAGACAACATATGGATGTTGCTCTGCTGCAGATTGATCGGTAGTTTACCCACCGCCTGAACCGCATCGGTATGAAACATAACACCGGCTTCGTTGGCCATATCCGCCATCTTCTCCACCGGGAAGATGGTGCCACTCTCATTGTTGGCCCACATCACACTGACCACCGCTACCCGGTCACTCAGCAGGCTGGCATACTGATCAAGATCCAGACGTCCCTTACTGTCCACTTCCAGTTTATGAACGGTATAGCCTTCTGTTTCAAGATACTCACACAGAGTCAGCACCGCCGGGTGTTCAACCACCGTGGTGATAATCTCTTTACGTTCTGGCTGCGCTTTCAGGGCTGACAGAATCGCCGTTGAGTCGGACTCTGTACCGCAGGAGGTAAAGATAATTTCAGAGTCATGCTCTGCCCCCAGCAACGCCTGTACCTGCTGTCGGGCTTTCTTCAGGGCAAAACCGACTTTATTACCAAAGCTGTGCAGCGAAGATGGGTTACCAAACTGCTCGCTGAAAAAGGGAAGCATCTCTTCCAGTACTTCAGGAGACACCATCGTGGTCGCATTGTTATCCAGATAGATATCACTCATGGTTAACCCCCTATTCCAACCAGTTGATCAGCCTTCTTTTCAACCTGCACCAGGCGTACAAACTCACCCAGTTCCTCAATCAGCTGCTGCTGAATGCCACCCAGGGTCATCGAGGCCATCTGACAACCCATACAGGCACCGGTCAGATTGACGTAGATGGTATTACCGTCAATATCCATCAGTTCACAATCACCACCATCGGCCTGCAAACGTGGACGCACCGCTTCCAGCACCCGCATAATAGTGCTGATACGTTTAATGTCGGTTTTCGGTGCGGCTTCAGCCGGCGCTGATGCGGCAGCCGGAGCAGCAGGGCTACTGGCGGCAACGGCACTTCCAACACCACCGGCCACAAACGCTTCGCCCTTCTCTGCCATCACCCGGCTAAGAATATTTTCAATCCCTTCATGACAGGCTGAACAACCACCACCCGCTTTGGTATAGTTGGTTACCTCTTCAACACTTGTCAGGCTGTTAGCCCGGATGGTGTCTTCAATCATCACCTCATCGATAGCAAAGCATTTACAAACCAGTGCGCCCTCTTCGTGATCATCACTCCACACCTCACCACGATAATCAGCAACCGCCGCCTGCAGCGCTTCACGTCCCATGACGGAGCAGTGCATCTTTTCCGGTGGCAGGCCATCAAGAAAGTCAGCGATATCCTGGTTAGACACTTCCAGCGCCTGATCCAGTGTCATCCCCTTGATAATTTCAGTCAGGGCTGAAGAGGAGGCTATTGCAGAACCGCAGCCAAAGGTCTGGAATCCGGCATCCTGGATGATTTCGGTTTCTGGATCCACTTTAAGAGTCAGTCGCAGTGCATCACCACAACTAAGAGAACCCACTTCACCAGTCGCGTTTGCACCTTCAGCTGCACCGGCATTCTTGGGGTTATAAAAATGTTCTTTAACTGTTTCAGAATAATCCCACATATTCGAATTCCTCTATCTATCTGTTACCGGTCAGTTGTTAACCCGCGAAGGATTTACCACAGTTGCAGCTTTCTGTTGCATTCGGGTTTTCAAACTTAAAACCAGAACCCTCCAAGCCATCCAGAAAATCTACGGTGACGCCACTCAGCAGAGCTGCACTATCGCCATCAACGAGAATTTTCACGCCACTACACTCAATAATCTGATCCTCTTCAGAGCTCGCCTCTTCGAGTTTCATTCCGTACTTAAACCCGGAGCAACCGCCCCCATCGACCCGGATACGTAAACCAAAAACATCTTTATCTGCCTGATCTATAAACCGGGAAATAGCACTCACTGCGCTCTCTGTTAGCTGAATCATGGTCTCGTCCTCATCAATCCGAGTGTTCACTTATAAGCAGTGCAAGCTGAATGCCACTCAGAGCATTATTTAAAAAACCTTAAGATTCAAATAGTTGACTTAGATCAATAAGTACAAAGTGGAGGGGACTGTGTGACAATTGAAGGGGGTTTGTAGGAATTACGACAAAGCAGAACAGGGTTTAGTCACCCAACAGACACTCATAGGCTTTTCTGAACAACAGACGTTCAACCACAGGTACTTTGAGAAGTTCCAGCAGTGAGATAAAACTGCCCTCAGCATCAACCTCAGGAAGATCAGTAGTCATTATCCGGACCAGAGCGATAGCGACCGGGGTGTCAGGTGTTTCGACCCAGGCGATCGCGGGGGAGACAACCTCCAGTAATGCGCGATCAATGCCGAGGTAGTCAGCGATATCTCTCAGACTGGACGCCGGATGCGGGGTAACGGTTGAAGACATATCCCCCTCAATGATCGAAGCCAGTGCGGGCAACCCATCGGGAAGACAGCCAAACGCCTGCGGCGTTGACCGGTCTATCCAGAAGGATAGCCGGGCACTGATGGGATTAAGATGAACCAGAATAATGTTTAAGTCACTCATACAATTCCTGTTCTGAATACCGACTTGCTCTGCATATCGCATTAGCCTGAATTCAGCTCCGGTGTGAATTCAATCCTTGAATTAAAGCATCGCCATTGGCGTCACTTCCCCAACCAGTGTTAGCGGCTCACGCCCCCAAACGGACACAGACTCGGCCCAGACCTGATCTTTGTCCGGCCAGGGACAGATAAGATCAATTTCCAGCATCATCGAGCCATCACAATTGATCACCAGCCAGCCCCGACGCTGACTGTGTCTGTCAGCCCATCGGCCATTGAGTGTGTCTTCACCGTTCAGAGGTTCCTGTCGAGTCTCAAAGCTAAACTGCTCCAGAGAGGGCAGCGCTGTACTGTCAAACCCTGCACTCTCAAGTGTCTGTGCCGCGGTTTCCAGAGACGCTTGCAGTAACGGATGATACCGCTCTTGCAGTCTTGTCATGGCCGTATATTCCATCAGTCTCACCACAGCTCAACAGAGATGACTTACCAGAGCTCTTCAGGTGCCAACAGATCGGTCACCGGCTCGCCACCGATCAGGTGCTGTTCTACAATCCGGTTAACATCTTCAGGCTTTAACCTGATATACAGGTGCGACCCGGGATACACCAACAGATTAGGGCCACAATCACAGGGGCCCAGACAACCGGTTGCCGTCACCGCAACTTTGTTAAACAGATTACGTTTAGCCACTTCCTCTGAAAGCGCCGGGGTAATCTGGGCAGCACCTGAAGCGCCGCAGCTTCCCCGGGGGTGTCCCCCGGGCCGTGTCTGGTTACAGACAAACACATGAATCTCTGGTTTTGGCATGACACCACTCCTGTTATCAGTGAACTTCTCAATCACTCAGAGGTTTTATACAGATCAGAATCAGGCCGCAGCCGCCTCATGACTGTGACATTTCTTCGGACAGACCCGCAGACATGACATACAGCCGATACAATCATCCGCATCAGCCACCGACATCACTTTCATCTCGTCATCATCATCCCAATCATCGTCATCATCGTCTTCTGCCAACGCTTCAGAGCGCTCAACCAGTTCAAATACATCCCGGGGACAGACCTTATAGCAGCGACCACAGCCGATGCAGGTTGCCTGATTGATCCCGGTAATAAAATTGGGTGTCCATTCGCTCCCACCACGGGTGCGACCCTTAATCAGATCTGCAGACATCCCTACTCTCCTCTAAATACAGTTAATCTTTACTGAGCCGCTTCCAGTTTTTCCTGCGCCTCTTTCCAGGCCTGACAGGCAGCCAGGGTTTTCTCCGCCAGTTCGGGCAGACGCTCATAATCGGTCCACAGCTGATCTTCAACCAGATCATGCATCTGTGATGCCCACTCTGTTGCGATTCGCTTGGCTTTGCGCGCATTTTTTTGCAGATCTTTCAGCGCTTCATCTGTCATTGTCATCCCTCCTGAATCAATCACTTTAACGGACTATGCTTTCGCTGCGTCTTTAAAGGTTTCGATCGTGGTCAGTGCTTTATCAATAATTTTGCAGGCTTCCTCATCGAGTTTTTCCAGGGATTCAAAGCCAAAACGATGCACATCACGCAATACCTTATCCGCCACAATCAGCTTACCCACCATGATCAGTGCCCGGCCAAAACCTTCATGACTGAGGTTGATCATGGGCGCAGCCATCATGCCGCACTCCTGTTCAATACGCACAGACAGAGCGTTGTAATAGGCCTTTACACGCGCCACCACAATTTCATCAGGATCACCAACAACGGGGATTTCACGACGGCGGGCTTTCGTCAGAATCAGCGGATCGAGTACCTTCTCATTGCTCCAGTCATCATAAGTACCGTAGCTATCAACAGCCCGCAGCTGAACAATCATCTGCTTGACGAATGGGCTGTTCATCAACTCATTACCCGGTTCAATACACAGCGCTTCATTCATAATCATCTCCGATAATTTAAGTGTTCGTTACCAGCAACTAAATTCCGTTTTCAAAACAGCGTAGAATGCGGTTACCTGCTTTTTTACTCTTCCCAGCTATCGGCTTCTGTGTAACCGCCGCGCGGTTTCAATAGCAGATGTTGTCGGGCAATCGCTTTAGCCAGCCAGCTACCTGGCCCGCTTTCAATCTCACGCTGCAAGGCCGTCAGCAACTCACTGATCTGTGCCTCTTCGGATACCCGTATTGGTTGAATACCCTTCGCAATAAGTCTGCGAATCGCCGATGCGCCACAAGCGTAGCTGTACACGGCAGCGCAGCCTGAAATAAACGCCATGCGATCCTGCAAACGATCATCTTCACTGGAATCCAGTGAAAACTCTGCCACCGACAACAGGTCACACTGCCCGGTTGTCACGCCATAAATAGAAAAAGAACGTGCAGAACCGAAATGTTCGTTTACCGTTGCCCCATCGT
The DNA here is from genome assembly GCA_965140695.1 of uncultured Amphritea sp. Classification (GTDB taxonomy): domain Bacteria; phylum Pseudomonadota; class Gammaproteobacteria; order Pseudomonadales; family Balneatricaceae; genus Amphritea. The sequence goes on along the minus strand of OZ223297.1, from coordinate 2,290,912 downwards.
TTGTCGCAAACGCGACACGGATCATATAGGGCGTTTTTTCCTCCCGGATCACATTCAGATGGCGGGATACAGGAACCATGTCAGACTCCCTGAAGTTGCTGTCTTGTATAGGTTTCTTCATCGCGTTTTTGCGATAAAGGCGAATAATAGGTAGGGATCTCTTCGTGCTGACTCAGACGCATATTGGCGATATCAAACAGTGCTTGCTGAATTCCCCGATAACCGATCCATACCCGGTTAAAGCCCCCCAGATAGTCATACTGAGGAAAGCCAATTCGCAAATGGGGCACATGCAACCGTTCAGCACACTCATGCAGATGGCTGTTACCAATAAGAAACTCCGCGTGCATCTCACGCGCCTGAGTTTCGAGATCTTCAAGATCTCCCTTCTTCACAGTTTCAAGGGCAACCCGCTCCAGTGCGGGACCTTTATCGGGGGTCACTGCAGCCACCACCTCACCGCCCATGGCCGCAACCAGATCGTGCATCGCCAGCAACAGATCAGGGTCTGCGGCAATCCCCACCCGCAGCTGCCCCAGCATAAAGTGGGTATCCAGCATCGCGTCCTGTAACTGACGACGCTGACGCCGCCAGCGATTGGGGACAGGAAGTCCCGACAGTTCAGACAGCGCCATAAACCAGTTATCAACCTGTTTCATGCTGTGCAGATGGGGGAAAACCTGGCTCTTAACCCCGGTTTTCTCTTCAAGTTTTTGCCCGGCCTGTGCCAGGGATGATCCGATCACCAGCGTGGCGCCACTCTCTCCGGCAAGCGCCAGTTCATCCAGTGTCAGACCACCGGTGGTCAGTGCACTGTACTCCTCTTCAGGCAGATGACCGTCCAGCGAACGGGACAGATCCGGGATTAGCAGAGGCCGCAGCCCGAAGTTTTCAATCGTATCGATAATAAATTCAAGATCACCCGGTGTCAGATGACTACCGCAGAGCACATTAACCTGTCGTGCGCGGGTTCCAGCCCGTTCAGAGGGTTCAATCAGCTGATCGATAATGGCGGTTACCGCGGCGGCATAACCGGTCTCAAAACAACCGCTGAAGTCCGGTGTACTGACCTTCACAACCGCTACTTTTTCATGTTGTGGATAACGTGATCTGAACTCATGGATCGCCAGTCCCATATCACAGCCCTGGGTTTCAGCCAGGCCTGTTGAACAAACACCGATAATCGCCGGAGACTGTTTTTCTGAGATGGTTTTCAATGCTTCAACAACATTCTCATCGGCCCCCATCACTGAACTGACCTGATCCATAGCGGTGGTTTGCAGCGGGATAGGTTCACGAAAGTGACGTACAAAAAAGACCTTGGCAAAAGCGGTACAGCCCTGACTGCCATGCATCAATGGCATCGAACGACTGAACCCCAGAAACGCCAGGGTGGCCCCCATGGTCTGACTTGCTTTTAACGGGTTAACTGACATCGCTTTTTTACGTTTTTCTAACGTTGCCATCGGCTTATACCCCCTCTGCGATTAACAGTTCAGCCTCACTGGGCATCTCATCCCAGGGTGCAGGATCTCTCACCGCCGACCAGATCGGACTTTCGATAGTGATTGCCAGCTGTTTGACCAGTTCCAGCATCCCCTCATAACCGGCGTAACCAAACTCCCGCTCCTGGTTAATATCAAGGAAGGGAATCCGCGCTTTCAGAGCGGTATAGAGGTTCCGGCCTCCGGCGATCAGAATGTCAGCCTTGTATTCATGGACAATACTGATCAGCTCCTTCGCCCCACCTTCGTCGATCATCTTTGTGTCTTCACCCATCAGCTCACGAATCCGGGCCTTATCCTCTTCGGTCGATTTCTTCGTACCGGTGGCCACCACCACCATACCCAGATCCTGCAGGGCGGAGACCACAGACCAGGATTTAACCCCACCGGTATAGAGCAACACCCGTTTGCCCTGCAACCGTTCACGCCAGGGCTCCAGCGCCGCTCTGATTTTCGCCTCTTCCCGCGCAATCAGTGCTTCAGTGCGCTCGGTCAGATCGGCATCATTGATCAGACGGGCAAAATCCCGCAGCGCCTGAGAGGTATCGGAGATACCGTAGAAGCTTCCTTCAAACCAGGGGGTACCGTACTTGTCCTGCAGTTTACGGGCGACATTTACCATCGCCTTGGAGCACACCATCATATTGACTTCGGCGCGGTGCATTGACTGTACTTCGTGGAAGCGGGCATCTCCTGACAGGGTACAGAGCACCCGGATGCCCAGCTCATCCAATAACGGCAGTACATGCCAGAACTCACCGGCAATATTGTATTCACCCACCAGGTTGACGCTGTGAATTTTCGTGCCGGGAATCAGTGGCTCAGGGGCCGGTTCCGGCTCGCGGGTGCCGATCACATGTTTCACCATCGCCTCGCCAGCGATACGGTTGCCAAGATTCTTGGTACCATAAAAACCGGCGCCATCGACGGGTACCACCGGCGTGCCCCACTGCTCTGTCGCAGCACGACAAACGGCATCAACATCATCCCCCACCAGGGCGGGAACACAGGTGTTATAGACAAACACTGCGGCGGGATGATGTTGTTCAACGGCCTGTTTAATCGAGTGGAACAGGCGCTTCTCCCCCCGCCCCATAATCACATCCTGCTCGGTCAGATCTGTCGTCATACCGATGCGATACAGTTGCGGGCCACTGGAGCGGGTGCCGCGGTTATCCCACGAGCTACCAGCACAGGCGATCGGTCCATGCACGATATGCGCGACATCGGCTATCGGTAGCAAAGCGATCTGAGCGCCATCAAAAGCACAACCACCCGCCGATGCTCCCGGCATGGCTTTAGCACAACCCGACTTCTCTTTTTTGTTGTGCTCACAGGCCGGCTCATCAAGTAGTTCGGCGATATCTTTTGCTTTCATTTAAACCTCCGGATCTGTACAGGCGCACTGCTAAAAAAATATTCTATATAGAGCAATGCAACAGGCGTACCACAGATAACCTATTGATTTTAAAAGACCCGAAAAACGCATTGTCATAAACATGACAAAACACACACAATTCCGCTGTTACTCTGAGAACCTTGCCCCGAAAACGTAGCCCCGAAAACGTAGCCCTGACAAAATAGCCCTGAGAACGGTTAGTCCAGCAGTGCCTGGTCAACATCCCGGCCAGCCAGACGATCACGCACCAGACAGCGGACCTCCTGATCCGGGTCATCGACCAGCCCGGTGAGCATCTCAACCGGCGCACGCATGGCGGCGGTAAGCCGTACTGTCCAGTCGGAATCTTCCAGCAACAGCTCCATCTCATCCGGGGCCAGATGCTCGGCAACGATGCGTCTGACTTCGGCTTCAGGATCGCTGACCATCAGCCCCAGGCTGACCTCGGGCAAGCGTTTAGCAACAATTTTTCGCACCTGCCGGTCAGGGTCGCGAATCATCCGGAACAGACGCCCTACCGGCATCCGCTGGGCGACATAGGCGCGCACCAGATAATCTTTGTCTTCGGCCATCAGCTCCAACTGCTCTGGACGGATGCGATCAGCGACGGTAATCCGTACTTCACGATCTTCATCATCGATCAGACGATGAAGCTGATCCCGGGGCAGGCGATACGCCACCGCCCGCCGTACCGCTTCGTCGGGATCGCTGATCATCTTTTCCAGATAGGGCAACGGCGAGTAGCGCACGGCAATCGCTCTGCGCTCCCAGAAACTGTCCTGCAGAAAGGTCACGGCCAGTTCCGGATTGACCCGCAGAAAACGGTCGATCTGACGGCCACTGTGAGCAACGACACAGATATCACCGGGAATACAACGCCCACTAAGCAGCAGACTGGCTTTAAAGCGACAACGACGGCAGTCAGGCAGTGGGGTCAGATCACCACCATCAGAGCTCATCATCAATCACCTCAGCGATCACCACTCCGCTGGAACTGTCCGGATCATTGCTCAGGCAGGAACAATGGTTTTCAGAGTTCACCAGATAGAGATTGAATCCGTTACTCTCGCGGTAAGGCTTTGCGGTCGCACCGATATCATCATCAAAGCACCAGCTGAAATGGAGATCAGGATGCTGTTGTTTCAGCGCAGATATCAGCTCTTCGCCTATATCAGATGACATGACAAAATCATGGATTTGATCTAACTGCTCCTGACTAATCATTATTCGACCTCCTCACCCTGAGCGAAACGAACCCGCTCTTCGGGTGCCACACCCATCACTTTAGCCAGCCAGGGTGGCGGAGTACCGGCAATAACGGACACCAGCTTCTGCATCATCTCCAGACTGTCGCCGCCATCCGGCATTTTAATGGGAAGCACCCCGGTGCGAATCACTTTGGCCGCAGCAGGCCCACCCACCGATACCGTATACAGCAACTGGCAATCGCTGATCAGTCCGGCACGGACAACGTTTTTATCCTCGGCATCTTTAGGGATATCCGCTTCGCGAATCCCGATCAGCCGGTACTCCTCTCCTGAAACCTGATAGATAAGATAGCGGGAGCAGGAGCCGAAATGGCCGTCCATCGCGGTCGCGTTATTTGACGCGCAGGCAACCCGTATTGAACCGGGCATATCACCTTCGCTGTAGGGAGTTATTTCGGGTAACGGTTCTGCATCCACTGAAACACCAATGCCCTTCAGAAGATTAACCGCTTTTTTCATAAAGCTGACTTCAATATCTTCCAGTTCGCCTTCGGCGGCCTGCCGCAGTTTATTAAGCTTTAAACGGGCAAGTTTGGTTTCAGTAATCGGCAAACCGACGGCATCAATCAGAACGGTCATCAGACGTCTGGCGTCTGTATCGGGCAGTGATCGTGCTGCCAGACCTATTCGCAGAGCAACTTCATTGGATATTTGTGCTGACATGTTAACACCCTCCTCAGCCTCTGCGAGCACGCAAGGTGATCGGAAGTTTAGGCATGGCATCAAGTGGCTCTATGAAATATTTTGTACCATCAGTCATCTCAATTAATCCGCCCCACTTTTCAGCAGATTCAAACTCGATCGATGAGATCTCATCTTCCTGATCTTTTTTAGCAACATAGAGGGTCATTTTTCCCTCGTTATCCTTCCTTATCATCACACTAGGCATCGTTACTCTCCAATATCAGAAGTTCAGACATTCCGGGGCAGGTACCTGCCCCGGTGAGGATGGACTGATTGAATATGAGATCGTCACGCACTCAGGGGAAATACCGACCGGTTGACCGGGATTACCCTGGGTAATCCCGGTCACGTCAATCCCGGTAAGTAAAAGTCGTGTCGATATCAGACTCGCACAGGCCATCGACTTTCAACCGGACCGGTGCTTAACGCACCAGATCGTAGTTAAAGTCTGTGCTCTGCATACCACGGGTTTCGTCGTCGAGACGATCCAGCACAGCGTTAACGATAGTAGTTAACATCTGCATGGCACCTTCGTAACCCAGGGTAGTCTGACGATGCAGGTGATGACGGTCGAAGATCGGGAAGCCCAGACGGATCAGAGGCACCTCGAACTCTTTACCCTTATACAGAGTATCCCGTGAGATCTCCTTGCCATAAGAGTTACCGATCAGGAAGTCAGGCTTCTTGGTAAAGCACAGTGAACGCAAGTGCCACAGGTCCTTACCGATATGCACTTCACAATCAGCACCGAATGGAGAGCTGGCGAGGATTTCTTCCATCGCTTTCTTCCAGCGCTTGTTCGCATGGTTACACAGAATATGCGTTGGCTCGGCACCCAGCTCCAGCAGGAACTTAGTCAGACCCATGACAAAATCAGCATCACCATACAGGGCAAATTTCTTACCGTGTAACCAGGTGTGGGAGTCAGTCATCGCATCAACCAGACGGCCACGCTCGATCTCAAGTGTCTTGCTGATGGGCTTGCCGGTTTCCTTAGACACAGTCATCAGGAACTCGTCAGTCCAGTCCAGACCCATTGGAATATTCAGCTTAGGTACTTCATGCTTCCAGGTAAGCGTTGCCAGCTTCTTAGTCTTAGTCAGCTGCCATGGCTGTAACAAGATAGTGTTAACAGCATTCGGAGCATCCTTGATCTCGTCCTGAGTGGTACCCCCGGAATACATCCGGAATTCACCGTCTGCAGGGGTATCCAGTACCTCGGTAGGATCAGACAGCAGAGTACAATCAACATCCATATCAGCCATCATGCGCTTCATCACGCGGAAGTTACCCAGATAGGTTTCAAAACCCGGTACCAGGTTGATCTTACCGTTGCTACCAACAACCTTATCTTCCATGTAGTTGAGGGTGAAGTAACGGGCAATCCCTTCGAACATGTTGTCCCAGCCAGTGGTGTGGCTGCCGACAAAGCTTGGTGTGTGAGCAAAAGGAACCGGGAAGTCATCCGCAACATGTCCCTCTTTACGGGCGTTACCGATAAAGGCGTTCAGGTCGTCACCGATAACCTCAGCCATACAGGTAGTCGAAACTGCAATCATCTCTGGCTTGTACAATGCCTGAGCATTTTCCAGACCGTCATACATGTTTTTCTGACCACCGAATACAGCGGCATCCTCGGTCATTGAGTCAGATACACAGGAGACTGGCTCTTTGAAGTGGCGGTTAAAATAACTGCGGAAGTAAGCGACACACCCCTGAGAACCGTGAACATAGGGCAGGGTTTTTTCAAAACCCAGTGAACAGAGAACAGCACCCAGTGGCTGGCACGCTTTAGCCGGGTTAACGGTCAGCGCTTCACGCTGGAAGTTAAGTTCCTGATACTCTTCAGTGGTGGTCCACTGAAACACTTCATCGATCTTTTCCTGAGGATGTTTTTCCTCATAGTTATCACGCTTCTTCGCCAGCATGTCCTGGTAATCATCTTCCAGAAACAGCGGATAACTTGGTTTGATATTATCAACTGATTGACTCATTTGAATCTCTCCTCCCGCGCCACTAATCTGTGAACATACGGGTTAAAATGGGGTAGATGGTTCACGGTGCTCAGTATAAGAATGGATCGTTATATACTGTCGCCACCGCGAACCTCTGATATCAACTTAAGCGCTTGCAGCGACTGCTTCTTCAGCAGAGTCTTCTACCTGCCAGGGCGCCTGAAGCTTCTTCCAACATGGGTTATTCAGAGTCATGTCCATATCGCGGGCAAAGATAGCGAAGCCATCATAACCGTGGTAAGGACCGGAATAATCCCAGCTGTGCATCTGACGGAATGGAACACCCATCTTCTGGAAGATATACTTCTCTTTGATACCTGAACCGATCAGATCTGGCTTAACTTTCTTCACAAACTCTTCGAATTCGTAACCGGTGACGTCATCGTAAAGCAGCGTCGCATTGCCCATCTCTTTGATGGTGCGGTCGTAGTCATCGTTATGAGCAAACTCATAACCGGTACCGACCACTTCCATACCCAGATCTTCGTACGCCCCGATAACGTGACGTGGACGCAGACCACCGATGTAAAGCATGACGCGCTTACCTTCCAGACGAGGACGGTACTTTTCAATGACGCTCTGGTATTCCAGCTTGTACTTCGCGATAACCTCTTCAGCTTTCTGCTGAATCGTTTCATCAAAGAACGCAGCGATCTTACGCAGGGATTCGTCAGTCTTAGTCGGACCGAAGAAGTTGTACTCCATCCATGGGATGCCGTACTTCTCTTCCATATGACGAGAGATGTAGTTCATAGAACGGTAGCAGTGAACCAGATTCAGCTTAACCTTAGGGGTCAGCTCCATCTCAGCGATGGTACCGTCACCCGACCATTGAGCCACCACGCGCAGCCCCATCTCTTCCAGCAGAATACGGGAAGACCAGGCATCACCACCGATGTTGTAGTCACCAATAATGGCGACATCATATTGTGTGGTTTCAAAGCTATCATCGTCGTCACGCTTATCCAGCGCCCAGTCACGAACCGCATCGTTCGCAATGTGGTGACCCAGAGACTGAGAGACACCGCGGAAACCTTCACAACGGACTGGTACAACGGTTTTACCGGTATTCGCTGTTGCTTTCTTAGCAACCGCTTCGATGTCATCACCGATCAGACCGATAGGACACTCTGACTGGATAGACACACCTTTATTCAGCGGGAACAGGGTTTCCACCTCTTCCAGAAGCTTAGACAGCTTCTTATCACCACCGAATACGATATCTTTTTCCTGGAAATCCGAGGTAAAGTTCATGGTAACGAAAGCGTTAATACCGGTCGTACCGATATAGTAGTTACGGCGGCCGTTACGGGAATACTGACCACAACCAACAGGTCCGTGAGAGATGTGGATCATATCCTTGATAGGACCCCAGACCACACCTTTAGAGCCCGCGTAAGCACAACCACGAACGGTCATCACACCTGGCAGGGACTTCTTGTTAGAGGTGATACATTTTTTAGACTGCTCAACCGACTGATCATTAACAGCAAGGTGCTTTTCACGATCTTTTTTAGCTTTAGCAGGATAGACTTCCAGCACTTCCTGAATAAGCGCTTCGGTCTCGTCGCGTGACATGGTAGACATAACTGTCTCCTTACATTATTGGAAGGCTCGAACAAATCCGGTGTCTTCTTTGCGAGGATTTATTCGCCCCCTCCATAGGTTTGCGTGTAGAAGCTAATCCGCTCCATACCCGTCAATAGCAAAACCACGACTCAGAAGAGTGAATTACTCTTCTGTCGCTGTTTTACCGATAATGCTTTCGTCTTCTTCATCCATCAGACCGAAGTCCATCAACAAATCTTCCAGCGCATCCATAGTGATTGGTGTAGGAATAACGAACATGCTGTTGTCGATGATCTTCTTAGCCAGCGCACGATACTCATCAGCCTGCTTAGCTTTTGGATCGTATTCGATAACGGTCATACGGCGAATCTCAGCACGCTGTACGACGTTGTCGCGGGGAACAAAGTGGATCATCTGAGTGCCCAGCTGACGTGCCAGCTCCATAATCAGTTCGTCTTCACGAGCGGTGTTACGGCTGTTACAGATCAGACCCGCAAGACGCACGCTACCGGAGTTAGCGTACTTCACGATACCTTTAGAGATGTTGTTAGCCGCGTACATCGCCATCATCTCACCGGAGCATACGATGTAGATTTCCTGAGCTTTGTTTTCGCGGATTGGCATAGCAAAACCACCACATACCACGTCACCCAGTACGTCATAGAAAACAAAGTCCAGATCTTCTTCGTAGGCACCTTCCTCTTCCAGGAAGTTGATAGCGGTGATTACACCACGACCGGCACAACCAACACCTGGCTCAGGACCACCGGACTCAACACACTTAATGTCGCCGTAACCGGCTTTAAGTACATCTTCCAGTTCCAGATCTTCTACAGTACCTGCCTCAGCAGCCATCTCCATGATGGTGTTCTGCGCTTTTGAATGCAGAATCAGTCGAGTAGAATCCGCCTTAGGGTCGCATCCTACGATCATTACTTTTTTACCCGCTTCAGCCAGGGCTGCTACCAGGTTCTGGGTAGTAGTCGACTTACCGATGCCGCCTTTTCCGTAGATTGCACATTGACGCATAGCCATAATCTTGCTCCTCAGCGTTAGAACTTAGATTGCCTGAGCCAGATGCCATTGATCTGACCCGAAAACTCACATCTATCGTTGCGAAACTTGTACCAACCGCACAAAAATCATCTAATTTATTGATTTTTAAATACTTAATTAATTTTCAGGTACGACATTCCTGGTCCGATTACTGTGTAGGTAGCAACAATTGGCGGGTTTACTGTTGTAATGCCAACAATAAAAACAGGGTTTTGTCAGATTCTGTTGTGTCAGATTTAAAACATTCACAAACGACAAACACTCAGATAAAAGAAACAACAATGGCTATAACGCTATGAAACGCCCGGTTGCCTGCCGACAGCGTAAAAACAACACCCGAACAACAGGTTTCTCGTTACCTGAAAACTCGCTGATTTCCAAATGGCCTGACAATTGCAGTAGCTCTGGTTAACTCAATTTATCTTAATAAGGCTCAGTGTCTGTTGCACACAGAGATACAGAGCCAAATACTCCAATTAATCAGCCACGGGTGAACATGATGTACAGTGAATTAATAGACGGACTTAAATCGGGAAAGATTGTCCCCTACCTCGGTGCGGGCGCGCTTGCAGATGTAACGAATGTCGAAGACCACACACCGATGCCTGCCGACAGTGACAGTCTTATTCTGGCGATGAACGGTGGCCAGCCAATGGCCCCGCGTCTGATGTATGAATTTCCACGCGCAGCGATGAACCTTGAGAACAAAAAGGGCCGCAGTTTTATCACCCGCTTTTTTAATGACACCTACCTGAATAAGCAATGGACCACCGCCAGACTCCATCAATGGCTGGCTGATATAAACCCAGGCTGGGTGGTGGATATAAACCGGGACACCCAGTTAATCGATCTCTATCAAAACCGCCCGCACATTCTGATACAGGGCCTCTCCCGGGTTGCAGGCACAGACTACCGCTATAAGATATTTAACTTTGATGGTGAGACATATACCGGGATCGATCAGAGCAAAGTGATGGCGGGTCTGCCCATTCTCTTTAAACCGCTGGGCTGTCCGGTGCCCGAAGCCAACTTCATCGCCTCCGATGCCGACTTTGTTGATTACATTACCGAACTGATGGGTGGTTTCGCCGTACCAGAATTTATTAAGCTCTACCGTCAGAACAAACAGTACCTGTTTCTCGGCATGCGCTTCACCCGGGATACCGAACGCATGGTGATGGGTGACATCATCTATGCCGCCGACAGCGAAGTCGCAGGCTGGGTCTTTATAGAAGAGCCAACCGACAAAGAGCGTCGTTTTTGCAAACTGAAAAAGATCCAGATTATCGAACAGCCCTGGGAAAGCTTTCTTGAAGCCGCGATGGGCGAAACTGAACTGGCCTGACAGATGATCCCAACCCGGTAAATAAATCTGTGTGACCAACTTCAGTGTTCTCTGTGCAAATCTGCTTCGTGCATATAAAAGCTCACCACAGAGGACACTGAGGGCAGAGAGATAAAGTCTGAATTAGTACATGAGGAACTTATTCACAATTTCAAGGGCGGCATCATCTGCCTTAATACCCACTCCCGGTGCTCTTTTGAATAACGCGCCACACAGTTCTCACTTCTGCCCACCGAACAAAACTAGTCTGATCAATTCACACGACAACTATTCTTACACGGCGGGTGGCCCAAATTCACAGTTAAATGCTTTGTTAAAAGTCATCACTCAATTCGAGACCGTTAAGACCTTTATGTGCATAGAGAGATTCGTATTGAAATGACAACGCAAATTCAAATGAAGTTTGTTCTTCCAAATTCCGAATAATCTTCTTCACATCATCAAATGGATTAGGCAAAGTGGGATCAACGTCAAAATATGCTCTCAACCCTACCGACCAGCCAACATCCTCCAAGTCTTCGGTTAATACATGAGAATCTTCAAGGTTCGTTTTAACCGACATCAACACATGTGTATTGGGCAATATGACAGAAAACCCATCTTCCACCTCAGATAAGTTAGAAAACTCAACACCAGCTAAAGAATCTTTTATATCTTCAAGCCTAACGCCCTGAGCAACTTCTAAATTAAGAGTCATTGTCATTTTAAAACTTCCTCAACAAAACGTTTTCACCATCAATCAGATATAGGTTTTGTAAACCGCTCACCGGCTTTTGATCTAAAAACCTCAACATGTCTTCTACAGACAAAGGAGAATCAGTAATATTCAAAACTATGTCAGGTGCTTGGTGCTCAACCTTATGAATCATATTATCCCTAATAGTATTCGGGTTTTTAGACTTCGGAGAATACACATCTGCTGCCCTCCCATTGATATCTAAATCAGGGTTACCTCCTTTCCGTCCCGTATTCGGTAAATGCGTTACATCAAATCCTCGATTCGACAAAATTTCTGCTGATTCATTTTGCCTATTTAGAGAACGCACCATATCAGCATTCGCGTTTGGATGAGGCAATTCAGGCTCACCTCTTAAGGTACCCGGTTTTACCCTCAGTAGCTCAGTACCTGGAACAACACTCTGCCCTCCCATCGTACCATTATTACCATTCCCCTCAACCCGCTTAGGCTCTGACAATTTCTGGGCTTGGGGACGCCGTATTTCGAATCTCTCAGGCTTGTTACTCAGCTTGCTGACGATGCGTTTTGAAAGTTCAGACTTTTTCAACGCCTTACCAAGACTGACTAATAATCTACCCAGTTGTCTGAAAAGCGATTGACCCGCCCTGGCAACAATAACAGTCCCTCCAACGGCGGTTGTCGCTGTCAGTACAACCGTCAGAATGATATCTAATACCGCAGGAGCCAGCGACTCGGCAAGCTCAACACTATCCTGAGCTTTAACGTAGTCTTCTGAAAACTTGGTCAGAGCTGCTCGCGTAGGGGCATCCTCATACACGAAATTGGCTATTTCATAAGCTTCTGCCAGCTGTGCTTTAGTAATTTGTAAAGGATCAAAACCTAAGGCTTTTAGAAAATCTTCGTGTTGCTGGTCACTATAGCTTTTAAGAAACGTTTCCTGCCATGTGGATTCAGGTCCGGCCTGGCTGGCAGCATAGGATGCTTGCAATGCTCTGCTTAAGTTCCCAGCGGGTGTGACTAGTCTGGCCGTAGCATTAAGTGCTTCGACCGTATCTTTTGCCCAGCTCCACACACCCCACATCACAGCACCGGTATGCACCACAACATTGTCAACAACATCCATCTGATCTTGCAATGACTGATGCATTGCCGCTTCGGCTTTTTCTTTCTCAATGATGGCAGCTAAGGTTTCCTGAATCGAGATACGAAGTGCTGATGTGTCATCCTCATCAGGTTTGAGCTGTGCTTTATAACTGGCGGAGGGTGCCCCCTCTACGACCAGATGACCATTGGCTGGCAGTATATGTCGCTGCACTTCTCCAGTATCAAACGTTAGTAGCAGCGGAATCTCTCCTACTGACTCGCCATTATCCCAGACACACTGAAGGTCTACGCAGTACTGCTTCTCTTTGGCTTGCTTGTCTTCGCCCAGCAGATATCTGTTGTTGACGTCGATGCTATCGGCAAAACTCATCGGAACTTCTGGGATTATATCTGCGCGACCTACGCGGCCACTGCTGAAACTACTGCGTTTCATCGCCCGTTCGATGGTGGTGCGAAACATCAGTGATTCCCGTTCTAACCCGGATGTTTGCAGCTCACCATTTCGCTGACTGACAACCGGTGCCGTAATCATGCGGGCATCATCCAGCAGCAGTATCAACTGGCCGGTACGGATAGCGTTTTGCAAGGAAGAAGGGAAAGGCAAGCGTCTGTTGTGGCGGGTATGCCGGGATACAGGGTCAAAACGAACAAGTCTGGAGCGTTCAAACTCATTGGCCCACATTCGTTGGGCAGTATTCAGAGCATTCTGTGGTCGGAGAACATAGGGAAGTTTTTCGGCAGTCAGATCGCTGCCACTACATAACCGAGCCCTGTCCATAGGGTGTAACATACTCACTGTCCTTGTGAGGGTGATTTTTGAGGAGTGAAGAAGATAACCGATTTGAGGTTAAAGTAAAATCATTCTGCCACAGTTTATAACAATTTTGCCGGTGAGATGTCCATTTACAAAGTCCAGGCCCAATCCATAAATGGCTCATCATTGTAGATTCTGGATCATTGACTCTGACCCTTTGATCGGGAGCGATATCTGCATTCCCACGCTGGAGCATGGGAACGAGTGACGCTCTTCCGCTTTTTCTGGCAAGCGAAGCCTCTAACAGCTCTCTTAAACCGAACAGACAACGGCTCAGATAAACCTGGCGATGATTTCTGAACACTGCGTTCAGCATTGCAGGAAGCAACTTGCCTCGAACCCGGAAGTCATAGCAGGAGGGAGCAGTGGGTTGATATTGCTGACTCTGCCCTACTCTTCACTCAGGGACTGCTGATCTCTTCGAGAAAGATAGCGAATAACTCAGATTGTGAGCTTATATCAAGTTTTTTGTACAGGTTCTTACAGTGAACCTTAATGGTACCCATTGCGATCCCCAGCATGTCAGACATCGCTCTGAGGGAATAGCCTCTGATTATCAGAATGGCGATCTCTCTTTCACGATTGGTTAACTGACCGCTGCCAAAATTATTCAGGACACCGGTAACATGATTATGTATCACTCTGTCCTTCTCAATAAAGGTTTCAGGGAAGTAGTTGAGATCGTTCCAGTGCTTTTTAGATGCCGCAATGATAAAGGGGGTGATCAGTGCCAGCTTGTTGCGCGTTTCCTGACTGGCCACCTTTTCAAGAATCCCCATTGAGATCTGAATCTGTATTTCAGTATCCAGATTAACAGCGATAACCGCCTCATTTTCAATCTCTATCGCTTTGAAGTACTGCCAGTAGTATGCACTGTTGTAAAAGTCATCGGGGGCAATATCCTCAAGAAAATAGACACCCGATTCAAGGCCTTTCTGAAAAGCATGATACCAGGGGTCAAGCAGGTAGCAGCCGTTCAGATACTGGTCTACAACGGCCTTTTCTCTTCCCTCAGGTACCTGCGAAATCCAGAATGTTGGTGACTGGGATTTAGGAATTGAGATGATAACAATCTGATTATAAGGGACAACAACGTTAATAGCGTCAATGACTTTCTGAGGAAAGCTATTGCTACCAATGGCCGTTACAACGTCTGCAGCATGTCTATGCCAGTCATCTGGTATCTGAAGCATTACACGCTCTCCTGATTAATCTTTCTAATGAACATAATCGTTTTAAATCAAACTATTTTCTACTGTTTTTTTAGTTTAGTAATGAAATTGAGGTATTTTCTAATCCTGATAATTCTGCAAAGATGGAGTTACAACAGGATAAGAGAGTTTACAAGATGAAGAGCACAATAAAATCGATAACGATCAATTATTTATTGGCAACAACACTTCCTGAAAATGCAGACCCCGGCGCAAATATATCATTAACCCGTGATAACAGATACCGGGGTATTGCTCAGTCTCTATAGCCTTTTAAGTACCTACCCGTCACTGATAAGGTATGACTCTTTTCCTTTCGGATTCGACCCTGTTAGTGCAGCAGCAATCATTTAAAAACATTAAATTTAAATAAAAAACCGGACTAAATACTTTTACTCTCTGAATAAAAAATTAAAAACTTTTAACTCCATTTATTAAAAACACTCAGCTTACTAAACAATTAATAAAAACCATTAATCTCAGATTATATTATCTCAACATTGTCCCCTGAAGGTTAATTCTCTTAATCGAATTTTATGTGTTACTTATGCAGGAATATCTAATGACCCATCAGACTAAAAAAACCGGTTTCTATTACCACGAACTATGTATGTGGCATGACCCTGGCAGCCACTCCATGTTTGATTCAATGGGGTTAAATTTTCAGCCCGCGACGGCCTATGAAAATGCAGAGACAAAACGCAGATTGAAAAACCTGCTTGACGTCAGTGGAATTTCAGACCAGCTCGACAGAAGGTCGGCCGAAAAAGCACTAAAACCTGACCTGCTGCGTTTTCATACGGAGAACTATATCAACCAGCTGGAGGTTGCAAGTTCTCAGGGGCCGGGAGAAGCTGGCGACTGCGCTACCTTCGCAAAAGGTGCCTATGAGATCGCTTGTCTTTCCGCGGGCATGGCGATTGACGCTGTCGAAGCGGTGCTGACAGGAACGTTAAAAAACGCCTATGTACTCACTCGTCCACCGGGACATCATGCCTCAAGCGACAAAGGCTGTGGTTTCTGTCTGTTGGGCAATATCCCAATCGCTGTCCTGTCTGCAATGGATAAGGGGCTGGTTAACCGGGTCGCGGTTGTGGATTGGGATGTTCACCATGGCAATGGTACCCAGGAAGCCTTTTATGATCGTGATGATGTGTTAACTATCTCTATCCATCACGAAAACAACTACCCACTAAACTCAGGTTCCGTAGCAGAACAGGGCAAAGGCAAAGGGACTGGATACAATCTGAATATTCCACTGCCTGCAGGTAGCGGAACGGGAGCCTATCAGGGCGTTATCGAACAGCTTGTAATTCCAGCGCTTCGCAACTTTAAACCCGATCTGATCATTGTCGCCTGTGGCTTTGATGCTTCAGCACTCGACCCTCTGGGGCCTATGATACTCAACAGCGAATCTTATCGCGTGATGACCCAATCACTGATGGATTGTGCAAAAGAGCTATGCGCAGATCGTCTGGTCTTCACCCATGAAGGGGGCTATTCAGAGACCTATGTTCCTTACTGTGGCCTGGCGACAATTGAAGCGCTAAGCGACACCCGCAGTGGTATCAAAGACCTGATTGGTGAAGAGATTGCGCAATGGGGTCAGCAGGAGATCATGCCCCATCAACAAGATGTCATTAACAGCATAAAACCGCTGTTAAACAACATTCTGAGTGCATAACGAAAATGGAGTATTCAATAAGTAACCCGATGAAAAAATTACTTGTATGCATTCCCACGCGGGAGCGTGGGAACGAGCCCTGCTGTTCACCTGCACCCCCTACGAGAGCCCATTCCCACGCGGGAGCGTGGGAACGAGTGATAGAAAGAGCTCTTTTTTTCATCCTTCCTTGCAGAGCTTTAAGTACACAGAACAGCCCTACTCTTAACTTTTCAGTTATGTCGATCTGTGTAATGATCAATAGACTACTGAACAGTCACCCGCCTGACCAGGGATACAGATTTCTCGTTGTCTCGTTCCCATGCTCCCGCGTGGGAATGCATAAGGAACATGCATAATGGGTCGAAGCCGTTACAAAATAACCGAACCTCAGCAACTACACTTCGTCACCCTGACGGTGTTGCACTGGATTCCGGTGTTCACACGCCCTGACACCGTCAATGTTCTTCTCGATGCCCTGCGCTTTTTAAGCAAAGATGGCCTCAAAGTTTATGCCTGGGTGATTTTAGAAAACCACTGTCACCTTGTTCTGCAAAGCAATGCACTGGATCATGACATAGCACGACTCAAGTCATGGACAGCGAAACAACTGATTCAATATCTCGCAGAACGCAATATCAGGCAAATTCTGGATCAACTGGCTTTTTATAAAAAAGCCCATAAAACTGACCGGGCTTATCAATTCTGGCAGGAAGGCGTACATCCAGAGCTGATTCTAAGTGAGGATATGATGCTACAAAAGATCGAATATATTCACCAGAATCTGGTAAAGCGAGGTTATGTGGATGAAGCCGAGCATTGGCGTTACTCCAGCGCAAAAGATTACGCTGGTGCTGCTGGATTATTAGAAATTTGTCGGGCATGGTAGCAAGGTATACGTTCCCACGCAGGAGCGTGGGAACGAGCTCAAAAAGTGTATCAAACCTGATAACCAGATCTGCATTTCCACGCGGGAGCGTGGGAACGAGTGAAAAATCGGAAGAATGCCTCCTTCCGATTTTCTTAGAGCCCAACAAGCGCGGGATTAAGCGCCGCCGGGCTCGCCGGTAAACTCTACCAGCAGGTCTTCATCGGTGACGATGGTCTGGCAGGCCAGGCGATAAGTTGGAGGCAGGTCTTTCACCTCGGCCCGCTCCTGTTCAGATTTAGGTAGTTTACCGATCGATTTCAGCACGTTTTTCTCTTTGTCAGTCAGCATCATCCCTTTCACGCGAAAACCATCAAGGTGGGTCACTTTAACCAGGCATGAACCACACTGGCCATCTTCGCACTCCCGTGGAATTTTGACATTGTGTTCCTTCGCAAGACCCAGCAGGGTGTTACGCTTACCGGCAACCGCTTCTACCTTCATATTTTTCGACATGATAGGTGATGAAAAATAAACATTGGCCATTAGATAGCCCCTCACATATATATTAATGGAGTCTGGTATACAGCAAGAAACGAACCACTGATTAAGCGATTGATTTTAAAGAGTTAACGCTTTAAGAATCTGAAATTGAGGGATTTGTGACAAAGTTTTTTGTAGCAGAAGTAACTTCAGCGTCAGAGGTTGACTGACGCTGAATGTAGGACAACGGACAGATCAGCCATTGGCTGCAGAGGAGCCCTCTTTCGCCTTTCCCATATATTCATCAAAGTTAGCAACATACTCCTGCAGGTTGCCATCGTAGAGCTGCCGGAACCGGTCGGTGAAATACTCTACCGCTTTTTCGCGTTTGGATTCTAACTCTTCAGCGCTGGTGACACTGCTGGCAGCAATGTAACCATTGTAACGGGCCGCCGCATAGATAAAGGCCACACTGGCTTTATGTTCGCCATATTTTTCGCCCATCTCATTGGCGATCTCAATCAGTTTATTGGTGACATCCAGAAACTGCTCATCAAACAGGTTTTCATCATTCATACCATAATACTCCTCAGTCGTTTTCCAGCTGCACCAGAAACTGGTTCTGCAGGTCAGTGAACTGCTGCAGGGTGTAAGCTTTAACGGTTAACGCATGCAGTGCGCCGCTTTTCAGTTGCTGTTGAAACAGGTTTAACACCCACTTCTGTCGCTCAACCGGAGACACGCCGGCAAAGGATTCACTAATCACCCGCAGGGTCAGATCACACTCTTCGCCGCTAATATCCAGTTCGGAATCGGGAAACTCAGCCATGACAATCTGGCTGACCTGTTCTTTGCTGATCATGCCAGTTCCCCGACCTGATCAAGCATCTGCTTCAGGCTGCCATCCGCGACCATTTCACAAACCACATCAGAACCGCCCACCAGTTCACCCTTGATGAACAGTTGTGGAAAGGTCGGCCAGTCGGAAACAGAGGGCAGTTTTTCGCGGATAAAGGGTGATTCCAGAACATTGATATAACTATAGGTTGCACCCAGCTCTGCCAGAGCATTCACCGCATTGCGGGAAAAACCGCATTTTGGCTCTTTCGGGGTGCCCTTCATATAGATTAAAACCGGATTCTCGGCTAGCTGTTTACGAATTTTATCTTCAGTATTCATCGGCTTATCTTCCTCTTACTCGTAGTCAAAAATCATTTTCAGGATTGATGGTGACGCAACAAGCGCATGATCTTCCGATTAGCGACCAGCTCCAATGCGGTGACGTCATCCGGTGTCATCAGTGAGGTATCAGCACCGGCGTTTAACAACATCTCAACCAGATCGCCATAACGGGCAGCCTGCATCAGCAGGGTTTGCTGACTGCGGGGGTAGGTATTACGCGTTTGAAAATTTACGGCTAGTTCGTTCATCGTCCCTCTCCTGTTCAGATGCTTCTGGTCAGGTGCTCCTGGTCAGATAGTCTTTTTAAACCTCAGCCGTGAGCTGCTTTTTCCAGGCGGTGAATCCACCCTCGACGCTGTAGCACTGCTGAAAACCGAAATCAGCAAACATCTTCGCTGTCTCAATGCTGGCATGACCGAGATAGCAATAGACCATCACCGGACGCTCTTTCGGTGTCTTCATCAGCAGATATTCCTGATTATGCTCACCCAGTAGCATCGCTTTCGGATGGTGGCTGCTCATGTAATCCCGCTGGTCTCTTGAATCCAGTAGCAGCACATCCTCACTTGCCAGCAGCGCTTCAGCTTGCTGAATTGAAATCTGTTGCACCTGTGTCATACAAATCGCTCCCGCAGATGGTAATAACCGGTTAATTGGGTGATCCGCTCATCGCGTAGCGGCTCACCCACCGCAAAGCCATATAGCGCCTGTAAGCTTTGGCTTTTCAGCCCGGTCAGTTCATAGATAGCGTCATCGTAAAAACACCCGATGCCGGTACCGCTATAGCCCTGAGCGGTGGAATGAAGATCGGCCTTAGCGTTTTCTGAATAGCTGAAGTGAAGCTGACATACCCATTGAGGATATTCCTGCTCGACCTCCGCATATTCCGGCCGGTTAAGTCCGCAGAGCGGTGATAACAAGCTACGGGGGATCGGAATATCCACCGCAGGTGATGTTTCGATAGCTGATGGTAGGCCAGCAGGGGTTCTAACAGATCATCTAAAAGATCATCTTGCTGTATGCCGGCACCGCCCTGCATCAGGCTGTCCACTGTTCAGACCTCTGGCCCGAAACAGTCCGCATAGGTGGCGCACTCTTCACAGCTGGGTGCGCGACAGACATAGTGGCCACCGGTTTCACATAGCTGTTTATAGAGAAACCGTTTCCACTTCATATCCTTTGAATTTTTTGCTTTCAGCTCTGGATAAGCCACTGCCATCATCTCCGACAGCCAGTCCCGGTTGTCAAAACCCAGGTCGCGCCAGAGGTGATCGCCTCCCAGACAGCCAGTCGCGATAATCACAGACAGCACCGGATCAACCTCCGGATTGCGATACTGTTCAAGCAGCGCGGTTAGTTCCTGCTGCTCATCCTGGCGTAAACTCAGCAGTTCATTGCGGGTTTCGCTGCGTTCAATCACCGCCACCGGTACCCGGATATGCAGAATAAACCAGCGCTGCATCTCTGAAAACGAACGGTCGATCAATGCCTCAAAACTGCGCTCTCCCAGACCCAGATGCAACGGCAGACAACCTCGCCCCTCCCGGGCGGCCAGAATCAGGCGGATCAGATATCGATCTGCCTCTGCACTGCCAATAACGTCCAACAGCGCTGTATAGTGTTCCTCAGGCAGCTGAGGTTGGGCTGCTTGCATTAACATATCGCACCTTTCTTCTTACCCCGGCTAATTTACACGTCCTTTTTACTCGCCCTATTGACACGCTGTGGCGTGCTGACTGCGGGGACAGGTTTCGATATCCCCATCGGGCATTACGCTTAAACCGATCAACTGATCCAGCAGCGCTGCATCAAACCCCTGCAAACAGTGGCCATCAATCTCCATCAGCGGTCGCCGAATCAGCAACGGGTCGTGACACATCGCTGCCAGCACCTCTTCGGGCCGGTTCAGATCCAGCTCCAGATCGCCTGATTTCAGACCCGGATGGGTGCTGTTCAGCCAGCTATCCCGAGTTTCAGGGTGCAAAAAACGGCTCAGACTGACTGTGTCCCAGGGGTGCGTTAACAGATTGCGCTCATCCACCTGATGCCCGGCAGTCTGCAACAATTTTTTCTGCCGGGTGTTGTTAATACAGCCCGGCTTTTCGTAGAAGATCACCGTTGCCATAGCGTTAACGCGCCTGAATCTCTTTCAGCGCATCCTCCTTCAGCTCTGGCTTAATACCGGTCAGAGAACCTTCCGGGTTGATCGGGTCGCCAAAAGAGTTGAGAATCGCCCCCTCAATCGGACAGATACTGGCACATTGCGGATCGGCATAATCACCGTCACATTCGGTGCAGTTCTTACTCTCGATCAGGAAGTGCGGTTCAGCACTGACGATCGCATCACTGGGGCAGACATCAAGACAGGCCCAGCAGTTAACACAGCTTGCTACAATACTTAAAGCCATCGTAATCTCCTTACACTTCTGCCCGTTTCAGCCCGGTTTTATCGTCCAGCTTGCCTGCGGTGATCATCTCCTGATACACCGACATCACCGCCTCTTCAATCGGTTCCATGGCGTACTCACCGTTCGGTGCAATACCGGCGTCCTCCAGCAGACCCCATGGTTCATAACCGATCTTAGAACAGAGTACCGCTTCACAGCCGGACAGCGCCCGGATGCTGCCCGCCAGCGCGCTCTCTTTCTCACCACAGGTATCGTTGCCGATACAGTACTGATCTACCTTACGGTGACCGATAAAACGCACCCCGTTACCAGACGCTTCGTAGACAAGAAACTCAGTCGCATGACCAAAATGCTGGTTAATCACCCCACCACCACTGGTCGCTACGGCCATCAGTACCGGACGAAAACTCTTGTTGAGCGCCACCGGACCCGATGGCACTTTTACACCCGCCAGCCGTGCCCGCTTCTGCTGCTTCTCAGCCAGCTCAGCTTCAATACCTTTATGCACAATCGCGCGGGTTTTCATGGCGGCATCGTAATCGATATCCATCGTTTCGATCTTGTCCAGGGTAAACTCAGAACCCCGGTCCTCTCCCAGCATGCCCACCGCATCGGCACGGCACTGACGGCAGTGACGCATCATATTCATATCGCCGGAACAGGCATCCTGCAGGTCCTGCAGCTCTTCATCAGAAGGCCCGCGCTGTCCCATCACACCATAAAAGGTGCCATGTTCCTCTTCAGCGATCAGCGGCATCACGTTGTGCAGGAAGGCGCCTTTCTCTTTAACAATCTTACTCACCACTTTCAGGTGTTCATCGTTTACCCCGGGGATCAGCACCGAGTTCACCTTGACCAGAATCCCTTTGGCCACCAGCATTTCCAGACCTTTCTGCTGCTGTTGAATAAGAATTTTGGCAGCGGCTTTACCCCGTACCCGACGGTTGTTCCAATAGATCCAGGGATAGATTTTTGCCCCGACGTCCGGGTCGATGCAGTTGATGGTGATGGTGACGTGATCGATGTTATGTCTGGAGAGTTCTTCTACATGCATCGGCAGTGTCAGACCATTAGTCGAGACACAGAGTTTGATATCCGGCGCTTCCGCACTCAGTCGACGGAAGGTCTCAAAGGTGCGCTCAGGGTTCGCCAGCGGATCACCGGGGCCAGCAATGCCCAGCACTGTCATCTGCGGAATATTGGCCGCCACCGCTTTGGTTTTCTTCACCGCCTGATCCGGGGTTAACAGTTCAGATACCACGCCGGGACGGGACTCATTGGCACAATCGTATTTGCGGTTACAGTAGTGACACTGAATATTACAGGCGGGCGCCACCGCCACATGCATACGGGCAAAGTAGTGATGGGCTTCCTCTGAATAGCAGGGATGATTCTGCACCTTCTCACGGATTGAATCAGGCAGGTGACTCATTTGATCATTGCTGCTGCCACAGGCACTGGCGCTACAACCTTCGGCGGAGGCCGCAGCCTGATCAGCATTTAAGACGTTCAATTCCATCAGTGTTTCTCCTCTGCAGCCCCAGGGCTATCAATCAGATTCAGTTACTATGGAGAAACCTTTGCAAACCGCGCGCCATTAACTATATCGTTGAATTTAAAAGAATTTAGTAAAAACCAAAGGAGATTTTTTTGTCATAATATGAACAGATGAGAGCGGATTGTCAGGTCTGCTACATTCACTCAGACAGGCAGGACACGCAAATAAAAAGAGGGCCGCGGAGGATTCTTTCGCTGCTTATCGTTACTGGTGAATACGCAAAGACCCGGGAGGTCAGGGATGGGCGAACAGGCCAGCAGCAGAACTATCGCGTCGATAAAGAAGAGATCATTCAACGGATACACAGATCATAATCCTGAGCAACAATCAGAAAATAGCTTTCTGGCAGCAATGCAGCCAGGGGTAAGAAAATCATCTGCAGTGACGTTTTAGCTTAAATCACGCCATTGTCCGGTACTGCAAAATCAGGGCGATAATATCATGGTCACTGCAGACGGCTTCCATCGCATCATTCATGGTGCGGCGCTGGGGAAGTGATATGTTGAACTTATTACGCAGAACTTCATTCACCTGTTGGTCGGAACCGGGATCAAACTCTTTGCCCGCAAAGTTACATATTCGCTGCAGGGTAAACGCTTTAGTCGTCATTAATAAAATATCCAGTGTGTGGGTGAGTACGATTGAGTGTATAAAAAATTGCCTTACACCGCCGAAAATATCAGCAGTCGGCAAGCAGCCGTCGCCCAGGGAGAAGGAGGGACAGATAGGGTCAGGTTAAACTACGAACGAAATTAGCAGGATATTTATAAAATGACGGCGCTCTGTTTTACTGAGCGCAATAAATGTCATCTGCTGATATTGTTATCTGGCCTGGGGCTTGCCTAATACGATATGCCGTGGGCCACCGTTATTCTCACGGCCAGACACCCCTTTATCGATTTTCTGAATCTCACCACCCGCTTTAAGAAAAGCGGCAGTCTGTTCAGCGATCGAATCATGAGTCTGGCTTGCCGCTGCTTTTTTAGATTTTACTGCCATAAGAATAGCTCCATTTGAGTAGTGGCGGAGCATTATAACATTCTTTCGCCTATTCAGGGGATCTTTATGCCAAACCGCCCCTTCAGGGGTAAAAAAACTATTTCAGAACCGCTTAAACCGCTTTTTTTCACTCGACTAGAACCCTTCAAAATGAACAGCCGGCAAGCTTTCAAAGCCAGGTCTGGCAAACAGATAGCCCTGCATTAATATCACCCCGGCATCCCTTAACCAACGGTATTCGGCAACCGTTTCAATACCCTCGGCCAGGGGCGTGATATTCAGATCGCGGAAGATATGTAAACAGTGGGTAACAATCGTCCGTCGGACTTTATCGGTGTCGATATCCCGGATCAGTGCCATATCCAGCTTAACAATATCGGTCTGAAAGTCGGCTAATAAGTTAAGCCCGGAATGCCCTGAACCAAAATCATCCGTCGCAGTTTTGAAGCCAAGCGAATGATAGCACTCAACAATTCGCTTAATATGATTACTATCTTCAATCTTCTCCACTTCGGTGAACTCAAACATAATCCGTTCAGTGGGAAAATTATATTTTTTGGCGGCTTCAAATGTCGTGCGAATACAGCGTTCTGGCTGATAGATAGCATTGGGCAGAAAGTTGATACTCAGCACCGAACGAATGTTCAGCTTTGCTGCCAGGGCGATCGCCTTTACCCGGCAAAGCTGGTCAAAGATATAGCGATTATCATTATTTACCCGGGATATAATGGAGTAGGCTGATTCATTATTCAGACCACGTACTAACGCCTCGTAGCCATAAATACTCTGATCACTACAATTGACTATCGGCTGAAACGCCATGGTGAAATCAAAGTCCAGGCAGTGTTCATCGGCACATTGGCTGCAGGATTTTCGCTCACAGGTTTGCGGCTGTTCTGCCATTCAGATCACCTTTTAATACGTTCAACATTAAGCCTGGTAGCACATCGCTACCGTTTCAAATGGCATAACGATATGAAATATACGCTCGCGATAACCTTCATGATTTAACAGCCACTATCAAAGCCTGTTCTTCCAGGCATACAGAGACCTTGCCGGCGAATATAATAAGCAAAAACATAACTTTCAGAGATCGATTACAGCGACTCACAGAATACCTGTAAATGTGGATTTTACCTGTAGTAAAAAGAGGAAGGTTAGATTGCATATCCCATAATGGTTACAGATGAGAGTATGAGAGCTTTGGCAGGCAAGCCAAAGCTTCATACATCGCATAGAAAGCTGCGCAACCCGCTATATGCTAAAGCTTTCTCACCTCAATATTCATGGTCTGAATCCGATAGGCGATCTGACGCGGCGTCATATTCAGCAACCGGGCGGCTTTTGCCTGCACCCAACCCGCTTGCTCCAGCGCAGCAATCACCTGGCGGCGCTCATCCATATCTGGATCACCCCCTGAGTCGGTGAACTCAGTGGAAGACTCCTCTTTTGGCAGATGCGCTGTAGGCGGGACAATCTGTGGTGCCACCTGAGAGGCGATTGGTGTGTAGTTGCCACCCATCAGTTCGGCACTGTTAAAGGAGAAATCATTCTCTTCAATGACCCCCTCTTCCGCCATAATCGAGGCACGCTCCAGGGTATTTTCCAGTTCCCGGACGTTACCCGGCCAGGCGTGTGTCATCAGTTTGCGTACCGCATTTTTGCTGATATCCAGCGGTCGCCCCTGAGATTTACTAATTTTATCCAGCAAAAAGTTCACCAACTCGGGAACATCTTCAATCCGCTCCCGCAGTGGTGGCAGATTGATCGGCATAATATTCAGCCGGTAATAGAGGTCTTCGCGGAAATTACCATCCCGCACCTCCTGTTCCAGATTGCGGTTGGTCGCCGCAACAATGCGCACCTGCACGGAGATGGTTTTATTACCACCGACCCGTTCAAACTCCCCCTCCTGCAATACGCGCAGTAGTTTGGCCTGAAACATCGGTGAGATCTCACCAATTTCATCGAGAAACAACGTGCCTTTATCAGCCTGTTCAAAACGTCCCTGACGGGTACGGGTGGCGCCGGTAAATGCGCCCTTCTCGTGACCGAAGAGTTCAGATTCCAGCAGGTTTTCAGGCAGGGTGGCACAGTTCAGACGGATAAAACTATTGTGCGCCCGGGGCGAGTTATAGTGAATCGCGCTGGCCACTAACTCTTTACCGGTACCCGACTCACCCCGCAGCAGCACGGTGGTATCCCATTTGGACACCCGACGGATCTGTTCAAACATCCGCACCATGGTCGGTGTATGCCCCACCATCAGGTTCTCAAAGCCAAATTTACCCCGGACTCGCCGCCTGAGTTCGTCACGTTCATCGGTGAGTTGCTGCTGCTGGTTTTCCACCTCGCCCAGCAGACGCAGTAACTGCGCCAGCAAGTTGGCGATCATGTTGAGAAAGCGACACTCTTCGGCAAGAAAACGTTGCGGGTCTGAGGTTGGCTGTGCAGCCAGCACCCCTACCACCTCACCCTTATGGTCTTTAACCGGTACGCCGATAAAGGGCAGACTCAGTTCAAACAGCTCCAGCCGGTCCAGAAAGCGCTGTTCATTGGCCAGATTGGGCAATACCAGTGAACTTTGGGTTTTCAGGATTGAGCCAACCAGCCCCTCTCCCTGCTGATAACGAGCGGCTTCTTTAGCTCGCTGTACATCATCAGAATCACTGTGTACTGCACTGATAAAAAGATTCTCCATCTCATAATCTTTAAGTGCGATCAGGCCGTTTTTCATCTCTGCTTCGTTATGCAGGATTTTCAATACTTCATCTAAACTGGGGTTCAGGTCTAATGAACGGGTTAACGCCCAGCAAATTTTATCCAGCACACACAGCTGGCGCTCAAATAGTTCTGTTCGGGTGGCGGCACTATTCAACATCATCACTCCCCATTAACCTTCCAGGTCATCAATTGGCAGATGCACCAGAATCCGACAGCCATCCTTGTATTTCGGATCGATCGAAACCGTCCCACAATGCTCAGTTACCACCTCCTGCGCCAGGGTAAGCCCCATACCCCGACCGGATGTTGGTGTGCGATTACTCTTGGTACTGAAAAAAGGCTCAAACACTTTAGTAGTCATAGAATCCTGAATACCCGGCCCGGTATCAGCGACACTCACAACAATCTCATTACGTTCCACCCGGGTGCTGATCTCAATCTCACGCCGGGATGGACGTTCCATCTCAATCACATCGATAGCGTTATCCACCAGCTGTTTAAACATGCTGTGAAGGCGGCTCTCCCGACCATTAATTGCAGGAACATACACCGACGGCAGCCAGACCACCTGAATGCCATTACGCAATAACCGGGGCGTAGAGAACTCAAGCACATTGCGCAGCACTTCGTTGATATTGATCGAGCCAAATGAGCGGGGCTGCCCCTGAGGTACAACCCCTTCGAGCATATTGCAGGTGTCCTGGCCAATCTGGATCGCCTCTTTCAGGACATCAACGATCTTCTCTGCAGAGAGTTCAGTACCCGCAGCACTCTGCTCCAGCATCCGCACCGCGGCCGACATCAGATTCAGCGGTTGCTGAAATTTAAACATGGCACCTGAGAGCGCTTCACGCAGGTGATACACCGATTCCTCTTCCGCGATCAGCAGTTGCATCGCATTGATATGCTCCAGCCGTTCACGGTGACGCATCTCGGTAATATCCTTGATCACCAGCATCTGATAGCTCTGCACCGGGTTAGAGAAAAAGCCATCAGCGCTTTCGTCTCCAATCCCGACAATACTGTAATCACAGGAGAAAATTCGATGCTGCTTACCCTTACCAACTTCAAGGGTAACTTCATGACCGGCAACGGTCTGTCCGGGCTTGAGTTTTTGCGGGTTAAACTCGGGGCCAAGATCCTCTCTCAGTTTTGACAGAAACAGCGCCCCCGGTTCGATAGGCGCGATATCGGTCGCCAGGGTTTTATAGGCGATATTATCCAGCACCACCTGGTTTTCCTGATCCATCAGCACAATCGAGGTGTGGGCCGCGTCCAGCACCTTTTCGATCATCTCTTTCTGGTTCGCCACCCGTTGCTCCAACTTGTGCAGTTCGGTGACATCCCGGTGCATCCCCAGGTAGTTGATGGTTTTATTGTTC
The DNA here is from genome assembly GCA_965140695.1 of uncultured Amphritea sp. Taxonomy (GTDB): domain Bacteria; phylum Pseudomonadota; class Gammaproteobacteria; order Pseudomonadales; family Balneatricaceae; genus Amphritea. Next base: position 2,262,975 of record OZ223297.1, on the reverse strand, counting down.
TCATCCAGTACCGGCGCCACCATCAGCTCTGCCAGATAGCGCTGACCATCCCGGCGACGATTCACCAGAACACCCTCCCAGGGTTTCTGCTGTGATAATCGTCCCCAGAGAGACTCGTAGACAATTCTGGGGGTGTTGTGATTCGAGAGAATCGACTCATTCTTGCCCAGCACATCCTCTTTGGCGTACTCGGTTTCCCGACTAAACGTCTGATTGCTGTAGATAATATTAGCTCTGAGATCGGTGATGGAGATTGCTATAGGCGCATGTTCCACAGCCTGGAAAAATACACTTCCTGGCAACCCTGAGAAGATCGCCTGCTCTTCATCATTGTCCAGGTTGTCATTGTCATGAAGATTGTTGCTGACCCCTTTAGTCATAACCCCTCCTGTAATTCAAACCGCTTAAACCTGTTTTGCAATAACCAAGCCATGACCGGGGTTTGCTGATATAGCGCAGTCTGAAGCCAGAAGCGCCTCAATAACCCTACAAAAATTGCACCATTACTGGTCAGACTATAAGCATTTTTGTCGTAAACCTTACATCAGCCTCAGCCGACAAAACCGATGTCATGTTTTCAACATTGTTGCGATTCGCACAGTCTGACATTCAATCAAATCTATATAAATCAGTAACTTAATAATGGCATAGTTAATGCAGCCGACATATCAGCGTATTTTTGTTGAGGTTAAATGATGGAATTAATCACACTGCTGATCGGTACGGTACTGGTAAACAACGTTGTCCTGGTGAAGTTTCTGGGGCTATGTCCTCTGATGGGTGTATCCAATAAATTCAGCACCGCAACCGGTATGGGAGTTGCCACAACGTTTGTCCTGACACTGTCATGTATGTCCGGCTGGCTAATCGAACACTATGTGCTTGAACCCCTCAACCTTCAGTTCCTGAGAATCATCTGTTTCATTCTGGTAGTCGCCGCGGTCGTCCAGTTCACCGAAATGATGATCAAAAAGAGCAGTCCTCTGTTACACCGGACGCTGGGCATATTCCTGCCACTGATCACCACCAACTGTGCCGTACTGGGTGTCGCGCTGATCAATATCAGTGAAGGGTTCAGCTTTATCGAGAGCATGACCTACGGCATCGGCGCCTCCATCGGTTTCTCACTGGTGCTGATTATGTTTGCCGGACTGCGGGAACGTCTGGCGTTGTCGGAAGTCCCGGCAACGTTTGCAGGCACCCCGGTTGCATTAGTCACCGCGGGCATTCTTTCAATGATTTTTATGGGGTTTGGCGGCTTGGTATAAACCCGCCACCCCTGAACTGACAGCGATTAACGCAATGAGAATCGTCGTTTTTAACCATAGCTTAGAAGGGTAAATATTATGTTTCTGACTATCGCAGTACTGACCTCCCTGGGATTAATACTGGGTTTTATTCTGGGTTATGCCGACAAGGTGTTTGCCGTCGAGGAAGACCCGCTTATTAAAGATGTCGAATCCATGTTGCCCGGCACACACTGTGGCCAGTGTGGATTTACGGGCTGCGGTGGTGCAGCAGAAGCGATGGTCAATGGTGAAGCGGAAGTCACCTGCTGCCCTCCCGGTGGACAGGTACTGGCCAAAAGCCTTGCCGCGAAGCTGGGTGTCACTGCGGATCTGAGCGACCTTTCTTCAGTCCCCCTGACCGCTTCTGTTCAGGAATCTCTCTGCACAGGTTGCTGCCGTTGCTTCAGAGTTTGTCCTACCGATGCCATCGTGGGTGCTAATAAGCAGCTTCATTACGTATTTAAGGAAGCCTGTACCGGCTGCGGAAAATGCGTTACTGCCTGCCCTGAAGACTGCATATCACTGCATCAGGAAGAGGAAACGCTGAGTAACTGGCACTGGCCTAAACCTGCCGTGGTATAAAACGATGTTGATGAAATTTAAAGTCCGGGGCGGCGTTCACGCCGATGAGCGTAAAGAGCAGAGTACCGACAAACCGATCCGGGTATTGGGCATCCCCCCCCTGCTGTCGATTCCGCTCAGTCAGCATGCGGGTTCACCGGCCATCCCCGTGGTTGAAGCGGGCCAGCATGTCTTAAAAGGTGAGCTGATCGGTAGCAACGCCGGTGACCGCTCCGCCTCTATCCATGCGCCAACATCAGGAAAGGTTCTGGGTATTGGTCAGATTCAGGCCCCCCACCCCTCTCTTCTGAGCTACGATGCGATTCATATTGAACCCGATGGACTGGATACCGCTTATCTCCCGGAAAACAGGCTTGATCCAGACCATCTGAGCGCTGAAGCGATCGCTGATCTGGTAGATAGCGCCGGTATTGTCGGACTGGGTGGCGCCACCTATCCCGCCGCCCTGAAACTGAAAGCGGGTTCCCGGCAAAATGTTCATACCCTGATCCTGAACGGCAGCGAATGTGAGCCTTATCTCACCTGTGACGATATGCTGATGTGTGAACGTGCAGTCGAGATCATCAGTGGTGCCCGGCTTATCCTGAGAGCGATTAATGCGGAAAAAATTATCGCCGGTATAGAAGACAACAAACCTCAAGCGATCAGAGCGATGCAGGATGCCGCCCAGGCGTATGACAATGTAGAGATCCGCGTGATTCCAACCCGTTATCCGATGGGCTCCGCCAAGCAACTGATCAAAATCATTACCGGCCAGGAAGTGCCGACCGGCGGTCGCAGTTCCGATATCGGCGTGCTGGTTCACAACGTCGCCACCTCATTTGCGGTGCATCAGGCCATCTATCAGTCACGCCCGCTGATATCCCGGGTGGTAACACTTTCAGGACAGTCTCTTGAAACACCTCAGAATGTCGAAGTACTGATTGGCACGCCGGTACAGTGGGTGCTGGAACAGAGCGGTGGGCTGGCCTCAACACCTGCCCGGATGCTGATGGGTGGGCCGATGATGGGCCAGATTCTTCCCAATACCGGGGTGCCGATAACGAAAGGCGCCAGCGCAATACTGGCACTCACAGAGGAGGAGATTAACTCTGCGGATGTCTCTCCCTGTATTCGCTGCGGTAGCTGTGTTCAGGCTTGCCCCATGGGCCTGTTACCGCTGGAGATGGCTCGCCACTCCCGGGCAGACGACTACGACGGAGCCAACGAATTCGGCCTGAAAGATTGCATTCTGTGTGGTTCATGCGCCTATGTGTGCCCCTCTCATATCCCTCTGGTGCACTACTTCCAGTTTGCCAAAGGCAAGCATCGTGAGAATCAGATTCAGGCCAGAAAAGGGGAACTCACCAAATCGCTTTCTGAGGCACGCATGGCACGTCAGGAAAAAGAGGCCGCAGCGAAAGCCGCTGCTAAAGCGGAAAAGGCAGCGAAAGCAGCAGCCCGCAAGAAAGCTAAAAGTCAAATTGAGAAGGTCTGAGCACTATGACTGTGAGTAATATGATGATCTCATCCCCCCATGCGCATGATCGCAGCTCTGTCGAAAGGACAATGTATCTGGTCTGCTTTGCGCTACTCCCCGCGACATTGCTGGGGTTCTATCTGTTTGGCTGGCCCGCGATAAACATCTGGTTTCTCTGTGTCGGCTCAGCTGTGGCGGGAGAACTGTTTTGTCTGTCACTGGCAGGTAAACGCCTGAGTTTTGCTCTGGATGGTTCTGCCATATTAACCGGCTGGATCATTGCCATGACTCTCCCTCCCTGGGGCCCCTGGTGGCTGGCCGTTACCGGCACGCTGTTCGCCATTGTCATCGGTAAACATCTCTACGGAGGACTGGGACAAAATCTGTTTAATCCCGCCATGTTAACCCGGGTTGGACTGCTGATCTCGTTCCCGCTGGAGATGACAACCTGGGCCAATGTTATCCCAATAACGGATGCCGCCGCGCCCGGTTTTATTGAAGGCCTGGAGATCACCTTTCTGGCAGCGCCCCTGAGCGATGCGCTCACCGGCGCTACCGCCCTGGGACATGTCAAAACAGCGCTGACCGCCGCTATCCCCGCCACGGTTTCGGTCGGAGAGATCTTCAGTCTTAACGATGCCCTGACCGGTTTTACCCGCGGTAGTCTGGGTGAAACCTCCGCTCTTCTGATGCTGGCTGGCGGCATTTTCCTGATCTGGAAAAGAGTGATTCAGTGGTATATCCCCGTCGCCCTGATACTGACAGTGGCGCTGATGGCACTTATCTTTAACAGTATTGACCCTCAGCGATACGCCCCACCGATCTATCATCTTTTGTCAGGCGCACTGATGTTTGGGGCCTTCTTTATCGCCACCGATCCGGTGACATCCCCCTCAAACATCAAAGGTCAGCTGATCTACGGCATGGGTATCGGTCTGGTCACCTTCACCATTCGCACCTGGGGCTCCTTCCCAGAGGCGATCGGCTTCGCGGTGCTGTTTATGAATGCACTGACACCGATAATCGATCGCTACTTCCGTCCAAGAATCTATGGCTACGACTACAAGGGCGCGCCCCTGAAAGCGGCTAAAGAGTAGTGATAAAGAGGAGTAAACAATGAAGCCCACCAGAGCGATTGCAATCCCCAGCTTCACTCACCGCATCGGTTATCAGGCCGGTTTGCTCGGCGGTATGGCAACCATCATCAGCCTGCTGCTGATCATGGGTGATCAGAGTACCCGGGACGATATCCGTTTACGACTGGAAGAGGACACCCGGGTCATGCTGGATCAGGTGCTGCCCGCAGATCTTTACGACAATAATCCGCTGGAGTTGCGCTATACACTGAAAGACAGTCCCTTTCCTGGCCATGACGTTGCCTATCTTGCAACCCGGAATGGACAGTTCTCCGGCCTCGCTATGGAGGTGGTCGGTAAAGGTTATAGCGGCGATATCGTCTTGCTTCTGGGTATAAATGAGAAAGGCGAAATTACCGGCGTACGTACCATCAGCCACGCAGAAACCCCCGGGCTGGGGGATAAAATAGAGATTAAAAAGAACGACTGGATCACCTCTTTTAATGGCTATTCGCTGGAAAACCACTCGGCAACTCAATGGCAGGTAAAAAAAGATGGCGGTGATTTTGACCAGTTTACCGGTGCCACCATTACCCCCAGAGCGGTTGTTAAAGCGGTGAAAACCGGTCTGATACATTTCGACCAGCAACGCGCCAACATCGAGTCAAAGCTAAGTACTCCGGTTGCATCCGGGCAGGAGAGTTCACAATGACACAGCAATCCTACGCAGAGATCTGGGCTGACGGACTGTGGAACAATAACGTCGTACTCGGGCAGATGCTGGCGTTGTGTCCACTGATGGCCGTCACCACCACCGCCAGTAATGGCCTGGGCATGGGTATCGCCACCCTGGCGGTGATGCTCGCTTCGAACATGCTGGTGTCGATGATCAGAGGGATTATCACCCCGCAGGTACGGATACCGGTCTTTATCCTGCTGATCGCCGCGATGGTGACCCTGGTGGATATGTTCCTTAACGCCTGGATGCATGAACTCTATCAGGTACTGGGTCTGTTTATTCCCCTGATCGTCACCAACTGCGCCATCCTTGGCCGGGTGGAAAGTTTTGCCTCAAAAAACAATGTCGGTCCCTCAATGATCGATGGACTGGCAATGGGAATCGGCTTTACCTGGGTGCTGGTGCTGCTGGGCGGCATGCGGGAACTGTTTGGCAGTGGCACCCTGTTCGCGGATGCATCACTACTGCTGGGAGAAAGCTTCTCCTTTATTGAGCTGACCATTTTTCCCGATTACGGCGGCACACTGTTACTGATACTCCCCCCGGGAGGCTTTATCTGTCTGGGTCTGATTCTGGCCGGTAAACGGGTTACCGACCGTAAACTGGAGGCTCGCAGAAACGCCATTCAGGGACACTTGCAGGAGGAGTCTGCATGAAAGTATCAATCGCTTACGCCGGTGAAAAAAAACAACTCTGGTCCGATATCGAGATCGATGACAGTGCGACGGTAGAAACCGCCATCGAAGCATCCCAGATTCTGGAGCAATGCCCGGAGATCAACCTGAAAACCCAGAAGATCGGTATCTTCGGCAAACTCACACGGCTGAACGCTGCTCTTGAGGAGGGCGACCGGATTGAGATCTATCGCAAAATCATCCGCGTTCCTGACGACGATGATGATGACGACGATGATTAATTCCTAAAGGGATCAGGGCGTTTTACCACAGAGGGCACAGAGAAAAGAATCTGGAGAGATTTTTACTCGTTCCCACGCTCCCGCGTGGGAATGCATACCTCGCCTGAGCGGATTTTAGTAAATTAGTCATGTTTTAACGCATCATACCCTCACTTTAGATCAGCACTGAATACACGTCTTTCGGTAAAAATTGATAAAGTCGATCACTCTTATAGGGCTTGTATAAAAAACTAATTAATTCATAGACTTACTTATCATCTCAAAGTGACAGTAGTTTTATAACCACCTTCTTATAAGATCTTTGCTTAAAAAAGTGCAGGACATCGAACAGAGTATTGGCTGTTTCCGGGCGTATAAACACCGGAATAAAGTGCTACACCGCCAAGGTGCGAAGTGTGGTTGCTAAAGTTCGGTATGCATTCCCACGCGGGAGCGTGGGAACGAGACAGTGTATGAGCGTAGCGATGATCCGCTACTGCTACGTGTCTCCCGGCACATACGGCAATTTAAGACCCCCGATAAAGATTAAACGCAGTTTCTGCAATTGAGGACGTAAGGAAGTAGGTAATCAAAAAAATAATGATTGGGAAAACCAACGCAAAACCGGCTTTGAATTCAATAAACTGATGATTGACAGCTTTTTTGAACTCTCCATCATATAGTTTTCTTTCTTCACTCCCTCCGGTCTCCTTCATCTCTTTCTGGAACTGGTTATAGCTCCTGAAGCACTCACGAAACATATGAATACCGATCGGGATAGCGATTAGCAACCCTAAGGTCAGTCCGATAAATTGTGGCCAGTCTTCCATCATCAGCGTTCACTTAACGACCAAACTGTGCGGAGCGAACGAAGAGCAGCGTAATTAGCTTCCAAACGAGCGCCTTGTTAGATTTCATTTTTCAAATTTCTGTAAATATCTTGAAAACACCCAGCCTTGCTTAATCTCGTTAGTCAAGGAGTCTTGATATTCGATAAAGGACCAGCTTTTCACCTTATTAATAAGTTTTACCGCTTTTCCAAGGTGCAGCACGCCAGTAATTTTAGACTTAATACTCCCAGATTCTCGGACATTAAGTGTTGATGCATAAACAAAACGATATTCGAATAATTGTTCTATGCTGTATAGGTCGAGTGCTTCACGAATAATCTCTTTTTTTGCTTCTCGCTGGTCGTAATCTGCATATTCCTTCCACCATTCTTCATAAATTGGTGTTGTTAAATTGGCAATGATTGCCAGAAAATATGGCAAAATTAAATAAATAACGACTATGCGCGCACCGTTACCTAGTTTTTCCAGGATATGAAATAATTGCTCTAAAAATTCCTCAGCACTTAAATAATCTTTAGATATGCTTTCAACGCTGTCATTTATCTCCTGGATATCAACGATTTCCTCTGATACAGAGATTACGCCATCGCTTCCAATCGCGATGAGATCCATTAGAGGGCTAGAAAGATAATCGTTTAATGGATTAAGATACTTGTTGATTTGGTCGTGAAGCAATCGCTGGGGCTCAAGTATCTTGTTTAGTTGCTCTTGAAGCCGTCTCTGCGGTTCAAGATACTTTTCCATCTGCTCCTGAAGCCGGCGTTGCGGTTCAAGATACTTCTCCATCTGCTCCTGAAGTCGGCGTTGCGGTTCAAGATACTTCTCCATCTGCTCCTGAAGTCGGCGTTGCGGTTCAAGATACTTCTCCATCGGCTCCTGAAGCCTACGCTGAGGTTCCAGAATTCGATCTATTCGCTTTTGCCACCTTCGATGTGGGTTGAGTATTCGATCAATGCGTTCATAGACGCTGGTTAATTCATCATCCATTAAGAGTACCGTGAAAAACGCTTATGAAATCTAATCGGGATAGGGGTGCCCCTCCTCCCACACTACCGGGCATACGGGTCACGTACCACAGCCTCATCTATTATCACGCTGCCAGTGATGACAGCCACAAGCCTTTAAAATATATGTTTGGCAATGCTCTATAGAGTGCAGGACTTTTGCTTAAACGCCAAAGCCCATGAGCCGATTTCGCCGTATTCCAAGCCGTCCAGAGATCTACTCCCCATCGGCGCAGTTGACGATAACCACTAGGGCCCCATTGCTTCCAGATATAACACCGCAACTTCCGTCTGATCCATTTGTCGATGTCACGCAGCGGGCTCTGCACCTCGGCTACGCCGAAGTACTCTTTCCAACCAAGCAGGTATTTCCTTAAGTCTGCGATGACATGTAACAGTTGATGGCCTCTCGTTCGACGGCTCAGTTCCTGTACCCGCAGCTTTAGCTTCACCAGCGCCTTGTCGGCCACTTTGATTCTGTTGCCGCATCGGGGACTGACAGTAAATCCCGTATTCTTTAATTCAATATAACATAAGCCAGATGAAGAGCTTAGCAGTCACGTGCCTGTTAGCCCCCCCTTATGTCACACCTCATATCCGGTTCTTGTTCATCGCCCCGCGATTGCGCCTTGAGATTCCCCCAGCCAATCCCTCGCGGAACTAACCTTGCCCTTTGGCTAACCTTCGATTCTGCGAATACCTAGTAAGAGGACTTTCACCTCGCTAGTTAAGTGCCAAGTCCGGCACACACGCTTAAAGCAGCCACGCAGTATGCGTCGGGTGGTTTCTCTTGTTAGAGTTGATGAAATTCACGTAAGAACTCTTTTCTGTCCTGAGTAAACTTACGATGACCTTCGTGATTCAATGCCCGTTTCTTTTCTGTAAATGCTGGAGCGATGACCCCCCAATTGGAATTTCTAGCAAAGAAAATGACAACATCTACATTACTTCCTTCCCAGGCATTATGAACTATGTGGTCTTCACCACTTGCTTCTACAGTTTTGACTTGGATTCTGTAGTAGCTAGGCCCATCTGATATAAGGATATCTGTCTGATGCCCATGATCTAAGATGGGTAAAAACACTTGCCAACCATCTTGCATAAGCCAACTTACGACCATGCTTTCGTAAGATGTGTTTTTAAGTGCTTGGTGTGTCCCGGGTTTAGTTTGAGTTAGCCTTCTTGGCACGATATTTATCCCTTGTTTGTTCTGACATTATAATAATGTGCTGGCGTATTTTGACACCGCTAGACGGTGATGGAGGACACTGTATCTATTTGATATTGAAAAAGTAATTCTGAAAAAAGCCAGTTTCATCCCCTGAATACACGCAAGCACGCTTTGCTATGTTGTGATGGCACCCTTTGTCACCCGCCATTTCCCTATCAGCCTGATAATGCACCACTTTTATCCCTTATTCCAGTAGCTAACCCTGTTTGCAACTGGATAGTTGAAGCCAGAGAGTTGAACGAGTAAACAACCCCACTCTCTCCTGCCATCCGGCCCGTGTCTCATCATCTAAGAGAATCAACAACGGGGGTACACGGAATATCCGTTAGTGGAACCTTTCATCCAGAGTATTATTTGTTTTCCTCATTAAGATAAAGCACACTCGGACATCACCTGCAGCACCAACTACGTTAATAACATCACGATCAAGGAGGCCCTATGAGTGAACAATACATCCCCCCTGCAGTCTGGGTAGATGATACTGCGGGAGGCAACGAATGGGCGAACATCAATAGCCCGGTATCTGGCGCACGCTACGAACAGGACCTGCCGGCGGGTAATCACGCGTTACAGCTTTACTCACTTGCCACCCCCAATGGTCAGAAAGTCACGATTATGCTCGAAGAGCTGCTGTTGCTTGGCATTAAAGAGGCTGAATACGATGCCTATCTGATTAATATTGGCAAGTCGGAACAGTTTTCGTCCGGGTTTGTCGGCGTCAATCCAAACTCCAAGATTCCCGCACTGGTCGACAGATCGGGGGAAGAGGATGTTAATGTCTTCGAATCGGCATCGATTCTGGTTCATTTAGCTGAGAAGTTTGATCAGTTCCTGCCACAAAGCGGCCCCAGCCGGACAGAGGTATTCAACTGGTTGTTCTGGGCCCAGGGTTCTGCTCCCTTTCTCGGTGGCGGCTTTGGTCATTTCTACGCCTATGCTGATGAAAAACAGGAATACCCCATCAATCGCTATGCCATGGAAACTAAGCGCCAGCTGGACGTGTTAGATAAACAGCTGGCAAAACATCCCTATGTGGCAGGCGATGAATACAGCATCGCGGATATCGCCATCTGGCCCTGGTATGGCAACCTGGTTCTGGGGCGTTTATATGATGCAGCAGAGTTTCTGCAGGTTGAAAGCTACAGTCACGTTCTACGATGGGCACAGATGCTGGAACAACGCGAAGGCGTCAAACGTGGCCGCATCGTTAACAAGTCCTCGGGGGAGGCGTGGGAAAAACTGCGCGAACGTCACTCCGCCGACGATATTGATAAGGTTTTGGCTTTGGGCTCGCACAAAGCGCGAGAGTAGTTAGAACGGAAACTTCGTTTCCTGCTAGTCGTTAGACGCGACTGCGTCGCTTGCCAGATAAAAGCCGTGGCTCGTTGTTCGTCGCTCGGAACAGCAAAAAGCCTGCCGGATTATTGCCTTTAAGAATGCATTAGATACCAGAAAGCTCAGTATCACTACCGGGCTTTCGCTTTTTCTAACCTCTGGCAAGTGGCGCAGCCACGTCTAGCAACTCACGTTTTTTACCTTGTAGCAAAACCAACAACGACTCTGAACGGCTGATTCCAGCTTTTGTCGCGTTTCTGACAAGCGCAGCATTTATTCAATTTGAATATTTTTTTAATCATATTTTTCAACAGCTTATATTTTTAACAATCATGGTACGTTAACTGCAATATTGCCTGTACGCACTTTTAATTCGCATTGTTTATTTGCGCACTGCAGTCCAGTTTTTCACGCACTTTAGTGCAAAAGGAGATTGATATGTCACGTATTGGTTTGTTTTTCGGCACCGACACCGGCAAGACACGTAAAGTAGCCAAGATGATCAAAAAGAAGTTTGACGATGAGGTGATGGCAAGCCCGTTAAACGTAAACCGTACAGATGCCTCTGCTTTTGCTGAGTATGAGTATCTGATTATCGGTTCCCCGACACTGGGTGAAGGCTTACTGCCAGGTCTGTCTGCCGACTGTGAGAATGAAAGCTGGGAAGAGTTTCTGCCTGAGATTGATGATGTTGATCTGAGTGGAAAAACCGTCGCTATCTTTGGTCTGGGTGATCAGGTTGGTTATCCGGACGAGTTTCTTGATGCCATGGGCGAGCTTTACGACTTTGTCACAGAACGTGGCGCGAAGGTTGTCGGTTCATGGCCAACCGATGGCTATGAGTTCACACACTCTGAAGCGGTCGGCGAAGATGGTCAGTTTGTCGGTCTGGGGCTGGATCTTGATAACCAGTCAAACCTGACGGAAGAGCGCCTGAATACCTGGTTAGCGCAAATTGCACCAGACTTTGATCTGCCGCTCTGAGTGCCGATCTGATTTTTCATTACGTTTTCCTATTAGTTACGGTATTCCCTGCCGTACGCCTTTTATGCGTAGCTCTCAGGGCTACGCTTTTTTTCTGGCAGACAGCCTGTTGCGCTGGCTGGCGTGTTCATGTGAGGTATTGCGATGATCAATCCCAACGGTTCCGGAACTGACATACTCAATGCACTTGTCCCGATGGTGGTAGAGCAATCCGCCAAGGGCGAGCGAGCCTATGATATCTATTCGCGATTATTAAAGGAGCGGGTCATTTTTCTGATCGGCCCGGTCGAAGACCACATGGCCAACCTGGTGGTCGCCCAGCTGCTGTTTCTGGAAGCGGAAAACCCGGCCAAAGATATCCATCTCTACATCAACTCACCGGGCGGCTCTGTCACCGCCGGGATGTCTATTTATGACACCATGCAGTTTATTAAACCGGATGTCAGCACCATGTGTATGGGTCAGGCCGCCAGCATGGGCGCGTTTCTACTCGCCGGAGGCAACCAGGGTAAGCGCTTTGCACTGCCTAACGCCCGGGTGATGATCCATCAGCCGTTGGGCGGCTATCAGGGGCAGGCCTCGGATATTGAGATCCATACCAAAGAGATTCTCAGTATCCGCCACAAACTCAACAGCCTGCTGGCTAAGCACACCGGACAACCTCTGGAAACCATCAACCGGGATACCGACCGGGATAACTTTATGACCGCAGAGACGGCAAAAGCCTATGGTCTGATTGATGAAGTGCTGATTCAGCGAGGCTGATGGGGAACCCCATACCATTCAGTGTTGAGGTCAGGGGAAGCCCTGTTTCAGAACAGCAGGTACATAAGATTACCGGAGAGACGATTATGCTTGAATCAGACTTTTTTGAAGTGTCCGATGAGTTTATCAACCTTGCCAATGATCTTGGCAACGAGTGGGCTCAGCCGATGCTCAGTGCTTCGATAATGCATGCGGCGGCACGTTTTAATGCATTCCACCTGATGTCACAGGATGATACCGGTGATATCAATACCGCCATCGATTTTCTTACCACCCAGTACAAACAGATGCTGATTGAAAATCTACGCGAACTGAAAAGCGGACAGCCGGATATGCTCAATCACAGCTGATCACCTTCTCTTTTTAGCCCTTATATTCGTTACCTTTTGAGGGGGGATGTGGCTGCTTTTCGGCCCACACGGATCACTACCCGTGTCTTCGCTCCCCTCTCAACTAATACAAGAATTTAATCACGTACTTTGTGATATTTGCACCACCACTATAGGTATCAACAAGCTTTGAACCGGAGTACAGGCGGATATCACATCCAGTGATCACTTTTCCCGAAGTCTCCCGGTAAAATTCGAACTCTGCCCGCAGCTTTGCATGCTCTTCTGGCTTAATATCCAGACTAGCACCACAGCTGCTGTCGAAACCATATCCGCCCTGCATCACATTCAACACCATTTTCACGTTTTTGTTCGCGGGAATGACGAATGCTTTTTCAGGCTCTCCCTGCTTTAAAACATAATTGCCACTCCAGGTGCCATCATTGCTGGACAGTTCAACCCATAGATTTTCAATGTTGCTCACGATTGAGCGGTCAGGCGAAAAATTCACACCGACCACATCCAGATTTGCCACTGGGCCTTTATCAGGTTTTGGCACCGATGCCGAACAACCATAGAGCACCAGCATTAACACTATTGAGAATAGCTTCAGACAAAATTTCACGACGTTTTCCTTAACAAATCAGAGAGGAGTTAAATAAGAAAATCCGGAAGATAAATATCAAACATTGAATCAGTTTTCCATGTTAACAGATCAATTACACGCGGATTGAGTAACCTTGGGCAAAGCCTGTGATCATTAACTTTTTTTCTGCACATAGTAGGCGATCAGGCCGATGCACAACCCCCAGAATGCGCTGCTGATACCCAGCAGGTTTAGTCCCGAGGCGGTGACTAAGAAGGTCAGCAACGCCGCTTCTCTGTCACCCGGATCAGCCAGTGCCGCCGACAAACTGTTACCGATGGTACTCAGCAGCGCCAGTCCCGCAATAGCCATCACCAGTGCCGTTGGAAAAGCAGAAAATAATGCGGCGATAGTCGAACCGAACAACCCCGTCAACAGATAAAAACCCCCGGCCCACACTGACGCCATATAGCGTTTAGACCGATCCTGCCCGGCTTCATCGCCCATGCAGATCGCCGCCGTAATCGCCGCCAGGTTGAATGAGAAACCGCCAAAAGGAGCCAGCACCACCCCGGCAAAACCGGTCCAGGTCAGCAGCGGCGACACCGGCGTTTCATAGCCATTAGCGCGCAACACCGCAACACCCGGTACATTCTGCGACGCCATGGTGATAATAAACAGTGGTACCCCGACACCGATAATACTTTGCAGGTTAAATGTCGGAGTCACCCAGACCGGCGCTGATAACTGCCAGCTGAGCACGTCTATATTCAGTTGCCCCTGATAAAATGACAACACACTGCCCACCAGCAAAACAATGGGAATGGTATAACGTGGCAGGAAGACTTTTACGGCGATAAAAGCAGCTAACATCATCCCGACCAGCAACAGGTTCGATTCCATTACCTGAAACAGATCCAGGCCAAACTGCAGCAAAACGCCAGCAAGCATAGCGCCAGCAAGAGGCATCGGCACATGGTGCATAATTTTTTCAAACCAGCCGGTGACACCGCATAGCAGAATCAGAGCGGAACTGAACAGAAAGATACCGATCGCTTCATTGATTGGTATGCCGGAAAGTGCCGTTACCAGAAGTGCAGCCCCCGGTGTCGACCAGGCGGTTAAAACAGGCGTGCGAAAGTAGACAGATAACCCAATACTGGTCAGCCCCATGCCGATTCCCAGTGCCCACAACCAGGAACTCACTTCTGCTTCAGAGGCACCCGCAGCACCAGCTGCCTGAAAGATTATTACCGCAGAGCTGGTATAGCCGACTAACACCGCAACAAAACCCGCTGAAACATGTGACAGGCTGAAAAAACTTTTTATCCTTTGCCGATCCATTGTTGATCCCATGCTGACATCCTCATACACTCTGACAACCACGCTGTGCGCTATAACGGTCAAGGCCAGCAGAGTAACATCGTGCGCTATAACGCACAATAAAAAATGTACCTTTCACCTATGACGGAAAACCCTGTGCAGGAAATAAATCAGTACCTTGCAAAAACCTTAAAAGCACTACGCCAGGGGAAAAACTGGAGCCTTGACCATGCCGCCCGCCAGACCGGGGTCAGTAAAGCGATGCTAGGCCAGATAGAGCGGGGCGAATCAAGCCCGACCATTGCCACGCTATGGAAAATATCCAAGGGCTTTAATCAGTCACTTTCAAGCCTGATAGAGCCTCCGGCCGACGCCAGCAGACACACCCTTTTTCGCCCGCCCTCATTACAATCGACAATACTGGCAAACGACGGCTCCCCAATAGCTCCCATCTTTCCCTATGAGGAGCAGTTTGGTTTTGAGATGTTTGAATTAACCCTGCTGCCCGGTTATGAACGACTTTCAGAACCTCATATTGAGGGGGTAACAGAGCATGTCATTGTTATCAGCGGCGAGATTGAGATACTGGTGGATGGCGAGTGGCTAAAACTGACACAAGGCGCATCGGTGCGTTTTGCTGGCGACACCCCCCATGGCTATCGAAATCATTCACAGACACCGGCAACCTTTCACAACATACTTCACTACCGTCAGGATGTCTGCAGATAAAGCCGGACTGACCTGTTCTGGTCGCTGCAGCCCCTCCCCGGTTGCGATTTTTAAGATACCCTTTATCCTGTAGTTTAAACAATCAGTCTGCACAGGAGTTAAAAATGTCTGATCACCATACCTACAGAAAAATAGAAATTGTTGGTTCATCACCAAAAAGTACAGATGATGCGATCCGTAATGCTCTGGCTGAGTGCAGTAAAACGATCAAGAATCTCGACTGGTTTGAAGTGGTCGAAACCCGTGGCCATGTCGTCAATGGTGAGGTCGGCCACTTCCAGGTGACTCTGAAGGTTGGCTTCAGGATAGAAAATAGCTAATTTTTTGAAGAGATAGATTGAATCCCTCAGAGGCCTGAGGGGTTCTGATATTAGGTTCTGATAAATTAGCGACGTCGCGGTTTTCTCGCAGTCCGCCCCGATTTACCCCGTGGACTTTCACCGGATTTGGGCGAATACCCCGAACCACCTGTTCTGGATTTCTGCTTGTTTCGCGGTGCCGTTGCCTTTTTAGTCTGGCCACCGGCTTTTTTACTCTGCCCGCCACCAGACCGCTTTTTCTGCCCCGCAGGTGCTTCCGATGAAGAGGCCGCCGCCGCTTTTAAAATCTCCTTCAGTTCATCCTCTGCCAGATCCCGCCATTCGCCCACCGGCAAACCTTTGAGATCGACATTCATAATGCGCACCCGTTCCAGCTTTGTGACTTCATAATTGAAGTGCTCACACATCCGGCGAATCTGACGGTTAAGACCCTGGATCAGGGTGATACGAAACACCTTCGGTGCCTCTTTGGTGATCTTACATTTTTTGGTGACCTTACCGAGCATCGGCACCCCGGCACTCATTCCGGTAATAAACTCATCGGTGATCGGCTTGTTCACCGTTACCAGATACTCTTTCTCATGCTTATTACCGGCGCGCAGAATCTTATTCACCAGATCGCCATTATTGGTCAGAAAGATAAGCCCCTGAGAGTCTTTATCCAACCGGCCGATAGGAAAGATCCGGGTACTGTGATTGACAAAATCGACGATATTGTTGCGTTCACTTCCCTCCGTGGTGCTGACAACGCCCACCGGTTTATTCAACGCAATAAAGACAAGATCTTCCGCTTCTTCCGGATCAATCGCCTGACCATTCACCTTCACCAGATCGCCTGGGAAAACCCGGTCACCAATCGCTGCACGCTTACCATTGATAAACACATTACCCTGTTCAATAAAACGATCCGCATCCCGGCGGGAGCAGATACCACTGTCACTGATATATTTATTTAAACGGGTCGATGTGTCACTCAACATAGATAGATGTCTCAATAATATGGAACGGGAATAACTTAGTTGATGGCCACAATCAAAGGCGACCAGATCAGATACGCGTATTCTTGACTAAATGACCAGCTGGCGCCAGTCCCGTCGTAAAATTAAAGGGGAAATTGAAAGAGAAACTAAGTGAGAAATGGGGCTCAGACATCCATAGCCTGCCGTGAATACTAACTGAAGGTATCTGCTTAACTTAAAAATCGGAGATTTTCTTCCTCATGTTAATAACTCCCCCCACAAGGAACGCGAACATGTCACCCCCCATAGACGGGGCTCAGTGATGCAGTATAACCATCAGATCAGGTCATGATATGTAAAATTAATACTAACGATCCTTGCTGAATAAAAGTTTTCTAACGTCGACAACGGTTACAACTATCCTATCATCGACTATAAAATCTCTTCATCCTCTTCAATTAAACAACCCAGTTCCTCTGCAGCCTGACGTAAAATTTGCTCATATTCCAATAACTCTTTCAGACTTTTACGCAAAACCGGTGCATGGGTAAACAGGCAGGCAAACAAACGCCCCCGGCGGTCCTTTATCGGTACTGAAATCGCCACCATGCCATCTACAAACTCCTCATTATCTATGCCGAGCTCAGACTGGGCGATAATTTTCAGTTCCTCTTCCAGCGTTGCCGGATCCGTTTGTGTATTGCGGGCAAGTTTTTGTAAAGGTAAGTTATTGACGATCCGTTGACGCCGGCCTTTGGTAAGCGAACTAAGGTAAAGTTTGCCACTGGCAGAACACCATATTGGTATATGGCTACCCACTGGCAGATGGATCTGCAAAGGCCAGTTGGTCTGCACCCGATCGTAATAGATCATCTCGGTGCCAGTAGGAATAGAAATACCGCAGGTTTCACCAATTTTTTCAGCAAGATTTTGTAATATTGCCTGACGCTGTGCTTTAAACTGACCGGCATAAAGAATTCCCAGTGCGATACTCTGCAAACGTTTAGCTGGCACAAGCAAACCTCGCATATTCGTTTGCAGATATCCCTCAGATTCAAGTTGCTGCAATAATCGATGCATACTGGGTTTAGGAATATCCAGCTGTAACGCGAGATCAGCAGCACTTAACGGACGTTCAGTACTGGCCACCGCTTCGATTATTTCCAATACCCGGGAGATACTAGAGCCTTTATCCCTTCGCTGAGAAGTCATGGTAAATTCACTCTTAAAAAGTCACTCGCCATTATAGATTAGCGATGACTGAAATAAAAAGGGCCACGCCTGCCAACGGCAGTAACGTAGCCTGAAAATTCCAATGCAAAATCAGCATTGGTAGTGCTCACAAGTTAACAGCTTCAGAATCATAGGGACAAGCTGAGACCAAAGCTATCGTCAATATGTGAAGCTAACTACTTCATTGTAGGCATGGAGAAAGACACACCTTCACGCACACCTGCAGAGGGCCAGCGCTGGGTAATCGTCTTACGCTTCGTATAAAATCGAATCGCATCCGGGCCATAAGCATGCAGATCACCAAACAGCGAACGCTTCCAGCCGCCGAAACTATGGTAAGCTACGGGTACCGGTAGCGGTACATTAATTCCAACCATCCCCACCAGAATGTTATCAGAGAAGTAACGTGCAGCTTCACCGTCCCGGGTAAAGATGCAGGTACCGTTGCCGTATTCGTGATCATTGATAAGTTGCATCGCCTCTTCCATGGTATTCACCCGTACCACTTGAAGCACTGGCCCGAATATCTCTTCCTGATAGCTTTGCATCTCAGGCGTAACCCGATCAATCAGAGTGGCACCAACAAAAAAGCCGTTTTCATAACCGGCCACCTGTGGATCACGTCCATCGACCACCACTGTCGCACCATCGGCTTCCGCACTGTCGATATAACCGTTAACTTTTTGCTGGTGCTGGCGAGTGATCACCGGACCAAAATCATTATTGCTATCACTATAAGCACCAACACTAAGCCCCTGCATCGCTTCACTCATTTTTTCGATCAGCGCCTCCGCTGCAGCATCACCGACAGCTACTGCAACTGACAACGCCATACAACGCTCACCAGAAGATCCGAACGCTGCCCCCAACAACTGATTCACAGCATTATCCATATCTGCATCAGGCATCACGATGGCATGGTTTTTCGCCCCACCCAGCGCCTGACAGCGTTTACCGTTAGCACTGGCGGTGCTGTAGATATATTCAGCGATAGGGGTTGAACCGACAAAGCTGACCGCCTTAATCCGCTCATCATTCAGCAGCGTATCAACCGCTTCTTTATCACCATTTACAACGTTAAGCACACCGGCTGGCAGCCCGGCTTCGTGTAACAACTGAGCAATATATAGCGTCGAGGATGGATCCCGCTCCGATGGTTTAAGCACAAAGGTATTACCTGCAGCGATCGCCATAGGAAACATCCACATCGGTACCATCGCCGGGAAGTTAAACGGCGTAATACCCGCCACAACACCTAAAGGCTGAAACTCACTCCAGGAATCAATACCCGGACCTACATTCCGACTGTGCTCCCCCTTCAATAACTCAGGGATACCGCAAGCATATTCGACATTCTCTATGCCCCGTTGAAGTTCACCCATGGCATCATGACTGATCTTACCGTGTTCTTCACCAATCAGTTCACAGATTCGCTCTGCATTACTCTCAAGCAGCTCTTTAAACTTGAACATTATCCGGGCACGCTTAATGGGTGGCGTATTGCGCCATTCTGAATAAGCCGATTCTGCGTTGGCGATAGCCTGCTTTACAGTGACAGCGGAAGCCAGTTCAACACGTTTTTCAGCCTGACCAGTCGCCGGATTAAAAACTTCCTGGCTGCGACCGCCTTCGAGTATGGTTTCACCGTTGATCAGATGTCCGATAGTCATCATATTTTTACCTGTTATTTTATGGAATGAAGTAATTGTTAGAAAAATCAGGAATATCCTGGATTTACCAAAGCTGCTGATACAGTTGCACGATATCGTCAGCGCTGGGAACTTTGGGGTTATTATTGGGTGAACCTGATGCCAGTGCCTGTTCGGCCATTAACGGCATTTTAGAGAAGAACTCCTCACGCTTAATGCCATACTGTGCCGGTGTCGGGACTTCCAGCTCCTTATTCAGCGCATTCAGCTCATCGAGTAACTTCGTATTAGCGATTTCAGTGCTATCCTGCTCACTCGCCACCCCCATAGCCCGGGCACAATCAGCATACCTTTCAGCAGCGGATGGGATTGAGAACTCGGTCACGGCGGGCAATAACATGGCGTTAGAGAGTCCATGAGGCACATGGAAGAAAGCCCCGATCGGACGACTCATACCGTGAACCAATGCTACAGAGGCGTTGGAAAAAGCCACCCCCGCCAGAGTTGAGCCCAGCATCATTGCTTCCCGGGCCGCTTTATCCTGACCATCATGATAGGCCCGACGAAGATTAGGACCGATCAGTCGCATCGCCGCCAATGCCTGCGAGTCACTGTAGTCATTGGCTTTCTGACTGACATAGGCTTCCATCGCATGGGTCAGCGCATCGATGCCGGTATCAGCAGTAATACGAGGAGGCAGACTCAGGGTTAAATTGAAATCGACCAGTGCTGCCACCGGCATAAACCCAATCCCGACGCAAAGCATTTTTTCATCACATCTCTCATCAGTGATAATGGTGAACTTAGTCACCTCGGAGCCAGTTCCTGCGGTAGTGGGAATTGCGATAATGGGCAATCCCGCTTCATTAACGATACGGGGGAATTTATAATCCCGCATCTCGCCACCCAGTTTACCCAGTATCGATATGGCCTTAGCACTATCAATCGGACTACCACCACCGACTGCAACAATTGAGTCGTAGTCACCGTTATAAACTTTTTCCACTCCGGCCATAATCGAGTTAACCGTCGGTTCCGGCACGGTGTCATCAAACACATCACAGAAGATCCGGTGATTGGCCAGATTATTCTCAATATTGGTGATATATCCCAACCCCACCATCACCTTATCGGTAATGATCAGAGGCTTCTTACACCCCAGACTGGTTAGGATATTTGGCAGTTCATGGCTGGCATTTTCACCAGCCTGCATAATACGCGGCAGAATTATTTGAGTAGACATATCAACACCTATTGTTCCAATCATAAAAGAGAAAAGTGACTGCAATATTGAACATTTCATTAGCAGTCTCCTTCTGGGTTACTGTGAATACGCGATAGCAGGTAACCAGGTAACAATCCCCTGCCAATAGAAAACAATGACCAGCCCGATAAGCTGGATGATAATGAACGGCATCACACCCCTGTATATATGCCCCAGCGAGATCCCCTCTGGAGCCACCCCTTTCATGTAAAACAGCGCAAAGCCAACCGGTGGCGTCAGGAAAGAGGTTTGTAAACAAACCGCAAACAACACAGTGAACCAGACCAGATCAAATCCCAGCCCCGCCACGACCGGAGCCACCAGCGGCAAAATAATCAGAGTCAACTCAATCCAGTCAAGGAAGAAACCCAGAATAAAGGTCACTGTTAAAATACAGATCACAATCCCAGTCGGACCAAATGGCAGACCGGTCAACGTTCCTTCAATCAATTCATCTCCACCCAGTCCCCGGAATATCAGCGAGAACGCTGTGGCACCCAGTAACAGAGCAAAAATAAATGCAGTCGTTTTAGTAGTTTCATGACTCACTTCCCGCAGTACCTGAAGGGACAGCCGTTTCTTGCTCATAGCCAGCAGAGTAGCGCCTAGCGCTCCAACACCTGAGGCCTCAGTTGGCGTCGCTATGCCAAAGAAGATCGATCCCAGCACCGCTAAGATCAGTCCCGCCGTCGGCAAAACAGACCAAAGTACCTGCAGGAGAATTTTCAATGACACCCGCTCTGAATGCTGCGGAGCGGGAGCAGATTCAGGCTTCAACCAGGCAAATATCATGATATAGCTGACATACAACAGAGCCAGTAACAGGCCGGGGAACAGTGCGCCCAAAAACAGATCACCAACAGAGATTCCAATCCGGTCACCCATCATGACCAGCATGATGCTGGGAGGGATAAGAATTCCCAGAGTACCAGTAGAACATACGGTACCGCAGGCCAGCTCCTTGCTATAACCTTCCCGCATCATCAGTGGCACACCCAGTACGGCTAACAACACCACCGAAGCACCGATAATACCGGTTGAAGCGGCCAACAGTAGCCCAACAAAGGTTACTGTAACGGCCAGACCGCCACGCACCTTGCCAAATAGTTTTGCCAGATTACTCATCAGGTCTTCGGCAACCCCTGAGCGGTCCAGCATCAGGCCCATAAACACAAACATCGGCAAAGCCACCAACACCCAATTGGTCATCACCGCCCAGATTCGGGGGATAACAATCGACACATAGTTCCAGTCAATACCGATAAAGGCATCAAACCATTGGTCTGCCATCATTGCGATGACTGAAAACAGCAGCGCAACTCCGCCCAACACCCAGGCCACGGGAAAACCGCTGAACAGAAAGACGATAAAACATCCAAACATGGTCAGAGCGAGAATTTCATTGATTTCCATAACGTAACCTATCTCCTAACCAATATGCTTTCGCTTGCTGTTTTTGGTATAAACAGCAGACTAAGTACTCTGGACAAACGCGAGATCAGGGCCAGAGAGAGCAGCGCGAATGAAATAAACAGTATCGCTTTAATTGCCCACCGATAGGGTAATCCGCCAGGTGCTGCAGAAACCTCTCCCAGCTCCCAGGAGTAGCGGATAAACGGAATCGCGTACCACATCACCATGATCAGGAACGGCGTCAACAGAAACAGGATCCCCAGAAGTTCAATCCAGGCCTGAGTTTTCAGTTTCATCCGATCATGAAACAGATCGACCCGTACATGGTCGTCATGCACATAACAGTAGGAAAGCCCCATCAGCCAGCCCAGGGCATACAGATGCCACTGTAACTCCTCAAGCTCTATGCGACCCTCATCCAGCGCATAGCGCATAAACACATTGAGAATGATCACGGCCATCAGCACGATCCAGGTCCATGAGAATAAATGGCCAATACTGTTCAGCAGCTTATCTATCGAGGTTGATATCCGGGTGTGGGGCAACTCTGTATGGTGTGCCAACCTGTCCAGATCAACATGATCGATTGGTAAATTTATATGTTCAGATTTCATTACTTTCCTCACTGAACGACTCTTGCAGGCACACGCCCCCCGCCTGTGTCGTAAAGGAACAGGAGTAATGCTGACCTGGGGTCAGGTCAGCAGGGCAACGTATGGATTATTTGAGTTAAGAGTGTTGGATGCGTTAAAGGTCTTTAGGCAGGTAAGCGAGCTTACGCCAAGCTTTATATTCATCCATAAAGGCCTTCTGAGATTCATAGATGACTTTGAAGTTTTCATCTTTAGCAGAGACTTCCTGCATCACCTCATCGGTAAGGTTTTTCAGCTCACTCAGCATCTCTTTAGGCATGCTCCGGGCGGTAACGCCTTTCTCAGGAAAGCCAGCCAGAACTTTCCCCTGCAGAGATTCCCCCCGGGTCAGCGCGCGGAAAGTACCAGCAGTACAGGCCATATCGATGATGGCTTTTGTGGAATCCTCCAGCCCATCCCATGTCTCTTTATTAACGACAAGATGTGACGCCGTGAAAGTTTGATGCCAGCCTGGGAAGTAGTTGTTCTTAACAACTTTGTCAAAGCCCATCAACTGATCAATTGCAGGCATAGAAAACTCTGACGCATCGATGGCCCCCTTTTCCAGGGCAGGGAAGATTTCGCCACCGGGTAACACGGTGACAGACGCCCCGGCTTTCTGCAGCACTTTACCACCGAGACCGGCAAACCGGATCTTCAGCCCTTTGAAATCGTCCATGCTTTTCAGTTCATTCTTAAACCAGCCTGCAGTTTCAGGCCCGATGACACTACACAGCACCGGATGAACATTGTGTTTAGCATAGAGATCTTCAGCAAGTTTCTTACCTTCCCCCTCATACCACCAGCTCGCATACTCCCAGGGTTCCATACCGAAAGGGACCGCAGCCAGTAACGCAGCCGCAGGAATCTTACCCTGGTCATAACCCAACCAGGTATAACCGGCATTTAACTGCTTATTTTTTATAGCTTCAGTGATACCAAAAGGGGGAACAAGTTTTCCTGGCTCATACACCTTAAACTGAATATCACCACCCGAAGCATTTTTTATCTGCTCAGCGACCAGTTTGATTGGGTCTCCCAAAGCAGGAAGATGGGTGCCAAAAACAGCCTGTACTTTCCAGCGAATTTTTTCATCATCTGCCTGTACAACAGATGTTGTTGCAGCAACTAACAGGGACGCGACGGTGGCGGTAGATAATGCATTTTTAAGCGACTTTGCAATACGTTTCATGACGTTTCCTCTTGGATCTTACCTAAGTCATCGTTCTGGTAAGAATTGTTTTTTTTCTACATAAGAGATATATCGATACGATATTTATCATTATTGATTAATATCGACCAGTCAAGAGATTTACGATAAAACGATAAATATTTTATCAATTTAATGAATTTCTATTAAAATTTTGCTCAAAAAATCCCTACTACTAGCGTCTTGGTTTTAAAAAATACCAACGCCCGAGACAATCAGTACATATTTTTGATAGCAACCACTGGATAAAAAAACTTTTGATGAAAGAGAGGAAATGAACCGAGCAAACGATGCCGGTTTTTCAGATGAAAGTAATCTCTGTTAGCAGAATCTCGATAGTTTGCAGGGATCAAGCTAAAAAAATCAGCTGAAAACTCTGCCGTTTTTTTTCACTTTTCCCATGCTATATGGTTCTGCCTGCAGCGACTTTTACCGAAGAATTTAACGCTTGAAGGGGGGGGGGGGAACGGAGCCCAAACAATCTATTACAAGGCATCATCACCCCCTTAATGATCCACTATCACCAGCTTCTGCTGAGAATTGGATGGCATCTCTACATATTTTTTCGCAGCACCGATCTCATAATCAAACCACGAACACCGCTTCCCTGATGGGTTCGGCAACACGGTTAAGTGCTCCCCTGACCGGTATATAGCTGACGATACTGTTTCTGCAGTGTATGTTTCGTCCCTGTATTCCAATCACGGAGACATTAGCTGGCACATTGCCAATCACCTCAGATCATGAATAACCTTGAGCACTACTATGATTTCGTCGATCCAGCCCCCTCCAGTAGGGTCCTGTTCTTGTCTGACTCCGCATCCATTGAAATGTGAAAGTGAATATCGGGTGTTCGGTTGACTGTATCAGAACAGCATCATTAAGAGGCGGTAGATAATCGCTTGCTGCTATGAAACCCTTGATACTATAGAACCCGGCCACTGTTCAGTATCCCTTTAGGATCTAACGTCTCTTTGAGTCTGCGCATCAGGGCGATCTCTTCCTCCGTTCTGGAGTGATGTAAGTACTTTCGCTTTAACACACCGATGCCATGCTCGGCAGAAATCGAGCCCTGAAATTCACCGACAACCGCCATCATCCTGGCCGAGATCGCCGCTAAATCGTCTGCTGATCCCGTACCGGCACAGATATGCAGATTACTGTCGCCGATGTGGCCAAAAATACGCAATTTGATCTTCGGGAATGTGGCATAGAGCATCGGCTCTAAATGTTCCATAAAGGCCTGCATTCGATTGATCGGCACGCTGATATCGGTGTTAACAACCGGCCCCATTACAGATAACAGTTCGCCAATACTATCGCGTATCATCCAGAAAGAGTCCGCATCGGCAACGGATTGTGCCACGACGACATCGGTGGTCATCCCCTGCTCCATGGTCTGAAATAACACTTTGCTAAACATTTCACTATCACGCTGATCATCCTGACCGCTGTATTCAATCAGAACATAAAAGGGGTGGGCTTCCTGAAAAGGGCTGCGGGCCTGCTCCACGTTTTCTATCACGTCGTCATAGTAGTTCGCCCACATCACCTCAAAAGAGCTAAGCCCCTCCCCCAGTGATGCATAGGTGTATTTCAGCAGTTTCAGAATAGTCGGGAAGTCCGGTGCCGCACAGAGGGCCGTCTGAACGGATGTCATCTTTGGAAAAAGGCGCAACACCACTTTTGTCACGATCCCCAGCGTTCCTTCGGAGCCAATCAGCAGCTGCTTCAGATCAAAACCGGCATTATTTTTTAACATCTTGTTGAGTGAGCTGATAATGGTGCCGTCGGGCAACACCGCTTCCAGCCCCAGTATTAAGGCACGTGCCGACCCATAGCGGATAACCTGATTACCACCGGCGTTGGTGGCGACATTACCACCGATAGTACAACTCCCCCGTGAGCCCATATCCAAAGGGAAACACAGCCCAACCGCGTCGGCGGCTTCCTGAATCACCTGCAGAGGCGTTCCGGCATAAGCGGTCAGTGTCATTGAGTCCACATCAACCTCAATCACACCCGTCATTCTTTCCAGTGATATCGCGATCTCTTGCGCTTGTGGAACAGCACCGCCACTAATACCGGTCATGCCCCCCTGAATAACAATCCGCTGTTCTACCGCATTACACAGCTTAACAGCGGTGGACACCTCTGCTGTGGTCTTAGGTCTGACCACAGCCAGCGGCAGCATCCCCTCAACGCCACTCCAGTCGGTCTTACATCTGTCACCCATCGAAGTACCGGTAAGTATCGCTTTGGGGCCGAGGCTTTCAGTCAGTTGTTGGAGGATATCGCTCATGAATTCACTTCTGCAGAGATAGTAAAAACACAGATAATACACAAACATAAACAGGGAGGCCCATTTATGTTGTCATTAATGGCTAGATGAAAACAGAACCGGGGCACTCTCTGGTTGAGAGCTATTTTTCAGATACGCTCTTTAGATAAGCTTTTGAGATAAGCATTTAAAAAACCAGGCAGGATACTCAATCGTTAACAGAGTTCAAAACAATCAAAGCCGGGGATTTTACTCCCCCTCTGTTTTTCTCTGAGGGCGATATCAGGACGCAAAAACCACATTTGAATCGTTTGATTTGTAAGGCTGGGTCATCACATTTTGCTTTATCGTCGATGAGGATGTGCGCGGGTTGTAGGCCACTTGCCTGATCTGCTTGCCTTCCGATTCCAGATACGCTTCTACCGCGACATTGTGAGGTTGGCTTCCCCAGTCTTCGCCAATCACGAAAATATCAGCACTTACCTCTTTGCAGCCGGATACATATTCAAGTTCATAGTACGGCAGCACAATATCAACACAACGCAACGCCCTCAGCATCTCCATCCGTTGTTCCAGCGGAATAACAGGAACATTGGGCTTGTAAGAGCGGACAACTTCATCTGAAGCAACGCCAACGGCCAGCACAGCCCCTAATGACTTACAGTATTCGAGTAACGCAACGTGACCTACATGCAACAAATCAAACGTACCTACGGTATATACAATCATGGGCAGTTTATCCCCTCAATAAATTATTTTAAGTGCCGTTGGTAACGACACTGTTGCTAGTACTGTTACCAGTTATAGAAGCTGCCAACTGTAAATACTGGTGATTCCGAGCGTATAAAACGCCAGTAAAAAAACGTTTCTGGGATTGCCAGACAGTTTTGGGGTTTTAATTTGAGAAACATTGAGTACAGCAAGCCCTACGGCGCTGACATAGAAAATCACAGCGAATATCTCCCGGGGAATAACGCCCTCTAAGAGGAAGATAAACACCAGCACAATATTGTTGTTATCCATGGCCAGGCCGGTATATCTGGACTGGTCTGACAAACCATAGGTACTGAAGTAACTCAGACGTATCGCGCTGGCAGCAATGACAATGAAAGCGGCAGGCAGAAAGACAGGATCAAACTGTCCATAACTCAGTAGAAGAATCGCGGGGGTGACGCCATAGCTGACAATGTCTATTACCAGATCCAGCTGACCACCAAAGATACGGTCATTGCCGGTGCGCCCCTTCATGCGTCGCGCCACCAGGCCATCGGCCCAGTCAAAGGCAACGGCCCATATCATGCCGATCATCGCCGCTTCATACACGCCGATAATACAGAAATAGATCGCAGACAGTGTGCAGGCCAGGCCCGCAAGTGAGCAGAGATTAGGCAGGTCTTTCACATAGGAAAGAATCGCGGGTTGTAGTTCATGAACGTCTTCAGTAGTGGTAGTCATGGTGCTCCTGAGAGAAAAGGACAAATCAACAACGCACCATCACTCGCTGAAAAATCATGGGCAGCAGCTGCTCAACATCAGAGATATGCTAACAATCGGGCCATTCCCATAGGTACTGAGAAGAACTGACAGTCGGTGCGAAAATCTACTCTATTTGCGTACAGGCAAATAGGTGAAAAAGGGTCGAAAAATGCGCTTTGAAAAGGCTCTTAAAGAAAGCTAAGGAAACAAGCTCTGGAAAAAGTCGAAAAAGCCGTGTTGAACAATAAAGCTAACAATAAGAAGAATAGCGGCGTGCTGGCCAGTAGGCCCGATGCAGGGGAAACTAACTCGTACACTATACCCGCTATTGGGTCGGGCTGACAGCGATAAGATGGAACTGCCGGTTTAATCGCTTATTCAGCGATTAAACCGCTAAGGAAAATCAAATAAACCTGCCCATTTCCTAATCGCTTTTTATATCGCTGTTGTTTGTCACAGTATGTTGACATACTCAGGGGCTATTGGTGGAAGCTCTGTGCAACTGAACCCAGATTACTCGCCTGAATGCTGCTTTATTGGCACAATTCACCTGCTTTGGCAAAGGGTTTACCCGACACAAAATGAATCTACTACACATCTCAGATATGCATTTTGGCCCCCGTCACTGGCTGGGAAAAAGTGAGCTGTTGCTGGAAAAACTGAACAGCTATGCTGCCGATATTGTCATCAACACCGGCGATAATACGACCGACGCTCTCGAAAGCGAGTTTGAAGCTGCTGGTAATTTTTTAAAGGCGATTAACTGCCCGCATATCGTCTCGATTCCGGGCAATCATGACAAACGCAATATGCGCAGTGCAGATTACTTTCGTCAGTATATCGACGATGTAGATGTCCTTCGCCCCCTGAATCGGAAGAATTGTAAGAAGAATAATATTTTTCTGCTTGGCAGTACCAATGGCATAAAAGACCATTTTACCGATATCAATTTCCTGAAAAACATCAGCATCAACGGTGAATCGATTCTGCTGGTCTGCCTCGATGCCAACTCGCTCTATGACGACAACGGTTTTGTCGACAAGGAGATGCTGAGAACGCTGTCTGATGCCATTAGCAAAGCCAGTTATGATCGCATACTACTGCTGAATCACTACTCCATCCTCGATACTGATTCAGATCCGCTGTTCAACTCAAGAATGGTTGTCGAATTCATACGAGAGCATAAAATCGAGCATGTTTTCTGCGGCCATACCCATCAATTGTCGATTATGCGGTCAACCGATCTGTACCACCGGCACACCTTCACTCAGTATAAGAATGGATCACTGTCCAGCAGTAATACCCCCAACGATACCAATATGTTTCTCTATTACGAGAATTTCGGCACCGACTCTATGGTTATCCATGTCGTCAGAGGGACGGTTAAGAACGGATCGCTGACGTTCAGGGAGGAGATAATCCCCTACTTTCCAGTCGCCGAAAACTGAGGTGTTAACCACTGCCCGCAGGACTGAATCGTCATCTATACCCATTCATCCCTGCTGCAGCTCATCCATCAGCTTTTTATACCCCTCAGGGTCTTCCGACCTGAGTTTGACCAACCCGGTTTTCAGTGTGCTGATGCTAGCGGCGAGATGTTGCTGCTTTATCGCCTCGACATCGGCGGCGAGTTTACGCAGCTGGTCGACTGCTTCACCGGTTTCCTCTTTTGTCAGTTGTAACAACACATCGGTGATAATGCCCAGCTGCTTACCATAGCTGGCCACATCCCGAACCACTGCGTTTTCGATAGGCCGGTTACCGGCAAAATTGAGTTCAATCTGCGGTGACCACCAACTGGTCACTGGCGATATATCCTGTGTCACATCACCACTGAGTGGCGACTTAAACAGGTTTAACCAGGGGCTGATTCCAGGGTAGATCCAACGGTTCATACTAAACGACTCCTCTGTGTGTGCGGCCAGAACTCAGATTAGTATAGACAGGAATATCTCAATTACCGGCGCAGTCTTTTCCCTGAGAGCGCAGTTCGACCCGCTCATCCACAATCCAGATTCCCTCGTCATCTTCCTCTGTCTGAACAGGGGTTAGTGTTTCTCCGGTACACATCGTCGGACTCAGAGAAGCCCCTGTTTCAGGATGGTATATAATGCCATGCATCGAACACTTAATGCGGTTGTCAGTGACCCTGAAAATATCGTTGCTTTCACAATCCAGACGAAACGGCATATGTACACAGCGGTTGAGATAGCCGTAGCACTGACCGGAGGAGCGCACCAGAATTACGGAGCTTACGGTTTCCGCATAAACACAGTCAAACAGGATAAATGAACGCTCTGTTAACTGCTGACGGTTAGCAACCCATAACCGCTTAACCTGATCTGTTTCTGACATCATCTATCCTTCCCAAAACCATCGGCAACCGCTGCGTTAGCGATAAAAAACGGCTGAACTTTCAGCCGTTTTTATCGTTAATAGCCACTCAGCAACGCTTAACCATCCGCAGCTTCAGCAGTAGAAAATGTCTCTTCAGAAGGGTCCAGCAGAACCTCTCTGACGATCAGTTCACTGGCATCATCAACCCCTTCACGGTCAACAATCACCTGTTTCAGTTGCGGATTCGATGGCATCTCGTACATGCTTTTACGCAGCACCGATTCCATAATTGAACGCAGCCCCCGGGCACCGCTGCCACGGGCACAGGCCAGCTCCGCTATCCGTGTCAGAGCATCATCGGTGAACACCAGATCAACCCCCTGATAGGAATACAGCTGGCGATACTGTTTCTGCAGCGAGTTTTTCGGTTCGGTCAGCACCCGCACCAGCGCTTCGGCATCCAGCTCATGGAGGAAGGTGACCACCGGGAAACGCCCGACAAATTCAGGGATCAGACCAAATTTCTGCAGATCTTCCGGTTTCAGTTCGGCCAGCAGTTCATCATGGGTGTGCTCTTTGTCGGCCACAAATGCCGCCTGAAAGCCAATACCTACACCATCGGGGCGTAACCGCCCTTTAACATGCTCTTCCAGACCGGGGAACGCACCACCCACAATAAAGAGAATATTGGTGGTGTTGATGATCTCATCGCCGTTATCACCGCGACGACCGCTTTTCGGCAGTTTGACATCATGGCCTTCGACCATTTTCAGCAGTGCCTGCTGCACCCCTTCGCCGGAGACATCGCGGGTGGAGGCAGCGCCACCGCTCTTGTCCGCCAGTTTGTCGACCTCATCAATATAAACAATGCCCCACTGAGCCCGCTGCACATCGCCATCGGCGGCATCCACCAGACGGCGCATAATGACATCAACATCTTCACCGACATAACCCGCTTGGGTCAGAGTGGTGGCATCGGCCACGACAAAGGGCACACCAATCACCCGGGCCAGGCTTTTCACCAACAGGGTTTTACCGGTGCCGGATGGGCCAACCATCAACACGTTGGATTTTTCCAGCTCGACGCCGCCATCAATATCGGTGATCGAGTCGTTGCTGTTCAGATTGAGCAGCCGCTGATAATGGTTATAGATGGCGATAGAAAGAATCTCTTTGGCTCCCTCCTGATCGATCACATACTGGTCCAGATGCGCTTTGGTCTCTTTTGGTGTCATCAGCGATTCAGACAGGTCATGTTGCTGCACCTTCTGTCCCCAACTGCTGGAGACTTTATAGGCCAGTTCAACACAGGCAGAACAGATATAGCCTTCATTACCCGATATCAGCGGCACTTCGGCAGACTGCTGTACACCACAAAAAGAACATTTGATTTTCTCTTTTTCACTCATGAATTCACCGCCTGTGGCATCGCTGTCTGATGCGTAAGTTGTTCTTTAATCCACTGCCGCTGATAGATCGCTTGCTGTCGATCACGCAGTGAGGCTTTTAACTTAGGAAGGACCTCTTCAAGAGGGAGTTTGCGCGGCTGATCAATCTCTGTGCAGTACAGCAGATGGTAGCCAATCGAGGAGAGTACCGGTTCACTGATCTCACCTGCCTGCATAGAAAACAATACGGCGTCCAGTTCCGGATAGAGCTGCCCCCGTTCAACATTGCCGATCTTGCCGCCATGCAGTGCGGTCGGGCATTCGGAGTGTTTTTGCGCCTGTTCTTTAAAGCGCGAGCGCTTCTTAAATACCCGGTCACGAATGTCGCAGATCCGGGCAAACGCCTGATCCGCACTGTTTTCGGCATAATCATCGTTAACCGTAATCAGGATATGGTACACTGTGCGTCGCTCTTTGACGGCAAACCGGTCCGGGTGAAAGTAATAGAACAGCTCGGCTTCAGCGTTGCTAACCTCTGGTACACTGGCGGAAACCCGCTCAAGCGTCGCCTCGACCAGAAGGTCCCGGCGAACCCCCTCGCGGAGAAAATCCAGGGTCAGGTGCGCCTGTTCAAGCGCATGGTCGAAGGCGATCTCGCTTTCATAGCGTGCCATAATCTCTTCAATCGACTTCTTCACTTGGCCCCCGGAGATAATTACCCCCTGGCTCATCTCAGAACTCAGCACCGCCCGTTCGATCTCCAGCTGGTTGGCGATCAGACCGGCCGCTTCTCTTTTCTGCTTTGCATCCAGCTGGTCAGGTGCGCACTCAAACTGACTCCACGACAGTTTGAACAGCGCATAAACTGCTTCGGTCTTAGCATCGGAATTAACCATAGTCTCCTCCTCGTGCCGCTTCGGTGGCTGCGTCAACAAAATCATCTGCCGCCGGTGCCGCTGCCAACGCGCGTTCAGGAATGCAGATACTGTGACCATTGATATACAGGTTGTACTGAATATCGCTCTGGTCTTCCCGCAGAACCCCTTCTATCTCTCCCTGATCGCCTTTGCTGGCAATCAGTTGTTCACCCATGCGCAGATCGCACAGAATCAGTACCTGATCCCTGAACTCAAAACGGTTCTGAATCCATTCAGCATCGGCGGCAATTAACTCCTCTTCACGACAGCCGACGGTGCGCCCGGCCTCTAAAAAATGAACCCGGTAGATCAGCTGGTCCTGCAGGTATGTACCCACATCGTAAACACAGCCCACTTCACCCCGTCGCATCAGCAGCTCACCCACCTCTGTTCCCGGATAGGTACCGTCATTACGCACATTTCGGATGAGTCTGACTTCACTGCCGTATTCATATTTAGGCCGCATAAGGTATTACTCCAGAATCTGATCGAGCGGTACAAAAGTGGTTTGCGGACCTTTCATATGAAACACCCGGAACACTTTTTCCGTCAGCGCATCGGAGCTGACAAAATCCTCATAGGCCTTTGTCAGATACTCTTTATACGCCGCTTTGTAGCCGTCCATATCGGCGACCTGATCAGCGTCGGGCAGATCTTTAAGGTAATCGTGAAAACGCTGCATAATGTGCAACCGGTTTACCTGTACCACACTCCTGTCGAACTCAATGTCGAAATATTCCAGAAAATCTTCAGCTGAACTGAGTTCTTCCAGGTCATCCATAAATGTCATATCGCTCATCGTCTCACCTCATGCACTCATTCGTTGATCTAGCGAATAGATCCCTTTCTGGTTGTAAGCCACTTCTAATAGCGACCGGGCGCCCAGGCGGTCCGGGCTATCCAGCTCAACCACTTTTTCCAGCCGGTCGATCCCCTCTTCAAGCTCTCCCAGACGCAGGCACAGATAACCACTGCCCTTCAGCGCCAGCAGATAAAAACGCACCATGCCAAATGACTCAACCATGCCGAAAGACAGATGCTGCAAGGTCATCCGCCGCCAGCCCAGGTCAAAGCCAAACATCCGCCCGGAAACATCCAGCGCGTCCTCAGCAATGCCCAGCGCCTCGATATAACGATGCTGGTAGTAATAAAAACGGTACAACGCCACCAGCACCATCAGGTTATCAGGAGCCATAAAGCGCGCTTTCATCAGAAAGGATTCAGCCCCGCCATTGGCATACGCCTCTGCGGCCTGATTCAGTAATGCTATTACCTCTGGCGCTAAAGGCGTTTCAAAATAAAGATCACCGTCTTCAAAACTGTGCAGATCCATAATCACTCTCCATGCGCATGCGCAAATTTCTTGCCGTCTGGGCACTCGTTGTCACAAATATCGCTGTTGGGCTCACACTGACTGTAAAATTTAAACTGATAACCGACCTCCAGCGCGCCCTGCTTTTCCAGTTGCGCTTCCAGCTTATCGATCCGCTCCAGCATGCAGGCCATCGCCCGGCCGACAGGGTCGGGAATCATATGATGGTTAAGGTTGATGCCGCCCGGCCCGGCGTTGACTTTCTGATCAGTGACCACCCGACCCGGAATACCGACGACGGTGCCCCCCTCGGGTACATTGCCGACAACCACAGAGTTTGCACCCACCCTGGCATCTGCACCAACGGTGATAGGCCCCAGAATTTTTGCGCCGGCACCGATCAGCACCCGGTCTCCCAGGGTTGGATGCCGCTTACCTTTATTCCAGCTGGTGCCTCCCAGAGTAACGCCGTGATACAGGGTGACATCATCACCCAGTTCAGCGGTCTCACCGATAACAACACCGGCACCGTGATCAATAAACAGCCGGGCACCGACACGGGCACCGGGATGAATATCGACGTTGGTCAGCAGGCGCACCAGATAAGCCAGTAAACGAGCACTGAAAAGCCACTTAGCTTTCCATAACTTATGTGCAAGCCGATGCATCAGAACCGCATGAACGCCGGGATAGGTCAGCAAAATCTCAAAGTAGTTACGCGCCGCAGGATCACGGTCGAAGACGCAGTTCACATCCTCTTTCCAGGTCGCCCAAAGCCCCTCAGGACTGCTGGTTATCATCGGAATAGCCTCCAGTTTCATGTTCATCCGCGTCCCCCTGCATTAACCACTGTAGTCACCACTACATCTGAAACTACAGCGCACTGCGTGCCAGAATTGAGCGCGGGTTCAAAGTGCCACAATAGATGGTGCATAGATCTCCCCCGCAACCGGTAAAAGTTCTTCACTAAGGCGGATCAGTTCTATCGGAGAGAGACTTTGTTTATTCAGGGTGACCCGCTGACGGATCTCGGCCAGAAGAATCCCGGCCTGTTCCCGGCTGAGTGATATTCCCAGCTCCTGATAGACATGTTTAACCGTGTTAACCCCGGAATGTTTACCCAAAACCAACTGATGTGAGCGACCCAGCTTAAGCGGGTCAAGCCCCTGATAGTTGCGCTGATCTTTTAACAAGCCATCGGTATGAATGCCGGACTCATGGGTAAAGACATGACTGCCAACCACACTTTTCTGACAGTGAACCAGCCGTCCGGATGCCTGCTCAACCATGGTTGAAAGGCCTGGCAGACGGGTGAAGTCAACACCACAATCGATGCCATAAAGCTGCGACAGGCCGATAACCACCTCTTCCAGGGCGGCATTACCGGCCCGTTCGCCCAGACCATTCACCGTGGTATTCACATGGGTGGCCCCGGCACAGATCGCTGCCATCGAGTTAGCGGTCGCCAGACCCAGATCATCATGGGCATGCATCTCGATCTCCAGATCGGTCGATGCCCGCAGATCGCTGATAACGCTGAACAGAGAGAAGGGTTCCATCAACCCCAGCGTATCTGCATAGCGAACCCGTTTAGCACCGGCGTTGGCCGCCACTTCAAACATGGTCTTCAGAAAATCAGGTTCTGCCCGCGAGGAATCTTCACAGCCAACACTGACGCTGAAGCCCAGATCAACCGCGCTTTTTACGTAGTAATCGATCTGCTGCAACACCCACTCTGGAGTTTTACCCAGCTTATAACGAATCTGTTGTGCTGACGCCGCGATTGAAAGATTGAGGGTATCGACACCGGTCGTTTTAGCCGCTGCAATATCGGTGTCACACATCCGACACCAGACCATCAACTGCGGACGCTGAGGCAGCGCAGCAATCGAGCGGATCACCTCACATTCAGCGGTGCCCATCGCCGGAATACCAATCTCCAGTTCCGGGACACCCGCCTGATGCAGCGCCTGCGCTATGGCAATTTTTTCATCCGCATTGAAAGCAACACCGGCAGTCTGCTCACCGTCACGGAGCGTTGTATCGTTGATTGTCACTACTCTGTTTGCAGACATCAGCAACCTCACTGGACCTTATCGTATGACTGAGCGTACTAAGCGAAAATGTGTTAATTCGCCTTCATTGCATAGGGATACTGCAAACTACATTCCAAGTAAGAACCGCTTTATAAACAGACAGTTATAAAAAACAGCATACGACAACACACAACAAAACTGAGTCTTTGTCAGAAAGACTACATAAGCAGGAAGGTGTGCTACCAGTGAGATGAGCGCTCAACAAACGGGTTTAACCGGGGATGTTGTGAAGGAGAAAAAATATGATGGTGTAACAGCATCAATATCTTCAGGAGGACTGACTTGAATCGCAGAAAAACAGCGGTGACGCCGGTGAGAAACGCGGCCTTAAACAAAGCCGGCCTTAAAGAAAAACGATCCAAAACAAAAACTGTGTTTAACATCAGCAACATCTGGTCGTATGTGATGGCCCTGTTAACGGCCTGCCAGACGTGCTGATTAGGGTGATAGAGGTCTCTGTTATAAAGTCCGCAACTATAACGTCATCTGTAACAGTTCAGCCAGATGCAGTGTCTTGCGCTCAGCATAGTGCTGGATCTGTGAGCGGCAGGAGAAACCATTGGCGACCACCAGCGCGTCCGGCTCGGCTGCCAGCACCGATTGCAGCGCCAGATTAAACATCTTTTCAGAATCCTGCTGATGCTCTTTTTCATAGGCAAAGCTACCGCCACCGCCGCAACAACTGCTATCGATAAACTCAAACTCAAGCTCCGGTATCAGTTTCAGGACTTTGCGCACGGACTTCATCGCACCAACCGCTTTCTGGTGACAATGACCATGCACCAACACCTTTTTCCCAATTGTTGTACGCTGTGGCAGGTTGAACCGTCCGGCGCTGATCTCCCGGGCGATAAACTCTTCAAACAGGTAAACATTTTTCGCCAGCGCGGTGGCGTTTTCATTCAGACCCAGCTGCAGGTATTCATCCCGCAGCATCAGTGCTGATGAGGGTTCCAGACCGATGATCGGCGTATGACTGGCAATATACGGGCTGAGCTCATCCAGCAACCGGGATGCCTGCTGGCGGGCCTGATCAATATTGCCCGATGAAAACCAGCTACGCCCTTCCATTACACCACCCCGGGCGCCTAGAAAGCGCACATCATAACCGGCTCTGGCCATCACCTCCTGGGCGGCGATAAAGATCTCGGGAGAAAACCCTTTGGACAAACTGTCTGTCAGCATCAGGACAGTATTCTCTTTAATCTCAACAACGTTGCCCGGCGTCATCTCAGTCAACCGATGGCGACTGGGCATGGGCAGCGCCACTCTGGCGCTGATACCGAGATAGCGTTCCAGCCAGCCTCTGATGAGCGGACTGCGGTTGCGTAAAGTAACGCCTGCACGCAGCAGACTGGGGAACCTGAGTAACAGCGGCAGGTTGGCAAATAACCGGTCACGCAGTTGATAGCGACTACGATTGTCAGGCTGTGCCAGATATTCAGAGCGGATTGCCGCCAGATCCAGGCCACTTTCGCACTCCCGTTTACACCCCTTACAGCCGACACAGGCACGCATCGCTTCATCTAACTGCTGCTTCTCTGCAGCGGTAATCTCATCATTCAGCAGCCGTTTTAGCAGCCGACTACGGCCACCGGGTGAGAATGCAGCATCCTGTCGCACCCGAAAGCTGGGGCACATAACACTTTTTGTCACTGGCCTGAGGCACACCAGGCTGTTGATACACACGGACACCGCTTTGGCAAAGTTGCCGCCGGTTTTGGGGATATCCGCGTAGGCGTCACCCAGCCCCGCGTTTTCGTAGTCAGACCAGTCTAAATTCGGTTTCATAGATCGCTTTCTGTCAGGAGTTGATCATTGTCTGACTGCAAAACCTACGCCAGCAACAGAAACGCAGTTAACTGCTTGATCTGCATTGCCTTGTCAGATGCACTACAACAACAAAGCTATCCGGCACACCACCGGTTTGTCGTGTTTATGACAATCACTCTCGTCACTCAGCGTCAGTCATCAATGGTTAACTCATCAGCTCAGCGCTCAGCCTGGCTTCGCTTGTTTGCAGATAGAGCTGATCCGCCAGCGACAGCAAAAATATTTTCTCATGCAGCAGATCAAGCCAGGAGCTTCTGATACCGTTGATTCCGTAGTACGCTCCGGCGATCTGGCCACACACTGCCGCCGTGGTGTCGGCATCATCCCCCAGATTAGCCGCCATCAAAACCGCATCATCAAAACTCTCGGTATGGAAAAAACACCACAGCGCCGCCTCAAGGCAATCGATCACATAGCCACTGCCGCGGATCTCGGTAATCGGTTTCTGCAGAAACTCCTCGGTTGCAATCAGCCTGACCTTCTTGCTCTGCGGCAGATAGCCTGCAGATGACATCAGCATATTTTTATTAGCACCATGGATACAGCGGGCAATGATGGCTGCGAAATAACAGCAGGCATCAATACACTCCGGTGCCCCATGGGTTGTGCGGGAAGCGTCTGTAACAAAGTCCATCAGCCCCGGGTGTTCACTGTAATACAGCACCACCGGCGCCAGCCGCATCAATGAACCATTACCGGCAGACAGCGGATGATCATCACCACTGAAGGGTTCACCACAAGATTCAAACAGATGCAGCGCATTCGCTACCGTGGCGCCAATATCAAAGCAGCGTCCGGTGCTGCTGTGTCGCCCCTCCTTCCACCAGCGAGTGTAGCGCTGCATCTGATCTCCGGCATCAAAACCGTTGCACTCAAGCAGTGACTCCGCCAGACAGATCGCCATCGAGGTATCGTCGGTCCACTGCCCCGGTTGCAGATAAAACGGGCCGCCACCGAGCATATCGTCAATCGGCGTAAAACTACCGGGAGGCTTAAACTCCAGCGTGGTACCGATCGCATCGCCCACCGCCAGCCCGAGTAGACAGCCCTGATAACGCTCATTGAGTGAAACCATTTTCCCTCCTTATTGACGCAGATCACCCGGCAAGTGACCATCGCCCATATAATAGTGCGACACGTGTCGATGAAGATTTTACAACGCATGGCAGACTCCCCCTTAGAACTGATCCATCATATAGCCCCTGGTGAACCGACACTGCCCGCTTACGCACGCCTGCCGGTGAACCATTGCAATTACCCTGCCATCATCTTGGGCAGCCTGACATTTCAACGCTATCCCGAAGCGATCTTTCTCGATAATGTGGCAACCTTTCATCAATCCCTGTTTAACCGTTTGGATAAGATTGACGCGCCCGCTGACAGAGCGATGGCGTTTGAAACCTATATGCAGGCATCGTTTCTGCTTTCCGCCCCGGAAGAAGCGGGCTATCAACAAACTGAACGGGCATCTGTGGCAGTAAACGCGGTTCGAAAAAACAACAAAAAAGCACGCCACAAGGCTGATTACCGGCGCTTATTACGTGGCTGGCTATTTGATTCTGACAGCCGTGAAGCCGCCGTGATGAAAGGCTGGGTAGAGTCCCGCTTTGGCTTACTGGCCCGCAATCACAAAGGCCCGCTTCGGGATTTCGAATCAGAGATTTACTTCAACTACACTCAGGAACGCAGTGCCGGTCTGTACAACACCAACAGTCTGGAAAGCCAGCTGGATCTGCTGTACAGCTATTGCCAGTATGAACTGCACCGGCGTTTCCCGGACCGCCGACATTACAAACTCTATCGCGCCACTAACCGGCTGGATGAATACGACACCCTGTTTCAGGGGTCAAAAACCCGTTCAGCGGTGATTCTTAACAACCTGACCTCCTTCAGCAGCAGCCTGGAGCAGTGCGACAGCTTTGGCGACACCCTGCTGCAATGCCAGGTGCCCTTCAGTAAGATCCTGTTCTTCCCCGACCTGCTGCCCGGCGCATTCAGATGTGAGAGTGAATATATTGTGCTCGGCGGGCTGTATCAGGTTAGTAAAATTTCGATTTAAGTTATGTCGGGGCTGATCTGGCAAAGAAAAACTGAAATATTGGCTATTTCAGATTATGTGAGAACGGGAGGGATGGGATCCTATAGGGCATGCAATGCCCAGTCTTCCCTCATCATCCGATACAATCGCACCGGTCGATTATGAAAATCCTGAAGCCTGTAGTTTACTCGTTCCCACGCTCCCGCGTGGGAATGCATACCTTAATTACCACGCTCGACAAACCTTCAGGAATTCGACTCGTTCCCACGCTCCTGCGTGGGAATGCCTACCTTATTACCACGCTCGGCAAACCTTCAGGAATTCAGCTGTTACGGCATAATCTTTTGCCGCATCATATCCTCACTTTGAGTCAGCTATCGATGAACGCCTTCCCGCCAGAAGGGATAACCCTGATCATTTTATGTGTTTTTTATAAAAAGCCAGGTTATCCAAAGTGTGCCTGACATATGCATTCCCACGCAGGAGCGTGGGAACGAGATTTAAAAGCTAAGTTATCTAAAGCTTGCCTGGCATATGCATTCCCACGCAGGAGCGTGGGAACGAGACAAAAACAGACTGCTCCGGAAGCCAACATGAGTGGAGGCGATATGACACCTCATATCGCCTCCACAACAATCAGGTCTGCTCAGTTACAGAACGGAAATGAGACTGACGGATACGCTACGGCCTTACACCTTATCCTGACAATAGAAGCGGCTGAGCACCTTAGCCAGCCCGACCGGGTCATCGCTGCCTGCCAGCTCACGTATCGAGTGCATCGCTAACTGCGGTACACCGATATCAACGGTCTTCACACCGAGATTGGCTGCGGTTATCGGGCCGATCGTACTGCCACACCCCATGTCACTGCGCACTACAAAGGATTGCAGCGTTACATTTTCCTGCTGTGCTATGTGACGGAACAACGACGACGTTTCACTATTGGACGCGTAACGCTGATTGGCATTAATTTTAATCACCGCACCGGCATTCATCCGTGGACCATGATTACCATCATGTTTATCGGCAAAATTAGGATGCACTGCATGCGCATTGTCTACTGATACCATCATCGAGTTGGCGATCATCCGGTTGCGGGCCTCGGGATCGGGAGCCAAACGCTCCAGCAACTGCTTCAGCATCGGCCCCTGCGCACCAGCGGCACTCATGCTCCCAACCTCTTCATGGTCGTTACACACCAGCAGCGTATTTTCATCTGAGTTCGATTCGATCAGCGCCTCAATACCGATAAAACAGCTCAGCAGATTATCCAGCCGGGCCGATGCGAAAAACTCATTATTAAGCCCGATATAGGAAGGCTTCTGTACATCATAGAAATACAGTTCGTGATCCAGAATCTCAGCCACATCATCAATATGCCTGGCCGATAGTTCCTTTTTCAGGATATCACGCAGTTCCGCTTTGCCATCCCCCTGCAGTTGCGCCATCACCGGTGGCAGCTCGGTTTGTGGATTAACGTTACGGCCCTGATTGGCTTCGCGGTCGAGATGAATAGCCAGACTCGGGATTACCGCCACCGGGCGTTCAAAGTTAATCAGCTCGCTGCGCATTCCGCCGTCGGTACTGATATAGCTGACGCGGCCAGCCAGCGACAGATCCCGGTCAAACCAGGGATTTAACAGCGCTCCACCATACACCTCAACACCAAGCCGCAGGCAGCCCTGACTAACGGTTTCCGGATTCGGCTTTACTTTCAGACAAGGACTGTCGGTATGAGCACCCACCATGCGGATACCGGTGTCGGCAAGATTCGCACTGGAGGCCAGAGTCCAGGCAATAATGGACGACTCATTGCGGACGATAAAATAACGCCCCCCCGGCCGGACATTCCAGGCATTATGTTCTTCAAGTTCAATAAAACCAGCTTCCTGCAACCGTGCACGCATCTCATAGACCGCATGAAACGGGGTCGGCGAGGCCGCCAGAAAATCAAACAGTTTCTTATTAAATTCTTGTTTTTGCATTATTCGTCAGCCTTTTCCTCAGGCAGGATGTCTAACAACTCTATTTCAAAAATCAGTGCTGAATTCGCAGGCACCAAGCCCCCGGGGCTTCGCGCACCATAACCTAGCTCGGAAGGCAGATAGATTTTCCAGCGCGCCCCCGGAGACATTTTGAGCAGCGCTTCACGCCACCCTTTAATCACATTCCTGATGGGAAAAACAGGATTCTCAGCAGCACCTGCTGAGCTTTCAAACTGTTCACCGTCCACTGTCCAGCCAGTGTAGCTTACCCGAACACGATTGAGTATACCTGGTCTGGGCCCGTCTGCCGCCTGCAAAACTTCGTATTGCAGACCAGAGTCCAGCACCACGACACCTTCGCGTTTGGCATTGTTTTGCAAAAACAGTGTGCCCTCTTTTTTAGTATCATCATTAAGCGCTTTATCCAGCAGCTCCTGATGAAACCGTTTCTCCTCTTCTGTTTCTCCACAACCGCTGGTAATGGTAACTAACAGCGACAAAACCAAAATGCCCAGAACTCGTATAACCACAATAGGTATACCCGCTTCAATTAATAAATATGAGATAAGCCGTTGATTTTACATCAGCACGCGACAAGACTACACTCAGATTTTCTGAGTTACGGAACCAAGCTGGTCATTTGTCTGTCTCAGATTCAATATGTCGTAGCAAAACAGGAACAAACAGCTTGATGTACTCTCGTAACTTACGTCGATTGGTCGCCGCCTCTTCTCTCGTATTAGGCCTGATGACCGCACTGCCGGCAAGCGCACTGACACAGACTGTTTTGCAGCCGGACTCCATTCACAGCCAGACAATCACTGATATTGTGACATCACTCAATAGAGATCACTACAACAGTATCGTACTGAATGATGAGCTGTCGGGCAAAGTGCTCGACCAGTATCTGGACAACCTCGACCCTTCCAAAGCGTTTTTTTATCAATCCGATATTGATGAATTTCAGCAATACCGTTCGCAGATCGATGATGAGATCAGCAGCGGCGATCTGACAGCCGCCTACGCGATTTTCAACCGCTACCAGCTGCGCACTCAGGAACGGCTGAAAAAGCTGATTGCAACCCTGGAAGATCCCAGCTTCAGCGTCGATTTCAATCGTGATGAAACCATCAACACTGACCGTAAAGAGAGCGCATGGCCCGGCAGTGAAGCGGTGATGGACGATTTTTGGCGTAAACGTCTGAAAAGCGCCTTACTCGGCCTGAAACTGGCGGACAAACCGCTTGATGAAGCGAAGAAAATCCTGGCAAAACGCTATAAGAGTCAGTTAAACCGGGCGCTGCAAACCAATAATGAAGATGTTTTTCAGAGCTTTGCCAATGCGCTGACAATGCAGTTTGACCCCCATACCCAGTACTTTTCACCCCGTCTGTCAGAGAACTTCAACATCAATATGAGCTTGTCGCTGGAAGGCATTGGTGCGGTGTTGCAGAGTGAAAATGATAATACCAAAGTGGTGCGCCTGGTACCTGCCGGGCCTGCCGATAAAGCGGGTCAGCTTAAACCGGCTGATCTGATCGTGGGTGTCGGTCAGGGCGAAGATGGCGAAATAGAAGATGTGGTCGGCTGGCGCCTTGATGAAGTCGTTGAGCTGATTCGGGGGCCAAAAGGCAGCGTTGTCCGCCTGAATATCATTCCGGCCGATGGCGATGGCACCCAGCAGAAAATCATTAAGATCACCCGCAATAAGGTAAAGCTTGAAGAACAAGCGGCACAGAGCAAAATCATTGAGGTTGAGCACCAGGGTAAACCCTATAAGCTGGGCGTGATCAGCATCCCTGCATTTTATATCGACTTTGCAGCCCTGCAGCGCGGCGACAAAAACTATAAGAGCACCACACGGGATACAGCAAAACTGATTGAGGGTCTCAAAAAGAAAGGTATCGACGGCCTGATTATCGATCTGCGAAACAATGGCGGCGGCTCACTACGTGAAGCCAATGAACTGGTCGGCCTGTTTATCAGCCGTGGACCGACGGTCCAGATCCGGGACCCACAGGGCAGAGTCAACATTCAGGGCGATGCCGATCCACGGGTTGCCTACAGTGGTCCGATGGCCGTACTGGTTAACCGTCTGAGTGCTTCCGCCTCGGAGATATTCGCCGGAGCAATTCAGGATTATCAGCGGGGACTGATTGTTGGCAGCCCCACCTTTGGCAAAGGCACAGTACAAACGCTTTCGCCCCTGCACCACGGCCAGATTAAGCTGACACACGCTAAATTCTACCGTATCTCCGGAGAAAGCACCCAGCATAAAGGGGTTGTGCCCGATATTATGATGCCAACCCTGTATGACACTGAAGAGATCGGTGAGAGCTCTCTGACAGGCGCACTCCCCTGGGATAAGGTGCATGAAGTCCCACATCAGCGCTATCTCAACTTCAGTAAGATTCTGCCAGAACTCAACAGCCGTCACTCTGAACGGACAAAGTTCAACCCTGATTTCTTATTCATGAACGCCCAGATCAAACGGATGCATGAAAATAAGAAGGATAAAGAGCTGTCATTAAATGAAGCCACTCTTAAGGCTGAACGTGATGATTCTGAACAGTGGTTGCTGGACCAGGAGAATCAGCGTCGCACGGCCAAGCACCAACCCGCCATTAAGGCCCTGTCAGAACTGGATGACCTGTTGGAAAAAGACGCTCAGGGCAAAACAATCAGTCCGGAACAAGAAGCCATTCTTACCGAAACAGGTAATGTGCTGCTGGATATGATCGAACTGAACCATAACTATATGGCCGTCAAAAACTGATGACAGGATGGATTGAATGCAGTTAAGCAGGCTGAAACTCGCATTGCTGATTGGCGTGCCGCTAGCATTGATTGTCGCTGCCGCATCTGGTTATTTTATCTACACCACCATCAGCGCTCAGCAGGCAGAAAACCGCAAAAAAGTTGAACAATTTGGTGAGCTCGTGATTCCTCTGG
Organism: uncultured Amphritea sp.; assembly: GCA_965140695.1. Lineage (GTDB taxonomy): Bacteria > Pseudomonadota > Gammaproteobacteria > Pseudomonadales > Balneatricaceae > Amphritea. Next base: position 2,218,503 of record OZ223297.1, on the reverse strand, counting down.
ATGCGAGCATGACCGATGCCGATATCCTCAACAACCTTGCGCCAACCATCCCCAAAGAAGATATGACGCCGACACAGCGGGTGATCAGCGCACTGAAAGATGAGCGGGTTAAACTGCTGAACGAAGCGGAGGTTATGCGGGAGGAAATATCAACACTGCAAACAAGGGTTGCTGAACTGGAGGAGTATAAGGTCACCAATGAGCGATACTCCCCTAACTCCTTTAATGAAGAAGTTTCAAAGGTTCATACCCGGATGCGTCAGCTGTTAGCTTCGCAGAAGGAATCCAGACGTTTTACCAACAACCAGCTAAAAGGTATGGCTGCAGCCGCAGCTCAGGAATACCGACGCTATCTGACGATGCACAAATTATTACTCGACCAGGATCAGATCGATAAAGTTGTTACCTCTCACCTGCCCGTCTATGCCTACTGCATCGGTGATGGCATGGACATCGCGGCGAACAATCGTACCGAAGAACTGCTGGTGATTGAATACTTCAAAACTGAAAAAACTGATCTGATGAGCAGCCGGCTGAAAAGCGATCTGAAAGCGATTATTAAACCCTGCCAGGAACTGTTTGCTAAACGCATGGAAGAGATTGCTCAGCCAACCCTCAACTGATCTGCGGCGAAAAACATAGCCGTGGTAAACCAGCTGAATAAAAAATGAATCATTAAAAAAGGAGCGCAATGGGCTCCTTTTTTATTTTTATCGCTGACCCGCTATTGGGCACAGATCAGTCGATCAGATAGTCGAAATAGTCATCATCACTGGTGATCTTATCATCGGTGATCTCATACCAGTCCAGCACCGAAGCACCAGCCTCTTTTACCGATTCGCGACGTCCACTTACCAGAGGGTGCCACTCAGGCAGCTCTTTACCCTCATGTATCAGCCGGTAGGCACAGCTGGGCGGTAACCAGTGAAACTCTTTAACATCCTCTGGTCGCAATTTGACACACTGTGGCACCAGCGAGCAGCGCTCTTCATATTTGGTGCAGTAGAGCGTTTCCATATCCAGCAGATGGCAGACAACGCTGGTGTAATACACCTTTCCGGTATCTTCATCTTCCAGCTTATGCAGACAACAGAGTGAACAGCCATCGCAGAGCGATTCCCATTCAGGGGGCGACATCTCCTGCAACGATTTTGAGCGCCAGAATACCTGATCAGCCACTAGCGAACGCCCGTTTGCGGACGATCCTGGTACAGATCGAGCAGGTAATCATCTTTAGGCGGTGGCATCTGCAGAAAGTAACCTTTCTCACGAATATCCTCCAACACCTTAACCGCATCCACACGTGACAGCTGCTTTTCTGGCGTCAGCAACATATCGAATACATGGACAGGTGCACCAAACATCTCTTTCAGAGGGTCGGGTACCCTCGTCATCTTCTCCATTTTATCGACGTAAAGGTACATCTCATCTTTTCTGGAGCTGCGAAACACACTGCAAATCTTTTTCATAAATACTCTTGTACTTCAAGGCTCTGCAGCTTTTCCAGCAGCGCATCACCAATCACCGCTTTACGCCAGCCAGAGAGGCTGGGCGGCAAGCTGAATTGCCCCTGATGTTCCGTTCTGATCAGGGCATCAAGATCTTTCTTACGTAACAATATCTCCGGCGCAATATTCAGCTCTTCAGCTTTTGCACGCGCCATCGCTTTCAACACTTTCAGCGGTTTATTCCACTTAAAGCTCAGCGGCCGGTGAATCGATGCCGGCGGCTTTTCTGCCGCAGACTGGGCTGCTGCTTTAAGGAAACCCAGTATCACCTCGCCATCCTGTTTAACCTGTTGCATGCGGATATCTTCGACCCGGGATAACGCCTGTAAGTCTTTTGGCCATTTATTAATAATGTCCAGTAACGCATGATTTCGCAGCACCCGGTTACGGGGAACATCCCGCTGTCGGCAGATCCGTTCACGCCAGGCGGTCAGATCACGCAAAGCAGCAATTTTTTCCGCCGGTAACTTCCAGGCCTGACTGAAACGCTGATAATAGGTCACCCCATCCGGGTCACTATCCGGCGTCAGTTCCAGCAACAACGCGGTCTCTTCACGCGCCCATTCAGACATACCCCGCGCCTCCAGCTCGGCCATCTGCTGTTGACACAACACAGGCAGATAAGCCACATCCAGTGCAGCATAGTGCTCTTGTGAAGAGGTCAGCGGACGCTGTAACCAGTCAGAGGTGGTTTCACCTTTGTCCAGTTTAACCTCCAACGCATGTTCCACCAGACGCTGATAGCCCATGGAAAAACCCCAGCCAAGAAAACCCGCCGCCACCTGAGTATCAAAAAACGGTACTGGCAGCTCGCCGAACATATAGAGAAACAGTTCCAGGTCTTCATTACCCGCATGCAGTACTTTAAGCACCGAGGGGTTACGAAACAATTGCACCATGGGTGCATAGTCTTCGATTTTCAGAGGGTCAATCAGATAACAGTTCCGGTCATCGGCAACCTGAATTAAACCGGGAACCGGATAGAACGTATCCACCCGGATAAACTCGGTGTCCAGCGCAATTAACGGCAGTTCCTGCCACGCCTGGCAATAACGGGCAAGCGAGTCATCATCAGTAATCCAGATCGGCTGATCAGCAGCAGCTTCGAGCAACTGCCAATTATACGCTTGTGTCATCTATACCTCAGTTCATCGACCGGCGACCGGCCATTGCATGGGCGAGGGTTCCGCCATCGACATATTCGAGTTCGCCGCCCACTGGTACACCATGAGCAATACGGGTGACCCGAATATCCAGGTGTTTTATCTGCTCGGCAATGTAGTGAGCCGTCGCTTCACCTTCAACGGTCGGGTTAGTTGCCAGAATAATCTCTTTGACAGCTGACGACTCCAACCGCTTAAACAGCTGATCCAATCCCAGATCATCCGGGCCTACCCCATCAATAGGTGACAGATGCCCCATCAACACGAAATAACCACCGTTATATCCACCGGTCTGTTCAACCGCAAGCATATCGACAGGTGACTCCAGCACACAGATCTGACTCTCATCACGACTGCTGTCAACACAGATAGAGCAGAGTTCATTCTCTGACAAAGTACGGCAACTGCTGCAATGGCCGACTTTATCCGCAGCAGCCGTCAGCGCCGCCGCCAGGGCATGGGCACCGCTGCGATCTTTTTCGAGCATGTGAAACGCCATCCGTTGCGCGGTTTTAGGGCCGACGCCAGGAAGCACGCGAAACGCATCAATCAGATCCTGAATCAGTGGGCTGAACGACATAGTCTCAGACGCCTCAGAACGGCATATTAAAACCCGGTGGCATACCCATACCGCCGGTTATTTTTGCCATTTTTTCCTGCGTGGTGCTTTCAACCTTACGCACAGCATCATTAATGGCCGCTGCGATCAGGTCTTCCAGGATCTCTTTATCTTCCTGCATCAGACTGTCGTCGATAACCACACTGCGAACGTCGTGACGACCGTTCATAACAATCTTAACCAGCCCAGCACCAGACTCGCCATTAACCTCAGCTTTAGCGATCTCTTCCTGCGCTTTCTGCATATCGGCTTGCATCTTCTGGGCCTGCTTCATCAGGTTACCCATGCCACCTTTCATCATAATCTTTCTCGCCTCTGTTACATTACTGGCTTAATTTTTTCACTTAATTCTCTGACGACTCAACCTGGCCGGACTAATCGATTGGCTGAACCGACTGCAGATCAATACTGGCAGAGAAGCGTTCAATCACTGACTGCACTATCGGGTCATTCTGGATAGAACTGACGGCCTCCGCCAGACGTTCAGCCCGCTTACGATCGCGGTACTGACTGGGCGTTTCACGACCATAACTGCCTAAACTGAATTCTACCTCAACCGGCGAATTAAAATAATGACCAATCGACTCACGAATACGGTCGATATGAATATCACTCAACAACGCTTTCTGTTCAATGGTGTAGTGAAAGCGCCAACAATCACCAACCGATTCCAGTGAGGTATTCGAAGCGATACTGTAAGTCATCCCCGTCAGACCTATCAGTTCGACCAGCAACACCCACTGATCAGGACTGAACTGAGCAATCTCCTTGCTGACCCCGGGCTCTGGCTCGACTATCTCGCCAGACAGCGAACCGGGCTGTTGCGCAGATGGCCCACTATCAACCACTGCAGACGTTACAACAGGCTCGGAGGGGCTTGCTGGTCCGGCGGCTCTTTGGGGTGCGGTGTCGTTCACTAATGATTCAGAGTGTTGTACCGCTGCAGGGCTGTTTGTCCGCTCAAGGCTGCTTAATGACTCAGGGCTGTTTATGCGCTCAGGGCTGTTTATCTGCTCAAGGCTGCTTGATGGCTCAGGGCGGTTTTCAGTTGCAGGTGATACGCTTTGCTGAACAGGCTGTTGCGGCTCAGCAGCTGGCGTATCTTCCCAGGGCAGATCAACCACCGGACGGCTAGCCGGACTTGCTACGGCAGAAGACCCCGCTATGGCCGGCGGTACTGAATCAGCGTCAGACTTTTTTCCCGGCAGATCCTCATAACCACCCTGCAGATAAGATTCATCATAATCTGGCGGTGATTCCTGCGGCGCCATTGGTGCGCCTGAAGCGGCAACCGTCGCAGTAACCGCAGCTTGTTGCTCACTGTCTGGGCGCTGAGGCGAAGCATCTGTGCGGTTGTCAACAACAGGCTCTGGCGTACTGCTGGCGGCGGGCACAGCAGGAGTCGATACAGCGGCTGAAGACGCTGGCTCACTTAATCCCTGATGACTCACTGACACCGGGCGGAACGCCAGCATCCGCATCAGCGTCATTTCCAACCCTTCCCGGGCATCCGGTACAAAGGGAAGATCTTTCCGCCCCATCAGAGCGGTCTGGTAAAACAGCTGCACATCTTCTGCAGTAAGCTTGCCCGCCAGATCCAGCACCAGATCACGATCACCCAGACCATTATCCACCGCATCCGGAACAATCTGTGCCAGTGCAATGCGATGCATCAGACTAATCAGATCACCCAGCACAGCGTTGTAATCAGGCGAATAACGGGACAGTTCATCCACTGTTGTCAGCAGTCCCTTAGCATCATGGGCTGCTAGACTATCCACCAGCAGGTAGACCAGTCGCTGATCAATGGTGCCCAGCATCGCCCGGACATCCGCCTCAACGACCGACCCGGCACCAAAAGCGATCGCCTGATCCGTCAGACTCAGGGCATCACGCATCGAACCATCAGCCGAGCGGGCTAACAACCATAGTGCAGGCTCTTCGTAGGTAATATTTTCCGCAGTCAGCACCCGGCACAGATGATCAACGATCCGCTCGGGTATCATATTCTTCAGATTAAATTGCAGACAACGGGACAAAATCGTCACCGGTAACTTTTGCGGATCAGTCGTCGCCAGCAGAAACTTAACGTGAGGAGGTGGCTCTTCCAGGGTTTTTAATAACGCGTTGAACGAGTGTGTCGACAGCATGTGCACCTCGTCAATGAGGTACACTTTAAAACGACCATGGGTCGGTGCGTACTGCACATTCTCCATCAGTTCGCGGGTGTCTTCCACTTTCGTCCGGGAAGCCGCATCGACTTCAATCAGATCGACAAACCGCCCTTCACTGATCTCACGGCAGGCCGAGCATTTGCCACAGGGGGAGGATGAGACGCCCTCCTCGCAATTTAATGACTTGGCAAACAAACGGGCGATCGACGTTTTACCAACCCCCCGGGTGCCGGTAAACAGGTAAGCATGATGCAGCCGGTCATCATCCAGTGCGTTCACCAGAGCTTTGAGCACATGCTCCTGGCCGACCATTTCCTGAAATTTTGCGGGACGCCATTTACGCGCCAGTACCTGATAACTCATCGCTGCAAATCTATATGAGAGGGGTGTTTATTCATGGCCTCCAATGCTAACGGTAACGGTCTGATATCGCCAGCTAAACCGGCTATTAAGTAGCAACTAAATTGTGATTTATGCGGTGATTCCGGTTTTAGATCAAAGTGGTTGTTTCGCTAACGCTTAATAAATGGTCTAACTTTAAAAGTACAACAACAATCTTCTAACCTGCGAGGACATGGAGATGCAAAAAGCAAACAGTGCAAACGAGTATGTTATACGCCGCCACCGCTTAATCGAAGAACATGAGTTTATACGTTTTCAGGACCCCCATTGCCCGGTCAGCATTATCGACGAGGAAAACATTTCCTGCATAGCCAGCGAAGAGATAATTTCACTTGAAGCGGGTGATACCGCTACTCACTAAGAACTCAGCCAGGTTGCCTGCCCCGGAATACGCCGGTCTGACTTTAATGCCTGACCGGCGTTTTTACCTTTCCTGCAAGCTCATGCAACGTGTTTCAGAATAAGGGATAAGCAGATGTGATCCCACGCTGGGCAGGACTTGTCAGGGTTGGACTTAAATACACAGCCAGATTCACCGAACGGGAACATTCAGCAACAGATTCTGTGTGATGTTGAGTAATAGTCTTTATGAACAAATAGAAATAAACAGATCTGCGGACGCACAACGACGTACAGCCGATAAACGGTTTTACGCTACGTATCAGGATATTAACCAGAGATAAACATCGACGCCCTGCGAGAGCAAACAAAAAAACAGTGGCGATAAAGATGGGGCGGTATTGGGTGGTAGCCCCACCAGCCACATCCCGGCACACGAATCCACCGCTGTGGCTGCTCCCTTCCAGGCCTGACCAGGTTCACGGCTTATCGTTGCGGGAGGACCAATGGAGCCACCATAACGTGACCACTTAAGGTCGTCTCGAACGAGACAGGCGCGCAGTATAACAGCCTGTCCGGCAGATGCAAACAGGATTACACGCCTGATGCAAAACGACGGCATTCAATTGGAAAACCGGTATAGAAAACAAGCATTAATCATCAGACTTAAACTCTTTGGTGATACGCCGCACATACCACCAGACCAGCACCACCACGACAGGCAACGAGTAACTCAGCCAGTGAATGGCCATATCCTGTGGCTCGCCTGAGGTCAGATGACGAATAGTGCGCTCCACCAGATCGAAAACATAGTAGGTCACAACGATGATTGAAAAGGTTTCCAGTTTAGCTTGCAGAGTCAGCTGGCGCCGGGTGCGTTTATTCATTGAACTGAGCAGACCGTGAATTTTCTGTTCTGTCGACAGATCAACACGGGAGCGCAGCAAATCACTGGCCCGGGAGATCCGCTGAGACAGGCGCTCAAGCCGCTGTGCCGCTGCACGCCAGGTGCGCATTGCAGGGTCTACGCGACGATCGATAAACTGCTCCAGGGTTTGCAGCCCCTCGATACGAACCTCTTCAAGCTCAGATATACGCATACGTACCAACGCATAATAAGCATCGGATGCTGAAAAGCGATTGACGGTATCTGCCGATATCTCTTCCGCCTGCGCCGATAATGACATCAGGGCATCCAGTGTTTCCGATTCATCACCTTTATCGAGCTCGCTCAATTTAAAGGTGATTGCAGCCAGTTGTCGGTCCAGGTGCGACACCTGTTTCATGGTTTGCCTGGCAGGCTCTAACCCCAACAACGCTACCGCCCTGTAGGTATCAATCTCACAGAGTCGCTGCAGCAGCCGTCCACACTGATAGCCATGTAAATGGATGTTATTCACCAGAATCCGGTCAAGAAAGAACTCGCCCTCCACCCTGAAATCAGTCCAGACGCGCGCGGCCCCCCGCATGACACTGGAACCGATCACCTGTTGATCACGAAAGATATCATTCACAGAGATTTTATTCGCAGAGAGATCCTCCGTCTGATCCGGGAACTGCTGCACCTGAATCTGAACGCCGGTTATCAGCTCACCGGGGAGCTGATCGCTCCATTTATCCGGCAGCCCAGGCAGGGTTTGTTGCCAGTGCCTATCAAGCTGATTGTGATAAAGCGTGAGGGTATAAAACTCAGTGTGTGCTTCCCAGCGTAATGCCAGAGCACCCAGTTGCTGATAACAGAAGCTGGCGTCAGGTTCCATCGCCTGACCGCCACACTGAAGTATAAACTGAGAAATATCATCACGGACGTCGGCGATGCTTATATCTCCCAGCATCAGTGCAAAGTGGAGCACCTTAACTGGCGTACTCAGCTGTTGAAACGGCCGGGCATGGACTTCATCGGCGATCATCTGGCGTTGGGAATGAAACTGCACCTGGGAACTCTCCGTTATATAATTATACCTGCCCATAGTTGCAGCCATCGGCAACAAAGGGTATTTCTATGGTGCCGCTGTTGCCGGGTGCTCAACGCAGACGAAACAACAAGCATAAGACCAAAGTATAAACCATCTTTAATATACAGGAGCATTATGCAACAGGATAGCAGCCGGCGCTTTATTGCCCGACTCTTCAGCCACCTCACCTGGATCATTCTTCTGGGCCTGTTTTATCTGCTCTTTCAGGACCGGCTATTACAGCAAAATGACCCTAATCGTGACCTTAAGACAACGCAAAGCCATCAACCGGTGGTACTGAAACGTAATCGTCAGGGACATTATATTGCGCCCGGTATGATCAACGGGCAACCGGTGCGTTTTTTGCTCGATACCGGCGCCACAGACCTGAGCATTCCAGGCAGACTGGCGGATGAGCTCGGCCTGACTCCCGGCCAGGCGTCTTATGCCAGCACCGCGAATGGCACCATTAAAGTCTATAATACCCGGCTGAATTCAGTGTCACTCGGCGGCCTTGCCCGGACAAATGTGGCAGCGAATATTAACCCGCATATGCAGGGAGACACAGTGTTACTCGGCATGAGCTTTCTGCAACACCTGGAGCTGATTCAACGGGGCGATACGCTGACACTGAAAACTCATTCGGGTCTCTGACGCTCACACAGGCTGCGGCACATAATGCCGAGCTACCTGACGGGAAACAGTTGCGTCCCCCGGCGGCTTATCTTATCATCTAGGCCTTAATCATTTTAACATCCAGAGAAGGGCTGACGTCCTCGCCAACCTGCCTGCCTGGCAAGGTGGTTGTTTTGCAAAGGCGCTGAACAAGCGGCAAAACGATGTGGTCATTACCGACAAAAATAAGGTAACCCCCCACGCACAACGTCAGCTCTCATGAAAATGGGAGCAGATCATGTTTGAAGCACATATCTATACAGAAGCCAGCCATACTGAAACGTTTCAGGAAAACCGTTCAGTGGCACTGAATACACCGGCCTGCTGCTGGCATAGCCTGCACCAGTGTAATGTCCGTTACTGGATTACCTCCGGCAAACGCCAGTCCCGCGACCAGCTATTCCTGTATGTAGAGTTTCGTAACCGGGATAACAGCCACAGTTACAAACTGATTGAATTACAAAAGGACCACATCAGCAAAGATGAGCTGCATAGCATCATCTGTCGCTCATCATTGAGTGCGCAGCTTGACCCGGTCAAAACAGAGCAGTGGTGCCAGTCATTCTGATACAGACATTCTTATACAGACATTAGCAACCATCGTTCAGGCCCTGCTTTCATGGCAATAACAACGCCATACAGCAACAAAGCAGGGCTGATTTTTCGCCCCACCAGAACCACAAAGAAACCAGCTTTCAACACTCAAAATCACACCGCCCTTTTAACTCTATGATTTAAAAACCTTAAAATCAGACTCTTTTGCCGATATTATGACGCATTAACCTTACAGTCATCAGGTTTTACATGATCTCTAAACGCAAACTGATTCATGACATTCTCGATATCGGTAATAAGCAGCATAGCCTGGGAAAAGCGGCAGATATCATCCTGATAACCCTGATCTCGCTCAATGTGCTATGTGTCATATTAGAGACGCTGCCATCGATCACCCCCGAACAACACCGCTGGTTTTATGTCTTTGAGGTGTTTTCGGTGATTATCTTTACGATCGAATATATCGCCCGTGTGTGGAGCTGCATTGAGGATGGTGAAACCAGCCATAAACACCCGCTCTGGGGCAGACTGCGCTATATGCTGACGCCGCTGGCATTGATCGATCTGATCGTAATTCTGCCATTTTATCTGAGTATGATGGTGGTTGTAGATCTTCGATTTATGCGGGTGTTACGACTCCTGCGGGTATTTAAACTTACCCGCTACTCATCCTCAATGTCGCTACTCCTGCAGGTACTTCACCGGGAAGCACGCTCCATCAGTGCAGCCGTTTTTGTGCTATTCATGCTGATCATCCTGGCATCCAGTCTGATCTATTACGCTGAGCACCGGGCCCAGCCTGAACTATTCGGCAGCATACCCGCCGCCATGTGGTGGTCCATCGTCACCATGACAACGGTGGGTTACGGCGACGTTATTCCAGTCACGGTAGCAGGCAAGATCATCGCATCGTTAATCAGCATTATGAGTCTGGGTATTGTTGCCCTGCCCGCCGGTCTGCTCGCCTCAGGTTTCAGTGAGGCGATACGGGAACGTCGCCGGACCTATGAGAAGATGGTTAATATGGCCCTGCAGGATGGTGTACTCGATTCAGTCGAGCAGAAAGCCTTGAATCAGATGCGCGAAACGCTGGGCATCAGCAAAGAAGACGCTGCACATATTCTGCATACAAACCTTAGCCGGAAGATGGAAAAAGAACTCGACCAGGATCTGAGTCAGTTACGCCAGGAGATCGATGCCGTACTCCATGACCGCTGCCCTCATTGCAATCACAACATTAAATGGCTGGAGCGTCGCAGTAACAAAGATAATTAATAACGGAGGCCATGCCTCCGTCCGTTTATGCCCCCCTGACACTAACACTCAGTCCAGCCCGTTAAATTCCTCTTCATGCAGCCAGGCCGCATGCTTTGGCGCTTTTTTAGTCTGCGACCACTCAGCTAACATTAACGGCGCCACGCGCTTCAACTCGGCCATCTGTGCATCACTGCCTTTGGTATAGGTCAGTTCCAGGCGATGGCCATTAGGATCAAAGAAGTAGATTGATCGGATAATGCCGTGCTCGGTAGGCCCAATCACATCGATCCCCTTCGCTTCGATTTCAGCTTTCGCGGCCAGTAGCGCAGCCTCATCTTTTACCCGAAAAGCGATATGCTGAACCCACGACGGTGTATTGCGGTCCCGATCCATTTCGGGCTTGGTTGGCAGTTCAAAGAAGGCCAGAATATTGCCATTTCCCGCATCCAGAAACAGATGCATATACGGATCAGGCTCCTTCGTAGAGGGCACCCGGTCTTCCGCTATCGCCACCAAAAAATCCATATTCAAAACATCTTTATAAAACTCAACAGTTTCTTTGGCATCGTTACAGCGGTATGCAACATGATGAATCTGCTCAATCTGAATCATGGGTTAACCTCGGTTTCTTGTCTTTATTGTGATCATTTTCGTTACGTCCCAAGGTAGCATCTCCATTCTGATCGGGCTATACAGGTAACATAGGTGACTATTAAGTGGTCGCAACAAGATAAACCTAACCCATTGTTTTTATTGTATATATTTAAAAAATTTAGATTATTCGATAACTGGAAATTGTCTTTTTCTATAATAACCATATAGAATAGAGGCCTTTATTTGGCCGATAAGAGATTAACCTAAGTGAATAATAAACAAGCCACTCAGGATAATGCAGAGCAGTATCTGCAGCTTAGCGACTACTTCCCCTACCAGTTATCAACACTCGATACCGCCGTCAGCCGATCGATGTCACAACTCTATTCCGGTCGCTTTGATCTGAACCGACATGAGTGGCGAGTCATGGCGGCGCTCGGCAATAATAAAGCGATGACCGCTAAAGAGATCGGCATGCATTGCAATCTGGAGAAGATGCAGGTTAGCCGCACGGTATCCCGCCTCAAAGATTCAGACCTGATTCTTCAGCAGGAAGATAATGATGACCGCCGTTATACCCGACTGAGTCTGACGGAAAAGGGCAAAGTGATATACCGCAAACTGGTACCGCTGCTACTCGCACGGGAAGCCTTTATTCTTTCAGCACTATCAGCAGATGAGCTGTCTCAACTGCTGATACTGATGAATAAAATTGGTCAGAAAGCGCAGGAGCTTCAACAGTGGGGTTAACTGCTGAGTCAAAAACAGAGCCAGACCTGCCGATTAAAACACGAGGTTTCACTCTGAGACAGGATGCAGCAAGCCATCACGATATCAGCCGGGTGACTATCTGGATATCTCCCTCAAGCGTCTTATGCACCGGACAGCGGTCGGCAATCTCCAGCAAACGCTGACGCTGTTGGGCGTTTAAATCACCGGACAGCGTGATTAGTCGTTCAAACTGATCCACTTTGCCGTTTTTGTTAACGCAGTCAGTACAGTCTTGCGCATGCACTTTGGCATGCGCTACATCCACCTGAACGTGCTCCAGTGGTATTTTCTTTTGCCGTGCATACATTCTGATAGTCATCGAAGTACAGGCACCAAGGCCCGCAGCGACCAGCTGATAAGGTGTTGGTCCCCGATAGCTGCCACCATAACTGACGGGTTCATCCGCTATCAGGTGATGCCCCGCCGCGCTGATATCCTGAGTAAAACCGTTGGGATCAGCCTCGGATACCCGGGTAATACCTTCCGGCGCATTGAGATATTTAGGTAAAACCTGAATATCAATATAGCGCTGCGCCCAGGTCGATATCACCTCCGCGGCATATTCCGCATCCTCCTGCTGACTGAGCAGATGATCGGCAGAATCCAGTGTGACAAAACTTTTAGGATGCTTTGCCATCTGGAAAATCTTTGCCGCATTATCCAGCCCCACAATACTATCCAGTGGCGCATGCATCACCAGTAACGCCTTACGCAACCCTTTCACGGCCCTTTCCAGAGAAACCGCGGCAATATCGTCGACAAACTGCCGCTTGATGGTAAAGTCACGCCCGGCAAGACTGACCCGGGCTTCACCTTCGGCACAGATCGTTTCTAACTGTTCTCCCAGATTATGCAACACATGCTGTGGCTCAGCGGGTGCACCAATAGTGACAACCGCTTTAGCTTCAGGTACGTCAGCGGCTATCGCCAGCATAGCGGCACCGCCCAGGGAGTGGCCAATCAGTAGCTGTGGCGCAGCATAATGTTGCCGCAGAAAATCAGCGGCCTGCAACAGATCCTGCATATTTGAGCTAAACCCCGTATTGGCAAACTCCCCCTGTGAATTTCCCAGCCCGGTGAAGTCAAAGCGCAGCACCGCAATCCCTAACGATGCCAGTCGCTGAGCAATACGCCGGGATGCCTGATAGTCTTTTGAACAGGTAAAACAGTGTGCAAACAGCGCATAGGCTGCAGGCTTACCAACCGGCAGATCAAGACTCGCCGCCAATAAAGAGCCATCATGGCCAGTAAATTCTAAACGCTCAGTTTTCATAGATCCCCCTGATCTGATTTACCAACGAGTATCAACCAGATCTCAGCAAGGGGCCATTATAATTTCTCTATCGGGATGATTGGGCGGGTAAATCAAAAAAACAGACGCGACTTTGTCGCTTGCCAGAACGCAGCTACACTGCTTGCTAGCGGCAATGAGATCAAGCGTCTTTAACCAGCAAGTTAGCGCCCTAACTACCTGACAATCCATCGCCCCTGATACCCAGAGGGCATGCTAAAGGGACTCCTACAAAAACCTAAAAACCGCCTCGCGGCGGTTTTATATTTTGTTCTGGCTTTTTCTAGCAGGAAACGCAGTTTCCGTTCAAGCCACCAGCAAACGTAGAGTCTGGCTAGCGGCGAAGCCGCGATCTGCTCTTAACGGCGTTTTAGTGATGATGCCCACCCTCACCGTGAGCATGCCCATGGGCTATCTCTTCGGCGCTGGCATCGCGGATATCAACAATTTCAATATCAAATGTCAGCACTTTACCTGCCAGTGGATGGTTGTTATCCACGGTGACCATAAACTTACCCACCTTAACCACTTTAACCTGCCGCAGCCCCTGCTCCGTATGCACGGTGCCGACCATACCCGGACGCCATTTCTTCGCGCCTTGCAGGTGTTTCACCGGAATACGCTGTTCACAATCGGGCAGAAACTCACCATAAGCATCTTTTGGCTCCAGGGTGACCGAGAAAGTATCTCCGACCGCTTTCCCTTCCATCGCCTGTTCGAGACCACTGATCATATTATCGTGGCCATGCAGGTAGGCCATCGGAGAGCCACCCCGGGTGGTTTCTTCAACACTGTTGTCAGCATCGGTCAGGTTGTAGTGAAATTGCACAACTTTATTTTTTGTAACACTCATGGTTATTCCTTAATGTACTTCAGGGCTGCTGTTGAGCCCGCATAAAAGCTGACGGCGATTATACGTCATCAACTGATGGCCGTAATCTCAAATTCACCCTGGGGCAGTTTAACTGAATCCCCCAGATAACGACCGATCAGCGCCTGGCCAATCGGTGCTTCCGGGGTGATCACAGTAACGCTATGAGTAACAGCGTTAATCTGAATACCGCCCCCCGCCGGGCCGATAAACAGATGTTTCACCAGGCCCTCGCCGTCATCAGATACAGGTTCAAGCGTCATTAGCGCGCCCAGCCCGACAGGCGCGTCTTCCGTAAAGTCCCGCAGTGGCATCGCACGGTAACTGGCCAGATCCATCTCCAGCGCCTGCACCCGTTTTGATTGCCCATGGGCCAGATAAGAGGCTTCAAGACCGAGAGTATCATACTGATTTTCCGCCACACTCTCTTCGTGCGTCGCCGCGTCATGGGCCTCTTTTGCCGCCGCGATATTGATATCCAGATCTGCCTGAAGCTTGCAGATGATCTGTGCTATAAGCTGTTTCTTATCCATTTACCTGACCTGTTAAAGAACAACTGCAGTATCTACATTTAATTATCAAAAAGAAACACGCTATTCACACACTTTAAGCCTGATCTGTGGGACAATATCGCGCTTATTTCCACCTCAACGTTTAGACTGATGGGTTCCTGTTTTGCTGACTACCGCTAATATCACTATGCAGTTTGGCGCTAAGCCACTGTTCGAAAATATCTCTGTTAAATTTGGTGAGGGCAACCGCTACGGCCTGATCGGCGCCAACGGCTGCGGTAAATCCACCCTGATGAAGATTCTGGGTAACGACCTGGAACCCTCAGCAGGCAACGTCAGCAAAGACCCCAATGAACGGATCGGTAAACTGCGTCAGGATCAGTTTGCTTTTGAAGAGTTCAGCGTTATCGACACGGTGATCATGGGCCATGCCGAGTTATGGGAGATTAAACAGGAACGTGATCGAATCTACTCCCTGGCCGACATGACCGAAGAGGAAGGCATCAAAGTCGCCGAGCTGGAAGTGGAGTTTGCCGAACTGGACGGCTATACCGCAGAATCCCGCGCCGGAGAGCTGCTGCTGGGTCTGGATATTCCCACAGAACAGCATTTCGGTCCGATGAGCGAGGTGGCACCCGGATGGAAGTTGCGGGTATTACTGGCTCAGGCTCTGTTCGCCGACCCGGATATCATGCTACTGGACGAACCGACCAACAACCTGGATATCAACACTATTCGCTGGCTGGAAGGGGTACTCAACGAGCGTAACAGCACCATGATCATCATCTCCCACGACCGTCACTTCCTTAACTCGGTCTGCACCCACATGGCGGACCTGGATTACGGTGAACTGCGGGTTTATCCGGGCAACTATGATGATTATATGATTGCTTCCACCGCCCTGCAGGAACGTCTGCAATCGGACAATGCGAAGAAGAAAGCCCAGATTGCTGAACTGCGCAGCTTCGTCAGCCGCTTCTCAGCCAACGCATCGAAGGCGAAACAGGCAACCTCGCGGGCACGCCAGATTGAAAAGATCGAACTCAACGATATCAAACCGTCCAGCCGCCAAAGCCCCTATATTCGCTTTGACCAGGAGAAGAAACTGCACCGGTTGGCGCTGGAGGTTGAGGGGCTGGCCAAAGGCTATGGTGAAGCACCGCTGTTTAAAGATCTCAGCATGATGGTCGAAGTGGGTGAACGGATCGCTATTATCGGCCCCAACGGCATCGGTAAAACCACCCTGTTGAAAACGTTGCATGGCGATCTCGACCCGGATAGTGGTCTGGTAAAGTGGTCCGAAAACAGCAATATCGGTTACTACGCGCAGGATCACGCCCACGAGTTTGCTGATGAAATTAACCTGTTTGACTGGATGGCTCAATGGACTAAGTCCGGCTCTGATGAGCAGGTTATCCGTGCATCCCTTGGTCGGATGCTGTTTTCACAGAATGAGATTAAGAAATCAGTCAAAGTACTCTCAGGTGGTGAAAAAGGCCGCATGCTGCTGGGTAAGTTGATTCTGCAACAACCCAACATTCTGCTGATGGACGAACCGACTAACCATATGGATATGGAATCGATAGAAGCCCTCAACCTGGCGCTGGAGAACTTTGATGGCACGCTGATTTTTGTCAGCCATGACCGTGAGTTTGTATCCTCCCTGGCGACCCGCATCATCGATATGCGTGAGGACGGTCTGACTGACTTCCGCGGCGGTTATGAAGAGTATCTGAAGAAGCAGGGTATTTCCGGCTGATAACCGGTTGCCTGCTGATCCCCCTATCTCTCTACCTCTACCTGTAAAGCCGACAGCCCTGTCTGTCGGCTTTACCTTGCTGCCTAACGGATATCTCACCCCACTGACTCAGGCACAGGCACAGGTTCAGATTCAGGTTCAGGTTCAGGGCATTACGATAATCAGCGCCTTTGCTCTATCGCTACTGCGCTGTATTTTTCAAGCCAGACCTGATTCAAAAACCAGATTAAAGCTTACCCGGGCGGGTCTGTCTTCTGGGTTTCCAGCCATTGCTCGGTAAACACCTGCGCAGGTACCGGTCGGCCAAACAGGTATCCCTGACCAAAATCACAGCCAATATTCAGCAACAGCTGTCTCTGCTCGTCGGTTTCCACACCCTCGGCAATAACCCGGATATCCAGCGTGTGCGCCATCACAATGATCGCCTCACAGAGCACCAGATCCTGCGACCCGGGAGCCAGATTAGAGACAAAACTCTGGTCTATTTTCAGATAATCAATATGGAACTGTTTCAGATAGGAGAGCGATGAATAGCCCGTCCCGAAATCGTCCAGCGCAACCTCAATCCCCTGATCCCTGAACTGTAAGAGTTTATCCGTCAGCCCCTTGCCCGCCTCCATCAGCAGGCTTTCAGTAATTTCGATGCAAAGGTTTGCTGTATTCAGATTCTGAACAAGAATGTTGCCAAACCAGTCAGGCTTACTACTATTCTCACTCTGATACTGAATCGGAGAGGTGTTCACGCTAACCTGCAGATCAGTATTAAAATCTGCCTGCCAGATAGCTGTCTGGCGGACAACGTCTGCAAACACCCAGTTGCCAATATCGACAATCAAACCGGTTTCTTCAGCCAGCGGAATAAAGTCCAACGGAGAAATCTGCCCCTGTGGATGGTTCCAGCGTAACAGGGCTTCTGCTTTAACAACTCTGCCATCCTGCATATTGATGATCGGCTGATAATACACTTCAAATTGCTGCAGACTTATCGCCTCGCGCAACTCATTCAGCATCCGCCGCCGGTGCTGAGCCGCAATTTCCATCTCGGGGGTAAAATAATGAAACCGGTTCCGCCCCTCTTCCTTCGCCGCATACATCGCCTGATCGGCATTTTTCATCAAGGCGGCCATCGTCATCGCATCAGTAGGATAGAGAGTAATACCGATACTGGCAGACACAAATGCACGATTATCCTTGAGCATAAATGGCTCTGTCAGCCTTTCTAATATGTTTCTGGCGACCCGCTCTATCGCTGAATAATTTGTCACACCGCCGAGAATCACCAGAAACTCATCGCCACCTAACCGGGCAACCGTATCGGTACTCCGCACGCATGACTCCAGACGCCTGGCAGCATCCTGCAAAAGCATATCTCCATAATCGTGCCCCAGGGTGTCATTCACCTCTTTAAAGCGGTCCAGATCGATCATCATAACGGCGACCTGTCCCCCTTCCCGATCCGATCGTTTAATCATCTGTTGCAGACGATCAGAAAATGTTCTGCGGTTGGGAAGTTTAGTTAAAGGATCAAAATGAGCCATCTGAGTCAGTTCTGCATTAGCCCGTTTCTGTTCAATAAGGCTGACATCAATACAGTACATTTCCTGACCAGAATCACCTGAAATGAGCATCACATGACTGGAGAATACCGGCACTTTACTGCCATCTTTATGCTGCAGATCCAACTCAGCGGCGGGGATCTCCACCCCATCTGTCAGCCAGTTATGATGAAGTTGAATAACCGCATCACGCATCGGCTCTGGGATAATCAGGTTTTCCAGTGGCTGACCTAACGCTTCCTCCCGGCTATAACCATACAGAGACTCACTGGCATCATTCCAGTAGATCACCCGGCGTTGTTCATCATATCCCTGCACCGCAATGGCAGGCAGGCTTTCAATTAACTCGCGGAAGCGTGACTCACTTTTATACATCAGCATCTCCGCCATTTTCTGGTCTGTGATATCCAGCATCAACCCGCGCAACCAGCGGGGTTTGCCATTTTCAGACACAACCCTGACCATATCACGAATCCAGACGGTGGCACCCGCTGCCGTTAAAAAGCGGTATTCAAGCTGATAATCGCGCTGATTGATCATCTCACTTGCGGCATACTCCCGACTCTGCTCACGGTCATCCGGATGGATATGATTTATCCAGAAATTATCTGATCGCCAACTGTCCAGTGGATAGCCTAAAACCCTGACGACATTCTCACTGATGTAAGTATAGGACTTTTCGTCATAGTCATACTCCCACACGATGCCATCCGATGTATCCAGAAGATTTTTGAAGCGTTGTTCACTCAGCCGGTAAGCGGCTTCAGAGCGGCGTAAACGTAAGTTCCAATAGAGAAAAAACAGAAAAACAAACAGCACCACTGCACTGATTTTTAACAATTTTTCCAGAGAGACGCCCTTCGGTGGCATCCGCAAACCGCTCCAGTGATCGAATATCTGGTTACGTTCAGCTTTAGTGATACTGTTGAGCGCTTTGTTGATAATTCCCGAGAGTATCGGATACGCCGGATTCACAGCCATACGGAAATCACTCTGGTAATCGGTATGTCCGGAAAAACTCAGATTGAGGAGACCCTCTTGCTTCATCACAAAGCTGGCCGCCGTTGCATCGCCTACAAAAGCATCAGCCCCGCCATCAGCCACCATTCTCAGGGCTTCCTGGATAGTGGCCGGATTGATAATGATTATCCCGGGATAATCACGGCGCAGCAGCTCATCAGTGAAATGCCCCCTGTGGATAGCCACCCGCTTTCCTGCCAGATTGTCCAGCGTGCCAATATATCCTTTAGACTGCTCACTGATGATAACAGCGCTACTGGAGAGGTAGGGTTCGGTAAAATCGAGATATGTTGCCCGTTGATCTGTTTTGACCAGACAGGACAGCAGATGAAACTCACCTGCCTTAGCGGCCGCCAGAACATCGCTCCAGGACGCTTTATCCTTAACGGGCACAAATGAGACCTGCAACCGACGTTCTAACAGACGGAAATACTCAGCAGCGATACCGGTATATTGACCGACATTATCAACCCATTCATAGGGTAAAAACTGACGATCGATACCCAGTTTCAGGCGGGGATGCTGCTCCAGCCAGGCAATCTCTTCAGCACTGAGATTCTGTTCACGCCAGGAAAAGTCAGTATTGCTCTGACCAGAGGCATTAACAGGGGCGTTTGAATTAACGATGTTATCGACATGAAGATCGTTCGGGGCAGCAGACTGATCTGCAGCATAGACAGGCATTAGCGAACAGCAGACTAAACTTATCGCCAGTAATAACCTAAGCGCTACTCGTAACATCCATATCTCCAACAACTAAAGATTCTTCAGCCTGAACCCTGGCTGATTTTTACGAATCAGGTCTAGACACTCATGATCTGTATCGCACTTTACGTACCACTATACAGTTAAAAGCCTCGTGACTGTGCGGCAGGCTTTTAAACTGTAGCCTTAGAATTAAGATGAAGGGGCAATACGTTTTACGCTTTACGCGCGTTAAAGCCCGGAGATGTACTCGGCCACCGCCTGTATCGATGCATCGTCGAGTTTATCCGCCTGCACTTTCATCAACGCTTTCAGAGGTCCGCCGTAGGTGCCTGCTTTATAACCGTTGATCGCCTCAACAATCCGCGCTGCCGGCCACCCTTTTATCACCTGAGACTTACCCATCGCTGACAGACTGGCATCGGCACCATGACACTCGACACAGGTCTGATACACCGTTTCACCACTGGCCTGCACCGCAGGCGCAGTCATCGACAAGACGCAAACCGCAACAAAAACACCACTCAACTTTTTCATCTGAATCCCCACATCAAACATAGATTAACAGTATCAAGCACAAGCCTGGGGATTAAAAAGCAATTTATCATCACTTTGGGAGGTAAAATAACAAAGAGACTGATACGTTTAATCTACAAAAGCCATCGCTCAGGCTGATTCCCTGATAATCCGGAGACTAATCGGTTTTCTTCTTTTTCAAAGGTGCCATACCATCATCGGAAACAATCTGCCGATTAGCTGTCCGTCTGTTTTTGCGGTCCTGCGGCGCTTTCACCACCCGTTTAGGACGGGCTACTGCGGCACGGGTATCTGGCTTCAGCGCTTTAGCCTGCGGCGCCTCTTTAATACCTTTAAACTTCGCTTTCAAGCCATCGAGCTCTGCAAAATTCACCGACTGCTGCAAAAAACGCTCTACACGTTTGAAAGCATCCCAGTCTTTAGGGCCGACTAACGATATCGCAACACCTTTAGCACCGGCACGCCCGGTACGACCAATCCGGTGAACATACTCCTCCGCTTGCTTAGGCATATCGAAGTTAACCACCAGTGACACCTGCAACAGATCAAGTCCGCGGGAAGCAACATCCGTAGTAATCAGCACCTGCTGCAAACCCCGGCTGAAGCTGTCCATAATTTTATTGCGGTCTGCCTGGCTCATCTCACCACTGAGCGCAGCGGTTTTCAGCCCTTTGTCCGCCAGCAACTGCGACAAGCGCTCAGTATCGGCACGGGTTGCAGTAAAGATAATGACCTGCTGATAGGTTTCGGTGTCCAGAATACGCGCCAGCAACGCCTGCTTATGATCCAGATGATCGGCGAAGTAAAAACGTTTTTCAATATCCGCGTGCTCAGCATTCGCAGCACCGATGGCGATCCGCTTAGGCGATTTCAACAGGGTTTTCGCCATACTGTTCACTTCGGCATGCTCCAGTGTGGCCGAAAACATCAGCGTCTGGCGTAAACGGTGGCTGGCGATCTGATTGATCCGGTTCAGCTGATCGGCAAATCCCAGATCCAGCATCCGGTCTGCTTCATCCAGAATCAGCAGTTCCAGGCCATCCAGAAACAACGAGCGTTCATCCAGATGATTCACCAGCCGTCCCGGTGTCGCCACCACCACATGGGGATTTTTAGCCAGCGCTTTGGCCTGATCATTGAAGTTTTCACCACCCAGCACCAACACCGCTTTTAACGGCGTACCACTCACCAGGCTACGTAACTGGGCGTAGACCTGTTTAGCCAGTTCCCGGGTAGGTGTCAGAATCAACACCCGTGGGTCTTTTTTGCTCAACGCTTTCTGCCGCATCAGGCGCTGCATTGTCGGCAACAGATACGCCAGTGTCTTACCGGACCCGGTTTTCGATGACGCGATCAGATCATGTCCGGTAATCGCCGTCGGCACGGCCAGGGCCTGAATCTCAGTCGGCGTGCTAATCCCCTGATGATCAAGGATAGTGCTAAGCCGGGGGTCAAGCCCCAGGTCGGTAAAGTTTTCCGCGTTGGACAAAGTCTGCTCCGGTTATACTGAATTCATCTGAATATCACTGGCCATCATAACAGAGATCAGGTCGCAACAATCACCCGGATAGCGTCCAGCTTCAGTGAGGCGCTTTCCAGATGATGCTCGAGTGCGGCGCGGTTTTGCGCCAGATTGTCGATCTCTTCCTGACGAATGTTCGGATTCACCGTGGCCAGTGCACTCAGCCGTTCCTGCTCTGCCCCCAGAAGATCAGCCAGCGTCTGTCTGGCTTCAGCCAGCATGGCCGGTAACTGATTTTCGGCCAGCGCCTCAACCCGATCGACCATTTTACCCACCTCACTGCGGGTGTGTTTGACAATCTCCACCGATTGTCGCCGCCCCACCCGTTCCGCCAGATTGTTAATATGAGCTTCAGTGAGAATAGCACTCAGATCGGTGCCATTGGCATCCACAACTATACGGCTTAGTGTCTGCGGCAGATAACGCTGCACCTGCAACGACTTAGGCGCAGCGCAATGCAGCGTGAAAATGGCTTCCAGCAGCAGGGTTCCGGGTTTCAGTGGCGGCAAATTGATGGTACAAACCGCGGTATTACCGAAATCACCATTGACCACAATATCCATTGTGCCCATGACCAGCGGATGTTCCCAGGTGAGGAACTGAATATCTTCCCGCCCCAGCGCCAGCGCACGACTATAGGTTGCAGTCATACCATCGGCGGGCAGGCCTGGCAGGCTTTCATAGTGCATATGATCGCCCGGGCTGAGAATGATGCTCTGGCTGCTATGCGCCTGCTGTTCAACACCAAACTGATCGAACATGCGCTCCATATAACGGCTCAGTTCAATACTGTTACCTGTCACTTCCATACTTTCAGCAATGGCGGCTGCTTTCTCCGGGTGACAGGAGTTCAGTTCCAGCAGCTGATCACGCCCCTGTTGCAACTGCGCCAACAGGCGATCTGCTTCCTGGCGGGTACTACTGATCAGGGCATCAATGTTCGCCTCGTCATACTCGTCAAACAGCGCCGGAATCAGCTGTTCCAGGAACTGATCAAACAACACCTGTCCTACCGGGCAGGCACGCTCGAAGCAGTTCAGTCCCCGATGGAACCAGTCCAGCAGCACCGCCTGAGCACTGAATTCATAGTGAGGCACATGGATCTGCACATCATGTCGCTGACCAATGCGGTCAAGCCGGCCGATGCGCTGTTCCAGCAGATCAGGATTCAGTGGCAGATCGAACAGCACCAGATGGCTGGCGAACTGAAAATTGCGGCCTTCACTGCCGATCTCAGAGCAGATCAGTACCTGAGCGCTCTCATCTTCATCGGCAAAATAAGCCGCAGCACGATCACGGTTAACCAGCGTCATCCCTTCATGGAACACCGACGAGCGAACCCCTTCATACAGACGCAGATGTTCTTCCAGAGATTTCGCGGTTTCCGCATAGGCACAGATCACCAGGGCTTTCTGATCGCGGTTCTGTTTCAGCCAGTCAACCAGCCATTCAACCCGCGGATCGGCTTCCAGCCAGCGGTCTGCCAGAATAAGTTCCGGATGAAGCCGCTCTTCCAGGTCCGCCTGGTCCATCAGCTGTTGTTCACTGGCGAGATAGAAATCAGGTTCAGGCAGTGGATAACTGTGCAGCACCCGTTTAGGAAATCCGCTCACCCCATCACGGGTATTACGGAACAACACCCGGCCGGTACCATGATGATCCAGCAGACTGGCGACCGCATCCTGAATCGCCTGGTCAAGCGAGTCATTCTGCAACTCATCCTGCAGCTGCTGAGCGACCTCGTCCCCCAGATAGCTGCCCAACTGAGTAAATACCTCGGGAGCATCTTTGAGTTGCTCGCGGGCATCTTCATCCAGCAACCGGGCCACCAGCTTACTTACCGGCTGGTAGCCCTCCTCTTCGGCACGGAACTGTTCCAGACTGTAATAACGATCCGGGTCTAATAAACGCAGCCGGGCAAAGTGACTATCGACACCCAGCTGTTCCGGGGTGGCGGTTAACAACAGCAGCCCTTTCACTTCACGGGCCAGTGCTTCAATACAGATATATTCCGGACTGGACTCCTCTTCAGACCAGACCAGATGGTGCGCTTCATCCACCACCAGCATATCCCAGCCGGCATCCAGTGCCTGCACCAGACGGTCGGGGCTGGACTTAAGAAAAGAGAGATTGCACAGCACCAGCTGCGCTGTTTCGAAAGGATTCACCCCTTCGTCAGACAGTTCCAGCGCTTCACAGCGCAACTCATCAAGAATGGTAAAACGCAGGTTAAAGCGCCGCAGCATCTCCACCAGCCACTGATGTACCAGACTATCCGGCACGACAATCAGCGCCCGTGACGCTTTACCACTGATCAGTTGCTGATGCAGGATAAGGCCGGCTTCAATGGTCTTACCCAGCCCCACTTCATCCGCCAGCAGTACCCGTGGAGCAAAACGGCGCGACACCTGGTGAGCGATATACAGCTGATGGGGCAACAGTTGCACCCGGGGACCCAGCAAGCCGTAACTTTCGGACTGCAGATGGGCAAACTGATTCTTCAGGGTTTCAACCCGCAGTTTAAACTGACTGAGCTTATCTACCTGACCGGCAAACAGCCGGTCGTGAGGCTTACTGAAGTGAACGGCACTGTCGAGATCGCGCTCTTCCAGCACCAGTATTTCACCCTCAGCATCTTCTACCTGATAGACCATATAGCCATTCAGTTCCTGCTGGGCGGTAATGGTAACTTTCAGACCTGAGGCATTGCGTACCTGCTCACCCACCGGATAAACCACACGGCTGAGTGGTGCGTTGTCGATAGCGTAGGTACGTTCCTCTTCTACAGCAGGAAAAAGAATATCGACACGTCGGTTAGATACACTGGTTACTAACCCCAGTCCCAGATTTGATTCGGTATTACTGATCCAGCGTTGGCCGGGAATAAATTCAGACAAAAGACAGCTCTCAAACAGAAAACGATAGAAACAACACCGTGACACACTATAAACGATAATATCTTTATTATCGCCGATACTAAACGGTCAGCGCGGAATGATAGGCGTTGTGACCGAGTACCTCAAGGCGCAATCACAATACCAGGCAAATATAGGATATTTTTCACGTCTTGCGCCTGATAAACAGGCCAATCTCCGCCCGCCAAAATATCCGCACTGACAAAAATAAGGTATGCTTGCGCCTTTAAACCTGTGAGTACCCATCGATGTTCTTTATCGACCTAAATCTGGATCTGGAAATTCTGGGCCCATTGGCTGACAACAACTTTCTCAGCCCCCGCCCGATCCAGCAACAGGCGATCCCTGTCGCCATGGAGGGCTTCGACCTGTTGGCATCCGCCCCTACCGGCACAGGCAAAACCCTGGCCTTTGTCCTGCCCGCGCTGCAAAAAGTATTCGACAAAGACCCGGACTACAGCAGTGCGCCACAGATTCTGATTCTGGCCCCGACCCGGGAACTGGCAAAACAGATCTATCAGGTCATCGAACTGCAGACTCAGCACAACCGTATTAAAAGCTGTCTGATTGTCGGTGGTGTTCCCTTTGGTATGCAGAAAGGCATGCTGGCAGAACCGATCGACATTATGGTGGCAACTCCCGGCCGGCTGCTGGAGCTGAATGCGCAGGAGTGGCTCGACCTGTCACTGGTAGATATGCTGATTATCGATGAGGCTGACCGGATGCTGGATCTGGGCTTTATCAACGAGATTAAGCAGATCGCCGATGTACTGCCACTGCAACGCCAGACGCTGATGTTTTCCGCCACCCTTGAGGGTGAGAAGATTCAGCAGTTTGCTGCCGATCTGTTGAATGAAGATTCCCAGGTGATCGCAGTCGATCAGCCCCGTCATATTCCTGAAAATATTGAGCAGTTTATCTACCGGGCCGATAACGAACAACACAAAGAATACCTGTTGAAAGCGCTGATTCATCAGCCACAGCTGAAACAGGGGATTATCTTCGTTAACAGCCGCAAACAGGTAGAGCAGTGGGTCACCATCATCCGCAACGCGGGCATGCTCTGCTATGGCCTCCACGGTGACATGCGCCAGAGTGAACGGACTCAGCGGATCAAAGAGATGCGCCGCGGCCGGATTAAGATCATTATCGCCACCGATGTGGTGGGTCGCGGACTGGATCTGCCGGATCTGACCCATGTAATCAACCTCTATCTGCCGCTGAAAGCCGACAGTTACGTCCACCGCTGTGGACGCTCTGGCCGTGATGGCGCCAAAGGTACCGTCTGGTCGATTGTTGAACCCTTAGACTGGGCAACCCTGGGCAAGATCGAACGTTTTATCGGCGAAAAACTGCCCCGTGTTACATTTCCAGGGCTCGCTCCGAAAAAACCGGAACCGGGCAAAGGCAGCGGTAAAGCTAAACCGAAAAAGCCCAAAGTTAAAAACAAAAAAGCGGTTGCGAAAGCGGCGGCTAAAAAAGCCTCTTCGCAGAAAAAATCACCGAAGAAGCGCGTCGGCCGCGGACCGAAATCAGGCCCTGCTCCGAAAGCAAGCTAGTCAATCGTCTGTCTGAAGACTGCATCACCAGAAAGCCACCGTCAGGTGGCTTTTATGTATCTGGCTGATGAGTTACTCAGGCAGGGCTGGACGCCGACTGACGATCATCTTCATCCAGCTCACGGGCGATATGCGCCAGCATCGAATCGATCTCTGTGCGTTCCATATCATCAGCACCCTCTATCAACGCCTCCTGCAGCATCGCATTGATCCGCTCCTTGCGCAGAATAAACAGATCACGCAATGAATAGGCGATCGCCAGACGCTGATCGGGGAACAGCGCGACCAGCAGTTTGATCAGTTCACCAGAACGTTTAGGCAGCGCCAGCACCATATGAATCGCCACATCCCGCGCTTTCAGAGAGGAGCCTTCCAGTGCAGTAGTAATTAAAATAGCCGGATCTTTCGGCTGTTGTCCCAGCGCAACCAGAAGCAGTTTAAGTTCCGGGTCACGAATTTCCGCAAGATTATAGTCAAGCTGCGGGCCCATCACAGAGGACCCCACCGAACTGCCTTGCAGACCCGCCTGATATGTCGAGTGGCTTGGCAGGGTTTCGGTCCGTACAAACAGTTTACGCACGACCAGAAACACAGCGACCAACAGGTGCACGGCCACCAGATAATAGTAAAGCCAGATTGTCTCGAACTGAGTCATCAGAAAGCCGGCAATGATTGGCCCCAACACACCACCGCAGCCCAGCAGAATCTGCATCATACTGGTGGCGGACATCGCGTCTTTGAGATCGATATGATCAAACACCTGGGTCACCGCCAGCGGAAACAGCGCCACGCCGGAACCACCGGAGATCAGAAACAACACCACCAGCACCTCCACCGGCATCGGAATAAAGTACTCAGTGACAATCAGTAAATTACTACAGATGCCCATCACCATGAGGCCTGCCGCCACAAGGCGTTTATCATAACGATCAGCCAGCCAGCCGACCGGGTATTGAGTCAGCAATCCACCCAGTTGATAAGACCCCAGCACCAGCGATAACCAGATACCCGAAATACCATGATCGTAGGCATAAAGGGAGATCAGTGAAACACTGGCCGCGCTGATCAGACCGGCACAAAAACAGGACAGCGTGCCAGAAGGAGAGTAACGCCAGAGCCGTTTTGGAGACATCGGACGAGGCCTGCTGGGCAACTCGGGTAAAGGCAAACGACTCATCGACATGATGATCAGGGAGATACAGAGAAACACACCAATCAGTCCAAATAAACGGGGATCATGCTCGCTGGACAAACTGAACAAAAACGGTGCCGAACCAAAGCCAACGGCAAAACAGATCTGATAGGTACTGAATACCTTGCCCCGGTTGCGCTTATCACTGAGCACATTCAGCCAGCTTTCAAGGGTGATAAAACTGGTAACAAAACAGAATCCGGCCACCATTCTTAACGCGCCGGTGATCCAGATATTGATAAAATAGCTATGACAGACCGATACGATTGCCAGTGTCGCCGCCATTGAGGCAAATGCCCGGATGTGACCTGCGCGCAGCACCGCACGGGAGCCAAACAGCCCTGCCATGATGGCTCCCAAGGCAAACATACTCATCGCCATACCGATATCTGATGACGCAAAGCCGCTTTCCTTCAGCCGAATAGGTAGCATCACAAAAAACAGGTTATGACTCACCGCCACCGCAAAAATGGAAAAGAGAATCGGCTGAATGCGGCGAAAAATACTGGTCTCCATGGTGCCCTCTGATCCGATAATCAACACTGAAACCCTGCTGGCTTCATGTGATGAGAGAAAGTGATTACTGACTGAAAAACTGATAAGCGCACGCCATTATGACTGCCCCGTCACTCTCTCAACGATACCTGCATTCAGGTGTTACAGCAAAAAAAGCCGGCACCCAGGGTGCCGGCTTTATTTGTGATGACATCGCGCTTATTCATTCTCTTTCATCAAGCGTTTCAGATGATCATTCCAGTAGAGCTATGCCATCAATTTTACGCCGCTTTCACCGCCGCAATACCGGTTCGACTAAAGGCCGTCAGCATCGCCTGCAACGCCGCCGCGGAAGTATCTTCTGCCACCGCTACGGCACAGTATTCGGTGCCGTTGATCTGCACGGCAATGGACGCCTGAGCATTCGCATCAGTGCCGCCACCAATCGCATGCTGGTCAAAGTGGATCACTTCAATCGCACAGTCAAATGTATTTGTCAGCGCCGCACACAACGCTTCAAGTGCCCCCGCGCCCTCACCAGCCAGCTGTTGTTCGCCAATATCAAAACTGGCACTGACACGATGGCCTTTGGTGTGCAGGTCATAGTCATGCAGCTGCCACTGGGCGTCAACCGAGATAAAGTACTCATCAAATAAACGCTTAATATTGGGTGGCGATACCTCTACACCACTCTGCTCTGCGGCGGACTGAACCACCCGGCTCAATGGAAAATGCATCCACTTTGGCAGGCAGATGCCATAATCCCGCTCCAGCACCAGGGCCACGCCACCTTTACCACTCTGAGAGTTAATCCGCACAACCGCTTCATACTCGCGACCAATATCCCGCGGGTCAATCGGCAGATAAGCCACATCCCAGTGAGGTTTTTTATGCTCGGTGTGATAGTTCACCGATTTGCGAATCGCATCCTGATGGCTACCGGAGAAAGCGGTATAAACCAACTCGCCAGCCCAGGGATGGCGCACCCCCACCGGAATACCGGTGCAGCTTTCGACTACCTCGTTAATCTCCACAATATCAGAGAAATCCAGTTCAGGGTCAACGCCCTGTGAATAGAGGTTCATCCCCATGGTAATCACGTCCATATTACCGGTGCGTTCGCCATTACCCATCAGTGTTCCTTCCACCCGGTCTGCTCCGGCAAGCACACCCAGTTCGGCGGCAGCCACTGCGCAGCCCCGGTCATTGTGAGTATGCAGGCTGATGCGGACATGCTGACGGTTCACCAGGTGGCGGCAAAAGTATTCAACCTGATCAGCAAAGCGGTTCGGCGTCGACATTTCCACCGTGGCGGGCAGGTTGATAATGATGTCGCGACCACTTTCAGGCTGCCACTGTTCAATCACCGCATCACAGACCTCAATCGCATA
Organism: uncultured Amphritea sp.; assembly: GCA_965140695.1. Lineage (GTDB taxonomy): Bacteria > Pseudomonadota > Gammaproteobacteria > Pseudomonadales > Balneatricaceae > Amphritea. The sequence goes on along the minus strand of OZ223297.1, from coordinate 2,189,166 downwards.
ATCCATCTCAGTGCCGCTGAAACTTTCCGGTGAGTACTGGAACGACCACTCGGTATGCGGATGCTGCTGGGCATACTGCTGCACCCATTTTGCCCCCTGCACCGCTATCGCCTTAATCCCTTCGCGGGACTGGCCGAATACCTGCTCACGCTGTACTGTCGAGGTGGAATTGTACACATGAATCACCGCTTTTCTGACCCCGGACATCGCTTCATAGGTGCGCTTAATCAGGTCTTCACGGGCCTGGGTCAGCACCTGAATAGTGACATCATCAGGAATACGGTTTTCATCTACCAGCTTACGCACAAAATCATAATCAGGCTTCGAGGCGGATGGAAACCCCACCTCTATCTCTTTAAAACCAATCTTAACCAGCAGATCAAATAGTCGCGTTTTCTGTTCGACACTCATCGGGTTAACCAGCGCCTGATTACCATCCCGCAGGTCTACACTGCACCAGTCTGGCGCCTGTGTCAGCGTTTTGTCTGGCCAGCTGCGGTCGGTCAAACGGATCGGTTCAAATGCACTGTATTTACGATGGTCAAACATAGCGTTGTCCTGCTCATCATCTGCCTCTGTATGGCAGTTATATGGTTTCGAAAAGGTTAGTCGTTGAAATCCCGCGCGGGATAGCGCGGGACCAAATCTGTCTTTCATGTACTTGTGGTACTCACTGATCAGCCCGGTAGGCTGGCGCTTAAACCTGATTAGACACTGTTGGTGTTGTCATCCACATCCGCTGATAACGGCATGCTTTGTTGGCTCTCGGCAAATATTCATCGCTGCAGCAATCAATGAAGCAAAGTTTAAAGGCTTTGTTGCGCAATAACCGATCTAAAACAGAGAAAATAACACTAATTGCGCAATATAAAATAATAAAATAAACTAATTAGTTATATATAATTGCGCAGAGCAAGAAAACCATGAAATCAAACCATCCTCTTGACCGATTTGACTTAAAAATATTGCGTGAGCTGCAACATGATGGCGGACTCTCAAATCAGGACCTGGCAGAAAAAGTCGGTCTGACGGCCGCCCCCTGTTCCCGCCGGGTAAAAACCCTGGAAGAGGCCGGCGTGATCAAAGACCGGGTTGTGAGAATCGATGAAAGGGCGGTCGACCTGAATCTGATCGCGATTCTGCATATCAGTATGGATAAACATATCCCTGAACGGTTTGAAGCCTTTGAAACAACAATCAGCAGTTTTCCTGAAGTAATGGAGTGCTATCTGATTACCGGCCACGATGCGGACTATCAGTTAAAAGTCGCCGTACCGGACATGGACCGGTATCACGATATTCTGCTGGGCAAGATCACCCGTATACAGGGAGTGACCGGGGTAAAATCAGCCTTCATTATGCGTAAAATTGTCGACACAACAGCTGTGCCGCTGAACTATCTGAGCCTGTAAAAAAGAGACCATCAGCACGCTAAACACGCGTTTAAATATATCATTGCAATCAAAGGTACTAACCGTATAATTGCCGCATATTCCGGCAACACCTACTCAGGGATGAGCACACATGTCACGCTATACACTGATTTTTTTTCTCGTCGTACTCACAGGTTGCAGCACCGCTGATCAGTCCGCTCAGCTATCGCACAGCACTATTCAACCCTCTGCTTGTATTGGTCAGCACATCTGTGCCAACTTACTTGAGATACAGCCCGATGCCGGGGACTTTAAAATCAGTGTCCATGGTGTCTATCACCCGATTAAAGCAGCCAGCATCTGGATTGATGGTAAGACCTATCCGCTCCGGTCACTCCAGGCAAAAACCGATTACCGTAAGAGCTCAACGGGTCAGCGTATATCTGTGCGTCGATTCAGCTCTGATCTGGCTCTCAATGAAGAACTGCAACACAGCATGCGGGTCCGCCTCAGTGCCGATCTGCAAAGCTATTCACTGACCCGCACGCTGAAACGACCCGGCTATTCTGATCCGACATGGAGCACTATTCTCGCAGACTTAAATTCAGCTGACGAATAAACGTAAAAGCAAAGCCAATACCAGCCATAGCAACAGCTGATAGCGGTGATCGGCCAACCTTAAACAGGACATAATTCCCCGTCACATTGCAGCCTGAAATTTCGCCATTATAATCACAAGCTAACACTATCATTCTCAAGAGACGTACCGATGAAGTACTCACTGTTAGTCTTCCTGGCAATACTGACCGGCTGCAGCAGCATCATCAATCAACCCGAATACAAGATGCCGGATAACCTTTCTGATCAGGCGATTCATCCGCTCAGCTGCAATCCATTTGATATCTGCAGCGCTTTATATATCCACTATGATCGTCCCAAAACCCTGAAGGTAGCTGTTAGCGGGGCTTACCACCAAATCAGTGGAGCGACGCTGTGGATAGACGATCAGGCCTATCCACTGACACCAGCCATCAGCTATACCCGCGTGGGCTTAACGCACGCTGGCAACCGCGTTGCTATGCGCCCATTTATGTCCGAAAAGCCACTGGCAGCAATACTCAACCAGGCCAGCAAAGTGATTCTGGAAACCAACCAGCAAAGCTTTAGCTTCTCGATACTCATGAAAGATAAAGGATTTATACATCCGGAATGGCCCGCCCTGCTGGCTGGGTTTAATTAAACCCCCGCGAGAGTTTAAGATTGAGAACGGTGATTCATCAGGTTCGCGGTTCTCATTTTAAGCTCTTTTTTAAGCTCTTTTTTAAGGTCGCTGTCAGGCCGCTTTTATTCAATCCTTTATCAACTCTTTCTCAACCCTTTATCAGACCGTTGAAACGTCTTCAAACGACAGCCAACCTCGGCACTCACGCCTTAGCCACCCGGGTTAGCAACTGTTCATACCGGGCGGCCATATTCCGCCAGCTTAACGCTGAAATATCCGGTACCGGCAGACATTCCCCTATCTGCTTTGCCTCAGCATAGCGAACAACAGCACTAACCAGACTATCACGCTCGCCTTCACCACTGGTATAGCAGCAGCTCTCAGGAAAGAGTTCCGGGTAGGCCAGACGTTCAGGTACCAATGGCATCGCTCCTGCTGCCACCCCCTCCAGTACCGCAATACCCTGAAAGTCATGTAACGCGGTTGAAAGCACGATATCAGCCTGCTGCAACAATCGCCGGTAGTCATCGACGGATGCCACAAACCCCATCCTGCCACACCGGCCCTCCAGCAATAGCTTCAGCTGCTGAAACGGTTCAGGGACATGGCGAAACTGCTGGCCGACAACATCCAGTTGGAAATCAATACCTGTATCACACAATCCCCTGACAGCACTGAGCAGCTGTTCGGGCCCTTTATCAAACTCCCAGCGGTGATTCCACACCAGACGCACAGGCCCCGGCTGATAATCATGAGGCAGATAGGCACTTTCAGGCAGGGGAACGTTTAGCACCGATGACCGCTGTTGCAGTCGTTCGACCACCCCAGCGGGCACCTGATCCGGCAGTTTTTTCAGTAGCTTCCGGCAGCCGGTTAGAAAAGTCGAACGATTATATTCAGTATTGAAACAGATGTGATCTGCGGCCAGAGCCGTATACAGATTCAGAATTTTCGGTTCCACATTGCCATACTCCTGTCCGGACTCCGGGTAGGCAAACTGGTTCTCATGAAAATAAACCAGTGTTGGAATACTGGCGAGATGCGGAACAAATCCCCTCAATGCACAAAGATCGGTCATGGAGGTGGCAACGACCAGATCATAGGGCTGCTCAAGCACCTCCCTCTGACTATAAGCCCAACTGAGACTGTTGCCACGAATGCGCCAGGCGAAGTATCTGGGGGGCAGCGTCAGCACTGTCCACTGGTGCTGATGGAGATGCTCAACCAGCCCCTTATGCCAATAGGCATGACTGGCGGCATCATAAGCGGACAGCAGAAGAATTTTCACCAGAGACTAATTCGCATACAACGAGCGGTAACTCCGGACCCAGGCTTCCTTTGCAAGGGCGTCGGGCAGCTGCGCTTTGAGAGCCCCCTGGGCACCATATCTGTCGCCAAAGCTATCCCGTAGTAAAACCACATAGTCATGCTCAGAAAGGCGAACCGCATGAGCTATCTTCTGTAACCGGTAATCCTGAATAAAGCGCTTCACCGCGTCTGCCTTAGTTAACCTGGCCAGCTGTACAGTATAACGCTCTAACGGTTGCACCTTTAGCCAGTCAATATCCTGCAGCAAGGCTGCAGGATCGTACTGCTTTTCAGGACGACGCCGAACATCAGGAGCAACCGAAGAGGCAGGAGTAACCGAAGAGCCAGGAGAAACCCGTGCATTTTCAGGGGATGGCAGACTGACATCAGACTGTTGCAGTGCCGCTAAAATTTTATCATAGAGGGCCAGAGACTCGAGATTTCCGTGCTCAACGCTGGCATCTGCATAAGCCAGTGCCTGCAACAGGTCCTGAGACACCCCCTGCCCCTGAAAGTAGATCAGCGCGAGGTTATGGGCGGCATAAGTATTTCCCGCAGAGGCGGACTGACGATACCAGTAAACCGCGGTATCGGGGTCATAATCACTCAACAAAACCCCCAATGCCAACTGGGCTTTATCATTTCCCGAAATAGCCGACAGCTCGATCAGGCGACGGGCAGCAACGGAATCCTGCTCCACCCCCTCGCCCTGCAATAGCATCAGACCCGCTTTTAACTGACTGTCCGACAGTCCGGCTTCTGCTGAACGCTGATAGAGTGCAAAGGCCTGAATGATATCTTTTTCAACACCCTCCCCCTTCTCATACAGCATCGCCAGATTTCGCATCGCCTTAGCATTACCCCGTTCAGCAGACTGGCGGTAATATTTAACACTCTGCTGCAGATCAACGGGTGTACCTTTACCTTTCTGATAAGCAACGGCGAGGTTATACGCAGCTTCTGCGTTACCACCCGCAGCGGAAATAGTCAGCCACTCAAGCACTTTTTCCCAGTCAGGCGCGGCACCGTTAATGCCCAGAGCATTCAGACGGGCGAGAATAAAAGCGGCCTCAGGATCACCCACCTGAGCCAATGGCAGACAGCGATCATAGGCTTGTACTACATGATTTTCACGATAGGCCTGCTGGCACTGTTGCATGTCGGCCGCAACGGAGGCACTGACAAAGAGTGCTAAAGCCATGGCTATCATGAACTTAAATCCCTGTAACATTGTTAATCCTTAAAACTCACTAACTCTGTTTGTAACACTGTTGTTAATCAATTGAGATGACAACCGGCTAACACCGGTTAATCGGTTGGCATATAGGCGTTTTTAACAGCCCGATACTTGCGATACCACACCATGCCGGAGAGTTTCTCTGGGAGCTTTTGCGCAGCAATAGCTCTGGCACCACTCAGCGAAGCACTGGACTCGGCATATAGTACGACATACATATTACCGGCAGCGGTAACGGCCCTGAAATAGTTCGCTTTGCCTTCCAGCTGGTTGCTTTTGAGAAAAGACTGCACCGAGGCTTCGCTACTCACTTGTGCCAGTTGCAATACATACTGATTTTCCGGTTGCGTCTTCAGCCAGTCAACACGATGCAATCCGACCTCGCTTGCAGGCTTGTTCAGCGCGTCATCCGCAGATTCATTAACCGACGCGTTGTCCCGTTCTGCTACAGGCAGATCCGTCAACGCTGTTTCAGCTTTAACAGCAGACTCACCGGTATTCACTGCATCAGCATGACTGTCAGCAGTAACATCGACATCAGTCTCACTGGCACTGGGTTGCAAAGCCGCCTGATTCGATATCTTATGGGATTCCTCAATCACTATCTGCTGCCGAAGGCTCTCTGCCAGATCAACAGCCGGCTGCGAACCAAGGCGCATGCTCTCTGTCGCGTGGTAGAGCGCTTTATCCAGATCGATAAACGCTTCGTCAACCGGTTCGCGGTAGAGCAATGCAAGTTGATAGTGGGCAAAACTGCTACCCTGCTCAGCAGCCCGTTCCAGCAGTGCTATCGCCTGTTGCGGATCACTGGATTTAAGCAGGGTTCCCAGTGTTATCTGGGCGCTCAGATCCCCATTATTGGCAGCAATAGCCAGCCAGTGACGGGCCTGAGTCAGATCTCGCCCGACACCCGTTCCTTTAAGATAATGAATACCTGTTTTCAGCTGACTGGCAAGATGCCCCTGTTGCGCACCTCGCAAATACCAACGAAAAGCAGCCTCATGATCCAGGGATACAATATCGCCGCGTTCATACAAAGTCGCCAGATTGTAACAGGCCGGACCATACCCCTGCTCAGCAGAACGGGTCAGCCACTTTAATGCCTCATCAAGATCAGCCCTGCCCCCATTAAATCCCTGACTGTAAAGGCTGGAAATAATAAAACTCGACTCACCATCACCCTGTTGCGCTAAGGGCAAACAGGCCTGAAGCGCCGCCTGGTTTTGTTTATTCTGATAAAGAGTGCGACAGTCCTGATCTTCAGCATACCCCATCGAAGGTAAGAGAAGAAAAACACTTAACAGGTAATAAATTGTTCGGTCCATATAACGTTTGTATCAGCAATGTCAGAGTGATAAATCGCAAACAAGAGCGGCTCAGGAGGCTTATGCCTCCTGAACTGAATACAGGCGCTATCAGGACTCTGGTGGCTGATACAGCTCCTGTAACCGTCTGAATTTACGGATCCAGTGGCTCTTACGGGCAGACTCAGGAATTTCAACCAGCGCAGCCGTTGCCTCAGGTATGGTTTTGTAATGTCCATAGACGAGGACATAGAAAAGCCCTGCTTCACGCTGAGTCCGGAAATATCGGACACTGTCCGGCAGATTATGCTTCTTAATATAATTCAGCATTCCGGCTTCATCAGTGCCATAGAGCAGCTGAATAGTAAAATCAGGCGGGAACTTGTCCATTACCCAGCCATCAGGCAGCGCATAGGGATTGTCTGGTTTCCATGATGACGTTGCCGGGGATGTTTTTTTGTCACTTGCAGGTTCAGATTCAGCAACCGCCCCAGAGCTGGAATCGACAACCGCAGCAGCCGTTTTTTCAGGCGCGGACACCGACGGCGTTGGAGAACTGGCCGCAACAGCGGTGGACTTAGCCTTAGCAGCAGGAGCCTCTGCGCCCCCTGTCTCCGCCTGAGGCAACACCCCTTCGACGGCCAGGGTTGCCAGTAGCAGTTGCTGCTCGCCGGAGCCATTATCAGGAATGGACTCCATAATCTGACGTGTCAGCTGCTGTTTCTCTGCCTGCAGCTCTACTACTTTCTGCTGTTCGGTTTCCAGCCTGATCAGGTTCAATAACCCAGCCGCTTCACTATTACCCGCGTCCACGGCCTGCTGTGCCAGCTCGGCGGCTTTTGTATGATCGGCTTCTACTCCCTGGCCAGCGTAATACACCAGTGCCAGGTTTTGCAGTGCCAGGCTGTTGCCCTGTTTAGCCGAACGCTGATACCAGTGGAGACTCTCAACCGGATCAATTTCAGCCAGCATCACCCCCATAGCAACCTGGGCATTGGCGTTGCCCGCTTCGGCGGCTTTTCTGATCCAGTGCTGGGCTGAAGCACGATGCGCTTTAACACCACGCCCTTCAAGCAGCATGGTACCCACCTTAAGCTGAGCACTAACCACACCCTGCTGGGCTGCTTTCAGATACCACTGATAAGCCTTGGCCTGGTCCCGCTCTCCTGCGGCACCCGATTCAAACATCGACCCCAGTAACTTCTGAGCCTTCGCATGTTGTGCCAGTGCGGCTTGTTGATACCAGTGGCGCGCCTTACTGTTACTCTGACCAACACCCTGCCCCAGCTGATATGCCAGGCCCAGACGATAAGCAGATTCCGGGTGGCCTTTTTCAGCAGCAACCTGGTCCCAGAACAGACCACGCTGATCATCCTCTTCGGTTCCGAGCGCCTGATAGTACATCGTTGCCAACAGAAACGCGGCCTTGGCGTCACCCAGCTCAGCATCTTCCTGACATTGGCTACGGGCACGCTGATACTCTGCTGAAGAAAATAGTTGATAACAATCGTCAGTGCTTTGCTCTGCAGCGATGGAGACAGAGGAAAAGAGCAGCGCTGAACTGACGCCAACGAGTGTTGGTAAACGAAAAAACAAATTTAATGGTGTTGACTTCGATCTTATTAACATAGTCCCTACCGCAAGTCCGAAGAACCTTTTTAAAAGTCTCTTCATAGCATTTGTACTGCTTAATTCCCCCCCGGATTTAAGCAGAAAACTGGCGACCATAACAATCCACTGTTAAGAGCCGTGTATGAAGCCAGTCTGTATTTTACTGACACTACCATCACAAAGGAACTGAACCAACGTAAATGGCATCCTGAACAGCAAAAAAGAAGGAGCAATCTCTCCAGCAAACAATTTAGCAAATTGTCATCGTTGGAATAAGTGATATTTCTCACTATTTATCTAAAAAACGAAAAAAAACCGGCCAATAGACCGGTTTTCAGTTCTGCAAAGCAGATTTAATCAGCAACCATCGCGTCAGGGTACGACGTCTCTCGCTTTGAGCGGCTATAGATAAACAGTGCCAAAAAGACCACCAGCCCCAGGGTACTGATCCACCACTGACCGTGAGGCCAGAGCATCATCACACCCGCCACACCGGACGCCAGCCGCAATACCAGATTCAGCGGACTCTCCAGATACCCTTCCATAAACCCGACCAGCGCATAAATACCAAAGATCGAGAAGAAGAAGATACTCAGTACTTCAACCGTCGTGCCGCCAATAAAATGGGTGTAGGCAAACAGCAACGGAACGATATACAGCCCTTTAGCAATCTTCCAGGCCGTAAAGCCGGTTGCCATCGGCGGAGTCTTGGCAATGGCGGCAGCGGCAAAGGCGGTCAGACACACCGGCGGTGTGACGTTAGAGTCCTGTGATAACCAGAAGATAATCATATGGGCGGAAAGTAAAATCATTGCCAGTTTCGCCGGATCAAGCGCCTGTTCCAACAGCTGACCTTTAAAATCACCCGGTACCAGTGCCAGCAACTGCTGGGCATCCACTTTAGTCATCGGCTCGGCAAGTAAGGCCGCTTTATCGGCATCCACCAGCAGGAAGATCGTGCGGGCCACTTCCGGCAATGTACCGTTAACCATCATATCAACCAGTTGCATCTCAGCAATCAGGTTATACAGCGCGGGAGCAGACAATGTTGCCAGCACGATATAAGCGGCGGTTACCGGCAGCCCCATTCCCAGAATCAACGAGGCCAGTGCCACCAGCAACAGGGTAATCAGAAGACTACCGCCTGCCCATTCGGCGACCATCAGAGAGAAGGTATTACCGATACCGGTCATCGCCACCACGTTAACCACCAGACCCACTGCAATCAACAGCATAGCGGTGGTCGCCATATTCCTGGAGCCCTGCGCCAGGGCATCAAAAACATCCCGGAAACCCATGGGGTTTTTCGACAACCAGGACGAAACGATAACCGAAATAATCGAAATGCCCGCAGCGTAGGTCGGGGTAAAACCATAAATCAGCAGACACACCAATACCACCAGAGGCAGCAGGTAGTGCCAGCCATCGCGAAACACTTCGCCTACCGGGCGGGAATCCAGCTCAACCGCCTGCGCATGGCTGCGCATCGCTTCCACCCGGACAAAAAAGCCCACCGAGAGGAAATACAGCAAAGCAGGCAGTGCCGCTACTGAGATTACATCCACATAGGGGATCTGTGTATAGGAGGCCATAATAAACGCCCCGGCGCCCATCACTGGTGGCATCAGCTGCCCACCGGTCGAGGCCGCAGCTTCCACCCCCGCAGCAAAACGCGCCGGGAAACCGGCTTTTTGCATCAGTGGAATCGTAATAACACCGGTAGAAACCGTATTCGCCACCGATGATCCGGACACCGATCCCATCAGCCCCGAACCCAGCACTGCAACAAAACCGGGGCCGCCAACCATGCGTCCAGCCGCACAGCGGGAGAGTTCAATAATAAAATCGCCCGCGCCGGATTTGACCAGAAAAGCGCCGAACAGAATAAACATGAACACATAGGTCCAGGAGATCCGGGCTATCTGCCCAAACATCCCCTCTGACGAGAAGTAACTGCGATACAACAGGGTTTCCAGGCTCAGGCCGGGAAAGCCAAAAATCCCGCCGACATACTGCCCCCACCAAAAGACATAGGTCAGGGCGAAGACAATCATGCAGGGAATAAACCAGCCGGTGGTACGGCGGGCCATCTCCAGCGCGATAAAGATAGCGCAAATCGAAAACACCCAGTCAAGATCATCAAACTTGACGCCACGGGCATACAGAGCATCTTCAAAGCCAATCAGATACAGGGCACAAAGAATCGCGGCACACCCCAGGAGGATATCCAGAATTAACGTGATACGACGACCAGCAACAGTCTGACTGCGCATCATCGGCACCATCAGAGCACACAACATGGCAAAACCACCAAAATGGATGGCAGACACCCATAGTTCGGAGACGGTGCTGAGGGTGTTAAAATAGATATGAGCCAGGGCAAAGAGAACACCACCCCAGTAAACAAAACGGCCTGTCAGGGATTTTTCCGGACGCTGTACCAGCTCCAGACTCTTCAGCTTTGCAGCCACTTCCTCATCGGTATTAGTATCAAGAGAACTCATAGGGGTATTCCATTGACGGTGAACATAAAACACAGGATTGCGGGGCCGTTAACAGCCCCCGCAGGATCGCTGAACCGATCAGCTTAAGCGCTCTTTTCAGACGCGCGGCTTAACCGGGCGGTTAAACAACAGATCGGTTCAGCTACACAGATCACTCAGCAATAAGATGCTCAGGAATGGTCAGACCCGCTTCTTTATAGTAGCGGGCAGCACCCGGGTGCAGCGGCAGAGGCAAACCTTCAATCGCTTTTTGCAGAGCCATGGCTTTAGTTGCCTTATGGATACCGTTCAGGAACGGCAAGTTTTCATAGATAGTTTTGGTCAGCATATAGACATCTTCTTCAGATACATCATCACGCACCGCCAGGAAGTTAGGCTGAGCCATGGTGTTAATATCTTTAACCTGACCAGGATAAGTATTCGCCGGAATCAAATAACGGGTCCACAGCTTGTAGCGACCGTTAGCTTCTTTGATCTGCTCATCGGTGAAGTCCAGTACGGTCATGTCGCTACCCAGAGCAGCATACGCCCGGGTAATCGCCGAGGTTGGCACACCCGATGGAATATTCATGCCCTCAATAGTACCGTTCTGCAGCGCATCGGCACTGGGACCATAACCCATATAGGCCATATCCAGTTTGTCCGCATCTACTCCCAGTCCCTTCAGAATCTGTAAACCGGAACCTTCAGTACCTGAGTTTTTCTTACCAATAGAGAATTTCTTACCATACAGCGACTTCATATCGGCAACTGTACCGGTTTTTGCCAGATCAGACTTAACGACAAACTGCTCAACGTTCTGCCATAACATCGACACAGAGCGAAGGTTCTTTTTCGGACCTGTCGCGGCAAAAGCCCCTTCACCATTCCAGGCCCAGGCACCATAAAGGCCCTGCAGAATAGCAAACTGCGCTTCATTCTCATCCATCAGCTTGATGTTCTCGCCCGAACCGGCTGAGTTAATCGCTGACAGGGATACCTTATATTTCGGTTCAAGTTTTACTTTCGTCAGGGTTGCCAGCGCAACGCCCACTGGATAGTAAGTACCACCGGTAGAGGCGGTCGCCAGAATATAGGAGCGATTCTCTTCAGCCTGAGCGATTGATGCGCCACCCAATACAGCACTCAGCGTGACCGCAAGACCCAGACCTTTAATCAGCGTTCGTTTACTACTTTGCATGTTAGCTTCCTTCTCTCAGATTTATTGTTAGTTTCATCTTATTAAGCAATGCCAGTGCCAGATCTGATAAAAAACGATAACCTATTGATAAACATAAATTATTCATCAGCAGCAGCATTTAAAATAAGACTTTATAAGCAAAAAGTTGCCGATTACCAAACCAAGTAATAAGCAAAATCTTGCTTATCTGACATACTTTTCAGCCTGTTTCAGGCCGAAAGTCGTCCATCGGGGTCGGATACACATAAGTTAAGCAGAGTTTTTCAGGAATGGAGGAGAAATAAGCAAGTTTTTGCCTATTCTCCGACTGAGTCGATAAACTGAGCGCGGTCTATCTGATATTTAACCATTTTCTGGTTAAGTGTCCGGCGTGGCAGATCCAGCATCTCCATCACCGCTTTCATATTCCCCTTATGCTGTCGCAACGCTTCACAGATGACTTTGTACTCAAAATTAGCCACCTGCGCCGCCAGCGGCAGATTACTTTCAACCCGGTCATTCCCCATCGGCTCAATCGAGGCTTCCGGGTAGATCAGATCAGCCACCGGCAGGGTGTCATCCAGAGCAAAACGTACCGCTATGTTTTTCAGTTCGCGGACATTGCCGGGCCACGGATACTGTTGCAGATTGGTCAGATCCTGACGGTTGATAGCGCGCAAATCTCGACCATGCTGAGTCGCTGCCTGGCGGGCATAAAACTCAAACAACAGCGGAATATCTTCAACCCGTTCACGTAAGGGCGATAAATAAAGGCAGGACACATTGAGACGATAGTAAAGATCCTGACGGAAGTTTTCCTCAACAGAGAGGTCTGCCTTGGATGCCGCCACTATGCGCAGATTGACCGGTACCTGTTTGTTAGACCCGAGCGGTTCAATCACACCCTCCTGCAAGCTGCGCAAGATCTTTACCTGCAAGCTGGCGGGCATGCTTTCGATCTCGTCCAGCAGCAGCGTGCCACCATCGGCATGCTGAAATTTACCGGTGCGCTTTTTAGCAGCACCGGTAAACGCCCCCGCCTCATGGCCAAACAGTTCGGTTTCGATCAGGTTTTCAGGGATCGCACCGCAGTTAATCGGTACGAAGTTATGTTCGCTACGGGGGCTGAACTCATGCAGACACTGAGCCACCAGCTCCTTACCACTGCCGGTTTCACCATAGATAATGACATTGGTGTCCAGGGCCGCATATTTAAGAATATCGCGGCGCAGCTTCTGAATAGCCGGGGAAATACCGATAATTTTGCCATCAATGCCACTACGGGATGCCAGGTCCTGCTGCAGACGCAGGTTTTCCAGCACCAGCAAACGCTTTTCACAAGCCCGGTTAATGGTTTCAACGAGACGTTCGGGAACAAAGGGTTTTTCGATAAAGTCATAAGCGCCATCGCGCATCGCACCGATCGCCATGTCCACATCCCCATGACCGGTGATCAGAATAACAGGCAGTTCAGGAATAACAGACCGGGCAACCTGCATAAACTGCAAACCATCCATCTCCGGCATTTTTACATCACTGACCACTACGCCGGGAAAATGCTCATTCAAGTGAGTCAGCGCCTCGGTAGCACGATCGCAGGCAATCACCTCAAAACCGGCCATCTTCAACCACTGCGATGTAGACTGCCGGATAACCGGATCATCATCCACCAGCAAAACCTGACCTCTGTTCATGAACACTTCTCCGACTGACCAATTAATGGCAGGGTAACACTAAAACAGGTATACCCCGGACGACTGTTAACCCGGATTACCCCACCCAGATCATGCACAATTGAGCGGACGATAGGCAAACCTAAACCCAGCCCCTCGCCGATCGGTTTAGTGGTAAACAAAGGCTCAAACAACAGCGCCTGGTTCTGCTCATCAATACCTGAACCGTTATCAATAACGTCGATGCTGACGCGGTTATGATCACAGCGAATCGCTATTTCCAGACGCGGCTCTGCCACGCCGGTCAGCGCATCACAGGCATTACTCAGCAGATTAACAAAAATCTGCTCCAACCGGGCACTGTCGCCACTCACCTGCAGCTGACTGTCTGGTCGGCGATACACCAGCTCAATCTGCTGTTGCCCGATACGCCCGGAAAACAGATTAACAACCTGATCCAGAGCCAGTAGCAGATCAACCGGCGACAGGTGTTGCGGTTTCTGATAGGCAAAGGTTTTCAGCTGCCGGGTCAGCACCGCCATACGGCTGATAAGATCATTAATCAACTCAAGATTCGCGTCCAGCTGGTCTGTTTCCTGCCGTTCAATCAACTGACGACAGATAGCGATATAGGTTCTCAGTGCGGTCAGAGGCTGATTTAACTCATGTACCACCGCTGATGACATACGTCCCAGTGCCGCCATTTTTTCTGCCTGAACCAGTTCATCCTGGGCTTCCCGCAGCGCCTGAGTGCGCTGCTGCACCTGATGTTCCAACTGATCGTTAGCTTCCTGTAACGCTCTTTCCAGACGCTTGCGAGGCGTTATATCGATTACCGTGACCAGATAGTTAGCGGTCGCTTCACGCGCAATCTGTTTAATTGAGAACAGCATCGGAAAAGTATTACCATCGGAACGCTTAGCCACTGTCTCCATCGCGGTAACCGGGGCAAAACCGCGGCTGCCAAGCCGGTCGAGCACCCGTTTCATCACTCCCCGATAGATCTCAGGTTCGATCAGATCGCCGATATAAAACCCCTTAATGCCCGGCATTGACACACCGAACTGCTGCATCGCCATCGGATTGATAAACAGAATTCGCCCCTGGCTATCCAGCGTAATCATACCGACATGGGCATTATTGATAATATCCCGCTGCCGCGATTCACTCCTTTCCAGCGCCTGTTGCGTCTCCCGACGGGAAATATGCTTTAACTGACGCTCCCGCAGCAGAAACACCAGTAGCGAGATAACAACAAAGAAAGCAACGGTAAACAGGGTGGCATTACGCTGAATCCGGGTCACCTCGTGCAGGTCATTCAGCACCGATACCTGCCAGCCAAAATCATCCAGCAGAACCGTTTGCAGCATCGCCTTTTTGCCATTGACCAACTCCACCAGTGTAATGTCAGACCCGTCGTAGAGCCGGGTTACCCGCTGAGTCTGAATAACATCCTCCAGCTGCTTCGCTGACTGGTAGGGTTTACTGGCCATCAGAATATGGCCCGCCTTACTGAACAGATAATGACTGGTCTGATCCAGCCCGGCCTGAAACAGCTCCAGATCGAGTCGCACGGTTGCCACCCCCAGTAACTGACTGGCCACATAGACCGGTGCTGAAAGGTATACAGCACCATCCCTTTCGGCCGTCGGCAAAGCCAGCTGAAAGCCCTGCTGCCCTTCCAACGCCTGCAAAAAGTAGGATTGCTGACGATGACTCACCTTATAAAAGTCCTGCTGAGCGCGCCAGTGACTAAATGCCTGAGCACGCCCTTCATCATCCAGAACAAACAACGCCGTTGAACCTGCCACCAGGTTAGTCTGTTCCAGATAACGGCTGACCCGGGCGGCCCGGTCCGGTGAAGGGTGGCGCAGCAACGCCGCCACATCAGCACTCTGTGAAATCAGAAAAGGAAGATATTGATAATCGGCAAGTTCCGCGCGGGTCTGGCTGATAATACTCAGCAGCTGACTTTCACCACTCTCTTTCAGATCGGTCAGCGCCCAGTTACGCACAAACTGAGTGACCAGTGTCGTCGCAAATAGCGACACCACCAGCATCAACAGGACAAGCGGAACAAAACGCGGAAACTGCACTCACTCTCTCCTATCAATCAATGCTCAAAGCCTGGATATTCAGAAACGCAAAACAAAACGCCGGGGACACTATTACCACTGGCGCTTAGCTGCTGTTCCTTCCCGTACCGCCTGATACCAGGCAGGCGCATCGGTCAGCGCCAGACACTCATCCAGCGGCGGATATTCCAGGCCTTTTTTATGGCAGAAATCGGCCAGATCAGGAAAGCTCCACTCGAACAGCGTATCTTTATACTCCTGAGGATCAAGTCTGGATTGCTCATATAACCCGGCCTTCAGCCGCTGATTCTGAGCCTCCACCAGAATAATACCGGCAGCGGTAGAAACATTAAGAGACCCCACCATCCCCATCATCGGAATCAGGATATGTTCATCGGCAAGCGCTGCACCTGCATCACTGACACCAAATTTTTCCGCTCCCATCAGTAACGCACAGGGGACGGTAAAGTCGACCTCCCGGTAATCAATGGCCCGATCAGAAAAATGTGCCGCGTAGATCTTCATACCACGGGCCTTCGCCGCAGCAATCGCCGCTTCTACACTGTCATGATTCTGTGTAGCGACCCAACGATCACTGCCGCGGGTAGTCCCCTTAAACGCATAACCCTCTTTTGGTGTCACCGTGTGCACACGGGGTATACCCACCGCATCGCAGGTGCGAATCAGTGCCGCGATATTGCGCGGTTTATGGACCTGATCGGTAATCAGAGTCAGATCGGGCTGGCGCTGATTGAGCGTCTGGATAAGTTTAGCGGTGCGTTCCGGAGTCATCGGGGTCCCAAAGTAAGCTGGCAGATCTGCCATTCAGTATGCAGTTAAAAAAGTAGTGCTACATATTACTGAAAAATGTCAGCCTGCTCACTGCAAAATTCAAAATCTGTGACATAATTACCGCCTTATTATTTTCGTTAACCGGAACCCACATGCCTGCTACATCAAACATCATCGCGTTTCAGGGCGTCGAAGGCGCTTATTCTCACCTCTCCTGCCGACGGGTATTTCCCGACATGGAGGCGTTTGCCTGTGAGACCTTTGTTGAAGCGATGCTGATGGTCGACCAGGGCAAAGCCCGGCTGGCGATGATTCCGCTGGAAAACTCCACCGCAGGTCGGGTGGAAGAGATCTACCGGCTGATGCCGAAAAGTCAGTTGCACATTATCGGAGAACATTTCGAACCGGTTAACCACTGTCTGCTGGGAATCAAAGGCAGCGCGGTTGAACAACTGAAAACCGTCTCCTCTCACCCGCAGGCACTGGCCCAGTGCGACGGCCATATCAAACAGCTGGGCATCGACCCGATTGCCGCCTTTGATACCGCCGGCTCTGCCTATGAGCTGGCACAGAATCCTGACCCAAGCCACGCCGCTATCGCCTCGAGCCTGGCAGCAGAACTTTATGATCTTGAAATTCTGCAGGACAACTTTCAGGATGTTACCGGCAATACTACCCGCTTCCTGATTCTTTCCCGTGAACAGGGAATTCCGGAGCACAAGCCCGGCACGCCCTACATCACCTCACTGATGTTTACCGTACGCAACATCCCGGCGGCACTCTATAAAGCCCTGGGCGGCTTTGCCACCAACGGCATCAATATGGTGAAGCTGGAAAGTTATATGGGTAACGGACTGACTAAGGGTGCCAGCTTTCACCTGGATGTCGAAGGCCATCCGGATGACCGGATGATGCAGTATGCCCTGCAGGAGCTGGAGTTCTTTACCAAAGAGATGCGCAACCTGGGCACCTACGAAGCCCACGAGTTCCGTGCCCAGAACCGACCTCTGCCGGAGTAATTGGGTTTAGACAGAGGTATGGGTTACCTCTGTCTTTTACCGCTGTTTTTTAGCTTCGACAGACACAAAATCGCCGGTCTTTATTCACCTGAATCGATCACACCGTTAATGCGTAACCGGCTAATACCACCATCGGGAAAGATATTCAAACGCACATGGGTAACCGGCCCGATATCTGTCAGCTCCTGCTCAAAAAAGTGCTCTGCATCCATCTGCAGTTTTTGAGAGGGCAGTAGCGTTTCCCAGTACAGACTCTGCGCTTCGATCTGTTGATCTGTGCCACCATCCACATAAGCGGCCGTTATCGAACAGCTATCGGGATAGTTACCCTTAAAATGACAGGTATCCACCAGCACCTGCTGAACCGTGCCGGGCTGAGCCAGCGCAATGATCACCCAGTCAAACCCCGGGGTTCGACGCCGGGCGGTTTCCCAGCCATCGCCCATATTAATACCCCGCCCCGGCATCAGAATATTACTCATAGTGCCATAATGCTGATCACTACAGGCCAGAGCCCTGCCACCATTCATCGCGGCGGCCAGATCAACCCGCTGTCCAGGAGAGGTTTCACCCCAGTTTTTACAGGGTGTGCCATAAACACGAAAACGAGCAACCCCGCCATCGGGATAGATATTTAACCGCAGGTGGGTCCACTGATTCTCTGAGGAGATCAGATGCAGGTTATGACTATCGCCACTGAGAGACACAGAGGTCAGCAACTCTACCCATTCGGTTTCGGAGTTCGGATCACCCTCTTCGCAATAGCAGGCATCAACCGATGCTGATGGCGGATAGTTACCGGTAAAATAGCGGGTATCGATATCGATAGCCTCGATCACACCCGCGGATGACAGCCGTATCACCGCGTGATCATAACCAGAATAACGTTTACGCCGGGATTCCCAGCCATCCATCCATTTTCCGTTGTCATCAAACACGCCCTCTTTCCAGACAGGCTCAGTCGGTTGCAACATCCGCCCGACCTCAGCAAACCAGTCATCGGTGACCGATATCGCCCTGGCACCCAACCGGGCATCGGCCAGATTCAACCATTTTTCCGGATCGAAACCGATGGCCGGATTCTGCGTTTTCATCATCAGTTATTACCTAAACTTTTTAAATTTCTGAGCACGACAACAGGTGCAGACACCCAGAAACGCTCTGTCAGATCACAAAACAGCATTAATAAATTTACTCAGTTCAGGTGTCTGAGGATTGGCAAGAACCGTTTTAGAATCGCCCTCCTCCCATACCAACCCCTGATGCATAAAGATCACCCGATCACCGACATCCCGGGCAAAGTTCATCTCATGGGTCACCAGGATCAGCGTCATCCCTTCCGCTGCCAGATCTTCAAGAACCTTCAATACTTCACCCACCAGTTCCGGATCCAGTGCCGAGGTAATCTCATCACAAAGCAATACTTTCGGATTCATGGCCAGCGAGCGGGCAATAGCGACACGCTGCTGCTGTCCACCGGACAGTTCGGCAGGATAGCTGTCTATTTTTTCCGCCAGACCCACTTTTGCCAACACCTCCTGAGCGATCACTTTCGCTTCGCTTTCAGGGAGTTTGCGAACCAGCTTAGGTGCCAGCATGATATTCTGGCCGACAGTCAGATGGGGAAACAGGTTGAAGCTTTGAAACACCATCCCCACGCTTTTACTCAGCTTGCGGATCTGACGGTCATCGTCGACCACCTCCATCTGATCGACGACTACACCGCCCTCACTATAAGCTTCAAGGCCATTAATACAGCGAAGCAGCGTGCTCTTGCCTGAGCCACTGCGACCGATAATAGACACCACTTCGCCAGCACCGATCTCAAGGTTGATCCCCTTGAGTACATGGTTACTGCCGTAATACTTATGAACATTGTTAATACTAACGAGCGACATTGAGTTTTCTCTCCAGTTTACGGCTTGCGACTGACAGGGGATAACAGAGCAGGAAGTAGAGCAACGCGACCATGCCAAAGACTTTAAATGGCTCGAAGGTGGCGTTATTCAGCATGGTGCCTGCTTTAGTCAGTTCAACGAACCCGATAATCGAAGCAAGCGCGGTACCTTTCACAATTTGCACTGAGAAGCCAACCGTGGGTGCTATCGCGACCTTTAAAGCCTGTGGCAGAATGATATGCCGCATAATTTCAAAGTAGCTTAATCCCAGACAACGGGATGCTTCCCACTGACCACGGGGGATCGATTCAATACATCCCCGCCATATCTCTGTCAGATAGGCACTGCTGAACAGCGTCAGCGCCAGCGCAGCGGCAAACCAGGCAGACACCTCCAGGCCCATCAGCGACAATCCGAAAAACACCAGAAACAGCTGCATCAGCAATGGAGTGCCCTGAAACAGTTCGATATACAAACGGGTAAAGCGAACCAACAGCGCACGCCCACTTACCTGCATCATGGTCAGCAGCAACCCGACGGTGGCGCCACCCGCAAATGCGATTAACGACAAAACCACTGTCCAGCGTGCTGCCAACAAAAGGTTACGTAAAATATCCCAATCGGAAAACGCGCTCATGACCGGGCCCTCAGATTAGGAAACATGAAATAGTGGATAAGCTTGAATCCCTGGCGCATCAGAATAGCCAGCAACAGATAGATAACTGTGATCACCATATAGACTTCGAAGCTCAGGAAGTTACGTGACTGAATAAAGTTCGCAGCAAAGGTCAGCTCCTCAACGGAGATCTGCGACAGTACGGCTGATCCCAGCATAACGATAATGCACTGACTGGTTAGCGCCGGATAGATTTTCTCAAGCGCAGGAGGTAACACCACTCGGGTAAAGGTCTGCGTACGGCTCAGCCCCAGAGTTCGGGCCGCTTCCAGCTGTCCCTTAGGGATAGATTCGATACCTGCACGAATAATCTCTGTACTGTAGGCCGCCAGATTAATCACCATCGCCAACAGTCCCGCTTCCCCAGCGGTCAGTTTGATTCCGATAGTGGGTAAACCAAAAAAGATGAAAAACAGTTGTACGATAAAAGGGGTGTTGCGAATCAGCTCTACATAAACCCCCACTGCACGACTTAAAAAGGTTTGTTTACCGGCACGGGCCGCAGCACCCAGGGTGCCAAGCAGGCACCCCAGTACTGTGGTAACGATGGCCAGGATTACTGTCGACAGCACTCCCCTGGCAATCAGGTCCGAGTATGGCAACAACTCTCCAAACTGAAAGGTATAGTCCATACCGATTAACCTGTTATAGCTTTAGTTCAGCAGGCAGTTCAGCGTTGAACCACTTCATAGAAAGCTCATCAAGCTTACCTGAGGTCAGACCTGCAACGATCAGTTCGTTCACCTTAGTCAGCAACTCAGTATCACCTTTGTGAGTACCCACATAGCAGGGAGAGTTTTTGATGATGAACTTAGACTTCAGGCCACGGGAATTACCTTTCTCAGCAATTTTTGCTGCCACCAGGTTACCGGTAGCGATCAGCTCAACCTGACCTGACAGGTAAGCCGAGATCGTAGTGCTGTTATCTTCAAAACGGCGAATAACCGCATCTTCCGGGGCCAGCTTAGAGAGTTCCAGATCCTCAACGGAACCACGGGTTACACCCACCGTTTTACCGGCAAGGTCTGCAGCTGAAGCTACCATTGCATCACTGCTGCCAAAAACGCCCAGGAAGAAAGGTGCATAGGCACGGGAGAAATCGATCACACGCTCACGCTCAGGGTTCTTGCCCATACTGGAGATAACCAGATCTACCTTACGTGTCTGAAGGTAAGGGATACGGTTTGCACTGGTGACCGGTACCAGCTCCAGTTTAACGCCCAGGCTCTCTGCCAGAAAAGCGGCGGTATCGACATCATAGCCCACCGGTTGCAGGTCAGAACCGACAGAACCAAACGGAGGAAAGTCCTGAGGTACTGCAACAACCAGCGTTCCGCGTTTAGTAATTTCATCCAGCTGATTAGCATTAGCACTCAATGCTGTAATGCATAGCCCGATCAGTCCGACGAACTTCAGGCAGCTCTTGAATACACTCATCATTCTTTACGTCCTCTGGTAATAAGGAAAAGTTTTAGGGAAAGCCTTTATGAAACTTTTGTTTCACTTGTCCAAAACTTTGCAACACTAGTGCCAAAAAATGATAGTTATTTTAAAACAGTATGTTAGCTTCCAGAGAAAAAAACAGAGGGGACGTTTAGCAGAAACTATGCACCAATGCTGTGCAATAGTTTCTGAAACAGTGCAATCAAAAGAGGTATCTGGTGCGATAAAGCGGCACTAGCTAAAATCGAGTTCGTTCAGGTTTCGGTAGCTATCGCTGATAGACAAACTACGCGCCTGCCCTGATACCGCAATATGGTGCAGTAATGAGTTACACAGAAGGGTCGCCAGGCTCATCGCTGAGCTATAGGCATCAAACCCGGAAACACTTTCAAGCGGACACTCTAACCACCAGGTCGCCTTTCCTGCCACTTTTCGCAAAGAGGCATCGCCGATCAGCAGCACAGGGATATTTTTCTGCAACACCAGTTTCAGCACCTCCTCAAATATCTTAGGTCGGCGGCGAAACGCGATAAAGATCACCAGATCATCACCGCCTGAACCTTCCAGTTCCTCAGCAAGGGTTTGACCCGGTAACGGAGCCAGATCAACACTGGGCCTGATCTGCAGAAGTTGCTGGCGAATATGCAGCGCAACCGGATAGCTGTTACGAAACCCGATCACTTTGACCGAGCGCGCCGATGCCATCGCCTCAATAACAGGCTGCACCTGCTCTTCAGACAGAGACTGCGCCAGCATCTGCAGGTTGCGGATCTCACGCTCAAAATGGGGTGCATAGGTACGTATAGAGGAATCGCTATCAACAACAGGCACACCTAATTGACGCTGACGTCTTGATTCCATCTGCCCCTCTTTAAAAGAGGAGAACCCAAGTCGTTTGAACATCCGACTCACGGTCGCCTTCGACACACCACACAAACGGGCCAGTTCAGCACTGTTGAACATAGCCAGATCATTGGGACGATCGAGCATAAAATCCGCCAGCTTTCGCTCCTGAGGGGTCAGCTCGGCATATTTATCCCTGATTGTTTCGTCAATAATTCCCATGGAGTGTCCTGCTGTGTTCTTTAAAAAAACTCATCATACGCAGTTTATTGATTTGTTGAAGCATTAACGACCTATTCATTCAGGGAAGAGGCGAACTGCTACGTTAACGAGTATAAAAGCATTACACAGCGCGATGTGCACGATAACCACTCGCTTGTGGCAGCTCATCAAAGCAGGTAGCAAAAGCCCTAGCGTTGCCCCCCAGAATACCGGAGTAAGCAGCTCAGCAGATAGTCAGCAGGCGCTGAATATCTGCGTGGTATATCCCGTTTCCTCCTTACTCAGCTTCAGATAAACCCCCAGTGACATCAGCAGTGCCACGGCAGCCATCAGCATCCAGACTGCATTCAGCACATGTCCGCCACTATCCACCAGCAACGATTTAAACATCAGCAACAGGGACTCTATCGACACCGCGATCACAATGGCCGACATAAAGCGGGTAATGGTGCGCCTGGACGTATCATGATGATGAATATCTTTATGGGCCAGCACCTCCTCTTCCAGTATGGTTTTACCCAGATCAAAGATCGCCAGCCCCAGCGTAATCAGTATCACAATTCCAAACGAGCGGGTAGTGACATCTCCCCCCAGCTGAAACGCTTTCCACAGTGACACCCCTGCGGCATAAATCAACAGCATAGAGACCAGCACCAGCATGCCACCGATAGCTGCGTAGATACTCTGGAATATGGGGTGGATACCGGCCCTGATCTGATCACCTTTCAGATATGAAATCAGCCGCTGCAGATTAAAATTCATCACCAGATAACCGGCAACATTTCCCTCAGAATCATGTACTGCCTGAATACTGGAGATCGCCAGTTGATGGGTGGCACAGGAAAGATAGGGATCAGTGACGCAGACCTGACTATCAGTATTACGGGCGAACAGCATATAGGGACGATGACTGCGATCGCGCCCCTTTCCCAGTTCGCGCTGCTGTCGATAACTGACACCGGGGCTGCACACGGTATCCATTAATTATACGCCATTAATATCCACGCTATACATCAGTTCAGTAAAGGGATAATAACTGGGGTATACGGTTCATCACTCCGGCCTGAGCCTCTCTGTCGGAGAGCAGTGTGGTACCCGAAAAACTGGTCATCATCGATGCCAGCAGCTGGTGAATCGCCGGCTCATATTGCTGATAGTTTTCAATCAGCCGTAAATGGTTCCTGCCTCATCTCGCCTTCACTTAACATTGATGGATAAAGGGTGTGTCGCCTGCATCTCCCCTCTGGAAATCCACAGGTAATACAGGCGCAAAAGGATAAAGCCCGCAGCTGGCCTGCACGCCTTAAAATGTCAGTTTGAAGAGAGTACGAAACAGTTTTCGTCGGGATCGTCAGCCAGGCTGCGCAAATACTCTGCAGCGCGGCTGAGGGTTGTCGTCATTGAACGGTGAGCTGAAGTGTCCTCGATGATATCCGGGGACTGACGAGAAAATTCAGAGTCTTCCTGAATTGAGTGATCAGTGTCAATAAATTCTGTCTGCATAGTTTTATTATTGTTTGTCTGAGTGGCAGTCTTACGCTCAAGCCTGAGTCCAGACGCGACCACCACGTTACGATGTTATACAGTACAGCATCACACAAAGTCGCTTGATCTATTATTTTAATAAAAGCAAAAATATTCGACCTAAATTACGATACTCAAAGGATTATTTTTAATAAAAATAAACAATACAGAGTCTTATTGACCACTCATTGTTTTGCTACTACATCCGAGAACACTACCCACGCATCCGCAGCCGTGCTGATTGACGCCCACACCTGACGAATACACAACGGGCTGTGCAGCTGGCAACTAAAATACCAGCCCACAGTCCCCATAATACTAGGTATTGATCGCGCGGAACTCACCATCGGACTGCGTCGCCAGACTGACCAGATAGATAGCCAACCAGGAAGCAATAAAGCCCGGCAGTATTTCATACACCCCGGGACCGCCCATGAAGCTGCTATTCCAGCCTAACTGAATCCAGGCTATAACAGTGATGGCACCGACAACCAGACCCGCCACAGCACCACTACCAGACATCCGTTTCCAGGTCAGTGACAGAATAATCAATGGGCCAAATGCCGCGCCAAATCCGGCCCAGGCATGGCTTACCAGGCCCAGCACCTCAGAGTCCGGATTACCCGCAACAATCGCAGCGATGATACCAACCAGCAACACACTGATACGTCCAACAAACACACTTTCACCTTCAGTCGCTTGCTTATTGAGAAACAGACGATAGAAATCCTCGGTCAGTGATGACGATGACACCAGCAACTGACTGGAAATCGTACTCATAATAGCTGCCAGCAATGCCGCATAGAGAAAGCCCGTTATCAGCGGGTGAAATAGCAGATCAGCAAGGATGATAAAAATAGTTTCGGCATCTTTGACTTCCAGGCCATTACGCACGGCATAGGCGCGGCCAAATACACCGAGACAAACAGCACCAATCAGAGAGATCAGCATCCATGTCATACCGATATTCCGGGCCGCCGGTACATCTTTCACCGAACGAACCGCCATAAAGCGAACAATAATATGCGGCTGACCAAAATACCCAAGCCCCCAGGTAACGGCAGACAGAAACCCGACTAACGTCAATCCGTGCGTCAGCGACAGAAAGTTAGGATCAACCGCAGAAAGTGTTTCAGAGGCCTGACTGAAACCGCCACCGCCACTGCCAAACAACACCACAGCAGGCATCAGCACCAGCGCAATCATCATGATGCAGCCCTGCACAAAGTCGGTCAGACTGACCGCCAGAAAGCCACCAATAACTGTGTAGATCAGCACAATACCCAGTGTCAGCCAAATCCCCACTGAGTAGTCACTAAAGCCACCCACATCAATCAGACCACTGAAGGCACTGGCGAATAGTTTACCGCCGGCAACCAGACCAGAAGCCGTGTAAACCGCGAAAAAGACAACAATAATGATGGCGGATATCGTCCGCAGTGCAAACCCCCGGGTTGGAAAACGGCAGGCCAGAAACTTGGGAATAGTCAGACTATTGTCATAGCGTTCAGTCTGCTCACGCAAACGGGGTGCAACCACAATCCAGTTAACTAAAGCGCCCACAAGCAGACCAATACCGATCCATGCCTGTGCCAGACCTGAAGCGAACAGCGCCCCAGGAAGTCCCAGCAGCAACCAGCCGCTCATGTCAGATGCGCCAGCAGATAACGCCGCAACCGCAGGTGGAAGATTTCGTCCTCCCAGCATGTACTCTTCTGACGAAGCTGTTGACTTACGCCAGGCATAAAAACCGATCGCTATCATTAAAGCAAAGTACAAAGCCAGACTAATCCAGACACCAATTGCCATAATACTTCTCCCTAAACTGGCCAGCACAACAACCTTCTGCGCAACCAGAATTCTTATTTGGTTCCCTTTAGTAGTAGTCGCTAAAAGCCGACTACTCAAGCGGAAATTAAAATGACCGCGGAGGCTTTCAGTCAGAAATCAGCCCCGACAGCGCTTTTCCAGCCCCGAAAAGAGCCTTAACCACGCCCTTCAACCAAGCTCCTAAAGCAGGCTCCTTAAACAAGCTATCAGGTAACCGTCCGGGCAACCGGCTCTGCCTATTTTTAAAAAGCTCCAGGCTCCTTTTGCTCGCCAAAACCGGAAAAAGCATTACAATGCCCCGGTTCTCATCACTCTCCCGGGCACCTCTTTGAAACTCAGCAAACGACTACAAAAGATTGAACAGCTAGTGGCTTCAGACTATGACCATATCTGGGATTGTTGCTGTGATCATGGCTTTCTCGGGGCAGAGCTGCTGTCCCGACCCACCACCACAACCATCCACTTTGTGGATATCGTGCCTCAACTCATGACACAGCTGGAAAGCAGACTGCGACGGTTTTATCCCGACGCCTGGGAAAGATGGGAAACGCACTGCATCGATGTGGCCCGACTTCCGCTGCAGCAATACCACGGCAAACAACTAATCATTATTGCCGGGGTTGGCGGTGATCTGATGATTCAGTTTCTTGAAGCGATCCATCAGCAACATGCCCAATTGAATGTTGATCTGCTGCTCTGCCCGGTCTATCAGCAGTATGCTTTGCGCGAGAAACTGATCGAACTGAATTGCAGTCTGAAAGATGAAATTCTGATTGCAGAGAATCAGCGTTTCTATGAAGCGATACTGGTATCATCAGCCCCCGATCACCAGGCGCTTATCAGCCCTGTGGGCAACAGAATCTGGCACTCAGAAACCGCCGCACAAAAACGTATCGTCGAATCCTATCTGCGTAAAACCCTCAGCCACTACCAACGGATTCAGCAAGGCGACAAGATCAAGGTGGATCATATCCTTGAGGCATATCGTGCGATTACATTGTAATGCTGACCACTCAGTTCTCAATTTACCTTACAGAGTAGCGGGAAAACCACAGAACCGATGCCCTCTGGACAGCTTACCGTCAGGTCAATGACTCCGGTTATTCATCACTATTCAGGGCAAACATAGCGGCCTGATGAATAAGACGGGCATCGTTCAAAGCGCGATGTGCACGATAATCACTCGCTTGTGACAATTCATCAAAACAGCTAGCGAAAGTACCCGCCCGGTGACCACCCAGCAATGTACTGAGATCCGCAACATTAAATGTTTGCTCAATAGCCACCGCCTCAAACAGGCGACCTATCCAGAAACTGTCCCAGTCTTCATGATCGGAATACACCGTTTCAGCCGCCAGCAGCCGGTTAAGTTGCTGTGCAACCACCTCGGCCCGCTGACCTTTGTCGAAGAGATCCTGACGCGAAATTCCGTGCAACTCATGTGCTTTCAGACTCCAGTGTCCCCAGGACTCTTCAGGTCGGATAAGTGTCTGATAGTTTTGTTCAGCGTTCACCAGACCGATCTCAATCGGATAACTAACAGGACTCAACCCGCTGGCTTCGATATCTAAAACCCATATATTACTCATCGGGTCTCTCCTTGCAGAAGACGCAGTTGCTCCTCCAGTTCTGCGATCCGCTGATCACGTTGCTGCAACAGTGCTTCAACCGCTTCCCGATCCATCCGTTGTGGAATATGTTGTGGACAGTTCCGATCCCAGGCATCAACGGTAAACATCAACACCTGTTCCGGCCGCGCCCTGTATCGGTCCTGGCTGGGCATCAGTTCAGCTAACAACGCTGGCTGATCCTCTATCACTTTTGCACGGCCCCAGATTTTGATTCGAACACTGTTGGCATAGTCCATTAAGAAGATAAACGCTCTGGGATTATCGGTTAAATTGCCCTGAGTAATGAACTGCTTGTTTCCCCGGTAGTCTGCAAAAGCGAGGGTTTGCCTGTCGAGTACCTTCAGAAAACCCGGCGGACCGCCGCGATGCTGGATATAAGGCTGACCGTCAGCATTAACGGTCGCCAGATAGAAACTCCTCTGCGCCGCGATAAAGCCCGCCAGGTCGGGCGTGATGTCACGTTGCCAGCCACCGCCCTGCTCCATTCGCGCATAAATATCCCTGGACCCCTTTCGGGTCTGAATAGCCTTTACACTCGCGGTAAAGGCGATATCGCTGGTATAGGTCAACTTTATATACCTCTTTCTCCAGTGCTCCTCGAAAGGCACCTCGAAAAATCGACTGCCCGACTCACAGGCCCAGATCTCTGAGGCCGGGATGATCATCAGGACGACGACCCTGAGGCCAGTGAAATTTCCGCTCCTCAGCACTGATCGCATGTTCATTAATGCTGGCAATGCGTCGACTCATCAGGCCATTAGAATCGAACTCCCAGTTTTCATTGCCATAGGCACGAAACCACTGTCCGGAGTCATCATGAAACTCATAGGCAAAACGGACGGCAATTCGGTTATCCGTGTATGCCCATAGTTCTTTGATCAGCCGGTAATCAAGCTCACGGGTCCACTTGCGTGTCAGCAACTGCACGATGGCTTCACGCCCTGCTACAAATTCAGCACGATTGCGCCATAAACAGTTCTCGGTATAGGCCAGAGCGACTTTCTGGGGATCGCGGCCATTCCAGCCATCTTCGGCGAGTCTGATCTTTTCGATGGCCGCGGCTTCATCAAACGGCGGTAAAGGGGGTCTGGACATAGTAAATTCTCCTCTTAAGGGGTAAAGGGTGGCGCAAGCGCCACCCTCACACTGATTCAGGCCGCCAGGGCATCAACAGCAGGAAAGTCGATTTCGGTACCCAGCACTTCATTCACGTAGTTCGTCAGGGTATTCAGGGCAACGTGGCCCACGATCTCCACAATCTCGGCGTTGCTATAACCGGCAGCACGAACCGCCCCGACCTCACGGTCAGACACCTTGCCGCGGTTGTTCACAATGCTGACGGCGAAGCTCACCGCTGCTGCGGCTTTTTCATCACTGGAGGTGCCTCGGCGATTGGCTTCAATTTCAGCTGCACTCAGTCCGGCCAGATTGGAACCAAGATACTGGTGTGCAGCGAGGCAGTAGTTGCAGCCATTGATCTCGGCAACCGCAAGGGCGATACGCTCACGCGTCCGGGCATCCAGCGAGCCGTTACTCAGTGCACCATTCAGACCGAGGTAGCCCTCCAGAGTCTGCGGGCTGTTGGCGACAATGCGGAACAGGTTAGGCACACTGCCCAGAAGGGAATTAACCGCTTCAAGTGATTCCCGGGAGGCTTCCGGCGCAGCCATCACAGATGCCGGTGTAGGTATACGGGACATAATTAACTCCTAAATGTTATCGGATTGGAGAGCCCAGCATACAATTAACAAAAATAAAGATAATTAGACTGAAATTTAATTATCTATTACTGTTAGTGAAATAATATAAGCGATGAAAATGTGTGAAACAGAATGGATAAACTTGAAGCGATGCGGGTGTTTATCGAGGTTGCGGAATGTCAGAGCTTCGTTGCCGCCAGCCGCACACTGGACCTGTCAGCCCCGGCTGTAACCCGATCGGTCGCTCAGCTTGAGAAGGCCCTGGGGGTGCGCCTGTTCAACAGAACCACCCGTCATGTCCGGCTCACCGATTCGGGAGCCCGGTTTTTCGAAGACGCCAAACGTATTCTGGAAGATGTCGAACAGGCCGTGGCTACCGCATCAGGAAGCTACACCGAGCCCAAAGGGGTGTTATCGATTACAGCCCCGGTTCTGTTTGGTCAGATACATATCGCACCGATTCTGACGGAATATCTGCAGCAGAACCCAGCGGTAACCGTCAGAGCGCTATTCTACGATCGCGTCAGTAATATTCTCGATGAGGGTCTCGACGTCGCTGTCCGCATTGGCCATCTTAAGGATTCAAGCATCTACGCCACCCCCGTCGGCAGCGTTCAGCGGCTGGTCTGTGCTTCGCCCAGCTATTTGCAAAAGCATGGCACCCCCAGGCACCCTTCCGAGCTCAGGGATCATGAAATCATTCAGGCTTCAACGGTTGAACCGTCAACAACGTGGCAATTTGAATCCCCCACAGGCAGGGAATCGGTAAAACTCACTCCACGCCTGCTCTGCTCCCAGAATGGTGCAGCAATAACCGCGGCCAGAGAGGGGTTTGGCATCACCCGCCTGATGTCCTATCAGGTTGGCGAGGAGTTAAACAACGGTTCCCTGACGCGCATACTGCAAGACTACGAAAGCCAGCCTCTGCCGGTCAGTATTGTTCACCTCGAAGGGCGACAAGCCAACGCAAAGATCAGAGCCTTTATCGACCTGGCGACTGAGCGACTCAGAGCCAATCCCTATATAGGCCACGCTTAAAAAAGCGACAGACACCATCGTTAGCAGATCCGCACAGGAGCGTGCGTGGGGCGCGGGAGCAACACAGGGGACTATAACTTACACCAGCACTTGCCGAGTGTTCGCAATATAGTGATGAATCTGCGCCTCAATATCCGGGTCGATCATCTCGTTGGGGCGCTTACCGTTTGGACAGGGCATATTAGGAGTGGTACCAAACAGGCGGCAGATCAACGGTCGTTCCGCATACACGGTGCAACCATCAGTCCCCAGATGTACACAACTAAAATCTGCTAACTTTTCCTCATGCTCCGCTTCAGATTTCACCGGCAACCGCGACATCTCTTCCGACGAAGTGGTGACCGGTCCACAACAATCGTGGCAACCGGGCGCACATTCAAATGCTGGAATATTCTCCCGTAGCCGGGCAATGATATCTCGGTTAGTGTACACATCTCACTCCATCTGCTGTACAGCTCGCTGTCATAACGGCCGGACTCCTGAACGTTTTAAGCACTCTATAGTTTCATGTCTACTCTGATAGTTAATAGCGACGACACTGAGCACCGTGGCATCGAATAAGCTGATTAAAATCATACACAACTGAATGGCCTGGGTCACCTTTAGGGGTGGGAACATCCGGAGCAATAAAGAAGGTCGCAGCGTTTGCACCATATAAACCTGAGGGATAGGTAAACTGCTTCAAGACGACAAAAGCGTTGTATATTCTGGGCCCCGGCGGCTTTGGCATGCCCTGTCCGGCAATGGGTGGCACATCCTGCTGCGGTGCATTCGCCGCGACCTCCCTGACCCACTGATCAGCATCCGCAGGCGTCGCACGGCGAATAAGACCTTTAGCGACGGCATCGTCTAAACCAGCCTTACCCGCAAGTGGGGCGGTGGTATCCCGAAAGGAACCCGGCGTAGTTTTTGCCGATGTCAGCAACCGCTCATTTCCTGATAGAGATTCTCCAACCACTATTTTGCCTTTTTTATCTCCGAGATAGACCAGCTCTACCGGTTTACCAAACAGTTTTCTCGATAGTGGGTTAAGTGATCGGTTCCCACTCTTACCGATGTAGAAATATCCACATGGACCTTTGTTGTCATACGAACTGTTAACAACGGGCGTATCACTTTTCAGACCAGAGACTACCTGCCGATGATAGCCAGATACCAATACGGCAATAATGTTGGTTCCCTCGCTCCATCCTAGATTCCATATGGTTGGCTCATAGGCACCGAGTAATAGAATAACCGGGCGATCCGGACTATTTACAGCAATATCAAACTGTCTTGCTTCATGGCCACTTTGATCTATCTGAAACCCTGCATCTCTGCCAGCATAACCTCCCGCAGCATAAATAGCGGTATTATCCGGAACAGTAAGACCTGCAAATTCACAGACAGACACAGTGGCACGACCCTGCCTCGATGTTAACGGAACACCAAAATCAAAGTCCTTCAGCTCCTCCGCGAATACCTGAGCACTAAGCATTAGCGATATAATAAAAATAATTAACTTCATAACATTCTCCCTGATTTGGTCGCTGGCATTTCCATGGCATAGACATTCTGGCCCTGCAAGAGCGTGTCAGGCGAAGCTGTGTGGGTCTGAATTGATAGAATAATGCTGTAAATCATCGCTTTTCATCCCCTGAAAACACGCGGGTACCGCTGGTCCCCCCTGACTATTCCTATCTGGCTGATGATGCCCCACTTCTCAGGGTTATTCCAGTGTCAGCATGCACCAGTACACCCCTCTATTCTGATTACGGACAGGTAGAACCAACTGAGACAGGTTGAGCAGAAGGAACGATAATCCGTCAGTTCCGCCTGTGAGATGGTCACCTTTCTAACGGCGTTATTAACTATGTCCCGATTCTAATGACTTAAAGGATCTTAAAAACAGCCCCAGACCACCAATAGCCAGAACGAGTATGACAATCAGCTCGAAAGCCGTCATATGATGGAGGTTAAAACGAATACTTGAAAGCACACCAAATACCAGGGCAGTAATAGAACCCAGCGATAAAAGCCAACCGACGATATTTTTACTATTGTAAAAGACCAACCCGACACCAAAGAGGAAAGGAATCATTATCATCCCTCCGGTTATACCGAAACCACCAAACGCATTAAAACCGTATAATCTTAACCCCAATCCAAAATTAGAAGTGACTGATATCGAATTTAACAACATGTAAAATCCGCCACACATCATGATGAGGCCAACAAAAAAATGACCAACGCCACCTGAACTACCCCCTGCTCCTTTCAACTCACTTCTCCTGTCTATTTCTACTTTTGACTTAAATCAGCCCTTTCTACAAACCCTTTATATCAATGCCTGGCGCGATAGCAACGGCCTCAACAGAAACCACTTTCTCTATTGCTGACGTCAAATTAATGCTTTAAGCCAGCGATATACCTCATCTCACAGACATCTCATCTGCCTGACGCATAAAGGATTGATTGTAACTGATTAAGCTTTTACCCAAACGCATACATAATAGTGAACATACTCACCATGGTTAAATAACCTGCAATAATCCAGACACCCTAAGTTAATGAATAAGATCCCATACTTCCATAGCGCGGAGAAAAACGCATCTTCGCGCGAGTTGGAAAAACTAAAAAATAGATACTTAACGCTGCAAAGAAATAAACATAGCTAAAGTCCTGATCCGCTTTCATCGACAGAGCCAAACTGTGATCGGTATCTCCTTTGGCACTCTGAAACCCACTGGGATTAAAGGGCTTTGATCCTTTGACTTTCGATGAATTACCATGACTTAACCTTCTAACACAAAGTGGAGCGACAGTTTGTTGCCCCTTGTTTCTGTATCACTGCTATAGCGACACGCTCTGCGGAAATTTAGGAGACCTAGCGATTAAATTTTCCGTAACAGCGCCTTGTTAATCGTGACGACCAGAGACTTTGACTTCTTCATCTACCCAACCTTCGATATTCGAATTAGTACAAACTCTTCTTAGGATGCCTCTTTTAGGATATTCAACTTGAACATTTAAGACTCCAACTCTAGAAGGGGATTTGCCTCTGGAATTCATAAATGCCTGCAACCCAAATGAGTCACACCAGCCAGAATGCCGTGCCGTATCAGACGACATTCTAGACTGCCGAATATGCTCGTGGCACAACTCAATATATTCTCCCTCACAATACTTCCGAATATAGAAGCACCGCTCACCAGATTGACGTTTTTCGCATATCATAAAATCAGAAAACATACAGTTAACATGTCAATGGTGTACGTGCGCGTTTTGACACCGCACGACTGTATCTGGGTAAGTTGTATCTATTTGAACTGAAAGAGTAATTCTGAAGCACGTTGCTTTTCATCCCCTGAAAACACGCCAGTACGGTTTGCTGTTTTTTATGGCACGCTTAGTCACCGGCCAGACTTCCTATCTGTCCGATAATGCCCCACTTCTAAAGGTTATTCCAGTGCCTGAAACAGCGCTCAGGTGTCTGAGACGGTATCCGTTGGATAATCATACAGGCAGATGCTCTCTTTGCCAGACACCAGCCATCTTCGGATAACCGACGGGCTTTGCATAAACATCCGAGACTCTGGCAGTTGCGCCCAATTAGGTTTATCGTTCTACTATTAACAAGTTACGAATGCTTTTCCTTTTTCGCCCGTGCTTTTTAAACCATAAAAAGGTCAACACCATGCGTTACCTTATCTATCTGATTTTACCTCTGCTGACCGCCTGCAATGGCTCCTCAGACCATCTTGCGCTGGGAACACTGGAGAGAGACCGGATCGCCCATACCGCTACCGCCAGCGAGATTGTGACTGAACTGCCCGTCGCTCCCGGCTCGCCAGTCACGCGGGGGATGACACTGGTAAAGCTGGACA
Source organism: uncultured Amphritea sp. (assembly GCA_965140695.1). GTDB lineage: Bacteria > Pseudomonadota > Gammaproteobacteria > Pseudomonadales > Balneatricaceae > Amphritea. Next base: position 2,155,218 of record OZ223297.1, on the reverse strand, counting down.
GCACTCTGCAACGAGCCAGGGTTGATAAGGCAGCCGCTGAGGTTGCGGTGGCTCAGGCACATCTGGAAAAACTTCGCAACGGAGCCCGGGAAGAGGAAGTGGCTGCAGCAAGAGCGAATGTAGCAGGTGCGCGGGCCGCTCTGGTGGAGAGCAACGCAAACTATCAACGCACCCGTGATCTCAACAAGCAGAAGATGGTCAGCCAGTCAGCACTGGATAAAGCCCGCGCTGACCGGGATGCTATTCAGGCCCGTTTAGACAACGCTCAGGAAGCCCTGCTATTGCTGACTAACGGCACCCGCGAAGAGGATTTACGCTCGGCAGAGGCGCAACTGAACGCAGCCAATGCGGTTCTGGCGATCGAGAACAAACAACTCGCTGATCTGACGATAGTCGCCACCCGTGATGGCATTCTCGACAACCTGCCCTGGAATCTGGGCGAACGGGTTACCACTGGCAGCCCTCTGGCCATTGTACTGGCGGGTAAAGCCCCCCATGCGCGGGTGTATATACCCGAACCGTATCGGGCAAAGCTGCACGTGGGCGACGCTTTAATTGTCCATGTCGATGGTATTGAGCAACCGATTACCGGCCAGCTCAGCTGGATTGCGACTGAACCGGCGTTCACCCCCTATTACGCCCTGAATCAGGATGAACGCGCACGCCTGATGTATCTGGCGGAAGTGCAACTGCCCGACAGTGAATCCGCACTGGCAAACGGCATACCCGCACAGGTGGTGCTGCCATGAGTCATTCTGCGCCGGAATATGCGATTCAGGCAGAGCAACTCAGTCGCCGCTTTGGCGCTACCCTGGCGGTACAAAACCTCAATCTGGCAGTAGAAAAAGGCCGCATCTATGGCTTTCTCGGCCCGAATGGCTGCGGTAAAACAACCACCATCCGCATGCTCACGGGGCTGCTGCAACCCAGCGAAGGCAGTGTTCATGTGCTGGGGTTTAACCTGCCAGAAGACGCTGAAAAACTGCGTTTGCGTATCGGCTATATGACGCAGAAATTTTCCCTCTACGACGACCTCACTGTGCAGGAAAACCTTAAATTTATCGCCAGTATTTATGGCTTCAGCGCCCGCGAGCAAAAACAGCGAGTCAGTGAACTGCTGAGCATCTATGGTCTGCAGTCTAAATCCAGACAGCTGGCCGGCAGTATGAGTGGCGGGCAACGGCAGCGACTCAGCCTGGCAGCCGCCACCCTGCATAACCCCGAACTGCTGTTTCTTGACGAACCAACCTCTGCGGTCGACCCTGAAAATCGCCGCGATTTCTGGGAACAACTGTTCGACCTGAGTGACCAGGGCACCAGCATTCTGGTATCCACCCACTATATGGATGAAGCCGAACGCTGCCACAAGCTGGCCATTCTGGAAAATGGCATTAAGCGGGCCGATGGCAGTCCGGAGGAGCTGATGGAACAGATGGGGGCCAGCGTGGTAGAGGTCAGCTCAGGCGAGCTACGTCAGCTTAAACAAACCCTCACTGACCTGCCAGAGGTGATTTCGGCGGCTCAGCTGGGGGCGCGCTTAAGAGTTCTGGTGAAAGATAGCGTCACCGACCCTATCGGTTTTCTGTCGCAACAGGTTGCTGGCAACGCAAAAGATCAGTTAACCCTGGTGCGGCCCAGCCTGGAGGATGTGTTTGTCACCTGCACGGGGAGAGAAACAACATGAACCCCTTTATCCGCGTTCGCGCCGTTGCCACCAAAGAGCTGTTGCAGCTCAAACGGGACAAAATGACGTTCGGCATGATCGTCATGATCCCGCTGATTCAACTGCTGCTGTTTGGTTATGCCATCAACACCAATGTTCGTCACTTGCCGGTCGGAGTGGTCGATTTCAGCAACAGTGCGTTAAGCCGGAAACTGGTACAGACCGTTGGCGCAACCCAGGTGGTTCATTTTACCCAGCAATATACCAACCTGCCCGACGCGGAAGCGGCCATTGCCAGTTCTGAGATCAGGGCGGTACTGATCATTCCCCCAGACGTCAGCCAGCGACTGGTACGCAACCCCAGTGTCGGAATGGGGTCGCCCCCCGCAACCGACGCAGAAACCAGCCGGCCTGTTGCCCAGTGGCTGGTCGATGGTTCCGATACGATCGTTGCAGGCGCCCTTAAGGGGTTGCGGAGTATGCCGCTGGTTGAGCTGCTGGATCAGCCCTCAAACCGGAGAACCGCCACCTTTGAAGTCACCCTGCTGTACAATCCGGAACAGCGGACAGTGGTCAACATCGTCCCCGGACTGGCGGCTGTTATCCTCACCATGACGATGATCATGTTTACCTCGGCGGCTATTGTGCGTGAACGCGAGCGCGGGAATATGGAGATGCTGATCACCACCCCGGTCCGCCCTATTGAGCTGATGATTGGTAAGATTATCCCCTATGTGTTTATCGGAGCGCTGCAGGTCGTTATTATTTTAGGTCTGGGTAAACTCCTGTTTAATGTCCCGGTCAACGGCAATCTGTTGCAACTGGCCCTCGCCACGCTGCTGTTTATCACCGCCAGCCTGACCCTCGGGCTGATTATTTCCACCATTGCCAAAAGTCAGCTGCAATCGATGCAGATGACTATCTTTGTGCTGCTGCCATCCATTCTGCTGTCCGGCTTTATGTTTCCCTATGAGGGGATGCCAAAGGCAGCCCAGTATATCGCCGAAGTCCTGCCAGCCACCCATTTCATGCGTCTGATCCGCGGTGTAGTGCTCAAGGATGTGGAGATCATCGATATGACGGGAGATATGTATTGGCTGGCGCTGTTTACCCTGGCTGGCCTGACTATCGCCTCAATCCGGTTTAAGAAGCGACTCGATTAACTACGGTCTGCTGCACGGCCACAGCAGCGTCAGCCGTAAAGCCGCCATCCACCCGATCCACCTTAGTGGCGTTCCGGCTGTTTTTTATGCGCAACAGATGAAAAATGGCACGACAGGAGCTAAACAAGGCACAGCAGGATATACCTGATCTAAGGTATTCACACTACAGTTTTAGCCACAGATAGACAGAGATCACCCGGCTCTCGCTCAGAGAATCATTGTTTTACAACGATTCAGGCCCCGGCCGCCGGTTCAACTTAAGTCATCTCGTTATCTGAACCTCCGCCTCAAAGAAGGTGGAGCTATAGCAAGACAATAATTATAACTCTCGTGCTTAGCACGCTGCTTTTTGGAGACACCACCGATGCAACAGTTTGTTCCTGTTACAAACCGCATTACCCTCTGCCCTGCGTCACCTCAGCCCGAGAACCGATCAGTCCTGTGTAATCCTGACGTGCCTGGTGCGGCAACACCCTGCCGATACCCATGCAAAACTAATTGTCAGTTTTAAACGTACAACATGACTGCTAAACCCGGTATTACTCTAAAAGCTCACTATTTTATTATAAAAACTAAAGGAAGCATTCAATGAAGAAAACCCTGATTTCTGCGGCCGTTCTGATGACTGCAATGACTGGTACGGCGATGGCTGGCACGTTGGAAACTGTGAAAGAACGTGGCGCACTTCAGTGTGGTGTAACGAGTGGTGTCCCTGGCTTCTCCGTCCCTGATGATAAAGGTAACTGGAAAGGCCTGGACGTTGATGTCTGTCGCGCCGTTGCTGCCGCCGTTCTGGGCGATGCCAGCAAAGTGAAGTATATCCCCCTGAACGCGAAAGAGCGTTTTACCGCGCTGGTGTCCGGTGAAATCGATCTCCTCTCCCGTGTGACCACCTGGACACAGACCCGTGACACGCAGCTGGGTATCAACTTTGCCGGTGTTAACTACTACGACGGTCAGGGCTTTCTGGTGAAGAAAGCACTGGGGCTGAAGAGTGTCAAAGAGCTGGATGGCGCCACCGTCTGTGTCCAGTCCGGTACCACCACCGAGCTGAATATGGCAGATTACTTCCGTAACCACGGTATCACCTATACCCCGGTGGTCTTCGACACCAATGATCAGGCCGCACAGGCGTTTGATACTGGCCGTTGTGACTCCTTCACCACCGACCTGTCTCAGGCCGCCGGCCTGCGCACCCGGATGCAGGACCCATCCGCTGTAGGGGCACTGCCAGAGGTTATCTCGAAAGAGCCGCTGGGCCCGGTTGTGCGTCAGGGGGATGATAACTGGTTTAATATCGTTAAATGGTCGTTCAATGCGATGCTGAACGCCGAAGAGCTGGGGCTGACCTCGGCGAATATCGATAAGATGAAGGCCGAAAGCACCGATCCTAACGTGAAGCGTTTAGTGGGCCTGGACGGACCTAAAGGTAAAGGTCTGGATCTGGCGGATGACTGGGCTTACCAGATTGTTAAGCAGGTGGGTAACTACGGTGAATCCTATGAGCGTAACGTGGGTAAAGACTCGCCTCTGGGACTGGACCGTGGCCTGAACGCGCTGTGGAATCAGGGTGGCCTGCAGTACGCACCACCTATGCGTTAATGTCATGATCAACGGCTGGCCGTCAGGCTGGCCGTTTTTGTTTCTGCCCGGCGCTCCGTTTTTGCCGGGCAGACCAGACTATCTGTGTACTGACTTCTGGAGTTAACAATGTCCTCAGACATTTCGAATTCAGGTCACAAGCCTGATGGTGGCTCTGCCCAACATAAAGCGCCACCGCCCAGTAAACCCCGGTTCTGGAACGACCCGAAAAAACGGTCGTTACTGTTTCAGGTGTTGCTGCTGGCGGCACTGGGCTTTGTTTTTTACACGATTATTGATAATACGCTGACCAATCTCGAACAGCGTGGTATCACCACCGGTTTTGACTTCCTCAGCCGTGAAGCGGGCTTTGGTATCGCCATGAGCCTGGTCCATTATACCGAAGCGTCCAGCTATGGTATGACCTTCATCGTTGGTCTGCTGAATACGATTCTGATCGCTGTCCTGGGGATTATTGCCGCGACGATCCTGGGGTTTATTCTGGGGGTCGCCCGGCTCTCCGATAACTGGCTGATCGCTAAGTTTTCTGCGCTGTATATTGAAGTGTTCCGCAATATTCCCCTACTGCTGCAGATCTTCTTCTGGTATTACGCCGTGCTGCGTACCCTGCCACATCCACGCCAGAGTCTGGAGTTTTTTGGCACCTTCCTCAACAACCGGGGCCTGATATTCCCCGCCCCCGTGCCTGAAGCTGGATTTGGCCTGGTGGTGTTCGGCTTTTTCGCCGCCATTATCGCCAGCTGGGTGATTGCCCGCTGGTCAAAAAAACGCCAGGAACTGACCGGGCAACAGTTCCCGGTCTTTCTCACCAGTATCGGTTTGATTGTCGGTGTGCCACTGATTCTGTTCCTGCTCAGCGGTATGCCGCTGGGGCTGGATCATCCCGAACTGAAAGGCTTTAACTTCAAAGGCGGCATTACCGTTATCCCCGAACTGATGGCGCTCTGGGTGGCCCTGAGTATCTACACGGCGGCCTTTATTGCGGAAACCGTGCGGGCCGGTATTCTGGCGGTGTCTCATGGTCAGACGGAAGCCGCCACGGCGCTGGGGATGTCAAAAGCCAAAACCCTGCGCTTAATTGTGATCCCTCAGGCGATGCGCGTGGTGATCCCGCCGCTGACCAGTCAGTATCTTAACCTGACGAAGAACTCCTCGCTGGCCACGGCGATCGGTTATCCGGATCTGGTCAACGTCTTCGCCGGCACAACCCTGAACCAGACCGGTCAGGCGATCGAGGTTATCGCCATGACCATGGCGGTCTATCTGACCCTGAGCCTGCTCACGTCATTCTTCATGAACTGGTATAACGCCAGAATTCAGTTAACGGAACGCTAGGAGGGGATGCTATGAAATATGAAATACAACCCACGCTGCCCCCACCATCCAATATGATCGGTGTCGTGGGCTGGCTGCGACAAAACCTGTTTAACGGTCCCATCAACTCCGTGGCGACGATTGTGGTCGGCTATTTCCTGATCAGCTTTCTGGTGCCCACGATTCAGTGGATCTTTATCGATTCCGACTGGGTCGGGACCAGCCGGGACGCCTGTACCAGTGGCGGTGCCTGCTGGGTGTTTATCTCCAACCGACTGGATCAGTTTCTGTATGGCTTCTACCCCGAAGCGGAACACTGGCGGCCACAGTTAGCCTTTGCCCTCCTGATCGGTTCTATTATCTGGCTGGTGATGCCGCAAACGCCGAAAAAAGGGCTGGTCGCCACACTGCTGTTGGTGGTGTATCCGATTATCGCTTACATCCTGCTGTACGGTAATGCGTTTGGCCTGAGTCAGGTAGAAACCCATCTGTGGGGCGGTCTGACCCTGACGCTGGTGTTAGCCGTAGTCGGTATCGTCGCCTCCCTGCCGCTGGGGATCGTGCTGGCACTGGGACGACAGTCCGACATGCCGATCGTAAAATCCGTGTGTGTCACCTTTATTGAGATCTGGCGGGGCGTACCGCTGATTACCGTGCTGTTCATGGCGTCGGTGATGCTGCCACTGTTCTTCCCGGAAGGGATGAGCTTTGACAAGCTGCTCCGGGCCCTGATCGGTATCACCCTGTTCCAGTCCGCCTATATGGCAGAAGTGATCCGCGGTGGCCTGCAGGCGATCCCGAAGGGACAGTATGAAGCCGCCGACGCACTGGGCCTGGGGTACTGGCAGAAGATGATTCTGATCATCATGCCACAGGCGTTAAAGCTGATGATTCCCGGCATCGTGAATACCTTTATCGCGCTGTTTAAGGACACCAGTCTGGTGCTGATTATCGGCCTGTTTGATGTTCTGGCGATTGGCCAGGCCGCCAACCAGGACCCGGAATGGATCGGCTATTCGACCGAGAGTTATTTGTTTATTGCCCTGTTGTTCTGGGTGTTTTGTTTCAGCATGTCGCGTTATTCGCAGCATCTGGAGAAGAAACTTCATACCGGCCACGGCAACCGCGCCTGATAACAGAGAGATGTTGAGATGAGTCATTCACAAGCGACTGATAAATTGATGGTAGAACTGCGCGACCTGAACAAATGGTATGGCGAGTTCCATGTGCTGAAAAACATAAACCTGGAAGTCAGACAGGGCGAAAAGATCGTTATCTGTGGCCCCTCCGGGTCGGGTAAATCAACGATGATTCGTTGCATAAACCGTCTGGAAGAGCACCAGAAAGGCGATATCATCGTCAATGATATTCCGCTGAACGACGATATTAAAAATATCGAAGCGATCCGCAAAGAAGTGGGCATGGTATTCCAGCACTTCAACCTGTTTCCACACCTGACGGTGCTGGAAAACTGCGTACTGGCACCGATCTGGGTGAAAAAGATGCCCCGCAAAGAGGCGGAAGCCCGGGCGATGGAACTGTTAGAACGGGTGAAAATACCGGACCAGGCCCTGAAGTACCCCGGTCAGCTGTCCGGTGGCCAGCAGCAACGGGTGGCGATCGCCCGTTCCCTGTGTATGAACCCGGACGTCATGCTGTTTGACGAACCCACCTCCGCTCTCGACCCGGAGATGATCAAAGAGGTGCTCGATGTCATGATCGAGCTGGCGAATGAGGGGATGACCATGCTCTGTGTGACCCACGAGATGGGCTTTGCCAAGACCGTCGCCGACCGGGTTATCTTTATGGATGGCGGACAGATAGTGGAAGAGAACGAGCCGCATGAGTTCTTTAACAACCCGCAGCACGAGCGGACGCAGCTGTTCCTGAGTCAGATTTTAGCGCACTGAAAGTAGTGAAAGCAGTCGCCAGACGCGGCTACGCCGCTTGCTAGTGGATAGTAGCTAGAAAAAGCATGAAAAAACCGCCTGCCTGGGCGGTTTTTTTGGCTGATATTGAGTTAACGGATAACCGTCAGATCGCCTCGCGGCCATGGGGTGCCGTGAAATCCTGCTCCGGTCCGACCGGCACTATCCGGGTGGGGTTGATCATATCGTGGCTGTAATAGTAGTGCTGTTTAATATGATGCATATTGACCGTCTCAGCCACCCCTGCAACCTGATACAGTTCGCGGACATAGCCGGAGATATTCTCAAACTGATGCAACTGTTTCAGATTACATTTGAAGTGCCCGTGATACACCGCATCAAACCGGATCAGCGTGGTAAACAGACGCCAGTCGGCTTCAGTCAGGCTGTCTCCGGTCAGATAACGGTTTGCAGACAGAATCGTCTCAATGCGTTCCAGACTGTCAAACAGCTCTTTAACATTGTGCTCATAGGCTTCCTGAGTAGTCGCAAAACCGGAACGATACACGCCATTGTTGACCGTGTCGTAGATCCAGCTGTTCAGCTCTTCAATGTCGTCACGCAACACTTCTGGCCAGAAATCGCATTCATTGCCCGTCAGGTCGTTAAAGGCTGAATTAAACATGCGGATAATCTCTGACGACTCATTGCTGACAATCGTCTGCTGCTGCTTATCCCATAACACGGGCACGGTCACCCGGCCGCTGTAATCGGCTTTAGTGCGGGTATAGATCTGGTGCAAAAATTCAGCATCGTACAGATGATCGCCGGTAGAACCGCTGTCGCGATCAAAGCTCCAGCCCTGCTCCAGCATGTGCGGGCTGACCACCGAGACGGAGATCAGATCTTCCAGACCTTTTAGCTTGCGAAAGATCAGCGTGCGGTGTGCCCAGGGACAGGCCAGCGAAACATAGAGGTGATAACGGTCTGGCTCAGCTTTAAAGCCACCCTCACCGGTCGGACCGGGGCTGCCATCGTTGGTTATCCAGTGACGAAACCCCGCCTGTTCGCGGACAAACTCCCCTTTGGAGTCTTTGGTTTCATACCATTGATCATGCCATTTGCCTTCGATTAGTAATCCCATCACGGCCCCCTGTTCTATTAGGTTATGAAACTATAATAGATTCTATTTACTCGATTAAAAATCACTAAAAAACGGATTTAATATTCGAATAATTAGAAACATCAGCATCACAGCACTGATGCAGCAACGCTGCCAGACGCTTCAAACCCGGACCACTCTGATCCTGTCGGGCATAATAAAGCTGCAACATCTCACTACGACAACCTCCCGCTTGCAGAGGAATCGGCAGTAATAGCCCCTGTTCCAGCAAGCGCCCCATCCGGGTTACCGGAACCCAGGCAAAGCCCATCCCCCGACTGATCATCTCGATTGAAGTGGAGATATTACTCACGGTCCAGCGTTCATCCGCTTTGAGCCAGCCTGAATCGATCTTCTTTTCCAGCGCCGAGTCACGGGTCACCAGCTGACGGTAATTCACCAGATCATCGATCTGCAGTGACTGAGTCTCGCTATAGATTTTAAATAGCGGATGCTCCGGCGCGGCCACCGCAATAAAGCCAACGGCAAATAACGGCTCTGCCATAAAGTGAGAAACACCGGCACCGGCAATCGCCAGATCCACCATGCCTTTATTCAGCGCCTCGGCAGCACCAGACAGCACCGTCTCATAGAGTTGAATACGTGTCGTTGGGTACTCGCTGGAAAACTGCTCCAGCACCGTGGCGATATATTCCGGTGGAAACGTCTGATCTACCGCTATCGAAATTTCAGGCTCGACACCCGCATTCAGGCTCGCGGCCAGTGAGTCAATATTGGCCGCAGATTCCAGCAGATGCTCAGCTCTCTGCAACAATAGCCGTCCGGCATCTGTCAGATGCGCTTTGCGCCCCTTCACCTCCAACAACTTAACATCCAGCATCAGTTCCATCTTCTGAATCGCATGATGGATACTCGACTGACTCTTATGCACAACCTCAGCGGCATGGGCAAAACCACCATGTTCAACAACCGCTTTGAGCATACGCCACTGCTCTAGTGTTACCTTCACCCGACATTCCTTTCTAAAAAATAGAACATATAGCTCTATTTATACCGATTTTCATTCCTAATTAAAGGACTATTATAGGCCCATATCAAATCAGGTACGGCTTAATTAATACAGCCGAAGGAGACAGGTTATGACGATTCAAATCATTCAAAGCCACCCATCATCCGATGGCGCAGGCGTGAAGATACAGCGGGTTCATGGCTTTCGTGATAACGGCCTCGATCCCTTTCTGATGCTGGATGAGATTCTTTCGGATAATCCCAATGATTACGGCTCAGGCTTTCCGGCACACCCTCACCGGGGCATCGAAACCCTCACCTATATCCGTCACGGCGGATTTGAACATCAGGATCATCTGGGTAATAAGGGCGGTGTACAGGGCGGCGAAGCCCAGTGGATGTCCGCTGGACGGGGCATTATTCATTCCGAAATGCCACTGCAGAAAGATGGCCTGATGCACGGTTTCCAACTGTGGCTCAATCTGCCTGCCAGTCTGAAAATGAAAGACCCGGACTGGAAAGATGTTGGTCAGGAGCAGTTGCCCTGGCATCCACTGGACAATGCCGAGCTGAAAGTGATCGGCGGAGAGATCAGTCTGGAAGGCAAACAGTTTCAGGGGCCTTTGCAACAACTCCCCGGCCATGCCACCGTCGCGGACCTCTGCCTTAAAGCCGGTGCCGACCTGAAACTAGACAACGACCATGAGCGAACTCTGCTCATCTACGTTTATGAAGGCGAACTGACGCTGAATGGGTCAGCCCTGACAACCCGGCAGATGGCAAAGGTCACCGCAGCTGACCAGGTGCAGATCAGCTCTGCTAACGGCGCCGGAGCACTATTGCTGAGCGGCGTTCCACTGCAGGAACCGGTCGCCCACTATGGCCCCTTTGTGATGAACACTCAGGCGGAGATAGATCAGGCAATTCGCGACTATCAACGGGGCACCCTCACCGATTAATCATTCTGGCAAATAACATCCCCCCTCACCTTCAGAGGGGGATAATGCCATCAGGGTGATTTTCAATCCGGCTTGCCCTTACATCAGCCCACTCTGAAGCGATTTCAGAGACCATCATAAATCAGCTTAATACCAACGATCAGCAGCATAATCAGGATTATCCGGTAGAACAGCTTATCATCCAGCTTATGATGAATAATCAACCCCAGCCTGATACCGATCCAGGCCACCGGCGCCAGCACAAGCCCTATCAGCAGGTTATCGGTATTAATCTGTCCAAGCACGCCATAAGCAACCAGCTTTACCAGATTGACTATCGCCAGAAACACCACTGCCGTGCCAAGAAACTCCGCCCGGGGGAGCTTCATGGGAATAAGATAGAAGTTCATCGGCGGTCCGCCCGCATGAGCGATAAAACTGGTAAACCCCGCCACGGAGCTGGAAATATACCCAATCAGGCGAGATGACGTCTGCCCCAGCTTTGAACCATTCAACAGCCCCCAGAGGGCAAATCCAATCGACAGAATACCGAGTAACAGGCGCAAAATATCATCATTGAGATAACCAAACAGCAGATAACCAACAAAAATCCCCAGCACCGCACCGGGCACCATGATTTTTAACAGATCGACCCGTTTGCTGTGCCACCAGGCCCGCACACTGAAATAATCCATCAGTATCAACAGTGGCAACATAATCGCCGCAGCCTTCACCGGACCAATATAAAGCGACATCAGCGGCACGCTGATCACCCCAACACCACCGGCAAAACCTGATTTCGAAATACCCGTCAGCAAAACACCGATACCCGCTAACAACCAGAAATGCCAACTAAGCGATAAAATCAGATCCACGTCATTTCCCCCAGAAAAACAGCATCTTACTCTGATAAATACGCAGGGAAAACCTGTCTCAGTATTTACAGTGTGACGCAGAGAGGGTAAAACAGTTAACACCAGTGTCAACGTGTGAACCTTCATGATCAGAATTAAACGCGCTTCAGACCGGGGATTTGCCCATTTCGGCTGGCTTGAATCCAGGCATGTATTCTCCTTTGGCAGCTATTTCGATCCGGACTGGATGGGTATCTCTGAACTACGGGTCGCCAATGAAGATCTGTTACACGCAGGTGCCGCGATTGATCCAAGCACCCATGTGGATATGGAGGTGATCTCTGTTATTCTCGAAGGGAAAAACCTGCACACCGATTCAATCGGCAGCCGGAAACTACTCGAAAGTCGCAGTTTGCAACTACTCAGCACCGGCACCGGCACGGAATTCACAGAGCAGAATGCATCGCTGCAAAACAACCTGAAAATGCTGCAGTTCTGGATAGTGCCAGAAAAAACCGGCAATACGCCCCGTTACCAGTTTCGTAAACTTCTCAGCCGTGAAGGGCTTCAACTGATTGTGTCACCTGATGGTCGGGATGATTCACTAAAGATTGGCCAGAACGCGGAGATGTATCAGTTTCGTCTGCAACACACCTGTTATGGCCTGCCTGCGGCGGAACATGGGTTTCTTTATCTGTTTCGTGGAGAACTGGAAGTCAACGGCTCTGTGCTGGAAGCGGGTGATGCGATGCTGTTTGAAAAAGAGCCGCTAATTTCGATGCGCGGACTCAGCAGAGCCGAAGGTTTTTATTTCACGCTGCCCTGAATCGCCCTCAGACAGCTGCGACAAACCGATCTGACACCGCTGCCTGCCTGTTCATGCTTTTAAAACAAAAACAACTTACAGCAAAAAATCCCCAATAGAATGGGCCTTTCAGGCCGATAAGTACGCGGTATCATAAATCCTTCACCAAATTAATGTTGCAATGCACAAATAATTCGCTATATTGAAATAGCACTTTGCTTTTTGAGCCACTAATTTTGGCTTACTTCGACCCGGCGCCCGCCGGGTCTTTTTTTTCCGCATTGCACCATTTTTGTGCATAAATCCTTAAGCATCAAGATTCTTACTAAACTCTTCAGCGAGATTTTGCAGAGAATTCACAACTTTATCCGGAAAAATATCCCAGGAATCAAACACAGCAGCCGCATCACGCTGTATCCATGCAGCATTCAGACCCGCATGTTTTGCGCCCATCACATCCCAGCTATTACTGGAGATCAGCCAGGTGTTACCCGGTTGATTTCCGGAACGCTTCAACAAATGCAGATAGACCGCCGGATCAGGTTTAAAACGTTTAATCTCATCAACACTGATCACATCATCGAGTAATTCAAGCACACCGGCATTACTCAGCAGAGTGCTCACCTTGTCCGCCGGACCATTAGAGAAAGCGACACAATAATGTCCCTGAGCACGCAGCGATTCGATACCCGGAATAACATCCACGTAAGCCTCCAGCTGCTGATACTGTGCCATCAAAAATGACTTTTGCTCGTCCGATAACGAAAGCCCGGTCACCTGCAGTCCATAATCCAGCGCCTGCAGGGTGCAGACAGTAAACGGCTCGTAACGCCCCATCAGCCCGCGCCGAAAAGCATACTCCACCTGTTTTTCACGCCATAGGCGGGACAGCTCCCCGGCTTTCTCCCCCACCATCATCTGCAAGTGGTGACTCATCTCCAGGGGATTAACCAGAGTGCCATAAACATCGAAAGCAAAAGTCTGACTGCGCATAATGTCTCTCCAACGGCTGAGATAATCGGTATAGATAACAAAGAGTAACAGAGAAATACGCCAGGCAGACCCAAAACCATCGCGTCAGGACGATTTATCTCTTAACACTCAATATTAGACAGAAAACAGAATAAACAGGAGAAGACGGGGCGGTTTTACAACAGGAGAGGTCAGACGGGCCGGAAAGGCCCGCCTGAAAAAATACCTCCACGTTTTGATATAAAAGGAGAGATTAAACATTTAAAGCAAAAGTGAGCCCCGCGTAAGCGGGGCTACATGTGGCATGCGAAGTACTTTCTCTAACGAGTAACATATTTCAATCGGGTATGTTGCTATTGAATCACTACCCCAACCTATTGGGGCTATATCACCTCTGTCATTGCAGAGTCATTTCATACTAGTACAGAATAATCGCCGTGACCTTGAAAATTTTTTATAAAGTTCAGCGTTTATTTGCGAATTTTTCTTTTTATGCCATCCGATGGCAGCGCCTCCTGCGGATTATCCGGCCACTGGTGTTTTGGGTAGCGCCCCTTCATATCCTTCTGTACCTCCCGATAGCTATTGGCCCAGAAACTGGCCAGATCCTGAGTCACCGCCAGCGGTCTGCGCGCGGGCGACAGCAGATGTATTTTCAGGGCAACACCAAAGCCGATCACCGGCGTCCGGGTTGAGCCAAACATCTCCTGCAGCTTTACCGCCAATACCGGCGGGGATTCACTGTAATCGATAGCAGCACTATGACCCGAAGGCAGTTTAAGACGAACGGGGGCAAGTTTATCCAGCTCATTGGGCAGCGGCCAGGCCAACAACCCTTGCAGTATGCCTGCCAGATCGAGGCGGGCGAAATGATTAATATGGTTCACCGGATCAAGCCAGGGGGATAACCAGACCTCCATGCTATCGAGTAAAGCCTGATCAGACAGATCCGGCCAGATACCAGCCTCGGGCTGCGAGTGATGCAGAAACATCATCCGCTGTCGCCAGTGATTGATATCCTGATTCCAGGGCAGCACCTGCAATCCCTGCTTGCGAATCATCTGTATCAACGCCAGGTTTTTCTCTTTTACCGGAACCTCTGCAAGCTCCTCCCGGCTTAACACCAGCACACCGATGCGACGTTGCAGTTCACAACACATACGTGCCTGCTGCCGTTGCCATTCGACCACTTTATGCTGCTCGACCAGGCCTGACAGCTCATTGGAGAACAGTTTTTGCGGTAACGCGATGGCGAGAAACACCCGGTCCGCACTCTGCCCCTGCATCCCCCCACAGTTAGCTACCGCCAGCCAGCACTGTTTTGCCAGCGGATCCGTATCCGCTAATCTGACCGCCCGGCCACCACTCAGTTGATAATCCCCCCCGGCATCACTGCGTTTAGCAGCAATACGGTCCGGGTAGGCCTGAGCAATCAGCATAGCGCAGAGCTCTGGTTCGGTGAGATCGACCGAACGCTGACTAAGGGTGCTCAAATGACGACTACACAGGCGGTAGAACTGATGACTCAACTGACGAATACGCTGCAGGATTCCCTTTTGACTGGCTGCACAAGCGATATCCCCTCTTAACCAGTGCAGACGTCGCTCAAAATCGGCATCACCGCTGAGCGGATCCCGTTCACTGAGCAACGCGGCTATATCGCAGGCAAGTCTGGCACATTGGTTTTCCCAGCCCACCAGCAGCAGATGAGCAAGCCTTGGATGCAGCGGCAGTAATGCCATCATCGCTCCCGTATCAGTCAGCTGCAGACCGGTCTCCGTCGGTTTTAAGGCGCCCAGTCGCACCAACAGGTCCCGCCCCTGACTCAACGCCGCTTCCGGTGGCTGATTCAACCAGCGCAACTCGGCTGGGTCTTCTACTCCCCAGCGGGCCATCTGCAGCGCTAACGGCGTCAGATCGGTGGACATAATTTCCGGTGTCGCGTGGGGCGCTAACTGAGCCTGCTGACTCTCCGACCAGAGCCGGTAACAGCAACCCGGCTCCATCCGCCCCGCCCGGCCCGCTCGCTGAATACTGGCCGCCCGTGACACTTTACAGGTATGCAGCCGGGTCATGCCACTTCCAGGATCAAGCCGGGCCTCTCGACTCAGTCCCGCATCGATAACTACCCGGATTCCCTCGATGGTCAGACTGGTCTCGGCAATATTGGTGGCCAGCACAACCTTACGTTGTCCGGGCGGAGGCGGCTCTATCGCCTGATGCTGCGCCTGAATACTCAGATCACCATAGAGCGGCACCAGAATAACACTCGCTGGCACACTACCCTGAAGATTACTCATCACACCGCGAATCTCTCGCTGCCCCGGCAGAAACACCAGCAGACTACCCGTTTCCTCCTCCAGCGCCTGTTCGACCGCCCGGGCAACTGAGTGCTCCAGCCGCTGATCACGACCCGGTGCGCCCAGATAGCGGATATCCACCGGATACATTCGCCCTTCACTGCTGATCAGCGGGGCTTCGGGTAATAAAAGATCAATCACCCGCTGATCAAGCGTCGCGGACATCAATAGCAGCTTCAGCGGCCGATCTTCACGGAACAGCTCCCGCCCCTGCAGTGTCAGCGCCAGACCAAAATCCGCATCGAGACTGCGCTCATGAAACTCATCAAAAATCACCAGTCCGTAATCTTCCAGACTGGGATCGTCCTGCAGCATCCGGGTCAGAATACCTTCGGTTACCACCTCGATACGGGTCGCAGGACCGGTTTTAGAATCCATCCGCACCCGGTACCCCACGGTATCACCAACCGCTTCACCCAACTGCTCTGCCATCCGCGCAGCCGCCATCCTGGCCGCCAGACGACGGGGTTCCAGCATCAGAATTTTCTGCCCGGCAAGGTCTGGATGGTTGAGTAAAGCTAACGGCACCAGCGTTGTTTTACCGGCACCGGGCGGCGCTTCCAGCACCAGATCATCATGCTGGCTCAGGGCGTCACACAGCTGATTCAGAACATCCGATATGGGAAGAGTACTCATGGGCAAACGTCATCCGGTGCAGGCAACAGAAAAAGAGGGGGTATTCTAACAGGCGGACATGGAATTACTGGCAAAAAAAACGCCATAACAGGTATGGCGTCTTCATATTGATAACAGCGCTTAAGCGCTGACAGAAAGCGACCCGTCAGCAACAGCCGGAACCGCCTCTGCGGAATCAGTCGCAGCGGAAATCGTCTCACCCTGCACAGCATCGCCCCCGGGATTGCTTTGAGGGTTGTGCTGTGTGCTATCGGACTGACCGGCCCCACGGGTTTTATGATCGCCATGATGTTCAGACCGCTTCTCATCACCGGGATGTCTGCCAGACAGTAGTTCCCCCAGACGCCCCATATTCTCTTTCATCGATGCCTGTTCAGTGTCGCTGGCAGCATTGAAGCGGCTATCATGCTGCACCAGATTAACCAGCAGGTTCAGGGTGAAATCAGTCCCGCTGCGGACCCACTGTTCACTGCGACTAGCCTGATGCTGTAACTGCTCTCTGAACGGCTCAATAGCCCGTAAATGGTCTGATGGGTTGCTTTCACCCAGGGACTGAACTTCGCGGTATTTTTCAACCGCCCGGTACTCTATGGACTGCTGCATAGAGAGTTTCATATCAACCAGCTGTGATGAGTCCAGAGTCAGATCAGCGGCCTGCTGCATCGCTGTTTGCAGATCGCCATCAAAGAAGCTATTCGCCAGTGAAGAGATATCCTGAACCAGCGACGCAATAGCATCCAGCTCATCAACATTCAGATCACCCTGTACAGTAAAGCCGAACTCACTGCTCTGATTTTTTTCAATACTATAACGCTGCTGCTCTCCATCATGACCCGTGCGCCGGGCGTAATCGGATTGATAGCGGGTTTCACTGTTAAAAGAGATCTCTACCTGATCACCCTCTTTCGTTGTCAGGCTGATGGTAAAGCTGTCTTCACGGCTGAAGCGTTCAGATAATGAGTAGGACGAACGCGCCGCTTGCGTCGGCGCATAGTGACCGGCGTCCACGGTCTCTGAAACCGTTGTCTTCTGCGCAACCTGGGTTTGTGATCCCGGCGTAAGATTCACCCCTGGGGAAGAAAACTGAGGATGGGAGCTCAAAGTATTAAACATAACGGACACCGGCTTTATTATTCAGTTAACCCGTTATCGCCCGACAGCCGAAGATCTGAAATGAAAAATAATCATAATACAAATATTTAAACATGCGTCGGGTTATATCTGACACCCTGCCTGTCACGGATATTACAGCAGCTCAACCTCATCCGCCCAGGCGCGCTCCTCGGCCTGCATGTAGACTTGTTCCAGCAACTCTCCAGCCCAGTCCTGCTGCTTCGCCAGATGTTCTAACAGCACCACCGAGATCACCTTAACCGGCACGACGCTACTCCACATCGCGTTCGCCAGAAAGCGCCAGTAGGTCGGATCAATCGTTTTCGGACGCTCCAGCTGAGCCCGGCAGCTATCACAGATCATAATGCAGTGGTCATAATCAGGTTCTGCCGCAATGGGCGGCACCTCATACACTGCCAGCTTGACACCGTGTGCCTCACAAAGCTCACATTTAGCACCGCAGCGGCGCACCAGATCCTTGCCAAACATAGACAAGCCATGATGCCTTTCCAGATGTTTCGCATGGCCCTTTGACATCGAAGTATTCCTTTTAAATCAGACAAATATGACTGTATATAACCATAGGCTGAAAACTCAGAAAAGTTAAGCAAAACACGGGCAGAACAACCACTCGCCAGCCTCACTCTGGCGGAAAAACTATAGATGAAATTCCCGGGGCTAAGTCATAACACACAACAATTGGCACGGTAGGAGTTAAACAAGGCACGGAAGGATATGTTGAGCCAATAATATTCACACTAAAGTCTGAGCCACGCAGATAAGAAAGCAACATCTCTCCCACCGGCAGATCGGTCTCACTGTTTCTATTCAGAAGACAGCCACCGGGATGGGCTGAGTATCGTTGTCTGCCTGTTATTTTCTGGTGCCCGGCCAACAGGTGAGTTAACCAGCAAACACTCGCGACTGACCAGCGATAACCTGCATGGTTTCCTGACAGGCGCAACTGAGTGCCATTGATGCACAGGCATCCACCCATAAAAGGTGGGTGCACTGAACAACAATAATTCTAACACTCGTGCCCAGCACGATGCTTTTGGAGAACCTTATACATGCAAGAATTTGTCGATTTTACTAACGGCATTATCTGGAGCCCTGCTCTGATCTATCTCTGCCTTGGGGCGGGTCTTTTTTACTCAATTCTGACGCGCTTCGTACAGGTACGAATGTTCCGCGAAATGTGGATTTTACTGTTCTCTGGCAGAGCCTCTGAAAAAGGGATCTCATCCTTCCAGGCTCTCGCTGTTTCACTGTCTGGTCGTGTGGGTACCGGTAATATTGCGGGCGTTGCGGCCGCTATTGGCTTCGGTGGCCCCGGTGCGGTGTTCTGGATGTGGGTAGTCGCCTTCCTGGGGGCGGCCACGGCATACACAGAATCCACTCTGGCGCAGATTTACAAAGAGGAACATGAGGGGCAATACCGCGGTGGTCCGGCCTTCTACTTCGAAAAAGCGATGGGGCAGAAATGGTTTGCCTGGATCTTCGCTCTCGCTACCATTCTGGCCTGTGGTATCTGTCTGCCCGGCGTCCAGGCTAACAGTATCGGCAACGCCGTAGAAGCGACCTTCGGCTCCGGCGCGATGATTGAAACGACTATGGGCACGCTGAGCTTCGCGAAAATTCTCACAGGCACCGTTGTTGTACTGATTCTGGGCTTCATCATCTTTGGTGGGGTTAAACGTATTGCCAGCTTCACTCAGATCGTTGTGCCCTTTATGGCGCTGGCTTACATCATCATTGCAGGGGTTATCGTTCTGCTTAACATCGATATGCTGCCTGGCGTGATCGGCATGATTTTTGAAGATGCCTTTACCCCAATGGCAGGTATGGGTGCAGCGATTGGCTGGGGTGTAAAACGTGGGGTTTACTCCAACGAAGCGGGTCAGGGTACCGGCCCTCATGCGGCCGCTGCCGCTGCGGTTGAACATCCGGCTCAACAGGGACTGGTTCAGGCATTCTCGGTTTATATCGATACCCTGTTTGTCTGTTCGGCTACCGCATTTATGATTCTGATCACCGGTGCTTATAACGTCCACGGTGTCGGTGACACATTCCTGGTGCAAAACCTGGGAGCCGATATCGCCGCCAACGGTCCCCTGTTTACCCAACAGGCGATTGAGCGTGTGCTGCCGGGCCTTGGCAATCCATTTGTCGCCTTTGCACTGTTCTTCTTCTCGTTTACCACCATTCTGGCGTACTACTACATCGCCGAAACCAACATCGCTTACATCCAGCGTACATTTAAAATCCCTGGCATGATCGGCGCACTTAAGCTGGTGCTGATGGCGGCGACCTTCTACGGTGCGGTAAAAACAGCCAACCTTGCCTGGGGTCTGGGCGATATCGGTGTCGGCCTGATGGCATGGCTGAACATTACCGGTATTCTGATCATTTTCTTTATGTCCAAACCTGCTTTCAAAGCACTGAAGGACTACGAAGAGCAGCATAAAGCCGGCGTTGACAGCTATACCTTTAACCCTCTGAAACTGGGCATCAAGAACGCCACTTTCTGGGAAAAACGGCACGCAAAACGCGAGGCGGCTGCGACAGCAGCGTCAGAAAAATAATCCGGAGAGATTCAACCTCGTCCGCTTTATTCAGCAAATAATACTCAAGCCCGCTCTGGCAGCAGCGCGGGCTTTTATATAGCCGCTATTAATCACATTATTCCCGTCCTTAAATCACAGTTGCAGAAGAACAGGCCTCCTCCCTATAATCGGGAATACAACTCCTATCTCTCTGAGGCCACCACTCTCTGTGACAACGCCGTCAGCTACTCTACAAGTGATCTCACGGGCTTTACTGCTCGTCTTGCTGACACTCTCTGGTGGTCAGGTCAACGCCGCCTGCCAGAAAACCTTTACCGTCAGCTGGCTGGAGTGGAAGCCATACCAACTGCGCGAGAACGATAAAGTCACCGGCATGGATATAGAACTTCTGGACGCGGTGATGAATAAAGCCGGCTGCGCCTACGAGCTTAAAAATATCCCCTGGGAACGCTCCATGCGATACATAAGAACCGGCGATCTCGACCTGGCACTCGGCACCTCAAAAACGGCTGAACGTTCCGAGTGGGCTTATTTCTCGGAAGCATACCGACGCGAAATCATGGCGATTTTTGTCCGTAGCGACGAGTATGATAGATGGAACCAGGCTAAAAATTTTGAAGAGTTAGTCGAACTGAAACCCCGGGTCATAGAACTACGTGGGGCCTATTACGGCAGTGCCTGGAAGAAAATAAAAAACCGTTTTTTTGTGCACCAGCTGAATGGCTATGAACAGTTAATTCAAATGCTTGGTGTGAAGCGCACCGATATCGTCTTAACCGACCTCTATAACGGTAAAATATTAGCCAGAGAACTGGGGCTGGAGAAACAGATTACTACCCTCGACTGGAATGCCAGTGATGATAATATCTATATGATGTTCAGCAAAAAAACCGTGACTCAGCCAGATATCGATACTGTTAACCGCGCAATACTGGAACTACGCCAATCCGGTGCTCTGGACGCCATTATCCAGCGCTACCAATAAACCAGTCGCCGCTGACGCACCTCCCCCATCCCACTCATGACAGCCAGCCCCACCCGCACACCCAGCCAACAAAACCATCTGGCACAGAATGACATACTTTAAAAAACCGCTATGTTAATCTTTAACATTGACGCGTTAAGATCGATACATCCTTCCATGCCAAACAATACGAGCGCCGGGATCTAATGTCTGTAACAACGGCAACAACAAAACTCCTGGAACCAGTGCTACAGCTGGCGCAGCACTATCGGCTGGATCAGGATCAGATTCTCAGCAGCGCCTCGCTGTCACAGGCGGAGCTGTCTAAACCTGGGGCTCGCTTCCCGACATCAGGCTATGGACAGATCTTACAGATGCTGGCAGAAGCCACCGAAAATCCGCGCATTGCACTCAGTCTGGGGGAAGCGACCCAACCCCGCATGCTCGGTTCCATTGGCTTTCTGATGGCCACGGCGGATACGCTGGGAAAGGCCTACCAGGCGCTGATCGATTATCTCCCCCTGCTGTTTGAAGGCGCTATCATTCAGATGGAACAAACCGTTGACGGAACGCTCTTCAGTCTCGAGCTGAACGACCCCGAGCTACCGCCAGTCGAATACCTGATGGCCTGTCTGATCAACTGGCCCCGCTGGTTAACCGGCCACCAGATTCCGGTACGTCATGTTCAGCTGGAGTTCCCTCAGCCCGACAGCCTGCTCCCCTATCAACAGTTTTTTGCGGCAGAAGTTGAGTTTGATGCCCCACGCAACCAGTTGCTGTTTGCCAGCGATTATCTGTCGCTGGGCTGTCTGGATGCCAATCCAGAGATGCATCAGCTACACCGGGAATTTGCCGATTCATTGTTGAGTAAATCAGCCCAGCAGAGTGCGCTGCCCGCGCAAACCCGAAACCTTATCCGCAGCCAGCTGGCAGAAGGCAGTGGTTGTGTCCGACGTGAACAGATTGCCGAATCGGTGGGTCTGAGTCTGCGGACTCTGCAACGCAAACTCGGATTGCTGGGCACCAATTTTCAGGATATCTATGACCAGACCCGACGGGAAACCTGTCTGCAACTTATCCAGCGCGGCCAGTTAAGCTTTGGTGAAATCGCCTTCCAGCTGGGTTTTTCCAATCAGTCAGCCTTTCAGAAAGCGTTTAAACGCTGGATGGGGGTCGCACCCAGCCAATACCGCCAGCAAATCAAACCCGAAGCCTTTATCGAAACCACCCCGCAATCCGGTCAGACAAGTACACATAATGACTGGCTTCATGACCGGGACAGCAAACTGCGTATTCAGAAGATTGAAGACCGTATTGCTCAACTCAGTAGCTTCACCCTGGAACTACTTGAATGGGCTGCGCTGTTCGGCGAGCAATTCAGCCTTGTCGAACTGGGCAAAGTGACCAGCAATCCGGTCGCGCGTCTGGCCATCCATCTCTGGCCCGCCGAGCAACTGGGGCTGATTGAACCCCGCACCATCAGCTCGACAACAGCAGCTGACAACCACCCTGTCAGTCATACAACGGATGAACAAACCGGGTACTGCTTCAGCCACCCGGAGATCCGCAGCGCAATCTACCAGCGCTTAAATGAGACTGAAAAAGGCCACCTGCATTATCAATGCGGTCTGCTGCTGCTTGAAGAACTGGCAGATCATTTTACCCTGAAGCAGATAAGCACCGTTCTGCTTCACCTGAACCGGGCGCATCAATATCTTGATGCCGGGGAAAAAAAGCGCCTAAGACATCTGAATATCCGTGCCGCAGCACTGGCCCGGTCAGAACACAGCTTCGCCAGTGCCAGTCGCTACCTGTCCAACGCCTATCGTTTATTGCGACGCGACCAGTTTAAAAAGAGATGTCAGCTGCTGTTGCAGCGCGCCAGCCTGCACCTGCTTGCCGGAGAGATTAAGCTGGCCGAACAGTGTTTACTGCAACTGCCGGCCGGGCAGACCGACACGCTGGACAAAGTTGGCGCAGCATTAATTACCGCCGACATCTGTCTGTATCGCGATCAGCCGGTGGCGGCATTAAACCACCTGCTGGAGAGTCTCTCCCTGTTAGACCCGGCACTGCCGGAAGAGGATAACCAGCAACTGCTGCTGCTATTATCGCAACACGATGAGATCAGCGAACGACTGGGACAACAGGTGATCCCGGCTTTATCATCACTACAGTCGCCGGAAGATCTGCTGCGCTTACAGCTGCTGGAACAGATCAGCCTGATTGCCCGTCAACAGAGCAAACCATTGCTCGCCGCCTGCGCCATTGGCCAGATGACAAAAATCAGCTTATTGCAGGGCCGTAGTCCACTGACACCCTTTGCGTTCGTCAGTTATGCCTGGGTTGCCAGCTGGTTTTGCGCCGACGTCAGACTGGCACAGCGTTTCTCGGTTCAGGGAATGCAACTGGCAAATCAGTTTGGCGGGTTAATGGCTGGAATATCAGACGGCCCTGAGCTGAACGCACCCGGGATGATTAGCACCGGTCTGGAACCTGATACGGACCACCCCTCCACTGCCAACCCGGCACAAGTCACCATTGCGACCAGTGCTGCACTGCTTCAATACAGCCAGGTACAGCACTGGTTTGCCCCGGTGCACAGCAGCAGGGAACCCATGCAGCATGTGGCCTCACTCGCGCAAAAACATGGTCAGTGGCTTATTCAGGGAGAATGCTTCCTGCTGCAACATCAGATATCCCTGTTAACAACCGCCTCGCTGAGTGAACAACAGCATCTCTGTCGTCAGCATTACGAGCAGATGCTTAAACAGCAACAGACCCGCCAGGCCGCTCAGCTAAAAGATTCATCATTACAACTGATGGAACAACTCAGTGGCGAGCAACCCCTGCCTGAACAGGTTGAATATCAACATGGCTGGCAGGCCTTCAGCACCATTCTGGCAGCGTTTCTGCTGGACCAGCAACACCTCTGGCCCGATCTGTATCACTGGGAAGCTCCACTGGAAAATGAACTGGCAGGCTACTTTTGTGTCAGCGAAGCGCTATTCTGTACGGCCATGATGCGCCTGATTCTGGCGCAGCAACAGCACTCACTGCTACATCGTCGCCGCCTGGAAGTCGAACAGATTGAGTCACGCTTTGAACTCTGGGCAACACACTGCCCCGAAAACTTCAGCACGCAGCATCACCTGCTGCAGGCAGAGAAAGTCCGCCTGTTAAATCAGAACCCTTCCCCGCTTTATGAACAGGCGATTGTCAGCGCCGAGAAGCACAGTTTCAGTCATCATCGGGCGCTGTGTTATGAACGCTATGGCGATTATTTACAATCACAGAATCAGCATACACTGGCACAGTTCTGTCTGATCAAAAGCCGCGATCTGTATCAGCAGTGGGGCGCGTTGGCTAAAACAGAGCAGCTGAACGGCCTGATCAGCTAATTGGTTGTTTTTACAACGCCCCTGTTAGCGGCCTGAGCCATTCAATTTAAAGATCACCCACGGCTTTTACTGGTACAGCAACCACTTTTACTGGCAGAATAGTCACTCTGACAAAACACAGATGTGTAATAGTGTATGATTCCATGGAAAGTATTGGTCGTTGACGACGAAGATGGTATTCACGGCATAACACGGATGATTTTCCGCGGTTATGAATTTGAGCAACGGCCGATCGAACTGATCAGTGCGATGAGTGGCGCAGAGGCTCGCAAGTTATTGTCAGACCATCCTGATATTGCCCTGGCGCTGCTGGATGTCGTTATGGAAAACGACGACGAAGGTTTACGACTGGTTGAATATATCCGCAATCAGCTTAACAATCGCGATATTCGCATCATTCTCCGAACCGGTCATCCGGGTTATGCACCAGAATCCCAGGTCATCGTCAATTACGATATCAACGACTATCTGAGTAAAGCAGAGCTATCTGCTTCGCGACTGCTTACTTCTGTGATAGTGGCACTGCGTTCGTTCCGCGATATTAAAAATGCCCGGCTGCAGGCAACCGCCGCAAAAAATACCACGACCGATGACAACCAGCTGTTAATGGTGGTCAGCCAAGAGTTAAACCAGCAGATCAAGCCAATACTTAAACAGAGTCAGCGACTGCAGCAGATGGATCTCAACCCCGTCGCAAAAGATCTGGCCACCAGCCTGCATGCCCTGCACCAACGTTTACATAATAGTCTCAGCATTCTGGATCTGACGGATCGGTCATCGAAGACAGCATCCGTCAGACTAACGCCGTTAATGGATGAAGTTCTGCACACCTTCCTCCCCCAGAGCCGTATCCAGGGCTGGCTGCTGGATTACCGTATCGATGAAGCACTGCCCGCACAGATAAATACCGACCCGGAGCGTATCCGCCAGATCCTCATCAGCGCTATTGAGCTGGCCATTCTGCAAGCCAATGGCGCCGACCTGAAACTCAGCGTCGAAGCTGCTCAACCGGGCCAGTTGCGCATCAGCGTCACCCTTGCCGATGGTCAGCCGGTATTCTCATCATCACCCTGGGCAGAACAGCTACGCAACCACCTGCAACTGTTGTGTCAGCAACAACAGGGCGAACTGGCAGAGATGGATGAAAGCGGTGCTATCCTCTGCCAGATTGCGCTGTTGTAGCGCCAGCGGTTTTTACCACCGAACCCAGGGGCATGCTAAGGACAGATCTAGTCACCCCCGCCGCCACCGCCATCGCCACCGTCACCACTACCAATTTCAATATCCAGTCCACTCCCTCCACCAAGCCCCTCACCACTACTGGTTCGGTTGGACCATGATATTAATATCAGCCCGATAATCATCCCTGCAAATGTTCGTTCAGATAACCCGTTCGAAAAACTATCGAACGCAGTAAAAGCAAAGACTCCATAACCCAGCATCAGGACAGAAGGTTCCACACTAAAGAGTAAAACAGCGCCGAGAATTAACGTCAAAAACGACCAGCCAGACAAGCCATCAAAGAGGGTGACTAAACCACCCATAAACAGAATAAACCCTATCAGTCTTAACACGTTGTTACCTGCCTGTTTTTTATCTATTTCAATGTGCAAGCATTGAAGAACGTTGATCCTTCGCTCTCTGATCGCTAAAAAACGGCTCACCACCCTACAAAGGAGGCATGCAAAAAGACACAGAGAGTATAGAGAGAAAGGCCCGGACAGAAAGATTGCAGACGCCATTGGCTAAACATCAGGATCACCGTTCACTCAAGGCCAGTTTAAGCCCTAACGCGGCAAAACTACCGGCAAATAGTTTCTGGATC
This sequence comes from uncultured Amphritea sp., assembly GCA_965140695.1. Taxonomy (GTDB): domain Bacteria; phylum Pseudomonadota; class Gammaproteobacteria; order Pseudomonadales; family Balneatricaceae; genus Amphritea. The sequence goes on along the minus strand of OZ223297.1, from coordinate 2,129,042 downwards.
GCCAAACCCGCTTTTTCTGAGCCAAGCACATAAGCACTGAAGCGGCTGGCCATAATGCCATAGACAACAAAGACAACGAAGGTCATCGCCATAAACACACCACCCAGTATCAGCATATTCATCAAGGGGTGTGCCGCGGTCGGGGATAAGAATTGCGGCAGGAAAGCCAGAAAGAAAATAGACAGCTTGGGGTTTAATATATTAATCAGAAACCCTTTTGCCGCCACGGCTGAAAAACCAGACTGATGCTGTTCATTGCCTAAGGAAAGCGGCGCTGATGAACGCCACATTCCCCAGGCAAGATACAACAGGTATGCGGCACCGGCATATTTAACAATCTGAAAAGCAAGCGCACTTGTGTGAAAAATAGCGGCCAGGCCAAGCACCGATGCAAGCAGCGACGGAATGATACCCAGCGTGCAGCCTGACGCGGCGAACAGACTGGCCCGTTTACCAACAAACAGACCGGTAGCAACGGTGTATAACACACCTGTTCCTGGCATCAGCACAACAACCAGGGATGTGAGCAAAAACTCGATTGAAATCATAAGAGACCTCCATGTTTCTTTGGGCTATAGCGATAACGCTGAGGCTGTTTTTCTCATCCCGGCGGTATTAACTCAGTTAATGTCGGGCTGACCCCGAATAGACAATGACTATTATATCGATCTGATGTTGAATAACTAACGTAAAAAAAGATATTGTGGAATAACTCTCAGGTGCCTATGACATACTCACAACCGATGACAGCGCTATTACTACTCTTCATGCTAACCCTGTCGCCTGACAGCATCGCTGAAAACACCACGGAGACAGAGAAAGCAAACTGCACCGCAACCCAGAAACCACTGCTCGATTACACGGTTTCAGTGCTGGGTAGCGAGCAGCAGGTAAATCTGTGTGACACTTATGGATCAAAACTGATTATGGTCGTCAACACCGCCAGTAAATGCGCCTTTACGCCTCAGTATGATGGCCTTGAAACACTCTATGCCCGTTATAAAGAACGCGGCTTCGTGGTGCTGGGTTTTCCTTCAAATGACTTCGCAGGGCAAGAGCCGGGCACTGAAAAACAGATTAAAAACTTTTGTCAGCTGACCTACGGTGTCAATTTCCCGATGTTCGAAAAGACACATGTCAGAAAAGGCAAAAATGGGATATCGCCTTTTTATCAGCAACTGGCCAGAGAGTCTGGGGAATACCCCGGCTGGAACTTTCATAAGTATCTGATCAGCCCCGACGGTCAGATACTGGCAAGCTTTAAAAGCCATATCAAACCCAATGATCCGCAAATCATCACTATGATAGAGCAACACCTGCCAGGTGCAGTGACACATGAATAATCCACGGAATCAGAAAAGCGCCCCCGTCCCGCAATCGAGGATATCCCGGCTCGCCCGCATGGGATCACTCGCGGGACGCATTGCAGGTAATGTTGCCTTAGCTGGCAGTAAAAGTCTGGCGCAGGGCAAGAAGCCATCGATGTCAGATCTGCTGCTAACCCCCGGCAACCTGAATCAGGTGGCTGATAAGCTCTCTAACATGCGCGGCGCGGCGATGAAGATGGGGCAACTGTTATCGATGGATTCAGGCAACTTACTGCCTGATGAACTTGCCTCCATACTGGAACGGCTACGTTCAGACGCGGTAACGATGCCGATGTCACAACTGGTGATGGTGCTGGAACGCCATTGGGGTGAGGACTGGGACCAGCAGTTCCAGCGATTCTCGTTTAAACCACTGGCGGCAGCCTCCATTGGCCAGGTTCATGAAGCCACCTGTCAACAGGGGCGTCATCTGGCCATCAAGGTGCAATATCCCGGTGTACGGCAAAGTATTGATAGCGATATCGATAATGTTTACAGCTTGTTACGGCTAACAGGGATTATTCCAAAATCACTGGACCTTCAGCCACTGATGGATGAAGCCCGGCAGCAGCTGAAGCAGGAAGCCGATTATCAGATGGAGGGGGCTTTCCTAGATACCTATCGTCAGCATCTGCAAAACTTTGAGCGCAATACAGATCTGGTGATACCCGCCTACCATGCCGATCTCTCCACCTCAGAAATCCTGGCGATGGATTTTGTCGCCGGTGAATCGCTGGACAGCTTACGTGCACTGCCTGCTGAAAAGCGCACCGATATTATGTCTCTGATATTCAGCCTTTTCTTTGCTGAACTCTTTGACTTTAAGTGCATTCAAACCGACCCAAACCTCGCCAACTATCTCTACCAGAGCGATAACCATAAGCTGGTGCTATTAGATTTTGGTGCGGTGAGAACCTTCGATCCCAACTTCGTCACGCTGTATCAGACGGCAATGTGCGCGGCCATCCGTCAGGATAAACAGGCGTTAGACAGCGCCTTACAGGCTCTCGGATTTTTCCAGAGTGGTAAGAAGATAGAAAACCGGGAGGTGGTGTTAGATATCTTTATCATGGCAGCAGAGCCGCTGCGCTATGAAGGTGAGTATGCCTTTGGTGAATCTGATTTAGCCAAACGAATTCAGACACGGGGACTCAGTGTCAGCAGAGACCCGGATGACTGGCATACACCACCGCCGGATGTGCTGTTTTTACATCGTAAAATGGCGGGTCTGTATTTAATGGCAGCAAGATTGAATGCATCCGTAAATGTGCAGTCGTTGTTTTCACATTACCATATCAACCAGGCCTGAGGGCTTTGCAGACAGGTGCCTTTTATGAATGATATGAAACAGGATTTTCGATACAACATGGCGATGGAGATTCAGCCCGGTTTTGTGAACCGGGTGAAGACCGAACATCACTAACACTATTTTTCCCGCAACCGGCACTGAAATAGAAAGTTGGCCTTTAAACTCAGCCTTTGAACTACCCCTTTAAACTTCCCCCTTTAAACTCCCAGGTAAAAACAGGCCCGGTACAATGCCTTCAGCTGCCATTTTCACAAAACCTGAAGAAAAGAGCTGCACACTGGCAGCCCTTTTTCCTGGTTCTAAAGTCAGCGGATAGTTAACATGACGGTGTGACATCGCAGAACGGCTCATTCGGCATTGGTCTGCAAACACGTCTGCAAACGAGCCTGCAAGCATCCCAGGCCATCTGTTCATCAAACCGACACAATCTATTCCGGTACTTTTCAGTCTATAGCTCTATTAAAAATCGATAGTCGCGGACAACAAAACAGTGCGCGGTGCACCTAAGGCTAAGCTCGATAACTGTGGCATTCCCCAGTAGGCTTTATTCGTTAAATTCATCACGCTGGCCCGAAACGAAACAGGATTACTATAAGCGTGAGTCACATAACGGGCACCTAAATCATAAGTCGTGCGCCCCGATACCGACTGGGTATTATCTGCGCTGATATATTGCTTAGACACAGAGGTCGCATTGGCTGTAACCGTCAGATGTTCGACAGCTGGCACATCCCATTCCAGGCCCAGCTTACCCTGAAATTGAGGTATTCCGGTCACCTGCTTACCCTGATTAACGCCACCCGCGGTCTTCGTTACCTCAGGGTCAAGATAAGCCAGCCCACCCATCAAACGCACCCGGTCTATTGGGCTGCCAAAAAATCCCCACTCAACCCCTCTGTTTCGTTGCTCACCATCAAAAGAGAAGATATTTGTCACCGGGTCGGTGTAACTATTTGGCCGATTAATTTCAAAGACACTCAGAGTATGGGCGAAGTCTCCCAGATCAATTTTGAAACCCACCTCTTTCTGCTTGGTTTTGTAAGGTTCAAACAGTTCACCGGCATTGGCCGCGCCCATCGGTGCCGTCTGGCCTTTGCTCAACCCTTCAATGTAATTACCGTATAAGGAGATATCATCTGTCACCCGAATCAGCAAAGCGACAGCGGGTGATGTCGCATTGGCATCATAGGTTGGAACATTCCGCGCTCCGGTAACAACATTAAACGTATCACTCACCACCTCCTGACGGCGAACCCCCAGCGTTAGTTGTACCTGATCCTGCGCAAATGATAGCGTGTCTGCTAAACCGTAACTGGTTAAACGGGTTTCCGTATGCAGGTACTGAGGAGCAACAAATTCGGGCGCCGTGCCCCAGGAGGGATGGTAAATATTCGTTGTCCAGTCCGCACCGGGGACAAACCGACGGCCATACTCCTTATCGGTGTCAGAATAATGCGTCACATTCAAAGCCCATTGATGGTCAATAGCGCCGGTCTGGAATCCTCCATTCAAACCTATCTCTGCTGACTCTTTCTCTAATTCAAACGCCAACTGACCCATCATGGTATTGAAATCACCAGCGCTGTTAGTGACTTGCGCCCATGTTGCGCCGTTGTATTCATATTCTGACTTACTAACACCAAAAGCAGCATAAGCCATAAGGTTTTCACTGACATCGTATTCGCCGCGAATGATTATCCCCTGATCCTTATTTTCAACGTGAGACCAGTCTGGATTCAGCAGGGTAGTTGGCTCCGGAGGGCGCGGAACGGCAACCCCCGGGGCCAGATTGATGCCCCGGATAACCCCCTCGACCCGGTCCTTACTTTTATAAAGGTCTGCCGACAGACGAGTGCGATCGCCACGCCAGTCCAGCCCGACAGATGCCAGCTGAGTTTGCTTGTCTTGCCGATCAACAGGGCCTTCTCGATCCCGATAGACGCCATTGAAACGAACGCCAAACTGCTTATCCTCACCAAAACGACGGCCCAGATCTACATGACCACCAAGCTGGGCATCAGACATATAGGTCGATGTAAAACGGGTCAGGGGCGCTTCAGCTGCACGTTTGGGAATCAGATTGACAATACCGCCGACAGAACCTCCCGGAGGCATCCCATTCAGCAACGCAGAAGGCCCCTTTAATACCTCAATTCGTTCATACATTTCTGGCGACGTGCGGTAATACGGTGCCATCCCTACTAAGCCGTCAACAGTCATATCCGAGCTACTGGAATTAAAACCACGGATAGAATAGTTTTCACTCCACGCCCCGGTAACACCGTTACTAAAGACGGCGGGATCTGTGGCGGATATCACTTCAGTAATATCCTTAGCCTGACGGTCTTCAACAAAGGTATCTGTATAACTGATACTACTGAATGGCGTTTCGATGAAATCTTTGTCTCCCAACAGACCGACGCGCCCCCCGGTGGCCACCTGCCCACCCGGGTAGGCAGGCATGATTGAGCCTGATTCTGCTTCTCCCTCTATCTCCAGCAAAGGCAACGCTATCGTATTACTGGCGGCAGATGATACGTTTTGAGTCGTAGCAGCCTCTGCGTCTGATGTCTCAGCAAACACTGACGGAGTGATAGCCGTTAATGTACTGAACGTAAGTCCCAGTATGAGTCTCTTCTGGTGATGACTCAGAGAGAACGTGACGTTTTGAGGCAGCACCTGTTGTGCTCGATGCTCGGTGGAATAACACGAGTAACACTTAATCATGATTAAAGCTCCTTACCGTTGCGTTAAGCAAAGTTAACGACCGGGACTACTAATAAACAATAAATAATAAAGCTAAGGCAAATGAGAACTATTTATATTCAAATTTAAGGCAAAAAAAACAACCATCGACCCAGGTTCAGGGTTGATACCCTCTAATCACATCATCGACGATCAAACTCAGAGAGGTCGGGCTCGCAGCCATCACATACCAGGCTGGTGCATCGACAAAGATAACCCGCCCTTTTTGCCAGGCAACAGTCTGACGTATCAGCGGATTACTCAGCGTTTCAGCATCCATGACTGGCCGGCCTTCCATCACCGCCGTCCGATCAACAATGTAGATAATGTCGGGGTTGGCCTGCTGAATAAACTCGCTGGAAATTGGCTGTCCATGCAAGCCGGCCTCAACGATGGGACTCGCCGGTTTCACGCCAAAAGAACTAAACACAAAACCATAACGGGACTTCACCCCAAAGGAACGAAAAGAGCCATTGTTATGCAGTAAGATAAGTGCTTTCTCAGGACGCCCCTGGGTAATACGCTGCACCTCAGCGACTTTTTCATCCAGCCCGGCGACTTTCTGCTCAGCCAGGGCTGTCTTATTAAAGATACTCCCCAGACTGAGAAGATGGTTTTTAATCACCTCAATGTGATTAACTTCGCTATCGCGATAATTCACATCAAAATGGATCGTTGGTGCTATTTCAGTCAGCTCTTTATAGTTTTTTGCCTGCAACGAGGTCATCAGAATCAAATCAGGTTTGGCGGCATAAACCCGCTCTAAATTGGGTTGCACAATCGCGCCAGTATCCTCAACAGCAGGATCTTCTTTATATTTCAGCAGAAAATCAGGGATAAAATCCTTAGGCATTCCCGCGATAGGCACATCCAACTGATCGAGAAAATCCACTTCATTCATATCAAGCGCTACAACCCTGTGCGGCAGACTGTCTATAACAGTCTCACCCAGCTGATGCTGAATTGTAATCGGCGCCTGTTTCGCAAGGCTGGCAGGTTTCTGCAGAGCCTTCGCTGCCTGAGACTCTCCGGTTTCATGTTGGTTACACCCAAGCAGCGACATTGCTGCCACAAGCAATGGTGTAACAGCCCAGCCTCTCAGCTTTCTATTGCAAATCATCCTACCCTCCTGTTGCATTAAAATAATTACACAGATAACCACGTTGATTATGTGTAATCTCGAAATTCAGGCCGTATAACGCCTGTAACTGTGTTTCTGTGATGACGTCGGCGACCGGTCCGGCACAATGCACGGCACCGTTTTGCATGGCGACAATATGGTCAGAGTAATTAGCAGCAAAGTTAATATCATGGACAACCAGAATCACCGTCCGCCCAGATTCATCACACAGGCGACGTAAAGCCTGCATGATCTGCACCCCGTGCTTGATATCAAGATTATTCAATGGCTCATCCAGCAATAAACAATCGGTTTGCTGGGCCACGGTCATCGCCAGAAAAGCCATCTGTCGCTGGCCGCCACTCAGCTCATCAATGTAAGCGTGCCGCAACGATTCCAACGACAAGAAAGTGATCGCTTCATCAACAATCCTGTCGTCCTCAGGGGTGAGTAAACCGCGGCTATAAGGAAAGCGTCCAAAAGCAACCAGCTCTTCTACCGTCAGGTGCAGATTAAAACCGGGGGACTGACGCAGGGTCGCAACGCATTTCGCGTATTCACCCTGTTTAATGTTTGCGATATTGCGCCCCTCAAGCAAAATATCGCCCTGAGATGGCTGCATCAATCGGGCCAGCATCATTAATAATGTCGTTTTGCCCGCCCCATTAGGGCCTATGATTGAGGTCAGCTGATGCTTAGGAAACGCTGCATCCACCTGAGAAAGAACCGGTTTAGCACCGTAAGCCTTAGAAAGATTATGTACTTTAATCATCGTGTGCCCCGTGTTCGCACCATCAGTGAAAGAAACCAGATACCGCACACCAGGTTGATTAAAATACCCACCGTAGTTCGATAGTTAAACAGATGTTCCACCGCAAGCTGAGCCAGAATGAAGAGGCCAATAGCGATGCCGCTGCCCATCGGCAGCATTATCTTATGCCTGAAGGTACGGCTGAGCTCATAGGTGATATTCGCGACAAACACACCCATGAACGCTGTTGGGCCGAGTAAGCTCGTCGAGATTGCCACCAGCGTGGCAATAAGTCCCAGTTGCAGCTGCACAGTACGGGTATAATCGACCCCCAGAGAGATGGCCTGATCACGTCCCAGTGAAATAACATCCAGCGTCGGTAAAGCCTTTAGTGAAACGAGACAGATCAACGTGACCAGTAGCGCAGAATAGAACAACTGAGCTGGATCGATTTGATTGAAAGAGGCCTGACTGAAACCTAACAGAACTGAAAATTCCCCCGGGCTGATCTTAAGCTGGATATATTGCGTGAACGTACTGATCACCACGGTTAACACCAGGCCTAACAGCAGGGTGAAGTAGACATGCCGGCCGCCCCGGAAAAGTGTGCGTTGCAACAACCAGGCGTAACAGAGCATGACTAATACAGACAGGACAAAATTACCGCTGGCATTGAGGGCAATTAAACTATGCGTGCCCATCACTAAAATCAACAGCGCCTGCAATAAGAGATAAACTGCTTCATAGCCCATGGTTGCGGGCGTTAATATACGGTTACCCGTGATCGTCTGAAAGGTAATTGAAGACCAGGCGATACACACCCCACCAATGACCATGGCCGCCAAACGGGCCAGTCGCTTCGGTATGATATAGTCGAAATCAAATCCGGAATTCGCAAATACGAAGATTACCGACAGTGCAATAACCATTAGCCACAGCAGGCTCTGGGAGATCGAACGCATTATCGGATCCTCCAGAAAATAAGGATGAGGAACAACACGCCTCCTACACCACCTGCCGTCAGCCCGATGGGCACTTCAAATGGATAGATCAACAACCGTCCAAGAATGTCACATGCCAGCAATAACAGGGCGCCGCCCAGTGCCACAATGGGCAGCGTGCGACCGAGATTGTCGCCGTAATACAGCGCGACAAAATTGGGGACAACCAGGCCGACGAAGGGAATAGCTCCGACCGTAATAACAATAACCGAGACGGTAATAGCAACTAAGATCAGCCCCAGAGCAACCGTAGCCGAATAGTTTAATCCCAGGTTAGTTGCCATCCCCTCCCCCATGCCCAGCACGGTGAAACGATGTGCATACCAATAAGCTAATGCGACCACCGGTAAAATCAGATAGATGATTTCATATTGGCCCTGAACTATTTTAGAGAAATCGCCTAATAACCAGCCCTGCATACTCTGCAAAATATTATGAGAGTATGCATAGAACTCAGCTATTGCGTTCAGAACGCCCCCATACATCAGCCCGATAACCGGTACTAAAACAACCGTTTTATATTTAATACGCCGGATGATGACAATAAATATCAAGCTGGCAATCAGGCAGAACAACAACGCAAACAGCATACGTCCCGCAGGCCCAGCGCCAGGCACGAATGCCATAGACACAAGAATACCCAGCTTAGCCGCATCGACGCCTCCCGAAGTGGCCGGCTCAACAAACTTGTTACGCACAATATGCTGTAAGATCACGCCACAAACCGCCAACCCAACGCCCGTCAGAATCAAGGCGATCAGACGGGGCAAACGACTGGCGGTGAATGTCAGCCAGGCATCATCCGATAACGTCAACAGCTGCGCCCAGGCAACCTCCCGGGCACCGATCAACAACGATGCCCCACAGAGAATGATAAACAGGCACAGCAGAGCCAGCCGCATCAGGACGCTGTCCCTGACAGAGCACCAGCAGGGGCAATACGCCAGCCTTTAGCGACACGGCGCTGAGCCAGATAATCGGCATAAAACCCTTCACGCTGCTGCAACACTTGCGGCGAGCCATGCTCAATAATCTGGCCTTTTTTCAGTACCACCACTTCATCTGCCATCGCGATGGTCGACAACTGATGGGCAATAACAATGAGGCTGCAGCTGCCACGCAAGCGTCGCAAAGTCTCTGCAATAACCGCCTGGTTCTCAGCATCTAAAGCTGCCGTTGCTTCATCAACCAGCAGTATGGGCGCCTCCTTAATCAGGGCTCTGGCAATAGCAATACGCTGACGTTCACCACCGGATAGCCGCACCCCGCCTTCACCAACAGGCGTATCAATACCCTGAGGCAGGCGCTTGATGATCTCCGCCACACCGGCCTTTTCGGCCGCGGCGATAACGTCAGCGTCGGTGGCGTCAGATTTACCAACGCGAATATTATCGGCAATGCTGCCGCTGAAGAGATAATTTTCCTGGAAGATCTGGCTGATGTAGTTAGCTAACCGGGCCGTCGATATCTGCCTGACATCAACGCCACCGATCATGACAGCCCCCTGGCTGACATCATGAAATCGTGCAATCAGTCGCGCCAGTGTCGTCTTACCAGAGCCAGACTCACCGATAACAGCCAGCATGGTGCCCGGCTTAATTGTTAAATTAATCCCGGATACCGCATTGGGAATATCCTGGCTATAGCGAAAAGACACCTCGCGCAGCGTCACTGCCATATCAGACGGTGTCTGCGGAACAGGTGGTTCAGGCAGTGGCGCAACATCGAACAACTGACGGACAGTTTTAAGCTGACTGAATGCCCCACGCAGCACGTCTCCATAGCCAACAACCTCCACTAATGAATCAATAAACCGACTCACCAGGAAGAGTGAAATGATGAGGCTGATAATCGCTTCAGTCCTCAATCCGCTACCCAGACAGGTATTAATCCATAATGACGCCACCACCAGTAACACGGCAAAGATCGCTTGTACGGCCCAGGTATTCAGCACCGTTGAGAGCGACGATAAGAAAATGAGCTTTTTCCCTGACTGGTATTGTTGCTCAACAGCCTGTCTGACAAACCCGGTGCTGCAGCCCTCGCCATTAAAGGCACGCAACACCGACTGCGCCTGGGCAAACTCAACCAGACGCTGACTTGTCTGGGCAAAGTCCTGCTGAAAAGCATTATCGACATATCGTGCTAACTGCGTCGTTAACATGAGAAACCCGAGCAGCAGCGGCAATGCAACCAGTGCAATCAAACCCAGTGCCCCCTGTACAAAAAACAGTATGACCACAATAACAACGGGGGTCATCACACCGGCAATCAGCGGTGTAAAGACGTGGACAGGCAGCTGAGCAATAACCATCATCCCCTGTGTAACCACATGACTCAGCTGCGCCGTATTCGCTGGCGTAAACCATCCGACCGGTAAGCTGGCAACATGGTCGCCAAGCCGGTGGCGGGCGCCTTGCAGCACGGCAACCCCAACACGCACCCCGGCTTTTTCCACCCGACAGCGCAACTGCCAGCACACGACGACACCGCATAACAAAACGCACAGCCACAAGAGCGCATCATCAATCCTGCCAACGAGCAACGTATTAAGCAGCGGCACAGTGGCTGCCAGGCTTAACCCACAAATCAGACCGTAAATCACCGCTAACCAGATGTAGCGATGAAAGACCGGCGCATCCTTACCCAGCAATTGTAAAAACGTCTTCAGCATAACGGCATCTCCTGCTGTTCTCGCGCAGTGCCGCGCACCTCGTCCTGACTGGCGTAATTTCCGTCGAGCCACAATTGTTCATAGCGACCATGCAGCGCCAGAAGCTGCTCATGGGTGCCCTGTTCAACCAGCAAACCATCGTCCAGCACCAATATATGATCGGCGTTCATAACCGTATCCAGCTGATGTGCGATCACCATCAGAGTGCGGCCCTGTGCAAAACGGGATAGCGCATTCTGTATCGCCACCTCATTCTCCACATCCGCAGCCGCGGTCGCTTCATCCATCACCAGCACCGGCGAATCCAGCAACACCGCCCGGGCAATGCTGACACGCTGACGCTCGCCCCCCGACAGATCGGCATCTTCACCAACCACGGAATCATAGCCACGGGGTAACGCGAGAATTCGCTCATGAATATTGGCGATGATGGCCGCGTCTTCTATCTCCTGCGCACTGGCTGATGGCCGTCCTAACGCTATATTTTCACGAATACTGGCATGGATAAGACGTACATCCTGCAAGACAAAACCGATATGCTGGTATAACGTCGACGTGTCAATTTGGCGTAAATCAACGCCTCCCAGGGTAATCCGCCCGGATAACGGATCAAAAAAGCGCAACATCAGCCTCGCTAAAGTCGATTTGCCAGAGCCGGATGATCCGACGACTGCAGTAATCGAGTCAGGCTTCAGTGTGAAACTAATATTCGTTAATGCCTGATGCCCCTCACCATAGCCATAACTGACATTTTCAAAGCAGACGGTATGATGCTTCGGCACTTGCTGTTGCCCGATAGCCGGCGCGGGTAATACCGGCGTAGCCAGAAGATCCTGCACACGCTCAGCCGCACTGGTCGCGCCGCCTAAGTCATGCAATAAGGTATGCAACAAGAGCAATGGGGCACAGATACCCGGCGCCACCAGAACAAAGGGTAATATCTCAAGCGGACTGAGCCAGCCCTGATAAACAAATAGGGCACCAGACAGCAGCACCACCCCCAGAACAGTCACCGGCGCAGTCATTGCGTGCGCATGAGACATAGCACCAACTAAGGGCCGCACAAACCCCTGAAAGGCATCAGCGAAATCATCAACAGACTGGCGATACCCACTATGCGCCCGGCCCACATTGCCAAAAGCTTTGACAACCGGAATACCATTCACAAACTCCACCACCGAGCTGTTAATACGCCCAAGCCGGGCCGCAAACTCATGCAGATTGGTCTTGCTAACCGCCATCGCCCGCCGCAAGAAAATAAAAAAACCAACAAAGGGAAGCAGCGTTATCACCGCCATACGCCAGTCCACTGAAAACAGATAAATAGCCGAGATCACAATGGCTCCGACAGACCGCGCCACGGCGGTGAAAAAATGTGCCGTCAAACTGTGTAAGGTCGCAATATCATCCTGCACCGCCTGCTTAACTTCACCAGAGGTCCGACTGGTAAACCAGCCCAGAGGCACCTGCGACAACCGCTGCATCACGGCTAAACGCAGCCCTTGTGTCAGACGGTTATCTGCCAGATGGGCAACCAACTCTCCCGCCGATACCAGTGCCATCCCCAGCAATACACCGCCCAGACTTATTATCACCGTCCACCAGATCTCCGCCTCCGTTGAAGCAGTCGATAAGGTCAGCGTATCGTCAATCGCTATCTGTGCTATATGCGCGATGCCCGCCAGCGGCAGCAAGATTAAGACCGCGCCAGTAAATGACAGCGCAGCAGCAACGCCGAGCGCCCCCCGAACAGGACTCAACACCTGATTGACAGGCCCTTTGTTATTCGTTTTATCCAACTCACCTATACCCGTATACAGTTTCCGGAAATTCAAAATAATCAGCGTAACGTTCACATGATCCTGCCAGTAATGATGACCAGAAAGCCATGTAAATGAGAATCAATATCAAAAATGAGCATCGATCATAAACGAAGGAATAATTAGTTTCAACTGTATAAACTAATTAAAAATAGTGACAATGCTGCTATGATTTCCAGCAACGAAAATGACAATCAGGAATGTAAGAAAACATGGAGCCATCACGACAGCCCTCTACACGCGGGAGACCCCGGACAATTACACACGAACGCATTGCCGAGGCAGGCATTCAGATTGGCATGCAAAACATCACCTTTGTCGGTGTTGCTGCAGCGCTTGGCGTCAGCCACATGGCACTTTATAAACATGTGCCGAATCTGGAAGCACTAAAACGCTTAGTCGCTCAGGAGATGTTCAATCGCTGGGAAATACCAGAAGCGACAGACCACCGGCAGGAAGGACTCAAAGACTATCTTCTGGTGTTTGCTGCATCGATACAGCGATGCGTCAAGCTTTACCCCGGGCTGACTCCCTATATGATTCACAGACCTGCGGCCACACAGTCGACGCTGCAAAAAATTGATGACCACCACAGTCACATAGCACAGATCTACGGCTTACAAAAAGAGCAGGCCCGGTGGTTGCTTTCAACCATCGCATTTCATTGTTTTTCGGTCGCAGATACGGTGTATAGCATCGTAAGACAAGACGCTGTCAGTGATGAGTCAGAGATGGAAAAAGAGATCATGCAGGGTATGAAAGCATTGATCGTCGGGGCGCTTGTGATGCTGGAAAACAATACCTATCTTGAACAATAAACAATACCTGGGTCAGTCATAACATCAGCAGTGATCGATTACCCACTCAGTGCCAGCGCTGAAGAATAAGCAACAATTCAACTATTGGCAGGTTGATCAGCCGAACGTAGCGCTGGCCTGCCAGCCCCCAGCGCCCCAACACATCAGCGATATTTAGCAACATTTAGCAACAAAATCTGACAGAAACACGCCTTATTACCCTCTTGCAGGCACCGCTCTCTCTGCTCAGAAAAGGCCCCGGAATCGGTAAAAAAGCGGCCTGCCGTTTAAATAGACGCCACGACGTTAATGATAATGATTATCAATTAATTTTTTGTTACCATCCCCTCCCTGGCCCACTTTGCAGATAAGTGTGCACGGCTTAACTTAACCTGTCAGATAGGAGGCATTCCGTGTCACAGCGCGCTCTTGAAAACGTTGCTACATTCGAACAGTTTAACCTCGGGTTAGATACCCATAGTTCGGTACGGCTTGTTAACCATCGTTTTGCTGAAGACACCGTTGTGGAACATACTTACACCCCCGGTCTCTATATCTCGATGCTGGGTCAATGCCAGTGCAGAACACTTAACCGTCATGTGGATAAGCAACGTAACTATAACCACCAATACGTGGTTGCGTTAGTCGATAAATCGAGTGCAAGCCGGTTACACTTTTCTCACAACAGTGTCTGGCAGACATTCGCCATTATGCTTCCCCTGAATAAACTTAATGAAAGTTCTATCCTGCCAAATCAGTCAGTCAGTGACCCCAACGCGATACCCAATATTCGCTTTGCCGAACTTGGCCCCGTGCCCGCCGATATTCTGCGCTGCTGTGAGGCGGTCTGGGAGTGCACCTTTGAAGGGTTTGAACGTGAATTATTCATTAAAGCCAAAGCCCAGGAAGTATTAGCCCTGTTTATTCATAAACGACACCAGCAGCGCCACACACCGGCAAACTCACGTATAACTCAACTCGAGAATGTCCTGAGTCATATTCAAACCAACTTAGCACAGGACTGGTCACTCTCCTCTGTTGCGCATTTAGCAGGCAGCAACCGCACCTACATCAAGCAGGATATTAAAACCTTAATCGGCCGCAGTTTCCGCGACTGGCTTAAAGAGGTCAGGCTTGAAGCAGCACGCGAACAGCTTGCCGGGCCTGAACCGATTACACAGATCGCTCATAACGTAGGGTTCAAAAGCCAGGCTCATTTTGCCACCTTATTTAAAGGTGAAACCGGCGTGACCCCCAGTGAGTACCGACAATCCCTGTCAATGCAACGCAGTGCCTGAGCCGGGCTTAGTTAAGCGGCTGGCGGTCTGAACAAAACAGGCTGAGCTTTAAACAGCCAAACGTCATGCAGATTTATCCATTTCCGAAAGCAGCATGTCCCCATTCAAAAGCGCCTGTCGTTTTTCATCGATAGACTTCAGAGCTTACAGTCATTTCATGTACCCCCTGGCACGACGAACAGGCCAGCCCATAACGATAAGATCAGGCCTTGCGTCTAAACCGAAGGCAGACAGGATAAACCCGCCATGAAAAAACGCTTTAGTACAGACGCCCGCTACCCCTGGGCGATGCTAGCCAGCACATATATCACGCAATATATTGGTGTGGCGTTTATTCTCTCAGCGGCAGTGGCTATCCTGCGACAGCAGGGCGTTGCCTTAGATAAGCTGGCACTCCTCAATCTCGCCATCCTGCCTCTCATGGGAAAAGTGTTTTACGCCCCTTTAATCGATAAATATAAGCTGAAATTACAGGGCAAATATCGCAGCTGGTTAATTATTGCCCAGGCAAGCATGACGCTGTTATTAGCCATCGCCGGTTCGCTGGATTTCCAACACCAGTTTACGTGGATCATTGTGATACTCGCACTCTATGCCTTCAGTATGAGTGTTCAGGATGTTGCTATCGATGGTTTATCCTGCAAACTCTTCGCGCCAGAAGCCCGTAAGCTGGCCAGCAGTATTCAGTTCTCGGGGAACTTACTGGGGAATATTATTGGCGGTGGCCTGATTCTCATGTTTTACCCCTGGCTTGAGTGGCACGGTTCTCTCTGGTTATTAGCCGGTTTAACCAGTATTTCTCTGCTGCAAATCACCCTTTTCAGCGAACCAGAAGAAGCCGCCGACAGCGAGACCCACCCTGCAGCGCGCCAGCCTCTGTTACGGGATGTGAAGCGCTTTATTCAGCAGCAAAAGCACTGGTTGCTTATTCTCGCCCTGTATCCCATCGGTTCAACCTGTGGTTTTGCATTGCTTAACCCATTGCTGGTCGATAGTGGCTGGGCACTGGGTGACATTGGCTTCGCCGTGAAGATATTTGGTTCTGCCGTTGGACTTTGCGCGGCCCTGCTCGCCACCCCGCTGATAACACGGCTGGGACGCGTTAACGCATTGATTAGCGCTCTGTTTTTACAGCTGTTAGCGTTACTGCTGATGCTGCCATTAACCCTCGGATTAACTGGCAAGATAATGGTATACACCGCCATTACGATTCACTTTATGAGCTTCCCTGCGCTCCTGGTCATCTCCGCAACCATGATCATGGACAAAGCCGCGCACAGCCGTCATAAAGCCACCTTCTTTACCCTGCAGTTCAGTTTTGCTTCGCTACTAGGGTTTACCTATTCATCCATCAGCATGGCGCTAGCAAAGTATGTGGGTTACAGCACCGTGGTGATAGCCGCCACGGTGATCAGCTTTATTGCGGCCCTGTGTATCACCTTTATGCTCAAGCGCCTCATCAGCACACCTGCCGGTGCTGATGCCCAGCGGGTATCAACGGCTTAAATATTCATCCTGACAGCAACTCTCAATGTTTATATAAAGCCGCCATTTCAGACCGGATGAAGCCCGGTCATATATAACAAAAATCATGAAATAAGAACTATTCGTATTCTTCTGCCCTATTAATGGCCTAAACACGTACAGGAAATCCAGATTATGCGTTACACAAGCAAAGTCATTCCCCATCTACCTCAAAAACACCCGGCACTGTCGTTGATAGCGCTCTCTGTTATTGCGATTAACAGTTTGCTCGTGTCTGCTGCGACCCACGCCGACGCCCTGGTGCTGGATTCTTTGGTGGTCACCGGTGAGAAAATTAATAAGAACCTAAAAGAGACGACAACCGCGGTAACTATCTTCTCTGAAAACAGCTTAAAAACAGGGGAAGTAAAACAGGTCAGGGATGTCGCCACAGCCGCCCCTAACGTCATCTCCGACACCTTCGGGCATATTGCTATTCGCGGTGTATCCGGTGGTGGTGCAGCCACCGGCGGTGTCGCGTTAATGACCGGCGCACGCGCCCGTATTGCCACCGTCGTTGATGGCACCCCGCAGGACTGGTCAGGTTATAACTTTGCTCCAACCAATGTCTGGGATGTCGAACAGGTTGAAGTGCTGCGTGGTCCACAATCGACAACCCAGGGGGCCAGCGCGATTGCCGGAGCTATTGTGGTGAATACCAACGACCCTACATTCGAAAATGAAGCGGCTGTAAGGGCAGGCCTGGAAAGTTATAAAAACGGTAACCTGGAACACAACCTGGCCCTGATGTCTTCCGGCGCACTGGTGCAGGATGAACTCGCCTACCGCATTGCCATTGACCAGACAAAAGGGGAAGGCTGGCTAAACTATGACACCTCGGGCTATAGCGGTCATCTGCCAAATCTCAGTGAATCAGAAAGTCTCAACCTTCGCGGTAAACTGCTATGGGAACCCGAAGCAATACCAGAGCTTTCAGCAAAGCTCACCGTTAAGTATCTTAAAAATAAGGGTGAACACGCAAATTTTGCCAGTAATACCGATGCCGGTATCAGATCAAACACCATAACGGTTGCCGATGCCGATGGCGCGGTTTCCCGTTTTCAGGACTCCACAGAGAATAGCATCGTCGCCGACATTGATTACGAATTCAGCCCGGGGGTGACTAACTCCCTGCACCTGAGCCGAATCGAATCAGATATCGATACAGACGGCTATGGTTATGCCAGTGGCACAAAAACCCACCGCTACGCTATTGAGCAAACCACTCACTCACTGGAAAACCGCATCCTGTTTGATGGTAACGGCAACAAACTCACCGGTGTTGTTGGCGTATTTGCGGCTCACAAAGACTCCGTCATTGATGCAAGGCAGGGTGTCATTAATATTGATACCCGTTATACCACGACAACAACCGCCCTTTATGGTGAAGGTACCTATGCCTTAACCCCCGCCACCAAACTAACCACGGGCTTACGTATTGAACATGAAGAGACCGATAAAACCGGCTCCTTCTTCTCCACCACTAAAGTGGATCAGGACACCGATTCAACCTACTACTTACCGAAATTAGCGATCACCCATGCCATCTCTGATTCGACCACACTGGGTGCAGCGATTCGCAAGGGTTATAGCCCGAGCGGCACCTATATCAACACCACCGGCGATGTTTTTGCTTTTGATAGTGAAGAAGTCACCTCTTATGAGCTAAGCAGTAAAAGTGATTTTGGCGCGGGCACAACACTCGGTGCCAACCTGTTTTACAACGACTATACCGACTATCAGGCGTTGTCCGGCTTTACGATTGTGAACGTCGATGCGGCCCATACACTGGGTTTGGAATTAGAGGCCAAAACATGGCTGACCGAGGACTTTGAACTACAGGGCTCGATTGGACTGTTGCGCAGCAAAATTGATAAGTATGCGTCAAGCCCGGACAATAAAGGCAATCACCTCTCAAGCGCACCCGAAGCAAACCTGGGCCTGGGCTTTACTCAGTACATTGGCGATCGCTGGTCGTTTGGTGCAGACGTCACCTATGTGAGTGAATATTACTCCAACCTGAGTAACGCCAGGCACGATATGGCCGGTGACTATGTCGTCAGTAATGCCCGTTTTCAGTATGAGACCGGCGACATCACCATCGACGGCTTTATTAAAAACCTGACCGACGAAGATGTACTTTACTACCGGGCAGATTCTCTGGCGGCGGTCGGACAGGATCGCTCTGTCGGCATAAGCATCACCTACCGTATGTAACCAGCCAAACCTGCCCGTACCTTATATATAGAGGCCTATGCGCCTCTATATGACTGACGGCCCGCTAACGAAAAACTGAAACGTATGAACTCCTTTACGCCGATACACGATACAGACAAAAAAACAGACATTATTGATCATGTTAATCAGGACCACAGCGAAGAGCTGTTAGCGATTGCAAACAGCTATCAGAGTCAGCTTAAGCCCTCCTCTCAAAGCGAGATTTTAGCCGCCAGTGTTGTCGATATTTTTCAGGAAGGCATGCAAATCGCCATTCACTTAAATACGCATTCCGAAACCTCTGTCGTATTTATCCCGTTTGAGATTGAAGGTGACCTGGAAGATAAAATTCTTTATCAGGCCTACGCTTCCATCGTCCAGCAGGGGCGTGACCTGAATGGCACAGGCAAACAGTTCTTCAACATTATCGACAAGCAAAACGTCACCCCCCACATGGTGCGCTTAGTCGTTGAAAGTAACACCCCTCTGCCGGCGTATTATCCAGGCTATGCTTACGCTTTTTTACTGAAAACGCTGAAAAAAAGGCCCGGTAACGGTGCAACGGCAGCGCAGAAAAAGCACTGCGGCAAACGCCTTTTTGACCGCATATTTATTGCTCTGATGAAGCATCTGTCCAGTAAGAACCGTCAAAAACTATTACACAGCGCCAATAAAGATGTTCGGCTTTATACCCTGCGTAAGTCCTGGAAAAGCGACGATACGACAGGGTTCCATAATCAGGGATATATCGATATCTTCACTCATGGTGAAACGGCTGGCAGTCAGTGGGCGAAGGGACTCTCGGTTGGCGACGTTATCATGAGCCGCTCGGGAGCCAAAGATAAACACCCGCACTTATTACATGGGCAAACGCTCTTAATCGCCGATGAAACCGCCTATCCTGCCGTCGCGGGCATCCTTGAACACTGGCAAAACCCTGTCGCGCCGCATCTTATTCTTATCAGTGAATCCGCTGATGAGCAGCGCTATTTTGACAATACCGGTCTGATAAGCGAAAGCCAGACACACCGGATCATCTGCTCCGCCAACCAGCAAGGCGAGAAAGTTCTGGCCATCGTCAGACAGCTGGAAAAGATTGATGCGGTCTGGGCGGCGTTTGAATCTGACGCGGCGAAAACCGTCAGACATTACTTACGTAATCATCGACAGGTTCCGGGCAGGAATAATCACACCAAAGCCTACTGGAACCTGAAGTCGAAAAGAGGTCCGGCATAGGCACGCCAGCAGATGAGATAATCCGTCAGGAAGAATATGATTATCAGAATACGCTGCGGTAATCTTATCGGTACAAGCGAGGTGCTGCATTCGCGTATTAAGCGGAAGATAAGACCGGTTAAAGGACTTAGATTAAAGGGCTTAGATTAAAGGGCTGAAAGCCCTTTAATTTAAAAAATCATCATCTTGCGGAAGCTCTGTTTTTCACAGGCAGGCGACTATGGTTCACTACGCACCAGACGTACAGCCAGTGGAAAACCCTGACTGTGCCCATCGATGGAACCATCGATAAAGTCAACGAAATAAATGAGTGATGGTATTTCCTCAATGCGGGTGTCAGTCCAGTAAGGCGCACCTTCACCCAGATTGGTGACTGCCGGGAACACACGGGCGTTAATCGCGGGATTAAAGCATCTCTGTTCAACAATACTATAGAGCTCTTGTATTGTCGGAACACGCCAGCCTTCGCCCAGCTGCTGTGCTGATTGTCTGGCTTTATCCAGCCCCAATAGCTTTACTTTGCCAACGCAACCTTCGTCACTCGTCCAGGTTGTTCCTACACTGCAACGCTGCCAGGTCAATTGCGTTTGCGGGTCATATGCTTCACCGCCGTTAAGTACAAAGCGTGACGATGGTGTGCTTGCGGCAATGCTCTCATCACAAGCAGCCAGAACGGCACCTGAAGACAACCATGAAGTCAGTGCCAGAAATGTGATAATTTTTTTCATAATAGGGTTTCTTAGTAGAGACATCCGACTGTCATCATAAGGTACGTCCATGTTGCTTCACGGGGTTATCAGCTCGTTTCCGCGCTTCTGCGCGGGAATGCATACCGTATCAGAATAAAAGAGCGTTGATCTCTTTAAACCTCAGTTTTTAAAGCGTTGCGTTCTTCGTCCGTCAGAACCTTCGGCGTAACAACAGGCTCACCCGACGCCGTAAATAGTTGAGAGCCCCGATACTGACCGCTGATGCGCATCGGTAACACCATCCGGATAAATCGCAGGATGACACCGAAAAGCCCCCTCTGCACGGGCTTGGGTTCACCAATGGCTGAATCAACATTCACTATCGCGATGTTGCTACCGAAGTCCTTCTCAATCATAGACTGATCAAGAAACGGACGAATAAGCCCGATAAACGAAACCTTTGGATTAGCCAGGGTATTGCCAATCGGCGTTTTGCAGCAGTCGGCATACCAGCGCAACAAGCCTTTCTCACTCAGGCGAACGGCAGCAAGGTGCTCCTGACCCTGCGTAAAGACCACCCGGGGTTGCGTCAGCTGCACTATCTCGCTGCCACCCTGAGCATCCAGCACCTCATCGGAGCACCCTAAAAATTTTGTAAAGGCCCGGCAATCAGCGCAGTAACAGACAATCCGGCTGCAGGTTCCCGCCCCCTGAATATGGCCTTGCAACGCACCGCATTTACATTGAACCCTGTGCATCCTTTTTATCCTCCGTCATTGAGGTTTATTGTCAGCGCTTACTGTCAGTGCCTATCATTAGTGCTTACCATTAGTACTTGGCATCAGCGCTTACAATCAGTGCTTACCATTAGTGCTTAGCATCAGTGCCTGTTAAACTCCAAAGCCTATAGCATACGCGGCTACTACTGCAAAGAAAGCCCCTCTGCTTGCTTTAACTCACCAGTGAATGGACCAACTCTCCCAGTGTTTGAATGGCCTGTTCGTTTTCCTCTATCCAGGGCGAACCGCAATTAAGCCGGATATAGTTGCGAAATTTGCGGGTGGCTGAAAAGATGATGCCGGGCATCGTTCCGATATTGTGCTCCAGCGCCAGAGAGTATAGATCAAGACAGTTTACGCCATCCGGCAGTTTGATCCATAACATGCAGCCCCCCTGAGGATCTGAAATCAGAGTGCCTTGCGGGAACGCTCTGGCAATCATCAACCGGCCTTTCTCAACCTGAAACTTCAGCGCTTTACGTAAGTGCATCAGGTGACGATCATATTGCCCGCTACGCAGGAATTCGGCCAGTACCAGTTGCTGCAATGAGGGTGACGCGGTTGAGCTGGCCTGCTTCCACTCCATTATCTGAGCATGGTGTTTACCCCCTGCAACCCAGCCCATGCGAAAGCCGGGAGAGATAGTTTTGGAAAATGATGAACAGGACAATACCCTGTTGTCGTTGTCATAACATTTCGCGATGCCGGGACGCTCATCACCAAAATAGAGATCCCCGTATACATCGTCCTCGATGAGTGGAATATTTCGCTCCTGCAGGAGTTGTACAAGACGGTTTTTATTGGCCTCTGGCATCAGTGATCCTAACGGATTGTTGAAGTTAGGCACCACCAGCATCGCGGTCACATCCATGGTATCCAGTGCATATTCAAGCGAATCAAAGTTGATACCGGTGGCGGGATCTGTATCAACCTCAAGCGCTAACATACCCAGTTTTTCGATTAGCCGGAGCACTGAAAAGAGTGTCGGGGATTCGACCACGATAATATCACCGCGCTTAGCAACCGCTTGCAATGAGAGGGATAAAGCTTCGGTAGCACCGTTGGTAATAATTATCTCATCAGCGGCAACATTCACGCCCATATCGCTATATCTCAGGGCTATCTGATGGCGCAGCTTTTCATCACCCGGGGGATAACAATAATCCAGACTGGCAGCGGGATAGCGACTGATCATGTTACGGGTTTCCCGAATCAGCGCTTTAACCGGCATTAATTCCAGCGGGGCTTTTGCCGCCGCAAAAGGCGCTATCCGGGTGTTGTTAGAGATCTTAGATATGTCTTCAAACAGTTTACTGAAACGCACATTTCGCGGCTGACAGGAACCGGAAATAATCGGTTTGGGGGTGTCTATAGTGCACTGTATATCCGCATTGATATAGAAACCGGATTGTGGCCGGGCCTGTAATACCCCTTTATCCTCAAGTTGCACATACGCCTGATTAATGGTCGATATGCTGACCTTAAGAATCTGGCTCAATTTACGCAGTGAAGGTGCCCGGTCCCCCAGTTTAAGGGTGCCGTTTTCTATCATCGCCATCACATAGTCAGACACCTGATCATATTTATACTGTTTTTTGTTAACGCTGCCCGATCGTTGCATAACAATCTCAAACTGTTCTGGTTACATATTGTATTTATTGTAACTGTTATTATTACAGTTGGCCTCATATTATGACAACCACAGATAACAGTGCTGACGCAGGAGGCCTTATGACCCGTTTTTTTCACACATGGTTTTTGATTGCTACACGGTTAGGCGGGGGTTACCAACATAACCCGGACAGGGAGACGCCTGAAAATTGGTGAACGCAGTTAGTCAGTTTAAAACAGGTACTCATCAGGAGAGTTAGTATGCCTCAGAAGCGCACTAAAAAGGGCGTGTTATTTTCCGCGACATCACTGCTGCTACTTGGCATTATGCCCATTATCTCTAATAGCAGGCCAATGACCATCGATGCTCTGAGCTTCGCGCTATTCCTGTCGGCCTGGCAATTTCTGATCGCGTTACCGGTTTGTTTATTAGAGTTTAAGTTTCGCAACACCGGTATATTCAACGCGACTCTTTCAGCGGCAGCAATACAAAAAACCATTGTCATTATTCTGGTCACTGGAGCGATGTTTGGTATCTCAACCTACGCCTATGTTCTCTCAGTAGAAAAAGCGGGAGCGGTCAGCGGGGCGATAGCCATGACCGCTTATCCACTGTTTGCCATTCTGTGGGAATCTCTTTTCCTCAACAGGAAAAAGAGCCTGACAGAACTACTGTTTACAGGGATGCTGCTGATGGGGCTGTACTATCTCGGCACCAATGGCAGCTGGAAAATCAAAGGGCTATCGTACTGGTTTCTATTCGCCCTGACCGTTCCACTGATATGGAGTATTGCCCACGTTATTTTAAAAGAGATGCTCGATAAGACGCCGATCACACCGGTACAAATTACGTTTTTCCGAGCCCTGATGTCGACGCTTATCCTGTTAATCATCTCGCTATCGGTAAACGGGCCGGACAATGGATTAAGCCTGTTAGGCGATACCCATTTTCAAAGCTATGCCATGGCAATGGGGCTGGTTTACTATTCAGAACTGATCGTCTGGTTTTATGCCGTAAAAAATATTGATGTTTCCGTCGCCAGCTCAATCACAACCCCCTGGCCGGTGGTTACACTGTTTCTGGCTATCATATTTCTGAATGAGACCGTCAGGGACTATCAGATGATTACCCTGGCAGTCACCTTAATCAGCGTGTACGGCCTTATCTGGGCGGGAAAGAAAAAGCAAACTGGCTGTCCGGACCATTAAAAGGATCAGGTCTTTTAACTCGTTCCCACGCTCCTGCGTGGAAATGCATACCTTGCGTGAAACGAAAGGGCTTTGACCCCTTTAATTTAAGGTGTGAGCAACGCAATACCGACGCTTCCGCATGCCACCTTAAACACCAAATGGCAACGCATAGTAAAAATGCCACGCGTTGCGAACCACTCTTAAACAGTTTGTTATGTGAACTCCCGATTGAAGCGCCTAACTTTTGTACGCATATTTTTCATAGGTGATGATGTATTGAACTGAATCATGCGCCCTAGAGTCCATTGCTCATACCACGCTACACCATACAACTCATGATCACTTAAATTTGAAATGAGTAGAAGTATCTCGTTAATCGTAGACTCTAGTTCAACAAGCAGATCACTGTATTTCCAGTCACGATATTCTTCGTGGAAACTTTCGGCTAGCAACCCAAGCTGGTTCCATTTATAGCCAGTTTCAGGAAAATCCACATGCTGATTTTGAGATTTTAAACGGTGCCATTTTAGAACGAGTTTTCCCCAACCAATCAAGTAAGCGACGGTATCACTAACGCTAATAAATGTACCTTTAACGTTCCCCTCTACGCCGACTTTGCGGGCTTTACTTTCAGGGATTGAACGATAGTCGACCATTATTTTGGGAAATATTGAGTTTATGGCTAACTCCAATTCATCCTTATTTTTTGGTACAGAAGACAATTTCGACCTCCAGTCACATAACAGTAAGTTATAGTGCCCTTTGGCACTATAACTCCAGACGCTATCATTCTGGAAAGCTGGCAGACCAAAAGTTACTTTTGTTTTAACTCGTTCCCACGCTCCTGCGTGGGAATGCATACCTTGCGTGAAACGAAAGGGCTTTGACCCCTTTAATTAATTTTCTTAACCCTGCAAAATGCAAGACCTGAACCCCTGGACTCCTCCTTGATCGCATGACCCCTTGATCGCAAAATCAACAACTCTGACTCCTTGATCTTGGAACCTATTTCTCAGGCTTTGGAAGTTTAACCTGCATGCCAGGAAGATAAATGCTAACAGGGTTATCTTCACTTCTATTCGCGTCCGTTGAGCTCAAATAGTTCTGAATATGCTCAATCAATTCATTCTTTGCTGATGCAATTCGGTCCATCAATGTGTAGATATCTGAAACATCAATTACAATAGTTCTTCCTTGGGCTACATCAAACGGGATTTTGTCGCCTTTTCGAATGATTTGTATCGTTGGAAGCTTTGTCATATGCCGCACCCCTAACTCATAAAAAGCATTTGGGTTTCCAAATGATAAGTCTGCAACACAAAACTTACTCGAGACAATATGCTCAAAAACCTGCTGAGAAATCAACCCAGATCGACCGATCTTATCGGCTCTCACAACACCTATTCCAAATTGGGAAAATGCTGGCTCCACAAGATGTTTCAAAAGCATGTCTGAATGCTTTCTTTCTACAGATGACTCATCACCGATTGGCGTAATATAAAAGCAAAGCTTTTCGGAGTCAGATATACCCTCAAGCTCTCCAGAAGAGCCATCTCCTAAATCTTGCTCAAAGTCAGAGCCAGTCGGGTAATCTTCGTCGTTCGTATCTTCAGGCGTTGATTCCTCGACATCTTCGGTTGCTACTTTATCTACTCCATCAAGCCTTATGGTCTTCTTTCCACCCGAATGAGTCATGACTATCCCGGCATACTCTGCGTTACCGATAATAATGGATTTTGCCTCTTCGACTCTATTTCTAGGAACCGAGTATCGGTTTTCCAAAACGTTGTCTATAAACTCTTCGTCCGGTACTAGCTTGCCGTCATAGTCAGAATAAAATTTGCTAGGAATTGTAGGGATTCTTACAGCTTTTATAGCCGCTTCTGCTTTCTCTTCTGGATAGTTTGGTGCAAGCAACTTTCTTCCAGTTTCTGACAAATGAAACTTGTCGCCATCCTTGATTATTAACTCATAGGCTTGCGCAGACCAGATCAAGTACTTCGTGTTTGGAGACTTAGGCCCAACGTTCATAGCACTTGCAATTTCATCCCAACTGGCTGATCCACCTGCATATACTTCATGGATCGGCTTGATCACCGCCAAACATTCTTCAAGTGTCTTCTTGGGAAGGTCATTTGTAGATATCTGTTTACTCCCGCTTTTAGCACCACGCTTTTTAGGTTCTTCCTTCTTGATTTCTTCTGCCATGATCATCCCCAAATTCTCGTAACGTCGATTACGGTTCTAACACTAAGTTATAGCGCCCTTTGGCACTATAACTCCCAGGCACTATAATTCTGGAAAGTTGGCAGACCAAAAGTCACTTTTATTTTATATATCAGCAGGATAGCTACAAAAAGAAAGGATATTCCACAGAATTAGAGCGTCTGTAGAGGCTGCATCCATGCCAATAACATTACCTGAATCATAATGGCTGTCGCAGATAATTCAAACAGTTAGTTCACGCAACGCCCTGTTCAGGCAAAGGAGATTCCCTGAACAGGGAGATCGATTTACCAATATGCTAAACCGGGCCTTTAAGCAAACACCCAGCCCTCCTGGTGCACTGTCGGGTGAGCCGGGTCTGAACTCTGCGTATCAGACCGGTGCCTCACTCAAATTTCAGCCTAGTTATCAGATAACATATACACCGAGATTTCCTGACGCTGGGTTTCGATCCAGCGATCGACATCCTCACGGCTGCGACCGAAGAATACGACTCGTGAAAGCGGTTTCAGTGTGCCATTGCCGCCGATTTCATGACGGTAGACCCACCAGCTATCGGCAGCCATCTGCTTAATTTTGAGCGCACATTGCACCGTTTTTATCGTCAGTAAAGCGTTAAAGTTTTTCATAATTCCACACGTTGTTATTAATTGAGTCACCTCTGTAAAGCGACCGATAATGGGTAACTGGAATGTTCACCTGCACATCCCAGCACCCCGGTTGTGAATACTTACTTCGCCTGCGCCAGTTCCAGCAGTTCACGGATGGCCACAGTAATCACCGCGAAATCCTGCTGCCCACTGCCACGTACTTCATTCAGCAGAGACTGCCAGCGATCCAGTAAGCGTTGATTATCCAGCAGCCAGCTTTCTACAAGCTGAACACCGTCCTGCTCTGTTACTTCGGAAGTATCGGAATCAACGGCAGACAGCACACTGACGGTTATCGCCTGTTGATGACTGGTCAGATCTTCGCGGAAGCCATCTCTGGCCATCGACTCCCACAGGTTGTTGGTCGCCAGCACTTTCACCTGCTGATCAAACCACTGCAGCTGCAAACGCTCACCCAGTCCGAAATGGATCTGGGCCACCTGTTGCAGTGAGCGGCCGGTTTGTTCTGCGGCCTGAATAATGCTCAGCAAGGAGTAAAGACTATCGGCACCGGCAACAATTGAAGCCAGTTCGGCAGGCACACCTGCCGTCACCAGCTGATCATGCTTCTGTTGCCACAGGGTCAGCGGCTCACCCTGCAATAGCTGCGATAGCTGACCACTCAGGGTTGTAACACCGTTGCTGAACTGTTCGACAGAAGCGGCGACATCGAGAGGCCGCTGATGCCGCAGGAACCATTGTGTTGCGCGGCGTATCAGTCGGATCACATCCGCCATCATCTGCTGCTGCAGCGCAGATTCAACCTGATTATCCAGCGCTTCAATCTGACTCCAGAGCTGATCAATTGCGAACACATCTCTGGCGACAATAAAGGCCGCAGCCACATCGCCGGAATCGGACCCGCTCACCTGACAGAGCCGGTCGGCAAAGGTGATGCCCATGCTGTTGATCATGCCGTTGGCTATCTGCGTGGCGATAATTTCAGAGCGCAGCCGGTGCTGCGAAATCTCAGTGGCAAACTCATTCACCAGCCGTTGCGGGAAAGCCGATTGTGATTCATGACTCAGATAAGGGTCTTCCGTAATCCAGGATGCGCTTAACGCTTCTTTCAGCTCTGCTTTGACATAGGAGATCAGCACTGACAGTTCCGGCCGGGTAAGCCCCAGCTGTGACTGCTTACGTTCCTGCAGCTGGTCATCCGCAGGTATAAATTCCAGCTCACGATTCAGTTTGCCATCCGCTTCCAGACGGTTGATGAGACGGATATATTCATCCATAGACTGACGCGCGTGACTGTGTGCGATGCTGATCGCCTGCGCCTGTTTATAGTTGTTCTGCAATACCAGGTCACCGACTTCATCGGTCATCTCGCGCAACAGGGCGTTACGCTGCTTAACGGTCATATCACCGTTGGCCACCACCTCGTTAAGCAGAATTTTGATATTCACCTCATGGTCGGAACAGTCAACGCCACCGGCATTATCAATAAAGTCGGTGTTGGATTTACCACCGTTGGCACAAAACTCTATACGGCCCAGCTGAGTGAAACCGAGATTACCACCTTCGCCCAGTACCTTGCAGCGCAGCTGATTACCATTGATGCGCAGGCTGTCGTTAGCTTTATCACCGACAGCAGCATGGCTTTCCTGCGTGGCTTTAACATAGGTGCCGATACCGCCGTTCCAGATCAGGTCGACCGGTGCTTTCAGCAGCGCCGTCAGCAGATCATTGGGTGACAGGCGGGACTCTTTAATATCAAAGCGGGCCTGCATTTCGGGACTGATATCCAGCCATTTCGCCGCCCGGGAGAAAATTCCCCCACCGGCGGAGATCAGCTCGCGGTTATAGTCTTCCCAGCTGGAACGGGGCAGTTCGAACAGTCGCTTACGCTCGACAAAACTGCTGGCGGCATCCGGCGTTGGATCGATAAAGATGTGCAGATGGTTAAAGGCCGCACAGAGCTGAATATGTTGCGACAGCAGCATGCCGTTACCAAACACATCACCGGCCATATCCCCAATGGCCACGACACTAAAATCTTCCGACTGAATATCTTTGCCCAGTTCGCGGAAGTGCAGTTTCACCGATTCCCAGGCACCCCGCGCGGTAATGCCCATGCCTTTATGGTCATAGCCCTGCGAGCCACCGGAAGCGAACGCATCCCCCAACCAGAAGCCGCGCTCTGCTGCGATCGCATTGGCGATATCAGAGAAAGTCGCGGTGCCTTTATCGGCAGCGACAACAAAGTAGGGATCATCTTCATCGTGACGTACGACATCCACCGGCGGTACCACTTCACCACCAACCAGATTGTCGGTGATATCCAGCAAAGCCGAGATAAAGATCTGATAGCTGGCGATACCTTCCGCCTGAAACGCTTCACGGCCACCGCTGGAGGGTAACTTTTTAGCCACAAAACCGCCTTTGGCACCAACAGGGACGATAACGGAATTTTTCACCTGCTGAGCTTTCACCAGCCCCAGTACTTCGGTACGGTAATCTTCCAGCCGATCGGACCAGCGCAATCCGCCACGGGCCACTTTACCCCCGCGCAGATGGACACCTTCAACCCGCGCCGAATAGACAAACACCTCAAACATTGGCCGGGGCTGAGGAATACCAGCGATCGCCCGGGGATTCAGTTTAAAGGCAAAATAATCTTTAAACCCACCGGCAGCATCACGCTGGAAATAACTGGTCCGCAGGGTCGCTTTGATCAGTTCGAGAAAACGCCGCAGAATCTGGTCTTCATTAAGTTTATCCACCTTCTCCAGGGCATCATGGATACTGTTGCTGATGCGCTCAACCAGCGCTGCCGCTTTCTTACTTCCCCGGCGGCTCGGTTCAAACCGCGCACGGAACAGCGCCACCAGCAGTTTTGTCACATGAATATGTCGTGCCAGGGTACCGGCAATATAGGCTTGCGAAAAACCGAAACGAATCTGTTTATTGTAACGGGCATACGCACGCAGCATGGCGACTTCCCGCCAGCTCAGATTGGCACCGATGACCAGATGGTTAAATTCATCGTTTTCGGCGCAGCCACTCCAGATATTAGCAAAAGCATCATTGAAAACATCTTTCACCTCATCCAGTGCAACCGGCTCACTCCCCTGACTGATGAGGGTAAAGTCGTGCATCCAGAACTGCTTGCCATCACTGCGACTCACCTCATAGGGGTGTTCACCGATCACCCGCATACCGAGGTTTTCCAGCACTGGAATGACATCGGACAGCACCAGTGGTTCATCCGCATTAAACAGCTTAAAACGCAGCACTTGCTGGCTTTGTTCCAGCACCCGGTAGAAACTCATGGTGACCGGATTGTCGTCACCTAACGCTTCGATCCGCTGAATATCATACACCGCACTCAGTGCGGGAAAATGCTCCCGATAGGCGCTGGTAAAGGCATGACCATAGCGGTGATGCAGCAGGTTACCCTGTTCTTCACCACACTGATCGGTCAGACGGGAATGCAGCTCGTCGCGCCAGTCCCGCGAAATATGCACCACTTCCGCTTCTACCTGCGACAGATTCAGGTCGGCTGATTTATCGGGATCGATGCGCAAAACATACTGTACACGGGCGAGCACAGATTCGCTGAAAGTAGTGGTAAATTCAGCTTCGCTGGCATCGCAGGCTTTTACCAGAAGCTCCTGCACCTGCACCCGCAAGGCGGTGGAAAAAATATCCCGGGGGACATAATACAGGAAGGTAATAAACTGATTGCAACGGTCTTTGCGCGCCAGCAGACGTACTTTGCGGCGGTCATGCAGGCTGAATATCCCCATCGCCGTCTCCAGCAGTTCCTGCTCGCTGGAAAGAATCAGTTCATCACGGGGCAGATCATTCATGATCTGTAACAGTTCTTTGCCATTATGGCTGCGCCGCTCAAAACCGACACCTTCAAGCACCGCTTCAGCTTTGCTGCGCACTACCGGTATATCCAGCATCGCTTCAGAATACACTGATGAGGTATACAAACCGTGGAAACGACATTTAGCAACGATGTTGCCCTGTGCATCAAAGCGCTTAATGACAACCCGGTCCATATACGCAGGCCGGTGCACCAGCGAGTAGTGATAGTCTTTGGCAAACATCAGTCGCGTCGGTTCTAACAGAAAATCCCGTTCATCTTCACGCAGATCCTGCAGCAGACAGGAACTGCCCTGACCGGCATTTTTATGCAGTTTCAGAGTGCCCAGTTCGCTGCCTTCGACACGCAGGACGGTATCGCCTTCGATGTTGAGTTCATCATAACCAAGAAAGGTAAAGTGGTTATCCAGCATCCAGCTCAAAAACGCCTGCGCCTCAGCATCGTCTTCGGCAGACAACTCCTCAAGCAACGACCGGGCCTGCGCCTGCATCAGTGCGTAATCATCAACCGCGATACGTACATTCTCTAATACCCATTGCAGCGATGTCAGAATCTCTTTCAGTGCTGTCGGGTCACTGGTGCGGTCAACTTCCAGATAGATAACGGAGTCGGCCTGAGCCGCTTCATGCTCCGGCTCAACAAAATCAACTAACTGCCCTTCATCACGCTGAACATAGAGCACCGCGTTGTGAATGGTGTGAATCACCAGATTCCGGCGATTCAATTCCATACGCACCGAGTCCACCAGAAATGGCATATCACTCTGAATAATCTCTATTACCGTGTGATTTGAGCGCCAGCCAGACTTTTCAAGATCGGGGTTGTAGACCCGGACTTTGGGCTCGGTACCGCTAAAACTTTGCAGAAACTGCCAGCAGGACATGGTTGCCCCGTAGAGATTTTCCAGTGAACGTTCACTCAGTTCGTCAGAGGTAGATGTCTGGTAGTAATGACCGGCGAAATTAAGTACCGGGGTGGCCATTTCTGCCGGGAGTCTGTCGATCACTAAGTCAGTCAGTGGCGCGAGTAACATGGGTTTATCAGATGAACGATCAGGCATAGTTATTTAATTTTTAAACCTTTCTTGTTATTCCATAAATTCAGACAGTGAGCTGCCCGCAAGACAATACCAGAATAAGACTGACAAACGCTGTAACTGACCCTCTTTCATGCCAATTACACCTCCTTCTATGCCAAACCCGATAAAGCTATAGTTTAAGCAGACGACTCCACCACTCCTCAGGAATAATAGACTAAGAAGCTGGCAGACCGCGAACTGTCATAGCAGGACAGCAGAATTCTGCCGTGGGCCAGAGTCTGTCAAAAGAGTCTGAAACCGCGCCATCAATAGCTCAGGGGTTAACGCCAACGGCTGGAAGATCCGCTGGGTAGCACCATAAATTCTTTCCTCTTGCGGTGATGGCGTTATCATAGAGATCCCCTGGCCTGAAAAGCTCAAGACAATGCATCTGTTACAACGCTTTAATGAAATCTGCACCCAGAAACCCATTGGGGTCAGGTTGCTTACCTCCATTCTTCTCTATAGTTCGGCCATCACCCTGATCGCCACCGGTACTCAGCTGTGGCTGGATTATCGTTATGAACGCTCCGCTATTGATGAGCGTTTGCAACAGATAGAAGCCAGCTCACTCAACAGTCTGGCGAACAGCCTCTGGGAGATCAGCCCGACTCAGATTCAGGTGCAGCTGGATGGCCTGCTACAACTGCCGGATATCCGTTATCTGGAGATCCGCTCCCAGTTTGGCAACATCTATACTGCGGGCACTAAACCCCGGGTAGGCGCGACCGTTGAACGTCATTTCGAGCTGAACTACAGCGATAAAACCAATGCCGCAGTGAATGTCGGTGAGCTGACGCTGATCGTCAGTCTGGATGAGGTGTACCGGCGTCTGGCCGATAAAGTGCTGCTGATTCTCGCCTCTCAGGGGATCAAAACCTTTCTCGTGTCGATCTTTATCCTCGCCCTGTTTAATCAGCTGGTGACCCGTCACCTCAGCACCATGGCCGACTATGCCCGACGGCTGCGGCTGGACCAGCTGGACACTCCCCTGATTCTGAAACGCAAACCCCAGCCAAAAGAGGATGAACTCAGCCAGGTGGTCAACTCGATGAATCAGATGCGTCTGTCGATGCTGATCGATATGGGCAAGCGGGAAGACGCCGAACGTTCGCTGGCACGCCTGAACGCCGAACTGGAACAGCGGGTGTCTGAGCGGACTCAGGCGCTGGAACAGAGCAACGAAGAGCTGCGCGCCACACTGCTTAAACTACAGGAAACCCAGCAACAGCTGGTTGAATCGAAAAAACTGGCGGCGCTGGGGGGCTTAGTGGCGGGTGTCGCCCATGAGATCAACACGCCGATAGGCATCGGCTATACCGCCGCCTCTTTTCTGGCGGACCAGGCTAACCTGTACCAACAGCAGCATCCGGCTGATCCATTGGCGGGCACGGCTGTTGAAAGCAGTCAGCTGATCTGCGAAAACCTGGAGCGCGCAGCACAACTGATCAGTGCTTTTAAGCAGGTCTCCGTTGACCAGGCGAGTGAGCAGCGCCGGACGTTCGACCTGATTCAGTATCTTGACGAGATACAACACTCCCTGAAGCCGAAGCTGAAACAGTCTGATCCGCTGATCACCGTACGCGGGCCTGATCAACTGATGCTGGACAGCTACCCGGGGAGTTTTTATCAGATTTTTACCAATCTGATTCTCAACTCATTGCTGCATGGTTTTGACAACCAGCCCGGCGGCACAATCAGCATCGACATAAGCACCAATGGCCAGCGAATTCAGATCGATTACCGGGACAACGGTGTCGGCATCACCCCTGACTGGCACACCAAACTGTTTGAACCCTTTATGACCACCAGACGCAATCAGGGCTGCAGTGGTCTGGGTATGCATATCGTTTATAACCTGGTGAGTCAGTTACTGCAGGGACATATAGAATCTCTGCCGAGTGACTGTGGCGCCCACTTTCATATCGATCTGCCGCTGATGCCAGGGCCTGTTGCGGCTGCTTAACAAGAAAGGGCGGCGAAAAAAGAAAAAGCCAGCGAACAGGTCACTGGCTAAAGGTTGCCGCTATATCACTTAAAGTAAAGAGGAGAAGATCAGGCCCCCGGACACCGGAGGTGTCATAAGGGCCGTTTTAATTACCGGTTAGTCTTGATATTGGTCCAGGCGCGGTTGAGGATACGGTCATACTTCTGAGTATGTGCCTGCAAGGCAAACAGCGTTTCTTTCACCTCATCAGTGGGATAGATGCCCGGGTTGTTAAAGATTTCCGGCTGAACATACTTATCAGCACCCAGGTTAGGCACCGCATACTTCACCATATTTGAGATAGATGAACCGATCTCAGGCTCCAGGATAAAGTTGATGAACTCATGGGCTCCATCAGGATTAGGCGCATCAGCCGGAATCGCCATCACATCAAACCAGATCAGTGAACCGATCTTAGGGATCGAGTAAGCGATTTCACGGTCAGGATCGATCGACTTAGCGATGGCATTACCCGCCAGAATGATACCGTTGTAACCCAGTGCCACACAGATATCACCATTGGCCAGATCATCACGGTATGAGCCGTTGTGGAAATATTTATAATTGCCTCTGACAGCCCGGAGCATCGACTCAGCTTTTTTCAGGTCACCTTTATCTTCAGAGTTAGGATCCAGCCCCAGATAATTTAACGCCATCGCCATCGCTTCAGCTGGCGAATCGATCACCGCGATACCGCAATCTTTCAGTTTAGATGACACTTCCGGGTCGAATACCATATCAAAGGTATTCTCAGGAATTTCCCCTAAACGTTCCTTAACCATTTTGACGTTATAACCTACACCGACACTACCCCAGGCATAGGGAACGCTGTATTGATTACCCGGATCGTAAGTTTCAACTTTCTTTAAAATAACCGGATCAATCTTGTTATAGTTGGGTATTTTTGAGCGATCAATTTTCTGATAAATACCGGTTTTTATCTGGCGTTCCATAAAGTTTGCCGAAGGCACCACAAGGTCATACCGGGAACCACCAGAGAGCAGTTTAGTTTCAAGTATTTCATTACTTTCATAAACATCATAATTCAGTTCTGTTTTCGAGTTATCTCTGAAAACCTGAAGAGAATCTTCCGGTATATAACCAAACCAGTTATAAACATTAACCTGAGCAGCACTGGCTGAACATGAAGCGGCCAGCAGGCATAATGAGAGTATCTTTTTATTTATTCGCATGACATCCTCTGAAACTTATAATATATATTCATTTTTCAATATCTTAAATCCAGAAAAATATCAGTAGCTGTTATAGAAGGGGATTATACAACAGCCCTGACAAAACTATCGTATTAGAATACTTTAGAAATGGAGAACACCAGCGCGTCCTGATTCGCCATGTGGCCACTATCAACCGCATAGGTACTGGAGATATCCGTGTTCACATAGGCCAGTTTCAGATCGACACCACTGAAATTTTTGGTGACACCGATTGAATAATCCCGGTATTTATCCAGCATCAGCGTGGTTGGGTCGTCAAACACCTCACCAAACGAAGAGCCCACATGCAGTTCCAGCCCGACGCTCTCAACAATCTCGGTCTGATAGTTCAGATAGAGATACTGATAGGCTTTGCCTGAGTTAATGTAGTCAGGTGCATGCTCGTAACCTAAGCGGAAACCGTTGTAATTCAGCCCCAGTTTCAGCTCAGCAAAGTCCTGGTCAATATTATCGTTTGGATACTGGTAGTAGAAGAGGATAGCATCATAGGAGATATCGTCGTTGATCGCACCGGCATAACCCGCCAGCAGATCAAGCTCAACCGTTGCACCATCATCGACAGGGTGTCCGGTTGGGAAGAAATCCACATTACTGGCCCAGATGCTGGCAAACAGGCCACTCTGATTGTACCAGTCTATGCCACCCTGAATAGCGAGCGATTCATTGGTCATAGAAACACCACGGTTACGCCATTCACTCAATACTGACACATTGGCACCCAGATCTGCCCGGGCCAGCCCCGACACCGATAAAAGACTCAAACCGATAGCTGCAATAGATTTAAAATGTTTCATGTCACCCTCACCTTTTCATTTTTAGTATGCAATCATCATTTCAGAGATTCTTTTAAGCCGGTATACCCCTAAATCATTAGTTGTAAAAACAGCGTCATCTGAATAGCCAGATTATTTTTAACGCCCTGCCATCCTCTATACCTAACGTGGTATTCCTACTGAATATAAATGGGTTAATGTGACGGAGATATGAGAAATATTTTCAGATAATAATTGCAGACATAATAATGAGTCAGAGGTTAATTTTCTGACAGCCACAGCGATACCTTATTTGTCCACATCTATAAAAATGGATATTGTTAATGTCATACATAGCAGACAAGATAATCATCAACGGTAACATCCATACGATGGATGATATAACTGAGAAAGCCGAAGCGCTGGCAATCTATGGCGATAAAATTATGGCCGTCGGCAGCAATGCTGATATTCAGGCGCTGGCCGATGAAAACACGCAGATAATTAATGCTCAGGGCCAGTTGGTGCTGCCGGGCTTTCAGGATACCCATATACACTTTCAGGCGACCAGCGCCGACTTTTTCCACTATGTCCCCCTGCATGAGATGAAAACCATGGAAGAGCTGCTCAATGAAATTGAGCGTTTCGCCAGGGAGAATCCGCATAAAACATGGATTAAGGGGATCGGTTTTAACCCCTCTATCTTTAACGAAAACAGCCTCACTAAAGAGCGACTGGATGCGGTAACGGGTGGACGTCCCGCTCTGATTTTCTCGTTTGACTACCACAGTGGCTGGGCGAACAGCGAAGCGTTTCGTATTGCAGGCGTCACCGCTGCTACCCCGGAACCCGCCAGTGGCAGCTATGCCCGTTGCCCGGATGGCTCACCTAAAGGCTATATCTATGAAGATGCCATCTGGGCGATGAACCGGTTCTCTCCAGCGTTCAGCGACGAGGATTATTTCGAGGCGATGCAGCACTTCTGCAAAGAGTTCAACCAGCACGGCATCACCGGCATTCTGGATGCTGTGGCACCTCGCAAGACGATGGAAAACTACCGCACACTGAATCAGCGCGGTCAGCTCTCATTGCGGGTTGCGGCCACCTCAAAAATCTTTGCGCATCTGCCACTGGCAGAGCAGCTGCAGGAACTTCTTTCGCTGCGGGAGACCTATGCCGATGATATGGTGTCACTCCACTCAGCTAAGTTCTTCCTTGACGGAGTGCTTGAAAGTGGCACGGCGACACTGCTTGAACCCCGCAGTGATACCGGCTCAACCGCACCGCTGATGTTTGATCAGCCACAGATCAATGCGTTCTTTGCCGCCTTTGATAAAGAGAAGTTCCAGCTGCATGTTCACACCATCGGTGACGGCGCGGTTAACGCAGCCCTGAATGGCATTGAATACGCCCAGCAGATGAATGGATCATGGGATAGCCGCCACCAGCTGGCACATATACAGCTGGTCACCGAATCAGATTTTCCGCGCTTCAATCAACTGGGGGTTTACGGCAACGTGCAGCCACTGTGGGCGCAACCAGACCCGGATAACGATAAGATCGCCCTGGAGATGCTGGGTGAAGCACGCAGCCGTCAGATCTTCCCGATTGGTGAACTGGTACGTCAGGGAACGGTCTGTGCACTCAGCAGTGACTGGGGCGTGAGTACCTTTGATCCCTTCGCTATCATGCAGACGGCGTTGACCCGTCAGGTGTCCGGCGCTAATGAGAACTCGCCAGCACACAACCCGCAATACCGTATCGATATCGATACCGCAATCAGAGGTTATACCATCAATGCCGCACGGGCAGCCTGGCGAGAAAAAACCACCGGTAGTTTAACGGTCGGTAAGTTTGCAGACCTGATCATCCTTAATCAGGATCTCTATACCATCTCCCCGTACGACATAGAGAACACTAAGGTGCTATTAACCCTGTTAGGCGGTAAAGAGGTATATCGAAACCCATCATACTGATCTACTGATCAACGCATCAGCAAGCCTGCAGCGGGCTTGCTGACCTGTTTTTAAGCCCTGCTTTTATGCCCTGCTCCGCCCACTCAAATTGCCATTCGACAAGAACTGACCAACCGATATACTATTGAACATCATCTATTAAGCACCATCAGGTCAGAATCCCAAAGGAAGTATGAGTGGAAGATTCTTCAAAAAATGCATACCTGCTTGCCTCTGAACTCATCGATACGAGTGGTACTGATGCGTTTAATCCAGCCCTGCTCAGCCTGATCAACTCTGCCACCCCCTGTGAATCGATGTTTGTCATTCACTTTCATAAAAACAGCCGCCCCACGATTCTGCTGGCCCCCGATTCAACCCTGTTAACATCCAAAATAATGGATGAATATCTGAACGGCTTCTATATGATCGACCCGTTCTACAATGCCTTTAAAACGGGGCTGTCAACCGGGTTACACTTTATCAGAGAGATCGCTCCGGATGACTTTTTCGAGAGCACTTACTACACCGAGCATTACTGCAACCGGGGCTATGAAGAAGCCGCTTTCATCATCAATCTGGACCACGATTCGCAGATACAGATATCCCTCACTGTCATCGAAACCCCGGCGACAACCGCCACACGACAGCGACTACAGGCCATATCTCCTCTGGTTATTTCCGCCTACAGAAAGCACTGGCAGAATATCGAAAGTACCCAGGAAAGCTCGCAGGACACCAGCGCTATCATTCATGAGCAGATATCCAATGTGTTCAGAAACTTCGGTGGCGGGCTGTTAACCGAACGGGAAAGCGAGATAGCGATACTGATTATCCGGGGTTACTCCTTAATCGCCATTGCCGAGCTGCTGGGCATCGCCCACGGCACCGCTAAAGTCCACTGCAAAAACCTCTACAGCAAACTGGAGATCAACTCCAAATCAGAACTGTTTTCGCTCTTCCTGGACGATATTTCTGATAAATAACCGTCCGCCATCCATGGTTCTGACTAAACACTTCTGACTGAGCACTTCTGAGCAACTGGGCATAAGCGCTGCTATTCAGCGCTTATGTTCCACCATTACTTCTCCTGTGGCTGATATCGAATCCGGTAGACCAGGGTATAGAGCACCGGTAATACAATCAGCGTCAGTATGGTGGCAAAGCCCAAACCAAACATAATGGTGACCGCCATCGACTCAAAAAAGACATCAAACAGCAATGGAATCATCCCCAGAATAGTCGTAATTGCCGCCATCGAGACCGGCCGCACCCGACTGATGGCGGAATGAAACACCGCCAGATAGGGGTCTTTACCCTGCGATAACTCCAGATTAATCTGGTCGACCAGCACGATACCGTTTTTGATCAGCATCCCGGACAGGCTTAACAGCCCCAGCAGCGCCATAAAACTGAAGGGTGCGCCCATTAACAATAAGCCAAACGAAACACCGATCACCCCCAGAGGCACGGTCGCCCAGATGACCAGTGGCGCACGCACCGAGTTAAACAGCAACACGGTGATAATAAACATGCCCAGATAACCAAGCGGTAAGCCACCAAACAGGGCCGCCTGAGCATCACGGGAAGACTCATACTCGCCGCCCCACTCCAGTTGATAACCCGGTGGCAGAGGGATCGCATCAATTGCAGGTCGCACCCGGCTCAGCAGCGTCGCGGCGGTCTCATCCCCCAGCACATCGGGATCAGCCATTACCGTGATCGTCCGTTTCCGGTCACGACGGATGATCAGCGAGTCCTCCCAGTCGGTCTCAAAACCATGGGTGACCTGAGTGATAGGAATATAAGCGTTAGCCGTTTTGCTATAGATCTGCAGTTCCGGCAGGCTGTCAATTGTCTGCCGTTCCGCCAGCGGTGCCCGGGCAATAATCGGCAACAACTGAGTTCCCTCACGATAGAGGCCGACCTGCTCGCCCGTAAACGTTGTCAGCAACAACTCATCCAGATCCTGTTTACTAATGCCTACCCGACGGCCCATCGCTTCATTAAACTGCGGCCGGATCACTTTAGTTCGCTGACGCCAGTCATTACGAACATTGAAGGCACCCGCATCCGCATTTAACACGGCTTCAGCCTGATTCGCCAGATGCCGCAACTGGTCAGGGTCAGGACCTGAGAAGCGGGCTTCAATTTTGGCATCGGTTGAAGGACCGATCTCCATCCGTTTCAGTTTAAATTCAGCCTGAGGATAGTTATTACTCATATAGTCCCGCACGTTAGCCAGCACAGCTGGCAACGACTCCCGGTCTTTAACCCGGATAATCAACTGCCCATACGCCGGATAGGATTTTTCCGGAGAGTAGGTGAGCATAAAACGGGGTGCCCCCATACCGGTGGTAGAGGTCACCTGTTCAACCAGCTCCTGCTGCATCAGGTAGGCCTGAATTGTTTCAATGTCATGTTGCGTTTCACGAATATCAGAGCCCTGAAAGCGCCAGTAATCCAGATAGAACATCGGCGTGTTGGATGCCGGAAAAAATGACTGTTTAACCTGACCAAAGCCAACCACGGCCGCGCATAACAGTGCGACCATCAGAATCACAGTGATGATGCGAAAACGCATACACACATTTAGCAGCCACTTATACCCCGTAAATATCGCCCCTTTATAGAGTTCTGCATCCGCCTCATCATCGGAGGCCGGTCCGGCCCCTGCGGTAAACATCAGGTCAGCAAAAAATGGCACCAGCGTAATAGCGGTCACCCAGCTTAGCAGCAGAGAGATCAGCAACACCCAGAACAGGCTACCGGCAAACTCACCACTGGCATCGGAGGAAAGACCGATAGGGGCAAAGGCGGTAATCCCGATCACCGTTGCACCGAGTAACGGCAGACCTGTCTGACGGGTGATGTCCTTCGCCGCCTGAAGCTTTGTCTGGCCTTTTTTAAGGCCGATGAGAATCCCTTCGGTTATGACTATCGCATTATCAACCAGCATACCTAAGGCAATAATCAGCGCCCCCAGCGAGATACGCTGCAGATCGATGGCAAACAGTTTCATAAAGATAAAACTACCCAGCACCGTTAACAGCAACACCATGCCGATCAGAATGCCGCTGCGCAGGCCCATGAAAACCAGCAACACGCCGATGACGATAATCACCGCCTCGAGCAGACTGACCATAAAGTTCTGCATCGAATTATCGACTTCAGCAGGCTGGTTATAGACACTGGTCACCTCCATTCCCAGCGGACGGATATACTCCAGTTCAGCCATGTGCTGGTTGATTCGTTGCCCCACTTCAACCACGTTAACACCGGAACTGAAGGAGATTCCCAGCAGTAAAGCCTGATGATTGTTGTAATTAATAATATGCTGCGGCACCTCAGCGTAGGTACGGCTAACCGTGGCAACATCACCGAGATAAACCAGCTGAGTAGCCCCCGGATTTGAGATCAGCAAGCCTTCCAGCTCTTTCACACTGCTGAACTCACCGGACGGGTGCAGGCGAATATACTCACTGGCCACTTTCACACTGCCCGAATCAGACACCTGATTCTGAGTTTCCAGTAACTGATAGATACGGGAGGCAGGAATACCCAGAGCCGCCAGCTTATTACGGGAGATTTCGACCACCACCTCCTCTTGTTGCTCGCCGGTTACACTGACTTTACCCACCCCTTTAACCAGTACTAATTCACGGCGCAGCTCATCAATATAATCTTTCAGCTCCTCGTAAGAGTAACCCTCACCCGTAACAGCCAGCAGCACCCCATAGACATCACCAAACTCATCAAGCACTTTGGGCGTGCCCACGCCGGGAGGAAGCGACGAAGACAGATCATTCACTTTGCGGCGCAGCTCATCCCAGATCTGCCGCAGATCATTTTTGCGATAGGTGTCCTTCATTGTGACAATAATCTGCGACAATCCGGCAGACGAGATGGACGTCACATAATCAACATAGGGCAGTTGCTGAATCGCATTCTCAATCGGATAGCTGACCTCCTCCTCGACCTGCTTCGGCGAAGCACCGGGGTACGCCGTGCTCACCATCGCCATCTTGATGGTGAATTCAGGGTCTTCCAGCCGCCCCAGACCATTGTATGAAGCGATACCGCCGATCAACAGTAACAGTACAAAGATCCAGCTGGTGACCGGACGTTTAATCGAATATTCAGTCAGGCGCATTTATAGCCCCCCTTCCCGCGTCCAGGGACGAACTTTCTGCCCTTCGTGCAACGCATGCACCCCCACGGCGACCACCTGGTCACCCGCCTGAATGCCACTAAAGATCTCGATGCCCTGCTCTTTTATCTCACCAATGGCCACCTCAGCCCGATGTACCTCCATACTTTGCGGGTCAACTTTCCAGACATAACTTACGCCGTCGGAAAGGGGCTTATCTTCAGCGGCAAACACCGCCCCCAGAGGCAGCATCAACGTGGTATCGCTGATATCCGTTACCTTAGACAGATCGATACGCACGTTCGCCCCCATCCCCGGCAACACATTAACTGAATCAGGGTTGGGCAACGAAAAGACCACTTTATAGGTCAGGGTGGATGAATCAGGCTGAGTGTCCCACTCTTTCATCGTCACCGGAAACGGCTGATCCGGGTATGAATCAAACGTCACCGTTGGCTGATAACCGGTATCTTTTTTAATCCGCGAGATGATGTTTTCAGGCATCTGAATAGAAACATCCACCTGGTCCCGGGTTTGCAGCACCAGGATGGTTTGTTTCGCCTGT
This sequence comes from uncultured Amphritea sp., assembly GCA_965140695.1. Lineage (GTDB taxonomy): Bacteria > Pseudomonadota > Gammaproteobacteria > Pseudomonadales > Balneatricaceae > Amphritea. The sequence continues at coordinate 2,086,477 of OZ223297.1, read as the reverse complement.
ATGTTTTCGTGCTTTTCCACCAGCACTTTAGCCACACTGCCAGCAAAAGGAGCCCTGAGATAGGTATATTCCAACTCCGCTTTGGCCACATTCAGCGATGCTAATGCAACCTGAAGTTCGGATTTAGCCTGATCAAAACTGGATTGCGATATCAGCTGACGCTCGAGCATCGCCTCTGACCGTTCAAACTGAGATTTTGCCAACTCATAGCGAGCCTGCCGGTCATCCAGAGTTAACTTAAAGTCACGTGGATCGAGACGTGCCAGCAACTGCCCTTTTTCAACTTCGTTACCGGGTCTGATGAGAAACTCGCTCACCTGACCACCGACCCGAAAAGCCAGCTTTGAATCCTCATTCGCTTCCACCTCAGCGGGGAAGTTGCGCATGGTTGTAAGGGCACTATCCGTCACCTGAAAAATTTTAGCCGGACGCACAACATCCGACGTCGCAACGGCGGCGTTATTGTCACTACAGCCCGCCAGTCCAAGCAACGTGGCCAGAGTCAAAAGCGGAAACAACCGGGGAAAAACAGGCATGGTAAACCTCTGTCAAAAGTCGATATATGCAACCCGGAAAGGGCTGGGAAAGTAACTGTTGTCTGATCTGGAAAACACAGGGATATGCGCAGTTACAAGCGCAAAGAGGTTGCGCTCATAAAATCTATGCCCATAAAACCGTATGCTCATGAAATCTTAATGAGTGAAAGATAAGGTAAAAACTGTTTAAATAATATTCATATAATATTGCCATCAAGTTAAATAATATTGATATGACATTAGAACAGCTTCTCACCCTCAGCCGCATTGTTGAATATGGCTCACTTAAACGTGCTGCCGACAGTCTGCATAAAACTCAGCCGGCATTATCAATGGCAATCAAGAAACTGGAAGAGGAGTATGGCTTTCGCATACTCAACCGTGACAACTATCGTCTGAGTCTGACGGCGGAAGGTCGTTCGTTTTATAGTAAGGCACAGGAACTGTTACTCAATGCCCAGCAACTCAACTCACTTGGGCAACATCTGGGGGCGGGGAATGAACCAGTGGTCCGCTTTGCCTATGACCAGGCCTGCCCATCGTCAATGATGCTGAGGGTTTTGCAGCAGTGTCAGCGCGTTTACCCGGATACGGAGCTGCAGATTCTGGAAAAAACCCGTTTCGGTGCCTTAGAACTGCTGCAAAAAGAGCAGGCGGATCTGGCGATCAGTCCCTGGTGGCCAACTTTGTATGTGGCGGGTGATCTTGATACCCTGCCGATCGGTGAGTTTACTATCCTGCTGGCCGCCTCTCCTGAGTTATTAAGCGGTACCGTCATCGAACATACCGAACAACTGAAATCACATACTCACCTTGTTATCGAAGCCAGCGGATTTGAGTTTGATTCTGAAAACCTGATGATGCTCAAAGGTGTCAGAACCTGGAGAACCCAGAGTGCAAACACATTGAAGCAGCTATTGGTGGCAGGATTAGGCTGGGGATTTATACCTGAACATATGATCAGAGATGAACTCGCCAATGGCACTCTGATACCACTCCAGCCGAAGGATATGGAATACTGCATCGATGGCGAAGTCAGACTGTTGCGCAATCAGAAAAGCAGTTTAGGTCCGGTCGCCAAAATGCTCTGGCACACCTTTGCTGAGCTGAGGCAATAAATAACCTGTCATACCGATACAGAATAAGATCAGTCCTTACCAAAACGGCCAGGGACGGCGTAGCAACTATTTTGTCCCATCCCCTTTTTTCCACATCCCCTCTTTTTCAGGTGAACTATCTGCTCCGCTATAGTGATTGCGCAGACCTTTCGATGCAGAAAAACGCGACAACCACTATTCAAAAACTATTTTTTGTATCCAAAATATAGTTTTTGATTGCAAAAATACCCCTTATATTCCTATTATTGTATCCATAAAAACAAATAACACTATTCTGGAGTCCTCTCTATGTTTCCTAAAGACTGCTGGTATGTCGCCTGCACCCCTGATGAAATTGCCGAAAAGCCACTTGGCAGAACAATCTGTGGCGAGCCGATCGCCTTTTTCAGAGATGGCGATGGTAACGTGGCAGCGGTAAAAGACTTCTGTCCGCATCGGGGAGCACCGCTATCGCTGGGTTATACCGAAGGCGGCGGTCTGGTGTGTGGTTATCATGGTTTAAAAGTTGGCCGCGACGGTAAAACCCTTTCGATGCCCAAACAGCGGGTGGGTGGTTTTCCCTGCATGAAGAGCTATCCGGTCGAAGAACGCTACGGCTTTATCTGGGTATGGACGGGCGATGCTGAAAAAGCCAGCAGCGATGCTATCCCCCATCTGGAATGGGCAGTCAGTGATGACTGGGCTTACGGCGGCGGGTTGTATCATATCCAGTGCGATTACAAACTGATGATCGACAACCTGATGGATCTGACTCACGAAACCTATGTGCATTCCACCAGTATCGGTCAGAAAGAGATCGACGAGGCGCCGGTTAAAACAGAGAAAGTGGGGAATGAGGTCACCACCAGCCGTTTCATGGATAACGTTACCGCGCCTCCCTTCTGGCAGGCAAATCTGCGCACCAAAGGTTTGCCCGATGACCAGCCGGTAGATCGCTGGCAGATCTGTCGCTTTACCCCCCCAAGCCATGTGCTGATCGATGTGGGTGTCGCACTGGCCGGTAACGGTGGACGGGAAGCTCCGGCAGATAAGCGGGTAAACAGCGTTGTTGTCGACTTCATTACGCCGGAAACAGAAACCAGCCACTGGTATTTCTGGGGGATGGCACGCAACTTTAAAGCCGATGATCCGGCACTGACCGACGCGATTCGCGAAGGCCAGGGCGGCATTTTTGCTGAAGATCTGGAAATGTTGGAACGACAGCAGCAAAACCTGCTGGCCAATCCCGAATTACGACTGCTGAAGCTGGATATCGATGCCGGTGGCGTGCATGCCCGGCGCATTATCGACAAGCTTCTAAAAGAGGAAAACCCTGCGGCCTCTGAGTCTTCATTAGCCTGATACCCGTTTAACTGATCACCCGATGAAGACCCGGAGAGACCGCTATGTTTGAAGTTGAAGTCACCGCTAAGGTGCAGGAAACTGATGCTATTCATCTGTTTCGCCTGGCGCGTACCGATCATTCAGCACTGCCGGCCTTTAGTGCCGGCGCTCATATTGATCTGCACCTGCCCAATGGGCTGGTGCGACAATATTCGTTGTGCAACCCACCCCATGACCCCCACTGTTATGAAATTGGGGTTCTTAACGACCCCAATTCACGGGGAGGCTCGGTCACCCTGCATGAATCCGTCCATGTGGGCGACCGCTTAACCATCAGTGAGCCGCGCAATCTGTTTTCACTGGAACACAGTGCAAGCCACCATCTGCTGATTGCAGGGGGCATCGGTATCACCCCACTGCTCTGCATGGCCGAACGTCTGGCTCACATCGGTGCCAGTTTCTCCCTGCACTATTGCGCCCGATCCCCGGCACAGGCCGCTTTTGTTGAGCGCATTAATACCTCAGAATTTGCCGACCGGGTAACCTTCCACTACAGCCAGACCGACGGCCGTGTGGATCTGCAGGCCCTGCTGGTGGAACCGGATAATGGCACGCACCTCTACACCTGCGGCCCTAACGCCTTTATGGATGCAGTGTTACAAACTGCAGCCGCACAAGGCTGGGATGAAAACCGGCTACACCGGGAATATTTTGCCGCAGCAGCCAGCTCAGGCGAAGCCGATAGTGCCTTTGAAATTCAGATTGCCAGTAGTGGCGAAGTGATTCAGATTCCGGCAGATAAAAGTGCGCTGGATGTTATGCTTGATCTGGACATCGATATTCCCTTTGCCTGTGAAGAGGGAGTGTGCGGTACATGTTCCACCCGGCTGTTATCCGGTGAACCAGACCACCGTGATGTTTATATGTCCCCGGAGGAGCACGCCAGCAACGAAGAGTTTGCGCCCTGCTGTTCCCGCGCAAAAAGCGCCCGCTTAGTGCTGGATATCTAACCATCCTGCGACTGAACGGATAGATAACGATTGAAGAGAGAAAATTAAATAAAACACTGTGCTGTATCCAATAACAATAAATAACCCTTAAAGGAAACTACATGAAACTTAAAACAACAATAAAACGTTCTATCGCCGTGTGTGCTTTATTACTGGGGGCAGGCAGCGCCAGCGCAGCTGAACCCGAATTCACCTTTAAGCTGCACCATATGCTGCCACCGCCATCGAACGCGCATACGAACTTTCTCGTACCCTGGGCGAATAAAGTAATGAAGGAATCCGATGGCCGGATAAAAATTGATATCTACCCATCGATGCAACTTGGCGGTAAACCACCACAACTATTTGACCAGGTACGTAAAGGTATCGTTGATATCAGCTGGACAGTGACCGGATACACACCTGGCCGCTTCCCTAAATCAACCGTGTTTGAACTCCCCTTTATGGCGGCCGATGCCAAATCGGTGAGCATGGCGATTCAGGAATATGCTGAACAGGAGATGGCTGATGAGTTCAAGGATGTCCACCTGCTGGCCATGCATGTGCATGCCCCCGGTTCTCTGCACTCGCGGGATAAAGCGATCCACAACATTGCAGACCTCGATGGGATGAAAGTCCGGGCACCCAATAAAATCATGGCATCGGCATTTGAAGGGCTGGGCGCGAATACCGTCTTCTTACCCGTACCGCAAATGCCCAGCGCGCTGTCGAAGGGTGTTATCGATGTAGCGGTGCTGCCTTTCGAAGTGGTCAAACCACTGAAAATACATCAGCTGGTGAAACATCATACGGAGATACCGGGAAAACGCGGCCTCTACTCAAATACCTTTATCTTCAGTATGAATAAAAAAGCCTATGACAGTCTGCCAGCCGATCTGCAAAAAGTAATCGATGATAACTCCGGGGTAGAACTGGCGGGCTTTATTGGTGAAGCCTTCGACACCTACGAAAGAACTGGCCGTCAGGCCGCCATTGATCAGGGTAACGAACTCTACCCGCTACCCGCCACCGAAGTCGCTTTGTGGAAAGAGAAGCTGGCATTTGTGACACAGGACTGGCTGGAAGAGATGAAGGACGATGGCTACGATTCTCAGAGACTGCTGGATAAAGCCAATACCCTGATCGACAAATATCAGGCTCAAAATCAGCAGTAATCGGTCTGCTTAAGCCTGAATCAATACAGCTTAAACCCAGAGGCCCCGGAACGATCCGGGCCTCTGACTCAGCTAATCAGAATGCCCGATATCCGCTGCAGACAAACCGGCCGCTTAACGCAACAGAAAGATCGCTCTACTCCACCCCTACCGCTTCAGCATGAGCCCATCGGAACTCAGAAATATCTATAACAAATAGCGTTCGCCAGATCTTTTATGTTCAGGTGCCAGCGATAGACAACCAACCGGTTATAAAAAATTCAGGGGTATCTTCAAATATCGCAGACCGTTACTTTCCGGTTTCGGCAGCTCTCCCGCACGAATATTAACCTGCACAGAAGGAAACAGCAGTCGCGGAGAGTCGAGTGTTTTATCGCGACTGCTACGCTGCTCGATAAAATCCGTTTCGCTCACGCCGTCATTGATATGGATGTTGTGTTCCCGCTGTTCAGCCACCGTCGTCACCGAGGCATACGCTCGTGCAGTGGGTGGATAATCATGGCACATCAGCAGCAGTGTCTCATCCGGATAGGCTAAGATCCGACGAATGGAGGCGTAGAGTTTTTCCGCTGAGCCTCCGGGGAAATCACAGCGGGCGGTGCCCACATCCGGCATAAACAGGGTATCGCCGACAAAAATCATCTGCTCTTCGACCACGTAAGCGGTACAGGCGGGGGTATGTCCGGGGGAAAATAGCGCCTTGCAGTTCAGTGGGCCGATGGTGAAAGTCTCATCCCGTTCAAACAGGTAATCAAAGCGCGATAACAGCTCATACTCAGCTTCCTCAACATTGAACAGTTTAGAGAAGGTGCTGACGACTTCGGTCACCTGCTTACTGACCGCCACCAGCCCGCCGGCTTTACTGCGGATATAGGATGCCGCCGACAGATGATCTGCATGGATATGGGTTTCAAGAATCCACTCTACCTTGAGCATCATCCTATCGATAAAGGCGAGAATTTTATCTGCCGCCTCGGTATCGGTTTTACCGGAATTTGACTTATAGCAGAGCACTGAGTCGATCACGGCACAGGGACTGCCGATACCGGTATGCAGCACATAACTGAAGGTTGAAGTGGCACTATCAAAGAAGGTTTCGACGTCAGGTTTCATAGGTTAACTCCAGAAGTTTGGCAGCATATACTTGTACAATAACGCCATCGATACCACGCTGGTTAACAGGGCAAAGCCGAGGGTCAGTAACTGGCCGGATAACAGCGGCGCGCTCTTCCGCCCGGCGACCATGCCAACACAGGTAGCACCGATAAACCACCAGGCCTGCGGGGTGATCTGGGCACCATGAAACAGTGCAGCAATCACGGTGCCGGTGGAGATAAGCGTGATGACCGCCAGCGAGGTGGCGACAGTGCTGTGCATATTCAGGTTACTGAACTGGCGAATACCCGGAACAATCAGAAAGCCACCGCCAACCCCGAGCAGACCACTGCTAAAGCCGGACAAACCGCCAATCGAGGACAGGGTAAAAAAGCATTTGGGTTTCCACTCAAAACGGCCGGTATCGGGGCGCAGCATACAGTTGAATTCCAGTGGATGGGCAACTCCACCCTGCTGATCCCGGTAGTGCTGTAACGCCTGCCGCGCCATTTTAATGGCCACCATCAAGAGCAAAATACTAAAGATAGAGGTGAGAATATCGGCAGGCAAAACATGGGATGCAGCGATACCCAGCGGCGCAATCAGGGTGCCAGATATCGCCATAACAATCGCGGCACGATATCGCACCAACCCCTGCCGCAAACCATCAATACTGCCCAACAAAGCGGAGATACCCACCGAGATAAGTGACACCGGCATCGCTTCAGGCAGAGTGAAACCCAGCCCCAGCATCAGTGCAGGCACCGCCAGCACACCTCCACTGCCGGTCAGCCCCAGCGCTAAACCGACACCCGTACCCAGTAATATTTCCGTAATCATGCAGATCCTGACCGTGCAGAAAGTTGAAAGAGTCGATATTCATAATATAGATATCGACCCTCAGTGTATCAGTAAGTTTTGTACGGCAGGAACTTACCTGAAAGCACAACGTTGACACGATCCCCTTTGGGGTCTTCTTCACGGTTAATATCCATAGAGAAATCGATCGCACTCATGATGCCATCGCCAAACTCTTCGTGAATCAGCTCTTTGATTGTGCTGCCATAGACGTTAACAATCTCATACCAGCGGTACAGCAGTGGATCAGTGGGTACCGCGGTTGGCAGCGAGCCTTTATAGGGGGCGACCTGCAGCCAGGCAGTGGCTTCATCAGACAGTTCAAACAGATCGCCAACTTTTTCAGCCTGCTCTTTATCAAAGGTCATCTGTCCCAGACAAGCGGCAGTGGTCCACTCTTTTGACAGGCCAATCAGTTCAGCCACCTCACCCCATTTGATACCCTTACGAACTTTGGCGGACAAAATCAGCTGGGTTACTTCTTCGCGATTACTAATCATGATGTCTTCCTTCAATAGTGATCAAATTACATAGATCTGTATAAGTGTTTGTTGTGTTTTTAGTTGGGCTGCGACTCACAGCCCAGCTGTTTAAAAAATGTTCGTTAATATTTCAGGCTGCCCGGATTTGAGTGCTGGCACCCACTTTCAGATGAGCAATCACCTGATTATCGAAGCGCTGCTCCATCACCAGCTCATCGGCATCCTCATGGATCAGGGTCCAGTCGACTCCCGCTAACGGCAGGCCATTCATCACCACCGGCAGTGAACGGGTTTTCAACCGAACCACCGGTGCACTGTGTTGATAAACGCTGGCTTCAAGATTAAGAACCCCGTGGGCAATCGCTTTTGCCTGATGCTTAATCGGCTCGATAAAGCGGCACGCTGTCCCCTCGATATTGATGCAATCACCCAGCGCATAGATATCGGCCTGACTGGTTTGCAGGGTGTCCGCAGCAACGCTGATACCCCGGTCAAAATCCAGTCCGGCAATGCGGGCAAGACGGTTATCGGTCATCAGTCCGGTCGCTGCCAGCACCTGATCAACCTCCAGTGTGTTACCACTGCCAAAGCAGATCTGCTTCTGCTGATTATCCAGCTGAGTAACCCCGCTAATATCGTCATTACCAATGTAGGTGATCCCCAGGGCGGCAAAACTGTCGCGCAAACGCTGACTCGCCGGCTCTGGCAGCAAGCCCGCCAGCGGCGAAGCATTGCGGTCCAGCAGTGTGACGCGGTGCCCGGCGCGGACTAAATCTTCCGCAATCTCGCAACCGATCATGCCCGCACCGACAATGGCAATCGACTGTGGTCCTCTGGCCAGAGCCTGCTGCATACCCGACCAGCAAGCCAGGTCATTAACCCGCCAGCAAAGCTCGGGAGGCAGCTGTGCAGGCAGGGCCGGTTTGGCACCCTGAGCCAGAATCAGTTTGGTGTAAGTCAGTGAACCACGGGTGGTACGCAACTGATGCAAAGATGGAGAGATGCCCACCACAAAGGTTTCGGCCATCAGCTGAACCCCCAGACGGCGAGCCGCATCAACCCCGGTCTCCTGAATCAGTGCGGCTTTATCCAACCCCCGGCTGATAGCAACTGACAACTCAGGCTTATGATACAGGTCAGCGCTACAAGCACTGATCAGCGTCACCGGAACGCTCTGATCCAGCTGACGAATCGCTTCAACCGCCGCCCAGCCAGCCAGGCCCGCACCGACGACAACAATACCGGGCTCAGCACTGACGTGAACGGTCTGTTCAACCGCGACCACAACAGGCTTCTCAAACAGTTCGAAATCGGTTTTGGTCACGCCACACAGAGGGCACTCCCAATCATCGGGAATATCTTCAAAACGGGTGCCCGGAGCTAAACCGCTATCGGGATCGCCCTTCTCTTCATCATAGATCAGGCCACAGGCGCGGCAGAGGTACTGCCGCCATTCTTGAACGTCATGACTCATGCCGGCACCTCTTCACGCATCAGTTTTGCCATCTCCCAGCGCAGATGCTTAATCGCTGGCGTTACAATGGCGACAAAGTGAGCCTCACGAATACGACGCTGAGGCGCAGAGTTCATCAGATATCCTTTAGCCCCCTGATGCAGCAGTGCTGACTGAGAGGCCTTGAGACTCAGCTCAGCGCCCTGGCACCGAACATCCAGGACATCCAGGAAGAAATCCTTGCTGCCATCGAAAGGGGTTTCTGCCAGCACCATCGCCCGGGCTGCCAGCTCATCAAACTCGGCTTGCAACTCATCAGGGCGATTATGCAGATACTGGTTAACATGACCCAGGGTTGGCTCGGACTCACGGATAGAGTCGATAGACCCCTGGATAACACCCGCCGCAATACCAACCTGCAACAGCACGAATGCGCCACGGATACGCTGAATAAATGGCCGGGCCGGGTCAGCGATCATCTGATCCTCACTGACGAAATAATCCTTCAGCGGCACCGCCCAGGTGCTGGTGCCCTCCATACCGGAAAATTCAGGGCAAGCTCGCAGCGGCACCCGCTCATCCAGATCCAGCAGGAACATAATCTCGTGGGAGCGACTGCCGTCATCCCGGTTGACTGCCGCAATGGCACCGCAGTACTGCCCCGGGGCAATATGACTTACCCAGGGTAGCGTTCCGGTGACACTGTACCCTCCGGGCACTTTCTTGGCAGTCAGCGCCATCTTTTCAATACCGGTCAGAGCCTTCATCGGATTCGACAGACCGGTACCGCCAAACGTCAGTCCGGCGGTGTGATCCTGTAAACGGGTTAACAGCGCCGGGTTACCGGACTGTTCCATATACAGGCCACAGACATCGTGAGCCCAGGTCATAAAACCGGTGGCACCACAATGACGGCTGACCTCACTCATCGCCGAGATCGCCAGACCGAAACGGCAGCCATGCTGGTCGAGATGACCGGCATAGGCCCCCGCCTGACCAAGGTTTGCCATGATATCCAGCGGGTAGTAACCCTCATCGATCCGTTTGGCTGCAGGTGCGAGTTGTTCCCGTGCAATCAAACCGACATCGGCGAGCACCTTGGCATCGTCGGTCCAGGGGGCTGTTATAGAAGAGACTGCTACGCTATTCATGGCTTACCTCTCAAGTCAGTTAAAGGTTAAATTAGTCCATCAGGCTGATGCTGAAAGGGATCGGGTTACGCATGGTGTTAGCAACTGGCGAGAAATAGTTGGCATGCTTAACTATCTCGTCCAGCTCTTCACGGGAAGCATCACCTTCGATCAGCACTTTGACGCGGATCTCCTGGAAGCCCATCTGCTCAGGCTCCATCTCAGCACCGCCTGCACCCCATGCAGCAGGGTTACCGATGTCACCTTCCATGAAAACTTCAAGCTTGCTCAGCTTCACCTGCTTCCAGGTTGCCACTGCGGTGATACCAACACACAGGCAACCGCCCAGACCTGACAGCACGATCTCACCCGGAGCCGGAGCAGTGTCTTCACCAAACAGGTGCAGCGGCTCATCAACAACCACTTCATGTTGGTTGACGTGGCTAACAGTACGGTACTGACCATCCGTGATGGTATGAACTTTGTTAGTCCCACGGGTACCTGGGTTATTACGACCCTTCTCTGCAAATGCCATCAGGCCATCCCGGTCAATCGGACGCAGGTGGGTAGAAACCGTTTGTGGTGCAATAGCTGTTGTCATTTTTTTCTCCAAAAGATTTAGCAGAACTGTATGTTTCTTTGAAAACATCACCGATGTTTATCTGAATACAGCAGGATCGATGCCAAATAGGAATATATATTTAATATCAACAACTTAAACTCATTATTGACTTGATTAACCCACACCAATATGACATTGTCACTAAATGTCATAATGACATTGTCTGACAATGCAGAGTGCGGCAGGAGTAGTGCCGGGGCCTTAAAACAGAAAAACCCCGAACCTGAGTCCGGGGTTTTGTAAGCGTCATCGGTTCGGAGCAAGCCCCGCCCTCTCAACAGGCGTAAGGCAGCCCCTCTTCAATCGGTAACGTCGCATCTTCAGCCCACTCATTCCATGAACCGAAATAGAGTTTGACGTTATTGATACCAGCCGCCTTCAGCGCGACCAGAGTGTTGGATGCCCGGGCGCCTTTAAAGCAGTAGATATACACATGACTCTCTTTAGTGATACCAACGCTGGCACAATCCGCCAGCACCTCTTCGGGGGATTTAAATACAGTGACCGCACCCGGCTTCATCAGACGGTACCACTCCAACCAGCGAGCCCCTGGCAAACGTCCTTTACGGGGCGAGAAATCTTTACCGTACGGAGATGAACTGGTCCCCACCCACTCATCCACATCACGAACATCCAGCAATACAATGCTGTCATCGCCGATCGCTTTGAGAACATCATCTTTATCCACCATCAGCTCACTGGCACTGTGGTCCAGCGGGAATTCAGCGGCAACCGGAGTCGGCAGATCAGTCGTCACAGCCAGGTCAGCAGCTTTCCAGGCCTGGAAACCACCGTGCAGAATAGATACCTTAGGATAGCCCAGATAGCACAGCAGGAAGTAACCGCGGCAGGACTGACCAAAACCTGTGTTCATTGAATCTTCATAAACAACAGCGGTTTCTTCACCTGAGAGACCGGCATCGCCAAACACCCTGGCAAACTTTTCTTTAAGTTCAGTAATACCTTCAGGGGTAGAAGCCGCCAGAAAGGTAAAGATATCGTGAATATTGACTGCGCCAGGAATATGGCCAGCCGCGTATTGCTCGGGATTACGGGTATCGATAAGCACCACTTTTTCGTTATCGATCCTGGTTTGTAACTCTTGAGGATCCAATAGAACTGTTGTCATTTTAAAACTCCAGAAATGTATGATGAGTAGCTGATCTATGCGTCAATAGTTATTCTCGCTTAATTACTTATCAACAACCGTTCCATAAAGGTTTATATCTATATAAAACAAATAGATAGATTCAGAAAGATGACCCACTATCCGATCATACCAACCTCTCTGTCTGACATTGTCAGACAATGATATATAGCGATTAAAATCCCTTCAGGCCGGATGGGTCAGAGATATCCGAGTCATTAACGTGAAACAACAGAAAGAGGAGGCTATGAGGTCGCTCTGTGGAGCGTCATTAACGAAGAAAATGATTAGAAAAGCGCGACAAGGATCAGGTTCAGCAAACAAAGACTGCTCTCTGAACTGATCCCTGTCTGAATGATGATTCAGAAGAGAGCGGGATCAACCCTCACGACTGAGATTATTCGGCAATCCCAGCTTTTCCAGTCGATAACGGAACTGTCGCGGCGACATCCCCAGAATAGCCGCAGCACGGGTTTTATTACCACCGGTATGTTTCAGCGCTTGCGCAATTGAATCCGCTTCATCTTTACGCACCCAGCTATAGGGGCGATTCGTTGCAACGCCATTTGATGCACCACTACTATAGGAAAATGGAACGGTTGAAGGTGCCTCCTCATCTGGATGATCTACTGGGACGGGGCGCCCGGCAGAGAACATCTCCGAAGACTGACCTGCCTCAAGGTGCTCATTGATCGCAGACTCCTGACGCAGGATAGTTTCGATATCATCGATCGAGATGGTGCCATCCAGACAGATCAAAACCGAACGTTTAATGACATTCTCCAGCTGACGGATATTACCGGGCCAGTTATAGGTTTCCAGCCGCTCCATCACCCCTTTGCCAAACACCGTGTAGCGGCTATATTCCCGGTTTGCACTGAGCAGAAAATGACTGGCGAGGATTCTGACATCCCCCGCCCGCTCTCTTAACGGCGGCAGATGAATCGGAAAAACATTCAGACGATAGAACAGATCGAGGCGGAATTTACCCTTGTTCACCGCTTCCTGAAGGTTTTTGTGGGTCGCGGTGATAATACGCACATCCACAGGGATATCCTTAACTCCCCCGACCCGCTGAATCACCTGGCTTTCAAGGATACGCAGCAGTTTGGACTGCAGCTCCATATTCAGATCACCAATTTCATCCAGAAACAGTGTCCCGCCACTGGCCAACTCAATCTTGCCTTTTTTACTGGCGGACGCCCCGGTAAAGGCACCCCGCTCATGCCCAAACAGCTCTGATTCCAGTAACTGCTCGGGAATAGCGGCACAGTTGATCGCGACAAAGGGCTGATCCCGGCGCGAGCTATTCAGGTGTAGCACCTGGGAAAAACGCTCTTTACCGGTGCCGGACTCACCGGTCAGCAACACCGTCACGACGGTGTCAGCCACCCGACTGATCTGCCTCAGGGCATCCCGCACCGCCTGGCTCTCGCCGAGTATACCGTGGTTATTCTCACCACTCTGATGCTGCAGGGCATCTTTCAGTTCACGGTTCTCCTCCTGCAGATAACTGGTACGCTCCTCAATCAGGTTACTGATACTGATGATCTGCGCAATAAAGGTCGCCAGAATTCGCAGAATCATCAGGTCGGCATCAATCGCCCGTGGTCGCATCCGCAACCGGTGCGCAGCCAGCACCCCAATGGTTGAGTTACCATCCATAATCGGCACCGCAATATAAGCCACCATACCGTCTGGCAGAGTTTCCCGATCCACCGCCCGGAACAGATAACCCGGTTCCTCATCAATATTCTGAACCACCGCAGGCTGACCACTTTTCATCACCGTACCGGTGATGCCCTCACCCACTTTGTACACCCCCAACCGGCGCTCTTCATCACGCAAGCCGTAACTGTATCGGATCTGCAGGGTCTCACCGGTTGTCGATGGCAGCAGCACACGCCCACGATTCAAACCAAGCATCTGCGACATCAGCCGCAAGGTGCCAGAGATCGCTATCTCAGGTGTTGCCGCCTGACCAATAAGCTTGGCTGACTCATGCAACACCGTCAGGTCGGATGCGCCGGCACCGGCATCACTCTCTACATTTTTATGCGACAGAACGTCTGTTGGATATCCCATAGGCTCTAACCTCTACAAACAGAAATACCTGTTGCCAGGCAACAGGTATATTCAGCACAATTCACACAGCGGCCATCACCAGACAACGCTGCAAAATGGATTGTCCAGCCGGGTGTTAACACCGGACTGTAGATACTCAAACCATCACTCCATATGCCAGTTAAAGCGTTTAATCAGCACGCTACAGATTGTATCCAGACCATAGCCAATAATGCCGATAACGATAACCACGGCGGCGAGACTGTCATAAGACAAGGTGTCGCGAGCGTCGTTGATCGCATACCCCAGTCCGCTGGTGACACCGAGATATTCCGCCGGAACCAGAACCACCCAGGCAACCCCTACCGCAAGACGGATACCCGCCATGACGTCGGTCATAATCGCTGGCAGAATGATCCGCCGCAGCATCTGAAAACCGGATGCACCCAGGTTGCGCGCCACTTTAAACCAGTTAGGATCAATACGACGTACACCGTGGGCGGTGGAGAAGATGATCGGCCATACCGTCGCCATCACAATCAGGAAGATGATCGCAGAATCCCAGCTCTGAAAGGCCAGCACGGCAATCGGCATCCACGCCAGTGGACTGATCATGCGCAGAAACTGAAACGGCACGTTAGTCACTTTCAGTGCCAGACCAAAGTAACCCACCGTTACCCCCACCGGCACACCGATGCCGATACCCCAGACCAGCCCGGAAAGAATGCGATAAAGGCTGGAACCGATGGGTTGCCAGACTTCACCACTAGCCACCAGATCCACCAGCGCACTAAACGTCGGTGCAGGGGCAAATGCGGCAAAGGCACTCAGATCCGGATCATTTTCAATCATGAAACCACCGAACCACCACAACAGCAGCAGACCGGTAATACCCATCGCCGGGTATTGCAGTGACTTCAGCCAGCCAAACAGCTGCGACATGTTCGGCATCACACTGGCGGCCGTTATCGTTTGAGTATTACTGCTGTTCATATCGCAACCACCTCTTCTCGCTCAAATGGGTTCTCAGCATTAAAACCTGGCACATCTTCCCAGCCTTTATGCTTCTCCATCGCCGCTTTAACAAAGCGATAATCCACCAGGTCATCGGCCACAAAGTCTGGATCCAGCTCGTTCAGGAAGGTGGCATCCCCACTCACCAGCGTGTTTTTCAACTCATTAACAATCAGTTTGGTGGCTGAAGGGAAAGGCCAGGGCTGGAAATCAATCCGACCGCTGTTCCATTCTGGGTGCTGAATCGCATCAGGCGATGCATAGGATTCTTCGTCATACAGCGTCATCGCACGCTCAACCACATTAGCCTTCATTGGCAGATAACGTTCGCCATCTTTAGACAGCAGATGAGCAACCTCTTTCTTGTTTTGTTGGGCGTAGATCTGAGCTTTGACGATGGCGTTCATCACCTTCTGAGTCCACTCAGGCTTGGCATTAACCTGATCCTCATTCATACACACCACACAGCAGGGATGGTTACGCCAGATATCACCGGTAAAGCGCAGCATCTTACCGCCAGCCAGCAGCTCACCGGCCGCATTAAAGGGCTCTGCCACGATAAAAGCATCGATCTTCTTCGCCGCCAGTGATGGTGGCATATCCGGTGGCGGCATAATCTGCAGATTCACCTCATCAGCCGCGACAGGCTCACCCTGAGACTTAATCACCGGTTTCAGTCCCACATGTCGTAGCGCCATCTGCAACACGATATTGTGCATGGAGTACCAGTAAGGTACTGCAACCTGCTTGCCACCCAGGTCCGCAAAGCCCTCCGCTTTAACATGTTTCCCCACCACCACACCGGAACCATTCAGATGAGCCCAGGACATGATTTTGACGGGGAAACCGTTGTTATAGCGCATCCAGATAGGGATAGGTTTAAGGAAGTGCACCAGATTAAATTTACCCGCCGCAAACCCTTCAACCAGCGGCGACCAGCCACGAATCAGCGTTGGCTTTTCTGATTTAAGCCCCTCTTCCGCAAAGAACCCTTTAGCATGCGCAACCAGCAGCACGGTGGCATCGGTAATCGGCAGATAACCGATACGTACAACCTCATCTTCCGGTGGCTGGATACTGCCCCAGGCAGGCATACTGGCGGAAAGCCCAAACATTGCAGCCAATCCCCCCATAGCGAGGCTGTCCATCATGAAGTCACGGCGACTCATCTCATGCTTTTGCAGATAATCAAGATCGGTATCAGAGATCTCATTCTGCTTAGCATCGGACTTAGAACTGTATTTTTTCATTATAAATTCCTCTTAAAATTGGTAGCTATCAGGCGGCTGATTCAGATACTTCAGACTCTTCGGCATCGGCACCATTACGCCCTGCCAACCCGGTATCGGTCCCTTTAAACTGTTGCATCAACTCGTCACGCATCGACTGGAAACCCGCATCCATATGACGGCGCGGCCATGGCAGATCAACCGTCAATTCACCCACTATTCGGCCCGGGTTCTGGGACATGATTAACACCCGGTCGGCCATCGCTATCGCTTCATCAATATCGTGGGTAACGATCACCATGGTGATACCGCGCTCGCGGCAGATATTCGGTACCTCTTCCTGAAGCTGAGTCCGGGTAAAGGCATCCAGCGCAGAAAATGGCTCATCCAGAAGCAAAACTTCCGGTTCGGTCGCCAATGAACGCGCCAGTGCAACCCGCTGCTGCTGACCTCCGGAGAGGCTCTGTACGTTGACCTCTTTTTTGTCGTGTAGTCCCACCATATCCAGCAATGCATCAACCCGCTCACCGGCCTTAGCCTTCGGCATACCATCAAACAGCAGACCCAGTGCTGCATTCTCTTTGACGTTCATCCAGGGATAGAGGGAGGCTTTCTGAAACATCATGTTCCACTTAGCACTGGGCTTAGTAACAAGATGATTATTGATACGGACACAACCATCAGAAGGAAGCAGCAAACCTGCCATCATGTGCAGCAGGGTCGATTTGCCACAACCGCTGCGACCAATCAGGGCGACCAGTTCGCCAGGCTCAATTCGATTTTCAATATCTTTCAGCGTGGGCTCTGCTGCACCACTGAACCTGTGTGTAATGTAATCAAGTGATATAGACGCACCCATACTCTGGCTCCGGTTAATTAGTATTGATCCAGATCAAAGCATTTTCCGGGCCAAAACTAATAAACCAATAAAAACAGAGAGTTATAAGAAAACACGAAGCAGTGAAAGTATCTGCCATAGACTGACAATGTCTTACATTGTCAGTCTATGGCAGGTTATGCTCTATTGCAGTGCAGCATTGTCGCTCATATTTTCATCAGGTTAAGCGGGGGATCGGGAGGATAAACAGAAGCATGAGTTCGATGGGCTGTCAGCCAGGAATTCTCCTGACCGACAACCCGAAGAGATCCGGAAGACGCAGTTTATCTGCGCCGGAACAGCGGCTGGGGTGTTGATACCGAGCGGGCATAGATCAGATCAAACACTTCCAAACCTTTAAGCGCCTCCTCTGCTGACTTATCTTCACGAATAGCAAAGGAGCTGAAGCCACAGTGACGCATCGCCGCTAACTGATCTCGTAACACATCACCGACGGCACGCAGCTCTCCCCCGAAACCATGTCGGGCACGCAGCAGATAGGCCTGACTATAGGCCCGACCATCACTGAAACGGGGAAACTGGAGCGCAATTAGTGGCAGAGAATCCAGCCAGGGGAGCAGAATGTCAGGGTTATCATCCGGATGCAGCAACACACCGTAGTGACCCTGCACTCTTTGTCCAGACTCATCCAGCAGCTGCAGGCGTTCTGGTGATACGATCTGAAAATCGCGGTTATCACTCTCACCTTCACCGGGGATCGACCAGGGATCATCATGCACAACCCCAGAGACTCCGTTCACCGTCGTAATAATGTTTTTCATGCGCTGGCCTCCTCAGGGGTTACCTGTGCAGCATCGGTTGGCGTCTGATAAACCCGCTCTTTAAAGGGGTCAAGACCGAGCCGGTTGACCGTTTCGATAAACGGCTCGTCCAATTCACGGTAGTCCAGATAGGCCTGCAACAAGCGGTTTATCGCTTCGGGCACCTCTTCCGACCGGAAAGCACGTCCGATCACTTTCCCCAGCGAACTGTTCTTTCCCTGAGCGCCGCCAATGGTGATCTGGAAAAACTCCTCACCCTTTTTATCCACCCCAAGGATACCGATGTTGCCGATATGGTGATGACCACAAGCGTTGACACAGCCAGAGATATTCAGCGTCAGATCACCCAGATCATGGAGAAAATCGATATTATCAAAACGCTCCTGAATGGCACGGGTGACCGGCAGTGAGCGGGTGTTCGCCAACGCACAGTAATCACCACCGGGGCAGGCAATCACATCGGTCAGCAACCCCACATTCGGCTTCGCCAGATTAATCTCTGTCAGTTTTTTCCACAACGGATAGAGATCCTGTTTACGGATATCCGGCAGCACCAGATTCTGCTCATGGGACACACGGATCTCACCGAAACCATAGCGCTCTGCCAGATCAGCGACCATGTTCATCTGCTCGCCGGTAACATCCCCGGGAGGCGCGCTGGCACCCGGTTTGGTAGATAATATGACCGAGGCATAACCGGCCACTTTATGGGGCTGTGTATTGCGCTGTACCCATAAGCCAAACTGCGGATCACGGGCCAGCCAGGCGCCATATTCAGGATCAATCAGATCGAGTCGCTCGTAAACCGGTGCTGCAAAACCGGCAGCCACGCGCTGATACTCTTTCTCTGTCAGCTCGGCGTCACTGTCTTTGATCAGTTCCCATTCCCGTTCAACCTCCTGGGCAAACGCGTCTACGCCCAGCGCTTTAACCAAAATTTTGATGCGCGCCTTATACTTGTTATCCCGGCGGCCATAACGGTTATAAACGCGCAGAACCGCTTCGGTGTAGGTGAGTATATGCTGCCATGGCAGACCTTGTTTCACCCGCTCATTGAGGATCGGCGTTCTGCCAAGCCCACCCCCGGCCATAACATCCAACAACATCTCACCGCTGTCACCCCGATAGAGATAGAGACCAATATCATGGGCGCGTACTGCGGCACGATCAGATGCAGAGGATGAGATAGCGATCTTAAATTTGCGCGGCAGAAAGAGAAACTCAGGATTTACCGTCGACCACTGTCTGAGGATTTCAGCCAGAGGACGGGGGTCTATCACCTCGTCACCGGCCACTCCGGCAAACGCTTCAGTGGTGATATTGCGTACGCAGTTACCGGAGGTCTGGATCGCATGCATATCATGATCGGCCAACAGCTGCAGGATGTCCGGCACCTGTTCCAGCTCAATCCAGTTAAACTGAATATTCTGGCGGGTAGTGAAATGGCCATAACCGCGATCAAAATCAGTGGCTATTTTAGCCAGCACCCGCAACTGATCTGCAGAGAGGGTGCCATAAGGGTTCGCCACCCGGAGCATATAGGCATGCTTTTGCAGGTAGAGTCCGTTTTGCAACCGCAGCGGCAAAAACTCCTCCTCACTCAGGTCGCCCGATAGCCGGCGTGCAACCTGATCACGGAACTGCTCTACCCGCGCCTGTACCAACGCCCGGTCATATTCATCATATCTGTACACAACATCAGTACTCGTTCAGCTACTTTAGCCGCCCAGAATATACTGAGGTGTAAATCAGGCACAGGCTCAATATTTTAATTTTTAATCGAGACAGATTAACCCTGCGGCACCAACACAGCGGACAAAATATTCAGCGCCTCAACCCGGCGCTTATCCCAGGGATGGGAAAAACTGAGACGCATACAGTTGCGAAACTGCCCCGATACCGAGAACAACGGCCCGGGGGTAATCACCACCCCACGATCAAGCGCTTCGGGATAAGCCTCTAAAGTATCCACCCCTTCAGGCAACTCTACCCACACCGCTAAGCCACCCTGCGGCAGGCTGATTCTCAAATCCCCGGGCCAGGCTCGCAGGTGCGCAATCAGCCGGTCACGTCGTTCACGCAACTCATGGCGCTGGCGGCGCAGATGGGCCGCAAAACTGCCATCAGCGATAAACTCAGCCACTCCTTGTTGCAGGTAACGGCTGCTGCTCAGTTGGGTCACCAGCTTCAGTCTGATAATCTGCTCATGCCAGCGGGCACCCGAGATCCATCCCAAACGCAGATCCCGGGATAACGATTTTGAAAATGAGCTACAGAGGATCACCCGGTCATATTGATCCAGCGCTTTCAGCGGATCGGGCACGACCCCCAAAGCCGTATCGGCATAGATATCATCTTCAATAATAGCCAGATCATATTGTTCCGCCAGAGTTAAC
Source organism: uncultured Amphritea sp. (assembly GCA_965140695.1). Lineage (GTDB taxonomy): Bacteria > Pseudomonadota > Gammaproteobacteria > Pseudomonadales > Balneatricaceae > Amphritea. The sequence goes on along the minus strand of OZ223297.1, from coordinate 2,066,187 downwards.
AAACGCTGCCGGGCGTCTGTCGGCATCAGCGCTCCTCCCGGTGTTGAAAAGGCCGGCGAGACAATACAGGCTTTAACTTTCCAGCGTTTGAGCACCTCTTCCAGCGCCTCAATATCCATCCCTGTGGAGATGGATGTTGGCACCTCTACAACTTGCAACCCTAACTGCTCAAGCAGCTGTAGCACACCGTAAAATCCAGGTGACTCCACCGCGACCACATCCCCCTTTTCACAGGTCGCCATCAACGCCAGGAATAGCGCATGCTGACAGCCGGAGGTGATACACAGCTCATCAATATCAACCTGCCAGCCACGGCGTAATAGGTGCAGGGATAGCTGTTCCCGCAAGCCTGCATCCCCAGCGGGGGTATCATAATACTGATAGTCATCACCTTTCTGTCGCCGTAGCGCTCTGGCGACCGAACGATTGAGGGTAACAATGCCAGAGGGCAGCTCACCGGCGTGCAGATCCGGTAGCAGATCAAAGGCTGCACTGCGGCGCATGATATCCAGTAACAGATCACTCACCGTTACCGGCCTGGGCGCCTCAATACGTGAACGGCTGACCGGCTCCTTAACGGTTTTAGCATGCAGGGCAACAAAGTAACCCGCTTTAGGCCGGGCTTCCAGCAAGCCCTGCGCTTCAAGCCTCTGCAGCGCATGCTGAACAGTCGCTTTTGACAGCCCGTGCTGTTTGCACAGCTCCCGGATTGAGGGCAACCGATCCCCCATCAGCCAGCGCTGTTCTTCAATTCCCTTTAAGAGCCAGCTCTCAAGCTGTTGATAGAGATAGTCTGATGTCATTGTGCCTTACCGCCTAACTGTACCTATTAACTATAATTTTTTTATACCTGTTCCTATACAAATTACAACCGTAATCTACCGCAATCACAAAATTTAGTAGATTGCCGCCATGCAAAAAATTCCTGTTATACAAGATCCAACGCCTCCATTTGCAACCGATGGTAAGTTTCACGTGCGCCTGACCGAGGGGCGTTTTCAAAACCTCAGACGACTGACAACCTGGCCCATGATCGCGCTGTTTTTCGGTCTTGTCTGGGTACAGATCGATGGTCAGCCGTTTCTGTTTTTCTCTTTTGAGCACCGCCGTATCACCCTCTTTGGCAGCGCGTTGTCCTGGCATGATCTGCCATTACTGGCAGGATTAATGATTGCAGGCGCGACGCTGCTGTTTTTTATGGCGGTTGCCTGGGGACGGGTCTGGTGCGGCTTTGCCTGTCCTCAGAGTATCTGGACCTGGCTGTTTATCCGCATCGAACAGATGACAGAGGGTCGTGCCAGTGAGCGGGCTAAAACTGATCACCTGCCACTGCGCGGTAAGCGTCTGTTACGCAGAGTACTGAAACATCTTGTATGGATCTCACTCTCAATACTCACTGCCGCAACTTTCACCGGATACTTTGTTCCTATCCGCGAGATCGCTGCAGATATGATCAATCTTCAGATGTCATCCGCGCTGTTTGGCTGGCTGACTATTATGGCGGCGCTGACTTATGCCAATGCCGGTCTTGTGCGGGAAAAAATCTGTCTGCACGCCTGCCCTTATTCCCGCTTTCAGAGCGTTATGTTTGACGACAACACTCTGACCGTTAGCTACGATGCCAAACGTGGTGAACCCCGGGCCAACCGCCGCAACGCCGATGCAAACAGTGGTGACTGTGTCGATTGCGGTATCTGTGTACAGGTCTGCCCCACCGGCATCGATATTAGAAATGGCCTGCAGGCGGCCTGTATCGACTGCGCCGCCTGCATCGATGCCTGTGACAGCGTCATGGATAAAATCAACCGCCCACGCGGATTGATACGGTTTGCATCCGAACGGCAACTGGAAGGTAAACAATCCCCCTTCCTGCGTGCAAAACTGGCGGGCTATGCGGCGGTATCCCTCTGCGCGATCTCAGCGGTCATCTATGGCTTTACCAATACCAAAAGCTTACTGGTAGAGGTTCGCCGTGACCGTACAGTACTGTTTACTCAACTGGATCAAAATACAGTCTGCAATAACTACCGTGTCAAAGTGGAGGGATTTGCCCCTAATCAGGAACTGATTAAAGTATCGCTGTCCGCAACGCCGCAGTTTACGCTGAACGGACCTGAAATAATCAAGCTCAGCGACAGTAACTCCGCCTGGTTACCCTATCGTATTTGTGGCAGTAACGTGGCAGAACCGAATGCAAAACTGGCATTTGTCTTCACCGGAAACGGGATCTCAACATCAAAGGAAACAACCTTCCTGTCGAAGCTGATCTGATAGCGCTATTACCTGACAGCCTCGTGTCGGACGCTTTAAAACCGGGCAGATCTGCCCGGTTTTAAAGCCATATAATGGAATATTCACTCATTCCTGAGCTAACAGATTAAGAAAGAACTGACTCGAAGCTCTGTCAAAGCGGTGTAGCGGAATGAGCATACTGCAGTCACCAGCGCTCATTCCGGGTGGATCAGCCACCCCTCTCCCAGCTCGTCCGCTGATAGGCAGAGCCCTGTTGTGATGGAGTATGATCAAACTGTAAGTTCAGACTGCAAGTTCAGACTGTCAGTCCATGGGGCTCAGGCAGAGAGCTGGCACGACAGCACGCGGTAACCGTATTGGCCAGTAAACAGGCAATCGTCATCGGGCCAACGCCCCCGGGAACCGGAGTAATTGCACCTGCGATCTCTTTGGCCGCGTCGAAATCTACATCCCCGACAAGCCGTGTGGTACCGTCGCTTTTCTCTATACGATTGATACCCACATCGATCACGGTCGCACCCGGTTTGATCCATGCCCCCTCGATGATCAGAGGCCGTCCCACTGCAGCAACAACGATATCAGCATTGGCGACCAGTTCAGGCAGATTTCGTGTGCGCGAGTGCGCCACGGTTACCGTGCAACTCTCTCTCAACAGCAGTTGCGCCATCGGTTTGCCGACAATATTGGAGCGCCCGATCACTAAAGCATTCTGGCCCGACAAATTGCCACAATACTCACGCAGCATCATCAGACAGCCCAAAGGGGTACAGGGCACCATCGCCTGCTGTCCTGTCGCCAGCAGACCCGCATTAGAGATATGAAAGCCATCCACATCTTTGGCAGGATCGATCGCATTAATCACTATGGCTTCATCGATATGCTCAGGCAGTGGTAACTGAACCAGAATCCCGTGAACGGCCGGATCGGTATTAAGCTGATCAATCAGTAACAGCAGTTCCGCTTCAGTTGTATCAACAGCCAGCTTATGTTCATAAGAGTTCATGCCCGCCTCAACGGTTTGCTTACCCTTCGAGCGGACATAAACCTGAGATGCAGGATCCTCACCCAGCAGCACCACTGCCAAGCCTGGAGTAATGTTGTGTTGTTGTTTCAAATAGGCTGTATGCTCAGCGACTCTTTCGCGTAATGCAACGGCGAAATTCTTACCGTCGATGATCTGTGCAGTCATGTTGTTCTTCTCATTTAGCGCTCGGCAAAGTGGGCTGAAAACCTGTGAAGCGGCGCCCTGATTCCGGGCGATCCATTCAGCGAGCTCATTATACCCTGTATTCAGGCACGCAGGAAAATGCGGCATTACCCCAAAAACCTATCCAGCCAGACGATCCAGCCCCTGATTATACGGATGGCTATTGTAGCCATTTCTCATTTATAAAAAGTGTCTGATCCCGCCGCGCATGACCCAATTGCGCAGCATTTACTTCGTGTAATCAGCACAAATAATATGGGACTTTTGCAAAGAAGGGCCTAAGCCCCAGCGGGGGCACTGCATAAAAAACTTGTTTTTCTACAGCGCCACTAGTGGGTGATTTTCTGCTTAAGAAGGCTATATTTATGGCTCTGCAGATCCGCTGCAGCACAAATACTCAACAGGTCATCAATAAAATGATGCAGTGCCCGCTGCTCAATCTGTCTGATCTTTTCCTGCTGTGTCTCTGTTAGCATGTGATACATACTGGCTGCACCAAAGTCGCCAAAAATGATATTCGCATCTTCGTCATACAGGGTGTTATGGGCATACAGATCACCATGACAGACCTGCTGATCATGTAAATGATTGAAGACACTCGCCATCTGCTGCACAATTTTATCGATCTGTTCGATGGATAGCGAAACACCCTCAGGGAAGTTGTCACGGGTACAACTCTGAAAACATGGCGGCAATCCCAGGTTGCGATAGTGCGGTGGAATCAGATTCATGATCAGCGCCAGATAGCCATTTTCATCCACCTGCGCCAATGGCTGAACCAGATTGGGATGCTCTCCAGCCTTTAAACAGGCGTGCAGTTCATCTTCCGGATAGCCATCAGAGGTCACCTCACCTTTGAATACCTTCACCGCTATCTCATCAGGAAAGTGGGGTTGATCCTCATTCCACACCGCTTTTGAAATCACACCCGATGCCCCCTGCCCCAACACTTCCTGCAGGGTAAAGCTTGATGGCCGTATTAGCGGAACAGAGTCAATTCTCAGGTCTGAGCGACAGAATGGATTACCGGAAAACGCAATCCAGGCGAGTTTCGGCAGATCAAGCAGCTGTTCAGGGCATTCACTCAACTGGTTAGCAGAGATACGCACTAGCTCAAGGTTGGTTAACTTAGCCATACTCTGTGGCAGATGGGTTAAGCGATTCCCCGCTAAGGCTAACTTTTGTAACCAGGGCCGCTCGCCCAGCGTCTCTGGCAGAGTTTCAATTCGGTTATCCGTTAAGATTAGCCAGCGTAACCGGGGTGGCAATGCGTTTTCCGGCACCCGGCTTATTCTGTTCGCTTTAAACCCCACCATCTCCAGATTAGCGCACTCACCCAGCACCTCTGGCAGCGTTTCATAACGATTATTTGAAGCAAACAAGATTTTAAGCTTATGCAGCTGTCTCAGCTCATCCGGTAATTCATCCAAGCGGTTGTGGGACAGATCAAGAATTTCCAGAGTATCCGCCAGTGACAAAATCTCCACGGGGAAAGTGGTTAAATTTTCTGACAATTTCAGATGCTGAATACCCGCTAATTCGCCGGATTTTAACTGTGACAGAGTATGCAAAATAAAGAGTCCATGGTGAGTCTGAGACAAAGTTGCGGCTAGTATACAAGCGTTATCAGGGGGGCTCTAGGGGAATGGGGGATATTGTTCTGGGCTTCTATTCTAAATGGATGAAGGTGAGGGAGGATTACTCGTCGTTTCACTCCTCGCCCTTCGGGCCGTTGTCACAGGTTCCAACGTTATCTCGCTATGCTCGGTGCCCTCGTCGTTTCACTCCTCGCCCTTCGGGCTATCGTCGCAAGCTCCGATGTGGTCTCGCTTCGCTCGGCTCGAACCCACGAGGGATCTCACCCTCCCCTCATATTTCAGATACAAAAAAGCCCGGTGGTTAAACCAGACTTTTTTGTTTTGAATTAGATGGCGGTGAGGGAGGGATTCGAACCCCCGGTTTACTGCATTATCATGATATCGACACCATAACCTATTGATTTATATATACCAATAGACAGCATCCAACAGATACACATTCCCACTGCATTCCCAGAACATCGATTGTTATACATGTACGCGCATGCGCACACCCGCGTTAAGTGTCTTGAAAAAAAATAAATGTGGCCATCGGAAAAGAGTAATAAAAGTAATGTAAACGTAAAAGCATATATAACATATTGTTTTTAAAAAGATTTTCTGCAATTTAAAAAGTAATAAATGAGTAACTATAAAGTAATTTAATTACTCTTTTAAATGTAATATAAGTCAATCAAATAAACCTATATAAATCAATAACATACAAAAACATTACTTTTTAAGTTACAAAATATTACCTTTTTTTGTAACTTAAAAAATATATATAAAACAATAGCTTATGGTTTGAAAACGATAGAGATTACAAATATTACTCTTTTCCGATGGCCACCTAAAAAAAACCGTAATAAGAACCCCAGAAAAACACCTATAAAACGCCCTGAAAAGCCCGCAGGGCGCATGATTCCGCAATTATTTATACAGCCTAAAAAGCGCCATAAAACCCCGCTACGGCCTGTCTCTGGCCCTGTCATCGATACGCAAGGAATCAGGCATCATAAACAGCCGGCAGGCGTGGTGGGACGAGCGCGGCGCTGGGGGGTTGGCTGGGGTGATTCGGTGGCGTAGTATCGGGTGATGAATGGACCGATAGGGATGGGATCATGGCTCTGACTAATTGCAAGGAATGTAAAAAGGAAGTATCGACCTCGGCGAAGGTGTGCCCACATTGCGGTGTAAAAGATCCAGGTGTGACGCTGGCTTTGAAGGTTGGATCGACGATCTTTTTCATCGTTGTAATATGGATTATCGTGGCGGTGATGTTTGGCGGTGATGACAAGCAGAAAGCTGATACTGTTGCGGTTAAAACAGCCCCCGCGAAAACGCCTGAACAGATCGCGGCTGAACTGGCGGCCTGCAAGGCAGACATTCAATGCTGGGGGGATAAATATAATGTTGAAGCCGATATCCAATGTGATGAATACATTGAACGGCTGGCCAATTATAGTTTCGAATGGACGGACGGCTGGATGGACCCTAAGTTAAGCCACTTCCGCTGGCTGGATCAGGATAAAGGCTGGATCACTTATATCGGCGATAAAATCAAGTTTCAGAACGGATTTGGTGTCTGGCAAAATATCATTTATGAGTGTGACTTTGCCCCTGAAACTAACACCGTGATGAATGTCAGAGCTGAACCAGGAATGCTGTGATATTGCTGATAACACTCCATAAAAAAGCCGGTAAATCCGGCTTTATTTATTAAATATCAATGCTTTATATGATATAATTCTTGCGAAGCTCTATATATATAAAGCACCTCTTTTCTTCTTATTGCGTGGTGTTTTCTTCTATCACGTAGGGGTCAAATTTAATGACCTCTTCCCCCATCCATTCGTTGAGTTCTGCAAACCGTGCCTGCATGGGTATGAGTTCGTTGCGGTGGAACACCTTGGCCGCATCGGTTGGATTGCCGAACGCTGAGTTGCCTTTTGGGGTTTGCCCCATCAGCTGTGGCGGTACCCGGTTTGATACCTGCATCGCGTCGACGGTGATTTCATTAATCGAGCTGATGTCATCTTTCGCGGCTATCTCCGAGATCGGCATAATTTTAATGCCTTCTTTGCTTCCACCTGGTGCATACATAAACAGGTTGCGGAAGTTGCCCGGGCCTTTGCTGTCTTTCATTGCCTGGCGCAGATTTTTGATATCATCTTCATTCTGCAGGGTGTCGGTGAGATAGAGAATAAACCCGGCATGGCTGCCGTTCTGATAATATTTGCGGCGGAATAGCGTGGCTGATTCGTTTAACCAGGCGCTGTTCAGGGCAGGGATATGTTCTGGCAGCCCATAGATTTCCTGATTGATATCGGGTTGCATCATGTGGAAGATGCTGCCGGTTTTGAATTCATGCTCATCCGCCCAGTTGCGCACAAACCAATAGGTGTCGAGATCCAGCCCGCGGCGGGTAAATTTTGCCAGGGAGTGTTCCAGCTTTATCCCCCGCCCCCAGATATTCTCGCGTCTTTCCAGATAGGAATTGCCAGCCCACATAAAATCGAGCGCGAAACGTTCGAACGCACTGCGGCTGAGCAGCTTGTGCGGAATAAATGAACTGGTGAGGATGTTGACTTTAAAACACATCGGGCTGCTGAGGTGGCTGGTTGCTCTGAATGACCGTGACAGGCCATCCAGGCTGACCGGCGGTTCATACCATTTTTGCATCTGTATGCACTGCAGATAATCTAAAATCTCGCGCTTATCGAGCACCGGTACCGGCTCACCGAATGTAAACGACTCTACACGACCGGCTGGCTTTTTATCGCTGGCCAGCACGGCTGGAACGCTTAAACGGGGTTTAGTGTTACTCATGTAAATATCTCCAGAATACCAGTGTTTGTTATGTTTGCGCCGTCGAGGGGTTCTTTGTCCAGGGCGTGCATGGTTGCCCATGCCAGATCGGCGTGTCCGGTTGCGCCGTTGCGCCCCGCGATGAATGTCATCTGTCGGCCGCTGGCGGTGGTTGTTTTGCGAATAGACATAAACGACTGGGCGATATCGGTGCTGCCTGCATCGAATTCCAGCCGGCCTTTGCTGATGATGTTGTATGTTTTCATCACCAGCTGTGTTTTCACTTCTGGGCTGTATTTGTATTCAACCGCGGCCGGATAGAATTTGCGCACCAGTTGGTAAACCGCTGAGCCGATGCCTGTGGTGTCGATGCCGATATGGCCGACGTTGTAGCGCTGGGTGATTTTGCGGATCAGCTCTGCCTGGGCTTCATAATCCAGCCCGCGGATCTGGTGTTTTTCGATAACCCGGTGTTTTTTGTGTTGGCTGTCGGCTGGCAGAATGACAACCAGCCCGGCATTGTCGCCGTTTTCGGTTTCGCCGTTGGGGTCATACCCCACCCATACAGTACGATGGCCCACTGGGCGGATAGCAAACGGTTTATAGTCTTCCCATTCTTCCCAGCTATCGACCATGCATTTTTGCAGCATATTCAGCCCGAAAATACTGGCTTCATCATCGACAAACTCACACATTAACAGATTGCGATATTCGTCCTCGCTGTATTCAAGTCGCAACTGATCCAGGTCGAACAGATCACACCCTTGCCGTACTGCATCTTCAACGGTAACAATGTGACGCCATTGGCCATCTTCACACAACCTACCGTCCTTCAGAGACGAGTGGCTTAGATCAATTTCAATGCGATCTGATTTTTTCTTCCCTCGATTGAACAGGTGTCCTGCCCAGTATGGATATGCGTCATGGCTGAGACTTGACGGCGTAGAAAAATAAGTCTGCCGCCATTTTTTGTGCATTGCCATCCCTGATGCAACTTTGCGTAACTCCTGGAATTTGTAGGTCCAAAAGTATTCGTCAAAATAGAGATTTCCGTGATAACTCTGTGCTGTTCTGGCATTGGTACCGAGGAAATACAGGGTTGCATTGTTAGGCAGAATGATCGGGTCACCAGTTAGTTCTATCTCTGCTGAGTCCCGGAAAAATTCAACAATGTATTGTTTGAAAACGTGCGCTTGTGCTTTAGAGGCTGACAGGAATATCTGATTCCTACCTGTCTCGACAGCATCAAGCCCTGCTTCACGGCCAAAGTAATACGTTGCACCAATCTGACGAGATTTAAGGATATCTCTAACACGGTTTACCAATCCGGATCGGTACCAGGTTTTCTGATAAGAGAACAACGAGTCCATAAACGCTTCGCGCAACCGCTCGGCTTGCTCTTCGCTGTAATCGTTTTTAACCGGTTTTTTCTTGGGCCCTGCGTTACGATTTGCAACCTTAGGGTTGAGGTGACCTTCATGGCCGTCGGGCTGATTGTAGCGGTGAATTCTGGCAAATCGCTCCATCTCTCTGGCCAGTAGATCGATCTCTTTGTAATCCTTTCCCTCTTTTGGGTCTTTCAAAACCAGCTGAATGTACCTTGCTTCGGTTACACCTTCGGCCCTGTCTAGCGGTGTTGCCTCTTCCCACTTGTCACGATTTTTCCATGCGTGTACCGTTGGTTCTTTCTCGCCGAGCATTTCGGCAATTCTGACCACGCGAAACCCCTGCCAGTACAAGAATTTAGCCTGGCGGCGGTTGTCAAAATCGGTGATGGGTGTTTTTGCATTCATGCCGCCAGATTAGCGGTTGCGCCCTTCCCTTTATTCCTACCATCTATGTATTCACTGTTTATACATCCAGCACACGTTGCGGCTATTTGCGTCTGAGACAACCATGAGGGCATCCAGAACAAACCCGCACCGAAGAGGAAAGCCGGATGTTAAAAAGTAAAAAGTTCCGTATTGGCGTTGAAGGCGATACCACTGATGGCCGTGTGATCGAACGCGCCTGGATCGAACAGATGGCCAAAAATTATGATCCTGCAAAATACACTGCACGGATTAACTGTGAACATCTGCGTGGCTTATCCCCTGATGGACCGTTTGGTGCGTTTGGTGATGTTATCGAGCTAAGCACTGCCACCGTTAAAATTGATGGTGAAGATAAACTGGCGCTGATGGCGTCTATTTCACCCACTCCAGAACTGGTATCGCTGAATAAAAAGCGCCAGAAAGTGTTTACATCAATGGAAGTCGACTTTGATTTCACCGGCAAAGGCGAAGCTTATCTGGTAGGGCTTGCGATTACAGATTCACCCGCATCACTGGGTACTGAGCAGCTGCAATTTGCTGCTAAGGCTGAACACAACCCGCTGGCCTCCCGCAAACAGAAACCTGAAAACCTGTTTTCTGTTGCCACTGAAGCTGACCTCGAATTCACCGAAGAAACCACCCTGTCTGAACGCATCAAAGGCTTGTTTAAAAAAGCCGGTGATGCGCAGAACAAAGACAACGAACAGTTTACCCAGGCGATTGAAGCGGTCGCCAATGAAGTGGTTCAGCTGTCTGAAACGGTTGCCGGTTTAAAGCCTGCCGAGGGTAAGGATTACAGCGCCCAGATCACCGATCTTACTGAAAAGCTGAACACTACCACCACCGAGCTGAACGAACTGAAAACCCAGCTTGAAGGCACCCCAACATTTAAACAGCGTCCTCCTGCGTCAGGGGGTAAAGGAGAGGTGGAAACCGACTGCTAATCAAGATTGATCAGCATCGCTAACCATCAAAACGGAAAGTCCTACCCCAAAGAGGAATGAACAATGAAGAATGAAACTCGCGAAAAGTTTGAAGCGTATGTCGAAAAAGTAGCAGAGCTTAACGGTGTACCGTCGGCTACTGTTAAATTTACAGCAACGCCAACCATTCAGCAGACGCTGGAAACTAAAATGCAGGAAAGCTCTGATTTTCTGAAAAGCATCAATGTTGTTGGTGTTGAGGAGATGGAAGCTGAAAAAGTAGGTCTTGGCATTGGTGCACCAGTCGCCAGCAACACCGATACCACAGACAAAGATCGTCAGACTAAAGATCCAACCTCACTGGATGCTCTTGGCTATAAGTGCCGAAAAAACAACTCAGATACCCACTTGGGTTATGCAAAACTTGATCAGTGGGCGAAGTTTAAAGATTTTCAAACTCGTATCCGTGATGTGATTTTACGCCGGCAAGCACTGGACCGCATCACTATTGGCTTTAACGGTACTCACTATGCGGTTGATTCTGATCTGGCAACCTATCCATTACTGCAGGATGTAAACATCGGATGGTTTGAGAAATACCGTCTCGATGCCCCTGCCCGGGTGTTAGATGAGGTGGTAGCGGCTTCCGGGGTTATCGATGTTTTTGCCGGCGGCGACTATGAAAATCTGGATGCCCTGGTATTCGATGCGGTTAATAACTTGATTGATCCCTGGTACCGAAGAGATACTCAGTTGGTTGCCATTATGGGGAGCGATCTGCTGACCGATAAATATTTCCCTATTATCAATAAGCAACAGCCATCCTCTGAGGTGCTGGCCAGTGACATGATCATCAGCCAAAAACGAGTTGGTGGGGTGCCTGCTGTCACTGTTCCATTTGTGCCTAACGGATCGATACTGGTCACCCGACTGGATAACCTGTCTGTGTACTTCCAGGATGGTAAGCGCCGTCGATTGATTAAAGATAATCCCGCCCGTGATCGCATCGAAAACTATGAATCATCTAACGATGCCTACGTAATCGAAGATTATGGCCTTGGCTGTCTGATCGAAAACATCAACACGACTGCCCCGCCGGCCCCTTAAACCGCGATAACCGGTAAAAACGGCGCCCCTGCTTTGCAGTGCGGCGCAGTTTTATATAACCGCCAACGAGGTGACGCATGATTTCCCCCGCTAAAAAACACTACATGAAGACGATGGCCAAGCAGGAATCGACTGCTGCGGCTGATTCTGATGTTCGGCCTGATGCCAATCAATATGAACTGATGATGGCGCAGTTGCACACGCATACCCAGCAGCTGAAAAACATCCAGTCGATAAAAGCGAAAGAAGACCACAAAGCCACCATCATTGATGACTATCTGCCCTACATTATGGGCGTGTTGGAATCAGACAGCGGCATTCAGGATGATGTTGTTGTCACCGTGATGCTCTGGTGCATCGATGCTGGCCGCTATGAAGATGCGCTGGTGATCGCTGAATATGTGCTGCGCCATGATCTGGCGATGCCCGATAAATATCAGCGCACCACCGCCTGCGTGATTGTGGAAGAGATTGCCGACGCAGCGCTGAAAGGTAATGTTGGCCTCAAGATTCTGCTGATTACATCCGGTATGACCGAGGGGCTGGATATGCCCGACCAGGTGCGTGCCAAGTTGCTGAAAGCGCTGGGCCGAGCCCAAGCCGAAACCGACCCACGTTCTGCACTCGACAACTTTAAAGCCGCGCTGAATCTCAACGAAAAAGCGGGTGTGAAAAAAGAGATCGAACAGCTTGAACGTGTTGTCAAAAAATTGCCCCCTGAGTCTGATACACCGTCAGACACAGAGGAATAACCGAGCGTCCCACGCACCTGGGCGGCACGCGATTCAGATCTGGAATGCAATATCCCCACGCTCTGATATCGCGTCCACCGCCCACCTAATGTTTACCATCAGTTGAGGTGGCCCATGTCCGGATTTGTAGCCAACACCCCCGCAGCGATTGAGACAGACATCGACAATGATGGGTTTTTCCCTGCTATCTCGCTGGTTGATTGCCGCGATGTTATGCGGCTGGATCAAGACATAACCTCGCCGCGCCTGCGCCACAGCCTGATCAACGCCATATCGTCGGTTAACTGGGATCTTTCAGGCTGGAAAGCCACGCAAACAGCAGTGCCCTATAACACCCTGGCCGATGTGCCAGCCCGTCAGATCGATGACACCAGCGAAAAAATAAGTCTGTATAAACGCGCGGTTTACAGCTATGCAAAAGCGGAACTCACCGAACGCTATCGCGATTATGACAGCACCCTGAATGCCACCCAGCGGGCTGAAGAGCTGGACCAGACCATCGATCAATACCGCCGTGAATCCATCATCGCCGTGCGGGCGATTATGGAACAACCGCGCAGCACGATAGAGCTGATCTGATGGCCAGCACCGAGGTGATTGCCCGGCAGGGTGACACGGTAGACCTGATCTGCTGGCGCCACTACGGCAAAACCGCCACCGTCACCGAGGCGGTATATGAAGCTAACCCCGGGCTGGCCGATCTCGGCCCGATTCTGCCCCACGGCCAGCGGGTGATTTTACCGGCGATTGAAACAGCGCAACCCGCTGACAATCAGATTTATCTTTGGGAATAAGGAGAGCTCCATGGCAGAGCCAAGCACTACGGCCATTGCAATCACCACCTCTGCTGGCATTGGCCTGGCAACACTGCTGCCTGGCATCGATGGCAACGCGCTGATCGGGTCATTTGCCGGGGCGACACTGTTTGTCATGTCAGCCACCGAGCTGGGGCCGGTTAAACGGCTTATCTATTTGTTGATCAGTTTGATCATGGGCTATATCGCCGCCCCAGAGATTATGGCAAAAACCGCGATTGAAGAGAGCGGCGTTGCTGGGTTTATCGCGGGTATTTCATGCGTCACCGTCGGGCTGATGTTGATAAAAAAACTGGAAGACCCGTTACTTAACGTATTCAGGGGGTTAAAAAAGTGACCATCCTCGATCTGTTTCTATTGCTGTGCTGCAGCACCGCGTGCTGTCAGCTGATCTTTTATCGCCGCAATGGCGCCAGTTTTAAACGGCATATCTCGTTTATTGCCTGGCTGGCCATTGTGTTAACCGGATCGGTCAGCCTGCTGCTGATCACCGGTGATATATCCGCCCGCCATCTCAACCCGATTATTTATCTGTTGCTGGTGATCATCGCCATTGTAGTGATCATCGCCCGCGGTAATGTCGCAGAGATCATCCGCAAAACACGGAGTCTGGTATGAAAGTATTGATATTGGGCGATAAAGGCCCGCTGGTAGAAACCCTGCAAAAACGCCTTAACGCGGCCGGTTATTCAGTTGTGGTGGATGGCGACTATGGCCCCGGCACACTCTCAGCCGTGGCCGCCTTTCAAAGTGATAAAGGGCTGATTGTCGACGGTGTGGCTGGCCCAAAAACCACCGCTGCACTGTTAAACCAAAACATCGATCACCTGTTAAAACAGCACGATATTGAACAGGCCGCCCAGCAGCTGGGCACCGATATCGCTTCAATTCATGCCGTGAAAGCGGTAGAAAGCCGAGGCAATGGGTTCGACCGTGACGGTCGCCCCGTGGTGTTGTATGAACGTCATGTGATGAAAAAGCGCCTGAAAGCCAACGGGTTTACCGGCGGTCAGCTGGCCTACCTGCAGGAAAAATTCCCCACTCTGGTGAACAGCAAAACCGGTGGCTATAAAGGCGGCAGCCTTGAATTTTATCGCCTGAATATGGCGATTGAGATCGACCGCACCAGCGCACTCGAAAGCTGCAGCTGGGGCTTGTTTCAGATTATGGGCTATCACTGGCAGGCACTGGGTTATGACAGCGTTGAAGCGTTTACCAGCCTGATGCACGCCAGCGAGGGCGACCAGCTGCAGGCGTTTGTGCTGTTTATACAAAATGACCCTAAACTGCACGCCGCCCTGAAAGCCCACGACTGGGCCGCCTTCGCCCGCCGGTACAACGGCCCGGCCTATGCCAAAAACAAATATGATGAGCGCCTGACAAAAGCCTATGACAACGCCGCCGGTCAGGGGGTTGCATGAACCGACTCTATCTAATCGCCGGTATCGCCCTGGTTATCTGCGCCCTGGGCGGTGTTATTTACTGGCAATACAGTGAAAACCAGCAGCTGATCACCCGGGCGGTGGATGCCGAGAAAACCAGCCAGGCCAACAAAGCGGCACTGGATAAAGAAAAAGCCGATGCCGACATTCAACGGGAATCAATACTGCGGCTGATACAGCAACAGCAGGGCTTAAACGATCTGTTATTTGATCGGCAAACTAAAATCGCAAAACTGGAGCGTGAAAATGAAGATTATCGCAACTGGGCTAATACTCAGCTCCCTGATGCTGCTGTCCGGCTGCGGCAGCGCCCCGCTATCACAGGTGCAGATGAGTACAAGCAGTACCTGTCCGCACGCGACGCCCTGCCACCTGCCAGCAACCAACCCGACAGCCAACGGCCAGCTGATGATCGATCAGGACCGGATTGAAACCGCCTGGGCGCTGTGTGCTGCCCAGGTCGACGCGTTTATAAAATGCCAGCAGCCAGAAAACGAGAATAACGATGAAAAAGCCCGCCCAGCTCCGTGAATATCTGCTGCAGTGCATCCCCGCGATTCAGAAAAACCCTGAACAGCTGCAAATCTTTATCGATGCCGGCAACTTGCAAACCCGGTTGCAGACTAGTCTGCACTTTGAATATCAATACACCCTCGACGTTATCATCACCGATCTGGCGATACATGCCGATAATGTCATGGTGCCGCTGCTGGCATGGGTGAAACATGCCCAGCCCGAACTGTCAGATGATGCCATCCGGTTTGAGGCGGATATCGTCGACCATGACAAAGTCGATTTGAATATCAAAATCCCCCTTACCGAGCGGGTGATTGTCACGCAAAACGCCGAGGGCAACTACACCACCGCCCACCCTGATGAACCGGTGCCAGAATACAACCTGCCAGACCCTGACGCGTTCCTGCAGCTGTTTGCCAATGACGAGTTGTTAACCGATGGCGGATGATCTCACCCGGCTGGAAGACTGGGCCACGCCCCTGCTGAAAAAGCTGGAAGCCCCCCAGCGGCGAAAGCTGGCGGCCGATCTCGCCCGAGATCTGCGCCGCAGCCAGCAGGAAAGGATTAAAGACCAGCGCAACCCCGACGGCACACCCTACGCCCCCCGCAAAGCCCAACAGAAAAAAGGCCGCATCAAACGCCGGGCGATGTTTTTAAAACTGCGCCAACAGCGTTATCTGAAAGCGAAATCATCCCCCGCTGAAGTCAGCGTCGGTTTTTTTGGCCGGGTGTCGCGCATCGCCCGGGTGCATCAGTTGGGCCTGCGTGATGAAGTCAGCCCCGGCGGCCCGGTGGCGCAATATGAAAAACGCGAACTGCTGGGCTTTAGCGAAAAAGACCAGGCAATGCTGATGGATAAACTGATCAGCTATTTGTCATAGCTGTATAACCCCGGTCTACACATATCACGGCTCTGTTATTACCGGGCAGTGATGCAGAATACTGATATAAAACCATTTTGCCGCGATGAACACATACCCGGGAGACGATCATGGGCGATCCTTTTGCAAAACAGATAAAAACCATCGATTCGGTGGCCGATAACGCCTATGCCATTACCCCTGATGATGCCGCCGATCTGCCCACCGCCAGCCGTGGGCTGTATGTCGGTACCGGTGGTGATATTAAAGTCGACCTGCCAAAGTCCGCCGCCCCGGTTGTGTTTGTGGGGGTGCCATCGGGTGCAATATTGCCGGTGCGTGTTAAGCGGGTGTATGTCGACGGCACCACCGCCAGCGATATGGTTGCGCTGCTATGAGTTTGGGTTTATCGCTGAACCTGCCGACACTGGGGGCTTATAATGGATTTATTCGGCGATTAAATCCACTGCAGATCTACGGCGATAAGCTAAAAATATGGCTTGATCCCAGTGATTTGTCTACGTTATTTCAAGATCCTGATGGTCTGATACCGGTCACCGCGGATGGCGATGTTGTTGGTCTGTTTCTTGATAAGTCGCTGTACGGGAATCACGCGTATCAGCCTGTGTTGTCTCGACGACCGAAATATCGCACGAATGGCTGGTTGCATTGGTTGGAGTTTGATGGAATTGATGACTACTTAACTACGCAATTTATAGACTTTTCTAATACTGATGCGGTGGGTGTGTTTGCAGGAATTAGGAAATTATCTGATGCAAACTCTGCGTGGCTTATAGCACTATCAAACAATCCTTTATTATCAAATGGTTCGTTAGGTATAGCCGCTCCTTCATTATCGGGGAGTAACTCATACAGAGCTTTTTCAAGAGGGGCTGGAGTATCATCAGCATCAGCATCTGGTGAGGGTGTATTTGCTCCAGCACCGACGAGTAACGTTATCGCGGCTTTATCTAGGATCAGTACTGATACACTAGATCTTAGAATAGACGGTAGTACAGAATTCCACAGTTTACAGAATCTAGGCTCGGGTTCTTTCGGTGATTATCCGCTTGGGATCGGCGGCGCCCCGGATGGAAGTACTAGCCCAGCAGCATTCTTCACAGGTAATCTTTACGAAATAGCTATTTGTGACAGGCTACCTACTTTAGATTTAGTAACTGTAACAGAGCGATACATAGCAAAAAAATCAGGAGTAACGCTATGAGCACACATCAAGTAACAATCGCAGTCCCTCAAGCGCTAATGGCCGACGCTAACAGCTTTATGCTAGTTTGCGGCGCGTCGCCGTATGACAACCAGACATTTGACAATGCTGGGTGGCAAGATGCTTCTAGCAATCTATACGCAGTGGCTGCATTCTCAGCTAGTGACGCGTGGATACTTATTCCAACTAATGGTCTGCCTTCTGAAGTTCCGGGATACGTTACAGAAGCTGATAAGTTAGCTGCCCAGCGCGCCTTAGATGCTATTAACAATGGCGTAATCCTTTTCGGGCTTGACCCTAATCCTCATGATCAACTTGCTGCATGGGGCCTGGCGCGGGTACCCGTTGACGATATCTGATCCGACCGGCTAAAAAGTCTGCTGACTGACGTCACCAGCCCCCGCTGTATAACCACGGTCTACACACCGCCCCGCTCTACTACGTGCGGGGCTTTTTGCATTATAGCGGTATGAATACCGCTGATATCAACCGCCGCATTGAAAACCTGATTCGCATTGGCACGATTGCCGAAGTGGACCATGCCGCGCGTAAAATCCGGGTGCAGTCGGGTGATTTGCTCACCGGCTGGCTGCCGTGGCCCGCCGAGATCGGACGCAACTACAAACGCTGGCGGCCGTTGCGGGTGGGCACCGGGGTGATTGTGGCCTGTGCCAGCGGTGACCCGGCACAAGCGCAGGTGATCGGCATGCTATATACCGATGCGCTGGTCAGCCCGTCATCGTCTGCCGATATCGATGTGATTCAGTTTGATGATGGCAGTGCTATCGAACACAACGCCGCAGCACATACTCTGAAGATTCACTCAGCCGGTGAATTAACCCTGTCCGGATCGACCATCAAAATGCTGGGCCCTGTGACGCAAACCGGTGGCGATATGACATCAGACGGCATATCCGCCCAACACCACACCCATGGCGGCATTGTGCCGGGTGGCGCATCAACGGATGAACCGCAATGACAGGGTTAAACAAAAACACCGGCACCGCCGTCACCAGCCCCGATGCGCATATCCGCCAGGCTATCAACGATATTCTCACTACGCCCGTGGGCAGCCGGGTGATGCGGCGCGATTATGGCAGTGTGCTGCCCGATCTCGTCGATCAGCCGATCAACGAAAAAACCATACTGCGATTGTATGCCGCCACTGCCGCGGCGGTGATGTATTGGGAACCCCGTTTTAAAATCACCCTCATTAGCTTGTCATTCACGAAAGAAGGCCCGGCAACGGTTGAAATATCCGGCAGCATCGGCACCCAATCATTAACGTTTAACATACCTGTTCAGGGGGTTTTATGAGCGGATTTACAGCAGTCGATCTATCACAAATGCCAGTGCCCGCGCTGATTGACGAACTGGACTATGAAACCATTCTGGCTGAGATGAAAGCCGATCTCATTAGCCGCGACCCCGCCATGGCTGATGTGCTGTCACTGGAATCAGAACCCTCCCTGAAAATATTGCAGGTGGCCGCGTTTCGTGAGCTGATTGTTCGACAACGGGTTAATGAAGCGGCGAAAGCCACCATGCTGGCGTATGCAGGTGACGAAGATTTAGACCATCGCGGGGCGAATTTAAGCACCCCCCGTTTGTTAATCACCCCCGCCGACCCCACCGCCAACCCGCCCACCGAGGCGGTGTATGAAAGCGATGAAAACTATCGCCGCCGCATTCAGCTGTCCATGGAAGGCATCAGCACGGCAGGCCCGGAAGGTGCGTATATTTTTCATGCACTCAGTGCCGATGCCGCGGTGCTCGATGTCAGCGTCACCAGCCCCGCGCCTGACGACATTAAACAGCTGGTGCTGAACGTGTTAGCCGCCAACAGTGCCGACCCAGCGCTGGTGACCGCAATGCAAACCGCTCTGGATGCGGCTAACTGGCCCGGCGATGTCATCATGACGGTGCTATCCAGTGCGGCGGACGGCACGGCCGATCAGACGCTATTAGATGCCGTATATGACACACTCTCAGCCGACGATGTTCGCCCCCTCACGGATAATGTCATTGTACAAAGCGCCACCGCGATCAATTACAGCATTGATGCCACCCTGTATTTTTATTCAGGCCCGGTGCGCACGGTGGTGATGCAACAGGCACAGGATGCAATCGATCTCTATGTTGAACAACAGCATCATTTAGGGCTGGATATCACCCTGTCGGGCATCTATGCCGCGCTGCATCAACCCGGCGTTCAGCGGGTAGAACTGACAAGCCCCCCCGCTGATATTGTTATCGATAAACAAAGCGCGTCATACTGCACCGGCATCACGTTAACCGATGGTGGTCTCGATGAGTGATGTTAAAAGCCTGCTGCCCCCCAACAGCACCGAGGTTGAAAAAAATCTCGAACTGGCCACCGCCAGGCTTGGCAGCGTGCCCACGAATATCCGCGATATTCACAACCCGGATGATTGCCCCGCGGAATTGCTGCCCTGGTTAGCCTGGGCCTATTCGTTAGACAGCTGGCCGCCCTATTGGCCCGATGCGGTAAAACGGCAGCAGATAAAACAATCGGTTGATATACAGCGGCACAAGGGCACGGCTAAATCGGTGCGTGATGTCGTCGCCGGTTTTGGTGCCAGCCTGGCGTTAAAAGAGTGGTGGCAAACCACCCCGCCCGGTGTGCCGCACACCTTTGATATTCTGATGATTGTTGGCTCAGGTTTACCCGCCACCGCCGAATATCAGCAAGACATCATCGATGAGGTTAACCGCACTAAGCCGGTGAGATCGCATTTCACCTTAACCGCCGGAGTCTCGGCTGAAGGCGGTTTTGGCCTGCAGGGCGTGGCCCGTCCGGTGGTGTATAAGCGGTTTTCGTTACAATCACAGCCTACGTTAATCCGCATTACTGATGTTGCCGGCGGCGGTTTTCACACGCTATTTATGTACTCTATTGGCGCCGTTACAGGCTGGGGTCAGGATGAACAGGGTCAAGTGAGCGGCGCCTCAAGTGTCGCTGGCGCGACTGCCATCTCTGCTGGCTACCGACATTCATTAGCTCTGAAATCAGATGGCACTGTTCAGGCCTGGGGATGGGATACACAGGGTCAAGTAAGCGGGGCATCAGCAGTCACTGACGCTGTTTCTGTCGCTGCTGGCGGCTACCATTCGTTAGCTCTGAAATCAGATGGTACTGTGTCTGCATGGGGTGATGATTATTCGGGCCAGGTCAGCGGTGCTGCCGCCGTAACAGCCGCCGAGGCTATCGCTGCAGGAACTAGTTTTTCATTAGCAATGAACGCTGATGGATCTATTACCGCCTGGGGTGAAGACTATGAAAATCAAGTCGGCGGTGCAGCAGCTGTGACAGATGCGATTGGACTGGCTGCTGGAGGGGCGCATGGTCTCGCGTTGAAATCAGATGGCACTGTTCAGGCCTGGGGATGGGACTCTGATAATCAGGTCAGCGGTGCGGCCGCTGTCACAGATGCGGTAGCTGTCGCCGCCGGTGGCGTTCACTCTCTCGCCCTGAAATCTGACGGCACAGTGGTTGCCTGGGGTAGTGATAATGATGGACAGGTCAGCGGTGCTGCCGGGGTCACAGACGCGGTGGCTATCGCCGCGGGCGACTATCATTCTCTGGCACTAAAAGCGGACGGCACGGTCATTGCTTGGGGCCGAGACTTAGAAGGCCAGGTTAGCGGTAGTTAGTGAGGAATGTTATGAAAAACACAGAGAAACCGGCAGTTGAGGTGATTACGCCAGCCCAGGTATCAGCCGCCGCCGGGCATGACATGATGGGGCTATTTGCCAACATCTGGGTGCGACAGAAGCGGTTTACCCGGAAAGGCCAGATGATCGGTGGGCACAAACACGATTACGATCACATGAGCCTCTTAGCTGAGGGCAGCGTGAAAGTCATCGCCGACGGTAACGAACGGATATTTCATGCCCCCGCGTTTCTGATTGTGCGTAAAGACGTCATTCATGATGTTGAAGCGCTGACAGACAATGTCTCGTGGTTTTGTCTTTTTGCTAATAGAGATGCAGACGGGAACGTGTATGACCCTAAGTCAAACGACCCACTGTTTCATGCGGGATACAGCGCAGGACGGGTAGGGTCGTTGGAGCGTGCCAAGCGGTTTTCAATAGACGTATAGAAAACACTGTATAAACAACATCAAGCAGATTTGCTTCTAATGAAGAGGACAGCACCATGGCACTGAACATCACCGTCACCGACGCTGGGCTGGCAGAATTAATCAACGCACAAAACACCGGCACCGGCCCGGTTGAAATTGCTGAGATCGGCATCGGCACCGGGGAATATCTACCCGCCGCAGATCAACCCGCCCTGGTTGCTGAAATAAAACGGCTGACCACGTTTTCTGGGGTTGTAGTGGCTGACAATATCATTCATGTCTCTGTCAGAGACGAGGGTAATGATGCCTATGATGTCGCGGAATTTGGGCTGTACACCGATAGCGGTACACTGTTTGCTGTCTATAGCCAGGACACCGGCCCGTTTATGCAGAAAAGCGCACAATCAAGCCTTTTGCTGGCCGTTGATATTGTCATCGCCGGGCTGGATGTCACCACCCTGTCATTCGGCGACACTAACTTTGTAAACCCGCAAGCCAGTGAAACCGTAGCGGGGGTGGCTGAGATTGCAACACAGGCGGAAGTCGATGCAGGCGTTGATGATTTACGCCTGGTAACACCTAAAAAACTGAAAGGCTGGAAAGATCAGGGCTATGGCACGGGCCAACCCGGCGACATTAAATACACCGCGCGCGCCACGGCACCGCCCGGGTGGTTAGCATCTCACGGAGCAGCGGTAAGCCGCACAACCTATGCCGACCTGTTCGCAGCGATTGGCACAACCTACGGAGAGGGCGATGGCAGCACTACCTTTAATCTGCCCGATCTGCGGGGTGAGTTTATCAGGGGTGTTGATGCTGGCCGCGGTGTCGATGCTGGCCGGACACTGGGATCGGCACAAGCAGCTCAAAGCTTGCATGTTGATCAGTTAAATACGTCTAGCGGAGCCGCTGCGACAGGTTTAGCCTCGATACCGACCGATGGCAGCTGGTCACCGCTCAGAAAATCGGGGCGCAGCATCGATGGCAACGACCATGGCATTCAATTAAAAATGAACAATGCAGAAACCCGCCCGCGAAACATTGCGCTGCTGG
The DNA here is from genome assembly GCA_965140695.1 of uncultured Amphritea sp. Lineage (GTDB taxonomy): Bacteria > Pseudomonadota > Gammaproteobacteria > Pseudomonadales > Balneatricaceae > Amphritea. Next base: position 2,043,729 of record OZ223297.1, on the reverse strand, counting down.
CCTGCATCAAGTATTAACACCCCTATAATTCTCACTCAATCTTTGGCATTATCAGTGTCTGCGCTGATAGTGCCATTTCCCCCGTTCAACCGCTGTAAAACCCCTAACCCCATCAAAACACGGTGTAGCATTTCACCCTACACACCGCACCACTGCACACTTTCGCCCCTGACAGGCACACTGCTATCAATTGCTAACAGCAACGTAACGCAGCACTGCAGGAGATTATTATGCCAGTTGATTATCATCACGGCGTCCGGGTCATTGAGATCAACGAGGGCACCCGCCCTATTCGCACCGTGTCCACCGCCGTTATCGGTCTGGTTGCCACTGCAGAGGATGCCGATGCCACCTATTTTCCGGCGAATAAACCGGTTTTAGTTACCAATATTCTGGAAGCCATTGGCAAGGCCGGCACTGGCGGCACACTGGCCAAATCGCTGGACGCCATTGCCGACCAGACTAAACCCGTGTGCATTATTGTGCGGGTGCCCGAGGGCGTTGATGACGCGGCCACCACCACCAACCTGATCGGTGGTGTTGTCGGTGGGTCTTATACCGGCATGAAAGCCCTGCTGGCGGCTGAAGCGCAGCTGGGGGTTAAGCCGCGCATTCTGGGTGTGCCCGGGCTGGATTCACTGTCCGTGGCCACTGAGCTGGCAGGCATCGCCCAGCAGCTGCGGGCCTTTGCGTATGTCTCGGCGTTTGGTGCCACCACTAAAGAGGAAGCGGTGACCTACCGTGAAAACTTCGGTCAGCGTGAACTGATGGTCATCTGGCCCGACTTCCTCGGCTGGGACACCGTCGGCAACGCCGAAGCCACCTTCTGGGCCACGGCTCGGGCGATGGGTTTGCGGGCGAAGATCGACAACGATACGGGCTGGCATAAAACCCTGTCTAACGTGCCGGTGAATGGCGTCACCGGCATCAGCGCCGATGTTTACTGGGATTTGCAAAACCCCGCCACCGACGCCGGATATCTCAACGAAAACGAAGTCACCACCATGATTAATCGCGCTGGCTTCCGCTTTTGGGGCAGCCGCACCTGCACCGCTGACCCACAGTTTGCCTTTGAAAGCTATGTGCGCACCGCTCAGGTCATCGCTGACACCATGGCTGACGCCCACCTGTGGGCCGTTGACAAGCCGATGCACGCCAGCCTTATCCGCGACATTATCGAGGGCATTAATGCGAAATTCCGCGAGCTGAAGGCCAACGGGTACATCATTGACGGCTCGGCCTGGTATGACGATGTGGTGAACACCCCCGACACCCTGAAGGCCGGTAAGTTGTACATCGATTACGACTACACCCCGGTGCCGCCGTTAGAAAACCTCATGTTGCAACAACGCATCACCGACCGCTATCTGGCTGATTTTGCCAGCCAGATTCAAGCCTGAAACTGACAGGAGAATAGATCATGGCTCTGCCACGTAAACTGAAAAATATGAACCTGTTCAATGACGGCATCAGCTTTGTCGGACAGGTTGAAGAGGTTGTGCCACCGACACTCACCCGTCTGATGGAAGAGTGGCGCGGGGGCGGTATGAACGCCTCGATTAAAACGGATCAGGGGATGGAAACCCTCACCATGGAATGGACCTGTGGCGGTCTCATGGATGAGCCGCTCAAACAATTTGGCATTACTTCACACGATGGGGTGATGCTGCGCTTTGCGGGGGCTTATCAGCGTGATGACTCTGGCGTCACCTCGGCGGTTGAGATTGTGGTGCGTGGCCGACACGAAACCATCGATATGGGCACCGCAAAACCGGGCGACAACAGCCCGTTTAAAGTCACCACGGCGTGCAGCTATTACAAGCTGACCATCGACGGTGAAGAGATGATCGAGATCGATATCATCAACATGATTGAGCGCGTCAATGGCGTTGACCGGTTGAAAGACCAGCGCACCGCGATTGGTCTGTAACGTTCAATCCTTTCCTTACCTGGTCGGCAACGGCCAGTTTTTTTAACTGCTATGGGATGCACACAATGGAAACTGAAGACAAAAAAGCCCCTGAGGGCCGCATTAACGTCACGCTGGATGTGCCATTTATGCGCGGCAAGCATACTATTTCTGAAATTCAGCTGCGCAAGCCGTCATCCGGTGAGCTGCGCGGTCTAAACCTACAGGATGTACTCAATCTCGATGTTAAAGCGATGCACAAGCTGCTGCCCCGCATCACTGCGCCATCGATGACAGAACAGGAAGTATCGCAGCTAGACCCCGCCGATCTGGTTGAGATCAGCACCGAGGTGGTTAGTTTTTTTATTCGCAAGGAGAAGAAGGACGAAGCCTCCCTGCTAGCGTAGAAGATGCCATGGCGGATATCGCCACGGTGTTTCACTGGGGGCCGGATGTGATGGACAAAATGCCCCTGGAAGAGTTGGCAGACTGGCGAGAGAAAGCCCGGCAGCGATCGGGCGCTGATGAATGAGGTAATCTATGTCAACCCGAGATCTGCGTTTACGGCTGGTGCTGGACACGATTGAAAAAGCCAGCGCACCGCTGAAAAAGATCACCGGCGCCAGCACCAAAACCACCCAAGCCCTGAAAGCCAACCGTGATCAACTGCAAAAACTGCAGGCGCAGCAACGCAAACTCACCAGCTTTAAAAAACTGCAACAGGCCACCGACACCAGCGCTGAAAAGCTTGATAAAGCCCGGCAGCGGGCCAAAGAGCTGGCGCAGCAGTTTCACGCGGCAGAGAAGCCCAGCAAAACCCTCACTAACCGGTTTAAGGCCGCCACTACGGCGGCCGCTAAGCTGAAGAACGCCCACAACGCTAACCGCGATAAACTGCATCAGCTGAATAATGAACTGAAAACCTCCGGCATTAACACCCGTTACCTGGAGCGATATCAGGCTAAGCTGTCCCGGGCGATTAACAATTCTAATAAGTCGATCGAACTGCAAAAGCAGAAACTGGCGGCGTCTAATCAGCTGCAACGACAACAGGCGAAAATACGATCCGCCGGCGGTAATGTGCGCACCCAGGCGGGCCGACTGGCAAGGCAAGGGTTGATTGCAGGCGCTGCCGGCGGGTATTTCTTTAAAACTCAGCTACTGGACACCGCCGCACAGTTTGAAGACCTGCAGGCCGTGCTGGAGGTGGTGGAAGGGTCCAGCCTTAAAGCCGCCAAAGCGATGAACTGGGTATCTGATTTTGCCGCAAAAACCCCCTACCAGCTGGCCGAAGTCACCGACGCATACAAGCAGCTGCGAGCCTACGGCCTTGAACCCACCAATGGCCTGTTAAAAACGCTGGGCGACACCTCCGCCGCGATGAATAAACCGATTATGCAGGCTGTAGAAGCGGTTGCCGATGCCATCACCGGTGAAAACGAACGCCTCAAAGAGTTTGGTATTCGCGCCAGCAAAGCGGGCGGCATGATCAGTTATGAATACACCGACCGCAGCGGCAAGCAGCGATCAATATCAGCCAAAGATGGCAACCGGGCGCAGATTCAACAGGTGTTAGAAACCATCTGGAACGAGAAATTTGCCGGCGCGATGGATAAACGCTCCCGCACCTGGCGCGGCATGGTGTCCAATATGTCAGACCAGTGGACCCGTTTCACCAACATGATGATGGCGGCCGGGCTGTTCGACTGGATGAAAGACACCCTCGGTGGGCTGCTTGAAAAAGTCAACAAGATGGCCGCTGACGGCAGTTTGCAGGCGCTGGCAACCGAGTGGGGGCAAAATCTTAAACTCTTCGCTACAGGTTTGTGGACAGCCATCACCACTATATCCAGCATGGTGAACAGCCTTGCCGATCTGGTGGGTGGCTTTGATAACCTGATCTATATTCTGGCCGCCCTGAAGCTGGCCGGGTTTATCGGCAGCCTGTTTACCCTGGGAAAAGAAGCGTTCCCGCTGGTGATGAAGTGGATACCCAAGATCATCAAAGGTCTTCGGTTGTTAACCGTGTTTTTAATGACCAACCCTATCGGCCTGATTGTCACTGCTATTGCCGCTGCTGCCGCCCTGATTTATTACAACTGGGATGGTATCTCAGCCTTTTTCAGTGACCTGTGGGTTGAAGTGAAAGCGGCTTTCGATGAAGGGCTGGGCGGGGTGCTTAAACTGATGCTGAACTGGTCACCGCTCGGCATTCTCTATCAAGCGATAAAAAGCGCTCTCAGCCAGCTGGGGGTTGATCTTCCCGATCGCTTTACCGACTTTGGCGCGATGTTAATCGACGGCATGATAGACGGCATCACCAGCCGTTTAAAAGCACTGCAAAACAGCGTACTGGGTGCCGCCGAGTCAACCAGCAACTGGTTTAAAGATGCGCTCGGCATCCATTCCCCCAGCCGGGTGTTTGCCGGGCATGGCAAAAACGTTATTGATGGCGTAAATCAGGGGCTGAACAGCGGCAATATCCGCGTCGACAACCGCGCACCAATCTCTATGGCCGGGGGCAGCGGTGGCCGTGGGGCCGTCAGCATCGGCGAGATACACATTCACGCGGCACCCGGCATGGATGAACAGCAACTGTCAGACCTGGTCACCCGCAAGATCATGGAACTGCAAAGCCGAAACGCCGCCGGCAACCGGTCAAAACTGAGTGATGAGGATTAAGCTTGTGAGGACTAAGCGTTTGAGGAAAGCACAATGCTAATGAGTCTGGGGCTGTTTGTCTGGGGCATTAACACCCTCAGCTATCAAGATCTGCAGCGCAGCAGCAGCTGGCGCTATGGCAAAAACAACCGGGTGGGCAAACGGCCATCCAGTCAGTTTCTGGGCCCCGGGGATGACACCATCACCCTGTCGGGCTGGATCTCGCCCGAACTGGCCGGGGATATCACCTCGCTGGACCAACTGCGGGTAATGGCCGATGCCGGCAAGCCCTATGTGCTGGTGTCGGGCACGGGCGTGGTGTTTGGGCTGTGGGAGATCACCAATATCACCGAAACCAACACCCTGTTCTACCCCAACGGCAACCCGCGGCGCATCGCCTTCAGCCTGACACTCAGCCGCACCGATGATGACCAGATCGATCAGATCGGTCTCATTACCGATGTGCAGGAGCTGCTGGCATGAAACCGAATTTCCGGCTGATTGTCGACGGCAACAACATCACCCCCGAGGTGAGCAACCGGCTGATCAGCCTCAGCCTCACCGATGAGCGCAGCGACAAAGCCGACCAATTAACCATCAACCTCGATGACAGCGATGGCAAACTCAGCATACCGCCCCGCAAGGCCAGCGTTAAACTCTGGCTGGGCCATGATGATGATCTGGTGTACAAAGGGGAATTCACCGTTGACGATGTGCAGCACAGTGGCACACCCGACACACTCACCATCAGCGCCTGCAGCGGCGACTTTAACACCAGCCTGAAACAAAAGCGGGAACACAGCTGGCACCAGGTGGTGCTGGGTGACATTCTCAACACACTGGGCAAACGCTACAACCTGCAGCCCATTATCAATGCCGATCTGGCCGACATCGCGGTAGAGCATATCGACCAGGCCAACGAGAGTGATATTAACTTTCTCACGCGGCTGGGCAAGCTGCACGATGCCGTGGCCACTATCAAAGCCGGGCGGCTGCTGTTTGCCCCTGCCGGCACCGGTGAAACCGCCGGCGGCAGTGCCATCCCCCCGGTTAAACTCACCCGCCGCGAGGGCGACCAGCACAGCTATCGTGATTCAGGCCGCGACAGTGATTACAGCGGCGTACAGGCCAGCTGGAACAACACCGCCACGGCACAACCCACACCGGTGCTGGTAGGCGCAGAGGGCAACGTGAAAGTGCTGCGCCACACCTACGCCACCGAAGCCGAAGCCATTCTGGCCGCCAAAAGCGAATGGCGCACCCTGCAACGCCTGGGCGCCAGTTTTAACCTCACACTGGCCACAGGCAACCCCCGCCTCTACCCCGAAACCCCCGTGATTGCCGCCGGATGGAAACCCGCCATCGACAGCGCCCCCTGGTTGCTGGCGCGGGTGGTGCATAACGTGGGGGGCAGCGGCTATACCAGCCAGTTAGAGATGGAAATTCAGGGGGATGATTGAGGGGTGCTACCCTCACCAATGAGGGTAGCATTTAGTTCTTGTTCCTTAGTCTCAGCGCCAGGCGCTTCGAGGCGATCTTTGTTCTGTTTAGAGCTGGATCGGTAGTTTTCCAATAATGCACGCTCGGACGGTGTGATCTGGGGAACAGTACGCTTACCAGTAACGACATACTTGACATCTACCCCTAGTACAGCTGTTTTTGCCAACAGATCCGTAGCCAAGCATGTTTTTTCACGTAAAACATCACGAATACGCTGATGATTTATATCACCCAGTTGGCGCGCTATTTCATTGATGCTCAAGTCCATAGATTCAATTTCTTCCTTGAAGCGCTGCGCTATCGCTGATGATTGGCTCTCATTGTGAGACATACATCCTCCTTGATGTTATTTAAGACCCTGAACAAGGCATCCGTATGGATCAGCAATATGTTCGCCTGTTCTCAACATCACCATATACTGTATTCTATCTGCCCGAAAACTCCTGAACTTATGCTTCTCTAGGCATATCGCATTCAGATACAAGTGGCTGTTCTTTTCAACAACACTACGTACTAAAACACTCCGTTCACTCTCATCACCTTTCGCATCTACATAATCAATTAATAGCTCATCACCAGAGGCAACCGTGAGGTTACATCCTGCGGGTGAGGCATTAGAAGACTTACGCATCCGCGCTGAAGCGCTCTTCTTATCCTTAGCAGTGCGACCTTTTTGCGCCTCTTTATCCCACTCTACTTGCATGCTGTCACAGAATTCACTTAGACGGGTTTTAAGCTCTTCAGCTTCATTCGCATCCAATTCCTGATCGGCTAAGCTCCGTTCTACAATCTGGTAAATCAACTTCGTACGATTATCTATCTGGGCTTTAGGATGCTTTCTAAACCATTCCAGTAGTTCTTCTGCCTCAAACTGATCAACTCGGTCGTCTATCAACGTAACTTCGGCCAGTGAGACCAACTCTTCCAATTCTGGCTTCTTCAGTACAGAAGCTAAACTATTTGGCCATTTCGGTAACGGTTTAGGTTTTGCTTTAGTTGGGGTGGGGTTAGGTGTTGCAGTAACCTTGAGGTTAAGCTGAATAAGCTGGGGCAGCTTGCTTAACCAAAGCCAAGATGTAAGACGATAACTGCCATAGGATAATATAGCGAAGAACAACACAAAGAAGATTCGTGCCCCTATACCAAGCTCATTATCAAAGAAAAACGACAGTCCGAAAATCGCAAGTGATACTGTGACAAAAGCAGTCATCAATGCCAGCAATCGATAAAACAACTCCATATATAAATCCCTTTATAAATTTGAAGTGCCCCTTATTGGAGGCACTTCAATTGCTTATACGTCACTTGTTTTGTTATCAACCTTATAGGGCGAAGCCATCGCCTCGCTGACAGCATTAATACTGGCTTTTTGTTCTTCACCTAAGTGGCGGTAATTATCCAACAAGGCCGATTCATCAGGAGGGAGCGTCGTCGGTTGCAAGCGCTGTCCAGTAAGGATGTAAAGAACATCCACGTCGGCTGAGGCAAGTTCTGCTAGATACGCGGCATTTGGCGAGCTTGTCTCGGCCTCATAAGCAGCTTGTGTCCGTTTCGATACTCCCATTTTTGAAGCAAAACCCTCCTGATTCATCTTCATTTCCTTACGCACTTCCTGAATCCGTTCACCAACACCACTTAAAAGATGCATTTTTCTGCACTATCCTCTTGACTGATGCAGATTTCTGCATCATCATAGCTGCTAACACTACTTAACAACCGTTATGAACTTTTAAAAGGGACGTATCTCATGACACATCAACATGTTTCAACACTCACCCCTGTTGCCGCTAAATCGTTTTCAGCCGCAACGGGCTGCCCTGATTTTAAAAACGCTATCGATCCAGCCCTCTTTGACTGGAACACCCTACAAACAGACTTTGCATCAACCGGGCTTATTAATCGTCAGCACGGCGGGCAACCAGTGATCGGTACTGACATCCGGCCTATTCGCTATCGGCAGGTTGGGGACAGACGCACCGTCGAAACCATAAACCATCTGCGGAACTGGTTCGATAAAAGCCAGCTTGAGGTCAAGCAAGTCCGTCAGTGCCTCGCATGCCGCTTCGCTCACGGTGGGCCAGATGACCAGATGAGTGTTCCCCTTATGTGCGAACACAAAATCACCTGAAAAACCGGGGATGTCACGCGCCAACGCAAAGAAGCTGGCATCCCGCTCGATCTGTAAATACTGAAGAATCGCTGTCTTCACGACTACACCTCTTTGCGGTTAATCAATGTTATGAACTCTTCACAGGATATTAAACAATGTCTTCTACAAGCGCCACACCAAAAAGCAAGATCCTCAATGTTGTGCTCCCCATTGCCGACCACGCCCGCCTGGTTGAACTGGCGAATGATGAACAACGCACCAAATCTAAGACCGCTTCTATTTTGATTGCTGAGGCACTCAACGCCCGCAACTCTGCTTGTCACCAGCATAAGCAAGCCGCTGGCGAATAACTACGGCCACGAAGGGCGGGAAAAGGCCATGGGTAAATCAAAAAAAGCATCACACAGCGGCATCCATTCACCATTAATGGCCTGTTATCACGCGGTGCATCAATCAAAAGACGGGCTGCCGGTGATTGCCCTGCTGATGGAAAAAAACCCCGATACGCTGCGTAAGAAGCTGGATAAAAACAAACCCTCTCATGTGCTGACACTGGATGAAGCGATGCACATTCTGCGCATCACCGGTGACACCCGCATTCTGGACTCTGTCTGCTCACAGGTGGGGGCGGTGTGGTTTTTCCCCGGCGACGTGCGAGAAAACCCCGGCGATATGGATGTGCTTAACACCAGTACCGGGCTGATGAACAGCGCTATGGCGCTGATTAACACCCTGAAAGACGCGCTGAACAATGATGGCGAAGTCGACAACATCGAACGGGCCGTACTGGACAAAAAAGCGCTGCAGCTGCAGCAGGCCGTGGCGCACTTTATTGAAACCTCTAAACAGTTTGAACCGGGTGATCACTCATGAGCGGCAGCATCTACAAACTCACCTGCCCCCACTGCCGCCATGGCTTGCGGGTGCGCAACAGCGTCGAGCAGCACGCCCTGCTGCGCAGCACCTATCTGCAATGCACCAACGTGAATTGTGGCTGGACAGGCCGGGGCGCGATGGAGATCACCCACACCCTGAGTGAGTCCGCCTGCCCCAACACGGAGATCGATCTGCCGATGGCCGATTCCGCCATCCGCCAGGCCGCGATTCAAAAAGAGAAATCCAAACAGATGGATATCGACGATCTGTTAACCACAGAACAGCCATAACCCAAACCAAAGGAACCGCCACGATGAACACCACTATTAGGAATCCTAACTCTTTCGTTGTGATTCAGGACTACGATAATTTTCACGAAGACTGGACTGGTCTGGTAGACCTACTATTTTTCCATGTCGTCGGAGATATGGCTGAAACAATCACTCTACAACGACCTCAAGTCGTAAAAGAAACGATGGTGGATATATTAAAATCCATAACCGAGCGTAAAAGCCGAGCGATTGAGCTGAGTTATTTTCTGGACGGCACACCTCTGCAAAGAAGAGATGCGCTCCCTCCTAAGTGTGATTTCACAAAGCCATTATTAGTCAAAAAGTCCTATCTGCGCGAATTGGAAACAGCCTACACCCTTATCAGCATCCTCGTTGATTTAACACAAAGCGCCATTGATCAGCAAAAGCCATTAACCATGCCCGGCAGCCAATTGTGGATTCTCACCGATCTGATTGATGAACACCTGATACCTAACAGAGCTGACATTTTAAATGTTAGCGAGTGCATCTTTATTAAAGCAACCAAGTAACCCCCTTAACCCAAAACCAAAGGAACCGCCACAATGAAAAACATTAACCCCCACGCTAACCCATTTCTTTTCTCTGAAAAGGAAGTACGCACCGCCACCGATGAACATGGTGAGGTGTGGTTTTGCGCAAAAGATGTGTTCGAAGCGCTTGGAATTGTCTGGAAAGGCGCTAAAGGTAGTCTGTTGAACTGCCCCGATAAGTGGCAAATGGTCTGGTATCTCCAGACAAGCTACGGCGCTAAAGACACTATTTTCATATCAGAAGCGGCTGTTTATCAGACCAGTTTCCGCTCTAACAAGCCCGAAGCCATCGAGTTTGCCAACTGGGTGTGTGAAGAGGTGCTGCCCGCCCTGCGCAAGCAAGGCTATTTTGGCCTCACTAAAGATATCGATCAGGTGAAAGCCACCAACGCCATGGTGAGCCTGCTGCGCACCCTCAGCGGCACCACCGATGCCTTTACCTTTCAGCTGTTAAAGCGCCGCCTGCGCAACCTCTGCAACGCGATGGGTGAACCCATGCCCGATATCAACTTGCTGGGCAAAGACCGCAATCAGCTTCACCTGCTTTAAACCCACTCTGAAAAGGAACGCAACAATGAACAATTCAACTATTAACACAGAATGGGCAAAACATTTAGTTAATGCCTTTGGATCAAATGGTGTTATCTGCACAGCTTTTTATCTGGGAACACTGCTGGCTGAAGATATCAGAACCGAACATCAAACCTTTCCCTTTCTTGAGATTACCGGTGAGTCAGGGACAGGGAAAAGCACGCTGATTGAATTTTTAAATAAATTGGTCGGTCTTCCAGATTGGGAAGGCATTAATCCCAATATGGCTACTGTAGCGGGCCGATCACGTTATTTTTGCCAGGAAAAAAACCTGCCCATCGTGTTGATAGAACCATTCAGCGACAGCGATAAAAAGAAACGATACCAGATCAACCCGTTTGACTGGAATGATGTATTAATGGCTTACAACGGCCATCCCATCACCTTGCGGGCACTGAAACTCAGTAATACCGAGACATTACACCCTAAATTTCGCGGATCAATCATCATATCTCAACGCGAAAAAACCCCTAAAAACGGGGCGATAACGTCCCGTATGATCAGCGTTGATCTGTCCTCATTCAAACATACAGCTGATGGCTGCAGGTCTGCTAACTGGCTGAGCAAAGCCTCTGCTAAATCACTGTCCGGTTTTTTGAAAATGGTAGAAGCAAATGAGGGGGCAATTTTAAACGTCTTTAATGCATCGTTCGACAAGTACAAATATATTCTGCAGCTAGAAAAAATACCGCACCGTACCGCCCAGAATTATGGCCAGATAATGGCCCTTATTTTGTGTCTGGAGCAATTAAAAATCATATCGGGTGATGTATCGACAAGCACTCAGCTTGCGGTCATGAATCTGGCTAAAACACATCTCTAATCCGTTATCTATCGACACCAACAGGCCAACGGCATGAATCCGACGCTTAAACATGACATCACTGAAGCCCTGGTGCATCAATATCAGGGCAAGGTTAATGCACGCTATATCAACAAAATCGAATGCCCCAGCTGCCATGTGCGCGAGGCGTTCACCAGTGTTGATGCGCCGTGGGTTATTCAGTGTGGCCGCAGCAATAAATGCGGCGCTTCACACCATGTAAAAGAGTTGATGCCGGAATTTTTCGAAACCTGGACCGAACGCTATCAACCCAAAACCGATGCCGAGATTCAGGCCAACCCCACCGCCGTGGCCGATGGTTATCTGCGCGACGGCCGGGGCTTTGATCTGATTAGAATTAAGGGCTGGTATACGCAGGAATACTATTACAAACAAGAGTTGAACGCTGGCACCACCACCGTGCGCTTTCAGCTGCCGAACGCCTACTGGGAACGGCTGCTGGACAAACCGCAGCGCTTTGGCAAGCAGAAAGCCAATTTCGTAGGCACCTACAAAGGTGAGGTGTGGTGCCCGCCCGTGCTGAGCATGACAGACCTGATTGCCGCACAGGAGATCTGGATTGTTGAGGGCATTTTCGATGCCATCGCCCTGCACCATGCGGGCATTGTTGCGGTGTCAAATATGAGCTGCAACAACTACCCCGCCAAGTTTCTCGCCACCCTGCGCAAAAACACCGACCACATCGGCCAGCGCCCCCGCATTATCTGGGCACAGGATGGCAATAAAGCGGGCCGCACCGCGATTGTTAAGTTTGCCGCCATGGCGCGTAAAGACCAGTGGACCTGCGGCGCAGCTCAGCCCATGGTCAGTGGCAGAGATTATGACTGGAACGATCTGCACCAGCTGGGGCGTTTAACCAGCCACCATATCGAAAAATACCTGCACTACGGTGACCTGGTGCTGGCCGAAACGGCATCAGAAAAAGCCCTGATGATGTATGAATACCGCGAACGTCAGCAATTTTGGTTTACGTTTGACAGCCAGCTATGGTGGTGGAATCTCGACATGAACGCTTACGAGAAAGCCGCCCGCACCTTTGAGAAAGATGGCGAAAAAAAGTTAACCAAAGAGGACCGGCACGATGCGTTAACGGCGTCCGGATCGGTGACCTGCCTCAGCTCTGCCCTGCCGCAACCGCTGTATTTTCAGGCAAACCATATCACCGATGAACACTGGTATTACTTCGGCATCGAGATGCCCGATGGCCGATTCGAAAAATTGAAATTCACTCCGAAACAACTAGCCAGCCCAGGCGAATTTAAAAACCGAATGCTGTCAATAAAAGGCGCATGGTGGACAGGCAAACCCCATCAGTTAGAACGCATCATGCAAGACATGACACGCAACCTGAAGACCGTCGAAACCGTGGACTTTATCGGTTATAGCAAAGAACACCAAAGCTATCTGTTTAATGAGATAGCGGTGCGCGATGGCAAGGTTGAGCGGCTGAACGAAGAGGATTATTTCGACTTCGGAAAACTGTCGATTAAATCGTTGAGCAACGCCCCCGAACTGAACATTAACCCAGTATCTTCTGAATATGACTCCGAATGGGTGAAACATCTGCAGATTGCCTTTAGCACTACAGGGCTGGTGTCGCTGGCCTATTGGCTGGGCACACTGTTTTGTGAACAAATTCGCAGCCGCCACCAGTCTTTCCCCTTCTTTGAATTAGTGGGTGAAGCCGGCGCCGGTAAAACCACCCTTATCGAATTTATGTGGAAGCTGTATGGCCGACCCGACTGGGAAGGGCTAGACCCAAACAAAATGACCGTGGCCGCCCGCAGCCGCTATTTTAACCAGGTGTCAAACCTGCCGGTGGTGCTGATTGAGGCCGACCGGGAAGGCGACGGCGCTAAACCATATGACTGGGATGAGCTGAAACCCGCCTACAACGGTCGGCCAATGCGGTCACGCGGGGTTAAAAACAACGGTAACGACACGGATGAACCGCCGTTTCGCGGGGCATTTGTTATCTCTCAGAATGCCAAGGTTGAGGCCAGCGAGGCGATTCTATCCCGCATCTGCCACATCACCGTCACCCGTGAACACCACACCGACTATTCAAAAATAAGCTCTGATTGGTTGTCCCGTTTGCCGGTCGAAAACGCCAGCGGTTTTATGCTGCAGGCGCTGAAACTGGAAAAGAAACTGCTGGCGCTGTTTGACGCTCAGGCCGCCCATTATGAAGCGTTTTTACAGGGGTTGGATGAGATCCGCATGGTGCGTATTGCTAAAAATCATAGTCAGCTGCTGGCGCTGTTGGAATGCCTGGGCGAGAACGGCCTGCAGCTGCTGCCCGAAACCAGCCTGCAACCGGCACGACAGTTCATTGTTGAGATGGCCAAAGAGCGTCAGCAAGCCATTAACAGCGAGCACCCGATGGTTGTGGAGTTCTGGGAAGCCTACGACTACATAGAGGGCACCCATGACGACAGTCGCCTCAACCACTTTGGCGATGGCAGCCAGCAGATAGCTATCAATCTTAAAGAGTTTGAGCGCTTCTGCGGTGAATTAAAGCTGCGCACCCCCGAAATCAAGCTGTTAAAGCCCTATCTGCGCGGCAGTAAAAGCCGCAAGTTTCTCGACAGCAACAAGGTTGTGCACAGCAAGATAAATCAGAAAACCATCCGCTGCTGGGTGTTTGATAACCCAGACGCATAAGCAGGAGCAACACCATGCCAGACAAAAAGTTAATCATCCACAAACCTCGGTCGTTGGGGCCTACAACGCTGATGGTTGATATGCCACGCCAACCCGGCAAAACAACGCTGATGAAACAAGACGCCCATAAGCGACTCGAGAACATCAGCCAGCAGATTAAGGCGATGGATAAAGCCCAGCACACCGAGGTGTTAAAGGCGCTGCTGGGTGGGCTGAAAGGGGCCGCCAGTTTTGACCCCATGGGGGTTGTGCCGGCGATAAGCGCAATGGAAATCGTAATGGAAGGGTTTATCAGTGAAAGCTGAACAAAAAAAAGCCCCGATGACCGCCAAGTAATCGGGACTGAGTTAGTAAGGAGCACTCATGCAACACACCAACAAAACAGATTCTAGTGTACAGGGGCGGTTAATAGCAATCGCTCTGCTGGCACAGATTCCACTGGAAAAGCGCCAGAAACTGGCCAACCGCATCCGCGAACGGCAGCAGGCCGCCGTTATCGCCTGCCATCAGGGAGACCGTCATGAACCATCGGCTTAGTTTGCACAACACTGTATCACCGATTTCTACACCACTGCCCAGCAATGCAGAGATGGCCCGGCGGCTGGAACTGTTTGAACTGGGCAAACGGGACAAGAAAATCGACGACCTCACCGCCCGCATTTATCAACTGGAAGGTGATCACCAGCGCGAGATTGATCAGCTGCGGGCCACTCATGACCAAAAGCTGCAGGCGCAGCGTGATAAGTTCGCGCTGGCACTGGAAGCGGTTGAAGTGAACAGCAGCATGGATGATGAAAAGCTGCAAACCCTCCGGCATTACACCGATCAGCTGGCCGCAGCGGGTGACCAGCTGGCGGCGGATAAAGACCGGCTGAAATCCGAGGTTGAAGCGCTGCAGGCGCAGCTTAAAACCACCTTGCGCCTGGCCGACACCGCCCAGCAAGCACAGCGCGAACTGGAAGCCGAGGTTAAACAACTGCGGGCACTCAACCCTGAGCGGCTGGCCAAGCAAGTGAAAGAGACGCAAAAGGCCAACAAAGAGAAAACCGCCGCCCTGGCGGAACTGCGCAAACAGTGCCGGCAGCTGAAAAAAGACAACGAAGAGAAAGCCCGGGTGATCATTAAGCTGGATGACGCCGTGAATAAATCGGTGGAGATGATTAACAGCGACCTCAAACGCACCCCGCTGGAAACATTCGACCTGGGCCCAGCCGGGGTTTGGGAGATTTATGCCAACGAGGTGATGAACCGCTACGAAATCACCGACACCCAGCACCGCAACACCATCGGGGTGGATGTTGTCGACGGTGAATTAACCATTGAAGCCGTGCGCAGCGTACCCAACCAGGTTTTACAACACATCCTCTGGCGTGCCGATGGCAACGTAAAAAACGAAGCCATTCTGGCCGCCGTTAAACAACCACTGAACAGCAAGGAGGCGTAAGCCGTGTTGATATTAACAAGACGCGTAGGCGAAACAATAATGGTAGGTGATGACCTCTCTGTCACCGTTCTGGGTGTAAAGGGCAACCAGGTGCGCATCGGTGTTCATGCCCCTAAAAACATATCTGTTCACCGCGAGGAGATCTGGCAGCGCATTCAGGATGAGAAAGCCGTGAAGGAGCAGCAGTCATGAAAATTGAATTAAAGAAAGTCGACACCCTGCGCATCACTGAAGTTAGAGGGCTGGACCCTATCACCGTCATGCTGGAGAACTTCGAACCCGGCAAAGGGAAAATCACCATCGAGTGTTTTGGTGAATCCTGGTCTGCATCATGGGGCGCCATGTCCGGAGACACTGTTCAGCAATTCGTTTGCCGCACAGACGACCATTATCTGGCCAAAAACCTGAGCAACATCAATTCATCAATTATCGATGTGGAAGCCTCTATAAAGGCATTGAAAGGCATTGTTGATCAGCAAGTGAAGGATCAGGACATCACTAGATCCTATGCAAGCTTTTTAAAAGATGATATCGACAATTTTGAAACCCCTATGCAATGGATTCAAACCTTTAGCGATACAGCCCATGAGATTCTGGGGGGTGAGCCTTGGCACTATCAGTTCCCGACCAAAATCAACCCGAACTATAGCTATCTGCTGCGCATCATTCAGACCGTCCGCAGCGCACTGAAGGAGAAGCAGTCATGAGCCAACAACTATACGCCACCATCCGCCCGGGCACTCGCTACGAAAACCAGTGCAACGGCAACGCCTTCCCCGTTCAGTTTGTTCCAGACGATGATGGCTATTGCTGGAAGGGCGGCCCCGGCGGTCGGTACCGCAACAGTGATTTGTGGCTTTTTAAAATGGGCGATGACCAGAAGCTGCATTCAGTCCCTCTGATGCACAGCGAGGAAGGCATTCAGCTGATCGATATCATTCTGAAAGGCTGGGAAAACAGTGCCGCCGATGGCCACCTGTACCCTGAGTGGATGAGTGAATACGGCGATCAACTGATAGACCGTATCAGGAAGCTGCAAGCCAAAGCCGCGGACACCTATCCGGAAGAAGAGGAGGACTGCTGATGTGCACTACCTGTATTGACGGCATCTGCACCAATGGCTGTGCCACTCAAACCATCAGCATCACCCCGCACCCGATCCCGGGTGCGGTGGGGGATGAAAACGACTATAAAGCGCAGCCCAGCTTTGAAGATCTCTTCCATGAAGTGTTTGCCGATAAAGGCCACAGCCCTGAACAGTTCAAAGCTGAATATGAGTGCAACTTCATCCCCTCAGAGCGGGAAGTCCGCATCCGGATACGGCTGGAACAATACTACCTACGCACCCCGGATAGTGTCAGCAACGAAGAGGCAGCGCAGCACTGGGCAGCGTTTAAAACCTGGTGTAACCAGAACGGCTACACCGCCCATGATATCCATCAAGCTAAAAAAGCCGTGAGGGATGAATCATGAATATGCTATCAAGCAAGCGCGAAATCCGGCACTTTCATGTGTTTTGTGGGGCGGGCGGTGGGGCCATTGGGTTTAACAATGGCAAAGCCAATATCGGCACACTGAAAGGGGTGTCTCGGTGCATCGGGGGTGTCGATGTCATGCCCAATGCTATCAAGAATTTCACCGCCCGGGTGGGCGTTGAAGGCACGCTGCTGGATCTGTTCGACCGTGATCAATATATCGACTGGCACGGCACCGAGCCGCCGGCAGACTGGAAAGAGGTCACCCCAGCCGATATCCGCAAAGCGGCGGGTAATGAGCGGCCCCATATCGTCTTTACCAGCCCACCCTGCAAAGGGTTTTCCGGGCTGTTAAGTCAGCGCAAAAGTGAAAGCGCAAAGTACGCTGCGCTTAACCGGCTGGCCGTGCGGGGCATCTTTCTGTGTATGGAAGCCTGGCGCGATAACCCGCCCGAATTTTTTATGCTGGAAAACGTGCCCCGCATCGAAACCCGGGGCGGTGGTTTGCTCGATCAGATAGAACTGATATTGCGCAATTATGGCTATGTGGTCGCCCGCACCACCCACGACTGTGGGCATGTTGCTGGGTTGGCTCAAAGCCGCAAGCGCTTTCTGCTGGTTGCCCGGCATGTTGAGAAGGTGCCGCCGTTTCTGTATGAACCGCCCCACCGCCCGCTGACCAGCGTTGGCAGTGTGCTGGGTAACTTCCCCATGCCAGACGACCCCGCCGCCGGCCCACTGCATACCCTGCCCCAGTTGCACTGGAAAACATGGGTGCGGCTGGCCTTCGTTGAAGCGGGCAAAGACTGGCGCTGTCTTAAAGATCTGGCCGTGAATGTGGACGGCACACTGCGCGACTTTCTCATTATCCCTGAATATCACAGCGGATATCTGGGGGTGAGAGAGTGGGACAAGTCCACCGGGGCGGTACCTGGTCGCAGCGGTGTTACAAACGGCGCGTTTGCCGTGGCAGACCCTCGCTATCATGGGGAGGCTTACGGACAATATGGTGTTAACGAATGGGAGTCTCACACCGGCACCGTAACGGGGCAGCGGTCACCCGGTCAAGGGTCATTCTCGATCGCTGATCCTCGCCTGAGTGACAATTCAGGCAGGCACCACAATCTGTATAAAGTGATCAACTGGAATGATCACGCCAAAACCATCACCGGCGCATCACGCCCTGCAGCGGGCGGCTTATCCGTTGCAGACCCCCGCCCACCGCAAGGGCGCTGGGGTGGTGGAAAATATCGGATATGCCCATGGGAAGGCCACGCCAATGCAGTCATCGGGGCAAGCACCACCGGTGAAGGCGCGTTTGCTGTTCAAGACCCACGCCCGGGCATGATTCGCAACCGGGGCGATAACTATCTAACTGGTGGCCATTATGGCGTGGTTGGCTGGGATGAAACAGCAGGGGCCGTGACAGCCGCCGGCAAACACGACAACGGCCGCCACTCAGTGGCCGACCCTCGCCGGCAACCCAGCCCCAATGAAAAACTCGCCTGCAGGATTGAATCACTGGATGGCACCTGGCACCGGCCGTTTACCACACTGGAACTGGCAGCCCTTCAGGGCTATGTCAACCCGGGTGAATATCTGGAGATGTTCGGGTCCGGACACAGCAGCTGGCGCGAACAGATAGGCAACATGGTCCCGCCGCCGGCCGCGGAAGCCATTTTCAACGTCATAGCAGAAACCCTGCTGCTGGCATGGTCGGGCGAAACCTTCGTACTGGGCTCAACCCCGATATGGGTGCAGCCCGTGGCCGCCGCGTTATCCGTTAAACAATTTGAAGATAGGGAGTGGTGATGATGAACGAAGCAGATATGTACCAGGTAACCGTTGCCTGCAACACAGAAGGCTGTGACCACTCGTTTGATATGCCATGGGATGCCACCCTGATGGGCATCGGTCCCGGCAGCTGTATGTTCTGCGGCCAGTGTGGTGAAAACAACGGCTTTACGATAACCCATGACCCAGCACCGGGGGTGCTGGACCTGCTGAACGCTAAGCCCTATTTCTGCCCATTAATGAAAACCTACTGGCTGAAGTTTAAAACCGGTGAACAGAATATCGAGATCAGGCCCAACGATTACCGCGGCTGGAACACTAAAAACATCTACCCGGGGCGAAAGATCACCCTGTCAAACGGCTATCAGGTGCCCGGACGCATCACCCGGGTTATCAGTCAGACAGAGGTTGTCAGCGATATGCAGAAAGCCGGGGTCGCTCAATGGCATATCGATGCGGTGACCTCAATTTATGGCCCCCGTGACCGGTGGCTGATTGCTAAGACTAGGGAGGTTTGATGATGGAAATTGATGTGGTAATAGAGCGAATTAGTAACGGTTTCATCGTCACCGGCAACGACTCGACAAGAACCAAACAATATTATCCTAGCATGGAAAGTTTTGTGGAGGGTTGGGTGATTGAACCCATTAAAGATGCCGACAAATATTTCATAGAGCATAACGCTGATGGTGAAGTACGTCGGTTCAAGCTAAAGATAGAGACCGTTTAACCAAAAGCTAACATTTATCCAACAGGAAAAAATTATGAGTAATAAAATTCATCTTTCTATCGCATTTGGCGATGCCATTTTACCCATCGTTAAGTGCGACGATGGACATGAGCGCATGCCGTTAAAACCGATATCAGATCAGATAGGCCTGGACTGGGCCACTCAACGGAGGAAAGTCCGGGATAATGAATATTTGACCAAGCGGCTTGGTCTAATTCTGGTGGGGCTTAAGCCCTACCAGAATAATGAAAAAGGTGGTGAAAAACCTCAGTACTGCATCAGAATCGACCGCGTCACGGCGTTTTTGAACACAATCAACCCACAAAATATTCGCTCAATGGGTAACCACGATGCTGCCGACTGGCTAGAAGCAAAGCACGCCGAGTGGGACGATGCCCTACACCAGTATGAAACCGATGGCTTTGCAATTAAATCCAACCAGGATGCCCAACAGATAATTAACACGCTGGCGCAAGTGGATCGCATCAAAAACCCTGAGATTAAACGTATAGCAGCGAAGAAAGCGAATGAAGCTTTTGGAATTGAAATACCTATGGGGAACCAAACCGCTATGGATCTCTAAATAGTTGACCTGCTGCCGGGGGTTGGTATAGGCTTTGCGGTACTAGAACTACAAAGCGGACCACCGCACCCGACAGCCTCGCGGTTTTTTTGTGCCTGCAATATGGCACACCTGCGCCAGTTTATGGCCGGGTTGAGAGGCGTAATACAATACCGGTTCGTCCGGAAATAGGCCCGGAGCGTCTTTGTAGGCTCTAGTTAAGACCCGGCTTCCAGCTACTAACTGGAAGCTGCAACTAAAACTACAAAGGATTTCACAATGTCTATTCACTCAATTAATACTACCAGCGCTAAAAAAACTAACGCGTTGCATTATCAATGTTGCGGTAAATCCAACGTGATAGAGATGTCCTCTAATTTACATCGCCTACGATCATCCGACCGTTTAATTCAACACTGGATAGAAATTGAAAAGATCGATGATCCCGAACATCGAGTAGTAGCTATCTTCAAGTGGAAACAAAAATTGTCACAACATCAGAAAGATTTTGATTAGATAAATCTGTCAATAGATGTCTTACGGAGTGGCATGTGGTATAGCCAGCAGAGCCGAGCTGGATCATAATGCCGCTGCCGCCAAGATGTTTTATAAAATACAGAAACTGTTTAATCAGTACCTGCGGCGCTTGAATCAACACTGATCCTGGGCCTTCCTCCCGGGAGGTTGCAGGAGCGCAGTAATGCCAGATGGATACGAAATACGCGGATGCTCAGTCCGCGTTTACTTTTATTGGGAAGACCAGCTCTGCAGAGAGCGTATCGGCCCCAACACCCCAGAAAATGTAGACTATGCCCGGCGAACCGCCGAGATAATCCGCTATGAAATCGAAAACGGTTCTTTCGACTATGCCCGGCACTTCCCTGATTCACCAAAAGTTTTAACGTCGACTTTCGGCTATTACCTGGACCTGTTTTTATCGATACAAAAAAACCAGCTGGCCTACAGCAGCTATCGCGGCTATGAATCAAAAGCCCGGTGCCACATCCGCCCCCGCTGGGCCCATCTGCTAATAGATAAAATCGATCACATCGACATTCAGCAATGGGTGCAAAACGATCTCACCAAGCTGCACAACAAAACCATCAAAGAAATAATGAGCATCATGCGCCAGACGTTTGATCTCTACAGCACCCGCAATAAGAAAAGCCACAACCCCACGAAAGGCATCAAGATAAAACTGCCCGATAACCCAGATCCCGACCCATTCACCCTGGAAGAGATAGAAATCATACTGGCCACACCCACAAACCGCACTCAGGAACTAAACCTGATGGAATTTATGCTGTGGGATGGTCCCCGTATGAGCGAAGCGCTGGCGCTTGCCTGGGAAGATGTAGTAAGCCTGGAGAAAGGCGTTATCCGCTATCAACGGGCAAAGGTTCAGTATCGTTACAAAGTCACAAAAACAAAACGAAGCACCCGCACACACACCCTGCTGAAATCAGCCCGGGAAGCACTGCAGCGGCAACATGCATTAACAGCCCATCTGAAGCCAATCGATATCGAACTCATCGATCGGGACAACCGGACAATCAGAAAACAAAAGATCCGGCCGGTGTTCCTCAACACTCAATCACTGAAACCTCACCCCAGCGATAACAACATTCGCGATCGCTTCTGGAAAACCCATCTGAGTAAAGCCGGCGTCCGGTACCGGGCACCCAGCCAGGCACGCCACACATTCATCAGCCAGATGCTATCAACCGGCGTAGTTCCACTGCACTGGATAGCCCAGCACGTTGGCCACACAACAATCGATATGATTCAAAGAAATTACGGTAAATGGATAAAGACAGACGGTGCAGACATGCACACAGTGATAGAAAGCATATTTAAACTGTAAAACCAGGCGCTGCGGCGCCTCTAAACCAGCACAGCATTCCCAAAACATTCCCACACAGGGCTTTTAGCATGATATCAATATCGTAAGCTATTGATACATATATAGAATAGATGGCGGTGAGGGAGGGATTCGAACCCTCGATACCTTGCGGTATACACACTTTCCAGGCGTGCTCCTTCGGCCACTCGGACACCTCACCACGTTTTTTGTTTATGTGTCTTTTCAGACGTGTAACTGGCACCCGAAGGGTTGTTACAATCGACATAAACTGGACCTTCTCTTTCAACCATTTAAAGTTCAACGATCTCAGAGGTCGCGTACTTTAATAGAATTCAGCCGTTAAATCAAACATCTGTGAGGCTTTTTAACGACTTTTTTCGGATTCGTTAAAAACGCTAACTGAGCGGGGATTTTGGAGGCAAAAAAACAAAACCCCGTCTGGGACGACGTCACAGACGGGGCAAGTTTGGCTTTAAAAAGGTCAGGGACGGGACATATCCCCAGGGGCTGCCTTTTTAGTCTGCCTGACGACGCAGGAATGCTGGAATGTCCAGGAACTCCATGTCATCTGTTCCGGTTTTACGCGTTTCTGCAGCAGGTTCCGGCTCGACGACCGGATTGTCCTGTGCGCGCACTGAATCATTGCGGTTACGCATCACGGTTGGCAGTTCCAGCTGGCTGTAATCGCTAACCGCACTGGCTGCACGGCGTGAGCCGGTTGCGGTGGAAGCGCCATTACTGACGACACGAATATCCTGCTTTTCAGCACCACCCAGACCGGTTGCTACAACGGTGACTTTAATTTCGTCTTTCATCTCTGGGTCGATAACGGTACCCACGACGACAGTGGCGGTATCAGAGGCGAACTCTTCGATCACCTGACCCACATCACTGAATTCACCCAGTCCGAGGTCCAGACCTGCAGTGATATTCACCAGAATCCCCCGGGCTCCCATCAGATCGACATCTTCCAGCAGCGGGCTGCGAACAGCGGCTTCGGCCGCTTCAACCGCACGGTTGTCACCCCGGGCAGAGCCGGTGCCCATCATCGATGTGCCCATTTCAGACATTACCGTACGTACGTCAGCAAAGTCGACGTTGATCATGCCGGGGCGGATAATGAGGTCAGAGATACCCTGCACTGCTCCTTTAAGAACATCATTCGCTTCATCGAAGGCTTTCATCAGTGTGCAGTTTTTACCCAGCACCTGTAGCAGTTTTTCGTTGGGCACGATAATCAGCGAGTCAACATGTTCAGACAGCTCTTTGATCCCGTGGTCGGCGATCAGCATCCGCTTTTTACCTTCAAACGGGAACGGCTTGGTAACAACCGCCACCGTCAGAATACCCAGTTCTTTGGCAACTTCAGCCACAATCGGCGCCGCGCCGGTACCGGTACCACCACCCATACCCGCAGTGATAAACACCATATCTGCGCCGCTGAGCATCTCAATAATGTGCTCGCGATCTTCCAGTGCAGCCTGACGACCAATATCCGGATTTGCGCCAGCACCCAGTCCTTTAGTGATTTCGCCGCCCAGCTGCAGGACGTTACGGGACCCCATATTATTGAGTGCCTGTGCATCGGTATTAGCACAGATAAACTCGACCCCATCAACCTCCGATGAGACCATGTGCTGGACGGCATTACCACCGCCGCCGCCAACGCCAATCACCTTGATGACCGCATTCTGCGCAATGTTGTTAACTAATTCAAACATGTCCCTTATCCTCCAGGTTCAGTGCCCAACCCGCACCTGTTGTATGACTTATTTTGCGTTCAAAAATTTCC
Source organism: uncultured Amphritea sp. (assembly GCA_965140695.1). Lineage (GTDB taxonomy): Bacteria > Pseudomonadota > Gammaproteobacteria > Pseudomonadales > Balneatricaceae > Amphritea. Next base: position 2,020,069 of record OZ223297.1, on the reverse strand, counting down.
CTGAAACCAGGCTTTCATCCGGTCCAGTACATTGGGTCGTTCTGCCACGTCTTCACTCACCGGGACTGCGTCTCCCTGATGGTCGCTATCCTGTTTAGCATATTGCAACAGGCCAATGCCGGTAGCGTAGATAGGGCTATTAAGAATATCCCCCATGCCACGTACTCCTTTTGGCAATGCCAGCCGCACCGGCATATGGAAGATCTCTTCCGCCAGCTCTACCGCCCCTTCCATCTTCGCTGTACCACCGGTCAGTACGATACCAGCGGCGACTAAATCTTCAAACCCGCTACGTCGCAGTTCAGCCTGTACCAGCGTAAACAGCTCGTCATAACGGGGCTCAACCACCTCGGCCAGTGCCTGGCGTGACAGATCCCGGGCCGGACGATCACCGACACTGGGCACTTTGATGGTATCGTCAGCACTGGCCAGTTGCGCCAGCGCACACGCGTATTTAATCTTGATCTCTTCTGCATGGGGCGTTGGCGTTCGCAGTGCCATAGCGATATCGTTAGTCACCTGATCACCTGCAATCGGTATGACCGCCGTATGCCGGATGGCGCCGCCGGTGAAGATGGCGATATCGGTTGTCCCTCCCCCCATATCCACCATGCACACACCCAGCTCTTTCTCGTCTTCGGTCAACACCGCATAACTGGACGCCAGCTGTTCAAGAACAGCGTTGTCCAGCGCGAGACCACAACGCTTCACGCATTTTTCTATATTCTGCACCGCATTCACGGCACCGGTAACCAGATGTACTTTAGCCTCCAGGCGAACCCCGGACATACCCAACGGTTCGCGAATGCCTTCCTGGTTATCGATGACATATTCCTGCGGCAGGATGTGCAGTATTTTCTGATCAGCGGGAATCGCCACCGCCCGGGCCGCATCGATCACCCGTTCCAGATCATGCTCCATGACCTCACCATCACGCACCGCAACGATGCCGTGGGAGTTCATGCTATTGATATGACTGCCCGCCACACCAACGGTCACCGAGTGGATCTTACAGCCCGCCATCAGCTCGGCTTCTTCCACGGCCCGCTGAATGGAGTGCACGGTGGATTCGATATTGACCACCACGCCCCGCTTCAGCCCCCGCGACTCATGGGAACCGATGCCAACGATATCAATTGTGCCGTCAAGGCCAATCTCGCCCACCAGACAGACCACCTTAGAGGTGCCAATATCCAGTGCCACGATCATATTGCTTGTCATTGCCATATCCAGTCACATTTTATCTAGGCGTCTCTCCAGAGAGAAAACGGTAATTTATCGGCTGATTTTATGTCAGCGCAGCGTGTTATCTGATCAGTTCCGGATGTTTTTGACCCGGCAGAACCAATATTTTTCACCCTGTGCCGTATTATTTACATCTACAGCAAAAAATAAACCAAATAATTGCTAAAAATGAGTATTTCTTTAAACACAACATTTTAACGATTAAATATTCAGTAACGTTGTCAGCTTTTAATCTATATCGGCAATTATTTGCCACCTTTAGCGGTAAAAACCGTGTCATCACTGCTTTTGCGGCAAATATATCACTTCTTTGATTACCCCTCTATTTTTATCACATATTGCTACTTTTTTGTACAAAAAACATACAAAAATCAATATTAGATTTTGATTATAAATATACAAATCAATATTTAATTTTGATGATTTTTAGAAATTTCAATATTTAATTTTGATGATTTATGGAAATTTCAAAACAGGATATTGATTTTTCATAAAAATTCAAAAGCCATTTTTGATAAAATTAACGATCAAAACATCAGGAGGATGCTATTAAACACCCGGCTAACGGTTACATGCTGACTGAATCGGCGGGGAGCGTCGACAGCACAGACGATCAGGCTATCACCCCCTGATCCACAGAGAGAAAGAAACAGACAAGCGGACTGCTCCGTTATTCGGTGCGGTAATGATAGCCTGTATCAAACGTGCGCCAGTCAGCCAGTTGCGGCGTTTGCTGCAGATAAGTTCTGATTGTGGTTTTACCGTCGGCAAGAAAACTGCTATCGAGAAAATTATCCAGCACAGCACTACCCTGCGAGGCAGCGGCTTGCAAACAGAAAGCCAGATAGCGGGGAAAAGGCAAAATATCATCACGCCAGATAGGCCCGCGATAGTAGCGCCCCACCCTGAGTTCATATTCCTGCGGTGTTACACACTTATTGAGGCGATATCCAGGATCATCATAGCCGGTACACATTCGTCCTACTGACGGAGTGTCAGGCGGCGTGTCAGTGGGATGAGTCCCATCCAGCAGCTCCGTCTCCACTTCGATCCAGCGAAACCGATGCTCCCGCTCATAGAGTTCGATAAACTCCTCTGCTGAGCATTCAAACTGGCTGCAAATGATCTCGCATCCGGCCACAGGCTGGGTTGAGCAGGAGGCCAACTGCAGACTTCCAGGGTCAGCACCATGGCGGCTGAGAAACACAATGCCGACCTTGTTAAAGATGCGTCGATAGCCAGGCACCCGCACCAGCCGGAAATTCTGTAACCCGGGTACCGTCTGCCGGGCCGACCATTCAGACAGTAGCGAGCCATAACCAACCACAGAGATCATCAGTCGGGCATCTCCAGTTGTTCGGCATCCGGATCGGATTCTGACGCACTGTCGATGAGTTTTTTATCTAACTCTTTCTTGTTCTTCACCCCCAGCTTATGCAGGGATGCGGCCTGGTTCACCAGATTTCCCTTGCCGCTGCTAAGCCGCTTGTGCGCCGTATCAAAAGCGGCCTGAGTTCGCCCCAGATGACGCCCGACATCGTCCAGCGATTCGACAAAACCAACAAACTTATCGTGCAGTTCACCGCCACGACGGGCGATCTCCTGAGCGAAACGGTTCTGTCTTTCATAGCGCCAGATATTATTGATGGTCCGCAGCGTCACCAGCAGCGTCGACGGACTTACCAGAATAATGTTGCGTTCATAGGCAAAGCTGAACAGCTCTTTATCCTGCTGCAGCGCTAACAGAAAAGCCCCCTCCACCGGAATAAACATCAGGACAAAATCCAGCGAACGCACGCCCTCAAGGCTCTGATAGGCTTTATCACTCAAGCCGCGGATATGGTTGCGTATCGATTGCAGATGTTCGGCTAATGCCCTCTCCTGCGCAGAGGAATCATCCGTTGAACAGTATTTCTCATAGGCGGTCAGCGAGACTTTTGCGTCGACGATAACGTCCTTATCGTCCGGCAGACGGATGATCACATCCGGCATGTAGCGTTGCCCCGCTTCATTCAAAGAGACCTGAGTCTGATATTCATACCCCTTACGCAACCCGGACTGTTCCAGCACCCGCTCAAGAATTACTTCCCCCCAGTTACCCTGAGTTTTACTCTCACCCTTAAGGGCATTGGTGAGGTTAACGGCATCAACACTCATCTGCTGATTCAGCTCTTTCAGCTGGCTGATCTGTTCATAAAGAGAACGACGGTCTTTCGCTTCTTTATCATAGACATCGTCAACCCGGCGTTTGAACTCGCCCAGCTGATCGCGCAGCGGCGTCAGCAGCGAACCAAGCGACTCTTTATTCGCGCTGCTGAACTTAGCTGACTTTTCTTCAAAAATCCTGTTCGCCAGATTCTCGAACTCGCCCTTCAACTGATCCCGCGCTTCAGTCAACAACTGCAGTTTTTCAGATTGCGCTTCCCGTTCACTTTCCAACCGGCTTTCCAGTTCAGCAATACGCGCCTGGCGCTGACTCAGCAAGCGTTGCAGATTATCCAGCTGCTCCTGTTGTTCTGCCAACTGTTCATCCAGCGCATGCTTTTGCACTTCGACCTGCTGCAATCGCACCTGATCCAGCTCTAATTCGCGAATTCGGGCGCTGTTCTGCTGCAATGCCTGTTGCAGATAGTCCGCCTGATCGCTGGCAAGGGTCTGATCGACCTGAAAACGCTCAACCTGTTGCTGCAGTGTCTGTTGTTCAGACTCGTACTGTTGCAGCTGACTATTGTGACGGCTATTGAGTTTCAGCTTTGCCATCTGCATCAGCATCAGCCCCAACAAGACACCCAGCACGGCACCGGTCAGCGCCGTTATCAGAGGGTTGTTAAACAGTTCAGTCAGCTGCGCAGTGATCATTCATCGTCCTTACAGGTGCACATCAGTACTTACCAGAAATAATACAACAGGCCGGCAGAAACCAGTGTCAGCGGCAGCATGATGAACAGATTTATCTTATTGCCAAACATTCGCTGCGTAAGCCCGACGGAAAGCACTGGAAAGGTGAGAAAGATACAGCTCAGGGGAATCCACCACTCCAGCAGCCGAAAACCATACGCCAGCGCACCAATCAGCGTCAGCGCGCCCAGGTTACCCGCCATAATCACCATCACCATACCATTACGACTCTGCATAAAGGCTGGCTTATCGGCATCAGCCAGTTTATTCAGCTGCCCGGCACTGAGTGCGGCAGACATAGAAACAAAGCCGGTAAAGAGAAACAGAATCAGGGGTTCCAAGGTGTACTCCACTATGACAGTCATTAATGAACGGCCATTGTAAGGGATTTTTCCACCTCAACCTATGCCGCAAAGGAGATGCAGCCTAAAAAATCACAGCGCGGCGGTTATCCGGCAAGTATCACACAATTATCCCAAAGCACCCCGAAAGTGATATTATTCCCGGCCAGTTTCGCCCACAGCCCAATGGGGCGGTTACCTCAAGGGGACGGGCCAATAAAGTGATGTTGAGAGAGACAGAATGACCCAGTATCTGGTTGATGAATCCATTGAAGATTATGCCTTTATCCATACCGGTGAAGAACCCCCTCTGCTGCAGGAACTGATCGATAAAACCAACGAGAATATGGGCTGGCCACAAAAGCTCTCCGGGCGTTTAGTCGGTCGCACACTAAAACTGCTAAGCGCCATCCATCAGCCCAGAGTGGCACTGGAGATCGGTATGTTTACCGGTTATTCAGCCCTGTCTATCGCGGAAGGGATGCCCGCTGATGGCCGCCTGATCTGCTGCGAAACCAATCCCCGTGCGATTGAGTTTGCCCAGACTTTCTATGACCGCAGTGAGCACGGTCACAAAATTGAAGTAATCTTTGGCCGGGCACTGGACACCATTGAGCAGCTGGATCTTGAACTGGACTTCACCTTTATCGACGCCGATAAGCGCAACTATCTCAACTACTATAAACGGGTAAAAGAGATGACCCGTCCCGGCGGTCTGATCGTTCTGGATAACGTACTCTGGTCGGGCAAGGTGATACAGCCGGAATCGGAGATCGATGATATTCTGGTGGAAACCAACCGTCTGATCGCTCAGGACCCGGATGTAGAAAACGTCTTTCTCACCGTCCGCGATGGTCTGAACGTCGTCAGAAAGCTCAGATAAGGTCTGCCACTATGCGTTTTATCATTCGGGCCAGCGATGCAGAGTTCAGCATCGAGACGACTGACAGCGAATCCGCACCGCAGATCGGTGCTGAAGACTATCTGATAGAAGATGCCGACACCCTGCTGCGACTCTATGTGGCAACTGAGCGGAATGACCCGCTGTTTGCAACTCTGCAGCAGCTGCGAATCCGCTTTCTCAATAACCTGGATGCAATTGAAACCCAGGCAGAGATCTATGGTCTGATACACTGGCTGTTGGATGACAATGCGATTCGGGCCGAGGGCGCATCACTGGAAGAAACGGCCGACCGGCTCAGTGAGATTGATATTGCTGCCGATAGTGATCAGTATACAACGATCATCTTTCATCTGCGGGATGCAATTGACCGGCTTTACGAGATGGAACTGGACGATGTTTAAATCAGATTTTCATTAATCAACAGAGAGGACTGAATGCGCAAGCTACTGATAGCAACCGTTCTTCTTTCCCTTCTGATCGTCGGCCTTTATATTGCTCTGCCTGCCATTGCCGAATACAGTGTACGCCAGGCACTGGCTGAGCAGCAGATCAATGCCAGCTTCGACCTCAGACGTCCCGGACTTAACCGCATTGAGATCAACCAGCTTCGGCTGGAAAAAAACACCCCGGAAGAATCGTTCAGCATGACGGCTGATACTATAAGCCTGAGCTTTAACCCGTGGCAGTTATTCGATACCCATCGGGTTGAAAGTGTCAGTATTGATGCACTGAGACTGGATCTGCAAATAGCCGACGCCAGCCAGGATTCCACAGATTCAGCCCCCTTGCCATTACCGCCACTGCCCTCGTCTCTCTTTAGCCTGTTACCGGCAGACAGCGTCAACCTGCCAGATTACACCGTCGCTATTTCCCGTAAAGGGGATACAACCCCGTTACCCGTACTGGCATTTACAGGCAGTATCACCCTCAACAATGAACAACTGAACGTCACCATCGATCAGATTGAAAATGCAGCCGATATCCGACTAGCGATGCTGATCAACAGTCAGGATAAAGGTGAGCTGACGCTCTTCACCAAAGACACCCCGGCCATTGTCACAACATTTTCGCTGGCCACCCGGGATAACCAGTTTAATCTGCACAATGATACACAACTCTACCCGGAACAACTGCCCATACTGCTGCGACAGCCCCTGATAGCAGGCTTAACTGAGCTGCCTCAGCCAGCCACGATAACGCCTCTGTCTGGCAGCATTAGTTTTTCTGGCAACAGTTCAGCGCCTCTGGCAAGCGGACTTAACGGCATGGTGCATCGTTACGAGGTCCGCAGTCAGATTTCACTCAGACCAGCGTTGCCCGCCTCGACTCAGTCAGCTATACATCAACTGAACCTGCAACAGAATGCAACCGTGACGCTGGACAAAGACCTGCTGTCACTGACTCTTAACAACTTATCCGCCAGTGGAAAACAACTGCAGATTAACCCTGATCAGACTAATGCGACTCATATCAGCACAACCGGAGTGCAGGTTGACCTGTTAAAGCCACTGCAACTGAAAAGTTCCCTGCAGCAACTGCGTCAAACAGGCCTGCATGCTTTACAGCTTCCCACCACAGAATTGAGCATCAGGCTGGCCCCCGTGTCGATCAAAGCCCCCGGACTAGCCGATATAGTGGTCACACCAGCGCCATTCTATCTGACCCTGTCAGACATCAGTCTGACGGACAGATCCATGATAGCGGATCTGATCAATGACAACCTCGTTACCTTGTACGATGGTAAACGTCTGCCACAGCTGCGACTGAATAACCGGGCCAGCATCTCCCTGGATACAATCGTTAACCGCTTCACACTTGGCGTAACGGACCCACTGCTGACCAGTGATATCGGCATCAGCGGATCAACCACCACCGACCTTAACAACAGCCGCACCACCGGCCACTGGAAAACCGCCATACCACTGAATGGCATTGAAAAACTGCTACGCCATATCGACCCAAACATACCGCCGGAACTGATATTGACGGCAGGCAGCCTGCAACAACAGGGCTGGCTGGACCTGAACAACAGCGGTATTGCATTACGCATGTTAAACCGGGCAGAGAAAGTTGATCTCAGCTACGATCAGACACATCTGTACGAAATCGACTGGAATTCAGAAACGGTTAAGAACCATCAGGGTAAGTTAGATGACACAGGTAGTGTGAAGGTCGCGTTTATTGATGTAGGCGTGCCACTGCTGAACCTTTCCAGCAGCTACCACTTTAAACAAACGGTCCCGGGCGCAGCATCGGTACAGCTGGACAGCAGCACCGTTGATCTCCTTGGAGGAACAGTGACTACCCTGCCGATGACCATTGCGCTGGATAATCCGGATATTAATACTGCCATCGCGGTAACCGGCATCGACCTGGAAAAACTGATCGCGCTGGAACAGCAAGAAGGCCTCAGCGGCAGCGGCACTCTCAACGGCCAGATGCCGGTGCAGTTCTCCCAGGGCGAACTGACCATCGTCGGCGGACAGATTGTCAGCACACCGGCGGGCGGCTGGATTAAGTTTGATCCTCCCCCGGCGTTTATGGCACTCACAGAGACTAATCAGGCGCTGGGAGTCGCCTTTGATGCCCTGAGAAATATGCATTATGAACAGCTGGGCATTGAGCTGGACTATCAGCCAGATGGTGAAGCCCTGCTAAAAACACACCTGAAAGGGCATAACCCGACCTGGAACAGAGGACAACCAATAGACTTTACAATCAACATCGAAGAGAACATTCCAAAACTACTTCAAGCCCTTCAATTTACAGACAAATTGACGAAAACCCTGGAAAAGCGCTACCGTTGATGAATGACAATCTGGCAAAGCTGCCACAACGGCATTACAAACGTGCTTTACTATTGACGGAGAACAGCATATGTCTATGCCAAAAACACTACAATCGTTGACGCTGTGCAGCTTGATACTGACGTTGGCTGCCTGTACACCAACCGTACAGGTTGCTGTTCCTAATGAGCCAATCACGATCAATCTCAATGTTAAAATCAAACATGAGATACTGATTAAGGTAGATAAAGAAATCGATAACCTGTTAGAAGAAAACAGCCAGCTTTTCTAAGGAGCAGTACTATGAAACAGATCAAAAAAAGCCTGACATTCACTCTACTGCTCCTGGGTCTGCTGATCACCCCTATTGCCTGGGCTATCAGTCTGGACGAAGCTAAAAGTCAGGGGCTTGTGGGCGAACAGATGAACGGTTATCTCGGTGAAGTTGTCAGCACACCTGACGTCCGCGCACTGGTGAAGTCTATCAACACCAAGCGACGCGCAGCCTACGCAGAAACCGCCCGCAACGCTGGCGTCGATATCAATATTATTGAACTGCGGATCGGAGAACGGCTGATACAGCGAGCACCTGCCGGGCAGTATATTCAGGCCCCAAACGGACAATGGTCAAGAAAATAAACCTTTAAATATCAGGACAATAATGTGAGCACCTTCGAAGTGTCGGGTAAGCCCTCATATCGTTCAAACAACATACTCGGCTTTTTAATCTGTGTCGCCAGCCTCGCGGTAGCAGAGGTCTATATCGAGCCACTAATCGCACAAAGCAACTGTGCTCTGTGCACCGTGGTGCGTATCATAATGCTGCTGATGGCCGGACTTTTTATGCTCGGCTTCATACTAAACCGGAGTGTTTATGCTCAACGCTTTCTGGCGTCACTCCATCTGCTGTTAATTATTGTGGGACTGGTCACGATTGTCCGGAGTCTGTTTGTTGACACCAGCAACCTGAGCAGTAGCTGTCAGCTAAGCACATCCTTACTACTGGAAAAAGGGACGCTGAATGCCCTTCTGACCACGCTGGAAAATGCTGGCAGCTGTCCTTTCCCTGACTGGCAATTCTATCAGCTCAGTGTCGCTCATCTGGCCCTTATTATGATGTTGATTTTACTCATCATTGTGTGGAAGATTATGATTAAAAAGCCACAGAGAAACCTGTTCTTCTAATGAAAACAACCGCCAAAACGCTAGCCGCTTGTCTAACGCTGTTAGCCCCTGTACTGGCTACAGCCGCCCCGATCGAATCCAAACCCCTGTTAGCTGAAAAAAAGGCCCTGTTGGGGACAGAGGATAATCCCGGCACAATCACCTTTTATCTCGAAAACGATCTGTTTGCCGATACCGACCAGCAATATACCAATGGCGTGCGTTTTTCCTGGACCTCACCCGATCTGACCAGCTATCTCGACGATGAAAGACTGCCCGTCTGGGCACGCCAATATAACCGTTACATTACCGCGCCGCTGGGCGTGTTTGACGATACTCCGCTGAAACAGGATGAAATCGTACGTAACCTCATCATCACCCTGGGGCAGCAGATGTTTACCCCAAAAGACCGTGAGCGCACGACAGTCGACCCGGATGATCGCCCCTATGCAGGCTGGCTCTACCTGGGAATGGGCTACCACCTGAAACATGAGCAACGGATGGATTCCGCAATTCTGAATATCGGTCTTGTCGGTCCAGCTTCTCTGGCGAAAGAAGCACAGGATCTGATCCATGACCTGCGCGGCATTGACAAATTTAAAGGCTGGGATAATCAGCTGAATAATGAACTGGGATTACAACTGGTCTACGAACGCAAATACCGCACCCCGCCAAAACGCATCAAAGGCGCATTAGAATACGACATCATCTGGCATAGCGGCGCCAGCCTGGGTAACGTTGCAACCTATCTTAATGCCGGTGCTGAAATGCGCTTGGGCTGGTTCCTGCCGGATGATTTTGGCACGTCATCCCTGCGTCCCGGTGGTGATAACAGCGCACCCGGCAAAAACGATCCGCGCACCCAACAAACGAGTGGCTATAGCCGGGATCAGAACTTTGGACTACATGGTTTTATGGCCCTGGATGGACGCTGGGTACTGAGGGATATCTTCCTCGATGGCAACACTTTCAGCCATAGCCACTCTGTGGATAAAAAGAACCTGGTAGGCGACTTCAGCATCGGCGCCAGCATGCTGATCGGTGACTGGAAACTATCCTACGCCCGGGTATTCCGCAGCAAAGAGTTTGATACCCAGAAAAAAAATCACAGTTTTGGGTCACTTTCGGCATCTTATAGTTTTTAACCGCCGCGTTACATCTGGCGTTTAACATTAATTGAAAAGCAAACATCACTGTAGCAAAGCGGCAGTTTACTGTCCGCTTTACGCTGCAACAGAGTGTGCCTCTGATCTGCCTCAAAACTTTTAAACAAAAAACTGACTTCTGTCATAGACACTACAAAATTAGCTTTAATTCAATCAGCAAACTTAATATGATGCTATTCATCCCAAAGTAAATATCAATCAGCTGCCTGGTACAGCTGTGGGTACTATTTCAGTCAATGTAATGTGTTCTTTTAAGGAAAGGAATTCCCTTATGCATCTCAAACGAGTGCTCAGCACAACCCTGTCCGCCTCCCTGCTATCCGTCGCCATTGCTTCAACTCATGTAGCCCAGGCTGCCGACGTCAACCTCGTTTTCGTGGTAGATGAATCTGGCTCAATGTCAGGTGAACATGCCTGGTTGCCCGGTTTTACCTCGCAACTGGAAACCGACCTGCAAAATGTCGTAGGACTTAGCTCCAGCTTCGGACTGGTAGGCTTTGGTAACAGTTCGGTAGTACCACGCCCATTCACCGTCGGTAGTGGACAGTTCGGCAGCGCCAGCGAGTTTGCGAGCGCGACATCACACCTGACAACAAACGGCAGCACCGAAGATGGCTATGCGGGTATTCAGTATGCCCTTGATAATCTGACGTTCGATGCCGGTGCCCGGGTAGCGGTGGTATTGGTTACCGATGAAGACAGGGATACCTATGATAAAAATCTGGACTACAACTCTATCCTGACCGCTCTGCAGGATAAAGGTGCTACTCTGACCGGCATTCTTAATCAGAAGTTGAATGAAAATGCCTCTGATGTCACGGTAGGTACCAATGGAACCGACAGCTATGTTGCCGACGGCAATGGAGGTTTCACCACTCAGACAGGTGTTTCTATTGATTCAGCCTACGGGACAACAGAAGCCGATTACACGACTCTGGCAATAGACGCTCAGGGCTGCGTAGCCGATCTCAACCAGCTTCGGTCAGGCGGCAATGATGCCGATTCATTCTCTGCAGCATTTCTTAACTGTTTGTCCAATGTGATTCAGTCACAACCGGGTAACGGCGGCATTCAGCAGCTGCAACTCTCTTCCCGTACGTTGCCACGGATTATCAGCTATAACCGTCAGACTGGCATCTTCCAGTTACAGAACATCAATCAGCGTTTGAATTCTCGCCGTTCAGGTACGGTTGTTCAGGTCGATCTGGATAAACTGAAAATAGAGCAGAACGGTCAGATGATCTCTTATCGTGAGATTCTCGAGGAACAGGGCATCACGGATATCAGTGGTGCAGCTGCCGGTGAGGGACAAGCCTCTGTACTGGCCCGGGGTCTGTTTATCGAAGGCCGGATGGATAAAGGTTCTTTCGATGCCAGTCGCAGTTCAGTCGGTAGTGATTTTGACACCAACGGCTTAACCATCGGTTTTGATTACCGCTTTACGCCTGAACTACTTGCCGGTGTTGCCTTAGGCTACACCAATAACAATACCGAACAGGATGATAATCAGGGAGAAACAGACTCCGAGGCAACCTCTCTGTTTGCCTATGGTACATTCTACCCAGCAGAAAACATCTTTATTGATGGCCTGGCTGGCTACAGCTGGACAAATCATGACATTAGCCGCAACTTTGGCGGCAACACCATGAAAGCCAGAACCAACTCAACCACACAACACCTGATGCTTAAAGGCGGTTATAACTACAGAGCCTCAGAAACTCTGATGCTGACCCCGTCACTGGCAGCCAATTACGAAAAAGTTGATGTCGATGGTTATACCGAAACCGGTGTAGCGGCAATGAAGGTGGGTGATGATCAGGCAGAATCAGTCCGCTTAACCCTCGGCGGCGAGCTGGTCAAATACCTCCAGATAAAGCAGAAGGATGTAGAGCTGAATGCCAGCCTGGCGTTTGTGCGTGAGTTTGCCGATGACTCCCGCAGTGTTGCCGTCAACTTCGTCGGCGGCACCTCGGTGCTGGATATGGATATCAGTGAACTCGATCAGGAGTACATGACTCTGGGGTTAGGTACTTCCGTTATGCTGTCAGATTCCTCTAAACTATCCCTGCGATACAGTACTTATCTGGATAACAGTGATGTAGAAAGCCACAGTCTGGCCGCCCAGTTCAGATACGAGTTCTGATAATCAGGGCCTCTGACAGGCCCTGACCGCTATACCTATAAAAATATCTATAAAAGCAGGCAGAGAGATATTCTGAAAAGACTGGCGCCAATAATAGCGAAGTGCAATCACAGGGAGATACTCTTTAAAAGTATCTCCCTGTTTGCGTTTATACTCTGCGGCTGCCAGCAGCAAACGCTAAAACCCGATCCAGCCCAGACCACGCCTCAGGGGTTTCACTTTCAACAGGTTAGTTCCAGCCGCTTCGAACACTGGCTGGCAATACCGGAAAAGAGCACCACCAACCTGCACTGTTTAACGGTTTATCTGGAAGGTGACGGCATTCCATTTGTCGACCACGGGAGCCGCATTGCCGCCAACCCCACCGGGATTAAAAACCCGCTGTTACAACTGGCCCGCCAGGACCGGGACAATGCGGTATGGTTAGGACGGCCCTGTTATTTTGGCCTGCAAAATAGCCGCAACTGCTCACCCCATCTGTGGAGCTTCGGACGCTACTCTGAAAGCGTCGCTGATAGTCTTGAAGAGATCATAACCCAATTAGCCGGCGACAAGCCGGTAGTTCTGGTTGGCCACAGTGGTGGCGGTGTGCTGGCAACTATTATCGCCCAGCGCTCACCTCAGGTAACCGGCCTGATTACTCTAGCCACACCACTGGATACCGATAGCTGGACATCCACTCATGGCTACTCTCCCCTGTTCGACTCTATCAACCCGGCACAACTACCCGGTAGCCGACACAATCTGAAGCAGCTACATATTACCGGCGATAACGATAACGAAGTGACATCAGCACATCAGCAGGCATACCTCAGCCGCTACCCTGAAGCCCGTAGGTTATCTCTGGCCGGAGTCAATCATCAGCTGCAAGGGCTCTCGACACAAGAATGGCTGACTCTGATTACCCGCGAAAGACAGGCCCTTGGCTGTTATTGAGTGGCTCGTTCATTCACACGCCTGCACGCCCTCAGACTCAGCCCACCGAGCACGCCTGAAAGCCCTGATTATTCCCGTTTGGTGTCGTTAGCACGCCGTTGGGTACGGAGGTAAAGACACTTAATCCAGAATAAAAAAAAGCCGGATCAAAGGACCCGGCAATATTAAAGGGAAAATCCAAAACGATCAGAACGACTGCGTCACCCTGATCCAGGCGCTACGGCCCGGTTCAGTCACCTGATAGCTGGTGCCGGTGGTTACATCACCCCGGCTTTCATGCACGGTGTAGGCTTTATCCATCAGGTTATCCACACCAGCGATCAGGCTTAAGCCAGTCTCAAACTCATATTGCGCATGCAGATTAACAACGCCATAACCTGGCGTTTTACGCACATCCTGACCTCCGCAGTTAGCTGCACCGCTCAGACAGACACTCTTCTGACTGGCAACCAGTTGCCATTCGGCACCCATTTGCAGCCGGCCTTTCTGATAATCGAGAGAGGTATTCAGTTCCAGCGGCGCAATACGTGACAGGGGCGTATCATCATCCAGATTATTACCCACTGTCCAGGCAAGCGAGCTGCCCAGTTGCCAGTTGGCATTCAGCGGGTATGCCGCCTCCAGTTCCGCACCATAGAGTTCTGCCTCAACATTGCGATAGATATCTCTTGGCTTACCCGCATTCACTGTCTGGCGCAAAATGTAATCGTTAACGCGGTTATACCAGCCAGTTGCGGACCAGCTAACAGATTCAAGATCACCCTGCAGACTGACCTCCAGCTGATGATGTTTCTCAGGCTCCAGCTCAGGATTACCGATCCAGTCGCCAGACTTCGTAAAGCGTGCCATATAGCGCTCTGTGGCATCGGCAGTACGCACGCTACGTGACAACGTACTTTCAACGGTGTACTGGTCATTCAGACGGTGAGTCCAGCTGGCGAAACCACCCACATTGTGCTCGGTCCGTTGCTTTCCTGCATCAGCCGCTGATCCGGCTAGTTGCCAGATATCAGCTGAACTCATAGTCGGAAATGGCATCAGTGTCCCAGCTGTTTCATCTCTGCGGGTAGCTTCCGCTTTAATCAGATCATAACGCAGCCCGCCTTTGACAATATCATCGGCCCCGAGTACCTTTTCACCTTCAGCAAACACACCCGTCTGCTTAATTTCTGCCCCCGGCCACATAATCCGCTGCGCGACGCCTGCAGCATTCTGCAACTCGGCATTACGTTCGTTATTCTGTATATCCGCGCCAAAGGTCCAGTCAATATCAGCAGCCCGGGCAGCAAATATCAGCCGCAGCCCCTCGGTGTCCGAGGTTGATGGCGCCTGCATCGGCATTCCCGCAGGTGGAACTGGAGCTGGACGCAGACTGTAGTTATCCATGTTGTGCTTCACATCAGACTTATAGAGTTCCAGTTGCATCTGTTGCAATGCACCCTGCTCAAACTCATGAGTCAGTTTCAGACGGGAGGTGTCGGCATCCGTATAGGGGGAATCCATCCCCGCACCGGCATACAGAATGTCATCCTCTTCCTGTTTCTCATAGCTGGCTTCAAGGGTAGTGGTATCGGTCAGACGATAACCCACCAGCAGCGATTTAGACAGGCTTTCAAAGGATGAGCGAACCTCATTGCCATCACCGTCTTCATAATTATCAGCGTCGGATTTATGGCCGATAACACGGATATAGCCCTTATCAGACCCTGCAGCAACATCGGCCCCCAGTTCATAACGATCACTGTTGCCCTGATAGCTGGCGCTCAGTTTACCGCTGTAACCCTTGTCATCAAACTGCGGCCAGTCCCGCTCGAACAGCACCGTACCACCGGAACCGCCCCCGCCATAGACAACCGTGCGATTGCCCTTAATCACGGTCACACTGTCGTAGCTATCAACATTACTGTATGAGGTCGGCGGGTCCATCCGGTTGGGACAGCCACCATGGATATAGGCGCCATCCAGCAGAATATTCAGTTGCGTCTGGCTCTGACCCCGTATCACCGGATCGATAGACCGTCCCCCCATACGGATGCCCGAAACACCATTAAGGCTTTGCAACAACTCCCCACCATCGGTCGTCGGCGAAGCCTGCACCGCGGCGGTTTCGCTATGTATAGAATTTTCCACCTGAGGCAAACCCGAGGTTATCTCGATCACCAGCGGTTTTTCATCATGACCAGCATATACGGAAGTAGAAAGAGCAGTGGCGATCGCCAGCGACAGAGTAGTTTTAATCATACAGCGTTCCTTTGCAGAGACAGGTAAGCGAGTCATATAAAGCAGAACATTAAAATTTGCCGCTATTCTAAAGTCAGCGATCGCTCCTGAGATGTGACAGGATGCCGCACCATGGCGTGACATTTTGCCGCACTGCTCTTAATCTGTTGACGAGGACCCCGGCCCAACACGACAAAGACATCGGTTTCTAATCATAAATTCCCGACGACATCTTAATGCATCAACGCTGCAAAAAGCGGTATGGTACACAACCCAATCAGAGGGACGGTTAAGCCAGATAAAGCAGATCAGCAATACATAACCCTGGGGCTGAGTACTTCCGTTATGTGGCAAAACGGCTTAAGCCCAGACCTGAGATATTAAAAAGCCGGATCAAAGGACCCGGCAAAATTAAAGGGAAAATCCAAAACAATCAGAACGATTGTGTCACCCGTATCCAGGCACTACGTCCCGGTTCAGTCACCTGATAACTGGTGCCGGTCGTCCTGTCTTCACGGCTTTCATGCACGGTGTAGGCTTTATCCATCAGATTATCCACACCGGCAATCAGGCTTAAGCCAGTCTCAAACTCATATTGCGCATGCAGATTAACAACGCCATAACCTGGCGTTTTACGCACATCCTGACCTCCGCAGTTAGCGGCACCGCTCAGACAGACACTCTTCTGACTGGCAACCAGCTGCCATTCGGCACCCATTTGCAGCGGGCCTTTCTGATAATCAAGGGAGGTATTCAGTTCCAGTGGAGCGATACGTGATAGCGAGGTATTGTCATCCAGATTGTTACCCACCGTCCAGGCAAGCGAACTGCCCAGCTGCCAATTATCATTCAGAGTGTACGCGGCTTCCAGCTCAGCACCATAAAGCTCTGCCGCAACATTGCGCATAACATCCCGGCTCTTATTTTTCCCCATCATTCCACCAGGCACTGAAATCGTGTGCCGTAAAATGTAATCGTCGACCCGGTTGTACCAACCGGATGCCGACCAGCTCAGGGTGTCAAGATTACCCTGCAGACTGATCTCAAGCTGATGATGTTTTTCCGGTTTCAGCAGAGGGTTACCGATCCAGTCCCCCATCGTGCTCTCACGTGCCATAAATCGCTCTGAGGCATCCGCAGTTCGCACACTGCGAGACAGATTAGTCTCAATACTATACTGATTATTCAAGCGATGGGTCCAGCCAACAAAACCACCCACATTATCTTCAGTTCGCTGCTTACCCGCATCCAACGGTGCACCATCTAATGCCCAAACGTTGGCAGGGGTGGACATAGCAGATGCCTCATCACGCCGGGTGGCCTCTGCTGTAATATAATCATATCGTAAGCCCCCCCTGACAATATCATCAGTGCCAACTATTTTTTCGCCCTCAACAAACAAACCTGACTGATGAATCTCAACCCCAGGCCAAAAAAGAACCTTAGCAATATCAGTTAATACGGCATCCCGGTCGTTATTCTGCATATCAGCACCAAAGGTCCAGTCGATATCAGCGGCCCGGGCATCAAATGTCAGTCGAAACCCCTCGGTATCAGAGGTAGAGGGTGCCTCCATAGCCATCATTGCAGGCTTTCGAAGACTAAAGTTATCCATATTGTGCTTAACCTCTGACTGATAAAGCTCCAGCTGTACCTGTTGCAGTGCGCCCTGCTCAAATTCATGGGTCAGTTTCAGACGAGTGGTATCCGCATCAGCGTAGGGGGAATCCATCCCCGCACCAGCATACAGGACATCATCCTCTTCCTGTTTCTCATAGCTGGCTTCAATACGGGTCAGATTAGTCAGTCGATACCCCACCAGCAGTGATTTAGACTGGCTTTCAAAGGATGAACGAACCTCATTACCGTCGCCATCTTTATAATTATCAGCGTCGGTTTTATGACCAATAATACGTATATAGCCCTGATCAGAGCCTGCTGCCAGATCAGCCCCCAATTCGTAACGATCACCATTACCCTGATAGCTGCCGCTCAGCTCTCCGCTGTAACCCTTGTCATCAAACTGCGGCCAGTCCCGTTCAAACAGCACCGTACCGCCGGAACCTCCTCCACCATAGACAACCGTGCGGTTGCCCTTGATCACAGTCACGCGGTCATAACTATCAACATTACTATAGGAGGTTGGTGGGTCCATCCGGTTAGGACAGCCGCCATGAATATAAGCGCCATCCAGCAGTATATTCAGTTGGGTCTGGCTCTGGCCACGGATCACCGGATCAATCGACCGCCCTCCCATACGGATACCTGAGACACCATTAAGACTTTGCAACAACTCACCACCATCAGTCGTCGGGGACGCCTGCACCGTGGCAGTTTCACTCTGCACAGTATTTCCCACCTGCGGCAGCCCAGAGGTTATCTCAATAACCAGCGGTTTATCATTATGACCAGCGTACACCGGGGCGGAAAGTGCGGCAGCAATCGCCAGCGACAGAGTTGTTTTAATCATACAGCGTTCCTTAACAGAGACAGATATAAGCAGGGCATAAAAAATGTGCCCCATTGTAAGTGCACGGACTCTCTCTGAAGTGTGACAGGATGTCGCACCATGGTGCGACACTTTGCCGCAATAACGAACACATCCTGCTGGATGAATTATCGGGCATGCTCAAGCGCTTAATGACAGGCACCTCAATCGCACGCGCCTCAATCACAGCGCCCATCATCATTAACAACAGACGAAAAAAAGCCCGGCAAATCTGGCCGGGCTATTTCATTACTGATTGCTCTTTTACTTGCCTGAAAGGACCTTGTCGCTGCGTCAGCCAAGCGCCGCCAGGCTTTCATCCATCGCGTTGATAAAGAAATCTACCTCCTCTTTACCCCACGCCAGTGATGGGCGAATTTTGAGGGTGCCGGGTAGGGATTCAAGCTGGAAACGCACAGGCCGTTCACTGAACGGCCTTTTTGTTACATTCAAGGAAATTGCTGCCGGGAGCAATTGGTTTAATCATTTTGAAAACAGCGTTAACAGACGCTTGCTTGCTTAAACGCCATGTTTACCGTTGTAACCATTAGCTTCAGGTGATTGCCAATTAGCTAACGCACCGTCAGCGGGTTTATAGATCTCTACCAGTAGTGGATAACAGGGGGTGCTGTCATCAGAGTGGCTGCTGCCGCAGTCACCGCCCGGACAGGCTGATAAAGCCCCCAGCAGGTCAATCTCCGCGAAAAACTCAATAAAGTCACCAGGGCGAACCGGGCTCGCTTTCATGAAATATTGATGTGTATCCTTTTTAAAACCCGTACACATAAAGACATTGAGTACGTCGTGAACATACGGTTCCGCTTTTGCAGGACTTATACCTTCCGAACGGGCCAAAGCCCTGGTCAGATTCGAATGACAGCAATTGTTATAGTTGACGCCCTTCAGCATATAGTTTGTATAAGGATCACAACGGGTACCGATTACATCATGTACACCGGCTCCATCCTCATCCCAACCGTACCAACTCAGTGTATCGTGGGTAATTGTTGCCATCGGGCGAAGACCTGGCAGATTACTCCACAGGCGATCACCGGTACTCACATGACTGGCATGCAGCTGACGGGTTTTGCCACTAAAGAAACGCTCAGAAAGGTCACGAGCGTTCCATAAATTCAGGTCGCCAACCTGTGGCCCTTCAACACTTACAATTCGAAAAAAATGTCCGGCTGGAACGGTAAAACAGGCAGCATCCCGGGGGGGCACGATAACTTCTGAAACTTTTTCCATGCTTTGCCTGGCTTGCTGGTAGAGGCTGGCATCATAGTTTGGAAGGCAATCAACTTCATAGCAGATAACTGGCTTGGCAGAACGTCTGTTGCTGGTCTCTACAGCAGGTGTTTCTTTATTGGCTAATGTTTCAGATGTGCTCATGCTTAACTCCACTTTACTCAACTGGATTCTTTTAAATGAATTCAAGCACATTGATATAAATTTAAGAAATGATATAAATAAAACCGATTGTTTAATTTTTGCCATATATTAAGAGATAACCGCTGACCAATGAACCTTGAACTGCTGCGTACTTTTATTGCTGTTGCTGAGGGCGAAAGCTTTACCGCTGCGACAAAGAGAAGGCATCTGACTCAGTCCACAGTGAGCCACCAGATCAGGCGTCTGGAAGAATCATTGGGGCAGCAGTTGTTGCATAGAACGACGCGAAGCTGCCGGCTGAGCGATGATGGCGATGTGCTTTATCAGTATGCTAAGAAAATCATTCAGCTTTGCGATGAGCTTGAGTCCCGGTTTAAAGAAAAACCTCTACAGGGTCATATTCACTTTGCAGCACCGGAAGATTACCTGTCACTTCCCTTTTCCCGTGTATTAGCCAGGTTTGCCCGGGTTCAGAAAGATGTAGAGATTGAAATAAAAGTAGGTTTAAGTAATAACATCCGTCCAGAAGTTGAATCGGGTGATATCGATCTTGCTATTCTGACTCAGATTCCCCCGACCGGAGAGGGAATTACCCTGTATCGGGAACAATTAGTCTGGCTGGCAAGTAAAGATTTCCAGATGCCTTCAAATGGTTCTATCCCTCTTGCGCTGGTGCCGCCCCCCTGCCTGTACAGAAAAACGGCGCTGACGGCTCTGGAAGATGCCGGTATATCCTGGCAAATAGCATTAAGTTGTCACAGTCACGAGGCGATAAAAGCGGCTGTAGAATCGGGGCTGGCCGTTACAGTGCTAACCGAGAAAGACCTGCGGCCGGGCATGAGGATATTGGATGAGAGGGATGGTTTCCCCCGACTGGGTCAATCTGAGATCGCTTTGCATCAGGCGCCTGATCTGACCAATGAAGCAGCCCAACAGCTGATTCAACAAATCATCGGACAGAAAAATTTGCAGCTGTTTTAGGTTGCTATATTGCCCCGGATAACGGGCCTACTCACCCTCCGGACAACACCCCTGTGGTGAGATTGTACTTCAGTAAATTCCCTTCATAGCTCACTTCGCCTTAGCGGGTCTGACATCGATTACGATGGCACGCGCTGTCTTTTAGCTTACCGGATAGACAGAACAGCGGGGAGAGAAGCAGATTTAATATATGCTCAAAATAAATTAATTAGTTGCGATTATATCATTACAACAATTAAAACGGTTGTGCTTGAATCAACTCAGACAAGCGCATCTGAAGCAGCAATGCATACAGCTAATCTGGTCAGATGAACTTTTAAGGTCATAAGACGCAATTTGAAACCCTATGAGGAATCGGCTGGTGAAAAAAAATAGAATGCTGCGATATATTAAATCGGGTCTGCTTGGTGTTTGCCTTATATCTCCCAGCCTGATGGTACAGGCGGAAACCTGGAAGTTTGCGCTGGAGGAAGTTAAAGGTGATATCCAGGACATTTATGCTCAGGAATTTAAAAAACGTATAGAGGCTAAAACTAAAGGCGAAGTGGAAGTAGATATATACTACTACGGCACACTGGGCACCTCCGCAGATGTTACTGAACTGGCTGCTGACAGCGCTATCCAGTTTGCTAACGCGACTCCTGGCCATCTGGGATCATTTATTCCTGAAGTACAGTTGTTCTCTATCCCGTTCATCCTGTCTGACAACCCGGAAGTCAATAAGAAGCTGCTTACGGGGTCCAAAGCGATCTTTAGAGATCTGGCAGAGGATTTTGATAATCGGGGCATTCAGCTGATGACCATGTATCCGGAAGGCAGTCAGGTCTGGACAACGAACAAACTGATCAGAACCCCTGAAGATTTTGACAACTTCAAAATGCGTGTAATGGTTTCGCCTCTACTGGTCGAGTCCTATAAAGATTTTGGTGCAAACCCGGCTCCACTACCATTCGGCGAAGTATATTCCGGTCTTCAACTGAAACTGATTGATGGTCAGGAAAACCCTCTTTCATCTATTTATGCCATGAAATTTCATGAAGTTACCGACTACATGATCTGGGCTGAGCATCAGCAGTACACAACGACGGTTATTACCGGTAATGACTGGTTCGATAGTTTATCCGAAGAACGTCGCCAGATGATTACCGAGACATTTAAAGAGGTCAGCGACTGGGTTATCGATCAAACTCCAGCGCTGGAAGCTGAATTTCTGGCAAAGATTAAGCTGGATGCTCCTGACAATCATTACATTCATCTATCTGAGCAAGAACGTCAGGCATTCAAAACCGCTTCACTGAAAACCCGGGAGAAGTATATAGACATGACCGGTGATCGCGGTCGTCAGATTCTGGATAGGTTTTTAGCAGAAAGAGAAGAGCTGGAGCAACAGCTGGGTGATACCCCCTCAATGGCCAACCAGTAACGCTAACAGCTGGCCGGTAGTTCCCCGTGTTCCTTTGTGGATACCGGTCAGCGTTACCTTTCTGCAAAAGGACTCCCCATGCGTTTTATTATTTTTATTCTCGATAAACTGGATAAATTTCTGGAACGACTGGAAGTCGTTGTCCTTTCGAGCAGCATTATTGCGATGGCCATCAACTCTATTGCAAATGTTATTGGACGCTACGCCTTTAATCATGGGTTCTATTTTTCCGAAGAACTTAATAAATATCTGATGGTGATAATTACATTTATCGGTTTGAGTTACGTAACACGGAAAGGTCGCCATATCAGGATGTCTGCCATTTATGACATTCTGGATGATAAGCTGAAGAAGTACTTAATGCTAATCATAACCCTGTCTACAGCGGTTGTTCTTTTTATCCTGGCTTATTACTCCGTTGAATATCTGATTAAGCTGGCCGCCCGGGGTAAAGTTTCTCCATCTCTGCGAATCCCGGTATACCTGATACTAATCTGTGTACCTGTTGGATTCTTTATCACCGGAATTCAGTTTGTACTGGCGTTTGTACAAAACCTTAGATATTCGCACATTTACGTTTCATACAGTTGTGTTGATACCTACGAAGCTGTTGATCTTGAAGTGACAGGTTCCGAACTGTCTGACAATACAGATGATCATAAATCAAAACCCTCCTCTCAGGCATATAAAGCAACAATCAGGGAGAACTCGTAATGACAACGATAATGATCAGCGTCATGCTAATCCTGCTATTGGCGGGGTTTCCTATGATGATGCCCCTGATAGTATCCACCCTGATAGCTTTTTTCTTCTTTCTTGATCCACTGAAGCCCACCATTGTTATTCAACAGATGGTCGGCGGTGTGCAACCTACGGCGCTGGTTGCTATACCCATGTTTATGCTGGCTGCTGATATCATCACCCGTGGACATTCTGCCAACAGACTGATTGATCTGGTGATGAACTTTATCGGTCATATCCGTGGCGGATTAGCTATTACTGTTGCTGCGACCTGTACCTTATTTGGTGCTGTATCCGGTTCAACTCAGGCGACCGTTGTTGCTGTTGGTGGCCCTATGCGTCCAAAAATGCTTAAGTCCGGTTACAACGATTCCTTCACAATGGCGTTAATTATCAACTCCAGCGACATTGCGTTTCTCATCCCTCCGAGTATCGGCATGATTGTCTATGGGGTAATGTCGGGAACCTCGATCTCTGAACTGTTCATCGCGGGAATAGGCCCAGGCCTGCTAATACTGTTGATGTTTTCGCTTTATTCCTATGCTTATGCAACGGTCAAAGATATTCCGACAGAAGAACGTGCATCGTGGGATGATCGCTTCAGAGCACTTCGTAAAGCAGTATGGCCGTTGGGTTTTCCGGTAATAATTATCGGTGGTATATACGGTGGAATATTCAGCCCGACTGAAGCAGCCTCTATCTGTGTAGCCTATGCCTTTATTCTGGAAATACTAATTTTCCGTTCCATCAGATTAAAAGAGCTGACAGATATAGCGTTGTCTACCGGCATCGTGACTGCGGTAGTGTTCATTCTGATTGCCGCTGGGGCTGCTTTCTCATGGGTTATTTCGTATGCCCAAATTCCTCAGGAGCTTATCAGTCACCTGTCTCTGGATGAGGCAAGCCCTGCCATGCTGCTGATCACCATCGCGATCATTTTCTTTGTTGGGTGCATGTTCGTCGATCCTATCGTGGTCATGCTGATTCTTATCCCAATTCTAATGCCACTGGTTAAATCAAGTGGTCTGGATCCGGTTTTGGTTGGCATCATGATAACCCTGCAGGTTGCAATAGGCTCTGCAACGCCTCCTTTTGGTTGCGACATATTCACTGCAATCGCAATCTATCGGCGCCCATATATAGAGGTTATTAAAGGAACCCCGCCCTTTGTTTTCATGCTGCTTGTTGCCTCGATTGTGTTGGTGATCTTTCCAGAAGTCTCTCTCTTCCTGCGTGATTTAAGTATTTCTGAGTAAGGAAACCCACAATGAATCGTAAAACGGTTAAAAAAATGCGTACTTTCCTGGTTGCACTGGATGGTTCGCGCCAGTCAGAGAAGGTCCTGAATGCAGTGGTTCAACTAGCGACTGAGCCGGACTCAAGAATTATAGTCCTTAGCGTATACCGGCACTGTTCTAATGTAGATAGTGCGGTTATCCCTTCGACAAATTCCCAGCAGAAAAGACAGGAGCCATACGACATCACTATGCGGCAACAGGCTCATGATACGGTTCGATCGGCAATAGATTATTTAAACGACGCGGGTATACAGCAGGTAAGCGGACTTGTTAAACGAGGCGGGGTTACCCGTACTATTCTGGCCACCGCGAAAAAAAATGAGGTTGATGCAATTGTGATTGGTAGTCGTGGAATGGGAGAGATAGAGGGGCTGTTACTTGGCAGCGTCTCTCACAAAGTAAATTCACTGGCGAAATGTACCTGTATTACTATTCGATAAGTGGGGAGAGATCATAGAAATGACTGTTACTAACATTCAGGAAATCGAGTTCGGGCATGCAAAAAGTGAGTATTACCCAGATTGTAAAATAGGTCTTATCGCACTCAGAACAGATCATTTGGTTGAGGATGCAATGCGATCATTACTCTGCGATTCTGGTGTTTCAATTATCACTAACCGAATCACCTTCAATGACCCTATAAACAAGGAAAACCTTCAAGCGATGGAGCTGGACCTGGAACGTGCCGCTACCGATATGCTGCCAGGCAAACAAATCGATGTTGTTGCTTTTGGCTGCTCGTCGGGTACTGTCGCCATTGGCGAAAAGACGCTAACGGAAAAGATCCGGAAGATCAAACCGACAGCCAGAGTAACTAATCCTGTCACTGCTGCAACCTCAGCGTTTTCCGCGCTGGGCGTAAAAAAGTTAACCATAATTACTCCCTACATTTCAGAAGTAAATAAAGCGGTTGCTCAGTTCTTTACTGATAAGGGTCTGGATATCCGGAATATTACCGGCTTCAACGTCATGGCCGATGCTGACATCACCCGGATAGACCCGGCAGCGATAAAGAAAGCGGCACTCGAGTATGTTCATCCAGATACTGAAGCACTGTTCCTTTCCTGTACGGCACTACGCTCGGTGGAGGTGATTGAAGAGCTTGAAGAAAAACTGGGCATCCCTGTTATCACAAGTAACCAGGCCATGGCGTGGCATGCGCTGCAGCTGCTGGGCAAACCCCACGCCATCAGAGCAGGTGGACGTCTTTTTTCTTTAGACGTGAATGTCAGTTAAGGTAATGCCCCCATCATCATTAACAACAGACGAAAAAAGCCCGGCGAATCTGGCCGGGCTCTTACATTACTGATTGCTTTCTGGAAATGCCTTGTCCCTGGTTCAGCCAAGCGCCGTCAGGCTTTCGTCCATCGCGTTGATAAAGAAATCAACTTCCTCTTTATCCCACGCCAGTGATGGGCGAATTTTGAGGGTGCCGGGTAGGGATTTGCCGATCATAACGTTGCGTTTAATCATCTCCTTAATCAACTGCTCAGTCTCTTCTGCCGCGGGAGTGCGTTTCTCCCGGCAGGTCACCAGCTCCAGGCCGACCAACATACCGCGACCACGGACATCGCCGATAAGCGGGTGTTTCTCAGCCAACTCGCGGAGCCCTGCACGTAGCTGATCCCCCACGTCGTTGGATTTCTGCACCAGTTGTTCACGTTCGATCACATCAAGCACCGCCATGCCTGCCGCACAGGCAACGGTATTGCCGCCAAAGGTACTGAACAGCAGTGGGTGGGTGCCGCCAATAAACTGTTTCATCATCTCGCTGGAGAGAATCACCACACCTAGGGGGTGGCCGTTAGCGACAGGCTTGCCCATGGTAATGAAATCTACCTTTTCCGGGTTGAGCCCCGCGCCCATGAATCCCCAGAATGTGCCCATCCGTCCGAGGCCAGCCTGCACCTCATCGGCGATAACATAGCCACCGGCAGCGCGGGTTTTATCCGCCACACGATCAAAGTAGCTGTCGGGGGGCGTGATCACTCCATGGGCGCACATGGCGGTATCGAGCATCAGCGTCGCGGGCTTAAATCCACGGCTGGCCAGGGCCTGTATGGCACGGTCCGCATCAGCCGAGTAAAGCTCGGCGGCTTCAGGATGATCTGCGTATGGGCCATTGTACATATCTGGCTCGATCAGGCGCTCGATCTGTGTCGGATGCAGAGCGTCGGGCAGATGCTGCCAGGATTCCGGCGAATATTTTGTCGTCAGCTCAGTGCAGCCATGATAGGCGTTATCGAGCACTAATCCGCCCTTGTGACCGCTGAGTGACTGCGCAATCTGCACGGCAAGATCGTTGGCTTCACTACCGGAATTGACAAAAATGCAGGTGTTCAGATGGTCGGGCAGATCTTTGGTCAGTCGTGCCGCATAGTCGGCGACAATATCGCACATATAGCGTGTATTGGTGTTCAACGCCTCAGCCTGACGGGCGATCGCTTTGGTGATATGGGGATGACAATGGCCCATCTGTGGGACGTTATTGTAAGCATCCAGGTAAGCGGTGCCATCCGCACTATACATCCAGCCGCCCTGAGCCCGGGTGATGTTCAGCGGCTGATCATAAAAGTGCCAGATTTTGCCCAGATGCTGTTCCCGGTGCCGGACCAGTTCGTCCTGATGATCTGAAAACTGACGGCCATTGTTTTCAATCGGGCTGTAAACAGGAAAACGCAGGGCCTCACGCAATCGGCGAGTGACAGTTTCATGGCCCATGTCGACCAGTTTTAACAGCATCTTGGTGTAGAAACGATCTTCCAGATGAGTACCTGCCTCCGGGTCGTTCAGCTTACGATAGTTGATGATGATCGATGCCATCGCCAGTCTCAGACACATCACATCAAACAGAAGATCAACCTCCTGCCCGGTGAGTGGATAGGCGCTGTCATACCCCTGGGCAACCTGCAGCAAGGGGCGGACAGGGTCTTGCTCATCGTCCGCATAGGTCTCCGCGATGGTGACGATCTCTGCCAGAATGCTGTTAAAGGCGACGTCCCCAAAATCCAGAATCGCAGCGATCTGGGTTGGGTCGTCATGACTCACCATGACATTGGCGTCGTTAGCGTCCTGATGGACCAGTTGGCAGCGGGTTTTCTTCAGCGCAGGCAGCGTGTGCTGCTCAGCTTTATCCAGGGTGGAGGTCAGCAGATCGCGCAGTTCACCCTCTGGCAGACCGGGAAGCATATCGCGTAATTGCAGACAGTGTCCCAGATCCCACAGATGCTTATTACTGCCCGCATAGGGATGGT
Organism: uncultured Amphritea sp.; assembly: GCA_965140695.1. Lineage (GTDB taxonomy): Bacteria > Pseudomonadota > Gammaproteobacteria > Pseudomonadales > Balneatricaceae > Amphritea. Next base: position 1,992,689 of record OZ223297.1, on the reverse strand, counting down.
AAAAACTTTGTAGCGTGGCGTTAATCCGCCCCATGGTGACACCGATGTTATAGTAATACTCATCGCAATAGGCTTCCGGTGTGTCTTCTACAACACGTCCATCCATGAACGCCATCAGGCGGATCATATGGCGATCGCCACTCAGGTCAGAGGTTATCCACTCGTATGCCTTACCCTGGCGGGTTGCAATAACAGGAGGAACGACCAGTGCAGGGTCTTGCTCAAGGATATGCTCGACCGCTTTGATCTGAAGGTCAACGATGCCTTCAGGCTCCTGAGCGTTGGAAATTTTGATAACCCCCTGCGGCCCCTCTTCATTACAAACCAGCCAGGCCAGATCCCGTTCGCTGTTCAGCGCCGTGAAGCGCCCTTCCAGACCATACAGATCCCGCACCAGAGATTGAATCTGGGACAGTTCAAACTGAGGCGGATTGCGGTTAGCCAGAGATGAATGATTCGTCATGTTGTTATCCTTTCAAGAATAGGTATTAGCAAGAATAGGTATTCGCTGTTTGCCTGGGCCGTCTCAGACCGTTGAGACTATTCTGAGATGAGAGAGAAAGGAAGAGAATAACCCCTGTGACGTAATTCACAGAGGGCGAACCCGGAAAAATACCCTGCAAAGGGTATACCTCTTTGGCTCAGAGAGAGACAGACTTTCAGCAGTGTATGGAAGGTTGTGTTGCGCGGCAAGCCATTAGCCTGGCCGTTGGTTTAACAGACACCCTTTGTTTGGTTTCCACAAAAACAATACGAGATCCGTTATGAATGCGACGATTGAAGCGATGCTGGAAAAATACAATGTCACGCCACAGACCCGTGCCTTTATTGAAGCGGGCCACCAGAAGATGTTCATTGATGGTCAGTTTGTCGATAGCGAAGATGACACAACGCTGAATATTGAAGACCCTTCTAACGGCGCACACTTGCTGACGGTGCCCAAAGCGACTCTGGGCGATCTGGACCGGGCCGTCGCAGCAGCGAATCGCGCATTCCGTAGCGGCCCATGGGCAGAGATGAAACCGAATGAGCGCCAGGCGCTCCTGTTCCGCATGGCTGATGCGATGGAAGCTCATGCACAGACGCTGGCAGAGCTGGAAGCGATTGACGCGGGTAAAGCGATCAGCGGTTGTCAGGAAGTGGATATTGCCGGGTCGATTGATTTTCTGCGTTACATGGCGGGATGGGCAACCAAAATTGAAGGCCATACCCGCAATGTCTCCTGTCCTGGCGAAACCTTTGGTTTTACCCTGAAAGAACCGATTGGCGTCGTCGGCGCTATTGTGCCATGGAACTGGCCGCTGAATATGGCGATCTGGAAAATGTGTGCGCCGCTGACGGTAGGTTGTACGATTGTGCTGAAGCCCGCTGAGATCACTCCGATGAGCATGATCTATCTGATGAAGATCTGGCAGGAAGCGGGGTTACCCGATGGTGTGGTTAATATCGTTATCGGTACCGGTGTCGGCATTGGCAGCCCGCTGGCGAGTCATCCGGGCATCAATAAAGTATCCTTCACCGGGTCAACCCCGGTGGGCAAGCTGGTAGGCAAAGCCGCCTTGGAGAACATGAACCCTGCAACGCTGGAGCTGGGGGGAAAATCAGCCATGATCGCCTTTGATGATGCCAAACTGGAGGATATCGTCACCGGGACACTGCAATCCGTTTTCTTCAACTCGGGTCAGACCTGTTCCGCAGGATCGCGCCTCTACGTTCAGCGTGGCTTATATGATCAGGCTGTTGAGGCGGTGGCTAAAGCGGCAAACGAGATGGTGATTGGCGACCCGCTTGATACCAGCATTACCCAGGGGCCACAGATTAGCCGTGGTCAGCTGGATAAGATACTCAGCTATATCGAATCGGGTAAAGCCGAAGGCGCGCGACTCGTATGTGGCGGTGAGCAGGTAGATCGCCCGGGGTACTATATGCAGGCGACCGTCTTTGCGGACTGTAATAACTCAATGAAAATTGTACGCGAAGAGATTTTCGGCCCGGTGCTTGCCGTAATTCCTTTTGATACAGAAGAGGAAGCCGTACGCTTAGCCAACGATTCTGATTATGGCCTGACCGCTTCCGTGTTTACTCAGGATGTCAGCCGGGCACACCGGATTGTTAAGAAAATGGAGGCCGGTACGGTCTTTGTTAACACCCATGATGCGATGGACTCTTCTCTACCATTTGGTGGTTACAAGCAGTCGGGCATCGGCCGTGATCTGGGACCTGAACAACTGGAGCACTTCCTGCAGGTAAAAACAGTGATCATGCAGTTATAATTAGTTATTCGTTGCTGGGAAAGCTTATATGTCCTGTAACGAATAGTGACAGGCACATACAAGTGAGATACTGATGAGCAGAACAATACACCCGACAGCCGTGGCGATGATCGCCCGGCTGTCCAACAGTCTGACCCAGCTCGTTCCACAGATCGGTAGTGAGGATTTTCCTCAGTTACTGATCGAGGTTATCAAGCAATTTGTTCCTGCCGATGAGATGACACTGATTCTGTTTGAGGATAAACCGGAATTTCTGGTGTCGGAAAAGACTGAGAAGATAGGCAATCAGTCAATTGATATGTATCTGGCGGGAGCCTACTTGCTGGACCCGTTTTACCGCGCGAGTGTCGAGCTGACACAAAGCCGGTTTTTCACCTACGGTGAACTGGTCCCCGACGGTTTTCGCCAGAGCGAGTTTTACAAACAGTATCTGGTGAAGATCGGCCTCGAAGATGAGTGCGGCTATCTGATTCACTTCCCCGAGGGGCAGTTTCTGCATCTGAGCATTGGCCACGGCGTAGGTGGTACAGCCCGCTTAAGCCGTTCAGAACGGCAACTGCTTGAAACACTGACGCCCCTCATCGATATGTTATGCCAGCAACACTGGGGTGACCAGCTGTCGAAACCGCTCAATCGTCAGTTAGATCAGGCGCTGGCTAATTTCGGCTCGTCAAAACTGACCGAGCGGGAGTGCGCCGTTATCCGGATGGTATTACAGGGATACTCCCCTGCTTCCATTGCCGACAAGTTGTTTATCTCACCGGGCACCGTACGGGTTCACTTGCGCAACAGCTACCGAAAGCTTGATATCGGCTCCCAGGTTGATCTGCATAACCTGTTCATGGGGGCTTTAATGCGGTTTGAACAATACGAAGGGGGCGATCCGCTAGAGGGCTTTTTCTGATAACCCGCTGTTGGTTTATGTCGTTTCAACAACGGAGCCTCAGGAGAATGCTGGCTATATGATCGGCCCCGCATTATCGGCACCACAATTTTGGAGGTATGAATGTTTTCGCTTAAAGGATTAAATGCACTGATTACAGGTGGTACTTCAGGTATCGGATTGGCAAGCGCAAGACGTTTTGCCGCTGCCGGTGCCAGGGTGGCGATCGTTGGTCGCCGTGATGGGGCAAGTCTCGCGGACGAACTGAACGGCATCTTTATACAGGCAGACGTCACCGATGAAGATCAGTTGCGAGCCTGTTTTGAGGAAGCGGAAGCGCGCATGGGCAAGCTCGATATTGTTATGAACAATGCAGGCATTGAAAATTCCGGGCCGACCATTGCCGAGCAAAGTGCCGATGAGTTTCAGCGTATCCTGGAGATCAATGTCAAAGCGGTCTACAACGGCTTGCGCTTCGCCCCGCTACACATGAACGATGGCGGGTCTATTATCAACACCTCGTCAGACGTCTCAAAAGTCGGCTATCCCGGTTACGGTCAATACTCCGCAACCAAGTCAGCGGTGTGCAGCCTGACCCGGGTCGCAGCGATGGAACTGGTACCACGAAAGATTCGGGTTAACGCTATCTGCCCGGCTTCAGTGTGGACCGAGATGCTGACCCCGGACCATCCTGAAGTGGTGATGACCGAGCGAACAAGCCCCATGGGCAGGGTTGGTCAGCCCGAGGAAGTCGCAGCACTCTGTCATTTTCTGGCGGCCCCCGACTGCGGCTACCTGACCGGTCAGTCGATAAACGTCGACGGCGGACTGTCGGCGGGGATGGCCGATCACACGTTCGAAAGATTGATGAATGACTAAAGAAGCCCCGTCTGGTTTCAGTGCCCATCTGATTCCAGTGCTCAACAGATTCTTAGCGACCCAGACGCCATGCCCCGCTCTCTTTGAGGCTCAGAGCTATGCAACTTTCAGGCAGACAGTCTGCGCCTGATATCAAGCATAACCCTGGCGAATGGGTCTCCATTGGTTCGCGATAACGTTTGCTAATAAAAAGGTGAACTCATCGTGCACATCCCTGAACTGTCTTTATGAACAGGGTTTCATGAAGCATTAATCTATGCAAATATTGAAACCTTGACGGAGAAACGCCCGCCACTTCAGGGATTAAGAATGCAAATCACTCTTATTAATGATCATTTTGTCGTATTTCTGCAGATATACGACAAACTGTCGTGTTTTCCTAAAGTAAAGTCTCTACACAATTCACTAAAATTCAGATGGTTAGGTCGAATTTCTAACCTGATTAGACACGGTGATATACGACAACTTGTCGTATTTCCCCAAATCCACTGTCGTATATTTAGCTGTTATATTGCTTGAGGCCACGGAATGACGAAATACATTGACCACTTTCCGAAACCATTTTTAGATGACTTGGTTCAAGGGCGATGCATTCCCTTTATTGGTGCGGGCTTCTCAAAGAATGCAAAAATCCCCCGTGGAAAGCAGATGCCACTTTGGGATGATCTTGGAAAGTCACTGGCGGCCACTATTCCTGAGTATGAATACACCAGTGCTATAGACGCATTGTCGGCTTACGAGTACGAGTTTTCTCGTCCCAAACTGATTGAAACGCTTCATGAACTGCTCTTGGTTGATAGTGTGCAACCAGGGAACGCGCATAAGGCATTTTGTGATTTGCCGTTTGATCTATGTGTTACAACCAATTTTGAATTCTTGGTAGAGAAAGGTTACGAAGCCTCCAATCGTTATTGCAGGCCAATCATTGATGAGGATCAGTTATCCATTGATGCAAAAGGTTCAGAAGTTAAGCTGCTGAAATTTCACGGCGATCTACATCACCCCAATCGAATGATCGCAACAGAGAATGACTACGATACATTCCTAGATAGATACCCTTTGTTAGCGACCTATTTGGGAAATCTACTTATTGTAAGGACAGCACTATTTATCGGTTACAGCCTAGAAGATCCAGATTTCCGACATATTTGGCAATTGATTGGTGATCGTTTAGGAAAGCTAAGGCGTCAAGCATATACCATACTCGTTTCCGCTGCTGCCCCAGCGATAGCTCGGTTTGAACGCCGTGGCGTAAAGGTCATTAATTTGCCGGGAAAGGCTTCTGATTACCCACAAATACTTTCCGAGGTATTCGCAGAGTTAAAAGACTATTGGTCAGATAAAATCATTGAAACAAGTACAACTACCGAAGAAGAGTCTCTTGCTGAATTCTCCTTGCCTAAGCGCAAAGCAAACCGACTCTGCTTTTTCTCTGTTCCTTCTCGGCTATCCGCCTATTACAAGTCGTTTATCTATCCAATAGCAGAAAAACATGGTTTCGTCCCAATAATGGCGGTAGACATGATTTCCCCTGGGGACAATATCGCCGCAAAAGTTTCAGCGTTGATCGACCGTTCAGAAATTATCGTTGTCGATACCTCGTCACCGAATACAGAAACGGAGCTTCATCTGGCGCTTTCAAGAAAGCGAAAGAAGGTATTGATCCTTAAAGAGGAAGGCAGGCGACTCCCTTCCGATATAGAAGGCCTCTTGTACATTATTCGCCCTAAAGGAGATGACTCCGAAAATGCGGAGTTCTTGTACAGGCTAGATCAGTGGTTTACTCAGCAAGCTATCGAAGTGAGCGAAGTGCTATCCGATGAACCACTGCGCTTAATCAGGAAAAGGGAGTATCGGGCTGCCGTTATTTCGGCAACAACACTTTTTGAAAGCTTTCTCCGGGGTAGACTTGACACCGATCGACCACTAAAAGTATCTCATTTTTCAATGTGGAAAATGATAGATTACGCATTTGAGAGGCAGCTGATTGCTGAAGAAGATATTCCGTTCATAAAAGAGCTTGTGGATATCCGTAATCGTGCGGTTCACATGGCGGAGGAAGTGCCAGCTAAGCAAGCGAAGTTACTTGTTGAAAAGGTGATGGATATCGTCGATCGAATGCAATGAAAGCGCAATATAACAATGCCGTAAACTCGGACGCATTTTTCGTTCGCTGCGCTCACTACAAATGCGCCGGTTACGGCTGGCGTTAGAGCTCCTATGAAATACATACTACTTTTCACACTGATTTTAATTGCCGGGTGCGATACCCTCCATGGTTTGCGTTTGCCAGTGAAACCAGCATATGAAGGCGGTTGGGAATGTGTATATAACAATATTGCTTCCATCAACCTTAGAGCTGAGCCCGGAAACGAAAATCAACTATCAATATCCAGCAATGAAAGCGGTAAGTATTTGTTCTCGGTAATGCCAAACTATAGAAACCAAATGGAGCTTTACTTTATGCAAATGCACGCTGCTCCTAGCTGTGAAGAGACCAATGCTTCGCTTATAGAAATGAAAGAGTTTTTGCAGCTCATGGAAAAATATTGTGGCTATACGCCATTATCTTACGAAAATACTATGGAGTGCAGCTCTAACAAATCAATGCAGCCGACCGCTAACGCGTCGGCTGATTGAGGCGTTATGACTATTGAGCCAAAATTAGTCGCAAGATGGGTCCTGATTTTAACTGGGCTAAGTTGTCCCGTTTGGTTGCCTTTAATGGAGGGCTATCTGTTTAGCATCTATAAGGACTTCATTGCGAATCCTAGTGTCAGTACTGTCGAATCAACCAATTTACTTGTTGTCGTCACGGCCTTCATTTTGGGTAATATTTCTGCACAGAAATGTTGTGGGGACTCGTTGATCGCTACAGTTATAACGTTCTTCGCGTATTCCGCAGTGGCCGTTATTGCTCTATTTTTTACTGGCTGGTTAGCATTGCTAATGGTTGGGTATGGCCACTAACCATAGGGTCAGTCATAACAAGGCGGTCAAAAATCGCAACAAGTTGGCTGGATCTCACAAGCTTCGCTTGCTCCGGTCTTTTACCCCGACTATAAATCTTAAAAGGATGTTCCATGAAAAAAATTTTCAAGTTAACAATCGCTATTTTAACTCTAAGCTTTTTAGGTGGCTGTGCTTCAACGTTAAAACAAACTGAGCTTCAATCTGTCAAAACTGTGGGCATCATCAATCACTTTCCTGATACGCCTAACTTCGTAACTATTGGAACCACCATGTTTAATAATGAGTATGCCCAAGTAAACGATCCTGGTTTTTCTAAGCTGTTAACTGATACCGTTACCAACAGGTTAGAAAACCAGGGGTTTCAAGCTCAATTGATTGATGAGTTACAAAGACAAAAGTATGACATGATCATTGAACTAATTCCTCGTGATGTTTACGCAACTCCCGGTACATATGGCTATGGCGTCAATCAGCGGTCCGCTTTCGGAAATGCTATGCAAGCGAATACTTATGTGGCTTTAAACATTGCGCCATATATTCAGGGCAGGAAGAAATGTAGTGCTTGTTACTTACAAAAGCTAATGCCAATTAATATTGAAGAATTACCTGCAACTTGGGATGACCTTTCAGATACAGACAAGCAACATGTTTCTGAGATACTTAGAAAAAACATAGTTTTATCTATAAACGAGATAATGATGCAAGCAGGTTTATAACAAACAAATTCAGCCGACACCAAACAGCAGTACGGCTGATTCGGACGTTATGCCTATGAATAGAACCGCAATAATTTTTATTTTAGCTTCCCTTTTTGGCTGCACTGATAATGGGTATGTGGCAAGTGAAACGAGTGAAGAAATTTATACTGATATCAAGGCTAATAATTTCGAAAATTTGAACCTTTCCACGCTGGGTGGTGATAAATGGACAAAGGTATGCTTTCTAGGGCCATACAACGAAATGTCAGAGAAGGCTCTTGGTTTTAATTGGCAGGTGTCAGAACATACCGATGTGCTTAAGTCAGATGGGCATAACGTTATTATCTTTGCCACCGAATCGGAAGTAATTGAGTATATAGTGCACTCTCGAAGTAAAGGTGATTTTTGGCAGTTATCTGGTGAGTGCTTCAATCGTGAAAACGCAAATTTTATAAAAGGGTCAGGTGGTGACTTCGTGCGTCCAAAGGCATAACAAACCGCTCAAATACGTTCCGGCCACAAAAAGCGTGGCCTCCACCGGACTCGCTATCGCTCGCCGTTTAGCGGAGCGTTAACACTCATATGAAAGTACGCGTATACAACGAAGAAGATCAAGATTCCGTCATTTTACTTTGGGAAGAATGTGGCTTAGTTGTGCCACAAAATAATCCAACCAGAGATATAGAGCGAAAGCTTAAAGTTGACCCTGATCTTTTTCTGGTTGGCACCAATGAAAATGGAATAGTAGCAACTGTAATGGGTGGTTATGAAGGTCATCGAGGCTGGATTAATTATCTGGCTGTTAAGCCTTCGGAACAACGCAAAGGCTATGGCCAGTCTATTATGCAGGAGGTAGAGTTGCGAATTAAAGATAAAGGTTGCCCTAAAATCAACTTGCAGGTACGCACCACGAATGAAGCAGTTATCGCATTCTATGCTGCAATTGGTTATGGCAACGATAATGTTGTTGGTCTAGGAAAACGCCTTGAAGATGATTCATAGCCAGGTGTTAACAAACGGCTCAAGCCGATCTCCACTACGTTGCTCGTTTTGTGCTTTTCCGCTACGCTCGCACAAAACAATCAATTCCGTTCCGGCGGCTTAGCCGGACGTTATACGCAATCATGAAATTGAAGAACATCAAATCACTATCACATAATCTAAGCCACTCATATGTGAGCTTCGAGAACTATGTTGATGGTGAGTTTGTATTTAAAGAGCTTAAAGAGTTAGCGGTTAAAGCCAAAGGTAAAAAGATTTCTATTTATTGGCTATATCCAGAAAGTAAGGTGGCTCCTTTATTCAGCGAGCGAATCACCAAAAGTATTGAGTATTATAAAGAGTGGCTTCCAAGGCTTCTTGCGCAGCATGAATTAGAGGCGTCAGTAATTGAGGAGCTAAGAACTGACATATACATTGCACCCAATAAGCAGTTAGAGGTTCAGGCTTATGCGCGTGATCTCAATGGCAAAGAATATGTCAAAAAAATCTACGAGTTTGCTGATTTCAAGCCATACAAAGGTGAGTCGTGAGCAAAGCGTATAACAAGCAAAGGCAGTATCGCCACTCCGTGGCTGGACGCGCTAACGCGCGCCGCTGCTTTGGGCGTTACATGTCAAATGAGATCTAATGAATAATCTAGATAAATACCGAGCCAGTAAAGATTTTTGGTCAGATGCGTCTTATCTTGCTCAAAGCACCGAAGAAAGAGGTGTGCATGACGCTAATGAAATGGAGAGGTATTCGATACTACTTGCGTTGCAATATGATCACAACGATAGCGATGAAGAGCTGATTAGGTATTTATTTAGACAAGAAGTTATTGCTAGAGAAAAAGATTCATTTCAGGGTATTGGTGAGGCTTTGTGGCTGGGTGCATATCTATTGGCAGCTTATAGGAATGCTGAGGATATACCTTTGTTCTGTAGAGCGAAGTTTGCCAATTTTGACACGGCTTGCGGTTTTGATAGGGAATTCATGTTCGTTGCATTACGCGACAGAACTGAAGAATACGTAGCCGAAAACTATCCTGAGGTACATGAAGAAATTCAAGGTGATTATGAATCACTCGATTTAACGAATCGCCTGGATAAATGGTGGGATAGAATCGCTTCTAAATATCCGACTAGTGAAATGGATGAAGAACCCTACGTTTTATTCGAGCGCTATATGGATCTTGGGCAACCTGAGCGAGCTAAGGAATATTTGGATAAATGGATAGCTATAGAGCCTGATTCAGATACTAAAAAAAGTAAGCTTAAATATGCCTACCAGGATCTTGGAGAATACGAAAAGGCCATTGATCTTGTAAAAGAAGAGCTCGATAGTAAAGAATCCCACTGGGATAAGGTTAGTGTGAGCCATACTCTCTTAGGACTCTATACCAAGATGGGGGCGCCAGTAGAAGGACTCCAGGTAATAGAGAGTATTGGCTTTGAGTTTAGACAATTTGATGATTGGATTGATATTGGATTAGGCCGGATGGCTATCCATGCAGCATTTGAATATAGTTTGAATGTAAGTAGCGATGATGTCGCGAGAGCTGCGTTTAACCATGCATACAAGTGGTTTAAGAAAATGGACAGTATTGCATATATAGGCTTGGAGGCTGGATGGAAAGCAGCTGAAAGATGTGGATATAAAATAAAAGCTAAAAAGCTAAAGTATCTTGCAAGCAGAGAAAAAAGTAGGATTAAAAACATGTAACAAAATGCTCCAGCGGACGCGCCAACGGCGCGCGCCACTGAGCATAAGTGTTAGTAGGCGGGGAGAGTCATGAGCCAAGCCATACACTTTAAGACTTCAATGTTTGATGTATCTAAGGAAATAGAGAATCCCATCAATCCGATCTACGGTATATCTCTGCTTGTTTGGCTCAAATCGAAGTTGGCGGGGAAACTCGAAATTACTGAACCTGATGCAGAAGATTGGGGTTGGTATAGTGAATTGGAGTTTGAAGGCAATAACTATCTAATTGGTGCTTGTGCCTACTTCGAAGAAGGCGATAGTCCAAAAGATGAAATCGAGTGGGTATTCCAGGTCGATAAGTACCGAAGTATTAAAGAGAAGCTCTTTGGCAAGAATAAAATGAGTGCTTCAGATAACTGCTTTGTGTTTTTTAAAACACTGCTGGAAGAAAACCCAAATTTCAACGAGGTTCAAGTTGCGTAAGCCATTAACAAGGTCAATCGTGCAATGCAAAACACTGTACTTTGCTTCGCTCGGCCTGTGTTCGCAGCGTTAGCTTCAAAAAGAAGGCTATAATTGATGTCAAGAGGTGATCAAGAGCACAGAGAATTAAAAACTATCCGAAAAAACAATTAAAAGAGTTCAGGAAAAGTAAGAGGCCGGGAAATTGAGTTTTTCAGTTACCAAAGATTATTTCAGCTGGCATAGTCATTTGTTGGCAGCTAACAAAGGGTTGCACTGGAATCACTCGCGGCACCCGCTCCTCCAGTGAACCCGGCGTTGTATTGACGAGTGCTCCACAAGGAATCGATGACTGAGAAAATATTTACCATTCCAGCCGATTACGGTTGTTTTGCAATTCTTGATCCAGAAAGCTATCTTGGTTTCGTCTCTGAGGATTGGACTATCCAAGGATTAAAAAAGCACTTTATTGAACAAAATGAACGTGGTGCTCTAATCCCTTGGGGCTGTGGCTACGGAAACTGGATTGTTAAACTAGTTTTTGGTTCATCGAATGAAACCGGCTTCCGATCATTCGAATCTGGCATCAAAACAAATGGAAAGCTACTACTCACAACATACGAAAGCTTAACGATGGCAGCTCAATTCGAAGATGTTACACTTCCCGAAACACACGAAGTCGGGCAGGTCATAAAAGTGGCTTCGGGAAACTATAAAGTCACAGTCGCTCAGTGCTTTTCAACTGAAGAGGCGGAGTCTGACGAGGTGTTTAATCAGACAACACCTCACTATATCGTTTCTTTAGAGTCGACAAATAATGACATTGTCCCTGTTAAGGAAGTTCCGTGGTTCGAAGGCTATTAAGGCATAACAAACCGCTCATACTCGTTACGGCCGCAAAAAGCGCGGCCTCCACTGGACTCGCTGACGCTCATCGTTTAGCGAGGCGTTAGGCACACAAATGTTTCAAAAATTACTGCATGGTTTTATTTTTGGTTTAGGCTTTTCAGTTGCTGTCCTAATCGTTACTGGGTTTACCTATAACTTTATTACGCCAGACAACTCATATGAAAGCTCCAGGGTGTGGCTCGAAGGGCCAAGTATTTTAGGTGTCACAATAAATAACACTAAACTAGTTCAAGGAGTATCTGAAACTGAAGTTATTGCTAGCGGCTTAATTCAAAACTCGTCTAATGCGAACTATGAAAGCGTTTCTTTGGAAGTTGAGCTTTTTGATCAAACTCCGACTTTTGTTGCTGAGTGTGACTATATTGTTCAATCAGGGGTAGCAGCCAATTCGGAAAACTACTTTTCTACCAGCTGTAAAGTCCCCAGTACTTTTGAACCGTCAAGAGGCAGTTCAAACGTGAAGGTTGTCAGGGGAGTTCAACTTGTTGATATGTAGCCTAACAAAAAAGCAGCAATCGATCGTCGCTGCGCTCCTCCAATTGTGCTGGGCGTTAGCCGAATAGGTAGGAATATGGGAAATGCTGAAGAAACTGTAAGGCGAACTGAGAGAAAAATCGCCAGTGCTACCACTGCTTTGATGAGTAATACAAAGTGGATAAAATTGCTTAATAAGATTGATAGAGTTGCCCATGGAATTCAGTGGAAATTTGTTAACAATGATAGAGTGTTTATAGCCTCTGTACCAACATTATCAGATGAGTCATTCGGTGATGATCTTCCCTATCCTTACGGCCCATATAGAGAAATAGACTGGATATTTATTCCACGTGAATATGAAATTCCACATTCCGATATCAAGCGACCTTTACCTAAAAAGCAGAATGACATCATTATAATAAAAGAGATGATCGACCGGTTGGGAGAGTATCCAATAGAGCTATCAACAGATGGGCTGAAAATATGTGGTTACAAGTGGTAAATGCGGCTAACTATCACAAGCAAGGGATTAAACCAGGCTCCGCCAATTTGCGGTTCGCTTCGCTCACTGTACCGCACATTAACTCCACTACCTTTGGCCCCTGTTGTGGACGTGGACTGTAATAATGAAAAAACAACCAATAATAACTGCAGTATTCATTGCATCAGTCAGCGCTATCCTTCTGCTTATCGCATATGTTGTCGGCGAAGCGATCGCAGAACATATGGGAAGACCACAAAGGGGTGGTATCGGATGGAGTATAGGGGTGCAAATAATCATCGCTGCATTCTTTGTGGTGTCATTAGTACAAAATTGCGTACTGAGACTGAGCCGCATAAGTAAAATCAAAACCACAATAATTACAATGTTAATATTTACTGCAATTAGTTTTGTGTTTTTTGGTAATCAGTTTTCTGGTAAAGGTTGGGCACATCCGTACAGGTACATATATATCATGGCATTTTCGTACATAATACTTCTTCTACCTATCATGAAACAGCTAATGAGAAAATCAACATGGACAAAATAATGCGCCGCTTCACTATCTATTATTTTGCCAGTTATTAAAACCTTAGCCAAAAATATGACAACGACGGCATCAATCATCTCGCTTTTGCTACTGAGTATCGTGGTTTTCCTGATTACACTGGTGGAAGTGACGACCTGTACTCAGGGCAGTCTCGATGTCTGGCTTGTATCATTATTCATGTTCGTGCCAGCAATTTTAGCTCTTTCTGGCGTTGCTCTCATTGGGCGACCGCGAAGATTGTTGGTGCGCTGGTTCTCATTGCCTGTATTATTGGCGTTACCCTTCTCCGGTTATCAAGTAGCCCGATATTTCTTCGGCATTAATTTGAAAGGTGAGCATCCTTGTAGCATTGCTACGGGAACGAATTTTGAATCTTTTCCCCTGGAGCCATGGGTACCCTATTGGGCCCCCATCCACTTTGCTGCTCTTGTTTTTTGCAGCTGGGTTGTCATCCAGTTATGGTTCGGAAAGAGAAAAGGCTAACAAGATGTTCAAGATTGTAACTCGACGTTATGCACTAAGGATGGAAAATGAGTAAGAGTGAATGGATCTGGGTAGCAATTAGAATATTTGGAATCTACTTGCTGGTGCTGGCAATAATATCGATCCCCGAAGCAATTGGTGCTGTCTATGCGCATTTGCATCTTGCAGATGCTGCTGGTAGATCGTCCGATTTTGCTTCAATGGCGGACTCTCTACGAAAGGCTGCGGTTTCCAAAGGCATTACTGCGTTATCCCAGCTTATCCTGTTTTCCATAGCTGCTTACTACTTTATATGCCGTGGAAAGCTGATTCATCATATCGCATCCCGTGAGAATACATGACAAGGCGGTGCAGGAAGCGGATCGATGAAGAACGGAATTATTGTGCTGGCCTGTTTGATTCCTCTACTACTGTTAATCGCATATGGAATGTATAAAAACAGTGATTGCATATCAGAGCAAGAAGCCGAAATTACATTCAAGTCAGCTCTGGATAAAGAAAGTGTCGGTAAAAATTCTGAGGCTTACAATTTATACAAGCAAATCGATGCCCATGCTTGTGAAAATTATGAGTTAAGAGCAAAAGCATTTGAAAAAGCGGTTAGTTTAAAGCAAAAGGTTGGGCCTTAGAGTGAAAGCACCTGACCAATTGCAGCACGCTACGCGGCTCGGACCCCGGTAAGCTTCGCATACTTCGGCCCGTGTGCTAAACGTTAGCCACCCGACTTACACAAGGAAGTGTTATGAAGAAATACTTAGTCGTTTTAGTCTTGTTTTCCAGCCTGTCACAGGCTGCAGATAAAACGGATATCCTCAGGATTTTCCAACAATTTACCCTATCAAGTGCGGCTGCTGGAAAGTGTATTAAGCCAAAGCCTGAAGAACTGACTTCCTTTTTAGCCAACTATCAAATGGTTACAACGTTCGCAATAAGGGAGGTACAAAAAAGAAAACCGACTATGAGTAAGGCTCAAGCAGAAAGTTTTCTGGTTGCAGGTGGTAAGCGAGCAACAAGCGCTGTCTATAAGGTCATTGCCGAGACGGGGTGCGAAACGCCAAAAATCCAGAGGCTTATAGATACTTATCATTTGCATGCCAGGTGGAAACCTTAGTCGATAATCGCTAACAGGTTTGTCAACGAACGTACTTCGTGCAGAACCGCTAAAAGCGCTGCTTCGCGCTACGCGGCGGGTTATAAAGGCGTTAAAGGTAATGAACGCCCTGCTCTATTGATAAAGACCCATGCCGTATAGCTTCGAAAGGCTGGCACAGGAAAAGTGTCTTTTGTTCACCACCTTAAAATCAGATGCTGTTTGTCTGATTTTGTACATTATTTGGTCTGAATTTCCTACCATCCTTAATATTTAGCGACATTAAGGTTAGGTTTATTGCTCCTGCAATCAGCTCAAGTACTTGTACGCAGTAAAACTGAGTGTCAAATTCGCCTGAGCCAGCCCAGTGATCTAAAAAGTAGGCAGCAGGCACCAGAATGACTAAACCATTCAATGCGATAAAAGGCATTCGCTTTTTCTTACGTTCAATGATTTTGCCCTTGCACTGCTTCGACATTATCGCTCCAGTTGCACCTGTAACGGCAATCGCTGGAATCAGTATCAGTAAGCCTGGGAATAAAATCAGTGATTTAACCAGCTGTACGGACTCAGTACTACCCAATAGCTCTACTGTCAGAGTTGAAATAAAAAATGTAGCGACGCATAAAGTGGCAATGACTGCACAGAAACGGTGAAGTTGGGGAGTCATAATGTTCTCTTCGATTATCGATTTTGGTAACATGTTGTCAAACTATATTTGAGTGTATAACATGACAACATATTGTCAAGGTAGCCTATGACGACTGATGGTGAAGTTTTCACAGAGATCATTCTGGAAGTTTTTAAAGTAAGTGGCCTCCTGAATATTGAAGGGGACAAAATTTCTGAGGAGTTCGGCTTAAGTAGTGCACGCTGGAAGGTGATGGGAGCAATCGTTAAATCTAATGAACCGGTGACAGTGTCAGAAATCGGCCGTGTCATGGGGCAAAGCCGGCAGGCAACGCAAAGGGTTGTTGATGTCATGGCAAAAGATGGGCTGGTTGAAATGTTGGATAACCCCCATCACAAAAGAGCCAAGTTAGTCGCACTTACAGGGAAAGGTGCTGTTGTGTATGAGAAACTCGACAAAAAACAAGCAACGTGGGCAGAATCGGGAGCGCAGCAGATTCAGCGCGATGAATTGGATAAAGCTTTAATAACACTTAAAAAAATGGCTACGTTTCTCGAGGTGAAGTAAGTGATTGGCAGATACGCAGCCATAACAAAGTATTTAAGAGTGATTCCCAACGCCCGGAGTTTCTATTCCCTTTTCAGGTTCTGTGAGAAACACCAGCAACTCAGGCATACAGGATTAAGGAAAGTAGAAAAGCGCTAGGCAGAGCGTACCGAAGCCAGGTAAACACTACACAATATCGCCACAGCCCCGGTGAATTGTATAAGAGTCATCGCTTCATCAAGATACAGATATGCGAACAATGCTCCAAATACCGGTTCACTTCCCATCAGCAGTGACACTTTCGTTGGCGAAATTTTACGCACAGCATAGTTCTGTACAAAGAACGCAAACAGTGTACAGCATGCCACCAGATAAAGAGTCATCCACCAGAAAGAGAGGTCTGCAGGTATATCTGGCAGGTTAAACTCTGTTTGTATAATCAGCAGCACAAACGCCCCCAGGCCGACAATCATTGACTGAATCGCCGTCAGACTCAGGGTCGTAATTTGCTTACCGAGTGTCAGCTGTTTCGTCACTGTCACCATCAGGGCACGCAGCAATGCTGCGGCCAGAATCAACCAGTCCCCGTGATTCAGGGTCAGGCTTAGCTGACCACTATAGGTGAGTAGATAAACCCCCGTCACACTGAAAACAGAGAGCAGCAGATAGTACCTGTCCAGCGGCTTTCGGTTAACCACGACCTCCATAAACGCGGTGAGAATAACCGACAAACTAATTAAGAAAGCAGCATTGGTCGCTGTCGTTTCAGATATGCCAACGATCTCACAACAAAAAATAGCAAACAGAATCCCCCCTGAAGGAATAGCAACGTGCCAGTCAGCGTTGCGGTTAGCACGAAAATCCCTCACCAGAGGAACAATCAACAGAGCAAAGGTCAGCAGAAAGCGGATCGCCATAAACATAAAGACACTGGAAAACACCAGCGCACTTTTAGTGACCCCATAGCTGGAGCCCCAGAAAATGGCTACCAATAGCAACAGCATCTCGGTGAGCGGCAAGCGCAGCTTTCCTCTGAGCCAGGCAGATGATCGGCAAGCTAAAGTCATCATTCACCAGCCCTTTCAGTATCAGCGATGACCCCGATATCCCGGATACCGGCTATTTCTGAGTTCATTCCACCGGTTTCTCCCAGGTGAACAAAATCGCTGAGGCTGGCTATAGCGTGAAAAGCTGAGGTGTTCTGCATGATGTTTTCCTTAAAAAAATGGCCGGATAACATGTTAATAACGGCGCATTACGTTGACACCAGGCATGATAGCTACTTATATTTCTGGAACAATATATCTAAAAAGCAAAGGATAATTGCGCTGTGAACAACAATGAACTGATTCCTCTACTCACAGAAATGGCTGTTTTTGTTGCTGTAGCAGAGGAACAAAATTTTACTAAAGCAGCGAAAAAACTGGCCATGGCGACCTCTTCCGTCAGCCGTTCAGTCAACAGACTGGAACAGAACCTGAACATAAAACTACTCGAGCGAACCACCCGACAAGTTCGCCTGAGCGTCGCAGGGCAAGAGGTTTATCAACAATGTAAACACATGCTGGAATCGGCTAAAGCGGCTATTCAGGCCGCACAAAGCACACAGGATGTCACCACGGGCACCCTGTCGGTCGCAGCACCCAAAGCTTTCGCAAAACAGATTTTGTCCCCGCTGGTATTCGATTTCTGCCAGCAGTATCCCGGAATCAGGGTAAATCTGAACGCAACAGACCGGTTTATTCATCCGGTCAGTGAAGACGTCGATCTGATTTTTCGACTGACTCAGCAGCCATTAGAAGGACTCATAGCGAAAACCTTAACCCATTCAGCATTAGTCATGTGCGCCAGCCCTGCCTATCTGGAAGGTGCGGGAATACCCACCCACCCGCATGAGTTAATTCATCATCAGTGCATTCCATTAGGCGAAGAAGCCGCTGACGATTACTGGACGCTCAGCAAAGCTCAGCAGAAAGTCACCATCAAAATCCATCAGAGCTTTGCTTCCAATCACAGCGAAATTCGAAAAGACGCAGCGCTTCGCAATATGGGCATCACCATTTTTCCAGACTTTGCCGCGCAGCAAGAGATGCAATCAGGGGCATTAATACAGGTCTTACCCGACTGGCATATCTCAGGCAACTATCAGGGACAGGTGATTCTGCAGTATGCACAATCCCGCTTCATCCCAAACCAGATTCGGGCTTTTGTCGACTATATGGTCACCGCGTTTGGCGACCTTTACCCTGAGAGAGGAAACAAACAGCGCCCCTGAACAGCCTGGTATTCTGACCGTTCGGGATAGAACAACAGGCTAAAACAGAACTTTAAAACAGGACTTTAAAATAGAAATTTAAAATAGAAATTTAAAATAGAAATTTAAAACAGGAGCTTTAAAACAGAAAAGGCCGCTCGGGTGAGCAGCCTTTTTTATATCTTGCTGACATTGCTTTGGCCAATGAATCTCAGCCACAATCCCCTATCAGGGCCTGCAACGCCGCCAGGCGATCAATAGCTGATCGCCTTAGTTACGCATCAGCGCTTCAATCGATGTCGGCTGACCATTAAGAGTAATAGCGCCGTCCTGAAGCACCAGTTTTGCGGTTAATCCAGAATCATCCGCAACAAATTTATTGCTCATCGCCGCGATCATAGCAACTTCCGGAGAAAGCTGAATCACACTATCAGGAATAGCCACCAGGATATCCATATCAACCATCTGCAACAGTTTCAACCCGGCTAATGCGCCGCCGGTCTCCAGTTCTGAGATAAACTCTGCGGTAATATCCTTGGTTAAACGGGTATTCACATGAGACTCCAGAGCGCCCTCATTAATGTCAGAATTCACCCAGAGGTTGATCGCCAGGTCTTTTTTCAGCAATGCTAACACCTGCGCTTTGAGATACTCTTCATCCATCCCCATCATGCCCGGATCAACCGCGCCGGTTGCTGATGCCTGTTCTGCCAGCTTTGAAGAGTAATCAGAGAGTTCTGCCAACGGTGCAAACGGGGCGTCTGCAAAGCTAAGGCCGATGCTTACATCTTTAACCAAGACATCAGTGTTGGTCCGTTTGTTCAAAGCGGCAGGCAGGGTAAACTGGCCAATATTAAAGCTGCCAGAGCCGCTGTACATGCCATTATCAACCTGACCACTGGACACCATAGAAACATCGTTAACAACAACAGGCACATCCAGCATTGGGGCGATCACCGTTATATCATTGACGTTAACCACGCTGTCACCGAGGAAATACTTCTTCTCCAGCATACCGCCATCCATCGTCAGGGTAGACTCGCTGATACGCACCTCACCACCCGAAGTATCCACCACGGTCACCGGTGAAAACGTGCCTTCAACCTTAAGCTCTGACATTGATGCATTAGCCGATGTACTTATGCGACAACCGTCCGAGGTGATCCGGACATTCGACGGCGTGATTATCTCGAACGGATTGATGGTCATCAGAGACGTTTCATCACCGGTCAGGCCAATGTTACCTTCAACAATCAGTGGTTCTTTACCTTTAAAAACGGCCCGGATCTGCTCATCCTGAGGCCCCATATTTTTCAGAACGCATGAATAGTCAAAACTGAACATGTTGTGCGTACCGTCACAGCTAAGCACTATTTCGCTGATGGCCAGCTCTTGTTGCAGTTCCGGATTCGTCACCCACTTATACTCAGCATAGGTAGAGTTATAGCCACGCTCATATTTTACAATCTCAACCTGTCCATAAAGTGACTGTGACTGTAAATTAAAGTCAGCAACAGACTGCTTAGTTTGTGACTCTGCAACATACCCGGTGACATAAGGCAGCCCACCGGCTACAGCGGCAACGGCTACCAGACCAACAATAATACGTTTCTTCATTTTCCATCCAGATTAAAATTTTAAGAAATAAGCTTTAGTAAATATCCATATAAACAAGCAGCATAAAGACAGACATTGTTGTATGAAATCGGAAAACTATCCTGTTTAGAGCAACTTAACGCTATCCAGTTTTACCCTGATGCACATCACCCATACCCAGGAACATGCAGACAGAGCGACTGAGTATAAACGGACTAACTGACTGAATTGAAATCACTGTCGGAAAAATCCTTTTCATAAGACTCCCTGTATAGCGGCCGTGCATCACCTGCCTGAATCAGCAGTAAGGGATTGATTGTCAGCTAATAGTGTAACCTGTCCTGTTCAAATCAATCCTATCCAAATCAATCCTATAGGAATGCCCAGCGTGGGGTTATTTTACGGGTAAAACGTGACAAATAGAAACCGGATTGACAATAAACTGTGTCTGCATACGTCCAGGCTAACGGCTATGTTCAGGGAGTTACTTTTATCTCTCTACCCTGCATGCTGAATTGCTCAGCACAGGGGCCTGTTAGCACAGTATCCAAAGAGCATGCCAAGGGCGCAGAGATGATTAATGGCAATGGAATAACCTGTAGAAGTGGTGCATTATCAGTCAGACAGGGTGTATGGCAGGCACACCATGACAAACAGCAAACCGTGCTGGCATCCTTTCAGGTAATGAATAATAGCGTGCTTCAGAACTGTTCTTTTACGTCAGACAGATACAACTCTCTTATCCTCCGTCTTGCGGTCTCAAAACGCGGCTGACAAAGGCGTTAGCGATCTGCAAGGAAGCAAAGTACGGGTATGACATACAAACTCGATAAGAAATTTATACGGCGTTGCAAACTCAACATTATTGCCATGGGCTTAGCCTTTATCGTGGCAGGGGTCTGCTTTGCATATGCAATGGCCCTTGAAGAAAGCTGGAAGTTTTTACTCGGTATTTTATTCATCTATCCAGGCTTTAAAAAATTCAAAGAACTGAAATACTGGAAAGCCAATAGCAACAAAATATCCCTTAAAATCAGTCAGGACGCTATATCTATATCAGACATGACTGAAACTCGCTCTTTGAAGGTTAGTAGCATTACGAAAGCCGTAATTCAGCCTGTACACGGTAAGATCAAATCCATTGTCATACATAGCTCAGACGGTGGTATCACCAAGCTGAAAGGTTTTGAAGCTATGGATAAAATAGCGAGTCAACTTAAGGACGTGCTTGGTGACTCTAATGTCAAAACCGCGAAAATATTCCATCGCTAACAGAGCGCCCAAGCAAGGACGCTGGACAAATAAAATCATCAGGCTTCGATCTGGCCCTACTCCACAGTCTGTTACCTGGCCGCTTTCAGTTGTTACAGATTAAGTCTCAAATTCGAGCTTATTTCCGTGATGAGCGACTGAGGAACACTCCATTCACGGGCTAAGGCTGGCCAGTTGGACAGATGCTCGATAGTTTCATCCATAATAGTGTCGATCTTACGCCTGCTGAACAGAGGGCTTAACGTCTCCAAGCTGTAAAAGTCAGCACGGGTGAAGTTATCTCGTTTACCGTTCAGACTCATCCAATGGCTGCTAACCCATTGACTGCCAGGCTTATAGCTATAAGCTAAATCGTATGCCGGTGCGAGTGACCACTTTTCATTCTGCAAAATAAACGCAAAGTTTTTGGCATGATCATCATGGTTGCGGGCAATGATATTAAAGACCATACGCCTGAGTATCTGTTCAGCCTCTGTGGCTGGAAGTTTGAGTTGCCGGGCGATACCGAATATTTCGGCATAGGAAAATGAGCCTGGTTTTTTGTAATCAACATGTGCCAGGCCGTTGAGTGTCTGAACATGGATCTTCTGGTTGCCCATCCGGTCAAAGCGCTGAGTAATAAAATGCCTTCTGTCACCCTCCTGAAGTAACCGGCATGGCATCATCTCAATACCACAGCTTTTGGCCATCAGATGATAAACAAACTCCATAGCACCATAGCCCAGAGGGTCACCAAAGGTTTCCTGATGGGTATTGTGCTCACTGACACCGTCGAACTTCATCAGATAATGCGTATAACCTTCAGGAATCGTCGTCTGTCCCGAGCGAACCTGGGAAAAATCATCATTGAATGCCAGTACCGCTTTGGGTCTTGCTCCGCCAGCACTGGTGCCAACGGAAAGTAAAGCGAGCATCGCTTCACGGTCTTCCTGCTGATCCTGATTGAGTTCGATGGTGAAGCGGCCACGGGAGTCCAGAATGTCCTGGGCGATAGCGACAAGAGACTGAATCTCGACCTGTTGCGAGGCATTGAGGCTACGCAACTTTGTTGCTGGTGCATACTCAAGCGCCCCCATCCCTCTTTTTCCCGTATATTGAAGCCGCTGCAGGGGAGTAATCTCACTCGGCGACTTACCCTGGGCAGCGACCCATGCGTTCAGTACGGTATTACCGAAATCATCGGGCAAAGAGTCTGCGATTAATCCGGGCAAGCCTTTGAAGGTGTTGAAATCAAGTTCTGGAAAACTAAATATTCGTGTTGATAAAGGCATCTTTACAGGGGAAAGCTCAATCCCTTTTTTTATAAAGCCAGGGTCGTATTCAAAAGCACCAACCCCTGTATCACTATCAAAGCTAACGGCGCCGACATCATGCTCCTGATAGCGGATATTGAGTACTTCCATTACCATTCAGCCTTATCCTCTTCACGTTCCCGACGCCGGCCTGATGCTCTTTGCCGTTTTTTACCCTGTAGTTTGACCAGCTGCAGGGGGGATATTTCCTGCTTTGGCAGAAACAGATTCAGCTGCTCCGTCAGATCCAGCGCGATCATGATAGCGATAAATATTTCCAGCTGAGCTTTACCTTTTTCGGCATTTAATACGGTTTTACGGGCAACACCGGCTAAGGCAGCCACTTCAGACTGAGTCAGATCCCGATTTAATCGGGCTTGCTTTAAACGCTCCCCCAGCTCTTCCGCCAGTGCAAAGGCAGACTTACCATTTACCATACAAAGCACCTTATTAGTTACATTAACTGTTATCTGAAAGACTTATGTATAGAATTTAGGACATTAACCTCCATCCGTCAATAAACCATAGAATAGAGTCCTAATTTAGTCACATTAACTCTATTTAATGAAAATAAAGTAACTATATATGCACTTTATAAAGCAAAAATATTGTTTGGAGTGATTTGAAAAAAGCAGCCTTCCCTATGACCACAGTTGCTTCTCTACTAAAGGGGGCACATAGCTAAAGGATCAAAGCCCTTTGCCGCTGAACGTCGGTTTATCACTGGAATAACCTTTAGAAGTGGTGCATGATCAGTCAGATAGGAAGTATGGCAGGTGACAAAGCGTGCCATTAACAACAGCAAACCGTGCTGGCGTATTTTCAGGGGATGAATAATAGCGTGATTCAGAATTTATCTTTTAGTTCAAATAGATACAACTCCCTCATCCTCAGTCTTGTGGTGCCAAAACGCGCATGCGCATGATTAGAGTGTTAAGTGTTACCCAGAGCAATGTTTGAGGATACAGGCTGTGAGAAATGCAGAAATGCATGGGCCAGTGGAATCAATAGAGATAAGGTTTTTATAGAAATTGGCGGCACTAATTTTGATCGCCAAGCTCGGTAAAACCAATGCTCTGTTTGTGGTGCGTACTGGGAAGACAACAATGGCAGTTATCCATCAGGTTTGTCAGAGAAAGATGCAAAAAAATATTACAAAATTTAGCGTGCCGGAAGCCCCACACTTAACAAGCAAAGGCAGTATCGCCCTACGGGCTGAACTCGCTAACGCTCGCCGCACATTGAGCCGTTAAGAGCCTATGAATCACAGCGCAAGATACGAAATTGATCAAAAGGAGCTAGATGAAGCTCTTGTGTACAAAAACCTTCGATGTCTGTTTCCGAAGGTTAATGATTATGCTCCTAGTGATAGTGGCTATAGCGAAGAATTAGGTGAGCTTCGATACTTTGGTATAAATACCAACAAGCAGTTGAGACTCTTGCTAAAGAAGCATAGAAAACAAATTATCACTATTGATCGCAGCCCAATTAATGTCTATCACCAGAAAATGTACGCAGAAGAAATGGGAGCCGAAAAATTCAATGATCATATGCGTAGGCAATATTGGTTTGCATATCCAGGTTTTCTACGTATAGCCCTTGAATTAGAATTTGGTGAAAAATATGAACTATATGCCAACGAAAGAGACGGCATTTAACAAGACTATCAATTTGACCGTTTTACGCTGCATACCAGGCGGCAAATTATAAAGGCGTAGGTGTTATGACTATGAAGCCACCTCTGTACGATGAAATTCACCAACTGGCGTTGGACATTGTGAATGCTTCGGCAGCAGAGGATGAAAGGTCGATTTGGTCTGCTTATCACGATTTAGAGCTGTTATGTAAGTCTGCTGAGGTCAATGGTCAAAGCCATCCATTCCATTGGGAAACTCTTGCAGATTTCACAACAGCTGCTAGTGCAGCGTTAAATCTTTATAAGAAAGCACTTAAAAGCGCAGAACAGTATGATTTGGTGGAAGATGTAGCGTCAAAAAAAATAGCAATGGCTGAATTGTACGCAGAGGCTGGTGATTCTGAAAAAGGGGTAATGCTTGCAAAAGAGGCTAATGAAGCGGCAAAGTTGACATCAGATTTGGAGCTAAAGAGAGAAATCAGTGAGTTCTTACTTCAACATAGCTAAAACACCTAACAAAAGGGTCAAGCGGATTCGTCAAACGCTACGCGTTCTCCTATTCGCTTACCCTAAGCGTTATATAGAAAAAGACCGGGCCTTCTAATTTGAACCTTCAACCAAAGCGCATCGCACTTATCGTATGCATTCTAGTTTGTGCCGTTTGGTTGGCATTAACCGCATGGGCAGTCCTATATTTTGGTGTGGACTTAAACCAAACGGCAGGAGTAAAGCTCCTGAGCATTGTCGTTCAACTGATCCTCTTCGCTGTGGCAATCGTCTTTGGGCCGTTCCTTTGGGTTCAAGCAGTCGTGAACCTTTTTCGCATGACCGCAGAACGGCGTAAAGATCTGCCCAAGGAGTCTTTTCGGTCAA
This sequence comes from uncultured Amphritea sp., assembly GCA_965140695.1. Classification (GTDB taxonomy): domain Bacteria; phylum Pseudomonadota; class Gammaproteobacteria; order Pseudomonadales; family Balneatricaceae; genus Amphritea. The sequence goes on along the minus strand of OZ223297.1, from coordinate 1,967,743 downwards.
TCCGGTGGAACCCATTCAATATCGTCGCACATCCCAAACTTCTTACGCAACAAGGCTTGGAACACCGGCGCAAACTGTTCAAATCAATCGGCTTGTTCTCGACCTTAATCTTGGCAGTGTTCGCCTGGGAGTATATCTTTGAACCATTTTCTACATAACAAACAGGCCAAGTCTGTCCTACGGGCGGGAACTCCGCAAGCTTCGCTCGCTGCGTCCTCTTACCTAAAGCGTTATGCATAAATCATGAGAAGAGCGATTCCAATACTACTGGCCCTTGTGATAGCTGGTTGTACAACGAATTCAGCCATATTCGAGCTGTATAGTGAAAAACCAATAGCTGTTAATTGTGCGCATAGAGCAATTGAAAATACTGAAGGTATCAGTAAAGCGTGGTTAGAAAATCACGCCATTAAATTTAAAGGTTATGGATTCTCTGGTGAGCTCTATCATGGTGGTAAAGGTGAACCATTTACTACCTATGGTTTGGAAGTCCAAAGTACCCCTATTATTGGCGAGGGCGTAAAAACAATCGCTGATAAAATTACAGAGTCAATAAACGGAAAATGCACAAACTAAAGCACTAAAGGGGTCAAAGCCTGTAGTATCCCAACGAATTTAAGACACTATACTCGATGACCTGAGTAGCTGTTCTGCAAACTCCCTAATACCTTCCCGCCATTGCCTAGGGGATATTTTTAGATTAGTGGAGAGCGCTCTTTTTCCAAGATAAAAGTGTGAGAGGACTCGGCGATCACGTGCACTATTACACTGAAAACGATAAGCCATCCCAGCCAACTCAATGACCTTCCCAAGCAGAATGAGCACCATTGATGCCAGCGTTGTCAGTAACACTAACTGGCGTGCTCTTTCTATCTTCTTTGTATGATGTTGCTCAAAGCCCAAACCAAATTTAGTACTTTTCATATCCCGAAAGCTTTCTTCAATTTGCATACGCGTGTGATAAATCGATACGCTCTTTTTAGCGAACGAGCTGTTTTTGGGTAACGAGGAGATAAGTAGCCGGGGTTCTTTTGCGCCTCGTGCTGCTGTCAGTGACGTTTTTGATGATCGCGTTGAGCCATCTTGATTCAATGAATGGCGCCCCTTGGGTTTGCCTTTATAGAGCACGAGATTGCTACGCTGAGGGTCTGATTGTAGTATCTTCAGTTTTAATGCTTTTGGCCTGCTAGTGGCGTTTGGAAACAGATGGGAAATACAGCGCCATGACTGGCTCGCTTCATCGAAGAACTTTCTGGGGCGGCGCACACGTCCAACATAGTCCCAGCCAATCTCTTTGACCAGCTTAATCCAGGGTGTTTTAAAACCGGCATCGGTGACAATGATAGGCCTGGTGTTGCCTGGAAGGAGCATCTTAAGCATAGCCAGAAAACGTTGATGAGTACGAGGTTTTTCTTTGGTTTTAATATCATGAACTTCCTCATATAAAGTCAACGCCCGCCCTTCAAATGCAACGGCAGCTCTGATCAAAAAATGTCCTTTTCGTCCATCTAAATCTGACCAGTCTACACTGATGACAGGGCGTCCTTTTCCCGTAAAGACGCGACACATATAGGCATAAATAGAGAGCGATTCCTTTTGTAAGTGAGGGTTTGAAAGCAACCTATCGGAACGTTTGATCCGATGTTTCTCATAGGCTTGAGAATGAATGCCACGCCCAATACTGGTGACAGTACAGAGATTACCTTGTGCCAGGCTCAAGACACATGCAGCTAACGCATTTCGTCGGGTTTTATGCATATGGGCGGCAGACAAACGGGATGATTTTGTTCAATATAGTGGTCGCGTTCATAGCTCTGGTGGTAATTTGTTTTTGGCGAAATAATTGATCACCAAGGGCTATGAATGTTCCCTTCTAAAGCTAACTATTTGTTATTTATTGAAAATTCGTGGGGATACCACTGGCTTTGACCCCTTTAACTTCTTTAACTCAGAAAACCGGAAGCTAAAGACCTAGCTTCAGTGGGAGATTAGTGCATAAACACAGAAGAGCCTCCTATCAGCCTCCCTGTAGCATACATAACCTTTCCTACTCAAAGGTTATGTATGCTACAGCTGGTGAATTGTATGACTTTGGTGCAAAATTAGCCCCAGTATGGCTGGTTCAGGTGCCAAAAACCGTCATCAGTCATGATGTTTATTAGAATGTTTTTTACAATTATTAGATTGCAACACCATAGTATATTGTAAATTTAGTGGGTATAAAGATGTCACAAAGCTACACATTTATCGATCTAAGTGATCTATATTTAGATCATCTAAACCCCAGGCTACCCAAGAGCTTGATAGAACGTTCCGATAAAGCTGTTATAGAGTGGATGCTGCAAGACGCATCTCTAATTGAGCTAATGGCTGCAATTGGCCATAACGGTTTTTTCCCAGGTGAGCCGATACTTGTAGTAGAGGAAGAGGGTAAATACGTTGTTGTCGAAGGTAACCGTCGGCTAGCTTCTGTTAAATTGCTAAATGACCCATATCTAGTTGAGAAAAATAGAAATAAAATTTCTCGAGTTATTTCAGAAACCGAATGTAGGCCTGTAGAAATTCCGTGCATTGTATTTGACTCTCGGGATGAGATTAACAAATATCTTGGCTATCGGCATGTAACAGGAGTCAAAGAGTGGAGTTTGGTGGCTAAAGCTAGATATCTTAACTCCCTTATAGAAGACCCCATAGTGCCTGATACTTATCGAGAGCTTGCCAAAACTATTGGTAGTCGATCTGACTATGTAAAAAGGTTGCTAATTGCATATGATATGTATTGTGAAATAGAGAAGGCTAACTTCTTTGATATACATGACCTGAATGAGGAGAGTTTGTACTTCAACTACCTGATGGACTCGATTAATAGAGACCATATTAGGTCGTACATTGGCGTGGAGCTTGAAAGGCCTTCTCCTCTAGAAAGATTAAAAAATGAAGATTCTTACAAGGAAAATTTCAAGAGGCTAATATTCTGGTTTTTTGATAAGTCTTCTGGAAAAGTGGCTATAAAAGGTGATAGTGGAAGCTTAACCAAACTAAATGAAATACTAGGTGATGAGTCTGCTTTAGACCATTTTTTAGAGACTGAAAACCTTAATGAATCCCATGAAAGGCTAAGTATCAGCACTACGTCTTTCCATCAACATCTCGCTATGTCCAGGAAAAACATTAAAGATGCAATGAACATGCTATATGTAATTGATAGAAAGTCTGACGCCAGCCTAGATGTTGTAAATGAGATTGAGAAAATTGCTTCCTTAATCAAAGAAAGACTTAGTAAAGTATCTGGTAAATAGGGGGCATAGGATTGTTAATTAATTTAGATGTTGCTCCGACTGATTCTCAGTTTAATTTTCATTATCATGCTGATTTTATCGAGCTGCTGGCGTTAGCTCAGGATTCCGATGGAATAGATAGGGGAAGTGTTTACGATAGACTGAATGGCAATGAGGATCTTGTAGAAAGCTGTTATGAAATATTGCAATATCGTGAAGAGGCTTATGCCGATAAGTACCCTTTTGTTTTAGAAAACAGGAACATTGTTAAGCTAAAGGATCCACTTTCGAATATTCATAGGACTTACATCTTTCTGCTTTTGTGCTCCTGTACATCAAAAGTGGATCAATCACATAGACTAAGAAGCGACTTTGAATTTCTTTGTCAGCGGGCCTTTCAACTTTTTTTACCTGGCCATGCTAGCTGTCACCTAATTGGAAAGTCCTCTTTATCGACACGCTATATTGGCCATATTACAAAAAAGCTCGAAACCCTAGCATCTGATCTTAAGACAGTAACCAAGAACCTGGTCGGGATGTTCGCAACTACTGACACTGGAGATGGAGGGCTAGACATTGCTGCATGGGTTCCATTTGTTGGTGATGATCAGTTCGAATATATGCCACTCTATTTTTGCCAGTGCGCGACCGGGAGAGATTGGGTTAACAAACAGGACGAACCAAGGAAAATTAAAAACTACCTTCTGCTAGATGATTTTAGTGTTGTGATGTTTATTCCTTATGATGGAAGGAACAGTGATGGTTCTTGGAATGAAAAAAGCAAAATAATGGTTCCGCTATTATTCGATAGACTAAGGATTATTAATTTACTAGATGATGGAAATGCAATAAACGATCTTCAATGTAATATTACCCATGTTCAGCCGTCGATTGATTACGAAGAAGACTATGTATAACAGTCCTAATTAGTTATTCAATTGATATTTATTCATAAGAAATTAGAAACGTTTTTGATTTTTATAATGCTGGCGATCAGGTTTATATTTTGAAAGCCAGCGAGGTTAACGATTTTAAATTTCTAATACTTGCTATTCCATCTTCCACATGAGAAGCCCAGGCTTGCTCCAACTCTTTAGGCTCAAGCTCGGGATAGTGATGCCTTAACAAGGTTTCTGTAGCAAGCTCTAATTCTCCCAACCAGGTCACCTTATCCAGTATCAGTGAACCATCTAAGTTAATAGTTTCTCCCGAGAAACGATATCCACTCTCTAATGATCTAAAAAATGCGATGCGAGAAGAGACATTAGGCGTAACACCAGTATAACTTTTTAATTTTTTTAACTGCTCTTCGGTCTGTCTTTTTAAGTGCATACGATTAGGTAACATCAGACAGCCTCCTTCTGAGTATTCTTCCAAAAATACCCCTCAGTCAACTGAGAGGCCTTCGTTTTACCATCAAAAACAATCTGATAGGAATGGGATATATCATCTTCAAGGTATTTAGAGAAGTAGTGATTATCAATCTCTGTATCCGTTGAGAGGATGACAACTTGATGACTCGCACATGGGAAATAATATTGAACTAACTTATCCCTATGATGAGAGTCGAGTCTACCTAATGGTGTATCAATGATTATGGGAAGTTTACGGCCAGATGTACGACCTAGTGCTTCCAATATTGAAATAGCATATATCTGTTTTTCACCGGCAGAAAGTGCCTTTCGATTAATTACACGTTTATGTTCATCAATTAGTTCAACATCAAATGTTTCTGGATGTATGCGAGCCTGAATATGTAAATCATCTTTGCGTGCAAGCTGCCGATAAGACTTTATAAATTCAGTTTCAAGCATCTTAACTCGTGCATGAGTTAAAAGCTCTGAGAAGCGGCCAAGTAACAACAGTGCCCTCTGAGCATTTTCTACAGCTTCAGAGCTATTTGATACCGCACGATGTTTATCATGAAGCTTCTGCTCTTTGCGAGCTATATCCATCGCTTTACGATAAGTGTTTTTAGCATCGCCTAACGCTTTACGGTATTCAGCTTTAAGCTGTTCCCTCTTTCGTTCGAATTCTCGGATTTGATTAAATACGTTCTTAAGCTGGTCTTGATCAGGTGCTCGAGCAATGTTTAGAGAAGCCTGCTCTAACTCATTTTCAGTTTCAGATAGACCATTGCGGTCAGTTTTAAAGCGGACGAATGAACTTTGTGTAGCATTATCAATCTGTCGACTTAAGATTTGAAACTCTCTGTCAGATAGATCAAGCAAGACTTTTTCTGTAGGAGTTGATCCTAATTGCTCATCAAAACACTCTTCTATAACTTTTAAGGCCGCCGCCGATCCTGCATCTATTTCACTGAGTATTGATGTAATTTTGGCATGTAGCTTTTTGATTTCGTTTTCAGCACTTAGCTTTTGCTTAAAATCTGCTTCAGATTGAAGCGTCTCAATAAGTTCACCTAAGACATTGGGAGCCAAAGCCAGTGGAAGTAATCCTTCAAACTCATTGCGGATTGATTTCTCTAACCTTTCCTTATCCTTAAGCAAAACCTTGACTCGTATCTCTTCACTTTCCCGGCTTTTAGCCCAAACTCCACCTTCAGCACTAAGTGAGGCGTCTAAAGACGCCAGTTTTTCATTTGCCGCTACAATACTTTTAGCTTTAAGGTCGGCCTCATAACGGTAGCTTTCTCCGGTTCTATCAAGTACTTTGCGTTCGCGGCTAAGATCTCTCAGTTCTTGAATAATCTTCTCTGGCATGGCTCCTGCACCAGCCCGCTTAAGAAAGATTGTCAGATCGCTTTTGAGGCGTGAAATTAAGTCTATTCCTAATAATCGTCGAACGGCTGTTTGTAATATTACTCCCGAATCGTCTTCGGCCAGTTCAGCTATTTTTTCGCCATCAAAGAAAAAAAGGTCTGCAATGCCTGGCGGTATTAACTCATTTAAAAAACCCTGGCACTGTTCATGGCTTAGTTCAGTAGGGTTGCCACTCTGACTTAAGCTTAGTCGATCTTTCTTACCACGCTGCCATGAGCGAATAAGACTATATTCACTTTCTTCTCCATTCTGAGTAGCCTCAAATACGAGTTCGACACTGGCTTGGTCAGGTTGGCTACCCTGCCCTTCTCCCCGATGAATTAGAGAATCAAGTTGTTCAACATACTCCCCCTGACTTAAAGCTCTCCCAAATGCCTGTCTTCCGTACAGAACAGTGCGAATAGCGGAGAGAATAGAAGTTTTTCCCGCTCCGTTTAATCCGCCAAAGAGGATAATTGGCTTAACATTCCCATACTTGTCATAGCTTGGTTCTAAATCAATTTCATGAACACTACGAAACACACGAAAATTATGCAGAACTAACTTTTTAATGATCATATAAGCTCTGCCTCTTGATCCCTCTGTAATATTCCATCAACCTCACGTATAACAGCTTCATACTTTTGAATCTCATCCTGATGGAGATCATATTCATGCTTTGCCTGTAATTGAGAATGTTTTTCCTGAATTTCGTCTAAGCTGCCCCAGTCTTTTTGTAATAGCGAAGAAATCTTATTAAACACGCCACTTCGACGACTCAACCCCTCCATGGATAGCTCAAGCTCAATAAGCTTTTTAATCATGGCGGGGGAGACATTAAACTCATCCCCAAGCTGCTCCAACAACTTTGAATCTTCAGCATCGAACCGAGGCCGATCATTTTGTGACCATTTAAGACCATGCCCATACACACGCTGATAAATAGCAGGTAAAGAGTCTTCCCAGTCCGGCTCATTAGGGTCATTCAACCATTCCTGACGAATAGCGTGCAGCTCTGGTTTTGTAATCAGAGTGATGGTGTGTCCGCCATCATTTATCTGCTTTTCAATGGTAAGTAGCTCTTCAAGCCACTGCTTGCGATACTTAAACCAGTATGGTCCAGGCACATGTTTACGTTGTGAGTTAACTGCTTCGCCTTCTTTGGCTTTTTGATAGATGACCTTGCCATCTCTACGCTTAAAGTTTCTATATATATTTTTCTTAGAAGGTTCACTCGTTGAAGCGAGAAGATCTCGATACTGTAATAGAGGGAGCATCCACTCTTCGCCATTCTCTATCAGTCCTTCCATCGCTTTATCTTTAGTCACGACAGTGCACGTCCAACAACCAAACCGTGAATTCCCACAAGATGGCGTACTCTCATCAATAACCAGCGGGCATTCACCCTGGTTTGATGAATGCATGTAAAGGGTCCACAAGGGTAGATTACTAGTCCCCCATGGGCTTTCCCACTCATCGATAAACTCTGAATATTTATAACCTCCCCGCAGGAGGTCCCAAACATCATTAACACTCCAAGTCTCAATTGGCGTATAAACAAAAGCGTTCATTAATGTTGTATGTCTCGCTAAACGCGAACCATCCACTTTGTGCTTTGCAATTACTTGTGCACGTGAGGAACTTTCCGCACTTCGGGAACCTAAAACGATGACCACTTCATCGTACTGAGCGACTTTGTCTTTGATAAATAAACTAATCGGGTCAATCTTAATTCGTTCAGTACACCAGCGAAACTGACGTGTCGGTGCCGGATATCCCTTACCAAGCAAACTAACCCAAAATGTATCTTCGACTTCTGGCGTCACTATATGAGTTGTAATAGGAAGACCATCCCGCCTTGCCCCATCCTCAATCAATTTAAGCGTACCTGTAATCATATCTACAACGACAGGGGTCTCAACCAATGTATCCGAAGAAACGACAAACACCGGCTTTTGACGATCTTTCGGTTCTAATCCTAACAGAGCTAAATATACCATCGTCATAATCGCTGTAGAGTCCTTTCCTCCACTGAAGCCAATCACCCAAGGGCGCTGATCAGCAACATAGATGCGCTGTACCTCGGTCACAAAATCCGCTAATGGCCTGCCTGCAAATACTTCCTGATCAATGAAAACTTCATAGTCATCAAGGTCGTGTTTCTGTACAATATAACTCATTGATTTAATTGCTCTTCCTGTGCTTTTTCTTCTGGCGTAAGCTTCAAGCCTAACTGAAGTTTTAAGCTATTACACATCAATTGGATACTACTATTAGACTTACTTAATTTACCATGTTGCATGCATCGTTGAACCCATTCAGGATTCACCTTGCGCCAGTCTACGCTGCTTAATGCTTCTAATTTTTGCTGCCACTGATCTGGAGACTCACAAAGTAATGCTTTACCTAAGAGTCCCAGCGCATGAAGCCCTACACCATGTGCATGAACAAACTCTTGTCGTAACTGCGATGGGGTCGTCTGCTTTGTTTGGACCAGTTGCCATTCAGGCATATTCTGATAAACGCTGTGCCAATAAAGGCTCGAAATTTCTTTGTCTGCCGTATCAAAATCATCTTTCATCCCTTTCCCTAATAGTGCTCGGGTTGCTTGCTTAACACTGGAAAGGGTAAATAACTTATTACTTACAACAGAGATGCTGGATTTCTCCATCTCAGTCAGACCTTTAAAAGGCATCACTTCTGTTGCCAAATACCGGGCAAGATGTGAAGCAGGATCACGGTGGTCATACAGTGTCGATAATGAGGGGCTAGGTTTAACCGCGTATTTATTCAAATCAGCGAACATCTGCTGGCTACGTGTCAGCCCTTCATCTACAAAAAATAGAACTGGAATATTGTCATGCCCAAGCTCTGGCTTTTCCCTGACAGCCTCTTCAATAGCCTTACGCCTATGTTGCCCATCATTGATTAAAATCTGTGCATCCATAGGAACTCTCAAGGTTCCCATGTCTAAAGCACCGTCAAACTCTTCAAATTGAACTTCCGCCCCTACAGAAACAGTAAGAGCAGAGAATACATAGTTAGTTGGGTTGTCTAACAGATAACGTACCATTTCAGGAATACGGGATTTATTTAGTGTTCGCTGTGCACGCAGTTCCGGCGGAACCTCTTCTTCATCATAAATAAATATACGAGGAATAATTCTCAAAGGACAAGTGGCTATATAAAAACTATGACCAGCCTGCACCCCCCGCACTGCGGGAAAAGCATAACAGTAACTAGATGTGTCTTGAGTGGCCATATATGCATCCATTAACGTAAAAAACAGCTATTTTACGTTATTTAATAACGTAAAAAAACGTCAAATCTGACAAAAAATAGCTAAACCGTATTCGGCTGAATGTAACGACTACAGGAGTCAAAGCCCTTTACAATTTGCCTACCGATTATTCTATCGCGACGAGACGTCACTCCCACAGAAAACCTGCCAAAGCGGACAAGCAGCCGGAGGCTGCGTTCGGACACATGAAATGATCGGACTAGCGCAGCGATCGGGCCTCTTTCAAAAACCCTACCCCACCCGATACTCACTCCCCAACTCACTAATCCCTAACCCACTCTTTTTAATCACTCGGAGCTGTGCCGGGATACGCTCTTTCATCGCTTCGATATGGCTGATAACGCCGATCATCTTGCCGGAGGCATTGAGGTTATCCAGCGCGTCGAGGGCGATATCCAGGGTTTCGCTGTCCAGGGTGCCGAAGCCTTCATCGAGAAACAGGGAGTCGATGCTGGTTTTGTGGCTGACCAGATCGGAGAGCGCCAACGCCAGGGCCAGACTCACCAGAAAGCTTTCGCCACCGGAGAGGGTTTTGGTATCCCGTTCGATATCCCCCTGCCAGGTGTCCAGTACGCTGAGTTCTAACCCGGCATCCTGTTTGCGTTTCAGCAGGTAGCGGCCATGCAGTCGTTCCAGCTGCTGGTTAGCCAGGTGCACCAGATTATCCAGCGTCAGCCCCTGGGCGAATTTACGGAACTTGTCCCCTTTCTGCGAACCGATCAGCGAGTGCAGGTATTGAATATCGTCGTAGTGTTCGGTGTAGGTAGTGATCTTGTCGAACAGCGCCTGCTGATCTTTGCGCCGGGTCTGATCTGAGGTCAGTTCGTTACCGATCTCACCATCCCGTTTCGCCAACTGTTCAAGCGTGTGATTGAGTTCACTGATCTGCACCTCAAGATCCGCTTTCGGGGTTTTCTGGTATTCAGCGGCCTGCGGGTCTTCCTGTATCACTTGCAGCGCTTGCGTTGCGTGATCCAATAACGCAGTGGCACGCTCCTGCTCTTTATCCAGCTGCTGTTTCTTTTCAAGCAGTGCTTTGCGTTCGGGCTCAGACAGCAGCGCCTGCAGGAAGTCGGCTTCGGTGCTAAACGGACTTGCGGACAAGGCGGTTAACCAATCGGTCTGAAGCTGTTCCAGTCGGTCTTGTAACCCATTAAGTGCTTGCTGCTGGCTGTTCAGCTCGGCCAGCAGGGCGTTATGTTCACTGGATAACTGGTGACGGGTTTCCTGCGCGGCTTTGTAGCTGTTTTCGGCTGACTGCAGCTGAAGCTGACGCTCTCTGCGCGCCTCGCTCACCACCCTGTCGCCAAACAGTTCCCTTCGCTGGGTTTGCAGTTGTTGCAACGACTGGCTCAGTTGATCCCGTTGCTGCTGCAACTCTGTCAGCTGTTTTTCAAGATCGTTCAGCTGCTGCTGGCCGTGTGTCTGCTCAATGCTAAGTCGATCCAACTGGTTGCTGAGCTGCTCTTTCCGGGTGCTAAACTCATCCCATTGCTGAGCATCCAGCCGCTTAGCCTCCAGCCACTGCTGCAGGGCTTGCGCTTCTGGTAGCTGGTAGCCCTGTTCGGTTAACTGTGCGGTAAAGGAGTCCCGCTGAGCGGTGAGCTGCTCAGATCCTGTGTTTTTATCCTGTTGAATATCAAGCAGGCTCTTAGACAGATTCGCTATCGCCTGTTCACTCAACTGCAGTTTATTGCTCAGCTGTTGCGTCGCGCGCTGGGCGTTATCCCACTGCTGGCGGGCAGCATCGCGCTGTTTGTTAAGGTTTTTCAGCTGCTGAATCGCATCCGCAAGCTGTTGCCGTTTGACCTGTTCAGCCGCCTGGTACTGTTGCAGACGCTCACTATCGGTAATCGAAAAATCAAGCCGCAGAGGGGTGGCGGTTTGCTGCCACTGCTGTGCCAGAACAGACTGTTCTGTCTGGATCGCATTTAACCGCTGGGCTAACTCCTGCAGATGACGTTCAACTGAGGCCAGTGCCGCGGCAGTCTCCTGCCCCTGATCTGTTATAGCCGTCAGCTCTTGTATCGCGTCATCCCGGTCTTTAACGGCCTGAGACAGATCAGTTAGTTGACCATCAAGTTTTGGATGTTCCAGTGCACCACATAACGGACAGGCATCACCCGATTTCAAGTCTGCGCGGAACTGGGCCAACTGTTCATCCTGAGTGACCAGTTTGCTCAACGCGCTTACCAGTTGCTTCTGTTTTGTATATTGCGCCAGAAGCTGTTCACGAGACTGTTTTAACGTCACCTGACGGGCCAGCTCACTCTTTTCGCTTACCTGTTTTTCCTGTTGTTCTTTTTCCAGCTGCTGCCAACGGAGGCTGAGCTGTTGCAGCTCGAGTAACAGTGTGTAGTCGGTATTGAGCCGTTCCCGTTGCTGCTCTAAGGTATCAATATCGCCCTGCCCGCTGGCGGTAACCGAAGCGTTGTTGGCCTGCTGCCACAACTGTTCCAGCTTAGCCGTATCCGCCAGCGCAGTCTGATACTGCTTCTCATCTGCGGCATGGGTGTTCTGTAGTTTAGTCAGCTGTTGCTGTACGCCGGTCTGTTTTTCGATCAGCTGAGTGACAACATCCTCTTGCGCTAAAATCTGTTCCGCCTGCACCTGCCACTGGCCCAGATACTGTTTCAGTGACCCGTCGGCCTTGTGTTGTTGCAGATACTGCTCAACCGTTTCAAGTTCCTGAGTCTGGGTTTTGATTTGCTCGTTAAGCGAGTTTAGCTGTTGTTTTCTCGCATCCCGCTTCGATACAGTCTCTTTAAGACTGTTCTCTTTATCGTTGAGTTGAGTCTGTTCGCTGCTGATCTTCTGATCCAGCGGCACCACCTGCTCGTTGATCAGCTGCTCCTGCTGTTCATGCTGCTGTTTCGCGGTGGTCAGCACAACACTTTGCTGCTCGTAGGATGCAACAGCACTCTCCATCCGGGTTTTCAGCGTCTGCTCAGATCGCTGTTTTTCAGTGGTTGCCTGTAGGCTGCTATCCCGCTGTTGGCGGGCATCCTGCAGCAGCATATATGGGGTTCGCAACTGCTGTGCCGGTTCACTCTGCTGTAAGCGCAGCAGATCGGGTTGCGCCTGTTTGTATTGTTCGCTGACAGCCTGCAGACGGTCGGTACTGGTCGTTTGATCCTGTAATGCCCGCTCATACTGCTGCCACCAGTGCAGATGGACAGTGCTGGCTGCCAGCGTGACTTTCAGTTCACTCTGTTGCTGCTGCAACCGGGTTAACTCCTGCTGCAGTAACTGGGTCTGCTCCTCCGTCAGCAGCTGCACCCCTTTCGCCTGAGAGTTCAGCTCTGCCAGCGTCTGCTTCGCCTCAGCAAAATGCAGATGCACCCGTTCAGAGATCTGCCCATAGATCTCGGTGCCGGTCAGCTCCTCTAACAGTTCGGCGCGCTCCGCTTCTCTGGCATTGAGAAAGGCGGCGAACTCCCCCTGGGAGAGCAGCATCGATTTGGTAAAACGGGAAAAATCCAGACCGGTGATCTGTTCAATGGTCTCGCTTTTCTGCTTTATCTGGGTCGCCAGCACTGTGCCGGTCGCCACTTCGGCCAGTTCGACATCCGCCTGTTGCAGGTTGCCATCGGCCTTGCCCCGGGAGCGGCGCATACTCCAGTGGGCACGGTAGGCTTTACCCTTGACCTCAAACTGTACTTCAGCCGAGCACTCGGCGGTGCCACGGGTCATAATCTCATTGGTGGAGGTGGTGATCTGGCCTAAACGGGGGGTCTGGTGGTAGAGCGCCAGACAGATCGCATCCAGCAGGGTGGTTTTACCCGCACCGGTTGGCCCGGTAATGGCAAACAGGCCGTTATCGACAAAGGGGGAGCGGGTAAAGTCGATCTTCCACTCCCCTTTCAGGGAGTTCAGGTTTTTGAACTGCAGGCTGAGAATCTTCATAGGTTCAGCTCCCGGTTCTGCTCGGGATTTTCGACCTCGGAGACGATCTGACGAAACTGCTGTTTGATTCGTCCTAAGCGTGCCTGCTCGGCGTCACTGTCGAAGTTCTCCAGTTCCAGCCGTTTGGCAAAAACATCCTCAGGGGTTAACTCTGCCAGGGTTTCACGTGCGATCTGGTTGAGTGTTTGCCGCGCGGTATTGCGTGAACGGCGCAGCTGCAACACCTCGACGGGAAGCTCTTCGGTCATCGCCTGAATCCGCTGCGGCAGATCCGACAGGTAGTCCTGAGTCTCAACCTCTATGCAGAGCCATACCGGCTGAGGGGCCATGGCGAATGTTTCCAACTGTGTCTGAATACTGCTCAGATCCCCTTTAATCACCGCCATGGTCTGAAACAGCGGCACCTCAAGCGGGGTGATCGCTGCCGTTTCAGCGCCATTGAATGATACCATTACCACCTGTTTAGCCGTTTTCAGTTCATCAAAACTTAGCGGGATAGGCGAGCCGCTATAGCGGATATGCTCGGATTTAGCGACGATCTGCGGTCTGTGGATATGTCCCAGAGCGATATAGTCCGCCGGAGGAAAACCGTCGGCGGCAAAACCATCCAGGGTGCCGATATAGATATCCCGCACCGAGTCCGACTGACTCACCCCCAGCGCGGTCAGATGACCGGTGGCGATAATGGGCACATCCAGTTGTTTCTCCTCCCGGAGCGCCCGCGCAGCCCGGTACAACTGATGATAGTGCTGTTTAATCGCCTCCCCCAGGGCCTGGCGTTTTTCCAGACCGGACTCCCCGGCACGACTCTGAATCACATCACGGGGGCGGATAAAGGGGATGGCACAGAGAATCGCACCGGTTGTGCCTGCCCTGTTTTTTAGCTCGATAATCTGCTTGTCGAACGACTCATCATCGCCGCTATCGTCCGTGGCTGTCACATTCGCCACCACATGGGTATTCAGGCAGGCCACCAGCTGCTTCGATTCATTCAGAGTCGAGACGGAATCATGATTGCCGCCTAACACCACTAACGTGCAGTTAAGTTGACTGATCGCCACGATAAAGCGGTTGTACATCTCCCGCGCATAGCTCGGCGGTGTGCCGGTATCGAAGATATCCCCGGCAACAATCACCGCATCTATCTCATGAGCGGTAATCTGCTCCAGCAACCAACTGAGAAAAGCCTGATGTTCCGCTTTGCGGCTTTTGGTAAAAAAACTCTGACCCAGATGCCAGTCAGAGGTGTGCAGGAGTTTCATACAGAGCGTCCGTAACCATCAATAAAGAGGGGTAGATTACCACAATGAGCGCGTCGGACTGATCGGTTTTTACTCCCCCTGCCGATATCAGCTGGCTCTTTCTCCCCGCATACGTCTACACTCTGACGGGCCGGTATTGGTCTGCATCAGTCACCGCCAGGTAGAATAACTTATATAAATAAAACAAAGTGTTGCTAATATATTAACAACACCTGAAGACTGAGATGCTAATGACCGCCACACTCCAGAGTCATAAGTTATTATTCCGCTCGATTCGCCGTCGTTACCTTCTCGGCGTGCTGATCATTGCTATCCTCTCAACAACCGGGTATTTCACACTCCAGTCGGCACTGTCCGGCTCAGATAGCACCGCCTATATCGTCAACCTTTCAGGTCGTCAGCGTATGCTGAGTCAGCATATCGCGCTGGATGCACATCGTATTTATGAAGCAATCGTTAACCAGGAAAAGCCACCAGAAGAGATTCTTGCCCGAATGAAGCGGCATATCTACGATATGCAAAGCGCTAATCTCAAACTATCTACCGGTCTGCTTTCTGATACCTGGACGGTAGAATTATCAGCAACAACCCGGGCGATGTATTTCGGTGAAATGAATCTTAATAAGCGCATAAATTCATACTTAGAAACCGCTAAACAGCTGTTAAATAATCCGGACGAAAATGAGGCAAGCGCTTTAGTTGCTTCAATCAACCATACATCTGAACAGCTCTTAACAGACCTTAATGCTGCCGTTAACCAGTATCAGCTTGAAGGTGAAGAGCGTCTGGGCAGCATTGAAACACTTCAGTTATTCCTGTTAATGATGACCCTGATAGCCCTGCTGCTTGAAGTTAAGTTTATTTTCAGACCCATGCTATCCATAGTCGAGGCCTCGCTTCGCGCTCAGATTGATGCCATGGAGAATCTTGAAGAGATTGTTGAATCGCGCACACTGAAGCTGGAAAGCGCTAACAAAAAACTAAAAGATATTGCCACGCAAGACCCTTTAACAAAGCTTAAAAACCGCTTAACGCTCGAAAGTGATATTGAGATTCTGATCCGGTTAAGTGAACGCCAGCACACGCACTTTGCCCTCTGCATGCTCGATATCGATCACTTTAAGCAGGTCAATGACAGCTATGGCCACCCCGCAGGTGACTATATTCTCGAGGAACTGGCCATTCTGCTGAAAAATGAAACAAGAGAGTATGACCAGATATACCGGGCGGGAGGCGAAGAGTTCGTGCTGGTGCTGAATAACATCTCCTTTGCAGAGGCAACCGAAAAACTCGGCAAGATACTGATTTCAATTCAACAGCATCGTTTCAAATATGGTGATAACATCATCCCACTGACGATAAGCGCAGGCATCTACCATAGTGATCAGTTTGCTTTATCTAAAGTTCATGATGTGTTGAGGTCTGCTGATACAGCACTCTATGCAGCCAAGCATGCGGGCCGTAACTGTTTTAAAATCGCCCGGAAAGATAACGACCTTTCAGCATCATGAACGCGGGCAACACTGTTGACCGCTCATCCAACTTTCACTCAATTTTATAAATCAGGAACCTGTTCAATGCCATTCGATATTACCGCTGTCGTCAATATCATGGGGCTATCAGCCAGCGCAGTATTTGCCGTGTCAGGCGCACTGGATGCCGCCCGTCAGAAGATGGATATTCTCGGCTTTATGCTGATCGGCACCGCAACCGGCCTGGGTGGCGGCACGCTGCGGGATGTGCTTCTGGGCAAATTGCCGGTGCTGTGGATTCGCGAACCGGTCTGGATTATCGTCTGTCTGGTAGCATCGGCTGTCACCTATTTTATCGCGCCTAAACTGGCATCACTGTTACGGGCGCTGATCTGGATGGACGCCATCGGTATTGCCCTGTTTGCGGTGGTGGGCACCAAGGTCGGTCTCGATTTCGGAACTTCACCACTGATTGCGGTCTGTATGGGCGTCATGACCGCCAGCTTTGGCGGTATTGCCCGGGACCTGCTCTGCGGCAGTAACCTGACCCTGATGAATGAAGAACTCTATATCACCACCGTGCTGGCCGGGTCCGTCACCTATCTGACCCTTAATTCATTAAACCTGCCCTACAGTTACGATCTGGTGGGCGGTTTTCTGGTGGCATTTATTCTGCGGGCGCTGGCAATTCTGTTTAATATCAAACTGCCAAATATGTATCGCAAAGAGTAACCCCTCCACGACCCATTCTGGCTAACCGATATCATAGAGCTGATAGCGGTTACGCCCCGCTTTTTTCGCCTTATACATGGCACTATCCGACTGACGAATAAGCTCTTCGCCATCCACCTTATTCAGTTGCGAATAGGTTGTCAGGCCGATACTGGCGGTGAGCTTCAGGCTGATATTCTCAATGATAAATGGCTCGGCTAAACGCTGCAGCAGCAGTTCAATGCGTACAATGGTGTGCTGCGGTTTTGCATCGGGCATGATCAGAATAAACTCATCCCCACCATGCCGTGAGATCGTATCACCGTCACGGAAGACTCCCGTCATAACGCTGGCAACATGTATCAGCACCTTATCGCCCATCAGATGACCGTACTGATCATTAACCTCTTTGAAGTTATCCAGATCGACAGATGCCACCATTAAAGGCTGCTGACTGCGATTGGCGTGAATAACAGCCTGCGCCAGACGGTCATAGAGTAAACTCCGGTTGGGCAACCCGGTTAAATAATCATAGTTAGCACGGTGTTTTAAATCCGTCTCATAACTCTTCCAGGCGCTGATATCGGAGAACAGCCCGACATAATTCTGCACCTCACCGGAGGCATCACAGACAGCGCTGATCGATAAAGATTCAGGATAAACTTCACCGCTGGCCTGACGGTTCCAGATCTCACCCTTCCAGTAATGATTACGTTCTAATTCAGCCCATAGCGTCTTATAAAAAGCAGCATCATGACGTCCGGATTTCAATACATCAGGGGTTTTGCCTACCACTTCAGCGCCATAGCCGGTGATATCGGTAAAAGCCCGGTTAATCTGGAGGATGACATTCCGACTATCGGTAATCATAATGCCCTCTCGCGAGTGTTCAAACACGCCAGCCGACAGACGCAGTGCCTGTTCCTGCTGTTTAAGTGGCGTTATATCCAGCAATGAACCGATGTAGCCGATAAAATTGCCTTTGTGATCATATCGGGGCTGCCCCTGATCTATAAACCACAAATATTCACCATCATAGCGCTGCAGGCGGTATTCCATAGAAAACGCCTCCCGACATTCAAAGCTGTCACGATAAATGGCCAGACAGTGGTCATAGTCATCCGGATGCACGCCCTCAGTCCAGCCAGAACCACACTCCTGTTCCAGGGTCCGACCACGAAACGCCAGCCACTTCTGGTTAAACCAGTGGCAGCCCATACTAATATCGGACATCCAGAACAATGCGGGAGAGGCATTGGCAATGGTGTTAAACTTTTGCTCCAGTATCTGTATCACTTCTTCCCCTGAGGCATTTTCCTGTCCTTCCAGAAGCAGCAAAATATCTTCTTTTAACGGGTATTTATCCATGCCGTTTTCCTTCGATAAGATAACCAGAGATACGGGGTATCTCTTATAAAGATTAGACTACCGGCCCGCATACTGACGGCCAGATAGCCGTTAGACATAGCGGTTGTGATGCAGATCAGAGAATCATTTTTTTCATTAAAAGCGGGTGCGAAGTATGCAGTGAATCAGCGGCTGTCAGCACAGAGGTTACCGGGTCATTCTTGTCGCCGTGCTGCAGTAGCCAAATAAAAAAAGGCGGACACAGAGCCCGCCTTTTTGCTGCGTTAAACCTGTTTAACAACAGGTATTGTCAGGTCGTTTTTTATGACTGATTCAACACCGCGCCAGGAATATATTCCCGGAGAATACGATTCTGAAACTGATCATTAAAGCGACAATTAATGATGATAATAAACCGCTCAAATGGCAGATCAGCATCCAGTGGTTGTACCCCACTGACACTGTGGTAAATCTGATCATCGCGGATATGCAGGATCTCCCCCGGTGACAAATCACCGGAGATAATCGCCTGCTCCCCCTGCTTATCAAACGACAGCTGACTGGTTCCACCGCTGACATTGTCCCGGTTGATCACCAGCACACTGAGAAACTGACTGCCATCTTTGTGGACCCCCTGCCCCTGCAGCGGGTCTGTTAAGGCGTTGCCACGCACACCATTGATCTGCATCAGAATCGGTTCACCGGGCTGAATATCCCAGAGCCCGGCCCAGCCTTTGATAAACTCAGTGACATCCCGGCGCTGAATAAACGCATCTTCCAATGGCGCGTAGTGACGCACTTTATCCGCCATCGTGATCGCATCATTGAATGCACCGGCCTGCGCCATCGGGCAACCCGGCACCACTACCGGTTCACCGGACTGATCCAGATAGAACCAGGACATCCGCTTCCAGCGACTATCCACATAAGGGTCCCGGGGGAGCCGCTGCAGATAGGGCAGCCAGCCCTGCAGATCAATCCGGCCATGAACATGGGTTCTGCTCCAGCTACCGGCGTTAACCTCTTCATACACCCGGTCCTCCCAATACCTCCCCGGAGAGGGTATTGTCGGATAAGCAGGACGAGGTGCAATATAGGATTGTTGAATCCCCCTGACAGAGTTATTTGGAAATGATGTTTCCATGGTAGTTGTACTCCTGTGAAATAAAAAAAGCTGCAAAATGCAGCAGGTAAACAAAAGGCCCGGCATTTGCCGAACCCCGCGTCTACTTGTAACAACTTAAACGGATGTTTAAAAACAACGTTTATCAATATGGAAACGGATATGGATATTATTCACACCCAGACACCCCGATTTATCCTCAGGCACGGAACGAAGGATGACGCCGCGCTGGTTGTTGCCTATATGAAAAAACTGGGGGAATACCAGAAAATGGCGGATAAGATCACCGCCACCAACGCCGACATGCGCCGCTTACTCAGCGAACGAAGAGGGGAAGTTGTGTTTGGCGAATACGACGGCGCGACGGTTGGTTTTATCTATTTCTATCAGAACTCATCGGCCTTTACCGGCCAGACCGGCCTCTACATCGATGGCTTTTTTATCGATCCGCCGTTTCAGTCCCTGGGGCTGGGTAAAATGATGCTCGCCTATCTCTCTAAACTGGCACTGGCGCGGGGTTGCCAGCGACTGGAATGGGGCTGTCTCGACTGGAACGAACCCGCCATTCATTTCTACAAAAATCAGGGTGCCTATAGCGTCGACGAGATGACGATCTATCGCTTTGGTCCGCAACAGCTGAAAGACAATGCCGCGCAATTCTGATCTTACCCTGAGAGCCGCTTTTCAAGCTGAACACTGACAAATCTTCATCATCGAAAGCTCCCCCTCCCTGCCAGTACGCCCATCATTTTCTCTGCAAAAACCGCTTTTGACAGCGGTTTTTGTCCTGCCGTCCCAGATTTCAGAACGTAGCTGACAAATACTCAGTTCAGCAGTCTGTTCCGGCGAGCAGGGCATTTTCCTGCGTGATACACAACAGTGCACATACATCTATTGTGAGATTAAACAAGATCTATTATTGTGCAAAACCACCTAATAATTACATTATTATCATAATTTGATAAAAATGTATTGTTCAGTCACCATTGTTATGTTACTTAATAAATAACCCGGATGATAAAAACGAACGAATGCGAGCCATCCGTCATCATCCTGAAACACTGAACCCTATTGAAAAAATAAATAGAAGCCTGAGGTACAACATGAAACGCACCGTTGCAAAGATACTTGTCGGACTATCAGTGATCGCCTTCAGCCAGAGTGTATTTGCTGAAACCCGGCTGACACTCTCCTCCTGGATGCCAAATCAGCACCCTATGGCGTCAGAGATGATCTTCCCATGGGCCAAAGAGGTAGCAGAGGTTACCGAAGGACGGGTGACTGTCGATATTCTGGCTAAAGCCCTGGGACACCCTAAAGTTCATTACGATATTGCCCGCGATGGTCTGGCAGATATCACCTACAGTGCTCACGGTTATACACCGGGACGCTTCCTGCTGACCAAAGTGGCTGAGTTCCCCTTCAGCGGCAACAGTGCAGAAGCGCAGTCCGTCGCCTACTGGAGGGTTTATAACAAATACCTGGCCAAGGCCAATGAGCACAAAGATGTCAAACTGCTGGGACTGTTTACCCATGGACCCGGTGCAGTGCATAACAATAAACACCCGATTGAGAAAGTCGCAGACTTCGAAGGGCTGAAATTGCGCGTGGGCGGCGGCGTTGTTAACCAGGTGGCAACCTCGGTTGGCGCGGTTCCCCTGCTGAAGCCAGCATCGAAAGCGTACGAACTTCTGTCTCACGGTGTCGCTGACGGCACCATGAACCCACCGGATGCACTGGTCGGTTTCAATATTGTTGATCTGGTAAAAAATACCACCACCGTACCGGGTGGCTTTTACAACATCAGTTTCTTTCTGGTGATGAATAAAGATCGCTGGAATGAGATCAGCCCTGAAGATCAGGCAGCCATCGAGAGCATCTCCGGCGAAGCCTTTGCCAAACGTTGCGGTAAAGTCTGGGATCGTATCGCTCAGGAAGGCCTCGACGCCGCGAAAGCCAATGGCAACACCATTACCTATGCGGATGATGCATTCGTCACCGACCTGAAAGCGAAAACAGCCCACATTGAAAATGAATGGATCGCTGAAGCGAAGAAAAAGGGTGTTGATGGTGCTGCAGCGCTGGCTGAATTGCGTGCCATTGCCAATAGCTACACACCTGAATAAGTAATAGGTGACGACGATGAACACGGCACTGATACAGATTACCAACAGGCTGCTATCCGCACTGGAATTTCTATACGAACGCGTGCTGGCGTATATCGCGGCGATGGCGATGTTTCTGATGATGATGATCACTCTGGTAGATGTGGTGGGACGGGATATGTTCTCTTTCCCACTTCCGGGGGGATTTGAAATTACCGAGTTTCTGTTAGCAACGCTGATATTCCTGGGTTTACCGATGGTCACTGCCGCCAATGGACATGTTGATGTCGACCTGTTGGATTCATCGGTGCCGGCGTTTCTGAAGCCGTTGCAGACAATCATTATCTGCCTGGTGAATACCATCGCCTTTGGTGTGCTGTCGTGGATGCTCTGGAAACTGGCTATCCGCACCTATAACTATCAGGACACCACCGCGATCCTCGAGATCCCCTTTACCGGGCTGGTTGTTCTGATGGCCAGCTGTTGCACTCTGGCGACGGCGGCCCTGGTGATGATGTTGTTTGTCAGACGGGGCAAAAAACTTTTCCACAGCAAGACAAAGCAGGAGTATTAATTAAAAATGGAAACCAGCTTAATTGGCCTTGCCGTTTTAATGTTCCTGATCTTTTTCAGGGTTCCGCTCAGCGTTGCTATGGGCACCACCGGCGTACTGGGGTTTGCCTATGTACAGCTATTTGAATTTGGTAACTCAAGAGGGATGGATGCCGCGCTGAACATGGTATCGCAGGTCTCGTTTGAGACCGGCTTATCCTACAGCCTGTCGGTGGTTCCGCTGTTTATTCTGATGGGCAACTTTATCACCGAGGCGGGCCTTTCCAGCCAGCTTTATCGCGCGTCCCATGCTTTTCTGGGACACTTCAGAGGCGGGCTGGCACTGTCTACGGTGGTGTCCTGCGGCGGCTTCTCTGCAGTGTGTGGCAGCTCAATGGCGACCGCGGCCACCATGTCGAAAGTGGCGATGCCTGAGATGCGCAAATATAACTACGCCGACAGTTTAGCCAGCGGCTCGATTGCGGCAGGCGGCACCCTGGGGATACTGATCCCCCCCAGTACCATTCTGGTGATCTACGGCATGATGACAGAAACCGATATCGGTAAACTGTTTATCGCAGGTTTACTGCCCGGTTTAATCGGCATCATCTTTTATATGGCGGCGGTGTCCGTCACCGTTCACCTCAACCCCGACCTAGGTCCGGCAGCGGAGCGTTCCAGCTGGACTGAACGACTGATCGCCCTGAAGGATGTCTGGGGCATCTGCCTGCTGTTCTTCATCGTGATGGGGGGGATTTACAGCGGCGTCTTCACGCCGACGGAAGCGGCAGGTATCGGTGCATCGGGAGCGTTCTTTATCGCCCTGCTGCGACGCAAGCTGACGTTTAAGAGTCTGGTTGACACTCTGGTCAGCTCTGTCCGTACCACGGCCATGCTGTTCTTCCTGGTTATCGGTGCGGTACTGTTTTCTAACTTCATCAATCTGGCAGGTCTGCCGGATGCCCTGAAAGATGGCGTGCTGGCGATGAACCTCAGCCCGGTGCTGGTGATTCTGGCAATCATCGGTATCTATATCATTCTCGGCTGCGTGCTGGAAAGTATGTCGATGATACTGCTGACGGTGCCGGTGTTTTACCCACTGATCTCAGCGATGGGTATGGATCTGATCTGGTTTGGTATTCTGGTGGTTGTGGTCACCGAAATCAGCCTGATCACCCCACCGGTAGGATTGAATGTCTTTGTCCTCAGAACCGTGCTCCCCGACCTGAAGCTGAGCACTATTTTCAGAGGGGTTACACCCTTCTGGATCGCCGACATCTTCCGTCTGATTCTGATTGCACTGGTCCCCGGCGTATCCCTGTTTCTGCCCGGCATGGTTGGATAACTCAGACAGGCTTTACAGTATCGCCCTGTTCGCAAGACCAGGGCCGCTCTCATACCGGATATAGGTAACGCAGATGAAAATAGAGATTAAAAACATTTTATATGCTTCAGATCTGGGCGACAGTTCTAAGTATGCGTTTGAGTTTGCGGCATTGGAGGCCAGCAAGCACAACGCCAAAATAACCTTCCTGAATGTTGTTGAACCCCCGTCTCACTCCGCCGAAACGTTTTATGGCAACCTGAATGATAAAAACGCATTCCAGTCGATGCGTCAGGAGGGTTTACAGAGAATCAGGGCGCTGATTGAGCAACGCATTAACAAACTATGCCAATCAACAGAGGTTGAGCTGCAGCAAAAGCCAGACGCCCGCATTGAGGAAGGCCATGCAGCTGAAACGATTATTGAGGTTGCCGATGAGATCGGTGCCGACCTGATTATTGTCGGCAGCCGTAGCCGGACACACTCAACCCTGGAACGTTTCTTTGTCGGTTCAACGGCGCAGAATGTAACGCAACTATCCACAATTCCAGTGCTGATTATCCCTATTCCTGCCGACCATTAAGCGGGGCTGCTTTAGCGCCGCGTTTTAGGCGTGTTCCTTTTAAGTGCCTCGTTTTAAGCGCATCGTTTTAAGTGCTTCGATAAAGCCCCTCACTTATCCACAGTCAGGGGCTTTTTTCCGCTCATGTCACCCACGTTCTAAAACAGCAAAAACCACGGGCCTCACCAACGGATGATAAAGCTCGCCTGGCGACACCGTTTTCCTCCTGGGTCAGCGTTACTGCAGATCAGCCCCCTCTTCAGGCGTCGCCTCACTGTAGCGTTTTCCCGGCATTCAGATAGCAGCATTTAGCCGACGCTGAGACCGGGCATAGAGATGCGCTAACCCCAGCACCGGTCTGGCTTAGTCACCGGCAGTAACCTCTTGCCACATACTCAGAGGGTCGTTCAAGACCCCTAACCACAGGACAAAAAAAGCCGGTTGCTAAGCAACCGGCTAATACTGACGAACGGAAAAAAAACGGCTGTGAATGCCGCAGATTAACAAGAGTAAGCTGATTAAATCCGGAGCTGTTATCCCCGAATGCCCTGCCTTATGCAGCAGACGCTTTACGGCGCTCTTTCACTTTACTGCTGATATACACCACGATAGAAAGGATGGTGATGCTCAGCAACACCAGACTGATCGGCCGTGTAATAAAAATGGTCAGATCACCTTCTGATATCCCCATAGACTGTTTAAAGCGGGTCAGGAAAACCGGTCCCAGAACCATGCCCAGAATAATAGGAATAGCCGGGATATCGTTCTTTCTCAGCACATAGCCTACACCTGCAAAAAACAGCGCAATCAGCGCATCGCTCACCTGATAGTTCTGGCTGTAACTACCAATAAAACCCAGCACCAGAATAAAGGCACCAATAAAACGCCCCCGGATACGGGTGAGATTTACCATCCATTTAGTGGCAAATGTCAGGTAGACAAAGCAGAAAATATTCATCATAAAGAGAGAGATGTAGAGACCGGATATAAACTCAGGTCGCTCTGCAAACAGCGTCGGCCCCGGTACATAGTTATGCACCATAAACACCGCCAGCAGCATGGCCATCAGTGCATCAGCGGGAATGCCAAACGCCAGCAGCGGCACCATAACCGATGCGGTCACGGCATTATTGGAGGTTTCCGAAGCGATCAGACCCGCAGGGTTACCTTTACCGAAAGAGTCCGGGTCTTTAGAAAACTTCTGCGCCAGGGTGTAGGAGAAAAACTGCGAACCAAACTCGCCAACACCGGGCAGCAGCCCCATGATCACCCCCAGAAATGCGGAGCGGGCCACGGTCATCTTATTGCGCAGCAGCTCTACAACACCACTGAAGTACCCTTCCCCTTCAAGTTTGGTGACATGGGCATCATTGCCCTTTTTTGACAGCAACACAAACGCCTGAGACATGGCAAACAGACCGATCACAACCGGCACCAACGGAATACCGCCTAACAGCCAGGTCTGGCCGAAGGTAAATACCTGAGAGTTAAATGAACGGTCGAGGCCTACCGAACCAAGAAACAGGCCGAAGCCCAGCATAATCACCGCTGCAGGCACATGTTTACGGTGGGCCAGCACCACAAACACCATCCCCAGCAGCGCCAGCATGGCAAACTCTGCAGAACCAAACTTTTGTGCCACTTTAGCCAGCACCGGTGCCAGCAACACCAGAGAGGTAACACTGATCATCCCCCCGACAAATGAGGAGGTGTAGGCAATCGACAGTGCCCGTTTGCCTTCCCCCCGTTGCGCCATCGGATAACCATCATACGTGGTTAACACCGCCACCGGGGTGCCGGGGGTATTCATCAGAATTGCGGGAATAGCGCCACCGTACCAGGCACCGCCGTAAACTCCCACCAGCAACATAACGCCCGCCAGTGGCGCCATCGAAAAACTCAGGGGCAACAGAATCGCCATCACCCCGGCAGGCTCCAGGCCCGGAATAGAGCCAATCGTCACGCCAATCAATGCCCCTAACAAGATCGCCAGGATCACATTTAAGTTGGCAACCTCATTTAAACCCAGCAGTATACTATCCATTGCCGCTTCCAGAATTAAAGATACGAATTTGCAAAATCTGACCAGTCATCTGGCAAAAATTGATACAACCACACATCATCCATCCACAGACCAATCACATATCTGAAGATAAAAACGATGGCGACAGAGACTAAGAACGTCGCTATAAACCAGTTCCGGTTAAGCAGGCGCGACAACGCCAGCAGCAGCGAAACAAACACTAATGTCGTGAGAAAAAAACCGGTGACGTTTAACAGGTGGATATAGACATAAAAGAGAATGCTGGTGATCACCGCGACCCGGTTATAGGAGAACGCATCATAGAGATACTCAGACCAGGTTTTCAGATCGATAGAAAAAAGCGCCTTAAGCTTGCCAGCCAGCATCACACATGAAAAAAAAGCCATAATACTCAGTCCGATAAGGGGACCCAGCATCGGCTGCAGAAACCAGCCTTTCTGAGTATCAATAATGCTGGCCTGAGAGGGCACAAAGCAGAGTAAAACAAAGCTGATCAGAGTAACCAGAGCGTAGAAGGGTATGTTGTCCTCGCCTGTCAGAATCGTCTGCTTGTCACAAAGCTGACCTTCTTTATCCGTAGAGGCGTCGTTATCTTTATTATTCATATCAACTCTCAAAACGCCTCTCCTTCACCCGGTCAACCAGATTCAGGAGAGGCTTGCCTGACTGAAAACTTATTTGTTCATATATTTGAGAAGATCTTTGCTTTGCTCAACTTCGTCAGCAATACGCTGACTCGCTTCAGCTTCTGGCTGCCAGTAAATCGAGGCACCCGTGGTCTTGGCGATCTCTTTAACACGGTCAGACTGCAGCGCTTTCTTCGCAATTGCAGCGATCTTATCCTTGATCTTCTGAGGTGTTCCGGCGGGTACAAACAGGCCGTTCCAGGTCGTCATCGGGATGCCGGCAATTTCGTTCAGCGTTGGTGCATCGGGCGCCACACTGATGCGCTCGGAGGTGAACGAGGTCAGCACTTTGGCATCACCTGACTTCAGGCAGGCCAGAATCAGCTGAGTCGTGGTATTGATCACATCCGCATCACCATTGGCCAGAACCGAACAGTCGGTGGCATCGAAAGGAGCATCAGAGGAGAAATTAACACCCAGCGCCTCTGCGGCCTTGAACGTCATCGCCGTCGGCCCCGCCTGATAACCAAAGTGCCCCAGCGAAACATCATTGTTCTGTGAGTATGCTGCCAGCTCTTCCATCGAGTTGTAAGGCGCATCGCCACGGGTGGCCAGCACGAACGGATAATCCAGGAAGATCCCCACAGGCTCAAAAGTGCTGTGATCCCACGGCACACTGCCCGCCAGAATTTTGAACGTCAGCAGGTCATTAACAAATGAACCGATGGTCAGACCATCAGGCCTGGCCAGCGCCACTTCCGACGTCCCCACAACGGCACCACCACCGGGCTTGTTAACAACGGTTGCCGGTTTGCCGGTCTCTTTGGTCATCTCTTCAGCAATGATGCGGGTCAGCACATCTTCAAGATCACCCGGAGGCCATGGCACAATAAATTTCACCGGGCGGGACGGATAGTCTGATGCGGCCACCAGTGGTGCAGCAAGCACTGAACACGCTAAGATAATGCCTGATACCATCGTTGTTATTTTCTTCATGAAGAACCTCTGTTATTTTCGTGATGGGTTAAAATTAAGCGTTATTCACTTGCCCCTTTCAGCGGGACAATGAGAACAGGACAAACACTGTGATGGATTACTTTCTGAGCCGTTGAGCCGAGAAATATTCGTGACAATGACGAGCTTTCCCTATCCCCCATGACGATCAGATCGGCATTAAACATCCTGGCCGCTTTGACGATGCACTTATCCGGCACCCCCTGAAGCACCTGAATCGTAGGTTCAGCAATCAGCTTCGCATCTTCTTCAGACAACTCCTCATCATGAAAATCGATCAGGCGCTGCTCAATACGCTGCATCCGTTCAGTAAAGATTTTAGCCAGTCGGGTGCGACTCACCGAGTCGGGGAGATAGTCATTGATGATCTCTTCAGTGGCACCATCCAGTGGTTCCACCACATGCAGATAGATGATTTCAGCGCTATGAGCTTTGGCCTGTTCTATCGCTGCCCTGAACGCAGGACGGCTGCCAAGACCTAAGTCAGAAGCGTATATGATCGTATTTATCTTCATATTCTAAAAACCATCAAATTTCTCATAATTTGAGAATACAATCTTAATTTTAAAATATCAATACAAAAAAATAACACTTTTCTCACATTTGATGAAAAATGATGATGTTTAACTATGATTTTCAAGCTATTTGCACAACGGGTGGGCGACAGCATTTTTTATCCGGGAAAGGCGCACCAGAACGAGTCGCAGCGTCAGTCGACCCAGATTTTCAGCAACGGCAAAATAACGGCTAAGGAAAGCAGCGAGAGGATAGTGGTAGACATGATAGCGCCGGAAGCCAGCTCAACCCGGCGTTCATACTGGCGAGCCAGAATAAACACCATTGAGCCTGTTGGCAGAGAGGACATCAGCACGACAGAGGCAGCCCAGAATGGCTCCAGCTTCATCAGATAAACGACCAGCAAGGCAATTAACGGGTTGGCCACGACTTTAACCAGGGTGACCCAGACCAGCCGGCCGGTCTCGCCCTGGATTTTAATACCCACCAGTGATGCGCCCATGGCAAACAGCGCCACAGGCGCGGCGGATGGCGCCAGCATCGACAACAGATTATTCACCGGCACAGGCAGCGGAATAGAAAAATAGGAAAACACTCCCCCGGCTATCGGGGCGATCAATACCGGATTTTTAAGAAACATCCGGGAGAACGTATTCCAGGCATTCTGCCAGTAGGTCCCACCGGAGCTTTTATTGCCCACCAGCGCCAGACCAGCAATAAACACCATGTTGGTCGATAACGTCGCAATCACAACCGGCACAGTGCCCTTCTCACCAAACAGATAGAAAGCCAGCGGCACCCCCATATAGATGGTGTTCCCCCAGCCACAGATAAGTGAGATAAGCGTGGCATCGAGGCTATCCCGGCTTTTCAGGCCCCGGTAGCCAAACACCCCCAGCAGCATGGTGATCGCGGTGGCAATAAAATAGGCGGTAATAAAGGAGGGATTGACCAAAGCGTCCAGCGAGACCTTAGCCATCGCCAGAAACAGCATCGGTGGTACAGCATAATTGATAATAAAATGGTTGAGCGCCTTCACAGCGCTCATCGGTATGCCGCCGGATCTGCAGGCAAACCAGCCACTAAAAACCACGGCAAATACCGGCAAAACAATATTAATGACGAGTTCCAAACACGCTCTCCAATTCGCGGTTTACCACGCCACTAATGACGGTTGAACCTGACTGATCAGCCTTCCAGGTTGTTCAGATCGATACCTTCCTCTTCCATAATCTGCATTGCGACACGGAAACTGTCGATCGAAGCCGGGACGCCACAATAGATCGCCACCTGCATCAGTACTTCACGAATCTGTATGGGAGTCAGACCGTTATTCAAAGCCCCCCGGACATGCAACGCCAATTCATGGGGACGGTTAAGCGCAGAGATCATCGCCAGGTTGATCATGCTCCGCTCTTTCTTTTCCAGGCCCTCCCGTTGCCAGACATCCCCCCAGCAGTACTCAGTCACTAACTGCTGAATCGGTTTATTAAACTCGTTAGCGTTATTGATTGAACGATCCACATAGGCATCTCCCAACACCTCTTTTCGCAGTTTTAAACCTGCATCAAATTTCTCACTCATCACTCACCTCGGTGTAAATTCAGCGTCTTTATTTGTAGCAAAGCACCAGTTCGGTGCCCAGCATCGATAAACGGTAGGTTGTGCCCGGCAGCATATCGATCGGCTTCGTCAGCGAGCCGCTGATAAAGTGCTGACCCGCCTTAACACCACCGTGCAGTGTCAGCAGGCTGCGCACCATCCTGACAAAGGATATCAGCGGACCATCCAGTACACTGGCAGGCGATCCGCTGAGTATGTCAGTCGCCGTGGTCAGACGGCACTCAACCTCAGTGGCGGTCTGCCCGGGTATAAAAAGCTGCGGCTCGCCTAACTGATAAAAAGAGGCAACCGCATTGTCCGCCACAAAACCACCGATACCAAACTTCCAGCCCAGCCGGGAATCAGCGATTTCAAACGCCGGCGCAATATAAGCGATCGCCTCGATAATCTGCTGATCGGTGTAGTGATCGCCATTAAGGTCATGACCCAGAATAAACGCCAGCTCCGCTTCCAGTTTAGGTGCGATCACGGCGTCAGGGCTGAGGCGGTCACCCTCAATCAGCATATCTCTGAACAGCACACCATATACCGGCTCATCAAGCCCAAACCGGTCCAGTGCGGGCTGATTCGCCATGGCAACTTTCCAGCCAGACACCTGATTACCTGTCGCCGCATTCTGCTTCATCAGTTGCCGCTGAACAGCGTAGCCATCCGCCAGAGTAAAACCATCAAACATCGTCACATCGCTGAGTGCACGGCACTCAGCGCGGGCGGTTTGAATCGCCGCCGCTGCCTGTTGATAAACAGTATCATCCATCACAGACCACCCAGACAGACATATTTAATTTCCAGATAATCTTCAATGCCGTACTTCGAACCTTCACGGCCGATACCGGACGATTTGATCCCCCCAAACGGCGCAACTTCATTGGAGATCAGGCCCGTATTCACCCCTACCATGCCATACTCCAGCGCTTCGCTGACATGGATATAGGTGGAGATGCTCTGGGTATACATATACGACGCCAGACCATATTCCGTATCGTTGGCCATCTCAATCGCTTCATCGATGCTGTCAAACTTAAACAGCGCCGCCACCGGGCCAAAGATCTCATCGGCATAAAAATCCATTGAGCGCTGCGCATCCCCCAGGACGACCGGATTCATAAAGCGCTGCTGCTCGTCAAACTCAACGTTTCGTGAGGTAATCTGTACCGCGCCTTTAGCCGTGGCATCATCAATCATCGCTTTTATCGAGCGGTAGGCTTTACGATCGATCAGCGGACCAAGCTCGGCCCCCGCAGCAGCACCATCAGCCACCACCAGCTTATCGACCGCGGCGGCCAGCTTGGCAGAAAACTCATCATACACACCGCTCTGTACCAGAATGCGGTTGGCACAGACACAGGTCTGACCGTTGTTACGGAACTTGGCGATCAGCGCCCCCTCAACCGCTTTATCCAGATCGGCATCATCAAAGACGATGAACGGCGCATTGCCGCCCAGCTCCAGAGAGATTTTTTTCACGTTAGCAGCACACTGCTGCATCAGCAGCTTGCCAATATCGGTTGACCCGGTAAACGACAGTTTGCGCACTGTAGGGCTTTCACACAGCGCCGTACCGATCTCAGAAGAGCGGCCATTAATCACCTGCAATACACCCGCTGGCACACCCGCCTCATGGGCCAGATACGCCAGCGCAAAGGCGGTCAGAGGCGTCTGCGAAGCCGGTTTGATAATGATCGGGCAACCGGCAGCCAGAGCTGGCCCCGCTTTACGGGTAATCATCGCCGCCGGAAAGTTCCACGGCGTCACCGCAGCACAGACACCGATCGGCTCTTTTCTCACGGTCAGACGGGTGCCGGGCACAACTTCAGGAATCACATCCCCGTAAGTCCGCTTGGCTTCTTCAGAAAACCATTCGATAAACGAGGCAGCATAGGCGATCTCGCCTTTTGCTTCGGGAACGGGTTTACCCTGTTCCGCCGAGAGAATCTTACCCAGGTCGTCCTGATTAGCCATAATCAGATCAAACCACCGACGTAAAATTTGCGCGCGCTGCTTTGCCGTTGTTGTCTTCCAGGGCTTCCAGGCTGTCGCAGCAAAACCGATGGCAGCTTCGGTCTCCTTCTGCCCCATCACCGGCACATCAATGATGACAGTATCATCAGCGGGATTAATGACATCAATAGTGTCGCCTGAATCAGCGCCGACCCATTCGCCATTGATGAAACACGCGTTCTTAAGTAGCTCAGGATTTGAAAGTGACAGCATGCGATAAACTCTTTCTTAATGGATCATGTCAGTGAGAAACATCTCTCAGAAAAGGCAGTCAGAAAAGCCGCAGCGGAGATGCCTTACTGCGGCTTCAGAAAACTAGCTCAACTGCTTGCGCAGGGCATCCAGAGCTTCATTCAACCGGGAAGGTGAGCAGATTGCAGCAACAAACCGGTCCGGTCTGACGATAACAATCTTATCCCGCGCGGCGGTAAACCAGTCCTCCAGCGTATGGTCAACATCTTCGACACTAACCACGCCCTCGGCCTGCAAGCGCTCGTGATAGTTAAAACCACTTTTGGAGCGATTCACCTGAATATAACGGGTGTCCAGACCTGCCCAGAACGCTTTATTCTCTTCAGAAACGTTGGCCAGCGGGTTGGTACGGAAACCGATGACCGAGAACCAGGGGCCCTGCACCTCATCGAATTTCTCCCGGCTGCCATCGGCAATTTCAACGTCGGGCTGAATAAACAGCTGGCCCACCAGACTGTCGGGATAGATCTCATCCGCTTCGTGATGAACAATGCCTTTGGTGATATGGGCCTTCGGCTTGAACTTAAACTCAACCAGATGCTCGCGCAGGTTATCCACCGAGTCTGACGCCTTGAAGATCCAGTCACGGATGCCGGCCAGAATCGGGTTCGTCATCCCCAGCACCGCGCCCATATTGTCAGCCAGGGCGATCAGATCGGTGGCATGGCCCCGACGCTCCTGATCGTAGGAGTTAAGCACGCTCACAGGAATGCGTCCCTTCGCAGCAGCGGCCACTTTCCAGGCGATGTTCACCACATCACGCAGACCGGAGTTCAGCCCCTGACCCGCCCATGGCGGCGTGATATGCGCAGCATCACCACAGAGCATTACCCGACCTTTGGTAAAGGTGTCCGCCACCCGGGAGTTATGGGTATACGCACGAATCCGCACGATATCCAGATCATCCACGTCATCACCGATATGACCCCGGATCAGTTTGCGGATCACCTCTTCCTGACACATCTCCTCCTCATTCTCATGGGGGAACAGCATGAACTCCCAGCGCCGGTACTGGTAGGGCAGATAGATACAGACAAACGGGCGTGAAGGGTCTGCATGCAGCGCCGTATAGGGGGCATTGAGCTTATCGTTCGCGGCATCAACGACAATCCATTTTGCTTCGTGGGTCAGTCCGGTATAACCGATCTCCAGCTGCTTGCGCACCTCAGAACGGGCACCGTCTGATGCCACTACAAAATCCGCCTCCAGGGTGTAGGCCTTGCCGGTATTATCCGTGACTTCAAGGGTCACCCGGTCATCGGTCTGAGAGATAGCCTGCATAGTGTGGCCCAGGCGCAGATCAACATTATCAAAACGTTCCAGCCCCTCACGCATCGTGGCTTCGGTCAGCTGTTGCATAAAGATGTTACGCATCGGCCAGCCATATTGTGCAGTCTTCGGCTTCACCTCGGCAAAGCACACACCACGGGCGTTGTAGTAACGCAGTGGCACGTTGCGGATCATATCTTTAATCGCTTCGTCGGCCAGACCAGCCCCCTGCAGAACCCGCATCGCCTCATCATCCATGCCGACCGCACGGGGGTATGGCAGAATCTCTTCCGACGCTTCCAGTACAACGGTCTGAATACCGTACATACCCATGTAGTTCGCCAGTGTGATGCCGTTCGGCCCACCACCAACAATAACAACCTGTGTTTTTTGTGTTTCCATCAGAATAGTCTCTCTCGAATTTTTAAACCGACGCGCTCTGTACAAAACGGACCACGGCCTCATTAAACTTCTCAGGCTGATCGTCATGAACGTAATGGCTGGCGTTATCGACGGTCACAGCGCTAAAGCACGGGTTCTTTTCAAGAACCTCTTTTACTGTTGCGGCTGGCAGAAAATCTGAATTACCTCCCTTCACCAGCAAAGTGGGAATCTCGATAGCGTTAATCGCAGGCCAGAGATCGATCGGCTCAATCGTCAACCGGGCCTCGGCTATTCCCTGCTGATCATGCTTCCAGGCAACACGTCCCTCGTGTTCGCGCAGGGAATACTTAAGCCGGGCAGCGAGCGCCTCCTCTGTCAGATTGGGCCGGCTGCTGCGCCAGAACGCTTCTGCCTCGGCCCAGGAGGCAAAGGAGAGCGGTGTATTGCGCATCTCCCGACGGATACGCTCGGCACCGTCTCCCCGGTTGGAAGACCCCGGACCAATATCTTCAATCACCAGCAGTTGCACCTTATCGGGATGTTGCCGGGTATATTCAAAGGCATTAGTCCCCCCCAGCGAATGGCCGATCAGAATAAACCGGGCCAGACCCAGGTGACTGATAAAAGCACTCAGATCAGCCACATAGGTATCGGTGTGATAGTCACTGACAGGCCCACAGTCACTCTCCCCCCGGCCCCGCTGATCCAGTGCATAACAGCAATACTGATCGCCCAGGGCAGTCACGAGTTCCTGCCAGGTTTCTGCAAACCCTCTTAAACCGTGCAGCATCACCACCGGAATACCCTGCGGATCACCCCACTGCAGGTAGTGCAGTTTCAGATCGTCACTGTGAAAGAAATGGCTGGTTGGAGTCATCTGGCACCTCTGTTTACGCTATAGCTAAAGACGATGTTTACGAAATGGCCTTACACCAGACCGTTTTCACATTTAGCGTCTTCCGCTTTCAACCCACCTAAACGTGCATGCAGACGTCCACGGGTTGCAAAGGCCCAGACCAGCAACAACTCATCGTTACGCGGTGCATCATTAAATGAGACCGAGATAGAGTCATAATGCGAACGCACATAGAGAGCATCCTTATGCGCCAGCGGCACATCAAGCGTAGCCCCCGGAGCACCGATTTTGCCGGTTGATGGCACCCATGACTTGCCACCACCCAGGGCATCACGCACCGGGTCTGCAGCGGGGTTAGTCAGAAACGCGTTGCCGTGTTCATATTCACCATCAGCCCCGACCAGAATCGCTTTACCATAGCTGACAATCTCGTTGTCACCGGCCAGTTCATTGATACGACGCCCGAATTCACGCCCCAGCTCCGGAGAGTGGTCAATCAGTGAAGACAGGTCTTCGCTGAACTTGCCCGCAAACGGATTCTGGATGGCGACGGCGAGAACATATTTCTTAAGCGGCTCACCATCAGCCAGAATACCGGTTTCATTAGCCAGTGTTTCCTCGTAAAAACTGAACCACTTACGGATATGGTATGGCCCAAAATTAGCTTCTTTCATTACGATTACCTTTAAAATAAATGACGATTAATGAACTGTTTACTGCTCAGGGACAGAGCACAGGGTTAGTCGAAAATTGGCTCGAGAACGATCTCCCGGCTGGGCGCATTGGTCGCTTTAAAGCGCTGCTTGGCCAGCTCATCGTCATGTTCTGTTTCCAGAAAGAACTCCAGCCGGTTACCATCAGGATCGGTAAAGTAACCCCCCCGGCCAATCTCATGATCGGTGGTTTTCACAACATTCACTTTTTTTGTCAGCAACATGCCGTACAGAGTACGCAGGGTGGTTTCATCCCCGTCGATCTCCAGACCGTAATGTTGCAGACCCAGGGTGCCCTGGGCAGAGCCCGCTGGGGCTTTGATCAAAGCGATATCATGATGTTTTTCACCAAAGCCCATCATGATCCAGTCGTTACCATTGCAGGCCATCCGTTCCATCTGCAGGACATCTTCATACCATGCAGCGGACGTTTCAGGATCAGTTACAAACAGGGCAATATGGGTTCTGTTTACTTTAACTTTCATACCTACCTCGCTTTACGGGTTGATAACAGACTGGTGAGCAACCGCAATTTCAGCCTGAGCAGGGGTCCAGAGAACATCAGCGATCTCACTGAATTCACGCCACTCTTTCTTCCAGGACAGACCACCCTTATCACTGGTAAACAGGTGTCCGTACTTGCACCCCATGACAATCTGTTCCGGATTGGCAGGGTTCACGTGGATACCCCAGATACAGGAGTTAGGCTGTACCGGCAGTGGCAGTTTTTCCCAGCTCTCGCCCGCATTGCGGGAGACAACAAGCTGACTGGTGGTTCCCGGCGTGCCATCAGAGATGCTGACGTAGATAGTGTCTTCGGAACCATGAGGTACCGCCGTCGCCCGGGCGTAATAGAGACCAAAAGCGGACTTCGGATTAACCCCTTTCCAGGTCATCCCGTCATCGTGGCTGGTGTAAATGGCGTTAACACAAACAACCACAACCACCTTATTACCATGATTAGGCAGGACATTGATATTGTGGATATCGGAGTTGAAGTCCCACAGCAGACGGTCATCGATCCGTTCCCAGCTGTCACCACCATCGACGCTCTTGAACAGGCCGCCCTCTTCCAGACCAAACCACAGCTTGTTGACATCGGTCGGGTCATAAGAGAACGCCAGCAGGCGCGGCTTGTTAACCCCGGCACAGAACTCAGGGATCTCAACCGGTGCACGATCCCAGGTTTTGCAACCATCGGTGGTGCGCCACAGCACTGCACGGGAAGGCGCGCCGGTACCGACAAAGACCCGCTTAGGGTTAGCCGGATCAACCGCTACCTTCCATACCGTCTCACCATTGAACGGAGTATCAACGTGTTTCCAGTTGGCACCGGCATCATCGCTGATACACAGACCGGTATCGGTGCCGATATAGATTTTTTCCGGCTCATCGGGATGCATGTCCAGCGAACGGGTTATCGCATCAAATTCGATATCCTGCCCCAGACTCAGACGGTGCCAGGTCTGGCCGTTATCACCACTTTTAATAACGCCCTGACCCGCCGTTGCAACTAATAGTGTTCCACTCATGTTCATGCCTCCTAGATAAAGATACCGCGGGTTAAACCACCATCGATACCGATGGACTCACCGGTCACTGCACCAGCTTTCGGCGACGCCAGGAAGGCGATCAGCCAGCCCATTTCTACCGGCTGCAGTGTCCGCTTGATCGGTGTGACATCGATATAGCCCTGTTCAATCTCCGCAGGGGTTTTACCCTGCAGGACGCCTTCACGCTCATACAGTTCATGGATGTGAGGGGTATCTACAACACCCGGGTGAATGATGTTGCAGGTAATCCCGAAAGGCCCCAACTGGTCAGACAGGTTCTTGGTCATATGTACAATGGCCAGGTTACGCATACCGGACATCACCTTACTGCTACGTCCGGTCAGGCCCCCAATATTGATGATGCGGCCAAAGCCTGCCTTCTTCATGTGTGGAGTGACCGCTTTAGCACAGCGGAAATAACCGATGACTTTGGTGTTCATATCGCCCAGCAGCTCATCGGCACCAGCGAACTCAATGGAGTTACGCACCACACCGGACGGTGCCGCCGCGCCATTCACCAGAATATCAACCCGGCCAAATGCCTCGATGGTTTTCTCCACCATGGCGTTAACAGCATCATCACTGTTGGTATCGCAGAACAGCGGCAATACACGACGACCGGTTGCTTCTGAAATTTCCTCGGCAGTCGCTTCCAGCACCGACATCGTCCGGGCACAGATCACCACATCACACCCCTCTTCCGCCAGGAAACGGGCCACATCTTTACCGATACCCATGCCGCCACCGGTGACAATAGCAACGCGATCTTTTAGTTCTAAATCCATCTTAAATTCCTCAACTCTTATTACGACAGGTCCACGAAAACACTCTTTGTTTCGGTGTAAGCATCGATAACATTTTTCCCCATCTCCCGACCCCAGCCAGACTGCTTATAACCGCCGAACGGCGCAGCTGGGTCGACCACATTCCAACAATTCACATAAACCGACCCGGCTTTCAGCTGGGCCGCAATACGATGAGCATTCTGCAGATTATTAGTCCAGACACCGGCGGCCAGACCAAAGTCACTGTTATTGGCCCGATGGATCAGTTCATCGGTATCCGACCAGCTCATCACGGTAACCACCGGTCCAAAAATCTCTTCCCGGGCGATACAGGTCTGCTCCGCTTTATCCAGAAACACCGTGGGCTGCATATAATGCCCATGGTCCATTCCGGCAGGCGCCTGACCACCACAGATCAGTTCAGCCCCCTCCTGCACCGCTTTTGCAATGTAATTACTGACGATGCCATGCTGAGCCGCAGATACCAGGGGGCCGATGGTGGTATCGCTATCCAGACCATTACCCACCACATAGCCAGCACCATGTTTAGCCAGCTCTTCCAGGGTCTGATCCAGTACGCTGTCATGGACATAGAGACGCGAAGCGGCGGTACACACCTGCCCCTGGTTGTAAAAGATACCGTCAGCAGCGCCCTGTGCTGCACGGACAATATCGGCGTCCGGCATGATGATGTTGGGTGACTTACCGCCCAGTTCGAGGGAGACTTTTTTCATATTCCCCAGAGCGGCCTGACCAATCATCTTACCCACCTGAGTCGAACCGGTGAAAGCGATCTTATCGACATCATTGTGCGCCGCCAGCGGTGCGCCTGCCCGGTCACCGAAGCCGGTAACCACGTTAAACACCCCTTTCGGAAAGCCCGCCTGATCAAACAGTTCTGCCAGTCGCAACGCCGCCAGTGGCGTTGTTTCCGAAGGTTTCAGCACCGAAGTACACCCGGTTGCCAGGGCTGGTGCTAACTTCCACAAACACATCGACAGGGGGAAGTTCCAGGGAACAATCAGGGCACAGACACCGACCGCCTCTTTGCGCGTATAGGCAAACATCGGCGCACCGCTGCGGGGAGAGACCGGCAGCGTGCTACCCTCTATCTTTGAGGGCCAGCCCGCAAAATAGCGCAGAATACCCAGCGCGGCAGCGATCTCACCCTTTGCATGCAGCAGCGTCTTACCATTATCCAGCGTCAGAATCTGTGCCAGATTGTCGCTGTCTGCTTCCATCAGCGTCGCCAGCCGGTTCATCAAAATCGAACGCTGAGCAGGCTGAACCGTTGACCATTCGCCGTTAAAGGCATCGCGCGCGGCCTGCACCGCCGCATCAATATCCGCTTCTACCGCAGTAGCACAGTGAGCAAACACCTGTTTATTCGCCGGGTTTTCAATCTCAAAGGTTGCCCCGGAGCTGGCCGCCACCCATTCGCCACCGATATAGAGTTTTTTCGGTTGTGCAAGAAAGCGTTCAACTTCAGAATTAATCGTTACAATAGCCACAACTCTCTCCTTACAGGCACATCTCAATGAGGAACGGGGCTTTAGCGTCCGTTCCTGTCTTCAGGGCCCGCGCCAGTTCCGCATTGGTTTTCACTGCCGTCGAATCAACACCATAGGCTTTCGCCAGTGACTGCCAGTCTACTTTTGGCTTATCCAGCTCCGTCAGCGACAGCGACTGGGGGCCAAACTCAGTAACGCCGTAACGCCGCAATTCGTTTTGCAGAATGCCGTAGCGATGGTTAGCGGCAATCAGAATAACCACCGGCAGATTTTCCCGGGCGATACTCCACAGCGTCTGGATTGTGTATTGAGCACTGCCATCGGACTGCAGACAGATAACCGTGTTACCCGGCTCGGCCAGGGCAGCACCAAAGCCCGCTGGAATACCCTGTCCGATAGCGCCCCCGGTATTGGTAATCACCCGGTGCTTAGCGGCATGGGCTGACGCGGTAAAAAAGGGATAACCACAGGTGCCGCCCTCAACCGAGACGATACAGTCATGGGGCAGACCGGCAGAAACCACCTGACCAATGGACTGCGGTGTCAGCTCTGCATCCGCATCCGGCATGACCAGTTCACCCTGAAGTTCAACAAAAGCGGGCGCTGAAACCGCATCCGCCAGCGCTTCCATAGCACCGACCACGTCATGACCCACCTCAGCCAGCACCACCAGCCGGTCCTGTTCCGCCAGACGGGAGGGCAAACCTTCATAACCAAAGTAAGAGATCGGTTCAGGCACACCGGCACACACCACTTCGTCATACTGATCCAGCTCTTTAATCGCCACTTCGGGGAAGTACGGCAGACGATCAAGATCGGGCAGACCACCGCCGCGATGACTGATACGCGGGAAGGTTTCAGCGAACATCTTAACGTTGGGTAGCTGTGCCAGACGGCCAGCAGCTCTCAGCCCGGCTTCGGTAACGCCGTTATCACCGACGATAAACACCAGCCGCTTACCGGCTTTAATCTTCTGCGCAACCGCATCAACACCATCGTTGAAAAAATGTCGCACGGGAGCGTTTACATGACCGGCGGCCAGCGGCTGTTCAATCGGTTTTGCCTGAAGATCCATCGGCAGCACCAGGGTAGAAATGGCACCGGATGGCTGCCAGGCAGCATTCACGGCATCAACAAAATCCGCAGCCACACTTTCAGCCGTCTTAGAGGTGCGAACCCACTTCGACACAGGATTGGCCAGAGAGTGGATATCACTTGCCAGCGGTGGATCATAATTCACATGCCATGAGGCATGATCGCCAACAACGTTGACAATCGGGGTATTCGCCCGGCGGGCGTTATGCAGGTTGGCAATACCGTTAGCGAAACCTGGCCCCAGATGGGTCAGGGTCATCGCCGGACGTCCGGCAACACGACCATAGCCATCAGCGGCGCCCGTACAGACGCCCTCAAACATCGTGAGCACTGGCCGGAAGCGAGGCTCACTCTCCATTGCAGCAACCAGTGGCATCTCCGTCGTCCCCGGGTTTGCAAAGCAATACTCAATATCAGCCTCAACAGCTGCCTTTATTAGCAGTTCCGCACCATTCATAGATCAGCTCCAAACATTATCTATCTCATATTGTGAGACTTTAATTAACAAAACTACATAATAATAATTATATATTCAACACTTTTCTTAAATTAACCAAAAAGACACTAGCAATTAGCAAATAAAACCCACTATATAAGCAATATTATCGTAATGTGAGAATTATGCTTGATTATTTGCGACATTAACGTATTTTTATATGCAGAGTTATAAACAATGTAATAAAAATTAAAATTACAGGAAGGAGTAAAGGTCTGATGAACCTTACCAGCAACGCCAAAAAAGTTTCTCTGCTTGCCGCAAGTATTGCTCTTGCCGGCGCATCGGCCACCAGCCAGGCTTACCCTCTTTATAGCGAAAACGGTTCTGAGCTGAACCTGGATATCGAAGCCGTTGTGGGCACCTTTAGCAGCAATGAAAACTATATGGGCAAAGCAGGCAACGGCTCAGACTGGCAGGAAGCCTATCTGAAGGCAGGTTTCAGTGGCAGCCAGCAATTTAATGACACCGCGACCCTGTATGGCAGCCTCAACTTTATCTCCAGCGGCAGCTGGGGCGACGGCGATGCGGCCGGAAACACCGATGGCAGTGAACGTCGTACGGCGGTTGAAGATGCCTATCTTGGTATCCGCAGTGGCATTATTGATGTCTCTGCGGGTCGGCAGAACATCACTATTGGTGATGGCTTTCTGATCAATGGCGATGCCTTAAACGTTGGTAAAGGAACAGGCGTGCCCGGTTTTGCTGAAAGCCGTGGTGGTGCCTACTGGCTTGCTGGCCGTAAAGCCTTTGACGAAACCTTCTGGGTGAAAATTGGCGGCGAACAGGGTTTCCGCTCCGACCTGTTCTGGTTTAAGTCCGATAACCTGATGCAGG
The DNA here is from genome assembly GCA_965140695.1 of uncultured Amphritea sp. Classification (GTDB taxonomy): domain Bacteria; phylum Pseudomonadota; class Gammaproteobacteria; order Pseudomonadales; family Balneatricaceae; genus Amphritea. The sequence goes on along the minus strand of OZ223297.1, from coordinate 1,926,463 downwards.
ACAACGCTGAGATGGCCGGTATCAACGTCGAATACACCAGTGATATTGGCACCTTCGGGGTGATGCACCTGAAAGGCCTGGACAGTAATCAGATCGCCACCGATCGCAAGGGTCAGAAAACCAACAGTATTCGCTATCAGGGTAATGCCGGCGTCGACAATCTGTTCCTGTCAGCCGAGCTGGTAAATCAGGAAAGTGGCTCCGGTGTTGATGCAGATGCCTGGTACGCAGAAGCGGGCTGGACCTTTGCCGATGTCGCCTGGTCGCCACAACTGAGCTACCGTTATACCAAATATGATGACACTTTCGACTCGCTGTTTTACGGATTTAATCGCGGCTACGGCACCTGGTTCCAGGGTGAAGTGGCTGCCAACTATGCCGGTCCCTTTGGCTCATCCGCGACCATTCAGCATGTTGCACTGAAAGCATCGCCAACCGAAATGTTGTCTGTCGGCGCGCTCTATTTTGACTTCAGTGATTCAACCACCTTTGGTTCAAACTCTGATGGACAGGAGCTGGATATCTATGCGGAGTGGGTAGTCAATGATCACCTTATCATCAGCCCGCTGATCGGTCTGTACTCGCCCGACAGCAAGAACACCACGCAAACCAGTTCGAACGATGACAACCTGTACGCCCAGGTGATCGCGATTGTGCCTTTCTGATAACCCCTTCATCAGAAAATACAACCCTGGCCGGGATTAGCGTCCCGGCCCTTTTTACAAGCAGGTGAAAGTAGATGAACGACTACAAATTACTTATCGATGGTCAGTGGGTTGAAGGTGCCTGCGAACCGTTCAAAGTGACCAACCCAGCAACACTGGAAACGGTGGCGACCTGTGCCAACGGCACCACAGAGCAGTTAGACCTGGCGGTACAGGCAGCGCAGCGCGCTTTCAAGAGCTGGCAGCATGTCTCCCATGAAGAGCGTAAAGCGATTCTGCACCGTATTGCTGACGAGATTGCCGCCAACCGTGATGAACTGGCAGCACTGATCGTTGCTGAACAGGGAAAACCGTTTGGTCTGGCGATTGGTGAAGTCGAGGGCGGTATCGCCTGGACCCGCTACACGGCTGAAACGGAGATTCCCGTTGAAGTCTTTGAAGATACAGAAGATAAACTGATAGAGGGTCACCGTAAACCGCTGGGTGTGGTGGCCTCAATTACGCCATGGAACTGGCCCTTCATGATCGCCATCTGGCATATCATGCCTGCCCTGCGCACCGGGAACACGGTGATCAGCAAGCCCTCCGGACTGACCCCGCTGAGTACCATTAAGCTGGTCGAAATCATCAACAACCACCTGCCTGCCGGTGTGATCAACATCGTCACCGGAGAACGGGGTATCGGCAGCGGTATCACCGCTCACCCGGGTATTAATAAGATTGTCTTCACCGGCTCCACGCCAACCGGACAATCGGTGATGCGCAATGCCGCGGATAACCTCAAACGTCTGACGCTGGAACTGGGTGGCAACGATGCCGCTATCGTGCTTCCGGGCACCGATGTTAGCAACGTTGCACCCGCCATCTTTGGCGCGGCATTCCTCAATATGGGGCAGACCTGTGGCGCCTTGAAGCGTCTCTATGTTCATGAATCACTCTATGAAGAGATGAGTGCTGCCCTGGCTGATATTGCTAAACAGCAGGTCGTCGGCAACGGTATGGACGAGAGTGTGAACTTCGGCCCGGTGCAAAACAAGGATCAGCTGGATCTGGTTACCGGGTTAGTCGACGACGCTAAAACCCGGGGCGCACGTATTCTTTGCGGGGGAGCGCCACTGGATCAGGTCGGTTATTTCTATCCGCCAACCATTGTCGCCGACATCTCAAATGAAGCGCCGTTGGTACAGGAAGAGCAGTTCGGCCCGGTACTGCCGGTGATTAAGTACACCGACGTTGAAACCGCCATCGAGATGGCCAACGGTATCGATATGGGTCTTGATGGTTCGGTCTGGGGGCCGGATACCCAAGAGGCGACCACCATCGCTTCCCGCCTTGAGTGTGGCACCACCTTTGTTAACACCCATGCCGAGATTCAGCCCAATGTGCCTTTTGGCGGCTGCAAGATGTCAGGCTTTGGGGTCGAGTTTGGTCTGGAAGGCTTGCTGGAATATACAGCGATGCAAGTCGTGCACATTAAAAAATAATTAGCAGGTATTGGCAATGTTTGAAAAATATAAAACCGCTCAGAAGCGTTTCTGGCACCCAATGGGACCACCCACACCCGGTAATAATGGAGACACGCTGATTATTACCTCGTCCGATGGTAACTACGTCACAGATGTTGATAACAATCGGTTGCTGGATGGCGTTGGCGGCCTGTGGAACGTCAATATTGGCCACAATCGTGTCGAAGTCAAAGCCGCCATTAACAAGCAGATGGACGAGCTGGCGTATTACCAGATGTTCGATGGTATCGCTCACCCCCGGGTATACGATCTTGCTGATAAACTGATCGAGATGTTTCAGCCAGAGGATATGTCCCGGGTGCTGTTCAGCAGTGGTGGTTCCGATGCGGTTGAGACGGCCCTGAAGCTGTCCCGTCAATACTGGATTGCCGCGGGTGAACCGAAGCGCACCAAGTTTATCTCCCTGCGTAATGCCTACCACGGTGTGCATATGGGCGGTACTTCTGTTGGCGGTAACAATGTCTACCATATGAACCACGGGCCGCTGCTGGCGGGTTGCGTGCAGGTCGATACGCCCTGGTTGTATCGCAACCCCTGGGATTGTGAAGACCCAGAACAACTGACTAAACACTGTATCCGTCAGCTGGAAGAGCAGATCCAGTTTCATGGTCCCGACAGCTTTGCAGCATTTATTGCCGAGCCGGTTCAGGGCGCAGGCGGTGTTATAGTGCCACCCGATAGCTATTGGCCAGCCGTACGCGAGCTGCTGAACAAGTACAACATTCTGCTGATCGCCGATGAAGTGGTCACCGGTTTTGGTCGTTCAGGCTGCATGCTGGGGTCACGGGGATGGGGTGTTGTGCCTGATATTCTCTGTCTGGCAAAAGGGATCTCTGCCGGTTATATCCCATTGGGAGCAACTGTTTTCAATAAGCGGATTACCGATGCTATCGAAAACAGCCAGGACTTCAGCGGCATGATCATGCATGGTTACACCTATTCCGGCCACCCGACCGCCTGCGCGGCAGCACTCGCCGTGCTCGATATTGTCGAGAAAGAGGATCTGCCGGGTAATGCGAAAAAAGTCGGTGCGCATCTGAAAGAGGCGTTACTGCCGTTGGTTGAAAAGTTTGCCCATCTGGGTGAAGTGCGTGGTAAAGGCCTGATGCTGGCACTTGATCTGGTGGTTGATAAAGCGACCCGTGAGCCGGTCAATCCGATGGAAGGCTATGCTAACCGCATCGCTGAAGCGGCCAAACAGAACGGCGTACTGGTGCGCCCGGTGGGCACGAAGATTATTCTTTCTCCCCCTCTGACCCTGACCATTGAGGAAGCCGATAAGATGGCTGCGGCACTGGAGACTGCTTTCAGTAGCGTTAACTAACCGCATATCCAACGCGACGCAACGGTTGATCTCCTACTGGCAAACCCGCCGGTAATTTCAGGCTAACCCGATAATCGGGTTAGCCTTTTTTTGTGACAACCGCTTACGCCGATTGATCCACAGCGTCGGCTTTATCTGAATCAGATGAAACTATCCTGGCCGCAATGCGGTTAGCCGCACTTTTTACCAGCTCGACCACCGCTTCATGGCGGAGTAGCTGAAAGCTGGATGTTCCCCCTACGGCAGCGATACTGCCCAGAATATCCTCTGTCCCCGGCTTGATAATCGGCGCGGCAATACCGGTCAGACCGGAGTTCAGTTCATCATGGGTAATGCAGTAACCATCCTGACGAATGGAACGGGTAACCTGGGAAAAACTCTTCCAGGTAAAGTCATACTCATCACTGTTCTCTATCGCTTCATGGAACAGTTTTTTCAGCTTACGACCCTTTTGATAAGACACCAGCACTTTAGACTGAGCCCCTTTAAACAGCGGTAGTGGCTGCCCCCGACCAAATGAAAACCCGGCTTCGGTGTCTGGTGAATTGATATAGGTGTTAATGATATGGCCATCATAAAACACACTGATATAAACATTCAGACCGGTGGTTTTACACAGTTCCGAAATAATGTCCCGACCGTTTGAGAGCAGCGGATCGTAGCGGCGCATCATCCAGTCCAGCTCGATAATCCTTGGCCCCAGGGTATACTGCCCATCCACCCGGCTCAGCAACCCGGATTCGCACAACTCTTTGACATAACGATAGGCCGTCGCCCGGGAAAGCCCCATGCCATCGGCAATTGAATCCACATCTAACAGCAGCGAATCCGGTCCAAACATATTCAAGACATTCAGCATCTTGCTAAGGCTTGTCATCTTGACTCCTTTCAGTATTGTGCCTTGCAAAACAGCACATTCAGCTTTGTTATAATCTATCGCCCCTCTGGAGGGCTTCAACGAACGCGATATTCTCACAATGAAAGAATAACTTCAGCTATTAAATCAAAAATCACACGATTTCAGCGCCTTTTTGATAATAGAGTGCAAAAAACAGAGCCACCTCGGGGTGATAAGTTCATAAAATCAGACTTTCTGATAACACCGGCAGAGAAATGCTATCCGCACCGGGGCAATAGACGTTATCCTTAAGACCCATGGGCTTATTGTCCATTTACGTCGTTAAACTATTTATGATCAGATGAACAACAACGAGCAACAGCCCCCACAGATTAACAGCAAACAGTCATCCACGGTCGTGGGAGGCTGGTCGGTGGCCGTCGGTCGCGCGCTGGACTCGCTGGGCTATCACGGTGATGGGCTGCTGCGCGCGGCGGGTGTAGAACTATCCCAAAAGGGTAATAATGATGTGCGCTTCAGTGCTGACCATACCCGTGCACTCTGGGCGCTGGCGTTAACAGAAACCGGCCAGGAGGATATCGGTTTACAGGTTGCCCGCTATGTCTGCCCCACCACTTTTCATGCCCTGGGCTTCTCCCTGTGGGCCAGCCACAGTCTGCTGGATGCCCTGAAGCGTATGGTGCGCTTTGAAGTATTGCTCAACGATGGTTGCCACCTCTCGCTGGATAAAGCCGATCCACTGAATTTCCACTTCAGCATGCGCGTGCGCCAGTCTGACAACCGGCCGCTGGTTGCCGCCGAAGGGGTCGATTACTTTCTCGGTGCGGTGGTGAAGATGTTCCGCGATATGTCGGATCATCATTTCGCCCCGCAAGCGGTCAGTTTCACCCGGGAGACGCCGCTTAATCCGGTATTATGGGAGAGCTACTTCCAGTGTCCGGTCTGCTTTAATGCATCGGAAAACCGCTTACTGCTGCGTGCAGACATCCTGAATAAAGAGCTGCCAACGGGCAATACTCTGCTGGCTGAGCAGAACGATAAACTGGTTGAGGACTATCTGCAGCGACTGCAGATGGCAGATCTGACCGGTCAGGTTCGCAATGCACTGATCGATCTGATGCCGCTGGGGCTGACGACGCTGGACGCGGTGGCAACCGAGTTAAATATGGCGCCCAGAACGCTGCAGTATAAACTTGCCCAGTCCGACATCACCATCCAGGCATTGCGGGATCAGATTCGCGAAGAGCTGGCACGCAAATATTTGCAGTACTCCCGCCAGAGTATTACCCAGATCGCCTACTCGCTCGGTTTCTCCGACCCTGCCCATCTCAACCGGGCTTTCAAACGCTGGACCGGAGAAACCCCGACAGCCTTCCGCAACCGTCACCTTTAAAAGATCTCTCATCACCGGCGCGGACTCCCGGGTAAACCCTATCCCCTGATCTGCGCCTTGTGTGATAAAAATGCCCGCTGACAGATCCGCCCTGTCTTAAATGGTAAAAGCTTTGCTTTAAATGGCAAAGGGGGTTCAGCAATCCCTCCTATACTCGCTGTCGATGGAAATAACTTCCGTTAATTAAATCAAATAACAACAAGGTATTGAGGTGAGTTATGGGCGAACTGGTTCTGGCAGCAAAGGTGACACATGTGCCTTCGATGTTTATCTCTGAACAGGAAGGGCCACTGCACGGTATTCGTGAATCGGCAATTCAGGGACTGCGTCGCATCGGTGATCTGTGTCGTGAACGTAAAGTAGATACCATCATCATATCGGACACCCACTGGCTGGTGAATGCCGGTTTTCATATCAATGCGAAACCAGAGATGTCCGGGGTGTTTACCAGCACCGAGTTCCCTCACTTTCTCAATAATATGGAATACAGCCACACCGGTGACCCTGAACTGGGGCAGCAGATTGCAAAGATCGCCACCAGCAACGGCGTTACCACCCTCTGCCACCATGAGGTTGAAACCCTGCAGCTGCAATATGGCACCCTGGTCCCCCTGCGCTACCTGGGCGTTGGCAACGATATTAAAGTGGTGTCTATCGCTGGCTGGATGTACGACGCAGATCTGGAGGAATCAAAACAGGTTGGCGAAGCGATTCTTGAGGCGATCGAGAAATCGGATAAGCGGGTGGCGTTCCTCGCCAGCGGCTCATTGTCACACCGGATTCCACCCAACAAAGTGGTCGGCGACTATATGTTCAAAATCAGCGAGCCACTGAATCAGGAGATCGACCTGATGGTGATGGATATGTGGAAAAATGGTCAGACAAAAGCGTTTCTTGACCTGCTGCCGAAGTATGCCCAGGACTGTTCCGGCGAAGGCGGCATGCACGATACGGCAATGCTGTTTGGCCTGCTCGGCTGGGACAAATATGAAGGGTGCGCCGAAATCATGACCGAATATTTCCCAAGCTCCGGCACCGGTCAGTGCAATGTGGTCTTCCCGGTCTGATCCGGATACCGATCTCATATTAAAAAAGCCGTTCTGAGAACGGCTTTTTGCTTAATCGACAGTGCAGAAAAACGCTCTGCCATCCGGCATCACAGGGAAAACAGACTCAGGATAGAGAATCCGCCTCCCCGGCTGCCGCATCGATAAAGAGGTTATGCTTTTTAATCTTCCGATGTAATGTTGAACGACTGATACCCAGTGCCCTGGCCGCCCGGGTGACGACCCAGCGATTTTGTTCGAGCACCTGTACCAGTTCCTCTTTTTCAGATAATGGCGGCTCTGCTCTGGTCTCTGACAGACCCGCCATTGACACCATACGCGATGGCGGAGCGTAACAGCGTATATCTGCGTCAGAAGTCACCACGGCAGGTTGAGTAAACACTTCATCCGGCAGATCATCGCTCTGAATCAGATCACCTTCACGCATACACATAGCGTATTGCAGGACATTTTTCAGCTGGCGGATATTACCTGGCCACTGATACTGACAGAGTACTTTCAAAGCCTCCGGGGCGACCCGGACGTTGTCAGCATTCTCCTCATCCAGACACAGAGTACGCAAAACGTTCTCAATAATCACCGGCTTATCCTGCCGTTCGCTCAGGCTGGGCAAGGCGACCTGGAAACCACTGATGCGATAAAACAGATCTTCACGGAAATCACCACGGCTGACCAGTTCTTTCAGGTCGCGGTGGGTCGCACAGATCACATTCAAACTGACCTTAACAGGATTCACTTCGCCCAGTGGGATGATCTCATTTTCAGCAAGCACTCTGAGCAGACTGGCCTGCAGTTCGATCGGCATATCGCCGATCTCATCAAGAAACAGAGTGCCACCGTGACTGGCCTGAATTTTACCCACCTTGCCAGCTTTCAGCCCCCCGGTAAAGGTACCGGCACCGTAGCCAAACAGTTCACTCTCAATCAGCGATTCGGGAATCGCGGCACAGTTAAGGGTGATGAAAGGCTGGTCTGCGCGATTGCTGCTGTCATGCAGCGCCCGGGCCCAGACCTCTTTACCCGTGCCGGTTTCACCCTGCAACAGGATACTGATCCCTTTGTTGACTATACGCTGACAACGACTGGCCTGTTTCAGGAGGAGCGGCTCTTTTCCGGCGGCGCTGAACAGCGGAGAATAACTGGTCAGCGCCTCCGCGCTGTGGGTCTGCACAGCAGACGCTGACGGTTTCAGCACAGCGCTATCAGTGGCGTTTATATGTCGTTCAACGGCAGCATTATGCAGCACAGAGGCATAGAGTTTTTGAGATTTACCCTTAAGCTGAATCAGCATTTCCAGAACAACGGATGCTTCCAGTTGCCCGGGATTATGGCTGAATGCCTCCTGAAACTTGCGCCCGACTAACTCATAGCGGTCCCGGCACCCCAGTGCCAACAGCAGGGGCGTGGTCGCAGCGATAATAGTATCGCTGTCGTTCACCGCAATAAGAGCGTTGGTCTCAGGCCGGTGGGGAGAGAATGATAAGCTGATCACACGTTGGTTAACGTAGGCATTTTTAAAAACAATCGCCTCTATCTCGTCGGCGGTTTCACACACAAGGTTAAGCGCTAAAGCCTGATAAAGGCGGTTGCCGGAGGCATAGGTAGAGATATCGAGTGCGCCAAACGAACTACCATCCGGAGAGATTAACGGCGCAGCGGAGCAGCTGAAGTTATGCAGATTCGGTCCGTAGTGCTCTTCTGCAAACACGGTGACCGGTCTGCACTCAGTTAAACAGGTTCCCAGGCCATTGGTACCGACCATCTTTTCCGCCCATAAGGTTCCCTGCCGCAGCCCCTTCTGTTCCAGATCATCACTGATATTTGAATCTGAATAGGATTTAACCACGACCCCTTCGGTATTGGTGATCAGTACCGCATAACCACTCTGCTTAGACACGGTTCTGATCTTGTGGAAAATTTCTTCGGAATCCCTGAGCAGCTTTTCCATCGGCTCACGGTGCTGCCGGACTTCAGACTCAGAGAGGGAGACCAGTTCAACGTCAGCGTTACGGGAAATTTTGTACTGCTCACGACAACGGCGCCAGGAGCTCTGAATATACCGATCAGTGTCAGTGTCGCACTCTGCAAAATCCGGTAAGCGGCCATAACTGGCATTCCGATAAGAATTACCTGTATTTGAAGACATCAGTTCACCTGCTTACTCCCGGCCCTCAGAATAGCTGTTGGACGGGGACTATTTTTATATTTATTGATGGTCGAGTTGTAACAGCCACAACATCCCTAAGCTACGCTTTCTTCCCGACATTAAAACTATACTTTGGAACAAAAAGCACATCAAACAGATCACAGAGAGTGGCTGAAACTCAGTTGTCATCGGTCTGACTGCCTGCTGAAACCAACGATTGCAGACGCCGCTACCGCGTTTCAGACCGGTCTGCGGCTGGCCGCGTCATTGCAGCCCCAGGGCAATAATCGACGCTATGGCGCAGAAGATGCGATGTTGAGTCTCCACGATTCGTGCACAACGAGAATCAGGGTGACAAACATAATAAAACCCGATCAGGATCACCAGGACTCTGCCACAACAGAAGCGCGTTATTGCGACTGAGACCTCAGGTGAAAAAAACGGCCATCACTCAGCGAACGACGCCTGCGCTTTACTGAACCGGCACATGAACCAGTACCTCAGTGATCCTCATAACGGTGATCCACAAAGCGACTCAGCCGACGTTCAAGGTAACGGTTCTTTTCCCGCAGGCCTTCCACCTGATGCAACAACTCAATTGCCAGGGCGATACCCGCCCAGTTCACATCAAGATCACGGTGCAGACGCGCCGCTTTTTTAGTCACAACCAGCATCGACGGACTGAATAACCACTCACCCGGTGAATCACCAAGCGGCTCGACAATACCCTGCTCGATAATCTCGATAACGATATTCTCGGTCAGTCCCTCCTGCAGGCACAGTTCAGAAAAGCTCAGATAGGTTGCTTGCTTATCACTCATGATGCATCACTCCATTCTGCCCGCGGATCGAAAGCAGCCAGCTCAGCCAGCTGTTGCCAGTGCTGTTTAACCGCCTCGCTATCCGTCGTGGGCATCACGACTTTCAATACGGCAAAGAGATCCCCCTGATGTTGCTTGCCGGGCAGCCCCTTACCTTTGACCCGCAGGCGCTGGCCACTCTGGCTATTGGCGGGAATGGTCAGTTTTATGTCGCCCGACAGGGTCGGCATCGTCACTTTACACCCCAGCGCCGCTTCCCAGGGCGCAATCGGCAATGTCAGAATCAGGTTATGTCCTTCCACATCAAACAATGGATGGGGCACCAGACGAATGCGCAGATAGAGATCGCCAGCAGCGCCACTGCCGATTCCCGGGGCGCCCTGTCCTTTCAGACGAATGCGTTCACCGTCGACAACCCCCGGCGGTATGGTCACATTCAGCGTTTTTTTAATCTCGCTAACGCGACCTTCGTTGTCATAATGAGGCAGATGATAGGAGATCGTTTTAGCCCCTTTCGACAGGGTTTCCTCGAGAAAAACCGGCAGATCGGTTTCAATATCCTGGCCTCGCTGGCTAAAGGGCTGACGCCCCTCAAAGCCGCTGCCAGCCGTTCCTCCTTCAGCGCCAAAAATAGAGGAAAAGAAGTCCGAAAAGTCCCGTTGTTGCGCACCACTATTGCCACGGGCAGATGACTGCCAGCCTGGCGGTGGACGAAACTCTTGCTGTGCACCACGATATTGACGCAACTCGTCATATTCAGCCCGTTTGGTTTTATCTTTAAGTACCTCGTAGGCCTCGCTGACCTCCTTGAACTTATTTTCGGCATCATGATGAGTGCTGACATCCGGGTGATACATCCTTGCCAGCTTCCGGTAGGCAACCTTGATTGCCTTACTGTCAGCCTCGGGATCAACCCCCAGAATTTTGTAATAGTCTTTGAATTCCATAATCTACCCGGTCGTAATACTGGTTTATTCAGATAAGCGGAATAGAACGCCTGTGCGCTTAATATAAACCAGAATAGCATCTGTCAGCACCTGCCCGGTCAAAATGAAGAGCGATAATGATGACGGGCAACCTTTTAGGAAATAAAGAGCAACCGTTAATGCGGCCCTACCCTAAAATAAAACAAAAAAGACACGTCCGAAGACGTGCCAAAGAGTTACACCGAGTGAAACAGGGTGAAGCGACAGCCCCTCAGATCGCTTTTTTCTTCATCTGATCAGCAATGTAATCAGCCTGACGAATCGCCAGAGCAACAATCGTCAGTGTTGGGTTCTCAGTACCACTGGATGTGAACTGGCTGCCGTCTGAAACAAACAGATTGTTAATATCGTGCGCCTGGCCCCAGCGGTTTACCACACCATCCCGGGCATGTTCACTCATGCGATTGGTGCCCATATTATGGCTGGCAGGATAGGGAGGCAGTTTATTGACCTTAAGTGCGCCGATAGAATCGAACAGCTCCTGCGACCGGGCATAGGCATGGTTACGCATGCGGGTGTCATTGATATGATCGGTTTTATACACCACCGGTACCGGCAATCCGTACTGATCTTTCTCTGTGGCGTGCAGGGTGATATTGTTGGATTCCACCGCCATATCTTCACCACAGATCCAGAAACCGGCCATGTTGCCATAACGGGCCAGCGAATCAGATACGTCACGCCCCCAGCCACGCTTGCCCGGATTAAGGAAAGCGGACATAAACGGTAAGCCCAGGTGCAGAATCTCCAGTTCATATCCCGCCAGGTGCCCCCGGCCAGGATCATTGTCCCGCCATTCATGGACGACCCCGGGTACCACCGTACTCTTGTACATATGCACTGGTTTTTCAAACTCGGCATATACACCACCAGCGGTGTGAGTCATATAATTCTGCCCCACCTGACCGGAGGAGTTTGCCAGACCATCCGGAAACATCGATGAAGCGGAGTTCAGCAGCATCCGTGGGGACTCGATGGAGTTACCCGCAACCGCAACGATGCGGGCTTTTTGCAGCTGCTGATTGCCATCTTTATCCGCATACAACACGCCTGTCACTTTGCCGGTTTTATCGTGCTCAATTCTAAGCACCATCGATTCAGGGCGCACCTCAGTTTTACCCGACGCTTCAGCCTGTGGTATTTCGGTGTACATGGTTGACCACTTCGCCCCGATACGACAGCCCTGCATACAGAAACCATTTACCTGGCAGGATGGACGCCCATCACGGGTTTCAGTATTAATCGCCAGTGTCGCCTGATCACATTTAGCACCGATACGCCGGGCGCCTTCGGCGATGACTTTGTAGTGATTACTCTCACCATGAAACGGCATCCCTGTCGCTTCAGTACCACACACTCCCATCTTTTTTTCAGCCTTATAGTAGTAAGGCTCCATCTCTTTCAGGGTAATCGGCCAGTCGAGAACATTGGCACCGGGCACCGTGCCGTTGGTGGTCTTCATCTTGAACTCGTGTTCCTGAAAACGCATCGCCACACCGGCCCAGTGCATCGTTGCGCCGCCGACACCTTTGACAATCCAGGCGGGCAGATTAGGGAAATCCTTAGCAAGTCTTGCTGGCCCCTCAACAATGCGTTTATCCAGCCAGGAAATCTTGTTAAACATGTTCCATTCATCGTTCTCGATATCATCCATCCGGAAGCGCTTACCGGCTTCTAATACAACGGATCGAATACCTTTCTGGGCCAGTTCATTGGCAAGCGTACCGCCACCAGCACCAGAACCAATAATGACAACCAGGCTGTCATCGTTTAAATCGAATTTAGCAGACATCACGATTCCTCTCTTCAGATCCAGTCAATATCGTTATAACCACGGTTGATATAACCGCCCTTTTGCCAGGCAGAACCACCATAGCCAAAGCGATGCCAGAGGTCGGGGTTGTTATAGATGCCCATCATCAGGGCGCCTTTAATGTTCTGAAAGAAAGGCGATGACTCGATCTGTTTCAGCACTACAACACGATCAGCTTCAGATTTAAGGTCGGTATAGCGAACACCAAACTGCTGTGACGCGATCTGATCCAGCGATTCAGCACCGCCTGCCAGTTCCGACAGTTGTTTATCATCGGTTGCCGCGGCTTCAATCATGGGTGTCAGCACCCGGGTATAGTATTTGTCTTCTAATGTGTCGTGGGGATAGATATCCCGTGCCATTTTAAGCAGAGTCGTATTCGCGGCTGCGCCAATTTTTCTGGCGGCATACGAATTGGGGGCGAACAGGCCACCACCCATAACGACAGCGGATGCTGCGATCGCATATGAGCCGGTTTTAGACAGGAAGCGTCTGCGATTTATGCAGACCTCATCTGCCCGGCCATCACTGGCACTCGCAGACTGGGGTAGATCTTTCTTATTTTTATTCACAATAATCTCCAGAATTTACAGTATTTTTCTAACGGGGTAGTGAGCAGCCTAAGCCCCGAAAAATGCGATGTTCGATTAAGCTAGATATATTTTTCGATATAGTTATTAAGGTATGCATCAAGGCCATCGAGGGATCGTAAAACGAAGTTTTCACCGGATTGATTCATTAATTCCGCGAGCGATATATGCTTACCCGCAACGATAAAAGGGTTCAGCTGACACTGTTCATAAAACTGATTTGAGATATCCCACATAACCGGCAGATCGCCGTCACATAAAATAACCGCATGCATCAGCAGCGCCATATCACGACCATCTGCACCGGCCTTTGGGTGGGTGATCTTCTTCCAGCGCTGCGCGGTACCGGCTAACTTCCGGCCATCAATCACAACGTTAAAATCGCCATCACAAAACGCCCCCGCTATCGAGGCGCATTCCCCCTGAATACCGTATCCGGCTAACCAGCCCAGAATGGCATTACAGATCACCCGATAACTGTCTCTGATGCTCATCTGGCCCTTTTTGCACTTGATCGCCATCGTCAGGTTGATAAAACCTTCACTCTGGGGAGTTAACTCCCCACCGGTACTGCGAATGACCACCGGCCAGCCCTGTTCCGCGCAATGGTCACTGGCGGCCTGAAAGTTACGCCGATGGCTTGCACTTTTAGGTACTACCAGCGCCGGCTTACTGCGCCACAACGCATAGCCGCACTGCACCCGGCCACTCAGCACCTGATCCAGCAAGGTCTGTTCAAGCGCCAGACCGTCAGCGATATCAGCCGGCGTGTTGCGCCTGATCTTTGCGACCTGGCTGCGGCCGTTGAGCGTGAGGCTATTCACGTTCAATCTCCTGACACAGGTCAGTCAGAAAATCAGCGGCAGGACCACCATCAACGCCGCGATGGTCAAAGGTCAGGGACAAGCCCATCATCCGTTTTGTCACCAGCTGACCATCCTCAATCGCCACCTCGTTATAGGTTTCACCGATACCGAGAATCGCCAGCTGAGGAAGGTTTATGAGGGGGGTGAAAAACCGCACCCGGCTGCGACCGATATTGGTCAGCGTGAAGGTACCGCCCTTCATCTCAGGCACTGTTAACTGACCATCCTTTGCCCGGTTAAGCAGTTCACGCCGGGCGGCAGCCCGCTCCTGAATATCTTTCTGATCCGCGGCAAACAGCGCTGGCGCCATCAACTTGCCTCCGGGTAAACCAATGGCGTAACACAGATCAACGTTGCGATAGATTGAGATCTCGTTGTTCTCAATGCGTCCGTTCAGCACCGGGTGCTTTGCCAGAACGTTCACAACGTAATCAGCGAGCAGGTCTTCAACCGAGATGTTGATCCCCTGCTCTGCCATTTTCTCCTTGCGTAACCACATGTTATCCACTGAACAAACCGCGTGATGGGTCAGTTGAGCAGCCTCATCAAGGCTGCGTCTCATATTAGTGGCAATCATGCCTCTCAAGCCTTTGAGAGGCGTTACCCTGATGATCTCTGAGGTGGTCATCTGTCTCTTCCGATCTGCTAGCCGATAGTGGCCACGGTCTGGCCTTTTTCGACGATGTCATCCACATCACTGATAATCGTTAAGACCCCGGAAGCGGTGGCTTCCAATTCATACTGAATCTTTTCAACCATCAGCTCTGCGATCACATCACCCTCTGCGACTTCGCCGCCATCACTGGCCAACCAGGAGGTGATAACGCCTTCAGAATCCTCTTCCCACATATCAACAGGTACAATTACATCAGTTGTCATTTTTCAGTCTTCCTTCATTTTGTTAAAAGCTGCGATAATTTTTTCCGGGCTTGGTAGCGCCCACTGCTCCATAGGACGGGCAAACGGAATAGGGATGTCGGGATAAGCCACCCGCTGCGGAGCTGCTTTCAAAGGAACACCCACCTCAACCACGCTGGCGATAATCTCTGCGGTCATGCCGTAGCTGTGATAATCCTCATCAACCACAATCAGGCGGCCCGTCTTCTTCACCGATTCAATCACCGTGTCACGGTCCAGCGGCGCCAGTGAACGCAGATCGATAACCTCAGCACTGACACCCTGTTCTTCCAGAGTTCGCGCGGCTTTCAGAGCAAAATGCACACCGGAAGTAATACCGACGATGGTGACATCAGTCCCGGGACGGATGATGACCGCCTTGCCCAGCTCTACCTCATAGGCAGCTTCTGGCACATGTACGATGGCGTCTTTTTCAGTACCCAGCCAACCCATGCCCTGCAGCGCTTTATGAAACATAAAGACCACCGGATTCGGATCACGAATCGCCGCAATCATCATCCCTTTGGCGTCGTATGCATTCGATGGCGCAACCACTTTCATACCGGGCAGATGAGCAAACGTGGCATGAACACATTGTGAGTGCTGACCAGCATCGGAGTAACCTCCACCGGTAGAGGTCATCAACACCATCGGCACCGTGACTTTGCCACCGGAGAAATAGGTATTTTTTGCCATCATGTTGTAAATGGCGTCAAAACAAACCCCGAAGAAATCCACAAACATCAGTTCGACAACCGGTTTCATACCATCCGCAGCAGCACCGACAGCCGCGCCAATAAATGCGGTTTCAGAAATTGGCGTGTCACGGACACGTTCACTGCCAAACTCTTGGTGCAATCCACGGGTATTGCCGAATACCCCGCCCAGCTCTCCAATGTCTTCACCCATCACAAACACTTTGTCATCGGTGCGCATCTCCTGAGCAATCGCTTCAGCCATTGCCCGGGCGATCGTCAACTTACGTTCTTTTTGTTTTACCTGAGTCATTTTTATATCTCCTGAATCCTGATCTGATTACCCTGCAGCGATTAGACAAACACTTTATCCATCGCCTCTTCGGGCGCGGCATATTCACTGTCACGGGCAAATTGAATCGCTTCATCGACAAGGGCATGAGCCGCTTCAACAAGAGCCGTCTCTGCGGCATCACTGAGGATGCCCTCAGCCATCAACCGCTGCTTCATAACCGGAATGGGATCAATTTTCTGCAGAGCTTCTTTCTCACCGGCAGGACGATAAGCTTCACCATCCCCCATAAAGTGACCCGCCAGACGTGAGGTTTCGATCTCAATCAGTGTGGGACCTTCACCATTGCGGGCACGGGCGATCGCTTTACCCACCACATCGAAGATGGCAACCGGATCGTTGCCTTCGATAAACTCACCCGGCATACCATAAGAAGCGGCGCGATCAGAGTTACGCTCAACCGCGGTTGAGGCATGTTTGGAAACGGAGATACCCCAGGAGTTATCCTCAATAATAAAGACGACAGGCAGGTTCCAGACACCGGCCATATTGAGGCCTTCATGAAAGACGCCCTGATTCGCCGCCCCTTCACCCAGATAGGCAACCGCTACACCACTTTTCTTCTGCATCACACGGGACAGAGCCGCCCCCACCGCAGGGCCAATACTCTGACCAATAATTCCGGAGCAGGAAAAATTCACATCGGCATCAAAGATATGCATGTGTCCGCCGCGACCACCACTCAGGCCGGTTTTTTTGCCGAATATTTCAGCCGCCATCGCTTTCAGATTAACGCCTTTAGCGATCGCAACATGGTGAGGACGGTGAGTTGAGGTGACGACATCTTCCGCTGTCAGATGGGCACACACACCTACTGCGCAGGGTTCCTGACCATTAGAAAGATGCATCTCACCGGGGATGGGGCCGTTGGCCATATTGAAGGCGGGGGTTTTGCCCTCCATGTAGATCTTTTCGATCGCTTCTTCAAAGAAGCGACTGATAAGCATGTGCTTATACATCCAGACCTGTTGTTCCTGACTCGGTTTCATATCATGCTCCACAGTATCAGTTGTTTTTTTTCTATATCACTGAAAGAGCAAGGCCTGTGCCATAAAGACAAGACATTGATAACTATAGCTTTTATGAATTTTCTTTTCAGAACAGTCGTAACGTATAAATCAAAGTGACGCACCGGATGCGACACTCTGTTCCAGGTGCACAGTCCGTTTGTGGGACAGAATAAATATCATGAGAACCGCTAAAAAATAACGCGTATCGCGTGTGGTCATCTTAAGAAAAAGCGACAGACAACAAGAAAGAGAAGACCCGCAACCGGGATGCCATTAGCCGGTCAGTTCAGTCACTGTTTTACACTGTTGAGGCGATGGGATTACGGCAGCGATGCCTGCATGAAAAGGCGGAATATAGGTTAAGAAAACAGCACTCTCAGCTAAGCGGTGTGATTCGGTGTTTCAGCATCATACTTTTAACCATCATGCTTTTAACCATCATGCTTTTAACCATCATACTGTCGGTAATGTTACTGATCATCGCCTTCCAGCAAGCCTGAATGTTCAGCTAATATCTGCATTTTCCATTGCTGAAAGGCACTATCCTCGCTGCATCGCGGCTTGTTAAGATCAACGGTTTTATCGAGAACCACCCGGCCCGGCGCCGGGGACAGAAACAGTATCCGGTCCGCCAGCTGAATCGCTTCATTCAGATCATGGGTGACAAATATCACTGTCGGTTGATGCTCGACACAGAGCTCATATAACAACGCCCGCAGCTTATCCGCATTTGGTACATCAAGCGACACAAACGGTTCATCCAGCAGCAACAGATCCGGCTGAGTCAGAAACGCACGGGCAATACTGACTCTGCGCTGCATCCCTCCGGACAGGTGCTTTGGATAAAGGGCTGACTTTCCAGTTAACCCTACCTTAGCCAGTATCGCGTCTATATCAGAAACACTGATGCCAGGCTTCACCAGGCGCAGATTTTCCGCCACGGTTAACCAGTTCATCAGTCTTGGCTGCTGAAAGATATAGCCGACTTTACAGGCGGGCTTGCGCGTTAAAGGCGAGCCGTTGAATGTTATCTCGCCGGGGGCACTGGACTCTAACCCGGCAATCATATTCAACAGGGTACTCTTGCCGGCACCCGAGGGTCCCACCAGGGCGATAAACTCACCGGGCGATACCCTGAAGGACAGTGGCCCCAGCACCGGCTGCGAACTACTGGCATAAAACTTACTCTGCAGCGAGATATCAAGACTGACCATATCCCCCCCGGGCAATGTAACGATCAAGCGGCCGCATAAGCAGCCCTTCAATCACCAGAATAATGGCCGCAAATGCCAGGGTATAGGCCAGGATGCTGGTGATATCGAAAAACTGAAAATAGGTACCCAACTGAAACCCCACACCATCACTGCGCCCCAACAGCTCAACCACCAGCACAATTTTCCAGATGAGCGACAGACCCGAACGCGCCGATGCCATCATAAACGGGTAAAGCTGCGGTAGATAAACACGAAAAAAATAACGTAACGGCGCAACCTGAAACACCTTTGCAACCGCCAGCAGATCCCGGTCAACCACCCGCGCGCCTTCACGCATCATCACCACAACCGTAGGGATTTTATTAATGGCCACCGCGGCAATAGCCGCCGCTTCAACCAGCCCGAACCAGACATAACACAGCATGATCGTCACTAACGCTGGCACATTCAGCGCAATAATCAGAAGAGCATCAGCGCCTGCATTCAGCCGGGGAAACGCGCCCATCATGATGCCAATCACCACCCCCAGCAGCATCGCAATAGAAAAACTGAGCAGCACACGCACCATCGTCACCCACAGGTGGTGTAACATATCCCCTTCAAGCAGTTGATTGTATAAGCGGGTCAGCACCTGCACCGCACTGGGGAAAGTCGGGTCATGCAACAGCATTGCGGCGCACTGCCACAGAATAAACAGCACCAGCAGCGGAAGCACAGCCAACACCGGCCGGCTTATTCCCGGCCAGCTCATAACGCCTTACCTGCATCCACCTGCATGACACCCCCTGCAGGATCAGCCATCCAGAAAAAAGAGCGGTCCAGCGTCAGCGCTCCGCCGGTGAGCTTTTCACCCCCCTCCTGAGCCAGAATGGCATATAGCTTTTCCAGAGCATCCAGTTCATTAATGCCAAACTGTCGCTGAACTCCGGCACGATAATCCGCTTTCAGCGCGGCAAAAATCTCATCATTCTCAGCCCGGGTCAGCGCCCGGATGCGTTGCCATTCTGCATCGGAGGCCAGCAGGATTTCCCGTGCCTCTCTGGAGGCGTTTAAAAAGTTACCCAGCAATTCAGGTTGTTGCAGCAACGCCTCAGTAAAAACCCAGCCCAGCAGGGGTGTCTGATAGTCAACGCCCAGCCCCCGGATCATCTCGTCGACAGAGAGAATCGGTTTAAACCCTCTGGCTCTGAGTCGCGCACAGTAGTGCCAGAAATTCAGACTCAGCGGCAGCCGGGCGTCATACATTAACTGATTCAGCAAAGGTGGGGCGGCAAAGACGGGCTCAACTATGTCGGTGAAATCACGTCCCAGTTTCTGCTTACTGTAGGCCTGCAGTAACAACCAGCTTTTATCCACAGAGCCGCCTGCTACACCCAGCCGGACATGGTTGATATCGTTCAGTGATGTCACCGGGCTATCTGGCTGAGCATAAATCCCCCCGGTTGCCGCCGAGACGGGCGAGAAGCCAAACATGCGCTGATTAAAACGTTGGCGATTAACCCATACCCAGTCGCTGTAGATCAGATCGACCGCACCGCTTTGCAAGGCAACCGCACTGGCATTTTTACTGGCAACAGGTGTTACCTGAAGAGAAAAGTGATGTTTTTTATCGAGTCCATGGTGGCGTATAACATCCATCTCCCAATTGACCGTGCCAGATTGCAATACGGCCACACGCACCGCAGGAAAAGACGCGGCTATCACCGGCGTCACCGGTAACAACATCAGCACACAGAGCAGTCGGGGGATACTGGTTTTAGTCTGAGGCCCGGTTCTCAAGGCCAGCAAACAGATTAGCAGCACAACACACAGAACACTCATCACTATATTCACTCCCAGGCATATAAATGCATGTGATTATAGAAACAAGCGAACAGGGTAAGGTGGCTGGCGACCTCAGAGCGTTTACGCTCAGAATTCAGTCGCCCGTTTTGCGCGCATCCTGAGACCCGTCTGCTCGTCTCTCAATCAATATGGGAGTAATGATCTCATGAGAGTCAACGGGTTAGCATACTACTTAGTTACTGTTTTTTAGCCAGCGCCAGCTGTGCATCCATCTGGGATTTCAACTCAGCAACCTGCTGTTTAAAGGCGTTACGTTTATTTCTGGCGATAGTCTGGACCACCGGAATCGGCGCTGTCATCGCATTAACCGGACGGCCATTGACGCGCAGTTCGTAGTGCAGATGCGCCCCGGTCGAACGGCCCGAGTTACCGGAGGCGGCAATCTTCTGTCCACGCGAGACTTTCTGCCCTTTACGCACATAGGCTTTGCTCAGGTGCAGGTAACGGGTTGTATATTTGCGGTTGTGCTGAATCTCAATATACAGACCGGCATAACGGTGTTTAATCACCCGGGTGACAACGCCATCCCCAGCCGCGAGTACCGGCGTGCCGATAGGTACGGAAAAGTCAGTGCCGTTATGGGGCCGGATCAACCCGGTCACCGGGTGTTTCCGTTTAGGATTAAAGCCGGAGGAGATGCGATATCTGCGCTTCAGGGGGATCCGCTGGAACGCTTTTTCCAGGCTCTCCCCGTCTGCATCAAAATAGCTGCCATCAAACAGAAAAGCCGACTGCTTGCGTATAGCCCCATCATAGACAAAGCCTTCAATAATGCTGTTGCCGGTGTATTCATCATTCACATACTGACGGGACACCGCCAGCTCAAACCTGTCTCCGGCGCGCAGATGGCTTCTGAAATTCATTCGCTCTTTCAGCAGACTGGTCACCTGATAGGCTTCGGCAATGCGTGCCCCCGCCCTTTTCATCGACCGGGGCAGATCGCCTTCCACAGTGCCACTGATGATCTCCCGCCGATAGCCGCCTTTTACGATAAACTCTTCATATTCGAAATCGCCCTTGTCTCCGCGATCAAATACAACTTTATAGGTTAACCCGGAACGGAAGATAAACTGTTCCAGATCGCCTTCAGAGTCAAAATTAAAGCCCAGCTGATGTCCCGGCTGAATAGTATCCAGCGCCAGGACGTTAAGGTCCGCTTCCATCAGTTTATACAGGGTTGACTGGGAGATATGCAGAAAATCAAAAATAGTACTCAGGGTATCACCCTTTTGCACCACATAACTGATCTCAGGGTCGGGGTCTTGCAACGCGTCCGGGCTGTCTGCTGAGATGTCTTCGGCGACAGGCAGATCACTCTCTTGCAGATCGAGATCAAGCGTACTTCTGAACTGCCCCGGCGCCACAGGCACCGCAGAACTGTTATCCGAAACCGTCAGAGAGATAATTAAGATAAGTGACGCACAACCCAGCACAACACGGTGCGGCGTTGGCAGATGCTTCAGCAACTTGATAGCTGAACTAAAAAACAACTTTAATCGTGAACTGAGACTACCGGTTTTCAAACGCTGTCACTCTGCCTGAATTTACATAATTTAATACTCTGCCCCACTGGCTGATGTTCTGACCACCAACGCAGCGGGTTGTTCAGTTCGATTATGCCTGAATCAGGATAAAAATTCCCCTCAAAGCCGGTCAGTTGATAGCAGAATTCAACAAAATGTGTACTTCAATGGTTACAAAGCTGAGTACCCGGCAGAGGAAAGAGCGGTTATTAACCGATCTTCTTCAGCGCCGTTTTATACAGTGCCGCTTTATCAATATAGGTTTGTGTATTGGCACGAATACCTGCGCAGGCCTCATCGGACAGTGTTTTGACCACCTTAGCCGGCACTCCGAGAATCAGCGAATTATCCGGAAATGTTGCCCCCTCAGTGACCAGCGCACCCGCCCCTACCAGACAGTTTTTACCAATAACGGCACCATTGAGTACAACCGCCTGAATGCCGATAAGCGCCCCCTCCCCGACGCTGCAACCATGCAGCATCGCCTGATGACCGATAGTGACATGTTCAGCCACCGTCAGTGGAAATCCGGGGTCAGTATGCAGGACAGCACCATCCTGAACATTACTACCCGCGCCAACGGTGATCGGTTCGCTGTCGCCCCGCAGCACCGCTTGCGGCCATACCGAGGTGTTCTCCCTGAGAATAACCTCACCAATCAGTGTCGCCTCATCAGCAACGAAACAACTGTCATCGATCAGCGGGGTTTTATTCCCCAGCGCATAAACGGCCATATAGCTATCCTTTATGATGATTAAACCTGATTTAATAATCACAGAGCGCGCTATCAGGGCAGGCTCTGTGATTTACAGCTGAACATTCATGCCAGTTTTTCGATAACGCCCCGGTTCAGCTGATCCCGCTCGATTGATTCAAACAGGGCTTTAAAGTTACCTTCACCAAAACCATCATCCCTTTTACGCTGAATAAATTCAAAAAATACCGGCCCCAACAGATTGTCAGTGCGTAGCGCTATATGCTGAATGCCCTCACTGTTAAACATGATGCGCATTTCCTCCCATGCCCATGCCCGTCGCCGAATGTCCAAATTCCTGGCCAAAATTGAACATTGCGTTAAAGCAAGCCTCTGTCGACCCGTAGAAGAGAATAGGAAGACAGTGGTAATCGTGTGAATGCCAGCTTCAAGAAACCGCTATGTCGCATATATTAGAAAAGTCATATTAACGATACACCGGAACCATCTCACTGGAAGGTACTTTGAAAACTATCCACATTCGATTGAGTCGATCAGATCTGAAAAATCCGACGAACTGCCGATAGGGAGCTAATGATTAAAGGTTACCTATACGGTATTAGCTATTAAATAAACCTGTCCCCTTTATCTTAATCAGAATATCATCATCTAAATTTTGAGGCTTATACGGTGTTCCATATAAGTGTATATTAGTTATTATTTCAATAGTTGGTAATGCCATGAGCGATTCCTTGCTATATTAGTTTATTGGACATAAATAAACTTTAATTATCCTAGAGTCATTTGCAACCTTTATAATTGCTTCTATATCATATTTAACAAAAGTAGCAATACGCTCCCATTCATAATTTTTATTACCACTACTTTTTCTTGGTTGAAGCTTCCAATATTTGTTATTTTCTATCTTATTCAATAAATCCATTAGCTCATCATCAGATACAACAATCTCGTAATACTTAACCCCCCCATATCCAACACTTTTTTTACTTTTATATAACTGAGAAGAATTAAAATTAATCCCCACCATATCAGAGACAATCAACAATAAATCATCTGTTTTTAACCTGTCACTTTCGGCACAGCCTAAGGTTATCAAGCAAGCAATTAAAAAAATACTAAAAAGAGGCAGATTTATTTTCATTCTCTTGTCCTACCTCTCAAACCTAGCAGACTGACCTTGCCTTCTACGTTCATACCGTCTCCCTGTTCTTGGCATAATCGATCCTCCTTAAATAAATCTGTCCCCTTTATCCAGTCCCCTTTATCCACGATTAAATTAAACCTGTCCCCCTTTATTCTAATACGCGTCCTGAATACCCCAGTCTGCGGGGAAATAATCATCAGGGTCGTCCGGTACAAAACTGTCATCCCATAGCCCGGGAATATTCGCCTGCTTTACCCGTTCGATAACCGGGTCATTCGCCAGAATACTCGTTTCTTCCCCGACAATACTCCAGAGAGGGAACTGGCTCAGAATATCCGCCAGTTCCGGTTTCTGACCGATCAGGTCCCCCAGTACTTTAGATTCCGGATAATGGCCATAAACATTAAAATCAAAACCATCAAACTCAATCTGTCGGCCGATCACCATATGGTAGTAATCCTCCAATACCTCACCGTTCAGCTCCATCCTGGCGGGCCAGAAGTAGTGCATACCCGGTTCTATCGCTTCGATAATATCCCTGAACTTTGCGCTCACCATATGTACACCATTTCCCCGGTTAAAGAACTCACCGGGGGTATACTTCTCAAGATCCATTTCAACGGGTAGATAGCTGAACTGAGGGGGCTGGCAGTGCAGATAGTAGGCGGTAATACCGGGAACAATAGTCTGCCCCCCCTGCTGTTTCGCCTCTTCTAACCGCTCGGGGAAGTAGTCATAGCCTTCAATCCCTCCCCCCCCGAGACTGACTTTTTGATAAGTGAGGCCGCAATAACATTCTTGAACCCTTTCCTGCTTCAATACATGGATCATCATTACAGCTCCAACACTAGTCGGTTATCGATTACTTGCAGGGTAATCGGTTGTCCATCAGGCAGTGACAGGGTTTCATCCGGACTGAAAAAGCGACCGTAATCGAAAATATGTTGGGTGATATAGGCGGCCACCGCCTTCATAGTCTCGATATTCTCTGGACCGTGCTTAATCAGCACATCCATCTCACCAAGATCGGCAAAGCCCTGAATAACAGTGCCTTCGGGAACTGATTCCATACTGACCCACATATTCACCGGCAACAGATCGGAAGGATCTTCCTGCCCTTCCTGAGAGAGCTTACTGGCCTGATCAACAATGCTGTGCAGTTGCTCAACACTGGTGACTTTGTTACTCACGCTCCAGTAAACCCATTCACCTGCAAACTTATGGCAGATCAACAGTAAAAAGCGTTCCAACGCGATCTGCTGATTGATACCTTCACGTACCGACTGCGGTTTATTCAGGTTACTGATGATCAGGTGAGCCTGATGGCTGAGTTCGGGCTGACCTTCTGCCAGAGGTGTTGGTTCATCCATATAGATCAGGGAAAACACCTTGCCCAGCAGGGTAATCACTGCGCCACCCTCATTGGCATCAACTTCAAAACTATCCCGTCCCACCACCGGCTCAAGAATCGATTCAAGAATTTCCTTGGTGGGTTGTTTCCGTTCAGGAAGCAGGATCATGTTATACATAGCTGTTCTCGACCTCGTAGTTAACGTTCACTCATGCTCTCAGCCTTATATCTGAGTAGCGGAGTCAATATATTCAATCAGATAGCGCTTACCAGTTTTAACCTCAGCACTGACACTCATACCCGGCACCAGACTCTCTTCGTGACCATCCACCCAGAAGGTGTTTTTATGCATCAGTATTCTGGCTTTGTAGATTAAGTCTCGGTTTTCATCTGCGGTAGCGTCGCTGGAAATATTATCACCACCGCGTCGACCAATCCGCGTTTAGTAAAGGGCAAGGAGTTGATCCTGATCTCGGCATTCTGGCCATGATGCAAGGTCCGTATGCATTCCCACGCTGGGGCGTGGGAACGAGGTAACATTCTGTTTTTAAAACACCTACCCTACTTAAATAAACACAACTCTTTATTCATTTTCTAAAATGATGCAAACATTCGGTTTAACAGCGATTCCTCCCTGATCTCTCATTGGACTGGGCATAGGTTCTTTTACAGTCACCTTTCCCCCAACGGCTGATAAAATAAAAACTCTTCCCTGATAATAAAAGACCTCTCCAGATGGTACTAGCGGAATTTCGCTTTCAAACCAATCAACTGAAAGGTTACCCATCTTATTAATTGGGTGATTCACATACAATCTATGAATGCCGTTTTTTTCAACCCAGGAAAATCTAACAACTCTATCAACATATCCGTCATTATTTAAGTCAAAATCAGAAGATTCCACAGTATAAATACCGTTATAAAAACTTCTCAAATAGTCAACACGCTTTTTCCAAACATCTGCATTCACAGGAAAATATGAACTTAATTGCATTTGAATCTTAACACCTTCATCAGGACTAATCACATTCCATTCAGGTGTAGAAAAATCATCACTTAATAAACCAAAATTCGAACCACCATATTTTAAGACATAACCACCTCTGTTTAAGTAGACCAATAAGTCTCTACACACCCCATATTGATGACCTTTTTCTAATGAGTATGTGTACTTTACAAACTCACCTTCCAATCCTGTTAAACCTTCATCTGCAAAACAAAAAAACGGAACATTAAGAGAAATAATTACAAACAAAGAATGGAAAACAAACTTGATTCTCATAAAGATCACCTTTAAAAATTATAACTATCTCTCTAGCACTCTCATTCTTATATCTCAGAAATGGCGTCAATACATATTCAATCAGTAACGCTTTCCGATTTTCACTTCAGCACTAACACTCGTACCCGGCACAAGATTCACTTCACGGCCATCCACCCAAAGGGTGCTTTTATGCATCAGAATTCTGACCTTGTAGATTAAACCAAGGTTTTCATCGGCGGTGGTATCGCTGGACACATTATCCACCACCGGGTCGATGGCTCCGTATTTGATAAAGGGTAAGGTTTTGATCCTGATCTCGGCATTCTGTCCATAATTTATGCTCCGTATGCATTCCCAGACTGGAGCGTGGGAACGAGGTAACAATAGTGCTTCGTTATCCTGTCGCTGTGTAACAGGTGAATCATCCTAGCGCTCCACTCAATATCGGATAGAGATCAGGATATACCGTAAACAATGGTTGCAGCGTGCAGGAACCCTGAAGAGGCTGATAGAGATTAGGAATAATTCCAGCGACAGCTATCACCGGCACGCCAGGTATGACAAAAGCAACCAACACGGTTTTATCGGGAGAGATGTCTGATCCATCGACAATATTCCTTTATGGGTTAAACAAGTCAGGCTCGTTTAGTAGCGTTTATTTCTAACAAACTAATGCCCGCTATTCAACATTTAAGCCTGTAAGCCCTGCCAATCACTGATCTGACGCACCGTTGATTAAGCCAGAGAGTTTGCTGATACATGCGTCGCTGATAAGCCTATCAGCGACGCATGTTAGGATAGCCCTGTTTTGGACTGGGTAAGAATCAGGTAAAACAGATTTCAGATGGTAAGCAGCAATACAAAACGTAATTTTCCATAATCCATCGTATTTATCCGGCTACTGATTAGCAATAATAATCTCCACCATATTACGCTGTTGCTGCGCCAACCGGGCGGTCAGGTTGTTCAGCTGCAGAGTTTCCTGTGCCTGTTCTGCTGCGTCTGTCGCCGCATTGCTGATCATATGGATCTGTTTATTGACCTCCTGGGTCGCGGTGTTTTGTTGTTCGCTGGCGCTGGCGATCTGAATCGTCATACTGTTGATCAATTCGACAGCCTCAATGATGGACGCAAGATTGGCGCCCCCTTCTTCAATCCGGGTAACCGTTGTGTCAGCCAGCGCCTGTACCTCCTGCATTGTTTTCGAAGTGCCGCGGGTCGCTTCCTGCAACTCCTGAATAATGGTGCTGATCTCACTGGTGGATATCCGGGTGCGCTGTGCCAATGTCCGGACTTCATCGGCGACCACCGCAAAACCACGTCCATTTTCACCGGCACGGGCGGCTTCGATGGCGGCATTCAATGCCAGCAGATTGGTCTTCTCAGCGATATCGTGAATGACATCAACCACGGTATCGATCTGGGCGCTGCGTTGCTCAAGCCCCTTGAGGTTTTCACTAATCCGGTCAATGGCCTGATTCAGAGATTTAATCGCTGTCACCGCGTTAACAATAATATCCTTACCGTGACGGGCATTATCTTGTGCCTGTTCGGACTGATCCCTGGCCCTGAGCGTATTATTCGCAACATCACTGGTGGTGGCCGTCATCTGTTCGATAGCCGCGGCAATATGCACCAGCGCGGTCTGCTGTGACTGGATTCTGTCGCAGGTAGAAGCCATAACCCCAGCAGAGCTTTGTGAGCTTTTTTCCACTTCGCCTGATGCATTTTTGATACGTCGCAGGATGGCATCCAGCTGGGACAGCAGCATGCACTGTACCAACTCCAGCTGGCCAATATCATCGGAGGTACCGGTATAAATCAGCTGCTTGACCGGGTGACTGACAATCTCACGGCTATTATGCACCAGTGTTTTAAACCGGCGGGTCAGCCACTTGCAACCGACCATGGATAACAGCACACTTGCAGCAGCGGCAAGCACCGAAATGGTTGATAGTGAGTGCCATAACATCCAGCCCACGCTGGGCAGCAAACTGATCAGCATGACAAGGCAGAGACGGTTATCCAGCTCTGGTTTATTACGTCTCAGGGCCTTTGGCATTTTGCCCAGGCGGCGCTGTTCATAAACATCGGCAGCACGGGCTACGGTCTCTGCTGCGGGCTTACGATAGATACACTGATATTCGGTGATCTCGCCATTTTCAATGGTTGGGATAATATAGGTGTCAAACCAGATGTCCTGATTATTGCGACTGCGGTTGAGGATCATCCCCATCCACGGCATCCCCTCCTGAATGGTTTCCCACAGCTGCTTAAAAGGACCGGCTGGCATTTGTGGGTGGCGCAGGATATTAATATTCTGCCCGATCAATTCGGTTCTTGAATAACCGGTAACCCGACAGAGATCATCGCTGACATAGCTGATAACCGCTTTCGGATCGGTAATCAGAACCAGTGCATCATTTTGCTTAAATTCGGTGTTTCCCATGTTGCTATTCATCAATATCCCATCACTGCTATCTTTATTTTTATACCCCAGCAGGACTTAATAAGCAGAAAACGGGCCAGCTATCGAGTAATAGTGAAGGATACACAAAAATAAACTCAAAGCCTTGTGGCACGTGCGTTGCCAGGGCTCAGCGGAAACAGAGCAGAACAGTGATTGGTAACACCTTTGATTATTTGCTCAATAAGGGACTGATCAAAACATTAATTTCATGATTTCATGAACCTTAAATGACAGGGTTGACGCACATGTCCGGCACCAGATTAAAGACATTGGTCACCCCTCATCCTTGAAATATTAAAAACTAAACTTTACTTCCATATTTTTAATCCACTCATTTCTACCATCACAACCATAAGCAATTAATGCTTCTTTAAATAAAGAAGTCACGTCTTTTATCGATAAGACGGTATTTGAAGGTTTCTGGACATTAACAAGTTCCCAAGAGACTACGTAAGGGTCTTCACTGAAATTTATCGAGCATCCCGGCCCATGCCTTAATGTGTATTTAAATAATTCACCATTTACATAAAAATTAAAATATTCCACAACATCCTCACAAACAGCCTGGTTAGTTAGACCCGCTGACATAAGATATAAATCTCTATTTTTATCTCTACACCAATGGAGCTCCCAGTATTCTGGTACTTTCTTATGCTGAGGATTCCTTTCTAAAAAAAGCTCATCAATTTTATATTTTCTCCTATCTTCTTCAGATATATATTCGTTTATAAAAACCACTTATTATTCCTTTTAATCAATATTTAAAAGTATATTATTCTATAAAAACTCATCATTCCCTAACACTCTCACTCTTATATCTCAGTAACGGCGTCAGTACATATTCAATCAGATACCGCTTTCCGGTTTTCACATAGGTACTAACACTCATACCCGGCACAAGATTCACTTCACGGCCACCCACCCAAAGGGTGCTTTTATGCATCAGAATTCTGACCTTGTAGATTAAGCCACGGTTTTCATCGGCGGTGGCATCGCTGGAAACATTATCGACCACCGCGTCGATGCCCTGTACTTGGTGAAAGGGAAGGTGTTGATCTCTGCATTCTGTCCATGATGCATGCTCCGTATGCATTCCCAGACTGGAGCGTGGGAGCGAGGTAACAATAGCGGCTCGTTATCCAGTCACTGTCTAACAGATGAATCATCCTAGCGCTCCACTAAAAGTCGGATAGAGATCAGGATAAACCGTAAGCGTGCAGGAACCCTGAAGAGGCTGATAGAGATTAGGAATAACTCCAGCGACAGCCATCACCGGCACGCCTGGTATGACAAAAGCAAACAGCACGGTTTTATCGGGAGAGATGTCTGATCCATCGACAATTTTCCTTTATGAGTTAAACAAGTCAGGCTCGTTTAGTAGCGTTTATTTCTAACAAACTAATGCCCGCTATTCAACGTTTAAGCCTGTAAGACCTGCCAATCACTGATCTGACACGCCGTTGAGTAAACCCGAGAGTTTGAGTTATCGGGAAGCCAGCCCTTTCTGTTACAATGCGCCGCTGATAAGCCTTTTAACGGAGAGCCGTACGTTGACCCAGTTTCGCCCCTGTATCGACCTGCACCAGGGCCAGGTAAAACAGATTGTGGGTGGCAGCCTGAATGATCAGGGTGCCACCACCAACTTTGTCAGTCAGTATGATGCTGAGTATTACGCCAGCCTCTACCGCAAACACAATCTGACCGGTGGTCATGTGATCGCGCTGGGGCCTGGAAATAAAGAACAGGCGCTGAAAGCACTGGCCGCCTGGCCCGACGGCCTGCAGTTTGGTGGCGGTGTGAATAACAGCAATGCGGCGGAGTTTATTGCCGCAGGCGCATCCCATGTAATTGTGACCTCCTGGCTGTTTGAGAAGGGTCAGTTCAGTTGGCAACGGCTGGAGCAGATCAAAGCGATTACCGGCAAAGAGCGGCTGATTCTTGATCTGAGTTGCCGCCGTACAGACTCTGGCTGGAATATCGCCACTGACCGCTGGCAGACGGTGACTGAAACTCAGGTGAATGCTGAAACGCTGGCAGAACTCAGCCAGCACTGTGCCGAGTTTCTGATCCATGCGGCGGATGTTGAAGGGCTGCAATCGGGGATTGATGAAGAGTTAGTTAAACTGTTGGGTGAGGCCTGCCCGATTCCGGTGACCTATGCCGGCGGCGCTCGCTCACTCGACGATCTGAGACTGGTCGACCAGCTATCCAATGGCAAGGTCGATCTCACCATCGGCAGCGCGCTGGATATCTTCGGCGGCAGCGGCGTCACACTGGAGCAGTGCATTGAATGGAATCAGCGTTAAAAGCGTTTTACTGGCGCTGTTGCTGACACTGGTCGGCTGCAGCGATCAGAAAGAGCTAACCTATATCCCGCCGGAAGGTGTGATTCTGGCCTTTGGCGACAGTCTTACTCAGGGGGTCGGCAGTCGGGATAATGGCGATTACCCCGCACAGTTACAGCAACTAACCGGGCGTAAGGTCATCAATGCCGGTGTCTCAGGAGAGCTATCTGCTGAGGGGCTACAGCGTCTGCCTGCACTGCTCGATCAGCACCAGCCCGCTCTGCTGATTTTGCTGGAGGGTGGTAATGATATTCTGCAAAACCGGAATAAAGCTCAGCTAAAACAGAATCTGGCCCGAATGATTGAAGCGGCGCAACAACGCCAGATCGATATTGTTTTCATCGGCGTACCGGAAAAAGCACTGTTCTCGAATAGTGCCCCGCTATATCAGGAACTCGCAGAACAGTATCAGCTAGTATTTGAACCCGCAGTTATTGCCGAGCTTCTGCGCGACGCGCAATACAAGTCTGACCCGGTGCACTTTAATAACAGGGGCTATACCGCGCTGGCAGTGCGTATTGAATCGCTGTTAAAAGAGCATAACGCTTTATAACGAATGGAATTTTTACGGGCTGGCAGAGTCATAACATCAGGCCAGTCCATCTATACGTTTCAGATTGCTGTATTAATCTATGCTATTAAAAATACCATCTATTATTCTCGCTGCCGTTCTGATCGGTCAGTGCAACTTAGTGCATGCAGAAAGTAGTCAGGAGAGGCTGTCAGTTACCCGACAGACGGTTGATAACTTTCGTCAGATCTCTGTTCGCATTCTGTCAGCCTACAAAACGCCGCCCCGCTATATTGGCTCAACAACCAAATGGCATCTGTTCCTGAAAAAAGAAACCCGGAACACCGTCGATAAACAGTTCAGCACTATCTTTGGTTATAAAATCGCCCGCGACGGCAATCCCGTTAAACATGGCTGGGAGCTCAGCCTGCCCGTTGTTGAGATTGATCCGGATAACTGTCCGGAAGCAGCACATTACACCGATGATAAAAGAGGCTTTAGCCTGCCTTCATCAGCGGAGATAGCCGCTCGCTGTATCAGTCAGTAGTACTAAGGTAAGAAAAACAATAAAAAAGCCGCTTAATGCGGCTTTTGATCCCCTTCAAACTCAGTTCAGCATCAGGCCACTCTGCGGCCCAACATTCGTTGTAAGGTGCCATCTTTGGTTACCAGATGGTGTTTAAATGCAGCAGCAACATGCAGGACGATCGCCGCGATCATGATTTTTCCACCAAGACCATGCATGATCTTGCCCGCATCACCCAGCCATTCCTGCTTGTCACTTGCGGCTATCAGCTCAAAACCAAACACCCCGATTGAATAACCACCACCGATCGAAATCAGCATACCGGAGATCGGCATCAGCACCGTGCCCGCTAAGAGCAAAAGATGAACAAGCGTCGCTACTTTTTCCTGCCATGCGGCCACCGGTAACAAGTGTTCAGGCATGCGGTTACGAATACGCCATACCAAACGATAAAGTGCAGTCAGCAGAACCAGCATCCCAACCGACTTATGCAGACTAATCAGTTCAATTTTTTCAGACCCACGGGGAAGATCTTCAATATACAAACCAAACGCCAGACTCCCCATCATGGCAATAGCAATAATCCAATGCAGCGCCACCGTTGTTTTTGTCAATTGAGTCCGACTGTCCATGTTGCTCTCCTCCTGTAGTGTAATCGGTATACTTTAATGACTATCCCTAAAAAAAATAAGTAACGTTGAGGTAAAGAAAGGTAAAGTTTGATCTGTGTTCAGCAGGCAAAGGAGACTCTTTCTCCGTTCGCCAAGAATTATTAAGGTAATTTTAAGCATTAATGCTTAGACTGATGCCTATTCATTAAAAGCCCGCAGGGAGAATACACTATGCGCAAGGCGACCATCGGTAAAGTAGGGATCACCCTGCTCTCTTGCTCCATCGCAGCAACTGCGTTTGCTGGCTTTGGCGATCTGTTAAAAAAGGTTGAAGAAAGCGGCAAACAACTGATCGAACAGAAAACCACCGCACCGTCCTCAACCAACAGCACGGCCAACAGCAACCTCGACTACAACACTGTGATAGCGGGCCTGAAAGAAGCGCTGGAAGTGGGCAGTCGTCAGGCGATTGCAAGTGTCAGCCAGAAAAATGGGTATTTTGATAACTCACAGATCAAAATCCCTCTGCCGGGTCAGTTGCAGAAAGTCAGCGGACTGCTTAAACAGTATGGCCTGGGTTCACAGGTGGAACAGTTTGAGTTGAGTATGAACCGGGCAGCGGAACAGGCAGCTCCTGAAGCGACAGACATCCTGGTCTCAGCGATCAAAGAGATGAGCATTGAAGACGCCCGCAAGATTCTCAACGGTCCGGATAATGCGGCGACCGAATATTTCAGGGAAAAAACCTCAACCCGGCTGACCGGGCTGTTCCGCCCCTCGGTTGAAACTTCAATGAATCAGGTCGGTGTGACGAAGTATTACGGCGAACTGACAAAAAAGGCGGCTGACATTCCGATGGTGGGTAATCTGGCGCAGAACTATAATCTCGAAGATTATGTAACCGAGGGCGCATTAAACGGCCTGTTCACGATGATCGCAGAGGAAGAGAAGAAGATTCGTGAAAACCCCGCGGCGCGTACCACCGATCTGCTGAAACAAGTATTTAACTATTAAGGAATAAAAATGCTTAAGAAATTTCTGTTATCGCTTTTGCTGAGTGTCACTGTTCTCAACACGGCATTTGCCGATGACGTCAACCCGGTTGTTGTTATGACCACCAGTGCCGGTGTTATCGAACTGGAACTGATGCCCGAACAGGCGCCGCTGACGGTGGCCAATTTTCTGCGCTATGTCGACAACGGTTTTTTTACCAATACCATTTTCCACCGGGTAATCGATAATTTTATGATCCAGGGCGGTGGTTTCAGCGTTGATATGGAGCGCAAAGATACGTTGCCCCCGGTAGCGAATGAATCGGTTAACGGCCTGCCTAATATGCGCGGCACTATTGCAATGGCCCGCACTAATGATCCAAACAGCGCCACCTCGCAGTTCTTTATCAACCTGAAAAACAACGACTTTTTAAACGCTAAAGGACCTCGTCCCGGTTACGCCGTATTTGGTAAAGTGGTCAAGGGTATGGATGTCATCACTCAGGTAGGTCATGTGCAAACCGGTCGTCAGGGGCCGTATAAAGATGTGCCGGTTGAACCGATTGTGATTCAGAGTGTTGTTTTGAAATAAAAAAGACGTTGCTCGTGGCTCGAACGCCGCTTCGCGGCTGGCTCGTGGCTCGGAAGAGCCTTCTTAAATCAGCGATGAAGTTTCTTAAACGTGAGAACGCTGTAAGCAAACATCATCAGATTAAATATGAAGCCAGCCCGCTCTTTCGAGCCACGAGCAAGTCACGTTTTTTGTGACGTTCGAGCCACGAGCAACGGTTCTTGTACATTCGAGCCACGAGCAACGACTCTTAACCCCTTTCCACCGCCACATAGGCTCCGCTGAGGGTCATTGTTACCTTGTCGCCCTGACGGATCTCCACATCGAGATTAAGACGGCCACGGCCTTTACTGTCCATAAAGCTGATAAAGGTATCTAACTCTGACTGTTCGGGTAAACGGGTTATCGCGCTGAAGTCACCGGTGACCGGAGCCAGATAGTTCAGCTGACTGTCGCGAATCATTACATCGCAATCACGCCCTTGCTCACGCAGATAGAGAGTCACCATCGCCCAGCCGCAGAGGGTGGCGAGGGTCGCCATTGAGCCGCCAAAACCGGTGCCTTTATCATTAACATTGGGCGCCAGGGCTGCAGAGAGAGTGAGAGAGTCACCATCATAAGCGGGCGCTGCCAACCCCATATGACTGATCAGCGGTATCTGACCTTTCAGCCACTCCAGAAACTGTTCGGCGGTTTGCTGATGCTCACTCATACCCTCTCTCCTTTTTGATATTGACCGACGCTTAATCAGCCCCAGTCGCTGACAAAGGCGCTGATATCAACCTCCGGCGGAGTGCGTTCACGCATCGGCGTACCCACATAGAGGAAGCCGACGATCTCTTCGCCCTGCTGTAAACCTAACCCCGCCATCACGGTTGTGTTGTAGGCTAATTCACCGGTGCGCCAGATGGCGCCTAATCCCTGGGCATGAGCAGCCAGCAGCATATTCTGCACCGCGCAGCCAGCCGCGATAACCTGCTCTGAACGGGGTACCTTGGGGTGTTCTTTGGTCGCCGCGATCGCCACAATAATCAACGGAGCCCTTAATGGCATATTGAGGTATTTAGTCTGCTGCTCTGCAGACAAAGATTGCCCCTCTGCCGCTGCTTGCAGGAAGAGCTCGCCTAAGCGGTGACGCCCATCGTCCTGTACATTGAGAAACCGCCAGGGCTGAATAGCACCATGGTCGGGCGCGCGTAATGCCGCCCGATACATGTTTTCCAGCTGCTCTGATGTGGGACCCGGTCCTTCAAGTGCCGGAATTGACACCCGTTGATGCAGATTGTCCAGTGCGTTCATTTTTAACTCCTATTGCTGACAGCTACGACTCACCGAGTCACTGTCGACTTAACCGAAGGTTTTCAGGCCGTCCCGCCTGACTGCTGCGCCACGGGTTAATATCCAGCCCACCCCGGCGCATATAACGGGCATAAACGGTCAGGTCCTGCGGCTGGCAGTGGTTCCAGATATCCATAAAGATCGATTCGACACATTGTTCATGAAAATCGCCATGCTCACGATAAGAGACCAGGTATTGCAGCAGCCCCTCTCGATCAATCGCCGGACCACGATATTCAATCGCGATACTGGCCCAGTCCGGCTGACCGGTCACCGGGCAGTTGGATTTCAGCAGATGGCTGTATAACAACTCATCGACAGGCTCACCAGTCGCCTGCAGACGCTCAGGTGCCGGGCTATAGTCCGTGATGTCGACATCCAGCTCATCCAGACACTCACCCTTAAAAGCGCTGATCGGTTCACTGCTATCCAGAGGCTTAAGCAATACTTCAACCTGACCACCGGCCGCAGCGGACAGGTCTTCAGCCATCCGTTTTTGCACATCGTCAGCGGAATCAAACCGGGTCAGATTGAACGTATTGAGATAAAGTTTGAATGACTTTGATTCAATAATATTGTCACTATCCGCCGGGATACGAAATTCTGCCAGCCGCACCACCGGTTTACCGCGATGGTTCAGCCAGGAGATCTCATACCCGTTCCAGATATCGCACCCCTGGAACGGCAGTTCACTGCGTTCTATGCCTTGCGACTGCCAGTTAAGGTGTCGGGCAATCGGAAACAGCAGGGAGGCGTCATACTGATTGATATACTGAGTATCTGCCCCCAGCGGCGCATGTTCTAAACCTGTCTGATGACCTTTCATATAACCGCCTCGCTTACTGCCTGATCCCTTTTCCTGTATTCAGGAGATACATTGAATAACTGAACAGTATCACAATTACACCGATGATCATGGCATAAGCAACACCGATATTAATATCACTGACGCCAAGAATGCCGTAGCGGAAGGTGTTAACCATATAGAGTATCGGGTTGATCTGAGAGACATGCTGCCAGAATTCAGGCAACAGGCTTATCGAATAAAACACACCGCCCAGATAGGTCAGGGGTGTCAGCACAAAGGTCGGTATGATCGAAATATGATCAAAGCTGTTGGCAAATACCGCATTGATAAAACCGCCCAGAGAGAACAGAATCGCGGTAAGAAACACCACCGACACGATCACCCAGAAGTTATGAATATAGAGGTCGGTAAAAAACAGCGACAGCAGTGTAACGATCAGCCCTACCAGCAATCCCCGCACCGAACCACCGATGATATAACCCGCCAGAATAATCCAGTTGGGGGTGGGTGACACCAGCAGCTCTTCGATATGACGCTGAAACTTGGTGCTGTAAAAAGAGGACACCACGTTGCCATAGGAGTTGGTGATCACCGACATCATAATCAGGCCGGGAACAATAAACTCCATATAGTTGAAGCCGCCCATCTGCCCGATTCGGGAGCCGATCAGATTGCCGAAAATAATAAAGTAGAGCGTCATGGTGATGGCTGGCGGCAGCAGTGTCTGCGCCCAGATACGGGTGAAACGACGAACCTCTTTTACTAAGATGGTCCAGAAAGCAATAAACAGCTGTTTGTTATTCATCAGCACTGCCTCCTTTCGCATTATTATCCAGGGTTTTATCCACCAGAGAGACAAACAACTCTTCCAGACGATTACTCTTATTACGCATACTGGTCACCTCTACCCCCTGTTCGGACAACTGGGTAAATACATGATTCAGGCCCTGAGATTTTTCCACATCCACCTGCAGTGTCCGGTCGCCCTGCAGGGTTGCCTGATAGCCATCCAGCTGCGGACAGGCTGTTTGCGGCGGACTGATATCCAGAATGAAGGTTTCCGTATTCAGTTGTTGTAGCAGCTCCCGCATACTGGTGTTGGTGATAATATTACCGCGATCAATAATGCCGATATGACGGCACAGGCTTTCGGCTTCTTCCAGATAATGGGTCGTGAGAATGATGGTGGTACCTTTGGCATTAATTTCTCGCAGAAAGTCCCACATAGAGCGCCGCAATTCGATATCAACACCGGCGGTTGGCTCATCCAGAATCAGCAAACGTGGCTCATGCATCAGTGCCCGGGCGATCATCAGGCGGCGTTTCATCCCCCCGGAAAGGCTTCGGGAAGGCTCGTCGCGTTTATCCCAGAGGCCCAGTTTGCGCAGATAAAACTCACTGCGTTTTTTAGCCTCAGCCGCCGGGATACCATAATACCCCGCCTGAGTGATGACGATATCCTCAACCTTTTCAAACATGTTGAAGTTGAATTCCTGCGGCACGACGCCCAGTTCGCACTTCGCTTTACTGGCATCGGTATCGAGGTTGTAGCCAAACACTTCAACCTGACCCGAGCTCTTATTCACCAGTGACGAGACAATACCCAGGGTGGTTGATTTACCAGCACCATTAGGGCCGAGCAGAGCGAAAAAGTCACCTTCCTGTACCTCAAAGGAGATACCTTTCAGGGCTTCAAAGCCGTTGTTGTAGACCTTACGCAGGTCTTTTATGGATAGCGCAGTTGTCATGCAGTTTCCTGTTGGATCCTGTGGGAAGTTCTGAAGATTGGACAAAATCGTAATAAGGGAACATAGATTGGGGCAAATTACCCGTTTTTCAACGGTTACCGCTTGTTAAATTCTGCGTTAAAATAGCGTTCCCTGAATCCCCTAACCGCTTCGGAAGCCTATGACTCCTTATCAGTTTCATCACCTCAACTTTCTGAAAATTGCCTATAACAACTTCATCCGCCAGGAACCCTTCACGCTCGAAGACATTACCGCTGAAGAGGAACAGTTTATTCTTGATTTTCAGCAGCTGATTCATGACTTTGAAAACGGCGAAGAGCAGGCATACGCCGATGGCGAGGTATTTCTGGAACGGGCATTTCGTATGTATCCGCAGTTGGCACACCTGATTGCACGGGATTTATTGTGGTTTTTTGGTGGCAGCGGACTGCACAACATGCCGGACGAAGAGATTGAAAAGTTCCAGCGCTTAGACGAGCTGCGCTTTGCCGCTGAAGAACGGGGCGAAGAGTTTGACTATATCAACACCCGCGCCAGCGTTTTTGGGCAGAACTAACCACTCAGCTGACGCAGCACTTCAGGCCACCAGCCTTACAGACGTTTATTAAAGGCGATTATTTAAAATATTGCTAAAAGGCTATTAAGGGCGGGCCGTCGCGCCCTTCATCATACACAACACCCATCACGACTCTGGTGCGGAACTATCCCGCAACTGCCAGCGGCAGATAAAATCGACTAATGCTTCCGGCGGTAAAGGCTTGCTGTAGTAATATCCCTGAATGATATGGCAGCCATTTTCCAGCATAAAATTCAGCTGTTCAGCGGTTTCTACGCCTTCAGCCACGACATCAAGTTCCAGCGATTGACACATCGCCAGCGTCGCTTTAATAATGGACTCATCACCACGGTCCACACCGATATCTTTAACGAAACTCCGATCAATCTTCAGCCGGTCAATGGGTAGCTTTTTCAGATAACTGAGCGATGAATAGCCGGTACCAAAGTCATCCATCGCCAGGGTAATGCCCTGATCACGCAGATAGGTGAGCTTACCCACGGTCACCTCAGGCTGCTGAATAACAAAGTTTTCGGTCACTTCAAGTTCCAGACAGTCGGCCTCAAGCCCAGAGTTCGCGAGCGCTTCTTCAACGCTTTTGATCAACCGCTCATGAGCGATCTGCTGGCCCGCCAGATTCACCGACATCGTCATCTTCGGCAGGCCTATCTTTATCCATGCCTGCATCTGCTGACACGCCTCGCGCAGCACCCACTCACCCAGGGGAATAATCAGGTCTAACTCTTCGGCCAGCGGGATAAAACGGTCTGGAGGCAATAAACCTGCCGTCGGATGCTGCCAGCGAACCAGTGCTTCAACGCCAATCACCCGGTTTGAGATGGCATCAACCTGGGGCTGATAATAAAGCAACAGTTCATCATTCTGGAGCGCTTTGCGCAGATCAGCCCCCAGAGAAAAGCGTTCAAAACGCTGGTGATCTTTTTCCACATCGTAGATGAAATAGCAGTTTTTACCGGCATCTTTCGCCTGAAACATCGCTACATCGGCATGCTTAATCAGAGCCGCGCCGTCGGCACCATGATCCGGATAGAGGCTGATGCCAATACTGACTGTTACAACAATCTCATATTCACCAATCCAGAATGGTTGCTGAAAGGTCTGCAGTATTTTGCTGGCAACCACTTCAGCCCCTTCCAGATCTCTGACACTGGTAAGGAGCACGCTGAACTCATCGCCACCCTGCCGGGCTAACAGGTCGCTGTCACGGATACAGTCACTGATGCGACCGGTTGCAACTTTAAGAAGTTTGTCACCAACACTGTGTCCCAGTGAATCATTCACCTCCTTAAAACGATCCAGATCAATAAACAGAACCGCGACATTACCCTGCTGGCCGCGGCTCTTCTCGATCGCATCATTCAGCCTGCTCATAAACAACAACCGGTTTGGCCGTTCTGTAAGGGGGTCATGGTTGGCGAGCCACTGTAAGCGACGTTCTGCGCGCTTACGGTCGCTGATATCCATACCAATACTCAGCATCAGAGGCTCTTCTGCCTGAGAACTCCGCAGCCGTACATGCAACCATGAAAGGTCATGGCGGTTACCCACGGCATCCAGCAGCACACTGTCGGTGCGCACTTCTGATTCCAGTCCGTCCATTAACCGGCGGGTATTATTGAGAAACTCAAGCCGCTCCTCTTCCCGCTGTAGCATGTCCATAAAACAGGCTTTACGCAGAGACTTTCCCTGCAGGTCCATCAGTTGCATGCCGAAGTGATTAACACTGCGCAGGTGACCTTTGATGTTCTGGGTAATAATCACCAGCGGAGCGGTTTGCATCAGGCCATAGAGAAAATCACGCTCTTTGGTTAACGCCTGGCGACTTTTTTCCAGACTATCGGTGCGCTCATCCACTTCATCTTCCAGCCTTTCCAGCTGTTCGCTCAGCTGTATGGCACTGCGCACCAACAGATCCCGTTCATCCTCGCCAAAGCTTTTATCCCTGTGACTAAACTGTTCCATCGATTTACGAAACTGTCCGAACTCACTCCGGCTAAGCTGGGACAGCTCCAGTGAAAGCAACGTAAAGAAACGAATCGGTTTTTGTAACAATATAGAAAGCAATATCAGGGCTGTCAGAATAGCGCCTATACCCAACAGCAGATAATTCATCAGGCTCTGGCGAATGCTTAACAGGTGGCCGGAAATATCATCAAGCACCACCCAATAGGCGCTGCCTTCGCTAACGCCTTTTAAGGGTGAGAACAGCACTTCAAAGTAACGGTCATCATGATGGAGCACATAGCTGCCCCCCTCCGGCTTGAAAACCTGTTGCTGGCTGACCAGCTCAAGAATCTCCTGATTTTGTGAACGATTCGTCAGTGAGTTGATCAACAGCCCCCAGTTACCCAGCTCTCCGGCACCTTCCGGCGCCTGCAGCACCAGACCGATATCAAATGCTGTCTGCTGCTTAATCTCGTAGATAACATCATAAAGGAAGCGCCCAACCATCAGCACGCCCAGTTTTTTACCGTCAAACTGAATCGGTATTGCCACGTAGCGCAGACACACCGAGTTACAGGTCAGCTTTCGCAGCGGTCGTTCAGTATCATAGACCTGTTGTATATCGGCTTCACGGATATGCACCTTTTCCCCCCAGAAACCGACCATATGGGCCTCACTGTCATAGAGGTAAGCGGCATTTACTGAACCGGTTAACTGAAAGGCATCGAATTTGAGGCTAATCGCCTGCCTGAGCCGCGACAGGGGGGGGATGCCAGAATCCTGATCATCATCCATCAGCGGTAACAGCTCGGCGGCTTCAAGTAAACGCTGATAGGACGCTTCTACAGAGCCATCCAGGCGGGCGATCTCAGACGCATTAATCTGCATACGCTGCTGTCTGAACTGATCATTCAACTGAGACAGAGAAAAAAAAGCATACATCCCCTGCACTCCGACCAGCACCACTACCAGCAGGATAAAGATCTTCCATCTGAGACTTATAAACTTGCTGTGAGTGCCATCCATAATGCGTTATCTCACGACTTCATTGTTTTAAAAACGGTAGGTAGCCTGCAGCGCAAAAATTTTCCAGTATTTGGATAAACTGGCCGGATCACTGTTGTCCTGTTCAGCCGCCCAGCCCGTACCCTCGATATTGTGCAGCTCGGCCCGGAATAACCAATCAGGGTTAGGCTGCCAGCCGATCCCCAGCGTAACATCTTTAGAGTAAAAATTATGAGCCGGCCGGGGGAACAGCTGACTATTAACCTTCCCCTGGGGGTCATTACCATCCAGCATCAGATGATCATAACGCAATAGCAGGTCCCAGTTATAATTCAGGCGATACTGAAACTGCAGATAATAGGAGGTGAGTGGCGTTTTAGGCCGAGCTGCATAGATACCGCCCATCTCGGTCCAGTCTATATCATGCACCATATATTCGCTGGTTAGCGTCCAGTTCTCAGTATTGTACTGAGCGGAGAGCATGACAACACTAAGTTTCAGGTCGCCCTCATTAAACTTGGTCCAGGGCAGTGCCCCTGGCGCCCCCGGTTTATACCCCAGCCGGTATTGCGCCAATGTTGTGCCGATTCGAATCCGTCCACCATCGGCATTGTAAATAACCCGTCCCATCACCCCTTCGGAATCTTTAAACTTTCCCGCTGCATCCATCGCCAGATAGGCATATTCAACATTAGAATCGGTTTGCGGAGTACCATACAGCAGATCCAGATCCAGCCAGCCACCAGGCACATTGACACTACCATAGACAATCGCGCCATCGATGGACAGTTGAAGGTC
Source organism: uncultured Amphritea sp. (assembly GCA_965140695.1). GTDB lineage: Bacteria > Pseudomonadota > Gammaproteobacteria > Pseudomonadales > Balneatricaceae > Amphritea. Next base: position 1,884,153 of record OZ223297.1, on the reverse strand, counting down.
CCGTGCCTGATCGAAATAGAGCGACTGAGGCAACATAATACTCGGACGGGTAAATGCAACATCCCGGGTTTCATTGTAAAAGCCATAGGGGACTTTCAGACGCCCGATCCGAACCCCATAAGTCGAACCTGGTGCATCACTTAAACGGTAATCCAGCAGCGCATAATCCAGCTGTGGCTCGCCATTATCAACACGACCGGCCTGGCGAGACATCACCTGAACGGCTGCACGTAATCTGGGGGTAAAGCGGTAAGCCGTGTTCAGACCTATCTCATGAAAATCGAAACTCGGCCGGTCATCACTGGCACCATAAACATTGTTATTATCGGTGTAAAAAACACCCTGGGTAAGAAAACCATTAACTGAAAATGATTCCTCTGACGCTTTAACAACCGTCGATAAACTCAGGGCACTGACCGTAGACAGTAGCAGGGTGGCGAAGTAGTTAGAATTCATCGACAACCCTCACCTTCTCAAGATTCAACTTAAAAGAGTCAGCAATGTAACCAATCGATCCTTCGGTTTGGCTAACCATACGATACATCTCCTCCATGCTGTTGACGGTAACCGGAAACGATCCTGTTCCGGTATATACCTGGCGATCCCAGTTATTTCGAAGCTGATAGGGGAATACTTGCAGATGTTTTTTGAGAAACCGCTGATGCAGATCATTACGGTCAGGCAACACAAAAACCCTGATCGGCCTTCCATCAGGCCAACGGGTAATCCGCATTGAAAATGCAGCGAGAAGAAAATTTTTGTTTATCGCCTGTTCTTTTACATCCAGGGAAACAATCACTGAATCTGCCAGAGCCTGTCCCGAAGACAGTCCAAGCACTAGAAAGAACAACGATATCCTTATCAGCGAAGTCATTAAAATGAATAACCCATGAAATCATTCAGTTTTATAAAGTATTGTTTGGCAAGTATATACGATGCTCAGGCAACAGAATACGCTACACAGCGAAAAGCTTTTCGGGATCTGCCATGAAAAAACCGTATCAGAGAGAATCAGACCGTATTATCCGGCTGATACAAAGATAAGAGAAAGACTGAAAGAGGGATGAAAAGGTGTATAAAAGTGGCGTCCCATAGGGGGTTCGAACCCCTGTTACCGCCGTGAAAGGGCGGTGTCCTAGGCCACTAGACGAATGGGACGCATATACAGACAGACTGTAAAATGGAGCGGAATATCGGGCTCGAACCGACGACCTGAACCTTGGCAAGGTTCCGCTCTACCAACTGAGCTAATTCCGCTTTACAAAAGGTGGCGTCCCATAGGGGGTTCGAACCCCTGTTACCGCCGTGAAAGGGCGGTGTCCTAGGCCACTAGACGAATGGGACACGTTACATTTGTAACTTCCTCGTCAGAGGAGGCGCGTATATTAATGACTAACCTACACTTCGTCAAGAGAAAAACATCAAAAAAAACGCTGAAATAAAAGATCTGCGGCACGCAGAAAAAACACTGAAAAAGCGACGAACAACGAACAACGAACAACGAACAACGAACAACGAACAACGAACAACGAAGTCAGTATGAATCAGGGAGTATCAATATAAAGGAGGGGTATCTGAAAGAATGGAGCGGAATATCGGGCTCGAACCGACGACCTGAACCTTGGCAAGGTTCCGCTCTACCAACTGAGCTAATTCCGCGTCATAAGATGGCGTCCCATAGGGGGTTCGAACCCCTGTTACCGCCGTGAAAGGGCGGTGTCCTAGGCCACTAGACGAATGGGACGCTGAGTGACTCCGTTTCCGGAAGACGGTGCGTATCTTATTGATATGCCCTGTTTCGGTCAACCCCTTAATAACGAATTTGTAGCATTTTTTTCATCATTATCGGTTACGTAAACGGGCCACAGTCTGCAGCGATCATCACACTGAGGGCGGCAACCTCCATCATTCTGACTCTTTCATTAAACAGTCCCTATAACGGGATCGCCGTACTGAACTTATTACGACGCAAAGAGATGAGTGTACGAAACTTACTCAGATTTGCATCCGTTGACAGGTATTGACGCGTAAAGGTCTCATAACTCTCCATATCTTCCACCATCAGCATCAGCAGAAAGTCGACCTCTCCGGTCACCTGATAACACTGAGTCACCTCGGGCACACTGTCCATCTTGCGTTTAAAGGCATCATAGATATCGAGCTGATCACGAACCATTTCCACTTCGACAATGATATTGATATTGATATTGATATAGCGACCTACCCGTTGCGGATTGATCAGCGCAACTTCCGCCATGATGACGCCCTCCTCTCTCAGACGACGTACTCGTCGTAAGCAAGCCGGTGGCGAAAGGCCTATCTTTTCAGCCAGATCCTGATTAGTAATCCGGCTATCCCGCTGCAGTATAGAGAGGATACGCCGGTCTGTTCTATCCAGAGCTAATGCCATCAAATACACTCCAGGTTAATCTATAGAAACAATACTAATCATAATTGAAATATAATTACCTGTTAGCCATAAAAAATAAAATCAAAACACAGAGCTGTGAATTAGACTAGCAGCTCCTTTATAGCTTTTCATGGCACCTGTTCATGCAGCATCGACTGAAACCATTTTTTTATCAGACCCTTCCCAGCCTGGCGCATGAGATCTATGACGTCTGCCTGATGCTGTTTAAATTAATGATTCCCGTGCTGATCATTGTCAAAATACTGGAAGAACTGGGTGCTATACCCTATATCAGCAAGCTATTAGAGCCTGCGATGTTGCTGGTAGGTCTGCCTGACGCGATGGGGCTGGTGTGGGCGACGACCCTGTTAACCAATATCTACGGGGGGATGCTGATCTTCTTTCAATTAGCCCCCCAGGAAAACCTGAGCGTGGCTCAGGTAACCGTGATCAGCACCATGATGCTGATCGCTCACAGCCTGCCCATCGAGTTACGCATTGCGCAAAAGGCCGGCGTAAAACTGCTGATCGCCCTGCTGATCCGAATTGCAGGGGCACTGGTGCTGGGTGCACTGCTTCATTACAGCTACCGCTGGGGTGACTGGCTACAGCAACCTGTCACTCTTGCCTGGCAGCCCCCGGCAAGCGATAACAGTCTGCTCAGCTGGTGCATCAGTCAGCTGCAAAGCTTCGTCATGATTATTCTCATTATCGCCGCACTGATGAGCCTGCTGCGCTTTTTACGCTGGATTCATATTGAGCGCCTGATGATCTGGCTATTACAACCACTATTGAAACTACTGGGGATTGGGCCACAGGCTACCTCACTCACCATTATTGGCATCACACTGGGACTCTCCTTTGGCGGCGGGCTGTTAATCCGCGAAGCCCAGAGCGGACGGGTCAGCGCTAAAGATTGTTTTTCAGCGCTCTTCCTGCTAAGTCTGTGTCACAGCATGATCGAAGACACGCTACTGGTGCTGACACTGGGTGCCGACCTTTCTGGCGTGCTCTGGGCCAGACTGGCCTTCGGGCTGCTTTGTGTCGCTATTATGACCCGTATTATGAATCGGATTTCAGAAACCACCCAGCAACGCTGGTTACTTCACCCCGTTACCAGAGACTAAGGATATTTTCATGCAAACTGCTATCAGCGAACAGCGCAAAGGGATTCTGTTCGCACTCTGTGCTTACGGTATGTGGGGACTGTTTCCCATCTACTTTAAAAGCGTTGCTGCCGTCAGCCCACTTGAGGTTCTTTCCCACCGGATTATCTGGTCGGTCATCTTTCTGGCGCTGTTCATCATCGCGACAGGTCGCTGGCAGACTCTGCTTGGCAATCTGCGCCCGACAAAAGTACTCGCCAGCCTGGGAGCATCAGCCATTTTAATATCTATCAACTGGGGGGTATTCATCTGGGCCGTCGGCCAGGGTCATATTCTGGAAACCTCAATGGGCTATTTTATTAACCCTCTGGTGAGTCTGCTGCTGGGGATGGTATTTCTTGGCGAACGTCTGCGAAGCGTACAGTGGATAGCGATATCAATGGCGGTGGCTGGTGTTGCCTATCAGCTCATTCTGCTGGGCAGTCTGCCCTGGGTCGCACTGGTGCTGGCCTGCAGCTTCGGCACCTATGGTTTATTGCGCAAACAGATAGTCATAGACCCGTTCTCTGGCCTGCTGATCGAAACCTTATTACTCAGTCCATTTGCGCTGTGCTATCTGTTCTGGCTGGAACAGCAAAATCAGCTCACCTTTCTCAGCGGTAGCATCGCCACCTCCTGGTTACTGATCGCAGCCGGTATTGTTACCAGCCTGCCACTGATCTGCTTCGCCGCTGGCGTCAAACGTCTCACCCTGACAATCAACGGACTGCTGATGTATATCACCCCCAGCATCACCTTTATGCTGGCCGTGGTTGTCTATGATGAACCGATGGACCTGAATCGACTCGTCACCTTTGCTCTGATATGGGCAGGCCTGATACTGTTCACCGCAGAGGGGATCTGGCGGGGACGTCGTTCACCTCCTGTCAAACCTGCCACAGACCCAGTGCTGTCTGCCAAATAAACACCCTGCCACACAGTAACACTGAGGGTATTTAACCTGCCCTGCCTGACAGGGTTAGATGATACACTCCTGCCCTCAATGAGGTCGGCGCAACTTAAACGGGTAACGCGCCTGGCTGAAGTAATAATGCCAAACCGGGATGGATAAGAGTTTCGTATGGAAATAAGTAAGCAGGAACAGCACAAAGGGGTACTGTTCGCCCTGGCCGCCTACGGTATGTATGGCGTAATACCTATCTATTTCAAGATAGTCGCATCTGTCAGCCCGTTTGAAGTGCTGTCCCACCGTGTTATCTGGTCGGTTATTTTTCTGGCTTTGTTTATTGCTCTGTCCGGACGCTGGAGTGAACTAAAAAACGATCTCAGCCAGAAGCGACTTCTCGCAGGATTAACGCTATCTGCGCTACTGATCGGGTTTAACTGGCTGGTATTTATCTGGGCCGTAGGCCAGAGTATGATTCTCGAGATATCGCTGGGTTATTACATCACGCCACTGCTGAGCGTTCTTCTAGGGATGGTTTTTCTTGGTGAACGATTGCGGCCACTACAATGGATAGCCGTGTTGCTGGCCGTTACCGGCGTCGTTTACCAACTGGTTAAGATAGGCAGCCTGCCCTGGGTGGCACTGATATTAGCCAGCTGTTTTGCGTTTTATAGCCTGTTGCGTAAACAGATAAAAGTCGGCCCCTTTACCGGCCTGTTGATTGAAACCCTGATACTGACGCCCTTCGCCCTGCTCTACCTTTTATGGCTGGAACAACAGAATCAACTCACCTTTTTATCTCAAGGGATCGATATGGACCTGCTACTGGCCGCAGCGGGCATCGTCACCAGTCTGCCGCTCCTCTGCTTCGCAGCAGGTGCCCGACGCCTGACAATGACACTGAACGGTTTGTTGCTCTATATCGGCCCCAGCATCAGTTTTCTTATTGCGATCTATATGTACAACGAACCGCTGGATGCCAACCGCCTCATCACCTTTTCCCTGATCTGGGCGGGACTGATTCTGTTTTCTGCTGAAAGTATCTGGAAAAGACGTATGTCCCCGGTTTAAACATCGTCTTTAGCTGACAAAAAAACCGGCAAACGCCGGTTTTTTTATTAAGCAAATCTAACTCGGCTAAATCGTTCAGGGGGCCAGTTCTTCATAGGGCAAACCGACGTACTGCTCAGCAATCACCCGACGACCATTTTCAGAGTTCAGATAATAGTTCAATTCAGAATCCATAAACCGCTTAAAGGTTGCAGCATCCATGTCGCCGGTCTCCATCTGGCCGAAGTTATGCAACATGTTACTCATCCACCAGGAAAAGCGTTCACCATTCCATACCCGGCGCAGCGCGATCTCAGAATACTGACTGATACATTCAGGATCATTGTCCTGATACACCCGGGTCAGAATTTTGTAGAGTGTTGCCACATCAGACGCCGCCAGGTTCAGACCTTTAGCACCCGTCGGTGGAACGATATGCGCAGCATCACCTACCAGGAACAAACGACCATACTGCATCGGCTCACAAACAAAAGATCGTAACGGCGCAATACTCTTCTCAATACTCGGGCCGGTGACCATATTTGCTGCCACATCCTCTGGCAGACGCTTTTTCAGTTCGTCCCAGAAGCGCTCGTCAGACCAGTCTTCCACCTTATCGGTCAACGGCACCTGCAGGTAATAGCGGGAACGGGTTTCAGAACGCATACTCGCCAGTGCAAAGCCGCGCTCATGTCGACAATAGATCAGCTCACTGTTGCAGGGTGGCGTATCACTCAGCAACCCCAGCCAACCGAAGGGATAAACCCGTTCAAACTCCGTCCGCTTGTCTTCAGGAATCGTCTGACGGGAAACACCATGAAAACCATCGCAGCCAGCAATGTAGTCACACTCCAGTTCATACTGCTCGCCAGCATGGGTAAACGTCACGGAGGGTGATTCTGATTTAACATTCAGCGGCTGGACATCAGCAGCTTCATAGTAAGTTGTCAGGCCTGCCGCTTCACGGGCGTCCATCAAATCCTGAGTGATCTCGACCTGGCCGTAGCACACCACCGTTTTGCCACCGGTCAGACCTTTCAGATCGATATGAAAACGCTGGCCGTTTGCTGAGATCTCAAAGCCATCATGCACATCACCGCTGGTGTCCATCCGTTCAGCGACACCTGCTTCACGCACCAGATCGGCAAACCCCTGCTCCAGAATACCCGCGCGGATTCGCCCTAAGACATAATCACCGGTGACACGTTCAAGAATAATATTGCTAATGCCCTGCTTCGCTAACAGCTGCCCGAGCAACAAACCGGAAGGGCCCGCACCAATAATAGCTACCTGAGTTTTAATAGTTTTCATATTCTTCTCTTGTCTTAACAGCATAGAACTTCAATGCAGTGCATTGATCTGCGTCTATAATGCGAGGACAAGAGACGTTAATGAATAGATTATCAGATCGTTCACTGGTACTTTTTTAACAGTGATATGCGATGCCGATACTTATGCGGTTGGTACACCCAACAGACAGACCAGCAGACACAAAACCGTCAGAACGCCAAAAAAGCACAATAACAGAGGGCGACGCGCCAGCTCTCTTTGCTGCCACGCCACCAGAAAAGCGACGGCGCACTGCAGCGCATAGAACAGGGCAAACGCCCGTGAAGCATAGCCAATGATGGCGTTCACATTTGTTTCCCAGCAAATCAGAATAGTCACGATCAGAATCAGCAGATAGGCATAACGAATGGCAAGACGACGGTGGGTAATATCCTGCAGCAGACCACCGGCGCCGGAGGTATCAGCAACGGCGGCACTGAACTGACTGCCAATAGCAGCAACAGAGATTAAAATCGGTAAGGCAACCGCCACCGGCGCCGTCATACCGATGATGGCGGTGACATCCGCTCCCATGCCGTCATGGAACAGAACCGTCGCAAAACCGATAAACAGGATATAGATAACCGCCGATATCAGCTGTGCGGCACGCATGGTATTAATACGCTCATCAACTGAATGCTTTTCCCCCAGATAACGGGACGTTTCAAACCCCTGAACCACAATCAATAAACCAAGCAGAATACGCAGATCATGGGTATCAATATCAGAAGAGATATCCGGCAGCTGCCAGGCGCCCGAAGAGAACAACTCTATATTGTAAAACCCCAGCCCGATGACCAGCGCACAGATCATGCCCAGGTTAAGACTGATCGCAAACGACTCGACCTTTTCCAGTTCAGACAGCCCGCGCCAGATGCCGACCCCGCCAATAAAGAGTAATAATGCCGTGGTAACAATATTGGCAATAAACTCATTCTGACTATGAAAAGCATTCAGTGCGAACGCTGCCAACAACTGAAGATAGTATGTTACAGAGATAAAATAGGCAGCAGCGAGAACGATACGGGCCAGGAAAGCAACATCCTGGGCAATACCGTGGTCCTGTTCAATCGGTTCAAAGTAGCGGATATTAAACCGGATCGCAGCGCCAACCGCGTAGGCAAATACCAGCAAAACAGCCATACAGACCACCGCCAGATTGCCAACCACCCCCGCCAGCAACGGGGCACTGACCAGAAAGCCGCTGCCCATGATTGAAGCCAGCGGGATAACCGTCGCTTTCCAGCCCGATGATGACGCCAGACGCTTCGAGAACAGCAAATATCCGGCCAGAACGAGACCGACAACGATGATGAAAGCACTCAGCATCTTTTGTTTACTCTGTAATAAAGGTTATAAAAATAACGACAGTGTCGCCCCTGTGCATCATATTCAGCGCAAAGCCACAGTAAAAAACCGGCTGCCACAGATCAATAGCAGTTTATAAGTACCATGAGCCATTGTAGCGACCGGAGTCATTTTTTGACAACGGCCTTATGCGCCTGGGCAATAACCGAACTAAACAGCCCCTTGTCAGACAGCTCTCCGTCAGCGTCAGCCGTTGCGCCGTTGACTGAACTATTAAATTGTTTACGCAGTGTCTCCAGGTTTCTACGCTGGGTAATAATAACTACTTCATCTTCCAGCTCTATATGCTGGTTATCCTGGGGAATAATCAACTTTTCGTTTCGATAGATGCACATAATGCGGCAGTCTTTAGGCAGTACTAAATCACAGCAGGGGCCGACATCTTTATCCTGAGCAACAAACGAAAACGGCGCTGCGTCATAGCGGAACATGGTCGAGAGTTCAAACAGGTCACGGCCTTCGAACATATCCGCCAGGTGTCTGCCGATGGTGCGGGACGGCGTAATCGTCGCCTCCAGACCGAGTTCAATACAGATATGTTCATAACTCGGATCCTGAATCTTAGTGACAACCTTATTAAAGCCCAGTGAACGCCCCACCAGGCTGGCAATAATATTTGTCTGATCGTGCCCGGTAAGACAGTAAAGCACATCGGAGTCTTCAGGGTTTGTTTCCCGTAACAATGAAGGTTTACTGCCATCACCATTGAGAAAGCCACAGTCTAAATCGGTGCTGATCTCATCAATCTTGGCTCTGTCTCTCTCAATAATAATCACCTCATGATTACGTTCTAAGAGAAACTCAGCCGTCATGATCGCCGCGGAACTGGCACCAACAAATATCGCCTTCATGCTAACTCCTTACGTTTTCCAATCCAGTTTGGCAGATACAGCACTGCCAGTAACGCAATAATTTCCAATCGTCCAAACAACATATCCAGACACAAAATCAGCTTCAGCAACAACGGCATATCAGCGGTGGTGACGCCCACACTCAGGCCAACGGTGGCCGTGGCTGAGACAACCTCAAACAGCGCATTCATCGGCTCATAGCCATACACCAAAAAGATAAACCAGGAGCACACCACAACCACGAAATATAACAGAATAAGAATCACCGCACGCTGTATTTCCGTATCGCCCAGCACCTTGCCGCCCAGTTTTGGGTAGATCACCGCCTGCGATGGCATCGTCGTACGTTGCAGTACGACCTGAATGAGTCGCAGCAGAATCAGCAGGCGCAGCAGTTTAATACCACCAGCCGTCGAACCAACACCGCCACCGATCAGCATCGAAACAATCATACTCAGCTTGGCACTATTATCGATCTGGCTCAGATCAAGGGTGGTAAAGCCCGCTGTCGATTGTGCCGAGACCGCCAGTGACAATGCATTACCCAAGGCATGACTGAGAGTCATGCCTGAATGAAAATAAAAGGACAGCAACAACAACAGCGTGACGACAACCACGGCAGTCAGAAGCGCATGCAGTTCGCTGTCCTGAATACCTTTACGCCAGTTCTTTGAGCAGATAACCGCATACAGCGATAAAGGTAAAGCTCCGCACAGGCTGATTCCTGTAATAGCGAAACGACTGGACCAGCTGTCGATCCCCGCCAGGCTATTATCAAATGAGGAGAAACCACCGGTAGATACCGCCGCCAGAACATGATTAACCGACATCATGACGTCACCAGAGATCAGCCAGACCAGAGCAATGCCTGCCAGAGTCAATGAACTGTAAATAATCAGCATTTTCCGGGCATGTGTACGCGTCGTTGTCGCCAGGGTCTCCCCGCCCAGAGGCTCATTCAGACTACTCAGCTGACTGCCCATTAATATGGCGACCGAAAGTACGGTGATCCCCAGGCCGCCATACCACTGCACCCATGCACGGTTAAACAGAAACGCTGGCGGCTTATCGGCAAGATCGCTGGTCACCGACAGACCGGTTGTGGTAACAGCCGATACCGCTTCAAATAGCGCATTCGAAAAAGATAAACCACTACCCATAAACGGAAAGATCATCAGCAACGGAGAAAAGACAAATACCAGCGCGACAATCATCAGCGCCTCATTGGTCTGTATATGCCGGGGTTCGGGGAGCGCGCGGGACAATCCCCAGAAAGCCAGCAGCACGGCAACCACCAGAAGGTAACGCAGCGCAATTTGATAATCATCAAAAAGGACTGCCACAACCAGAGGCACCAGCGTCAGCATTGCCAGCATAAACGCCAGCAACCCGAGGTATTTTGCTAACACCGGCAGGCGAACAGCATAGCTGAGTTTCGAAGAGATAATGGCCATTTATGCTAGGTTTCAATAAGGAGAACGCTATAGTTGCACGTCCTGCAATCAACGGTCAAACCCGTTTTTATCTCCAGCCATCAACCAGCCGACAGACCCGGCATAACAGGCTCAGCGTCGCAGTGATCATTGCCAATACGGCGACTTCTGACGTCCGGGGAACAGGCTTCAGAACTTGCGTCTGCTCTGGACATTTCACAACGGAGGTACTGGATAGCACGTACTGCAGATCAGGCTGGACCAGGGTTCTTTACCGAACAGCCCGGCTGACATAATGGCAGTACCACCGTTAACGGCTTACAAGCGGCTGCGGTTCTGCTGTAAATTCAGAGAAGACACCGTAGCCCCGGTGGGCTACCACCTATAAATAACCAGAAGTAGAAGCGCAAGCTTGATTCGCTTACGCCATCATTCATCCGCTTTGCTAATGGTGATCTCTAGTGATTTGCTATTACCCGCAAACCACTTCTGAACATACAATGACCCCACTATGGGGGCTGCTCCCGCTTCCGGCACCTCTTTGTAACGAACACTATTTTTTGTTTCTTTCTCGAACTCAAATTTAACGACTTTTCTGGACATAGAGTTTCTCGCGATGCGATATCGTCCTGACTCAACAGCAACGACAATGATTTAACGGACTAGCCTGGTGCCACCGTAGCGGAAAATGCTACAACAATGTGCTATTCGATACCCAGTCGGCGTGCGTCATCCGATATAGCCGCACCAGGCGGTCATGAAACTCGCAAACCGTGTAATTTACAAATCCAGCTTTCTCGGTAACCCTGACCGACAGCCGATGTTCCGGCTGAATGATAACGACGACGGACTCACAACCCTTTTGCCTGAAGGCATAGTGCAACACACCTTTGACAGCTTCAGTTGCAAACCCCTGATGCCAGAAACGACGCGCCAAACGATAGCCTAAATTGATCTCCTCAGTGCCACAAACTAACTCAGGTCCAACACCACAAAAACCAACGAGATCACCGGTCGCTTTCTCGCACAATGCCCATGGGCCTATGCCATGGGTTGAGTAACACTGAAGACACCAGTCTGTAAACTTGCGGGTCGCTGTCTCGTCACAAACCCCACCAACGGAAAACTCCATCACCTCAGGATCACTGAGCATCTCACTGAGGGCCGGGACATCTTGCAGAGATAACTGCCTTACCATTAACCTTTCCGTTTCAAATAGCTGCACCCAGCCCTCCCTGTACATATCGCCCTGTAACCCAGCGAAACAGTGCCCCAGGACGCCAGCCCGAAATAAGCTGACAGCACTGATAAGGTTCTGACACTGTTCCCTGACATACTATATCGGGATCACTGGCATAGACCAAGACTCGCCAGCAATTGCGCAATCACCTCAATGCTCACTAAAATGAAGCAACAGATCGCCTTTTGATAGCGGAATAGAGACAGGAAAGCCGGGGTAAATTACTCTTGCAGGCTGAGATACTTGTTAATCAGCTGATCCTGCATCCCCTCACTAACAAGCTCATTCAGCGCGGTTTGCAGCTGTTCAACTATTTCATCGGAGGTGTCTTTGTTGACCGCTATATAGTAGCTCCCCCCATACAGGAACAACGCCTTTTCCAGATCACTATAATGCCGACCTGACTGATTCAGCTGATATGCCAGATCCAGTCTATCCCCGGGGATCAGATCCACCCTGTCTGCAAATAATATCTTCAGCAGGAGATCCGCTTTACTGGATAAATAGTAGTTCTCTTCGCTGAAGCCGTGAGCGTCAAGATATCCCTGAACAGAACCACCTCTGAGAATCCCCACCCGATAATCTTTAACATCATCCAGATTAGTCACTGTAATATCATCTCTGCTTTTAAGCCTGTGAAGATAAACCTGACTTTCAAAGAGAGGACCGACCCACTTGAACAACGCCTCCCTTCTCTTCGTTCTGTTAACGGTGAATAACAGTGAGTTTTTCCTGGTCTGGGTTTCCCGGTAACCACGCTTCCAGGGCATAACGACCAGTTCATAGGGGATATTTGCCCTCATCAGCGTCGCCTCGACCAGCTCGGTGCTGATGCCAACAATCCGGTCATTCTCGACATAATTATAAGGTGCCCAGTTATCGGCATGAACTTTGAGCACGTCGGCATTCATACCTGTCGCCAGGATGCATGACGTCAAACAAAACAGCCATTTAAAAATCATACTCATTCCGGATATCCAAAAAGAAAATGATGATAAAAGCATACAGTTGAAACGGATCATCCATTGGTTGTCAGGAGATATGCTCGGTATAAGATCGACTCAAGTATAGTCACTCCAGAGCTTAACGGTGTGAAATTGAGCGGATTAAAGCGATTCAGATAAACAGATGAACGGGGAACATCTTCGGAATTCACTGAGGCCCAGAAATAGTGTACTTATCTTTCTCAAAATACTGAAAGCAATGGATGTGAAGGTAAAACGGGTGCTGACGGATAATGGTAAGTGCTACACCAGCAGAGCCTCTAGAAATGCCATCAAAACGATCGGTGCAAGCCTCATGAATACGCGCCCCTATCGCCCTCAGACAAACAGTAAAGCAGAACGTTTTATATAGACGCTGATTCGGGAGTGGTCTTACAGTAAATTATATAACAATTCCGCTCAGCGAAATGTGAAACTGTCCTGTTATCTAAAGTGGTATAACCTTGTCAGACCACATGGTAGTTTAAACAAGTAACCACCTATAAGCTGGTTACTTGTGAACAACGTATCTGAAATCTACACCTAGCCTTTCATTCAATTTCTACCTATTGATTTTAGAGAGGATTACACATTTCCTGCATTCATTATTAAATCTAGACAATTCATGATAGTTGTGTGGCCGAGAATTACTTATCCAGACGCTTCCAGAGTATGAGATTATCCATACCCTCCAGAAATATCTCTTTACGTTTTTTCTAAGCTTCTGACCGAACCCGCTGCCGGCAAAAATGAGCCGATGGTCCATTGCTTATCTCTAAGAAGATTACAGAATAGATTATCTCAAAAAGAGGGACTTAATCACAATGCCCTTTAGGCTCTCTGGCCGAGTGATACTGCGGATTGACAAAATCCCGGAAAACAAAATTAACTACCTGACGAAGAGGCTCAACCGTCTGATATATCTGTGCCCGAATTAGAGCCCCTTGCCAAGCGTCCCAGAAAAATAATGAAATTTTTTGTGGAGAATAGTCTGTTCTTATTTCCTTAAATTGTTGAGCTCTAGCAAGTAATTTTTGAATTGGCTCCAGTGCGATTTCAATATTTTTTTGCAGTTGCTCTCGCAACACATCTCCAGAGTTCGCTAACGGTCCCGCATTATTACAGTACAACGTCTGTAAATCTTTTTCCTTCAACTCATAACAACTGATCAAAATATTCAAATATTCAACAACATGTTCGATCGCTCCTTGCTTATTGATGCTAGATAACAGTAGTCCCCGACAAGCACAAGATTCCTCATGTTGAAGAACAGCAAGGATAAACGCTTCTTTTGACTGGAAATAGTTATAGAAACTTCCTTTGGGGATCTCTGCCGCAAGAAGTAGCTCATTCAATCCTGAAGCGCCAGCTCCTTTTTTTGAGATAATATTCAGCCCAACATTTAATAGATGTGACTTAACATCATGTTTTCTTGACATATAACTCTCCACATCGAAAGGATAACAAACAAAAAACTCAATTTATAAGCATTCCCTTTTTAGCAGCCGACAAAAAGTAGAAGTGAAACGACCATCAAAGGTAATTTTCTATCATTATCTTATTTAGGATAAAGCCCTGCTTCTGCGAACGGTTGAGGTTTATCTCTAATTGAGGTTTATCTCTAATCTTGTAATACGAGCAGGTGCTTCGCCCTTGAGTTATTAAATCGCTCAATATCGTGAAAAGGCCGGTTCTTGTCCCCTCCCCCTTCGAGACCAATACCTCATACTGATCACCACCCCCATTTTGTTTCATCAAGCGTTAATAGCTTCCAATGGTAAACTAAGAACCACGATCCAAGTGTACTATTGCGATTTCAGTACCTTACTTTTCCAGACTACTTATTAAGCTTCCTTTATAAACATTCTCTGCCCCTTACGATGAGCCATAGACTAGCCAGTGACAACCAAATAGATTGAAAAGCGCTTTCGACTTATTGGTCGTGACCTGCTGACATAGCTTGTTAGGATAGAGTACAGATAATACAAAAGGGATCTAACGCTTGATCCCATGGGAGTGCATGATGAGTTCTTCAATATCTTTTGATCCACACCAATTTCGGCGTGCCCTTGGTAACTTCGCCTGCGGTGTCACTATCGTTACAGCTATCGATCCCGATGGAAATAAAGTAGGTGTAACAGCCAACAGCTTCAACTCTGTATCCTTGGATCCACCGCTGATTCTATGGAGCCTAGACAAACGCTCTAGCGCTTTAGAAACCATCCAGGCCGCGGGACACTTCACCGTCAATATTCTAGCTTCAGATCAAATTGAACTCTCTAACCAGTTTGCCCGCCCAGCTGAAGATAAGTTTGCCGGTATCACGTTCAACCAAGGATTTGGCGGAGCACCTGTATTCAACGGCTGTTCAGGTAATTTTCAGTGCAGTCTATTCCAGCATATTGATGCCGGTGACCACTGGATTCTAATCGGAAAAGTTGAGACATTCGAAGATTATGGCAGAGCACCTCTGGTTTACCACCAAGGTGGATATTCAATGGTCTTACCCCACCCTCAGGGAGCGAAACCAAATCAAGACAATTCAGAACCCAGTCCACCATTACTCAATACCCGTCTGGGTAAGAACCTCTTTTACCTAATGATTCAAGCAGTCAATACCAGTCACACCCGCTTTGTTGAGGAACATGCAAAGCAAGGCTTACACAACATCGAATCACGTCTGCTAATGGTTCTGGACAGTGCTCCGAATGCCGATTTAGAAGTCTTGCAAAAAGCCGTTTCCATGCCGAAAAATGAGATAGAAGAAGCAATGTTAACACTGCAGTCAAAAGGCTACCTTAACGGTCGCGAGGTGACCAGAGGTGGCCAGAACAAGCTAAAAAATCTATGGAATGTCGTGCAAACAGCTCAGGATGAACTATTTAGCGGTTTATCAGAAGGTGAAATTGAAGTGTTTAAGAAAGCACTAAGACAGATAATTGCCACTCGCTGAGTGGCAATTAGATCTAACAGGCTATTATCTGCGTTTCGATCACTGCATTGAGAATATGTATCCTTCACTACGTTTCTCTCAGCGCTTTGGATCTCTACCTCATTATTGAGTACTTATCTATCCCCCTAAGCTCAGGTTGCGCTGAAAGAATATCCAAATAAAGCAGCCGATCACCATCAAAGGCTCCGATATAAAGGCGACTTCCCACCTGAAGCGCCACTGAAGCACCGTCCAACACACCCGCTTCAGCGCCATAAAGTGGCTGCAGATTCCCGGTAGCTGGATTCAGAGTCGAAACACGAAAACCTCCCAGAGTACAATTCCCCCGTCGTTCACGAAAGCAATCCTGGAACGCCTCTAAATCAGTTATACCAGCCCCGAGCAACCCACCATTGTCACTCCAGTTCAGATTATCAACATAATATCCAACGTCGATTTTAGTTCCTAGGCGCTGATTTTGCAGATCATATTGCCAGATGCCACTAGCGGTCCAAGCAGCAAACCAAATTTCAGAGCCATCAGCTGATACTTGTACCCCGTTCGGAAAGGGTGCGTAACTATTTGGTAGTTTGTGCATTCCTTTATCAGCAGACCAGCGCATCAAATAACCTGTATCCCGGCCATCAAGTAGTTGCTCCAGAGGTAACGGCGGCTTCATACTTGACGACTCAAACATAACAGTCGCTACCCAACCTCCATCAGGCATCCCCGCCACATCGTTAAACCGAGCCAAGCCTCGATTTTCTACACAACCTCTCCAGACTCCCTCCCAACTATTGGCCTGTTTCACTAGTTCAATCTCCTCAATCGATTCCCTATCCTGATGGTTAACCACCAACAAACGATAGCGTCCATCAGAACGCTTTGACAGGTGAATGCCATGCGCTGTAGGAGGTTGTGTGGGCCTTGCGCACTGTTTATCGCCCCAACCTAGTTCGGATTCATAGCGCAACACCAGCTCTTGCTGCTGGTGCTTATCTATATCCATTATCATTAAGCGTGACTGGTGTCGTCCATCCAGCCCCGGGGTAATACTCATAAGCAGATGCTTACCATCAGGCGTCAGGACTAAATCTTCTGGCGGATTTATAGCACAAACTGCAGTAGCAGGAGCCGGAGCCTCACAAACTGGAAAAACCTCGTTTGCAGCGATATGCCCTGCGAGGAGAGTAGTCAGTACGAAAAAAAATGGATAGAAAATCAACTGTAACTCCCTTTTATTAAACACTATTCCCATACCTCTGATTTAACTGTATTTACGCTCTTATCTTTACGTAGGTGTTAAAAAGCCCAGCGGAGTGGGCTATGAAATATCAATACAGATCAATGCTTGATGAAGTCGACTACCAAACGATTGAATTCATCGGCATGTTCCCACTGCGCCCAGTGCCCACACTTGCTAAACACATGGAACGTCGAGTTAGGAATCATGTTCAGGAACTTCAGTCCCCAGTCGATGGGTACAAAACGGTCATCCCGTCCCCAAGTAATCAGGGTGTCGTTCGGAATACTTGCTAGATCATTGGTGTAGTCGCCCATATTGAACTTACTCAGCTCAACGCTTCGAAGAAAATTCTCCAAATGCTCAGCGTTCTCCATCATTGCTTTATAGCGCAATTCAACCAGCTCTTCAGTAAGCGCCTTGGGGTCATATACAAATACATCTAGCATCCGTTTGAGACTTTCAATGCTAGGGTTTTTGTATACATCAAATAACAACTTAATCCCTTCCATCGGAAGTGGTGTAAAAATACTTGTGCGGCCAACACCACCGGCCCCCATTAGTATCAACTTACCAACACGTTCAGGATAATCCTTAACAAATGCCAAAGCACTACCGCCTCCCATTGAGTTACCAATGAGATGTGCCTTTTCGATATCAAGAGAGTCCATAAGTTGCTTGATTGCACGACCATTAACATCAAAGCGAGGCTCTGCTGTGACGATAGGATCAGATTTACCCCAGCCTGGGCAATCTATCAAGATAACGCGATAACCGGCATCAACAAAAGCATCGACGTTACGGTGAAAATTAGCCCATCCTGTCGCACCAGCACCTGAGCCGTGAATCATGAGAACGACTTCATCACCCTCACCAGCGTCATTGTAGTGCAAACGCCAGTCTTCAGTTTTTACAAAGTTGCTGGTGGATTCATTAGTAAACTTGCTCATAATCTATCCTCATTAGTTTATTATTTATTGTTCGTTAATTTGCTTTTACTTCACGCTTGGTTTCGGGCCTCCAATAAATCAAGTGCCACGTCTACGATCATATCCTCTTGGCCGCCTACCATTCGGCGCTTCCCGAGCTCTACAAGTATGTCGACGGCTTTGAGATCATATTTATGGGCTGCTATTTCTGAGTGGCGCAAGAAGCTTGAATAAACACCGGCATACCCTAGAGCAAGTGTTTCACGGTCGACTCGTACTGGACGATCCTGAAGCGGACGAACGATATCATCGGCAGCATCCATTAGGGTGTATAAATCAGTTCCGTGTTCCCAGCCCATTCGATCGGCGGCGGCGATGAATACTTCTAATGGAGCGTTACCTGCACCAGCCCCCATGCCGGCTAAGCTTGCATCAATCCGGTCACAGCCTTCTTCTACCGCAACAATAGAGTTAGCTACACCTAGACTCAGGTTGTGATGAGCGTGTATACCAGTCTCAGTGGCTGGATCAAGTTTATCCTTAACCGCGCGAAAGCGTTCACGGACATCCGTCATGCTCAACGCACCGCCAGAATCTACTATATAGATACAAGTCGCACCGTAACTTTCCATCAGTTTGGCCTGCTCTGCGAGTCCTTGAGGAGTCTGCATATGACTCATCATCAAGAAGCCTACTGTATCCATACCCAGTTTACGTGCATGCTCGATATGTTGTTTCGAAACATCTGCTTCGGTGCAATGAGTTGCTATACGCACTATACGAGCACCAGCGTTATAAGCGTTTCCGAGATCGTGGATTGTACCGATACCAGGCAATAGCAAAGTAGCAATCTTGGCGTGGCTTACTACTTCGGCAACAGCTTCAATCCATTCCAGATCGGTGTGTGCACCAAAGCCGTAGTTGAAGCTTGAGCCCTGTAAGCCGTCGCCATGAGCCACTTCGATTGAATCCACTTTAGCTCGATCCAATGCTTGTGCAATTTGTTGCATATCCTTCAGCGAGTATTGGTGTCGAACAGCATGACAACCATCACGCAAGGTAACGTCAGAGATATAAAGTTTTTTGCCAGGATTGAAATTCATTACATTATCCTTCTGAGGCCTGAATAATCGACTGCGCCATCCGCTCTGCAGTTGCCAGCGCGGCCGAAGTCATGATGTCAAGATTTCCGGCATAGGCCGGCAGGTAATGTGCAGCACCTTCCACCTCAAGAAATATGGAGGTTTTCAGGCCACTTATTTTACCGATACCAGGAATGTTGATCGGTGAAGACGCAGGTATGTCGTCGAACTGTACCGCCTGCTTTAATCGATAACCCGGTACATAAGAATGTACCGCCGCCGCCATTTTCTCGACTGCAGCCTTGATGAGCTCCCGATCAGCAGGCTCCGACAATACCATTACGGTGTCGCGCATCATCAGTGGAGGTTCTGCAGGATTCAGAATGATGATTGCCTTACCCTTTCGCGCTCCACCGACTACTTCGATTGCTTTCGATGTCGTTTCGGTAAATTCATCAATATTAGCGCGTGTTCCAGGGCCGGCAGATTTACTGGAGATAGAGGCAATGATTTCACCGTAGTGTACTTTTGCCACCTGCGATACAGCCGCGACCATAGGTATCGTTGCCTGTCCACCGCAAGTCACCATATTGACGTTAACCGCATTGAGGTTTTGCTCCAGATTAACAACCGGCACACAGTAAGGACCGATCGCTGCAGGCGTCAAATCAATCATACGTAACGCTGGATTAATTCCACGTAAAAGCGCTTCATTGCGAAGATGGGCCGATGCTGAAGTGGCATCGAATACCACATCAATATCCGCAAATTCCGGCATTTTAATCAAACCTGCAACGCCTTCATGAGCGGTTGCCACTCCAATGCGTGCCGCACGAGCCAAGCCATCAGATTCTGGATCAATCCCCACCATTACACCCATCTCAATCTGTTTTCCATTACGTAGAATCTTTATCATCAAATCAGTGCCGATATTTCCCGAACCGATAATGGCAACTTTAAGTTTTTTACTCATTTTTAATACATCCTCACTCGAAACGAACCCCAGTGCGGCCTATGCCGGCTAGGGTGATATTGAGATTGTCGCCACGGCTCACCGGCACCATGCCGGAAAGCGCTCCTGATAAAATTACGTCGCCAGCTTTGAGTTTGATCCCTAGACGTCCCAGTGTATTGGCTAACCAAGCCACAGCCGTCAGTGGTGAGCCCATCGTTGCTGCTCCCGCACCCGTACCAACCACACAGCCGTTTTTTTCCAGCACCATGCCGACGCTGTAAAGATCAAGTTCTGCGGGATCGATCAAGCGATCACCTAACACGAAAAGCCCGCAGGATGCGTTGTCTGCTATAGTATCCTGAATGCGGATATTCCAATCCCGTATACGAGAATCAACTATCTCAAAACACGCCATGACGCCTTCAGTTGCACTCAATACATCTGCAGCTGTTACTCCCGGACCACATAAATCCCTCTTCAGCACGAAAGCTATCTCGCCTTCCGCTTTCGGTTGAATGAGACGATCCATATCAATCGCTTCTCCTTGATTGATAACCATTTGATCAGTCAGCATACCGAAATCAGGTTGATCGACCTTGAGCAGTTCCATAACTGCCTGACTGGTAACGCCGATCTTCTTACCAATGACCTGTTCTCCAGAATCGACTCGGTGTTTTATCACCTGCTGCTGGATGCTATAAGCATCGGTAATAGACAAGGTTGGAAACCGTTCAGTTAACGGCTCTATAGCTCTGATCTCGCGCTCGGCCTTAAACAATGCCAGGCTCAAAGCTGATAGATCTATCTGGTTACTGGACATTGAATTCACCCTCTTATGTATATATGTTCATTGTCAGCCAAAGCGTTACACCTGGTACCTGCACAAGTAGCGTCCTGTTCCTCCTCTCTCCGGAAACACCTAAAGTACCGACGAACTATTCGTTACATCGCCCCTATCAACAAAAATAGGACGCATCATCAGATTCATTCGCGCACCTAGCTGGCCACCTTGCGTAATGTACTGCCCGACAGCATGTACAATGCTGAAGTGGAGCCTTGTCTATCATCGCTAAATAAATGTGATGCAACGGAGTAATTCCACTCGACCGAACGCTATAAA
Organism: uncultured Amphritea sp.; assembly: GCA_965140695.1. Classification (GTDB taxonomy): domain Bacteria; phylum Pseudomonadota; class Gammaproteobacteria; order Pseudomonadales; family Balneatricaceae; genus Amphritea. Next base: position 1,863,176 of record OZ223297.1, on the reverse strand, counting down.
ATGTCTACTTGATCCTCCGCTCTACACTGAGCTACATCTCAAGTTCGCTGGCATTGGTAACAGCTCCACAAAAGAAAATTATTGCTAGTTCAAACTTTTATTCCCGGTCTGGGCTTGTGGAACATCGATGTCTTTAAGGCTCATGACAAAGCCTCCTTCTCAACACGAAGGGCTTTGAGCCGTGATGAGAGCGACTGATCAACAGATGGGCACTGCTCATCTTCTGCCAAGCTTCCTTCAGATTCAGACATGTCAGTAAACTGTTGAATTTTTTTACTTTTTAACAAGAAACTTGCCAGTACAGGAACCATCACAAGCGAAACAACCATGTTACAGAAAAACATGAATGTCAGTAGCAAGCCCATATCTGCCTGAAACTTAATGGGTGAAAACACCCAAGTTACAACTCCAAGCGAAAGTGTAAATCCAGTAAATACGACCACCCGCCCTGTAAAATTTAGTGCCTGAGAATAAGCTTCAGAGAGACTAGAGCCCTGCTTTAACCAGAACAGCATGACGCTGAGGATATACAGGGCATAGTCAACTCCTATTCCCACCCCCAATGCGACTACAGGTAAAGTTGCAACTTTTAACCCCATACCTAATTTCACCATCAAGGCTTCGGCAAGAACAGATGTCAGCATCAGAGGTAAGACTGCACAAATCATTGCACGCCATGAACGGAAAGCGATTAAACACAACAATGAAACAACTAAATAAACTCCGATCAACATCTGTGTATTGGCTTTTTTAACCACTATATTCGTCGCACTTTCGATACCAGCATTACCAGCAGCGAGTACAAAAGTGGCATCATCACCATTCAGCTCTTCAGCTATCGCCGATGTCGTGGCAACGACACCACTCAATGTATCGGCCTTGTGGTCCTTGAGGTACACATATACCGAAAGCAACTCACAGGTGGCATTAAACAATTCACGTGGTGAGCGGTTGGCAGCAGCATTAATCATCGACTGATTAGGCGGCAGTTCGTACCATTTTAGAAAGCCCTCGTTCATGCCCACATTGACACGCCTCGCAACGCCAGCTATCGAATTTGTACTCTCCACTCCCGGCTGCTGACGGAGACGCCTCTCCAATTCCTCCACCTTGCGTAACGTTTCATAGTTAACGCACTGCCCCTCCGGCGTCTCAACCATCACCACAAACACATCACTACTTGCCTGATAATGGTTAATAATAAATTCATTATCGATGTTGTAGCGTGAATCCGACCGCAACTCTGGCGCCCCAGGATCCAAATCTCCCACCTGAAGATCCTTGCTGTTATAAACAGCCCAGCCTGCCAGTAGTAATGCATGAGCTAGTACCACCATAGCCGTACGGCGGCCGGTTAAAGGCGTCAACACCCTTATCATCAGAGATTTAGGGCTATCACCATCAAAGTGACGCAGCTCAGTCTGGAGTCGGCGCTCTGCAGCGCGTGCAGAGACACCCGTGTAGGAAAGCATGATCGGCAACAGCGCAAGATTGGTGAACACCAGCAGTGCGACACCAAGACTGGCGATCAGCGCCAACTCTTGTATTACTGGAATATCAACTATAAAAAGAACCGAGAACCCCACTACGTCGGCAAGTAAGGCGGTCATACCTGCGACAAACAGCCGGCGGAAGGTATAGCGTGCAGCGATCAGTTTGTGTGTGCCCCGCCCTATATCTTGCATGATGCCATTCATTTTCTGGGCACCATGGCTAACGCCAATCGCATATACTAAGAATGGAACCAATACGGAATAAGGATTCACTTCATAACCCAGTAAGGGTAAGACACCCAGCAGCCAGACTACGCCGATCAGTGTGCAGCATTGGACAACCAAAGTACTGCGCCAACAACGAGTAAACATAAAGAGGATAGCGGTGGTAATAAGTACCGCAACAATAAAAAACAAGACCACTGAGTACAAACCCGAGATCAGATCACCCATTACTTTCGCAAAACCGATAATATGTAGATCGACACCCTTGCTATCGTAACGTGTCCGAATATTCTCCAGCTGATCAGATAACACCTTGTAATCGAGCGCAGCCCCAGTTTGTGGATCAATATCCATAAGCGGCACCAAGATTATGCTGGATTTAAAATCAGGCGCCACCAGCTGGCCAATCTCTCCAGATAACTGTACATTGGCTCGTAACTGTTCAAGACTCCCTGCACTACCATCATAGTTGTTAGGTATAACAGGCCCGCCGTCAAAACCACTTTCAGTGACTCCCTGCCATCGGGTCAAAGGTGTCCACAAGGACTTCATGAACGCGCGATCAACTCCAGGAACGAGGTACACCTCATCACTGATCTGACGCAACATTTCCATATAATCCTTAGTGAAAATATCACCTTCACCCTCCCGTACAACCGAGATGCGAATTGTATTCGCTACCCCCTTCAAATCATCCTCATGATTTAAAAAATTGAGGATAAACGGATGGCTGGCGGGAATGGTTTTCAGAAAACTGGCATTCATCCTGAACTGCGTCGCAGAAATTGCCAAAAAAATCGTTATCAACAAGCTGAGTGCTACAATCCAGCCACGATTGTTAAAGAGTATTCGCTCGAGTCGATTTCCTGAACGCGCATCGAAATCATCCAACGAATCGATAGGCTTGAAACCGTCTCCGACTTTAATCGCCATAATAGTTGCTATCCAACTTAATTAAATTGATCCGGTAAAAACCGGGTAAAGCCATGAAGGCCCGCCGCTAACAGACTGCCATCATCAAGTGGTAGCAACGCGGTAAACGGGAAGCTACGCTGAGCTTGCACTCTGCGAAAACTGGTTCCACTATCAGTGGTGTACCAACCTGAACCAAAAGCATCGGTAAATAACAACGAGCCATCATCTAATTGCACCGAGGCTGTAAGACTTTGCTGGGTGGGAGGCGAAACATCTAACCAACTTTGTCCATTATCCTGAGAGCGAAACAGGTGTCCTCTCACCCCATAGGCAAACAGATCGCCAGCCTTATCCTTAATCAATCCGAAAAAGCTACCCTCATAAGGCTGATTCAGCGCCTCCACCTGCTCCAGATCGAACGAAGCAAGGTATAGTCCTCCCATTTCACCGGCTAATATCAACTCTTCCTTAAGTATTTTGACGGCGTTGATATGCATTTCCATTGACGCGTTCATCAATGCTATGGCGGGCTCCCAGCTCTTTCCCCCATCCATCGTGGTAGCTCCCAGACCATAAGCACCTACCACAACGACATGCTGTTCATCCAGGCAGCTAACATCCAGTAGTGGCTTATCAGCACCGTCATTAACCAGACGTTGAGCGCTTATTTCGAGGTCGGTTCCCTTGGACTGCTCAACATAGAGTTTTGCTAGTTCATTACCTTCAAGCTGGCGAATCCAGCTTTTTCCACCATCGCGCGACTGGAGAATCACGCCACGATGACCAACAGCCCACCCTACTTTCGGGGTCGCAAAACACATAGAGGTTAAGGTGACACTTACCGGTACATCTGCCTGTTTCCAGCTCTGCCCCATATCATCAGAATAAATGATGTGGCCAGCTTCACCGGCTGCCAACAGCCTGTCTCCCGTACGTGTCAGAGCACTGAACATTGAATGCTCAGCTAATGAAGATAATGGTGAAGGCCGCTCTAAGGTATCAGGCATTGTTACCATTGCTGCCTGTACGGGGAACAAAATAGACAATCCGGCCAAAAACACCGCTGTCAATAAGCTATGGTTGTTTATCTTCACGATACGATTTCTTCCAGAACAAAAAAAGCGATCACCAGCCGATCCCCTGCAAGGCTCCTGCTGGTCCTCTAAAAGAACTGGCTAGCCAATCAAAAATGGCCAGCCCGAACACTCAACGACCACTCATACGCAACAGAGAACGCGGTGAGAAGTAACTCTCGGAGCGGCGTTCAGTAACCGCAAACTGATCACCAGCAACATCACCCAGAGCACAGTTATACACCCAAGCTTTAGTGCGATGATTGTGGAAGACACTAGTACAGAAATTTACCGTAGCGGGAATATCTGGGGCTACAAACGGCGTACTAAAAGAGGTTCGCCATAGAGCCCCCTCAGCATCCCAGCCTTCCAGAATTGCAGTACCCCAATTGTCCTCATCGTAGTAATACTTACGCTTAGGAACAGCATGACGACTACCCGGCTTGAGTGTAGCTTCTACTTCCCAAACTCGGTGCAATTCCCAACGAAAGAACTCCGGTTTAATATGCCGTTCCCCCATGACGGTCTCATCTTTATTAGCCAACAGCGCATTGTTGTTATAAGGGATGATCAGTTCACGTTTACCCTTCAGCGTCCAGTTAAAGCGCTCTGGGGAACCAACCCCACCGAAGCTTTCATCAACGAAACTAGTTCCCGAAGCCACTACATTCGGAGTATCAAAGTTGATACTCGGTGCCTGACGAACTCGACGCTGACCAACGAGGTACTGCCACAAGGTGCGTCCTTTTACATGATCAAGAACGTTATGCACCATTAACGCTTCTCCAGCACGGAAGGCCGGATCATAAGCGAGCTGAATCGCCAACATATATTTCGGATCAGGTACAGTTTCGGAAGATTCTTCTGGGTAATAGTAAGGATACTGAGCATAATCGACAGCGGCAGTCGATAATATTCGACGACCTTCTCCGGTTGTCGTCCACACTTTGTATTTGGTCTCTGTCGCCACACCACGCCACAAGGTCAAATGGTTCCAGTGCACCTCGATACCTGATTGAGGAATAGGGAAAGGTACACCACCAAAAGCTCCCTTAACCGTCAAACCATCATTCTCAAGATAGGCATTAGTCGCATTTTTAAAGGTGTTTTCATACACGTATTCAGGTGCAGCAGCCGTACGTCTAGTCGGATACACATCAATATAGAAAGTATCAGGATTATCCTTAAACATCTCTATCGTCCCTTCGGACAACTTATTTCTATACTGATCTAGATTTGCGGGCGTAATACGATACAGTGGCTTGTCGTCAGCGAAAGGATCGACATTACGATAGCCACTTTTGAAGTCAGCCGGCACCTGCGTATAACCGCCGGTCCAAGCAGGTATACTGCCATCGGCATTTCCGGCACGCTCAGCGCCCATCGGAGTGAGTGTAGATTTCAACTGTTCAGCCTGCTCTGGAGAAACAGCAGCTTGAGCGGTCGAAAGTCCAAAAAACAGCATACAAGTACATAGTATATGGTGAGGAATATTATTCTTATACATGTTCTCTACCTTAGAAAGTGTAAGCAACGTTTAAAGCAATAAAGTCACGGTCGGCATTGGTCTGTTTATAAGTTTTGATGCCTCCGATATTGATCGGGTCTGAGGGGCCGTAAAAACCGTTATAGCTCAAAGAACCTGTAACCCGATTGTATATATCAGCGCTCACACCGATATTGAACTGACCACCATGTTCAGAAGCAAAACCACCAACAGCGGACGAACGTCCACTAATGCCATAACTTAAACCCATAGGAACGGAAAGGTCGATACCGTCCCAAACTTGGAAATAGGTAGGAGTAAACACGATGCGCATGGCTGCTGCATCACGAGTACTGTTAGGGTCAAGATTATGGGCATTCTTGCTTATACTCAGGCGTCGATTCCAAGCGACTTCACCGATAAGAGCCGCTGTATCCCAGAGCGCACTCTGAGGCATTATCTGAATCATGTTGATCTGAGCATGAGCCGTTTTACCGATTGCGTACAAAGCATTATCGTTATTGTCCCCATTACCAACCATATCAGCGACCGTCAGACTTACCAGAGGAGCATTCCGACGGATAGATGCTTCAAACCCTACATTGGCTCCCCCTAAACCTGTATTTGCACTGAAGCCATATGCTTCGATATTTTCTGGAAACACCAACATGTAATCGCCAATCTTATCCCCCGGAGAGTTTGCGACTATTCCCGCACCAGGACGAACTTGAACTTGAAAGTTTTTATCATGGTAACGAATAGCGTATAGCCCAAATTCAGTATCGATCGATTCAGCGCGATAACGCATTTGCAAACCAAACTGGCCAGAGTCATCAGCTTCTATATCTCTTTCACGATAAAACGAAGCGACAGGACCAAAGATAGGATCTGCAGCAACAACAATACGTTCACCTCCCCCATCAAGAAGATCTACTGGACTAAAATAGCTGCCTACAGCAGGAATACGAGTTCTATCCCATTCAAACTGATAGTAACCACCTACAGACAATGCTTGAGACAACTGAAATTCACCGGAGATTTGATTCAACGGTAAAACCAGTTCTTTAAATTGAGAATTAGGTACAGAAAGTGCCTGAATTGCATTAATTGGCATCATGCCGCCAGCAATACCATTTGAGCCAAAAAATAAGCTTTCACCGTATAGCAAAGAATGCTGCCCCAAACGCACCACTCCCCACATATCATCAGTAATATTAAAATCGGAGTAAACAAAAGCATCGCGCAACTCCACGTCGCGACCATGCAAGTCTCTAGTTTCCTTGGTGAATTCATTATAAGAAGTGCTAACCGAGTTAGCCGTTGACCAAGAGTCATTGTCATTCTTACGGTTGTAGACGTCGTCGTACCATCCAGCAGCACTGAGTCGAGCACCTGCTCCCCGATAATTAACATCAAACTCACTGAATACATCGACACGATTGTTGATCATCGAACCCTTGTCGAAATTACGATCACCATCATCAAGTGTCGGATCAGCAACCAGCTTATTTAGCTGATCCTTAACACGCCAAGCTGCCGTATATTTTAAGTTAGTATCCCAACGAACACTCAGATCGCTTTTTTCTGTATCGAACTGAAAAGCATGTGCTTGCATGGCTGATACTGAAATAACGGCCACTGCCAAAGCAGACTTTTTATTCCTAATTAACATTTTATTTTTCTGGTTAGACCTGTCGCTTTTATTATTCATCTATGACATTCCTAAAGAATATTTTTATATTTTTTAACCAACTTCAGTGTAATTTTTTCCCTTATATAGATCGACGTTATAAACTAAAAAGCCTTTTCAATAGAGGCGAAATGTCGCCAGAAGAAATTCTGGCGACTGATACATAACCGTAACAAACTAGACTGGTACTTCTTCTGTTGGCATTGATACCGGCTCAAGACCAAATATCATCGCTGGAAGCTCCTGCCCTAACAAATAGGCACCGAGCATACCTGCTGTGTCGTCAGAGTTCTGAGTGATATGATTGGTGCCAGCTATAACATCTCGTAGAATTCTCTGTAGAGGATTAGACAGAAAGATACCGCGAGCAGATGTAGCTTTAAAAAGCAGCATAACTGCTTCTTCACAATCTCGACCCACACGAGCGATATCCAGCATATGATGTACTCGCTCATAATTCGGAACCAACTCACCACGCTCCAAATATACATAGCTTTCCTCAATCATCTGCAGCAAACGCGCACGCGCTGAACGCACACGCACTGAAGCATTACCAAGGCGATCAGTAACATAGGGACTCAGCGCTGCGGCGTCACCACCAGTAGTATTCTTACGTACTTTCATCTGTTTGATATATTCGTCAATCGCCCCCTGAGCCATACCTATTATCACTGCCGATACAGCAGCAAAAAACACCTGATTAAACGGGAATTGATAGTTGATCGGCTGATCACCTTTCTCATACCGTATGAGACTATGCATCCGATGATAAGGAACGAAAGCATCCTTGACCTCCAGACTTTTACTGCCCGTACCCGCCAAGCCGAAAGTGTGCCAGTTATCGATAATTTTGTAGTTTTCGCGGGAAACAAGAAAAGAACAACGGTCGCTTGGCTTACCCGAGTCATCAAACAATAAGCCACCTAAAAAGGCCCACTGTCCATGATCACAGCCAGAAGAGGTATGCCAAGTACCGTTTAATAAGTAACCACCTTCAACTGGCTCGACCTTTCCAAATGGAGGATAAGAGGACGCAATCACTACCGAATCATCATCACCCCATACATCTTTACCCGCCTGAGGATCCAGGGAACCAAACTCCCATTGATGGATACCTAGAATCATCATGTTCCAGGCACTGCTCGGACAACCACGCCCCAATTCCATCAGCACCTTGTAAAACACGGAGGGAGACATTTCCCAACCTCCGAATGCCTTAGGTTGAAGGATTTTAAAAAAGCCAGCTTTAATGAACTCTTGAATGGTATCTGAAGAGACCATACGAGCTTTTTCCACTTCCTCTGCGCGACTTAGCAGCAAAGGAATCAACTTATGAGCACGACTTACCAACTCAGCCTCAGCTGGAATAGTAGCTCTCTCTTGGCTAACCACATTAATGGCATTATTCATATTTTTTCCTCTGTCTTATTTTTCTAATAACCTCGTTAATACGAGGTTTAGCAGATAGACTTTGCCCCCTGCGCCCCTACAACTAAGGGCCCATCACGACGGCTGATCTGATTAAATTTATATAAATCGCGAAATCATTCGATATTATTTCGGCGATGACCCCAATCGCTGAGCTGGCTATACGACTTAACTTCCCAATTTGAATCGTCAATCAGAATGCCTCCCCAACCAAATTCGAAGTTAAACCCTGAAGGCGTACGGCCGTAGAAGGAGAACATTTTGTCATTCGGATGATGACCAAGCTCCAATACGACGGGGATACCAGCCTTCACGACGCGATCATAGGCCAAACCCACGTCATCGATATCAGCCACTTCAATCATGAAATGATTAAGAGTCTTTGGCGCATAAGGTACTTCTGCCGTTGCAATCGAATGATGACGGCCAGTAGCTGTATGGAAAAAAATCGCATCAACTAATACATCTGGTGCAACCTCTTCTCTGATGTAATCACTAACTCTCAGCTTAAGTACGTTCTTGTAGAAGTTAATCGTCTCAGCACCAGACTGAGTAAAAGGTAGGATATGACCGACACCGAGATTTCCGGTAACAAAGCTACTTTTCAATACACTGGAACGGAAAGTTTCACTAAGAGGCGCTATGTGATGGCCACAGAAAAACTCATGTTCAAAGCCGTTGGGATCATCAACACTGTAAGCTTTCTCAACGTGCCGACGGCTACATTGCTCCGCAGATAACTCTTTTACGTCGAGACCTTTATCACGCAATTCAGCAACATATGACTCGAGACATCCTTCGGTTAGCAACTCCCAACCAGCAACAACAATATCGTCTTTTCCATTCTCCTCGATGAAGAACCGCTGCTTATATTCATCCATCCGCAACGTCAGACTTCCATCCTCACACCTGCTTACCATCATCCCCAGAATTTCAGTTGCAAAGGTTTCCCAAGCTGACAAATCACTGGCACCAAAACCAACATATCCAAGAGCAGAAATTTCCGCCATTTTATGCCTCCTGTTATTTTTTTTATTTCCGCGGCCTAAGTAACAAGCAGTAAAACTCTACACAGCTTAATACCCGCATAAACAAGGCCATCACTTAAGAGTAAAGCCAATACTATGCCAACTTATATGAAAAACAAAAAAACGTAAAAAACATATAAAAAACATACAGATAATGATTTCTATTTTTTTTACACTAACAACAAACTCATGCGACTTTAATAATTTTACGAAATGTCGTAAAATTATTTCGTAAAATTATAAATAAAAGATATTAGAGAAATATCTCAAAATATTGCTTTTAAGGCTAAAGGTTATGTGTCAACAAGAAAACGAGGTTATAAATAAAACAAACATATTGAACTTCCTATAATAATCCTCATTTTTGATTCTGAGGATTACAAACATGTTCAATAAGCCAGAATAAAATGAATAGAATTATTAAAGTTAGCCAAAGTGGGCAAAGTCAGGTTTATATTCAAAAAAATTAAAAAAGAGAAAATATTATGCCTTCAATATCTACCGGGTCTGCTGTCAATGATAAACACGTCAGCCTTCGAGATATTATTACCGATCTCCGCCTGCCCGATATGCAGGACCTCGCTGAGTTACTCCACTTCCAGCCTAAAGAGGGACAGATTTGGCTATACGATCAACGCATGATGTTAATGAACGCCGAAGCTTTCGGCTCTCTGCGACAGGAGCTAATCGACTCATTCGGAAGTAATTTCACCCGAGGCATAATGACACGAGTTGGGTATCTGTCCGGGACACGCGATGCCGTTCTCGCTATGAATGCCCGGAGAAATCAAAGTCAGCTCGACATTATAGCTGCCGGCGCTCAGCTACATGGATTGTCTGGCATCGTCGAAGTTGAGCCAGTACGGATAGAAGTAGATCCTAAAAAGGGTTATCAGTATGGCGAGTTCATCTGGAAACATTCGCTGGAGGATGAAATGCACGTAGCGGCTGGCAACCAGCAGCACCCCGCCTGCTGGATGGAGACAGGTTATAGCTCTGGCTTTCTCACCCAGCTGATGGGCAAGCGAATTCTGGTTCGCGAAGTAGAGTGTATGTCGTCTGGACAAAGCCGATGCCGAGCAATAGCCAAGCCTGTAGAAGAATGGGAGGATCCTGAAGAAGACCTACTCTACTTCCAACCACAAGCACGCGACCACCAGCACAGACAATCAGAACCACAGAAGAAAAAGACAACTCCTGAAGAATTGCTTACTGCCCCATTAGAAATTCAAGTTAACACTAGCACTCCAGAGTCTTTAGACAGGCCCGTAGGTAGCTCAGCAGCCTTTCATTCAGCCTTACACAAGGTTCTGCGAGTAGCGCCAACGAATGCTACTGCTCTACTTCTAGGAGAGAGCGGTGTAGGCAAAACAATGTTTGCACACGAGATCCATACCAACAGCAGACAAGCTTCAGGCCCTTTCGTAGAGGTTAACTGCGCCGCCATTCCAGATCAGTTAATAGAATCGGAACTGTTCGGCGTACAACGCGGCGCATATTCAGGAGCCAGCGAATCGCGCCCTGGACGCTTCGAAGCCGCTGATGGTGGCACCCTCTTCCTTGATGAAATTGGCACTCTAAGCTTAACTGCACAGGGTAAACTTCTACGCGTACTGCAAAGCGGAGAGTTGGAACGCCTAGGCAGCAACAAAACGATTAAGGTCGACGTACGCGTCGTTACTGCCACCAACGAAGACCTCCGACTAGCGATCAAAGAAAAACGTTTTCGCAGCGACTTATACTATCGACTCAATGTTTTCCCAATATTCATAGCCCCACTACGCGATCGCAAAGATGATATGCCACTACTACTGGAGAATTGCATCAAACGTCTGTCAACTCGCCATAATCGACGCATTGAAGGCATAACCTCTCGCGCATTGCAGACTATTTTTGAGCACGACTGGCCAGGCAATATACGTGAATTCGAGAATGTCATTGAACGCGCCATCATACTGGCAGACGACGATGAGATGATCGATACTCGCCATCTATCCGGCCTTGATGATTTACGTGAAGACCTACTCGAAGGCACTATACGCTGGAATGATCGTCCGAGAATTGGTATTTTACTGCCGAAAACATCGCCAGAAATAACCAATAGCAAAGAGATCGACGTAGATAAGGTTTTGACTGAGATGGCTGATCAGCTACTTGGACAGCCTGGATTCAATCTCGCCAATACTGAAATGCTACTCGTCCGACGCGCTTTAGATATATCTGAAAATAATGCGATGCGCGCAGCAAAACTATTAGGTTTAACTCGCTCCCAAATCGATTATCGGATAAAAAAATATCGATGAATAAAGCTCGAATCACATGACCTGCGAGCCACAATCAACGCACTAGTAAACAGCGAGACCTGTATAAACCTGGTGAGGCAGCCACCAACCAGCGACAGACAGCCAAGAAGGAAGCAGAATAACGATAGTCGATAATGATACAGGAGCTTGATGGGGGACTTCGATCCAAGGCTAGCATAATATCTGCAATCGCCGTATCAACCGTAGTGCGACGACAAGGCAATAGCAACACAATTGCAGTATCAGAGCAAAAATCACACTTCTATCCATCTGTTTACCATCTCTATAACGCTGAGCTATAAACGCATAGCGGGCACCAATAGGTGCCCGCTATGCCAAAGAAGAGAGCTTATACAAATGCCTCATCTGAATTGACTACCTGGCAAAAGCGACCAATACTGGCCACTGAGTTTTGATGTTCTTCATCTGAGTGGGCTGCACAACAATCTTCCAGAAGGATCATGTCGAAATCACGATCATGGCCATCTCTAACCGTGGCTTGAACCACCGCTTGTGTACTAACACCACTGCAGTAAATCCGTTCGATTCCTTCACGTTTAAGTAATATCTCCAAACGAGTTTGATAAAAAGGTGAAACACGATGCTTAACGATATCCCAATCCCTTGCTTGAGGTGCTAGCGCCTCATGCACTTGTCCGCCCCACTCGTTCATTTTCAGAATACTATTTTGAGCAATCGGACCAAAAACTTGTGAATTAGGATTCACTTCACGATGATCATCAGAAAAAGCCACCCGCACAAAGGCAACGGGAATATCCATTTTTCGAGCACTAGCAATCGCTTTAGCTGTGCGGTTAATGATATCCCGCGACTGAACTTCAGCCTGCATTGGCGCCTTACCACTGGCACCTTCTGAATGGATGAGGTCATTCTGCATATCGAGAACCAAATAAATACTTTTCATTAAGCCTACTCCAGTTATTTTAATTTTATTAAATCTATTTTTTAGACGGCTAATCACACAATAGGCCACCATTTACATCGAGAATTTCTCCAGTAATAAAGGATGCTTCATTTGACACTAGAAAATGTACAGCGGCTGCCACTTCTTCCGGCTGAGCCATACGCCCCAATGGTAATAGCGCCTGCAAGCTCGGCGGAAACTGAGTCGTCATCGCTGTTGCCACAGGACCCGGCGCAACTGCATTTACTCGCACCCCCTGACAAGCTAACTCTTTAGCCAGAAAACCAGTCAATGAATGGACAGCGGCCTTCGACATGCCATAAGCCACATTACCCGCCCGATTCAGCTCACTGACATCCAGCCAAGGACGCGCATTTCCGCAGTTTTTACCTACCACTGATCCAATATTGACGATCGTGCCCATTCCTCGCTCTACCATTCGGCGCCCAACCAACTGACAAGGCAACAGCGTACCTATGACATTGATATTAAGTACACGCAGTACCTCTTCGATCGGCAGACTCAACGCGCTACCCAGAGACACCACACCCGCCACATTCACCAGTACGTTGATCGCGCCGATTTCTGTTTCTATTTTCTCGATCAATTCGCCCAAAGCTTGTTCATCGGTACTATTCGCAACAATGCTATGGATTGCCTTATCCTCACTCTCGATAGGATGCAGATCGAGTGCCACCACCTCATACCCTTCTGCAGCAAGCCGATAGCAGACCGCTGCGCCAATAGAGCCACCTGCGCCTGTCACTAGTGCAACTGAAGCCTGCAAACTCATACGTTAATCTCAGCACTAGCCACCGTCATTCCTGCCTGACGACCAAAAACAAGCCCTTTAAGCACAGAAGTGCCACCGGCATAGTTACCGAAATAAAGTCCCATGGTTTCACCAGCGGCGTAGAGATTTTCAATTACATCTCCATCTACACTCACAACTTGCGCCTGCTCGGTCACTTTCAAACCGCCAAATGAGAAAACATTAGAGGATATGATCGGATAGGCTAAAAAAGGACCTTTATCAATTGAATGCGCCCAATTACTCTTGGGTGGATTTATACCTTCAGTTGCCAAACCATCAGCGACCAGGGGTTTGAACTCGCCTTCACGACAAGCCCTGTTGTAGTCCGCAAGAGTCTGTTCCGTTTGATCCACCGGAAGCCCAATTCGCTCAGCAAGCTGTGCTATTGTGTTAGCCTCTATAGCAGGTTGATCAGTACGAATAGCTAATTGATAATTCGGAATATCTTTAATTTTTTGATCGAGAATAACCCAGGCCACTCCCTCACTCTGCTCATAAATCCGCCGAGTTACGCGCTCATACCAAGCATCAACCGTACCAGGTGCTTCGTCAGTAAAGCGTTCGCCCTGCTGGTTAAGCAGCACACCATAGGGAAAGATAAAGATCGACGGTTCGGATATACCCGAACGAGGATCCACCGGCTCAGCATGATAACTACCGAAATCTCCAGCGCTTGCTGCACCAGCGTCCAGCGCCATGCTTATGCCTTCACCGCGGTTGTAATAGGCCCCCTTACACACAGGACGTAGATAAATTGACCGTGGTCCCACGTACTTTGTCATCATCTCGCTGCTACCTTCAAAACCACCGCAGGCAAGTACTACCGCACCATGAAATTCGATATCACCCTCAGTACGAGAAACGGCAAGAATGCCATCTATTTGCCTGAACCCCTTAAAAATCAAGCTCCGAGCCGATGTTTCATAGAAGAACTGAACACCTAACTCCTCAGCTCGTGCAGCAAGAGTTTCTACAATACCTTCACCGCCGCCGACCGGTAACAAACGGGGCTGAGTACTGGTTAAGAACTGGGTGGGCAGGAAGTCAAACTTAACTCCTTGCTTTTTCAACCAGGCAATAGTATCAGGAACATTATCGGCAAAGGCGCCGATCACTGCGGCATCGATTGATGCCAGCCCCTTAGTTTGAACAGACCAGCTACTGCGCTCGCTCAATCCTTCCGCGACGAAGTCAGGATCTTGATAAAAACCAGCGTTCTGGGCCAGAAACTCTTCAAAGTCATCGGTAACTTCTTCATGACTTTTCATACGTAAGTAAGCTTCCGTATAGCGGCTTTGGCCGCCCCGATCCTCACGTGTTGAACGCTCAAGCAATGCAACCGACAAGCCACGTTCAGCAGCAGCCACCGCTGCAGATAAACCAGCAACACCGCAACCGGCGACAGTTAGGTCAAATTTTAAAATAGTCATATTTGTGCCTCCAAATTCTCAGTGTTAATATAAAAGACTTAAAAAATCCGTACGATACATACAGAGCTAATAGGGTTTTAGGAAAAGATGAAGAACAGGATAGACAAGCTCTGGGCAATGCAGGTATTCACCCGAGTCGTTGAATGTGGAAACTTTAGCCGTGCTGCAGAATCTCTTGATATTGCCAACGCAACAGTAACCGCTAGCGTACGAAATCTAGAGAGCTTGCTTGGCGTATCTCTGCTCTCACGCAACACTCGAACTCTGCGATTAACTGATGCCGGTGAAAAATATTTCAAACAAGCCGTAGAGCTATTACGGCATGTCGAAGCAATGGAAAGAGAAGTTAGCCTAGAAAAAAGCTCTATCCAGGGCATATTAAAAATAGAGGCGCCTTCAGCTTTTGCCCGCACCTTAATGTGCCCGAAATTACCCGAGTTTCTTAAGAACAACCCGGATCTATCGGTCGCAGTACGTCAGACGGACAATCCTCAGGGACTGATTGAAAGCGGGACCGATGTCGCAATTCGTCTCGACTCAGTCGACGATGCAGATCTGGTTGCCAGACCGCTTTACCAAGCCTATTACGTGGCCTGCATAACTCCCAGTCTTTTAGAAAAAATAGGCCCCCTAGAACATCCCTCACAACTTCCCCCCGAATTGTGTCTCGGACTATTCCGACGCGAAGGCTACCGCCCAGCCAAGTGGGCGTTCAATCGAGATAGCGATCAGGTGGAGATCGAACCCACCGGCAAGTTTCATTATAACGGCACCGATGCACTAATCGAGGAAGCCTTGCACGACCGCGGCATCATTTATGTGCTAGACGTGTTTGTCAACGAACTAATATCCAGCGGTAAATTAGTGGACCTTTTCACTGACTGGAGTACAAGAAGGCGTATCTTTTACACTGTTACGCCCCTGGCCAGATTCGTCGAACCACGTACGCGCAGTTTTATCGAATTCATGATGCAAACCTTAGATGAGCAGCGACGTCCTTGTCCACAGACACAGATCGACCTACACCCGAACCGACGCTGAGATTACGACATATTTATAGTTACAGTAGATTAATGGTCTTACCAGCCTGCAGTTGGATCAATACCCGTAAGAGATAGCTCCACATTTGTTACGCCCCGCCGATAAACGGAGTATATCAGTGCTCACACGCATCCCCGATATTTTATATCTGACTCAACACTGGGACATTGCACGTATAAACAACTGGCGGCTTCTTAACTCTGTGATAAAAAGAAAGAAACAATAAAACTGCCCATTGATAGCTTGTCCGCCCGAAAGTATCTCTTTTCTAAATTTTCTGTGTACTCTCAACAGCCCAAGCAGCAGCATCAGCCCCTGCTATGCGTCCCAGTACCGCGCCAGAAGTGAGTCCGGCTCCGCCAGCATACTTGACAAAATAAAGATTCCCCACCAGCTCGCCAGCCGCATACAGCCCTTCAATCGGTTCATCCTGCTCGTCAAGCAGGCGCGATCGGCTATCCACCTTGACCCCCCCGAAGGTGAAAGTAATACCGCAGGTCACTGGGAAGGCAACAAAAGGAGGCTTTACTAGTGCGTTCGCCCAGTTAGTTTTGGGAATCGTCAAGCCGTCTGTGCAACGCCCATCACGCTCTGCCGGGTTAAAAGTAATATATTCGCGAACAGCCTCGTTGAAACGAGTCACGGTTTGCTCAAAGCCAGCAGAATTCACCCCATCCATACGTTCAGCCAGCTCAGAAAGGCTGGGCGCTTCGATCCGAGTGGTGTAGCGAACACGGTATTCATCGGGTAACAAAGGCATGGTCGTCTGATCAAAAATCTGCCAAGCTACCCCGCCCGGCTGACGCATCACCTTATCTCCCATACTTGAGTAAGTGTAATTGCGGAAGTCGCTGCCCTCATCGAAGAACCGCTCGCCATCCGCGTTGACGACGATCCCCAAATGGAAATAGTTTTTCTGCATATCAAGCAGATTCAGATCGCCCATCGCAGGAGCGTTCAGGTCGTAGAAAACACCATGACAACCGGACCAATTACCGTGGGCCACTGCCCCTGCAGAAAGTGCAAGCTCTATTCCATCTCCCGTATTGTGCCGGCTTCCTCTAACCTTAGCTAGATCCCAACCAGGACCAAGGTATTGCGCTCGCCAGCGTAGATTAGCGTGAAAGCCACCAGTAGCGATAATGACCGATGCAGCTTGGAATTGCCTCCCATCAGTACAGACCACTCGCCAATGATTTCCCTTACGGGTCAGGCTAGCAGCCCTCGCACCGTAGAATACTGGAATATTCTGCTTTTCTGCCCGCAGCAGCAGTGCATCAATCAACCCCTGACCACCACCTGAAACCTCTATTGTCAGGCCGCCCCAAAACCTCTGTTTACCGTCTACTTTGAACGCCTGACGCCCGTAACTCGGAATGAACCTAACCCCCTGTCCGGTCATCCAACACAGCGTATCCAAGCTATTTGACACCACAGTATCGAGCACGTCAGGATCTGCGCGATACTGACTCTGCACTGCTATTTCATTAAAAAAGGTATCTTCGGAATAGCTGCCGAAATCACTACTCTCAAACTCGTTTGACAACAGATCAGGCATCAGTTTTTTAAGGTCATCGGCACCATCGTAAGCCACCCGGAAGGCTCCTCCAGTATGAGCTGAATTACCGCCACGTTCCGCCTCCAATGCCTTTTCAAGCAATACAACACGTGCCCCCGATTGATTTGCGGACAGGGCTGCGCACAGACCCGCATTACCACTGCCCAACACAATCACATCGTACTCTTCCATCTCTATTTCCTCCTAACCATATAAATAAAAAAATCTAAGCAAATAGATCTTTACCCAACAGACAACTCGAACAAAAGGAGATTCGGAATCTATACAGTTGACTCGCTCTAATACAATGAATTCAAACGGTTTATTTTGCATAGAAACATATTTTCTAAGGTTTGAGGTGACCTGGCAGCCCAGAATCACACATACTAATGACCAGTGCCTGCAGCAGTGCAACTCAATGGCGAGATTCGTCGAACCACGTACGCTCAGTTTTATCGAATTAATAATGAAAACGTTAGATAAGTACCACCGCCTTTCTCCACTGACACAGATCAATCTGCATCCTTGGCGAAAATCCAAATATTTGAAAGATAAGTGGCCCAGCCAATCAAGTACTATCTTTAAGCGCACTAAGCAGTACCGGCAGAAATTGCTCCCAGTCTGCAACACACCCCGCTTCAGCAAACTGAAAGATATCGGCGTTAGCATCCTTATTGACAGCGAAGATTCGCGTTTCAGGCGAAATACCAGCCATATGCTGAGGAGTACCAGAGATTCCAACAGCAAGGTAAGCATCTGCAGTAACAAATTTTCCCGATATACCAACCTGGCGCATAACAGGTACACACCCCGCATCAACTGCCGGTAAGCTACCACCTAAACTGGCATCCAGCTCATGAGCTAACTGCTCGAGTAGTTTAAACCCCTCGTCGTTAACACCTCGTCCGCCAGACACTACAAGCTTAGCGCCTTCTATAGGCAATAGCTTTTCACCGGTAGATTCTGACTCAATACGTGCCAACCCCGGAAGAACCATATCCAACACCAGTTCCTGCTGCTCCAGCACATCATTACTGCACGCCTGCACCTTATCTCCCCGATAGCTCGCCACCGCCAGAGATGTGTTGCAGATAATTTTCTGATTTACTCGCCCCCCCCAGGCAGAACGAATAATGGAGAAGCCACCAATACACCACTCAAGCGAACCACAACGTCCCAAAAACTTAGCACCAAGCTGCTGGGCTAGAGATGCAGAAAGTTCCTCACCTTGAATCCCCGGCGGCAGCAATACTAGAGTTTGTTGCTCTTTGGATATCTGCTCAGACAATGCTTCAGTGGCCAGCAAAGACACTCTTTTATTATCGATACCTTCAGATAGGTCTGCATGCAGAACCCACAACAACAGTTCGATACCAGCCTCACGCACCATTTCAGCGACATCGTCATAACGAATATCCGACAGCAACATGAGTTGAACCTTGGCACCACTAACGCTCGCCTGCGACTGTAACGCTCCAAGAATCATAGCAAGGGCTTCCTTTCCCCATGCTAACGGCATGACTGCCAATATCCTACGCTCTGTATTTGTTGTCATTTTTCATTATTCCTCTATCGACGCAGAAAAGCCGCTAACGCCTGAGCCTTCTCATGTAAGCTTCCCCTCAACATCTGACACTGCACTTCACGTTGAGCGTGAGGCGCAGCCTCCAGCTCAACCAGTTGCATTGGCTCTATATTGGAAGACTGAGTTGCTTTAATCGTTTCAAAATTCTGACGTTTGGCCACCATCACATTCTTCATCAACGGGTGACGTAATTTATTACGCTTATCGTTGGTTACAGTGGCAAGTAACGGACCTTCGAACCGATACCACTCTCGGAGCACACCACTTTCCCGCATAAGGCGCACATCCCCTTCATACCATTGAGCAAACTGAGCCAACGAAAAATGAGGGTAACCGAGTTCTGCTGCCAGCATTATAGGTAGACTCCCCTCGTCTTGATCCCCAAACTCACGCCCGACCAATATGAGCTCAGGAGCCAATCCCTCGGCACGTATCGCTGCCGAAAATTGAGATGCACTGAACGCCCCATCCCATAAGCGGGCAGGCTGTGGCGACAAGCGACGTATGCTATCAGGCTTAAACGCCGCCACCGCTCGTAAAACAGCTTCATCAGCCAAACCTTCCAACACTAGCACATCGATATGCACTTCTTTATCACTACCAGCAGTGTCGCGTAACTTCAACGCTAACTCTAAGGCTCCCTCATCGAAAGGACTGAGCTGACGGCGAGCATGTCCGCTCTCGACGACACCTTCCAGCGTATCAACATCCAACCGATGCAGTGGAAAGCGGTTATCAGCCACCCCAGCCAATAAAACCAGAATATTCATTAACTTCCCTCCCTTGCTTAGCCTGAAGCTGCAGTAACTGCTGCTAGACGACCAAACACTGCCGCCTTGCCCAATGCTGAACCGGTCATGTACGCAGCACCATGAAACCCTCCGACTAACTCTCCAGCAGCCAGCAAACCTTCGATCTTGTTTCCAAACACATCAATTACTTGCATTTGTTCATCAATACGCAGACCGCAATACGTACCGAATACTGCGGCAGTAGATGGATACGCGAAGAATGGCGGCTGTTTAATCACACGCAAGGCGCCATGATGATGCACCAGATGTTTACGTCCGAACATAGGAACTTGCTCTGTCTCTACAGCCGTGTTGTACGCTTCTATCTCGGCCAGAAACACATCATTCGGCACCTCGATCAATTTTGCTAACTGCTCAAGAGAATCCGCCTTGATAAACAGCCCTTCTTCGAGACGACGTTCAAAATCTAGAATACGTACCCGATTATCCCCACTGCTCATAATCTCCTGATCAAGAATTTGATAGGACACCCCATAGGACTGCTGCATACACGCATCACCCAGCAACTTATAAGAGAGAGATTCATCAACGAAACGCTTTCCCTCCTGGTTCACAGCAACGGCTCCCTTATATACAGCAAGGCATGCATGATGATTATGCTCATCCATAGGATGCTTACCAAAAGTTCCCTTTATCGAACTCATATCTCTGACATCAGCACCCAGCGCCCAACCCATGCGCAGGCCATCACCTTCATTACCTTCACCACCAATGAAAACGGCATTATCATAGAGAGGTGCGAAACGATGGATCATCTCGCGATCGTGTACAAAACCGCCGCTAGCCAGCACAACTGCCTTTCTTCCGATTAACGTTAACGTTTCACTCTCTTGCTCGGCCTTTACACCGTAGACTCGATCACTTCCGTCTCTCAAAAGACGACGAGCCGCTGTGTTGAGCAGAATAGTAACCCGACCTGTTGCACATGCCGCACGCTCGATCTTACGCACAGTGTCGGCAGGGTCAACGCTATGTACACGCGGTACAGATTGGCCTGATGCAGTTTCAATAACCGGCATAAAGCTAACACCGTGCTGACACATCCAGTGGTAAGTATCGAGTTGATTATCAACATATACACGCACCAGTTTTTCATCAGCCTCCTGCTTGCCAACTTCTATCAAGTCGGTATATAGCTTATCGGCAGAATCTTCTATACCGTTTTTTTGCTGTAGATCAGTTCCGGCAAAAGCTAGGCAGCCCCCACTCATCGCTGACGAACCGCCTGTCTCACTAGTCTTCTCGATCAGTAGAACCTCCAGCCCGGCCTCCGCAGCTGACAATGCCGCGCAGACACCACTGAGACCGCCCCCAACAACAACCAGATCGGTTTCAATCACTTTATTCATCGTCACTCCTTATGCTTCGCCACAGCTTGGATCGAGAAAACGCTCTGCCAGGCCATAAAATTCGAATATTTCACGTACCCGAGCAGGATCCGGACGTGCTGAAAAATAATTGCGGTCGCAACTGCGAGTACCGTTAATACGGTGTAAATCCACCATAGCTTCTGCCTGTTTAACCCAAGCGCTCAGTGAATCCAGCACAGGTACACCGTCCACTTGATTAATACCGTGGCTCGCCAGAAGTACATTAAGTGGCGCTTCGCCAGGGATAATAACCTCGGCCCCTGCCTCAATTAAGGCTCGGGCCGAATGCTCGAAAACCTCGATCAAACGGGTCGGATCGGAAAAACCTTCCAGCACATCATTAAAGCGAAACCCCACATGACGGGCACCGGCAAAACGCTCACGAAGACCATGTCGTTCAGCATTCTGGGTAACAAGCTCGGCCAATTCATCAATAAACACAAGCACACCAAACTTACGCCCCAGCATACAGGCACTTAACATGGCTGATTCACCATAGCCGACCACTGGAATGTCAAGTAGGCTACGAATTTCTTTCAGTGCGGGTTCTGGCAAAGTGCTAATCGCGTAGGCGTCATACCCTTTCTGCTCAGCGTTGATTCCTGCTGCCATAAATTGCATACCGTGCAGATATTGCAATGCTGCATATTTGATATCGTCGCCGGGGTAGTGACTGCGGTATGTACCTTCCGCCATTCCATGCATGTGGATTTCAGTATCTTCACGCGCAATCTTACGAAAGTGATTCTGTAAGGCCTGATCGTATGCGCCCAGATCACTGAGCACGGTAAAACTCTGATGCCAGATTCGAATGGTCATCTACTTATCCTTTAATGCGTTGAAAATGCGCTATAGCCAAACAAAAATCCTAAGAAATCATTATCAATATCTATCAGCATTAGAGATAGGCATTGAGATCGAACGGCCTTTTCATGAAACCTGTAAAATCTGAAATGCAGTAAAAAAGTACAACTGAAACAACCAGATCGGGGGTATTGTAATAAGCCAGATCATAGAACATCCGGTGATCGCTATATATGTTCCTGAGGGACGGGTTGGGAATACACGCCTGTCTCGATTGACACTAATTAAAGGCTTACCTTTAGCGCGTTTTTATCTGCTCAAACTGGACGTAGCGCCTGTATACTTTTAATTAAAGCGCTACCTTACTATGCTGGCTTAGGGATAAATATCGAGCGCGTAATGACCGATAATGGCGGCGGCTACAAGTCCAGAAAGCTCAAGCGGCTGGGAATCAAGCACATAAAAACCAGACCTTACACACCTCAAATAAACGGTAAAGCCGAACGCTTTATCTCAACCAGTCTGTCTTACACCCCCTCATACGAGAATTCTAAGGAGCGTAAAGAGTATCTTCCCAAATGGTTTAACGAATACAACTGGCACAGACCACATGCCAGTCTTAAACATCAACCTCCAGTCAGTCGACCTGTTTCTGTGAATAATTAAAGGCCTATTATGCGAAGGTCTCTAATAAGGACTAGCATCAATAAGGTCACATATTGGGATAATTTGGTCCTCCCCCCCCTTCTGGAGCGTTCCACGTAATGTTTTGCGCAGGATCCTTGATATCACACGTTTTACAGTGCAAGCAGTTCTGCGCATTAATCTGAAAGCGTGGCCCATCTTTCTCCTCGAGAACCTCATAGACACCAGCCGGGCAATAGCGCTGAGCAGGTTCAGCATAGATGGCAAGATTATCGCGAATCGGGAGTTCCGGATCGATCAGGTGCAAATGACAGGGCTGATCCTCTTCATGACTTGTGTTGGAGATATATACTGACGACAGCTTGTCGAAACTGATTTTCCCATCTGGCTTAGGGTAAACGATTGGTGCACTTTCACTGGCAGTGCATAAACTAAGATGATCAGGCTTACGGTCATGTAATGTCATCGGTAACATACCGCCAAATAGGTTCTGCTCAAGCACATTGAAACCACCACCGACTAAGGTACCTAACTTATGGATAGCTGGTCCAAAATTACGGCTTCGGTAAAGCTCATCATAGAGCCAGCTATTACGAAAACCATCTACATAAGCGCCTAATTCATCGCCCGCACGTCCCTGAGCAAGCGCTTGACAAACAGCATCTGCAGCCAACATACCCGACTTCATGGCTGTATGACTACCCTTTATCTTGGCAAAGTTAAGCGTTCCTAGATCACAACCAATCAAAGCCCCACCGGGGAATACCATCTGCGGTAACGAGTTGAGTCCCCCCTTAGTGATAGCACGTGCGCCGTACGCAATTCGCTTACCGCCTTTGAGATACTGACTGATCATAGGGTGATGTTTATACCGTTGAAACTCTTCGAAGGGAGACAAATAAGGGTTGCTATAAGAAAGATCAACAATCAGACCCACAACCACTTGGTTATTCTCAAGATGATAGAGAAACGCCCCCCCAGTGGTATCGGTAAGCGGCCACCCAGCGCTGTGCACAACCAAGCCCGGCTGATGTAACGCTGGATCAATCTCCCACAATTCCTTAGTTCCCAGCCCGTAATGCTGAGGGTCAGACACTTCATCAAGTTCATAATGGGCGATCAATTGCTTACCCAAATGCCCCCGACACCCTTCTGCAAACAAAGTGTACTTAGCCCGTAATTCAATACCGCCGGTATACAGTCCATCCTTTTTCAGACCAGCGCGATCGACGCCCATATCGCCAGTGATAACACCTCGAACGACATCATCTTCATCCAATAGTAGTTCTTGAGCGGAAAATCCGGGGTAAATCTCAACGCCTGCTGCTTCCGCTTGCTCAGCCAGCCAGCGACAAAGGTTGCCCAGCGAAACGATGTAGTTGCCATCGTTATGCATTGTTTTTGGTGTCAACCATTTCGGTAGCTGGCGTGCATTCTTATCACTGCTGAACAGGTAGATCTCATCTCGACTTACTGGAGTATGCAATGGTGCACCAAGTTCCTGCCAATCAGGGAACAGTTCACCTAACGCCCTGGGCTCGAAGATCGCTCCAGATAGAATATGAGCACCAACTTCGGCCCCCTTTTCGACCACGCAGACTGTAATTTCAAGACCGTTGCTCTCAGCCAACTGCTTAATTCTACATGCCGCGGCCAGTCCAGCCGGGCCAGCTCCAACGATCAGAACATCAAACTCCATAAATTCACGTTCCATTTCCACCCTCACTTTACCCAATACTCGGTGATTTACACCTGTTCAATTAACTCTGGCATCACTTCAAATAGATCCCCCACTAAACCGTAATCAGCTGCCTGAAAAATTGGGGCGTCTTCATCTTTATTGATGGCAACGATAACCTTGGAGTCTTTCATACCCGCTAAATGCTGAATAGCGCCGGAGATGCCGACCGCAATATAGAGATCCGGCGCTACGATTTTACCGGTCTGACCGATCTGCAAGTCATTTGGCGCGAACCCAGAATCCACCGCTGCACGGGAAGCCCCCACTGCAGCACCCAGTTTATCGGCCAATTTATTGAGTAGAGAAAAGTTTTCCGCGGTCTGCAGCGCCCTACCTCCAGAAACAATGACTCTCGCACTCGCCAGCTCAGGACGCTCACCTGACGATAAAACCTCACTGACAAACCTTACTGCACTCGTTGGCGGAGGTACCTGTGCTACCTCTTCTATCTGCGCACAGCCTGAATCAGCATCTATCGCTTCGAATGCGGATGTCCTCACTGTTAATACATGAATCAATGCGGAGGCCTCAATTCGTGCTATCGCATTGCCGGCATAAATAGGACGACGAAACACCTGAGGTGACTCTACTGAGATAACATCCGATATCTGATCTACACCACGCAGGGCTGCCACACGAGGCATGAAATCTTTACCATGACTGGTTGACGCGGCTAAAATATGGCTGTAGTTATCTGCCAGTGAGTCGATGACTGCCGCCATATCCTCTGCCAGAGGATGCTCAAGCCAAGACTGGTCTACCATCAAAATTTTGCGAATACTCGGTAGCACTGCTGCTTGCTCTGCAACCTCCCGGCAATGATGCCCCGCAACTAGCAAATCAATCTCAGAGCCTATGGATTGCCCGGCT
Source organism: uncultured Amphritea sp. (assembly GCA_965140695.1). Taxonomy (GTDB): domain Bacteria; phylum Pseudomonadota; class Gammaproteobacteria; order Pseudomonadales; family Balneatricaceae; genus Amphritea. The sequence goes on along the minus strand of OZ223297.1, from coordinate 1,837,940 downwards.
TTAACTACATTCAAAGTGACAGGGTTCAGTCTATGGTTGTCATGTTCAGCAATAATAAGTGTTGTCATTCAGATCACCCTAGCCTCATCTTTCAGTTTTGCTACCAACTCTTCTACCGTTGCAACGATCACTCCGCCCTGACGCACTTTCGGTGATTCCACCTCAAGACAGCTAACATTAGAAGTCACATCAACATCCAGATCATCGAACGCCAAAATCGCCAATGGCTTACGCTTGGCCTTCATGATGTTGGGAAGGGAAGCATAACGTGGTTCATTAAGACGTAGATCAGTGGTGACCACTGCAGGCAACTTCAACTCTAGTGTTTGCAAGCCTCCATCAACCTCTCGTGTGACCTGGACACTGTCATCGCCGATATCGAGCTTCGATGCAAAGGTTCCCTGCCCACATCCCATTAATGCAGCTAACATCTGACCGGTCTGATTGTTATCGCTGTCAATCGCCTGCTTACCGAGCAACACTAGTTGCGAGCCTTCACTTTCAACTAACTTATGCAAGACTCTGGCAACAGCCAAAGAGCCAAGTGCAATGTCCGTTTCAACCAGCACGCCCCGATCAGCGCCTAACGCCAATCCAGCACGTATCTGCTCTTGAGCAGCAGCAGGGCCTACCGAAACGACGACGACCTCATCGGCGAAGCCTGCTTCCTTAAGTCGAACAGCCTCCTCGACGGCGATTTCGCAGAAGGGATTTATCGCCATCTTCACATTATTGAGATCGACACCTGATCGATCGGACTTGACCCGCACCTTGACGTTATGATCGACCACACGTTTTACTGCAACCAGTACTTTCATCAAACCCTCGCTAGCTTGTAAGCCGCATCAGTTGTTCGACAATGGTTTACAAAGAATAACGAACAACGATGTGGCGCTTTATTAAACACAGCACTTTTTAACGGACTGCTACACGATTTTTTTTAGCATAATCAACTCCCTTAAGAACAGGTAGAGCTCTGGGACGAACGCCCTTTTCAGATATTTTGTACAGTATTAACGAATAAGCCCCACAACTTGAGACAATCTGCGGAACAATCATCTCCGAGATAAGTCATGGATCATCAGCTCACTTTTGCCGATAGCGAGTTCAGTAAGAAACGCAGAAAAACCACAAAGAGATCTTTCTTGAGCGTATGGATAAACTCATCCCCTGTAAGCGTCTGGAGGGAATCATTAAGCCGCATTACCCCAAGGCAGAGAATGGCGCGCCAAACGTCTAGAGATTGATTTAATGGGCTGCCTACGTGTCAGCAATGAGCCAAAATTCGTCGGACTGGGTGAACGCTTGGAAAAACTGCGCCAAGACTATAAAGCGGGTGCTATAAAAGCGATTGAATGGTTAAAGGGGCTGTTAGATGCAGTATAAGATACAGTGTGAATCGACCAGCCTATCGTAGACGCTTTACGGCTTGTTGATCTGCTGTTTCTCAAATTCGATTGGAGACAGATTGTTCTTATAACCGTGTTTCCTAACTGAGTTATAAAACATTTCGATGTAATCGAAAACATCTTGTCGCGTTTCTGCTCTTGTTGAGTATATTCGGCGTTTAATCCGTTCACGTTTTAGCCGCTGAAAAAAGCTTTCAGCCAGGCGTTGTCATGACAGTTACCCCATCGACTCATGCTGGGCTTTAATCGATGTGTTTTCGGGAAGTCCTGCCACTCGTAGCCTGTGAACTGGCTGCCTTAACCTAGATGGATAAGAACTTCATCTTGCGGTTTACGTCGCCAGACAGCCATTAAAAGCGCATTCAGAACCAGGTCTGTTTCCATCCTTGAATGCATCGACCAGCCCACGACCTGGCGGGAATACAGATCCAGAACAACAGCAAGAGACAACCAGCCTTCATGGGTGCGGATGTAGGTTATATCCGTTGCCCAATACTTATTCGGCTCAGTTATCTGAAACTGACGTTTCAGAATATTATCCGCTAAATGTGATGGACGCCCTGAGGTTTTACCTCGGTACTTCTTGTAACCGACTTGGGCTGATAATCCATCAAGTCTCATTAACCTTGATATTCGATGCTTACTGCATCGCTCACCGAGATCCTTAAGGTCATTATAGATTTTACAGTAACCATAGACGCAACCGCTCTCAAGCCATGACTGCTTGATCAAACCCGGTAAACGCTGATCCTCTTTGGTGCCAGGTGCCGATCATTCCGCCAGGCGTAGAAGCCGCTGTGATGAACTTCAAGCAGCTTACATAGAGCTCTGACCGGGTGCTGGTCTCGGTGCTGTTGAATAAAGGCCTACCTTACTCGGACTCTCTGGCAAAGTACGCGCGGCTTTTTTTAAGATGTCACGTTCTTCAGATACAAAAAAGCCTGCAGTAAGCAGGCTTCTTTTATATCTAATTGGTCGGGATAGCGGGATTTGAACCCACGACCCCTTGCACCCCATGCAAGTGCGCTACCAGGCTGCGCTACATCCCGACACTGTGAGACCGAGGTCTCGATAAGAGGTGGCTATATTACGCCAACCTCAGGCTTCTGAAAAGAGCTATTATGAAGTTTCTTACAACTTTATTTCACTGATTTCAGCAGCTTACGAATATCTTCTAATTCAGTAATCGTCTGGCGGAGAAGCTGCTTATAACGTGCCGTGTCATCCACTGCCTGATCACCACTCAACCACTGCCGGGCACCGCTGATGGTATAACCCTGATCGTGGAGAAGCCCCTGAATCTGGCGAATGATAAGCACGTCCTGTCGCTGATAATAGCGGCGGCCACTACGCTTGACCGGCCTGATCTGATCAAACTCCTGCTCCCAATACCGCAGCACATGCGGCTTGAGCTGACACAAACGCGCTACTTCACCAATGGTGAAGTAGCGCTTTGTGGGAATAGCAGGCAGATCATCCGAGACCAGTTCAGTCTCCTTCATAAGCCTCAACACGTTCTTTCAGTTTCTGGCCCGGTCGGAAAGTGACCACTCTGCGCGCAGAGATAGGTACCTCTTCACCGGTCTTAGGGTTACGCCCCGGACGCTCACGTTTATCACGCAGGTCGAAGTTGCCAAACCCTGAGAGCTTTACCTGCTCATTTTCAGCCAGGCTCATACGGATCTCATCGAAGAAGGCTTCCACCATCTCTTTTGCTTCCCGTTTGTTCAGCCCCAGATCTTCGTACAGGCGCTCAGCCATATCTGCTTTAGTCAAAGAGCCCATCAGAATCACCCCTGTCGATTAAACTCTTAATGTAGCACCAAACTCATTTTTCAGTGCAGACACAACAAAATCAATGACTTCGTTGATCTCTTCATCGTTAAGAGTGCGCGAAGGATGCTGCCAGGTCAAGCCCAGAGCGATGCTTTTTTGACCAGGTTCGACACCTTTACCCTGATAAACGTCAAACAGGGTCACCGCTTTCAGGAATTCGCCCCCCTGTTGCTGTGCAATGGCACGGATATCATCATAAGCAACAGCGTCGTTTACCAGCAGCGCCAGGTCACGACGGCTCTCAGGGAATTTAGACAGACTGGTGAAACGTGGTAACCCACCATCCAGCAATACCGCCTGTACGATCTCGAACAGGAAGACCGGACCGGTGAGGTCTAAGCTCTTCACCAGCTCTGGATGCAACGCTCCCAGATAGCCAACCGTTTCACCGTTACGCTTAATCGCGGCCGACTGACCCGGATGCAGCGCCACATGACGCTCAGCGACAAAGCTGAACTGATCAGCACAGCCACCCAGCGCCAGCAGAGATTCCACATCCCCTTTCAGGTCGTAGAAATCCACCGGTGCGGCATCGGCACTCCAGCCTTCAGACTGACGCGGACCACAGATCAGCCCGGCTACCACGTTTTCCTGAATCAGCTGATCGCCTTCCGGCAAAAAGCGCTGGCCGGTTTCAAACAGACGAACCCGGGACTGCTGACGGTTCTGGTTATGCTGCAGCGCCTTAACCAGTCCTGGCCAGATAGTGGTGCGCATCACCGCCATCTCCGCAGAGATCGGGTTAGCCAGCGCCTTCGCTTCATGCTTATCGTCAAACTGGGCGGCCAGGCCTTTCTCGATAAAGCTGTAGGTGACCGCTTCCTGATAACCCCGGCCCACCAGCTGTGAACGAACGCTTCTGATGGTCACTTTAGACTCATCATTTGCGATCATATTCAGTTCAGCAGTCGGCACTTTAACCGGTAGATTGTTATAACCGTAGACCCGCGCCAGCTCTTCAATCAGATCAATTTCAATGCTGATATCAAACCGGTATGAAGGAACAGCCACGGACCATTCACCGTCGCCACTACGTTCTACGATCATCCCCAGACGGGTCAGAATCTCTTCAATCTCTGCTGCTGGCATTTCAAATGCCAGCACCTGATTCACCTTACTCTGACGCAGCGTTATGGTTGCAGCTGTAGGCAGATACTCTTCAGCTACGGCTTCAACCACAGGTCCCGCTTCACCCCCGACAATATCCAGCAACAACTGTGTTGCCCGTTCGGTTGCCTGGCGCTGTAACTGCCAGTCCACACCACGCTCATAACGGTGAGAAGCATCGGTGTGCAAACCATAAGAGCGCGCACGTCCGGCGATACTGATCGGATTGAAGTAGGCACACTCCAGGAAGATGTCTTTAGAGTCAGCGGTAACACCGGTCTCTTCGCCACCGAAAATACCGGCCATCGCGACCGCTTTTTCACTGTCAGCAATCACCAGGGTATTGTCGTTCAGCTGTACCTCGTTACCATCCAGCAGCGTCAGCGTTTCACCCGCAGTGGCCTTACGCACTACGATACCGCCGCTGAGTTTACTCAGATCAAAGGCATGCATCGGCTGACCCAGTTCCAGCAGCACGTAATTGGTAACGTCAACGACCGGATCAATAGAGCGGATGCCACAACGACGCAGCTTCTCAACCATCCACAACGGCGTCTCAGCGGCCATATTCACGTTACGAATCACCCGCCCCTGATAACGGGGGCAGCCTTCCGGGTCGTCCAGGGTGATCGGGAAGGTATCGTCAATCGTCGGAGCCACTTCATTAGCTTCAACATAACAAACGGAGGCCTTATTCAGGACACCCACTTCACGGGCCAGACCGGTAATCGACAGGCAGTCACCACGGTTAGGTGTCAGATCGACATCGATAATCGCATCATTAAGCTGCAGATATTCACGCAGATCAGAGCCTACCGGGGCGTCGGCCGCCAGCTCCATAATACCGGCATGGTCATCTGAAATACCCAGCTCATCATCGGCGCACAGCATACCGAACGACTCAACCTGACGCAGCTTGGCTTTTTTAATCTTAAACTCACTGCCATCAGGCGCGCTGAGTACAGCACCCACTTTAGCAAAGGCAGTTTTCAGGCCTCCACGGGCATTCGGTGCACCGCAAACCACCTGAAAGTTTTCGCTGCCATCGGTTACCTGACAGACCTGCAATTTATCGGCATTTGGATGCGGTTCAGCCGAGAGAATCTCGCCCACCACAACGCCACTGAACTGACCGGCCACCGGAACAATCTCATCGACTTCAAGACCAGCCATGGTAATCTGATCCGCGATGCCCTGAGTATCTGTGGCAGGGTCTACCAGTTCACGTAACCACTTTTCACTGAATTTCATAATTCTGTTTTCCGAAAATTCTTAACTACTTTTAAACGACGTTATCCGTTTCTGATCAGTCAAACTGGCTTATTAGTTAAACTGGCCGAGGAAACGCAGATCGTTTTCAAAGAACAGGCGCAGGTCATTAACGCCATACCGTAGCATCGCCAGACGCTCTACCCCCATACCGAAGGCAAAACCGGTGTACTGCTCGGGATCGATACCGGAATACTCAAACACTTTCGGATGCACAATGCCGCAACCCAGCACTTCCATCCACTTACCGTCACCGCGATCGATATCCACCTCGATAGAAGGTTCAGTAAACGGGAAGTAAGAGGGGCGGAAACGGACTTTGACATCATCCTCAAAGAACTCACGCAGGAACTGTTCCAGCGTACCTTTAAGGTCAGCAAAGCTGATATCTTTATCCACAATTAAGCCTTCCACCTGATGGAACATCGGGGAATGGGTCTGATCATAATCGCAGCGATAGACACGGCCCGGACAGATAATCCGGATCGGTGGCTCTGAGCTTTCCATGGTGCGCACCTGCACACCGGAGGTGTGGGTTCGCAGCAGGGTATTGGCATTGAAATAGAAGGTATCGTGCATCGCCCGTGCCGGGTGATGCGAGGGAATATTCAGCGCTTCGAAGTTGTGGTAATCATCTTCGATCTCAGGGCCTTCCGCCACGGAATAACCGATGCGGGCGAAAAACTCTTCAATCCGCTGCAATGTTTTCGTCACCGGATGCAGTCCACCCAGTGACTGTCCACGGCCCGGCAGGGTAACATCGATCGTTTCCTCAGCCAGCTTCGCTTCCAGTGCAGCGGATTCCAGGTTTGCTTTACGTGCATTCAGCACATCCTGCAACGCCTGCTTCGCTTCATTAATCTTCGCGCCCGCCTGTGGGCGTTCTTCGGCACTCAGTGCGCCCAGACCTTTCAATAGCTGGGTAAGATGACCTTTCTTACCCAGATACTGAACCCGCACCTGATCGAGATCCTGCGCGCTTGTTGCCTGTTCTGCAGCCTGCTTGCCTTGCTCAAGCAGGATTCCAATGTTTTCCATTTACCGCTCCAGATAAAAATAGGGGAAGAGTTTGCACCCTTCCCCTATTAAACGATCAATTATTACCCTGTTATAGGTAAAGGTGTCTTACAGTGCAGCTTTAGCTTTTTCAACGATAGCAGCAAATACATTTGCTTCGTTAACAGCCAGATCAGCCAGCACCTTACGATCGATCTCGATAGATGCTTTCTTCAGACCAGCAATAAAGCGGCTGTAAGACAAACCATTGATGCGGGCAGCAGCGTTGATACGAGCAATCCACAGCGCGCGGAACTGACGCTTACGCTGACGACGGTCGCGGTATGCATACTGACCCGCTTTAATTACAGCTTGTTTAGCTACACGGAACACACGGCTGCGAGCGCCGTAGTAACCTTTAGCTTTTTTCAGGATCTTCTTGTGACGACGGTGTGCGATAACACCACGTTTTACACGTGCCATATTTCTTTCTTCCTAACTTAGAATTTGTGGTTACTACGACTTAGATGTAAGGCAGCATGCGGCGGATCAGTTTCTGATCAGCAGCTGCAACCTGCAGCATTGGACGCAACTGACGCTTACGCTTAGTCGTTTTCTTAGTCAGGATGTGGCTTGTGTAAGACTGTTTGTGCTTAAAGCCATTCGCAGTCTTTTTAAAACGTTTCGCAGCACCGCTGCAAGATTTCATTTTAGGCATTACTAAATCCCCACGCATTCGTTAATTATCTTTCGTCCGGATAAACAACAAAACCCGTGCTTAACTCACAATGAGTCAGCACGGGCTTTACGCTTACGTCAGACTACTTTTTCTTTTTCGGAGCTATGACCATAATCAGCTGGCGGCCTTCCATTTTTGGACGCTGCTCAACGACACCCAGCTCTTCCAGATCCTTTTCAATCCGGTTTAATAGCTGCATGCCTAACTCCTGGTGTGCCATTTCACGGCCGCGGTAACGTAGTGTTACCTTGACCTTATCGCCACCTTCAAGGAAACGTATCAGGTTGCGTAGTTTTACCTGATAATCCCCTACTTCCGTATTAGGACGGAATTTGATTTCCTTAACCTGCATCTGCGTTTGCTTCTTCTTCGCAGCATTCGCTTCTTTCTTCTTCTCGTAAAGGAACTTACCGTAATCCATCACCTTACAGACGATAGGATCAGAATCAGAAATCTGGACCAGGTCAAGGCCAACTTCTTGTGCCGCCTCTAGGGCGTCTTTGATAGGTACTACACCTATCTGTGTTCCATCTGGACCAATCAACCGACACTCGCGGGCGCTGATATTCTCATTTATAGGCGGCTTATTCCGCTCATTACGCCCTCTTCTGTTATCTCGCTTGATAGCTGTATCTCCAATCTGTTAATTATTCTTTGCGGCCTTTCTGAGCAACATCCTGCTTCAGATGCTCGCAAAACTCTTCAATCGACAATGTGCCGAGATCTTCACCGGTACGGGTTCTGACTGCCACAGTACCAGTTTCTACTTCCTTATCACCAACAACCAGCAGATAAGGAGTTTTGTGAATTGTGTGCTCGCGGATTTTAAAGCCGATCTTCTCATTTCTCAAGTCCGCAGACGCAAAGAATCCAAGATCGGTGAGCTTTTCTTCAAGTTCACGGCAATAATCCGCCTGTTTATCGGTAATATTCAGAATAGCAACCTGTTTTGGTGCTAACCAGGTCGGCAATGCGCCGGCAAAGTTTTCTATCAGAATACCGATAAAGCGTTCAAATGACCCCAGAATCGCACGGTGCAACATCACCGGTGTTTCACGATCACCGGATTCGTTAACAAACTGCGCACCCAGACGTCCCGGCATGGAGAAGTCCACCTGAATGGTACCGCACTGCCATACACGTCCCAGGCAGTCTTTCAGAGAGAATTCCACTTTAGGGCCGTAGAACGCACCTTCACCTGGCAGCTCATCCCAGTCCAGACCGGCAGCATCCAGGGCATCACCCAGAGCTTTCTCCGCTTTATCCCAGACTTCATCAGACCCTACCCGCTTTTCAGGCCGGGTTGACAGTTTGTAGATCACATCGGTGAAACCAAAGTCAGCATAGACTTCATGCAGGAAATCGATAAAGCGCGCAACCTCGTTCTGAATATCATTTTCTGCACAGAAAATATGTGCATCATCCTGAACAAAACCGCGCACCCGCATAATTCCATGCAGCGCACCGGACGGTTCATTCCGGTGACAACAGCCAAACTCGGCCAGACGCAGCGGCAGATCACGATAGGAACGCAACCCCTGATTAAACACCTGCACATGACCTGGGCAGTTCATCGGCTTAATGGCGAAATCGCGGTTTTCAGAATGGGTGGTAAACATCTCTTCTGAAAACTTATCCCAGTGACCGGACTTCTCCCACAGAGTGCGTTCAACCACCTGAGGGGTTTTAATCTCATTATAGCCATGCTTGCGCAGCTTCTGGCGCATGTACTGCTCGATCCCCTGATACAGGGTCCAGCCATCGGGGTGCCAGAACACCATACCCGGCGCTTCTTCCTGCAGGTGAAACAGGTTCAGTTGCTTGCCCAGTTTACGGTGATCGCGCTTTTCCGCTTCTTCCAGACGGTGCAGATACTCTTTAAGATCTTTCTTATCGCCCCAGGCAGTACCGTAAATACGCTGCAACATCTCGTTATCAGAGTTACCGCGCCAGTATGCACCCGCCAGCTTCATCAGCTTGAAGACTTTAATATGGCCGGTCGAAGGCACATGAGGTCCGCGACAGAGATCGATAAAATCGCCCTGAGAATAGAAAGACAGATCTTCATCGCTGGGAATCGCTTCCAGCAGTTCAACCTTGTACTTCTCACCTTTCTCTTCGAACAGCTTCACCGCTTCATCACGGCTCATCAGCGAGCGGGAAACCGGGTAGTTCGCCTTCACCAGCTCTTTCATCTTCGCTTCGATCTTCTGCAGATCTTCCGGTGTAAACGGACGCTCATAAGAAAAATCGTAGTAGAAGCCATCATCGATCACCGGACCGATAGTAACCTGAGCGGTCGGGAACAGCTGCTGTACAGCCATGGCCATCAGGTGAGCGCAGGAGTGACGAATCACCTCCAGCCCTTCCTCATCGCGAGGGGTTATGATTGCCAGCTCAACATCGTCGGTAATGGTGTGGGATGTATCCACCAACTCGCCATTAACTTTACCGGCCAGGGCTACTTTAGCCAGGCCCGCACCAATATCAGCGGCAACATCAAAAACAGTTACGGCATTGGCAAACTCGCGTTTGCTGCCATCGGGAAGGGTAATTACAGGCATTGTCTTTTCCTATCTGCTAAATGTGGCCAATACCAGAGGCCACACTCTGAATTTTTGTCACTGCTACAAACCAGGTAGCAGCGCTACGGGGCGTAATTTTACAGCAGACAGAGGTATAAAGCTATTTCAAAACAATGAATTCTGCCCCTCAAAGCGCACAGAAACGTCATGATAAGCGCCACAAAGTACAGACCAGTAAATTAACCTGCCGGACAGCGGTTAATCACTCTCAAGATGTCGCCGGGTATATAAAATATGTTCCGTGGCCGCGAGTCGGGCGGCATCGGCATCCCGTGCCATAATCGCCTGATGAATCGCACTGTGCTGGGAACGAATACCATCCGGGTAACGGCCATATCGTTTAAGCGTCCGGTTAAGAACCCCATAAATGGCATTAAAAAAACGGGTATAAAATAACTGACTAAAACTGACAATCAGCAGGTGATGTGATGATTCGGCAATCATCATATGAAACCGCAGATCCTCTTTCGCCTTTTCCAGGGTGGTATCCCGCTGGCCGCGCTGCTGCATTTGACGATATTCGTCATCCAGCGCTTCAAGCTGCCTGTCGGTTGCCCGGGTTGCTGCGTAGTATGCAGCCTCGCCTTCCAGCATCGCTCTGACATCCAGCACCTGACGCTGAAAACCGGGATTATCGCCCAGCGCGTCCCCCTGCCCCATCGACATATTGAAGTAGGGTTCCAGCAGGTTTTTTACCCGGGTTTTACCGCCATGCCGAACCTCAACAAACCCCTCGGCTTCCAGCAACCCGACCGCCTCACGAACCGTTGATCGGGAGACCCCCCGGGACTCAGACATTTGTCGCTGCGACTCCAGCTCAGAACCCGGCAATAACTCCCCCGTCAAAAAGCTTTCTTTCAGTTGTTGTAACAGCGTTTCACTGAGATTTTGATTCATCGGGCAGAGATCTCCAACGGCTTGGTCAGACCAGTTACCAGTGTAACATTTCTTTCCAGCCCGACATTAACTATCTTTCATCCCAGCAATGTAAAAAAGTAATACCCGGTGCGACCAGACCAAGATGTCACGAGACTAGTGCACCAGCACCAACCAATACTGATAAATAAGACTCAGAAACAGGCCTCTGGCGTTTCTAAAACAGCCTGTAATGATAAAAACGGTAAATCGAATGCCCAATACATCCTCCAGCCCCCGTGTAGGCCTGTTTGTCACCTGTCTGGCCGATATGTTTCGCCCCTCTGTTGCTTTCGCAACGGTAAAGTTACTGGAACAGGCAGGCTGCTCAGCAGAAGTACCCGAACGGCAAACCTGCTGTGGGCAGCCGGCCTTTAATTCAGGTGATAAAAAAACCACTGCCGATATCGCCCGCCAGACCATCGATGCATTCGACGGCTATGAATATGTCGTCGGTCCGTCGGGCTCCTGTATCGGTATGCTGCACTATTACCCGGAGGTGTTTGATCCTTCAGACAGCTATTATCAGCGTGCGCTTGATCTGAAAAACCGCAGTTTTGAAATCACCTCATTTCTGTTCGATGTCATCGGCATGGACAGTTTGCAGGAACAACTGAATCAGCTGCAGTTCAGTCACAAAGTCACTTACCACGATTCCTGTTCTGGCTTACGTCAGCTGGGTATTAAACAGCAACCCCGCCAGCTGCTTCAGCAGGTACAGGGAGTCGAACTGGAAGAGATGGAAGAGGCGGAAACCTGTTGCGGTTTCGGCGGCACCTTCTGTGTCAAATACCCGGAGATATCCAACCGGATGGTCTCCAACAAAACCGACTACATCAGCAATACCGGCGCACACACTGTACTCGGTGGCGACCTGGGTTGCCTGCTGAATATGGCGGGCAAACTCAAGCGGGAAGGTAAACAGGTCGAAGCACGTCACATCGTCGAAGTTCTGGCGGGCATGACCGATACGCCCGCCATTGGCGAAGCCGATTACGATCTGGCACAAGCACTTTAAGGAGCGAGACCATGCAAATAAATACCCCGTTCTTTAAACAACGCGCCCATGACGCCCTGGCCGATACCAATTTACAGAAAGCTCTCGGCAACCTGAAAGCGGGCTTTCCGGAAAAACGTGCGATTGCCGTCGGCCGGATGCCCGAATTTGAAGAACTTCGTAATCAGGGCCGAGACCTGAAAAACCACATCATGGAGCATCTCGATCTCTATCTGGAACAGTTCGAGCGTAAAGTGATCGAAAACGGCGGCCAGGTTCACTGGGCCCGCACCGCAGAAGACGCCAACAGGATCATTCTCGATATCTGTAAACAGGTAGATGCCAAAACCGTTACCAAAGGCAAATCGATGGTGACGGAAGAGATCGGTCTGAACGATTTTCTCGAAGCAAACGGAGTACAGCCGGTTGAAACCGATCTGGGTGAATACATCCTGCAGCTGCGTCATGATCACCCCAGTCACATCATCGCCCCAGCAATCCACCTGAATCTTGAAGATGTATCCGAAGCTTTCCATGCGAACCACAACAGGGATAAATCGATGGATCCTGCAGTGCTGATGCAGGAAGCCCGGGAAGTATTGCGGGAGAAGTTTGTCGCCGCCGATGTCGGGATTACCGGTGCGAATTTCTGTGTCGCTGAAACCGGTTCAACCATCATTGTCACCAACGAGGGCAATGGCGATCTGACGCAAACCCTGCCGAAAACCCATGTTGTTGTGACCTCCATTGAGAAAGTGGTGCCAACACTGGAAGATATGACACTATTCCTGAGGCTTCTGGCCCGTTCGGCAACCGGCCAGGAGTTTTCGGTATACAACACCCTGTCTACGGGTCCCCGCCGTGAAGGCGACCAGGATGGTCCGGAAAACTTCCATGTGGTACTGGTCGATAATGGCCGTAGCGAGATGGTCGGCAGTGAATTCCAGGATATGCTGCGCTGCATCCGCTGCTCCGCCTGTATGAACCACTGTCCGGTCTATGGTGCAGTAGGCGGCCACAGTTATGGCTGGGTCTACCCCGGCCCGATGGGGTCCGTCCTTACACCACAGATGATCGGTATCGAAAAAGGCGGCATGCTGCCAAACGCCTCCACCTTCTGTGGTAAGTGTGAATCGGTCTGCCCGGTTAAGATCCCGCTGCCTAAACTGATGCGTCACTGGCGTGAAGATGAGTTTGAAAAACACCTGCAACCCAAGGCCGCCCGGTATGGTCTGGCGGGCTGGGCATTTCTGGCTAAGCGCCCGGCACTGTATAAACCCTATACCCGTATGGCCAGCTGGCTGATGAAAACCTGGGCTGGCAAAAACGGCCGGATCAGGAAACTGCCTTTAGCAGGCGGCTGGACCGATTGGCGCGATATGCCTGCCCCACAGGGCAAAACATTTATGCAAGCCTGGAAAGAGCAACAGAAAAACGGAGAGCAGCCGTGAGCACAGAGAACACAACAGCGATGAGCCGCGCTGCCATTTTTGGCAATATCCGTCGTGGACTTAATGCCAGCGAGGCCGATTCGGCACGACAGAAAACGGTTGAGAACCGACTGTCTGCACGGCACAACAATCTGATTCCCAGCCGGGCGCAGCTCCCGTTTGCTGAACAGGTAGAACTGTTTAAAGCGATGGCGACCGAAGCCGTGGCTGAGATAATCGAACTGGATAGCGTTGAGCAGATTCCACAAGCCTGTGCCGACTGGTTATCCAGACAACAGATCAGCGAGCTGATCAGCGCCAGCAACAGTGAGCTTCGCGACCTGAACTGGAGTCCTCTTGAACAACAGGGAATCGAGAAAATTGAACGCGTGGCAGAGGCGGGTGATATCGCCAGTCTGACGCTCAGTTTCGCAGGCATCGCAGAAACCGGCACGCTGATGCTGCACTCGGGGGAACACAGCCCTACAACCCTTAATTTTCTGCCAGACAATCATCTGGTGGTTCTGCGGCGCTCTTCTATAGTGGGCGTGTATGAAGAGGCCTGGAAAAAATTACGTGAGCAATTCAGTGAAGCGTTACCCCGTACCGTTAATATGATCACCGGACCTTCGCGCAGTGCGGATATTGAACAAAAACTGCAGATGGGTGCACACGGTCCAAAACAGCTGATAATTCTACTTATCAATGATTAACATATGATGTGCTGGCTGTATAAACAGTCAGCACATCGGGTTATGTCTGCACAGGCATAGACTCTTCCAACCGGTCTGCCCCCTCTCAGCGGCCAGAATCCCCCTGTATAAACGCTCTCCCCCCCGGGCTTAGCTCAAAAAATTGATCATTGACAGCGATCTGAACACCGATAGCATGGTTTAATGACGCAAAATACGTTACTAATACGATCTAATAACCATTGAAAAAGGACAGGTATACCTTGTTGCAGGCTTTTAAGCAGTGGAGTCGGGCATACAAACCCCTTCAAAAGATTGCTTTTTCAACAGCAGTGACCCTGTTGCTGCTATCTAACGCTGCCTCAGCGATAGATCTCAGTTCCGAGCCGATTACGCCCATAAAACCCGCCAGTAGCTTAAACCAGGACAAAATCAATCTGGGCCGGGACCTGTTTCATGATGTCAGATTATCTTCTGACAACACCATCAGCTGCGCAAGCTGTCACAATCTGCAACAGGGTGGAGCTGATAGAACCAGTGTATCATTCGGTGTAGGCGGCGCGCTGGGGGCGGCAAATACCCCCACGATTTACAACAGCGGCCTTAATTTTTCTCAGTTCTGGAACGGTCGCGCAGGCAACCTGCATGAACAGGTGAATGGGCCAGTACAGAACCCGATAGAGATGAATTCCAACTGGCCGACCATCGTCAGTACTCTCAGCCAGGATGCAGACCTGAAAAAAAGGTTTTCAACGCTCTACCCTGATGGTCTGAACGATGTAAACATCCGCCATGCTATTACCGAGTTTGAGCGTTCACTACTCACCCTCAACGCACCGTTTGATCGCTGGCTCAGCGGTGATGAAGAAGCGATGAACGACCTGCAGAAACGAGGCTATCGGCTATTTAAATCTTACGGTTGTATCAGCTGCCATCAGGGGACTAATGTCGGCGGTAATATGTATGCCCACTTTGGCGCGGTGAAAGATATCGCTGAATATTTCGATAACCGGGGCACCGCGATCAACGATACTGACCTGGGACGCTACACCGTCACCCAGAATGATGCAGACCGTTTCCTCTTCAAAGTCCCCAGCCTGCGTCTGGCATCATTGACCCCGCCCTACTTTCACGACGGTTCAGTTAACGATCTGGAAGAGGCCATAAAAATCATGGGGCGCTTTCAATTAGGCCGGGAAATTCCTGACGAGCATGTCACCGCGATCAAAGCCTTCATCGAATCCCTGGCCGGGGAGCATCCGGAGCTGAACCAATGATATGGTTCAAAGCCCGGCTCTATCTGACATCAATATTCGCTATTGTGTTACTGGCCTGCCTGTTTTATCTGCTGCACGGGAATAAATCTCAAATAGGCCAGCAGCGCTCTGAAGTATTGTTACAACTGCAGGTGCTGGATAATGCGCTTGATCTGGAAGTCCTGTTAATCAGCTCTATGCAGCAACAAAACTATGATGCAATTGTTCAGGTAACACAACAACTTAAACGGCAGGAAACTGATCCGGATTCAATCCGGCTGTTTCTGGGGTTGCCCGCAGAGCTGACACAAAAGCTTCGCTGGTATCGCACCACCATGCATCAACGGATCGACCTGGCTGAACGGATAAAAACAGTGGCATCGACTGTTCGCAACGGTTTGAACTATATGCCAATGCTGATCAGCAGGATCTCTGAAACCCACCACTCCCGCTTACCCAAAGTGGAAGCGATCAATAACCTGTTGTATCAATACTATATTTTCAGAAGTGATCTCGATGCTCAGGAGATCAAAAACCAGCTTGAAACACTGAAAGACGATGACTCTGGCAGCATTGCCGATCTGAAATTTCATATTAAGGCAAACCTGACCGCCCAGACTCAGCTAACGCAACTGCTGACGCAATATAAACAGATACCCAATAAAACAGCGTTTAATCAGCTGTACAGTACCTATCTGAGTTATCGTAATAAAGAAGCCCAGCAAACCGAGTACTTCAACTCGGTGCTGATCGGGCTGACCACCGTGCTGATCCTGTTACTGACCTTTCTCTATCTGCGTTTAATCAGTTCACATCAGCAGACCGAGCAGGCCCGGTTACGTCTCAGAGATGGCGTGGATAATATTCGCGAAGCCTTTGCCCTGTTCGATGCCGACAACAAACTAATTCTCAGCAACCGCAACTTTTGCAACTACTATCCATGGATATCCGAACTGTTGCAGCCGGGTGTCAATAAAGCAATCATTCAGAGCGCCATCGACGCCAGGTGCCAATACCAGCAGGACAGGAATTCCGACCTGCGAATGGTGCAGCAACTGGATAATGGTAACTACTATCTGTGCAGTAACAGCCCGACGAATGAAGGCGGTGAAGTCTGGGTGCGGGTTGATATTACCGAAGCCCGGCGCGGCGAACAGGAGCTGCGCAAACTCTCCAGAGCACTGGAACAGAGCCCAACTGCCGTGATAATCACCGACCTCAATGGCACCATCGAATATATCAACCCGAAAGCGGAACAGGTCAGCGGTTTTTCACGCAAAGAGGTCACCGGCAAACGCCCCAGTGTATTCAGCTCCGGTGATATATCGCCGGTAAACTATCAGGAGATGTGGCAAAAGATACTCGCGGGTAATGCCTGGCAGGGCACCTTCCTCAACCGGCGAAAGAATGGTCAGCTGTACTGGGAAGCAGCAACCATTTCAGCAGTCAGAGACCTGCGGGGCGAAATAACACACTTTGTTGCAGTTAAGGAAGACATTACGGAACGGCGCTCGACCGAAGAACAGCTGCGAATGAATGCGGCTGTTTTTGAAACCACCAACGAAGGCATTATGATCACCACACCGGATGCCCGGATCATCTCGGTTAACCCCGCGTTTACTAATATTACCGGCTACACGGCGGCCGAGGTGATTGGCCAGACGCCGCAGTTATTAAATTCAGGTAAACAGAAGAAGAGTTTTTATCAGGATATGTGGCAGACGCTCACCGAGGAAGGAGGCTGGTCAGGTGAAGTCTGGAATAAACGCCGCAACGGTACGGTTTATCCCCAGTGGCTATCCATCGCCGCCGTGAGAAATAGCGATGGACAGCTGGAACAGTATGTTGCCGTCTTTTCTGATATGACGCAGCGAAAGAATGATGAAGATAAAATTCGTCAGCAAGCCAATTTCGATGCCCTCACATCACTACCCAACCGGGTCATGCTGAAGCGGGAGCTGGGGCGAATTCAGCAACAGTGCGATCAGAGCGGCGCTAGTTTTGCCCTGCTATTTATCGACCTTGACCGTTTCAAAGCGGTCAATGATACCCTCGGACACTCGGTTGGCGATGAGATGCTGCAGCAGGTCAGTCTGCGTCTCACTTCGGTCATCAACAGTTCTGACCTGCTCACCCGTTTCGGCGGTGATGAATTTGTCATCGTCCAGCAGAAAATTGACAGCCCCGAAGACGCCGCCGTCACGGCACAACGGGTTATTGACGTCTTAATTCCCCCCTTCCTGCTGTCGGGACGAACCCTGTTTATCGGTGCCAGCGTCGGTATTTCCTGCTACCCCAGCGATGCCAACAGTGGCGATTCGATGCTCCGCAATGCCGATATGGCGATGTATCTGGCTAAGGACCGGGGTCGTAATCAGTATCAGTTCTTCAACGCCGAGATGCGTGAACATGTCAAAAATAAAACCGACATTGAACAAGCGATGCGACTGGCACTGGAACGCAATGAGTTTGAACTCTACTACCAGCCGATCTCAAACCTGGCAAAACGCAAGGTGGTTGGCGTAGAAGCACTGATCCGGTGGCGTAAGCCCGGCAACGGCATCGTTGGTCCTGGGGAGTTTATACCACTGGCAGAAGAAACCGGGCTGATTCAGCCTATCGGGCTATGGGTCTTGCGGCGTGGCTGCGAACAGCTGCGACAGTGGCAGGAGCAGGGAATCGACCTGATGATGTCCGTTAATGTCTCGAGTAATCAACGGCATCTGGGCTTTAATGCACAGGTGGCGGAAAAGATTATCAGCGAGACCGGCGCGGATCCGCGAAAACTGGTATTTGAGATCACTGAAAGCATATTCCTCGACAGCTCCGCTGAAGCGGTCTCATGGCTTAATCAGTTTAAGGCTCTGGGCTCGCAACTGGCGATCGATGACTTCGGCACCGGTTATTCATCACTCAGCTATCTGAAGCAGTTTCCCATCGATAAACTGAAAATTGACCGTACATTCGTCCGGGATCTGCCCGACAACAAAGAAGATGCCTCACTGGTCAGCGCCATCATTGCGATGTCTCAGAGTCTTAATCTGGAACTGATTGCTGAAGGGGTGGAGACCATCGAGCAACTACGATTCCTGCACAAGCTGAAATGCGCCAATATTCAGGGTTTTCTGCTGAGTAAACCGGTAACCGCAGAACAGTTACCCGCCGTTATCAAGCAGATCGAGTCCTCATTTCCACAATTAAGCCCCAGTGACTACGAAATTTAGGCCAGCGTGAGTCGATACCGAAGAGCAGCAAGCATCAAAAAAACCGCCTGAGCAGGCGGTTTTTTAGTGAATGATCCTGAATTATATAGGCGGCTGTCCAGATCGTATTGTCAGCCCTGATCAGGCCATAATATCGATATTCTGTCCCAGCGAGGACGCAGGATCAACAACAGTAATGGCGGTACTTTCCAGCAACTGCAACGCCATTTTTCCCTGTAGTTCAATACTATCCTGTACTTTGCCCGCAACAGCCATGGCAACCTCGTTCTGTATCGAAGCCTGTTGATATGCTGAAACGGAAGCGGCGTTAATTTCCATCATAATACTCCTGAACGATATATATATTATCGGCAGAAAATGAAAAGCTTGAGGCTGACAGATGAAAACCTGACAACAAGGCGGCGTATTCTGATCAGACAGACAAGCTGCCGCTAAAGATCAACTGAAGTGACTGTCCCGCTGAGCGCAACACGATGCACAGACGCCAGAAAGAAAGACAGAATTTGCGCAGCAACTACGGCTGCATGTCCGCCGAGTAAGCCACCCAACGCCGACGTCCCTGGGCTTTAGCGTTATACATCGCGGCATCGGCATTCGCCAGCAACAGAGAGAAATCTTTATCATCGCCGGGAAAGCTACTGCTCCCCAGACTAACAGAGAGCATCAGTGCCACCGGTGTTGCCGATACCCGGTACTGACTGGCTATCAGTTCCAGCAGAACGCTGGCCGTATCCGCCTGATTAAACCCGGGTTCTGCCGGTACAACCACCACAAACTCATCTCCCCCCATCCGGGCGACACAGCCCCTGTTGCCCACCTGAGAGGTCAGCCTGCGGGTCACTTCATTGAGCAGTTCATCGCCTGTTGCATGGCCATAACTGTCATTAATGGGTTTGAATCCGTCGAGGTCGAGATAATAAATAGTAAAGGGTTGCTGCTTCTCGATCATGGGCATCACCCGGTGAATCAAACCGTTACGGTTTAATGCCCCGGTGAGTGGGTCTAAAAAAGCCAGCGCCTGATGTTCCAGCTCACGGACTTTACGCTCATGAATATTTTGCAAGGTTATACTGACGTGGACCGTGCCATTGCGCTCTATGCGGCGCAACTCAATACTGTGCCATAACTCACCCGACAGCGTTGATACCTTAATGTCCTCCACATGATAACCCTGTGTTAAAACAGCCTGCAGTAACAGATCAGACTGTTCAGGGTATGTCAGAATATGGGAAAAATGATGACATTGGCGTCCGAACTTTTCGATCAGCGCAGCGTTTTTACTCACCAGAAAACCCTGCTCATTGCTCAATGCCAATAGCGTACTAGCGAAAAAACCGGCCCCCATTAACTGATCAGAGGGTTCCAGCCCCTCCACCAGCATCGCCATATGGCCATCTTCGAGCGTGACTCCAGAGTAGCGGCAAAACACATCTTTCGCCCGCCCTTTTGGACTGAGCCGCCACCAGCGGGAGATCGTTCTGCCTGCGCGAAATTCGTCCAGATAACTGAGAAGTGTCTGATAAACCGCATCCGAGGCGTCCGTGCTGAAGTCTCGTGCAGTCAACTCTTCCAGACTATCCGCTTCCCATAGCGCGAGCGCGCTCTTATTACCCCAGTGAATCCTGAAATTAACGGTATCGTAGATCCATACCGGCGTTTGTAACTGATCAAAATCGAGCATAATATCCATGTTTACCTGGCCTAACGGCAACAATTCTACTCATGAATCATTTTTTAATAGAGCAGGATACAGGAAACTAAGATGCTATAAAAAGTACCTCAATTGCAAGAGTCATCATTATGACAGGTAATAATTCCGGGGACTGATAAAGCGGTAACTCACAACTCGCTCACCTGCGACAACGCTCCGCAACGCTGTTCCAGCGCCAGCTGAATAAAATCACGTATGCCGGGGAGGCTGCGTCGGTTTTTCATCCACACCACATGTTCTATCACCTCATCTGTGGCCTCTTTAATGGGCATCACAATGAAGCGCGAATCGGGGCGGATATCCTGTTCCAGGGCAAACCCGATCCCCAGCCCATGGCTCACCGCTTCGGACATATCCAGGCGACCATCGACGACGACATTACCGCACACCGTTAACTGATGACGGCCAAACAGCTCTTCCAGTAACTGCTGAGTGCAGGCCTCTGGTTTGTAAACAATCAGCGCTTCTTCAGCCAGATCACTGACCGACAGCTGTGTACGCCGGGCCAGAGGATGATCCGGCCGCAGCACGGCCACCAGCCGGTGCGAAGAAAATGCCAGCCGGGACAGCTCGCTGGTTTCATCCACTAACGGGAACAGACCAATATCGACATCACGATTCAGCACCAGTGCCCGGCACTCGGAAGTCGTCACCGACTTTATTTTCAGGGTCGTCAGCGGAAACCGGCGACTAAACTCCGCAATCAGCGGCATAAAGATAATCGAAGAGGCATTGGCAACCTGCAAAGTCATCTTCCCGGGGCTGAGTGTTGGATTAGACAGCACCTCAATCGCCGCTTCCAGATCGTGATACTGACGGGTGATCTGATACAGCTGATGTCCCAGATCGGTTGCCCGGACCCCTTTACTCAACCGTTCCAGCAGTGGTGCGGTAAAACGCGATTCCAGCTTGCGGATCTGAGCGGTAATGGCGGGCTGGCTTACCTGCAGCAGATCGGCGGCCCGGGTAAAATTGCCCGCCTGCAGCGTCGCGTTAAAGGCGCGGATCTCGGCCATAGAGTAGTCCATCTCAAACTCTCTCCTGCACGAAACCATTGACCGCTTGTCCGTCACTCAAAACATCAAACGGGTCATCAAACTGCTCGTCGAACGACTCTGCAATCTGCAACAGATCCGGACTGCGCGGTGGTCGCCCCTCCGGCGAGTTCAGCAGCGGAATAGAGGCGATCAGTTTCTGGGTATAATCCTGTTGCGGATCAAGGAAGATCTGCCGCACCGTGCCCTGCTCCACCAGCTCGCCATAGCGCATCACACATACCCAGTCACACAGGTTAGCGATCACACTCAGGTCATGAGAGATAAACAGGATGGTCAGCCCCAGCTCATCTTTCAGCTGTTTCAACAGATTCAGAATTTCCGCCTGAATCGACACATCCAGCGCCGCAACCGACTCATCCGCAACAATAAATTTGGGTTTGCACACCAGCGCCCGGGCGATGCTGATGCGCTGTCGCTGACCACCGGAAAACGCATGGGGAAAGCGGCGCAGGTGCTCCACCTCAATATGGCAGCGTTTCGCCACCTCGATCACCCGCTGATCGGTCTCGGCGCGGCTTTTCGTCAGTTTCATCGCTTCCAGCGGTTCCGCGATAATATCGCGCACCGTCATCCGCGGATTCAGCGAACTATAAGGGTCCTGAAACACCAGTTGGGCGGTGCGCGCCAGCCGTTTGCGTTTAATCGCTTTACCGGCGCCAAACTTCACTTTCTTTTTGGTGTGATGGTATTCAACATGACCGCTGCTGATCGGTGCAGCCCCCAGCATAGCTTTACCCAGCGAGGTCTTACCGGAACCACTCTCGCCCACCAAACCGATAATCTGCCCTTCCGGCAGATCCAGGCTGATATTCTTCACCGCGCTAAAAAGCTCCGTTTTGCGCCCCTTACCCGACACCGGATAGCTGATCGACAGATCCTTCACCGACAGCAGCGGCTCCGGCGTATGTTGCGGCGCTTCCGGCAGATTTTCCAGATGCGGCAAGGCATCCAGCAGACGACGGGTATAGGGGTGTTGCGGCTGAAACAACACCTGGTCAGCACCGCCCGCCTCGACAACTTCACCCCGCTGCATCACCGTCACATTATCGGCAATTTTGGACACCACACCGAGATCGTGGGTGATAAACAGCATCGCCATCCCCAGCTGTTCCCGCAGTTCCATCATCAGGTCCAGCACCTGCGCCTGAATGGTCACATCCAGTGCGGTAGTGGGTTCATCGGCAATCAGCAGTTTTGGCTGAGTCGATAGCGCCATGGCGATCATCGCCCGCTGACGCATGCCGCCAGAGAGTTCAAACACATACTGATCAAAGCGTTTCGCCGGATCGACAATACCGACCCGGTCAAACAGTTCGATACCGGCACGGCGGGCCTGATCTTTGTCATAGCCCAGATGGATCTGCATGGTCTGAATAATCTGATCACTGATGCGGATGGCCGGGGCAAAACTGGCCATCGGCTCCTGAAAGATCATCGACACCGCATCACCGCGCACCAGCCGCAGATCACGACCGCGCAGTTTAAGGATATTCACATCCTGCCCCTGATGGTTCAGAGTAATCTGGCTGGGATGCTGAATCACCGCATTACCCGGTGCCAGGCGCATGATGCTTTTTGCCGTAATCGATTTGCCCGAGCCACTCTCCCCCACCAGCCCCATCACTTCACCGGGACGGATGCTCAGATTGAGATTATCCACCGCCCGTACCCGACCTTCATCGGTATTAAAATCGATAGTCAGGTCGCGAATCTCAAGTAAATTTCTGCTTCCGGTCATCACTTTTTCTCCGAATAGGGATCAGCGGCATCGCGCAGGGCATCACCGACAAATACAAACGCCATAATCAGGAACACAAACACCAGCACCGGAAAGAACTGCCAGACCATATTCTGCTGAATGTCCGGGTCCTGTGCTTTTTGCAGCAGCACTCCCAGACTGTTGACCGGCTCGGTCAGCCCTAAGCCCAGAAAGCTGAGGCTGGTTTCCGCCAGAATCACATAGGGGAAGTTGATCAGGGTGTCGACGATGATATAGCTGGTAAAACTGGGGATCAGATGACGCCAGATAATCCGCCAGGTGCTGGAGCCACACAACTGTGCCGCCAGCACATAATCCTGATTACGCTCGGTAAGAATATGGGTGCGCAGTCGCCGCCCCAGGGTGGCAAAATCCAGTCCACCAATCACCACGGCAATGGCAAAGTAACGCTGCACCGGGGTCAGATCGAGCTGCGCCAGCGCCACGGCACAGGCGAGATAGATCGGTATCGGCGGAATCACCCGCACCGCTTCGGTGATACTCATCATAATGGTGTCGACCCGGCCACCAAAATAACCGCTGACACCACCGACAAACAGCGACGCAAACAGCTTTACCACCAGCGCCACAATGGCGATACTGATGGTCACCCAGACTGCGTGCAGGGTGCGACTGAAGACATCCTTACCATCTTCATCGGTGCCCATCAGGTGGATCTGCCCCTGCTCAACGCCGAACAGATGCCGGTCCCAGCGCAGGTCCAGATTCAGACCGCCCACGCTCAGATCGATCAGACTGTACTCCCAGCCTTTAACAAAGAACTGAATATAGCGGCGCTGCTGCTTATCCACCTCAAACTGGTTCTGGCTGGAGGAGTTCAGCGCACCGCTGGAGGTAAACGCATCCAGTGCATCCAGGCCGCCTCCGGCCAGCGCCTTCAGATCTATTTTGCTTTTCACTTTGGTATAGGTGTAGGTGAACGGTCGCAGCGAGAAGCCGTTGTCATCCCAGAAGTGGATCGCCTGGGGGCCGCCACGCCGGTACTCAGCATCCGCGCCGCGAATAGTCGGATCAACCGGGGAAAAGAATCCGGCAAAAAAACCCATCAGTACCAGTGTCGCCAATATCCAGGCCGCTACCACCCCGGAGGTTTTGCGTTTAAAGCGCGCCTTAATCAGCGCCAGTTGTCCGGCGGTGTAGTAAGACTCATCATTTTCTGGCTTCTGTTTACGCCGGAAGCGGGCTAATAGTGCAGTCATCATCAGTTCCCCAACACACTCTTACGTACACGTGGATCGATTGCCGCCAACACCACATCGGTTATAAAGTTCATACTGATCACCACCAGCGCCACCAGAAACAGAATACCGGCCGCCAGCTCCTGATCGTTGGTCATAGACAGCGCCTCGATCAGCAAGGCCGCCGAATCAGTCAGGCCGATCACCACCGCCACAATCGGCAGATCATTAAACACCCGCTGAAAGTCAAAACCGATGGAGTTAAACAGTGGGCTGATGGAGTGACGCACCGGATAACCGGCCCAGAGAGCAACCCCGTCCACACCCCGGGCGCGGGCCGCATCGACATAAAGCTTATTGGATTCATCCACCACCAGCGCACGCACCGTTTGCAGTTGCAGTGCGGTGGCCGACCAGCCGATAACGAAGATCGGCAACCAGATATGACCGAGAAAGTCATACAGTTTGCCGGTGCTAAAACCATCAGCGCCAAACCAGGGCACATTGGCCCACTGGTCGGAAAACAGCCCGGTAGGCATCGGCTCGCCAGCAAACACATAAAGCAGAATAATCGTCAGCGCCAACAGAAAGTTAGGCAGCGCCAGCCCCAGATAACTGATAATTCGCAATAGCAGATCCAGCACTTTTTGCAGGCTGAGAATCGCCGTGCCGAGCAGCTGTTCGGCCTTGCTATGTTGTGGGTTTTTATCCGTCCAGGATTTATTGATGGTGAAAGCGGACAGGATGCCAAACGGCACTGCGATCAGATAAGCGAATACCAGCCCGGCGATACAGAACATAAAGCTCATCCAGAAACGGTCGCCCAGTGCCAGATTCACCGACTGACGCTTGGCACAACTAAAGCCCAGATCGCCGCGCAGGGTCAGGTTGGTGACCCAGCGGCCCCAGCGTTCCGGCAGTGACTTATCCAGCCCCATACGCACCCGTTCCGCCTGAATATCCGCCTGAGTGATGGTCTCGCCCTGGGTGTTTTTATAAGCGATATACTTCTCGGCACAGTCCCCTGGCAACACCTCCATCAGCGAGAATACGATGCCGCTTACCAACAGCAGAGTTGCCAGCGCCAGCAGATAACGATTGAACACATAATTAAAATACTGACTGTCGCGGCCACTCCACCACAGCAGCCCGCCGACGCTGAGGAGAATCCACAGCAGCCAGGTATCAGATAAAAATTGAATAATCACCATGATGGCCTCAACAATAAGCGCTTTTTAAACACACATTTCTCAACAGAGTTTTGCTTCAGCTTACTCACCCAATTCCCAGTGCTGAGGATTGGGTGAATAAACTGCGTTTAACCGATAAACGACTAAAAGGGAGAGACACGGCCTCTCCCTTTTACAGTCAGTTAAGGGTTATTTGCCCAGATACCACTGGGTTGGCAGGTAGGGATACATGCGATAGAACTCATACGAGGAGGTCTTTGGCACTTCAAAGTTTTTCAGCGCATCGCTGTAATAGACGGGAGAAACCGCTTTTACCGTACCGATGATAAACAGGTCATCCACCACCCGGTCAGCGATCTGGCTGCCCACTTTGTTAGACTCTTCCGTACCCGCTTGCAGAGTCACGAAGCGATCCGCCAGTTTCTTCATCTCAGCGACAGTCGCAGGCGGGGCAACACCTTCAGCACCGTTAGTATCGAGATACTGCGACCACAACATGCCAGTACGCAGATCGAAGAAGCTGCCATACGGTGGTACCAGGGTCTCGGTGTTGCTGGCGATATTGGCCAGCGGACGGCCCATCACCCAGCTCAGCACGCTCAGGTCGTTGGCGGTTTGAGAGTTACGGTATTCGTCAGAAGTGACCTCTTTGATGGTGGTTTTAACACCCACATCGCTCCAGCTCTTCGCTACGATCTCAACCACTTCAGTGGGCGTCCCCTGAGTGGCGTACTGGATGTTCAGTTCAAATTTCTTACCGGATGGCAGATCCCGCAGGCCATCACCGTCTTTATCCACAACACCGGCTTTGTCCAGCAGTTCAGCGGCCAGTTTCGGGTCGAACTGAATCCAGCTGTTTTTCTGTTTATCAGTGATAAACGGCGTGGTATCAGCGTCAAAACCGGTGTACTGGGTGGGAGTACCCAGTCCGAAATAGGCGATCTCATTGATCTGATTACGGTCCATCGCAACCGACATCGCCCGGCGGAAGTTAACGTCGTTAAACACCGCCCGCTTCTCGATATCTTTATCGGTCAGGTTGAAAGCGATGGTGGTCTGCGCGATGGTCGGACGCAGCGCCACGGTATATTTGCCCTGCTCTTTGTTTTCCAGCAGCACCGGTGCCTGCGGCAGGTTAACCGCCTGGGCTTTATAGTCGACATCACCGGAGATCAGCTTCGCGGTCTGAATATCTTCATCGCCGATAAAGACTTCGTTAATCTCATTGATATAGGGCAGTTGGTTACCCGCCGTATCCACCTGGAAGAAGTAAGGGTTAGCCACCAGGTGACGTTTTTCCAGGGTATCTTCAACCACCAGATGCGACTCAAGAGTCGGCATAACGGCGGTGTAGCCTGCTTTCACCAGACGTTCAGTGGCGGCTTTATCTCTCAGCAGCGGCGTCGGGATATCTTTCCAGTCAGACTGACCGTAATAGAAGTTAACCAGCGCATAGCCGTCGTCGAAGCCCAGTGACTGCGCCAGTTTATCGGCATCTTTGTTAAAGGCTGGGTGGAATTTTTCTAACAGATGTTTGGGCAGGAATGGCTGAGCATAGTCCTGGGCAAAATTATCCAGATAACCCGGTGCCGGTTCATTCATGGTGAACTGCACGGTGGTGTCATCCAGGGCTTCAACTTTCACCGGCTTACCAGCCGACAGGAAGCGATCTTTTGGCTTCTCGATAACATGACTGTCCATCAGCATGTTGTTGTACCAGAAGACAATATCGGCGGCGGTAAACGGCGCACCATCAGACCACTTATGGCCTTTGCGCAGGTTCACTTTCAGTACGGTGAAGTCAGGGTTCCATTCCCAGGATTT
Source organism: uncultured Amphritea sp. (assembly GCA_965140695.1). Classification (GTDB taxonomy): domain Bacteria; phylum Pseudomonadota; class Gammaproteobacteria; order Pseudomonadales; family Balneatricaceae; genus Amphritea. The sequence goes on along the minus strand of OZ223297.1, from coordinate 1,810,744 downwards.
CGCCACGTTAGGCACGACAGTAGCCAGGTCATCGCTGAAACGTACCAGGTTTACATGGCGCACAGACAACAGATCAGAGGTGCCGGACTCAGTCGCTTTAGAGATGCCATCCAGCACACCGCCATACACACCGATGCTCTGGTAAGGCGCAATCACTAACGGCTCCTGCGGCAGGCGCTGGGCCAGGGGTAACAGTTCAGGGTTACCGGCTATGCGACTGTTCAGCTGGCTGATCGCCGGGTTTTCACTGAACGTCAGGGTGCAGCCCTGCTGGCTTTCAAATTCCGCTTTTTCAAACAGGTGTGGATAGGCACCACCCGCGTCGGGTCCGGTAACCGCCGGGCATGCAGCCAGCGCGTTACCCGTCATCAGTGCCATAGCACCTGCGATGAAAAGTTTAGACATGGTTTTACTCCTGTCGTGATAAGGGTTGATCGTGGATTGGGGTAGATCGGTTTAACTCTGACGCAGTCGATTTCGGGGCTGTCCATTTCGGAGCAGTCCACTTCGGAGCAGTCCATTGCAGCACTGGCCAGTTGCGCTGGCTGGCAATCGCCAGCAGCGCTTGATCGGGATTAGCGGCCACCGGGAATGCAACCTGTTCCAGCAACGGCAGATCATTAATGGAATCGCTGTAAAACAGCGCGCCGTCGAGGGATTCCTGCTGCTCCGCCAGCCAGCTATGCAGGCGGGTCACCTTGCCTTCGCGGAAAGTCGGCACACCGGAAACGTTGCCGGTATAGCGGTTGTCCTCCGTCTGCAGCTGAATCGCCAGCAGATCACTGACCCCCAGCTGCACCGCCACCGCCCTGACAATAAACTCGGAGGTGGCAGAGATAATCAGCGGCCGCAGCCCCTGCTGTTGATAATCGGCCAGCAACTGCCGGGCTTCGGGATAGATTCGCGGGGTGATATAACGCGCCACAAACACGGGCATCAAGGCATCAATCTCATCAACAGAGAGATGCATCACCGGCTCCAGCAAAAAACGGATATAGTCAGCCAATACCAGCGTCTGCGCATGATAGCGCTGCATCATCAGCGCATCCTGTTGCAGAAAGTCGGCCGCTGCGATCCCCTCATCCACCAGAAACTGGCAGAACAGAGTGCAGCTGTCGCCGGCGAGCAGGGTTTCATCCAGATCAAAGATCGCCAGGGTCATCGGTTCAGCCCTTGATTAAGCCCTTGATTAAGCTCTTTGCTAAGCTCTTGATTAAGCTCTTTGTTCAGCAGCGCAGCCGCCACCGGCTTCTGATGGCCTTCAATTCCCAGCAGTTCACACACCGTGCCGCACAGTTCAAGCTGCCGTGGATCGGCATCCGCATCATGGGAGAAGCCATCACCGATCACATAGAGAGGGACGTCACGCTCCTCTGCCAGGGTGCCGCCATGGCTTTTGTCGATATTCATGCCGTGATCAGCGGTGATCAGAATCTGATAACCCGCGTCGATCCACTGCACCAGGTGCTCAGAGAGATAAGTATCAGAATGGCGGGCGGTATTGCGATAGTGAGCACTATCTAACCCGGCCCGGTGACCGGCATCGTCGATATTCATCGGATGTACCAGGAGAAAATCGGGGTCATGGTGACGGCGCAGCCATTCAGCGTCCAGATAGAGATGGCTGTCCGGGTATTGATCCTGATGATAGAAAATACCGTGCTGAATCAGCAGTTCAGGATCATCGGTAAAACGGTCACGCACCGCATTGTAGGGGCTGCGGTTATACAGCTCACTAAACCAGTGATAGGCGGCCGCTGCGGTGGTTAGTCCGGCTCCACGGGCCAGGCTGAAAACACTCTGCTGATCAGAGTTGCGGATAATGTGGTTGTGAACAATGCCGCTCTCGGCGGGTGCGACACCGGTGAGAATCGCTTCATACAGTGGCCGCGACATCGACGGCAGTTCAGACTGCAGTTTATACAGCGTCGCCTTTCGTCCTGTCGTCTGGCTTTGTTCCACCAGCCCCTGAATAAATCCCATACACTGCTGCGCGGTCTCATAGGCAAGACCATCCAGCACCACCAGTATCACTTTGTTCGACATATCTTCAACCAGACCCGAATTTCATATCATGGGGCAGAAGCTTACGGACGAATTGTGAATCCCAGAGGACAGATAAAAGATATTTTTATTACAACCCTATAGAAACAGTTGTAAGGCAAAGTTTTAGTTATAGTCAGCGCAGATACAAAATGGAGTCTTCTGTTCTACCCATCAGCCGGTACTGATACACAAGCTCTGACACATAAGCTCTGAAACATAAGCTCCAACAACACATAAGCACCGACACTTACGCAAAGTCACGATCAAAAAAGCGGCCAGAATGCACTTAATAACAAACTTACTATCAGCGTAAAGATGGCCTGAGTCAGGCCAGTCGCCTATATAAAACGATAAAAAGGATCAGCAACTCAAACAGAGCTCAACTCAATGGCCGAAACCTTGTGGCAACAACTAGCAGAGTTGCAACACCGAGCCACAGCAAACGCTGAATCACCACCAGTTATCAGTCATCAGGTTATCCCTGATTGAACATACGCAGCGCTGTGCTTCCCAGAGCACTGTTCTTCCCAGATCACTGTTTTTCACGGAGCATGGTATAGCACTGGAACACCCCTTAGAGGCGATGCATTATCAGTCCGATAGCAAATATGGCTGAAGGGAATCTCAATAATCATATCCATAGCCTCAGGAACTCAGGTCATCTACCGGGAAGGTGAAAAGGTGAATTCGCTCAGGGCATCAGGGTGGAAATGAATCATATTCATAATCATTTAGTCGCCTTTCTGCACATATACGACAAGTTGTCGTGTTTTCATAAAGCAGAACGTCTATATTACCTATTAAGATTCCGATATCAGGGCGGTTCTTTTAATTTGATGAGTCACAGTGATAGACGACAACCTGACCTATTTCTCCAGATGCACTGTCGTATATTTAGCTGTTAGATTTACGAGAAAGTTATGGAATCAGTAGATAGATTTTACAGATCATACTCAAAATATTTAGAGAGCTATGATGAAGATACTTTGTTTATTGTTCTCAGCTCATTACATAGCCTAAATGACCGATTGAAAACTGATCACTCACTGAATTTGTTTGATATGGATGAATTCGTGGTTCTTAAGGCGATCCGGAACTACATTCATCATCAAGGTGAAATAAGCTGCAAGCTGACAACATTCCCTGCAACCAAAATTCAGTCAATACAAACAGATATAGCGTTTATGTGCTTGATAATGAAATCTGATATTGATAAGGCAATTGAAGGAATTCCCAAAAAATACAGAAAAGAGCATGAAGCGATAATTGAAAGTACCGTTCACTATTATGGTTCAGTCGTCAATTTGGGGCCTGTCATCTTCAATATGGCAGCCAAGTTAATGGTTTTCCTCGATGAAAACAGTATCAAGGGATCTTCGGAGGATTTTATTAAAAACTATGAATGTATGAAATTTGATATAGATAATGGCCACTCTATAACGGTCTCGGGCAGAATTTATGGCCACATTAACAACGTAGGAAGGTCGAAAGTGCTTTGCTCGAAGCGATAGCATCCTAGATGTTTACGCTGATAAATCTAACAGGCAAAGGCAGCATCGTCCTTCGGGCTGGACGCGCTAACGCGCGTTAAGTGATCTGAGATCTATTGAAAGTAGGAGAAGCGCATGTCGTCAAAAGATAGATTCACAATTCCATTGAATTGCCCGTCGTGCAATAGGTCAGGTGAAGCCGCTTGTTCACAAAAGGATGGTTACACTTGGACGAACGGACACCAATCGATATATGTAGAAAATGTTACCCCAGGATTTAGCCGAGTGGAGGAGCCTAGTTTTTGGGGAAAAGATATCAACTTTGCATGTGATGACTGTGGTGATTTATGTGCAAATCATTAGCGCTTAAATGGGCCGTTAATCGTAATAGGTGAATCTATGGGACTACATGTAAGCGCGGTTTCAGATCTGCCTCTCTCAGAAGTGCGAGATTATTACCTTTACGTATTGGACTACTACAACTGGGATGAACCGATTTCAAATACTCTGATTTCCAATATTTCAAAAATTGAATCAATGTGTGCTCAAAATAATGCGGTGATGGTGAGAGGCCTGCCAGATAGCCACTTCTGCTCTGAAGTACTTTCTTGGGTTAAAATAAATGGTGAAGGGCCGTCCACCATTTTACCAGCATTAATGATCACTACAGTTCATCCAAAATATTTCATGGAAGCAGATGAAAGTAGCCCAAACGAAGAAATCAAAGACTCTTTAATCTTTTTGAAAATTAGAGAAGTATGTAAGGAACCATCTGACGTGGTTGATCTAATAGAGAAAATATTCCGAGATATTAAAGAAAAACGTAAAATAGAAGATTTTTCAATCGCCAGGGAATTGCGTGCATTAGAACACGGAGCCTTAGTTGACGCTCTTATCCTTGAGCCAAATTTTTATGGCTTAGGAATAAATATTAAAAAGCTAGCGGCGTGGGGTAAATCACGCTTAACAAAGCGTTGAAAATTGTTCGCTTTGTTCACTGGGACTTCAAAAGCTAAGCTTTTTCGGTCCTTTAACGTCGCGTTAGCTTCTTTAAGGACTACCTATGGATCAAGATCTGCGAGAACTATTTGATCTACGATGGAAAGAAAGGAATAGAATTCTTGGTGAGGAGTTTCTTCGGGTAGAAAACGAAATGAATGCTAGAGGGGTATTACACTCAAGCATGACGATTAAAAATGCGTACAAAGTCATGGTTAATGAGTTTGAGGCGGAAAGAAAGCTTATTTCTGCCACAATCATCGATTTTGTTGGAAAGAGCCAACGAGTCACCTCTACGTCGAAGTTTCAAGATATAGCTCAAGATGAACTTGCTAGTAGAAAATCTGCGTTAGAGAATCATTTTTTATCATCGTTTGAAAATATTCAGACTGGGCTAAAAAATTCATCAATGACATCCAGTTTTTCAAATTTAAATGACGATTTTCCTCTAGCTAAAACAGAATTGTCTATTGAATTAAATAATGCTGTGGTTGCTTATAATAAATCATTTGGTAGCAATTTAACCGATCAGCTAAGAAATAGTTTTTTAAACCATCGAATACTAGCGGTGGTGGTTCTGTCTGTTGCGGGTGCCACCTTTATCCTCAGTGTATTGAAGGTGCTAGGGGTGGTTAATTATGGCTAGTAAAGTTAACAAGTGACTGTGGTGTTCTGTCAATAATATCAGGCTGATTTTTCAGCCCAGCGCTCCTCGTTTTTCAGCCGAGTATTTAGAATGACGATCAGCTTTCTCATACAGGCGACCAGGGCGGCGATCTCTTTTCGGTAAACAAACATCGGATAATCCCGGATTCATCCCTGGTGTTTGTCAGCGGCGCCATGAAAAGTAGCTGAGGTCAGGTCTTGTTCTTCGCAGGGAAAAAGAAATAGGATTTAGCTATTGTGCATAATTAGAGACCTGAGCCGTAGATTGGCACGCGAACAATGCTCTTTTAATTTGGGAACATCATTTATGAGATTAGTTTTTATCGCGGTCATATCAATGCTCGCGCTCAGTAGTCACGCTGAGACCTCTTGCGGCCTTCCCGAAGAGTTGTGTGTGGCTCAGGAAGCGTTTGAACTATCCGGAGAGGAACTGCTGCAGACGTTGGCGACAATCGATACCAAAATTGCAAACAATGGGTTCGAGGATTTTCTGGTCGAGCCCGCAGAGATCAGCGACAGCCTGCAGCAGGCCCAGAAGGCCTGGTCGAGCTATCGGGATGCGCATTGTGACGCCGTCTTTCGCCTGATGAGTGGCGGCACCTCCCGGCAGGAGGATCAGCTGAATTGTCTGACAGAACTGACCCAAGCGCGCACCGCGCAATTGCAGTCGCTTTATGAGGTGACGGTGGACAGGATTACTGATGATGATCTCAGCTGGCTGAATGGCGTCTGGTTTGAGCGTTGCGGCGCCACACAGGCTGCATTTCAGTTCTATGTGAATAGCGACGGCGTTTATGCCGCTGTGGCTCCTGCTGGGGACATACCGTCCGACCCAGGCCAGTTGGCTGAAGCGGAAATTCTTCTGGCCCGCAACGGTTTTATAGAAGTGACCCCATTTGGCTGGGACAACCGCTTCTTGCGGGTCAGGCCCGCTGATGGAGATCGTATTATCGGAGACCTGATGGAAATTTTCCCGGATGGCATCGCTCCGATTGAAACGATTGACCTGGTTCGATGCTCAGCCGGGCGGCATTCAGACAAATGAACCGGTTGGAAGATGATGTTTTAGGTGTTCTGAAACAGATAGAAACGGATTGTGTAACGCTGGTGCCTGATGACGATCCGCAGGAGCGCATCAAGGGCGATATTTTATATCGCGCCAGCAATGGCTGGACAATTGAAGCATCCAACTGGAGCGGTGAGTTCGCAGGGATTGTGGAGATCGGCCTTGCGGATGGCAGCATTCTGGATATCGACCACCTTGACCGGCACATGCCGGGGCATAACGAAGTTTGAATGTTGACCTCACAGTATTTTATCGACGGCTCCATTCTTCCCAGTACGAGTTGCAAAGATTTTCCAAAAATTCGATCGAATAGTCGGTGTGGTTTACATCCCAAACATTTGCGCTTTGTGTCCGGACAAAGAGCTCGCCTCCGATAAAGTCTGACGGAAAGGCATGTTGAGCACATGTGATTTTCACAGTGCCATCATCATCTTTTGCTTCGAGGATTTGCAGATCAGTGGACATAATAAATTCCAGATCCGTCAGCGTTCTCGACGCCTTTGTCTCATGGTCTGGCCAGGTCACGAATTTGATCGGGCCGGAAATGTCGAGTTCGACATGAAATCCCTTTAATTCCGGAGAAATCCTTTGAGCCAGATACAGGATGCCAACTTCAAGAATGAGCTTGCCCTGCTGCAGTTCGTATTGCTTAATTCCGCCGTCGTGAAAGAGTGAGAAAAGACGCGCTATGTCACTGCTACCTGTTATCATTTGAGGGTGACCTTTGTTCGGTGAGGCTTCATCATCACCTTCAGAGATAAGAATCGATCCAGATTTCCTGAGAGTAGACACCGTAACTTTCAGCTGCCCAGATGATCGATTGTATACCGAAGGTTTTGGTATTCGACATAGCCTCCCCGCCCCTCACGCACGACTTTTATTTTATCAGACATTGTCCGCCTCGTTATTCCAATACCTGCCACTCGGTGATCGAAGTCGCCGGGCGAACCTCCCAGTTCTCACCGTCGCGACTGCGGTAAGCCGCATAGGTGGTGCAGCATCCGCCTGCGCCCATCGCCTGAGTGCCAATTTCGATCTGGATATATTCCCCATCAAATTCGAGACGTTCTCTGACGCATTGTTGCGGTAAGGGATAAGGCGCAGGCTTGAACAGAAGGGTCCAGGTTTCCGCAGCATCGCCAGATGACACCGAGGTGTAAACCTTGCAGGATTTGATGCCGAAAAGCACGCTTTCACCATTGGCCAATGGCAGTTTGACGGTGGGTGTCGTGAACACTGGCTCGGCCGAAGGCGCATTACCAGAGGACTGAGGCGTTGGAGACGCGGGTTCAGTACAACCAGTCACGGCCGCCATCAGCACGATAAAAAGAATGGACGTTCGCCATGACAGCCACTGTTGTCGCCTCATAAGGGTATTGCTCTTTATCTCCATCCGGAACGCTCCAATCCCACTTTACTGAAAAAATTTGCCCTATGCTGCATCGCTGACAATCTGCCAGCCCAATGCCAGGGCGATCCGCCTGGCCAGTCCGGTGCAGAGATCTGCCGTTGTCTGATCTCCTTTATCCTCGCATATCTCAACCATGCTCGCCGACTGATCATCCTGTAAGCAGGCAGCGGGATAATTACCGTCAGTATCACATCGGGCCACATTAATTCTGAACCAGGGCTGGCCAGCGCTATTTTTGAATGCATGGTGGTGGTCAGGAATGCATTCGGAGCAAGCCGCTATCACGCCCACAATCTGCCTGATCGGCTGCTGCGTCGAAAAAATGGAATCGCTCGCGATCTGGATATAGCGGTACATGGCCTTCTACATATCCTTTCTGGCGTTTTCATGGGTGACGGAGATATCCGCCGGATTGTCGATGTTGATGCGGGCGATAAAGCCTGTCTCGCCATAGGCAATGATGGTGCGACCTTGCATTTCGGCGCGCATAATCGGGTTGGAATTGGTGAAGAACAGGCTCCAGTTGAGGTCATTGTCCGGTGTCACGGAGGCGATGTAGCCTTCATTGCCCATGCCGCCATCACCGAAGACGATCTTCTGGCCTTCAAACTCTAAGGGTTGACGGAAGATATCGACCTCGGTCCAGACATCATTATTGTACTTCAGGACCGAGGCGAGTGTCGTATCACAGAGAGGCGACCAATAGAGTGTCGTTTCGTGCGTGTTCGGATCGTAGAGACTGTAAGCATTTGCGAAGACGATGTGCCCGTCGCCATGAGCGATGCAGTCATAGCCGACCACGAAGCCTTCGCGCCATTTCTGGTTTATGGTTTTGGAATCGTTCATTCGTGCAATCATTCTTCATCCTCCCAGATGAAGTCGCAGTCTTCGTCTTCCAGGAAAAGTCTCAGACGTGCTTTGTTGCCCGCAAATACATACATTTTGTCCGGCATAGGCACAGCATCATTCAGGACATCACCAATAAAACCTTTGATTGCCGAATTCATGACGGCTTTGGAACTGTATGGCAGACCGGCTTCCAGATAAGTCGAGCGTTCCACATATTTTTTAAGGCTGGCAATAACGGCATCATCATGTGCACCTGCACGCTTAAAGCTAAAGCTGACATGATCGTTGAGAATGATTCTGAAGATGATCTCCACATGGTCGTGGTAAACATAGATATCCCGCGACATACCATAATAGGATTTGAGATAAGCACAATCCTCAAAGTGCATGACCCCTTTGCCCGACTCTGACAGGATCATCCGGCAAACACCTTGCTAAAGGCAATGATAAATTTTGTGGTCATCTGTAGGGTAATCCCCTCGGGGCGGCTGACTTTCCAGTGGCTCGCGCTGGCTGACAGCGTGTCACGGAACGACATCACCCGATAGGCCATCTGCTTCTCGACATGTGTTTGTCCCTGGTAATACGCAGCAAGGGCATCCAGTGCTTCAAGAAAGCGTTCCAGCCGTTCAGTCCCGACATCTTCGCTCATTCGGAATTTTGTCAGCAGGCCGTCGGCAGCGTCATACTCCTGGTTGAACAGTGCAAATGCGTCTTCCGTTTTCATGCAGCCTCACATCGCTTGCCTGACTTCGCCGTAAAACCAGCCAGGATAAAATGTCCGTATAGAAGCAGACTGGCATAATTTATTACCCCTTTCAAGCGTGCCCGTATGCCCGCAGGAGAGATGCATCTTCCGGCATTGGTATAAGCCTCCTGGTGTGCTTTGCCCGCCACAGTGCTCTGGCTGACCCTATCTGTCATTCAGCCCTGCCCCGGGTGAACGAGCAAGCGGGACGTTATCAATCTGGCGAGCGGCTGCCGGGATAACCGGCTTAGCGTAATCCAGAATCAGGACAGGCCGTCGCTTCAATCTGCCCGCAATGAGTTAGAGGACGATCAGCATCAGGCATAACACCACAGGGCCAGCAGACAGACCTCTTCAGCCTTTATTCGCCGCGTTGGTTCAGAAACATGCGGGCTACGCAGCGTCCTGCAGCGTGCTGTCCCTCCATGGACAGCTAATCAAGCGCAGCGATGAATGATGATTACTGCATCAGGACATATTCACCCGGCGCATCACGCAGCACAGGATAATCTTCATCCGGGGCACCGGTTTGCGGCGGTTTGATCTCGTCTCCGGAGTGCTGTTTCAGCCAGGTCTGCCATTGCGGCCACCATGACCCATCCTGGGATGGAGTACGCTCGCTCCACTCTTCAGGTGAAACATATCGCTCAGAGCTTTTCATGGTTTCAACCTGGTAGTGACGGCGCGGATGTCCCGGTTCACTGACGATACCGGCATTATGGCCGCCGCTGGTCAGCAGGAAGGTGACATCGGTGTCGGTTAGCAGTTTGATTTTGTACACCGAATGCCAGGGAGCCACATGATCCCGCTGCGTTCCCACGGCAAACACCGGCACCCGGATATCGGTGAGGGCAATAGGCCGCCCATCAACGATATAATGCCCTTCCGCCAGATCGTTGTTGAGAAACAGATCGCGCAGATATTCACTGTGCATCTTATAAGGCATGCGCGTGGCATCGGCGTTCCAGGCCATCATATCGTTCGGTGGCGTACGTTCGCCCAGCAGATAGTTCTCGATCATCCGCGACCAGATCAGATCACGGGAGCGCAGCAACTGAAATGCGCCGACCATCTGATGGCGATCGAGATAACCCTTGTCCCACATACTGTCTTCCAGCCATGCAAGCTGATCTTCGTCGATAAACATCAGCAACTCGCCGGCTTCCTCAAAATCGACCTGAGCAGCAAACAGGGTGATGCTTTTCAGCCGGTCATCGCCCTCGCGCGCCATTGCTGCGGCAGCGATGGACAGCAGTGTGCCGCCAAGACAGTATCCAACAGCATGAATCTTCTGTTGCGGCACGATAGCATTGATCGCCGCAAGCGAGTCCATAATCCCCTGTTCGCGGTAATCCCCGTTGCCCAGTTCTCGGTCTTCAGCCCCGGGGTTTCGCCAGGAGATCATAAATACCGTATGCCCCTGATCCACCAGATATTTCACCAGTGAGTTTTCCGGGGAAAGATCGAGGATGTAATATTTCATAATCCACGCAGGCACAATCAGAATCGGCTCTGCATATACATCCGCCGTCGTCGGGGCATACTGAATCAGTTCAATCAGATGATTCTGATACACCACCTTACCCGGCGTCACCGCGATATTTCGCCCCACCTCAAACTTTTCCATGCCGACGGCCGGTTGTTTCGCCACCGAACGCTGCCAGTCTTCGATAAAGTTCTGAGCGCCGCGTACAAAGTTAAGCCCGTACTGTTCCTGCGTCGCCTGCATAATACGCGGATTGGTCAGAGGAAAATTCAATGGTGACCACATATCCAGAAGCTGTCGGGCGATAAACGGACGGACGGCGGCGTGGTGTTGCGTCATCCCGCGAACATCCGTGGCTTCATCCCACCAGCGCTCGGCCTGCAGGAACGCCTGCTGGTAAGTATTATAAGGCCACTGCTGCCACGCCTCATGATCGAAGCGTCTGTCCTGGGGCAGTGGCTCGGCACAGCTTTCGGACGAAGGCTGTCCTGACTGTTTTTCTGATTGCGCCCAGTCCTGCCCCATCGCCTTACAGGCGGCAAAGCGGCTGATAAGCTTGGTTTTGTCCGCGGCACTCTGGGCCAGCAAAGCCTGTTTCCCGGGAGACAGTGCCAGATGGCTGATCCAGTCCATATAGGTTAAGCCCAGAGCGACCGGCGATATGCCGAACACCTTCCCCAGCATCGCATGCAGAATGCGGTCGATTTTAGGCACCTCATCGGTTGCCTCAGAAAATGACGGCAACTTATGATGCGGGCCGATATACGTCGATTCAGCCTCCGGCTGCTGCGCTGGCGCGGCGGCGAATTCAGGGTCTGGGGTTGATTTTGCTTTTAATTTCGACGACATAGAGAACTCCTGTTCTGACCGTTCAATAGATGAACGTAACGATATCCCAAAGACATTACCGATAGTGTAATGTCTGATATTCATGTAATCCTGACTGACACTTAAGCCATTAGCACTGACATAAAAATAGTACTGACATAAAAATAGCACTGACATATAGCTCTGACATACAGTACTGACATAAAAATAAAGAGTCACAGCGGCTATCAGGTCATCGCAGACGGCACCACGATATCCACTGGCCGCCCGCAGAAACTGTCAGGTTATCTGTATGACCCCTGACAACCGGCTTCCGTTCCATCGCGTGTAAATACCGCTAAAATTTTTGCTTACGGAGGTGACATAATCCTGCGGCGGCGCGGCCTGTGACTCAAGTTCAGACGACTCAAGTTCAGATGACTCAAATCCAGATGACTCAAATCCAGATGACTCAAATCCAGATAACCCGATAGTGTGCCGCTAATCGTTAAGCCGGTCATCAAATATACGCGCTGAATTTATGTTGGCAAAGGAGCGGACAAATAAACGCCCCATCAGGACAGGACGTCGGCAGGACGAAAGCTGACAGAGGGGACTCTTTGGTCCCTTCTGTCATTCAGGTGCCTGTCAGGCCAGCTGTTGTTGGTATTGCTGGTGATACTGGACAATATCTTCGATAGTCAGCACCGGCATCTGATGAAGGTGGGCAAAAGCAACGATCTCCTGGGTTTTTGCCATCGTACCATCGGGGTTGGTCAGTTCGCAGAGAACCCCCGCCGGTGCCAGCCCCGCCATCCGCATCAGGTCTATTGTGCCTTCAGTATGACCGCGACGGGTTAATACCCCACCGGGCCGCGCCCGCAGGGGAAAGATATGCCCGGGACGGGCAAGATCACCTGGTTTAGCGTCGGCACCAATAGCGGTCTGGATGGTGGTCACCCGATCCTGGGCCGAGACGCCGGTGGTGACCCCTTGCCGCGCTTCAATTGACACCGTAAAAGCGGTCTGATTCTGACTGTTGTTAACAGTCACCATTGGGGGCAATTCCAGTTGATCGGCCTGAGCATCTGTCAGGCACAGGCAGACAATTCCACTGCCTTCACGGATCATCAGTGCCATCTGCGAGGAAGTCAGGCTTTCTGCGGCATAAATGATATCCCCTTCGTTCTCGCGGTCTTCATCGTCTAAAAGCAGTACACCCCGACCTTGTCGAAGGGCATCAAGGGCGCGTTCAACACGCAGAACTGGGTTACCAAATTCGGTAAGTAAAGAAAACTGATTCATGGTTTAGCTCCTAATATTTAACCAGAATCAGGGCTGTTTTTGAGGGATTTAAAGCAACACCAAAAATGGGCAGACGTGATAACGCCCACCCGGTATCTGATGTGTTTATTCATTCTCTCTCATCCGGACTATCACCGTCGGCTCTGGCATTGGACCAGATCTGCTGACCTCGACGAATCGAGCGCTCGTGGGCTTACCTGGTGACTGACTGTACGCAGCACCCGGCCTACCACCGGTGGGGAATTGCACCCCGCCCTGAGAATTTTAATCACAAAGTTATTATCGGCAACGATTGCCGACTAAGCACCGCTACTCAGTAAGCGAAGCGACGCGCTGATCATATTAATTCCTTATGCTGCAGAGGTGAAGCAGAATCTGGCGACAAACATTCGCGCGTGAGTTGATTTGCCACACATTCTTGCGCTTTTTGCCATTGTGATGGAAGGAGGTTTTGCTTAAGTTCATATGTCCTTTTCTTACTCATAGAGAATAATAAGCATGGAATGCAAAATGACTCACAGAACAGTTCTTTCCTCCCTGATAACAGTGCTAATGGCATCTCAGATTCAGGCGGCGGATTTCAGTAATACCTATTATTTTGGCGATAGTCTCACCGACTCGGGCTCATTTCTACCGCTTCTGCAAACGCTAGACCCGACGTATAGCGGGGCCGGAAAATTCACCACCAACCCAGGCCCGGTCTGGTCTGGTCTGCTCGCCAGTGAATATGGGGTAACGCTGAGCCCTGCCAATCAGGGCGGCACTAACTATGCGGAAGGCGGTGCCCGCATTAGCGGAACGCCCGGCGTTGGCAGCGCTCCGGCCAGCGGCGCTACGCCGATTACCACCCAGGTGCAAAACTACCTGACGGCCAGCGGCGGCGTCGCTGACCCCAATGCCCTGTACACGCTCTGGGGAGGTGCCAATGATATCTTCTGGATCGCTGGCGGTGGTGTGCTTCCGGCTGACATCACCAGTTATATCACGACCACCACCCGCGAACAGGTACAGGCGATAGCGGCACTGAAAGCCGCGGGTGCGCGTTACGTGCTGGTGCCAACCCTTCCGGATATCGGCGCAACCCCCTTTGGTGTATCTCAGGGGGCCGCCGGTGCCGCCAGTCTCAGCGCCCTCTCTGCGGGTTACAACAACGCTTTACTGGCTACCCTGCAGGCGAGTGGTGTCGAAGTGATACCGGTCGACATGTTTGCTTTGCTGAATGAGGTTTCCGCACAACCCGCTCGCTATGGTTTTACCAATGTCACAACACCAGCCTGTGGAGCAACAGCCTCACTGCTCTGCGTTGAAGGTGCGGGAGGGTATGCTAGCGGAACTGACCAGACATTCCTCTATGCGGATAGCGTGCATCCGACCAGTGGCGGCCACCAGATTATCAGTGATTACGTGCAGAGTGTTCTTACCGCGCCAGCCTTTGCTGAAGGCATAGGCCTTGCCGTTCGCTACCAACAGCTTGCCCTGATCGATTCAATTGATGGGCGGCTGGCACAGTCCTTTCTGCAGGCGCAGGACAGTACTGATCTGTGGGTTATCGGCGAGGGCGGTACGGGCCATGCTGAGCTCGAAGGCAGCCGGGCCTCTGTCGGGGCAGGTATTACCCAGCGTAATGCCGATCACAGTTTCGGCTTTGGTTTTCATGTCAGCCGCGACGATGTTGACCTGTCTGGCGGTTCTGTCGAGACGCAGGCCCGCTCCTTCAGTCTGTACAGTGGCTGGCAACGTTCCCAATGGCTGTGGCAAAGTAGCATTGTCGTCACCAAAGGTGACTACGACACCCGCCGCAAAGTGCATCTTGGACCGGCAACACGCACCGTTAAAGGTAGCACCGACGGTACACAGATCAGCCTGCAACTCGGCGTAAACTATCTGTTTAACCGTGACTCTCTGAATCACGGCCCGATCGCGCGACTGGGCTACCAACTGCAGGATCTGTCTGGATTCACCGAAGAGCGTTCGACCGGCAGTGCCACGGCGATGAAATATGACAGCCAGACCCGTAACCAGTTCACCGGCAGTCTGGGCTGGCAACTGCAGTCAACACAAGGACGCTGGCAACCTTTCGCGACGGCCGTCTGGACCCGCAGTTTCGGTAGCGATCCAGACCCGGTCTCAGTTGCCCTGGCCAGTCTGCCCAACAACCGCTTTAGTCTGCCATCTGCCAGCGAGGATGACAGCTATGGTCAGATTACGCTGGGTATCAATGGTCAGATTTCAGAACAAACCTCACTGAATGGCCGCCTGGTGCAGATGGTCGCCAACGATGATAGTGAAGATACACGCCTGAGCCTGGCGCTTAACTTTAGTTTCTAAACTAAAAAGAAAAGCACAAGGAAGGAAAAGAAAAACAACAGACGGCAGATTTATGTCATGTTTATCGTGAAGCGTTCTGCTAATGGTACATGAGAGGGGGAGGCTGGGATAAGTCGGCTTCTCTCTCTGTATTCTCTGTGCTCTTGCCTACGCCTTAACCCGCATTGCTGTGAGTCTCCCGATTCAATGCCGCCCCCAGGCGATTAAAATAGCGCTGAAACGCAGCGTTGATTCGCTGTCGCTGCTCGCCTTGCGGATAGAGGCCGTGCCGGGCTTCGGCTGTGGCTTTCGTCCCGGAGACCAGAAAATTATTGGCAATCGCCGCGTCCTGAACAAAGGCTTCAAATGCGCGGGCGCACAGTTCTTCGGCCTGACTGTAGTAAACCTGGCTCAGCTCTCTGTCGATCTTAACGGATGCCTCAAACAGTTCACTGGGGGAGTCACCCTCCTCATCTAACATAATGGTTTTAAAGCAGGCGTACAGGTCATCATTGAGGGGATGAACCACCGGCGTCGCATCTGCCAGCCAGGCTTTTGACGCAAACATCCCTGTTGGAGCATCGGCAAACGCCGTACCGCCGAGGTAGTGATCCAGCGCATGAAACCACTCGTGGGCAATACTGCCAGGCCCGGCATTTTTAGCCAGCGAGAAACACCGGGTGGATGGCTGATAATGCGCCGCGACACCAGGCCGCCCACCAATTCCATACTGTAAAGACAGGGTTCCGCGCAGGGATATCAGCGTCTCGGGAGCGTTTAAGATGCTCATCAGATCAACCAGTGCATCATAAAACAGCCCGGCGGCCCTTTCTTGTTCCGGCTGCGTCACCCAGCGGCCAATGCCGATAGTTCTGAAATCAAAGCGTTTTCTGACATCAAGAAAGGTAACCGGCTGCCCCTGTCGGACAACGGGGCCATGGCGATAAAATTTACGGGATAAAGTCATAACGTCAGAAATACTATAAACACCACAATTGGAACAAAAGCCGAACGGGTTGTTGAAGACGGTGTGCAAAGCTCAGGGGCCGATCCCCTGCCGGTCGCTGAACGCCCTGAAAAGCTTTCATCAGGGCTATGGGGCGTGGTTTTCAGCGGCACTCTCATGCAGGCGTTGTTCAATTGCCTCTGCCGGCATCGGCCTGCCAAAAAAGTAACCCTGCATCTGCACACAATCATGCTGCATTAAAAAGGTGGACTGCGCCTGAGTTTCCACCCCTTCCGCGATGAGTTCCATCTTTAAGCTTTTAGCAATGCCAATGATAACCTGAGTTATTGCAACATCATCGTCTCTTTCGGGAATTCCCCGAATAAAAGACTGGTCTATTTTGATTTTATCGAAGGGCAAATTTTTCAGGTACGCCAGACTGGAGTAGCCCGTGCCAAAATCATCGACCGAAAGACGCACCCCAATATTGCGCAATTTATTGAGTATTAAGATAATTTTTTGCGTATCGCGGATCAGAGCGGTTTCTGTTATTTCGAGTTCCAGACGCCCGGCGTCAATCCCGTGGTGGGTAATCGCGGCCATCACCTTATCCACAAAATCCGCCTGGCGCAGCTGAACCGCAGAGACATTGACGGCCATCGACAGTTCAGGAAGCCCAAGATCGATCCAGCAACGCAGCTGCCGACAGGCTTCGTTTAACACCCAGTCACCAATGCCATTAATGATGCCGCTTTCTTCGGCCGCCGGTATAAATTCAGCCGGAGATATCTGCCCCTGTTGCGGATGGTGCCAGCGAATCAGCGCCTCGACGCCCATGATCTTTCCACTGCTACCATCGATCTGGGGCTGGAAAAGTAAGACAAACTCCTGACGTTTCAGGGCTTTATGCAGATTTTTCTCCAGGTTGACGCGGTTAAGCACCCGGGCATTCATCTCCTCGGTGAAGAAATGAAAACCACGGCCGCCTTCCGCTTTTGCCTGATACATTGCCGTATCAGCATTTTTAAGCAGTGTAACGATATCGGGGCCATTCTGTGGGTAAACACTGATACCGATACTCGCCGTTATCTGCAGTTCATGTTCACCGACCAGAAAGGGCGGATCAAGCGCGTCGATCAGCCGTTGTGCGGCTTCTGCAACCCGGGTGAGACTGACATAACCGCGTAACAGAATCGCGAACTCATCGCCCCCCTGACGACTAATCGTGTCCTGATCACTCAGACTTTGCTGTAAACGCTCGGCTACCTGTACCAACAGCTGATCGCCCACCGCATGACCCAGGGTGTCATTAATATCTTTGAAGTGATCCAGATCCAGAAACATCAGTACCAGATCTGCCCGTCGGCCTTTTGTATCTGCCAGTGACGCCGCCATCCGTTCTTCCAGGAGAGTGCGGTTTGGCAGGTTCGTCAGCGAGTCGTGTCCGGCGAGATGGCGCATGCGCTGCAGGGTAACTTCGTAAGCCGATGTCATCCGGCCCGCCAGCGCCAGCGCCGCATCGTAACTGTGCAGCCAGACAATAATCCAGCCAAGCAAAACCCCTCCCAGGACAATGATGCCGACAATGCTCCAGATGAGCTGTTGATACCATGCTGACAGCTGATCACTTTTGGTATGACCGATAATCTGGTACAGAGGATAAGGGCCAACCTTACGCACCATATAGTTACGTTCGACGTTATCCACTGCAGACACCGTCGTGTACTGACCCTGGCTGGCGCCACTGGCTATAAGCTCATGCAACGAGCGACTATTAACAGGTTTACCCAGCTGTAACTGTTTACCCGGATAACGTGCCAGCATGCGCGACTGCTGATCCACCAGAGCAACAGTGTACGAGGGTCCCAGATTAAGTGACTGATAAAAGTCTTGAAAAAACTCGGTGCGCACCGCGGCCTGAATAAGACCCGCAAACGCCCCTTTCTCATCATTTATACGCCGGCTGGCTGTGATAACCCAATTGTGAGTAATGCGGCCGAACAACGGTTCAGAAATGATAAGTTCGCTGTTGGGGTCGGTTCGATTACGTAAAAAATACTCGCGATCAGCGATAGTCTCGGGATGGATAATGCCAGTGGCATCGTAGATGAACCGCCCGTTAGCGTCGGCCACCCGAAGACTCTGCGACTCACCGATTAACGCGAGGTGAGAGGTCAGTATTGAATTCATGACAGCGGCATCCGGACGACGGTTGACCGGTATTCCGGAAAGCCTTATCTGAACAGCCAGCAGTACGGTATCGATTTTCTTGAGCGTTGCGTCAGCCTGGCTCTCCAATATTTTTACCAGGCTTCTCTGCTGCGCCCTCTGCGTTGCTAACTCCTGATCTCTGGCATGAACCAGGCTGAGAGAAACCAGCAGGATGTAACTGACAAAGGCAAACACAGCAAATGCGATAATTGCAACACGCCGACGCCATTCAGAGCGGGAGTAACTAACCGGCTTGTTCACAAATACACCACCGCAGTCTGACCATAAGAGTGCAACATTCTATGACACTCTTACGGTAAAAAACCAGCCGGTCAGATCGGCTGTAGGTAGCATAATAATTTGTTTTTGATAGAAAAAACGGCTTGAAGTTGTCTTGCGTCAATAGAATTAAACAAACGGCTGAGTATTTTTCACCGTATTAATTGCGTACCGCCATCAGCGTTGGGTTAAATGACCTGACGCATGGGCTGGACGGCGCTGCTGCCGATGCCATCGGTGGTCAACGCCACCGGACATTTGACAGGTAACCCCCGCCTCACTTTATTTTATAACCCTTCTGCTTATCCCAGTCGCGATAGTTAAACACCTGCCCTTCAGCCCGCACCCGGGCAATCGATTCCAGATCCAGTTCGGCAAAGACCCACTCGGCCCGGTCTGGCGAACCTTCAACCAGAATACCATTATCGGGAAAACCGTAGTCGACCGGGGTATAGATGCTGGCGCGACCAGTGTTGATATCAACCGCTTCAGACCAGTCCGCCGGCCCGAACGTCGGTGATTGCAGCACATAACACTGGTTTTCTAAAGCCCGGGCCTGACAACCAATGCGCACCCGATGAAACCCGGCATCAGTATCAGTGCAGCTGGGCACCAGAATCAGGTTAGCGCCTGCTTCAACCTGCTGACGGGCGATCAGCGGAAACTCGGAGTCATAACAGATATTGATGCCCAGCTTACCGATATCAGACTCGATAACCCTGATCTCACGACCTGCCGCTACCCGCCACTCCTCATTTTCAAAGCGAGTCATAATCAGTTTATCCTGAAAACCGATCAAACCATCCGGGCCGAAGAGGTTAGCCCGGTTACGAAATGAACCATCCGGTTGTTGCACCGGAAAGGACGCCGCTAATATCATCAGGTCAAACCGCTGCGCCAGTTCACTATGCAGCGCCAGCCACTGGGGATAGAGCGACTGCATTGCGTCCAGCTGACCATGGAGATCCCGATACACAATTCTGCCCAGCAGCGACGGTAATTCCATGCTGCCATATTCGGGAAAGAGCAGTAGTTTCGCCTGATTGTCGGCGGCGGTTTTTACCCATAGCGTTAACTTGTCAGCATAATCTGACCACTGTGTAAAAAAACCGATGTCATACTGGGATACGGCTACTTTAATCTTCTTCATCCACTGAATTCCGACGCTGTCCGCCTCAGCTTGCCAGTCTCATCCTCTGACAAGCCTTCGCGCATGTTAGTTATAACTGTTTCATCCAGAAGGCCATCGGTTTGGGCGATTCCTGCGTTTCGCCTAACTCTTTCCAACTGAAGGTGGTGTGCAGTTCGGGATATTTCCGAAAACCGCGATGCTGCCAGAAGCGATCCAGCGGCACATAATCAGCCGGTCGGGCCGGATGGTCTTCAGGACGCTGCACGCCACAAAAGCAACAGGCTTTAAAGCCTCCGGTATCACGGGCATGGGACTCGCGCTGCTCGAAGAAAGCCACGCCAGCCCCCTGGCCGCGATAAGCCGGCATCAGCACCGACTCGCCACAGTAAAACAGGGTATCGATATCAAAACCGGCGGCGATGAAGGGTTGCTTTACCTCGGGTGTTTCATGTTTCAGGGGAACACCGGTTGCAGCACCGACGACCTGATCGCCATCAAAAGCTAACACAATGACACTGTCAGGGGCCTGAATATACGTTTGCAGATAGCGCTCTTCATAAGCCAGATCGCCATCATAGAGATAGGGCCATTCCCTGAACACCCGGATTCGCAGTTGCGCCAGTGCAGGCAGATAGTTCACTAAGGCTTCGCCTGACAGCCGTTGAAACGTCAGCATCACTGATCAGCCAGAGACCTGAGCAATCCAGTCTTGCAGATTGTAATAGTTGGTCACCCGGGCCACCTGCCCCTCGCGGATAGTAAAGAAAGCCCCGGCAGGCAGGTTATATTTCTGACCACGGGCCTCAGGCAAGCCATCATCCGTCGACAGATATTCACCCAACACCGTGAACTCAGCGGCCGCACGATCACCGGTTTCATTAGTGGTAATGGAGATATTAACGATCTCCTCTTTGTAATGAGCATTCATCCGCGCCATGAACTGAGCAAAGGCATCTTTACCCACTTCACGATCACCCTGATTGATGTCATGAATAATATCATCGGTCAGCAGGGCTAAAAACGCAGCCATATCCCCACGGTTAAAAGCAGCATAGTAATCGGTTAATAGTTGCACGGTTGCCTGATTCATAATGTTCTGTCCAACGTTGCTGCAGATCGGCGATCTGTTAAAAGTCTTTTCACAGCATTCTAATACAGAAAGCATATTATTCAATTACTTATAAGGAGGTAAGCCAATCTTGTCAGGGAGGGTACGGGCGCATGGTCTGATGTCTGTCGGTTCGCCTATCGCCAGACACAAAAAAGCCCCCATCATTGCTGATGGAGGCTTTTTAGAATACGACTTAAATTATGCAGCGTCTTTAGCAGGCGCTTTAGCAGCTGGAGCAGGTGCAGCAGCCACAGATTCTTTAGCAGCAGTCAGGATAGCCTGAACTTCAGCAAAGTATGCTTTGGTGCTTTCAGTTGTTGCAAGAGCTTCAGCTTGCAGCTCTTCAATTTTAGTCTTAGCTTCTTCTGATTTAGCCGTTACAAAAGCAGTGAATGCTTCAACGTCTTTAATAGAAGAGAAAGCCTGGAAATCAGCCTGAGCCTTAGCCATTTGCTTTTCAAAAGCAGCTTTCTGAATTTCTAATGCC
Source organism: uncultured Amphritea sp. (assembly GCA_965140695.1). GTDB lineage: Bacteria > Pseudomonadota > Gammaproteobacteria > Pseudomonadales > Balneatricaceae > Amphritea. The sequence goes on along the minus strand of OZ223297.1, from coordinate 1,789,398 downwards.
TTAGTAAAAGTTGCTGTGTTCAGTTCGATCAGCTTCTGAAAAGGAGCGCCAAAAGCGGAGAAGTCAGCAGCAGGAATAGTCTTAAACATGATGTGTACCCATCTGGAAATTTAGTTGATGGAGTGATGGTACAGCCTGCTATGCTGCAGTGCAACAATTATATGAGGATATACTTTTAATTTTCTGTTAAATAATTAAATTAAAAGAAGATATAACGGAAAAACAGTTTTGTGCAATCGCAAAATATACTGTCATTACATGCACTTAGCAAAAGTTCCGTACGCTGTTATGCCATAGAAGAAGCCCCATTTTTTCGCGGTGATCCGTACGCTACACATCCATAAAGCCGGAAAGTGTATTTAACCTCACTAAACACAGATAATAGCCACAGAACACAGGGCGACAGATCTCAAACAGGTTAGTCAGACAGCATCCCGGCTAACAGGTCAAACACCTTTCTGACGCGCAGACTGGTATGCAGCTCCCGGTGACACACCAGCCACAGGGGCAAAACCATCGGCGGGCCGAACGACTCAAATGCACGCACAAATGCAGGTTCCTGGTCGCCGACAGACTGAGGAAACAGCCCTAACCCCAGGTGCCGTTTCACCAACTCCCATTGCAGCAGTTGTGACAGGGTTGTCACCCTGATGTTCTCAGCGGAAAGCGACCAGCCATGACCAGTGCTGTTGAGCAACTCCTGTAACCGGAGGTTCTGTTCAAAACCGATGATCTGGATATTGTTTAACTGATGGACAGAGGTAACGCCCTGATAGGGAGCCAGATATTTCGCTGTACCATACAGCCAGATCGGGTCTTCCCGCAGTTTGCGCACGATCAGATCGGGTTGCGTAGGACGAAAGCTGCGCAGGGCAATATCCGCCTCCCGCTGTTTCAGGTTAGCCACCTCATGGGACACCTGCAGATCCAGCGTGATGCCCGGCAGTTCGGTGCGAATACGTTCAATTACCGGCGGTAACATAAATACCGCTTCAAGCTCACTCACGGCGACGGTCACGGTCCCCTCCAGGGTTTGCGACTGTCCTGATGCGGCCAGTGATAAGCGGCTGGCAGCCTCACCCATCGCCTGCACATGGGCTACCAGCTCCTGTCCGGCATCCGTCAGTTTCAGCCCCTGCCCCACCCGTTCAAACAGGGTGACGCCCAGCTCAGACTCAAGCGCTGCCACCTGTCGCCCCAGCGTTGGCTGAGCCAGCCCCAGCGCCCGCGCACCAGCTGACAAAGACCCCTCCTCTACCGTCACCAGAAATGCCCGTGCTCTGTTCCAGTCAAAATTCACTGTTTTCCAGTCCACACCATTCCCCCTGCAACAGCCTATACAAATATGCATACATAGTAGGCATTTTTTGCCAATTTTGCCTGCATAAATAGCTGAGTAAACTGCCTGAGGTTTATATCTGTTCTGAAAAGGATCAACGGTTTGAAAACTATCAATGAAATTCGACTGGCACGTCTGGCAGGCTGTCTCTATCTGCTGCTGATTCCGATGGGAGTATTTGGCATTATGTATATTCCGGAGTTTATTACGGTTGCCGGCGATAACAGCGCAACGCTCGCGAATCTTACCGATCACGCAACCACAGTACGCCTGAGTATTCTCTGTGCTTTTGCGATTCAGCTAACTCAGCTGTTTCTGGTAGTTGCACTCTATTATCTGCTGCGTTCCTACGGCGCTATCGCGGCTCTGTTTATGGTGCTATTCACACTGGTCACCATCCCCATTGCGCTGCTCAATGAACTGAGCCATATCACTGCACTGCTGCTACCCGGGTCTGACCTGCTCAACGGGCCATTCACCCCGCAACAGCTGGACTCCATTACCCTGCTCATGCTGGAGTTACACCGGCAGGGTATTATGATCGCCCATCTGTTCTGGGGGCTGTGGTTAATACCGATGGGCTATCTGGTATACCGCTGCGGCTTCCTGCCAAAAATCATCGGCGTGTTACTGATGATTGCAGGGATCGGCTATGGCCTCGACACGGTCACATTCTTCGCGTTTGCCACTGACCGCTACCTGATTGCCCAATATACTTTTTTCGGGGAAGTGTTACTGCCAATAGCACTGCTATGGCGGGCGCATACAAGCTCGAAAACGCTGTATTCACATAACACTCAGCCCCCTTGCTGACGTTGCTCAGGAACTCCACTGCTGGCAGCTTTCATGGAAGCTTTTAACGATCGCGGCCAGTTTTTCAGCATCAATCGCTTTGCAGATTTTATCCGCCGGTTTTTTAAACGTTGGCGTATCCTCTGCAGCCACCATGGCATTGATGACCGACTCTTCAATCGCTTCAACAGCCGCCATATAAAAGTCGTCAAACACCTCATCATTAAGGCACTCCATGCTCCCCATCGCGCCTGAAAGCTGAGGCATATCCTTAACATTGGCCGTGCTGAAGGCGAGAAAAATATCTCCGGAGTTATTCCCCCCCGGCGAGCCATTACGACCAATCCCGATCGCTGCCCGCTTGGCCAGACGTTTTAACTGGTGAGGCAGCATCGGCGCATCGGTCGCCAGTATCACAATAATCGACCCCTGCTCATGCACCGCATGAATACGATCGCCGGTCATCAACTTGCCTACCGGCGCACCCAGCACATTCAGCCAGGGACGAATACCATGATTCGCCTGCACCAGCGCTGCAACCGTATAGCCACTGCCATCAACGTTAACGATACGCGATGAGGTGCCAGTACCGCCTTTGAAATCATAGGCGATCATGCCGGTGCCACCACCAACATTGCCTTCGGCGATTACCCCCTCTTTGGCAGCATCCAGTGCATCCAGGGCGTCCTGTTCTGTCACGTGCAGGGCATTAATATCATTAAGAATGCCATCGAAAGTCTCGGCCACCACCGGCATCGCCCAGAGATGATTATTCTTCCAGGCCTCGCCGTACTGTTTAATCGTCCATTTCACCGCGGCGTGATGAGTGATTCCGACGCCGTGGGAGTTGGTAATCATGATCGGACCGGTAAAATATCCGCCATCCTGAATCCAGTGAGTGCCGGTCATCTCACCATTACCATTGAGTGCATACATACCCGCCCAGACCGGCTGTGGTGTCGTCGCCCGTCCACGGGGCAGGATAGCGGTCACACCGGTACAGGCCGGTGATAGCGGGTCATTGTTCATCAGGGTTTTATAGCCAACTAATACACCAGGGACATCGGTGATGGCATTGTTTGGCCCGGTGGTGCCAGGAAACGGCAGTTCCAGCGCGCGTGCTCGTTGTTTGGTCATAGTCACAACCTGCTATCCTTAGTGAGTGGCATTTTTAGATTTGAAGTAGATACCTGCCGACGCAATAATGACTGAGAACATCAGCATTAAGGTGGCAATGGCGTTGATCTCCGGCTTAATACCGCGACGAATCATGCCCAGAATGAACACCGGCAAGGTGGTCGAATCTACACCACTGATGAAATAGGTAATCACCAGATCATCCATCGAAATAATAAAACTCAGCAGGGCTCCACCAATTACACCGGGCAGAATCAGCGGCAGCGTCACGCGGCGGAATGTCTGCCATTCATTAGCGCCCAGATCAGCCGAAGCCGCTTCGGTAATCGGGTTCATCCCCGCCAGTCGCGAACTCACCACAATAAACACGTAACTGGTTAAAAAGGTACAGTGACCGATAATGATCGTGGTATTACTCAGGGTAAACCCAACCCCGACAAAGAAGATCAGTAGCGCGATACCCAGCACAATATCGGGCATCACCATCGGCACAAACAGCAACATCCGGTAGAAAGGCTGTAGTCTGAAGCGAAAACGCGCCATCGCCATGGCCGCACTGGTGCCCAGCAAGGTCGCCACCAGGGTCGCGGTGGTCGCCACAATCAGACTGTTTTGCAGCGCACTGAGCAACTGATCGGTGGACTCCATATAGATGGCAGACTCTGACAGCGCGTTACTCATACCGAAAATACTGCGATACCAGTCCAGGGTAAAACCATCCCAGATCATGATATTGATCGGGTTTGCGTTAAACGAGTAGATAACGATCAGTGCGACAGGCGCATACAGAAAGATAAAAAAGAACAGACTGTAAGCTGATAATAAGCGACCTAAAACCGTTTGCTTTTTCATAATAGGCTCCTACAACGCTGCCTGATTTCTGGTGGATTTATACAGATAGATCGACAGAATGATCAGCATTAACAGAATGATCACCATAGAAAGTGTCGCGCCAAACGGCCAGTTGCGGGCATAGAGGAACTGCTGTTCCACCATATTGCCAATCATCAGCACTTTAGCCCCACCAAGCAGGTCGGGAACAATAAAGTTACCCAGGCTCGGGATAAACACCAGAATGCAGCCAGCAACAATCCCCGGCAGGGTGATCGGCAAAATGACCTTACGGAAAGTGGTTAATGGCGATGCCCCCAGATCCTGCGAGGCCTGCAGCAGATTTCTATCGAGTTTCTCGACACTTGAGTAGATCGGCAGAAACATAAAGGGAATAAATACATATACCATACCGATGATCACGGCGGTGCCGGAAAACATCAGGTTCAGCGGTTCTGATATCAGTCCCAACGCCTCAAGAAACTGATTGGCAAACCCGGAGTTGCGCAGAATCAGCACCCAGGCATACAACCGCACCACCATGCTGGCAAAGAACGGCAGGGTAATCAGAAAGATACAGATATTTTTCTTCTTAAAGGAGAGCGTTGACACCCAGAACGCCACCGGATAACAGACCACCAGGGTGCAGACCACCGTCACCAGGGCTAGCCCTATCGAACGCAGCAGAATCTCCAGATAAACCGAATCAAACTCCTCATAAAAACCATCGGCCCAACCAAATACCCGGCCATAGTTCCAGTGATAGAAGTTCCACTCTACGCCACCATAGAGTCCCGGCTCGAGAAAGCTGTACACCAGCATAATCAGCAGCGGACCAATAAAAAACGTCAGCAGAAACAGTGTGGTTGGCGTTAACAGGGCAAACAGCGTCAGCTGTTTACGGCTTAGTTTAAACACACTCATAGCGTTCTCCGGCTGGAGGGAATGGTGTGCAGGGCATCATGTTGAAAATACAGTTTAACGACAGAGCCTTTTGCCAAAGGGGTGCTGGTGCGCCGGACCAGGGCGGACACTTCCATACCGTTCGGCAGCTTGCCATGCAGCTGATAGTCGGTACCAACAAAAACGATCTGATCCAGTTCCAGGGTTAATGAGGCATAGTCAGGGGAATCGGCGGGGGGTGTAAGTGACAGGTGTTCCGGGCGCAGTAGCAGATCAACAGACTCCCCTTCCGTCAGGGAGCGGTCGGTACTGATCAGGGAAAAGCCACCACAGTCGACCTGCATACCCGCAGCACTTGTACTGATCACCTGACCGCTGAAGACATTACTTTCACCAATGAAGGAGGTGACAAAGTGAGTCCTGGGACGGTGATAAACCTCATCGGGCGTGCCCACCTGCTCAATCTTACCACCGTTGAGGACCACAATCCGGTCAGACATGGTCAGGGCTTCTTCCTGATCATGGGTGACAAAGATAAAGCAGATGCCTAATTCCGACTGGAGATTCTTCAGCTCTATCTGCATCTGCAGGCGCAGATTTTTATCCAGTGCGGACAACGGTTCATCCAGCAGCAAAAGCTTGGGACGGTTAATGATAGCCCGTGCCAGAGCCACCCGCTGTTGCTGACCACCCGAGAGCTGCATAGGGGTACGTTTTTCAATACCCGCTAAGCCGACCATCTCCAGTGCTTCAGCAACGCGGCGGTTTCGCTCGCGCTTGTCTACCCGGGCAATATCTAAACCGTAGCCCACATTGTCACCAACCGTCATATGAGGAAAGAGTGCATATGACTGAAAGACGGTATTCACCGGACGTTTATGCGGCGGCTTATGAATGATAGATTCACCATCCAGCATAATATCGCCGCTATCCAGCTCTTCAAAACCGGCAACAATATTAAGGAGTGTGGTTTTACCGCAACCGGATGGCCCCAAAAGAGTGATAAATTCACTCTGGGCAATCGACAGATCAATGCCATCCAGTGCGCGTATCACATCACCTTCCGGCGTAATAAACTGACGATGCGCGCGGTGTATTTTTACGTATTCAGATATCTGAGCCTGGGTATTCATCAACAACCTCGAAAAATCAAAACGGCGGGAGGCCCCGCCTTAGAGGACAACGATCAGGACGTGCGAATCTTCGTCCATACACGGTCATACAGCTTGATGCCTTTACCCAGCTCTTTAAACATCTGCAATTTGGCTTTTACTTCAGCCGGCGGGTTAATGCTTGGACTGTTACGCAGATAATCCGGCAGCAATTTAATCGCTTCTTTATTCATCGTGCCGTTAGTTTGCTGCTTGGTGTTCAAAGCGGCGATTTCTGGCTGAGTGAAGAACTCAAGAAACTTCTTCGCATTAGATTTGTTAGGCGCAGTTTTCAGCACACACATGTTTTCCTGATACATGGTGGCGCCCTCTTTCGGAATGACAAACGCCAGATCATCCGGGTTTTCAAATACGTAGAGCATCGCGCCTACATACCATTGCGCGGCAGCAATATCGCCGGACTGAACCATGGGGATGCTGTCATAGGTAAATGCAGAGATATTATCTTTTTGCCTGATGATGTAGTCCTGAGCAACTTTCAGGTCATCCTTTGAGGTGGTGTTAACGCTTTTACCGTGAGTGATCAGGCCGACACTGATAACTTCGCGCATATCCTCAAGCATAGCGATATTCTTACCCTGGGCAGGCAGGGCAAAAAAGTCAGCCCAGGAGGTCAGTTCAGGGACCTGCTTTTTGTTGTACAGAATACCGACACTTCCCCATGCATAAGGCAGGCAATACTCACCGTTGGGATCGGATTCTGCGGTAAGAAAACTGGTATCGATATTCTTAAAACCCGGCGACTGGTTAATATCTGTTTTTTCTAACAGGTTCAGCTGCGCCATGATGTCCTGCATATGCACCGACGGAAAGATAATGTCATAACCGGTCGCCCCAGCCTGCAGTTTGGCCAGCAGTTCCTCGTTGGAGGAGTATGTATCCAGAGTTACCTTAATACCCGTTTCTTCGGTAAAGCGGGCCAGAACTTCAGGGTTTATATATTCACCCCAGTTGTAAAGATTGAGGGTTTCTTCAGCCAAAACCCCATTTGAAAAGCTAGCGGATGCGAGTGCGATACCGGTAATGGCAAGTGCTTTTCTGACACTTCGACTACCTGTTACAGAAAGTGAGTTGTTCATTATCTTACCTTTAAGCTGAGTCAATAGATGAGTGATCTGGCCTGTATCAGCACCGTTATTTCATTCTAGTTTGTGGTATTATTCTTTCAATATCAGAATGTGTTATATTTATAACATTATAATAAAATCATTAATATCAATAAGTTAATATAAAACCATAGCAGTAATGGCTATAAAATAACCACTTAAAATGCACTAATCTGGTGGTTTTTATTATAAAGCGCACCAACTAAAGGCACACATCACAATTCAACCGGTGGATATAACAATGAAAAATACGTTTTCGTCGAATCCTGAACATATTGCCACCACAACCGCCCAGAGAATTCAGGAACTGATCCCCAATGTCACCAAATCTGAAGCACGGGTGGCGCAGTTTATCCTGCTCAATCTCGACCAGATCAGTTATGAAACCGGGGCATCGATTGCCGAAAAAGCCGCCGTCAGCCAGATTACGGTCAGCCGCTTTCTGAAACGCGCAGGGTATCAGGGGATCTCTGCGCTGAAGGCCGAACTGCAGAAAGAGTTTATTCCGATGGCTGCCTCGGACAGTGAACGCCTCTCTGGTGACACCTTCTATCAGGACAATCTGAAACTTGAGTTAAAAGCGATGATGCGCCTGTATGAACAGTTTGAAACCACCGATTGGGAAGACCTGGTGCGTTGTGTCAGTGTCGCCACCCGGGTTTATGTCTCGGGGTTTCAATCGATCCGTGGTGCCGCAGAGGATTTTTGCCGACGCCTGTCGCTGGCAAGAGATCGTGTGCAGTACCTGTCGCCCCACGACAGTATGCTGGGGGAGTGGCTGGAAGAGAAACCAAGATTTCAGTCGGGATATGACACACTGATTATACTTGATGTTGTCCCCTATGCGCCGGAAGGACGCCTGCTCTGCGAGATTGCCGCCGAAAAGGGGATACAGATCGTTATTATCAGTGACGAGTTCTGCCACTGGGCCAGCGAATACAACGCCCATGTGATCCACTCAAAATCCAAATCGGGGCTGTTTCTGGAGTCCACCTGGGGGCTGGTTCTCACCGCCAATATATTGGTCGATGCTGTCGCCCGCCGATCCGGAAAGAGTGAGCACAGAATTAAGCGCTGGCAGGAGATGGCGAAGCGTTTAGAGCTGTTTTAGTAGCTCGGTAATAATAGCTCGGTAAGCCTGCCTCAACTTAACGAAAAAGAGCGCCCGATAAGCGCTCTTTTTATCTTGCCACTAATCTCTAACAGGCGTCTGAATTTAAGGTTTCTCTCCCGCTGCCAGACGCATTTCTATCTCTTCCAGCACCGGAATCAGATCGGCGATGCTGTCGATCACATAGTGGGCACCGGCCCGGTTGAAGCGATCATAGGCTTTAATACGCAACCCATCCCGCTGGTCATCACTGAGTTCATTCCACTGCTCCAGACTCATACCCACTTCGTTACCGCTGATCGCGACGCCAACCGTCCACATACCGGCATTCAGGCCTTCATCGATACCGGTGAGTGTGTCGTCAATCTTGACGCAGGCGGCGAGATTTTCTACCCCCAGTTCAATCGCATTCATCATCGCCATATAGGGATAGGGACGACCTTTAGGCACCTGTGTCGCACAGATATTTGACTGGGGGGAATATCCCTGCGCTGCTGCACGCACCAGTAAGCCGTCAATCATCTCATCAGCGTAGCCCGTATTAGCACCGACTTTCACATGGGACGCTTCACACCAGGCCAGCACATCGGTCAGACCCGGAATCAGCACCGCCGTTTCCGCAATGGCAGCGACCTGCAAAGGCACAAACGCTTTGTACAGTCGGTCGATATCGGCTTCAGTCGGCGCCTCCCCCTTCGCTTCCACCCAGGCTGCCCGAATACGCGGATGGTGGCACAGCTGGCGAATATGCTCACGCTTCTCGGTGCCCATTGGGCCACGGGCTTCCTCTTCAGAGATCGGCACCCCCTGATTAGCAAACAGCCCCTGAAAAGCACGAATAGGCGCCATCGAACCAAAATCGACGGTGGTGCCTGCCCAGTCCATAATAATCGCTTGCAGCGAACCAATATATTGACGTTCGTAACGGTACATTGCTTTCTCCCGGCAGCCGTTTTCGACCACCCACATCAGTTAAGGGTTTGGATTGCCGTTCGCAATCTGCATCTCATCAAGGACCTCAGACACGGCCACCAGCAAACCATCGATCTCGGTATCATGCAGCTGGCCGATACAGCCCAGCCGGAAACTTTCTGCCATGGTGAGCTTGCCCGGGTAGATAATGTAGTGACGCGCTTTCAGCAGATCGTAGAAACGCTGAAAACTGAAGTTTTCATGCCCGGGAGCGAAAAAAGTGACAATAATCGGCGATAACCACTCATCTGCCAGCAGGGTTTCAAAGCCCAGTTTGCGCATCCCCGCCACCAGCCGTTGCTGGTTGCGGCTGTAGCGGGCAAAGCGACCGGCAATCCCGCCCTCCTGATGGTGTTCTTTCAGCGCCTGAATAAAAGCGGCCACCACGTGCGTCGGCGGCGTAAAGCGCCACTGACCGGTTTTTTCGAGATACTGCCACTGGTCATACAGATCCATACTCAGCGAGTGAGCATGGGTGGCGCAGTGTTGCAGTACGGTTTTACGGATGAGCGCGAAACCAAACCCCGGCACCCCTTCAAAGCATTTATTCGCAGAGGAGATGAGCGCATCAAAACGAACCTCGCGGCTGTGGATCTCAACAGCGCCAAAGGCACTCATCGAATCGATAATCAGCCCCCGGCCACGCTGCGCAACCACCTCAGCAATCTCAGCGACAGGGTTAAGAATGCCGGAACTGGTTTCACAATGCACCAGCAAGACATGGGTTATGCCTTTATCCTGTTCCAGTATGGCGTCAACCTCTGCCCCACGGGGTGGTTCATAATCACCTTTATCCAGCACCACATAATCGCGCCCCATGTAGTCGAGTATTTTAGTCATCCGCTGACCATAAGCACCGTTAATCAACACCAGCGCTTTACCCTGTTTTGGGATCAGCGTCCCCAGAGTGGCTTCTACCGCAAAGGTGCCACTGCCCTGTACGGGCACACAGACAAAAGCATTCTGATCATCAATAAAACTCACCAGCTGCTCACAAACCGATTGGGTCAGCGCGCGAAAGTCACTATCCCAGGACCCCCAGTCATGCAGCATCGCCTGTTTAACACTTAAACTGGTATTGATAGGCCCCGGCGTTAACAGCCAGGGCTGTGGAGGGTTGTGTGACTGATTCATGATCTCTCCCGCTACATCAGATCTCATCTGAAGGATTTCGACGCAGCCTATTATCTGAGATTGACGGGTCGATCACAGTGAAGTTTTGGTGAAACCCCGGGGCTGAAAGTTGTAGATATCACCGATACTTATAGGGGCTGATAAAGAGGATTTCCGCAGCCAGCAGCGGGCTCAGAAAAGACTGATCTGCGGTGCCGAGATGCCATCAAGACTGTCATCGAGAAACATCAGAATGCCATCGGCAATGGGTACCAGCTGACGGTCGAGATAGTGCTGATAGTCGATTGGCGAGGTGGAGAACGACACCGGCTCAGGGCCGTTGACGGTGATCAGATATTCGATATGCATCCCCGCAGAAATATTACCCTGACGATTGTTTTTCTTTAATTCATCATAGGCTTTCTGCGCCGCCTGTACATGGGGTGGACGGTTCTTCTGATATTCATCTAACGGTCGGCGCAGACGCTTGCGATAAACCAGCTCGTCATCCAGCAATCCCGAGCGTAAATCATGCACAATCTGCTTCAGATAGTCGGTGTAGGGTGCATCACTGAAGATCAGCCGGTACAGTTCCCGCTGAACTCTGCGGGCCAGTGGCGTCCAGTCGGAACGGACCGATTCCAGCCCTTTAAAAATCAGTTCTTCGCTGCCATCCGCAAAGTGGCGGATACCGGCATAACGCTTCTTGGTGCCCTTTTCTGAGTGGCGCATGGTCGGCATCAGAAAACGGCGGTAGTGGGTTTCATATTCCAGTTCCAGATGGCAGGGCAAACCAAAACGCTGCTGTACCTCGTCCTGCCACCATTGATTGAGAAACTGTTCCAGCCTGCGACCCTCTTGCGGTGCTTTATCCACCGGGAAGTCATCCCCCAGCCAGACAAACACCGAATCGGTATCGCCGTAGATCACCTTGTAACCAAACTGCTGCTCAATCTTTGCCTGGGTGCGGGTGAGAATCTCATGACCACGCAGAGTGATTGAGCCCGCCAATCGCTGATCAAAGAAGCGACAAACATTAGAGCCGAGCACCCCATAAAAGCTGTTCATAATGATCTTAATCGCCTGGGACAGCGGCGCATTTTTTTCCGCTTTAGCCCGGTCCCGCGCCTGCCACAGACGCTCGATGATCTCCGGTAGAATCGCCTCTTTGCGGGTGAATATCGCATGGTTAAAACCCGGTACCAGATCCTCTGGGGGACATTCTGTGCCGGTGCCCTCCGCCAGCGCATAAGGGTCAACCATAAAGGTGCGGATAATACTCGGGTACAGACTCTTGAAGTCGAGCACCAGCACCTGATTATACAAACCCGGCCGGGATTCCATCACATAACCGCCGGGCGCACCCATCTGCGATTCACCAGAGGCATACACCGGTGCCACATAGCCTTTACGATGCAAACGGGGCAGATACTGGTTATCAAACGAGGCGGCTGAACCACCCACTTTATCCAGCGGCAAGCCGGTCAGACGACTACGCTCGATCAGATAGTGCAACAGCTGGGCATGTTCAAAGATATCCCAGACCAGCTTGCAGTCTTCCAGGTTGTATTCCGCCAGACGACGGGGATCTTTACGGTAAACCTGCTGAATCTCCTCCCCCCGGTTAATCCCCTCATCCTGCTGATGGCCAAGCAACTTGCCCCGCTCCAGCAACTGATTAGAGACATATTCCAGGGAGAAACTTTCGAACTGCCAGGTCGCCCCTTTGAGAGTATCGATACCATCCAGCACCACCCGCCCGGCGATGCGGCAGAACCACTTGCCATTGGCCGACTCAATCACCTGAATGCGGCTGCCATCACGCCCCAGATTAAGCTGCACCTGCAGCCGCCTGGCCCGTTCCTGCAGCACCCGAAAATCGAAACCGACGACATTCCAGCCGATAAAGATATCCGGGTCATAACGTTCAACCTCACGGATAAACGCCTGCAACAGTGCCCGCTCATCATTGACATATTCCAGCCAGGGTTCATTCGGGCCATCGCCAACAATCAGCACTTTGCTGAGCTGATCGGCGTAGAGACCGATGGAGAAGATCCGGTCCGCACGCATGGTCGTTTCGATATCCACCGAGAGCATCCGCAGTTGTGGCTCAAGATCGGCCGGTTGCAGCTTCACTGTCTGCTCACTCCGGCGAACCCGGGCACTGTCCTGAATAAAGCGTTCCATCAGAAACCGGTCAACCGGGCGAATATCCTCTTCGATCATCGGGATCGCGTAGGTTTGCAGCAGATCCGTCAGCTGCCGGTAGACCGCCAGAGAACGGCTATACAGGCCATACACCGGACGTTGCTGCAGATCCTTAAGGGGGAGAGATTGTAAGCGCCACCCGGGGCTGGATGCGGTGGAATTCGTAAGCTGTGTTGCCAGCAGTGATTCGATCCGGGGGATATCCTCTTCAAGGACAAAAAACACGCCTTCCTGACCGGGCACCGTCACCGGAAAAGCATGGTCACCGGATTTCAGCCAGAACTGAAAGCTGATCCCTTCCGGGGTATCGAGCTGCTGGCGGGTGAGAATAAAGCCGCTTGTCTGATCCACCGTCCGGTTCAAAGACGGACACTCAGGCAAATGGGGCGACCACTTCCAGACCCGGGAAACGCTGCTTCACCGCGGTTTCAGCAGCAGCGGTAAACAATAGCTTGATGTTCGGCCCGGCATCCATGGTGAAATACACCTCAACCCCGTCAGCCCGCGCTTGCCAGATGGTCTGCATGGCGGCGACAGAGTCCGGTTGCCAGTACAGCAGCGGTGGCCAGGAGGCGATCATGGTCGCGTGCATCGACAGCGCGTTCTGTTCCGCCGTTTCGCCCAGCTGGGTAAAGTTCTTCTCGCTGATCGCCCGGTGCAGACGCTCAAGATCGGTGGCCGCCTGCAAAGGCCAGCTCTGATACAGATGCGCAGTATCGACAGTGCGGTTCATCCCGGAACGGGAATCAACCGCTTTCTCGGCGGTACTCACCTTCACCAGACCAATACGCAGATCATCCCAGCGACAATCTAATGGCAGTGCAAAGCTATCCATGCCATCTTCACGGATGCCCATCTGCCACTCGACAAAACCATTGTAGAGAGAGCGGCTGGCACTGCCGCTACCCATACGGGCAAAAGCGGACAACACCTGCGGTTCGAGATTAAGGCCATAAAACCGGTCCACCGCCAGCATCAGTGCGGCAAAGCCTGAGGCCGACGAAGCCAGTCCCGCAGCGGTGGGAATATTGTTCTCGGTTTCCACTTTGATGCAGTGATCTGCACCACGGCGGAAAAGATCAACAAAGGCGATCACTTTAGCGGCGAACTTGTCATCCGCGGAGACCCGGCTGCCGTTAAGCCAGACCTGGTCGCTGTCGCTAATGGAGATTTTTGTCCGGCTACCCAGGTGCGCCAGCGAGATCGACAAGCTGCTGTTAATCGGCAGATTCAGTTCGGCATCGCGCTTGCCCCAGTATTTACACAGGGCGATATTGCTCGGAGCAAACAGCGCATCAGTGGTGTCGCCTATGGGAGCCACAGTCGCCGACAGATAACTGTTTATCACCCGTTGTTTAGTAATAGCTTCAGATAGACTCAACGGTAACACCCTCCGCAGATACAGTGACAGGAATCTGTTCATATGACAGTGGAAAGTCCAGCGGATTGCCCAGCGCTAAGACGCAATCCCCCAGACCAGAGCCGGATATTTTAGCCCCCATCACTTCAGGAGCGCTGCGCAGCGTGTAGATAATCTCAGCCAGATCCCGGTTATTTACCCCCAGGGCATCCATCAGCCCCTGATAGATATTCATCAGACGGCCAAACTGCGGCCAGTCAGCATTATCCACAGCCCTTTCGGCCTGTTCAGTGGTCTGCCCCATCAGGCGGTAGAGTTCAGCATAAAGGTCCGGCGACTGCGCCGCAAATGCCTCAACCCGCTGCAACACATCCGGGGTTTTCATCTTATAACCGACATAAAACAGACTGATCGTAGGGATCCCCCGCAACCGCCGAATCTGAGGCGCCATACCCGCTGTTGCCACGGTATACCCTACTACGCCGCCATAAACGGCAGCGACCAGATCGGTACCAGAGCCGCGCCCCTCCTGCACCTGATGCACCACCGCCAGCGATTCACTGAACAGAGCCTGTGGGTCACAGTCATTACCTGAATAGGCCTGTAATGCGGTCACCACCGCCACCGTCACTGCCGCCGACGACCCCAAACCGACGGTATGGGAAAAGGCTGAACGGATCAGCAGATCAAAACCACCCGGCAGCGATGCTGCCTGACGCGCAATGGCGGTCAGGACAAAACTAAGCTCAGTGTGCGGGGTGAGCTCGTCCAGAGTACTGTTGTACTGTGCCAGCTCAGAATCGATATTGACGCTCCGGTCTTGCCGCGGAGTCAGTGTCACGGTGATGCGCTTATCCACCGCGCAGGCGAGCGCCCGCTGACCAAACAACACGGCGTGTTCGCCCATCAGCATCAGACTGCCCGGGGCGGTTACCTTAATCTTCAAGACGGGCTCCCCTACTATCCTCTTCAATCCGCATAAAACGATATCCGTATTGCTGACAAAGTGCGTGCAGATCAATATCCGGCGCATAAGCGACCAGCGCACCAGCAGCGTCTCCCGCTACCGCACCGGCACCACTTACTTTAGCCGCTCCCCCCAGTTGTTCCAGCGCCGCGATAAATTGCTGCACCGGTTCTGGCACAACGCCGATCCGGGTCAATAAACGGTGATTTTCGCGGATCAGTTCACGGGGGTCATCCCCTTTAACAAGGACGGCACTCAGCTGCTGAGTCACCGCCGTAAAAACCTGCCAGATATCGGTTGCAGCAAAACGACGGCGGACATAATCAACACAGTCACCGGTACCCACCGCAGGCACTCCGGTATGTATATAAAACCAGCCACTATCGAGCTGGAGCGGCAGCGACTCAATCGCGCCATTATGCACCTGCACCATCCCGCCATGGCTGACCGTGGCCGCATCGATCAGTCCGCCACGCCCGTGGCACAGGCGCTCACAGTAGCGTACCCGCTGAAACAGTGCAGTTGTTGGCAAAGATTGGGAGAAAAGAGCCTGTCCGACAGCGGTGACCGCAGCACTCAGTGCGGCGGATGACCCCATACCGGACCCCAGCGGTAACTGCGAATGAATTTCCAGAAGTAAACCGGCGTCAGGATCGGTAGCATGAAGACACTGACTCAGGGCATATAACGCCAGTTGCTGAGGGGCTTCAAGGATCTCTCCGGCACTCAGCTGACTTTGTTCAAACTGTGCAAAGCGCTGATCCAGCCGTGTGCTCAACTGACGTAGTTCAGACCAGCTGATCTGAGTCTGCCAGCCCGCATCGGGCAAACTCAGACTCAGGCCCTCAACAGAAGAAGGCAGGCCGTGACAATAGATATAGCGGTTCACCGCCAACGCGATAGCCGGTGCCCCATAGACGGCCGAGTGTTCTCCACTGAGAATCAGCTTACCGGGGGCACACGCCTTCATGAAACAGAGCCCTTAACTGAAGCGCCCTTAGCAGGCGATATATTCACGCTTATGATGGGAGATCCCCGCCAGACGGAAACGACCGGTGGTGCCTTCTGTCATAGTATGAACACCACCATCAACGGGATCGGTATCGTTATACAGTTCGAGGTATTCTTCATAAGAGACTTCACTGCGGGCATCCAGCATATTCTTATGCGCCTCACTATGAAGGCATTTTTCATAACCGGCAACAATTTTACCGGAGAAAAATTCAGCCACCGAACCTGACCCATAACTGAAAAAACCAACCCGCTTGCCGGCCAGGTTATGCTTGCAGTTTTCCAGCAGGGAGGCGAGACCAATATACATCGACGCAGTGTAGCTGTTACCGATAATACGGTTATACACCAGCGTGTCTTCAACCTGCTGATCCAGTAACTCCGGTGTCAGTACACTGCTATTCACACGCGCCAGATGTTTGTGCGCTTTTTGCGCCATACGTGTAAAGGGCAGGTGATAACAGAAATGCTGAAAATCGGTGAACGCCAGCGAGCTGACTTCACAGAAGTGTTCCCAGGCATGCTTCAGGGATTGCAGATAAATTTTGGTCGAATACTTCCCATCGACCAGCGCAGTCGAACGGTAGTTCGGGCGCCAGAAGTCCATCACATCTTCAGTGTGATTGCCCACTTCAGGGTCGAGTTCAACCAGACGGGGATTAGCTGCAATCAGCATCGCAACAGCCCCGCAGCCCTGAGTCGCTTCACCGGAGGTGCCCAGATCATAACGGGCGACATCGGAAGCGATAACCAGTACTTTCTTATCTGGCTGCCGGGCCACCAACGCACAGGCCATCTGAATAGCGGCCGTGGCACTGTAGCAAGCCTGCTTCAGTTCTACGACGCGACAGCGCGATGTCAGACCCAGTAAACGGTGGACATAAACACCCGCGGACTTTGACTGATCAATACCGGTCTCAGTCGCGAACATGACCGTGCTGATAGCATCCGTGCCAACCCGCTCAATCAGAGGCAGGGCTGCGTTTGCCGCCATCGTTACAACATCTTCATCCGGGGCAGGCATCCCCATCTTTTCCTGCCCGATTCCCTGATAATATTTATCAGCATCTATTTCCTGGACCTTAGCCAGGTTTTTAAGATCCAGATAATAGTTGGAAGTGTAAAAGCTGATTTCATCAATACCGACGGACATACGTACTTAAAATCCTCAACGCTCGCCCAGAATGAGAGCCCGATTCATAAATAAACTATTAATATCCGGCATTCCCAGCAAAAACATCGCTGTGGTGAATTCACGCCGGCGCTGCTCTATTATCCGGACCACAGAATCGGCAGAATCCATAGCCGGTTTCAGGAACGGTGCGGCCATGCCGCAGAGCGAGGCGCCGAGTATAACAGATTTAACCATATCAATCCCATCCCTGAGACCACCACTGGCGATGAAAGCTGCACTATTTTGATACGGTTGCGCCAATTTAAGCGCCTGAGGCGTCGAAAGCCCCCAGTCCTGAAAGCACAATCCCAGATCATCGTCACTTCTTTCACTACGGTGATGCTCGATACGGCTCCAGGATGTCCCGCCGCGACCAGCCAGATCAAACCACTTAATTCCGGCGGCAATACCACTTTCAATATCCTGCGGCGACAAGCCCGCCCCCACCTCTTTCAGCAACACCGGCTGCTGTAAACCTGCGGCTACCTTAGCAATTTTTTCCTGCAGGCCAGAAAAGTCAGTGTCGCCCTCAGGCTGCACCGCTTCCTGCAACGGATTCAGATGCAGATAGAGGCCATCGGCCCCCAGCAGATCAACCGCTTGCTGGCACTGTTCCAGTTCAAACCCATAGTTCAACTGCACCGCTCCGATATTACCCAGTAACACAGTATTTGGCGCATAGCCGCGCAGATCAAAGCTTTCCCGGGCTGAGGGCTGGGTAAACATCACCCGTTGCGACCCTACAGCAAGTGCAACACCAGTACGTTCAGCGGCCTCAGCAAGATGGCGGTTAATGGTATTAATCAGCGGATGATCGCCGCCGGTCATAGAGGAGATCAACAGCGGAAAGCTCAGTTTTTTACCCAGAAACTCAACCGAGGTGTCAATCTGGTCCAGCGCCAGCCCAGGCAACGCCCGGTGACAGAGCTGGATCTGATCAAAGTACCGACCATTACGATCCGTCAGAGGATCATTCTCAATCGCCCGGATATGTTCTATTTTTCGGTCATTCGTCTGATCAGACATCAGCGTTCCATTTTTAAATGGGATTCCATCAACTCGCCAGGGTTAGTTTGCGCCGCCATCAGCGACAATTCGCCGCAGAGCACCGTTGCGGCACAGATAGCCGCCAGGCGCCGGGCATTTTCACCGGGCTGCCGTGCTTCTTTACAACCCAGGGCCGCAAGATTCTGCTCAACAAAATCGATCCCTTTGCCATTCCCCACACTACCAACAATTAAATTAGGCAGCGTACAGGAAAAATACAGATCACCGTTGCGCACTTCCGCATGTACGATGCCCTGAGACCCCTCAATAATATTGGCAGCATCCTGACCCGTGGCCAGATAAAATGCCAGCAACATATTAGCGTAATGGGCATTAGCACTGCGTAAACCGCCAGCGACCATCGTACCTATAAGGTTTTTCTTGATATTCAGATCAACAATTTTTTCCGGTGTGGTTTTCAGGCGCCGCTCACACAGTTCACGGGGAATCAGAATTTCACTGACAACATATTTACCCCGCCCCAGAATACCGTTCACAGCCGTGGCTTTCTTATCGGAACAGTAGTTAGCTGAAATTGAAGAGTAGCGCAGCTGCGGGTACTCGCGCAGTATCCAGGGAATCAGCTTATCGGCAGCATTGGTCACCATATTATGACCCGAGGCATCCCCGGTGGTGAACTCCAGTCGCAGATAGATCAGGTTAGCGACGATCTGACTGTGCATATCGATCAGATTCGCAAACCGACTGGTCGTCGAGACTACCTGATTGAGATCATCTTTACGGGATTTGATCGATTCCAGCGCTTGAAATGCTTCCAGTGCATCATCCGCTTCCAGCAGGATCGAGCGACTCATACGCTCATCGACTACTGTGGTTTTGATCCCCTCATCCACCAGAACGGAGACTCGTGCGCCGCGGCCAACTGAAGGCCAGAGCGGCGTTTCATAGGTCGCCAGCGGCACCGACACTTTCTCATTCAGGACATGACCACTAATTTTAATCGGACCGACGGTGCGCATCGGTATCGGTGCTTGCTGGACTTTATGGGATTTCATAGTCTCTCGGTACAATAAAAAAGGGCTGCCGCGATCATGATGATCTGCACTGCAACCCTTCAGGAAGCTTATTTAGTGGGGGGATTTTATATAGCCACTCCTCATTATGCAATCAAAGGGCAACCACCCGCGCTGCTATCCATGACGCAAATCAGCCCACGTTTGTGCTCAATCTGCCAGCACAGGCTTGACCCACGAGAATAATCGCATACATACTTAAACCACTATAGTAAACTATTTATTCAATTTAAAATCAGACAACCGCGGAACACAGGCTTATGCTGTATGCAGTAAGAGATGAACAGGGGCGAGTTACTTCACTTTCAGCTAATCCGGTTGAAAATTCCACGGTAGCTGATATCTCTGATCCAGATGTAATCGCTTTTCTGTCCAACAATAGCGAAGCAGAAAGTCCTAAGGAACTCCTGGATAAAACTGACTCAGAAGTCAGTCGTATTATAGAAGACCTGATCGACCTGCTGATATCCAAGCAAACCATTCTGTTTACCGACTTGCCTGAAGCCGCTCAACAGAAACTGCTGACACGCAAACTCGCCCGTTCCGCCTATAAAGTTGATGGCAATAATCAGCCGGTCATGGACAATTCCATACTCGGTGATGACGATACAATTTTATTCTAAGCCCGGCGCGATAAACAAAGATCGACCATTCAGCCCTCGCCAAGTGATCACTGGCAATGCGGTGATACGCTGCATAAAATTCGGCAGCGTTTCACCCGCGCTATCAGATATTCACTTCTGCTTCGCGCTGGTCTTCAACCATCATTCTGACCATATCAGCACAACGATCAGAAAGTGACAGATAGCGCTTTTGCTGGCGCAGGCTCAAAGCACCATAGTTGATACCGTAAAGCGCATTATCGCTCAACAGCAGCAACTCCGATCGCTGCTTTCCCGGATGACGTGCCTGCTCAAGAGCCGTCTGCACAAGGTTCAGCGTCAGGCTGGGATTATTAGGCAGAATACTATCGGCACGGACAAAGAAACCCAGCGCTTTCTGGTAGTCTTTTTTACGGTATGAAAGCATCCCCTGAATGTTTAGCTTACCCCATTCCAGCGCAGCACTGTCACGATTAACAAGCTGTTTCATCGTTTGAGCATCGGATTCAACGGAGGTGCCTTCCATCCCTTCCAGAAAAGGCTCAACCCATTCTGCTTTTTCGGTCAGTTCCAGTTCACAGAACAGCTCGAACGCATTACGGGCAGCAAGGTCAGCGCGGGCCTGAATCCCGGCGCGCCGATAAACCTGCGCCGCCATCAGACGGGATTTGAACTGCACAATCGGCTCACCAGGGAACGCCAGCATGGCATCTTCAAGGGTGCGGATCGCATGCTCTTCAATCCCCTGGTCGAAATTATCCCGGGCCAGCAGGGCAGACACCAGACTGAAATAGTAATCATCAGACTGAAAACAGCTTTGCCGCGCGTGCCGAATCGCACTACTGTAGGCTTCCACCGCCACATTCCATTCCTGATTTTGTGCCGCCAGGCTGCCAAGCGCCCCCAACAGCTCCGGCACTGTAGGCTGCAACATCACCGCTTTACGCAGCAAACCGATCGCTTCTCCCCGCTCCCCCATGGCCCTGAACGTGCGGGCCAGCCAGGTATACGCTTCAACACAAAAGTGCGAGCCATCAATCACCTGCTGCAACACCTCACGGGCATTCAGATAATCCCCCAGGCGGTAAAGTGCAACACCCAGACCCACCCGGGCCCAGGGCTGCACCCGCTGAGCAACAATGGCATCAAACAACTGCCCGGCCTCGGCATAGTTGCCCTCCTCAAGCAGAATAATTCCTCTCAACCGATGAATATAAAGCCTCAGCGCCGGATAGCTCCGCGTTAACTGATCACACATCTTCAGGGCCTCAGGCATCCGCCCCTGATCCCGCAGCTCATCGAGCGGACGTACAACCTGCTTAACGCGCATTATTTTCTCTAAACGCACGCGCACTTTAGGCTCTGAATAGGGTTTAGAGATATAGGTATCAGGCGAGTTATCCAGAGAACCAAACAGTAATTTAGAACGTTCCGGATCAACAATCAGGGTAAAAATTGTGGCGTAGCGGCGAATCCCTTCCGCGGTTGCTTCCTGAATCAGCTGCAGACCATTCTTATTGTCTTTACCCAGGTCAAACAATACAAAACAGATGTCGTAATGTATCTGCCGCAGCAGCACCAGTGCCATATTGACCGATGAGGCAACCTGAATGTCAGCCACGCCCATGCTGCCCAGAATCATCTTGAGTTCACCAAGATCTTCAAGGCGGTTATCAACAATCAGAACTTTTTTATCCGAGTAGCTGATTTCCATGGACTCTACGTTAGGGTGTAATTAATCAAAGTATCATATAGATCAGATAATTATCAAAGCAGGACAGACACAAAAAAACCCCGATATGGGTACATATCAGGGCTTTTTCAGCTATTTCAGCTATTTCAAAATCAGCCGTTAAGCAGATCACGTCCTTTGCTGGCAGCGATACGCATGCGCAATGCATTCAGCTTAATAAAGCCGGCTGCATCCTTCTGATCATAAGAACCGGCATCGTCTTCAAACGTCGCGATACTTTCATCGAAAAGACTATTTTCAGAGCGACGACCGACTACAATGACATTGCCTTTATAAAGTTTCAGGCGAACATCACCATTCACATTTCGCTGAGAGAAGTCAATCATCTGCTGCATCATCTTACGCTCTTCTGACCACCAGAAGCCGTTATAGATAATCTTCGCGTAACGCGGCATCAGCTCATCTTTCATATGCGCTACTTCGCGATCCAGTGTGATGGACTCAATAGCACGATGCGCGCGCATCATGATAGTGCCCCCCGGAGTTTCATAGCAGCCACGGGACTTCATACCAACAAAGCGGTTTTCAACGATATCCAGACGACCCACGCCGTTCTCACCGCCGACCTTGTTCAGGTACTCGAGGACAGTCGCCGGACTCATTGGCTTACCATCGATAGCGACGATATCACCCTTCTCGTACGTCAGTTCAAGATAGGTCGCCTGATCCGGAGCTTCCTCAGGGGAAACAGACCAGCGCCACATATCATCTTCAGCTTCAGCCCATGGATCTTCCAGAATGTCACCCTCATAAGAGATGTGCAGCAGGTTAGCATCCATTGAGTAAGGTGATTTCTTCTTATTACTGGAGAAATCAACCGGAATATTGTGTTCTTTACAATAGTTCATCAGGGTTTCGCGGGAGGTCAGATCCCACTCACGCCATGGCGCAATCACTTTTACACCCGGCTTCAGCGCGTAAGCCCCCAGCTCGAAACGTACCTGATCATTACCTTTACCCGTTGCACCGTGGGAGATCGCATCAGCACCGGTTTCATTGGCGATTTCGATCAGTCGCTTAGCGATCAGCGGACGGGCGATAGAGGTACCCAGCAGGTATTCACCTTCATAGATAGTGTTGGCCCGGAACATTGGGAAAACAAAGTCACGGACAAACTCTTCCCGCAGATCTTCGATATAGATCTCTTTTACACCCAGCGCCTGAGCTTTAGCACGCGCTGGCTCAACCTCTTCGCCCTGACCCAGGTCAGCGGTAAAGGTTACTACTTCACAATTATAGGTCTCCTGTAACCAGCGAACGATTACAGAAGTATCAAGGCCGCCGGAATAGGCCAGCACAACCTTTTTGATGTCGGACATAGAGAGGCTCCAAACGCAAAGTAAGCCCGTAGAGAGCACCATAGTCTCTAGCGGATACTAAAATAGGAAAGGGCGTAATTGTAGCACGATTACGCCAGAGTAACAGGGGGTATAGCGTTGCAACCGCTTGATTGAAGGATGCTTAATTCCGGTCTAAGCGGATAGTCACCCGCCGACTGCGCTCACGGGTTTTGCGGTCATTACCCTGAGCTACCGGATAACGCTCACCATGATAGCGGGTAATAATACGATCCGGGCTGACGCCCTTCTGCTCCAGATAAGCGGTAACCGCTTCTGCCCGCTTCTTCGACAGATCCCGGTTAGCCAGTCGCCGCCCCTGGGCATCAGAATGGCCATCAACAAACACTGATTTCACCGAATCATCATTATTGACGTAGATCGCAATCAGATCGAGACGCGCTTTAGTGGAATCAGACAGCCGCCACTGGGCCGAAGGGAACAACACGGCGGTTCTGGCAATCTGCCGGTAGTTAACCGGCAACAGGCCCGAGATACAGTCAGCATACGCTTCATAGGCAGGGGGAAAGTTAGCCGCCGACAGCCCAATACGCACCGACTCACCGGTTTCTGCCCAGTTCTGAGCTAAAAATACCGGCATCCGCCCACGGAACAGACTTGCCAGCATCTGTTGCGAATAACTGGTAGGCACAGCAATAGTACCATCCGTTGAAAACTTAACTTCACCGATCTCACGAATGCCGGCACCCGGCTGCCAGGAAGACGCAGCATCCATAATCTGCACCTGGCCTTTCAGACCATGACCCTGCAGAGGCTTTAATGTAAAGCGCACCGTTTCACCGGCTTCCTGATTAAACTCGCCTTCACCAAACAAAGGAATCTTTTGTGATAAACGGCAACTGAATTTGGAGGCCTCCAGTTCCCACCGGGACTGTTCCAGAGATGCAGAATAACCTACCGCGAAAACCGGAAGAGAACAAACGGATAAAAGCAACCATACAGCAATACGCATAAACAACCGGAATCCAACAAAATGTAAAGGTCTAATTTGCCACCCCTGTTATCGGCACGAGCGTTAAAACCTTTAGATTCTAGCACGTTACCCCCAGGGCAACAGCGCCTGCAGAGTTATTTGTGTAATCAGGACCAACTCTTTACACTAAGCCCCAGGTAATTAGCAAACTTGGCTATCAAACTGGCCATTAAGGATATGCATTGAACAGAAGCGCTCAGTACCAGCACCCGATGTCTAACCGTTTCAGAGGTTATCTTCCCGTCGTTATCGACGTGGAAACCGCTGGTTTTAATGCACAGACCGACGCTCTGCTTGAGATAGCAGCAGTCACCCTGACAATGGATGATGATGGCAATCTGCTGATCGATGAAAGTTATGAGTTTAACGTTGAGCCATTTGCAGGCGCAAACCTTGAAAAAGCGGCACTCGACTTTACGGGTATCGACCCGTACAACCCGTTACGCGGCGCAATACCTGAAGAGGAAGCCCTGGAAAAAATCTTTAAACCGATCCGCAAGGCCGTCAAATCTCACCAGTGCAAACGGGCTATTCTGGTAGGCCACAACGCTTCATTTGATCATGGTTTTGTCACCGCAGCCGCTGAACGCTGCGATATTAAACGCAACCCGTTTCACCCCTTCTCAACCTTCGATACCGCCACTCTGGCAGGTCTGGCTTTTGGTCATACAGTGCTGGCGAAATCCTGCGACCTGGCCGATATCGATTTTGATGGCAAACAGGCCCATTCCGCGCTCTACGATACGATGAAAACAGCAGAGCTGTTCTGCACCATCGTTAATCGCTGGAAAGACCTGGGCGGCTGGCAGATGATGGAACACCGTTACGAATAAGAAAGATCAGACGTCGCTGCGCGACTTGCTAGTGTTTAGACGCGACTGCGTCGCTTGCTAGAAAAAACGCGAAAAAGTTTATTACAGCTCACTTTCAGAATAAAAAAACCGCCAGATGGCGGTTTTTTTTTCCAGCTACTAGTAAGTATCGCGTCGCGATACGTCTGGCAGCTGCTCTGTCAACGCTGCGCGATAATAGAATTACAGCTTGTCAGCGTTCTCGCTCAGGTATGCAGCTACGCCTGCAGGAGAAGCGTCCATACCTTTGTCACCTTCAGTCCAGCCTGCTGGACATACTTCACCGTGAGTCTGGTGGAATGCCAGAGCATCAACCATACGCAGCATTTCATCAACGTTACGACCCAGTGGCAGATCGTTAACAACCTGGTGACGCACCAGACCATCTTCGTCGATCAGGAAAGAACCACGGAAAGCCATACCACCTTCAGATTCAACATCATAATCTTTACAGATGGTATGAGTCATATCGGCAACCAGCGTGTACTGAACCGGACCGATACCACCCTGATCAACAGGGGTGTTACGCCATGCGTTGTGGGAGAAGTGAGAATCGATAGAAACACCGATCACTTCAACATTACGCTTTTTGAACTCTTCAATACGGTGATCAAAAGCCAGCAGCTCAGATGGACAAACAAATGTGAAGTCCAATGGGTAGAAGAATACAACAGCCTTCTTACCTTTAATTGCTTCAGACAGCGTGAAAGATTCAACGATCTCACCATTACCCAGTACCGCTGCTGTCGTGAAATCAGGAGCCTGTTTACCTACTAATACGCCCATTTTATATCTCCATTGTTAAGTTAAGCGTTAAACAATTATGTAAATACACAACGTGTAAAAAATTAAGTGGTGATAGCTTAGTTGCTGTTCCTTTATAACACTAATAAAAGACAACTATGTAACCAATAAACTATGCCTATCAAACATTGTCCATCATCAACTAATAGCTTTTGATGGCCAGTGCCTCTTGTGCGCCATCGGCAAAAACGCTCTGGCGCAGCTATTCAGATCGATTAACCTTCGGCTGAGTCATCTGCTACAGCGACAGAATCAATCAGCTCTTTCAGCTCACCATTGGCAGCCATTTCAGCAATAATGTCACAACCACCGATCAGCTCACCTTTAATCCACAGCTGGGGAAACGTTGGCCAGTTTGCATATTTAGGCAGCTCAGCACGAATCTCCGGGCTTTCCAGAATATTAACAAAGGCAAAACGGGCGCCACAGGACATGACCGCTTCAGAGGCACGGGAAGAGAACCCGCACTGTGGAAAACGAGGTGTACCCTTCATGTATAAGAGGATATCGTTGGATTCAATCTGCTCTTTAATCGTGTCTATAACGCTCATAAATCTACCTATGCTTTAACTGACCGCCAGCTCACTGACGTTAATCTATAATTGATGAGAAAATCCTAACACAAACCTGATCAGTTTACTCAGGTATAACCGGAAAATAATCCGTCTGTATAACCGTCGCTATCATACCCGCTGATGATAAATACGCCATTGAAAACTATATGGGGACACCCTTGCCCAATCTCAAGTTGTCGACGCTATCTTGCTTATTGTCCGGCAAGTACATAGAATGGCTGGTTTTCCGTTCGGCAGCCTTAATTATAGCTGCCGTTTTGCGTTACATAGAGGGACTAACAGAGGGACTTAGATGTCTACACAGCCCGTCATGAATACTTACTCGCGTCTTTCCGTCGCATTTGATCACGGACAAGGCTGCTGGCTGTTTGATACAGATGGCAACAAATATCTGGATGCTCTCAGCGGTATTGCTGTATGCGGTCTTGGCCATGCGCACCCCGCCGTCACCACGGCCATCAGTGAGCAGGCCAGTCAACTGATCCACACTTCCAACCTGTATACCATCACCAATCAGGAACGTCTGGCTGAACGTCTCACGCAGATTTCCGGGATGGAAAACGTTTTTTTCGGTAATTCAGGTGCTGAAGCGAATGAAGCGGCGATTAAAATAGCGCGCAAATTCGGCCATACCAAAGGTATCGACACCCCGACCATTATTGTGATGGAAGGTTCGTTCCACGGCCGGACGATGGCAACGCTGAGTGCCACCGGCAACCGTTCGGCACAGGCTGGTTTTGAACCACTGGTCAGCGGCTTTGTTCGTGCGCCCTATAATGATGTTGCCGCAGTCAAAAATATTATCGCCAACAATACCAATGTGGTTGCCATTCTGGTTGAACCGATTCAGGGCGAAGGCGGCATTATTATTCCAGCCGATGATTACCTCAATGAATTACGGGATATCTGCGACGCCAGTGACCTGCTATTAATGCTGGACGAGGTACAAACCGGTAACGGCCGCACAGGCACCTATTTCGCCTACCAGCAAAACGGCATTCTGCCTGACGTTGTCACCACCGCCAAAGGCCTGGGCAACGGGGTACCGATTGGTGCCTGCCTTGCCAATGGTAAAGCCGCAGCTGTTTTCGGGCCGGGCAATCATGGTTCAACTTACGGCGGCAACCCGCTCTGTTGTGCTGCGGCTCTGGCCGTTGTGAATACCATTACTGAAGAAAAGCTGGATCAACGTGCGGCTGAGCTGGGCAATAAGATTGCTGATGGCTTTCGTGCTCAGATCGGTGATGCTGCCTATGTTAAAGAGATTCGCAACAAAGGTTTAATGCTGGCAATCGAGCTGACTGAGGCGGGTACTGAACTGGCGGTCCTCTCTAAAGTTAAGGGTGTGCTGCTGAATGTTACCGGTGGCGGAAAAGTTGTCCGCATGCTGCCACCGCTGATTATGAGCGACACCGAGGCCGAGTTGCTGGTAAACACGGTATCACGCATTATCAAAGTCTATATGGCTGACGAATAACTAAACTGGGCTAAGGCCGGTTATATCCGGCCTTCTTTACTATGACAACAAGACATTTTCTGACACTGCTGGATCTGACACCCGACGAGCTGAAAAAGCTGATTCGACGTGCCGTAGAACTCAAACAGATTCGCAACAATGGCGAAATCTACGAACCCCTGTCTAACCAGGTAATGGCGATGATTTTTGAAAAATCATCAACCCGCACCCGGGTCTCTTTTGAGGCAGGTATGGCGCACCTGGGCGGTCACGCACTGTTTCTCTCTTCGCGGGATACCCAGCTGGGTCGTGGCGAACCCATTGAGGACAGCGCCAAAGTGATCTCCAGCATGTGCGATGTGGTGATGATCCGCACATTTGAGCACGAAACCGTCACGACGTTTGCCCAGCACTCCCGGGTACCGGTGATCAATGCACTGACCGATGATTACCACCCCTGCCAGTTGCTGGCAGATATGCAGACGTTCCTGGAACACCGCGGTGATATCAAAGGTAAAACCGTCAGCTGGATCGGCGATGGCAATAATATGTGCAACTCTTACATTAACGCCGCCCGCCAGTTCGACTTTAAGCTGCAGGTAGCCTGCCCGGAAGGGTTTGATCCGAATGCAGAACTGGTTGCCGCCAACAGCGACCGGGTGTCGATCTTCCGAACCCCCGAAGAAGCAGTGCAGGGCAGTGATCTGGTAGTGACAGATGTCTGGGCTTCGATGGGCCAGGAAGATGAGCAAAAACAACGCGAACGGGAGTTCAAAGGTTATCAGGTAACACCTGAACTGATGGATCTGGCCAACCCGGATGCACTGTTTATGCACTGCCTGCCTGCTCACCGGGGTGAAGAGGTAAGTGCCGAAATGATGGACGACCCTCGCTCGGTCGTGTTCGATGAAGCCGAAAATCGCTTACATGCGCAGAAAGCCCTGCTGGAATTTCTGCTGGTTAAGCCAGGCGCCTGAGCCTGCCCTTCCCGGGCCTTTCGGGGCCTGAATAAACGCGTCGATCTCAGGCCCGCCAGCATGCGGGCCTGATCTTCCTGAAAGGTCCCGCGTGAGTCCAATTCATACTATACTCTGGTTCACAGAATAACAATTGAGGCATCCCGGCATGATAGAACTTCGACACCTGAAAACTCTCTCTGCGCTCAGGGATGCTGGCAGCCTGGTAGAAGCCGCCGAGCGTATTCACCTGACCCAGTCAGCCCTGTCTCACCAGATTAAAGACCTTGAAGACCGCCTCGACTGTTCGCTGTTTATCCGTAAGACAAAACCGATCTGCTTTACCAGCGCGGGTCAGCGCATCCTCACCCTCGCCGATGAAGTGCTGCCGATGATACGCAGCGCAGAACGGGATATCGCCCGCCTCGCAGGCGGAGAAGCGGGACGCCTTAATATCTGCATCGAATGCCATAGCTGCTTTGACTGGCTGATGCCCACCATCGACCATTTCCGTCAGAACTGGCCCGAAGTGGAGATGGATCTGACCACCGGCTTTAGCTTTCAGCCTCTGCCGGCACTGGCGCGGGGCGATATCGATCTGGTAATCACTGCCGACCCTGAAGTACGTACCGGCATCGCTTATATACCGCTGTTCAGCTATGAGTCGGTGTTAGCGATCAGCAAACAGCATCAGCTTGTCGCCCGCAAAACGATACAACCGCAAGACCTGGAACACCAGACACTGATAACCTATCCGGTTGAACAGCATCGTCTTGACGTATTCAAACATTTTCTTGATCCGGCGGGCATTGAACCGGATGAGGTTCGCACCTCAGAACTGACGGTGATGATAATGCAACTGGTCGCCAGTGGCCGTGGTGTTTCTGCACTGCCAAACTGGGCGATTCATCAGTATATCGAACAGGAATATATTACCTCCCGCCCACTCGGGGACAAAGGCGTCTGGTGTACTCTTTATGCGGCCATTCGGGAAGACCAGAAAGATTCAGACTTTATGGTGGATTTCCTCAATACGGCAAAAGAGATCACCTTCCGCAACCTGAGCGGCATTAAGTCTGCCTGATGGATGTGCTCGGTCATTCTGAGAGCGCCTCCATCCTGCTCTACCTGCCAGCCCCTCCCATTATTGATACCGATAACCCGCTGAGTTACGCCAGGTTATGCGAGCTTAACGGCAACCACTGGCGCAAAATTCTGATTATTCTGGCGAAACTGCAAGCCACAGAGGAGACCTGGCGGGCCTATCGTGATCAGCAACTGCTGACGCAGCATGAAGCGATCGTGTTCACCGACCACCTGCTACCCGGAAAACAACTACACCTGGTTGCGGGCAAAGCCAGTTGGGAGCGACTGGGGCTGGACCCGCAGACATTCTCACCACTGGAGGCGAGTGGCAGAGTACTTCAGCGTGGCAATATTATCCTCACCCCCTACCCCGATTATCGCCAGTTTCCTAACCAGCTGATCGAACAATTAAGACCGGTGCTTCAGGCATTCAGATCCGCCTGACAAAAGAGCCTCAGCCCTGCCACTCATCCAGCACTTCCTGCGCTGCCCGGAACGCTTCCTGCGCGGCCGGAGCGCCACAGTACACAACAGAGTGCAGCAACACCTCCTGAATTTCCTGCGGTGTGCAGCCATTGTTCAGCGCACCCCGTACATGGCCTTTCAGTTCAGCGGGGGCTTTCAGTGCCGCCAGCATGGCGATAGTTACCAGACTGCGGGTTGAGCGTGGCAACCCCTCCCGCTGCCAGGTAGAGCCCCAGGCATGTTCATTAATCCATTCCTGTAACGGTGCGGTGAGTTCAGTGGTATTCGCCTGGGCCCGGGCAACAAATGACTCGCCCATCACCTCAGTACGCACCTTCAAACCGTTCTGTTTATCCTGCTCTGACATAATCTCATGATACCTGTTGTGTTATTTGCCCTGACTGAGCGATTAATCGACCCGCCAGCCAATCTGTTGATCGGAGGTTATCTTACTCAGAAGACAGAATAAGCGCTAATTCAATCCTCAGGTCTTACCTGAAAAGACGAACAACGTTAAACTATGCCTCTTTTTTGTAAACCCTCTTAAAATAGTCTCCTTGCAAAGCGGTATGTATTGATGGAAAACTGGACTCCAGACAGCTGGAAAAATAACCCTATTCTTCAGCAACCTGAATACCCGGATAGCGCTGCGGTCCGTCAGGTAGAAGCGGAACTGGCAAAGATGCCACCGCTGGTATTTGCTGGCGAAGTGCGCTCTCTGCGCCGGCAACTGGCTGACGTCACGGCAGGCAAAGCCTTCCTGCTGCAGGGTGGAGACTGTGCTGAAAGTTTTGCCGAGTTCAGTGCCACCAATATCCGCGACACCTTTAAGGTGCTGTTGCAGATGGCGGTGGTGATGACCTTCGCGGGCAGCTGCCCGGTGGTCAAGGTTGCCCGCATCGCGGGTCAGTATGCCAAACCCCGCTCTGCTGGCACCGAAGTAATCGATGGTATTGAACTGCCCAGCTACCGTGGCGATATTATCAACGACATCGCTTTTAATGCCGCCTCCCGTGCACCTGATCCACAACGGCTTATCCGGGCCTACCATCAGGCCACCTCAACGCTTAACCTGATGCGGGCGTTTGCCCAGGGTGGTTTTGCCGATCTGCATAAGGTACACCAATGGAACCTGGGCTTCGTGCAGCAGAGTCCACTGGGTGAAAAGTATCAGCACCTGGCTGATCAGATCGACGATAGTCTGGCATTTATGGAAGCCTGTGGCGTCAGCAGCGCCAGCGTGCCACAACTAAGGGAAACAGCCGTCTACACCTCCCATGAAGCGCTGCTGCTGAACTACGAACAGGCACTCACCCGTGAAGACAGCCTGACCAGCGGCTGGTATGACTGTTCTGCACATATGCTGTGGATCGGCGACCGTACCCGGCAACTGGACGGTGCTCATATAGAGTTCCTGCGTGGCGTTGAAAACCCGGTGGGTGTGAAAGTAGGCCCAACCATGAAGCCTGATGAGCTGATCAGACTGATCGATGCACTCAATCCGGATAATCAGCCCGGACGACTGACTCTGATCAGCCGTATGGGCGCTGATAATATCACCGAGATTCTGCCTGCGCTGGTGCGTAAGGTAAAAGCGGAGGGACGCGAGGTTGTCTGGAGTTCAGACCCGATGCATGGCAATACGACCAAAGCCAGCAGCGGTTACAAGACCCGCAGCGTCAACAGCATTCTCAAAGAGATGAAAGGCTTCTTTGAAGTGCATCGCGCCGAGGGCACTTATGCCGGAGGTGTTCACTTTGAGATGACCGGACAGAATGTCACTGAGTGCGTCGGCGGTGCGTTCCAGATCACCGAAGAAGGGCTGGCTGATCGCTACCACACTCACTGTGACCCTCGCCTGAACGCTGATCAGGCGCTGGAACTTGCGTTCCTGATCGCCGATACCCTGAAGCAGGCTCGCCAGCGGTAATGCAACCCTATGCAGAGCTGAATCAGCTGCTGGTTAAGATAGAAGCGGAGATGCGGGCCTGGTCACTCTGGTCCGCGACACCGCCCGCAGATTCAGCCCTGCAAAGTGTGCAACCTTTCTGCATCGATACCCTGAGTTTCTGGGAGTGGGTGCAATGGATCATGGTACCTCGTTTCAGGCAGATGATAGCCCTGGGGCAGCCGCTGCCGCAAAACAGCGACATGACCCCGATAGCCTCTGAAGCAGTCGTTTCATCCGGGGTAAAAAGCAGCAAGCTGATCGATTACTTCACTGCCCTTGATCAGCTGCTTACCAGACATCAGCAGGACTGAGAAACTGATACCCTGCCCCCAGGACAATCAGAGCGTATTCAGTCGGTTAACAGCCCATCCAGCACAATCTGGTTATAGCCGACAATCCCCATTACCACATCATTCTTCAGCACAGGCGCCATCGCCAGACCGAAATTGTCGAATAAACGGGCGCAGTAGCGGACATCCATCTGCGGATCGACGCCAATCACCGGCTTAGTCATCACCTCATAGACATTGACTCGTCCTGGTGCCCGATCCTGAGCCAGTACTTTTTTAGCGATATCCGACAGCAACAAAATACCATACTCATCGTTGTCATGACGTTTGTTCACCAGCAAAGCTGACACCTGCTTCTGCTTGTAGATCTCAATCGCCTCTTTTATCGTAATCAGGCCATCAACCATGGCAAAATCATCTGCCATAACATCTTTCACCCGAATGACTTTGCGCTCACTCATAGCTCGTCCTCAACTACATTGGTCAGGGTTTCAATCTGATGGGCAACCCCTACAGCATCTTCAACATCTAACTGAATCGCAATCCCCTGCCCCGGCTTATCATCAAAATCAGCGACCTGTGCAATGGTCTCAAGAATCTTGCGGCTGAGATGCTCTTCGACAATAAACAACAGCACGTCCCGCTGGGTTTCCAAAGATAAGCCCAGGAAGGTCTTGGTCTTAGTCACCCCCTCCCCCCGGGCATTATTGATAACCGTCGCACCGGTAGCTCCGGCTTCACGGGCAGCCTTCATCACTTTGTCGGTTCTGGAATCTTCAACAAACACTAGTAACAGCTTGAAGTGCATATTCCTGTCCTATTCCTCATTAACCATTTCATCATGCTGCCGCTTACGCCTGTCGCGGGCAGCAACCATCTCAGTAATCTGTGCATACCCCATCACCGTCATCATGGGAAACAAACTGGCAAAGGCGATTAAACCAAAGCCATCAATCAGCGCACTGCGCCCGGGAACCGTACTGGCAAGCCCGAGACCTAAGGCGGCCACCAGCGGCACAGTCACGGTCGAGGTGGTTACCCCTCCGGAATCATAGGCCAGCGGCACAATCAGTTTTGGCGCAAAAAATGTCTGTATGACAATAAAAATATAGCCACTGATAATAAACCAGTGAATCGGATAACCGGTGACAATTCGCCAGGTTCCCAGACTGATACCGATGGCAACCCCCAGAGCCACAGCCAGCCTTAAGCCCCATACCCCGATAGCACCACCCGACACTTCATTCGCCTTAATCGCCACCGCAATGAGCGAGGGTTCGGCAATGGTGGTACTGGCACCGATGGCGAACGCAAAAATATACACCCAGTAATAATCTGACCAGTGCAGAGCCTCCCCGGATGTTGCAACACTACCCCGAATAAACTCAGGATTGGTTAACTGCTGGGCCATTAACTCGCCAATAGGAAACAGTGCCTTATCCAGCCCCAACAAAAATAGCGCCAGCCCCAGGATGACATAAACAAAACCGATCAGAACCCGTTTCAGATGGGGAATGGGACGACGAATCACCAGCAACTGAAAACCAAAGATAATAACGATAATGGGGATAACATCTTTGATCGTCGACAACAAAATAGACAGCAGCTGGGTAAGCGTTTCCATCAGATCACCATCCCATAAGCCATCACAAAGATCATCGGCGTCAGCGAGGCAAAAGCGATCAGGCCAAAGCCATCAATCATCGGGTTACGCCCCTCGATTGAAGAAGCCAGTCCGACTCCCAGAGCCGTCACCAGCGGAACGGTGATCGTTGACGTGGTAACACCGCCAGAATCATAAGCGATACCAATAATTTCCTGGGGGGCAAAGCCAGTCATAATAATAACAAGCACATAGCCGATAGCGATCATATAGTGGATAGGCCAGCCCTTAAGAATGCGGATAACCCCCACCACAATTGCCAGCCCAACTGAACCCGCAACGGTGTACCGCAGCCCTGAAGCATAACTGGATTTCGCAGCGTCTGTGGATTCAATCATGCCACCTTCCGCCGCCACACTGGCTGCCTCCGCCGCAACAGCAATCAGTGCGGGTTCAGCCACGGTGGTACCAAACCCCAGCGAAAAAGAAAACAGCAGCAACCACAACAGACTACCCTTACGGGCAAAGGCATTGGCCAGTACCTGACCAATAGGGAACAGGCCCATCTCCAGGCCGTAGATGAAAAAAGTTAACCCCGCAACAACGCATAACAGGCCGGTCAGCAATTCCATCAGATCGGGCACTGGCTGCTGCAGCACCGCCAACTGAAAAAACGCGATCACCAGGACAATTGGTAAAAGATCCCGCAAACTTCCAGCCATCGAACGCCCGAGGGCAATAACAACGTTACTCAAATAAGCTCCCTTCTGCTGGCAGACCCTATCCATAACAACGCGACTCTGCTATCAGATAAGGTAGTATAAAAACCTGTATCTATCTCTGATCATATAAAAATTACCCAATAAGCTACAGCAGAAAAAGTCTCAATCTGGGTTTCATCTCCTGACAGAACCACCGGATTCAACCTCCGCTGTATCTGTCTCCCCCGCACTGTTAAAATAGCCTCCGTTTTCTCCTTACCAGGCAGCACGATGGCACACTTTGAAACACTGACCGATTTTATCCGACAGACCGAAGCACAGTTTCGCTTCTTTGATATGGGGCGCTGCATCAGTAAGTTATCCCCAGACACCTTCCGTAAGGTGGAGATGGGTCAGTTACCCTACCCTAAGCCCTTCCTGCATCAGGCCTGGATCGCCATTCTGATGTGGAATCCTAAGCAGGCAAACGAGAATGTTGTCTGGTTTCTCAAACTGCCACTGGATGAGCAGGGTTTTCTGGTGCAGGCAGCACGGGATGACTTTCTCAACCGGCTGCTAGAGAACCTCACCCATAGCATGGGCAAAGGCCCGCTGGACCAGCCAACCGACGCCACTGAATACCGGGATGCCCTGAAGGACAATCCCTTCAGTTTTACGCCCGACCAGGAGAAAATGGCAGCATTTCATGCCACCGCCACCCTGACAACCCGGCAACCTGCATCCACTTTCTATGATGGGGCAAAGCAATATTTTCATGGTAAGACCGACCTCAATGACTGGGACAGCCTCGGATATCAGGGAATCGCCGACTATGTCATCCGTCATCAACAGGGCAACAATGAAGCCAGGTTAGCGCAGGTTTTCCAACAACTGCCGGATATCCCTCTGGAAGCAGCCTGCACCTTTATCGAACACATCCAACCGGGTGAATCGCTCAGCAAAGCGATCCGTCAGCGACTGCAGAACAGCGTCAGCGAAGGCAAAGTAAGCGCCAACCAGATCGGCGCTCTGCTACGTGCTATCTCCCAGTGTCCGGAGCAAGACGAAAAAATAGCGGTGCTCAGCCACGTACTGAACAGCCGTTATGGCAGAGAGGCAGAAGTTATTGCCGCCCTTGCCAGCCGCTGCTGGGTCAGCCTGCAATACCCGGAACTGCTTAAACTGTTTCTTGAAACACTGGCCGAAAACGAAGCAGGTCAGGCCTGCTTTAACCGGGTGATGGCTGATCTGATGTTCATCCCCACCCTGCGTGCTCTCACGCTGCAGCAGTTTCGGTCAACAGAACGCAGCGAAGCGCTGAGCAAGGCGATTGGTGGCATGTTTGGAGATGGGTTTATCTGAGGATAGTCAAGTACACCATTGGCTGAGCACAGGCTCTGGCGCTTACTCTAGACGTTTAGTTAACGGTGATCTAACGTTGTTTAATCGCAGACAATGCCGCTTCAGGGTGGCGCAATACCCACAGAACGTATTGCGCCTTAAGCCAATCAGGAAAAAGCCCCCGATCTACCTGATATAACGTCCATATCAGCGACTCGTTACCCCGCTTACATAAAATGCGCCGCGCAAATTTTGTTACCCGATGGATCGCGCAGATAAGCTAAATACAGCTTTCGCTCGCCACTCTCTCTCACACCCGGAGGCTCTTCACAGGTTTCACCACCCGCCGCTAGTCCGGCCGCATGCCAGGCATCAATCAGCTCGGGGCTACTCGCAGCAAAGCCGATGGTCATACCATTGCCATGGGTGGCCACTTCACCATTAATAGGCGTGGTCAATCCAAAGACACCACCATCACTGAAATAGAAATAACGGCCTTTCTCATCAGGCACGCCTGGCTGATGCCCAAGCACATTAAGTATCGCATCATAGAAAGCTTTGGACTTTTCAAGATCATTTGCACCCAGCATTACATGGCTGAACATAGTTCCATATCCTTTTTTTATTAGAGAGTAAAAACAACAATGTGCTTTATTCGGTCGACATTGTCTATA
This sequence comes from uncultured Amphritea sp., assembly GCA_965140695.1. Taxonomy (GTDB): domain Bacteria; phylum Pseudomonadota; class Gammaproteobacteria; order Pseudomonadales; family Balneatricaceae; genus Amphritea. Next base: position 1,752,679 of record OZ223297.1, on the reverse strand, counting down.
CCGACATCATATCCAGAAGTCACTAACACCGGGTTTGAGATATATGGTTGATAAACAATACAGCCCGACAGACCATCATCAGATCGATGCCCCTAAACGGCTGAAAATCGCCTGACCGATCTCGGCTATCGCCCGGTTCCGGCGGTCAAAAGAGGCGTCGGTTTGTGTCAGGTAGATGGCGATCACCACGGGCGATTGTTGCTCTGACCAGACGATAGCGGTGATCCCCCGGGAGCCGAAACCACCCGCACCGGATCGGTCTGCGATTGACCACCCCTGCGGCAGCACCGAGCGCAGCAGACTGTCAGATACCTTATTATCCATCATCCACTGTTTCAGTTGCGCTGTTGCACTGGCACTCAGTGTGTCCCCATATAACAGCTCTGCCAGGCTGTTCACCATAGCATCAGGGGTGGTGGTATCACGGTTATCACCGCGCAAAGCCTCATTCAGGTCCGGCTCTATCCGGTCAAGACGGGTTACGCTATCACCCATGCTACGCATAAACCGGGTGAGTTCATCAGGGCCGCCAATTCCCTCCAGGACAATATTGGCGGCGGTATTGTCGCTCATCTGCATGGCGGCAGAACAAGCCTGCTTTAGCGTAAACGGCTCGCCAACCAGGTTTTCTGTGATGGGTGACCAGGAGATCAGTTTCTCTTTTTCAATGATCACCGAATGCTCAAACGTCTGTGCACCACGATCGATATCGGCAAGCAGTTTGGCACAGGCAAGCGTTTTGAAGGTGCTCATCAATGGAAAACGCAGGTCACCGTTGTAGCGCCACCGGGTGTTGTCCGACAGGTTATAAACAGCCACCCCGACCGTCGCCCCCAGATCGGCTTCAACCTGATGGATTTTCTCGCTGATCTCATCGGGCAGCTGAGCGGCTACCGCATAAATACTCAACAGCTGGCCGAAAACAACATACAGGAGATATCGCCACTTTTTGCAGGCAGACAGACGGGTAACAAGCATAAAAAAATCCATTCCGGTTAACTGACTAGATTTCACCGACCTTACAATATTTTGTATCAGCAGAATAGCGCCTATCCGGTACAAAGTTGTGTTATTTTAGCAACCCATTCACCATTACGGGATAGTATTAAATGAGCCATGAGAAGCACCTCCCTCCGGTTGAGTTAACGCCGCTTGAGAAGGTTGAATCACTGTATGATGAAATTGTAGAGTGGTACGGCGACGCCGGTAAAAAGGAGCAGCGTGCAGCGGCAAAACTACTCCTGGTCGCACTGGATAAGCTTGCTCTGCACGAGGGTAATAACTGGCCATCATTAGTCATGGAGTATATCGACATACTCAGACATGATCCGGAAAAATATCAAAAAATTCTGTTATCGAATCGTGGCGAACTCAAAGGCAGACAGCCGACAGACAAACTGCAATAAACGGCCCGTTTATAAACAATTATCTGCTTAATAAAAACTGGCTGCTTTGCTCACTTTTAAGCAGTTTGGCAAATTTTCGTGTCTGCTTCGGCAGATGAAGAAATTCATCCAACAGCGTTTTTTTATGCCGGCTTTTCGTTAATTCTGCAGGTTCAAAAAAGTGTTTCGCATTGTTATAAGAGAGCACAAAGGGTGAATAGCCCTGTCTCATCAGCAGATAGCTCATAATCAATGAACCGGTGCGATGATTGCCCTCCAGAAAGAGCTGTGGCTGACTGATAATATGGGTAAATGTACCCGCTGTTTTTTTCCAGATATCGGTATTTTCATTAAAGGCCAGCCACTCCATTAAAGGACCAATGCCCGCATTTTTGGTATCGTAAAAGTGCTTTTTTGTGGCCTTAAACTGCGACTTATCCTCCTCAACAGAAATATCTGCATCATGGTACAGCACGATATGGTTAAGTTCTAAGATCAGCCTGGAATTACCGATCTTGAAAAGATCGGTACCATTCTGCAGATGTTCATCAATCTTTGCATACCCGGCTATCAGGTTGTTAATAACCTCATCGGTCGGCGGCTTTCGCTTAACCGACAGTGTTGCATTGATTTTATTGAAGTTTTTTTGTGTATCCACAAGACATGATCTGATTTCATCAATATTCAGTTGTAATACTTTAGCCATCACATCATGCCGTACTCTACAGGTTACACAGAAAATTCAGGGGTGATTAACTAAACTCACCTCTGACATACTGCTGCGTCAACTGCTGCTGAGGGTCTTCAAACACCTTCTGTGTCTCATCCATTTCAACCAGATAGCCGGTACGCCCACCCTGAGAAATATCCACGCCCATAAACGCCGTCACATCCGCTACACGGGTTGCCTGCTGCATGTTATGAGTCACTAAAGCCACACTATAATGTTCTTTCAATTCAACCATCAGATCTTCAACCTGACGCGTCGCAATAGGGTCAAGTGCCGAACAGGGCTCGTCCATTAAGAGCACATCCGGTTCAGTGGCAATAGCTCTGGCAATACACAGCCGCTGTTGCTGGCCGCCAGACAAAGACAAACCACTATTTCTGAGCTTATCTTTTACGTCATCCCAGATAGCGGCTCTTTTCAGCGCTTGTACCACCATCTCCTCTTCATCACCTTTGAAGCCATTCAGTCTCAGACCAAAGGCAACATTATCGTAGATGCTCATAGAGAAAGGGTTAGGCAGTTGAAAAACCATACCGATATAGCGTCGGACAACGACAGGATCGACCTTCTTGCCGTAAATATCATTGCTGTGATACTGAATGCTGCCGTCAAAACGGAATGACTCAATCAGGTCATTCATCCGGTTCATACTTCTTAATACGGTGCTTTTGCCGCAGCCTGACGGGCCAATAAAACCGGTCACTTTATTCTTTTCAATAGGAACATGAGAGTCCCTGACCGCTCTGAAATTACCGTAATAGATGTTATTTATCTGACAATCCAGGACAACCGGACCTTTTGGCTGATATTGCTTGGCAATAAATTCACCGGTATCTGATAGCGAAGTCATCATTTCTTACCTCAATTAATCTTTAAATTTCGAACGGCCAACAACGCGTGCCAGTATGTTGAAGAACAAAACCAGCACAACCAGTACTAATGAAGCAGCCCAGGCGAGTTCAATCTGATTATCAAACGGCATTCCTGAGAAGTTATAGATCAGGATAGAGAGTGAGGCCGTCGGTTCAGCCAGTTCAGCCATATAGTAGTTACTGAACAGAGCGGTAAACAGTAATGGCGCGGACTCACCGGCAGCACCGGCAACCGCCAGAATGACACCGGTTAAAATACCCGGTAATCCGGTTGGCAGAACCACCTGCATAATCACCTGAGTGCGGGTGCAACCCATACCATAAGCCGCATCTTTCATCCGCTGCGGTACCTGTCGCATCGCTTCTTCAGCCGCCAGAGTGACGGTGGGCAGCATTAACACCGCTAACGCAACGCCCCCGGCCCAGGCAGAATAGGTTCCGGTGGTGATAACAATCACCGCGTAGACAAAGACACCAGCCAGTATGGATGGAAAACCGGTCAGCACTTTAGCCAGAAATCGGGACGCCGTCGCCAGCTTACTGCCAGGATCAAGAATCGCCAGATGCAGCGCCGCCATAATGCCGAAGGGAATACTGATGAGTGACGCAATCCCCACCATTACCAATGTGCCGATAATCGCATTACCAAAACCGCCGCCCATCTCAAATCCGGCCGGGGGTATCTCGGTAAGTGCTTCGATATCGATCCGTGCACCACCCTCACTGACCAGCATAAAAATAACCGAGAAGAGAGGGACACTCGCCAAAACAGCGATACCCCAGACCATAATAGTCAGGGCTGAATTCTTAATCGCCCGTATATCAAAGGAATCTTTCTCCAGTGATGGAAAATCAACCACCGGCGGCAGCTGCTGACTTACTTCGTTCATTTTTTACCCTCAAATTTACGCATCGCATATTGCTGTACAGCCAGACCAGCGACGTTAACGATAAAGGTGATGGCCAGGAGTACCAGCGCCGCATACATCAGCGCCTGCACCTCTATTTCACCCGCTTCGGGAAACGTGGATGCCAGCAGAGAGGCCAGCGTATTCGCCGGAGCAAACAGTGAGAGGCTGATGTTATTGACGTTACCAATCAGCATAGCCAGCGCCATTGTTTCACCCAGTGCCCGGCCAAAGCCCAGCACCAGACCGGCTAAAATACCTGACGATGCCGTGGGCAACATCACTTTAAGAATCACTTCCCATTTAGTAGCCCCCATACCATAAGCCGCTTCTTTCACTTTGTAGGGGATACGCTGGAAGGCATCGGCGGAAATCGCCGCAACTGTCGGTAAAATCATAATGGCGAGTACCAGTGACGCCGGTGCCAGCCCCGGACCACTCAACTCAGTACCAAAAAAGGGAAACCAGCCTAAGGTTTCATGAAACCACTGAGCGACCGGTCTTAATAAAGGAATAAGCACATAGATACCCCACAGACCATAAACCACCGAAGGGATCGCCGCTAATAACTCAATAATGGTTCTGAAAATCACTTCTAACTTTGCGTGAACAAAGCTCTGGGTCAGGAAGATAGCAATACCCACCCCTAAAAATCCACCCGTGATCAATGCGATCAGTGAACTGTAGAGTGTCCCCCAGATTTCAGGCAGAACGCCAAATTCCCGCTGATTTACATCCCATGTGGTGCCAGTAATAAAGCCCAGACCATAGCTTTTGATGGCGGGCAACGCCTGCGAACCGAGTTCGAATACAATGTATGCAACCAACAGGACAATGGCCAGGGCACTGCAATAGGCAAAAGATCTGAATACCTTATCCATCGTATAGTCAAAAGCAGAAGGCGGCGCAGACAGTGTTCTATCGCTACTGGCGTGCTTAAAGGGATCGTATACCATGCATATACCTATTTCTGTGCATTAAATATGAGAATGAAGAATGAAAATGCTGTAAGCACTCAGGGGCGCTTACAGCATTGACCAACGCTTTAAAGTGATCAGATTATTTGATCATCTTCGACGCATTACGCACTTTCTCAACAACGTTAGCTGGCAGAGGAATGTAACCCATAGACTCTGCAGATTCCTGACCGGTAGTTACCATGTACTCAATCAGATTTTTCATCGCTTCAGCTTTGTCGTCATCCTGATCTTTGTATACCAGCAACCAGGTGAACGAAGCGATTGGGTAAGCATCATCACCGGCAGGATCAGTAGCCCAGGCGCGCAGGTCAGGTACATCACTACCTGGCAGGTTAGCATCCGGGAAGGTGGTGGTTGCTAATGCAGCCGCACCGGTTTCACCACCAGCGGCGACAAACTTACCTTTCTGGTTCTGAAGAATAGCGGTTGGCATTTTGGTTAATTTAGCAAAACCATATTCAATGTAACCAATGGCTCCTGGTGTTTGTTTAATGGTCGCGGTTACACCATCATTTTTAGGGGCTTTAACAAGCGTACCGGTGGTCGGCCAGTTAGGCGATTTTGCTGCACCAACCATGCTTTTGAATTCTGGGCTGATAGCAGACAGGTGGTTGGTATAAACATAGCTTGTACCGCTGGAATCAGAACGGACAACCACTGTGATTTTTGAATCAGGCAGTTTAACACCTGGGTTTGCTGCAGCAATTTTCGGGTCATTCCATTGGGTGATCTTGCCCATAAAGATGGCAGGATAAACATCACGAGGCAGTTTCAGCTGGTCTACACCATCCAGGTTATAAGACAAAACAACTTCACCAGCCGTCATTGGCAGAAGGATCGCACCTCTTTTAACCTGAGCGATCTCCTTATCCTTCATGGCAGCATCACTGGCAGCAAAATCAACAGTCTCGTTGATGAAGTCACGAATACCCGCACCACTTCCCTTAGACTGATAATCGATACGCACGCCGTCGGTAATTTTGCTGTAGTCTTTGAACCATTTGTTATAAATCGGCGCAGGGAAACTGGCGCCTGAACCATTCAGCTTTAGGTCTGCATGGGCGATTGATGTGACAGACATCGCCCCCAATAGCGCACTCACTAAAACTACTGACTTTGATTTTTTTGCCACTGCTATTGCCGTTACTAAGAGTTTCATAAGTGTTCCTGATCGCAAGAAATTGATAGCGAGACATACTAGCGAAAGTATATTTACCTTTTGTGTCACAAATATTTCGCTTTCATGACAGCCATCAGCGACACAAAAACCGCTTGGGTAGAGAGCGTTAATCCAGGGCCTCATGAAAGCCTGTCATCAACACGCTTACGCAATAAACACCCTGTCAGGAAGAAGCATTGATCGGGCAGAAGAGGGAAAAAAAGAACTTAGAAAAGTGAGGTGAGGAAATAGAATAAAAAAGAGGTGTTATCTCTGTCAGGTGGTGGCCTCACCGCCTGACGCGATACATAAGATTGTCACTGATAATCATCCGGCAGTTTAACCGTCAGGCCCCAGCTTTCAGCCCGCTGCTGACTCGCCTGGCGAAAGCGTTCGCGAACATCGGTGCCCGCCGGTTTTGTAAGATAAAACAGTAATGTACTGGCTCGCTCAGGACTGAGATTTTGCTGCTCGCCCCAGCGCTGCATAAATTCTACCAGGGTATTGTCACTTTTATTTTCCAGCGCAACCGGCACCTCTATTGACAGATCTTCCCCTGCCCGCACCCGGCGACAGAGCACCTGATAGTTATACAGAAAATCGGGAAAAATCCGGTCCTCTGTTTCGCTGCGCAACCGAAACCAGCCCGTCGCCCTGCCCGCATGGTAAAGCGCAACATGGGTCCAGTCATGCTGAGTTGGATGGTCCGCATAGCGGCACACTTCCTCATAAGCGATCTTTGCCGGAGGCAAACCAAAATTGCCACTCTGCTCGTTCAGGATGGTGATAAATTCAGAGATCGTGGGCATCCACGCGAGGGTCTCTTTACAGCGGTTAATCGCCGACACCAGTTCCGCTTCCCCATATCCCTGCAGACTCAACGCCCACTCGCGCTTGGCAATGCGGATTTCATCCTGGGTTTCAAAACAACTTTTAAACTTATGCCCGTAAATAGCCATAAAACGGGCAAACAGCATGTTGATATGGGTTTTAGTCTGGTTGCTTATCGTCGTGGATTCTGCAGCACCGTCGGCATCACCAGTCGGTGTCTTTGATGTCCATGATGGCTGCGGTAACCCGCTGGCGCTTTTCCCGATTATCTGGGCGGGTGTTTTCATGGTTTACACCTTTATTTGCTTCTTCTGCCCGCTGTTTGCGCGCATCACGTGTTTGTTGATTAACCCATTCCCGCTTAACCCAGGCAAGGAATTTCTGGTCCCAGTTGGACTCTTTGCGATCTTTATCCAGCCAGTAGAGTATAAATTCATCCAGCAGCCCTTCTGCAAACGGCTGCGGAATAGTGTGACGGGGCAACATATCCAGCAATGTCTGCGATGGACGCCAGCCAAGGGACATCGGCTGTAACTTCTGATTTTTTTGTTCGATCTCATTGAGGCGACTGGCAAAATCATTTTCAGCCGTGGTTTCACGGCTGGGCGTTACCTGACGGCTTTTCGACCAGCCAATACTGCCACCGAAGGTGGGAGCAGGGCCCAGTTTGCGGGGCTGTGCCTGATGCACCCGGCGACTAATCTCGCTTCTTTCCGGCGGTTGCTCGACAACAGGAAGATCCTGAACCATTACCGTTTCAGGGGGCGGCTCATCCGGGAATACCGGCGACGAAGAAGACGGTGCAGACGCCTGATCTATCGGCATCAGCAGGGCCAGTTTGATCGCCCGGCCATGACCAAAAGACGCCTGAATATAGCCCTGAGACACCAGACTGCTGGTCGTCATCGCTAACTTTTCTTCATCCCAGAAATGGGTTAGTGATAGCCACTCTGAGCGACTTAAAACCGCAGAAGGATAACCTGACTTATCTGGCAACCCATGTATCTGAATGTAGTCGTGATAGATAGCCAGGAGGATCGCTTCATCGGAGCCTGCCGTACGTGCCAGCGAAGGATAAAACAGTACGGGTTTTTCCGGAAAGCGGAAGCTCATAATGATTCCATAAAGTTAAAGCAGTCAGTAAAAACAACAGAGCCGCAACCCAGACGAACCGGTCAGCTAAACCAACCCGGCTGCCTCAGGCAGGTAATGACGCACGGACATGATGTGCGTATAAACAATGCTGATACCAGCGGGCTTTGCCTAAACCAGCACCCGTCATAAACAGCAGTACCAGGCGGCCCTGATACAAACCCGGTCAGCCGTCCTGAGCAAACTGCTCCACTGCACGAAGTACATCGCGACGACTGATCTGGCCGATCAGTTTACCATTTTTTATCACTGGCAAGCGACGTCTTTTATTGATTATAAACTCTTCGGCAACAGAGATAATGTCGGCATCATGGGCAATGGTAAACACCTCAGGAGACATATAATCGCCCACTTTCCCGCCCATCTCTTCCTCATGGTAGGTCAGTGTCAGAATCGCTTTAAGACAATCAGCCTCAGACAACAATCCCACTAACTCGCCCCGTGCATCAATCACCGGGGCGCCGGTAATGCGGTATTTGAGTAGTTGGTTGATCGCTTCAAACAGATCAGTTTGGGGCGTAAATGTAATCAGCTTTTCAGCCATATAATCGCTGGCTTTAACAGATCGCAACATCGAGTATCCTCCAGGCGGATATCAGTCATCTAACGGCCGGTAAAACCGACTCTTTATTATCAGTTTATGGCCTTTATCTTAGCCCAGCTGTTAGCAACAAAACACTGTCCCCGGTCTATCAATTAGGCGAATAGATGGCTCCTCCCCCAGAATGAGTACAGCCGTTTCAGTTAAAGACGACGGTTTTATTGCCATGCACTAACACACGATCATCCAGGTGCCAGCGCAGCCCCCGTGAAAGCACCGTTTTCTCGACATCTTTACCCAGGCGCACCATCTCTTGCGGCTGATCCCGGTGTGTCACCCGTACCACATCTTGGTCAATAATCGGCCCGGCATCCAGCTCTTCCGTGACATAATGACAAGTGGCTCCAATCAGTTTAACCCCCCGTTCGTGGGCCTGATGATAAGGCTTGGCACCGGCAAAGGACGGCAGAAAGCTGTGATGAATATTGATAATTTTATGCCGGTAGATATCGCACACACCGCTGGGCAGAATCTGCATATAGCGCGCCAGTACAACCGTGTCAGCTTCATGCTCTACGATCAGCTGATGCACCCGGTCAAAATGCGGCTGTTTATCTCCGGGATCGACCGGCACATGGTGATAGGGAATGCCGTGCCACTCGACCATACTGCGCAGATCATCATGGTTGGAGATCACACAGGGAATCTCACAATCCAGCTCACCTTCGTGATGGCGGTACAACAGGTCAGCCAGACAGTGGGATTCACGACTGGCCATCAGCACAACTTTTTTCGGCACTGCCGCATCAGTAATTTCCCACTGCATTTTGAACGACTGCGCGATCGGCGTGAACTGCTCAATCAACTGTTCACGATCAAAACTACGGGAAGCGGTGACAATCTCAACCCGCATAAAAAACCAGCCGGTGGAGCTATCAGAATGCTGGTTGGCATCCGCAATAGAGCCCCCATGGCTAGAGATAAAGTTACTGACCATTGCCACAATTCCCAATCGGTCAGGGCAAGCCAGCACCAGTCTGAATCTGCGTTCCATCATATCCCACTTTTCTGTCTGTTCTTGAAATGTGCGACATTCTATCAGCTATCCGGACTCGCGCCACCTGTCTTCATTCAGTCAGCCTTTAAAGCTGCGGAATAAGTAGTGATATCATGTACAGGCAACATTGTTCTCTGTTATAAACAGCGTAAAAGACCATTCTATCTGGCGACCGGACTCAGACGTTAAGCCTCAGGTTTAGCTGACTGAGATCAGGACAGGGAGTAAAGCAAAGATGATCTCCACCCCCGAACGAGCCACCACTCTCCAGGCACGACGGCTGGGCATCGACACCCGGCAGGAACCCATAATCTATATCAGGGCTGACAGCCCGGTATGCCGCTCAGAAGGGTTCTCTGCCCTGTCGCGGGTGTTGGTGCATACCGAACATTGCAAAATTATCGCCACCCTCAATATCATTACCGGCGACATGTTACGCCGGGGGCAGATCGGCTTTTCCGAATCAGCCTGGCAGCGCTTGCAACTGAATACCGATGATAACGTCTGGCTGACCCACCCGCGACCAGTACAATCGCTATCCTATGTGCGCGCCAAGGTTTATGGCCACCCGCTTAATAAGCAGCAGTTTCAGGAGATCATCAACGACATCGTTGATGGCCGCTATGCCGATGTACATATCGCTGCTTTTATTACGGCCTGTGGCGATGACAAACTGGACGATAGTGAAATCACTGCCCTCACTCAGGCGATGATCGATTCCGGCAGTCGCATCGACTGGGGCCAGCCAATGGTCATCGATAAACACTGTGTCGGCGGTTTGCCTGGCAATCGCACCACGCCAATCGTGGTATCAATTCTCGCCGCCAGCGGCCTGACCATGCCCAAAACATCGTCCCGTGCAATCACCTCCCCCGCCGGCACCGCGGACACCATGGAAACCATGACCGACGTCAGCCTGACACTGGAACAGATGAAACAGGTCGTCAAACAGGAAGGCGCCTGTCTGGCCTGGGGTGGTTCGGTGCGCCTCAGTCCTTCCGACGACATTCTGATTCAAGTCGAAAGGGCACTGGATATTGACAGCGAAGGACAGTTAATCGCATCGGTTCTGTCGAAGAAAATTGCCGCCGGTGCCACCCATGTACTGATCGATATTCCGGTAGGCCCCACCGCTAAAGTCCGCTCGCAGACAGCCGCCGATAAACTGGCCGCCTCCTTTATGTCGGTCGGTGAACAGCTGGGGATTAAAATACAGATACTCTATACCGACGGCAGTCAGCCGGTCGGCAATGGTATCGGCCCCGCGCTGGAAGCTAAAGATGTTATGGCGGTTTTACAAAATGACAGCGATGCCCCTCAGGACCTCAAGCAACGGGCATTGACCATGTCCGGTACGATGCTGGAGATGGCAGGTGCAGTAGCCCCCGGCGACGGTATTGCTAAAGCCACCAGCATCCTCGAAAGCGGCTTAGCCTGGGAAAAGTTTTGCGCTATCTGTCATGCCCAGGGGGGGATGAAACAACCGGATGAAGCGCCCTATCGGTACAGACTGATGGCGAATAAAACTGGTATGGTAACCCGGGTCGACAACCGCCAGCTGGCTCAGGTTGCTAAACTGGCAGGGGCTCCACTAGACCCTGCTGCCGGACTGGAGATCCATGTCAAACTGGGACAGACGGTGCAGCCACACGAGCCATTACTGACCATCCATGCCGAAAGCTCCGGCGAACTGAACTATGCCGTCGACTATCTCGAAAGCCATCCGGATATTATCTCGCTAAGCTTTGATGAAGAAAGCTGTGATGAAAAAAACTCTGATAAAGAAAGCTCTGATAAAGAAATCCCTGATGGATTGCGCGATAGCGAGAAGCGGTCTAACAACAGCAGTCTGACAAAAGGGAACGCTATAAAGGAGAGCGCTGATGCAAACCATACTCTTTAATCTGGAATCAGACGTACAACTGGAAAGCCAGCTCCTCAACGAACTTAACGCTGAGAAAGGCGAAATGGAGCTGCGCCGGTTTCCCGATGACGAGACCTATCTGCGGGTGCTGACGGACTGCAAAGACCATCATGTGGTGATTTTCTGCAACCTTTATCAGCCTGACAATAAACTACTGCGACTGGTGCTGTTAAGTGACACCCTGCGACAGATGGGCGCAGCAAAAATCGGGCTGATCACCCCCTATCTGGCCTATATGCGTCAGGATAAACAGTTTCATCCGGGCGAGTGTGTCAGCTCCCGCCCCTTTGCCCGCCTGCTATCTGCAACCGTCGATTTTCTGGTAACCGTCGACCCTCACCTGCACCGTTATGATGCTCTGGACGAGATCTATACCATCCCGTCCCGGGTCGTTCATGCTGCTCCGCTGATCGCCGACTGGATCAAGGCCAATATCGCCCATCCCCTGCTGATCGGCCCTGACAGTGAAAGCGAGCAATGGGTCTCCAGTGTTGCAGCACTGGCTGACGCTCCGTTTCAGGTGCTCAGCAAAATCCGCCGGGGTGACTATGATGTCGATGTCACACTACCGGACGTGGAACGCTGGCATCAGCATACCCCGGTGTTAGTCGATGATATTATCTCCAGTGGCCGAACGATGCTGGAGACTATCACCCACCTGCAAAGTGCAGGCATGCCCAAAGCCACCTGTATCGCCGTACACGGTATCTTTGCCACCGATGCATACCAACAACTGCAAACGGTCGCTGAGGTGATCACCAGTCGCTGTATCCCCCACCCCAGCAATCAGATCGAGATCGCTCCGGCGATTGCCGCCGCAACCCAGGCACTCCTGGCGGAATGACATCAATACCGATCCCCCAGGGAGAGTTGCTGCTGACGCCGGACTTTATTCCCGCCGACGAAGCAAGCCAGCTGTTTCAGACGCTGCAAACAGCGCTTAACTGGCATCAGGCAGAGATCAGAATGTTTGGCCGCATGGTCAGCATACCCCGCTTACAATGTTTTCAGGGCGAACCGGGCATTCGTTACCGTTATTCCGGTCTCACCCTGCAAACAGAGCCCTGGCATCCGCTGATCCAGCAACTGAAACTGCGCGTAGAGTCGATCGCCAATCAGAGCTTCAACACCGTTCTGATTAACTATTATCGCGACGGCAAAGACAGCATGGGCTGGCATAGTGATGATGAACCGGAACTGGGTATAAACCCGGTCATCGCCTCCATTAGCCTGGGACAACCCCGCCGTTTTCTGCTGCGTCACCGCTCAGACAAAACGATTCTACAACAGGAACTCTTGCTCAATAGCGGTTCCCTGCTGATAATGGCAGGCCAGTTACAGCATAACTGGCACCACAGTGTGCCCAAAACCAGTCGGCCGCTGGAGGGACGAATCAATCTGACCTTCCGGCATACCTTCACCCACGACACTTAGATGGAACAACCGATGAACCCCGTTATAGAGTTACTCAACAGTCACCGATCAATCCGCAAATTTACCGATCAGCCCATTCCCCAGGACACCGTGAATGCACTGGTGCACGCAGGACAGTCTGCCGCCACTTCCAGCTTCATTCAGGCCTGCACCGTTATTCAGGTGAATGATCAGGACAAGCGTAATCAGCTGGCAGAGTGCTCCGGTGGGCAGGCTTATGTGGCTGAAGCCCCTGTTTTTCTGGTGTTCTGTGCCGATATGCAGCGCAACAAGCTTGCCTGCGAAATGAATGACGCCGAGATTAATTCTGGCTTCACCGAGCAGTTCATCACGGCCACCGTTGATGTTGCTCTGTTTGCCCAGAACCTGGTCATCGCCGCTGAATCACTCGGCTTAGGCATCGTTTACATCGGTGGCATCCGCAACCAGATCGCCCGGGCATCAGAACTTCTGGAACTACCCGACCTGGTCTACCCGGTGTTTGGCCTCTGTCTTGGCTACCCTGACCAGAACCCGGAAGTTAAACCCCGCCTGCCGGTGGAAGTCGTCCTGAAACAGGACAGCTATAACGACAGCAGTGATCAGGCAACCATCGCCGAATACGATAAATCTGTGCGTGATTACTACCAAACCCGTACCGGCGGCAATAAAGAGATGACCTGGAGCGAACAGATGTCCGGCATGCTCGTCAAAGAAGCGCGGCCGCATATGTTGTCTTTCCTCAAAGATCGGGGATTTTTATTGAAATAATCAGCCCCTGTACCTGCTTCAGGCAGACCCAAGCCCGGCCTCATCAGAGGCCGGCAGCGGGTCAGATGGAGTGATATATCGACAGCCGCGATTGTCGCCTACAACGCTATAGATGAAGCTCCCCCTTGTTAAAGAGAAGGACAAACACCGCTGTATTTACGCCTGCCAGTTTATGGACAGTGACTGTCGTTTATTCTTGCTAACGCACTCAGAACAGCCAGAACAGAGGCCGTCGTACTGTTCGTATGAATGCCCACGCCAAAATACGTGCCTGATAAACCATCTGCAGATAGCTCGATCAGGGTGACCGCTTCAGCGTCATTACCTTGCCCCCGATTCCGCTCTTCATACGACAATACCGTTACTTGCGGTGCCAGTGCATCCAGTGTTGCTGCGATGGGGCCGTTGCCCCGTCCTTTAATCTGCCGGTGCCTGCCCTGAACGGACGTTAAGTCCAGAACAATTTCCTGTGCTGATGCGGTTTCAAATAGAGAGTGTCGTTGATAACCGTAAACCCCAGATGCTTGCTCAGGCTGTAAATAGGTGCGGCTGAACAGTTGCCACAGTTGCCGGCCAGATAGCTCTGTTTCGGCACTGTCCGCCTGCTTTTGGACGATGGAGCTAAATTCCACCTGCATACGACGGGGCATCTGTATGCCGTAATCTTGTTCCAGCAAAAATGCGATACCGCCTTTGCCCGACTGGCTGTTGACGCGCACCACACCATCATACGTCCGCCCTAAGTCTTTCGGGTCTATCGGCAAGTAAGGAACGCGCCACGCAGCATCGGCTTGTTGTCGCTTAAAGCCCTTGGCTATAGCATCCTGATGCGAGCCAGAAAATGCCGTAAAAACCAGATCACCGGCATAAGGGTGACGGGGGTGCAAGGCAATTGCAGTGCACTCTTCCACCGTTAATGCCAGACCTAAGATATCGGAGAAATCCAAACCTGGAGAAATACCCTGGGTGTACATATTCAAAGCAATGGTAATCAAATCTAAATTGCCGCTGCGTTCACCATTGCCAAATAAACAACCTTCCACCCGATCAGCGCCGGCTAATAACGCCTGCTCGGCACAGGCCACACCTGTGCCACGGTCATTATGCGGATGCACAGATAAAATCACCTGTTGGCGACGCTGCAAATGGCGATGCATCCACTCAATCTGATCAGCAAATATATTCGGAGTGCTAACCTCTACGGTCGTTGGCAAGTTGATGATCATGGTTTGATCATTATCGTCCAGCCATTCATCCATCGCCGCATGGCACATCCTTAAAGACACCTCCAGCTCAGCCATACAGAATGTTTCGGGTGAATACTGCAACACCCACTCGGTCTCAGGAAAATCAGCAGTACATCTTTTTAAATAACGGACATGGTCACGAACTAACTGCTCAATCTGGTCTACCGATAACCCAAAAACAATCTCACGCCAGGCGGGTGCCACGGCGTTATACAGATGCACAATGACTCGTCGTGCACCACTCATACTTATCAGCGTACGTTCAATAAGGTCATCACGTAACTGAGTCATCACCATTGGGGTGATATCTTCCGGAATCAGATTGCGCTCAATCAGTTGGCGACAAAAATCAAAATCGATTTGCGATCCGGCTGGAAAGCCCACCTCAATCTCTTTAAACCCAACCTGCACCAGCGTCTGAAACAATCGATGCTTTTTATCCAGACTCATTGGTTCAAATAGTGCCTGGTTGCCATCTCTTAAATCAGTCGATAGCCAGATCGGTGCTTTACTGATCGTCTGATCAGGCCACTGACGGTCTGCTAACGGCACAGGAGGGTGAGGAGTATATTTACGGCCTGGATCAAGCAACATGGGAAACGCCCTAATCATCAAAATGTGACTAACATATTAGGTATCCACTGACCGTCCTGATATCTATAATAGAACAAAATATGTATCCAAAAAGACACTCATGGGCAAGTCCATTGCGGATAGACGCAAGCTGAACCAGTTTGAAACATCCAGGCTGCCGTTACATGGCATCGCTGTCGATTATCCAAAAGGGCACATTGTTGCCCCACATAAACACAACAACAGTGCACAGCTGATGTACTCCATCTCCGGCACCTTACTGATTGAAACCCAGGCGGGACGCTGGTTAGTGCCACCGAATCGAGCGGTGTGGCTGGCCGCCGGTGAAGAGCACTCTGTGATGATGCGCACCCACACCCGGGTTCGCAGCATATTAGTTAAAGCAGATGCCGCCAGTTCAACACTACCTGACAACAGCTTTGTGATTAACGTCACCCCCTTGCTCAAAGAACTGATACAAGCGGCCACGTTACTGCCCGTTGATTACGCCGCAGACAGACGCGCGAACTTATTAGTCAGTTTATTATTGGAAGAGTTAAAGCGTCACCACACGCTTAAGCTGTTGTTGCCCTGGCCTGAAGAAGCGCGTTATCACAACGTCTGTGAATACCTCACACATCACTTAACCGATACACGTCCAATCGCAGCATGGGCAAACGAGCTGCATATTTCAGCCAAAACCTTTGAACGGCAATTTGTCCAGTTAACAGGGATTTCCTTTGGCAAATGGCGACAACAAGCACGCCTGCTCTACTCTCTGGAGGCACTTAACGAAGGACTCCCCATTACTGAGATTGCATTAAACTATGGCTACAGCAGCCACAGTGCTTACAGCGCTGCTTTTAAGGCGTTCTTTGGGCAACGCCCATCTGATTTTATGAAAGACAGCAGCGACTGAAGCACCTTCGACAGATGAAGCCTCGTGCCTTAGTCATGCCAGAGTCCCGTTACCGAGAGGCTGCAATACAGATCCGGACGAACGGCACCCATCCAGAACCGGGGGCTAAATATTAGGACTGAATATGGAGGGCTAAAATTATGAAGAGCTGAATATATTAGCGGCACTTGCCTCCGACCAGTAACCTTGTCAGTCACAGCGTCAGTTTAACCGGCGAGATATACGCTTGCGGATCGACAAGACAATAAACCGGCCGCCTTGTTTACCCGCCCCTGTTTTTCCCGACCTTTTTTACCTGACCCTTTTTACCTGAGCATTTTTCACCCGACAGCTGTTACTCGGCAAGCAAAGGCTACCATCACGTTGCATTGCTAAAGCGTGATTTTACGAGACAGTGCCAGAAATTTTATTGCTTCCTGAGCGGCAGGAGCACACTCCCGCTGAAAATCACGTTGCACCCACTTGATCTCTTCTATTTCTGAATTTTTAGAAAGAAGCCCATGATATTCAGCATAGAAACACTGCATTTCAACGTTCTGACCCGCACTGAAACCATGGGCAGCGGCAACGATTGTGGTAGCAGGCAAGAGGGTGCTTTCATCCAGTAACACACCAAGCTCTTCCTGTATTTCCCGAATCAATGCCGCTTCAGGCGTTTCTCCCGGATCAATCTTTCCACCAGGAATATAAAACTTATCTTTTCCCTTTGTCCTGACGCATAGCACCTTACCATTGTCCACATGCAGCCAGGCGACACTTCTGATCAATTCCATTTTTGTTCAGGCGCCTTATACCTGTTTATAGACGATAGCAGCTCAACAGGGTCACTCGTGTGAATAAGCATCTCCGCATATTCAGGTTTTAAGAACCCCGTTGCTGACATCTGCTCTATCATTCCGATCAGTTGATTATAAAAACCATCAATGTTGTAAAAAGCACATGGTTTGTTGTGATGACCGAGTTGTGCCCATGTCCAGGCCTCAAATATCTCTTCGAGAGTACCTGCACCACCGGGAAGAGCAACGAAAGCATCGGCCATTTCTGCCATGCATGCTTTCCTCTCGTGCATATCAGAAACAACGCTCAGTTCAGTTATATTCCGATGCGCTATTTCTTTATCTTTAAGATATTGTGGAATAACACCATAAACCTTCCCGCCATTATCAATGACAGCATCAGCGATAACACCCATCAGTCCGACTTTGCCGCCACCATAGACAATATCAATCCCATTTTCGGCCAGGTATTGACCTAACGCCTTAGTGGCACGAATGAATTCAGGGTTATTTCCACTACTGGAACCACAAAAAACTGCAACTCTCATTCTTTATCTCCTTGAGAATAAACTGATAGCACCCGAACAGCTGATCACACCGCCAGAATCAGAGCCTTTATCATGATCAGTTGTTCAAACCCTGGAACCTGCCTGGGGAAGCTGAGGACGAAGAAACGTGATAAGCAGAAGCACGACCGATACCCTCGTTGCCGCACGAATATGCAAAAATGTGACACACTCATCAGCCATTAACGCCGACAAGCGAGCAACAAACCAGCACAGCTTTATCCTGCTGATTGAACTTATCAGAGCGTGCTTTTAAAGCACTACCGGACGCCACGTAGCAATTGAAAACGAAGCCTAACAAATTCAGCCACAACGTCAACTGAGCCCCCTGTTTTATCAGCCGCCACACCTGACAGATTGATCAAAAGCAATTGAGAGTCCCTCAAATGCGCCCTAATCAGCTGACACTCAAGCGGTGGATTGTGTTTCATTGTCAGGGCTTAAATACATTTCCATCGAAAAATTAACTAAAGTAACCCCGTTTCTTTTAACGTCATTCCTCTTAAGCGTGGTAAAACCACGGTGTTCAAAGAAAGGCTTGGCAACAAGAGATGCCTCGACATATAAACGGTCGATATGTCTGGCCTTTGCTTCGTCGAGCAGATGCGCATACAGTCTGGATGCCACCCCTCTGCCCTGAAAATCCGGGTGCGTATAAGTGCAGTCAATATGACCATCTGCGTCTAATTCTATAAATCCGGCTACGCGCTTTTCAATTAAAGCGATGAAGGGTTTCTTGACACTCAGACGTTCAGCCCAGCGTTGATAATCGACAGGGAAAGGCGCCCAGGCGTCCTTTTGCTCTGCTGAATACAACGAGGAAGAGATAGCTTGAACAGATTGATAAAACAGGTCGGCAATCTCCTTCGCTTTGTCAGCAGAGTAGATTTGTATTTCCATAATAACCGGGTGTACTCCATAAAATGCGAATGGTTTTACAAGGACAGCTCAACGCGTTTGTTGAACAACTTTTTGTCTATATGGGCAACGTATTTTTTATACCTTTCTCATAGCCATTTAAGGCTTAAGCAATGATAGATAATCAACGCTCTGGGTCTGCGTAGAAATCAGGCACTGATAAACAACCCTCCTGGCCTGGTGCTTTGTCAGAACCACTCACCAGTTGTGGGTTAACCAAAATCAATGGCTCGTCCCGGTTTTCTGAAATATCAATAACAACGGCGTCCTTACCCTGTTATGTGCCCCAACTCATTGTGTACTCTGGATGTCCAGTATGCTCATCTGACTGTTCGCTGATGACGAAAAACCCCTGCGACAAATAGAACTGATAACTTGTCTGATTTTCCTTGTAAACAGAAAGGTGTAATACCGCCCTCTGAGATTTGGCATGATTCAATAATTGCTTACCAATCCCTCGACCCTGAAGTGCAGAATAAACGAATATGGCAGCCAGGTTATCGTCATAGAGTGCGTAAAAACCAACGACTTCAGACCCGACTTCATAAACGTTAACCTCTGAAGCAGGAATATAGATATTACGCATATTCTCAACCTGAGATTCCCAGAACTCAGCCGGGACAAAATCGTGTGCCTGAACAGAAGCGTCAAGCCAGATTTTCAGCACTGAATCCAAGTCATCGGGCTTGTACTTTCTTATCATTTTTAAACTCTGTAATGTCAAATATATCGGGACAACCGTAAGCTGCAATGTGCGGATTTTAAAATAGAGGCGCTGCCCGAGCTGCTAACATTCCGAACTCTTTTTTTTGTTGTTGAACGCCCGTTAGTGGTTGATTGTGCTCTACTTTGAGACTGTACTTTCATTAACGTACCAGTCGCCATCTTTCTCATGAATTCCCAATACGATCAGCGCTTCGTTCTTATCATATATCCCGCGCCATACAAACCGGAGACTCCGCGGACGGTCTGCTGTTTTAAAGCCCTCTAAAGAACCAAGGTAAACACGTGATCGATAGCAGCCCAGATCTTCTCGCATCCGCGCCACATCATGTTGGAATATCTCTTCAGTAAATCCCTCCAGATCGGCCTTGTCGAATCGCCTTACGAAATCATCGAAGCTTCCGGCTGCATCAGCTTTCAGCATTTCCCCGATATATTTTTCTGCAATAGATAACTCTGCTCCAAACCTTTCCATCTGTCGTTCTCCCATCAATTCCAGAAATATTCAACGTCACTTTTTTCATCAATATGTTGGACGAAAGCTGGCTTACTGAAGCTAAAACCATTTACATCTCTGCAAACAACCCCATACCAGATCAGGCTGACCGCCCCATGATTCTCAGACTCATAAGCTGAGCATCTTCACCGTAACCAGAACAGACCTCCTGATGCTCTATGGGCAAGAACCCCTGCTTTTGCCAAAACGCCAGAGAGTTTTGCACCGAAACCAGCCGAATCTGCTGAAAACCTGATGCTTTAGCTATCTGGAGTAAATGTGCCACCATTTTCCCGCCAATCCCCTCACCCGACGCATCGCTTGAAACCGCCAGATCATGCAAAAAAATTATCGGTCCATCGGTCACAACAGGTAGTGTTTGAAAAAGCTTTGGCGGTGCGTCCCTATTCCATGAATGTGCCAGCAGGTAACCAACAACGTTGCCCGCTTTTTCATACACAAAGCAACTTTGCGGTGACCGCAGCCACTTACTTTTAAGAACATCCAGACTTTCAGGCTCAACCTGAGAGTAAGCTTCAGCCTGAACCTTTATGATTCCTGACCAGCTCGTGTCATCTATTGGCTTGATTGGCATTGCCGGACCCGACCCTTTGCGCATAGCATTTTTGTGCGTTTAACCTCTTTTCAACGGCACATCGTCGCACCGGTTGATATCCTTATCTTCTCTGTCTGATTCTGCATCACTGTAAAGGGGCATGCCAGCGTCTTTCCCACACAAGGCTCTCGACTCTCCCTCACAAAATAAGCCGCGCCTTTTCGTCCAACGAACAGCGAGCAACAAACAAGCGTTAACTTAACTTCCTTTTCTCAGCCCGATTGCTGATGTAGTTGCCGGTTAGCATCACCAGAGCACCCACTAAAACAGCCCACTCCAGCGGTTCGCCGTAAAACAGAAAACCAACTGCAGCAATCAGAGGCAGCCTCAGAAAATCCATCGACACCACTACTGTCGCGTCAACTAACTTCATCGCGCGGGTTAAGCAGTAGTGTGCACTCATGGCAGTGATGCCAACCATCAGAATCCATGGCCAGGCATCGGGGGATGGCGTTTTCCAGTCATACAAGGCGGGGATCAGTCCCAGCGGCAGCTGAATAACGGTCATATAAAACAGGATGCAAAGCGGGGTGTCGATATGGGCCAGTTGTTTGGTTTTTATATGAGAGATCGCGTAACAGATTGCGCCGCCTAATACGGCGAGGGCGGCAGGCTCCATAACGTCCAGTCCCGGCCGTAAAATGATTAACATACCCACAATCCCCAGCCCTATGGCGATTATCCGGGGGAGTGTCAATTTCTCACCTAAAAAGAATACCGCTAATATTGCGGTCCATACCGGCACGGTGAACTCAATCGCAAAAACCTGAGCCAGCGGAATGAACGCCAGCCCATAAAACCACCCAAACTGACCGCCAAAATGGGCAAGGTTCCTGACAAAATGTTTTGATATAACAGAGGTACGCACCTGCTGCCAGCCATTGCGCTGTAGCAAACAGGAGATCACCAGCAAACCGATAACACTGCGGAAAAATAAGATCTGAAAGGTGCTAAGCTCTGCGGATAGTTCACGCCCTCCGATCGCCATTATAATAAAAGAGAACAGCGCCCCGACCATCCATAAGGCGGCTATCGTGGCGGGGTGTTTATTATTGTGCAACGTCTGAGGTCCTGTAGCGCTGTTTACTGAACGGTGTAGTGGATCACGAAGCCTCATCCCTGGTCAACATCTGGCTCATCACCTGGAAACGGGTCAGAAAAGCAGAGCGCCGGACAATAAACAGGTAACAAAGCGGCGGTACTCTTTTTTAACGTTGCATTTAAAGACTATGCATTCTCCCATTTTGACATGTATAACGCTGACTCTGAGTGTTGCTTTTGCTAAATTAAAAGATTCACAGCGTTTAATGTTAGCTTCAATACCCATATCCCAAAAAAAGGGTATTAAGCCGTTTGTTCAATGCTACGCAGATCTTAAGCTGGTTTTTCACAGGGTGGTAACAATTATGAAGTTTGCATACGTCAACCCGTTCTTAATATCCATGGTGAAGGTGTTAACCACCATGGCCAACATCGAGTGTTCAGCGGGTAAGGCTTACCTGAAAAAATCGACCAGTGCAGAGGGGCATGTGACCGGTGTGATGGGGCTGGCCGGGCCGCGTGTAAAAGGGTCTTTTGCGATGTCCTTCACCCAGTCAGTGATTCTGGATATTACCGAACGGATGCTGGGTGAAACAGTGACCTCAATTGATGATACGGTAACCGATATGGTGGGCGAACTGACCAATATGTCCGCAGGCGGTGCTGTCGCTCTGCTGTCTGAAAAAGGTTATGACCTTAATATGGCAACACCGGTGGTTGTCAGCGGCGAATCACACCATATCAATCATTCAGCAAATGGCCCGATTATCGTGGTGCCGTTTACAACCAATGCCGGTAACTTTTTCGTGGAAATTTCATTTGTAACTATTGGGTAGTGCATCAGACAAGCACTCCCCCGCTACTGGCACAGCAGTACAAACAGCCAGCTGCCCGGCGTCAGAATTAACAGGTACAGGAAACATCTGACAGTTTTTCTGACCATTCGTCGATCCACTCTGCTGCCGCTTCATCTGCATCTGGTGTTTCGCAACTATCGATAAACAGTGCCTGACCTACCGGTTTAGCACCCAGCGCATGCATCAGTTCGTTCATCTGTTTGCCCCCTCCCGCAAACGACTCATAAGAGCTGTCTCCCAGGGCGATGAGTCCAAAGCGTACGGCAGAAAAATCGGGCCTGCGGTCGCTGAGCTGGTCATAGAGCGGCTGCAGATTAACGGGAATGTCTCCCTGTCCGATAGTCGCGGTGCAGATCAGAATCACCTCAGGGTGATGGGTCACCTGCTCATAGGTTGGTTCATTCAACAGTGCTGCCCTGTGTCCCAGGCGACACAACTGATCGGTGCAATCATCCGCTATCAGGCTGGCATTGCCATAGGTCGACCCCACCACCACTAAAATATCCGCCATCTGTACCTATCCTGTTGTTTTGCTAATTGTTGAGCTTACTGTCATAAACCGGCAGTATAGTAATGAAAACAAACCGACAGTTGTATGGTATTTTTTCACATTCACCGTTTACCCAACTATTTCTGTCAACTACTCTTTAACAGGACAGCAGCAAAAGGGGAAAAGACTATGCCTAATAACCACCTGAGCCAACTTCTTTCGAAGCTGGAAGAACAGTCGACGGAAAAGTGCAAGCTGGTTGATTGCCGCTTTGCTATCAGCGAAGAGGACAAAGTTAAAGTTCAGGCATTAGCTGAGATGTTTCAACTGCCGGAAGAGGAGCTGGTCGCAGATCTGTTACACGCATCACTGCTCGAAATGGAAGAGAAAATGCCCTATCGTGCCGGCACAAAAATTATCCGCGTTGAAGAAGGCGATCCCGTCTATGAAGATGTGGGGCCAATGCCTCGCTACATGGCAATTAAAAACCGTCTTACTCAAACCACTAAATGTGCCTGACAAAATATCGACGCATCACTGCTGACAGATCCCGGCAGAGATAAGGTCCAGAGAGATAAGCTCCAGAAAGACAAGCTCCGGAAAGACAAAGATCTGGCAGAAAAGTCAGCGGGACGACTATCCCGCTGTTATTCACACCCGGCTGCAGCCCGCTGAAAGCGATTGCACCGGTTAACGATGACACTGCTCAGAGGGTTTTCAGGTAAGCGATCAGGTAGTCCTGCTCTGCAGCGTCGCTGATTGAAACATGGCGCATACGGGTTCCTGGCACCAGTTTGGTATTATCTGCTACCCACAGACGCAGGTTATCTTCAGTCCAGGTAATACCGGACTGTTTCAGCGCGTCGGAATAGGCAAAACGAGGTAAAGAGGCGGCTTCACGCCCCACAACACCAATCAGGCTGGGACCAAAAGCATTTTTACTACTATCAATGGAATGACAAGCCTGACAGCGTTTAAATACTTCCGCGCCAGCTGCAGCCATCGCTGCTTCATCCGCCTGAACAGGCGTAGCCATCATGCCAGCCAGTGCGGCTGCCGACAGCAACTTCAACATTACTTTTTTCATTATCAGGTACTCTCATCGTAACTTATACGGGTTCTGAAAGTATACTGACTGACTGGCGTGGCGAATTTACTACTTGAGTACTCTTTTATATCGACTGATGACCTAAATCAATACGCCAGAAAGAAGCAAAAAAAAAACGCGGCAAGCCGCGTTTTGTAGACTGAAAATGAGCTGATTACACCTGTTCGGCGATAATCTGCTTCCATTTAGCCGGGCCAGTGTTATGCACAGAGATACCGTTACTATCCACGGCAACCGTTACCGGCATATCCTTCACTTCAAACTCGTAGATCGCTTCCATACCCATTTCCGGGAATGCCAGCACCTTAGCGTTGGTAATCGCTTTAGACACCAGATACGCAGCGCCGCCCACTGCCATCAGATACACCGCTTTGTTATCACGAATAGCATCAATAGCAACCGGTCCCCGTTCAGATTTACCAATCATACCCAGCAGACCGGTACTCTCGATAACCTGACGGGTGAACTTATCCATACGGGTCGCAGTGGTAGGACCTGCAGGTCCAACAACTTCGTCACGCACCGGGTCAACCGGTCCAACGTAATAGATAAAGCGGCCTTTCAGATCAACCGGCAGGTCTTCACCTTTATCCAGCATCTCAACCATTTTCTTATGCGCCGCATCACGACCGGTAAGCATTTTACCGCTCAACAGCACGGTTTCACCTGGTTCCCAGCTCAGCACATCTTCAGGAGTCACCGTATCAAGGTCTACACGACGGGTGTTTGAACCGACTTCGAAGGTTACTTCTGGCCACTCATCCAGACTTGGTGGTGTCAGTACAGCCGGGCCATTGCCGTTCAGTTTGAAATGTGTGTGACGGGTTGCGGCGCAGTTCGGGATCATACACACGGGCAGTGAGGCCGCGTGAGTCGGGTAATCCATGATCTTCACATCCAGCACGGTAGTCAGACCACCCAGACCCTGTGCACCGATACCCAATGCGTTAACCGCATCCATAATCTCCAGCCGCAGCTCTTCAACACGGTTCTTAGGGCCACGTTCGCGCAGCTCATGAATATCGATCGGGTCCATCAGAGATTCTTTCGCCATGACGGCGGCTTTTTCAGCCGTACCACCAATACCTATCCCCAGCATACCTGGTGGACACCAGCCGGCGCCCATCGTTGGTACCGTTTTGACAATCCAGTCAACGATGCTGTCAGATGGGTTAAGCATAACCATCTTCGATTTGTTTTCAGAACCGCCACCTTTGGCAGCGACATGTACCTCAACCTCATCACCTTCAACGATTTCGTAGTGAATAACCGCCGGGGTATTGTCTTTAGTGTTCTGACGTTTACCGGCAGGGTCTGCCAGAATCGATGCGCGCAGCACGTTATCCGGATGGGTATAAGCCCGGCGAACACCTTCGTTTACCATATCGGTCACGCTCATATGGGCGTCCCAGGTGACGTTCATACCCACTTTCAGAAATACCGTAACAATGCCGGTATCCTGGCAGATTGGACGCTTGCCTTCGGCACACATACGGGAGTTAATCAGGATCTGAGCCATAGCATCTTTTGCGGCTGGGTTCTCTTCCTTAAGATAGGCTTCATGCACACCCTGAATAAAATCAATGGGGTGGTAATAGGAGATAAACTGCAGCGAATCTGCAATGCTGCTGATCAAATCATCTTGGCTAATTACGCTCATATGGACTCCGCAATGTCAGGCTTTTGTCATCGGTTGAGGGCTATCTGCGAAACCCTTAACGTTTCTCATTGAAGCTTTATGTATAGCTGTTCAGTAAAGTTGCTGCAGAATTATACACTAATTTAATCATCGGGCGTTGTCCCGCATTAGTATAAAACACAGGACCGCCACAGCTATGCAACAGCCTCAGGCGGCCCGGCAGGTAACCCCCTCAGAGGCTGAGACAGTACAGCAGCCCAAACAGCATAAAAAATCGCCCGCTGCTGGGGGGAAGTGACGCCCTGCCCTGTGGGGTCTGTTGTTGCCGGTACAATAACCAGATCAGCGGCGCACTCGCCAGCCACCAGACGCCGGTAATCATTCCACTGATCCAGAGAGCCGCAGCAATCACAATCACACATAACAGTAACAGCAGGTACAGCTGGCGGCCACGTTCCAGCCCAATGCGCACTGTCAGGGTTCGTATCCCGGCGTCCCGGTCACTGTCAATGTCACGGAGCTCGTTAGCCAGCAACAGCAGAGAGCTGATCAGACTTACCGGCACCGCGCGCCAGAAAATCTGCCAGTTAATTTCGCCCGCCAGAATATAATAACTACCGCACACCATCAGCACGCCCATCAGCCAGAAGACCAGCACCACTGCCAGCCCTCTGCGCTTGAAGTTAACCGGTTCGACGGTATAACCGAGTGCGCCCGCCAAGCCTACCAGCAACAACGCCAACAGGCCGAGCCCCGCATAACTTATCAGATAGATACCGATAGCCGCTGCCAGTAAAAAGCAGCATAGACCCAGCCTGAAGTTACGCACCACCCGATCTCGCACAAGACGGCTTTGCAGTCGCTGCAGGTCCGCATAATCGTTGATAAGGTTTACCCCAGCCTGCAGCAGCACGGCAGCAACAATAATGATGACTGCGGTGGTATAACTGAAATCCGGCAGATCAGATGCACTGACAATGCCCACCAGACAGGTGATCAGCGCCACCGAAAAGGAGAATGGCCGCAACGCCCGGCCAAGAGAGTATTTATCCTGTTGCATCAGTACCCACTGTACTCATCTATCCAAAGCCTTTATACAAGATACAAAAGACATAAAAAAAGGCATCTCAGGATACCTTTTTCACAATTATTATCAATTAGTTACCACTCTCAAACGCCGGGGCATTTGGCAGATCCCGCATCAGCAGCGCATAATCGAGATCAACATCGATATCCAGCGGCAAGCGCACTTTATGGCCTGATCCCGGGGCGCAGTCTCTGGCTTCACCCTGAAGATTTTCCAGATGCTCCAGTTTAAACTTGCGGTTGCCTGAAGGCGTCATCAGCTCTAGGGTATCGCCGACCATAAAGCGGTTTTTCACTTCGATATCCAGCGTTCCCTTTTGCGCATCCCGGCCGATCACCTCACCGACAAACTGCTGATGCACACCGACGGAGTTACCGGTTTCATAGTTCTGGTACTCGTCATGTACATGACGGCGATAGAAACCTTCGGTGTAGCCACGGTTGGCCAGATTTTCCAGCGTATCCATCAGCCCCATATCAAACGGACGGCCCGCCACCGCATCATCAATCGCTTTACGATACGCCTGTGCGGTACGCGCCACATAGTAATGTGATTTCGTCCGCCCTTCGATTTTCAGCGAGTGAATGCCCATCTCCGTCAGGCGGTGGACATGCTGAATCGCCCGCAAATCTTTCGAGTTCATGATGTAGGTGCCGTGCTCATCTTCAAAGGCAGGCATATATTCACCGGGACGGGTCTCTTCCTGCAGCAGATACATCTTGCTGGTCGGTTCCCCTTCCCCCAGTGCTGGCTGCACAGGCTCCTCATTGGGATCAAAGTTCTGCACCGGAATCAGATCGCCATTATCACTCTGAGTCGCCTCATGGGCATCATATTTCCAGCGACAGGAGTTGGTGCAGGTTCCCTGATTCGGGTCCCGGTGATTGATATAACCGGATAACAGACAACGGCCAGAGTAGGCGATACATAAAGAACCGTGAACAAACACTTCCAGTTCAATCTCCGGACACTTCTCACGGATCTCAGCAATCTCATCCAGAGAGAGCTCGCGGGACATAATGATCCGCTCGATACCCGCCTGATGCCAGAATTTTACACTGGCCCAGTTCATGGTATTACTCTGTACCGACAGATGAATCGGCACATCCGGCCACTGTTCCTTCACCATCAGAATCAGACCCGGGTCCGACATAATCAGTGCATCCGGCCCCATCTCAATCACTGGTCGCAAATCATCGATATAGGTTTTCAGCTTACTGTTGTGGGGCATGATGTTACTCGCCACATACAGTTTTTTACCCTGCGCATGGGCGATATTAATGCCCTCATGCAGGTTATCCAGATTAAAGTCGTTATTACGCACCCGCAGACTATAACGCGGCTGACCGGCGTAAACCGCATCCGCACCATAGGCAAAAGCGTATTTCATATTGCGCAGCGTTCCCGCTGGCGAAAGGAGTTCTGGTTTAAACATTATTCACAACATTGAAAAGTTAGGTTCTGCAGCTGGCTCAGGCCATATCCTGCAAAGGAATATTAAACAGCGGCGTATAGATAGAGCCACGCTCGCCCGGTTTACTCTGGAACAGTATCACCGAATCGGCCAGGCTGAAGAGATCCAGCGCCGGCCATTCATCGGGCGGGACAAACTGATTTCTGACAGGCAGACGCCCGAGCGTGATATGAGGTTTAAAATTTTCCTCTTTAAACTCAATACCCGCTTCCAGGGCAATCTCCATCATCGCCCGATTCAGACTGTTCAGCTCTTCATCTTCCTGACTCATCGCGGCAACAACCGAGAATTTCTTACTCACCGGGTAGTACTCTGCGGTATTGATGCGCACCTGAAATGAGCGTACTTCAGCCAATTTATGGCGGGTAATCTCTTCCAGCTGATCAACCTGCTCCAGCGTAATATCCCCCAGAAAGCATAGCGTCAGGTGGTAAGATTCTGCATCAACCCAATCGACCTCTATCTGTTTATCATACTGACACAGGGTATCAGCGTAATCGGCCAACCATCGAGCCACAGAACCCGGCAGGGCCAGCGCAAAAAACGCACGAATATCCATTAAAGCGTTGTCTACCTCGTCAAAAAAGACTGACTATTTTGCCCGTACAGGTGGGGGATCGCAATCACTAACCTGTATAAAAAAGCAACAATTTTCCATTCAGCCACGCTGACGCACTTTTTCCTGCACAGGTAATGCCTGAATATGCTTAATCCAGCGCTCTATCGCCGGATAGTCAGAATAGTCAAAACCAGCCACTCCAGGCCAGGACAGCACCATCGCCCCATGCAGGTCAGCGACGGTCAGCTTACCGCCAACCAGATACTCTTTATCCTGCAGATGGGTTTCAAGTACCGGCAAAAAACGCTGTAAAAGCTGACGCTGCGCATCAATTTTTTGCTGATCAGGCTCACCCTCGGCGTACTTAACGGCCAGCAACATTTCCAGAGCAGGAACCTCAATCTGATTACTGATAAACAGACTCCAACGGTACAGATCAGCCTCATGCTCCAGTGAATCGACCCACAACAGGCCATCGCCGTATTTACGCCCCAGATAAAACAAAATCGCCTGACTTTCCCACAATACCAGATCGCCATCCACCAGGGTTGGCAGTTTGCCGGTCGGGTTAAGCGCTCGATATTCAGGTGTAAGGGTCAGCTCGCTTCGCGGCGCTGCAGGAACATTTTCATACGCCAGTCCCAGCGCTTCAAGCGCACACATCACCATGTTGGCGCGGGAATAAATACCGCCATACACTTTAATCATCGAACACTCCTTCAGGTTATGTTTTATCGTTACTGCATCTGTTCTAATTTCAACTGCAGGTTATTCAGTTGCTGGCGTATCTGTAACAATTGATTATTCATCACTAAACGGGAACCATCGATCGCCTTAACCGCCTGCTCATTCACCTTAACACGGCGTTCCAGCCCAGCCCCCTGACCCTGACCCTCTTTCAGTGAAGTAATCTGCCGGGTCAGTGATGCCATATTCTTTTTCTGATCAGCGCCTTGCAGTTCAACCGATTCACTCAGCGCCTGAAATTCAGTACTCAGCGCTGCAGCGCTCTGACGAATACCCGCCAGCTGCTTACTCGCTTCGCTGCTTTTCGCGTCAACAGACTTTAACTGTTTATCCAGTGTCGCCAGCTCACCGGTCATGCCCTCAAGGCTTTTAGTCTGCTTGTCTATCTGCGCTGACACACCGCTTAAGCGTTTTTCCAGCTCCGCAATTTTCGGGGTATTACGTTCATGGGCAATGACCCAAAGCTTGCCATTCTCGGCCGTCAGTTTCGCAATTCTGGCATCGACTTTATCGAATTGTTGCTGCACAGCGGCAGCTTCCCGTTGCACCTGATTCTGTAGCGATTCGCCAGATTCAGCAGCGCTGTTGCCTGCCACCAGAAACAGTTTCTGGAGTTCAGCTATTTTTTCATCCACGGTTTTGCGTTCCGCTTTCAGGGCTTGCAACTGCTGATGCTGCATAAAGCTCCAGTATGCTAATCCCGCTACCGCTGCCGCTAATAGCAAAATAATCAGAAAACTCAGCCCATTTCCACCCGAACGCCTGGGTTGCTTTGCAGCATTCTGAGGACGGCTGATAGCAGAATCCTGGAGCGGTTCAGACTGCGCCCCACCGCCGGGACGTTTGGTGTTTAGCTCCCGCTCTGCCGGACCTAAGCTCGGAAGCTCAAGATCTTTATCCTGATCGCGCATTTGAATCTCTCTGTCAGATCAATATTTCAATTCAGAACTGCCGATATTACACCATCTGACTGTTTTTTTGCCAAAAGAAAAGCCCCGTGCAGAACACGGGGCTTTTCAGTAAGCGAATAGCTCAGGGGGCGATTTACATCATGCCGCCCATACCACCCATACCGCCCATACCACCCATGGCGCCCATATCAGGACCGCCTTCAGATGGAAGGTCTGCAATCATCGCTTCAGTGGTGATCATCAGGCCAGCAACAGAGGCCGCTGCCTGCAGCGCAGAACGGGTTACTTTAGCCGGATCAAGAATACCCATCTCGATCATATCGCCGTATTCACCAGTCGCAGCGTTGTAACCAAAGTTGCCTTCACCCTTCTCACGGATGTTTGCAACGATGACAGAACCCTCTTCACCAGCATTACCAACGATCTGACGCAGAGGTGCTTCAAGCGCACGGAATGCCAGCTCGATACCCACAGTCTGATCGTGGTTGTCACCTTGCAGGGCACCGACTTTATCCATAGCACGGATCAGCGCAACACCACCCCCAGGTACAACACCCTCTTCAACCGCAGCACGGGTTGCGTGCAGGGCGTCTTCAACACGGGCTTTCTTCTCTTTCATCTCAACTTCAGTGGCAGCACCGACCTTGATTACCGCAACACCGCCTGCCAGTTTAGCAACGCGTTCCTGCAGTTTTTCACGATCGTAATCAGAAGAGGTTTCTTCGATCTGTGCACGAATCTGAGAGACGCGGGACTCAATCGCAACATGCTCACCAACACCGTCAACAACAGTCGTGTTTTCTTTAGTGATAGTAACACGCTTAGCCTGACCCAGCTGTTCCAGAGTGGCTGTATCCAGACTCAGACCAACCTCTTCAGAGATCACAGTACCGCCTGTCAGGATAGCAATATCTTCCAGCATCGCCTTACGACGATCACCAAAACCAGGTGCTTTAACCGCAGCAACTTTAACAATACCGCGCATGTTGTTAACTACCAGAGTCGCCAGTGCTTCGCCTTCAACATCTTCTGCAATGATCAGCAGCGGACGGGACGTTTTAGCAACCTGTTCCAGAATCGGCAGCAGATCACGGATGCTGGAAACTTTCTTATCAACGATCAGCATGAAAGGATTTTCAAGCTCAACGCTCATGTTTTCCTGATTGTTGATGAAGTATGGTGACAGGTAACCACGGTCAAACTGCATACCTTCAACCACGTCCAGTTCATTTTCCAGACCTGAACCTTCTTCAACAGTGATAACACCTTCTTTGCCTACTTTCTGCATCGCTTCAGCAATGATGTCACCCACCTGAGTGTCAGAGTTAGCAGAGATAGTACCTACCTGAGCAATCGCTTTGCCGTCAGCACAAGGAACTGACATCTCTTTCAGCTGCTCAACAACAGCTGCAGCTGCTTTATCGATACCGCGTTTCAGGTCCATCGGGTTCATACCCGCAGCAACCGACTTCAGACCTTCATTAACAATCGCCTGAGCCAGAACAGTTGCAGTGGTTGTACCGTCACCGGCAACGTCATTGGCCTGGGAAGCAACTTCCTTAACCATCTGCGCGCCCATATTCTCGAACTTGTCTTCCAGTTCGATCTCTTTTGCAACGGATACACCGTCTTTAGTGACAGTAGGAGCGCCGAATGCTTTATCCAGAACAACGTTGCGACCCTTTGGCCCCAGTGTCGTCTTAACTGCATCAGCCAGAATGTTTACACCCGCCAGCATACGAACGCGGGCATCGTTACCAAACAGTACTTCTTTAGCCATTTTTAAAAATCCTGTGTCTAAAAAAATTCAATTATAAATTCTTACCAGAGAGTTTTTCTCAGCTCTCAAGTACACCGTAAATATCGCTTTCGTTCATGATCAGCAGCTCTTCACCATCGATTTTAATAGTGTTAGAACCGGCATACTGACCAAACAGTACAGTGTCGCCAACCTTTACAGCCAGAGCCTGAATGTCACCTGTACTGGTAATACGGCCAGTACCTACAGCAAGGACTTCACCCTGGTTAGGCTTTTCAGCAGCAGAACCTGGCAGCAAAATACCACTGGCAGTAGCAGCTTCTTCTTCTTTACGGCGAACAACGACACGGTCGTGAAGCGGACGAATTTTCATTGAATCTCTCTCCTGATCCGTTGATCAAAAAAAGTCAGTTTTGTTTTATAAAGTGCAGTCACTGACAGCAACTGCAAATCCTTGGATGACACACTAAATGGGGGCGTTGAAAGACATTTCAACACCCGGACAAAATTATTTTTTAATCTTCCCGGCGGAAATCACCATCAATAATATCGCCATTTCTATCGATATCATGACGTCGGGGTGGATATTGCTGTTGATGTGAAGAATCCTGCGGGGAAAAACCATCCTGCCGACGCGACATAGCCACCAGCGTAAAACGGCTCATGAGCAGTTTGGCAAGTCGCTGACGGGTAAAGGGAATAAGGCAGAAAAAGCCGATCACATCGGTTACAAATCCGGGCGTCAGCAGCAAAGCACCACCCACCGCCAACACAATCCCTTCAACCATCTCATTACCGGGGATCTGTCCCTCGTTCATCCGCTGCTGTGCCCGGGCCAGAGTTGATAATCCCTGGTAACGCAGCATATTCACACCGATAAACGCCGACAACAGTACCAGCCCAACGGTATACCAGGCCCCTATCGCCTGACCCACATTAATCAATACGGTGATTTCAATCACCGGAATGACAATAAATAGCAGTAAAAGAAAGCGCATAATGCTCCAGTTCTGTGCCCGACAGGCTTAAATCCGTCAGCACAGCTAATAAAGGTAGTCACCTGCGACGACATTTTCGACACAGGATGTAAACAGAAAAAATACCGCACATTCAACATAGTTAGGGACTCATTCTGTTTTTTCAACCCCCCCACAGAACAACTCGCTATTGCAGCATTACGACTAAATAACTATAAAAAACCATCAACAGCAGCGCACAATTTATTACTTAACAATCATACACTTAAGCAAAAAAGGACAATGACTTAACATTATAAGTCATTGTTTCTTATGAATTTTAAACAATACCCCTTTTAGGCAGTGGACTTTTCCGCAGAAGCGTTATAAGTTCTTATGCATGGCATTTTGCAACGCACCAATACGGCTATAATAAGAAAGAAAATAAAATATAGAAGATAAGGTAGTAAAACTGATGGAACTGAAAGATAAAGTAATCGTTATCACTGGCGGCGGTCGTGGTCTGGGTCGTGCTATGGCACTTGAACTGGCAGAAAAGGGCGCAAAACTCGCTCTGGCTGACCTCGATCAGGAAGGCCTGGATGAAACGATTGGCATGTGCATGGAATTCGGTGTCGAAGCCCGTGGCTACATTGCTAACGTTTCTGATGAAGATTCTGTAGTTAAGCTCTTCAACGATGTTGCATCCGACTTTGGTGCACTGCATGGGCTGGTAAACAACGCCGGTATTACCCGTGACGGTCTGTTCATCAAAGTTAAAGATGGTGAAGTTGTCAGCAAAATGAGTCTGGACAACTGGAACCTGGTTATCGATGTTAACCTGACTGGCACATTCCTGTGTGGCCGTGAAGCAGCCATTAAGATGATCGAACTGGGCAACCAGGGCTGCATCATCAACATCTCCTCTATCTCCCGCCATGGCAACATGGGGCAGACCAACTACACCGCAACGAAAGCAGGCGTAGAAGCGATGGCTGTCACCTGGGCAAAAGAACTAGCACGCTACGGTATCCGTGCTGCCTCCATTGCGCCGGGTTACATCGGTACTGAGATGGTAATGAGCATGAAACCTGAAGCGCTGGAAAAAATCGCTGCGGGCATCCCTGCCAAACGCCTGGGTAAACCTCAGGAGATCGCCAACACCGTCGCGTTCATCATGGAAAACGACTATGTTAATGGTCGCTGCATCGAAGTCGACGGCGCACTGCGGATCTGATTTCTGCACCGTTTAGCCTTTAAAAAAGCCAGCAGCGATGCTGGCTTTTTTGTTTTTGCAGCGGCAAAACCACACACTCTATGTTCTCTTTAACGGATGAAGTCGACTATGTCATACTTCACCCTATGAAATCAGCCATCTAATGTTAACCGCATGATCAGAACTATATTAATTGTTGAAGATGAATCAGAGATCGCCGATGCATTGGTTTATATCTTAAAATCAGAAGGCATGAACCCTGTCTGGGTCAGTACGGCGCAGGATGCTTTAATCAGGCTTGGTGAGACTCCCATTGATCTGGCTATTTTAGATGTAGGCCTGCCTGACGGTAATGGTTTTGATCTGTTTAAAACTATTCGCGAACGTTATTCGATACCGATGATGTTTTTGACGGCACGTTCAGAAGAGATTGACCGGATTGTTGGTCTGGAGATCGGTGCCGATGATTATGTCACCAAACCGTTCAGCCCCAGAGAAGTGGCAGCCAGAGTAAAAAACATTCTTAAGCGGGCGGGCGGTGACACCGCTGCACAGCCCGTCAGCGACCCTCATCTTACTCAGAATGGCTTTAGCCTCGACAGCCAGCAGATGCGAATTACTTATCAGGGACAGATACTGGAGCTGACTCGCAGTGAATATTTGTTACTTGAAACCCTGATAAAGCATCCAAAACAGATATTTTCCCGCCGACAGTTGATAGAAGCGGTATGGTCAACACAACACCCATCTGATGAGCGGGTGATTGATACACATATCAAAAGTTTGCGGCAAAAACTGAAAAATATCGATGCCGTCGATGTACCGATTATGACTCATCGGGGCTTTGGTTATTCACTGGCTGCATCTTCATGATAAAGATAAGCTTTAGTCTGCGTGCCTTCTTTGTCTTCTTTATCATTCTGGGTGCACTGACCTGGTTTTTTCTGGATAAAGCCACTGACAAACTGAGTACTGCGTTTCAGCAATCATCGGAAACGGTTTTAGTTGATACCGCTAACTTAATGGCAACCTCCTTAGAGCACCAGTTTCGGGATCAGGTGCTCGATACCGATGAAATTTCACGCATTTTTGAAGAGAGCTATCAACGTCAGATTCAGGCGCAGATCTACAGTTTGTATAAAGATGCGATTGATCTGGAGATCTACATCACCAATCGGCAAGGCATCGTAATATATGATTCGACAGGCCAGCATGAAGGTGAAGATTTTTCAGCCTGGCGGGACGTACGGCTGACTCTGAAGGGCGAATATGGTGCCCGGAGTAGTTTTCGCTACGATGATAAAACGAGCAAGAATGATGAAAAAATCATGGTCGTCGCGGCCCCGATCCGAATTGAAGGGGATATCGTCGGCGTGCTCAGTGTTGTCAAACCTATCAGGCCGTTAGAACAGCTACTGGCCACCGAAAGCGAAAATTTGAAAACCTACATTTTGTTTGCCTTAGCCGCAGCAATGCTGATTGGTTATCTGGTCAGCCACGGGTTTACAGCATCAATTTCACGACTGGTAGAATATGCCAATAACATGGCGTCGGGAAAGCGTAGCAACCAGCCCGCCTTTATGGATACACGTTTTGATAATCTGGCCACAGCGATTACGCACATGCGTGACCAGCTGGATGGTAAGGAATATGTCGAACGCTATATCCATGGCTTAACTCACGAATTAAAAACTCCCTTAACCGCGGTGGCGGCAGCGGCAGAACTGTTATCTGACGATATGCCTGCAGATGAACAGCAGCGTTTTATAAATAATATCCGCGCTTCAAATACACGTATGCAGGCATTGGTAGAGCGCATGTTAGATCTCGCCAGGCTTGAAAATATGACCACCCTGACAGAGATTAATGCGTTTGATTTAAGTGAGATTATTGAGGCGAAAATAGGTGAAAGTGACGCTATCATTCGCGAATATGATCTCCATATCGATATCGATAAACCTGAATCAGCCATCGTGCATGGTGATAAGTTATTGCTGCAGCAGGCGATCAGTAACCTGCTGGATAACGCCCTGGAAAATAGTCCGCCAGGTGGCCATATCAGCATTCGTTATGAACTTAAGGCTGACCGGCATCATGTTAAAACCATCAATGAAGGTCAGTTAGATGATTATATGATCGAACGGGCATTTGAGCGTTTTTTCTCCTTACATTCTAAAAATGGCGCACGTAAAAGCACCGGCCTTGGTTTGAGTTTTGTGCGTGAAATCATGCACCTGCATCATGGAGAGGTGACATTAAGCAATACGGCATCAGGCGTATGTGCAGAAATGTCCTGGCCCGCCAGATTAAGCTGATGTAAAAAACACACAATTCACACATAAATCACAAGTGGCTTTGAGAAAGTTATTCCAACCGAATTTAAGGAGGAATGACATGAACAAGCAACGCCCCGGTCTGATAACGCTACTGTTGTGCTGGTTATTGATAGCCCCCGCACAGGCCAGCATTGAAGACACCGATACCGCCCCGCAACTATTGATTAGTGATGCCCGGAAAGGCTCAAAACCGGCTTTGTTAATGAATAGTCATATTAAAGGACAGGTTAATGGTCTGGTCGTGTCCATGACACTGACTCAGGAATTTAAAAATACCAGCGCTATGTGGGTCAACGGTCGCTATGTTTTTCCATTACCCGATGGTGCCGTTGTCGATAGTTTAACGCTAACCAATGAAGACCGTGTTTTGCAGGGCGTCGTCAAGGAGAAGCAGGAAGCCAAAAAGATTTTTGAACAGGCGAAAGCGGCGGGTAAAAAAGCCGGATTGCTAGAACAGAATCGCCCCAACTTATTTGCGATGTCGATGGCAAATATCGCTCCGCAATCGACAGTGAAAGCAGAAATCACCTGGGTGCAAAAAGTGCATTATGAAGGCGGCGTGTTTTCATTATCGCTCCCAACCACACTCACCCCCCGCTACATTCCAGGAGAAAGTCTGCAACGTAGCCTGAATGAGTTAGCAGAACCCGCTGCGCAGACTGAACAAGCTGAACAGGCTGCAACAACCATACAACACGGCTGGGCGGTCAACACCGATCAGGTTCCGGATGCTTCAGAGATTACACCGCCACAGATAACAGGCATGAAAAGAACCAATTCACACCGTATTGATATCGACATTCATCTGAATGCGGGTCTGCCACTGGATAAGATATCCAGCATCAGTCATGCCATAGATGTAGAGCAGCAGGGAATGGCTTATCGGGTCCAGTTTCAGAATAAAAATGAGCTGATGGATAAAGATGTATTGTTGCAGTGGCAGGCAGCGGCACACGCTGTTCCCAAAGCCGCTATGTTCACCGAGAAACAGGGAGAGGCATATTACAACTTAATCATGATCAATCCACCGGTAAAAAATATTGTGTCAACCTTGCCAAAAGATGTGACCTTTATTGTGGATACCTCAGGATCAATGGCTGGCGGCTCAATGGAACAGGCTAAAAATGGGTTGTTAGCCGCCTTAAATCTATTATCGCGTAAAGACCGTTTTAATATTATTGAATTTAATAATAAGTCCACTCAGTTATACGATGATTCTCAGGCCGTATCAGATGCCAGCCTTCGTTCAGCACAGGCCTTTGTCAAAAATCTCAATGCTGATGGCGGCACTGAGATGATGGGGGCGCTTAAACTGGCGATTGCTCAGCCAGAGCATGAAGAGTATCTGCGCCAGATCATTTTCATTACGGATGGTTCCGTGGGTAATGAAAAAGCACTATTCAGTTACATCAATCAGCATCTGGGTAAAGCACGTTTGTTCACTGTTGGTATAGGCAGTGCGCCGAACACTCACTTTATGCATGGCGCGGCTAAATATGGCCGAGGCACGTCGACTCAAATCAGTGACTTATCAGAAGTGAACGCAAAGATTACCCGCTTATTTGAAAAACTAAGTTATCCGGTGATGCGTGATATTAAAGCCCAATGGCCATCCGGTATCAGCGTAGAATCTTATCCTGCCAATATCCCCGATCTATATGTGTCTGAGCCGATCATGCTGATTGCACGTTCGGAAAAGCCAATCGACACCGTTACACTCACCGGGCAGATAGCGGGTCAGCCCTGGGTACAGACACTGAAGGTTGAACAGGGAGGCACAGCCACCGCCGAGAATATTAATAAGATCTGGGCGCTGGATAAGGTCAATGATTTGATAGAAAAATCGGTTCTCTACGGTGAACCAGTCACAAAATACAAAGCTGACATTGTGAAAATAGGCGTTGAAAACCAGATCGTGACGCAATTCACCAGTTTTGTCGCCGTTGAAAAGGAGATTTCAAAACCTGAGCATGCCGTGGCTAAAGATGAGCAGGTGCCTAACTTACTGCCTGATGCCAAAACCGTTCATGCTCCCGGTACCGCGACACCAGCCACCTTGCAGATAATACTGGGCTTGATGTTATTGCTCTGTGCCCTTCTGTACCAACGCTTCACGCAGCGTCCACGCCAAAAGGGGCTGCAAGCATGAAGGCGCGCAGATATCTCATTATGCTAAGCCTGATTGCGGCAAGTGCATGGCTGATGGGGAACGGGCTTTATATTAAAGCCAAAGCCCAGGTGGCAGATTGGATGATCAGCAACACATGGGAGGAGCGCCAGCCAGATGGCGCTCCACAAAAACCCTGGCCCTGGGCCGATACCTGGGTGGTGGCTCGTATCGAGGTGCCTCGCTTAGGTAAAAAACAGTATGTAATGCAGGATGCCAGCGGTGAATCGCTGGCATTTGGCCTGGGTGCCGTGATACCCGTATCAGGCAATGGCTACAACTTTATTTCAGGGCATCGGGACACCCATTTTGACTATCTCGATCAGTTAATCATCGGCGATACGGTAACCATTGAAACCTATCCGGGACAGCGACTGACATACCAGATCACGGCGACGGCTGTTATTGATACCCGAAATGGACCGTTAACTGTTGATCAGAATAACCCGGGGCTGTCACTAATCACCTGCTGGCCGATGGATAGCATAGTCCCCGGCGGACCATTACGTTATGTCGTTTCAGGGGTATTAACCGAACGCACACTCGCTGGCATATGACAGTGTTCGATCCGGTCTGACGTTGTACAGATAAACCATTAGAATCTGACTCAGCCTAACGGACAGGAGCACTTTCATTTAGCGCCAGCGCTTAAAAATCAGAGAGGTATTAATCCCACCAAAGGCAAAATTATTACTCATGACATACTCGGTCTGGATGCTTCTGCCCTGCCCCATAATGTAATCAAGCTCAGCGCATTCAGGGTCAACCGAGTCCAGATTTGCCGTGGGGCAAAACCAGCCGTCATTCATCATCTCAATCGCCGTCCAGGCTTCCAGTGCACCGCAGGCTCCCAGTGTGTGACCGGTATAGCTTTTCAGCGCACTGATCGCCGTCGTATTACCAAATACCGCTGCGGTCGCATGGCTCTCGGCGACATCGCCACGATCCGTCGCTGTTCCATGTGCACTGATATAGCCAATATCGGAGGTGTTCACCTGCGCATCGTTAAGCGCTAAACGAATAGCGGTTTCCATCGTTGCGGCACTCGGCTGAGTAACGTGTTGCCCATCCGCATTTGTACCAAAACCAACCACCTCAGCATAAATTCTGGCACCCCGGTTCAGGGCATGCTCAAGCTCTTCAAGAATAAGCGTTGCGCTACCCTCGCCAATCACCAGACCATCACGATCTTTATCAAAGGGACGGGGTGATTTTTCAGGCGTTTCATTCATCACGCTGGTTGCAAAAAGGGTATCAAACACCGCCGCTTCCGTTGCACATAGCCCCTCACTTCCACCTGCAACCATAACCTGCTGCAGCCCATATTTAATCGCTTCATAAGCATAGCCAATCCCCTGACTACCGGAAGTACAGGCACTGGAAGTGGTTATCACACGACCGCGGATACCAAAGTAAACGCCAACGTTCACCGGAGCGGTATGGGCCATCATTTTGACATAGGAGTTGGCATTCAAACCGTCTGATGAGTGATTCATCAGCATTCTGCCAAAATCAACAAATGCGTTGGTATCACCCACAGAGGAACCAAAAGCGATACCGACCTGGCCACTGCCGAGCACCTCTGAACCCAATAAACCGGCATCTGACAGCGCCAGTTCAGTACCGTAAACGGCCAGTTGTGCAACCCGCCCCATACTGCGCAGATCTTTGCGCTTGTAATGAGATGGCATAGAAAAGTCGCTCACAGGAGCCGCAAGACGGGTATTCAGCCCGTCATAGATATCCCACTCATCCATGTGAACAATACCGGTTTTAAGTAAACGCAGGTTTTTCTTTATCGTCTGCCAGTCGTTCCCCACAGGTGAAAAACCGGCTACGCCTGTCACAACAACACGTTTCATTAAAACATCCCACCATTCACTGAGATTACCTGCCGGGTAATATATCCGGCGTCCTCAGACATAAGAAAGCTTACGGTTCCCGCCACTTCACTGACACTACCGACCCGTTGCATCGGAATCATCTTCATCGCTTCATCCAATGGCAGATGCTCGGTCATCTCTGTTTCTATCAGCCCCGGAGCAACGCAGTTCACCGTAATTTTACGCCTGGCCAGCTCGACAGCCAGTGCTTTCGTGGCACCAATGATACCCGCCTTGGCCGCACTGTAATTAACCTGGCCACGATTACCCATCTCTCCGGAAACCGAAGACAGCGTAACGATCCGTCCCGGCTTTCGCCGCCGGATCATCGGCATAATCACAGGGTGCAGAACATTATAAAAACCATCAAGATTGGTGCGTATAACTTCATCCCACTCCTCTCCAGGGATCGCAGGAAAGGCATTATCCCGGGCGACACCCGCATTACAGACAACGCCAAAATATCCTCCAAACTCATCAGTATCCTGTTCCAGCACCTCACGTGCCTGATCCCGGTTAGCGATATCAAACTGAAGCACTCTGACAGTCCGCCCTGAATCCCGGATCTGATCGGCAACGCTTTCAGCCTCATCAATATTCGTGCGGCAATGCAGCACAATATCGTAACCATCCTGAGCGAGCCGCAGAGCAATCCCTTTTCCGATACCCCGGCTTGAACCTGTCACCAGAACGGTCCCTTTCATTCACTTTTCCCCTGTAAAAACTGTTCGGCATCATCGGGCTGAAATACATTCAGACTCGCTGTGGCCGTGTAATCTTTGCCCTGCAAAGAGCACTCAAAAGCACTCAGCCCATTCTCGGCCTGCATATTCCTGACCACTTTCAATTCCAGCTGATCTCCGGGCAAAAAATAGTCCGTACTACAACTATATTTTCGGGTTCCCAATAAAAAACCCAGCTTAGGCGATTCGCCTCTCAGCCGCTCCTGTAAGCCAGCAAAGGCTCCGATCGCCTGGGCCAGATATTCTAAGCCAACATATGAGGGCACTCCCCGGCCATCGGCAAAGATTGAGTCCGCCGTGATGTCGACCCGGGCAGACAGCCAGTCTTCACCATAGTCAGTGATAGCCGTTAACAGGCTCATCTGTCCGGAATGGGGAACCAGATCGTCCACCTCATATTCGGTTATCATGACAGTCCCCGCAAAATCAGAGAGATATTATTACCCCCGAACGCAAACGAATTACTCAACATGTATTCCGGTTGTTGTTCTGTTGAAGATCCGGTGTAAAGGTTGATAACTGGCAGCTCAGGATCGGCATGCCCGTCCCAATGATGCGGGGGAATAAACCCCTCCCGCAACGCCAGCCAGCAGATAGCCGCTTCCAGCGCCCCGGCGGCCCCCAGCGTATGACCGGTAAAGGGTTTGGTTGAACTGCAACGTACATCAGCACCGAACACTTCCGCGACCGCCCGGGACTCCATCTGGTCATTTAACTGCGTAGCGGTCCCGTGCAGATTGATATAACTGACCTTCGCCGCCGGAATATCAGCATCTGTCAGTGCTGCGGTCATACAACTGACGGCACCGGCTCCTGAAGGATCTGGCGCAGAGATATGATGAGCATCGGAACTTTCACCAACGCCGGCCAGCTCAACCCCCTCTGGCTCACCGGTAACCAGAAACAGCGCGGCAGCCTCACCGATATTGATGCCATTGCGGTTTACACTGAAGGGATTGCATAGCTCTGAGCTCACGGCTTCAAGCGAGGAAAAGCCCTGAACCGTCAGATGGCATAAGGTATCGACACCCCCGGCGATCACTGCGTCGCAGAGACCCGATCGCAGCAGTCTCCGGGCTGAGGCCAGCGCTTTGCTACCCGAAGAACAGGCGGTCGAGATACCAAAGACAGGCCCACTCACCTTCAGTTGTCTGGCAACAAAAGCCGCCGTTGCCCCCATCTCCTGAAGGCCATAATCATACCCCTCTGGAAGTCGCCCGGTTTTAACCCGCTGAGCCAGAAAAAACTCACTATCACCAATACCTGATGTCGATGTACCGATGACAACCCCAATCCGGTCGGCGCCGTA
Organism: uncultured Amphritea sp.; assembly: GCA_965140695.1. Taxonomy (GTDB): domain Bacteria; phylum Pseudomonadota; class Gammaproteobacteria; order Pseudomonadales; family Balneatricaceae; genus Amphritea. The sequence continues at coordinate 1,709,840 of OZ223297.1, read as the reverse complement.
ACATTTAATCGCGGCAGTCACTTCTTTCTCAATCTGAAGCAAGGCGGCCAGCGCAAAACGGTTATTACGGCTCTGCCACTTCGGCTCATTCAACGAAATATCGGGTAACTCACCCTTGTATAGCCCCAGGGGCAGGGGTTGCCCGGGACTAAAATGATCGGTCAGGGTTAATGCCGGCTGCCCGGTTCTGAGCAGCTCAGCAATCTGCTCAGGAGAGTCTCCCATCGGGCTAAGCATGGCCATGACATTGAGGTAACATCGTCTCAAGGTAGCAAATCCTTCTGTTCAAGGGTTTCGATGCTGACACGATAGCCGGCCAGATGATTCTCTATGTTAATTTGCTGCCCCCGATAGCTGACATCCAGCAAAACAGTACCGTCATGAAACAATTGACGTCGTCCACCAGTCATCACCACTGCCCAGCTATCCCCGGAACGATAGCTTTCGAGCAATGCACTGTCAGGCCAGAGCGCGAACTGAATCTGTGCCAGTATATCTTTACCGGGTAGCTCTATCGAGGGCAGAGATCGCTGTTCCAACTGCTCGCCATCAAACGCCAGATATAAAAGCTGCTGACCGGTGGGCAGAAGCGCCACAAGTTGAGTCTGCGCATAGGTAAAACGACCGATAGCAACAAGTTGCTGCTGTTGCCCCCAACCATTCAGGGTTATTCGCTGAGTCAGTAACACCGGCTGAGGCCCCTGAGCGGGCTGAAGCAGCAACATCTCAACAGGAGGCGGTTGTGCTGTGCGAAAACTGCTACAGCCTGCCAGCATCAGTAAAAGCAAAGCCCCCGCGCAGCGTCGTATTAACTGCCATTGTAAACTTAGTTGCGACATAGCTCGGCCAGGAGAGTCAGGCGTCCAGGCTCTCGCACATAAGGGTTTGTTGTATCCCAGGCATAACCTGCAAGTATCGAACTGATCATATCTTTTATCGGCAGACTCTTCTCGGCAGCAAATATCACATCCTGTAAGCGACCATCATACCAGCCTTCGACAAAAGCTCTGAAAGTATTAACCCCCTGCATCAAAGGCGCCGCATATTCAGCCTGCCAGTCGGGCTGTTCGCCCTGAAGTTGCCGATGCAATACCGCCGCAGCGAGAGAAGCGGATTTAAGTGCAATGGTGACACCTGATGAAAATACCGGATCGAGAAACTCACCCGCATTACCCAGCAAAGCAAAGCGATCACCGTAAAGCGTTGTAACATCACAGGAGTAGCCATCGATCATTCTGACAGGGGTATCAAACGCTGCGTTTTCAAGCACTGTTGCCAGCATCCCGCCCTCCCCGAGGAAGCGCTGAAACATCGCTTGCTCAGTCTCTTCAGATTCAGCATAGAACTCCCGTGGTACAACAACACCCACCGATGCACGACCATTGCTGAAAGGAATCAACCAATACCAGATATCAGGATGCTTTGGATGTACAGTAATTAATATCTTATTCCGGTCAAAACGGGCATCCGTTATATGGTCTTCGATATGCGTAAACAGAGACACACGTGACGCCAGGGCTGAGGCTTTTTCAAGCTTAAACAGACGCGGCAAGACCCGGCCAAAACCACTGCCATCAAGAATAAACCGGGCACTGATCTGGCTGTTTTCCCCGCTATCAGACTCCACATCAATCGCTACCGAATCGTCCGATGGACTTACTGCAACAACGGTCTGACCATAGCAAATCTCGACCCCGTTTAAGCTCGCACAATCTGCCAGAATCTGATCAAAACGGTCTCTTTGTACCTGAAAGGTCGTTCCCCATCCCGGGGAAGATTTCTGGCGAAAATCGAAGCTGTCATAAGCTTCCGCACGGCTGAATGCAGCCCCGTTTTTATACTGAAAACCAGCCTCCTCGACTGCCTGTAACATCCCGGCCTGTTGCAGAAACTCCATACTCTGAGGTAGCAGGCTTTCCCCTATCGAGAAGCGGGGAAAATGCGCTTTTTCCAGCACCAGAACCCTGTAGCCATAGTTCGCTAACAGTGAAGAAGCAACGGCACCCGACGGGCCTGCACCAATAACAACGACGTCGTAACTCCCACGTGAAAGGGTCATTCTATAATCTCCGGTTGTGGCCTTCGCATCAGAGGCGCGATTAACCAGACCAGACTGAGCCCGGGTAACACGATGATGCCAAAATGGTAAAGCACAGGGGTTTTACTGAACGCCAGCAAACCAAAAGCGAGCAGACTGGTAACCGCTGACAGACTGACAGCAAGCCAGGTTTGGTCACTATCGGCCGCTTCGTAGAGGAAAATCCCCATATCCAGACCAATCCCCAGCAGCAGCATTAACGCGATCAGATTAAACAGATTGTAGCCCCCCTCAGTGAGTATCAGCATGGCAAACGTGATCAGCGAAGCGATGAGAGGCGGCAGAATAATTCGCCAGAGATGGCAGCGATAGCGATAGGCCAGGAGACCCACAACCAGAGAGTACGCCACCAACAACCACTCAGTGATCTGCTCTCTATAGTCCGACAACAGATCACTGATACTGGCCACACGGTCAACCCAGTAAACATTCGGTAAGTTCTCTGTCAGTAACATCAGCCGGTCTTTTAATGCGGGATTCAAAGCCCCCTTTAAGCGAATAACACTCGCGACCCCGTCCCTGCCATTACTGACCAGTAGCTGACGCCAACCATCACTCACCTGCAACCTGCGCCATTCAGCAGGTGTCAAAAGATCACTTTTACTCCGTTCAAACGCCGCTTGAGCATTCTGAAGCTGGGACTCAGAAAAGCGCAGCAGGGTCGCGACTTCGGGCAGACATTGTCGATACAGATTGCCGACTAACTCACGGTTTTCAGATTGCCGCTGTAGCGAGGGAAGTACCTGTGACAGAGCCTGAAACCCCTGCAACCCAGAAGAATCGACCAACGCCTGCAAAGAGGGCAGCAGTCGCTCTTCGGTCTGCAGCAGACTCTCAAGGTTATCAGCCGTGACCAGGATAAACTGCGCGCTACTGCTATTACCTAGCAGCTGCTGTACCCGACGGTCTTCATCCAACAGCTCAGCCGGCGAGGTTTGCAGCAGACGGATATCATCCTGGGGCTGCCCCTGCCAGATAATCACCAGACTGATCAGCGAGACCAGCATTAAAGCAACGATCAGCAGCGGCTGGGACTGGAGATAGGGATAACGTCTTCGCCAGTGATTCAGCAGGGTGACTGAAGAGAGTGATGCCTCTGATCTGCCACTGATCAGGGGCAACCAAAGCAATACCGTCAACCAGGCGGCTATCAGCCCCACCACTGAGAACACCGCCATCTGCCGCAAACCGGGAAATGGCGCCAAAGCCAGACCGGCATACGCGATAACGCTGGAAACTAACCCCAACAATAACCCGGCAAATAATTTCTTTACCACCCGGTCTGCGGGCAGTACCTGCCTCTCGCAGATATAATGCAGCGCATAATCAACCGAAACCCCCACCAGCCCGGCGCCAAATGCCAGTGTAATCAGATGAACCTTACCGAAGACCAACAGGGTTACAGCACTGGCCATCAGACAGCCGATCAGGACCGGCAGTAACACCGCCCCCAACAAACTAAACCGCTTAAACACCAGCAGCATCAACAGTACAATGCCCAGAAGAGACCCAAGACCGATGGTGGAGATCTCTGCTTTGGCCTGCTGAGCCCCCGCCGCCGCATGCCAGATTAATCCGGAACGATAGAGTTCGATACCCTGCGCCCCGAATGCCTGATCAAGAGAATCCACCAGGCTCACTACCCGTTGCTGTACCGGTAATGAGAAGGGGTCGCGGTTCAGGTTCAGACGGATAAGATAGGCGGGCTGTTCTGCCGCCGTCAGGCGAAATAAGCCTTTTTCTAGTGCTAACTGGATACCCGATGGCTGCCCCATCTGCAGATCAGCGTACAGGGCAAAAGGATCACTGACAGGGTTCTGACGACTCCCCGAAAACGGACTGAAAAGTCGTTGCAGCGCCAATTGATATTGCTGTTCACCCTGCCCCGCTAATAAGCGATCTCTGACGGTTTCACTCAAGACGCTGAAACGAAACGAAAATAACTCATCACCCGGCAGTACGGCATCATCGAGATGCCAGTCTATCGTGGCAATATCAGATAGCTCTGCCAGCTGTTGACCCGCCACAGCCACAGCGTCACGGGCCACCGCTCGCTCTGCTGCAGAGATCACCAGCAGCACCTGTCCGGAATATTCTGCCGCCAGCTTATCAACCGCCTGACTGATCTGCGGACGTTGCTCATTCATCGGCAACAGAGCCATCAGACTGGTATCAAACGATGGCCCCTGGCGGATAGCAGCCAGCATCACCCCCAGGACAACAACAAGCCACAACAGAGCGATCAGGCGCCCCTTTTGCCACATAATCATCATTGCTTCAGATCGAGAAATTGAATCTGCGTCCGGTCCCCGGCAGCTTCAAAAAGCAGCACCTCACGCAGCAACTGATCACCGCTGAGTTCAACCCGCTTCACCACCTGTTCCACGCCTTTGTCGATGGGATGCAGGATCACCGTCCAGCGTTCAGGAGAGCCCTGAACCTCCATCTCAAAATATTCAGCCAGCGTCTGCCATTGGGCGGTCATCACCCCAAAAAAGATATCGCTGAAAATAGTCACTACCGGATTATTCTGGCTATCCAGATCAGACAGCACGGTATCGCCCTGCTGACTGGAGATCGTTCCGGGCGTTAATGTCAGCAGGTTATCGATAGGGACCAGCGTATGCCAGCTGATAGAGCGGTTGCGTTGATACTCAAACCGCCCCGAAGATTGAAACTCTGCATCCAGAGCCTGGACAAACTTAGTCTGGGTAAATTGCCCCCGCAGGCTATCAGGAGCGGCTGTCAGGGCTTCAAGCTGTTTAAAATCGACCGCCTGACTCATCACAGGCAAGCCTGTCAATATCAAAAAAATCAACCATCGCATCACTATTTCAGTCCCAGTTTTTGCAACACAATATCGGGAGAAACATACAGCATCTCTCCGCTGGCAACATCCACGGCAACCTGAACGGTATAGGCCTTAGTCAGACGTTTTCCAGTCCCGGCATCGGAAATCAGGTAGTTAACCTTTAATCGGTTTTCCCACTCTACCAGAGTCGCCTTAACCCTGACTTTCTGCTGAAAACGCAGCGGCTGAGGATAGCGGATACGCATATCGATAACGGGCCAGGCATAGCCGGATGCTTCCATTTGTGGCACGTTATAATCAAATTGTTCAAATAGTTCGCAACGGGCTATTTCCAGGTATTTAGGATAATGCCCATGCCATGCCACCCGCATCACATCGACATCATGAAAAGGGATCTCAATAATAACCTCGGCTTCAAACATTGGGCTTCCTGTGTAACGCTTTAAATATCAGTTAATGACTGGATTCATCTGCAGAGTCTTCAGACTGCCAGAAAGGAAAAAAATTAAACCATTGCAGCGGTGCCAACTGGCAATAATACTCCAGCCTCTTGGCATAGCGTTGAACAGCACCATGAATCTGTTCACGGCGATGCCGCCGGTCAAAAGACAACTGCGGGGCAAACTTTTCCAGATAGATGTGATATCTCTGTTGCTGTTTCAGACAGAACATCAGATAAACCGGACAACGCAGTAAACCCGCAAGAATGAAGGCCCCCTGGGGCATGCTCGCCGTTGCTCCTAAAAACTCAACGGCGGATGTCCGCTTGCCTCCGCCGACCGGCGTTCTGTCTGCGGCAATAACCACGTATTCCCCTGCGGCAATGCGTTCCGACAAGATCATCGCGGTTGCAGGGGTGATGTCTGTGACTTGCATCAGGTTGATGCAGGCGTTGCTGTTAGTTTGTTTCATCAGTGTATTAAACTTCTCAGCATGCTGAGTGTATACCAGCATCGTCACCCTGATACCGGGGTGCTGATACGCTATTGCGCTGCAGATCTCAGTATTACCCAGATGAGACACCAGAATCACCCCACCCTGCTGACTTTCATCCAGCTCGGAAAAAACATCCGGCGTCTCGAACAACACATCATCAAGCTGAATATGCCCCATCCAGACCAGCAGTTTATCCAGCAGGACCTCACCAAACATCCAGAAATGCTGACGGGAACTCAACCGCTTAGCGGCACAGTCAGGAAAGGTTGCCGCCAACCGGGTCAGATATTCGCCAGAAGCCTGACGCGCCTCTTTACGGACGAGATAAAAATAACTGATCACCGGCAGGAGAATCAGCCGGAACCCCCAACGCCCGAACAGGCGATATGCTAACAGCAGGGCCTTCATCCCCAGCAAAGAACCGGCTTCACCAATACCCGACCAGTGTTTTTCGGAATCAGCCATTAAATTTATTCCGGATAAGCCCGGGCAAACGGCACAACATGCCGAAAAAAAGCCGCGCATGCATTCGTGATATCAACACATTATCCTTCACTGCATTAAAATGAGAGACGCCATCAACAGGGTAACGAACGTTGGTAGGCAGGTTCCTCACGCCGCCCCCTTGCCAAACCCAGCGCACCACCACTTCAGTATCGAAATCCATTCGATCACCACATGGTTCCCGGGCTAACAGAGCAACGCTCTGCTGCAGTGGATACACCCGGAAACCACACATGGTGTCTTTCACTGCGAATGACAGTGTATTAATCCACACCCAGACATGGGTAAGGTAACGGGCATAATAACGGTGTGTGGGAACCGACTCATCATAGCGGGGATAGCCGATCACTAATACATCCGGCGCTGATTGGGCTGCGGCCATAAACTGCGGGATATCCTGCAGATCATGTTGCCCATCGGCGTCAACCTGAACCCCATGGCTATAGCCTGATTCAAATGCCTGTCGCAGGCCCGCTTTCACCGCAGCGCCTTTACCCCCGTTCTGTGGCAGACGAATCAGCGTCACCCGGTCGGCATACTGATGACTCAGTTGAATCAGCACATCCCGGCAGGCCGGTGAGCTGCCATCGTCCACCAGCAACACCGGATAGTCATATTGCAACACCTCAGCCAGCGTCACCCCAATCGCTTCTTCATGGTTATACACCGGAATCACCACAACCGGCTTAAACGCCCTGTTAGCTAAAGCAGATACGCCCACTGGAATGGACTCCTTTATCGGAATAAAAGCGGAAGATCAGTTTTCCGGTTTCCGTATTATGCTCAAGGGCCAGCGAAATAACCGAGTCAGGAAATATAACCTGTTGAAATTTAACCACCTCTAAGCGTTCGAAGCGTCCGTCAATGTGCAGCAACCGGCGACCATAGTGTTCCGCCCAATGAATCTGGGCGATGCCGGGCAGGATAGGATTACCGGCAAAGTGGCCATCGAAATAGATCAGCGCTGCGGGAATATGACAAACGAGCACGGCACTATGATTCTCAACCGTCTGACTCAGCAGTTCCGGCCACTTCACCTCCGCCGGATCAAACAGTGCCTGCAAGCTTTCCATGGGCAGCTTCCCCTGCGGGTTATAGGGCAGTTGTTCAACAAAACGCCAGCGCCGGGGTAATAATACCGCTTCAAAGCAGTGCTGCAGAGGCGCTCTGAGCTGCTGCACCAGAAGACGTTTACCGCTGCGAGCCAGCGCCATGCGGCCCGCCTCAGTGAGTTCAACAACTAATGCAAGCTCAGTACGCTGACGACTAATCACCAGCGCCTTTGCCACATCCACCCAGGGGCTTCGCTCAACCTGACGCTCTACTTCGGTAAGCGAAACGCGTTTACCCTCGACTTTGACAATCCGGTCAACGCGCTCCAGCAGGTGAAACCGGCCATCGGCAACAAACTCGATGCGGTCAGACATCTCCAGCGACGCCTCTGCCAACTGCCTGGCAGCGACAATCAGCAGCGAATTATCTGTCTGTGATAACAGCACCCCGGGTAATCCCTGCCATGCTCCGTCACTCTGCCCGGTCTGAACTCTCCAGGCGATCGCACCGGTCTCAGAACTGCCATAAATTTCACGTACCGGTGCGTTAAGCAGCTGCGCTACCGCCAGACTGTCTTGTCGTTGTAAAGGTGCGGCAGATGACAGTACCGAACGGCAGCGGCCCGCCACATCGGCCCAGGCAACCGAGGTATTGATACGTCCCAGATGCGAAGGCGTCGACACCAGCGCAAATGATGCGTACCGCTGCGCCCGGCTATAGACATCTTCTGTGTACTGCCACTGTTCTGTTTCAAAAGACTGACCGCGGACAAGAGGCCACAACAGCCGGAATATAAGGCCATAAAAGTGCTGATGCGTGACCGTTGAGATAATCACGGCATCATGATCACCGGGCCACAACATCTCCAGCGCAGCCAGCTCGCTGTCTAACTGCGCAAAGGTTTTACCGATCGCTTTGGGCTCTCCGGTCGAGCCGGAGGTATAGATCTCAAGCGCAGCAAAGCGATGATCAGGGGTGATCCAGTCGACACCTGAATCACTGCCGGCATCAATGTCAGAGTCGCTGGCCGAGTCTGTGATATCGCCATCACGGCCAGAGTCATCGATGAAATCACCGACAAAGCCGGCGACCCGCTGTTGCAGTCGTTCTCGGGTCGCTGGCCGGTTGTCACCGGGAATACAGGCGGTACAACCGCATTGCCACAGCGCCAGCAGGATAGCAAGAAACTCGGCTGAATCCTGATGATAGACCGCCCAGCGCTGACCGTTTTCCGCAGGTATCATCTGCATCCAGAACGCAACCCGGCGTTCCAGATCGGATTTACTCAGCGGCCCATCTTTAGCGTAGGCAATGATGCCGTCCGGGGCGGTGCTTAGCCACCCGCTCAGGGGTAATAAACCAGACATCAGTTGCGCCTGACTCTTTGCCGGACAATCCACTCGCCGGCCATCAGCACACCGATCAGAATATATGCGATAAAGCCGTTATACAGCATCCAGATTTGCTCCGACCCCCAAATAGCTGTCGCGGCAGAAACCGCCCCATTGAACACAAAAAACACACACCAGACCCGGGTAACATTACGCGTGTAAGCAACCCCCTCGGGGGGCAGGTCAGGTTCTTTAATCCGGGCGAGCTTTTCGACAACGGTCTGACGGGCATAGAGACTGCTGGCAAAAATCACCAGCATACTGAAATTGACCAGTACCGGATAAAACTTTAAGCCCTGCTGGATGCCCCAGGTAATAACGATAAGCGTGACGCCGACCGCACTGGCTAAAATGACTTTGCGGTCAGTGCTCTGTTCACCCGCAACCCAGCGCAACGCCAGAACAATCGCCAGCAAGGGCAACAACAGGGCGGCATTAAAGCTCTGCAATCCCCAATACACAATAAAGGGGTATCCCAGGGTCAGTAGCACTGCACCGATTTTAACAGCCAGCGACATCAGCCAAGCAGCTTTTCAACTTCAGTGACAACATCCTGAACCGTGCGGACCGATTTAAAGTCTTCCGGCTTAATCTTTTTACCGGTCATCTTTTTCAGTTCAACCACCAGGTCAACCGCATCAATACTATCGATATCCAGATCCTGATAGAGGTGAGCCTCTGGACGAATCTCTGCCGGATCAATCTCAAACAGCTCGACAAGTAGAGCGGATACTTTCTGATAAACCTGTTCCTGATCAGTCATACACACCTCTTAACCCGCACGCTGTGATTCAATTAAAGCCACCAGTGCATTGATACTGGCAAAATGCTCACGGGTATCGTCTGAGTCGGCTTTAAGCTTAATGCCATAACGTTTTTGCAGCGCCAGACCTATCTCCAGTGCATCGATGGAATCCAGCCCCAGACCATCAACAAACAACGGCTCATCATCAACAATCTCATCTGGCTCTATATCTTCCAGATCCAGGGTTTCGATGATCATCTGTTTAACTTCCAACTGCAGACTGCTCATACAGCATCAACTCCTTATTAAAATACTCTGTCAGATCCGCGGTCAGTTTCCTGGCCCCTACGGATGGAGCGCTCTCAGCCAGATAAGGCGCTACCGCAATGGTCTCACATACCCTGATGCGGAAATGGACTTTTTTCGGCGGCACATGATACCACCGATTTTCTTTACTCAGGGTTGTGGGAACACACTCAATCAAAACCGGGGTGATATCGGCAGCGGTCCGGATAGCAACATTCGCCGCACCACGTTTAAGACTCAGCGGTTGCTGTGGTGTCGTACGCGTGCCTTCCGGGAAGATAATCAGCGCATCCTGTTTAGCAATCGCCTCGGCCGCTGCCGGAATCACCGCGTCACTGCTTTCATTAATGATATAACCAGCCGTTTTAACCGGTCCACGGGTAAAAGGGTTGCGCACCAGTCCACCTTTCACAACACAGTTAGCATTCGGCACTAATGCGATCAGAAAGATAACATCGATCAGGGAGGGATGATTGGCCAGAATCAATTTCGCCTGACGAAACTTATCCACCCCCTCCAGCTCATAACTCAACACGCCAAGAAACTTCATCATGCCGATATAAAAGCGAAACGAGTGATGAATAATCCCCTGGGCACGCTGCTCACGCTGCCGTTCTGTTCCGGGTATAAGAAATAGTACAGGCACCGCAACCACTGGCAGGAGTAAACCGCCAAGACCAAAGATAAAAAAACTGAATACGGTGCCAAACCATCGCCAGCCATGATTGATTCGGGCCGCTAACCGACTCATTTGCGGGCAATCCGCCAGTAACTGTTCGTCAGTTCCCGACGGTAACAAACGCGGTCATCCAGGCCGCAGAGTAAGCGGATAAAACGAATAAAATCATTATCTTCATCCTTCTCCGCACGATAGTCAGTGTCACTCTGCAACACAAAATCTTCCCCCTCTTCCCGGCTAAGAATCATCGCCAGGGCGCAGGGAAAAGGTAACGAATCACAATAAGGCTGATAGAGCTCCGGCGGGGGAACATCATAAATGACACAGAGAACCCGGGGCCGTTCCTGTAGTTGTGTCACCGCTTCGATCAATGCGTTGGGGATAAGATTATCTGTCGCTGCAATCGCGGTTACCTCACTGAGATCTTTCCGGGCAATAGACAGCAGACCACTCAGAGCATTGTGTACGGCAAGGCTGAACCCGGTAGGCGACATCGGCTCGCCGTGTGCAATCCCCTCTAACAGAGACAGCGTCAGGGGGGTATCACCATGCCTGGATGCAAACACGCCGGGAATCGCGTCAATATCATCCAGCAGAGGCAACGCCGCTCCCGCAGCACAGCGTCCTAACTCAGTGAAGCGTCGCCTGAGCATCGGAGGAATCTGCTTGAGTGAGGCTTTCGTCAGTTCCGGGGGCAGTTCGGAGGGGTCATTGATCCATTCACACCACGCGTTGTGGTTTTCCAGCCCGGGCGCAAATGCATTCCATGATTGCAATTTAAAACGTAACAAGCACCCGGCTCCCGATGAAAGGCATGATTATCCTTATAATTATGAGTGAAATTTTACCTGCAAGCGCTGCTGATGCAAACTTAAAAGTCCCCCAAACTGAGCATTGTCGCCGTTTATTTAAGCCTCTATAATTATCCTACTCATCGACAGCCTTCAAAGTGAACAACCCGCTGATAACCCTGATTAAAAAGCCCCACCTGCCCTCTGTTCCGCAGGCGCTTCATCTCATCTGCATTGCAATGTTGCAAATAGAGATAAGAGATAAGCGCGCTTATGACAGCTGCGGCACTGATAATGTGATTTATTTTGTCCGTTAACGGCGCATTCCCAGCCACGCAGGTCTGGTATACCTTAGCGGAATCTGATGCATCAGATAACATGCAATGGCTGCCACATTTGCCCCATGCTCAGCAACAACACTATACATCTCTGCGACACCCACACAGACGCCAGCAATACTTATCCAGCCGCCGGCTCATCTGTACCGCCCTGAGCAATGTCTTCGATCAGCCGCTTAACTATTGGAAAATAGAGGAACGCTCTAATGCGGCTCCGCTTATCCACAACCTGCCCACCCTAGGTTACATCAGTCTGACCCACAGCAAAGGGCTGATCTGCTTTGCACTCAGCGAGGACAGCATCGGTATTGATGCTGAGTACAAAAAACCGTCAAGGGATTTCACCGCCGCAGCAGAGCTTTTTATGAGTGACGCTGAAAAAGAGTTAATACCCACCTCTGCCGCTGAACGCCAGCATTACTTTTACCGGTTATGGTGCGCTAAAGAAGCTTTTTACAAAGCCCTCCCGGCAACAGAGCAAGCGCAAACCACACTGACCTCCCTGTCATACGCGGACCTCAAAAACACTGCCGGACAGTGGCATCTGTTTGAGACTGAACTGGATCATTATCACCTCGCAGTGGTCAGCCGCAGTGGCATCGATGCAGATTCGTTCACCATGCAATCACTGAACTATTGATGGTTAGCCCATCAAACCAGCCATTAGTAAAAATTTTACTGATTAAACAATACTCAACCCGGTTAACCCTGTAAGCTGAAGAACACACCAACACGGGCAAACGATCATGGACGCAAAATGACAATATACAAATCAGCTGAGGGTGAACAGGCCGTTCAGGCATACTATCAAACATTCATCAATCAATGGCCCGTGCCCTGTCAGCAATTAAAACTGCATACCCGGTTTGGTGAAACCCACGTGCTAACCTGCGGTGATGAAGCGCTGCCCCCTCTGCTGCTGATGCATGGCGCGATGGCGAACGCTACGGCCTGGTTTCTGGATATAGCGGAATGGTCTAAGCATTTTCGCATCTACGCCATCGATATGATTGGTGAACCCGGTCTGAGCGCCCAGGATCGTCTGTCGATGGACTCTGATGCCTACACTCTGTGGCTGGATGATGTAATGCAGGAAACCGGTCTCGCGAACGCTGCTGTCGTAGGTGAATCGCTGGGCGGCTGGCTGGCACTCGACTACGCCAGCCGACGGCCGGAAAGAATCACAAAGCTCGCCCTGCTGGTGCCTGGCGGTGTCGGACCCCAACGAAAATTTCTCCTCAAAGCGCTACCGCTGATGTTGTTGGGGAAGTGGGGCAAACGCAAAGTGCGGGAGATGATCTTCGGTCCTGAAGAGAAAAACCCCTCCGCCACAATCCTCAGATTCAGAGAGTTTTTCGCGCTGATCACCCAACACGTTAAGCCCCGCATGGAAAAACTGCCGATCTTCAGTGATAAAGCCCTGCAAAACATCCGTGCACCGATGCTGGCCATCGTCGCCGGGAAAGATGTCCTGCTCGATTCCAGAGCCACGCAAGACAGGCTCGAAGCCAATGTCGCCGATGTTAAGGTGATCTACCAGCCGGAAGCCCGACACCTGATTCGGGAGCGGGGAGAGATCTTAGAATTCTTATTAAAAGCAGTCGCGAGACCGTCGCTGCGCGACTAGCTAGACGCGGCTTCGCCGCTTGCTCGTGGCTAGGAGAGCCTTCTTTATAACTATAGAGAGATTTTTAAAAGGATGAGCGTTATAAGAAGGTTTCTGTTGAAAGAACAGGAGCCTTCTGAACGATTATTTTGCATAATCCAATTCCATTGGCTGAAATGAGATACCGTCTTTTGTACCTACAGTGCCAGACTCAACAAAACCAAACCGCTTATAGACCGGCACTGCATAAATAGATGAGCGCAAGGAAAAACGTTTGCTTTGACTAGATTCTTTAGCCTTCAGCCATAATAGACGAGAGATCCCCCTTCCCTGAAACGCTTGTGCTACAAACAGATGATAAAGATGGCTTCCACCTTTAATAGAGATATAGCCCATCAGTACGCCAGCCTCTTCATAAACAAAATTAAGGTATTCGGGACTGGAAACCCTGGCAGCAAATGCCGCCTCCGTTATCGAATCCCTAAACCATACCGGTAGTTCCTTGCCTGGCTCGTCAAGGTAAAAATGCGCCAGCGAAGCAACCAAATCCACGATCTGGGGCACATCACTTTCAACTGCTATCCGAATACTCATCTATTATGTAAATTCAGGGTTATTTTCATCAATGCCGCACCAATGCTTTACGCTTTTTCTAATAACGAGCAAGTGGCGAAGCCACGTCTAGCTAGTCGCGCAGCGACGGTCTAGCTCGAAGAGCATCTCTTCTTTCCGCTCTTTTTTAGCAAAGCTGTATTCAAAACTGTTACGTGCCAGCTCTATCGCCTGTTCCCGCGTCATTCCCAGCCCTTTTTCAAGGGCGATGAAATTTTCGGTCAGGTAGCCGCCGAAATAGGCTGGATCGTCGGAGTTGACCGTGACTTTTACACCCTGCTCTAACATCTGCAGGATGTTGTGCTGGCTCATATCATCGAAGACTTTCAGTCGGGTATTGGACAGAGGACATACCGTCAAAGCCACTTTTTCCTCTGCCAGCCGTTTTATCAGTTGCGGATTATCTATTGCCCGTACACCGTGATCGATACGATTAACTTTGAGAATATCCAGTGAGTCGGTCACATTTTGTGCCGGCCCTTCTTCGCCTGCATGGGCAACGGCCAGCAGCCCCATACTGCGGGCTTTGGCGAAAACCTGTGCAAATTTAGCCGGAGGATGGCCTTTTTCTGAGCTGTCCAGGCCGATGCCAATAATCTCATCCAGAAAAGGTTCTGCCTGGTGCAGCGTATCAAATGCGGCTTCTTCACTCAGATGGCGCAGGAAACACATAATCAGACCGGAACTGATACCATACTTCGCCTGCGCATCGTTGAGTGCCCGACTAATACCGTTAATCACGGTGGCAAATGGGATGCCCCGGTCCGTATGGGTCTGAGGGTCGAAAAAGGGTTCGATGTGGAGAATATTTTCGGCTTTACAGCGTTCGATGTAAGCCCAGGTGAGGTCATAGAAATCCTGCTCGGTAAGCAATACTGCGGCGCCCTGGTAGTAAAGGTCCAGAAACTCCTGCAGATTTGCAAAATCATACGCTTCGCGCAGCTGATCAATCGTTTCATAAGGCAGCCTGATAGCGTGCCGTTCCGCCAGAGCGAACATCAGCTCAGGCTCCAGTGAGCCCTCCAGATGCAGGTGTAATTCAGCCTTAGGCATACTCTTCAAAAATTGATCCATCAATCACTCCCGATGTTTCTTCAGAAAAACGGTTACGTTTAATAGTAGTTAAAATGATGTTCAGCCAGTTGGCAACAGGTTAACGGATTTCTATAACGCCACCTCTCTACTCATCAGACCGGTTTCTGGACTGATTATTGCAATCACTGAAAGACCTATACCTCAAATTGTCATGAACAGATCAATAGATCCGCTGACCGGTCAGTCGCAAGACCGGATCAGAATCGTTAAACGTCGGCGGCATTAGCCCTTTTATTGCTGAACTTCGTACCATAACTCAATAGCGTCCATTTCGTTCGCTTTATAACAAGAGTGCCTCATGACAGACAAACAGGCTTCAAACAACTCTGACGATAGTGATAAACGTCAGGATAACCTTCTGTGGTTACGGCTATGGAAAGATAATCAGACCGACTTTCATCAGCGACAGGCCAGTCCTATGCTGGTCCGGTTCTGGAACAAACCGACACGCCCCCGCACTGGCAGAGTACTGGTCCCTTTATGTGGTAAAAGCCAGGATATGATCTGGCTGGCAGCACAGGGCCACCGGGTGATCGGTATCGAATTAAGTCCGGTAGCGGTAAAAGCATTTTTTAACGAAAACCATCTCAAGGTCAAAAAGACCCGTGAAGGTAACTTTACCTGTTGGCAATCGGGGCTGATTACAATCTGGTGTGGTGATTTCTTCTCGTTACAAAAACATCAGCTGGGAAAGATCGATATCGTTTTTGATCGCGCAGCACTGACCGCTTTACCGCATACGATACGTAAACAATATATCGCTCAGCTTTGCCAACTGATCGGTATAAACTGTCAGATTTTTCTGCTCACGGTAGAGGACATCGACAATAACAGTTCTCAACGGTCAGATATGATTGATAGTGAGGTCACGACGCTGTATACAAAACAGTTTGATATAGCGCTGACCCACAGTGAAAGGGTCAGTGAAAGCGAATCGCACCAGCATACCGCAGACTTTCATACTGAAAGCAAGGTTTACCAGCTTACCTACAAGAGGATCCCAACTGGAACGCCTTAATACCCGACAGCTACGATCTTTCAGACAGGGCTTCAGGCTGATCGCTATTCCATGGCGCAACTTTCAGCAGTAGCAACATGCCCGGTATCGCCAAGATGGCGCAGATATAAAAAAACAGATGCCAGCCGACGGCATCGACAACATAACCGGTAAATGCATTAACAAATGTCCGTGGCAAAGCCGCCAGCGCGGTAAACAGGGCAAACTGGGTGGCCGCAAAAGCGATACTGGTAGACCGGGCGATAAAGGCCGTAAAGGCAGCGGTTCCCAGCCCGACACCGAGATATTCAAGACTGATAACAACCGCCAGCAGCAGTTTGTCCGGCCCCGCCTGTGCCTGCATGGCAAAGCCCAGAATGGTGATCACCTGCACCACACCAAAGATCCATAATGCCCGGTTAATACCAAGCTTTATCATCCATAACCCGCCGAGAATCCCGCCGACTACGGAAGCCCAGAGGGCCGAAGCTTTGGCGATGACGCCGATCTCCGTCAGGCTAAACCCCATATCGATATAGAACGGTGTCGACAGAGCGGTGGCCATATTGTCCCCTAATTTATAGAGAAACATGAAACTGAGAATCTGCAGCGCTCCGGTCCAGCCCAGTCGGGTAATAAACTCGTGAAACGGTTCGATCACCGCCTCTTTCAAGGTTTTTGGCGCTCTTGGCTCGGTAATCGGCTCTTTTACCACCAGCGTCATTATCACACCGAGTAACATAAAACCGGCAACGATAATGAACACACTACTCCAGGGCAGGATATCAGCCAGCACCAGCCCCAGTGCTCCCGGCACTAAACCGGAAATACGATACGCCTGCACATGCACCGAGTTTCCCCAGCCAAGCTCATCTTCTGGCAGCAGCTCACGACGATAGGCGTCCAGCACGATATCCTGACTGGCACTGAACAAGGCAACAGCCGTCGCCAGGTAGGCAATAGACATGATGGACATCGTTGGATCAAATAATCCAAGACAGGCGATGGAGCCCAGCAATGCGATCTGCATCAGCAGCATCCAGCCACGCCGACGCCCAAGAAACGGCGGAATATAGCGATCCATCAGGGGCGCCCACATAAACTTCCAGGTGTAGGGGAAGGTTACCAGCGCAAACAGACCAATCTCTTTCAGGCCAACCCCTTCAGCACGAAGGTACGCCGGTAACAACTGAAAGAGCACATACAAAGGCATGCCCGATGAGAATCCGGTAAAGATACAGATAAGAGTACGACGGTTGAACACCGCATCCAGCCAGTGCTTGTTTTTATCGGGTAAATTTACCGCGTCCACTTAATATCCTTAGCAATGATCTTACTGATGAGAGCAGATTAGCTGACATAAAGTAACGGCAGCTGAACGCTGCCGTGTTGATTGATACTTAGTCTCTGAAATTGGTGTATTGCAGCGGCAGTTCCAGATCTTCATTTCGCAGCATCGCCATCACTTCCTGAAGGTCGTCACGTTTCTTGCCGGTCACACGCACCTGATCGCCCTGCACCTGAGCCTGAACTTTGAGTTTTTTGTCTTTAATCATTTTGACAATTTTCTTACTGAACGGCTGATCCAGCCCCTGTTTCAGGGTGACCAACTGGCGTGCCCGCATATTCGCTGTGTGCGGTTCGCCAACATCAAGGCTTTTAGTATCGATCTTACGCCCCACCAGCTTGTTCCGCAGAATATCCATCATCTGCTGTAACTGAAAATCCACTTCCGCATGCAGGGTGATAATCTCTCCCGCAAGCTCAAACTTCGCATCGACTTTATTAAAGTCATAGCGGGTACCCAGTTCCCGGTTTGCCTGGTCTACCGCATTACTCACTTCATGCATGTCCAGTTCAGAAACGATATCAAAAGATGGCATCGAGATTACTCCTTAAAACACGTCCGTCGCTCGCCTGGCGACCTAATTCGTTTGATCCTGCCTATCATACCGTTATGATGGGGCTACACATACCCCATTCAGTACAGGATTCTGAACATATGCACTGGCATATTCTGGGTGCAGGCGCTATCGGTCTGCTCTGGGCCGCAAAACTACACAAAGCCGGGCACCAGGTAACGCTGATTCTGCGAACACAGGACAAACTGGCAAGCTATCATGATACGGGGCACTTTCAGGTCACAGATAATGACAACGCTAAGCGTTTTGTTATCGACGCTGAACTGGCAGACAGCACCACGCCGATCAGTCATCTGCTGATAACCACCAAGTCATTTGCGGTGCTGGATGCCTTTGCAACCGTTCAGCAGCGCCTGCGCAATCAGGCCCGGGTGCTACTGTTACACAATGGTATGGGGCCACAGCAGCAACTGACAGCCGCTCACCCCGAACTGGAGATCTGGGCGGGTAGTACAACCGACGGCGCATACTTTGACCAGCCTTTTCATCTGATCAGAGCAGGCATCGGTGAAACCCATATCGGCCGACTCTCAGACAGTGGCAGCGATGCTCTGTTCAGGGAACTACAAACGGCTGATCATCAGCTGCATCAGGCAACGGATATTAAGACCATACTCTGGCGTAAACTGGCGATTAATTGTGCTATTAACCCGCTCACAGCGCTGTTTAACTGTCGCAATGGCGAACTATTGGAATATGACGACCGCCGGACAGCCATGGCACAGATCTGCAAAGAGGTAGATGATGTCACCAGCGCGCTGGGCCTGAACCTGTTTGATCGTACATTGATGGCAGAAGCCTCGGATGTGGCAGCACTGACCGGTAATAACCACTCATCGATGCAACAGGATATCAGCCACAACCGTCCCACTGAGATTGAAACGATTACCGGTTATCTCTGTTGGGTGGCGGATCAGGCTAGGATAGCCACACCGGTAAACCACCAGGTACTGGAAGCCATTCGAGGGCTGAGCAGGTAATCACAACGTTGCTTATCAATTCCGGGGCAACGTTAAACACGTTTAAAGGTTAATAAGGATCTTTCAATGGCTAAAAAACATGCAGAGATGAGCCCATCAGAACGTCGCCAGTCCCAGGGGCTGGGCGAAGACTACCCTTACGACAGCAAACTATCGAAAAAAAAATATAAGCAAGAGAAGCAAAAACTGCAGATCGAGCTGCTGAAAATGCAGAACTGGATCAAGGAAACCGGCCAGAAGGTTATCATCATCTTTGAAGGCCGCGATGCCGCGGGCAAAGGCGGGGCTATTCAACGGTTTACGGAGCACCTCAATCCGCGTGGCGCCCGTATCGTCGCACTGGACAAGCCCTCCAGCACCGAGCAGGGACAATGGTACTACGAACGTTACCTGAAACATCTGCCTGATGCCGGAGAGATCGTCCTGTTCGACCGTTCATGGTACAACCGTGCTGGTGTTGAACGGGTGATGGAGTTCTGTTCTGAGGAAGAATACAAACTGTTTCTGAAACACACGCCGATGCTCGAACAGATGCTGGTTGAAAGTGGCTTTGTGCTGTTCAAATTCTGGTTTTCTGTCAATCAGCGTGAACAACTGCGACGCTTTGACGAGCGCCGCGAAGACCCGCTAAAACACTGGAAGCTCAGCCCGATGGATCTTGCATCTGTCGAACGCTGGCACGAATACACCAAGGCAAAAGAGGCGATGTATCACTACACCCATACGGATTTCGCGCCCTGGAAAACCATTATGTCGGATGACAAAAAACGTGCCCGTCTGAATGTAATGAGAATAGTGCTGGACGCTCTGCCCTACGATAACAAAGACACTACGGTTGATCTGGTACCGGACAGCAACATCGTTGCCGAGGCAATGGACCGCACCCCACAGTTCAGCAAAAAGCACATACCTGAGATTGACTAGAGGAATAGATTAGGCCTCTTCATCGACAGCTGACAGATTTTCATTTGACCGCAGCGCAACTGCAACATAGAGTAGCGCCTCGCTCTACTGGTGCCCGACGCTTATTTACAGCCAGGGTTAATCGGGAAGTCTGGTGCGCTCTTAAATCGAGCAAGTCCAGCGCTGCCCCCGCAACGGTAAGTAATCACAAAACTGACATAGGCCACTGTCATGGGAAGGCGTCAGTTGATGTATGAAGATCAGTTAATCGCTGATCAGGTTACAAGCCCGGAGACCGGCCAGTAGTTTATTATCTTTTTAAGTGCACGGTGGGTGCGCTCAACAGGAAATACAATGAAACGATCCAGTCTCTATCAGGCTGTGCTTTTAGGCACCTCGCTGATCTCAGCTGCTGCCACCGCACAGTCCAACACTACATCCGCAAACCATTCCGCAGACAAAAACACCCTGAACACCATTGTGGTTTCAGCCAACCGGATTGAACAGCCACTGACCGATACCATTGCCTCTGTCTCCATTGTCACCGCCGAAGAGATACAACGCTCCCAGGTTGCTTCAGCTAAAGCTGCAATCAACCTGTTACCCGGCGTTAACTTCACTGGCACCGGTGCACGCGGCCAGGCAGCCTCGCTGTTTACCCGCGGAACAGAGTCTGACCACACACTGGTTCTTCTGAATGGTATCCGCATCGGCAACCCTACTGCAGCCGGTACCCGACTGGAGCTGATTCCGGTTGATCAGATTGAAAAAATTGAGTTTGTCAGAGGCCCCCGTTCGGCGCTCTACGGCTCCGATGCTATTGGCGGAATCATCCAGATATTTACGAAAAAAGGCACCAAAGAAGCTTCCGGCTCGGTTGCGCTGACACTGGGTGATGAGGGCACACAAAAGCTCTCCGGCAGTTATTCCCAGCCCTACAGCGACACCGGCACGCTGTCCGTCACGCTGTCCTCCGACCATCATGATGGTATTGATGTTAAAAATGATACGGAATCTGACAGAGATGGTTATCGCAATCTGTCAGCAAATATAGCCGTTGATCAGAAATTGTCTGACCGGGTTAACCTGAATCTCGAAGCGATGAAGTGGCAGGGAAATAGTGAGTTTGATACCAACTGGGGTGGCAACGAATCAGACTTTGAAAACGAGCTTTACTCTGCACGGATCAGTTATATCGGTGATCGCTTCGATAGCGCCCTGAACGCCGCCTATGTCAAAGATGATAACCTCACTTACGGCAACGGTATCGATCGCAAGAATGGCTCCCGCTATGTTACAGAACGCAAGCAGATAAACTGGCTTAACAGTGTTTACATCAATAACAGTACCCTTTCTGCCGGGCTTGAATACCTGAATGATGATGTCGGTGACAGTACAGAGAACTACACGGTGACCAGCCGCGAAACCAAAGCGGTTTTTGTCGGCCTGCTTCACGAAGGTGAACATTATCAGGCAGAATTAAGCGGCCGTTTTACCGACGATGAGCAGTTTGGTGAGAATACCACCTACAGTGCCGGATATGCCTATCAGTTCGAACCGGTGAAAGTCGCCATCAGCCATGGTACAGCTTTTAAGGCCCCAACCTTTGATGACCTGTATTACCCCCTGAGCTTCGGCTACCAGGGTAATCCTGATTTGAAACCGGAAGAGTCTGAAACAACCGAGATCAGTTTTTCAGGTAACGGCGCCGCCGTATGGGAGATCAGTGTCTATAAAACGGACATTACCAACTTGATAGCATACTATTCTGATCCTGTTACTTTCGACTCGACAATGAAAAATATCGACAAAGCAGAAATCAAGGGTGTCGATGCCAGCTACCAGATCAGACACGGTAAGTGGGACCACATACTGTCATACCAATACATTGATGCTAAAAATGCTGCAACAGGCAAAAAGCTACTTAATCGGCCGCAAGATACTATCAAGTGGCGAGTTAATTATGCCGCTGACCGGTGGTCTGCTGGCAGTGCTGTCATCTGGGAAGGCAAACGGGATGTATCTAAAGGCACTCTGCCTGGCTTCACCGTAGTCAATCTTTATACAACCTATCAGGTAACCCCTGAATGGATACTTGGCAGCCGGATTGAAAACCTGTTCGACAAGGAGTATCAAACCAATCCCGGGTATAATACTCAGGATCGCTTGCTAACCGTTTCGGCACGTTATAGCTTTTAATTCAGCTGAAGCAGGTCACTCCAGGGCTGAATAATGTTATTCAGCCTTTTTTATATCAAGGATTAACTATGGCCAACCGCCTGACAAAAATCTATACCCGCAGCGGTGACAAAGGCACCACCTCCCTGGCCAATGGCAGCAAGGTGAACAAATACCATCCCCGCATCGAAGCCCTGGGCGATACCGATGAACTCAACTGCCTGCTGGGCGTTTTGATTGCTGAACTGCCTGCTCAGGAACCGTTAAGGAAACTGTTGTTAGAGTGCCAGAATGATCTGTTTGATCTGGGGGGTGAACTGGCTGTCGCAGATCCCGGCTACACGGTTATTACCGCTGAGGTAATCACACAGATGGAGCAGCAGATCGATGCGCTGAATAGCCAACTGCCACCACTTAAGGAGTTTATCCTACCCGGTGGTAACAGGGCAGCAGCGCTGTGCCATCAGGCCCGGAGTATTTGTCGTCGGGCAGAGAGGCGGATTGTAGAACTGGCTGACCAGGAAACGGTGAATCAGGAAAGCACCACCTATCTGAACCGGCTATCGGATCTGCTGTTTGTCACAGCCCGGGTGCTGACACGACAAAACGATGGCGAAGAATTATTGTGGCAGCCGCGTAAACCGGATTGTAAATAAGAGTAACAGTGGGGGTTAAAATATGCTCATATATCCCCATGTTATAATCTGCTAACAATCGCTAATAGAAACCGAAAAAGAGAGAAACCGATATGTTTCGTTTTATCGCTCCACTAACGATTGCCCTTTCAGCTTCGCTTCTGGCACCGCTGGCTCAGGCAGACTGTGCCGATGAGCAAGCCTGGTGCGAAACAAAGTGCGAAGTCAAACATATAACCGATGACGCAGCCGCCAGCGGCTGTAAATCCAAGTGCATTGCAGAGCGCGCCGCCTGCAGCACCAAGGCAGGGGCCGAAACCGCCTGGGATGCCACCAAAGAAGCCGCTAAAGACACTAAATCATTTATTAAAGGGCTGACTGAAGAGTAACCCTCTGTGCTCAGCTTTGAGGGTAAATAACGGCCCTCGCCTGCTGGATCGCTTCACACATCTGCTCAGCACCGTCCAACAAACGCATCGTTGGGCGGTATAGCAGGTCTTCATTCAGACGATAAAACTGATGATAACGGCTTGCGGACAGGTCAGGCCATGACAACCAACGCTGTTCCCAGCCATCTGGCAAATTTTCGCCCGTAACAATTATCTGAGGATCGGTCATCAGAACTGATTCGATACTCAGCCGGGGGATCGCCTCCCGGTGCCCCGCAAACAGGTTCTCACCGCCACATAAGCCAATCACCTGACTGACCATCTGATCCTGATTAACGGTCATCAGAGGCTCATTCCAGAGTTGATAAAAAACCCGCATCCGGGTTCTGCCTGAGTAGTGTTGCTGCAGGGCTTGCAGACGCTTATCAAATAACCGGGCCTGATGTTCTGCCTCATCTAATTGCAACAGCTGCCCCAGCGCTCGCAGATCATCCGCGATATCACTGAACTGCTTAGGATCGGAGTAATAGACCGGAATTCCCAGTTGTTCCAGCCGTTGTAGCGGCAGGTGCGGATTACCACCAGCCCAGGCCACCACCAGATCGGGCCGCAGCGCGATGATCGCTTCCAGATTAAAGCTCTGAGAATCGCCAATTACCGGCAGATTCAGCGCGGCAGCAGGATAGTCACTATGACTGACAACCCCAACAACATAGTCACCCGCCCCGATAGCAAACAGGTTTTCCGTAATATGGGGGGATAATGCAATTACCCGCCTGGCCGGTTGAGCAATATCAATCACCCGGCCATGGTGATCTGTCACACTGATCCCCGCTTCGGCGGCCGCAGTGAATAACAGCTGACTGCATAAAAGCAGGATAAAAACGGGTAACGTCAAACGCATAACGATATGTGCATCCCTGATGTAAACGTCGGAAAGGGTATTGGAAGACTGCGATTTTACTCTACTCTGCTAAATAAAGGTGCCGTAGCGGTGCTAGAAAGTATAGAAAGCTTCATTTTTAGTTGTTTTGCATAATCAACAGGGTGACCATTGATGCAGATTCAGGAACCACATCAGGGCAATACTATTGCGCTGTTTAATCTGGGCTTTCGGCCCTTCTTTCTTTTCGCGGCACTGTCCAGTGTATTACTGATGACCCTCTGGATGTTGCTGCTGGGATCCGCTCAGACAGGTTATCATTATTATCAGATTAGTCAGATCTGGCATGGTCATGAGATGCTGTTTGGCTATGCGGTAGCAGTAATCGCCGGTTTTTTACTAACAGCGGTGCGCAACTGGACCGCCATACAAACGCCCTACGGGGCTAAGCTGGCGGCCTTGTTTCTGCTGTGGCTGGCAGGCCGGCTGCTACCGGTTATCTCTGAATATGTCATACCGCTGCCACCCACACTGATAGCGATTACAGATCTGATGTTTTTACCGCTGGTAGCACTTTCAATCGCGCTGCCCATTATCCGCTCAGGGCAATACCGCAACCTGATCTTCACGGTTATTCTGCTCGCGCTGACATTCGCGAACCTGCTAATTCATCTTCAGCTTCTGGGTTTCACTAAAGCGACGCTTGCCCAGGGGTTACAGCTGGCACTGGGACTGATTGTAATAGTGATGATTGTGATGGGTGGCCGGGTGATCCCGTTCTTTACCGAGCGGGCACTGGCCTTTGAAGCAAAACGCTACCCCTGGATAGAGAGATCGGTTATCCCTCTCGCCTTTGCCTGGCTCATCGCTGACCTGCTGCAGTTTAGTCTTATCGCAACGCTACTGGCGGCAATTAACGCGGCGCTAAATCTGATTCGTCTGGCTGGCTGGTTTAAACAACGCATGATGCGCAACCCTCTTATCTGGATCTTACATGTTGCTTATCTGTTTATTGTGCTGGGCTTTACATTAAAAGCGCTTAGTGGTGTGGCAATGCTTTCACCCTTCATAACGACTCATGCTTTCGCGGCAGGGGCTATAGGCTCAATGACGCTGGGGATGATGGCCCGGGTTGCGCTGGGCCATACTGCACGTCCACTCAAACTGGCAACATTAACCGTAGTGGCGTTTGTATTGATGGTCGCCGCAGGAGTCATCAGGGTATGTCTGCCGATGATTCCTGAACTCCATGGGATGGCCATTCACCTCTCCGGCGGGCTCTGGATACTCGCCTGGCTGCTCTTTCTGATTACCTATACCCCGATTCTGCTTAAACCCCGGCAAGACGGTCAGTTCGGATGACCCGTATGCTCTTAAGCAACACACCTGAACACTGCACGATTATGTTTCAGGGACAGAACCAGGCTGGTGCAAAACGGCGCTGATAAGAGTGATTGACGATGGTTTATCCTCTTTATGCTGCGTCGTTCTTGTGACTAGCGCATTTATCTGAACCAGCCCCTGCCTGTGACGTATCGCCGGGAATACCGGGTTACAGGGGCAATACCGCGTGCAAACACGGACATCAGAGCCAGTTGTTAAACGCGGTTCAACATTCCTGACACGAAACATATATTCCTTTTGGAACAGGATTTGCTTGTTAATAAGTCATATTTTGTCCCTCTGATGGAATCATCAATGACACGACTTTTTAAACTGTTTGGCACTGCAAACAATACTGATGCAGATAATAGCGATACCATTGCCGAGACTCTGACCAGCGAGACGCTGAACTATCAATACTTTTCAGCGGAGGAAAAACGTTTCTATCGTGCATTACAGCTGATTAGTGAACAAACGGCTCAACTATCCCGCCAGGTTTTCAGGGCACAGGAAGCCCAGGAAAACTTTCTCTCTGAAATTAGTCAGCGCGCCACCAAACTCGATACGGAACTGCAGGTCGCCAATAACTATCTCAGCAGTTCCAATTCAACCGTCGCCACTTTACAGCAACAGATAGAAGTTGAAGTTCAGGAAGTAAACACCTCGATTAATCAGTCGCTGGATGAGATCAGCAACACCCTCTCTGAGAAATCCGATAATGTAAACGAAGTACTCGACGGTATTCTCAAAATTGGTAAAGGAGTCAACCTCCTGGCGCTTAATGCCTCCATCGAAGCGGCCCGTGCCGGTGAACATGGGCGAGGATTCGCGGTAGTAGCCGATGAAGTCAGGCGTCTCGCTAACGTCACCACGGAACAGGCACATCAGGCAGCCAGGCAACTCGATTTCACCCAGGTTAATACTGATCTGACAAATATCAGTCATGCCAACACCGAAAAACTGGCTGACTTTGTCAATCTGATTCAATCGGCGACCAGACAACTGACAGCGCTGTTTGACTCCATTGGTGAACAGCTCAGTGCGGTGATGGACAATACTGCAGTCATTTTTGAAACCCTGGATATGAGTAATGGCACCATGCAAAGAATCGGCGGCAAAAGCCAGCTGATTAATAAAGTCGCTGAAGAGATGTCCCATGGTTTAAACAAAGTCGATATCCATCATGCCGACATCAGTTCAGCTTCCCAGTCCATCAACATGACGCTTAAACAGCTACATCTGGTTGCGGACCCGGGGCACGACCAGCTGGACGATGTTCTCCGCAGAGGTAAGCTGCGTGTGGCAATAGAGCCTAACTTTGTCGGCCTGTCGTTCCGGGAAAAACTAGGCGAACCGTTAAAAGGCCTGGATGTTGATTATGCCACCGCGTTTGCCCGTTATCTCGGAGTCGAATGCGAGTTTATAGAAACCCCCTGGGACATGTGTACCGAACTGCTCACCTCTGGCAAAAAATTCGGTCAGCCACCGGCAGATATTGTTATCAGCGCATTACCGCCCTCGGCGGAATATGACAATGTTGCTTATTCCGAAGCCTATACCTACCTGCCCTGGATTCTGGCGCGGCGTAAAGGCGATACCCGAATTAACTCAATTCATGATCTGCAGGATAAAGTGGTCGGGGTAGTGAATGATCCGGCAGGCCTAATGATTCTGGAAGACCTTGGCATCCGCTGGAGCAGCAACGAGAAGAAACCGGGCGGCAGCATTATGCTGAATAACCTGATCGCATATTCTGACCAGTCGCGTATCCATCACTGTCTTGCGGACGGTATTGTTGACGCTTTCGGTATCGATCTGCCCATCTATTACTGGGCGTGCAAAAACCCGGCAAGCCCATGGTATAACAAAATAGAGATTATCCCCGGCAATCTGGCAGCCAGGCCGTTCTTCTACACAATGGTGGTTAATGGGAATGCCTCGGGCTATCGCCTGCTGGCTGAAGCAAACCGGTTTATCAATGGGTTTAAACGACAGAGCGAACGTGCTGCAATTGAGCAAAAATGGCAGGGTAGTCCCCTCGATGGAACAGGCTCTTATCGTGATGAACCGGGAAACCTGATGGGCGAGCCTGAGCTTAAACAGATGTACGATGCCCACTGTCGCAAATTCGACCTGGAACCTAAATATCCGCGATCTGATTAGACTGCTCTGATTAGACTGCTCTGATTAGCCTGCTCTGATTAGCCTGCTCTGACTAGAATATTCTGATCAGCCTGTAAAGCACACCACAGCACAGACCGTTATTCCTGCTGAAAGGTTAGCAGACGGAATAAAACACCCCGCCATAGAGCTTTACTAAAAAGCCCATAACTGAAAAAGGAGACTTAAATTGTCTCCTTTTTGCTTTTTCTGACAGGGAAAACACAGCTCTTCAGCTAACCACCAGCAAGTCACCCAGTGACCTCTGGCACAGCCCTGAAGCGGCGCTATTACCGGTTAGGATCAACCAGAGTACGTCCCTGAATCTTACCGGCAACAATATCAGCTGCCGCCTGAGGCAGATCAGCCAGCCCGATAACACTGGATATTTCACCCAGCGCATTCGCCGGCAGGTCGGTCAACAGACGGTTCCAGGCCTGTGTACGGATATCTACCGGACACATCACCGAATCCACACCCTGCAGACGAACGTTACGCAGAATAAACGGCATGACGGTGGTCGGCAGCTTATAGCCCCCCGCCAGACCACAGGCCGCGACCGTACCACGATAATCGGTTTCAGCCAGCACCCGGGCAAGGATAGTATCTCCGACAGTATCAATAGCACCTGCCCAGCGCTGTTTTTCCAGCGGGCGAGCTGATTCAGCCATCTCCGCACGGGAAAGCAACTCACTGGCACCCAGCCCCCGCAGATATTCATGGGTAGACTCACGTCCTGTCACAGCGGCAACCTTGTATCCCAACTGGCTAAGGATCGCCACGGCTACACTGCCAACACCACCCGCAGCGCCTGTCACGACCACCGTACCTGAGTCAGGGGTAATGCCGCCATCTTCCAGAGCCATAACACACAGCATGGCGGTCAGACCTGCAGTACCGATAGACATCGCTTTAGCGGCATCCATCCCTTCAGGCATCTTAACCAGCCATTCGGGTTTCATCCGTGCATACTGGCTATACCCGCCCCAGTAACGTTCACCGACGCTCCAGCCTGTCATGATCACTTTATCACCCGGCTGATACTCGGGGCTATGAGACTCCTTAACAACACCAGCAAGGTCGATACCAGGAACCATAGGGAAACTATGCACAATTTTACCGCTGCCGGTAATCGCCAGACCATCTTTGTAATTCAGCGAGGAATATGTCACTTCAACCAACACATCTTCATCGGGCAGATCACTCAGATCCAGCTGCTTAACTGCAGCCAGGGTTTTCCCTTCTTCCTGCTCCAGCACCAGGGCATTAAACATAATTTACCTCACTTTAACCTGTTGACGGTTTCTCAATTAGATTTTTAAACAGTAAAAACAACGCACGCAGCCTCAGATAATAATCAGCCCTACACCGATATAACTGACCAACAGCCACCTGTAACCGCTTACTGCTATCTGTTACCTGCTCTCTTGTCTGGTCAGAACCCCTGACCAGACAAGAGAGCCATTATTTGTCTTACAAATTAACATTGAATAAATCTACACTACTTTTATTCATCTTACAAATTAACAATTAGTCGTTAATATGAAATAATCCTACTACCACTGTAGGAGAAATTCTGTGAGTTTAGAAATAGAACCGGTTGCTCAGCGAAGTTTGCCAAGCCAGATAGCGGATCAGATCCGCCAGGCCATCATTGATGGATCATTGAAGGCAGATGACCGTTTACCCACGGAGGGAGAGCTGGCGCTGCGTTATAAAGTGTCCAGGCCAACCATACGCGAGGCGCTCAAACGACTGGGCGCACAGAATCTGATCCGTTCCCGCCGAGGGCCTACCGGCGGTACTTTTATTAACCGTCCTTCTGCTCACGATCTGAGCGATGCCCTCACCAGCGCCACGACCCTGCTAGTGGGTATGGATGCATTCTCAATGGCCGATATCCATCAGACCCGGTTGCTGATGGAAAGTAACTGTCTGCAGCTGGCCGCTTCACAGATCAGCGAAAAGCAGTTACAGCAACTCAACCTGGAGCTATTGGCACAACAGGATAAAAATCTCACGCCTGAACAGTTTTGTGCCGCCGATGTCCGCTTTCACCGACTCATCGCTGAAGCCTCCGGCAACCCACTGCTGAGTTTTATTATGTTCAGTGTAATTGAAGCACTACAACCGGTTAGCAACATGGTGACTTTTCAATTTCGCGAGCGCTCGGTTATTGTTGACCAGCACCAGCGCATCGTCAAAGCCCTGGAAAACAAAGATGGAGATCTGGCCTGTCGCATCCTGGCTGAGCAGGTTAGTTACCTGAGCGAAAAAACCCAGCAAGCACAACAATGGAAAGCGCATAAAGGGAAGAAATCCCTAAAAACAGAAAGCTAAAATAACATAGGATTTGTCCCGTAATTACGGTATTCTTCAGCTATAAATCAGAGCATGTAAGGAGTTATTGTGGAAGAGAGCAGCGTCTGGATTATAGGAATTGTCGCTCTGATAGCAGGAGCGCTGATTGGCTACCTGATGGGGCGTTCCGGTGATACATCCAACCAGAAGAAACTGGCCGATCAGTTAAATGATGCCCAGCGTGATCTGAGCGAGTATAAAGAAAAGGTCAACGGCCATTTTGAGAAAACGGCTGAACTGGTAAACAACCTCACAGAAAGCTACAAGCAGGTTCATCAGCATCTTGCAGAGGGATCCGAAGCCCTGTGCATGGGCGAACACTCACCTGCCCAGCTCAACAGTAAACCTCAGGCAAGCCTTGCTGAAGTGGCTAAGGATGAAAATCCTGATGCCGATACACCTGATAAAGCGACTGAAGAAACTGCACCGCCTGCAGACGAACCAGACATTGTTGAACCCCCACGGGATTACGCTGTTAAAGGCCCTGATGAAGAGGGCACACTGTCTGAAAAATACGGTCTGAAGAAAAAAGCTGACGCGGATGAAGATGAAGAGATTCCGCCACTGCTAAAAGACCATGTTCCCGGCAATAGCCTGCGTGACGCTGAAGAGCGGAGATCTGTCTGACAAACGTTTACGGGCAACGAAAGCTTAAAAAAACCGGCCAGCCGCCGGTTTTTTTATTTTTACGCCACCGTACAGCGGCGTGAAAGCACGTCCATGGTCACACCGGATTATCAATATCGACAAACTGGTGTTCCAGATCAAACTGTACCGCCAGCCTTTCCCCCACGGCCTGTACGCCATAACGTTCGGTCGCATGATGACCTGCTGAGAAATAGTGAATTCCCAGCTCTCTGGCGCTATGCACCGTTGGCTCGGATATCTCCCCTGAAATAAAGGCATCTAATCCCAATGCTGCCGCCTTATCGATATATCCCTGCGCCGCGCCGGTGCACCAGCCCACCGTTGCAATCAGCTCAGAACCGCCATCAATATGCAGCACTTCGCGTCCCATTGCCGTGGAAATATGCTGACTGAACTCAGCGGCAGTCAGCGGACGCTCTAAACGCCCGGTCAGGCCGATACTGAATGGATTATCTGGTTCGAGCGCACCACTGATCGACACCCCCAGCTGATCGGCCAGGCGGGCATTATTCCCCAGTTGCGGATGACCATCCAGCGGCAAATGATAGGCCAACAGGCTGATATCATGAGTCAGCAGCGTTTGTAGCCGCCTTTTTTTCATTCCGGTGACCACTTCAGGCTCGCCTTTCCAGAAATAGCCATGATGAACCAGCACAAGGTCCGCCTCCAGCTCTACCGCCCGATCCAGCAGTGCCTGACTGGCGGTAACACCAGAAATAATGCGACGCACCTCTCCACGTCCTTCAACCTGTAAACCGTTGGGGCAATAATCCCTATACTTTTCAGGGGTTAGCAGAGAATCACAATAATTGACCAATTGTTTCAGTGATACAGCCATAATCTTTTCTTTATATTCCCAAATAGCATTTTTTATCCGTATAATTCTAAAACAGCTGATTAACTTTACCACTGTTTAATAAGGCGCTATTAATTGATTCAACGCTTGGCTTTTCTTGTCTGGCCGATTCTATCCGGGATACTGGCGGCGGTTGCGCTGCTAATCTATCTGCCGGATATGTTTTCGCAGCAGGCAAATACCGTTCAGATCCATGAGACAGACAGCCCGTCTGTGGATCAGCGTGGGCCTTTTTCCTATGCCGATGCGGTCGAACATGCAGCGTCAAGCGTAGTCAACATCTATACCCGAACAGTGATACCCAACAGCAATGCACCGCTGTATAACGACCCTAACATTCAAAAACATTACAGCAAAAGCAATAACAAAGAGCGGATTCAATCCAGTCTTGGGTCTGGCGTAATTCTCAGTAAAGAAGGCTATATCGCAACCAATAACCATGTTATTTCAGGCGCAGACAGTATCGTCGTGGCACTGAAAGATGGTCGCGAAGCCACCGCCAAGGTCGTCGGCAATGACCCTGATACCGACCTGGCCGTCCTTAAAATCGATCTTCCTGACCTCCCCAGCATCACCATCAGCTCATCCGCTAACCTGCGAGTCGGTGACGTTGCCCTGGCCATCGGTAATCCATTTGGCGTGGGACAAACCGTCACCATGGGTATTATCAGTGCCACCGGTCGTAACCAGCTGGGCCTTAACACCTACGAAGATTTCATTCAGACCGATGCCGCCATCAATCCAGGTAACTCTGGCGGCGCCCTTATCAACGCCGATGGCAACCTGATCGGCATCAATACAGCGATCTTCAGCCGCTCGGGAGGCTCTCAGGGAATTGGTTTCGCTATCCCTTCCGATCAGGCAAAACAGGTGATGCAGGACCTGATTGAACATGGACGGGTGGTACGTGGCTGGGTCGGCGTCGAAGCTCAGGAGATTACCCCACAACTGGCTGAATCTTTTGGTTTAAAAGATACCAAAGGCCTCATCATTGCCGGGATTTTCCGCGATGGGCCTGCCCATAAGGCGGGTCTGCTGCCCGGCGATATATTGCTGGAAATTGGCGGCAAAAAGATTATCAACAGTTATAACTCCATGTACAGCGTTGCCCGGATGCCACCAGGTACGGTTTTGCCAGTCAAAGTGTGGCGCAACGGCGAAGTACTGGACCTTGAAATTACTGTCGCTGAGCGCCCAGCTGTTGATCAACCTTTTAGCGAAGCCCAGGCCATTAATCCGCCTCCTGCTATTAATAAAAGCCCTGCAGCTGATGAAAACCCCGTCGCTGATGACACAACGGAATAAATCCGTCAGCTCTAACTGGCAGATCGAATTACGTCGTAGCACGTCATAAGAAGAGATGTCTCAGGCGTCCTGGCCAACACCAGGGGGCGAACCCTGATGCTGTAACGAGTCCAGACGTAATCCAGCTAAGTGTAGTGTGGGAATTATGGTGAAATAAAAAAAGCCCCATAGGGGCTTCTTCTATAACACTGAGTAGTAACACTTATTTTTTAATTCGATATTCCGCAGAACGGGCATGCGCCGTCAGGCTTTCTCCCCGGGCTAATACGGAGGCAACTTTGCCCATTTCCGATGCGCCATCCTCAGAAAACATAATCAGTGAAGAACGCTTCTGAAAATCATAAACCCCCAGCGGCGAAGAGAATCGTGCGGTGCCGGATGTTGGCAGAACATGGTTCGGCCCGGCACAGTAATCACCCAGCGCTTCAGCGGTGTAACGCCCCATGAAAATAGCACCCGCATGTTTAATCAGCGGTAATAACGCCTGAGGATCTTCAACTGAAAGCTCAAGATGTTCCGGAGCGATACGGTTATTCACCCGGGCGGCTTCCTCAAGATCAGCTACTTTAATCAGTGCTGCACGATCCGCCAGAGAACGGCTGATAATGGCTTCCCGTTCCATCGTCGGCAGCAGTTTATCAATACTGGCACTGACTTTATCCAGGAATTCAGCATCAGGACTGATCAGAATGGGCTGCGCATCTTCATCGTGCTCCGCCTGAGAGAACAGATCCATCGCAATCCAGTCAGGATCGGTATTGCCATCGCAGATAACCAGAATCTCCGAAGGCCCCGCGATCATATCGATGCCGACTGTGCCATAAACGGCACGCTTAGCGGTAGCGACAAAGATATTACCCGGGCCGACGATTTTATCCACTTTAGGTATCGTCTCAGTACCATAAGCCAGCGCAGCAACCGCCTGCGCACCACCAATGGCAAACGCCCGGCTGACACCCGCCAGAGCTGCCGCAGCCAGCACCAGCTGATTAACCTCGCCATCGGGTGTCGGGACCACCATAATAAGCTCTTCAACGCCCGCCACATGAGCAGGTATTGCATTCATCAGTACTGAAGAGGGGTAGGATGCCTTACCACCAGGCACATAAAGACCCGCTTTATCCATCGGCGTCACTTTCTGTCCCAGCAAGGTGCCATCAGCTTCATTGTACTGCCAGGACTCACCCTTCTGGCGTTCATGATAATCACGCACACGCTGGGCAGCAACGGTCAGCGCTTTATGCTGATCGGCGGGCAGATTATCCAACGCCTGTTGCAGATCATCCTGCGTAAATTCAAGTTCAGCCATTGAGCTGACGCTAAGACGATCAAAACGGTTTGTATATTCAACAACCGCACTGTCCCCCTCAGCTTTCACCCGCTCAAGAATCTCTTCGACGGTCCGGTTGACCTCTTTGTTGGACACCGACTCCCATGCCAGCAGCTTGTCCAGCTGTTCGCTGAAATCAGCCTGCTGACTGTCTAACCTTGAAATCTCTGGTTTGGACATAGTTATTCCGCCCTTCCTTTACGTGCCTCTACAGCCTCAGCCAGTTGCTCTATAATCGGCTGTATCTGACGATGTTTCATTTTCAAAGCGGCCTTACCAACCACCAGCCGGGAACTGACATAACAGATATCTTCCATCGGCACTAAACCGTTTGCACGCAGGGTATTACCCGTATCAACAATATCTACAATGCGGTCAGCAAGCCCCATAATAGGCGCCAGTTCCATCGCTCCGTAGAGCTTAATGATATCGACCTGACGTCCCTGACGGGCAAAAAACTCTTTGGTGATATTGACAAATTTGGTGGCGACTTTCATCCGCCCTTCAACTTCACCCGCATCCTTCATGCCAGCTACCATCAGCTTGCACTTAGCAATGTCCAGATCAAGCGGCTCGTAGAGACCTTTTGCACCGTATTCAAGAAGTACGTCTTTACCTGCCACCCCCATATCCGCACCGCCATGCTCAACATAAGTTGGGACATCAGTCGCACGGATAACCACCAGTTTGATGTTGTCATGGTTGGTATCGAAAATCAGCTTACGGCTGCTGAAAATATCTTCAGCCGGTATGATGTTAGCCGCCTCCAGCAGAGGCAGTGTATCTTTCAGAATACGCCCTTTGGATAGCGCAATGGTCAGGTTCTGTTTCATAGTTGCTGTTTCATTACCACTTTAAAATTCAGTACAGACACACAGCCTACCCTGAGAATACCAAGTTATTATTAAACAGTGCTCTTGTTAAGCAGACGCTTGAAATCGGAGCCACGATAAGCAGCCCCTCTTAACGCTGTTAACCCGGAACCCGTCTGATCTTAGCACCCAGTTGCTGCATCTTCTCTTCGATACATTCATAGCCACGATCAATATGGTAAATACGGTCAATGACGGTATCCCCTGTCGCAACTATCGCCGCGATCACCAGACTAGCAGAGGCTCGCAGGTCGGTCGCCATCACCGGGGCACCGGTCAGAACGTCACGCCCCTCGATAATCGCCGTATTGCCATCAATGGTAATTCTGGCCCCCATACGCAGCATCTCCTGCATATGCATGAAACGGTTCTCAAAGACCGTTTCCTTAATCATACTAACGCCATCAGCAACAATATTCAGGGCGGCAAACTGCGCTTGCATATCCGTTGGGAAAGCCGGATAGGGGGCAGTGGTGATGCTGACGGCTTTAGGCCGTTTACCATGCATATCCAGACTGATCCAGTCCGCGCCACACTCAACCTCAGCGCCAGCCTCTTGCAGCTTCTGCAATACCGCATCGAGAATATCGGGACGCGTATTCTTAACTTTAATCTTACCGCGGGTCGCTGCGGCGGCCACCAGATAGGTGCCGGTCTCTATCCGGTCTGCGATTACCGAGTAGTTACAGCTTTTCAGTGATTTAACGCCGTTAACCGTAATCGTATCGGTACCGTGACCTTCAATATCAGCCCCCATCGCGATCAGAAATTCAGCCAGATCGACTATTTCGGGCTCACGCGCGGCATTCTCAATGGTGGTCTGACCTTCAGCCAGAGCCGCTGCCATCAGGATATTTTCAGTACCGGTGACGGTTACAATATCAAAGAACACCCGGCCGCCTTTCAGGCGACCATCACACGTCGCACGAATAAAGCCTTCTTCAACCGTAATCTCCGCACCCAAAGCCTCAAGGCCTTTAAGATGAAGGTCGACAGGCCGGCTACCAATAGCACACCCCCCCGGCAAAGAAACCTCAGCATGACTGAAATGGGCCAGCAGAGGACCCAGCACCAGAATCGAAGCACGCATGGTTTTCACCAATTCGTAGGGCGCAACAGTCGATGTCAGGGTGCGAGGATCTATCTCAACATTGAGCTTTTCATCAACCGTCAGCTCCACCCCCATCTGCCGCAGCAGTTCAAGCATGGTGGTGATGTCATGCAGATGAGGCAGATTACTGATAGTAACCGGTTCATCGGCTAACAAAGTCGCCGCCAGGATAGGCAACGCTGAGTTTTTCGCGCCGGAAATACGTACTTCACCTTCCAGGCGACTACCACCGGTAATAATCAGTTTATCCATTAATATAAGATCTCTAAACGCTTCAGTTCTGTTCTGCCCACTGGGCACGGGTAAAGGTTCTGATCGTCAGCGCATGAATGCTGCCATCAGCAATCTGATCAGCAAGGCAGGCATAAACCATCTGTTGCTTTTTCACAGGCCGCAGACCTTCAAAAATATCCCCGACGACAGTCACCTGAAAATTACAGCCCTCGCCTTCAGGCAATACTTCACATCCTTCCAGTTTTTCTTCCAGAATCTGTTTTACGTCTTCGATTTGCATACGTGATACCAATGAGAATGGGGGAAAATAATAGGCCGGTTATGATAGCGGAAAATACAACAAAAGGCGAAGACCGCAGCCAAACAGTCATCGCCCGGTGATGAGTCGCCGAGCGCCCCTCAGGGATTCAGGCCGGTATGCTCAAGCCCGACAAGGCTGACGATAGAATGCAGCTCAGCAGGGATATTAACGGCCTTGAGTGAGAGCTGGCGACCGCGCGCTGCGCGCTGCAGACAGAGCCAGAGCGATACAGCAGAGCTATCAACCCGGCGGACACCGGCAAAATCAACAACCCATGCCTGGTCGGTTGCAGTAACCACTTTTGTCAGTGTTTCGCGTACCGATAAAATCGTACTGAAGAGCAGATCGCCCTTCAGCAGAATAACATCGCCGCTCACCTCAACCTGAGCAGTCATTAGCTCTCCTTACTGCCATTGCCGGCTACAGCATCTTTCCAGTCACTGATAACCTGTTCCACATTACCATTGGTACGGGACACCATATCAGAAAACTGATTTTTAAAATTCAGTCGGAGATTAATGCCATCCACCAGCACATTGACCAGTTTCCAGCCGCTGTCCTCTTTCAGCATATAGTACACCAGCGTATAGGATTCACCCTTTGCAGAATAGACATTAACACTGACCACCTGCTTATCCGCATCAGGGCTTGGCTGGCCTTCAGGCGCGACTTCATAACGAACAATATCAAATCCGGTAAGGGACTTAGCGTAAGTACGCACCATGGTGTCTTTAAATACAACCGCAAAAGCTTGCTGCTGTTTTTCATCTACCCGGTTATAGAATTTGCCCATAACCCGCTTGGAGACATAATCAAAATCGACAACAGGATTAAGAATCGACTCTATTTCGCTGATCAGATGTTCTCTCTGGTCAGGCGATTTCAGGTCTTCATTTTCAAGCACTTTCATCATTTTAGCTGAAGCGTCTTCTACTGACGCTCTTGCTTCATCCCAGGAAGCCTGGGCAGTAACAGACGCGAACATCAGCATTAATAACATCAACAAGCGATTTATATATTTCATTTTATCGATTCCCATACATGTATAGCTGAAAGGGTAGAACTGAAAGAACTATTACCAGCCATTATTATTTTGACGCCTGATTAAAGAGAAACTTACCGATCAACTCTTCCAGCACCAGGGCAGACTGAGTATCTTCAATAAAATCACCCGATTTTAGTATCTCATCATCTGCAGCACCGGTTGTGATACCGATATATTTTTCACCCAGCAGACCCGCCGTCAGAATCGATGCTGAACTATCAGAAGTCAGATAGTTAACATCGGCGTTAATATCCATCTCCACCAGCGCCATTAATTTTTTACGATCGATGGTGATACTGCTGACTTTGCCTATAGTCACACCCGACATGGTCACTTTTGAACGGGGTGTCAGCCCGCCTACGTTCTCAAAGCGGGCATATATTTTATATGTGTCCTGCTGACTGGACAGACTCAGACCGCTCACATTTATTGCCAGCATGGCAAGTGCCAGCGCGCCCACCAACATGAAAATACCGACGCCTAACTCAATTCCACGGTTACGCATGTATCAAAGATCTCCAAACATCAAAGCAGTCAAAATAAAGTCCAGCCCAAGAATCGCGAGGGATGAGTAGACAACGGTTTTAGTGGTTGCCTGACTGATCCCTTCTGACGTTGGTACCGAATCATACCCCTGAAACACAGCGACCCAGGTCACTACCAGGCCAAACACCAGAGACTTAATCAGGCCATTACCCACATCGTCGAAAAAGTCGACCGAGTTTTGCATATTCGACCAGAAAGATCCCTCATAGATTCCCAGCCACTCAACACCCACCAGCACGCCACCCCAGACCCCTACAGCGCTGAAGATCATGGTCAGCACCGGCAGGCTGATCAGTCCGGCCCAGAAACGCGGCGCAATAATTCGCCGGAGCGGATCAACACCAATCATCTCCATACCGGACAGCTGTTCAGTGGTCTTCATCAGGCCAATCTCAGCAGTCAGGGCAGATCCGGCCCGGCCAGCAAACAGCAGGGCAGCAACCACCGGTGCCAGTTCGCGTACCAGACTGAGCGCGACCATCTGTCCGACCGCCTGTTCAGTGCCATAATCCACCAGAATGGTATAGCCCTGCAGCGCCAGCACCATACCAATAAACAGCCCCGACACAACGATAATAATCATTGACAGCACGCCCACCGAATACAGCTGCCGCACTAACAAAGGAAACGAGGTGACCGGATCAGGCCGGGCAATAACCGCATGCATCAGAATCATACCGGCACGGCCAATCGCAGCAATTCTGTCAAGTACAAAACGCCCCAGGAGGACTAAATTATTAGCGACGGCCTGCATTAACACCCCTCCATCAGTTCAGTTTCGTAATCAGCAGCCGGAAAATGAAACGGTACCGGACCGTCCGGCAGCCCCTGCATAAACTGCCGGACCTGCTCAGAATCATTCTGTTTCAGCTGCTCTGGCGTACCATGCGCAATAACACGGGCATCCGCCAGAATATAGATATAATCAGCAATACTCAGGGTCTCTTTAATATCGTGAGAGACAATGATACTGCTATGTCCCAGAGCCTGATTGAGTTTCTTAATCAGAT
The DNA here is from genome assembly GCA_965140695.1 of uncultured Amphritea sp. GTDB lineage: Bacteria > Pseudomonadota > Gammaproteobacteria > Pseudomonadales > Balneatricaceae > Amphritea. The sequence continues at coordinate 1,670,825 of OZ223297.1, read as the reverse complement.
TAACCAGAACCCCCATTGCGATCGGGTCCTGCCCGGTAAAAGGCTCATCATACATCACCAGTGCCGGATCAAGCACAATCGCCCGGGCCAGCGCGACCCGCCGCCCCATACCTCCTGACAGCTCACTCGGCATCAGCTCCGCCGCGCCACGCAGCCCGACAGCATTCAGTTTCATCAGGACAACATCACGAATCATATCCTGAGGCAATTTGGTGTGCACCCGTAGCGGAAAAGCCACGTTTTCAAACACGGTCATGTCGGTAAACAGTGCGCCACTCTGAAACAGCATGCCCATCTTTTCACGCACATTGAACAGATCGGCGCGACTCAGACGGGGAATATCATCATTGTCCAGAAAGATAGAACCGGACTCAGGCTTCAGTTGTCCGCCAATCAGTTTCAGCAGTGTCGTTTTACCTGTACCACTAGGCCCCATGATCGCCGTCACTTTACCCCGGGGTATCCGTATATCTATATTTTTACAGATATACCGCTCTCCCCTGCTAAAGGTAAGCTGTTTAATATCAATTATGATATCGTCGAAAAAATCCATAGTAACGATGACTCAATGCAAGACGGTAAAGAGTTTCAGGTTAATGCCATATTTAACGCTAACGCGGCCGAACCAGAAACAGGTGTACAAGGACAATTGGCTCAGACCCGCCGTATTCCTATAAAAATGCGTGCAGACTATACCACTCTTGCCATTAAACTTGAATTAAATCAGAGACAGTTGCAGCTACCTCTTGCACATGCATCCGATTATTCATTAAATAGGCCTCCGTTTTAACCAGAGCTGAACAAACAACCCGATGTTATACCCAATTATCGCCCTGCTATCAGGCTTCATCATTCTCGTCTGGAGTGCTGACCGGTTCGTCGCTGGCGCTGCCGCCACTGCTAAAAACTTCGGCATGTCACCGATGCTGATAGGCCTGACGGTGGTCTCTTTTGGCACCTCCGCGCCAGAGATTCTGGTGTCAGTCATGGCCGCCACCACCGATGCAGGCGATCTGGCGGTAGGTAACGCGCTGGGGTCTAACATCGCCAACATAGGGCTTGTACTGGGTGTAACAGCGCTGATTGCCCCGCTTCCCGTGCGTTCAAAAGTGCTCAGACAAGAGATCCCTTTACTGCTGGCAATCACACTGCTGGCAGGCGGCGTACTCTACGATCTTTATCTTGGCCATGTGGATGCGATCATCCTCTGCCTGTCACTGGCCGGATGTCTGTTTCTGTTTACCCGTTTCCAACGCAACGCTCCCGAAGATGAAAGCCACGACGATGAGGAAGAACTACCCGATTTGCCCACTGGACGTGCCATTTTCTGGCTGATTGCCGGCCTTGTCCTGCTCGCAGGCAGTTCCAGAATACTGGTCTGGGGCGCAACTGAAATCGCACTTTCCCTGGGCGTCAGCGATCTCGTTATTGGTCTGACTATCGTCGCGATTGGTACCAGCCTGCCAGAACTGGCAGCATCAGTCGCCAGCGCACTGAAAGGCCATACTGAGATAGCGCTAGGTAATGTTGTGGGGTCCAACATCTTCAACATCGCTGCGGTTATGGCGGTCCCCGGTCTGCTGGCACCTATCAACCTGGAACCCCTGGTTTTATGGCGGGATTACGGCATGACCCTGGGGCTGACGCTGCTATTAACGGTGCTGGCGTTGTATCAGCGACCACCGAAGATCTCGAGATTCGAGGGCGGATTACTATTGGCAGCCTATGCAGGTTATCTCGCTCTGCTATACAATATGAATATTTAACGAATTAACCTGGCGCAGCCCGCTCTGCCCTGGCACCTTTAGCTAGACGCGTTTAGCTAAGCACTTGTCAGTTAAGTGCGATGAACAAAGAGCAGACAAGACAGAATGAAGAATACCGAACTGGACTTTCTGGCATCCGCCAGACGTACAATTGAGTTGGAGCGTGATGCGGTCAATGACCTGCTAACCTACCTCGATCCGGACTTTGAAAAAGCCTGCAAACTGGCATTAGCGTGCAAAGGGCGGGTCATCGTCACCGGCATGGGCAAAAGTGGTCATATTGGCAACAAAATCGCCGCTACGCTGGCATCCACCGGTACACCATCATTCTTCGTACATCCAGGTGAAGCCAGCCATGGCGATCTGGGCATGATCACCCGGGCTGACGTGGTTATCGCGTTATCTAACTCCGGCGAAACCAATGAAGTCCTGGCTATTCTGCCGCTCATCAAACGGATGAAAGCCCCACTGATCAGTATTACCGGCAACCCTGAATCGACTCTTTCACGGAGCGCTGACGCCAACCTGAACGTCACTATCCGCCAGGAAGCCTGCCCGCTCGGACTGGCGCCAACCTCCAGCACCACAGCAACACTGGTGATCGGTGATGCACTGGCCATCGCCCTGCTGGAAGCCCGCGGTTTCAGTGCCGAAGACTTCGCCTTCTCGCACCCCGGTGGCAGCCTGGGGCGCCGGCTGCTGCTAAAAGTCTCCGACATCATGCATAGCGGCGATGATATTCCAGTGGTCAGCGACTCAACTATGCTGCGTGAAGCACTGATGGAAGTGACTCATAAGCGACTGGGCATGACCACCGTCGTCAATGAGCAGGGTATTCTGCAAGGTATTTTTACCGACGGTGACCTGCGTCGTACCCTGGATCATGACGTCAACATGAAAACAACCCGGATTACCGAGGTAATGACCACCCAGTGCACAACCGTCAGCCGCGAGATCCTCGCAGCCGAAGCACTGCAGATCATGCAGGACAAGAAGATCAATGCCCTGATCGTACTGGATGACGAACGCCGCCCGGTGGGCGCACTGAATATGCATGATATGCTCAAAGCAGGGGTAATCTGATGCCAGCACTCTATACTGCAACGCTGCTTCAGAGCCTGAAAGAGACGCAAATCAATCAGATCAAACAGGTACGACTGGCGGTATTTGATGTCGATGGTGTGCTCACCGACGGCAAACTGAATTTCCTCGCTGACGGCAGTGAAATAAAGAATTTCAACACCCTCGACGGACTGGGCATTAAACTGCTGGCGCAGGCCGGCATTAAAACGGCCATCATTACCGGACGATGCTCTCCCCAGGTAGAACGTCGGGCCGAAGCGTTGGGTATTGACTACCTTTACCAGGGACGTGAAGACAAGCTCACCGCCCTGAAGGAGCTCTGGCTAGACACCGGATTTAACGCGGAACAAACCGCCTATATCGGTGATGACCTGCCTGATCTGGCCGCTATTCGCGCTGTAGCCTTTGGCGCTACAGTTAACGGTGGACATCAGCTTGTTGCATCCCATGCCGACTGGTGCACAGAGCGTACCGCAGGCAATGGCGCCGGACGCGAGTTTTGTGAAACCCTGCTGGCGGGTCAGGGTAAACTTGAATCGTTGCTAAACGAGTACCTCTGAATGCTGACCGGTCGCGCACGACTGGTCGCAGCAGCGGCCATTCTTATTCCCACCGTTATCTATCTGGGTATGGATACCGAGCGCCGCCCTGCGCAGGTCAAACAGGAACCCAATCCCGCTTATCAGCAAGCCGATTATTACATCGTCAACGGAAAGATAAGAGATTTTGATAGCGCGGGCTTACTCCGGCAGCAACTCAGCTCCACCCAGCTGGAACACCAACCGGCTTTACAGCGGATCATCGTCACCAATCCTGAGATGCAGATTTTTAACATCGATCAGCCAGATCGCAGGGTCAGCAGCCTGAAGGGCATCATCAGCGACAATAATGACGAAGTGGTTCTCCAGGGTGAGGTCTTGTTTCTGGATAACGGCGATGCCAGTATAGCGACTACGCTGCGAACAGACTCATTAACCTTTATGCCTCAGCAGGGCCTGGCCAGATCCGATGACCGGGTGGTCATTTCCAATCCCTCCGGCACAACCACGAGTGTTGGCATGACAATAGATACCGACAGTGGCATTCTTAACCTCCTGTCTGATGTAACCGGAGTTTACAATGTTAATTAACCGTGCAACTAAAGCCTTGTGTCTGATGTTGCTTAGCTGGCAACCCTTAGCCATGGCGATGCCTGAAGATGCACAACAGGCCATTCACATTACTGCAGACAGTGCGACCCGTAACGATCAGACCGGTATCACCGTTTACAAAGGTGACGTGCTGCTCACCCAGGGCAGCATGAAAGTTATCGGTGACAGCATTGAACTGAGGCAGTCTGGCACCCGTGTGTCCACCATTATCGCAAAGGGTAGCCCCGCCGAATTCCAACAGCGCCCGGAAGCAGGCAAAGAAGTAACCCATGCATACGGTGAAGTTCTGGATTACAATATCCGCACCAAAGAACTGGAAATAACTGGCCAGGCAAAAATATCTCAGGGTAGCGACAGCTTTAGTGGTAATCGAATTATCTATGACATGAACAGAAGTACCGTCAATGCCTTTGGCGACAACAGTGCCAACGGACAGCGGGTGCAGATGATTATTCAGCCAAAAGCAGCTGCACAAGTCCCCCCTATCGAAGATGAAACAACGACCGTAGAATCGGCTTCTGATGCAACCGCCGGAGAGCTCGGTAACCAATGAGTCGATTAGAAGCACTGAACCTGGCCAAAAGCTATAAGGGCCGGGCTGTCGTTAAAGATGTCTCTATGAGCGTCGAGAGTGGGCAGATCGTGGGCTTATTAGGGCCCAACGGGGCAGGCAAAACAACCTGCTTTTACATGATTGTAGGATTGGTCGATGCGGATAAGGGCCGGATCAGAATTGATCACCAGGACCTCACCAATGAACCGATGCACGGCAGAGCCCGTAAAGGGATAGGTTATCTGCCGCAGGAAGCCTCGATCTTCCGTAAACTCAGTGTCCACGACAATCTGATGGCGATTCTGGAAACCCGGGCAGAACTGGATCACAATCAGCGCAGGCAGAAGATGGAACAACTGCTGGAAGAGTTTCATATCAGCCATCTCAGTAAAAGCCTGGGGATGAGCCTGTCCGGCGGTGAAAGACGACGGGTAGAAATAGCCCGGGCACTGGCCACTGAACCGACATTTATTCTGCTTGATGAACCCTTTGCCGGTGTCGACCCAATCTCCGTCAGCGATATCAAGCAGACAGTCAGACATTTGCAAAGCAAAGGTATCGGCGTACTGATTACCGATCACAATGTTCGTGAAACACTGGATATTTGCGAACAGGCATACATCGTTAGTGAAGGTTATATTCTTGCAGAAGGAGCGCCAGAGGATATACTTGCGAACCAGCAGGTCAGGGAAGCCTATCTGGGTGAGCAATTCAGGCTGTAATAAGTATAAAAAGCGACTCTTATGAAACAAGCGTTACAACTCAAAATGGGTCAGCACCTGACCATGACCCCACAACTACAGCAGGCGATCCGCTTGCTGCAGCTATCGACGCTTGATCTGCAACAGGAGATACAGGAAGCTCTCGAATCGAATCCAATGCTGGAGGTCAGCGAAGACGAAGGGACATCGGACGGCAGCGCTGAACGCGATGCATCCGACACTGAGATCAGCAACCATGAATCGGCCACCGCGACTGCGCAGACCACCGAATCAGAAGAGATTCAGGCACCTGACAGCGACTGGAACGAGGATATTCCCAATGAACTATCCACCGATAGCAACTGGGAAGACACCTTTCAAACGGCATCAGGCTCTTCAGCGTCCTCATCTCACGACTTCTCCGACATGGAGATGGAATCCAATGACACCGCCGATGAAACCCTGCAGGATCATCTTTACTGGCAACTTAACCTGACACCGATGAGCCACATCGACCAGCTGATAGCCACCAATATCATCGACGGTATTGATGTCGACGGTTACCTGACGGTCGAACTGGACTCAATACTCGAATATTTCAATAGCCAGGATGACGAACAGTTCAGCAGTATTGAGCTGGATGAGATAGAAGCCGTACTCCGCCGGATTCAACAGTTTGACCCTCCCGGCGTAGCAGCACGCGATCTGAGCGAATGTCTTGCTATCCAGTTGAGGCAGCTACCGGAAGGCACAGAATACCGGGCTGAAGCGCTGAAAGTCGTCACCCAGTATATTCATCTGCTCGGCAATCATGACTACAAACAGCTGATGCGCAAAGCGCGCATCCGCGAGCCTCAGTTGCTGCAAGCGATCAACCTTATCAAAACACTCAACCCGAAGCCGGGCTCCATGATCACCAGCTCACAGTCTGAATATGTGATACCTGATGTTCTGGTGCACAAAGAGAAAGGTGTCTGGCAGGTAAACCTGAACCCTGAAGTAGCACCTAAACTGCGCATCAACGACGGCTACGCCGACCTCATCAGACGTGCGGACACCAGCCCGGACAACACTTACCTGAAGAATCACCTGCAGGAAGCCCGCTGGTTTATCAAAAGCCTGCTGAGTCGAAACGACACCCTGATGAAAGTTGCCCGGGAAATTGTCTCTCGCCAGGAAGGCTTTCTGGAACATGGTGATGAAGCAATGCGCCCAATGGTGCTGCATGATATCGCCGAAGCGGTAGAGATGCATGAATCTACAATCTCCCGGGTGACCACACAGAAATATATGCACACCCCCAGAGGTATTTTTGAGCTGAAATACTTCTTCTCCAGCCATGTGACAACAGCAACAGGGGGAACATGCTCATCTACCGCTATAAGAGCACTGATCAAGAAGCTGGTAATGGCTGAAAATCCGGTTAAACCACTGAGTGACAACAAGATTGCCCAGCTCCTTGAGGATCAGGGAATCAACGTTGCCAGACGAACCATTGCAAAATACCGGGAATCACTTAGCATCCCACCTTCTAATGAGCGCAAGCGTCTGGTTTAATGACTTTATATACATGGAAACCGGGCATGACCCGGGTACAACAACACTAGGAGATTACCATGCAGATCAATATTACCGGCCACCACGTTGAATTGACTGACTCTCTGAATGAATATGTTCAGAGCAAGTTTGAAAAACTTGAACGTCATTTCGATAACATCACCAATGCACAGGTCACTTTAAGTGTTGAGAAAAACCGCCAGAAAGCCGAAGGCGATGTACATATCGCTGGCGGTCAGCTGTTTGCTTCCGATGAACAGGAAGATATGTACGTAGCGATTGATGGCCTGATCGACAAGCTTGACCGTCAGATCATTAAGCACAAAGAAAAGATGAAAACTCACAAGTAAATAACAGACGATGCTAATTTCAGAACTACTATCCCCCTCCGGAGTACTCTGTGCTCTGGAGGGGGGTAGCAAAAAGCGTATCCTTGAAATCGCCAGTCAGCAGATTGCTGAACTGCATCCTGGCCTTGAAGCTGAAACCATCTTTGCAGGCCTGCTGGGCCGCGAGAGGCTGGGCAGCACGGGTATCGGTGATGGTGTCGCGATTCCTCACTGCCGTCATGATGAGTGCAAAAAAGCAACAGCCCTGCTGATTCAGCTGATTGAGCCGATCGATTTCGATGCCGTGGATGGCAAGCCGGTCGACCTGCTCTTCGCTCTGCTGGTACCCTCTGAAGCCTGCGATCAGCATTTGCAAACACTGGGCAAACTCGCCGAACTATTCAGCCAGGCTGACTTTCGTGAGCAGCTGCGCAATGCCTCATCCCCGGAGGAACTGTACACGGTGATGACTGAATCCGGCCGGGAATAACAGCGATGAAGCTGATTATCATCAGTGGTCGTTCAGGCTCAGGAAAATCAACGGCGTTACAGGCGCTGGAGGATGTAGGCTTTTACTGTATTGATAATCTCCCGGCTCCCCTCCTGCCCGATCTGGTCAATCAGATTCTCGGCGCCCCCGATCACCCCAAGAAACTCGCCGTCAGCATCGACGCCCGGAATCAGCATAACAACCTGAAACAGTTTCCTGATATATTTAAACGCCTGCGTGAAACCGACCATCTGGACTGTGAAGTCCTCTATCTCGACAGTTCAGAAACAACCCTGCTACAGCGCTATAGCGCCACCCGCAGAAAGCACCCGCTGTCGGATGACTCTCAGGGGTTACAACAAGCAATCAATTACGAAAAAACATTGCTCGAACCGGTCTCCGATCTGGCCGCTATCCGCATCGACACCACCCGCCTGTCACTCTATGAGCTACGCGACACTATCAAACTGAGAGTCGCCAAACGACAGGAACAGGAACTGTCACTCATGTTCGAGTCTTTCGGCTATAAGCATGGCATCCCCCTTGATGTTGATTTCACCTTTGACGTGCGCTGCCTGCCAAACCCCTACTGGCTCCCTGAATTGCGCGGATATACCGGCCAGGAACAACCGGTGATTGAGTTTCTTGAACAACAGCCCGACGTGCAGGAAATGTTTACCGATATAACGGTTTTTCTGGAGAAGTGGCTGCCGCTGTTTGAAAAAAATAACCGCAGTTATATCACCGTTGGCATCGGCTGCACTGGTGGCCAGCACCGCTCTGTCTTTCTCAGTGAACGTCTTGCTGGTCATTTCCGGGCAACTATGGATAATGTCCAGATCAGACATAGAGAGCTCACTTAATCAGGGATTACAAACGATGCTGGAAAAACAGATCACCATTATCAATAAGCTCGGCCTGCATGCGCGTGCGGCAGCCAAACTGATTAATGTGACCAGCTCATTTTCATCCGATATTAAAATCACCAAAGATGAGCGTACCGTCGACGGTAAAAGCATTATGTCGGTGATGATGCTGGCAGCCAGTAAAGGGACACAACTGACTCTCACCACCTCAGGTGAGGACGAGCAACAGGCGATGGATGCGATCGAGCTGTTGATCAATAACCGCTTCGATGAAGAAGAATAACCGCCGCACACCCTATTCCTTTAAAACCAATACGCTATAATGCCTCACTAACTATAAATGTCGGCAGTTTGTGTCATTGCCGACTGCCTGTATGGCATTCTGATTTTCTCTGTCTGACCGGGGTCCGGCCATGAACGCCAACACAAACGAGACCGAACTGGATAAGCTGAATACCGCTCTCGAAGAGGGCGCCTTCAGACAGATTCGTTATACCCTGAACAAGACCCTGCGCCCCTCTGAAGTTGCTCACCTGATTGAAAAATCACCGCCTAAAGAGCGTCGCTTGCTATGGAGTCTGATCCATAAAGATATTGAAGCCGATGTACTGCAGGAGCTCGGCGACGATGTAAAGTCTGAAATTCTCAGCAAGATGAACGCGTCAGAGGTTCTGGCAATCTCGGAATCACTCGAGACCGATGACCTCGTCGATATGATGCAGCAACTGCCAGAAACAGTTATGCATGAGTTGCTGCGTTCGATGGATCATCAAAACCGCGAACGGCTGGAAAAGGTACTCTCCTACCCGGAGGATACCGCCGGTGGTCTGATGAACACCGATACCATCACTATCCGTCCGGACATCACTATCGAAGCCGCCATGCGTTATCTGCGCCGCCATGATGAGCTGCCAGAGATGACCGACAGTCTGTTTGTTGTCAGCCGTAAAGATACCTATATCGGCAGCCTGCCGCTCACCCGTATGCTGGTGTGTGATCCCTCCAGCACGGTGCGGGAGATGATGGTGACCGACAAACCTCCCATCCCGGCAGATATGGAAGACACCCTGGTCGCCAAACTGTTTGAACAGGAAGACCTGGTATCCGCGCCTGTGGTAGATGAGGATGGCCAGCTACTGGGACGTATCACCATCGATGACGTAGTCGATGTTATCCGTGAAGATGCAGACCACTCCCTGATGAGTATGGCGGGTCTGGAAGAAGATGAAGACACCTTCGCGCCGATTATGAAAACCACCCGGCGTCGTGCCGTATGGCTGGGTATCAACCTGATCACGGCATTTCTTGCCTCGGCGGTGATTGGTCTGTTTGAAGACACCATCGGTAAAGTGGTCGCATTGGCCGTGCTGATGCCCATCGTTGCAAGCATGGGAGGCATCGCCGGCAGCCAGGTATTAACCCTGATGATCCGGGGTCAGGCGCTCGGCCATGTCGAACGTTCAAATGCTGGCTGGCTGCTGAACCGGGAAATAGTGGTCGGAGCGCTGAACGGCGTTCTCTGGGCCCTGGTGGTGGCGGTGATTGCCGTTCTCTGGTTCCAGGATCTTACCATCGGAATTATTATCGCCTGTGCTATTATTATCAATCTGATGGCTGCAGCGCTGGCAGGTACTATGCTGCCGATCCTGTTAAAAACATGGGGTATCGACCCGGCACTGGCGGGTAGCGTTTTGCTAACCACGATTACCGATGTAGTCGGTTTTTTTGCTTTTCTCGGTCTGGCTACCTTTTTCTACAGCTAGAGCGGCCCACATAAGAGATCTATATGAGTCAGAATGACAATTTTCTCCCTGATGACGACCACGAATTTGATGAAGAGTGGGTTTCCAAAACCCGTCGCAAACGGGAGATGGAAGAGTTACAGGCCCTGGGAGCGCAACTTCCCGAGCTGAATAAAGATCAGCTGGCAAAAGTCCCCATGAGTGACATCCTCCGCGCAGCGGTGGAAGAAGCACAACGCCTGCCACCACGGTGTGAAGCGATCAGACGCCAGCTGCAGTACATTGGCCGGCTGATGCGATCAGAAGATGCCGATGAGATACAAACCGCCGTTGACCGTTTTGAAGCCGGTAAGCAGGCACACCTGCAGGTATTTCATAAGCTGGAACGCTGGCGTGATCGTCTGATACAGGGCGACAACACCGATCTGGAAGCTTATCTGGCCGAAGATGCCGACGCCGATATTCAGCATCTGCGACAGCTGATCCGTAATGCCAAAAAAGAGGCCAGCCAGGAAAAGCCCCCCGCAGCAGCGAAAAAACTATTTAAATATCTGCGTGAAAGAGCAGACGTTTAAACCAGGATACAGACAGCGATGACGCCATCTATTTAAGGTCAGATTTCATGTCTGAGGCGTTGCTAGCCGGATTAGCTTGCTGGAGCAACTCGACTGTCGGGTTACTCCAGTCACCTTCCATCGTATATGTCACCGTTGCAAACTCTTTCTTCACCTCATCACCGATCAGTTTATCCAGCAAAAAAGCCAGACCTGCTATCTGTGGCGCGCCCAGCAATACCGCAGCCAGCGGCAGATTGTCTGTCACTGGCAGAGTCACCGCCATCTGCTGACTGACGGTCTCATTAACCAGATCGATATCCCCACTCATCGCCATATCCACAGAGGGACCGCGCATGACAAAGGGAGTGACCGTCGATGCGACACCATCAACTATGCGGTAATCACCCGCCATCCGATCAAAACTGACCCCTTTCGCAAACAGATCAGCGAAATCAAGTTTCAGGCGCCGCCCCAAAGCATTCATATTCAGAATACCAAAAACCCGCAAAATACCGGTGCCACTGCCTGCCTCAATTAAGCGGCCATTGCGGGCAATAAACTTCAGACTGCCATCCGCACTGTCAAGGGCATATTCCCAGGGTGCTCCGGCCCATTGCAGACGCAGATCAGCATCCGATTTTTCTGTCTCCAACACCTTTGCATACCCGGCACTTTCAAGCGTACGTCCGAGATCCTTCGCTTCAAATTTAATATTCAGTTCACTCTGACTGACATCACCCGAACGCCAGACGATATCTCCCCGGGCACTGAGGTCGGGGAGCTGCCCGATAATATTCTCGATATAGGTATTATTGTCCCGGCTGCGGATGTTAAAGCGCCACTGCCCCCAGCGCTTGCCTTTCACCATCAGATCACTGACCACAATATCCAGATTCGGAACCAGACCCGGCTGTAAATTGCCCACAGCACCAGTAGCCGCTGGTTCAGACTGACCTGCAGACGCCTCAGGACCCGAATCTTCAGGCAACAGCGCATCCAGATTGAGCTTTTCAAACGCCAGTGTTGACGCCTCCGACACTTTATCAGGAAGAGTGATCGCGAGATTCATATCAGCGCCAACCACACCGATATGCCAGCTGTCGGGTTCCCGGTCAATCGATAGGCGGGCATTTTCCAGCAGCAGATCTGTATATTTCAACGCGGCAACATCGATTGCACCACGCACAGCCATCGTCTTAGCCGGGCTCCCGCCTGATGTCGCTGACGCCTGGCCATTGAGAATACCTGCCCGCTCTAACATGGAGATCAGCGGGTCATAATCCAGCTGCGCTAGCTGGCCCGTAATCTCCAGCCCATCATAGCCCGTCGGACGGGCATCCTCTGTCCCCAGTACGATATGACCCTGACGAAGCTCATCATTACGGAGTTGCAGCCAGGCACTCAGGCGATCACCGACTTTAATATTAAATGTTTGCGGCGTTGCAAAATCGGTATACAGCAACAACGGCAACAACTGCCCCGGCTGTTTGCTATAAGGAGGGATAAGATCCAGCGTGGTCTGCTGTAAATCGGAACGCACGGTCAGCCCGGAGCAGTCTGCGCGAATACAGATATCCAGATCCGCCTCATAGGGCTGAACCCCATCAGCTACCGCCAGCATATCGATCCCGCTCCACTGTCTTAATTGAGCCATAGAGATAGCAGACTTCAACTTTGTGGTAATTTTTTCTGCGCGGCCCTCACCGGTTGTTGCAATCGATGCACTCAGGGGATGACCAAAAAACTCACCCGTCAGGGATTTCGCATACAAGCCCGATTGATTGCGATAACCGATCGTACCCGCCAGCTTATCAATCCTTAACTTACGACTATCCGATGTCAGCGTCAGATCAGGAAAAACGGTGCTGACATCAACATCCGGCTCACCACCATTCAGAGGAATCATCAGATTCAGGCGGGTGTTGGTATGACCACTGAGCGACCACTGACGCAGCTCTTGATTGTCGCCACCAATAACCGGACTATTCAGTAATGTTTTGCCAATATCTGCGCTGTCACCACTGATCGCTGCAACCAGGTGCAGATTCTGCGATCCGGGCGGCAGATAAACCCAGCCATGTTCTATTTTACTATTGTATATCTGCCCCTCACTCACACTGATCGCCAATCCCTGATCACGCAGTAACAAAGAGGCATCAGCAGCGCTAACCACAGGCCAACCGGACTGGTAGTCCACAGAAGCATCCTCAATATCCATAAACATCTGCACCGTCGGCGGCTGACGTGAAGGGATACTACGGGTACCGGTATGCAGCATAAATCCACCCTGATTCAGGTGCCCCTGCTTAATCGACTGCACTACCCATTTTTTAATCTCCGGATCAATCTCATGATCAGGCACCAGCTCGGGTGCCAGACTACCATCCGAATCTTTCACCCCAATAAGCAGTGTCAGTTCACTCTGAATATTACGTTCCAACGGAAGATAGAGGCTCCAGCGACCTGAGGCGTTGATACCCGGTTTTTGCACGGTGACATGCTCGCTGCTCAGATGCAGGATATTATTCGCCAGACCAATATGGGTGGTCCCCCGGGCGGCACTGAATACCCAGCCCTGATCAAATATTTCGGGGAAATGCAGTCCCAGATTATCACTCTCCAGATCAACCCGGCCCTGCAAACCGGCCAGACCATATTCCAACTGCAACAACCCGGTCACTCCCGACATAGCCGGAGCGCCATAAGCCGCATTGAAAGCCACATCCTTAAGATCGCCCTGTAGCGTCAGATGGGTCCAGTCCTGTAACCGGTCCGCTTCAGCGGGTTCTGGATTCTGTTCAGAGATATCCATCGCCGGTGCGCCGTTTTCCGCGGCACTGACTGCCTGAGAAACAACCCCACTCATCATCCCTCTGTCAGCTTTAGCAACCGGCTGAGTTTCTGCCAGCTCAGTTTCTGCCTGTTGCGCTTCATCAGCTTCCGGCCACTGCAGCAAAAGATTCTGAATTATTCCCGTCGGCGCCACCCGTTCAATCACAGTTCTGAGATCTTCCGGAACAATGGACTGTTTTCCCATAAATTCAGCCATCGCAGCGACATCCAGCTGCGCCAGCGCCAGCGACTCAATACGCCCCTTCTGCCGGTCAATCACCAGCTGAGGCAGCTCCAGCAGCTGGTCATTTATTAATCCGGTGAAATCATCTATCTGTAATTGAAAACGACGCCGCTCTGGCTGTAGCAGGGCAAAATGGGTGTTCAACTGCTTTAACGATAGCTCGGGCATCAGTGTCTGATCAGTCGCTAACTGCAACCGTCCACCCTGCAGGTCACCAAACACCCGGGTAAGACGCCCTTCCGACCAGTTTCCCCAGATCTCGGCCCCCAGCTCTAGCTGTTCAAGCGCCTCAGGCACCGGTAATAGCTCACGAGTTGCATCTAATAATGGCGTATCGATACCCGCAAACTTCAGATAAAAATCAAAATTAGTGGTTTTGGCATTGAAGCGGTAACTGTCAGATTCAATCCTCAGGGTGGCCGAGGCCTGACGCTGCTCAAATGTCACCTGCAGCTCACCAGCAAAATGATGCTGCTGACGACTGTTTTCGAGATTGAAACGCTCACTGTCCAGCAGTAACTGTTTACCTGACGGTAAGGTCAGATCGATCTGAGTATCGTAAAAGAAGATGTGAGGCTGCAACCAGAGTGCCGCCAGAGGATCCGTCGCAGAGTCTGCGGAATCGTTTTTTTCTTCCGCCAGCAGTGCGGGAGGAGGCCAGCGAACCAGTTTCACCTGAGTATGCAGCGACCAGATTTCAACCTTGCTCAGCACCGGCTGCCATTGCATCAGACTACTGACCGGGTTCAGCCCCAGCACCAGCTGTCCGAGTTCTATACGGCCGATATTATGGGAACGATGATCGGCTATCACCACATCCTGCAACAACAGTCGGGGAAACCGCCCCTCCCAACTGGCATTAATATCGCCAATAGTCACCTCAGTATGTAAACGCTTACTCAGGTATTGTTCAATCTCGGTGCGATAGTCCAGAACGCCGGGCAACAGCTGCCTTACAACAACGGTGAGCAAAGCGATGGTCAGCACGGCAATGACCATCGCCCAGCCCAGCCAGCGATTTAACGCACGTAACACACGACCGAGTGACGACACAACTATCTTAGCACCACGTCATACTGTTCCGGGCCATACATGGGCTCAACCTGAAAACGGATTGTTTTAGCAATGAAAGCCTCCAGTTCAGCAACATGATCTGAGAGTTCATCCAGCAACATAGACACCACCCGGTCAGATGCCAACACCAGATAGGCATCTGTATCGTATGCGCGGTGCTGGCGTAATATCTCGCGGAATATCTCATAACAGACGGTTTCCGGTGTTTTCACCGACCCCCGTCCCTGACAGTGCGCGCAGGGTTCACAGAGAATATGTTCCAGGCTTTCGCGGGTGCGCTTGCGGGTCATCTCTACCAGGCCCAGTTCCGACACACCGGTAAGTTTGCACTTAACATGGTCTTTTTCCAGCACCCGCTCGAGGGTTCGCAACACCTGCCGCTGATGATCTTCATCCAGCATATCGATGAAGTCGATAATAATGATGCCACCCAGGTTGCGCAGCCGCAGCTGGCGCCCAATCGCTGTCGCCGCTTCCAGATTGGTTTTAAAGATGGTTTCTTCCAGATTACGATGACCCACATACGCACCGGTATTGATATCCACTGTGGTCATCGCTTCGGTCTGATCAAAAATCAGATAACCGCCGGACTTCAGCTCAACTTTGCGCCCCAGTGCTTTCTGAATCTCCTCTTCAATATTATAGAGGTCGAAAATTGGCCGCTCACCGGGATAATATTCAAGAATATTGCTAATCTCAGGCACCAGAGCCTCAGCAAACTGCTGGGAGCGCTGAAAGGTCTCTTTCGAGTCCACCCGGATACGTTCGATCCCCGCATGCGCCATATCCCGCAGCGCACGCATATTCAGTGGCAGGTCTTCATAGATGCAGGAGGGGGCGGAAAACTCCTCAACTTTACGTGAGATCGACTCCCATAACCGGCAGAGAAACAAAATATCCTGCTTCAGCTCCGACTCAGACACACCTTCCGATACCGTACGCAGGATAAATCCGCCTACTTTGGTGTTCTGATCCTCCATACCGGCGACAACCTCTTCGACCGCCTTACGCAGACGATCGCGCTCTTCGCTGTCTTCAATCCGTTGTGAGATGCCGATATGCTCGTTGCCTGGCATATACACCAGGTATCGTGAAGGGATAGAGAGATTGGTGGTCAGACGCGCGCCTTTGGTTCCGAGTGGGTCTTTAGTCACCTGCACGATCAGGGACTGCCCCTCTCGCAACAAACGATTGATTGTCAGACTCGCTTTGCCGTTAGTGCCCGACTCGTCATCATGCGGATGTTGTAACTCATCTACGTGGATAAAGGCCGCCCGCTCCAGACCGATATCAACAAAGGCAGCCTGCATGCCAGGCAGTACACGAACAACTTTACCCTTATAGATATTACCGACAATACCGCGGCGCTCTGCCCTTTCGACATAGATCTCCTGGGGCATACCATTTTCGATCACCGCGACACGGGTCTCAATCGGGGTAAAGTTAATCAGAATCTCTTCGCTCATAATCCATCCCTAGGAGACCCGGTAACAGGCCCCGTCAAAATAATCTGGTACTGGCGCTGAACACCGCAAGCGCCGTCATTTGAAAGCTATCGGCCTGAAGACCAGACAACGCACTAAAACTGGAAAATCAGGCAGCCCGGTGTCGGTAATTCGCAACAAAGCCTGATCTGCCTAAAATCTAAATCGAAACTCAATACCCTGAGCGCGGTTGTCACTTCAGTGTCGACAGACTGAACCTCAAAGAGGGTTAACCTGCCACACAGGTATAGCAAATTCATTCAGTAGCGCTGCGGTTTCCATCAGTGGCAAACCAACCACCGCCGAATAACTACCATGAATACTGGCAACAAACACTGCACCCAACCCCTGAATACCGTAGGCTCCGGCTTTATCACGCGGTTCACCGCTCAACCAGTATTGTTCACACTGCGCCGGGGTCAATGTTTTAAAACGTACATCTGTAGTGACTACTTCAGTCAGCATTCGTTCCCGATTAGCGACTGTTACCGCCGTCATCACCTGATGTTCACACCCTGACAGACGCTGCAACATCGCCAGCGCATCCTCCCGGTCAACGGGCTTGCCCAAAATCTGACCATCACAAACGACTACCGTATCGGCTCCGATGACGACAGTCCCCTCGCCGGCGACGGCCAGTCCTGCGCCTGCCTTTTCCCGGGACAGCCGCTCAACAAACCTGGCAGGTAACTCGGCCGCGCCGGGCACCTCAGGAATATCAACAGGCCGGACACGACAATGAACACCAATCTGCTGCAGCAGTTCAAGACGACGTGGCGACGCAGAGGCAAGCACTAAATCAGGTATGTTGTTCATCTTAGTCATATTGACGTCACCTAAATATCAGGAAACCCTGAAAGCCCTGCGCAACCCTCTGAGAACAATAAACAGCCAGGGCCACAAAACCGCACTCATCACCGCCGGCAGCAAAAAGATAAGACTATCACTGCGGGTTCCCATCAGACTGTGAACCCAGTTAAAGATTAACTGATTGATTCCCACCAGCACCATCACCATCACCGCCTGCTGCACCAGCGGAAACATGCGCAGGCGCTTGTACAATAACAGCGTCAGGTAAGCGATAATCAGCAGAGACAAAGCATTAAGCCCCATCGGACTACCTTTAATCAGATCAAGCCCCAATCCTACCAGTGCAGCCGTTCCCAGCCCGACCCTTTCGGGTAGCGCCATCACCCAGTAGATCAGAATCATAGCAACCCATTCAGGCCGGAACCACTCAGCAAACTGAGGCAGTGGCAGCTGACTGAGCATATAGCCCACCAGAAAGGTGGCCAGGATAATCGATCCGCCACCACCGCCGCCCTGATTATTCACCCTCGCCCTCCGGTGCATCGACACCCGCTTGCTGAGGCGTTAGTTTTTCCGTTTGTACCGGTTTCTCTTCCGGAGGCAGGTCTACCGCCTGGGGCATATCCACCAACAATATATGGCGGCTTTTATTCAGCATGGCGGAAGGTTCAGCTTTAACCAGAGCAAAAGGCTCACCGGGATCGCGCTGCACACTGACAACCTTAGCGACAGGGTAACCCCGCGGAAACCGCCCCCCTAAACCGGAGGAAACCAGCAGATCGCCCTCGCGAATATCTGCCGTATCGGGCACATGCACCAGCTCTAACTGGTTAACAGAACCGTTGCCTAAAGCGATCGAACGAAAACCATTACGATTAACCTCGACAGGGATCGCATGACGTGAATCGGTAATCAACATTGCCCGGCTGGTATAGTGATTGACTTCAACCACCTGCCCCATAATGCCACCCGAATCGAGCACCGCCTGACCAACATAAGCGTGATCTTCCGAACCCCGATTAAGAATAATCTGGTGCTGAAAAGGGTCAGGGTTCACGCCGATTAATTCGGTCAGAAAGACATCCTGTTCAAGGCGATGGCGGCCGTTGAGAAGTTCGCGCAAGCGCACATTCTCTGCGGTCAGCGCGGACACCTGCTGGACACGCTGTTTCAGCAACAGAGCTTCCTGACGTAAGCGACGGTTTTCATCGGATAGCTGACGGCGGTCAACCAGCACATCACTGAGTTCATCGGCCACCTGTGCAGGCGCGTCGACGACCCATTGCAATGGCGTGATCAGCAGTGAAAGGTAGGAGCGTGTTTTATGCATGCTGGCCCATTTAAGGTCCAGCACAATCAGCACCAGCGACAACACCAGAAGCACAACAAAACGGGTCCTTAAGGACCCGCTACTGAATATACTAGCGATGGAACACCCCCTGTTGGCATTGCTCCATTAGATTGGCTAAATCAACCATTCAGATCATTCAGACTTATTCAAAGGTCAGCAGTTCAAAGGCATGCTTATCGAGGAGCTCCAGGGCACGACCGCCGCCGCGGGCAACACAGGTCAGCGGATCATCAGCGACGATCACCGGCAAACCGGTTTCTTCACTGATCAGCTTGTCCAGATTACGCAGCAGCGCACCACCACCCGTCAGCACAATACCACGCTCAGCAATGTCGGACGCAAGCTCCGGAGGACACTGCTCCAGCGCACTTTTGACTGACTGAACAATCGCCGAGAGAGGCTCCTGCAATGCTTCCATAATTTCATTGCTATTGAGTGTAAAGCTGCGGGGAATACCCTCAGCCAGGTTACGGCCACGAACATCTATCTCGAGGGTTTCAGAGGTGGGATACGCGGTACCGATCTCCTGTTTGATTCGCTCAGCGGTCGCGTCACCAATCAGACTACCGTAGTTGCGACGCACATAGGTCACAATACCTTCGTCAAAACGGTCTCCACCTACCCGTACAGATTCGGAATACACAATACCGTTAAGCGATATAATAGCAATTTCAGTGGTACCACCACCGATATCCACCACCATTGAACCGTTTGCCTCATCGACCGGCAAACCTGCGCCAATCGCTGCGGCCATGGGTTCTTCAATCAGATACACTTCGCGGGCACCCGCTCCCATGGCTGACTCTTTAATTGCCCGGCGCTCAACCTGTGTCGACTGACAGGGAACACATACCAGAACCCGGGGGCTCGGTGTCAAAAAACTATTGCCATGCACTTTACTGATGAAGTGCTGCAGCATCTTCTCAGTCACATGGAAGTCTGCGATAACGCCATCTTTCATCGGCCGGATTGCGGTAATATTCCCCGGCGTACGACCTAACATCCGCTTTGCATCGGTACCGACTGCAGCCACGGTTTTCTGTGCCCCGTTGCTGCTTTGACGAATAGCAACAACAGAGGGTTCATTCAGTACAATGTCTTTATCGCGAACATAAATAAGGGTATTGGCAGTGCCCAGATCAATTGAAAGGTCACTGGAAAAAAGCCCTCGAATCTTCTTAAACATCGGTTGTCCGCCTTAGATTGTGCGACTGCACATTCACTTGATCAAAAAAACAGGCCCACTGTAGCAATGGCGGGGATTTTGGGCAAGCTGCAAATGTGTTAACGTAGCGCTTTATTTAGTTATCAGACCAAATTTCATAGCAATGAGAATCCAATAATGTCTTTAGACCGCACAGACGTCGAAAAGATCGCTCATCTGGCAAGATTAAATATCGCCGAGCAAGATATTCAGGAATATGCAGAGAATCTCAGTGATATTCTTAACCTGGTTGACCAGATGCAGGCGATCAATACCGATGACGTTATTCCGATGGCCCATCCGATGGATGCAATCCAGCGTTTACGTATTGATGAAGTCACCGAGTGCAATCAGCGCGACCACCTGCAAACGGTGGCCCCCGCTGTGGAAGCCGGGCTGTTCCAGGTCCCTAAAGTGATTGAGTAATTTCACACCAGACACCCGTTTTAAGGATTTAAAAACGTTATGTTAGACAAAACACTCGCCGAACTGGCGCAGGGGTTAGCAACTGGTGAATTCAGCAGTGTTGAGCTGACCCAAAGCTACCTTGACCGGATCAACACCGAAGATGGTGCCCTGAACAGCTTTATTACTGTCACCGAAGCGCAGGCGCTGGCGCAGGCTGAAGCCGCCGATCAGCGCCGTGCTGCTGGCGACGCTGGTCCCTTTACCGGCCTGCCAATCGCCCATAAAGATATTTTCTGCACCGAAGGGATTCGCACCAGCTGCGGCTCGCGGATACTGGATAACTTTATTTCACCCTATAACGCCACGGTGATTGATAAATTTAACAGGGCAGGTGCGGTCAGTCTGGGTAAAACCAACATGGACGAATTCGCCATGGGTTCGTCCAACGAATCCAGTTTCTACGGCCCGGCACGCAATCCCTGGAACACCGACTGTGTACCGGGCGGTTCATCCGGCGGCTCTGCGGCGGCGATTGCCGGCGGTCTGGTACCCGGTGCCACAGGCACCGATACCGGCGGATCCATACGTCAGCCAGCAGCCCTGTGTGGCATCACCGGCCTTAAACCGACCTACGGACGGGTATCCCGCTACGGCATGATCGCTTATGCATCCTCACTGGATCAGGGCGGCCCGATGGCGCGTACCGCAGAAGACACCGCCCTGATGCTGAATGTGATGGCCGGTTTCGACCCTAAAGATTCGACCAGTCTTGATCAGCCGGTACCGGACTACACCCTGAAACTCAATGAATCCCTCAAAGGATTAAAGATTGGTCTGCCAAAAGAGTATTTCTCTGATCAGATCGATCCACAGATTGCCGCACAGGTTCAGGCTGCCATCAAAGAGTTTGAAGCTCTGGGGGCAACAGTCAAAGAGGTCAGCCTGCCAAAC
Organism: uncultured Amphritea sp.; assembly: GCA_965140695.1. Classification (GTDB taxonomy): domain Bacteria; phylum Pseudomonadota; class Gammaproteobacteria; order Pseudomonadales; family Balneatricaceae; genus Amphritea. Next base: position 1,649,672 of record OZ223297.1, on the reverse strand, counting down.
AGCCATCTGGCGATTCCGGCGTACTACATTATTGCGCCGGCTGAAGCGTCATCTAACCTGTCACGGTTTGACGGTGTGCGTTACGGTTACCGCTGCGAAGACCCGGCTGATCTGGAAGATATGTACAAACGCAGTCGCGGAGAAGGATTCGGCGAAGAGGTTAAGCGCCGTATTATGGTCGGCACTTATGCGTTGTCAGAGGGCTTCTACGATGCTTACTACAAAAAAGCCCTGCAGATCCGCCGCCTGATTCAGCAGGACTTTGTGAATGCTCTGGCAGAGGTGGACATCCTCATGGGGCCAACCACACCTCATCCAGCGTTTAAGCTGGGCGAGAAAACGTCTGACCCGGTAGCGATGTATATGGAAGATATTTTTACCATCTCCCTCAACCTCGCGGGTATGCCAGGCATGTCTATTCCCTGTGGCTTTGCCAACGGTCTGCCCGTTGGTCTGCAACTGATCGGTAATTACTTTGCCGAAGGGCGCCTGCTGAATGCAGCGCATCAGTTTCAGCAGGCGACTGACTGGCACAACCAGCGTCCCGCTCGCTAAAGAGGCAATCCCGCAAAAACGGGAGATGACGGACAACAGAATTTAACGCAGTCGTCATTAAGGTTAACAACCGAAGCGACTGCAAGAAGAGGTTTACAGAATGGAATGGGAAGCAGTCATCGGGCTTGAGATTCACGCCCAACTGGCGACTAAGTCCAAAATATTTTCCGGCGCCAGCACTGCCTTTGGTGCTGAACCCAACACACAGGCCTGCGCGGTTGATCTGGCCCTGCCCGGCACATTACCGGTGTTCAATGCTGAAGCATTGCGGATGGCCGTACTGTTTGGTCTGGCGATTGATGCTGAGATAGGTTACACCTCAGTGTTTGACCGGAAAAACTATTTCTATCCGGATCTGCCAAAAGGCTATCAGACCAGCCAGCTATTCCACCCGATCGTGGGTATCGGCCATGTGGATATCGAACTGGAAGATGGCACCACCAAGCGCGTCGGTGTTACCCGGGCTCACCTGGAAGAAGATGCCGGTAAATCCCTGCATGAAGAGTTCCCCAGCATGACCGGTATCGACCTGAACCGTGCGGGTACACCGCTGCTGGAAATTGTCTCCGAGCCGGATATGCGCAGCGCTGAGGAAGCGGTCGCTTACGTTAAAAAGATCCACTCGATCGTCACCAATCTGGGCATCTGCGACGGCAACATGTCGGAAGGTTCTTTCCGCTGTGACTGTAACGTGTCCGTACGTTATAAAGGTGAGGAAGAGTTCGGCAACCGTACCGAAACCAAAAACATCAACTCCTTCCGCTTCATTGAAAAAGCGATCAAAGGGGAGATCATCCGGCAGATCGATCTGCTGGAGGATGGCGGGACCATCACCCAGGAAACCCGCCTCTACGATGCGAACAAAGACGAAACCCGTTCGATGCGCAGCAAAGAGGAAGCCAACGATTACCGCTACTTCCCCTGCCCCGACCTGCTGCCGATCGTCATTGATGATGAATATGTAGAAAAGCTGCGCAGCACGTTGCCAGAACTGCCGGATGCCCGCAAAGCCCGCTTTATCGAGCAGTATCAGCTAAGCGAGTACGATGCGATGGTACTGTCAGCCTACCGTGACCTGAGCAGCTATTTTGAAACCGCAGCGAAAGCTGCCGGGGATGCCAAACTGGCCGCCAACTGGGTAATGGGCGATCTGTCAAAGCACCTGAACCAGAACGATACCGACATCAATGACTCTCCGGTCAGTGCCGAACAGCTCGGCGGACTGTTGTTACGCATCAAAGACAATACCATTACCGGCAAAATTGCCAAGCAGGTGTTTGAAGCGATGTGGGCTGGCGAAGGCAGCGCTGATGATGTAATCGAAGCGAAAGGACTGAAACAGGTAACCGATAGCGGTGCGATCGAATCGATGGTGGATGATGTGATCGCGGCGAATCAGCCTCAGGTCGATCAGTACGTCAACGCAGAGCCGGAAAAACGCGGCAAGATGATCGGCTTCTTTATGGGTAAAGTCATGCAGGCGTCGCAGGGCAAAGCAAACCCGGGACAGGTGCAGGGATTACTGAAGCAGAAACTGGATGCCTTAGCCAACGGCTAATCATCAACAGTGTTATTCAAAGCCGGTCGGCGTTAAGCGCAGACCGGCTTTTTTATTGCAATGAATCGGTAAGATACACCACAACATCACTGGCAGGGCACATCCGTGTGCGCTAACTATTGAGCAACGATTTAACGTCCTCGCTTCAAACTAAGAAAATTCAAAACAGATCAAAGGTTTTACTGATCGTAAACGTCAGTTTATCGGTATCACTTACCCAGGAGTTGGCAGAGTTGTCATCATCCGGGAAGATCGCCGCAACCGACATATCCAGTCCATCATAGGTTATGCCATAGCCGGCCTCAATATAGGAGCCATCAACCTCATCGCCATAGACACCATAGGTCAGATAAGCACCTTCATATTCCCCGGTGATACTGGCAAAGGTGTAATCCACATCGGCAGAACCCGGTACATCTTTCAGAGTACCAATGTTGTAACCAATAGAAACCGGACCATAACCAGCACTCAGGTTATACTCAAAATACTTACCGGTATCAGAATCATCGTACAGGTAGGTGATAACGCCAACGCCATAACTGAAGTCTTCATAAGCGCCGTTATAGCCGCCATAGAGATCATACTCAAGATTATCCGGCAGAGACGCCAGCCAGGTGCCTGCGTAGAATCCCATATCACTCTCATAATCCAGGCCACCCATCATACTGGCATTGCCTTTATCACCCGATTGATCAAGGCCACGGAACCAGTAGTCGCTCATGGCGCCTACATTTGCGGATACACCCGCAAAACTGGCAGCAGAGGCAGATAACAGAGCCGAAGCGATAAGCGTCTTAGTAAGCTTTTTCATTGACGTTCCCCTTACAGATAGTCTTTTTGCAAAGCAAAATGAGTTATTAACTGAACAAAAAGATAGCAAGCAGCACACCAACAATGTGCTATTCTATTATTTATCAAACGCTTAAAATAAGAATGCAGGATATTGCCCTGACCAACAGGAACCATGAAGACGCACATTATGCTGCGCCGCACCAAAAATTAACATTTGTGTCATCAGATAGTCATTTAGCAAATAAAGACAATAAATATGATCCCAAAAGGAAAAAATCCGTCTAACATCTATCTATAGATAAATAGAGAACAACAGATCAGGAATAAACAGGAGCAGTAGCATGCCAACCGCAACATTTGCAGCAGGATGCTTTTGGGGAGTTGAATCGCGCTTTGCCAGCATCAAGGGAGTCACATCAACCGCCGTAGGGTATATGGGCGGGCATACCGAAAATCCCACCTATAAAGATGTCTGCAACAGAACAACCGGCCATGCGGAAGTCGTACAGCTGGAATTTGATGAGCAGACCGTTAGCTACGACACTCTACTGGATATTTTCTGGCAGATGCATGACCCTACCACGCTGAACCGACAGGGACCCGATATCGGTGACCAATATCGCTCGGCTATTTTCTATCACACCGACCACCAGCGAATTATGGCTGAGCAGAGTAAAGTGGTGCTGGATAAGAGCGGCATCTTCGGCAATCCGATCGTCACAGAGATTACACCGGCGTCAGTCTTTTGGCGCGCCGAGGAATATCACCAGCAATACCATGCTAAAAACGGTCACGGCGGCTGTGCGATCTGACATAAAAAACCGGGATGTTTTCCCGGTTTTTTTATGTCAATCGGACTGTTTCATATTGTCGCCGCCAGGCGGGTACCCTGATCGATCGCCCGTTTGGCATCCAGCTCAGTCGCCAGATCGGCCCCACCAATGAGATGATACGGTTTATCCAACCCCTCTGTCAGTTCACGCAGCGATTCCTGTCCGGCACAGAGCACCACATTATCAACCGCCAACAAACGGTTTTCGCCATTTATACTAAGATGCAACCCCGCATCATCAATACGCTGATATTCGCAGCCAGACAGCATCTCCACATGGCGGGCTTTCAGGCCCAACCGATGTGCCCAACCGGTTGTTTTCCCCAGTCCATTGCCCACTTTTGAGGTTTTTCGCTGCAACAGAAAGATCTGTCGCGCCGCTGATTCCGGGGCGGCTTTAACACCTTCGACGCCCCCCCGGGACTGCATCGTCATATCGACCCCCCATTCACGCATAAACGCAGGGATATCCTCGCTGGTCGATGGCCCCTGATGAGTCAGATATTCACTGATATCAAAGCCGATCCCCCCGGCACCGATAACAGCAACATGATGCCCCACGTTTGCCCCCCGGATAACATCCAGATAACTCAGCACTTTCGGGTGATCCCTGCCTTCAATATCAGGAACCCGGGGAGTAATGCCCGTGGCGATAATCACCTCGTCAAACTCACTCTGCTGAAGTTCATCGACTGTGACCCGGTGTTCCAATCGAAGCGTTACCCCATCTAACTCAATCCGGCGAGTAAAATAGCGCAGTGTTTCATTAAATTCCTCTTTACCGGGAATCTGTTTAGCAATATTAAACTGTCCGCCGATTTGTGCAGCAGAATCAAACAGGGTGACATCATGCCCCCGCTGTGCGGCCGTCGTCGCAAACGCTAGTCCCGCAGGGCCTGCCCCCACAACTGCCAGTTTTTTCGGTTTATCCGTTGCGACAATCATAAGTTCGGTTTCATGGCAGGCACGGGGATTCACCAGACAGCTGGTCAGTTTGCCCGCAAAAATATGGTCCAGACAGGCCTGATTGCAACCGATACACGTATTGATCTCATCACTGCGCCCCTCTTCCGCTTTACGGATAAACTCAGGGTCCGCCAGAAACGGCCGGGCCATCGACACCATATCCGCATCCCCCCGGGCCAGAACCTGCTCGGCGACTTCCGGGGTGTTAATACGGTTAGAGGTAATCACCGGAACAGATAGCGCCTGGCGTACTTTCGCCGTTGCCCAGGTAAAGGCCGCCCGGGGCACTTTTGTGGCAATGGTTGGAATGCGTGCTTCATGCCAGCCGATACCGGTATTAATGATCGTTGCACCGGCCTGCTCTATCGCTTTTCCCAGGGTGACAATCTCTTCATAACTACTGCCCCCCTCCACCAGATCCAGCATCGACAGCCGGAAAATAATTATAAAATCACTACCAACCCGTTCGCGAACACGCCGCACCACCTCAACCGCAAAGCGGATCCGGTTGTCATAGTCGCCACCCCACTCATCATCCCGGTGATTAGTACGGCGGGCGATAAACTGATTAATAAAATAACCCTCAGACCCCATCACCTCGACACCATCATAACCGGCCTGCTGTGCAAGCCCGGCGCAGCGGGCGAAATCTTCGATCTGTTGCTCAATCTCGTCAGTGGTCACTTCATGGGGTGGAAAGGGGTTAATCGGTGCCTGCAACGCTGACGGAGCAATCAGTTTTGGGTTGTAGGCGTAGCGCCCGGTGTGCAAGATCTGCATACAGATTTTGCCACCTTCCGCATGCACGCTGTCGGTGACAAGCCGGTGGCTGTCTACATCTTTCTGAGTCACCATCATCGCCCCGCCAGCAACCACGCCACCTTCAGGGTTAGGCGCAATACCACCGGTGACAATCAGTCCGACACCGCCTTTTACCCGTTCAGCATAAAAAGCTGCCATCCGTTCAAAGCCGTTGGGGGCTTCCTCCAGGCCCAGGTGCATCGAGCCCATCAACACTCTGTTTTTCAAAGTTGTAAACCCCAGATCAAGGGGAGCAAGCAGATGGGGATAACCGGTTGAAAGCCCACTCATTTCAAATTCCTCATTCTTATTCTGTGATGACATCGGCAGAAGGTGTGGCTTTAAGCCGACCTGAAAACCAAACTGGACAGCGTCAAGATAAAACGACATTTTGACACTGTCAAGATTGATTGATAAATTGCCCCCATGAAACTGACTGACCCGGCCCCACTATCACGCACCTATCACCATGGCGATCTCTATCAATCGCTGCTGTCTGCCTCTGCTGAGATGATCGCAGAGGGCGGCACGGAGTGCCTGTCAATGCGCAAGCTTGCGGATCGTGTTGGGGTATCCAGAACTGCACCCTATCACCATTTTAAAGATAGGAATGCCCTGTTGTGTGCCATTGCCGAGCAGGGCTTTGAGCGGGTTGAAGCGCTATTGCAAGAAGTGAGGAGCAGCACATCATCCGAGCCGTTGGCGACAACATTTACCCAGTATGTACATACCTATATCGCCCTTGCCTATCAACACCGGGAGCAATATGACCTGATGTTTGGCCGCGAGATCTGGCGCAATGGCACCCCGACTAACTCGCTAAAGGAACGCTCACGACAGCACTTCAAAAGCTGGCTCAGCTGGATCGAACACCTGTGTCAGCAGAATGTTATTCGGGAGGGTGATTCAGTGTTGCGCACAGCACAGGTTTACTGGGCTACGCTACATGGACTCTGCCGTCTGCTGAATGACGGCATCTATACAGAACAGAGCCAGCTGGAAGAGATGGTTAATACCGCTGTAGCGATGATGTTAACTAAGCAGGTATGAGGGTGCTGAGTTTAGCGCGGGCGAAGATCTATTCGCCGCCATGACGCGTCTCATTGAGAAACAGTCCCCTTCATCTAAACATTCATCTGAACAGGACCCCGTCATGAAAATATGTGTATACGGAGCAGGTGCCATCGGTGGACTCATTGCAGCGCGTCTCAGTGCTGCAGGGGAAGCCGTTTCGGTGATTGCACGAGGCGACACACTGCAGTCTTTGCAACAAAACGGGGTTGGTCTTTCAGAACATGACCAGACTCAGTTTTATCCGGTGACGGCAGTGCCCTCTCCGGATAATCTCGGCGTACAGGATCTGATCATTATCGCGGTCAAACAGCCGTCAATGAATCAGATTATCAAACGGCTTCAACCGCTGCTAGGAGGAGATACTCGCGTCCTCCTGGCAATGAATGGCGTTCCCTGGTGGTTCTTTGATGGCCTGCCAAAAGCACCTTCAGACCCAATACTCAAGACCATCGATCCCCAGGGCGACCTGAGGGACTATATTCCCAGTCATCAGATCATCGGCTGCGTGGTTCATCTGGCCGCCGCTGTCGCTTCTCCAGGCATTATCCGCTTAAATATGGGCAATAATCTGATCATCGGTGAGCCCGGTGGCGAACCATCAGAACCGACTCTGCAGGTTGCAAATCTGTTTGAACGTAGCGGATTCAATATCCAAATCTCCAAAGAGATTCAACGGGATATCTGGTTCAAATTGCTGGGCAACATGACCATGAACCCGGTGTCCGCCCTGACACGCGTAACCACCGATCGCATACTTGATGATCCGCTGGTCAATCAGTTTTGTTGTAAAGCGATGAATGAGGCTCTGGAGATAGGCAACCGTATAGGTTGCATTGTCGAGCAGACGCCTGAAGAGAGAAATACTGCCACCCGCAAACTGGGGTCGTTCAAAACTTCAATGTTGCAGGATATTGAGGCAGGCAGACCGCTGGAATATGAAGCCCTGATCGGCGTGGTCTATGAGATTGCGCAAAAACTGGACAAAGATGTTCCCTACATCGCGGCACTCTATGGTCTGATCAGACAGCTCGACAGCCATCAGCACTCTCAGTGATCAGTATAAGAAGATCCAGGAATATGTATCCCACCAATGGATTTTATAGCGCTAAAGCCGAGTTCAACAGAGTTGAAAAGGCCACCACCAGGCTGGCGATGCCACCCGGTAATGGCCGTTAAATCTGATAAGAACTCAGGTTTCATCATCCAGACAAACGTCTGCATCCGCGCCCTCACCCACAAGAGGTAAACTATAAATGAGTACAGCACCCGCATTAAAGCACTTTGCAAAGCTAAACGTTAAAGTCGATCCACCGCAGGAGATCGGACACGCTCAGCATGGACAACGCAGAGTTATCCCCATTATCGGCGGTACTGTTGAAGGGCATGGCTGGGCCGGAAAAGTCCTGCCTGGCGGTGCAGACTATCAGCTGATCCTGACGCCTCGCATGGCGGACCTTGATGCGCACTATGTTCTGGAAATAGAGAACGGTGAGCGCATCTATGTTCATAACCGGGCTATTCGTGTCGCTGAACCCGAGATCACAGAACGACTGATTAAAGGTGAGCCTGTCGACCCTTCTGAGATCTATTTCAGGTGTAGCCCAAAGTTTGAAACAGACTCCCCCTCCCTGCAATGGATCTGTGAACGGATGTTCATCGGCACAGGTATACGCAGACCTGATCTCGTTGAGATGCACTTCTTCGAAGTGATGTAGTAAAACCAAAAAAGGCTCGCATAAGCGAGCCTTTTTTAACCAGAGCACCCGTGTTACAGACGACTGGAACCCGGTTCAAAGTTGGCTGTAACTGATGCCTGTGGCCCTGGCACCGCAGATCCATCCTGTTCCGTCACAGGGAATACACAGTTAATCTGTCCGGTGCCTGAACTACCGAAATAAGGTGTCAGAATTTCGGCCTGACCTTCATAATCAGACCAGCCCAGCGCCCCCAGCATCATCGCCGTATCGTGCATAAAGCCTTCACCATGACCTTTGGCCGCATATTCAGGCAACATCTCGCAGAACGTTTTCCAGTCACCACGTTTCCACATATTAACCACTTCAGTATCCAGGGTCTCAAGGAATGGACTCCAGATCTTGTTGGCAAACTCCGGCGCCTGACCGTTCTGAGCAAAGCGATGAGATAGCGAACCACTGGCAAAGAAAGCAACCGTACCGTCGTAATGCTTTTCAATCGCTTCACGCATCGCCCAGCCAAGACGGGCAGAATCATTCAGATAATGCACCGTACAGAGCGCAGACACAGAGATCACCTTGAAGTGACGGTCTTCATTCATATAGCGCATCGGTACAATCGTACCGTATTCAGGCCCCAGCGAGGTTTTATCATGGGCCAGGGTTTCGACACCCTGACGGGTACATTCATCTGCCAGAATTTTACCCAGCTCCGAGTTACCATCATATTCAAACTCCATATTGGAGATGAAATGCGGCAGCTCACCACTGGTATAGTTACCTTTGAAATGGGGCGCACAGTTGATGTGATAGTTAGCATTAACCAGCCAGTGAGTATCAAACACCACGATAGTATCAACGCCCAGCTCGCGACAGCGTTTGCCGATCTCTATATGACCATCAATCGCAGACTGTCGTGAACCCTTTTGTGGTCCATCCAGTTCAGACAGATACATGCTTGGAACATGTGTGATCTTCGCCACCAGCGCCAGTTTACCCATTTCAGTTTCCTCTTATCTCTTTTATATTCAGACTGATATAAAACATGTCAGACTGACAGATCAGTTCAGATCGATCCTCTGAGCGCAGACAATAGACGCACACCAGCGAAGATCAGCTTAATGCCCTTATTTTGTTAACATATTAACTAATATGCAACTATTATTACAAAAAATAATCGACCGTCGCACTAAAGATATTGAATTATATAAGGTTTATTAAATAACACGCTGTAGCGTATGGCTGTTAACTAAGCTATTGTTTATCTGCTTACTATAGAGTGCTGACCGGCAATGAGAGCTTCTGATATGAATAGAGACACCGGTGTCACTGACGCCAACTCAATCACCTTAGCAGATATGGACCCGGCCATTGCCGCGTCGCTACTGGCACAGCAAACACCCGATACAATTGAAAGCACGCTGAGCAGCCTTCCCACCGATGCCGCTCTGAAAATCGCTTCTCATCTGGCGGCTGAAGCAGACCCACGCGACCCCGATGAAGATGATCACCATTCAGATCAGGGTTCGCTTGAGGGCATTAAAGGCACCGTCGCCGAGTTAATGACAGCCGCTTTCGGCATACTGTCACCCGACGACACCGTCGCCAGTGCGCTGGATTTTATTGTCAGAACAGACCCATCCATCACGATTACCTATATCTATGTCACCGATGACGCCGATAAGCTGTTGGGCGTGGTGGCGATGCGCGACCTGTTACTGGCACGCCCCGGACAGACGCTCGAACAAACCATGACTCCCGATCCTTTCGCCTTTACCCCCGATGTGGAGATGCCTGAGGCTGTCAACGCTGCCCTGTCACAGCGACATCGTCTCTATCCGGTAACCGATGACGAAGGCACCCTGCTGGGACTGGTCTATGGCTGGAAACTGTTCGAATATGTCGCCACCGAGATCAGTGCTCAGGCGGGTTCCATGGTCGGTGTGGATAAAGAGGAACGCATCTCCACCCCCATACTGGAATCATTCCGTATGCGCCACCCCTGGCTGCAGATTAACCTTTTAACAGCATTTGCGGCGGCGTTTGTTGTCGGCATGTTTGAAGATACCATCGCCCGTATCGTCGTGCTGGCCGTATTTCTGCCGGTACTGGCCGGACAAAGTGGTAACACCGGCTGTCAGGCGCTGGCGATCACGCTGCGCAGTATGACACTGGGCGAACTGGCCAATATGTCCATATCCAGAGTGCTTAGAAAAGAGATTATTCTGGGGGCGATGAACGGCTTCTTTGTTGGTTTGGTCGCCGCCCTGGCCATGTGGATCTACGCTGGCATAAGCGGCGCAGAGGATGCCGCCACCCTGGCACTGGTGGTACTTGTCGCCATGGTAGGAGCCTGCGTTGGCAGTGGTATTTTTGGCGTACTCGTACCCGTAACCCTGAAACGGTTTGGTGCCGACCCGGCGATGGCCAGCAGTATTTTTCTGACCACTTTTACCGATATTCTCGGTATGGGACTGATGCTATTCCTCGCCACCAGTTTATTGATGTAGTCGTTTGTTAATGTCGCCGGGGAAGAACCTTCCACCTGATACACGGATCGACCACACCATTCCCACGTACTGCACAGCAAGAGATAAGCATTATCAATGGGGTACAACAATAAAGAGGCTACCTTTCGGCAGCCTCTTTTAGCAACGCAATCTTAATGAAGTGACAAACTGACCTAAGGGCTGTTGCGTTTCATCTGGTGCTGGCTAAACTCGGCGGGATCGATCATCTCATCATGATTCAGATCCATATCGCCAAAGGACTGCATATTAGCGATGTTTCTCATCGGGTAGCCCTCCGACGCCCTCTGGGTAATACGTTCACTACGGAAGGTATTCACCTCTTCCTGGCTAAGATAGCCATCACCATCCAGATCAATCTCGTTGAATGCAGGCCGGTTACGCCCCATCCCGCCCATCATCGCTTTCTGACCGGTGCCTGCTTGCATCTGTTTCTGATTGCGTTGCACAGACTGAGCAGCATCCAGCTCCTCTGACGACAGCTGACCATCCGCATTAAGATCCATTTGACTAAAAGTCGGGGCATTTGCCAGCCCCTTCATCGGCGCACCAGCCGCTGCGTTATTCTGAATCCGCTGGTTACGTATTGCCGTAAACTCCTCCTGGCTGACTGCACCATTGCTATCCTGATCATAGACAGCAAAAGGAATTGGCCCCCGGGCAGGCAGATCAGCGGCCTGGGCGGTAAAACTCAATAAACAGGCGCTGGAAATAAGAAATAAAGCAGAGAACGGGAACAACCTGACGATATGTCGTGTTTTCATGGTAAGCCTCTACATGTTTTAGTAAGTGATAACGTCACTAACTTACAACAATCAGATCACTCAGGCCCCGCTGCAGGTCATTAAATAATCAATCAACCGCAACAATACCGGACTTAACCCTGCAAAAGAGAGATGCTGGTTAAAAATGCCACTCTTTCACTCTGCCTGTCTTGCCGTTGCGGTAGCGAGGGCCAGATTTATTCATAACAACCTGTTGCCGTTATGCCCCCTCGGCGCTTCGCGCCTCGATACAAGCTGTGCTCTAAAACTGACGACCTTCCTGCCCTTATTAAGAGTCGAGCCCGACGCTTTCTATGCCAGCTTAAAACCACTGAATTTCAGACACAAAAAAAGGCATGTCATTACGACACACCTTTAATTATTACGTTGGTAACTGGGGCCAGATGTAAGCCGACGACCTTCCTGCCCTTATTAAGAGCCGAGCCCGACGCCTGATCTCAAATTCCAGACGAAAAAAAAAGCCAATCTTTCGATTAGCTTGTCTTTGCGTTGTGGTAGCGGGGGCCAGATTTGAACTGACGACCTTCCTGCCCTTATTAAGAGCCGAGCCCGACGCTTTCTATGCCAGCTTAAAACCACCGAATTTCAGACACAAAAAAAGGCATGTCATTACGACACACCTTTAATTATTACGTTGGTAGCTGGGGCCAGATCTAAGCCGACGACCTTCCTGCCCTTATTAAGAGTCGAGCCCGATGCCTGATCTCAAATTCCAGACGAAAAAAAAGCCAATCTTTCGATTAGCTTATCTTTCCGTTGTGGTAGCGGGGGCCAGATTTGAACTGACGACCTTCGGGTTATGAGCCCGACGAGCTACCAGGCTGCTCCACCCCGCATCAACGTGGGGCGTATAATACAGATGAGTTACCCTCTTGGCAAATAATTTAACTAAATAATTTAAATAACGTAGCAAACCACTGTTTTTACAAAAACCGACCGTTACCTGGCATATTCCTGAACTTCGGAAGCCACAGGCTAAAAATGAAAATCCTCTGAGAACATAAAATCTTCAGTTGAAATTGCTGGCGGTTAAATCGCCTGCTAATGTCCGATGTCTGTTGAATTTAAAAGAAATACGGGTATTTACCTACCAAAACATAACAGAAAAATAATCTGCCTATCAATTTTATCACCATAGATAATCTCCATATCTGACGTATCTGTATCTCTTTCCCCGGTTGACTTGCTCCAACCTCCCGGACTAGTGTTGGTCGTCAGCGACCCCAAAAAGGTATCGCTGCAACAGAGTCCGGCCTATCCGGCGGCACAATAACAACAATATTCAAACCTGGCTGTGATCCGGCTAAGGTAAAGGGTAATAACCATGACCTACCGCTTTTTTCTGCGGCACACACCGTTGTGCCATCCCGATCTCACAGACCTGCTGTATGCTGATAGTTCAGTTGTATTCCTACGCTCCATCATCCAAAGACCGAAAGACAAACTCAGGAATATTTCGCCCCCCGGCGTCTGATTCACCGTTTTCTATTCATCCATTGACTGATTCGTTCTGAACCGGAGCGCATAACGGTTGCCGTTCAGAACCGGGAGCTATCAACATGAAAAATGCCGTTTCACTGCAGGATAAGTGGGAAAAACAGAGCGGACGGGTCTACCTGACTGGTAGTCAGGCGCTGGCTCGCCTGCCGATGTTACAAGCCGCACGGGATAAACAGGCCGGACTGAATACAGCCGGGTTTATCTCAGGCTATCGGGGCTCACCTCTGGGCAACTTTGACAAAACCCTGTGGCAGATCCGTGACCACCTGCAAGCTGCCAATATTGTTTTTCAGCCGGGCGTTAATGAAGATCTGGGGGCAACCGCCGTATGGGGGTCACAACAGGTCAACATATTTGAAGGTGCCCGCTACGATGGCGTTTTCGGCCTCTGGTATGGCAAAGGCCCAGGGGTTGACCGTAGCGGTGATGTACTGAAGCATGCCAACGCTTTCGGTACCTCAGAGTATGGCGGGGTATTGGCGGTTGCCGGTGATGACCATGCCAGTAAATCCTCGACCCTTCCCCATCAGAGCGATTACGCCTTTATGGATGCGATGATTCCGGTGCTCTATCCCTCCGGGATTCAGGAGATGCTGGATTATGGCCTGTATGGCTGGGCAATGTCCCGCTTCAGCGGCTGTTGGGTGGGGCTGAAAGCGCTGGCCGAGGTAATGGATTCAGCCATCTCAGCCAATCTTGATCATCAGCGACTGGAGATCAGCCTCCCCGAACACTTCGAGCTTCCCGCAGATGGCCTGAATGCCCGCTGGCCGGATAAGCCACTGCAACAGGAAGCGCGACTGCACCGCTATAAAATCGCGGCAGCACAGGCGTTCTGCCGCCACAACCGACTGGATAAAATCGTTATCGATACCGCTCAGCCGCGCCTGGGTATTGTCACCACAGGCAAGTCTTATCTTGATGTCCTGCAGGCGCTGGAAGATCTGGGTATCAGCCACGCGCAGGCCGCCGGGTTGGGTATCCGGCTATACAAAGTCGCGATGCCCTGGCCGCTGGAACCCGAAGGGGTCTATGAGTTTACTGAGGGTCTGGAAGAGATTCTGGTCATCGAAGAGAAACGCGGCCTGATTGAAGATCAGCTGAAGGAGCAACTCTACAGCTGGCAGGACCGGCATCAGAGCGCTCGTCCCCGGGTGGTGGGTAAGAAAGATCAGTTGGGCAATGAGCTGCTGACCAGCCTGAGCGAACTGACACCAGCGATGATCGCCCGGGCGATTGCCGCACGTGTCGCCCCCTTCCACAACAGTCAGCAGATCGCTGACCGTCTCACCTTTCTTAGCGAAAAAGAGTACCAACTGGCACAGCCGCGTGCCCTGCTGGAGCGCACTCCGCACTTCTGCTCCGGCTGCCCCCATAACACTTCCACGGTGGTGCCTGAGGGCAGCCGCGCACTGGGCGGTATCGGTTGTCACTATATGGCCACCTGGATGGACCGTGGCACCGACACCTTTACCCAGATGGGCGGCGAAGGCGCGACCTGGATCGGTCAGGCCCCCTTCACTGATAACAACCATGTGTTCCAGAACCTCGGCGATGGAACCTACTTTCACTCGGGCCTGCTGGCAATTCGTGCGGCGATCGCCTCCGGCGCCAACATCACCTATAAAGTGCTGTATAACGATGCCGTCGCCATGACCGGGGGTCAGCCCATTGATGGCCAGCTGACAGTACAGCAGATTACCCACCAGCTCTATGGTGAAGGTGTCCACCGTATCGCTGTGGTCAGCGATGAACCAGATAAATACCCCAGCCGTTCTGAATTTGCTGACGGCGTCACCTTCCACCACCGGGATGATCTGCAGGCGGTGCAGATGGAGCTGCGGGAGATACCTGGCTGCACCGCGATGGTGTATGACCAGACCTGTGCGGCGGAGAAACGTCGGCGCCGTAAACGCAGTGAGATGACCGACCCACAAAAACGGGTGGTTATTCATCAGGAGATCTGCGAAGGCTGCGGTGACTGCGGCGTGCAATCCAACTGTTTGTCGCTGCTGCCCAAAGAAACCGACCGTGGCCGCAAACGCGCTATCGATCAGTCCGCCTGTAATAAAGATTTCAGCTGCATCCGTGGCTTCTGTCCCAGCTTTGTTACCGTCAAAGGGGGCAAACTGCGTAAACCCGAACCACTGGGTAAAGAGCGTCATTTCCCGCAGCTGCCCATGCCGCAGCTACCCGGTTGTAGCACGCCCTACAACATCCTGCTGACCGGTGTCGGTGGCACCGGGGTGGTGACCGTCAGCGCCCTGCTGGGGATGGCGGCGCATATCGAAGGTAAAGGTACTGGGGTGCTGGATCAGATAGGCCTGGCACAGAAATTTGGCGCGGTAATGAGCCATATCCGCATCGCCGAGTCTCAGGAACAGATCCATACGGTGCGTATTCCGGCGGGTGAAACCGATCTGATGATCGGCTTTGACCTGATGGTAGGGGCCAGCGAAGAGGCGCTGGGCAAGCTGGACCGGCAGCGCAGCCAGGTGGTGATCAATAACCATGAAACCATGCCTGCGGCGTTTACCCGAGACCCCGATCTGCAGGTACCCACCGCAGAGATGGAGCAGGTAATCCGTGACAGCGCCAAACCTCAGGGCAGCTTCTGTCTTGATGCCACCACCCTGGCCACGCAGCTACTCGGTGATGGTATGGCGGTTAATCTGTTCTGCATCGGCTATGCCTGGCAGAAAGGGCTGATTCCCCTTGAGATGGATTCAATCGAGCAAGCGATCGAACTCAATGGTGTGGCGGTTGCGGCCAATAAAGAAGCGTTCCTCTGGGGACGCCGTGCAGCGCACAACCTGCAGCAGGTTGAACAGATCACTTCTCCGGCCAGTGATGTTCAGACGGTGCGGATAATGCCCGGGCTGGAAGAGGTGATTCACCGGGAGATGCAGCACCTTAGCCAATATCAGGGAGCGGCCCTGGCGCATCGCTATCAGTCACTGGTGCGTCACGTCGCAGACGCGGAAAAGCAACTGGGCAGAGGGAACACCCTGAGCCTGGCCGTTGCGGAAAATTACAGCAAGGCGCTGGCCTATAAGGATGAGTATGAGGTTGCCCGACAACTGACATCCAGCCACTTCCGGCAGCAACTTGAAAGCCAGTTTGAAGGAGACTTTGAACTCGAATTCAATCTGGCACCGCCGCTGATCTCGCGGATCAACCGCGCTACGGGGCGCCCGGTCAAGCGCCGCTTTAGCGAAAAAATCATGCCGCTGTTTCGTCTGCTGGCCAGCCTCAGACCTTTGCGGGGCACCCCCCTGGATCTGTTTGGTTACAGTGCTGATCGCCGTCTCGAACGACGACTGATCCGCGAATACGAGCAGGATATTCAGGCGCTACTGCAGAATCTCAGTGTGGACAATCTGCAGGATGCGATTGAGCTGGCCCGGCTACCCTCTGTGATTCGCGGCTATGGACCGGTCAAGGAGCGCGCCTATGAGCAAGCGCAAATCCAGCGACAACTGCTTCGGGAGCGGATCCTTGAAGCGCACAGCAGCGCATCCCAGGCAACTGTTTAATAACAATAAAACCCAGCATTATTCAGGAAAACCGTTATGTCCGTTTTTAGTCATGCCGAATTTGATAACCATGAGCAGGTTGTCTTCTGTCACGATGAGATCACTGGCCTGAAGGCCATCATCGCCATCCATAACACCAACCGCGGCCCCGCATTGGGGGGCTGCCGGATGTGGCACTACAGCAGCGATGAGGAAGCCCTTAACGATGTGTTGCGCCTATCCAAAGGGATGACCTATAAGTCGGCCCTGGCCAATCTCGACCTGGGCGGCGGTAAGTCGGTGATCATCGGCGACCCGCGCAAACATAAAACCCCGGAGCTGCTGGCAGCGATGGGACGTTTTCTGGAGCACACCGGCAACCGCTATATAGCGGCAGAGGACTCCGGCACGTCGGTACCCGACCTGCAGGTGATGGCACAACACACCGGCAATGTGGCCGGCATCACCGAACGTACCGGTATTGATGGTCTGCCCTGCAATGGCGATCCCTCCCCTGCTACCGCTTATGGCACCTTTATCGGTCTGAAAACGGCGGTGCAGTATCAACTGGACCGCACCGATCTGACAGGTCTCAAGGTGGCGATTCAGGGAGTGGGTAATGTCGGCTACCGGCTTGCCGAACAGCTCCATCAGGCGGGTGCACAGCTGTTTGTTACCGATATCCATCAGCAACAGGTAACCCGTGCAGTCGAAGAACTGGGTGCTATCGCCGTCAGTCAGAATGAGATTCTCTCTCTGGATGTGGATGTGATCGCCCCCTGCGCCCTGGGTGCCGTGCTCAATGATGAGTCGATTCCGCTGATCAAAGCAAAAGTGATTGCCGGTGCGGCCAATAATCAGTTGGCGTCGCAACGCCATGATCTGATGTTGCGTGAGCGTGGCATTCTCTATGCCCCGGATTACGTCCTTAACGCGGGCGGCATCATCGATATTTTCTATGAACGTATCGGTCATCAACACACTCAGGTGCGCGCCCATATCGAGACCATCGCCGACACCCTGTGCGAGATATTCCGTCGAGCCGATGCCCAGGATCGTCCAACTGGGGAGATCGCCAATGAGCTGGCCGAAGAACGCCTTAATCAGCCACGCGCGGCACACTAACCTGTAAAAACAACTCAGCCCATCACCGCAGGGCTGACTCTATCTCTGACATAAAAATAAGATCTGGAGAAAACCAATGACTGAACTGGTTCAGAACCCGGCACTGGATGCCACTGCCGACAACACCGGCAAAGACCACCCGATGTGGTCATCCCGCATGGCGTTTATCCTGGCTGCCAGCGGCTCGGCCGTAGGGCTGGGAAATATCTGGAAATTCCCCTATATCACCGGTGAAAATGGTGGCGGAGCATTCGTTCTGGTATACCTGCTGTGCATCGCCCTGATCGGTATTCCGATTATGATTGCGGAGGTGATGATCGGTCGCCGTGGCGGCCGCAGCCCGATCAACAGCATGCACAACCTGACCCGCCGGGATGGCCTCTCCAACCGCTGGGTCTGGATCGGGGGAATGGGGATGCTGGCTTCGATTCTGATCCTGTCTTTTTACTCGGTGATCGGTGGCTGGGCGCTGGCCTATATTGGCAACTCCGCCAACGGCCTGTTTGTCGGCGCCAGCACCGCAGCAATTGGCACGATGTTCAGCAGCCTGCTGGCCGATCCCTACACTCTGCTGTTATGGCATTCGGTGTTTATGCTTCTGATCATTATGATCGTCGCCCGCGGTCTCAGCTCTGGTATGGAGAGAGCGATCAATATCCTGATGCCGCTGCTGTTTGTTCTGCTGTTGGTGATGGTGGGTTATGCCATGAGCACCAACAGCTTTGCCGAGGGCTTTGCATTTCTGTTTCAGCCAGACTTCTCCAAACTGACCACCGCCGGTGTGCTCACAGCACTGGGACACGCGTTCTTTACTCTCAGCCTGGGGATGGGGGTAATGATGGCTTACGGTTCCTACTTGCCGAAACAGGTTTCCATCGTGAAAACAGCAGTCACCGTCTCCGTTGTCGACACCCTGGTGGCCTTGCTGGCAGGTCTGGCGATCTTTCCGCTGGTGTTTGCCAACGGTCTTGAAGCGGGGGCAGGCCCGGGACTGATCTTCCAGACCCTGCCGATTGCGTTTGGCCAGATGAGTGGCGGTATATTGTTTGGCAGCCTGTTCTTTATCCTGTTGGTTGTCGCAGCCATTACCTCGGCAATCTCGCTACTGGAGCCTCTGGTAGAATGGTTTGAAGAACAACAGGGAATCAGCCGTCTGAGCGCCACCCTGATGGGCGGCATCAGTATCTGGGCGCTGGGGATCCTCACCATTCTGTCGCTGAATGTCTGGGCAGATGTTCATCCGCTGGGCATGTTTGAACGCTTTGCCGGAAAGACCTTCTTCGATCTGTTCGACTACGCCACCGCCAACCTGATTATGCCGTTAGTCGGCCTGGCAACCGCGCTGTTTGTCGGCTGGTTTATGGCAAAACCGGCCGCCGAAAATGAATTTGATATGGGCAACGGCCTGGCTTACCAAAGTTTTATGTTTGTTATCCGTTTTATCACGCCGGCAGCAGTACTGGTGGTGTTTATCTACAACCTGAGTTGATAATCCCGCTATCACCGCCAAAAGCCCTGCCGACGCAGGGCTTTTTTGTTCACGCCTTGATATTTTTTACACAT
Organism: uncultured Amphritea sp.; assembly: GCA_965140695.1. Taxonomy (GTDB): domain Bacteria; phylum Pseudomonadota; class Gammaproteobacteria; order Pseudomonadales; family Balneatricaceae; genus Amphritea. The sequence goes on along the minus strand of OZ223297.1, from coordinate 1,630,384 downwards.
CTCTCCCCATTTATCCCGGGCCTGACAAATAACCATAAAAAAAATATTGAATTATTTTGCCCCGTTCAGACTCATGTCAGCTTTGTCAGCAAGAATGTCCCTGACACTTAAACAGGGGACAGCAAATGTATATCTTGCGCTACCAGGAAAACGATCTGAATACAGCAAATCTGTATCTCAATCAGGGCCTGATCTCAAAGATCAGTTCGCTGAATCCCTCAGTTATCAGCATCACCGGTGCCTTTGAACCTGAGCGTCAGCGGGTCGTTGATTTTATAAAGAATATCTACAAGCAGAGTTATAACGCCGATATCAACGTTACCTACCCGATGATTATGTCGGTGCGCAATGCTGATGATGAGATTCTGGCGGCTGTCGGTGTCCGTTATGCCGATAAAGAAGCGTTATTTCTGGAACAGTATCTGGACCAGCCGATTGAGAACGTGCTGGACTGCGAGCGTGCGCAAATCATCGAGATAGGCAATCTGGCATCCGCCGGTAAAGGTGCATCGGCCTTCCTGTTTGCCGCGCTGGCGTCCTATCTGGAAAACCAGAAAATCCGCTACGCCACCATTACCGGAACACAGTTCCTGCACCGTTATTTCAAACGTACCGGACTGAATCCCAAAGAACTATGCCGCGCCCACTTAAACAATATCAGTGAACAGGATACCGATTGGGGCACCTACTACGATACTGAACCCCGGGTACTGGTGGGCAATGTTAATACCGGCGTTGCACGCCTGAAAGCACTGTTCGGTGCTGATTTCCGGGAATGCAGACCGCGCTTGTTTCCTCGTCTCCACTTCAAAGCGGAACATTAAGCCATGATATTCAAGAGCATTAAACAACATGCACCGGGCAAAATTGCCCTGCAGGACGCGCAGCAAACGGTGTATTACCGTGATCTGGAAGCAGAGATTGCCGACCGGGCAGAGCAGCTTAGCCAGGTGTCGACTCTGGCCATCGCTCTGGATAACAGCGTTGACTGGGTGCTCTGGGATCTCGCAGCCCTCAGTGTCGGGGTCGTCTGTGTACCGATTCCACCATTCTTCAGCCCGGAGCAAACAGCCCATACGCTGTCCCAGGCGGCGGTATCTCACATTATTTCACCCGATGGCCTGGTGGCAACCGGAATACAGCACACAGTTGCGTTGCCCGAAACGACAGCCAAAGTCACCTTTACCTCGGGTACTTCCGGCCAGCCTAAAGGGGTTTGTCTGCCGCAGCGGGCCATGGAAAATGTTGCCCACAGTATCGAGCAGGTGCTGGGGCAGGACTTTGTTGGCACCCATCTGTGCAGTCTGCCGCTGGCGGTATTACTGGAAAATGTTGCCGGGGTGTACGCCGCGCTGATCGCTGGCTGTACCATCCGCCTGCCATCCCTCACGGCGTTTGGCCAGAACTATGACTGCCTGCATCAGCAGATTGCCGAAACCACAGCGACATCGATCATTCTGGTGCCTGAAGTGCTGCGTATCCTGCTGGCTCAGATTGCGCAAAAGGGACCGCTGCCCTCGCTAAAATTCATCGCCGTGGGAGGTTCAAAGACCGATGCTAATCTGATTCAGATGGCGCGTCAGATGGGACTACCGGTGTATGAGGGGTATGGCCTGTCAGAGTGCGCTTCGGTGGTGTCACTGAATACACCGGACAATGACTGTCCAGGCAGTGTAGGCAAACTGCTCCCCCATGTAACAGCAAGCGTTGAAGCGGGAGAGATCAGCATTCATAACCCCGGTTTTCTCGGTTACATCGGCCAGAGCACGACTGGCAGCTTCAACACTGAAGACCTGGGTGCACTGGATGCAGACGGTTTTCTCTCCATCACCGGACGTAAAAAGAACGTTCTGATCACCTCCTATGGCCGCAATATCTCCCCGGAGTGGGTAGAAGCCGCCCTGCTGTGCCAGCCGGAGATCGCCCAGACGGTTGTCTATGGTGATGCGCAACCACATCTGAGTGCGCTGATCGTGCCGGTGTCGGCAAACGCCGATATCCAGCAGGTCATTCTGAAAGCCAATGCCGGGCTACCGGACTATGCACAGATCAGGGATTACCGTCTGGCGGAGCCGTTCACCCTTGCCAACGGCCTGCTGACCGGCACAGGCCGCCCCCGGCGGGCAAAAATATTAGAACGGCTTACCCAACTCTAATTTCAAATCATTAACTTATGCGCACAAAAACCTATTCTCGCAAAGACTTTCGTACTCAAATACGTACAAGGAGATACATCATGACTTTTTTTGATCTGCTGATTAAGGAAACCGAAGCCGAACGTGCAGAGCTCTATCAGGTACCCCAGCTAGCCAACGCTCTGCAGGGTAAGATCACCCACGAAGCCTACCTGGCTTACCTGACCGAAGCCTTTCATCATGTGTCTCATACGGTGCCATTTCTGATGTCGATGGGCGCCAGACTGCCCGCCAATAAACTGTTCCTGCAAAAAGTGATTGCCGAATATATCGAAGAGGAGATCGGCCACGAAGAGTGGATTCTCAACGATATTGAAGCAGTCGGCGGCGACCGGGAGGCGGTTCGCAACAGCACCCCGGCACTGGAGACACAGGTACTGATCGCTTACAACTACGATTATATCAACCGCAAAAACCCGGTTGGTTTTCTGGGTATGGTGTTCATGCTGGAAAGCACCTCAATCGCCATCGCCAACAAAGGTGCGGATGCGGTTAAACAGTCACTGGATCTGCCAGAGCAGGCGTTCTCCTATCTTCACTCCCACGGTGATCTGGATATCAGTCATATGCAGTTCTTTGAAAAAACGCTGGAAAAAATAACCGATCCGAAAGACCAGGCAGCCATCATCGAAGTGGCCAGAAACACCTTCCGCCTGTTTGCTAATGTGCTGCGCACTATCCCGGCTGAGGGGGTGAAAGATGTCGCTTAAAGGGAAAAGCATCTTTATTACCGGGGGTACCGGAGGTATCGGTGCTCCCCTGGTCAAGCTACTGCGGGATGCGGGCGGTGACGTCATTGCATTCAACCGTCAGGAGTCTGGCGATCTGAGTGACAATATCGACAGCATCTGCCACACCCTGTCCCATCTGGCGCCGGATATTCTGATCAATATGGCAGGCTACAATGAGTGCGCACACTGCGAAGACCAGCATCTGAGCGAACTTATCGCCCTGAACCTGACCGTGCCGATGCGTCTGTCACAGGCAGTGCTGCCGGCAATGAAACAGCGCAACACCGGGCAGATCATCAATGTGGGATCAATGATGGGCATTATTCCCCTGCCCTATTATTCCGGCTATGTGGCCGCTAAAGCAGGCATTAAGGCGTTTTCCGATTGCCTGCGGCGAGAACTGTGTGACACAGGGATCAGGGTAACGCTGATCGCTCCACGGGCGGTGCAAACCCGAATGAATCAGGGGATCAGCAGCGAGATTAACAGTCAGACCGGCACTGCCTATGATCAGCCGGAGGAAGTCGCTCAGCGGATTTTCGACGCCATCCTGCTTGGCGAAAAAGAGGTCCGTTTTGGCAAGCCTGAGCGTTTCTTCGCCTTTATGAATGCGAACTTCCCTTCGGTTGTGGATAAGGGATTACGCAAGAATGTCAGGGTTGGCGAGGCGATTTTTAAACATCACAAGACAGAATCAGCAAAAAAACTATCAACTGAGTTAAATAACGCAACCTGACTGTATCTTTTGGGTTAGCGCAACAGAGCTGCAGCCCGATAGTCCAGACAGATAACCTTTGAGGTCAACATGATGAAACATAAACTCCTGATATCGATTGCGGTAATGAGCCTCTGCCTGCCCCTCTCTACCTCGTTTGCCGCTCAGGCGGGCCAGCAAGAGATGCTGCAGGATGTGGCAGCACTGCAATCTGAATGGGCCAGAATCAAATACCAGGTAAGTGATGAAAAACTCCAGCTATCTGCTATCGAGAAGCTGGAGCAGCAGGCTGAACAGACCTCAGCCAAATATGCTGATTTTGCCGAACCCAAAATCTGGCAGGGTATTATTCTCTCCACTGATGCAGGTATCGTGAAGGGTTTGTCTGCACTGGGTAAAGTAAAAGAAGCTAAAAAACTGTTTGAAGCCTCTCTGGAACAGAATCCAACGGCACTGAACGCTTCAGCCCACACGTCGCTGGGTTCACTCTACTATCAGGTGCCCGGCTGGCCCATCGCCTTCGGTAGCGACGACAAAGCGGAGCAGCATCTTAAGGCGGCCCTTGAAGTGAACCCCGATGGTATCGATGCCAACTATTTTTACGCTGACTTCCTGATGGAAAGCAAACGCTATGATGAAGCCAAACACTATTTTGAGAAGGCTCTCTCAGCCAGCCCCCGCGCCGAGCGTCCAATAGCTGATGCCGGGCGTCGGCATGAGATCGAACTGGCCATGGCAAAACTCGCCGGGCTGAAAAAATAGTATCCCCCTCTGCTATTTATCATTTCCCCATGATAAGCAAAAAATCCCGGCCAATACCGCCGGGATTTTCATCTCTACGCCAACCTGACAAACGTCTTGCTATGTTGGCGTTTATAACCAGGTCTTCACGCTGCTGGGAACTGAATCACCACTTCAAAGCCATCGCTACGATGGCGGGCAGGAGAGTAAAATGTCAGCGTTCCCGAGCCGTGTTTAACAAAGGTATCGACAATTGCCAGCCCCAGCCCGGTACCTTCAGACTGATAACTGCCACGCTCGAAACGGTTGGTCAGACGCTGTAACTGATCCTTGGGCAAAATATCGCAACTGTTGACCACATGCAGGGCATGATCGCTATCACTGAAGATCTCCACCGGGTGCTGTGGCGAGCCATAACGCAATGCATTTTCGAGCAGGTTGCGCAGGATAATGGCGGCGGCATCCATATCCACCGGCCACTCAAGAGAGTGCAGGCTGGCTTCATCACAGATTATCGTCTGGTCGGTCTGAGTGCCCCGCTGATACTCCTCTATCAGAAAGGCGAGCAGCGTCATCACACTGGAAGTTTCGCCACTACGGAGTACTGACGCATCCGCCCGGGACAGTTGTAGCAGTTTTTCTGAGAGCCGTTGTAACCGTTTTAAGCCCTGCTCCAGCTCTGCCGCCCGCTGCCGGGTATCGTTATCCTCAGAGACGGCGATCAGGCGTTGGGTCTGTGCCAGCAAGGAAGCAACGGGCGTGCGCAGCTCGTGAGCACTATTGGAGGCAAACTCCCGCTCGGCATAGATCGCCTGGGATATCTTCTGCATCAGACCATTCAGCGACGCAGTGATGGGTAGCAGTTCCTGCGGCTGATGACGGTGGTCAAACAAGGTCAGGTTATCGCTACCCCGTTTGCTGATATCGCGATTCAGCCTGAACAGGGGCATCAGAGAGTTGCCCACCAGCCACCACACCATAAAGCCGGTCACCGGTATCACCAGCAGGAGCGGGATCAGAAATCCCCACAGGCTTTCCATTACCGCCTCTTCGCGGTGATCGAGAGGTTCTGCGACCTGAACAAAAAAATCACCGTTGTGGATGCTTTCGGTATAAACCCGAAAGCCTTCAAGATCCTGAAAACCATCCACCAATAGCTCACTGAAGGGTCGTTTAACGATATCATGGGAGAAATGGGTTACATGGCCATCTTTAGCGCGAATCTGATAGAGAAAATAGCTTTCATTTTCAGCTTCAGCAACCGGAGGGGGCTGATCATTTTTTTCCATTTCATCGCCATCGCTGTCATCCTGAACCGCCAGAGGGATCAGACGTTTGGCATTCTGCACCAGTGCGTCATCCAGCACTTCATTAATTTCATCATTGAAAACATAGGCTGAATAACCGCTGGAAGCCAGCCAGATCAGCGTTACAATAGAGACAATCGAAACCACCAACCGGCGTTTAATACTGCGATGTTTCATCGGCTTAAACCTTCATCCGATAACCGACACCACGGATGGTTTCGATACTGGTTTTGCCAATTTTTTTCCGTAGCCGGCTGATATAGACCTCGACCGTATTACTTTCAACCTCTGCGCCGTACTCATACAGCGCATCCTCGATCACCGACTTGGCGACTATTGAGTTTTTATGCCGCAACAGCCGCTCCAGTACCGCCCACTCACGGGAGCTGAGGTTTGCAGGTGCACCGTCATTCAGGATGATCTTATTGGTCAGATCGATGCTCAGGCTCCCCAGTGTCAGCATACCGGTACCATCAGCATAGAGACGCCGCTGAATAGCGATAATTCGCGCCGATAGCTCCCCCAGATCAAACGGTTTAACCAGATAGTCGTCGGCACCGGCATTCAGCCCTTTAATCCGGTCCGAAATCTGATCCAGTGCGGTCAGGATAATCACCGCCACACTGTTTTTAGCTGACCGGATCCGGGCCAGGAGATCCAGCCCATGACCATCGGGCAGAAGAAGATCAAGCAGAATCAGATCATAATTGGTGGTCGTCAGACAGGCTGATGCATCAGAGAGAGTCTCGAACCAGTCCACCGCGTGCCCCTCACTGGCGATATGCTCCCGTATCGCCGCGCCTAAACCCCGTTCATCTTCAACCAGTAAAATACGCACCCGCAATCTCCACCGTTTTCCTCCATTTAAAAACATAAACCTGACAGCAACCTGAACGGCCGCTTCCAGAGGCAAACATCAACGAGGTTTACATTATTAAGCTCAGCAGTGAGTTAACCACAGCCATCCGGCTTTGCAAACCAGTCTGCAAAACGGAAACCGGCTACCCCCCGGCGGCAAGGCATTGCCCCTCGAAACCGTATTTAGCCGATTAACTGACAAGCAACCAACTGTTTTTAATAGCTTTTATTCTCAATGATAACCACTGGCACGATATCCGCTTAGAAAAGTCATTGTTCATTGAATCAAAGGGCGCTTCAAAACGACCCCCATAAGGGATTACCCGGGAGACTATCATGCAGACCAGTTCAGTTAACCCTCTTTCAACGGCTTACTCAGCCACTTCAGATCGCTTCAGCCGGGTTCAGACCGATCTGTCCGGTGGTTTTGATAAAGTGATCAGCGATGCGATGCAGGGGGGTGCCAGCGATGATTTTGTCAGTCGTCTGTTTAAAAACCAGGAACGTTTTATACAACTCGCAGAGATGGCCTCGCAACAGCAGCCCATCAATAGTAAGTCGTTCCTGAAGAACCTCAGTTATGAGGACCGGGAAGTACTCAGAGAGGTGCATAGCCTGGCTGACTATATTGATGACAGCAAGATCGATCAGATGAGCAGCGAGGGGGCTAATAATCTGCTGCGCCTGCCTCACACCGGACTGGATTCGGACAACGATGGTTTTACCGATATCGGTATTGGCAAAACCTTCATGTTCCCCAACTCCAATACACCACCAGCGGTCGCCGAAGCCTGGCATAAAACCACTGACGGAATGAGCCCTAAGGACAAAATGATGGCAGTGGGCCATCTGATGAGTTCGCTGATCGTGGCGAATATTGAGGTGGATGAAAATGGCCGGTTTGTGGCCCGTCACGAACCAGGTGAACCCGGCTATGTTAATCCATTTGCCTCTGCGGATTTTTCCTATAAGCAGTGGTCGACCGACTGGCTGCGCTATCTGGAAGATTTTAAACTGCAGATGAGTAGCGACCAGTACAACCGTGACAAACGCTTCTTTGAGGGGTTTCTGCAGAATCTGCAGCAAACCGGAGCGGTTTAGCCAAAGCGCTTGAAGGATGTCCGGATCACGCAGAAAAGGGCTATCTGAGGATAGCCCTTTGCGGTTCATTCACCGTCCTTCAGATCTCTGCAATTGCCTCAAGAGACTCGGGCAGAATCTGACCACCATCAACAATGATCTGCTGGCCGGTAATATACCCTGCTTCTTCAGAGGCAAAAAAGAGCGCCGCATTGGCAATATCTTCCACTGAACCGAGCCGTTTCAGCGGGATAGACGCAGACATGGTATCCAGATAGTCCTGCCCCAGCCCCTGCAGACCTTCGGTATAGATGTTACCGGGCATCACCGCATTGATGGTGGTGTTATAGCGGGACAATTCCATCGCTGCCGTTTTCAGGAAGCCCAGCTGACCCGCCTTTGATGCGCCATAGTGAGACCAGCCCGGAAAGCCGGTGACAGGGCCGGTGATCGATGAGGTTACGACTACGCGTCCCTGCCCGGCTTTTTCAAAATAGGGTATCGCAGCCTTGACCGTCAGAAAGGTACTCTTCAGATTGGTCGTCATCACATGATCCCAGTCATCCGGGTCCATATCGACCATTTTCACCTGCGGGAAAATACCCGCATTGGCGCAGACAATATCCACGCTACCAAAGCGCTCGGCGGTTTTTGCAAACATCGCTGAGACCTGATCCCAGTCGGACATATCGCAACAATAGAAGTCCGCCGTGCCGCCTGCTGCGGTGATCTCTTCAACCGCTTTGATCGCATCGGCTTCACCGCGGGCAACTACCATCACTTTAGCACCTTTAGCGGCAAAAACCCGGGCTATCCCCTTGCCAATACCTTTCGATGCACCTGTCACAATACAGGTTTTTCCTTCAATTGATGTCAACATTTGGGCGACCTCCTTAAGGTGTTGTAGTCTGTTTTATACGTGCTAAAAATTTCGGTACAGAGGGCGCGATAAGCGCGACAGCGAGAATCAAAGCCGAAGAGAGCACCGTTAAAATACCAACCGTGGGAACCAGCGGTGAGTAACCCGACACCATCTTGGCGTATAGCCATTCCGGCAGAGTTGAGTCCGCCCCGGTGGTAAATAATGAGAGTGGAAAATTCCCCCAGCTGAGCAGAAAGGCAAACAGCCCCGCCGAGATAACCCCTGGCATCAGCAGCGGCACAGTAATCTCCTTCATAATCTGAAATGTTGAACAGCCCATATCACGGGCAGCTTCTTCCAGCGTCGGGTCAAAACTAAAGGCTCTGATGGAGATAATCAGGGTCGCTATCGGCGAGATCCAGACCAGATGAGCGATCACCGCGGTATGCCAGGTCGGAATCACCTCAAGAGAGTTAAACCACATCAGCAATGCCAGACCTAAAACCGTTTGAGGAAAGAAGATCGGCAACAGAATCAGCTTCTGATACAGCTTTCTGAAACGCCAGTGATAGCGGGCAAATGCCAGCGCCCCGAAGAACCCCACCACCATACTGACCAGGGTAACGATACCGGCCACCTGTAATGAGATGCGCAACAACTCCGCCACCGTATCACTTTGCAGTGCCGAACCGTACCACTTGGTATCGTAGGCCCGGATGGGAAATGAGAGATAGCGGCCTTTCGATATAGACGCAAAGAAGACGGCAATCAGCGGCAGGTAGAGAAACACCAGTGCCGCGATGCCATAGATGAGTAACGCTTTGTCTGTACGTGATGAACGGGCCATTAGCGCTTACCTCCCATAATCGTATCAAGATCTACACGACTGACCGCCCAGATCGCCAGGCCACCAATCAGAGTGATGAGCACCATGGATAGTGCAGACCCCAGCGGCCAGTTCTGGCCATAGGTAAAGGCCGTTTCTATCTCATCGGCGATCACAATCACCGCCTGTCCACCCAGCAATTTTGATTCAGCCAGCGCACCAGCCGCCAGCACAAAGGTCAGCAACGATCCGACCATAATCCCGGGAGCCGCCAGCGGCAGATCGATCTCAAAGAAGATGCGCGTCCGGCTTGCCCCCAAATCTGCAGCGGCCTGACGGGCATCATCAGGCACCATGGAGATCCCCTGTGCCAGAGGAAACAACATAAAAGGGAAATACACATACACCAGACCAAAGACGATGATCGGCACGTTATACAACACCCCATCAAAACCAACACCAAACCAGTGCCGCAGATAGCCCTCCACCAGCCCGCCTTTCATCAGCGTCAATACCCAGCCAAACATGCGGATATTTTCCGATACAAACAGCGTCATCACCACACCAATGGTCAGCACCAGCGTAAACTTCTTAAACACTTTTGCCATCGCAAAAGCTAATGGCCAGCAAAGCACCAGAAGGCACAGAGTGGCAGCAAATGCCATCCCCAGAGACCAGCAAAGCGAGCGCCAGTATCCCTGACGGAAGATCTCAGCATAGGCAGAGAAATCGGGCACATTCGCCAGCGAGAACACTTTTTCCGGCATAATCGAAAATGCCGCCACCACGCACAGTGGCGCCAGAAATGACAGCGTCAGTAAAGCAACAATGGGCATGGCACATAATGCCCCCAGCCGTTTATCTAATCGCTCCATCAGAGACGCTCCCGAATCAGGTGACAATGATCCGCAGTCCAGCCCAGGGTAACCTGATCATGCAACTGCCCCTGATACATATCATCACGCAGGGTTTCGACAATCAGTGGTTTATCATTACCGGTATTGATCTCATACTGGATGCGGGACCCCAGATTGAAATCAGCACTGATGGTGCCGGTGACTTTAATATCTGCGTCGGCATCGGCGGCAATAAACTTCACATTTTCAGGCCGCACCATCAGGGTTCCGCCACGTTCACTCAGCCCCAGAGAATCCACAGCCATCGGGGATATCTGCAACCTCTCCCCAGCGGCATTATCCACATCAAACAGATTCACATCCCCCATGAACTCAGCAACAAAACGACTCACCGGGCGGGTATAGATCTCATCCGCCGGGGCGATCTGTTCGAACTCACCCTTGCGCATAATCGCAATACGGTCACTCATCCCCATCGCTTCTTCCAGACTGTGGGTAATATAGATAAAGGTTTTCCCGGTGCGGGCATGCAGGTCTTTGAGCTCTTTTTCCAGCGTTTTACGCAAGCGGTAGTCGAGTGCAGACAGCGGTTCATCGAAGAACAGGATTTCCGGATCAAATGCCAGTGCACGCGCCAGTGCGACACGCTGTTTTTCGCCACCCGAGCACTGATTGATCCCTTTTGAATAATATTCCTGCGGCAGTCGCAACAGATCCAGCAGCTCCAGCGCCCGGGCCCTGCGCTGTTGCGCATCAACATTCTTTATTTTCAACGGAAATTCAATATTCTGTCCTACCGTCATATGCGGAAACAGGGCTAATGACTGAAATACCATACAGGTGGGACGTTTATTCGCCGGTACAATATCGATACGTTTATTACGTAACCAGATAGTGCCGTCAGTGGCTTCATCCATCCCCACCAGCAGCCGGATCAGGGTTGTTTTACCACTTCCGGAAGGGCCAACAATAGCCAGAAATTCACCCTCTTTCACATCCAGGTCGATACTATTGAGGGCAGTAAAATCACCAAATTTTTTATACAACCCGGCAATGCTTAAAATCGGTAATGCCTTCATCAATTCTCATCCAAACTATAAAAAGTAATCGCAGCGGCTGGGTTAATCGGTCGGTTTGCGTCAGATAGCACAGTCACAGCCAAACGACGGTTAACCTCCGGACTAACACTTTTGCCGCTGCATCTATTCCCATCAGGCGCGCTTGACTGCGTTGTAGATCTTGATCAGATCGTCATATGACTCCACTTTGTCATACTCAACGGAGCGCGACATCTCCTCGTTCAGGGTGTCCCACTGAATCGCATCCAGCTCTTCGGCAGACCACAAACTAAACACCTCAGGATCACCCATCTGGCTGACCGGGTTATAGGTGCCTTCAGCAAAACCAACCGCTTTCGCGATGTCCGGTTTCTGTACAAACTCGAGGAAATCTTCCGCCAGCGTGGTCGGTTTAGGGTTATTGACCAGCGAGGTCAGCTCGATCCAGGCAACCCCGCCCTTACCATCAATCGGACCGGATTTCGGCGTGATAGCACGAATATTTGACAGACCATCGAGACGCGCCGGACTGGCGGTATAGGTTCCGCCAGTGAAATAGGCATCAATTTCACCGTTTACCAGCGCGGTGTTCATCGCCACCAGATCATCGGACAGGAGTTTCGCGCCACCAAAGATGGTTTCTGCGGTTTCCTTAAAGGTGACAAAGCCCGCCTCATCAATGGCTTTGAAAGGGTTAAGCCCAGCGGTAATACACATGTGGATGATGTTCCAGTTGTCATAGGTCAGCACCCCATAACGCCCTTTCATCTTCGGATCGAGGAACAGGTTCCAGCCCTCCTCTTCGGCGGTTTTCTGACTGATCTTGTCGGTGTTGACCACAAAAGAGAAAGGGCCGTATCGCTGCGGCATACCGATCAGCTCGCCATCATCGGCAAACGCCAGTGGATAAGGTTTTTTAAACTCCGGAGCCATCTTGTCAAAGTAGGGCATAAAGCGCTCTTTGTTGAGCGGCTTAATCAACTTTGAAGGGTATAGCTGCGCCCGCGCCCAGGGCTGGTTGACGTTGATCAGATCCCAGACATTGACCTCACCGGCCCGCAGCTTGTTAATCATATCCGGGTCGGATGTACCACTCTCTGCGCGAATGGTTGCTCCTGGATTGAGACGGCGGAATGGCCCCAGCACCTCATCCGTGTTATAGCCCTCCCAGCAAAGAATATTCAGGTGGTCGCTCTCAGCAGCACTCAGGCGTCCAAAGGGACTGCCCAGAGCAGCCATGCCAGCTGAAGCGGCCAGCGCTTTTGCAAAATCACGTCTAGAAAGTTTCATGGTCTATCCCTCTTATCAATCCTCAGGATTCAAATGCAATGGGTTACACTGCAACAAATCAGATTATATTTTGAGCAACTACACACAAATTGCATCAATAAATGTTGTAAGTCAAACATTTTATGTTTAACCTTCAACAACAATGACAATTTCAACAGCCTCTGGAGATACCCCGTTATGAGTGGTCTATATAACGATCAACTACTGGATGAGCTACTGTGTGGCACGCGGAGTCTGGCCGGAGAGTGGGGCCTGTCGGACCAGACCGAAGTCAGCTTACTGACTATCTCTGAGAATATGACCTGTCTGGCTTTTGACCCGCTACAGAACAGGCAGCTTATCCTGCGCGTTCACCGCCCGGGCTATCACACCCGCGACGAGATCAACTCTGAACTGCTGTGGATTAACGATCTGCGCCAGCAGGGCGTGGTGGAGACACCAGAACCGATCAAAACGCTCAGCGGATCGCTGATTGCGTCATTCACCACCGGCCATGAAACACGGGATGTGGTGGCGTTCAGTTTTATGTCCGGCAAGGAACCCTCCGCAGATGCAGAGCTGGTCAATGGCTTCAGACAACTGGGCAGTATCAGCGCAAAACTGCACAACCATTCACAGAGCTGGATACGACCGGTTAACTTTGTTCGCAAAACCTGGAACTTTGAAACCATGCTCGGAGCGACGCCGCTGTGGGGCGACTGGCGGGCTGCGGCAGGCCTGACCGACACAGGCCGCAGCACCATAGAAGCGGCCTGTCTGATAATCAGAGATAAACTCGATGCATACGGTATGGGTGAAAACCGCTTTGGTCTGGTGCATGCCGATCTGCGGCTGGCCAACCTGTTGATTGAGGGTGACCGTTTAGGGGTAATCGATTTTGATGACTGCGGGTTAAGCTGGTTTATGTATGATTTTGCAGCCGCTATCAGTTTTATAGAAGAAGACCCGATCATTCCCGACCTGCAAACAGCCTGGATTGAAGGTTACCGCAATAACCGACCACTTTCAGAGGCCGATGAAGCGATGTTCCCAACCTTTATCGCCCTGCGCCGGATCTTGCTGACCGCCTGGCTTGCCAGTCACAGTGAAACCCCTACAGCACAGGAACTCGGATCAGGTTTCACCGACGGAACCGTAAAGATAGCGGCTCAATACCTCTCCAGTCACCAATAATGGAAACGCGCATGTCGAATAATAAACGTGGCATTCTGGATATGAATGCCTTCGATGCCAGCAGCCAGGAAAGCATCGCGAGTCCTCTGCTAAAACGCCGGACAGACAATATCGGTGCGGCCTCGGTACTGTTTTATAAAAAACCGATAGAGATGGTGTCCGCCCGGGGCTGCTGGATGACCGATGTGGCCGGTGAGCGCTATCTCGATTTTTACAACAATGTGCCCTCGGTTGGTCACTGTCATCCCCATGTAACAGCCGCCATCACCCAGCAGTTAGAAACACTCAATACCAACTCCCGTTACCTGAGTGAGATCACTGAAAGCTATTTGGAAAAGCTAAAATCGACCCTGCCACCTGAATTAAAAAATGTGGTAATGACCTGCAGTGGTAGCGAAGCGAATGATCTGGCGATGCGCATTGCGAAAACCAACACCGGGTCACAGGGTTTTATCGTCACCGCCACCGCTTACCACGGCAATACAGAGTATGTCACCCAGGTCTCACCTTCCGCGCTTAAACATGGCGTTTGCCCTGACTATGTAGTCACCATTCCGGAACCTGGCAGCTCGGCTTATGGCGATGACATTGAAGCCGGGTTTAATCAGGCCGTCAGCGGGGCAATAGCGTTGTTAACAGACCGTGGTTACGGCGTTGCCGCGCTGTTGTGTGACTCTATATTTTCCAGTGATGGCGTCTTCAGCGATCCTGCAGGCTTTCTCAAATCAGCGGTCGATACGGTTCACCGGGCCGGAGGTTTGTATATCGCCGATGAAGTTCAGCCGGGCTTTGGCCGCACCGGCGATTGTTTCTGGGGTTTTCAGCGTCATGGCGTAGTGCCAGACATGGTGACGATGGGCAAGCCGATGGGTAATGGTTTCCCGGTCGCGGCACTGGTGGTTAAACCCGACCTGCTGCAAAACTTCTGCGACGATGTGGGCTATTTCAACACCTTCGGCGGCACCCCTGTGGCGGCAGCGGCAGCAATGGCGGTGATGGAAGTGATAGAGCAGGAAGGCCTGCAGCAAAACGCGAAAACCATCGGCCTCTATCTGAGACAGCAGCTGACCCTGCTGAGTAAAACCGATAAACGCATTGGTGAGATAAGAGGTGCCGGGCTGTTTATCGGCCTCGATCTGTGCGATCCCGTGACAGGTGAACCTGCAGCCCAACTGGCAACCCAGGTGATCAATGGTTTGCGTGATGAAAAGGTATTGATTGGCGCCGCAGGTCCCTATGGCCATACCCTGAAAATTCGACCACCATTGTGTCTTAACCAGAAAGAGGCGGACTATTTTATTGATGCGATAAAGAGGGTTCTGGAACGACTCGCCAACTGATCATGAACAGTGATAACCGCGTCTGTTTAACCTGCTACTGTTCATCTTTCATAGGTGACCACCGAAGTGCCTGCGGCGTCGATAATCCGCGCCAGCTCGCCCTTCGGCCGCTCATCACAGGCCAGTACATCGATCTCATTCCAGCTGCTGTATTTCGCAGCAAAGGTCAGATCAAATTTGCTATGGTCGGCCACAATCATCGCCCGGGTCGAGCGCGAAATCATAGCACCATAGACCTCTCCCGCTTCAATCACCGCATCACTGCCGCCTTCAAGATCGAGACCACTGGCGCCCAGAATAGCCCAGTCGGCACGAAAGTTTTGCAGATAGCGAATAGTCTGCGACCCGTGCAACGCCCCTTCCGGGGCATAATAACGGCCCGGAGCCATAAACACTTTAATGGTCGGATTCAGCGACAACACAGTGGCCACTCCAAACGAGTGGGTGAACACCGTAATATTGTGCATCTCATACGCCATGCGTCGGGCAAGATGCACCGTGGTAGCGCCCGAACCGATCATAAAATGCTTACCCCCCGTCAGCATCGGCACCGCAGCCCGGGCGATCTTCTGGCGCTCTTCCACCATCAGATTCTGCCGTTCATTAAGCACTGGCTCCTGCATATTGGTGCGCACGACGGCACCGCCATAGGTACGGTCAATCAGTCCCTGAGCCGTCAGTTCATCAAGATCCCGGCGAACGGTTTCCGCCGATACGCTCAGCTTCTCAGCAAGCTCAGTGATGCGCAAACCGGGCTGAAACCCAAGCTCTTCAATAATCCGTTTCTGACGCTTTGTTTTTTTGTTGGTTACCATGAAATCAAACTAACTCACTCTCTGTTGTTGTGCAACACATTGAAATTACTCAGGAGAACCACATGACGTGGAACTGGAAAACAGCCTACCGCTCCTTTTATTATGCCTGTGCCGATGAGCCTGAGGATATCATAATATACCCTCAGCAAACCGCTCTGCTGGTCGTCGATATACAGAAAACCTACCTCGAGTCCAAAGCCGATGCTGAGGAAGATCGGCGCTGGCAGCCATTCTTTCAACGGATGAACCACACGGTTATCCCCAACACCGCCGAGCTGATTGAATTCTCAAGACAACAGGGGATCGAGGTGATGTTCGCCCGAATCGCCTGCCAGACCGAAAATGGCCGCGACCGCTCTTTAAGCCAGAAAAAACCGGGGTTTAACTACCTGCTATTACCGAAAGACCGCTATGACAGCCAGATTGTGCCAGAACTGGCCCCTGTCGGTGATGAGATTACCGTTTTGAAAACCACAGACTCTGCCCTCACGGGTACCAACCTGCGTCTGACACTTCAGAACATGGGGATTAAACGGGTGATTATCGCGGGTATTTTTACCGACCAGTGCATCTCCTCCACCGTTCGCAGCCTGGCGGATGAAAGCTTTGAGGTGTTGGTGGTTGATGACTGCTGTGCCGCAGCCACCGATGAGATCCATCAACGGGAACTGGAGATTATCAACATGATCTACTGCCATGTTGTGCGTAAAGATGATCTGAAAAACATGTTGCTGTAATGAGCCACCCTGCTGCGCTGCAAAAAGAGTCTTCGTACAACCGCTCGCGAATCGCGAAACTGGTTCGCTTATTGCTTTATAAATGACCAATAGCTTGTCAGCTAGCGGTTAACTGGGTTCTGACAATCCGCAGTAACCAAAGTCCACCAGAATAGTTTACATATACAGAGGCAGTCCATGAGCGGAAATGAATCACGTGTTAAAGCGGTTTACGAAATCACCAGTGCAAAACCATTCGAAACAACCATGACCGATCCACTGAAAAAGATCTGGGCCTCAGATGTCTTCGGTTTGCATCAAATGGAAGAGTCTCTGTCAAAATCTGCGTTTAAAGCGATTAAGAAAACAGTACAAACCGGTGCCGAGCTGGACCCCGCCGTTGCTGACGTTGTCGCTGCGGCAATGAAAGACTGGGCGATGTCTAAAGGCGCCAAGTTCTTCTCTCACATCTTCTATCCAATGACCAACGCCACTGCAGAGAAACACGACGGTTTCGTTGTAACCAACTCAGATGGCGGCGCAATCACCGAATTTACCGGTAGTTTGCTGATCAAAGGCGAGCCAGACGGCTCTTCTTTCCCGAACGGCAGCCTGCGAATGACCAATGCAGCCCGTGGCTATACTGCCTGGGACCCAACCAGCCCCGCCTATATTATGCATACCGCAAACGGCGCTGTGTTGATGATTCCAAGTGTATTCATGTCATGGACTGGCGAAGCACTGGATAAAAAAATTCCTCTGCTACGCTCCAATGCAGCGATGGACAAGGCAGCCAGGAAAGTCCTTACACTGATGGGCGAAACTGAGATTGCCCCACTGAACTCCAGCTGTGGTGCCGAGCAGGAATACTTTCTGGTCGACGAGCTGTTTGCTAACACCCGCCCGGACCTGCTGTTAGCAGGCAGAACACTGTTTGGCGCCCCTCCTGCGAAAGGTCAGCAGTTTGATGATCACTATTTTGGTGCAATCCCTGAGCGCGTTCAGGTGTTTATGCAGGATTTAGAGGATAAACTCTACCGTCTGGGCATTCCCGCCAAGACTCACCACAACGAAGTAGCGCCCGGACAATTTGAGATTGCCCCCTACTTTGAAGCCGCCAATGTTGCCTCAGACCACCAGCAACTTCTGATGACGCTTTTGAAAAAAACCGCTAAAGAACATGGATTTATCTGCCTGCTGCACGAAAAACCATTTGCCGGTGTAAACGGTTCCGGTAAGCATGTTAACTGGTCTGTTGGTAACGCTACACAGGGTAACCTGCTGGACCCTGGCAGCACACCGAATGAGAACCTGAACTTTTTGCTCTTTTGTGGTGCAGTAATTCGCGGTGTGCACAAATTTGGACCATTATTGCGTGCAGCCATCGCCTCGGCCGCCAACGATCATCGTCTGGGTGCCAACGAAGCGCCTCCAGCTATTCTGTCAGTCTATCTGGGCAGCCAGCTGGAAAAGGTGTTTGACAACATTAAAACCGGCGAGCTACATGTACCGACTACTGGTGGCCAGATGGATCTGGGACTATCACAGATTCTGAAGTTTGAACGTGATCCGGGTGACCGTAACCGTACTTCACCTTTCGCCTTTACCGGTAACCGCTTTGAGTTCCGCGCTGTGGGTTCATCTCAGTCTGTTTCCGGGCCACTGGTCGCAATGAACACCATGCTGGCTGACTCGCTGGAGTGGGTTGCAGAAAAGCTTGAAACCGAACTGAGCAAAACCTCAGACAAAGCGGTGGCGGTTTTTGCTGTTCTGAAAGAGCTGATGCAACTGCACGGTAATGTCGTCTTCGGCGGTGATGGCTACTCTGCTGAGTGGCATAAAGCGGCGGTAGAAGAACGTGGCCTGCAAAACATCCCTACGACTGCAGACGCTCTGCCAGCATTCAAATCAGCTGAAGTCATTGAGCTGTTCTCTAAAACCGGCGTTCTGACACCGGTAGAGCTGGCGAGCCGTTTTGAGGTATATGCAGAGCAGTATGTGCTGTCTATTGAGGTTGAAGCCAAACTGGTTTCTGAGATGGCCACGACCATGATCTATCCAGCGGCTATCAACTACCTGTCCAGTATTGCCTCGACAGGTATTCAGCTGGATTACTCACCTGCCGCTGCGGTTGCCGAAACAGCCAGTGCGATGATGGCGTCCGTTGAAAAACTGAATGCCGCATTGGAATCAGAACACTTTGAATCCACCGAAGCCCACATGCACTTCCTCGCGTCAGACGTTTGCAATCTGATGGATCAGGTGCGTGCATCAGCCGATAAGCTGGAAACACTGGTTGCCGATGATCTGTGGCCACTGCCTAAGTACCGCGAGATGTTGTTTATTAAATAACAGCGTTTGGTATACCACCCCCTCTTTTTTGAGGGGATATAAAAAAAGCACTGACCCCGTGGCCAGTGCTTTTTTTAACTCTGAATTTTATTAGTCTGAGCTTTATTACTCTGAACTTTATTAACTCAATGACCGATGCTATGCCGAACCAGAACTCAGACGATTGGGCAGTAAAGCGGAACAGAGTTGTCTGCCAGCTGAGTTTACAGCCCCCAAGACAGCGCTTATATAGTAGCCTTAGGCACGTTCATCGAGGATAAACCCTTCGGTGAAGAGTTTCTTAAAGACACCCGCATCAATCAACCGCTGATTAATCTCAGCAAGCTTCTGATTTACTTCCGCAAACTGTTCACTGAATGCCTGCAGTTGTTCGGTCTGCACAGCATCCTTCTCCTGCTGATCTTTAATACGTTCCTGCAGGGCTTCTGCGCGACGTTCCTCTCTCTGTTTATCGGCCTCTTCCAGGCTGTCACTATCGCTTTCCGGGTCGATATTCTGCTGTGCAATCTCTGCCCTGGCTTCTGCAGCCATTGCCGCAGCCCGGGCGGCTACCGCACGATCCTGAGGTGAGGGCTCGGCAACAACAAGTGCAGCGCGAAGAATAACGGTAGCCTTCTCCAGTGTCGCCTCAGGATCATTCGGCACCGCAGACGTATCAATACTGACTTCGCCACCTATGGCATAGAGCCGGCCATCAGGCCCCCGCTGATACTCAAAAGTTGGCGCGCCGGCATACACCCCACCGGCTGCGGCATGGCTCAGTTCGTGTTGACGCACCTCGCGGTCACGGGCAGACAACTCTCGCAACAACTGCTGCTCGTTACTCAGAGGATCGGTATTCTGAGACTCAGTTTGACGGGCGCCTGTATTACCGGACGGTGTCTTTGCGGCGTCAATATTCTGGGGGACGGTAGCCGATGCTCCATTACGCGCATCGCGACCGGGCTTCTGCTCATTGATATAAGCTTCAGTCGATGCGCTGGCCGTAGCAGCCTCAACGGGCTTTATCGAAGAACTTTGCAGAGTGGCGGATGTTGGAATGGAAGGAGTGGAAACGCCGCTTTCAAGTGAAGCGGGCAAAGGAGAACCCGATACCGCGGGCTGGTTTTTGCCAGCGGTGCTACTGGACTGGTATGAATTCAGTGAAAGTGAATTGGCAGCTAACGATAACTGCATCACCATTACCTCCCTTCAGTTTTAACTCCTATTTAGTAAACTTATGTACTTCGCAAACTTATTCACTTCCGGAAAATTAGCGACTTCAAAACTTAGCTCAGTAAGTCGGTGTCCTGAAAACCGGCCGTTAGAAAACGCTGTCACTCAGGCTCGAACATCGATCAGAGTGCCCAGATTTCCATCCACAGACTGAACCACTTTAGTGGATGCAGCAACTGCGTTCTTTTCCACCGCTAAATCAGCAATAGATTCGTTTATATCTCTCCCTGTCGCTTCTTCCGGGGTGTCGGTCTTGCCCGCGCCAGCGATATCAGACGCCGCTTTCTGAACACCATCAATACCCCGGTTAATACCAAGAACCCCTGTACTTAGTGCTGATGTAACATTCATAAACACACCTGCTCTATTTATGCCAGTCTGCTGGACTGACACAGCAAAACTGACAAACGTTAACGGTATAAAACATTTTGTTAAAAACTCATCTGGGTACAGTATAGCTCAGACAAGCGTATAGGTCATTTATTGATCAGTCAGTAAGGCTGTTAAATCGATATATTTCGCCACATTAAGGGCAGAACACTCCTCAATATGGGGGATCTCGCCCAATAACGGCGCCGATAGCATCGATTTCAGGGTTTCCAGGTTCTCGCTATAACAGCTCATGTCAGCCCCGGCACGATTGGCAACCCAGCCAGCCAGGCGCAAACCATCTTTAACAATCGCTTCAACGGTTAACAGCGTATGGCTGATGCATCCCAGTTTCATACCAACCACCAGAATGACCGGGGTGCGTAACAGTTTTGGGATATCCGCCAGGGTTTGACGATTATTCAGCGGTACCCGCCAGCCACCCGCTCCCTCAATGATCATAAAATCCGCCGGTTGCATCATGACACCACGACACAGGGCCGCTATACGGTCGGCATCCAGTCGACGGTCTGCCTGTTGCGCTGCGATATGAGGCGCTATCGGCGGTTCGAAAGCAACAGGGTTTACCTGCGCATAACTCAGCTTGATCGACGCGGTCTGCTGAAGTATCAGCGCGTCGCTGTTGCGTAACCCCGCTTCGGTCTGCTGGCATCCGGCAGCGATCGGTTTCATCGCGACAGTAGAAAGTCCCCGCTGATTAGCCGCTTCCAGTAACCCGGCCGCAACAGCTGTTTTGCCGACATCGGTATCAGTTCCTGCTACAAAAAACGTACGCTTAGCCATTTAGCCTATCCTTCATAAAATCGCCGTAAAATACCTGGTAGGTCGCCGGGAGTTTACCATCAGGCCTTCTGAACTGCTCATATGCCTGCTTAAAAGCCGATATTCGTGCTTTACCCGTCAGACCGCTCTGTCGACCAGCACTTATATTGTGCGCACCGATTCCCTTCAGCTCGGTAGTCAGCTGCCGCAACTGATCGTAAAGCAGCAACTCTTCTGTCCCGACTAAACTGACTTCTTGCAGATAGCGGTTTGCGCAAGCCTGCACGTCGGTATAACAGATAAACCGATTCACATGCTGATAACAGTCCACCACCGACCAGGCATCACGCAGTTCATGCAGCGTGTCTGGCCCCAGCGTACTAAAAAGAAAACGGCCTCCGGGCTTTAAGACCCGGGCAACCTCACTGAAGAGCGCCGGCAGATCCTCACACCATTGAATTGCCAGACTGGAAAAGATCAGATCGACAGAGCAGTCCGCCAGCGGCAGGTTCTCGGCATCGCCACAAAGCCAGAGAGTATTGGGTGTCACCCTATGTTGCCGGGCAAAGTTGAGCATCCCCTGGGCCAGATCGAGACAAATCAGTTGCTGTGGCTTCATTTGCTGAGTCAGCAGCGGCGCAAAATAACCGGTACCACAGCCAAGATCCATCACCACATCAGCGGGTGACAGAGATGTTTGCGCCAGCAGGTGATGACCGATTCGACGCTGTAACCCGGCAACACTGTCATAGCTCACCGCCGCCCTGCTGAATGATTCAGCGATCTGTGGCTTCAGAAACTGCACACTCATAGACTGAACATCCGGATCTTCTCAGCCAGTGTCTGCGGCGCAGACAGAAAACCAATATGGGACTGATCTGCCAGAACAGCGATTTCAGCCCCGGGTTGCAGCAGTGCAAGCTCATCGGCCATGACTACCGGGGCAAGGATATCCTGATCACAGAGCAGGTGTAGAGTGGCGTGTTCAGTGGAGGAGTACAGGCTACGGTAATCCTCACGTAGCAACGCCAGACTATCGACCAGTGCCTGCCGGGTCGGCGCCACTTCTGAGATAATCTGCTTCAGCGATTTCAGATCGGCACGGGCAGTAGCACTGCCCTGCACCTGAAGCATATTAAAACGTTGCAGTGTTTTAGCAGGATTCGCCGCCAGATCATCCTCAAACTGGCGATAGGTGGCCTCCTCCATACCAAAACACCAGTCAGGCCGCTCGACAAAACAGGGGCTGGTGCCCAGGGTCATAAGTCGACTCACCCGCTCAGGATAGCGCTGGGCAAACGTCATGCTGATAATCCCGCCAAGTGACCAGCCAAGCCAGACCGCAGATACAGGCGCGACCTCAGCGAGTAACTGCGTAACGGACGCAAGGTTGTAGTCATCAGGCAGGGTTTCAGCGCTACGCCCCAGTCCCGGCAGATCAATCAGAGTGATATGGAAATCTCGCTGCAACTCAGGCAGAAGCGTACACCAGACCCCGCTATGCATACCCCAGCCATGCAACAGTACCAGCGGTTGTCCCTGCGGGTTACCCTGTTGTTCAGAATAAAGCATCAATCGGCCCTGCCTGTTATTACCTCATCAAGCGCATCCAGCAATCGCTCTAACTGCTCATCCGTATGAGTCGCGCTGATGGTAACCCTTAACCGGGCCGCGCCCTGCGGCACGGTCGGTGGCCGGATAGCACCGATAAAGATCCCTTTCGCTTCCAGTGCCGCACTGATCGCCATCGCCCGGTCAGCTTCGCCGACCATAATGGGCTGAATCGGCGTTGGCGAGTCCATCAGCGGCAAGCCTAGCTGTTCGCAGCCGTTACGGAAACGTTGAATCAGATGGTTGAGTTTTTCCCGGCGCCACGCCTCCTGTTGCAGCAGTTTCAGACTGGCACGGGTAGCAGAGGCGATTGCCGGTGACATACTGGTGGTATAGATATAGGTGCGGGCATGCTGAATCAGGGTTTCTATCAGCTCTTCAGACCCGGCGACAAAGGCACCCGAGGTGCCAAAAGCTTTGCCCAGTGTGCCAACTAATATCTGTACCTGATCATTCCCCAGGCCAAAATGATCGACCGTACCGCGTCCCTGTTGGCCGATACAACCAAAACCGTGGGCATCATCGACCATTACCCAGGCATTATGTGCAGCGGAGGTTTTAGTGATAGCGGGCAGGTCCGCCAGATCACCATCCATACTAAAGACACCATCACAGACCACCAGCTTGCGCCGGGCGTCGGTGCGCTGCAGGCGGGTATTGAGATTATCGGCATCGTTATGCAGAAAACGTTGAAAACGAGCGCCGCTGAGCAGCCCCGCATCCAGCAACGAGGCGTGATTGACGCGGTCCTGAAACACCGCATCCCGTTTATCCAGCAGCGCATTCATCGCCCCGATATTAGCCATATAACCGGTCGAGAATAGCAGTGCCCGGGGACGCCCGGTAAACTCGGCCAGTTCCTCTTCCAACGCATGGTGCGCCTGACTGTGGCCGTTTACGAGGTGGGAAGCGCCGCCGCCAACACCATAGGTATCAGCCCCCTTTTTCAGGGCGGCAATCACCTCAGGATGATTTGCCAGGCCGAGATAATCGTTGGAACAGAAGGCCAGACAGGCTTTACCATCGACGATCACTTCCGGAGCCTGAGGGCTTTGTAGAATACGACGCTGACGATAGAGAGACTGTTTTTTACGCGCCTGCAACTCAGCGCTGAGCTGATCAAAAGACATGGTCAGATCCTTGTTGGGCTGTCAGCGACAGCCCGGCGGGTAGAGAATCAGGCTTCGTAAAAGAACGACTCATCCTGCTGTTTGTGCAGCTTGCTGATAATCGCCTGCTCCTGGGTTTCATCAGCTTCTGAGATGCGCTGCTCTGGGTTAATACCCAGACGCTTAAACAGTTGCAGGTCGCGATGGGTTTCCGGGTTCGGCGTGGTCAGCAGGCATTCACCATAGAAGATTGAGTTGGCACCGGCCATAAAAGTCATCGCCTGCATCTCATCACTCATGCTTTCCCGACCAGCAGACAGACGCACGTGAGATTTAGGCATCATAATCCGGGCCACAGCGATGGTACGGATAAAATCCAGATTATCCAGGTCTTCAGCATTCTCCAGCGGCGTGCCTTTGACTTTTACCAGCATGTTGATCGGCACACTTTCCGGCTGTGTCGGCAGATTGGCGAGCTGGCGCAGCAGACCGATGCGGTCATTAGCCGTTTCACCCATCCCCAGAATCCCGCCAGAACAGATTTTCATACCGGATTCGCGCACGTTATGCAGGGTATCCAGACGGTCCTGGTAGGTGCGGGTGGTGATAATTTTGTCATAAAACTCAGGTGAGGTATCCAGATTATGGTTGTAATAATCCAGTCCGGCATCCGCCAGCTGACCCGCTTTATTCTCATCCAGCATACCCAGGGTCATACAGGTTTCAAGACCCAGCGCCTTAACCCCTTTCACCATCTCGATAACATAAGGCATATCTTTATCCGCAGGATGTTTCCAGGCAGCGCCCATGCAGAAACGGGTTGATCCACTCTGTTTGGCTTTTTTTGCCTTTTCCAGCACCGCTTCAACCTGCATCAGCCGCTCTTTTTCAAGACCCGTGTTGTAGTGTCCGCTCTGTGGACAATACTTACAGTCTTCCGGGCAGGCACCGGTTTTAATCGACAGCAGCGTGCTCACCTGCACTTCATTAGGATTGAAGTTCTGGCGATGCACCAGCTGAGCCTGAAACAGCAGGTCATTAAAAGGCAGATCGAAAAGCGCCTGAACTTCCTGCTCGGTCCAGTCGTGTCGGATCGCTGTCTGGTGTTGTTGCATCGCCATGTATATCCTGTGTCAGATCGAAAGATAAAGATTTAAGTTAGGACTAATTTTAATCTGACAGAAGGATCTGTCAACCTATGTTTATACAAATTAAAAACAGATGGTTATTTTTTAAACAAAACAAACTTTGTATTCTGTGCGGCCTGTATCCGGCGTCCAGCTCTCAGGTCTGTCACGCCTGTCTTGCAGACCTGCCCAGAATAGGAAACGCCTGTCTGCGCTGCGCGAATCCGCTTACGCTGAGTCAGCAATCTCAGGTTATCTGCCCTGCTTGTCAGCAGAAGGCTCCGCCCTTTACTCAGGTGGTCGCCCCTTTTGAGTACCGTTTTCCGATCGATCAAATGATTCAGCTGGCGAAATTCAATGGCCAGCCACACTACCTTAACCCACTGGCAGAGCTACTCAGCGAGCACCTGCAGGATAAACCGATGCCCGAACTGATTATCCCCGTGCCTCTGCACCGAAAACGGCTGCAGGAGCGCCAGTATAATCAGGCAGCATTGCTGGCTAAAAGAGTCGCCCGCAACCTGGGCATTCCCTTTAGTAACCGCTTACTGATCAAAACCGAAAGCACACCTCATCAGGCAGAGCTGGGCCGCAAAGCCCGGAGTAAAAATCTCCGCAATAGTTTCTGCTGCAGCGGTTCGCCGCCAGCGTCAGTCGCTGTTGTTGATGATGTCATGACCACCGGCACTACGGCGGCAGAGATCACCCGGGTGCTTAAAGCCGCAGGCTGTCAGCAGGTTTATATCTGGATCATCGCGCGCACGCCAAAAGAGTTGCATTTATTATGATTTGGCGCTTTTATGACTGTGTAATCAAAAAGTTAACAGGTTCTGTTAGTGCTAAGCTCAACGCTGAACTAAAAAAATAATAAACCTTCCTGCTATGCCTCAGTAAGGAGTCCGCAATGGATCTAAGCAATATTGGTGACCTGATAGGCGGCCTGGGTCTCTTTCTCCTCGGCATGCAGCTAATGACCGACGGCTTAAAGCGTGCTGCCGGTCAGACACTGCGCAAAGTGCTTGAAGCCGCCACCCGTTCACGCCTGAGAGGTTTGTTATCCGGGGCGGCGATAACCGCACTGGTTAATTCATCCAGCGCCGTCACGGTGGCAACCATCGGTTTTGTGAATGCAGGTCTCCTGAATCTGGGTCAGTCCGTAGCCGTCATTTATGGCTGCAATATCGGTAGCACCATGACCGGCTGGCTGGTTGCGACAATCGGTTTCAACTTTAATATCAATACTTTTGCACTACCGATGATCGGCGCGGGCATGACCATGCGTCTCGTTGGCGGCGAAAAGCGCTATGCCCACCTGGGCACCACCCTCACCGGTTTTGGGCTGTTCTTTATCGGTCTGTCATTTTTGAAAGACACCTTTAGCGGGCTTGAAAACAGCATTCCATTTGAAGCCATTAGTCAGACAAGCTATGGACTGGCTCTGTTCGTGCTGGCCGGTTTTATTCTCACGGTACTCATTCAATCATCCGGTGCAGCGATGGCGATCACCCTGTCGATGGCGTCAACCGGAGCCATTCCGTTAGCGACAGCAGGCGCTTTAGTCATCGGCGCTAATCTGGGCACAACCTCCACCGCAGCACTCTCAGTGATTGGTGCTACGTCCAATGCAAAGCGGATCGCCTGTGCTCATGTGTTCTTTAATCTGATAACCGGGACCGTTGGATTGCTCTTGCTAACGGGGCTTGCTGGCGTCATTAACCGATCGAATATCGAACAGAGCATCGATATGGTGATCCTCCTCGCCCTCTTTCATACCCTGTTTAATGTTGTCGGGGTGCTGATCATGTGGCCAATAACCAATCCAATGGTTGCGATTTTAAAGACGCGGTTTCGCCGTGAAGATGAAGACCTTGCTAAGGCTCGCTTTCTGGACAAAAACATCCTTGAAACCCCATCTCTCGCAATTGATGCAATGACACGGGAACTGGGCAGGGTCAGCCGGATGGCCTCAACCCTGGCAAAAGAATCGCTGAGTGCTGAAACAAGCGACGCACATCATGTCCGGACACAAGTTCAGATCATCAACAAACTGGCCATCGAGATCGGCAAATTCAATCAGAAACTGGCACAACAGCAGATTGGCGAGGAGATATCACAGATTCTCCCCAACGCTATGCGAGTGACTCGCTATTTTAATGAGATGGCGAGATTATCGGGGCTGATAGTCCAGTATAGTGAGCGATTTGATCAGATTAACGACAGCAACACCCAACGGGATATCTATGAACTGAAAAAAATCACGACTAAAATGCTCGAAGCCGCCGTTATAAATGATGATGAGGTGAATGAAGCGTCTGAGAGTCGTGCGATTCTGCATAAACTGGAAAAGAAATATCAGAAGATCAAACAGCATGTATTGGATGCCATGATTGCCGGACGTCTCAGCCCCAATGAAGGTACCGAGTTGCTGGACTCTCTCAGCCATATTCATCGACTGGGAGAGCAGGCCGAGAAAAGCACCCGTTACTGGAGCAGCCTGATGCCTATTGAACATCGCGCACCGATTTCATCCGCGACTGAAGCGACAAAGTCGCAGGCAACTGACAACCCAATGCCGGTTGAAAACGCTCACTCAGCAGAACCCCCTGAACCGACCGACAACCAAAAGGGAGCTGATGATAAATCAGTTAACACTGTAGCGGTAAATAATGACCTGGCGGATAGCGAATCTGATCACGAAACCGCCCGGAAAGTCAGCGGATGATAAACTGACCGTAAACTAAACTCATACAATAAACTGATCTTTGATAATGAACTCAACTTTTACATTTGCACCGATCGCCGTTATTCATAGCGGCTATAAAGAGAAGTTTGGTATTCCCCGCCAACCGGGACTGGCCGGTTCGATGACCGCCACGATCGAGCTTCTCCCCCCCTATAACAGCGCTGATGCGGTGCGCGGACTGGAGCAGTGCAGCCATATCTGGCTGCTGTTTATTTTCAGCGCCTGCGTGGGTAAAGGCTGGTCACCCCTGGTGCGTCCACCAAGGCTCGGTGGCAATGAAAAGCTGGGCGTGCTGGCCTCCAGATCCCCATTCAGACCCAATCCTGTTGGCCTGTCTCCGGTAAAGTTAGACCGAATACGTATTGAAGAGAGCCATGTGTATCTTGATGTCAGTGGTGCGGATCTGCTGGACCAGACACCGATCATCGATATTAAGCCCTATCTGCCCTATTCCGACGTCATCGGGGACGCCAGCTTCGAACTGGCCAGCCAGATTGAGACGCTGGATCTTCCGGTGATATTTTCCGCCACAGCCCAGAGTGCACTGGAGCAACATAGCACCCGATTAAAGCAGCCACTGCAACAACAGATTGAAGAGGTATTGCTGTGTGATCCCCGTCCGGCCTACCACAAAAACAACCCGCAACAACGGGAATATGGCATCCGTCTGCACGATCTTAATATTCGCTGGACAATCAATGACGCGGCAATTCAGGTAAGCGACATAAGTGTTGATCAGCCATAGCGAACCGCTGAGATGACAGACAAAAAAGCAGCGCTAGGCGCTGCCAAAAAAGATACTAACTAAATGAAAGTACCTGAGAGTCCTTCTTAGACAACTGGTTGCCCTTTTCCTGTCGTACGAAATTTACGCGCCAGCCAGTAGTCGATACTGAAATAGCGACCGCCGCCGGTAAAAAACAAGCTCAACAGCATAATGAAGTAGGTTGCCGCAAACTCGATGCCATTGTTCAGAATAACGACAGAGCCACGCCCGGTGATCCAGTCGTAATTGCTATTTTCCTGCAGAATAGTCCGCGCCCGGGACAATCGCTCTCCCGCCTCCATCACCCTGTCATTAGCCAGCCAGCTGGAGCTGTCTGAAATAGCCAGCCAGCCATTATCGATATGCACTGTCAGAGCCGCGACAATCATGGTGATCATTAGCGGAATAGAGATCCAGCGGGTTGCCAGCCCGGCGATCAGGAGAAAACCGCCAAAAAACTCCGTACCTGCGGCCAGTGCTGCCATCACTTCCGGCATCGGCAGACCCAGTCCCCAGTCAGGATTACCGAACCAGGCAGCGGTATCTTCAAAGTGTGCCAGTTTGTTATAACCCGCCTGCATCAGCACCGGCGCCAGATATAAGCGCAGCAATAGGGGAGCTATCCCCTCAAATAAGCGGGTTTTATCCAGCAGGTCATGCAGTGAATTAGTATGCTTAATGAATGAGTTCGCCATCATATTTCCCATATCCTCAGCGGCTATAGCCGGGTTCCCAGAATGATCTCTTTATCCCGAAGTTGCTCCAGCAGACTCGCACCACCAGCCATGATCTGTTCTGGCTGAGGGTGTGCCATCTCTTCAGCTATCTGCTGCAACGCCTGGGCACCGCTCAACGCTTCATCTTCGCTAAGCAGATAGAGTAACCGTGCAGTGAGTTGATTGATTTCCATAAATTTCACCCGGTCTTCACTGTTACGATATACCATCAGAAACGTGGCCTGTTCCGGAGGCTGCTCCAGCGACTGTTGCTGCAAATACTGCTGACTAATCCGATGCACCGGAAATTGGTACATCAGTGACCAGGCTAGTGGCGATTGCACCGGATGCCCCTGCAGAAGATCACCTCCGCCATCCACTGCAATATCACTCAGCCTGGCCTCCGATGTATCCAGAGCCAGTTCAACCCACTCATAGTGCGCCAACTCCTGCATAAACGGCTGATCCCATGATTCAGGTTCACGCTGATTACTCAGCCAGGTCAGAAACTCACCCGCTATCTCGAGAAAGTAGGGACTATGACAGCGATACTGATCAAAGAACTTGCGTACCATCAGCAACCAGTCATCTTCCTCAGTAATTGATCTGAGTACGGGGAACCCGCTACTGATAAAGCCTTCAATATTGTTAAAGAACAGTTCACGGTAGATCGCCATACGACGCTCTTCCACGCCCTCAGGTTTGGGATGTTTATCAGGATGACGAATATGCGCGGCAAACTGATACTGCAGTTCAGTAAAGGTTTTATCGGCAACCGGGGATTCAGATCTGGGCATAGTGAATCTCCTTTTCAGACAACGGCAACGCCCGGCGCTGGTGATCACGAATAGTGCTGATCTCGAGAAGTAACTGATCCATCGGTGGGATATTGAAATCCCGTTCTAAAAGTGTCGGTTTCACACCAAACAGATCATAACTTTGCTGTAACAGCGCCCAGACTGGATCGATAACGTCTGCGCCGTGTGTATCCACCAGCAGATCCTCCGCCTCGGTATAATGACCCGCTACGTGGATATAACTGATCCGTTCACCCGGAATCTGCGCCAAAAATGCGGCGGCATCGTAACCATGATTAACGCTGTTGACGTATATATTATTCACATCCAGCAACAGATCGCAGTCAGCCGCTTTCAATACCGCGAGGAGAAACTCGATCTCAGTCATTTCTGAGCCGGGGGCCGCATAGTAAGAGACATTCTCAATGGCGATACGCTGCTGCAAAATATCCTGAGTCTGATGGATGCGGCTGACAACATGTTTTACGGCTGCTTCCGTAAAGGGGATCGGCATCAGATCATAAAGATGTCCATCGTCGGTGCAATAGCTCAAATGTTCAGAATAGCCCCGGATATTATGGCTATCGAGAAATTGCTTCAGTTTGCGCAGAAACGCCGTATCCAATGGCGAAGGGCCACCCAGTGAAAGAGATAAACCGTGAGTAACAAAGGGATAACGCTCTGTATATTCGCGAAACGCGCGACCAAAACGGCCACCTAGTCCCATCCAGTTTTCCGGGGCGACTTCAAGAAAATCGATGGCAGACGTATCGACCTCTGCCAGCGTTTCAGTCATACAACGACGAAATCCCAGGCCTGCTCCGGCTATCTGAAAGGAGTCGTTCTTCATAGTTTATCCCCTCTTCCTGTTTATTATTGATAAGCCCCTCCGCAGAAGGGCTTGAATGTTGGAATCAGACCTTAAGTTATGCAGACTTCTTATCGCTGCCGCATTTACCTTCACCGCACTTACCTTCACCGTCGGCTTTTTGCTTTTTATCAGCGCCACACTTCGCTTCGCCACATTTACCTTCACCGTCAGCTTTGGCTTTCTTATCCGCGCCACACTTAGCTTCGCCACACTTTCCCTCAGCGCCCTTATCATTACCGGCTATTTCGTAACCAGACGTCAGATCCTGTGCGGCAAAAGGATTTTGTGATGCAGCGTTGGCCGCTGGCATCATCGCCATCCCCGTCAGCAGAGCAACACCTACAGCAGCAGTCATCGGTTTGATAGAAGTCTTGATATTCATGTTTCACCTCAGCAAATCAGTTAGTTTTGTTTTAAATAGTATTCAGGTTGCCTCACTGGGGTCTGGTCTTGCTGACCTCAATTCGCTTCCCCTTTGAAGTTATGTCCACTATAAAGTGACTATCTGAAACAAAGCTGAAAGGTGATAAATTTAGTTAGATTTTAATTAGCGAATAAATTATTATATTAGATTAATCTAATATTTAAGCTTTCATCGAGGTTACGTTCATGAGCGATCTGTCAAAACAGAGCTCCGCATCAAAGCTGGCACACTTTCCTATCACCTTCTTTGCAATGATTATGGGTATGAGCGGCTTAACACTGGTATGGGAAAAAGCGAGCCTCGTGTTTGCTGCCCCCCCTATCATCGGCCACATACTACTAACACTGACAGCATGTCTGTTTCTGATACTGGTAATGATCTATCTGTTGAAAATTATTCTGAAAACGGAAGCAGTATCGGAAGAGTTTCAACATCCGATTAAACTCAGCTTCTTTCCAGCATTCAGCATCAGCATGATACTGCTGAGTATTGCGACACTATCGATCTCCAGAGAACTTTCATTTACGCTCTGGAGCATTGGTACTCTGCTCCATCTGATGCTGACGATATATGTTCTGAACCAGTGGATTCATCATCCGAAGTTCCAGATTATCCACATGACACCCGCCTGGTTCATTCCCGTTGTGGGTAACATTCTGGTGCCGATTGCCGGTGTCGAACATGGTTACACTGAGGTTAGCTGGTTCTTCTTTTCAATCGGTATTATCTACTGGGTTGTACTGAAAACCCTGGTGCTGAACCGGATGATGTTTCACGATCCAATGCCAGGCAAACTGCTACCGACTATGTTTATCCTTATAGCTCCGCCGGCTGTTGGTTTTATCTCTTATCTCAAGCTAAACGGTGAGCTGGATAACTTTGCCCGTATCCTGTTCTACGCAGCAATGTTCCTGCTGGTTTTACTGTTAAGCCAGTTACCCCGTTTTACCCGGATTAAGTTCTTTATGTCCTGGTGGGCCTACTCATTCCCAATTGCTGCGTCAGCAATCGCTGCACAGCTGATGTTTACGCTCAACGGGGCCCCGTTCTTCTACTATCTGGCATTCGCACTGACGGGCCTCTCAAGCATCGTTATACCTCTGCTACTGTTGCGCACCTTACTGGCTGTCATGCGCAACGAGATCTGTCTGCCGGAATAAACCGACAGTGTTGATTTGCTTTCTGCATAAAACCGGGCTGTAATAGCCCGGTTTTTTTATTCAGGCCACACTCTTTCTTTCGGGGCAAACGCATGAGCATCTCCAGTGAACAGATCCGTTTTGACCAGCAACATATCTGGCATCCCTACTCCTCAATGATTAACCCTCCAGCGGCCTATCCGGTGGTCGCAGCAGAAGGCGTCAGACTGACAATGGCGGATGGCACTGAGCTGATCGATGGTATGGCCTCCTGGTGGTCAGTTATTCATGGCTATAGCAATCCGGTTCTGAATGCCGCCGCGCACGCCCAGATCGACAAAGTATCCCATGTCATGTTTGGTGGGCTGACCCATGAACCGGCGATAGAGCTCTGCCGTCAGTTAGTCGGGATGACGGCTGAACCACTGCAGAAAGTCTTTCTGGCCGATTCCGGCTCGGTCGCCGTTGAAGTGGCCCTGAAGATGGCGATTCAGTACTGGCATGCCAAAGGTAAACCGGAAAAACATAAACTGCTCACCATTCGCAACGGTTATCACGGTGATACTTTCGGCGCGATGTCAGTGTGTGATCCTGTGACCGGTATGCATGAGATCTTCAGTGGGGTGCTGCCAAAGCAGTTTTTCGCCCCCGCCCCTCAAATCGGGTATAACCAGAGCTGGGATGAAAGTGATTGCGCTGAACTTGAACAGCTGGTGATCAATCACAATCAGGAGATAGCGGCTCTGATACTGGAACCGATTGTTCAGGGGGCCGGAGGGATGCGCTTTTACCATCCGGAATACCTGAAAACAGCCCGCCGGTTATGTGATCAGTACAACCTGTTATTGATCGCCGATGAGATCGCCACCGGCTTTGGCCGCAGTGGCAAACTGTTTGCCTGCGACCATGCAGACATCGTCCCCGATATTCTCTGTCTGGGTAAAGCGATCACCGGGGGCTATATGACCCTGGCTGCGACCCTGACCACCACCGACGTTGGCGAAACTATCTCTGCCGGAGGTGCCGGCTGCTTTATGCATGGCCCGACGTTTATGGGTAACCCGCTGGCCTGTGCTGTGGCTAATGCCAGCCTGAAACTGCTGCGTGAGTCCGACTGGGAGAGCAATATCGCACGGATCGAACAACAGCTGAAACAGGGACTCTCGCCCCTGGCTGCACTGGACTCCGTGGCTGACGTTCGCTGTCTTGGGGCTATCGGTGTCGTAGAGATGAAGCAACCGGTGGTGACGGCGGATATTCAGCCGATGTTTGTCGCACGGGGGATCTGGATACGTCCGTTTGGTAAGCTGGTGTATGTCATGCCACCCTATATTATGACCGATGAGGATCTGCAAACACTGACGGCGGGCATGTGTGATGTCATCAGGGAGTATTCTGAAAAGTAAAACACCCGCCTCTGCTTAAGCAGTGTGATAAACCCGGAAATCACTGGCTATTGATGAACGGGTTTTACTGCTCTTTTTCGGGCTTATTATTCGCCTTTTCGACCGCCTTTTCGCCCGTCTTTGCGACCGCATTTTTATCCGCCAGCAACTCATCGGATGTACGTCTTATAATCTGAGGCACCAGTCGTTCACTAAAACCCGCAACAAATGACCAGAACAGCAATTTAGCCGCTGAATACGCCCGTAGACAGATAGCGATCACCCCGGTCACAGATAATACACACGATGATGGCGTCTTCGACTTCCCGGGCTAAGCGTAAGGCCCCGGCAACCGCACCGCCGGAAGAAACTCCGCAGAAAATACCTTCCTCGCGGGCCAGGGCGCGCATGGTGTGTTCGGCTTCATCCTGAGTGATATCGATTACCCGATCCACCCGCGAAGCCTCAAAGATCTTCGGCAGATACGCCTCTGGCCAGCGCCGGATACCGGGAATGGCCGCCCCTTCGGCCGGCTGTAAACCGACAATCTGAATCGCCGGATTTTGCTCTTTGAGATAACGGGAGGTGCCCATAATCGTACCTGTGGTGCCCATTGAGCTGACAAAATGGGTAATCCGGCCATCGGTCTGCTGCCACAGCTCCGGGCCGGTGCCACGATAATGCGCTTCCGGATTATCCCTGTTGGCAAACTGATCAAGCACAACCCCTTTACCCTCGGCCTGCATCCGCAAGGCCAGATCACGGGCGCCTTCCATCCCCTGCTCTTTGGTCACCGGAATCAGCTGAGCACCATAAGCGGTCATTGAGGTTTTGCGCTCTTCACTGCTATTATCCGGCATGATCAGTATCATCTTGTAACCCTTGATCGCCGCCGCCATCGCCAGCGCGATACCGGTATTTCCGGAGGTTGCTTCGATCAGGGTATCACCTGGCTTTATCTGCCCCCGCTGTTCAGCGAGCTGAATCATGCTCAGCGCCGGGCGGTCTTTGACCGAGCCCGCCGGGTTATTTCCTTCCAGCTTACAGAGCACCGTGTTGCCACGTCCGACATCAAGTCGCTGCAGGCGAACCAGCGGTGTATTACCGACATAATCTTCAATAGTTGGAAAGTTCATAGTCATAAGCCTGCATACCAGCCTGTCTTCGATCAGAATATATATTTATAACCGAATAGAATTAAAAGAGAATTCTATATACCAAAAGTATTGATCGAGATAGTACCGGGGGTTAGATCAAAGCTCAATAAAAATAGCTTGCAGGAGAGAGTGCAAGGTGAAATACAGCGCTTCGTCAGGACTCAGCCACCGCAAATGCAACAATATGATCGGCTTCATCACTGTAGGATAGATGAATCTGTCGCACGCCCAACTGCTCTGCCTTTTCCAGCGCACCACCATGAAGCTGCAACAATGGGCGACCGGCACTGTCGTAGGTGATGGTAAAATGCTGCCAGCTGATACCCCGGCCAATGCCAGTACCCAGTGCCTTTACTGCAGCCTCTTTTGCTGCAAAGCGTTTGGCGAGATAATTGACCGGCCGGGAAGAGCTGCGAAACTGTTCCAGCTCCGGTGGTGTCAGAATGCGTTCGGCAAGCCGTGGAGTGCGCTCCAGCGCCTTACCGATACGACGAATGTCCAGCAGATCGGTGCCGACACCGATAATCATCGGCGCACAGCGTCCCGCAGAGATTGTACTCGCACCTGAGTTTCCATCATCAGACGACGCATCTCAGCAATCGCCTCTTTCAGGCCAACAAACACCGCCCGGGCGATAATGCCATGGCCGATATTCAGTTCGTTGATCTCGGGTATCTCTGCGATCTGCTCAACATTATGATAATTGAGACCATGACCCGCATTGACGATCAGCCCTTTGCTAAAGGCATACGCGGCAGCATCCCTGATGCGTACCAATTCAGCTTTCTGTTGAGTGGCATTTGCAGCATCGGCATAGGCGCCGGTATGAAGTTCAATGACCGGAGCACCACACGCAACGGTGGCATCAATCTGATCTTTATCCGGATCAATAAACAGAGACACCTCGACACCCGCTGCAGCCAGTCGATCGCAGGCAGCCTTAACTTTAGCCTTCTGTCCCACCACATCCAAACCACCTTCCGTGGTCAGCTCTTCACGTTTTTCAGGCACCAGACACGCATGTCCAGGCTTTACTTTTTCAGCAATACTGACCATTTCATCAGTGACCGCCATCTCGAAATTCATCCGCGTTTGCAGTGTTTCTGCCAACAGGTAGATGTCGCGGTCCTGAATATGCCGGCGGTCTTCCCGCAGATGCACTGTAATACCGTCTGCACCCGCTTCTTCCGCCAGCGCAGCGGCCTGCACCGGGTCAGGGTAGCGGGTACCCCGTGCCTGACGCAGTGTCGCGATGTGATCGATATTGACCCCCAGTAGTAAACGGCTTGGTTCTACCACGGTTAACCTCTTCTCAATTCAGGAATGAAAAATACTCTATGGATCTGCAGAGCTTACTAGAATCCATTGCCGAGAAATAGTCTGCCTCCTTCTTTGAGACACCATTCACCGACTGCCCATAGAGCTTTTAAAATTTACAATTCAGGGATAATACTCTTAGGTATATAGCCCCGAAAAAGTTCGCGACTGCGCAAGGGTCTGTCGCCCAGCTGAGTTCCGAGCGCCAACCGCATCAATCGTTTTGCCGCACGGCGAATCTCTGGCCGGTGATACTGCTCAGCAACAACGCCCTGAAGTTGATCACCACTAAAACAGAAGGGCTTGAGACTATCCGTTACCTGACTCACCGGGATAAATCCCTGTGATGATTCATAACGGTAGATCAATTCCGGCTGGCACTGCTGAACATCGAACTGATAACCAAGCTGTTGCAACAGATGCTGTTCAAAGGTTCGTAACGCCAGTTCAATATCGGTGGCCGCCCGCAACTCGTTGAGCACGTACTGATAATAAACATAGAGCTGGGGGTGCGCGTCAGAGGGTTGCAGCAGGCGCTCAAGCAGTTCATTAACATACAGACCACAGATCAGCGCACTGCCTTTGAGAAACAGCGGTGCCGCAACCGCTTCAGCCTGAATCAGGGTTTTCAGGTCATGTCGTCCACGCCAGCTGACCTGCAACGGGGTAAAGGGTTGCATCATTGCCCGCATTCTGGAACGGGGACTGCGTGCGCCTTTAACAACCGCGCTGATTTTGCCTTGTTCCAGAGTAAAAAGATCAACCAACAGGCTGGTCTCCCGGTAAGGACGGGTATGCAGGACATAAGCAGCCTGAGCTTCAACCTGATAACTCATTGGCTGCCTTTAATCACTCAATATCGTTATATCCAAGGCTGCGCAATGCCCGTTCATCATCCGACCAGTTGCTGCGCACTTTCACCCAGAGATTAAGCATCACTTTGGAATCAAACATCTTTTCCATATCAAGACGCGCATCCCGGCCAATTCCTTTGATCTTGTCTCCCTTATCACCGATCACAATGCGCTTCTGTCCTTCACGCTCAACCAGAATCAGCGCACTGATAATCAGGATACCGCGCTCGTTACGCTTAAACTCTTCAATCTCAACGGTGGTGCCATAAGGGACTTCATCACCGAGATTACGCATCAGTTTCTCCCGAACCAGTTCTGACGCCAGAAAGCGAGAACTGCGATCGGTAACCTGATCATCCGGATAAAAGTGCATACTTTTCGGCAAATGCTCATGAATCACCGCTTCGAGGCGATCAACACTGGTGCCGTTTTTAGCTGAGATGGGGATAATTTCAAGAAACTCCATCTTTCTCGACAGAGTTTCCAGATGCGGTAGCAGGGATTCCTTATCCTCCAACTGATCGATCTTGTTAATGACCAGAATCACCGGACACTTAATACCACCCAGTTTTTCAAAAACGATCTCGTCTTCTTCCGTCCAGGCAGTACGGTCGATAATAAACACCACCACATCAACATCACGCAATGCTGAACTGGCGGCTTTGTTCATATAGCGATTGATCGCCTTGTCCTGATCTTTATGTAGCCCCGGAGTATCCACATAGACTGCCTGAACATCACCTTCGGTTTTTATACCAACAATCTGGTGCCGGGTAGTCTGAGGCTTACGCGACGTAATACTCAGCTTCTGTCCCAGAATCTTATTCATCAGGGTTGATTTACCCACATTCGGGCGACCAATGATGGCAACAAAGCCACAATGTTCATTTTCGTTTGGCTGATGTAGCAGATAACTCAGGTCGCGACTCATGATTTAACTACCTTTAGTTTA
Organism: uncultured Amphritea sp.; assembly: GCA_965140695.1. Lineage (GTDB taxonomy): Bacteria > Pseudomonadota > Gammaproteobacteria > Pseudomonadales > Balneatricaceae > Amphritea. The sequence continues at coordinate 1,592,133 of OZ223297.1, read as the reverse complement.
TCAAGCGCCTTTTTGGCCGCGTTCTGTTCCGCCTGACGCCGACTGCTACCCTTGCCGTCCGTGGGCTGTTCCAGTAATGTCACCGCACAGCGAATTTCAAAAGTCTGTTTGTGGGCTTCACCGCTCACCGACAGCAACTCATAGTCTGGTAAAGGAGCCCGACGCGACTGAAGAAACTCCTGCAACCGGGTTTTAGAATCTTTCTGGGTATCTTCCAGCGAGGTCTGCTCCAGGCGGGACTGATACCAGCTCAGGATATAAGGACGGCACTGATCCATATTGCTATCCAGATAGATGGCACCGATAATCGCCTCAACAGTATCCGCGAGAATTGAGTCGCGTCGGTATCCACCGCTTTTCAGCTCACCAGAGCCCAACCGCAGATAATCGCCCAGTTTCATCTCGCGGGCCAGTTCGGCCAGGGTTTCCCCTTTCACCAACTGCGCTCGCAACCGACTCAATTGCCCCTCTTTAGCTTCAGGAAAACGCCGATACAACGCCTCGGCAATTACGAAATTGAGAATCGAGTCACCAAGGAACTCCAGCCGTTCATTATTGCGCTTTCCGTGGCTTCGATGAGTCAGAGCTAATTCGATCATGCTCTCATCGTTAAACTGATAACCCAACTTTTTAGCCAGGTCAGTGGCAGGCTTAATAATCAACGGACAATCACTTCATATTGCTCATGAAACTTCACCACGGCGTCAACATTATAGAACATTGGCACAGTGACGTTATATTGCAGCGTGATGGTTTTCACGCCATCTTTAACAGCAATGCCAACCGCGTCCTGAACAGGAAGTTTTACCTGATTAATACGCAGACGCTTAGAGATTTTATTGCGGGTTTCCACCGGAGAATCCTTTTTAGTTTCAGGTTCTTCAACCAGTTCCTCCATCATCGAGGTCACCAGGCCGTGATCCCAGTAAACCGGCAACAACTTCATGCCGACCGCAAAAAAGATCCCCGCAACGATCAGAATAATCATCAGAGAGAAAAATGACACGCCACGCTGTTTATTTCGTATTGACATAACTTACCCCAATTTTCCTTTTAATGGATAGTGCGTACATCACTAAAATCAGGCAGAGTAAAGAAGCCCTGCCAGTGCATCCACACGGCGAAAGCTTTACCCACCAGCAACTCATCCGGTACAAAGCCCCAAAAGCGACTGTCGTTACTATTATCGCGATTATCACCCATAACAAAATACTGCCCTTCAGGCACAACCCATTCGGCAGGCCGGCGTGGAGGCGCCACATCACGGTAGATCTGATGAGTCACATCCCCCAGAGTCTCATCCATCAGCAGTAGCTGAGGATTCTGCGGTGGCAGTTGTTCCAGCAGCACCTGAGTTTGCGGCTGACCATTGATATAAACTGTTTTATTCTGATAGGTCACCCGGTCGCCCGGCAATCCAACCACCCGTTTAATGTAGTTCACACCCGGGTCTTTAGGATACTTAAACACCACGACATCGCCGCGCTCAGGAGTATTCATTGGAATAATCTTAGTGCCGATCACCGGCAGGCGAAAGCCGTAGTGCCACTTGTTAACCAGGATAAAATCACCGATTTTAAGCGTCGGCTTCATCGACCCGGAGGGGATCTGGAACGGCTCAATAATAAACGAGCGAAGAATAAGAACAACCAGCAACACAGGGAACAACGAGCGACACAGGTCAACCACACCGTTTTCCTTGCTGAGCTGCTCCAGCGTTTCCGCAGGCAGATCACCACTGGTCTGCTGCGCAGCAGCCAGCCGTGCTTTTCGCGGTCCGGCTAATACCACCCGGTCATAGATCCAACCCAGCGCGGCTAAAAAGGTGAGGATCACCAGTATCAGAGCAAAATCAAAATCCATGCAAATACGTCCTAGCTATCAACTTTCAAAACTGCAAGGAAGGCATCCTGAGGTATCTCAACCCTTCCCACCTGCTTCATCCGTTTTTTACCTTCTTTCTGTTTCTGCAATAGCTTCTTCTTACGACTGACATCGCCGCCATAACACTTAGCTATTACATTTTTACGCAGCGCTTTAACATTGGTTCGGGAGATGATTTTACCACCGATAGCCGCCTGAATAGCGACATCAAACATCTGCCGGGGGATCAGCTCTTTCATTTTTTCACAGAGCATCCGGCCCCGGTAAGGTGCATTATCTTTATGCAGAATGACAGCCAGAGCATCAACCTTTTCACCATTGATAAGGATATCCAGTCTCACCAGCTGAGCCGGTTCAAAACGAATAAAGTTATACTCTAATGACGCATAACCCCGGCTGACCGATTTAAGACGATCAAAAAAGTCCAGTACGACTTCAGCCATCGGCAGTTCATAGGAGACCTGAACCTGATTACCGACGAAATTCATATTTTTTTGTACCCCACGTTTTTCAACGCAGAGTCCGATCACCTGTCCGAGATACTCCTGAGGCACAAGAATATTCGCTTCAACAATCGGTTCACGCATCTCTTTGACTGATCCCGGATCCGGCAGCTTCGACGGACTGTCAATCTTCACCACGTCGCCATTGGTCAGCAATAGCTCATAAATTACCGTTGGCGCCGTCGTGACCAGATCCAGATCATATTCACGCTCCAGACGTTCCTGAATGATTTCCATATGCAGCATCCCCAGGAAACCACAACGGAAGCCGAAGCCCAGCGCATCTGAAGACTCAGGTTCAAAGAACAGCGAAGCATCATTCAGCGTCAGTTTGTCGAGCGCCTCCCTGAAATCTTCATAATCATCGGAACTGGTAGGAAAAAGACCCGCGTAAACCTGCGGCTGAACCCGCTTAAAGCCAGGCAACATTTCGACATCGGGTGTTTTGGCATGGGTAATAGTATCGCCCACCGGAGCGCCATGAATATCTTTAATACCGGCGACCACATAACCCACTTCCCCGGCTCTTAACACACCCGTTTCTTTACGTTTAGGTGTAAAGATACCGACACTATCAACCGGCTGCACCTGACGGTTAGACTTGATCAGAATTTTATCTTTTTTACGCAGAGTCCCCTGTTTAACCCGTACCAGAGAAACCACACCCAGATAGTTATCAAACCAGGAGTCAATAATCAGTGCCTGCAAGGGGGCATCAGGATCACCTTCAGGTGGCGGAATGTGTTTAACCAGCGCTTCCAGTACATCATCAATACCCATACCACTTTTAGCACTACAGGCGACCGCATTTTCAGCATCAATGCCGATCACTTCTTCAATTTCATGGCGTACCCGGTCAGGCTCTGCCTGAGGCAGATCCATCTTATTGAGAACAGGCAACACCTCCAGCCCCTGCTCCAGAGCGGTATAGCAGTTTGCAACGGACTGAGCTTCAACGCCCTGTGCGGCATCAACCACCAGTAATGCACCTTCACATGCGGCGAGCGAACGGGACACTTCGTAGCTAAAGTCTACATGCCCGGGAGTATCGATAAAGTTAAGCTGGTAAGTGTTGCCATCCTGGGCCGTATAATTGAGCGTCACGCTCTGTGCCTTGATGGTGATTCCGCGTTCTCGCTCGATATCCATAGAGTCGAGAACCTGTTTTTCCATTTCACGCTCTTCCAGCCCTCCACAGGTCTGAATAAAGCGATCGGCCAGGGTAGACTTACCATGGTCAATATGGGCAATAATAGAAAAGTTACGGATGTGTTCGAGCTTACTCACTACGGAATCACCAGCTAATAATAGAAACTATGCGGCCCCATTGTCAGGGCGCAATTCTGAAGCGGGCAAGTGTACCGTATTTCATCTGTTTCGACCATCAAAGAGAAACGCCCGGCAAAATAAACAGAGGGGCTGAACGCCCCTCTGAATCATACTGTTTTATTTCAGTTTAAGAGGAATAAACATCGGACTGCCCCGACGCACAATTCGCATCGGCACCGCCTTGTTCTCTGGCAAAGCATCTACCACAGAGGCAAAGGTGTCGATCGAATCAATCTCTTCGCCGTTAATCATGGTAATCACATCGCCCACCATCAAACCGGCTTCAGCACCGGGGCCGTCATCGACCTCACGTACCACAACCCCATCGGTTACGGTTAAACGCTCCCGCAGCTGATCGTCAAGAGCACTGAGTTTTATATTCAACCGGTTAGTCGACGCTTCTGCTTCATCTTTAGCTGATGTTTTCAGCTCGGCACCCTGAGCCGGGAGTAATCCGATTGTCACCGTAATGGTCTGTTTCTTACCGTCACGCACAACACCGATCTTGGCATCAGTTTCCGGCGGGATACGTCCTACCTGATGCGGTAGATCCCCAGAGCGATCAATTCTATTGCCATTAAAACTATAGATAATATCGCCTTCCTTCAGGCCTGCCGCTTCCGCTGGGCTATCTGGCAGGACTTTAGCAATCAAGGCACCACCAGGCTTATCCAGACCAAACGATTCGGCCAGATCACGGTTAACTTCCTGAATAATAACGCCCAGCCATCCCCGGCTGACTTTGCCTTTATCTTTGAGTTGCTCAACCACTTCCATCGCAACATTCATCGGGATAGAAAAAGACAGCCCCATAAAACCACCAGATCGTGTATAGATCTGGGAATTAATACCAATAACTTCGCCATTCATATTAAACAGCGGACCACCAGAGTTGCCCGGATTGATTGCAACATCAGTCTGAATAAAGGGAACATAGGTTTCGTTTGCCAGGCTTCTGTCAGTCGCACTGATGATCCCGGCAGTAACAGAGTGATCAAATCCGAAGGGAGAACCAATAGCGAGTACCCACTCACCTACTTCAGCCTTATCGGAATCACCAATTTTAACGGCAGGCAGATCATTGGCGTCAATTTTCAATAGCGCAACATCCGAGCGCTTATCAGAACCAATAATCTTAGCTTCCAACTCCCGTCGATCACTTAGTCGCACGATCACTTTGTCTGCATCAGCAACAACATGATGGTTAGTCAGAATGTAGCCATCCTCCGAAATAATAAATCCGGACCCTAATGACTGAGGAGCTTTATGACGGGGTGAATTCCCATGACCCTCGGGAATACGGAAGAAATGCTTAAATATATCCGGGATATCCTGGCCATCAGGCAGCTGCATATCAGGAGCTCCGCGAACCGGGCTATGGCTCTGCTGGGTAGTACTAATATTAACGACTGAGGGGGAGGTCTGCTTGACCAGCTCTTTAAACTCCGGCAGCGCAGCGTGTACACTACTCACACACAACCAGAAAAGAACCAGACTAAAAGTCGCTCTGACTAGTTTCATATCGTTTGTCCTGTATATCAATTATTACTACAAAAAGATCAGACTCTGCGAAGCAGCACCGGTCGGTAGCTGCAATTCTGGCTTATCAGGCCAGATATAAAGCGGGTTAGCAAAAAGCCACCTGCCAATCCTAAAACGGCAATTAAAATCACTTTAGGCTCAGAAAACCCAGCCAGCTGGGCCACCACTGCAAAAATAAACATCACCAACAAAGGCAACATATAAACAAGAAAGGACGCGGTTATAAATGACCGTTCACCAACCCCAAGGGTGACATCGTCATCAATGGCTACGTCAAGGTGCTGGGGGTTATCAACCTGAATTTCCATGCGTCTGCCGTCACCCACTTTGGCTAACAAGCTTTGACCACAACCTTTCTGGGCGCTACAGCTGGAGCAGGAACTCTGCTTTACGGTTTCAACCCATACCGTCCCTGACTCGATACGTACAACACGCCCATTCTCTTCAAGCATCTGACTTACTGTATCTTATCAATTGAATTAACCACCCGATCAGCAACCATCAGCGGTACATCACCAACAACCGTGACGAAGAACTGATCGACCTTCTTGCCTATCGCAACCATATTACCCATCTGCGTTGCCCCTTCGGGAACCGCCGCACCATTGGTACGTTCAATGCTCAGGGTAAAAGAGTTAACACCATTACTGAAAACGGTTAACTCTGCACCCGGTGCCATCGCATTCTTAACGGCAGAATAACCTTCCGGAATCCAGCCTGGCGAAGAACTCACCAGTTTCCCCTGACGCAATACATTATGCTGACGGATATAGCTGTTCAGGCCCGCATTGAAACGGATAATATCGTCACTACTGCTATCGGTCTGATGAGAGATCCGTGGCGCACCAAACTGAGCCCTCATCAGATCACGTGATGGAGCAAAGCTGGGCTGAAAAGTCGTTATGGCAGGTTCAGGAGCCTGTGCAAGACCGGCGTCGACGCCCTGCTGTGGGTTACCAATAAAGTTCTGCCCGCCCAGAATTACAACAGCTGTAACCGACGCAGCAACAGCCATGCTGATCAACGGTTTAAAGAAACTGTTTCCTGATATACCTGCTTTTTTTGCAGGCTTTTCAGAATTCACATTCAATGCAGGCTCAGCATCAATAGCACTCATAACCGATTCACTGATATCACCTGCACCCAACTGCTCATTTTTTAACAGTGAACTGGCAACATGATAGCGACGCCACTGGCCTGAGAGCTCCTGATTGTCCGCACTCTGCTTTAACAGGCTGCGTAACTCAAAGTCACCAACTTCATTGTCCATCAATGCAGAAAGAGCTTCTTTGGGTTGTTCGCTCATTAGCCAACTCCTAACGGATTAAGTATCTGTTTAACAGCTATCGGTAATTTTTTACCAAAGCATCAGTAAAAAACCAACTGCCTGATGTAACTTTCATTTTAAACGGGCCAACTAGTTCAGTAGTGGGGCAATTTCTTTATCAATCGCTTCCCGGGCCCGAAATATTCGAGAGCGGACGGTACCAACCGGACAATCCATAACCTGAGCTATATCTTCATAACTCATCCCGTCAAACTCCCGAAGAGATAAGGCGGCCCGAAGATCCTGAGGCAATTTGTCCATCGCCTCTCTAACCACTCGCGCCAGCTCATCCCGATATAAACTATTCTCAGGGGTCTCAATATCTTTTAAGCCGCTATCACCTTCATAATGATGTGCATCATCGACATCAACATCCATATCCGGTGGCCTTCGCCCCTTAGCGACCAGATGATTTTTAGCCGTATTAATCGCAATCCGATATAGCCATGTGTAAAAAGCACTATCACCACGAAAATTTGGCAACGCCCGGTAGGCTTTTATAAAAGCCTCCTGAGAGACATCCATCGCTTCATGGTGGTCATATACATAACGACCAATCAGTCCAATTATTTTATGCTGGTATTTCTTCACCAACAGATCAAAGGCGGTTTTATCACCTTCCTGAACACGCTTGACCAGCTTATGATCTATCGATGCTTGGCTTTCGCTGGACATTCGATTCCTTATTGTATGAACAGTTCCAAACTAATGTAGCTGCTTACAGCTTCAAGGAAGTATGAATGCCACCCCCTGTTTAGTGCAACCCATCATCAGAGTTGAACTTAAGTTATATCGTAAGAGCCTTATGTCGTGACTAAGTTCCATAAACGTTAAAAAAAAATCAATTAATCCCCGCTCGCTCTGGCTCCTGACACAGCTTCAGGCAATAATTAGCGGATAATATTGATAGCAGTTGAGAGTCCTCACATGAGTAATGAGTTTCAGTACGATGTCTTAATCATTGGCAGCGGAGCATCAGGGCTTGGACTGGCCCTGCAGCTACCTGACTCATTCAAAATTGCAGTCCTCAGTAAAGCCAGCCTGACCAGCGGATCGACTTATCAGGCTCAGGGCGGGGTTGCTGCAGTTCTCGATGATACTGACAGCACTCAGGCGCATATACAGGACACGATCAACGCTGGCGCAAATCTCAGCCGCCGCGATGCGGTTGCCTTTACTGTAGAGCACGGCAAGGAGAGTATTGACTGGCTTATCGGGCAAGGCGTCCCTTTTACCCGGGTGGGCAATGAATACCACCTCACCAAAGAAGGAGGCCATAGTCATCGCCGTATCATTCACTCGGCCGATGCCACCGGCCAGGCAATTCAGCAAACACTCATCGAACGTGCACGCAGTTGCGCGAACATTGATCTGCTTGAAGATCGTATCGCCGTAGACCTGATTACCCGGCATAAATTAAATCTCGCCGACAACCGCTGTATCGGTGCGTATGTACTCAATAACAGCAGCGGGCATGTAGATGTGTTTAAAGCTGGCTCGACCATTCTTGCGACCGGTGGTGTCAGCAAAGCCTACCTTTACACCAGCAATCCAGACGGCGCATCAGGCGACGGCATAGCAATGGCATGGCGTGCGGGTTGCAGAGTTGGCAACCTGGAGTTTAATCAGTTTCATCCTACCTGCCTTTATCATCCACAGGCGAAATCATTTCTTATCTCTGAAGCTGTCCGCGGAGAAGGAGGCAAGTTGCGGTTACCCGACGGTAGCCGGTTTATGGATAAGTTTGACCAGCGGGGCGAACTGGCGCCCAGAGATATTGTTGCCAGAGCTATCGACCACGAGATGAAACGCCTTGGCTGTGACTGCCTGTTTCTGGACATATCACATAAGCCTGCAGAATTTATCACGCAACACTTCCCGACAATTTATGAACGTTGCCTCAAATACGGTATCGATATCACCAAAGAAGCCATTCCTGTTGTCCCCGCTGCACACTATACCTGCGGCGGAATAATGACCAACCAGCATGGCATGAGCGATGTTGAAGGGCTCTATGCTATCGGTGAAACATCGTTTACAGGATTACACGGTGCCAACAGACTGGCCAGCAACTCACTGCTTGAATGCATTGTGTATGCCTCATCCGCGGCAAAACATATTGTCAGCCACAACCACCCTCTCGGTGATTTGCCGGAGATACCGGCCTGGGATGAAAGCCAGGTAACTAATTCAGATGAAGATGTCATTATCGCTCACAACTGGGATGAACTGCGACGCTTCATGTGGGATTACGTTGGCATTGTAAGAACCAACAAAAGGCTGCAACGCGCCAAACACAGGGTCGACCTGTTACAACAGGAGATCAGTGAATATTACAGTAACTACAAAGTTAGCCGGGACCTCCTGGAGTTGCGGAACCTGGCAGTGGTCTCAGATCTGATTATACGTTCAGCCATGCAACGCCAGGAAAGCAGAGGCCTGCACTATACACTCGACTATCCGGAAACAGGAGTTGAAGCAAGAGATACCATCCTCACGCCCGTTAACTATGACTGGCACTAACCGGTGGTGGCGCGAAACGCAGAAACACCCTGAGCTTTCTGAAATGATCAGCGGTGACACTATCCCGCCAGATAACAAGCGAAACGCAGCGGCGCTGCCCTTTCAGCTTCAGTTTCAACCCCAGCAGCAAAGGAAAATTAAGCCGCTGCTGAATCGCCTCGACCTCTATCCAGTCACCATTACTCAGACAGACGACCACAGCCTTGCACCCTGCAAGCCAGCGTAAGCCGGTAACAGAGCGCGAATGCCTGAGACTAATAAAACGGGACCAACAGAAAAACAAATAGCTTATACAGGCGATGGAGAGAAAAACCTTGAAGATGACACTCAAGCCGGAAAGCCAAAGCGAAACAAGCGATAATCCAGTAAGTAAAAGAAACACCCCCCGCGCAAAAACGGAGGGCTTCACCTCAATTTGAAGTGGGCTGAACACGATCAAGAATGATCCGCACGATACGCTGCATATCCGGATCAGTAGGTTCTTCCCGCTCCATCAACCAGACAAAAAGCTCAGCATCCTCGCAGGCAAGTAGTTTCACAAAGCGATCCTGGTCATCAGATTGCAGTCCCTCAAAAGCTTCTTCCATGAAGGGTACAAACAATACATCCAGCTCCAGCATGCCTCTTCGGCTTTGCCAGCGTAAACGGCGAATATCTTCTTCGGTATACATTATTACCTGCTTATTACTTAGATTCTGTCTTCTCGACTACCAGAGGAGGCTTCAAACGAGGACGCAATATATAAAGTATTTCCACTGCTAGCAAGCCAAACAGATTATACCTGAGACTAATGATGACCAGAATCACTGAAAAGAGTCGCTAGACCGCTGCTTCGCAGCTTGCTAGACGTGGCTACGCCACTTGTTAGAACGGAGCCTTCGACTCCTGCTAGAAAAAGCCGTGACACCAGTGAGACTGAATTCTGAAGCTATCGCGACGAGGTACCCAGAGGGCATGCTAGCGTCGCTAAGAAGACTTTTGCTTTTGCTCTTACGCTTATTCTAACCACTAGCAGGCGCGCAGCGCCGTCCTAGATAATTGGACTCCCCTCGCCCCTGAACAGGAACCGAGGTACGCTGACAGTTCTCACACAACCAACTGGAGTCCGTGATATGAACACTACCATTGCTGGCGTTGATTTGGCAAAAGAGGTCTTTCAGATCTGCGTTGTTAAACGCAATACCGTGCTCTCAAACAAAGAAATGACACCTAGCCATTTTGAAGAATGGTTAGCCAAATCAAAACCCATGACCGTTGTCTTTGAGGCCTGTGCAACCTCTAATTATTGGAAACAGACTGCTGAGAAGCATGGACACGAAGCTAAGCTCATTTCTGCCAAGCTCGTTTCGAATATCCGCCAAACGCAGAAGACTGATGCCAATGATGCACTGGCAATCGTTCAGGCCAGTCAGCTCGTAGATGTTCAATTTATCAACGGCAAGTCCATCGCTCAACAAGAGCTCCAATCTCTATTGAGAATGCGTGAATTAGCCGTTAAACAGAAAGTTGCCCTACAGAATCAGGTTCGCGCACTCCTCGCTGAATTTAATATTCACGGATCGTCTGTCAAAGGTAGAGGCGGCTTGAGCGGTGCCGTTCAACGTACATTAGAAGATGCCGACAATGGCTTTAGTATGCCCTTTAGAGATGCGCTTCATGCCACCTGGCAAGTTTGTCTTCTAACGATTAATCGTATTAAAGCCTACGATGAGTGTTTGGCTCAAGCAGTAAAACTACACCCTGATTGTGAGCGTCTGATGGCATTGGAAGGCGTCTCCGTTATCAATGCCATTAACTTATATGTTCTTCTCGGTTGTAGTGATGATCTCCATTTCAAAAATGGACGAGAGGCCTCTGCGTGTGTCGGAGTGACCCCTATACAGCACTCAACGGGCGGAAAAGCGAAACTCGGTTCAATTGGGCGTCATGTGAAGCAGGTTATGGTACGAAGTCAGTTAATCAGTGGTGCAATGGCGGTTGTTAGTGCACTGAGTAAGCGACTGCCAAAAACCACTAAAGAGGTCTGGCTGAAACAACTGATTGAACGGCGTGGGAAACGTTGTGCAGCAGTGGCGCTGGCGAATAAAACCATTAGAACCGCCTTTGCTATGTTGAGCAAAGGAACAGAATATCAGGCCCAGGCAATGACTGCCTGAGCCTAATATGTCCCAATGAAATGCTTTACTTAGATGAAAATCAGCTACCGTAATCAGTTACTTGCTAAGAGCATTAAAGCTCGCGTTCTAGATATGATCCGGTAGTTCGCGTAAATATCAGTGAGCCAGAGTTAGCGACTCAATCAGAGCTCGAACATAAGCGTGCATTTATTCTAAGTCAAAATCGTTTCATTGTTGACAGAGGGGAGTCCACATAAGCAAGCTGCGTAGCAGCGTCTGATTCTCCCTTTGCCCACAAACGAAAAAACCCCAGCACAGCGTGCTGGGGTTTCGTCTTTACCCAAAGGGTATGATAATTAGGTGCTTGGCGATGACCTACTCTCGCATGGAGAAACCCCACACTACCATCGGCGCTAAGACGTTTCACTTCCGAGTTCGGTAAGGGATCGGGTGGTTCCATCTCGCTATGGTCGCCAAGCAAAACTGGTTGCTCTAACGATTTGAACTCAAGCGTTGGCTTGTCGTTCAAAGCGTCATTCGAATCCTGTAACCGGAGAGTGTACAAACTCATATCCGTGTTGTGTGTCTCTCTGTTTTCTTCAGATGACTCACTCATGTATCGTTAATCAATGACCCAAACGCTTTTGGCGTTATATGGTCAAGCCTCACGAGCAATTAGTACTGGTTAGCTCAACGCCTCACAACGCTTACACACCCAGCCTATCAACGTCCTGGTCTTGAACGGCTCTTCAGGGGACTCAAGGTCCCAGTGAGATCTCATCTTGAAGGGGGCTTCCCGCTTAGATGCTTTCAGCGGTTATCCTGTCCGAACATAGCTACCGGGCAATGCCATTGGCATGACAACCCGAACACCAGAGGTTCGTTCACTCCGGTCCTCTCGTACTAGGAGCAACTCTTCTCAAATCTCAAACGTCCACGGCAGATAGGGACCGAACTGTCTCACGACGTTCTAAACCCAGCTCGCGTACCACTTTAAATGGCGAACAGCCATACCCTTGGGACCGGCTTCAGCCCCAGGATGTGATGAGCCGACATCGAGGTGCCAAACACCGCCGTCGATGTGAACTCTTGGGCGGTATCAGCCTGTTATCCCCGGAGTACCTTTTATCCGTTGAGCGATGGCCCTTCCATACAGAACCACCGGATCACTAAGACCTACTTTCGTACCTGCTCGACGTGTCTGTCTCGCAGTCAAGCGCGCTTATGCCTTTATACTCGTTGCATGATTTCCGACCATGCTGAGCGCACCTTCGTACTCCTCCGTTACTCTTTAGGAGGAGACCGCCCCAGTCAAACTACCCACCACACAATGTCCTCGATCCCGATAAGGGACCTGAGTTAGAACCTCAATAGTACCAGGCTGGTATTTCAAGATTGGCTCCACCTGAACTGGCGTCCAGGTTTCAAAGCCTCCCAGCTATCCTACACAAGTAATATCAAAGTCCACTGCGAAGCTATAGTAAAGGTTCACGGGGTCTTTCCGTCTAGCCGCGGATATACGGCATCTTAACCGCAATTTCAATTTCACTGAGTCTCGGGTGGAGACAGTGTGGCCATCGTTACGCCATTCGTGCAGGTCGGAACTTACCCGACAAGGAATTTCGCTACCTTAGGACCGTTATAGTTACGGCCGCCGTTTACTTGGGCTTCGATCAAGAGCTTCGCCGAAGCTAACCCCATCAATTAACCTTCAAGCACCGGGCAGGCGTCACACCCTATACGTCCACTTTCGTGTTTGCAGAGTGCTGTGTTTTTAATAAACAGTCGCAGCCACCTAGTATCTTCGACCAGCGCCAGCTTAGGGAGCAAGTCCCATCACCAGCACCGGCGTACCTTCTCCCGAAGTTACGGTACCATTTTGCCTAGTTCCTTCACCCGAGTTCTCTCAAGCGCCTTGGTATTCTCTACCTGACCACCTGTGTCGGTTTGGGGTACGATTTCTTGTTATCTGAAGCTTAGAAGTTTTTCCTGGAAGCATAGCATCAACCACTTCACCCAAAAGAGGGCTCGTCATCAATTCTCGGCCTTAGGAACCCGGATTTGCCTAAGTTCCCAGCCTACAACCTTAAACACGGACAACCAACGCCGTGCTGGCCTAGCTTTCTCCGTCACTCCATCGCAATAACAAGAAGTACAGGAATATTAACCTGTTTCCCATCGACTACGCTCTTCAGCCTCGCCTTAGGGGTCGACTCACCCTACCCTGATTAGCATTGGATAGGAACCCTTGGTCTTCCGGCGGGGAAGTTTTTCACTCCCCTTATCGTTACTCATGTCAGCATTCGCACTTCTGATACCTCCAGGATGCCTTACAGCTTTCCCTTCAACGGCTTACAGAACGCTCCTCTACCACGCTGTAAACAGCGTCCGTAGCTTCGGTGTATGGTTTGAGCCCCGTTATATCTTCCGCGCAGGCCGACTCGACTAGTGAGCTATTACGCTTTCTTTAAAGGGTGGCTGCTTCTAAGCCAACCTCCTAGCTGTCTAAGCCTTCCCACATCGTTTCCCACTTAACCATAACTTTGGGACCTTAGCTGACGGTCTGGGTTGTTTCCCTTTTCACGACGGACGTTAGCACCCGCCGTGTGTCTCCCGTGATTGCACTCATTGGTATTCGGAGTTTGCATCGGGTTGGTAAGTCGGGATGACCCCCTAGCCGAAACAGTGCTCTACCCCCAATGGTGAGACACGAGGCGCTACCTAAATAGCTTTCGAGGAGAACCAGCTATCTCCGAGCTTGATTAGCCTTTCACTCCGATCCACAGGTCATCCGCTAACTTTTCAACGGTAGTCGGTTCGGTCCTCCAGTTGATGTTACTCAACCTTCAACCTGCCCATGGATAGATCGCTCGGTTTCGGGTCTAATCCTAGCAACTGTACGCCCTATTAAGACTCGGTTTCCCTACGGCTCCCCTAGACGGTTAACCTTGCTACTAAAATTAAGTCGCTGACCCATTATACAAAAGGTACGCAGTCACGGTCTCAAGGACCGCTCCCACTGCTTGTACGTACACGGTTTCAGGTTCTATTTCACTCCCCTCACAGGGGTTCTTTTCGCCTTTCCCTCACGGTACTGGTTCACTATCGGTCAGTCAGGAGTATTTAGCCTTGGAGGATGGTCCCCCCATATTCAGACAGGATAACACGTGTCCCGTCCTACTCGATTTCACTACTAAAACGTTTTCGCATACAGGGCTATCACCCACTATGGCCACACTTTCCAGAGTGTTTTGCTAACGTTAAAGTAGCTTAAGGGCTGGTCCCCGTTCGCTCGCCGCTACTAGGGGAATCTCGGTTGATTTCTTTTCCTCCGGGTACTTAGATGTTTCAGTTCCCCGGGTTCGCCTCTCAAAGTCTATGTATTCAACTAAGAGATACCCAGCTTATACTGGGTGGGTTTCCCCATTCGGAAATGTCCGGATCAAAGTCTGTTTACCGACTCCCCGAACCTTATCGCAGGTTACCACGTCCTTCATCGCCTCTGACTGCCAAGGCATCCACCGTGCACGCTTAGTCACTTGACCATATAACCCAAAAGGGTCTGTCAAAGTCACTGATAAAACTTCATTGTCATCAAAGATGACGCTGAAGTAACGATACATTTACGCCGGATAAGCGCTTGTACATTTCTCGTTTTGTTACAGGATTCAATTGTTAAAGAGCGTTTAAAGCTAAAAGCTTTAAAAGATAAACATCAGGGTGATGTGTATGTTTTAAGGCTTTTATGAGCCGGTTCAGCAAAATGGTGGAGCTATGCGGGATCGAACCGCAGACCTCCTGCGTGCAAAGCAGGCGCTCTCCCAGCTGAGCTATAGCCCCAGACGAGCTACTTAACTTCAGTTCTAACTAACCACCTACTCAAGCTGTTGCCAGGGAAAGTGGTAGGCCTGAGTGGACTTGAACCACCGACCTCACCCTTATCAGGGGTGCGCTCTAACCAGCTGAGCTACAAGCCTTCAATCGGTCAGAACCAATGTGCTCTCTCTATCAGTGATCAGATAATTCGTGTGAACGCTTGCTAAGAATCCACTATCGTTTAAGGAGGTGATCCAGCCCCAGGTTCCCCTAGGGCTACCTTGTTACGACTTCACCCCAGTCATGAACCACACCGTGGTAATCGTCCTCCCGAAGGTTAGACTAACTACTTCTGGTGCAATCCACTCCCATGGTGTGACGGGCGGTGTGTACAAGGCCCGGGAACGTATTCACCGCGACATTCTGATTCGCGATTACTAGCGATTCCGACTTCATGGAGTCGAGTTGCAGACTCCAATCCGGACTACGACCGGTTTTCTGAGATTTGCTCCCCCTCGCAGGTTTGCGGCCCTCTGTACCGGCCATTGTAGCACGTGTGTAGCCCTACTCGTAAGGGCCATGATGACTTGACGTCGTCCCCACCTTCCTCCGGTTTGTCACCGGCAGTCTCCTTAGAGTTCCCACCATTACGTGCTGGCAAATAAGGACAAGGGTTGCGCTCGTTACGGGACTTAACCCAACATTTCACAACACGAGCTGACGACAGCCATGCAGCACCTGTCACAGAGTTCCCGAAGGCACTAAGCTATCTCTAGCGAATTCTCTGGATTTCAAGAGTAGGTAAGGTTCTTCGCGTTGCGTCGAATTAAACCACATGCTCCACCGCTTGTGCGGGCCCCCGTCAATTCATTTGAGTTTTAACCTTGCGGCCGTACTCCCCAGGCGGTCTACTTAGTGCGTTAGCTGCGCCACTAAGACATCAAGTGTCCCAACGGCTAGTAGACATCGTTTACGGCGTGGACTACCAGGGTATCTAATCCTGTTTGCTCCCCACGCTTTCGCACCTCAGCGTCAGTATCAGACCAGGTGGTCGCCTTCGCCACTGATGTTCCTTCCTATATCTACGCATTTCACCGCTACACAGGAAATTCCACCACCCTCTTCTGTACTCTAGTTTGCCAGTATCAGGTGCAGTTCCCAGGTTGAGCCCGGGGCTTTCACATCTGACTTAACAAACCGCCTACGCGCGCTTTACGCCCAGTAATTCCGATTAACGCTCGGACCCTCCGTATTACCGCGGCTGCTGGCACGGAGTTAGCCGGTCCTTCTTCTGCAGTTAACGTCACAGCTATAGTGTATTAAGCTACAACCTTTCCTCACTGCTGAAAGTGCTTTACAACCCTAAGGCCTTCTTCACACACGCGGCATGGCTGCATCAGGCTTGCGCCCATTGTGCAATATTCCCCACTGCTGCCTCCCGTAGGAGTCTGGGCCGTGTCTCAGTCCCAGTGTGGCTGATCATCCTCTCAGACCAGCTACGGATCGTCGCCTTGGTGAGCCATTACCTCACCAACAAGCTAATCCGACGCAGACTCATCTGATAGCGCAAGGCCCGAAGGTCCCCTGCTTTCCCCCGTAGGGCGTATGCGGTATTAATCCAAATTTCTCTGGGCTATCCCCCACTACCAGGCAGATTTCTACGCGTTACTCACCCGTCCGCCGCTCGTCAGCAAAGTAGCAAGCTACTCTCTGTTACCGCTCGACTTGCATGTGTTAAGCCTGCCGCCAGCGTTCAATCTGAGCCATGATCAAACTCTTCAGTTTTAATCAAATATGTCGGAAAAAGACATATATAAATCTAGCTCAAAGTATTAAACAACTTGCAAATACACTTAAATGAATTTACTTGGTGTCGCTTACTTTGATAAAGCTTTTGTGCTTCATCTCAACAAGCGCCCACACGAATTATCTGATCTAACTGTTAAAGAGCGTTGCTATCAACTCTCAAACCGTTGCCGGCGAGTGTCTCAAGCGAGGTGCGTATTCTACTCAACACCCGGATGAAGTCAACCATTTTGTTTGAGAATTTTCAGTAAATTTTCAAACCGCCTGATCGGCTTCCTGTTTTGCTTAACGTTGCTTGAAAACCGCTGTAAACACTGTGTTATCAAGGTGTTAAACCTAACAGCCCGACTTGTTTCAGTGACCATTTCCGGTGGCTGTCTCAAGCGAGGAAGCGCATTCTACATTCTGGGGCAGAGGAGTCAACAGGGCGGCACGAAAAAGTGTCAATTTAATGAAAAATATTGGAGTTTTTAAAAACGAGTGGCTAGATGTGAAATTCAGAGAGGTTGTTCACAACTCGGTTGTATAGGAAGCTGTTGGTTGCGAAATCAATAGCCCTTTAAACAGAGGAGTGAACAACCATGCACAAGAATGCAAAATCTAGCCTCCATAGTCGAGTTTTAATTGTCAAAAAACATCTTGAAGAAGATGTGCCTGTCTCCGAATTGGCTGACTTTTTCGAGGTATCTAAAAGCCTGATCTATCGCTGGATCAGGCGATATCATCAAGAAGGCCTCAAAGGACTTCGGGATCGTAAAAGTCGACCTAAACGAATCTCATCGCGAACGCTTTATTGGCAAGAGCAAGCGATAAAAGCGCTGGCTCTGGGTGGCTGGTCACAAACGAATATCGCTGCCACACTCAAGATGCCGTTGTCGACGGTCTGTGTTGTTGCCCATCGTATGTGTGGTCACTTGCTGAAAAAGACAGAACCCGTCCGTCGTTATGAATACGATGAGCCAGGCGGGCTAATTCACTTCGATATCAAGCGTGTCGCACGTTTCAGCCAGCCAGGCCACCGCAAGACAGGTGTTCGTAAAGTGATGACCAAAGGCGCTGGTTGGGAATACGTGCATATCTGTATCGATGATTATACTCGTTGGAGCCATGCAGAAGTTCACCCCAGGCAATCGGCTAAGGATGCAGTCAGGTTCTTTGAAAACACCCTTAAGATACTGAAAGCAATGGATGTGAAGGTAAAACGGGTACTGACGGATAATGGTAAGTGCTACACCAGCAGAGCCTTTAGAAATGCCGTCAAAGCGATCGGTGCACGCCCCATGAATACGCGCCCCTATCGCCCTCAGACAAACGGCAAAGCGGAACGTTTTATACAGACGCTGATGCGGGAGTGGTCTTACGGTAAACTGTATAACAATTCCGCTCAGCGAAATGCGAAACTACCCTGTTATCTGAAGTGGTATAACCTTGTCAGACCACATGGTAGTTTAAACAAGCAACCACCTATAAGCCGGTTACTTGTGAACAACGTATCTGAAATCTACAGCTAGAACGCGGCTGCGCCGCTGCTAGACGCTTCGCTTGCTAGTGGTTAGCAGAGCATCTTTATCGGTCTTGTGACAACCTGCTTCGTAAGAGCGTCCGCAAAACAGAATCCAAAAACATAAAAACCGCCTCGCGGCGGTTTAATGTTTTTTCTTGGCTTTTTCTAGCAGGAAACGCAGTTTCCGTTCTAACCACTAGCAAGCGACGAAGTCGCGTCTAACTCCTGTAGAACCTTATCGCTTTTTACCTTTCTTTTTCTGTTTATCATTATGCAGTTTCTGGCGAAGCTTTTTCATCACCTGGCGCTTAGTCAGTTCGTTCTTTTTATCCTTAAACGGGTTTTCACTACTCTTAAACTCAAAGCGCAAAGGTGTCCCTTTAATTCCCAGGACACTGGTGAATTTATTTTCCAGATAGCGTTTATAAGAACCAGGCAGTGAACGGGTCTGATTACCATGAATAACGATGATGGGGGGATTTGATCCGCCCTGGTGTGCGTATCTTAATTTGATACGATTACCATTGACCATCGGTGGCTGGTGATCTGCGACAATATCCTCCAATAAGCGGGTAAGCTTATTGGTCGCCCATTTTGTCATCGCAAAACCATAGGCTTCATCGACAGATGCAAACAGATTACCGACACCACTACCGTGCAGTGCCGAAATAAAATGCATCCGCGCAAAAGAGACAAATTCCAACCGGCGGCGCAATTGCTCGCGCACCTCCTCTTTTTCGTCCCCGGACATGCCATCCCACTTGTTGATCGCAATAACCAGCGAACGCCCCGAGTCAAGCACGTAACCCAACAGGTGCAGATCCTGATCAGAAACACCTTCACGTGCATCAATAACCAATACAACAACATTGGCATCATTAATCGCACGCAGCGTTTTAATAATGGAAAACTTTTCCACCGCTTCGGTCACATTCTTACGACGACGAATACCTGCCGTGTCAATCAGTGTATAAGGCTCACCATCCCTTTCAAAAGGGATATAGACACTGTCACGGGTGGTACCCGCCTGATCGAAAACAACCACGCGATCTTCACCGAGGATGCGATTCACCAGTGTAGACTTACCAACATTGGGACGACCAATGATGGCAATCTTTTTTTGACGCTGACGCTCTTCATCCTCTTCGGACTCTTCACGAAGCGGAAGTTCGGCCAGCACATACTCGATCAACTGAGTCACGCCCCGGCCATGCGATGCTGCAATAGGCAACGGCTCGGAAAGCCCCAAACCGAAGAAATCGGCGGTGGCGACATCAGGGTCAAGACCATCGGTTTTGTTAACAATGAGATAACTTTCTTTTTCCGAGCGACGCAGGTGATCAGCAATCATCTCATCCGCGGGATTCAGCCCCGCACGGGCATCAACAAGAAACATGACAATGTCAGCCTCTTCAATCGCCAACAGAGACTGTTCTGCCATTTTGTAGTCTATTCCGGCTTCATCACCCGAAATACCACCCGTATCAACGACGATGTAATCACGATCACCTAAACGACCTTCGCCATACTTCCGGTCACGTGTCAGACCTGAATAGTCCGCAACCAGGGCGTCGCGACTTTTTGTCAGCCTGTTAAACAGTGTCGATTTACCCACATTTGGACGGCCGACGAGTGCAATTACCGGAAGCATATTTTTATTACCAACTTTTAAAAAACGTTTTCATATAAAACAAAATGGCGGCTACCTGAAGAAACAGATAGCCGCCTGAACAACCATACAAAGATTAATTCAGCTGTAACGCGGCCAGACGTCCACCATTACCCAATACATACAACACATCATCAACAACGGCCATATCACCACGCACACCGTCACTATCAACCTGATAGCGAGCAACGAAGTGCCCGTCTACCTGAGACATAAAGTGCAGATAGCCCTCAAAATCACCGACGACAATTGTCGTACCCAAGGTAACAGGCGCAGTGATCTGGCGATTTTCAAGTCCTGTCTGACGCCATACGCTGGCGCTACTACGCTGATCAAACGCTTCAATAAAACTATCCGACAGACTGACATAAATATTGCCGAAACCTGCAGCGAGACTCTGATAACTTGAGGCATTTTGCGACCAGAGAATCTGAGCATCCTGGGCACTCACAGCAACCAGTTTACCCTGATAACTGACAATATAGATCACACCATTAATATACATAGGACGAGCATCGATATCGATCAGGCGCTCAAGTTCTGTCTTACCTTCAGGAACGGTAATCTGACGTTCCCACAATTCGAGACCGTTATCATTGCGGACCGCAACCAGTTTACCGTTTGCAAAACCAGCAATGGTCACATTAGAGGCAACAATCGGCGAACTTGTTCCGCGTAACGTCAGTCGGGGGATCTGGCTGTCATAAGTCCAGAGACGATTACCGGTGCTGATATCCATCGCGACCAGTTTGCCATTCTGCAGCTGTGCTACGGCGATATCTGTATTCATCTGCACCGGACTGAGGGTCTCGCTACTCAGCTGCTGACGCCACATTTCCACGCCATCTGTCGCACTGAGCATTACCACTTCACCCTGCTCAGTGGTTACCGCCACATGATTAGGCCCGATACCAACACCGCCTAACAGAGGTGTATCGAGATCAGCTTCCCAGATTGGCTCGCCGTCATTACGGTTATACGCAAACACTTTGCCTTCAATATCTAAAGCATAAATAACATCTGCATTAACGGCGAGACTCAGTTTGTTAAACCCCTCACCCAGGCCGCTCCCTACAGAACGACTCCAGAGGACATTCACCTCTTTCTCAGCCTGAAAATCAACTAATTCGGCTGGTTCTATCTCAACCTCGCCACCCCACCAGCCACATGCACTGATTGTCAGCGTCGTTATTGCCAGTAGTAACACTCTGCATAGCTGTTTCATCTGTTAACTTCCTTTAACGGCCAGGCTATCAAGTTTCAGAGTAAGGAGCGGACGCCCACCCTGAGGCGCATCATCTACTGCTGACTGATAGGCAATACGTGCCTTATCAACCTCACCCATCTGCAGATAGAGATCCCCTTTAAGTTCCGCTACGCTGACACTGAAACTTGGCTCTTTAAGCCCATCCAGAAGCGCTACCGCCTTGTCTGCATCACCCATTGCTGACATAACCTGTGCTTTACGCAGAGATGCAACTGTTTTCATGACACTGTCCTGGGATTCAGCCAACACCCAGTCCAGCTGCTTCAGAGCCCCCGGATAGTCACCAGCATCAACCAGCAGGCGAGCACTTAACAGAGCGCCAAAACGTGCATATGCAGTACTGCCATATTCATCTTTCAGACTCTTAGCAAGATGCGCAGCAGTCGCCCGCTGATCATCAGTGGCTTGCGGGGCGCTGGCCAGCGCTACCGCCTGAATCAGATTCTGATACATCACCGCAGCATTTTCAGCAGTGACGCGCTGATTGTTCTGCCAGGCCTTCCAGCCGAAGACAACGGCCAGTGCTAAAGCGATAGTTAAAACCAGGGATTTACCGTTCTCTTTCCACCAGTTCTTTAACGCTTCAACCTGTTCTTCTTCAGTGCGCATTTCCGACACAGCTTGCTCCTAATCGCCTTCTAAATTTATTTATTATGCCTGTTGCTGTTGTTGCAACAAGCCGCTCAGGTTGTTGACCTGAACATCATAGGTTGGTTCAGAGTTATACCACAGGTTCGCAATAAGCGACTCGTTTTCTTGCCGAACCAGCACCACCCAGGGCGCACCGGTTTGACGGGCTTTCGTGCTGATGTTTTTGAGACCGCTGCAATGGACACGCACTCTTAATCCCGGCATTTCATCACGTAACTGTTCGGCCAGTGTCATCAGAGATGGCTGTAAGCCTTTATGTTCTGCTGCAAGATACAAATCAAATGGCTGCTTAACTTCATCAGGAATCACTGCCAATGTTTCCAGTAGCAGAATCAGGCGCTCAACTCCCATGGCAAAACCAACAGCAGGTGTCGGGCGCCCTCCCAGCTGTTTTACCAGTCCGTCATAGCGGCCTCCGGCACATACTGTGCCCTGCGCGCCCAGCTTATCAGTCACCCATTCAAAAACCGTCTTGCAGTAATAATCAAGACCACGCACCAATCGTGGATTCAACTCATAAGCTATACCGGCCTGATCGAGCATCTCGCGCAGTTGGGCGAAATGTTCGCGGGATTCAACATCAAGATAATCACTGAGCGAAGGTGCATCATTCAGTAACAACTGAGTTTGCGGGTCCTTACTGTCGAGAATCCGCAACGGATTGGTGATCAGACGTCGCTGGCTATCTTCATCCAACTGATCTTTACGGGCAGACAGATAAGCGACCAGCGCCTCTTTATATTCTGCACGAGCCTCATTACTGCCCAGGGAATTTAACTGCAGAGTCACGGCATCCAGAATACCTAACTGTTTCCACAACCGTGCACTCAGCATGATGACTTCAGCATCGATATCCGCGCTAGCCATGCCAAAGGTTTCAACACCTATTTGGTGGAACTGACGGTAACGGCCTTTCTGCGGCTTTTCATAGCGAAACATCGGCCCCTGATACCAAAGCCGCTGTGTCTGATTGAATAGTAGCCCATGCTCTTCGCCGGCACGTACACAACTTGCGGTGCCCTCTGGACGCAGCGTCAGACTCTCGCCGTTGCGATCCTCAAAGGTGTACATCTCTTTTTCAACAATATCGGTCACTTCACCGATAGAACGTTTAAAAAGTTCTGTCTGCTCGACAATCGGCATACGGATCTCTGTATATCCATATGCACCGAGAACCGACTTCACACTACTCTCAAGAAAATGCCAGACCGGTGTCTGGTCTGGCAGGATGTCATTCATGCCGCGGATGGCGTTAATCTTGGCCAATGTTTATTACCTGATCTGTTACTGCTTTATTAACTATTGCGGCAGCGTCAGACGCACCACGCCTGAACGACTGTCACGGTTAAACTCGATTGACGAACCATTGAAAAACACCTCACCTACCGCTTTTGCCCGGCCGAGCAGGAGCTTAATTGGCGCTTCGCCGACAACATTCAGTTCGCTTCCCGCAGGCTTCACCTGCATCACCAGTACTTTACCGGTATGATCTTCAACACTCACCCAGCATTCGTCGGTAAAAGTAATCCGCAGTGAAGACTCTTTCAGATCAACGGGTTGCGGCTCAGGCTCGGCGACTTCGGCTACTGAAGAGTCATCTGCTTCAGTTTCAGTTGCTGCCGGAGTCGGCGTAAGACTCTCATCCTGAACAACGTCCTCTGACCCCGCAGATTCACCCACGGATGCCGTTGGTGACGTTTCAGGAGCTTGCTCTTCAGGCTCTTCATTAACACCGGAAGGGACGATTAAAGTACTGCCATCAACCGACTCAACTTCTACGGATTGAGTGACCGGCAACTGGGATACTGGCTGATCGACGCCCTGCTGCGTTTTCCACCACCAGACAATCGCCGCGATAATCACCAATACAAAAATCCAGGCAGACCACTTAATCACCGGGTCACCCAGTTTTGCAGTCGACTGCACCCCCGGCGCGGTGCGGAACTGAGGCGCCACACCAGCACCAGTACGGCCATAAAGACGGTCAAACAGAGCCAGATAGTGAACAGAATCCAGCTTTAGCAGCTTGGTATATGACTGAACATACCCCCGCGCAAATACCATACTGGGCAGCTCATCAAATGCGCCGCGCTCAAGTGAATCGATATATTTTTCTGACAGCCTTAGCTCACGAGCAACATCATATTTAGTTAAACCCTGCTGTTCTCTGGCGACTGCAAGCTCTCTCGCCGGA
Source organism: uncultured Amphritea sp. (assembly GCA_965140695.1). GTDB lineage: Bacteria > Pseudomonadota > Gammaproteobacteria > Pseudomonadales > Balneatricaceae > Amphritea. Next base: position 1,568,001 of record OZ223297.1, on the reverse strand, counting down.
AACTCTGTTTCGAGCCCTTCACCATCCTGATTCAGCAACTGCTCATTACTCACGGAGTAGACTCCTTATACTGCTGATACTCTTCTGAGTCCGGAAACATATTTTTCAGGATCAGACCATAAGTCGCAGCATCGATGCCGCTATTATTCAACCGGGATATCTGTACCCCAAGCCACAGGCTCTGTGCGTTATGCTGAACCTGTTTTGCGTCCACCATGGTGCTGAACTGCTCAAATAAACCAATCGCTTCCTCAAGATCACCTTTTTGCATCATCACATCTGCCAATTGCAAAATGGCCATCGGCCTTTTCGGACTCAGAGTGAGACTACGCTTAAACGCATGCTCTGCAGCGTCAAGGCGATTAATCAGAAGATAGCAACGTCCCAGGTTTTCAAATGCCTGAGCACGTAAATTATAAAAGGGATCTTCCGTGGCCCGGGCTAACTCTTTACAGGCCTCAGGATAACGCTTGATACTGAAAAGAAAGGCGCCGTAATTGTTATGCATCATGGCACTGTCAGGAGACACCTTAATCGCTTTTTTGAAGTAACTTTCGGCCAGTGCGAAATCATTTTCAAGCTGAAACACCATTGCCAGACCGTTATATGCCTGTGGGGCATCAGCATCAATTTCAATAGAGCGCTGAAATGCCAGTTTAGCATTAGCAGTATCACCCCGGCGCAGGTACTGCATCCCTAACGAGTTATAGGCCTGTACCGCTTGCGGTGGATTTTTCTCAGCTGTCGAGACCTGCTGTCCTGCACATCCAGTTAGCAATAGACTAATCAGTAATATCAGATAACCTTTCAATCTTATTCACTCCTGGCGAGATTAAAGTTACATGTCTGAATTAACGGGGCGGTTCCTGTTGTACCCCACTAGCATCCTTTAGCGGAATATACTTTTCGCTGCGACGGGTGCGATCCATCACCTGTCCAACCAACTGCCCGCAGGCAGCATCAACATCATCACCCCGGGTACGGCGAACAGTCGTTACCACTCCAGCTTTAACCATCACCATTTTAAAAGCCTGGATCGCATCTTCAGATGGTCGTTGATAGTCTGAATTCGGAAACGGGTTAAATGGTATTAGGTTTAGCTTGCAGGGTAAACGTTTTAACAACTTAACCAGCTGTTTTGCTTGACTTGGGTGGTCATTCACTCCGGCTATCAGGGTATATTCTACCGTAATAACCCGTTTATCCTTCAAATTTGCCATATAGCGGTTACAGGCATCCACTAACTCAGCAATCGGATAACGCTTATTGATTGGCACTAACTGGTCACGCAGGTCATCGGTAGGCGCATGTAAAGAGATAGCCAGCGATACATCAGTCACCTGACTCAGCTTATCAATCTGAGGCACCACACCTGCAGTACTCAAAGTAACACGGCGTTTCGATAAACCGTAAGCATTATCATCCATCATCAGCTGAATCGCATCGACAACGTTGTCGAAGTTCATCAGCGGTTCGCCCATTCCCATCAGCACCACATTGGTCACCCGACGATCACCATTGGGATCAAACGGACCAAATGAACGGATAGCAACCCGCACCTGCCCGATAATTTCAGCAGCACTCAGGTTACGGTTAAAGCCCTGTTTACCGGTTGAGCAGAAGCTACAATCCAGCGAGCAGCCTATCTGTGACGAAATACACAGCGTGGCACGACCATTTTCAGGAATCAGCACCGCCTCGACAGCAGAACCACCATCCAGACGGATGACCCATTTGCGGGTGCCATCTTTAGAAATATTCTGCACCAGCACTTCCGGCTCGCGGATCTCAGAGACCTCGCCCAGCTTCTGCCTCAACGACTTACTGATATTGGTCATTTCATCAAAGCTGCTGGCACCAAACTGATGAATCCATTTCAGCACCTGAGTCGAACGAAAAGGTTTCTCGCCGATGCTCACAAAATACTCTTCCAATTTCTTTGGAGAGAATCCGAGCAAGTTAATTTTAGGTGTGGATTCAGTCATATCAGTCTCAACTTTCATGAAATGACGGGCCGCCGGTCAGCGGCCCGCAAAGATTACTTACCGAAGAAGTAAGCGATCTCACGTTCTGCAGACGCTGGAGAGTCAGAACCGTGTACAGCATTCGCGTCGATAGACTGCGCAAAATCGCGACGGATAGTGCCTTCAGCAGCTTCCTGAGGATTAGTAGCGCCCATCAGCTCACGGTTCAGAGCGATAGCATTTTCACCTTCCAGAACCTGAACAACAACAGGACCAGAAGTCATGAATTCAACCAGATCTGCGAAGAACGGACGCTCTTTGTGTTCAGCGTAAAAACCTTCAGCTTCTTCACGAGACAGCTGTTTCAGTTGCATCTCAACGATTTTCAGGCCGTTAGATTCAAAACGGGAAACGATTTTACCAATAACGTTTTTTGCAACGGCATCAGGCTTGATGATAGAAAAAGTACGTTCGATAGCCATGTGCTATTAATCCTCTGTGTAAAAATTCAGGGCGGTTTGCAACCTGCAGACTAAAACCGCAGACTTGCCAGAAAAATGAAACGCGCAATTATACGCTAAGCAACCCGTAGTGAACAGCGCCGTCAACCATGAAAAAGCCCGCATTAGCGGGCTTTTTCAATATGATCTACTGACGTTCTTCGATCCAGGCCATCTGAATCCCTTCTAACACTTTCTCTCCGCAACGCTCAGGATCATCATCAAAGCCATCCAATGCCATCACCCACTCATACAGATCGGGAAAACTGACTGTTAATGGATCTGTATCAGGATATTTTTCATCCAGCTCGATCGCGATATCGTAAACATCTACCCACTTCATAACCGCCTCCGGTTTAGCCTGACTTTCAGGCATTTAACTCAGACTTCAATGCCGTTCAGACACCTGATTAATGGTATACCTTGGAATCTCAACGACCAGGTCATCATCACCAACCACAGCCTGACAACTCAAACGGGATTCAGGCTCCAGCCCCCAGGCCTTATCGAGCATATCATCTTCCAGCTCATCAGATTCCTCTAACGACTCGAACCCCTCGCGGACAATAACGTGACAGGTAGTACAGGCGCAGGACTTTTCACAGGCATGTTCTATCTCAATGCCTTCTCGCAGGGCAGCATCGCAGACGGTTTCGCCCACTTCAGCTTCAATCACTTTACCCTCAGGGCAGAGTTCATCATGGGGCAGAAATATAATCTGTGGCATCAGGAACCTCCCTCAATTTCATTAATACTGTGTCCTTTAAGCGCATTCCGAATACTTTGATCCATGCGCCGGGCAGCAAAAAAGTCACTGACCTGAGACAACACTTTGACACCCTGCTCAATATCAGAACTATTAGAGCCATTTCTCAACGTCTGCAGAATAGCCATCTGTTCACGCAGGTGCTCAATCTCCTCCGGTGTCAGCAGAGCATCCCCATCAGCCTCGATTGCCTGCTCCAGAGATAACAACAAACGGTCCGCTTCAACCTGCTGCTCACGCAGATTTCTCAGCACCATATCATCTTCTGCAAAGCTGTATGAGGCTTTAAGCATGTCCGCAATTTCATTATCATCCAATCCGTAGGAAGGCTTAACCTGAATTTCACTTTCAATACCAGTCGATAACTCTTTTGCGGATACGCCCAGCAGGCCATCCGCATCCACCTGGAACGCCACTCTGATTTTAGCAGCACCGGCGGCCATCGGAGGGATCCCCCGCAGGACAAACTGAGCCAGCGAACGACAATCATCAACCAGTTCCCGCTCACCCTGAACCACATGGATCATCATCGCCGTCTGACCATCCTGATAGGTGGTAAACTCTTGTGCCCGGGCAACGGGAATCGATGTATTACGGTGGATAACTTTTTCGGCTAACCCACCCATGGTCTCCAGCCCCAGCGACAATGGCAGAACGTCCAGCAACAGCATTTCGCTATCAGGCTTATTGCCGGCCAGCACGTCGGCCTGAATGGCCGCACCGACCGCAACAACACGGTCAGGATCGATATCAATGCGTGGCGCACGGGCGAAAAACGTTTCAACGCGGCTGCGCACAACCGGCATACGGGTGCTGCCGCCGACCATAACGACATCCTGAACCTCTTCAACCGCCACCCCGGCATCTTTCAGGGCACGCCGACAAGCACGAATGGTTTTGCCGACCAAAGCATCAGTCAGGCTATCAAACAACTCCCGGGAAACTTCCAAAGAGATCTTCTGCCCGGCATGATCCAGATCGACAGTAACACTGGCGTTGTCAGTCAGACGCTCTTTCACCCAGCGGGCCTTTTCCGTGAGATAGCGGGACTCTCCCGCGATGACCTCTTTGCCACCTAACTGCTCAAGAAACCACTGCGCCAGCGCAAGATCAAAGTCGTCACCGCCCAGCGCGCTGTCTCCGCCAGTCGCCAGCACTTCAAATACACCTTTATTCAGACGCAGAATAGAGATATCAAAGGTACCACCGCCCAGATCATAAACCGCAATAACACCTTCTGCCGCCTTATCGAGACCATAAGCAACCGCCGCAGCCGTTGGCTCATTTAATAACCGCAGCACCTTAATACCCGCCAGCTGCGCGGCATCTTTAGTCGCTTGCCGCTGGGCATCATCAAAATAGGCGGGAACGGTGATTACGGCACCTTCAAGCTCACCTTCGAGAGTTGCACGGGCCCGTGACTTGAGAGTTCGGAGAATTTCTGCAGAGATTTCAACCGGACTTTTATCGCCAGCAACTGTCTGCAGGTAAGGCATACCGCCGTCCCGCTCAGCAAAACGATACACCGCCTCACCTTCAAGCCCTTTCAGGTCATTAATGCCCCGCCCCATCAAACGTTTAACCGATACAATGGTGTTAAACGGATCTACCGACGCTTTCGATAGCGCAGCCTGACCCACAACCACTCCCTGCTCGGTATAACGCACCACAGAAGGAAGCAAATGACTCCCGCCCTCATCCGGCAGCGTGGTCGATTCACCACTACGCACAGCGGCAACCAGCGAATTAGTTGTGCCTAAATCAATGCCTATCGCAAGCTTGCGCTTGTGAGGCTCAGGACTTTGTCCCGGTTCTGCAATTTGCAATAACGCCATATTTAATTATTCGTCGAATAGTTGATCTTCGAGAGCCTCAATTTCACGGCCCAGCTTATCAATAAACTGCATCTTTCTGACACTCACTGCGGCAGCCTCAAGCGCGGTAGGCGTTGACTGCTGGTAGTAACTATCAAACTGATCGCGCAAGGACTTCATTTCACGGTCAACCGCTCCCTGCAACGCTTCAAGTTCTGCTTCAGGGTCTGATGAATCCGCCACCTCTTCCAGCGACTCACGCAACTCCATCTGCTGCATCAGAAACATAGGATCAAGCTGCACCTGCGATTCTGAGAAGGTATCAATACCCTTCAGCTTAAGCAGATACTGGGCACGGGAGAGAGGATTTTTCAGCGTTGACACGGCTTCATTCAGATAGGCCATGTACTGAACGGAGAGCAGACGCTCCCGATCTGACAGGTGAGAGTAACGGTCCGGATGCAGTGTTTTTTGCAACTCCCGGCTGCGCTCAGACAGGGCCTGCAGATCCAGCTGGTAGGTCACCGGCAGAGCTAAAAATTCGAAATAGTTCTGGGTAATATCCATGATTCAGCCAGCAGGTAGTAAAGAGGTAACAAACAGAATAAAAGCGCCCGATACACAAGCGCTTTAATCACGAAGGTCTAGATATTGAAGCTTTCGCCACAACCGCACTCATTTTTTACGTTAGGGTTATTAAACTTAAACCCTTCATTCAAACCTTCTTTAACAAAGTCGAGCTCGGTACCATCCAGATAAAGCAGACTCTTAGGGTCAATCACAACACTCACACCGCCAGTTTCAAAAACCTGGTCTTCATCCTGGATATCATCAACAAACTCAAGCACGTAAGCCATACCGGAACAGCCCGATGTACGAACCCCCAGGCGGATACCATACCCATGCCCTCGGGTCTGAAGATATTTGCTGACATGATCAGATGCTGCCGGTGTCATTGTAATTGCCATGAATCGGTTTACTCCGTTGAGCCGTTAGCCCTATTATTACTTCTTCGCCTGTTTTTCTTTATAGTCGGCAACTGCCGCTTTAATCGCATCTTCTGCTAACACAGAGCAGTGTATCTTTACCGGCGGCAATGCCAGCTCTTCCGCGATCCTGGTGTTTTTCAGTTCCTGCGCCTGATCCAGAGTCATCCCTTTTACCCATTCGGTAACCAGAGAGCTGGAAGCAATAGCAGAGCCACAACCATAAGTCTTAAACTTAGCATCTTCAATGATACCGTCGTCACTGACTTTAATCTGCAGACGCATCACATCACCACAAGCCGGTGCACCCACCATACCTGTACCGATATTGTCATCCTGATCATTCATTTTGCCGACATTACGAGGATTCTCGTAATGATCGATAACCTGTTCACTATAAGCCATAACGACCTCCTAAAGAGCAGTATCCACCGGATGAAATTAGTGGTGAACCCATTCAACTTTGCTTAAATCCACACCGTCTTTGTACATATCCCATAAAGGGGACAGTTCACGGAGCTTACCTACTGCTGTACGAATTTCAGCAACAGCTTCATCTATATCCTGTTCGGTCGTAAAACGACCGATTGAGAAGCGAATAGAACTATGCGCCATCTCATCATTCAATCCCAGAGCCCGCAACACATAGGAAGGCTCCAGACTGGCAGATGTACAGGCAGAACCTGACGACACTGCCAGATCTTTCAGCGACATCAGCAACGACTCACCTTCAACAAAGTTGAAACTGACATTCATATTGCCGATGTAACGCTGCTTTTCAGAACCGTTCAGATAGATCTCTTCCATATCGGAAAGGCCTTCCCAGAAACGGTTGCGCAGCGCTGTAATACGTTTTTTCTCTTCATGCATCTCAGCTTTAGCGATAGCAGCGGCTTCACCCATACCGACAATCTGATGAGTTGCCAGCGTACCGGAACGCATGCCCCGCTCATGACCACCGCCATGCATCTGCGCTTCCAGACGCACACGGGGTTTACGGCGAACATAAAGCGCGCCCATTCCTTTTGGCCCATACATTTTGTGCGCAGAAAGCGAGATCAGATCTACCTTCATCGCCTCAACGTCGATATCAATTTTGCCCGCGCTCTGAGCAGCATCAACATGCAGTAACACACCGTTCTCACGGGTAATTTCACCGATAGCAGCGATATCGTTGATCACCCCTATCTCATTATTAACATGCATCAGCGAAACAAGCGTTGTATCTTCCCGTAGTGCAGCCGATACCGCTTCTGGCTGAATAACACCGTCTTTATCAGGATCAAGATAGGTCACTTCATACCCTTCACGCTCCAGCTGACGGCAGGTATCCAGCACCGCTTTATGCTCAATCTTGGAGGTAATGATATGTTTACCTTTCTTTTGATAGAAATGCGCCACACCTTTAATTGCCAGGTTATCCGATTCTGTCGCACCCGATGTCCAGACGATCTCACGGGGATCGGCATGCAGCAGATCAGCAACCTGACGACGAGCAGTTTCTACAGCTTCTTCAGCCTTCCAGCCGTACACATGTGAACGGGATGCCGGGTTACCGAAATTACCGTCCATAGTGAGGCACTCAATCATCTTGTCAGCAACCCGCGGATCAACCGGTGTAGTTGCAGAATAATCAAAGTAGATTGGTAATTTCATTGTCTATACTTCTCCAAATCCTGTGCCGCAGCTCAGGCTGTTACTTTTGCGGAAATTCGTGAATCGTCTAACGCTTTAAGATGCACACGTCCCTGACGTTCAGCAACACTGCGAACATCACTTCTTGCCATCAGATCAGCCAACGATATATCACTTAAAAAATCATGAATCTGACTACTCAGATCACACCAAAGGTGGTGAGTCAGACATACATTACCATCATGACAACTACCGGTATGGCCACAGCCCGTTGCATCGACTGATTCATTAACCGCATCAATCACTTCAGCAACATCGATATCCTGTTGTTCGCGGTTAAGCTGGTAACCACCACCAGGGCCACGTACACTACGCACCAACTCATTGCGGCGCAGCTTAGCAAACAACTGCTCGAGATAGGACAGAGAAATACCCTGTCGCTCAGAAATATCTGCCAGACTTACCGGACCTTTACCGGCATGAATCGCCAGATCGAGCATTGCTGTTACCGCGTAGCGGCCTTTAGTTGTTAATCGCATTACGAATCTCCGTCATTCTTAGTGCTTCAACGAAGCTGAGCTCATTATGCAATAACCAACCTTTTTGGTCAACTATTAAACCAACTAAAACAGTCAACTATTTAACCATCTGTCCCAGAGCATCACGAGCCAGACGACAGACTCGAGCGGGTATAAAACCTAATCCCGGCAGCGCTTCTGAATCGCTGACAGCATACCACGTAAAACATTTACCTCTATCTTATCCGGGACCGCTCGCAAAAGCAGGCGACGCAGCCTTGGCATCAGATTTCTCGGCTTCTCCGGGTCAAGAAACTCAATCTCCACCAACGTCTGCTCAAGATGATCAAACATCAGCTCCATTTCACTGCTTTCTGCCAGCTCAACATCCCACTCTGTTCCCCAGCAAGGCTTCGCAGCAGACACATCCAGCACCTGAGCCATACGTAATTCATAGGCAATAACCTGCACTGCGGCAGCCAGATTCAACGAGCTGAAGTGCTCGTCCACCGGAATATTCACATGCTGATGACAACGCTGCAATTCATCATTAGTCAGCCCCCGGTCTTCCCGGCCAAACACAATCGCTACCCGGGTTGTCTGTGGCAGCGGCGTCACAATAGCCGCCAATTCCCGCGGATTAACCAGCGGCCAGGGAATTGTCCGGCTGCGGGCACTGGTACCCACCACCAGATGACAATCAGCCAGCGCCTCATCAAGCGTCTCAACAACCCGCGCCTGATCGAGAATATCGCCTGCACCCGATGCCCGGGCGAGCGCATCCGCATGAGGAAAAGTTTTCGGCTTCACCAGGCTAAGATCAGACAAACCCATATTCTTCATCGCCCGGGCGACACCGCCAATATTTCCCGGATGAGTGGTATTAACCAGTACAATTCGGATATTCCCCAACATCTTTAACCCACTCATTCAAAAAAGGGCCACATTTTATCAGATATTTGCCAACTATTAATCCCGGACGGTTCTTTATATGGCAACTGTTTTGTATAATGCGCGTTTTGCTTCCCTTACTGGTATTTACAGATGCAACCGATGGTTAATATCGCCCTTCGCGGGGCTCGCGTCGCAGGTGAACAGATCACCCGTTCAGTCGAACGACTCGATCTGATTAAATCTGAACAAACAAGTGTGATCGAGTTTCTCGAAGACACCTGCAAACAAGCTGAACGTACTATCGTTAATGCGATCCACAAGGCGTATCCCGATCATCAGATCAACTGTGAATACACCGGCACACACAAACCCGAAGACCGGATTTGCGATGTCATCTGGACGGTCAACCCCATTGACAGCATTCAGAACTTTTCCAACGCCCTGCCCGTATTCGCCCTGAGCATCGCCTGCCATCAGCGCGGTAAGCTGGAGCATGCAATTATTCTTAACCCGATTACCGGCGAAGAGTTTACCGCCAGTCGTGGTCGCGGCGCGCAGCTTAATGGCAAACGCCTGCGGGTAAGCAACCGAAAATTACTCGACAACTCCCTGATCGGCAGCGGTTTCTTTGGTCGCAACAGCGACAAAAATCACCTGGATAGCTTTCAGCAGATTTTCAAGAATATCAGTCTGGAAAGCGGCAGCATCTACAGCGGCGGTTCACCCGCGCTGAATCTGGCCTACACCGCAGCAGGACGACTGGACGGCTTCTTCCAGTTCGGACTGAATCAGTGGGAGATGGAAGCCGGCATACTGATGATCCAGGAAGCCGGCGGCCTGCTGTCTGACTTTACAGGCAACAACAATTACATGACATCAGGCAACCTGGTGGCGGGCAACCCCAAGATACTGAAAGCCCTGCTACAGAATATTCGCCCGGCACTGAACGCTGAAAACATCAGCAAATAAACCCTTAGCCCATCCCGAGCAGACTTAATAAGAAACCAGGCATCGCCTGGTTTTTTTACCCCCGCGCTAACCGCTACGCTCAGACACAAAAAAGCCTGACACAGAGCCAGGCTTTTTTATTGCGTTTTTTTTACTCAGCCATCAGCTCAGACATCAAACGGGTGGCGCAACACAATCGTTTCAACACGGTCAGGACCCGTTGAGATAATATCAATCGGCGCACCGGTCAGCTCTTCCAGACGCTTAATATAAGCAACCGCAGCAGCAGGCAGCTCATCCAGCGTTTTAGCCCCCAGAGTTGACTCACTCCAGCCCGGCATCGACTCATAAACCGGAGTTACCGCTTCATAATCTTCACTACCGCTCAGCGAGGTAACAACATTGCCATCAGAATCTTTATAGCCAACACAGATTTCAATAGTGTCAAGCCCATCCAGCACGTCCAGCTTAGTCAGACAGATACCTGAAACAGAGTTAACGCGAATAGCATGCTTAAGCGCTACCGCATCGAACCAGCCACAACGACGCGCACGACCAGTCGTCGCACCAAATTCATGACCACGCTCAGCCAGACGCTGACCAACAGCACACCCAAGCTCCGTTGGAAATGGACCAGATCCGACACGGGTCGTGTAAGCCTTGGTAATACCCAGTACATAATCCAGATAGAGCGGACCAAAACCACTACCGGTAGAAGTACCACCTGCAGTCGTATTAGATGACGTCACATAGGGATAAGTACCGTGGTCGATATCCAGCAGCGACCCCTGCGCACCTTCAAACATGATGTTCTCACCACGCTCGCGGTAGTCATGCAGCAGAGCCGTCACATCCGCAACCATCGGACGCATAATTTTTGCCATCTCCAGCGCTTCTTCAAGCACTGTGTCATAGCTAACCGCCTCAACGTTATAATAGTTTTGCAGCATAAAGTTGTGATATTCCATCACCTCTTTCAGCTTCACCGCAAAACGCTCAGGATTCATCAGATCATCCAGACGCAGACCGCGACGTGCGACTTTGTCTTCGTACGCAGGCCCGATACCACGACCGGTCGTACCAATCTTAGCCTCACCACGCGCCAGCTCACGCGCCTGATCAAGGGCTATATGGTATGGCAAAATCAGGGTACAGGCAGGACTCAGACGCAATCTCTCGCGCACTGGTACACCACGCCCTTCCAGTTCATCGATCTCTTTCAGCAACGCTTCAGGCGAAAGTACGACGCCATTACCGATCATACAGAGTACATTTTCACGCAGAATACCGGATGGGATCAGGTGCAACACCGTCTTCTCACCATCAATTACCAGAGTGTGCCCCGCATTGTGACCGCCCTGAAAGCGCGCCACTGCAGTAGCCTGATCTGTTAACAGGTCGACGATCTTACCTTTACCTTCGTCGCCCCACTGCGTTCCTAAAACAACTACGTTTTTGCCCATTGGTTGTCTCTAGCGATTAATCAATCAAAAAAATTACAGGCTCTCGAGAACCCAAGCTCCATCCTGCTGCACCAACTGGTGAGTAAACTGCTGCGCATCTTCGACCACAGTCCCATCAAGCAGCGGTACAACGCGCTCCCCCTGAGCTCTCAGCTTAGCCACAGCTTCCAGCGCTGCAGAATCTTCAGTAGCCGGAACCCGCACGACTTTACGTGCAGGCGTTTGCGGTGCTGCAGACAACTCAACAAGAGTCTTCAGATCAGCACTGAATCCGGTTGCCGGACGGGCACGACCAAAATCGCGCCCCACTTCATCATAACGACCACCCTTGGCAACCGCCTGCCCAAATGCGGGAACGTAGGCAGCGAAAACCACGCCAGTGTGATAGTTATAGCCCCGCAGTTCACTCAGATCAAAATACAGATCAAGCTGGGGATAACGTCGGGACATCTGATCCGCCAGGGCATCAAGATAATCCAGCGCGTCAATAATAGATGTTTCTACATCCGCAAAGCAGCTACGTGCTTTTTGCAACACCTCACGTCCACCGTGCAGGGTTGGCAACACAGCCAGGTGAGCTTTAACGGTTTCAGGAAGGCCCGATGTCGCAAGAAAGCGCGCTATTTCAGGCAGGTCCTTACGTTGCAGCAGCTCAAAGTATTCGGCTTCCTGATTAGCGGTAAGTGACGCCTCGCCTATCAAGCCACCGTAGATACCGACATGCCCGAGATCGAGACTCAGCTCCTGATTAACCTGCATGGCATTCAGAGTTTCAACCATCAGTGAGATAATCTCAACATCACTGGCGACACCGGAATGACCAAATAACTCAGCACCCACCTGAAGTGGATTTCGTGACGCCAGCGGATTGGCTGGCAGCGTGTGCAGCACGGTGCTGCAATAACAAAAGCGAACCGGTCCCTGATTACTCAGATGATTCGCATCAATGCGGGCCACCTGCTGGGTAATATCTACACGGATGCCAAGCATCCGACCGGTCAGCTGATCAGTGACTTTAAAAGTATTCAGTTCCAGGTCGCGCCCAACACCGACCAATAGTGAGTCAAGGTGCTCAATCAGAGGGGTCATGACCAATTCATAGCCCCAGGTATCATAAAGATCCAGCAGACGACGACGGGCCGCCTCCACCTTTTGTGCCTGAGGTGGCAGCACCTCTTTGACGCCGTCTGGTAACAACCAGCGTTCTGCCAACGACATGTAACTCTCCGAAATACAGTGGATCAGTTAAATATATAAAGCAGGATGACGCCAGCCATCATACTTACAAAACCGGTTATGCGAAGACCTCGATTGCTCACCAGCGCCAACTGATGAACCAGATTGCGCCAGCGTTGCGGATAGAGAAAAGGCATCATCCCCTCCATCACCAGCATCAGACAGAAACCGATCAGTAACTGGTGCCAGAGTTCAGAATGCATTACCCACCTCAACACAACGGCGCAGCCGCCACATAAAAAAACCGGGTCAAAACCCGGTTGCTGAATTCTACCATGGAACAGGCGCTTTAGTGCAGCCTATTCCACGGATTTTTTATACGACGATTGGCTTATTCTGGTGACTTGCCACTTGAATTACCCAGATAGCGGAAGAAATCACTATCAGGCTTGAGCACCATAATATCACCCTGCTGATTAAATGCTTCCTTGTACGCATTCAGGCTGCGATAAAAGGCGTAAAACTCTGGGTCCTTATTGTATGCCTTAGCATAAATACTGGCAGCCATTGCATCACCTTCACCACGGACCTGCTGAGCATCACGATAAGCATTCGCTTCAATAACCGCTTTCTGGCGATCAGCATCGGCCTGAATGCCTTCGGCAAGCTCTTTACCACGTGAACGCAATTCACGGGCTTCCCGCTCACGCTCAGTACGCATACGCTCATACACAGAGGCGGACACTTCCTGCGGCAAATCAATCTTCTTGACGCGGATATCGATCATCTCAATACCCAGCTCTTCCTTGGTCTGAATACTCAGGGCATTAACCAGCTCAAGCATCAGCTCATCCCGCTCACCGGAAACTACCTCGGTCAGAGTACGCTCACCAAACTGATTTCGAAGGCCTGCATCAACGTTCGGGAACAACAGCTCTGCCGCTTTATACTCGTCACCTGAGGTGGCGGTATAATATTTCTGCGGATCGATGACACGCCACTTAATGAACGAATCAACAATCAGTCGCTTCTTCTCAACCGTCAGATATGACTGTGGCTGAGCGTCCAGCGTCTGCACCCGACCATCAAACTTACGTACCTTATTAATAATCGGCCAGCGGATATGTAAGCCGGGCTTAACATCCGGATTAACGATCTCACCAAACTTCAGCAGAACCGCCCGATCAGTCTCTTTAATGATATACAGGGAATTAAAGCCAATCACGATAAGGACTAACGCGATGACCACAGCCGCCATAGATTTACCTGACATTAGCGTGTCTCCCGTGTAGTAGTTTTCTGACGCTGACGAAGCTGCTCAATCACCTGATTAGTCACATCCCGCAGTTCAGAACTGCTCAGTCGACTGGTGTTACTGCCCGTTGTTGTACGGGGCCGGTTTTCGACCAGCTTATCCAGAGGCAGATACATCATATTATTGCCACCCTCAACATCAATCAGCACTTTAGAGTTATTCGCCAGCACCGATTCCATGGCATCCAGATAGAGACGCTCACGGGTAACTTCAGGGGCCTTCTGATACTCAGTCAGCAACGAAGTGAAACGTTTAGCATCACCTTCCGCTTGCGCAACAACCCGCTCACGATAACCGTTAGCTTCTTCCTTCACCCGCTGCGCATTACCGCGCGCTTCAGGAACAATACCATTACGGTAAGATTCGGACTGGTTAATAGAGCGCTGCTCATCCTCGCGAGCCTTGATCACATCATCAAAAGCATCCTGCACCTGAGACGGCGCTTTCGCTTCCTTAATGTTGATCTGCGTAATCCGCAGGCCGGTCTGATAACCATCCATATAGCTCTGCAGCCGCTGCTTCACATCATTACCCAGCACTTCACGACCAGCGGTCAGAATTGAGTTCATTTCAGATGAACCAACGGTATGACGCAGCGCAGACTCAGACGCATGCTCCAGGCTGGACTTAGGATCACGCACCTTAAGCACATACTTAACGGGATCAGAGATAACGTACTGAACAGTCATGCTGACATCAACGATATTCTCATCTTCAGTCAGCATCAGTGAACGGTGCTCATAGGCACTGACGCGGGTTACGTTTTCAGTGGTAACATCATCAATCAACGGTGGATTCCATTGCAGGCCCGGCATCACCGTTTCGTGATATTTACCCAGCCGTAACACAACACCCCGCTCCTGCTGGTCTACGGTGTAGAAACCCATCGCCGCCCAACCAACCAGCAAAACAACCAGGACAACCGCCAGCAACCCTAGGGAAGAACCAGCAGAAGGGCCGGAGCCGGAGCCGCCACTGCCTTTATTACCGCCTTTACCGCCAAAAATACCGTTCAGTTTTTCCTGCAATTTTTGCAGCGCTTCATCCAGATCAGGCGGACCCTGATCTTTTTTACCACCACCACGACGATCACCGCCGCTATTCCAGGGGTCCTGATTATTCCCGTTACCACCAGGCTCATTCCAAGCCATACTGTACTCCGTTATAGAACTATTGAGATCATTGAAAAATTGTAATTAGCATAGTTTAACTATGCAACCACTCGGGTTTGTTCACATTAACGCCAAGGTATCGTTCCGGTGCTATGTTCATACGACTCAATAGCTGCAGCAGATCTTTTTTCTGCATACGGACTTCAAGATCGATAGTTCCCTGCTCATCTACCACTTCACTCAGCACAGCCCCCTGAGCATAGAACTGGGCACGCAAACCGCCCTCATCTGGTCTCAGCGTTAGCTGCTGATGAAAAATATCATCCGCTAATAGCTCTGTAATCGCCTGAAATAAAAGATCAACACCCGCACCTGACACGGCAGACAGCCATACACGTACAGGCTTACCCTCATCATTGCGGTCGATACGCGCTTCAGCCCGTTCGAGCATATCGATCTTGTTATATACCTCAAGCGCCAGCACCTCATCAGCACCGATCTCTTTCAGCACTGAATGCACCTCATCCATATGAGACTGACGATCTTCATCGTAGGCATCGATAACATGCAGCAACAATTCCGCTTCTGTCGTTTCCTGCAGAGTAGCACGGAACGCTTCGACAAGCTTGTGAGGTAGGTGACGGATAAAGCCAACCGTATCGGCCAGAATAGCTGGCCCGACATCGGCCAGATCAATTCGCCGCAAGGTCGGATCAAGGGTCGCAAACAGCTGATCTGCGGCATACACCTCAGCATCAGTGATGCGATTAAACAGCGTGGACTTACCCGCGTTGGTATAGCCAACCAGAGAGATTGTCGGCACCTCAGAACGGCTGCGGGCACGACGCCCCTGTTCCCGCTGCTTGCGCACCTTGTCCAGACGTTTAAGAATACTTTTGATTCTCGCCCGCAACAGACGCCGGTCGGTCTCAAGCTGAGTTTCACCCGGCCCCCGCAGACCGATCCCACCTTTCTGCCGTTCCAGGTGAGTCCAGCCGCGAATCAAACGGGTCGACATATGCTCCAGCTGGGCCAGTTCCACCTGAAGTTTACCTTCATGAGTACGGGCACGCTGGGCAAAAATATCAAGAATCAGCCCGGTGCGATCAAGCACCCGACATTCAATCTCACGTTCGATATTGCGCTCCTGACCGGGACTCAGACTGTGATTAAAAATCACCAGCTCAGCGCCGTGCAGGTGCACGAGATCCTTCAGCTCTTCAACCTTACCAGAGCCGATGAACGTTTTGGGGTTAGGGAGACTGCGAGATCCGGTGAGAAAGGCTACCGGATCTGCACCAGCTGACAGGGCGAGCTCTTCGAGCTCTTTTGGACTTTCGCGGTCCACCTCATCAGCCATATCGATATGAACAAGAATGGCGCATTCGCCAGACTCAGGGCGCTCAAAGAACAATGAATACCTCAGTCAGTCGATTCATCACCCTGCGGTAGTTTTACCGGACGGGCTGGAACCACAGTAGAAATAGCGTGCTTGTAAACCATCTGGCTGACAGTATTTTTCAGCAGAATAACAAACTGGTCAAATGACTCTATCTGCCCCTGAAGTTTGATGCCGTTTACAAGAAAAATCGAAACAGGTACGCGCTCTTTGCGTAGTACGTTCAGATAAGGGTCTTGTAGTGATTGCCCTTTTGACATTGGAAGCTCCTTCCCATGAGTAAGTGGTGCACCGCTATTAGGCGTATAATTTTGTCCCGCGATACAAAATGCTGTCACAAAAAAGCCGGACAGCCCAAAAATAATTTTTCAGTACTGCATTATATAATGATCCCATCGAATAATTTCAAGGCATTATTAGTTAAATTAGGGTCTGCAGATTCAAAATGATGCAGATTCTCCCAACTGCGCAGCCAGGTGACCTGACGTTTAGCCAATTGTCGCGTAGCAACGACACCTTTCTGGACCATTGTCGGGTAATCCCAAAGGCCCTCGAAATACTCCCACATCTGCCGATAACCGACGCAACGGACCGAGGGCATCTGCAAATTCAGATCCCCCCGCAGCCACAATGCTCTGACCTCGGTTTCAAAGCCTTGTTCCAGCATGAGATGAAAACGTTTTTCGATTCGTTCATGCAGGGTGCTGCGTTCGGCAGGCATGACGCAAAGCTGAGTGACATTATAAGGTAGCCGCTGCGCTTCCTGTTCCTGCCATAACTCCGTCATGGAACGTCCGGTCAGTTCATAAACTTCCAGCGCCCGCTGCATCCGCTGCGGATCATTAGGGTGAATCCGTTGCGCCGCCTGAGGATCAACCTGCTGCAATCGCTGATGCAGAGACTCCCAGCCGTGCTGTTCCGCGTCCCTCACCAGGCGGTCACGAATCGTCTGATCAGCCTGCGGCAACCTTGCCAGACCTTTCAAAAGTGCCTGATAATAGAGCATAGTGCCGCCTACCAGCAGCGGAATCCGCCCTGCTGCCGTGATCTCAGCCATCTCTCGCAGCGCATCGGTCCGGAAATCCGCCGCGGAATAACTCTCGGCGGGATCAAGAATATCCACCAGACGGTGTGGATAACGGCTCAGAAACGCCGCATCGGGGGTGGCAGTGCCAATATTCATATCCCGATAGATCATCGCTGAGTCGACACTGATGATGTCACAGGGCAACTTATCGCACAGCGCCATCGCCAGATCTGTTTTACCGGAAGCGGTTGGCCCCATCAGAAAGATGGCCGGTGGTAATGGCTGATCCATCAACTCACTGCCCCCGCATAAACAGACTATCGAGATCGTGCATCGACATCTGCGTCCAGGTCGGGCGGCCATGGTTACACTGACCACTTCGCTCAGTTCGTTCCATATCCCGCAGCAATGCATTCATCTCCGGAATGGTCAATTGGCGATTGGCTCTCACCGAGCCATGACACGCCATGGTCGCCAGTAATTCATTGGTGTGCTGTTGAATTTTCTGACTGGTGCCAAACATCACCATGTCACCCAACACATCCAGGATCAGTTTACTGATATCAGCACTGGCCAGTGCCACCGGCACCTGTCGTATAACCAGGGTTTCCTCTCCCATACGAGCAATATCAAAGCCCAGTCTGGAAAATACCTCTGCATGTTCCTCAGCACAGTCTGCTTCCATTGAGCTCACCGCCATACTGACAGGCACCAATAATGGCTGACTGCGCACGCCTTCAGCTTCATAGGCCAGTTTCATCCGTTCATAAACCACCCGTTCATGGGCAGCATGCATATCAACCACCACCAGACCGGCATCATTCTGCGCCAGCACAAACACCCCGTGCAGTTGAGCAATCGCATAGCCTAACGGAGGACATTCGGTATCATCTGTGTCTGGCATTGGCGCTGACGGCTGCCCCACAGGGGCGTCACGCTGAGGATGCAGCGCACCGTAGGCGGATATCTGATCACGAACCTGCCCCACTGCTGGGCGATCAGACGAGTAACGATGAACAGGGGCAAACCCGGCACTGGCAGAACTACCAACGCCCGCATCACCCTGTATCTGATGCAGTGGCATACGGCTCTGTTCAAAGCTCTGCGGTGTCAGGGATTGTCCCGGCGTAGCATTTAACAAGTGACTGGCTGCGGCACCCGATATCGCCGGTTCACTGCCCTGTTCCGGGCGAATATCAGCAATCACCCGGTGAGTGGTGCGGAAGATAAAATCATGCACCAGACGGGTCTCACGGAAGCGCACCTCATGTTTAGTGGGGTGCACATTGACATCCACCAGCTTGGGGTCCAGCTCCATATAGAGTACATAAGCGGGATGACGCCCATGATAGAGCACATCCTGATAGGCCTGACGCAGTGCATGAGCAACCACTTTATCGCGGATAATCCGGCCATTAACAAAGAAATACTGCAGATCAGCCTGACTGCGCGAGAACGTTGGTAATGCAACCCAGCCCCACAGCCGCAACCCTGACGCCTCTGCACACACATCCACTTTCATCGAGTTTTCTATAAAAGCCGGAGACAGCAGGGTCGATATACGACGTTCCTGTTCGGTTTCGCTGATGGCGGGACGCAACTGATGTATAACTTTCTGGTTGTGACGCAGCGTAAAACCGACATCAAACCGACTCAGTGCCAGCCGCTTAACCACCTCTTCGAGATGTTTAAACTCGGTTTTTTCGGTTTTCAGAAATTTTCGACGGGCAGGCGTATTAAAAAACAGATCACGCACCTCAACAGTCGAACCCTGCGGATGGGCAGCCGGCGAGACTTCAGCCGTCATATCCCGGCCTTCAGTCTGCACCTGCCAGCCCGCCTCCTGGTCAGCGGTACGCGAGGTAAGAGTCAGACGGGAAACCGAACTGATAGAGGCCAGCGCTTCACCACGAAAGCCAAGGCTTTGTACTGCCTCCAGATCATCCAGATTAGTGATTTTACTGGTGGCATGGCGGCTCAGCGCCAACGACAGGTCATCTTTCTCGATTCCCTGACCATCATCCCGCAGGCGGATCAGCTTGACGCCGCCCTGTTCAATATCAAGTTCAATGCGGTTTGCACCGGCATCAAGACTGTTTTCGAGAATCTCTTTAACGACAGAAGCCGGTCTTTCAACCACTTCACCGGCAGCGATCTGGTTCGCCAGCCGGGGGGTCAACAGGTGTATTCGGGACATATCACAGATTACAACTAATGGGTTAACTGGCGGGGATCTTCAGCACCTGACCCACCATAATATTGTCAGCATTGCCCAGGCCATTCGCCTTACGTAAAGCCGATAACGATACACCGTTCCTGTTGGCAATAACAGAGAGACTATCCCCGCGCACCACCTTATAACTGGAAGGACCGGACCGGACTGCACCACGCCCCTCTTTCTGCCAGGCCAGCCAGGTAAGCGCCGGAGGCTTAGCGGAGAAATGCGCTTTGATACCGGCGAAAATAGCCTGAGCCATTTTCTTCTGATAGGCTTTCGATTTTAGTTTAGCGGCCTCATTATGGTTGGTAATAAACCCCGTCTCAACCAGAATTGAGGGTATGTCCGGCGACTTCAGCACCACAAAGCCCGCCTGTTCAACCCGCGGCTTATGCATTTTGGCAAACTTACTCATGTTGGCATGAATGCCCCGGGCAATATCACGACTATCACTGAGGCTGGCCGTCATGGACATATCCAGCAGCACCTTTGCCAGCACATCATCTTTATCTTCAAGACTGACCCCACCGACACCCCCGATCAGATCTGCGCTGTTCTCTTTCTGCGCCAGCCAGCGCCCCATTTCACTGGTGGCGCCACGAGGGGATAACACCCATACCGAAGCCCCGCGGGCACGGTGATCTTTAAAACCATCCGCATGAATCGAGACAAACATATCGGCATTCATTTTACGGGCCCGCTCAGTCCGACTGCGCAGACTGATGTAATAATCACCATCGCGGGTCAGCTTTGGTTTAAAACCGGGTTCTTTTTGCAGTAGTTTATTAAGCTCCTGAGCAATGCGAAGTACCACCGTTTTCTCTTTAACCCGGCCAGGGCCTATAGCACCCGGGTCTTCGCCACCATGCCCGGCATCAATAGCAATCACGATATCCCGCAGGGTTGCGGGGTCGTTCGCAGAGGCAACCGCCGTTTTCTGGGGTTCTTCCGACGCAACATCCCGATAGAGATCAACCACCAGCCGGTTGCCATACTGATCATTGGGTTTCAACACAAAGCTTTTAGGCTTCACATGTTCTTTCAGGTCCAGAACGATACGCAGATCTTTACCCCCATTGCGACTACCTGAGCGCATCAGGGAGACAGGGCTGCCTGACAGGTCAACGGCTTGCAGATCAGAAATGAGGGTGGCATCCGCCACATCCAGAACGATGCGATCAGGCTTTTTCAGGGTAAATAACTTATGCTGCACAGCGGCAGAGAGATCAAAAACCAGCCGCGCATGATCCGGCGCGATCCATACCCGGACATTGTGAACCTCAGCAGCATAACTGTGTACAGCGCTGAACCAGCAGCTCAGCAACAGTAATATCAGTCCTGATCGTCGGATTATTTTGCTTCTCATCGTGCGTTACAACCTGCGCCTTTAAAAACCGCTACCTTTACACCCTACACTGCCATCAGATTTCACACCAATAGCGTTAACTCTTAAGCTTATCGGCCAGCTGCCGGCCTTTTTCAGTCTGTGCCTGTATGTTTATCCGTCGCCCGCTTTGCTCTACCGTTATCGTCAGCAGCAGATCAGCCAGTGGCAGAACACCCTTGCCACGTTCAGGCCACTCAATCAGGCAGAGACTCTGTCCGGTAAAATAATCACGAATCCCCAGATATTCCAACTCTTCCGGATCACCCAACCGATACAGATCAAAGTGATAGACCGTAAAGTCCCCCAATTCATAGGGTTCAACCAGTGTATAGGTGGGACTCTTAACCAGACCTTGATGACCAAAGCCCTGCAATACCCCCCGACTCAGGGTTGTTTTACCCATTCCCAGATCACCGTTGAGAAAGATAACTTCCCCGCCACGGGTCGCACGGGCGATCTGTTGTCCAAACATCACCATCGCCGGTTCATCGGCAACGAAAATACTGTAATCAGGTTCCTCTGGCACTCTGCCCATCCTCACAAACCATTAACCAATAAGCGCAATTGTGCCAACAGATCGGTCGCTTGCATACCTCGCGCACCATATTGTTGCGCACTACGGTCAGCGGCAGCACCATGAAGCCAGGCGCCCAGCCGGACCGCATCCGCAGCCGACAACCCCTGAGCAAGCAATCCACCGATGACGCCGCTCAGCACATCACCCATGCCTCCACTGGCCATTCCGGGATTTCCGGTAGGGCTGAGATGCAGGGCGTCACCATCAAAACTCAGACTACCCGGACCTTTCAGCAGTGCTACACCGCCAAATGCCGACTGCAGCTCAGCCACCGCAGCAAACCGATCCGCCTGTAGTTCCGCGACACTGCAACCCAACATTCGGGCGGCCTCGCCCGGATGCGGTGTAATCACCCAGTGCGCACCATTACGCTGGCCAAACTCCCGACGCATCACCAGCAGATTTAACGCATCGGCATCCAGTACCAACGGTTTGCCTGAATTAAGCGCCCGCACCAGCAACTGCTCTCCCCAGGCATTTTTCCCCAGGCCCGGCCCCACCACCAGCACATCAGCCCGCTCGATATAGGGGTCCAGTTCATGACCTGACCTGACGCCAACCGCCATCGCTTCCGGATAGCGGGTTAACAGTGCCGGCAGATGTTCAGGCCGGGTAACGACCGTCACCAGACCCGCACCGCAGCGCCCCGCTGCCTGGGCCGCCATAATGGCCGCACCGCCCATACCGGTATCGCCGCCAACCACTAACACATGACCACAATCACCCTTGTGAGTGATTTTATTCCGGGGCGGCAACAGATGGCTGAGATCATCGGCACCGGTGATGAAGCCAGCGACATCCACCGACTCATAAACATCATCGCTGACACGCAGCCCGTCAAACCGCAGCTCGCCGGTAAACGCCGGCCCTTCATGGGTCAGCAGTCCGCGCTTAACACCAATAAAGGTCACCGTCATATCAGCCCGCACGGCAACGCCGAGAACCGCGCCGGTATCACTGCATAACCCCGATGGAATATCCAGCGCCACCACCGGCAGGCCTGCCCGGTTAATCTGTTTAATCGCGCTACGGAATGGGTCGCGTACCTCGCCACTAATCCCGGTGCCCAGCAGCCCATCAATAATCAGTTCACCGGTGAACGGCTGTCCGTGATAAAGCTGCCAGGCCACAGACTCCGCCTGCAGCCACTCCCAGGCCTGCAACGCCTCTCCAGAGAGCTTATCTGCAAAGTCATCCTCTCCAACACACAGCAACTGCACCTGCATACCCAGGCGCTGGGCCAGCACCGCCACGACAAAACCATCACCGCCATTGTTGCCTCCGCCGCACAGCAGTGTCAGCTTGCGCACCTCAGGCCAGCGCTGCCGCAGACGGTCAAATGCCGCATGACCCGCACGCTGCATCAGTTTAAAACCCGGCACACCAGTGTTTATCGCCGTACGATCAAGAGCACGGGTCTGTTCCGCTGTGTATAATGACGCCGGCAGATCGGAATGTGGCATAACATATTCCCTGAATAGTTTCTCTAACTTTATTATATAGCGCCAATGACTCAATACGACCCTGAAATACTGCAAAGTCTCGCTGATCAGATCAAAACTCTGGCCTTAAACCTGGGTTTTCAGCAGTGTGGTATTACTAACACCGATCTCAGCGCTGAAGCGAAGCCGTTGCAAGCCTGGCTGGATAAGGGTTATCAGGGCGAAATGAGTTACCTGGAGAATAACTTTGATAAGCGCATCAACCCGGCCCTGCTGACCGAAGGCACCCAGCGCATTATCTGCGTGCGCATGAACTGCCTTCCTCCTGACACGCAAACGATCAGGGTGTTGAAAAACCCCGATCTGGCTTACATTTCCCGTTATACCCTGGGCCGTGATTATCACAAGGTGATGCGCAAAAAACTTACGCGGCTGGGCAAGGAGATTGAAGCCCTCACCGGCAGTGTTGGTTATCGCGCTTTTGTCGACAGTGCACCCGTGCTGGAAAGACCCCTGGCCCGTAACAGCGGTCTGGGCTGGCAGGGCAAACACACCCTGATTTTAAACCGTAAAGCAGGATCATGGTTTCTGCTGGGTGAGCTATTCGTTGATCTGCCACTGCCGATCGACGCTCCCTACACCGATGAACACTGCGGACAGTGCCAGGCGTGTATTGATATCTGCCCGACTCAGGCGATTGTAGCCCCTTATCAGCTGGACGCCCGTCGCTGCATCTCCTATCTCACCATCGAACTAAAAGGCTCTATTCCGGAACTGTTTCGTCCCCTGATTGGCAACCGAATCTTCGGCTGTGACGACTGTCAGCTAATCTGCCCCTGGAACCGTTTTGCCAAACACAGCGATGAGGGGGACTTCAACCCGCGCCACAGTATGGACACCATTTCACTACTGGAACTACAACGCTGGGATGAAGCGACCTTTCTCAAACGCACAGAAGGATCGGCAATCCGCCGTACCGGATATCATGGCTGGCAACGTAATATTGCCGTTGCACTGGGCAATAGTCAGGGAGGTGAAGCGGTATTGAGTGCGCTGCAAACAATGGCCGATGGCGGCAACGCGCTGGTAAGAGAACACGCCCTTTGGGCGCTGGCGCACCTGCAGAAAGAAACAACGGCCAACAGCACGCCTATACTACATCACCCCCGGGCAGACAAACTGCCAGACTGATATCTATCGGCTAATACCGGTTAAACCTATTGCCGGATAACCCCGGTTGGCGCCTATTCAACTGAATAATCGATGCAGATCACAACTCTCCCGCCTGCCCAGATGCTCCTGATTAGCCTGCAACCAGAGATCACAGGCCTGCCGCCCAGACGCCATCAGGCTGGTCAGAAACTGCTTACTGTTATCGTATTTACTCGACCGGCTAAGCCCATCAAGCATGGAATCGCTCTCCATAATATGACAACGCATCCTATTCACCCTGCGCTCGGCCCGCCCCTGCAACCAGCGTGAACCTGCGCTGTATTGGCGAATATTACTCACCGCCCGCATTTCGCGCATAAACGTACTCTGAAAACCTAACTCAGTAACCCGCCCGGTAATATCCTCGGCCGACACTGGCAGATTATCCTGCAGCAACGGCTGCAACAGAACAATCAGCACATCGTCAGAGACACACTCATAAATCAACGGAAACACAGCCGGGTTACCGGAAAAGCCTCCATCCCAGTAATAGGCTCCCTCTATCTCAATCGCTTTATGGATATTCGGCAGACAAGCCGACGCCAGCAGATGCGACAGCGTCAGTTCCCGTTCATGAAACAGCTTAAGTTTGCCACTGGCCACTTCGGTGGCCGCGATAAATAGTTTGAATGGCGAATCCTGGCTCAGTTTTGCAAAGCACACCTGCTGTTGCAGCAGATCTTCCAGGGGGTTTATATCCAGCAGGTTAACATCATAGGGGGAGAGGTAACGCATCGCATGCAACCAGAAACGGGTCACCGCACCTTCAAGTTGCTCCGGTAAACGAAGCGAGAAATCACTGGATGCCACCGCCAGCCAGAACTCTTCCAGCTGGCGGCGGGCACCTTCACGACCATCCAGTCGCCAGCCCTCGGCAAGCATAACAGCGTTCATCGCACCAGCACTGGTACCGCTCACACCATCAAAACCGATCCAGGATTCCTCCAGCAAACGGTCCAGCACCCCCCAGGTAAATGCCCCGTGAGCACCACCGCCCTGCAATGCAAGATTGATAGAAACGGGCTTCATAAACACCTCCTGATTTTTTTGTGCGCTGCACAAAAAGTAACATAACAGTGGTGAATTGAAGATGTTTTTTTTTGCTACTGAAGAAAAACAGTAAACGGGTAATCACCCGGTACTACCCGGATAACACTACTGTCTGGCTATATCCGGAGAGGGTTCACTGAACAGATATCCCTGAGAATAATCGATTCCCAATAACTCAACGACCTCTTGCACCGCAGTATTATGAACAAATTCAGCAACCAGTTTAATGCCAGCATTGCGGGCAAAAAAGACAATCGCCCGGGTAATCTCATAACTGGTGCTATCAGTATCAATGTTCTTAATATATTTCGCATCAATTTTGACAAAATCGACATGCAGCTCAAGGATACGTTCAAAATTAGAGTATTCAGTACCAAAATCATCGATCGCCAGCTGAAAGCCCAATCCTTTAAGACGGCTTAATTGCGCTATATGATTTTTCTTACCAACGGCACTAACGCCCTCCAGTATTTCCAGCACAACCTGTTTCGGATTAACACCATACCGGGCTATTTTTTCTACCAGATACTCTTCCAGATACTCCATCAACAGGTCATCTTCAGTGATGTTGACTGACAGAGAGAAACCGGTACCCGCAATCTTCGCCAACCCTCTATCAATCATTAAACGGGTGATGGTGGGAAACAGGCCTGACAGTCTCACCGCATGGAGAAAATGAGCGGGGGTGTAGATTCTGTCGCTACCTTCCAGACGCACCAGCGCCTCATAGCTGACAATTTTACCACTACGATTGTCGCGCACCCCCTGAAAGTGAGGCTTTACACGCCCCTCATTCAGGGCCCGGTGAAGCATCGAATTCCAGCTTATATACGCTTTGCGTAGCGCCTGATCGGGCTCGTCCCGTGCAGCGTTATAGAGATGATAGCGGTTTTTACCCAGCGCCTTTGCCTGACTCATCGCCTGCACCGCTTGTTCAAGCAGGTGCTGACGCGCCGAGGCGCCTCCTGCGGTAAAGGTGATACTGAACAGTTGCTCACCGATCTTCAGCGAATGGCCCAGCAAATATGTGCGGAACTGTTCAATCTGCTGTTGCAGATCAACCTGCGACCGGTAATACAGCGCAAATTCATCCGCATTAATGCGATACAGCTCAGCATCCGGAAACTGCTGTTCCAGCAGTTCGGCAACATGACACAGAAACAGGTCACCAAATGATGGCCCATAGGCGGTATTGATAAACCGAAAGTTATCCAGATTGATCAACAGCAGAGACTGCATAGTGATACAGTTTTTCAGCTGTAACTTCAGCTTTGCCTGATTCGGCAATGATGTCAGACTGTCATATTCGAGAGCGGTCATCAGCTGTTGACGCTGACACTCCAACTCTTCGGCCTGTTCCTGTTTCGCCAGCACAATATTCACTATTGAAGCGCCAACATCGAGCAAACGAACATGAAATGCCGAGGGAGAACGGTGCTCAAAAGAGGACAGCGCAAACGAGCCAATCACTTTCCCGCCCTTATCACGCACCGGCATCGACCAGCAGGCACACAGATTGAAATCGCAGGCCAGCTGCCTTAATCCCTGCCAGCGGGGGTCATTAAACGTATCCCTGACAAATACCGGCTCATTGCGCATGACGGCATTACCGCAGGAGCCACTGTCCGGTCCTGGCTTCAGTCCCTGCAGGGCATCAATGCCCTCTTGTGGCACACTGGGAGCCACCAGCACATTGAGCAAACCACTTGAATCATCGCGCACCATGATCGAAGCAACAGAACCAGCCAGCAGATGCTCTGCCATCCGGCAGAGGGCGCTTAAAACATCGATGCAGGACTCATTACCGGCAACCTGGGCAAAAATAGACTGCTGTAACCGGAGGATCATGTCCAGCTCTGCAACCGACATCTCCAGCTCTTCATCCGCAACCGGTAAGGAAAAAAAATTATGGCTATCGATGCCTTCAATCATGATTAATATCCAGATTAAGCTCTGGCAATGAGCCAATGGAAAAACAGATAAGCGTCGTTACAGCGCTCAGCCGCCCAACAACACTTTCAAGCCTGACATTAAGGCATTATAGTTTAGTGTTTGAAAAATGTTTCACGATAATGTTTCAGCTCGTTAATCGAGTCTTTAATATCATCCATCGCCAGGTGACTACCCTTTTTGACTACACCATCCAGCACCTCTGGCGCCCAGCGGCGGGCCAGCTCCTTGATCGTACTGACATCCAGATTACGGTAGTGAAAAAACGCTTCCAGTTCGGGCATATACTTCACCAGAAAACGACGATCCTGACCAATTGAGTTACCACATATCGGCGACGCACTTTTGTCGACATACTCAAGCACAAACTCAATGGTATCCAGCTCGGCCTGACGTTCACTAATCTGAGAATCCCGCACCTTCTGCGTCAAGCCAGACTTGCCATGTTGATTCGTGCACCACTCATCCATCCCATCTAACAGCTCGTCAGACTGATGAACCACCAGACTCGGCCCTTCAGCGAGTATATTCAGCTGGGAATCTGTTACGATAGTGGCGATCTCGATGATTCTGTCATGCTCCGGATCCAGGCCGGTCATCTCAAGATCGATCCAGATCAGGTTATTCTGCCGTGACATATGCGTATTCCTTAGTACCAGTACTGTAAATTTATTGCTTAATAGAATACCTTAGCAGGCTGTAAAAATTCACCCCTACACCTGATTTAGCTGATAAATGTCGAAACGAAAGCTTACCCGGCGCCAGACCTGGCGCGTACAAAAGATCCAGGACGAGCGTGCCCAGCGAGCCGCCCGCAAAGATTCAGATATTGACCAGCAACTGGAAGGCGGCGATCTGGGCCCCGAGCAGCATGGACAGATCATCTCCCACTTTGGCCGCCAGGTTGATGTCGAAGCGCAGGATGGCGATGCTGCCGGACAGATTTTTCGCTGCCATATGCGGACCAACCTCGATGCCCTGGTGACTGGCGACCGGGTTATCTGGCGTGCCGGTGCAGAATATGGCGTGGTGGTAGCGACCCAGCCACGCAGCACGATTTTGCAACGTCCCAACAACCACGGCGAGTTGAAACCGGTAGCGGCCAATATTGACCAGATTGTCATCACCATCGCCGTTGAGCCTCTGGCCCATTACAACCTGATTGACCGCTATCTGGTCGCTGCTGAACTCAGCGGTATCGACCCAATCATTCTGTTGAACAAAACCGATCTGATTGATGATGAAAACCGGCCACGAATTGAGAAGATGATCGACCTGTATCGCTCTATCGGTTATCAGGTGATGCAGGTCTCATCGACAGATAAGGATGGCCTTGCACCACTGCGGGAACAATTGAATAACCGCATCAGCGTATTTGTGGGTCAGTCCGGCGTCGGCAAATCATCACTGATCAATGCCCTGTTACCAGGAATAGATCTCAAAGTGGGGGCTTTGTCTGAAGCCACCCGCAAAGGCACACATACGACCACCACCGCCCGATTGTTCCACTTCCCCGAAGGCGGCGATCTTATCGACTCCCCCGGAATCCGTGAGTTTGCTCTCTGGCACATCAACGAACACAATCTTCTGGATGGCTTCCGCGAATTTTCGCCCTTTATCGGCTACTGTAAATTCAGGGACTGTAATCATGAACAGGAGCCCGGCTGTGCTATCAAAGGAGCTATCGAAGAGGGTAAAATCAGTGCACAGAGGGTAAACAGTTACAAACATATCCTGAATACTCTGAATCAGGACTGATCCGCACAGCAAGGGACAATGAGGACGGATGGCCGAAGCAAATAATCCACAAAATGCTGAACAATGGTACAGCTTCCTGAGCGACAAGCTGCCCCCAGTCAGACTCAGCATGGTCAAGCAGTTGCAACGCACACTGAACAAACCCAGCTGCTCGGTCATTCAGTTAAGCAAACTGATCAAGGCCGATCCGTTGCTCTGCTTTCATATCGCGCTCAGCGCCGGCCGGCTGCACAGTGAAAAACAGTCGGAGATCACCAGCATTGATCACGCCATTGGCTCCCTCGGCCTGAATAAACTGGCTGAGCTGATCAATAGCCTGCCCACCACCCGCCTGAATCCGGCCAGCACGGCACAGAAGATGTACTTCCGTTCGGTCGCCAACAGTCACCATGCTGCGACCCAGGCGCAGCAATGGTTAAAAGAGTGCCGTGGCGGAATGTTTGCTGAAGAAAGCTATCTGGCGTCGCTGTTTTACAACCTGGGTCACTGGATGCTGTGGTACTTTGCACCACTGCAGATGAGCCAGATTCAGATATTGATCAGGGAAAAAAAGATTAGCCCCGACATGGCTGAAACCCGTATTCTGGGCTGCACTGTTGATGGAATATCCAAACGTTTACTGACTCTCTGGCCGGTATCCAGCCTGGCCAGAACGGCTCTGGAAAACAGCACGCCGCTGAACCGGCAGATGATTATGCAGTTGCACCAGCGAGCCCTGAGCGATCCGCGTCTGAGTGGCGACCAGCTGCGCCAGCTCAACCATCTGACGCAGCAAAAATTTTTCCCGGTTAAACTCAGTAACCTGGTAGCACTGGCAGCAAGCTACGGCTGGGGCAATGAAACCACGCTGCACTTGGTCGACATTATTAATGATTATCTGCGCAAAGAACTGGACTACACTGTCGCGTTCCTGCACCAGAACTGCGCTCTGGCATCACGCAACTATCATGTGGCAGGCGTGCTGTCTCCCGCAGCAGAGATGCTGATGCTGGACTCCGATCTGTCACCCAGCTACCGGCTGACAGATACAGACCGAAAACTGTTTGATCTGCCACCCCTGAAACAACCACCGGCGAAAAACCCTGCAAACAGTGCCACCACGGCTTCGGCTGCAGACGATGCCATGACACGCAACACGGCAAATCAGGCCGTTGAGACCGATAAAGGCAAAGATGTAATCATCCCATCTGACGCCACGCCTGAGTCAGAAGAAAAAGATAGCACCAGACCACTGAGCCCCCTCGCAGACAGCGACAAGCCGGGCAACCAGGCCCCGGCGAAACACTCTGGCCGGTCTGTCACATCTGACGGTGACTTCCTTAATAAGGACACCTACCAACAGTATTTACAGCGATTTAATGAGTTAGGGGATTATTATTCGCAAAGCACCCCCATACTCACCGACCTGCTAACAGGACTGTCGAACGGGTTGGGCATGCAGAGGCTTGCTCTGATCATCTTGCCACCCAAAAGCGACACCCTTAAGGTAGTGAAAGCCATCGGTTTCGAACCTGGCAGTGCACTACCGCAGTCCACCCATATCGTCAAACCAAACAGTCTGTTCAGCCGACTAAACGAAAAACCGGGGTGCCTGCTGATCAACCAGACCAATCGCGAGCAGATTAAAACCATGCTGCCAACGACATTCCGCCCCTTTATCAGCGATCAAAGCTATCTGATGATGTCACTATTCGCCGCGAACAGGTCCGTCGTGATTATCTATGCCGACCGGGACAATTCGCAGGAAGGGGTGCTGAGTTTTCACCATAAAAAATTTAAAGATCTTTGTAGTAGCGCGGGGCGCTGTCTGGATCATGTTTCTAAATTACGCGCCGGAGCTAAAAAATGAATCTGCC
Organism: uncultured Amphritea sp.; assembly: GCA_965140695.1. Classification (GTDB taxonomy): domain Bacteria; phylum Pseudomonadota; class Gammaproteobacteria; order Pseudomonadales; family Balneatricaceae; genus Amphritea. The sequence continues at coordinate 1,537,034 of OZ223297.1, read as the reverse complement.
ACTGGTTATCTCACCTCAGCAGCTGTTTAGCCATCTGCATAACGCTGCTTCCCTAAACACCGCTTTGCTGATCGTTGACCTGTCCTCTGCGGATAACTATTCCAAAGGCCATCTACCCGGCGCCATTCATCTGGACCCCACCAGACTGATGCGGGGCAAAGGCGAGATACCCAATAAAATACCGGATGAAGATCAGATCAGCGCACTGTTGAGTGAGGCAGGCCTGACCGCCGATAAACATATTGTCGTTTATGACGATCAGATGGGCCCCTGGGCCGGGCGAATGATCTGGACGTTGCACAGCATCGGCCATACTCAGTGCTCCTTTCTGAATGGTCAGCTGCCAGCCTGGACGGCAGCAGGCTTCCCTCTGGAAACCACCATCAACACAGCGGAGCCCAGCCACTACCCGGTCACCCTGAAACCGGGCTATCTTGCAGATATCCCTTACATTACCAGCCACCTTAACGATAGCAGCCATATCGTTCTCGACGTCCGCTCAGCGGCAGAATATAGCGGGGAAAAAGTCATTAACGCTAAACGGGGCGGCCATATTCCCGGTGCAGTTAACTATGAGTGGACCCGGGCGCTGATCTCGACAGAGATCCCGCTGTTGCGCCCTGCAGAAGAGATACTGGCGGAACTGGCAGCCCTTGGCGTGACCCCGGACAAAACCGTGATCACCCACTGCCAGACTCACCGGCGTTCCGGACTGAGCTATCTGTTCACAAAACACCTTGGGTTCGATAAGGTACGCTGCTACGATGGCTCCTGGTTTGAATGGGGAAATCGGGACGATACCCCCATCGATCTCTGAGAGGGCCAGTAAAACAGCTTCAAGTCCTTTATTAAGACCACGTTTATATAGACACTCTATTTTATCAGACGATATTGCGGAAACCTGACTGTGAAAGATTCCCTGTTTATCCTGCTGCAACACCTGTTGCCTCAACATCTACTGTCGCGGGCAGTAGGTTATCTGGCGGAGAGCCGCTACAACTGGATTAAGCGCCCTTTTATTAAGTGGTTTGCCAGACAATACCAGGTGAATATGTCTGAAGCGCTGATCGAAGACCTGGATCAGTTTGACAATTTTAATGCTTTCTTCACCCGCGAACTCAAACCCGGTGTACGCCCACTGGATGACGCCACCGTCCTGTCTCCCGCTGATGGAGCCATCAGCCAGATAGGTAACATTGAATATGGCCGGATTTTACAAGCGAAAGGCCGGGGATACGGCCTCAGTACACTGTTAGGCGGCCATGCCGACCTGGCGGAACAGTTTATCCATGGCCGTTTTGCGACGATTTATCTGTCTCCCAGTGACTATCATCGGGTGCATATGCCGATCAGCGGCACCCTGCGGGAGAGCCTCTATGTCCCCGGAGATCTGTATTCGGTGAATCAGACCACGGCTAAAGGGGTCGATAACCTGTTCGCCCGTAATGAACGACTGGTCGCCATATTTGATACCGAACACGGTCCGATGGCGATGATACTGGTTGGAGCAATGATTGTGGCGGGTATAGAAACGGTCTGGGGCGGCCAGGTTGCCCCGGTTCAGAAAAACAGCTGGCGTATCGATCATCAAAAGCCGGTTGAGCCGGTTATACTGCAACAGGGTGAAGAGATGGGGCGCTTTAAACTGGGCTCAACCGTTATCCTGCTATTCGGCAAAGACGCCATAGAATGGTGCGATACGCTCAAAGCAGACGACCCGGTTCGCCTCGGCCAGGCGATAAGCGGCTCGTAAACAAGCCGCTTAAGAACGTCTCTGCGTGACTCGCTAGACGCGGCTTCGCCGCTTGCTAGTGGCTAGAAAAAGATTAAACAAGCCACTGTAGGTTAGCAAGCGCTTACATACACAAACTTACACTTTTTCAGGTTATATTATGAGCTGGTTAGAAACGCTTAATACGCTGGGTGTTCAGGTTGATGAGCTGGGAAACTGCCAGGTTGCAGCAGCAGAAAGCCGTGATGCGGCAGTAACGATTAGCCCGCTGACTCATCTGGGTCTGTTTGATGTCATCGGGCCGGATGCGGAGAAATTTCTTCAGGGCCAACTATCCTGTGATGTGCAAAAAGTCAGTGCAGGTAAAAGCCTGCTCGGATCACACTGCAACATTAAAGGCAGTATGGTTAGCCTGACGCGATTGATGCCGGTTGAAGGTGGATTCTGGCTGCGCACTGAACGGCCGGTTCTGGACACTGCGATGGCCAACCTGAAAAAGTATATGATCTTCTCCAAAGCGGAAAGTCACAACCGCTCAGATGAGATTGTCGGACTGGGCATCAGTGGCGCACAGGCGGACCAGGCACTCCTGGCAGAAGGTTTCAGCCTACCGGCAACAACCGGTGAGTTCTCCATCTATGGCAGCGGTTTACTGGTCAGGGTTCCGGGAGAGCGGTTTGAGTTATGGCTGCCGGTTGAACAGGCCGAAACCCTGCTCAGTGGACTACTGAAAGAGGCCTCTCTGACTGATACCAACAGCTGGAAACTGCAGGATATCCGTAGCGGTATCCCGTCACTGGACAGCGCAACCCTGGAAGCCTTTATCCCTCAGATGACCAACCTTCAGGTGTTCGACGGTGTCAGTTTCAGCAAGGGCTGCTATACCGGTCAGGAAGTCGTCACCCGCCTGCAGCACCGCGGCAAACTCAACCGGCCTATGTACCGGCTGGCGTTCAGCGCAGACCAGCCCCCAGCACCCGGGACTGCGATCAATACGCCGGACCGTGCCGGTGTTGGCACCGTTGTCAGTGCCGCCATGACCTCCGGGCAGCAGGGTGAACTTCTGGCCGTGATGCTGAAAACCAGTTTTGATGACGCCGAAACAGCGCTGACCCTGGAAGGCGGTGATCAGCCATTGCAGCGCCTGACACTACCCTATGAACTTGACCCGGAACTGTTTGAACGCCCCCAGCGGCTGTGATGCATGAACGCAGAGTGGTAAATAGCGCTGAAAAAACGATTGCCTGCCCGATCGTTGCCAGGCTGACATCATCTTTATAGAGAAAATATCTGTCAGCCCATTTTTTCCGGCCGAAGACCTGATTATACTACGCTAACATTTTTATCCTGGAACATCAGACCATGCCTAAAGCTAGCGAAATAAAAAGAAATGCCGCCATCGAGATTAACGGCGAAGCCTATATTGTCAGGGATATTGAACGCTCGGTTCCACAGGGACGCGCCGGAGGCAGTCTCTATCGTATGCGGATGTACAATGTTGCCACCAACGCTAAGATAGATGAAACCTTCAAAGACTCCGATATGCTGACCCTCGCCGACCTGACCCGTCGCGCCGCCACTTTCTCGTACACTGATGGTGATGAGTATGTGTTCATGGACAGTGAAGATTACACCTCCTATAACATGAACAAAGAAACCATCGAAGATGAACTACCGTTTATCACCGAGGATCTGCAAGGGATGCATGTCATGGTTTTAAATGATGTACCGGTAGCGCTGGATCTGCCCGGTATTGTCGAGCTTGAGATCATCGAAACCGACCCCTCAATCAAAGGCGGTTCTGCGACGGCCCGCACTAAGCCAGCGAAACTGTCCACCGGACTGGTAGTGCAGGTACCGGAACATATCTCCACCGGCGACCGCATCAAGGTTAACGTCGAAGAGCGTAAGTTTACCGGCCGCGCCTGATCACATAATACATTAATAAAAAACCGCCGATTCAGGCGGTTTTTTTATCGATCATCTTATATATTCGAACAGCAACCTGCTTCTTACATCATCCCGTAGTCTGATGACAACACAATGCTCAATCTCATACATCAACACCACATACTTAACGGAGCGACGCTTAATTGAAACACACCCTCGTAACAAAATCCTGCAGGCTTAATGATTGAGAACGTCTTGATTGAGAGCTTAACGATTGAGCCAGACAGGGTTCTTTTACAATCAGGAATTAATATTATGTAATGATCTGACTTATTCTGAGGATCGCTTTTTAAAGCAGAACGAAACCCCTCTGACGAAGACCGAAAACAAAATCAGCATGAAAAACAGAAAATACACAATATAAACCGTTAACTGCTGCGGAACTTCAATACCAAACAAGATAAAGATCAAGTGAACAATATAGCCACCAGAGTAGTTATCTGTGTCTCTCAAATTTTTTTCAAGTATGGTTAAAGCACATCCATCGAGACAAAGCTCTGAAATAATAATTGAGCTAAGTAAAAGAAGTGATAAATACCTGGCTAGAACATATTTCAGGGATAAAACAACAGAAACCAGCAAGCCCGCAATAAACAATCCATGTACCACTGCAACAATATCTGCCATTACAAATCCATTTGCGCTTTACCGAAGCATTCCTGCCTACCGACTTATTTTGAACTGCAATCAACCGTTTTACTTTAGTCCCACTTTTGATAATGACTTAAACTAAGCTGGCTGAAGAGTAATAAATATTAGTCCTGATACTGAGGAACAATAAATCCAAAAAAATATTAGCATAGACTCTTAACTTCAACACCTTTTTTGTAGTTCTATCTGATATAAAAAGCTCTATCCCGTGCAACAATTAACGCGTTGCAATCATATACTTTCAGGCTCCAGTTTTCGCCGAAGCCGTAAACTGGGTCCGACCTGATCTTCAGGATGAGGGGTTTGTAATATAACCAGCTCACCATCCACAAAGTCCTGCTCCATTCCCAGCATAATCGCCAAACCGTTATCCAGATGCAGAACCAGCAGGGCATCATAGTTAAGAGATTCTGAGGGAACATTGAGATCAGCGGCGACAATATCGATCAGCTCCCGCTGCTCATAGATCTCGATAGAGAGAATACTGGCTGCAGCAGGCAGACTGATCCAGCTGCATTGATCAGGGGGAGGCACCACTGCGTCAACCTCATTAACCGCCAGACACCCCACTGTAAAACCATCCGCAAAGGGATGCCGGGCGACACTCACCTCGATCCACTGTTCATCACTCAAACGGAATCGCAGCCAGCAGGCCCGGCTCATATCCTGTCCCAGACAGGTATGCAAACCACCCGCCCAGATCTCATCCAGACGCAGATCAAACAGCTGGGAAAGTGCCTCCTGAGCATCGGTATCCAGATGAAATACTTTCAAACGAACCGTTTCGGGCATAGGGAATCTCCTTTCAGTCGACAGACAGGAAAGCTTCGCTTTCATTGCCAGACGCGGCTACGCCGCTTACACGTCGTTAGAAAAAGCGTAACACAGTCAGCAGTTTACTGTATTCGCTTTTTAAAGCGCTTGATTTTCCCAGATACCCGCAACGTTCAAGCTGTGTAAGCCACCACCTTCTCTTACGCAGCGCCGCTCTGGTAAGCGAGCAAGCTGCGTCTGGCTATATAACCGCCCCGCTAAACCAGCCGGATATGATTGAAAATAGCTTCAGTTCACCCGAAAAAGTCGACCAAATGATAGCAATATGCCTGAATACAGCGTTAATCAGAAAAGCCATTCCTACCTGGGAAAGAAGGAGAAAGCTCTCGAGCATTGGGCATTTTCAACCACAGCCGGACAAGCTTACGGTACTGCTCAGGCTCTTCATAGTCCTCGAATCCGGTTCTGGAGTGGAGCACCATGTAATTGTTGGCAAACTGGATATCGCCCGGCTGCAGCATCATATCCAGCCTAACATGGTTGCGATGCATGATATCGTCAAACAGATCCATCGCCTCAATCTGTTTCTGACTCAAGGGCACGCCCTCAATTTCGTGCCCAAGTTCAATATACTGACGTAAATAACGACAGCTGAGCTTGCCTTTGTGATAGCTGAAGATAGGCGACAACGTTGGTTTTTCATCACCCAGGTGAGCAAAATAAAACGGTTGATACAGCACATCCAGGAGGTCAGGCGCCTCATCCAGGATCGTATTATAGATAGTTGCCGCACTGACCAGGCTGCTCATCCCTCCCTCCCTGGCTTTTTTAATCGACAACAACCCTACCACATCGGACAGGTCTGTGTGGTAAGGCAGATAGGCGTTGGTCTCATAAACCCGGGTATTCTTGTCGTTAAGATCACCGACATTGATCACCATACCAAGCAGGTCACCTTTGGGGTTCTGCTTCACAGCCTGGCCAAGATGTAAGCCCAGACCGTAATAGATAGACTGTAGCTCACTCTCATCATAGCGATCCGCATTTAGCCCTCTTATCAGGATAAACCCCCGCCCCTCTTCTAACTCATCCAGAATGCGCTCAATGCCTTCCTGCATGTCTGCGATGGGGAAGTCACTTTTTTCAAACATCGGTGCCTTCATGCCCTGATCATTCAGGTGCTTCAGCGCCAGATCAAGCACCTCCTGCTCCTTTTCTGAAAGCATATAGACCCACGACAGGTTCGATTTAAGGCTATCCCCATCCCAGGCAGCTTGCCCATTAATTTTCTGCCCATAACGATTAATCATAAAATACTCCTTCAGTAATCAAAATGCGGCGCATGACGCTCCTACATACCGGCTTGAGTCCATGTAACAAAAGCCCACACCGACCAAACAGCATGGGCTGGCATTAACCTGCTCTCATTGGAAAGTGAGAACTGACAAGAGAACCATAATTAAATATAGTTTCATATGCAACCATTATAGAATACCGGAGAGTTGAACATCGACCCAAAAAGCAAAAAAAACAAGACAATATGTCGACAAAACCCACAAAAATAAGAAGTATTACAAATCCATGAAAAACACCTATAAACTTTTATGTTTCATATGAAACATAAAATTTCTACACATAGTCAAATAAACGATCAATTGAATAATCAAAAGAAGCATCAAGAATATCGGCACCTACAGCTGCCTGCATAAACCCGCTAAGCTAAAAGGAAGCTGTTCACGCTTTACTTAAAACGAATAATCTTTATCCTAACGGCTTGTACTCAATTACTATTGAGTTAATTAAAAACCGACTCAAGTATCATCGTAGATGAAAGATAAATACCAAAGCCCACTTGATCTGGAACAGATGTTAGCGGCAAAGCTGACTCGCATCAGCAGCACTCTGGATCATTTCAGCAATTATTATTATTCCGAAGTTTTCCCAGAAACCAACCTGAACGATGCACGTTATCTGCTTATCTTAGGCGCAAGAAAAGAAGCCTCTGCTGTAGATATCGTCAAAGCAATGAATTTTGACAAAGCAACCGCCAGCAGAAATATAAAAAAACTTATAAATCAGGGGCTTATAATAAGAAAGACCGACCCATCTGACGCTCGTCGCACCCCCCTGACCCTGAGTAAAAAAGGCCAGGCGATCTATGATGAAATCAGTCAGTCGCTCAGATTAAGAAATGAAGCCGCTTTAGCCTCTCTATCACCCGGCGAAGTAACAATATTCTTTGAAATACTCGATAAGCTACAAGCAAGTGCAAATAATCGATTACAAAAAATGAATAGCGACAAGCAAGATCCCGCCATCGATTACACCACCTCCACGATAATGCAGCCTTAACAAGCCGTCGTTCGAAGTGCAATAATTCAACTTAACGTAACGCCCTATTACCGCTCTTTCTAGCCGTGACAAGCCACCAGCAGGCGCGCAGCGCTGTTCTGACAAGCGACGAAGTCGCGTCTAGCTGCTAATGTCCCCCGGAAGCTGCCAATCTATCGGATCACGCCCGCAGCGCTGTAGATACTCATTCGCCTGACTGAAATGTTTGCAGCCAAAAAATCCCCGGTAAGCAGCCAGTGGTGAAGGGTGAGCGGATTTTAATACCAGATGACGCTGCGGATCGATCACGGCCCCTTTTTTCTGGGCATAACTGCCCCACAGCAGAAATACCACGTGCTCGCACTGTTCATTCACCGTGGCGATCACCCGGTCGGTAAACTGTTCCCAACCCCGCCCCTGATGAGATGCAGCCTGTGAATCCTCAACTGTGAGTACTGCATTCAGCAGCAAAACGCCCTGCTTTGCCCAGCTTTCCAGATAACCGTGGTTCACCGGGGTTACCCCCAGATCACTGTGCAGCTCTTTATAGATATTCACCAGCGAAGGAGGCGTTTTGATGCCGGGACGCACCGAAAAGCAAAGACCATGGGCCTGACCTGGCTGATGGTAGGGGTCCTGACCGATAATCACCACCTTTACCTGGTCCAGCGGAGTTGCCTCCAGGGCATGAAACCAGTGACTTGAATGGGGATAGATAATTTTTTTAGCCGCTTTCTCCTGCTGTAAAAACTGTTTCAGCTGTTGCATATAGGGGGCATCAAACTCAGCATTTAACCAGGGTTGCCAACTGGGGGCATTTTCCAGTGCCATCACACAATCCTCACTCATTCAGTTATCACCACAGTCACGAATTTTTATATTAACCTGACCCTGCCATATTTCGCGAGTCAGGGTTTTACCATAGATAACCGAGTAATAACGTACTTTACCCGGCGCATGGGAGATGACCCCAGAGATCAGGATGACCAGAATGTAGATCCAGGCCTGGGGCTGGGAAAACCAGTAAATACCGGTCACCAACAATATCAATTTGAACAACACCAGCTGGCCACGCAACTGATACAGCCAGATAGCATCAACATACAGCTCCTTTAGCACCATCAGCATGCCGCTACCAACACCAACTATCAGGTAGGGCAACCAGACCGTCTGCGGCAGATGAAACAGATAAGCACCACCCAGCCCGGCAATTCCCACCAGATGTAATGAGCGCAGTATAATGCTGATCCAGCGTTTACCGGGCAGATGGCGTTTCTGTTGCGGTATTAACCAGCTCATACAGATATTCCTGAAGACATATTCCTGAGGACAAATTCCTGAAGACAAAAAGGGCCACCCGAGGGCAGCCCTTATAGATTAACCGGTTCGGTTCAAAGACGCATCAGCCGCGGGGACGCATCGCCGGGAACAGGATAACATCACGAATCGATGCAGAGTCGGTGAATAACATCACCAGACGATCGATACCGATACCCTCACCCGCAGTCGGCGGTAAACCGTATTCCAGTGCGTTGATGTAATCGGCATCGTAGTGCATCGCTTCATCATCACCAGCGTCTTTTTCAGCCACCTGAGCCTGGAAGCGCTCTGCCTGATCTTCAGAGTCGTTCAACTCGGAGAAACCGTTGGCCAGCTCGCGGCCAGCAACAAAGAACTCAAAGCGATCAGTCACAAACGGATTCGCATCGCTGCGTCGGGCCAGCGGTGAAACCTCGGTCGGATATTCGGTGATAAAGGTCGGTTGCTGCAGCCGGTGTTCAACGGTCTTCTCGAAAATTTCGATCTGCACCTTACCCAGTCCCCAGCTATCTTTCACATCGATATCCATCCGCTCTGCTATCTGACGGGCAGCATAGTCATCGGCCAGCGCCTCGGCAGTGATATCAGTGTTATAGTGCAGGATAGAATCGAAGACGCTGAGACGGGTAAACGGTTTTTCCAGGTCGTATTCGAAGGTTTCCAGAATCTCGCCATCTTCATTACGCACGGTATTCACAATGGTGGTAGACCCAAGCACCTTCTGTGCAACGGTGCGCAACATCTCTTCTGTCAGGTCCATCAGATCATGATAATCCGCATATGCCTGATAGAACTCAATCATGGTAAATTCTGGATTATGGCGGGTCGACAGACCTTCGTTACGGAAGTTACGGTTGATTTCGAATACCCGCTCGAAACCACCCACCACCAGACGCTTCAGATACAGCTCAGGGGCGATCCGCAAAAACATATCACGGTCCAGCGCATTATGGTGCGTCACAAACGGACGCGCACTCGCACCACCCGGAATCACTTGCAACATCGGCGTTTCCGCTTCGATAAAGCGTTTTTCAGTGAGGAAGTTACGAATACCGGCAACGATTTTCGAGCGGGTTTCAAACACTTTGCGGGACTGTTCATTGGTGATCAGATCCACATAGCGCTGACGATAGCGCATCTCCGTATCCTGCAGGCCTTTATGCTTATCCGGCAATGGACGCAGGTTTTTAGTCAGCAGCTGGTATTCACCCAGATCAACATACAGATCGCCTTTACCTGACTTATGCAGCACACCGGTCACACCGATGATATCACCCAGATCAAGAGACTTGGCAAACGGGCGCGCCTCTTTATTAACGTAAAACTGAATCCGGCCTGTCATATCCTGCAGCACACCAAAGGCACCACGGTTAAGCATCACACGTCCGGCAATGCTGACGATAATCTGAGCTTCAGCTAACTCTTCCTTCGTTTTATCGCCATACTGATCCTGCAGATCCTGAGCGTAACTGTCACGACGGAAGTTGTTTGGAAAGGCATTACCCGCTTCGCGCAGAGCGTTGAGTTTTTCACGACGCTCCGCAATATGGCGGTTTTCATCTTGCTGCTGAGTGTTATCAGACATGTGTGTTGAACCTTTAATGGTTAAATCTTTAATTTCAGAGATCGCCACTGTGCGATATCTTCGTAATTCTAAATCGTTTAAGCGTTCCGCCAGCGCAGTCGCTTAAACGCGGTGAAAGCGTGATGAACGCAGAGCTGACCAGACAAAAACTTGCGCAACAGCAGAGCCTACGGCCATAGATGAGCATGTCGAGCCAGTTTTGAACGCCCTCAGCATAAGCGCAATAGCTTTCCAGGGTTTAAAGCTTAAAGTCCGGCTTTAAGACTGGCCTCAATAAACAGATCCAGATCGCCATCCAGCACTTTATCGCAGTTACTGCTCTGCACACCGGTACGCAGATCTTTAATCCGCTGGTCGTCCAGTACATAGGAGCGAATCTGGCTGCCCCAGCCGATATCGGCCTTATTATCTTCCTGTTCCTGCGCGGCTTCGGAGCGTTTCAGCATCTCCATCTCGTAGAGTTTTGCCCGCAGCTGTTTCATACAGGTATCTTTGTTCTGGTGCTGCGAGCGCTGACTCTGGCTCTGTACGACGATACCAGATGGCCCGTGGGTAATACGCACCGCGGATTCAGTCCGGTTGACGTGCTGACCGCCGGCACCCGAGGCGCGATAGACATCGACCCGCAGATCCGCAGGGTTGATATCGATCTCAACATTATCGTCGATCTCAGGAGAAACAAATACCGAAGAGAAGGAGGTGTGACGACGGCCACCAGAGTCAAACGGTGATTTACGCACCAGACGATGAACCCCGGTCTCAGTGCGCAGCCAGCCAAAGGCATACGGCCCCTGAAAACTGATGGTAGCCGATTTAATACCGGCCACATCCCCGGCGGAACATTCCAGCAGTTCGGTTTTAAAGCCTTTGTCTTCGCCCCAGCGCAGATACATCCGCAACATCATCTCCGCCCAGTCCTGCGCTTCAGTACCACCGGAGCCAGCCTGAATATCCAGATAAGCGTTGTTGGCATCGGCCTCACCGGAGAACATCCGGCGGAACTCCAGCTGATTGAGCAACTCTTCCAGCTTAGACACTTCGCTGCGTACTTCATCGACAGTGTCTTCATCATCTTCGTCAACCGCCATCTCCAGCAGCTCACGGGCATCGGTCACACCGGCGGTCAGATCATCAATAGTCTGCACCACCCCTTCCAGCATCGCGCGTTCTTTACCCAGCGCCTGCGCCCGTTCAGGCTCACTCCAGACAGCGGAATCTTCCAGCTCCCGATTGACCTCTTCCAGGCGTTCCTGCTTCTCTGGATACTCCAGATAGCCACGTAGCACCTCGGTACGTTCGGTTATATCTTTCAGGCTGTTGATGATCGGATTGATTTCCATCGTAATCGCTTTACTCTCTCTATCTGCGTGGGCTGCGCTGTATCTGCACCGGGGCGGCTTTCTTCACCAAAGCGGGACCGTTTAAAAAAGCAGCATATTTTACCCGATTCCCCGACAGCTGTGTATCCAAAGGACGGAAAAAACTCGACTTTACCCCCGCTTATCAGCAAGAATTAAACCCGATAGAGTGAACCACGAGATAATCCATCAGCATATGTATCCTCTGCTAATACTGTTTTGCACGTTTTTCTCGTTACTGCCGATGCCGGTCATGGCTGCGGCTGAAGGCATTAATTCACACACTGATACCTTTATCGGCATCACCTGCGTCTGCATTTTTCTGATCAGTTACCTGTTTGTATTAGGAGAAGAGTTTTTTCATCTGCGTAAATCCAAACCGGTTATTGTTGCCGCCGGGCTGATCTGGCTGCTGGTCGGCCTTGCCTTCACCCTCAACGGCGATAGTAAAACGGCGGCGGCCGCATTCCGGCATAACCTGCTGGAATATGCAGAACTATTCTTCTTTCTACTCGCAGCAATGACGTTCATCACCACCCTGGAGGAACGCCAGGTCTTCGCCGCCCTGCGCGCCAGACTGATCTCCAGCCAGCTAACCCTCCTGCAGATCTACTGGGCTACCGGCACACTGGCATTCATCCTTTCGCCCATTGCCGACAACCTGTCCACCGCACTGTTAATGGGCGCGGTCGTCATGGCCATTGGCCAGCAGAATATTAAGTTTGTCACCGTCGGATGTATCAACGTCGTCGTCGCCGCTAACGCTGGCGGTGCCTTCAGTCCGTTTGGCGACATCACCACCCTGATGGTGTGGCAGCAAGGGATCATTGAGTTCAGCGGATTTCTCCTCCTCTTCATCCCCGCCCTCATCAGCTGGGTGGTGCCCGCCTGCCTGATGTCCTTCGCGATAGAAAAAGGCTCCCCATCTGCAGAGCGACGTAATGAGCAGCGCAACATGAAAGCTGGCGCAATGCCCATTCTGGCGCTCTTTCTGCTAACCATCGTGCTGGCAATCTGCTGCCACAGTTTTCTGCATCTGCCCTCGGTTCTGGGGATGATGACCGGGCTGGGCATCCTGAAACTGTACGGATATTACCTCAGCCGGCATGAGACCAACATACGCGACACCGGCCATATTCATAACCATCATATTGAAAACCTGACCGATATGCGGCAGATGAAGGGTGACCACACGGATGTTATCCGCCGTTTTGATATTTTTCAGGTGGTGGAGCGTTCGTCATGGGATACGCTGATGTTTTTCTATGGGGTAGTGCTCTCCGTGGGAGGCTTAGCAACATTAGGCTATCTGGGGTTGCTCTCAGATCTGATCTACAACAGCCTGGGTCCCACTCTGGCCAACAGTCTGATCGGTGTTATCTCTTCGCTGATTGATAACATTCCGGTGATGTTTGCCGTGCTGACGATGCAACCGGAGATGTCCACCAATCAGTGGTTACTGGTCACCCTGACCACCGGGATAGGCGGCTCATTACTGTCCATCGGGTCTGCGGCGGGCATCGCCCTGATGGGGCAGGCTCAGGGGGTGTATACCTTTTATAACCATCTGAAATGGAGCTGGGCGATCGCACTGGGCTATCTGCTGAGTATCGCCGCCCACCTATGGCTGAATGGGTTCTGATTGCCTGACCCGCTGGCTAGATTTTTCAGGAAAGCCGACAACAAAGCGCCCTGTCACGTTGTTGCAACGTCAACACCTGATGAACGCCCTCAGAGACCAAACGCCTCCATCACCTGAGGCACCCACTGGGCGATCCGGTCAGCGGTCAGCTCGCTCTGACAATCTTCATCCAGCGCCAGACCGACAAAGAAGTCCTGGCTGGCATTCAGCGCCCTGGATTCCTCAAAGTTATAACCATAGACCGGCCAGTAGCCACACATAATGGCCCCCCGACTCACCAGCTTGTCATGCAACGCGCCCATTGCATCGACAAACCATTCACCATAACCGACCTGATCGCCAAGACCAAACAGCGCGCATCTGACCCCGACAAGGTCTACTTCATCAAGCTCAGCCCAGACATCAGACCAGTCTTCCTGAAGCTCACCATAATCCCAGGTAGGAATACCCAGAATCAGATAACGGTAATCCGTCAGTTTATCCAGACCATCTGCAGCCAGCTCATGCAGATCCACCCGTTCCAGCCCCACGTGGGTCGCTATCAGCTCTGCACAACTTTCCGTATTACCCGTTGTGGAGCCGTAAAAAAGACCTACTTTCTTACTCATTAAATCTCACTTAATTCATCTGACCAGAGATATTATCGTTTTGGAGCAAACGCATCGAAAGCATCACCCGCGAGCCGTTCAACCGATTCCCGGGCGTCACTCAGCGCTTTAAGGTTTTTATCATTAGCCTGCTTCAGCGTTTCTTCAAGCTGCGCTGCATATTCCTGCTGCGACTTAATCAGCTCTTCTGCTGAACAACAACTCTGCATCTGCCGTGTTTGCACCACCGTCGCATCAATGCAGGCTTTCGTACACGCCATCTGCTGCCGGGTAAGCTCTTCCAGCATTTTTGTCTGGATATTCACCAGCTCTTGAAACGGCCCAATGGACTGACTCAGTACTTTAGACATATCTTGAAACATAACAATATCCTTACTCGCCACTCGACAGTGGATTAGAAAGCCGATTATTACACGTAGATTAATTTGATCTGCCAGTTGAATAGTTTACGATGAACTAACGTCCAGCCACAAACAGGAGACCCCAACATGCGACTATTGCATACCATGCTAAGAGTGACAGATTTGCAGAAATCAATCTCATTTTATACTGAGATACTGAATATGAAACTGTTACGACGCAAGGATTTTCCTGACGGCAAGTTTACCCTGGCGTTCCTGGGTTACGGCCCGGAGGACGAAAACACCGTGCTGGAACTGACCCATAACTGGGAAACCGAGAGCTACGAGATGGGCAATGCTTACGGCCATATCGCCATCGAAGTTGAAGATGTCTATGCCGCCTGCGATAAGATTAAATCATTAGGCGGACAGGTTGTCCGCGAACCGGGACCGATGAAGCATGGCTCAACCATTCTGGCATTTGTCCGCGACCCTGATGGCTATATGATCGAACTGCTGGGGAATTAAGCCCTGCCAGATAATACCGGCCGGGTAATCCCCCTGAGGCACCCGGCATCACCTGCACCACTCATCCATCAAAGTCATGATTTTTTAACCCGGATAATGTAAAATGCGCCAAACATTAGATCATGCTAATTAAGCATTACGCTGATCTGCGCCAACAGTGCATGCCAAAAAGATCCACGTTGTCCCTATCAACTTCGGAAAGCAGGCCGTTATAATGGGCGCCAAATTTTTCTCTTTAACCATACGGGCGTAACTCGATGAGTAAGAAACTACTACTGGCCATCACTGGGCTGCTACTGACTCTCAACACAGCCTCTGCATATGCCGCCAGCCTGGCAAAGGGGCTGAAAGCCTTTGAAGCTAAGGACTACAGCACTGCCATGTCGGAGCTGAAACCACTGGTCAGCGAAAACAATCTTGACGCGATGAACCTGGTAGGCCAGATGTACGAATTAGGTCTGGGCGTTGAAGCCGACGAACAGAAAGCCGTACAACTGTATAACCGTTGTAGCGCACAGGGCAACCTGGACTGTGTCAACAGCCTGCGGACTTATAAAAACAAAGGCTATAAGGTTGAACTGCAAACAGTTGAACCTGCAGCAGAAGCGGGTGACCCGGTTGCGCAAAACCGCCTCGGCGAAATGTACGAATTTGGTTATGGTGTCGACCGTGACCCTTCCAAGGCTATCCAGTGGTACAAACTCGCTGCCGATCAGGGCCTGGTTCTCGCACAGCACAACCTCGGCCGCGCTTATAACTTCGGCACTGGTGTTCAGCAGGATTTTGCCCAGGCTGAAAAATGGTATCGCAAAGCGGCGGAACAGGGCCATATGGAAGCAATGTTTTTCCTAGGGGCGCTCTACTCCAACAACCATGGTGAGGAAAATGACAAGCAGACTAACATCATAGCTTACGCCTGGTTACAAAACGCGCTGGAACTGGGTAACAGAACCGCCACCGCCATTCAGTCACGTATAGAGATGAAACTGTCTGACAGCGAACTGGAAGAAGCCAAAGCACTGGCGACCGAATACAAAGAGAAGTTTGTAACGCCATTCAAGTAACACCACCGCACGATTGAAAAGCCGGGCCTTTGCGCCCGGTTTTTTTATCTCTGTCGCGTTAACAACCGGGCATAATTTGGTGGTATAGTCTGCTCAGTTTACATGGTTGTGCCCCTGCGGCATCTGCATCTGCATCTGCATCTGCACCTGCATCACAGCCAGTCCTGACCATCAGCAAGAGATTGTAACAACCAACATGAGTATTTCTTTCCCGGAACTTGAAGGTGAACTGCGTCAGCCCAGTCTGTTGCGCCGTTTTGCAGCGATGATCTACGACGGCTTTCTCGTGATCGCTATCTGGATGTGTACCGGCTTTGCCGCGGTGGGGCTCAATAATGGTGAAGCAGTCAAAGGCCCACTCTTTCAAACCGTTCTGTTTTTACTGACATTCGCATTTTTCGCGTTTTTCTGGGTTCGTCTGGGTCAGACCCTGGGGATGCAAGCGTGGAAACTTAGGGTTCAGACGCTGGATGGAAAGCACATCAGCCTGCGTCAGGCACTCATCCGTTTCATGACCGCCATCGTCTCCCTCGCCTGCTTCGGTCTGGGTTTCTTCTGGATGCTGTTTTCTGCCAATAAAACCACCTGGCACGACAGTTTCTCCGAAACGCAGATAGTTTTGTTGCCTAAAAAAGTGAAGTAAGAACGCTTTTCGATGCTAAATATAAAGTTGCTAGAACGTCGCTGCGCGACTCGCTAGACGCTCCTTCGTCGCTTGCTAGGAGCTAGAAAAAGATAAAAACCACTCCGTGCTATTGCTATCTTTACTGCTTTTTCTAGCAAGCGCAGCGTTCTAACCACTAGCAAGTCACGCAGTGACGTCTAGCTGTAGATTTCAGATACGTTGTTCACAAGTAACCGGCTTATAGGTGGTTGCTTGTTTAAACTACCATGTGGTCTGACAAGGTTATACCACTTCAGATAACAGGGTAGTTTCGCATTTCGCTGAGCGGAATTGTTATACAGTTTACCGTAAGACCACTCCCGCATCAGCGTCTGTATAAAACGTTCCGCTTTGCCGTTTGTCTGAGGGCGATAGGGGCGCGTATTCATGGGGCGTGCACCGATCGCTTTGACGGCATTTCTAAAGGCTCTGCTGGTGTAGCACTTACCATTATCCGTCAGTACCCGTTTTACCTTCACATCCATTGCTTTCAGTATCTTAAGGGTGTTTTCAAAGAACCTGACTGCATCCTTAGCCGATTGCCTGGGGTGAACTTCTGCATGGCTCCAACGAGTATAATCATCGATACAGATATGCACGTATTCCCAACCAGCGCCTTTGGTCATCACTTTACGAACACCTGTCTTGCGGTGGCCTGGCTGGCTGAAACGTGCGACACGCTTGATATCGAAGTGAATTAGCCCGCCTGGCTCATCGTATTCATAACGACGGACGGGTTCTGTCTTTTTCAGCAAGTGACCACACATACGATGGGCAACAACACAGACCGTCGACAACGGCATCTTGAGTGTGGCAGCGATATTCGTTTGTGACCAGCCACCCAGAGCCAGCGCTTTTATCGCTTGCTCTTGCCAATAAAGCGTTCGCGATGAGATTCGTTTAGGTCGACTTTTACGATCCCGAAGTCCTTTGAGGCCTTCTTGATGATATCGCCTGATCCAGCGATAGATCAGGCTTTTAGATACCTCGAAAAAGTCAGCCAATTCGGAGACAGGCACATCTTCTTCAAGATGTTTTTTGACAATTAAAACTCGACTATGGAGGCTAGATTTTGCATTCTTGTGCATGGTTGTTCACTCCTCTGTTTAAAGGGCTATTGATTTCGCAACCAACAGCTTCCTATACAACCGAGTTGTGAACAACCTCTCTGAATTTCACATCTAGCCACTCTCGCGCTTTTTGCGATTTACCCCGCTCGTTTAATCAACCATCCGCCCAGCATCATACAGATCAAAATCGGCACCAGCGCGGCCCAGACCGGGTCGATGTTGTAGAGGCTACTCATCGGCGCGAGGATATCCTGACTGATTTTGAAGATCATCCCCACCACTACGCCAGTGATGATACGTTGTCCGGAGGATACGCTGCGAAGTGAACCAAAAATAAACGACACCGCCACCAGCACCAGACCGATAATAGCTAATGGCTGTAAGGCCTTGCGCCAGAAACTTTGCATATAACGGTCGTTATCCAACTCCTGCTCGGCAAGATAGCGGCTGTATTGATACAACTCACTGGTCGACATCTCTTTCGGTTTCACCAGCAACACCTTAAGTCGCTGAGGCGTCAGCTCGATATCCCACTTCTGCGTATCATAGTGGGAGGTCTGGGTACGGTTGTCGATAAAACGGGTTTCCACCACATCACTCAACACCCAGACACCATTCTCATAATGGCCGCTCTTGCCATAACTGCTGTATAAAAGACTGCTGTCGGCAGCCAGACCAAAGCGGGTAACACCCTGGATATCCCCCGCCGGGGTAACCACATTGATATGGACATACTCGCCATTTTCCCGATGCCAGACACCGGTTCGGGCAGAGATAGTGCCCCGGTTAAGGTGTTGTGCCCGAATACTTTCGGACAAGGCCCCGGCGTATGGCGCAATATACTCACCGAGAAACAGCGCCATTACCGCCAGCAGAATAACCGGCTTTAAAACCATCCGAACCAATCGCCAGACCGAGATACCGGCAGCACGCATCACCGTCAGTTCACTGCCGTTAGCCAGCCCCCCCAGACCTAACAGACACCCGACCAGACAACCCAGAGGCAGATATTCATAAAAGGCCGCGGGCATATTCAGGGCGGAATACCCCAGCATAATCCACAGGGTGTAGCCTTCATTCAGTTCCGACATCTCATCGATGACCTGAAACAGAAAGTCCAGCCCAACCACAATCAGCATCACCGCCATAATGCTGATTAACACCTGTTTACCGACATAGCGGTCCAGCTTAAGCAGCATGATCAGCCCTCCGCCGTCCCAGCAGTTTTTTCCAGCGGCCATCAACGTTTAACAACGCCATTGCCAGTGCGAAAAACAACAGATGCACCAGCCACAACAAAATCACCTCACCGCCATCGCGTTCGATATATTTACGCACGTTGGTCAGCATCATCAGATAAGCCATGTACAGCAGAATAGAGGGAATCAGTTTGGCATAACGCCCCTGACGTGGATTGGTCCGACTCAGTGGCACCGCCAGCAGCGCCACAATCAGCGTCAGCACCGGCAGCGACAAACGCCAGTGCAGCTGGGCTTTTTCAGCGGCATTGCCATTAATCAGCTGCAAGCTGGGCAGCGAATAGAGTTCATTCACCTGTTGTATCGGTTGCTGGTCTGGCAGACGGATACCATACTCCTCAAACGCAATCTGCCGATAATCCGCCTCACCCGGATTACCCTCATAGCGATAACCATTATCCAGCACCAGGTAACGTATACCGGTGTCAGGATTGGTATAACTACGGCCTTTTTCAGCCACCACCATCACCGCCTGTTCGCGATCATCCTGTTTTACTTTCTCAGAAATAAACACGCCACTCATGGTGCCACTGGTTTTATCCAGGTTTTCAATATAGGTAACCCGGTTACCCCGGGGCATGGTCTGAAAGCGGCCTTCGGTGATCACGTCAAATTCACCGATATTACGCTGTTTCTGCAGCATAATTTCGGTCTGGTTAGCCCCAACTGGCGACAGGTAGAGACTCATCAGTGCAACCAGCAATGCGGTAAACACAGCAGGCCCCAGAGTGTACATCGTCAGACGACGCTGACTCATGCCGGTGGCCTGCAACACCACCATCTCACTTTCAAGATAGAGACGGCCGTAGGCCAGCAGAATGCCGAGAAACAGCCCCAGCGGCAAAATCAGTTCAAGAAAGCCGGGCATGCGGAACAAAAGGTAGTAGAATACAGCCTCCATCGGAATTTCACCGGCGGCAGCAATACTCAGATAGCTGATAAAGCGACCACTCATAATGATCAACAGCAGCACCAGAGTCACTGCGGCCATGCTGATCAACACCTCTTTGGCCAGGTAGCGAAAGATAATCAAACTGCCATATCCTGTGTAGTTGCAGATAAAGAATTCTCTCTGATACCGAAAACGGGGTTTTGTTTCTGCGGCATTAGGATAAAATCCGGGTATCAATTTAAAAATCGGCCCAACAGATACTGGTTGAGCGGGTGCGTCATTATCTTATAAACCAAGCACGATGTCTTGTGTGGAGAAAGCATGGAATTTGAAATCGTTACCGGTTCAGTAGAATCACTTGAAACTGACTGTTTAATTGTCGGCGTTGCCCCTGATGGCGAGCTGGCCCCCTCTGCTGATCTGATTAATAAAGCATCAGCTGGCTATCTGAAAGACGTGGTAAGTGATCACCATGGCAAAGTAGGCGAAACCCTGCTGCTGCATAAAGTTCCGGGTATCAGCGCCAGCCGTGTTCTGTTGATCGGTCTGGGTAAACCAGAGGATCGCAGCGATCGCAATCAGGTAAAAATCATCAAGAGCATCATGTCCAGCCTGAAAGCCATCCGCTGCAAAACAGCCGTGATTGCCCTGGACGGACAGGAAAGTGCAGATCTGGATATTTATCGCCAACTGCGGCATAACACCGAATGGGCCAGCGCCGAGCTGTATCAATACGATGCCACCAAGAGCAAAAAGGCCGACCCGGTCAGCCTGGAAAGCATCGCTTTCTTACTGAGTAAAGAAGATGCTGAACTGGGTGAGTTCTCTATCAGCGACGGTTCCGCTATCGCCAACGGTGTTGATACCGCCCGGGAACTGGGAAACCTGCCAGGCAATATCTGCACCCCGTCCTACCTGGCGGAACAAGCGCTGGCGCTGGCAGATGAATGCGAAGAGCTGAGCACCACCATTCTCAACGAAGATGAGATGGAAAAACTGGGTATGCACTCCCTGTTGTCAGTCGGCAAAGGCAGCTCTGAGCCATCCAAACTGATTGTGATGGAATACAAAGGCGGCGAGCCGGATCAGCAGCCTCACGTCCTGGTGGGCAAAGGAATCACCTTCGACACCGGCGGCATCAGCCTGAAGCCTGGCGCCAAAATGGATGAGATGAAGTTTGATATGTGCGGTGCTGCCAGTGTGATGGGCACCATGGAAGCGCTGACGCAACTGGGCCTGGATATCAACGTGGTGGGTATTATCGCCGCCGCTGAAAACATGCCTGCGGGCAACGCCTCAAAACCGGGTGACATTGTTACCACGATGTCCGGCCAGACCGTTGAAATACTGAATACCGATGCCGAAGGACGACTGGTACTCTGCGATGCGCTTACCTATGCCGAACGTTTTGAACCAGAGACCGTTGTCGATATCGCTACCCTGACCGGCGCCTGCATCGTTGCCCTGGGTAACCATGCAACCGGCCTGCTCTCCAATGACGACCTGCTGGCAGACGATATTCTGGCGGCCGGTGAATTCGCGGCAGACAAAGCATGGCGCCTGCCACTGTGGGATGAATATCAGGAGCAACTGGACAGCAACTTTGCTGACATCGCCAACATCGGCGGACCGGCCGCAGGCACCATCACAGCCGCCTGTTTCCTGTCACGTTTCACTAAGAAATACCGCTGGGCACACCTGGATATCGCTGGCGTTGCCTGGAACAGCAACGGCAAGGCGAAGGGTGCAACCGGACGCTGCGTACCGCTACTGTGTCAGCACCTGATTGCGCAGGTGGATGATCTGACCGACGACGAGTAAATCCAGCGTTTAACGGTTATGGCAGTGCTGATCATTGTCTGCAAAGTTCCTGTAAAACGGCAGTGGCTTTCAATGATTTCAGCGCTGCCTGCGCCGCTAATCCAGCGAATTCATCGTTGTTCAAGATTCAAGCGGGATAGTTAATATGAGCCAGGCCGATTTCTATGTTTTGCCGGATGCCGACCCGGAGAGCCGCACGGCGTTTCTCTGCCGTCTGGCGGATAAAGTGCTGGGCCACGGCCTCAACGCCTATATCCATGTCTCCGGTGAACCCGAGGCGGAACGTCTGGACCAGCTTCTGTGGGACTACCGGGCCGATGCTTTCATCCCCCACGGCCTGCTCAACAGCAAACCTGACGCCCCGGTGCAGATCGGCTGGGGCGATCAGCTACCGCAACACCGGGATGTCTTCATCAACCTGGCACTGGACGCCACAGAAGAAACCCTGAAATTTGATCGCATCCTCGAAATCGTAATCCAGCAGCCCGATATCCTCACCGCCACCCGCAAAAACTACGCCCTCTATAAAAGTAACGGCATCACACCGAAGATGCATGATATGCGAAAGCCTGGGTAGAGCATTTTTCGTTGCTCGATCGTCGCTTCGCGACTTGCTCGTTGCTCGTTGCTCGCAGAGCCTTCTTAATTTAATGTCGAAATAACCTTAAACGACATTGGCTGTAAGAGAGTTTTCTGGCTCTATTCGGAATTTTAAAAGACAGTTCTAAACTATTTCACGATTTTTCCAGCACTTTTGATTCTGTCGCTTTGATTAAGCCGCCTAACATTTTTTGGATATCATCCATCTCTTGCCGCCAACTGATAGCTCTTTCAGTGTGGATATAGCCTATTCGCTGGCCAATATAGACCTGTGTTTTCAACTCAGCTAAAGAGCCTTTTGCATAGAACAGAAACTTTCGTCTCTCCTTCTCAGACCCTCGCTCAAACCCCTCCGCGATATTACTGGGAACAGACAAACCACTGCGGGTGATTTGATCCCTGAAACCAAAATCCCGGCACCGACTCAAAACAGTATAGATTTCACAACTCAAACGGCAGGCACGCTTCCATGCATCAAGATCTTCATAACTCATCATTAATTCCCTTTTATCAGAAACACTTTTCGTTATCCGATAGACATAACTCCCTTAGAGGCAAACGCTTCCGGCATTTACCCATACCAATATAGAAGGCTTTCCGAATAACAAGCAAGTCACACTCCATGTGACGTTCGAACAAGGAGCCACGGCTTTTTAAATTTCCCTTAGGGGCAAACACATCCCAACATTTACCCATGCCAATATCAGAAGGCTTTCCGAACAACAAACAAATCACGCTCTTTGTGACGTTCAAACAACGAGCCACGGCTTTTTAAATTCCCCTTAGGGGAAAACACATCCCAACATTTACCCATGCCAATTCAGAAGGCTCTCCGAGCAACGAGCAAGTCACGCTCTTTGTGACGTTCGAGCAACGAGCAACGGCTTTTAAACCCTCCCTTAGGGGCAAGCGCTTCCCGAATTTACCCATGCCAATAAGAAGGCTCTTCGAGCCACGAGCAAGTCACGCTCTTTGTGACATTCGAGCAACGAGCAACGGCTTTTACCCCTCGCTTAACCGCCCTGCGGGCGGTATAATATCCGACTATTTTTTTGCACTAATTCAAGCCTTGAGAGCACGGTCATTTAATGGATACCACTTACCAGCCGCACGAGATCGAGAAATCCTGGTACAAAACCTGGGAAGAGAAAGGTTACTTTGCCCCCTCCGGTGAAGGCGAGGCCTACAGCATTATGATCCCGCCGCCGAATGTCACCGGCAGTCTGCACATGGGTCATGCTTTCCAGCACACCATCATGGATGCGCTGATCCGTTATCAGCGGATGAAGGGTAAAAACACCCTGTGGCAGGTTGGTACCGACCACGCCGGTATCGCCACCCAGATGGTGGTTGAACGTAAGCTGGCCGCCGAAGAGCAGAAAACCCGCCACGATCTCGGCCGCGATGCCTTTATCGAAAAGATCTGGGAGTGGAAAGCGGAATCCGGTGGCATGATCACCAACCAGATGCGCCGTCTGGGTGACTCCGTTGACTGGCCAAGCGAACGTTTCACCATGGACTCCGGCTTCTACAACGCCGTGCAGGAAGTGTTTATCCGCCTCTATGACGAAGGCCTGATCTACCGTGGCAAACGCCTGGTCAACTGGGACCCGAAACTACACACCGCGATCTCCGATCTGGAAGTAGAGAACCGCGAAGTGAAAGGTAAGATGTGGTATCTGCGTTACCCGCTGGCGGATGGTGTTAAAACCGCTGCCGGAGATGACTATCTGGTAGTGGGTACCACCCGTCCGGAAACCATGCTGGGTGATACCGGTGTCGCCGTTAACCCGGAGGATGAACGCTTTAAAGACCTGATCGGCAAAGAGATCATACTGCCGCTGGTTAACCGTCGCATCCCCATTGTTGGCGATGAACACGCCGATATGGAGAAAGGTTCCGGTTGTGTGAAGATCACCCCGGCCCACGACTTCAATGATAATGAAGTAGGCAAGCGCTGCAAGCTGCCGATGATCAACATCCTCACCCTCAACGGCGATATCCGTGATGAGGCCGAGACCTTCAACACCGATGGCAGCGAAAACCACGAGATCGACAAAACCCTGCCGGAGAAATACCGAGGCATGGAGCGTTTCGCCGCCCGTCGCGAGATCGTTGCCGATATGGAAGCCGCCGGTCTGCTGGTGAAGATCGAAGAAAACGCAATGACCATCCCCTACGGTGACCGTGGCGGCGTGGTGATCGAGCCGATGCTCACCGATCAGTGGTTTGCCGATGCCAAGGCCCTCTCCGGCCCGGCCGTTGAAGCGGTTGAAAACGGCGATATCAAGTTTGTACCGAAGCAGTACGAAAACATGTTCTTCGCCTGGATGCGGGATATTCAGGACTGGTGTATCTCCCGTCAGCTGTGGTGGGGCCACCGGATTCCGGCGTTCTACGATAACGAAGGCAATGTCTACGTCGCCAAAGATGCCGATGCTGCACGGGAAAAATATGGCCTGGATCTGGAAACCGAGCTGCGTCAGGACGATGACGTACTGGACACCTGGTTCAGCTCCGGTCTGTGGACCTTCGGCACCCTGGGCTGGCCGGAAAATACCGAGCGTCTGCAGACGTTCCACCCCACCGATGTGCTGGTGACCGGCTTCGATATCATCTTCTTCTGGGTTGCCCGGATGATGATGATGACCATGCATCTGATCAAAGATGAAAACGACAAGCCACAGGTACCGTTCAAAACCGTTTATGTCACCGGTCTGATCCGGGATGAAAACGGCGACAAGATGTCCAAGTCCAAGGGTAACGTGCTTGATCCGCTGGATATGATCGATGGCATCAGCCTGCCAGAACTGCTGGAGAAACGTACCGGCAATATGATGCAGCCACAACTGGCCGAGAAGATCGCCAAACGTACCGAAAAGCAGTTCCCGGAAGGGATTGCAGCCCACGGTACCGACGCGATGCGATTTACCCTGGCGGCGCTGGCCTCCACTGGCCGCGACATCAACTGGGATGTGAAGCGTCTGGAAGGTTACCGCAACTTCTGTAACAAACTCTGGAACGCTGCCCGTTATGTGCAGATGAACACCGAGGGTGAAGATTGCGGACAAATCACCTCGGATAGTGAAATCGAGCTATCTTTGGCAGATCGCTGGATCGCCAGCGAACTGCAGAAAGTTGAAGCCGAGGTAACCAAACACCTGGACGAATACCGTTTCGATCTGGCGTCCCAGACCCTGTATGACTTCATCTGGAACGAATACTGTGGCTGGTATCTGGAACTGTCCAAACCGGTATTGTGGGATGACAACGCCTCAGCGGAAGCCAAGCGCGGCACCCGCCGCACCCTGGTACAGGTACTGGAAGTGATTCTGCGACTGACCCACCCGATCATGCCGTACATCACCGAAGAGATCTGGCAGTCCATTAAAGGACTGGCCGGTGTCGAAGGCGATACCATCATGCTGCAACCCTACCCGGTTGCCAATGAAGCGAAACATGATGCCGCCGCTGAAGCCGATATCAACTGGCTGAAAGGCGTTATCACCGGCGTCCGTAACATCCGTGGCGAGATGGGCATCTCACCCGCCAAAGGGCTGGATATCCTGATCAAAAACGGCAGCGCCGACGATAAAACCCGTCTCGAAGCCAACAAAGCATTCCTCGCCAAACTCGCCTCACTGGCTTCCGTTACCTGGCTCAACCCGGGCGATGAAGAGCCGATGTCAGCGGTACAGCTGGTTGGCGATATGCAGGTTCTGGTACCGATGGCCGGCCTGATCGACAAAGACGCCGAACTGGCCCGTCTGAAGAAAGAGATGGACAAGCTGGAGAAAGAAGCCGGACGTCTGGCAGGCAAACTGAGCAACGACAAGTTTGTGGCTAATGCGCCGGAGGCGGTTGTTGCTAAGGAGCGCGCTAAGCTTGAAGAGTTCCGGGCATCGCTGGGGCAGCTTAGTGAGCAGTACTCGAAGATTGAGAGTCTTTAAGCGCTTAGCAACAACAGTGGCTAGAACGTCGCTTCGCGACTCGCTAGACGCGGCTCCGCCGCTTGCTAGTAGCTAGAAAAACAAAAAGCCCGGCAGTGATGCCGGGCTTTTTTTGATTTTGGGAAACTGCGATAGATGACAATGCTATGGGAGGCGTGCCCTCGCGGCGATTAAATTTTCAGAGAATTACAAATAGATCATTCAACCTACTTATAGATAATTTACTATCACTACACTTCATCAAGAATTCCATCTAAGATCTCCAGCCCCAAAACAAGATCAGTTACAATTTTCTGCTCATCTTTTGGGTTTATCTGCAGTGTAGCCCGCTTAGTCTTATGCGCAATATCACCACGCATTGTTCCATAGCTATCAATAGCTGCGAGCCAATCACTTTCTAAATCATCAAAATCTACCCCTACAGGAAATAATAAATTTTTAAGGTTCTTATCCTTTATCCCATGATTATCATGCACTTTATCTACAAACTGTTTAATCGCTAGTCTCAGAACCTCTTCAATTTTTTCTTTTGGCTTTGCCCTTGACTTTGCCATAGCAACTATTTCAACGTTTGAAACTTCATCATTAACATTCCAGCCAGAATGATAAGCAGATAATAGATTAACTAAAACCATACTCGGCTGTCTGTTTTGTTTCCAATCCTTCGCTGATTTCAAAACAATACCTTTAACTCTATCTTCAAGATATGACTCAATTTCAGCGTGAACTAATAGCCTAAAGCCTCTTGCTTTATCTAGTTGTCGACTTGTATAGTCACCTGTAGGAGAGTGAAAGTGTGGTAACAAATTCTTCTCTAACTCCACTACCCGACTCTTCAGTTCTATATATCGATCAGAACACGGCATATCCAATCCTTTGGGCTTATATAATCCGATTTCCTATCAACTCCGGAACATGCAAATCTGTCCCAAGCACAGAATTAATTTTCTGATTCCAAAGTGAAATACGAGCATGAGTAGAACCAATACTCTTCGTTGTGCTCTCTATAGCATTCATAAAATCCCGCTCAGCACACAACTCCTTAAATGCCGTTTCTATCGCAGCTTCCTTACCCAAAGCAGCATTGCGTATTTCTGGCTCTGAAAAAGAAAGCAGTAACACATCAAAAATAGACCTATTAAATCTAGACTCGTAAGTATTCCCACTCCACTTTCTATATGCATTATTTCCAAAAACTTCAACAACAAAATCATGCGCATTTTCGAATTCAATTAATTGATTCTTAATAATTGCTTCACGAACGCCCCACTCATTATTTAATGACTTACAAGTATCATCCAAGAACTTCTTCAATGTTCCCTTATAATCTTTTATAAAATTCTTAAAACCCAAAAATCTAAGCAATAACTCAGCATCCCTCATTCTAAAGTCAGGCTTCTTAAGTTTTAAGATATTTTTCAGCGCAGCACTATTTGAAGAAGCTTCATCAAGATAGCTAATAAATTTACCTGGATGCAGTGCCTGACGAAGCTCTTGTGGTGATAACGGAACACTTCCTGTATTTAGTCTAAGAAAAACATGATACAGAAAATCTTCATTTGGCCAGTTTTTTATTACCACCGTTCTAATTGGTTGGTTCTCAAATGATGCCAAGTCATCATAAAGAGTCATATCTTGGCGCAACAAATCTAAAGTAAGACCTTTGAGATCATTTCTTATTTCTAAAGCAGCTAACTTCAATGGCTCATATAATGTATCATTTTGATGAGCAGCAAACTGCCTAATACTTAGAAGACGCTGCTTTCCATCCAAAACAATATAAGCACCTCTACGATCTTTAGACTCAGCCAATACGACTTGGGGTACCGGGAGTCCCAAAATTAGTGATTCAATAAAGCGGCTTTTTCTCTTTCGGTCCCAAGCATCCCTTCTCTGAAAGTTTGGGTTAAGCTGAATATTACCTTTATTTATTTGGCTAATAATCGTCTCTGTCGTCCAATCATTGGCACTTACAACAGCTTGTGAGAAACTCCCCTCTTCAAGAGTCCCAATATCTTCATCATTCTCAATCTGAGACTCATCTTCCATAAAATAATTTTCATTAATGCTCACTTATAATTCCTCTAACATCTAGATTTTCTAAAAAATAGTTATAATTGATGATTTTTAAAATACTAAAGAAACTACAACTAGATTAAAATTAACAAGAATATTTCCTATACAGTAACCTCTTCAGCTCTTTTGAACAACATAGTTCAAAGCTCAGTTAAAGGCCATAACCCACCAACAACGCCCTCTAAATCACCTAGCGCTACTCCCTCCAATTAGCACCCGCATATTCTCTCAACTCTTTCACCAAAATAATCTTCAGCACTTCCGCTTTATAGGCGTATTGTGCGGGTACTTGTAGGAGTGGAAGCAGTGATTGCTGGCAGATGTGTTTCAGGAATTCGTCACGTTTTTGGCGGTGTTTCTGGTTGCGGGTTTTGTCGTCGAGTTCGAAGGCGGCGACGGGGGTCAGGTCGTCGGTTTTGCAGATGACGAAGTCGAAATGTTTTGCAGATATCGCGTTACAGGGCATTTCTATTGGCTCCATGCAATCTCTGGCTTACAGGCGGAATCTGTATCAAGGCAGGCTGATGTAGGCATACTGGCCGTACGTCAAAGAAGCCTAACACCGAGACAGTTTTCGCCTGTGAGCCCCGAAGGGCAATGTCTGTAAGCGCCCATAGCTTCGTTAGCTCCCTCGATAAGGCAACATGCATTACGCATCGGAATCTGCCTCGCTCTGAACGCTTACAGAAATTGCAGAGGCCGCATAGAGCTAATAGACATGCCCTCACTTGCCACTGGCTGCGGTTGCGGCTGGGTTGGGGTTCCAGCAGGTCGGCGACGCGGACTTTGCCGAATACGCAGTA
The DNA here is from genome assembly GCA_965140695.1 of uncultured Amphritea sp. Classification (GTDB taxonomy): domain Bacteria; phylum Pseudomonadota; class Gammaproteobacteria; order Pseudomonadales; family Balneatricaceae; genus Amphritea. The sequence continues at coordinate 1,508,015 of OZ223297.1, read as the reverse complement.
TTTATCACTGTCTATGGCTTGCAGCAGTACGCCGTAGAAGGAGCGTTCCGCAGGGGTTAATAGCGGGCCTTTTTTGCGATAGCCTAATGCTGAGCTGTCATCTTTAGCAGATGAGCCGGTGCCTTTCAGGTTTTTAAGGAAACCCGCCAGAATAACTACAGCAATTAACAGCAGCAGCGGGAAGAGCAGCGCATCCATATTACATCCATTTCAATGAGACGCTGTGCGTCTCGTTCCCCGGGTCTTCATGACCAACTGCATGATTGCTGTCGCAATCTGGTAACGAACGAATAGTTATTATCTGAATGTACTCCCAGACAGCACTCCGCTCAACCCTAAGCCAAAATAAAAACGATCACTTATCCCCAAAACGGACATGGCTTTTCGTTTTTCCGAAAACAAGCTTCGAATCAGGTTTGAAGCTAAGCTATGATAAGCGCCATAGATGGATATCAATACAAGGAATCGTATGAAAGAAGTAGCTAAGGAACCAAGAAAGCTTTCAGAAGTAATCAAAAATAATTCTTATCTTTTACCCATCTCGGCTGGGCTCTTGGCCTTATTAGCCCCGATAGGATACCTCATTGGACTTGGATACCAGGCAGGCTATCTGGGTGCTTTTGGTGTTCCTACTTCTGCATTCCCACTATCTATCACCGACGGTTATATAAACGGCTACTATGTAATTCTTTTCTATGCCATAGATCTATTTGTCTATATAGCTGACAGCTCTTTTTGGTGGAGTGTTCTATGTACACTACTAATCTTATTTTTTGTTTTCTATGTTTTCGTTAAAGCAGTGAGATATGGGCATCCAGAATCAGAGAAGCACATCCCGCTTCCAGAGAAAATACAAAATTTTCTCCACTATTTTCATCCCTCGCAAAACGACCTGACAGCTACTGCTCTGCTTTTCTTCAAAATGCTCAGTGTAGTCAGCACAGTTGTTTATCTGATGATTTTATTCATGCTCATTTGGATGATGATTACCTTCCTAAGCCATGAAAAAGGTAAACAGCATGCTACTGATTCTAAAGAAAATTTTGTAAAAAGTGGGTGCATTATTGATGAACACTCTCAAACATCTAAGTGCATAATCATCTTTGATAAATCCGAGCAGCCTGTCGTCGAAGGACTACTGATAGCCCTTAATGATAAAAGGTATGCGGTATTTACAGAGGAGGGTCCTGTCATTTCTGAGCTACCTGATGGAGCTAAAATCGTAAAGCATTTTGATAAACAGCATTTCTTAGATACCAAGCTAACTTCGCCCTAGTAAAGGCTGTCAATCAGTCAGTTTGTTTCTGAGAACAACCTATTGGCTTTACACATCTAGCCACTCTTGCGCTCTCTACGAGCATGTAACTCCCACACAAACTGCATATAGAGGCCAACCCTCGCAGGCTTTTGATTTTCGAGCCACGAACAACGAGCAAGTCGCGCAGCGACGTTCGAGCAACGGTTTTTTTCCATCAAAATTTCCGTTCTGGTCACTGTTCGTGAGTCGACCTATAATGTTCAAAATGATCAATTTAATTATTGGGTATGGTTATGGAAGTATTAAACGCCAGTGATGCCAAGCGGGAATTCGGCGAGCTGATTTTGAAAGCTCAGAATGCGCCTGTTGGCATAAACAAAAACGGTAAACCTGTCGCCGTGGTTGTCTCTGCCAGAGAATATGAACAGCTAAAGGCCCTGCAACAGCAGGCATTAAAAGCTGAGATTGAGGCAGGCCTTGAAGATATTCAGCAGGGTAAAGTCAGCTCCGGATCTGAAGTTATCAACCGGTTAAGGCAGAAGTTTTAGGAGGCGACGATGATTTACAGCTTTACGGATAAAGCTGAGAAAGACCTGGAGGGAATTCTAAGTTTTACCTTAGAACATTGGGGAAAGAGGAAAGTAGTCGAATACCTCAACGGCATTGAATCCACAGCGCTCAGTCTCAGTAATAACCCGGAGATGGGTGTTGATCGATCAGAACTCATCACTGGCGTGCGAAGCTTTCCCTATGAAAGCCATGTTATCTATTACACTCAAAACAACACTCATCTGATCATCATCCGTATTCTCCACTGCTCGATGGACCTAAATCCTCATGTCAAAGGCTGAACAGGGTAATACACTCGTTAACTGAGATTTCTTTTCGCTTTTGCTTTTGCTTTTCGAACAACGAGCAAGTCGCGAAGCGACGTTCGAGCAACGGCTTTTCCATCAACAGCGAACTACACCTGTTGCCAGCCACCCCACACAGCGTCACCCAGGCGATGCACCCAATCATGACAGACTTCATCCAGAAGACGACTTGATCACGCCTTGTGATTTTTCTTTTGCTCATTCGAGCCACGGCTCTTTTCTAACCACTCTCGCGCTCTTTGCGAGTTCTAACCCCGGGAAGCTGAATTCACGATCAACCTCAACTGTCCGCCCATGATAAACCTGAAAAAATCAGAATATCTTCTATTGAAACAGTTAAACAACTTATGTAATGTGTCGCGCGATCACACTAAAAGGAATTTATGTGAAACTTTATATACTGTCATTAGCTATAAATCTGGTGTTAATTGCTGTTCTTTCCCAGGACACTACCTACTCTGGCATTAACTACATCCTCGTTCCCGCCTTCATACTCACGTTATTCGGCTTCATCTACCAATACACCAAGAAAAATATTTTTGGCTATATCGCCATCTCCGGCTTTTTCATATTTATACCCATAGGAATATTAGGAATACTATCCATTAAGAACGAAATTGATAAACAAGCTAAGCTTAAATTTATAAGGAAATTACAAAATGACTGATATTGAAATCACAACCCCTACAACAGTAATCCAGGCTGCTGGAGAGAAGCTACTACCGCAGCTCATTATGGGAATTATTGTTGTCATAGCTGGCTTTGCCATGATGCCGCCGATGATAGGAATGGGGGCTCTGCTTATTATCACCTATTTTATAAATGCCAATACGGAAATGGTGAGAATAAGCCCGGAACACTCTGAGGTAAAGTTAGCAATCATAAGACCTCGCTGGTTTATTTTAAATTCCAGTATAAAAAGTGCAGATGTAAATAACAAAACACTGATAATAAAAACTGAAGAAAAAGAACAAAGTCAGATCAGAAAAATACCTTTAAATATATTCTCTGAAAAAGATAGAGAAGAGATCATTGGCTTTTATCAGGCACAAGCTGAGAAAAACAGCCTGTAATGAGGCCAACCCTTATTGTATGACGACAGAGTCGGGGCAGATAATCTGCCCCGACAAGCAACCCCCCCACATCCTCGCTCTTTCGAACACGCAACGACGTTGCGTCGAACTACGGCTGCTCTCCCATCGGCACGAGGTACCCAGTGAGTATGCTAGCGAGCCTCCTACATAAACACCTAACACCATAAAAACTCAGCCGGCTTTTGCTCTTCCCTAGCAAGCGACGCAGTCGCTCTAACCACTAGCAGGAAACGAAGTTTCCGTTCTAGCGACTCTCGCGTTCTTTGCGAGTCCGTTCTAGCCTCTCTCGCGTTTTTCGCGAGTCAAAGCGATTCAAAATTTGGACCTCTCGATAATTTTTTCATTTCAGGATTTCCCATCAATCGGATTTAGCCTACACTGAGATTTATGAAGCACGCTGAAAGCATGACCTTATCCCAACACACGCCCCACCAGGCTCAATGGTGGTCGGCGTTTATGCTTGTGCTGTTGCTGGGTCTTATTGCTGTGCAGAGCCAGGCATTAATGCCAGAGACTCTTGGAAAACAGTTATTATCGGTTAGTGAATGTAATGCAGAGCAGCTATTACTGCCGGCTTCAGATGGGGGTGATGATCAGCCTGGCGATATCGCACTCTCCTCTGTGTCACTCACCGCGCCCAGTTTACCCGGTTTAGTCGAGGTTGATTCCAAACCATCACTGCTATTCAGCACACGCTGGGTGGCATCATCCCCACGAGCACCACCCACCCTCAGCTAATTACTCATCAGTTTTTCTATCTGTTGATGACAGCCTTAAAGGCAGGATTACGCTATGAATAATTATAATGAATTGAAAACTATTCTTCTGGATGCATCCGATCATATCGCTCGTCCCGAAGAGCTACACGAATACACACTGGACACCGACGCAATTGAGGTAATGACCGATTTTGAAAAGGTGCAGCCACTGATGATGGAGCAGGATGTGTCCATCGATGAAGCCCGGCAGATGATGCGCAAAGTTCATGTGCGCTCGGTTCTGGTGATCGATAAAGATGAAAATTTCCGTGGACTCTTAACCCTGGCCGACCTGGAAAGCCGTTCGGCACTGAGTATTGCCACCTCCGCAGGACTGAAGCGGGATGATATCTCGATCAGAGAGGTGATGACGCCCAGGGAGCGTCTGCATGCTATTCCGTTTTCTGAGATCAACCATGCCTCCATCGGCGATCTGATGCGCACACTGCAGCATACCGGCACACCCCATATGCTGGTTGTCGATATGGTTAAACATGAGATCCGCGGCGTCATCGCCTCCAGTGATATCGCCCGCCGGCTTAAAATTCCGGTAGATATCTCCAAAAAAGCGGCTCACTTCCGTGAGGTTGTTAACGTGATGTTTGCAGGACAGGATACTTGATAGAGCAGCGGCCAGATCGTCGCTACGCGACTGGCTAGACGCGGCTTCGCCGCTTGTTAGTGGCTAGCAAGAACATAATAGGCAACGCAGAAGACTCGGTTTGAAGGGGCTATTGTTCGGGGTGATGTCCGGGCAGTAGTATAACGGGTCATCATCTGCACTAAAGAGAGCGACTCGTTTATCAAAGCCCGGTATCACTACCGGGCTTTTTATGCACTTTTGTTATGCCCCCGAAGCTGATTATTTCAGCGGCAGATAAATATCGGTTAACAGATCACATTCATCTACTTCGTGAATGAAATTCAGATATTGAAAAAAGCAGGGATAATCTCTTAGCTCGGCACCGCTTTCGGGCAACCAGCTGCGGTACAGGTAATAGATACTCTGATCTATCTTATCGTGACTGCCCTGGTGACGAATCACCGCACAACGACCACCCGGAATAACGCCAGCCTTAACGCCATATACATTAGGCGGAACCTCGCCGCTAAACGAACCACACAGATCAAAGCGGAACGCTTCCGGCGCTGTAGTATTGGGGTCACTGTAAGGTATGCCAAAGGTTTTGCTGGTTTTCACCGGGGAAAACCCGGTTTCTTTACGCCAGGCAATAAACTTTCCTACCGCTTCAAACAGCTGCTGTCTGGGGCCTTGATGTTCAACCAGGGCAACCGGGGTTTCAGCAAATTCAATAATATCAACATTCATTTTCGGCACGCCTCCTGAAGGCAGATTTAACTGGAACGTAGAGTGCCATACCGGCCACTCGGGTGATGTCCTGAATGCTGAGGGCGATTGTCCGACCGTTCGCTTAAACGCCCGGGCAAAAGCTTCAGGGCTGTCAAACCCTGCTTCATAAGCAATATCGATAATCCGTAATTCAAGCTCAAACGCCAACCGGAACGAAGCCCGTTTTAAGCGCATTAACTGGATAAAACGAACGATAGTGACGCCGGTATATACCGTAAACAATCGATGAAAGTGATATTTTGACAACGCCGCAACACCACTAAGTTGCGCTAACGTCAGTTCAGCATCAAGATTCTGATTAATGTAATCACAGACCCGGTTAATGCGTGGATCTTCACTTTTTGATCTCATGAGATTCCTCAGTCGTCATAACAGGGCTAATGATCCCGCTGAAGCGAAACAGAATCCTGATCCCCGTTGCGGTATTGACTGCACCCGGTTGCGCCAGTATTGCCCACAACGGGAGATCGACCACTATTATAAACACCAGACGAACGTATTCCCTCTCCTGGGCTGTGCCATTAAACGTCGCATTGGGTGCAACAATCAGACAACTATACCTCTGCTCTATTCAAGACAGCTATGTTATGCTCGGCGTCCATTAACACTGATCACTCACCCTTATGGAGCACGGCTGTGGATTACGATTTCACCCACGATATTTACGGTGCATTCCGGGCTGAGTTTTCGATGGGCCATGAAGCGCTCGGTTATTGGCTAACCTATGAATTAAGAAGCCGTCAGACAGTGATTGCCGAACTGCGGGTAATCATCGATGAACTGCAACAGCATCAACGGATGGACTATCTTCTGGAAGGGTCTGAATACAATCTTATTCTCACCCGGGATGAAGCCGTGGTGCGTGCTCATGCGTTAGATTCAGCGTTTGAAGAAGAACAGCCCGACGATAATCTGGTGTTTTATGATCAGGAATCAACCGCCAGCTGCGGTCTTGATGACTTCATCGGGATTATTGAAGGCTGGCAACGCTTTATCGCTGAAAGCTGAACAGCGACGGGCATTAAAACAGATAACCGCTGCAACTCTCTGTACTACCCTTAATATATGACAGCGAATCTGTCGTTAAGCTGGCTCTACTGCCTTAAGCTTGATAAAGTTTTAGCTTTACACCGTTTTAAAGACTCATTGACATCATTAGTGTCGCGCTTTATTCGCCATCAGCAGGCTTGCTACAGGGGCTGCTGCGATTTTATACCACTGATTAACACTCAACAGGCACTTGCTTTATCGCCAAAAAAGTAAAGAATGAAAAGACGTTTACAGGAGTAACGTAAAGCTTTTCTGCATAAGAGAGGGACCGGGATGTTTTCATTTTTTTGCAAAGCCATTTTACCCCTATGCCTGACAATACTGAGCTTCTTCGCCATGGCTGAAGATAATCAGGTTAAATTGTATGTTGTCGATTTTCCCCCTTATACCATTATTGACCGCCAGAATAAGATCAGCGGTATCGATGTTGAAGTCGTTAAAGCGGCGTTTTCTGCCGTTGGCATTGAAGCTGATTTCGCCTCAGCGCCGTGGAAACGTATTCTCAAAAATATGCAGCACCATAAGATTGCCGGCACACTTTCGTGCTCAAAAAGCCAGGACAGAGAGCCATTTATGCTCTTCAGCAACCCTGTCAGCGAACATAACCGGATTGCCCTTACCGCTAACGATTTCGATACACACAAACTGATAAATTTTGATGATCTGCACAATTTTCAAGTCATCTCTGTGGCCGGGTGGGGAGCAGATCAGCAGCTTAATGAACACCATATCAGCCATTCAACTGTCCCTGATGTTGAGAGTGGTATCCGCTCGGTGGTGTATCGGAATATTGATGTTTTTTATAGCGGCGAATTAACAACCCTTTATCATGCTCAACAACTGGGGCTACAAAGTAAAATCAAGTCGATTCGATTAAGTGATATAAAAACTACACCGTTATATCTGTGTTTGAGCAAATATTATCCGGGCAATGAGGATCTGCTTAATCAATTCAATATCGGGCTCAATAAAATCAAAAAATCGGGGGAGTATGATGCAATACACCATCAGTACTTTTAAATCAGATATAACTGAACCGGCGCCAGGCTTTATTATGCATCAGGATATAAACCCATGAGTTGCAGATTTACTCAGCGTATCGCCTTTAAACAGGCCCGCTCAGTGTTGTTGATTTCCGTCATACTCGGGCTTCTCTCTACCAGCTGGCAGATCTATATGGACTTTGATCTGGAAAAACGTGAGCTGCAACAAGCTGTAGAACGGATTATTCTTCTGAATGGAGAGGCGGCAACCCGTGCGGTATATAATCTGGATGATGAACTGGCCCATGAGATTACCACCGCCCTGATTACCAACCCCATGGTATCCTATGCCAGCATCATTGATGATTTCAGTGATATCCTGGCGGAAAATAGCCGTGAACCGGCGAAACAAACCCCGGTTGCCTCAATTGTCAGTTCGTTTTTCCTCATCAACAGCCGTATCGAAACACCATTAACCGTGACTAAGGATAATGTCGATAACGCTAAACTGATTATCGAGCTGGATACCGCGCAGATTATCAACAACTATGCCCGTCGGATGGCGACCAGTCTGACCGGAGGCCTGATCACCAGCCTGATACTGGCATTAATTTTTCTGCTCTTAATCTATCGTTACCTGTCACGGCCTATTCTCAATATTGCCCATTGGGTTAACCTGCTGCGTGATAACGATCACTGCCCCCCGCCTCCTTACAATAAACCCGACGAGATCGGTGAACTGGCTGAGAGCGTTGCCAGTCTCTGGCAGGAAAGAAACGAAAAGACCGATCTGTTGAATAAAACCATTAACAGCCTGTCTAAAAGTGAACACTTTTCCCGCTCGCTGATGGACAATGCTGGTGATGCGATGTTTCTCTGCCGCCCTGATAGCAGCATTGTACGGGCTAACCACCAGGCGGAAGAGACACTCAAAATCGACGCCCACGAGCTGATTGGTCAGTCTCTGGCAAACTTCAGCAAAAACTACACCGCAGAAGCGCTGCAAGCGTTGTTTGCCAGCATCGATGATAAAAACATAAGCAACCTCGAAGATGTACAAAGCAGTACCCAGGGAGATCTGTTTCCGATTGAAGCCCGCTGTATCAGAATGAGCCTCAACGACGAAGACTATATTATGATTCTGGCCCGGGATATCTCGGTCAGAAAAGCGGCCGAAAAACAGATATTCGAGCTGGCATTTTTCGACACCCTGACGGGACTTGCTAACCGCAGACTATTTATTGATCGTATGAATGCAGCAATGGACTTTCACCAGAACAGCGATCATTTTGGTGCCATCCTCTATCTGGATCTTGATCGGTTTAAAACGATTAATGATTCTCTCGGGCATCCGATTGGCGACGCCATTCTTTGCGAGGTAGCAAAACGGCTAACCCGGATATTGCCAGAAAAATGCACCTGCGCCCGCTTTGGCGGAGATGAGTTTGCCTTGCTACTTCCCGATAACGGAAAAACAGCCGAGCTAAGTGCGGAACATGCGGCCACCTGTGCGTTAAAAATCTTAGAAGAGATGGCTCTTCCTTTCATCATTGATGAACACCAGCTGTATTGCAGCACCAGTATCGGTATTGCAATTTTCCCGGATAAACAAAACAGCGCGGTCGATCTCCTGCGGCATGCCGACACTGCCCTCTACCGCGTTAAAACACTGGGACGAAACAGCTATCAGTTTTTCGATCCCGAAATGCAATCCTCCGCGCAGGAACGGATGGAAGTAGAAAAAGGGCTGCATCAGGCATTAGAGAACGATGAGTTTGAACTTTGGTATCAACCCCAGGTGAACAGTGATGACCAGATTCTCGGTGCCGAAGCGCTCCTGCGATGGCGACACCCGGACAAAGGTATCATTATGCCCGGCGATTTTATTCAGATCGCAGAAGAGAGTGGTCAGATTCTCGAGATTGGCAACTGGGTGTTAAAACAAGCGATATTACAACTATCGGCGTGGCAGAAGCAGGGTTTACCTGACACCTTTAAACGGCTGGCAGTTAACATCAGTCCGTTGCAGTTTATGCAGGTTGATTTTGTTGATCGCCTGCTGAACATGCTTGAAGAAACGCAGTTGTCTGGCTTGTTGCTCGAACTTGAAATCACCGAAAATATGCTGCTGAATAACTTTGACATTGCCAGCAGCAAGATGAAACTACTCAAGCAACGGGGCATATCGTTTGCCATTGATGACTTTGGTACGGGTTATTCGTCCCTCAGATACCTGCGCTATCTGCCGCTGGATATACTTAAGATCGACCGTTCGTTCGTCACCGGCCTGCGCCCGGCGACTGAACAGGCCGCTATTGTCGAGGTTATCATCACCACGGCAGACCGCCTGAATCTGACGATCATTGCCGAAGGGGTGGAAACGCTCAATGAACGCAGCGCACTGATGGAACTGGGTTGCAACTGTTTCCAGGGTTACCTGTTTTCCAAACCGCTGCAAGCCGGACAGTTCTATAAACGATTGCAACAGTTGCCCCAGAATTTTCTGGTATAACCGGCAACAGCGCTTAACCAACAGCCGCGCTGACAGCTCTCTGTTTTATACACACTGTTTTATACACGCGGCTTCATAAAAGCCCCGACCGGATCAGATCGAAGCAATCCATCATCCGGGCAATATACTGATCTTTAGGCCGGAAGCTATTCCGGCTTTTGCGCAGTATATCCTGCTCCATATGATTCAACATCTTCGTCAGTCGATAACGATGCAGGCCCGTTGCAGCCTGAAACGGATCAGATATCACACCGGAAAGTGCGGCAAAGGCGGACAACAGCGATAACACCCCGGCAAGCGTCGCGATGGTTACGCCGATGGTTGGTGATGGCGGAAAAACACTGTAATACCAGTTACCCAAGGTTTCCCCAAGGAAAAATTCACTGGCCGCCAGCTTAGTGCTGACGATGGTTGTCAGCATCAGCGCAATACCTATTCCACCCGGAGTGAACTTCTGAAATGCAAAGGCGCCCAATACGGTACAGGAAAGCGTATTGGTAATATCAGCCGAAGCGGTGCGGGTAATCCGATACTGAGTCAGGGCTTCTTCAATAATAGGTTCCATACGCGCATGAAAATTGACGCTATTGGCGTGACTCATCTCTTCCTGCCGATACAGATTTTTTAATTCCTCGGCAATAAACCAGCTCAGAGACGCCTCTGGTTGTCCATGCTGCAACAGGTCATTCAGCACCAGATCACCGATATGGGTCTGCACCCGCGTGGTGAAGCCCGCAGGAAAACGCCCCAGCAACTGATATAACCGATTCCAGCGGGGAAAGCGCCCAATCCAATAGCGGATAAGACTGACCAGCGCGAACAACGGTGCCCAGAACAGATTCACCGGGGCTCGCAGCAGATCAAATCCGAATGCCACCCGATTCGTTTTTAACGCCGCAGGATAACTAAAATGTCGTTTGATAAATCCTGGCACTCGTCCACGACAGCTATCAAAATATCGGTGAATACCACGAACCATTGCCTTTTGAATCGCCTCCTGCAGAGCAGCATCGGTTATTGGTTTGTCAGGTTCTGAAAAATGCATCGGGTATGGCCAGGTTCTCTTAAATCGATTGAATAAGACCCACAAAAAGTCACAGGGTTTCCGGGAGAACATTCTTTCCCAGGCAGTTTAACTGGTTTAGCATCACAAACGCCTTCAGCTTTATAAATTTTTTCCTCTCTTGATGAATCTGCCCTGAATTTTCAGGTTCATTTCAAGTTCATCATCAATACTGGTTCGGCATTCATTAAAGACGTACTGAATAAGTACATTTCCGGGATCTCTGCGATTGGCAAACCTGATCAGCCTGTAACAGCCAAAGAGACCACCACAAGACCAGAGGAATAATAACAATGATAACCAATATGAAAACCAGACTTTCCGGCACTGCTATCGCAATGGCGGCAGCAGGCCTGGCCGGATGTGTGGGAACGAATACAGCCAGCTCTTCAACCGCCGCGCAAACCGATACGGCAGAACTTGGACATTGCTACGGGGTTAACAGCTGTAAAGGCCATAACGACTGCAAAACAGCTGATAATGCCTGTAAAGGAATGGGCGCCTGCAAAGGAAAGGGATTTGTGGCTATGCCCGTTAAAGCCTGTAAGGACGCTGGCGGTACTGTCAGGGATGACTGGCGTGCGCAGATTGCTAAAGCAGAGCTGACCCAGTGTTTTGGGGTCAATGTCTGCAAAGGACACAATGATTGCAAAACAGCGAACAACGCCTGCAAGGGGCACAGTGCCTGTAAAGGTGCCGGTTTTGTTATGACCACCGCTAAATCCTGCACGGATATGGGTGGCACAACCCGATAACACGGCGGCTAACCGCTTAGCCTGACGCCCCTTTCCCGCCCGCAAGGGGCGTATCTGTTACCAGATGGAGTTGCCATGAACGATCACTTTCTGGGCTTTGGCCTGGGGCTGCGAACCCAGCACTTTAATGATGTGCTTAACACCCGCCCCGATGTCGACTGGTTTGAGATTATCTCAGAAAACTTCATGGTTGCCGGAGGCAAACCCAAATACTATCTGCACGCCATTCGTGAACACTACCCGATGGTGATGCACGGTGTCTCGATGTCGATCGGCTCTACCGATCCCCTGGACAAAGAATATCTGCAGCACCTGAAACGACTGGCGAATGAAGTACAGCCAGAATGGATCTCTGACCATCTCTGCTGGACCGGCCTGGAGGGGGTGAACAGCCATGACCTGCTGCCCATGCCCTATACCGAAGAAGCGATCGACCATATTGCCGGACGCATCAGGCAGGTGCAGGATACGCTGGGCAGACAGTTGCTGCTGGAAAATGTGTCCAGTTATATCAGCTACAAAGAATCAGCAATGAGCGAATGGGAATTTTATAATGAAGTGGTTAAACGGGCCGACTGCCTGATGCTGCTGGATATTAACAACATCTATGTCAGCTCGCGCAATCATCACTTTGATGCCGAAACCTACCTCAGTTCGATCAACCCGGATCGGGTGCGCCAGTTTCACCTCGCCGGTCACAGTGACTATGGCACCCATGTGATAGATACCCATGACCATGCTATCTGCGATCCGGTGTGGGAGCTTTATCGTCAGGCCCTGCAGCGCTTTGGTGCCGTCAGTACCATGATTGAACGGGACGATAATATTCCCCCTCTGAATCAGTTACTGGAAGAGCTGCAGATCGCCCGTGATATTGCCGCCGGACCCGCCTCCCCACGGCGGGAAAAAGCTTCTGCACAGCTGGAGATAAGATGAGCCAGTCAGGCGGAACGCTATTCCTGCGCCAGCAGCAGATGATGGCAGCATTGCTGACCGGGGATAATACCATTAGCAGTCATATCGCCGGTGACCATAACCTCGATGCACAGCAACGTCTGTCAATCTATCAAAGCGGCTATCGCTTGCGCCTGCGGGAGGTAATCGACAATGATCATCCAGTGCTGGGCAGCTATCTGGGGGACGACCTGTTTGCACAGATGGTAAATGGGTATATCGAAGCCATGCCAAGCCGATACCGGTCACTGCGCTACTATTGTGACCCGCTGCCAGATTACCTGCAGCATGACCCATTCTTCAGTCAGTATCCCCACCTTGCAGAGCTGGCCCGGTTTGAACGGTGCTTATTATCCTCGTTCGATGCACCAGACCGGAACACTGCATCAGTTGAAACACTGCAGCAGCTGCAACCGGAGTTGTGGCCCCAGCTGCAGTTACGCTTTCATCCCAGTCTGCAGCTGTTTAGCAGCGAATATAATACCGTTGAAATCTGGCAGGCCATCAAGGCTGAGCAGGTCCCTCCCAACCCGGCGCAACAATCCGCTGACTGGGTCATCTGGCGCAACCGGGAACAACTCACAGAGTTTCGCTCGGTCGCCCCGTTCGAACTACACATAATGAACCGCTTCCTTCAGGGTGATAACGTCACCACAGCAGCAGAATTAACCGCTGCAGAAGTCGGCGACGCCGCCGCGGCCCCGGAACTACTCAATGTTTTAGTACGCTGGCTGGAACTTGGCTGGATAGCTCAACTGGCCGGGCCGGAAACACAACCCGAACTGGAAATAACCGGATCACCTTAACGGCCTCTATTCAGACTGATCATTCAATAATAAAGCACTCACTGTGCCGCTGGTGTATCCGGTGCACCCTGCTGTGTCGGCACCAGAACCAGATAATGGTTTACTTTCGCCTGATCCTTAAGCAGCTTCGTCAGTGCCTGTTGTTCCAGCGTCCAGTCTTTATCCGACAGGCTATGCTTCAAATGAATTGAGAGTTTTTGTAAACCGAAAAACAGTTCAAACAGTCCACCGAGTTGCTGCCGGTAGATATAAGCTTTCTGGTTATAGAAGACCTTATCGTAAGCCGCTTTCTTATCTATATAGGCGGGTGTCCAGCGGAGATTACGATAGCGTATAAAGCCATCGGCATCATCCGCAGCCTTAAACTCGTCATAACGGCTCTGCAGTTCATTACTCAATAACAGATAGTCCCCCACCATCTGGCGCACAAAGGCTTGCTGATTCGCAGGGTCTATCTGTTGAATCTTAATAACCGGCGGTGCAGCTTTCTCTTCTGTACAGCCGGTCAGCATAAAACCAGGCAAGCCGATACACATAACAGAGAAAATAACGGGAACCAGCCTGACAACAAATTTCATAGATAAACCTTTAACCTGAAAGAAGCATTGACGAACAACATAGCTTAAAGCCAGCCGGACTCTTCTTATATCGAGCCAGCGCAGCCTACTATACGCGGAATTAACGCTCAGGAAAGAGCGATAAGCCTGGCAGTTACTCAACCTGAGCTGCTCTCTTCTGGACTTTTATCGCATCAAAAACAGTCGTGATTAATTCTCCTACGGCATCCGCATTCAGACTTGTCTTCATATAGATGCGCAAGCCAATCATCTGTACCTGAAGGTGTTTTGCCAGAAGACGGGGGTCGGAATGCTCAGCAATCTCCCCCTGATTAATGGCCTGCTGAAGAATGTCAGCAAAACGGTCTTCTGTTCGCTTAAGCAGCTCGCGAGACAAACTCATCAGTTCGGGCTGATCACTACGGGCTTCCGCCAGGGTTTTCACCAGCATACAGATATCACTGGGGTTTGTATCACGTCGTTCGATAACGACATCACGAAAGAAAGCCTGTAAGCCGACCAGCGGAGCTCCCTCTTTAGCTATTCTCTGCTCGAGAATTTCACCCATCTTACGCGAATAGCATTCAAGGGCTTCACTGTACAGATTTTCCTTACTACCAAATGCTGCGTAGATACTGCCAGGCCGCATATTGACCGCCTGCTGCAAATCCCGGATTGAAGCACCATGAAAGCCCTTTTCCCAGAACAACAGCATCGCCTTGTAAATGACCTCTTCGCGATCATATTTAGCAATATTTGCCATTTCATTAACCTTTTTTGAGCAAAGCTTCAAACCTTACCTTGAACAAATGCTCAGAATCAAATAGCTCAGAATCAAATAGCTCAGAATCAAATAGCCCAGAATAACTGAGCAGACGCTCAATTAATCTTAAACACAACAGTGATAGCAGTATAGACGCAACGCCAGTGGTTTAATGATGAATAACTTAACAGTACAGACAGTTGAAGCCGCACCTGAAGCCGCACCCGAAGCCGATCAGCCAGCAATGACTAAACTCGCCAGCGTCCCTTTTACTCATGGCTTGCAGGCAAATGACCACTTAAGCAAAAAATGCAAAACCAGTGTCTGAGAATCAGTCAGAAGAAAACGCTGATAAGAAGGTCCCTGTCGGGCAGAATGGTTGATGACGATGTGTATCGCTATAGCAACAATACAAGCACGTAAAATACAGGCATGTAAAATACAGGATAGTGCCATCGATATCGGCACCGTCGGTGAGACAGCACAGACAAGCACCCCAGAAGCAACAGCACAACAGACAAGCTGATATCCGGGACAGCGTTATGCGTTGTAGCAGACTAATGCCTTTAGCGTCACAGAGATACCGTTGCCGGAATGGCAGACATTAAAAAGGCCGCATTTTGCGGCCTCTTTAGTCGTGGAAAAGCAAATTACTTTTTACCATCGTCACTCATAAGCTTACGCACTTTGATAAACCCCCAGATCATAGCGCCAGCCATTGCAGCAACGCCTAGCAGGCTAGGCCAAAGTGTTTCGAACAGATACGGATCCATAACAGTTTCCTTTCTTGTGTTTCAAACTTGTTATTGATACTACTCCTCATCGCATTAGCGGATATTGATATAACTCAATAAGTCTCGTTATTAGAACGAATTGTCAGCATCAGCCCCTGAAAACGCTGACACTGAGAACAAATGCCTGATTTGCGACCAGTCCCCGCAGACCTCCCCCATCATAAAAAACCAGCCATTGCGCAAGTAGATTCAGCACCGCTTAAAGCCGCCAGGAAAGCAGGTGCTCACTGACCGGCCGCTCAAATGTGGCAACGCCATCTTCAGAAAGTCTTAATCTGCCCAAGACACATCAAAAATTATTAAAGATAAGTCAAAAAATACATTTTGATAGTTTTTCTACCAGATTTGGACCATTCAAATAGAAAAATACAATCACTAAACAACCTTAGACGCCCCTCAATAAACTCTTATTTTTCAACTACTTACAAGACAGAAATCACAGCCCTGAAAATAATTAAACTTATTTAAAAAGCCCTTTAAAAACAATCACTTATAAGGAAGGCTGAACTAAAAATAACTTTTGAATAATCAATAATTATTATATAATCATCTTAATCTATTTAAGAATAATCAGTAATTAGGAAATGATCATGCAAGAGAGAGAAATTAAGCTTCTTTTCAAAGCGGGCGTTTTTGATTCCTGCCAGGCAGCACCGGTCTCTATTGCCCGTGGCTGGCGGCTAAAATTCATTACAAAACAGAACGAGGTACTAACCCTGGATCTGCAACGGTCAAGAAATGAGCGGGAATTTAAAAGTCTTGATGGTGCGGCGGCTGTCGCTAAACGAATTGGATTTGAATGGTTAAACGTTCAGATTGGCGATATGGAATGGCAGGAAAAGGTGTAATCTTCAGCAACCTGATGCCGGACAAAAAATCATGGATGACAGATCAGACCGTCAGCAACAGGAAGATGCGACGAGGTGCACTGATATAACAGGCCAGAACGAAAAAATCAGCCATTTGTCAGGACAACAATGGCAAGAGTACTGCGGGACTACACGCGGCGCGGCACCTCAATAAAAGAGATTTTAAGAGGCACCGGCACGCACAGAGGAAGACGTTGCTTAATTGCTGAAAATGTCTTCAGTCAGGCTATTCAGCCGGACTGACTATTTTTCACCAAGAGCGGCATCTATCTTTTTGTCAGTATTATACTGACTGAGAGCATAAACCGACCAGATTGCCGCGGGCACCCAGCCCACCAGCGTTAACTGTAATACCAGGCAGATAATGCCCGCAAATGGCCGGCCAATGGTAAAAAACTGCAGCCAGGGAAGCAGCAGGGCTAACAACAATCGCATAATGATATCTCCTTTCCGATATTCTCAATTCTATCAGTATTAGCCGATAATTCCGTCGCGCAGCTCCGCTTCGGTCGCTTCACGCACACTGATCACTTCGACTTCAAAGTTAAGGGTTTGCCCGGCAAAAGGATGGTTAGCATCAATCGTTACTTCCCCCTCAGCCTCGTTAATCTGAGTGATCATAACCAGTTGCGGCTCACCCTCTTCATCATCCAGTTGGCACAACATACCCACTGCGACTTCATCAAAACCGGCAAATGATTCCGCGTCAATAATACTGACTTTTTCATCATCATAATCACCGTAGCCCTGTTCCGGTGCGATCGTGACGGTCAGTGTATCGCCAACAGTCCGCCCTTCCAGCGCTTGCTCCAGACCCGGTATAATGTTCTTCTGGCCATGGATATAGGGCAGGGGTTCACCATCACGGGAACCATCCACCTTCTCTTTATCTTCATTAAAGAGAGTATAGTGAATCTCTACATAGCAGTTATTGCTGATATTCATTCAGTTAGTTCCCATCGTTAATATTTTTGTTAGCCAACGACCGATCGCTTCGACCTCCGGCAGGCAGAGACCGTGGTCTACAGGCCAGCGATGCCATTCCGGGTGATAGCCCTGCTGTTGTAGCAGCTCACAGGCCTGCACACCCAGCGTCATCGGTACCACATCATCTTCACTGCCGTGATGGATGGCAACGGGTATTGACCGGTTGGCATCAGCACAGTGCTGTTTAATCAGTTCAGCCGTGGCCACATAAGTTGACAGGGTCAGCAGACCCGCCAGCGGTTTGGAACAGCATAGCGCAGTATGGTAAGCCACCGCACCGCCCTGAGAAAAACCCGCCAGTACGATTTTCTCTGAGGGGATCCCCCGGGCTATTTCACGCTCGATCAGCGCGTTAATCTGACTGACAGAACGCAGCAAGCCATCCACATCAATCTTGCGTTCCAGCGTCATTTCCAGAATGTCATACCAGGCAGGCATCTCCCAGCCGCCGTTCACCGTGACAGGCTGCACCGGCGCATTAGGAAACACAAACCTCACCGGCAGTGTATCCGGCAGATTAAGCGCCGGTACGACGGGTTCGAAATCATGTCCGTCGGCACCCAGCCCATGCAACCAGATCACACTGGCAACGGCGGGTTGAGCGGGTTCGACTTCTACACAGGGGAGTCGTTGTTCTGTCATCCGTTAAGCTCCGTCGGGGTTCAGGGTGAGAGACGATCGATCTGCCACTGACCGTCCACCAGCGTATAGCTGAAGCGGTCATGCAGGCGGCTTGCCCGTCCCTGCCAGAATTCAAAATGGCTGGGAATCAGACGATAGCCACCCCAGAATTCAGGATAAGGGATATCACCCTCCGGATGCTTCTGTTGTAACTCTGTGACGGCCTGCTCCAGTGTTTCACGGCTATCGACAACGGCACTCTGATGAGAAATCGCAGCACTGATACGGCTGCCAACCGGACGCTCGTTAAAATAACGTTGCCCTTCTGCAGCAGAAAGTTTTTCTACCCGGCCCTGAATCCGCACCTGCCGTTCCAGCCCATACCAGTAAAACATCAACGCCGCCTGTGGATTGTCTGCCAGCTCCTGCCCTTTATGACTGCGATAATCGGTATACCAGGCAAAGCCTTCAGCGCCAAAATGCTTCAGCAGAACGATTCGTGCAGAGGGCATACCCGACGCGCTGGCGGTGGCCAGAGTCATCGAGGTAGCATCATCGGGACGGTATTCGGTAGCCGTTTTCATCCAGTCAGCAAACTGCTGCACCGGATCAGCGGCCAGGTCGGAACGGTTAAGAGGGTGCGCCTCATACTCTCGGCGCAGGGCTTTAAAATCACCCTGATCGGATTGACTCATAGATAACCTGAAAATTAAAACGCTGTGATTTTACAATCCATTATGCAGCACCGCTTACCATCGTGCTGATACAGATTATTCAGCCGTTATAATACTTCACAATGCGCTCAACATCACGGAGATACGCACCGCCAAACAGCAACAGATGATTAAGATAGTGATAAAGATTATGCAGATCCGCCCGGTCTCTCCAATCCGGGTGCATGTCGCTGTGGGCTTCATAAACCTGATAGAAACGTCGGTTAAACCCACCAAACATCAGCGTCATCGCCAGCTCCGCTTCGGCCCAGCCATAATAGACCGCCGGATCAATCAGTGCCGGTTCCCCATTGGGGCCACAAATCACATTGCCTGACCAGAGATCTCCGTGCAGCAGGACGGCAGGCTGCAGAGGAACCCACTCCGGTAGTCGCTGACACAGCTGTAATAACTGCTCAAACAGTGCATGAGAGATCAGTTTGCGTGACAAACAGCGCTCACCGAGCGATTGATAACGTTGTTGTGCATAAAAACGATAGCCATCCGTCTGCCAGCGGTTCTCTTGCCGGGTGCCACCACAGAAGGTATCGCATTCAAAACCAAAGCCTCGCCCGGCCGGATCACTGCACTGATGCTGCAAAGCCAGCCCCATGCCAAGCTGCTGGTCAAAATCATAGGCAGAGGATGCTGGGGATAAATACTCGATCAGCAGATAATTATCGGCCTGCAGTACCACCTCTGGCACCCGCAGCGCGGCTATCCCCGGTGTCTGACGGGCGGGTATCGGTAAGTGCGTTTTCTTTAAATCCGGCGTTGTTAATCCTGAACGATTTAATCCTGAACGATTTAATCCTGAACGATTTAATCCTGAGCCACTTAATCCAAGTACCTTTAATCCACGTGCTTCAGCCGCCGATTGCTCTGCAGACGGCTCTGCAGACGCGCACGGCATCTGCTTCAACACCAGAGTGACGCTATTGCCCTGGGCGCTTTCCAGTGTGAGCTTACGAATCTGCGCGACACAGCCCCCCGGCAACGGCGTTACCCTGATAAGCCGCAAAGATTGCTGATCTATCCATTTGACTATGGGTTGAGGTAACAAATCTGGCATACTCTGTGTTCTGTTTTCAGCAACGGTTAATATCGCAATGCATGGCACACCTGAACATCTGATCGCTTGTCACGAATGTGATCTGCTGATTGAACGGGTCGCAAATAAGCCCGGCGAGGATGTTATCTGTCCACGCTGTCATGCCCGGTTATATTACGCCACCGCCAACAGCATTGAACGCTCACTGGCACTGTCGGTTGCAGGCCTGATTCTGTTTATCCCGGCAAATATCTTCCCCATTCTCAGTTTACAGGTATTTGGTCAGAGTCAGAGCGAGATTATTATTCAGAGCGCCATGTCACTTTACGAAGGAGGACTCACGCTGGTTGCCCTGCTGATCCTGTTGTTCGCCGTCGTCGTGCCACTCTTTCAGCTGGTAACACTGTTCTACATCAGCTCTACCCTTCACTACCGCCGCGAAGGACGTTTGCTACGCCAGGCAATGCTAAGCTACCAACACCTGCGTGGCTGGGGCATGCTGGAGATCTTTCTGCTCGGCGTACTGGTTTCAATTATCAAGCTGAAAGATATCGCTGATCTGAATATCGGGCTGGGACTGTACAGTCTGAGCGCCCTGATTATCGTCATCACTCTCAGCAGTATTTTTTTCAACCCTCATCAGATCTGGCACGAAATTGATCTGCACCGCCGACAGAGACACTCCCATGACGAATGACGGCAAACCACCACGCACTGCCCGTAATAGCGGCTATCTTCTGTGTATCGCTTGTGAAAAACTGCATCACATCAGTCAGGAAGGACAACACTGTGACCGCTGCGGTGCGCGACTGCATAGCCGTATTCCTAACTCAATGAATCTCAGCTGGGCCAGCTTACTGGCGGCTGTGGTGCTGTTTCTGCCCGCTAACCTATTGCCGATAATGACCTTTAAGTCATTTGGTCAGGGAGAGCCCAACACCATTCTCGGCGGTATACTCCATCTGCTGGAGCAGGATATGCTGCTGATCGGCCTGGTAGTGTTGACCGCCAGCATCGTCGTGCCCGTATTAAAAATCATTGCCCTGACCATTCTGCTCTGCACTGTACAATTTGGGTTGCAGACAAATCTGCGCCAGAAGACCATGATGTTCCGAGTGGTGGAATGGATTGGTCGCTGGTCGATGCTGGATATTTTTGTTATCGGTATACTGGTAGCGCTGGTACAACTGGGTAATATTGCGCATATTGAAGGCAACAGTGGCGCAACGGCCTTCGCAATAGTGGTGTTACTGACCATGTTTTCCGCTATCGCTTTCGACACCCGTCTGATTTGGGATAACGGCATGCCAGCACCGGACGACCGACCTCCCGAGAATACTGTTCAAAAGGATGAACGATGAGTACCCCTCAAACCGACAACGCCCCCGCAACCCCGCTGATCAGACGCCATCGGGCGCCGTCCGTTGTCTGGCTGCTGCCCTTTCTCGCGGCAATAATTGCCGGATGGCTGGTGATTAAAAGTTATCAGGATGCGGGCATTATAATTGAGGTACAGTTTGATACAGCAGAAGGCCTGGAAGCCGGTGTAACCCGCGTCATGTACCGGGGCCTGCCCACCGGCAAGATCAAGACACTGAAACTGAATGATGATCTTAAGAGCGTCACAGCGGTGATTGAGATGGAGAAGGCGGCGGCCGAGATTCTCGTCGAAGGCTCGCGCTTCTGGCTGGTCAAGCCGCAGATATCACTCAGCGGCGTAAAGGGACTCGATACTCTGCTGTCGGGCTACTACATCGAGCTCCAGCCGGGTAAAGGCAAAGAGCGCTACAGCTTCATCGCTGACAATGAGCCCCCACCGCCACTAAAAGACCGCAAAGGACTCTATATCTCGTTACTGGCGGATTCAGCACAATCGATTCAACGCGGTGCCAAAGTCTATTATCGTCAGATAGAGGTTGGCGAAGTCATCAACTTTGGCCTGACCGACAGCAGCGAACAGATACGTATCGAACTGTTTATCGAACCCTCCTATAGCCACCTGGTAACCGACAGCACCCGTTTCTGGAATGCCAGTGGTATCAGCCTGAAAGCAAATCTTTCACGGGTGGATCTGCGCTTTGGATCACTCGCTGCCATTATCGCCGGTGGTATCAGTTTCTATACGCCCCCCGATGATGACAGTATTTTAAGTCCGGGCCATCAGTTCCATCTGTTTGCCGACTTTGAAGCCGCTGAAGACGGTATCGTGGTGAATGTTAAGTTCCCTGCCCGCTCCCCGGTTCATGAGGGTACACGGGTTATCAGTGAGGGGATTCAGATCGGCAGAGTCCAGAGTCTGGAATTGAGTGAAGATCTGACCACCCTCAATACCCGCTTACTGATCGACCCCAGGGCTCGCCCTCTGTTGCGTTCAGGCAGCCATTTCTGGTTACCTAAACCGAAGCTATCCCTGAACCGCTTACAGAACATAGGCGACCTGATTCAGGGCTCTGCCATTGTGCTGCAACCGGGCACCGGCGAAGCGATGTTCAACTTTACCGCGCTGTCGACTCCACCAGCTTATCAACCCAGTATGGCCGGCCTGAATATCCGCCTTCAAAGCGACCGGCTGGGATCATTAGACATTGGCTCACCAGTGACCTACCGGCAGATTCCGGTAGGTGAAGTAAACGGCTATGAGCTTAATACCGACGGCAGTGGGGTACAAATCTACGCCACCATTCAGGAACAGTACGCCGATCTGGTGAAACACAACAGCCGCTTCTGGGAAGAAAGCGGTATCAGGGTGAAAGCCGGGGTCGATGGCGTAGAACTGCAAAGCGGTTCACTCACCAATGTCATCAATGGGGGGATCGCCTTCTTCACCCCGGATACCCGCGATCAGACAGCCGTAGAACAAGCCCACCGTTTTCACCTGTTTAAAAATTTTGATAACGCCAGCAAACAGGGACGCCTGCTATATCAGGAAAATGCCGATAAACTCGCGGTGCGCCTGAAAGCTGACGAACTGGGATCGATCACCAGCGGTGCACCGGTGCTGTATAAGCAGCTGACGGTCGGCAGTGTCAGCCACTATGCGCTGTCTGAGGACGATAGCGTCACTATCTACCTGTTAATCGATAAGCCCTACCGTCATCTGGTCACCGATCAGAGCCGCTTCTGGAATGCCAGTGGTGTCGATGCCAGTCTTTCCCGCAATGGCGTGGAGGTTCGCACTGAATCGTTGCAAACACTGCTACGGGGGGGCATAGCCTTCGCCAATCTCCGCGACAACGGTAACGCGGCCGAAACCCGTCAGTTATTTAAACTGTACAATGAACGTACTAAAGCACTGCAGAAAGGCCCGGATATCAGTATTACCTTTCCACCTGGCCCTAATATCACCGTCGGCGCAAATGTCTACTTCAAAGGACTGGTAATGGGTAAAGTAGAGCAGGTCCGGCTGCTTGATAGTCTGGGCAGCGCGGAAACCCGGGTAGCCCTGACCGAAGAAGGCAAACTGCTGGCCCATCAGGGCTCACGTTTCTGGATCGCCGCGCCCCGGGTCACCCTTTCGGGCGTCGATAATCCGGCAACCCTGATCATGGGCAACCACATCGAAGCACTTCCGGGCAACGGCGCGCAGCAGCTCAGTTTCACCGGACTGCCCGAAAGCCCTGCAGAGCGCAACTTACCGGGACTGAACATTGTTCTGCAAACCAAACAGCTCGGCGCTATCGATATTAACAGCAATATCTACTTTCGCGGAATGCCGGTCGGTTATGTCTCGGGCTATGATTTGAGCGATGATAATCAAACAGTAAAACTCTTTGTGAATATCAAAGAGCGCTATCGCAAGCTGATTAACAAAACCAGCAGATTCTGGAATATCGGCGGCATTGATGCCGAATTTGGACTCTTTAAAGGACTAAAAGTGGAAACGACCAATCTGGAAAGTCTTGTTCAGGGTGGCATCGCCTTCAGCACACCGGACCCGGACAGTCAGCCGGTTAACCCGGGTTATCAGTTTGAACTCTATGAGCAGGAGCCCGACAAGTGAGGTCTGCCACCTGGCGGCAGACCGGTTTTATCGCGGGCCTGATCGGTATGTTGCTGTTATCAACCGGCTGCGCCAGTAACTCTGCCAGCAACTTCAAGCTCAGTAATCTGGCAAAAAGCGATATCGACAGTGTCACGGATATGCATATCAACGAGATCCGTAAGCTCTGCCGAGAACTGACCATCAAGCTGTATAAACGTAACCCGCGGGAACTGGCGAAAGCCCCACCCGGGACCACAGTTGCGAAGCGCATCGACCAGATTTTCAGTGATCAGCGCATTCACGGGTTTAGCGAGCTTAACGGTCTCAAAAGCACTGCGGCGATCACCCTCAGTTTCAGTGAAACCTATCAGGGTGACCGGGTGTTTGCGCTGATGGCTGGCATCACCAGTATGCTCTACTCCGCCTATAACTATCAGGATGAGTTTTTTATTCTCGATGAGATTGACCAGCAAAAGCTGTACAACAGCGCCCGTAATCTGGAAACCGTTTCCTGGCAACTGAATAACCGTAAAGATAGCAACGGCGAGCACTATATACTCAGCAATGGGATGACAGTGAGCGGTATCCACAATCTCAGTTATGAACGCCTGTTTGGCAAGCTTATCAGTCTGCAGGACATGATGGCCCTGCTGATCGCCGACACCACCAACCGCAACATTACCCGGGTGGTTCAGAGCGCCGCCTCGATGACCTTTCTACCCATCTGAGGATAACGTCAGAAGAGCAAGGGGGCGCGCAACTCACACGCGCCAGAAACAACCATTATTGTTTCATCTCTCTGATAAACTTATCGGACGCCTGAATTGAACGCTGCATCTCCGCCAGCAGCCGGTCGATATCCCGTTTAATGCCGCCAAACTCGCCCTTCAAAGACCCGATAGCGCGGGCATTCAGGTTATGTTTGAGAAACAGAGTGTTATCTTTCAGCGCTGCCAGCACCGGCTGCATTTTCGCCTCCGCCCGTTTCAGGCGGATATGCAATGACTGATAACGGGCTTTTGTCTCTTTCAGTGCCTGGGCACTCTGGCTGCGCAACTTGGTATTGGTATATTGCCCCAGTTCCTGTTGCCACTCTTCAAACAGGGCCTCGGCAACATCTTCCACCTGGCGAATATTATCACTGACCGCTTCGGCCGCCGCTTCACTATCATCGTAGGCCGACTGCATATCGTTATAAACCGATTCCAGCTCACCGCCATCAAAATTCACGACCTGGCGAAACTGATCAAGCGCTGAGATAAACTCCTCCTGAGCATCATCCTGCGCCGCACGGGTATCTTCCACACGGTCAACCAGAATATCCCGCTTATGGATGCCAACCTTTTCCATTGCTGAGTAATAGGCGGTCTGGCAACCGGTTAGCAGCGGCATAGCGAGAACACAGGCAAGTAGTATGCGTTTCATAAAATTCCTTTAAATCGGTCACAACGGTTTATTGATACGGATATTACCGATTTTATGGTTCTGATTCAGCTCCAGACAGATATCTGCACGATCAGGCATCTCCTCAAGCATATTGCGGGTCAGTCTTTCATAGTGCTGAATGAACCGGCGAATCTCCCGTTCATTCATAATCCGCAGATGCTGGGTGGGCTGCTGTGTATCGTAAAAATAGCGCACCCGCTCCGCCAGCTTTTTCTCCTGCTGAGAACGCCACTCAAACACCGACTCCATACTCGGGACTTTAAGCATAATCAGCACATCAATCATGCCAAACAGCTCTTTATAGCTGCCCTCCAGTTGCTGATTAACATAGTTGCGCCAGAAACCTAACGGGTCCTCACTGCGCTCCAGATCGTTGACTGACTCCGCCAACTGACTCTTGGACTGTGCTGCAGCACCAACACACCAGCCTTCCAGGACGATGACATCGGCGTCACCATGCCATTCCTGCCACAACACCGGTGGGCAACGATCATCGATAGACTTATCAAATACCGGAATCTTGACGTTTTGTCCCTCTTCACCAAACTCCCCTTTCAGCGCCCGTATCAGTTCCAGCCCTAAATCAACATCATGGGTACCCGGAACCCCCCGGGTTTTCAGCAAAGGATGGACAGTATGCGCCAGCTTTTCCCGGTCTTCCCGGGTTTTATAGAGATCATCAATCGACAGACCCACAACCTTGAGGTTGAACCCCTCTTCGAGAATCACCTCAAGCAGGTTAAACAAAGTCGACTTACCCGCCCCCTGCGCACCATTGATGCCCACCACCAGCGGCCCCGGTTGCTGTTCTTTACGGGCGACCAGCCAGGCTCCCAGAGGGACGTAGATTGTTTCTAACAGCTCCACCAGACCGATATCAACCTTAAGTGACTCCAGAGTCGAGGCAAACGCCTGTTCAACCTGGCGCACGGCCTGTTCACGCGCCTCGGGGGTCAGACAGAGCTGACTGGATGGCCATTTACAAAGTGAACTCATGACTTCGCTCCCTGATGTTTAAACCGGTTATCACGCAACCATCGCTGAATGGCATTGATCTGCTCTGTTTCCATCAGTGATGGTGCGTGAGTCATACCCGGAATGCGGTAAAGGTCAATATCCGGACGCAGCTGCTGCATCCGCGCGACGGTGTCCGCAGTCAGCACATCAGACTGATCTCCCCAGATCAGCATCTGCGGACATTTCACCTGGCTCCAGACAGGCTCAAGATCAATATCCTGGTCCTGAATCTCCCGGCTTTGCTCGGCAATACGGGGGTCGTAGTGTAAGCCATACTGACCATCCGGGATGCGCCGGTGGCCATACTTAGCCAGATGCTGCCACTGTTTGTTATCCAGTCCCTGATAAGCGGTGTAAGTAGTGCGCATATACTCTTCTACCGCCGCAAGCGAGTCAAAACGATGATCCCCCAGGTAGTCGGCAATCCGCTGCAACGCGGCCTTTCCGATGAAACAGCCAATATCGTTTAACACCAGCGAACGGATCGGCGAATTCGGTAATGCTGCCAGGCAGGTGCCAATAATGCCGCCCATAGACGTGCCAACCCAGTCGACCTGATCAACATCCAGCCGCGCCAGCAGCGTCGCCATGTCACTCAGATAGCGGGGGATATCATAATTAATACCTGCGGCAAGCCAGTCACTCTCTCCC
Organism: uncultured Amphritea sp.; assembly: GCA_965140695.1. GTDB lineage: Bacteria > Pseudomonadota > Gammaproteobacteria > Pseudomonadales > Balneatricaceae > Amphritea. The sequence continues at coordinate 1,481,084 of OZ223297.1, read as the reverse complement.
CGTCCCGGCATATCCGGGCATACCACCCGGTAGTCCCTGCAGAGCACTCGCGCCAAATCGTCAAAATCACGACTATTGCGAGCCAGACCATGGACACACACCAGCACCCGGTCATTATCGGCATCGCCCCACTCATGATATACCACCCGGTGAAATCCCTGGGGATCAAGCGCCATCACTGATCGGGTTCGCATAACTATCTCCTGTTATCTGTGGGGTCATCTAAAACCAGACCCGATACGTAAAGCTAACATCTGGTAAAGAATTGTAAAGTGCATAACAAACCTGCTTACGGGCCTCACCAGATGTATTATGATTTGCTAATCTATTCACTACACCGACTGACGGACTGTTAATGGCTGAACAGCGAACAAGCTCTTTTTATCAGAATAATAAACAATGGCTGTTATCTGTCATCATTTTGCTGGCGGCCATCGCCATCTTCGTTCTACTGCAGATGACCCGGCCCACAGCACCATCTCGCCCGGCCAAAGAGAAAGTCTGGACAGTTAAGGTTATTACCGCAGAGCCTGGCAGTTATTCCCCTCAATTGTCCCTTTATGGCCAGATTGAATCTCCCTCCAGCAGTACACTGTCGTCATCGATTAATGCGTTCGTTGAAAAACGGCTGGTCTCCGAGGGCGACAACGTCGATGCCGGCCAGTTACTGGTGCAGCTGGATAACCGCGATGCCTCGCTGCTGCTGGCACAGAAACAGGCCGATGTTGACAGGATTGAAGCCCTGATCGCGGCAGAGAAAGTCAGTTATCAGGCCAATATAAAAGCGCTGAAAATAGAGCAGGAACTGGTCGACATCACCCAACAGACACTGCAACGTTACCAGAACCTGAACAACCGTAAACTCACCAGCCAGAATCAACTGGACGAGGCCCGCAAGACCAAACAGCTGCAAGCACTATCCCTTAACAGTCGTCAGAAAGCGATCGATGACCACCCCAACCAGCTGGCACAACTGCAGGCGCAGCTGCAACAGGCCACCGCGATGCGTGACAGCGCCGCGCTCGATCTGGAACGCAGCCAGATAACGGCACCATTTGCGGGCCGTATCGCCGACATCAGTGTCGCAGCCGGTGAACGGGTGCGTAGCGGCGATGCTCTGCTGACCATCTACGACACCAGCACACTGGAAGTGCGCTCGCAGGTTCCCAGTCGTTATCTGCCTCAACTACAGCAGCAACTGCAGCGTGGCGAAACCATCACGGCAACGGCAACCCTGGATGGTCAGCCACTGGAGATGACGCTGTCACGCTTTGCCGCCGCAGTCGATAACGGCAGTGCCGGGGTCGATGCCCTGTTTCGCATCAAATCCGATAATTATCGCGGCGAGCCGGGTCGTTCACTATCACTGGATCTGACCATGCCGGAACAGAAAAACCTGCTGGCCCTGCCTCCCCAGGCGATCTTTGGCACCAATCGCATCTACACCGTCAACGATAACCGACTGCAGAGCATGACCATCGACCGGGTTGGCGATTTACGCACGCCTCAGGGCGAACCAAAAGTGCTGGTGCGCAGCGCCGAGCTGAAACCCGGCGAGCAGATACTGGCCACTCAGCTGCCCAATGCAATGACCGGTCTGCTGGTTGAAATTTCTGGCAGCCAGCAGGACAAAAAAGCTGCTGCCAACACAGCAGCTGGCTCTGAAACAGCAGATCCTGACCAAAAACCAGCGACACCCGTGGCCGGGGCGGAGTAAAACATGCCGACCAATCAAGGGCCGTTGAAGAACCTGATCACCCTGTTTACAGAGCATCGTGTTGCCGCCAATCTGTTAATGATGCTGATGATACTGGCGGGCATCTGGGGACTCAAAAAACTTAACACGCAGTTTTTCCCCACCTTCGAACTGGATGTCATCACCATCGCCGTGCCCTGGAGTGGCGCGGCGGCAGAAGATGTTGAAAGCTCGATTATCCTGCCCATTGAACGTGAACTGAAGTCCGTCAACGGCATCGACTCACTCTATTCGACCGCTACCCAGGGGTCCGCATCGATCCGTCTGGAACTGGAAGAAAACAGTGATGTGGCTTATATCCTCGACGAAGTGAAACAGAAGATCGATGGCATCACCAATCTGCCGGCAGATGCTGAACAGCCGATTGTGCAACGGGTAATACGCTACGACAATATTGCCAGAATACTGATTACCAGCGACACAGCCTCCGCGCAGGAACTGCGCATTCTGGCGCGTCAGTATGAGCGTGAGCTGTTGCAACGGGGCATTCGTAAAATCGACTTTGTCGGCATGCCGGAAGAGGAGATCGCGATTCAGATATCCTCCAGTCGCCTGCATGAGCTGGGGCTGAGTCTCAGTGATGTCGCCCAGATTATTAATCAGCGCAGCGTTGATCTGCCCGCAGGCACCGCAGCCCAGGGCGATGGCTCCCGTCAGATCCGCAGTCTTAATCAGCAACGTGATGTCCAGGGCTTTAATCAGCTGCCGCTGATTACCGCTGAAGATGGTCGTTTACTGCGCCTCGGCGATGTTGCCACCATTGACTGGCGTAATCAGGATAACCAGACCTACCTGTCCTATCGGGGACAACCGGCGATTCAGCTATTGCTGCGCCGTACGGAGAACGAAGACACCCTCAAAGCCGCCAAAATAATGCGTGACTGGCTTAGCGAACGGCAACCAACGCTGCCACCGGATGTTCAGCTAATCGCCTTTGATGAGAGTTATGAAGCGATTCAGGACCGCATTAATCTGCTGATCAAAAATGGCGTCAGCGGTCTGATTCTGGTCATCGCCACCCTGTTCCTGTTCCTCAATGCCCGGGTGGCCTTCTGGGTCACGATAGGTATTCCTGTATCATTTATGGCTACGCTGGCGGTGCTGTATGGCATCGGTGGCAGCATCAATATGATCAGTCTGTTCGGCATGATTATGGCGCTGGGTATTATTGTCGATGACGCTATCGTCGTCGGCGAGGACACCCTCACCCATCTGCAGATGGGTGAGCCGGGTCTGAAAGCGGCAATCGGGGGTGCCCAGCGGATGCTGGCACCGGTTATGGCGTCGTCGCTCACAACCATTGCCGCGTTTCTGCCGTTACTTCTGATCGGCGGTATCATCGGTAATATTCTGATAGACATTCCTACGGTGGTCATCTGCGTTATCATCGCGTCGGTGGTCGAGTGTTTTCTGATTCTCCCCGGACACCTGCATCACAGTCTGCATAAAGCTGCCGACCTGCAGCCGTCAAAAACCCGGATTAAACTCGATAGTCTGTTCAACAACTTTAAAAACGGTCCGTTTCGGGGCTGGGTAGAAAGTGCGATCAAATTTCGCTGGATTACCGTCACAACCGCCTTTGCAGCGTTTATTATTGCCGTCGGGCTGGTGATGAGCGGGCAGATTAAATTCACTTTCTTCCCGGCGGTAGAGATGGAAACCCTGAACGCCAACATCCAGTTTACCTCCGGTAGCAGCCCTGATCAGGTGGATAAGTTCCTGCAACACCTGGATCAGACGTTGCGCCAAACCGAACAGGAGCTGGGCGGCAATCTGGTTAAAATGGCGCTGCAGATTCACCGTAAAACCAATAGCAGCCGCACCAGTCAGGGCACCAGCCAGGGCGATGAGTTTGGCGCCCTGTATGTGCAACTGACCTCTATCGACAGCCGCACAATCACCAATGCCGATATCATCAGAAAGTGGCGTAGTAAAATTATCCTGCCGCCAGGTATTGAAAAATTCACTATTGATCTGAATCGTTCCGGCCCGCCGGGTAAATCCCTCGAAGTGAAACTGGTCGGAACCGATGTCGGTAAACTCAAATCAGCCTCGCTGGCGGTTCAGGATGCACTGCGCCAATACAACGGCGTCAGTAACGTTGATGATGACCTGCCCTTTGGTAAATCACAGCTAATCTACGAACTGACACCGGCGGGCAAAACCGCCGGACTCACCCTGAACTCAGTCGGTCGCCAGCTAAGATCAGCCTTTGATGGTCAGCGGGTACAGATATTCAACCAGGGAGAAGATGAGATTGAAGTCAGAGTGGTTCTGCCCGATAGTGAGCGGGACCGTTTCAGTGCGCTGGAAAATCTGCCGATCCTGTTGCCCAATGGCGGCAGCGCTCCGCTGGCAAATGTGGTGCAGTTCACCGATAAACAGGGCCTCGACCGGTTACAAAGGGTCGATGGTCAACTGGCGATTAAGATCACCTCTGATCTCGATGAAACAGTCGCCAATGCCAACGAGATTATCGCCGACCTGAGCGCAGGAAAACTGCAACAGATCACCTCAGAATATGGTGTTCAGGCGAGTTTCGAAGGCCGCAATAAGAATCAGCGGGAAACCCTTGCGGATATGAAGATGGGCCTGCTTATCGCTCTGATGCTGATCTTTATTATTCTCAGCTGGGTGTTCTCATCCTACAGCTGGCCATTGGCGGTGATGCTGGCGATCCCGCTGGGACTGACGGGGGCGATTGCCGGACACCTGCTGACCGGGCAGAACCTGACAATACTCTCACTGTTTGGCTGTTTTGGTCTGTCGGGCATCGTCATCAACGATTCCATCGTTCTCATTACCTTCTATCAAAAGCTGAGAAAAGAGGGCATGAGTGTGCATGAGGCGATTGTGGAAGCCGCCTGTCAGCGTCTCAGAGCCGTCCTGCTGACCTCACTCACCACCATTGCCGGGCTGACGCCAATACTGTTTGAAACCTCATTGCAGGCACAATTCCTCATTCCCATGGCGACCTCACTGGTGTTCGGCCTGGCATTTGGTACCCTGCTGATTTTGCTGGTAGTGCCCGCGTTGCTGGTGATGCTGGAAAATGCCAAAGCGATGCTTAAGTCAACCGGCAGACAGGCGGGCTAAAATTCACCGCTATAAATGACGCTGCAAAATAACAGTGCAAAGACAATGACCCGATCAGACTACACCTCAGGTCTCTCATCCGAGCCTTCAGACGACCTGCTGGATCACTGTATAGCCCTGATGGGCCAACGACGGTGGATAAACATTAATTGATTATTGCTTTCATTGGCCTGCAGGCTTCCATCCGGTATAATTTCCGCTCTTTTGTCAGCGGCAATTACAAGGCATGTCAATGAACTCAGATCTGCACAAGCTTCAGCCATACCCATTTGAAAAACTGGCTAAGCTGAAAGCCGGGGTTACCCCACCAACCGAGCTTGAACATATCGCACTCTCTATCGGTGAGCCAAAGCACCCTTCGCCCGCGTTTGTGATCGATGAACTCAGCCAGAATCTGGACAAACTGGCTAACTATCCAACCACCGCCGGTACTCTTGAGCTACGCCAGACCATCGCTGACTGGGCAACACGCCGCTTTAAATTACAGCCAGGCAGCCTTACCGGTGCTGACAATGTATTGCCGGTACTGGGCACCCGCGAAGCGATCTTTGCGTTTACCCAGTGCGCGATCAACAGAGCACCGGCCAATGAAGCAACGCCGCTGCTGTTATCGCCTAATCCCTTTTATCAGATCTATGAGGGCGCCGCCTATCTGTCCGGCGCTGAACCCTATTATCTGAGCTGTACCGCTGACAACCACTTTGTACCCGATTTTGATGCGGTGCCCGAAGCAGTATGGCAACGTTGTCAGCTGTTGTTTCTCTGTTCGCCGAGTAACCCCACCGGTGCAGTAACAGACGCCGAAACGCTGACCAGACTGATTGAGCTGTCCGACCGGTATGACTTTATTATCGCCTCCGATGAATGCTATTCAGAGATCTACTTCGATGAGGCTAAGCCACCGGTCGGTCTGCTGGAAGTCTGTGCGCAACTGGGTCGTCATGACTATAAGAACTGCGTGGTGTTCCACAGCCTGTCAAAACGTTCTAATCTGCCCGGTCTGAGATCGGGCTTTGTCGCCGGTGATGCCGCCCTGATTGCACCGTTTACCAGCTATCGCACCTACCATGGCAGCGCCATGTCACTGCCTGTTCAGCTGGCCAGTATTGCGGCCTGGAACGATGAAGCCCATGTCCTGGATAACCGCGATAAGTATCGTGAGAAGTTTGCCGCAGTGCTGGAAATTCTTCAGCCAGTCATGGATGTCAGAATGCCCGATGCCGGTTTCTATCTCTGGGCTGCCACACCGATTCCCGATGATCAGTTTACTCAGGGGCTGTTTGCACAACAAAACCTGACCGTGCTGCCGGGTAGCTATGTGTCCAGAGAGGACCAGAATGGCAATCTTCCCGGCGCGGGTTTTGTGCGTATGGCGCTGGTAGCAACACTGGATGAGTGCGTTGAAGGCGCCTGGCGCATTCGCCGCTATGTTGAGTCCCTGAACAGCTGAAGGAGCAAAACATGACCACACTATATGGTATTTCCAACTGCGATACGGTGAAAAAAGCGCAACGCTGGCTGACGTCCAACGATGTTGAATTCACCTTTCATGATTTTCGCAAAGATGGACTGAGCCAAGCTCAACTGCAGGCATGGGTGGCCGCCGTCGGCTGGGAAGCGTTGTTAAACAAACGCAGCACCAGCTGGCGGGCGCTGGACGATGAGACAAAAAACACGATTGATGAAGCCTCTGCGATTCGCGAGATGCTAACCACACCTACGCTGATTAAGCGTCCGGTATTAAGCCTTGGCGACCACATTCAGGTGGGTTTCAAAGAGAGCGATTACAGCGCTCTGTTCAAATAAATTCTTAAAAAGTTCTATGGAGTTACAAACAATGAGTACATTTGCGTTCGGTCTGGGTATCGGCACTAAGTCTTCTGACGGTGAGTTACTGGAAGTTTATTTCAACAGTCCTCTGCTCAACCCTTCCGAGGCACTGATCAAAGTCGCTGCTGAAAAAGCCGGTTATACCGGTGGCAATCAGGCGATTGAACTGACAGCGGAACAGCTGAGTGAACTGGAAGCGGCATTTCTGGCGATTGATGCCGAAGATCAGGCCGAGATCGTTGAGATCTGCAAAGGTACTCATCAACCGATGATTCTGACCATTCTGGAAACCGATGCCGATCCCGAGTCAACGCCTGAGGTATACCTCAAACTGACTCTGCTGTCTCAGCGTCTGGTTAAGCCTCACGGTCTGAACCTGAATGGAATGTTCGGCAAGCTGCCCAACGTTGCCTGGACCAATGAAGGGGCTATCTCCCTGGCAGACCTGCCAAAACGTCAGCTGGCTGCCCGTGCTCAGGGGCGTATCATCGATGTCCATTCCGTTGATAAATTCCCGAAAATGGCGAACTACGTTGTTCCAGCGGGCACCCGCATCGCAGCAACTTCCCGTGTCCGTCTGGGCGCTCATGTTGGCGAAGGCACCACGGTGATGCATGAAGGCTTTATCAACTTTAACGCCGGCACACTGGGTGTCAGCATGGTCGAGGGTCGTATCTCTGCGGGTGTTGTGGTTGGTAACGGTTCTGACCTTGGCGGCGGTTGCTCCACCATGGGCACCCTGTCCGGTGGCAACAACGTGGTTATCTCAGTGGGCGAAAACTGCCTGTTGGGTGCCAATGCGGGTCTGGGTCTGCCACTGGGCGACCGTTGTACGATTGAAGCCGGTCTGTACATCACAGCCAGCTCTAAAGTGACCGTACTGGACGACCAGAACAACGAAGTCAGCACGGTAAAAGCTGCCGAACTGGCCGGAAAACCCGACCTGCTGTTCCGTCGTAATTCACAGACCGGTCGCATCGAAGTGAAGACCAACCAATCGGCGATTGAGCTTAACGCAGAACTACACGCTCATAACTAAACCGGTCTTTGCTGGTTAAGTACCCGGGTGCGGCTAAACGCGGCACCCCATTATTCTCCTCTCCAACTGCCTCCCGGCGTTAAGGTATATCCAATGACCCAACTTTCTGACACTCTCGAACTGGCCAAACAGCTGATCTCCCGTCGTTCAGTTACCCCCGAAGATGATGGCTGCCAGGAACTGATGATCGAACGTCTGGAGGCATTAGGCTTTAACATTGAGCGCCTGCAGTTTGAAGAGGTAACCAATTTCTGGGCCAGACGGGGCAACAGCGGCCCACTGTTCTGTTTTGCCGGACACACCGATGTGGTGCCTACCGGGCCGGAAGCCAACTGGGATCACCCGCCTTTTGAACCCGTCATTGAAGATGGTTTTCTCTGTGGCCGTGGCGCCGCCGATATGAAAGGCAGTCTGGCGGCCTTTATCACCGCCCTGGAACGCTTCATTGAGCACCACCCTGATCATGATGGCTCGATCGCCCTGCTGATCACCAGTGACGAGGAGGGGCCGTTCGTCAATGGCACCACCCGGGTGATTGACCACCTCGAAGCCCGCAACGAAAAGATTACCTGGTGCATCGTTGGCGAACCTTCCAGCACCGTTAAGGTCGGTGATGTCATCAAAAACGGTCGCCGGGGTTCAATCAGTGGTGATCTGACCATCCGTGGGGTACAGGGCCATGTCGCTTACCCCCACCTGGTGGAAAACCCGATCCATCTGGCAGCCCCTGCCCTGAATGATCTGGCGACTGAACTCTGGGATGAGGGCAACGAGTTCTTCCCCCCGACCAGCCTGCAGATCTCCAATATCCACGCGGGCACCGGCGCGACCAACGTCGTGCCAGGGCATATTGATGTGCAGTTTAACCTGCGCTTCTCCACCGAAGTCACCGCGGATGAGATCAAAGAGCGGACCCACGCTATCCTTAACCGCTACGGCCTGAACTTTGACATCAACTGGACCCTTAGCGGCAACCCGTTTATTACTGATCATGGCGACCTGGTTGATGCCTGCGTTGATTCGATTAAATCGGTCACCGGTCTGGATACCGAGCTGTCCACCTCCGGCGGTACTTCCGATGGCCGTTTTATCGCACCGACTGGCGCACAGGTGGTCGAACTGGGGCCAATTAACGCCACCATCCATAAGGTGAATGAGCGGGTTAAAGCCGATGATCTGGACACTCTCTCATCACTCTATGAAAACATCATAGCCAGATTGCTGGTACGGTAACCGGGATGCCCTTTGCACTGAACTGTCCGGTCTGCCTGCAACCCTTACAGGGGGACAGCAAACACCTGGAATGCCCGGAACGCCATAGTTTCGATGCGGCAAAGCAGGGTTACTGGAACCTGCTACTGGCCAATCAGAAACGTTCGAAAGACCCGGGCGACAATGCTGAGATGGTGCTGGCACGACGCAACTTTCTCGCACTCGGACACTATCAGCCGCTGGCAGACACTATCGCCACCCGGCTGGCAACACTGGCCGCTGAGCATTCAGCCCCCCGCATCCTCGATATGGGCTGTGGCGAAGGTTATTACACCTGCCGGATGCAGCAACAGCTGGAAAAAAGCCTGACTGATTATCAACTGGCCGGGCTGGATATCTCTAAGCATGCGGTAAAAGCCGCCTGCCGTCAGAGCAAAACCGTCACCTGGATGGTGGCGTCCGGCGCACGTATGCCGGTTGCTGACGCCTCACTGGATCTGATCACAGTCCTGTTCAGCCGACTGATGCCAGACGAGTTCTGCCGCACGCTGAAACCAGACGCAGAGCTGCTGATCGCCTATCCGGGAGAAGACCATCTGCTTGAACTGCGCGAACTGATCTACGCAGAGGTGCGCCACTCCGGCTTCAACCCGGCGACCGTTCTGGGAGAACAATTTGAGCATATAGACACCGAACAGGTCAGATACCGTTTTACCCTTCCCGACCAGACCCAGATCAGCCAGTTACTGGCGATGACACCCCACGGCTGGCGGATCAATCAGGCCTCCCGTGAACGCCTGGCAGAACTGCATCAGCTGGAGCTGACCCTCGATGTCTGTCTGGCCCGTTTCAGGCGACGCTGAAAACATGTTTAGTCGCAGTGCAAGACAACGTCTGCGCTTACGCCTTATCCGCCGGGCGGACAAGGTAAAGCAGAATCTGACTATTCTGCTCAGCGGCATCGGCATCTTTATGCTCGGCTTTATCATACTGGTTGTCGCGCAATTTCTGCTGCAGGAAAGCCTTGCGCGAGAGATTATCGCTCTGATCGGCCTTATTATTGCAATTTGCGGCGCAATCGTAGCGGCATTCGGCTATATTTGCCTGAGCATTCTGCGAATTCTCCGCTTCTTGCTAACCGATGTAACGGCTGCTGAAAACCCCAACCAACGCCATGACTGAAGAGCACTGCCATGACCGAAGAGCAACGTCACCCCGACATTGAAATCTACATTAAAGACCGCTCGCTGGACCGGATAACCCGCTGGCTGGACAGCCTCTGTGATTCGCTTCAACGGGATTTTGAGCAGGGCCAGGTGCATCACTTTGTGGCGGTGATTAATGGCTGCGAGATCCCGGTGATGATCCATGAGAAGGTCTCGGGCAAAGCCTGGACCAGCATCTGGTTTAATTCCGATCAGACCCCCTGGATCAAAGATATTGATTGTGCGCAACAAGCTGCCCGTGAGCTGGACACAGAGATACGCTGTATTGCCAGCGGCTGGACGTCAGGAGATGACCCCGATGAATGGTGGCGGATAGAACAGGAAACGGTAGAAAAGATTCATTGGCGGACGTAGACATTTACGCCCCTGGCATTCTAATTAAGCGCTTAACGGCCGTCGGCTGAAAAACAACCGAGCTGATAGCGCCATCAGCTTAAGCCTGAGCGCTGAATTGCTGACCTGAACGATCAATCTCACTCAGCATCAACCGGCCTGCAGACGCCAGCCCCATACGGGCAAAATCATCGGCGGCAGAGACACTTTTAAGCGGCGTGTTTTCCTGCACCGACAGATGACTCAGCACATAAGCAAAATCACCCACATTGCTTTTATTCATAGCGCTGTTAAGACGACCGACCACCTCATCCGTATACAGCGAATCAGCATCAGGATATTCCAGAGACTGAGACTCTGGCAGACTGAACCCTTCAGTCGTGGTCCTGTTTTTCTGCGCCTGATACTCAGTGGTATTGATCAGACTTAACAGCATAGAGAACTGTGCACCACGCCCCTCATTGACCGCATGGGCCAACGACGAGGTGTAAGTCTCGATCCGCTGTTCTAACTGTTCAAGCCGTTCTATCTGCATCAGATAACCACAAAACCAGAATTAACATAGTGTCAGTTATGCTTCGGCCTGATGAGACATTTCTTGAGCACTTTCGACAACTTATTCGTCAGCCGGTGACAGATGAAAGCCCCCGTCAGCAACGCTCAGACTGCTCATCCATAAACACCCCGCTCTGGCGTTGCACTCTGCAGATCTAAAAAGTCGATAAACGCCAGCACCAACTGATTTGCATGCGTTTCTGGCTGCACCACTACTGAAAACTGCCGTGACAGCGCTAATGGTGTCTGCAGCACTACCAGTTCCCCCCGACGTAACTCCTCGGCAATCGACAACTGTGACAGACAGCCGATGCCCAGCCCCGCTTTGACCGACTGTTTAATCGCCTCCTGACGATTAAGCGCCATTACCATTGTCACCCTGCCCGCCACTGTCTGTAGCGCGCGGTCAAAGACTTCGCGGGTGCCGGACCCCTGTTCGCGGAGAATCCAGCGCTGCTGCTCCATCTGCTCAACAGTGACACGCCCCCGCTCGGCAAGGGGGTGCGCATGACTGCAAAACACCTGCAACTGATCATCTTTCCAGGGAATAATCTGCAGTTGCGAATGCGAGGCCGGGCCTTCGATCAGACCGATATGCGCCTGTCCCTTCTCCAGCCGCTCAATAACCCCACGGGTATTGGTAATCTGCAGATCCGGGTCTACCCCGGGAAAACGCGCCATAAACCCAGCCATTATTCCGGGGAACAGATAGCTGGCGATGGTGACACTGGCTGCAACCCTGAACCGGCCACTGACGCCACTGCCATAAGGGGTTTTAAGACTGGCAACACTGACCAGAATATCCCGCACCCGGGGTAAAATATCACGGCCAGTATCGGTGATAACTAACTCACGGCTATTACGACTGAATAGCCTGTAACCCAATGCTGTTTCCAGCTCCTTAAGCGCCTGACTCGCCGCCGACTGGCTCAGCGCCTGCTCATCAGCAGCCGCCGTCAGCCTGCCAAGACGGGCCGTCGCCTCAAATATCTTCAGTTGTCTGAGAGAAAGACTCATTGTTCGGTTTTACTTATATCTAATGTTAGAAACATCCATTTTACTTAATATACAAATGATTGGAAGATAACCCTGCTTACTCATCAGCCTACAACTGTAAGCACCCTTAACGGTTCGGTTGCAACAAACCAAACGCCATAACACCAACCAGCAGAGTCTTATCATGCCACGATCTATCCTGCTTCCCGTTATTGCCGCACTGGCTCTTGGACTTGCCACCCTGGAGCCGATTGCCAGCATCGGCCTCAGCGCCCTCCCCCTGGCCATTCTGTTAGGCATGATATGGGGGCATTTCGATCAGCGGACGCCGACTTCAGCAGACAACCGCTTTACCCATTTTTGCCAACAGCGACTTCTGCGCACCGGCATCATTCTGTTTGGCTTTAGCCTCAGCCTGGAACAGATATTCGCAGTCGGCTGGCAAGCACTATTGCTGGATGCCATCACCATCTTCACCATTTTTACGGCAGGCACCTGGATCGGTATTAAGTTCTTTAAACTCCCCCGGGACGTCGCCATACTGACCTCGGTTGGCAGCGCCATCTGTGGCGCTGCAGCGGTACTGGCAACAGAATCCGTTCTTAAACCTAAACAACAACATGTCACCGTTGCTGTCGCCACCGTCGTCCTGTTTGGCACTCTGGCGATGTTTAGTTACCCGTTAATCTATCAGTTTGCCGGCATGAGTGAGCAAGCGTTTGGCGTCTATATTGGCAGTACGGTACATGAGGTGGCGCAGGCGGTCGCGGCAGGCGAATCCATTAGCGGGGAAACACTGCAAACAGCGGTCGTCGTAAAGTTGATACGGGTAATGATGCTGGCGCCCTTCATCCTGTTACTCAGCTCTCACCTGAGCCGCAACGCCGCCAGCGGTTCTGAAAGCGGAAAAATAATCATCCCCTGGTTTGTATTCGGCTTTATCGCCGCCACCGCCGTGAATAGCCTGATAGCGATACCCGCTCCACTGCTTAACATCATCAAACTGACCAGCCAGTTCAGCCTGGCACTGGCGATGGCAGCACTGGGCTTACAAACCCGCTGGGTGACGATCAGACAGGCAGGCGCTAAACCGTTGCTACTGGCATTAATACTGTTTCTGATGCTGATCTTTGGCGGTTACCTGATGAATAAATGGCTGATTTTAATGTAGCCTGTAAAAGCCCCCTCAGATGGGCGATCGATTCCTGTTGCAGCGATTCATCGCCCATGCCTCTTTCCGGGAGGCCTGATGAGGCTCCCGCCTGAGGCTTACCTTAAAACCAGCACCGAACTTTCTGTTCCAGAAGCCGTTGATACGGTTTAAAGTAGAGCTCTTTATCTGGCGGCACACGCGCCGCTTTTAACACTTTCTGAGAGCTAATATCCAAAGATGGGACGCTATCGACCACCAGGCCAGCCACAGTCACGTTATATCACTGCAGCAGGCGCTAAGCGCCTGGATGATGAATTAAAATATCTGTGGAAAGTGAAACGACCGGCCATTACTCAATCGGTAAAAGAAGCCGCCGCTCAGGGGGATCGTTCAGAAAATGCTGAATACATCTACGGCAAGAAACAACTCCGCGAGATAGATCGCAGGGTTCGTTATCTGTCTAAACGCCTTGATGTACTCACCGTCGTCGATCGCCTGCCTGAGGACCACAACACGGTGTTTTTTGGCGCCTGGGTAACCGTACTGGATGAGAACGACAAAGAAGCCTGCTACCGCATTGTAGGCCCTGATGAGATTAGCGATGGTGCGGGTTATATCAGCATGGACTCCCCCATGGCCCGCCAACTACTGAAAAAGCACCCTGGCGATGAGTTTTACATAGTCCGCCCCGACGGCAAGGAAACCTGGTATGAGATTACCGGGATAGAGTATCGGGAAGACACTTAGAAGCAAGTAGCTAGACGCGACTGCGGTCCTCGCATAAAACGCGACTGCGTCGCTTGCCAGAACGGCGCTTTGCGCCTGAAGTTGCGAGAAAAAGACTTAAGAGTGCGCGCTTGCCCTGCCAGGCGCTGTCTCGCTCCGCTCGGCTCGAACCTTATTTCTTACAAGCGGGTTCTCATCCTGTACGTTTAGCATTCGATTACTTTTCTACAGACGTAAAAAAACCACCCTGCGGTGGCTATTTAGTAGAAGTGGTGGGTCGTATAGGATTACTGCGCCCTTCGGGCCATCGTCGCAGGCTCCGATGTTTTCTCGCCAAAAAACGGCTCGAATCGAACCTATAGGTTCTCATCCTATACGTTTAACATTGTATTACTTTTGTAGAGACGTAAAAAAACCGCCTAATCTCTAAAAAAGAATAGCGGCTTAATTTAGAAGTGGTGGGTCGTATAGGATTACTGAGCGCTACGCGCTTGCCCTGCGGGCCGCCGTCGCGGGCTCCGGCGTTGTCTCGCTCCGCTCGGCTCGAACCTATAGGTTCTCATCCTGTATGTGCCATAAATTACAGGCATAAAAAAACCGCAATTAAGCGGCTTAATTTAGAAGTGGTGGGTCGTATAGGATTACTGCGCCCTTCGGGCCATCGTCGCAGGCTCCGATGTTTTCTCGCCAAAAAACGGCTCTAATCGAACCTATAGGTTCTCATCCTATACGTTTAACATTGTATTACTTTTGTAGAGACGTAAAAAAACCGCAATTAAGCGGCTTAATTTAGAAGTGGTGGGTCGTATAGGATTCGAACCTATGACCAATTGGTTAAAAGCCAACTGCTCTACCAACTGAGCTAACGACCCACACCAAACTTCTTTTTCCCCTGTCCACTACTCTCCTGAGAGAAAGTGGTGGGTCGTATAGGATTCGAACCTATGACCAATTGGTTAAAAGCCAACTGCTCTACCAACTGAGCTAACGACCCGTTGTGGCTCCTCGAGCTGGACTCGAACCAGCGACCAATAGATTAACAGTCTACTGCTCTACCAACTGAGCTATCGAGGAACAACGTTCTCACTATGGCGGAGGGGCAGGGATTCGAACCCTGGGAGGGCTATCAACCCTCGCTGGTTTTCAAGACCAGTGCTTTCGACCACTCAGCCACCCCTCCAGTGAGGACGCGTATATTAAAGAATTCCGTGTTTGTGTCAATACTTAAGAGCGGAAAAATTTAATTTTTTACAGAAAACTGTCATAAATAATAGCGATCAATATTTTCGCCTGTCAGTTCACTCCCAGACTGTACTTCTGACCATAGGTTTCACTGCGGCGATACTCGCCCGGTGTCATCCCGGTCCACTTTTTAAAAGAGCGAAAAAATGCCGATGGTTCATCAAAGCCCATCAGGGCCGCCACATCATTGATGGATAACTGCGGCGAGTCCATATAGTTAATCGCCGCTTTCTTACGACAATCATCTTTAATTTTCTGATAGGAACTATTTTCTTCTGCCAGCCGGCGGCGCAGCGTAGAAACCGACATATTCAACTTAAAAGCGACCTCTTCCGCACCGGGCAGTTCGCGGCTGAAGTCTTTGCCCAGCATCGCTTTCACCTGAGAACGCAGGCTCTGATCGTTATCCACCATAACAATCAGCTGGAAAGGCGCGGTTTGCAGAAAACCGCGCAGACTCTCTTCATTCTGAATGATGGGATAATCCAGATAACGGGCAGGAAAAACAATCGCGTTATCATGCTGATCAAATTTGATCTCAGACTGAAACAGTGTCTCATAATGATAACTGTCCTCCTGCCTTGGAAAAGTAAAATAGGCCGCTTTCAGGTCCAGCCTCGACCCGATCAGCCAGCTGATAAAGTGATGCCACATCGACAGACCGGTACGCACCACACCGGGCGCTTCATGCTCAAGCATCTCCCGCACCTCCTCTGCCGGTACGGAACTCACCGGCGCAAACGAAAGCTTGGCATAACGGCCCTTTCGGATCAGATAGGGCTTAACTTTGGTGCCCCGACAGATCTCATAAAAGGCACTACAACGGTAGATCGCCTTCTCCAGGGTGGCACAGTGGATAATCGCATGACACATCATCCTGAAGGTACCATTTGGCACCCGACCGCCGGATACCATACCAAAGGATTCATCCTGCGCAGTCCACATAATTCGTTGATAAAGCTGACCGAATTTGACAGCAGAAAACTCTGTTCTATGCTCTATTTCGGTCGGATCAATATCGACCTCAGCCAGAAGCTCTTCCAGGTTATAGCCCTGCTTTTCGACCTGTGAAAACAGGTATCTTACATATCCTGTCGGGACAGTGATGGTCTTTTCCATCATGATTGCTCTACTTTGCTAGTGTTATTGTCATTTACATCTGGATAAAACTATTTTTTTAACTTATATCATTAAAAATCAAAAAAACAGCTGAGACAATTTTTGTCAGTAAATATGACAGCTATTGTTATTGTAGATACAACGGTAGATAACGGATTATCTAATCTGCCTTAATTTCAAATGACGAGTGCCTATCGTCTGTTAGCAGAGCCTGCCAGCAGACAACCACAGGCAGGCAATGCCCGGCCCAGGTCGGATGAAGCCGAACAAACAAAAATAACAAGTTACCGAGAAGGTGAACTAAATGGCAAAGAGATCGATAAGGACGTCAGCCCCCTGGCGTGCCACTCCAGTGCGCAATCAACTCGCGCGAAGTGTAACCCTGGCAATGCTGACAGCCTCAATCGCCGGACCGGCATCCGCTGTAGAATTTAATCTTGGAGAGATCGAAGGCCGCTTTGATTCACAGCTGTCGATTGGCTCTAGCATCCGCCTGAATGATGCTGATTCTCAACTGATATCCCAGGCTAATGGAGGTTCGGGGGCTGGTTCAGGCAGCTATGATGATGCCAACCTCAACTTCGATAAGGGCAACGCTTTTTCGACTGTATTCAAAGGCGTACACGACCTCGAACTGAACTATGCCAATTATGGCGCCTTTGTCCGTGGTAAATACTGGTACGATACCGAGCTTAAAGATGGAGATCGTTCCCACGGAAATACTGTCAATGGTTATTCACAAAACTCACCTCTCAGTGATGATGGATTTAATGACTATGCCAAATTCTCTGGAGCCGAGATTCTGGATGCTTATCTGTTTGGTTCATTCACAATCAATGAACAACCCCTGGATATCAGGCTGGGGCGCCAGGTAATTAACTGGGGGGAAAGTACCTTTATTCAGGGAGGTCTGAACTCTATCAACCCGATTGACGTTAGCGCCGTTCGGCGAGCGGGAGTAGAAGTTAAAGAGGCTCTGTTACCTGCAAATATGGCTTTTGCTTCACTGGGCCTCACTGATAATCTGAGCATGGAAGCTTTCTATCAGCTTAAATGGGAGCCAACCGCTATTGATGGTTGCGGCACCTATTTCTCCAGTAATGATTTTGGCGCTGAGGGGTGCGATGGAATTCGTATTCGTTCAACCTTAATCGCGCCAACGTTACAAAATGACCCCGCCTATTTTGGCACTCTTGGAGGGTTATTCGTTATTAATCGTAATGCAGACGGGCGACGAGAAGCAGATGACGATGGTCAGTTTGGTCTGGCATTCAGATATTATGCAGAGGAGCTGAACAGCACCGAATTCGGCCTCTACTTTGCGCAATACCATAGCCGCCTGCCTATCTCCAGCGGAGTTAAATATCTTGCCCCCGGAGTACCCGGCGTTTTTACTTCTGAGTACTTCATTGAATACCCTGAAGATATCAAAATGTTAGGGCTGAGTTTCAACACAACCGTTGGGTCTGTCGCCTGGTCCGGAGAGCTGACACACAAAACAGATGTACCCGTTCAGATTAATGGCCCGCTGCTGGTATCTGCAATACTCAGAGAAGGACTTGCGATGAGCAGCGGAAATACCGCAGCAGACAATCTGGTTGCAGGTTCTGCTCCTGGCGAGGCCGTGCACGGATATAGCACCTTTGATATTACTCAGCTACAAACCAGCTTCCTGCAATTTTATGATCATGTTCTGGGGGCTAGTCGGCTAACGCTGATTGGAGAACTTGGCTGGACACATATTAACGACTTTGATGAAGGGGCCAATGCTCTTAAATATGGTCGCCACGGAACATTCGGATATACAGCCGGCGAAACTGACGGCTTTGTAACTCAAGATTCTTATGGCTATGTCGTCCGGGCCAGCCTCAACTATCCTGACGCCTTTTCAGGTATCAACTTAACGCCCCAGATCAGCCTCAAACACGGTATTGAAGGAAATGGCCCAGAGCCTGGCGCAGCCTTTCGCGAAGGCGAAAAAACAGCTACCGTCAGCCTGACCGCCGATTACCTGAATCAGTACCGGATTCAACTGGGCTATACCAACTTCTTTGGTGGTGACTATAACGCCCTTGACGACCGGGACTTTCTGTCACTCAGCGCTTCAGTCTCGTTCTAACAGTTAAGGATTACAGGAGAATTTTTTATGACGTTTAAATCGACTGCCCTGATCCTTGGCTCAGCTCTAGGATTAACTTTAAGTCTGCAGACACTGGCCGCTGTCTCAGACACTGAAGCCGCTAAACTGGGAGCCTCCCTAACCCCTATCGGGGCTGAGATGGCTGGTAATGCAGCAGGCACCATTCCCGCGTGGGATGGCGGAATGCCCGCCGGAGGCGAACGCTTTAAAGACCCCTACGCCGGTGAACAGCCTTTATTCACGATTACCGCCCAGAATGCCGCCGACTATAAACAGCATCTGACGCCGGGTCAGCTGGCAATGTTTGCCAAATACCCGGATACCTTCCGGATGAATGTTTATCCAACCCATCGCAGCGCATCCCTGCCCCAGTCGCAGTATGACAATGCCCGTCAGAATGCATTGCAATCAGAACTGGTAGACAACGGTAACGGACTGAGTGCAAATACCCTTGAGGGCATCCCTTTTCCAATCCCTCAGAATGGTCTGGAAGCTATCTGGAACCATATGTCGCGCTATCGCGGCGGTGCACTTGAGCGCACCTTTGTCCAGGTGCCGGTGCATGAAAACGGTAACTTTGTGCCGGTTAAAATTACTGAAAAAATGTCCTGGCCCGACTACCTGAAAGAGGGACGTACGGCACAGGATGATAATATTCTGTTTTACTTCGTTCAGGAGATTCAGGCACCTGCCCGCTTGACTGGCAACGTTCTACTGGTACATGAAGCGCAGAACCAGATCGCTAAACCACGCCAGGCATGGATCTATAACGCCGGACAGCGCCGGGTGCGCCGGGCACCGCAGATCGCCTACGATGCACCGGGCACCGCTTCAGACGGCCAGCGTACCTCAGACAATCTGGATATGTTCAACGGCGCACCCGACCGCTACAACTGGAAACTGGTCGGTAAAGAGGAGATCTATATCCCTTACAACAGCTATAAGCTGGCTGACCGCAATCTGAAATACACTGACATTCTGAAGAAGGGCCATCTTAACCCTGATTACACCCGATATGAGTTACACCGGGTATGGAAAGTAGAAGCCACCCTCAAAGAGGGAGCGCGACATATCTATGCCAAACGGGTTTTCTATATCGATGAAGACAGCTGGCAGGTAGCCATCGTTGATCATTACGACGGTCGTGGCCAGCTATGGCGTGTCGGTGAAGCACATCAGATGCAGTATCAGGATGCTCAGGTACCCTGGTTAACCGCCGAAGCACTCTATGACCTGCAATCCGGACGTTATCTGGTGGGCAGCCTCACTAACGAAGAGGGCGATGGCTTCGACTTTAAGGCGCGTTTCAAACATAGCGACTTTACGCCACAGGCTATCCGCCGTATGGGCATCCGTTAAAGCCATAAGATAGGGTTACCGGATAAGTACCGGTTATAACGGACTAAACATTCTCGTGTTAAACAAAAGAAGGAGCCTCAGGCTCCTTCTTTTTTTACATAGCTACTTTTCATAGCTACCACCTGAGCAGGGCTATCGATGGCGCTGCATGGTGTGCGCCTGAACCGCAGAAGCCGTTCGTGCCCCCTGCTGCCAGGCAGCCAGCGCCTCTTCACAGCCACTGCACACACCGACATTCAGTTCCCGATCAACGATGATCCAGGTACATTTTCCATAATCCGTATCGCAACTATGATGATCATCACAACCACAACCGATACAATGCGCCAGTACTAACTGACTTTGCTTCATGAGAATCTCCCACTTTTTGTTTTTATCGTTACTGCAGGGGGATAATAATAGGCTAAAGATGTTCGTTTTACCGTTCTACTAAATAGTTATTCTGAGTGAAAAATCATCAACCAATGCGATAATACTTGAGCAGCTTTACACGTCAGCCGAAAAAGATTGATACAGATCAATATCTGCATGGCAGCGCAACGTATCGACTGGTGAACAAATCAGAAAACGGCCGGCCACTATTCAATAATCCGCTTTATAATCTTACTTCTGGAGAACAGCTGTTGAACGCGATGCAGGGCACCGAGATCGTCCGTCTCTTTGATGAATACGGCCCGATATACGTTTATGATGATGGTCCCTATCGTTACATGAGCTTTGGTTCCGGGGGAGAGCAGAGTCGGATTGAACGCAGTCGCCCGGCATATCCGGTCTATCAGTATCTGCAGGCGATGCTGTTAGGGTTGTTATATCAGCCAGATCCACAACGGGCACTGATGCTGGGCCTGGGGGGTGGTTCACTGGTACACGCCCTGCTGAGTTATTCTGACGACCTGCAGATCAGTGTCGCCGAGCTGCGGGCTCAGGTTCTGCACACCGCCCGCGAGCATTTTCTATTGCCGGATACCCCCCGGCTGACCATCACCATCAGCGATGCCCTGGACTATCTCTGTGACGAGGCAACGCCCCACGACCTGATCTTTACCGATCTTTTCAGCGATGCTGGTATGCAGCATCTGCAGTTACAACAGACCTATCTGCAACATTGCTACCGCCTGTTGACTGATCAGGGGGTGCTGGTGTTAAACCTATGGGATGAGGGCAATGGATATCACCCTGAAGCAAACCAGCAACTCACAGAGCTGTTTGGCGATAACTGGCTCTGTTGTACGATCGACAGCGGCAATCTGATCGCTTTTGCCTTTAAGGGTGGCAAACCGGAGTCCAACCCCAGAGTCCTGATGAACGGCGCCAAAAAGCTGGAAAAACGGCTGGGATTCCCCGCCCGCAAGCTATTAAACCGACTGCGTGATATATGAGAAAGGTCACTGAAAAAGAAATCCTGTCTAAGGGTTAATTTCCCAGCGTAATGCTGGGATAATCAGCGTCTATACTATTTGTTGTTCCCAGTTATTTCCGAGAGATTCAGCCATGCCTCTGTTAGATAGCTTTACTGTTGATCACACCCGCATGAATGCCCCAGCGGTTCGTGTTGCCAAGAAAATGACCACCCCCGGTGGCGATACTATTACGGTATTTGATCTGCGTTTCTGCCGTCCAAATGAAGAGATCCTCAGCGAAAAAGGGATACATACCCTTGAACACCTGTTCGCCGGTTTCATGCGGGATCACCTGAACGGCAATGGCGTTGAGATCATCGATATCTCACCCATGGGTTGTCGTACGGGGTTCTACATGAGCCTGATCGGGTCGCCTGAAGAGCAGAATGTCGCCAACGCCTGGCTGGAATCGATGGATGATGTACTGCAGGTTGAACAACAAAACCAGATTCCTGAGCTGAACGAATATCAGTGCGGCACCTACAGCATGCATTCCCTGGAAGAAGCAAAAGGGATTGCTGAAAATATCCGTGGTCGCGGTGTTGGCGTCAACAGCAATGATGAGTTAAAACTGGACCCTGAATTTCTGCAAGCTCATTCCTGAGCAACACAGATCTCTGATCCGAAGACGGAGCCCGGCATCGCCCGCTCCGTTTTTATTTTTTAAGAGGCAAAGACCCCATGGCAATGATCGGCCGGTTCAACAATCTGGAAGTCACAAAACAAGTTAAATTCGGCGTGTATCTTGATGCTGAAGAGCTCGGTGATATTCTCCTGCCACAGCGTTATGTGCCTGAAAACACTCAACCCGGCGACCGTCTGGACGTGTTTATCTACCGTGATTCAGATGACCTGCTGATCGCTACCACCGAAACGCCAAAAGCGCAGATCGGTGAGTTTGCCTGTCTCAGGGTCGTCGACCTGAACCGCACCGGCGCCTTCTTCGACTGGGGACTGCCAAAAGATCTGCTGGTGCCTTTCAGCGAACAGAAGAAAACCGTTGAAAAAGGCCAGGAACAGATCGTCTATCTCTACCTGGATCAGGAAACCGATCGCATCGCGGGCTCCACCAAACTGAATAAGTTTCTCGATAACTACCCGCACCGCTATGAAAAAGGTCAGCAGGTTGACCTGATCATCGAAGAGCATACCCATATCGGCTATAAAGCGATCATCAACGGTCAGCACTGGGGCGTAATCTACGATGACGATCTGTTTAAACCGGTACGTTACGGACAGCGCATGAAAGGGTTTATCAAGCTGGTTCGTCCGGACGGCAAGATCAACCTGAGCCTGCAACAACTGGGCTATGGCAAAACCGATGATCTGGGCAAGCGAATTCTGCACTTGCTGGAGGACCATGATGGCTTTATTGCGGCGAATGATAAAACCTCGCCGGAAGAGATCAAGCGCCTGTTCAGCTGCAGTAAGAAAGCCTTTAAGCTGTCTATCGGCCGTCTCTATAAAGAACGCAAGTTAGCCATTGAAGAGAACGGCATCCGGCTGCTGACAAAATAAACGGCCGGGCGACATTCCCTCTTACCTGATACAGGAAAACCCTGATAACATAGCACTCCCCTAACCCAGGATCTATCCTCAAGGAGCTATTGCTATGTCTCAGGCCCTGATCGTCGCCTCCGCAAAAACTGTTGATGACAGTGGCTCCTTGCAGCACTGTCTCGCACTCGAAGCCCGCCTGCAACAACGGGGACTTAGCTTAACTGAACTCATCATCGACCCTCTCAGCACCCCCTGGCATAGTGAACTGCAACAACATCACTACCGCAGCGGCTGCGGCCCGATCGAGGCACTGGCGGACGCCCGGAAGTTGATTGACAGCGGCCAGACGGATGCCGTGGTGATCACAGGCAAAGACATGTTGCGCAGCGGCTATGAGCGCCAGCAGCGTCTTGATCTGATGGCAATCTATGGCGATGACTATCCACTGACCACGGCGTATAACCAGCTGGCCGAGCAGTTTATCCAGCGTCATGGGGTGGATGCCGACCAGTTCAAACAACTGGCTCACTATCTGTTCGAAAACTATAAGTGCAGTTACCGTAAGGTGATGTCCGATCCTCTGTCAGCTGAACAATGGCCGGATGATCGCTGGTATAACCCTATCACGCCACTCTTCAGAGGTGTTGACTGCGCAAACCCATTGATCGACTTCTCCGGCCGCTTACTCATCGGTACAGCAGATGTGGCGCAGCAGCTGTCCATCCCCCCACAGCGATGTCTTGAGATCGCCGGTGTCGGTTTAGGCTTTCTTCCGGGCGATGGTCAGCAGTACCTGGAGGATATCGTTAGTTACGCGCACCTTAAGGCCGCCTGCCAGGCAGCCTGTGAACAAGCCGATACCGACTTCGCCCAGGCGTTTCTCAGTGACGATGCACTACTGGAGGTTTACACCTGCTATCCGGTGGTGCCTGTCGCCTTCCTGCTGGCCAGTGGTCTGGTAGAGCAGCTGGAGCAGGTACCCACCTTTCTGGAACAGCATCTGATCACCATCACCGGGGGAATGAATCTGGCGAAAGGGCCATGGAACAACCCGGCCCTGAACAGCCTGATAGAGATGCATCAGCAACTGACTGCCAGCCCGGATCATCAACTGGGCGCCGTTCATGGTAATGGCGGACTGGGTTATAAACAGGGGGTTGCGATACTCAAAAAGCTATCCTGAACGCCCGGGAGAATCTCTTAAGTTACCCACAGAATCTGTGCATAACCTCTGGGGAAAACTATGCATAACCACCGCATACTCTGCGCAAAGCCCTCTATCACGGGCTTTCAGCCGACTGCATAGATTCTATTCAGGCAGGGACTTATCCTCTGATTCAATCACCTGATCCCGTTCAATATCAGCACAGGCATAGAGCAGGCAATCACTGAGAGCAATGGCAGGATTTGTTGTGATCATAAACAACTTCAGCTGTTGAGCAGTATAAAGGCCTGCCGATCGATTGAAAAAATAGTGAGGCAGCACCTCCTCTCCCCGGGCGTCTTGCGCACTTAATACTGACATTCCCCGGGGACCGGTCCAGCCCAGACGGGTTAGTGCCGGAATGACGCCGAAATTAAATTTTTCCACATCAACAGGCACGGTGAGATCAGCCCCCGCGACCGGCTGGTCTGCAAACGCAATGCGACACTCCGGGGATAGCTGCAGCCGTATGGCATCCCGATAGATATCCATGACCAGCCCGGGGGCAGGCCGCAACACATGTTCATTAAACAGATAACGCTGCAATCCCTCCTCTGCCAGGGCATCAGCCTGCGGTTGCTTTGCGCCACCACACTCGATAGTCACCACTGGCAGGTGTTCGCTCGTCAGCTCCATCAGCGCCCCTAAGCGCAACTCAGTAACAATTATCCGCTGAGTAAACAGGGCCACTAACGCTTCATGAGCTGCGCTTTCGCAGGTTACCACCCCAAACCCAGGGCTCATGCCTGAGGTGTTATGAATATCCAATAGTGCTTCTGGCTGGTAATGCTCCAGCAATGCCATAAAATGCCGGGCGATATGCCCCTGATGATCATCAAAAGGCGGGGCAAAACAGCGATTCATATCCCGTTGCCCGGGGATCTGTCGATGACGAAACAGGCTTTCATGCAACGCCGTCTGTACCGAAGCGATAAAACACACCAGCTTAACCGCGGGACGCTCACCGCTGCGCAGCCATTTCAGTAACGCTTTAACACCGGAAGGTTCATTACCATGTAACAGAGTGGCGACCGCCCGACAACGACGATTATCCCGGCCATCAACAATAATCAGCGTTGGCCCGCCAAGACGCCGGAGAAACTCACCCACCTCAACAGGTAATGAATCCGGGGACGGATTATGCATAAACTGTATCGGCTGAGACTGGCGCTGCATCAGATATCCTCCCACTCAGCCACTGGACGGTTCTCACGGCTGTTCTCAATATAATGCTCCAGCATCCGTCGCAACGCCCAACGCCTGGTTAACGTCGCGGATAACCGTTCAAACTGACGCAACTGCCAGCTGGCACCATTCATTTTCGCCTGCAGACGCTGACGAATAATCCCCAGATAGTGATCCACCTCTGCTGTCTCAATACCAGCATCCAGCAACCCTTTCCGGGCAGTCGGTAACAGACTGGCAACAATATCCACAACCGGTAACCGGGTTAACTGCTCCCGGGGGCCACTCGGCCACATCAGCTGTGCTTTCATCCCCAGCCGGGCCGCCTGATAAAAATTATACTCCAGGGTTTTGAAAGGCAGCGCCGGTATAATCTCTTCAATGCGTGAACGCAGCCCCTCAGCCAGACCGATAATCAGCGCGGCATTTGCCATCATATCGCAGGCACTGGGACCTGCCGGTAACGAACGGATCTCAATACGCAGGTGCCCACCGTCAGCAGGGTCATACACCGGACGATTCCAGGGCCACACGGTACCCTGATGCAGAATTAACTCGAACAGGGATGGATTGTCACCCGCCTCATTCGGGTTATCTTCAGCGTCATGCTGTTGCTCACACACGGGTAAAATCGGTTTATGCAGGTAGACCGCCTCGGCAAACAACTCGTGCGCCCCGTGGCGGACCCAGCCGTGACCAAAACTCACCCGTTCCGCTTCTCCGGTTGTCACTGAACGGTTGCTGCTACCATCAATCGCATGCTGAAACAGCGGCACCCGGGTTTCGTGCCAGAGCCGGTTGCCCAGCAGGAAGGGCGAGTTTGCCGAGATCGCCAGCACCAGTGGCGTCACCAGCTGAATCGCATTAAAACTGGCGGCAAACTGCTGTGGCGTCACCCGATAGTGCATCTGCAAAGAGGTATTTGCGCCTTCCAGGGTTACATCAGATGCCCGCAGCGAGATCGGGTCTTCACCGTCAATTTTTATCGCCACGGTCTCACCACGCATTCTTGCTAGTGCCTCGGTCAGCGCGTGGTAACGGGACAGATCAGTCATCGCATGCTCGCCAAAGTCCTTGCGCTGCAAGGTGGGTAGAATGCCAATTGGCAGCACCCGGCCAGCATAAGGTTCAGCCAGTTTATTAAGGCGTACCAGAACACTCTGAATCTCAGACTCTATCTTTGCAAACGGCCTGCCCGCCATTGTCACCGGCGTCAGATTGTATTCCAGGTTGTAACGATTAAGCTCCAGCGTCAGTTGCGGGTCGCCCAGTTGCTGCTGTATTTCACTGTTTACCGGGAGAGGACAACCCGATTCATCCACAACATAGAGCTCCAGCTCTGCACCCAGGGTTGTCTCCCCGACGCCAAAGCCGGGCTTTTGCAACAGTTCTGCTAACTCATCCAGATTAACGAACAGCTGACGGGTAAAGCGCTCATAATCCTGCTGGGTGAAGTCAGAATTGTTAATCTCAAGGCCCATAGTCTGATCCGCTCCGGATAAACGCGTTATCAACAGTTAAGACGCAGCGCCGCTATTCTTCAACATTAAAACCACAGCGCGGTGAGTTTTATCCCCGATTTCTGTGGATATCCTCTGGGAAAACCTTTGCATAGCCGCTTATAAAGTCACGCCAGGCTTATAAAACCGGGAGATCCGGTGCCGGATCAGTTTATAAGCAATAAAAAAGCAAAATAGTTATTGATAAGCATTCTCATTCGTATTAATATCAATCCCGTTCGTAAGTTAAGGCTGATTATTCTCACCTCACCGGTAATCAGCCTGCGTCGGGAAAGCTGATTTGGCCAGCGCCCGACGTGCTTACGGGCAACGATATTCAGGCGTGATCTGGTTTTTATCGATGTCGGCATTATGTGCTTTGCCCACATCAGAGTTCTCGCTGGTAATATCAGGCTC
Source organism: uncultured Amphritea sp. (assembly GCA_965140695.1). Taxonomy (GTDB): domain Bacteria; phylum Pseudomonadota; class Gammaproteobacteria; order Pseudomonadales; family Balneatricaceae; genus Amphritea. Next base: position 1,454,097 of record OZ223297.1, on the reverse strand, counting down.
TTGTTAATATTGACCGGGTGTATTCACCCGGTATTTTTTTTCTTATCTCTGGCCATTTATTCGTTAATATATAGCGAACTTTTCTAACAGGCTCTCCCGTAATGCAACAGGATCTGACTCCGGCCAACAAACATCTTATCTTTATCGGAGGTGGTCACTCACACGCAATCGCGCTGCTGATGATGGCGATGAACAAACCGGCAGGTGTCCGTATTACCCTCATCTCTAATCTGGTTCAGACCCCCTACTCTGGCATGTTGCCGGGGGTCATTGCCGGACACTACAGTTTCGATCAGGTCCACATCGATCTGGGGCGTTTCTGTCGTTATGCGGGAATAGACTTTATCGAGGACAGGGTGACCGGCATCGACCCTGTTGCGCAAACAGTTCAGTGTCTCAACCATCCATCATTTCATTACGACCTGCTCAGTATCGACACGGGCTCAACACCGGACCTGAGCAGTATTCCCGGTGCCGCAGAGTTCGCTATCGGTGTTAAACCGGTAAAGCAGTTACTGGACTACTGGGAAGATCTGCAACATCGTGTGCTGCGGGGTGATGACCACAAAGATTTTCATATCGGCACCGTCGGCGGAGGCGCCAGTGCAGTTGAAGTATTACTGGCGATGCAGTTTAAACTGCATAAGCTGCTTAGCAAGGAGCAACGCCGCACCAGCCACCTGCACTTCCATATTATCTGTGGCCCGGAACAGATTCTCAGCGGACATAACAAACGGGTGATCAATCGCTATCTGCAGGTGCTGAAGCAACGCAATATTAAACTGCACACTCACTTCCGGGTTGATCAGGTAAAACAGGGACGGGTAATCAGTGACTCAGACGAAACCATCGAACTCGACGAAATAATCTGGGCCACCACGGCGACAGGGGCTGAATGGCCAGCCCTCGCAGGCCTCGAATGTGCCGATAATGGCTGCATCAGGGTCAATGACTATTTGCAGTCAGTGTCTCATCCACAGATATTTGCCGCGGGTGATATCGCCGAGATGATTCACTATCCGCGCCCCAAGGCAGGCGTGTTTGCGGTACGTCAGGGAGCGCCGCTCTTGCGAAACCTGCAGGCGGCCCTGGCCGGTCAGCCGTTAACCCGTTTTAAACCGCAACAACAGTTTCTCAGTCTGATCAGCACAGGCGATCGCTTTGCGGTCGCCTCACGTGGTCCCTTCAGCTTCGCCGGTGCCTGGGTGTGGCGCTGGAAGGACCGTATAGATCAGGCCTTTATGCAACGCTTCAGCGATCTTACGCAACTGCCAGGACAGGTTCCCGGCGCAGAGCTGAAAATTGAAAACCCGGATATGCGCTGTGGCGGCTGTGGTGCGAAAGTGGGCCACAGTATTCTCAACCGGGTATTAAAACAGTTACCCCCACCACCTAACGACATAGAGATTGGCCTTAACCGCCCCGATGATGCCGCGGTCATTGATGTGCCTGAAGGCAAGTTACTGGTGCAATCAGTGGATAGTTTTCGTCAACTGGTGAACGATGATTTTCTCTTTGGTCAGATCGCAGCAAACCATGCACTGGGGGATATCTTCGCCATGGGCGCCGAGCCTCATAGTGCCCAGGCGATTGTCAGCCTGCCCCACGCCAGTGATGAGATTATTGAACAGCGGCTGCGACATCTGTTACTCGGCGCAAACAAAGTGTTCAGCGAATGCGGTATTGGCCTGATCGGCGGCCACACCTCTGAAGGCACCGAACTGACACTGGGTTTTACTATCAATGGGCTGGCCGACCGTCAGCAATTGCTGACCAAGCAGGGGCTGCAACCGGGAGACCGGTTAATTATTACCAAACCGCTGGGCACCGGTACCCTGTTTGCCAGTGATATGCGCAGTCAGGCCCAGGGACGCTGGATTAGCCAGGCGCTGCAACATATGCTGCAGTCCAACTATCAGGCCAGTAAAATATTCACCGCCGCTGGCGCTCATGCCTGCACCGACATTACCGGGTTTGGCCTGTTAGGACACCTGCATGAGATGCTTGACGGCACCGGTCTGGGAGTCCGCCTGTGGCTGGAAAAATTACCGGCCCTGGAGGGAGCACTGGCCTGCCTGCGGGCAGGTTTACTGAGTTCACTGCATACACAAAACCGCAAGTTTGAACAGCTACTGCTCAACCTGGATGAATTTAATGCGGACACGGCAATCGAATTATTGTTCGACCCACAAACCGCAGGTGGCCTGCTCGCAGCGGTCAGTGCAGAACAGGCTGATGAGGTCATTGCTGAGCTTCAGGCGGCAGGTTATACCGCCACCTGTGCCATCGGCAGCGTCCGCCAGGAGGGTAACGGTGCGATTACATTAATGTAGCCATCACCGCTAAACGACCATCACCTGTACCCTGAGGTAATAGCTGAACAGCGATCTGATCAGAAATGCTCGCTGATGGACTCGAGTTTGAGGGAGGTAATATAGCGCAGGATCACGTCCTGATCGGCTGTAAACGCCAGCCCCACCTGCTTATCCGACAGAGATAGGGACATCATCTGACAATGGATTTCTGAAGGTTCTTCATCGAATGGCAACTGCAGCTTAAGAATACACGACTGTCGCTCTCTCGACGCCTTTTTCAATATCTCCGGGGGGTGTTCTTCGGTCAGTTTCAACAGGCCACCACCCGTACTGAAGTTAATCATGATAGCGCTGATGGCAACCTCTCCAATGAATAACTCAGAGGGGATTGCACAGGGATAGCGCGGCGCTTTACGCAGCAGACGCGACTGAATTTTTTCAGGATAGCTGGTCATCAATAGGCGGGCTCCCTGAAGAAACAGATCAACAACTTCGGTTTCAAACGCATACACCCGCCCATGCGAGATCATCCGCATCACCAGCTTACGTTTTTTAGTGAAGGTGTCCCGGTACGTCAGCTCATCCGTCCCCATACCGCTTTTGTTCAGCTGCGTCACCGAAGGTAAGCGGGTGACGACAATCTTTCCTTCTATACCAAAAAAGCGGGATATATACTTTATACCACTGACAGTATCACTGACCTGTATAGCACAACCCTGCTCAACAGCCGGCAAACTATCCAAAACAACGCTCTCATCACTATTCAGCATCGCTCCGCCACAATCACTTAATGTCCATATGATAGAAATACTACATCACCTCAGTGGCGTCAAAACGGGTCTCACCATTTTAGTTTTTTCAGGTTGATTTCATCGCCGGGCGGTAGGCTTAACTTATTGAGTGAAATTGTTTAGAGAGATAACCGATGAAAGCAAAGATAGCTGTATTTTTAGTTGCCCTGACGGGTATTACCGTACTCAGCGTAACCGCTGGCACAGAAACAGCGGTTCGTGCTGATCTCCAGCAACAGGGGTTCAAAGTCGCCACCTTTGCGGGGGGGTGCTTCTGGTGTACCGAAGCCGGGTTTGAAAAGCTGCCCGGCGTTAAAGAGGCGGTCTCGGGTTATACCGGCGGTCAGACACCCGATCCCACCTATCAGGAGGTTTCTTCCGGCACGACCGGCCATACGGAAGCCGTGCAGGTTTATTACGATCCGGAGATTATCAGTTATGCAGGACTCCTGCAGTCACTCTGGCGACAAATGGACCCTACCGATGGGAATGGCTCCTTTGTCGACCGGGGTAATCAATACCGTCCTGCAGTGTTCTATCATAATGAGCAACAGCGCAGGATTGCAGAAAAATCGATGGCAGAGCTGGCGGCATCCGGACGTTACAGCAAACCGCTGGCAACTGAGCTTACGCAACTGACGGTGTTTTATCCTGCCGAGGATTATCACCAGGACTATTACAAACATAACCCGATAAGATACAAATATTATCGTTTCAGATCCGGCCGCGACCAGTATCTTGAAAAAACCTGGGGCGATGACCTGCACCCGGACTTCACTCAGTTCGGCCGTGGCCAGGAACAGCAGGCAAACAGTGAAAAGGGCAGCTCCCATAGCGCAGAAACTACGACCACTTTCCGGCAGTTCAAAAAACCTTCAGAGGAAGAGCTGCGTAGCAAACTGACCGACCTGCAGTATGAGGTTACCCAGGAAGATGCCACCGAACGCCCCTTTCAGAATGAATTCTGGGATGAAAAACGTGCGGGAATCTATGTCGACGTTGTCAGTGGCGAGCCGCTGTTCTCATCAAAGGACAAATTTAAATCCGGTACCGGCTGGCCCAGTTTTACCCGGCCGATCATGTCCAGCGTCGTTAAAGAGCATAGCGACACGAAATTCTTTATGACCCGCACAGAGGTTCGCAGCCGTTATGCTGACTCCCATCTGGGACATGTCTTCGATGATGGGCCACAACCCACCGGGCTGCGTTATTGTATTAACTCAGCATCGCTGCGCTTTATCCCTCTGGATAAAATGGCTGAGGAGGGATACGGTGAACTGCTCAGCCAGTTTAATCAGTAAGGCGGTGATTATCGCTCAGACAGTGGTCTCCACTGCTGAGCGATTCTCAAAAATAGGCTAGACTGCGGTAAACATCCCCCGAACGGAGTATGAGATTGTTTTACCTACAACCGTCTGCATCGATTTATCGACTATCCGCTCTGGTGGCGCTATTAACAGCTTTGCTGCTAACCTCCTGGTCTGCCTCTGCAATGCAGTTGAACGATCCGCGTTCGGCCGCAGTTTATCTCATCAAACTACGACCGCTGATCAGCAGTTGTCTTCATCAGGCAAACATCAGTAACCATCTGAATGAGGTCTGGGACAGCCCGCCCTGCCAACAGCTGCTTGATGAAGAACCGCAATTCACCAACGCCTTGCAGCTGCTTCTGCCAGGCGGCGATATCAACGCACTCGCACAAGTACCTTATTCGCTGCGAAAACCAACCATGGACACCTACTCAGACTATAAACAACTGGCGGAACGTATTGCCCGGTTAAGCCAGTAAACCGGTTTAGGGAAATATTTTTTTGCCGTCAGAATACTTCGCTCAGTTCGAATAAACCATTAAATCAGATAGATAGCGCACGTCGATTTAAAGTCTGAAAAAAAACTAAATATCAAGTCTTACCTTTGGCGCGCTGATCTCTATAATACCCCCTCTTTTTGCCAGCTGTCCCGGGTAACATCTTGATTATTTTCACCATCACTAACACAGTTTCAAAGCAAGTCTATGTCGGCTCCACACGTAACGAGATCGATAGTCATTGGGAGACCCTGCTAATTGCAGCCGAGTCCGGTGTAGAAGCCGAACTTTACAATGACATCCGCAGCGCCGGAGCTCACAGTTTCGCCCTCAGTGAATACGGTTTTGCTGACAACCTCAGCGAAGCCCGTGAATTGACTGCGGATGCGCTGGAAACGTTCAATGCTAAAAGCCTGCAAGGCCTTATCACCAAGCCGAAACCAAGCAAGGCCCATCGCCAGAGTGCTGAAGAGCGTAAAGCAGCCCTGGCCCTGCTGGAAGAAGCTGAACAGAAAGCTCTGCTGAAAGGCGATATAGAAAAGCCCTCTGGTGAGGTGGATCTGAAGCTGCTGGCGCAACAGCGTGACGCTGAACTGGAAGCCCGCATTGTGCGCGAACGCCAGGAAACCATGGCGATGAACAAGGTGCTGGCGGCGATGGACTCGCGTAAACGCAGCAAATCATCAAAAGCCAAAGCCAAAGCATCTGTCACGAAACCGGCCAGCACCGCCGCGCCCAAACTGGCAACCGGCAAAGTGTCTTCAGCGGCGCAGGAAAAACTGATTCGGGAAAAAATTGCCCAGGAACGTGAAGCGCGTGAATCGAGCAAACTGTCCCTGCAACAGGCAGAAGCTCAGGAGATGGCCGCGGTGATGGCACGTATTGATGCCCGCGCTCAGGGTATGCGTAAAACCGCTCCCAAAGCCAAGCCGAAATCGGCTATCCGCAGCAGCATTCCACTGGCCCAGAAGAAGCCCGCCGAGGCCCTCAAAGACAGACGTCTTGAGCTGGACCGGGATACCGCCCGAAGTGCCGAAATAGCCGTTATGCAACAGGAGAAATCCCGTGTGTCTTCAGGTATTTCTGCGAGCGCGAAACAGACAACACCGGCACGCCTGAATCTGCGTCCGGGTCTGAATAAAGAACAGAAGATTGCCCACACCATTGCCCGCTACCGCAACACCGCAGAACCAACGGTTAACACCAGCGGTCATGGTAAGCAGGAGCTGATCAGTACGCTTCAGGCTCGACTGGCACAGCGCAAGCTCTAAGCCGCTGACAGGCGTTTCAGTTCCCGGCATCGATTAACGGTGCCGGGAACTGGACAACCAGATCAGCAAAAAACAACCCGAACCCCTCTTCAAACCGGCTATAGTTAAGCGCCAGCTCCTCGCCTATCCCCTCAAACTCATTATTAAACCGTACTCGTCCAGCGATCCGGTCCAGCGCATAGGTAACGCCTTCCAGGCTTTCATAACTGGCAAACCAGTCAGCCTCGACAATCCGCCGGGTGACTCGCTGCATTCGCTCAGGCATCAGCGACTGACCAGCGATCAGATCGGCATACAGCGTTTCAATCACCTGCGCTTTTGGCAGTGAACTAAACTGCTGCCAGTGATTCAATAAATAGTGATCAAACAGAACATCCAGCGCAATGCCGGAAAATCGGCGACGCTGCTGACTGAAGTACGGTTTCATCTGCCGTACCAGCGGGTGCTGATCGGTAAACTGATCAACCTGGCGATGGTTAATTAACCCCTGTAAAACCCCGGCCGGCAGCGTGTGCTGATCGACACCCCGGGCAAAGTCTCCCAGCAGATTCCCCACCCGGGATTCCACTGTGGTGTCTGCCAGCACCAGATGCGCAAAATAATTCACATAAAAAACCCCGGATTATGTCACAACAACTGACAGTATCCGGGGTTTTAAGATCAGCAGCAACCAGGGTTGCTCTGACGATCAGTTAAGACGTTCAAACACGGTAGCGATGCCCTGTCCCATGCCGATACACATGGTTGCCAGTCCAAACGTCCCATCGTTCTGCTCCATCACATTCAACAGCGTGGTAGAGATCCGGGTGCCCGAACAGCCCAGCGGATGACCCAGCGCAATCGCACCACCGTTGAGGTTAACTTTCTCATCCATCTGATCCATCAGCTTCAGGTTTTTCAGCACCGCCAGCCCCTGCGCCGCAAACGCTTCGTTCAGCTCAACATAGTCGATGTCTTCGATTCTCAGCCCAGCCCGCTTCAACGCTTTCTGCGTTGCAGGTACCGGACCATAGCCCATGATAGACGGATCGCACCCGGCAACCCCCATCGCACGAATCTTTGCCCGCGGGGTCAGGCCCAGAGACTGCGCCCGGGCTGCTGACATCATCAGCATCGCCGAGGCGCCATCGGAAAACGCCGAAGAAGTTCCGGCAGTCACCGTACCCACCTTTGGCACAAAGGCCGGTTTTAAGGTCGCCAGCACATCCACGGTGGTTTCCGGGCGAATCACTTCATCCTGTTCAAGCAATGATTTGAAGCCGTTTTCATCGTGCCCTTCAACCGCCACAATCTCGTTATCAAAACGACCTTCGCGACGGGCTTCATCGGCCAGACGATGCGAACGGGCACCAAAGGCATCCTGCTCTTCACGACTGATCATATTCATCCGCCCCAGCATCTCGGCGGTCAGACCCATCATCATCGCCGCCTTGGCCACCTGCTTGCTCATCTGCGGATTAATATCGACACCATGCAGAATGTCCAGATGTCCCATGTGCTCAACGCCACCAACCATAAACAGGTCGCCGTTGCCGCTCATGATCGCCTGCGCTGCCGAATGCAACGCTGCCATAGACGAGCCGCACAAACGGTTAACCGTCTGCGCCGCGACACTATGAGGTAAACCTGCCAGGACCGCCGCATTCCGGCCGATATTAAAGCCCTGCTCTTTGGTCTGGTTAACACAGCCCCAGATCACATCTTCAATCTCTGCCGGATTGACATTGGGATTACGTTCCAGCAAGGCGTTCATCACCCGGGCAGATAACTCCTCAGCCCGCACATGTCGGAAGGAACCGCCTTTGGATCTGCCCATCGGGGTGCGCACCGCATCGACGATGACTACATCATTTGGATTCAGACTCATCTTCGATTCCTCCTTAGTTTGCGTGTTTGCTGGATTGAGTATTGAGGTAAGTAGCGCCGTCAGCAGCCATCTGTTGCATGGTTTCAGTGGGCTGATACAACGGCCCCAGATCAGCATACTTAGCCGCCATCTCACAAAACGCCGCCATCCCCATCTCATCCAGATAATGGAAGACACCGCCACGGAATGGCGGGAAGCCAATGCCGTAAATCAGCGCCATATCAGCTTCCGCTGGTGAGGCAACAATCTGTTCCTCCAGACAACGAACCGTTTCGATACACAACGGGATCATCATCCGCTCAATAATCTCCTGAGACTCGAACGCCCGGGAACTACCCACCGCCCCTTCGAGTAACGTGTCAACCTCTTCATCGTGGAGCTTGGCAGGTTTGCCCTTGCGATCCAGTTCGTAACGGTAGAAGCCCTTGCTGTTCTTCTGACCAAAACGTTCCAGAGCGTACATGCGGTCAATCACCGACTCACCTTCATGGGACATCCGCTGCGGAAAGCCTGCGGCCATCACCTGATCCGCATGGTGTGCGGTATCAATGCCAACGACGTCCAGAAGATACGCTGGCCCCATTGGCCAGCCAAAGCCTTCCATCACTTTGTCTACCTGACGGAAGTCAGCGCCGTCCTGTAGCAGGCGATTGAAGCCACCGAAATAGGGAAACAGCACCCGGTTTACCAGGAACCCGGGGCAATCATTCACCACAATCGGTGTTTTACCCATCGCGGTTGCATAAGCGACAGTGCGCGCAACGGTGGCATCGGAGGTTTTCTCTCCCCGAATCACCTCCACCAGCGGCATCATGTGTACCGGGTTGAAGAAGTGCATACCACAGAAGTTTTCCGGACGTTTGAGCGATTTCGCCAGCTCAGTAATTGAGATCGTCGAGGTATTGGAGGCCAGCACGGCATCGTCGCCGATATGCTGCTCGGTTTCCGCCAGCACCATGCCCTTCACTTTGGGATTTTCAACCACCGCTTCAACCACCAGGTCAACGCTGCCAAAATCGCCATAACTCAGGGTTGGACGAATCCGGTTGATCGTGGCTGCCATCTTCGCAGCATCGGTGCGTCCCCGCTTTAACTGCCCGGCAAGCAACTTGTTGGCTTCATCAAGACCCAGCTGAATCGCCGACTCATTGATATCTTTCATCAGGATCGGCACCCCTTTCGACGCGGACTGATAAGCAACGCCACCGCCCATAATACCTGCACCAAGAACCGCCGCCTGCTTCACTTTCGTTGCCGTCGACTCATAACCCCGACTGACTTTTTTAACATACTGGTCTTTCATGAACAGACCAACCAACGCTTTCACTACCGGCCCCGAGGCCAGTTTAGCAACGCCCTCAACCTCAGCCTGAATCGCTCTGTCACGATCCATACCGCAGGATTTCTGAATCGTTTTCACCGCTTGCAACGGCGCAGGATAGTGAGGCCCCGCTTTGGCACCGATCATCCCTTTGGCCGTTTCAAACGCCATCATCTGCTCAATCTGATTCAGCTTCACCGGGCTCTGCTTTTCAGTGCGACGGGCGGCATAATCAAATTTACCTTCAGCACACTGACGCAACAGACTGATAGCCGCGTCACGCACCTTGTCCTGAGCGACCACAGCATCCACCGCACCATCTTTCAGTGCCGCATCGGCGCGCTTCTCAGCCCCCGTACAGATCCACTCATGAGCATTATCAATACCGATAAGACGGGGCAGACGGACAATGCCTCCCCAGCCAGGGTTGATACCCAGTTTCACTTCCGGCAAACCGACTTTAGCTTTTTCGCCCATTACCCGGTAATCGGTCGCCAGACACAACTCAAAGCCACCGCCCAGCGCCAGACCATTAATAGCGGTCACCGTAGGACAAGGAAGATCTTCCACCGCGTTAAAGATTCCGTGGTTTTCCAGTAAGTGAGCAACAAGCCCCGCTTCGCCCTGGTCAAACAGAGAACTAAACTCAGTAATATCAGCACCAACAATAAAACTGTCTTTAGCGCTACTGAAAAGCACCCCTTTAATACCGTCCACTGCGCCGAGTTGCGTCACCGCCTCTTTCAGCTCTCTCAGCGTGAGTTGATTAAACTTATTCACCGGTTCGTTGTTCAGATCAAAACACAGCTCATACAAGCCGCTGTCGATCTCCTGAACCTGAATAGCCTTTCCTTCAAATTGCATGGTGCACTCCATACTCAGGATAATTATTGTTAGTCATAGCAAACATCTGACTCCTTCTCTGCACGCCGGACTGCCAAATTGGAAACCGGGAGATAATACTGCGTACAGCACAGACTGCTTAATACTAGCCACAAGGGAATTTCCAGCAATAACAAAAATAGCCTGATTAAATAACAAAATCGTTTAAAATATAATATTTATCTTAAAATACATAAACTTAAATAAAAGAAACAGATAACATTTATGAGCAAATAAACGTTACCCGGGCTATTGAGAGGCAGATTTCAGGACAAAATAAGCACACCGGCAGGGCGACAAGGGTTGTTGCGTATCCGGGACGATCAAATAACATTACAATAAGCCGAAAAACTGACTCTCTATGCCTATGCACTCTACGATTTTTGACAGCCCGATATTCCAGCCAGCACTGAAATGGATATCCCAAAAGTTTCTGAAGATGAAAGGCTGGCAACTGGACTATTCGGCGATTCATGGCATCGACAAATGTGTTCTGATCGGTGCCCCACATGCCAGCAACTGGGATCTGCCCTACGCACTGATGCTGGCATTCAGTCAGGAACTGCCCATCTACTGGATGGGCAAGGTGCAGATTTTCAGATTTCCGTTTCGTCATCTGATGATGTGGCTGGGTGGGATTCCCATCGACCGCTCAAAATCCCTCAATGTGGTCTCCCAGGCTGCTGCTCAGTTTGACAATGCCGATCAGCTCTATCTGGTGATAACCCCTGAAGGAACCCGTTCACAGGTTGATGAATGGAAAAGTGGTTTTTACCATATCGCCCATCAGGCAGGAGTGCCCGTGATGACAGCCTATATCGACTGGCGTGAGAAACGGGCTGGCATATATACCGCCTACTACACCAGCGGCGACAGTGAAACAGATATCGCGGAGATCAAAGCCCTGTATGGCGACCTTTTGCTGCGTCATAAGGGCAATAAATATGGTTAAAAACGGGAAAAATCGGGCTCTCGTTTCTGCATAAATGCCTGCAGCGCTTCCGCCGCTTCTGCTGACTGCAAGCGCGCCGCAAACAGCTTCACCTCTTCGGTCAGAACTGCGTCTAACTGTGTTTGTGCATGACTGCGAAGCATTGCCTTGCTCTGCTGTACCGCCCCGGGTGCCATGGCCGCCAGTTTCTCCGCGTCCAGCACCGCCAGATCGTGCAGACGACTGTGCATAACAACCCGGTTAACCAGCCCCAGCTCTCTGGCAGTGTCGGCGCTGAAGGTTTCCCCCATCACCAGCAGTTCAAAGGCCCGCCGATGACCCACCAGCTGTGGCAATAACAAACTTGAGCCTCCTTCAGGCACCAGACCCAGCCGGGCAAAAGGCAGCTGAAAACGCGCCTCGTCACTGGCGATTACCAGATCGCAATGCAGCAGGATTGTCGAGCCGATCCCCACCGCAGCGCCGGGTACCACCGCAATCACCGGTTTTGCCAGAGACGCGATGGTCTGCAAAAACAACAACGGCGCAGCAACCGCATCAGGGCGGCTGGCGGCGGCGATAAAATCGGCAATATCATTACCTGAACAGAAACTGTCATTGTCAGAGCCCAGCATAATCACCCGGACATCAGGATCGGCATCAGCATTCATCAGCGCACGGGTCAGTCCTTCATACATCGCCAGCGTCAGCGCATTTTTTTTATCCGGCCGGTTTAAAAAAATCTTACAGATACGATTATCGGTGGTGATATTCAGCAGCTCGCTCACATCTTACTCCTGGTTAGTTCGGACAGATTCTGCAGGGCGTCAGCTGCTGCCGGTTATAGTATTCAGGCAGCATGACTACCGGGTTTATCGTCGCGCAGCATACGCCGCAGCACTTTACCCACATTGGATTTTGGCAGTTCGTCGACAAACTCAACAACCTTAGGGACTTTATAAGCGGTGAGTCGCTCTTTACACCAGAGACGGATCTCTTCACTGGTTAGGTTATCTTTAGCCACCACAAAAAGCTTAACAATCTCGCCACTGTGGACATCAGGCACACCTATCGCAGCACACTCAACAACGGCAGGATGCAGGGTGACCACATCCTCAATCTCATTCGGATAGACATTAAAACCGGAGACATTGATCATATCTTTCGCCCGGTCAACGATACGCAGATAGCCATCCGCTTCGATGATGGCGACATCACCGGTAATAAAATATCCGTCATCGGTAAAGCAGCTTTTGGTCGCGCGCTCTTTCTGCCAGTACCCCAGCATCACCTGAGGCCCTTTAACGCAGAGTTCACCCGGCTCACCAACACCAACCGATTCACCATCCAGGCCGACAATTTTCACCTCGGTCTCTGCCACTGGTGGGCCTATGGTTCCCACGCGGATATTTTGCGGCGGGTTCATCGCCACCGCCGGCGATGTTTCGGTCAGGCCGTAGGCTTCTAACACCTGGCAACCGGTCAGTTTCTCCCAGGCCTTCGCCGCAGCTAAGGTCAGTGCCATACCGCCGGACAGGGTGACCTTAAGACGACTGAAATCGATCAGATGGCTGTCTTTATGATTACAGATCGCAACAAACAGGGTATTGAGTCCGATAAACGCCGATACCGCATGTTTTTGCAGCTCTTTGACAAAACCGGGTATATCGCGGGGGTTGGCAATCAGCAGGTTATTACCGCCCAGTTCAAGCACCGCCATGGTGATCGTAAAGGCATAGATATGATAAAGCGGCAACGGCGCGACCACCATCTCGGCCCAGTGCTTGTCGGCATCTGAGATCAGCTTAACCCCCTGGAGGAAGTTAGAGATCAGATTGCCATGGGTCAGCATTGCGCCTTTGGAGACACCGGTGGTGCCGCCGGTATATTGCAGCACCGCAATATCGCTGCAGTTCTGCGGCACAGCCCGGGGCTTCTGCCCCGTCTTTTGCTTTAAGGCATGTCGCAGTTCGATCGCCTGAGGCAGATGGTATGCAGGTTCCATCTTCCTGATATATTTCACCACCGAGTTGATCAGCAGTCGTTTTAAAGGCCGGTGCAGATCGGCAATCTGGGTGGTAAATACATATTTTATTGAGGTGCTGGCAATAATCTTATCAACATTATGTGCAACACCTTTATAGACCACCAGCGCTTTAGCACCCGAGTCATTAAACTGTTTTTCCAGTTCCCTGGGAGTGTACAACGGATTCGTGTTGACGATAATCAGACCCGCTTTAAGCGCACCGAACAGCACCACCGGATACTGATTCAGATTCGGCAGTTGAATCGCAATACGATCACCCGGTTGCAGATCGGTTTCCTGCTGCAGGTAAACGGCAAACGCATCCGACAACTGTCCCAGTTCGGCATAGCTCATCGCATAGCCAAAACTGGTAAAAGCGGTTTTAGAACCATAATCACTGACGATTCGCTGGATAACATCGGTCAGCGTGTTATAGCCATTTGGATTCAGACTGTCGGGAATCCAGCTACCGCGTACTTTTTGATCCATATTCAGATCCCGTCCACTGTCATTGTTATTGTTGTTTAGCTGTTTATACAGGGTACAGCGTTAAGCCTGTCTTTCTCAGCATAAGTGCTCAGATTAAAAAGTCGAATAAAATCAGCAGCAACCGTGACGCCAGATTGCTGCTTTACCGATTAACCGGCAGGAAACAGCGCTTCCAGGCGGGTCGCCAGCATCACATCACCTTCAGCACGGATGCGGCCCGCCATAAACGCCTGCATACCGTTCGTTTCTCCTTCCAGCACCTCTTTAAAGGTCTGACTGTCCATCATCAGAACCACACTGGGACTGTCATGCAGCCCATTACTCAGCACGCACTCGCCATCTGAAATCGCCACATAATAGGCATCACCTTCATCCAGCTTATACTGAAACATCGCCTCCAGCCCGGCGGCTGCATCGCTGTTAAAACGCCCGGCCATGGTCTCAAACAACGCCTGAATCTCTGACATATCTCTCTCCTCAGTTACCCTTAGCGGCGACGACATACCTGAACCCTTGCGTCGCACACGATAATTAACCCTGATCAGACCGGTCAGTATTGCCTGACCGGCTTTGCTTCGAACCAACCTGGTTGCAAATAGCTTCATCTTATTTCAACGGCCCGGTTCAGCAGGAAAACTCTGTTTCATCCATCGCCAGCAGATTATCCGCTCCGGAATCGATAGTCGCTTCCAGAGTTTTCGTCCGTGGCAGTATCCGCTCAAAATAGAAACGGGCCGTCTTCAGTTTGGCCTGATAAAAGCGACGGTCGCCCTCGCCGGCATCCAGTTTCTGCTGCGCAGTAACCGCCATTCTGGCCCACAGATAGGCCATCGTTGCATAGCCGGAATACATCAGATAGTCGACCGATGCCGCGCCCACCTCTTCCCGGTTCATCATCGCTTTCATGCCGATACGGGTGGTCAGATCGCCCCACTCTTTGTTCAACCGGGCCAGCGGACTGATGAACTCCTGCACTACGCGATTGTCAGCCTGGGACTGGCAGAACTTATGCACCACCTTGGTAAAGGATTTAAGTGATTCGCCCTGAGTCATCAGCACTTTACGGCCTAACAGATCAAGCGCCTGAATTCCGGTGGTGCCTTCATATAACATGGAGATACGACTATCGCGGACATTTTGCTCCATCCCCCACTCGCTGATATAACCGTGCCCACCGAAAATCTGCATGCCCAGATTAGCCGATTCAAAACCGGTTTCCGTGAGAAACGCTTTAGCTATAGGCGTGAGGAAAGCTAACTGAGTATCCGCCTGCTGACGCGCCTCACTATCGGTAGTCAGGTTAACTTTATCAACCAGTTGCGAGCAGTAGTAAATCAGCGCCCGGCCACCCTCAGCAAAGGCTTTCTGAGTCAGCAGCATGCGCCGTACATCAGGGTGCACAATAATCGGATCAGCCGGCTTGTCTGGACAGGCCGGGCCATTCAGGGCACGCATCTGTAAACGATCACGCGCATAGGCCAGCGAGTTCTGATAGCCCCATTCGGTATGAGCCAGCCCCTGCAGCGCAGTGCCCAGACGGGCAGTATTCATAAAGGTGAACATACAGTTCAGACCTTTGTTCTCAGGTCCGATAAGATAGCCGGTGGCACCATCAAAGTTCATCACGCAGGTGGCATTGCCATGAATGCCCATCTTATGTTCCAGCGAACCACAGCTCAGACTGTTTCGCTCACCGATATTACCGTCACTATCGGGAAGAAACTTAGGCACGATAAACAACGAAATACCCTTGGTACCCTGTGGGGCATCCGGCAAACGGGCCAGGACGATGTGAACGATATTGTCCGCCATATCGTGCTCACCCGCAGAGATAAAGATCTTGGTGCCGCTGATGTTATAGCTGCCGTCGGCCTGGGGTTCCGCTTTGGTTTTCAGCATTCCCAGATCGGTACCGCAATGGGATTCGGTCAGGCACATGGTACCGGTCCACTCACCACTGATCAGTCTGGTCAGGTAGGTTTGTTTCTGTGTTTCAGTCCCGTGCGCTTCAATGGTGTTCATCGCACCATGACTCAGACCGGGATACATGCTCCAGGACCAGTTCGCCGACCCAACCATCTCATTCAGTACAATGCCGATCGACTCCGGTAGTCCCTGACCGCCCCATTCCGGGTCATGAGCCAGCGAGGGCCAGCCGCCCTCAACAAACTGCTGATAAGCCTCTTTAAAGCCGGTTGGTGTCTTTACCTCACCATCGGTTAACTGACAGCCTTCCCGATCACCCACCTGATTCAGGGGCGCAAGTACACGCTCTGCAAATTTAGCCCCCTCCTCGAGAATAGCGCTGATCATATCCGGGGTGGCCTCTTCACAGCCAGGCAGACTTTGATAGTGCTGTTCACTTTGCAGCATTTCATCCAGCACAAACTGAATATCTCTTAAGGGCGCTTTATATTCCGGCATGATGACACCTCGATAGACTGTGTACCGCGCGCTGCCTTTCAGACACAACACGCTGTGTTATTTATTGTAGGCAATGAGGATCTACGAAACGCCGCGACTAACCAATAACAAAACCTTTCATTATCACTAACACAAAAATTCATACCATCAAAAATCTATAATTAATCCTTAAAACTCAATAGGATAAAAAAACAATACATTTTATTTTTGTTAACAAAAAAGCCCGACAAAAGTCAGGCTTCGGCGTTAATAACGCATTAACTATTGCAGTACCGGGACCACCTCATCGGCCAGGCCGATGCGTAATACAAGAATATCGCAGTCCAGCCGGGGGAGGATGCGTTCAGCGGTATTGCCAATCAGCGCCCCTTTGATCCCGCCCCGGGCACGGGTGCCAATCACCACCAGCCTTGCAGCCAGCTGACCTGCAGCTTGCGGAATCCAGTATTCCGGTGGCCCTTCGCCGACTGCCACGTCCTGGGCATGCAGCTGTAAGTGATTCAACTGTGATGCGAGTGCCTGATGTGCTTTCTGCTGAATCAGCTCTTCTGATTGCATCACCGGATCGGCGCCCATCATCGCCGAGGGGCAGGCAACGGCAGCGGTCAGCCCCGAACCGGTCGCCAGTGCGATCTGAGCGGCAACCTGAAGCAACTCATCATTAAGCTGCCGCTGATAGTGGTCGTCCGCCAGCGGATTAACTGCGGCCATGACGATGCCGTCCTGCCAGAGATCATCTCGCTTCACCAGCAACACCGGGCAGGGAAGCTCCCGCAGAATCTGACCATCAATAGAGGTCATAAAACCTTTCTGCCGGGGATCACAACTTTTCACCAATAAACCCACCGCCTGTTGCGACAACAGTTTTGCTAAGGTTTTCAGCAATGTATCCCGGTGGCTGAATAATAAGGTAACGCTGGTATCGATATCGTCCAGTTGCGCCACCGCTGCCGCAGCCTTTTCCTTATCATCACCCAGCCAGATCAGCGTCACCGGACTTTGCAAACGACGGGCGATAAGACAACAACGCTGCAGCGCGAAACAGCTCTGATCCTGCTGATCAAGCACCAGGGCTATGCGTTTATTCAGTAACATCTTTTATCTCCGCTTGAGTCGTGCTGTGCACCACATCACACTTTAACAGACAGGCCAGGGCTGGCAGTAACACCAGTGCCCCCAACATATTCCAGAGGAACATAAAGGTTAGCAACACCCCCATGTCTGCCTGAAATTTGATTGGCGAAAACACCCAGAGAACCACCCCTATCGCCAGGGTTAACCCCGTAAAGGCAACCGACTTACCGGTGGTTTTCAGGGTGTTCAGGTACGCTTCCTGCAGCCCCATCCCCTGCACCAGATAGGTGTTAAGTTTAGAATAAATATAGATGCCGTAGTCGACGCCGATGCCCACCCCCAGGGCGATCACCGGCAGCGTTGCCACTTTGACACCGATACCAAAGCTGGCCATCAGCGCCTGACAGAGAATAGAAGTCAGCGCCAGTGGCGCGATGATACACACCAGGGTTTTCAGTGAGCGGAAAGTCAGCAGACATAGCAAGCCCACCACAGCATACACCCAGGCCAGCATCTGATACTGCGCCGTACCGATCACTTCATTGGTGGCCGCTTCAAAACCTGAGTTACCGGCCGCCATCTCAAAACGGATCTGATCAGTACCATTTTCATTAGCAAATGATGCGATCTGCCGGGTGAGATTGCTCAGCGTTGCCGCCTTATGATCATCAAGAAAGATAATCACCGGCAACAGTGAACAGGAAGGGTTCATCAACCCCGCTGGCACATAAGACAGAGAGGCGTTGATCACCAGCTGATTCCGGCTGATTGTCCGCCATTTGAGACTGCCTTCGTTCAGACCCGAGGTGACCCGTTTGGAGACATCCACCAGCGATACGCTCGACTGCACCCCGTCAATGTTGGTCAGATAGTATTGAAAACGATCCACCATCGACAAGGTGGCAAAGCTGGAGCAGTGATCAGCCTCAGTCTCCACCATCACCACAAAAATATCGCTGGAGGTAGAGTAATGCTGGGTGATAAAGCGGTTATCCACATTGTAGCGGGAGTCCGGCCGCAACTCTGGCGCACCACTATCAAGATCACCAATCTGCAGTTTCTGCCCCTGATACAGCCCACCGACCAATAACACCAGAGCAACGGCGACCGCGACCCGGGCACCTTTCGGTGTCGCAAACCAGGTTAACAGGCGCCAGATACTGTGCTGATTCTGTTCCGCATTGCGGGCTCGCTGAGTGGCTCGCTCGCCAATGCCCAACAGCGACATAATCACCGGCAACAGAAACAGATTAGTCAGAATAATAACCGCAATACCTAATGATGCTGCGATCGCCAGATCCTGAATAACGCGGATCTCAATCACCATCAGCGTGACAAACCCGATACCATCAGACAGGAGCGCCGTCAGACCCGGGATATAGAGCGCCCGGAATGCCCGTCGTGCCGCCAGCCAGCTATCGGCCCCCCGGGCACTTTCCAGCGCGATGGTATTAACAATCTGTACCCCATGACTCACGGCAATAGCAAACACCAGAAAGGGCACCAGCATCGAGTAAGGGTCCAGCCCGTAGCCCAACAGCTTCAGCAAGCCCAGTTGCCAGATCACCGCGATCACTGAGCAGGCCAGCGGCACCAGTGTGCCAGTGATACTGCGCGAATAGAGATAGAGCAACACCAGGGTAATCAGCAGGGCAATACCGAAAAACACCGCGACCTGAGCGGCGCCATCAATCAGGTCGCCGACAATTTTAGCGAAGCCGGTGATATGAATAGTCACATTATCGGACTGATAGCGGTCCCGGATGAGGGTTTCCAACTGTTGAGACAGGGCCTGATAATCGAGTTTTTCACCGCTATCTGGATGCTTATCAAACAGCGGCACCTGCACAATCGCCGAACGGAAATCATTCGCCACCAACCGCCCTACCTGACCGGAGCGCAGGATGTTCAGTTTAACCTGCTCAAGGCTTTCGGGAGAGCCATCATAATCCGGCGGAATCACCGGGCCGCCGACAAAGCCCTCTTCGGTAACCTCGGTCCAGCGCACGTTAGGTGTCCAGATAGAGGTCAGCGCGGAGCGGTCAACACCGGGGATAAAAAACAGCTCATCGGTAATTTTTTGCAGAGTCTGCTGGAACTCTGCGGTAAAAATATCTCCCTCTTTTACCGCTACCGCGACCCGCACACTATTACCCAGCCCGGCGAGATCATCACGGTTTTTCAGATAGTTCTGCACATACGGATGCGACGTGGGAATCATTTTTACAAAGCTGGCATCAGGCCTGATCTGTACAGCCTGCCAGCCAAGAAACAGAGTCAGTGCAGCAAATATCAGCAAGACCGGCATACGCCAGTGAAACAGTACCCGTTCAGCAAACTCTTCCGATGCTTTGATCGGCGCTAAAAGTATCCTGGCTAAATTATTCATCACTGGCCTCCAGCGTCAGCAGCCCACCTTCACCCACAAGAATATATTTCCCGTTTAAGGCAACCCCGGCGCTGAAAGAGCGCCGCCCGCCACTGTCCAGCTGCAAGAAGATCTCCCCGTCACTACTTCGCAAAATCAGACCGCCCTGCCCCAGCAAAACCAGTTTATCGGCTCCCGCAACGGCGCTCTGCAAAGTGACAGAATAGCCTGTATCGACCGGCGACCACTCCAGTCCGGCAGCTGAGCGGTACAGGTTTCCCCGCAACCCCATCAGGTACAACTGACTGTTGAACTCGGTTATGCCAAAAAATGAGCCATCATAAGGGGTATCGATACGGTTCCAGCTAGCACCGCCATCGGTCGAACGAAACAGTAATCCAGCTTCACCCGCAATATACAGATAACCCTGATGGTCTTCAGTGATCGCATTCAGGTGGAAGCTATCGGGATTATCCAGTCTATCCCCCCAGTAAACCCAGCTGTTGCCACCGTCTTCGGTTTTCAGCAACAGACCATAGCCTCCCAGGGCAAATCCCTGTTGTGTATTGGCAAACCAGACATCCAGCAACGGAACCGATGCCCCGCTTTCCAGTGCCGCCGTCGCATCTTCAACCTGCCAGGAAACATTATCCAGTTGCGCCGCGAGGGCAGCGTTATCGGGGTCAGCAACGGCGCGACGCTCTAGCTCTGTCAGTTTTTCCTGCAACCGCTGTAAGCGCAACTGATTAATCTGGTTACCGTCCAGCAGTGTGTGCCAGCTGACACCACCATCCGTGGTTGCCGCTAACAGGCCGTCATGCCCGGTCAGCCATCCATGGGCTGAATCAGCAAACCAGACCGAGGTAAGCATCACACTGAACGGTGTTGGCTGCTGCTGCCAGCTGCGCCCCTGGTCGACTGAACGCATCACGATTCCCTGATCACCGACGGCAACCAGCTGCGCATCACTGGCGGCGATATCCAGTATCAGTGCCTCAGCTGAACGATAGGAGAGCAGCGCGGGTGTGTTGAGACGGTCGTAAGCCGGCTGAGCAGCGACACAACCAGCCAGCAGACTCAACGGCAGAATAGCAGCGGAGATTAAACGACGAATGAGTGAGCGGATCAGATCCATACCTTTCCCAGTTATTATCATTATGCAGGAATCAATTTTCACGTTGACATTAGCAGCTATTAACGACGCGCTGAAATAAATGTCTGAGCGCAGGAATCATTAACAAAATCGGTCAGATGCTCAATAACAAATAGTGGCAATATCATTAACACTTTCTACCAGCCAGTAAAAAAACCGTTCGCCAGATCAATATAACCACCCAAAATAGCACGACTTAGATTGCAATTAGTCCATAGCCAGAGGTAGAGTTAGCCACTGTGATAGAGGTGCTTACATTCTTTGTGTAAAATCTGCGAATAGGCCCGAAGCTGACTGAAAGCTGACTATATTCAGACATCTTCCCTTCCAGGTGAAGACTCTGCAAAGAACAATAAATGGAGATTAACTCGATGAATCAATTCCGCAAGAAATTACTGAGCCTGGGAACTGCTGTATGCATAATGGGCCTGACGGCCGCTGCTCAGGCAGACACGCTTAAAATAGCGCTGGCTGGCCCGGCAACAGGGCCTGTTGCTCAGTATGGCGATATGCAAAAAATCGGCGTTATGGCTGCGATTGACGATATCAACAAAGCGGGCGGTGTTAACGGCATGATGCTCGAAGGCGTTATCTACGACGATGCCTGCGATCCAAAACAAGCCGTGGCGGTGGCGAATAAGATCGTTAACGACGGTATTACTCAGGTGGTTGGTCACCTGTGTTCGTCGTCAACTGAACCGGCTAGTGATATCTATGATGAAGAAGGCGTGCTGATGATCACTGCAGCCTCGACTTCTCCCTCCATTACTGACAAAGGTTATGAAATGGTGTTCCGCACCATCGGCCTGGACAGTCTGCAGGGCGACATGGCGGCACAGTACATTCTCGATAAGGCAAAGCCTGCCCGTATAGCAATTATTCATGATAAACAGCAATACGGTGAAGGTCTGGCTACGGCGGTACGGGATCAGCTGGCTGAAAATGGCGTTAAAGCCGTCATGTTTGAAGGCGTTACCCCCGGTGACAAAGACTTCTCAGCGCTGATCGCCAAGCTGAAGAAAGAGAACGTCGATTTCGTTTACTACGGTGGTTACCACCCGGAGCTGGGGCTGATCCTGCGTCAGTCTGCTGAAAAAGGCTTCGATGCTCAGTTTATGGGGCCGGAAGGCGTGGTTAACTCTGATCTGGCGAAAATCGCTGGTGATGCCGCCGAAGGCGTACTGGCAACAGCACCAAAAAGCTTCGACCAGAACCCCGTTAACGAAGCCCGTGTAGCGGCAATCAAAGCTAAGGGTGAAGACCCAACCGGTCCGTTTGTTTTCACCGCTTATGCGGCCGTTGAAGTGATGACCGATGCGATGGAAGCGACAAAATCGACTGATTCTGAAGCGCTGGCTGAGTACATCCGCACGCACGACTTCGATACCGCAATTGGGAAAGTGAAATATGACGACAAGGGTGACCTGACTGAGTCTACTTTCCTGGTATACCGCTTACACAAGGACGGCTCTAAGTCTCCCGCTGAGTAATTTAGTGTAATAACAATAGATTAGCGTTTTGCAGCGTCACATGCTGCAGAACGCAAATCCCGACTCCCTGGTGCCGTGATCCGGTATTGGGGATTCGTTTTATATGGTCCCTGCAAATGTCAGAATTTTCGCTTTATCTGTTGCAACAGCTCATTAACGGGCTAACCATTGGCTCCACCTACGCCCTCATCGCTATCGGCTATACCATGGTTTACGGCATCATTGGTATGATCAACTTTGCCCACGGCGAAATCTATATGATCGGTTCCTACGTGACATTCATTGTCATCGCAGGTCTGCTGGGCATGGGCATCGTGAGTCTTCCCATCATCCTGATTATCGCTCTGGTGGTCGCGATGTTTATTGCCAGCACCTACGGCTGGACGGTCGAACGGGTTGCTTACCGGCCGCTGCGGGGGTCAAACAGACTGATTCCGCTCATCTCCGCTATCGGTATGTCTATCTTCCTGCAGAACTTTGTCGTTCTGGCGCAGGGATCTCGCGATGTTGCTCTGCCGCCACAGATCGTTGGTGGCTGGAATTTTGGCGACCCAAGCACCTTTGAAGTCTCCCTCTCTTATATGCAGGTGCTGATTTTTGCTATCACCTTTATCAGTATGACGCTGCTCACGCTGTTTATCTCCCGCTCCCGAATGGGACGCGCCTGTCGCGCCTGTTCTGAAGATCTGGGAATGACCAATCTGCTGGGTATAGATACCAATAAAATTATCGCCCTCACGTTTATTATCGGCGCAGCGCTGGCCGCTATTGCAGGCCTGCTGCTGGGTCTCTATTACGGTGTCGTCAATCCGTTTATCGGTTTTATCGCCGGTCTGAAAGCCTTTACGGCAGCGGTGCTTGGAGGCATCGGTTCGATTCCCGGCGCCGTGCTGGGAGGCCTTATTCTCGGCGTGACTGAGGCCATGACCTCAGCATTCTTTCCATCAGAATATAAGGATGTTGTCTCGTTCGGCCTGCTGGTGCTGATTCTGTTATTCCGTCCAAGCGGACTTCTGGGCAAGCCGGAGGTAGAAAAAGTATGACCTCTTCTAAACTCTACAACGCCATTTTTGCCGCTGGGATCTCGCTTATCCTCTCCTGCCTGATGATTGGCGTGAAACTGGACACCGATAGCAGCGTTTTAGCCGTTAAAGGTGCCACCGCTGAGCAATGGATGTGGATTGCTGGCGGGATCACTATCGTGTTTCTGTCACAACTGTTCAGTGCTCAGATCGATGCGCTGTTCGGAGTGATTCCCAAACCCAACCTTAAAGCCGTGCTGCCGCAAGATCAGAAGATGGCCGTGCTGAAGCCATGGCTGATCGCTGCGGTGATTGTTGGCATGCTGATCTGGCCGTTTATGGTCTCCCGTGGTTCCGTCGACCTGGCGACCCTGACACTGATCTACATTATGCTGGGCCTGGGCCTGAATATTGTGGTTGGCCTTGCGGGCCTGCTGGATCTGGGCTTTGTCGCCTTCTATGCGGTGGGTGCTTATACCTATGCCCTGCTGTCGCAGTACTTTGGCATGTCCTTCTGGGCCTGCCTGCCTATCTCAGCAGGACTGGCTGCGCTATTTGGTTTTCTGTTAGGTTTTCCGGTTTTACGTCTGCGGGGTGACTATCTGGCGATTGTCACCCTCGGATTCGGTGAGATTATCCGTATTTTGCTGAATAACTGGACCTCTCTCACCGGTGGCCCGAACGGCATATCCGGTATCGATAAGCCAACCCTGTTTGGTCTGGAGTTTAATCGCCGGGCGAAAGAGGAAGGAGCCATCACCTTCCACGAATACTTTGATATGGATTATTCCAGCTCCTACAAAGTGATCTTCCTTTATCTGATTGCGGTGCTGCTGGTGATTGGGGTGATCTATCTGATCAACCGCCTGATGCGGATGCCGATCGGTCGTGCATGGGAAGCCTTGCGGGAAGATGAGATCGCCTGTCGTTCACTGGGCCTTAACCGCACCGCTATCAAGCTTTCGGCGTTCACGCTGGGGGCATCCACTGCAGGCTTTGCGGGTTGTTTCTTTGCCGCCCGTCAGGGCTTTATCAGCCCCGAGTCATTCATCTTTATTGAATCGGCGATCATTCTGGCCATTGTGGTACTCGGCGGTATGGGGTCACAGCTGGGCATCATCTTTGCTGCCATTATCATGACCATTCTGCCTGAACTGGCGCGGGAATTTTCCGAATACCGGATGCTGCTGTTCGGCCTGCTGATGGTGATCATGATGCGCTGGCGTCCGGAAGGACTGGTACCGATGAAACGACCAAACCTGGAGTTGAAACAACAATGAGTCAGTTACTGCTGGATGTAAACGGTCTGACCATGCGCTTCGGCGGCCTGGTAGCGGTAAACGGTGTCAACCTGAAGGTTAAGAATCGCCAGATCGTTTCAGTTATAGGCCCCAACGGGGCGGGTAAAACCACCGTATTTAATTGTCTGTCGGGTTTTTATATTCCCACAGAGGGTAGCGTCATGCTGAAAAATCAGCAGATTGCCGGACTGAAAGATTATCAGATATCCCGTAAAGGCCTGGTACGCACCTTTCAGCACGTCCGTCTGTTTCAGAAGATGACGGTGATTGAGAATATGCTGGTTGCCCAGCACCGGCATATGAATACCAATCTGCTGTCCGGTTTACTCAAAACACCGAACTATCGTCGTCTGGAAAAAGACGCGATGGATCATGCGGCACACTGGCTGCAAGAGGTGGGACTACTGGAGTTCGCCAATCGTGAAGCGGGTAATCTGTCCTATGGCCAGCAGCGCCGGCTTGAAATTGCCCGCTGCATGGTTACTCAGCCTGAACTGCTGATGCTGGACGAGCCGGCAGCAGGGCTTAACCCCAATGAAACCAAAGAACTGGATGAACTGATCATCGCCCTGCGTGATGAGCATGAGATCTCTATTCTGCTGATCGAACACGATATGAGCCTGGTTATGGGTATCTCCGATCATATCTACGTGATTGCACAGGGCACACCTTTAGCTAACGGTAACCCGGAACAGGTGAAAGGTCATCCAGATGTCATCAAAGCCTACCTCGGAGAGGAATAAGATGCTGCTGATCGAAAATGTAAACACCCACTACGGGCAGATTCAGGCACTGCATGATGTCAGCATCGAAATCAATCAGGGAGAGATCATCACCCTGATCGGCGCTAACGGAGCAGGCAAAACCACGCTGATGATGACCATCTGTGGAGACCCCAAAGCTTCCTCGGGCAACATCACCTTTGAAGGGGAACAACTGGGACAGTTCAACACGCCGGATATCATGCGTAAAGGCCTGGCGATTGTTCCCGAGGGACGACGGGTCTTCAGTGCGATGACGGTAGAAGAGAACCTCTACATGGGATCATACTTCCGCACCAATGAGCAGGCGGAAGAGACTATCAAATATGTTCTCGACCTGTTCCCCCGCCTTGAAGAGCGCTTTAAACAGCGTGCAGGCACCATGTCCGGGGGAGAACAGCAGATGCTCGCCATTGGCCGGGCGCTGATGAGCAAACCCCGCCTGCTGTTGCTGGACGAGCCATCGCTGGGACTGGCACCGATTATCATCAAGCAGATTTTCGATATTATCGAGCGTCTGCGGGATGAGGGGGTTACCATATTTCTGGTGGAACAAAACGCCAATCAGGCACTGCGGATAGCGGATCGGGGCTATGTCCTGGAGAATGGCCGTATCGTTAAAACCGACTCCGGCGCCAACCTGCTAACCGATGAATCGGTCAGACAAGCGTACCTCGGCGGCTAAAACAAAACGTCATCAAAAAGCGACACAAAAACCAGCCATTTGGCTGGTTTTTGCATTTTCAGGCCTCATAACATCCCTCACACCCACCTAAAACTGACATAAATCATGTATTCGCGCTGTTATTAGTTCTAAAACAGTGACTTACGTCAAAGTTTTTTATCTATGACTTCTATGCTAATATAAGTCGCATATATACGACAGAACAGCCATCAATCATGACTATCTTATGTCGCATATAAGATACGCTGGTTAATAAACAGTCAAAATCACCACTGCAACGGTCCTTCAAACCGGCAGGATGATGATGCAAATAACAGTTTTGAGGTAACCCAAATGACATGTCTATGCCCACAGTGCAAGTCACTACTGGAACATCAAAGCATTACTTCGCACAGCAGTCTGGTTGAAGTTAAACATATACATAACGACACTCTGTATGTGTGCAAAGATTGTTCTTCACAAATACGCCTTATCAGTGTGCCACACAGCTGGCAAGTGATGCCTTTCAGCGAAACCCAAAAAGTCGCCTGATGATGTAATCTGTCGCGCTGGCCCACAACAGCCAGCGCGATTTTTTAATGGCATTAATAACGCTGCCATTGAGACCTCAATTCTGGCAAACTGGACTGCACATAAAAAATGCGCAGAGACCTGATGAGCCAGCTTGAAACCCTCATTAATACCAGCGACGAAAACCTCCTCACCCTGCTCTCAAGTCTATGCCAGGGCGCAATAGCGATTGACCAACAATGCCGTATTGTCTGGTTAAGTGATCAATACCGCGACTTTATCGACCTTCCCTCTGATGCCATTCTGACCGGACTGCCGGTTGAGGAAATATTGCCCACCACGCAACTCCCCCGCGTCATCAAAACGGGCCAGCCCAGCTTTCTCGATCTGATGCAGATCAACAATCGCTGGTGCGCAGTCACACGCCTGCCACTGAAAAACCCGGACAACTCCGTATTTGGCGCCATCGGCTTTATCTTCTATGACAACCTGAACAACCTTCAGCCGCTGTTTGATAAATTTGCCCGACTGAAACAACAGCTGGTCTCCGAAAACCTCCTGCGTACCAGTAAATATGAACTGGATGACCTGATTGGCACATCGCCCCCACTGCTAAAAATTAAGCGCCAGGCACTCAGAGCGGCCCAGCTTGATACAACGATCCTGCTATTGGGAGAGACCGGTACCGGTAAGGAACTTCTGGCACAAGGTATTCATAACGCTTCTCCCCGCAGAGGCGGCCCCTTTGTCGGTATCAACATGGCAGCACTGCCAGAATCACTGGTCGAATCAGAGCTGTTCGGTGCCGTCGCCGGCGCCTTTACCGGCGCCAGCAAAAGCGGACGGCAAGGCAAAATACAGCTGGCGGCGGGTGGTACGCTATTTCTCGATGAGATTGCTGATATTTCGGCCGCGATTCAGGCAAAACTATTGCGGGTGCTGCAGGAGCGGGAGGTGGAAGCTCTGGGGTCTAATCGCCTGGAAAAAGTTGACGTGAGAATCATTGCAGCAACATCGCGCAACCTTAAACAGCTGGTTGATGAGGGACGGTTCAGGGAAGACCTCTACTATCGCCTCAATGTGCTGCCACTTCGCCTGCCATCGCTCAGAGACAGGCTGTCTGATATCCCCGCACTCTGCAGCTTCCTGCTAACGAAAATATCCCAGGACTCAGGTCTGCCGGCACTCAAACTTAGCAACGAAGCGATCAGCTGGCTGCAGCAGTACCAGTGGCCGGGCAACGTAAGGGAACTGCATAACCGGCTTGAGCGCGCCTGTGTCATGGCTGAACGGGATGCGATCTATCCGGACGACCTCGGAGCAGAGGATCTTGTACCATCACCCGTTCAATATGCCGACACCACCCTGCTTCAGAGCCGTCACAAAGATGAGCTGCACATTCTGCAGCAAACACTGCAACAGTGTCAGTACAACAAAACCCGGGCAGCCAGACAACTGGGCATATCCCGGGCAACCCTCTACAACCGCCTCAAACACCTGAATGTGTAAAGAACTGCACAACACCGATAGACACTTTTAAACACAATGTCTAAAAAAATATACACTCCGTTATAGATCTTATCGACAGCATTTAGCTAACTAGCTGATATCTAAAGCATTACCATTTATGGCCCTGCACTTGCTTTAGACAGACCCACATTAAAAAAATAAAAATATCAGGATCTATCCATGTCAAAGCAGATCAGTGCCGAACACGCGGCGCAACTCATCCCCGATAACGCAACTCTCGCCACCGGTGGTTTTATCGGTATTGGCTTCGCCGAAGGTATTGCCAAAGCTATCGAACAACGATTTCTACAGGACAAACACCCACAGAAATTGTCCCTGATCTACGCTGCCGGACAGGGCGATGCACAGCAGCGGGGACTGAACCACTTCGCCCACGAAGGCATGGTACGCAAAGTGATCGGCGGCCATTGGGGATTAGCACCGGGTCTGGGCAAACTGGCGACAGATAACCGTATCCAGGCCTACAACCTGCCCCAGGGCGTTATCTGCCACCTGTTCAGGGATATCGCCGCAGGCAGGCCTGGCACACTCACCAAAGTGGGCCTGCACACCTTTGTTGACCCACGCCAGGAGGGTGGCAAAATCAACAGCCGCAGCCAGGATGATCAGGTAGAGCTCATCGAACTCCATGGAGAGGAGTATCTGTTCTACAAAGCGTTCCCTATCGATATCGCCCTGTTACGCGGCACGACCGCCGATGCCGATGGTAATATTTCAATGGAACGTGAAGCCCTGCCTCTGGAATCACTAGCGATTGCCCAGGCCACCCACAACAGCGGCGGTAAAGTGATCGTTCAGGTGGAAAGAATCACTCAGCAGCATCACCTGACGCCGGACCGGATTAAAATCCCGGGAATACTGGTCGATCACGTCGTGGTTGCTGACCCGGCCGATCACCCGCAAACCTTTGCCGAGCCCTTCAATCCGGCTTACTGTGGCGATGTGATCGCCCCCATAAACCGGCATACAGAGCCGCTGTCTGCGCGAAAAATCATTGGACGCCGGGCGCTGATGGCGCTACGCAAGCAAGCGGTCGTCAACCTCGGCATCGGTATGCCAGAGATGGTGGCGATAGTTGCTGCCGAAGAAAAGCTGCTCAGTGACTTCACCCTCACCGTCGAACCCGGCGGTATCGGAGGCCAGCCCGCCAGCGGCCTTAGCTTTGGTGCAGTCAGCAATGCCTCGGCGGTCATTGATCAGCCTGCTCAGTTTGATTTTTACGATGGCGGCGGCCTGGATCAGGCATTCCTCGGGCTGGCAGAAACCTGCCCTCAGGGTCATGTTAATGTCAGTCGTTTTGGCAGCAAACTCGCCGGGGCTGGCGGGTTTATCAACATCACCCAGAACACCCATGACCTTTACTTTCTCGGCACGTTCACCTCTGGCCCGCAGCAGATTGAGATTCAGGACGGCCAGATGCGGATTATCAGGAACGGGCCGTTGAAAAAATTCCACCGCCAGGTTCAGCAGATTACGTTTAATGGTGAATATGCGCTACAACAGGGCCATTCGGTAACGTTCATCACCGAACGGGCCGTGTTTGTCCTGAGTGCGGAAGGATTAAGGCTCACCGAAATAGCTCCGGGGATTGATCTGCAAAAAGATATTCTTCAACAGATGGCGTTTCCTCCGATCATCGACGAAAACCTGATGCTGATGGACCCCCGGCTTTTCAATACAGGACCGATGAACCTGCAGTATAGTGGTAGCCACCCGGCAGGGCATATGCGTAAAGCCTGGGCGCAACTGCTGGCTAACCGTGATGGTCAGGCTGAAGATTCAGACAGCTGTATCGCCAGCTGACAGATAGCTTTTCCGCCAGCATTAAGCAATACTTAGGCTATCAATGGCGCGGCTTGAGGACAGTTTATGAAAACGCTGACACTGCTACGGCACGCAAAATCAAGCTGGAAAGAGCCAGACCTGTCGGACTTCAACCGCCCCCTGAACAAACGCGGCAAGCGGGATCTGCCATTGACGGCCGAACGCTTGCTGACATTTGGCATCCGGCCCGACCTTATTCTCAGCAGTGGCGCCCGGCGAGCGATCACCACTGCCGAGCAGATTGCACTGGCGCAGGGCTATCCAGTTGAAAACATCATTGAAGTTCCGGAACTGTACCATGCCCGGGTAGAAACCCTGATCAATCTGCTGCAGGGCCAGTCAGATCATTACCGTCATCTGATGGTTGTCGGTCATAACCCAACGCTTGAAATGGCCGGCTACTTCCTGACCCACGAAACCGTTGCCACCTTTCCAACCTGCGGCGTCATGCAGATCGCTCTCAGCATCACCTGCTGGGCAGAGCTATCGGAATCCTGTGGCACCCTGGAACGACTGGACTATCCGAAACTGCATCAATAACAGCCTGACACTAGAGAGCACTTGCAGCATAGGTGTATACTGCCTCAACACCTCACGTCTTCTTTAATCTGCCTAATGGAATCGCTGCGTTGAGCCTTTATATCGACACGCTGTTATTTACCAGCAATATTGTTGCGCCGATCTTCTTTATTGTTTCGCTCGGTTATCTGCTCAAGCGCTGGCGTATTATTGATCAGGGCTTTATCGACACCTCGTCGAAACTGGTGTTTACCATTACCCTGCCGGTGCTGGTGTTTATGAGTATCTCCCGGATGGACTTCCAGGCGGTTTTCAATCCGACGCTCATGGGTTACTTCATTATCAGTACGCTCATCAGCGTTGCAATTCTCTGGCAGGCAAGTAAGTACTTCATCAAACAACCGGAAGATCTCGGGGTATTTATCCAGGGGTCGTTCCGGGGCAACTACGGTATCATCGGACTGGCGATCAGTTTTAACATGTTTGGCAACAGCGGCCTGGCTCTGGCCTCTCTGCTATTGGTCTGTGTTATCCCGCTGTATAACGTCCTCTCTGTTCTGGCCCTTTCATTACCGATGCATCAGACTAATGGTCCCAGCATCGCCCGCCCGATCAAAGAGATTGCCCGCAATCCACTGATCATCGCCGTCCTGCTGGCACTGCCGTTTTCCTATTTTGGCTGGGGGCTGACGGCGATGGGCGATAAGATCGGCAACTATTTCGCCAGTCTGACACTCCCCCTGGCGCTACTGGCGATCGGTGGTTCACTCAACCTGAAGAGCCTGCGGGACACCTCGGGACAATCAGGCTGGTCCACCCTGATCAAGCTGGTGATTATGCCGCTGACACTCACCTTTGGTGCCTGGCTATATGGTTTTAAAAGTCAGGAACTGGGTATTCTGTTTGTTCTGTTCGGTTGCCCGACAGCCGCTGCCAGTTTTATCATGGCTAAAGCGATGGGCGGTAATGCCCAGCTGGCCGCCAACATCATTCTGACGACCACTCTGGGGTCGGTGATCACCCTCAGTGCGGGAATCTACTTTTTACGTTTATGGAATCTGATCTGACGACCATAATATCAACCCGCTGCAGACATACGGGGTATTGCGATGCTAGTGGCATTTTTAGACAATCTGCTGAACCTGTTTCTTGATACAGCTATCTGGCTTCTCTTCGGTCTTATTCTGGCGGCCATACTGAAAGGCTGGATTCCCACTGCCCTGGTCAAAAAATGGCTTAGCGGCCGAGGTGCGGGACCGGTTATCCGCGCAGCATTCATCGGCGCACCACTCCCCCTGTGCTCATGCGGCGTATTACCCACCGCCATCGGCCTGCGCCGCTCGGGGGCATCCAAACCAGCAACCGTGTCATTTCTGGTCGCCACGCCGGAAACCGGCGTTGATTCAATCTCAGTCACCTACGCCCTGCTGGGACCGGTGATGGCGATTATCCGCCCCATATCAGCGATCATCAGCGCTATCGTGAGCGGCATGATGATTCTTCTGTTCGACCGGGAAGACAACCCGACCCGACAGACCACCCCAGACAAAACTGATAGCCCTTGCTGCAGTCGTAAAGAAACAGCGGTGAGTCGCTGCTGCAGCCCTGTGGAAGAAACCGTTTCCAGTTGCGGTAGCACTACAGAAAAAACCGGCAGCGTCGGTGGCAACGCAGAAAAGTCCGCGAATACCTCTTGTTGCAGCCAGACAGAAAAGCCCGTCAACACCTGCTGTAGCAGCACATCAGAGACGCCAGCCAAAGCAAACACAGGCTGTTGCGGTGAGCAGGCCTCAGAGACTGATAAAACAGGACTTCTGGCGGGGCTGAGGTTCGCGATTATCGATATTCTCGATGATATTTCCAAATGGCTGGCCGTTGGCCTGGTGCTGGCAGCCGTTATCGCCACCCTGGTAGAACCATCAGGTTTGAGTCAGTGGGGCAGCGGACTCACTGGAATGCTGCTGATGCTGGTAGTAGGTTTGCCGCTGTATATCTGCGCCACAGCATCCACACCGCTAGCCGCTGCACTGCTCGCCGCTGGCATGTCACCCGGCGCTATTCTGGTATTTCTGCTGGTCGGTCCGGCAACCAACATTGCATCCCTCGGCATCCTCACCCGGGAGCTGGGTATCAGGGCCGTTATAATCTACCTCTGCGGTATCAGCCTGTGCGCCGTCGCTGCTGGCCTGACAATCGATGCTCTCCTAAACAGTCAGTCGCTTCTGATCGGAACAGCGATCGCCCATCATGACTCGGAGGCCTTTACAGCGCTCAAGTGGGCTGCTGCCATTCTATTGTTGCTGCTGGCGGTTAAGCCACTACGACAACTTTTCTGGAAGAACAGTCAGGTGGCCTGCTCATGAGCTTCTTCACCCGACGCAGCCTGAATAAATTGCAACAGGCGGTCATATCAGCGGATCTCGTACTGCTCAAGAAACAGTTTAATAAACTGGACCCCGCGCTATTGGCAGAACACCCTTTCAGCATTGAAAACAGAGTCTGCAATCTCCCTGAACTGGCCATCCATGCGGGTCAGCCAGCCTCGCTGAAACATCTGCTCAGCGCAGGCTGCTGCCTGGACGCCAGCCATTCTGATCCACTGATTTATCAGGCCTTGCAACATCCGCAACAGAGTCTGAAACTGCTCACAGTATTACTACAGGCCGATGCGCCACTGGCCTATCCTGACCGCGACCCGCAGCATACTCTGTTTGCCTGTTTCAGATATTGTTCCAGCAACACACTGATGCTACACCTGAGTCGCCTTAACGAATACGGGGCCGATCTCAATCAGAGGGATGCCGAGGGTAACACCGTACTACTGCTGGCATTACAATCAGAACATAAACCGCTGGTACAGATGCTGATCAACAGTGGGGCAGACATGCCTGCGACCATCCCGCAGGGATGGTGCAGTGAGGAGATCATCAGCTACGCCAGACGGCTAACAGATGACCTTAAAGTCAGACAGATGATGCTCAGTTAAGACCTCATCAGCGGGCGGATTTACTTTTTAAGCGCGGCAATCACCGACACTTCAACCAGCAACTCGGGACGCGCCAGACGGGCTTCAACACAGGCACGGGCAGGCGCATGACCTTCCGGCACCCAGCTATCCCACACCTCATTCATATCTGCAAAATCTTTCATATCACGGATATACAGCGTTGCTGAAAGGATATGCTCGCGATCACTGCCAGCTTGTTGCAGCAGAGCATCGACCTTTTCCAGCATGGTTGCGGTTTGCTCTTTGATACCGGCAGCCGCATCTTTAGCTACCTGACCACAGAGATAAACCGTATCGTTATGGATAACAATACGACTCATCCGCTGGCCGGTCTCCTGACGTTCAATAGACATGATTATTCACCCTGAGTAAAACCAGAGATTTTAGTAGATCAGCCGCCAGACGCCAGCCGGATGCATCTGAATTCAGATGCATCGTTGGTTAAAACCGACAAAGTCGGGAAAATATCAGAAAATAAAACTATGTCCCGGAATAGCCGCCCCGATAGAGCGTTATTCCTCAGAGACGCGGTATTTCAATTGCAGGGCAACGGTCCATCACCACCTTTAACCCGGCGGCCTGGGCTTTTTCGGCGGCAGGCTCATTAATCACTCCCAACTGCATCCAGACAGCCTTGGCATGCACCGCAATTGCCTCATCCACCACATCACCTGCCTCTGCGGAGTTACGGAAGATGTCCACCATATCAATCGGTTCTTTAATGTCAGCCAGGGAAGAGACCACTTCGCGGCCATGGATCTGTTCACCCACTTTAAGCGGATTCACCGGAATCACGTTGTACCCTTTTGCCAGCAGAAAGTGCATGACCTGATTACTGGCACGGTGTGATTTCGGGCTAGCACCCACCATCGCAATGGTTTTGGTATTGGTTAATATCTGACGAATTGTGTCCATGATACACGGTACCTCTTAATTATTTTTAGCACTGCAACAGGGACACTCGGGGTCCCTGCGCAGCTTCAGTGTTCGCCAGTCCATATGGCGACCGTCCAGTAGTAATAACCTGCCAACCAGCGGCTCACCGAGGTCCGCCAGCACTTTTAACGCTTCCATGGCCTGTACCGAACCGATAATACCGACCAGTGGTGCCAGTACCCCGCTTTCGGCGCATGTAAGATTTTCTTCATCGCCGTCCCGGTAAAGACAACGGTAACAGGGGGCATCTTCACGACGCGGATCAAACACCGCTACCTGACCTTCCAGGCGAATCGCGGCCCCTGAAACTAACGGAGTTTGATGCGCCACACAAGCAGCATTCACTGCAAAACGGGTAGCAAAGTTATCACAGCAATCCACCACCAGATCACTCTCAGCCACCTGCTGTTGCAGCGCCGCCGTGTCCAGGCGGGCATTGATTGCAACCACATCGATATCCGGATTCAGCGCGGCAAGCGTTGCTTTTGCCGAATCAACCTTAGCCATACCGATGGTCTCTGTACGATGTATAACCTGCCGCTGCAGATTGGTCAGTTCGACCTGATCATCATCGACTAAAACCAGCCGGCCAACACCAGCAGCCGCCAGATACATCGCCACAGGGCTGCCTAATCCGCCCACACCGATAATAAGAACGGAAGCGTTCAACCAGGCTTCCTGCCCCGCAATATCGACATCCGGCAGCATAATCTGCCGACTGTAACGCAACAGCTGATCATCATTCAGCATTCGGACTGCTCTCTTCTTCGCCGTGGCTGTTTTGTGCCGCGCCATTGTGCCACAAAGCCCAGGTAATGCGGTCATTACCACCATAATCCCGGGCCGACGCTATCTGACTGTAGTGCAGCTCACCTAACAGTTGCTGCACCGCGCCTGCCTGATCATAACCATGTTCAAACAGTAGCACACCGCCATCACTGAGATACCCGCGGGCCTCAGTGGCGATATGGCGGATATCAGCCAGACCGCTATCCTCAGCGATCAGCGCACTCAGTGGTTCAAAGCGCACATCCCCCTGCCGCAGATGAGGGTCCTGGGGATCGATATAGGGAGGGTTACTCACAATCAGATTAAAACGCCCCGTTACCAGCTCAAACCAGCTCCCCTGTAATACTGTGACATTCGTCAGACCGATTCGTTGCCGGTTTTTTTCCGCCAGCATCACCGCATCGGCAACACAGTCTACCGCCAGCAACTGCCAGGCCGGACGTTCGGAGGCCAGCGCCAGCGCAATAGCCCCGGTGCCCGTCCCCAGATCTAATACTCTGGCCGCGGAAACGGGCATTAGTTCCAATGCTTTTTCCACCAGACATTCGGTATCAGGACGGGGGATCAGAGTACTCGCATTAACCTCCAGATCAAACGTCCAGAAACCACGACTCCCGGTCAGATGTGCCACCGGTTCGCCCTGAATACGTCGCTGCAGCAACTGTTCAAACATCGCTTGCTGAGTGGCGGTCAGCGGATAATCCCGCCGGGTAAACAAGAACGTGCGGTTGCACTCAAGGACATGACAGAGCAGCAGTTCAATGTCGGCAGCCGGGCTTTCGCTAGTGGCAGAAAGCCGCGCCGCACAGGCTTGCGCTTCAGCAATATTCATCATCAGCTTTCGTCTGACAGAGCGCCCAGCAATTCTGCCTGATACTCACTGACCAGCGGATCGACAACCGCCCCCAGCGCGCCTTCCATCACCTCGAGCAATTTGTACAGGGTAAGGTTAATACGATGATCGGTAATGCGCCCCTGAGGGAAATTATAGGTGCGAATACGCTCAGAACGATCACCACTACCCACCAGTGATTTACGGGTACTGGCCTGCGCTGCCGCATGTTTTTCCTGCTCCGCCGCCTGTAACCGTGACGCCAGCAGCGACATCGCTTTAGAGCGGTTCTTGTGCTGTGACCGCTCCTCCTGACATTCAACCACAACCCCGGTGGGAATGTGGGTTATCCGAATCGCAGAATCGGTTTTGTTAACGTGCTGACCACCGGCACCTGAGGCCCGGAAAGTATCAATTCTCAGATCAGCCTTATTGATGGCAATATCACTGACCTCGTCCATCTCCGGCATCACAGCCACGGTACAGGCAGAGGTATGAATCCGCCCCTGCGACTCGGTCTCCGGCACGCGCTGCACCCGGTGAGCACCGGACTCAAATTTCAGGCGCGAATACACATCTTTGCCGACGATGCGCGAAATAACCTCTTTATAACCACCGTGCTCACCTTCACTGGCACTGATAATCTCCAGCTTCCAGCCCTGCGCTTCAGCATAACGGGTGTACATCCGCAGCAGATCGCCGGAAAAAATCGCCGCCTCATCACCGCCGGTACCGGCACGCACTTCGAGGAAGACGTTACGGGCGTCATTCGGGTCTTTCGGCAACAACAGAATCTGCAGCTCCTGCTCCAGGGTCTCAATATTATCCTTAGCCGCCGAAAACTCTTCCTTCGCCATCTCCCGCATATCAGGATCAGTGTCGTCCAGCATCAGCCGCGCTTCATCGAGATCAGCCTCTGCCGCCTGATAAGCCTGAAAACATTTCACCACAGGTTCAAGCTCGGCATACTCTTTTGAATACGCCCGGAACTTATCCTGATCAGAGATCACCCCGGCATCCCCCAGCAACGCCGCCAGCTCTTCATAACGGTCTGCCAGACTTTCCAGTTTAAGGGCTATCGATTCTTTCATCACTAATCAGTCTTCTTTTGCATTATGAGATAGCTGAAACAGATCCTGAGCCATCTCGAGATAGTCATCACGCCCCTCAGCACTGGCTTTACGCAGCTGTACCGTCGGACTGTGAATTAATTTATTGGTTAAGCCCCGGGCCAGATTGTTGAGTACCTCTTCGGCACTCTTACCGTTACTCAGTGAACGCAGGGCTTTTTCTAACTCGGCATCGCGAACCTGTTCCGCCTGCTGACGCAGCGACATCACCGTCTCAACCGCACCCAGTGAGCGCAACTGGCGCATAAACTCCAACGCGCCAGCCTCAACCAGCGTTTCCGCTTCCTGCGCGGCCGTCTGACGATGCCGGACATTTTCCTCGATAACCTCTTTCAGGTCATCGACGGTATAGAGGTAAACGTCATCCAGCTCAGATACTTCGTGTTCAATATCCCGGGGGACCGCAATATCCACCATAAAAATGGGGCGGTGCTTGCGTTTTTTCAAGGCAGACTCAACCGCCCCCTTGCCCAGAATTGGCAGCTGACTGGCGGTTGAAGCGATGACAATATCGGCGTCTTCCAGCGCGTCAGGAATATCGCCCAGTAAAATCGCCCGGGCATTAAACTCTTCAGCCAGGGCTTCTGCCCGGACTAATGTCCGGTTGGCCACCGTCATCTGCTTAACACCGGCTTCTGACAAATGCCGGGCAACCAGTTCGATGGTTTCACCTGCGCCGATCAACAGCGCCTTGCTGGTGCTCAGATCAGCAAAGATATGCTGCGCCAGGCTGACTGAGGCATACGCTACCGAAACCGGGTTTTCACCAATGGCGGTATCAGTACGCACCCGTTTGGCGACCGCGAACGTCTGCTGAAACAAACGGTCCAGTTCAGCACCCACCACCCCAGCGCTTTGTGATACCGCATAACAGGATTTAAGCTGTCCGAGAATTTGTGGTTCGCCCAGCACCAGCGAGTCCAGACCACTGGCAACCCGCATCATATGCTGAGCCGCTTCCTGGCCCCAATGGGTATAACTGCAGGCCTGTAACTCTTGCGGATCCAGACTGTGATAGCCTCCCAGCCACTCCAGTAGTGCGCGGGTGCCCTCCAGCTCTGTAGAGCAGTAAAGTTCGGTGCGATTGCAGGTAGACAGTATCGCCACCTCTTTCAGCTGCGCCAGTTCACAGGCCTGCGCCAGCGCATCGGCCATCTGTTCTGGCGCAAACGCAACCTTTTCGCGTACCGAGACCGACGCTGTCTTATGATTAATGCCTAACGCGAGCAAAGCCATAGAGGAAAATCACACCCAGATTAAAATAGCGCGTCATAATACACCTTATTCAGCTAAAGGTTAAAAAACCCGTGCCGCATCAGATCAATTTTTTACGATTTACAGCCATATATGACAACACCCCTTCGATTCATCTATAGTGGAGCCATCAATCTCTTGGCGACAGATATAATCAACAGAATGAAAGCACCTACACTCATTAAAAAAGTCGTAACCCAGGCAACGACAACAGCCACACCGGCCCTTGCCATCACCTTCGCAGCGGTATTATTGAGCTTAAGCGGCTGTACCAGCGTGCCTGACAAACCCGTTGCCGAGACAGATCCGGTATCGCTGCCTGCGGTTGAATACATTCCCGGAGAACTCAACCGGGAAACCCTGTATGAACTGATCGTGGCCGAAATCGCAGGACAACGAAAAGCGTTCGACCTGTCACTGAACAATTATATGCACCAGGCACGACTCATCAAAGACCCCGAAGTTGCCAGGCGCGCCACCTATATTGCCCAGTACCTGCAACGGGATGATCAGCTCTTACAGGCCAGCAAACTATGGCAGGAAGCTGACCCTGACAACTCAGAGCCCTACCTGATTGCCGCCAGTCTGCTACTCCGCAAAGGCGATTTCACCACAGCGCTGCCGCTGCTGCGTAAAGCGCTTAATCATTCCGACAAGCAGACATTACTGATTATCAGCGCGCAGGCTGACAAACTGAGTCCGGAAGAGAACGAAGCCTATACCGAGCTACTGGAAGAACAGGCGGACAAAGAGACAGACGCCACCCTGCTAACCACGCTGGGCACTCTCTACGCGTTACAGGGCAACAGCAAAAAAGCGTTACAACGTTTTGATGCCGCCATTGCCGAGAATCCGGATCACCTGGACGCTTATCTGAAGAAAGCCGAACTGCTGCGCGCCCAGGGCCACTTCAAACAGGCAATCAGAGTACTGCAACCGCAAATAGAGGGAGATCAGGCTGACCAACAGCTGTTTACCCTTTACGTACAGCTTTTGTTCCAGTCAGGGCAGACCGATAAAGCCGTGCAGCAAGCCCTGCTGCTGGTCGATACCTTCCCTGAAGAACCTCAACTGACGTTCTACACAGCCCTGCTCCTGCTGGAAAACGAGCAGATAGAGCCAAGCCGGAAAATCATGCTGGATCTGCTGCAACGCTACCCGGATAACACAACGCCCCACTACTACCTCGGCCTGATTGAACAGCATGAAGGGCATGATGAACAAGCCATTGCGCACTTTCTTAAAGTAAAAGATAACAACAATGTTCTGCAGGCCTATCGTCGTATCTCCGCACTACTGGATCACCCCAACAATCGCGACAGACTGCAGGGTATTCTGCAGGATGCCCGTAACAACATGCCTGAAATCGACATTCCGCTCTACATCATGGAAGCCGAGTGGCTCAATCTGCATGACTTCAAAGATGCGGCACTCAGCCTGCTGGATGAATCACTGCAACAACACCCGGATGATTCCAGTCTGCTTTATACCCGGGCCATGACCCTCGACCCGCAGGATATCAGCCTGATTGAAAAAGACCTGCGGCAGGTGCTCAGGCTTGAACCCGACAACAGTATGGCTCTAAACGCGCTGGGCTATACCCTGACCCTCTATACCGACCGGCTTGAGGAAGCTTTTGACCTGATCGATCAGGCACTACAGATCTCCCCCAACGATCCGGCCATTCTCGACAGCATGGGCTGGGTATTACTGAAACAGGGCAAAGCCACCGAGGCTGTCAACTTTCTGCAACAGGCTTATGACCTGTTCCCCGACCCGGAAGTCAGCGCCCATCTGATCCAGGCCTATCATGCAGCCGGAAACCAACAGAAAGCCCTGACACTGCTAAACAAGGAACAGCTAAAGCATCCGGACAATGAATACCTGCAGGAAGCCGCCACCTCGATCAACGCACCACAGGAATAAATGATGCGGTTTCGTTTACTACTGTTATCG
Source organism: uncultured Amphritea sp. (assembly GCA_965140695.1). Classification (GTDB taxonomy): domain Bacteria; phylum Pseudomonadota; class Gammaproteobacteria; order Pseudomonadales; family Balneatricaceae; genus Amphritea. The sequence goes on along the minus strand of OZ223297.1, from coordinate 1,413,832 downwards.
GCGGTTCTGCTCCTGGCAGGCTGTACCGGGCTGACTCCGAAACAAGCTGACGAGCCCATCGTACAACGCCCCTGGGAAGAACAGTACCAGGCGTTACTCGGAGCTGATAACTGGCAGTTACGGGGCAAAATCGGCATTCGCACCAGCAATGAAAATCATAGTGCCAGGCTGTTCTGGGAACAGTTGCAACAGCACTACCAGATCGAACTGACCGGCCCACTGGGCCAGGGTGGCGCCCGCATCAACGGTGATGAAGATGGCATCAGCATCGATATTGCGGGGGAAGAGCCACGCTGGGCCGCAACCCCGGAGATCCTGATGCAACAAACCCTGGGCTGGCAATTTCCCGTCCGGGATCTGCCCTACTGGATTAAAGGCATACCGGCTCCCGGGCATCCCTATGAACTCACCATGAATCAGCAACAGCCGAAAACACTGCTGCAGAACAACTGGAAAATCAACTACTTAAGGTTCAGCAACCAGAACGGTTATCAACTCCCTGAAAAACTGACCATCAGCCGCAACGATCTGCGCCTGACCATCATCGCCAGAGAGTGGCAGATAGCACTCTGAAATTGTCGCTTTTCGCCGCCATTTGTTTGACTTTAACGTTCCGTTCCGGGAAAATGTGCGCCTCTATTTACGGACTTAATCCGTAAACCTGAGTTACTGGGGTATCGCCAAGCGGTAAGGCAACGGGTTTTGATCTCGTCATGCGGAGGTTCGAATCCTCCTACCCCAGCCAACTTCGGCCTGTTATCAGATATGAAAACTAAGGCTGAAAGATTTTGGCCGGGCAACGGCTCTGACCCTTTTTTATGAGGTTTAAGTAGAGTGCAAGCCCCGTCACAAACAATGAACGAATCTCAATTAAACGACTGCAGATCCGAGAAGGTAGACACTGTGCCTAAAATGATGGTCTTCACTGGCAATGCAAATCGCCAGCTGGCTGAGAAAGTTGTAGAACGCCTGGACATTCCCATGGGCGAAGCCTCCGTAACTAAATTCAGCGATGGTGAAATCAGCGTTGAGATTCTTGAAAACGCCCGTGGTAAGGATGTCTTCATCCTTCAGTCCACCTGCGCACCGACCAATGACAATCTGATGGAACTGATTGTCATGGCTGACGCACTGCGTCGCGGGTCAGCCAGCCGGATTACGGCGGTTATCCCCTATTACGGCTATGCACGTCAGGACCGGCGTCCGCGTTCGGCCCGGGTTGCCATCAGCGCCAAAGTGGTTGCCGATATGCTGGCCGGTGTTGGTATTGACCGGGTACTGACCGTCGATCTGCACGCTGACCAGATTCAGGGTTTCTTTGATATCCCTGTTGATAACGTTTATGGCTCTCCGGTACTACTGGATGAGATTGCCCGTCAGAGTTATGACAACCCGATTGTAGTCTCGCCTGATGTTGGCGGTGTGGTCCGGGCGCGGGCAGTTGCCAAACAGCTGGGCTGTGATCTGGCGATCATCGACAAGCGTCGTGAAAAAGCCAATGAAGCCCAGGTAATGAACCTCATCGGTGATGTCCGTGGTCGTACCTGTATCCTGGTAGACGACATGTGTGATACCGCTGGCACATTATGTAAAGCCGCTGGCGCACTGAAAGCCAACGGTGCCGAAAAGGTTGTTGCCTATGCAACCCACGCGGTTCTGTCTGGTGCTGCGATCAGCAACATCTCCGGTTCTGATTTGGATGAGCTGGTGGTCACCGACACCATCCCGCTAAGCGAAGCAGCGGCAAACTGCCCCCAGATCCGTCAGTTAACTCTGGCGCCGATGCTGGCAGAAGCGGTACGCCGCGTCTGCAACGAAGAATCTATCAGCGCAATGTTCCGTTAAGCCCGCGAGCTTAACGGTAGCTGATAAACATCCCATACGGGAAAACGTGCCCACTACGGGCTTACTGAAATAACTGCAAAGACCTGGTCGCAAGGTGTTTGCAGTTTTGCTTTTATTAAAGGTATTAAAATGACCGCTTTTGTATTGAATGCACAGCCTCGCTCAGACGAAGGGAAAGGTGCGAGCCGCCGCCTGCGTCACACTGGTTTTGTTCCTGCTGTAGTTTACGGTGGTGAAGAAAACGACAAGCCTGTGTCTATCTCTCTGGAAAACCGCGTACTGGTTAAACAGATCGAAGACTCCAGCTTCTTCTCTTCTATTCTGACCCTGAACCTGGAAGGCAAAGAAGAGCAAGTTATCGTTAAAGATCTGCAACGTCACCCAGCTAAAAGCTCAGTGATGCACATTGACTTCCAGCGCGTTAGCAAATCTACGCCAATCGAAATTATCGTGCCGCTGAACTTTGTTAACTTCAACCAGTCTCCTGCAGGTAAGGCGTCCGGTAAATACACTATCCAGCAAAACACTGCCAAAGTTCTCTGCCTGCCAGAAAACCTGCCAGAAGTTCTGGAAGTTGATCTGTCTAAAGTTGATATGGACCAGGTTATCCACCTGTCTGACATCACTCTGCCAGAAGGCGTTGAGATCGTTCAACTGCGTCGCGGTGCTGACCGTGACCAGGGTATCGCTCAGGCTTACGCGCCACGCGCAGCTAAAGCTGGTAAGTAATAGCTGACCACAGGCTCCGGTATGCAAGACCAGATACAACTGATCGTCGGCCTGGGTAACCCAGGCCAGAAGTATGACCAGACCCGTCACAATGCCGGAGCCGACTTTGTCGGGCAGCTTGCTGCCCGGCACCTTATCCAACTCAAGCCTGAAACCAAGTTTCATGGCCTGTACGGTAAGATCACACTGAATGGCAAGCCCGTTCATCTGCTGATCCCAACCACCTTTATGAATCTCAGTGGCCAGGCGGTTGCCTCACTGGCTAACTTTTACAAGATTCCTGCTGAATCAATCCTTGTCGCCCACGATGAACTCGATCTGCCCCCCGGTGTTGCCCGCTTTAAATTAGGCGGAGGTCACGGTGGCCATAACGGTTTACGCGACATTATCAGCAAAATGGGCAACAACAAGAATTTCTATCGCCTGCGCATCGGCATCGGACACCCGGGCAGCGCAAGCGAGGTCACCGGCTTCGTCCTGAAAAAAGCACCGTCTTCCGAATTCACATTAACGGAAGCCGCCTGCGACGAAGCTTTGCGAGTGCTGGAGCAGGCCGCAGGCGGCGACTGGCACAAAGCGATGACCACCTTACACTCCTTTAAGCCGAACAACTGACGACAGGATCACAGCCATGGGTTTCAAATGCGGCATCGTTGGCTTGCCAAACGTAGGCAAATCTACTCTGTTTAACGCCCTGACCAAAGCAGGCATTGGCGCAGAAAACTTTCCATTCTGTACGATTGAACCCAACGCTGGCGTTGTGCCTATGCCAGACCCTCGTCTGGATGCCCTGGCAGAGATTGTAAAACCAGAACGGGTTCTGGCAACCACCATGGAATTTGTCGACATTGCCGGGCTGGTCGCCGGTGCCTCCAAAGGCGAAGGCCTGGGCAACAAATTCCTCGCCAATATCCGTGAAACCGATGCCATCGCCCACGTGGTTCGCTGCTTTGAAGATGACAACGTGATTCACGTGGCCAATAAGATCGATCCGATCGATGATATTGAGATTATCAATACCGAACTGGCCCTGGCCGACCTTGAATCCGTTGAAAAACAGCTGAACAAAGTGATGCGGGTTGCCAAAAGCGGCGATAAAGATGCGCTGAAATCCAAGGTAATCCTGGAAAAAGTGCTGGCGCAGCTGGAACAGGGCAAACCGGTACGGGCGCTGGACCTGGATGACGCCGAGCAGGCAGAGATCCGTCAGTTCCACCTGCTGACCGTCAAACCCACCATGTATATCGCCAACGTTGCCGAAGATGGCTTTGAAGACAACCCTCATCTGGACAAAGTAATCCAACTGGCCAGTGAGGAAGGCGCTGAAGTTGTTATTATCTGCAACAAAATGGAAGCGGAAATCTCCGAGCTGGAAGATGAAGAAAAGCTCGAGTTCCTGCAGGAAATGGGCATGGAAGAGCCTGGCCTTGACCGGGTAATCCGCGCCGGATATTCCCTGCTGGGGCTGCATACTTATTTCACCGCTGGTGTTAAAGAAGTGCGTGCCTGGACCGTTAAACAGGGCGCTACCGCACCTGAAGGCGCGGGTGTCATCCACACCGATTTCCAGAAGGGTTTTATTCGTGCCGAAGTGATTGGCTATGACGACTTCATTCAGTACAAGGGCGAAGCTGGCGCTAAAGATGCTGGCAAGTGGCGTCTTGAAGGTAAAGACTACATCCTCAAAGACGGTGATGTAGTGCACTTCCGCTTTAACGTTTAATACAAAAACAGGAAAGTCTCTGAGACGCTCCCTGTTTTTCGTACAAAAAACAGCCATTCTGAAGCCATTCAGGATGGCTATTTTTTTGCCTGATAAAAGGCAACGAAATTGACCGGTTTTTTCCTGCCAATTGGTTGACATGATTGGTAAAAAAGAGAATAATTCGCGGCCTTGATAAGTGCTAAGGCAATATAGCTCAGCTGGTTAGAGCATCGCATTCATAATGCGAGGGTCGCAGGTTCGAGTCCCGCTATTGCCACCATTCACTTATCAGACAATGCTGGGGTATCGCCAAGCGGTAAGGCAACGGGTTTTGATCTCGTCATGCGGAGGTTCGAATCCTCCTACCCCAGCCAATTTATATAACGGTTATTAAACCCACTGTTATATAAATGGCAATATAGCTCAGCTGGTTAGAGCATCGCATTCATAATGCGAGGGTCGCAGGTTCGAGTCCCGCTATTGCCACCATTCTTTTGCTGGGGTATCGCCAAGCGGTAAGGCAACGGGTTTTGATCTCGTCATGCGGAGGTTCGAATCCTCCTACCCCAGCCATTCTTTCGTCACTTAATGCTTTTCGTTTTTAAATAAATCCTAAGTCAGCCTAACACTTCAGTTTATAAGCAATTCGTTGCTCGTTGCTCGTTGCTCGTTGCTCGGAATTATCAGCCCCAACCCAATCAGCACCAAAACTTTCTTACAACGCTCATGACTGAAGAATATTACCTTCACTTAAAAAGAAGGCTTTCCGAGCAACGAACAAGTCACGCTCTTTGTGACGTCGAGCTACGAGCTACGGCTTTTAAAGCTCTTTGTGACGACGAGCTACGGCTCTTAATTCGCCACCCTCTTCATGCCCCTCGTCCCAGGAGCGATGGATTTTTAAAACCTTCCCGCTGACAGATCGGCTTAAAGCGGATACACTCAGAGTTCAATATAATGTTTTAACTGCAGAAGAAAAAAATGAGCGGACAAGCAGCAACAGGTACGCCTGATGGCCTGTTAAAAAGGATTATTTCTGAAAAGCGACAGCGACTGCGTAAGAATGTGCATATCCTGTTTCTGGGTCTGACCGCAGAGGAAGCGGATCCGATTATCACATTGCTACGGGGTGCCAGACTCGCTCCCAGAGGACAACAGGTTCAGTCAGTAGAGGAGTTCAATCAGGCGCTCAGCGAGCGCTCCTGGGACCTGATACTCAGCCCTCAGGTTGAGGGCAAGTTTGGCGCAAGAGAGGCGGTACAGATACTGCACCGGCTAAACAAAGATATTCCGATTATTCAGCTGGTCCCCCGCAGCGACAGCCATGCTCTCCTCCAGGGACTGAAAGCACGGATGGCAACCGTCATATCCCTGGACGAACAGGAACTGCTGCTGATCCAGATCCGCAGACAGCTTGAACACCTTGAAACCAGACGTCGACTGCGTATTGTTGAAGCCGAACTTGCCGAATCGGATAAGCAGTGCCAGCAGATGGCTGATCTATCGACGCTGCCCATTGTATATCTCACCTCAGAACTGGTAACGCTCTATAGCAATCCCGCATTTTTCGAGCAGTTTGGTCTGGAAGACAGTAGTAATGATCTGCAGTATGAACCGCTGGATAAATTTACCGTCTTAAAAGACCGTGATCAGTTAAAAGCGGCGCTTGAGGAAGCTCTGCTGGTCAGTAGTAACGGGGTTAAAACCGAACTGAAAGCCCGCCGCGTTGATGGCACCAACTTTCAGGCAACCTTCACAATCCAGCATGCACGCTATATGGGGCAAACCTGCCTTCAGGTCATCATCAGCCCAGAGATTATTGCAAATGAAGAGAGTTTCGAAAATCTCGACGCGACCACCCGCCTATATAACAGTCATTATATAATCAACGCACTGGAAAAAGCCGCCCACCGCGCACTGACCGGCGGATCGGACTGCAGCTTCCTCTATATGAAATTTGATAATTACAGCGCGTTGCAGTCTGAGCTGGGAACCAGCGGCAGCGACATCGTGCTGGCTGACGTTGCTGAACTGTTACAACAGAAAATTAACAAGATCCATATCTGCGCCCGACTGGACGATGATGTTTTTGCAATCCTGTTCCATGATCCAAGCCCTGATAAAGCCATTAAGCTGGCTGACCAGCTGTGCCAGGCCATCGCTCAACTGAGCATTGATGTCACCGGCACTACGGTGCAAACCACCTGCAGCATCGGTATCTGTTCTATCAACGATAACGCGCCTCACTATGTCGAACTGATTGACCGCGCCAGAAGTGCAGCGGATGCGGTTCTGAATAATGGCCAGCGTGGAAACGGCGTACAGCTCTTCGAACTCGAAGATGAAGCCCATGATGACATTGACGACTCTTCGATCAATATGATCATCGATGCTCTGGAAAATGATAAATTCCGCATTCTGTTTCAACCGATTGTCGCGCTGGCTTCTGCCAATGGATGGGGCAACTATGAAGTCTTCCTGCGCTTACAGGAGAACGATGGTGAGGAAGGATTATCACCCAATGTCTTCCTGACAACGATGGACAGCAGCGATATCAGTATCCGTATCGATCAATGGGTTATTAAGCACGCCTTCGCTCGTGTCGCCGAACAGCTTAAACAGAAACAACGTAGCCGGTTATTTATCAACCTGACTGCCGCTTTTTATCAGGATGCCAATGCGTTGAACTGGGTTGCCGATCAGCTCAAGGAATACCGTATTCCTGCTGAGATGATCATCTTCCAGGCCAGTGAATCAGACCTGAGCACCAGCCAGGTTGAAGCTGAACAGTTCCGCTTTGGCCTGAAAAAGCTGGGCTGTAAGTTTTCCATTAAACATTTCGGCGTCTCAGAAAACCGTGAACTACTGCGTAGTAAGTTGAAACCGGATCTGGTTAAACTGGATGGTTTCTACATTCAGGACCTCAACAACTCATCCGACTCAGACAAAGCCTTTGCCGCCATGATCAAAGACCTGAAAAAATCAGGTATCGGCAGCATTGCGCCCCTTGTTGAAGACACCCGACTGATGGGTAAACTCTGGAAACTGGGCGTCGATTATATTCAGGGCTACTACCTGCAGCCGCCAACAGAAGAGATGACTTACGACTTTTTTGAATAGCATGAAAAGCCGTGGCTTGATCGATGCTTCGCATCTTGCTCGTGGCTCGACGGAAACTTCGTTTCCTTGCTCGAAAAAGCGTTTGTAGTCATCAGCAAGGTCAGTGCGTTATTGTTAAGTATGTCTCGTTCCCACGCTCCCGCGTGGGAATGCATAAGGATAGAAGCTGCTATAAAATAACTAAACCTCAGCAGCTACACTTTGTCTCCTTGATAGTATTACACTGTTTCCGGTGTTCACACGCCCCAAACAGCAAACATTCTTATCGATGCCCTGCGCTTATTAGCAAAAAGGGCCGCCAGATTTAAGTTTGAGTGATTTAAGAGAAGCACTGCACTTTTTTCTGTAAAGTACCGAACCATTACAGCAGAAGATTATCCCGGTACGTCTGGATTATTACAGGTTTATTGAGCAGGGTAGCAAGGTACGCATTCCCACGCGGGAGCGTGGGAACGAGTGGAATAACCTGCAACCTGGTGGTTTTTAAGCTCTTGCTTTTTCTAGCAAGTCACGAAGTGACGTCTAGCGGCTAGCGAGCTGCGCAGCAGCGTTCTGATTTCTCAAGCGGCGAAGCCGCGTCTAGCGACTTCTTTGCTTTTATATCCTATCCCGATCACGGAAGCCGATGAGGTAGAGAATCCCATCCAGCCCCAGGGTTGAGATCGCTTGTTTGGCGCTCTGGCGGACCAGTGGTTTGGCCCGGAAGGCGATGCCCAGGCCGGCGATGGAGAGCATTGGCAGGTCATTGGCGCCATCACCGACGGCGATGGTCTGTTCCAGGCTGACGCCCTCTTTCTCGGCTATTTTGCGCAGCAGTTCAGCTTTACGCTTACCGTCGACGACAGTGCCGGTGACATTACCGGTGACTTTGCCATCAACAATCTCCAGCTCGTTGGCATAGACGTAGTCAAAGCCCATCTTCTGCTGCAGGTAGTTACCGAAGTAGTTAAACCCACCGGAGAGAATCGCGGTTTTAAAGCCCAGCGCTTTCAGTTTAGAGACCAGTTCTTCTACACCCTCGGTCAATGGCAGGCTGTGGGCTATCCGTTCAAGGACGGACTCGTCCAGCCCCTTCAGCAGGGCCATACGCCGTTTAAAGCTTTCAGTGAAGTCGATCTCGCCACGCATCGCCGCTTCCGTAATTTCTGCGACCTGTGCGCCCACACCGGCCTCTTTGGCCAGCTCATCAATCACCTCGGCTTCAATCAGGGTAGAGTCCATATCGAACACCACCAGACGACGATTACGGCGGTAGATATCATCTTTCTGGAAGGCGATATCCACATCCAGATCGCTGGCGATACGGAGAAACTCTTCACGCAACTGGGCCGAATCAGCTGGTGCACCACGCACCGAAAATTCAACGCAGGCACGGGTCTTTTCTTCGCTGTTTTCCAGAGCAGCGGCACCCACCGCCACCCGGCCGGACAGACGACTGATATTATCGATATTCAAGCCATGGTCGGCAGCGGTCTGGGTCACCTTGCCGATATGCTCAGCGGTAATTTTACGGGCCAGCAGGGTGATAATATGACGGGATTTCCCCTGCTCACCCACCCAGCTTCCATACTCCTTTTCAGTCACAGGTTCAAAACGGATATTCATATCCATCTCATGGGCTTTGAACAGGACATCCCTCAGCAGGCTGGAAGCTTCAGACCGGGCGGGAACGCCGATCAGAATACCCAGTGACAGGGTGTTGTGGATAACCGCCTGGCCGATATCGAGAATATCGATATCAAACTGTGCCAGAATACTGGTGATTGATGAGGTAACGCCCGGCTTGTCCTGGCCGGAGATGTTAAGCAGGATGATCTCTTTCATGACCTATTCGCATTGCGTGCTGAAGATGGGCGGATTATACCACCGCTATATTTTTATGCTGTTAAAGATCGACACGGCTTGCCGACTTTATAGCGGTTAGAAACCGCTCATCAGTTATGCTCGTCCGGGTTCAGATAGAGCATTACTCAGAAGGATCTCTTAAGACGTCAGCCATCCAGGGCATAATTAGCGTTGATGCGCACACCATAGATACTAATGGCCGCGCCTTTTTTAATAATCACGATCGTTAGCTTTGGCGCCTGTTTACCGGCTTCACTCACGATGATATTAAACAGCAGGTTGTAATACTGTTCGGCGCCCTTTTCGCCCATTTTCTGGGCACTGACAAAGGTGTGTGTCTCTATTTTGCCAAACAATTGATACAGGTTCTGCAACTGGGTTTGCAGTTGCTGATGACTAATCTTCTGTTTTGCCTGTTGGTTAAACAGGCGATATAGCCTCTGGTGATCCTGCTGGTTATAGAGCCTGGTTACTTTTTCACCCCAGACCTTTGCCTCTGCAGCGGAGAGACTCTCTGCCTGATCAGCCCTCACTGAGGCAACACCCGTGGCCTGATTTACCAGCAGCCACCCGGTTAACCCTAAATTCAGTAACACCAGAACCAGAATGATGCTTAAAAGGACATTGCTGCGTTTGCTCATCATGTTTCTAAGGCTGGCTTACCGCTTGCGCACTACAGCGAATACCGGCGGGAATTTTATGTCCGGGGTTCCGCATCACCAGTTGGACACGGAAAGTGCCACTGGCTGAATCAATGATCGGATCGACAATATCCACTTTAGCTTTTCGGGCAGCGATATCCTCTGATTCGGGTTTGATTAACAGTTCCTGGTCAGGCGATATTTTTCCGAAATACATAGCAGGTAATAGCAGATCAACATGCAACGGATCTAATGTGGCCAGTGACAAAATAGGGTCGGTGGTTACATACTCGCCTTCATTATTAAAACGATTAACCACCACTCCGTTAATGGGACTGGCGACCCGGCGCAACGCGAGTTCCTGCTGCTTTAAACGTAACTCCGATCGGGCAATAAGCACCTCAGTTTCAATTTCGTCGCGTTCATTGGCGGTTAAAATATCTTCGTCATACAGGTCCTGATTACGCTGTTGCTTTCTGGTCGCGAACTCCGCCCTGACCCGGGCTAATTTCACCGCTTCTCTTTCAACACCGGCCTTTAGCTGAAACAGAGACTGGCCTTTTTTAATCCGGTCTCCCCGTTTCACCTGTACTTTGTCGAGCACGCCGGTGACCGGAGAGCTGATCTGTACCTTTTCACTTGGCTCTAACATGCAGCCCAGCGTGGATAACGTGAACTCATCAGCATAGAGAGTTGCGGACCGGGCCAGCAGAAGGCCTGCAGCAAACACCCATATGATTTTTTGTTTTTTCATTGTTTATCTCCGGTAAATGCCAGCGTCCGCTGACGCTGCGTATCTACTTTTATGAGTTGCATACGCTGTTTGTAATGGCTGCGTGAGAGTTTGTTCTGACAACTCACCTGGATGCGATAACCCAAGCGATGCGGCAACCTTACCCCTGCGGTACTAATCGCCTGAATGAGCTTTCGCAGCACCGGCCCTGCCATCCGTTTAACCAGCTGATCTTCTAAGGATAAGATTTTACTCACCGACCCCGGGTCCCCCTGGCGCGCACTGCGGCCAGCTAACTGCCTGTCTATCCGGGCTGAATCCTGCAGTTCAGTAATCACAACATGCAGGCCGCCCGCAGCTCTGGTTTCGTCGGTCAGCTTGATATCGGTTCCACGTCCGGCCATGCTGGTCGCCACCATCACGGCGCCAGGAAGACCGGCGACGGCGACGATCTCTGCTTCCTCTTTATCCTGTCGTGCGTTTAATATCTTATGCCCGATAGATTCACGGGTCAGAACCTCGCTGATCGCTTCAGATGAGGCCACGGAGTTTGTCCCGATAAGCACCGCTTGCCCCTGCGCAACCAGCTCATGGGTCATCCCGGCTACCCGGGCCCACTTTTCATCTTCTGTCAGATACACTTCGCAGACCGCCTGCCGCCGCTGACTTTTTTTCAGCAAGGGGATTGTCTCGCTGCGCAGCCGGTACACATCTAACAGCTCGCCGGCAACCTCTTTGACGGTGCCCGTCATACCGCAGAGGTGATGATACTTTCTGAAAAAGTTCTGATAACTGATCTCGGCATTGGTTTCACGGGGCTTGGTCAGCTCGCACTTCTCTTTCATCTCGATCATCTGCTGCAGACCCTGCCCCCAGCTGCGCCCCGGCATAACACGGCCGGTATAGAGGTCGACAATCTGCACGGCGCCCTCTTCATCGATAATGTAATCCCTGTCGAGGTGATAGACATGCAATGCAGACAGCGCTTGTTTCACCAGGGGTTCGCGATAAAAACTACTATTCCACAGCCCATCAAGGGGTTCGCAACACTCAACCAACAGGGTTTGACCAGCAGCGGTCAGATGGATCTGGCCATTTTCATCCTGTTTGAAATGAACCCCTTTTTCATACCGGCGGGCAATATCCATGGCGGTCTTCAACAACAGCTCTTCCCGCTGACCAAATTTTTCCTGGCCGGATATAATCAACGGCGTTCTCGCTTCATCAATAAAAACACTATCGGCTTCGTCAACGATGGCAAAATGCAAACCACGTAAGAGTAAATTATCCGACCAGGATGCATCCCCGGTTAGCAACGACGCCTGTTGCATGCGTGTTGTTTTTCTATGGGCCAGTACCAGGCCATCCTTCAAAAAGTCGAATGTCAGCTCTTTATTACTGCAATAGCAGATATCACAGGCGTAGATCTCGCGCCGTTCATGCAACTCCTTCTCATGAACAATAATCCCGACGGTTAATCCCAGTGCTTCATACAGGGGCAACATCTCTTCGCCATCCCGCTCCGCCAGGTAATCGTTGATCGTGACAACATGCACAGGAATACCGGCAAGCCCGGCGGTCGCAGCCGCCAGCGTCGCGGCCAGGGTTTTACCCTCGCCCGTTGCCATCTCGGCAATACCACCGCGCAACATCGCCAGTGAGGTTCGGATTTGGGTGTGATGGTGACGCATTCCAAGTACGCGGCCACTGATCTCTCTGATCACTGAAAACGCTTCAATAATGGTCGCCGTACTGATCCCTTTCAGACGCAGGGTCTGGCGAATGTTATCCAGCGCCTGTTGCAGTTCATCGTCGGTATAACGCTCAAGTTCGTCTGATCGTTTAAAAATTGATTTAACGATACGTTCATTACGTCGTAACAGCTGACTGCCGAACTTCATCGACAGCTCTTTTGTTTTTTTCAGAAAGGTGTCGAGGCGATTGCTGTCCTTCCATTTATATTCGTTACGTAAGCCCGCGATAACGGGCTGCTTTCTGGCATACTCAGACACTGAAGTACTCCAGGAACGTACGCCGGATTAAACGATACAGCCGGTAAACAACAGCCTCCGGTGGATGCTCAAACTTCAGATGAATACGCTCATCAACGTAGACCACGGGAAAGTGTTCAAACTCGAGCGCAACAATAAAGTATCGCTGTAACGCCTGGGGCATGTCGGCGGCAGAGGAGGGGTCCATAATAATCGTTCCGCCGGCTGATTCTGTCAGTATTCCACTCACAGGTTCTTTTGTTGTCGCCGGGAAAACAAACCAGCTCTGCGGTACTAGCTCTGTATTCAGATCCGATGTTTGCAGGGCAAAGACCGCATCTGTTTTTTCACGAATCAGTTTAATATCCGCTTCGGGCACCATGCCGCGAATTGAAATGTCGTTATCGGTGATGACATGCCCGATCAGATCACCACGCTTAACAAACATCCCCGGCAGATCTGTTGGGTTTCTCAGGGACCAGATACCGTCCGCCTTAGCATACAGATTTAAGGAGGCGAGCCGGGCTTCGTTCTCTTTCAACTCTGAATTTAATCGCGACAACTGATCATCATATATTTTTAACTGCACAGGATCATTCCAGACCCCCTGCCGTTCGGCTTTGGCCTCGATGAACTGCTGTTGCAGGACTAACTGCTCTTTATGCAATTGGGGATTGTCGCAGCTGATCAGCAGATCGCCTTTATGAACCATAGCACCAGGTGGTTGATGTAGCTTTTCAACAAAGCAGTTTTCCTCTGCCAGCACCCGGCGCTGTTCCCCCAGTTGCACCACCCCTTCAACACTGGTGGTCAACGGTAAAGGCAGCACACATAACAGTAAGAGGACAATACCGGCGGTCACGGGAATCATCACAGAAGGACTGCGCCGCCCCGAGCGAATATCAGAGTCTTGCCAGGCTTTTTTCAGCAGTTTGAAGTTTGGCACGATCAGTGTGCCAACCAGCGCCCATATCGCCAGCACAATGCCAATAAAGAAATATTGCTGCGCCACGAATAACACAATCGTGACCATCAGGAACATACGGTAAATATAAGAGGCAAACCCGTAAATAAATAACCAGGCCGCCTCACGACGATCATAAGCGGGAGACGCCAGACCACTGACACCAAACATGAATCGCTTAGTCAGCCATCCCCAGTATTGATTAGAGCGCTGACCGAGGTTAGGAATTTCAATGAAATCTGAGAAGATGTAATAGCCATCAAAGCGCAGCAGCGGATTACCGTTCACCATCACGGTGGATAACCCGGCGATAAAAATCACATTGTAAGCTATCGATTTAATCATGCCGGGTTCAGCATTCACCCAGACAAACATCGCCACCGCAGCAATAAACAGTTCAACGATAATACCGGCTGAGCCGACTAACACCCGCTGTTTCTTATCGGCAAAGGCACTGGTCGACGAAGCATCAACGTAGGGCATCGGCAGGAGCACCAGCAGCATTACGCCTAATTCATGAACTTCGCCACCACCGCGTTTGACGCAATAACCGTGGCCCAGCTCATGCAGGAGTTTGATGATGGGATAGACAAACCATAGCAGCACCAGATTGTCTGCCGCTAATACCCGGTCAGTCACATTGGAGGTTAACTCATCCCAATGCTGCCCCACCATGACGACCATACTGATAATCAAGGCGCACCAGACCAGCAGCGCTGTCATGGAAAAGAGTGGTCTGACATATTTTTGCGTCGCCACTAAAAACCGTTCGGGATCGACCAGCGGGATTTTAATCGATAAGGGTGACTTCAGCTTGGCCATCCAGCGGGTTCTTTCTGCTTCCTGGCCGCGCTCAAACAGTTCACTGATATCACCGCTGGTATCCATGCTGACCAGGTTTGCCTGATAGAGGCTTGCCAGTAGTTGCAGCATCTCTTCGTGGGTCGGCATCTCCTCACCCAGGCGCTGCGATGACAACTCCCACAGCCGGTCAATGGTTCGCTCACCATTCATTAAACCAACAATCAGATAGGACTGCGGAGAAAGACGGCGCACCTGACCGGTGACATGATCTTCAAGCACATACCAGCGCCGCCCCCGATAGCGGTGCGCATTAACCGTCACATGACGACGCAACCGGGGTTTCAATTCGGCAATCTGATACCAGTCGCTGGAAAATAAGTTAGCGCTCATGATGACTCCATATCAGTCTGCCGATACCACTGCACTATCCCCAGAAACGCCATAGTTGAAGTTTCATCCAATCAACCATGCTCCGCGTCCAGATACTGATTAACAGGCGCTCATCCACATAGATCTGCGCCACACCTTCCAGGCCAACCCGTAGCATGTCATCACGGTTGTTAAAACTGGCTTCAACGCGATACACCGTTGCGCCATCCATTATCTCGGCCATGGGATTTACACGGGTAACCGTGAAAGAAAACTTCTCATCGGGCAGCGCCGCCAACACCAGCTGTCCGGTTTGTCCCTGACTAATATCGTTAATACGATACTCATCAACGTACATCGCCAGCCGGAAATCG
The DNA here is from genome assembly GCA_965140695.1 of uncultured Amphritea sp. Taxonomy (GTDB): domain Bacteria; phylum Pseudomonadota; class Gammaproteobacteria; order Pseudomonadales; family Balneatricaceae; genus Amphritea. The sequence continues at coordinate 1,398,712 of OZ223297.1, read as the reverse complement.
CTACGCGGCGATAATTCAAATAACACATCCCCCTGGCGCACCAGTGTGCCTATACGCTGACTCAGGTCCCCCGATACCACCAGGGCATCAAATGGGGCCTTCATGGCGGCTTGAGAGATCTGGTATTCAAGCAGCTCTATTTCGGCCCGCGCCCGCTGCCCCTGAGCATTATTGATCTGTACCTGTGTACGCTCACTTCGGGCCAGCGCTTCTTCATATTTACGCTGGGAGGTTGCTTCCTGGTTTACCCAGCTCATCAGCTGTAAGCGCAATTCACGGGTGTCCAGCTCGGCTAACAACTCCCCCTCCTTCAATGTATCACCGGCTCTGTGCGTGGCCCGCTGCAGATAGCCATCGTAGGGCACAACAATGGAACGTAACTCAGCGCCTTCAATCACCGCATCCGCGCTGATGTTGTAGCTGCCCGGCATCAGACAGAAAAAGAGGGATAAGAAGATAAGACAAAACAGCGTAATTTTGCGTCCGAGATAGCCCGGCCCCAGCAGGCGGCTCAGCTGATTTTTACAGCTGCGCAGACAATAAGCATACAACGGTAGGCAGGACTGGCGTTTTTCTTCCAGCACAACACCGACAAAGTTAGTCAGCGCTTCAGCGGTGAGCTGCTCTTCACGAGTGAAAGGCTGGTCGGCGGGACGGTCAAAAAGCACCGCACCATAGCAGGACTCTTTATCCACCAGCGGAATAGTCATCAGTGCCCGCTGGCCTTTTTCACTCGCTAAAATGCTATGAGCATGGGTGACCCGGTTCTGATCATCCAGGGCTGGCCATAGAATCGATTCTTGCTGATCGGTTGCTTCCTGCATCGCCTGTGTGGTTAATTTCACCAGCTCATGCTTTTTACTGTGGCCACTACTATCTGACTCAGAGTGAACCACTAACTCAGCATTTTTAACAAAGCCAAGCACAACGCGCTCTGCATCTAAGTATTTTCCCATCAGATTAACAAAACGCAGCGCCGCATGTTCAAAATCGCGCTCGCCAAGCACATGAGCAATACTATCAATAACAATATGCTGACGCTGATTATCACTGGCCACCCTACTTAAAAGATTGCGCGAAAGACGTAATTCCAGCCAGCCGGCACAATACTCAATCACCGCCAGGGATTTATGCAGTTCAGCTTCGTCGGCGGCACTGATCATCAGTGTCACAACAGCACGTAACGTGCCATCCACAAAAACAGGGTAGCTGCCAATATGATGCTTACCATCATTCAGCGGCATGATGAGCGGTTGTTTTTTCTTCAGGGTCTCTTCGGTCGCGTCGAGTAATAACTTATCCTGAACCCCCTCTTCAGGCCAGATAGCCACCGAATGAAACTGTCCATTGTGCGCTTCATCGGCGACCACTAGTGCTAAACGTGCCTCAGGAAGCTGACTGCACAACCATTCCAGCCAGGTAAAGTGCCAGTTTTCATGATGGGTATCCAGCAGCCCATTCAGCTGCTGAACAGAATCCGGCAGCGAAGCAGTTATCACACCCATATATCAGTTCTTTTTTTATCGTTCTAAATATAAAAATGCCCCGGTATGTCAAACATACCGAAGCGTTCAGAAGTCGGTCAACTCTCGACTATTTAACCTTTATTGGCACCTGCATCATCCAGGGTACCAAAACGATTTTCATATTCCGCCACCACGCTGTTTAACAGCAGTGATAAACGCTTCGCCGCGAATGGGCTAAGGATCATTCGATCAGTCAGTTCAATACCCACCTCTTTCTGACCGGCACGCCATGCCTGGTTGGTGCCAAACAACAGAGTCACTTCTTCGCGTGTGCTAGAAACATTGCATACATTAGCGTAAGTGCTGCGCATTTTGCTGTCATCCCAACGAATCGTTGGTCCACTTACTTTCTTCTTTTCTACAGTATCGCCAGACATCTATATTCCTCAATGTTTTCCGTTTGAAAAAATCAACAAAAGTCCTGTTTCTGCCAGATTGAATACTTCCGGCTGGACTGAGTTTTGCGCAAGTCCTGTAAGTCGCCCTGAATAACGCTCTCTTCATCACTCAGGCGACTAAGCTTCCATCCGCGCTGGCCGGCCACATTGGCTGCCAGCAAGAGACCTACCGCCAGCGAATCAGACAGGGATGCATTCATAGCTAGTGGGTATTCACTCTCTACATCTGCGGCATCCCCATCAGCGCGGCTGTCAGCGGGCATCCATACCCGGTTCAGCGCTGCTGGATTATTTGCAGTCACAGGGATTATGGCATCATCTGCTGTCTCCGGTACAGTAGGCTCCTGAGATTCTTGCGGCGCAGCTGCTGGCCCGGAGGTGTGCGCAGAACTTCTTCTGTGTTCAGCCCCCAGTAATGGCAGATTCCGCAAAAATTCTTTCAACTCACTGTCGGACATTTGTGCGAGTTCATCACCGTTCAACAGTGGCATCAGACGCAACGCGGTATCGGTGCGCAGCGGAGATTCATCGGAGCTCCCCTCGTCATCGACAAAGCGGGCCTCGGCCTGATCCGCTGCTGACCCCGTACCTACGCCATAGACACCAAACAGGCTGGAAGAGATAACTTCCCGGTCGGTTGGGTCGGCCACGATCAGCAAGGAGGTGAAGTCGGCGGAATCCTGAATCCGCGCATAGTTCCCAAGAATAACGTCGGTGACTAAACTGCCATCGAAGAAGTCAACGCCGGCACCACCCACCATGATGTCAAACCCGTCTCCGCCTGACAGCAGATCACTTGAACCATAGGTAGGCAGGGTAGACTGGAAGTCTCTCAGGCCCGTCGCCGATATACTGATTTGAACAAAGTCACCAAAGATAGCATCTTCACCTGCCTGCCCCTTAATCGAGTCGGAACCCGCGCCCCCGAGACCAATATCATTACCTGCACCCAGATCAACAATATCATCGCCACCCAGCGTCGGATCAACATCATTCCTGATCAGTACTGCAGGTTCAGAGGTGAAGTTATAATTCAGGCTACCGGTATCAGCAATGACGATGTCATTATCGGCTCCGGCACTGATAACATCGCTGCCCAAACCAGCAAAGACAATATCATCACCGGCCCCGGAACTGATGTTGTCGTCACCGCTGCCATCGTTGTTTGTGGTAACGCTCTGCAATGCACCTGCTTCGAACAGGACTTCACCGGTATCGCCCAGAATAACGTCATCACCGCTTCCGGTAACGACAACATCCCCACCAGCGCCCGCCAGAATAAGGTTATTGCCATCACCACTGCTGATCGTGTCAGCACCACCTAAAGGTGTTGCAGCCGTGGTAGCACGCTGGAGAACGTTATTGAGATAGATCAGCTCGCCCGCATCACCCAGTATCACATCAACACCACTACCAGAGGTGACCGTATCAGCATTAAAGCCAGCGATCACCCGGTTAGTGCCCTCACCGGCATTGATGATATCCACACCGGTGCTGGTTGCGTCGACATCCGTAGACAGCAGACGTACGGCCAGTCCGTCAATGTATTCAATCAGGCCATTGTCACCAAAGATATCATCATCACCGGCTCCGGTGGTGATGGTGTCATCACCCTGACCTGCGAGCACGGTATTATGACCATCGGCAAGGATAATAATGTCATCACCACCATTAACGATGTCGGTAGTCTGAATCGTCTGCACCACACCGTTGCTGCCAATAACGATCTCACCGTTATCACCAATCACCCGGTCATTACCGCTTCCGCTGCTGACGGTGTCTGCACCCTGTCCGGCGATAACGGTGTTATCACCTTCACCCACATTAATCAGGTCGGCTCCGCCGATACTGGTCTCAGTCGCCCTTGCACGGGTCAGGATAGCATTGCTGTAAATCAGTTCACCATTATCACCCAGCACGACATCCGCGCCACTGCCAGTGGTGATCGCATCACTGCCCTGACCACCGATAACAATATTGTTACCGGAGGTATTACCGACCACGATAGTATCATCGCCGCCGTGAGTGTTACCGGCATTAACCCGGGTTACCATACCCGCACTGCTGGCACTGACGCCGGTATAGCGGATTGACCCCAGGTCGCCCAGCACCACGTTGTCGCCGGTGGCATCAGTGACAGAGTCACCACCCAGACCAGCAATAATACGGTCATTGCCTTCACCACCCTCGATGCTATCTTTGCCAGCGGCAGTGATGTCATCACTGGTGATCAGTGCAAGGCTGTCCAGTTCACGGGCCAGCAGCGCATTGCCTGCGGCATCCTGTACTGAACCGTTATCACCGAAGAGGATGTCGTTACCGGTTTCGCCGAAGATAACGTCATCACCGCCATTACCGCTGATAATATCGTCCCCGATCCCGCCTCTCAGGGTATCGCTACCGGCGTTACCCTCCAGGGTATCGCGACCCACATTACCGTAGACGATGTCATCACCGCCGTTGGCATAGAGACGGTCATCACCGTCATCACCATAGAGAATGTCATCTCCCTGGCTACCGAAGATCAGGTCATTATCTTCATCACCATGAACACGGATCGCCAGCGTAGCAGCACCGGCATAAATTTCATCCTCACCGGTATTACCAAAGATATCCAGACGACGGGCCTCACTATCACCCAATGGTGCCAGTACTCCGTGAGCCGGATTCAGCAGATCATCAGAGGCGGTGACCGTAATGCTGTCGCTGCCTGCGTTGGCATAGAAGGAGGTCACGCTAACCCCTTCAAGGTAGACGCCATCAATGGTGATCTGATCCGCGCCCTGACCTGCCCAGATAACCAGATCATTATTGTAATCACCATGGCTGGCAGTGTAGGTAATATCCCCCGCCGCCATACCGACAATGCGGCCATCACTTAAGGTGGCGTTATCGGCATCGGTGTCATCAAAATCACTGATATACAGCGCGTTAGAACCGCTGCCTGCATCAATATTCAGCAGGCCGTTGATACCATCCAGAGTGCCGTGAGCCGTGTCCTGATTGCTCAGATCAGCGTTTGCATCACTGGTGACGTAGATTGAATCTTCACCGGCAAAGGTGTTGATACTGGTTTCAGTGTCCTGATGAGTCGAGAGCACATTCACGGTATCGCTGCCGCTGCCTAAATTAATTTCAAGCTGTCCAATGTTGTAGTAGTTAATACCCTCCATGCGGGTTTCAACGGTCGCATCACCAATCACCCGGGTAATTTCAACATCGGCATATGCCCCCTGGAACTGAATCAGCCACTCATCACCCACCCGGGTTACCGACACATTGTCAGTGTAAGGCAGGTAATCCTGCTGATCCGACAAGTCACTGTTTACATAGGAAGCAGGCTTGTTGTTCGGGTTCAGGATCGGCCGTAACGCTTCAATGATCTCCGCCTGAGTGGCCGTGACCGCAATTGAAGCGGTTAACTGGCCCAGAATTTCTAACTGATAGACTCCGGCTGATGCCGGAGTCAGCGTCTGAATCCGGCCGGTTTGTGCGCTCCGGGCACCCTCTCTGAGGGTGCTGGTTTTAACCTCAACGGTGGCGTCCGCTGCTGCGTTCAACCCGGTTATATCGGTAATTTGTAACTGAGGGACAGACTCACCAGCCAATTCACCACCAAAGGTGATGGCAAAGGTATAGCCATTGACGATCTCCTGCCGATCAACCAGCAGACCAGGCCCCGCATTGAAGTGAGTTTGCAGTGCGCTCAGCAGGGTCGCTTCCTCAAGATCAGCGATCTCGATCGCCACACCATCGATATCCAGTGTGTAATGACCCGATACGGCACGTATATAGAGCGATTGCACCTCTGACAGTGACGGCATATCCAGACCGGTAATACTGTCGTACGTCAGCTGCACTTCATTATTATCGGCATCACCAGAATCATTCACTATGAACTGGTTATTACCTGCGCCACCATCAACCACCAGCAACGCCGCAATCTCATCGGCTGACTGCTGTTCGCTGCCCACGGTCACAGTGTCGTTATCATCGCCGGTTTTCAGGGTCAGAGCGCCTGCCACCGTTTCAACGGCCACCCGGTCATCTCCGCCATGGGTATCGATCGTGGTACTGCCGGTATGAGTGGACTTAATCGTCAGATCATCAGCCCCCTCACCTAACTCAATCGACAGCGATTCAAGATTGGCGTAACGAATGCCACCCGGGATTAATTCATCACCCAGTTTAATGCTGTCACCCATACCGAAGCCGGTAATACTGTCCGCCGTTAAGGTGCCGCTTTCCGCAGCGGGACTGGCAGAGTTATACAGATTGAGCACATCCACCTGAGTCTCTTCGGTCACCCGGGTGTTCATGTTAACCGGGTTGATGTAATAGTCACGAGCCGCTGGCACCGTGCCATTTGGCCAGTCTCCGACTAAGGTAAAGCTCTGACCATTTTCAGATTCAATCTCCATGGTGACCGTTTCGCCGGTAGCGTTATCAACCACGACCAGTTCAAACAGACCGTTTTCAAGGTCGAGATTGAAGCCCGGTTTATGCGCCCGTGCATCTTTGTCCCAGTACTCTGCGGCGGCGTCGGTGACAACAATTTTTCCACCCACCTCAGTAATTGAGGTAAGCGTACCTTCGGTTTTGTACCAGTTATTTTCGTCTGGCAATATGAGCGGGTTATTCAGCGTCTGTCCGGCACTTTCTACCAAACCACCGTCGATAGAGATCGGCCCGCGAATGCTGTTGAGACGTTCGCCCATCGGGGCAAATACCTGGGCATCCCCCCCATCAATAATGCTGTCATCAGCAGCCGACAGAGTAACCGTCTGAATATCATCCCAGGCCACCTGACCAGCCGTCGGAGTACCACCCACAAAGGTGATGCCCGATGTGCCAGGGTTAACCTGAACCAGATTATGCTCGGCGGTTTTACCGTCTTCGAAGGCGTAGTTACTATGATACGTACGGGTTTCAATTCCGGCAAAATCAACAGTAACCGCGTCAGGCACCAACATACCGGTATCCGGATCAACCACCATTGGCGCACCCGACAAGACCACCTGATAGGAGTCATCCTGCCAGGTTTCATCGGCATACCCCTCGACATCGGTCATCAGATAGCTGACCTCGAACCGGTCACCCGCACTCAGGCTCAGACTGGACACCAGATTTGCTCCGTGGCGCTGGGCATATTCAGCGTAGTTCGCATCAGCCTGTACACCGGCAGCATCCTTAAAGATATAGGTATCGGTTAGCGCGTCATAACTCTCAATAATCGCGACTTTCCCGGCATTGGCTCCGCTGGTTACCTTCAGTAACATGCCATCCATTTTCACATAGTTGCTGTCCGTTGCATGGCCATCGAGTGAGATATTCAGCTTGTAGTTCTCGGTCATTCCCTCCAGAGAGGTTGTTGAAGTGGTCTTACTGTCGTAGGTGACCGTTGTGCTGGTAGAGCTACTCAACAGAGATTGCTTTAAGGTCGTCACTTCCGTGCGCACGTTAGTATCGATGGTGTAGGTAACCGAATAGCCCACTTCGACACGATAGGTGCCTTTATTGGCAAACAGGAATTCCAGCATAGGGTCCTGTTTACTGCTGCTGCCGTTATCCGCCAACCAGCTAAAGTCTTTATCATAGGTCATCTCGGTGCCGTTAACGGCACCGGATGTCATGTCGAACACCTTCATGTACGGCACATAGGACTGTGTGGAAGTCACTTGTGTTTCCACCACACGCAGGGTCGTGGTGGCCCCCGTCAGGATATTGCCTGAAGATGACAACGATTTACTGCTGGTGATGCTCGTAGTGACATCACTATAGGCATGACCATAATCGATATCGAACAGACCCTGAACCTGAGTCTTACGTCCATTGGAAATAAGCGCATCATTGATGTTGTTATTAACCAACACCTGATGACCGGTTGCAGTAGCACTGTCACTCAGACCCGCCGCATAAAGCTGGCTCATCAGGCCGTCAGCAACGACATCATTGATCGGATCAGCGGCATCGATATCACTCTGACTCACGATATGAGTGTAAGTGATGCCATTCACCGTAATCGACCACGCATCCCCCACGGCGGGTGATGCATCAGAATCAATATCCAGTACGTACAGGTCCCAACGATCCCGCGTATCGGCCTGTGGCAGATTGACCGCTTCATTGTTTGTAATCGTCAGGCTGGCAGAGACACTACTTTCATCATCCGCGACGAACACTAAGGTTCCCGCATCGACGGTCACCGTAATGCCCGCCAGTCCATTGGTCAGTGCTGTGGCAACACCAGCCAGACCACCGGATGCTCCGGCCGTGCCATAAATCGTCGACAATGAACTGCCGGTGTAGGCCACGTCATTATCATTAGCGTCCTTAACCGCTATGGTCCAGACATCGCTGCTACTATGGCTATACCCGGCATCAATGGTCAGCGCCTGGGAATAAACTGTCACACTAGCGCTGCTGCGGGAGGCTTCAGTGTTTTCAGTCACCACGGCATTCAGGGTCAGACCCGGACTGGTGGTACCACTATCACGGGTTATCCGCAGGGTATTATCGGCTGCCACATAAGCAGCGGTATAAGCACCCGATGTCAGCTGAGCGGCCAGATCTGCGCCCACAGCATCAAGTTCAGCATCGGTCGCTGGGGCAGTTGCGTTGCTGGCCACGGTTGTTGAGCCAGCCAGAACACGCCAGTTTTCAGCCGTCAGTGAGCTATCCAGAACCAGTGTTTGCTGAATAACTTCTGCGGACCGGGCCACAGCCCCTGTACCACCAGAGCCACTGTCCGCGGTAGTCATACCCTGATGCTGCAGTTGTTTGACACTGAAACCATTAGTGGTTGCCGTTAGCTGATACGTCGAAGCAGCCAACTTAGTATTCAGATCGCTCTGGATACCCGCAGCGATATCTGCCAGGCTGGGCGCATCAGCAGCTTTGGTATAACTGCTGGTGTAGCTGCCTCGCTGACCATCGACCTCTACCCACCAGGTCTTAGCCGTCGTGACTGGCCCGGATACCGTAAAGGTCGCTTCAACTAACTGAGTGGCACCGCTATCAACAGCATGATCACCGACCACCCTGACGCTGATCGCTTTACTGGCATCGTCAGTAATGATCAGGTTTTTAGAGGCACTATCATATTCGATCCGATAATCCTGCCCCAGCACTGCTTTCACCGCACCCACCAGGCCTGTACCCACCGTGTTGAGGTTATTGGCACCGGAAGTCTTAGCAAAGGTGTAATCCTGACCATCAATGGTGACGATCCAGTCCTGCCCATTGGCAATACCGAATGAAGGTGCCTTCAGAACCAGACTGGTTTGCTGCAATGCGGTGGATGATTGCACCGCAGAATAGGTTGTTTCATGGGTGATCGACAACTTAAAGCCGTTGTCAGCATTGGTGATCACGACATCGTCGGCTGAACTTCCCTTAGCCGCACTAAAGAAGCTATCCAGCCCGGTATTGGCATCGTTCAGCTTATTCAGGAGTGCCGTAGCAAGATCAGCACCACTGGTGCTCGCCGCCTCTACGTCATAGGTCTCACCGGAGACAGTGACATGCCACCGATCACCCACAGTAACGGTAGCCGGGAAATTAATACCCGCAGAGGTGTACCAACCGCCTGTACTACCGGCTTCAGAATTACCATTAACAGAACCGGCCGCGCTGAACAGCATCTCATCGGTGACTTCAAAGAGGTAGCTATCCGTTTTATCAGAGCCGCCCCCTTCAATGGTGATATGCGACATTGAGTCGTTAATTGCCCCTCCCACTTCGGTGTTACCGATCAGAATGTTGGGGTCTTTATACCAGCCCTTATTGTCACTCCCCGTACCGGCGACGCCATCGGTGTCACTGATGACCTGACCACCAGCGCCATTAGCGAAGCCGGTTGCATCTTCATCTTCCAGCAGCGGTGACTGGGTGAAATCAAACTCCGTGGTAACCTGCTGCGGCAAGCTGAGATGCAACTTATAATCGGTCCCTTCGGGTACACCTTCCCATACCGGGCTGAGGCGATTGGTATTGCCTTCAACCTCGACATAGTAAGTGCCTGCTTCAGTGATCCTGTAATTAATGTAGTTATCGGTGTAGTAGGCAGCGGGCAGAACCGAGGTTTTCCCCTGATCCAGTTTCAGCAGGTTGGTTTTGCTCTGCCAATAAACGCTGTCACCTGCAGCATAATCCGCATCCACATCCGCCCAGAAATCAATTCCGGCAGTCCCCGCTGCATCAATCATCGCCTGGGTAACAGTGAATTTGAAGTAATCTTTCGAGCCATCACCACGCCCATTAACAGTGATGTGTGGTGCCGCTTTAGAGTTTGAAATTGTCGGATCAGTCGCGGTGGTCCAGCGTGCAGCACTCAGATCCTGAGCCGACTTAACGCTGTCATTGCCTTGCAACTCGTCCACCTCAGCCAGCCCAAAGCTCGCCTGCGCCGAATTGCCGGAACTGTTCACGAGAACCATGCCTTCGCCCAGCACCGCTTCAGCGCCGGTTTCAGTAACCTGTGCATGACCATTATTTTGCAGGATCAGCAAGGTAGGTGACTCATCATCAGCGATGGTAACGTCAACCACACCCATAGCCAGGCCATCGTAATACGGGTCATCACTGGTCACGGTATGGCTTAAACGACCGTAATGGATGCCTTCAACAGCGGCGTCATCAATAGCCGTAAAGGTAACCGTTTGCGCTTTATACCAGTCGTCCGGCGTAAATGTCAGTGTCGTGACACCACCGGTTGATAACTGTCCGTCACTGTCGATGGTAATGGTCACATCAGCGGACGGTTTATGACTCAACACCAGCTCATAACTATCGCTGCGCAGAGAAGCCACCGCTTCAGCCACCAGCGGATCACTGCTGCTCCTGGCAATCAGGACTGTCGGAGAGACCGAGCGCACATCAATGCTGCCCATAACCTGGCCACTATAGAAGGCGTCATCGGTGATCACTAAGTGGGAGATCAGACCATCCGGCTCACCGCCATTCGCGTCACTGTAGGAGACGATTTGTGGTCCCCAGTCTGCGGCCGTGAAGGTTAAGACGGTTTTATCCGTCGCCATCGAATCAGGGGTATCAATTTCAATCTTAACGTCCGCTGTGGGTGCCTGCGACAACGATACCTGATAGCGGTTATTAGCCAGCAGCGTCACAGCTACATCGGGATTATCATCAATCACTTTATGCGACGTCAGATCATCATCCACCACTTCTGCAGAGATCTGGCTTACCAGAAGACGATCATACTCATCACCATCCTGATCAGTATCACCCTCCTGAACCGAATGACGAATCACCACATTACGCAGCCCTTCAGCCAGATCATCATCCGGCGCGGTGACGGTAACCAGTTGCGGAATAAACCAGTTGGTACGATCAAACATCAGCGTGGTGGTATCTTCGCTACCATTGAGGGCAACGCCTTTGCCGCCCTGTTTCAACTCCAGTTCGGTCCCTAAAACAGCACTCGCGGTCACCCGCACAACATCCTGTGGTGCCCGGGTTAAAACCACCTCATAGGTATTATTGGTTTTATTGCGATCGGCTAATACAACGCCCGCACCCTTTTCATAGGTGCGTATCGATGAACCAACCGGGCGCACAATAACGCCGGCTTCATCATCATCCATCACATTGGCAGAGATAGTTTGTGTCAGCGCTTTAAAGCGGCTATCACCGGTCGTCAGGGTGTGTTGCAACAAGCCGCTGTGGCCCAGCAGATCATCTGCCACGACCGTAATCGACTCACCATCGTTACCCCCCGCCGTATTAAAGGTGTCGCTGCCTAAGCCACCGATCAGGTTCAGATCGAGGTTTTCACTGGTGCTGTAAACATAGAAGTTATCGTTACCCTCCATGCCATTAATAATTAACCGCTCGATCCCTTCAAAGCCGATGAAGCGACCGGCACCGTAAACTCCGTCTTCGGTAATCACATAATCATCACCAAACTCGGTACCCAGAATCGTCACGGTATCCAGACCATCGCCACCGCGAATATTAACCGGGGCGTTCATCGCGTAGTTGATCAGGTCAGCGCCCTGACCACCATTAATATTGGCGACCGGGGCATTTTCATCATCAGGATCAACCAGCACGAAACTCCGCACCAGGAAGGTATCGTTATCTTCATCACCGTTGAGATCAACCGAAGCGACGTTGCGATAGACAACAAAGTTGTCCTCACCAATCCCTCCGTTAAGCGACGCGTCGTAGCTGATGCCGTTACTGATATAACCCTGTGTTACCAGTGTCGTATCAAAGTAATCTTCAGGCTTCAGACCCGATTCAACATTATCCCGGGCCGAATTAAATACCTGACCCACCTGGAAGGTATCGTCGCCAGCATCACCATAGACTGACATCTTCGCGGTGGTGTCATCGAAGGTGAAACTGTCATTACCATCACGGCCATAGACGTTGATTTCGTCATTGCTATCGATGTTGTAATTCACCCGCTGAACAGGCGCACCGACCACGGTATTGCCATCGGCATCCACCTGCAAGGCAAAGATACTATCCGGACGGAAGAGGAAGCTGTCCGCCTGATCGGTTCCCTGAATCGCCACCCGGTCAAATCCGGTATCGGAGGCGTTGTCATCGATCGTGATGACGGATTCACCTTCACTGGCCAGGCCAATGTAATACCAGTCAGAACCCGTTTCGCCCCGCAGTACCAGTTCGCCACCGATACCATCCCGATTGGTTTGCAGATCGCTGGCGTTGTAGTTAACCCGAATCGTATCGTTATCAGCGCCGGCATTGACCTCAGCGTAAGTTCCGGTATCAGACAACGTAATGAAGTCATTACCGGCACCCGCGTTTAACTGAACGTTATCGGCCCCCTCGGCTGAGACAAACAGCGCGTCATTACCGGCTCCGGTATTCACCGTAATATCGGTAGCATGATGCAGGCTTTCAATAGCCACTTTATCGGCAACAACCTGGCTATCGTCGTTTGCATCGCTGGCATTCAGGTTAAGGACGATATCTTCAACACCGACCATCCGTACAGCGTACTGACCCAGGCCCTGCAACGTATCAAAAGAGACCACCTTCTCAACGTCACCTTTACCGGTCACTACGTCATCGGTGACCACCAGGGTTTCATTGATCGTCCGGATAATTTCTACCGATTCAGCCAGATAGAAACCGTAATCATCCTGCACGGCATTGATATTAATTTCGTGATCCACGGCTGTGCCATTGATATCACGGGTAATGATTAAGCCATCCAGCAGCGGTGCTTCGACATCGGTGCGCAGGGCCTGGCCACCATCCAGCGTTTCGATTAAACGGCTGACGTTAGCATCATTGAATGCAAGATCACCGATAGCGCTCTGACCAACGGCACTAGCGTAGGCTTTCCAGTTATCGGCGGTGAGGTAAACACCGTCGTCCAGCACATGACTGGCGGCAACATCGTTGGCACCACTGTCCTGATTAAAGCGACGCAGGGCGACCGCTTCCAGAATCTCCTGGTGCTGGGCACCGACACCGTAGTAGGAATAGCTGTAATAGGAGTGATCCAGATTATCGACTATCTCTGCATACAGGGTATTAAGCAGAACCTCTTTGCCCCGGGTATCATCGGTATTCCCTACCGTTCCGCTGACCCAGTTAACCCCCTCAACGCCGGACGTATCACCAACGGTATAATTGATCGCCAGAATTTCACGGGTATCAATATCACGCACCACGTTATAGTTGGTTTTACCCGCCGTACTGTCTGCCTGCGGACCATCCCCATAACCATTATCGTTACGGGTAAGCGCCTGCACATCATCGGCATTGGGGTCTAAACGACCAACATAATCACCCAGTGAGGCATTCCAGTCATACGCCGCATCCCAGGTGTCATTATCCCAGATATTCTGAGAGTATTCGTAGCTGGTCGTGCGGATGGAGGTGTCTAGCTGAGTCTGCTTGTACACCTTCAGAGCGGCATCAGAGGCAATATCGTAAACCCGGCCACCCGGCAAACTGCCATTTTTAAGCTGGTCACGAACACCTGACAGATCCAGATAGCCTTTCAGATTCTGCAGGGCCGTCACCACATTGGTTACCAGACCGGTAGTATCGGATATCTCATCCAGCATTGGATCGATCAGCAGGGCATCCAGCACATCCATAGAGAAGTCATAGGTGCTGATGAGGTTCTCACCCATCAACTGCAGACCCCGCTTCACAAAACCATCTAAGCGATCAATAAAGGTCGTGTCCGATACCACAGGATTTGAATCTGCCAGTGCGGTGACAGCCCCTTGCAAAGGACTGAGGTATTCGAGTGCAGTAAATTTCTCGACCAGCAGGTCTTTCGACAAGGTGACGCTGGCGTCAGCCACATCACCATTAAGCAGGTCATCGAGAACCCCCACCTGTGTATCGTTATGGGCGCGGATTAACGCGCTCTTCAGATCATCCGGGGTAAAGCCGGTGCCAGTGGTCAGCTCAGCCAGTCTGGTGAGATTGAAATCAAAATCAACCGTTTCCAGCTGCTGCTTCGCTAAGGTAATGTCCAGACCTGACATATCTCTGGCATTCACCGTCACAGTATCGGTATCCGCACCACCCACAACCCGAACCAGGCCGGCAATACGCGACATATCGTAGTTTTCGGGCAGTATTTTAGTGACGGTCCGCTCTGGCAGATCCGCAAATTTATACGCAGCAGTGCCGGTAATCTCTTCCGCACTATAGTCCTGCACGACATTAATCGTGGTATCACTCTCCTTCTTCGCTTCGACATCGTAGAACAACGAGATCATATCCCAGAACAGATCTTTACCCGGTGTCGACCCGGCAACACCAACGCGGTCATATGAAGCGAATTTCTCTTTACCGACGCCAGTCACCCCCTCCCAGTTAGTGGTATAGGTGTAGTTATGCGTACCAAAGAACCAGTAACTTGCCTGATGATAAACCGGCACACTGCGCACATAGACATCATTCAGGTAGAGATCGGGGTCATAACCCCAGTTATCAATTTCAGGATCGCTGTTAGATGACCCCTGACGCACCTGATCACTCTGAATAATACTGCCGTCAGCCGTCTGACCAATCACCCAGTTTAAATAGGTGCCAAAGAAAACATCGTCCAGCGTCATATTGCCCGCTTTGATGGAGCCGGTATTCGCCAGATTATTAAACAGATTAAAATCGATCTCATCAGGCAACTCTGGCGCGATAGCATGGCCCAGTTCACTGACTTTGGCATCCTCGATTGGGGCGTAGGTGGCAAAGTAGTTTTCCCAGTCACCATCTGAGAAGCTTTGTCCCCATTCCTGACCCGCGAAGTTCAGCGCCTCTTCCAGCGAGTTGGTATTCGCCACATAAGCATCAACCGCAGCGGTATTATCCTGGCGAACATTGAAAATCCAGTTGCCATAGCGTTTCTGCTCAAGACTGGACAAACTGACACCGTTCACCGGGTTATAACGTGCCCGTTCAACCCCCTGAGCGAAGAGTTTTAATGCAACCGTTAAGTTAGCTTCAAACAGACGCCAGTGCGCCTCATCAATGACAGGGTTGGCATCGGCTTTTACCCATTTCTGGAAGAACGCTTCCCACGCCGCGGCATCATAACTGTTCTCACGCTTGGTAAAGACCACCTTATTGTCGGTGATAGTTTGCCTGTCAAGCACGTCATCAAGTATGTTCTGCTCAACGGTATAGGTGGCATTGGATTCCGGATAGGTGACATCAAACGTGCCCGCAGCACCACCGTAATTGATGTGGTCATCGCCAGACCCCAGACTCAGCAACAGGGTGATATCGGCATTCAAACCATACAGGTTAATCACATCCTCACCTGCACCGGTCAGCAGGGCCAGACGTTCAATACCCTGAACCCCCTCAACCTTAAGACCCGCACCGTAGATGTACTGTTTATCGTTTTCATCGGTGAAAATATTAAACTCATCGCCAAGACGCGTACCCGACAGAATCAGGGTATCGAAACCAGAGCCACCAAAAATAGATACGCGATTGTTTTGCACGTAGTTAATCATGGTGTCTTTTTCGTCTTCGGCGGTGAGATTATTCTCATCGCCAGCCCCGGCAACGATACCGCCACCGCCGGTGTCGCTCGCAGCACTCGACGGCGCAACGCCACTTTGCAGATGGGATTTCAGGAAGAAGGTGTCGTCATCCGCCTCACCATACAAAGACAGCTGGCCAATGTTATGGTTAACCTCAAAGTAGTCATCGCCGTCGCCACCGTAGAAGAAACTGTTGTTATTCACGCCATCGGTAATACCGTTGCGGCCTTTAACCACTTCGATCAGTTCGCCATGACCATCATCCACAAAGTGGGTTTCAATCACCCGCCCAATGAGGAAGTTATCTTTGCCGGCTTCACCATACACATTCAGCGAAGCCATCGAGCCATCAACAACGAAGGTATCGTCGCCACCGCCACCATGAACGGAAACCGTCCCCAGACCTTCGTTGTAATACACCCGCTGATAGAATTCAGGATCGGCCATGGAGATAGACGGTGTAGTGCTGGCAATGGCATCAGCAATATCAACCGGCTTGTTGATCAGTGCCGGGTTGCTGGACTGCAATAAGTAGAAGTTACCCTGCACATCCTGAGTCGCAGCCTTAAAGGTTATATACCAGGGGTCGCGGTTGGTGCCGGAGCCCTTGACATTCACATCGGTGATTTTCTGCTCACCGGTGAGCGGGTCGGTCAGGGCTAACAGCGCCGCTTTAATTGCCGCAGCATCATCAGTGCTGCTTAACAGATCGGTAGTCAGGCCATCATAACTCAGGGTGTAACTACCGGTCTGACCCGGCAATATGCTGAACACCTGAATCTCATTATCCTTACGCTCAAACATCGCGTCGATATCAGGTTTACCCGCCAGCAAAGCATCACCGGTGCCATCTTCTGCCAGGCGTTCCACAAATGAACGAATAACAGAGACTGACGCCGCCGTTGCATCGGCGACCTCAAAGCGCATAAATTTCTTCTCTGAGGTCTGGGGGGCATCCACCAGCTTGACCATCAGGGCATCGCCACCCACAGCAGCCACCTCGGCAACGATACCGGCACCGGCCAGTTTCGACTGAATGGTGGCAGCGGTATCCGCCGCAGAGACATTGATGTCGATATCGTAATAGGTGAGCACAAAATCACTCAGCGCATGGGTGACTGAGTCTCTGTGCCGTTCTAACAGCTGATACTGGGTATCAACATCTAAGTGCATCAGGTCATCGGCATCATCAGCACCGCGAATTTCAAGCACATCGCTCTCTGTCGCGCCGGTCCCGCTATCCATAATATGGATGTTGGACTGATCATCGACAGCACCACTGAGGGTCATCACGTAGTTATCAGAGCCAAAACCGCCATCGAAATAGGCGCCTTTGGTGAAATCTCCCACGCCATAGTCGTTACCACTGGCACCGCCGTAGATTGTAAACTGTTCAAACACCCCAACCGTTGTCTCATCTTCATTGATAGAGACATCTTTGGTTGGGTCGAGCAGGGATTGCTGCTGACCGGTTACCTTGAAGGAATCATCCGACAAGCTAAAGTTCAGATCACGCTGCTCTATCAGCGTATCGATATCATTATCATCGACATCGCTATCGGCAAAGATATCGGTACCACGACCACCGGTAATAACATCATTACCCTCACCACCATCAATGCGGTCGTTGTACTGGCTACCAATCAGGCGATCATCACCGTCACCCCCGCTGATGCCCAGGTTATCCACAGCCCGTGACAGTATGACCTCATCAGAATTAATGGTGTTACCCAGAATCTTCTCGTCATTCGGGCCAAAGCCCGCAATGATGAAATCGTCACCGCCCAGCGCATCGATATTAATCGTGTCGAACTTGTCTGTGGTATCCGACTCATTCGCTTTGCGATCAATACCCCGAATGGTAATCGACACCTGGCGCTCGCTTAAATGATCCGCCTGAGTGTCATCCACCCGACGGTGCACAACCTGAACCGTTTCGGTGTTTTTCTTCATGACAGGATCAAGATTGCTATCGACCAGACCGGTTTCCTGCAGTTCATGACCGACAGTGAAGTAATCCCGGATACTGGCATCGTCGCCACCCTCGATTAACACACTGTCCTTGGCGTTATCGGTATTGTAGGTCGGGTCTTCAAACCAGTCGGTGCCACCGTCCAGTACCGCTTCACCGCCGCCCTCAGGAATCGACCAGGTAGGCTTCTCGATCATGCGGGGCACATTCTGTTCAATGGTCTGGAAGGATGACAGGTAACCCTCAGCGGTACCTGTTGATAAATTAAGCGGCAGAACCGCGTAATTACCTGCCCCATCAAGCTCGATGTTCCAGTTGCCCGACGCGTCTACCCGCTCAACCACCTTCTGACTGGAGGAGATATTATCAATCAGCGCCTGTACACCCGTACCACTGAAGTCGTACGTTTGCGTAATCGCGACCATGGATGAGAACCCATTTAACGCAATCGTGAAAGGCGTATTGCGGCTTAAGCCATCACCTCCCACCGTAATCTGAGTCGCATTACCCAACTGATCAACCGCGTTCCAGGCGGCAAATTTGGTTTGCAGCTCGGTCACCACATCCTGTGAGGCAGCAGCTGCAGCCGTGGCAGCGGCATCTGCGGCCGCTGTCGCAGCGGCAGACGCCGTTTGCAGTGCAGCATCTGCCGGCGCCGCTTCAGCCGCCGCTTTCGCTAAAGCCGCCGCCTCTGCAGCAGCCCCGGCGGCGCTTCTGGCGGCATTCAGCATGGTTAAATCAACCGTAATGGAGGCGTAATCCGGATGACTGAATGTAGTACTGGAAACGCCTGAAGGCAGCGTCATACTGACATTGATATCCTGCCCAACGGTTAAGCTCTCGAGAGCCCCACCACCGCCAGGATTGAGTACAATCGCCTGACTCGCAGGATTAACAAACTCGAGTCTGAAGACACCGGTTTCATCATACACTGCGACATTGATACCCGCGCTGACCAGGGCGGTCTGTAAGCCCGCCGCGGTCAGATCAGCAGCGGTCAGTTCAACACTGAAATCGCCGTAATACAGAGAGCTGCCGGCAACAACATCGGCTTTGTCGATATATTGCTGTTGCTTGTTATCAACCGCACTAACATCCGCTTTAACTGCCATATTCTGGATGTTAATGAAGCGGTCCATCACATAGTTGTCAGTACCATTCTGGTCAGCCTCAAGAATCGCAACGGTCCATGGGTTATTTTCAATACCCGTACCGCCCACCCAGACATCGGTAATGCTATCCAGCGACTCCAGATACAGCTCCACTTCAAGGGCGCTCATATCACGCTGTAAGGCCACCGATTCGCCGTTATAGGTGAAGTAAGCATGGTCCTGCCAGTCTTCCAGATAGAGCTCTTGTGTGGCGACAACGCCATGACTCAGATCGCGGGAATACGCTTTATCGGTTTGCACAACGGCGGAGCCAAGTTTGTACTGCTCAGCGCGTAACTGCAGATAAGCGCCATCGTCAGATTGCTCCGTCTGTAAGAACGTAACCTGCCATGGATCAGCAGCCGAGCCACTACCGGTGACATGCACATCATCAATTGTGTCAAATTTCTCCAGTGTTGCTTCTATTGCCGCCGCGCTCAACACACTGATATCAATAGCTTTATCACCATACCAGAGGGTAACAGGCCCCGTGCTCAGGGTTAAATTCTGCACCCGTCCGTGATTGTCCAGCAGCTGTGATTCGATGGCAGACTGGTCGGCAACCGCTATCTGAGATATTTCAGCCAGCTTCATCACCTCATAAGAGGTGTCAGCCACATCCAGAGGAGAGAAGCTGATGGTCCAGTCGCCCGCACCATTAATAACAACATCAACAGTCGAGGCTCTTAAAGCATCAATGGTATTAAACGCAGCCACAATATCGGCCTGAGTCATCGCAGCCGTTAATAGCACTTGCTCAGTACCGTACCAGAGCATCGCGGTGTCGCTACTGAAGTTAATATCCTGTTCGCCATTAGTGAAGGTGAATGCCGCCTCGGCAGGGTCACTGACACCGTCAACATAATCGGGATTATCCAGAAAAACAGTGGTGGCCGGGGTTTGCAGGGCATCAGTTATGCTTTCGACAACGGTCAGGCTCAGGTCGAAGAAGCCATCATTGCCGTTAGTCGAGGCATCCAACAGCTGAATAACCCATTCACCCGGCTCAGTGCCCCAGGTGGCTTTTACCGCGTTGATATCCGGATGGGTCAGCAAGGCCGCTTCTATCGCCGCAGCGGTTGCCTCTGCCAGCGACACCTGCACGGTCTCGCCAGCCCCATTGACAAAGCTATAGGCCGCCAGGTCCAGGGAGAGATCAACCGTCTGGCCGTTATAGGAGAACTCAGCAGCAAACGCATTCGCTGGAATACTCATCGCCTGACGGTCATTCGCCGGGAAAACCACATGATCGGTTACTGTCGAGGAGATAGCCGTTTGCGTGCTGACGGCCGCGCTGCTGTCGACCAGATCAAAACTCAACAGACTATAGTTACCATCCGCATCCGTGATGGCATTCAGTATTTGTACAACCCAACTGCCAGCGGTATCACCGGCCGTCACCACTACATCGTCAATACCAAAATGCGCTAACAACGCAGCTTCTATCGACGCTTGCGTCGCATCAGCATCAACAGCAACGGTGCCGCCACCGTAACTGACCGAGGTGATTTTGCTACCGGCAGGAACGGTAAACGACTGTTCTATATTGGTCGGCAGATTAATATCATCACCCAGCACCGTGGTTCTGGTGATGATTCCGGCCCCCAGGTCGCTACCACCAATAACAAATTCCAGGGTATGGAAGCTACCATCCGCGCCTTTGGTTGCTTCATCAGCAGCAGGCCCGGACGGGTTATCGGAGAAGCGAATCAGCCAGGGGTTATTGATTGTTCCCTGACCACTCACACCAACACTCCCAGCGGGAATACCGCTGAGGCTTTCAAGTGCGGCCTGTACCTCTGCGGTTGTCATTGTTGACGACAGCGCAACACCTTCATTGTTGTACCAGACAATGCCATTGACGCTGACGGGAGCGTCTTCGTTGTAATCCGGTATGTTAAATGCCAGCAGCTGAGCACCATGACGCGGTACTTCACTCATGCTATCGGTGATGGTGGTGACATCAGGAGTATGATCAGCGTTCGACAGATAGTCGGCACCAGCCACATCCAGATGATACAGATACTGCTGCGCCCGGGTATCGTCACGCTCAGTCATTGGGCCGCTGTGTTTCTGCACGTAATACTGGTGCGCCAGGATCAGATAATTACTGTTCAGATCGGTCGTCGCGCCATTGAAAGTAATCACCCATGGGTTGGCTTGCGTGCCGTGAGTGCTGGCGGTATTACCCGCAGCAGGGGTAACGGTGACATTGCCCACGCCGATAGCGGTAATAGACTCCAGCGCAGCCTGCACCTCTGCTGCCGTCATACCGGCAGAGATAGTAACGGCGTTACCACTGGTACGGCCATCATCGGTCTTAGTGTCATCGTAACCGTAGAATACGGTGACGTCATCCAGGCCATCTGCCAGCCATAGTTCCTGTTGATTGTTTGATGGTGACGATGCCTGATAGTCTGCCACATTAACGATGGATTCGAGAACTGGCGCACCCTCAGAAGTAGTCAGGTACTTGCCCCCGTCCTGCAGAGCATAACGATAGAAGTACTTATCCTGACGTACATTGGTGATATAGCTCTGAGGTTCCACCGGCACGTAAATGATATTGCCGTTGGAATCCTTGACCACATCGCCGTTTTCATCCAGCTTAGGTGTTTGTGCCAGGAAGGCGGAGTAATCCGCAGGATACACCTGATAATTACCGTCGACATCCCGGTCGGGCTGCCACTCACGGGCTTTATCCTGTCCCAGCGTGATATCCACACTCAGCAGTGAGGTATCCATCAGATCGCCGATGGTAATATCGTCACTCTCTTTCTGCGTATCGAGTTTTAACGATTCGATATCGTCCATGACAATATAATCAGACGCGAAATCGATGGTTAATTTAGCCCGGGTATCCCGTGTCACGCCATCGGCTAAGAAGAGCCCTGCATTGAGCTTGCGCAGATCAACATGGCTGGCATTATCATTCACGGTGATATCAAAGGTATCGGTACCCGAGCCACCCAGCATCAGCAGATTGGCGCCCGCCGCCAGCGGAGCATACTGCCAGACCACGGTATCATCACCATCACCGGCATCAACGTTGACCGAGCCGGTACCCGCATTAATGATGTCGTCTCCGGCATTACCCTGAATATCATTCTCACCACCCAGGACGGGGTTACCGTTTTCATCCACACCACCCACGGAAATCTCATCATTACCCGCGCCACCTCTGATGGTGTTATTGCCTAAACCACCGTCGATGAAATCACCAAACTGTGTTCTGAACTGAGAGTTCTCTTTGGTCACAGTAATAGCAGGACCGCCCGGGCCGTCCGTTGGCATACCCTGATCGTTATAGTGGGCATAAGGGGTGCCATCTAACTGATAGATGGGGGTTAAGCGCAGATTACCATCGGGATCGGTAAAGGTGGCAATATCCGTCGTGATATCCTCATCACCACCTTCAACGTAATCATCACCACCATAGGTAGCGATAGTATCGAAACCCTCACCCCCAAAGACGCGGTCATGGCCCTCTCCGGTGAAGATAATGTCATCGCCAGCACCGCCACGTACGGTCAGGCCGTCATAATTAACATTCTGACCTTTGACAACCACCTGATCGTTACCATCACCGGTTTCAATCAGATAGGTGTCGTTGGCATTGCCAACGCCAAAATAGCCGCTGTCGATAGAGATAACATCATCATCGATACCTGCGACCAGTGATGCTCCGGTATTTGCACCGCCACTAACGTACAGCCCTGTCAGGAACTCAGTCTTGTCGGGATCGGCAATCATCTCAATGAAGTCACTACCGCCAGCCAGGTCGACGTCGATATGATCCACGCGACCGTTTAAGCGTTTCAGACTATAGCGATCATTATGTGAAGTACCCGCAATGGTTAAGGTGCTTACATTTTTAGCCAGATAAACTTCGGCGACCAGTCCGGTACTGACGACAATAATCTCTTCATCCGGATTGTCGTTTTTCAGGCTGCGAATACGATCACGCAAAGCGGTTTCTTCCGCTTTGGTGTAATACTCGGTGTCGAGATAGCCCTCTTCTGACAGTTTCTGCAGGGTTAAATCAACATCGGGAGTGATGACATCAACGGTATAGCTATGCGCATCAGCATCCGCACCTTTATCATAACTTAGTATCAGATTTCCGGTGCCCGGATCATCATTCTCCCAGGAAGCGATATGATCCGGCGCGTGGTGAATACACTCAAGCTCGAAGGTTGCCAGCACCTGATTAACAAAACGGTTACGCGCTTCAAACAGGGTTATCTTAGTCAGACCAGCATCAATACCGACCCACAGGAACGCTTCTAAGAACAGGTTCAGCGAGCCGGACATATCAAATAAACACTGCGGGCCATGGGTAATTCGCTCAATCAGCTCTGAACCATAGAGCTTGCCATCACCCACCGGCAGATCATCGAGGAAGTTGGTTTCCTTATCGTTGAGATCGAAACCAATAATCGCTTCAATACCGCCTTTGACGCCCGCTTCGACCAGACCACCCAGTCCCAGACTGGCGATCACACCCACTGCGGCGCGCAGTGTGACTTCCGCTTTATCATCAACGGTATTTTCCAGACCGTGATCATCCAGATAGAAGCCATTAAATAAACGCCAGGATTCAGCCACATCAAAATCGGTGTTCATCCATTCACGGAAGCCACGGGTATCAAAACCGAAATCAAAGTTGGTACTGGCCCCGATCTCACCGAAGAAGCCGACGTTAAAACCAGGATAAACCGGGAAGGTTTTCTGATATTCGAAAAACAGATCCAGATCAGGCAGGTCATACCAGAACAGATCGACTTCACCCCGGCCTGTGATAAATTGCAGCAGGCTGGCCGGATCTTCCAGAATCGGAATCCTGAAGTTTTTCTGCCCCTGAGGGTTACCAAAGGTGGCCCGGTTATTGGTCGGTTTATTCGCGCTGGATTTACCGCCTTCTACACCATCCTGTGACGGTCCGGCAATAGTTGAGGCATGCGACCCCAGCTGGGCATTGCGATCCGCTTCAGATTTAGCACCCGCGGTATTTTTAGAGGTGACCGGCGCTGACGTATCCGTCGCATAGCCTCCGGTCAGATTAAAGTCACCAAAGTCGATATAACCGGCAGATTTTAACGTTTGCGCTTTCTCTAAGAAGTCGATAGTCGCTGCCAGAGCCGCAATGACTTTCTTCGCAGTATCCACTGTGGTCGCGGGCAGACGAAGGTAAGCAATGTCGAGGATTTTAAGCTTGGCAACGCCCATATCGATATCAGTATTCAGCAGATCGATAACCGGCTTAAGTGGCAGAATAATATTGCCGATAGTGTCGAAGGTATCACCCAGGAAGCTTTCAAAGACCGACCCCGCATCTAAGCGGACATTCTGCAAGGTGATATTCGGATCGCCAAAGGAGATGCTCGCACCACTCTTAGTCGATAACGTACCGCTGGCTAAATCCTGATAATAGATAATGGTAGTATCGATAGACGGCAGCACATCCGCCGCCGAGGTTGATACTTTGGTAAATAACTTCGCTTCAGCATAAGCGTTGGCATTGATCGCCAGCTCTATTTTTTCGCCCAGCTCTAAACGGCCATCTGCGGCAACGGTGCCGGTTTTTCCACCAATATCTTTAATATCAAACCCAAAGTGGCCGCTGATACCCGCCCCTTTATCGTTGATAACATTCCCGGCGCCATCGTACTGCAGCACCTTACCGCCGGTTTCATCGGTCACATCAACCTTTAAGAAACCAAGAGTACCCTGAGCAGTAGAGCCGTTTTTCAGACGCGCATCGACATCAAGTGCGATCTCTTCACCCTTCGCGTTGATACCCGAGGTATTGAGGAACAAACCAAAATCAGGGCCGCTACCTAACGGTGCCATATTACCCAGCCCTATGCCTAACCCCATCAGGTAATCAATTTCAGCAATCAGGGAGGCATCGACATCCAGGCCTAAACCAGGCATGCCAACAGCAAAATCAACTGGTAGTTCGCCATCAACCAGCACACCGCCAAACTTGATGTCGAAGCTCAATAAACCATTCGCAGAGAAAGTCAGCTCAATGTCATCAGCACTGGTGGGCAGACGTGTTTTTATCTTGCCATTTTCATCGTACTGCACCGCACCGGAAGCATCCAGCAATGGCACCACAAAGGAGAACAGCGGGCTATTAATCGTTTTCAGCCCATCATAGAGGCCCTGACGAATTTCGTTCAGCAGCGCTTCAA
Source organism: uncultured Amphritea sp. (assembly GCA_965140695.1). Taxonomy (GTDB): domain Bacteria; phylum Pseudomonadota; class Gammaproteobacteria; order Pseudomonadales; family Balneatricaceae; genus Amphritea. Next base: position 1,373,450 of record OZ223297.1, on the reverse strand, counting down.
ACACTTTGCCGCCGACGGCTTCAAGATCCTGTAATTTTTTACCCAGTCCATTGATATAGCCACTGGCATCTTTTTCACCCAGAACACTGGTTTCCAGGCTACGCAGACTATTCGCCAGATCATCAAACGGCTCGCCACCCACCAGCGGCAGTTCGATATTATCGATACCATTGGCCACTTCGTTGATGGCTGAGAATGCACCTTCCAGACCTTCGCGAACGGTTTTCGGGTCATTCAACAGATCCAGGAGCAATACGATCACGTCGAAATTCATATTGAACTTCGGTAGGTTGTAATCAAAGGTGCTGACAAAGTTCTGGCTTTGATCGACACTGAATGCCGCTTTGGCAGACAGGACGTTATCCCCCACGCCATCCGCATTAAGGTCTTTATCGGTGCCGCCCAGCGGCAACGCCTCAATCGGGAAGAACATCGGCAGATTAAGACCAGCCGCACCATAAGCCGACGCCTGGAAGCCATCTCTCACTTCGGTTAAGTCTAAATAGCCGTTACCATTGGCGTCGGCGCCAGGGTTGCCCATATTGGCGTAAAAGCCCAGATCGATATTGGCGCTACCATGCTTGCCCAGTAAACCGATGGTTCCCAATGGCCCGGCATCAAAGCCTAACTCAATATCGAGATCATCAACCCCGCCATGCAGTGAAGCATGAATACCGGTCGCTTCATCGATATAGAAAATGGGGATGCGGACATCGCTCAGATCAAAGCCAAAACCAAGGTCTAAACCAGCTTCCGCGCGCAGGTCTATTTTCCCGTTCGCTTCAACATTTATGGCGTCTAATGCGCCACCTAACTCTGGCAGGCCTAACCATTCGTCTAAACCAAGGTCATCAATATCCAGCGCCAGATCAAACTCTTTTTCAGCAATCAGATCGAGATTCAGGTCGAAATCAAAAGACGAATTAATGTAGCTCATGTCGACCAGATCGGCATCCGGGGCGATGCCCAGTGGCGCTAACAAGATACGTAGCTCTTCGTTGAGCATATCTTCGAGCTGCTGGACGTTACGCGCCGCGTCACGCACAGTGCTGACCGCATTGCTGAGGCCCGCAGCCAGACTGACACCGCCATCACCGAGAATATCCGCCAGGCTGGCATCGATTAAGGCTATCTTGTCATACAGTATGCCGTCTTTAATGTTGAAACGTGACAAGCTCTGACCGGTGGTCGCCGGATTAGCACCGGTAGTATCGATAAAGGTCGCGCCGGTTATCTCATTCTCGGTAACAGATTCAATCAATACATCGCTGTCATCGTAGCTACCCATCAGCTCCCATGAGGTATGAGCGTAAGTCTGTACAACCCGTACGTTATCTTTAAACAGCTCAACACCCCAGTAGGTGTCACTAGTGGCTGTATCCTGCCACTCGTAAAGTGTGATGCCTTTACCATCTTCAAGAATTTCATAACGGCTGGCCTGAGGCCCACCGACCGGCGCTATTTCATAGCTGTCCGTCGGCAGCACGGCCCCCGCACCCCAGCGTTGTTCATAAAAGTTAACGACATCACCGACCTGTTGTCCCAGTACTTCCCGATCGGTACCGACAATGTCCTGCAGAAGCTCATCGACCCCACCGATAATCATATCGAGTGACAACCCCCCCAGAGAGAACACATCTTCCAGGTTATCAAACTGCACAGAAGCAGGAATACTGGCAAAGAACTGCCCCAGTGAAGCATTATCTGGCAAGCTACTGCTACTGGCGGTGATAAAGCCAACATCGTCACTAAAGCCATCCAGTGCCCCGGAGAGCGACACCGGCAACAACACTTCATAGTGCGCATCACCTTCTAAACCAGGCGACCCCATTAAAGAGGCCGTGCTGTCACTCAGCATATCCTGATAATTAAGCACACCATCAAAGCCCATACCGACAGAGGCGCCAAGGGAGAGTGCCGCATCATTCACTTCAAAACCAACAGGCCCTAAATTGACCCCAAAATCGAAGGCTTTAATAAGATTGCCGGCCAGCACATCAGGCAGATCTGAGGCTAAAATTTCTTCAGCGACCGTAATGATCGTCGAGTTGCCATCAGGGCTTAATTCGATCGCCGCAACCGTATAAAGCTCATCGGTATTACCCGACCCCTGCAGGTAGAAACTATCGCCGACCATGAACATGCCGGCACTGGTGCCCTTAATCGCACCAATATGATTACCGGCAACCGTTATCGTGGCCGGTGTTGTATCAGAAGACCCGGCAGTGATGCCGGTAATATCAATATATTCTTCGCCAAAATTGAAATGCGCATCCAGGCCCGGATCGCGCACATAAAAGGCGCCGTCATCGTCAACCCCAAAGTTAAACATGAAGTCGATACCGCCACTGAGCACCAGTGGCTGAGACTGAGTAATATCAATCGGCAGGTCAAAGTTAAAGTCACCAAACGAGATCAGCTCATTCAGATCGAGATTGACCAGTTCACTGAAGCTTTCCAGCGAAAGCGAGACGCTATACTCTTTTAAATTCGACGACGAGGCGACATTAATTGCATAGCCATCATTCGCACCGGTCGTTTGCAGATGCTCCAGCAGGTCTTTGGTGGTGGCCGAATTGTTAAGCTCAAGATAGCCATCAATGGCGTCAACAAACGCCTGTACTTTGGCTTGAATAGTGCCATCCAGATTGGTCACCTTGTCCCCTAACAGGTCGGACAAGGATAAATCGGTAAACGGAATAGCCGTGGAGTCATCAAGGTAGCTATCAATTTTAGTACCCAGATGAGAAGACCAGTTGGCCAGCTCACCCAGACCAATACTTAACTTAGTCTGATCGGACAAACTCTTAAAATGGTCTGAGGTTGGTAATAAACGCTGACCTTTACCAATCTCTTCCATCATCAGATCGGTGGTGGCGAAATCAGGATGACTCATGCCCATCACGTGACCCATTTCGTGCATCAGCACGGTTAACAGGTCAATACCATCATAAGCACCGTCGTCGCTGTCATCCGCAGCCGTCGCATCGACATACCAGGTCGCGCCCGCGGCGTTATCATCCAGGGTGATGGTATATTCAAGACCGTTCGCCCCGGCTGCACTGGTCGTTCTGCCGACAACGTTGTCACCAATATCACCAACGGTAATGGTTATATTTTGTAAATTTGTCAGCGCTGCGGCAGGAAGTACGTCGGTCCAGCGGGCAATAGCTTCATTCTTTAACGCCTCTATCGCCGCGGCATCAGTTGCCGCATCAAGCGTTTCACCGGTACCCGTTGCCGCTGTGGTAGTAACAATATCGCCATAGCCCTGAGATGATTTGAAGGCCGTCCACAACCCTTCACTATCGCTAACCGCAGCCAGACCTTTCACTTCAAAGGTGCCATAAGCTTTGACTTCATGATAAGTGCCAGCGCTATCGGTATAAGAGTACGACGTATATTCGCCATCCGCGTCCGTTTGCGGCGGGGCTTGTTTCACTTCATCCGCGATAGCAGAAAAGTCGAGTACATCAGACGCGCCCGAAGAGAAGACTTTGTCCTGACCAAACTGTGGATTGAAGGTAAAGACGGTGCTTGCTGAGTCCACCTTAAAATCGTTAACCACAGGGGCCGGAGAGGTTGAAAACAGAATAGTAAACTGACCATCAACCGCACTGCTGACCGAAACCACAATACCTGTCAGCTCATTCAGTGCCGCTTCAATGTTGGCGACGGTTGCTGCATTATCAGCGCCAATAGCAAAAGTAGCCGCCAAACGCGCCGGATCAGGGGCAACACCGGCGGTTTCTTCAAAATTAGCAAAAGACAGGGTTATTAATTCATCCTGCTGCAAGGACGCTGCGGTTAAATCAAGATCGAACGACGCAGGATCAGTGGGATTTGTCGTGCGATCCACCAGATCAGTAACCACAATATCGCGATTAACATTTCTGAAGACATCATTACCGTTACCACCCTCAACATTCTGGATGTTTTTATAGCTGGCAATAATCACAGAGCCATCCAGCACGGTGGTAACGTCTGATCCCCTTTCCAGGTTACCGGTGTCCAGACTAATACCGGTTACGCCGGTATACGCCGGAGCAATAAACTCAATATTAAAGGTAAAGTTACGCTGATCTTCTGCAGAAGCAGGGTCTGGCTGAGTCACATCGACTGTCAGGCCAGCAAGGTCATTCAGCTTGTCTTCGATCAGCTGCATCATCTCCTGATAATCAGCCGCTGCCGTAATATCAACAGTGACCTGGCCTGTCGTACCATCGGGATGATCGAAGGTGAACGCAAACTCGCCGCCGCTTATCTGATTCCCCAGAGTAATCTGATGGATATAGTTCTGCTCAGAACCATCCGGTGCAGGCAATGCTGCAACAGCGTTCTGAATCGCTATAGTGCTTGCAGGCGTTAAATGGGTTGGCGTGAAGATCAGCTGTTCAGGATTATCAAACCGGTCCAGATTCAGAAAGGTAATTGTAAACAGGCCAGCCGTCGTCCCATCAGGGACCACACTGACATTCACCCCGGGGAATAACTCAAGCGCAGTTTTGATATTCGCAGCGGTGGCTGTGTCGGTTGCCCCCACGGTAATATCGGCAGTGGTAAACCCACCAATCGCCGAATGGGTACTGGCAGGCAACTCAAGGGTAAACTGATCCCCCTGAACAGCATTAAGCATCACCGACTGCTGTTCATCACCCTGCTCCCGGGACACGGTACCCAGCGAGAAATCGACAGAATAATTATCAGTCTGACCTTCCAGGCTGAGGGTGTTACCATTTTCATCGCTTTCACCACCATCTATGGTGTCGAGCCCGCCCTGACCAATCACAAAGATATTGTCATTGTCGTTACCGACAAAGGTGTCATCACCGCTGGAACCGATCACTCGGGTAAAACCGGCAACCGCGTTATTAGACAGGTTAAACTGCGAGTCAGCAGCGACCGCTGCATTGATGAGACCGGACAGCGAATTCCAGCGCTCTCCCAATACCGAAGTGGCACTGCCAAACAGTACTTTCGACTCGGCAATCTCACCCCACACCGGCACTTCGACCGCATCCCATAAGGTGTAAGCAATACCAGCGGTGCCATCGACCGTTACCCCAGTCACCGCATCCGAAGCATCGGCGTTATTGTCGTAATCCTGATAATTCAGGGTAATATCACCCTCAGACGAGATCACTCCCCGTAAGCGTGCATTACCATGGAAGGTGAAAATATTGTCACCACCACCGCCGACAATATTCTCAATCCCTGTGGCAAAAACATAGTTACCCAGTAAAACGTCATCCGACAGAGGAATACCGAATCGTTTCAGTGCGGAGCCAAAGATCTCGTCACGGACCATAATGAAATTAGCGCCAACAGTTAAGGCAGGGACTTCAGCATCATCCCGCCCAACACTGATCAGGTCGGTAAGTTCACTAATGTTATCGGTGGTTATTTCCCAGATATCATAATGCAGGGTATTTTTTACATCACTGCTACCCAACTGGCCTTTAAGGCCATAACCCGCGTCGGAAAGATCTAAGGTGTCAAAAAAGTCACTGACACCTGCGACCTTAATATCGGGGGCTTCAATAACCGCAGTAGCACCCCACAATCCGCTGAACTTATAGGTATCAGAACCCCAGCCACCGGCAAGTACATGAACACCGGGTGCCACTACATTGTCAGAAAATAGCGAAGGCTCACCGTTGATTGCCGTTGAAACCACCGCATTGGCAATATATTGCGCATAAGGGTTAGCGATCGTGTTCTCAATCAGATTACCACCCACCTCAAATACATTACTGCCTAATGAGGCATTACCCAACGCCGCAACAGGGTTAAGTGTGGTATTTAAAGCGATGTTTAAACCGGCACCGTAGGTAACATTATCGATATTCTGAATGCGGCCGCTAAAACCAGCCTGTTTACCCAACAGACTGGTTAAAACCGTTTGAGTGAAATCGTCTTTGGCATAGCCAGTAAGCACGTTAGCGTTATCGCCAGCTACGAGAGTGTCCGTATCGTTAAGGCGGGAAGTGCCGGTGACCTCCAGTATCCAGGACTTGGTCTTGCTGCTATCCGGATTCACCGTCACCGTAACTTTGTTTGCACCCAGCGCCGCATCAAGTGCACTTTGAATAGCCCCCCGGGTGGTTGCATCATTCTGATTAACCGGGATATCAAGGGTGCTGATACCATTAACCGATAAACGGAACGAAGTGAGGGACTGATCCACTAAGGTGACCCGTTGTTTTTCTCCCACACTCACCGCACTGCCGTTGGCAATGGTGACGATATTGGCGGGCACGCCCGGGGCAGCCACCGCCGTGTCTTTAACAATCTGCAGGACCGAGCCATCAACGATCAGCGCTTGCTCAGCGGCACTGAGATCAACCACGACTTCAACCCGGAACTCATTACCCTCCAGCGTAACGGGCAGAGTGTTGATAGCCGATGCGGTAAGCGCCGCATTAATGTTGGCCAGCAGTGTTGTATTATCCGCTGAGTAATTAATAGCACCCGTGGTGACACCACCAAAACCGAGTGTAAAACTACCGCTGATGGTTTCACCGGCAACCACGGGAGGCATGGCAAATTTATAGATCCGGTTAGTTTCAACCAGAGTGGTATTGCTGCTATCCGTACGATCCAGGTAGGCATCAATGCGCCCCACCTTAACCGGCGTTAAGGATTGATCAGTGGCCGCCGATGATAATCCATAACCCGTGCCGCCCATGGATTCAACAATATGCGTCAGCGAACTCAGTGTAATGACGAACTTATCACCACTTAAGGTCACCGTGGCAGTCGCTTTGCCTGCCAGCTCAGTATTCAGTGCGGCTTCGATACGTCCGCGCAGCGTGTCAGCGGTCTCGCCTGCTTGCAGCGTCACATCGACAAAGACCGAACCCGTTACCAAACTGTTATCAGCATAGGTTTTCAGGTTGTATTGCAGTCCGACAACGCCCCGGGAAGCACCGTTAATGTTGAGGCTTTGAACCTCCTGGCCATTGGTGAGCTGGCTTGTGATCGTCGAGGTGGCCAATACCGTACCGGTAAAGACACTGTTCTTAGCCACAATAGATGCAACAGAGCCACCCGCAATGCTAATGGTGAAAGGACCGGCAGCGGTACCCGTCACCGTCACGGTGCCCTTTAAAGTGGGTTTCTGATTAATTAACTTCTGCAGTGCAGACTGAACAGCATTCTTATCCGCATCCCGCTCCAACTCTACTGTTTTATAGGTGCCGATATATAAGTTATAAGGCGATGCACCCACCGCCTGGGGAATGGTAATCTCATGAACCTGAGGTGAACCCGTCGTCGAGGCGGTTAACGTCAGATCAACGACGGGCGCAGAAAGCGAAATATCAGTCAGCGTGGTAATCGCTTTATCACCCACGACACGCCAGTGCAGATCAAATGTTCCGGCAGTCTCTCCAGCGGTCACCAGAATGGTCTTTGGTGTTCCCGCAGGCAGAGCCATCGCTTTGTATATAGCGTTCTCAATACGTTGTGCTACGGCAACGTAATTAAGAGCTGCCTTCGTTTCTTTCGTAAAGACCGCCACATTGCCTGACGCAGAGGTCAGCACACCGGTGAACTCAACCATGTTATTCTGGTTGGTGTAGGTAATCAGGTAGCCTGCCTGATTCTTAGTCACCGATACAACTTTTGTGCCCGCAGCCAGACCAAACTCCGTCGCTAACTTCGTATTTATCTGATTGGCAATGGTCGTCGATATATCGTCCGTCGCTGCGCCGGTGCTTAAACCGGTAATCGTCTGCACACCGGTGCTTGTGACATAGGTCAGATTGAAATCAGTCGAGTCGGTGACCAATAACTGTTGCTGTACCGGGGCGCTCAGATAGATGGGAGCGGTGGTGACCGTCGCGGTGTCGCCCTGCACCGTTAATGTAAAGCTGCCACGCTGGGCTTCGGGAATGGACAGACGCTGAATTTCAGCCCCCCGGTGACCATCAACCACCGTATCAACCGCAACCGAAGACTTCGAGGTGTTCGCCAGATTCACGTATGAGATCTGTCTCAGATCTGCAAATGTTCCCCCCGAAATATCGACGGTATTTTTCACTGCAAAATCGGGCGCTGTTAACGATAACATCCCCACTAAGCTATCAACATTGAGCAGTTGCGCCGATAAAGGCTTGAGGCCCGTACCGCCGATAACCGTACCCTTGAAGTTTGTCTTACCCGCGATAGAAAAGGTATTGGCATTCACACCACCACGAACGATGGTATTTTCACCGACATCGGTAAACACAAACGTCTCGAAAACACTCTCACCGAGTAACTCATCAACCAGGCCTGAGGCCTGAGCATCGGTACTTAAGGTGGTAGGCCTTGGCGCAAGACGTTCAACCGTGAGGGACAGCTGGCCGGTGTTACCCTCCACCTTACCTTTCGCTGCCGTGGTTGCCAGTTCAAATTTGCCCGTCACCGGCGTGGTATAACCCAACGCTGAACCATCCAGATTCTTCAGCGCTTTCGTTAATACAACATCGCCCGGATCATTAAAGACAATATTCAGTTTCGTGTTAGCCGCCGTACTGCCAAAGCGCGGTTCTTTCACGGTCACCGAGCCTTCGCCCAGTAATTCGTTCAGTTTGTTTTTCAGCTCAATAATATTCGCTGCTTTATTGTCCGCAACGAAGGTAATCATATCGGTTATTTTGTGCACACCATCCTTGACGGTGGTAACCGTGGGCGTCACCGAGGCGGAGGTGACCTGTAACAGATCAACATTGACCAGTTCTTTGTTAGTAAAGGTGATATCCCAGCTATTCGCTTTAAAGCTTTCGTTCGTGGTTTCGGCGGTGATCGGTGAACCATCAACGGTCACACCTGTCACCTTCACCGCGAGATTCACCTGCGAGCCTGTCGCCGATGTAAATTTCAGCTTATTCAGTTCGGTTTGAATTTTTAATGCGGTAGCTTTAACGTCGACTTTACCGGTCGCGGCATTGGTCACAATCTGAATCGGCGTTGCGGTGGTTTTCAGCGCATTAGAACCACCGGGGTCCTTAAAGCTTATCTTGAAAGTCCCGGTGGGCTGCTCAGCACCGGTAAACGCGAGTCGCTGCACCTCCTGAATTTTATAATCCAGCGCAAACTCACCCGCAGTCGTGTTATCAATAATGAGCGGCTGTACCTCTTTAACCGCACCAACCTGCTCAAAGTTGAAATTCAGTTCATCAGCAACCTGGCTGAAATCGATATCCAGTACATGGCCATTCGCTGTCAGTGTGCTGGTGTCGATGGTCACGGTATTGGTCTTGCGCAACGCTTCAGGCACGGCAATCGCCGCCAGCATGTCGGCTAGCGAGGCTGAACCAAAGATAAAGGTCGCGTCGGCATTGGGGGCGAGAATAGTCTCAAACGCGTGAATGTTACCCGCCCGACTACCATCGGCCAGAGTCGTCACCCGTCCCTGTAAATTATTTGTCCCGGTTAAGCCGGTTACGTCGACGGACATCTCTGCCACATCATTTTCACCCGGGGCTTTAAAGGTGATTTTCCACTCTTTCAGGTCTGCAGTGAAATTCTCAGTCTGCACCTCGACCGTGTATTTCTGCACAAAGTTACGATTAAGCTGATTTAATGCCGTCTGAATAGCCTGGCTGGTAATTTTTGCTTGTTCGGCCAGTGTCGCCCCGGTGGTATCGATGGTAATAGGGCCGGTGGAATACTTACCAATCTTTAAGACAAAACTGCCATCGGTAACATTGTTGAGTGTCAGCTGCTTAACTTCACGAACAGAAGATCCCTCAACCGTTGTCCAGACAGCAGGCTTGCCTTTAAGCGATGTCGCGTTAGTAATCGTCGCGGTATTCAGACCACTGATTTCGGGGTTTAAGACGGTAATTTGAAACTTGTTGCCGGCACCGGCAACAACGACACTGGCGAATATCTGTGGACTGTGTTCGTTTAATTTTTGCTGAATCTGGGCGGCAACATCGTTAGGGGTTGAACCCGCAGCAATCGGTACGGTAACAGAGACAGCCAGGTTGGGCGTTTCGATCCCGGCAACCGTTTTAGTGTATTTGAAACCTAAGGTAAAACTGCCGGATTCGGCCAGGCCGAGGTCGATAGTAATAGAGCCGTTGGTGTGTTTAGTAACAAGCCCCGTTGTCGCATCGACGATATTGGAACCCGGTTCCACGGTGCCGACCACGGGTGCGGCATAGGTCAGCCCGGTGGTACTGACAATCGTCATTAATGGGATGTTGGTGTAGATCGGTTTTTTAAACTCGACATCAAACGCTCCGGTCCCGGTACCGGCAGATTTAACGGTCACCAGATCACCGACCGGCGCGACGCCGTTATCAGTCAGCAGGGTCCTGAGCTGAGTTTCCAGTGCGGTTTTGATATTGCTTGCCGTCACCGTTTTAGTGCTGCCTACCGCAATAGTAATCGGCGCGGTTGTTTCAACCGTGCCGTCAGGCTTAGGAAAACTGTTCAGTTTTATCGTGAAGTTGCCGGATGTCGCACCACCGAGAAATATTCGCTGGACTTCATTGGCGTTACCTTCACTGTTCACCCGGACAGTATTGGCGGTCAGCGCAAAATGACCCGATACATCTCCAAATCCAGAAAGGGTTTTAGTCCAGCTGGTTTTATCTTTAATGAAAGTACCGGTGCCTGCCAATAAGTTGTGGCTGTTGAACAGGTAGGTCATCTCCTGAGTAACATTGGAGAAATCGAGCACATCACCACGGGTTTTCAGCCCTTCGTCGGTGGTTTTATCATCTTTACCTTTCTGGCTTTCAATGACTTCGTCCTGGCCCCAGTCATTGATAAACACATAGTGATCGTAGCCTTTGCCACCAATCAGGGTGTCGTCACCGATGCCGCCATAGAGGACATCATGGCCAGCGCCGCCCACGATACTGTCATCACCCAGGCCGCCACTCAGGTGGTCATTGCCTGCGCCACCGTTGATAACATCATCACCCTGGCCACCACTGATGCGGTCATTACCCGCACCACCGCTGAGGTTATCATCGCCTTCGCCACCACCGATGGCATCATTACCCAGACCGCCGTACAGGGTGTCTCCCTGAAGCGTACCGGTGATAATGTCCTGACCGGCACCGCCATCCCAGACTCGTCCGGTTTTAACACTGACCGCCTGCGTGTAGTTATCAGAAAAAATGAGATCGTCGCCACTGCCCGTACCATTGACCAGCAAACCAAAGTCACCTAACACGGTCATGCTCTTAACCGTGCCAGCGCCTGTATCGGTGGTGCCTTTCAAACCATCAATACGATCAATGGCGCCTGCTTTTAAGCCCGTGCTGGCGGCCGTAAACTCCACCGCATCAATGATGATCGTCTTGATGGTCGTTGTCAGCGTGTAACGGTCTTCAGGCTCCGGGCCACTGGACGTGTAGGTTTTAATAATCGTGAGAGGGTCAGGGTTTGTTTCGGTCTCTGCACTTAAAACAACGTTTGCCTGGGTGGTGCCTCCCGCTGTTTGTTTCTCCTGACGCGCTTCCGCTATCAGTTTAATTTCTGGAATATCCATTCCAGCCGCTAATGATTGAAACGTGATCGTGAAATCGTAAGGACTGGTTCCTGTAGCCGAGCCTGACCCGGTGACACTGACGATCGCCGCAGGCGTTGCGGCTGGGGTCGCCGGAGCCGTGTTAGTTGACACAACCGGAGTCGCTTTCAACAGCAAGCCATTCAGGGCTTTGGCCATTTCTGCAGCAATGGCAGAGGCCGTGCCCGAGTTACTGATCTCTATGGTTTCTACACCACCCAGAGATAAGCGGAAGCTCTTGATGTTACTCAGTTCCTGAGCAACGGTGGGGGAGGTTTTAATTTTTGGAACAGACAGCTTTTGTACTTCATTGGTCGCAGTGGTCGCAGGTGCGCCATCCGCAGTATTGAGAATACCCGTGACCGCTTTATTAATAACGCCCGTGGCGTCTTTCCCCAGATCCACAATCACATCGTCGGTGTTAGTAGACTTGTATTGCGAGTAATCGAGAATATTAACGCCGTTGGTTTTAGCAATATTGGCGCCGGCCACATAGACGTTACCAGTCACCAGGCCTTCGGCCACGCTGCCCGTTGTATTAGCCGTCAGAATTTTGCCCTGCAAGGCATCCTGATCTTTGATGATATAGGTATTCTTGCCCTGACCACCAATGATGTTAGCGATATTATCCGCGTGAACAACATAGGTGTAAGTGACTGTTTTTAAGATAGGGACAGCCTCTGTACCAATGTTGATCTGCTTCTCTACGACAGCGGTCACTTTCACCTTTGACGTGATTGTCGTGACTGCCGGAGTCCCGGTAGAGGTGGTGCTGACACTATCTAACTCAAAGATCAGATCGTGAGTGACCTCACGGAAATCAAGCGTGCCTTTTTTGCTGGTTGACTTAGTGTCGTCAATAAAAAAGTTAACCGTTTCTGCCAGCGCAGGCGTCGTGCCCTGATAAAACTGTCCCCAGTCATTATTGAATTTATAGGTATTATCGCCCAGGCCACCGATCACTTTTTCAACATTAATGGCATTTTTGACCGAATGTGTACTGGTGGTTACATTCTGCCCCTGAAAAACCTGAACACCATATTTATCGGCGGATGTCCGGTCGGTATCCGACACTTCAGAGACCTCCGGAATACCCGGAACCGTCGCAGTTGACAGCGGTTTGGTCGATTTAACTGAAGGGTGAAACTCAACCGTAATCGCCTGGGTAAGTGCAGAGAAATCCAGCGCATCAGCGTCACCGCCCTTAATCACTGTTAAGCCATCTTTGGTATCGGCGTTCTCGATAACCTGATCCGTCCCCCAACCGTCTTTAAAGACATAGGTATCGGTTCCGGCACCACCCTCGAAGGTCTGGCTTCCGGCACCACCGGCAAGGTAATCTTCACCGGCACCAGCAGCCACCGTCACATCGGTTAAACCGGTGATATCAAATTTCTGATCACCTTTGTCGGCGCTGAATGATGCGAAGGATGCGGCGGTAAAACCTGTCAGGGTGTCTACACCTTTGATGATGTTACCCGCTGTCAGGTTGACGTAATTGGTCAGTACCGTCCCTGAACTGCCAGAGTTATACAGCAGATCAATTTTGCCGGTATAGCTGGCATAGGCTTTACTGATGTCTATTGGTGCGCCAGTATCATCGATAATAAGCCGGGTATTACCGGTATCCTGAGCCTTACCAATCGATAATTTGCCTATTTCGCCCGTTCCGGTGGTGACCACCGCAACCGTACTTTTAGCATCCAGCTGTGCCGCAGCGTCGGCTGCGTCCGGGTCGATTCCCATCACCGCATAGTCTTTCACCCATTTAAAGGCATCGTCACCCGACAGCGCAGTGCCTTTCTTGCTGATCGCGATGTTCGCGGCAGACAGTGCAGATGCATCCAGAACATCAATGCTGGTCTGTAATTCGAGTTCAGTTTTATAACCAACCCGGCCCACTTTAATATTTTTTATCGTGGAGTCGTCGCCGTCGGCAAACTGGAACGTGCGTAACGTATTAGGCAGCAGCGCGCCGGTGGTTCCATTAACGGCCTGGGCCGTAATTTTAAACGGAGTCGTGGCGGTTTTGCCCGTCACAGTTATGCGGATATCACTGCTCACGCCGGTAAAGCTGATGGTATCGGTGCCCGCGGCAAGGATAACCGGCGTCGTCGAGCCATTTAACTCGCCTAAATTAACCCCTTTATCGGCCGCTAACAGCCCCGCATACAGAGGGTCATTGGAGGCAAAAAATAACTGTTCAGAGGGCATCATATCCAGAGTCTGAGTGACATACCCAGACTCCGTTTCCAGTATCCAGTCGCCGCCAATGAAGCGATTACCGGTCAGGTCATCAGAGGCGGCAATATCCGCCTGAGTAGCGCCCGCCAGCCGGTCAACAAAGGCGACACCCACCTCACCCTGAGCAACGTTACAACCATAGATAAGAATATCGCCATCTGACTTTAAGGCCTTACCCCAGGCCTCCAGCTGCTGACGATAACGCTCTAATGAAGCACTTCCCAGGGTCGCACTACCCAGGCGCAGTAACCCTGCAGCGCCATGGGACAAGACATGCAGCGCGGCAATATCATCATAGGCTGAAAGGACATCGGCAAGCTGTTCAACACCATCCGCTTCGGCATCCAGCAACACAACCGTGACACGCTCGGCCTGCTTACGCTCGAATGGCACATCCGCCAGCTCATCCGTCAATTCAGTCTCAGTTGCTAACCACTCTTCACCTGGCTCATCAGCCTCTGCCGGGTACCAGTCTGCCACCGACACACTGCCTGCACCGGTCGTCTCCGAATGCCACTCGAGTCCATCCGCAGCCGCCCCCATAAAGGTACTCAGCAGCGCCTGATAATCCTCAACGGAACGATCAATAACAACAAACTGATGCCCGGACAACTGCTGAATATGCTGAATCGTGGCAGCAGACTTTAATGCCTGACCATCAGTGTCAGCGGTCGCATTGGCTTCAACGGTTGCCTCTTCAGGCTGAACATCCTGAAGCTCTTCAGCGCCCGTTGCAGAGGACCCGGTCTGCTCTTGCTGAAGCTCAGCAAGCTGAAGATCTTCAAGCCCGGCATAGCTCTCATCGGCAGAAGCCTCAGCGCTCGCCTCTTCATAATCATGCTGACGAACCAGTTGCAGCTCTTGCGAGTGACTTGCTTCCGCCAGACCGGCATCGATAAGCTGCTCAACCATAACGGTTTCGTTAAGCAGCTCAGCACTTAACGCCAGCGGTGCCGCATCTGCAGATAACAGATAGCGGTTTTCCATCTGCTCCATCAGATAAGTATTACGCCGCCGGGCGGTGATGCCCTGACTAGTCCATATGAATTGTCTTAAATTGCGAAATTTGTCATAACGCATTCTGAACAGACGATTAAATATATACGACATAATATTATCCAATGATTTTTTCAGTCGAAAAAAGCAACTAACAAATAAACTTTTTTCCAGTTAATACAGGAGATGTGCAAACGTCTCTGCTGACTATTACATACCCAGGAACTGCGCAGAGACGGGGTGCAAGCTATGATTTATCGTTTGTAAGCCAGTTATTGATGGCTATGAGATCATCTTCCTGTAGCGCACCTGCCGCGTACTTGAGACGCAGCACAT
Source organism: uncultured Amphritea sp. (assembly GCA_965140695.1). Classification (GTDB taxonomy): domain Bacteria; phylum Pseudomonadota; class Gammaproteobacteria; order Pseudomonadales; family Balneatricaceae; genus Amphritea. Next base: position 1,358,359 of record OZ223297.1, on the reverse strand, counting down.
TCAATACATAATCGTAGCGCGCCTTGATCAGCGACTGCCTGGCGTCTGAGAGGTCCTGTTCAACATCGAGAACTTCAACCAGACTATTCTGGCCGCTACGGTATCCTGCGGATTTAGATCTCAGCCGGCCTTCCTGAGCCTGGAGGGATTTTTCAAGTGCGCCGATTTGCACGATCGCTTCATTAATACGCGAATAAGCATCATGTGCCGAACGTTCAACATTTCGTTGTTTATCATTACGGTCCTCCAGCACACTTTCACGCTTCGCCAATGCCTGACGCACCTTAGACGAGGTTTTACCACCGGAATACAGTGGCACATTCAGCTGCACTGTCAGTTCCGTGGTATCGATATCACTGGTACCACCGAATGGCGACCCTTCAATGGATTCATTACCGTGAGTCAGAACCAGGTCTAGCGTAGGATAATGGCCACCGCGCAAGGCTTTAATCTCCTTGTCCGCCTCGTTCAGTGAGAGGTTCAACGCGTGTAATTCGGGGTTATTTTTAGCGGCAAGCCGGACCCACTCATCAGGGTCTGCCGGGACAGGCATCTCCAGCTTGATATCGCTGCGCAGGCGGGCTAAATCGCCCGGCATCACACCTAACGATTCACGCAATGCATAGCGGCTATCCATTAAACGACTTTGTAGTTCAATCTCTTTACTCACGGCATTCAGATAACGCGCCGAGGCATCCTGCAAATCGACTGTTCTTACGAGACCGGTTTTATGCTTCTTTTCAGACACTTCAAAATGTTTGAGCATCGCTTTCTTTTCAGCGGCAATCGCCTGCAGCTGATCCCTGCGTTCCAGTACCAGAAAGTAACTTTCTGACAGTCTTAATATCAGTTGCTGTTTCGACAGCTCATATTCAACTGCGGCTTTATTAGCACTGATTTTTGATTGGTCATAACGCTGCCAGCGAGCGTAATCGAAGATAGATTGCGTTAGTGTAAGGCCGTAACTTTCGGTGGGGTAATCAGCAGAAGTACCATAAAAAACAATGTTATCTGACTCATTGATGGTTTTGCTGGTTTCTTTATGTTCGTACTTAAGTGATATGGTGGGCAGTAAATCAGCACGGCTAAGATTGATAATTTCCTGATCAGCCTGAAGCTTATGGTAGGCAGAAAGATACTTCGTATCATTCTTTTCAGCGACTTTCCAAACATCTATTAAATCTTCAGCCTGCGCCTGAGCTGAGCAAAACAATATCGAACAAAAACCCGTATTCAACAAAATACGGGCTAATTTATGATTAACCATGTGACCCCCCTGCAACCTCATCCTGAGGTTTCTCTCATCCTGCATAATGAGAGCAAACATCCATTTTTTATTGATTTATATTTGTCATGAATACAAGCATAGAATCGTTCCTGTTAAAGGCTATTATGGTCAACATATATACAGAACTCAAACAATAAAACAGCTGTATGACACACAAATTATGCGCCATAAAATAAAGCGATATAAAACAAAGAATTAAAAGAAAATCCTGTAAAAACAACACATTAGAAAATCCTAATATTAGAGCCGCTTTTACTCCCCTTGCAATAAAAGCCAGAGCAGCGAACAATATAACCGCATGGCCTGGCCTTTCAGCAGAGGCCTCACTTATCCGCCACAGCCGTGCAAACACCACGCCGCCGCCCCAAAAAAAACACCGTTTACCCACAAAAAAAAAGCAGGCGCCATGATTAGTGGCGCCTGCTTCAGGGATGTTTTAATAAGGCCGCAACCAGCCACGACTAAGACTTGTTAGATGCTTTGCCCCGCAGCTTTTTCAACTTACGCTTTTTAGCCCGGTTACTCAGTCCTTTGGAAGGCTTTCTCGACAACCGGATCACCTCAAGTTCGGACTCACTCAATCGTGAACCGCCAGGATTCCCCGGCTTCGCCTCTAACTTTTGCCGCGAGCCTCTATCCGCTTTCGGCTCAGGTGAGCGTTTACGGGCGGGCTTAGCAGAGGCTTTGCGATCGGCAGCACCTCCCCAGGGCGTTTCGCTCTCAGCGTCCTTACGCGGTGATGACCGCTTCGGTCTGGCTGACCCCGTCCTTTCCGGCTCAGAGCGGCCCGCCCCCGGCTTGTCTGAGCGACGCCCTGAAGGTTTGCGCCCCTGGCGGCTTTCCAGCTCAGCCATGGCTATCTTACCGGCGCGCAGCAACTCCCGCTTACTCAGCCGTTTCGGTTTCGTCTCTGTTTCGCTCCCCGGCTCCGCAGCACCCGCCGCCTGCTTATCGGCAGCACCCAGCTTCTTCACCAGATCAAAATCGATCTTGCGATCATCCAGATCCACTCTCGCCACCTGCACCTGCACCCGGTCACCCAGACGGAAAGACTTACCACTACGCTCACCATACAGACGCTGCAGCGCAGCATCGTAGTGATAGTAATCACCCGGTAGTGCCGAGATATGGATCAGGCCTTCAACGTAGACCTCTTCCAACTCGACAAATACCCCAAAGCCGGTTACTGCGGCGATAACACCGCTGAACTCTTCGCCGACACAGTCCTGCATATATTCGCATTTCAGCCAGGCCATCACATCCCGGGTGGCATCATCGGCACGCCGTTCAGTCATGGAACAGTGTTCACCCAGCTCAACCATCTGCTCCATGGTATAGCGATGCATAAAACGCTTATCAGGACGGAATTTAGCCGGTCGGGTGATATGCCGGCTATCACTATCCGAGTGGATCAAGCCGCGAATCGCCCGGTGCACCAGCAGATCAGGATAACGGCGAATTGGTGACGTAAAGTGCGTATAGGCAGGATAGTTAAGACCAAAATGCCCCTTATGCTCAGGACTGTAAACCGCCTGCGACATCGAGCGCAGCATCATCACCTGAATAACATGCTTATCGATCCGCCCTTCGAGGGATTCAGACAGCGCCTGATAGTCTGGCGGGGTTGGCTCATCACCGCCGCCCAGGCTCAGCCCCAGCGGTCCAAGGTAGGTGCGCAATGCCTGCAACTTAGACTCTTTCGGCCCATCATGCACCCGGAACAGCGCGGGCTGCTTCAGCTTTTGCAACATCTGCGCCGAAGCGACGTTGGCACAGAGCATACATTCTTCAATGATTTTATGGGCATCATTGCGCACCACCGGAACAATCTTCTCGATCTTGCGCTCTTCGCTGAACAGAATACGGGTTTCGGTGGTATCAAAGTCGATCGCGCCGCGCTCCTCCCGGGCCTTGCGCAGAGCACAATAGAGTTCATGCAGATCTTCAATATGGGGCACCACGGCGGCGTATTGCTGGCGCATCGCCGCACCGAAATCGGAATCAGGTTCTTCCAGCATCGCCCCGACTTTGGTGTAGGTGAGTCGTGCTTGCGAACGTATGACCGCTTCATAGAAGGTATAACCACTGAGCTTACCGCTGGCGCTGATGGTCATCTCACACACCATCGCCAGCCGGTTGACACCGGGATTCAGCGAACAGAGTCCGTTAGACAGCATCTCCGGCAGCATCGGCACCACAAACTCAGGGAAGTAGACCGAATTACCACGCTTGTGCGCCTCAATATCCAGCGGCGTGCCAGGATGCACATAGGAGGAGACATCCGCAATGGCGACCCACAGGCGCCAGCCGCCGGAGCGTTTTGGTTCACAGTAGACCGCGTCATCAAAATCTCTGGCGTCTTCACCATCGATGGTTACCAGCGGCAGGTCGCGCAGATCGACACGATTTTCAACCGCAGAATCGGGTACTTCCGGACCAAACTCACTGACCTCCTGACGGATCTCATCGGTCCACTCATTGGGAATATCATAGTTGTGGATGGCGACTTTGATCTCCATTCCCGGCGCCATATGATCACCCAGCACCTCGGTCACCCGCGCCGTGGCTTTAGCCCTTTTTGATGGCGGCGAAATCAGCTCAACCACTACCAGCTGTCCCTGCTTATACTCAAGACCGCTATCAGGGTCAGGCAGAATCTGAATATCATTGGTAATACGCTGATTTTCGGGAGTCATGTAGCCAAACCCACCATGTCCCTGAAACCGGCCAACCAGCTTACGGGTTTTACGCTCCAGCACCTCAACAATGGTGCCTTCCGGTCGACCTTTATGGTCTTCGCCGGTAGCCCGCACCAGCACCCGGTCACCATCAAACACCTGACGCATCTCCCGGGCCGACAGGAAAATATCTTTATTACCCTCATCCGGAACCAGAAAACCAAAGCCATCCCGGTGCCCCATAATCCGACCGGCCACCAGATCCAGCTTACTCAGCAAGACATACTGAGCTTTACGGTTGCGCATCAGTTGTCCATCCCGCTCCATCGCGCGCAAACGCCGGCGCAGGGCTTCGGACGTCTCTTCATCCTCAATAGCCAGCAACACTTCCAGCTGAGGCCGGGTAAGGGGTTCACCCTGCTCCGCCAGTAACTGCATAATCAGTTCGCGGCTGGCTATCGGTCGATCATATTTTTCCGCTTCGCGGTCGGCATAAGGGTCTTCAGAAAAGTTCTTTGAGTCAGGCATTAATCATCTTCTGTTGTATGCATTTTGAATAACTATACTCCAACCATCGTTGAATCTGGAGCGTTTTCACGTACCTGCAGTGTAGTCAAACAATTGAAAACAGGGAGATTTATAAATCGCGGGGCCGGTAAACAATAAAGCCGGCGGATAGCCGGCTTTATAACAGGAGAACATGCCACTTATGGTCGGTCGTCGACCTCATCCCCCTCTGGTTTCTCTGGCGGAATCAGATCTTCTTTACAGATACCCAGCATAATCAGGATATTCGCAGCGACATAGATTGATGAGTAGGTACCAATAAACACCCCCACCAGCAGCGCAACCGCAAAGCCAAAGATCATCTCACCACCAAACACCGCCAGCGCCACCAGCACCAACAGTGTTGTCAGAGAGGTGACCAGGGTGCGTCCCAGGGTCTGAGACAGAGAGACGTTCATAATCTCAATCGCATCCATCTTACGCAGCTTGCGGAAGTTCTCCCGAATACGGTCAGACACAACGATAGTATCATTGAGTGAATAACCGATAACGGCCAGAATTGCCGCCAGCACGGTCAGGTCAAAGTCCAGTTGCAGCACCGAGAAGAAGCCCAGCACAATCAGCACGTCATGCGCTAACGCGGTTACCGCCCCGATAGAAAACTTCAGCTGGAAACGGAAAGCAACGTAGACCATCACCATAAACAGAGCCAGCAACATGCCTAAACCGCCCTGCTCACGCAGCTCTTCACCCACCTGCGCGCCGACATATTCGTTACGGCGCAGCGTCAGCTCCTGTGTTTCGCCAGCCTGCAGGGTCTTCAACACGGTATCCCCAAGCTTGGGATCGTGCGCAACCCCCATACGGATCAGAACATCAACCGGCGAACCAAAGGTTTGCACGACAGCATCTTCATAACCCGCATTCTGCAATTTGTCACGAATAGCGTTGAGGTCAGGCTCCTGCTGGTAGCCCACTTCGATCAGAGAGCCACCGGTAAAGTCCAGGCCAAATTTAAGCCCATTGATCGCCAGCGATGCTACCGAAATCAGCAGCAAGGTGATCGAAAAAGCGGCCGCGACTTTGCGCAGCCCCATGAAGTTATAAACTTTTTCAGTCGTCATCTTACTCTACTCCGTCAGATCGACAGTTTCTTCAGCGCACGACCGCCGTAGACCAGATTAACCAGCATCCGGGTCACCATGATCGCAGTGAACATGGACGTCACAATACCGACCGAGAGGGTAATCGCGAACCCTTTCACCGGCCCGGTACCCATCGCAAACAGAATCACTGCGGCCAGTAAGGTGGTGATGTTGGCATCAAAAATAGTCGAGAACGCCCGGTCGAAACCGGCACTGATGGCCGACTGAGCCGGCATCCCGTTTTTCAGCTCTTCCCGTATTCGCGAGAAGATCAGCACGTTGGCATCCACCGCCATACCCACGGTCAGTACAATACCCGCAATCCCCGGCAGGGTCAGCGTCGCCGACATAATCGACATCACCGCCAGCAACAACACCAGGTTAAAGGACAGGGCAATATTCGCCAGCAGACCAAATACCCGGTAGTACGCCACCATAAACAACATCACCAGCGCAAAACCGATCTGCACTGACATCATCCCCAGCTGAATGTTCTGCTCACCCAGGCTTGGGCCAACCGTCCGCTCTTCAACGAAGTAGATCGGCGCAGCCAGGGCTCCGGCCCGCAGCAGCAGCGCCAGTTCAGACGATTCAGTAGCGCTGTCCAGGCCGGTAATCCGGAAGCTGGCACCCAGAATACTCTGGATGGTTGCCAGAGAGATGATCTTCTTCTCGACATAGGGAATCCGCTTGGCGACCTGCTCACCATTGACGGTTTCGTAGAGCGTACGACTCTTATGTTCAACAAACAGCACCGCCATGCGTCGCTTGATCGCATTTTTGGTGGTCCGGTTCATCAGCTGACCGCCCTTGGCATCCAGAGAGATATTCACCTGAGGCTGGCCGTTTTCATCGAAGGATGACTGCGCATTAGAGACGCTGGAACCGGTGATGATGACATCTTTTTCAAGCGTCGCTTCACGGCTCGAATTACGGAACTCGTAGGTTTCAGTGGTCACCCGCGGAGCATCCGGCTTAGCTTCCAGACGGAACTCCAGGTTAGCAGTTTTACCAATGATACGCTTAGCCGCTGCGGTATCCTGAATACCCGGCAACTGCACCACGATGCGGTTACGCCCCTGGCGCTGCACCAGTGGTTCGGCGACACCCAGTTCATTTACCCGGTTGCGCAGCGTCGTCAGGTTTTGCTTGATCGCGTAATCTTCGATCTCACGGATCTTGCTTTCCTGCAGATTGATGGTGACATAATACGCCCCATCCCGATCTTCGTTATTGATAATGAATTCGGAGTAATCTTTACGCAGCAGCGCAGCCGCCTTATCACGTACACCGGCGTCAGCAAACTTCAGCTCAAGACTGCCATCTTCGCGGTGTTCGACTGAACGATAACGCAGCTTTTCAGTCCGCAGCTTGGTTTTAATCTCACTGACATACACATCCAGACGCTGAGCGACCGCAGACACCATATCCACCTCCAGCAGGAAGTGCACACCGCCGCGCAGGTCAAGACCCAGCTTCATCGGGCCAGCGCCCAGCGCACGCAGCCACTCCGGCGTCGTTGGCGCCAGGTTGAGGGCCACAACATAGTCATCTTTCAGCGTCTGACTGATAATCTCTTTCGCTTCAAGCTGAGTGCGGCTGTCCTTAAAGCGCAACAAGCCACCTTTATCGGTCAGTTCTTCACCTTTAACGCTGATATCAGCCTGTTGCAAAGCTTGTTTCACCTTATCCAGCAGCGGCTGGTTAACAACATTCGATTCCCGGGTACCGGAAAGCTGAACAGCGTAGTCATCTGGATAAAGGTTGGGCGCGGCATAAATGCAACCGATCAGCAATACCAGCACGATCAGCACATTTTTCCACAGTGGATATTTATTGAGCATGGCGCTCTGTCCCTAACTAGCCCGGGTATCTGATATAACGTTTTCTAGCATAAAACGCTCAGACACGACCGGGCACCATTGTTTAGATTAAAACAGCCAAAAAAGACAACGTCTGCCATGAACAGACATTGTTTTACCCCATTAGAAAAACGCCACAATAGTGGCGTTTTGTTATGGGTTTGTTACTAGATCTGTTTAATGGTGCCTTTTGGCAGCGCAGCGCTCACATGAGTCTTCTGGAAAGTCAGCTCTGTGGTGTCGTTTACGCTCAGTACGATGTAGTCATCATTCAGACGAACCACTTTACCGATCAGACCACCCGCAGTGATCACTTCATCACCTTTACTCAGCCCGTTCAGCAGTGCTTTATGCTCTTTAGCCCGTTTGGCTTGTGGGCGCCACATGAACATATAAAAAATAACACCGAAGCCAACCAGAAAGATCAGATTGAACATACTTGGATCAATACCACCTGGTGCGGCAGCATCTGCTGCTTCAGCTGTAGCGATTAAAAAGCTCATTAAGGCCTCTCCTAATACTTAATAAAATCAATAAATTAAAGTCAAACTTCAACGTTAAGAGGCGGTGTTTCCATCCCCTTAAGATGGTAGAACTGGTCAACAAAGTCGTCCAATTTACCCTGTTCAATGGCCTGACGCAATCCAGCCATCAGCTCCTGATAGTAGTGCAGGTTATGGATCGTATTCAGCTGTGAACCGACGATCTCCTTACACTTATCAAGATGATGCAGATAGGCGCGGCTAAAATTCTGGCAGGTATAGCAACTGCACTGATCGTCCAGCGGACGGGTGTCGGTTTTATTCGCCGAGTTACGCAGCTTCACCACCCCGTGACGGGTAAACAGGTGGCCGTTACGCGCATTACGGGTGGGCATCACGCAGTCGAACATATCCACACCGCGACGCACACCTTCAACAATATCTTCCGGCTTGCCGACGCCCATCAGGTAGCGGGGTTTATCCTCCGGCATTTTATACGCCAGATGGTCCAGTACCCGGATCATCTCCTCTTTCGGCTCGCCGACCGACAGGCCACCAATGGCATAGCCATCGAAACCGATCTCATTCAACCCGTCAATGGATTCATCCCGCAGATGCGGGAACATACCACCCTGGACGATACCAAACAGCGCCGACGGGCTATCGCCGTGGGCCGCTTTTGAACGTTTTGCCCAGCGCAGAGAGAGCCGCATAGAATCTGCTGCTTCAATCTCAGTGGCCGGGTATGGGGTACATTCATCGAAGATCATCACAATATCGGAGCCCAGATCACGCTGCACCTGCATCGATTCTTCCGGTCCCATAAACACTTTGGAGCCATTCACCGGTGACTGAAAGTGCACTCCGTCCTCGGTAATCTTACGCATCGCCCCCAGGCTGAACACCTGAAAACCACCGGAGTCGGTCAGAATTGGCCCCTTCCAGTTCATAAAATCATGCAGATCACCATGGGCTTTAATCACCTCAGTGCCGGGGCGCAACATCAGATGAAAGGTATTCCCCAGAATAATCTGTGCACCAATCGCCTCGATATCCTTCGGCAACATCCCCTTAACCGTGCCATAGGTGCCCACTGGCATAAACGCCGGGGTTTCCACATCGCCGCGGGGAAAGCTTAAGCGGGCGCGACGGGCTTTGCCATCGGTCGCCAGCCGCTCAAACTTCATAAAACATTCTCTGGTCACAATCGGTCCTAAATAAGTTACCTGAACTCAGGTTCAGCCCTGGGAGTTGCGATCTTCTCCCTTATATAAGGCTGAATAAATTAAATTAAAGGCTAATCACCGTTTTTTCACGTAAGTCGCTTAGCCGTTGTCCGTCTTTCTCGACAGAAACATCGCATCGCCATAGCTGAAGAAGCGATAACGCTGCGCGACCGCCTCCTGATACGCCGCCATCATCTGCTCATAACCGGCAAACGCTGACACCAGCATCAGCAGAGTGGACTCCGGCAGATGGAAGTTGGTGATCAGCAGGTCGACAACGCGAAAGCGGTAGCCCGGAAAGATAAAAATGTCGGTATCACCAAAAAACGGCTTAATCTCGCCATCCTGACTGGCGGTTTCCAGACAGCGTACCGAAGTGGTGCCCACCGCCAGCACCCGGTTACCGCGCGCTTTGGTATCTCTTACCGCCTGACAAACATCTTCCGGCACTTCGATATATTCAGCGTGCATCTTATGGTCCTGAATATTATCGACTTTGACCGGGCGAAAAGTCCCCGCGCCCACATGCAGGGTCACGAAGGCTTTATTAATCCCTTTCTGTTCCAGCTTACTCAGCAAGGCTGCATCAAAATGCAGCCCCGCCGTCGGCGCAGCCACCGCGCCTGGCTTTTCGTTATACACGGTCTGATAGCGTTCGCGGTCCGAAAGTTCATCTTCGCGTTTCATATAGGGCGGCAGGGGCATGTGTCCGAACTGTTCTAACGCTTCGATCAGGTGCCCCTCGGCCAGATCAAATTTAAGCTCGAACAGATCATCGTGACGGGCCACCATCGTGGCCTTCAGGCCGCCATCCATAGTCAGTTCTGCACCCGGCTTGGGAGAACGACTGGAGCGGATATGAGCCAGTGCAGAGCGCTCATCCAATACCCGCTCGATCAGCACCTCAATCTTACCGCCGGAGGATTTCTCACCGAACATCCGCGCCGGAATCACCCGGGTGTTGTTAAACACCACCAGATCGCCAGGTTCCAGCAGGTCGAGCACGTCGAAAAACTGCCGGTGCTGAAACTCTCCGCTATTGCCATCCACACAGAACAAACGACTGTCGCTGCGCGTCTCTAATGGATAGCGCGCAATCAGCTCGTCGGGAAGATCAAAATGAAAATCTTTAACCTGCATAGAGAAACATTAACCTGAAGCTCGTTTATTTAACTCAAGCGGATACAGAAAACGGCACCCGGTTGACAAAAGGGTGCGTATCCTACCCGATTTACAGGCCAATTTCAGCTATATTCACCCCAACAGACGATGTTCTCAGACAAGATCATTGCCCAGAATGATTATCCGGGAGACGACACAGCAGGTGTCTACTAAATAGCCCGACGCATAAACGCCCGGAGAAAAGCCCTACTCTTTATCTGTCTTCCCCGGCAACAGATGCAGGTACAATGCGCCGCCTATTTAATGTACAGCGTTAATAAACCCTGTCTAACTACACCAAAGGCTCCGGATTTACGCTCCGACCGGCTGAGGAAAACTGATGTCAAAAACCATTGTCTGCGCAATGTATAAATTTGTTGCGCTGGAAGATTTCGAACCCCTTCGTGAACCGCTGCATCAGGTGATGCTGGATAACGGTGTTCGCGGCACCCTTCTGCTCGCCCGCGAAGGCATTAACGGCACCGTTGCTGCCAGTCGTGCCGGTATTGATGCCCTGCTTAGCTGGTTGCAGAATGACCCTCGTCTGGCGGATATCGTCTACAAAGAATCGCTGGACGACAGCAATCCGTTTTACCGTACTAAGGTGAAGCTGAAAAAAGAGATCGTTACCATGGGCGTAGAGGGGATCGATCCTCAGCGGGTCGTGGGAACCTATGTCAAACCTGACGAATGGAATGCCCTGATCTCAGACCCTGAGGTAACCCTGGTTGATACCCGCAACGATTATGAGGTTCAGGTGGGGACGTTCAAAGGTGCCATCAATCCGGAAACCGACACTTTTCGCGAGTTTCCCGATTATGTAAAACAGAAACTTGATCCTCAGAAAAATCGCAAAGTAGCGATGTTCTGCACCGGCGGCATCCGCTGCGAGAAATCCACCGCTTACCTGAAAGAGCAGGGTTTTGACGAGGTTTACCATCTGGAAGGGGGGATTCTCAAATATCTTGAAGAGGTACCGCAGGAGCAATCTCTGTGGGAGGGTGAGTGCTTCGTATTTGATAACCGGGTTACTGTGAATCATCAGTTGGAGAAAGGCAGTTACGACCAGTGTCACGCCTGCCGCCTGCCTCTAACCGCTGAGCAGATGCAAAGCGAAAAATATCAGGCGGGTATCAGCTGTCCTAACTGCTACGACAATCTTAGCGATGAACAGCGCGAGCGCTTTATCGAACGTCAGAAACAGATGCAGCTGGCAGAGCAGCGTGGCGAAGCTCATCTCGGCGCCGATGCTAACGATACCAGCAGCAAACGTCGCGAGCTGAAACTGCAGGAACGTCTGGCCCAGCAGGAAAAGAGTTAAAAGTTAAACACGGGTTAACAGGGATCTGCGCAGGCAGATCCCTTTTTAATTGGCGCGACTAACCATCAAACCGATAACCCACACCATGCACGGTGGTGATAATGCGTGGCTCTCTGGCATTCAGCTCAATCGTCTTTCGCAGTTTCGATATATGCTGATCCAGCGTACGGCTATTGGCAAAATAATCACGCCCCCAACAATGGTTGAACAGCGCATCACGGTCTACCACCTTGCCCTTCAATTCGAACAACAGGCGCAATATTTTCAGATCTCTCAGGCTTAACTCAATCACCTGATCGCCGCGCAACGCACGAAATTCAGAGGGTCTGATCTGCAGATCATCCATGACAAAGCTGTCATCCGCCGTTACATTTGCCAGCGGCCGCCGGGACCGCCGGGTGACCGCCCGAATACGGGCGATGACTTCACGGCTGCCAAACGGTTTTTTAATGTAATCATCTGCTCCCAGTTCAAGTCCCAGCACCTGATCGATCTCTTCCGATTTCGCACTGATAAAGATCACCGGCAGCACTTCATTATGCTGGCGAATACGGCGACACACCGCATAACCATCCTGCTTTGGCATCATAATATCCAACAGCACCAGGTCCGGCTGGTGCTGCTGATATAGCTCCCAGGCCTCATCACCATCCGCTGCTGCAATACACTCATACCCTTCAGATGCCAGCAAGGTCGCCAGTCCCTGACGAATATGCAGATCATCTTCAGCAATTAACAGTTTCATATCCCTTCCTGTTCACTCATCCGATTGTCGCTTCAGCCGTTCAATTGCCGCAGCAACCGGGGTTTCCAGCGTCAGCAAAAAACGGGCGCCGGCAGTGTCAGACGACGTACCGCACTCCAACGCCAGTTCGCCCTGATGCGCCCGGGCCAGATCCCGCGCCAGCCCCAAGCCGATACCGGTCCCACTAACGCCCTCGGTCAGCTTCTCACTGCCACGGTAAAAAGGTTCAAACACCCGTTCAGCATCTGTCGGCGCAACACCGGGGCCATAATCCCGCACCCGTATATAGCTATACAAACAACCAGACTGTTCCTCTTGCCAGCTACTGATATCAACGAAACGCCCATCAGATGCATATTTTTCACAGTTACTCAGCAGGTTATTCAGAATCTGTTCCAGCGCTTCTGCGTCGAAATGGCATAACTGTGGGGCCTCGCCGGTAAAGCGGATGCTCAGTCCACGGGCGCTTAGCACCGGCGTAAACAGCTCCACCACCTGACCAATACAGTCATCAATCACCCCTTGCTGATAGCACACCCTGACACCCTCGCGTTTAAAGCGGGAAAAACTCAGCACGTTTTCAATCAGTCGCGACAAGCGCCCCGCCTCGCTGCTGATCACTCCCAGATAACGCTGGGCGACCGGCTCATCATCGGGCAGTTCCTGTTCCAGCATCTCGGTATATAAACGCACGTTTGTCAGCGGGGTTTTCAGTTCATGAGACACCTGATTGACAAAGTTAACCCGTTGCTCCGCCAGCCGGAGTTCGCGGTTATGTTCGCGATATAACAGATAGGCCAGCGTCGATAAACCGGCGGCCAGCAAGACTAATAACACCACCAGCCCCAGCCATCCGGTCATCGTCACCGGCAATTCCGAGGTATAGTAGGCCAGATGCCAACTCGCTAACGGGTGACTCAGAGGCAGGGTTTGCAACGGTTTCTGAGTGCTCTCTGCAACCGCTCCGCCGCCCCAGCTATAAGCGATCTCCCCGCGGTCATTCAGCAGTCGGATCTCACTGTCCATCTCCGGCGCGACCGAGACATCCGCCTCGACACCGGCAACAGCGCTGGACGGCAACAGGTTGATCAGGTCGGACAACAACCGTGCGGAGTTCAGCGCAAACCCGACGGTATTGCCCTCGCTGTCCTGCAACCAGAAGATCTGCTGCAACCCCACTTCCGCATACCAGGCGATCCAGCCGTGGGGCGTTTCCTGTCTCTCCGTTCTGCTGGATTCCGTCAGCCCCTGCACAGCAACATCATCGCTATACAGGATTTTTTGCGCCACCGAACTGTTTAGTCTGGCGCTCTTTAACTGATCACCTCCAGCGCGGGAACCGGCCTGATTGATACCACGGGTATGGCCTGCCGGATCGGGTGTCGGCATGGTAAAGCGCTCGGGTTCGCGCAGCAGATTACGGGTGAGCGAAACAAACCCCTGTTCCTGCTGCGTCAATGGCTGGTCTGACGGAGGAAACAGTCGCTCACCATTGGGAGACAGAACAAAAACCTGCTTCACCGCGGCCGACTCAGCAATAAAGCGACGCACCTGATCAACTGAATACTGCCCGGCCGTTTGCTGTTGTAATAGCTCGGCCTGACGCATAAAACGCTGTTGCAGGCGAAAAAAGTGTTCCTGAAACTGAGCGTCTATACTCTGCAACCGCCCGGTCGCCAGATTACTTAACTGATGGGCGACAACCTGTTGCTGATCCAGCTGCAGGCGCACGCCAAACCAGGCCAGCAATAACAGTGGCACAGCGATAATAACCGCGAGTAATAGAGGGGTTCGTCTGTTCACTGGTCCTTCCGGTCGTCGGTGCCGGGGATTAAACGCTGCCGTTCAATCCCTGGTCACCCGGTGGCTATTGCGACGTTAGTACGCCTGCTGGGTAGCACGCTTATACTGCCGTGCCTTCAGCTCTTTACGCTGTTTATTCCAGTCCTGCTCAAGCTCCATTGAATCGGCATCCTGCAGGGCTTCCTCTTCCTGTTTCTGTAATCTGGGTGAGTTCAGCGACTCGGCCTGCGATCCCAGGTAAGATGCACTATCCTTAAGGATCTTCCTGGCGCCTTCCAGATCACCACTGTCCCGCGCCTTAATCGCATCCCGACTATATTCATTGGCTACCTGCTCAACCGCGGCTTCTAGGGTTTTATCGTCCCGGGCGGCTTTTACTTCCTGCGCAGAGCCACTGAAGCGGGCAATACTCAGACCGGACAACTGCTCCTGATGCTGAGTAAACAGATTATCGTAGTGCACCTCCACCTCAACCAGCTCAAGCTCGGTATCTGCCGCTTGTTGTGGAACGTCGACCTCAAGAATAACGAATTTTTCCTGCTCGCTGTATAACTGATTCAGACGGGTTGTCACCCGGTTGCCAATAATCTGACTTTCACGCCCCAACAGACGAATCGGCGTAACCCCATTGCGACAGCGAATCTCAATACTCACCGCCTGGGCCACCACCGACAACACATCACCAAACTCATACTGAAAGACAGACGCCAGGTCTTCAGCGTTTTCGACAAACGCATGGTTGCCATCACTGTAACCGGCTAAACGGGTCATCAGGTCTTCGTTATATCCAAGGCCTAATCCAATCGTGGTGACACTGATCCCCTCTTTCGCCAGCGATGCCCCCAGTTCGCCCAGTTCAGACGCCGACTGCGGGCCAACATTGGCCAGACCATCGGAGAGCAAAATAACCCGGTTTACCTTATTACGGCTGAGAAACCTGCGTAGCTCCTGTGCCCCTTTGCTGACCCCCGCAAACAGCGCAGTATTACCATCCGCCTGAATATGACGAATCGCCTCATAGATGGCTTGCTGGTGATGCACCCGGGTGGCTGGCACCACCACCTGCACCTGCGAATCGTAACTCACCACCGACACGATATCCCGTTCATCCAGACGCTTAATCGCCATAATCGCCGCTTCACGGGCATGCTGAATTTTATCACCGCCCATAGAGCCCGACTTATCCAGCACAATCGCCACATTAGCGGGTATGCGAGCCTGCTTATCCTGCTGCCTGAAGCCTTCGAGAGACACTTTAATAAACGCCCGGTGACGCTGCCCGGCTTCCATCACCGGGGTCGCCAGATTAACATTCAGATTCACCTGATTCGCCTGCACCAGCACGGGCAGCAGACCGAGTAAAAACAGCCCGCATAGTTGCAATGTTCGTCTTAGCATATAGTTGTCAGATTGAGAGTTCATGATCACATTCCTGAGTTGAGAGTATAGTGGAGCCCTTCCACCGTTGTATTGACTCTACCCTCAGCCCGACCCAGAAAAGTCAGATCAGGTTATCGATTTTGTAAGAAATTTGTAAAATCCAAACCCCTTATTGTAAGAACTCTTTAATCGAGCCTCATCAAGCAAGCCTCAGGCCTGATGACAGAGCTCGATCCAGCGTTCGATCCCGGCGCTGCGATATTTATGCTTGTTGATCACCAGATAGAGCTGACGACTAAAATCACGTCCGGCGACCCTCAAAGGCACCAGAGTTCCCAGGTCAAACGACTCTTGTAACGCGATCCGCGATAAACAACCAATCCCCAGCCCCTGCGCCACGGCCTGCTTGATCCCCTCCGCGTGTTCCAGCTCCAGAAGCACCTGCAGATTTGGCAACAAACCATGTAACGCCCAGTCAAATGCCTGACGGGTTCCCGATCCCTGTTCCCGTAAAATCCTCTGAGCCGAGAGCAGATCGGTATCACTGAGTTGTTGTTTGCCTGCGAAGGGGTGCCCCGGTGCACAGAATACTTCCAGCTGATCACTCAACCAGGAGATCACCTCCAGATCCGAGTGCTGTACTTCGCCCTCAACCAGACCGATATCCAGATCAAAGTTGAGCAGTCTCGCCGCAATCACTGAGGTATTGGCCACCTGAAGATCCAGCTTAGCTCTGGGCTGTTCTTCAAGATAGCGAGCCATCAGGCCCACCGCCAGATAGTTACCGATAGTCATGGTCGCGCCAATCTTCAGTGCACCCACCGCTTCATGCCGGGCCATATCCTGCTCCAGACTGCGGGCCCGCTCTAACAGCGCTTCCGCCCGGGGACGCAGCAATCGCCCCAACTCGTTGATCTTCAGCCGCTTACCCACACGGTCAAACAACTGAATATCAAACTGTGCTTCAAGATCCCGCAACGCTCCACTGGCGGCTGACTGAGACATCGACAAACTGTCTGCCGCGCGGGAGATATTGTCGAAGTGAGCAACCGCCAGAAACACCTCCAACTGACGTAAGGTATACTTCATAACCTGTTTTTCCGATAACTGTTACCATAATAATCGTCTTTAACAATATACAAGACCCCTCTACTATGCACTCAGAAAACAGATAAAACCTGTCATACCCTTAAATACCAGCATTATCAGTCGAATACGTATGAGGTAGTCCCATGTCAAATATCGGTCGCGAAGAAGTACTCAGCGTACATCACTGGAACGATACACTATTCAGCTTTACCACCAGCAGAGACCCCGGCTTCCGTTTCAAAAATGGCCACTTCACCATGATCGGCCTGGAACACGAAGGTCGCCCGCTGATGCGCGCTTACAGCATTGCCAGCGCCAATCACGAAGACCAGCTGGAATTTTTCAGCATCAAAGTCCAGGACGGCCCGCTAACCTCAAAGCTACAGAGCATCCAGCCCGGCGACCAGATACTCATCAGCCGCAAACCCACCGGCACCCTGATCAACGACAACCTGCTGCCCGGCAAGCACCTCTATCTGATCAGCACCGGCACCGGTCTGGCCCCCTTTATGAGCATCATTAAGGACCCGGAGATTTATGAACAGTACGACAAAGTCATTCTGACACACGGTGTCCGTCATCTGTCAGAACTGGCCTATGCCGACGTTATTCAGGAACACCTGCCAAAAAACGAATACTTCGGCGACATGGTCAGCAACAAACTGCTGTACTACCCCACCGTCACCCGCGAACCGTTTCGTAATCAGGGCCGTTTAACCGACCTGATCACCACCGGCAAGCTCACCGATGACCTGGGACTGCCAGCACTCAGCACCGACAATGACCGGTTTATGATCTGCGGCAGTCCCGGCATGCTCAAAGACACCACCCGCATTCTGGATGAGATGGGCTTTATTGAAGCGCGTCAGGGTGATTCAGGGCATTACGTGATTGAACGCGCCTTTGTCGAACGCTGATAAAAACACGCGTCGCCGTTTTCTGAGTCAATCAGAGAGCGGCGAAGCAATGATTTCAAAGATATTTCACTAATCGCATTGACCGGCCGAAAACGAGACGTATAATACGCTCCACGTTTGTGCCAGTGTGATGGAATTGGTAGACATAGGGGATTCAAAATCCCCCGCCCTTAAAAGCGTGCCGGTTCGAGTCCGGCCACTGGTACCATTACTTAGAAGCCTCGTTTTCAACGAGGCTTTTTTGTATCTGGAGTTTAGATAAGAAAGACATAGGGGATTCGCTTTCCAGAAGATCTTTGCCCGCTCTTAAAAGCGTACCAGCTCAACTCCGGCCACTGGTACCATTACTTAGAAGCCTCGTTTTCAAAGAGGCTTTTTTGTATCTGGAGTTTAGATAAGAAAGACATAGGGGATTCGCTTTCTAAAAGATCTTTGCCCGCCCTTAAAAGCGTGCCGGTTCAAGCTCTGGAATCAGTGGTCACTGGTACCACAGACGTTACTGACCCTGTGGTACCTTGGATAAGCACCTGGCTAATTCATGACCGTCTCTTTTTCAGCTGGTTGAAATATTCGCCCAGCAGGCGAACATCAGACTCAATCTCCTCATAATCCGGCACCTCAATACCTAGCTCATCAGCATTATCATGTCCGTCAAAGAACTGGCTACACTTACTCATAGCCTGATCAATAATATCAACATCTTCCGAGGTTATATCAACCAGATACTTGGTATTCTTTGTTTTAATATCACGCCCAAACCTTTCAACAACTTCCCGAATAAGCCACTCCTCAACCAGACGCTCCCATGTCTCTCGCTGTTTACCGTAGTGTTTTTTAACTTGTTCAGCATAATCCTCATAGAATCCATCTTTAGACAGCTTTCTCAACGCAACCAAACTTTCTTTTAGCTGGCCAACACGAGTGGCAGTTTTCAATGCATCCCATGGAGGCTGCTTTAACGGAATACCTGTTATACTGCTTGTTCGGCTTAACGCCCTAACCTCAAAGACTCCGTTAGCCGCTTCTTCGAGCATTTTCAGAAACGGCAGGTCATGCGTGAACACAATAACCTGTCGGATTGAAGCTTCGTCAACTAATCTTCTGGCAATCTTTCTACGCCATTTATGGTCAAGTGAGTTAACAGGATCATCAAATATCACACCCGATTTACGACCATCAATATTCAATTCCGCCAGAATACTTGCAAGTGCCAGACACTTCTGTTCACCCTCGCTGGCCACCCCTTGCAATGCTGGACTCCCTTCAATTTCGAGCTCAATCTTAAACATCTGATTACCCCGGCTACCTCGGGTTGAAGCCTTAACCTCATAATGACGAAAGCCGAGTTTTTGTAACTCCTCAGTAAAAACATCGCAAAGCTTTGAAGTAACATAGTCTCTGCTAATTGAAGTCACTAGACGAGTGATAGCTGCTGTGTTAGCTTGACCTAAAACCCGCCTAAAAGCCCATATTTTATCGAGCCGTTTAATCTCAGCTAAAATAATGCCCCGATGCTCACCTATAATTCTTTTGTCATCTAACTCAAGGATACGAAGATCAATATTGGATATCGTTTTTGCCAATATTTCATCATCCGTCACTGACTTTAACTGTTCGAGTAGAGCGCTATGAAACTCTTTTAATGCCCAAAAAATAGTCAGATCAAGGCCTGCAAAACTTCTGATATCTTTTGCATTCGATGAGATTAAAAATTTTCTGCGCTCCGATAGAGCCTTACCCAATACATCCAAAGATTCATTAAAGGCAGGTATTACTTCTGATATCTCATCGATAACTGATTTATAGGGAGACAAGTCGATAATAATTTCCGCTATAGACTTCTGTTCTTTCTTAAACGCTGCTAGCGCATTTTTTTCTGCCGTCTGCACTGCATTATTAATATATTCATCAAACTTCTGCAGTCGCTGTGTGGTCTCTTTAGTAACCTTCTGCATACAGAGTGGACAATGTCCGCCCTTCTCAGCCGGAAACTCATACCTAGGAGTCATAATAGCCACATATTCCTTCGCGGCAGTCCAAAGGACTTTCCAAGCATCAGAACCCGCGTCAGGCAGCGGCAATCCTGTTAAAGTAGATACATGCTGAATAGTCGCTGCGTCTTTAGCTACAAGGTAACTACTTTTAAGACCATCAACGTGGCTAACCACCTCATCATTGACCCCTCCAATAATCTTTTCAAGATGATGAAGTAATGGGGTAATCCTGCTTATTCGAGCGTTCAAGTTTCGTTTAAGCTGTTCAGGAGTATTGCTTTTCAACTCAGAAAGCCTGTTTTTCAACTCTTCAAGCTCTTTCAGATCTTCAGCTGTTGCACAACGCAACTCAACATCAGCTTCAGATGTCATTGCATCGATCTTTGAAAGGAATTTTGAAGCCTGAGTTTGGTGATTCAGGTCAGGTAACGGCAAAGGAGTAGAAGCTTCATCTAATTCAGAGTTAACTTTCTGCGATACAAAATCACAAACACCTATCAGTTCGTCCAATAGATGAAGACCGGCTGGTTTGTATTCAATAGCCCCTTCTTTTTCCACATAGTGGGTAGCAGAACTACTGTCAAAGACACGTATTGACTTAAGGACTTCGCTTCCGGGTTGCTGGTACGACCAATCCAAAGCTTCAACAGCCCCTCCATTTCTTTGAATAGAAATCTTAGCTGATGGAACTGTCTCATCATTCGTAAATACATTGCCCAAGACTTTAGGAAGATCTCCTCTAGTGAGGCATGCATTCTTGAGAATTCTGGCATAACTTGATTTTCCCGAACCGTTATCTCCATAAATAGCGGTCAGACCAGCAGGTCCAAACTCAAGAGTTTCACCTGCCGCTAGGGAAGACACATTTGTAACAGGGCCAATAGAGGATAGGACTACGGTTTCGTCTTCAACAGTGAAGCCATCAACTGAGACGGGCTCGGCATAAGAGTCATAACTATTATCACGATCGTTCAGACCTGCTTCCATGCTGGCTATAAGATACAGTTGTTCTTTGTGGGCTTGAACAAGTTTCGGATTAACCAAAGCCTGGCGAATGGCATGCCGCCACCACACGGGTTTGCCTGGCTCATTCACCCAAGCAATAATACGTTCGATTGCAGGCATAAATTCTCCCTAATCATGAGCATCGATGGTTATCTGAGCGACTAATGCTCTGCGCTACCTTGCTAAACGATAAAAACTATTGATTACGCACAATATCGTAACAGCGGAAAAAATGAGGGGACAGACTTATTTATTGAGGCCTACAAGTCCGTTCTCTTTCTGAGTTCCCCATACCCTAAAAATCAACCAATCACACCGGCAGCGGAAACTCACCATCGACCTCAAACTGTGACAGTGGATAATAGTAGGTTCAGGGGAGGCTACGGCTTTGAAGGTAACCGTGGTTGCTGTTAGTTCGCAGAGCCGCTGGGCGGTAATGTCAGGCTGAGTGTTGGTAAACGAGACCCCGGTATAGAGAGCAGCGCAAATTCCTGGATAGCCAACATAAGTGCATAATGATCATTCACGACTATCTTTTTGAAGCCGTCGACCAGCTGATAGAGAGGCAACCAGGCACTGCGAACGGGCCTTTATCTGAGCAAGCACCGACAGATCGGTAAAGTCAGTAATATACGGTGCTGCACTCTTATTAAGGCATTAGTTTTTGAAACATTAATACATGTTAGATTCGCCACGTGGCGCGATATCAGTGCTCAGTCGCAGCACTTCCACAGCGCTTCCTTAGCATGATCATGAAGGCACTCAGTGCCGTACAGAAGAACATTAACCCTGTCATTGGCACGAGTGTCCCATTAGCCAGAAATCCGACCAGAAAGCTCGACAGGGAAGCCATTGCAAAACCAACACCGCCCATCAGGGCCGTGGCGGTGCCCTTGTTATCCGGGAATAGTTCGGTTATCAGCGACATCGAGTTAGCAATCAGCACCGGATGCCAGCATAAGACAGACATCAGCATCAGCGTCATAGCCAGCACACTCAGTTCGCCTATCCACAGGATATAACTGAACAACACGAACGTCAGCAGAGCCTGACCCAGCTGAGCAAGCATTAACAGCCTGCCTGGATCATGCCATTTTAATAAGAAAATATTCAGTCGGCTCATCAGGATGAGGGAGATGACATTGGCCGAAAAGATCAGTGGATACATCTCTTCACTGACGCCAAAGTATTCTATATACAACCAGGGAGAAGCGGTTAAATAGGCAAACAGACTGCCGTAGGCTAACCCGACAGAGAGCATATACAACAGGGCTCTGGGGTTGCACAACACGATCCAGTAACGCCTGGCTACACCGATACGCTCAGACCGGGGCCGACGCGTTTCAGGAAGCCGGAAGAAGATAACCAAAGACAGTGCACACGCATAGATAACCAGCATCAGAAATATCGCCCGCCAGCTGAATAGTTGCGTCACCTGCTGACCTAACAAAGGCGATATAATCGGCGTTGTCATCATAATGATGGCCAGTTTTGACAGGGCTTGTGCCCCCTTACGACCGTTATAAACGTCTTTAATAATAGCGGGCACATTAACCGCAGTGATGCCTGCGCCAATCCCCTGCAACAATCGCCCGCCCCAGAGTTGTTCGATGCTGGCAGAGAAAAAAATCCCCCCTGTGGCCAGCAGAAATACCGACAAGCCCACCTGAATACCGGAACGACGACCATAATGATCTGACAATGGACCACCGATGAGTTGTCCCATCGCCAGCCCGGCTAAAAATAAACTGACAGATAACTCTGCGTCGTGGATATTACGGCCGAAACTTTCTGCCACCGCGGGCAGAGCGGGCAGATAGGCGTCGGTAGACAGCGGCCCTAAAGCCGTCAGTGCTGCCAGGGCGATAAGCAGATAGCCATCAAGATGAAATACTGAAGCATACGCCTGGGGTTTATTCATTTAGCAGATCACTCAGAGACTTGTGGATTGTTGCGTTAATCAGCGAGCCAGCGATACATTCCAGGCCGCTTGAGTGGTTAAACTTCGTCTGCTGAGCAACGATCATTAATCTGACCGGCGCCAGAACGTTACAGCACCAGCATAATCATTAAGGCCAGTATCGAAGAGATGATGGGTAAGTGAATGGTCATCTGTAATGACTGGGCGGCCCTTGCTGGCAGTAACCCCTGCCCGGCCAAGCCCGTCAGCGGACGATAAGAAAAACGAACGCTATAACCCGCCTGTCAGAGAGATAGCCAGCATGGTAAACAAGTCGGGAACCTTGTTGTTACATCCATGTAAGTCTGAACTGAACACCCGGCGACCGCTCATCGAGCGGCGCCGGTAACAGCAGACACCTGAAGCGGGTGTCGCTTTATCAGAAAATAAAGCTGACAGTACGCAGGAAGCTGTCGGCATGCATCAGCCGCACCACCTTGCGGTACAGACGATAGCCGTCTTCTGAGGCTTTCAACTGATACTCAACGTCTGCGGGATAGGTCACCAGTTTACCGTGACGCATCTCATTCAGTGTCATGGCACAACGTGCAACCACAAGCTCTTCGCTTGCCTCCAGTACTTTTACGCGGGAGACCATGCGCACTGTGTCACCTGTACCGTTAGCAGACACCGATTCGCCCCCTTCCAGACGCTGAACACGCATGGAACGCATCTCGGCGTCATCCATGGCAAGATTCAGAGCATCTTCATAGTTGTCATCCGTATGGAACTCTGCCGGAACGATGTACAGGCCTTCGTCATCCCACAACTTCAGCCACTCCTGATACCCTTTATGGTCCAGCAGATCAGCTTCATTCCAGATGAAGGCGGTTACGTCATTCAGCACTTCAGTGTTCACGACCATGATTATTTCTCCTCACTTGCAGACATCATTTTCTTGTATTCACGGTAAGCGCCACGCATGCCTGTTTCGGAGCACACGGCACCAGCCACATTGCCATCTTCTGACTGATGCAGATTATTCATACCCCGGTTAACCAGAATCCAGCCATCCTTACCTGACTGAGCTCCTTTATGCACACGTTCCCAGGCTTCGCCATCGTCCGGCGTACCAAAGCCCATAGGGCCCTGAAAGTGTTCGTGCAGACGCATACGTTTGCGATTAAACGGAACAGGGGCACCCTCACCACCCAGAGCGACGTGCTGAATCTCGGTTTCACCCACACTGACAGGACGCAGTACACGGAAGAAGGCCATAGAGCAGGACACATTAGGGAACAGGTTCAGGTTGAACCCGGTACCATGCGCCGCACGTACCAGTTTCTTCACTTCATCTTCTGATTTGCCTTCGGCGCGCAGTTCTTCAGCCAGTTTCTCAAAACGTGCAGGAATCGGCTGATCAAGATTGGCTTCAAGATCGACCAGTTCAGGAATCATCACCATCACACTGTGGCCATTACCCAGGTCTTCAACAAAACCTTCACCATCAAGGAAGTCGAAAACATCCTGAGTGGCATCGTCCAGAGAGCTGACAAATGATTTGTGAACAATCGGGAAGTGATAAGCGTCGGTGGTGTTCTCCAGCTGAATTTTCCAGTTACCCGGGAAATTGAAACGGTGTTCACCCAGCACTTTCAGTGGGTATCCGCCACCCTGCTTAATGAAAAGATCAATCCACTTTTTAGCGCCGCCAAGGAAGTCTTCAAGCGGTTCAATATCGTCACGATATGTCGCGAAAACCAGGCCCTGGTAAGTTTCTACGCGGAGGCTTTCCAGCGGAAGTTCCTCTTTGTTGAACACGCCGTCATATTCTTCCTGTTTTGGCAGCGCGCGCAAAGCACCGTCCAGACTGTAACCCCAGCCATGGTAAGGGCAGGTAAAGGCTTTGGTTTTACCTTTACGGCCTTCACACAAGGTCGCACCACGGTGGCGGCAACGGTTCTGCAACACGTGCAGCTTCATTTTTCGGTCACGGCTCAGAATAATGGACTGGCGACCGATCCAGGTCGTTTTAAACGAGCCCACCTCTGGTACTTCAGATTCGTGGCCAACATAAACCCAGGTATTGTTGAATACCTTATCCAGTTCTTCTTCAAAGATCTCCGGATCAGCATACAGCGATTTATGTACCCGACCTTCTTCAACCATATCAGCCGCTTTAAGGCTGATATTTTGCATTTTAATCATTTCGCTCATCATTACTCTCCATCTTCGTGCCCGGTCCAAGCGACGACCGGGCCGTTATTATTTTTCGGACACTGGCAGGAATAACATGTTTCTTTGTCCTGCCACGCCCAATCTTTAGTTAAAAAATTATTGACGTCAGATAATATTTAAATACAAACAATCACTTCATAAGATAATCTGGCACAAACGAAACCACGACAGGGAAGGAAAATATGAGCACAACAATCAAGAGCTCAATTAATATATAAGGCAGCACCGCTTTATATATGTTCTTAATATTCTCATCTGGAACCACAGCCTGCATAACGAATAGTAAAAGACCAAAAGGAGGTGTACATAAACCCATCTCAAGCACAATCAGAACCATCACCCCAAACCAGACAGGATCGACATGCATAATGCCTATAATTGGCATAAAGATAGGCAGGGTCAGCATCATGATACTCACCTGGTCCATAAAGAAACCAAGAATCAGCATCATGCCGAGCATCAGAATTAACACATAGGTGGCACTTAATTCAGAACCGGCCACCATCGCTGACAGGGCCTGAGTCGCTCCTGAAAAGCCCAGTATCTGTGAAAAACTGGATGATGCGCAGATAACAAACAGAATCATTGAAGAAAAAACGATTGTTTCTTTTAATGAGTTCTTAAAACCATCCATAGTGAACTGCCGATAGACAGCGGTCATAATCAGGCTGGTAATACAACCAAGCGCTGCCGATTCTGTTGGTGTGGCATAACCACCGACCATACTGCCGACCACCACAACGAAAATCAGCACTAAAGGCATTACATGAGAAACAAACGGTTTTATACGCTCAGAGAAACTCAGCTCTTCTACAGCATAAGCAGGCGCTTCCTCAGGATTAAGTTTGCATACGAGATAAACATAGGCAAAAAACATACTGGCAATAATTAGCGCCGGAAGAATAGCAGCGATAAGCAGGCTATTAATTGATATTTTACCCATGCTACCCAGAAGCACGGCAAGCGCTGACGGCGGAATAAGCATTGCAATACCACCGACGGCCATAATAGGCCCCATGGAGATACTGGGAGAATAGCCCTTAGCTTTCATCTCTGGCATTAACGTCTTACCCAGAATCGCAGTATTCGCCATAGTAGAGCCAGATAAGGATGAGAAGATGGTGCCGCCAACAATAGCAACAATAGACAACCGGCCCGGCGTTTTAGCCAACAGCTTGTCTATGGCATCGATGGCATTCCTTGCCACACCAGACTGCAGCAGAATCTCCCCCATAAACACAAAAAGCACGATGGGAACCAACGAGAAATTAGTCACAGAGGCCTGCATATTTCTGACCATCTGTTGAATGCCAACTTCCCCGCCCATAATGAAGAAAGAGCCAATGATGTTCATTGCAAGAAATGAAAAAACGATAGGTAAGCCAAGTACAAGAAGTACAATGACACCTAAAAACATACCGAGTAATACGTAATACCATTCCATTATGAATTCTCTCCTTTATGATGAAAGAACAACTTCTCAATAGCGACGGTCGAAATCATGAACATTGAAAATGGAATGATCCAATTGATATACCACTCAGGAATCACAAGAATTTTATAGATAAAGCGGTTACGCTCGATTGAATCTATAAAAGCAAGTGATGCGTAATAACAAACGATTAAACTGGAAATAAGGATGATCCAGTTAACACCATACGCATGCATACGTTTAAAGTGATCACTTTTATTCATCAGAAAAATGTCGACTTTCAGGTTTGCATTGATTCTGTATACCCACGGGGCACACAGCAAAGCGATGGCAAGCAAGGAATACTCTGACAATTGCACAGTGCCTACAAAGTACGAAATACCGAAGGATCTCAAAATAACATCCAACGATATGAAGACCATCAGGTACAACATGCAAAGGCATCCAGCGTAATAACTCAACAATATCAACTTTTTTTGTATTTTATATATAAACATAGAACCTCCAATAAAGAATAATTAAAATGTAAAATTACCCCCTAAATAAACACACCCTAACTTTAAAATCCGAGAAAAAGCGCACTATTCTTTTACGTATAATTTAATTATTCCTCATTTTTTGATCATCCTTGAAGTTTTCCCTAAAAGTAAAGACCTCAACCCTGATGCCACCTTTTCCGATATTCCTGACAACCTGGTCAGGATTAATCAAAATAAACGTCAGCAGCTCAGGGTAACTCTATATTTATAGTTGTAGACATCACGATGCAAAGCAACAATTTCTAAACAAACCTTCCGGCCATGCGAAGAATCTGTACACTAATAATCCTGATGCCGACTGTTTCATCTTCAGAGATAACCCTTAAATGGCTCTACGTTCGCTATGATGGCGCCAGCACCGTCATAAACAGACTCATTGATATGAGCATGTTGTCCACTAACCAGAACGTCCCGCAGGATTTTTTGCAGGCGGCGGTTATGGTAGATAGAGCTGATACCCGATAAGTCGTAGCAACGTTTAACAACGTCAACACAGGTATCTGCTGCATGTACTGAAGAGAGTTTGATTTCGTTCGTCAGCTCTCTCGATACTTCATTACCCTGCTCGATCTCATCCCACACTCTTGCGCATACTTCATAGAAATATGAACGGGCACTGAGGTACTGAGCGGTGGCCCGCGACAGTCCTATTCTGAAATAAGCGCGGTCTGCCAGCTTCGGCGCTCCGGTGGTGGTCTGACCTTCACACATACTCAGCAATTCCTGTATTGCTGCTGTCGCCAGCCCCAACATCACCGCCGTATGCACCTGGCCGGAAAAAGCAACAGTCGGAATCCGGTATAGTGGCTCATCAATTTCTGGCAGAGCACCTCGCAGAAAAGTCCAGTTATCCGCTACAAACGTATTTTCCACGCGAATATCATGGCTGCCGGTGCCTTCCATCCCCATCACGTCCCAGTTGTCCACAATGTCAGCATCAGCGGCAGGCATAATGGCGAGACGCGGCATATCATTAAATCCATCGCTGCTTTTACCGACGATGCCGACACCAATCCAGTCTGCTGTTTTACATCCGCTCGAAAACTTCCATTGCCCACTGATAACATAGCCATTCCCTTCGCGCTTGGCAGACTGCACTGGGAACAGGCCTCCGGCAAACATCTGATCAGGACCCGACTGATAGATCAGCGCCTGAGTTTCAGCCGGTAACGCCGCCAGATAGTAGTTTGATGAGCCGAAACTCGCGACCCAGCCAGCGGAACCATCAACAGAGGCCAGTCGCTCTATCGAGAGCAGGAAAGGTTTAGGATTACCGGCAATACCGCCAAACACTCTTGGCACCGCTGCGCGAAAGAATCCAGCCTGCTTCATTAAGTCAACAGCCTCCTGAGAGACGTATCCCTGTTCTGTATACTGGTCACGATTTTCCTTCACCACAGACAGAAGCTCTGAAAATGCGTCTTTCCCAAGCTCATCGATAAAAACATCATCATATAGGTTGGCTATTGTTTTCATATGCTGCATATTCCTTATATTCTAATTGAATATAATATTTATAATATTTATTAAAAATTAAAACCAATAACAGTAGCTAATACCAAAAATTACTACACTTAATAAAAATTTTTATTTAAAGTCTTACGGAGACTCTAATCTTTTTACGTACTAAAAAACCAACCTTACAACCAGTCATTTTAAACAAAACAGAGTCACAGCTTATTAGCATCGCCTGTTTTTCCCAGTCAGATATACCTAACAATTCAGACAGCACTATGGCCCACATCCACCGCGACATAGCCATTATCACTGGCCAATGGCTACCCACTCTGCAGTCGATATCCACTTCGCCAGGATAAAAACGATCAATGTATTAGCAGACAGGCTGTCTGATGATAAAAGTGGCTACACGAATAGAGTGCTATCCATTTTTAATAGACATTATTGAATAATCACATATAAGGTATTTAATTCGAAAGGTCGTCCCACTTAAATCACAAAGGACTTGATGACGGCCGCTGTTGAACACTTATGACTGTGAGGCTAAACGCCTCACTATCTGATGTTAAACAACCTTTTTATGACGACATATAAATACTGGCTATGCAGACACAATAATCAGTTACTGCCACAGGCAATCAGAATAAATGATAGACATCCCTGTCTATAACAAATTACTTATCCATCAGCTTCTTAAATTCAACGGCCAGCTCGGAATTAGCAGTAAGCTCGTCCCAATAGACCTTGCGAGCCAGTTCTGCATAGTCGTCACCAAAATCGATTGACTTAATGCCAATTGATTCTTGTCTGGCGTACTCTTTCTCAGCGGCAACCAGCAGATCTGCACTGATCGATTTTTCAAATTTACCCGCAGCCTCGCGTAAGTAACCCAGTTCGGTTTCGGTCAGCTTACTTTTAGACTTGTTAGATAGAAATACGTTGAAGATAATATTATAGAATTGAGGATCGACACGGTATTTTGTCATAGTGTCCCACCCCATATCGCCGATACCTATATTACTGAAGGAGTAACCATCAACCAGGTTTCGCTCCAGGGCAGTGAACACTTCAGGAATAGGGATATCGATGAGTTGGGCGTTAAGCGAACGCAACAACGGAGCCTGCAAAACAGATGTTCTGATTCTGACGCCTTCCATATCTTTCTGGGTTTTTACTTCATCAAGCAGGTAGATATGGAATCCCAGTTGCTCGCCATAGGTTGCGAGTAACTCGGCATCAAACCGCTGATCAAAGATTTTTTTCAGCTTATCGTATGAGCCATTTTCTTTTTGCTCAGCAAGGGAGACATTGGAAATCTCCTGTACGTTCGCTTCTGGAAAGTCATTTCGATATGCACCGGGGAAGGTAGACAAGATGTCAATCAGTCCGCTACGAAGCGCACCCATTTGCTCGCTCCCAGGGATTGATTCCGGGCCGACAACCCGTATATTCAAATCGCCTTTACTGACCTCTTTGACCGAGTCAACATACTTAACAAACATACTTCCCCATATTGTATCAACAGGAACAGGAAGCGCTGCGGTAAGTGTAGTCTGGGCATTGGCAATAGTTGATGTAACAGACACAACTAAAGATAAGACACCACAGACCATCGTTTTCTTAAAATTATTCTTCAACATAGAATCTCCATTTTTTTTAAACATACAACATTTAAAAAATGAATTTAAATTATTAGTTATTAGTCGAGGCTGCTCGCTATCGCTAATCTTTTTTATAGTGGTAAATATACAGTAACATTTATATTCCCTTTAAATAGAATAATCAAATAAGCACAGCTAATAGCTATTATAACAACCATAGATACAGACTTTTTGGAATTTCGAAAGCATGCCTATGAAATACCCGGCTATGCCAGCGAACATGCGTCTAAATGCTGATATTTTGCTTAGTTCTCAGGTTCTGAAAGTGTAATCAAAACGCAACCAGAGGGCTCTCTCAGGCGTACAGATCTGCTACAAATTTAACCTCTATAGCCTCCATAAGACGCTGCAGCGCAATATTAGAAAACCTGAATTTAATCGCGTATTTTCAACCGTTTTTACTTTGAATAATTTAGCGTGCACCAAAAAGTAAAATTAATACTTAATCATCCCAAAAAACGCTCAACTTTGGTGCATAAAATAATCCTTAAGACATGCCTTCCGATATTCCATTCAGACTTTCCACTGGTTAATAACAGCAGATGCGGACGCTGACATCTTTTATTACCGCTTTAAAATCGTCCTACCAGCTCTCCCAAACCTGCCAGAATAAAACCCCTCTTTTATGTAAAACCTGGCTTTAAACTCCACACATTTTTCATCAGCGGTTATTTGCTAATCATATTCGTTCGACAGATGACAGAAATTCAGAATAGCGATTTTCGTGAATTCTGCTGTCCAGGGGTAAACCAGCACCCCTATAAAAGTTGCTGTGGGTAACCTTCCGCCTAAACAAGTAAGAAAGAATGAATGTCAGAAAGGAAGCCAGTAAAGAGTGCCGGAGAGAATCTCAAAGGGGATTACGGAGAACCGCTTCTCTGCTTTAAATAAGCGCTGAAATCATCGTCACCAGGCTGTTCAGGAGATGCGGTTCGCCACACGGAGAGGGTTATTTATTGTGTTTTTCAGTGATCAGAATGAAGCTCACTGTCGACAAAACCTGCTGACTATTTATCGCTTAATCGACGAAAAAATCACATCACAGGTCCTCCCAATAAAAATAAACTGATACATACTCCCTGCCGCTATAGCCGTTACACCGACGATACCCGAAGCCGCTTCCCTTAATATACGCTCTATCATTTTCTTATTAACAACGTCATTACCTTCTTCATATAAAACCCAAAATAAAATAGATTTAAAACAAGAAAACCCCACCACCCAGATAATATATTTTTTAACGACTATAATTAATATATTATTTAATATTAAAAATTAAATAAACCTTATTAAAACCAATACCCTTTACAATCATTATTATTTTACTTATTAAAGAAAACGCATTCATGTATAATGAGGCCGCCAAAACAGTTCCAACAACCTGGGATAAAACAAGGAATCGATATGAACAATAAGCGTTTTGATCTGAATCTCGTAAAGATTTTTTGTACGCTTTACGATACCGGAAGCTTAACCCTGACCGCCTCGATACTTGACATAACACAACCAGCCATCAGCCATTCGCTTAAAAAAATACGTGAGTATTACGGCGATCAGCTATTTGTACGCTCAGAGGGGAAGATGATACCCACTCAGCTTGCAAAGAAAATCGCACCTAACCTGAAGAAGTCGATTGAACTTATCAACATCTCCCTGCAAGCCAATGCAATCTCGAACAATGCTGATTCAGCAAAGAAGATTTTCACCTTATCGATGTCTGATATCTCTCAGACATTTTTTATACCGTCGCTCTGTCACGCCATGGCGGACCGGCTCAATCAGCTTCACCTGAACATCATTCAGGTTCGCCAGGATAAGGTCGAACCCATTATGCGAACAGGAGAACTCGATTTTGCGCTTGGTAACCTGCCAACCCTGAATAACCTTAAGGGTAAAATTCTTTACGATCACCTATTCGAAGACAGATTCGTCTGCATGATACGGGATGGGCACCCGCTGACCAGAAATAGTGAAACCGATATTGATATAAGTGACCTTAAACTTTTAAGTATTAATAACAAAACAACGGGCCACTCAAAACTCCTTGAAAAGATAAACACGACCTTTTCAGATAACATTATACTCACCATGCCTTATTACACGGTTGCACCTGAGGTTGTCAGCAAAACAGATCTCGGGGTAATAATACCTTTCTCTATCGCCAAGCGGTTCAACATTGAGAAAGAGTTTACTCTTCATGAAATTAATTTTGACAATAACAGAATAGAAGTAAACATCTATTACCATAAGCTTTATGAGGAAAACTCTTCAATACAGTGGATGAAAAACATAATACTTGAACACTTTCAGCATTCTGAAAAACCGGGTAAAATATCATCAATACAAAGTTAAAATTAATGTTAATTGATAACTAAAAAATTGAGATAATTAAAATGACTTTCGCTTGTTTAATAAAAATCAAAACACTGTCTGACGAAAACAGTCTCTGCTCCACTACAGCGACACTATCAAAAGAACTTGCGAAAATTTTCGATCCCTGCCTGGCATTACTACACACCCCTTCGATAACAGAAGATAAATATACTAAAGATGGTGTCAGCCCTGATAGTATTATCGAACTGCATACAGAAGATTTGCAAACCCTTGAGAAGAACATACCGCTAATAAAAAATATGCTGGCCGCTATTAATGTGACTGTCGAGCCGGTTATTCAGGTGATGTTAGCCAGGGAGTTTGACACCCCGGCGGGTTCAGGTTCTTCTCTGAAAAACATGTTTAGCTACTTTGTTGAATACGCAGGCAAAACCGACAGCGACACCGCCTGGACCAATCACTACGTTAAGCATCACGCGGCTATTATGACGCGGATGCCGAAAATAGAAGCTATCTTTGTCTACACCCCTGTGATGTGGCTCTACCCTGAGCCGACAACGCGCTTTGAAAGCCTGTTATGTAACCGGGTCTCATTCCCTGTACAAAGCGATCTGGAGAATGCGCTCAACTCGCCGATCAGAGATGAATTACGCGCGGATTATGAATCGTTCCCCCGCTTTGAAGGCGCCTGCACACATTTTGCAATGAATACGGCGGTGTTAATAAATAAAGGCAGTCAGTAAACGCAGAGGAAGCGCCCCTCTCAGAGATATCACACCTTCCTCACGACGTATCGGGATGTTCTGGCAGCTCACTGATCAGTTGAGCTGCCAGCCTGATCGCTAGTCTGTCTACACTGATGGCTTAGCCATCCGGTCCTTCGTTAAACAGCGGGAACTGAGCTTTTTCAGTTCATCACCCTGGCTCGTGATCCGGCCATTGAACTGGCTCTTGAAACAGATCTGAATCTGATGATCTGCTTTACCAAGCAACTAAGAAAATCATCCTTATAACCGCAGGCCGTCAGATTCAGTTAGCACTACCCGGCATTCATCGCCGTCTTTAAAGCGCTTTTCAACTGGCCAGCCTGATCTTCTGACAGGGCCTGCAATGCTTTAGCCTCATGGTCTTTCGCTATATTCAAAAGTTTTTCTGCCAGCGCTTTACCATCTTCAGTAAGACTCAGCTTCTCGTCATCCTGGAACGTTACAAAACCCCGGTCCTGCATCCACTCTGCCGTTTGAATCAGGTCAGCCTCAGGCTGCATAACCACGACAGACAGTTCGCTTGCCTGTAAGGGGCCGTTCTCCAGCAGCATAGCAAGAACCCGCCACTCTTCCGGATTAACCTCGGCTTGTTCCAGTATTTTAGCGTAAAGGTCTGCACTCAAACGGTTATACGTTGCGCGTAACAGGTACAGCAGATAATCGGACCCCAGCTCATTGGTTGTACTGCTAGTATCCGGTTTCGCAGCTGCGGGATGGGGACTGGATACAGCGTAACTGCCACGTGCAAAAATCAGAGGTGAACTCGCGTCGTTGTAGCGATAATCCACGACTTCGCCCACCAGAATCAGATGGTCTCCGCCTTCATATACCGCCCAGGTTTTGCATTCAAACTGAGCCCCATACTCTTTAAGCAGCAGACTGCCGCCCACCCCTTCACTGTAATCAACATCCTTAAACTTATCTTCACCCCGACTGGCAAAACCATTCGATGTTGTAACCTGGTCACGGGTTAATACATTGACAGCAAAATGCTCTGCTTTCTCAAAGACTTCCAGGCTATGTGCACCTTTATCAATACTCCAGAGAACCAGAGGCGGGTCCATAGATACTGAATTAAAGCTACTGGCGGTCACGCCGACGGGGTTACCTTCGCCATCCTTTGTGGTGATAACCGTTACACCGGTCGGAAACTGGGACAGTGCACGGCGAAAGTCACGGATATCAAACTCTTTCATATTCATCTCATGTACCTGTTATTCTAATAAAATTATAGTGTTACGCGTTTTCGGCCTGACTCATCGACCCAACTTAGCGGCGGATGCTTCTGGTATACCAACAGATATACCTACAGAGATACCTACAGCTTTCTTTGGAAGCGCATGTATCACAACCTGTCTATTCTCTTGTGAAGATCAGATTGTGAAGCTCAGATTGTGAAGCTCAGAGCGCGCGCATCAGCAGCTTCCCGAATAGCACTTCACCAATCGAATAAGCCCGTCTTTTTTACAGCCATGCACCCTTCCATCATCGGACTACTGATGACTCGCTTCTTATATCAACATGCAACAGAGAAACGCGGCGGCCCCATGTGAATAGCGTTTGCTATTCACACGGGACACGGCTGAAACGCGAACCAGTCAGGCCCGAACGCTTATTAAGTCAGCTCAGGTAAGAACGCTCAGGAAACGCTCGTTAAGCACCCGGTCATGGTAGAAGATCGCCTTGCCCAGATCCTCGGCTTTCCAGGTCACCGGTTCATGATCGGGGTAGTGATAATCGCCACCGCAGAACACTTCGTTACGGTTGCCTGATGGGTCGAAGAAGTAGATGGTCTGACCATGAGTCAGGCCGTGACGGGTCGGGCCGATATCGATGGACGTGTTGGTCATCGAGATCAGATCCGCTGCGCGCAGTACCGATTCCCAGGTTTCCAGGAAGAACGAAGCGTGGTGGAATTTTCCCGGCTCCGGACAGTCGATAAAGGCCACATCATGGGCTTTCATGCTGGCCGTGATGAACGCCGCAACACGATTGCCTTCCGGATCAACCACCTGTTCAGCCAGATCAAAACCCAGCACCTCGCTGAACAGTGCATAGGTGGCTTCGACATTCGGCCCGTACAGCAGGCAGTGATCAAAGCGGGTGGCTTTCATCCCTTTCAGGCCCATCGGCCAGGCTTCCGGATTGACGCTGGATACTCCCCATTTACCGGTGTGCTCTTTTTCCGCATAGAGCTCAAAAAGATGACCTGTCGGTGCTTCAAAACGGATGCGACGGCCACAGCCACTCAGATCACCCGCTGGGATATGTTCGACAACACAACCGTACGCTGTCAGATCGCTTTCCAGCTGTTCTAACACGCTGTTGTTGAGCACTTTAAAGCCCATAAAATCCATACCCGGCTCATCAGCCTCGCGCAGAACAATGGAGAACTTGTCTACTTCGGTCCAGCCTTTCAGATACACGCGACCCTGATCGTCACGCTCCACCTCTATCAGTCCCAGCAGATCGCGGTAATGAACCAGCGCTTCTTCAATATCCAACACCCGGAGCTGTACATGGCCGGGACGCATTACACCCTTTTTCATTTTTTCACCCTCGTTCAATTCTTGTTTTAAGGTTTAGCATTGGTACATGAGGTTCAGGCATAACTTCGGGATTGCTTCGCAAACAGCCCCTGAAAGAAGCTAAAACATTAACCTCCTGACTGTGACGGCGCTTTCTTTATGCACGCCTTTTAATAGTTATGATTAACATTCAATTCGCATCATTAATCTGTGGTTTAATCGTCGTCACTCAGCGGCACGATCAATATCGGACGGTCGCAATGCTGCAGGACACTCTGAGCGGTAGACCCCACAAAGAAACGTCCCAGTGCTGTATGCTTCCGGGTACGGGTTCCCATGACGATCAGGTCAGCATTCAATTCACTGGCAACTTGTATAATAACGTCTGCCGCCGGCCCCTCTTCCACCCGGAAAACAGGTTTATGCTGCAACCCCTCAAGCCCAACCAGCTCTTCCGAATAAAACTGATTGATATGCTTATCCATCAGCGTTTTCACTCTTGTCTTCGCCTGCGAACGCATCTCTTTGATAGACTCAGAACTTAATGTACTACCGAATAATGCAGCAGTCGTCTCACTCAAAGGTTCAAGAACATTTAAAAAGGTAATCTCAGCGTTATGCTTAAATGCCTCTTTAGCGGCCAGGGTAAAAGCAGGACGGGAACTCTCTCCAAGATCTGACGCATAAAGAATCTTGTTAATATTAGGAATCATTGTTTAAACCTCATTTACGTTTCGGTTGCCTCTTTCACTGGAGAAAGACTGCTATTTAATGATGTCTTGTCCTCAGCATTATCCAACCACCCCAGCTAAAGATCAGGAGATTACGGGATGGCTGCCATTTAAAAACAGGTAAATAATTTTTTAATTATTCCGCTATTTCATCATTGAAATATATTTATTAAATGCTTCAGCTTTTCACCCAGCTATCGACTCTGTCCATTATTATTTCATGCCCCGATAAACCGTTATTTTAACTATTAACAGGGATACAACCTGTGCCAGTTAATCGTTATTTAAACCGACGTTTTTAATCCGGGACAGGAGAGAAATAATAAGCTGATGAATCAGATATCGATAACCAGCTTGTCACTTTTAGAACGGGAACAGCATAAAGCGATCTGATCGTTATCTTCCTGTTCCTCAAAAGTGAGAAACTTATCTTTATGATCAGGAATCCCTTCAAGCACATCGCAAAGGCACGTTCCGCAAACCCCCTGTTCGCAGGAAACATCGACTTTTATACCTGCCGTTTTTAAGGCATCGACAATTGACTGGTTCTCTTCAACCGTGACCGTCACACCACTTTGCGCAGCAACCACTTCAAACTTTTTGCCACTGATATCGACATCCGCATTAAAATATTCGAAGTGCACATTGTGCTTGTCATAACCGACAGAATCGGCCGTAGCAATCACCCAGTCCATAAAGCCACCAGGCCCACAGACATACATATGAGTGCCGGGATCAACTGGCGACAACACCTGTTCAGGATTAAAGCGCTGATTTTCATCGGCATCATCAAAATGCAGCTGAACACGGTCACCAAACTGGGCTTCCAGCTCATCGAGAAAGCTGGCACTGCTGCGGGTCCGGCAGCAATAATGCAACTCAAACTCTTTACCCTGTGCTTTCAGGGTATATGCCATGGCGAGCATAGGAGTGATACCAATACCTCCCCCCACTAAAATGCTGAACTTAGCATCCATATCCAGAGGAAAGTGATTGCGGGGAGCACTGATCTGCAGTTCAGCGCCCTCTTTAAAGGTCTTGTGTATCTCATCTGAACCGCCACGTGATTGTGGATCTTTCAGAACACCCAGACGATAAATATCGCTATTTGCCGGGTCATTGCTCAGAGAGTACTGTCTCACAATATCGGGAGTCACATGTACGTCAATATGCGCTCCGGCCTCAAAGGCGGGCAGACGACTCCCATCTTTAGCTTTAAGATCAAAGACAGCCACCGCATCAGTCTGGTCATCCCGCTGACTGATTACGACATCAATTAGTTGATTATTCATAAACTCACCCTTTTAAATAAAATATACCGGAAGCCTCAGCGTACTGAGGTACAGTACTGGCGCTGTGTCGCTCACAAACGATGTCTCTGAGTCACTTACAACGCGTTGCCATGTTTTTACTAACGTTGTTTATTATTTATGGCACCTGGCATCTTCGATCAGGTTTTCACTCGGGTACCGGCAGATCAGCAGGCTGATCCCATGGTGTTATCACGGGCCGGTTAAACAAACTCTCGGTTTGAAAGTGATCTATCTTCCACACCCCCTCATCACATAGAAACCTGACAGTAAGACGGGCACTACTCAGCTGCGATTTACCACTACTGAAAGTAGAGGTTTGCAACAGAACCCAACTACCATTCGCTTCCTGATCCTGAACGTCGATCAGCTCACTGGTCAGAAAGTGCACATTCGTTTCAAAATGTGCTGGCGGCAGAGTATATTTTTCAAACATCCCCCTGATTGCCTCGATACCGACATGGCGACCAAATGTTTTACCGTAACGCCGCCCACGCCCTTCCCATACTGCGTCCTCGGTGAAGAGCGCCATCAGGGATTCCAAATCAAACCCCACATCCAGAATATCGCAAAGATACATATACCGGTTCATGCAGGCGCGAACCGCCTTCTCATCTTCAAAAGCACGTAACCGTTTTGATAGAGACGCTACCGTTTCACGAACAGCCATTAGTCAAACTCCTATTATTTTTTTACGTGGGAACAACAATCAAACGACAGATACTGGCCTCAGAATAAAATAAAACACTGCCGTCAGATCTGGCCCCTTTACTATTTACCTGAAAAGGGGCTTTTATGACTCCCCACCTTTATTCCGGGGGTTTGAAATAAATTCACTTAACAAACAAGCCAGCTGACATAAAACTTCGTCTTCACCTTTACGCCCCACTAATTGCAAACCAACCGGCCGCTTATCTGTTGTTTCAAGAGGGATCGTCAGCGCGGGATGCCCTGACAGATTAAATGGACGTACCAGCGCAGATATCGATAAATCAGTCTTACCTTCTTTTGCTTCTGCAAGACTCATAGGGAAAGATGGCAGGCTTGGCAGCACCAACGCTGTCACACGTTTCAATGCCTCATCGACCTCCTGAGTAAACTGTTCACGCAACCATTCTGCGCTGTTCAGCTGCTCCTTCGTGGTTGCCGCTGCATTCTGTAAACGCTGGGCAACATCATCGCCTACTTTTCCGGTTTCCAGCAGGTGTCCGCAAGCCGCCCATGTTTCTGCATTAATCAGCGCCATTCCAGCCACAAAAGCGTCAGAAAAAGAGGGTAATAGCACCCCTTCAACCGGGATATCGGTGCTATCTAATAACTGCGTAATAACACTGCTGATTAAAGGATCAGCATTCACACTCACCAACCCCAGGCGCGGGGAAGTTAACCCAGATTCCGGTTTAAACGTTGGATCAATAACGGCCATACCCTGCATCAGCATGCTGGCCGAATCAGCAAACACACCAACACAATCCAGCGTTGTCTTTGCAGGCATAACGCCTGTGCGACTGACGCGTCCGAAGGTTGGTTTAATTCCGTAAACACCACAACAGGCGGCCGGAACCCGGATAGACCCACCCGTATCAGTCCCCAGGGAGAAATCAACCAAACCTGCCGCCACAGCAGCCGCTGAGCCACTGGAAGAGCCGCCAGGAATCAAGTCAGGGTAACGCGGATTAAGCGGCGTTCCGCTCCAGTTATTCAGCCCGGTCATGCCATAGGCAAGCTCATGCAGATTGGTTTTTCCGATCAGCCTGCAGCCCGCCTTTAAGATAGCATCAACCACGTCAGCGTTATTATTGGCAGGTAACTCTCCCTCTAAAGCGGCACACCCTGCCAAGGTTGGCAGACCAGCTACATCAATCGTGTCTTTTACGGCGACAAGTAAGCCATCGCTACCTTTAGAAAAAGACTGAGAGAAAATAAACATAGTGCGCCTTATACTTCACATAACGGTTACAGCTAATAATATTTATTGGCTGACTATATTTTTACTATTTCCCTGAGAATATAATAATTACTTTTGACCCACCACCCTGATATTCAGCAGTATAAATGACAGTTATACCTAGTATTATATATTGGCCAAAAACATATAAACCGATTCAATCTCACCTCTTTTTTTAAAATACCTTTAGCGCTTCAAAATAGAGAACGGCTATCAATACTGCCCCAACACGGCTGCAGATCACACTCAAAATCCTTGCACAGACCCCTTGTCCAGAATCCTTACACAGAAGCCTTGCACAGAACCCTTGCCCAGAACACCGGTCTGAGCGACAACAGCAAACTCATCAGCGAGCAATTTTTACCCTGACCAGGGTGATCGGTTGCAGGAGATATCCCTGCAATTTTTATCGCTGCGCAGGCACAGCGATAACGTTCTTCCGCAAGCAGACTCAGGGTTTACCGGCTATAACCCTGCGGTGCAGCAACAGACGCTGCGGTAATCCCATATAGCCACAGCCAAAGACGTCACGCCTCTCCGCTGCCAGAAAATTACGACGAACAGCTGTAATGGGACAGGCCACCCAGCTGACTCAACCCGGAGGGCTTCAGCCGGTAGTATTTATCTTCCACCGCCTGCGATTGTTCAGCATAAGGCTGTGTCATTACCTCCTGCAGCTCACGTACCAGCGCATAGTTACCCAGCGCGGCCTGTTGATAAGCCGGCACCACTAACCATTCGCGCCAGCTGTATTTGGGATTGACCCCCTTCATCTGCAGGGAGATCTCATCACGGGAGAGGCGCTGACTGTCGATCAGGGTGTTCCATGTTGCCAGCCAGTCAGACCAGCGCTGATCAAGCGCGTCCGGGTCTGTCTGATAGTTCGGCCCGTTGTAAAAGCTTTTCCTGAGCGGACGAATATCTTCCGGCAGGGCCGACAGTTCACGAAAGAGGATGGTGTAATCCACCGAGGTTTCCATCATCAGTGTTGCCAGCTCTCTGAACAGGGTCATATCAAAGCTGTCGAGTCCCAGCTTTGCAGCCCACATCGCTCTCATTTTCGTTTGCATGACGGCATCAAAGCCGCTGCGAATCTCATCGAGTTGCTGCAGCAGCGCTTCATCACCGGCCAGTAACGGCCGCACGGCGGTCCAGAACATATGGAAGTTACGTTCTGCCGCCACCGGCTGATTGAGAAAAGAGAAGTGCTGTCCGCCACCGGTCCAGGGTTGATATCGCGGATCGAACAGCTCGCAGAACCCGAATGGGCCGTAGTCGAGGGTGAAACCGCCCGCAGCGCAATTATCACTGTTGAAATTGCCCTGGCAGTAACCGACGCGAATCCAGTTTGCCACCAGCGAGGTCAGGCGATCACGGAACTCATGCGCCAGCCGCACCACTTTCCCGGCGAGGCTCAGGGTCGTGTCGATGACCTCTGCGTACTCACGTTCGATCAGGTGTAGCACAATCATCTCCAGTTCCTGCAGCGCTTGCGGGTGCTCCTGCTTACGCGCGCGGCGACCAAAGAGTTCCAGCTGGCCCACCCGGAGGAACGACGGCGCAACGCGGGTTGAGATAGCGACCGCTTCGGAGACCAGCGTATCGGGTTCCATCGACTGCGAGCCTTCCGCATACCAGGGGCGTCTGACCTGTTCAGTCTTTGACACATACAGACTCAGGGAGCGTGAGGTGGGCACGCCGAGCGCATGCATATGTTCCTGCGCCAGAAATTCCCGCACACTGGAGCGCAATACCGCCCGGCCGTCTGCCCCACGGCAGTATGGCGTGCGCCCACCGCCCTTTAGCTGCATCTCCCAGCGCTGACCATTAATAACCGCCTCAAGCACCGACACAGCACGGCCATCGCCGTAGCCATTGCCGGTCTGGAACGGGCACTGCTGATAGTATTCGCTGCCATAAATAGACAGCGCATAACCACAGGCCCAGCCCACCTTGCGTAGCGGTTCGGGCAGCTGCGACAGATCACCCGAAAACATCCGCATAAAGTCGTCCGACCGGGCCAGAGCGTCGGCAAAACCCAGTTCGCGAAACAGACTTTCGCTGTGTGCGATGTACTCCGGATCGGCAATCGGCGTCGGTTTTACCGGCACATAGTGACCCGAGAACACCTGCCGTGGCTGATAATCATCGCCGGTGGCGGTGGCATCAGGATCAGCGTTAAGACTGTCCATAAGCGAATAGTCAGCCAACGCGGCAAGATCGTCGAGGTTTTCGACAGTACGCAACGTTTCTCTGGGCGGTGGATTGATCATAGGAGTTCCTCATAATGCGGGTAGAACGGCTACCTCATGGAGATTGGAACATCATGGCATGCTGGCGAACAAGGTTAAAGGCCTCCATTTATCGTTAGCACCGACTCGCTTTGCTGCTCCCCCCTGTTCGACACCAAAAAGGACGCAGCAATAGCCCGCAACAGCGCATGACAGGTGGATAATCAGGACTATTGCATACGACCATTTTGTACTTGATTTTTAAAAAATATTGACAAAACAAATGAAACATACATACTGGACTGTATGTAAAAATTGAAAACTGAACAATTTTAACTATGAAAAAAACAACAACAGCTCCGGCACCATCACAACGAACACAAGCGCAACGAAGCTACGAAACCCGTACGCTCTTGTTAGACGCCACCATCGATACGCTTATCGATCTCGGCTATACACGCGCCAGCACCACCGAAATTGTCAAACGGGCAGGTGTCTCCCGCGGTGCCCAGGTTCATCATTACCAAAACAAAGTCAGCTTAATCACTGCCGCTGCGCAACACCTGTTCTCAGGCTTTATTGACGAAGTACAGGAGCTGGCGATTCAGGTTCAACATTCCGACGGCGATTTAGAAACGTTCCTCCACGGCACGTTAGAAAAGTTTTTCCACGGCCGTTTCTTTTTTGCATCGTTAGAACTGATCACCGCAGCGCGCACCGATTCCGGTTTGAAGGAGCGGCTGGAGCCGCTGATCCGGGAGTTTCACGATCAGCTGGACGACCTTTGGCATCGTTTCTTCAAGGCGAATGAAACCTCACCGGCACGGGTTGAGACGTTGCTAAACATAACGCTTTGCCTTTTAAGAGGCATGGCCGTGCAAAAAGTATTACGCGATGACCCGGTTTATTTTGCAGAACTGCTTGATACCTGGAAGAGCATTCTGTCGTCGTTCATCACTAAACGGGAGGGGACGCCTGAGACAAACGCCCCCTCACAATACTCATAAACCCAGCGGAGACTTCATAATTCTGAATGTAAACGATTCAAGCACAGATGACCGGGTTAACAAGCCATTGCTGGCTCATTGATAAACTGGTGGTTGACGCATTATTTATTTTAACTGTTTTAAATGACACCCATACCTGAGTTGATAAACAACCAGTTTGTGGTCGACCTGTTCATGTTTTTCACGCCCTGATTCAGGGAGCACGGCGCTTTCATTGCAGTCTCCAGATGCTTTGAAACACGTGAGGAAGCATTCATGAAGGTTGAAACTGGCAAGAACATAAAAATTAAAAGAAGCCTCGTATTGGCGGTTGCACTCTGCTCACTGTCTCTGCGAAGAAGCCTCTACCGACTGATTTACCTAAAAATATGAGAAAGATATGAACCCATGGTTAAGTTTATTTGGCCATTACACAGGGATGAGTGAAACATTACGTTAATATAAATGAGGAAAGCGAAATGACGTTGAAAAAATCAATCGCAGCCGCGGTAATCACGGTTTGCTCTCTAGGCTTTATGTCAGGCGCAAGCGCAGAAGTAAGAACACTCAAATTTCATAGCGGACTGGCCGAATCACGCCCTGAAGCAGCCCATATTGATCACTTTGCAGAACTCGTCTCAGAGAAGTCAGATGGAAACCTTAAAATCGATGTCTATCATGCGGGTTCTCTCGGTCTGAAAGAAGCAGACATGCTGCGAATTCTCCAGAATGGTATGGTTGATATGGCGCTGATGTACGGCGAATACTATAAACGCGATGCGCCAGCTCTTGCTTCTGTGTATGCGCAGGGCGCTATCACCGAAAGCAGCCAGCATCTGGACGTTTTGCCCACCTTGCGTGAAATCTATCAGAAAGCCTATGGCAAATGGGATATCACCACCGTCGGCGGCGTGGTTGCTCCGGTATTTGATGTGGGCTTGCACTGTAAGGAGCCCGTGCATACGCTGGAAGGCCTGAAAGACAAGAAAGTCAGGGTATGGTCCGGTCACCTTGTCGATACCTTCAAAAACCTGGGTATCTCAGCGCAGGTTATTCCGCAAAACGATATGTACCTGGCACTCCAGACCGGCGTCGTAGATTGCGCCTATTATCTTTCAACCGTAGCAAAAACCGTGTCTCTCCAGGAAGTGACCAAGTATGAGTCTTATCTTCACCCCTGGGCTGCCTCACCATGGATGTTTGGTGTCAGTGATAAAACCTGGAATACGCTG
Organism: uncultured Amphritea sp.; assembly: GCA_965140695.1. Taxonomy (GTDB): domain Bacteria; phylum Pseudomonadota; class Gammaproteobacteria; order Pseudomonadales; family Balneatricaceae; genus Amphritea. The sequence goes on along the minus strand of OZ223297.1, from coordinate 1,314,461 downwards.
ACTAAGGAACAACAGGCTGTTCTTATTGAAGCTGGCAACGAAATCTGGGACGAAACAAAAGACCTTGCGGTTGATGAAGAGCGTGAACAGAAAGCACGTGAAGAACGCGCAGCAATGGGCATCACAATTCTTCCTCCTTTCAGCCCTGAAGATGTTAAAGCCTTTGTAGAAGCATCCGATAAAGCGTGGCGGGATATGGCAGAGAAATCTGGCGAAGAAGGCCTCGAATACTACAAAACTGTCTCTAATCTAACCAAATAAGCCTTGATTATACCGGCCCTGATGTTTGCTATCAGGGCTGGTATTTCACAAGAGCTTGTCGAGTCTTGTAAAAAATAATGCCCTGAAAAACCACTAAAGGAGCGGCTAAGTGTTCAGATTCTCCAGTTGTATCAACTTTATAGCTAAAGCTTTTTTTAATATTGGCGTGTTATCAGGAATATTAATGGCCCTGTTGGTACTGGTCAGTACCTTGCTGCGGTATATCGCAGGCCACCCTCTCTCGTTTTCTGATGAGCTTGCGGGACTGCTCTTCCTGACGATGGCCTTTACCACCTTCCCTCATGTCTTAAACAAATCCGGACATATCAGTTTAGATCTGGTCGTTAAAAAATTACCGTATTCCTTTCAGAAAGCCTGCGTAGTGCTGGCCGCGCTTATTTTCGCAGCATTTGCCATCACCTTTACCTATCAGGCCTGGCAGTTTATGGCGTTTTCAAAAATGATCAGTTCCCGCACGGATGTCAGCGGAATATTACTCTGGCCCTGGATGGCACTGATGCCTGCGTCAATGATTCTCTGTATCGTCGTCGAGGTTAAAAAACTGCTCTGCCCGACAAGAACCGAAACATTACAGGAAATTCAATCATGAGCTGGCTAATTTTAGGCACTAGTCTGGCGGTTCTGCTCAGTACCGGCGCGCTGATTGCCGCTGCGTTAGGCCTTACCGGTTTTATACTGCTCCACTTTCAGGCTAATGGCGCCTCTGCATTAGCGATAAATTCGTCGTGGAATCTGCTGACCGAGTTCACCCTGAGCGCAGTGCCACTGTTTATTATTCTGGGTGATATCTTATTGGCCAGTGGCGTGGCGACACGGGTCTACAATGGTTTAACACCGCTTTTCCGCCGCGTTCCAGGTCAGTTGCTGCACACGAATATCGCTGTTTGCACACTCTTCGGAGCCGTGAGTGGTTCCAGCACCGCCACCGCCGCCGCGATCGGATCAGTCAGCTATCCGGAGTTAAAACAGCGAGGCTATTCGCCCAGCATGGTGGTAGGCACCCTGGCCGCTGGCGGTACACTTGGGTTATTAATTCCACCAAGCCTGGCCTTATTGATCTACGGCGCAACGCAAAACGTCTCTATCGGCAAACTGTTTATGGCGGGGTTAATTCCGGGAACACTGATTGCTGTCGCCTTTTCCTCATGGGTCTTTATTCGCGCCAAAGTCGGCTCGACTATCGCACCGCCAGTTGCTGAGCCATTCAGCTGGAAAGATGTCGGCCATGGTTTAATCCAGGTATGGCCGCTACCTATTCTTATCTTTTTTGTGCTCGGTACCATTTACATGGGCATAGCAACCCCCACCGAGGCCGCAGCACTGGGCGTTGCCGTGGCGATTATTATTGGCTTCAGCTGGGGCGATCTGAACATGACCACGTTATGGAAAGCCTTCAGTAACGCTTCGTTTATGTTCAGTACCATCGCACTGATTCTGGTAGGTACTTCAATTCTGGCACAGGCCGTTAGTCTGCTGGGGTTACCCCGGGCTGCGGTGGAGATGATTAGCGATCTGGGTTTCAATCAGTACGGCGTGCTGATCATGGTGGTGCTGGTGTACCTGCTGCTGGGTTGCTTTTTCGATGGCATCTCACTGCTGCTGATGACCCTGCCGATCACCTTTCCAATGGTCACCAGCCTGGGGTTTGATCCGGTCTGGTTTGGCATTATTGTGACACTGCTGATGGAAGTGGGGATGATTACGCCCCCGGTAGGGCTGAATCTGTTTGTGCTCAGCTCCATAACCAAAAATGAGGTTAACGTTGCGCAGGCGGCGCATGCCTCCCTGCCTTACTGGCTGATCCTGTTATTTGCCGTTGTCTTGTTAACCATATTCCCCTCTATCGTTTTGTGGTTACCAAATGCGCTGTTCTAGACCGGGGTAACCTGATAGAGCATTGTACTCCACGCAGATACGTGGTTATTAAATAATCATCCTTGCCTGATGTCCCTGTCGTGCAACGATAGAGATATCGGGCAAGTTATCCGGATACTGACCGGAATACTCAAGAGATGGATTAGAAAAATGAACGCAACCAAACTCCACCAGGACTCCATCATCATTGATGGTTTAATCTGTTCGAAATGGTGCCGTGAACTGTTTGAAGACATGTCCAAGGGAGGCTTAACGGCCGCTAACTGTACCATTTCGTTCTGGGAGAATTTCCAGAATACCGTGAATAACGTCGTTGAAATGAATCAGCTGATCGACGCGAGTAGCGATCTGTTAGTGAAGGTTCACACCACTGAAGATATTCGACGGGCAAAGCGTGAAGGTAAGACCGGTGTCATCATGGGCTTTCAGAACGCCTACGCTTATGAAGACCAGATTGGTTACGTTAAGGTATTTAAGGATCTCGGCGTCGGCATCGTGCAGTTATGCTACAACACTCAGAATCTGGTAGGAACTGGCTGTTACGAGCGTGATGGTGGCCTGTCTGATTTCGGCCGCGAGATAGTCACTGAAATGAATCGCGTTGGCGTGCTGTGCGACCTTTCCCATGTTGGCTCCAAAACATCTGAAGAGATCATCCTTCATTCAACACAACGAGTGGCTTACTCACACTGCCTGCCCAGTGGATTAAAAGCCCACCCACGCAATAAGTCGGACGAAGAGCTGAAATTTATCGCTGACCATGGTGGTTTTGTGGGCGTAACCATGTTTACTCCCTTTCTGAAAGCTGGCGTCAACGCCACTGTCGATGATTTCGTTGAAGCGATTGAGTATATCTACAATATTGTCGGTGAAGACTGTATCGGTATTGGGACTGACTTTACTCAGGGCCAGGATCAGAACTTCTTCGAATACCTGACCCACGATAAGGGCTATGCACGCCGACTCGCCCGCTTTGGTACAATCATTAATCCTGAAGGCTTTCGTACTATTGGCGAGTTCCCTAACCTGACCGAGGCCCTGCTGCGTCGGGGGTTCTCAGAAACGCAGGTCAGTAAGATCATGGGAGAAAACTGGATGTCGTTACTCAAGGATGTCTGGGGCGAGTAAGCATCATCACAATGCCCTCAGCCGGTTTACGAATGGACGCGGATATCAGCTAACGTGTGAACCGGCACTTCACTCTGTATGACGGGAGAAAAAGCCCTGACCCAAGAGGAAAATGGAATCCCGACCTCCTGTCATCAACAGTGACACACCTGAATAACCCGTCAGCCGGGCTTAATTACCTTAACGTTCTCAACACCCCCTTATGCTATATAAAAAAATCACCGCGGCGAGCAACGGTGATTTTTATCTTCCATCGATTTATCCACACAATCGGTTTATCCACACATCAGGATAAACACCGGCATTACTTAACAGTTGTAGACGTCACCACCTCTTTATCAGAGTAAATAATGCTATACAGCACGATATAAGCAATCATCGCGGTAACGATGGCATTAAGAGGAGCAACACTGAACAGGCCATTATCAGGAGAAGCAAAGGAAACGGCGATAGCCGCTGCCCAGGCAATCATCGCTGCCCAGTTAATATCTTTAAACTGATGTTGATCAGGCTGAGCGTAATGGGTTTTACAGCGCAGATAAAAATCGGCAATGATTACACCACCTATCGGCGGTAATGACACGCTCAGAAAGACCAGCCAGCTGACAAAATTATTGTACAAGAAGTCCGACAGAATCGTGCCCAGTGCCCCCGCAACAATCACCAGGTGCACCCGTTTCAACCCCGTGATATTCGCCAGTCCCAGTCCGGACGCATACAGAGCATTGTCATTTGTCGTCCAGATATTTAATACCAGCAGGGCGATACCGGCCCCCAGCAGCCCCTGCTGAGCCAGTACTTCGGCAATATCAGACAACCCTGTTGCTGCAGCGCCCACCGCGCCAAAAATAAACATCAGACTGTTACCGAAGGTGAATCCGATGATGGTTGCCCACACGCCAACTTTTCTGGTTTTAGCATAGCGAACAAAATCAGGGGTTAATGTTGCCCCACTGATAAAAGACCCGACAGCTAACGCGATACCCACCGCAAATGTCAGGTGTTCAGTAGGTGAGAATGCAAGTAAAGCGTTAATCCCTCCTTCAGTATCAGAAATGGCGGTAGACACAGACAGGCAACCTAACAGCAGAATAGCGGGCACCGCAATAACACTTAACCATTCTATCGCCTTAAAGCCGATCACTACCGTATAGGTCATCAAAATACCGCCACCGATAATCAGTGGCAGATTGGGAATCCCCATAAACTTATTAATCGGGTACGCAAACATCGCTACGCCCACACCAAACCAGCCAATCTGGGTAATGGCCAGCATGGTGGACGGCAGCTTGGAGCCAAAGCGGCCAAAAGCATATCTCGCGAGAATATGCGTTGACAGGTTCGTTTTTGCGGCAGCATAGCCCAGCAGAGCGCCATATATGCCGAGTATCAGATTCCCCCCCAGAATCACTATAAACAGATCGGGCCAGAGCTTGAAGCCCTGCCCTAATGTGCCCCCCGTCCACATACTGGCCGCAAAAAATGTAAAGCCAAGCATCACCGCCGACATTGAAACCAGGCCTCGTCTTGCATTTTCAGGCACCGGAGATAGAGCATAATCCTCATGATCCGAGGCATAGTTTTCGTTATTTTGCCGATCAGACATAGTGTCTCTCCTATTTTTTGTTTTTATTCGTATAGCAAAGGATTTTTTACTATCAGGCTTATTTAATGTTTCAAAACATACCTGTTGAGAAGCTTACCTGCTCCTCCTTACCACCAAAGCTGACATAGTTTTCCTGCGGAGGGGTTCGGGCGATCACATCACCATTTCTGATGACAAATAACCTTGCCGGTTTCAGTTGCAGTGCTTCAATCGGGCTTTTCGCCTGCAGAATGACAAGGTCGGCTCGGTTGCCCGGTTCAAGGCCATAACCCTGTAAACCCAGTACTTTCGCACCGTTGACGGTGACTGCATCATAGGCATGCTGCATCCCCTCAAGACTGGTCATCTGGGCAACATGTAAGCCCATGCTGGCAACGTCGAGCATGTCGTGCGTTCCCATGCTGTACCAGGGGTCCATGACACAGTCATGGCCAAACGCCACATTAATGCCTGCGTTGATAAGTTCAGGAACCCGCGTCATTCCACGGCGCTTAGGGTAACTATCATGACGCCCCTGCAGCGTTATATTGATCAGGGGGTTGGCGACCGCATGTATTTCAGCTTCACACATCAGAGGTAACAACTTACTGACATAGTAATTATCCATCGAGTGCATCGACGTTAAATGGGACCCCGTTACCCGTCCGTGCAGGCCAAGACGCTGAGTCTCACTGACCAGAGTTTCAATATGCCGGGAGTGCGGATCATCACTTTCGTCACAATGCATATCCACTCTTAAACCCCGCGCTGCGGCTATTTCACATAGTTCACGTATCGCTGCCGAACCGTCACTCATGGTTCGTTCGAAATGAGGAATACCGCCGACCACATCAACGCCTTTATCAAGTGCACGCAGCAGGTTTTCCCGGGAACGGCTATAACGCAGGAAACCATCCTGAGGGAAAGCAACCAGTTGCAGGTCAATATAGGGTTTCATCTCTTCACGCACGTCCAGCAGCGCCTCGACGGCTAACAAACGATCATCACAAACATCGACGTGACTACGAATACACAGCGTCCCCTGCGAGACAGACCAGCGACACATCTCCAGCGCGCGTTTCCTGATAGCATCTACTGTCAGCTGAGGTTTCAGCTCGCCCCATAGTTCAATGCCTTCAATAAGCGTACCGCTTTGATTCAAACGGGGCTGACCGAGACTAAGTGCAGAATCCATATGAAAATGGCTGTCGACAAACGGCGGAGAGGCCAGATATCCCTGACCATCGATCTCTGTTACTGCCTGGCGTTGAATGCCAGCCGCTATTTCAATAATTTTTCCATCTTTGATCGCAATATCTAACCCCTGACGACCATCAGGGAGGTTCACATTACGCACCAGCATATCCAGCATGCCTGACTCCTCTACACACACGTAGTAATAGGTATAAAAACCGACAAAGAAGACATAGCGATCAGCTGTTTTATGGCCGTACCGGTGTGATGCACCGCAGGTATTATTTAGCCGCTCGCACCAAGACGCAGGCCAGTGCTGATCGCTATAGGTTGTTAAAAATAGAGGGGTTAATCGATGATAAAAGCAAAAAGCTTGGTCTGTTTAAGATTAAACAGATAGATGGAGGGCAAACAGGCTGGGGACTTACTGAATAAAACGTTGACCACGCTGTCGACAATAAAACCGCGTATTAACTTAAACACATTCAGGGGGAGAGATAAAACCTGATCGACATCGGCTGCCAGGGTTACCTGAGAGGTCATATGTTGCAAACATATCTGGCGGATTACTCGAAAATTCATCATACCGACAACCGAATTTTTATTGACGTTCAGGCCCGTAATAACAGGATGATGCAAACATGATTTTATTACTACGTGGCATAAAAGATTACATTTTCTTACCTGATGGTCAACACATCTTTAGATGTGGCCGGCGTCTCAGCCACCAGCCCGTCAATCTCTCACACAGGACTCGCACATTCAACGCCCGGCACACGACAGCGTCAACGGCCCGGATGTACGCATTAAAACCAGGCGGGTCTGCGCAATCAATTCCCCGCTACTGCGCATTTCCTGCTAGAATGCCGCCCCTTTTGCAACCATTCACCTGGTAGCCAGCGGCAAAATCACTTACTCAGGAGTCACCCATGTCAAAATGTTTCTATAAAGGTACTCCCGATATTATGGGTAACTACGGTAAAAGTGGTTACAACACCAAAGCGAAGGTTAAGCCCGGCAGTGATATCAGCCCCTTGCTGCTGACGGTGACGTCAGAACAACGCCAGCAGGAGGTTGCCGCCGTTGTTGCAGAACATGGCCTGGTGGCGACCATTGTTGTGGATGGTGAGGCAGAAGAGAACATCGTCGAGCTAACGGCGATGTTAGCCACACCGAAAACAGTACAGATTGAAAAAACACCCGAGAGAAATGCGCCCTGCTCGTGTGGCAGCGGCAAGAAATACAAAAAGTGCTGTGGTTAAACCCTCACTATTTCAGGGATAGCGCTTTTAGCACGCGCTTATAACACTCCCCTTTTTACACGTCCGTCTGGCTCAGCACTTTAACTCAGCCTTTAGCTTAACCCTTTAGCTCAGCCCTTTAACTTAATCTCTGTTGACGATGAGGATGACCGGCCAGCAAAAGCCGGTGTGGTCTGATATCGCAGACCACACCAGTTGATTAACGACCAGCTCTGATCGCTGTTATTGGCAGATTTCCGCCAGCTCCCTGGCGCGTGCATACACCGCCCGCGCAGGTAACCCTTTCGCTTCCAGCTCTGCCAGATAATCTTCAGACGCCTGTTCCAGCACAGGTTGCCAGGCAGGGTTATGGCTTCCGCCCTCAACCGTATAGATTTCATGCCCCTCTGAGACAGCCTGTTCACGTCCTCTGACATCTGCGTCGTCAAATACACCGGCAGCGATCTGCGACCAGGCTTCACCGGAGTTATCGTCAATCACTTTCTGCAGATCAGCAGGCATGCTGTTGTACACGTCCTTGTTCATCGTGACCAGGAATGACAGGGTATACAAACCACCCACCTCGGTATGATACGGTGTCAGCTCATTCATACGGAACGTCAGCTGACCTTCCCATGGCAGTGCGACACCATCGATAACACCCCGCTGCACAGACTGAAACGCTTGTGGCGCGGGCATTCCCACGGGCTGAGCTCCCAGTCCCTCTAACAGTTTTGCCACCACCGAAGTCGGCCGGCGGATTCTCAATCCTTCAAAGTCGGACGGTTCTTTAATCAGCTTTTCAGTGGTATGGATGTGTCCGGGGCCATGCGTGAAGAGGAATAGTGGTTTGGTGTCACTGTACTCATCACTGATCAGCTTCTCATCGTACAGATGCTGAAGAATACAGGAGCCCTGAGCAGCACTCTTCGTCAGGCCCGGCAGCTCTACCACCTGCGTCAGCGGGAAACGGTTGGCGGTATAGCCCTGAACCGTCAGCGACACATCGGCGATACGATTGGTCACGGCATCGTACAGTGCCGGTGGCTTAGCCAGCGTTGAAGAGGGGTACACCTCTACCGCAATGCGACCGTTGGAGTCGGCGATAACTTTATCCGCCCACGCCTGGGCAACATTTTTATGTATTGCCGCGACGGGAGGAAAGAAGTGCGCCAGACGGAGGGTATAATCAGCCGCCTGAGCAGTTTGAACCATCGCCCCGGCGGTCAGCGCAAAAACGCTGCCTAGAATTAGTTTTTTCATTGCATAGATTCCATTTTAATTGTTTTTGTTCTGCTTTATTAGAATTTAACGCTGATGCCCATCTGTCCTGATAAGACATCTGGACGGAATTGTGTCAGCGCCAGTTGAACTCAGTATGGCAGTCATCACCCACCCTTAAACACACTGACCCAGCGTGTTTGTTAAACGACTGCACTAAACGATCCAGAGGATCAGAGAAACGGGGATAACCCCGATGAGAGTTTTCACCATAGAACGTCATGCTTAAACTGCCACTCTTATTATTAGAAACATCACTTTAAACCACCTCAAATATAAGGAATAATCAGTTTTTATAGTTAGTCACAAAGAATATGAATATATGAACCCTAACCTGTTGAAGCAATTAGCCATCGTGGTGAAGCAAGGGTCTCTCACCAGTGCCTGTGAACAGCTGCATGTAACCCAACCCACCCTGACCCGCAGCATTCAGCAACTCGAAATGAAAGTGGGCGCTCCGCTGCTAAAACGCACCCGTTATGGTGTGATTCCCACAGAGATCGGTGCCAGGCTGTCGCAGATTGGTGATCGGATTCTGGCGGAAACGGTTCGCGGGAATGAGGTTATAAGGCAGTTCCACAGCGGCTATAAAAGCGAATTTGTGGTCGGTATCGACCCCCTCTGGGAGTTTGCGACGGTCGACAGCATGACCGATTATTTTTTGAAAGAGAAACGCTACGCATTTCATTTTCGCACCGCCTCAGCGGCATCACAGATCTCATTGTTACAGGATGGCGAGTTAGACTTTCTGATTGCTCCAGCACATCTGTCAGTGGCGCAGAAAGCGCTGGATCGGCAAATCCTGTTCCGTGATCGTTCCGGCATCTTCGCGGGTAAGAGATCAAAACTGATCAATGCAAAAAAAACGGTCACTAAGGAGGATATCGCGCAGCAAAAGTGGATCATCGCCGGCGCCAGTGCCGGTTTTCTTGAAAGTCAGGCTGAAGTGACCGGCAGTGACGCCGCACAGATGGCCTTCACCGGCAGTATCCGTTCAGTCATGCACCTGTTAAACACTACCGACATGCTGGTCTGGTTGCCTGCCCGTTTAGCTCTGATGGCCGGAGAGATCAGTCCGGAACAGATGCTGACGGTCGAAGGCGTCGCCTCTGCCCGCCGGGATATTGCCCTCTGGTCATCACTTGAACACAGCGAACGGCCGGAAGTGCTTAAAGTCCGGGAACTGATCAGCGACTTTATAATTAAACAGGATCAGGAAAAACCGATCTACGGTCTGGCATTATGATCGTTACACTTAACGGCGGGTAACCGGGAAGAAATGAGCCGACTGACAACGGATAACCTGCTGCGACTGCTGCAACATCGGTAGTGAAAACGCTGCAGGTTGTGCCATTTTGTTCAGAGACAGGGAAAGCCTGCGCCCGGAAAGTTAAGCCGTGCTTTTATCCAGCCAATCTATACCCCATCATGGGTATTGTGGATCACCCTGTTAGATAAGAGGATCTACTGTTAACGATATCGACAGGTGACCTATGAACTGGACCTCTTTAGTACGTAAAATCTCGCTTCCTGTCGCGCTTTTACTGGGACTTGCGGTTATCATCCAGCTGATCATCTCGACCTTTCTGATCAACTCAACCTCTGAACAGTTGCGCAACACCATTGAGCCAGCCCTGAGTGGCGCCGCTAAAGAGAAGATGGAAACCTTCGCCAGCGCCGAACAGGAGCGTATTGAACGACTGTTTTCCTCAACGGTGATGAACGCCTCCGGCTATGCCCGTAATATTGCCTTTCTACGGGAGCAATTCCGTTCACTGTATATTTCCTCAGATGACGTCCGCTACATCATCAATCAGTATATCGCCGGTGCCCTGCAGAATAATCCTGATGTGATAGGCGTCTATGCGGTATTCCTGCCGAAGGCGCTGGATGGCGCCGATGAAAAGCATAAAAATGATGAAGATCTGGCCTCGAATGAGACCGGACGTTTCTCCGTCTACTGGACTCATGATGCCAAAGGCAACGCCTCTCAGGAAGTCATGGGGGAATCGATGATCAACGATACAACCCCCAGTAGCAGTGGTCAGCCTTACAATAGCTGGTACAGCTGCCCGATTGAGCGAAAAAGTCCCTGTATTATCGACCCCTATATGGATGAAGTGAATGGCAAACAAACCCTGATGACATCGGTCGCGGTACCGATCTATTTCTCCGACAGGCTTGTCGGTGTCATCGGCATCGACCTGCCGTTGTCGCAGATGCAAGATTCGGCAGAAGCGTTTGGACGTCAGCTGGCTGATGGCATGGGCCGGGTAATGCTGATTTCAGAATCCGACACCCTGGTGGCCGACAGTCAGGATAAAGGCGTCCCTGGTAAGGACGTCGCCAGTCTGCTGCCCACTGATATTCAACTGAACCAACCGCTGACACAGCAAACGGATGAACGCTACACCCTGATCCGTCATCTGAATCTGCACAATCTGGCAACCTGGAAACTCTATATTGAAGTCCCTGCCAGCCATGTATTACAGCAGGTGGATGCGGTCATCTCAGTGCTAAAGCAGGGCCAGCAACAACAGACGACTGGCGTGATCGTAGCGGGTTTACTCATCGTTCTGGGCGGTACGCTGGCAATATTCTGGCTGGCGATTCGTATCACCAGACCCCTGCGTGAAGTTACCGGTGCCCTGCAGCAGATATCCAGTGGTGAAGGCGATCTGACGCAACGTATTCAAGTACAATCCAGAGATGAAGTTGGCGTTCTCTCAGGGCACTTCAATCAGTTTGTCAGCCAGCTCGCCGAGATGATTGAGCACATGGCTGACTCTATTAAGTTAGCACTAGCTACCTCTGAAAGCGGCTCCAGACTGGCATTCAAAACCAATCAGGAAGTCGAACGACAGCAGCAACAGATCGTCATGGTCGCCACCGCATCCGAAGAGATGTCGCAGTCATCCGTGGATGTAGCGAAAAATGCGGCCCTCGCAGCTGAAGCGTCTAACCGCGCCGATCAGGCGTCAAGCGCCGGACGTAACGCCATCAGGACCACCACTCTCAATATTGAAGCGCTGGCATCGCAGATGCAGGAATCGATGTCCCGGGTAGAAGGGCTGGCATCAGACAGTGTCAGCATCGCAGAGGTGCTGCTGGTGATCCGCTCAGTGGCCGAACAAACAAATTTGCTGGCACTCAATGCCGCGATTGAGGCTGCCCGGGCAGGAGATCAGGGCCGGGGATTTGCGGTCGTGGCAGATGAAGTACGGGCACTGGCAGCGCGGACAGCAAGCTCAGTCAACGAAATTGAAACAGTGATAAACAACCTGCAAAAAGCCACTGACGAGGTGGTACACAGTATTAAACACAGCTCCTCTTTAGCTAAAGATTCAGCGCTACAGGTGCAGGATGCCAGCAATATGTTTAATACCATCGGCACAGCGGTGGAAGAGATCACCGAGCGCTCAACTCAGATAGCCACCGCCGCAGAGGAACAGAGTATGGTCGCCAGTGATATCAGCCAGACCCTGCAGAATATTCGCAACGTTGCCGACGAAGTCACCGACCTGGCACAAGAGTCCGCCAGACTCAGTGACCAGATGACCTCGATGGGCAGAGAACAAAACGAGCTGATCAGCCGCTTTAAGTTTTAAACAGGAGGGGCCAGCGGCCCCATCAGAGCCGGGCGCGGATTGACCGATTAATCACCCCGTTGAAACAGTATTCGCGTAACAGACATTCGTGATAGTGCACAACAGGATGTGCAGACTTCACGCCCAACAGGGCTTACGGATCAGATACATTGTAGTGCTGGTGACGATCAAATGAAGCGTTAATGTTTTCGACCGCCAGATCGAGAGCCACCTTCGGCGACATCCCATTTAAAATATCTCTCATCGCCTGCTTATAACTCGAGGAGATAACGGCATACGCTGGCGTCTCCGGCCGGAACACAGAGAAATGAGTGGAAAAGTCATACAGCATTCGCCACTTCCCCTGTTTTCCATAGTATTCACTCTGGTTAGCCACCTGGCTATTGGTTGGAAAGATTCCCATCACATTCGTACTTGCGAGCTGCTCTTCAGGCGACATCAGAAAGGTAATCAATGCTTTAGCCGCATCAGGATTGTGACAACTTTCGGTCACCGCCCAATGCCATGATCCACCACCAACAAAAGCCCCATGACCGAAATCGGGTACCGGGAGAACGGCCAGATCATCTTTCAATGCATCGTAGTAGCGACTTAACGCCCAGGAACCACCATATTGAACAGCGATATTCCCATCAACAAATCCATCATCGCTTACAGGACGTGCATCCATATACTTTTCCCGGACAAGAAACTGTATCCACTGACCAAACTCAACCGCTTTAGGGGAGTTCAATACACCATCAACGCGGCTGTAATCTGTCCGGTCAATCAGATCCGCCCCCCAGGAGAGCATCATGGGAGCCCAGGCATAGGGAATCCATTCCGTCATATCATGAGCCCGCATATCAAACGGATAAGTATAGTTGCCGGTGGCTTTTACGGCTTTCAGAAACGCCATAAACTCATCTTTCGTCCAGGGTTCCTCGATGGTTGGATAGCGGGCGCCGATCTGCTGTATCAGGGAATTGCTGGTAAACAACGCCAGCGACACATCCAGTGACCCAATCGAGTAAACTTTACTGTCGTAAATGCCCTTGCCCGGCGGGTTAACTGACGTCAACACACTATCATCAAGCAGCCCTTCCAGTGGCCGGATATATCCATTCCAGGCGAAATTGGGCACCAATGGCTGATCGATTTCGATAACACACGGCAGTAATCCGGCCTGCGCCGCAGCCCTGGTCGATAAGGTATAAGACACTTCAGGAATGGCATCGGGAACAACTATCCATTTATTCTGACTGTTATTAAACCGTTCTATCGCCGCGTATGATGCCGTCATTTCAATCGCGCTCGCCTGATGACGCCACAGTGATATCGTTTGTGGGGCCGCCGTTGATACACCGGAAAAACACCAGAGCAGTATCAGCAACCCCCTCAACCCGATCATCACGTCTTCATCTCCAGTTTATACATCGCTCGAATCCGTATTACATGCGTCTTTGGTGGGCTGATTTGACAGTCTCTCAGTTAACACCCCGATACTTAGCGGTTTATCCAGATAATACCCCTGTACTAAATCACACTCATAGGTCATTAGCTTCTGCAGCTGAGCATAGGTTTCTACACCTTCCGCAACCACCACCAGATCACATAGGCGGCCGATCTCAACAATCATCCGGACAAGCATGTCACTTTGATAATTATCCAGAAATCTGATGATAAAAGAGCGATCAATTTTAATTTCGGTCAGCGGCAAGCTATTGATATAACTAAGAGAGGAATACCCCGTGCCAAAGTCATCCAGAGACAACCCAAAGCCCCGTTCTCTCAGTTCAGTAAAGAGTGGCGTGACCTCTTCTAAACCATGAATAAAAATATTCTCCGTGACTTCCAGTGTCACCCGCTGAGGGTCAATGCCCACCTCGGTACATATCTCAAACAACCTGCGCCCAAAATCGGGTTCCATAATCTGTATAGGAGAAATATTGACCGATAGCTTCAGTGCATCCCTGCCATTAGCAGAAATGGCGTATATATCTTCGCAGGCACGTCGGAAAACAAACAGTCCGAGGTCATTGATCAGCCCGGTTTCTTCCGCTATCTCGATAAACTCATCGGGGAAAACAGCACCTAACGTAGGATGTTCCCATCTCACCAGCGCCTCAACACTGATGATGTGCTTGTCATCACTGACTTTCGCCTGTGGCTGGTAAGCAACCGACAAGCCATTACTGTTAATCGCACACGCCAGTTCACGCTCAATTTCAGCTTTACGCTGAATCTGTTCATTCACCGACCGATCGTAAAAAAGAGACTGCCCCTTTTTCTCCGATTTTGACTTATAGAGTACAGTATCTGCCTGACTGATTAAGATATCTGCGTCCAGGCTATCATCGGGGAAAATTGAAACGCCAATACTACAACCGACACTGAGAGAGCGACCCTCTATCACAAAGGGTGCCGACAGCGCCTTGTGGATAAGCGCCACTTTATGCTGTGCGGCCGTTACATCTTTCAGGTTTGGGTAACAAAAGACAAACTCATCACCACCAAACCGGGAAACACAGTCATCATCAGCGGTTAATAATTCAAACTGACGGCTAATCGCTACCAGCAACAGATCGCCCACCTGATGACCGTAAAGATCGTTCACATTTTTAAAATTATCCAGATCGACAAACATCACCGCTAATTTATTGTCAGCCGCGTGACTCATTTCAATCTTCTTCTGGATCTCTTCCAGCATATAAAAACGATTTGGCAGATTAGTTAAGGCGTCATGCAGCGCCATATATTCCATCTTATCTTTGGTGTCATTAAGCTCGTTAAAATCTGCATCTATCTGTTTTTTAAGCATTTCAAAACGTTTGGCAATCAAGTGCCCAGCAAAGAACGAGCTGCCCGTCAGCAACAACATTGATACGACGGAAAGAAAGATGAGACGGTTTAAGCTTTGTTGATTGAACCTGGCAAGTTCTTCCTCTTTTTTCTGTAGCCGTCTTTCGAAACGCTGGGGACTAAACCCGGTGCCGATAACCCAGCCCCACTCTTTGATCCCTTTAACATAACTAACCCGTTGCAAAGCAACCTCACCACTCAATGTCAGCGGTTTAGTTGAACTAACATAGCCACCGCCGTTGCCAGCCTGCTTCAGAGCCTGTTTAACAAACTGCTCGTCCATGGGACGCCCTACAGAGGTATTTAAACCTAAAAAGTCATCCCGATGATGCGCTAGCAGCGTGCCGTATTTATCCATTACAAAGAAATATCCGCCTTCCCCATACTCATAACCTGAAAACCAGTTAAGCATTTTTTGTTTCATACTGACTTCAAAGTCAACCAGGTATTCACCGGTACCAATGGACCAGTCGTAGGGCTCAAACCGTTTAATATAGCCGACCTTTTCAAACCTTCTGTCACTTCCCAGTCCTGGCTTTTTATAGCGCCAGTTTAAATCCCCTTCTCTGTTTTCATGGGTAATATCCAGCATTTCACGGACGGTGTAGTTCCCTTTACCGTCCTGTATATCTAAATTGATTTTGCCCTCTATCAAGGGGTTGGCAGCATTCAACAGGGTTTTGCCGTCGCCATCCAGGATAAAAAAGTAACCTCTGCCATCAAAAAAACGAATCGGTCGAAGCGCCTCAATAATCAGCTTTTTGACTTCAGCTTCCGGTTTGTCATGGTTGCGGGCAAAAATGTAATTGGCAATACCATAAGCCTCATAGACCCGCTGCTTAGCCCGCTCTTTCAGATCACTTTTCAGATTGTACTTTTGCAGGATAATGTGTTTATAAACTTCAGAGACCTCAGATAAAATCGTCTCTTTTTGTTGATAAATAAGCTCTTCATGGAGGCTTTTTATACTCAGGTCCGCTTGCGCACGCCTATCCTGAATCGCAATCAGATTAACGGCAAGAGCGAATACCGACACAACGACAACGGGTGCATAACGGATAAGTCTAAGCAGTTGCTTATTTTCAAGTGACGTCACGAAACCTTACCTGCCCTGATATCCGATATCGTCATCCCTGCCGATATCTGATGCTGAAATCTTAAGTGAATTTTATACAGTATAGACATGAGTACTCGAAAAAATCGTTGCATGCTAAAATTGCCAGATAAATACAAAGTGCAGCCCAACATAACCTTGCTTGCTGACTCAAGACTGATCATTACCCCCCCCTCGGCAGCGAGTAAATCGAACCTGTCACCACTATAAGCAGATTTGCTGTATCTGAGACATTCCTTATCTCTGCCAGAGCAACAGCGGTTAAAGCGCAATCATTCACACAAGGAAAAACGATGGAGCTGGACCTCACTCTTACCCTGCTATTCATTTTCACCGGTCTTGGTGCGGGTATTATCGATGCGATCGCCGGTGGCGGCGGTATGATTACCCTGCCGGTGCTGCTGGCTTCCGGGATGAGTCCGGTGGAGGCACTGGCGACGAATAAGCTTCAGGGAAGCTTCGGCTCCTTCGCCGCCTCAGTCTACTTTGTCCGTAAAAAGCTGGTTGATCTGTCACAGATGAAGCTGATGATCTTCTGCACCTTCCTCGGGGCAGTGTTGGGCACCGTGATTGTGCAGCAACTGGATACCTCGTTGCTGGCAGCAATTATGCCTCTGCTGCTGGTCGCTATCGCGATCTATTTTATGTTTTCCAAACGGATTGGGGATCTGGATCGCGACCGCAAAATCAGCCACGCGCTGTTTGCCTTCCTGTTTACCACCGCGATCGGCTTTTATGATGGTTTTTTCGGCCCGGGCACCGGCACCTTCTTTGCCCTCGCCTTTGTGTCATTACTGGGTTTCAGTATGTCGCGAGCCACCGCCCATACTAAAATACTGAACTTCACCTCTAACCTGGCTTCGCTGATTTTCTTTGCTCTGGGGGGCAACATACTCTGGCTGGCGGGCTTTATTATGGCGGTCGGACAGCTGTTGGGGGGCCAGATAGGGGCACACATGGTGGTCAGTCAGGGAACCCGGCTGATCCGCCCTCTGGTGGTGGTTGTCACCCTGATAATGTCGGCCAGACTGCTGTTCGATCAGTATCAGAACGACGCTGATTCGCTCATCGTCCTGCTATTGGGCGTGTTCACCCAGGCCAACCGTTAACATAAAAAAGGGGCTCATAAAGAGCCCCTGTATACTTCAATAAGCAAGATTTATCATGCGACCGTCACCCGTTATCGGTCAGATAGCGGTGATGGAACCGAAGCTGTTCCTCAATAAAGCTGGCGATAAAGTAGTAACTGTGATCGTAGCCTTCGTGTTGCTCAAGTTGCAGCGGGTAACCCGATTCTGCGGCTGCCGCGACCAGTTTTTCCGGTTGCAGCTGCTCTGCCAGAAAATCATCAGCCAGCCCCTGATCGACACGGGTTGGCAGGTGTACCGGATTATTACCCAATAACAGCGTGGTATCATACTGCTGCCAACGGCTCTCATCTGCGCCCAGATACGCGGTAAACGCTTTACGCCCCCAGGGGCAGTTCACCGGATTACTAATCGGGCTGAAAGCAGACACCGAACTGTAACGCCCGGGATTACGCAGGCTGATCATGAGCGCCCCATGCCCACCCATTGAGTGTCCGGCAATCGCCCGCTTTTGCAAGACGGGGAAAGTCGCTTCAATCAGCGCGGGTAGCTCTTCAACGATGTAATCATACATCCGGTAATGCTCACTCCAGGGAGCCTCGGTTGCGTTCACATAGAAACCCGCGCCCTGTCCCAGATCATAACCATCGTCATTAGCAACGTCATCACCACGGGGACTGGTATCCGGTGCCACAATGGCGATACCCAGTTCAGCGGCAATGCGCTGGGCACCCGCTTTCTGCATAAAGTTTTCATCGCTGCAGGTCAGCCCGGAGAGCCAGTACAATACCGGCACCTTCTCGCCACTCTTCGCCTGCGGTGGCAGGTAGATGGCAAACCGCATAGTCACACCCAGCACTGAGGAAGAGTGGTTATATTGCTTATGCCAACCGCCAAAACTCTTGGTCTGGCTTACAAGTTCAAGGCTCATCGTTGCTCTCCTCGAGGGCTGCCGTGTTTAGCACGACAGCCGCAGTTGCTGATGGTTACTTATCGA
This sequence comes from uncultured Amphritea sp., assembly GCA_965140695.1. Taxonomy (GTDB): domain Bacteria; phylum Pseudomonadota; class Gammaproteobacteria; order Pseudomonadales; family Balneatricaceae; genus Amphritea. The sequence continues at coordinate 1,296,227 of OZ223297.1, read as the reverse complement.
AGTGAATAACGCTGCGGATACTCTTACCTTCATGCATCAGATCGAAGGCACTGTTGATATCTTCCAGCCCCATGGTATGGGTAATGAAATCATTCAGGGCAAACTCACCGTTCATGTAACGTTCTACGATCTCTGGCAGTTCAGAGCGGCCTTTAACACCACCAAACGCTGAACCACGCCATACACGACCGGTCACCAGCTGGAACGGACGGGTAGAGATCTCCTGGCCTGCACCAGCCACACCGATGATGACAGACTCACCCCAGCCTTTGTGACAACATTCCAGAGCAGAACGCATCACGTTAACGTTGCCGATACACTCAAAGGAGTAATCTACACCGCCATCGGTCAGTTCAACAATCACGTCCTGAATCGGCTTGTCATAATCTTTTGGATTGATGCAGTCAGTCGCACCCAGCTTGCGCGCCAGATCAAACTTTGATTCATTAATATCGATCGCGATGATACGGCTGGCTTTTGCCATGGTTGCACCGATGATCGCCGACAGGCCGATACCACCAATACCAAAGATCGCCACAGTGGCACCCTCTTCAACCTTGGCGGTATTCATGACAGCGCCCATACCGGTGGTTACACCGCAACCCAGCAGGCAGACCTCTTCCAGCGGTGCTTCTTTATTCACCTTCGCCAGAGAGATTTCCGGCAGAACGGTATATTCAGAGAAGGTAGAGCAGCCCATGTAGTGGTAGATCGGCTGACCATCTTTGTAAAAACGGGTTGTACCATCCGGCATCAGCCCCTTACCCTGAGTCTCACGAATTTTCTGACACAGGTTAGTTTTACCCGATTTACAGAACTTACACTCACCACACTCAGGGGTGTACAGCGGGATAACGTGGTCGCCAACCGCCACACTGGTAACGCCTTCACCGACCTGCTCGACAATACCACCGCCCTCATGGCCCAGAATCGCCGGGAAAATACCTTCAGGATCGTCACCAGACAGGGTGAAAGCATCGGTATGACACACACCGGTAGCGACGATGCGCACCAGCACCTCGCCTGCTTTAGGTGGCATGACATCCACTTCTTCAATAGACAGGGGTTGATTGGGTCCCCAGGCGATAGCCGCTCTCGATTTAATCATGGTCATTTTGGTCAACTCTTTCCGGGTTAGATGTCGGGTTACTACATTTTCATAGCAACAGATAATAAGTAACTATTGTAGTTGTTAATGTAAACGAGATAATCTAGCGTTTTATTAATATACTTTTACGAGTGTGTAACAATGAGTCGTTGGGAAGGGGTATCTGAGCTGATCGCCGTCACGGAAACGGCAAGTTTCACCGCGGCGGCAAAGCAGCTGGGGGTCTCGACTGCACAGGTCAGCCGCCAGATTAGTGCACTGGAAAACCGTCTGGGCACCAAGCTGTTCTACCGCACCACCCGCAAAGTCACCGCAACCGAAGCCGGCGAAACCTATTATCAATATTGCCGGCAGCTGCTGAACGGCCTGGAAGAAGCGGAACGGGCGGTGACAAACCTGCAAAATACGCCCCGGGGAAAGCTGAAAATTACCGCCCCCGCGACCTATGGGGAGCAGAAAATAGCCCCGCTGATCAATGATTTTATCCGTCTCTATCCGGAACTCGAGGTGCAGTGCCATCTGACCAATCAGACCGTCGACCTTGTCGCATCGGGCTATGATCTGGCCATTCGTCTGGGTAAGCTGGAAGATTCGAGCATGATCGCCCGGCAACTGATCTCACGCCAGCTCTATGTCTGCGCGTCCCCTGCGTATCTGACAACCCATGGTGAGCCCCATGTACTGAATGAACTGAAACACCATAACTGTCTGCTGGGTACACTGGATTACTGGCGTTTTCTTGAACAGGGGCAGGAACGCAACATCCGTGTCAGTGGCAACCTGCACTGTAATAGTGGGCAAGCCCTTCTGGATGCGGCGCTTAAGGGCATCGGCATCGTGCAGTTGCCCGACTACTATGTCGAACCCTATATCAAAGAGGGAGGTTTAATCTCGCTGCTACAAAACTATCAGCATTTAAGCGAAGGCGTCTGGGCGCTTTACCCACACAACCGCCACCTGTCCTCGAAGGTGCGAATGCTGGTTGACCATCTGGCAACCCATTTAGTCTGAACAGTGACCGGCAAGTCTTCCGATGAACCTTGAAAACAGATCGACGGTTTATTCTTCAGGAATCACCCGATAGACTTCATCCGCAGCACCCAGCAGTAATAACGGCGGATTAAAACCCACGATCTCAGCCGTTTTAAGATTAATGGCCATTCTCGCAGGCGCTTCAAAAAGCTGTGTTAACTGGTTGGGTAAGGCGCCATTAAAGACCTTAGCCATGGTGGATGCATGAAACTGACCAACATAGTGAAAACCGGCATGGGACAAACTTAACAGAAACCCTTTTTTAACCTCGTCCGAACCGGACTGTGAAAACGTTGCTACCCGGTTGTCATTAGCGATTTTAACCAGCTGACCAATGCTATGATCATTCACCCCTCCCTGCGCGCTTACATAGATCGCATCCGCGTCTGATACCAGTTGGCGGAAACAATTGATGACACTCGCCTCAGCGCGGGCAGTATCACTGATATCACTTAACGTATGGCAGCGAACAATATCGAAGCCCCGCTCACGACTCAGCTTTTCAACAGCGTCCAGCGCAGCATAGCTGCGCCCAATGTCGCTGTCTTCATAGGCAATTCCCAATTTGTTAAAATGTACTATATCGTGAAACATCCTCACCTGCTGGGCATAGTGGTTCGGATCAACGGTGGCATGCACATGCTCAAAACCTGAATCACGCACACTTTTGATAATACCGGTCGACAGCGGATCAGACGTGGACAACACCAGAGTCGGCGTATGGTGACGATTATTAGACAGGGCTTTACCTGCCCAGGTCCCCATCGCAATCATCAGATCGATATCGCCCTGGTTGAGTCGCTTAATCAGGGTTTCTGTTAACCGGTCACGTGTGCTTGGCTGCCATGCTGCTGAATAGTGAGCATCCGCAACAAATTCCACATAGTCGCTTTCCACCTCCTGATGCAGCCATTGCCACAACGCGTCAGTCTTCTCGCCTTGCTGATCAGGTATATCTGCCGGTCTGATCCAGCCCAGCTGCATCAGCCCTTTAACGGTTTCGATCAGTACCGTTTGATAGTCGTCATACTTGCCACCTTCGAAATAGCCAATCCGCCAGCGCTTACCGTTATTCGTTACCGGCGCTGTTGAGAAAACACTTTGATCTGCTGATTCAGCGCCCTGGACGAACAGCGCGGAGAAACAGGTGAAGAGAACCAGCAACAGATATTTTAGAAAACGCATCCTCTCTCCTACCCTCACCAAGACAGCGTGTTTTAACCACCAGCCACGAAAACGCTGCACAAGACATTTCAGGAACAACTCTCACAGGTCAGACAAATAGAGAATAACCGCCTCAGGATCACCGTAGAGATAACGCTGAATCGCTGTCATGGGGGTGCATATCCACTACTGTCCGGCATCCACAATGCCCCCTTTGACATAAACGAGGCAACATCAGGAGCAACTGCAGAACAATAAAACAAGCGTATAAATAAGTATATGAGCGGCAATCTATCATCTGCCCATATAACAAATCAAATATTGAACCCCCATGAAAAGGGGGATTCAACATAAGAGCGATCAGACATGTTGCTGAATCCTGCGGGACAGCAGATCGACTAAGATATTCATCAGTGCGGCAACCAGAATCAGTAGTAAAGCAACATCGAAGCGGATCTCCTGAATCGCACTATCGACGTAAAAACCAATCGTCTGAATCCCCAGAATACCGAGAATAGCGGTCTCCCGCATAATCACTTCCCAGCGATACAGCATAAACGATAAAAATGCGGGATAACTACGCGGCAGCAGCTCATAAAAATAACGATCGACACGTCGGCCAGGAGCATCCAGCCGGAGCTGAATCTCATTACTACTGCGACCGGTCAGATAACCAATCAGTGCGCCATTGTGGATAGCCAGCGCGATCACGGCCGGTAACATAGAGGGCCCCAGCAACTGCAACAATATATATGCCAGCAGATATTCCGGAGTAGAGCGCGCCACCACCAATAAAAAGTGGCCCGAAAAACGGCCGGCCGGGCCAAAACAGTGACGACTGATGAATGGAAACAGCAGCAGCGCGCATATACCGGTCACCACCAGCGCAATCTGCGACAGCACCAGTGTATTCCAGATGCCCGGCAGCGCCTGATCAATAAAAATAGTGCCCGCCCAGTCCATCAGGGAGTGAAGCGAGGCATCATCACTGCGCAAAGGAGACGGAATAATATCCTCGGAAAAAAAGCGCCCGACATTACCCCAGATAATCGGCATTCCGGTGCCCATAAAAAAAGGCGCTACCAGCAGGAATACCGGTACAGTCCAGCGCCGGAGCCAGATTCTTTTGCTCGCGATTAACAGATAAAACAGAATCATCAACGCCGCGACTTCAGAATAATATCCCTGAGAAAATGAGGACTCCAGATAGTAACCAAGGGTCGGCAGGCCGACAAAACCCAGAATCGCACTGCTGCGAATACCGCACTCCAAGCGATAAGAGGTATAACTGACCAGATGGGGCCAGGCCTGCGGCAAGCGGGTAAATAGCAACGCACTGAGAAAACCACTGCCCGCAGGCAATGCGAAGGCTGGCTGCTTCGGCACCTGGCTAAAAATCTCCGCATACATGCGGGCAAAAACACCAGAATAGGGAACGGCGATCGCCAACAACCCGGTTAACGGATGCAGACCAAAAAACTGCAAAAATATTAACGCCCAGAATAGCTCATGAATCGAACGCATCAGCGCACAGATGGCACGGACCCACGTATAATGAAACGCTAATGAGAGTAAAAAACCACAAATAACGGCTGACGCCACGCCGGCAAAAGCAAACGCCAGCGTCGCCAGTAAAGCCTCGATCACCTGAGTTGAATCCATCAGGCTGGGGGAGAGAAAGCCGCGCAATAAACGTCCCAGATCGATCCAGGGATCAAGGCTGGATACTTCAATATCCGCAAACGGTAGACAGATCAGCGCGACCAGTACAAACCACAGACTGGTTCGAACACCACCGGGCCAGCGATAGCGCCGCGCAGACAACGGTTTAGTAGAACTCATTCAGTCCACTGACGGTCAGCCGGTCAGCGCGTTCATCCAGAACAAGTTCGCCATTCTGGATAGCAATAATTCGCTGACCATAGCGTAATGCCCGGTCAACATCATGCAGTGTAATCACAGCCGTGGAGAAATGCTGTCCCAGCAATGACATCACCCGGTCAGCTTCCGGACCATCCAGGGCAGAAACCGGTTCATCCGCGAGTAACACCGGGGTGTTCTGAAAGAGCGCCCGGGCGACGGCGACACGCTGCTGCTGCCCCCCGGACAGGTCGGCGACAGTGGTGAAACACTTATCCGTTAACCCCAGGCGTTCAAGCAACGGCAATATTTCCGCAACTCTTGCCGGATCAGGCTGTATCAGATTACGGATATTGTGAAACACGCTGTAACGCGACAGCCGTCCCATATAAACGTTATGAAACACACTCAGACGCTCTACCAGCCCTAACCCCTGCGGAATCAGTGCGCATTCGCTCCGGTTCCCGGTATAGATATGGTTCAGCAGGGTCGACTTACCGCAACCACTTTTGCCCAGCAGAATGAGATGTTCTCCGGTCTGAATATCCAGACTGACCGGCCCCAACACCTGCTGACCATTGTAACCCAGCGAGTCCGCCTGTATTACCAGCGCAGACATTAATCCAGCAGACCTACCTGTTTAGCAACCTGTCGGACAGGTTCAAAGTCATCATTAGTCGCCGGGATAAAGCCGCTACGGGGAAAGCTGGCCAGCAGCTCAGGGTCATTCATGTTCAGTAATGCTTTTTCTACCCGAGCGGTAAAGCCTTCACCATAGACAGCATCAAGATCACCACGCAACGTCCACTGATAGTCGGGATAGGTCGGTGTTTCCCAGATAACCTCTACTTTAGAGGTATCAACCTTGCCCGCAGCAACTGCGGCTTCCCAGACTTTATAGTTGAGAGCACCCACCTGATAAGCACCAGACTCAACCAGCGCAATGGTACGAGAATGATTACCACTGAAGCCAACCCGGCTGAACAGCTCATCAGGACTGATACCAAACTGTTTCCGCAGGTTATATTCAGGCATCAGGCGTCCTGATGTAGACCCTTTTGATCCGAAGGTAAATGTCAGCCCCCGCAACGACTCCGGCAGATGATCGGAGGGAGCAATACCGGTACTGGTATTAGCAATAAAGAATGATTTGAATTCAGGATCTTCAACCCCCTGAGCGACAGCACGGGACCCAGGCACCAGCTCACGGGCCTGCACTCCGGACAATCCGCCAAACCAGGCGAGTTGCACCTGATTATTTCTGAAAGCCGTAATTGAAGCCGCATAGGATTTAACCGGAATGAACTTAACCTCGGTTTTCAGCTCCTGTTGCAGGTAATCGGCTACCTTCTGAAACCGTTGCTTCAACTGAGTTTCATCCTGATCAGGAATCGCTGTAAACACAAAGGCGGGAGTTGCGTAGGCTGAACCAGCCAGCAACGTCAAAGCCAGCACTCGAAACATCATTTTAAACATAGATTTCATTCCTGAATAATCAGTCAAATTTAGACGGCCATTTTCGCACAAGACAGGTTATCAATGCAGCCAATTTCGCTCGGCTGAAAACAATATTCAAGAAGTTATAAACAGTTGTTTAATAAAACGTGCCTGTTCAGATCCGGCAAAAAAATGATCGCGCTACGCTCTGATAAAAATACCCATATTGGTAACTCAGCACTCGTCCACCTCTGCAGCCTTCAGTTTACAGCCTACACTGACAGAGATAGCTGTCATTATTTCTCACTGCAGCTCAGCGGATTGACCTGATCAGGAATAACACGCCGCTACTCATTCACCCATCACTTTACAGATAATAACTATGACAAATCGCGCGTTAACATTTTTATTCTGTCTGCTTAGCACGGTTATGCCTGTTATGGCGCTGGGGGCTGAGACGTTAACACCGGTCAGTCTCCAGTTAGTCTGGAAACATCAGTTTCAGTTTGCCGGTTACTATATGGCAAAACACAAAGGATATTTCGATGATGCAGGGATAGACCTGAGAATTTTCGAGTATGAGTACGATGAAGACCCGGTAGACCAGGTGCTGAACGGTAGCAGGGACTTTGCGGTAGGGCGCTCCACTATTTTATCCCAACGGGCAAAGGGTGCCGGAATCGTCGCATTGTTAGCGGCTTACCAGAACTCTCCCCTGATGTTGTTAACCACCAGGCAGTCGGGCATCACAAAACCTGCCGACCTTTTAAACAAGCGCATTATGATGACACCGGATGCGGAGAAGCAGGTCGAATTACTGGCGATGCTATATCAATCGGGTGTCAGCGCTACTAAGTTCACCCGGCAACAGCACAGTTTTGATATTAAATCTCTGCTGCAGGGAGAGACCGATGCAATGGCGTCCTACATCTCTAACGAGCCATTTCAGATGAACCAGCAGGGGAAGGCATATAATATCATACACCCCAAAAACTTCGGATTTGAGATGTATTCCGATCTGCTGTTCACCTCAGAGAGACTGCTAGAGCAGAACCCAGCATTAGTTGAATCATTTCGTAAGGCATCGATAAGGGGCTGGTTATATGCGTTTAGTCACATAGAGGAAACGGCTGATCTGATCATTCAACAATACAACACTCAGCATCGCTCCAGGGACGCGCTCATCTATGAGGGAAAGCAACTCGCCAAATTGGCGTTCGATGAGGACGGCAATTTTGGCACCATCAACCAGAAAAAAATTGACGTCATACTCCAGCTTTATCTGCTGTTTAACTTTATCTCTCCTGATGACCAGATCGGCAATTTTATCTATCGGCCAGTCAGTGGGGGACAATTATTACTCTCAGCCAGCGAACGCCAGTACCTGGCAACCCAGTCACAACTGATACTCTGTGGCGATCCCTTCCGGGAACCATATAGCCAGCTGAATAATAATCAGTACGAAGGCATTTTCCCCGACTACATGAAGCTGATCAGTGAACGTACAGGGCTTAACCTCAGTATCATGACCCATCCCAGCTGGGCCGAAACAATCCAGGCGATGGAAAAGAATGAATGCGATATTCTTCCGGGCGCCATGCAAACACCCGAAAGAGCCCGCTATATGGAATTTTCCCGGGCCTTTATCAGCTTGCCAACCGCCTTTGCAGTCAACTCAACGACGCCGAAAAATATCTCCCTTGAACACTTATTAGAACAACCGATAGCCCTTGTCGCAGGCTCATCATTTGTTGATATATTAAAAAGCCGTTTTCCCAATACCCGTATTGTTCCCGTAACATCACTCAAAGAAGGATTAATACAACTCCAGGAAAACAAAGTTATCGCCCTGTTAGATGCACCTATCAGTATCAGTGCGGCCATTAATCATAATGGTTTTAAAAACATCAGAATCATCGATAAAGTACGGGATAACTGGGATATCAGTATCGCCGTTAATCAAAAGCATAAAGACACCCCTCTTTTGCACATTATCGATAAAGCAATTGCATCCATTAGTCAGCAAGAGCTTGAATCCATCACAAATAAATGGGGACGAACGGCATTTGTCCATCAAACCGATCACACCCTCTTATGGCAGACACTGGCAGGCGCCAGCCTGCTATTTCTGTTCTTCGCCTACAGATACCGGCTTATACACCTGAACAATCTTAAGCTGGAGTCGCTGGCCAGACACGACCCGTTAACCGGCCTGAATAACAGACACACGCTGATGGATACGTTCGCCAACACCAGAGCAATCACAAATCGCTATCAGCGCCCGGTCTCATTAATTTTTTTCGACCTCGATGACTTCAAGCAGATTAATGACCGTTTTGGCCATTTTAACGGTGATATAGTGCTTAAGGCCGTCGCTGAAATACTCACGGACAACTGCCGCGATAGTGATATCTTCGGCCGCTGGGGAGGTGAAGAGTTTCTCATCATTCTGCCGGAATCAAATCTTTGCCAGGCGCTACAGAGCGCTGAAAAAATCCGCAGTGCATTGGCGTCTTACAACTTCTATCCACAGATCCCCATAACAGTCACCGGCAGCTTTGGCGTGGCTCAACTCGAGCCGGACGAATCGATCGACAACATTATCCAGCGGGCGGACCAGGCTCTTTACCAGGCCAAAGCCGCCGGGAAAAACCGCGTCTGCAAGTATAGCGACACCACGGACGGTTCAGAACAAAACCAATTGCACGGCTAATATTCAGTATAAGGTAGCCCCACCGGGGGCAGGAGAGTAAGATATTCGGATAAACAAAAAGGATCTGTTATGTCGTTCGAAAGCGCCATCACTTTTTTCATCGCTATATTTATCTTTGGGATAACCCCCGGCCCCGGTGTCTTTGCGATCCTGGCAAAGGCAATGGTTGAGGGGACCAGCCGGTGCTTCATGCTGGCACTGGGCATGACCTGTAGCGATATTATCTACCTGACTCTTGCCTGCCTGGGCCTGGCCACCATTGCCGAACACTGGAGTGGACTGTTCACCCTGATCCGCTGGATTGGTGCAGCTTATCTGATCTGGCTGGGAATCAAGTTGTTTACCAGCAAACCCAGTGTTGACGACTCGGCTCCCGCCGCCGGTAAACGTTCATCGATGGAGTTTATACAAGGCTTTCTCATCTCTGCCTCCAACCCCAAAGTCATCCTGTTCTATATCGCTTTTCTCCCCACCTTTATGGATTTGAAGGCCCTCGACAATAACGATATTGCCCTCGCGGCAGGCCTGACTCTATTCGCCCTGATGCTGGGCCTGATGCTGATCGCTTTCTGTGCCCACTGGGCCAGTAAACGATTGCAGTCGCCAACGGCAATAAAGCGACTGAACCAGACTGCCGGAAGTATTATGATGGGTGCCGGGGTTTATCTGGTATCACGCAATTAGTACTTTATAATCAGCAGCCCGACTTTCAGATTACAGGATGACCATGGCAACGCTTGTTGTCCCTCAGGGACGCTTTGAACTGTGCCGTTTCCCGGTTCGATCACAGGAAACACTTCGTGCCTGGGATGCAGCAGACGAATATCTGCTCAACTACGTGCACGATGAAGTACAGCTGAGTGCCGATAGTCGCATCCTCATCCTGAATGACAGCTTTGGCGCACTGACATGCGCTCTGTCTGAATACCCCACCGTATCCATCAGTGACTCCTTTATTGCCCGGCAAGGAATAGCGCTTAATCTGAGTCAGAATAAACGGCCAGCCGACACAGTAGAATTCAGAGATTCATTGCAAAGTTACGGTATTGATGGGCAAACGATCGATCTGGTGCTCCTCAAAGTCACCAAAAGTCTGGGACAATTAGAAGACCAGCTGCACCGTATTCGCCCCTACCTTAGCGAACAGAGTCAGATTATCGCAGCCGGGATGGTGAAGGGTATCCACACCTCAACCCTGCAACTGTTTGAAAAAATTATTGGTGAGACGAAAACCTCACAGGCACGCAAAAAAGCCCGGCTGATCTTCGCTCAGTTCGAGCGAACACTCAGCCCTCCTGTCAATCGATATCCAAAATGTTACACCCTGGAAAATACCGGGTATCAGATTCTCAACCATGCCAATGTCTTTTCCCGGGAAAAACTCGATATAGGCACGCGTTTTTTAATTGAAAACCTACCCTCAGATAACCGTTTTCAACAGATCGCCGATCTTGGCTGCGGCAACGGCATCGTTGGCCTCATGGCGGCAACGGTAAACCCACAAGCAACGCTGCACTTCGTTGATGAGTCATACATGGCGGTCGCGTCTGCAGAAGATAATTTCAGCAGAGCATTTCCTGATCGCAAGGCCCTGTTTTCAGTCACCGACTGCTTACAGGGCATTTCAGCTGACAGCTGCGATCTGATTCTCAACAATCCTCCTTTTCACCAGCAGAATGTGATTGGAGACTTTATCGCCTGGCAGATGTTTACCGAGTCAAAAGCAGCGCTGAAAAAGAGTGGCGAACTTTGGGTCATTGGTAATCGTCATCTGAACTACCACATTAAGCTGAAAAAACTGTTCGGCAACTGCGCAACCGTCGCCAGCAACAACAAATTTGTGATTCTCAAGTCAGTTAAACGATAAATGGCCAGCCGGTTAACAGCATTCAGCAGCATAAGATGGATCAGCCAGCATTGATGCTGAGCGTATGTCATTGGCGTTCACGCGCCACACTTCCGGAATAAAACCGCAACACGGCTACTTAAAACAATTATTCACACTTTAGCAGCGCTTTAGTCGGAATCAGAATCGACCGGTATAGTGATATCAGGTATATTCGTAACCCATATTTTCCCTGATACACTCTGGCCATTTGTTTATCAGGAATAGATAAACATGACGTAGGTTTTGATTGAGTATGCAATGGATAATCGAAAACAACGGTTTTATTATCGAAGCTATACTAATGGGTGTTATTGTTATTTGGGTTGGCACACGGATCTGATCAAACCTAATTGCAGGTAAAACCACTACCATGTCCTTTGTAAATATTAGCCAAATACTCCCCTGCCTGTCTGTTGCCTTTGCTCTATTCCCATTGTCCGTCTTCAGCGCAGAACAAAATGAACTATCTGAACTCGACTACCTGAGCGACCTGCCGGTTACCTTTTCAGCCACACGCTTGCCACAGACACTCAATGAGGCGCCCGCTTCAATTACGATTATCGATCGCCGCATGATTGATGCATCAGGCGCTATCACCATACCCGAGTTGTTCCGGCTGGTACCGGGCATGCAGGCCTATCATATAGCGACGAATGCATCTGCAGTGGCCTACCATGGTATGAGTAATAAGTTTCCCTCGCGTATGGAGGTTATGATTGATGGCCGCTCCGTGTATATCCCTCTTTTCTCTGCCGTTATATGGGAAAGCCTGCCCATCAGTATTTCTGATGTAGAGCGGATAGAAGTCATAAGGGGCACCAACACCGTCACTCAGGGGTCAAACGCTTTTCTGGGATCGATTAATATCATCACTAACTCAGGTTTTTCGGCCCGAAAAAACATAGTTAAATATCAGCAGGGAGAGTTTGAGAATAAAACCCTTTATAGCCGTTATAGTGCATCCCATGAGCTCGGATACTATAGCGTATCCGCAGGGATAACAGGCAACGAAGGCAATCGGTTTCCCAGTGGCAATACAGACCCCTATTTTAACCGCCACTTTACCTTCAATACCTCCATATCACCCACCTTACTTGATACCTTCACCATTAACCTGGGGATTAATGACGGTTACTCTTCTGTAGGTGACATCGATTCAGGTGATATTGGAAACCTGACGGATCCAAAACGCCGTGATTTTCAAACCAGCTTTCAGCACCTGACCTGGACGCACTCTCTGCCGAATGCGGCTGAGCTGAAGATCAGTTACGCACACACGGTGAATGACTATAGCGCAAGATTATTCACAGTCGCCGAGGCCGCGCAGCGCTTAGGCCAGCCTGAGAGTGTTGCGCAACAATTTCTTGACGCTAATGCGCCAGTGTTCATTACTGCCGAAACCGGCAATATTGAGCAACATAATGTTGAAGTCACGTTAAAACAACAACCGACTTATCACTCAAAACTGATCTCCGGTGTCGCTTACAAAGCAGACAATGCGAAAAATCATCAGGTGCTGAATACTCAGGAATGGGTTAAAGAGGAAAGTGTACGTCTATTCACTAACTGGGAATATACAGGTTTTACCGACTGGACCATCAATTCCGGCGCCTTACTTGAACATACCAGCAATAGCAGCACCCGGGTATCTCCACGCGTAGCAGCGAACTATCAGCTATCAAATCAGAGCACAATCAGAACCTCAATCAGTCGCGCCTACCGCATGCCTTCTCTTTTAGAGGCCAACTACGAAAGTGTTATCTACATTCCTCAGCCTTATACCGGAATCTACGGCGATGTTTATGATTATGAGTTTATTGCCAATAAGGATCTCTCTCCGGAAAAGCTCGATTCTATCGATCTGGGACTTATCTACAAATGGCCAGATTTTCACTCTCAGCTGGATACCCGCATCTATTATGAAAAAATTGAAAGAGGCATAACAACCAGTTACCGATTCCTGGATCCGGTGAGAGCCGCCTCAGCACCTAACGACCCATACAGTGTATATCGCTCCTATATGAACCGGGCTGAATGGAGCAACCAGGGAATTGAATTCCAGTATAAATATCAGTCAGAAGAACATCTTAAACCGCAGATCGTTATCAATTATGGCTATATAGATAGCAATGGTTATCGCAACGACGGCAACCAGCGAGGCAGTACTACAGATGTGATTGACCGCCTGGAAACCCGTAATCCCATGCATACAGCTTCGCTGCTGACGAGTATTACGTTACCCGATGCCCTGCAAATCAGTCTGAGCCACTATTACCTCAGTTCTGTACGCTGGCAGGAGGGGGTAAAGGACTCTGAAGACCCCAACTCCCCTTATCACCGCACAGACCTGAAGATATCCAAGGCGTTCCGGGTAGCTCCCCAAAATGAGCTGAGTATTGCGCTGATTGTACAAAACTTACTGGATAAACCCTATTCTGAGTTTTATGCTGGGAACATGTTTGAACGACGCACCTATATACAAGCTCAGCTAAGTTTCTGACTTTCCGCCGAAACGGATTATGCCGAAAGCGACACAGGAAGTAGTCACAAAAGCCGCCAACTATCAGATTTTCTGTTTACTGATAGCTTTTTTACTCGCCTGCAATAATGCCAGGGCAGCAGATACGCTGTTACTGCTTAGCAGTGATAATCCGGCTTATCAAAGTGTCGCATCCACCATTATCAGACAGGGACCAACGATCCCCCTGGACATATCCTATCCCGACAGTTTCGGCGCTCCCCTGGAAAACAACCTCAGGGCCTACCCTTTAGTTATCGCCGTCGGCAGTAAGGCAACCGAGTTCGCCATGCGGTTTGCCATGCAGGACAGCATCATTGTCAGCACCTTCATTCCAAGCCAGCGGTTCAAACAGCTATCCGCGAAATATACTTCGCAGCTTCAGCAAAGACAGATCTCAACAACAGCAATTTTCCTGGACCAGCCGCTTGAACGCCAGCTCAGACTGGCGAGACTGATAAAACCCGGCCTGAAAAATTTAGGTTTCTCACTAGGGCCAGATTCAAACTACATATTACCCGAGCTGAAACAAGCGGCCCTTAAAGAGGGCTTCACGCTCAACTATAGAACGCTGACTCTTGAAGACAATCCCATTCAACGCATACAGCCAATAATGACGAGTTCAGATCTGTTTCTGGTGATTCCTGATCAGAGCACGCTCAACAAAACGACGGCTAAATGGCTGCTGTATATGTCTTTACGCAACCATGTCCCTTTACTGGCCTTCACCGAGAACTATGTTAAAGCCGGGGCCATAGCCGCCTGCATCACAACGCCTGAAGATATCGGACGATTCACCGCCGAGCAGTTACACCTTATCCTCGGAGGCACCCTGCCAGAACCCTCCTTCAGCCCTTATTTTACGGTCATTACCAACCCGCGTGTCGCCAGGCAGATCGGACTGCCGATCAAAACCGCGGAGCAGCTCCAGCAGCAAATTGTGGAGGAAGAAACCCTGTGATCAATATAAGGAGTCATTACGGGATTCGCCAGCAGGTATTATTAATAACACTGATACCGATGTTAGTGATGACCCTTGTTCTGGCGGGATACTTTATCTCAACCCGGATAGCGGACAACCAGTCAGCCCTGATTGAGCGCGGCGAAACCATGTCACGCTTGCTCTCCCAGGCGTCCGAGTTTGGCCTGATCTCGGGCCTTACTCATCAGCTATCGGTTCTCAGTCAGGGCCCGATACAGGAAGCCGATGTCGCAGACGTTATCTTTATCAATCCGAAGGGCAAGGTGCTGTACCGCTCTAATGACTTCAAGCTGAAGCTTAAGCTGGAACAACAACCGAATCACCTGATAGACGATAAAGTATGGTTGTTCACCACACCAGTGACTACTCAGGGCATCGTTGTCAGTGATTCTCCCGAAACAAGATCTACACTAGCTGACCGCGAACTACTGGGCTGGGTCGTCGTTGCAATGTCGACCAAACCGATGCATAACCGGGAAAACCAGATCATTACCAACAGTCTGCTGATTCTGCTGGGTGGACTGGTATGCACCTTTATCATCGCAGCCCGCTTTGCTGAAACCCTGACAAAACCAATCATCAATCTGACAAACGTGGTTAAACAACTGGAAGAAGGGTTTCTCGACGCCCGGGTTGATATACATTCCTATGCCGAACTGGGCTCACTGGAGAAAGGGATAAACCTTCTCGGTGAACGGGTCCAGAGTTCAAACCAGATTCTGGAAAGCCAGGTAGAGAAAGCAACCCAGCGTTTACGCAAAACCATGCATCACCTGGAAACGCAGAATTTAGCACTGCAAAGGGCCAGCCAACGGGCTGATCAGGCTAACTTAGCCAAAGATCAGTTCCTGGCTCGCATGAGTCATGAGCTGCGTACGCCGCTGACATCCATTTTAGGCTTTACCAATATGCTGAGACAAACGGATCTCAGTTTTGAACAGCAGGAACACTGCCGAATTATCAACCAGACTTCCACGATGTTGCTATCGCTCATTGATGACATTCTGGATTTCGCCAAACTCCAGTCTGATGCGATCAAACTGGAACATAT
The DNA here is from genome assembly GCA_965140695.1 of uncultured Amphritea sp. GTDB lineage: Bacteria > Pseudomonadota > Gammaproteobacteria > Pseudomonadales > Balneatricaceae > Amphritea. The sequence continues at coordinate 1,280,474 of OZ223297.1, read as the reverse complement.
TCCGTTTAATCCGGAACAGGTAATATTTGAAGCACTGGAAATGCAGTCACAAAGCGCTGCGGCTAAAGGTCTTGAACTCGCTTATCAGGTAGATGAAGCAGCTTATACCAGCGTAGTAGGTGACCCGACCCGATTACGTCAGATAGCCACTAACCTGATCAGTAACGCGATTAAGTTTACTGATAAAGGCCAAATCCTTGTCACCCTCAGAGTCATAGAACAAAACCATGATCAAAGGCTGATGCAACTCAGTGTAAAAGATACAGGTATCGGCATTGCAGACGATCATCAGGCACTTCTTTTTAATGCCTTCGCACAGGCAGACCCGTCCATAACACGTCGCTTTGGTGGTAGCGGACTTGGACTGGTCATTGTTCAGAAACTGGTTCAGTTAATGCAGGGTAGCGTTAACCTGTCCAGCCAGGAGAATAAGGGTACTCAGATCTGCTGTAACTTCATCGTGAAAACAGATCACACGCTTCTGCAGGATTCAGCGTTTTTACCCCAGAAAACCGACCTCATTATTTTTGACAGGCATCCAGAGAGTCTCGAATCACTGAGCATGATGACTCAACCACTGGTCGCAGACGTCCACGCTTGCAGTACCATTCAGGACCTTGAAAAAAGTATCTCAGGTATACAAACAGACGCTGCAGGGCTGATATTCGGACTGAGTGCTAATGCCAATATTGCCAGTCAGCAAAAACTTAAAATACCGGGCTTATTTGCTTCATTTAAAGGCCCGATCCTTCTCCTGACACCGGCCCTTGCAGGTAATACAGAGGAGTTCACTGAGCTTAGAAATAACCCATTACTCACCATCAACAGCAAACCTCTGCAACGCCAGTTACTTAAAAAATGGCTCAACCGTTCAGATGTAAGCAACCTGCAATCCAGTTCTGAAAACAGCACTCAACCCTTGCTAACCGGCGCTATCGTATTGATTGCCGAAGACAATGACTTCAACCGCCTGTTATTAAGAAAAATTATTGAGTCCTCCGGTGCGACCGTCATAGAAGCAATCGATGGAGAGCAAGCCATTAAACGGGCAGAAGAGATAAGGCCTGATATTGTCATCATGGATGTGCATATGCCAAAAATGGACGGCATCATGGCAACCAGTGAACTGCGCAAAGACTTCCCCACTCTGCCGATTATAGCCCTGACAGCTGATGTGATCGCCAGTGAGGAGCACTCTTTACGTCTGGCAGGGGTTACCCGCATCGAGTACAAACCGATCAATGACACCCGTCTGATTAACCTTCTCGAAACACTTTGTCGAAAAGAAGCGCCAATACCGAATGACAGGGTGGAACACCCCATCAAAGCAGACAACAGCATTAACCTGGTTAAATACCAGCTGAGCAAAGATGAGCTTCATCAGGAGCTGACAGCGCAGGTAGAAGCGCTGCTTCAGGCATTCAGACATAACGACAAGAAAAGTATTCGTGATCACAGTCATCAGTTAATTGGTCTGGCCGGGCTATTTGAGCTGCCCGAGCTTGAAAATTACAGTGTCGAACTAAACAGGGCAACCAAGACAGATGATGCCAGAAAGGTATGGGAATTATTGTCCACTCTCAAACGGCTGATAGCCCATCAACAGTATCTTGACTAAAAATCAACGGAGAGGGGTGCCGTAAGGATAAATGTCTCCAGCTCAGCGGTCAGCTGTTTAATATGGTTGCGCCCTTTGAGGTCATAGAGGTAACCATTCAGTCCAGGTCTAGCGACCACCCCCTCTTCACCCTGATCAAACTGATAGCATCGCCGGCGAAACACTTCCAGGTCGGCATCATGGGTGATAGGCGTATGGACAAATAAGCTCCAGGCTTGCTCCGTGGTAACGCCACTTTCAATCCCTTGCATTAACCGCAACACAGACTCCCGGTCAGGTCGATAAACAGGAGGCCTGCCAAACAACAGACCGACAACCAGTAGCAAAAGTATGAGCAGGCTCACCAGAAAAACAACAACAAACTCCATCTACACCTCAATGATAACGCTTAAAGTCGTGGGACAATAAACACTCAGCGGCCCTGATAACCTGAACACTATAGTCCGACTCTAATGAATCCATATGCGCTATATATTCAAGTTTCTCTGGCCCTTTAAGCTTCTTCCAGGCCTCCATACGGGGAATATGCTTGCTCTGCTCAAAGACCTCATTAAACACGATATAAGCCTCTGACTGAGCTAACTGAGGGTCTAAGTTATCCAACAATACCTTACAACGGATACTCGCTTCCGTCAGTGGAATCTCTTCATTCAGTATAGCCCGGCTAATAACCTGCAAACTCTCAATGATATGCCGTCGATGCTCACTCACTTCTGATGCAATTCTCTTCAACTTACGTTCTCTATCAAGACGCTTCTGTTTCTGCTGTCTTAATAATCGCAGAATAAAAAACACCAGCCCTGCGACAATGAAGAGATTTACTACGATTAAAATATAAAGGGTTGTTTCAGACATAAAGTACCTATAAAAAGCAGGCTGCGCCACTTGCCAGTATCCAGAACAAGCATGGCCGAGTGATACGAAGCGCTGAGAGTTATACACTTACTAATCCCCTCAGCTCAAAGATCACACCATACCTGATTAATCAGCTTTTTGCTTTTGCACTTACGCTTGTTCTAACCACAACGGGCGCGCTCTCTGGGCTTTTTGCATTGCAAAGGTATCGCGAAGAGGTACCCGCTTACGAAGCATCTTTCCCTGAAGATAACACTCACCCCCGCTAAGAAGGCTCTTCCGCTTATTCTAACCACTAGCAGGCGCGCAGCGCCGTTCTAGCAAGCGACGCAGTCGCGTCTCGCCACGTCTTTCTTTCATGCCACATAGCGGCGTCTAAACGAAAAAAGCCCCGATCATTCGCATGATCGGGGCTATTTCGTAATTAGGTGCTTGGCGATGACCTACTCTCGCATGGAGAAACCCCACACTACCATCGGCGCTAAGACGTTTCACTTCCGAGTTCGGTAAGGGATCGGGTGGTTCCATCTCGCTATGGTCGCCAAGCAAAACTGGTTGCTCTAACGATTTGAACTCAAGCGTTGGCTTGTTGTTCAAAGCGTCATTCGAATCCTGTAATTGGAGAGTTATGTACAAACTCATATCCGTGTCGTGTGTCTCTCTGTTTTCTTCAGATGACTCACTCATGTATCTTCAATCAATGACCCAAACGCTTTTGGCGTTATATGGTCAAGCCTCACGAGCAATTAGTACTGGTTAGCTCAACGCCTCACAACGCTTACACACCCAGCCTATCAACGTCCTGGTCTTGAACGGCTCTTCAGGGGGCTCAAGGCCCCAGTGAGATCTCATCTTGAAGGGGGCTTCCCGCTTAGATGCTTTCAGCGGTTATCCTGTCCGAACATAGCTACCGGGCAATGCCATTGGCATGACAACCCGAACACCAGAGGTTCGTTCACTCCGGTCCTCTCGTACTAGGAGCAACTCTTCTCAAATCTCAAACGTCCACGGCAGATAGGGACCGAACTGTCTCACGACGTTCTAAACCCAGCTCGCGTACCACTTTAAATGGCGAACAGCCATACCCTTGGGACCGGCTTCAGCCCCAGGATGTGATGAGCCGACATCGAGGTGCCAAACACCGCCGTCGATGTGAACTCTTGGGCGGTATCAGCCTGTTATCCCCGGAGTACCTTTTATCCGTTGAGCGATGGCCCTTCCATACAGAACCACCGGATCACTAAGACCTACTTTCGTACCTGCTCGACGTGTCTGTCTCGCAGTCAAGCGCGCTTATGCCTTTATACTCGTTGCATGATTTCCGACCATGCTGAGCGCACCTTCGTACTCCTCCGTTACTCTTTAGGAGGAGACCGCCCCAGTCAAACTACCCACCACACAATGTCCTCGATCCCGATAAGGGACCTGAGTTAGAACCTCAATAGTACCAGGCTGGTATTTCAAGATTGGCTCCACCTGAACTGGCGTCCAGGTTTCAAAGCCTCCCAGCTATCCTACACAAGTAATATCAAAGTCCACTGCGAAGCTATAGTAAAGGTTCACGGGGTCTTTCCGTCTAGCCGCGGATATACGGCATCTTAACCGCAATTTCAATTTCACTGAGTCTCGGGTGGAGACAGTGTGGCCATCGTTACGCCATTCGTGCAGGTCGGAACTTACCCGACAAGGAATTTCGCTACCTTAGGACCGTTATAGTTACGGCCGCCGTTTACTTGGGCTTCGATCAAGAGCTTCGCCGAAGCTAACCCCATCAATTAACCTTCAAGCACCGGGCAGGCGTCACACCCTATACGTCCACTTTCGTGTTTGCAGAGTGCTGTGTTTTTAATAAACAGTCGCAGCCACCTAGTATCTTCGACCAGCGCCAGCTTAGGGAGCAAGTCCCATCACCAGCACCGGCGTACCTTCTCCCGAAGTTACGGTACCATTTTGCCTAGTTCCTTCACCCGAGTTCTCTCAAGCGCCTTGGTATTCTCTACCTGACCACCTGTGTCGGTTTGGGGTACGATTTCTTGTTATCTGAAGCTTAGAAGTTTTTCCTGGAAGCATAGCATCAACCACTTCACCCAAAAGAGGGCTCGTCATCAATTCTCGGCCTTAGGAACCCGGATTTGCCTAAGTTCCCAGCCTACAACCTTAAACACGGACAACCAACGCCGTGCTGGCCTAGCTTTCTCCGTCACTCCATCGCAATAACAAGAAGTACAGGAATATTAACCTGTTTCCCATCGACTACGCTCTTCAGCCTCGCCTTAGGGGTCGACTCACCCTACCCTGATTAGCATTGGATAGGAACCCTTGGTCTTCCGGCGGGGAAGTTTTTCACTCCCCTTATCGTTACTCATGTCAGCATTCGCACTTCTGATACCTCCAGGATGCCTTACAGCTTTCCCTTCAACGGCTTACAGAACGCTCCTCTACCACGCTGTAAACAGCGTCCGTAGCTTCGGTGTATGGTTTGAGCCCCGTTATATCTTCCGCGCAGGCCGACTCGACTAGTGAGCTATTACGCTTTCTTTAAAGGGTGGCTGCTTCTAAGCCAACCTCCTAGCTGTCTAAGCCTTCCCACATCGTTTCCCACTTAACCATAACTTTGGGACCTTAGCTGACGGTCTGGGTTGTTTCCCTTTTCACGACGGACGTTAGCACCCGCCGTGTGTCTCCCGTGATTGCACTCATTGGTATTCGGAGTTTGCATCGGGTTGGTAAGTCGGGATGACCCCCTAGCCGAAACAGTGCTCTACCCCCAATGGTGAGACACGAGGCGCTACCTAAATAGCTTTCGAGGAGAACCAGCTATCTCCGAGCTTGATTAGCCTTTCACTCCGATCCACAGGTCATCCGCTAACTTTTCAACGGTAGTCGGTTCGGTCCTCCAGTTGATGTTACTCAACCTTCAACCTGCCCATGGATAGATCGCTCGGTTTCGGGTCTAATCCTAGCAACTGCACGCCCTATTAAGACTCGGTTTCCCTACGGC
>OZ223297.1:0-1272500 GCA_965140695.1 uncultured Amphritea sp. | reverse complement strand
GCCGCTCGTCAGCAAAGTAGCAAGCTACTCTCTGTTACCGCTCGACTTGCATGTGTTAAGCCTGCCGCCAGCGTTCAATCTGAGCCATGATCAAACTCTTCAGTTTTAATCAAATATGTCGGAAAAGGACATATATAAATCTAGCTCAAAGCATTAAACAACTTGCAAATACACTTAAATGAATTTACTTGGTGTCGCTTACTTTGATAAAGCTTTTGTGCTTCATCTCAACAAGCGCCCACACGAATTATCTGATCTAACTGTTAAAGAGCGTTGCTATCAACTCTCAACCGTTGCCGGTGAGTCGTCTCAAGCGAGGTGCGTATTCTACTCAACACCCTGATGAAGTCAACCATTTTGTTTGAGAATTTTCAGTAAATATTCAAACTATCTGATCGCCTTCCTGTTTCGCTTACCGCCACCTGAAAAACCGTGTAAACACTGATTTATCAAGGCGTTAAACCTAACAGCCCGACTTGTTTCAGTGACCATTTCCGGTGGCTGTCTCAAGCGAGGAAGCGCATTCTACATTCTGGGGCAGAGGAGTCAACAGGGCGGCACGAAAAAGTGTCAATTTAATGAAAAATATTGGAGTTTTTAAAAACGAGTGGCTAGAACGCGGCTGCGCCGCTGCTAGACGCTTCGCTTGCTAGTGGTTAGCAGAGCCTTCTTTATGGGTGTTGTAAATAAACCTGAAAATCTTACCTTTACAACCCTCTTCAAGATCCAGCTGATTACCTGATTGAAAAAACTTAGTATTTGATTGGCGAACATGCAGAGAGAAATTAAACGCCTCCTATTCACCCCCCCTTATATAGCAATAGATAGCAATAACACACGCGCGGGAATGAACCCCCCCTGTCGAAGAACAACCTTCAGTCAGCTCTATAAACAGCCTAACCTGCTAATGTCGTTAACAGCCAGTAAAGCAGTGAAATTAACACTACCAGAAAAATAGCCAGCACCAGTATACCTGACCACACCGACGACATCGGCAGGTTATATACTCTTTTACGTTCTTCCGGTTGCCTGGTGAATACCATACACCATAATCTATAAATTCTGGCTATCCAGTTAATCAACAGCTGTCGTTTTTCAGAGAGTCGGTTGGGATACATCAGCTCCGCTCCTCTAATTAGTTTTACCTTTTAAGATATAGTCGATACCCCAGTAAAACAGCTAACACAATCGAAAAAATAAGTTGCTGAAAGAAGTCTGAGCGGATTTGCCAAAGGAAGTGAAGCAGGACCAGCAGGCTGGCAGGATAGATTAGCATATGCAGTTTTTTCCAGCGTCTCCCAAGCCGGCGCTGCATATTCTGTGTAGACGTTATCGCCAAGGGCAGTAATAACAATAACGCCAGAGACCCCATCACAATGTAGGGCCGCTTTGTCAGCTCAGTCATCAGCATATCCCAGCGCCAGCCAAGCAGGAATGTAGCGAACGCCAACAGATGCAGAACCGCATAAAAGAGAGCATACAGCCCGAACATACGCCGATAAGCCATTAACCAGCGCCAGCCGAAAAGCTTTCTCAACGGAGTGACCGCCAACGTCAGCCATAGCCAGCATAGCGCCCAGAACCCCAGCTCTTTAACAATGTATTTAGCTGGGTCCGCCCCCAGGTCATTGCCCAGCAGACCTTCAACCAGCATCCCCAGGGGCAGTAAAAGCAATAAGAAAAAAAACCACCAGCGAAAAACGCTCATCGGTGCTGCTGACACCATCAGAACCACTTAGTCAGATCCATCCCCTTATAGAGAGAGGCAACCTGATTTGCGTAGCCATTAAACGGCAAAGTATCAATAATATGAGGTGTTAACAGTGAAGAGGGTAAGCGCCGTTCGGTCGCCTGAGACCAGCGAGGATGATCGACGTCTGGATTTACATTTGCATAAAAACCATACTCATCCGGAGCAATATCATTCCAGCTGGTTGCCGGCATAGTCTCACTGAAGTGAATACGTACAATCGATTTAATCGATTTAAATCCATATTTCCAGGGCACGACCAGCCTTAATGGCGCGCCATTCTGAGGAGGCAACGCATTACCGTACATGCCAACGGCCATTAACGTAAGCGGATTCATGGCCTCATCGATTCTCAACCCCTCGACATAAGGCCACTTTATCGTGCTAAAAAGGCCCCGCTGTCCTGGCATCTGGTCTTTATCCAGCAGCGTGGTGAATTGTACATATTTCGCTTTCGAGGTTGGCTCGAAGCGTTTAATCAGATCCGCTAATGGGAAACCCAGCCAGGGAATCACCATCGACCACGCTTCGACACAACGCAGACGGTACACCCGGTCTTCCAGCGCATGGGGGGCCAGAATATCTTCCAGATGATAGTTGCCCGGCTTAGCTACTTCGCCACTGATGTCGACCGTCCAGGGATCGGTAATAAGCCCCTGAGCATTGCGTACAGGATCGCGCTTATCAGTACCAAACTCGTAAAAGTTATTATGAGTGATTGCATGATAATAAGGCGCCAGCGCTTCGCTGGTTGATAACGCTTCATTGCGCACAGCAGCCGTCAGTTTCGGCTGCAACCACTGCGGCCCTTTATAACGGGGCAAATCTGCAGGAATATCATATTCAGCGGCCCCCGCCAGAGAGGGCATACCAAGCATCGGAATTGCCGCCATGGAGAGAGCCGCCTGCATAAACCGACGCCGTTCACGGTAGACCGATTCAGGCGTAATTTCAGATGGCAGGATCGGTGGCGACACCCTGGATTTATAACGTTTCAAAGCGTTGACCTCCTGCCATAAAGCAGCCTGTTTAACTGGTAAGTGATTTACGTTTACGCAGCAACCAGAGAACTGGACCAGACAGGGTATAGCCCAACAGCAGCAACCAAAGAAAAATAGGCGGGCTGATTGATATCACACCGATCGTCAACACAATGACCAACAAAATCATAAACGGGATCTTACCCTTAGGGTCCACATCCTTGAAACTGTAATAAAGCACATTGCTGACCATCAGCACGCCCATCAGGGCAACATAGATGGCGATCGGAAAAACAAATCCACTCACATCAACATCAAATTCAACACAGGCCCATACCAGACCTGCGATAGATGCTGCTGCCGCTGGGCTTGGCAAGCCGATAAAGTAACGTTTATCCACCGAGCCAATCTGAGTATTAAAACGTGCCAGTCGCAGCGCTGCTCCGGCGACATAGATAAACGCGCAGAACCAACCAAACTTACCAGCCCCACTGAGTGCCCAGCTAAAGGTGACCAGCGCTGGCGCGACACCAAATGACACCATATCAGAAAGTGAGTCATACTCAGCGCCAAACGCACTCTGAGTATTGGTCAGACGGGCAACACGGCCATCCAGACCATCCAGCACCATGGCGACAAAGATCGCAATCGCTGCATTATCAAAGACACCGTTCATCCCAGCGACGACCGCATAAAAACCACAGAACAGCGCGCCTGTGGTAAACAGATTCGGTAACAGGTAGATGCCACGACTTCTGGGTTTAGGGTCTGTCTGCTCCGGGCATGCCTGCCCATTATCAGCTTGTTCAGAGGATTCCGGTTTGTTTCCCTGTGGGTCATTCATAGAGCTATTTACACCAATGGATTAACAAAATGTTCCGACATTCTACTTTCCCATATACGGGAAAGCTATCGGTACAGAAAAGCTCTCCTACCCGAGAGCCACTACAAAACGCCGATACAACATAACGCTAACGAAGACTATGCGAGCCCTAACAGGACACGATCAACAAATTTTCGCAGCAGAATATTAGCTTCAGGTGTATCAACCGCCGAATTTAATACCTGCTCCAGCTGGCCGTCACCTTCGGTGTAGTGAGATTTATAAAAGGTCAGCCGTTCAATCAGAGTAGCTTTATCTACTTCAGGATGAAACTGAAACGCCCAAAAGGGTTTCCCCTTTAACCTGAAACTGTGAACGCACTGGTCGGTATAGGCAAGTAACTGACATCCCGGAGGCAATGTGTCAGCATACTGCCGATGTACTGAGACAGCGGAAAACTTATCCGGAGTATCATGATAAAGCAGATCAGCAGCAGCGTTTGCTGCCAGGCGGATGGGAATAACGCCCATCTCAAAGCCGATATTCCTATTGAGAATCTGGCCTCCCAGCGCAAGGACCGCCAACTGAAAACCAAAACAGGAGGCAAATACCGGTTTAGCTGTTTCAGCACAGTGTTGAATCAGGTTCTGACAGCCTTGAATGAAACCATACTGGTCCGGTTTCAGCACATTAGCCTCACTGGCACCCCCAATCAGCAGCGCATCATAATCATCGGCGATGCTCTCAGGAAATTCAGGCGTATCAAATACATTGAGAATGTCGATCTGATGCAGCTTAACACCACAATACTCAGCAAAACTATGATGTTCTTCCCGACGCACCTGCTCTCCATCACGGATCTGTAACAGCAGGATTTTCAGTTGTTGACGGGTTTTCATATCGGCCTCTTGATACAGGCTGCTTAGAACTGACTGACGGGCATCTCTCTGAGAATACCCGGCCTTCATGAAGACTCAATAGAATAAGAGCTGTTGCATAAGAAATACAGCTCCTTAAATCGTGACACTGAATGAAAACGGACTCTGACTACTTCAGTCCGGGTAAGAAAAATGGGATATCAATTATTTTCTCGGTCAGTTTTCGGGTAATCACCTGTTTCAGCGGTGCAAAATTATTAGCGATCCGCAGTGTCGCCTTACGAACAACTTTGGCAGCAATATTATCATTAGTAAACAGACCGACCACCAGGTTGGTACCCATATAAAGTGGTTTGGTAATCCGCATATGACTGCTTTGATATTTTTCCAGAACGGAATAAGCGCCTATATCCTGCCCTTTAGATAACGCATTTTTGATCTCTTTAGTAAGGGTTTCCTGACTGCGTAATCCCAGATTAAATCCGTGTGCTGTGACAGGATGCATCCCGACTGCCGCATCACCAATCACAGCAAAGCGACGACTGACAAACTTATTGGCATGCACGGCGACCAACGGATACAGATGACGACGGCCATAGAGTTTCATATTGCCCAGTTGTCCCTTCAGGCGCTGTTCAATATCTGCAGCAAAAGCCTCTTCACTCATATTGAAAATAGTCTCGGCCTCGGCACTTGAAACGGTTACCACGATCGAGGAGAGGTTGCCGGTCATTGGCAGAATAGCCAGAGTACGCCCATAGTGAAAACACTCAAAAGCGGTCTGATGATGAGACAGCGTATGTTCCATACGGCACACAATCGCAGTCCGGGAAAAATCTTTCATGATGGCGGGAACACCCATTTTCCGGCGGGTTTCAGAAAAACGGCTGTCCGCTGACACCAACAGATCACACTCCACCCGATCCCCATTAGAGAGGATAACCCAGGCACAGTCTGCATTGCTGCCAACATCTTCAACAGACATCTCCGTTAGCAGCTCAACATTTTCAATGCCTTCGACCACCTCAAAGTAGGCTTTACGAATCTTATCGTTAGGTACCAGATATCCAAGCGCATCCAGACTAGCGTCGTTATTATCGAAATCCAGCGTGTAACTTGAATTTCCATCCAGCACTTTGGCTGCACAGATCGGGGATATATCCTTATCAGCAAGTTGCTGCCAGGCTCCTGATGCTTTCATCAGCTCAATCGACAGATGCGTCAGTGCGATCTCGCGACCATCTTCCGGAGGCTCACGCAGCGTTGTAAGCGATGAGCGTTCCACCAGCAATACTTTCAACGAAGTATCGCCCAGAGAGCGGGCAAAACTCAGCCCTGCCGGGCCTGCACCAATAATTACGATGTCATACTTCATACTGAACCTCAGGGCGCCCGTGCGCCATATGCAAACCTGAATATGACCGCAAACAGTACTCTCTATGGCTTCAGGTTTCCCTAATCCAGATCAAGGATGAATACAAAAAGAGAGGTCTGAACCGCCTGAAAATATTGCACTTTAAGAAACATATGCAAAAATACATTTCAAATACTGCAACAAAACCTGCCAACAGCGGTGTTGCATCCGCCCAGACAGCCGTTCTTTGGAGGCCAACCGTATGGACACCCGCTCGCTGAAGTTATTCATCAGCCTCTGCGACACCCTTCACTTTGGCCGGGCCAGTGAAGCTTGCCATATCAGCCCTTCAGCACTGACCCGGGCGATTAAGCAGTTAGAAGAATCACTGGGTGTGCAACTCTTTGAACGGGACAACCGCACCGTCAGCCTGACCCGTGAGGGAACCCGCTTTCAGGTATATGCCCGGGAAGCGCTGACCCAGTGGGATGTGGTGCGTAACTCACTACTGGAAGGCGTACAGGAGTTGCAGGGAGAGATCAGTGTTTACTGTTCCGTCACGGCCAGTTACAGCTTTCTCTACGATATTCTCAGTGACTTTCGCAAACAGCACCCCAGAATTGAACTGAAACTACATACCGGCGATCCGGAAAATGCCATTCAGCGGGTGCTGGCTGGCACCGACGATATCACCATTGCCGCCAAACCAGATACTCTGAATGCCAGCCTGGCCTTCAAACACATGGCCACTTCACCGCTACTGTTTATCGCGCCACAGAAAGATATCCAGCTTGACCCGATGCTGAGTGGCTCACCCGACTGGTCAGCTATACCGATGATTCTGTCCGAGGAGGGAGTGTCACGTAAACGTATAGATCAGTGGTTCAAAGCACGCCAGAGCAAACCCCTTATCTATGCCCAGGTGGCTGGTAATGAGGCAATAGTCAGCATGGTCAGTCTGGGGTTTGGCGTGGGAGTCGTGCCTAAAATCGTACTGGACAACAGTCCGCTGGCAGAGCGGGTGCGTATTCTCGACATTGAGCCGCAGCTACAAGCTTACGACGTGGGCCTGTTTGCCCTGAAAAAGAAACTGCACAGCCCGCTGATTGATGCGTTCTGGTCACAGATCCGTTAACAACGGATCTGTTTATATACTATTACTGTGCCGCTCAATCCGGTTATTCTGATACACCACTGCCGCTAACCCGAGGACACTTTTTTACCCGGTTTATTCACCAGATAAATCCCAATAGCAACGAACACCAGAGCCCCCAGCATATCTGAAGATAACTCTTCATCCAGAATCAGCCACGCAAACAACACGCCAAACAACGGTGTCAAAAAGGTAAAACTGGCAATTTTGGATGCCGGATAATGACTCAGCAGCCAAAACCAGGCGAGGTAACCGGCAAATGCCATCAATACTATCTGAAACAGCAGCGAACCGATCACCCACTCATTCAGAACCGTTATGCCTGGCTCATTTAACAACCATGACAGCGGTGGTAATAACAGCGCAGAGACAACCAGCTGATACAACAGCACCCGCGAAGGCGACTGATGCCGTTGAGGAGATGCCTTCAGAACCACCGTTGTTGCCCCCCAGAAAAATGCAGCCGCTAATGCCAGACTATCGCCCAACAGCGTTGCATCACCATCCTGGGAGTCTCTGAAGGCCAAAAACACCCCGGCAAAGGCAACCAGCAAGCCCAGCATCTGCACTCTTTTGAGACTTTCACCCGGCACAAAAAGATGGGTTCCCAGTGCCACAATAAAAGGCGATGTATAAAGAAATATGGTGGTATGGGAAGCCGTGGTCAGCATCAGCGCAAGATAGACAAACAGAAACTCAACAGCAAACAACACCCCCAGCAAGACACCCCACCAGAAAGCACCGTCACGACGGAAGATCTGTTCACCCCGGAAGACCATCCATAACATTAACAATAATGATGCACCGACCGAGCGCAATCCAGCCTGAAGCAGAGGCGATATTCCTTCCAGACCAAACTTAACCACTACCTGATTAAGACCAAACAACATACACAGTCCAACCAGCAAGAGGATAGCGCTGCGATCAAAGGAGGCTTTAATCATGCGTTGAGCAGCGCTTCCAGCAGAGGAGAGATATAAGGACGACCTCGCTCATTCAGCGCGGTACCGGTGACTAATCCGACCACACAAACCTTGTCATCTGCGGCCCGTACGACGCGCTGACGGAAACCAAATTTGACTTTACTGATGCGTTCCAGCGCAACTTCAACCCTAAAATGATCACCGCTTTTCAGTGAAGCTTTATAATCGAGTTCTGACCGGATCACCACCAGATGGATACCGGCCTCCGCTAAAGCGGCGAAATCGATCCCATTTTGCAGCAGAAACGCATGCCGGGCATGCTCAAGATAGTTAAAGTAAACGCCATTGTTAACGATGCCCTGAATATCCAGTTCATAATCCCTGACACTCATGTCGATACTGAACATTGTAAATCTCCAATACAAAAAAATAAGGGTGCAATCATAGCACCCTCGTCAAAAACAGTAATATGTTAGTGTGTTGATCGAGCAGGCATAACTGACTCAGGAATCAGCGTCTCTATCAGTTTTAACAACTCATCCACGCCTTCATTCAGATTAGCATTATTGTCAATCATGAGAATATTGTCAGGCAGACTATCCACAAACTGACGATGGCGGTTAAGGCGCTTTACGATCTCCTCTTCACTCTCACGTCCACGCTTTGTCAGACGCTGATGGAGAATATCCTCTTCAACCTCAACCAGAACCGGAATCAGATTAGGATAGGCATGCATCGCAATCTGCAGATATTCCCGGGAGCCGTTAATCACCACATTAATCCCTTTCGCCAGCCAGTTGTCGATCTCCGAACCGATGCCGTAGCTGTAGTCGTGGGAATACCACTGCATTGCAAACATTCCCATCGTCGCGCGCATATCAAACTCTTCAGGCGACAGATGAATATGATTTTCGCCGCCAACATTAGGGGCACGGGTGATGTAGCGATGGGCCACAAAGCAGCGATGGTTTGGCTGCAAACGCTGTCGACAACCCTCAAGCAGACTGTCTTTTCCACTGCCTGATGCGCCTACCAGATAGAGCAGTTTTCCACTCATAGGATGATCTCAAAGTTTTATAACCGATTATTTTGAGACCAAGAGTAATACGCTTAAATTGGAAACGCCAGTACTGATTAACCCTGCAGCTCATGCTGGGTTGAAAGAACTAAACAAGCATCTCCTGTTCAAATACAACGACGTAGATGTCATTCCAGCGAGGAAACAGGCGGTGCTGCCACCATGGTAACACCTGATGATAACCACTGACTGCCTGCCGGTTGTCAGCCCGGGTCGTGATTGAAGCGTCAGAGGCAGTAATCATCAAAAAGGCCAGCAGCAACAGCCTGATTGAACGGGTCATAGTTTCCTCCTCGGGTAGGCGCTCTGCTTTCAGGGGCATTCTGTTTTCTGAGGTATTCTATTTTCAGGCATAATCTGGTGCCGTCATGGGACTGCAACCACCCTGCGCCGCCGATCTGAATACCTTTGCAAATGATTCGGGCTGTCAGTATAGCCCGAATAACAGATCCGCAAGACAGTTCAGGATATATATCCAGAGCAGAAAACCAGCAAAAAAAAAGCCGCTCAGTGAGCGGCTTTTCATCAATACAACCGGGTTATCAAAGGCTCAACACCTTTTCACCACGGGACAGGCCCGACACCCCGGTACGCACCACTTCCATGATGTTAGTGGCACCCAGCGTCTCGATGAAGGCATCCAGTTTATCGCTGGCGCCTGTCAGCTGAACCGTATAGGTAGTCGGCGTGACATCAATAATCTGACCCCGGAAAATATCCGCTGTCCGCTTAATCTCTGCACGCATCTGACCGGTCGCTTTCAGCTTGATCATCATCAGCTCACGCTCAATATGATCGCCTTCAGTCAGATCAACCACTTTCACCACGTCGATCAGCTTATTCAGCTGTTTGGTAATCTGCTCAATCACCCGATCACCACCGATCGTAGTGACCGTCAGACGTGACAACGTAGAATCTTCTGTCGGTGCAACCGTCAACGACTCAATATTGAAATTACGCTGGGAGAACAGACCCACAACCCGGGACAACGCACCTGGCTCGTTTTCCATCAACACAGAAATAATATGTCTCATGATCAGGTTCTCTCCGTCTTGCTCAGCCACATATCACGCATAGAGCCACGCGGTACCTGCATCGGGTATACATGCTCAAACGGATCTACAGCGATATCCATAAACACCATGCGATCTTTCAGGGAGAACGCTTCGGTCATCGCCGCTTCCAGATCTTCATACTTATCTACTTTCATACCAACATGACCATAAGCTTCAACCAGCTTAACAAAGTCCGGCAGGGACTCCATGTAAGACTGAGAGTGACGAGACTCATAGTTCATATCCTGCCATTGACGTACCATACCCAGAGACTGGTTATTCAGACAGATAACCTTAACCGGAATATTGTACTGACTGATCGTCGACAGTTCCTGAATATTCATCTGGATACTGCCTTCACCGGTGACACAGACAACCTCCTCTTCAGGAAAGTTCATCTTCACACCCATCGCCGCAGGTAAACCAAAGCCCATGGTGCCCAGACCACCGGAGTTGATCCAGCGATTTGGCTTATTAAACTTATAATACTGCGCTGCAAACATCTGATGCTGACCAACGTCAGAACAAACATAAGCGTCACCTTTCGTGACTTTACTCAGCATCTCGATAACCTGCTGCGGTTTCATCTTATCCGAATCATCCGTGCGGTAGCGGCCACCATGACGGCCGCGCCACTCGTCAATCTGCTGCCACCAGGCATCGATCGACTCTTTGCCGGGCTGTTTTTTACTGTTCTTAACCAGCTCGACCATCTCCTGCAAGACATGCCTGGCAGGGCCTACAATCGGCACATCGGCCTGAATCGTCTTCGAAATCGAAGCGGGATCAATATCGACATGGATAATCTTAGCCGTCGGGCAGAACTTATCCACACCATTGGTGACACGGTCATCAAAGCGCGCACCGACGGCCAGAATCAGGTCAGCGTGGTGCATAGCCATATTGGCTTCATAGCTACCGTGCATCCCCAGCATACCAATAAACTGCCGATCCGTTCCCGGATAGCCACCCAGCCCCATCAGCGTATTAGTGACCGGCGCATTTAACAGCTGAGCCAGCTCAATCAGTTCAGCACTGGCACCACCCATCACAACGCCACCACCGGTATAAAGAACCGGACGCTTAGCGTTCAACACCATATCAATCGCTTTCTTAATCTGACCACTATGACCACGGCTAACCGGGTTATAAGAGCGCAGCTTAATACTCTTCGGATACTCATAGTTATAGCGTTCATTCGGTGTTGTCATATCCTTCGGAATATCAACAACAACCGGCCCCGGACGACCACTCTCAGCGATATGAAACGCCTTTTTGATGATCATCGGGATATCTTCAGGGTTCTGCACACTAAAGCTGTGCTTAACAATCGGACGGGAGACACCGATCATATCGGTCTCCTGGAACGCATCTTCACCGATCAGGAAGCTCATGACCTGACCCGTAATCACCACCATCGGAATTGAATCCATATACGCGGTAGCAATACCGGTTATCGCATTGGTTGCGCCGGGGCCGGAAGTTACCAGTGCCACACCGGCTTTACCGGTTGCACGGGCATATGCATCAGCCATATGAGTAGCGGCCTGCTCGTGGCGAACCAGCACGTGTTGTACATCTTCCTGCTGAAACAGAGCGTCATAAATATGCAGTAGTGCTCCGCCCGGATAGCCGTAGATGTGTTTCACACCCTCATCTTTAAGGGCGCGAATGACCATTTCGCCGCCTGAAAGTTGTTCCACAATAGTATCCTCAAATTACACGCACGAAGGCATGTATAAAAAAATCTGAAACTGGAGGATGTTATGACGCGCCTACTGGTGTGAAATAACATCAACCAGCAGGCTTTTGCGAAGGTGGCCGGTACGGCCAGAGAAAGGCAAAAGCAACTCTTCATCCGATGATTAAGTGTGGGTACACACTGTAAACCCGGGAAAATAAGCTGGGTGTGCTTATTAGGCTTCTGCTTCGGGGTAACCTACTTAACGCAGAAACAACTAAATTGTGGCGCCATTTTGACAGCAGTACATACATTGATCAAGTACTGCTGCAGAATAAAGCCAATATTTTTCAGATGCTGAAACGGATAGCTACAGACCGGGGGATGAGAGTGCTATAGTGCGTCATATGCTTTTACTATTATGAGTTGGAGATCGTTGCATGAGCATTGCTGAAATCAAGAATAAGGAACGCGCACTCAATGAATTTGTACTGGTATTGCGCAAGATAATGGCAGAGCCCGACATCTGTAATACTGCGTTGGAAATCACACGTAAGTATATCGATGACAAACACGCGAATGTAAAAATTGCGGATGAGCTGTCTGCCACCACCAGCATTAAGATTCCCGCAGAACACAGCGAAGCAGACACCCTGTTTCTGGAAATGCTGAAAGATCTGGTGCGGGACGAGAAGGCGCTGTATTAAGCTAAACCAGATATACCATCACCGGGGTCTTCGTGGCCCCGTCTTAACTAAAATAGCATTCTCCTCCCCTTAACATACCTCTTGCTATAACTTACACTTAACACCCTCAAAGGCAGTGAAGCCAATAGAATGACACCCCCCGCTTGTCAACCAAGCGATTGCCACAGAATTAAAGGAATAATTCATATGTCAGTGCGCATCAGCGACCGTCCAGCTTGCGATAGTAAAAAACTGTTTATTGAAGTCACCGGTATCAATCACACTACTGATCAGACATTTCAATTTTACGATCTTAGCGATAATACCCAACAGGAATATATTGAAGCCAAGCAGGCTATAGAGCAGGTCGATGACACCACTATTTTCAGTTGGGACTGGGCCCCCGAAACAGAAAACCGCAATGTCTGGCTCTCAATTTCAGGTGATGATGGTCCCATAAAGTTGCCACTGTTTCCCGATGTAGCAGACGTACCCCGTCAGTTGAAAAACCAACACTATCAGCTTCAGGCCATCTTACCCATGACCTTGCTGCCCAGTTTTAACCATCTGGACGATACACAACGACTGGCTCCCATTCGCAATGGCTATATCTACCTTATCTACAACAATAAAATATGGCGAGAGATCGCCATTTATCGCCCCTCTGTTGAGCAGATGGAATTTCGCGACATTAACCTCTACGCTCACCGTGTGGGCCGTGACAAACCTTTTAACAAAGGGCCTCGCGAAGCCAGCGGTACACCACTGAAAGATATCTGGCTACCCATTAAAGCAAACAACCGGACTGTGCATCTGCGGGCAGCCTATTCTGAAGTTCAGTGGAGCGCAGCCTATCTCAACTTTTTAGAACAGAAAGAAAACTGGCCTTTGTTGGCACAACGCAGCCATACCGTAAACCCAAACCAAATTGAGAATCTGTATCAACAGTTTCAACATGGTTTTATACCCCCGATGCGCCTGCGCGAACCGGAGCTGGAAACTCAACTGGCGGAACCAGCCAACCACAACCGTGATATCAGCGGCAACTACCGGGGCAACCTATATAGTCAGATGCAGCAAGAGATCGCGAGCATGCGCTACAGCGCTCAGAGCGCTGCCGATGCGATTAAATTCGATACGCCGTTAAGGATGGAATATGGTGTCCGCAGCGCAGCACTGAATCAACAGGTCAATGGTATAAATGACGAACAGAAATACTGGCAGCCAATCAATGGCAGCGATTATCTCAGCGAAGCCCGCGAACGCAAACTACGCTTATTACAACTCCCCGACCCGCTATTCGATCTTCGCCACCATACTCAGATGGCGATGCAGGTCAGTGCCTGCCTGTTCCATATTCTGGAAGACGCGGGTCAGCAGAAATACTTTCAGAGCGCCGAGCTGGTGCAACGCTTTGTCGTGCCAGATAAACTGCCCAACGGTCAGGAAAATCCCAATCACCAGCACCTGGACAGCTTTGACTTCAGCCCTATCGGCGTATTCCAGCGTACGCTGCGGACAATAGAGCGCCAACGCTGCCATGAGGATATGGCACAACTACAACAGGCATTGGGACAACTGTTCGATCACCCCGATACTGCAGCGGCAATGCGGGATATCACCAGCCAGGAACGGGGGGCCGTCGGCGCTTACCGCTTAGCCGGTAATGCCATCCAGGCACTGAGCCTTAATCTCGCAGCTATCGACCCCTTGCAAAACAAGCAGCAACATCAAGACTGGACGGGGCGCAGCACCATCGCTAACTTCTACACCCGGGGTGCCAGCCATCCGCTGCATGCCCTGCTCTACCCCCCTGCCGATCAGGTGCCGCTGGACACCGCTTACACCGCGCCCAGCCCAGTGAACGACGGTAGTGGCCTGGCAAACACAAGCAACATCGCCGGCTGGGCCGGAGATACCCTGCTGCTGAATGATCAGATAGAAAATCTGGAACAGGCGCTCCTGCTGGCTGAAAACAGCGAAGATGGCTTTAGCGGCAGCCGCCGCCTTCTGAATACCGCCGACGGAGTCCTCAGTGGTTTCTTTACCGCCATGCTGGCACTGCAGAAAAAAGCCAGCGCCCGCGCCAGCCTCAGCGAACTGGTCGAAACCATCGAATTCAAGTCAGCCTACCTCGACAATATCCGTCTGGGCAAACTGATAGCGCCGGACAGTTTCGGGCAAGCCACCTTTATTCCCACCTCCGGCGAATCGATTGCGGGCGCCTATGTGGTGGGGGTACACAGTAAAAAAGCCAGGCTGCATTTCGGTCTCACCGAAGGGCAGCGTCAAAAAACCACCTCAAAGCGCACTGGCATACTTCAGGAAAGCAACGGCAGACTGCTGGCCTCCACCAACAAGCGCAGCCTCAAAGGCACCGAGCTAAGACAGGGCGCCACTGCCCGCAGCAAAGCCGACCTCAAGGCTCTGGTGATACCCGATGATAATCCTATAACCCAGATGAAAGTAGAACAATTAGCCAAAGAAGCGGATCTTACTGACACATTAAAACCCCAGAGCAAAGCGGGTGGAATCGCCGGACAGGCCTATACAAAGCTGGGGATGCCCTACTTTATTGTGGTGCTGGAGATAATAAATCTGCAGAGAACAATGGCTGGATTTAATGAAAGGCATGGAAATATATATCGGGGTGTCTCTTTTGTCAGTGCTTCTGCTGATCTGAGTGTTGCTATCATAAATGCCTCAAATTTTCTGTCACGAGAAACAGGCCGTGTAGCCACTTATACAACCAAGACCATTATTAAGTTACCAGCAAGTGCTGTCAGGCTCCTCTCCGCGCCTTCTTTAGGGTTGCATCTTGAAAATAGCCTAAGTCGACTCAAAATTGCAGGTGTTGTTGGAGGACTCTTAACAACAGCTGTTGCCGTATGGGATACCTGTCTGTTAATTTCCGCCCAGGACAAGGATGCCGCAGTGGCTATGGCAATGGTGGCACTCGGCACCGGCCTGTCAACTTTTGGTAGCCTCTATACCGCCACCTTTCTGATGAGCCCCCTGGGCTGGATCGGACTGACAATCGCTCTGGTAGGCTTTGGCCTCTACATGCTATTTAAAGACAGCCCGATGGAGACCTGGCTTAAGAACGGTCCCTTTGGCGCAAGTCCCGACCGGACCGGTGACTATAAGTATCTGCAAAAACCGGACAAGGCCTGGCAGGACTTTATCAACCTGATTATGAATCTGCGGATTAAAGCCTACCCGATACAGCAGATCGAACTACCCACTAAACTACGCCTTCATCTGGAAAATCTTGGGGCCACTCACGGAATCTGGGTCACCAGCAACCTGTTTGGCCTGAGTAAGCCGGATCAGCAAGCATTGCGCTTCCATGCCCGACAGGCAGTATTAAAAAGCACAGTAAAAGTCACCCGCATAGGTCGTCAACAACCCCGGTTAAGTGTAGAACAGCTGAACCGTTCTGATGCTCCTTTGATCTATCAGCACAAGCAGGATAACGGCTATATTTTCTTCTATCGCTTCGATAAAACCGTGCCCCGCTCCGATAGTGAATATAAGCTGCTGGAGGGTAGCAGCTACCTCTACGATTATACCGCCCATTTCCATACCCGGGCCCAGCTGCAGATCGGTGAGCATACCTTCCCCACCCCGCCATTAAACAAAGAGGAAGTCGCCGGCCACTCTACTTGCACCCCGAACTTTACAAAAGGGGAATACTGGTGGGCCAATGAATTTGGCTGGGAACAGTAACAGGACTAACGATGAATAGAATAGATCGCTACAGCAATACTGCCTGGAACAGTCAAAACTACAATAATCAGAAACCCCGTCCAGAACTAGGAGTCCTTACAAAACTCTTTCAGGGAAGCGCCCCCCTGCCCTGGTGCAGGGCAAACGAAACCGTTCCGGTCAGTATGATTGAGGAACCCACCCCAACCGAGATCAGGCAGCGATTAAAAGAGAATAAAGGGGAAACCCACTGGGATGAGAACCAGTATAGCGCGGGTTCATTAAATAAATGGGGTCTGATCTATTTTTACCTTACGGCAATTGCCAAAGGTTGTTGCACGATGCTTGCCCCCTTATCTTTTGTTTCTTCACTAGCCTTAGTATTTTTTGACGATACCATTGATTTCATTGATTTCATCGAAATAATGATTTTCTTTTGTATTTATATATATATCCCTTCAGCCCTAATCTGGGGCTACTTCGAAGCCTCGGGCCGCGGCTACCTCCCCATACCCTGGTTTATGAAAGCCGTCAAACATTTTACCTTCAGCCGCAGCACCGGCATGGTCACCCGCTATAAAAACAATAAAGAACTCTATAGCCATCCTTTCCCGGAGTTCGATTGTTATCTGGTCAGCAGCCCCAGCCATCAGGGCATACTCAGCTACCAGCTGCATCTGGTACATCGCTACCACCGCTACTTCGACAGCATCCCACTGCACGGTTTCAGCACCAGCCAGCAACCGGACGAGTTTGAACGGATCTGGAACCTGATTCAGCGCTATATGGACACCAGCCAACCGATGCCCGATATCCCGGAACTGGAACCCGCCCGGCCTCGCGACCCTACAACTGCCGCCTGGGACAAGCAACATAACCGCAAGCCCGATTACTGGTTCTCAATGGATGATGACGAGTTTGAGGAGGCGATCAACCAACTACGTGCCGAACAACGCTTTATGCCCACTCAGGGTCCGGAGATCGATCTGTTTAATGGCGGCACTCAAGCCGGATCAGCCTGACATTGACTGTTGTAATAATTAACACATGGAGGTGTATCCGATGAATCATTCTGTATTGAAAGATCTGAGTATTTCCAAAGCCAGTGAATACACTGAGAAGATGGACAGGTTAAACAAAAACCTGAACCGTCTTAAATACCAGCTGTTGTTTGCTTATCTGTTATTAGCGTTCACACTCTTTGCGATGATCAATTTTCCCTACCTGCCGGTTTACGCATTTATCATTATTTTTATATTCCCGGTTTTATCTGTCTCGCGGCAAATCAAACACTATGAACACGCCATTCAAACACTAAAAGAATCTGTCGAGGATTTTGACTTTTATATGCACTGATTCTGATCATAAAAAAACGCGCTGACCCTTTCGGGTAGCGCGTTTTCTTTATGCTTCAGGTAAACAATCAGATCACAAACAGGTGGTGCTTTTTCTTGCCCAGTTTCACCAGGAAGAAGCGGCCATAGGTGCCATTCTCAGCGGCAAACACCTCTGCCGCCTTCATATTGTCATCCATACCCTTCTCTGCACCGTTGACGATGACCGCATTACGCTGCAGGGCATCTTTGATCTGCTTACCGGAAGCCGCCAGACCTGCGTCACTGAGCAGAGTGGTCAGGGGCGTCTCAGCCAGATCAACCTCCGCCAGGCTTGATGAAGGCAGGCCATCCAGTTGCAGCTGTTCAAAATCCGCTTCACTCAGATCAGACAGATTGCCGCTGAACA
Organism: uncultured Amphritea sp.; assembly: GCA_965140695.1. GTDB lineage: Bacteria > Pseudomonadota > Gammaproteobacteria > Pseudomonadales > Balneatricaceae > Amphritea. The sequence goes on along the minus strand of OZ223297.1, from coordinate 1,254,688 downwards.
GAGCATCCGTAATACGCATCGCTGCAACCAGACCTTCTTCGCTGTGCACCAGACGGGTCACTTCCCGTGCCAGCACCGACTGCGCTTCAGGGCGGCCTTCACGCTCAGCATCCGCTTTCTCCAGGGCATCGATCTCTTCAATAGATAAAAAGGTGAAGTATCTGAGGAAGTTGTATACATCAGCGTCATTAGTCTGCAGCCAGAATTGATAGAAGGCGTATGGCGAGGTTTTAGCCGGCGACAGCCAGATAGTGCCAGACTCAGTTTTACCAAACTTAGTGCCATCAGACTTGGTAATCAGCGGCAAAGTCAGACCAAAGGCCTTGTTGCCATTCATGCGCCGGGTCAGCTCGGTACCACCGGTGATATTACCCCACTGATCAGAACCACCGATCTGCAGTGTACAACCATGGCTGGCGTTCAGTTGCTGATAATCGTAAGACTGCAGAATCATGTAGGTAAATTCGGTAAAGGAGATCCCCTCACCTTCCCGGTCGATCCGCTGTTTGACCGACTCTTTAGCAATCATCTGGTTAACGGAGAAGTGCTTACCGACATCCCGCAGGAAGGTAAGAATATCCATCTCCCGGGTCCAGTCGAGGTTGTTTACCACTTCAGCACTGTTTGCGCCGCAGTCGAAGTCGACAAACTGACTCACCTGGCCTTTGAGTTTTTCAACCCAACCCGCCACGGTGCTGTCATCATTGAGTTTGCGTTCCTGTGCTTTAAAGCTCGGATCACCGATCAGACCAGTGGCACCACCCACCAGCGCCAATGGCTTGTGACCGGCCTGCTGAAAACGTTTCAGCGCCAGCAGTGGCACCAGCGAACCGATGTGAAGGCTATCTGCAGTTGGGTCGAAGCCACAATAGAGGGTGACAGAACCTTCAGCCAGGTGTTGTTCCAGTTCTTCTTCACTGGTCATCTGCGCGATCAGTCCGCGCGCACTGAGATCCTGTAGCAGTGTTTTGTCTGTCATTGCCGTCTATTAACCTTCACAAAATATGTAGAAATCATCGATTGGGGAGCATATTCTACTCTTCCGCACCAGATCCGACAAACCTATGATGTTCAGATCAGGCAAAAGGAACACTTTTATGATCAGACCGACGTCTTTCAGATAAAGGTTGAGACAGAACTTTCCTGAGTAAACGCGTTCAGATAGAGCTGACCGGACGCGTCCACGGCAGACTTAAAACAGACAGCGATCTCTGTGGATGCTGAACTTTTCACTTAATATGTAACGATTTTCGCCGATACAGGGTGAATATTTCGATTATGTGACCGCATCCGGTATAATTCAGCGATTTTTTGCATACTGAGGTAACCTGTTGTGTTTCTAGTTGAGCGGTTAAAAAAGCATCTGCCTATCACGCACCTGATGGCAGTCATTATCTGTACAGCGATTATCGCGCTGACAGCGATGCTGATGCCGTCTACCGAAGCTCCGGCTTCAGACGCGCAGACAACCTTTAGTCAGCCGCAAATCAGCGATTCCGAGCCGCCATCCCCCTTCACTCCGCCAACAGATGATGTGACGATAACGCAACCCCGTCAGCTTTCCATGATATCTCCGGCAGCAGTCCCACCAGCGCCTCCTCAGGCTGAACCTGAAGCATGGCTGGATATAACCGTCCGCAACGGCGATAACCTGACATCGGTGTTTCAACGTGCAGGGCTTAGCGGACGCGATGCCTTTCTGGTCAGTACTGCAGTTAAGGACTCTGATGCGCTGAAACGGATCTATCCGGGCCAAACCCTCAGTTTCGTGATCGACAATAAGCAGTTAGTAAAACTAAAACATGTCCGTAATCAACTGCAAAGTACACTGATCAGCGCCACCGATCAGGGCTACACCGTTAAGGAGATCGCTAAACAACCAGAGATCGCTTCCCGGTTTGCCCAGGGCACTATCGAAAACTCGCTGTTTCTTGACGCCTCCGCTGCTGGCCTGTCTGATAAAATGATTATGGAACTGGCGGCTATTTTTGGCTGGGACATCGATTTTGTGCTCGATCTGCGGCAGGGCGATAGTTTCAATCTCGTTTATGAAGAGAAGTTTCTCGACGGCAAAAAAATCGGGGAAGGTGACATTCTCTCGGCCCAGTTCGTTAACCAGGGGAAAACCTATACCGCTATCCGCTTCACCGACAGCGATGGTAACAGCAGCTATTACACCCCCGAAGGTGACAGTATGCGCAAAACCTTTTTGCGTAGCCCCGTGGACTTTGCCCGCATCAGCTCCAGCTTCAAATCTCGCCGTAAGCACCCGGTACTGGGCCTTACACGTGCCCATAAAGGCACCGATTATGCTGCCCGTACCGGCACACCGATCAAAGCAGCCGGAGATGGCAAGATCATCTGGCGGGGCAAGAAAGGCGGCTATGGCAACTGTGTAATCGTTCAGCATGGCGGCAACATCACTACACTCTACGGCCATATGAACAACTTCCGTAAAGGCCAGAAAACTGGCAGCCGGGTTCGTCAGGGCGATGTGATCGGCTATGTCGGCCAGACCGGTCTTGCCTCTGGTCCGCATCTGCACTACGAGTTCCGGGTGAATGGCGTACATAAAAATCCACAAACCGTGAAACTGCCACAGGCGGCTTCGATCGATGCGGCTGAGCGCAAACAATTCTTTACCGTCGCGAAAGACACCCTGGCACAACTGGAATCATTTAAAGCAACTCAGCTGGCATCAGCAGCGAACTGATACCCACAACTGGCAGGCTATAAGACAATGAACAGCTCAACCCCGGCCTCAACACAGGCGGCTATCTATATCGGCCTGATGTCAGGCACCAGCCTGGACAGTATCGATGCGGTAGCGGTTCGCTTTGAGCCGCAATTTGAGCTGCTCGCCAGCCATAGTGAACCGATCCCTGTGGCAATTCATGCGGCCATCCTGGCACTGTTATCCCCCGGTGATAATGAGATTGAACGGCTGGGGCGGCTTGACCTTCAACTGGCCGAACTGTTTGCCAGCGCGGTTAATACCCTGATCAGCACCCACCATCTGGACCGCCAGCAGATTGCTGCGATCGGCAGCCACGGGCAGACCATTCGCCACCGCCCCGAAGCAAACTTTACCCTGCAGATCGGTGATCCGAATCTGATCGCCGAACGCACCGGCATCACCACCATCGGCGACTTCCGCCGCCGTGATATGGCCGCTGGCGGTCAGGGTGCACCGCTGGTGCCCGCGTTTCACAATGCGCTGTTTCGCCACCCTGAACATAACCGGGTGCTGGTGAATATCGGCGGCATGGCTAATCTGACTATTCTGGAAGCGGCTGGAGATAAACCGGTACTCGGCTACGATACCGGCCCCGGCAATGTGCTGATGGACAGCTGGATGATGCAGCACAAAGGCGAAAGCTATGACCGGGATGGGCGCTGGGCGGCCCGGGGGGAAATAATCCCTCAGTTGCTGCAGCAGATGCTGGCGCTGCCTTACTTCAGTGAACCGGCCCCGAAGAGCACTGGCCGCGAGCAGTTTAACCTGCACTGGCTGGAGCAGAAGGTGAAGGCCCTCGCGGTAAACCCTACGCCAGAAGATGTTCAGGCCACGTTGCTGGAACTGACCGCTGTGTCGATTGCCGATGCCATCAACAACCATCAACTGAGCGATCTGCAGGTCTTTCTCTGTGGCGGAGGCAGCCATAACAGCGGGCTGAAGGCTCGTCTGACTGAGCTGCTTGAACCGCACTACCTGAGCACCACCGCAGAGTTAAACCTCGACCCGGACTGGGTTGAAGCGGCGGCATTTGCCTGGCTGGCCTACCGCACCCTCAACCGCCTGAGCGGTAACGTTCCGGAGGTGACCGGCGCGGCAGGATATCGCCCCCTGGGCACAATTTGCTGGGCAAGCCAGTCACCCAACTGACGCCAGATCGACATCTCAGGACACCATCCATCACTTCCCTTCCCTTCCTGCCAGAAACCGTCACCACGGCCCGTTTGCCCGTGCCAAAATAACGCCGTAAGATAAAAAAACAATAAATACAAAGAACACTAAAAATGCACAAAGATGAGAGCATCGAAACACCCGTCTTATTAGAAGATGAGATTCTCGATAAAACAGCAGAGGGCAAAATCTATCTGCTGGGGCAGCGCATGCTGTTGTTACACGGTTATACCCTGGCCAGCCTTCGCAGAGAGTTTATTGAAAGAATCGGTCTTAAAACCACCCGTGAGATTTTTACCCGCCTGGGTTATCAGCAGGGTACTCAGGATGCTCTGCAGCTGAAAAAGCAGGGCATCACCGCCCTCGATAAACTGTTCACCTTCGGCCCGAAGATAAGGGAGCTGGAAGGCTTTGTTCTTAACCGGGCGGTGAAAAAGATGCACTACGACGAAGATACCGGACGCTTCTGGGGCGATTATATCTGGGAGTCGTCCTGGGAATCCAAAGCCCATCTGGAACACCTGGGCGTCAGTGGATCTCCCGCATGCTGGCTGATGACCGGCTATGCCTGTGGTTACACCACCACGGTAATGGGACGCCCTATCGTCTGGAAAGAGACCGAGTGTGTCGGCATGGGACATAAGCACTGCCGTGTTGTCGCGACCCCTCTGGAAGAAGCCGATGATATTGATGAACATCTCAGTTTCATGCAGGTTGAAACGTTTATCTCCCGGCCAAAATCCAGCAACTGCATGCCATTAACAGAGCCTGCAGCAGCACCGGACACCGTGCTTCCCGATATGGTGGGCACTTCACAACAGTTCAATGCGGTGGCCACCAAGCTTAAAAAAGTCGCCGCCACTCACTCCTCGGTCTTATTAATTGGGGAAAGCGGTGTCGGTAAAGAGCGCTTTGCCCAGGCGTTGCACTCGATCAGTCAGCGCGCCACCGGGCCATTTATCTCAGTCAACTGTGCAGCCATCCCTGCTGATCTGGTAGAAGCGGAACTGTTTGGAGTGCAGAAAGGTGCTTTTACAGGAGCGGTTGAGTCGAGGCCCGGACGGTTTGAAAGGGCTGATGGCGGAACCCTGTTTCTCGACGAGATCAGCAGCCTGCCATTAGCCGCGCAGGGTAAACTGCTACGGGCATTGCAGGAGAAAGAGGTCGAGCGGGTCGGAGGCACCGAGATCATCAGGGTGAATGTTCGTATCGTCGCCGCAGCCAATACGAATCTGACCGAAGACGTTGCCAACGGTCACTTCCGGGCTGACCTCTACTATCGGATCAATATTTTTCCAATTAAGATTCCGCCGCTGCGACAAAGAACCGATGATATCGCCCTGCTGATCAATCTGTTTATAAACCGCTTTGCCGCAGAGATGCAGAAGCCGGTCACGGGTATTTCCAGACAGGCATTCAATCAGTTGCTCAACCACAGCTGGCCAGGCAATGTGCGCGAGCTTGAGAATGTCTGCGAGCGGGCCGTTATTCTGGCAGAGGAGAACAGCAATATTGATGTCGAACATCTGCTGATTGATGAAGACTTTACCCTTAGCGCTAACTACAGGGTCCTGACTTCCGCCGAGACCCGCAACAGCTCAACCACCAACCCAGGCCAACAGACAAATATAACCGGAGCTGCCATCGAGGAGATACTGTCGGGAATCAGCTCATTTGATGAGATTGAACACCTGATATTGCAGCATGCACTGAGCCGTAATGGCGGTAATATTTCAGCTGCAGCCCGCTATCTGAATCTCAGACGCGGGCAATTCGAATACCGGCTGAAAAAACATCAAAACGATGATCTTGACTAAGGGCCAGACTCAGCAAGGATGCTGATCCCCCTCTGATGCTTGCTCCGCCATCTGGCCGCGCACTTCCTGATTTGTAGAAAAAATTCAGCAAAATATTCCTTATTTATTCAATTCCGTTCGAAACAGGCGTTCAACGTATCGCCTATAAACCACATAACATTCTGTTTTTATTGTCTTTTTAAAAAAATGGCCTGCCATATGCTTTGTCATTACTGTCAATTAAAAAAATAAACAAAGACAGTTACTATGCCTACTATTGATCATCAAAAAGCCATCTCCACGCCCGGCTGCCCCGGGAGCCTTCTTCACAGGGTTGTCTCAGCACCCCTTAGGAAAACACTGATCTCTCCGGACCGGCCGCTCGCCACCAAGCGAATGCGCCACAGAGCGCTCTGCCAGCATCAGGCGAGCTAATCTGTTCACTCTGATCGACCCGATCACAGACCAACGATTCACCCGGTAACCCCGGGCGTTTAGGGAGTCCGTATTCTGGTACGGCCTCGATTCATTAAAAATAAAAAGAGAACAAACCCCATGGAACTGATCACCAAGACAAAGCACACCTTTCTGAAAAATGCCTGGTATGTCGCCGCCCTGACAACCGAACTCGGCACTGAAACCCTATTAACCCGCAAAATCATCGACGAGACGGTGCTGTTTTACCGCAAGGAAGATGGTTCTGTCGCGGCACTGCGTGACCGCTGCCCCCACCGGTTTGCGCCGTTAAGTAAAGGCACCCGCAACGGCGATGAGATCACCTGCCTCTATCACGGTCTGAAGTTTAATGAGCTGGGCGAGTGCACCCACAACCCCCATGGCAACGGCAAAATTCCCAAAGCCTGCACCGTAAAAAGTTATGAGATAGAGGAACGGGACGGCTTTATCTGGATCTGGATGGGCAACCGCAGTAAAGCTGATCGCAGCAAAATAATGGATTGCTCGGTGCTGTCCCAAAAGCCGGACACCGCTGTCGGACATATCTACATGTACAACAAATGCAATTACCAGCTGCTGACCGACAACATCATGGATCTGAGCCACATCGATCATCTGCACGGCCCGCTGATCAACACCGGGGGGAAACTCAGCCCGTTACTGCCAAATGTACAGGAAGAGGGTGAGGTGATCTCGGTGCGCTGGGACTGGCTGGCAGAGCCTGCCATGCAGCTGTTTGCGGTGCATCTGCCACGCCCTGAAGATGAAGCCAATCAATATTTTCAAGTTGACTGGCACGCACCTTCAAACATGCACCTGAAAGTCGCCGCCGTTCAGGACAGCAGCGATTACACAAATGATGGGCTGGAACTTTATGACTTTCATATCATGACCCCGGAAACCGAGTTTTCCACTCACTATTTTTTCGCCTCAGCCCGTAACTATCTCGAAGAAGATGGGGAATACAACGCGGCAAAAATGGCGGGGATGGAACAGGCATTTATCGAGGAGGATAAACCGATGATCGAAGCCCAGCAGCAGGAGATGGGAGAAAACGGATTCTGGGAACTGCAGCCAGTATTGCTATCCAGCGATGCCGGGGGGATCCGGGTGAGACGAAAATTGAGCCAACTGCTTGAGATCGAATCGGCTTAAATCCAGAGCCAGGGTTGTCACAAACCCTGGCTTAACCCTGTGAGATAATGATCATGATTGAAGTTACTCTGATTAAAAAACAGATGATTGCTGAAAATATCGTTTCGCTGGTACTCGCCAGTGCTGACGGCACCCGCCTGCCAGCCTTTGACCCCGGATCACACATCGATCTGCATATCGATAACAACACCATCAGACAATATTCGCTGATCAATAGTCTGGATAACGGCAAAACCTATGAGATTGCTATTCTGCGTGAAGCCGGCGGACGTGGAGGATCGATTAAACTACATGACAGCCTGACGCCGGGAAACACAGTCACCATCAGTGAACCAAGAAACCACTTTCCACTGCAGGAGTGTGAACATACGGTACTGGTCGCCGGAGGGATAGGTATCACCCCCATCCTCTCTATGGCTCAGTACCTGCACAGTCAGGGAAAGTCATTCGAACTGCATTACTGCGCCCGTTCCGACCGCAGTGCAGCATTTCTGGCAGAGATACAAGCCTCGCCTTTTGCTGAGCATAGCCGCCTCTATTTTGACCAACAAAAGCAGGCATTTGCCCCACAGACACTCGCACACCGCGGTGACGATTCGCGGCTTTTTGTCTGCGGCCCCGAAGGCTTTATCCAGTTTATTTCCAACACTGCGTTAGCGGCGGGCTGGGCTGAGGAACGTATCCATTATGAACTGTTCAAGCGATCGGCTGCGCCTGCCAGCGGGCTGGGTCAGCCCTTTTCTATGGTGATTAACAGCAGCGGCGATGTCATCAATGTCGCTGCAGATGAAACCGCTCTGGATGCTCTGGTCCGAAGTGGCTATGAAATACCCTGCTCCTGTGAGCAGGGAGTCTGTGGGACCTGTGTTCTGGAGATTCTGGAGGGCACACCTGATCATCAGGACATGTTTCTGACCGATAAAGAGCGTCAGCAAAACCAGCACTTTACCCCATGCTGCTCCCGCGCACTCACCCCGACGCTGACCCTCAAGCTGTAACGCCAGTAAAACAGGAGCGAACGATAAAAAGCGGTACAATAACCGTTGCAGTACCGCTTTTTCAGCTGAATACCGGTCAGGTCAGGACACTTAGAAAAGCGTCATTCAGCACCCGGTCATGATAGAAAATCGCCTTACCCAATTGCTCAGCATCCCAGGTAATCGGTCCATGATCAGGATAGAAATAATCGCCTCCGGCAAACACCTCATTCCGATTCCCTGAAGGATCAAAGAAGTAGATTGTCTTACCGTGCGTAATGCCATGACGGGTAGGGCCGATATCAATGGATGTATCGGTCATGCTTATCAGATCCGCAGCGCGTAGCACCTCATCCCAGGATTCCAGCAAGAAAGAGATATGGTGTAGTTTCCCCTTCTCCGGACACTCAATAAAAGCAACATCATGAGCTTTCATACCACAGGTGAGAAAGCCCGCCAGACGGGTACCCTGATCATCAACCACCTGTTCTGCCAGATCAAACCCCAGCACCTCTTCAAACAAGCGGATGGTTCCGGCAATATCGGGACCATAAAGCAAACAGTGATCAAAGCGCTGCGCTTTCATCCCTCTCAGCCCCCTTGGCCAGGCTTCAGGATTGTGGTTACCTATCCCCCAGCGTCCGGTCTGTTCTTTGGTGGCAAACAGTTCAAACAGATGCCCGGTGGGCGAATCAAACCGCACTCTGCGACCGCATCCTTTCAGTTCATCTGCGGGGATCTCCTCAACATGGCAACCAAACTCAGTCAGCGCCTGTTGTAAGTTATCGACCACCGCCTCATCAAGACATTTATAGCCCACATAATCGAGCCCCGGAGAACCCGCTTCCCGCAGCACCAGAGAATACTTATCCACTTCGGTCCAGGCTTTCAGATACACCCGGCCCTGTTCATCACGATCCATCTCGATCAAGCCAAGCACCTCAGTGTAATGCCTGACGGCTTCATCCAGATCCAGCACACGCACCTGTATATGGCCCGGTCTGAGTACACCCTTTTTCATAAAATAGTTCCTGTTCTTATTAGCGTTTTATGATTGTTATAGGAATCAAACATCCCGCAGTGAAAGTGCAAGAAACACTCCAGAAGCGAGACAAAACAGATTTTAAATAAAAGATATTTATTTCAATAACTTACGAAGTAAAAAATAGAGAATAAACCCTATTAAAAAGGTGTCTTTAATCAGAAGTTTCATCAATCTAATCATCATTTAAGTAAACTTTGATGAAATCATTAAAAGTGATGATGTTCAGTCCCATCAAAAATGGAAGAAAGGAGATAGAACACTCTGAGAGATTAAAGCGACTCAAAGAGAACCGGGAGGTTCAGGTTAATTGCCGCTGGGGACGTTTGCGGAATGTGATAATTAGCAGGCAGTAAAAATTAACCCGCCGCCAACAGTGGAATCAGCTGATTCTTATTCACCTTCAGGTCGGTGTCCTCCTCAGAGAGATCCAGCAACCGTTTGGCATAGACCAGACCGGTATGATGTTTCCGGCTGAGGGGCTGAAGAAGCGCAGATCTTTTCACTGAATAACTCCGGAAGCAGGTTAAATAATATTCATTTGAAATGAATATTAATGGGGGCGCGCTATTTTTCTCGGAATATTAGGCGGTCTGACACTGTTTAGCCTGACCGCAAAAATGTATATCTCCCATGTCCTGGGCTAATCCGAAAGCCCGAAAAACAAAAAAGCCAGCAGATGCTGGCTTTTTAAATGTTGTAACCGCTGTTAATCAGATCGAGAAAGACGACCCGCAGCCACAGGTAGTGGTTGCATTAGGGTTATTAATCACAAATTGCGACCCCTGCAGGCCCTCTTTGTAATCCACCACTGATCCGACCAGATACTGATAGCTCATCGAGTCAATGACCATGCTGACGCCATCGTTATCAATCTCAGTGTCGTCATCGGCAACGTTTTCATCAAATGTGAAGCCGTAAGAGAAACCTGCACACCCTCCACCGGTAATGTATACACGCAGTTTCAGGTTGTCGTTCTGTTCCTCTTCGATCAGACTTTTCACCTTTGCAGCGGCGGAATCGGAAAACACCATATCCGGCTGCTGGTCAGTCATCTCTGTCATATCTGCTCCACTAAAAAATCGTTTTACCTGTTCAGGTATCTATTATCTATTTAACCAAGTAAATTAGTCAAGTATAGATAAACAACCTTTACGGCATCATCCCTGCGTGGCGCAGACCTTCACTCTCATCAAAACCAAACATAATATTCAGATTCTGAATCGCTTGTCCGGCAGCCCCCTTAACCAGATTATCGATCACTGATAGCACCACGACGGTATCATCGTTCTGTGGCCGGAACACACTGATACGGCACATGTTGGCACCTTTAACGCTGCGGGTTTCAGGCAGACTTCCGGCGGGCATCACGTCTACAAACGGCTCATTGGCGTAGCGCTGTTCAAACAGCTCCTGCAAACCATCGGCCGGATCTTTAAGAATGCCATAAAGAGTCGCATGGATACCCCGGATCATCGGTGTCAGGTGCGGTACGAACGTCAGACCAACCGGGCGGCCTGCCGCGTCGCTCAACCCCTGCTTCACCTCGGGCAGGTGACGATGACCGGCCACCGCATAGGCTTTCATACTTTCGCTGCTTTCACACAACAGAGAGCCCAGATTTGTGCCACGGCCCGCGCCACTAACACCCGACTTAACATCGGCAATCAGGCGACGATGATCGATCAGGCCGTTTTCCACCAGCGGCAGAAAGCCCAGCTGAGTTGCGGTTGGATAGCACCCCGGGCAGGCGATCATCCGTGCGGTTTTAATCGCTTCCCGGTTCACTTCCGGCAGACCATACACAGCCTGCGCCGCCAGTTCCGGACTGGTGTGTTCCATGCCATACCATTGCGACCAGAGTTGCAGATCTTTAATCCGGAAATCGGCCCCCAGATCGATCGCCCGAACGCCCCGCTCGACCAGTTCCGGTGCCATCTTCATCGCCACGCCATGAGGGGTGGCGAAGAACACGGCATCGCACTGCGCCAGAGCATCGACATCCGGGACCGTAAACTGCAGATCATAGTGACCACGCAGGTTGGGGTACATATCGTCAATGCGCAGCCCTTCCTCAGAACGGGAGGTAATCACCTCGACCGATACTTCAGGATGGTTCGCTAATAACCTTAGCAGCTCTACGCCGGTATACCCGGTGCCGCCTACGATACCTACTTTGATCACGTTGACCTCACAAATCGTTCTACGGTTTTCTATTCAGTTTGCGTATGATACAAACCCTTGAGGGGCATTACTATTGCATATAGATAAAATAGGCAACGAAAAGCCCATCTGCTGAGGCTTTCTATTCAAGCACGTTTAAAAACAGGCTGACCGGATCCAGATGTTTAAAGACACCCTATCATTCGCTCATTTCCGCCATCGGCTGGCCCATGCAGAGGCACTGCCGCAACTGGTACTGCTGGGCATCGTGTCAGGACTGGTCTCCGGCATCGTTATTCTGGGCTTTCGGCTGATGATTGATCTGCCGCTGGAATTCTGGCTGCCGGGAGGTCAGAGCGAAAACTTCGAAGGGCTACCAGACTCGTGGCGTATAGTGCTGCCCATCATCGGCGCTATTCTCATCGCCCTGCTGTTCTGGCAACTGTTACCGGCCACCCGCAAAGTTGGTATTGTCCATGTGCTCGAACGGCTGAGTTACCATCAGGGCAACCTCCCCGCAAAAAACATGCTGGTACAATTTTTTGGTGGTGCTATTGCCATGTTAACCGGCCAGTCTGTAGGACGGGAGGGGCCTGCGGTACATCTGGGTGCAGCCTGCGGCAGTCTGATCGGTCAGACCTTTAAACTACCCAATAATACGCTGCGATTACTGGTGGGCTGCGGTGTTGCCGCCGCAATATCGGCCGCATTTAATACCCCTCTGGCGGGCGTGATCTTCTCCATGGAAGTCATTCTGATGGAGTACACCGTTATCGGCTTTACCCCGGTGCTGGTCGCCTCGGTTACCGCCGCCCTGCTAATCCGGCTCACCTATGGGGTAGAGTCAGCGTTCACTATCCCTGCATTGCAGATACAGTCTATCGCTGAAATCCCTTTTGTCATTCTGCTGGGCGTTATCTGCGCCCTGCTCGCCGCAGGCTTTATCCGCATCATGGTACAGACACAAAAATCGGTTAGCTGGCCACTGGGGATAAGACTTTTAATCGCAGGTAGTCTGACAGGTCTGATCGCCATCTGGTATCCACAGGTAATGGGGCTTGGCTATGACACTATCTCTGATGTCCTGCAGGGTAATATGGACCTCACACTGCTGGCAGGGTTATTAATCGCCAAATGGTTACTGACTCCCGTTGTACTGGGGCTGGGCATTCCCGGAGGCCTGATCGGCCCGACACTCTATATCGGCGCAGTGGCTGGCGCAGCCTTTGCGTTACTGGTTGCCCTGTATACCGGTGAAAGCCATTCCGGTGTTGGCTTCTACGCCATGCTGGGGATGGGGGCGATGATGGGAGCCGTTCTGAATGCCCCTCTGGCAGCACTGATAGCACTACTGGAACTGACCAGTAATCCCAATATTATTTTCCCCGGCATGCTGACGATAGTAGTCGCTAGCACCACCCTGCGTTTCTTTTTTAATCAGCCATCGATATTCCTCAGCTCGCTCAAGGCACAGGGGCTCGACTACCGTCAGGAACCCCTGGCCCAGGTGCTGTCGCGACTAGGGGTTGAGAGCCTGATGAACACGGGCTTTATCCGCTGCGACATGAAAATCGGGTGTGAGACCGCCCTCAAAACACTGGAGCACCGCCCCGAGTGGCTGATTCTGGAAGACGCGAAAGGCATCCCCCGCTATATTCTGCTGCCCGCCGACCTGCAGATCTTTATCGACCGGGAGAGCGAGCAGAACGGTTTTAATCCGCAGTTAGAACTTGATCTCCTCGAAGTCCCCGCCATCCGCCGGGATATCGTTTCCCTGGGCATCAATGCGACGCTCAAAGAGGCGCTCGACAAAATGAACAGTGAACGACTGGATGCGTTGTGGATACAAAACTATAGCAAAGAGATCACCGGTATCATCACCCGTGAACAGATCGAACAGCTCTACACGCAAAAAACAGATTAACTCACCCGTAACACAACAGCAGATCAGCCAATGAAAGATTTCCAGCTACATGGCCTGTATGGCATTACCGACAGCAAACTGATGCCCGATACCGATAGTATGCTGTTTCAGGTAGAACAGGCCTTGCGCGGCGGCGCGCAGATGATTCAGTACCGGGATAAGTCGTCTGATCACGCCCGGCGCCTGCAACAGGCACAGGCCCTGGTCGACCTGTGCAATCAGTTCCACCGCCCCCTGCTGATCAATGACGATACCGAGCTGGCCAGAGCCAGTGCAGCCCATGGTGTTCATCTGGGACAGAGCGACGGTAATATCCGTCAGGCCCGTGAATATCTTGGGTCTGGCGCGATTATCGGCAACACCTGCCATAGTTCGCTCGAACTGGCGCAGATCGCCTGTGAGCAAAGCGCTGACTATGTCGCCTTCGGCGCGTTTTTCGCTTCCAGCACAAAACCTGATGCGACGCCTGCGCCGATCGGCCTGTTGCATGAAGCAAGATCAACACTCGCCGTTCCGGTGGTAGCGATTGGCGGCATTAATATGGATAATGCAACCCAGGTAATTTCAGCCGGGGCGGATATGACCGCAGTGATCCACAGCCTGTTTGCCTGTGATGATATTTGCGCCCGGGCCGGACAGTTTAGCAGTCTGTTTAACTGATCCGCTCACCATACGAATTAAAGAGAGTTCAACATGTCCCGTTCAGAGTCTTTATTTCAGGCCGCACAGGCCCATATCCCAGGTGGTGTTAACTCACCGGTTCGCGCCTTTAAAGGTGTCGGTGGTACACCGATCTTCTTCAAGCGTGGTGAAGCGGCCTATCTGTTCGATGAAGACGACCAGAAATATATCGACTATGTTGGCTCCTGGGGGCCGATGATTCTGGGCCACTCGCATCCGGCTGTCATGGATGCGGTGCGCAAAGTGATGGACTCGGGGCTGGGCTTCGGTGCGCCCACCGCTATCGAGATCGAAATGGCGGATAAGGTCTGCGAGATGATGCCGGGCATGGATCTGGTGCGGATGGTTAACTCCGGTACTGAAGCCACCATGAGTGCCATCCGTCTGGCCCGGGGTTATACCGGCCGTGACAAGATCGTAAAATTTGAGGGCTGCTACCATGGTCACTCTGACTCTCTGCTGGTAAAAGCCGGTTCTGGCATGCTGACACTGGGCGAGCCAAGCTCTCCTGGTGTACCTGCAAGCCTGGCGGAGCACACGATTACCCTGACCTACAACGATATCGACAATGTTCGTGAAGCGTTTGCCGAAGCAGGCAACGAGATCGCCTGTATTATTGTTGAACCGGTTGCCGGCAACATGAACTGCATTCCACCGGTTCCTGGCTTTCTGGAAGGCCTGCGTGAGATCTGTGACCAGTACGGCACCGTGCTGATTCTGGACGAAGTGATGACCGGCTTCCGGGTTTCCCTGACGGGCGCACAGGGTTATTACGGCGTGATCCCTGATCTAACCACCATGGGCAAGGTTATCGGTGGCGGCCTGCCAGTGGGTGCATTCGGTGGTAAGCGTGAAGTGATGGAACATATCTCTCCACTGGGCCCGGTTTATCAGGCCGGTACGTTGTCCGGTAACCCGCTGGCAATGGCAGCAGGTCTGGCGATGCTGAATGCCCTTGAAGAGGAAGGCTTTCACGAGAAACTCAGTGCCAAAACCGAACTACTGACACAGGGCTTCGAAGCGATGGCACTGCGTCACGGCGTGCCGTTCACCACCACCCAGGTTGGCGGTATGTTCGGTCTGTTCTTCACCGATCAGGAGCAGGTCACCTGCTTCGCTGAAGTGATGAAGTGCGATGCCGATAAGTTTGGGCGTTTCTTCCACGGTATGCTGGAAGAGGGTATCTATCTGGCACCGTCGGCGTTTGAAGCAGGCTTTATGTCTCAGGCGCACACCGAAGCGGATATCAACGCCACCATCGAAGCGGCTGGCCGGGTCTTTGCCAAACTGGCTGCGGAGTAAACCGATTGCTCAGTCTGGCTTTAATCGCACTGCTGATCGGCGCACTGTATGCAGCGTTTCAACTGCAGAACAGTGCTAAACAGCTGAAAAGTGATCAGGCAGATTCGCCACGCACCACCCTGCAGGCGGGCGCCTTAAGCGCCCTCTTTATCGCCCTGTCCGCATTAGCCGAACTACTGCTCACACAGACAGGCAACGACATTGAAACCCTGCAACGGATGCTGGCGAATCTGGCTTATTATGCGGCCTTACCGCTGCTGGCAACCGCGATGTTAGTGAGTGCCCGCAATACTCACTGGGAGCGCGCGGCCTGGGGACGCTGGCTGATCGGCCTGTTTGCCCTGTTTGAACTGTTGAGACGCATGCAACATGGGGAGATCTATACGCAGGTGGTGGCGGTTGCCGTCTCTGTTGCTCTCCTATTCGCCGTTCTGGCAACGACGGAAAAACGTCTGCGACAGGTAACGCTGCTGGCCGGTATCAATATGGCAATCGCCCTGCTGCTGGCGGGTCCTGGCGCGCTGTTTCCAAATCCAATATCAGACAGCGCCTATCTATACCCACTACTGCTGGCAGGCGCCCTGCCTCTGAGCGCAACAGCTATTAAGCAAGCGATTCGATTTAACCTCAGACACACCTGACAAAATAACGTTAAAATATTGCCAGGCGTTACCTTGCAACAACAGCCAGTAAGACTGCCAACACAGTATCAACCGGTTACCTCTTTCACTCAATAGCGGCCAAATCCTTAGCCCGATAAGATGAAGGGGGTGCCGGGTGACATCTCGCCCAGAGCCGACGAAACTGTCTTGGGTCATCAAAACCGCATCGCGCTGCCACCTCCTCTATCGGCAAAGAGCTGCTTTGTAACAGCTGCATCGCTAAGGCCAGGCGTAAAGTATGGATATATTCGCGGGTGGTAACACCGGTACTTTGTTTGAAAAGACGCATCAGATGACGCGGACTACAATGAGCGATCTCTGCCAGACTTTCCAGTGACCAGTCTCTGGCAGGGTCAAGCTGAATAGCATCCTGAACCTTGTGAATACTTTGATGGATATGATTGCGGTGTTCTAACCAGGGCGACTGGCTGGGATCGTTCGGCCCCCGACGAGCAAACAGCACCATATGACGCGCCACCTGGCTGGCGCACTGAGCACCACACACCTGCTGTATCAGATAGAGGGCCAGATCAATGCCTGCTGTCACCCCCGCACTACTATAGAAATCGCCATCGACCACCAGCAAACGATTCTCCAGCACTTTCGCAGTTGGGGCTAGTTGCCGTAGCTCGTTGATATGCAGATGGTGCGTGGTACAGGAGCGTCCAGCCAACAAACCCATTTTTGCAAATAACAGGGTACCGGCGCAGATACTGATATAACGGCCAATACGAGAGGCCTGATCAGCTAACCAGACCATGGTTGCTTCAACTTCAGGCGTGTCTAACGCAACACACTCTCCCATCAAACCTGTACTCACCACCCAGCTGTCAGGCATCAGTTTTTCCGGCAGGGGATCAACCTGAATATTTAACCCCAGACTATTGTCCACCGAGGCTTCAGGGCCGATAAAATGCATCTCAAAACGTCCTGAATCCTGACGGAAACGATTCGCATACTGGAATGCTTCCGCAGGGCCAATCGTATCGAGTAGCACGCTGTCTGGCAGCAGAATGAAGTACAGATGAGTATTAGCGACCTCAGACACTATGAGGCCGCCTTTAGATTGACTGCTGATCGATTGAACAGCCGGGCACCAAAGGTATTAACCAATAATCCGATTAACACGAAGCCGACACCCGCCCATTGCAAAGCATGCAAGCTTTCATCCAGAACCAGAACGGCAGCGGTTAACCCCACGACGGGTACGCCCAGAGTCAACGGTGCGACCTGATTTGCAGGATAGCGTCCCATCAATAATCCCCACAAAGAGTAACCCAGAATAGTCGCCACCAGCGCGAGATAAGCCAAAGCACCCATAGAGCTCCAGCTAATATTGATCAAAGCGTTTTGCATCACCTCTGGTCCTTCCATCCACCAGGATGCGATAAAGAAGGGCAAGGGTGGAATCCAGGAACTCCAGATAACCAGATTCACGTTGACCGCATAGCCTTTCTGGCTCATCGCCCGTGAACTGATATTCCCCAACGCCCAACTGGCGGCCGCAAACAGCGTCAGGATAAAACCAAACAGCGTCATATCCGCCACCCCCGAAACCACCGCGATCATCACCAGACCACCGCCGGCCAGCACAATGGCTATTATCTGATGAACGCGTACACCTTCGTGCAAAAGCACAAAACCAAACAGCATGGTAAACAAAGCCTGAGACTGCAGCACCAGTGACGCCAGTCCCGCCGGCATACCGTTCGCCATCGCGATAAACAGACATGCGAACTGTAAAAAACCGATAGGCATTGCATATAAAAACCACCATTTAAGGGGAATATCCGGACGTTTCACCAATAAGAAACCGATGGCTGCAACCGCTAAAAACCGCAATCCGCCCAGAAGCAATGGTGGCATCTCACTCAGACCGATAGCCAGCACAACAAAGTTAAGCCCCCAGGCAAAAATAATGACCAACGCCAGCATACTGTCTTTAAGCGACATAATCGTTTTAACTCTTAAAATTAATAAGCAACACTCTATACGGCCAGTTATAAATACACGAGGACAACCCAGCGGGTCAAAAAAGACATAATTTAATGGAAACACGGTCCTGCCCGAATACAGAATAAACCGGATGGCCATGCAGAATAACCATACGGTCATAACGACCCGCCTGTTTATTCATAACAGTGTTGATTTCATTCAACTTTAAGCCCGGCACTCCACCCCGGGATAAGAGAAAAAATATTTAATATCAGAAACTTATAGACTTACCCTGCGCATCTCTATACAGTGGTCACCAGCTAGAAAGAAGTCTCATATTTACATCCTACATTTCGTTGTTTTATTCGTAACACCACGTCCTGCAGTGTCTAAGTCTTAGTCTACATTTTCATGCAATTCCGTCTTATTAAGTTAAGGCCCACACTATTAATTTCAGGATATTATTATGTCTAATACAACAACGGGTACCGTTAAGTGGTTCAACGAAACTAAAGGCTTCGGCTTTATCGAACAGCTGTCTGGCCCGGACGTTTTCGCCCATTTCAGTGCAATCGTCAGCGATGGCTTTAAAACGCTGGCAGAAGGTCAGCAAGTTCAGTTTAGCGTTACCGCTGGTCCAAAAGGACCGCAGGCAGAGAACATTGTCGCTATCTGATCGATAGTGACTAATAAAAAAGGGCAAACCTTACGGGGTTTGCCCTTTTTTGTTGTCATTTTTTAGTGATGAACAAAACAGTAAATCACATAGTATCCAGAACGATTCAGATAGCATCCAGAACGACTCAGAACTTAGCTTCGCAATCTATCAATGCCCAAAAGCCCGCAAGCCGGGCAGATCTTTCACTCTGATCTCAGCTCCATTCACCTCGATCAACCCCTGATCCTTCATCTCTTTAATCAACCTGGAAAAGGTCTCAGGTTGCATGCCCAGCTGTGATGCGATCAGCTGCTTAGCCATCGGCAACTCATAAACACACTGACGGGCTGCTGCGTCAGGCGCCAGCGCAGCAAGATAATTAGCCAACCGATGACGGGTATTCTGCAGGGTCAGTGTTTCGATCTCCCTGATCCTTTTATGCAGTTTCACCGCCATCCCCCCCATCAGATGCATCGCCGCTTGTGAATCGGCGATCAGCATCGATTTGTACGGCTGACTGACAATCGAAACCACCTGACTATCACCCATCGCCTGGGCATTCAGCGGGTAGTGATTCTGTTCCAGAAACATCAGCGCTTCCGCAAAGGGATCACCTGCACGGATCACTTCCATTACCTTAGCCTGGCCATCAGGAGCAACCCGGAACAGCTGCATGCTGCCGCTGTAAACGATATAGAAGTGCTTCGACTCATCCCCCTGATTAAACAGAGTGTCAGCGTCTTTCAGACTGATCAGGCGACAATAAGGCAGCAGAGCGTTTCGCTGCTCCTCTGAAAAAGTCTGAAACAGGAAATGACTCGCCAGAAAGCGCTCAATCACAGCAACACTCATCCCTCACTCCCAATACCGGGTATCAGTAAAGCCTGGCTTTATCCCGGGCCGCAGCGGCACCACTGTGATCACCACCTTCACTGCGAATATCAGCAATCAGAAACCAGAGTTTACGTTCCAGCCCCGACTTACCCCGCGCCAGCGTCAGCCCTTTAAGTGCCAGCTGTTCGGCCTGCAGATACTGCCCCTGCTGGCGACGCAGATCGGCCAGACGCAAATATACCTGGGGATCACGCGGAGCGATCCGCTGAGCCCGTTCAAGACTGCTTTGAGCAGCACTATAGTTACCCTGTTTCTGCTGTTCAGTGGCCCCCTGAAGTAATGCAATAACTGCCGGATTACTATTAGCGACGGGGGCTGGCGCCGCCACCTGGTTGTTGATCACGGTGAAGCCCGGCCCGGTATCAACCGCGGTGGTAACCGCCACATCTGAACGGGCATCCGTATCAATGGCCACTCCATTCCGGGGTGCCGAACGGTCTTCGACAATGGGATTGATATTGGCATTACCGCCCATACAACCCGCCAGTAACGTTGTTAAGAGCAGCCCGCAACCTGTTGTTAAAGCTTTTTTCATCTTGTTTATTCCGATCTGAACCAGCGCTTGAAAAGATCAAGCGGATTACTGATAACGTTATCACCACAGCCAGAGGACTTCGCTGGCTCGGTCCCCTCAATGAAAGGTAACTGTCGGGCACCCTCGCACCCCTCGCCGGACATCAGCCCGGTGGCATCCTCAATCCAATGATACTTGATCGAGTCAGGTCTTTCCGCCATAAATGGCTGCGGCTGTGCCTGGGCCATAAATTCGGTCCAGACTCGCAATGCACCACTACTACCGGTCAGCGGCAACGGCTTATTATTATCCAGCCCCAGCCAGACAACCGCCAGACGATCACCCCCAAACCCGGCAAACCAGCTATCCCGCTGGTCATTGGTGGTGCCGGTTTTACCCGCCAGCGTCATATTTTTAGGTAACCGACTATACACCGACCGGGCGGTACCTTCGCGAACCACTTCCTGCAGGGCATACTGAATCAGGTGCACCGGCCCCGATGGCACAGTCTGCTGAATGTGATAGGAATAACGGGACAGCTCTTTGTTATGGCTGTCAGTCACCATACGGATAGCCCGCATCGGCACCTGAAAACCGTTCCCGGCGATGGTTTGATAAAGCTGAGCGACCTCTAACGGCGATAATGCAGTAGAGCCCAGCAACATTGACGGATATTCATCAATATCCCGCTGCACTCCCAGACGTTTAAGCATATCGACCACTTTGGAGGTACCAATATCCATCCCCAGCCGGACAGATGCCTGATTGTAGGAATGTGCCAGCGCGCTATGCAATGACACTGGGCCATGGCTGGTATGACTGTAGTTTTGAGGTTGCCACACATCACCGTTCGGCAGCTTAACATCAAGCGGTTGATCATCGATGATTGAGGCGAGAGTATAGTTTTCTTCCAGAGCAGCCAGATAGACCACCGGTTTAATCAGTGACCCCACTGGTCGCAAGGTATCCAGAGCGCGGTTAAACCCCTGATAACGGGTGTTGCGGCCACCGACAATTGCCAGCACCTCACCGCTTAAGGGATTACTGACCACCATACCGCCTTCAAGCTCTTTAACCGGTTGCCCATAACGTTTCCGCAACTGCCCAATCACTTTGACCAGACTACTTTCAGCCCGTGTCTGAACAATAGGGTCCAGTGCGGTAAACACCCTTAACCCTTCGCTGTTAAGCGCTTCTTCGGGATACTCTTCACGTAACTGCCGTTTCACCAGATCCAGATAGGCGGGGTAAGCGCCTTTCAGCAGGCTCTGTTGTTTGACAACCCCGAGCGGCTGCTTCTCAGCCTCCAGACGCTGAGCCTCGGTGATAGCGCCCTGCTCCTGCAACGTCTTCAGCACCAGGTTACGCCGGTCAAGGGCTCGCTGGGGGTGTCGGCGGGGGTCATAGAAGGACGGACCTTTTACCATGGCAGCCATCAACGCCACCTGATGCAGCTTCAGCTCTCGTATCGGCTGAGCAAACAGATACTGGCTGGCCAGACCAAAACCATGAATCGCCCGGGCACCCTCCTGCCCCAGATACACTTCATTGAGATAAGCTTCCAGAATCTCATCTTTGCTGTAATGCAGATCCAGCAGAACAGCCATGGGGATCTCAGCCAGCTTACGGCTGAGCGAACGCTCTGAACTGAGATAGAAGTTTTTAATCAGCTGCTGCGTCAGGGTGCTCCCCCCCTGAACAAAGCGGCCCGCTTTGACATTAGCCACCATCGCCCGGGCGATGCCCCTGAAGGAGATACCATGATGGCTGTAATAACTCCGGTCCTCTATGGCGATCAATGCATCGACAAGATAAGAAGGCGCCTCAGATAGCTGAATCAGATCACGATCTTCATTGTCTTTAGGGTAAATACCACCAATCAGCACCGGCTCTAATCGCGTCAACGGCAACTGTTTACCGGACTCATCACGAATATTACTGACCGTGTCACCACTGAAATCAATCAGTAGCTTGCGGGCATGTTCCTGGCCATCTGGAAAATCGAAGCCACGGCTGTACAGCCGCACTCTTGAGGTCGCCCACTCGGCACTCCCCGGCTGAGTAGCACGGGAAGTAAACTGATAACCCAGCCCTTTCAGCTCGACTTTAAGGTCATCACGGCTAAGTTGCTGACCGGGAAACAGCTCCAGAGGCCGGGCATACACTTTCGCTGGCAGCGCCCAGCGCTTACCTTCAAACTTCGCCCGCACCTGAGCATCCAGATAAACCAGCCCGGCAGCGGCGATAACCAACATCACCAGGGACACTTTCAAAAACAGTTTGAACAGCCGACGCTTCAAGGAGGGCTTATTTGACTGCTTTTTGCGACTCTTTTGGGAACGGGATGCAGCTGCCCCTCTCTTTTTTGCCATTGGCTACGTATAATCCTCTGTGAATTCCAGCAACTACTAAAAAATAAATGACTCAAGAACTGATCACAGCCCTGTCAGATCCAAACAATTATCCCCATCCGGTCTCCGAAATCCGGGTGATAGAGACGCATATCTCCTGGGTAATCCTGACGGGTGAGATCGCTTATAAAATCAAAAAGCCGGTTAATTTTGGTTTCCTGGATTTTACCAGCCTGGAGAGTCGCAAACACTATTGTTATGAAGAACTCCGGCTTAATCAGCGATTAGCCCCCGATATCTATCAGGAAGTGATCGGAATCTTTGGCACACCCGCCGAGCCGACCCTAGCTCATCTGGAATTAACCATTCCTGAACCGGTCACTGAAGCAACCGTTTTGCAGATAGACGATGCAATCGAATCAGATGCGAGCAGCGCCCCATCAACCCAGTCGCAACCCTCGCCAGAGCCATTCGAGTATGCCGTCAGAATGCGGCAGTTTGATGATGCCCTGCGACTGGACCGCCTGTTACAGAAAAACAAACTGACCACAGCGCATATTGATGCTCTCAGCCAGCAGATTGCCGACTTTCACCTGGTTGTGCCCCACGCCAGCAATGATGGCCCCTGGGGTGAAACAGACACCGTCTGGCAGGTCGTCAGCGATAATTTCGCTCACGCTGGCGAGCAACTCGACGCGCTTGATGACTGGATGGAGCTACAACAACTGGCCTATCAGATCAGTCAGCAGTTCCGCAGTCTTTCATCAAAGATTGAGCAACGCAAACGCGAAGGCCATATCCGTGAATGCCATGGCGATCTGCATCTGGCTAATACCACACTGCTGGATAATCAGGTCAGACTGTTTGACTGCATTGAATTCAACCTTGAATTTCGCTGGATCGACAGCATCTGTGACCTGGCCTTCCTGTTGATGGATCTGGAGGCTAATCAACAGCAGCTATTTTCGCATCGCTGCCTGAACCGTTATCTGGAAATCACCGGTGACTACGATGGCACCCAGTTACTGAATTTTTATAAGGGCTACCGGGCGATGGTTCGTGCCAAGGTTGCCGTCATTGGTGCCCGGCGTGATATCGACGAATACCGTCGCTACATCAAACTGGCGCTGAGTTATGCCAACAAACCTTCCCCGGTGCTGTTTCTGATGCATGGTGTTTCCGGCAGTGGCAAAAGTTATCTCAGCCAACAATTGCTGGAATGTAGCGGCGCTATCCGCATCCGTTCAGATGTCGAGCGTAAACGACTGCATCGCGAATTCAGTCTGAAAGGCGAAAAACTGGAGCTGTATGGCAATGAGATGAATGTGCATACCTTCAACCATCTTAAAGTACTGACCAAAAAGCTGCTCAAAGCCGGGGAAACCGTCATTGTAGATGCCACCTTTATCCGCGAAAGAACCCGCAATAACTACTTTAAAATGGCTAACAAGCTGGGCATTGAGATTCGCATTATCGCCTGTCGCTGCGATCAGGAAGTGATGAAACAGCGTTTAGAGCAACGCCAACAGGAAGGGGCTGACCCCTCTGATGCGGATGTCAGGATTATGCTGCAACAGCTGGAAGGCAAGCAGTCCCTTAAAGATGAAGAGCTGGCCTACAGTTACCGGATAGATACCGGCGCAGATAAACCAATTGACGATCTGTGTCGCCAGATCAGCCAGGATCCACTGATAAGCGTTCCTCTTAACCGCTGACAAATACCGGATGAGGCTCACTGGCGACCTGCCGCACCCTGGCCGCATACAACTCGCTGAGCCCCGCGTCAGTCATCACCTTAGCAACCGGCCCCGAGGCGATCATCCGGCCGCGCTGTAACAAGACAACCCGATCGGCCAGTTGCGCCGCGAGATTAAGATCGTGCAGCACACAGCACACCGATACGCCAGCGGCGGCGACCGCCCTGATACGCTGCAACAGCAACTGCTGATATTTAAGATCCATCTCACTCACCGGTTCATCCAGCAACAATACCCGGCAATCCGGCCCGGCCTGAGCCATCACCCGGGCAACCTGCACCCGCTGCTGCTCGCCACCGGAAAGCGACGTGTACTCCCTTGATGCCAGCGACTGGAGTTCAAACTGCGTCAGACACTCAGCCACCCGTTGTGCGGTCGCCGCCGGATTAAGCATTAATGGATAACACCCCAGGGCGACCACCTCCTCCACCCGAAAGGGAAAGTTGAGCGGCTGTTGCTGGGTATACATCGCCAGATAACGGGCTTTAAGCTGGGGGTCTATCCCGGAAAGGGCAACGCCATCCAGAGCTATCTGCCCATCATCCGGCGTATTTAAACCGGACAGCAGCCCAAGCAGGGTCGATTTACCAGCCCCGTTAGGCCCCAGTAACACCGTAATCTCACCCGGCTTTAATGCCAGACTGATATCGTCCAGCAGCGTTTGACCATGGCGTTTCAGGCTAAGGCCGGTCGCGGTTAACATACTCTCAGCTCCCGCTTACGCCGGGTTAGCAGTAACAGGAAAAACGGTCCGCCGACTAACGCCGTAACGATCCCCACGGGAAGCTCCGCAGGCGACACTAACAATCGGGAGATAATATCGGCAACCGTCAGCAATAGCGCGCCCAGCAGTCCCGACAGAGGCAGCAGGCGCTGGTTATCCGGGCCACTCACCAGGCGCACCAGATGGGGCACCACCAGCCCGACAAAACCGATAATACCGGTCAGCGCCACCACCGCGCCGACACCCAGAGCGATCAGCAAAATCATCACTTGTTTACAACGTCTCACATTCAGACCCAACAATCGGGCTTGCTGCTCACCCAGCAGTAACAGATTCAGCTTCTGTCCATAGCGCGGCAGCAACCATAACACCGGCACCGCAGCGATCAGCAGCACCAGAAGATCCTGCCAGCGACTATGATTCAGACTACCCAGCATCCAGAAACTCAGTTGACGCAACTGTTGATCCGCCGCCAGATATTTCAACCCGCCCAGTCCCGCCATGGCGATCGCATTGATGGCAATGCCACAGAGCAGCATATTGGTAACCGAGACGCCCTGCAGTGTTACCGATAACCGGGCTACCAGCAGCGTCGTTAATACACCTCCGGTAAAAGCAGCCAGCGGCAGCATCAGTCCACCCAGCAGATAAACCGAACTGCCCAGCAACACCATCATCGCCGCAGCACTGAGCGCGGCTCCCGCAGAGATACCAATAAGACCAGGATCAGCCAGCGGATTACGAAACAGCGATTGTGCAGCGGCCCCGGTGATCGCCAGCAAAGCACCGGCCAGCAACGTCAGCAGCAAGCGTGGTAAGCGCAGCTGCCAGAACACCTGGCTTGCAACCGAAGCATCAAATATCTCCGTCAGATCAAGTGCGACCGGACCGGTAGTCAGCGACAACACCATCGCCAGCGGCAGCAGCAAGCATAAGAGTTTCAATAGCGTACGATGGGGCATTACTGATTCTCCAGCACAAAGTTGACTGGCACCCGGACATAAGACGCCACCGCCACACCATTCTGCGTTGCTGGCACAAACTGCCAGCGTTGCACCGCACTCAGGGCAGCCTGATCGAGCAGATCAGACCCGGAACTCTGTTCCAGCCGCAGCCCGGCAACACCACCATCACGCGCGATTTCCACATGTAAAATAACCTCCCCCTCAATCCCTCGCTTACGCGCCAAACGGGGGTACACAGGCGGTTCGGGAGCGACGCTGAATTCTGGATGTGCCTGAAACAGCAGCGTCCCCTGCGGCCCAGGCGTTTCATATTCAGACGGGACAGGCCTCTGATCACTCGGCAGAACGTTGGTCTCAGTTACGTCAGTCTCTGTCACATCGGTCGTATTCACATCAGTCTTAATCACATCGTTCTCAGCCACATCGACAGGCGTCAGCACCGGCTTAAGATCAGCTGTCGGTGCAGCTGGCTGTCCGGGCGCGGGCGATGGCTGAACATCGGTGTCAGCCTGAACACTCCGGTAGACTGGCATAGCGTTATCTTTGAGCGTTTCGGGCAGTGCTGACCGCTGTTTTTCTGGCCTCTCACCGGTCTGACTCGCGATGCTCTGCTCTGTCTGCAGTTCTGTCTGTGACTGTGTTTGCAGTTCTCTCGTCTGCCCGGACGGTTGTCGTTGCGCATCAACGATAGCGTCCCGGCCATCACTGTGGGAGACAGTAACCCTTATGTTCAACGGTGCCCCGCCCACACGGACCGGGTCCTGATGATTGAACCAGCCGCCACCCATGAGCGTCAGATGCACAGCACCGGACACACACAAGGTGAAAATAAAGATACGCAACTCAATCAGAGCCGCTAACAGGCTGTTCACAAATTCGGGCTACACTCTTAATAGACAGGGTTGGTTACAAACGTGGCGATTATAATAGCAGTATCGGCTGAACTGGCTGATATTTTCTCATAGGATGATTAAACGGACTCACGATGACAACTGTTACACCGTTATTTAATATCAGTGAACTACCTGACAATAGCGCAAAGGGGTTAGAGCTGAATCAGCGAAAACTGTTTGCCGTTCACTGCCAGGGCAACATCTACCTGTATGAAAACCGCTGCCCGCACAAAGGCATTCCGCTGGAGTGGCTGCCAGACACTTTTCTGGATGTGGAAAAACAGTTTATTCAGTGCTCCACTCACGGCGCGCTATTCACGGTAGATCAGGGGTTCTGTATCGCGGGTCCCTGTTCCGGCGCCAGCCTGACAGCGGTTAGCTATGACATTATTGACGGTCAGCTCTGCCTGACGGAATAACACTCAGAGCTGTACCGGCAACCGATGACTGATAGTCACTTCCTGTGGCGTAATCGTCGCACCGTAGGCATAGACTTCAACCCCCGCGGCCACCGCTTCACGCAATAATTGGCCATAAGCCGGGTCGATATGATCCGCCGGACGCACCCGCTGAATCCCCGTATGGGGCACACAGAACAGCAACACAGCACGATGCCCCTGCTCTACCATCAGCATCAGTTCCCGCAGATGCTTCGCCCCCCGGGCAGTAACAGCATCAGGAAAAGCCCCCATGCCGTCGGCTTCCAGCAGGGTAACATTCTTAATCTCAACATAGCAGAGTGGTCGCTGAGCCGCTTCAAGCAGCAGATCGATACGGCTGCCCTCATCACCATACTTCACTTCCTGACGAATCAGATCATAGCCCTGCAATTCAGTAATAACACCGGTTTCAATCGCTTCGCGAATCAGCGCGTTGGCCCGGCCGGTATTAATACAGGCCCAGAAGCGTCCTTCAACCTGAACCAGCTCCCAACCAAACAGATACTTGCGCTTCAGATTACCGGAGTCCTGAATCCATACCTCACTGCCAGGGTCGGCACAATTTTTCATCGATCCGGTATTGGGGCAGTGCACCGTCAACTGGCGACCATCATCCAGTTCAATATCCGCCAGAAACCGTTTGTAACGTTTAATTAACCGCCCAGACTGCATATTATCCAGTTGCATCAGCTCAGCCTTTGCTGCAATCGGTGAAGTGCTTTCTCGATCTGTTCCACACTGGTGGTATAGGAGAACCGGATATAACGATTCGCCTGGAATTCACCAAAATCGATCCCCGGCGTGACGGCCACTTTATCCTGTTCCAGCAATTCCCAGCAAAAATCGAAGGTATTATCAGTAAACCGGGAAGCGTCGGCATACACATAAAACGCCCCCTCGGGCATCAGCGGAATTTCGAAACCCAACTTCCGCAGCCCCGCAACCAGCAGATCCCGCCGCGCTCTGAATGCTTCTCTGCGCTGTTCAAGAATCTCTATAGTGTCAGGCTGAAATGCGGCCAGCGCTGCATGCTGTGCAATGGTGGGTGGTGAGATAAACAGGTTCTGTGCCAGCCGTTCGATATCAGCAACGGCAGTCTCCGGCACGATGGTCCAGCCCAGCCGCCAGCCAGTCATACCGAAATATTTTGAAAAACTGTTGAGAACAAACGCCCCCTGATCCACCGACAACACGCTGGGCGCATCAAAACCATAGGTCAGCCCGTGATAGAGTTCGTCCACCACCAGATGTCCGCCTTTACTTTTTACCGTCTGCGAGATCAGTTCCAGCTGCTCCCGGTGAACCACACTACCGGTAGGATTCGCGGGAGAAGCCAGTAAGACACCCGCAGTGTTATCATTCCAGTTCTGTTCAATCAGCTCAGGCGTCAGTTGATAGTTATCCGCAGCGGTCACCGGCACTAACTGCCCCCGGGCTTCAAGTAAACGTAAAAAACGCGGATTACAGGGATAGCCAGGGTCGGCCATCATAAATGTCTTGCCGGGATTCGCCAATGTTGCAAACACCATTAACAGCGCGCCCGAAGCACCTGCCGTGACAACCACCCGTTCCGCCGGAATATCCAGGCCATAACGCTGTTGATAAAAAGCGGCAATCGCCGCGCGCAGTTGTGGAATACCTGCGGCAGGTGTGTACTGAGTATGTCCATTGCGGATAGCAGCAATGCCTGCGTCGGCGATAGGTGCCGGTGTCGCGAAATCAGGTTCCCCGGCACACATATGCACCACATCATGTCCCAGATCATCCAGCTCTTTAGCGCGTTTCAGCAAATCCATTACTTTGAAAGACTCGATATCAGCGACCCTATCTGACCAGCTATTCATGACAGGCGACTCCCCTGTTGTCCGTTTTTGAATGGCCGGGATTATACCTTAGTCATCACCTTAAAGCAGACTTCCTCTACTCAGAATCAGCCAATCACTGCTATAGTTAGTTGTTATACCGTCCTATTATTCCGGCGCAACTGAACCGCCTGAAAAACAAAATATGAGACGGTTACAGATGATTTGCAGTTTTTTGGTCAGAGGGCTGGTGAAAACTCAAAGGTTCTGGTAACTTCAGCTCCCTTCTGATGGTTGGTTTAATCACCTTCAGCATCATGGCCGTTGGTAGAAGCGTTCGGGCACCATTGCCCGACCTGTTGAGAGAGAAGCGAGGCAGAACTATGCCGAATCAAGAAACACAGTTCACCCACTTTGTACCCTATCCTATTAAGGATGGCGAAGAGTACATGAACGATGCTCAAAAAGATCATTTCCGCCAAATTCTGAACGCCTGGAAACAGGAACTCATGGAAGAGGTAGACCGTACCGTTAACCATCTGCAGGAAGAAGCAACCAACTTTGCTGATCCCAGCGACCGGGCCAGTCAGGAAGAGGAATTCAGCCTGGAACTGCGCACCCGTGACCGGGAGCGCAAGCTCATTAGCAAAATATCCAAAGCGATGGAAAGCATCGACGAAGATGATTACGGCTACTGCGAAGCCTGCGGTGTAGAGATTGGTGTTCGTCGACTGGAAGCCCGTCCGACTGCAACACTGTGCATCGACTGCAAAACCCTCGCTGAGATCAAAGAGAAACAGCTGGGCATCTGATCTGTTCGCGGCTGACTTAACCGTCAGCCGCTTTTGTAATGGTCTATACAGGTCGTTTCGCTCCGTCACCCACAGGCCCGCTCCACTTTGGCTCCCTGCTGGCAGCACTTGCCAGTTATCTTGACGCCCGCGCTCATGATGGCCGCTGGCTATTACGCATTGAAGATCTTGACCCGCCCAGAGAAAAAGCCGGTGCGACTGACAGTATTCTCAGATCCCTCGAACAATTTGGCCTGACATGGGATGGCGAAGTGATTCGTCAGAGTAACCGCCACGCCATTTACAAAGAGATTCTGACTCAACTGACCGAACGCGGCCTGACATATCGCTGCAGCTGTTCCCGTCAAACCCTGCTAAAGCGCAGCGGGAGCCCTCTCTATGATGGTTATTGCCACAACCACCCTCCCGCTATTGATGCTGATTGCGCCATTCGCGTTCTCTGTGATCAGGACTACCCCTTCGATGACCTGATTCAGGGTGCCCAGCAATTCAGCCAGCGAGTCGAAGATTTTACGCTGTTTCGCCGGGATGGTCTGTTCGCCTATCAGCTGGCGGTCACCATTGATGATGCACAACAACAGGTCACCCATATCGTGCGCGGCTCGGATCTGCTCGACTCGACACCCAAACAGATACACCTGCAGCGATTACTCGGTTATCCGCAGCCTGTTTATGCCCATATCCCGGTGGCGACCAATTCACAGGGACAGAAACTCAGTAAGCAAAACTTAGCCCCGGCACTGGATGACAATCAGGCACGCACACTGATTATCCGTGCCCTGAAGTTTCTCGGGCAACAACCACTGGCAGAGCTGGCTGACGGCAGTATTGAAGAATTGCTTAAGTGGGCTATACAACACTGGGATATTACCGCCATTCCGAAAACCACGGGTTTCATTCTGGAGGAGCTCTGATGCATTTTTACCGCGTTATGATCGTGCTGGTGATTGGCGGCTATCTGCTATCACCGCTTCTCGATCAGTGGTGGCCCGATTCGGCCACTCCCTGGTACCGCCCGTTTATTATCTGGGCGGCCCTGATCCTTATACTGGCGATTCTTGAGCGGAGACGGCGCAGCGATGAATTTTAATCTGACCTCGTTACTCCTCATAGCGATCGCCTACCTGACAGCACTGTTTGGGACCGCTTATATCACCGAGCGCGGCTGGATTCCGAAGCGTATCATCTACCATCCGCTCACCTATGTGCTGTCACTGGGAGTATTTACCAGTGTCTGGACCTTTTATGGCGCTTTCGCCATCGCCAAGGAGTCCGGCTATACTTTCCTGGCGTCTTACCTGGGCGCGTCGGCGGCGTTTTTTCTGGCGCCCGTCATTCTGATTCCGATACTGCGCATCACCCGC
This sequence comes from uncultured Amphritea sp., assembly GCA_965140695.1. Classification (GTDB taxonomy): domain Bacteria; phylum Pseudomonadota; class Gammaproteobacteria; order Pseudomonadales; family Balneatricaceae; genus Amphritea. Next base: position 1,223,514 of record OZ223297.1, on the reverse strand, counting down.
ACCTATGAATTAAGCTCACTGGCCGACCTGTTTGCATTTCGCTTTCGTTCTGCAACCGCTGGAACGCTGACGGCAATCTTTTCTCTCATCGCGATTCTGCCACTGATATCGATTCAGATTCAGACGGTGTCAGATTCACTGCACATTCTTAACCAGGATTTCTCTTCCGACCAGATCGCCATGGGCTTCTGTTCACTAATCGCCCTGTTCACCATTCTGGTCGGTGCACGCAATCCTTCCTTACGATATAACCGTACCGGTCTGATTATCGCCATGGCAACCGGTTCGCTGATCAAGCTGTTTGCGATAGTCACAATTGCGCTGTATGCCCTTTACAATGTTATGGACGGGCCTGCCGGACTTGATCTCTGGCTGCAGCAGCATCCTCAGGAGCTGGCCGTTTTCGACACTCAGCTGGATAGCAACCTGTGGCGCACGATGCTACTGGGCTTTTTCTCCGCCATCATCGTGATGCCGCACACCTTTCACATGATGTTTACCGAAAACACCTCTTCCAACAGTCTGCACAAAGCCAGCTGGGGGATGCCCCTCTACCTGCTGATACTGGCACTGGCCGTCCCGCCTATTTTATGGGCCGCTATACGCCTGGGCGTGGCTGACCAGCCGGCTTTTCTGATTCTGCATCTGGGGATAAAACTGGAATCAAACTTTCTGACGACGCTGGCGTTCATTGGCGGGCTGACGGCGGCCAGCGGTATCATTATTGTCGCAGCAATATCAATCGCATCGATGCTGCAGAACCATCTGATACTACCGCTGATTCCACCGTTATCGACACAGAAACTCTACTCCCGCTTACTCTGGCTCAGACGTATCCTGATTATTGTTATGATGCTCGCGAGCTACCTGTTTTATACCCGGGTGGGCCTTAACTATAACGTCCACTGGCTTGGCACCCTGGCGTTTATCGCTTTTATGCAGTTTCTACCAGGCATACTCGCCACACTGTTCTGGCCCGGCGCCAATCGCACCGGGTTCTGTCTCGGCCTTATTGTTGGCATGGGCATCTGGATTATCTCTATGTTTACCGGCTTGCTCAGCGGAGCGATGAGCAATGATGCAACGATTCTCGATCAGTACAACTGGCATCAGATTGCTATCTATGCGCTCACGGCCAACATCATTGTCTTTTTAGTGGGGTCCATTCTGACACCTAGCTCACAGGAGGAGATCGCCAGCGCCAGCGCTTGTCTGCATAACAGTTTGCAACGCCCGACCGGCCCTCAGCTCAACATCAGTCATAGCGATGAACTGGTCACATTACTGAGTTCGCGGCTGGGTAAAACCACCGCAGAAAAAGAGATTGAACACGCACTGCAGGAACTGAAGATCGTCAGCGGCGAGCTGAACGCAATCGATCTGATGCGTCTGAGAACGCTGATTGAAAGCCGGCTGAGCGCCCTCTTCGGCCCCGTTGAAGCCAGTGCTCTATTGAATCAGCAGGTACGTAAGGACTCACTTGATCAATATCGCACCCGCGATATCCACCTGTTGGAAAGCCAGCTGGAAAACTACCAGACCCGCCTTAGCGGCCTGGCAGCCGAGCTGGATAACCTGCGCCGCCATCACCGGCTGACCTTGCAGCGCCTGCCTGTCGGCGCTTTCTCGCTGGATGAAAAAGGTCAGATCATCTTCTGGAATGAAGAGATGGAAAAGTTTACCGGGCTGCAAAACCCGGCCGTCATAACCAAAAAACTGATCAGCCTACCCGCGCCATGGGGAGAGTTACTCCACAACTTTTCCTGTCAGGAGAACAATCACCTGCTGTCTCATCACCTGCTGATCAACGGCGAAAACTGCTGGCTGAGTCTGCATAAAGCCAGCCTGGCAGAAAACTCAGAATCGATGGTTATTCTGCTGGAGAACGAAACCGAAAACCAGATTCTGGTGAACCGCTTGTCCCATAACGAACGCCTGGCTTCAATTGGCCGGTTTGCTGCCGGGGTGGCCCACGAGATTGGCAACCCGGTCACGGGTATCGCTTGCCTCGCACAAAATCTGAAGTACGAAACCGAGGATGACATCATTCTCGAAAGCGGTGATCAGATCGTTGCGCAGACACAGCGCATCACCCGTATCGTGCAGTCATTAATACGCTTTGCTCACACCGGTCAGAGTGATAGTCAGCCGCTGCTGGAACATATTAATCTGAAAGAACTAACCGATGAAGCCCTGCATCTGGTCTCGATGGACAGCCGTGGCCGGGAGATTAAACTGATTAATCATATCGATGGCGATTTATATATCAGTGGTGATCCACAGCGACTGATGCAGGTGTTTGTCAACCTGATCAATAACGCCTGCGATGCCTCACCGATTCATAGTTCGGTGTGGCTGGACGCGAAGCAGAACCCCCACTCGATCGAGATAAGCCTCACCGATGAAGGTAGCGGCATCTCACCGGAACATCAAAGCAGACTCTTTGAACCCTTCTTTACCACCAAAGGCCCGGGAAAAGGTACCGGTCTGGGGCTGCCATTGGTCTATAACATCATTGAAGAGCATTATGGTAGTATTAACATAGTGAGTCCCGCCAATAAAAATCAGAACAATGGCACTCAGGTGGTTATCACCCTCCCGGTCACTTTGCAGGATTAAGTCTGTAATATAACAGGCACCTGTCGACCAGAGGACAAGAAGCAAAGGTAAACCGAATGAGCCGCATTCTGATCGTAGAAGATGAATCTATTATACGCACAGCGCTCCGGCGTCTGCTGGAACGCAACAATTACAGCGTCGACGACGCCGGGTCCGTCGACGAGGCGACCAGCCTGTTCAATCTCAATGATTATAATCTGATCATCAGTGACCTGCGTCTCCCTGGTGCTCCGGGCACCGATCTGATCAATCTGGCTAAAGCCATACCGGTGGTCATTATGACCAGCTATGCGAGTATGCGCTCAGCCGTTGATGCGATGAAACTGGGGGCCGTCGACTATATCGCTAAACCGTTTGATCACGATGAGATTCTCGAAACCATCGCCAACATTATTAAGCTGAGGGGCGACGAGGATAAAGCCTCGCAACCACAGGGCGATGCCAACCAGCTTCCGGAAAATCAGATGGTGGGAAAATGCAGCGCGATGCAGAATCTCTTCAACCGGATTCACAAGGTAGCCCGCACCGACGCCACCGTACTGATTCAGGGAGAATCAGGTACCGGCAAAGAGCTCGCCGCACGGGCAATCCACCAGCAAAGTGCCCGCTCAGGTTCGCCAATGGTGTCGGTTAACTGCGCATCGATACCCGAAACACTGATAGAGTCTGAACTCTTCGGTCACGAAAAAGGGGCCTTCACCGGTGCCGACTCTGCCCGTAACGGATTAATAGAAGCCGCCAACGGTGGCACTCTGTTCCTCGATGAGATCGGCGAACTGCCACTTGAAGCCCAGGCCCGCTTATTACGATTTTTGCAGGAAGGCGAGATTCGCCGCGTGGGCGCCGTTAAATCCATCAATGTCGATGTCCGTCTTATTGCCGCCACCCACCGTAACCTCAAAGCCTTAGCCAAAACCGGTGAGTTCCGGGAAGATCTTTATTATCGCCTGTACGTGATGGAATTGCAGATGCCACCACTACGGGAACGGGGCGAAGATATTATCGAAATCGCCCACCAATTTTTGCAGAAAAGTTGTGAGAAACTCGGCTCTCCTCTGCTTAGTTTCAGCGAGGATGCCTGCCAGACGATGATTCGCTATAACTGGCCCGGCAATGTGCGCGAACTGCAAAATGCCATCGAACGGGCCGTTATTCTGGCGGATGACCACAACATCACCACCGATCTGCTCGGCCTCGACATTGAACCCGGCTCACTGGCCGATCTGGAATCCAGTTTTGCCAGCGGCCGGTCCCTGGTTGCTGATTCATCAACCGATCTGCGAGAGCGGAAACCCGAACAGAATCTCTCACTGGACGATTACTTCCAGCGTTTTGTGCTGGAAAACCAGGACAGCATGAGCGAAACCAAGCTCGCCAAAAAGCTGGGAGTCAGCCGCAAATGCTTATGGGAGCGACGCCAGAAACTGGGCATTCCACGAAAGTCTAAAGAGGAACAGCTCGGTTAAATTCCGGGGATTAAATCCCCCTCACAGAAGTGTTACTTATCCCCCACTGAGCAGTTGCAGCATGGGTAAAAAGGTAACACTTTCTGTTACCCTCCCAGAGGCAAACAGGTAACAAATCGCCAATAAAAAAATTAAACATAATTAAAACAAACAGTTAACAAAACTGGCACAGCACCTGCTACATATAGATCAAGAAAAAGAACAAACTTACAGTCACTAATCATAATAAAAATAAAACCCAGATTATGAACTGATAAGTAACCCGCCTCGAATAAAAATAATAATGAGGCTCTAAAAGCTGGTCGCTGAATTGACACCCATACAACGGTCCCGAATCAGTGCTATTAGAAATAAAAACAACAAGCTAATACTGAGTTGTTGTCTATATGCGATCAGCTTACCCATCTCCTTTTGTTCCTGTTACAAAGCCCTTCTGTCTGCACTAAAGATCCCTCAAAGTCCGACGTAAACTGCATTTTTTGATTGAATTTCATGCTATTATTCTGCGCTCTTGTTTCTGCGTAAGTTTTTCAGTGATATATGAACAAAAACTCATCACCTATAGGCTCGTTTATCCGCAAATTGTTCGGTAGTAATCGACAGCCATCAGCCAGCGAAACCCATCCGCAACAGAGCGGTCCTCAGCTGATTCCTGAAGAGGTACATCAGATCTCCCGCCGCCAGCTGAACGATGCCGCGATGAAAACTGCATATCACTTGCAGGATGAAGGCTACGAGGGTTATCTCGTCGGTGGCTGCATCCGCGACCTGCTTATGCACAAGCAACCCAAAGATTTCGATGTCGCGACCAACGCCACGCCGGAACAGGCCCATGCAATTTTTCGCCGTTCACGACTGATCGGCCGGCGCTTTAAGCTGCTTCATGTCCGGTTCGGCCGGGATATGATCGAAGTGGCTACGTTCCGCGCCAGCCATGACAGCCATCCGACCAATACCGATGGTGAGCATGGCCGCCAGAACGACAGCGGCATGATTGTCCGGGACAATGTTTATGGCACGATTGAAGAGGACGCCCTGCGTCGCGACTTCACCGTCAATGCCCTCTACTACTGTCCTAAAGATCACTGTGTTTACGACTTCACCAATGGTTTCAGCGACCTGAAACAACGCACACTGCGAATGATTGGCGACCCGGATGCCCGTTACCGGGAAGACCCTGTCAGGATGCTCAGAGCGGCACGTTTTGCCGCCAAACTGGGTTTTTCAATTGAGCCAGAAACAGAAGCCCCCCTCTATGAGCTGGGCTATCTGCTGAAAGATATCGCCCCTGCCCGCCTGTTTGATGAAGTACTGAAGATATTCCAGTCCGGGCACGGTGTAGAGTCCTACCATCAGTTTCGCAAATATGGACTGCTGGAACACGTATTTCGCCAGACAGCTTACTGCCTGGACAACCCCGGCGATGATCCGGTAGAACAACTGGTTGTGAATGCGTTGCAAAATACCGATCGCAGAATTCAGCAGGACAAAAGCGTCACTCCCGCGTTCCTGTTTGCGGCGCTACTCTGGTATCCGATGCAGCGCCGCATGGCACAACTACAGAAAGATGAAGGCCTGCATACGGTGCCAGCGATGCATGAAGCCGCCAATCAGGTGATTGGCGAGCAGATTCGTCAAACCGCCATTCCCCGCCGCTTCTCCACCCCCATCCGGGAGATCTGGGAACTGCAGTTCCGTCTGCCCCGCCGGCAAGGCAAGCGGGCAGACCGTTTGATGGAACACCCCCGCTTCCGCGCCGCATACGACCTGCTGATGCTGAGAGAAAACAGCGGTGAAGCGCTGGACGGTCTGGGGAAATGGTGGACCGACTACCAAACCCAGAATCCCCAGATCCGCAGCCATATGTCCCGCGAAGCAACAAATGATGCCCCACCCAAGCGACGCCGCAGACGCCGGTCTCCCGCGAAGAAACAAGAGCAAAACAATGGCTGATTCTCAGCCCGACAACCTCTGGCAGCGCTGCTATATCGGACTGGGCAGTAATCTTGAAAATCCGGTAACACAGGTGGCCACCGCGCTGCTGGAACTTGAACGCCTACCGGACTGCCGTCACCTGATTCACTCCAGCCTTTATCGTAGCGACCCCGTGGGACCTCCAGGCCAGCCCGACTATATCAATGCTGTCGCCAGCCTTGAAACAACGCTATCCCCCCTTGAACTGCTTGATGCCATGCAAGCGCTGGAACAACAGCATCAGCGGGTAAGAATTCAGCACTGGGGCCCCCGCACACTGGATCTTGATCTGTTACTCTATGGCGATCAGCAGATCCGCAATGAACGCTTAACCGTCCCCCACCCTTACCTCCATGAGCGTAGTTTTGTCCTCTATCCACTGGCAGAAATAGCGCCTGAGATCAGCATTCCCGGTCGAAAAAGCCTCGAAGACTGCCTGAAACAATGCGACAAAGGCTCTTTAGAGCGAATTTAATCGCCCTTTAATTCTTTAAAAAACAATAATTTAGATCAATTTTTTCGCCTTTGCACAATAGATAATAGTTAAACCGAAAAGGCCTATGTATAATCCCCACCGTCTGAGTAATAAATAAGCAGGTTCTCTTATGAGCAGCATTACCCTTCATACACTGATGGCTCGTAAACAGGCCGGTGAAAAGTTTGCGGTACTCACCGCATACGACGCCTGTTTTTCCCACCTTATCAGCACCGCGGGTGTTGAGGTGATGTTAGTGGGCGACTCCCTGGGCATGGTATTGCAGGGCAATGACAGTACTCTGCCAGTGACTGTCGAAGAGATGGTATACCATACCGCCGCAGTAAAAGCGGGCAATCAGGGCTCAATGATCATGTCCGACTTGCCCTTTATGAGCTACGGTACGCCTGAGCAGGCGATGGACAGCGCAGCCGCACTGATGCAGGCGGGAGCCCATATCGTTAAACTGGAAGGCACTGCCTGGCTGGATGAAACCATCACCCTGCTGGCTGAACGCGGCATTCCGGTGTGCGCCCATCTGGGGCTGACACCACAGGCTGTCAATGTACTCGGCGGATACAGAGTGCAGGGACGTGACAACAAAGCCGCGAAAAAAATGATCGAAGATGCGGTGCGCCTGGAACAGGCTGGCGCAGCGATGCTGCTGCTGGAATGTGTTCCCGCACTGCTGGCAGGCGAGATCACTCAAGCGGTCGACATTCCGGTTATCGGTATCGGCGCTGGTGCAGGCACCGATGCTCAGGTGCTGGTGATGCACGATATGCTGGGAATCACTCCGGGCCGCAGCCCCAGGTTTGTAAAAAACTTTATGGCTGACAACGATGACATCGCCGCCGCTTTCAAAGCCTATGCTGACGAAGTGAAGGCAGGTACCTTCCCTGGACCGGAACACGGATTCGAATAATTATGAAAACAATTTATTCTATCGCTGAGCTGCGTGAAGCCCTCGGCGCAGAGCGTCGTGCGGGCAAAAAAATTGGTTTTGTGCCGACGATGGGCAATCTGCACACCGGCCATATCCAACTGATCCACCAGTCTAATAATCATGCTGATATTACCGTTGCCAGCATCTTTGTGAATCCACTTCAGTTTGGTGAAAACGAAGACCTGGACGCCTATCCCCGCACCCTGACAGCCGACCAGGAAAAACTGGAAGCCGCCAGCTGCGACTATCTGTTTGCCCCGAATATCAATGAGATGTACCCCAACGGTCAGGTTATTCAAACCCTGATCGAAGTGCCCGGCATCTCTGATATCCACTGTGGCGCTACCCGTCCGGGACACTTCCGTGGCGTTGCCACCGTGGTGTGCAAGCTGTTTGGTATTGTTCAGCCCGATGTGGCTATCTTTGGCGAAAAAGATTTTCAGCAGCTACTGGTTATCCGCCGTATGGCAGAAGATCTGTTTCTGCCGGTAGAGATCCTCGGTGCTCCGATCGCCCGGGCACAAAACGGACTGGCGCTCAGCTCCCGCAACGGTTATCTGACGGAAGCAGAACTGGCAACGGCGCCCACCCTGAACAGCACTATCTGCGATACCATCGCTCAGATCAGTGCCGGCCGCCGCGACTATCAGGTTCTTCAGGAAGAAGCCCAGACACGGCTGGAGCAGGCAGGTTTTAAACGCGACTACTACACCATCTGCAACCGTACTGATCTGCAACCGGCGGGTCCTGAAGACAAGCAGCTGGTCCTGGTGGCTGCCGCTTATCTGGGTAAAGCCCGTCTGATCGATAATATGGTTGTCGACCTCTAAAACCGAAAACACACAACGGCAGGGCCTTCTCAGTCCTCCGCAAAACCTGCGCCGATCAGTGGATATTCATCTTTGGTCGGCTTGGTTATCCCGGCAACAACTGTTACATTCGTTTCCCTGACGTCATTTTTTTATTCGACATGCCGACAGATAGGGCAAACCCCATTGCAGTTGCGTTTTGTCTATGATGTACTGCACTGCACAAATATGATTACTACAAAAAAGCTGCAGAGTGCTTCATGACGGGTTACTGACTAACCTGCCATTAAATAGTCACAGTGCGTGACTACACTACCGCAGCAATCTTACAAGCAAGAGGAATGATCATGCGTGATGTTGTTGTTGTAGCTGCTGGCCGTACGGCTGTAGGTAATTTTAATGGTTCTCTGGCATCGGTTCCTGCCAGCGATCTTGGCGCTATTGTTATTAAAGGTCTGCTGGAAAAATCCGGCATCCAGGGCAGTCAGATTGACGAAGTGATCCTGGGGCAGGTTCTCGCTGCCGGTTGCGGCCAGAACCCTGCTCGTCAGGCAACGATCAATGCAGGCCTGCCAATTGAAGTCTCCGCTATGACGATCAACAAGGTCTGTGGATCGGGCCTGAAAGCGATTCAACTGGCCACTCAGGCAATTCGCTGCGGTGATGCTGAGATGATTATTGCCGGTGGTCAGGAAAACATGAGCGCCTCTGCTCACGTGCTGCCGAACTCCCGTAACGGTGCCCGTATGGGTGACTGGAAAATGGTTGATACCATGATCAAAGATGGTCTGTGGGATGCGTTTAACGACTATCACATGGGCATCACCACTGAAAACATCGTTGAGAAATACGGTTTCACCCGTGAAGAGCAGGATGCCTTTGCCGCAGCGTCTCAGAACAAAGCTGAAGCCGCTCAGAAAGCAGGCAGGTTTGCTGATGAGATCATCCCTGTGGTTATCCCTCAGCGTAAAGGTGATCCAATCGTTTTTGATACGGATGAGCAGCCACGTCACGGTGCGACCGCTGAAGCGCTGGGCAAACTACGTCCGGCATTCAAGAAAGATGGTACCGTTACTGCGGGCAACTCCTCGACTATCAACGACGGTGCAGCTGCCGTAATCCTTTGCTCTGCTGAGAAAGCCGCTGAACTGGGCCTGCCGGTTCTGGCGACGATCAAAGCCTATGCGTCTGCTGGCGTTGATCCATCGATCATGGGTACTGGCCCAATCTGCGCCACTCAGAAAGCGCTGGAGAAAGCAGGCTGGACCATTGATGATCTGGAACTGGTTGAAGCCAACGAAGCATTCGCTGCACAGGCGATGTCTGTCAACAAAGATCTGGGCTGGGATACTAACATCGTCAACGTGAACGGTGGTGCTATCGCGCTGGGTCACCCAATCGGTGCTTCAGGCTGCCGTATCTTCGTTTCCCTGCTGCACGAAATGGCACGTCGCGACGCGAAGAAAGGTCTGGCGACTCTGTGTATCGGTGGCGGTATGGGTACTGCACTGGCAATCGAACGCGCTTAATACCGTTCGGAAAACAAAAAAGCCCTGACTGCTCAGTCAGGGCTTTTTTTTTGCTTCGTCGGGATAAAGACAAAGCTTAGGCAACACTCAGGCAGTGGCAATGGCGCCCTTGCCAACGCCTTCAAACGCTCTCACCATCACCTCACGCCCCGGATGCTCAGCTTTAACCTGCGTCGCCAGATGACAGGCGATCTGCTCTACGGTGGTTTCCGTCTCAATCAGGTAACAATGTTCCGCTGGCAAGCGGATCTCAAACTGTCCCTGAGGCGCATCATACTGATAATGATGCTCTGTGGATGGCTCATCCAGCAGATGGCTGCGGGTACCGATATAGATATCATGAAAAGTATCTGCCCACTGCTGCTCTACGCCGGTATCCCGCACGCCATCAAGAAAGATCTCAATCCGGGAACGATGACCGTGGGCGATGCGCTGACAGTTACCATCATGCTGTTGTAAGCCATGACTATAGTGATAAAACGCACCACTGATCGCCTCAGGCACAAAGCTGATCTCCAGCCCTTTCACCTCATCGGGAAAGAGCTCGAGTAAGCGCTCTTTACACCAGGCCGCCAGACTGGTTTCGGTCACCTGCTCCAGATCCACCAGCACAATGGACTGCTCCGGTGAACGACAGAAAAACTCGCCACCATCGGGATATTGCCAGCTAATTACGGTTTCGCCCTGGGCCTGACGGGTATTAAGACTGGCCATGCCAGTAGGCACCACCAGCGCATGATCAATGCAGTTGTCAAACCACTGCTTCACCGCTTTTTTGACAATTGCGAAGTCACAGATCATGCCCTGCTCATTCAGGTTGCCATCCAGCACCAGCTGGACCAGCCAGGACTCGCCCAGCAGACCTCTTTGCGGGTGCAGGTAAGAAAAGTCAACGTTAGTCAGGTTATCTACAAAAAGCTTCACAGGCAGTCACACGGTCAGTTTAAATTAGTCATCAGACGGGCGGAGTATATTAGCTGATTACCAGCTCTATTGCATTCCGGCTGGTACCGGTATACTAGCTGTTTTTTGATAACAGGCAGATGAAATTCGATGCGACTGGATAAATATCTGAGTCAGGCAACCGGTTTACCCCGCAGTCTAGTAAAACGACAGATCAAGTGTAAAAATGTCGAGGTAAATGGTCAGATCTGTCAGGATCATGGTTATAAAGTGCTTGCCGGGGACCAGGTGTTACTGGAGGGTCGCGATGTTCACCCTCCGGGCCCCAGATACCTGATGCTCAATAAACCGCAGGGGACTGTCTGTGCAACTGAAGATACAGAGCATCCCACCGTCATCGATCTGCTGGACCTGGAGAACATCCGGGATCTTCACCCGGCTGGCCGCCTCGACATCGACACCACCGGGCTGGTACTGATCACCAACGATGGTCAGTGGTCACACCGGGTCACCTCACCCCGACATCGTTGCGATAAGGTCTACCTTGTCACCACGGCTGATCCGATCCCCGCAAGCTACGTAGACGAGTTCGCCGCCGGCATCACACTGCGCAATGAAGACAAGCCGACACAACCAGCGCAACTGGATATTCTCTCGGAGACACAGGCAAGAGTGACTCTCCATGAAGGGCGCTATCATCAGGTTAAGCGGATGTTTGCTGCGATGGGCAATAAAGTCATCGCCCTGCACCGGGAACAGATTGGCAGTATTGTTCTGGATGAAGATCTCGAACCGGGTGAATTCCGCTTCCTGACCGAAGATGAGGCTAACGCTTTCTGATGACTGATACTGCATTTACACTGCTGAAACCTGAGCTGGACGCAGCCAGTGGTCTGACCCTCTGGATCGCCGATGAAAATCTGCTGAATCAGACCAGCCGGGTTAATCCGGCCGTTACTGTGATCAGCAACCGCTTTGATCTCTGCCAACAGCTGAACAGTGCCGGCTGGACCAGCCAGTTCTCCGATTTTGATTTCACCCCCTATGCCGACCATAGTGTGGATAAAATGATCTACCGGGTTTCAAAAGAGAAGCCGGTGGTACATCATGTTATCAACCAGGCAATCCGCATTCTCAAGCCCGGCGGAACCCTGTGCATCGCAGGCCTGAAAAACGAAGGCATTAAAACCTATCTGGATAAAGCTAAAAAACTCTTTGCCGGACAGATAGAACAATCGAAATCAGACAAAAATACCTGGATGGGGGTGCTGACGTCACCGGGGGCCCCTGACACAGAGTTACTCGAAGACCAGGATTACACTCGCCTTCGTGAAGTCGCGACTGATGAAAACTACAGTTATATCAGCAAACCCGGCGTCTATGGCTGGAACAAAATCGATAAGGGCAGCGCATTTCTGATAGCCGAGCTGACCCGGTTTATGGAGCGGCTGCCCGCACCGCCGACAACAGCACTCGATCTGGGCTGCGGTTATGGCTATCTGACCATCAACTGCACACCGCCAGGTTGCCGAATCACCGCTACCGACAACAACGCCGGGGCAATCATCGCCTGCCAGGAAAATATTCGTCAACTGGGTATCGACGCTGAAGTCATCGTCGCCGATTGCGCCGAAGGCATCAGCGAACGCTTCCCACTCATCATCTGTAACCCGCCGTTTCATCAGGGTTTCAGTATTGAGGGGGATATGACTGACCGGTTTCTTGATGCCACTCGCAAGCACCTGCAAAGTGATGGGATCGCCTGCTTTGTTGTCAACCTGCATATCCCGCTGGAACGAAAAGCCAGAAAATTGTTCTCAACCATAGAAACCGTCGCCGACAACGGCAGCTTTAAGCTGATACTACTGTCGCAACCGAAATAAAACATGAGTTACGAAAACAGTATGATCCCTACCTATCTTAAACAAACCTGGTTCTTTTTCCGCGCACATGTGCAGCAACTCATGCGGATACAACTACCCTTTATTATCCTGATCACCCTGATCAGCATGAGTGTTATGTCATCAGTCGACCCGGAGAATCCGGAAATCAACAAATCGATTATCATGTTCTATCTGGCCAGCCTGATCTTTCTGCCACTCTATACCGGTGCGACCATCGCCTATCTGGAGTCAGTGGTCAACAAGGCCCCGATCAGCACCACAGAAGCCCTTAAGATAGGACTCACCCGCTGGGGGCCACTGTTTGTCACCAAACTACTGGGTGCCTTCGGTATCGCCATCGGCCTGCTACTGTTTTTCATACCCGGTATCTTTTTGATGATCCGCTGGGGATTTGCAGAGTACTTCAGCATCATCGAAAAAACCGGCCCCACCGAGTCCCTGAACAATAGCTGGCAGGACACATCCGACTACTTCTGGCCCCTGCTTAACGGCCTGGCTTTTCTGTTTGTCATGCTGCTGGGCGGTAACCTGCTCATCGAAGTACTGCTGTCGGGAATGGGAATCGAGTCCACTATTGTCCAGGCGTTGTTTGATATCGTTTTCGGCTTTCTTAACTGTCTTTATACAATTTATGGATTCCGGCTGTACTGCGTTATGCGGGAGAACCCTGCGGAGCAGAGCTAGACCGCCGCTGCGCGGCTCGCCAGACGTGACTGCGTCACTTGCCAGTGGTTAGACGGGAAGCTTCGCTTCCCTTGCTGGAAAAAGCCTGCGAAAGAGACTGAATATAAGTTCTTTTCTGCCTTGGGTAGCATAGTTATTCACCTCATAAAATCAGGTAGTTACTTTGCTAACAAGGTAATTATTCATTAATTTTTGTCGTCACACCTACCTCTGCTGTTGGGGTTCGTGCCTTACCCCAACCTACCTTGTACCAAATCAACCTTGCAACGCTCGTTATCACACGCCCCTTTTCCTGGCCACTAGCAGACGCGCAGCGCCGTTCTGACAAGTGACGCAGTCACATCCAGCGACGGCCCTTTTATCCCCAGATTCAGCCGCACAATCCTGTATATAACATTGGGATAACTAACATAAGCCTCTCCGTTGTTGTATCTCCAGCCTGCGGGTAATAAATAGGCAGCTCATATTTCTCAGCTAAAAAGTTGTTGCATTTTCATACGAACAAATCATAATGAGAATCATTCTTATTAATAAAAAGGAGATTTATCATGGGATCACTCAGAATTGATGCCTGGCTCGAGCGCGAAGAGCCTATCATCAAATTACACAGCGGTATGTCTGATGCACTCATCGCAGAGTGGCGTGGCAATACGGTTACTGAGTTAATCGAACAGGGAATTGTGACCTGCAGTGAGATGTTTTCAACTGATCGCAAGGTGCAGCAGCAAGCCGCCCACGAACTATTGCTTAACGCCTGCGCAAACTCACTCTGTAGCAAAAATGGTCCGCAGTGTTTCACCTGCATCACTGGTCGCCTGCTTCGGGCGCTGGCACACAGTGACAGCGAAGCAGAACAGCCCTCCGTTGCAGGCCTGGAACTATACCAGTCAGCAAGCTAATCTTATTCAGGCCTAGCCATGGGCAGGCGCAAAGCGATGGCGAGCTAGCGACTGCTCTTTTATCCCCAGAATGGCCCGCACAAGCCTGTGCATAACGTTAGGAGAACTAACCTAAGCCCCATAAACACTAGGCTGCGGGGTACCGGGTAATTATTACTCAACGCAAAAAATTGAATATACAGGCGCTTAAAAAGCGCTTTTCCCAGCAAGGCGCAAAGCGCCGTCTGGTAAGTGACGCAGTCACGTTTAGCGACTGCGGTTATAAGCCTCTGTCCCCCACAACGGCACCGTTGACAGACTGTGCTTAAAACTGCCGTTGGTCTCTTTAGTGGAGTAAGACAGGTACATCAGTGTCTGAGATTCCGGGTCGAAGATGCGTCGGACTTTCATGGTTTTGAAGAACACGCTTTTAGATTTACGGAACACGATTTCGCCATCTTTGGAGCGATCGATAGCCGCGATCATCTCTGGCGTTATCGGTCCGGTCTGACGACAGGCAATCGATGAATCACTGGGATCAGAGAAATCCAGATCTGCTTCAATGCTGGCAATATGGCAGGTTACTCCGGTGACCACCGGGTCTACCAGCACATTGAGTTTAATATCTTTTGTCGTCAACAAGCCGAGGGAGACATCCCCCACTTCGTCGCCACCACAGCCACTCAGCAACAAGGTTATTAAGACGGCGGTTATTCTTTTCATATTCTCAGTCCCTGGATAGATAAGCGTATATTCTAGCGCATTACAGACACAAAAAAGCCCTGCATCAGCAGGGCTTTGTTAACGGCAAAACAGCGTCTTATTCTACAGACTCGTCCTGCTCCAGATCACGCATGGTCAGTTTGATACGACCACGTGGATCAACTTCCATCACCTTAACTTTAACCACATCGTCCATCTTGATGTAGTCGGTGACTTTCTCGATGCGCTTGTTAGCGATCTGAGAGATGTGAACCAGACCATCTTTACCCGGCAGGATGTTGACGAATGCGCCGAACTCTTCCAGACGTACCACTTTACCTTCGTAGATCTTACCGACTTCAGCTTCTGCAGTGATCTCGCGAACTTTATCAACAGCCGCTTTCGCAGCAGCTTTATCAGCTGCGTAGATACGCACAGTACCGTTATCTTCAATATCGATAGTGGCACCGGTCTCTTCGGTCAGTGCACGGATGGTTGCACCACCCTTACCAATAACGTCACGGATCTTCTCAGGGTTGATCTCCAGTAGTGTCATCGCTGGCGCGTTGTCAGGCAGCTCTGGACGAGCATAACCGATTACTTTAGCCATCTCTTTCAGAATGTGAGCCCGGGCTTCATAGGCCTGTTCCAGCGCGATATCCATGATCTCTTCGGTGATACCGGTGATCTTAATATCCATCTGCAGCGCAGTAACACCTGCTTCAGTACCGGCCACTTTAAAGTCCATGTCGCCCAGGTGATCTTCATCACCAAGGATATCGGTCAGAACAGCGAAACGATCGCCCTCTTTAACCAGACCCATCGCAATACCTGCAACGGGCGCTTTCAGAGGTACACCCGCATCCATCATCGACAGAGACGCACCACAAACAGACGCCATAGAGCTTGAACCGTTGGATTCAGTGATCTCAGACACGATACGGATGGTGTATGGGAACTCTTCCTGGGTTGGCAGAACCGCAGCAACACTGCGACGCGCCAGACGGCCATGACCGATCTCACGACGACCGGTTGCACCCATACGACCCGCTTCACCAACAGAGTATGGAGGGAAGTTATAGTGCAGCATGAACGGATCACGACGCTCACCTTCGATCGCATCAATGATCTGTGAATCACGGGCAGTACCCAGTGTACAGGTAGCGATCGCCTGAGTTTCACCCCGGGTAAACAGAGCAGAACCGTGCGTACCACTCAGTACGTCAATCTCTACATCGATACCACGGACAGTCTTGCTGTCACGACCATCGATACGAGGCTGACCATCCAGGATACGACCCCGGACAATCTCTTTTTCCAGTGATTTAAAGATACCGGACACTTCACCGGCAGAAGGCTGGCCTTCATCACCGCACAGTGTTTCGATCGCTTTATCACGGGCCGCATTCAGAGCGTTCTGACGCTCCATCTTGTCAGCTGTCAGGTAAGCGTTGTTGATATCTTCGCCTACGACACCACGAACCTGTTCAATCAGGGCTTCGTTCTTCGCTTCAGGGGTGTATTCCCAACGTGGCTTACCGGCTTCAGCAACCAGCTCGTTGATCGCATTGATAGCAACCTGCATCTGCTGGTGACCAAACACAACCGCACCCAGCATCTCATCTTCAGACAGTTCCTGAGCTTCAGACTCAACCATCAGCACTGCATCAGAGGTACCGGCAACCACCATGTCCAGCATAGAGCCTTCCAGCTCTTCATAAGTTGGGTTCAGCGAGTAACCAGCTTCTTCAGTGTAACCCACACGGGCACCACCGATTGGCCCCTGGAACGGGATACCAGAAACCGCCAGAGCGGCAGAAGTACCGATCATAGCAGCGATATCAGGATCGTTAATCTTATCCGCAGACATAACCGTACAGATAACCTGTACTTCATTCATATACCCCTTAGGGAACAGTGGGCGGATAGGACGGTCGATCAGACGGGAGGTCAGTGTTTCTTTCTCAGATGGGCGCGCTTCACGCTTAAAGAAACCACCCGGGATACGGCCTACTGAGTAGTACTTTTCCTGGTAGTGAACCGACAGTGGGAAAAAGTCCTGACCTTCGCGGGCTGATTTAGCGCCAACCACGGTACACAAAACCTGTACACCGGCCATGGTTACCAGTACAGCTCCGCTCGCCTGGCGGGCAACCCGACCCGTTTCGAGGGTTACTTCATGCTTGCCGTACTGGAATGTTTTAGTAATTGCTTGTGGCACGATACAATTCCTTCTCTTTATGCAAAACAAAAAAATGTCTGTGCACGTCACACCGGCCTCTTTATAGCCAGTACTCTGCTGGGCTCTGGAAAGAGCACACCAGAGTACAGGCTGGTTGGTGTGAAACGTTGAACAGACTCATTTACAGATCGCTGTTTCAGCAGACCTTAAAAGCACCGGGGCCATCATAGATGGCCCCGGAACATTATCTTAGCGACGCAGGCCGAGACGCTTGATCAGATCAGCGTAACGAGTTACATCTTTCTTCTTCAGGTAGTCCAGCAGCTTACGACGCTGGTTTACCATGCGGATCAGACCACGACGAGAATGGTGGTCATGGATGTGACCTTTGAAGTGAGACTGCAGACCAACGATGTTGTGGGTCAGCAGAGCAACCTGTACTTCAGGTGAACCAGTGTCGCCTTCGCCACGAGCGTACTCAGCAACGATCTCAGCTTTCTTTTCAACAGATAATGCCATTTTAATAACTCCAACAATAATATGCACACCACAGCATCTGTGTGGTGGATTAATAGTCGCGTTGTACCGAGCATATTTTCAGTTCAACGTCAGATTGCCAGTGTCGCCTGAGCCACACCAGCAAATTCAATTATAGTCCTGCGTATTCATGAGTCGCCGGGGCAACAGCTGCCCGTCGGCACTGATCTCGCCAATACCCAGAAACCTATCACTGGCGGCATCACGGATGCGCACCAACGGTTGTGCTTCAAAGGGGTCCAGTACGACCCGTTGCCCTTTGCATAAAGCACTGGTTTGCAGCTCTGTCAGCAATACCTCAGGGGCATCTTCGACCGGACTCCAGGGCGGCAATAATAACGTATCCAGATGCATTTGTATGCTTTCCGGAGTCGCCTCACTGCCCATTTCTTCCACCCGTTGTTCGAGATCAGCCAGCGGCATCATACTTTCCGCTTTATAGGGGCCTGAATCGAGACGGCGGAGCATTTTAACATGTGCACCGCAACCCAGCATCTCACCCATATCCTGAACGATGGAGCGGATATAGGTACCTTTGCTACAGCGGATATCGAGATCCACTTCATCGCTACGAAAGTCCAGCAAATCGACACTGAAAACCGTCACCTGACGACTTTTCACCTCGACCTGAATTCCCTGACGCGCCAGTTTATAGAGCGGCTGACCATTATGCTTAAGCGCCGAGAACATCGATGGCACCTGAGTGATCTGACCGGTGAACTCGCGCTGTAACAGCTCATCAATTTGCTCTGCCGTAAGATTGTCCGGCAGCGGTCGCTCTTCAACGACCTCACCATCAGCATCACTGGTATCGGTTCGCTGACCCAGTTTAGCCGTGGTGATATAACGCTTATCTGCATCCAGCAGGAACTGGGAAAACTTGGTCGCTTCGCCAAAGCAAAGCGGCAACATCCCGGTTGCCAATGGATCCAGCGCACCGGTATGGCCAGCTTTCGCCGCGCCATAAATCCGTTTTACAATTTGTAGCGCCCGGTTTGATGACATTCCACCCGGTTTATCGAGCAGAAAAATACCATTGACCGACCGGCCTTTTGCCCGCCTGGCCAAAGCTTATTCTCCGTCGTCCTGACCGTGCTTACCGTCTGCACGAGTGGCCTGAATAATCAGGTCATTCAGACGTCGGCCACGGTCAACACTCTCATCAAAATGGAAACGCAGTTGCGGCATCACCCGCAGTTTGATCTTGCTGGACAACTGCCCACGCAGGAAACCCGCTGCATTATTCAGAACCTTAAGCGATTCTGTCACCGCAGTGGCTTCATCTTTACCCCCCATCGCCATCACAGTGATATAGATATCAGCATAACCAAGATCCTTTGCGATCTTAACGTAGCTGATAGTCACCATCCCCAGACGAGGGTCTTTAATTTCACGCTGAATCAACTGCGCCAGGTCCTTCTGGACCTGGTCAGATATCCGCTGTGTACGACTGAATTCTCTTGCCATAATTGCCTGTCAATACACCTTTACAACGTACGTGCGACTTCAATGGTATCGAAGACTTCGATCTGATCGCCGACTTTGACATCATTGTAGTTCTTAACGCCGATACCACACTCCATACCCTGGCGAACTTCTGCAACGTTATCTTTAAAGCGACGCAGAGATTCCAGTTCGCCCTCATAGATAACGACGTTTTCACGCAGAACCCGGATACGTTTGTTACGGTATACAGAACCTTCAATGACCATACAACCCGCAACAGCACCAATCTTCGGCGCACGGAAGACATCACGCACTTCAGCAATACCGACAATCTGTTCCTTAAACTCAGGAGACAGCAGACCCGTCATTGCCAGCTTAACGTCATCGATAATGTCATAGATAACGCTGTAATAACGCAGTTCAATCTCTTCACGTTCGACAATAGCCCGGGCCTGAGCATCTGCACGTACGTTGAAGCCGATCATGATCGCACTGGAGGCTACCGCCAGGTTAGCGTCGGTTTCAGCAATACCACCAACACCACCGGAGACAACATTCACCTTAACTTCGTCGGTGCTCAGATCAAGCAATGACGAGGTCAGCGCTTCCAGTGAACCACGTACGTCTGCTTTGATGATGATATTCAACGTCTTAACATCACCGGCCTGCATATTTTCAAACAGGTTCTCAAGTTTGGCCTGCTGCTGGCGCTGCAGTTTCACTTCGCGGTATTTACCCTGACGGAACAAAGCAACTTCACGAGCCTTCTTCTCGTTGGAGACCACGGTGAACTCGTCACCCGCACCCGGCGTACCATCCAGACCGAGAATCTCGACCGGGATAGACGGGCCAGCGGCTTTAACCGGCTTACCATTTTCGTCCAGCATCGCCCGCACACGGCCATACTGCAGACCCGCCAGCACGATATCACCCTGTCTCAGAGTACCGTTCTGCACCAGCAGAGTCGCAACCGGACCACGCCCTTTATCCAGACGGGATTCAACCACAACACCGCGTCCGGGTGCTTCCGGGATCGCTTTCAGTTCGAGAATCTCAGCCTGCAGCAGCACCGCATCCAGCAGGGCATCGATACCTTCACCGGTTTTAGCTGATACATTCACAAACTGAACATCACCACCCCATTCTTCCGGCAGGACGTCACGCTGAGCCAGTTCATTCTTAACCCGCTCGGGGTCTGCATCTTCTTTATCGATCTTGTTGACCGCAATAACCAGAGGCACTCCCGCTGCTTTAGCGTGATTCACCGCCTCTTCAGTCTGTGGCATAACACCATCATCGGCAGCAACCACCAGGATAACGATATCGGTCAGCTGTGCACCACGGGCACGCATAGCGGTAAAGGCTGCGTGTCCCGGTGTATCCAGAAAGCTGACCATGCCATGGTCAGTTTCAACATGATACGCACCGATATGCTGGGTAATACCACCAGATTCACCCGCGGCAACACGGGTTTCACGAATATAGTCGAGTAGCGATGTTTTACCATGGTCAACATGGCCCATCACGGTAACGACCGGCGCACGTTCAACCTGCTCGCCGGCAATATCTTCTGCCGCACCAGCACTTTCGATCAACTGATCTTCAACCGTGTTTTCCTGCATAGGAACAGGCGTATGACCCATCTCTTCCACGACCAGCGAAGCCGTATCCTGATCGATAACCGAGTTGATGGTTGCCATCGCACCCATCTTGAACATCACTTTGATCAGATCGGCCGCTTTAACCGACATTTTCTTCGCCAGTTCAGCAACAGTAATCGACTCAGGAATACCTACTTCATGGATAACCGGTGCTGTTGGCCGCTCAAACGCCTGCACGTTTGAACTGGTCATACCTCGCTGAGCAGGTTTGCCGCCACGACGATTACCACCGTCACGACCGCCCGGCTTACGCGACAAACGTTTATCACCACCACCTTTACGGCCAGCAGCAGGCTTATCCTGGCTACGGAAGTTCTTCTCCCGGGCCGGTTTGCTACGATCCTGTTTGGGCTCATTGCCTGGCGCTGCTGGTGCAGCGACCGGAGCAGCACCTGTTTTTGGCGCGGCTGTTTTTTTCGCAGCCGGCTTAGACATAGCAGGCTTAGAAACGCCAGACTTAGGCTCAGATGGTTTACCCGCTGCTTGCGACGCAGCTTCACGCTGCGCTTTTGCTTTCGCATCCGCTTCAGCTTTCAGACGGGCCTCTTCTCGCTGCTTTTCCTGGGCAGCCTGTAGCTCTGCATCACGACGAGCCTGTACTTCCAGCTCTGCCTGCAAATTCTTAACTTTCGCTTCAGCAGCCGGTGCTTCTTCAACATCAGCACGTTTAATGTAGGTACGTTTTTTACGCACCTCGACATTAATCGTTTTCTTACCTGCAGCGCCAGACACTTTAATCTGGCTGGTCGTTTTACGCTTCAGCGTAATTTTCTTAGGCTCGCTATCGGATTTTTCACCGTGGCTGCGCTTAAGATGGTTCAGCAGTTTCTGACGCTCATCTTCGGTAACCGAAGCGGCTTCATTTTTGCCTGCAATACCTGCTTCTTTCATCTGCGTAAGCAAACGATCAACGGGAACGCCAACTACTTCGGCAAGTTGTTTTACTGTGACTTCTGCCATCTGGGTTTATCTCCTCCGTTGACTTATTCTTCGTCCGCAAACCATGGGGCGCGCGCAGTCATAATCAGCGCTGCAGCCTTTTCTTTATCCAGCTCTGCAATATCAAGCAGGTCTTCAACCGCTTGCTCAGCCAGATCTTCCATAGTTACGATACCTCGACTGGCCAGAACAAAGGCCAGATGACGCTCCATACCTTCCATCTCCAGCAGGTCCTGAGCAGGCTCAGCATTTTCCAATGCTTCCTCACTCGCAAGTGCCAGATTCAGCAAAGCGTCTTTCGCGCGGGTGCGCAGTTCATCAACAATATCTTCATCGAAACCATCGATCTCGAGCATTTCATCTGCGGGTACATAGGCAACCTCTTCCAGCGAGGTAAAACCTTCATCCACAAGTATCTCGGCAATATCATCATCAACATCCAGGTGCTTAATAAACAGCTCCAGGATTGAACCGGTTTCAGACTGCTGCTTTTCAGCGGCCTCTTCTTCGGTCATAACATTCAGTTTCCAGCCGGTCAGCTCAGATGCCAGGCGAACATTCTGACCGCTACGGCCAATTGCCATCGGCAGGTTTTCTTCGGCTACCGCCACATCCATCGAGCGGGAGTCTTCATCCACCACGATTGAAGCCACTTCTGCCGGAGACATCGCATTGATAACCAACTGCGCCGGATTATCATCCCAGAGGATGATATCAACACGTTCGCCACTGAGTTCATTCGATACTGCCTGAACCCGTGCGCCGCGCATACCGACACAGGCGCCAACAGGATCGATACGGCCATCATTGGTTTTAACGGCGATCTTGGCACGCGAACCCGGATCACGGGATGCTGCACGTATTTCGATCACCTCTTCCGAAATTTCAGGTACTTCGATACGGAACAGTTCGATCAGCATCTCTGGACAGCTACGGCTCATCGCCAGCTGTGGTCCACGACCCTCTGTGCGAATCTCGTTCAACACAGCCCGCACCCGGTCACCCATCCGGTAGGTTTCACGGGGAAGCAGCTGATCGCGTGGCAATACCGCTTCCGCGTTGTTACCCAGATCAACAATAATATTGTCCCGTGTCACTTTCTTTACGGTACCGGAAATCAGTTCGCCGAGACGACTGCTATATTGCGCAACGACTTTAGCCCGTTCCGCTTCACGTACTTTCTGTACAATAACCTGTTTAGCCGTTTGTGCCGCGATACGCCCAAACTTAACCGATTCAATCTCTTCTTCATAGATATCGCCAGGCTGTAAAGCCGGGTCGATCTCTTCCGCTTCCTGCATGGTCAACTCAGTGCCCAGCATCGGTACACCTTCATTGCTAACCACCGCCCAGCGACGGAAGGTAGTATAATCACCAGTCGCACGATCGATGACTACGCGGACATCCGCCTCTTCGTCATAACGTTTTTTGGTCGCTGTCGCCAACGCCAGTTCAATCGCTTCGAAGATGATCTCTTTAGAAACATCTTTCTCGTTAGATACTGCTTCTGCAACCAGTAGAATTTCTTTATTCATACAACTGCCCCAACCTCAAAATTCAATTCTTTACTCTCAGAACTGAGGAACTATGTTTGCTTTATCAATATGGTCAATCGGTAACAGGTATTCTTCCTGATCGACAACCAGCACAATATCTTCATCTTCAATGCCTTTGAGGACGCCTTTAAATCTGCGACGACCATCGAAAGGCATGCGCAGCTTAACCTGCACCACATGTCCGACAAATGCCTGGTACTGTTCCAGAGTAAACAGCGGGCGATCCATCCCCGGCGAGGAAACCTCTAGTGTATATTCACCGCTAATCGGATCTTCCACATCCAGAATACCGCTCACCTGACGACTCACGCTGGCGCAGTCTTCCACACCGATACCATTTTCGGCATCGATGTAGATCCGCAGCATGCTGTGACGCCCCTGGGATATCATTTCAACACCCCATAACTGATAACCGAGAGCCACCACCGATGGCTCAATCAGTTCCTGTAACACACTCAACTTTGCTGACACGCAAAAACCTCTAAACGCACTTTCTTAGGCAAACAAAAAATGGGTCAAAGACCCATTCAACATACGGCCCGGCAGGCCGCAAGTACGAAAAAGCCCCTAAAAAGGGGCCAATCAACGTACTGCTTGATCGACAATCTCAGCTTCTACCGAATAACCGGTTTACTGAAATTGGTAGTGGGAATCTGCATCAGCTGCCACTTCTCAAAAGAAATACAGCAATCTTGATGATGCAAAATCAGATTAACCCTCAAGAGTCCGTTATACGACTCTCTTCTTTCTGATCATTCATTATGAAAAATGGTAGCGGGGGCCAGATTTGAACTGACGACCTTCGGGTTATGAGCCCGACGAGCTACCAGGCTGCTCCACCCCGCATCAGAAATCGAGGAGGATTATACTCTTACGATCAGCGTAGTTCAAGGACAGCTTCTGCGGATTACCAAACAAGAGCGAATAGAAGAGATTACGACCAGCCACATACTTAAACAAAGCGCCTGCGACGACGGTCCGAAGGACTTCATCGAAGATGAACCAACGCGGGACACAGTCTCGCCGAGGCAAAAAAAAGCGCATCAAAGATGCGCTTCCTTAAATATGGTGCCGAAGGCGGGACTTGAACCCGCACGACCATTAGGTCACCACCCCCTCAAGATGGCGTGTCTACCAATTCCACCACTTCGGCATAAAACAAGGATTACTCTGCAGGCGGTACGTCCGAATCACCTGCTGGCAATTTTTCTTCCAATACAGGCAACTGCTCTGCATTGTCTGCAGCATTCTGAATCAATTCTGCTGCAGGAATACCGGCATCAGATACGAATGCTGCTTTATCTTTGGCATAAACGGCAAGTACAAAACTGGTGATAAATAGCCCAGTCGCAATTATTGCAGTCATCCGACTCAAAAAAGAGCCTGAACCCTGGCTACCAAAAACAGTCTGAGATGCTCCCGCACCAAAAGATGCACCGGCTTCAGCACCTTTACCCTGCTGCAACAGCACCAGAGCAATAATGGCTATAGCCAAAAGAACATGTACAGCAAGAACCAGAGTTTCCATCTATTTTTCCAATTACTTACGACTTTCTGCAGCCGCAGCGCAGATTGTCAGGAATTCGTCAGCTTTCAGAGATGCACCGCCAATCAGGCCGCCATCAATATCCTCTTGAGCCAGGAGCTCTGCCGCATTACCGGCATTCATACTACCGCCATACAGGATCGACAGTTTATCAGCTATAGCGGCATTACTGCCAGCCAGCTGAGCACGAATCGCAGCATGAACTTCCTGCGCCTGCTCAGGTGTTGCCGTTAAACCGGTACCAATTGCCCAAACCGGCTCATAGGCAATGACAGCGGATGCAAAACCTTCAATACCAACCCGCTGTATCACCGCATCAATCTGCGCGGCAACCAGAGAAAGCGTCTCTCCTGCCTCCCGCTGCGCCAGCGTTTCGCCTACACAGATAATCGGGATCAACCCAGCATCCAGCGTTGCAGCTACTTTGTCTGCAACCTGAGCGTCCGTTTCGCCATACAGACTGCGACGCTCTGAGTGTCCGAGAATAACATAATCACAGCCAAGATCGCGCAGCATCGCCAACGACCACTCACCCGTATAAGCGCCTGAGGGCTGTGCAGAAACATTCTGCGCGCCAACCAGTATCGGCGCCTCACCCAACCGGGCCTTAACCTGAGACAGGTAGACAGCAGGCGGACAAACCAGTGTAACCAGACCATCCACTGCAGACGTTCCTGCAACCAGGCCAGCCAGTAAAGTCTCGATCGACTCACTGGTTCCGTTCATTTTCCAATTACCGGCGACTATCGTCTTACGCATGAGTTTCCCTCTGTGCAAAGCGGCGCACATAGTACCCAGTTTCCTGATAAGTTACAAGCAACTGCAACCCACTAACGAATAAAAATTTCACCTGAATGATAAAAAACTTAAAGCGCCTGCTGCACTGCTTCAGCCAGTTCCTGACAAAGCGCCTCAACCCAGGCTTCATCATCTCCTTCCACCATCACTCTGACCACAGGCTCCGTTCCCGACGGTCTTAACAGCACCCGGCCACGCTCACCCAGACGAGACTCGATATCGGCGACGGCTGACTGAACTGCCGGCAGCGCAACTACATCAGTCTTCTCGCTCAAACGCACATTAATCATGGTTTGCGGCATCTTCCCCATCGCCGATTTAAGCGTATGCAACGATGTATTATCATCAGCCATCGCTTTAAGCACCTGCAAGGCTGCCACAATACCATCACCCGTCGAGGTTAGTTGGCGACAGACCAGATGCCCTGAAGACTCTCCACCCAGCAGCCAGTCATTGGCGACCAGCTGCTCAAGCACATAACGGTCACCGACATTCGCACGGATAAACGGAATATCGGCCTGCTTCAGCGCCTGCTCCAGCCCAAAATTGCTCATCAGGGTGCCGACCACCCCTCCTTTCAAAAGCCCTTTGCGGTGCAACGCTATGGCAATAATAAACAGGAGTTCATCACCATCGACCTGTTCGCCCTGATGGTCAACCATAATCAGTCGGTCACCATCACCATCCAGCGCGATACCGAGATCGGCCTCTTTTTCTATCACCGCTTGCTGCAACATCATGGTGGAAGTTGCGCCACAGCCTTCGTTGATATTGACACCATCGGGCAAAGAACCAACTTCAAACACCGTTGCACCCAGTTCACGGAACACTTTCGGAGCGATGTGGTAAGTTGCACCATTGGCACAATCAACCACGATTTCCATCCCTTTAAGGCTCAGATCACCAGATACGGTACCCTTACAAAATTCAATGTAACGCCCGGCAGCATCGTCAATACGCCGCGCTTTCCCCAGCTCTGCAGCCTCTACCGTCGTCATCGCCATATCCATCTGCGCTTCGATAGCATGCTCAATTTCATCCGGGAGCTTTGTACCCTGCTCCGAAAAAAACTTAATACCATTATCGTAATAGGGATTATGAGACGCGCTAATCACAATACCGGCATTACAGCGAAATGTCCGTGTCAGGTAAGCAATTGCAGGCGTAGGCATCGGCCCCAACAGCAACACATCAACACCCGCAGCGGAAAGCCCCGCTTCCAGGGCCGACTCAAACATGTATCCAGAAATCCGGGTATCTTTACCGATAATAATTTTGCTACGCCCTTCCCGGGCAAATACTTTGCCGGCAGCCCAGCCCAGTTTCAACATGAAGTCTGGCGTAATCGGAGCGATACCGACCTTGCCACGAATGCCATCAGTACCAAAATATCGCTTAGTCATTATCTACCCTGTTCTCATTCAATATGGCTTCAGTCATTCTCACCACATCTACCGTCTCTCTGACATCATGTACCCTGAATATCTGCCCACCCTGCTGCACCCCGATGGCAACAGTGGCAAGACCACCCGCCAGACGCTGATCAACGGGCCGGTTGAGTACATGATCAATCATTGTTTTTCGGGAAGTGCCGACTAATAGCGGCACACCAAACTGATGCAACTGACGCAGATTATTCAACAACCGCAGATTATGCGCCACCGTTTTACCAAAGCCAAAACCCGGATCAAGAATAATGCGTTCACTGGATATACCCGCCTCATTACAAGCTAAAATCCGCTGCTTCAGGAAGTGACTGACATCATCAAGCACATCATTGTACTGCGGCGCATTCTGCATGGTCGCCGGGCTTCCCTGCATGTGCATGATACACACGGGCAGATTAGTCGCAGCAGCCGCCTGCAGCGCACCTTCACGTCCCAAAGCCCGGACATCGTTAATCAGTCCAGCTCCCAGTCTGGCTACCTCAGTGATAACCTCTGGGGCGCTTGTATCGACAGAGATAATGACATCAAGTTCCGCATTCAGCTGCTCGACGACCGGCAGCACCCGATCCATCTCTTCCTGCAGCGAAACGACGGCGGCTCCAGGACGGGTTGATTCTCCACCGACATCAATAATAGCGGCACCATCAGCGACCATCTGCCTGGCACGCTCAACAGCCTGATCAACACAGAGTTTGCGAGCAGCATACAGGGTCCCCCCATCGGAGAATGAGTCAGGGGTAACATTGACAATTCCCATCACCTGGGGACGACTAAGATCGAGGGTACGGGAACCAAAACGATAAGCAGAAAAATCAGGCACTGCAGTTTCCATCAGGTATCTATTATCAAAAAAGGCCGGTCAGGGACCGGCCTTATGGCTTCAGATCAGATTATTAATGAAGATTCTGATCCGGCGCGTCAGGATCTGAATCGGATGACTCACCCTTCTTATCACCTGCAGCATCGTCTTTCAGCTCATCTTCATCAAGATCAAACTCCTCTTTCTTCGCTGCAGCCGCTTCTGTCTCAGCCGCCTTTGAATCAGACTCCTGCCAGCCTTCAGGTGGAGAAACAGGCTTACGATCCATCAGTTCATCCAGCTGCTTGCTGTCGATAGTTTCATACTTCATCAACGCCTGCGTCATTGACTCCAGAATATCGCGGTTATCTTCCAGCATCTTGTACGCTTTGGCATAACACTCGTCGATAATCTTACGGGTTTCAGCATCGATCTTACGCTGAACATCTTCCGACATCGCTTTACCCGGCTGGCCATAACCACGATTAAACGGATCAGACTCTTCGTCATCATACAGAATCGGCCCCAGCTCGTCGGTCAGACCCCAACGGGACACCATATTACGAGCCAGACTGGTGGCGCGCTGAATATCGTTAGAGGCTCCCGTAGTCACGCCATCTTTACCCAGGGTCATCTCCTCGGCAATACGACCACCGTAGAGACTACAGATATTTGATATCAGGAGTTTCCGACTGTGACTGTAACGATCTTCTTCCGGCAGGAACATCGTGACACCCAGTGCCCGTCCCCGGGGAATAATTGAAACTTTGTACACCGGATCATGTTCAGGCATCAGACGACCAACAATGGCGTGTCCGGACTCATGATAAGCGGTATTCAGACGCTCTTCGTAAGACATCACCATCGACTTACGCTCAGCACCCATCATGATCTTATCTTTGGCACGCTCAAACTGCTCCATACCGACAGTGCGCTTACTGGAGCGAGCCGCAAACAGTGCCGCCTCATTCACCAGGTTAGCCAGATCAGCACCAGAGAAACCCGGTGTGCCGCGGGCAATCAGATCAGGCTTCACATCGTCACCCAGAGGTACTTTTCGCATGTGCACTTTCAGGATCTGTTCACGACCCCGGATATCCGGCAGCCCCACATGAACCTGACGGTCAAAACGTCCGGGACGCAGTAGCGCAGGGTCAAGCACGTCAGGACGGTTAGTCGCCGCAATAACGATAATGCCTTCGGTACCTTCAAAGCCATCCATCTCAACCAGCAACTGGTTCAGTGTTTGCTCACGTTCATCATTACCACCGCCCATGCCAACACCACGGTGACGACCCACCGCATCAATCTCATCAATAAAGATGATGCAGGGTGCATTTTTCTTCGCTTGCTCAAACATATCCCTTACACGGGACGCGCCGACACCCACAAACATCTCAACGAAGTCAGAACCGGAAATAGTGAAAAATGGTACTTTCGCTTCGCCAGCAATCGCTTTAGCCAACAGGGTTTTACCGGTACCAGGATTACCTGACATCAATACACCCCGGGGGATATGGCCTCCCAGACGCTGGAATTTGCCGGGATCGCGCAGGTAATCAACCAGCTCTTTCACCTCTTCTTTGGCTTCTTCCACTCCCGCGACATCGTCAAAGGTGGTTTTAATCTGGTCCTGCCCCATCATCCGGGCTTTCGACTTACCGAAAGACATCGGGCCGCCTTTACCACCGCCGCCGCCCTGCATCTGGCGCATAAAGAACATAAAAATGGCAAGAATAATCAGAATCGGGAAGCTGGCTACCAGCAACTGCGTCCAGACACTCTGTTTCTCTGGCTGTTTACCCTCAATCACCACTTTGTGGTTGTACAGATCATCAACCAGTTTAGGGTCCTGTAACGCCGGACGCACAGTCTTAAAGCGCTCACCATTAGAGCGTTCGCCCTCAATGGTAAAACCATCAATCACCACCCGGCGAACCTGGTCATTCTTTACCGCGCTGATAAACTCAGAATAATTGAGATTTTGCGAGGTGCCTTCGCTATTAAAATTATTGAAAACGGTTAACAGCACTGCCGCGATAACCAGCCACAGTACTACATTCTTTGCCATGTCGTTCAAAGGAAAACCCTCTGTCTTCTCAAAATTAGTGTCCGTCCTAAAACAAACAAAACTACAGTAGTTACACTGTTTTGACTATATCAGGGACGGAAGTTTCGTCCAATCAGATAGACTTCACGCGAACGGGCCCTTGATGAGTCCGGCTTTCGGCTGTAAACCTTAGTAAAGCTGCTGCGCATATCGTTCATATACTCATCGAACCCTTCCCCCTGAAATACCTTGGCGACAAAATCACCTCCGGGTTTAAGCACCTGACGAGCCATATCCAGCGCCAACTCTACAAGATACATTGCCGCCGGCTGATCAACAGCATTCATACCACTCATATTGGGGGCCATATCGGAAATTACAAGGTCTGCCAGCTCATCTCCCAGTGTTTGCAAAATTTCGTTCAGTACGGATTCTTCTGTGAAGTCCCCCTGAACAAACTGAACACCCGGCAAAGGATCCATCGGCAGAATATCGGATGATACCACCCGACCCGCGTCACCAACCAGCTGCGCCGCGATCTGAGACCACCCTCCCGGGGCCGCGCCAAGATCAACCAGTGTCATCCCCGGACGGATCAGCTTATCTTTTTCATTCAATTCCAGCAGTTTAAAGCTTGCCCGGGAACGATACCCTAACTCTCTGGATTTTTTAACATAGTGATCGTCGAAGTGTTCCTGCAGCCAACGACCGCTGCTTTTTGATCTTGTCACCAATATCCCCGCTCGGAATTTGAGTCAATGTCTACTTTCTAAGGACTAACTCAGGTAAAATCGTTTAATTATGATTCTGAGCGGGTCTTCCGCTCCAAAATTCAAAGGTCACGTATTTTAGTATGAGCTTAACCCCTACGCAAAAGAAGCAGTTCCGCACAATCGGACACAGCCTCAATCCTATTATCACTGTCGCCGGTAATGGCCTCAGCGAGAACATTCTACTGGAAGCGGATCGCGCGCTCGAAGACCACGAACTGATCAAAGTAAAATTTGCTGTGGGTGACCGTGAAGCAAAAAAACAACTGATCAGCGAAATGGCCAAGATTGTTGAAGCGACTGTTGTTCAGGAGATCGGCAATGTCGCGCTCTTGTATCGCGGCGCCAAAGATCCTGATCCCAAGCTATCCAACCTGCTACGTTAATCTGACAATAACGGATCAGCAACAGAAAACTGCCTTATCGGCAGTTTTTTTATGCGCGACACAGATCACGA
Source organism: uncultured Amphritea sp. (assembly GCA_965140695.1). Classification (GTDB taxonomy): domain Bacteria; phylum Pseudomonadota; class Gammaproteobacteria; order Pseudomonadales; family Balneatricaceae; genus Amphritea. Next base: position 1,192,436 of record OZ223297.1, on the reverse strand, counting down.
TCCGAATCCCTCCCTGACTGACGACCTCAGATCAGATACCAGCCTCTTGTTCTTTCGGCATGTTGCCATGCAGATTTAAAGAGAACTATCTAAAAAACGGATACGTAAAGCAATAAATGGAAATAGCCTGACGAAGAAAAATAATGAATAGTTATGTTATATCATTTATTAACTTTTAGGATTTAACGATGAGCAATAAGAAGTCAGCCCTGATTATCAGCGCCCACTCAGCAGATTTCGTATGGCGATGCGGAGGAGCAATCGCTCTGCATCAGAAACTCGGTTATGAAGTCACCATTGCATGTCTTTCTTATGGTGAACGAGGCGAGTCGGCTAAACTCTGGAAACAAGAGGGCATGACTATTGAGAAAGTTAAACTAGAAAGGCGTAAAGAAGCAGAAGCAGCAGCTCAGGCGTTAAATGCCCATGATATCCAATTTTTCGACTTTGGTGATTATCCACTGGAGATTAATACGGATGGCAAATATCAGATTGTCGATCTTATCCGCGCGGTACAGCCGGACTTTATGATGAGCCATTCTAAATGGGACCCTTATAACACTGACCATATGTATGCTACCGAAATCGCCATTCAGTGCCGCATGATCGCTCAGGCCTGGGGACACAACCCTGGAGAAAAAGTTTTAGCTGCCCCCCAGTTATACCTTTTTGAACCTCATCAAAGTGAACAGATGGAATGGAAACCAGACCTTTTCCTGGATATCTCTGAAGTATGGGAAGCGAAAAAAAGAGCGATAGAGTGCATGCAGGGACAGGAGCATCTCTGGACGTTCTATGAAAACCTGGCCGAAAACAGAGCAAATCACTTCCGCAGAAACTCCGGCGGCCAGGCTGGAGGAAAGCCATGTTCACATGCTGAGGGGTTTCAGTCTCTTTACCCTCGCTGTGTTGATTCTCTGTAAGGCTTCACACAGAATAAAAAGCAGCGTTTACAACGGCTTCAGACACAAAAAAACCGCCCACCGGCGGTTTTTTTATTTGATTGCTAAGTCAGATATGGTGCACCTGGTCAATCTCATATTCAACGCCACCGCCAGGAGTCTGCACGACAGCCACATCACCTTCCTCTTTGCCAATCAAAGCGCGGGCGATTGGCGAACTAATTGAGATTTTACCCCCTTTAATATTCGCCTCATCATCCCCAACAATCTGGTAACTGACGGTCTCATCTGTATCCAGATTAATCAGATCAACGGTGGTACCAAAGATCACTTTCCCGGTATGCGGAATCTGCGTGACGTCAATCACCTGAGCCGAACCCAGCTTGCCTTCCAGCTCCTGAATCCGCCCCTCGATAAAGCCCTGCTGCTCACGAGCCGCATGGTATTCAGCGTTCTCTTTCAAGTCGCCATGTTCACGTGCTTCAGCAATGGAAGCAATCACAGTTGGACGCTGAACAGTTTTCAGATCGTCCAGCTCATCCCGTAACGATTTCTCACCGCTCACGGTCATTGGAAATTTTTGCATAATACTATTTTATTCCTTAATGAAGGTCTTGCAGGCGCCGTACGGTTTTCTCTTCACCATACTGCATCGCCATGATCATCGCTTCAGCACCCGCCAGAGTGGTACTGTAAGGCACCTTGTGCTGCAAGGCGGAACGACGAATCTCGGCAGAGTCTGCAATTGCCTTTCGACCTTCAGTGGTGTTGATGACATAAACGATTTCATCGTTTTTAATCATATCAACAATATTTGGCCGACCTTCCATAACCTTATTCACAAGCTGGACATCAAGCCCATTCTGCTTCAGGAGCGCGGCCGTACCACTGGTTGCCACAAGGGTAAAACCAAGATCGACCAGCTCACGGGCGACAGAAAGACCGTTTTGCTTATCAACGTCACGTACAGAGATAAAGGCTTTCCCGGTAACCGGCATTTTTTCACCAGCTCCCAGCTGCGCTTTCATAAACGCTTCACCGAAAGTCTCTCCCACACCCATTACTTCACCGGTGGATTTCATCTCCGGTGACAGAATCGGGTCAACCCCCTGGAACTTGTTGAATGGGAATACCGCTTCTTTGACATTAAACAGCGTCGGCACGATCTCTTCGGTAAAGCCGATCTCTTTCAATGTCTTACCGGTCATCACCTGAGCACCAATCTTCGCCAGTGAGACACCGATGCATTTCGACACAAACGGTACTGTCCGTGACGCACGCGGGTTAACTTCAATAACGTAGACTTCACCATCCTGATAGGCCAGCTGAGTATTCATGAGACCGACAACGCCCAGCTCCAGAGCCATCTTGCGCACCATCTCACGCATTTCGTTCTGCAGCGCTTCCGGCAGGCTGTAAGGCGGCAGAGAACAAGCAGAGTCACCAGAGTGAACCCCCGCCTGCTCGATATGCTGCATAATTGCACCAATAACAACCGTCTCACCATCACTGACAGCATCGATATCCACTTCGATCGCGGCATTAAGAAAGTGGTCCAGCAATACAGGGGCATCATGAGACACTTTTACAGCAGACGTCATATACTGACGTAGCTCAGCTTCTTTATAGACAATTTCCATCGCCCGGCCACCCAGCACGTAGGATGGACGTACAACCAACGGATAGCCCAGTTTTTCAGCTTCGATAACCGCTTCTTCAAGTGAACGAACGGTCGCGTTTTCCGGCTGTTTCAGCCCCAGACGCTTCAACATCTGCTGGAACTGTTCACGGTCTTCCGCCCGGTCGATCGCCTCCGGAGAGGTACCAATGATCGGCACTCCGGCTTGCTCAAGCGCCAGCGCAAGTTTCAGCGGCGTCTGACCACCGTACTGCACAATAACACCTTTAGGCTTTTCAACATGTACGATCTCTAACACATCTTCCAGCGTAATTGGCTCAAAGTACAACCGGTCAGAAGTATCGTAATCGGTAGACACGGTTTCAGGGTTACAGTTAACCATAATGGTTTCATAACCATCTTCACGTGCCGCCAGTGCTGCATGTACGCAACAGTAGTCGAACTCGATCCCCTGGCCGATACGGTTAGGACCACCACCAATCACCATGATTTTCTCACGTTCAGTGGCATTGGCTTCGCACTCTTCCTCGTAAGTAGAGTACATATAAGCGGTGTCGGTTGAGAACTCCGCCGCACAGGTATCAACACGCTTATAAACCGGACGAATACCCAGCTTATGACGCTGTTTCCGTACCTGCTTTTCAGACACACCCAGCAAAGTCGACAAACGTGCATCAGAAAAGCCTTTACGCTTCAGACGATACAGCTCAGTTTTATCGAGTTCAGACAGGGTCATAGTAGAGACCCGCAATTCATCTTTAATCAGATCTTCAACCTGCACCAGGAACCAGGGATCAATGCCGGACAGCTCATATAGCTCTTCAACCGTCATCCCCAGTCGGAACCCGTCACCGAGATACCAGATCCGCTCAGCACCAGGTTGCATCATCTCCCGAACAATTTCAGTGCGCGCATCTTCGCTCTTCAGATCAAGAATAGAATCGAGGCCCGTGGCACCGACTTCGAGACCACGAAGCGCTTTCTGTAGAGATTCCTGTTGGGTACGGCCAATCGCCATCACCTCACCCACCGACTTCATCTGAGTTGTCAGACGGTCGTTTGCCTGCGGAAACTTCTCGAAGGTAAAGCGCGGTATTTTAGTGACGACATAATCGATAGCCGGCTCAAATGATGCAGGGGTTGCGCCACCGGTAATATCGTTTTGCAGTTCGTCCAGGGTATAGCCGATCGCCAGTTTGGCGGCCACTTTAGCGATAGGGAAGCCCGTCGCTTTAGACGCCAACGCAGAAGAACGGGATACCCGCGGGTTCATCTCGATAATAACAAAGCGGCCGGTTTTAGGGCACTGACCGAACTGGACGTTAGAACCACCCGTCTCAACACCAATTTCACGCAGCACTGCTAAAGAGGCATCCCGCATCCACTGATACTCTTTATCTGTCAGTGTCTGCGCAGGAGCAACTGTGATGGAGTCACCGGTGTGTACCCCCATCGCATCAAAGTTTTCTATCGAGCAGACGATGATGCAGTTATCGCTTTTATCACGCACCACCTCCATCTCATACTCTTTCCAGCCAATCAACGATTCATCAATTAACAGCTCACTGGTCGGCGAAAGATCAAGACCACGTTCACAGATCTCGATAAACTCTTCTTTGTTATAAGCGATACCACCGCCGGTCCCACCCATGGTGAAAGAGGGACGAATAATACACGGGAAGCCCAGTTGCGACTGAACCTGCAGTGCCTCTTCCATGCTATGCGCAATCGCAGCACGGGGGCATTCCAGACCAATTGATTTCATCGCTTTATCAAAGCGATCCCGGTCTTCCGCTTTATCGATAGTATCCGCATTAGCACCGATCATTTCGACACCAAACTGCTCCAGCACACCTTCACGTTCAAGATCCAGCGCACAGTTCAGCGCAGTCTGACCACCCATCGTTGGCAGCAGGGCATCAGGGCGTTCCTGTTCGATAATTTTGGCAACCGTTTTCCACTGAATCGGCTCAATATAGGTGGCATCCGCCATCGATGGATCCGTCATAATGGTCGCAGGGTTAGAGTTAACCAGAATGACGCGATAGCCCTCTTCACGCAGAGCTTTACAGGCCTGGGCTCCGGAGTAATCAAACTCACAGGCCTGACCGATAACGATAGGACCCGCACCGAGGATAAGAATACTTTGTATGTCCGTACGTTTTGGCATGTGTAAACAACCGATCGAAAATTTTAATTCTTTAAAAACTGCCCGGAGTTATCTCACAGACAGTACGTATTGAACTTAAACCAGGCCGCTTAAGCCTTACGCGCTTCAATATCACGGATAAAGCGATCAAACAGCGGCGCAACATCGCGCGGGCCGGGGCTTGCTTCAGGGTGGCCCTGAAAACTGAAAGCCGCACGATCGGTGCGTTCAATCCCTTGCAGGGAACCGTCAAACAGTGATTTGTGAGTCGCACGCAGCGTTTCAGGCAGTGTTGTTTCATCTACCGCAAACCCATGGTTCTGACTGGTAATCATCACCTGCTTGCTATTCAGATCCTGCACCGGGTGGTTAGCACCATGATGACCAAACTTCATCTTCATAGTGTGTGCACCGGAAGCCAGCGCCAATAGCTGATGGCCCAGACAGATACCAAAGACAGGCAGATCGGTTTGACAAATCTCCTGAATCGCAGCGATCGCATAATCGCAAGGCTCCGGGTCCCCGGGGCCATTCGACAAAAAGACGCCATCGGGATTAAGCGCCAGCACCTCAGCAGCCGTTGTTTTAGCCGGAACGACCGTCAGACGACAGCCACGCTCAACCAGCATGCGCAAAATATTACGCTTCACACCGTAGTCATATGCAACCACATGGTGAGGAAGATCAGCATCAGCAATATCCTGATGACCTTCTACACGATCCCAGGTCGTTGACGTCCACTGATACGGCTGTTCCGTAGTCACCTCTTTCGCCAGATCCATTCCCTTCAGACCGGGGAAGGCTTTAGCCGCCGCCAGCGCGCTATCTTCATCAATCTCACCGGCCATAACGCAGCCGTTCAATGAACCTTTCTCACGCAAAATACGGGTCAACCGGCGGGTATCAATATCCGCAATACCGACAATATTATTTGCTTTCAGGTATTCATCCAGGCTCTGCTCACAGCGCCAATTACTGGCGATCAGCGGCAGATCGCGGATCACAAGACCTGCAACCCATGATTGAGAGGACTCTTCATCCTCTGTATTTGCTCCCACGTTACCGATGTGTGGATAGGTCAGGGTCACAATCTGACGACAATACGATGGATCCGTCAGAATCTCCTGATAACCAGTCATGGAAGTATTAAATACAACTTCTCCGCTGGACTGGCCATCCGCGCCAATCGCCACTCCCCGGAAGATGCTGCCGTCCTCAAGGGCCAGAATGGCTGGTCTTGTCAAAATTAACCTCCCCGCTTAGTGCGATAATCTAAACAGAATAAATAAACTATAAGTTGCAAAAAAGCGAGGTAGAACAAAATGCCCGCCTCGCTTTTCTGTAGAGAATTCTTTTAGTGCATTTTCAGCATGCAAATCGGCGATATTTTAGTCCATCTGACTACCATTGTCTATGAAGCCGTCCCTACCATTATGAGTATCCTGAAAAATCACCGCTACCATTTCTGAAACATAGAAAACCAGTAACATAACTATCCAGATTGCTGCGCAAAGATGGAAACTATTCAGGTATATCTGGCTGCCAGAATCACCCTCCCCATCATTTACACCATAGTGGGTTATGGCCTGGTATCTGATAAGAGCGTCAATAACCCCACGATCAGACTTCTCTTTAAGGCAGAAGTGAATACCCTACGTAACTCATCTGCATCAGCTCGCACGATACACTCCTGCTCACTGATATAGATCCAGGCAGTTTGCGGAACAAAAACAGCTGCAACGGGAGCGCCCTGAAGCCATTACTACGACAACTCATCCGGAAAAACTGACAAGCAGATATCCCAGCAATTTTTTGCTAATGTAACAGCCTAAAGCATACAGAAAGCTGACGCGATGATCGATCTACCCTTACTACTTGCCGGACCAGTTGTCCGCCGATTTACAGAGACCCAGTTAAACCTCTGGCTGGTAACCAGCCAACCGGTCACCTTTAATAGCCATTTAGAGCGTGATAACCAGACTATCGATCATCAGCTCAATCAGCATCAGGTGATCATTGGTGAGCATGCATACACCTATCTACTCCAGCTTGACCTGCAATCCCCGCTCCAGCCTGGCAACATCATCAGCTATTCGCTGAACCTTAAAACCAATGATGATAACCACCAACTGACTGATCTTTGTCCGGAACTACTTTATCCAGGGGAGCATCTGCCAACGCTTTGTTTTCAACCCCATCTTGCCTCCATCCTGCATGGATCATGTCGCAAACCACATCACCCTGGGGTCGATGCGCTGACAATTGCTGATAAGCGTCTCGGCGAGATGTCTGTAGATCGAAGACCAACCCTGCTGATTATGTCAGGAGATCAGATCTATGCTGACGATGTCGCAGGACCTATGCTTCAGGCAATTCACCAGACTATAGACTTTCTGGGATTGCCCGATGAATCTCTCCCTGGAGAAGCCATTACCCAGGCAAGTGAACTATACAATCACCCCAACTGCTATTATGCCAGAGAACAACTTCTCCCCGATGACAAGCCTGCCAACGATGCGATCCAGCGAATCTTCAAAGGTGTTCGCAAACCCGTCTTCACCAGCGACTCTGCTCAGAACCATCTGATAACCTTTAGTGAAATTTTCTCTATGTATCTGCTGGTATGGTCTCCAGCGCTATGGCAATACATCAGCCTTGAACCCTGTGAGCAGATACCTGCAGATAAGAGAGAGCGGTTCTTTCAGGAACGGGGAGAAATCGAGACATTTGCTAGCGAACTAGGCAGAATTCAGAGACTACTGGCCCATATACCAACGTATATGATGTTTGATGACCATGATGTCACCGATGACTGGAACCTGACGAGGGGATGGGAGGAAACAGCCTACGGAAACCCGTTTGCCCGACAAATGCTCGGCAATGCTCTGGCTGGTTACTGGCTTTGCCAGGGCTGGGGCAATAATCCCGATGCTTTTCCTGACGAATGGCTAAATCATATAAAGGAAACCATCGCTACTACCGACCAGAACAAAAGAGAGGACATATTAGAGGCTATTCTCAACTTTGATCAGTGGCACTATTCCGTGCCGACATCACCAAAAATAATTGTTCTCGACACACGCACCCACCGCTGGCGTTCAGAGAGCGACCCTAACAGACCATCAGGCCTCATGGACTGGTCATCACTGTCTGAGCTTCAGAATGAACTTATAGATGAGCAATCAGTACTACTAATCTCCCCGGCACCTATTTTCGGCGTCAAGTTAATAGAGATGGTGCAGCGTGTCTTTACCTATTTTGGCAAACCACTACTGGTTGATGCAGAAAACTGGATGGCCCACCCCGGTTCAGCGAACGTCATTCTGAATATATTCCAGCATCCGAAAACCCCAGAAAACTTCATCATCCTCTCAGGCGATGTTCATTACTCTTTTGCCTACGACATCAGACTCAGATCCAGCACCTCCAGTCCAGACATATGGCAGATAACCTGCAGTGGCTTTAAGAACGAATTCCCGCAAACACTATTACGCTGGTTTGATCGGCTGAACACATTACTTTACGGCTCAAAATCACCTCTCAACTGGTTTACAAAGCGACGCCGGATGCGCATTCGCGCACGCAAAAAATCCACTGATCCCAATTACAGATTAAACCTTGGAAATGGTATCGGCTACCTTCAACTCAGCCCGTCGGGCAGACCTGAGAAGATAAGTGTATGGATGGCAGAAGAAGAGGTAGAGTTTAAGAGCAGTCGCTAGACCGCTGCTTCGCAGCTTGCTAGACGTGGCTGCGCCACTTGCCAGATCGGAGCCTTCGGCTCCTGCTAGAAAAAGCCGGGACACCAGTGAGACTGAATTGTGAAGCTATCGCGACGAGGTACCCAGAGGGCATGCTAGCGTCGCTAAGAAGGCTTTTGCTTTTGCTCTTCCGCTTATTCTAACGACTAGCAGGCGCGCAGCGCCGTTCTAGCAAGCTGCGTAGCAGCGTCTGACTTTTCCGTTTGCCCACAAACGAAAAAACCCCAGCACAAAGTGCTGGGGTTTCGTCTTATTAGGTGCTTGGCGATGACCTACTCTCGCATGGAGAAACCCCACACTACCATCGGCGCTAAGACGTTTCACTTCCGAGTTCGGTAAGGGATCGGGTGGTTCCATCTCGCTATGGTCGCCAAGCAAAACTGGTTGCTCTAACGATTTGAACTCAAGCGTTGGCTTGTCGTTCAAAGCGTCATTCGAATCCTGTAACCGGAGCGTGTACAAACTCATATCCGTGTCGTGCGTCTCTCTGTTTTCTTCAGATGACCCACTCATGTATCGTCAATCAATGACCCAAACGCTTTTGGCGTTATATGGTCAAGCCTCACGAGCAATTAGTACTGGTTAGCTCAACGCCTCACAACGCTTACACACCCAGCCTATCAACGTCCTGGTCTTGAACGGCTCTTCAGGGGACTCAAGGTCCCAGTGAGATCTCATCTTGAAGGGGGCTTCCCGCTTAGATGCTTTCAGCGGTTATCCTGTCCGAACATAGCTACCGGGCAATGCCATTGGCATGACAACCCGAACACCAGAGGTTCGTTCACTCCGGTCCTCTCGTACTAGGAGCAACTCTTCTCAAATCTCAAACGTCCACGGCAGATAGGGACCGAACTGTCTCACGACGTTCTAAACCCAGCTCGCGTACCACTTTAAATGGCGAACAGCCATACCCTTGGGACCGGCTTCAGCCCCAGGATGTGATGAGCCGACATCGAGGTGCCAAACACCGCCGTCGATGTGAACTCTTGGGCGGTATCAGCCTGTTATCCCCGGAGTACCTTTTATCCGTTGAGCGATGGCCCTTCCATACAGAACCACCGGATCACTAAGACCTACTTTCGTACCTGCTCGACGTGTCTGTCTCGCAGTCAAGCGCGCTTATGCCTTTATACTCGTTGCATGATTTCCGACCATGCTGAGCGCACCTTCGTACTCCTCCGTTACTCTTTAGGAGGAGACCGCCCCAGTCAAACTACCCACCACACAATGTCCTCGATCCCGATAAGGGACCTGAGTTAGAACCTCAATAGTACCAGGCTGGTATTTCAAGATTGGCTCCACCTGAACTGGCGTCCAGGTTTCAAAGCCTCCCAGCTATCCTACACAAGTAATATCAAAGTCCACTGCGAAGCTATAGTAAAGGTTCACGGGGTCTTTCCGTCTAGCCGCGGATATACGGCATCTTAACCGCAATTTCAATTTCACTGAGTCTCGGGTGGAGACAGTGTGGCCATCGTTACGCCATTCGTGCAGGTCGGAACTTACCCGACAAGGAATTTCGCTACCTTAGGACCGTTATAGTTACGGCCGCCGTTTACTTGGGCTTCGATCAAGAGCTTCGCCGAAGCTAACCCCATCAATTAACCTTCAAGCACCGGGCAGGCGTCACACCCTATACGTCCACTTTCGTGTTTGCAGAGTGCTGTGTTTTTAATAAACAGTCGCAGCCACCTAGTATCTTCGACCAGCGCCAGCTTAGGGAGCAAGTCCCATCACCAGCACCGGCGTACCTTCTCCCGAAGTTACGGTACCATTTTGCCTAGTTCCTTCACCCGAGTTCTCTCAAGCGCCTTGGTATTCTCTACCTGACCACCTGTGTCGGTTTGGGGTACGATTTCTTGTTATCTGAAGCTTAGAAGTTTTTCCTGGAAGCATAGCATCAACCACTTCACCCAAAAGAGGGCTCGTCATCAATTCTCGGCCTTAGGAACCCGGATTTGCCTAAGTTCCCAGCCTACAACCTTAAACACGGACAACCAACGCCGTGCTGGCCTAGCTTTCTCCGTCACTCCATCGCAATAACAAGAAGTACAGGAATATTAACCTGTTTCCCATCGACTACGCTCTTCAGCCTCGCCTTAGGGGTCGACTCACCCTACCCTGATTAGCATTGGATAGGAACCCTTGGTCTTCCGGCGGGGAAGTTTTTCACTCCCCTTATCGTTACTCATGTCAGCATTCGCACTTCTGATACCTCCAGGATGCCTTACAGCTTTCCCTTCAACGGCTTACAGAACGCTCCTCTACCACGCTGTAAACAGCGTCCGTAGCTTCGGTGTATGGTTTGAGCCCCGTTATATCTTCCGCGCAGGCCGACTCGACTAGTGAGCTATTACGCTTTCTTTAAAGGGTGGCTGCTTCTAAGCCAACCTCCTAGCTGTCTAAGCCTTCCCACATCGTTTCCCACTTAACCATAACTTTGGGACCTTAGCTGACGGTCTGGGTTGTTTCCCTTTTCACGACGGACGTTAGCACCCGCCGTGTGTCTCCCGTGATTGCACTCATTGGTATTCGGAGTTTGCATCGGGTTGGTAAGTCGGGATGACCCCCTAGCCGAAACAGTGCTCTACCCCCAATGGTGAGACACGAGGCGCTACCTAAATAGCTTTCGAGGAGAACCAGCTATCTCCGAGCTTGATTAGCCTTTCACTCCGATCCACAGGTCATCCGCTAACTTTTCAACGGTAGTCGGTTCGGTCCTCCAGTTGATGTTACTCAACCTTCAACCTGCCCATGGATAGATCGCTCGGTTTCGGGTCTAATCCTAGCAACTGCACGCCCTATTAAGACTCGGTTTCCCTACGGCTCCCCTAGACGGTTAACCTTGCTACTAAAATTAAGTCGCTGACCCATTATACAAAAGGTACGCAGTCACGGTCTCAAGGACCGCTCCCACTGCTTGTACGTACACGGTTTCAGGTTCTATTTCACTCCCCTCACAGGGGTTCTTTTCGCCTTTCCCTCACGGTACTGGTTCACTATCGGTCAGTCAGGAGTATTTAGCCTTGGAGGATGGTCCCCCCATATTCAGACAGGATAACACGTGTCCCGTCCTACTCGATTTCACTACTAAAACGTTTTCGCATACAGGGCTATCACCCACTATGGCCACACTTTCCAGAGTGTTTTGCTAACGTTAAAGTAGCTTAAGGGCTGGTCCCCGTTCGCTCGCCGCTACTAGGGGAATCTCGGTTGATTTCTTTTCCTCCGGGTACTTAGATGTTTCAGTTCCCCGGGTTCGCCTCTCAAAGTCTATGTATTCAACTAAGAGATACCCAGCTTATACTGGGTGGGTTTCCCCATTCGGAAATGTCCGGATCAAAGTCTGTTTACCGACTCCCCGAACCTTATCGCAGGTTACCACGTCCTTCATCGCCTCTGACTGCCAAGGCATCCACCGTGCACGCTTAGTCACTTGACCATATAACCCAAAAGGGTCTGTCAAAGTCACTGATAAAACTTCATTGTCATCAAAGATGACGCTGAAGTAACGATACATTTACGCCGGATAAGCGCTTGTACATTTCTCGTTTTGTTACAGGATTCAATTGTTAAAGAGCGTTTAAAGCTAAAAGCTTTAAAAGATAAACATCAGATCGATGTGTATTTTTTAAGACTTTCAGACGAGCAATCAGATAATTCATCAGCCATATTTTGGGTCAATCCAGGCGAAAACGGAGGACGTATAGCTCGCTATACGACGATGTTTACAACGCAGAGTGGCGCAAAATGGTGGAGCTATGCGGGATCGAACCGCAGACCTCCTGCGTGCAAAGCAGGCGCTCTCCCAGCTGAGCTATAGCCCCAGCGCTATAACATAGCTTAACGCTTGTTATAACCTGTTTGGTTTAACGAACCACTTATCCGGGTAAGCCCGAAGAAGATATTTTGTGTTAATCGAGGCGTGATATGGCGACGCATAGTTCACTATGCGAGTGATATCACAACGAAGAGTTACGCAAAATTGGTAGGCCTGAGTGGACTTGAACCACCGACCTCACCCTTATCAGGGGTGCGCTCTAACCAGCTGAGCTACAAGCCTATTTCTTCTTCATGCTTTCCGGTTACTCGGCGTTATGCTTATTCGTTCAATCGGTCATGTACTGTCGTACACTCCCTCTTTCGCTCTAAGCATGCCTTGATTAACCGAAAATCATTTCGAATAAACCATCTGCATTTGCATGCAATCTGCTCTCTCTATCAGTGATCAGATAATTCGTGTGAACGCTTGCTAAGATTCCGCTATCGTTTAAGGAGGTGATCCAGCCCCAGGTTCCCCTAGGGCTACCTTGTTACGACTTCACCCCAGTCATGAACCACACCGTGGTAATCGTCCTCCCGAAGGTTAGACTAACTACTTCTGGTGCAATCCACTCCCATGGTGTGACGGGCGGTGTGTACAAGGCCCGGGAACGTATTCACCGCGACATTCTGATTCGCGATTACTAGCGATTCCGACTTCATGGAGTCGAGTTGCAGACTCCAATCCGGACTACGACCGGTTTTCTGAGATTTGCTCCCCCTCGCAGGTTTGCGGCCCTCTGTACCGGCCATTGTAGCACGTGTGTAGCCCTACTCGTAAGGGCCATGATGACTTGACGTCGTCCCCACCTTCCTCCGGTTTGTCACCGGCAGTCTCCTTAGAGTTCCCACCATTACGTGCTGGCAAATAAGGACAAGGGTTGCGCTCGTTACGGGACTTAACCCAACATTTCACAACACGAGCTGACGACAGCCATGCAGCACCTGTCACAGAGTTCCCGAAGGCACTAAGCTATCTCTAGCGAATTCTCTGGATTTCAAGAGTAGGTAAGGTTCTTCGCGTTGCGTCGAATTAAACCACATGCTCCACCGCTTGTGCGGGCCCCCGTCAATTCATTTGAGTTTTAACCTTGCGGCCGTACTCCCCAGGCGGTCTACTTAGTGCGTTAGCTGCGCCACTAAGACATCAAGTGTCCCAACGGCTAGTAGACATCGTTTACGGCGTGGACTACCAGGGTATCTAATCCTGTTTGCTCCCCACGCTTTCGCACCTCAGCGTCAGTATCAGACCAGGTGGTCGCCTTCGCCACTGATGTTCCTTCCTATATCTACGCATTTCACCGCTACACAGGAAATTCCACCACCCTCTTCTGTACTCTAGTTTGCCAGTATCAGGTGCAGTTCCCAGGTTGAGCCCGGGGCTTTCACATCTGACTTAACAAACCGCCTACGCGCGCTTTACGCCCAGTAATTCCGATTAACGCTCGGACCCTCCGTATTACCGCGGCTGCTGGCACGGAGTTAGCCGGTCCTTCTTCTGCAGTTAACGTCACAGCTATAGCGTATTAAGCTACAACCTTTCCTCACTGCTGAAAGTGCTTTACAACCCTAAGGCCTTCTTCACACACGCGGCATGGCTGCATCAGGCTTGCGCCCATTGTGCAATATTCCCCACTGCTGCCTCCCGTAGGAGTCTGGGCCGTGTCTCAGTCCCAGTGTGGCTGATCATCCTCTCAGACCAGCTACGGATCGTCGCCTTGGTGAGCCATTACCTCACCAACAAGCTAATCCGACGCAGACTCATCTGATAGCGCAAGGCCCGAAGGTCCCCTGCTTTCCCCCGTAGGGCGTATGCGGTATTAATCCAAATTTCTCTGGGCTATCCCCCACTACCAGGCAGATTTCTACGCGTTACTCACCCGTCCGCCGCTCGTCAGCAAAGTAGCAAGCTACTCTCTGTTACCGCTCGACTTGCATGTGTTAAGCCTGCCGCCAGCGTTCAATCTGAGCCATGATCAAACTCTTCAGTTTTAATCAAATATGTCGGAAAAAGACATATATAAATCTAGCTCAAAGTATTAAACAACTTGCAAATACACTTAAATGAATTTACTTGGTGTCGCTTACTTTGATAAAGCTTTTGTGCTTCATCTCAACAAGCGCCCACACGAATTATCTGATCTAACTGTTAAAGAGCGTTGCTATCAACTCTCAACCGTTGCCGGTGAGTCGTCTCAAGCGAGGTGCGTATTCTACTCAACACCCTGATGAAGTCAACCATTTTGTTTGAGAATTTTAACTAAATTTTCAAACCGCCTGATCGGCTTCCTGTTCTACTTAACGTCACTTGAAACCCGCTGTAAACACAGCGTTATCAAGGCGTTAAGCCTAACAGCCCAACTTGTTTCAGTGACCGTTTCCGGTGGCTGTCTCAAGCGAGGAAGCGCATTCTACATTCTGGGGCAGAGGAGTCAACAGGGGGAGCACGAAAAAGTGTCAATTTAATGAAAAACATCGAAGTTTTTAACGGCAGGTGTCTAGAACACGGCTGCGCCGCTGCCAGACGTCGCTTCGCGACTTGCTAGTCGCTAGCAGAGCCTTCTTATAGGTATTGTGAAAACCCACATCGTAAGCAAGCCCGTAGAATAATACCCCCTTAAACATAAAAACCGCCTAACGGCGGTTTTATGTTTTGTCTTTGCTTGTTCTAGCAGGAAACGCAGTTTCCGTTCTCGCCACTAGCAAGCGACGCAGTCGCGTTCTAGCAGCTGCTTTTACCTGAATATAAACTTCCCTGCTTCGACATCAACTCCGATCTCAGATCCCGGTAGATATTTACCCGCGAGTAGCTCCTGCGCTAAGGGGTTTTCTATCCACTGCTGAATTGCCCGCTTCAGTGGACGCGCGCCATAGATCGGCTCGAAACCAACATCGACCAGTTTATCCATAGCGGTGGATGTCAGCGTCAACGTCAGTTCACGTTCAGTCAGACGTTTACGGAGACGGTTAAGCTGAATCTCTGCGATGCCTCTGACCTGCTCTTTACGCAAACTATGGAAGACGACCACTTCATCAATGCGGTTGATCACCTCTGGACGGAAGTGATTACCCACAACCTCCATCACGGATGCTTTCATCAGATCATAATCCTCATCATCACTGAAGTTCTGAATCAGATCGGAGCCCAGGTTGGATGTCATCACCACAATCGTGTTGCGGAAATCGACTGTACGTCCCTGACCATCGGTCAGACGGCCATCTTCAAGCACCTGAAGAAGGATATTGAATACATCCGGATGCGCTTTTTCAACCTCATCCAGCAGCAATACTGAATAGGGCTTACGACGAACCGCTTCCGTCAGGTAACCACCTTCCTCATAACCCACATATCCAGGAGGCGCGCCGATCAGCCGGGCGACGGAGTGCTTCTCCATAAACTCAGACATATCGATCCGCACCATCGCATCTTCGGTATCGAAGAGGAAGCCCGCCAGCGCTTTACATAGCTCGGTCTTACCGACACCCGTAGGTCCCAGGAAAAGGAACGAGCCATTCGGCCGGTTGGGATCAGCCAACCCGGCACGGGATCGACGCACCGCATTGGATACTGCCAGCACTGCCTCGTGCTGACCGATGACCTGCTTATGCAGGGCATCTTCCATACGCAGTAATTTGTCCCGCTCACCTTCGAGCATTTTTGACACAGGAATACCGGTCCATTTAGACACGACTTCTGCCACTTCCTCTTCGCCAACCCGATTACGCAGCAGCTGATTCTGCTGAGGCTGATCTTCAACATCCGCCGCAGCCTGTAACTGTTTCTCCAGCTCTGGAATAACTCCATACTGGAGTTCGGACATCCGACTCAGATCACCTGAGCGGGTAGCCTGTTCCAGTTCGGTACGCGCATGATCAAGTTTTTCTTTAATCTGCTGAGAACCCTGCAGCACCACTTTTTCTGCCTTCCAGATCTCTTCAAGATCGGAATATTCTTTTTCTACCGTTTCAATATTGGTTTGCAGCTCTTCCAGACGCTTGATAGCCGCCTGATCTTTCTCTTTTTTCAGCGCTTCACGTTCCATTTTCAGCTGAATCAAACGGCGCTCAAGACGATCCATACTTTCAGGTTTGGAATCGATCTCCATGCGGATGCGACTGCCTGCTTCATCAATCAGGTCGATCGCTTTATCCGGCAACTGGCGGTCGGTGATATAACGCTGTGACAGTTTGGCGGCGGCGATAATGGCTGAGTCGGTAATATCCACGCCATGATGGATCTCATAACGCTCTTTCAACCCACGCAGGATGGCAATGGTATCCTCTTCGCTGGGCTCATCCACCAGCACTTTCTGGAAACGGCGTTCAAGCGCAGCATCTTTCTCAACGTATTTACGATATTCATCCAGGGTGGTAGCGCCGACACAATGCAACTCGCCACGAGCCAGGGCGGGCTTTAACATGTTTCCGGCATCCATTGAGCCTTCACCGCCCCCGGCACCGACCATCGTATGCAGCTCATCAATAAAGAGGATAACCTGACCTTCCTGTTTGGCCAGTTCATTGAGAACGCCTTTAAGACGCTCTTCAAACTCACCGCGAAATTTCGCTCCCGCGATCAGTGCCCCCATATCCAGCGATAAAACTTTTTTGTTCTTCAGCCCTTCAGGCACTTCACCGTTAATAATGCGTTGTGCCAGCCCTTCAACAATCGCGGTTTTACCCACACCAGGTTCGCCAATCAATACCGGGTTGTTTTTAGTCCGGCGCTGCAACACCTGAATGGTACGGCGGATCTCATCATCACGGCCAATCACCGGATCCAGCTTGCCCGATTCAGCGCGCTCGGTCAGGTCGATGGTAAACTTATCCAGCGCCTGACGGCTCTCTTCCGCATTAGGATCATTCACACCATCACCGCCCCGCATCTGTGTGATCGCCTGTTCCAGCTGCGGCTTGGTTACACCGGCATCTTTAAGAAGTTTGCCTACGCCGCTTTTATCATCCAGCATCGCCAGTACAAACAGTTCACTGGCGATATACTGATCGCCACGCTGCTGAGCTAACTTATCGGTAAGATTAAAAAGCTTGCCCATGTTAGGCGAGAAACGCAGCTCACCGTCATGGTTTGACACCTGCGGCAGATCACTGAAAAGCTGCTGCGCAGATGAGCGTAACTGATTAACATTGGCGCCAGACTGGGCCAACAGAGGTCTGACCGAACCTCCCTGCTGATCCAGCAGTGCCAGTAGAAGGTGGACCGGTTCTATATAATTGTGATCTTTGCCAACAGCCAGGGACTGAGCATCCCCCAGGGCTGATTGTAATTTGCTGGTAAAACGTTCGGGCTGCATAGTCCCCTCCTGATCTGTTTAACCCTGCCGGTTTTGAGCTTTCATTAAAGCGGACGGCGGGTTGCTTGAACTTTACTTTCCTATGCTTGATAAATATGGGCTGATCAGGCGAATTACAAGGCTATATGAGTTTTTGCTTATATATTTAAATACTTTTTTAATGCGCTATCCAGAGCAAGACCGGTCACTGGCATCACAGCCAGAGCAGTTGCTGCACCCACCAGCACTCTTCTTGCTAAAGGTGCGATAGAGATACCGGGCAAACCAGAGGCACAGCAAGATTATAACGAAAACCAGCACTACCCAGTCAAAAAGGGTCATAGCTTCTCCTTACAACTACATCCATAACGAAGCCAGCGTGTAGACCAGCCAGGCACCGACCCAGGCTAACACCAACCCCATCATGATTGAGACACCCGCCCAGCGCCAACTGCCCGTCTCTCTACGAATAGCGGCTATGGTGGCGAGACAGGGCATATACAGCAGTGTAAATACCATCAGGGCGAGGCCGGAAGCTGGCGCTAATGCACTTCCCAGGGCTGCCTGCAGCCCCACCATATCGTTCATATCGGTTTGATAGACCACCACCAGCGATGCCGCGATCACTTCTTTGGCAATAAAGCCCGACAGTAGCGCAACCGTTTCCTGCCAGCCAAAACCCATCGGCGCAAACAACGGCGAGACAAAATGCCCCAGCTGTTCCAGCCATGGCGTACCCTGCTGCGGGAAGCTCTGCAATAGCCAGATAAGGATAGAGCCAACCAGAATAACACCACCGATTTTACTGAGGAAATCCCCCGCTTTGTCCCACACATGCAACAACATTGAGCGCGGAGAGGGAAAGCGCCAGGGCGGCAATTCCATAATGAAGGTTTCATCATTGTGCTCTGGAATCGTCCTGGCCAGCAGTGCAGCAACAGCAAACGCCACCAGGATGCCAAGCATATACAAACCAAACAGCACGGTGCCAGCATGATCAGCAAAGAAGATCCCGGCTAATAATACGTATACAGGAAGACGCGCAGAGCAACTCATGAACGGATTTATCAGGATAGTAATCAGTCTTGCGCGCGGCTCCTCAATGCCACGCGCAGACATGATAGCAGGCACATTGCAACCAAAGCCCATGACCAGCGGGACAAATGCCTTACCATGCAGTCCAACTTTGCTCATCAGGTTATCGGTAAGAAACGCAGCACGGGCCATATAGCCACTCTGTTCCAGCAGCGCGATAAAAAAGAATAACAAGACGACGTTGGGCAGAAACACCAACACCCCACCGACACCCGCGATAAGACCTTCCACTAAGAGGTTTTTCAACAAGGACTCGGGCATAAACGCGCCCACTTGCTGCCCAACCCAACTGACACCGGCGTCGATCCAGTCAGCCGGATAACTCCCCAGGGTGAACGTCGCTTCAAACATCAGCCACAACAACAGGATAAAAACCGGGAGCCCCAACCAGCGATTCAGCGCAATACTATCAAGCCAGTGATCTGCTGCCGACTGATCCTGATGTTCACTGCTGCTTTTATGTAATAAACCGTGGATAAAGCCATAGCGCCCCTCTGCGATCATCTCTGCTGGTGATTCATCATGGCGACTGGCAAGTAGCTGAAGCGCCTGCTGTCCGGCGAGTGTCTGCTCATCTGTCAGCTGTGCAACACCTTCTCCCGCAGATTCCAGCCAGCGAACCGCTTGCCAGCGACTCAGGCCCGCCTGCTCCAATGTACAGATCGCCTGTTCCATGTGCGGCTCATAGGTTATTAGCAATGGCTCACACGACTGCATAATATTGTCCAGCAGCAGATCCATTAACGCCGGAATATGACTATTGCTGCGACCATCACTGCCGACCACCGGCTTTAACAGTCCCTGACTCAGCTCAGCCATATCAATCGTGTCGCCTCGTTTTTCGAGCTCATCCAGCATATTGAGAGCAATCACTACCGGCAGCCCCTGCTCCAGCAGTTGTGTCGTCAGCGCAAGATTGCGCGCCAGATTATTAGCATCGACAACATTCAGAATCAGATCCGGCGGAGTATCAATAAGATAATCACGGGCAACTATCTCCTCTACCCGACTATTCGCCAGCGAGTAGATACCCGGAAGATCGATGAAATGGAAGATGACTCCCTGCCACTCTTTCTGACCTTCCCGACTGGTAACGGTGATACCTGCCATATTTCCGGTGCGCTGTCGGGCACCCGTTAGCTGATTAAAAAGCGAGGTTTTACCACAGTTCGGGTTACCGATCAGCGCTATCGTATATGAAGGCTTTGTATGCGGGATAGTATTCGACATCAGGACTGCAACTCCACCTGAATATGGCTGGCTTCTTTAGTTCGCAGGCAGATCTGCTGTTTACCAATGCAATAGACCCGGGGATTACCCAGCAACGAAGTAGCCGCAACCGACACCTGCAAGCCTTTTAAGACACCCAGCGCCACCAGTCTTTGTCGCAGAGATTCAGGCCCTGCAATCGACATAATTTTTGCCTGCTGGCGGGTTTTCAGTTCGATCAGCGTCATTGATACACCATAGAAGTTAATGAGAACCATTGTTATATGGTAATTAAAATCAATCAAGACAGGGCTATATTTTTTTCTTGATGTAAATCAACCAATCCATATCACGCTCGCCATCCTTCCCGTCACGCCCTCTCCACGGTAAGAGAAGAAAAGCTCCGCCTGAGAGAAAGTGCAATAATCACCACCTGAGACACGCTGCACCCCTGCCCTGTTGAGACGTAAACGGGCAAGCTGATAGATATCAGCCATCCATTTGCCGGGATTTCTTGACGGTACAAATGCCATCGCAGACTCTTCGATGACCGCACAAAACTGCGTTCGCACCTCATCCCCAACCTCAAACGCCAGCGGTCCTATAGCGGGCCCCAACCAGGCTAACACCGCCGACGGATCAGGAAATACAGTCAGGGTTTGCTCAAGTACACCATCAACCAGGCCACGCCAACCCGCATGAGCCACCGCGACGCGGTCTCCCCGGGTGTTAGTAAAAAATACCGGCAAGCAATCCGCCGTCATCACCACACACGGCTGACCTACCTCATCGGTCCAGCAGGCATCTGCCTCAACAACCAGACCATCATTACGGGCTTTAACCAACTGAGTACCATGCACCTGTGTCAGCCATTGCGGCGGTCTGGAAAACGCACACTGGGCTGACAACAGGAGACGGTTATCAGCAACACTCTCTGGCACGTCACCAACATGGTCACCCAGATTAAACGAGCGATAAACCCCATCACTGCAGCCCCCCTCCCGGGTGGTCGTAAATGCGCTAATATGATCGGGCGCAGGCCAGTCTGCAGCGATCCGTTTCACAGATCGATCTCGTGATGCTCAGCATCTCTTTTTAAACTGCTGAGCAAACTTTGCATATCATCGGGAAGATCAACTTCCCATGCCATCAACTGACCGCTGACCGGATGAAATAGTTCCAGGCGTTTTGCATGTAGCGCCTGACGATTAAACGCTTTTAATTTAGCCAGCAGTTGCGGGCTGACACCTTTTGGCAGACGGAAGCGCCCACCATAAAGCTGATCGCCCACCAACGGGTAGTTGATATGAGACATATGCACACGTATCTGATGTGTACGCCCGGTTTCAAGTTTCAAACGGATATGGGTATGGGCGCGGAACCGTTTCAATACCCGATAATGAGTGATCGCTTCTTTACCTATACCCACGACAGCCATCTTTTGCCGGTTTCGCGAATGCCGGCCCAGAGGCTCATCGACGGACCCACCTCCCGTCATCACGCCGGCGACAACCGCTTCATACTCCCGGCCCATCGAACGATCCTGCAGCTGCGACACTAACTCAGTCTGCGCCTGAATGGTTTTAGCAACGACCATCAACCCGGTCGTATCCATATCCAGCCGATGCACCACACCGGCCCGCGGCACCTGCGCAATGTCAGGATAATAGTGCAGCAGCCCATTGAGCAGGGTATCTTCCCAGTGCCCCGCCGCCGGATGAACAACCAGACCGGCAGGCTTATTGATAATCATGATATCGTCATCTTCATAGATGATATCCAATGGCATCTCGACGGCTTTGTACTGATCAATGATGTCCAGCTCTGCAGCTATCGCTAACAACTCGCCGCCTAATAGCTTATCCCGGGGACGCTTCACCTCACCATCCACCGTTAATTGGCCATCTTTAATCCAGCTCTGCAGTCGTGAACGGGAGTACTCGGGGAAAAGTTCGGCAACAGCCAGATCTAATCGCTTACCAATCAGATCATCGGAAACTGTTGCGCTAAGTTGAACCTTCTCAGTCATGATTTATCTAAGTCTCGGAATAATTAAGAAAATATAGGCTTTATCGCAAGGAAAACGCAGAGACGCTTTGGCTTGCCATTCGGTTATGGTTAAATAGGCCGAATTAATTTTGCACAGTATACCCGAAACGAACAGTAGCCGCTGTCAACTAACGGGAAACTCTCACTTATAGCAGGATAAATGTTTATGCGCCTGGCAAAGTTGCTCGCAATTGTTTCGATCACCCTGATCGCATCTGGCTGTTCATGGTTTAGCAGTGACGAAAAAGAAGCACCGGATGTACCGGAGCAACAGCTCTATCAGGAAGCCCTTAATATGCTCGAAAGCGCCAACTATGTTGCCGCAATAGAAAAGTTGCAGCTGCTGGAAGCTCGCTATCCCTTTGGCCGGTTCTCGGAACAGGCTCAGCTGGAATTGATCTACGCTTACCACAAGA
The DNA here is from genome assembly GCA_965140695.1 of uncultured Amphritea sp. GTDB lineage: Bacteria > Pseudomonadota > Gammaproteobacteria > Pseudomonadales > Balneatricaceae > Amphritea. The sequence goes on along the minus strand of OZ223297.1, from coordinate 1,170,103 downwards.
ATTACGAGCCTGAAGCCGCCCGCGCGACCGCAGACCGCTTTATCCGTCTGAATCCCAATCACGAGAATGTCGACTACGCCCTCTACCTGAAAGGTCTGACCTCATTCGAACAGGACCGGACATTCTTTGAAAAGTACCTGCCTATTGATGAGACTCAACGTGACCCGGGCAGCGCTCTGGAATCATTCCAGAGTTTCCAGCAGTTGGTTTCCCGCTTTCCTAACAGCGAATACGCACCGGATGCGCAAAAACGGATGACTTACCTGAAAAACCGTCTTGCGACTCACGAAATGCATGTCGCGCGCTACTATGTAAAACGTGAAGCCTGGGTTGCTGCTGCGAACCGCGGTCGTTATGTGGTTGAACACTATCAACAAACCCCGGCCGTGCCGGACGCCCTCTCCGTAATGGTGCTGGCCTATAATGAACTGGGCCTGACTGATCTGGCCGCCGACTCCCAGGCTGTACTGGATGCAAACTTTCCGGGCTACCAGTCAAATATAGAACTGGCGAAAAAAGAGTCACTGCTAAGCACTGCCACATTCGGCCTGCTGGGGAGCAACGACACCCCGCGTCCGGTTCAGACATCGTCTCCGGACAAAGCCGCAGCAGAGCAGCAACGCTCATGGTTTAGCCGTCTGACTTTCGGCATCTTCGACAATGAAGCAGAAGCCGCTAAATAATTGCACCAAACCTGATCAAGGCGCCTGAATGGCGCCTTTTTTATATCGGCTTATGCACGGTCATAGCGCAAAGCGTGACTGCTCCAGAAAAGCACTTCACAGGTTCCGTTATTTTCACTTAGAATGAGCATCAGACCCAGTACAACACCATGAGAGTTAGCAATGAACAGAGCTTCAATTGTTGCAGAGATGCAGGTGCAGCCACAGATCGATACTGCAAAAGAGATTCAACGCCGCATAGACTTTATTAAGAAAACCCTGTTAGCCAGTGGCTGTAAACACCTGGTACTGGGCATCAGTGGCGGCGTCGACTCAACCACTTGCGGTCGCCTGGCGCAGCTGGCTATTGAGCAACTCAATCAGGACACTAACGCTGACAGTTACCGGTTTATCGCTGTGCGCCTGCCCTATAACACTCAGCAGGATGAAGAAGACGCCCAGGCGTCAGTGGCCTTTATATCGCCTTCGGCCTGCGTCACAGCAAACGTAAAGCCTGGCGCTGATGGCGTTCACTCTGCAACCATGAGCGCACTGGACGCCGCAGGAATTGACGCCGGCAGCCCCGCGCATATTGATTTTTCCAAGGGTAATGTAAAAGCCCGTATCCGCATGGCGATACAGTATGAAATTGCGGGTCTGCTGGGTGGTCTGGTGTTAGGCACCGACCATTCCGCTGAAAACATCACCGGTTTTTACACTAAATATGGCGATGGCGCCTGCGATCTCGCGCCGCTGTTTGGTTTAAGTAAACGCCAGGTGCGCGCCGTTGCCGAAACACTTGGCGCCCCGGAACAACTGATACATAAGACACCAACCGCCGACCTGGAATGTGATACCCCGCAACTCGCCGATGAAGTCGCGCTTGGATTAACCTACAACCAGATTGATGACTTCCTTGAAGGAAAGCCCGTCAGTAAGGATGTAGAAGAAAAGCTGATTGATATCTACCGTCGCACGCAGCATAAACGCCAGCCAATTCCAACGATCTACGATTAAGCTGGCTCTGAGTTACATAGAGAGATTAAAAAGGCTTCATGTGAAGCCTTTTGTTATATGTGATCTCCCCTAAGCGCTAAACACGTCCGGACAACTCATAAGGCAGAGGATTGATCACCGGCTGGCGATTAAGCAGAATATCCGCCAGCAAGCGGGTTGATGCTGGCGCCAGCACCAGTCCATTGCGGAAATGTCCGGCATTCAGATAAAGGTTATCATAACCTGGCACGGCACCAATATAGGGAACGCCTTCAGGCGAACCCGGGCGTAAACCGGCCCAGTGATGTTCCAGTTCATACCGCTCAAGCTGCGGACAAATGTCTAACGCGGTTTGATACAACGACGCTTTTGCCTCAGTGGTGGCCTGCTTATCAAACCCCACCCGCTCCAGCGTACTACCTACCAGGATGCGACCATCATTACGGGGTATAAGATAACGTCCCTGCATCAGCACCACCCGGTTAATAAGGCCAACCGGCGCCTTAAACAACATCATCTGCCCTTTCACCGGTTCTACCGGCAGCTCTACCTCCAGCGGTGCCAGCAGCTCACTACTCCAGGCGCCTGCAGCGATAATCACTTTATCACCCTGTAACACGCGATCAGCTGTACGCACACCGGTGACGGCATAGTTTTCAACCAGCAGCCCTTCAACTGGCGTCTGTTCAATCAGATTAATATTAGGGGTGATCTCCATACTACGGCGTAAAGAACGCCCTAAGCGGGGGTTACGGATACTGGCGACCTCAGGCATCCACAGCGCAGCGTCTAAGCCGGGCGCCAGGCTGGGTTCTTTCTGATAGATAAAATCAGCCGTGACCTGTTCCATCGGTTTCTGATACCGCCGCCCCCAGGCCAGCGCTTCATCCGCATCATCCACCCCAACCATAAACATCCCTTTCAGACGCAGTTCCGGATCCAGGCCAGTCTCTTCCAGCAGTTGCTGCGCCAGATGGATATAACTGGTTTGTGACCAGGTCGCCAACGCCGTCACAGGATCAGAATAACGCCAGGGATAAAGCGGTGAAACGATCCCACCGCCAGCCCAGGAAGCTTCCTGTGCACAGTTATTCATATCCACCAGCGTGACCTCAGCACCCGACTGCGCCAGCTCTCTGGCAGTCAGCATCCCAATCACGCCTGCTCCAATTATCAGGTAGTCAGACATTTAAAAACCTTATGGTTGGTACAATGAGGGTTGAGTATATAAAAAAACGCGCCCAGGGCGCGTTTTTTTTAGACAAATGCTGATTCATTTCAATAAAAAAGCGGGTTACCAACAATCATCAACGGGATCACCTGTGGTGCCTTTTTGCCCCGCATGAGTGATTGTCATATTGCCACACCGATCGCCAACCATAGTATTTATTGGCGCAGCCTGAAGCGTATAGGTCGTCGCAGTTGAAGCTGGCACTGATAAGTTATAAAACTTCTCAGTGCCATCTTTTGGCGACTGGGTGTATGGCAAAACCGCCCCGGTATAGGACCCATTTTCCGTATAATACCTTTCCAGTGACTGAGCTAACGAAAGCAAACTCCCCTGGGCATCAACACGCCGACTTTGCGCCACCTGCTCCTGATAACTGGGGTAGGCTATTGCGGAAATTATGCCGATAATAGCTACAACGATCATCAGTTCAATTAAGGTGAAACCGCGCTGGTACTTCCTCTGGCTCATCGAATCTCCCTCCAACTACGACGGCCAGCACTGGAAGAGCCATTAAACTTAGGGCAGATTATATTGCCATTCTGACTATTGGTAAAACACGCGTATGTTTTACTATCTCCTCCCTGTCCTCCTCCCTGTCCTCCTCCCTGACCGTCATCAACCGATGTGACGAGAGAGTCCGTACCAAAGTTAGTAAAGCCATTGCTTCCTCCATCCATCATTACTCCCGAGCCTGATGTTGCCACCGTAATATCGTTACCACTGGCATCTTTAGCTGGAACTTGAGCCATATCATCAGCAGTAAACTGGCCATCTCCATTATAATCAAAGGTCGTGTTGTTCAAAGCCGCCCCTGATTCATAATCAAGAGCTATAATCCAGCTGCTTCCCCCCGCCGCACAAGGGTCCGATGAAGGAATTTTTGTTGCAACGAGCACCTGACCAATTCGAAGAACCGGCTCCGTATTGATTAATTCGCCTATAGCACCCGGCCCCCCGCGAGCGGTGGCCCATTCAAGATCCAGATACCAGCCTTTGTCTGATAACGACAGGTAATTATTACTGGTTACCCTCACACCATTAGTACCAATAGTTCCTTCATATATAATTTCTTGCTGCAATAACTGGGCACGTCCTGTCACAATAGCACCGTTATCCTGAACCCCGTAGAACGACTGCACCTGAGGAGAAGTCCCAACCTCATTATCTCCACTCAGATAGTAACTGCCGGTACCAAACAATACGATAAGCCGGCCTTTACTATCATAGGCCACATTCAAAGGACCTGTTATCGGCTGCCGAACACCCGCTGAATCTTTGGCGACAAAGAATGGCACAGGTGTCGTTCCACTTAACAGGTTAGCAGGGGGTGCCCAGCTAGCGGGCGAGGCGCTATTGATATCAAAACGCCACACATTACCCAACGTATCTCCAACAATTATCCGATCAGCGATTTTATCCAGATTCAAATCAACAACGGCTGGCTCTCCTAAACCTCCGGCTGTGGGAACAACAATATCTTTAATAATTGAGCCGTCTGCCACATTCAATATCCAGATATGCCCCTGAGCGGCACCATGAGAAAAGCCACTGGAAATAATAACCCCAAACTTGCCATTTGCCAGAGGGGTTATCGTCGGCTGCTGAATCAATACACCCATATCTTTATGCTTAAACTCCCAGAGTACTTTGGCAGCAGTCATATTCTCCGGATCACTGATATCCAGCAGTGAAACACCGGCTCCTCCAGCGCCAGGAGTGACGGCCACAACGGTTTTCCAGCCTGAGGTTACGCCTGTTGGTACATCCAATGGCGCAAACCATGCGTCAATAACACGAGGAACACCATCAACATAGTAGCGATGCCCATATTCAGGGTACACCAGCTCATAGAGATTGCTGAATACCCCCGAAGGCACATAAGCAAAAAGCTCTTTACCACCATCAGCCCCCAGGGTTGCATCAAACGCATGCAGCATACCATCATTTGCACCCACCAATAGAATCGGAGGTTTATTTGAATAAGTATTAGAGTCACGGTAGGCCACATAATCAGCACGGGTTGACGCTGAAAAAGGTGCGCCTAGCCGGCTAAAACCATAATTTTTCTGGGCAACATATTGCGGAGATGAGTTGACAATATCACCCAGACGACTCCCCCTGCGGCGAAACGGCTTCGAGGTATCTGTTAATGTCTGTTCATCAGCACGACTACCCCGCAAATAATTCAAGCGTTGTTGGGCCACGGCCTCAGTTACTGGTGCTCCACTCGCTGGTGTCGAGCGCAGCATCAATTTTTGCTCTGCCGAAAGGTCAGTCCACTTAAAATCAATGCCATCGCTATTCAGAGTAATTCCTGTTAATGCATCCTCAGATGCATAAGAGCTGGTGAAAATCTTGCGATTGGTCATAGCCGAATCCGTCAGAGCATCCATAATTGCTGCTGCACTCCAGGTATCGGCAGATACCAATACCCCACCAGCACTGATCTCCCGGGCAAGCAAATCACCTGACCACAGAGTTGAATCCATTAACGCATTAAATAGTGCGGAATCTGTTCCCAGGCGCGCGCTATTAGCAGTCAATGCCGCAGCAGACCCCTTAACCGATGCAGAAATAGAGGCAAACGCATCCGTTAAGCCATCCACCATCTTGCGGGCATCGCCTGCTGTATAAAAGTTATCCGTTCTTTTGTAGTCACTGCCAGACTCATCGGGGTTTAATATATCTGTATTGGTGTACCACCACCATTCAGGTAACGGATCCGTACGCAGATAAGGATCTCCCAAACTTTGATCGTCGCACTCTGTACCTGTCGGAGTGTAACTGGCCAGGGAACAACTTGGATGTTTACGTACTACAAACCCACCATACTTAGCGGTCAGCCAGAACTGGTTATTTCTTAAGTTACGAAGATACTGGTTTTCAAGCACATCAACCCAGTAGGTTTGCACTGTTTGCGTACCGGCAAAGTCTACCGGGCGGATATCCATGGTATTTGCATCGTATGCCAGACCCGCCATGAAAGCGGAGTTGTTCCGTCCAGAATAGCTGCTAGCTCCGGTGTTAATAGAAATACCTTCCAGTTGTGCAATTTTATCAGTGGCGGTCCTCACATCCACCGAGAGATCAGTGGATACCTCTATAGGCTTTGCAGGCTCATCTGTACCATTAGTATTTCCAGGCAGGTTTTTATCACGGTGAGTATTTACGTCGCCTATACCCAATACAACATTTTTCTGACAGGCGTACTGAATAGGATCATTCCAGCTTCGAATCACTGGGAAATTATCCACCCATTTTGCAATTTCAGTACTTCCAGGGGAGGAGTTATGCGCCGGTGACTTGGTGTAATATTCGTCGACGTTACCCTGATGCTTATAATATCTCAGGGCGGTGTAATAAAGCTCACTAACCGGGTCGTGGCTTTTAAAGTTGTTATTATTTAGTTGTCCAAACTTATTCAGGTAGTTTATGACGCCACTATCAGAAACCGTAGTACCATAATAGGAAGCGGTATCAGACGCATCAGTTGGATCTGGATTACGCACTAAAATACCGGTAGAGGGATCCCACTCCATATTCGAATTGGCAATCTCACCAGCAGATGGATCCAGCTGTATGGGTCCAACGAACTTCTGGCGAGCCCGTAAAACCCCCCCATCCCGAAGGAAGTTGGAATCGTTCAGATATCCAAAAATACTGTACCGAATGTTATCAGAGTAGCGCTGAATCAGTCCTTCAGGCTTCCAGTTAGTACCATACTGTTTACAGTTAGCCTCAACACCAACACTTGGATCACATACCTTAACCCGAACAGTTGTCTCAAATTTATCGGTATTTATTGGCTTATAGGCGAAAGTGCCAGACCCGGAATATGAAGCAACACTCAACTTATCAACATAGTACTCATGACCACCATGGACATACAATCTGCTAAAAGAATTATAACTTGTATCCTTATTACTGGTTACTGTAGCTAGTTGACTCCCCGAACTGTTGTAAACTGTCAGCTTAAACTTATCGCCCACAACACTTTCAAAAACAAACCGGTACCACTGATTAGTTGGACGAGACCAGGAAACATTACTACTAATTCCAGAGGCAGAACCACCATTTCGCTTTTCAATTTTTATACTACCCGAACTGATAGAAAAGCCATATCCATTAGCACTGTTATTGGACAATGCAAGACGATCTGACTGACCGGCCTGAGTGCCAACAGTCGGTCTGTAGATCCAGCCTTCAAACACAAAGTTATCGTAGTTGGCTGATGATGAAAGATCTTTATAACCACCATGAGGGTCATTATTATTGATCTTTTTCAGCGAATGCCCTCCGGGCTCAAACGATTCTGTTGAGCTGCGAACCACGGCTCCATTGGAATAATTGTTCCAGCCGTAGCTAAAATCAGTATCATTCAGTAACTCGGTAAAAGACGCTGGACCAGTGGTATTGCTAAAACCATGCCCGGAAGGCAGTGTAAACTGCATCCGATTACCTAACCCACCAATCTCTGTTGTGAAAGAATATGTCGAGAAAGGCGTCGCATTGTTAACAACTGTTGAGCCGCTAATACTACGTACATCAAAGTTGTTATTTTGCCCACTATGCCGGGCTTTTTCCAACCAGGTCTCTGTCGTCGTATCTTTTACCCGGTAACCACCAGTCAGTGCCCAGCGAAACGGATCGATCGTCTGCGTAGTCGCCCAGTTTAAAAAATTGCCGCTCCAAACATCACCCGGACATTTAAAATTGGTGTTAGTGCTAACAGGATAAAAATGTCGCTCAAGCTCGTCCGTATCATATTGATAGCGATAACATTTTTTCGGATCAAAGTATCCTATGCTCTCACTATTTTCATCATAACTACCAATATTCGCTGCACTTAAAACGGTTGGCCACTCCACCGAAGGCACCAGCGCCAGGTTACCCGGCACATTACCCTGCCCAAGAAACAACGGCACCTGAGCAACAGTAGAAGCAATACTGTTAAAAGAACTCATGCCGAAAACAGCACAGAAAAAGGCCAGCCAATATGAGTTCGCAGATTCGCTTTTATTGCTACATAGCAGTCGCATTAATTTCGATTTCACTGAATGTTTCATTGAAAACCCCCTCGTAGCCCAGAAGATAATCTACTGTTCCACAACGTATATTGATTCAAGCAGTACATTCGACTTGCCTGAAAATCCCTCTGACTCCGATTGTACTTTTATAACGGCACCAACTGGATCTTCGTCCGTTTTAATGCTGACATAGATTTCGCCCATCAGCTCGGCACTCCACTTAGGTGCTTCACTTGATGAAAATGATGATGTATAGGTGCCAGTAACCGCGTTATCGGCATCTAAAACACCATTGTAAAAATTAGTTCTGGCCTGCGTTTCACCCTCTCTCAAACCAGCCTCGGCAGCATTGAAGGCGGTATTTCGATCACGGAGGTTGCCCGACATTTTCTCCTGCATGGTGGTACCCTGCATGGAGCTAACACCTATAAAAGACAAAACCAACAGAAAGATCAGCGCAATAATCAACACTGCACCCTGTTCTTTGCCTGCTCTATGCCTGTTAGTCATCATCGTAGCCGATTCCTGAGCGCTACCGTGGTAGAAAAACTCTGACTTATATTATCGTCTTCAACGACCAGAGTGACCCTGACAGCATCAACATCATCCCAGTTACCGCCATTAGCATCGGCGCTATAACCTAAAGCAGGACCAGCACCAGACACAATCCCGTATAGCACGGACATAGATGTTACCCCCTCTACCAGCTCTTCATCACTCGCCACACCATTATCAAAACTAAGACTTCGCAAAGCATTTGCAGTCGTTGTGCCTGAACCAATGTAATAAAGCGTGCTTGAGAACCTGGAAATCTCAACATTACCTGAACTTACTGAGTAATCATGACTCAGCTCCTGAGCTGCTACGGTTTTATTGCCAATCGTCACACCTCCGGTCGCCCTCGCCATAGTGGCAGAGTTCAGAGCCGCTGTATTTTGAAAAAGATCACAACCCGCCGCATCCGATAGAAGCACAATGGCGCCAGGAACAACGCCTCCGGTGATATTGAATGTTGTATCAGTTTTGGCAATATCAGCCGATACAACTGCATCTGAAGCCTCTGCAGCATTCTTTACCAATAACAGATCGGTACCGGCTTTATAGCCGTCTAACAAACCATAAAAATACGTCCCAGTGTCATTATTATTTGTCCAACCTTTGATCGGGTCATTAAGATCATAAGCATCGGCGTCATAGTCGCTATCAGCTGTATTTATCACATCGACCACTGAATTCCAACACAGACCTTTATTCCCTGTATTACGCACATCTTCGGCTAATATTTCTAGCGCAAAGCGGCCATTTTCCTGAACCCGTGAGAGTGATTCGTTACTATTAAAACTTGCAGAGCTGCCGATAAAAACAGCCAGCACCCCCCCGATAATGAACAGTCCCAGAACCAGAGCGATCATCAGTTCAATTAAGCTGAAACCTCGCTGAGACTTATTTTTAAGCTGAACAGCCATCAATTAAAACTCCATAAAATAGCTAAAGCTGGTCAACGTTGCATCATCAACATCATTCTCAGCCCTGATACGGGCACGATTATCATTCCAGGTAATAGTAATAGTCGCTTGTCTGTTAGGCTTATCCCAAGTTACCGATCCAACAGCACCCGCACCCAGTGCAGCAGTCACTTTATTATCCCAATCAGCGCGGTCGCCTCCCTTACCATCATCATAATCGCCATTCAAAGCTGAATCAGGGGCTGCCCGGATTCTGTCCGCAAGATCATAGGCAAGAAAGGTTGCCTGAGACCGATAATAAGACCCCTGATTACTCTTCAGTGCCATCGTCTGGAGTGCTGCAACTGAGAGTAGCCCGACGGAGATGATAACAACAGCGATCAACACCTCAATAAGAGATGAGCCTTGCTCATTAATAGCCTCTTTACTAGACATTATGGACATGTTGCATCCTCAGCATTTTTAATCTCTCTTACAGCAGCACGTCCACTTCCATTTACAGATAGATCCCGACAACCGTTATCATTTTGAATTCGAATAACTCCGTTAGTAGGTGCCCGACCAGAACTATTAAATCGAAACCCATTTGAAGCCCCGGAAACCACAATATTGACAGATTCCCAAACCCGGATTACTTCAACATCCCCCGGCGTAGTATAATCTGCACCAGCCGGTTTCAACATTGCCACAATCCAGCCACTGCTCCAGTTCGCCCCAAAACTACAAGCGGACAATGCACCGTTAGCCCGACAGACAACAACATCATCCCTACGATCCAGCGCTTCTGAACGTGCCAACTGAGTTGCTGTATTTAAGCTATGTGTCACTGACCTCAGATTGGTTGATTCAATAACCGAATTAAAACTGGGAATACCGATAGTCAGCAGTATACCCAACACAGCCAATGCTACCATCAGCTCAATCAGTGTAAATCCCCGCTGCTTTACATTACGCAAAAAGATCACCCCACCCATTCATCATTGAATTTTGAATAGAACTAAGAAGGAAGCAACTCCATTTGCACTCCATTACTGACTACATTTTAGTCAATTCTGCACCATCCATTGGAAAAAACTACCCAAAAGAGCCACTTTAAATCAAACAAGTGTAAGAAAGAATAAGATTAAACCAAATCAAACAGATCTGTAACTGATTTGGATCTTATATTTGTGTTGGACGCGGCATCAGCCTAATTTGATACGTCCTGCAGAGGAGATGGATAACGCTGTTGTCTCTTTACTGCCATAAACAGTCACCTTAAATGTATCTGTATCAAAAGTAGTGCCTGCAGAACTGATTCTAATCTGGGTGCGACTTTTAGTGGTGATAGTAACACCATCAGAGAACCCGACTTGTCTCAGACGCAGATCCTTATTTTTATCAAAGTGGCTATCGCCATCCTGATCGATATAGATCAATACGCCACCACCCCAGACATTACCGCATTGATTAGTAGCGCTGTCTAAAGGGCATAGTGTGACTGACTGATGACGGGTCACCGCTTCATAACGGGCCTGATTGTAGCTGTCCTTGAGCAACTGAACGGCCGAATCCATTCTCTGCGCATGAACAAAGTCAATCAGTGAGGGCACACCGATGGTAAGCAGAATGATCAGAATACTAAGTGCCACCATCAGCTCTATCAGTGTAAATCCTTGTTCTCTTCTACTGATCATGAGTAACATCCCTTTTCATTTTTTACCAACAGTTGGCAGCCGGTTTTTTGTCCCCGGACTGATCAATACTCAGCACACCACACTCATCATTCACCTGGCTACCAACAGGAGTGGCTGTCAGGCTATATCCATTTGCATCAGGGCCACCACTAAACTCATAACGAGCAGCCATATCACCCTCAGTTACGCATGAGGCGGCCATCAGCAGATCATCATTTTTATCATGGTTGGCATCAACCAGTGTATAGGCCAGATCCGCAGCATAACGCCGCTCCATCTGCTGAGTCATATCCAGCAGGCAGAGTCTTGCCGATTCACGCCAGGTTCGCTGAATATGCTGCATATATGAGGGATAGGCGATGGCAACTAACAAGCCAACAATGGCAACGGCAATCATTAATTCGATTAGTGTAAAGCCACGCTGTTTAGTAGTAGACAGAGAGGTCATCAGTTACGCTCCAGATAACGCCAGCTGGTGCGGCCATTCACATGCGGATCTTTCTGCCTTTTATCTGGATTACTTCCGTTTGGATCAGCCAGATCACCCGCGTCAATCCGAAAATTACTATCACGTCCAATTATTGTAGTTGTACCAACCCCATTACCCACCTTCTCACCCGAGGCAACTACCTTATTACCGCTGTCATCGGTCACTTTATCCTTATCGTCAAACACACCATCTTTGTTGTTATCAATAGTGATGTAGCTAAGACGACCACCTGAATATTTGTCCAGAGTGATTTCATAACCTTCGCCTCCCGCTGCACAAGGGTCCGAGGTATAAACCTTAGTGGCAAAGGTGACCTTCTTGCTGGTAAGTTGTGGTTCGGAAAGAACTCTTTCGCCGGTAACAATCCAACCATTATTGCCATCTGGAACTTTCAGGTCCATAAACCAGCCTCTGTGACTGCTACTGATCGGATCGTTGGTTGTCAGCCGAAGTTCCCGGAAGACGCCATTGAAGTCAAAAGAGTCTTGCTGGTAAATAGCCTGCTTCAATAGCGCTGAGCGCCCCCCGGTAATGGCAGAGCCTTTATCGATAATTCCATACAATGTCTGCAACCGGGTTTCAGTTTTATCAGACAGTTCAAAATCTTTACCCGTACCAAAAAACAGCATGTTGTGCTTTTGCTTATCCTCTGAGACAGAGATACTACCTGTAATCGGTTGAATGTCGTCAGCACTGCAGGGAGAATTAATGGTGGAACGGCGGCACGCCTGGAAGAGCTTATAGTCCAGCCGCCACTTAGACGGATCAGGGTCACTCAGATCAAACTTCCATACATTTCCGTAAAGATCGCCGCCATAGATGACATTAACGGTTACGCCATCGTCGCTAACAGGTGATAGCGTAGACATGCCATTTGGCCGATTAAAGCCCGCAGGCGCTTCATCAACACCCGTCATGGTAGAAAGCTTAATGACCTTCCTGCCCGTTTCCAGGTCAACAATATAGATAACAGCATCACCCGTTGCACTTGCACGCCCATCCTTGACGGTACTGTTATAACCATTCCCAAACACCACATACCACTTGCCATCCGCCAGCTTAACGATAGAGGGTTGCGCATAGCTATAGCCCATATCGGCATCGTCACTATCGGTAAACTCCCAGGCGAACACGTTATCCGCATTAGCTTCCGTAAAGTCATCAGGATCAGTCACATCGAGAACATAGATACCCTGCCCCCCGCCATTAAGACCACCTGCCAGCATCGTCCTCCACTTACCATTCACTAAAGCGTCATTAACCATCGGAGAGCCATCAACGTAGTACTGATGAGCATAGTCTTCCACCGCTAACAAATTGAGCTTTGGCAGCAACACCGAAGGAATATAGGCCAGAAGTTCTTTACCGTCTGCTGCTCTGAAACCATGCAACATGCCATCGTTAGCGCCAACATATATCATCGGTTTCCGAGCCTGTGTTTTACTTTTAAATACCCGGTAGGACTGTGAACCACCAAACCCACCAGAGGCGCCCACATAGACAGGATTTGAGTGAACAATATCCCCCAGTGGCTTAGAACGTGAACGAAATCCGGTCAACTCTTCACCACGAAGAAATCTGATAAAACTATCGATAGAAGAACGACTTATTAGTTTTTTTTCCGCCGCATTAAGACTTTGCGAGCGAAACGGTATGCCTTTTAAGCCTCTGTTTGTAATGACAACACGAGATTTCTGAGGAGGGATAGAGGATGAGGCTTCCCAGACGGGGGCTACGGCAAAACTAAGATCACCGGAGGTGGAATCTATAACAGCGCCATAAGCACTCAGCTCCCCCACCCAGCCTACCGTATTATAACTTGCCTGGTAGAGTTTCAACCCGGTATTCACATACCCACTATTGGCACTCAAGCGGGTTTCCGTAAAGGTTTTTTTACTGATATCAGCAAAGATACTCGTCAGCGACGCTAACAACTCACTTTCATTACCCGCTTGAAAATACTGCCCATGTCCCTTGGTTGCTGCGTCCTGAAGCATGGCAAGATTGATATCAAAGCCGATAGTATAGGTGTACATATTCTGCATACCCACCTCGTCGCTCATATCGGTGTCCCAGGCAAATTTGGCCAGATCATCGAGGTAATACCACTCACTGGAGGACGCTAGGCTTGTCGACTGACCTCCCCAATTATTATATTTAGTTATATACTTTCTATCTTCATCACTTTTATCCCAGTTTGGCAGATTACTCCCTGCATCAGTATCATTTATCTTGCTGAAATGACCATCTTCGGTTGGCTCGCCATCCGTAATGACAATCGTAAAATTTTTCTGGCACTGACTTGTAATCGGTGAACTGTATTTACTTCCTCTATGGTCGAAATGCCCCTTCATCCCTCTGAAGTATCGAGTTACTTCATAATAAGCCTCAGATACAGGAGTCCAGTTCTCCGCACGGTATCCATTAAGTGTGGTCAATAATTCAGACTGACTACTTCCACAGGCGCGGTCAATTTCACCACCTTCGTTATCATTAAAGCTTGCCAGTCCCAGCCGCATGCCCGAGCCGGATTCAATAACCGCTCTGGCTGCAGATTTCGCCTGTTCAAGCTTACTCTTACCATAGGACTGACCGCTAGGACGGTATGCCATGCTTCCGGAATCATCCATGAGAATCATCACATTTGGTTCAGCAACCTCCGTTGTCCCTATGGGAACCGGGCTCAGACTATAATCAGCACCGCATGCCTCAGCGGTTGATAAAACCGCCAGTATCCCGACAAATAACATCCCTGTTTTATTCATAATCAGTACTCAAACCGTTTACGGTATTCCGCTATCAGAATCACTTCGCTATCACCGGTGGCACCGGTATTCCGGCTTAGCTGACGAAACCGGGCAGTGCTGCCACCCGGGGCGTAAGGCCCTTTAACTTTTTTATTATCAAGATCGAAGTCAGTTAACTCGAGAGAAACCCTTGGCTGTTCCTGCACCTTACCCGGGATAGATGCACTTGCATCAAAAAAGGTAAGCTGCTTTGCGCGACTCTCCCAGTGACTAACTAAACTGGCATCTTCCAGCTGTTTTTTTAGCTTCGATGAGGCTCGGCCATCAAAAACAAATTCACTACTAGTGGCGTGCCAGTCATCATAGAGAATCAAGTCAGGCATCGCCGTTTGCTTCGACAACCAGTTTTCGGAGTAGAGCAAGACCGTTTCTGCTGCTTCAAACGCAATGGTCTCATCCTGCATATTAGCGGCCATTCGCGACTGCAGAACATTGCTCTGTATTGCAGTAGACGCCATCATCGCCATGACCAATAACAAAATTAGCGCAACAACCAGCGTAGCACCTCGTTGATACCGTTTATCAGACTTAATATTTCTGTTCATCAGCCACTCTCACTCACTACCAGTGCATTTCTTAACAGCGCTGTTCCCATAAACACCTGATACAACCGCCGGTCGGCTGTATTCAACATATCGAAGGGTGCCACCAGCTGCTGTGCCTGATCCGTCACCCCCGTTGCAGAGCTACTCATCAGGAGATAAAAACGGGCGCTAATGACATTGTTCCAATCGGCAGGCACCATAGCGGAAAGCTTCTTATAGCTGTCGACAAGGTTATCCCCATCATTATCAACTCCGTATTCAATAACCAGTCCAACAACCCCTTCAACCAGCGCATCTTTATTGTGATACAGCGAAGGACGCACACCGTCAGTCAAACCAATATAGTAGGCAACACCATCATCACCCTTAGGGCCGGAAGGGCCATCAGGATCAAGGCCTGGCAGATAAACAATATCGCTAAGTACCTTCTTCTCTTGAATGACCAGATCTGACCACTTCGTTTCAAAGTCGGTGATATCAGCAACACTATTGTTAACCCCGACAACCTGACTCCCTGCTATATCTATGCCACTCTGACGAAGGTCTTTTAGAAGAATACGCATCGCAAACCGACCACTTTCCTGAACTTCAGACATCGCATCCTGTATCTGATAAGTTCGTGCAGAAGCAACATACGCGACCAGCATTGCAGAGGTGAGTAACAATCCAATAACCGAGGCGATCATCAGCTCGACCAGCGAAAAGCCTGACTGATTGTTTCGCGGATAACGATGAGATTTCATAGCAACTCCATCTCATGAACGTAACTATCGGCAGCCTTACCATCAGCACCTCCCCAACTGATCGTGATGCTCATCACCTGGCTATTGCGGGTAATCACAGCATCCCCTTTAGGAAGGCTGAGCTCTACCCAGTTGAGCCAGATATTGAGATCGTTATAGGCGAGTTTTTTATCTGCGGGGGTTGCTGGCGGCTTAGCGAAGCCAGACGAGGTGTCACTTTTAGCCAGCTGATAAAGGTCTTTGAGTGCCGCCTGTTTATTGAGGCGCATCCTGTCAGCCATATCACTGGCCATCGCTATCGCCTGAGTCCGCAGATATGCGCTTTGATTTTGTTCGAGTCCCCGGGCCTGCATCATCATCATGCCAGACAGGCCAATAGCGACAAGCACCAGAGTGACGAGCACTTCGATAAGCGAGGAGCCTTGCTGGGAAGAGCGACCAACGGGGAAAAACGGCCTGTTTAAAGCCGACCAGTCAGACGTTATATAGAAGGGAAATATACTCTGTCCATGAGTATCCATACCAACATCCATGTTGTTTAAATTGTGCTGATTATTTTCGCTGTATGTACAACATACTAGCTAATACTGAAAGTTTTTCCAGACTTATTGCGCGATTTGATTCTAAAAAGACTGATCTGTCACAAAGAACGATGAATCAGAGACAGATCAGAGAGATTACCCCTTACTCAACCGAGAGAATCTTAACTTCAAATTTCAGGCTCTTGCCCGCCAGAGGGTGGTTAAAATCCACCGTGACCATGTTGTCATCAAACTCCGCGATAACACCTGGCAACTCACCATTAGCCGCATCGGCAAATGAAACAACCAGTCCCGGCTCCAGCGTCATATCACCGAACTGACTCCGCGGCAGACGTTGCAGGTTATTAGGATTAGACATGCCAAAACCATGCTCGGG
Organism: uncultured Amphritea sp.; assembly: GCA_965140695.1. Lineage (GTDB taxonomy): Bacteria > Pseudomonadota > Gammaproteobacteria > Pseudomonadales > Balneatricaceae > Amphritea. The sequence continues at coordinate 1,153,542 of OZ223297.1, read as the reverse complement.
AAGAATATCAATGACCGTTTCATCACCGGCCTGCATCCCCAGCAGGGGGGCTTCAAACCCCTCTAGCAACTGACCATCACCGACAATAAACGTAGCAGGAGTACTCTCAAAATTAGAGTCAACTACCTGCCCATCCGCCAGTTTGATCGCAAAGTGCAGAGTGACCTTAGCATTGGGAGCAACCACCTGAGATGACGAACTCTGTAACGTATGTTCTGACATAAATGTAAACCTTTATTTAGATTTCTGTCTGGCTTCGCTAAACCATAGCATATCAATAATCAGCATACCTGCACCGATGGTGATCGCCGTATCCGCCAGGTTGAACGCGGGAAAGTAATAACCGCTGTAATGCAGCGAGATAAAATCAACCACATATCCATGCACTATTCTATCGTACAAATTTCCCAACGCACCTCCCAGCAACAACGCCAGACCGGCACCCAACCAGCGTTGTTGGTATGGAGTACGCGCCATCCACACGAGCAGAGCAACACTAACCACTATCGCTATCAAGGCAAAAAACCAGCGCTGCCAGCCCCCCGCCTGTGACAGAAAGCTGAACGCGGCCCCGGTATTATGCAGCAGTGTCAGATCAAACACAGGCAATTGTGGATGCGGAATACCATAGGGCAACAGGCTGCTGGCCTGATGCTTGGTCAACAGGTCCAGCACAATAACCACTACAGCCAGCCAGAGCCAGGCCAGCGCAGTCCGTGATTTAGCCATCGGACCAGCCTTATGCAAAGTTGCGCTGTTCACCGTCACCGGCTACGTTATCGACACAGCGGCCACACAACTCCTCATGCTCTGGCGTACTCCCTACATCTTCCCGATGATGCCAGCAACGGCCACACTTCGGCTGGTCACTCTTAACTACGGCAATGCTCAGACCGTCCAACTCAGTAGCTACGGCATTAACCGCTTCATCGGCTGAACGGACTACAGCCTTAGAAGTGATCAGAACGAAGCGCAGCTCATCCTGCAATTTTTCCAGCTGAGCCTTCAGTTCAGGTGCACAAAACAGGGTAACCTCGGCTTCCAGACTGCCACCAATATGCCCCCCGTTGCGCTGATTTTCCAACTCTTTGTTAACGGCTGTTTTAACCGCCAGTATCTGCTGCCAGTAGCTACGCCCCAGCTCTTCAGACGGATCAAGCTGGGCCAGATCGGTATACCAGGTCACCAGCTGTACTGATTCTGCACGTTCACCCGGCAGTTCACTCCAGATCTCATCCGCAGTAAAACTGAGGATCGGTGCAATCCAGCGCACCATCGCTTCAACGATGTGATACAGCGCCGTCTGACAAGAGCGGCGGGCAATCGAATCTGACTTAGCGGTGTACTGACGATCTTTAATGATATCCAGATAGAAACCACCCAGATCCAGCGAGCAGAAATGGGATACTTTCTGATACACCTGCAGCATCTGGTACTGATCATAATGACCCGCCAGCTCTTCCTGCAAGCGGGCAGCACGGTCAACCGCCCAGCGATCCAGCGCTACCATATCGGCAGGCGCCACCATATCCGTTTGCGGATTAAAGCCTTCCAGGTTTGCCAACAGGAAGCGCGCGGTATTACGAATTCGGCGATAAGCATCAGCGGTACGCTTGAGAATCTCATCGGACACCGTCATCTCTGAACTGAAATCAGTAGATGCCACCCACAGACGCAAAATATCTGCGCCATACTTATTCATGACTTCTTGTGGAGAAACCACATTACCCAAAGATTTGGACATCTTGCGGCCATCACCATCAACGGTAAAACCGTGAGTCAGCACCTGCTTGTAAGGTGCACAGCCTTTGATAGCAATACTGGTTTTCAATGAGGACTGGAACCAGCCCCGATGCTGATCAGAGCCTTCCAGATACATATCCGCAGGGAACTGCAAAGCATCGGTACGATCCAGCACTGAATAATGGGTTACACCCGAGTCAAACCAGACATCCAGGGTATCCAGCACTTTTTCATACTGGTCCGCTTCAGCACCCAACAACTCAGTCGCATCAAGATCAAACCAGGCATCAATACCCGTCTTCTCAACTCTTAGCGCCACCTCTTCGATCAGACGAGGAGTTTCCGGGTGCAGTTCTGCAGTGGTTTTATTCACAAACAGCGCGATTGGCACACCCCAGGTCCGCTGGCGTGATACACACCAGTCAGGACTCTGCTCGACCATCGATTCGATGCGGTTCTGACCCCAGCCGGGGAACCATTCAACCTGCTTGATCGCTTCAAGGGCATCTTTTTTCAGGCCCTTCTCTTCCATGCTGATAAACCACTGAGGGGTAGCACGGTAGATCAATGGCGTTTTGGTACGCCAGCAGTGTGGATAACTATGGCTGAAATGTTTCTTCAGAATCAGACGATCATTGGCTTCCAGTGCCGCGACAATCGCGTCTTCTACTTTGTAGACATGCTGACCAGCAAACTCACCCGCATTCTCGGTATAAACACCATCGGGACCAACCAGATTCAATGTCCCGATACCGTAAACGCGGCCGACATTAAAGTCTTCTACACCGTGATCGGGTGCCGTATGCACCGCGCCGGTACCCGCTTCAATAGTGACATGGTCACCGAGAATCACAGGCACATGCTTATCATAGAATGGATGCTGCAGCTGCTGGTGCTCCAGCGCCTCGCCTTTACAATGACCGACGATTTTATAATCTTCGACACCGTAACGTTGCAGCGCATCTTCCACCAGCGCCTCAGCGATCAGCAGCCGTTCACCACCAACCTGCACCAGTACGTAATCCAGCTCAGCGTTCAGAGACACCGCCTGGTTGGCTGGCAGCGTCCAGGGCGTTGTTGTCCAGATCACAACCGAGGCTTCACCTTCGCCGGAAAGATCCTCAAAACATCTGAGAAAGGCATCCTGATCAACCGGGGCAAAACGCACATCGATCGCCAGAGAGGTTTTATCCTGATACTCGACCTCCGCTTCCGCCAGTGCAGAACTACCGACCACACTCCAGTAAACCGGCTTATAGCCCTTCACCAGATGACCGTTTTCAGCAATTTTACCCAGCGCACGGATGATATTTGCTTCTGTCTCAAAGTTCATCGTCAGATAGGGGTTATCCCAGTCGCCCAGAACCCCAAGACGGATAAAGCCCTGTTTCTGACCATCAACCTGACGGGCGGCATATTCACGGCATTTCTTACGAAAATCGCCGTAAGACACCTTCACGCCGGCTTTACCAATCTTTTTCTCGACATTGTGCTCTATCGGCAGACCATGACAGTCCCAGCCCGGCACATAAGGGGCATCAAAGCCAGCCATCGTCCGGGATTTAACGATAATATCTTTAAGAATCTTATTGACTGCATGACCGATATGAATATCACCGTTCGCATAGGGTGGGCCATCGTGCAGAATAAATTTCTTACGACCTGCGCTGACTTCACGAATCTTCTGGTAAAGATCCATCTTCTGCCACTGTTTCAGCATCTGAGGCTCTTTCTGAGCCAGATTGCCGCGCATCGGGAACTTAGTATTCGGTAAGTTCAGGGTCGGTTTATAATCGGTCATTGTTGTATCGCTTCTGGATCGTCTAATTTGGCCCTGCTTACAAGGCACCTGTCAGGAAATAATTTCTGACCTGTTTAATATCGGTTTCTATCTGTTGCTTCAGTTTTTCCAGCCCTTCGAACTTTTTCTCCGGGCGGATAAACGCTTTAAATTCTACACTCAGCAACTGGCCGTAAAGGTCACTGTCCAGATCGAACAGGTGCGCCTCCAGTACCGGTTGCTTGCCATTCACCGTCGGCCGCATTCCGACGTTAGCAATACCTTGCGCAGACAGGTTCCTGCCCGTCACCGTCACCGCATAAACACCATTCAGCGGGCAGTGAAAACGATGCATCCGCACATTCGCGGTAGGCACGCCAATCGTACGTCCAAGCTGCTGACCATGCATAACCCGGCCGGTCACTTTATAGGGCCGTCCCAGCAGTCTTTCGGCCAGTTGCAGATCATTGTTCTGTAACGCAACCCTGATCCGGGTGCTACTCACCCGCTCGCCATCGACATCAAAGGTGTCAGTGTTAACGACACTAAAACCATAGCGTTCACCACTCTGGCGCAACATACTGTAATCGCCACTACGATCACAACCGAAGCGAAAGTCATCCCCCACCACAAAGTGCCGTACGGCAAGCCCCTTCAACAACAACTCATCAACAAACTGATCGGCACTCATAGTGCGCAAACGCTCGTTAAATGTCAGGCAGAGCACCCGGTCGACGCCGTTAGCCTTCAGTAAGCGGACTTTTTCATCAAAGCGGGTCAGGCGTGGCGGCGCCTGATTGTCAGCAAAAAACTCACGCGGCTGCGGCTCGAAAATAATCACCACCGCTGGCAAACTGAGCTCTTTCGCCTTTCTCCGGACCTGAGCCAATACCTGTTGATGCCCCAGATGCACGCCATCAAAGTTGCCGATCGTTGCAACACAGCCCTTATGCTTGTCACGCAGATTATGCAGACCCCGAATCAGCTCCATGTCACCCCTGTCTCATCAACAAATAAAATAAGCGCAAAAGTATACCTCAGTTACAGCGATATTCGCCATCCATCAGCACCAGTTAGGCCGATTAATGGCGCAGATCCCGCAGTCGCATCCCCATCACCAGCAATACCAGCAGATAGATAATCGCACCGCCCATCACCAGAATAGCCATCTGCGTCACCCGCTGCCACAAATCAAAGCCCAGCCACTGCTCGGGACTTCCGGCCAGCACAACCAGAAAAGCGATCATCGCTGAATTTGCCAGACCGACCCGCAGCAACCATTTAGGCCAGCCCGCCTGCCAGCTAAACACGCCCTCCTTTAACAACCCCCGGAGCAGCATCCCCGCATTCAGGAATGCCGATAGCGTTGTCGCCAACGCCAGCCCTGTATGTGCCAGAGGCCAGATAAGTATCAGGTTCAGCACCATATTCACGACCATGGCAACAATGCCTATTTTTACCGGCGTTTTGGTATCCTGACGGGAGAAATACCCTGGCGCCAGGACTTTAATCAGCATAAATGCAACCAGACCACAGGCATAAGCCCGCAAACTCATCGCCGCCATAGTCACATCCCGGTCAGCCATTTCGCCATAATGGAACAGAGTTGCCAGCAATGGCTCGGCCAAGACCAATAGCGCCATCGCTGCAGGCAGGCCGATCAGCAATACCATCTGCATCGCCCAGTTAAGGGTTCTGGAAAAATTTTCTGTACTTTTTTCTGCATGCTTGCGCGACAGGCTCGGCAGAATCACCGTCGCGATAGCAATACCAAAAACACCCAAAGGCAATTCAGCCAGGCGATCGGAGTAATACAGCCAGGAAACACTGCCGGTTTGCAGAAAAGACGCTAACAGGGTATCCAGCAGCAGGTTTATCTGGCTCACCGATACACCAAACAATGCTGGAATCATCAGCTTCAGTATCCGCTTAACCCCCTCATCCTGAAACCCCAGAGTCGGCGCAGGCAATAACTGAATACGCCAGAGAAATGGAATCTGAAACAGCAACTGTACAGAACCGGCGATCAACACCCCGAAGGCAAGTGCCATGACCGGTTGCTCAAACAATGGCTGCATCCAGATAGCCGCACCAATCAGTGACAGATTAAGCAGCACCGGGGTAAACGCAGGCACGGCAAAACGTTCATAACTGTTGAGGATACTGCCGGCCAGAGCGGTCAGAGATATCAGCAACAGATAGGGAAAGGTGAAACGCAGCATCTCCACCGCCAACCCATAACGAAGCGGGTCATGCAGATAAAATCCGGGCGCAAAGACCGCCGCCAGCACCGGCGCACCCAGGACTCCCAGCGCCGTCACCCCCAGCAACACGATACCCAGACTACCCGCCACCCGGTCAACCAGCTGTTTCACCGCGGCCAGATCTCTCAGGCTTCGGTACTCTGACAACACCGGTACAAATGCCTGAGAAAACGCTCCCTCGGCAAACAGACGCCGGAGAAAGTTAGGAATTTTAAACGCCACAAAAAATGCATCGGCACTGCTGCCAGCACCAAAATAGTTGGCCACCACAACATCCCGAACCAATCCCAGCACCCGGGAAAGCATCGTCATCAACCCCACCAGGGCACTGGAACGCAGCAAACCAGGCGCTTTCGGAATGTTCTCCGGCGGTTCAGGTTTGGGGGGGACCGGACTATCCGGCTGGACACCTTCCGGTGATGTTTCTGTTCTGCTCAATGATCGCTTTCCTGCTAAGCCAAATAGATTGCTGCTGATAATACCGATTAACCTGCTAAAATGCTTGCTCTAAGCACAATAAACCCGCCTGATTTACACGCCTTTTCATAATTAGCTGTTGACACTTGCAACACAAACATGAATAATCTCGCGTCTTAATTTTCGATGCTCAGACGTTTAATAATGAACCACGGAGCATCTCATTATCGATTACTTTATCGATCAACATCCTAACTGTTTAGAGGAGTCGGATTGTGGCAAATTCCGCAGGATCCCGTAAACGCGCTCGCCAAGCCGAGAAGCGCCGTCAAAATAACGCGAGTCTGCGTTCCATGGTTCGCACTTACGTTAAAAAAGTAGTGACAGCTATTGAAGCTGGCGACCATGCAGCAGCAAGCGCAGCATTCACTACCGCGCAGCCAATCATGGACAGCGCTGTTACTAAAGGCATTTTCAACAAGAACCAGGTAGCCCGCAAGAAAAGCCGCCTGAATGCCTCTATCAAAAAGCTGGCTGCATAACGCAACCTGCAATAAAAAAAACCGGCTCTGGCCGGTTTTTTTGTGTCTGTTACAAAGCTATACAACCATCAGATCAGGCCAGCACAAGATTATCCCGGTGCACCAGCTCCTGCTCACCAACAAAACCGAGCACCCCCTCAATATGCGAACTCGGATGGCCGATGATCTTCTGCGCATCCTCGATACCATAATTCACCAATCCACGACCAATAACGCGCCCATGCTCATCAGAGATAACCACCATCTCACCACGGGAAAACGACCCGGTAACCGCACGCACACCGGCAGGCAAGAGACTTTTACCCCGCTCAACCAGCGCCGTCACCGCACCGGCATCCAGCGTTAACGTACCCCGCGCCTGCAGATGCCCGGCTATCCACTGCTTGCGCGCCGCCATTGGCAACTGCTCGGGCACCAGCACTGTCCCCAGATCTTTAGCCTGACGCAGCTTCAGCAGCACGTCATCCTCACGCCCACTGGCAATAACGGTAATCGCACCGGAACGGGCTGCCAGTTTTGCCGCCCGCACCTTGGTCGCCATACCCCCCTGACCTAACCGACCACCACCGCCGGCCATAGACTCCAGCGCATGATCATCCGCCATCGCTTCGGAGATCAGGGTTGCATCAGGATTTGAACGTGGATCTGCGGTATAAAGGCCATTCTGATCAGTCAGTAAAACCAGAGCGTCCGCCTCGACCAGGTTAGCCACCAGAGCCCCAAGGGTATCGTTATCGCCAAACCGAATCTCCTTAGTCACCACCGTATCATTCTCATTGACAACCGGAACAACCCCCACTGACAACAAAGTCTTCAGCGTCGCCTGAGCATTCAGATAACGCTTACGATTAGAATGATCCTCATGGGTCAGGAGGATCTGAGCCGTCAGAGTATCATGCCGCTTGAAGTTGGTTTCATAGGCCTGCACCAGCCCCATCTGCCCAACAGCGGCCGCAGCCTGCAACTTATAAACCTCATGAGGACGCTCTTGCCAGCCCAGACGAACAATGCCTTCCGCGATAGAGCCGGAAGAAACTAACACAATCTCAACACCTTCCCGACGCAGCTGTGCTAACTGATCAACCCAGCGACCAATAGCCGCCAGATCCAGCCCCTCACCATCATTTGTAAGTAACGCACTGCCAATCTTAACAACCCACCGACGGGATGTTTTCAGTCTATTACGCGCTTGACTCACTGACCATTACTCTCTTGAAATACCTGCCCCTGAGCTTCTCAGCCAGCCCAGACAACCACCACAGGTTTTAATTTTTCACATATTCGACTTCAACGTCGTAATCATCATCGTCGAAATCATCAAAATCATCATCGCCACGGCGTTTCGCACGAATCTCTTCACGCATCTGTTCAATCCGCTCACGCCCCTCACGATCAATCGAACGGCGCACCTGCAGTTCTGCTTCCGCCAGCTCAGGATCCTCAGCCAGTCGCACTGCCAGATCATCCAGCATCACCTGAATATCCTGCACCAACTGCTGCGTACCCGTCTTATTGATCGCCGAAATACGATAAACAGGACCTTCCCAGCCCAGCGCATCAACTACCGCCTGGCAACGCGCTTCCTGCTCTTCTTCAGGCACCATATCCAGCTTATTCAGCACCAGCCAGCGCGGCTGGGCCGCCAGAGTCGGACTGAACTTCTCCAGCTCCCTGACGATAATCTGAGCGGACTCGGACGGCGCAACATCATCCCAGGGCGCCATATCAACAAGATGCAGTAAAATACGGTTACGCGCCAGATGCTTCAGAAACTGAATACCCAGCCCGGCACCTTCAGCAGCGCCTTCAATAATGCCGGGAATATCAGCAATAACAAAACTCTTATGCTTTTCCGTACTCACCACACCCAGGTTTGGCACCAGCGTAGTAAAAGGGTAATCAGCGACTTTCGGCGTTGCCGCCGAGACTGAGCGAATAAACGTAGACTTACCTGCATTAGGCAACCCCAGCAAACCCACATCCGCCAGCACTTTCAGTTCCAGTTTGACGTTACGGGTTTCACCCAGACTACCATTGGTGGTCTGCCGTGGCGCACGGTTGACACTACTCTTAAAACGGGTATTGCCGAGACCATGAAAACCACCCTGAGCGATCTTCTCAATCTGGCCAATTTTAGTCATATCCGCCAACACCTCATCGGTATCGATATCAACGACAGTCGTACCTACCGGCACTTTCATAATCAGATCATCGCCTTTAGCACCGGTGCAGCCCCGGCTCTGACCACCTTTGCCGTTCTGAGCGCTGTAACGGGGCTGAAAACGATAATCTATCAGCGTATTCAGCGACTCATCTGCCTCAACATAAACAGATCCACCATCGCCGCCATCACCACCATCAGGACCACCTTTAGCGATAAACTTTTCGCGACGAAAGCTCATGCAGCCATTGCCGCCCTTACCCGCTTCGATCGTAATCGTCGCTTCATCTACAAACTTCATTCCACACCCCCAGTCATACTGGTATTCTGTGCACTCACTCGCCAACAAACCGGCTGTTGATAATGCCCGCCCTGCAGACCTTTTCAACAACTAGCTTAATCAGCCTCAGAAACAAAAAAAGCCCCGCAACCGCGGAGCTTTTTTAACATAAAAGCCTGATTAAACGGTTTCTACAGTAATGTATTTACGCTTTTGCGGGCCTTTCACGATAAATTTAACAACACCATCTGCCGTTGCAAACAGAGTGTGATCTTTACCCATACCTACGTTTACACCAGCGTGGAATTTAGTACCGCGCTGACGAACAAGGATATTACCTGCCGCTACTGCCTGACCACCGAAACGCTTAACACCTAAGCGTTTCGACTCGGAATCACGACCGTTACGGGTACTACCTGCCGCCTTCTTATGAGCCATTTGTCACTCTCCTATCTTAGGCACTAATGCCAGTGATTTTTACTTCAGTGAAGTGCTGACGGTGACCCATCTGCTTCATGTGGTGCTTACGACGCTTGAACTTCATGATATGAACTTTCTTAGCGCGACCATGGCTGACAACCTCAGCTGTCACCTTAGCACCTTCAACTACTGGTGCACCGATTTTAACATCGTCACCATTAGCAACCAATAAAACACGGTCAAATTCAACATTAGAACCAGCTTCTACAGCCAGCTTTTCCAGTTTCAGCGTAAAGCCTTCCTGAACTCGGTATTGCTTACCGCCGCTCACAATTACTGCGTACATTTTAATCTCCAATTAACAACCGCCCTGCTACTAATAACACGCCTATGTCTAATGGAAATAATCAACCATATAATAGGGAGCGAATTTGGATGGGTTAGGGCGCGAGATTATATAGAAACATCAGAGGTGACTCAAGTACAAATATAGATAATAACCCGCCATTCTTGACACCCGCATACACACCCCCTAGCATGCGGCAGTATAAATTCCAGAGCCTGGTAACAGTTCGCATGCTGCCCCATCAATTAAATCCAATTATTGAACCGCAATTCGAAGCGGTAAACGACTATATAATCAATAACTTACATTCGGGTGTCCCCCTCGTTGAGAAGATCGGGCATTACATTGTAGAAAGTGGCGGCAAGCGGATCAGGCCACTACTGGTACTCTTAGCTGCAAATGCAGCAGGCTATCAGGGCGATCAGCATGTCCACCTTGCTGCGGTCATTGAATTTATCCACACCGCGACCCTTTTGCACGATGATGTTGTTGATAACTCAGAGTTGCGTCGCGGTAACGACACCGCCAACGCCAAATGGGGTAATGCCCCCAGCGTGCTGGTCGGCGACTTCCTTTACTCGCGCTCATTCCAGATCATGGTTGAGATCAACAAGATGGAAATCATGGCGGTTATCTCCAACGCCACCACCATCATTGCTGAAGGTGAAGTTTTACAATTACTCAATGCCCGCAACCCGAATACGACCGAAGAATCTTATATGCAGGTGATTCTGGGTAAAACCGCCATGCTGTTTGAAGCCGCTACCGAAACCGGCGCGATTCTGGCCGGCGCAAACAAAGCCCAACAGGAAGCCCTGCGTTTATACGGCCGTCATATCGGCATCGCCTTCCAGATTATTGATGATGTCATGGATTACCTCAGCAGTGCCGAAGAGATGGGTAAAAATGTCGGCGACGATCTGGCTGAAGGCAAGGCAACACTGCCTCTGATTCACGCCATGCGCGAGGGCACTGATGAGCAGCGCAAGCTGATCCGTCAGGCTATTCGTAAAGGCGGTCTAGACGATCTGCAGCCAATCATGGACATCGTTCATGCCACCAGCTCCATCGACTACTCCCGTAAAATCGCTTACGCAGAAGCCGACAAAGCGATCCAGGCACTGGACGCCCTGCCCGACAGCTCATTCAAGCAAACCATGATTCAACTGGCAGACCTGGCGGTTAAGCGGAGTAGTTAAGAGCAGCGGCTAGATCGTCGCAAAAGGCGCGACTGGCTAGTTGTTAGAAAGCCCCTTCTTAGTGGGCTTTGATAAGAACGTGGATAGTAAGTGAGGATGGTTGCTCTTTATTCTTATAACTTACAAGCAGCCTGATAGCTGCTTTAAGTTTGATTTTTCTAGCAAGCGAAGCGTCTAGCCAGTCACGTTTTTTTTTGTGACGATCTAGCCACTATCTCCTATCCCTCAAAATATAAACCGTCTCCACTTCTGCCCGCCCTCCCCGACTGACACCCTGCTCCGCCGATAGTTTTTCAATCTCAAACCGCTCACTATAAAGCGCCTGCACTTCAGCTTCGGTTACCGAAAAGGGAGGGCCTTCAGCATTATCAAATTCAAGAGTTATCAGTAACATCCCAACACCGGCCGGAAGCTGCCTGATCAGCGTCTGTGCATACTGCTTACGCATCGGTTCGGGAAATGCGACCAGTGCCGCACGGTCATACACCCAGGCGATTGAGTCAAATTCATCTGCAGGCAATGCAAAAAAATCGCCGCAGAGCAACCGCATGCCATCTTTATCGCGCACCACAAATTCACCTTCGCGTCGGGCGACAACCTCAACCCCCTGCTCGGACCAGAATGCCTGACAGGCACGCTCATTCAATTCCACCCCGGTAACTTCATAACCCTGCTCCCGCAACCAGAGCATATCCAGGCTTTTACCACACAGCGGCACCAACACCCGCCCGTCACCCGAGCCGTGTAACTGAGACCAGTAACGCTCCAATAAAGGATTAACCTGCTGCTGGTGAAAACCTATCCGGCCACTACGCCAACGCTCATGCCAAAATTCACTATGCATCTTCGCCGAAACCTCTGAAAAACGACCTGAACCGTTCTATTTTTAGTTTTTGGTGATACAGGTCGTGATCCCAGACCACTAACCCGGTATAATCCCCCGATATTTTGACTTAAAAAAAAGTGGATATACAGCTCAGATGACAAAACCTTCCTCATTCAATCGAGAAGAACTTCTTCAGTGCGGCCATGGCGAAATGTTCGGCGAAGGCAATGCACGACTGCCTATCGGCAACATGCTGATGATGGACCGTATCACAATGATCACCGGCGAAGGTGGCAAATACGGTAAAGGCTATATCGAAGCGGAACTGGATATTCATCCTGACCTCTGGTTCTTTGACTGCCATTTCCCTACCGATCCTGTTATGCCTGGTTGCTTAGGCCTCGACGCTATGTGGCAGATCGTTGGTTTCTTCCTTGGCTGGCGGGGTAATAAAGGACGCGGACGCGCATTGGGATCAGGCGAAGTTAAATTCACCGGCCAGATTCTGCCAACCGCTAAAAAAGTAACTTACCGTATCGACCTGTCACGGGTTATCGAACGTAAGCTGGTTATGGGCATTGCTGATGGTTCCGTATCAGTGGATGGCCGCGAGATCTACACCGCTAAAGATCTGCGTGTTGGTCTGTTCGTATCTACCGATAGCTTCTGATTTAAAAAGGCCTGTATGCAGGCTTTAGCTCAGCTGTAGATCTATACTTACAATGTTTTTACTGAATAAAAGAGGCATCTTATGAGACGTGTCGTTGTTACCGGAATGGGTATCGTATCTTGCCTGGGTACTGATAAAGAAGCCGTCCTGGATTCACTGAAAGAGGGCCGTTCCGGCATCAAATTTCAGGAAGAGTACAAAGAGATGGGGTTTCGCAGCCAGGTAGCTGGCAGCATTGATCTGGATTACACCGACCTGATCGACCGCAAACTGGTGCGTTTCATGGGTGATGCTGCCGCTTATGCGTATCTGTCTATGCAGCAGGCGATTGAAGACGCTAATCTGAGCGAAGACCAGGTGTCTAACGTTCGTACCGGTCTGGTGGCGGGCTCCGGCGGAGCATCCTCTGCTGACATCGTTGAAACCGCTGATATTCTGCGCACCAAGGGCGTTCGTCGCGTTGGACCTTACCGGGTTACCCGCACCATGGGCTCTACCGTGTCAGCCTGTCTGGCAACCCCCTTCAAAATTAAGGGCGTTAACTACTCCATTACATCTGCCTGCGCCACCAGCGCCCACTGTATCGGTAATGCGATGGAACAGATTCAGCTGAACAAGCAGGATATTGTTTTCGCGGGCGGCGGTGAAGAGCTGCACTGGTCTCTGAGCGTTATGTTTGACGCCATGGGCGCTTTGTCCAGCAAGTACAACGACACCCCGGAAAAAGCCTCACGGGCATACGATGCCAACCGCGATGGCTTTGTTATCGCTGGTGGTGGCGGCATGCTGGTGCTGGAAGAGCTGGAACACGCCAAAGCCCGTGGTGCAAAAATCTACGGTGAGCTGGTCGGCTATGGCGCTACCTCTGATGGTTATGACATGGTTGCTCCATCTGGCGAAGGCGCTGTGCGCTGTATGCAACAGGCGATGAGCACCGTTGATGGCAGCATCGACTATATCAACTCTCACGGCACCTCAACCCCTGCAGGCGATATTCAGGAACTGAAGGCGATGAAAGAGACCTTTGGAGATCAGATGCCGCCGGTCAGCTCAACCAAATCACTGACAGGTCACTCTCTGGGTGCTACCGGTGTTCAGGAAGCGATTTACAGCCTGCTGATGATGGAAAACGATTTCATCTGTGCATCAGCAAACATTGACGATCTTGATCCTGCAGCAGAAGGTCTGCCGGTTGTCACCGAACGTCGTGACAATGTTGATCTGCAACGGGTAATGTCGAACAGCTTTGGTTTCGGCGGCACCAACTCAACACTGGTATTCCAGAAATACACCGGCTAAGTATTTAAGCCGATAAAAAAACCCGCCTTCCGGCGGGTTTTTTATTATTCCAGTCGGTTAAACAGACTCTTCATCGACCACCTTCAGGTCACGCATCTGCGCTTCCAGCCAGCCAATAGAGTCGGTATGGATCTCATCAACAGATCGATCAGCCACCGACACAGGCGTGCCCACCCGAACCGTAATTGTGCCCGGATATTTGACATAGCTTTTGCCCGGCCAGTAGAGTCCGGCATTATGTGCTAACGGCACAACCGGCACCTGAGCACTGGCCGCCAGCATCGCACCGCCTTTATTGAACTTACCCAGTTTACCGGTTGCGACCCGGGTCCCCTGGGGGAAGATAACGACATTAATCCCCTCTTCGAGACGCTCTTTACCCTGAGTCAGCAACTGTTTTAAGGCCCCCCGGCGCTTACTGCGATCCAGCGCAATCGGCTTTAGCATCCCCAGTGCCCAGCCAAAAAACGGAATTTTTAACAGCTCCTGCTTCAGCACCGCGCTTTGCGGACGAATCAGGGTCTGCAGAAAAAATGTCTCCCATTCACTGGAGTGGTTAGCGACCACCACATAGGCCCCTTCACTGGCTGGAGGCAGGTTTTCCCGCCCCTCAACCCGGTATCTGACACCACAGGTGAGATAGAGCCATAGCATGGTAAAGTAGTTCATCAGCGTGAAGAGCTTAAAACGGGGACGAAAGGGTAACGCCCAGCCGACCAGCAGACAGAAAGCGGCAAATATCAGAGTTACCGGATAAAAACCAATATAAAAAAGCGTCGCCCGCAGGTATAAAAACAGGGAGGGTTTTCGCGTCATCGCCGGAGCTTCCTTTTGGGCACTTTGATCAATGTTTACAACCGGTTTCAAGCATTCACCTGCCAGTGGCCACTTTTACCACCTATCTTTTCCAGCAGTTTGATCTCAGAGATAACGATCCCTTTATCCACTGCTTTACACATATCATAAATCGTCAGCGCCGCCACCGATGCAGCTGTGAGCGCTTCCATCTCCACACCGGTCTGACCAGCCAGCTTACAGGTTGCCAGAATCAGCACTGAAGCAGAATCCGGCTGCGGTAGCAACTCAACCGAGACTTTACTCAGCATCAACGGATGACACAGTGGGATCAGATCGGAACAACGTTTAGCCGCCTGAATACCGGCGATTCTGGCCACCGCCAGCACATCACCTTTTTTATGCTCCCCGGCAGTAATCATATACAGCGTTTCAGACTGCATGTTAACCACGGCCTGTGCAGTTGCCTCGCGGGTGGTGACTGCCTTTTCTGACACATCCACCATATTCGCATGACCCTTATCATCCAGATGTGTCAGACGGCTCATGCAGCCTCCTGCGGTTTGTTTTTGTTCAAAACCGGATTAGCATACATCTGCCGGAGTATGTTGGCAGCCGACTCAGACAATCCTTCTGTACGGGCAGCAAACAGCGCTCTCTCTTCAGCATCAATACTATCGGACTCAACACCCGCAGCCAGCAGATTAGAAGGGTGCAGATAGTAATTATCGATGATCTGACGGTCGATCTCTGCGGCCAGCTCTTCCGGGGTATTCATACCGGTAATCACATCCCCAAACGCGACATAGACATGGCCTTTATTACCGGTGATGCCGGTGACAATGCTATCAATATCTTCAAACTGGGACTTCTCATATACCCCACCCTGCTGCTTGGCATCAAGCTCCTGCGCTTTCGCCCGGTCACAGGGGTCATACTCATAAGAGATTGAAACCGGTACGATTTTTACCCGTTCCAGAAACTCGGCGAAGCTGCGCTGCTTGCGGTGCGACATATAAAACATTTTCAGAATTGCCGGATCGGTAAAGTCGTTACCATCTTTCGCCCGCCCTTCCCGCTGGGCAATCCAGACACTTGCTTCATCATGCACCAGTGAATGATCAATATAGGCCGACAGCTGCCCCAGCGCAGTAAGCACCTCACGTCCTTTTGCGGAACGGTTAACAATAAAGCTTTTATTCAGTCGCATCAGGTCAGACACATAGGGTTTGCGCAGCAAGTTATCACCAATCGCTATCCGCAGGGTATCAAAACCATTCTGATGCAACGCCCAGTTAACAAACGCCGGGTCCATCGCAATATCACGGTGGTTGGAGATAAACAGATACGCTTCATCCTGCTCCAGTTTTTCAATACCGCTGCAGGTGAGGCGGGTTGTGGTACGGCCAATCATCTTGGTCATATACCCGGCAATCAGCACCTGAAAGTCCTGAATACTTTCAATTTCACCGGTTTTCTGCGCCAGATAAATACGTACCGCAGGCTTTAATAACCAACCAAACAGAGATGCCATCTGGGGAAACTGATAACGGGTGAGAACTGAGATCAGTTCATCATCACGGATCAGCCGGTTCAGAACATCACTGACCTCACTATCGTGATAGGGACGGATATTCTGAAATGGATCATTGTTTGAGCTGACTGCCATTCTGCCTCCTGAGGCACTACGAATAATAAGCCGGGTATTTTACAGGGAGATGGGAATAATTTCAGCGCACTTTATGCATTCTTTATATTAATCAGCCTGACACCCGGCAAACAGGCCGTGAGCGTCTGGCCGGCATTAGCCCCCCGTCATATTCATAAAGCGAACAATCTGCGGGGTGTCATCATCCAGATCAAAATAGTGCTGTTCAGGCTTCAGGTCCATTGCGCGGATCAGATGCTGCTTCAGCACCTCAATGTCACCCGGATGATCCCGGATAATCTGACGCAGATCCATCGAGTGTTCATTGCCCAGGCAAAGTAACAAGCGCCCCTCTACGGTCATCCGCACCCGATTACATTCGCTGCAGAAGTTATGGCTATGAGGGGAAATGAATCCGATGCGACTCTCACTATCACTCATTCGATAATAGTGGGACGGGCCTCCGGTTTTCTCGGTAGAATCGATCAGCGGATAAACCGGCTGTATCAGCTGCAACAGTTCATCGCTGGAACAGTAGGCTTCCGCCCGGTCATGCTCTGTGATCGCCCCCAGCGGCATCTCCTCAATAAAGGTAATATCCAGTCCTTTGCGGCGGGCAAACGCAATAAGGTCCAGCACCTCATCATCATTACGGCCTTTTAATACCACCGCATTCAGCTTAATCCGCTCAAAGCCTGCCGCTATTGCCGCATCAATGCCCGCCAGCACCTGTGACAGGCGGCCAGTACGGGTCAGCCGTTTAAACTTATCGTCCTGCAGGCTATCGAGACTGATATTCAGCCGGTCAACACCTGCCCGTTTAAGGTCTGCCGCCATTCCGGCTAACTGGGAACCATTCGTCGTAATCAGCAGCTCTGCCGGGAGTTGCCCCAACTGTTCGACCAGCGTCAGAATACCCCGGCGAACCAATGGCTCACCACCGGTCAGGCGAATCTTATTGACCCCCAGCTCAACAAAAGCGCGGGCAACGAAATACAATTCCTCCAGCGATAATACTTCATGTCGTGGCAGAAACTGCATCTCCTCTGCCATACAATAGACACAGCGAAAATCACAACGATCGGTGACCGACAAACGAATATATTCAACCCGTCGGCCAAACCGGTCGACCAGTTGAGTAGCGGTCTTACTGTTCTGATTTATCTGCATATCTGGCTAGTATCCCGTACTGATTTGGGTAAAAATATACCTGATTATTTTAGTCAGTTATTCAATGAATTGTTAGCCGGGTTTTGACACATGTACATGGCACTTAAGCACTCCCACATCACCTTTGCTGCGCTGAGCATACTCTTTTTCACCCTGCGGGGTTACTGGATGCTCACGACTCCGGAAAAGTTAAAACGACGTTGGGTAAGAATTGCACCACATATTATTGATACCCTTTTGCTGGTAAGCGCCATCGCCCTCACCATTACCGTCAGCCAGTATCCACTCACCCACAACTGGCTGACCGCAAAGCTGATCGCACTGATCGGCTATATTGTATTGGGCACTATCGCCCTGAAACGGGGAAAAACTAAAGGTATACGGGTTCTGGCTTTTATGCTGGCACTGCTCTGTGTGGCCTATATTGTTTGGGTAGCGCTGCACCACACGGCGCTACCCTGAACTCAGCTAAGCGCTAATGTTTTTAATCTCTTCATTCTGATACTGCTCGCGAATCATCGCCACCAGCTGACTGCGCCAGGGTAGCTGGCGGATGCCAAAGTGATTCAGCAGCTTTGTACACACCAATACGGAAGAAGCGGGACGTTCGGCGTCGCTGCCTAACTCAGAAGAGCTGATCGGCACCAGTTTCTCGACTTTCAGCTTTTCATACTGCCCGGCTGCAGCCAGTACCGCTTCGGTAAAACCGTAACGGGTGGTGATTTCCGCACAGCAATAATGATAGGTGCCCCAGTTTTCTGCGCCATTATGCAGCTGTTTCAGAATCGCCACGATCACCCGGGCAATATCGCTGGCAGAAGTGGGACAACCACGCCGGTCATCCGCCGCAACGATCTCCTCCTCCTGGCGCGCCTGCAGCAGCGCACGTCGCATAAAATTGTCACCAATGGTGCTGAATACCCAACTCACCCGAAGAATGACATGCTGAGGTAACGCAGCGCGCAACACCTCTTCTCCCTGCCACTTACTGTCGCCATAGAGCCCCAGTGGACGGGCCTGATCATCCTCTTTATAACCACTTTCATAATGGCCATCAAACACGTAATCCGAGGAAAGATGAATCAGCGGGATAGACAGCTCGCCGCACGCGGTTGCCAACACTTCAACCGCGTCTCTGTTAAGGGCATAGCAACGTTCCGACTGCGCTTCAGCCCGATCAACCTCATTAAAACCGGTCGTGTTGATAACATAGTCTGGCAGATGCTCATCCAGCTGTTTCTGAACCTGTTCAGGGTTACTGATATCCAGTTTTTTATCCGTGAAGGCCACCACCGAGAAAAACGGGTCACTTTGTGCTGCCTGATTTAAGAAATAGCCAATCTGCCCATCGACTCCGGTAATTAAAATTTTCGCCGGGGTGGTCAGAAAATCCTGTGTCATTAACGCCTGGCTCCCAAAAATATTATTTGCACAACCCTACCATAACTGAGGCTAAAAACGAGTCATGTATTCTATGATGCTCAGCCCTGACCCGCCGTCCCCCTCTGCGGCTGCAGCTCTTCACTGTCAGGCAAACAGACTTAGCGGACGTTAGTAAGCCATTCCGCTGATGCGCATTAACGCCTGAAATGACCCACCAGGGAAGCTTGCGCCGTGGTATTGATAACAGCTTAAGTCGAATAACGGGACAGACTGAAGTCTTCGCCTCTGCACTCTCAATGCATGGTTATTACGCGCAATAGTTGAACGTAATGGTTTCCAATGAGTCAGTTATACCAGCAAATGCATAATCGTTATAGATAATTGAGATGACTGACACCCGATGACGATGACCGTTTTTACGCTATAATTCCGCCTCATTTTGATAGTTGAGACCACTCATGCCATTAGAGATCCACTCGCATAAAAGCGAAAAACCTGCAGGACGGATTCGTCAGCGCAATGAACAACTGATTCTGGCGGCCGCAGAGCAGGAGTTTGCAAGCTGTGGATTCAAGGGGGCAAGCATGAGAGAGATAGCACTGCGTGCCAATCTTCCCAAAGCCAACATCCACTATTACTTCAAAAATAAGCTGGGACTCTATTTCGCCGTACTCAGCGATATTATCGATCTGTGGGATAGCACGTTGAGCAATCTCAAAGCCGAAGATGATGCAGCCAGCAGTCTGACTCACTACCTGCGCAAGAAAATCGAATTTTCCCGCGACCATCCACTCGCTTCACGTATCTTTGCCAGCGAGATCATCAGCGGCGGTCCCAATCTGGACAGCTATTTCACCGAAGGATATGAAGAATGGTTCAAATCTCGCACGGCAGTATTCGAGCAATGGCAACAGCAGGGCCAGCTGGATGCTGCCATCGCACCAGGCCATCTGATCTTTCTGCTCTGGTCGAGCACACAGCATTATGCAGACTTTGCGCTTCAGGTAGCCTCAGCCCTGGGGAAAGAGACACTTGAAGACCAGGATTATGAGCAAGCCATCGAAACCCTGACGCACATCATTCTGAAAGGTTGCGGCATAAAACAATCCTGTGAAAATAATTAGGCCGCTGATAATCTGGCGCCACACTGGTGATATGCCCGCCGCACTCTGCTTTAACGCCTCTTAAAAGGGCACGGCTTGTCCACCAGCGAACAGCGCTGGTGCGCAGTCACACAAATGCCTCAGGTAAACCATACAAAAGCCGCCAGATAACGTCTCAATGGTGAAAACCGCCCAATGAATTAGCACAAAACCCTGTGATATCTAACAAAAGTTGTCCGACTGGCCAGCTTTTTGCTTCTCCTTTCATCTCGACAAGACTCGATCACCATGTTTGGGTATAGTTTTCTTTTAGCTACATTATTGGAGAGGTAGTCAGCGTGCAGAAGAGCCCCCCTCCGCGACTAACACTACGCGGAATTACCAAACAATATCCTGGCTGCCGGGCCAATGACGATGTCCACCTGGATATCGCGCCAGCAGAGATACACGCATTGCTGGGTGAAAATGGCGCGGGTAAAAGCACCCTGATGAAAGTCATCTACGGACTGGTGAAACCCGACCACGGCGAAGTGCTTTGGGATGGACTACCCATCGAAGTCAGAGACCCGGCCCATGCCCGTAAAATGGGTATTGGCATGGTGTTCCAGCACTTCTCACTGTTTGAAACCCTGACCGTCACCGAAAATATCGCCCTGGCGTTAGGCGACGATGCCGGAGAGCTGGGGCCACTGGCCGACAAAATTCGCACCGTGTCAGAAAAGTATGGCATGGCGATCAATCCCGACCGCGAAATTCACACCCTCTCAGTAGGCGAACGGCAGCGGGTTGAGATCGTCCGCTGTCTGGTGCAAAACATCAAACTGCTGATTCTCGATGAACCCACGTCGGTATTAACACCACAGGAGGTCGACACCCTGTTCATCACTCTGCGGCAACTGGCCAGCGAGGGCTGCTCGATCCTGTTTATCAGCCATAAACTCAATGAGGTCAAAGCCCTGTGTCATAAAGCCACCGTTTTAAGAGCGGGGCGCATCTCCGGTGAATGCATTCCCGCCGATGAGGACACCACCAGTATGGCAAAACTGATGGTGGGCGATGATACCCCGGTCAGTACCACTTATCCGAAAAAACTGGGGACGACACCCCTGCTCAGTATTAATGACCTCACCCTGCACAGTCCCGACCCATTCGGTGTCCATTTGAAGAATATCAGTCTCACCGTTAATGCTGGCGAAATTGTCGGTATTGCCGGTGTTGCGGGTAACGGACAGGAGGAGCTACTCGCCAGCCTGAGTGGCGAACGTCTCTGTCCGGTTGCAGGCACGATCTGCTTTGCTGACACCCAGGTAGGCAGCACCCCTCCCGATCAGCGTCGCCAATGGGGGCTGGGGTTCGTACCCGAGGAACGACTGGGCCGTGGCGCAGTGCCAGAGATGAGTCTGACTGAAAATGCCCTGCTGACCGGATTCTTAACCGGCCTGGTGAATAACGGCATGGTTGCCTGGAAAAAAGCGCAAGCCTTCGCAGATGACATTATTCGTCAGTACAAGGTCAAAGCAGCAGGCCGTCATGCTCAGGCCGACAGTCTTTCTGGTGGTAACCTGCAAAAATTCATTATCGGCCGGGAGATCATGCAAAACCCAAAAATTCTGATTGCGGCCCACCCTACCTGGGGAGTCGATATCGGCGCAGCAACGGCCATCCATAAAGCGCTGATCACCCTGCGTGATCAAGGTGCCGCCATCCTGGTGGTATCCGAGGACATCGACGAACTATTTCTTATTTCTGATCGGATCGGCGCCATCTGTGACGGTGCTCTGTCACCGATTAAACCGACGCCGGAGTCATCGATTCAGGCGCTTGGACGGATGATGGCTGGCGATTTTTCCCAGCCCGCTAATGAAAGGAGTGCCGCCCGATGATCACACTGGAACCACGCGGTGAACGCTCCAGCACAATGGCGTATCTGTCACCGGTATTAGCGGCGTTGCTGACGATGCTCACCGGTTTAATTCTGTTTACCCTGCTCGGCATTGATCCGGTTGAAGCACTGATTACCATTCTCTATGTGCCCGTTTCAGATACTCATGGAATTGCCGAGCTCTGTGTCAAAACAGCGCCTATTTTACTCTGCGCCATCGGCCTGTCGGTGGTGTTTAAGGCAAAAATCTGGAATATCGGCGCCGAAGGCCAGCTTTTAATGGGCGGTTTGTTCGGTAGTTATATGGCGCTGCAATTGACAGAAACCGAGGGCTTCTGGGTATTGCCGGTGGTGCTGATCGCAGGCGTACTGGGAGGGATGCTCTGGTCCGGCATCGCCGCAGTACTGAAAGTGCGTTTCAATACCAATGAAATTCTCACAACCATCATGATGAACTATATCGCCCTTAACATTCTGCTCTGGGCGGTTCATGGCCCACTCAAAGACCCTGAAGGGTTTAACTTTCCGGAATCAGCCCTGTTTGGTGATTCAGCACTACTACCGATATTGATTGAAGATACCCGGGTGCACTTCGGTATGGCGCTGGCTTTACTCGCTGTCGTCGTGGTCTGGGTACTGATGAGCCGCAGTTTCTATGGTTTTCAAATCAAAGTAATGGGCATGGATGCCGGGGCCGCACGCCTATCCGGATTCAAAGAAAAACGCCTGGTTTACTTTGCCCTGCTACTCAGCGGCGGTTTAGCCGGTCTCGCCGGTGTTGGTGAGGTGACCGGCCCAATCGGTCAGCTGATTCCGCAAATCTCACCCGGCTATGGCTATGCCGCCATTATCGTCGCGTTTCTCGGCCGCCTGCACCCCGTAGGTATACTGCTGGCCAGTCTGCTCATGGCACTACTCTACATGGGCGGAGAGATGGCGCAGATCAGTCTCGGCTTACCGCTGGCACTCACCGGACTGTTTCAGGGGATGCTGCTGTTCTATCTGCTGGCCTGCGATGTGCTGATCACCTTCCGTATTCGGCGCAAACCCAGAAAAGTTGCGCCCTCTTCTCCCCTGCCTCCGTTAGCGTCTGAGACTCAAGGATAACCCCATGGATATTGATCTGATCACCAACATACTCTATGCCATGATCCGTACCGGGACACCGCTGCTGATAGTCGCACTGGGCGAATTAATTTGTGAAAAAAGCGGCGTGCTTAACCTGGGCCAGGAGGGAATGATGCTGATGGGCGCCGTGGTTGGCTTTATCGTCACCCTGCTGTCTGGCAGCCTGCTACTTGGATTTATTCTGGCGATGCTGGCAGGCGTTCTGATGTCGCTTATTTTCGGCCTGATCACCATGGAACTGAGCGCTAATCAGGTCGCTACCGGGCTGGCCCTGACCATCTTTGGTACCGGCCTGTCGGCATTTATCGGCAGTGAGTTTGTTGGCAAACCCATTGAGGGGCTGGACCCTGTCTTTATTCCCGTACTGACTGATCTGCCGATCATCGGCCGGATGCTGTTTGGCCAGGACCTGATCGTCTATCTCTCCTTTATTCTGTTTGGCGCGGTTTACTGGTTTATCAACTACTCCCGCCCGGGGCTGGTCCTCAAAGCAGTGGGTGAGAACCCCCACGCGGCCAATGCCATCGGTCTTCCGGTCTTTAAAACCCGTTATCTGGCCATCATTTTTGGTGGGGCGATGGCGGGGCTCGCGGGCGGCTATCTGTCGCTGGCGTATACCCCGCTCTGGGCAGAAAACATGACCGCCGGACGCGGCTGGATCGCCCTGGCACTGGTGGTGTTTGCCAGCTGGAAAGCCGAGCGGGTGTTACTGGGCGCCTGGTTGTTTGGTCTGGCCAGCATTCTGCACCTGGTCTTTCAGGGGCTTGGCTTTTCGGTTTCACCCAACCTGCTGGCCATGCTGCCCTATCTGGCGACGGTTGTTGTTCTGGTGATACTATCCAGCAATCAGACCCGCAGTCGCCTGGTCGCACCGATGTCTCTGGGGAATCCATTTCATGCCAGAGGTTAAAACAACGCGCTGAGCATCTGACAGATTCTCCCACTGAGCGCTGCAACGCCCTGATATAGTGATCTGAATTAACGCACTGACAGGGTAAATGCACCAGAATAGTTCAATGGACGTCATCTGATCGCCCCCCACATAAACGGGTAACAGCCAATATCACAGATGACAGGTAAATCATTAAAAGATGACCGATTGGTCAGAAAATTGCTTAACCAATAACAATTAACCGATAGGTCAACTTTTTAGGCCGTCACCCCAAACGACTCAACAGGAGAATGGCGCATGAAACGTCGTCAATTTAACAAACTGCTTACGGGCCTTACTGCCGGTGTGTGCATCTCAGCACTCTCGACTTTTTCAGTTCAGGCTGCCGATCCATTTAAAGTGGGCTTTGTGTATGTGGGACCTATCGGTGACCACGGCTGGTCCTATCAGCATGATCAGGGACGTAAATCGGTTGAGGCAGAATTTGGCGATAAAGTACAAACCACCTACGTTGAAAACGTCGCCGAGGGTGCTGATGCCCAGCGGGTCATTTATAACCTGGCGAAAACAGGCCACGACCTGATTTTTACCACCTCCTTCGGCTTTATGAACCCAACCCTGAAAGTTGCCAAGCAGTTCCCTAACGTCGTCTTTGAACATGCTACCGGCTATAAAACAGCCAAAAACATGGGCACCTATATCTCCAAAACCTTTGAAGGTCGCTATGTCGCGGGCTATGTGGCGTCACAGGTAACTAAAAGTAACAAGATAGGCTATATCGCATCGTTCCCCATTCCTGAAGTTATACGGGATATCAATGCGGTACAAATGGCACTGAACGAATACAATCCGGATGCCGAGCTTAAAATCATCTGGGTGAACAGCTGGTTCGACCCCGGTAAAGAAGCCGATGCGGCTAACGCAATGATGGATCAGGGGGTAGACGTTATCCTGCAACATACTGACAGCCCCGCAGCCATGCAGGCGGCAGAACGCCGTGGTGCTTATGCCGTAGGCCAGGCTTCGGATATGTCATCTTTCGGTCCTAACGCTCACCTGTTATCCGTTGTTGATGAATGGGGTCCTCACTACATCAACACCGTTAACGCCGTAATGAACAACACCTGGAAACCCAAAGCCAATGTTGAGGGTATGAAAGAGGGCGCGATTGTTATACCCGGATTCAATAAAAGCATCCCTGCTGATGTTGTCACCCACGCTGAAGAGCTGATTGCCGGCATTAAAGATGGCAGTGTCTACCCTTTCGCTGGCCCCATCAAAAATCAGGCTGGGGAGCTTGTCGTTGCTGAAGGCGAGCGCCTGAGTTACGAAGATCTGGAAAAAATGAACTGGTACGTTGAAGGTATCACGGCTGATATTCCAAAATAAGGCAAGCAGGATCGGTTAACTCCGACAGATCCCCGACTTCCCCTCGCCTCCGGTGACGGGAAGTCTACTTTTTACAGCAGCCCGAGATTATTATGAATATTCCTCTGATTAATATTTCCAGCTTATATTCCGATAATGAATCAGAAAAACTGAAGGTCGCCAACGCAATCGATACTGCCTGTCGGCAAAGCGGTTTTTTCTATATTCAGGGCCACCCGATCAGCAAACAACGTATCCAGGAGATGCGCGAGCTATCTCAAGCGTTTTTTGCCCTCCCGGAAGCCGAAAAATTAAAAATTGATATTACCCGGTCAGCCAACCATCGCGGCTATGGCAGGATGAAAGCTGAACAGCTGGACCCGGAACGCCCGGGGGATATCAAAGAAACCTTTGATATGGGCCTCAATCTACCCGCCGGTCATCCTTTAATCGGACCCGATCGTCCCCTCTATGGCCCTAACCAGTACCCTCAGGTTCCCGCTGACTTTCAGCAAAAGATGGAACGTCACTACTGGGATATGCTGGAACTGGGTAAAACCGTCCTCAGCGCACTGGCAATGGCTCTGGGGATAAACCAGGACTTTTTCGCCGACAAGTTTGAGCATCCGTTAAGTGTGCTGCGTTTTATCCACTACCCCGAAGTAGAACCCGTAAATGGCGAAAAACATATCGGTGCCGGCGCCCATACTGACTATGGCTGTATCACTATCCTCTGGCAGGATGAAACCGGCGGTCTGCAGGTGCAGGACACCAGCGGCGAATGGATCGATGCCCCGCCTGTAGAAGATGCGTTTGTTATTAACATTGGTAACATGATGGCACGCTGGAGTAACGACCGTTACAAATCCACCGCTCACCGGGTTTTCAGCCCCAGCGGACAAGAGCGCTACTCAATGCCATTTTTTGTCGAGCCGGACTTTGATACCGATGTCAGCTGTCTGGAAAACTGTTGTGCCCCGGGCGAGACGCCAAAGTATGAGCCTATTTCCGCTGGTAACTGGATGATCTACTGCTTCAACAACACCTACGCCTACCGGGACAAAGAGACCGCTTAACGCGGTCTCCTCTTTTATCACACCGTAACCCGCTAGTGTTTTTTTGCCCCACCCGACGTAAACGGTGGTTTAGCAAACCAGACCGCCGCCATCAGCGCTAAAAAGATCCAGCCCAACAGCGCAAAGTAGTCCACCGTGGATATCATATAAGCCTGCCCCTCGATCAGGCGTTCGACGCGGGCATAGTTTTGTAGCGAAGCACCGCCTAACAGATCCAGATAGTGCTGCGTTTGCGGACTGTACGCCGATATATGCTCTGTCAGCCGGGCATGCTCTACCGCCGCCTGACGATGCCACCACCAGGTGGTCAGGGAAGAGGCAAAACTCCCGCCCAACACTCGCAGGAAGGTAGCCAGCCCTGAGCCATCAGCAATCTCTTTTGGTGACAAACTGGACAGCAGAATAGTGGTCGCAGGCATAAAGAACAGCGCCACGCCTAATCCCATCGCCAGCTGGACCATGGCAATATGGTAGTAATCGATCTCCAGAGTAAACTCGGCACGGGCGAAACTTGAAAGCCCCATCGCCAGAAACGCAATACTGGTCAGCAGACGCATATCAACTTTATGACCAAAACGACCGACGATAGGAGAAAGTATCACCGGTACAATACCGATCGGAGCTGCCGCCAGCCCGGCCCAGACCGCGGTATAGCCCATCTGTGTTTGCAACCATACCGGCAACAGCAGATTGAGGCCGAAAAACGCGGAGAACCCCAGCACCAGAGCGATTGTGCCAAAGGTAAAATTACGGTGCCTGAACAATCGCAGGTTAATCACCGGATGCTCTTCCGTCAGCTCCCAGATCACCATCGCGATCAGTGACACCACCGCAATTGCGGTACCATAGGTGACAAAGTCTGAGGCAAACCAGTCCAGATCATTACCTTTATCGAGGACCACCTGCAGCATTCCAACCCCGAGCACCAATAACGCCAGACCGACATAGTCGATCGGTACTTTCTTGGTCTCTTCCGGGCGCTTACCCAGCTGCGACCAAACCACCACCATCGCAAACAGCCCAATCGGCAGATTGATAAAGAAGATCCAGGGCCAGGAGTAGTTATCGGTCAGCCAGCCACCGGAGATCGGCCCGAGTATCGGTGCTACCACCGCCACCATCGCCAGCAATGCCAGCGCCATACCCCGTTTAGCCGGCGGATAGATAGAGATCAGCAATGTCTGAGCGATAGGATACAGCGGTCCCGCAACAAAGCCCTGCAAGGCGCGAAAGAACACCAGCTCTGGCAATGACGTTGCAATACCACACAAAAACGAGGTGAATATAAAGAGAAACACCGACCCGATGAACAGCCGAACCTCACCAATACGACGCGCCATCCAGCCGGTTAACGGCAGTGCAATCGCGTTACACACCGCAAACGAGGTGATCACCCAGGTGCCCTGCTCACCACTGGCTCCGAGGTTTCCGGTTATTGATGTCAGAGCAACGTTGGCAATAGTGGTATCCAGCACCTGCATAAAGGTTGCCAGTGCCAGACCGATAGTGCATAACACCCGATTAGACGGCATAAACGCAGCACCACTCATGGAACCCTGGTAACCTCGGTAGCGCCATTAGCTGGCATATCTGAACTGTTATCACGAATCAGCTGGTTAGCCAGCAGATCAGCCTCTTTAATCCGATGCGCATAAACATCGGTTGTGTAACGGGACTGGAGGTGCGGAGTACTCGCAAGCACTTCACCATCTTGCTGCCGCAAATCAACCTTAACCTGCGTTGACATACCGATACGCAGCGGGTGCTGCTGCAATTCATCACGCTGCAAACCTATTCTCACGGGGATGCGCTGCACAATCTTAATCCAGTTACCGCTGGCATTCTGCGCTGGCAGCAACGAAAAAGCCCCTCCGGTACCCACGCCCAGACTCTCTATCTGTCCCTGATAGTGAACGTCATCGCCATAGAGATCAGCAACGACATCGACCTTCTGACCTATCTGCATCTGACGCATCTGGGTCTCTTTAAAGTTAGCGCTGATCCAGACCTGATCCAGCGGCACCACCGCCATCAGCGGCTGCCCCGGCTCAACCCGGGAACCCGGCTGGACATTACGCATCGCCACATAACCGCTCACCGGTGCCACCAGATGGGTACGGGCATGATTAATATATGCCTGATGCAACCCGGCTGACGCCGCCTGAACACTGGGGTGTGTGGCTATTGTCGTACCTTCAACCAAAGCCAGTGTACTATTCAACTGCTGCTCAGCACTGATGAGCGCATTTTCAGCTTCACCCAGCGCATCACGGGAGTGTGACATCGCCTCTACCGATAATGCCCCGGCCGTGCCCAGTTTACGCCGGCGGTTATAGTCACTGCGTGCCTGTTGTAATTGCAACTTGCGGGTTTCAACCTGCGCACGGTAGTTATCAACACTGGCAAATACCCCGCGTACCTGACGCACGGCAGTTGCCAGGTCGGCTTTTGCCTGTTCCAGGGCGATACTTTTATCACTGGGGTCCAGCTCAAGCAGCACCTGACCCTGCTCAACATAGTCACCATCATCAACGTTTATACGCACCACCGTGCCGTTGATTTGCGAACCAATCTGCACCCGGTCGCCGTCAACATAAGCGTCTTCGGTATCTTCATAAAAGCGGCCATAGAAGTATTCATAACCAAACACAGCCCCACCAGCCACCAGCACCATCAGAAACAGGCTGGTTAATAGCACCCGACGGCTACGCTTTGCTGCTGCAGGCTGATATTCAGCCTGTTCCATATCTTCACTCATATTTTCTATACCACGTTAATCTTTAATACGGTTGCTATCACTTCAAGCCCTGTCACTCAGCCTTTGACATCTTATTCCACTGGTCCATCAACCCAGTGGGGGCGAGAATCTTGCTGATGATGCGATGTAACTCACTCAGTTCATCCTTAGTCAGTTCGCCGGTCAGTTCATTCAGCAGATCAGCGGCCAGACCCTGTACTTCCCGACTCAGCGCCTTTCCCTCTTCTGTGGGCTTTAGGCGGATCTGGCGCCGGTCATTGGGGCAGCGCTGTCTGACCAGTAAATTACGCTGCTCCAGACGGTCCAGCATGCGGGTCATTGCACCACTATCAATTGAAAGCAGGCGTGTCAGCTCCGAAGGTGTATCAACCTGCTCCACCATAATCAGCCGCATCACCCGAAACTGTGCTCCGGTGATATTAAAAGGCTTCAGGTATTTTTCCAGCAGCCGGTCTTTATGCTGATTCAACAAAAAAATCAGATGCGCGATACTGAGTCGGGTTGATACATTGTCTTCGGTATAGTGGCTCATCACTTGCTCTCTCATATAAAAATATCTGCCTGGGCAGATAGAATTAGAGAGAATACTGCCATGGCAGCTATATTTTGTCAAAGTCTATTACAATCAGCTCAGGCTAAGCACGGATAAATGAACTAAAATGCGCGGCGGCTTGTCTATCTGCGATATTGGAGAATTTAAAATGATGACAAAACTGAAGTCTTTTCTGGACACTTTTCTGCCCGAAAGTGAACCTGAGCAAAACCCAGCAGAAGTGATATCTCTGGCCTCAGCGGCGTTGATGGTGGAAGTACTGCTATCAGATTACGAACGTAAGCCTGAAGAAAATGAAGCCTTGATGAGCATCCTGAAGAAGAGTTTTTCGCTGAATCAAACAACCGCTCAGGCTCTCTTTGAACGGGCACAACAAGCCCAGAATAATGCCACCGATTACTTTCGTTTTACCTCGCAAATTAACGATCTCTGTACCCCGGAAGAAAAAATATCGTTAATCGAAAACCTCTGGCGGGTCGCCTACGCAGATGGTGAACTAAGCCCTTATGAAGATCATGTGATCCGGCGCATCGCTGACCTGATCTATGTTACCCACACGGATTTTATTGCCACTAAGCTAAACGTCGCAGACGCAAACTGAAGGTATAGCTGGGCAAAAGACCCCAATCTGAGAACGAAACCAACACAATGCTGATCTTTCAGTGAGACGATAGCCCTAAGCTGCGTAAAAATCCGATACGACAATCAGTATCGGTTTTTGCACCTTGAGCATTCATTTAGCACGTCAGATCACTACTTTACCTCGCCACCTTCCAGAAACACCACACAACACCTTACTGCCTGATATTCTGAATAATCGCCATGGCAGAAAATGGCATATCCGGAACCTCTTCTATTGGAACATCCTTTTCATGGGCCAGGATTTTCAGGTGTTCAACATCATCACTATCCGCCCGTTTCAGAACCAGCAATCGCGGTACACGGCGCAACATGACACGGGTGGCTTCCGCGACACCCGGTTTAATCTTATTGATGTCATCAATACCGTATTCAGACAGCGTAGACGCAATGAAAGCAGACACCTGCTTCATACGTGCCTTCGTAAAGGCGAATACTGGCAAACGGGATAGAAACAAAATTCTGCCCCTGGAAAGCATCTAAAACAACAAGTTCTACAATTAAAAATCACACCTTTACTTTCTCTCTCCTGGAGATGAGAAGAGAATGGACAAAAGCAAGCCCGATAAAACCAGCCCCTAATAAACCCGTAACGGTTTCAGGGACATGAATGAAGGTTTTCAAAAACATAATCACAGCCAATGTAAGGATTGCGTAAAAGGCTCCATGCTCAAGGAAACGATATTCATCCAGAGTATTCTTCTCAACCAGCATAATAGTGAGCGAACGCACAAACATTGCCCCAATACCAAGGCCTGTAGCGATAATAAATAGGTTAGTTGTAATGGCAAATGCACCGATAACACCATCAAAACTAAATGAAGCATCGAGTATTTCGAGATAGATAAACATACCTAACCCACTTTGTGCTGTTGCCGTTACCGCATCGGCCGTACGCCGTTCCTCTTTACCTTCCATGTAGGCAGCAATTTTATGGATCACGGTAAATGTCACAACACCCGCAATACCCGCGGAGACAAACGAATATTTATCACCTTCAGGCAGGTAAATGCCGGCCACTAACAGGATAACTAAAACGGTGACGATTTCTGCGGCAAACTTAATTCTGCCAACGTGCAGCATGGGGCGCTCAACAAAGTTGATCCAATGATCACTTTTCTCGTCACTCAGGAAAAAGTCCAACCCAACCAGCATGAGAAATGAGCCGCCAAACCCCATCAGCGCCACATGAGCACTTTCCATAAGGGATCGATATTGTTCAGGGTCATCAATGGCTATTTGTAATGCCGCCCAGGGTGAAACAGTCGCGATGACCGATACAACTATCACGGGAAATACTATTCGCATACCGAAAACCGCGATAAGCATTCCCCAGGTTAAAAAACGCTTACGCCATATCGCATCCATATCTCTCAACACGGTGGCATTAACTACCGCATTATCAAAGGATAATGAAACCTCAAGAATGGACAAAACAAACACCATAAAAAGCGCTTCGAATCCGCCAAAATAGTACGCGGCAACAGCACCACTCAGGGTTACCAACAGGCTGCCTCGAAAAAACTTAAAATTACTCATCAGTACTCGCTAAAATTATTGGTTATGACGCATAACTATTTGTGCCTAAGCGGTAGTAAAACCTATATTCACTGAGGCTTCTTCGTAATTCCGAAAGAAGCGATTAATTGCTTTGCAGATCACCTCTCCGTTTATGACTTCAATAACAGAAGACACAGAAATGGGTGTGTACAGGGGTGAATCAACCGTCTGTCATGTCTTTATCCCATTCAGGCGTGTTTCTATTGTTACCAGGGTGTCATTCCAGCACCGGCTCCCCTCTGTTACTTCTGCACACACGATGTATTTATACATTTTGTGGGCATAAGCCATGTTAAGTTCGAGCTTAGACCGACATCACGATCACGGGCTGATTCAATCTATCTGCCAGAGAAAGTGATCTGTCCCCGGTCAGCTATCGGGATTGTTAATGATAAAAGAGTTAACTCTTGACTACCTTATCCACAAACACGCCCCCAGCGTGCCTGAACGACGTTTTTCCTCCGTTTGATCGGGATACCCGCCAAAACAGATTAATGGAACCAGTATGGTCGTTAGCGGGGAGCTATTGTGCGCTTAAAAATGTCACGCCCGTTGTTAAGCGCTGAACGGCCCGGGTGCAGAAGATGAGCCAGCCTAAAACCGGCATCTGAATAAAGCAAAGCCCCGTTAAACGGGGCTAAAGCGGTGACTCATCTCGTTAAAACATCTCTGTTTCAGAACGGGATGTCATCATCAAAGTCATCCATGGCTGGCGCTTGTTGTGGTGCAGGAGCAGGCTTCTGATAAGGCTGTTGTGGCGGCTGTTGTGGCTTCTGATAATTTTGCTGTGGTGGCTGCTGCGGCTGATAGTTCTGCTGTGGTGCCGATTGTGGCGCTTGCTGATATCCACCGGTCTGAGGCTGCTGATATCCGCCGCCATTACCGCCGTCGCCACGGCTATCGAGCATCTGCATTTCACTGGCAACAATCTCGGTAGTGTAACGATCCTGACCCTGCTGATCCTGCCATTTACGAGTGCGCAGCGAACCTTCCAGATACACTTTAGAACCTTTATGCAGGTATTCGCCGGCAATCTCCGCCAGACGGTTAAAAAACACCACCCGGTGCCACTCAGTACGTTCCTGTTGCTGGCCAGTCTGCTTATCTTTCCATGATTCGGAAGTTGCCACCGTGATGTTGGTTACCGCATTGCCACTCGGCATATACTTGGTTTCAGGCTCGTTGCCCAGGTTACCAATCAGGATGACTTTATTAACACCGCGTGCCATTGATCTCTCCAAAATTTTTTAACTATTTGCAAACCTGTGCTGCGTAATTTTACAGCTGATGCATTGGCGTAAAGCATAGCATAAATATTGCCCCCAACAGCGGAAAAAATCGTCAGATCAGGTGTGGAGGTCCGCATAACTCTTTATACTTGTGCTTTTGCATTGGACACGGAAAAAACGATGGACAAGATAGTGGTTCGCGGCGCCAGAACACACAACCTGAAGAATATCGACATCGAAATACCCCGGGATAAACTGGTTGTTATTACCGGCCTCTCAGGTTCGGGAAAGTCATCACTGGCATTTGACACACTCTACGCTGAAGGTCAGCGCCGCTATGTGGAATCCCTCTCAACTTATGCCCGTCAGTTTCTGTCGATGATGGAAAAACCCGATGTCGACCATATCGAAGGTTTATCACCAGCCATCTCCATTGAACAGAAATCCACCTCTCACAATCCCCGTTCCACGGTGGGAACGATCACCGAGATCTACGACTATCTGCGTCTGCTATTTGCCCGTGCTGGCGAGCCACGCTGTCCCGACCATGATCTGCCACTGGCAGCCCAAACCGTCAGTCAGATGGTCGATCAGGTGCTGGCATTGCCGGAAGGCAGCAAACTGATGCTGTTGGCACCAGTGATTCAGGGACGCAAAGGTGAGCACTTACATACTATCAGTGAGCTGCGAGCACAGGGTTTTGTCCGCGTCCGTGTCAACGGTATCGTCTGTGATATCGATAGCATTCCTGAGCTGGATAAGAATAAAAAACACCATATCGAAGCGGTGGTTGACCGTTTTAAAGTGCGCGATGACCTGCAGATCAGGCTGGCTGAATCATTTGAGACCGCCCTGGCGATGACCGACGGTATCGCCACCATCAGCTATATGGATGGCGATGGTGAAGAACTGGTGTTTTCTGCCCGCTTCGCCTGCCCCAAGTGTGGCCACAGCATTCAGGAACTGGAACCCCGGATGTTCTCGTTCAACAATCCGCATGGTGCCTGCCCATCCTGTGACGGCCTGGGCGTGAAGCAATTTTTCGATCCCAAAAAAGTCGTTTCCGATGATTCTCTGACGCTTTCAGAAGGAGCCATCAGGGGCTGGGATCGCCGCGCACTCTATTATTTTCAGCAACTCAAAGCGGTGGCCGAGCATTACGGCTTTAATATGGATACGCCGTTCCGGGAGCTGACAGCCAAGCAGCAAAAGGTGATTCTGGAAGGCAGCGGGAAAGATAATATCGACTTCCGTTATCTCAATGACCGTGGTGATGTCATCAGCAAATCTCACCCGTTTGAAGGGGTGCTGAACAACCTCTCGCGCCGCTATCGCGAAACTGAATCCGATATGGTACGTGAAGACCTGGCCAAATATATCAATATGCAGGAGTGCCCCGCCTGTGATGGTAGCCGACTGCGTCGCGATGCACGGCATGTCTATATCGATGAACAAACACTGCCGGAGATCGTTAAACTCTCCATCGGTGACAGCTGCAACTATTTTGATAACCTCAAATTAACAGGCAAACAGGGCGAGATTGCCGATAAGATTCTGAAAGAGATCCGCCTGCGACTGGAGTTTCTGGTCAATGTCGGCCTGGATTACCTCTCTCTGGAGCGCAGTGCCGAGACACTCTCTGGTGGTGAAGCCCAGCGAATTCGTCTGGCCAGTCAGATCGGCGCCGGGCTTGTTGGCGTTATGTATATTCTTGACGAACCCTCAATCGGCTTACATCAGCGTGACAACGACCGCCTGCTGAAAACCCTCATCCACCTGCGGGATCTGGGCAATACCGTCATCGTCGTCGAGCATGATGAAGACGCTATCCGTCTGGCTGACTATGTTATTGATATCGGCCCTGGTGCCGGTGTGCATGGTGGTGAGATTATCGCTCAGGGCACCCCGGCCGAACTGATGCTGAGCAAGGAATCAATGACCGCCGACTATCTGTCAGGACGTCGCAGAATTGAAGTTCCCTCTGAACGTCATCAGCCCGATGGACGCTGGTTGCAACTGCATGGTGCAAGCGGAAATAACCTGAACAGCGTCAACCTGGATATTCCACTGGGACTGCTCACCTGTATTACCGGCGTGTCAGGTTCAGGTAAATCCACCCTGATTAATGGCACGCTTTATCCCATTGCGGCTACCGATCTTAATGGTGCCACCACCCTGGATGCCGCCCCTTATACAGAGCTGAAAGGGATGGATCAGCTCGATAAAGTGATCGATATCGACCAGAGCCCGATCGGTCGGACCCCCCGGTCTAACCCAGCCACCTACACCGGCATCTTTACCCCGATCCGGGAACTGTTTGCCGGTACACAGGAAGCCCGTTCCCGCGGTTATAAGCCTGGACGCTTCAGTTTTAACGTTAAAGGCGGTCGCTGTGAGGCCTGCCAGGGCGATGGTGTGATCAAGGTTGAGATGCACTTCCTGCCGGACATCTATGTTCCCTGTGACGTCTGCAAAGGCAAGCGTTATAACCGGGAAACCCTGGAAGTTAAATACAAAGGCAAAAGCATCCATGAGGTGCTGGAGATGACCGTTGAAGATGGCCGGGAGTTCTTTGACGCGATACCCGCGCTCGCCCGCCGCCTGCAAACCCTGATCGATGTGGGTCTCTCCTACATTCGTCTCGGGCAAGCCGCCACTACCCTCTCCGGCGGTGAAGCACAGCGGGTTAAACTGGCCAAAGAGCTGAGTAAACGGGACACCGGTAAAACCCTGTATATCCTCGACGAGCCGACCACTGGTCTGCACTTCTACGATATCCAGCAACTGCTGAACGTCCTCTATCGCCTGCGGGATCACGGTAACACGATCGTAGTCATCGAGCACAACCTGGATGTCATCAAAACCGCTGACTGGATTGTCGATCTCGGGCCGGAAGGCGGCACCCGTGGCGGACAGATTATCGCCACCGGGACGCCGGAGACGGTTGCGGAGGTTCCCGGGTCTTATACCGGCGAGTTTCTTAAGCCGTTGTTGGAAAAGGCGAAAAGTAGCTAGAACGTCGCTTCGCGACTCGCTAGACGCGGCTTCGCCGCTTGCTAGTTGTTAGAAAAAGCGTGAAAAGTAGAAAGGCTGATGTTTTGAACATCGGCCTTTTTTATAGGTTTCTGGATAGAGGTTAGTCAAACACCAGGAGCAGAGGTCAAATAGAAACAAAAACACGGTATTATTGATAAACTATATTGGTAAACAGGGACGTTATGACCGTGCAAAAGATCAGGAAAATATCTTCATTCAAGCTCATATTGGCTCTGCTGGCGATCATTATTATCGTTGTGCTGCTCGTATTAGCTTATCTATTCTTGACCCCTAAGCTGATCAATATTGGCAGCACAAATATGGAGCCAACACTTCATAAAGGCTCGACCGTAACCTTCCTACCCTATGCAGCATTTTCCTATCAGCCAGAACGCTGGGATGTAGTTTTATACCAGAATAAGGGTGGAGATAATTCCATAGGCCGAGTTGTGGGTATGCCTCAGGAAACAATCCAACTTATCGACGGGGAACTCTATATTCATGACGCAATCCAGCCGATTCCCACCGAACTAGCTCAAGCCGGCATCAGGTACCGCGCGGCGGATGAGTTCCGTACAAAGAAAGAGGGCAAAATAGTTACTCATAAAACGGGCCCTGACGAATACTTTATCCTCGGCGATAACACTGCCGCTTCGTTCGATAGCCGCTACTTGGGACCTGTCCCACGGAAATCTATAATCAGCTCAGTAAAGAAGCTTTATTGATTATTGAGCGTCACTCACCGCTCACCAAAAGCGGCTGAATGGTCAATCTAGCAAGTGGCGAAGCCACGTCTAACCACTAACAGGAAGCGCAGCTTCCGTTCTAGCGAGCGCCGCAGGCGCGGTCTGCGGGTGTTTTTAAGCCCGTCTTCCAGGCGAAAAAAAACCCGGCATAAGCCGGGTTTTTTGTAAGAGTTGAAGAGATTAATCTTCAGAATCTTCTACCGCGACAGCATCCGCTGGACGGTCAACCAGTTCAACGTAAGCCATCGGCGCGTTGTCACCCGTACGGAATCCACATTTCAGAATGCGAATGTATCCGCCTGGACGACCTTCGTAGCGAGGACCCAGTTCATTGAACAGTTTACCGACAGCTTCTTTGCTGCGGGTACGGGCAAAGGCCAGACGACGGTTAGCAACCGAGTCAACTTTTGCCAGTGTGATCAGAGGCTCAGCAACACGACGCAGCTCTTTAGCTTTAGGCAGCGTGGTCTTGATAAGCTCATGTTCGAACAGGCTGACAGCCATGTTCTTGAACATTGCTTTACGGTGCGCACTTGTACGATTAAAGTGACGACCTGATTTACGATGACGCATCTTTTTATCCTTGCCAAACTGTTAGGTTTAAAACCGCAGATCAGGAAGCGACTTTATCGTCGTTTCTGATGCTCGCCGGTGGCCAGTTTTCCAGGCGCATACCCAGCGACAGACCCTTAGACGCCAAAACGTCCTTGATCTCGGTCAGCGATTTCTTACCCAGGTTCGGAGTCTTAAGCAGTTCTACTTCGGTACGCTGAATCAGATCACCGATATAGTAGATCTGCTCTGCCTTGAGACAGTTGGCGGAACGTACAGTCAGCTCCAGATCATCAACCGGGCGTAACAGGATCGGATCGATCTCTGGTTCTTCCGGTTCATCGTTAACCTGATCCTTACCACCTTCCAGATCTACAAATACAGCCAGTTGTTGCTGCAGAATAGTTGCAGCACGACGGATGCATTCTTCCGGATCGATAGTACCGTTGGATTCAATGTCAATAACCAACTTATCTAAGTCAGTACGCTGTTCTACACGAGCACTTTCAACTACATACGACACCAGGCGAACCGGGCTGTAGGTAGCATCGAGCTGCAGGCGACCGATGGTCCGAGACTCGTCTTCATCAGATACACGCGTATCAGCTGGCACATAGCCACGACCGCGCGCAATCTTCAGTTGCATGTTAAGGCTTGCGCCTTCGCTCAGATGAGCGATGACATGCTCCGGGTTAGCGATTTCAGCATCCTGATTCAGCTGAATATCAGCTGCAGTAACAGGGCCGGCTTCGCTCTTAGACAGAGTCAGGGTTGCTTCGTCACCATTATGCAGCGCGACTGCGACACCTTTGAGGTTAAGCAGGATTTCAATTACGTCTTCCTGCACACCCTCGATGGTGCTGTACTCATGCAGTACACCCTCGATCTCTACTTCAGTGATGGCACAGCCAGGCATTGAAGAGAGAAGGATACGGCGTAGCGCATTACCCAGCGTATGGCCAAAACCGCGCTCCAGTGGTTCCAAAGTAACTTTTGCACGAGTTGCACTAATTTCCTGAACGTCGATGTGACGGGGACTTAGAAACTCGTTTACTGAACGCTGCATAGTTCCACCAATTAAGAAGTCAATATTTACTTAGAGTACAGTTCGACAATCAGCTGCTCATTGATATCAGCAGACAGATCGCTACGTTCTGGCAGGGACTTGAAAGTTCCTTCCATTTTCGCAGAATCAACTTCTACCCACTCAATAGCAGTACGCTGAGAAGCCAGCTCCAGCGCGTGTTTAATACGCAGCTGAGTCTTAGACTTTTCACGAACGGCGACCACATCACCAGCTTGTACCTGGTAAGAAGGAACGTTCACGGACTGACCGTTAACTGTAATCTGGCGATGAGAAACTACCTGACGTGCTTCAGCACGGGTAGATCCAAACCCCATACGATAGACAACATTGTCTAGACGCCCTTCCAGCAACTGAAGAAGGTTAGTACCAGTCGCTCCAGAGCGACGGGCTGCTTCTTTGTAGTAGCTGCGGAATTGCTTTTCAAGCACGCCGTAAGTACGACGAACTTTCTGTTTTTCACGAAGCTGTAAACCGTAATCAGACAAACGACCACGACGAGCGCCATGTACACCTGGAACATTTTCAGCTTTACACTTACTGTCCAGAGCACGAACACCGCTCTTCAGGAAAAGGTCGGTACCTTCACGGCGAGACAGCTTACATGTTGGTCCTAAATAACGAGCCATATTATTACTGTCTCCGGATTAAACGCGACGTTTCTTCGGTGGACGACAACCGTTGTGAGGAATCGGTGTCACGTCCGTGATGTTGTTAACCTTGTATCCACATGCATTCAATGCACGTACAGCGGATTCACGGCCTGGGCCTGGGCCCTTAACAAAAACGTCTAAATTCTTTAGACCATACTCTTGAGCAGCTACACCTGCACGTTCCGCAGCAACCTGTGCCGCGAAGGGTGTACTCTTACGAGAACCACGGAAGCCGGAGCCGCCTGCGGTTGCCCAACTCAGGGTATTGCCCTGACGATCAGTAATAGTAATGATCGTGTTGTTAAATGAAGCGTGGATGTGAGCGAATCCGTCAACAACCTGCTTTTTAACCTTTTTACGTGTGCGATTACCTGGCTTAGCCATACTGGAAATTCCTATCGCTTACCATTACTTACGGATTGGCTTACGTGGGCCCTTACGGGTACGCGCATTAGTCTTAGTGCGCTGACCACGGAGAGGCAGACTACGGCGATGCCGCAGACCACGATAACAGCCCAGATCCATCAAGCGCTTGATGTTCATGGATACTTCACGGCGAAGATCGCCTTCAACTGTCAACTTGGCAACTTCGCCACGTACGATATCCAGTTGATCTTCTGACAAATCTGCAATCTTAGTGGTTTCTTCGATTCCACAAGAGACGCAGAGGTCCTTCGCTGTAGTGCGGCCAATTCCGAAGATGTAAGTCAATGAAATTACCGCATGCTTATTGTCAGGAATATTGACGCCAGCTATACGGGCCATTCAATTTACTCCAACTCATTAGCATGCACCTGTGCTTTTCACAGGTACTGCAAATTCTTCTATTAATGGAAGGCGCGAGATTCTACACTTTGATCAAAAATAAATCAAGGCTTCGCGCCAACCACTCCCAGACCAGGCGTTAATTAACCCTGGCGCTGCTTGTGTCGTGGTTCAACTTTGCAGATAACCCGCAGAGTACCGTTACGACGTACGATCTTGCAGTTACGGCAGATTTTTTTCACAGATGCACGTACTTTCATGATCAGCTCCAAATAGCAGGAGGGCTAGCGCAGCAGGCCAGCTCCGCCTCCTTTAAGATTCGATTTCTTCATCAGGGATTCATACTGGTGAGACATCAGATGCGACTGTACTTGTGCCATGAAATCCATCACAACAACAACCACGATCAGCAGTGACGTACCACCGAAGTAGAAAGGTACATTCCAGGCCACAACCAGGAACTGAGGCATCAGAGATACCGCAGTGATGTACAGAGCACCAAACAGTGTCAGGCGTCCCAGTACGTTATCGATGTACTTAGCAGATTGCTCCCCTGGGCGAATACCCGGGATGAATGCACCAGATTTCTTCAGGTTATCCGCTACATCTTTGGGATTGAAAACAATCGCCGTGTAGAAATAACAGAAGAAAATGATACATACCGAAAACAGCAGAATGTACAGCGGCTGACCCGGGCCCAGCGCGAGTGCGACATCCTGTAGCAGTTCCATACCTTCAGTCTGACCAAACCACTGACCAAGTGAAGCAGGAAACAGCAAAATGCTTGAAGCGAAGATCGGCGGAATAACACCAGCCATGTTAACCTTTAACGGCAGATGACTGGTCTGTGCAGCGTACATACGACGCCCCTGCTGACGCTTTGCATAGTTAATGGTAATACGGCGTTGACCACGCTCCATAAACACAACAAAGCCGACAGTGGCAACTGCGAGCACAGCAATGGCCAGCAACGCCAGGATATTGAGATCTCCCTGACGCGCTGATTCAAAGGACTGACCGATAGCGCGAGGCAAACCGGCCACAATACCAGCGAAGATCAGTATCGAAATACCGTTACCGATACCCCGTTCAGTCACCTGTTCACCCAACCACATCAGGAACACCGCACCCGACACCAGCGTGACAACCGCTACAAAGTAGAAATTGACATCTGCTGTGAATGCTACGCCCTTATTAGCCAGACCAACCGCCATACCGAACGACTGTACAGTCGCCAGGATAACGGTACCGTAACGAGTATACTGATTGATCTTGCGACGACCAGCCTCACCCTCTTTCTTGAGTTGCTCAAGCGACGGACTCACCACCGTCATCAGCTGCATAATAATAGAGGCAGAGATGTACGGCATGATGCCGAGAGCCAGAATACTCATACGTTCCAATGCACCACCGGAGAACATGTTAAACATGCTCAGAATGGTGCCCTGGTTCTGATCAAAAAGTGATGCCAGACGATCAGGATTGATACCAGGTACCGGAATATGTGCACCGATACGGTATACAACGATCGCAATCAGAACAAATAACAGACGAGATTTAAGCTCGCCTAAACCGTTCTGATTTCCTGCTGGTACTGGTCCTTTCTTAGCCATTTATTCCTCGACTTTTCCGCCTGCAGCTTCAATTGCAGCCAGAGCGCCTTTGGTCACTTTAAGACCTTTAACGGTAACTGCTTTGGTGATTTCACCGGACAGGATCACGCGCGCACGCTTGATGCTGTCTTTGATGATATCTGCTTTTTTCAGTGCATCCAGGTCGATCACTTCAGCATCAATCTTAGCCAGCTCGTTCAGGCGAATTTCTGCAACGAATGCAGCCTGACGAGAGGTAAAACCGAACTTAGGCAGACGACGCTGCAGTGGCATTTGACCACCTTCGAAACCTGGTTTCACAGAACCGCCGGAGCGGGATTTCTGACCCTTATGGCCACGACCACCGGTTTTACCCAGGCCGGAACCAATACCGCGTCCAACACGCTTAGGAGCGTGTTTAGAACCTTCGGCAGGACTCAGTGTATTAAGACGCATAACGGACTCCTTATTCGCCTTCTACACGAACCATGTAGTTAACTTTATTGATCATACCGCGTACGGAAGGAGTATCTTCCACAACGA
This sequence comes from uncultured Amphritea sp., assembly GCA_965140695.1. GTDB lineage: Bacteria > Pseudomonadota > Gammaproteobacteria > Pseudomonadales > Balneatricaceae > Amphritea. The sequence continues at coordinate 1,111,440 of OZ223297.1, read as the reverse complement.
CGGAGTGACCGATTCGGCGCAGACCCAGACCCTGGACACACAATTTGTGCTTTGGCAGGATACCGATGGTGCTGCGTACAAGTGTTACCTTGAGAGTAGATGCCATCGTTGATTACCCCAGAATGTCTTCTACAGTCTTACCACGCTTAGCAGCAACATCTTCAGGAGATGTCATGCTAGCAAGACCGTTGATAGTTGCGCGAACAACGTTGACTGGGTTAGTAGAGCCGTAGCACTTAGCCAGTACGTTGTGAACACCAGCAATCTCCAGTACGGCACGCATCGCGCCTCCGGCGATTACACCGGTACCTTCAGAAGCTGGCTGCATGTACACCTTAGAAGCACCGTGACGGGCTTTGATAGGGTATTGCAGAGTTGTGCCGTTCAGCTCAACTGTGATCATATTGCGACGCGCTTGTTCCATCGCTTTTTGAATCGCTGCAGGCACTTCACGCGCCTTGCCACGACCGAAGCCTACGCGGCCATTACCGTCACCAACAACAGTCAAAGCGGTGAAACCGAAGATACGACCACCCTTAACTACTTTGGCAACACGGTTAACCTGTACAAGTTTCTCTTGCAGGTCACCGTCTTTCTGTTCGTGATTTGCCATTGTCAAACCCCTTAGAATTCCAGGCCGCCTTCACGGGCTGCATCTGCCAACGCTTTAACACGTCCATGGTATTTAAAACCAGAACGGTCGAAAGCAACCTTAGTCACGCCAGCGTCTTTCGCGCGCTGAGCGATCAGTGTGCCTACTTTAGTAGCGGCATCAGTGTTACCGGTAGCATCACTACGCAGGTCTTTTTCTACAGTCGAAGCTGCAGCCAGAACCTGACCACCATCTGCAGAGATAACCTGTGCATAGATGTGACGTGGTGTACGGGTTACACACAGACGTACTGCGCCCAGTTCACGCATTTTGTAACGGGCACGGCGGGCACGGCGAATACGAGATGTTTTCTTTTCGTTCATGACCCTACCTTACTTCTTCTTAGCTTCTTTACGGCGAACGAATTCGTCAGCGTAACGTACACCCTTACCTTTGTAAGGCTCTGGTGGACGGAAAGCACGAACTTCGGCAGCAACCTGGCCCAGAGACTGTTTATCGGCTGCAGTCAGCACGATAGTAGTCTGGCCTTCCATTGCAGCAGTAACGCCTTCAGGCAGTTCGTATTCGATTGGGTGTGAGAAACCCAGAGTCAGGCTCAGCGTTTTGCCGTTAACGGCAGCACGATAACCAACGCCCTGAAGCAGCAGTTTCTTAGTGAAACCGGTGCTTACACCAACAACCATGTTATTAACCAGAGAACGGGTAGTACCAGCCAGCGCATTAGCAGCTTTACTGCCATCACGCGCTACAAACTTCAGTACGTTCTCTTCAGCGGTTACTTCTACAGACGGGTGAACAGCCAGATTCAGGGCACCGTTACCGCCCTTTACATTAATCTGCTGACCATCAACCTTGGCTTCAACACCTGCCGGTAGGACAACGGGACTTTTAGCAACTCGAGACATATTTCCAGCTCCTAGAATACCGTGCAGATGACTTCGCCGCCGATACCGGCAGCACGTGCAGCACGGTCAGTCATCACGCCACGAGAAGTGGAAACGATAGCTACACCCAGACCGCCAGAAACTTTAGGCAGATCAGATGCACCTTTGTAAACTCGCAAACTTGGACGGCTAACGCGCTGGATAGATTCAATAACCGGCTTGCCTTCGAAGTATTTCAGTTCAACAGTCATCACTGGCTTACCTTCACCTTCAACAGCGAAGTCAGCAATGTAACCTTCCTCTTTCAAAACTGCAGCAACAGATGCTTTCAGCTTGGAAGCAGGCATAGTTACAGCTGATTTCTCAGCCATATGACCATTACGAATACGCGTTAGCATATCCGCAAGAGTGTCTTGCATACTCATGGTTTATTTTCCTTTGTGCAGCTCAATGCGGTAGCAGGGTGGGAATCACCCTGCCCAGACCACTGTGCTTACCAACTAGCTTTCTTCAGGCCCGGAACATCACCACGCATAGCAGCTTCACGCAGTTTGATCCGACTCAGACCAAACTTACGGTAAACACCGTGTGGACGACCAGTAACCTGACAACGACGCACCTGGCGAACCGGGTTAGCGTCACGTGGCAGCTTTTGCAGTGCTACCTGTGCTTCCCAAACTTCGTCTTCAGAAGAAGCTGGGTTCTTAACAATTGCCTTAAGTGCAGCACGCTTTGCAGCATACTTAGCAACTGTTTTTGCGCGTTTAGCTTCGCGCGCTTTCATTGATTCCTTAGCCATTAATCTACCCTTACTTTTTGAATGGGAAGTTGAGGGCTGCCAGCAGGGCACGACCTTCGTCGTTAGTGCGAGCAGTGGTGGTGATGGTAATATCCATACCACGCAGCTTATCTACCTTATCGTATTCGATTTCAGGGAAGATGATCTGCTCTTTCACGCCCATGCTGTAGTTACCACGACCATCAAAAGATTTCGGGTTCAGACCACGGAAGTCACGAATACGTGGGATCGAGATATCAACCAGACGGTCCAGGAATTCCCACATACGCTCGCCGCGCAGGGTTACCTTGCAACCAATTGGCCAACCTTCACGAACCTTAAAGCCTGCAATTGATTTGCGGGCCAGGGTTACAACAGGCTTCTGACCTGCAATTGCCTGCATCTCTGCGACGGCATTATCCAGCTGTTTTTTATCACCCAGCGCTTCACCAACACCCATGTTCAGGGTGATTTTGGTCAGGCGAGGGACAGCCATCACGTTAGGGCAGCTAAGATCGTCTTTCAACTGCTGCTTAACGGACTCGTTATAGAGTGCTTTTAATCTAGACATGGCATCAACTCCTATTACTTAGCGATAACTTCGCCGTTGGATTTGAAGATCCGGACTTTGTTGCCATCTTCCAGAACTTTGAAACCAACACGGTCACCTTTACCGGTAGCAGAGTTGAAGATAGCGATGTTGGATGCTGCAATCGCTGCTTCTTTCTCTACGATACCGCCAGCTTTACCCAGCATTGGGTTTGGCTTGGTGTGTTTCTTAACCATGTTGATGCCAGACACGATCAGACGATCATTAGCAAGAACACGCAAAACTTTGCCGCGCTTACCTTTGTCTCTGCCTGCAATAACGATTACTTCGTCGTTACGAATGATTTTACGCATTAAATTCCATCCTTTCCTACTACCCTCTCATGCTTAAAAACGCCAAGCCCTCTCGAGCTTAGCGTTTTTGCATAAATCCTGACTTGCGAAAGTCGAGATTTTTTATAGCACTTCAGGCGCCAGGGAAATGATTTTCATAAACTTCTCTGAGCGAAGTTCACGAGTTACTGGGCCAAAGATACGAGTACCGATCGGTGCGGAGTTGGCGTTCAATAAAACCGCTGAGTTTGTATCAAAGCGGATGATTGAACCGTCAGGGCGCCGAACACCTTTACGGGTACGTACCACAACAGCGTTAAGGACCTGACCTTTTTTCACCTTACCGCGGGGAATTGCTTCCTTAACGGTAACTTTGATGATGTCGCCTACACCGGCATAACGACGGTGTGAGCCACCAAGGACCTTGATACACTGTACTCGCTTAGCGCCGCTGTTATCAGCAACATCAAGCATAGATTCTGTTTGAATCATGGGTCTTTACTCCAAAATTCAGACTATTTTCTTCGCTCTGTAGGGCTTAAAAATAGCCTGCCAGAAGCAAAGGTGCGTTATATTACACCTTTACTGCCTGTTCTTCAATCTTAACTAGCGTCCAAGACTTACTTTTTGAAAGCGGACGGGATTCAGCAACAGTCACTGTATCTCCCATCTGACATTCATTCTGTTCGTCATGCGCATGCAGCTTAGTGGAGCGAGTTACGAATTTCCCGTAAATAGGATGCTTCTCTTTGCGCTCTACCAGAACGGTAATAGTTTTGTCAGCTTTGTTGCTGATAACTTTACCGGTCACAGTACGTGTACGTTTTTCTGCAGCCATATTAGTTACCTGCTTTCTGATTCAGTACGGTCTTAACGCGCGCGATATCGCGACGCACCTGACCCAGCATATGATTCTGAGCCAGCTGACCAGTTGCCTTCTGCATACGCAGATTGAACTGATCCTTTAAAAGACCCAGCAGAGTTTGCTGGAGCTCTTCAGCGGATTGTTCGCGCAGTTCAGTTGCTTTCATCACATCACCGTCCGTTTAACAATGGTGGTAGCGAGCGGCAGTTTCGCCGCAGCCAGATTGAATGCCTCAGTCGCCAGCTCATCAGGCACACCGCTCATTTCGAACAGTACTTTGCCTGGTTTGATCTGACATACCCAGTATTCAACACTACCCTTACCTTTACCCATCCGCACTTCAAGCGGCTTACCTGTAATTGGCTTGTCCGGGAACACGCGAATCCAGATTTTACCACCACGTTTTACGTGACGAGTCATGGTACGACGAGCAGCTTCAATCTGACGAGCCGTAATACGGCCACGCTCTGTCGCTTTGAGTGCAATCTCACCGAAGCTGACTGCACTACCGCGCTCTGACAGACCGCGGTTGCGGCCTTTCATAACTTTGCGGAATTTAAGTCTCTTAGGTTGCAGCATTGATAATTACCCCTACTTTGAACCTTTCTTCTTAGGCTGAGCAGTTTTCTGTGCGCGCACTTCTTCAATGCCACCCAGAATCTCACCTTTGAAGATCCAGACTTTAATACCAAGCACACCGTAAGTAGTGTGCGCCTCATAAGTACCGTAATCGATATCAGCACGCAGGGTGTGCAGTGGCACACGACCTTCGCGGTACCATTCAGAACGTGCAATCTCTGCACCGCCCAAACGGCCACCTACCTGAATCTTGATACCCTCAGCACCCTGGCGCATCGCATTCTGTACAGAACGCTTCATAGCACGGCGGAACATAACACGACGTTCCAGCTGACTTGCTACGCTTTGAGCAACCAGTTTGGCATCCAGATCTGGTTTACGGATCTCTTCGATGTTGATGTGAACCGGAACACCCATCATTTTAGTGATAGCGTTACGCAGTTTTTCTACATCTTCACCTTTTTTACCAATAACAATGCCTGGACGGGCAGTGAAAATGGTGATTTTAGCATTCTGTGCAGGACGCTCGATTTCGATGCGGCTTACAGATGCTGCTTTTAATTCGCCTTCCAGATACTCACGTACCTGAAGGTCGTTCAACAGCTTATTAGCGTATTCGTTCTTGTCTGCGTACCACACAGAAGTGTGATCTTTAACAATCCCAAGTCGAATACCTGTTGGATGTACCTTCTGACCCATGTGGTATCTCCTAGCAGTCAGCTACCTTGACGGTGATGTGGGAGGTGCGCTTCAAAATACGATCAGCGCGACCCTTCGCACGCGGTCTAATGCGCTTCATAGTCATACCTTCGTCAACGAAGATCTGAGAAACACGCAGCTCATCAATATCAGCACCTTCGTTATGCTCAGCGTTAGCAATAGCAGACTCAAGTACCTTCTTAACAAGCACCGCACCTTTTTGCGGGCTGAAAGCCAGAATATTCAGGGCTTCACCCACCGCCTTTCCGCGGATTTGATCGGCAACCAAACGCGCTTTCTGAGCGGAGATATGGGCGCCTTTATGCTTAGCGGCTACTTCCATTTTCTTAACTCCCGATTAGCGTTTAGCTTTCTTGTCTGCCGCATGACCCTTATACGTACGGGTAGCAGCAAACTCGCCTAATTTATGACCAACCATATCCTCGGTGACAAACACCGGTACGTGCTGACGGCCATTATGAACTGCAATCGTCAGTCCTACGAAGTTTGGAAAAACTGTAGAACGGCGAGACCATGTTTTGATCGGACGACGATCATTGGCCTCAATTGCAGCTTCTACCTTTTTCAACAGGTGAAGGTCGATAAAAGGACCTTTCTTCAGTGAACGTGGCACAGCTGTATCCTCTGATTATTTCGCTTGACGACGGCGTACGATCATCTTATCGGTACGCTTATTCGAACGAGTTTTCTTACCTTTAGTCGGAACGCCCCATGGTGTCACAGGATGACGACCACCGGATGTACGACCTTCACCACCACCATGCGGGTGATCTACCGGGTTCATCGCCACACCACGAACGGTAGGACGAACACCACGCCAGCGCGTAGCACCAGCTTTACCCAGACGACGCAGAGAGTGTTCGGAGTTACCGACTTCACCCAGTGTCGCGCAGCAGTCAACCAGCACTTTACGCATCTCACCTGAACGCAGACGCAGAGTCGCGTGAGCGCCTTCACGAGCAATCAGCTGTGCAGATGTACCAGCAGAACGTGCAATCTGAGCACCTTTACCTGGCTTCATCTCGATACAGTGAATTACGCTACCAACAGGAATGTTACGCAGTGGCAGGCAGTTACCTGGTTTAATATCAGCATTCTGACCAGATATCAGAGTGTCACCAGCTTTCACGCCTTTAGGGGCGATAATGTAGCGACGCTCACCGTCAGCGTACATCAGCAGAGCGATATGCGCAGAGCGGTTTGGATCATATTCCAGACGCTCAACGGTAGCAGGGATATCCAGCTTGTTGCGACGGAAGTCGATTACACGGTAGTGCTGCTTATGACCGCCACCGATGTGACGAGTCGTAATGCGACCGTAGGTGTTACGACCACCGGACTTGCTTTTCTTTTCGACCAGAGCAGCATGCGGCTTACCCTTATGCAGATCAGGTGTAACAACCCGAACTACGTGACGGCGTCCAGCGGAGGTCGGTTTAGATTTAACAATAGCCATTCTTGTAACCCCTCTTATTCGCCATCGATGAAGTCGATGTCATGACCATCAGCCAGGCAAACATATGCCTTGCGAACGTCAGAGCGCTTACCCATACCGCGCTGAGTGCGCTTGGTTTTGCCCTTAACGTTGACGATGTTCACGCCAGTTACTTTTACGTCGAACAACTGTTCAACAGCCTTTTTGATTTCAGGCTTGGTTGCATCAGTTGCTACACGGAATACAACCTGCTGAGAACCTTCAGCAACAATCGTTGCTTTCTCAGAGATGTGCGGCCCTAGCAGTACTTGATAGATGCGTCCTGGATTCATGCTAACGCCTCCTCAATTTTCTTGAGAGCAGCAACAGTCACAACAACCTTCTCAAAACCAACCAGGCTGACAGGATCGATGCCAGCTGCATCGCGAACGTCAACGTGCGGTACGTTGCGTGCGGCCAGATACAGATTCTGCTCTACGTCTTCTGTGATCAGCAGTGCGTTAGTCAGCTCAAGCTCGTTCAGCTTAGCAACAAACTGCTTAGTCTTAGGCGCATCTACCTGGAAGTTTTCAACAACAACCAGACGCTCCTGACGAACCAGCTCAGACAAGATGCAACGCATCGCAGCACGATACATTTTCTTGTTAACTTTTTGAGCGTGGTCACGCGGCTGAGCAGCGAACGTTACGCCACCAGTACGCCACAGAGGACTACGAATAGTACCGGCACGTGCACGGCCAGTACCTTTTTGACGCCATGGCTTAGCACCACCACCGCTTACAGCGGCGCGGTTTTTCTGAGCCTTGGTGCCTTGACGACCACCGGCCAGGTATGCCGTAACAACCTGATGAACCAGTGATTCATTGAATTCTTTACCAAACGCCAGATCGGAAACTTCTACGCTTCCTCCAGCTCCTGCAAGATTCAGATTCATTTCAAACCCCCTCAGGCACCAGCTTTAACAGCTGATTTAACGATTACGTCGCCACCGGTAGCACCAGGTACAGCACCTTTTACTAACAGCAGATTGCGCTCGGCATCGATGCGAACAATTTCCAGGGATTGAACGGTTACACGTTCAGCACCCATGTGCCCTGCCATCTTCTTGCCTTTCCACACGCGACCAGGAGTTTGACACTGACCAATAGAACCAGGAGCACGATGAGAAAGAGAGTTACCGTGCGTCGCATCTTGCATGGAGAAGTTCCAGCGCTTAATACCGCCCTGAAAACCTTTACCTTTAGATTGACCGGTTACATCAATTTTCTGACCCGCTTCAAAGCGTTCAACAGTCAGTTGATCACCAACATTTACTTCTTCGTCACCTGACAGACGGAACTCCCACAAACCACGTCCTGCTTCGGTCTCTGCTTTCGCAAAATGACCAGCAGCAGCTTTTGTAACGCGGCTAGCACGACGAGTACCTACAGTTACCTGCACAGCAGAATAACCATCAGTCTCTTCGGTCTTAACCTGTGTTACGCGGTTCGGTTCCACCTCGATGACAGTGACTGGCACTGACACGCCGTCTTCTGTGAAGACACGAGTCATACCTGCTTTACGTCCGATTAAAGATACAGACATTTTATAAACCTCACATTGCCAGTTGTGTACGGGGCTAAAACCCGCTATGGCTGCCTAAAAGGCATTCCACACGTAGATGTACTCATCTACGCAATCGTCTAATTAGCCAAGGCTAATTTGCACTTCAACACCCGCAGCAAGATCCAGCTTCATCAGAGCATCAACAGTTTTTTCTGTTGGTTCAACGATGTCCAGAACGCGTTTGTGAGTACGGATCTCATACTGATCACGTGCATCTTTGTTCACGTGAGGAGAGATCAGAACGGTAAAACGCTCTTTGCGAGTAGGAAGCGGGATCGGACCATGCACCTGAGCACCTGTCCGCTTAGCAGTCTCAACGATCTCCTGAGCGGAAGAGTCAATCAGGCGATGATCAAAAGCCTTCAGACGGATTCTGATTTTCTGGTTTTGCATTTGACCACAATTCCTAGAATTAAAAAAAGGCTTTCGCCACCTAACCCCATTTAACGGGGTAGCGCATTCTACATACCCCATACCCCCAAGTCAAGCCAGTATCGGTTACGAATTATACAGCCCAATTTCTGAGCAACGACCAACCAAGAAAGCCTGATAAACAGAAATGAAAACTGAAGGGCCAGTATTCAGGGAAAAGAGAGGTGAGAAGCTTTAATTTCCAAATCACTTGCGGACGCAAATGAGAGCGAGTAAATCCAAGCAATGTCTCATTGCCCCAGGATATACGATGCGACAGCGGATATGGCCGCACAGATGCTTGATAGACACAGGACTCCAGCCAGCCATGAAACGACGAAGTGATAAATTACCCAACCATTTGCGAACGCAAATGCGAGCGAGCAAATCCCAGCAATGCTCCATTGCGCCCGGATTTACGATGCGACTTTTGATATGGCCGCACAGAAGCCAGAAATACACCAGATTCCAGCCAGCCATGAAACGACGAAGTGATAAATCACCCAACCATTTGCGGACGCAAATGCGAGCGAGCAAATCCAAGCAAAGTCCCTTTGCGCCAGGATTTACGATGCGACTTTTGATATGGCCGCACAGAAGCTTTAGAGACACAAGACTTCAGCCATATCAAAAAACACAAAAACAACAAACAAAAAAGGCTCCCAAGGGAGCCTTTTTTCAAATCAGCGAATATTATTCGATGATTTTAGCAACAACGCCTGCACCAACAGTACGACCGCCTTCACGGATCGCAAAACGCAGACCTTCTTCCATCGCGATTGGGTTGATCAGGGTAACATCCATTTTGATGTTATCGCCTGGCATTACCATTTCTACGCCTTCTGGAAGTTCACAAGCACCGGTGATGTCAGTTGTACGGAAGTAGAACTGTGGACGGTAGCCTTTGAAGAATGGTGTGTGACGACCACCTTCATCTTTAGACAGTACGTATACTTCACCTTCGAAACGAGTGTGAGGAGTGATGGTACCTGGCTTAGCCAGTACCTGACCACGCTCAACGTCGTCACGCTTAGTACCACGCAGCAGCGCACCGATGTTTTCACCTGCACGACCTTCGTCAAGCAGCTTACGGAACATCTCTACACCAGTACAGGTAGTAGTCTGAGTGTCACGGATACCAACGATCTGGATCTCTTCACCTGTCTTAACGACACCACGCTCTACACGACCGGTTACTACAGTACCACGACCAGAGATTGAGAATACGTCCTCGATAGGCATCAGGAATGGCTGATCGATTGCACGCTCTGGCTCAGGAATGTAAGTATCCAGCGCTTCAACCAGCTTTCTTACAGCGGTTGTACCCAGTTCGTTATCATCTTCACCGTTCAGCGCCATCAGGGCAGAACCAGCGATGATTGGAGTGTCGTCGCCTGGGAATTCGTACTGGTCCAGCAGCTCACGCAGCTCCATTTCAACCAGTTCCAGCATCTCAGCGTATTCTTCAGAGTCAACGCCGCCGCAATCTTCAGCCAGCAGGTCAGCTTTGTTCAGGAATACAACGATGTAAGGTACACCAACCTGACGAGACAGCAGGATGTGCTCACGAGTCTGTGGCATTGGGCCATCAGTCGCGCCACATACCAGAATCGCACCGTCCATCTGTGCCGCACCGGTGATCATGTTTTTCACATAGTCAGCGTGTCCCGGGCAGTCTACGTGTGCGTAGTGACGGATAGTTGAATCATACTCAACGTGAGACGTTGCGATAGTAATACCACGCTCACGCTCTTCAGGAGCATTATCGATACCGTCAAAAGCGACAGCCTTACCACCGAAAACTTCTGCACATACACGTGTCAGTGCTGCTGTCAGAGTTGTTTTACCGTGGTCAACGTGGCCGATTGTACCAACGTTAACGTGCGGTTTGTTACGTTCAAATTGTGCTTTAGCCACGATTAATTCCTCATTAATATATTGGGCAAATTATCTTGCATTGATCACTGCCTGGGCGACGTTATTTGGCGCTTCAGCGTAATCAAAGAATTCCATTGAGTATGTTGCACGACCCTGAGTAGCCGAACGCAGGTCGGTAGCATAACCAAACATCTCGCCCAGTGGAACCTGCGCATTGATTATCTTACCGGAACTACACTCTTCCATACCCTGAACCAGACCACGACGACGGTTCAGGTCACCCATCACGTCACCCATGTAATCTTCGGGCGTTACAACTTCAACCTGCATCATCGGCTCAAGCAGGCAGGGACTTGCTTCCTGCGCATACTTTTTGAGCGCCTGGGAGGCTGCAATTTTAAACGCCATCTCGTTAGAGTCAACTTCATGGAAGGATCCATCATGCAGACGAGCCTTCAGGCCAATCAGCGGATAGCCGGCAATAACGCCGTTTTTCATCTGCTCTTGCACACCCTTCTCGATTGCCGGGATGTATTCCTTCGGAATGGCACCACCTACAATCTCGTTGATGAACTCGAGCCCTTCCTTATCGGACGGACTAAACTCAATGACTACATGGCCATACTGACCACGACCACCAGACTGACGAATAAACTTGTGGTTTGCATCAACAGACTGACGGATTTTCTCGCGATAAGCGACCTGCGGCTTACCGATGTTCGCTTCGACGCTGAATTCGCGCTTCATACGATCCACCAGAATATCCAGGTGCAATTCGCCCATACCAGAGATAATTGTCTGACCGGTCTCCGGATCAGTCGCCACCCGGAAAGAGGGATCTTCCTGAGCCAGCTTGCCCAGTGCAACACCCATTTTTTCCTGGTCTGCCTGTGATCTGGGCTCAACCGCTACAGAGATAACCGGTTCAGGAAACTCCATGCGTTCCAGTATGATCTTATGATCAGGACTACACAGGGTATCTCCGGTAGTTACATCTTTCATACCGATCAGAGCCGCGATATCGCCTGCGCGTACCTCTTTAATCTCTTCCCGGTTGTTAGCATGCATCTGCACCATCCGGCCGACGCGCTCTTTTTTGCCTTTGACAGAGTTGACCACACTGTCACCAGAGGCAAGCACGCCAGAGTACACCCGAACAAATGTCAGCGTACCGACGAATGGATCAGTTGCAATTTTAAATGCCAGCGCTGCAAAAGGCGCAGAGTCATCTGCTTCACGCGTTTCAAAGGTTTCATCGTCATCGAGCGTTCCCTCAATCGCCTTAACTTCTATCGGCGAGGGCATATACTCAATAACAGCGTCCAGTACTGCCTGTACGCCTTTATTCTTGAACGCAGAACCTGCCTGCATCAGAACAAGATCGTTATCCAGGGTACGACGACGCAGACCCGCTTTGATCTCCTCAATGGACAGTTCTCCCCCTTCGAGGTACTTATCCATCAATTCTTCGGACGCTTCTGCAGCCGCTTCAACCATCTGCTCACGCAGCTCTTCAGCGCGGTCCTGTAGTTCAGCAGGAATCTCAGAGAGCTCGTATGTCATGCCCTGATCTGATTCATTCCACATAATGGCTTTCATCAGGATCAGATCGATAACACCTTTAAACTCATCTTCTGCACCGATCGGGAAATTGATCGGCACCGCATGAGCACCCAGGCGCTCTTTCAACTGTTCGACAACCATAAAGAAGTCAGCGCCGGCACGGTCCATCTTATTGACGAACACCATACGAGGCACTTCATACTTATTGGCCTGGCGCCAAACAGTCTCAGTCTGAGGCTGAACGCCTGAGGAGGCGCATAACACCACAACCGCACCATCAAGCACCCGCAGCGAACGTTCAACCTCAATGGTGAAGTCAACGTGTCCGGGGGTGTCGATAATATTGATCCGATGCTGATCAAACTGCTGACTCATGCCACTCCAGAAACAGGTAGTCGCAGCGGAGGTGATAGTGATACCACGCTCCTGCTCCTGTTCCATCCAGTCCATGGTCGCTGCGCCATCGTGCACTTCACCGATCTTATGGGACATACCGGTGTAGAACAAAATCCGCTCAGTCGTCGTGGTTTTACCCGCATCAACATGGGCACAAATACCGATATTTCGGTACCGGTTAATAGGCGTTATACGAGCCAAAACTCAATCCTCGGAACTAACATCAAAAGCTTTATTAAAAGCTTAGAAGCGGTAGTGAGCGAATGCTTTGTTCGCTTCAGCCATGCGGTGAACGTCTTCACGTTTCTTCACAGCTGCACCACGACCTTCAACTGCATCACCGATTTCACCGGCCAGACGCAGCGCCATGGATTTTTCACCACGCTTACGGGAAGCATCAACCAACCAACGCATAGCCAGAGCCATACGACGTGATGGACGAACTTCTACAGGCACCTGATAGGTAGCACCACCCACACGGCGAGATTTAACCTCAACCATTGGCTGGATAGCTTCAAGTGCTTTATTGAATGCTTCGATTGCATCTTCACCAGTACGCTGAGCAACTGTGTCCAGTGCACCGTAAACAATCTTCTCGGCAACCGATTTCTTACCACTGATCATCAGGTGGTTAGTAAATTTTGCCAGTGTAACGTTACCGAATTTAGGATCCGGCAGGATTTCACGTTTTGCCGCAACTCTTCTTCTTGGCATGATAAGCCCCTTTATCTACAGGTCTTCAGGTTATTTCAGGAATTGATACCTGACCTTACTCTTATTGCTTGCGGTCTAGCTCTAGTTGTATAGCGGGCTGTTCGCACAGCCTGAGCCTGACTTCTGTCGCCGTCCCGTAAACCTTAAGACTTAGGACGCTTGGTACCGTACTTAGAACGACCCTGTTTACGGTCGTTAACGCCACTGGTATCCAGTGCGCCACGTACTGTGTGGTAACGAACACCCGGCAAGTCTTTTACACGACCACCACGGATCAGAACAACAGAGTGCTCCTGCAGGTTGTGACCTTCACCACCGATGTAGGAAGTAACCTCATATCCGTTTGTCAAACGAACACGGCACACTTTACGCAGTGCTGAGTTCGGTTTTTTAGGGGTTGTAGTATAGACGCGGGTACAAACGCCACGGCGCTGAGGACATGCCTGCAATGCAGGTACATCACTCTTTACCACTTTGCGCTTGCGCGGCTGTCGCACCAGCTGGTTAATAGTTGCCATTAAGCAAACTCCACGCTTTTATTAAGCATTAAAAAACAGGATTTTTTTCACTCCTGTCACGAAAGGGCCGAGATTGTACTCAATCCCGGCCCATCAGGTCAATATTCGACCAGATAATAGATAACACTTTTTGGATCTTTGTTTCGCTCACCGCAAAGCATTATCAGTGCATGAACCCCAAAGACAGCCTCTGAAACTAATCAGAGACTGTCCCAGGTTCATTATTCTGAATCAGGCATCGCTGCCTGGTTCAGGGCTGCAGTCAGCGCCAATTGAACGTCTTCTGCACTGACAGAAACACTATCATCAGCTTTCATCGCCTTACGCTTACGCGCTTTGTGATATGCCAGACCGGTACCGGCCGGAATCAGACGACCCACCACAACGTTCTCTTTCAGACCACGCAGGTAGTCTTTCTTACCACAGACTGCACCTTCGGTCAGTACACGGGTAGTCTCCTGGAAGGACGCTGCAGAGATGAAGGACTCTGTCGCCAGAGACGCTTTGGTAATACCCAGCAGTACACGATCGAACTTAGCCGGAATTTTACCTTCAGCTTCCAGACGCTTGTTCTCTTCAACTACCTGATGGTATTCAACCTGTTCACCGTTGATGAACGAGCTGTCACCGCCTGCAGTAATATCCACCTTACGCAGCATCTGACGTACGATCACTTCGATGTGCTTATCGTTGATACCTACACCCTGGAGACGGTAAACGTCCTGGATTTCAGAGGTGATGTATTTCGCCAGTTCTGCAACACCCTTGATACGCAAGATATCATGCGGGTTTGAAGGACCATCCGAGATAACTTCACCCTTCTGAACGGTTTCACCTTCAAATACGTTGAGGTTACGCCATTTAGGAATCATCAGCTCAATCGGATCGGTATTCGGCGGACTGATCACCAGACGCTTCTTACCTTTCGTTTCTTTACCGAAGGTGATGGTACCGGACACTTCAGCCAGGATAGAGGACTCTTTAGGCTTACGCGCCTCAAACAAGTCAGCAACCCGTGGCAGACCACCGGTGATATCCTTGTTCACAGAACCTTCCTGCGGAATACGCGCCAGTACGTCACCGATACCCACAAGAGCACCGTTGCTCAGGTTGAGGATCGCTTTCGCTGGCAGCAGATACTGTGCCGGAGAATCAGTTCCCGGGTGGAACAGTTCGTCACCCGTTGTCTCATCAACCAGACGGATCATCGGACGGATATCTTTACCTGCAGCCGGACGCTGCGCAGGATCCAGAACCTCAATAGTCGACAAACCAGTCAGCTCATCAGTTTGCTGCTTAACGGTCAGACCAGCATCAATACCGACAAACTCAAGCTTACCCGCCACTTCAGAGATGATCGGGTGGGTATGTGGATCCCAGTTAGCTACGATAGAACCCGCTTCAACACGATCGCCATCTTTAACCTTGATAACAGAACCGTACGGCAGCTTATAGCGCTCACGCTCACGACCGTGCTCATCGGTTACACCCAGCTCACCGGAACGGGAGGTTGCAACCAGAGAGCCATCAGCTTTCTCTACCGATTTCAGGTTGTGCATCCGGATCTCACCGGAGTTCTTAACCTGAACACTATCGACTGCTGCTGCCCGTGATGCCGCACCACCGATGTGGAAGGTACGCATGGTCAGCTGAGTACCCGGCTCACCGATTGACTGTGCAGCGATAACACCGACCGCTTCACCCGGGTTAACCCGGTGGCCACGACCCAGATCACGGCCGTAACACTTAGAACACAGACCAAACGTGGTTTCACAGGTAATCGCACTACGCACAATGATCTCATCAATTGATGAGTAACGCTCTTCATCGTCCAGACGCTTAACCCAGGCCTCATCCATCAGGGTGCCGGCTTCGATCAGCACCTCTTTACCGGTTGGGTCCATTACATCGCGTGCAACGGTCCGACCCAGTACGCGGTAACCCAGACCGACGACAACATCACCACCTTCAATCAGCGGCTGCATTACCAGACCTTCTTCGGTACCACAGTCTTCTTCAGTGATAACCAGATCCTGCGCTACGTCTACCAGACGACGTGTCAGGTAACCGGAGTTCGCAGTTTTCAGTGCGGTATCTGCCAGACCTTTACGCGCACCGTGAGTCGAGATGAAGTACTGCAGTACGTTCAGACCTTCACGGAAGTTCGCGGTGATTGGCGTTTCGATGATCGAGCCATCCGGCTTCGCCATCAGACCACGCATACCGGCCAGCTGACGAATCTGTGCCGCACTACCCCGGGCACCGGAGTCAGCCATCATATAAACAGAGTTGAAAGAGTCCTGAGCTTCAAGCTCACCGTGACGGTTAATCACCTCTTCCTTCTTCAGGTTATCCATCATCTTCTTAGCCAGAATCTCATTGGCACGGGACCAGATGTCGATAACCTTGTTGTATTTCTCACCCTGAGTAACCAGACCGTCGGCGTACTGCATCTCGATCTCTTTCACTTCAGCATCAGCCGAGGTGATGATATCGACCTTCTCATCCGGGATAACGAAGTCGTTAACACCGATAGAAGAACCGGACACCGTCGCCTGACGGAAGCCCATGTACATTACCTGGTCAGCAAAGATAACAGTATCTTTCAGACCAACGATACGGTAAGCGGTGTTGATCAGACGAGAGATCGCCTTTTTCGTCATCGCCTGGTTAACCAGTTCAAACGGCAGACCTTTAGGCACGATATCAAACAGCATGGCACGGCCAACAGTGGTGTCCTGAATGGTCGTACGCTGTTCTTCGTTACCAATAATATCGCGGACAGTCTCGCTGATACGTACTTTGACTTTCGCCTGCAGATCAACCTGCTTAGCGCCGTAAGCACGCTGAACTTCTTTAATATCAGAGAAAACCATACCTTCGCCCAGGGCGTTGATACGGTCACGGGTCATCCAGTACAGACCCAGTACCACGTCCTGAGACGGTACGATGATAGGTTCACCGTTGGCAGGCGACAGTACGTTGTTGGTTGACATCATCAGCGCGCGGGCTTCCAGCTGCGCTTCAATTGTCAGCGGTACGTGTACCGCCATCTGGTCACCATCAAAGTCAGCGTTATAGGCAGCACACACCAGTGGGTGCAGCTGAATCGCTTTACCTTCGATCAGAACAGGCTCAAACGCCTGAATACCCAGACGGTGAAGGGTTGGTGCACGGTTCAGCATGATCGGGTGTTCACGGATAACTTCATCCAGAATATCCCAAACCAGCGACTCTTCGCGCTCAACCATCTTCTTAGCCGCTTTAATGGTAGTCGCATGACCACGCAGTTCCAGCTTGGAGAAGATAAATGGCTTGAACAGTTCCAGCGCCATCTTCTTAGGCAGACCACACTGATGCAGACGCAGGTATGGTCCCACCACGATGACCGAACGGCCGGAGTAGTCAACCCGTTTACCCAGCAGGTTCTGACGGAAACGACCCTGCTTACCCTTGATCATGTCAGCCAGGGACTTCAGAGGACGCTTGTTAGAACCGGTGATAGCACGACCACGACGACCGTTATCCAGCAGCGCATCAACAGATTCCTGCAACATACGTTTTTCGTTACGTACGATGATATCCGGTGCACTCAGGTCCAGCAGACGTTTCAGACGGTTGTTACGGTTGATAACCCGGCGATACAGATCGTTCAGATCAGAGGTCGCAAAACGGCCACCATCCAGCGGTACCAGCGGACGCAGATCGGGCGGCAGAACCGGCAGAACGCTCAGGATCATCCACTCAGGCTTGTTACCAGACGTATAGAAACCTTCCAGCAGTTTCAGACGCTTGGACAGTTTCTTAATCTTGGTTTCAGAATTTGTCGCTGGCAGCTCTTCACGCATCACTTCGATCTCTTCAGCAAGATCGATAGATTTCAGCAGTTCCTGGACCGCTTCAGCACCCATGCGGGCATCGAAGTCATCACCAAACTCTTCCAGCGCTTCAAAGTACTGCTCATCGTTCATCAGCTGACCGCGCTCAAGCGTCGTCATACCTGGATCGATAACAACAAATGATTCGAAGTACAGCACCCGCTCGATATCACGCAGGGTCATGTCCAGCATCAGACCAATACGGGATGGCAGTGACTTCAGGAACCAGATGTGAGCAACAGGAGAAGCCAGTTCGATGTGACCCATACGCTCACGACGAACTTTAGCCAGCGCCACTTCAACGCCACACTTCTCACAGATAACACCACGGTGCTTCAGTCGCTTGTACTTACCACAGAGACATTCGTAATCCTTTACAGGACCGAAGATCTTGGCACAGAACAGACCGTCACGCTCTGGCTTAAACGTACGATAGTTGATGGTTTCTGGCTTTTTAACTTCACCAAAAGACCAGGAACGGATCATCTCAGGCGATGCCAGACCGATACGGATCGAGTCAAACTCGTCGTTCTGTCCCTGGGATTTCAACAGATTAAGTAAATCTTTCATTTCATTCAGCTCCTCGGGGGAGTTGACCGCGCAGCGGTTAATCAGCCGCGCAGTAAACTATCTGTTAAAGGGTTACTCGTTTTCCAGCTCGATATCGATACCAAGCGAGCGGATCTCTTTCACCAGCACGTTGAACGATTCTGGCATGCCCGGTTCCATACGATGGTCGCCATCGACGATATTCTTATACATCTTGGTACGACCATTAACGTCATCGGATTTAACTGTCAGCATCTCCTGCAGGGTGTAGGCTGCACCGTATGCTTCCAGTGCCCAGACCTCCATCTCACCGAAACGCTGACCACCGAACTGTGCCTTACCACCCAGCGGCTGCTGAGTAACCAGGCTGTAAGAACCGGTAGAACGCGCGTGCATCTTATCGTCAACCAGGTGGTTCAGTTTCAGCATGTACATGTAACCCACGGTTACCGGACGGCTGAACTCATCACCGGTGCGGCCATCGAACAGCGTGAACTGGCCGGTGTCGCTCAGATCTGCCATCCGCAGCAGTTCCTTCACTTCCGCCTCTTTCGCGCCGTCAAATACAGCGGTTGCCAGTGGCACACCACCTTTCAGGTTTTTCGCCAGTTCCATCACTTCATCATCGCTCAGAGAGTCGATATCTTCATGACGGCCAGACTTATAACCACCCAGCTCGCTGTTGTAGATGCGATCCAGGAATTCGCGCAGCTCTTTAATTGTTTCGAGACGGTCGCGCTCAGCCTGAAGCATCTTATTGATCTTCACGCCCAGCCCTTTAGCGGCCATACCCATGTGGGTCTCAAGTACCTGACCTACGTTCATCCGTGACGGTACACCCAGCGGGTTGAGTACGATATCAACAGTCTCGCCGTTTTCATCGTATGGCATATCTTCAACTGGCATGATAACCGAGATAACACCCTTGTTACCGTGACGGCCTGCCATCTTGTCACCGGGCTGTACGCGACGCTTAGTGGCCACATACACCTTAACAATTTTCAGTACGCCAGGGGCCAGGTCATCACCGGTCTGCAGCTTGCTCTTCTTATCTTCGAACTTGGCATCCAGCTCAACGCGACGCTCTTCAAGCAGCTCCTGAGCTTTATCCAGCATCTCCTGTACTGCTTCATCCGATACGCGGATTTTGAACCAGTCAGACTTCTTCAGTTCAGCCAGGGCGGCAGATGTGATCTCTTCACCCTTCTTGAAGTTTGCGCCACCTTCAGCCTTCAGACCGCACAGTGCGCGATCAAGACGCTCAAAGGTAGCCTGCTCAACAATGCGGAACTCTTCGTTCAAGTCTTTACGGATGCGGTTCAGTTCTGACTGCTCGATAGAGATAGCACGCTCATCTTTTGGCACACCGTCACGGGTAAATACCTGGACATCGATAACCTTACCGATCGTACCAGTCTTCACACGCAGGGAGGTGTCCTTAACATCAGACGCTTTCTCACCAAAGATTGCACGTAGCAGTTTCTCTTCCGGTGTCAGCTGTGTTTCACCCTTAGGTGTCACTTTGCCCACCAGGATATCACCAGGGCCTACTTCAGCACCGATATGAACAATACCGGCTTCATCCAGCTTGGCCAGTGCAGATTCACCCACATTCGGAATATCGGAGGTAATCTCTTCAGAGCCCAGCTTAGTATCACGCGCCACACAGGTCAGTTCCTGAATATGGATCGTGGTAAAGCGGTCTTCCTGAACAACACGTTCAGAGATCAGAATCGAGTCTTCGAAGTTGTAACCATTCCACGGCATGAAAGCGATACGCATGTTCTGACCCAGCGCCAGCTCACCCAGGTCAACGGAAGGACCGTCAGCCATGATATCGCCACGCTGAACCTGTTCACCCTCACGCACGATAGAGCGCTGGTTAATACAGGTGTTCTGGTTAGAACGGGTGTATTTAGTCAGGTTGTAGATATCGACACCCGCTTCACCGGCCACCGTCTCTTCGTCATTTACACGAACAACGATACGCGCCGCATCCACCGCTTCAATCACACCACCACGGGTGGCAGTCACACAAACACCGGAGTCACGGGCAACATAACGTTCCATGCCGGTACCAACCAGCGGCTTATCAGCGCGCAGTGTTGGTACAGCCTGACGCTGCATGTTTGATCCCATCAATGCGCGGTTCGCGTCATCGTGTTCCAGGAACGGAATCAGTGCCGCAGCAACCGACACTACCTGACGTGGAGATACATCCATGTAGGTAACTTTTTCCGGCGGCATAACGGTAAATTCATTTTCATGACGTACCGCAACCAGCTCATCGGTCAGGTTCTTATTGTCATCCATTCCGGCAGAGGCCTGAGCGATAACATGACGACCCTCTTCAATGGCTGACAGGTATTCAACTTCGTCGGTTACCTTGCCATCAACCACTTTACGATAAGGCGTCTCAAGGAAGCCGTAGTCGTTAGTGCGGGCATAAGTCGCCAGCGAGTTAATCAGACCGATGTTTGGTCCTTCAGGAGTCTCGATTGGACAGACACGACCATAGTGAGTTGCGTGTACGTCACGTACTTCAAAGCCAGCACGCTCACGGGTCAGACCACCTGGTCCTAATGCGGATACACGACGTTTGTGAGTCACTTCTGACAGCGGGTTGTTCTGGTCCATAAACTGTGACAGCTGGGAAGAACCAAAAAACTCTTTAACAGCCGCAGCAACCGGTTTGGCATTGATCAGATCCTGAGGCATCAGGTTATCAGATTCAGCCATGCTCAGACGTTCACGTACTGCACGTTCTACCCGCACCAGACCTACGCGGAACTGGTTTTCAGCCATTTCGCCAACAGAACGGATACGACGGTTACCCAGGTGATCGATATCATCCACAACGCCTTTACCGTTACGGATATCGATCAGCGTTTTCATCACGGACAGAATGTCTTCTTTATCCAGCACGCCTGAACCGGTTTCTTCATCAACACCCAGGCGGCGGTTAAACTTCATCCGGCCAACAGCAGACAGGTCGTAACGCTCTTCAGTGAAGAAAAGGTTTTCGAACAGGTTCTCTGCAGATTCTTTGGTTGGTGGCTCACCAGGACGCATCATGCGGTAAATTTCTACCAGCGCTTCCAGCTGATTACGGGTGGTATCGATACGCAGGGTATCAGATACGAATGGACCACAATCCAGCTCATTGGTGTACAGCGTTTCAAACCCGGCGACATTGCGGCTGCGCATCTGTTCGAGCACTTCTTCAGTGATCTCGCTGTTGCCTTCGCACAGTAACTCACCGGTAGTCGGGTCAATAATGTCTTTCGCTAAGACTTTACCCAGCAGATACTCAACCGGCACCTCCAGCTGAGAAACATTATCTTTTTCCAGCTGACGAATATGGCGCGGTGTAATCCGGCGACCCGATTCAACAACGATAGCACCGCTGGAGTCTTTAATATCAAATGTCGCTGTCTCACCACGCAAACGTGATGGCACCAGCGTCATCAGAATAGATTCTTCAGTCAGTGACCATTCCGTGTTATCAAAGAAGGTATCGAGGATCTCTTCAGTAGTATAGCCAAGCGCGCGCAGCAGTATCGTTGCCGGCAGCTTACGACGACGGTCAATACGTACAAACAGGCTATCTTTAGGATCAAACTCGAAGTCCAGCCATGAACCACGGTAAGGAATAACACGGGCAGAATAGAGCAGCTTCCCGGAGGAGTGCGTTTTACCCTTGTCATGGTCGAAGAATACACCCGGCGAACGGTGCAACTGAGACACAATAACCCGCTCAGTACCGTTAACAACGAAAGTACCGTTGTCGGTCATCAGCGGCATTTCGCCCATGTAAACTTCTTGTTCTTTAATATCTTTGATCGCCTTATTTGAAGAATCGCGATCATAGATTACCAGGCGTACTTTAACGCGCAGCGGGGCAGCATAAGTAATACCACGCATCTGGCATTCTTTAACGTCAAAAACCGGCTCGCCCAGACGGTAACCTACATATTCCAATGCCGCGTTTCCGGAATAGGAAACGATCGGGAATACGGAACTGAAAGCCGCATGCAGTCCGATATCTTTACGCTCTGCAGAATCAGCACCCTGTTGCAGGAATTTCAAATAAGAATCCAACTGGATTGCCAATAGGTATGGCACGTCCATCGCTTCCGGCAGCTTTCCGAAGTCTTTACGGATGCGTTTCTTTTCAGTATATGAGTAAGCCATCTAAGTTCCCCAGCATCTGCACCTGAAAAATTCAAACAAACCGAAGGAAATTTCTCGATTTGTGAACCGTTATTATTTGCTCTTACTAATAACGGAAAAAGGCCGGTGGCATTTTGCCACCAGCCGTAGATGTATCAGCCATCAGATAGTCTGATACGAAGCATAGCGCTGCTTACTTAACTTCAACAGTTGCGCCAGCTTCTTCCAGAGCAGCTTTAAGTGCTTCTGCATCTTCCTTGCTAACGCCTTCTTTAACGGTAGCAGGAGCGCCGTCAACCATGCCTTTAGCTTCTTTCAAGCCCAGGCCAGTTGCTGCACGAACAGCTTTGATTACGTTTACTTTCTTGTCGCCAGCGCCAGTCAGAACAACGTCGAATTCAGTTTGCTCTTCAGCAGCAGCACCAGCGTCGCCGCCAGCTGCACCAGCAACTGCAACAGCAGCCGCAGACACACCGAATTTTTCTTCCATTGCTTCAACCAGTGCAACAACGTCCATTACAGACATTTCAGCGATTGCGTTCAGGATATCTTCTTTAGATACAGACATGTTTAATTCCTAAAAATAGTAGAGCCAGAGACTCTTAAACTCGTTACTTAAGCCGCTTGTAAAATTAAGCTGCTTCTTGTTCTTTCTGATCGCGAACAGCCGCAATAGTGCGGACCAGCTTGCCTGCTGCAGCTTCTTTCATGCAGCCCATCAGCTTGGCAATCGCTTCGTCGTATGTTGGCAAAGTAGCCAGCATAGCAATATCAACGATCTGTCCTTCGAAAGCAGCGGTCTTCAGCTCCAGCTTGTCATTTCCCTTGGCGAAGTCCTTAAGGATTCGCGCGCCGGCACCGGGGTGCTCTGCAGAGAATGCAATCAGAGTTGGACCTACGAATGAATCTGCGATACATTCGAAATCAGAGCCTTCTACTGCACGACGAGCCAGTGTGTTACGTACTACACGCAACCATACACCCGCTTCACGTGCCTGCTTACGCAGTTCAGTCATCTTCTCAACGGTTACACCGCGAGAATCTGCAACTACAGCAGAGAGAGCGCCCTTAGCAGCTTCCTGGACTTCAGCGACAATCGCTTTTTTATCTTCGAGTCCTAATGCCACGATTTACTCCTGGGTTTAGTCTTTTCGACTGTTTACCAATCACTCCGGCAAAAAACACTGGAGCGCCGAGTACGGTGGTTAAATTGATCCGGTTAAGGGGATCACACCGTCTGCGCAGGCTGGTAGATTAAGAGCAGGACTACCTGCTTCCTGCTCACCTGCGGTCTTTGACGACCTCTGCAGCAAGACTGCAGAGACCCTCAATTCTTTCTGAAAACCGATTAAACGCTCAGAGAGCTCTGATCGATTGCCAGACCTGGCCCCATAGTAGTGGACAGGGTAACTTTCTTCATGTACACGCCTTTAGCAGATGCAGGCTTCAGCTTTTTCAGCTCGCCCAGCAGCGCTTCAAGGTTAGCTTTGATAGCGTCAGCATCGAAGCCAACTTTACCAACACCTGCATGAATAATACCGTTCTTGTCAGTACGGAAACGTACCTGACCGGCTTTAGCGTTGTTTACTGCCGTTGTAACGTCAGGGGTTACTGTACCAACCTTAGGGTTAGGCATCAGACCGCGTGGTCCCAGAATCTGACCCAGCTGACCAACAACACGCATTGCATCCGGAGTCGCAATAACAACATCAAAGTTCAGATCGCCGCCTTTAATCTGCTCAGCAAGATCATCAAAGCCTACAACATCAGCACCGGCTGCTTTCGCTTTCTCAGCGTTTTCGCCCTGAGCAAATACTGCCACGCGAACGTCTTTACCAGTACCACTTGGCAGTACACTTGAACCACGTACGTTCTGGTCAGATTTACGTGGATCAACACCCAGGTTTACGGCAACATCAACAGACTCTTTAAAGCCAACAGATGACAGTTCGTTCAACAGCGCAACCGCGTCTGCTACAGAATACTGCTTACCTGGCTGAACTTTTTCAGCAATCGCCTTCTGGCGCTTAGTCAACTTAGCCATTATTCAGCTCCTTCCACGATAAGACCCATGCTACGCGCGCTACCAGCGATAGTGCGAACCGCCGCATCCATATCAGAAGCAGTCAGATCAGCCATCTTAGTTGTAGCAATCTCTTCCAGCTGAGCACGGGTAACTGTACCCACTTTCTCAGTGTTAGGACGGCCAGAACCACTCTTCAGGCCAGCAGCCTTAAGCAACAGAACGGCTGCAGGTGGAGTTTTAGTAATAAAGGTAAAGCTGCGATCAGCATATACAGTGATAACAACCGGAGTCGGCAGACCTGGTTCAATACCCTGTGTAGCTGCGTTAAACGCTTTACAGAATTCCATGATGTTAACACCATGCTGACCCAGTGCTGGACCAACGGGTGGACTTGGATTCGCCTGACCGGCAGCAACCTGCAGCTTAATATAAGCCTGGATTTTCTTAGCCATGATTCACTCCTGGTGGGTAGTAACGCCTTTCGGCTCCCCGGTTTTAAAGACGGAAAAACCCCAGCACCCATTCAAGCACCGAGGTTAGATCCTAAAAATCAGTTATCAGGCTTTTTCGACCTGACCAAACTCCAGCTCGACCGGCGTCGAACGACCGAAGATCAGCACTGCCACGTGCAGCCTGTTCTTCTCATAATTCACTTCTTCAACAACACCGTTAAAGTCGGCAAACGGACCATCAACCACCCGAACCATTTCGCCGGGCTCAAACAGCGTCTTCGGACGTGGCTGATCAACACCACTCTCGACACGTTGCAGAATAGCCTGCGCTTCTTTTTCAGTAATCGGGGCTGGCTTATCTGCCGTACCACCAATAAATCCGAGTACACGTGGCGTCGCTTTAACCAGATGCCATGTGTCGTCATTCATTTCCATCTGAACCAATACATAGCCCGGATAGAATTTACGCTCAGACTTACGTTTTTTGCCTTCGCGGATCTCAACAACTTCTTCTGTAGGAACCAGAATATCACCAAAGCCTTCCTGCATATTATACAGTTCGACCCGCTCCTTCAGAGAGTTCATTACACGCTTCTCGTAACCGGAGTACGCATGTACAACATACCATCGCATAGCCATGCCTCTTTCCTCTTATCCGATTACAGACGCAACGCCAACACTCAGCAACGAGTCCAGGCCCCACAAAAGCAAACCTACAACCAGCACCACGACAGTAACAATCAGCGTTGTCTGCAACGTTTCCTGACGGGTTGGCCATACTACTTTACGAATTTCAGATCGCGCTTCTTTAAACAAGGTAAAGAAAGCCAGACCTTTCGCTGTTTGCAGTGCAACAAAACCTGCAATACCAGCAAGAACTAATAATGCAATTACGCGATACAGCAGCGATTCTTCTGAATAAACAGAGTTGCCTACTACGCCGGCAGCTATAATAGCTACCACTACGACCCATTTCAGGCCATCCAGCTTTGAACCTTCGGAAGACACTTTAGAATTCACGATGGGCCTCGGTTATCGATAATTTGCTATGACTTGTTAGATGCCAACTCAGATTAGAGTTGGCAGGCCAGGAGGGACTCGAACCCCCAACCTGCGGTTTTGGAGACCGCTGCTCTGCCAATTGAGCCACTGGCCTAGTGCTAACTAGGGACGCGTATATTACACGCACCCCTACTAGATGGCAACCGTTAAGTTGCCTAAATCACCGATTACTCGATGATTTTTGCTACAACGCCTGCACCAACAGTACGACCGCCTTCACGGATCGCAAAACGCAGACCTTCTTCCATCGCGATTGGGTTGATCAGGGTAACATCCATTTTGATGTTATCGCCTGGCATTACCATTTCTACGCCTTCTGGAAGTTCACAAGCACCGGTGATGTCAGTTGTACGGAAGTAGAACTGTGGACGGTAGCCTTTGAAGAATGGTGTGTGACGACCACCTTCATCTTTAGACAGTACGTATACTTCACCTTCAAAACGCGTGTGAGGAGTGATGGTACCTGGCTTAGCCAGTACCTGACCACGCTCAACGTCGTCACGCTTAGTACCACGCAGCAGCGCACCGATGTTCTCACCTGCACGACCTTCGTCAAGCAGCTTACGGAACATCTCTACACCAGTACAGGTAGTAGTCTGAGTGTCACGGATACCAACGATCTGGATCTCTTCACCTGTCTTAACGATACCACGCTCTACACGACCGGTTACTACAGTACCACGACCAGAGATTGAGAATACGTCCTCGATAGGCATCAGGAATGGCTGATCGATTGCACGCTCTGGCTCAGGAATGTAAGAGTCCAGCGCTTCTACCAGTTTAGCAACGGCAGTTGTGCCCAGTTCGTTTTCATCTTCACCGTTCAGCGCCATCAGGGCAGAACCCGCGATGATTGGAGTGTCGTCGCCTGGGAAGTCGTACTGGTCCAGCAGCTCACGCAGCTCCATTTCAACCAGTTCCAGCATCTCAGCGTATTCTTCAGAGTCAACACCGCCACAATCTTCAGCCAGCAGGTCAGCTTTGTTCAGGAATACAACGATGTAAGGTACACCAACCTGACGAGACAGCAGGATGTGCTCACGAGTCTGTGGCATAGGGCCATCAGTCGCGCCACATACCAGAATCGCACCGTCCATCTGTGCCGCACCAGTGATCATGTTTTTCACATAGTCAGCGTGTCCCGGGCAGTCAACGTGCGCGTAGTGACGAACAGAAGAATCATATTCAACGTGAGAAGTCGCGATAGTAATACCACGCTCACGCTCTTCCGGTGCATTATCGATACCGTCAAAAGCGACAGCCTTACCACCGAAAACTTCTGCACATACACGTGTCAGTGCTGCTGTCAGAGTTGTTTTACCGTGGTCAACGTGGCCGATTGTACCAACGTTAACGTGCGGTTTGTTACGTTCAAATTGTGCTTTAGCCATTGCCATTTACCTTGAGTAAAGTAAGTGTGATTACCACGTTGCCACATACAACAAAGGGCAGACATATTGCTATATCTACCCTCTTAAAATGGAGCTCATGGGCGGATTTGAACCGCCGACCTCACCCTTACCAAGGGTGTGCTCTACCCCTGAGCCACATGAGCACATCAAACTGGAGCGGGTAGCGGGAATCGAACCCGCATCATCAGCTTGGAAGGCTGAGGTTCTACCATTGTACCATACCCGCCTAACAGCTATTGGTGGTGGGGGGTGGATTCGAACCACCGAAGCTCGCGCGTCAGATTTACAGTCTGATCCCTTTGGCCACTCGGGAACCCCACCCTACCAATACTTCACCGCTTAATAAATGGTGCCGGCACCAAGAGTCGAACTCGGGACCTACTGATTACAAGTCAGTTGCTCTACCAACTGAGCTATACCGGCATCAGCTGCGAAGTGGCGCATATATTAATCACGCGCCCCCGTGCTTGCAACCCCTTTGCAGGATTTTTTTGAAATTTTTATAGCAGAATTAAGAAAAGGCTCTATCTCTCTGATTTTATTGCCAGTTTCAACCGAACTATCGGTTTCTACCCAAACTTCGAACAGCACCTCCTGACTGACAACCTGGTACTCGCCCGGCTCAAACAATCCAATCAGCGCATTTCGCGCCCTGGTGAGTTCTGAACGGCTGCCATAACGTCCAATGATATAGACCGGCTTATTATTAACACGCGCCTCTTCGGTTTTCAGTCCGAGCGCCAACAGATTATCGATCAGCGCCTGCTGGGCTTCAGGCTGAGCCGGCCGGTCCAGCGTCAACTCATAAGCCAGCACCCGCTCTTCATCAACCGGAGCCACCACCGATGTCAGCCCCTGCTGCTCCAGCCGGTCCTGCAATTCCAGAGCAACGGCTTCATCCGTAATGCCGCTGATAACCTGACACCAGGGTTCATATGCGGACGACAATGTTTGCTGCTGAGAGCTGCGTGGCAATAACAGCGAACTATCTTCTTCTTTTAATAACCGCAACCGGGTTACATTTGCCGGTAAAACCTCAACATGACTGGACTCCGGCTGACGCATCTGCCAACCAAAATAGAGTGTATTTATCAGCAATAACAGAATAAACAGCCAGCGCACGCTACTCTCCGATAGCCAAAGGCAAACCATCCATAACCAGATCAGGGCACCAGATCGCCCCCTCCACCAGCGAACAGAACAGCTCGCCATCCCCCCCGGTGACAAACACCGGCTGACCCGCCGCCTGTCGCATCACCTTTTCAGCCAGCGATACCAATAACAGACTTAAACCATGCTGCACCGCTTCAGCCGTATTGACACCCGGGCTTGCATTAAAGCCCTCAATAGAATGATCGACAAAGATCTCTGCGGTATTGCTCAGCAGATTACGGCTCATCAACTGCAACCCCGGCATGATATAACCCCCCTGGTGCTGCCCGGAATCATCCAGCTGTTCGATGGTAATAGCACTACCACAATCAACCACCCAGCAAGCGCACTGAGCCCGCTGCCAGGCACTCAGGATAGCCAGCCAGCGATCCACCCCCATTCGCGAAGGATCGGCATAACTATTGGTCACGCCACAGGCAGCCACACTGGTCACAGCAAAAGACGGTGATAACTGCCAGTGTTGCATGACGAAATCGCGCAGCGCCTGATTAACACGATCACCGGCTACCGAGGCGATCCTGACCCTGTCAACGGCATCAGGCCATTCAACGCTATCCAGTTCATTATGTCGTACCCGCCCCCTCATCGCAGTACCCGCCACCCGCCATTTGACAAAGGTATTGCCGGCGTCAAGATCAAGAATATTCATGCCAGCCGCACACTCACTTCACCGCCATGAAACGCCTCCAGCTTACCCTCTGCCTCCAATAACAGCGCTCCACTCTGATCCACACCACGGCAAACCCCCAACTGCTGACGATTGCCCAGATTCAGACTAATGACCTGGTTATGATGCGCGTTAACCGCTTGCCACTCCTTCTGGAACGACACAAAACCTTCCTCGGAGAACTGTTCCAGCACTGGCACCAGCTCATTCATCAGCTCAGCCAGCAATCTGTTCCGTGAAGGAGCCTCACCCAGCACCTGTTGCAGATCAACCCAGGGCTGATCGATTACCTCCGCAGCGGCTTCAGGCATCTTCACATTAATACCCACGCCGATAACCACAAAGCACTCACCTGCGGCATCCCCACTCATCTCCAGCAAGACGCCCGCCAGCTTGCGGCCACGCCACAACAGATCATTAGGCCATTTAACCTCGACATCACTGATACCCAGCTTCTTCAAGCCCCGAATCAGCGCAACCCCCACCGCCAGGCTTAATCCCTCCAGTGCTGCCGCACCATGACTGAACTGCCAGGTAAGCGAGAAATACAGATTACTGGCGAACGGACTGGCCCAACCCCTTCCCCGCCGCCCGCGACCTGCCGTTTGCTGCTCCGCCAGATAGAGGCAACCATGACCGTCACGGTAAACCGCCTCCATCGCTTTCCCATTGGTTGAAGGGATGGTCAGATTTAGATCAATTAACTTGAGTTTACTGGCCACTTCCGGCTCCAGCGTGGCATCAATCAATTCACGCTCCAACAGATCCAGACCACCGGGTATCCTATAACCCCGGCCTTTGACACTATAGATTTCCAGACCCGACTCTTCGATAGCCTTAATCTGTTTCCAGATGGCGCTGCGACTAACGCCCAGCGCTTTGCCCAACGCCTGTCCGGAATGAAATTTACCATCGGCAAGCACAGCTAATAGCGGCTCAATCATAGCAGTGTCCTTCAGGAGATCCGTTTAAGAACGATAAAGCTGTAATCATAGGGGTTATGCCCTTCAGCAGAGAAATCTTCCCGACCGATCTCAGCCCAGTCACCCGGATGAAACTCAGGAAACCAGGCGTCACCGGCAACCTCGGCATGCACCTGCGTCAGATAAAGGCGGTCCGCCAGCGGCAAGGCCTGTTCGTAAATTTGCGCCCCGCCGATCACCATCGCTTCACTACAACCATCGATCATGCAGACACTTTCCGCCAGATCACGGGCCGCATCAAGACTATTCACCACCCTGACATTATCCGGCTGATACGCGGGGTCACGACTGACCACAATATTGGTACGACCCGGTAGTGGACGACCAATCGACTCAAACGTTTTACGCCCCATAATAATGGGCTTACCCATGGTGACCTGTTTGAAATAACGCAGATCTTCCGGCAGATGCCAGGGCAGGTTGTTGTTTATGCCAATAACCCGATTGTCTGCCTGAGCAACGATGATCGCCAGGTCCATTAGATTCTCCTTCATGCTAATACTGATCGCTGTACTGCTCTTTATCGAAAGCTTTGGTAACATTGCTAGCTGAATTTAACCACAGGTGTTAATAACAAACCAATGAGACAGTACCTCGATCTGTGCCAAAGACTGATAAATGAAGGCGTCTGGGTAGAAAATGAACGCACCGGCAAACGCTGCCTGACGGTTATCAACGCCGACCTGACCTATGATGTCGCTGCCGGGGAATTTCCCCTGGTCACCACCCGCAAAAGCTTTTATAAATCGGCTATCGCAGAGATGCTGGGTTATCTTCGCGGTTATGATAATGCTGAGCAGTTCAGAAACATCGGCACCAAAACCTGGGATGCCAACGCCAACGACAATGCGGCCTGGCTGACGAATCCTTATCGCAAAGGTACCGACGACTGCGGCTTTATCTATGGCAAGGTCGGCCGGAACTTCCCAAAACCCGATGGCGGCAGCATCGACCTGCTACGCAAAATTGTCGATGACCTGAGCAATGGCATTGATGATCGCGGCGAGATCTATACCTTTTATCATCCCGGGGCATTCCACATGGGCTGCCTGCGCCCCTGCATGTACAGCCATCACTTTTCACTGCTGGGCGATACTCTCTACCTCAACAGCACCCAACGCAGTTGTGATGTTCCCCTGGGATTAACCTTCAATATGGTTCAGGTGTATTTCCTGCTGGCCGTTATGGCGCAGATTACCGGCAAGAAACCGGGTAAGGCGTATCACAAGATCGTCAATGCTCACATCTATGAAGACCAGGTTGAGCTGATGCGTGATGTGCAACTCACCCGTGAACCTTTCCCACTACCGACCTTTAAGATCAATCCGGATATCAAAACTCTGGAAGATCTGGAAACCTGGGTCAGCACCGATGACTTCGAGATCGAGGGCTATCAATATCATGACCCGATTCAATACCCCTTCTCGGTATAAAGATCACGACCTGTTCAGGCCACTGGCGTAAAGCAGAGACCTCTATGTCGAAAATGAGAATTGGTGGATGGCAGCAAAAAAGCCAGCAAATCAAGTATGACAACCCCTGGATACAGGTTCGCCATGAAGAGGTTATCCGCCCCAATGGCACCGAAGGTATCTATGGGGTGGTGCATTTTAAATCACGGGCTATCGGCATTATTGCGATCGACGATGATGAGCATACCTGGCTGGTTCGGCAGAGCCGTTACCCCAACAACGAGGTCACCATCGAGATTCCGGAAGGGGGCGGCCCATTAGATGAACCGCCCCTTGAGGCAGCAAAACGGGAACTACGGGAAGAAACCGGGTTAACCGCAACTCACTGGCAACCCTTTATGGAGTTAAGAACTTCCAATTCGGTCACCGATGAGATCGCATTTCTCTTTCTGGCAACCGGACTCACTCAGGGCAGACAACAGCTGGAAGACACCGAAGATATCGAACTGATCAAATTACCTGTCAGTGAAGCCATTGAGATGGCTATGAATGGCGAGATCACCGATGCCATGTCAGTCGCGGCGTTACTTAAACTGGCGTTAATTCGCCAGCAACCAGATTAACTCGCCAGAAGCCCGGATGATTAAAGAGATCACGGTGGGAGATTCGCCTCCCGTGGTCAGGCCGACGGATAGAGATTCTCGCTCTTGTAATATCGCCACAGCGTGTTACATTTGGCTGACACACATATAGTCCACTTAAGAGTTTTCTTTCATGTACACAGCTTCACACCTGTCTAAACAAAAATGCTGCAAACAGTTTGCTCTGTGCGGCAATGGTGGACGTGTGTAATTACTGACTAAACAATTTCATACAAGAGCCCGGTCGCAGCAATGTGACCGGGCTTTTTTTATGCCTATACAATCTCAGGAGTTTTTATGTTTTATGGTTCATATACCGCGCTAATCACCCCATTCAATCAGGGCAACGTTGATGAAGCGGCACTCAGGCAACTGGTTAACTGGCAGATAGATCAGGGCACTCAGGGGCTGGTACCCGTGGGAACCACGGGGGAGTCACCGACAATTTCTGAAGCTGAACACAAGCGCATTATCGAAATAGTCGTAGAGGAAACCGCTGGCCGCGTACCGGTGATTGCCGGAGCCGGATCAAATAACCCGGCCGAAGCTCTGATTTACGCAAAAGCAGCTGAACAGGCGGGCGCGGATGGCATTCTCTGCGTAGCAGGTTATTACAACCGCCCCTCGCAGGCGGGACTGTATGAGCATTTTAAATTCATCCATGATCAAACTAACATCCCTATCATCATCTACAACATTCCACCCCGCGCCATTGTCGATGTACAACCAGAAACAATGGCCGAACTGGCTGCTCTGCCCAGAGTAACCGGTGTTAAGGATGCCACCATGGATCTGTCACGCATCAGCCGCGAAAGATCACTGATAAAAAAACAGTTCAGCTTTATGTCGGGTGAAGATATAACGGCGATAGCCTATAACGCGATGGGGGGACGGGGCTGCATTTCGGTCACGGCCAATGTTGCTCCTGCACTCTGCGCAGCGATGCACTCAGCCTGCCAGAGCGGTGATTACCAGACGGCGTTAGCGATTCACGAGCAGCTCATGCCGCTGCATCTGGCGCTGTTTGAAGAGCCAAACCCGACAGGTATAAAATATGCGCTGTCACTGACAGGCATCTGTCAGGACGAAGTACGTTTGCCGTTACTAAGTGCTTCTGCGGCGAACCGGGGTAAAATTGAAGCCGCCCTCCGACAACTGTCCTTAATTTAATCGACCTTTCCGTTAATACAATCCAGTGCCGGACGAAACTGACCGGCACGGGATAATAACGCCCACCATCGCATGTGGATAACCCAGCGGTAGCGGGCGTCATTCGTTCTACCTGCCTGATGATTATCTACTGATGCTCAGATTTTTTGTAAGCCAGAAACAGCAACACGGCACCGATCACAATCATCGGCAGCGATAACACCTGCCCCATCGTCATCCAGTCGAGCGCGACAAAACCGAGCTGGACATCCGGCTGCCGGAAGAACTCCACACTGGTACGAAAGATACCGTAGAGCAGTAAAAACATCCCCGACACCGCCATTTTTGGCCGGGGTTTAGCCGAGTAAAACCAGAGAACAACAAATAGCACCACGCCCTCCAGCGCAAATTCATATAGTTGCGAAGGGTGACGGGCGATCATATCGCCGGTCCGGGGGAAGATAACGCCCCATGACTGATCGGTCGGCCGCCCCCACAGCTCGCCGCCAATAAAGTTACCGATTCGTCCTGCCCCCAGACCGATAGGGATCAGCGGCGCGACAAAGTCACCGATATCGAAATAACTCTTCTGGTACTTATGAGCGAAGTATCCGATTGCGATGATCACTCCCAGCAAGCCACCATGGAACGACATCCCGCCCTCCCATACGGCAAATAACCACAGCGGGTCATCAAGGAACTGGCCGAAATTATAAAACAACACGTAGCCAAACCGGCCACCCAGCACAACCCCGATCGCTCCCCAGAAAATCAGATCAGACACCTGTTCCTCGGTCCAGCCGGAACCAGGACGCCGGGCACGCCTGACCCCGAGGTACCAGGCGGATGCAAAACCAACCAGATACATCAACCCATACCAGTGAATTTTTAACGGCCCTAACGCCACCGCAATCGGATCAATATTGTGAACCCACATCAAAATGCTCTTCCCTTACGTTGAATCTGCCCAGATATAACCACGCCAGCAACGCATCCTACAATAGATAAATGACAGATTTTGATTTTAAATGAAGCTGTTATATAACTAACCGCCCATCATAAAGAGAGCAGCCCGTGTGCCTGATTGTATTCGCCTATAACTACCATCCGGATTATCGACTGATTCTGGCCGCTAACCGGGATGAGTTCTATCACCGCCCCACCCGGCCGATGCAGTACTGGCCCGATCAGCCACAACTACTGGCAGGCCAGGATCTTGAGCAGGGAGGCACCTGGCTGGGACTGACCCGCCATGGACGTTTCTCAGCGCTGACCAATCACCGGGATGGGCGCCGCGCCCAGCAAGGCATCTGTTCCCGGGGGAACCTGCCACTGGCGTTTCTCCTGGGCGATGGCAGCAGTGAAGACTTTATTCGCAAAACATCAACCGATGACTTTGATGGCTTCAATCAGTTGATTGATGATGGACAACAGCTCTGCTATCTGTCGAATCGCAGCACATCACTGCAACCTGTGCCCGCAGGTATCCACGGTATCAGCAATGCGGTATTCGATACCCCCTGGCCCAAACTGCAAACTCGCAAAGCCGCATTAAAAACCTGCATCGATAGCGGTAAGTTCAACAGCGAAGCTCTGATACAGTTAATGGCTGACAGAGAAACATTTCCGGACAACCAGCTTCCCGATACCGGCATAAACATTGAGCTGGAACGGATGCTGTCGTCCAGTTTTATCCGCTCTGAAAACTACGGCACCCGGGCAACCACCGCACTGTTGATTAAGCATAATGGCGAAGCCGAGGTGGTCGAGCAGAACTATAATGATGAAGGTGCAACCGAACGCCAACAGTTCCAGTTGCAGTTAAACAGAGAGGTTAGTCGGGAATAGAGGGTCTTGTCAGCTGCCCCAGCCCCAGCTCTTTCAGTGTCGTACGCAGCATCATATGGATCTTATCTACATCATCCATCACGATGATCTGACCCAATAGCTCTCTGGCCCGTTCAAAGCTTATTCCCCGCAGCGCAAATTTAACTTTTGGCAGGTTAGTTGCGTTCATCGAGAGCACATCATACCCCATCCCCATCAGCAGAATGGCTCCGCCGGGATCGGCTGCCATTTCACCACAGATACTGACCGAGACATTCTCTTTGTGCGCTTCATGGACAATAAACTGCAGCGCTTTTAACACCGCCGGATGGTACGGCACATAAAGACTCGCCACCCGGGGGTTGTTACGGTCAACCGCCAGCAAATACTGGGTCAGGTCATTGGAACCCACGGAGATGAAATCCACCCGCCGGGCAAAGCGGCGCACCTGATACACCGCCGCAGGCACTTCGATCATGACACCGATGAGCGGCTGATTAATCACATGACCCTCTTCCCGCAGCTCTTCAACCGCCTGGGCAATCAGCTTTTTCGATTCGTCCACCTCATGCACACTGGTCACCATTGGCAACATAATGCGCAGGTTATCCAACCCCTCAGCAGCGCGTAGCATCGCCCGGATCTGCACCAGAAATATTTCCGGATGATCCAGTGTGACACGAATTCCGCGCCAACCAAGAAACGGGTTATCCTCCTGGATAGGGAAGTAGGGCAGAGGCTTGTCACCGCCAATATCGAGGGTACGCATGGTCACCGGCCGGGGTGCAAATGCCTCCAGCTGCTTGCGATAGGTTTCCATCTGATCCGTCTCACTGGGGAAAAAGTCGCGAATCATAAATGGAATTTCAGTACGGTAAAGACCGATCCCTTCAGCACCACGTTCAAGGGATCGGGCGACATCAGTAATCAGACCGGTGTTCACCCACAGCGGCATACGAAAGCCGTCGGTGGTTTCTGCGGGCAGATCTTTCAGCCCTTCCAGACCGGCGTTAACCTCGTTCTCTTCACGAATAATATCGCGGTAACACTGAGCGAGATCTTCCGAGGGGTTCACAAACACCCTGCCGGAGTAGCCATCGAGAATAACCTGCAACCCCTCAATCCGGGTATAGGGCAGAGCGACTACGCCCATCACCGTTGGTATACCCATCGAACGCGCCAGAATCGCCGCATGAGAATTACCGGAACCATTCACCGACAACAAACCGATCAGTTTTTCTGTCGGCACTTCGCCTAACATCGCGGGTGTCAGCTCATCGGCGACCAGAATGGTATTTTCCGGGAACTCAATTTCCGAGAGTGACGGCGCAGATTCCTGCAGACAGGTCAGCATTCGTCGTCCGAGGTCGCGGATATCGGAGGCCCGTTCGCGCAGGTAAGGGTCCTCCATCATCGAAAACTGATGTACATGCTCGCCGATAACCTGCCTTAATGCACCTTGCGCCCAGCTACCCTCTTTAATACGGGCAATGATCTCGCCTGCCAGAGCATTATCATCCAGCATGCGGATATAAACGTCGAACAGTTCCCGCTCTTCCGAACGCAACCGTTTCGCCAGACTGCGGCCGACCCGCTTAATATCCCGGCGCACCTGGGCCAGAGCACTCTTAAACTTAGCGACTTCAGCTTTTACGTCGTCGATGCGACGATCAGGCACACCATCAAGGTCCGCCAGAGGCGTCATTACCACCGCCGAACCAATAGCAACACCAATACAACCGGAAACACCTTCGAATTTCCGATCTGACTCGGTTTTACTCTGATCAGAGATCTGCATGATCGAGCCGGTGGCTTCCGCATGGGCAATAACACCCGCTAACTGAGCCGACATGGTGACCATAAACGCTTCTTCCGACTCATCAAACTTGCGAATCAGTTTTTGCTGGACAACCAGAACTCCCATCAGGGTACGGTGATGAATAATCGGCACCCCGAGAAACGCATGAAACTTCTTCTCTCCGGTGCCCTTAAGGTAAGTAAATGCACTGTGGACCGAAGCATCTTCGAGGTTGATCGGTTCAGCACGCTGCCCCACCATGCCGACAACACCCTCATCAACACCAAGAGACACCTGTCCAACGGATTTCTGATTCAACCCCTGTGTCGCCATCAACACATAACGTTCACGCTGCTGATCAATCAGGTAGATAGAGCATACATCGGTACGCATTGCGCGCTGCACACGCCGGACAATAACATCCAGCACCGATTCAAGATCAGGTGCAGCGTTAACCTCCTGAACAATTTTGCGCAGCGTTTCCAGCATATAGTGCTTACTCCTTTAAATACCAACCACCCAATACCAGTCGTGTTAACTTAGGCGAAAGTTCGCGCATCGCTTTGCGGTATACATCCCGCTTGAATGCCACTACCTGTCCCAGAGGATACCAGTAACTGACCCAGCGCCAGCCATCAAACTCGGGAGAGTTGGTTGAATCTATTTCAACTGCACTGTCATCACTCAGCATTCGCAGCAGAAACCATTTTTGTTTTTGTCCTACACAAACCGGATGGGAATGGTGTCTGATCATTCGTTTAGGCAGCCGGTAGCGAAGCCAGCCTCGGGTTACAGCAATCACCTCAACATCCTCAGGTGAAAGCCCGATCTCCTCTTTTAGTTCCCGATACATCGCCTGTTCCGGCGACTCTGAGGCGTTAATCCCCCCCTGGGGAAACTGCCATGCATTTTGACCTATACGTCTTGCCCAAAGCACCTGACCCATCGAGTTCGCCAGAATGATACCGACATTCGGCCTGAACCCATCTGAATCTATCACGGTGAATACCTTACAAAATCTTTAACGCTATTGTTCCACAATTGCATGTAGTTCCACAACTTCATGTCACGCCATGCTCAAGGCATAAACAATTGCCTCCTTAGCGGCGAGCCTCTATTCTTAGCGCTACTTTAGAACCATCGATTTTATAGCGCAGGAGAGATGACATTGAGTCTGGCCATTTTCGATCTGGATAATACTTTGCTCAACGGTGACAGCGATCATGCATGGGGCGAGTTCCTGTGTGATAAAGGCATTGTTAATACTGAACTTTATCGTCAGGCAAATGACTATTTTTACCAGCAGTATAAAGCGGGCACGCTGGATATTTCTGAATTCCTGACATTTGCCTTAAAACCATTAACCGAGCACGAGCCCGCAGTGCTGGAGCAGCTGCATCAGGAGTTTATGCAGACCACCGTCGCCCCGATGATGCTGGACAAAGCAGCGACGTTGCTGCAAAAGCACCGGGATCAGGGAGACTTTCTGCTGATCATCACCGCCACTAACCGTTTTGTAACCGGCCCTATCGCTGCTGCACTGGGTGTTGATGATATTCTGGCAACCGATCCTGAACAGATTAACGGCCGCTTTACCGGCAAGGTTGCCGGCATCCCCTGTTTTCAGGAAGGCAAAGTAAAACGACTGAACGCATGGCTTGAACAGACCGGCCACACCATGGATAACAGCTATTTCTACAGCGACTCGATTAACGATAAACCATTACTGGAGCGGGTCACTAACCCGGTTGCCGTTGATCCGGATGAACTTCTGAAAAACACCGCTGAAGCGAATGGCTGGCCGATTATCAGCCTGCGTTAACCTTGTCTGCTCTGCCTCTACCAGACAGAACTCCCTTCAGGCAGCGATTCAGACAGCCGCATTTTAATCATCACCTAACGCCCCGACCTGCCAGGCCGGGGCGTTTTTTCTTCTGATTAGCTAAGAGCTATTGAACAAATAGTCTGTTCTTATTGGTGAAATTCCAGTTTTGCTGCAAAACTGTATCTATCGACGCCGCTGCAGAGAAGATGTTGCATATAGAACAGGAGAGCGAGACGATGATTCTAGTCAGAGATATCATGTATGAAAACATAACCCCGCTGTATGAAGAGATGTCACTCCCCCAGGCCGTCGATCACCTGATCGCCAGCAATCTGCCTGGGCTCCCGGTGACCGACGCACAAAAAAACCTCACCGGTTTTCTTTCTGAGCATGATTGCATTCCGTTCCTGCTCGGTGATAGCTATCACTGCGATAGTCATGTGCTGGTGAAAGATATGATGCAGCGGGAGCTATTAACCGTGAAGCCCACCAACACCGCTCTTGAGCTGGCACAGATGATGGCTACCAATAAACCCAAAATCTATCCGGTAATAGACCGCGGTCTGCTGGTTGGAATCGTTAAACGGGGACAGGTGATGGCCGCACTGAATCAACAACTTAAACGGTATCGGGTGGCATAATGACGCAGCAGCTTATTAGCAAAAAAAAATGCGCCAACGGCGCATTTTTAGTCTTTGTCTTACTGATTATGGGCAGGGATGAGAATACTTAACACCCAGCGCATTAATCTCTTCAATAAGCGCCGGCGAAAGTTTCAGATCGATCGAGGCAATATTACTTTGTAGCTGCTCCATGGTGGTCGCACCAATAATATTACTGCCGATAAATGGACGGCTATTCACAAACGCCAGCGCCATCTGTGCAGGATCAAGCCCATGATCCCGCGCCAGCTGCACATATTCAGCCGTCGCTTTCAAACCGTTGTCGGTAAAATAGCGAGAGAATCGTGGAAACTGATTAATCCGTGCGTCCGGGCCAGCACTATCATCCAGATATTTGCCACTCAGCGTACCAAATGCCAGCGGTGAATACGCCAGAAGGTCGACCTTTTCCCGCAACAACACTTCAGTCAGGCCCACTTCATCTTTTCGATTCAATAGATTATAGGGGTTCTGTACCGTGACAACCCGGGGCAATCCCAGCGTTTCTGCATAGCTGAGAAACTTCATCACGCCCCAGGGGACTTCATTAGACAATCCGACATAACGGATCAGCCCCTCATCGACTAACTCCTTCAATGCCTCAAGCGTTTCCAGAATCGGTATACCGCTCTTTTCTGGCTGATGGCTGTAGTTCAGCTCACCAAAAAAATTGGTCGCCCGGTCAGGCCAGTGCAGCTGATAAAGATCGATATAATCGGTTTGCAGTCGCTGCAGGCTGGCGGTCACCGCAGCCCGGATATTCGCTTTATCCAGACGCAGTCCGGGACGAATATGCTGGGCCATATCAGCAGGACCGGCGACTTTAGTCGCAAGTATCACCTGATCCCGGTTACCCCGTGCTTTTAACCAGCTACCGATATATTGTTCCGTACGTCCCTGAGTTTCAGCCATCGGGGGCACCGGATACATCTCGGCGGTATCAATAAAATTGATTCCCTGGGCAACCGCATAATCCAGCTGCTGATGCGCTTCTGCTTCAGTGTTCTGCTGCCCAAACGTCATCGTCCCCAAACAGATACGGCTGACATTCAGATCACTGCTACCCAGTAACTTATACTCCATACCCTTCCCCCTCTTTTTACTGCCCGCTCAGCTAACTGGCAACAGTCGTACAAAATATGATTTAAGATAGTCGGTCTCTGGGATCGCCGGATGCACCGGATGGTCGCCCCCCTGATGCCCCTGATCGAAGATTTGCGCCTGGCGATCCAGTGTCCGACTTTCTGAACGGATAATATCCACCAGTCGGGCACGTTCCAGATGCATCGAGCAGGATGCAGACACCAGAATACCGTTCTTGGCCACCAGTCGCATCGCCAGCTGATTAATTCGCTTATAAGCCTGTTCGCCATTACGAATATCTTTACGTTTCTGAATAAAGGCTGGCGGATCAACAATCACGACATCAAACTTCTCCTGCTCCTCCAGCAGCATCTTGCAGCCATCAAAGGCATCGCCCTGAATGGTAGTAAAACGCTCTTCACCGCCATTCAGCACCGCGTTTTCCTGGGCGATATCCAGCGCAAACTCAGAGGCATCCAGGCAGGTAACATGCTCCGCACCCGCCGCCAGCGCCTGTACACCCCAGCCGCCGATATAGCTGAACAGATCCAGCACCCGCTTACCTGCAACATGCTGCTGCATCCGCGCCCGGTTCAGACGGTGATCATAAAACCAGCCGGTCTTCTGTCCCTGGTGCACCGGCGCCAGGAAGGACACGCCGTTTTCTTCAAACGGCACCAGTTCAGGCACCTCACCAAAGGCAACCTCGGTATAACTTTCCAGCCCCTCGGTCTGACGCATTTTGCCATCATTGCGAAACAGAATGCCCTGCGGCTTAAACACTTTTTCAATGGCCGCAACGATATCCTCTTTAAACAGTTCCATCCCTGCGGTAGAGATCTGCACCACGAAGATATCGAAGAAGCGGTCTATCACCAGGCCGGGTAATGCATCACTGTCACCAAAGACTAAACGATAGCAGGGTTTGTCGAAGCAGGCTTCGCGCAGCGACAGGGCGATATTCAAACGGTGCACAATCAGCGACCGGTCCAGCGGAATCTTCACACTACGACTGACCAGCCGGCCACAGATCAGTGAGTTAGGGTTGACATAGGCCAACCCAAGAGGCTTCCCTGAAGAGCTCTCCACCACCACCTGCTCGCCCGGTGCAAACTGCTTCAGCGGCGATAGTTTGGTATTCACTTCATTACTGTAGATCCAGACATGGCCACCGCGAAGACGCTTATCAGCGCCGGGATTCAAACGTAGTTGTTGCAAGGTGAGTTACCTTCAGAATTGCAGTTAGTCGGCGGGCATTCGTCAGTGACATCCTGCCAGCCCAGAAAACAGAAAGCCCCGCAGTGGCAGGGCTTAAATTTTTTACGCAGGGATCAGATCAGCTTTCAGCTTCGCATAACTCAGCGTAACCGTCAGCGTCGAGCAGATCATCAAGCTCGCTGGTATCAGTCAGACGCACCTGAACAAACCAGCCATCACCGTAGGGATCACTGTTAACCAGCTCAGGAGCATCTTCCAGCTCGGCATTGATGGCAATGATTTCACCACTCAACGGCGCGTAAACATCTGATGCAGCCTTAACGGATTCAACCACACCCAGATCATCACCTGACGCAAATTCCGAGCCCACTTCAGGAAGCTCAATAAACACTACATCACCCAGCAGATCCTGGGCATGATCAGTAATACCTATAGTAACCACGCCGTCACCTTCGTCACGGATCCATTCATGGCTGGCAACATACTTCAGATCACTTGGGATATCGCTCATTTTCTCTTTCCTACAGTGAGAGTTTATGAAAACACTTTCTCGCCATTACGCACAAATGACGGCTTAACCACTTTTACTTCTACCAGTTTGCCACGCATATCAACATGGCATGTATCAGCAATATCAGCTGACACCCGGGCCATTGCGATCGAACAACCCAGTGTTGGAGAGAAAGAACCGCTGGTGATTTCACCCGCTTCCTCACCATTAATCATTACTTTCTGATGGCTGCGCAGAACACCGCGGCTTTCAAGCACCAGTCCCACCAGCTTCTGTTTTACACCAGCACTACGTTGAGTTTCAAGCGCTTTACGTCCAACAAACTCACGCTCGGCTGGTTCCCAGGCAACGGTCCACCCCATATTGGCTGACAACGGAGAGACTTTTTCGTCCATGTCAGAACCATACAGATTCATACCCGCTTCGAGGCGCAATGTGTCGCGCGCGCCCAGTCCACAGGGGGCAACACCCGCGTCAGCTAACGCTTGCCAGAAGTCTGCAACATACTCTTCTGGCACCATGACCTCAAGCCCATCTTCACCAGTATAGCCAGTTCTGGCAAAAAACCAGCCCTCAGATTCAAGTCCCTGAAACGTCTTCAGGTTCTCAATCAGTTTCGCCCGGGACTCATTCACAACAGAGATAACTTTAGCGATCGCATCAGGCCCCTGAATAGCCACCATCGCCAGCTCGGGCTGCTCTGTCAAGGCAACATTATCAAATCGCGCGGTATGATCGGCCATCCAGCGCAGATCTTTTTCACGGGTGCCGCAGTTAACCACCACCCGGAACCATTCGCCAGTAACATCAGGGTCGGTCATCAGGTAGACAATCAGGTCATCAACTACGCCACCAGTTTCATTCAGCATGCCGCTATAAAGGGCTTTGCCCTGCTCCTGTAAGCGAATAACATCATTCGCCAGCAGATAACGCAGGTACTCTTTGGCATCGGCGCCAGTCACATCAACCACGGTCATATGCGAAACATCAAACATACCGGCATCGGTGCGGACCTTATGATGCTCTTCAACCTGAGAACCATAATTAATAGGCATGTCCCAGCCACCAAAATCGACAAGCTTGGCATTCATCTGCAAGTGCTTTTCGTAAAGTGCGGTTTTCTGTCCCATAGTATTAACTCTTTTATCCTGAGCGAATCAGCGATCGCTCTGTAACTGACACTATTAATTGTTATTCAGCGATAAAGCTAAGGGCAATATCTGAAAAGGGCAGACAATGTATATAGAATTATCTGACAGTGCAAATTTTGATCTCTGTATCAGGCTGATCTATTAGTCTATGGGCTTATGATGAATATCGTTTTACGCGGCAATCGGAATAACGCCGGACTTAATCTCTGGCAGGACGGCGGGCCAGGCGTGGCACACTGCCACTGAGTCCCATCGCCTTCTGAACAATATGGTTTTTCACCGGTGACAGATTATTCATCAGACTCATACCGGTATTACGTAACAACCTCGGCAACGGATTACGGGTGTTAAACAAACGCTTAAAGCCTTCCATCGTCGCTGCCATCTGCAGATTTTCACTCTGCCGCGCGCGTTGAAAGCGGCGTAGATGATATTCAGTGTTCCAGCTGATACCTTCAGCCAGCGCATCCTGAATGGTTTCCGCCAGGGCTGCGGCATCCATTAATCCCAGGTTAACGCCCTGCCCGGCCAGTGGATGAATCGTGTGGGCCGCATCACCAATGGCAGCAAAGCCGGCTTTAACATACTGTTTTGCATGGCGCTGCCGCAAAGGAAAGACAAATCGCTGATCCGTCTGCTGCACCGTGCCTAAACGTCCTTCAAAAGCACGGGTCAACGCCTGACAAAACGCCTCATCATCCATTTCCATCAGTACTCTGGCATGGTCTGGCGAGGTCGACCAGACAATCGAACTGAGGTTCGTATCCGGCAACGGTAAAAATGCCAACGGACCATCATCGGTAAAACGTTGCCAGCAGGTGGCCTGATTTGATCTCTCGGTTGTCACGGTGGTGACAATTGCATGATGACCATAATCCCACTCCCACATGCCGATACCCGCCATTTTACGGGTGTTCGACAGAGCGCCATCGGCAGCGACAACACAACGGGCCTGCAGTACTTCTCCGTTACTGAGGGTCAGGCAGCGAGCACCCTCGTTATCCACCCCGGAGAGATCCGTCAGCTGCACACCAACAGACAGCTCACAATGGGGCTGACTGAGAATGCGCTGCAGCAATGCGGTCTGCGTTACCCGGTTTTCAACAATATGCCCCAGACAGGGTTCATGCAGTTCCGCACAGTCAAAGCGAATGTTACCGCTGCCTTCGCCATCCCAGACATCCATTGCCCGATAGGGCATGGCCCGCATCCGGGTGATCTCAGACCAGACTCCGGCAACGGTCAGCACTTGCTGCGACGCAACGGTTAACGCACTGACCCGGGGGTCATAACCGATCTCCCGCTGGGAACGCTCCCATGACTGAATGTTTTCAGGGTCGATATCCCGGCTTTCAAGCACGCGAATTCGCAG
This sequence comes from uncultured Amphritea sp., assembly GCA_965140695.1. Classification (GTDB taxonomy): domain Bacteria; phylum Pseudomonadota; class Gammaproteobacteria; order Pseudomonadales; family Balneatricaceae; genus Amphritea. The sequence continues at coordinate 1,066,575 of OZ223297.1, read as the reverse complement.
GCCGCTGTCTGCCAGCAAAGCCGCGAGCGTCAGCCCTACCATTCCGGCGCCAACAATAACCAGATCTGTTTCGTTATGTTGTGACATTCAAGTCCTCACAGACGACTGATGAAAAAACCAGACCAGACGCTACCCGCTCAGTGCAGGTCCGGGGTTGGCTGATCAAGCCCCATGGCACTGCGGGCAAACACCGTTTTAGCCAGCGGGCAAATATCCAGCAACTGCAACCCGGCACTGCGCCCCAGGGCCAGTAACGGATGATTGTTAGAAAACAGTTTCATGGTCTTATCGCTAAAGCCGATAGTCTTGCGTTGATCCTGACGTACCTTTTCAATAAAACCGGTCAGATGGTTGATATCGCCCAGATTAATACCGGCTTCCCGGGCATGAATCAGCTCAGCGGCCAGGGTCACGACGCCGCGCAGGGCCAGATTATATCCCTGACCGGCAATCGGATGCAGCGCATGGGCCGCATTACCAAGCATAATCAGCCCCTGACGCACCTGTTCATCAGCCACACTGAGTTTCAGCGGATAACTGTAACGTTCGCCAACCCGGACAAACTCTCCGGCGCGATAACCAAACCGTTCGTGCAGCCGATCAATAAATTCCTGATCATTCAACGCCAAGATTTCATCGAGTTGATCATCAGGGACCGTCCACACTAACCCCATGCGATGACGCCCCGCCTGCCGCTGCGATGATAACTCCACGCCGGCCCCGGTCAGAGCCTCAGAAGGCAGATCTTCCAGCGGCAACAGAGCCAATGGTCCGGTATCGGTAAAACGTTCATAGGCAATATTATGATGGGGCGACTCCGGGCTGATATTGGTGACCAGCGCGTGTTGATGATAACCCTTGTGTTGGTAGCCTATCCCCAACTGTTCCCGCAGTCCGGAGCGGCCACCATCGGCCATCACCACCAGCTCTGCGGTTAACTGCTGTTCATGCCCTTCAGTCACCAGAGTCACTTCCATCTGTTCCGGCTGAGTCTTAACGGCGGTGACTTCAGCAGGACAAAGCAGATCGATATGCTGCGCATCAGCCTGAGCCAGGCGGTCCATCAGCACTCGTCCTAGCCAGTGGTTTTCTACCACATAACCGAGTGCCGCAACGTTTTCATCGGCGGCATTCAGACGGGACGCGCCAAACCGGCCTTTATCCGACACATGAATATCGGTAATCGGACAGAGATGTTTACGCAGCTCCTCCCAGATACCCATCTGCTCATAAATCAGGCGGCTGCCATAGGCCAGCGCAGTCGTCCGGGCATCATAGCTGGGCTGGTATTCAGCACTACCGGCATCAGGCAGAGGAAATGCTTCAACCACTGCGATAGACAGCCCCAGCCGCTGACCGGCCGGGATCAGCGCGGCGGCCAGACTGGCGCCTACCATACCGCCGCCAATGATTAAAATATCGTAATGCTGCTTCATAATCGCCCGGTTTATTAAAACTGTATATTGCCCAGACAGGCTTCAACAATAGGTTGATATAAAGGCTTAGTGAGCCATTAACTGCTCGATCTCAGCGACACTTTTTGGCCCGCCGACACTGAGCACTTCATATCCCGTCCCGGTCACCAGCACATCATCTTCAATACGAACACCGATACCACGCCACTTTTCATCGACATGTTCATTCTGCGGCGATATATAGATTCCCGGCTCCACGGTCATCACCATTCCCGGTTCCAGTGGCCGCCAGTCACCATCAATTTTATACTCGCCCACATCATGCACATCCATACCCAGCCAGTGGCCTACCCGGTGCATATAGAACACCTTGTAAGCGCCGCTCTCAATCAGCCCTTCCAGGTCGCCGTTCAGCAAGCCAAGGTCGATCAGCCCCTGAGTCAGAATCTTTACCGACAGATCGTGAATGCTGATCCAGGGAACGCCAGGCCGAATCGCTTCGATACAGGCCAGTTGCGATTTCAGCACCAACTCATAGATCGCTTGCTGTTCCGGGCTGAATTTTCCTGAAACCGGGAACGTACGGGTAATATCACCGGCATAATAATCCAGTTCGCAACCCGCATCGATAAGCACCAGATCACCGCTTTTCAGTTCATCACTGTTCTCAGTGTAGTGCAGCACACAGGCGTTATCACCGCTGCCCACGATGGACGAATAAGCCGGTAACCGGCAGCCGTTCATGGCAAAATGATGACTGATCTCAGCCTCCAGCTGATACTCATATAATCCCGGCTTACACATCTGCATCGCTCGTGCATGAGCGTCAGCGGAGATACGTCCGGCAGCGCGCATCACGTCAATCTCTTCATCTGACTTAAACAGACGCATCTCATGCAACAGCTGGTCCAGCATAACCATCTCACCGGGCGCAACAGCCCCCAGGCGAGCCTTCTTACGAATACTGTTAAGCCAGTGGCGCACCTGACCATCAAGGGCTTCGCTGGTGCCCATGGAGTAATAGAGACGCGCCTTGCCCTGTAGCAATTCAGCCATCTGCTCATCGATTTCAGCCATGGGATAAGCCTGGTCAGCGCCGTACTGCTGACACACACCCTCAGGCCCGGCACGATAACCGTTCCAGATCTCCATCTCGGGGTCACGATCACGACAAAAGATCACCATCTGACCGTCATTACGGCCAGGCATCAGCAGCAACAGAGCATCCGGTTCATTGAAGCCGGTCAGATAATAAAAATCACTGTCCTGGCGAAACGGATATTCGACATCCCGGTTACGCGGCACTTCGCTGGCGGAAGGAATAATCGCAACACTCTCCGGACTCATTTTATCCATCAACCGTTGACGACGGGCGGCAAACTCTGACTGACTGATTCGCATCGTTGAAATTACCCTCTGTTAATGAACGGTTTCACCCGGAGCAGCCGCGTCTTGCGGTTGCGGAGCATTAAACTCACCAAAGATCATCATCGATGAGATACGCACATATTCCTGCAGCTCCATCAGATCAGATTCACTCTCCTCATCGACTTCAGGCTCCAGCTCTATCTGGGCGATCTTTTCCATATCGGAGAGCGCTTCTTTCAGCTCATCGGATAGCGATTCATTGGTATGCTCACCCTGCAGGCCAAATCCGGTCAGATAGCCCTGACACCAGCATCCAAGCGCTTCGGCGCGTTCAGGCATCGACATATCATCATCGGGCAGCAGTAACTGAAAACCAAAATCCCCCTGCTCCAGCTGCGCTACCACACCATCATAGAGATCAGTAAAAGCCAGCTTCGATGATTCGTGACGATATTCCGTAATATCGGTCAGCTCTGCGGCCAGCTTCAGCCAGGCTTCGTGACTTAGCCGGGCACCCGCAGAAAGATAGCCACACAGCAAGCCGTGCAGCTCTGCTGCATCACTGGTCATGCTGTCTTCAGCAACCAATACATCACATATTTCATAGTATTCTGGGAGAAAGTCTTCAGGGGACTGGGTTTCAGGCATGACGGAGCTACTCTGTATTGCTTAATATTTCTGGACCCATATCCTAGCACTTCAACTACGAGGGCACCACGAAACAGCTCTCGATTACCAACCATTTTCCGCTTATCATAGGGCCTCTGATAATTGAGTCTTAAACTATGTCTGCGCAAGCCTTCGATAAACTGGAACAACAGATCAATACGCTGATCCGGCACTGCCAGCAACTGGAGCAGTCAAACCGGGATCTGCAACTGCAAGTCGCCGCACTGAAAGAGGAGCGTCATCAACGTATTCAGGTTGCCAGTCAGACCGAGCAGAAAATCGAAGCGATGATAAGCCGTCTTAAAACACTGGAGCAGCAGGCATGAGCAGTTCTCCCCGCAACATCTCAGTCAGCATCCTCGGAAAAGAGTATGTGGTCGCCTGCCCGGCAGAAGCGGAATATGACCTGCTTAAAGCGGCCACCTACCTGGATAAAAAAATGCAGGAAATCCGCGCTGGCGGGCGCATCTTCGGCGCAGAAAAAGTGGCCGTGATGGCGGCGCTGAATATCACCTATGAACTGCAATCCAGCCTGGCCACCGAGCAACAGACAACGAATCTTCGACTGGATCAGCTGGGCCAGCTGATAGAACAGACCCTGCCAGACAATGACCCCGCCTGAAACCCAAATCTACCCGGGTGAATATTTTTCACTTTTAAAAAATACACCTATTTTTCATGCGCTTATAATACTGACTATTTTTTGCAAATAGCACAGTTAAGTTTTATTTCAAGGCTGACATTCGATTCCAGAGCGGTATAATGAGTACAGCTCCCTGAGGTTATTGGTAGTCTGATTAGTCCCTTGAGCCGATAATCACACTTTTGGAAGCTTCGAGGGTAAATGATGTGCATGTCCGCTTGACGGAAAGCCTAATTTTATCCAGAGGCTACCACCTTGAACCTTCGGGTTCAGGGCCGATATCAGCGCCGCAACCTTGGGGAGTCTTTTCTTTATCGTCACCACTCACGCCATGATTACAACACCCGGTTTTAAACAGAATCTCCGTCGGCAGATGCGTCAGTCACGTCGCAGCTTAACCGCTTGTGAGCAGCGTCATCACGCTAAGGGGTTGCTTTCCACTATACGTCGACTCAGCCAGTTCCGGCGCAGCCGCACTATCGCCTTATATCTGGCCAGCGATGGCGAAATCAGTACCGAACAGGTTATCCGCTATTGCCGCAAACTCGGTAAGCAATGTTTTCTGCCGGTACTGCATCCAACCCGTCATAACCGTCTCTGGTTTATTCAATACAATCAGGACACCCGTCTGGGCAACAACATCTATGGCATTAAAGAGCCCGCACTGGTTAAGGCACCACGACGCCCGGCCTGGGCACTTGATCTGGTGCTGTTACCACTGGTGGCGTTTGATGATGAGGGTGGCCGACTGGGCATGGGTGGGGGATATTACGATCGTACCTTTGCTTTTAAGCAGGGCTGGCGCAAAGACAGGGGAACAATGCTGATCGGGCTGGCGCACGATCTGCAGAAAGTAGATCAGCTCAAAACAGAAAGCTGGGACATACCACTCGAAGGTGTGGCCACCGAGCAGCGCTTTTACCGCGCCGCCCGATAACCGGATTTAGTTGTTAAACACCTGACCCACCAACGAGACAAACTCGATATCAGCATGACTGACTCCCGTAAAAACGGTCCCCAGTACAAACACGGCGACCAACACGGCAACTAGATCTGGTCCTTTTTTCATTTCTTACTGCTCGGAAAGTTTAGTTCACTAAGTGAAAAGCGCGCACATTCTTCCATAAAAGAGAAAAAACACAAGGATTTTTATCTCTATTTTTAAGAAGTTATACGCACTTTATCGACAGATGCTTCAAAAGCTTAACAAAAGACACTATTTTCGCGATAAAAGTTCCATTCTTTTGCAGAAAATTAAAGAAAAAAAGGAAAAATCGACAAAATAACCGGCATCATCAGCATAGAGAGCAGAGTCTGGCCAGTAATGATCGCGGACATCAGCACCGCATCGCCGCCTAATTGCCGCGCCAGGATATAGGCAGAAGGCGCTGTGGGCAGCGCACTGAATAACACCAGCACCTGAGTCACCTCAGGTGAGATTGCCAGCAACCGGCAGATCAGCACCATCACGCAGGGAAACAGTAGCAACTTGATTATGCTGCTGTAGATAACCGCACCACCCGCCTGACGCAAGGCTGTCAGATTCAGCCCTGCTCCCACCGCCAGCAACGCCAGCGGCAGGGCGATACCGCTGAACAGTTCAGCCACGGAAGCCACCATCCATGGCAAACCGAGGCCGCTGAGGTTAAGCAATATGCCCACAATGCAGGCAATAATGAGGGGATTCCTGACCACCGCCAGTAAAGCACTCATATAGCCAGCCTCTTTACGGGTGTAAAGACTAAAAACCAGCACACAGAGCAGATTCAGCAACGGCACCATCACCGCAATAATCACAGCAGCAACGGCCACCCCGGTATCACCGAACAGGGCCGCACTGGCCGCCAACCCAACGTAGGTATTAAACCGCATACCGCCCTGATACACAGAGGTAAAACGGCTGTTAGCCATCGGCTTTAGCCGCTGAATGCCGAGCAAAGTGACCGTACCGATAAACATTAACAACACGATGACCAGAGCCACCTCTGCAATCGGGACCGCACCGATATCAGCCTGGCTCAGCTTATACACCAGCATCGTCGGAAATAGCAGAAAATAGATCAGCCTTTCAGCGGGTTCCCAAAAGCCATCACCAGGAAATCCGCTCCGGCGAATAATATGTCCGATACACAACAGTGCAAAAACAGGCCATAAGGCAGTGAGAATCTCGTTCATCTGTGTATATAATCCGTTAGCACTCAGGATACGTCCCGTGACGGGTTTAGCGGCTATGCACTTTGCGACGGCAATCGCTTTTGCATGAATTTCGCGATTATGAGGTGAGAACGCCCCATTGTCAGCACTTTTTCACCCGATGACGAGTCCGGACTTATTCCAATGCGTCCATAACAGGCAATAACGGCCGGAATCGACGGGGACAGAGATTCCGGTCTGGATATACTTCACAGGAGCAAACCAACATGACATCCCTCGTATTGACAATAATCGCCCGGGACAAACCCGGTCTGGTTGAACAGCTGTCCCTGACAATTGCCAACAATGGCGGTAACTGGCTGGAAAGCAGTATGTCGCGCCTGGCGGGCAAGTTTGCCGGTATTCTGATTGTATCCGTTGCCGAAGACCAGGCCGACACGCTGCTGAACGCCTTGCGTCAGCTCGACTCTCAGGGAATCAAAGTGGTTGCCGAACGCAGCCAGGAAAACATAGCCTCAGACGACAGTAACAGCATCACCCTTGAACTCATCGGCCATGACAAGCCCGGTATCGTGCGGGAGATATCTCAGGCACTGAGCCGTTACAACATCAATGTTGAACGCCTCTCTACTGAGCTGATCAGCGGTTCGATGTCGGCAGAAGAGCTGTTTAAAGCAGAGGCCGAACTCACCGTACCAACGGGAGTTGATCTGGATGATCTGCAACAGTCACTTGAAGCCATCGCGAACGACCTGATGGTGGATATCACCCTCAACTAAACTCTCCTGCAGCTACAAAAAAGCCCGCATAATGCGGGCTTTTTGTTATCCGTCCGCTCAACGGATGGTGAAACGCGCTAACAGCGCCTGCTGCTGACGGGCGACATCTAACAGTGTCTGGCTACTTTCAGCAGCACTCTCGGCCCCTTTTGATGTTTCCGCAGCCACATGGCTGATCGACACCAGCGTCTGACTGACTTCAGCCACAGCATCACGCTGCTCATTGGCGGCCGTTTCAATGAACGCATTCAGATCACGGATATGCGCAACCGCATCGTTCATCGACGCCAATACGCCCTGCGACCGCCCGGCCTGATCAACACAGTTCTGGGTTTGCGTATAACTCTGATCCATCACTTCGGATACCCGGATAATTGCGTTCTGCATATTACCCACCATACTCTGAATATCCTGTACCGAGGCAGAGGTGCGCCCGGCAAGTGCCCGGACTTCATCAGCCACAACAGCAAAACCCCGACCCTGCTCACCGGCACGGGCCGCTTCGATCGCCGCATTCAGTGCCAGCAGATTGGTTTTCTCAGCAATGTCCTCAATCGTGGTCAGAATCATCACTATCTGATTACCAAACGCCGCCATCTCTTTACTGACACCCATCGCCTGATCAATCCCCTGCGCCTGGGTTTCGATACTACCAACGGTTTCGTGCATCTGCTGGCTGACATCCTGACTCAGCTCCTCAAACTCATGCACCGCACTCAGCGTGGTTTTACTGTGCTCTGCGACTTCGGCCACACTGTGTTCCATCTCTACCGCCGCCGAGGAGGTTTGCTCAAGCTGCATACTTTGCATATTCATCGACAGCGTTGTCTGTTCGCTAATCGAGGCATTCTGATTAGCCACATGGGATAAACGCTCAGCACCTTCTGCAATCTGTTGCAAAATATCTCTCAGACCAGCGACAACGGTATTCAGGTAACGACACAGATCGCCGAATTCATCCGCGCGATCAGGGATAAAAGAGACACTGAGGTCACCCTCTCCCAATGCGCTGAGTCCCTGATGTATATGCGCCAGAGGCTTACGAATAGTGCGCACTAACACCAGCGCAACGATTAACGCAAAGGCAAGAGAACCTGTGGATAATCCGATGATCAGATACTGGCTGAAATTTTTCTGCAGATCGGCCTCATGACGAGCATCGGTCACCAAGGCCATATTTGCCGCAATAAACTCATCCATTAAGGAGCGCACCTGAGCAATTAACTGATTAGTTTGTTTCAGGTTTGCTTCTAACTGCTTATCGGCTTTATCTTTCTGCAGGTAATAATCGACAATACCTTCAGCACCATACAGGTGGTTTAATACCGACTTGACCGTGCGCTTAAGCAGCGACGCGTTTGGCGCAACCGGCTCCAGCTCTTTTAAGACATTCGCTAACAAACCATCGGTCGCTTTCAGCGCCGATTGCAGATAACCTATATTCTGATTACTCCGAAAACTGTTCAGTTGCGAACGATGAATACTGAGCACACTTTTCAATGCCAGGGCCTTAGCCATCAGATATTCATCGGGTTGTTCTTCCGGCAGTCTCTCCAGCCAGGATTGCAGCGTATCATTCTGCCCCTGATAGTCGCTTTCAGCCTGATGAATCTGGAAATTCAAAATCAGTGCAAGCTTTCGGTCTTCGATCACATGATCAGCAATAGAAAAAAACTCTTCACTGATGGTCTGTATCTTATTTAACCGGTCACTCAACTCAGGATTGCCTGCAACTTTCTCAGCAACCCGACTCTGTTCCTCGTTAAACTGCTCGATTCTGGCTTTTACCAGTTCCCGCTTGGCGGTCAGATCTCCAACCCGGGTTTGAGACAGTGCCGCAAACAGTTCAGAATTCACCTCCTCCAGATAGATCATCTGTTGAAGGCTACCTGCCAGTGACGGTATAACGCCATCTGACACTTTGTAAAAATGATTAGAAATAGCATTGCTGGCAATCAAACCTCCAGCCCCTACCACAACAATAAATAAAACCATTAACGCTAAACCCGCGTTCAGTTTATGAGTGACATTAAGTCTCATCTGCTATCCAGTCCGCTGACCGGCCCCCCCGGTGTGAAATCCTGACTCAGGACTTATATTTGTTTTTTAAAGCACTGACCATTTAACGATACTTACCACACAACAGTGCTATAAGAGTCCTCAGGTTGGGTAGTTATATATAAAAACCGGCAAAAAAACATCTCTGGTCTTCAAACCAGAGAAAATTTTGATAGCAACGACTGTTGTTGACGGGCAACATCTAACAGTGTCTGGCTACTTTCAGCAGCACGCTCTGCCCCTTTTGAGGTTTCTGCAGCCGCATGGCTGATAGACACCAGCGTCTGGCTGACTTCTGCCACAGCATCCGTCTGCTCACCCGACGCCGTTTCGATAAAGGCATTGAGATTGCGGATATGTGCAACCGCTTCATTCATCGCCTGCAGCACAGTTTGTGAGCGCCCCGCCTGCTCTACACAGTTTTGCGTCTGTTGATAACTCTGATCCATCACTTCAGATACCCGGATAATCGCGTTTTGCATATTACCCACCATGCTCTGAATATCCTGAACCGAGTCAGAGGTGCGTCCGGCAAGCGCCCTGACTTCGTCAGCCACAACGGCAAAACCACGCCCCTGCGCACCCGCTCTGGCTGCCTCTATCGCCGCATTCAGTGCCAACAGATTAGTTTTTTCGGCAATGTCCTGAATGGTGGTCAGAATCATCACGATCTGATGACCAAACGCCGCCATCTCTTTACTGACGCCCATCGCCTGATCAATACCCTGTGCCTGGGTTTCGATGCTACTGACGGTTTCCTGCATCTGCTGGCTGACATCCTGACTCAGCTCTTCGAATTCATGTACCGCACTCAAAGTCGTTTTACTGTGCTGTGCGACCTCGGCAACACTGTGTTCCATCTGCACCGCCGCCGAGGACGTTTGCTCAAGCTGCACATTTTGCATATTCATCGACAGCGTTGTCTGTTCGCTAATGGCGGCATTCTGATTAGCCACACTGGATAAACGTTCAGCGCCTTCAGCCACCTGTTTAAGAATATCCTTCAGCCCGGCAACAACCTCATTCAGATAACCACTGAGATCGCCAAACTCATCCTGCCGGTGGACCTTGAAAACAACATTCAGATCGCCCTCACGAAGCGCTGACAGCCCGGCATGAATATGTGAAAGCGGGCCACGAATGGTTTTCACCAGAACCACTGCGATAATCAGCGCAAACAGAACCGCCCCGGCGGACAAACCGATGATGCCGATATAACTGACATCCACCAGTTTCTGGGCTTCGTCCCTGGCATTACCTGCCAGCCGGTTGTTAGCTGCGATAAAGGCATCCATCGATTCCCGCGCCTGTGCAATCAACTGATCGGTCTGTTGCAGACTCTGCTTGAGCTTAACCGCCGATGCCGCTTGCTGGCGATAATAATCAACCAGCCCATCATCCTGATACAGATGATTATTGACAGAGGTAATCGTACGCCTCAACAACTGATAACTGGGCACCTGCGATGGCAATGCTTTCAGGGCGACGATTAAGGAATCTGAATCGTCCTGTAGCACCGTATTCAACTTGTTAATATCATGGGTTCGCTGAAAGTCCACCAGCTGAAACCGGCGCATGCGAAATTGCACTATCAGGTCTTCCGCTTTCCCCAGCACCTCTTCACTGGCGCCCTTTTCATAGAGGGATTGCATCCACAGATTCAGCGTATGTCCCAGTGACTGAAAATCGATCTCCGCCTGACGAGTCTGAAATTCAAGAATCAGAGTCTGCTTGCGATCGTCCATCACCGCTTCAGCTATCTTAAAAAACTGCTGACTAGCCACCTCCACGTCGGCAAGACTGGCTTTAAGCTCCGGATTACCGGCTGCGGTTTGCGCAACCTGAGCCTGGGTCTCATTAAACTGAGCGATGCGGGCTTTCACCGCCTTTTTTTTGCTATTCAGGTCTTTTATACGATTCTGAGACAGGGCGGCAAAGAGTTCTGAGTTAACCTCTTCCAAAAAAACCAGCTGCTGAAAACTCCCCGAAAGCGACGGAATAACATTGTCGGACACTGAGAAGAAGTGATTGGAGATAGTTCTGCTCTGCAGCAGGCCGCCAGACCCAACCACGATGATAAAAAGCACCATCAAAACAAAACCAGTGACAAGCTTATGAGTAATATTCAGTCTCATTATTGATCCACCGTTCCGACTTTCTGAGAAAGCTCATTTATCGTTTATCTGTATTTGATTAAACATAGAATAATAGAATAGCCAAACTATTCTAGTTTTAACCGGAGTTCGGATACCAACATCTCAGGCTGAGTATATAAAGACACAATACACCCCGGGCGGATCCGACGCCTCCAGCCGGGGATGACTGTATAGGAATCTGTGCCGGGTAAGCCATGCAATCTCGGCAAACACAGACAGCTTAGATTAAACAAAAAAAACCGCTAAATGCGGTTTTTTTAAGATTCGTCTTTTAGCTAACGGAAAAACGCGCCAATAACGCCTGCTGCTGTTGCGCCACCCCAGCAACTCCTGGCTACTTGCTGACGCACTGGCCGCTCCCTCTGATGTTGCTGCCGCAGCAGTATTGATTGAGACGAGTGTCTGACTGACCTCGGCTACTGCCTGCGCCTGTTCGTTAGCTGCGGTCTCAATATACGCGTTCAAATCGCGGATATGGAATACAGCATCGTTCATCGACTGGAGCAACGCCTGTGACCGGCCAGCCTGCTGCACACAGTTCTGTGTCTGTTCAAAACTCTGATTCATCACCTCGGAGACCCGGGTAATCGCGTTTTGCATATTACCCACCATACTCTGAATATCCTGCACCGAATCACGGGTGCGACCCGCCAGCCCCCGCACTTCGTCTGCAACAACAGCAAACCCCCGTCCCTGCTCTCCGGCCCGCGCCGCTTCGATCGCAGCGTTTAACGCCAGCAGATTGGTTTTTTCTGCAATATCCTGAATCGTGGTCAGAATCATCACAATCTGATTACCAAACGCGGCCATCTCATTACTGACGCCCATCGCCTGATCGATACCTTTTGCCTGAGTCTCAATACTGTTAATAGTATCGTGCATCTGCTGGTTGATGTTCTGGCTTAATGCTTCAAATTCATGCACCGCCTGCAACGTTGTTTTACTGTGCCTGGCGACTTCGGCAACACTATGTTCCATCTCGACAGCAGCAGACGAGGTTTGCTCCAGTTTCATCCCCTGGGAGTTCATCGCATCGGTGGTTTGCCGACTGATCGCGGCATTATTGTCGGCCACACTGGATAACCGGTTTGCACCGACAGCGACCTGCTGCAGGATATCGCGAAGCCCTTCGACAACGGTATTCAGATAACGGCTCAGGTCACCGAACTCATCCTGTCGATGCACCTCAAACGTCACATTAAGATCACCCTCGTTGAGACGGCTGAGTCCTTTATGTATGTGCGCCAGGGGCGTACGAATCGTGCGCACCAGCACCGCTGCAATCAGAATCCCGAAAATCACTGCACCCAGCGACAGGCCTCCGATCCAGATACGCCCGAGAAAAACCTCGGCATCGGTTTTATCATCGGCGGCAGATAACGTCTGACGATTCAGAGCGATAAAGTTTTCCATTGCCGACTGTGATTGCTCTATCAATGTATAGATCTGATGCAACTTGTCGTCCTGATCGGCCTGCACGCCGGTCACCTTTCGCAAAACAGACGTCAGCCCGTCTGCGCCATAGAGATGATCCTGAATAGCGTTAAGCTGATCCAGTGCGAAACGGAAATTCCCCCCCCTGGCAATAACCTCATTATATCTCTCTGTCAGTTTTCCTTTATTACTGTCAAGAAACTTATCCAGAGATTCCATATCCTGAGTACGTTTAAAATCCATCAGGCGGTAGTTATAGGTCGCCATCATGCGTCCAACCGACTTAACCGCCTTAGCCGCGGGAGTATCACTCTCATTTAACAGAAATTTATTCAATGACCGGTTGAGTGAGCTCTCAAGTCCCCGGTATTGAATGTCAGATTCGATAGCGAGCCGTTCCAGCAGAAGAAGACGGCCCTGCTGTTTTAAGGCGGCATCAGCCAGCGCAAAATATTTTTCAACCAGGCTATCAACGCTATTCAACGCGCTCTGCAATTCACTCTGCCCCTTTACCCGCTCTTCAAGACGACGCTGATCCGCCTTAAAGCTTTCCAGCTGTTCCTGAAATACAGAGCTTTGCTGGTTGAGATCCTCAACCCGGGTTTGCGATAAAGCGGTAAACAGTTGGCGACTGGTGGACTCCAGGCGGGTCTGCTGACGCAGACTACCGGTCAGCGAAGGCACAACATTATGAGCGACATCCTGAAACTGATTAGATAGCAGGTGAATAACCCCTAATCCACCCACGCCAACAACGATGATGAAAACAACCATCAGGGCAAAACCAACAATCATTTTATGGGTGATATTCAGTCTCATTTGAACTCCGCTATCTCGTATTATTAATTTGCCTTTTAGCGCTGTGCGTATGTCACCGGTTAACCTGCGTCAGACAATCTACTCCAGAGATCAACCAGGAAAGTAAGTGAATACCCTAATATGAGTAATAAAGCCACAAAAAAACCCGCTAAGGTCACCACCATAGCGGGTTCTGGCAGAGCATCCTGTTAATCAGTTGCGCTGCTCGAGCATCTTCTCTGCACGGTCACAGGCCTGACGCACCTGATTCGGGGCGGTGCCACCGATATGATCCCGGGCACTGACAGAACCATCCAGTGTCAGCACATCAAAGACGTCTGCCGTAATCTGGTCGGAGAACTGCTGCAACTCTTCCAGCGTCATCTCACCCAGATCTTTATTCTGTTCAATACCATAAGCAACGGCTTTACCCACAATCTCATGGGCATCACGGAATGGGATTCCTTTACGGACGACATAATCCGCCAGGTCGGTCGCCGTTGAGAAACCGCGAAGCGCCGCTTCACGCATGTTGTCACGTTTAGCTTCAATCGCCGGTACCATATCAGCAAAGGCGCGCAGGCAGCCTTTTACCGTGTCGATCGCATCGAACAGCGGCTCTTTATCTTCCTGATTATCTTTGTTGTAAGCCAGTGGCTGCGATTTCATCAGCGTCAGCAATGACATCAGATGGCCATAAACACGACCGCTCTTTCCACGCACCAGCTCTGGCACATCCGGATTTTTCTTCTGCGGCATAATAGAGGACCCGGTGCAGAAGCGGTCTGGCAGGTTGATAAAATTAAACTGCGCTGACGCCCACATCACCAGCTCTTCAGAATAACGGGTCATATGCATCATCAGAATGCTGGAGGCAGCACAAAACTCAATAGCAAAGTCCCGGTCGGATACCGAATCCAGCGAGTTTTCTGTTGGTGCAGTGAAGCCCAGCAGTTCAGTCGTCAGATGGCGGTCGATCGGATAAGTGGTGCCAGCCAGCGCCGCCGCACCCAATGGCAGAATATTGACCCGCTTACGGCAATCAGCAAAGCGCTCATAATCACGGCTCAGCATCTCAAACCAGGCCATCAGATGATGCCCGAAAGTTACTGGCTGGGCCGTTTGCAGATGGGTAAAGCCCGGCATAACGGTGTCCGCTTCCTGACGGGCCAGGCCGATAATCCCCTGTTGCAGACGGGTAATTTCAGCCAGAACATGATCGATCTCTTCACGCACATAGAGACGGATATCAGTGGCAACCTGATCGTTACGTGAACGCCCGGTATGCAGTTTTTTACCGGTGATACCGATCTTTTTGGTCAGCGCCGCTTCGATATTCATATGAACATCTTCCAGCTCTATCGACCATTCAAAATTACCGTTCTCAATATCAGACTGAATTTCACTCAGCCCCTGCAGAATAGCGCTGCACTCAGCCTCCGTCAGAACGCCAACCCGGGTCAGCATCTTCGCATGCGCAACCGATCCCTCGATATCCTGCTTATACATCCGCTGATCAAACTGCACCGATGCGGTAAAACGGGCAACAAAGGCATCGGTTGGCTCATTAAAACGGCCGCCCCATTGCTGGTTGGTTTTTTCTTCACTCATGCTGAAAACCTCAAATCTGTCATCCGCAGCGACGGCAGCGGATTCTGTCCTGAATCAATGGCGGGCATTATACAGCAATCTGCCCCCTTCCCGCATGCCCGATCAGCTGCCAGCCGCCTGCTTATCTGTTAAAATCGGTAATTATTTTGCGTAGCTGACCGGGCAACCGCCCTCCAGGACTCTGTATGACTGATAAAGTAATCCGTATTGCCACCCGTCAAAGCCCCCTCGCCCTGTGGCAGGCGGAATATGTAAAAGCCGAGTTAGAAAAATTTCACCCGGGCATCACCGTTGAACTGATGGGTTTTACCACTAAAGGCGACGTGCTGCTGGACTCTCCCCTGTCAAAGATCGGTGGTAAGGGACTCTTTGTTAAAGAACTGGAAGTCGCCATGCTGGCAAACGAAGCGGATATCGCCGTGCACTCAATGAAAGATGTGCCGATGGAGTTCCCGGAAGGTCTTGGACTGGCCGTTATCTGTCCCCGGGAAAAACCGACTGATGCCTTTGTTTCCAACCACTATAACGCGATAGATGAGCTCCCCCAGGGCGCCGTCGTTGGCACCTCTTCGTTACGCCGGGAAGCTCAGATTCGCGCTAAACGTCCTGATCTGCAGGTCAGAACCCTGCGCGGTAATGTTAACACCCGTCTGCGTAAGCTGGACGAAGGCCAGTACGATGCCATTATTCTGGCGACTGCTGGTCTGATGCGTCTGAAAATGAATGACCGTATCGCCAGTGAAATTCCCCCGGAGGAAAGTCTTCCCGCCGGAGGACAGGGCGCCGTCGGCATCGAATGCCGTACCGATGATGCCACCACCATCGAGCTGCTTAAACCGCTACATGATCAGCAGACCGCTTACCGGGTCACTGCAGAACGGGCTATGAACCGCCGTCTGGAAGGTGGCTGTCAGGTACCGATCGCCTGTTACGCAACCCTGAATGAAGCCGGAAATGAGCTCTACCTGCGCGGTCTCGTCGCCAGTACCGATGGTACCGAGATACTCAGGGATGAGGTGCGTAACACACCCGATAATGCCGAAGAGATGGGGATCGAGCTGGCCGAGCGCCTGCTGGATGCCGGTGCAGCCAAAATTCTGGCGGACGTCTATCAACAGAATGGCTGAACTCCGGATACTGGTTACACGCCCGATACATCAGGCGTCTGGCCAGGCTGAGCTGCTTGCTGGCCTGGGGTTTGAGCCGGTGCTATTGCCGCTGCTGGAAATCACACCTGTCGACGAGTCAGATCCCGGTTTTTCTCTTCTGAAAACCCGGATTATGGACCTGGACCTCTATCACTTCGTAATTTTCATCAGCGCCAACGCGGTCAACACAGGCATCGACCTGATTGATCAGTACTGGCCACAGCTGCCCGTCGGAATCGAGTGGCTCGCCATTGGCAAGCAAACCGCCGGCAAATTGCATGAGTTTGGCATCAGCGCAACAAAATCAGCCGCAGGTTATGATTCGGAAGCGCTTCTCTCGCTGCCGCAATTACAACAGATGGACGGCAAAAAAGTACTCATCATGCGCGGCGCAGGGGGCCGGGAAACCCTTGCAGAGCAATTGATTCAGCGCGGTGCCCGGGTTGACTATGCCGACCTCTACCGCCGCAGGCTTCCTGACTATACCTCCGGGCAGATCAGCAGTACTATCGGAGATGCCCGCCCTGACGTGATTCTGATCACCAGCGGAGAAGCGGTCAGCAACCTGGATCAGCTGATCACCAAGCACCATCTCGGGGCTCTGAAGCATACAACATTGGTGGTACCCAGTGAGCGAGTTGCCCGAATTGCAGGCGAGTTAGGCTATACTCGGGTTATTACCGCCAGCGGACCCGATAATCAGGCAATGGCAGAAACAGTTTTATCGACTATCGATACGGATGACAAAACATGAAAAAAAGCGGGAATAACAATCCAGCCACTTCAGACAAGCCAGCAGAAGTGATTGAGGGAGAGCTCATCAAAAAGGAGGAAGCCCCCGCCGACCAGCAAGAGACCAGCGCGAACAAGACCAGCAACAGCGCTGAACCCAAGAGCTCTTCAGGCAAAGGCACGACAACCGATAGCGCGACAGCAAAGCCAGCCGATCAGAAGACATCTGCAAATAAAGCGCAACAAAAGCCATCTGGAGCCAAGGCATCTGACGCGCCGCTCAAAGAGCAGCCAAAACAGAAAGCCAGCTGGGCCGGACGAATCGCACTGTTGCTGGCACTCATCGCTCTGGCTGGAGTCGGCTATCTTTACTGGCTGCAACTTCAGGCCGGCAGTCAGATACAGCAGAGCCAGCAAAACGCTGCGGCCGATATTAAGAGCAGCCTGGGGCAAACTCAGCAACAACTGAATCAGCAGATCGATACGCTCAGCCAAGAACTAACCGCCCTGCAGAGCAAATCGGTTCAGGATCAGGCCAATATTAACGAACTGCAAGACCGCCTGACCCGCAGCATCAAGCAAGTCACCGCGGCACAGAATAACAACCGGGCAGACTGGCTGCTGGCTGAAGTAGAATACCTTCTGCGCCTCGCCAACCAGCGGGTTCTGATGGAGCAAACCCCCAACGGCGCGCTGCAATTGCTACGTTCTGCCGATAAGATTCTCAGCGAGACCGATGATGCCAGCATCTACGATATCCGCAAAGCGGTTGCCGCCGACATCGTAGCGCTGGAAGCGGTGCCAAAACTGGATACCGAAGGCGTCTTCCTCCGTCTGGGTGCGCTAACCGAGCAGGTGGATCAACTCCAGGTAATCCCCCTGACCGAACAGCACAAACTGCCAGAACTGCTTGATGAGATAAACAGTGAAGAGTTTGCCTCAAGCTGGAGTAACGATATCAAACAAGCCTGGGCGACGTTATCAGACAAGGCCAGCAAACTGATCGTGATTCAGGACCGGAGTGAGCCCGTTGAACCTCTGCTGTCACCGCAACAAAGTTACTATCTGCAACAAAACCTGCACCTGATGCTGGAGCAGGCGCAACTGTCGCTGCTGCAACGCAAACCGAAAAGCTATCTTAACAGTCTGCGCAAAGCACAGCAGTGGGTAATCACTTACTTCGAACAGAACGACAGTAATACCCAGGCCCTGTTGAAAGCCCTGAAGGACCTTGAGCAGGTTGAAGTTGCTCCCGAGATGCCGGACATCTCCGGTTCCCTGACCTCTCTGAAGAACTATCTGGAAGCAATGCGTAAGCTGAAAGAGGGAGCTGCCTGATGAAACGCATATTTATCCTGTTGCTGGCCTTCATGTTTGCCGGCACCTGGATCGGTCAGAAGATGATCCAGGATTCCGGCTATACCCTGTTTGCCTACGGCCAGACCACTATCGAGATGAGCCTGTGGGTATTTCTGCTACTCATGGTCGCACTGTTTTTTGTGCTGCACTGGGGGATCAACCTATTCAAGCGCTCCCTCAGATCAGGGAGACATCTGCGTCTCTGGAGCGGTAGCCGTAAAAGCCGGATTGCCCACAATAAAACCCTTAAGGGACTGATTGCCCTCTCTGAAGGTAACTGGTGGAAAGCCCAGCGCCTGCTATCAATCTCTGCCGATAACGCCGACCTGCCCCTGATCAACTATCTGGCAGCGGCCCATGCCGCGCAGGAACAGGGCGATGAAAAAGCCTGTGATGAACTGCTGCAAAAAGCCAAGGCATCGACCCCCGAAGCGGAGATCGCCGTTGGCATCAATCAGGCGCAGACCCAGCTGGCCCGTGGTCAACTGGAACCAAGCCTGGCCACTCTGCTTAGCCTGCGAAAAAAAGCGCCGAAAAACACCTACGTGATGAAGCTGCTACGCAAAGTCTATATTCAGCTGAATGACTGGAAAGCCGTGCAACAGCTGATTCCTGAACTACGTAAAAACAAAGCACTGAAAGCAGAAAAACTACTGCAGACCGAGCAGCTCTGCTACCAGAAACTGCTGGAACTCAGCATCATTCTGCCGGACAGCGCGTCCTCTGACGAGAAACGCAAAGCTCTGGCAGAAACCTGGCACAACATGCCCGGACAACTGACTCAGGATGATGTACTGGCACGCCACTACACCCGTCTGCTGGTCAGCATCGGCGCAGAAGCCAAAGCGGAACCGGTTATCCGTGACCTGATCAAACGCAACTGGGACAACGAACTGGTTAACCTTTATGGCCGCATTGAAGGCGATAATCCAAAGAAACAGCTGGATACCGCCCGCGGCTGGCTGAAGGATGATCCGCTGAATCCTGACCTGCTACTGACACTGGGACGGCTGTCCCAGCGCAATCAGCACTGGGGTAAAGCGGTCACCTACTTCGAGCAAAGCCTGGAACAAAGCCCCAGAGCCGAAACCCTGAGCGAACTCGCCAGACTGCTGAAAAACCTCGGCGAAACCGACAAAATGAGTCAGCTAATGGATAAGCATCTCGGGGTTATCGGGGGCGGACTACCGGCCCTGCCACTGCCGCAGAAAGGCACGAAGATTGCTCCTTTATAGAGCAGTCGCTAGACGTCGCTTCGCGACTTGCTAGTCGTTAGTGGCTAGAAAAAGCGGAAAGAAAAAAGCGTAAAGAAAAGAGAGCCAATGGCTCTCTTTTTATTTGTGTTCCACGGGCACCACCGCCTTTTACCAACGCTATTCAACTTAAATCGGTCATAGCGCTAGTCGCCGAAAGGTACCCAGAGGGCATGCTAGCGCGCCGCCCTCAATAGCAAAGATAAAACCAAAAGACCTGTTTGCTTGATGCTTTTTCTAGCAAGGGCGCAGCCCGTCTAGCGAGTCGCGCAGCGACGTTCTAACAAGCAACGTGCTTTTCGTTGCGGTCTGTTCGCGAGTTCAACGAGCGAATCTCTCGTCTAGCAAGCAACGCGCTTTTCGTTGCGGTCTAACCACTAGCAACTATTTCGCCCACCCGCTTCTGCAACTCCGGTATCAGTTCGGCTTCGAACCATGGATTACGTTTCAGCCAGATGTTATTTCTCGGACTGGGATGAAGCATAGGGAACACTGCCGGGGACTGCCCCTGACAGCAATAATCCCGCCAGCGGGCGACGATCTCTGTGACTGAACCCTTCTCATGCAGATGCCAGGCCTGAGCATACTGACCGATTACCAGTATCAGTTGCAGGTTGGGCAGGCGGTCGAGTAGTTGCTGGCGCCACTGGGGAGCGCACTCTTTGCGTGGCGGCAGATCACCCGACTTACCGGTGCCAGGAAAACAGAACCCCATCGGCAGAATTGCCAGTTGCTTCGGGTCATAGAAGGTTTCAGCGGTGATGCCCATCCACTGTCTCAAACGTTCGCCACTGGGGTCGTTAAAGGGAATGCCCGTTTCATGCACCCGCCGGCCGGGGGCCTGAGCTGCGACTAAGATTCTTGCGCGGGGATCAAACTGGAACACCGGACGCACACCATCCGGCAGATGGAGCAGGCAGAGATCGCAGGCTTTTATGCGGGCGATAAGCTGTGCGTCAGATGCCATAGAGTCGCTCCTTACGGACAGATAAGATAATACGGGTGTGACTGAACTGCCGAGTTTAACACGGTAGCGCTGGGCTTCCAGGGCGGCAACGAGATCAGTTGAGTCATGAGCCTGCAGTTCCCGGTTAGTTTAACCGCAGCCCGACGGTAAACGCCTGAGGCCGGGCACCCGATTCTGATTAATCACCCGGAACTGTTGAGTCATACTCAGGCGCAGCGCCTGTTGTTTGTGCCACCGTCCATACTCCCAGGAAAAAGCCTTTATCTGGGTGCGCTTTCATCCTGGCATAACCGATCCAGTGATGAGATCTGCAGCAGGCAGGCCCCATTCAGTCCGGCAGCATAATCGCAGCATCATTGAACAACCACAACGGCTAATCATCCCGCGTCGGTGACGCCGGGATAATCACGGCGATGCAGTTAAGACATCGATTATTCGAGTATTTATCCCCGATGTCCTGTCACCATCTGTTCATCTTTTTTAAAGGCCTCTGTCATTTTCTGCAGTCATACTGCCTCTGAACTGATTGATGGACAGAGATATGCAGAATATCCATACCATGTTTATCTCAGATGTACATCTGGGAACCCCGGATTGTCAGGCTAAATTACTGAGTGAGGCGCTGACGCAGCTGTCGCCAAAAAAACTTTATCTGGTGGGCGATATCATCGATCTTGCAGCCATGCGCAAAAAAGCCGTGCTGCCTCAGGATCAGCAACTACTGATCGGTCAGTTCTGGCAGATGGCAAAAGAGGGTTGTGAGATTATCTATATCCCAGGCAACCATGATGCGCCGATGCGTAAAATCTGCGGTTTAAAGCTGGGTAAATTACAGATTCGACGTAAGGCGATCCACAAAACCCGTGATGGGCGCCGCTTTCTGGTGTCCCATGGCGATGAGTTTGATAGCCATGTGCGTATCCACCCGCTGATGCTGTTACTGGGCGATCAGGGGCATCAGTTATTACTCTGGCTGAATCGCAGTTATAACAAATTTCGTCAGTGGCTGAATATGCCCTACCGGTCGCTGGCGGGCATGATCAAACAACGTTTCAGCAGCGCACAACGCTATATCGAACACTTTCAACAGGCCGCCTGCACTGAAGCCAGCCGCCAGTCGCTGGATGGGTATATCGGTGGTCATATTCATCAGGCGGGGTTTACTCACCTGAAAGGGGCCCTTTATTGCAATGATGGTGACTGGGTCGAACACTGCACCACTCTGGTGGAAACCGAGAGCGGCAAATTGCAGCTACTCGAATGGCCCACCAGGAAAGTGGTTACCGAGCCCTCCCCTCCGCTGCGCCTCGCGGGTGAACAGGTAAAGGTATAATCAGCAGACGGTGACTACTCAATAAACAGATGAAAATATTCGGAAAAGTTGTATTCCAGATCCCGGATACGATCGATGGTGCGCTGATCCAGCACCTCGCCATGACCCAGAAGTAAGACGCCATCGTGACTGATCAGATCCCTCGTCAGCGTCATGCCTGGCTGCAGGTCCATACTCGAAACCCGTTGATCTTTGTGGAAGTCGGTGATCGGTTTAAGATCATTCATCACGGTTTCCAGGGCATTCACTACATCCTGATTATACCGCTCGGGCGCTCTTTCCCGCATGAAAGCCAGTGTTTCTGCAGCGCTTAGCTGACGATGGTCATAACGGCCAGACGTTAGCTCAGTATAATCATTCAACACGGTAAGTATCTGCGCGGCGAATTCTATCTGCGCCCCTTTAAGCTTCAGAGGATAACCACTGCCATCGAGATACTCTTTATGTTGCCGTACCAGTGTTGCCGCACGGTCCAGCGGGCGGACAATGGTCATGGCAGTATAAGCATTATCCGGGTGCCGTTGGAATTCACGCTGCTCTTCGGGGCGTAAATTCAGATAGGGGGTTACAAGCAGATGATCACTAAAGCTCAGTTTACCCACATTTCTTAACATCCAGGCCATTGTCAGGTGTTTCCGGTCGGCCTCATCCAGATCGCACCTCTCCCCCAGCATACTGAGCATCTGGTTAAGTTGCTGGTTTAAGCCACTGACTTTCTGGCCCATTCGCCGCAGAGTCAGGTTGGAAAACATGCGCACCATCTGCCGATAGCCATCGGCCAGCTGCTGATTCGCCTGATCGAGCTGTTTACGGGACTGATTTATCTTTGCTTCGCCCGACTGCACCCGTTCTAGCAGCTTCTTTTGTCGCAACACAAATTGCTGCCGCTGTGCATCAAAGTCCCGGTGCAAATCCCGGCGAAGATCCTGCAGTTCCTGTTTTAAGCAGGCCACCCGCAAGGCCTGACGCATCCGATAGCCGAGAATCTGCGGGTCTGAGGGCAACTGAATATAGTGATTTACCAAACCATCGGCCGCCACTTGCCCCGCTGGCTCATACTCGCAACTGACGGTCAACAGCAAGCCTTCCAACAGAGGATTCAGCGCCATTAATTGCTGCAACCGCTGATGGGCCAGAGATTCATCCTCTCGCTGATCCAATACCACAATATGAACCGGCTGCGACACGACCAGCGCCTTAGCCTGGTCCATATCCTCAGCCACCAGCAAGCCGGTCGGAGCACTTTCCAGGCTGCTATCGATCACCTCTTCAAGCAATGTCACATCATCGTCAGACAATTCGATAAACAGAACTACGATCGTATCCATACTCATCAGCCATCCTCTGTGTCTATTCCGGTCCGCTTTGGTCAAAGCGATATCGCACTGCCGCCATATTGTTGCGCTAAGCTGCAACTGTCAATTCAAGCGCTTAGGCTCAACCGACATCTTCGGGTCATTCAGCATCTCATTTGCAGCACTGCTTTTACGCTTAGCTATTGCTATTGTAGACATGTCAGACACTAAACGGATAACCAGAATGAGTACTCCCCCACCCAAAACCGGTTCCGACACTGAAGATAGTTGGGTCTGTGCCTGTAAAAATATCCGCCGGCAGGCGTTTATTAAGATGATCAGACAACGACAGCTTACGACGATCGACGCAGTCAGGCAGACAACCGCCATCAACACCGCCTGCGGTATCTGCTATGAAATAGTCACCGATATACTGAATGAAGTGAATCAGCAGGATAAAAACTAAACCATAAAAACCGCTCGCAAATAAGGGTTTATCTGATACTATATGCAAATACGATTCGCTATCATTTGCATTTATTATGAAATCTCTTATTCTGACACTCATCTTCAGCGGACTGACACTTACTGGCTGCACCCGGTCCGATTCAGCTCCGGATTCACCTCTGCTGAGCAAGCCTGAGCTGGGCCAGCAGCTATACTTCGACACCCGTCTGTCCGCCAACAGAACACAAAGCTGTGCCAGCTGCCATGCACCGGGAGCCGGTTTCGCAGACCCACGTAACAATGCCGCCAACGGCGCCGTCTCCCTGGGAGATGACGGTCATTCTCTGGGAGACCGTAACGCACCGACTGCCGCCTACGCCATGTTCAGTCCAGAGTTCCAGCTGACGAAAGACGGGGTCTATAAAGGCGGACAGTTCCACGATGGCCGGGAACCAGATCTTCAGGGCCAGGCGGGCGGACCACCGACAAATCCGATCGAGATGGGGATGCCGTCAAAGCAGGCAGTGGTTGAGCGCTTAAAAGAAAATCCGCTCTACCGAAAAAGTTTTACCGCGCTCTATGGCGGGAATATCTTCGACAAGCCGGAACAGGCGTACAGCGCGATGGCCGATAGTATTGCGGCTTTTGAACGTACCGAATTATTTGCCCCCTTTGACTCAAAATATGACCGTTCGCTACGCGGAGAGTATCAGCTCACCGAGCAGGAGGAACTGGGCCGCACACTGTTCTTTTCTCAGCAATTTACTAACTGCAACCTCTGTCATCAGTTGAAAAAAAGCGCGCGGGCAGAGGGAGAAACCTTCAGTAATTACGAGTATCACAATATCGGCGTGCCGGTGAATCACACCGCCCGGGCGGTTAATGGTGTAGCCAGTGATCATATCGATCGCGGTCTGCTGGAAAACCCCGCTGTCAGCGATCCCGCTCAGGCAGGCAAATTTAAAGTACCGACGCTGCGAAATGTCGCGGTCACCGGCCCCTATATGCATAACGGCGTGTTTAAGGATCTGCGCACCGTGGTCCTGTTTTACAACAAGTACAACAGCCACAGCAGTGCCCGGCAGATCAATCCTGAAACCGGCAAACCCTGGGAAACACCGGAAATTAACGAAAACCTGTCGATGAAAGAGCTGGAAACCGGCCCCGCTCTGACCGATCAGCGCATCGATGCCCTGGTTGCCTTTATGAAGACACTCACCGATAAACGTTATGAACCCCTGTTAAACTAGCGCGACAGCAAAGAAAACGTCAGGCTTCACAGAATATTAATTATTCGATCATGCATTGTCCGGACGTTCTGGCCGGGCAATGATGCAACTTTAAAGTCATCATAAAAGATGGTTGTATAACTGATGGCTAACGGCTCCGGTGCGAGCTGCATGATGGTTTTGAGAGGGCCAGTAGTAATGGCAAACGCTCAGGCTAACTGTTGAGCCACCCTGGCAGCCAGAGAGGCGATGCGATCAGAACCAACATCCGGGTGATGCCGGGCCGCCGATTGCAACACGATCTGCACCGTTGGCAGTTCTGGCAGCCCCAGCGTTGCCGGCACGGTGTAAAGATCCGGCGGCACACAACAGGCAGACAGTGTCGTTAACGCTTCCCCCCGCCTGACCAGCTCGATCAACAATGCGCAATTGCCACTGATACAGGTAACCTCAAACGGCCGTCCCTGCTTCATCAAACCATCCACGGCGGTACTGTGAAACTTACAATCCGGCTCCACCAGCACCAGCCTGATTTTACTATCGCTATCGATAAAACCGGACGCCGGAGCGACCCAGACACCTTTATCCTGCAGTAACAGATAACCCTCTTCCGTTTCCGGGCGGCGGGTAAGAATGGTCATATCCAGCTCCCCCCGGTCGATCAGTTCACGCAGTTGTGCCGATGTCCCGGTTCTCACCTGCACCTGCATTCCCGGCAACTGATCCTGAATCTCCGACAGCAATTGTGGCAACACACCCGTGACATAATCATCCGGACAGCCCAATAGCAATGGGCGCGATTCCCCCTCAGCCGCCATCACCCCCAGCGCTTCATCATGCAACTTCATGATCCGGCGGGCATAGCTGGCCAGTTTCAACCCGTCATCGGTCAGCTGAAGCTCCCGCCCCTCTTTCAGAAACAGCTTTTTCTTGAGCTGATCCTCCAGCCGTTTCATCTGCATACTTACCGCCGACTGGGTACGAAACACCTGTGCCGCCGCCCGGGTGAAACTACCGGTATCCACAGCCGCAATAAAAGTACGGAGCAATTCATGATCAAGCATCAGCAGTATTCATACCTGTTATCAGATTTATTCGTTTGAGCGAGCCACTATTTAGCGCCAAACTCAGGTCTAAATCAATCGGATGTTAACCATCCTGAATCCCCCATGAGACACACCTACAAAAGGATTTTGCTATGCAACTGGTTATCGGTAATCACAACTATTCCAGCTGGTCCCTGCGAGCCTGGCTGCTGCTGCGACAGTTCGATCTGGACTTTAAAACTGTGCGTATCGCCCTCTTTACCCCCGGCGCAGCGGAACAGATAAAAAGCTATAACCCGGCGGGCAAAGTGCCGGTATTGCTGGATAACGGCCTGACCATCTGGGACTCGCTGTCGATCTGCGAATATATCAGTGAACAGCACCTTGAGGGTAAAGGCTGGCCCGTCAATCCGGCATTGCGCGCCCACGCCCGCAGCAGCTGTGCCGAGATGCACACCGGTTTTATGGCGCTGCGTCACGCCCTGCCGATGAACTGCCGTCGCAGCGTAGAAAACTTTATAATCTCAGCCGAAGTACAACAGGATATCGACCGTATCCTGCAGCTGTGGAGCGGCGCTCTGAATCTGAGCGCCTCAGAACAATTCCTCTATGGAGAGTTCTCCATCGCCGATGCCTTCTATGCCCCGGTGGTGTATCGTCTAACCGGCTACGGCGTCAGCCTGCCTGAACAACTACAAGCCTACTGCGACCGGGTACTGGCACTGCCCGCCTGTCAGGAATGGCTGAAGCTGGCACAACAGGAAAGCGAAGTGATCGAGGAGGAAGAGGTGTAATCGCCTCTGATTGTTCCTGACAGCACTGGTATTTCTGCCCTGAAAATGGCACATTAACAACCGGAGAGCGGGAAGTTCTCCGGTTTTGTTTTTAAGTGACTCTACAGGTCAAGTGGCTCAACAGGGATGAATAATGAGTACTCAGTCTGCAGGCAATACCCAGAAAACATCTGCTCAGACTGACCGTTCAGCATCAGCATCCCTAACATAAACTTACCACCTTCGATAACCACCATCTCATCAACGGCCCGTACCGCTGTATCCAGCACTTTAGCCTGCCGTTTACTGGCGGCATCCAGAACTAGCAAAGACTCACCCCTGTTGCCGGGGTTCTTTTGAGGTTTAAACCATAGAGTAAAATTTAAGAAAAAATACCGGGTGTCGGCTCTGGAAAACTTGATATAGGTAAGTTTCGGGCCCCCTGCAACACTGGCGAAAGCTGTCTGATTTTAGTAGAGTGACTATATTAAGGATGGTCAAAACTACTCGTTGAAACTGGTTAATATGTCCAGGATGGATTCTCTATCAAGCTGCCTCACATTCATGACAAGCAAGAGCTGCACAAACAGGTCTGCGCCCATAATTCCCCGGTTTATTTTGTTCCTGAGATTGGCACTTGTCTGCTTTGTACCATGCGCTTCCAGTAACATACTCAGATCATCATATCTTAACTTTCGTTTAGTCATTTCAGACTTTAAAAGACGGCTGACCAGCTCTCTCCAGTCTGTTGACGTTATATTTTCATACATATGGCTACACCAAATAGTAAATAATAAGTTACATTTATAACATAAAAGAGACTTTTAATTGTTATTTTATCTTTACAGATACGATTAATTATATAATATTGGCAATGTCTGCTTGTGTCGAGCAAGTAAAAAGACAAACTTTAGGAGAAGGATCTATGAGCTGGGATTTATCACAATTAGAAGAACTGCTATCCGGCCAGGAAGGATGGGCGGTTCATTCTGAAAATGGTTGCCTTTGCGTAACGAATGAAGATGGCCTTGATGCTTATGCAGCAGTGAGCGGTGCTCAGATAGTTATTGAGAGCATTTTATTCGCGAAGAACCAGGTCTCTGACACGGCAGGATTAAACGAAGAAATTCTCAAGACACATCAAATGTTTCCGCTGACCACGATAGGCATCACTGTAGTGGAAAACCAGGAGTACTACGTTTCGTTTGGGGCCTTGTCATCACAATCTAAGGAAGAAAGTATCATTATTGAAATTGAGACGTTGTTTAATAACGT
Organism: uncultured Amphritea sp.; assembly: GCA_965140695.1. Lineage (GTDB taxonomy): Bacteria > Pseudomonadota > Gammaproteobacteria > Pseudomonadales > Balneatricaceae > Amphritea. The sequence goes on along the minus strand of OZ223297.1, from coordinate 1,038,633 downwards.
CGCCGGTTTCCTTGATGCTTACGAATCCTACTTAAACTAATCAGGAGATCAGTCATGAGTGTATGGAAAAGACTTATGTCCGCCGTTAAAGGTGGGGTCAATGATGCAGCGGAAGCGGTAGCCGATAGCCAGGCTCTGCGCATTCTTGATCAGGAGATCCGTGAAGCGAAAGAAGAGCTTCGAAGATCAGATCAGTCGCTTACACAGATTATGGCCAAGCGTAAACTGGCCGAACAAAAAGCCGGAAGCTTACAGACGTCAATTAATGAATATGAATCTCATGCTATTCAGGCCAATGAAAAAGGTGATCAACAGTTAGCGCTCGATTGTGCGCATAAAGTGGTCGAACTGCGCTCTGAAATGGAAACAGAACAACAGTATGTAGATCAGTTTACTCAGTCAGAGAAAACTCTGCGCCAGAATATCAGCCAGGCAAAAAACAACTTGCGACGCATGGAACAGCAAGTGGACATGGTTAAGGCAACAGAGTCAGTTCAGAAAGCTCAGACGGCGGTTTCTTCCAGACATCTGGGAGCAAACAGTAAAATGAAAACTGCGGCGGAATCCCTCAACAGAATTCAGGACAGGCAAAAAGAGCGTCAGGCTGAACTGGAAGCCGCCTCAGAACTTGCAGCAGATGAATCTGGTAGTGAACTTGAAAAGCGTCTGCAGGAAGCCGGTATTTCCGGAAGCAATAAGTCTGCCGATGCAGAGCTGGCAAGGATATTAGGTAAGTGAGCCTGACCAATGCTGGCTATCTTTAAAATCAAAAAGATTCTACTTAAACATTTCATGGAAATGAGATGGCACAGCATCGTGCTGGCCATCCTTTCTTACATATCAATAAGCTGGGTATTACTTCGTCTAAGCGGAGAACAGGATCTTACCGCATACCCCGACTTTATTTACTGGATAATGGTAACCGCATCTACCGTTGGTTATGGGGATCTATCTCCTGTTACAACGCCAGGAAAGTATGTTGTGGGACTTTTTGTTATTCCATGTGGCTTAGGTCTGTTTGGTTTAGTCATTGGCCGACTGGCTGCATTTGTCTCTTTCCAGTGGCGCAAGGGGGTACAGGGATTGAAAAGTTTGAACTATGAAAATCATATTCTGGTCATTGGGTGGAATGATGCCCGTACACTTCAGCTGATCAGGTTGCTGTTGCGCGAAATGCAGTTTAATTCAGATGATCAGCAGCTGGCCTTATGCGTACGCGCCGATATTGAAAACCCAATGCCCGATGAAATCGGTTTTGTCAAAGTGGTTAGCTTTAGCAGTGATCAGGACATGGAACGAGCGTCCGTTGAAAAGGCAAGTTGTATCATAATTGACAACCCCGACGATGATGTCACCATGACCACTGCGCTGTATTGCGCCAGTAAAAATCCCGGTGCTCATACAATCGCCTACTTTCAGGATGAAACACTGGGCAATCTATTAAAGCAACACTGCCCTAATATTGAGTGTATGCCATCGGTCGCTGTTGAAATGATTGCAAAATCGGCGGTCGATCCTGGCTCCAGCGCGCTGCATCATCAGCTGTTAGATGTAGAAAACGGCATGACTCAGTATTCGGTTAAGTTCAATGGTTCCTCTGCTATTACGGTTCGCTCGCTCTTTTCTGCATTCAAAGAAAAATATGCGGCGACACTAATCGGAATCTCCAACCAGGGGTATGGCTCTATCCAGCTAAACCCTTCTCTCGATCTGACCGTTCATCCTGGAGCAACGGTTTACTACATTGCAGATGAGCGAATCAACTCAATTGAATGGGAGGCTTTAAGTGTTTAAAAAGCTGTTTGGCAGGCAAGACAAACCATCCCCTGCCCGGGCACAGGCCCCCGAAGTAATGGGGCTGAGACTGGGCGGGGCATTTGAGCTGGATGATCTGAGACTGCGACTGATCGAACCCAGTCTGGTTGTCGAAGGCGTCGCACGTACACAGTTTATACAGGCTGTCGGGGTTGTGCAGCTTGATGAAAGCACCACCGTTGTTCGTTACTACACCGATGATGAAGGGTTTCTGCAGATTCTGTTAACCGGTGGAATGACCGAGCAACATGTGTCCGATGTTAAGATGTGGTATTTCTATGAGACCAAAGGCATTGGCTCTGACGCCGAGTGGAATCAATTGCTGAATGAGGGCATCAGCAAACCGGAGGTTTCGCTAGAACAATACCGTTATGGACGCGTTTGGGAGGGCTCAGGAGAAAACTCCCCGCCCGTCGCAATGACTGAAAAAACCTATGCAGAAAACGGCTCGGTCAGCGAAACAGATCAGTTCACCATGCTTTACGAGCGGGAAGTGAAGGAAGATTTTTTCGAATACCTGACCTATGCGGGCGAAGAAAAAATCATCAGCAACCAGGCGGACCGGTGCTTTGTCGTCAGCACCGGCTTTAATATTCAACCCGCCGATATTGAAATTATCGGATAATTTACCATTAAAGGAATAAAGTAATGGAATCAATTCACGTATCTTTAGCAGGCTTAACAGATTTTGCTCTCTACTTCGCGGTAGCGCTGGTCATGTTACTGATCTTTAAATTTATCTATACACTGGTAACGCCTCAGGATGAGTGGAAGTTAGTCAAAGAAGATAAAAACGAGGCAGCAGCCATCGGTTTTATCGGGGCTGTCATCGGTTTTGCCTTAGCTCTGGCAAGTGCAGCGAGTAACTCTGTTTCTCTTATTGATTTTGCTATCTGGGGCTGCGTTGCCCTGATTGCCCAAACTATCGCTTTTGTCATTGTTCGCTTTATCTTTATGCCTCGTATTGTCCAGCGAATTAACGACAATGAAATATCGGCGGGTATTGTCTTAGGCGGTACATCTATAGCGGTTGGCTTGCTTAATGCTGCTTGTATGACTTACTAAGAGGACGAAGAGATGAAAAGGACTCAATCAATCAATCTCGAGCGGATGCGAAAAACACCTAAACACCCTCCTCTGAAACCTCTGGCATTAGCAGTGGCAGCCTCAACACTGGTCGCCTGCGGCGACTCCCGCGATGCCAATATTTACAGAGATGCAGAACAATGTACGCAGCACAACCCATCCCTGGCGGACGAATGCAAAGCGGCCTACCAGCAAGCGATTGCTAAAGCATCCGAAAGCGGCCCTAAATACGACAACAAAGCCTCTTGCATTGAGGAGTTTGGCGACAACAACTGTGTCATGTATAACGCTTCAAATGGCAACAACTGGTTTATGCCAGCGATGGCTGGTTTTATGTTTGCCCGCGCCCTGGACACTAACCGCTACGATTCCGCGCCTCTCTATACATCATACTCGCGCTATTCACCCGTCTATGACAAGTGGTCAACGGTCGATGGTGAGCTCTACCAGCGCAAATACGGTAATGTCAAAGTCGACAACGGTGCCTTCAAACCCAAGCCTGCAGTCACAAGAACGATCTCTCGTGGCGGTTTTGGCTCTACAGTATCGGCCAAATCAAGCTGGGGTGGCAGCTCATCTAGAAGTGGATGGGGTGGTTAAACATGCTTCGCTGTATGACGAAGGAACGGGTGAACTGGCGACAACGGGCAGATGAATTTGGTTTCAAATTTCACACGCTATACGGCGAACCCTATTGGGATGAATCCGTTTATTACCAGTTTACGCTGCAGCAGATAGAAGAGCATATTGAGTCTCCCACAGAAGAGCTTCATCAAATGTGCTTAGCGGTTGTTGATAAAGTTGTGCGAGACGATCAGCTGATGCGACAGTTTCGCATCCCTGAGCCTCACTGGGACTGGATCGCTAACTCCTGGAAGTCAGGTGAAAAGAGCCTGTATTCACGGCTTGACCTTGCCTATGGCGGACAGGGTCCGGCCAAGCTCTATGAAAATAATGCGGATACGCCTACCAGCCTTTACGAAACCGGATTCTGGCAGTGGCTCTGGCTGGAAGATAAAGTAAATTCAGGCCAGGTAATGAGGCGTGCGGACCAGTTTAACTCACTCCAGGAAAAGCTGATTCATCGTTTTGCGCAAATGCATAAGACCCATATGGGCCAGGTGCTGCATTTTGCCTGCTGCAAAGATACTGAAGAGGATCGTGGTACCGTACAATACCTAGAAGATTGCGCCAACGAAGCAGGCATTCCAACCAGATTTATCTATGTTGAAGACATTGGCCAAGGCGAAGGCGATGTCTTCACCGATCTGGATAATCAGATAATCACCTGGATCTTCAAGCTATATCCCTGGGAATTCATGCTGAGGGAAGAGTATGGCTCTTTGCTGCAAACAGCAGGTGTTAGCTGGGTTGAGCCCCCCTGGAAAGCCATCTTGTCAAATAAAGCACTGATGCCCCTGCTGTGGAAAATGTTCCCTAATCACCCCAATCTGCTCGCCTCATATTTTGAAGAGGATCTGCCTGGAAGCAATCTCAGAAACTATGTAAAAAAGCCGATATTTGCCAGAGAAGGCTCAAATATCAGTATTCATATCGATGGGATTGAAACTGAAGCATCGCCCGGCCCCTATGGTGAAGAGGGCTTTATTTTCCAGGAATATTATCCCCTTCCATCGTTCGGCGATGTTTATACATTAATTGGGTCATGGCTTATTGATAGTAAGGCCGCCGGTATCTCTGTGAGAGAAGATAACGGCAAAATCACGCAGGACTTATCACGTTACATACCGCATATTATCGCAGGGTAACCGTGCCACCAGAGCAAAACAAACTAATAGAATACTTCAGGCGATGCTACCGTGCCGATAGCTATGACCTGTCAATCGCCAACATTGACAAGCTCCGGAGCGACCGCAGACTGCTCATTGACAGAGAGGATGTGCTTGCGTGTGGAGAGCTGCCAAGACTACCTCTGATGCATCCTGGTGCCAGTGTCATGTTAGGGTTAGCCGATACTTATCGCAAAGAAAGACAGCTGATTTATGGCTGTCTGATGGTAAAGGGCAAACTGAATGTCTCCAGCGGGTTTTCTAAACAGCGGCAGATCCATTCGCCGCTGTTATTCTTTCCCGCCAGGCTGTACCGTGATGAAGATGTCTATTTAGACATAGATCCTGACGATCTGAGAGTCAATGCACCACTGCTGCGATTGTTGCTTAAACCGGATATTGATCCATCGGCCATCAGCAGCTTCCCATTAATCACCTGGCCCCTTCAACTCAACGGTATTGCCAGAATCAGCCAGTGGCTGAAAGAAAATACCGTGCTAAACAGTATTGAAGAGATTGCCCGCTGGCCTGCTCTGACAACCCCCTCAACAGGAAAAAATGAAGCGCTTCATGTGCGTTCAAGCTGTTTTCTGCTGCTGGCTGAACGGCCTAAAAGTGTTCGGGGGGTGCTTCATGAGTTAACCGTACTGAGCGCCAGTGAAACAACCTCACGCCCTGTTCAGGAGATCCTTGGACAACAGACAGATGCTGTTAACCCCCATGCGAAGACAACACGAGAGCGTCTGCCTGGCCTGTTAAGCAGCGCACAGAGCGACGCGTTATCCAACGCCGCAAGTCAGCAGCTGAGCCTTATCTCGGGACCACCGGGCACGGGCAAAAGTTATACCATTGCGGCCATCGCTATTGATCGAATGCTGAATGGTGAATCGGTTTTAATTGTGTCAAAAACCGATCAGGCAATCGAGGTAGTGAGTGAAAAGCTACAGTCTGATTTTGGCCTTGAATCGGGATTTATCCGTGGCAATAGCGAGAATTTCTTAAAAACCGTGCGGGATCACCTCGACTCTTTATTGAAAGAAGGCGTCAGGCAAAACACAGATATTAAGTCATTAAGATTACGCTTGGACCAGACGAGAAGTCGACTTAAGCAGCTCGAAAAGTCATTTGCCAAAAGCCTGCTAGTCGCCAGAAATATGGGGCCGGGCACCCCGGTAGTTAAGCGCCTTTTAGCAAAACTGTATAACCGGCTCATGCGTAAAAACAACATCTGGACCAGTCAGGAGAGAATAGGTGATTATCAACAGCGCTTTGAAGCTGACGCCATCTCCTATATTAATGCTTATCAGGCAGACCAACTGTCACACTTATTACAAACCCGGCGTAAAGCCCTGGTTACTTTTCATCAGGCATTACGAGCCAGGAGCTCTAAAAAACAAGCAGAATTTTTTGCCGAAACGGATTTCGACGTTGTCCTGCAGGCGTTTCCTATCTGGCTGGTCTCGGTTGATGACGTCAACGGAATACTGCCTTTTACCAAAGAGCTGTTTGATTTAGTGATCATTGACGAAGCGACGCAGTGTGATATCGCCAGCGCCCTGCCTGCTCTGCAACGGGCCAGGCGCGCGGTTGTCGTCGGCGACAGAAAACAGCTCAGACACGTCTCTTTCCTGTCCAATCAAAAACAGGAGGAGCTATGGAAAAAATCCGCGTTGGAGGGCAAAGTCAGCTCAGGCTTGAGCTATCGGGATCAATCGCTTATGGATATCGCATCAGATGCGATCACCTCACAAAGCGCCGTTGTTTTACTGGATGAGCATTTTCGCAGCAAGCCCGAACTCATCGCCTTCAGTAACGAATTTTTTTATGCTAACCGGCTAAAAATCATGCAGGCACGGCCTGGCGTGAACAACGGCGACGCTCTGACATTTACAAAACTGAGTGGCAAACGCCTGGCCTCGGGAAGAAATGCAGTTGAGAAAGACCATATCATCACGGTAATCAGTCAGCATATATCCGATTATGCGGCGATCCGCATAAAACCAAGCTTAGGTGTTTTATCGCCTTATCGGGAGCAAGCCGAGTATTTAGACAGAGAGATTCGTAAGCATTTTCCGGCCGCTACCCTCTCCGATTTTAATTTAAGAATATCAACGCCTTATGGGTTTCAGGGTGAAGAACGTGATGTCATGCTAATCTCAATGGCCATTGATAATGAGTCCTTGCGGGCAGCCTCTTACCTTAATCGTGAAGACATGTTTAATGTCGCTATCACCCGCGCCAAAACACAACAGAGGGTGGTTTACTCCATCGATGAAGCCCGGCTTCCGTCTCAGAACCTCTTTAAACGCTACTTAATGCATACGGAGTCAGTTCGCTCAGCGCCATCCAGACAACAGGCACTCTGCGACTTCTCCGCTGAAGTGAAATCAATATTGGAAGAAAAAAGCATTAATGTCTGGATTGGTTATGGTATCGCGGGTCAGGAAATCGATGTTGTCTGTGAGAATAAGGGCCATATAATCGGTATTGATCTGATCGGCTATCCCGGTGACTTTACAGATTATTTTAGTCTTACGACCTATAAAACATTACATCGCGCAGGTTTCGATATCATCCCTCTTCCATTCCATCTATGGCAGAAAGACAAACAAACATGCCTGGTACGGCTTCTAAAAAAACTCAATATCAGTCAGACAGATCATGACCTTTAAACGCACGCCGATCTCATTCAAATCACAGCTTAAAATAGTCTTTATTATTTGCAGCGTATTAACGGTCATTGAGATTCTCAATATTTTATCCAGCAGGAGTTTCAATAGCCTGGGCATCATTCCCCGGGACCTGTCGTCCGGCTTGCGAGGGATATTTCTCGCACCATTTATACATGCCAATGTTGGCCACTTTATTGCCAATATCATCCCTTTTGCTATTTTCTCATTTCTGGTGTTACAACACGGATTAATTCGCTACATACTGATTACCGGGATTTGCATCACCCTTTCCGGGCTCCTGGTCTGGGGGCTGGGCAGATCCGCAGTCCATATTGGCAGCAGTGGTCTGATATATGGCTACTTTGGTTTCTTATTGCTGGCCGGCTTCTTTAGCCGCGAACTAAAACTGATGGCGATCTCAGTCTTTGTTGGCGTCGTTTACGGGGGACTGGTTTTTGGCATTCTGCCCGTTACGCCGTTCATCTCATGGGAAAGTCACTTGTCTGGACTACTCTCCGGCTTTTTATGTGCTTATCTATTTGCAAATCGAAAGCAGCGCAAGGACATCGCTTAAGGGATAACGTGGCAATAAAAAACGCTCCGCGGCGAACCGGGGAGCGTTTTATCTGATTAATATAGCGTGTTACAAACCGTATGTATCCGCCATGCCTTCCAGAGAGATCGGAACGATCTTATCCGCATGACCGGCAGTACCGAACGCTTCGTAGCGGGCAACACAGATCTCGCTCATCGCATCCATAGTGACTTTAAGGAATTTACGCGGATCAAACTCGGATGGATTCTGAGCCATAAAGCGACGAACCGCACCGGTAGATGCCAGACGCAAATCGGTATCGATATTGACCTTACGCACACCGTGTTTGATACCCTCTACGATCTGCTCAACCGGCACACCGTAGGTCTCAGGAATCTCACCACCAAACTCGTTGATAACCGCCAGCCACTCCTGTGGAACAGAGGAGGAACCATGCATCACCAGATGGGTGTTCGGAATGCGGTCGTGAATCGCTTTAATGCGATCAATCGCCAGAATATCGCCGGTTGGCGGACGGGTGAACTTATAAGCACCGTGAGAGGTACCGCAAGCGATCGCCAGCGCATCAACACCGGTTTTAGCCACGAAGTCTGATGCCTCTTCCGGATCGGTCAGCATCTGGTCGTGAGACAGCGTGCCTTCAGCACCTACACCGTCCTCTTCACCGGCCTGTCCGGTTTCCAGTGACCCCAGACAACCCAGTTCACCTTCGACAGAAACACCACAGGCATGGGCCATCTCTACCGTACGACGGGTAACATCCACGTTGTACTCGTAGTCAGAGGGGGTTTTACCATCGGTCATCAGGGAACCGTCCATCATAACGGATGAGAAGCCCATCGCGATGGAGCGCTGACAAATTGCTGGAGAGGTACCGTGATCCTGATGCATACAGACAGGAATATGCGGAAATTCAGCAATGGCTGCCAAAATCATGTGACGCAGGAAGTTAGAGCCAGCATATTTACGGGCACCGGCAGACGCCTGAACAATTACCGGCGAGTTGGTCTTGTCAGCCGCTTCCATGATGGCGCGCATCTGTTCCAGGTTGTTCACGTTAAACGCTGGGATACCGTAGTCATGCTCTGCGGCATGGTCCAGCAGCTGACGCATACTGATAAGAGCCATATCTTCACCTTTTTAAAAAATTAAGCCGGATTGCGGCTGTAAATTCTAACGTAAGCAGCTGCATAGATCAGCTGCTCTACTTATATATATAAGCTTAAAGCGTTATGAGCGCAGAAAGTGCGCGGCAAAAGCTGACGAGAAAGCGGAGTTTACAGTTGTAAATGAGCATTTCTCGGCAACTTTTAACAAAGCAGTTTCAAGCGCAATAGCTTCAATTAAACGCGTCATGAGCGACTGGAGTTCAAGGCAAAAGTTGGTGAGGAAGCGGAGCCTACTTTAGCAGGTGAGCATTCTGAGCCAACTTTTAACACCGAAATCCTGAGCGCAATAGCGTTTTATGCCCGGGATTCAAGCATCGCTACCGCCGGCAACACCTTCCCTTCCACAAACTCCAGGAACGCACCACCGCCGGTAGAGATGTAAGACACCTGATCAGCGATAGCGTACTTATCCACCGCCGCCAGAGTGTCACCACCACCCGCAATCGAGAAACCTTTATTCTCAGCAATTGCCAATGACAACGTTTTTGTGCCTTCACCGAACTGATCAAACTCAAACACACCGACCGGACCGTTCCAGATAATGGTACCGGCTTCTTTCAGCAACTCAGCCAGATTCGCAGCAGACTGAGGGCCAATATCGAGAATCATATCATCTTCAGCGACATCATCGACTAGCTTAACGGTCGCAGCGGCGGTTTCAGCAAACTCAGTCGCCACAACAACATCGACTGGCAACGGAATATTCACTTTTGCCATCAGCGCTTTTGCGGTGGGAATCAGGTCATGTTCGCACAGGGACTTACCGACAGGCTTACCCGCAGCAGCCAGGAAGGTATTAGCAATACCACCACCGACAATCAGCTGATCAACCTTATCAGACAGTGATTCCAGTACCGTCAGTTTGGTTGACACTTTAGAACCACCGACAATAGCAGCCATTGGACGGGCCGGCTTATCCAGCGCCTTTGCCAGGGCATCCAGCTCACCCGCCAATAGCGGACCTGCACAGGCAACCGGTGCAAACTTAGCCACACCATGGGTAGATGCCTGAGCGCGGTGAGCAGTACCAAAGGCATCCATTACATAGATATCACAAAGGTCTGCCATCTGCTTAGACAGTGCCTCATCGTCTTTCTTCTCACCGACATTAAAACGAACGTTTTCCAACAGCACGACACCGCCTTCAGCGACATCAAAGTCCCCTGCCAGCCAGTCGCTGATCAGCGGAACTTCACGCCCCAGCAGGCCTGCCAGATGGGCAGCCACGGGTGCCAGTGAGCTGGCGGCATCATATTCACCCTCAGTTGGGCGGCCCAGGTGAGACATCAGCATCACCTTAGCGCCCGCGTCCAGGGCGTGTTTAATGGTTGGCAGTGATGCACGAATACGGGCATCGCTGGTGACCTTGCCATCCCTGACCGGCACATTGAGGTCTTCACGGATCAGGACGCGTTTGCCCCTGAGATCCAGTTCGGTCATTTTCAATACGCTCATAATAGTTCCTGCTTTCTAATCAAAAATGTAGAGTACCGTCCGTCTTTGCAGACCATACCTTTAAATTACTTAGTTTGTCAGTCAGAGCGGCAGTTAAGCCATCCCTGCGCCACATCCAGCATACGGTTAGCAAAGCCCCACTCATTATCAAACCAGCACATCAGTTTTATCATCTTGCCGCCACTGACGCGGGTCTGGGTACCATCGACCACGCCGGAACGGGAATCGCGGTTGAAGTCTACCGAAGCATGCGCTTCTTCGGTATAGCCCAATAGTCCCTTTAAAGGCCCTTCTGCCGCACGCCGAATAATCGCATTAACCTGCGCGGCGCTGGTCTCCTCTGAGACATTCAGAGAGATATCCAGCAGAGATACGTTAATGGTCGGCACCCGCACATGCAGCGATTCAAAGCGGCCTGCCAGTTCAGGCAGCAAACGGTCGATACCGCGATGCAATCCGGTATTCACCGGGATGATCGAGTGCATCGCGCTACGGGTGAGCCGCAGATCGGTCTGATGATAACTATCGATTACCGGCTGATCATTCATCGCCGAGTGGATAGTGGTGGTCAAACCACTGACAATATTCAACTCCCGGTGCAACAGGTCCAGAATCGGCACAATACAGTTGGTGGAACAGGACCCTGCGGCAACGATGGTCTGCTCTGCTGCCAGTAACTGCTGGTTAAAGCCGTAGATAATGGTCGCATCGACATCACTACCGGCGGGCTGAGAAAAGAGCAGCCTTTTAGCGCCACTATCAAGGTGTTGCTGAGCCGTCTGACGATCACTGAAAGAGCCGGAACACTCCAGCACCAGATCAATATCCATCTCCCGCCAGGGCATAGCGGAAGACTCAGCCTCATTGAGCACACAGATTGAATCACCATTGATCAGCAATTCCCGTCCATTATGCTCAACAGGCAGAGGAAATCGCCCATGGGTCGTGTCATAACGGGTCAGGTAACTGACCGTCTCAATATCAGACAGTTCATTGATCGCGACGACCTGCAGCTGATCACGGTAGCCACACTCATAGATAGCCCGCAGGACACTCTGTCCGATCCGGCCATAACCATTTATTGCAACCCGGTATGCCATACCACCTCGTTAAACAAAAAAGCCAACTGAATCAGCTGGCCTTTATTCATACGCCTGCGCTTAAAGCACAGACTTTACTTTTTCCACTACATTTTCGACCGTAAAGCCAAACAGTTTGAACAGATCCCCTGCCGGAGCAGACTCACCAAAGGTCGTCATGCCCACGATAGCACCGTTCAGACCTACATACTTGTACCAGAAGTCAGCCTGTGCCGCTTCGATCGCAACCCGGGCAGTGATTGTTGACGGCAGCACCGCTTCACGGTATTCAGCATCCTGCTTATCAAACAGATCGGTGGATGGCATAGAGACAACACGTACCTGCTTGCCTTCCGCTTCAAGCGCTGCCGCAGAATCCATCGCCAGACCCACTTCAGAACCGGTAGCGATCAGAATCGCATCCGGAGTGCCTGCAGTATCACGCAGAATATATCCACCGCGGGCAATATTCGCCAGCTGCTCATCGGTACGCGCCTGATGTGGCAGATTCTGACGGGAGAAGATCATCGCTGTCGGACCGTCAGTACGCTCAAGCGCGGCTTTCCAGGCAACGGCAGATTCAACCGCATCGGCCGGACGCCAGCAGCTCATGTTCGGTGTATGACGCAGGTTAGCAATCTGCTCAATCGGCTGATGCGTCGGGCCATCTTCACCCAGACCGATAGAGTCATGGGTGTAAACATGAATCGCACGCAGCTTCATCAGTGACGCCATCCGCAGTGCGTTACGGGCATATTCCATAAACACCAGGAAGGTCGCGCCGTAGGGGATAAAACCGCCATGCAGAGCGATACCGTTCATGATGGCGGACATACCAAATTCACGCACACCGTAGAACAGGTAGTTGCCGGACGCATCATCTTTCGTCACACCTTTGCAGCCAGACCATAGCGTCAGGTTAGAACCAGCCAGGTCAGCAGAGCCGCCCATCAGTTCAGGCAGCAGCGGGCCATAGGCATTCAGGGCATTCTGAGAGGCTTTACGGGAAGCGATGGTTTCGCCTTTATCCTGCAGCTCTTTGATATAGGCATCGGCTTTTTCAGAGAAATCAGCAGGCAGCTCACCGCTATAACGACGGATCAGTTCGCGGGCTTCAGCCGGGTACGCTTTGCTGTACTCAGCAAAACGCTCTTCCCAGTCATTTTCCAGTACTGCACCGCTTTCAAGACCATTCCACTGGGCCGCAATATCTTCAGGGATAACAAAGGCTTCATGTTCCCAGCCCAGCTGTTTACGCGCCAGAGCGATCTCTTCGTCACCCAGAGGTGCGCCGTGACAATCCTCTTTACCCTGCTTGTTAGGCGAACCAAAACCGATAATCGTTTTGCAGCAGATCAGGGTTGGCTGATCTTCATTGTCCTGGGCAGCTTCAATCGCCGCTTTAATCTGTTCGGCATCGTGACCATCTACCGCTGGGATAACCTGCCAGCCATAAGCTTCAAAACGCTTAGGTGTATCATCGGTAAACCAGCCCTCGACTTCGCCATCGATAGAGATGCCGTTGTCATCGTAAAACGCGATCAGTTTACCCAGCCCCAGCGTACCGGCCAGAGAACAGGCTTCATGAGAGATACCTTCCATCAGACAGCCATCACCCAGGAAGACATAGGTGTGGTGATCGATGATCTCGTGACCTTCACGGTTGAACTGCGCTGCCAGAGATTTCTCCGCGATGGCAAAGCCGACTGCGTTGGTGATGCCCTGCCCCAGAGGGCCGGTGGTAGTTTCGACACCCGGCGCATAACCGTATTCAGGATGGCCAGCCGTCTTGGAGTGCAGCTGACGGAAATTTTTCAGATCATCAATTGAAAGATCATAACCGGTCAGATGAAGCAGGCTGTAGATCAGCATCGAACCATGACCGTTCGACAGAACGAAGCGATCGCGGTCAAGCCAATGCGGATTTGCCGGATTATGTTTCAGAAAATCGTTCCATAATACTTCAGCGATATCTGCCATTCCCATTGGTGCACCAGGGTGACCGGATTTAGCCTTCTGGACAGCATCCATACTGAGGGCACGAATTGCATTGGCAAGTTCTCTACGCGAGGACATTCATTCACTCCAGGGCCGAACAAGCCCAAGTTGAGATTAAAAAAGTAATTGCGGCTACCCGGCGATCTTTTGTAAAAAAGACTCAGGCGTGCACCGATAAAAAATAGGCGGCTATTTTCTCGTAACCGTCCGTCAGCTTCAAACCTATTTCAAAGAAATTTAACGAAAATGAGTGGTTTTCATCTAAAAAAGTAAAAAAATCATCTAAAACAGGAATACCGCCCATGCAATCATGGCGCAAGACGATTAAAATAACTCCCATTCTTATACCCGGACCTCAGGTTCGATGCCAAACATAATTCCCTAACATTAGGATTGAAGACGCGTAATGAGCGAATACAGCCTGTTTACTTCGGAGTCTGTCTCCGAAGGCCATCCTGATAAGATCGCAGACCAGATCTCTGATGCGGTTCTTGATGCAATTATTGCTGAAGACAAGTATGCCCGCGTGGCGTGTGAAACCATGGTTAAAACGGGTGTCGCAATTGTTTCTGGCGAAATCACCACCACCGCCTGGGTCGATCTGGAAGCGCTGGTTCGCGGCGTTATCTGTGATATCGGTTACACCTCATCTGATGTCGGTTACGATGGCGCCACCTGTGGTGTGCTGAACATCATCGGCAAGCAGTCACCTGATATCAATCAGGGGGTTGACCGCGCCAAGCCTGAAGACCAGGGTGCCGGAGACCAGGGTCTGATGTTTGGTTATGCCAGCAACGAAACCGATGTGCTGATGCCAGCACCTATCTGTTATGCACACCGTCTGGTTGAACGTCAGGCTGAAGCGCGTAAATCTGGCCTGCTGCCATGGTTGCGCCCCGATGCTAAAAGCCAGGTCACCTTCCGTTATGAAAACGGTCAGCCGGTCGGTATCGATGCGGTGGTTCTGTCCACCCAGCACAACCCTGAAGTCTCTATGGCTGACCTGCAGGAAGCGGTGATGGAGCTGATCATCAAGCACACCCTGCCAGCTGAATGGATCGATAAGAGCACCAAGTTCCACATCAACCCAACCGGCAACTTTGTGATCGGTGGCCCTGTGGGCGACTGTGGTCTGACGGGTCGTAAGATCATCGTTGATACCTACGGCGGCATGGCCCGTCACGGTGGCGGCGCGTTCTCCGGTAAAGATCCATCCAAGGTTGACCGTTCTGCTGCCTATGCAGGTCGTTATGTAGCCAAGAACATCGTGGCTGCAGGTCTGGCGGATAAGTGTGAGATTCAGGTGTCTTACGCCATCGGTGTTGCTGAACCGACCTCTGTATCGATCAATACGTTTGGTACCGGCAAGGTCTCTGACGCGATGATCATCGAGCTGGTGCACAACCACTTCGACCTGCGTCCCCATGCGATCACCCGCATGCTCGACTTGCTGCACCCGATGTATCGCCCAACAGCGGCATACGGCCACTTCGGTAAAAACCCCTACGAGATGACGGTGGGTAACGACACCTTTACGGCGTTCTCCTGGGAGAAAACTGATAAGGCTGACGAGCTGCGCGCGGCAGCAGGTCTGTAAACGAACCTCCGTTATCGCCACAAAAAGGGCCGGGTGAAAACCTGGCCTTTTTTATTGTCTTGCTTTTTATTGATCGCAGGCATGAGATGCCGATACAGAGAAGATCTCTCTAACTGAACCATTTATGCCGTGGCATAATAGCGACTTCAACAACCGATCTGATCAATAGCGAAAATGAGAATCCCCCGTTTTTACGAACCTCAGCCAATGTCTGTGGACAGCGAAATCAACCTCTGCGACAGTGTCGTCCAGCATGTATCCCGGGCCCTGAGAATGCGGTCAGGTGACGCGCTGATCCTCTTCAACGGCGACGGTAATGAATATCAGGCGGAACTGACAGAGGTAGCCAGGCGTAACGCATCGGCAACAATAACCAGCACCACCATGCCGGCACGAATGTCACCACTCAACATCACGATTGGTCAGGCCGTCTCCCGTGGTGAACGGATGGACTATGCGGTGCAAAAAGCCACCGAACTGGGGATGAATCAGCTGGTGCCGCTGTTTACCGAACGCTGTGAGGTGCGGCTTAACAGTGAACGTCAGGATAAACGTCGTCAGCACTGGCAGCAGGTTGCCGTCAGTGCCTGCGAGCAGAGTCTGCGCTGTGACCTGCCAGAGATCAGTGAACCACAATCGCTGAACAACTGGCTGGACAATGTTGAGGCAGACCTGAAACTGGTGCTGCATCATCATACCGAACAGCCGCTGGGCGACTTCGATAAGCCCGGATCGGTCGCCCTGCTGATCGGACCGGAAGGTGGTCTGAGTGAAACTGAAGTAGAGCTGGCGCTGTCAAAAGGATTTAAACCGGTTGCCTTCGGCCCACGGGTGTTTCGTACCGAAACCGCCCCTGTCGCAGCCCTGTCAGTTCTGCAATACCTCTGGGGAGACCTGGGATAAGCAGGATCACCGGCTGAGCAATGACAGTAATACTGGTGATGACCCGAACAGGCGGGTAGAATCGTCCTAATTTAACGATATCGAATACAGATAAACAAGGCGCTTCAATGACAGTTAAAATCGGCATTGTGATGGACCCTATTGAGGACATCAGCTTCAAGAAAGACAGCTCCCTGGCGATGCTGTGGGCCGCCCAGCGTAAGGGCTGGGAGATCTGGTATATGGAACAGAAAGATCTCTATCTGCGTGATGGCAAGGTTCTCGCTAAGATGGCGCCGATGACGGTCGATATGAATCCGGAAAAATGGTTCGAACGCGGTGAATATCAGGTTGAAGAGGTGTGTACGCTTGATGTTGTGTTAATGCGTAAAGACCCTCCTTTTGACAATGAATTTATTTATTCGACTCATCTGCTGGAGCTGGCAGCGTCCCAGGGCAACACCCTGATGGTCAACCGTCCACAGGCACTACGGGACTATAACGAAAAGATCTTCGCTACTCACTTCCCGGAGTGCTGCCCTCCCGTCCTGGTGACCCGTCGTGATGATCTGCTGCGGGAATTCCATGCCGAGTTTAAGGATGTCATCTTCAAACCGCTGGACGGTATGGGTGGCACCTCGATCTTCCGTATTCAGGAAGAGGGGGTTAACCTTGGGGTTATCATTGAAACCCTGACCAAATTCGGTACAGAAACCATCATGGCGCAGAAGTACCTGCCGGAGATTGTTGATGGCGATAAACGGATTCTGATGATTGACGGCGAGCCGGTTCCCTATGGTCTGTCACGCATTCCGACCAACGGTGAAACCCGGGGTAATCTGGCAGCCGGTGGTCGTGGCGAAGGCCGTCCCTTAACCGAACGCGAAAAATGGATTGCAGCCCAGGTCGGTCCCACACTAAAAGCCCAGGGCATTCTGTTCGCCGGACTGGATGTCATCGGTGATTACCTCACCGAAGTCAACGTTACCAGCCCAACCTGCATCCGCGAACTGGATAATCAGTTTGATCTGGATATCGGTATGCAACTGATGGATGTGATCGAAACAAAGCTTAAACAGGACCATACGTAAGACCGATGTTATGTCCCCCAGTATCAGGAAGACACTATGAGTAAGGCTGTTGCTGTCGTTTCCGCAGCTGACCGGCTCGGCTTCACTCTGTTTCTGGCGGTGGCGGTGCACGCCGCTGCCATTCTGGGTATCGGTTTTGCTGTAACACCGAATACGCCACCGGCACAAACCCTGGAAATCACACTGGCACAACACAAAAGTGAAAAGCCGCCAGAAGAGGCGGACTTTATTGCCCAGGCCGATCAGCAGGGCAGCGGCCAACTGGAAGAGAAAGCGTTGCCAGCCAGCCGTGAAATTGCCGACTTTCAACATCAGAACATCCAGGAAACCGCGGCACGGCAACCACTCACCCCACCCACCGATACCACACCAACACCGATACAGGCCGCCCCAGTCGAATCGGCACCTATCGCCGAAGTAGCTGACAAACAGACCGCTGCTGCCCCTGAGCAAAACGTTGTTATTACCACTGCAAAGCAGGATAAAAAGGTCTCTGATGCGCCGCAACAACACCTGCAGTCGACGCCACCACCTCCGGCCCCGGGTAACTCACAGTCCTTACTCTCACGGAGCCTGGAGATCGCCAGCCTGGAAGCTCAGCTGGAATTTCAACGACAGGAATATGCCAAACGGCCACGGATAAAACGCCTGACCTCTGCCGCCACTAAAAGCCACAATGATGCGGTTTATCTGGCCAACTGGCGCCGCAAGATCGAATCCGTCGGCAACCTCAACTACCCTCAGGAAGCGCAGCAAAATCAGCTCTATGGCAGTTTACGCATGATGGTCAGCGTATTGCCTGATGGCAGTGTAAAGGAGATCCGTATTCTGCACTCCTCCGGTAATCGCATTCTCGATGATGCCGCCGTCCGTATTGTGCAGCTGGCAGCACCGTTCCAGAAATTCCCCATGGAGATGCGCAAGAATACCGACCTGCTGGAGATTATCCGCACCTGGAAGTTTGAAAAAACCGCCCGGATATACTAAACGTTAGACAGTAAGATCACCTCTTACGCAGCCAAAGTGCAGGTATTCACTATGACCTCAAACACGCCCTCTCTATACCTGCCCGGCAGCCTGCAGGATCACTTCCTTATCTCTATGCCCCATATGGACGACCCTCGTTTTGCTCTGACAGTCACCTATATCTGCGAGCATAACGAGTCTGGCGCCATGGGAATCATCATTAACCGTCCGATTGGCATCGAGCTGAACGAATTGCTGCAACACCTTGATTTTAGCTATAACAGTGACCAGACCGTGCCAGTTTACGCGGGCGGCCCGGTACAGGACGACCGGGGCTTCATTCTTCACCGCAGCACCACAAATGAGTGGGATTCAAGCTACAAAATCACCGCTGAACTCAGCCTGACCACATCGATGGATATTCTTCAGGCGATTAGTGAAAACAGCGGTCCTGAGCAGTTTCTGGTGGCCTTAGGCTATGCCGGTTGGGGTGCCGGGCAGCTGGAACAGGAGCTATCTGAAAATGTATGGTTAAGTTGCCCGGCTAATTTAGATATAATATTCCGCACTCCGGCTGAAGAGCGCCTTCAGGCCGCGGCTGCAACACTGGGAGTCAATCTTGATCTGTTAACCTCCCAGAGCGGCCACGCCTGAACGATCAGCTCATCACCACTAACCCACGCAAAGAAGCGGAATGATCACACTATCAGGTCCAGTTATAGGCTTTGATTTCGGCACGACCCGAATAGGCATCGCTGCAGGTCAGGCTATTACCGGAACGGCTTCGCCTTTAGCTCCGGTCAGCGCCCGCGATGGCATTCCCGACTGGTCCGTGATTGAAAAGTTAGTTTCCGAATGGCAAGCGGTGGCCATCGTTGTGGGCATCCCTCTGAATATGGATGGCAGCATCAGCGATATGTCCCGCAGAGCACGCAAGTTTGCCAACCGTCTCAAAGAACGCTGCCAGATCCCCTGCTATCTGATTGATGAACGGCTTTCCACCCGGGAAGCCAAGCAGATCAGTCTGGCCCGGGGCGGCAGCAGTAATTTTAAAGAAAATTCCGTTGACGGCATCGCCGCACAACTGATTCTGGAAAGCTGGTTTGAATCAGACCAGCTGATATCCAGTGAAACCCGACTGGAGGACCTCTATGGTATCGGGCGTAATTAAAGTTGATCACCTGCTAACCAAAATGGCGGCAGACCTGAAAACCCTGATCAAAGCACGGCAGATCGACAACCCCATGATGATCGGGATTCATTCCGGCGGCGTCTGGCTGGCCGAACATCTGCATCAACAGCTGAATATTGAGAATCCACTGGGAACACTGGATATCTCTTTCTACCGGGATGACTTTAGCCGGGTAGGGCTGAATCCTAAAGTTAAGCCCTCTGCCCTGCCCAGCGCCACCGAAGACCGGCATATCATTCTGGTGGATGATGTGATTATGAGCGGGCGCACCATACGGGCAGCGATGAACGAACTGTTTGACTATGGCCGTCCCGCATCGATCACCCTGGTCACCCTGCTGGATCTGAATCGCCGTGAACTACCGATTCAGGCGGATGTCACCGGCGATACACTCGATCTCGCCGAAGATGAGCTGATCAAGCTGACCGGGCCGGTGCCACTGGCTCTGGAAATTCGCAAAAAAGACAACCTCTAACTCACCCCGGAATCTGACATGTTTAAACAACAAGATCCCAACCTGATACAGCTCAACAGCGCCGGTCAGCTAAAACACTTCCTGACCACCGAAGGACTGAGCCGGGAGATGCTGACAGAGATCCTCGATACGGCAGATTCCTTTGTCGATATGAGTGCACAGCAGGTCAAAAAAGTGCCTTTATTGCGGGGTAAAACGGTCGTCAACCTGTTCTTCGAGGCCAGCACCCGCACCGCCAGCACCTTTGAACTTGCAGCCAAACGTCTGTCTGCCGACGTCTTAAATCTGAACATCAAAACCTCATCAACCTCTAAGGGTGAAACCCTTAAAGACACCCTGATGACCATGGAAGCGATGCACTCGGATATGTTTGTCGTGCGTCACTCAGACAGTGGCGCCGCCCACTATATCGCCAGCCATGTCACGCCTCATGTGGCTGTCATTAATGCCGGTGATGGTCGCCATGCCCACCCCACTCAGGCGATGCTGGACATGCTTACCATCCGCCAGCACAAAGGCGGATTCGAACACCTTACGGTGGCGATTGTCGGGGATATCCTGCACTCCCGGGTCGCCCGGTCACAGATTCACGCCCTGCGCACTCTGGGAGCAAAAGAGGTTCGGGTTATTGGCCCGACAACGCTGTTACCCCGTCATATTGAAGCGCTGGGGGTGAACGTTTATACCGATATGAATCAGGGACTGAAAGATGTCGACGTGGTGATGATGCTGCGTTTGCAGAAAGAGCGGATGCACAGCGCCCTGCTCCCCAGCGAATCAGAATTTTACAGCCTTTACGGGCTTACCGAAGAGAAACTAAAGCTTACTCACCCCGACTCCATCGTCATGCACCCGGGCCCGATCAACCGCGGAGTGGAGATTGAAACATCGGTTGCCGACGGCCCGAAATCGATGATTCTGAAACAGGTAACCAACGGCATTGCCGTACGGATGGCGGTGATGTCGATGGCGATGGGCGGCCAGATGACCGAGCATCAGGCTGAACGGGAGAGCGAGTAAGGTGAAGACGATGAATATTGCAATCAGAAACGGCCGTGTCATCGACCCCGCCAACAATCTGGACCAGATCACCGATCTGTTTATCAGTGACGGCAAAATCGCCGCGCTTGGCCAGCCTCCGGCCGATTTTGTCGCCGACCAGGAGATCGACGCCAGCAACCTGGTGGTCAGTCCAGGTCTGATCGATCTCTGTGCCAACCTGCGTGAGCCGGGTTACAGCCGTAAAGGCACCATCGCCAGTGAAACCGCAGCAGCGGCAGCCGGAGGCATCACCACCCTGTGCATGCCACCGCTGACAAAACCGATTGCCGACAACACCGCAGTCATCGACCTGATCGAGGATCTGGCGAAGCAGGCCGGCAATACCCGCGTATTACCTATGGGAGCCCTGACACAGGAGCTGAAGGGCGAGCAACTGAGCCCCATGTATGGCCTGAGCAAAGCGGGCTGCATCGGCTTTACCAATGCCCGCGAACCCATTCACAGCTCCCTGACTCTGGCGCGCTGTCTGGAATATGCTGCAACCCACGATCTGCTGGTTATTTTCCAGCCTCAGGATGCTGATCTTGCCGCCGGTGGCACCATGCACGATGACACCACCTGCACCCGGCTGGGACTGAGTGGTATTCCCGAAAGTGCCGAAACCATTGAAGTGGCCCGCTGCCTGCTGCTGATCGAACAGACCGGCGTTAAAGCGCACTTCGGCCAGCTGTCCTGCGAACGTTCCGTCAAAATGGTGATGGATGCCCGTAAGCGGGGGCTTCCGGTGACCGCAGATATCGCGATTCAGAACCTGCTGCTGACCGATGAAAATGTCAGCGGTTTCGATCCGAACTTTCATCTGATCCCACCGCTGCGTAGCCAGCTTGACCGTGCCGGATTACGCCATGCCCTGGTTGCTGATGGCTTTCAGGCGATCTGCTCTGACCACCAGCCCCATGAACTGGCCGCTAAACAGGCGCCCTTTGCTGCCACCGAACCGGGCATGACAGGCCTGGAAACCTTGCTGTCACTGTCATTGATGCTCGTTGAACAGGAACTGATCTCACTGCCACAGATGCTGGCTAAACTGACTTCAGGTCCGGCCAGCGTGCTCAATTTAGACCTGGGCACCCTGACTCCCGGCAGCACCGCCGATATCTGTATCTTCGACCCGCAACAGGCCTGGGTGCTGACAAAGGAGAATCATCGTTCTGCAGGCGCGAACACCCCGTTTATGGGTTTCCCGCTCAAAGGCGTGGTGCGTTTCACTCTGCTGGCAGGTCATGTGGTGTTTGAACAGTAACCATCGGCAGGCATAAAAAAACGGCGCATTTAAGCGCCGTTTTTTTACCGTAGAGCAACTACATCCCTTTGACTTCCAGCTCACCCGTATTATGCAGATAGTCATCATCATCCTGCAGGAAGAAACCGGCATCGTCACCGGCACCATCAAGTTCCGGATTAGAATCTGAGTTGAGTTTGATCATCAGGCGCAGGTCGTTCGGAGAATCAGCATGAGCGATAGCAACATCGTAAGTGATATTACCCTCTTTATACTCATGATAAAGCGCCTGATCGAAGGTTTGCATGCCCAGGTTGGTTGATTTTTTGATCACCTCTTTAAGCTCATGCACCTCACCTTTGCGAATCAGGTCCTGCATCAGCGGCGTATTAATCAGCACTTCAATCACCGCGCGACGGCCTTTGCCATCTTTCGTGGGTAACAGCTGCTGCGCAATAATCGCCTTGAGGTTCAGCGACAGATCCATCCAGATCTGCGCGTGGTGTTCCGGTGGGAAGAAGCTGATAATCCGGTCAAGCGCCTGGTTGGAGTTGTTCGCGTGCAGTGTTGCCATACACAGATGCCCCGTCTCAGCAAACGTCAGACCATAGCCCATGGTGTCAGCACTACGAATCTCACCCATCAGAATCACATCGGGTGCCTGACGTAACGTATTCTTCAGGGCGACATCAAATGAGTCAGTATCCAGGCCCACTTCCCGCTGAGTGATCACACTCTGCTTATGCTCATGAATATACTCAATCGGGTCCTCAATGGTAATAATATGACCCGCCGTATTGGCGTTGCGATAATCGATCATGGATGCCAGTGAGGTTGATTTACCGGTACTGGTACCACCCACAAACAGTATCAGCCCACGCTTAGTCATCGCCAGGTCTTTCAGGACAGGTGGCAGATTCAACTCTTCCATTGAGGGGATATAGGTATTGATGCGACGCAAAACCATACCGGGAGAGTTACGCTGAAAAAAAGCACTCACACGAAAACGACCAATTCCCGGGGCACTGATAGCGAAGTTACACTCGCGGGTGCCTTCAAACTCGGCCAGCTGCTTGTCATTCATAGTGCTGTAGGTGAGTGAACGTGCCTGAGCGGGTTTCAGTGCTTCTTTGGTTAACGGCTTAATCGTACCATCAACCTTGATGCTGGGGCGGGCACCGGCGGTAATAAACAGATCGGATGCTTGTCGGTCAGTCATAACCTTAAGTAGCTGGGTAATATCCAAAGTCTCTGCTCCGCCTTAGAAATTATTAGGATTCAGCGCTTTTGCACGCGCTGCTTCACGGGTGATCAGGCCTTTTTTCATCAGGTCTGTAAGCGACTGATCCAGCGTCACCATGCCATACGCAGCGCCGGTCTGAATCGCTGAGTACATCTGCGCCACTTTATCTTCCCGAATCAGGTTACGAATCGCCGACGTGCCGGTCATAATTTCATGGGCCGCAACCCGTCCACCTTTCGGTTTTCTCAGTAGCGTTTGCGAGATAACCCCCTGCAACGATTCGGATAGCATCGAACGGACCATCGATTTTTCAGCCGCGGGAAATACGTCGATAATCCGGTCAATGGTTTTAGCCGCTGATGTGGTGTGCAGAGTACCAAATACCAGGTGACCTGTTTCAGCCGCGGTCAGTGCCAGCCGGATAGTTTCCAGGTCCCGCATCTCACCCACCAGAATAACATCCGGATCTTCACGCAGCGCTGAACGCAGCGCCTCTTCAAATCCCAGTGTATCCCGATGCACCTCACGCTGGTTAACCAGACATTTTTTGCTCTGATGAACAAATTCGATCGGATCCTCGATCGTCAGAATATGTTCATTACGGGTTTCGTTGATGTAATCCACCATCGCCGCCAGCGTCGTACTCTTACCAGAACCGGTAGGGCCCGTCACCAGAACCAGTCCGCGAGCGTTATCAGACAGCGTACGGAACACCTGCCCCATACCCAGATCATCCATCGTCAGAACCTTGCTGGGGATGGTCCGGAAGACCGCCGCAGCACCACGATTCTGGTTAAAGGCGTTAACACGGAAGCGCGCAAGACCGGGCACCTCAAAGGAGAAATCGGTTTCGAATCGCTCTTCATAGTCCTTACGCTGCTTGTCGTTCATGATGTCGTAAATCAGCGTATGCACCTGCTTATGTTCTAAAGAGGGCAACTTAATTCTGCGGACCTCGCCATCAACCCGGATAACCGGCGGCATCCCCGCGGTTATATGGAGGTCGGATGCTCCCTGCTGAACGGTAAACGATAAGAGTTCTGTAATATCCATGGCTTCTCAGGTATTTAGGGGATCTGCAAGCAGTTCCGTTGATTTTCTGTACGCACCAAAACCTTAACACTGAAGATTTTGCATCCGCGTCACTGGCCCTTAGTCATCATAAAAGCTGTCGCGGGGCATATAAAGTATTAACGCCTGTTTTCAACAGTTTTTACTATGATTTACCATAAAACAGTATAAAACATGCCAGAACCTGCCAGTTACCCCAAACACAGGGAAATTTTAACAGGTTAGTAAATGTTCTCTGGTATTATAGTCACTTCCCCCGCAAGGGCTGCTCTATATAAGTTTTATCAGAATCACCCATCATAGCCAATCTCTGGTTGTTACAACATGACACAGATTACAGATCGCTTAAAAAAGCTTCACTCTCAGATCAACGCGGCAGCAGCTGCGGCCGGCCGCGAACCTGATACCATACAACTGCTCGCGGTCAGTAAAACACGCGGGGCCGATGAACTACGCCAGGCCTGGTCAGGCGGGCAACGGGCCTTTGGTGAAAACTACCTTCAGGAAGCACTGGACAAGATCGAAGCATTGCAGGACCTGGATATCTGCTGGCACTTTATCGGCCCGATACAGTCCAATAAAACCCGGCCGATAGCTGAGAGCTTTGATTGGGTTCACAGTGTTGACCGGTTTAAAATTGCCCAGCGGCTGAATGATCAGCGTCCGGCAGACATGAATCCACTGGAGATCTGTTTACAGGTAAATGTTAGTCAGGAAGCGAGTAAATCCGGGGTTTTGCCAGAAGATCTGCCTGCACTTGCGGCGAAAGTGGCGGCCCTGAAAAATATCCGGTTGCGGGGCTTGATGGCGATTCCCGCCAGTAATGATGACCCGCAACTGCAACGACGTCCTTTCGCGCAGATGCATGCGTTGCTGCAAACACTGCAACAGCAGTTACCCGATCAGCCCCTGGATACACTGTCGATGGGAATGTCGGGTGATATGGAGGCAGCTATTCTCGAGGGCGCCACCATTGTGCGTATCGGTACTGCCCTGTTTGGGCCACGGGACTATAGTCATCGTGCCCAGTAATCATGGCGACAGACGTAGCGCGTTATCATTAATATTAAAGATCAGGAACTACACGTGAGCACACAACCAACATTAGCATTTATTGGCGCAGGCAACATGTCCCGCGCCATCATCGGCGGACTGATCAGCAACCAGTATCCTGCAGAAAAGATCTGGGCTACGGGTACTCGGCTGGAAAAAATGGATGATCTGAAGCAGCAGGGTCTGCACACGACAACGGATAACAATGCCGCCGTCGCAGCAGCTGATATCGTTATCCTGTCAGTGAAACCGCAGATAATGCAAGCGGTTGCAACCGATCTGGCAGCCGCCGTTCAGCAACACCGCCCTCTGATCATCTCGGTTGCCGCAGGCATCATGTGTGACAGCCTGGAGCAGTGGTTAGGCGGCGATATCGCGTTGGTGCGTTGCATGCCAAATACCCCGGCGCTGGTCAAACAGGGAGCGTCCGGCCTGTATGCTAACCCCCGGGTGACGGAAGCACAGCGCAGTCAGACCGAACAGGTGATGCAGGCAACCGGTCTCGCCCTCTGGGTAGACAGCGAAATTCAGCTGAATGCCGTCACAGCGGTATCCGGGAGCGGCCCGGCGTACTATTTCCTGATGATGGAAGCGATGGTCGCTGCCGGAGAAAAACTGGGACTGAGCCGTGAAGTGGCTCAGCAACTAACCATTCAGACCGCCCTGGGGGCCGCTGAAATGGCTCGCCAGAGCGATGTTGACCCGGCAGAACTGCGCCGCCGGGTCTCCTCGCCAAAAGGCACTACCGAGCAAGCGATACTGACCTTTATTGATCAGGGCCTGCCAGAGATTATCGCTAACGGCATGCAGGCCTGCAGCGACCGTGCGGAAGTACTGGCAAAAGAACTCGGTAATTAAGCGAATGATATAAAAAGCCTTTCTTCGGTTCATAGTGGCGGGGAAAGGCTCTATACTCTTGATCTAAGCGAAAACAGAAAAACAGACAGCTGTAACAGGAACAAAAATCATGGGACCGGGGCTTTTAAATATCGTTTTTATCATCGGCCAGATGTTTGCATTTATCGTCGCACTTCGATTTCTACTACAGATCACTAAAGTCGATTACTACAACCCCATCTGTCAGGCGATCGTTAAGATAACGGCAGTTCCGCTGGCACCGCTGCAGAAAATTTTACCGCGTCCGGCGAATATTGACTTCTCCCCACTGTTGCTGGCATTTTTAGTCAATCTGGCAATATTAAGTGCGGGTTTCTTCTTTAAAGGCATTAGCATTGGGAATAATTTTCCCGTCATTCTGCTTCTTTCCCTTATCTCTCTTTTAAAAGCAATAGTCGATATCTACTTTTTTGCCGTCATCGGTGCTGTCATTATCAGCTGGGTTGCCCCTGGCAGCTACCATCCTGGACCGCAGCTGATCACACAACTGACAGAGCCTCTCTTTGGACTGGCACGCAGGGTGATACCATCAATCGGAGGATTAGATTTTTCTCCGATACTGATATTCATTGTTCTCAATATTATACGTTCACAACTTAGCGGCTTCGCCATCTGAGACTGGAATGACTAACTTTTATAGCTGGCAGGGCGACAGTCTGATTATCAGCTGTCGCTTGCAACCCAAAGCCAGTAATGACGCGATTGTCGGGTTACATGATGAGAGTGTTAAAATTCGTATTACAGCACCACCAATAGAGGGCAAAGCGAATGCCCATCTGGTAAAATTTCTGGCCAAACAGTTTGGCGTGGCAAAAAGTTCGGTCAGCATCCTCAGTGGAGAACTGGGCCGCCAGAAACGGGTCAGAATTGATGACCCGAAAAAGATTCCTGAACCCTTAATGATTGAGCGCAATTAACGTGATACTGAGATCTCTGCATAATTACCGCCCGGCAGGCTATCTGATTTTAGATAGTCAGTCGCTGCTGTACGAAATGTGAAGCTCGACCGGGTAGATCAGCAGTACTTTATTTCGAGTTATCAGCGTTAAGTGAGAATTATGCCTCAATCATTTCCTCAAGATTCTGTCGGTATTGTCACCCCACAGACAATCTGTTTTGACCAACCCCTGCCACTCGCCTGTGGCCGTCAGCTCGACAACTACGAGTTGATTATAGAAACCTATGGCACCCTGAATGCCGATGCCTCCAATGCCGTTCTGGTATGTCATGCGCTGTCGGGCAACCACCATCTTGCTGGCTATCACAGCGAAACGGAGAGCAAACCCGGCTGGTGGGATTCGGCCATCGGCCCGGGTAAGCCAATCGATACCAACACCTTTTTCGTTATCGGCCTGAATAACCTGGGCGGGTGCCATGGTTCTACCGGTCCACAAACGATAAACCCCGCAACCGGGAAGCCCTTCGGACCGGATTTCCCCATTATAACGGTACCGGACTGGGTTGAGAGTCAGGCCCGCCTGGCAGATCACTTTGGCATTCAGCAGTGGGCCGCCGTTGTCGGTGGTAGTCTCGGAGGGATGCAAGCGCTGCAATGGGCGATTAACTACCCGCAACGCCTCCGCCACTGCCTGATTATTGCAGCAGCGCCAAAACTAAGTGCCCAGAACATTGCCTTTAATGAAGTTGCCCGGCAGGCGATCACCCGTGATCCCGACTTTAACAATGGCCACTTCTACGAAAATGGTAACGTCCCTAAAACCGGCCTGATGCTGGCCCGGATGCTCGGCCATATTACTTATCTGTCCGATGATGGCATGCGGGAGAAGTTCGGCCGGGAACTGAAGGAAGGAAAAATCAGTTACGATTTCAACCCTCAGTTTGAAGTTGAATCTTACCTGCGCTATCAGGGTGAGCGATTCTCGACCGCTTTCGACGCCAACACCTACCTGTTAATGACCAAAGCGCTGGACTATTTCGACCCGGCGGCGGATTACGGTCATCATCTGGCTGACGCCGTACGTAACACCCTGTGCAAGTTTATGGTGATCGCTTTTACCTCTGACTGGCGTTTCTCGCCCGAGCGTTCGCGGGAGATTGTTGATGCCCTGGTGACCGCTGAAAAACAGGTCAGTTATGCCGAAGTTGACTCCGATCACGGACATGATGCCTTCCTGATTCCGAACCCGCGGTATATGGATATCTATTCAGCCTATATGAAGCAGGTAGCCAACGATATTCCCGTCACCGCTAAGGAGAACAACTGATGCGAGCCGATCTGGACATTATTCAGGAATGGATAACACCTGGCAGCAAAGTACTCGATCTTGGCTGCGGTGATGGTGAACTGCTGGCCTTTTTGCAGCAGCAGAAAAAGATTACCGGTTATGGCGTCGAGCTGGACCATGACAATATCACCGCCTGTATTGAAAAAGGCGTCAACGTTATTGAAAAAAATATCGACGAGGGACTGGCCAGTATCGATGACAACAGTTTCGATACCGTCATTATGACTCAGGCGCTACAGGTGATGTCGCGCCCGGATCAGATCGTTGACGAAATGCTGCGCATTGGCAAAGAGTGCATTGTCACCTTCCCGAACTTCGGCCACTGGCGCGCCCGGGGCTACCTGGCGTTCCGGGGAAGAATGCCGGTATCGAAGTTCCTGCCCTATACTTGGTACAACACACCGAACATCCACTTTTGTACCTTCAAGGACTTTGAGCAGCTCTGTGTCGAGCGCAATATTCATATCCTTGACCGCACCGTTGTGGATAATGAACACAAACATCACTGGTCGATCCGGTTATGGCCCAATATGCTGGGCGAAATCGCAATCTACCGCATCACCCGATAGGGAGCACACTATGAAAATGCCAACCTGGAATAATCTTACTAAACAACTCATGGCAACGCTGATCGTTATCACCGGGCTGCTAAGCACGATGATCAGCACCACCGCGAGTGCAGAACAGATGGTTGCCCATGGCGACTATATGATTCACTACAACGCCTTCAACAGCAGCTTTATCGAGCCTCAGATTGCAGCATCCTATGGTATCGAGCGAAGCAAAACCAAAGGACTGATCAATATCTCTGTGTTGCAGAAACAAGCGGATGGCAGCACTAAGCCCGTGTCCGCAATTATCTCCGCCAGTGTCACCAATCTGATCTCGCAGAAGCAGAACGTGGACTTTATGAAAATCGAAGAAACCGGCGCGATTTATTATATTGGCGAATTTGGTTTTACCGATGATCAGGTGCTGCGTTTTGACCTGCAGGTTCAGCCAGACCCCAATCAGCCTGCATATAGCATCCAGTTTGAACAACGCTTTTATATCGACTGATCGGTCCACTACACTCTGAAGACAAGGTTTTACTATGCCCCGTCAAATCGTTCTGGCCAGCAGCAACAAAGGC
This sequence comes from uncultured Amphritea sp., assembly GCA_965140695.1. Lineage (GTDB taxonomy): Bacteria > Pseudomonadota > Gammaproteobacteria > Pseudomonadales > Balneatricaceae > Amphritea. Next base: position 1,008,884 of record OZ223297.1, on the reverse strand, counting down.
AAACTCAAAGAGTTTAATCAGGTATTGGGAGACCTGGGTGTAGAAGTTGTGCCGCAATCACAGTTCAGTGTGCCGGATGCGGATGAAACCGGTCTGAGCTTTGTTGAAAATGCCATTCTCAAAGCACGACACGCCTGCCAACTGACCGGTTTACCGGCGTTGGCAGACGATTCAGGACTGGAAGTCGACGCTCTCAATGGCGCCCCGGGCATCTACTCCGCCCGTTTTGCCGGAGCCGATGCCACAGATGAGGATAACAACCGTAAGCTGTTGCAATCGCTGGAGGGCACTTCACCAGAACAGCGTAGCGCCCGCTTCCGCTGTGTGCTGGTATTTATGCGCCATGCAGAAGATCCAACGCCACTGATCTGTCAGGGCAGCTGGGAAGGGCATATCCTGCCGCTGCCCCAGGGAGATAACGGTTTTGGTTATGACCCACTGTTTCTGGTGCCCGGACTGGATATCTCGTCGGCTCAGTTGCCACCGGAACAAAAAAACAAGGTCAGCCACCGTGGACTGGCCGTACAACAGCTGATTCAGCAGATCCCGGCCTATCTTTAACATGCTCAGTCTGCCGCCGCTTTCGCTCTACATCCATATTCCCTGGTGTGTGCGTAAGTGCCCTTATTGCGATTTCAACTCCCATGCAGTCAGGGACGACATCCCGCAACAGCGTTATATCGACGCCCTGATGCGGGATCTGGAGCAGGAACTGCCAGGCGTGCAGGGGCGGGAGATCGCAACAATCTTTATCGGCGGCGGCACGCCCAGCCTGTTTGATGCCCCGGGTATTCAACAGATACTCAGCGGCATCGCCACACGCACCCCCGTGTCGGCCAGCGCCGAGATCACCATGGAAGCGAATCCCGGCACCTTTGAACAGGCGCGTTTTGCTGGTTTCAGGGACGCGGGTGTCAACCGCTTATCCATCGGTATACAAAGCTTTGACAGTCATCAGTTACAACAACTGGGACGGATTCATAACCGTAACGATGCCCTGCATGCCGCCGGCAAAGCCCGGGAGATCGGCTTCGATAATTTTAATCTCGATCTGATGCATGGTTTACCCGGCCAGACGCCGGACGCTGCCCTGGCCGACCTGCAACAGGCAATTGACCTGCAACCCACCCACCTGTCCTGGTATCAGCTGACCATCGAACCCAATACTGAGTTTTTCAGTAAACCGCCGGAGTTACCGGAAGATGAAGCGTTATGGGCGATTCAGGAACAGGGCCAGGCCCTGCTGGAAACCCATGGATATCATCAATATGAGATATCAGCCTACAGTCAGCCCGGACATCAGTCGCAGCATAATCTTAACTACTGGCAGTTTGGCGATTATATAGGCATCGGTGCCGGTGCCCATGGAAAGATCAGCTGGCCGCAACAGAATCGTATCAATCGCCGCTGGAAACAGCGCCAGCCGAAAGCCTATATGGACGCCCTGAAGCCACTGTCCGGTGAGCAGGATATCCTGCCTCAGGAACGCCCTTTTGAGTTTATGATGAACGCTCTACGGCTAACCCTCGGTGTTAAAAGCGATCTGTTCAGTCAACGCACCGGTATCCCCCTGTCCGCAATCCAGCCTCTTCTGGAACAGTGCCGTCGCTCAGGACTGATGACAACCGATGCCGCGATTCTCGCCCCCTCGCCACAGGGACGACTGTTTCTGAATGATCTGCTGGAACAGTTTCTCGACGACTGAGTTTTTGCCCGGCTGCCTGAACGAATATAATAGACAATCAGCGCAAGAATCGGGTGGTTCCGGCGGTCTGAATCGTCAACACTATACGGATTAACGCCTATTCGGATCAGAACAATGACGCTTAAGAACCTGCTACAACTGCTGACCCTTGCCGCACTCTGGGGCGGATCATTTCTATTTATGCGGATAGCCGCTCCGGTCATTGGCCCAGCGATTCTGATTGAATTACGACTACTGCTGGCGGCTCTGTTTCTGCTGGCGGTTGCTGTGTTGCTCAAACGTCATCTACAGTTACGCCAGCACTGGAAACATTACTGCATCCTGGGCGGGTTTAATTCAGCCCTCCCCTTTCTGCTGTTTGCCTACGCCGCACAAACACTTTCCGCATCGCTGCTATCGATACTCAATGCCACCGCCCCGATCTGGGGAACAATCCTGGTAGGGTTGCGATATAAAAAACCGATTTCCTTAAAGGTGTTCGCCGGACTCATCGCAGGCATCAGCGGAGTGGCTTTACTGGTAGGCTATGACCCGGCTGTTCTAGCCGCAGATTCCTGGGTCGTCATTGGTGCGGCGCTCGGCGCGGCATTCAGTTATGGGATAGCGACCTGTTATGCACAGGGTACAAGTGCGATAGAGCCGTTTGCCAATGCCCATGGGAGCATGTGGGCTGCCAGCCTGTTACTGCTGCCACTGCTGCCATTCTTTCCAACACAGGCGAGCAGCGATCCGGAGATTATCGGCTCAGTATTACTGCTGGGCATTGTCTGCACCGGTATCGCTTATCTGCTTTACTTCAGACTGATCGCGGAGATTGGCGCCCCTTCGGCGCTGACCGTGGTGTATATCGTGCCGGTGTTCGGTGTGCTCTGGGGGCACCTGCTGCTGGATGAACCGATAGGCTGGCATACCATCACCGGCGGGCTGACCATCCTTACCGGTGTGGTACTCGTGACCGGTTTCAACCCACTAAGCCTGTGGCGAAACAGGGGAGCCTCATATGTCTGACCGATCCCTCCAACAGTATAAAACAGTCGCCACGGCGATCCGTTACATCCGCGAGCACGCCAGAAACCAACCCGAACTGGCCGACGTTGCCGCAGCCGTTCATATGAGCGAGCATCATCTGCAACGCATCTTCAGTGCCTGGGCGGGCATCTCACCCAAACGGTTTCTCCAATATCTGACTAAAGAGCATGCCCTTAGTGCGCTGAAAACATCCACCGATAGTCTCACTGCCGCACACGATGCTGGCCTCTCCGGTGGTGGCCGTTTGCATGATCTGATGATCAGCTGCGAAGCGATGACGCCGGGCGAGATCAAAGCCGCAGGCGCGGGTGTCGAGCTGCACTATGGCATAGCGCCTTCTCCCTTTGGCCTGGCACTGGCAGGTTGGACCCGTCGTGGACTATGCTATCTGGCCTTCCTCGATGAAGACCGGAGTGAACGTCAGGCAGAGCTGTTGCAGCAGTGGCCCAATGCAACCATCATCGCCGATGACCCAGGTGCAGCAAGACTGTTGGAAAAAATATTCCCAACCACACCGCAACCGGGCAAACTACACCTGCTACTACGAGGCACTAACTTTCAGATTAAAGTGTGGGAAGCCTTGCTGAATACCCAGCCAGGTGAGCTGTACTCCTATTCTCAACTCGCGGCGGCCACCGGTTCACCTAAAGCGCAGCGGGCCATTGGCAGTGCTGTCGCCGCCAATAACATTGGTTATCTGATCCCCTGCCACCGGGTGATCCGCGAGAGCGGCGAGAGCGGTAACTACCGCTGGTCTGCAGAAAGAAAGCTGGCGATCCACGCATGGGAACGTTCAGTCCCGTTTCAGGAACAACAGAGCAAGGCCGCCTCCTCTCTATCGAAAAACAGGGTAATCAACACCGGCATCCATAAGGTCAATAACGAACCAGACTGACTAGCGGCTATAACCCGTAATGATATCGAGACTGATCGCCATCTGGATTAATTCTGGCAAAGAATGTGCGGCCATCTTGTGCATCAGATTGGCCCGATGACCTTCGACTGTTTTACGGCTGATACCCAACACCGAGGCAATTTCCTGATTCGCAAGCCCCAGGGCAACCTGTTCAAACACCTGCCGTTCACGTTTGGTCAGCGCAGCATAATGCTGCTGTATCAATTCTAACCTCTGCAGTCCATCCCGCTGCGCCAGATCCAGTGCCAGAGCCTGCTGAACATGATCCAGCAATATCTGATCATTAAACGGTTTTTCAATAAAGGTTCTGGCTCCCTGAGTCATCGCCTTCACGGCCATATCTACATTGCCATGGCCAGAGATCATTATCAGAGGGATATCGACATGGTAATCCGGCATTTTTTCCTGTGCGCTGAGACCACTCAAACCCGGCATCCGCACATCCATCAAAATACAACCACTTGAACCCGGTTTAAAACTATCCAGAAAAGCCTGGGCATTATCGAACGAGACGACGTTAAGACCTACTGATTCAAGCAACCATTGCAGAGAATCACGCACGTCACCATCATCATCTACTACATATACCGTCTGCTCAGTCATGGCATTCTTATCATCTGTTCATCATCTTATTAGGGAAGTGGCTATCCTGAAGCATCGGCTTCTGAAGTGCTCAGCATGAAGCTAAACTGCGCACCACCGTCAGGTCGATTGACCGCCAGCAACTGCCCACCATGTCGCTCAATCAATGTCCGACTGATGGCCAGCCCCATGCCAAGGCCATCAGTTTTGGTGGTAAAAAACTGCTCAAACAACCGCTCTGAATCACCCTCTGGCAAGCCCGGCCCCTGATCAAGTACCGAAATTATAACCTTATCCGCTTTATCCGTAGAAGCCTCAAGCCATACCTTCAGTGGCGGCTGATGCGGCTCACGATGACAGGCTTCTATACCATTGAGCAACAGGTTCAGGAGTATCTGTTCCAGCTGAATCCGGTCGGCGAAGACTTTCGGCAGGCTGGCAGGCATAGCATTCTCCAGTATCACATTATGTCTTTTAGCCGCACTGGCACAAAAACCGATCAGGTCATTAACTAAAGAGTTGAGTTCTAACTGCTGACATTCCGGGTCACTTTTGCGCGTAAAATCCATCATCCGACGAACAATTTCACCGGCGCGCAATGCTGTATTCGCTATGCGCTCCAGCGGCTGCCCGATATCATTCATCGCAGAGCCCCGGTCCGTGTGCAAACGTCGCTGAATCCCGCGCACGTAATTCACCACCGCAGTTAAAGGCTGATTGATCTCATGTGCAAGCCCCGTCGCCATCTCCCCCATCGTTATCAGCCGGGCCGCATGATCGATCTCCCGCTGATACTGCTGTTGCTTCGCTTCAGCCTGCTTAATCGCAGTCATATCGCGGGCAACCGTCGAGAAGTATTCCAACCGGTTATCCAGGGTGCGATGAGCCTGTACCTCGAGTATCACCGGCATCGCCCGTTGATGAACCCTGCTGTACATCTCGGCTTCTCCTCGCCAGCTCCCCTGATGCTGGGCCTCAGGAAAAGCCTGTTGCTGTAACAGCGAGTAACTGTCCGGGGTAAACAACCGCTTTAACGCTAAAGACTGATCACCGCTGACCTCAAGTCCCAGGGTATTTCTGGCCGCTTCATTGAGCTGGCTGACCCGGTAATCGGGAGTCACAAAAGCCACCAGATCACTACTGCGCTCCAGCACTCTCGCCAGGCGACGATTCGCCTGTTCGGCATTAATACGCTGACTAACATCCCGGGAGACCACCAGAATCTCTTTTAGCTCATCGGTAGTAACATCCCGAATCGAACGGCTGGTGCTTTCCAGCCAGGTATAGTGACCATCTTTACAACGAAAGCGATAGGTGTGGGTGTACAGCCCCCGCTCATAACTGACGCTGGGGGCACGACGCTTGAAATCCTCAACATCATCGGGATGATATAACTCATAGGCAGACATACCGATAATCTCTTCGACACTATAACCCAGCAAGTGCACAACGGCGGGAGACGCGTATATAAAGCGCCAGTCATCGGGGGTATGCCGGGAGATCATGTCGGTTGACTGTTCAGCCATTTCAGCTAATAGCCGGTTCCGCTCAACATCGTTAGTCTGCATCACTCTTGCGGATGAAGGGGTCTGTTCGTTGCTATCTGTTTTTTTCACCCGGTACTCTCCGGTGACTGACTCATTGGCTTTATCGCCCCACAATCATACCAAGCCAGCCCAGACCGTGCAGTTAGCGGCAACTCGTTCAGCCACCAGCCGGACTGAACCATCCGCTTGTGACGGCATAATGCCTTACTTAAAAGCACAGTGCTCAAGAGTGTATTACTTAAGAGCCAATGCTTATTTTTCAGTCTCAGGCGTCAGATCAGCATAAACAACCATTTACGCTCAGGAGACAGCACGATCAACAACTATCAGCCCAGAGCGAAAACGTTCACACGGCTCTGCTCTCTCATACGCACCGTGAATCCTGCTTGCCAGACCACCTGCGCAATAAACCACGGCCCCTTAACGTAAGAATTTCATACTGAAATCTTTGAATTCAGGCACATCAGAGCGCACCATCCATTCAAAACCAACCATCTCCCGGGTAACAATTTTCACCCCTTCATCACGCATGCGGGCAATGGCATACTCGGTATCCAGCGGATTGCGGGCGGATATCGCATCAGCAACGACATAGACTTTCTTTCCCTGCTCCCGCAGCCGTAAAGCGCTTTGCATAACGCAGGCATGAGCTTCCATGCCGCAGATAATAATCTCTTCGCGTCCCATCGCGTCAAGACGGGCGCTGCACTCGGGAGAGTCCGCACAGGAGAAAAATGTTTTAGCGATAAAGTCTTCAGCCGGTAACAACGTCTTTAACTCGTCAGCAGTGGGCCCGACACCCTGTGGATACTGTTCAGAGCCTAATACCGGAACCCCCACCAGCTGAGCCAGCTCTATTAACCAGCGACAATTCTTTACCAGCTCTTCGCTATGATGCACACCAGGCAGCAACCTCGCCTGCACATCGATCACCATCAGCGCACTTTTCTCTCTGTTCATCAGCATTTTATCTCTCCTGTTTAAACCGGACGACGATCAACCATGTTAGTGGCGACGCCTTCAGCAACGACCTTTCCTTTTACCGTGCAAACCGTTTCCAACGATACCCGACGACGCTCTAAATTAATCTCCAGCACTGTAGCTGTCGCGGTCACGGTATCACCAATATAGACAGGCGCGGTGAATTTCAATTGCTGATCAATATAAATAGCACCCGGACCAGGCATACGGGTACCCAGAACAGCAGATATCAACGCGGCACTGAACATTCCATGGACAATTCGCTGACCAAACATGGTCTGCCCGGCATATTCAGCATTGATATGGACAGGATTATCATCACCAGAAACCCCGGCAAACAGAATGACATCCGCTTCGGTGACTGTTTTTGCATAACTTGCCGTCTGGCCAACTTGCAGATCTTCAAGGTAAAAGCCATGTAAATCATCCATCTTCACGTCCTCAGTTATTGTTATTTGCTGCCCTGAAAACCGGGCACCCAGGCATGGGAAGAGATAACATTAATGGTTTTTACCTGCAAAACCAAGTAAAAACCCTTGGTTTAATTAATCAATCCTGCTAATTTGACCCCCACGCATGGCGGTATAAATCCAACAATGGCGGGAGAATACAATGATGACCCAGACCAGCACCCCCACAGCTGAAGCCACACCGACATTACTGGGACGGACGATTGGCCACCTGCGGCGTATCTGGCGCACACCTGAAAGTAACGCCAGTGCGGATGAGCTGCAGCTAAGCCCAGAGTTAAATCAGGGCGATTCAGAACGCTTAATTCAATGGATGGACGGCTGCTTATTACAAGAGTGCAATGAAGTCACCGCACGAAACCGGGCGGTCATTCTGGGGCGCAGCTATCTAAACCTGAATAAACAGGGCCGGACGCGATTTTTACTGTTACTCGCCGAGCATTACGGAATCAATGATGCCCAGGTCGACGAATGCTTTCAGTCGTGGAAAAACGCATCAGCAGAGGCCCGCGCTACGGCCGTTCAGCAACTGAGAGATGCTCTGGACCCACCCCGGCTTCGGCTGTTAACCCAGTTTAACGGTTTGCCAGAGGGCGTGAAATTTCTGGTTGATATGCGCGCTGAACTGCTCACCCTGAAAAAAAACCATTCACCACTCGCTGAACTGGAAGCCGATCTGAAACGGTTACTGATCAGCTGGTTTGATATTGGCTTACTGCAGCTGGAACAGATTACCTGGCAGTCCAGTGCCGAGCGGCTGGAAAAACTAATCGCCTATGAAGCAGTACACGAGATACAGAGCTGGGATGACCTGAAAAACCGGCTCGACTCTGATCGCCGCTGCTTTGCCTTCTTTCACCCCAACATGCCCAACGAACCACTCATCTTTGTCGAAGTGGCTCTGGTTAAGGGGCTGGCCAATAACGTTCAGACATTGTTGGATGAAGACGCACCGCTACAGGATATCCAGCAAGCAGATACCGCTATTTTTTACTCTATCTCAAATGCGCAGCAGGGCCTGGCAGGAATCAGTTTTGGTAACTTTCTCATCAAGCGGGTTGTCGCCAGACTACAGCAGGAATATCCCCATCTGGAACAGTTTTCAACCCTGTCACCGATGCCTGGTTTCTGTCGCTGGCTGGAAGAGCAGAACGACTCTGAACTGGAACAGTTAGCCGGTGGCAGGCAATGGTTAACACTCAAACCGGACTCAGATACTGCGGATCATCTGCCATCAGCAGAAGCCCGCGACCCCCTATTGAGCCTGGCTTGCCACTATCTTAGCCAGGTAAAAGGTAAGGGGCATCTGAGTAAAGATCCGGTCGCCCACTTTCATCTCAGTAATGGAGCCCAGATAGCCCAGCTGAACTGGCTGGCAGATTCATCCGCAAAAGGCTTACAGCAATCCGCAGGTATCATGGTCAACTATCTGTATCAGCTGCCGCATATTGAAGCCCGGAGTCAGGACTATATTCAGCAGGGAACGATCTCACTGGCACCCAACCTCAAACCTCTGCTCAAGCTATAGCGAGAGCACTTTTACTCACGAACTCATCCGATAACAACAATATCAACAGGAGAACAATATGACTCAACGCATAGCAGTAGTGACTGGCGCTAACGGCGGTTTAGGCGAATCCATGTGCAAAGCGATGTTCGATCAGGGCCACCAGGTTGTTGGAAGCTACTTTCCTGGCACCGATACCGAGGCTCAGAAGTGGCAGAAAACCATGCAGGCTGAAGGCTACGAAGTCACTATCTATCCACTGGATGTTACCGATTATGAGAGCTGCTGCCGTTTTATTGCTACAGTGGAAGAGGATCTGGGGCCAGTCGATATTCTGGTTAACAACGCGGGTATAACCCGTGATGCCCCCTTAAAACGGATGCAACCGCAGCAGTGGCAGGACGTCCTTCGTACCAACCTGGATTCTATGTACAACATGTGTCAGCCGGTATTTGATGCTATGTGTAACCGGGGTTTTGGTCGCATTGTTAATATCTCATCGCTGAATGGCGAACAGGGTCAGTTTGGGCAGGCGAACTACTCTGCTGCCAAAGCAGGGATCTATGGTTTTACCAAGGCCATCGCAAAAGAAGGCGCGCGCAAAGGCGTAACCGTCAATGCGGTGTCACCAGGCTTTATCGACACCCCCATGGTTAGTCAGATACCTGAAAATGTACTGGAATCCATTGTGGCGGGCATTCCTGTGGGCCGTCTGGGACAACCTGAAGAGATTTCCAGAGCCGTGGCATTCCTCACGGCTGACGATGCCGGTTATATCACCGGGACTAACCTGTCGGTTAACGGCGGCGAGTACATGAGTTAAATTGCCAGAACCTGAATAAAGCGCATTCCGCTTCAGAATAAGGCTGTTACAATCCGGCTATGGTTATCGCCGATAAACACCTTATTCTGGATTTGCGCAGTTACAGTGCTGAGACTCACAGCCACCAGCATGACTATCATCAACTGGTGTTGCCGGTGTCCGGCTTACTGGAGATGCGCGTCGGTGCGCATGCGGGCAAAGTGTCATCGCAATATGCAGCGGTGATCGCTGCCGGAGAAAACCATCACTTCACCGGTTCCGCTGACAACTGCTTTGTGGTCGCCGATATTCCCAACGCCCTGGCCCCCGAACTGGAACGCTTGCCAGCCTTTATCAGGCTCTCTCCTGCGTTAATTCACTACGTCTGTTTTCTTCATCAACAGCTACAAACAAATAACTCACCCAGTAGCCAGCGCCAGATGCTGTTACTATTAATTCAGCTACTCCATGAACAGCAGGGTGAACCCCTCAATCTTGACCGGCGCGTAGCAACAGCGCGCAACTACCTGGATCACCATTACCACGAGCCGGTCAGCCTGTCCCAGTTAGCGGGTATTGCCAGCCTTAGTCCACGTCAGCTGAGTGAGCTGTTTCGCCAGCAACTGGGGATGACAACACAACAATACCTGATAGAAAAACGTATGCAGCAGGCCTGGCAGCTTCTGGAAACTGGCCAGGTGAGTATACAGCAGGTGGCAGAGCGCGTCGGTTATGCCAGCCTTGCCGCTTTCAGTGATCGGTTTCGCAAGCATTTTGATATCCCCCCCAGCTTCTTTCGCCGTTCCGGCAAATAATTCCGCCATCACGACAAAGACCGCCCTGCGGCAAGCCCTTATGCTGATATGAAAATTTATCGGAATCATATACATGCTATCCACAACACTCCGGGCCACACTCATTGGTTCAGTTTCTATCTGGCTCTGGGGGACCCTGGCACTTTTAACCCGACTGACTGAAGGCCGGATTCCTCCGTTTCAGATGATGGCGATGACCTTTGCGCTGGCATTTCTGCTGATGTCACTAAACTGGTGGCGTCAGGGAAGCCTCGGTTTACGCCATCTGCGACAGCCTAAACTGGCGTGGATTTTAGGCGTGGGTGGCTATTTCGGCTATCACTTCTGTTACTTTCTGGCGATGACCAAAGCCCCGGCGGTCAGTGTGAGTCTTATCGCCTACCTTTGGCCCTTGCTGATTGTGCTATTTGCCAGTTTATTACCCGGGGAGCAGTTGATGAAACGACACCTGGCGGGCGCGATCATTGCACTCTATGGTTGCTGGTTACTGATTGGTCAGGGTAGCGACGGATTCAACCCAGACTATCTCAGCGGTTACCTGCTGGCACTGAGCTGTGCCTTCATCTGGTCAGGTTATTCGGTACTAAGCCGGCTGGTCAAACAGGTCTCCACCGATGCGGCAGGCTGGTTTTGCGGCGTCACCGCGATCTTAGCTTTTCTCTGCCACAGGCTTTGGGAAACCACCGTCTGGCCCGACACCACCACACAGTGGATCGGCGTGCTGGGATTAGGCATCGGCCCGGTAGGGGTTGCATTCTTTACCTGGGATTATGGTGTTAAACATGGCAACCTGCAGCTGCTCGGCGTACTGGCCTACTCGGCGCCGCTGATCTCGGCGCTACTGCTGGTAATAGCGGGGCTTGCGCCAGCAGATCTCACCCTGCTGCTAGCCTGCCTGGCAATCGTCACCGGCTCACTGATTGCCGGTTATCGGCGCGCCGGCAGATAACGGCCCGATTCAGTGAGACTGAATCGGTTTCTGAGGTGCCCCGGCACTATCTGTCGGTTTATCCTGAATCCACTCCGCGGCCACCATCACCCGTTGCAACATATGTTCAAAGGAATAGCGCTGGCCCGGCGGTAATGACAGCGTCATGCCCTCACCGTCGGCAGGCAGCATAATAAACCGCACCAGCTTATCGACCGTTTTAATATCGATACGCTGTACCAGAATGCCTTCTTCACCCAGCGGAAAATGGCTGGCATCTGACTGATACGGGGTGGAGAAATCGGCCTGCTGCACCGCACCCTGCTTTTCCATATCACCCAGGCTGTGTAACTGTTCAGGTTGCAGATGAGTGGCGCTGTTTTCAGTGGGAAACGTATGCTCGTTAAACAGTTTGTAAATCCGCAACGCTAACCGGCGGGTCCACCAGGCGCGATACTCTTTACCGTTTTCATGTGCCCGGATAAGAATACGATCCTCGACTGAGTTGTAACTCAGGTTTATCTGATTCTGCGGTTCAGGATTTAAAGGGGTCGGCTCTGTCATCACATTTCCTAAAGAGTTGCCCGTTGTGCTGCGATCTCTGCAATCTGAGCCACACGCCCGGGAATATCACTCAGACAAGTCACACTGCGGTCAGCCTGTTCACCTTCTGGCCATAGCCTGTTATCCAGATTTACCCAGATCGTCCACAGACCCACATTTTGCGCGCCAACAATATCATGATGGGGGTTATCGCCAATATGGATCACCTGCTCTGGCCGCAGCCGCTGACTATGCAGCATCTGTTCAAACATCAGCGGATGAGGCTTCTCTTTACCCACGCCATCGGCATTGAGGGCAAAATCGAAAATATCGCCTAAGCCCACCCGATTAACATCGGCGTTGCCATTACTCAGTGCGCCAATCAGATAACCGTCCTGTTTCAGTTGCTCCAGCATCGCCCGGGCGTGTTCAAAGAGTTCAACCTGATTACGTGCTGCAATAAAGACATCAAATGCCTGCTGAGCCAGCGCAACGGCCTGATCCTGTGGATAACCCGCATCCAGTAGTCCGATCTCCAGCTGTTTCAGTCGAATCTGAGTCACACTGTGGCCAATATCTGGAAAGGTTTGCAATGCCCGTTGTTTCAGGTGTTCAAAGTCGCTTAACTGATAACACTGCACAAACAGTTGCGCATGCTCGCTGAGCCAGTGATACAGCGTGTTGTTGGCTTCAACGATTACCGGGTCAACCGCCCAGAGGGTATCATCGAGATCGAAGGTTATACATTTAATCATCGTCTTTATCGGCCTGCTTGTGTGGCTGTTTATGGGCGCGGGGATGGGCTTTATCGTAAACATCCATCAGGTGCCTGAAATCCAGATGGGTGTAGATCTGGGTGGTGGATATATCCGCATGCCCTAATAACTCCTGTACCGCACGCAGATCACCACTGGACTCCAGCATATGGCTGGCAAATGAATGTCGCAACCGGTGCGGATACACCTTCCCCTGAGTATGTTGCATCTTTGCCCGGCGGTCGACCCGTAACTGCACGCTACGGGTACTGATACGCGTGCCCCGCTGGCTGACAAACAGCGCCATCTCTTCCGGGCGCGCCATGCTATCACGCAGGTCGAGCCACTGATCCAGCGCCTGCATCGCCTTACGACCGATCGGTAACAGGCGCTCTTTTGAACCTTTACCCACCACCCGCAGGGTGGCTTCCTGCCAGTCGATACTGTGCAGATCCAGACTGACCAGTTCGGATAAACGCAGCCCGGAGGAGTAGATCAACTCCAGCATCGCCTGATCCCGGCATTCCAGCGGATCGGTTTCGCCCGCGTCACACTCAAGCAGCTGGTTAAGCTGATCGACATCGAGGGTCTGGGGCAACCTGCGCGGACTTTTAGGTGCCTGGATACCGAGGGCAGGATTTTGCTTTACCAGTCCTTCACGGTAGAGATATTTATAGAAGCTGCGAATAGCGGAGAGCAATCGCTGAATGCTTTTGCCACCCAGACCTTCACGGTGCACCCAGGCAACAAAATTACGGATATGTTTCGCTTCAATCCGGCCCCAGTCCACCTTGCCATCAGGAAACAGGGTGCTGTGTTGCAGGTAATCCTGCAACCGGCCAAGATCACGCCGGTAGTTGCTGAGAGTATGGCGGGAATACTGCCGTTCGCTGCTCAGATAAGTATAAAACCCATCCAGCGCAGCGTTGCCTGAGCTCATAATAAAGAGCTCACTTTAAAACCGGCTCATTAATCAGGCCTTACAACCCTGCAACAAAGGCGAAACCACGCGGCTGAGCACCTGACCGATATAATCGAGGAACAGGGTGCCCTGATTACTCTGGAAATAGGTCGCATCATAACTACCTATCGCCAGCAGGCCTAAGGTTTCCCCCTTCACCAGAGGAACCGCTGCAGCCGACTTCACCTTAAACGCCTGCTCGCGGAACATAAACTGATTCTGCAGTTCGGTAAGATTGCCGCAGCGGGTCTGAGACTGATCCACCAGCGCATCGATTGCCGCAGAATCTTCCCGGGGTAGCAGACGCAGATTGCTCAGGTCTTCGTGTTGATCACTGAACAACACCAGCGCCGTGGTATCACTGTTAAAGTCCAGACACAGACTTTCATCAATCGCGACAGCCACATCATCGAGGGTTTCTGCATCCATCAGCGCCAACACCATTTTCTTGGTTTTACTGAACTGGATATCGTTTTCCCGGGCGACACCGATCATATCGCCAAGATAGTCATGTAGTTCGCGGTTTTTCTGGCGCAGCAGGCTGGTCTGACGCTCCACCAGCGACACCGTGTTCCCCCGCTGGTGAGGCACATAAAGCTTCTCCAGCAGATATTCATTGCCACTGAAAAAGTCCGGATGCTGCTGCAGATATTCAGCCACCTGGGTGGCGCTGATCTCAGGATGCAGGGTCTCTGTTGCTGTATTGTCACTCATATAAAAATCTGCCCTTCATATACAGTGGTAGCTGGCCCGGTCATCAGCAAAGCATCACCTTCGCCGGGCCATTCAATCACGAGTGAGCCACCGGTCAGATGCACCGTTACTTTATCATCGAGCAGGCCGCGCAAACGGCCCGCAACAACGGCGGCACAGGCACCCGTTCCGCAGGCCATCGTTTCGCCCGCGCCCCGCTCATAAACACGCAGACGGATCTCGGCACCGCTGATGACTTCCATAAAACCGATATTCGCTTTGGCCGGAAACTTTGGATTCGATTCCAGTGCTGGCCCCCAGGTTTCTACCGGTGCGTTATCGACCGCATCAACCACCAACACTCCGTGAGGGTTACCCATCGACACGGCACTGATCTGCAGCGTCTGCCCATCCACTTCAATGGGATAGGTGACAGCCTGCTGATCCGCACTGAACGGAATCTGCTGTGGCTCCAGTACCGGCACCCCCATATCGACCACCACCTGCTTATCCTCCGTAATGGTCAGATAGATCGGGCCTTTCTGGGTTTCAACCGCCACGGTTTCTTTGGCGGTCAGACGCTTATCACGAACAAACTTAGCAAAACAACGGGCACCATTGCCGCAGTGCTCAACCTCACTACCATCCGCATTGAAGATCCGGTAACGGAAATCCATATCGGGGTTGGTGGGGGGTTCCACAATCAGCATCTGATCAAAACCAACACCAAAATTACGATCGGCCAGCCGGGCGACGATCGCAGAGTTAACCTTTACCTTCTGGGTGACAGTATCGAGCACCAGAAAATCATTGCCAAGGCCATGCATTTTAGTAAATCTAACTAACATAGTTATCTCTTCAGGCGCACTGTTCGGACAGTGTTTTGCCTTTTCTATGGGCTTATGCGTAACGCTTGCTTAGCTAATCGTCTTATCCGATCGCTTAACCAGAATCTTAGCGCCAGTCTTCACCCTGGTAAAACAGCTTCACCCCGCAGCTGATCTGCGATAGTTTCGCGTTTGCGAATCAGATGCACCTGGTTATCATCCACCATCACCTCTGCTGCACGGTTCCGGGCATTGTAATTAGAACTCATGCCAAAGCCATAAGCACCCGCAGAGCAGACGGCCAGCAGGTCACCCGCCTCAATGTTCAGTTCCCGGTCTTTACCCAGAAAGTCACTGGATTCGCATACCGGGCCCACCAGATCAAAACAACGGGCTTCGCCCTCTTCACGAATATTCACCGGAATAATCTCCATATAAGCGCTGTAAAGCGCCGGACGGATAAGATCATTCATGGCACCATCGATGATGGCAAAGTTCTTGTGTTCGGTGCACTTCAGAAATTCGACCTTAGTGATCAGAATACCGGCATTCGCGGCAATCGAACGGCCTGGCTCAAAGATCAGTTTAAGCGGCCGGTCGCCCAGTTTCTCGATGACTGCGCTGATATAGTCCTGTGGTGAAGGAGGCACTTCATCGGTATAACAGACACCAAGGCCACCACCCAGATCCAGATGCTTAATGGTAATACCCTGCTCTGCCAGCGTATCAATCAGCAACAGTAACCGGTCCAGAGCATCCAGGAAGGGCGCAATCTCAGTCAGCTGCGAACCGATATGACAGTCGACACCCTGGACATCCAGATGGCTCAGACTGTGAGCATAGGTATAGATACGCACCGCATCATCAATCGCCACACCGAATTTATTGTCCTTTAGCCCGGTAGAGATATAGGGATGGGTACCGGCATCAACATCGGGGTTAACCCGAAGAGAGATCGCGGCGACTTTATCCAGCTCACTGGCAACTTTATTCAGACGCCCCAGCTCCGCTTCGGATTCAACATTAAAACAGTGAATCCCCAGTTCCAGTGCCCGGCGTATCTCATCTTCTCGCTTAGCCACACCCGAAAACACCACTTTAGACGGATCACCGCCCGCTTTGATAACCCGTTCAAGCTCGCCCAGAGAGACAATATCGAAACCTGCCCCCAGACGGGCAAGTACATTCAGTACTCCAATATTTGCATTGGCTTTCACCGCATAACAAACCAGTGCATCACGGCCTTCCAGTGCCTGCGCGTAATCGAGATAAGCGCGTTCCAGGGCATCACGGGAATAAATATAGGTTGGCGTGCCGAACTCTTCGGCGATCCGGCTAACCGGCACTTCTTCGGCACAGAGACGGCCGTTCAGGTATTGAAAATTATCCATTGTCTTCTTTCTGTATCAAATAGGGTTACTGCTCAGGAGTGCTGAGCCTGTTATTGCCGCCCTGTCAAAACCGATGGGGCGTTGAGACGATCGACGGCCATTGCATAGCGCGACTATTGCTGCACCTGTTTTGGCTTTGGCGCATCATCAGGCAGATAAAGGTTTCCTTTCTGACCACATCCACTGATTAACAGGGCACTCAAAAAAATGGCAATCCAACAGGCTTTCACGGCAATTATTCCTGACATTATGTTAATCGTCCGATTATACAGCGCCGCTGCCATGATGAGTACCTGAACGAACTGCTATATACTCTCTCCTGATGATAATTTTCCGCCTGCGAGTATGACAATGAATGAATCAGAATTTAATCAGCGCGTCGATGACACCCTGGAACAGATTGAAGAGATTTTAGATGAGGCGGAAACCGATCTCGACTTTATGAATAACGGCGGCGTTCTGACCGTCATCTGCGAAAATAAAACACAGGTTATCTTCACCCGCCAGACCCCGGTAAAACAGTTATGGCTGGCTGCCCGTAGCGGCGGTTTTCATTTCGACTTTAATGGCGAAACCTGGGTGCGTGACAGCGATGGGGCCTTGTTGAATGACCTGCTAACCGACATTTTTGCTGAACAGGCTGGCGAACAGTTCAGCTTCGATCTGTAAGGATATAACTGATGGCTTTTGAAGATGCACTGCAACGTCATATGCAGACGTTTAACCGTCTGCCTGAGATCCAGGCTGATGTTGAGAAACTGGCCGGGCAGATCTCAGACACTTTTGCCAGCGGCGGTAAGCTGCTGTTCCTCGGTAACGGCGGCAGTGCCGCTGACAGTCAGCATCTGGCGGCTGAGTTTGTGGTCCGTTATAAAGCGGAACGCCGGGCACTGCCGGCTATCGCATTAACGGTAGACAGCTCAATTCTGACGGCCCACTCCAACGATTACAGATTTGATTCGGTGTTCACCCGGCAGATCGAGGCCCTGTGTCGCCCTGAAGATCTGGTCATCGGATTATCGACCTCAGGCAACAGCGCCAATGTGATCAACGCCATTGAAGCCGCTCAGGCAATGGGTGCGACCTGCTGGGCGTGGACAGGGGAAAATGGTGGAAAGCTTAACACCATTGCCGATCATCTGATCAAAGCGCCCAGCAGCGAAACAGCGCGGATTCAGGAAGCCCATATTTTTGTTGGCCACTGGCTTTGTGAAGAGATGGACCGGCAGCTGAGCTTTTAATCATTAAGTTTTTAATAACTTACTTGTAACAACTTAGCTCGTAATAACTGGCTGCTGAAGAGATAACCGCAGAATAAATCCGGTGGTTACTGAATACCGGCCAGCTGCTTCACCAGCGCCAGTTGCTGATCCAGCGCTCCGCGGTTCGCGCGGATACAGTTTTGCCCGCGAAGACCCATCGCACGGGCATGTTCGGGATGATCCAGCAACTCTGCGAGCGCCTGCTGTAGCTCTTCAGCACCGCTGACCACCTGCAGCGCCAGTTCCTGCTCCATCGTATTCACAATCTGGTGAAAGTTATACACATTGGGCCCCATTAACACCGGCTTACTTAATACTGCCGGTTCCAGCGGATTGTGCCCACCCCGTTCAATCAGGCTGCCACCCACAAAAGTAATATCCGCAGCGCTGTACAGAGTCATCAACTCCCCCATAGTATCCCCGAGATAGACCTCACAATCTGCCGCGGGTAATGGCGAAACGCTTCGGCGACAGGTCCGGAATCCGGCTTTGACACTCATATCGTAGATCGTCGGGAAGCGTTCCGGATGTCGCGGCACCAGAATCAGCAGAAGATTGTGGTAACGGGATTTGAGATTACGATATACCTCAAGCAACTGAGACTCTTCATTATCATGGGTGCTGGCACCGATAATAACGGGGCGATCAGGCCCCCAGGCAGTGCGAAGCCTGGCTACTTCAGCCTCTACCCCCTGCGGGGTTTGAATATCGAATTTGATACTACCGGTGACCTGTAACTTTTCCGCTGCCAGCCCCAGCGAGATAAAGCGTTCGCCATCATCCCTGTTTTGCACTGCGATAACACTGATCTCTTGCAGCATAGGCGCTGTCAGCCAGCGAAACCGCTGATAACCTGCAGCTGAGCGCGCCGATAACCGGGCATTGGTTACCAGCACAGGAATCCCGCGTTTAGCACAACTGTGGATAAGATTAGGCCAGAGCTCGGTCTCGACGATGACGCAACTACGTGGCCGGATTCGCCGGTGAAAACGCCCCAGCGCACAGGGAATATCATAGGGGCAATAGGCATGTCCCACGCGACTGCCAAAGTGTTCCAATACCCGGGCGCTGCCCGTTGGCGTCATGCTGGTAATAAATACCGGAATCTGCGGATGTTCCGCCAGCAACCTTTCCACCAGCGGAATGATGGCCATGGTTTCACCAAACGACACCGCATGGATCCAGATCGGCCGCTCCCCGCTTAACCGGGGAATAAAACCAAAGCGCTCACCCCAGCGACGACGATATTCCGGACTCTGACGTCCGCGCAGCCATAGCTTCAGCAATATCAGCGGTGTCAGGCAGTAAAACAGCAGCGAATAGAGCAATCGGGTCATGGGGATAAACAGATTCCAATCAGAAAACATCAGTTTACCATTATCAGCCTGTGATACCGAAGGTATAATGACCCCTGTTAAGTTGCGGAATGGCTCATGCAAACAATAAAGACAGATCTGGTTATTCTTGGCGGTGGCGTTGCTGGTTTGTGGTTGCTTAACCGGGTGCTACAACAGGGTTATGATGCCCTCCTGCTGGAAACCGGTGATCTTGGTGGAGCCCAGTCGGTGCGCTCTCAGGGAATCATCCATGGCGGCACCAAATATGCGCTCAATGGTGTGCTGACGCAGGCATCCAGCAGCATTGCCGATATGCCATCCCGCTGGCGCGCCTGTATCGAAGGCCGCGGCGAGCTGGATCTGAGTTCGGCCAGAATCCTCTCTGAGGCACATTATATGTGGTCCAAAGCCTCGCTGGGCGCCAAAATGACCAGTTTTTTTGCCAGTAAAGCACTGAAAGGCAGAGTTGATGCGGTCGCTCCCGATCAAAGGCCAGAGGCCTTCAACCACCCGGATTTTCGCGGTAATCTCTATCGACTCAACGAGATTGTGCTGGACGTACCAACGGTTATTGACGCACTGGCCAGACCTCATATTCAGCGGATACTCAAAATCGACGCCAGCGATATTCAGTTTGAACTGACAGATAGCGGCGTAACCGCACTGCAACTTCCCCAACTGAGAATCGAAGCTCAACGCTATATCACCACTGCCGGGGAAGGCACTGAAACACTGTTGCAGCACTTAACGATACGCCAGCCACAGATGCAGCGCAGACCTTTGCATATGGTGATGGTGCGCCATCAATCAGACCTGCCCACCTTTGCTCACTGCATCAGTGGCGGCAGTAAGCCAGTGGTGACTATCACCACACATCCCGCCAGTCATGGCGAGTATGTGTGGTATCTGGGCGGAGATCTGGCGGAAAGCGGAATAAAGCTCTCCTCAGAACAGCAGTGTCAAAAGGCCGAGAAACTTATCCGTGAACTGCTCCCCTGGGTCGAGTTAAAAAAACCGCGCTGGGCCAGCTTTCATATTAACCGGGCCGAACCCAAACAGTCATCTCTCACCCGCCCGGACTCAGCCTTTGCCCAGACCGCCGGGAACTGTATCATCAGCTGGCCAACCAAACTGGCGCTGGCACCCGACCTCAGCGATCAGATTCTCACCCTGCTGGATGAGCAGCATATTATCCCAGCAAACAAAGCCGACACCCTGGTCACCGGTCAGTTGCCCCACCCTGACATTGCCCAACCGGTGTGGGAGGCCATGTTTTGCTGACGCTCAGAGAAATTGCTGGCACCGGGTTGCAGGTCAGCCCTATCGGGCTTGGCACCGTTAAGCTGGGGCGGGATAAAGGGGTGAAATACCCCAACAGCTTTACCATACCGAATGATCAGCAGGCAGCCAGACTGCTGGACCTGAGTCGCGATCTGGGTATCAATCTGTTGGATACGGCCCCTGCTTATGGCAACAGTGAAACGCGACTGGGGCCGTTATTGCAACACCAGCGCCACCACTGGCTGATCTGTAGTAAGGTCGGAGAAGAGTTTGACCCGCAGACAGGCGAATCACATTTCAATTTCACCCCGGAGCATGTGCGTTTCAGCGTCGAACGCAGCCTGCAACGATTGCGCACCGATGTCATCGATATTCTGCTGGTACATTCCGATGGAAATGATCTCGACGTCATCAATCACTACGGTATTCTTGAGCAGCTGGAGCAACTGAAAACAGAGGGAAAGATACGCGCAGGAGGAATGTCCACAAAGACCATTGAGGGCGGAATTGAAACGCTGAAACGTTCCGATATTGCCATGGTCACCTACAATCTGGCTTACCGGGATGAGCAACCGGTTATCGATTATGCTCTGGCAGCTCAGAAAGGGATCTTTATCAAAAAAGCACTGGCCTCAGGGCATATCGCCCAGAGTATCGATAGCGATCCGGTACGCGCCAGTTTCGATCTGGTGCTCGGCCACCAGGGCGTCAGCAGTGCCATTATTGGCACGATCAACCCAGATCATCTGCGCGCCAATGTCATGACCGCTATGGAGAGCCTGAAGGCAGGCTCGCCAAACAATTGATACAACGAATCAACTGCTCTGTATTTTCTCAACAATCGCGGTCGTCGAGCAGTTATCGAGGAAAGACAGCACCTTAACCTCACCACCATAGCTTTTAACAAACTCACCGCCCACCACCTGATCGAGGCCGTAATCCCCCCCTTTCACCAACACTTCCGGGCGGATCTGTTCTAACAGCCGTTCGGGCGTATCCTCGGCAAAACTGACCACCCAGTCGACCGCTTCCAGACCGGCCAGCACCGCTTTGCGTCGATCAACCGGATTGATTGGTCTGCCTTCGCCCTTAAGCCGGCGCACCGACTCATCATCATTGATCGCCAACACCAGCCGGTCGCCCTGAGCCCGTGCCTGCTCCAGATAGCCGACGTGACCCGCATGCAGAATATCAAAGCAGCCATTAGTAAAAACAATCTTCTCACCAGCGGCCCGGGCATCCTCCAATGCGATTAGCAACTGCTCATCACTAACAACGCCTCGCTCAGATCCCTGAGCCCGGTTGACCGCCCGGCGCAGTTCCGGACCACTGATCGCGGCGGTGCCCAGTTTACCCACCACAATACCGGCAGCGATATTGGCCAGTCCGGTAGCCACCTCCAGGGTTTCACCGGCAGCCAGCGCCGTGGCCAGAGTCGAGATAACCGTATCACCCGCACCAGTCACATCGTAGACTTCACGGGCATGGGCAGGAAAATGCACCTCATTCTGGCCCGGTTTAATCAGAGTCATCCCCTGTTCACTGCGGGTCACCAACAGAGCTTCCAGGTCCAGTTGTTCCACCAGGAGTTGCGCTTTCTCAACCAATTCCTGTTCCGAGAGACAACGCCCCACCACCGCTTCAAACTCACCCATATTCGGGGTGAGCAGCGTCGCACCACGGTACCGTTCAAAATCGGTGCCTTTTGGATCCACCAGTACTGGCACCCCCATCTTACGGGCGACACCGATCAACCGCTGAGGGTCACTCAGCGTGCCTTTATCATAATCGGACAACACCAGAGCACTGACATTGCCCAGCAGCGATTCAACCTGTTGTTGCAGTGCAGCGCTATGTTCTGCACTGAAACGTTCCTCAAAATCCAGCCGGATCAGTTGCTGGTGACGGCTCAAAACGCGGAGTTTAGTGATCGTCGGTTCACGGTCACTGGTGCAGAAGCGGCAGTTAACCTGTGCCGATTCAAGCTGCTGCTGCAACGCCTGCCCCGCTTCATCCTGCCCGACAATACCGATCAGTGAAACCCCGCCACCCAGAGCGGTTATATTCAGTGCAACGTTGGCCGCCCCTCCGGGCCGGTCTTCCCGCTGATTAACTTTAACCACAGGCACCGGCGCTTCCGGGGAGATTCTGGAGGTAGGTCCATGCCAGTAGCGATCCAGCATCAGATCCCCCACAACCAACACCTGCGCTTTGTCTAATCGGGGCATTACCAGTTTCATTGATTGGGTTCCTGATCAGTGGTTGGTACGGTTTCTGTGACAGCGGCTGCTTCAGAAAATTGCAGGCTGTGGAGATTCGCATATACACCCCTCAACTGGAGTAACTGAGCATGGCTACCCTGTTCAATGATCCGGCCAGCATCCATCACCAGAATCCGATCAGCATTTTCAATAGTCGACAGCCGGTGAGCAATCACCAGTGTGGTTCGTCCCTGCATCACATTTTCCAGGGCATCCTGAATATGCCGCTCAGATTCAGTGTCCAGTGCCGAGGTGGCCTCATCCAGAATCAATATCGGTGCATCTTTAAGAATCGCCCGGGCGATCGCAATACGCTGGCGCTGTCCACCGGACAACAACACACCGTTTTCCCCCACCAGGGTATCCAACCCATCCGGGAGGTGCTGAACAAACTCCGCCACATGAGCCGCCTCAGCCGCTGCTTCAATCCGTTCGCGGGGGCACTCAGCCATACCACCATAAGCTATATTTTCAGCAATCGTGCCATTAAAGAGAATAACCTGCTGATTGACCAGCGCGATCTGACTACGCAGATTAGCCAGTTTGTAATCCTGAATGTTGTGTCCGTCGAGCAGGATCGCTCCCTCCGTCGCATCGTAGAAGCGGGGTAACAAGCCTGCCAGTGTCGATTTACCACTGCCAGACTTACCCACCAGCGCAACGGTTTCACCGGGATGAATATCAACGGAGATGTCATCGAGAATTTTCTTTCCCTCTGACTCATACCTGAAACAAAGGTGATTAAATTCCAACATTCCTGTAACCCTTTCAACCTCTATCAGACCATTATCAGGTTCAGGAGTGCTATCAATCACATCAAACAAGCTTTCCGCAGCGGCAACACCTTTCTGAATCATGCCGCTAATTTCTGTCAACGAACGAATAGGCTTCGCCAGTAACGCTGCCGCAGATATAAAAGCGATAAACTGCCCCGTAGTCATCTGTTCAATTAAAGATGGCTCCATAGCCAGAAAAGTTAATAAGGCGATAACACCAGCAACCAGCATCTGCACCACCGGTGTGAGTGTTGACTGAGTCACCACCATCTTCATAAATTGCTGGCGATTTAACTGACTGACTTTATTAAAGCGTCGCTGTTCGGATTCAACTCCTCCGAAAATACGTACAACCTGATAGCCTTTAATAGTCTCCGATGCCGCTGATGTAATATCTCCAACACTACTTTGAACGTTACGACTGATTCGTCGCATTCTTCTGGCAGCAACACCAACGACAACACCAACAATCGGCCCGACAACAAGAAACAGCAAGGTTAACTTCCAGTTGAGATAAAGCATATAGCCAAATAAACCGATAACGGTGAATCCCTCTCTGAGAGCAATTTTTAAGGCATCCGTAGCAGCTCCGGTCACTTGCTCAACATTATAGGTCAGACGCGATAACAGCTCACCACTGGCATTCATATGATAATAACTGCTTGGTAAGGCTAAAAGTTTTTGAAACAGATCTATTCGTAATAGATGTATGACATACCGAGCAACATATGCCAGACCATAATTCCCGAGGAAAGTACCAACTCCCCGGATAAAAAAGATGCCTATAACAGATAAGGCGAGTATAGCTCGGTTTTCAAACGCGCCTTTTTCAACGGAGTCTACAAAAAACTCCAGCCATTTAGCCGACGCTGTCTGGGAGACAGCGTAGACCACAAATCCAATGACACTAACTACAAATGCAGGCCAGTATCGCTTTACATACAAGAGAAGACGCATGTAAACCTGCAAGCTATTTTCTTTTTCCACTAGGGCTAAGATCCTGTTACTGTGAATAATCACACAGCTCTTTGGCTAGAGTTAACCGGTTACCGGCATTATAATTGCGTGATTTTACAGTATCTGGATTATTTGTGGACAACAAAGAAGCGAGCTGGTCAGATTTTTTAGCCCCGAAGTACTGGCCAATATGGATAGCCATTGGCCTGTTGCGACTTGTATGCCTGTTACCATTCAGAGCGGGGATAGCAACAGGGCGCGTACTTGGGCGAATACTATATAAATTGTTAGGCAACCGTCGGCATATTACTGCTGTTAACATTTCAATCTGTTTCCCTGAGCTGACACAGACAGAACAAAAATCTCTGGTACGCCAAGTATTCGAGAATAATACAATCGGCTTAATTGAGACAGGATGGGCTTATTGGGGAAAAGAAACTTTTTTCCGAGGCATTACAGAATATCAGGGATTCGAATTACTCGATCAGGCTCTGGCGCAGGGTAATGGCGTAATCCTGATGGGTGCACACTATTCCCCTTTAGACTTGGCAGGTCTACTATTCTCATTTTATGGTAAACCATGCTGTACGCTTTACCGGAAACATGATAATCCAATGCTGGAGTGGTTTTTTACTTCAGGCAGAAGTCGATTCAGCTATCCTCTTGAGCGGAAGAAAACACGACAAATGCTTCGAGATATGCGGAAGAACTATTGTATCTGGTATGCACCTGATCAGGATCTTGGTTATAAAGGAACTGTTTTTGTCCCCTTCTTTGGCCATCCTGCGGCAACTACAACAGCTACCACAAAGATGCATGAGATCAATAACTCCCCTCTTTGTGTTTTAAGTTTCAGACGCAAAGAAGATGACAGCGGTTATATTTTGCAGATTGAACCCCTGCCTGGTTTTCCATCAGGCGACTCGACAAAGGATGCGATGTTAGTCAATCAGGCGATTGAAAACGGTATTCGCAGGTCACCTGGCCAGTATATGTGGGTGCACAAGCGATTCAAAACCCAGCCCGACGGACAACGAAAGCTCTATAAACGTCCATGAATAATTCATCTCAGACAAAAGCAGGAAAGCGTATCGCTTTCTTTGCAGCCAGAAAAGTTCAGTACACATACTTCTCTAAACTGGCAGAACAGATAGCGGACAGTAAAGTTATTTACTATAAACGTTGCATTATTCCAGCGATGAGATCAGTACCTGTCGCTTTGATCCAGCACGTCATTTATTGTCTTATCAGTGAAAAAAAGAACAGTCCTAAAAGACACAACAAAAGCCCCCTTTACTGGAAGATATTCGGTATCATAAAGTTTATAGAAGCCTGCTGGTTATTTCTGACGTACTCCCGAGAGTTTACGAATAGCTTTGCAGAGACAGTGGTAATTTGGAATGGTTTAAAGTATCGCCAGTTAATTGCTATCGCCGCAGCGAAGAGCCAAAACATTCAATGCGTGTATATGGAAAATGGTTTGCTACCAGGATGCACAACAATAGACTCTAAAGGGATTAACTACGCCAACTCGGTTCCAAGAGAACCTGAATTCTTCCTGAACTACGATGAACACAAAACTGATAAACCTTCAGAGATCGGCCCTGAACAATATAATGCGGTAAGACCTGAGAAATTACCTGACAGGTATATCTTTATTCCTTTTCAGGTAAATACCGATAGTCAGATAACCCGGTTCTCCCCATGGATCACCGACATGTCTCACCTGGTTCATATCATTAACCAGGTGTCTACAAAGCTAGGAAATACTTCACCATATTTTGTTTTTAAACTTCACCCCGCAGGTAACGAAGATTATAGCCACCTGATAAACACACTAACAAACAAGAAGCTACTCTTTTTGATCGATAACCAGATCAGTACTAACGATCTTATCTATCATTCTGAGGCAGTGATTACAATAAATTCAACTGTTGGAATAGAATCCCTTTTGATGAATAAGAAGGTGATTGTCCTAGGTAACGCATTCTACAATATCCGGGGACTGACTCTGAAAGCTTCCGACCAAAAAGAGCTGGTCGAAGCGCTTCGACTTTTTAGCAACTGGCTGCCTGACAAAAAACTACGGCACAACTTCTTTCGCTATTTATATCATGAATATCAGATACCGGGTCGGTGGCAAGAGTGTAGTGATGCTCATCAAAAAGCTGCGGTTTCACGTATTATTCAGGCAGCGAACAATGAGTAGTCACCTTTTTTTTGCATCGACGCCTTTTAACATGCTTACCGCGAGTATGGTGGCCTTCTCACTACCTGCAACAGACGATAAACATCTTTGCCTGATTGATCAGCCAGAACAAGACAGCCATTTCGTTAAAGAACTGCTTAACTGGTCTGGGTCTCCCTTTAAAAGCTCACAGCTTATTTCAAGAAAAAACAAAGGAAGAAATAAACGAGAGTTTCGAAACATAGCCTTCAAAGTTATTAGCTCTATATTGTCTGATATTCAGCCTGACACTATTTATACAGGTAATGACAGAAGAATAGAGTTCCAGTACGCTATTGCTCACGCCAAAAAGCAAACAATCGGAGTATATATCGATGATGGAACATACAGCTATCTCGGACGTAAAACACACTGGATAAAAGATCATTTCATCGACAATATTCTAAAAAAGCTAAGTTACGGTTTCTGGTGGAAGCAACCTAAAACAATAGGGTCTTCAATATGGATAAAAGAATGTATCGTGGCATTTCCTGAAATGGTAACACCCGCTTTAATGAGAAAAAGACTGAAACAATTACCTGCCAACCTCAACAGAAGCGAGTTTAAAGAGCTATCGTCCAAGTGTATCGATCACTACCCAAATTTAGCAAATCTTTTACTCTCACTGGATTCATTACTATTATTTCCTCATGAATCAGTATTCAGTGAAGAGACGATACCGTTATTTCAAAATCTACTATCCAGCTCTTCTGGCATTATAGGAGTGAAGCATCACCCCAGGACTAAAAACAAATCAACTTTTTTATTAAAATCAGATCAGGAATTGCCCGCAACAGTTCCTATTGAAGTCATTCTTCCTCTTATCAAGGATGAGTGTCAAATTTTTGGAGATATTTCAACTGCGCTATTAACGGCAAAGTGGCTGCGCCCTGAGCTCGAAGTGACAGCACTATCCAGTGGCCCTGTTAGCGATGGGTGGAACAAGCTACTTAGTACTATTGGTATACATGTTATCGGACATAATTAAAGCAATGAGATACAGTTTAGAAAAAGTCAAAAGTTGGTACGCAGCGGGAATTACTCTATTAATTCTTTTAACTATAGCCACTCCGCTAATTAGTAAAAAAATTAGTCAGATTTCAGCAGGGTTAGTATTAATATCAGGCATAACATCATGTTTACTAATATATTCTAGAATATTAAAGGCAAGACCATTAGCACTTCCTGAAAAAAAAATGATTCAAGCCTGTTTTTTCATTTTTTTAATATATCTTACAAACGTTATTTTACTGGGAGACTTCAACAATAGCGGAGCAAAAACCGACCAATACATATATTTACTTCTACCAATTTTTATTTTTCCGTTACTCCGTCTCATAAGCATAAGCAGTTTTATGCTAGCAAACACTTTTTGTATTATTTCTGCCATAGTCGGCATTTTATCTATAATTGAATTAAGCTTAACAGGAGGCCGTACTGGATACATTTTCCATGGACAACCAATCCCATTCGGTAACTTAGCTCTTCTATGTGGGTTTTCGTGTTTGGCTTTCTTAGACCTTAACAATAAAAAAAGCAAAAACCTTACACTAATAATTTGCTCTTTCTTAGCAATCTTTGCGAGTATATCCTCACAAACAAGAGGAGGTTTCATTGCCATCCCTGTTCTTACCATACTGACAGTATGGTTTAACAAAGAATATTTTTTCCGAAGAAAAGTTGCTATTTCCACTATTGGATTCATTTTCATTCTATTTATAATTACGCTCAGCACGCCTATCTTTAAAAAGATTGAGACACGAATCAATCTAGCCTTCAACGAAACAGAGTCTTATTATCAGAAGAAAGCAAAGGAAACCTCTGTCGGGATAAGGCTGGACCTGTGGAAGATTGCTATTGACGGCTGGAAAGAGTCACCCATTTTTGGAAATGGAATTACTGAGTATTACACATATAAAGATGAAAGATTAAAAGACCAGTTATCACAGAGCCATCTCTTAACATTCAAACATACTCATAACGAGTATATAGGAATACTTTTTTCGCAAGGAATCATTGGCCTGTTAATTTTCCTAACAATGATATATAAACTATCAATCTATTATTTTAGAAAAGCTAAGAATTCTACGGCAGCTCTCATAGGCCTTTTAATGAATTCTGGGTATCTTATTTTTTCACTAACTGAATCATTTTTCTCACTTAACACTTCTTTGCTATTTTTTATAACATTGAATTCAGTTTTAATATCCTTATTATCTCAGCAACACCAGAACTCTGGAGTTAGCCAACATGCTGCATAAAACTGCTCAATACTGGAAACATAGACTATCTACTAGAAAACCCTTACGGATAGCAATGTCATATCTGGTAAAAAATGAAGCAGATATAATAGAAGATAATATCCGTTTTCACGCAGCACAGGGCATAAACTGCTTTGTGATTATGGACAATGATTCAGATGATGGTACTAGAGAAATACTGGAACGTTTAAAATCGGAATATGAACTACATATCATTGATCAGCCCGATCAAAGTTATCAGCAAGCGCGCTGGATGACAGAATTAGCTGAATACTGTCGGACAAAACTAAGTGCTGATTTGGTTATAAGCAATGATGCAGATGAGTTTTGGCAGACTGACGGAACATGTTCAATCCACGACTGTTTAAGCCCCAACGACTCCGTTGTCACTGTTCGCAGATATAATATGGCCTTAGATAACTCAGTAATGAATGCTGACTATCATTACTCTGATGCATCACTTCGCGTTAAAAACCCAATACTTTATGATTCAGACGCACAGATAAATGAAACAGCTGTCGCGATGCTTTTAGTTAAAATCAGTCCGAAAACAATCGTCAACCCTCACGGCCTCATCCGGATGAAAGGTGGAAACCACAGGGCGAAGCACGGCTGGAGATTGATTAATGCCAGGAACGAGACAGGCATCAGTGTTCATCATTATCCAATCCGTAACTACAAACAATTTGAAAGAAACATTCAAAACAGAAAAAGACTACTAGAAACAACAAATGCAAAAATGGGCGATCATTACCGGCGCTGGGTTAAAATTCTCAACGAAGGTCGATTAGAAGAAGAGTTTGAACGCTTTATTCTGAGCCAGCCAGAGATCGACACGTTACTAAAGCTGGGTATCTTAGAAACTCATAAGCTGAATATCCGCAGGACTTAAGTACGGGAGGTTTGATGTTCCAGAACACTCCACACAATCTCCGGCGTCAGATTAGCAAATACAGCGGGCTCGACATCACGACCGCTATCGGGCTGAGCTTTCGCCTCTAAGCAGATCTGATCTTTACCATATCCGCCGACCAGCCCCGGATCTGTCGGGCCAAACAGAATGACGTTGGGACGATCCAGTGCAGCAGCCATATGGGACAGGCCGGTATCAACGGAGACGCAGGCGGCAGCACCGGCAAGCACTGTGGTGACCTGAGCCAGGTTTAGCCTGGGCAGAACCTCAACCGCCTTGTTATCCCCGGCAAGCCTCTCTGCCCGTTCCTTTTCTACCGGGTTCCCCCAGGGCAGTCTGATTGTCCACCCCGCCGCAGTCGCTTTACTGATGAGTTCGATCCAATAGCACTCGGGCCAGTGTTTATCAAAACGGGTGGTGCTGTGAAGAAACACCAGATAGTCCGAGCGGTCTTTATTATCGCCGATAAAGTGACGACGAATGGCAAAATCACCCCGGCCCTGCAATTCATAACCCAGTGCCTGAGCAAACAGCTGACGCGTTCGTTCCACTGCATGTTGCTGTTTATCCACTGAGAATGTCCGCTGGTAAAAGCGGGCAGCTAAGGGCTCGCGAGCGGAGTGCTTATCATAGCCACAACGTACTCCACGACTATAACGGGTCACCAGCATTGCGCTTTTCAAAAGCCCCTGAGCATCGATCACCAGATCATATTCGGTCTCGGACAACGCCGTGCGATAGCGTTTCCACTCGCCACCGGTAAATGTCTTCCAGAGATTTTTTCTCCAGCGCCGGATCGCCACCGGTATCACCTTATCAACGGCAAAATGCCACTGGGGAATCTCCGCGAAGCCCTCTTCGACAACCCAGTCAAAGCGGATGCCGGGGATAGCATTAACGGCGTCCGTAAGCGCTGGCAGTGTGTGGATAACATCCCCCATGGATGAGGTTTTTACAATCAGAACTTTCAAGGGGATTCCTGTCTGTTTCAGAGGCGTTGAGTAAGGCGGCAGTATAGCATTTATCATTCACAGTTCACCCACCCGGGGGATAGCGACGGGATCTGCGACACTATATTACAGAGGATTTCGCTGCTTTCAGGTTAATTTTCTTCGTTTTATCCTGCTTTATTATTGGGTAGCCGATTCCCTTTTTAATCATTGCTGATTACAATCATTGGCCTGAAAATTTCTCTGAATCACGCTGCGTGCAACAGATCAATCAACTTATTATCTTTTCGAGGTAACCAATGGCAGCTTTTGGAACGGTGTTTATGCCGGAAATGGCAATCTCCTGGTTTGATGGCAACAGCTGGAGCGCAGCTGAAGTCGTCAGCAGCGATAGCCTGCAGCTTCACCCGGGAGCGCATGTACTGCACTATTCCAGCACCTGTTTTGAGGGCCTCAAGGCGTTCCGGCATCAGGATGGCTCAATCAATATCTTCCGTATGGATCGCAATATTGACCGTTTCACCCAGAGCAGCGAACTACTGGCGTTGCCAGCCATAGATAAAGCGGCCACGGGTAACATGATTATTGATATTGTCCGTCGCTTTAAAGATGAAGTACCTGAACCACCCGGTTCGATGTACATTCGTCCGACACACATCGGTACTGAACCTGCCATTGGTAAAGCAGCATCGCCTTCGGTCACCTCTTGCCAGTATATTTTGCTATCCCCGGTCGGCGATTACTTTGCCGGTGGCGACACCACCCTGCGCCTGTTACTCGAAGAGAACGGGGCTCGCTGTGCGGCCCATATGGGAATGATTAAAAGCGGCGGCAACTACGCCAGCGCCCTGCGCCCGATTATGAAAGCCAAACAGGAACAGAATGCCGACCAGGTATTATTCTGTCCTGACGGTGATGTTCAGGAAACCGGCGCAGCTAACTTCCTGCTGATCGATGGTAATGAAGTCATTACTAAAGCGCTGGATGAAAGCTTCCTCCATGGTGTCACCCGGGATTCAATTCTGACTATTGCCCGCGACCTTGGCATGGATGTCCAGGAGCGTCAGTTAACGATTGACGAGCTTCTGGAGCGCGCGGCAAAACCCGGCTGTGAAGCGGCTCTGTCAGGCACAGCAGCAGTACTGACACCGGTTGGCACGCTGCTTCACAACGGCAAGGAATATCCCGTTGGCAATGGCGGTATCGGGGAAACAACGCTGAAACTGCGCCAGGCCCTGAACGACATTCAATGGGGCAAAGCCGAAGATAAACACGGCTGGCTGACCCGCATCTGAGTTTGATATTTGCATAAAAAAAAAGCGCTAAGGCGCTTTTTTTTTTGCTCCGGGAATAAATAGTTTACACTAAGCCGATGATATGGATTTCATAACCTGATCACGGACACTACCACTCCGATGCAAAAAAGCTATTTCCCTTTTATTACTGCTGGCTGGCTGCTGCTCACCCTGATAATGGCAGGACTGAGCCTGTATACCGATTACAGCAGGCTGAAAAAAAGCCTCAGCAACGATGCCCATTTTGTCTATTCATCGGTTTATGAAAAAGCCTACATCAACGAGGTTTTATTACAAAGTTTTACCGTGCTGGTGTCATCGACGCCCAATGATCAGGAATCCATTCGCCGCTTTGCCAATGAGATGCGAAAGCGCTACCCCCATATTGAGCGACTTCAGATACAACAGCAAAAAAACCTGTATGCCAGCGCTAATCACACTCTGGACAACGTAAAGGTGAGCTTTCCCGTGACCTTTATTGAGCCGCTGAATCCCGACACCCGCTACCTGCTGAACAAAGATCTGTTAGCTGATCCGGTGTTCACCGACACAATACAGTTCGCCCGAAAGTACCATCAACCGGTGACATCGTCCCCCTTTCTTCTGAGTAATAACAAAACCGGCTATGGTCTGTTTCTCGCCTTCTACGACCGGAAAACAGCGCCCTCACAAAACAACCTGTCTATCGCCTCATTAGTAATTGATACCGCGGGTATGCTACCCAATACAAGTTTTCTATCTGAACATGCCAGCATCAGTCTGATGGATGAGAAGGGAGAGATTCTTGATCAACACTTATCAGACACAGATCCGCAGCTGTCGACCTGGCTGCCGAAACTGGTAGAAACACGCACCGTAAAGCGCTTTGGTCAGTCCTTCACTATAAAAATCATGCATAACTTCGGCCCCAAAAATATCAATCTGGGGATGCTACTGATCATGCTCTCGGCCTCGTTGGCGGTTTATTTCATGCTGATCGCCTACCTGCAACAAAAAATCAAAACCGCGGTTGAACAGTCATCAATCTATGCCACCCTGAGAAATGAACGTCAGCAGCTTGAAACCCGTATTCATACCCGCACCCGCGAGCTTCGGGAGCAACTCATAGAAAATCGCCGGCTGACTCACCAGGTACTGGCGGTACAGGAACGGGAACGACGCAACCTTTCCCGGGAGCTTCACGATGAACTCGGTCAATCGCTGACCGCCATCAGAACCGACGCTAAAATCCTGAAACGTATCCACCCGGAAGAGAACAGTGTGGTTAACCAGACCGCCGAATCGATCGATGCGATTGCACAGAACATCTACGATGTGACTTACGGCATGATGCGAACGTTACGCCCCTCAGCACTGGATGATCTGGGGCTGGTTGATGCCATTCAGGAATGTATTGTCTCCAACCGTTTTGAGGAACACGGCATCACCCTGCACAGTGACTATCGCGGAGCACTGAATGAGATGTCAGAGGATTACAACATCACCCTGTACCGGCTGACACAGGAAGCCTTTAGCAATATCATCAAATACGCCCAGGCCCGTAATGTCTGGCTCGACATTCACAGAACCTCACAAGGGCAGCGGAAAGAGATCAGCGGCGACCGGCTGGAACTCACCATCAGCGATGATGGTTGCGGCTTCGACATTGAAAACGATGCTTTCCACAAAGGCTTTGGTTTAATTGGCATGCGTGAGCGCGTGCGGGCATTAGGCGGCTTTTTTCAGATAAGAAACAATCATGACAAGGGTACCCGCATCATCGCCATTATCCCTATTCCGAGGGAGACGGTAGCAGATCTTTCAGAGACAACCATACCTGATCCAGCAGCGCCGGCTGAGCCTGTGCATTAGGGTGCAACCCATCCGCCTGCATTAACTCCGGTTGCAACACCACCGGCGCCATAAAGAACGGCACCATCGGCACGTTTTGCTGCTCTGCGACCTGAGCAAACAACGCTGAAAATCCGTCGCTATAGCGTGGGCCATAGTTAGGAGGAATACGCATTTCCATTAGCAATACCTGCGCACCCGACGCCAGCGACTGACTGACCAGCTGATTGAGATTTTTCTCAATCACCGTCAATGGTGCACCACGCAAACCATCATTGGCACCCAGTTCCAGCAATACCAGCGTTGGCTTATACTGATCCAAAATCGCAGGCAGCCGCGTAATACCTCCGTGAGTAGTCTCACCACTGATACTGGCATTAACCACCTCGAAATCGAGGTTATGTTCATCCAGACGCTTTTCAAGCAGTTCAACCCAGCCCTGCTGCCTGGGTATTCCGTAAGCAGCAGAAAGACTATCGCCCATCACCACGATGGAACCGCCCCATGCTAAGCTGGTCAACAGTAACAACACGATGCCGAATAGAGATGCCATGACGACGACAGACCCCCTTGATGTATTGATGACAACCGCGCTATCTAAGTCATTCCCGGACCAAAGCGGCGGACTAGAGATTTTCAATGATATCAGCATCCGCGCAAGAGCGGGTGAAAGTATTGCCATCATTGGCCCATCAGGCGCGGGCAAATCAACGCTGTTAAGCATTCTGGCAGGTCTGGACGAGCCAAGCAAAGGCACGGTTGAACTGCTGGGTAAACCTCTTTCCGGGCTGGATGAATCATCCCGTGCGGAACTACGCGCACAACATATCAGCTTTGTGTTTCAGTCGTTTCAATTATTACCCGAACTCACGGCTCTGGATAATGTGCAATTAGCACTGGAGATACAGGGCCACTCCAATCCTGAAAAACAGGCCGCCTACTGGCTTGACCGTGTGGGTCTGAAACAGCGTCACCATCACACTCCCGCACGACTGTCCGGTGGCGAACAGCAACGGGTGGCCATTGCACGGGCGTTTGCCACAGAGCCCAGCCTGCTGTTTGCCGATGAACCCACCGGTAATCTGGATGAAAAAACCGGGCGGGAAATCGTAGATCAGCTGTTTGAACTGAATCAGCAACTCAATACCACACTGATTCTGATCACCCATGACGCAGAACTGGCGCAACGCTGTCAGCGACGTCTCTTCCTGCATGACGGAAAGTTGCAGGAGCGATAAGATGACCTCATCACAGCTTATACGCCTGGCCCTGAAACAGAGCCGCTCGGATCTGTTCACCTTTGAATGGCGGGCACTGTTACTGGCACTCTTTCTTGCGACCACCCTGTCAGGGTTTCTGACGTTACTGGGGAATCAACTGGAAAAAGGCCTTAGCCGTTCCAGTGCAACCATGCTGGGCGCCGATCTTAGTCTTAGCGACAGTAAGCCCATTGCCAAAGACCGCCTCGAAGCAGCGGCTAAGCTTGGCTTGCTGTATACCAGTGTCACGCAGTTTTCCACCATGGTCAGCACCGATGAGCAGATGTTGCTCAGCTCGGTCAGAGCCGTCGAAGCCCCTTATCCCCTGCGCGGTGAACTGATTACCGAGCCTCCGCAGTCAACACAGGTGCCCACACCCGGCACCGCCTGGGCGGAACAGCAGCTTCTGGAACGGATGGGGATTGCCGTGGGGGAAACGATTAATCTGGGTTATTCTCAGTTTAAAATTACCGCAGCGGTCATCAGCTCCCCTGACCGTGGCACCGGCTTTCGCAGTTTCAGTCCACAATTATTGATTAACCGGGAAGATCTGGCCGCGACCCGGGTCATCCAGCCCGGTAGTCGTATCGGTTATCGCGCGTTATTCAGCGGCACAGAGCAGCAGGTTAAACGCTTCGATGCACAGCTGCGCCAAGACCTGACACCGCAGCAGCGTCTCTGGTCGGTTTATGCTGATCAGCCAATGGCGTCAGGAGCCATGAAAAATGCCTCAGGCTTTTTACGCATGACCTCATTGTTTGGCATCTTACTCTGCGGCCTGCTGATCACCCTGAGCCTGAGACGCTATAGCAGTGCCCAATATCGACGCAGCGCGCTGCTGCAATCACTGGGTATGAGACCACGGCAAATACTCCATCTGTATCTGTTTAAACTGTTGCTGGGCTGGGTGTTTGCCGCGCTGGCTGGCATTATCGCAAGCTTGCTACTGCTACAGCTCACCGGATCATTGTTGCAGACACTCTTACCGGCAGGTTTACCCGCGCCGGATTACCGTTTAATGGCCACCGGCCCGCTGCTCAGTCTGGCGCTATTGCTGGCCATCGGCTTCTCCCCGTTGCTGCAAATCAGCCGCATACCAGTGATGGGACTACTGCGCCATGATCAACTCAGTCATCAGGGTCTGAGCTGGCCGGCCCGGCTGATTATTCTGGCCTTGACCGGGACGGTTATCGCCCTCTATCTGGGATCAGCTATCAATGCTCTGGCAGCGGTTATACTGATTATTGTCACACTGCTTCTGGCAGGGCTCTGTGCCAGCCTGCTGCTACCTCCCGCAGGGCGTCTGCTGGCCCAGCGCTTCCGGCTAGGACGGTTACTCCGTTATCGCATCCGCCAGCAACGTCAGTGGCACCGGGTTCAACTGGGTATTATGTGCTTGCTGCTGACACTGCTAAGCAGCCTGCTGCTGAGCCAGACAGAGCTGGTCAGCCGCTGGCGAGCGCAATTACCGGTAAATACGCCGAATCAGTTTGTGATCAATATTCAACCCTGGGAGTTACAGCCGCTGAATCAGTTTCTTAGCGATTCCGGCATTGAAACCGCACTCTACCCAATGATACGCGGCAGAATCACACTCATTAATGAACAGCCTCCAGAGCAGGTTCTGGGGCAGACACAGCTGGAAAACAATGCGCTGAAACGCGAACTGAATCTGAGCTGGATGACCAACGCACCACAGCATAATGAGATCGTTGCCGGGGCATGGTGGCCTGCCGATACACAGGACAACCTGATCTCGATTGAGCAGGAGCTGGCGAATGATCTCGGTTTAACCCTGGGCGATAAAATCGGGTTTGAAGTGGGCGGTGCAACATTTGATGCCACTATCAGCAATATCCGCAAAGTGGAATGGCGCTCATTCCGCCCCAACTTCTATATTATTATGAGTCCGCCTGTTTTACAGAATTACCCGCAAACCTACATCACCAGTTTCCGCTTAACCGAGCAGCAAAGCGGTCTCACCCGCGAGTTGCTGAAACAGTTCCCGTCCCTGACACTGATTGATGTCAGCCAGTGGATTGATCAGGCCAGCCAGCTGATCGAACGTCTGATTCAGGCGTCGACCCTGATTCTTGGGCTAACCCTGGTTGCCGGACTAGTACTAGTGCAACTACTGGTGTATCAGGAACTGGAGCAACGACGCCGGGAAAATGCCCTGCTGCAAATATTAGGCAGCACACCGGCACAGACACGACACCTGGATATTCTCGAATTCGCCCTGCTGGGATTCGCCAGTGGCGTGATGGCCGCACTGCTGACCGAGATCATCACCGGCCTGGTGAGCTATCAATTGCTGGATCTGC
The DNA here is from genome assembly GCA_965140695.1 of uncultured Amphritea sp. Lineage (GTDB taxonomy): Bacteria > Pseudomonadota > Gammaproteobacteria > Pseudomonadales > Balneatricaceae > Amphritea. The sequence goes on along the minus strand of OZ223297.1, from coordinate 971,499 downwards.
CTGTGATACTTCACCCCTGGGTCTGGCTGATTTTACCCGCGGTCGGGATGCTACTATTCACACTGGCTACGCTGACCAGCCACCGCCCCAGCGGCTATGAACAACTGAAGCAGAGTTAACGTTAAGCGCGGCCAGAAAAGCCGCGCTGGCTTATTCACTGAAGCAACAACGTTCAGACCTGAACCCTGCCCCTCACTAACTTATAAGCCAAGTTTCACGGCAGGCTTAGCCTCAGGGTCATTCAATGAAGGCACCGGAAAACAGCTGAATAGCCGTTCGCCAGCGATGGTTGCCGTCAGTTGCCGCTTAACCCGGTCCGCACGTTGCTGAGCCAGCCGGACCAGCTCTTGCCGTTCCTCTGCTGCCAGCTCTTCCGGCGTAAAGGGTTGCTCACGTTTTTTATTGGCGGCTTCCAGTCCGGCCCTGATCACCCCCTGATCCTGCTGTACTGCCTGGCCGCAGATATTCAGCCGCATCTCTTTGCGCTCCGCCATCATCGACGCCATTTTCGCCAGATAACCGATACTGTAATCATCCAGCTCGGCACTACCCGGGGCAAAGATAACCGGCTCCAGCCTGATAAAGCTGCCATCCTTAGCGGCACTGGCCGCCATACTGATCAGCGTACCGTAGGGTTGCAGCGATTTAAGTAAAATGCTGAAAGCAGCCTGTTTCAACCCTTTCCCGGCCAGCAGGGTAACAACGCTTTGCAAACCAAAGTCCGGGTCAGACAGGGAACCGCTAATAGGTACATCCAGGTCGATATTGTCATCACTATCCTTCAATACCGAAATCGCGGTACCCAGTGGCATCGATAACTTCTTACTGAATGCCGCCATCTGTTCCTGATCCGCAGGTTCTACTTCAAGACGGTGAATCTTAATCTGGTTCTTACCACTGATCTTACCGGCGCGCAGTTTGCCACTGCTGTTCAGCTGTAGCTGACCATTCTGCAGATAATAACCGGTATATTCGATACTGTAGGGGCTGAGGCGGGGCAGCTCGAGCTGCTTAAGATCGCCTTTCCAGCTGGCGTTATCGCCACCGCCCGCGATATCCGTATCACCACTCAGCGTAAAGGTGGTAAAACCGTTAAGCTTCAAACCCAGATCAAAGGTCGCCGGCGTCTGGCTCCCGGTATCCAGCCCCTGCAACAGAATATTGTCGATCAGAATGTCGGAGCTGAAAGGGGGAGAAGTACTGTTATCGGTAAACATAACCTGACTATCACCGCTGACCCGCAGTTCATTCACCCGCACCCGCAAGGCTGGCTCAGCATCTGCAGCAGAAGCGTCGCTGGCAGTAGCATCTGGCACGGTATCAGCCGTCGATATCAAGGAGTTAATCCCCTGTTGCAGCCGCGATATATTGATCGGTTGCTTCGCCGCGCTAAGTTGTTCTTTAAGCTGCAGGTTTTGCAGTTCCACCCGATTAATCGTGAGCGCCTCTGCGAGGATAAAATCAACCTCACTGATCGCCAGATCCAGCTCGGCCAGAGTCGCTCCGGTCTGGGGTGACACGGCCAGTCCGGTCGCCTCCAAAGCACCCAGGCTGAGTTTCTCTGGCAGCGCCAGACCGATATCACTGAGACGGGCGTTATTTAACGTGACCAGCTGCTGATCGCCTTGCAGCGCGGTCACCCCGACACCCTTCAGTGTCAACTGCCCCTGTTCTCCGCGTATCGCTACCGGTTGCTGCTGCAGCGCCAGTGCGACACTGCCCTGCCAGTCAATCGCATCCACACCCGCCCGCAGACGTTCAGCCATCTGATAGATCAGTTTGCTGGTTTGCAGCTGCCCTTTAACATCAACCCGGTCAGCCCCGGCCTGATTAAAGTTCAGCCCTGTTTTCCCCTGCCAGTCTGCGCTGCCCAACTGCACCTTCAAACCATCCTCACCGCTAAGATTTAACGCTGTCAGATGCAACTGACCGCCGACCCCAACGTTATCAACACCGTCCGCCCTGAAGTTCAAACGGCTATCGCCCTGCCAGCCGCCCGTTTGTAACGTCAGATCGATTGTATGACTATTCAGATCGACAGCACTCATATCCAGCTGGCCGTTTACATCCACCTGCTGAATGCCCGTTGCAGCGAAACTAAGATCGGTACGGCCCTGCCAGCGACTCTTACCCAGCTGCAGTTGCACTGCATCGGCAATCAGCCCCAGCGCAGACATATTCAACACACCATCAACCTTCACTGACTCCGGCTGACCTCCGCTCATATCAAATCCGGTCTGACCATTCCAGATAAGTTGTTGCTGACTCAGCGACAGCCCGGCCTGCTGCCAGTTAAAGTCATCGACCTGAACACTGCCGCTCTGAGTAATACTAATCTTGTCGCCAGCGATAATCGTAAGTTGCAGATCGGTGGTCAGTGTCGCTTGCAGCCCGGGGATAAAGGGGGCGGTGAACGGGTGCAACGGCAGGTGGTCGAGAGTCAGGTGTAACTCCGAACGTTTAGTGTCCGGCAGAGGCTGCCCCTGGGTACTCAGATTAAAACCGGCACCATTGATTGCCCCGGCGAGGGAAAGATGCGTAATCGCCTCCTCCTGCCAGGTATAAAAGGTATTCAGTTCTGCCGTATCGATACGTAACTGATAGTTTCCCTCCTGCAGTTGAGATTGCCAGCTGACATCAGCCAGACTCAGGTGTTTCAGACCAAACTGCCAGGCGGAGGGCTCTGCCGGAGCAGCTTCCGGCTCATCAGAGGATGGCCCGGGCAACGCCACAGGCCCCAGAAAAAACTGGCGCGACGCGGCATCGGCACCGGACTGCTCGTGCAGATACAGCGCAACGCCGTCGAGGGCCAGATCGCTGATAAGAATGCGTTGTTCAACCAGCGCGCTGTAATCCAGATCGACGACCAGCGAATCAAGACGCAGGTCGGGTTGTCCAGGGGTTACAACGGACACACCCTGTAACACTATCCGGCCAGTCAACCAGTTAATCGAGACTGAATGAATCCGGGCACTGCTTGCGCCCTGATCCAGTAACCACTGAACTGCAAAATCCCGCCCCAACTGCACTGCGGTATGCAGCACTAAAAAAACCACCAGCACAGTGATAACAGTGCCACGTATAAACCCTTTTAAACTCATCTTGGTCGATCTGCTCTTCTTATCCGGTGCATTAAATACTAGCAGGTTGTGCCATAGTCGGGAGACCAACAGAGTGCCTGACCGGATAAGTAATCACCCGCGCGCCCTGTTAAGATACTCTGTTAACCAGGCCCCCTATCTGCCTAAAAGGATTAAGACCAATATATAGCTACCCAGAAAAGCCCCTTGCTGGTAGAATCAGCGCCCGAATCGCTTAAAAAAGATGCCTTAAGGCACACGGTGTTCGATTCAAAACAGTTCTATCAATGACCACGGGTGAATAATCATGGCAAATCATGACGAAAACTTCCGTGACAGCTCAGGTCCTATCTGGCTCCTGATCAATACTGCTGCCCTGGCATGGATCTGCATGCCTGCTATCATTGGCTGGAGCCATGTAGTACAGGCAATGTAATACAGTTGCTGTTACGGTTAACTAAAAAAGGCCTTCATCGTGAAGGCCTTTTTTGTGGCTGATCCCCAGAGGCAATCCCCGGAGACCAGGAATGCTTAACGGCTGATTGTGACTACACCATCGGGCGTTCCCATCAACACCACATTGGCTCCCCGCCGGGCAAACAATCCGTTCGTGACCACACCCACAATATTGTTAATCTCGGTTTCCAGATCTTCCGGCTGCTCAATCTCCAAGCCATGCAGATCCAGAATAATATTGCCGTTATCGGTGACAAAACCATCCCGGTAAACCGGCATACAGTCCAGCGCTACCAGCTTGCGGGCCACCTGCGAACGGGCCATTGGAATCACTTCCACCGGCAGCGGGAACGCCCCCAGCAGATCCACCTTTTTCGTTTCATCGACTATACAGACAAACTCTTTCGCGACATCAGCAACGATCTTCTCGCGGGTCAGTGCTCCACCACCGCCCTTAATCAGATTGAGACGGCCATCAAATTCATCGGCGCCATCGACATAGACCTCCATCTGATCAACGGAGTTCATATCATACACCTCGATGCCATGACCTCTGAGACGCTCGGCGGTCGCCTCAGAACTGGCAACAGCCGCTTCAAACAGGTTCTTAATTTTTGCCAGTTCATCGATGAAGAAGTTTGCAGTGGAACCGGTGCCCACCCCAACGATAGAATCGCGGCTCAGCTTCGGCTGGATATACTCAACGGCAGCCTGAGCGACGGCCTGTTTCATTTCATCCTGTGTCATATTATGGGAAACCCCGTATAAATGTCGATAACTGGCCGAGATTATACGCGGATTGATCTATATCTTATAGACGAAAACTCTCTCAGAGATTACCATTTAACGCTTTATTCACACTGCCTCCTAAGCCGGACCGCAGCAAGACACTGAAAGCATCCCATGGCTCACCGATATATAAAGAAAATTCTCGATGCCCGCGTCTATGACGCCGCCATCGAAACCCCTCTCGACGAAGCAACCAGCCTGAGCAGCCGACTAGGCAACCGGGTGTTGCTAAAACGGGAAGATCTGCAACCCGTATTCTCCTTCAAGCTGCGCGGCGCCTATAACAAAATGGCCCAGCTGACCGAAGAGGAGCGCAAACGGGGTGTGATTGCCGCCTCCGCAGGCAATCACGCGCAGGGGCTGGCGATGTCAGCAAAAATCCTGGGGGTTAAAGCAACCATCGTGATGCCGAAAACCACGCCGGATATTAAGGTTAACAGCGTGCGGGCACGGGGCGGCAAAGTTGTTCTGCACGGCGAAACGTTTGATGAAGCCTCCAAACACTCCTTCAAACTGGTTGAAGAGCAGGGTCTGACCTATGTGCATCCCTATGATGATATGGATGTTATCGCCGGTCAGGGCACCATCGCGATGGAACTGCTGCGTCAGGAAAGTGGCCCCATCGATGCCGTGTTTGTTCCGGTCGGTGGTGGCGGCCTGATCTCCGGCATCGCGGTCTATATCAAATATCTGCGCCCGGAAACCAAAGTGATCGGTGTTGAGTCGGAAGACTCCGCCTGCCTTAAAGCGGCTCTCGAAGCTAACGAACGGGTTATCCTGCCTCAGGTTGGCATCTTTGCCGACGGGGTTGCGGTTGCACAGATCGGTGAAAACACCTTTGAACTGTGCCAGCAGTTTGTTGATGAGGTTATTACCGTCAACACCGATGAGATCTGTGCCGCCATCAAGGATATCTTCGAAGACACCCGCTCGATTACCGAACCTGCCGGCGCGCTCGCGGTGGCGGGTCTGAAGAAATATGTCGCCCGGGAAGAAGCCAAAGGTCAGACGCTGATCGCCATCGACAGCGGCGCCAATGTCAACTTTGATCGCCTGCGCCATATCGCCGAACGTTCTGAACTGGGTGAAAACCGCGAAGCCATTATTGCAGTCAAAATTCCAGAGCGCCCCGGCAGCTTTAAAGCGTTCTGCGCGGCACTGGGCAAACGTAATATCACCGAGTTTAACTACCGTTATGCCAATGACGAAGATGCTCAGATCTTTGTGGGTGTGCAGCTGCGTGCAGGCATTGACGCCCGGGCCGAACTGCTGGATGAGCTGAAATCTGAAGCCTATAAGGTAATTGATCTGTCAGACAACGAGATGGCTAAGCTCCATGTGCGTTATATGGTCGGTGGGCACGCTCCGGAGTCGGTTACCAACGAAATACTCTATCGCTTTGAGTTTCCTGAGCGTCCGGGAGCACTGATGAACTTCCTGAAAAAGCTGGGTGGCCGCTGGAATATCTCCATGTTCCACTACCGCAACCACGGCGCAGCCTATGGCCGGGTTCTGGTTGGACTTCAGGTGCCACAGGAAGAACGCTCTCAGGTAACTGATTTCCTGGATGATATCGGTTATAACTACTGGGAAGAAACCGAGAATCCAGCTTACAAACTGTTTCTTGGCTGATCTGTACGGACATAAAAAAACGCACTGCGGTGCGTTTTTTTATACCACAAAAGTATCTGCATGCATGGTTATGGCATCTCAGGAGAGTGCTCAAACCTATCGGTAAAAAATGCCTTCAGCACAAACAACAAAATTGATGCCGTACCCCAGCTCAGGCCGACCACAACCCCGAAATCAATAATTCCCCGCCACGGTTGCTGCAACATATGCACCAGTTGTATCAGCGTGATAATACCCAATAGCAGGCAATAGGTAATGATCATCCGCTTGCGCCGTATATGAAAAAAGCCCATACAAAACAGCGGCGCCAGAATCAGTCGCAGCGGCGTGACATTATCACGCAGATAAAGCAGGCGCGCAGCCACCCGGGGTGAATACGCCCGCTGAAAGCCTTTATAGCCCTCTGCAAACCCCATAAACAGCACGCTAACCGCCAGTGCGACCCAATGATACCAGTTCAGTGAGTAAGCAAACGTATCCAGCCCGATAGTGCCGATGCGCACAATGGCATTGCCAAAGATAAAAGCAATGCCGACAAAACCCCAAACTACAGCAATATAACCCAACACGAAGAATCCATCAGTAATTGATCAACAGAGCGACGATTATAATAGATTCAAAATTTTCTGACGACATAAAAAAAGGCCGTACATTCACTGAGAATATACGGCCCTGAACAACGATTCATCCGGGTTGGGCAAATGAACCGCCGGTGGTAAATACTGAGGCGGCTCAGCCGCCCCGGTAAAACACACTCTGTGGTCTGTTGGCGCTACTAAGGAGCGCGCTTTAATAACGTCTGTTAGTAACCTTTTAACTGATCGATATATTCCGGCAGGAACAGCGATATCTGCGGCACATAAGTGATCAGCATCAGGAAGAACAGCAACAGGCATAACCAGGGCAGACATGCCTTGATTACCCAGATCATGTTCTTGCCGGTAATACCCGCCGTTACAAAGAGGTTGAGCCCCACCGGCGGTGTCAGCATGCCGATCTCCATGTTCACCACCATGATGATACCCAGGTGAATCGGATCGATACCCAGTTTCATCGCGATAGGAAAGAGAATTGGCGCCATAATCAGCAGAATGGCCGACGGTTCCATAAAGTTACCGGCGATCAATAGCAAAATATTCACCACAATCAGGAACCCCCACGCAGGCAGCCCCCATTGAACAATCACTTCAGCGATCTGGTGTGGAATCCGCTCAGTCGTCAGCACGTGAGCAAACAGCATCGCATTAGCGATGATGAACAGAAGCATCAGCGACACTTTAGAGGCATCCAGAATAACCTTACGTACTTCCGGATGAGTAAACGACTTCGGCATCGCCCACAGCATCTGTAGCAGGTTACGCACGACGGCTGAAACAAACGCCTCGCCATCTTTGCGCCATGAAACCCCTTTCATTGGGCCTATATCACGATACCCCAGCACCGAAACCAGATAAGCATAGACGGCTGCAACGGCTGCCGCTTCGGTCGGACTGGCGATTCCACCATAGATAGACCCCAGCACGATGATAATCAGCATCAGTCCGCCCAGAGCAATCAGGAATGACTTACCCAGTTTGGCCACACCGGGGAACGGCTCTGCTGGCAGTTTCATAATACGGGCAGCGATATAGATGGCGATCATCAGAATGCCCCCCATCATCAGACCCGGAATAAAACCCGCCATAAACATCCGTGATGCAGACACTTCCGTCGCTGCCGCATAAACCAGCATAACGATGGAAGGTGGAATCAGAATTCCCAGAGTACCGGCGTTCGCAATCACACCTGCGGCAAACGATTCCGGATAACCAGAACGCACCATGCCTGCAATAACAATGGTACCAATCGCGGCAACAGTCGCAGGAGAAGAGCCGGAAACGGCAGCAAACAGCATACAGGCCAGCACCGACGCCATCGCCAGACCGCCACGAATATGTCCAACACTATCAACGGCAAAGTTGATCAGTCGTTTGGCCACACCACCGGTCGACAGAAATGCCGAGGACAGAATAAAGAAGGGAATCGCCAGCAACGTGTAATGCTCAGAGGTGGCTTCAAACAGCTTCAGCGAGACCGATGCCAGCGAGTCATGAGAGAACATCAGAATCGTTGCCACACTGGACAAACCCAGCGCGATAGCGATTGGCATGCCCATAAACATACAGGCAAACAGGATAATAAATAGTGCAGCAGTGGTCATGACCGCCCCTCCTTATTGCTTGTATCGGTTGCGGCCTTGCCTGCCTGATCATTAACATCAAGCTCTTTCAGCTCTTTGGCAATCTCCATACTATCTTCTGCTTCATCGCTGAAGTGGAAGCCATCGATCTCTTTGGTAATCACTTTCCAGCCGAGTTGTAAAAAACGCACCATCAGCATCGCAAAACCGATGATCAGGATGCTCATCGCCATCCATTTAGGTACAGGCATATCTTCCAACTCGATACCGATCATCTTCATCTTGCTCAGATAGATCCATGAACCGTAGAGAAACAGACCGCAATAAATCAGACAGAGAGCAACCGCCAGCAGCGTAAAGAAACGGTGCGCTTTAGTTGGCAGAAGTTTCACAAACACATCAACACCGATGTGTGCACCGACTTTCACGCCATACGAGGCACCATAGAGGACAAACCAGGCAGCCATCAGCAGGGTCAGTTCCTGAGCCCAGTGGATACCAGAGTTAAACCCGAAGCGCATCACCACCTCGGCAAATACCAGTAGCGTCATTGCTACCAGCAGCAGGGAGAGGAATGCCTCTTCCAGTTGTGTCACCAGATTACGAACCATGATGGCCCCCTTAGGACAGCAGAGTCACGTTCAACGAACAGTGATCACTCTGAAAATCTTATTGTAGTATTTGCTTCACAGGACAAACGTGCAGCACATTAGCAAGAGCCGAGCCAACGTGGCTCTCCTGTAAAGCCTTACCAGTGGTTTAAGTTTGAGGGGGCTACAGCAGGACCGGAGTACCCGCTGCAGCAGTGTGCCGGCCTCCGCAGAGGGAGACCGGACAGCAGATTACTGGTTAGACGCTTCAGCCGCGTCAATCAGGTTCTGACCAATTGCATCAGCAAACTGATTCCACACAGGCTTCATCGCAGTCACCCACAGAGCACGCTCTTCAGGTGTCATCTCGATCACTTCAGAACGTTTAGAATCGATGATCGCCTGTCTGTCGTCCTCGGCTTTCTGCGCTGCAATCTTATTGCCGTAGGCGATTGACTCATCCAGGGCTTTTTTCAGCTCAGCACGCACATCGTCATCCAGGCTGTTCCAGAACTCGGCAGAGGTAACCACCATGTAGTCCAGCAGACCGTGGTTTGATTCAGTGATGTAAGGCTGCACTTCATAGAACTTCTTAGAATAGATGTTTGACCAGGTGTTTTCCTGACCATCAATCGCTTTGGTTTGCAGCAGGGTGAACACTTCAGAGAATGGTTTCTTCAGCGGTACCGCATCAACCGCTTCAAACTGAGCCTGCAGCACATCAGACGTCATAATACGAAACTTCTTACCGTTGACATCCGCAGGTACCCTGATCGGGTTGCTGGCAGACAGCTGTTTCATACCATTGTGCAGGTAACCCAGACCCACCAGGCCTTTTGACTCCAGAGAGGTCAGCATCTCCTGACCGACCGGACCGCTCTGGAAACGTTCTACTGCCGCCATATCCTTAAACAGGAACGGCAGATCGAACAGTTGCAGACTATCGGTATATTTCTGGAACTTAGACAGCGCAGGTGCCGCCATCTGAACATCGCCTAACAGCATCGCTTCGAGAACTTTGTTGTCTCCAAACAGCTGAGAGCTTGGGAAAACCTTAACTTCCACCTGACCCGGCAGACGCTCAGACACCAGTTCAGCAAACTTGGTTGCCATCTGACCTTTGGGAGTATTTTCAGCGACGACATGAGAGAATTTAATTTCAATCGGGGCAGCCATTGCAGAGGTTGCACCAAAAGTCAGAGCCATTGCCGTAACGGCAGCAGAAAGTAAACGCATATTGCTTCTCCAGTTTTTTTTAATTATTCAGGCGCTTTTTTGGGTCTAACAGCAAAACCCACGCTCGGTTGTAAACTCAAACTGATATAAGCAAAGCATAGGCCAGATCCTGAATTCAGGCGAAAAAATAAATTTACCCATTTAAAAACAAATAGTTAAGAAAACAGCGTTTGCAGTAGTAAATACCTGCCTCAATAGAAACAGGCGGTTTTCCACCCATTAAATACCCGGCCAGGGGCGGATTCCCACACAAATAACAAGCCTGAAATACAGCCAGCGAGGCCCGGGGCTATCCACCACCGCCTAGGTTTAATACACAAAATGCTAACATCGCTGGTCGAACCGCCCCCGCAGTTGAGTTATATTAAAAGGTAATATCAGCGTCGAAAATCATCCGGATAATAAAACATGGCGATCCAAACTAAAGTTAACCTGAGCCTGGCGGTTGTTTTCTTAATCGTTCTTGTCACATCAGTCTCGGTTATCTATCGAAGTGAAACCAATCTATCTTCCGATATTGCTCTGAAAAACACGCAAAACACCGCTGAAGCTTACTTTGACAGCATTAATATCATGATGCTCAGCGGTGCCATGGCAAACCGCCAGACACTGCAAGCCAAAATTCTTGGCAACCCTGAGCTTACTGAAGCCCGCATTATCCGTGGGCAACCGGTTATCGACATGTATGGAGAAGGGACACCTGACTCCCATATCCAGGACGATCTTGATAAACGCGCCATGAACGGTGAAGCCATTGCCGTCGAACTGGATGATGAACAAGGCCACCGTATGACAGTTGTCCGGCCAATGCTGGCCAGTTCCAACTATAAAGGCACCAACTGCCTGGCCTGCCACCTGGTAGAGGAGGGAACGATTCTGGGTGCCGTGCGGATCACCTACTCCTTTGCAGACATTGATAAACATATTTTTAACAACATCCGTAATATTGCGCTGGTCGAACTGGTGATGTTTGTCATCGCCCTGTTACTGGTTGGCTGGATGATTCACCGTATCGTCCTCAAACCTATTAATGAGATGAACGACACTATCCGTGACATCGAGCAAAATGCAGATCTGACCAGGCAACTGAAGATTCAATCCACTGATGAAATCGGCCAGATGGCGACTTCGTTCAACAGTATGCTGAGAACCTTCCAGGACAGCATTAAACATGTGGTTCAGTCGATCGAGATGCTCGGAAAGTGCAGCCAGCAGATCAGTGATGTAACCGAGATGGCTAACTCCGGCACCGCCAAACAGATAAGCCGGGCCGAAGCGGTCACCAATGCGATGATTGCAATGGACGGTGCAACACAGAACGTTTCCGCAACCGCCGATGTAACAATAAAAGCCTCAGACAAGGCACTGAAAGAAACCCGCAGCGGTGTCGAAATCACCTCCGGCACAGTGAAAAAGATTGAGGCATTACAGCAACAGATCAAGCACGCGACAGATGTCATTGTTCAGCTGGAACAGCAAAGCTACAACATCGATGCGGTATTGAGTGTTATTCAGGATATTGCCGAGCAAACTAACCTGCTGGCGCTCAACGCCGCCATTGAGGCAGCCCGTGCCGGTGAGCAAGGCCGTGGTTTCGCCGTGGTAGCAGATGAAGTACGCACACTCTCCCAGCGTACCCAGAGCGCAACGGTTGAGATCAACGGCATTATCAGTTCGCTGCAACAAAACGCTAAAGGCGCCGCCCAGGTAATGGGGCAAGCCAGCGCGGCTACCGAATCAAATGTGAAAGAGATACAGGAAACATCCGTCGTGCTCTTCAATATTGAAAAAGAGATGGAGGCGATCGCTGAAACCAACCACAGTATCTCTGAATCGGTAAAACAGAGCAGCACAGCCACTATCGAGATCGAAAGTGCAGTGAATGATATCAATGAAGGTAGTGAACACGCGAAAGAGAGGGTGGTTCGCCTGGCAGAGATTTCAGCCCAGATCAACAATCTTGCCGATGAGCTGGAAAAACGCGCTCAGCAGTTTAAGCTCTGATTCAATTAAACGGGCATTACCATTTAAACGGCGGTCAGCAGACCGCCGTTCTATTGCCTGACGGTTAGCACGGCAATCAACAACGACTATTTATAGTCTTTCTTATCCAGACCATATTTTTTCATTTTGTCATACAGCGTCTTGCGTGGCAGACCAAGGGCTTCCTGAGTCAGCTTCAGCGAGCCACTGTTTTTTGACAGCACCTCTTCAAGCACCAGTTTCTCAAACTGCTCCACCTGCTCAGGCAGAGTCACACCGGATGAAGTCGGCTGCTCACCCGTCTTGCCCACCTCAAAACTATACGCCGGCCCCAACAGCACATACCGTTCCGCGATATTGCGCAGTTCACGAACATTGCCTGGCCAGTCATGTGCGACCAGCGCCCTGAGTTTGTCTGCACTCAACTGCGGCACCTCTTTGTGGTACTGCGTTGATGCGATCAGCGCAAAATGCTGAAACAGCATAGGGATATCCTCCCGTCGCTCCCGCAGCGGCGGGATTTCAAGGCTAACCACATTCAACCGATAGTAAAGATCCTCCCGATAACCGCCCTGCTCGCTCAGCTCCTGCAAATTAACCTTAGACGCAGCCACAACACGGATATCCAGCGGTATCAGCTGATTAGAACCCAGCCGTTCAATCGCCCTCTCCTCAAGCACGCGCAGTAACTTAACCTGAAGCGAGAGCGGCATACTCTCAATCTCATCGAGAAACAGAGTACCACCATCGGCATGCTCAAACTTGCCGATACGACGGCTTTTAGCGTCAGTAAAAGCGCCCTTTTCATGGCCGAACAACTCACTCTCAATCAGATGCTCCGGAACCGCACCGCAGTTAATAGCGACAAAATTTTTGTCCCGGCGATGGCTATGCTCATGGATATACCGGGCCACCAGATCTTTACCGGAGCCGGTCTCTGCCTGAATCAGAATATCCGCCGGGGTATCAGCGATATGCTGAATCATTGCCCGCAGCTGCTGAATACGCGGTGAGTTACCGATGATACGCGGACCAATCCCCCCCTGAGCCTCCAGCGCTTTACGCAACGTCCGGTTTTCCAGTGTCAGACGACGTTTCTCGGCAGCCCGACGTACCACATCATTAAGCAGCTCTGAGGAAAACGGTTTCTCGATAAAATCATAAGCGCCATCACGCATCGCACTGACAGCCATTGAGATATCCCCATGGCCGGTGATCAGAATAACGGGCAAATCGTTATCAATCGTCCTGATTCGCTGCATCAGCTCCAGGCCATCCATACCCGGCATATTGATATCGCTGACAACCACTCCGGGCCAGTCCGGACTCAACAGCGTCAGCGCCTGATCCGCACACTCTGCGGTGAAGACTTCATAACCAGCCAGCTCCAGCGTCTGCGCAGCGGCCAGACGAATATGTTTTTCATCATCAACCAGCAGGATCTGGTGAGGTTGACGCTGTTCAGCAGAGGTCTCTGGATTCATCAGTTGCTCTTATTCTGTAAAAGGAGTGTCATCATTCTAACCCGACTGCACTGGCAGACGCATCTGCTGTAGGCAGGTTGATGGTGAAAACGGCGCCACCCAGCGGGTGGTTGGCAACACTCAGCTGACCATCCATCGTCTCGATGATGCGATAAGATATCGACAACCCCAGCCCCAGCCCCTGACCCGCTTTCTTGGTGGTGTAAAAAGGCTCAAACACTTTACCGAGCTCAGACTGGGGAATACCCGGACCGTGGTCCCGAAAACAAAGGCTCAGGCGGTCCTGATGGCGATCAATGCTGATCTCTATCCACTTTTCTGCGCATCCCTCCATCGCCTGCAACGCATTACTGATGAGATTCACCACCACCTGCTCCAGACGCAACATATCCCCGAGCACAAACACCTTATCCAGTTTGTCGGGCCACTCAATCTTGACATTAGCCCGGTCCAGCCGGCCATACATGATCGACATAGCCCCATCGCGCACCGCTTTCAGACTGACCAGGGTGGGCTGTCCGGTGGTTTTACGGGAAAACTCTTTCAGCGGCGCAATAATTTTCGCCATTCGCACCGTCAGGCCACTGATCTCCTGAAGATTACTGCTCACCTGCTCCGTTTTACCCAGCTTAAGAAATGAAAAAGCATTGTCTGCGTAGCTGCGAATAGCCGTCAACGGCTGATTCAGTTCATGATTAATCCCCGCGGACATCTGTCCGATAACCGCCAGCTTAGCCGTTTGGATCAACTCATTCTGGGTATTTTTATGCTCTTCAACCTCCTGCAACAAACGCTCATTGGCCCGGGTCAGGTCCTGAGTTCGCTCAGATACCCGCTGTTCCAACTGGTCCCGCGCCTCCCGAAGCTCCTCTTCATTCACTTTGCGTTCGGTGACGTCATGAATGGTAACGACAAACCGGCTGGCGCTGCTATCGGACATCCGGCCGATAATCAGCTCCACCGGAAACTGCGAACCATCGGCGCGCACACAGGAAACCTCTACCATCAATTCGTTAGGCCGATGCTCTCCCCGTTCATCGGAGATATGCTGCCAGCACACCGCCCGATCCTGATAGCCAATCAACTTGCTGAAATACTCCCCAACAATAATATCGGAGCGATAACCAAACAGTTTTTCTGCCGTTGGATTAAACGACTCAATAAGGCCGTGGGAATCCAGCGTAATCAGACCGGCATGGGTATTATCGATGATCGCCCTGACGCGGGCTTCACTCCGCTCCAGCGCCTGAGTCTGATGACGCTTAAAGCGAGCCCGCTCACGGCTGATGCGCCGCCGCGCAAGTAACAACAAAACAAGAAAAACCAGCGCGCTATAGATAAACCCAGCCAGCAGAGCATTATTAAGCACCCGTTTATCCACGGGCTTCAGATCTGCCAGAATCGACACATTAAATCCGGCGCCAGGCACTGCACGGGTCTGCTGCAGATACTGCCGCGCCTCAACACCATCCAGCGCTTCGCTAGCAATTGTATCGCCCTCTATCAGGGTAATAATCTCGCCCTCCTTAAGCGGCTTTCGCTCGACGATCGATAACGATGTCAGCTCATGATCGCCATAGCGCAGACTGGACGCAATACGCTGCAGATCATTCTGAGATAGCGGAGAGAGAGTGCGGAACTTCCAATCGGCACGTGTGCTGATAAAAATAACACCATCCTCATCGGTCACCAGAATATCGGTCAGCGGATCATTCCAGTCGGTCTCTATATCATTAAGATCGATCTTAACCACGATAACGCCCAGAATAGTGCCCCGGTATTCGACCGGATAAGAGAAAAAATATCCCCGCTTCTTCGAGGTTGTTCCCAGGGCAAAGTAGTGACCGGCACGCCCCTTAATAGCATCGCGGAAATAGGGCCTGAAGGAAAAATTACGCCCAACAAATGTCCGTGCTTTTGCCCAGTTACTGGCCGCAATAGTCGTCCCTTCAATGTCCATAAGGTACGTATCTGTGGCACCAATCGTCTCGTTCACTTTTTCCAGATAGAGGCTGGCCCCATGAATTCCCTCACTCCCCGGCAACAGCAGAACATTGATCAGTTCAGAATGGCTAGAGAGCAGCTTGGGCAGATCTTTATAACGATCCAGTTCCTGTTGCAGGCTGAGAATATAACGATTCAGATCGGCAGATGTGCTGCGCTGTAAATCATCAGTCGCCCCCGACCGGGTGACGGAAACCGTCTGGTAGATCACCAGAATAAACAGTGCCACCAGCAATAACATGAGCAAGAAACGTAACCGGGTTTTGACCACAAGAGCACCTGTAACAAAATTACAAAATCATGCATCGCACCTAACAAAAACCACTTTAAAAAGGTATAATCACCTCACTTAAAAACAATCCTGTAATATAACTACAAGATAATTGTATGATCACTGTCGATGAAATCTGATGCTAAAAATACTATTGTCAACATACTGGCTTGCAATAGTGATCTCATCTAAAGTCTAACAGGTAAAATTTCACCGTCTACCGGATATCCTAATCATGCTAAAACGCACCAAAATTGTTGCTACACTCGGCCCTTCTACAGATAAACCCGGCGTACTCGAACAGCTTATTATCTCCGGCGTTAATATTGTCCGCCTCAATTTTTCTCACGGCAGCGCAGATGATCATCGTCGCAGAGCCAGTGAAGTGCGTGAAATTTCTAACAAGCTGTCAATCCCGGTAGCAGTGCTGGGCGATCTGCAAGGACCGAAGATCCGCATTGCCCGGTTTAAAGATGATATGAAGATAAAGCTGGCGGTCGGTGACCATTTTGCACTGGACTCATCGCTGGACACCTATGCCGGCGATCAGTCTCAGGTGGGCATCGATTATAAAGCGCTCCCCGAAGACAGCCGCCCGGGGGATATCCTGCTGCTTGATGACGGGCGCGTTCAATTTAAAGTGATTGATGTCCAGGGAACCCGGATCAACTGCGAAGTTATCATCGGCGGTCCGCTGTCCAACAATAAAGGTATCAACCGCCAGGGAGGTGGACTCTCTGCCGCCGCACTTACCGACAAAGACAAACAGGATATCCTCGTCGCCAGCGATATCGACGTAGATTACGTCGCGGTATCCTTCCCCCGGAACTCGTCTGACCTTCACGAAGCCCGACAGCTACTCGATGCTGCCGGCAGCAATGCAGAGATCATCGCCAAAGTTGAACGGGCTGAAACCGTCAGCAGCACAGAAGCCCTGGATGATATCATTCTCGCCTGTGACGGTGTCATGGTGGCCCGGGGTGATCTGGGTGTCGAGATCGGAGACGCTGAACTGATCGGCGTGCAGAAACATCTGATCAACCGCGCCAGAGAGTTAAACCGGGTCGTCATTACCGCGACTCAGATGATGGAAACCATGATTCAGAACCCGATGCCGACCCGCGCAGAGGTGTTTGATGTTGCCAACGCGATTCTCGATGGCACCGATGCGGTAATGCTGTCCGCTGAAACCGCCGCCGGTGACTATCCGGTTGAAGTAGTCCAGGCAATGACAAAGATCTGTCAGGGTGCAGAAAAGCACCAGCTGTCCCGCCCGGCCCCCACCAGCATCTCCCAGCAGTGCGAACGTTTTGATGAAACAATCGCCCGCTCTGCCATGTATACCGCCAACCATCTGGTTGGGGTGAAAGCCATTATCTGCCTGACAGAGTCCGGTTCTACGCCTCGCTGGATGTCGCGTATCCGCTCCGGTGTGCCGATCTATGCCCTCACCCGCAGTGAAAAATCGATGCGTCGCATGACGCTGTTCCGCGGCGTTGAACCGATGCTGTTCGATGCCACTGAGATCAACATCAACGACCTGAACAATCAGGTACTTGACCACCTCAAAGCGAAACAACTGCTTAACAGTGGCGATCTGGTGCTGCTCACCCGTGGCGCGATCATTGGCAGCGGCAGCACCAACTCGATGCAGGTTTTACAGGTTCCCTGATTTCACAACCTGATAACAAAGCTGAGCGCCTGAACAGCTAAATCGACCAGCATAATAAGGCCCGGAGATCACCGTTTCCGGGCTTTTTTGTTATCAGCACCCGGCAACAGAATTAACCGTAATTTTACGGGGTTATGTTTGGCGCATGCTGCGCTATAATAGCGCTCTTTTTCCCTGGCAAAGGTATCCTGATGTGTCTGAGGCACTGGAACAGAATCTGAAATTAATCACCGAAAAGGGTCAGATTCTGGCGCTTGACGGCATCCTTCATGGCATAGAGAAGGAGGGGCTGCGTACTGATTCTAAGGGATCAATCAGCCAGACAGGCCACCCACTTTCGCTGGGTGCAGCGCTGACCCACAGCCACATTACTACTGACTACTCAGAAGCCTTGCTTGAATTTATCACGCCGGCCTTTAAAGAGTCGTCTACCGCTCTGCAGTTTCTGCAGGAACTGCACTGTTATACCTATCAGCATCTGGCTGACGAAGAGCTGTGGGCGGCAAGCATGCCCTGTGAAATAAAGCATGAAGATGCGATCCAGATCGCCCGCTTCGGCAGTTCTAATGTTGGTCGTCTGAAATATATCTATCGGGTCGGTCTGGAACATCGTTACGGCAAGATGATGCAGGCGATTGCGGGCATCCATTATAACTTCTCCCTGCCGGACGCCCTGTGGCCGGTGTTACGCGAACTACAGGGTAGTCAGGAAAACCTGCAGGCGTTTCGTTCTGCAGGCTACTTTAAACTGATCCGCAACTTCCGCCGCTCATCCTGGCTGCTGTTATACCTGTTCGGGGCATCCCCCGCGCTATCTTCCAGCTTTATGCTCGGGCGTGACCATGATCTGCAACAGTGGGATGAGAATACCCTTTACCGCCCCTATGCAACGTCCTTACGGATGAGCGACCTGGGCTACTCGAATAAAGCACAATCAAGCCTGAATATCTGCTTTAATCACCTGGACAGCTATATCAAAAGCCTGACAGAGGCGATCAATACGCCCTATCCTGCTTATGAAAAGCTGGGTGTAAAAACCGACCAGGGCTATAAGCAACTCAACAGTAACGTGCTGCAAATTGAAAACGAGTATTACAGTGATATCCGGCCTAAGCGGGTTACGCTCTCTGGCGAAAAACCAGTCCATGCGTTGCGTGAACGCGGCGTGGAGTATATCGAAGTACGTAATACCGATATCAACCCATTGCTGCCGCTGGGAATTGACCAGCAACAGGCTAATTTTCTTGATGCCTTTCTGGTCACCTGCCTGCTGTCTGACCCGAGTGATGTCAGCAGCCACGAGTGCGAACTGATCAACCGGAATAATAACCTGGTGGTCAACCGGGGACGGGAACCCGGCCTGACACTCACCCGGCATGACCAGCAGATCAGCGTTCCTGAGTGGGGCAAACTCATCCTGAGCGATATCCACAAAACCGCGCTGGTTCTGGATCAGGTCACTGGTGATAGTCGCTATTCCGATGCGGTGTCCGCACAGGGCTTAAAACTGGATAATCCCCACCTGACGCCATCCGCTCAGATTCTGGAAAGCATGAAAGCCTCTGGACTCGGGTATCAGGACTTTGTGCTGCAACAAAGTCGTCTGCACCGGGATACCATTCTCAACAGCGGGATGACCACCGAACAACGCCAGCACCTGGAAAAACTCGGTGACAGCTCAATCGAAGAGCAGCGGCAGATCGAGTTAAGCGACAATCTGGACTTTGACACCTATCTTGCCAACTACCTCGCGCAGTAACAGCGGTAACAAAAAAGTATCGCCCATAAAAAAGCCCCGTATAACAACGGGGCTTTTTTTACACGTTTTACACACAGGACTGGAAGCTATTGCAATACAAAGCTGGTAAAAAACAGATCGGCAATATAAGCCTCGCCCTCTTCAGCCAACAACACCTGCTGCACTTTCTTTAATGCCTCCTGAGCCAGTATATGTTGCGCATCGACTGTTTTCAGCTGGTCTTCTTCTTTCGAACTCAACAGCATCAGTATCTCATGACGCAACTCAGCTTTGTGATAGTTCACCGCATGATGGGCTGCAGGACTGGTCACCTGAATGGTCACTTCACATTTCAGAAAACGTAGCTTACCCGGACTAACAAAATTAGCGACGAACGGTTTCAGCTCGATATAGTTGACATAATCTTCGGCTACCGGCTCATCATCAGCCGCCCAGACAGGCTGCAACATAACCCCCAAAAACAGTACCAGCAACATACGTTTCAACATACTTAAGCTTCCCTATCAGACGTCAGAGTCGACTCTGAACTCAATATCGGTGAATCAAAAAAAAGTGGCACTCAAGAGAGGCGGTTCTTTGAAAGAATCGGGCACATCCTCCCTTTTGCCTATACAACCGTTGATCAGTCGGCATTAGACTGAACAAACCTGCTAGCGCTTACACTTTGTACCATCTTTAACAAAAAATATCAGCGCTGTACTGCCAAGTTTGAGTAACTTCAGATGAAAAGAACTCTGCTATTGCCTCTTTCACAACGATAGGATTAGTATTGGGGCACGCAGACAGCAAGAGCTGAACATAATAAGGAGGCCTGCTATGCTAGAAAAATGCCGTAATGCCCAGGAACGCTGGGGTGGTGTCAGTGACATCATAGATAACTGGCTGGAAGGACGTCGGAAGCTAATCAGTTTTTTTGTGTCGTTGCCGCAACAAAATGTCCAGGAAACACTGAATGACAAAATTCAGGAATTCTGCCAGTTGATGATGGATTATATCTCATCAGGACACTTCGAGGTTTACGAACAGCTGTTAAAACAAGGCAGCGAGTTCAACGATGGCAGCCTGGAAAAAGCACAGGAACTGTTCCCCCAAATTCAGCAAAGCACTGATACTGCTCTTGATTTTAATGACATCTACTCAGACTTTGAGGGCGTCACGCTGCAGGAAATGTATGAGTTAACCTGCCAGCTATCCTCCCTGGGCGAATCGCTCGAAGAGCGCTTTGCGCTTGAAGATTCCATGATCGAGATTCTACACACCGCCCATCGCGAACGGGTATTTGCCGAAGCACAAGCGTAAGTCAGGCAGGATTAAAGTCAGAATCAAAGGGTATCAGGAACACTTTATGGTGAACAAACTTAGCGCTTCAGGTTGCGCACTATTGGCCGTGACCCTGCTAACGGGCTGCGGTGAAGGTGATGAACCTGCTAAGTACGTTGAGTATGCGTTACAGGGAGCATATTCCGCCACTCTTTCACCTACAGCAAAGTATGCTGCTATCGGGTCGTTTAGCCACGGTGGTAGTTTGTGGGATGTGGCGCTGAATGAGCGACTTTATAACTGGAACCATAAAGCCGGCGAATACACCATTATCACGGCTACGGCATTCTCCCCGGATGAGCTCTACGCGGCTACCGCCAGTCAGCAGGATCTGGTGCTGTGGAACCTCGGCAGTGGCCAGCCAGAAGGTTTCTGGAGCTCTCCTGCTGAGATACTCGATATGGATCTGTCACCTAATGGTAATTATGCCCTGCTGGGGCTGGCAAACCATACCGCCGTTTATTTTGATGTAAAACGCGGTGGTGTTATGCAGACATTTCGCCACGATTCCCGGGTTAAAGCCGTTGATCTCAGTGATGATGCGTTACTGGCTCTCACCGGAGATGATAACTACAATGCGCAACTCTGGGATGTTCAGAGCAACAAAGTTATCCACAGCCTGACGTTTGGTAATATCGTCGATACGGTTGCCCTCTCCCCAAATAAACAGCTGGCTTTCAGCTCAGGAAGCCTCGACCGGGCAGTCATCTGGAGCACTCAGGATGGCACCGTTCTACACACCCTGTCAGACAACCAGAATCTGTTTGCAAAACGACTCAGCTTCCTCTCCGCCCGCTTCTCTCCCGACAGCAGCCAGCTGCTCACCGGCACCGCATCAGGTTCTGTACAGCTATGGAGCACCAGTAGCGGCGAAATGCTGCGTAACTGGTCGGTTCACAAACGTGATCCCTACGGCCCCACCAGTACCGGCGTGTACTCGGTCGGCTTTGGCAATGGCGTGTATTATGCGATCGGATCAAATGGGATCATTAATGAGCTGAAGTAGTTACTGCGCTTTAGCAAGCTCGATCATGGTATTAAGTGCATTTTTCAAATCGGTTAATGACTGCCCGGCAGGTACGGCTTGCTTAGCACAGTCGTTCACCGCAACAGCATAATCCGTAAAAAGGCGATTATCGGGATAGCGCGCATCAAGCTGCTGCACAACTGATTGTTTATAAGCATCTACTTGTTTCTGCATCGCTTCTGCCCTGGCATGATCGCCATTGGTGAACTGCAACAATCCAGGCGTCACAATCTCATCCTGGATATACTGATTGTAACCATCCAGCCCTTTACGCACGGTATTAATCTCCTGCCGGCCATAGCTGGCTGGCGCTGAATCCAGCTTATTATTAATGAATTGAATCAGGCCCTGACATGACTGCATCTCATTAATTAAGCCCGCCGCCAGTGAGAGCCGGGGCGTGACAATCAGTAACGCGATAACTATCAATTTGTTTAATTTCATTTTATTCCCTAAGACCAGATTTATACTTATTATGAATATACGGGCCATCCAGGCATTGGCTAAATACCTGAATATAAAACATTAATATAGCACCGATAAACGACAAGCCAGGGAAATTTCATCAATCTCCCAGGCTATAGGTAACGTTATGCCAAGCTGAAATCCCATCAAATGGTTTCTCATTCTGCCACTCACCACAGCATCGCTTCGCGACTTGCCCGATATTCAACGGCTTGTGACAGAAGCCGGGCAGTCTGAACGCTTCTCCTTTCAACACGCCAGCAACAACTCATCCAGAATCATTAGAGGCGGCAGTACATATCGAGATGCGGGCTATTTTTTGTATAATGACAGGAGCACAGCCCATAAGCGTGTTGATTGCGCTTCCTGCCTTATAACCGTCAGCGATGCGCTGAAACCCTTTTATTAACCCATTTGAGCTACCTATGAATCTAGCAGACCCTTTTGGACGCACGAAAGCCCGCCGGCAGAAAGAGTACGAGTCTCTGCGTGCTTCATTAATTAAGGCGGAAATCACCACGATTGCTCAGGCCGAAACCTTGCAGGCAGATGTTCAACGTAAAAAACGCTGGTCTATAGTGGTGGCCACTGTTGCCACGATTCTGCTGTCATTGATATTTGCAGAATTCAGAATCATCATTATCAGCCTGGGCGCACTATTCTGCTTTTGGGCTAATAAGGTAACGTCCAACGGCAAAGAATATATTCAGCGTTATATTGATGAAGAGCTAAAAGAAAGCTCAGACAATCAGTCAGTAGGATAACAATTCTTCTTGTTTCCACACGGGAGCGCGACAAACAGGCGCTTCCCACACCTTAGTTGTTAAGCGCTAGCACAGTCGAGCCCCCAGCCGCGGCAACGGCGTACAACACCATTTCGTTTTGCGCAGCATGACGGCCCATGCTCCATGGCGAGCTTAATAATGGTAGCTAAGAGGCGGAAAGGCCCTCCTGGCGCATGAAATACCAATAGCCACTCCCAGAGCATCACTCCCCCCAACAACTGTCTATTTAAACGCTCTGTTTTTAAAAGATTTTTCTGGCAGCCAGCAAGTCGCGAAGCGACATCTGGCAAGCGGCGAAGCCGCGTCTGCTGGCTTAAGTCTCCGAGATAAGACAACTAAAGAACTTTAAAATCAATCACTTAATAAAATGACGCGCTAATCCGACCGCCTATGGCGACAGTATTTTTAAGTCAGCAGCGCCGATATACTCATAACCATTTGATTTAAATAAAGAAATAACAACTGGCACAGAGAGTGCTGTATAGGCGTTGCTATTCGAAGCATGTTTTTGTGTGACGGATCAATTCAATCTCTAACTTTAATGGAATAACTCAGGAGTTTTAAAAATGAATATCAAAACCCTATGCGCCATCGCCCTCACTGCTACTTCAGCGACTGTTTTTGCGGCGGATATACCCGATTTCCAGATTATCGATATTAATGCGGATGGTGTGATCAGTCTGGAAGAGGCCAAAAGCGTTGAGGGGCTGGCAGAAGCCTTCATGACAGCGGATCTGAATAACGATGGTCAGCTGGATGAGGCGGAATACGATGAGGTATCTAAAGGCTAAGTAAGACATTGCATTGAGGCTTCCCGGACCTTCCTGGAAGCTTTGCTGTGACACACTCAATCTTTGGTGATTTACGCTGGCTAGCTGAACTCAGCTGACCATAACCGCTCAGTCAGACATTATGCTACAGCCCACTATCCAGGCTGAGCAATGAATGTACACAATGTTTTCTCAGAGTCTGCAGTTTATGAATTTTAAATACCTTATCTTAATGATGATGCTCTTCACGGTTGAAGCGAGCGCTAACTCCACTCTGGATGCTGCGATTGGCGGCGGCCTGGGTGGCGCAGTAGGTGCGGCCATAGGCAATGAAGTCGGTGGTAACGATGGCGCCATTGTCGGCGGGGCCGTTGGCACAGCCATCAATACGGATAGATCCACTGATAATCAACGCTCAGAGACCAGAGTGCGCAGCCACACTATCGAAACGCCTGTGATCGAAACGCGTCCCCTTAATAATAATGGGTATCACTGCCCTCCGGGCCAGGCAAAAAAAGGCCGCTGCTAACCATTCTGAATAATAAAAAACCGCCCAGGCAGGCGGTTTTTTCATGCTTTTTCTAGCTACTATCCACTAGCAAGCGGCGTAGCCGCGTCTGGCGACTGCTTTCACTACTTTCAGTGCGCTAAAATCTGGCTCAGGAACAGCTGCGTCCGTTCATGCTGTGGATTGTTAAAGAACTCATGCGGCTCGTTCTCTTCCACTATCTGTCCGCCATCCATAAAGATAACCCGGTCGGCCACAGTCTTGGCAAAGCCCATCTCGTGGGTCACACAGAGCATGGTCATCCCCTCATTCGCCAGCTCAATCATGACATCAAGCACCTCTTTGATCATCTCGGGGTCGAGGGCGGAGGTGGGTTCGTCAAACAGCATGACGTCCGGGTTCATACACAGGGAACGGGCGATCGCCACCCGCTGTTGCTGGCCACCGGACAGCTGACCGGGGTACTTCAGGGCCTGGTCCGGTATTTTCACCCGTTCTAACAGTTCCATCGCCCGGGCTTCCGCCTCTTTGCGGGGCATCTTTTTCACCCAGATCGGTGCCAGTACGCAGTTTTCCAGCACGGTCAGGTGTGGAAACAGGTTGAAGTGCTGGAATACCATGCCCACTTCTTTGCGGATCGCTTCGATATTTTTAATATCGTCGTTCAGCGGAATATCATTGACGATGATATCGCCTTTCTGGTGCTCTTCCAGACGGTTTATGCAACGAATCATCGTTGATTTAC
Organism: uncultured Amphritea sp.; assembly: GCA_965140695.1. Taxonomy (GTDB): domain Bacteria; phylum Pseudomonadota; class Gammaproteobacteria; order Pseudomonadales; family Balneatricaceae; genus Amphritea. The sequence goes on along the minus strand of OZ223297.1, from coordinate 946,744 downwards.
CCGACCCGGAGGGGCCACAGATAACGATCTTTTCGCCCTGTCTGACTTCCAGGTTTATGTTTTTCAGCACATGGAACTCGCCATACCATTTGTTCAGGTCGCGCAGTTCTACCATCAATTTATCAGTCGCTTGTGAATGACTCATCTCAACATCTCTCTGTTATCAGGCGCGGTTGCCGTGGCCGGTATGAAGTTTCTTCTCCAGATGCTGCGAATAACGCGACATGCTGAAACAAAACACCCAGAACAACAGGGCAATAAACAAATAACTCTCGGTCGAATAGCCGATCCATTCCGGGTCCTGGTTGGCGGCCTGGCCAATCGCCAGAACATCAAACAGGCCGATAATCAGCACCAGACTGGTGTCCTTAAACAGCGCGATAAAGGTATTCACGATGCCGGGAATCATCAGCTTTAACGCCTGTGGCATGATGATCAGAATCATCTTCTGCCAGTACCCCAGACCCAGTGCGTCGGCGGCTTCATACTGTCCCTTCGGGATCGCCTGCAGGCCGCCGCGAATGACTTCAGCCATATAGGCGGACTGGAACAGGGTGATACCGATCAGGGCCCGGAGCAGCTTGTCAAAGCTCATCCCTTCGGGGAAGAACAGTGGCAGCATCACCGACGCCATGAACAGCACGGTAATCAGCGGCACGCCCCGCCAGATCTCGATAAAGGTGACACACACGGATTTTACGATCGGCATGTCGGACTGCCGCCCCAGTGCCAGCACGATCCCCAGCGGCAGGGAGGCGACGATACCGACTACGGCTAACACCAGCGTCAGGGTCAGGCCGCCCCACAGATGGGTTTCTACCTGACTCAGGCCAAACGCATTACCGTACAGCAGGATGTAAGCGATAATCGGATACACCACCAACAGCAGTGTGGCGACCAGCCCTTTTTTCGGTGTTTGCGGCATCACCAGCCAGATAATAGAACCGATCAGGAGGGCAAAGGCTAACTGTGGCCGCCAGTGTTCCGCTTCGGGGTAGAAGCCGTAGAGAAACTGATCCAGCCGGTTGGAGATAAACACCCAGCAGGCACCGCCACTGGTACAGGCGTCGCGGCTGGTGCCGACCCAGTCGGAATCGATAAAGATCCACTGAATCGTGGGCACCAGAAAGCTGATTAGGAAATAGCCGACCACAATCGTCGCCACGGAGTTGATGGGACCGTTAAACAGGTTTTGTCGCAGCCAGCCCACGACACCGATCATATTGGATGGTGGGGGCAGCGTGGGTTGTATTTCATATTTCATAGCATCCCCTCCTAGCGTTCCGTTAACTGAATTCTGGCGTTATACCAGTTCATGAAGAATGACGTGAGCAGGCTCAGGGTCAGATAGACCGCCATGGTCATGGCGATAACCTCGATCGCCTGACCGGTCTGGTTCAGGGTTGTGCCGGCGAAGACGTTGACCAGATCCGGATAACCGATCGCCGTGGCCAGCGAGGAGTTCTTCGTCAGGTTAAGATACTGACTGGTCAGCGGCGGGATCACCACGCGCATCGCCTGAGGGATCACAATTAAGCGCAGGGTTTTGGCTTTTGACATCCCCAGCGCCGTGGCGGCTTCCGTCTGACCATGAGACACCGCCAGAATACCGGCCCGCACGGTTTCCGCAATAAAGGCCGCCGTGTAGATACTCAGGGCCACCCAGAGCGCCATCAGTTCGGGGATAACGGTAATGCCGCCTTTGAAGTTAAAGCCTTTCAGTTCGGGATGATCCAGCCCCAGCGGCATACCGCTGAGCAGGAACAGAATCAGTGGCACACCGACAATCAAACCGATACTGGTGAGAAAGACCGGGAACTGTTGCCCGGTCAGTTCCTGGCGTTTTTTTGACCAGCGGGCAATCACCCAGCTGGCGATAATGGCGGCGAAAAAGCCGAACACCACCAGGCCAAATCCAGCTTCAGGCACGGGGGCGGGGAATATCAGGCCCCGGTTGTTGAGGAAGGTGCCAAAAAACTCCAGACTCTGGCGTGGATGTGGCAGGGTACGCAGCACGGCGTAATACCAGAAGAAGATCTGCAGCAGTAGGGGAATATTGCGGAACACTTCAATATACAGCGCAGAAAACTTAGCGATCAGCCAGTTATCGGAGAGCCGGGCGACCCCCAGAATAAACCCCAGGATCGTCGCGGCAATAATCCCCAGGACAGCGATCAGAATCGTATTCAGCAGACCAACGATGAAGGTCATACCATAGCTGGACGCTTCGGTATAATGGACCAGGCTCATGGCGATACCAAAGCCCGCTTCACGGCTGAGGAAGTCGAAACCGGTGGTGATACCACGCTGTTCGAGATTGGTCAGCGTATTATCAATAATCGTGTAAAAAACAAAGCCCAGTGCCGCCAGCAGCAACACCTGAAACAGTAACGACCGTTTTTTCGGGTCGTTCCAGAACCGGGGTTTACTGGGCGGTGGCGCTTTATGTTGGGCAGAGCCACCATCAGGCTTGTGACCTGAATTCGAAATGTCTGAGGACATTGTTAACTCCAGAAGTCAGTACACAGATAGTCTGGTCTGCCCGGCAAAAACGGCGCGCCGGGCAGAAACAAAAACGGCCAGCATGACGGCCAGCCGTTGATCATGACATTAACGCATAGGTGGTGCGTACTGCAGGCCACCCTGATTCCACAGCGCGTTCAGGCCACGGTCCAGTCCCAGAGGTGAGTCTTTACCCACGTTACGCTCATAGGATTCACCGTAGTTACCCACCTGCTTAACGATCTGGTAAGCCCAGTCATCCGCCAGATCCAGACCTTTACCTTTAGGTCCGTCCAGGCCCACTAAACGCTTCACGTTAGGATCGGTGCTTTCGGCCTTCATCTTATCGATATTCGCCGAGGTCAGCCCCAGCTCTTCGGCGTTCAGCATCGCATTGAACGACCATTTAACGATATTAAACCAGTTATCATCCCCCTGACGCACAACCGGGCCCAGCGGCTCTTTCGAGATAACCTCTGGCAGTGCCCCTACAGCGGATGGGTCCTGCATCCGGGTGCGCAGGCCCGCGGCCTGAGACAGGTCGGTGGTGAAGGAGTCACAACGGCCCGTATCAAACGCCTGTGCGGCCTGATCATTGGTGTCGAAGACTACCGGTGTATAGGTGATACCGTGGTTACGGAAGTAATCCGCCATATTCAGCTCGGTGGTGGTACCGGACTGGACGCAGACGGTTGCGCCATCCAGCTCTTTGACACTCTTCAGCCCCAGCGCTTTCTTCACCAGAAAGCCCTGACCGTCGTAGTAGTTCACACCGGCAAAGTTGATACCCAGCTGCGTATCACGGGTCTGTGTCCAGGTGGTCACACGGGAGAGGAGATCGATTTCACCGGACACCAGCGCGGTAAAACGCTCTTTCGCGTTCAGGGGGATATACTTCACTTTGCTGGCATCGCCCAGGACGGCGGCAGCAACGGCGCGACAGACATCAACGTCCAGGCCTTTCCAGTTACCTTTATCATCAGGGACGGAGAAGCCAGGGACACCACTCGTTACACCACACTGAAGTGCGCCACGTTCTTTCACAGTTTCCAACGTGCCAGCCATCGCCGTACCAGTCATTGCAGTCATCAGAACGGCCGCAGAAATCAGGGTTTTCTTCATTGAATGCTTCCTCTTGTAACGAATTATTGAATACCGAAGCAACGCTGTATTAATTCAATAGCGCTGATGACACTATACTCTGCAAAGAGCATTCCACTTCTTTATTCTTTTAATCCATATAGTTAACTTTAGCGCTATTAAGTGTAGCAACTGTTTCGCTACTGTACAGAAAGCAGCAAAAGTACTAACGCTTGCATGCTCTTTGATACAGTCTTTAGATACTGTTGGAATAAAATCACAAATAAACTGTCAAAAAAGCTTACAATTACTAACATTTTCGATCAGCCTGGTTTTCTATGCACCAAAAAAAACCACCCCTTAGGGTGGTTTTCTATTTCTCGCGCAGATTCAGTGCTTATTCTGTCGGGTTAATATCCAGCAGTTCAACCTCGAACACCAGTGTTTCATTCGGGCCGATCGCCTCACCCATACCGCCTGGTCCATAGGCCAGTGAAGCCGGTAATACTAATCGGGCTTTGCCACCCACTTTCATTAGCTGCAGACCTTCTGTCCAACCCGGAATCACACCATTCAGAGGGAAGGACACCGGCTCACCGCGGCTATAAGAGCTATCAAAATCGGTGCCATTGATCAGCGATCCACGATAATGAACTTTAACGGTATCTTCCGGCTTAGGACTGGCTCCTTCACCAGCTGTCAGTTCCTCATACTGAAGCCCTGATTCCGTTGTTGTTACGCCTTCTTTCTTACCATTTTCAGCCAGGAACGCTTCACCTTTCTTCAGGTTCTCATCCGCCAGCTTGTTAAATTCGGCTTGTTTCTCTTCCATTTTCTTCTTCTGGAAGGCCACCATTGTTGCTTCAACCTCTTCCGGTTTCAGCAATGGTTCCTCACCAGAATAAACCGTTTCAACAGCGCGCCTCAGGGCATCAATATCAAGCTCAGTAACATCCGCTTTAAGTCGCTCACCTAGCATCAGACCGAGACTATAGCCCAGTTTCTGTTGATCCGTTTCCAGGGTGTAAGGCTTTTCAACCTTTGCGACGGCTTTATCATCTTTGTCAGCGCCACATCCTACTAACACAATACTTGCTACGGCCACGGCCACCAGCGTCTTCTTCATTATCATTCCTTTATCCAAGGGGTCAGTTATCTGCTGTTAGTAAACCATTAGACTGAAAAGTTCATCTAATTACTACTGTACCCGCTTGCTTTGTTAGTTAATTGCTTTAAAAGTGCCTGCAGATCACCTGCCAAAGCGGGATCAGCCTTGGCAGCAATACAAAGATTAAGATAACCAAGCTCAACCAACTCTACTGCCTTTCCACCAGCACTGACGACATCAGGACAACGTTCCCGCAGTGAAAAAAGCAGCCCTGACTCTACTCTTTCTGCGGCCAACTCAGCTTTTTTCAACTGTAGATAGCAGTCATTTTTTTGTGGGCACTGCTTCGAAGCCCGCAATTGATAACGTAATTGCCGTAGCGGCTCAAGCATATTCAGCCGCCACTGCCGGGCTTCCAGGTCATCCAGCTGAACGGGTAACTCTTTGCCCTGCCGGGCAAGCCACAAAGCAAACAGCAGATAGTTAACACTCAGTTGATAACGGTTTTGTAACAGCAGGCAAAGTTCCGCAGTTTCCGGTGTAGAATAGAGCTTTACAGCGTAGTCCCAAAACGCATTATTTTCTGACATCTGTGATAAAATCCGCCGCCATGATTCAGTTAAACCAGCTTAGCTTACAACGAGGACACCTGCGCCTGCTAGACAAAGCGCAGTTAACCATCCACGCCAATCAGAAAGTCGGCATTGTCGGTGCCAACGGTGTGGGCAAATCGTCCCTTTTCAAATTGATTCTTGGCCAGTTGCAGCCCGATGAGGGTGACCTGCAGCTCCCCGGCAATCTGACCATTGCGCATATGGCTCAGGAAGTTGCCGATAGTGAGCAGCGTGCCATCGACTATGTTCTCGACGGCGATCATCAGCTCCGCTCCGTGCAACAGGCACTGACCGACGCTGAGCAGTCTGATAATCATCACCGCATCGGTGAACTGCATGCTCATCTGGATGCCATCGACGGCTATAGCGCTGAGGCACGCGCGCATCAGCTACTCAACGGTCTGAGTTTTTCCACTGCCGATGCCGAACGCCCGGTTAACACCTTCTCAGGCGGCTGGCGAATCCGCCTCAACCTGGCTCAGGCACTGATGAGTCAGTCCGATATTCTGTTGCTGGACGAGCCGACCAACCACCTTGATCTGGATGCAACCATCTGGCTGGAGCAGTGGCTGCGGAACTATCAGGGCACTCTGCTGCTCATCTCCCATGACCGGGATTTTCTCGATGCCGTCAGCACCCATATTGTGCATATGTATCATCAGAAAACCGACCTGTATAAAGGCGGCTACAGCGATTTTGAAAAACGCCGGGCGGAACGTCTGGCACAGCAGCAATCGCAGTTTGAAAAACAGCAGGTCAGAATTGCCGAGATTGAAAGCTTCGTGCGCCGGTTTAAAGCCAAGGCAACGAAAGCCAAGCAGGCACAAAGCCGGGTGAAAGAGCTTGAGCGGATGGAGCTGATTGCGCCAGCCCATATCGATAGCCCGTTTAGCTTTACTTTTCAGTCCTCGGATAAAATCTCTTTCCCGCTACTCACCCTGGAAAAGTGCCAGCTGGGTTACGCACAGCCGATTATAGAGATTAACCATCTGGCACTATCGCCGGGCGACCGCATCGGTCTTCTGGGACCCAATGGGGCCGGTAAATCGACGCTGATCAAAACGCTGACCCGTGACCTGCCGCTGATCAACGGTGTTTATCACGCCGGTGAGCACCTGAAGATCGGCTATTTTGCCCAGCATCAGCTTGAAGCACTGGATCTGGAAGCGTCTCCGGCACTACATATTCAGCGCATCTCACCAAAAGCCAGTGATCAGGAGATTCGCAACTACCTCGGTAGTTTTGACTTCAATGGTGACCGGGCACTGGAACCGGTAAAACGCTTTTCCGGCGGCGAAAAAGCCCGGGTAGCGCTGGCGCTGATCGCCTGGCAGCGGCCCAACCTGTTGCTACTGGATGAGCCCACCAACCACCTGGACCTGGAAGTCCGGCATGCGTTAACCCTGGCGCTGCAAAACTTTGATGGCGCGCTGATTCTGGTCTCCCATGACCGTCACCTGCTCCGTAATACAGTCGATCAGTTTCTGCTGGTCGCCAATGGACTGGTCAGTTCCTTTGATGGTGATATGGATGATTACCAGCAATGGCTGGCCGCGCAACGCCGTTTACAAAACCAGGTAGTCGAAGAGCCGAAAGAAAATCGCTCGCTCAGTGCTGCCGAGAAAAAAGAGCAGAAACGTCTTGAAGCAGAGCGGCGCAACGCCCTGCGACCGCTGCGTAAAGCGGTTGAGACATTAGAAGCGAAGCTGGATAAAGTAACGACCGAACAGCAACAGCTGGAGACCCTGTTGGCTGATGGCGGTCTTTACGATGAGAATAACCGGGAACAACTCAAGCGCCTGCTGCAACAGCAGGGTGAGCTGCAGCAACAAGCAGCAGCCATTGAAGCTGAGTGGATGGAAAAACTGGAAGCGCTGGAACAGCTGGAAAGCGAAACCGCTGGCTGATCTGAAATAGCGGGCTAACCCCTGAGCTGAATACCATTCAGTATTTAGCTCAGGTCTCAATTTAGCTCAGATCCTATTTAGTATTTAGCTGAAGCTGAGATCCATGTTATTAAACGTGCTGGGCGTGCATAATCGTATGTACCAGTGCATCCAGTTCGCCACGACACTCCAGCACAGTCGTCAGCGCAGCATCAATATCTGCTTCAGTTAATCCCAGCTGTTTCAGTGCGGAGTCGTCAATAGCTTCCACCGGACCTTCGGCCAGACCATGGCTACGCAGTGCCCGGTTAACGCAATAGATCAACTTAGCTTCATCCGTTGCGACGCCGTCGTAGTTCAGGTCATTATGATAGCGCACCGCTTCAACCACCACCGCAGGCAGGCCCCAGTCCTCCAGCAACCAACTGCCAATCTGTTCACGGGTCACATTCATCACCTGCATCTCGATAAACTCCAGCGCCACATGAGGGTTAGCCTCAATATAGCGGGATAGCAGTGAAAAATGCGGTGGAAACAGATGCGCTAACACCAGATAGCCAAAGTTTTGCAGCAAACCAGCAAGATATATCAGGCCCGGCTTTGGGCGGATCTCCGCAGGTATTTTCTTACATAGCAATTCAGCAGCGGCAGCGGTATATACCGACTGTTGCCAGTAAGGCACGCCATCACGGGGAGTATCATCGGGCACATTCAGTGTTTTCCCCATCGCCACGCCCAGCGCCAGGTTTATAACCAGATCAAAGCCCAGCACGCGGATCACCGCATCCTCAACGGAATGCACCTCACCGGGTGCGGCATAATAGGGCGATGCCGACCAGCTCATCACCTGCGCCGCCAGACTGGCATCGCCAAGCACCAGCGGCACCAGATCATCGATGCCCGCAGTGACATCTGAACGCAGCTCAATCAGGCGTTTCATTGACGGAGCTAATGGCGGCAACCCCAGAGTATCCTGCAATCGCTGCTGAATCCGTAACGTCGTAAAACGCTCAACCGCACGGGTTATCACCTGCTCATCATCACCATCAGGCTGATGCTTCTGAATCATCTGAGGTGTCAGCCCCATTACGCACTGGGAAAAACTACCGACAAACCACGCTTTATCTGCCTCAAAGGTGAGTCCCGTATAAGGCTCGACAACATTAAAGCGCTCAGAATCCTTCAGCGACTGATCAAGAAAGACTGGCAGATGGAACAGTTTCTCCTGGCCCGATGCCGTTTTTAAGGCGGGCTGACTAAAAAATTTCACCGCATCCCGGCCTCTGACCGGCTGTAGATGTCGACCCGAATGCTTCCAGATACTCACCAGATTTAACAACATATGAGCAGGCAGCAGCACCAGAGCCTTGCCTTCATGGTCGTTCAGCAACACGATTCTGATTGCCCGCGAATCAACATCAGCGCTGACGATCGATTTAACTGCAATAGACAAGAGCGTTTTCTCCAATTCACTGTCTGTCGCTTAATTATCGGCCAGTAAGGCGCTAACTTTAACATTCCTCACTATAGATGAACCCGGCTCATCCGGCACAGAAAGAGATACCGGTTTTGGGATACAGCCGCCTGAGAATGGTTCATAAACCAGTGGGCGCAACACAATAAAATCATTATTATTCAATAATTTAAAAACCAAACATCTGAAAGACCGTGACGATAGTGACAAGATCACATAACTTTACCGGTGTTATCTGCTTTAATAACGGCTACACCAATATCAGCTAATCCGTCCTTCAACCACAGGAGCTCAGCTATGCGCATCCCTCTTCTCTCTGTCACGGTTGCAACGCTTGCCCTGCTGCCAACACTTCTATTCGCAGTGAATGAAGATCTGGCACCGGAATCCGCCACCGGCACGCTGGAACAGAACGTGGTATCAGCCCGGCAGCAACTGGTTGTTACCGCTCACCCCCTTGCCACGCAGGCAGGCTATAACGTACTTCAACAGGGCGGAAGTGCAGCCGATGCTGCCGTTGCAGTTCAGGCGATGCTGACGCTGGTTGAACCGCAATCATCCGGCATCGGTGGTGGCGCATTTATGCTCTATTGGGACAACAGCAAGCAGAAGCTGACTGCATTTGATGGCCGGGAGACAGCCCCTGCGGCGGCCGATGAAAATCTGTTTATAACCGCCGATGGCGCCCCGATGAACTGGTGGGACGCCATGGTGGGAGGACGCTCTGTCGGCACGCCAGGCGTACTGGCCATGCTGGAGTTCAGTCAGAAGCAGTATGGCAGGCAACCCTGGGCATCCCTGTTCAGTGATGCGATCGCAACCTCAGAATCCGGATTTCGCGTCACCCCCCGATTACATCAGCTGCTGGCGGCCAGGATTAATCCCGGATTGGGACGCTACCCCGAGGCTAAAGACTACTTCTTCACCGCTGACGGAAAACCATTGCCAGTCGGCTATCTGCTGACTAATCCAGCACTGGCTGATTCCCTGCGCCAGATCGCAGCGCAGGGGGCCGCTGCACTCTATCAGGGAGAGCTGGGGGTAAAAATTGTCGCAGCGGTAGAACAGGCCCGCGATAACCCGGGCAAGCTGCAGCGATCAGACCTGCAGAACTACCGCCCGGTAGCGCGTCAGGCGGTCTGCCATCCTTTCAGACAGTATCGGGTGTGCGGTTTTCCACCTCCCACCTCCGGCGGCGTTACAACGCTGCAGATCTTGCGCATGATGGAATTTGCTGAGCCACAGCCCCTGTCAGCTGCGTCAGTGGACTTTTATCATCTGTTTAGTCAGGCCAGCCGACTGGCGTATGCCGACCGGGCGCGCTATCTGGCGGACAGTGATTTTATTGAGGTTCCGGTTGATGAACTACTCGATGATAACTATCTGCGCCAGCGCAGCCTGCTCATCAGCCCCCTGAAAGATATGGGCAAAGCGCACCCTGGCGAACTGCCCAGCAGGATCAGTCGCGCTGATGACCGTTCACCGGAGCTACCCTCCACCAGTCATTTTGTCATTATCGACCGCTGGGGCAATGCCGTCTCCATGACCAGCAGTATTGAAATGGCGTTCGGATCAACACTGATGGCCGGCGGATTTCTGTTGAACAATCAGCTGACCGACTTCTCTTTTGTTGCCGAGCAGGATGGCAAGCCCGTTGCTAACCGGGTTCAACCAGGTAAGCGCCCCCGGAGTTCAATGTCTCCAATGATGGTATTTGATGAAAATAATCAGCTGGTTGGCGCACTCGGATCACCCGGTGGCAGCCGTATCATCAGCTACGTAGCGGAAAACCTCTATCTGAAACTCAGTTCAGATATCACGCTGCAGCATGCCTTTGATCATGGCCATGTCGTCAACCGCAATGGTACGACCGAGCTGGAAGCGGGTACGGAAGCTGTACAGTTTGCCGAGCCTCTCAAAGCGCTGGGTCATGAAATTAAAATCAGAGACCTGAACAGTGGGCTGCATGGCTTTTTCCGCCAGCGTGATGGCGCCTGGACCAGTGCCGTAGACCCCCGCAGAGAAGGCAGCGCACTGGGAGACTAAACCGCCCCATCAGGCATCAGGCCCGGTGTCCCCGGGTCTGATCACTTATGCCCCGTACTGCTCCGCATCCCGGATCTGATCAGAGCACAACCCACCCTGAGTAGAAATCACACTATAAAGTTAGACTTTAGTCGCTATAATGACCCTACACATTGTGCAGAGCACAAAGAAAAATAAAACGACACCGACTGATCAGACAATGACAACATTTAATAAATCTGAAATCAGTCTCGTATAACTTAACTTATTGTTTTATTTAAAAAAGGGTGAGCCAAGATGTCTAACTTATTGATGGCTGGTAAAAAAGTTTTAATCGTCGGAATTGCCAACGACAAAAGCATCGCTTACGGCGTTGCAAAAAAATTACACGAACAGGGTGCCGAACTGGCAATTACCTATCTGAACGACAAGGCTGAACGTTTTGTCCGCCCGCTGGCTGAAGAGTTGCAAGCGTCGATTATCATGCCTCTGGATGTGACTCAGGAACAGCAGATGGCTGACCTGTTTAAAGCGATCGAAGAGGCCTGGGGTTCTCTCGACGGTCTGGTTCACTCGCTGGCATTTTGCCCGCTGGAAGACCTGCATGCGCCCATATCTGAGTGTTCCCGCGAAGGTTTTGCCCAGGCAATGGATGTCTCCTGCTACTCCTTTATCCATATGGCTTCGTTTGCCAAGGAGCTGATGAAAGATGGCGGTTCGATGATCAACTTCTCCTATCTGGGCAGTGCGCTGACCACCGGGGATTACAACATCATGGGCTGCGCCAAAGCCGCACTGGAAGCGGCAACCCGCTACCTGGCACGGGATCTGGGGCCACAACATATCCGCGTCAACTGCATCTCTCCCGGCACCATTGCAACCCGGGCTGCGGGCGGTATTAAAGATTTCGCCACCATGCTGGAGTACAACCAGCATAAAGCCGTAGACCATCAGCTACCCACTATTGAGGAGGTTGGCGATGCGGCGATGTTCTTCCTCAGCGACCTGTCAAAAGGCACCTCCGGTAGCATCCACTATGTCGACCACGGTGTAGGCATTGTCGGATAAGCCAGATACTGACGCTAAAAAAACACCGCACTGCGGTGTTTTTTTATATCCAGCGCGTCACTGTCAGTATGTTTTATAAGGTAAAAACTTACCCGAGAAAACGACATTCACCCGGTCACCGTTGGGGTTGGGTTCCCGCTGAATGTCCATTGAGAAGTCGATTGCACTCATAATGCCATCGCCAAACTCTTCATGAATTAACTCTTTGATTGTGCTGCCATAGACATTGACCAGCTCATACCAGCGATAGATCAGAGGGTCGGTTGGCACCGCTGTCGGCAGTGAACCTTTATATGGCGCGATCTGAAGCCAGGCGACCGCTTCGTCAGTTAACTCAAAGATCTCACCTATTTTGCTGGCCTGTTCTTTATCAAGAGCCATCTGCCCAAGGCATGCGGCAGTTGTCCACTCTTTCGATAAACCGACGGCCTCAGCCACGGCGCTCCACTGGATGCCTTTGGCAACTTTCTGTGCAAGGATCAGCGCAGTTACTTCTTCACGGCTACTTATCATAATAATGACTCCTTATATGATCGTTCTATTGAGTAAGATTGTGGATTTGAACCAGAAGCACAGCGACCGTTACCGCGAGCATCAGAGAGATACTTTTCCAGAACAGTAACGGGTTACGATCCAGCAGTGGTGGACGGCTTTCGCTAAGAAACGTCTGGTTTGGATACCTGAGGTCATAAAGAAACTCCGAGAGTTCTCCATAACGTTTAAACGGGTTGGGATTGAGCGCTTTGCGTAAGGTATAGTCGATCCACCTGGGGATCTCACGCTCATCATCAAGCACACTGTGGTACTTCAGTCGTTTCTGTGCAGAAACTGTGCGCGACTTCGCCACCTGAGTATCGTAGGGGAAGCGCCCTGACAGCATATGGTATGTGAGTACAGCCAGTGAAAACTGATCCGAGCGTCGGGAAATGATCTCTCCAACAAAATATTCGGGCGCCATATACAACGCGGTACCCTGCATCTCATCCTGTTCCAGGGTATTCTCTGCTTCGACAATACCGGCGATTCTGACACCTCCAAAGTCGATGATCTTCACCGTACCGCTGGTGTCGATCATGACGTTATCAGGCTTAAGATCCTGATGCAGAATCTCCATACGATGCATCGCCTGTAAGCCTTTCGCCACCTGCTCGATGATACCCCGCACGGTTTCCATATCCGGGTTCGGGTTATCTATCAGCCACTGTTTAAGGGTAATACCCTCGATATATTCGGTCACACTGTAGAGATAATTCCGCTTGCGGTTCTGGATGCCCGCCTTCATCACATGCGCATGATTAATGCGACGAGCAACCCACTCCTCCATCAGAAACCGTTCCAGATACGCGGGATTGTTGCGCAGTTCAACAGAGGGGATTTTGATGACAACACGTGAGCCGTCCTCAGGATCCTCAGCCAGATAAACATGGCTGCGACTGTTGGCATGCATCTCTCGCAGGATCAGATAACCATCAAACGTCTGGCGGGCATGCAAAACAGGTGGCAGCTCCAACTCTTCGACCTGCTGCTGCAGCGTACTAGCCTCGATAGAAGGCAACCGATCGACCCTGGCAATCTGCAACGTCAGGTTATCATCACTCCCTTGTGCCAGGGCTCGCTGAACCAGGGTTTCTGCAGCCAGGTTCAGATCATCTGCATGTTCACTGAGGACTTCCAGAACATCCTCAGTGTCAATAAACTCATAAACTCCATCCGTACAAAGCAGGTAATAATCACCCGGTTTTAGTGCCACCGTCTGGTAATCAAACTCCACATCCAGATCAACACCCATTGCCCGGCTGAGATAACTTTTCTCTTTCGAAATCCAGCTGCGATGGTCTTTGGTTAGCTGCTCCAGTCCCTGACCACGCAACCGATAAATCCGGCTATCACCGGCATGAAACAGATGCACCGTCGATGCCTTAAAAACGGCCGCACTCAGTGTGCAGACATAACCCTTATCTTTGTTATAACGAAACTCACTACGTTGCGTCTGGGAACATAACCAACCATTGACCGATTCCAGTACTCTCAGACCAGACGTGTAAACCGTCCAGCTATCTGACGTACAGAAGTAGTCATTCAGAAAGCTTTTTACCGCGGTTTCACTGGCAATCTGGCTGACACAACTGGTACTGATACCATCTGCCAGGACCAATGCGGCACCTTTGAGACTCAGCTGCGGTTCGCGTGGAATAACGGCGCCATGAAAATCCTGATTGATCTCTTTGACGCCTTTATCACTGAACTGCCCCAGGCTGAGCTTAAGTTGGCTATTCATACAACCTGCGATTCTCCCAGAAATCAGAGGCTAACTGAGAAGACAACTCAATAGTTATCTGCCCTGAACAAAAAATCCCGGTGAGCGAAACAATCACCGGGATTTTTACTGGTCATTCCACTTGTTAAATACCCGGATTACAGCGCAGCGACGGTATGACCAGACGCTTTACGACTTTTGCTCTCTTTGACATGAGTCAGATACAGGGGCAGGCCCACCAGCAGGAATCCACCGGCCAGGTTACCCAGAGCCGTTGGCAGCTCGTTCCAGATGATGTAATCCATAAGCGTGAAGTCACCACCCATGATCATAGAGAACGGGAACAGGAACATGTTAACAATTGAGTGCTCAAAGCCCATGAAGAAGAACAGCATAATCGGCATCCACATCGCCGCCATTTTTGCACCTGCAGACGTAGAGATCATCGCACCCACAACCCCCATGGATACCATCCAGTTACACAGCATGCCGCGAATAAAGATAGTAAACCAGCCACCAACACCCTGTGCCTGATAGCCCAGTGTCCGGGCTTCACCAATCTTGCTTACCTTTTCAGCCATCGCACCACCATCGGTCTGGTAACCATAAGTCAGAATAAACGAAGCAAAGAACGCAACCATCAGTGCGCCGGACAGGTTGCCGAGAAATACCAGCCCCCAGTTACGCATCAGACCACTCATGGTACAGCCAGGCCGTTTATCGATCAGTGCCAGCGGCACCAGTGTAAAGACACCGGTCAGCAGGTCAAACTTACACAGGTAGAGCATGATAAATCCAACCGGGAACAGCAGTGCACCCACCAGTGGCTGTCCAGTTTTAGTTGCTACCGTAATAGCAAAAAATGCTGCCAGCGCCAGAATCGCACCCGCCATAAATGCGCGGACATAGGTGTCTTTGGTGGACATGAAGATTTTCTGCTCACCTGAATCGACCATCTTGGTCGCAAATTCACTCGGTTCTAAGTAAGCCATAGTTTAGCCTCATTTAATTAAGTAAAGTTTTCTCATCTGTTTGCCGCGTTCAGCAGGGCAAAAAAAAGCGCCCACCCCTCTATCACCTGGTAGTGATAAGGGGTGGACGCCTTTGTCCGAATTTTTCTAAGTTGTATGGCCGAATGTTACAACGACTGAATTAACTAAAGCAGAATTGATACCAAGAACATCAGAGCTTAATAAAAACAATGGGTTAAAAAATTACAACGATATCAGTGAGACCTTTCCTGTCACAAAAAGGGGCGCTTGCACAATATATGTGCACTAACAATCGGTCATCGGGAAATCTTACACCCCTGATCGCAACGCCTCTTATAGCGCCAGCGGGCAAACACGTTATAGATGAAATTTAACGGCTTTTTTAGCCTCAGTGCTTCGATCAACGTCACGAGAAAACGGTAGGGTGGCAGATGCGACCAGATCAGCAAAAAGCTATCAATACCCAGCAGCACCTCTCCTGCCTCATTAATCCCGTGTAACTGATGCATAGCATCGCCGTAGGTTATGTTATGTTCAAGCAGCAGCTCAGGCTCACGGGTGAAGTCGACCCAGCGGATACCCTGCTGTTTATCAACACGCTGGTAGTGGCGGATCTCCCGATGGCACAACGAACAGCCACCATCATAAAACACCGTAGGTTTTCCTGGATGACTGATCCAATCATGCTGCATAGTGGTTAATCCCTGAAAGACGAATGACTGCTACCTGCCCAAAACCTGAACGTTTCAGACCGGTGATTAATTAAGATGCCTGCCGCCATCCAGTGACAATGTCCGACCGGTGATGTAGCGGCTCTTTAGCAGATAATCTACCGCATCGATCACCTCCTGGAGGTTAAAGTCGACACGTATCAGCCGGGCACCTTCCAGCTCATTAAGTGCATCATAATGGCTGCGATAAGTACCGATGACGTCACACCCCTGCTGCAAAAAATGTTTACACAGGGCAAAGCCGATACGCTTACCGACACCGGTTATCAGAATGGGGGCACTGCTGCGATTTACCATTGAACCACCCGGTTTGTCTCTGCGAATAACATACTCAGTTAAGAAACTCAGCCCGGGTGCGTTCATTGGTTTTGAACACACCGCCTAACGCCGTGGTTTCTGTTTTCGAGTTAACGTCCATGACCCCTCTGGATTTTACGCAGTAGTGGGTGGCGTTAATCGACACCGCCACGTTGTCGGTGCCTAACAGCGTTTGTAGTGCGATGAGAATCTGTTTCGTCAGCCGCTCCTGAACCTGAGGACGCTGACTGAAAAACCGCACCAGCCGGTTGATCTTCGATAAGCCGATAATTTTCTGATCAGGGATATAAGCAACCTTAGCGATTCCGTCGATAGTTACAAAATGGTGCTCGCAAGAGCTCACCACACTGATATCACGGACCTTAACCATCTCATCCACGTCCATCTTATTCTCGATCATTGCGATCTGAGGAAAGTTCTCATAATCAAGACCGGAAAAGATTTCATAGACATACATTTTTGCAACACGATGAGGCGTCTCCCGCAGGCTATCATCGGTCAGATCAAGACCGAGAGTACTGACCATCTCAGTCATCAGCCCTTTGATTCGCTCATATCGCTGTTCATGTGATAACGGGTTGTCGATTGTCGGGGTTTCTAACCCTTTTTCAATCAGTTGATCACGCACCGCGGCTGCTTCTGGAGAGATCATGAAGATACCCTTACATTAGTATTAAAAAGTGATTACCTGAATATTACGGAATATTACGTAAGGGGTGCTGTTTTAGATTTGATGATATCAGTCGCTATCTCTTATTCTGCTCCGCCAGCCATAAAAAAGCCCCGCCAGCACTTCCTGATAAGAAAGCGCTGGCGGGGCGTTCAGGTCGAGCGTGGTTAACTGACTCTGACGTCGCCAGTCACCCTCTCTTCAATCTCAGCGGTGGTTTCCTCAGGCAAAACCAGGCTCAGAATAATCGCCGCCAGACCACCCGTGGTGATCGGTGACCCGAAAACGCTCTGCACCATTTTTGGTAACTGATCGAGCAGTCCCGGGGTCATTGTTACGCCCAGCCCCATCCCGAAGGCGACAGCCATAATCAGCAACTTGCGGCGATCAAGATGCTCCGATGCAATAATTTTAATCCCGGCGGCGGCAACGGTGCCGAACATCACCAGCGTTGCGCCCCCTAATACCGGCTTTGGAATCTGTTGTAAGATGCCACCGATAACAGGGAATAAACCCAGAAGAATCAGTATCCCACCGATATACAGCGCAATATGTTTACTGGCCACGCCGGTTAACTGAATCACACCATTATTCTGACTGAAGGTGGTATTAGGAAACGTATTAAATACCGCTGCCAGAAAAGAGTTAAAGCCATCGGCAAAGACACCGCCACGAACCCGGGAAATATATTCATCCCCGGCGATCGGTTGCTTTGACACCATACAGTTAGCGGTAATATCCCCGGTAGACTCTATCGCAGTGATCATATAGATCAGCGCAATGGGCAGGAAAGCACTCCAGTCAAAAGAGAAGCCATACTTAAACGGAACCGGCACGCTGACAGAGGGCAGAGTGGCAAGGCTTGCAAAGCTGATCTTTCCCATGAAACCAGCGATCACCATACCGATCATCAGGCCGATCACAATCGACGAAAGACGAATCCAGCTGTTCTCTGAGCGGTTCAGGGCAATAATACTCACCAGCACAATACCACCCAGCATCAGGTTTGCCGGGTCACCAAAATCTTTCGCTTTAAAGCCACCGGCCAGATCGGTCATACCTACTTTTATCAGGCTGGCACCGATAATGGTAATCACTATGCCGGTTACCAGCGGAGTAATCACTCGCTTCAGCTTATGAATAAACTGACTCAGGAAAATTTCAATAAAAGCGCCCAGCATACAGACCCCAAAAATCAGAGACAGAATCTCTTCCGGTCCGCCGCCCTGCCCTTTGGCGATAAAGCCTGCCGCCAGCACTGAGCTGAGAAAGGCAAAACTGGTGCCCTGCACACAGATCATGCCAGCCCCCATACCCAACGGGCGTTTCGCCTGGATAATAGTGCCCACGCCAGAAACCATCAGCGCCATACTGATCAGATAGGGAACGTGCTCCCCCAATCCAAGGACACCGCCAATAATCAGTGTCGGGGTGATAATACCGATAAAGCTTGCCAGAACATGCTGTAACGCCGCAAAACCTGACTCTAAAAAACCAGGTCTGGCATCCAGCGAATAGATCAGATCGTTCGAGTGCTGAGTAGACATAACGCCCTCCTTACTTTGCGGCGAAGCAACTCCGTCGCTTTGCGTGAGTCAGTTTCAGAAGTGCCATTTCAACAACAAAGAGGCACAACGCTCATCCGTTGTAGAACCGTACTTGTTGTTCCAGTAGGCGTACTCAATACCGACATAAAGTGGCGACTTCAGGCCCATATTTTTACCCACATTCCACTTAATCTGCGGTGTCAGATTCATCTCCTCCTCGTTAGTCTTGCTACTGGTGCTCCAGTCGAGGAAGCCATCAATCAGAAACTCCTGGTTACCCGCTTCAATGGGGTATGCCCAGGTCAGCGTCAGCTGATCATCATTAGCATTCAGGTCGTTATAAGCTTTATAAACACTGGCATTGAAGTAGCGGAAACCCGGCACATCCAGACTCACACTGACACCGTAAAGATAATTATCAAAACCATCACCGGCTTCCCATGTGCCGGTCAGAAACACATCTTTAACCGGCCCAAAGGAAAGATCCTTACCCGTCACATAACCCAGACTCAGACGCGGAGAAAACTCACCATAGTAGCTGCTGTCACCATCTTCAGGCATGGTGCGATCGATAAACAGAAACGTATCACCCCAGGTGTGCCCTGAAGCGTTTTCAAAGGTCACTACATCCATATTGCCCGTTGGCGTGAACTTATAATCATGCCCTTTCAGATAGCTCAGACTGGTATTAGTCCAGAGCATCTCAGCGGAGGCAGGTGTGGCAATAAAAGCGGTTGCGGTTAGCGCAGCCAGTGCAAGTTTGCGTTTCATAGTGATACTCATCCCGTTACTTCATTATTAACGTATCAACAGCCCGAAGACTGTCTTTATCACTACTTCAGCAAAAAGCTGGCCAAACGGTCAGAAAAAATAATATAAACCATATTTTCTTTTAAAAACAATAAATTAAAAATTCATAAAGAGAGTTTTTGTAACATATTACGGCTTTTCGCACTGCATCATTATAATGCGGGGTATTAAGTGGGTGATGAAAAATGTTTACTTTTGGTGCAGTAATATTCAAACAATTATCTTAATAAATTGTATACAACAAGTTGTGAGTATTTTTGCCGCCCGGGTTTTAAATTTTGTGACTATGAGTCAGAATATGACCACCGGTTTTAAATAGTTGATTAAAGTGATGAGTGATCGCAAAACAAGAGAGTTTGAGCGCCGCGAGCGGGATATCCTCGACAGTACTCTGGAACTACTGTCGGGTGAGCACTGGGAAACCCTGAGTGTCGATAAAATTGCCCGTCACACAGGTATTGGTAAAGGCACCATATACAAGCACTTTAAATGTAAAGATGACATCTATGCGCATCTGCTGGTAGATAACTGCCAACAAACGCTGACAGAGCTGAAGCGCTTTCTGGCCGATGAAAGTTTAACCGGCGTGCAACAGATGCGCAGTATGCTGCTATATGCCTTTTCGTACCATCGGGACAACGTCGCCCACCAGCATATGCATATTCATTTTAGGCAGTCAGCATACCGGGAACAGATAAGTGACATCTATCTGCAACAGATGAATAGCGCTGAAGAACAGTTTGCCGAGTTGTTTGAACAAGCGATTTGCAAAGGTATTGCTGAGGGCGATGTTAATCCGGATATCCCCCGGGAAACCATGATTGCAGGCTTGAGCGCCACCTTCGAAGGCGCCATTGTCACGCTTCAGGATGGCAGCAGCTGTGAACAACTGCCGATGCACACGGCAGAACAAAAAGACACATATATTAATCACGTGGTTGATTACATGATCGCCGCGCTTATCCGCCAGCCAGCAGATAAACAGGAAGAAAAATGAATAGATCCGTATTAATGGCTGCTGCCATTGTTTTACTCATGGCAGCCTGGATGGCCTCTGGTATGCAGGACGACAGCAAACCGGCGCCGGTGGCGCAGCAGTCCACCCAGAAAAAAGCCTTAATGAAGGTTAAAGTCAGACACTCCCATGCCAGTAATGTTGAGCAGCTTGTGCGGGTTCAGGGTCAGGTTGAGGCCAACCGCAGCATTCTGTTAAAAGCAGAAATTGATGGCAGTGTTGAGGCGCTCATGGCTGATGAAGGACAAAGACTCAAAGCTGGCGAGCAGCTGCTGCAAATCACTGCAGATTACCGCTCAGCGCAACTAGCTGAAGCCAGAGCCTTATTGAAACAACGTAAAAGTGACCTGGCCGCCAGCAGTAACTTAAACAAACGCGGTCTACAATCTGAAAGCAAACTCTTTTCTGATCAGGCGGCCGTTCAGGCGGCCGAGGCTCAGCTGGCAAAAATAGAATATGAGCTACGCAATACACAGGTAGTTGCTCCGTTTGCCGGTGTCTTAAACTCACGCCAGGTTGAGCTGGGTGACTATCTGAAGGCTGGCGATGTGATGGCCGAGCTGGTTGACGACGCAACCGTTAAAGTCACAGGACAGGTGCCGCAGCACAATATTGGCAGTCTGGAAGAAGATCTTCCCGTTGATGTGGTGCTGAGCAATGGTCAGAAAATGGCTGGCCGTCTGGCGTTTATTGCGCCCGTTGCCGATTCTGCTACCCGGAGTTACCGGGTTGAAGTGCAGATTCCCAACCCGGAACATCTGCGCATTATAGGCCTGTCGGCGACTCTGCTGCTGCCAGCGGGAGAAGCCCGGGGGCATCTGTTACCCGCTTCGGTGCTGGGGCTGGATGCGGCGGGTGATCTGCAGGTTAAACTGATCAACAACGAGAACAGAGTCTCCAGCGCTATTGTCGACATTATCCGCACCGACAGTGACGGCTTCTGGCTGAGTGGTCTGGACGACGATATCCGCATCATTACCACAGGACAGGACTTCGTCTCTGTCGGTGAAGAGGTCGACCCTGTTTACGATGATACCGATCAGGCCCAACAACAGGTTAACGTATCAGTGCAGGAGAGTTGATCCATGATTGCAGCACTTGTTGCCGCGGCGATCGATCGCAGTCGCACCAGCATTCTGATTCTGTTGTTCTTTCTTATCGGCGGTCTGGTTGCGTTTGTCAGCATCCCCAAAGAAGCAGACCCTGATGTAGCCATCCCTATCATCTATGTCTCTATTGGCTTTGAAGGTATCTCACCTGATGATGCCGTACGTCTGCTCGTCCGGCCCATGGAAAAAGAGCTTAAATCGATCGAAGGCGTCAAAGAGATGCGCTCTGTCGGCTCGGAAGGACACGCCTCGGTAACCCTTGAGTTTGATGCCGGATTCGATAGTGATACGGCCCTGCAGGATGTGCGTGAACGAGTCGATATTGCGAAGGGTAAATTACCCGCCGATGCTGATGAGCCACAGATACACGAAGTAAACGTGGCCCTGTTTCCGGTACTCAATATTGCCATCTCCGGCCCCCTCTCCGAACGCCTTAAACTCAAAGTGGCCAAAGACCTTAAAGACGAGATTGAAGGGATTGCCGGCGTTCTGGAAGTTGATATCGGCGGTGAACGCGAAGAGCTGATGGAGATTAAGATTGAACCTCAGCTGCTTGAAAGTTATCAACTCGACTTTGAAACGGTGCTGAGCACCGTTGCACAAAATAACCAACTGGTCGCCGCCGGTGCCGTTGATACCGGCAACGGTCGTCAGGTGCTGAAGGTGCCAGGTGTTGTTGCTGAATTAAGCGACATGCTCAACATGCCCATAAAATCGGTCAATGGCACTGTCGTCACCGTCGGTGATGTGGCGACCATTCGTAAAACCTACAAAGACCCGGAAGGCTTCGCCCGTGTTGGTGGCCGCGACGCCATGGTGCTGGAAGTTAAGAAAAAGGTCGGTGCGAATATTATCGATACCATAGAAGCGGTGCAGAGCATTGTTGCCGAACGCAGCAAACTCTGGCCTCAGGGGTTGGAATATTCCTATATTCTCGACCAGTCGACACAGATCAGAAGTATGCTGAAAGACCTGATGAACAATGTCCTGAGTGGCATCATTCTGGTGATGGTTGTGATACTGGCCGCGATGGGACTACGTACCTCACTGCTGGTTGGTCTCGCCATTCCCGGGTCTTTCCTGGCAAGTATGATGATCCTCAACTTAATGGGCTTTACCCTTAATATCGTCGTCCTGTTCAGTCTTATTCTGGTTGTGGGTATGCTGGTCGATGGCGCCATTGTCGTCACCGAGCTGGCTGAACGGCGCATGAGTCAGGGGCTGAGTGCCCGTGAGTCCTTTCGCTATGCCGCCTCACGGATGGCCTGGCCGGTCATTGCAGGCACTGCAACCACACTGGTGGTCTTTATGCCGCTGATGTTCTGGCCCGGCGTTATCGGTGAGTTCATGAAATATCTGCCCGCTACGGTATTAGTCTGCCTGACCGCTTCGCTGTTTATGGCGCTGATTTTTATGCCCGTACTCGGTGCCGTCAGCACCCGGCGCAAGCACACAACCAGTGATGCCGGCGATGAGTATGCTCTTCCACAAACACCGGTTAACCGCGCCTATACAAAGCTGATGGCTAAGTTACTGAACTACCCTGTTACTGTTTTTATCGTCGTTCTGATCGCTATTGGCAGTAGTTACGGGGCTTACTCCGTGTTTGGCAAAGGGGTTGAGTTTTTTCCTGATGTCGAACCCGAAATGGTACTGATCAATCTGCATGCCAGAGGCGATCTGTCTATTTATGAAAAAGACCGGTTACTGCGACAGGTTGAGGAACGGGTGATGGATATCCCCGGCCTTAAGTCGGTTTATGCCCGCAGTTTCAATCAGCCACCCAATGATGCTGCTGAGGATGTTGTCGGCGTCATTCAATTTCAGTTGAAAGACTGGGATAAACGCAAAAAGGCCTCTGAAATTCTGGCGCTGATGCGCCAACAAACCGCCGATATACCCGGCGTCATTATCGAGACCCGCAAAGCAGAAAACGGCCCTAACGAGGGCAAACCGATAAAACTGTTTGTCAGCGGCTATGACAGCGAAGTGATCTATAAAGCGGTCGCCGATATTCGCCAGATGATGACCAAGATCGGTGGGTTTACGGCAGCTGAAGATGATCGTCCACTGCCCGGCATAGAGTGGCGCATTATCGTCAACCGGGAAGAAGCCAGTCGTTATGGCGCCAGCATTGCCCTGGTTGGACAAGCGGTCCGCTTGATTACCAACGGCATTAAAGTCACCGATTACCGCCCGGTCACCTCTGATGATGAAGTGGATATTATGATCCGCTTTCCCGAAGACAAACGAAATCTCGACCAGCTAATGCAGATGCAGGTTAATACCCGCTTCGGCATGGTGCCGATTTCGAACTTCGTTGAATTAAAACCCGCGCCCAAAACTGGCTTGTTAAAACGGGTTGATAGTCGCCGGGTGATTACCATTCAGGCGGATGCTGAAGAGGGGCGTCTGACCAATGACCTGGTGGTCGCGATGCAGCAACGTTTAGCTAAACATCAGTTCGATCCACAGATCCGCCTGACATTCAAAGGCGAAGATGAGCAACAGAAAGAGACCGGCGCGTTCCTGGTCAATGCCTTTGGTGTCGCCCTGTTTCTGATGGCGCTGATTCTGGTTACCCAGTTCAACAGCTTATACCAGACAGGCCTGGTGCTGTCGGCGATCGTTTTTTCAACGGCTGGAGTGTTGATTGGTTTGATGGTCGCCGGCCAACCCTTTGGCGTTGTCATGGTGGGAGTGGGGATCATCGCCTTAGCCGGCATTGTTGTGAATAACAATATTGTACTGATTGACTGTTATAACGACCTGCGCAGGCAGGGCCGGTCCCCCTACGATGCTGCATTGCAAACCGGCAGCTTACGTCTGCGGCCCGTCGTACTCACCGCAGTAACCACAGTGCTTGGCCTGATGCCGATGGTGCTATCGATGAACATCGACCTGATCAACCGTGATATCAGCTTTGGCGCCCCCTCCACCCAGTGGTGGACCCAGCTCGCCAGTGCCATCGCCGGAGGCCTGTCATTTGCAACCATACTCACCCTCTTCCTGACCCCCTGCCTGCTGGTGCTGGGAGAGCGCAAATGGCTGCGACGCCCCCCCCCCCCACACCTCCGCTTGAAGTCGCAACAGACCAAACCCGCTAAGCACACCGTCTGAAAACCAAAAAGCCTTGCCGTTATCGGCAAGGCTTTTAAAACTTCACCGATCTTTTTAAACAAATGAATCTCAGAAGCGAAGCATGGGCCAAAGACCATCGCAACATTATCGCTCTTGGGCGGTGACCCTCGGTGTAAGCAACGAACGCAAATAATCGAACCGGTTCGTGTTCCGCCCTACTGTCTTGCAGATACAAAAAAGCCCCAGCTCTCTTTTTACAAAGATGAGTGAGGCTTTATCAGAATCGTTGGTGCCCGGAGGCGGAGCAATGGCCGAAGGCCATGACAACATCATCGCCCTTTGATGATGGCCCGAAGGGGAGGAGCGCAGCGACGAATAATCGAACCAGGTTCGAGGACGCCCTGTCCAAGTCCCAGATATGAAAAAGCCTCACTACAAAGTGAGGCTTTATCAGAATCGTTGGTGCCCGGAGGCGGAATCGAACCACCGACACGAGGATTTTCAATCCTCTGCTCTACCGACTGAGCTATCCGGGCAACGGGCGCCTATTAAACACGGCCCCCCAATAAAAATCAACTTAATTTCCAGACTGTCCTGCGAAATATTATGTTATTGATCAATAAGTAACCGATCAGATGCCATATTGTGCACGATATGCAGAAATTGCTTCGATCTGAGCGTCCATGCCACCCTTTTCTGCCAGATATTCCAGCAGATCATTCAGCGACACAATACTGGCAACCGGCATATTGTAATCACGCTCCACTTCCTGAATCGCCGACAGTTCGCCTTTGCCCTTCTCCTGTCGATTCAGCGCGATGACGGTGCCAGCCGGGGTTGCTCCCGCTTTGTCGATAATATCCATCACTTCACGGATGGCGGTCCCTGCGGTTATGACATCATCGATGATCAATACCCGGCCTTCCAGCGGCGCGCCAACCAGATTGCCCCCTTCACCGTGGTCTTTTGCCTCTTTGCGGTTAAACACATAAGGCATATCCTGATTAAACTCTGTCGCCAGCGCCACACAGGTTGCTGCGGCCAGCGGAATCCCTTTGTAGGCAGGCCCCAGGATGACATCATACTCAATACCGGACTGCTGAATGGCTGCTGCATAACACTTGCCCAGCCTGGCTAGCGCAGCACCGCTGTTAAACAACCCGGCATTAAAAAAATAGGGGCTGGTACGGCCCGATTTCAGGGTGAACTCGCCGAATCGCAACACCTCTTTTTCAATCGCGAACTCGATAAACTCTCTCTGATAGTCCTGCATTCTCGGCACTCCGCAACGCTGTTTAAAAAGTGGGCGTATAATACAGGTTTTCTTTCTGCCTCTCCATTGTCGAAGATACTTAACCACTGATTTACCCATCATGGTATTAATAGTCAGCGCTTTAGATTCAATTTTGCTTAAACACCCAGTACAATGCGCCTTTCGCCTCAAATTGTGTTTCTCACAGGTTTATACGTTATGCGCGTCATTACATTCAATACGCAGGGTATTGAACAGGCAACAGACAAAGGATTCTTCCAGTGGATGGTCGAGCAGGATGCCGATGTGGTATGTCTTCAGGATCTGCGTGCCAAAGATTATCAGCTGGACGATAAGCGTTATCGTCCCGATGGCTATGAAGCCTATTTCTTTGATGCATTCGAAGATGGCTACAGCGGCGTGGCGATTTACACCCGGGTGATGCCGAAAGCGATAATGACCGGCCTTGGCTTTGAACAGTGTGACTTCAACGGCCGCTTTATTCAGGCCGATTTTGATAATGTCAGTGTGGCATCTTTCAGTGTTCCGTCAGGACTCAAAGGCGCCGAAGCGCAACAGGCCAAAGATGAATATCTTCACCTGCTTAAAGGCCATTTCACGAAAACTCTGCGCAAACGTCGCGAGTTTATCTTCTGCGGCCCGATGCTGATCGCCCACAAGCCAAAAGACCTGAGCAACTGGTATGTTAATCAGAAGGTCTCAGGCTTTCTGCCACAGGAACGGGAATGGATGGAAGAGCTGTTTGGCGAGATGGGCTATGTTGATGCCTTTCGTCAGGTAAACCATGTGGAGCAGCAATACACCTGGTGGCCGGACTACAACAAAGCGCGGGAGCTGAACGAGGGAGCACGCCTGGATTATCAGATCACCACCGCTAACCTGCGTAAAACCATTAAGTCAGCCTCAATCTATCGGGATCAGGTTTTCTCTGCCCATGCACCACTGATCATTGACTACGATCTCTAAGAAAAGCGCACATTAAAAAAGGGAGCATCAGCTCCCTTTTTTATGCCATGAAAAGATCAGGCCAACGCTTTTTCCTGTAAGACACAAAGCTCTGCAATACCTTTCTTCGCGAGTTCAAGCATCGCATTCAGCTCTTCCTGCGAATAGGGTTCACCCTCGGCAGTACCCTGAACCTCAACAAAACCACCTTTATCGGTCATGATGACATTCATATCGGTTTCGGCAGCAGAATCTTCAGCATAATCCAGGTCCAGCACCGGCTCACCTTTATAGACGCCAACCGAGATTGCCGCCAGGCCATACTTAATCGGATCACCCTTCATCGCCCCATGCTTATCTTTCTTGAGAAAGCTGACCGCATCGCGCAACGCAACATACGCACCGGTAATTGACGCCGTGCGGGTGCCGCCATCCGCCTGAATAACATCACAGTCGATGGTGATCGTATTTTCGCCCAGTTTTTTCAGATCCATACAGGCCCGCAGAGAGCGGCCAATCAAGCGCTGAATCTCAACGGTACGACCGCCCTGCTGGCCTCTGGCGGCTTCGCGACCGTTACGGCTGCCAGTAGCCCGGGGCAACATGCCGTATTCAGCCGTCACCCAACCAGAGCCAGAGCCTCTCAGGAAACGCGGCACCCCCCGCTCAACAGAAGCAGTACAGATCACTTTGGTATCGCCAAACTCCACCAAAACAGAGCCTTCTGCATGCTTAGTGAAATGGCGGGTAATACGCACCTCACGCATCTGGTCCGCTCTGCGATTACTCGGCCGGAAGGTAGTGACACCAAGGTTTTGTAGCTGATCTGAAATTGTTGAGCTCATGTACTTAAGAATCCTGTTCGGAACCCCAACCGAACGCATAGAGGAAGCGGTCGAGGACTGTTAGAATAAAGCGCAAATCCACCGACACCTGTCTCAGCGTCGGCAACGAAAACAGCATTCTAAACGAGAACCGACAATATGACACGTAGCATGACCGCTTTTGCCCGCCAGGAAATGCAACATGAGTGGGGCAGCCTGATCTGGGAAGTCCGTTCAGTCAATCACCGCTATCTGGAGCCCCACCTGCGTCTGCCAGAAAGCCTGCGTGATCTCGAAGGTCCGCTGCGGGAAACCCTGCGTAACAAACTCAGCCGCGGCAAAGTAGAATGCACACTGCGATTTGTACCAGAGGCCCAGTCGCAAACACTGACCGTTAACGAAGCCTTTGCCCGGGAACTACTGGAAGCGGCCCAACAGGTGGAAAACCTGCTCCCGGTCTCCAAACCGATCGATACCATGGATCTGCTGCGCTGGCCCGGTGTGCTGCAGGATACCAGGCTGGACATGGATGCCGTCAAAAAAGCCGCCCTGAGCCTGTTCCATAAAGCACTCGATGAACTGATCGAGAGCCGTGGCCGTGAAGGTGTAGAGCTGGCCGCCCTGATCGATCAGCGCCTCGACACCATTACTGAGATTGTGACTGAAGTCCGCACGAAACTGCCTGGCATCCTGCAGGCACAGCGGGACAACCTGAGAGCCCGTCTGGAAGACCTCAAAACGGAACTGGACGAAGGACGTCTGGAGCAGGAGATGGTCATCCTCGCCCAGAAAGCGGATGTGGATGAAGAGATGGACCGCCTCAACACCCATGTTCAGGAAGTAAAACGGGTGCTCAAATCCAAAGGCCCGATCGGCCGCCGGCTGGACTTTCTGATGCAGGAACTCAACCGCGAAGCCAACACCCTGTCATCCAAGTCGATCGTCTCTGACACCACCCAGAGCGCGGTGGAACTGAAGGTCCTGATCGAGCAGATGAGAGAGCAGATCCAAAACATCGAATAGATTCTTAGGTAAAAAGCTACCCGTCCAATAATGTTTTAGAAGCCCTGTATTACCTGACAAAACGCCTTGTATCTACAGGGCTTTTTTAATTCCCCCATCCAAGGATTGAAGCAACGGGGCAGAGATTAACATTAGCGTAGCGGTATACTGCCTAAATGTTTCTCAATTGCTTCAATCATCGACTTGGTAAGTGGTAAGTGGGCTTTTTCTTTCGCCCATACCTCATGAAAGCCTGCCACCGTTTGCCTGGCTGTATCCAATACCAACTTTTCTGGCAGCATCGCTTTAGCGGCTAAGTGTGATAATTCATCCAACGTGAAGTCACTGAATTTTTTGCTACGGCTAACCTTCAGCGACGCACTATCATCGGGGATATAGGGAATGGTCGAAACAAAATCATAAGCGGGCGCAATGGATGCTGTGCGCTTGTCCTTGTAAATCACAGACCAATTCTTCAAATGCATATCGGCATTACCAATTAAGGTATTGAACACCAGTCTGCGAGTAAATTCTGCGATGTCCACGTCCTGACCTTCGATACCAATAACCTGCGCAATATTACGCATGCTGGCTTTCTTGTATTTATCTTGCGGATATACACCAAAAACTTGCGCAAAGTCCTCTATATGCACAGTTTGTCCTTCAGCACGATCAAAACGCTTAATCACAAAAGCCTGAGTATTTTTAAAAGAGTCACCAAACTTTCCGATCCCATGTGGGATGTTAGCAATCTGGTTAATGGGTAGTAGCTGAGTCTCTGGCACATCCATTCCCAGCATTCGAGCCAATTCCATCATCGAATATTCATTTTCTGGCACGGCTTCAAATCGGGACGAGGGCAATTTTACTATCCATGAGCCACCCTGACCGGTAGCAGGGATGGTCAAACCACCGTTTGCCTGCTGCACCGCTGAAAACTTCAACTGTACACCTGCCAATGAAAAGCGCATTGGCGCATCAATTTTCGTTTTATCTTCAATGTCCTGATGCACATTAGGCGGCAGCGCCTCGCCATCGGCAGGCTCAACCGTGATCGCGCCAGCTAAATCCTGTCCTAGCACCCACAAGAGAAAAAACTCTCGCGCAGGGTTCACACCGGCACGCTCTGCCAGGTAATTACACATCGTTTCTTCTGGCAGTAGATTGGAGAAAAACGGGGTTAACCTGGTTTGGGTAGGTTTGAAGTTGGTCAGCAAACCACCGAGCGAGTCTTTAAAACCAAGCCCTAACACTGGTCTTAATTCATCATGGATATATGAGTCCATAAAGGCAAACAGCGTCCTGTCATTGCCTACGTTGGTGATCGTTGCGATGGGTTCACCATAAAGCAAAACGTTTAGCGTAGAGACATGGTTAGTCATCGTCGTCTCCATCTAACTGGTATGCAGGTGACATTTGTTCAACTTCATCATTGATGCTGTTATCGCTAAGGCCCTCATTATGACTACCCTGGCTACTTCGAATGATCGACTTGATAGCAGGAACAGACTTTTTAGGTGCGACAAACAGCTCTAAGTCGAGTACACGGGCAAGAGCAATCAAACTTGACACTCTCAAATCAACACCACCAGACTCGATTTTCGATATATGGCTTTGAGGTACACCCGAACGCGCGCTCAGCTCTCTCTGGCTAAATCCCTTACGCACCCGAGCTTCTCGCAGGCTTTGTAGTATCTGCTCTGTTACATAGCTCACATTGATACACCTAAATTTATCATTGAAGAAAAATTATATATAAAAACATATCACCCTAACCCAAAGAGCACAAGAATGATCTGTTATTATATATAAAAATATATAGCTTGATATGCAATTATAGATAACCTATAACGCGTTCACTTGCTGTGGCCAGACGGGACAATGGGGTAAAGCTTGATATCGCAAGCTTTAGAAAATGAAGAGGAGACACCCGAACCGCCCAAGGGTTGGGGCAACAGGGGCAGTACAACGCTTATAATTGAGCTAAACGCTGTTTTGCAAGCGCACAAGGTAAGCGGCGACCTGCTTTTGCCATCTTATCTTAGGCGGCTTGGGCTTCTTCAATGGACAGGACAATACGCCATGCGTAACGAGCTTCTCCACAACCCATAGCGTACCTTGAACCAATATCGCTTCGTTTTCAGCCGGTTTTCTCAGCGCCATATCCCCAGTTAGCAGTGGACACTGATCCGCCAACGTATCTGAAATCTACAGCTAGCCAGCGCTTCCAAAAGGGTTGCGTATTGGCTGAGTGGTACTTGTTAAAAAAACCAATAGCATTAAATATAACTATATGTTTTATAATAAAAAAATAATTATACTCAACATTAAATTCAAAATATTGAATAGATTCTTAGGTAAAAAGTTACCTATCCAATAATGTCTTAGAAGCCCTTTATTACCTTGTGAAGAGCATTGAACATACAGGGCTTTTTTATCCCCCTCCAAATCGGTTTGCAGATGTCCGCTAAAAACTATCTGTTAGGTGGTGGACAGAATGATGGCCGCCCCCTCTTTGGTGTCAATAAGCGTCTTGCGGTGAATAAATCGGTGGTGACAGCGATGTTTGCCACTCCATTATTTCAGCAACGATGGAATAAACAGCAAACACCAGAATTGCTGCCGCATATTTTCGAAAAGAAGTACGAGACGGCACTGGTCCTCTTCTGCAGAAGCAGAATATTGCGGAGATCGGACTTCTAAACCATCGGTCAATGCTCCACGACGGGTATCGAACCGGCCAGGGCCGACGGCGCAAGCACTCCAGAATTGCATATCGGCTTTATACCAAGGACATTAGCCCGGTCACAGGTATCATGGGTATTGCTAAGGTGACGTGTTGGGATCGTTACAGAGAACTAAATGTTTAAAAACGCTGCAACATCCTCAGGTTAATCCTAAGATTAATACTTTGTAGCAAGTCGATATGTTAATTTCAAAGCGGTTGCGAACGCCTTGATTAATCTTGTGGCCTGTATATTGCAAATCCTGGATTGCAAAGTGTTTTGAACCATATCGGACAATTTTTAGTGCTATCTTGCACAGATATATGGCATGGTTGAATTAGCCGCTCTAGGGCGCACAAGAATAGTGCAATAGGGTTCCTGGAACCGAGGGTATCTACATGAGTATCGACTGGACAGAGTATTCTACCGGCAACTTTTATGACGAACTGATCGCAGAGGACTGTTCCCCGAGAGAGCCAGCGACCCGGCTGGTAAACTACCTTGGCTCGTTAAGCACAGCTGAGATAAATAAACGTAAAGAGATGGCCGAATCAACCATTCAGGAGATGGGCGTCAGCTTTACGGTCTACACAGAAGAGGGCAATATTGACCGGGCCTGGCCGTTTGACATTATTCCTCGCACCATTTCAGCCTCACACTGGGAAAAAACCGCAAAAGGTCTGAAGCAGCGGCTCAAAGCGCTGAACATGTTTATTAACGACCTGTATCACGAGCAGAACATACTCAAAGATGGCGTGATACCAGAAGAAATTGTCCTGAAGTCAAAAAACTTCCGTCCTGAGTGTGTAGGCGTCACTCCTCCTCATGGTGTCTGGGCAAATATCTGCGGCACCGATCTGGTCCGTGATCTGGATGGCCAGTTCTATGTGCTGGAAGATAACCTCCGGGTGCCGTCCGGTGTTTCCTATATGATTGAAAACCGGGAGATCACTAAACGGGTTCTGCCAGAACTCTTCTCCAAAGACTCTATTCTGCCGGTAAATAACTACCCTGCGCACCTGTTTGATATGCTGTCCTCTCTCTCACCACGAGATATTCCGCAACCAGAAATCGTTGTGCTTACCCCCGGTATTTTCAACTCTGCCTACTTTGAACATGCATTTCTGGCCCAACAGATGGGAGCAGAACTGGTCGAAGGCAGTGACCTGGTCGTCGAAAGTGATGACTGCGTCTACATGAAGACCATCAGCGGACTGGAACGGGTTGATGTTATCTACCGCCGAATCGACGATGAGTTCCTTGATCCCGAAGCGTTCAGGGAAGACTCAATGCTGGGCGTGCCGGGCTTAATGCGCGCCTGGAAAGCGGGTAATGTTGCCCTGGCAAACGCTCCGGGAGCCGGCGTCGCTGATGACAAAGTTGTCTATGCCTATGTTCCGGATATCATCCGCTACTATCTGAACGAAGAGCCCCTGCTACCCAATGTAGAAACCTTCCTCTGCTCCGATCCGGAGCAGCGCAAGTACGTGCTGGAGAACCTCGATAAACTGGTCGTAAAACCCGCCAACGAATCCGGCGGCTACGGCATGCTCGTTGGTCCTCACTCCACCAAAAAAGAGCAGGAACAGTTTGCGGCGCTGATCACGAAAAGCCCCCGCAATTATATTGCCCAGCCAACACTGAGTTTATCGACAGCACCAACCCTGTGTGGTTCAACCCCAGAGCCTCGCCATCTGGACCTGCGACCATTTATTCTTCAGGGAAGAAAACTCTATGTCACCACCGGCGGCCTGACCCGTGTGGCAATGAAGAAAGGTTCGCTCGTTGTTAACTCATCTCAGGGTGGCGGTAGTAAGGACACCTGGATTGTCGAGGAGAAACGCTAATGCTGTCTAAAGTTGCTGAACGTATGTACTGGTTCTCCCGTTACATCGAGCGGGCTGAAAATACTGCCCGTATGGTCGGTGTATACGACAACCTGTTGTTTGACCTGCCACGCTCGATCAATATCAGCTGGTACAACCTGGTTGTGATCAATTCATCTGAAGATGTGTTCCACGCACGCTACACCGTTCAGGATGAAAAAAATGTCGTCAAGCTGCTGTTAGCCGATAGTACGAACCCAAACTCAATGTCATCCAGCCTGCAGATGGCCCGGGAAAATGTGCGCACCAGCCGGGATGTCTTACCGTTACCACTTTGGGAGCTGATCAATGAGCTCTGTATGTATGTGTCAGAACATATCCGCGATGGTATTAACCGCACCAATCGTCACGGCTTTCTGGATACGGTGATTAAGAGCTGCCAGCAGATCAACGGACTACTGGCGGATAATATGAGCAAAGATGCCGCCTGGCAGTTTATCCGCCTGGGGCGCAATCTTGAACGGGCAGACATGGCCAGCCGGATCCTGGATGCCGGTGTGACAGCACAACTGAGTACCATCGATATTGAACAGGATCTGGATCCTTCACAGATCATCTGGGGTAATGTATTACGCTCTTGTGATGGCGCGATGAACTATCGACGCACGATGCGAGTCACTGTCGAAGGAACCAAAGTATGTGATTTCCTGTTGCAGGATAAGCACTTTCCGCGCTCCATCAGCTTCTGTGTAGAACAGATAGAAGCCGCCGTCAGTCTCTTGCCAAGTGGTGAGATAAGCGAGTTGGAAAAGCTCAAAGCATTGCTGGCAGAAGAGCCTGCCAATCTGGATGAAACCTTCAGCGACTATCTGAACGATCTTCAGTTAAGCTTTGCCAATCTGCATCTGCAGTTTAGTCAGTGCTGGTTTGCGCTCACCTGATACTTTAAACCGGTCTGATACCCATATTTCTGAGGTATTAAAGTAACCGGAAACCTGAGCCGCCAATGCCACTACACTACACCAGCAGCGCTGACCATGATGAGGCTTTTTCCGCCGAAGGTGAGATCCGGCCTCATTGGCGATACCTGCTGGAAAGCATGGATCAGCTCGGTGCCGAAGAGATGAACCGGCGCCTGCTGAAAACTC
Organism: uncultured Amphritea sp.; assembly: GCA_965140695.1. Classification (GTDB taxonomy): domain Bacteria; phylum Pseudomonadota; class Gammaproteobacteria; order Pseudomonadales; family Balneatricaceae; genus Amphritea. Next base: position 912,713 of record OZ223297.1, on the reverse strand, counting down.
AGCGCATCCTCAGGGACGATGGCGCGGTTTACAACTCAGTCAACCAGCCAGAACAATCGAAAATATGGGAACTGGACCCGGTTCCCGTCATGCTACAAAGTGACGAATGGAGTCAGATCGAATCAGGCCTGATCGAAAGGGCTGAGCTACTCAACCTGATCCAACAGGATCTTTATGGCGAACGACAACTAATCAGGCACGGCATACTGCCGCCGGAACTGCTGTATGCCCATGACGGTTTTCTTCGCGCCAGCGAGAATGTGCAGCTTCCTGGTGACCAGCAACTGATTTTCCACTCTGCAGATCTGATCAGGACAATCGATCAAGGCATCTGTATTCTGACCGACCGCACCCAGGTGCCGAGGGGTATAGGCTATTCGCTGGAAAACCGGACCGTTATGGCCCGGGTATTTCCCAACCTTTTTCGTGATAGCCAGGTTCACCGCCTTGCCGTGTTTTACCAATCGCTGCGACAAAAACTGCATAGTCTTGCACCCCCATCTTCAGATACACGTCACCCCTGTATCGTGGTGCTGACTCCCGGTGCATACAGCCCCTCATACTTTGAACATACCTACCTGGCCAACTACCTCGGTTACCCATTGGTACAGGGCAGAGATCTGACGGTGCGCGGCAATAAAGTCTGGATGAAATCCGTTGCCGGGCTGCATCCGGTTGATGTCATTCTACGTTTTGTAGACGACCGGTTCTGCGACCCGGTTGAGCTTCGTGGTGACTCCCAACTGGGTGTTGTTGGTCTGCTGGAAGCCGCACGCAGCGGTAATGTCAGCATTGTGAATCCGATTGGTTCAGGCCTTCTCGAAAACCCCGCACTGATGAAATACCTGCCAGCCATCAGCGAGTTCTTCCTCGGACGCCCGCTCCAGCTAAACTCCGTTAACAGCTATTGGTGTGGCGATAAGAAAGACCTGAACTTCGTCCTGGATAACTTTCCGAAGCTGGTACTCAAAGGTATTAACCCTCTCAAAGGGGGCAGTATTCTGTTGCGGGAACTCTCAGAAACACAGCAACGGCAATGGAAAGATGAAATTTGCCAACATCCTAAACGCTATGTCGCTCAGGACTATCTCGAACCCTCCTGCTGTCCGACACTCATTGATGGAAGCTTGCAGTCACGTCGTATTCTGATGCGTAGCTTTGCTGTCGCTTCGGACCAGTCCTATAAGATTCTCCCCGGCTGCCTGGCCCGCATCGCGCCAAGCCAGAATGATTTCAGAGTGTCTCAGGTACAGGGGTCACTGACAAAAGACACCTGGGTATTAGCGTCGGAGCCAGAAAAACAGCTGTCATTAACACCGTCTTTAAATCGTTCCGCCCTGCCGTTTACCAGGCAAACAAACCTGCCAAGCCGAGTAGTAGAAAACCTTTTCTGGATGGGGCGTTATGCTGAACGAGCGGAAACCTCCGCACGGCTACTACGTGCCGCACTCTTACAGCTGAACAGTAACCTGCAACTGCCAACTCAATGCCAGGAATTGATGCTGAAAGCCATCACCCGGGTTACCGGTACTCAACCTGGGTTTGTAGACCCTCATGACGGAATTTCACTAAGCCAGCCAGAGACTGAGCTGTTATCAGTCATTCTCGACAACAATCGCGATGGCAGCCTGAGGCACTCAATACTGGCGCTACTAAACTGTGCCGAAGAAGTGAAAGAACAGCTATCGGCAGACACTCAGCGCATTATCAACAAGCTGCGGGATGAACTGGGCCATCTGGAAGCTAACCTGTCTCAGGGGTTTGGCTCGGCCCCCGAAGAAGCATTCGATGCGATTGTTATCGATCTTCTGGCACTCGCCGGCCAGGCCCATGAAGGCATGTTCAGAAGCACCGGCTGGCGTTTCCTGAATATGGGACGGCGACTGGAAAAAGCGAGCCTTAATGCAGAGCTGATGCTGGCGATGCTGGTCGACTGTGTTGAACCACGCACTCAGGAACTGGCACTTGAAACGACACTGCTAAGCATGGAAGCCCTGATCTCATACCGGCGCCGGTATTTCGCTGAGTTAAACATTGCCGACGGTTTGCACCTGATGTTGCTGGATAAGAGCAATCCCCGCTCGCTGCTGTTCCTGCTGGAAGAGATCAGTGAGCATATGAATGAACTCAACCTGTCAGCCAATGGCAGCGGCCTGAGCACCGAAGAAAAGCAGCTTCTCTCGGCACAAACAACGCTGCAATTAATCAATATTGACGAACTGGTCGTCGCGGATGAAAAGGGCTTAATACGCAATCACCTGAAACAGTTCCTGTCACATCTGAAAGCGCAACTTGAAGAAGCCGCCAGGCTGGTCAGTCAGCGTTATTTCGACCACTCCGGCGGGCCAAAACAGATCTTACTGAGCGGCTGGGAGCAACGCAAAGCGCCAGCCCGTCAGGCAGCCAGCGAACAGAATCTAAAACAATAGTACCAGCCGACCACACTAAAAACGCATCAAGACACCAGCCCTTAGAAGGCAACTATCGTCAGGTAATATTTTATCGCGGTCTAAAGCGCTATAATCCTTCACCAAAATTCACGCCGCTTCAGCGGCAATATGACAGCCCGAAAAAAGCGACACTACTTATGACACAACTAGGCACCCTGTATGTTATTTCAGCGCCTTCCGGCGCAGGTAAAACCAGTCTGGTCAACGCCCTGCTGGAGCAGGACAGACAGGTTCGCGTATCGGTATCCCACACAACCCGCCCCATGCGCCCCGGTGAGACCGATGGCAAACACTATAACTTCGTCTCGATGGCAGCCTTCGATAGCAAGATTGAAAAGGGTCTGTTTCTCGAATATGCCAATGTTTTCACCAATAAATACGGCACCTCGCGGGTATGGGTTGAAGAACAACTGCAACAGGGTGTCGATGTCATACTGGAGATCGACTGGCAAGGTGCGCAGCAAGTGCGCGAACAGATGCCAGACTGTGTATCCCTGTTCATCCTCCCTCCTTCGGCAACCGCACTGCGGCAGCGTCTGACTGAACGGGGCACGGATTCTGAGGAAGTGATTAATCATCGCATGTCGGAAGCCCTGAATGAGATGAGCCACTATAGCGAATATCAGTATCTGGTCATCAATGATGATTTTAATACTGCCCTGCGGGAACTCCAGTCGGTGTTCATTGCCCGCCGGCTTGAACTCAAACGGCAACAACAAAAGCACGCCACAATGCTCGATGAACTCTTGTCAGAATAGATTGGCTCAGGTAGACTGGCCGGCTCTCCGAATCAGGTCTGAGCATTGACCTGAATGACTGAACCCTATATCCGAGGTCGCTAAATGGCTCGCGTAACTGTTGAAGATTGTCTGGAACACGTAGACAACCGTTTTGAACTGGTAATGATCGCTTCTAAGCGTGCTCGTCAGATCGCCACTGGCGGCAAAGACCCGAAAGTTGAGTGGGAAAATGACAAGCCGACTGTGGTTGCTCTGCGCGAAATTGCAGAACAATTCGTCGACGTAAGCATTCTCGATGAACGGGAAGAAGATTAACTCTTTTTCAATCCGTCTGAATAAGGCATCATCTCTATAGTTTCTTTTTTTTGTAGTCAGGGAAGCCTGACTACTTTTAGAGGCACAGGAGTAATTGATGCCAACTGTTGATGCGCTTTCTGACCGTCTAACCGGATATCTTGATCTGCAACAGATCAAGCTGGTAAGGCGTGCGTATTATTATGCCGAACAAGCCCACGAAGGCCAGCGCCGCAAGAGCGGTGAACCCTACGTTACCCACCCCCTCGCTGTCGCCTCAATTCTAGCCGGTATGCACATGGACCATCAGAGTCTGATGGCTGCCATGCTACACGATGTTATCGAAGATACCGCGGTATCCCGTGACGGACTCGAAGGACAATTCGGCCAGGAAGTGACAGATATCGTTGACGGCGTCAGTAAACTGACCCATCTGGAGTTTGAAACCCGCGCGGAAGCACAGGCAGAAAACTTTCAGAAGATGGTTCTGGCAATGGCCGTTGATATCCGGGTAATACTGGTGAAACTCGCCGATCGCCTGCACAACATGCGAACACTGGGGGCAATGCCACCCGAGAAACAGCGGCGTATCGCCCGGGAAACCCTGGACATCTACGCACCGGTTGCCGCCCGCTTAGGCATGCGTGATTTGCAACTGGAACTCGAAGACCTCGCGTTTCAGTCCTACTATCCAATGCGTGCCAAATATATTCGTCGTGCGGTTGTACTCGCGCGGGGACAGCGCAAGGATGTGATCACCTCTATCGAGGAAGCAATCCGTAACCGGCTCAAGCAGGAAAGCCTTCCCGGAACAGTCTCCGGACGCGAAAAACATCTCTACAGCATCTACACCAAGATGAAGACCAAAGGTAAATCCTTTGCCGAAATCATGGATGTATTTGCTTTCAGAATTGTCACGGAATCAGTGGATGACTGTTATCGTGCGCTGGGTATTGTCCACAACCTCTACAAGCCAGTCCCTGGACGCTTCAAGGACTATGTTGCTATCCCTAAAGCTAACGGCTATCAGTCCCTGCACACCGATCTGTTTGGCGCACGGGATATCACCATAGAGGTTCAGATTCGCACCAAAGAGATGGATGCGGTTGCCAGTCAGGGTATTGCCGAACACAGCCACTATAAAATGTATGGCGACTCAAGCTCAGCCATTGACGGCTATAACAGGGCGCGCAAATGGGTACAGGGCCTGCTGGAGATGCAAAAACGTGCGGGCAACTCGATGGAGTTTATCGAAACCGTCAAGACCGATTTATTCCCGGATGAGGTGTATGTATTCTCACCCAAGGGGCGCATCTTCGAACTGCCACAGGGCGCTACAGCCGTTGATTTCGCTTATGCGGTGCATACAGACATCGGTAACTCATGTGTATCCTGCCGAATCAATCGTCGCTTAGCGCCGCTGTCACAGCCTCTGCATAGTGGTCAGACAGTTGAAATAATTACCACCCCCAGTGCACAACCGAATATGGCCTGGCTTAACTTTGTTATTACCGGTAAAGCCCGCTCCGCCATACGCCACTTCATTAAAGTTCAGCACCGCGGTGAGTCTATTGAACTGGGACGCAGGCTACTCAGTCAGTTCCTGTCAAATTATGGCTCGAGCATAGAAGAGATAGAACCGACAGCGCTGGCCAGCTTACTTCAGGAAACCGAACTCAAGTCCCTTGATGAACTTCTTCAGGATATCGGCATGGGCAACCGGATGGCCTATGTGGTTGCCCGGCGTCTACGCCCTGCTGAACACGAAGAAGAGCCTCAGGAAGCCCCTGATCCAGGCAAAGCGACCCTAGCCATTCGTGGTACCGAAGGCATGGTCCTGCATTACGCACGCTGCTGTGGCCCGATACCAGGCGACAGTATCACCGGCCATATCAGCACCGGTCGCGGGCTGGTGATCCATCGCACAGACTGCCGCAATATCGCCTTCATGAAAGACGATGCAGAAAAATGCGTTTATCTGGAATGGTCAAACAGTATCGACGATGAATTCATTGTCAATCTGGATCTCAAAGTCGAACCTAAACGGGGTCTTATCGCTACGCTGGCAACAACCGCTTCAGGCGCCAGTGCAAACGTCCTGAAGATAGACATTACCGAAACCGACGATGCCCTCAACACCGTCCACATGGATCTTACCGTTAAAGACCGGATACACCTCGCCAAAGTAATGCGTAAACTCAAGGCGCTGAAAGAGGTTTACAAAGTCAGCCGGGTTTAAAACCTCTCCTGCTGAGTATTAAAGCACACCGCAGAGTGCGCTTTTTTGTGTCTGGATAAAAAGCAGTTGTTAGACGTGGCTGCGCCACTTGCCAGATCGGAGCCTGCGGCTTCTGCTAGAAAAAGCCGGGACACCAGTGAGACTGAATTGTGAAGCTATCGCGACGGGTACCCAGAGGTGATGAACTCGCTTACGAAGCTCCTGTTCTCGGAAGATGACTCTCGCCCCGCTAAGAAGGCTCTTACGCTTGTTCTAGCCACTAGCAGGCGCACAGCGCCGTTCTAGCAAGCGACGCAGTCGCGTCTGACTTTTCTGCCCACAAACGAAAAAACCCCAGCACAGCGTGCTGGGGTTTCGTCTTTACCCAAAGGGTATGATAATTAGGTGCTTGGCGATGACCTACTCTCGCATGGAGAAACCCCACACTACCATCGGCGCTAAGACGTTTCACTTCCGAGTTCGGTAAGGGATCGGGTGGTTCCATCTCGCTATGGTCGCCAAGCAAAACTGGTTGCTCTAACGATTTGAACTCAAGCGTTGGCTTGTCGTTCAAAGCGTCATTCGAATCCTGTAACCGGAGAGTGTACAAACTCATATCCGTGTTGTGTGTCTCTCTGTTTTCTTCAGATGACTCACTCATGTATCGTTAATCAATGACCCAAACGCTTTTGGCGTTATATGGTCAAGCCTCACGAGCAATTAGTACTGGTTAGCTCAACGCCTCACAACGCTTACACACCCAGCCTATCAACGTCCTGGTCTTGAACGGCTCTTCAGGGGACTCAAGGTCCCAGTGAGATCTCATCTTGAAGGGGGCTTCCCGCTTAGATGCTTTCAGCGGTTATCCTGTCCGAACATAGCTACCGGGCAATGCCATTGGCATGACAACCCGAACACCAGAGGTTCGTTCACTCCGGTCCTCTCGTACTAGGAGCAACTCTTCTCAAATCTCAAACGTCCACGGCAGATAGGGACCGAACTGTCTCACGACGTTCTAAACCCAGCTCGCGTACCACTTTAAATGGCGAACAGCCATACCCTTGGGACCGGCTTCAGCCCCAGGATGTGATGAGCCGACATCGAGGTGCCAAACACCGCCGTCGATGTGAACTCTTGGGCGGTATCAGCCTGTTATCCCCGGAGTACCTTTTATCCGTTGAGCGATGGCCCTTCCATACAGAACCACCGGATCACTAAGACCTACTTTCGTACCTGCTCGACGTGTCTGTCTCGCAGTCAAGCGCGCTTATGCCTTTATACTCGTTGCATGATTTCCGACCATGCTGAGCGCACCTTCGTACTCCTCCGTTACTCTTTAGGAGGAGACCGCCCCAGTCAAACTACCCACCACACAATGTCCTCGATCCCGATAAGGGACCTGAGTTAGAACCTCAATAGTACCAGGCTGGTATTTCAAGATTGGCTCCACCTGAACTGGCGTCCAGGTTTCAAAGCCTCCCAGCTATCCTACACAAGTAATATCAAAGTCCACTGCGAAGCTATAGTAAAGGTTCACGGGGTCTTTCCGTCTAGCCGCGGATATACGGCATCTTAACCGCAATTTCAATTTCACTGAGTCTCGGGTGGAGACAGTGTGGCCATCGTTACGCCATTCGTGCAGGTCGGAACTTACCCGACAAGGAATTTCGCTACCTTAGGACCGTTATAGTTACGGCCGCCGTTTACTTGGGCTTCGATCAAGAGCTTCGCCGAAGCTAACCCCATCAATTAACCTTCAAGCACCGGGCAGGCGTCACACCCTATACGTCCACTTTCGTGTTTGCAGAGTGCTGTGTTTTTAATAAACAGTCGCAGCCACCTAGTATCTTCGACCAGCGCCAGCTTAGGGAGCAAGTCCCATCACCAGCACCGGCGTACCTTCTCCCGAAGTTACGGTACCATTTTGCCTAGTTCCTTCACCCGAGTTCTCTCAAGCGCCTTGGTATTCTCTACCTGACCACCTGTGTCGGTTTGGGGTACGATTTCTTGTTATCTGAAGCTTAGAAGTTTTTCCTGGAAGCATAGCATCAACCACTTCACCCAAAAGAGGGCTCGTCATCAATTCTCGGCCTTAGGAACCCGGATTTGCCTAAGTTCCCAGCCTACAACCTTAAACACGGACAACCAACGCCGTGCTGGCCTAGCTTTCTCCGTCACTCCATCGCAATAACAAGAAGTACAGGAATATTAACCTGTTTCCCATCGACTACGCTCTTCAGCCTCGCCTTAGGGGTCGACTCACCCTACCCTGATTAGCATTGGATAGGAACCCTTGGTCTTCCGGCGGGGAAGTTTTTCACTCCCCTTATCGTTACTCATGTCAGCATTCGCACTTCTGATACCTCCAGGATGCCTTACAGCTTTCCCTTCAACGGCTTACAGAACGCTCCTCTACCACGCTGTAAACAGCGTCCGTAGCTTCGGTGTATGGTTTGAGCCCCGTTATATCTTCCGCGCAGGCCGACTCGACTAGTGAGCTATTACGCTTTCTTTAAAGGGTGGCTGCTTCTAAGCCAACCTCCTAGCTGTCTAAGCCTTCCCACATCGTTTCCCACTTAACCATAACTTTGGGACCTTAGCTGACGGTCTGGGTTGTTTCCCTTTTCACGACGGACGTTAGCACCCGCCGTGTGTCTCCCGTGATTGCACTCATTGGTATTCGGAGTTTGCATCGGGTTGGTAAGTCGGGATGACCCCCTAGCCGAAACAGTGCTCTACCCCCAATGGTGAGACACGAGGCGCTACCTAAATAGCTTTCGAGGAGAACCAGCTATCTCCGAGCTTGATTAGCCTTTCACTCCGATCCACAGGTCATCCGCTAACTTTTCAACGGTAGTCGGTTCGGTCCTCCAGTTGATGTTACTCAACCTTCAACCTGCCCATGGATAGATCGCTCGGTTTCGGGTCTAATCCTAGCAACTGTACGCCCTATTAAGACTCGGTTTCCCTACGGCTCCCCTAGACGGTTAACCTTGCTACTAAAATTAAGTCGCTGACCCATTATACAAAAGGTACGCAGTCACGGTCTCAAGGACCGCTCCCACTGCTTGTACGTACACGGTTTCAGGTTCTATTTCACTCCCCTCACAGGGGTTCTTTTCGCCTTTCCCTCACGGTACTGGTTCACTATCGGTCAGTCAGGAGTATTTAGCCTTGGAGGATGGTCCCCCCATATTCAGACAGGATAACACGTGTCCCGTCCTACTCGATTTCACTACTAAAACGTTTTCGCATACAGGGCTATCACCCACTATGGCCACACTTTCCAGAGTGTTTTGCTAACGTTAAAGTAGCTTAAGGGCTGGTCCCCGTTCGCTCGCCGCTACTAGGGGAATCTCGGTTGATTTCTTTTCCTCCGGGTACTTAGATGTTTCAGTTCCCCGGGTTCGCCTCTCAAAGTCTATGTATTCAACTAAGAGATACCCAGCTTATACTGGGTGGGTTTCCCCATTCGGAAATGTCCGGATCAAAGTCTGTTTACCGACTCCCCGAACCTTATCGCAGGTTACCACGTCCTTCATCGCCTCTGACTGCCAAGGCATCCACCGTGCACGCTTAGTCACTTGACCATATAACCCAAAAGGGTCTGTCAAAGTCACTGATAAAACTTCATTGTCATCAAAGATGACGCTGAAGTAACGATACATTTACGCCGGATAAGCGCTTGTACATTTCTCGTTTTGTTACAGGATTCAATTGTTAAAGAGCGTTTAAAGCTAAAAGCTTTAAAAGATAAACATCAGATCGATGTGTATTTTTTAAGACTTTCAGACGAGCAATCAGATAATTTATCAGCCATATTTTGGGTCAATCAAGGCGAAAACGGAGGACGTATAGCTCGCTATACGACGATGTTTTCAACGCAGAGTGGCGCAAAATGGTGGAGCTATGCGGGATCGAACCGCAGACCTCCTGCGTGCAAAGCAGGCGCTCTCCCAGCTGAGCTATAGCCCCAGTTGCTCTCTCTATCAGTGATCAGATAATTCGTGTGAACGCTTGCTAAGAATCCACTATCGTTTAAGGAGGTGATCCAGCCCCAGGTTCCCCTAGGGCTACCTTGTTACGACTTCACCCCAGTCATGAACCACACCGTGGTAATCGTCCTCCCGAAGGTTAGACTAACTACTTCTGGTGCAATCCACTCCCATGGTGTGACGGGCGGTGTGTACAAGGCCCGGGAACGTATTCACCGCGACATTCTGATTCGCGATTACTAGCGATTCCGACTTCATGGAGTCGAGTTGCAGACTCCAATCCGGACTACGACCGGTTTTCTGAGATTTGCTCCCCCTCGCAGGTTTGCGGCCCTCTGTACCGGCCATTGTAGCACGTGTGTAGCCCTACTCGTAAGGGCCATGATGACTTGACGTCGTCCCCACCTTCCTCCGGTTTGTCACCGGCAGTCTCCTTAGAGTTCCCACCATTACGTGCTGGCAAATAAGGACAAGGGTTGCGCTCGTTACGGGACTTAACCCAACATTTCACAACACGAGCTGACGACAGCCATGCAGCACCTGTCACAGAGTTCCCGAAGGCACTAAGCTATCTCTAGCGAATTCTCTGGATTTCAAGAGTAGGTAAGGTTCTTCGCGTTGCGTCGAATTAAACCACATGCTCCACCGCTTGTGCGGGCCCCCGTCAATTCATTTGAGTTTTAACCTTGCGGCCGTACTCCCCAGGCGGTCTACTTAGTGCGTTAGCTGCGCCACTAAGACATCAAGTGTCCCAACGGCTAGTAGACATCGTTTACGGCGTGGACTACCAGGGTATCTAATCCTGTTTGCTCCCCACGCTTTCGCACCTCAGCGTCAGTATCAGACCAGGTGGTCGCCTTCGCCACTGATGTTCCTTCCTATATCTACGCATTTCACCGCTACACAGGAAATTCCACCACCCTCTTCTGTACTCTAGTTTGCCAGTATCAGGTGCAGTTCCCAGGTTGAGCCCGGGGCTTTCACATCTGACTTAACAAACCGCCTACGCGCGCTTTACGCCCAGTAATTCCGATTAACGCTCGGACCCTCCGTATTACCGCGGCTGCTGGCACGGAGTTAGCCGGTCCTTCTTCTGCAGTTAACGTCACAGCTATAGCGTATTAAACTATAACCTTTCCTCACTGCTGAAAGTGCTTTACAACCCTAAGGCCTTCTTCACACACGCGGCATGGCTGCATCAGGCTTGCGCCCATTGTGCAATATTCCCCACTGCTGCCTCCCGTAGGAGTCTGGGCCGTGTCTCAGTCCCAGTGTGGCTGATCATCCTCTCAGACCAGCTACGGATCGTCGCCTTGGTGAGCCATTACCTCACCAACAAGCTAATCCGACGCAGACTCATCTGATAGCGCAAGGCCCGAAGGTCCCCTGCTTTCCCCCGTAGGGCGTATGCGGTATTAATCCAAATTTCTCTGGGCTATCCCCCACTACCAGGCAGATTTCTACGCGTTACTCACCCGTCCGCCGCTCGTCAGCAAAGTAGCAAGCTACTCTCTGTTACCGCTCGACTTGCATGTGTTAAGCCTGCCGCCAGCGTTCAATCTGAGCCATGATCAAACTCTTCAGTTTTAATCAAATATGTCGGAAAAAGACATATATAAATCTAGCTCAAAGCATTAAACAACTTGCAAATACACTTAAATGAATTTACTTGGTGTCGCTTACTTTGATAAAGCTTTTGTGCTTCATCTCAACAAGCGCCCACACGAATTATCTGATCTAACTGTTAAAGAGCGTTGCTATCAACGCTCAACCGTTGCCGGTGAGTCGTCTCAAGCGAGGTGCGTATTCTACTCAACACCCTGATGAAGTCAACCATTTTGTTTGAGAATTTTTAGTAAATTTTCAAACCGCCTGATCGGCTTCCTGTTCTGCTTAACGTCGCTTGAAAACCGCTGTAAACACAGAGTTATCAAGGTGTTAAACCTAACAGCCCGACTTGTTTCAGTGACCGTTTCCGGTGGCTGTCTCAAGCGAGGAAGCGCATTCTACATTCTGGGGCAGAGGAGTCAACAGGGGGAGCACGAAAAAGTGTCAATTTAATGAAAAACATCGAAGTTTTTAACGGCGAGTCGTTAGAACGCGGCTTCGCCGCTGCCAGACGTAGCTTCGCGATTTGTTAGTGACCAGGCAAGCGGATGTAGGGTAGGAGCTTCTTCCAGCAGTGAATCAATTCGCCAACGCTTCAGATACCCCATCGCCCCTGGAAGGGGCTCCTACAAAACATAAAACCGCCGCGAGGCGGTTTTATGTTTTGTCTTTGCTTGTTCTAGCAGGAAACGCAGTTTCCGTTCTCGCCACTAGCAAGTTGCGAAGCAACGTCTAGCTCCTAAACCTACTCCGCCTCTTCCTCCTCTGGCGCTTTCCGCTTAACGATGACAGCGAGAACAATGCCCAACTCGAACAATAACCACATAGGTACTGCCAGCAAGGTTTGCGAGATAACATCCGGAGGCGTCAGCAACATACCTAATACAAAGCAACCGACAATAACGTATGCCCGCTTCTCTCTCAGGCTTTTAACATCGGTTATGCCACTCCACACCAACAGCAGTGTCGCAATGGGAATCTCAAAAACAACACCAAATGCAAAGAAGATTTTTAACACGAAATTGAGATAGCTGCTGATATCGGTCATCACCGCAACATTCTCCGGCCCCACGCTGGTAAAGAAACCAAAGATAAGCGGAAAAACGACGAAATAGGCAAACGCGATACCGGAATAGAACAGCACAATACTGGATGCCAGGAGAGGAACAGCCAGGCGTTTTTCGTGCTTATACAGCCCTGGAGAGATAAAACCCCATACCTGATGCAGGATAAGCGGCATGGCCAGGAAGATTGATAACACCAGAGTCAGTTTAAACGGTGCAAAAAATGGCGATGTCACGTCTGTCGCAATCATACTGGTGCCTGCCGGCAGCAGCGCAGTCAACGGAGCCGAAACAATTTCGTAAAGATTATTGGCAAAATAAAATAAACAGAGGAATAGAACAAGAATTGCCAGCAAAGCCCGCATCAGGCGGGTGCGTAGTTCTACCAAATGGGAGACAATGGGCTGCTCCTGATCATCCTCAGAATGGGGCTGGTTAGGATCTATCATCGGCCTTAGTCTTTTCCTGTTCAGGCGGTACTGCAGTATTCGGCAAACGTTCCTGCTTATCAGCGGACCCTTCGGATGTCTCAATCACGGTTGATTTGCGACCACCTTCGGCTTCAGATGAGGGTTTGCGCATCTCATCAAGTTCACGGTCAAGCTCTTCCTGCTTCATCACGATCTGACGCTTCATCTCATCCAGACGCAACTCTTCGCTGATCTCAGATTGAATGCTACCGAGAGTGCGCTTTGCTTTGCTCACCCACAATCCAACCGTACGAGCAGCAACTGGCAACTTTTCAGGCCCCAGCACTACCAACCCGACAACCGCAATGATCAGCAGCTCAGCAAAACCGATATCAAACATTTACAGCTACCTGTCGGTTACTTATCAGTTTTTGATTCGTCTTTCGCCTGTTCTTTTGCTTCAGCCTTGCCCGCATCAGAAAAGTCGGCATCCGCTTCGATTTTCTTGTCTTCTTCTTTAGGCTCGTCATTCATAGCCTTTTTGAAGCCTTTAACCGCCCCACCAAGATCACCACCAAGATTACGCAACTTCTTTGTACCAAACAGCAGTACAACGATGACTAAAAGAATAGCCAACTGCCACAAGCTAATACCACCCAACATACCATTGTTCTCCGTTTTACTACTTAGCGAAGTCTCTTCGCCGGTTTTATTAAAATGAGTTATGACGTTCCGGATTACCTGGCCTAGCCTGTAGCCGGAACGTCATCAGGGTATCGATACCGGTCTGATCTTTTATGGCTCAGTACGAGACGCTTTTTCTTCGAGTCCTGACATATCAAAGCGCCTGGCCAGCTCATCTACAACCGCCTCAGGACGTACGCCAAGATGAGATAACGCAACCAGCGTATGAAACCAAAGATCCGCTGTTTCATAAACAGCATCGCTACAGTCACCACTTTGTTCAGCATCTTTGGCTGCCAGTATGGTTTCTGTTGCCTCTTCGCCAACCTTTTCCAGAATCTTATTAAGACCTTTTGCATGCAGGCTGGCCACGTAGGATTTTTCAGCAGTTGCCGCTTTGCGCTGCTCCAGAATATCACCCAACTGTGTCAGTACATCACTCATAGTAAGGCCTTACTTGTCATAAATCGTATGTGGATCTTTCAAAACAGGTTCAACAGCAACCCATTGCCCCTCTTTGAGCGTTTTAAAAAAGCAGTGTTGTCGACCAGTATGACACGCGATACCACCTAACTGCTCAACACTCAGCAGAATGACATCATCATCACAATCCAGACGGATGTCATGCAGTTGCTGAACGTGTCCGGACTCTTCACCTTTGCGCCACAGTTTCTGACGTGATCGCGACCAGTAGATCGCCCGCTGCTCTGCAACCGTCAACGCCAGGGCTTCACGGTTCATCCACGCAACCATCAGTACTTTTCCAGACAGGTGGTCCTGCGCAATTGCCGGAACCAACCCATCACTATTCCAGCGAACCTGGTCTAACCACAACTCTGTCATATCATTATTCTTCAAAATCTCAGCAGGCAAGAATACCTGATCTCCTGCCTCACTACTATCCCCAGACTTTACCCGAAAAAGGGTGGCAGGAAGAGTAGTGGTTTATTGTTTCAATTCAGTGACGTAACAACAACACCCCTGCTGCTGCACCCAGCAGCAGACTAACTGCGGGCAATTCCCGAACCAGGAAGACAGGGTCGTCCACGGCAAAGATGACCGCTACGATCAGGCATGCCAGCCCCAGCCAGCGACCTTTATGACGACGTTGCTGGCGGAGCTCCTCACGAGCAATACTCAGCGCCAGCATATCCCGTCTCCGGCTATCATCCAGATTTTTAAGCTGATTCAGAGCGTCATATGCCATCTGTGGCAGATGTGGCATTTTATCCAGCCAGTCAGGCGCCTGTTGCTTCATAGAACGATAGACCGCTTTCGGTCCCACCCGCTCTTTCATCCAGCGTTCAAGAAAGGGCTTTGCGGTTTCCCATAAATCCAGCTCGGGGTAGAGCTGACGACCCAGCCCCTCAATATTCAGCAGCGTCTTCTGCAACAACACCAGCTGCGGCTGAACCTCCATATTGAAACGCCGGGCGGTCTGGAACAAACCCATCAGCACCATACCAAACGATATATCCTTCAGTGGTTTTTCAAAAATAGGCTCGCAAACACTGCGGATAGCGGTTTCAAATGCCTGTACATTGGTATCTGGCGGCACCCAGCCGGAATCGATATGCAGTTGCGCAACCTGTCGGTAATTACGCTGAAAAAAGGCCAGAAAATTACGCGCCAGATAGCTTTGATCTTCCGGCGAAAGCGAGCCCACTATGCCGAAATCAACGGCAATATATTGTGGCGCAGCGGGATTTTCCCGGGAGACAAAGATGTTCCCCGGATGCATATCTGCATGAAAAAAGCTGTCGCGAAAAACCTGGGTAAAGAAGATCTCTACCCCCTGTTCTGCCAGCTTTTTCATATCGGTATTCTGGGCTTTAAGCTGTTCAACGTCCGCCACCGGAATACCATGAATCCGTTCCATCACCAGCACATTCTGGCGGGTCAGGTCCCAATAGATTTCAGGCACATACAACACGGGAGAGTTTTCGAAGTTACGTCTGATCTGGGAACCATTGGCCGCTTCTTTACGCAGATCCAGCTCATCAAAGATGGTATTCTCATAGTCAGCCACCACTTCTACAGGCTTCAGCCTGCGCCCTTCAACCCACAGGGCTTGTACCAGCTGAGCAATGGTATACAGCACCGCCATATCTTTTCTGATGGTCTTTTCGATGCCAGGGCGGATTACTTTAACCACCACCTCTTCACCGCTATGCAGCAGTGCTTCATGTACCTGTGCGACAGAGGCCGAGGCCATTGGTGTCGCATTAAACTCAGCAAAGATCTCTTCCACCGGAGCATTCAACGCCCGCTCGATGAGTTCCTGAGAGTAAGCGCTCTCAAAAGGGGGGACCTGATCCTGTAACTTTTTTAATTCCAGCGCCAGATCGTCAGACAGCAAGTCCCGACGGGTGGATAACATCTGGCCAAATTTGATAAATACAGGCCCAAGCTCTTCCAGGGCAAGCCGCAATCGTTGTCCCTGGGACTTGGAGCCTACAGGAATCAGATAACGCCAGAGCATTAATTTAATCAGGAGACGGGCATACCAATGCAGGTTAAGCTGATCAAAAAGGGTATCAAGCCGGTATCGAGCAAAAACCCGGATGATTTTGAAAATTCGGAGTAAACGTCGCACCGCTGTTGTGTTCCGTGGTCAGTTGTTCTGGAGTGAGGCAGGCATATTGCCCCCTTCGTCACCGAAGGTAAAGTGTTGCATCATACCTGAGTAACAAAGCTTAACCCAGCTCAATACGATTACGTCCCAGACGCTTCGCTTCGTAGAGCGCTTTGTCTGCCCGATCAAATATCGCTTCAACGGAATCATCAGGTCTTACCTCAGCAATCCCCACAGAGAGCGTAATCTGTACCGGCTGACCATGAAAGTTGAAAGGACTGGTTTCCACAGCATGACGGATTTTATCCACCGCCGCTGCGCCTTGCTCAGCGGTCGTGCCAGGCATCAGAATAACAAACTCTTCACCCCCATAGCGGGACACAGAGTCGGTGGAACGGCACTGGCGGGTAAGGATCGTTGCGATCAGACGCAATACCTTATCGCCGGCCTGATGCCCATAGGAATCATTAATTCGTTTAAACAGATCAAGATCAGCAACCGCTATAGAAAACACCTGTCCATAACGCTTCCAGCGATCAAACTCAGCGATAATTTTCTTATCATATCCCGCTCTGTTGGGTAGCGATGTCAGCGAGTCTGTCAACGCTTTTTGTCGTTCAGCTTCGACATGGACTTTCATCTGCTGCGTCTGCACTTCCATCTGTTCAAGGCGCTCCTGAAGCTGCAAATAACGCTCTTGTAATCGTCTTTCACGGCTTTCTTCTTTCTCTTTAAACAGATCCACCGACTTTACAATGTTCATTAACTGCGATGACACATTACTCTTCAGCTGCTGCAGATCATTAGAGCCCTGCATTGCTTCATGGATCGCCTGAACATCGTCATGAATACCATTTGTCAGCTGCGCCGTTTCTTCAATCAACAACTCATCTTGCTGGCTGGCTTCAACATAGGCCTGCACTTCCGCCAGCTGCCCGGTAAGATTGAGCAGATAGTCTTCAAAGTCATCACTGTTATAAGAGCTGGTTCTGACAATCAGGCCCGTCAGGTCCTGCAGAATATCAGGGAGACAACTCAGCGACAGACCCCGTTCAATTTTTTTGATTAGCGCCTTTGCCAGAGACTGATCGCGCTGATGGATATGCAGACCTGATATCAGACCGAGTAATTCAGATGCTATTTTCGCTAATAACACCTCATCTTCATGGCTCAGCTGAGGTTTCGGACTAAAATCACCGGTAAGCAGTGGTGCCTGAAGAGCCACCAGCTCCTGAATAAGCGGGGACATGTCGGCAGCCTGACCGGAGAAGTTTTTCATCCCCTCCTCAATGGCTTGTAAGCGCTGATTACTAAGATCGGTCGTCAGATTCAATCGCAGCTGAGCTATCCACTTCTGCAACCCTTGCAGTAATTGATTGCGATGCTGCTGCTGTTCGAGGTCGAGTCCCCGGAGCTGTTTATCGACCAGGTTAATCGTATCTGGCTGACCAACATTATCGGTTTTGATCTGCTCGCATAATGTTCTTAATGAACGGTCAAGGAGCTCCGACTGGCCATCTAATACCACCGCCATCTGCAAAACAAGGTGTCGAAGAGGATGATCATCAAGCGTTGCCTGAAGAGCATCCACTTCTTCAGAAAGTGATTTATAGCGTTCTTTCCAGTCGTCCTGTTCCATCACCAACACCCATGAAGCGGCCAGCCAACAAATTTTAGCGCTAATGTTATGTCAGTTCAGGCCTTACACGCCAGCCCCAGCGCACTGTTCACTGCCCAATATGCAATAAAAAAGCCGCTAAATGCGGCTTTTTCAAGATAAAATCGTTTATTGAGCGTTTTCCTCTTTCTCAATAAGGTACTTAGCAACTTTAAGCATTCCCGCATGACCTCCTGCTTTATCAGCAGTAATCCGGTACTTTCCGTTCACAATCAGGGTCGGTACGCTTGTGATGCCATAACCTTTCAGCTTCGATTGACCCTGATTCATACGCATATTCACAGCAAACGACTGGTACATTTTTAAAAACTTATCTTTATCGACTCCCAGGTCTGCATAATAATCAGCGAGATCATCCAGACTACTGAAACGGCGGCGCTCTTTATGCAGGGCATCAAAAGTAGCCTGATGCGTTTTATCCAGGTCATTCAGCAGACTGGAGGCGTAATAAGCCCGGGCTAGTGGCTCCCATGAACGGGCAAACTGAACGGGAATACGTTCGAAATCAACATCGGCGGGCAACTGATTTGTCCAGCTGTGCAGCATCGGCTCGAAGGCAGCACAATGGGGACACAAATAGCCAAACGCCTCTACGACTTCAACTTTGGATTTGTCAGCGGTCGGAACCGGCATAGCAATCACATCATAGTTTACGCCGGCTTTATACTCTTCTGCCTGCGCTATGACTGCGGTCAGGGTCATTAACAACCCAATAGCGAGCTTTCTAAACATATACATCTCCAACCTTTTAGAAAATCAGTCTTTTATGACCGGCCAATGTGCGTCAAGTTCAGCCGGGGAACAACTATTTTTGCCAATAAAAAAGGCAGCTTAGGCTGCCTTTCCTGACTCTGGGCTGAATTTTAATTCAGACCCTGAATATAACTGGCAACGGCCTGAATCTCTTTATCGCTGAGCTTAGCAGCAATTGTGCTCATCATTGCCTGTGGATCGTTATTACGTGCACCCACACGGAAGTTCTTCAGCTGAGTCTCAACATACTGTGCATGCTGTCCACCCAGTGCCGGGTATCCCGCTGTTGCAATACCTTTACCCTCAGGCCCATGACAAGCGGTACATGCGGCAATCCCCTTGGATGCAACACCGGCACGGTAGATCTGTTCACCAGCTGCAACCAGATCCGGTTTAGCCGCGCCAATCTGAATATTCTTAGACGAGAAATACGCAGCGATATCTTCCAGATCCTGATCACTCAGGTTTGTCAGCAGGCCTGTCATTTCAACAACCTGACGGTTACCAGACTTAATATCCTGCAACTGCTTCAGCAGGTAGCTTTCATTCTGCCCGGCCAGTTTAGGAAAGTTGCCGACAGCACTGTTGCCATCAGCTCCGTGACATGCACCGCAGATTGCGGTTTTACCCTGTCCTTTAGCAGCATCTCCCGCCGCATGTGCAACACTTATGATACTCACGCTTGCCAGTATGGCGATCAGTAGTTTATTCATCGACTAACCCAGACTCTTGCTATAGATTGCTAACGGTTTCTGTCACAATCAGAGGCTAATCGGATTGAAACAGGGCGACCAAACTAACACCCGGGCTGGTGTAATATTTCAGCCACAGGTAGAATTCCGCCGGGATTATAACCTAATATCCACACAAACTGGAACGATAAATGTCTGTATTTACAGGCTGATAGGCAAAAAGTATATGTCTTTACCCCAAATTCAGTACCATCTGACACGTTTTAACACCAGCGCGAGCAAACTTAGCCAGTGTCCCGCAGACAACGGAGCTGAAGTCGCATTTGCAGGTCGTTCCAATGCTGGTAAATCCAGTGCAATCAACACACTAACCAACGCAAAACTGGCCCGTACCAGTAAAACGCCCGGCCGGACGCAGCTGATCAATTTCTTCGATACCAATGTTGAAGGGGTGCGCATCGTTGACCTGCCAGGTTATGGTTACGCCAAAGTGCCTATCGCCATGAAAGAGCACTGGCAGAAACACCTGGATGATTATCTGCAGAACCGTGAATGCCTTCGCGGGGTTGTTCTGATGGTAGATATCCGCCATCCGCTAAAAGAGTTTGACCAGATGATGATTCAGTGGTGCGCTGAAGCCGGTATGCCCCTGCATGTTCTGCTGACCAAAGCGGACAAGCTCAACCGTGGCGCAGCACAGAATGCACTATTAAAGATGAAGCAGCATCTGGATGTGAAGAACAATCCGCTGTTAACAGTGCAAACCTTCTCGGCATTGAAGACAACCGGTGTAGACCAGTTGCGTGACCATCTCAACCGCTGGTTACTGGAGGATGACGGGGAAGATCAGGCCGCCGGATAAACCGGCCGGGATAAAAAAAGCTCTCGAATCATGAAGGGGGAACCGCTTGATTCAGAGAGCTTCAAGGCATACTTGTTTCCATATGCTTAGTTTATATGAGAGCCGCCCCTGGCAGGGTCAGTAATATAACTCTCATAACCTTAAGACTCGTCCCCCCCGGAATAAGTTCCGTTGGCTAAAATAAGCCCACTCAATCCGGCCCTCAGTGCGCCTCATCCCAGTTATCACCGGTTCCGGCTTCCACCAGCAGCGGGACATCAAGATCGGCGGCCGATTGCATCAGTTCAACCAGCTGCGCAGATACCGCCTCAACCCGATCTTCCGGCACCTCCAGAATCAGTTCATCGTGTACCTGCATAATCATTCGGGCGCCACTATCGCTGTTCTGCAGCCAGTCATCCACTTTCACCATCGCCTTCTTAATAATATCCGCAGCAGTCCCCTGCATCGGCGCGTTGATCGCGGTACGCTCTGCCGCCTGACGACGCATACCATTACTGGCTTTTATCTCCGGCAGATAGAGTCGACGACCAAACAACGTCTCAACGTATCCCTTTTCAGCCGCCTGGGCACGGATATCATCCATATAGCGCTGCACACCGGGATAGGTGTCAAAATAGTGGTTAATATAGGTTTGTGCTTCATTCCGGCCGATGCCTAACTGCTTACCCAAACCAAAGGCAGACATGCCATAGATCAGACCAAAGTTGATCGCTTTAGCACTGCGGCGCTGGTCTGAGGTTACCTTATCCAACGCTACCCCAAAGACTTCCGCGGCGGTGGCTTTATGCACATCCTCCCCGTGGGCGAAGGCATTCAACAGTCCCTTGTCCTGGGAGAGGTGCGCCATTATCCGCAGCTCAATCTGCGAGTAATCCGCAGCCACCAGCTTATAGCCTTCCGGCCCGACAAACGCCTGGCGAATACGCCGTCCCTCGGCTGAGCGGATAGGGATGTTCTGCAGATTAGGATCGGATGAGGAGAGACGGCCGGTTGCCGTGACCGCTTGTTGATAGGAGGTGTGTATCCGGCCGGTCGCCGGATTGATCATCTGCGGCAGTTTATCGGTATAGGTGCTCTTCAGTTTACTCAGGCCACGATGTTCGATAATCACCTTCGGCAACGGGTAATCCAGCGCCAGTTCCTGCAACACCTCTTCCGCGGTGGAGGGAGCGCCTTTCGGGGTCTTCTTAATCACTGGCAGTTTCTGCTGATCAAACAGAATCTCCTGCAGCTGTTTCGGCGACCCCAGATTGAAAGGGCCACCCGCCAGTTCGTGGGCTTTTTTCTCCAGCTCTACCAGTCGTTCACCATGTTCGCGGCTCTGAATAGCCAGCTGAGTGGCATCCACCTTCGCGCCCTGCTGTTCCATACGGGCCAGCACCTGAATCAACGGCAACTCAATATCGGTAAATACACTTTCCAGTGCCGGGTCCTGCGCCAGCTTGCTACTCAACACCTGGTGCAGACGCAGGGTAATATCCGCATCTTCCGCCGCGTAAGGTGCTGCCTGGTCCAGTTCGATCTGGTTAAAGGTCAACTGTTTCTTACCTTTGCCGGCAATCTCTTCAAACTTAACCGTTTTAACGCCCAGATAAAAATCGGCCAGGGCATCCATATTGTGTCGCGAAGCGGTTGAGTTGAGCGCATAAGATTCGATCATGGTATCGAAAGCAACTCCTTTCAACTCAATGCCATAGCGCGCCAGCACGTTCATATCATATTTAATATGCTGACCGACTTTTTTATGGGATTCACTCTCCAGTAATGGTTTCAGCTGTTTCAGCACCGCATCACGATCCAGCTGGGCCGGCGCGCCCATATAATCGTGAGCGACGGGCAGATAGGCAGCCTTGCCCGGCTCTACTGAGAAAGAGAGACCGATCAGATTGGCTTCCATGTAGTTGAGGCTGTCGGTTTCGGTGTCAAAAGCAAACAGCTCAGCGCTCTCCAGCACCTTAAACCAGCGGTCAAAGTCTGCCTGCTCAAGAATCGTTTCATAGACGATCTCATCCGGCAGTTGCGATTCATTCTCTAATGCTTTGGCACCATCCGCAGCTTCAGCATCCAGCTCACTGATCCATGAGCGGAATTCACACTGAGTAAACAGCTCAAGTAACTGCTCGCTATCGGCCTCAGGCACCGGAATATCTTCTATGCCACATTCCAGTTCGAGATCGGTTTTAATCGTTGCCAGCAGGTAAGAGAGTTCCGCCGACTCGCGGTTATCCTCAAGCTTTTTGGCCATGGTTTTCGAACCACGAAAGCCCAGCTCAGCGATTTTATCCAGATTGTCATACAGGTCTTTGATACCGCCGATGCCCTGCAACAAAGCCAGAGCGGTTTTCTCCCCTACCCCCGGCACGCCGGGAATGTTATCAACCTTATCGCCCATTAGCGCCAGATAATCGATTATCAGCTCCGGCGGAATACCAAACTTTTCATTCACGCCATCGATATCCATGTGGACATCATTCATGGTGTTGATCAGAGTGACATGCTTATCCACCAGCTGCGCCATATCCTTGTCACCGGTGGAGATAATGGTATCTAACCCTTTGGCACTCGCCTCCCTGGCGAGCGTCCCGATCACATCGTCCGCTTCGACCCCTTCAACAGAGACCAGCGGAAAGCCCATCGCCCGGACAATCTGGTGAATCGGCTCAATCTGCGTGCGCAGGTCATCCGGCATGGATGGCCGCTGCGCTTTGTATTCCGGATAGATATCATCACGAAAGGTTTTTCCCTTCGCATCAAACACAACCGCCACCGGGCTTTGCGGATACTGTTTGATCAGACTGCGCAACATACTGGTCACCAGCCGCACGGCCCCGGTTGGCACCCCTTCCGAGGTGCGCATATCGGCCTGTTGAGACGCGAAAAATGCGCGGTAGAGGTAGGATGAGCCATCAACTAAGATAATAGGGGGAGTCGTTGCAGTCATGGTATTGCAGTCATTGTCCGTCTGATATGAGGGTAGCCGAAAAATACCATCGGCCCTGAGAGTTCCATCATATTCGATTACGTGGGCTGCCTAAAGCTCTGTTGAGCATTTCACCGGCAATGCTCCAGCCATCTGACCTGCTTCTACGCCAGCTGAATCCCTCACACTGGGGATTCAGCCAGCGCCAGCCAGCGGGTTACAACCGTTTCAGCAAACTGCTGCTGGGCATGCTGATACAGAACAAAGTCGTTATCCGCCTGATCAATCATCTGCCTGACAACCGCCTGATCGTGGTCAGGATTAGCGATCAGCTCACGTCGATTCCAGATGGCGGTGATCTGCGGGTCAACCTCAAAGTGACACTGGAAGCCATAGATGTTTTTGCCAAGCCGGTAGGCCTGATTCACCACTTGATCACCCTGCATTAGCAGGGTTGCACCATCGGGCAAATCAAAGGTATCTGAATGCATTTCGAACAGCTGTTGCTGCTGATCCAGGCCATGCAGCAAAGGGTCATCCTCCGAGGCGTCGGTCAGCTGTAGCGGAGTAAAGCCATATTCAAGAAACCCCTGCGGCCGCACCTCCGCGCCAAAAGCGTAAGCAATAGCCTGAGAGCCTAAGCAGGACCCCAGCAGCGGTTTGCCGGCAGCGGCAAAGCGTCGGATGACCCCGGATAGCCGGTCAAAATAGGGGCGCAACGACAGATCATGCACACTCACCTCTCCGCCAAACACAATCAACGCCGCATAGGCCTCAATATCCTCCGGCAAAGCATCGTCATGGCGACGATAGACCCACTCGAGGTGATGCCCCCGGGCTTCAATAACCCGGCCGATGACGCCAGACTCAGCAGGGCCATCCATGCCGCCTGCCATAATGGCCAGAATTCTCATTTTACGTGGCCCTCACTGAGATACTCATCCAGACCCGGGCTGCGATAGCCACTGTCGGTCCAGGTAATCGGGAAATAGCTTTCATCCAGCTCATTACTACCAAACTTCTTGTAACGGCCGTAGATCGGGCCGTTCCCCACCTTCAAATTAGCCGGGTTAAATTCAATGTCCGCCTGAAAGTAATGCATCGCCAACGCCCGGCGTGGCACCTGCGCTTTATTGATTCGCGAACCATGCCACAACCAGCCATCATGGAATGCTCCACCACCAGGGGGGACTTCAATGGGTACCAGATCTAACTCGAGATCATTCGCTGCCGCCCATTCACGCACCTCTTTCAGATCATCCTCCGGACCATGAAACTGCATAATCGGCTTAGCTTCACCCCATTTGTGAGAGCCGCGAATATAAACCAGCGTTCCCCCTTCCGCTGTCGTCTGGTCCAGCGCCAGCCAACAGCTGACCAGCTCCGGCTTGTCGATCCAGGTCGAATACATACTGTCCTGGTGAAAGCCGATAGAGCGGCCTTCGACCGGTTTCCACAGCAGGTTATCGATCATCAGGCGGGTGCCGCTCCAGCCGCCCAGTTGTGCACACACGCGTCCCATCTGTTCAGACAATACCTGCCGGGCAATGGTCAGATCCGATTTCCAGGCATTACAGATCTGTTTGGTAAAGGGGGGACTGCCCTCGGGCAGATTCACCTCATCCGGACGGATACCGGTCTCATAGAGACCCTGTTCAAAGATCAGCGGAAAACGTTCAAGAATATCTGCCGCCGCTTCCGGCTCAATAATTTTATCGACGATCAGAAAACCGTCTTTACGGAACTGCTCAATCTGTTGTTGTGTAAGCTGAATCATGATGAAACCCCTATTAATAAAAAGTCAGATAACGATCGATCTCCCAGGCGGATACCGTCGCCTGGTAGGCGTTCCACTCCTGGTGTTTGAGGGTGATATAGTTGTTGATCAGTTGGCTGCCCAGCGCCTCAGCGAGTAATACATCCTGCTCCAGCGCTGCCAGCGCATCTCCCAGATTTGCCGGTAGCCGGTTAACGCCCAGTTCTGCCAGTTGCACCGCCGTGAGATCGTAGAAATTGAGGTTCTGTGCCGGCGGCGGCGACAGTTCCCGCTCGACACCATCAAGGCCTGCAGCGATGATTGCGGCGGTGGCAAGGTAGGTATTCATCGCGCCATCACCGATACGTACTTCGATACGCCCATACGGGATACGCACCATCGCTGAACGGTTGTTATCGCCATAGGCAACATATACCGGCGCCCAGCTGGGACGATCCGGAGTGCCGGTGACCAGCCGCTTGTAGGAGTTCACAGTGGGACAGAGAATAGCGGTCAGCGCCGCCGCATGCTCAAGAATACCGGCAATAAAATGATAAGCGGTCTTTGATAACCCCATACCACTACTATCCGCTTCATCCAGAAACAGATTGTTGCCTGCTTCATCCACCAGCGAACAATGGATATGGGTGCCGTTACCCGTTGTCGTGGCGCTCAGCTTGGGCATAAAGCTACAGATTGCGCCCATCTCGTTGGCGATCTCGCAGGCGGCCATCTTAAAAAACTGCAGATTATCGGCAGAGACCAGCGCTTCGTCATATTTATAGTTCAGTTCAAACTGACCGTTGGCATCCTCATGATCGATCTGGTAAACCTCCAGACCGGTGGATGCCAGCGTTTTATGCAGTTCACTCAGGTAGGCCCCATTGCGGGTGATGCCTTTATAATCATAGGTGGGGGTTTCCAGGGTATCTGTGCGATCAAAGGGGACAATCGCGCCCCCGTCATCGCGGCTGAGCAGATAAAACTCTGGCTCCAGCCCCGTCATCAATCGCTGCCCCCGGGCAGCCAGTCGTGCAGTCTGCGTTGCCAGAACATTACGTGAGTCCAGACCGAATCGCTGGCCTGCGACATAACCAAAACCTCTGATAGAGGCAAAGCCCGGCATCCAGCGCATCAGTTTAAGGCTAGAAAGATCTGCCATAAGGATATATTCCGGGTCCTGCGGGCTCATATAGAACCCCAGCACCGCGCCGCCGGCAAAACCAGCGCCCTCATGACAGAGCATTTTTAAACAGCTTACGGGCACCGCTTTACTTTTGCTGCAGCCATGCAGATCAACAAATTGCGCTAACAGGTACTCAACGCCGTTATCAGCGAGAAAGCGTTCCGCTGACGGGAGTACATCCTCGTCCGGGCATTGCCACACGGTTGTGGGGGTTTTAGTTGAATCAGACATCTCATCTCGTCCTCTGTCTATATATGATGAGATGAGTGTCTCAGAGGCAGGGCTGTTTTCCCTTGACCGCAGAAATCAGAGTTTTAACATTCGGCGCCAACTTACTACGCTGCGGGGTTACTTATAAGAGCGGTTAGTTGATAAGCCGACAAGGTTAACGCTTAACCGCCTGACGCCACTGACTGGGAGGGACATTTTTCCAGCGCATAAACGCCCGGGTAAATGCACTGAGTTCCGAATAGCCTAACCGGAAAGCGACTTCAGATAAGCTGAGCTGATCGTAGGACAGATAGTAATCGGCCAGTTCCTGCCGGGTGACTTCTACAATCGTCTTAAACGACTGGTTTTCCGCTGACAATGCCCGCTGTAGTGTCCGGGGAGATTGCAACAGACGTTCAGCAACCTGATCCAGAGACAGCTCTCCCGTGGGTAGCAGATCGACAACCTCACTGCGCACCCGCTGTGTCACTGACAGCCCCTGTAATCCATTATCCCCCGACAGCTGAGCAATAGCATCCAGTGTAATGCCATGCAGCACCGGATCAGCATCGGGCATCGGTGTATCCAGGCAACTGGCGCGGAAAAAAATAAAGTTACTCTGCCGTTGAAAACTGACATCACAGTGGTAGGCGTCGCGATGGCGCAGCGCATCTACCAGTGCCGGATGCTGAAAATGCACTTCCAGAGGGCTCCAGTGAGGTCCCAGCGCCCGCCTTAAAACATTATTCAACATGCCGATGGTGACCTCAGCATCCTGGCGACGATCCCTGATATCACCATCTAGCAGACGATACTCAAGGCAGCAGATGTCGTTGTTCTGTGTCAGTCGCAGCAGACTGTTTTTCTGAAACACATTAAACGATCTCAGCATCCCCTCCAGGGCATCCTTCAGAGAGGGGGCGGTAATCGCATGAAAGCCAAACACCCCCAGCCCTTCAGGCTGAAAGCTGGCGCCGAAGTTCAGCCCAAAGTGTTCATCCCCGGTACTGCAGGCCGCCTCATGCATCGAGTTGCAGAAGCTCTGCAACGGAATAGGCACATTGGGTTTCTTATACATTCCCGGTTGCAAACCCGCCCGCGACAGTACGGTTTCGCTCTGCCCCCCCTGCTGATCAATAAACTCCTCCAGACCAAACGTCACCGACCCCAATACGGTAGATTCACTGCGGGCAGTATGATGAAGAGCGTTAAACTGAGCATTCATATATAGGCGGCTCCTGTTATCAGACAGAAGCCAACCTTGCAGGTTCTGTGCCCATCAAAAATTCGCTCAGAGGGCGGGCAATTATTAGCAATACTCGCTAAACCGGCATCAAAGCGCACTATTTGAGAGCAACGTCTGAAAAAATGCGCCAAACTGGCAATATATCCCGGCCGTTCATCTGACCACAGAGATCACCGCGAAAAAGCACCATATAGCCAGATATCAGCTACGCTTTAGAAGTATTTCAGGTCATGGTATTGCAGTCATTGTCCGTCAGGAGATATTGTTACCGGATTTGGTGGCCGCAGGATCCACAGCCTGATTCTGATAAAGCGGCCACCACTCATGGAGAGATTATGAAAGGAAGAATGGTTATGAAAAAAATAGCGTTTCTGTTTGCCCTGCTTTGCTCGATTTCTATGGCGCCAGTGGCAACTGCCGATGTATTACCCGAATTTGATGATAATGAACCGGTCGTCACCATTCGCCATGGGGAACAGGCAACCTACTTTGAATATCGGGTTAACGGCAAACTGAAAGAGATCAGGGTAGAACCCACTGTAGGCAAACCCTACTACCTGAGACCGACTGAAGATGGTGAGTTTGAGAAGTTTGAAGACTCGACCCTGATGTTGCCCAAGTGGATTTTGTTTAGCTGGTAATCGATAAGCGGTATTTATGGCAGTATATACAGAAGTAAGCCAGTCTGACCTGGAAACCCTGCTGCAGGATTTTCAACTGGGTCGGCTAATCAGCTTTAAAGGTATCGATGGCGGTATCGAAAACACTAATTACTTTGTCACGCTTCAGGACGAAGACCAGCAGACCCGCGAGTATGTCCTCACGCTATTTGAAGACTTAAAACAGGAAGAGATGCCCTACTTTGTAGAGCTGACAACCTGGCTCGCCGAGCGTGGTTGTCCGGTGCCGTTTCCATTTAAAGACAGCAACGGTATCGGGCTGAAAACCCTGCACAACCGCCCGGCACTGTTGCAGCCCCGGCTGGCAGGCAATCATGTTGAAACCCTGACAGCCGAGCACTGCCGACAGATCGGTGCGGCTCTGGGACAGTTTCATCAGGCAGGACGCGATTTTTATATGCAGCGCCAGGCCCACCGTGGTGTTTTCTGGTGGCGACGTGAATCTCAACAGATTGCCAGTAAACTCAGCCCCGACGATGCGCAACTTCTGCGCACAGAAGTAACCCTGTTTGAACAACTGCGCGAGCAACCCTGGAACCTGCCCCTGGGTGCCATTCACGGAGACCTGTTCCACGATAATGCCCTGTTTCAGGGTGATCAGCTAAGTGCCATTCTGGATATCTATAACGCCTGTACTGGCTACCTGTTATATGATCTGGCCATTGTTGCTAACGACTGGTGCGTCAACCCGGATGGCTCAATTGACCCACAACGGGAACACGCGCTGCTAACCGCTTATGGGGCGATCAGGCCTTTCGAGAAGAACGAATACCTTGCCTGGCCTCAGTTGGTGAGAACCGCCGCGATGCGTTTCTGGCTATCACGACTGATTCCCGCACTGGACCCCAACTCCACCCAAAAGATCAAAGACCCGGAAGAGTTCCGCCGGATACTGCTACAGCGGATTAAGACCCCCGCAGCGTTACCCTAGCTCGTGGCATTAACCTGCACTGCACAATTTTTATTCCAGGAGCGGCTTTAGCATGCCCTCCGGGTACCCGCCGCGAATGGAAATACTCCAATATTGATCGCGGCTGGGAGCTGCTCCTACAAATGAAAAGCAGGCTCTTCCGAGTCACCAGTAAGTCACGCTCTTTATGACGTTCGAACGACGAGCACCGGCTCTTTAAGATCTGTCTGGCCTCCAGCCGCCCCGGCGGCTATAATCCCCTACTGAATATTTATACAGCTATCTGAAGAAGCCTTATGGACGTATCCCATCTCCTTGATTCACTCAATGAAGCCCAGCGGGAAGCCGTTTCTGCGCCGGTCTGCAATATGCTGGTACTGGCCGGTGCCGGTTCTGGTAAAACCCGGGTGCTGGTGCACCGGATTGCCTGGCTGGTGCAGACAGAAGGACTCTCGCCCTATTCAATCATGGCGGTCACCTTCACCAATAAAGCCGCCAAAGAGATGCGCGGGCGCATTCAGGAGCTGATGGGACTCAACCCCAGCGGTATGTGGGTCGGCACGTTCCACGGTCTGGCCCACCGGGTTTTGCGGGCTCACTGGCGTGATGCCGGGTTGATGGAAAACTTTCAGATCATGGATTCCGATGACCAGCTACGGCTGATCAAACGACTGGCAAAAGAGATGAACCTCGATGATAGCCGCTGGCCTGCGCGTCAGTTTCAGTGGTATATCAATGCGCAGAAAGATGAAGGTCTGCGGGCGCGCCATATCGACCCCGGTGGTGACCCTAATACCAAAGTGATGGTAAGTGTTTACTCCGCCTATGAGGACGCCTGTGATCGTGGCGGCATGGTCGACTTTGGAGAACTGCTGCTGCGCTGTCTGGAACTGTTCCGTGACCATAACCCAGCCCTGCTGGAACACTATCAGGAACGCTTTCGTTATATTCTCGTGGACGAGTTTCAGGACACCAACTCCATTCAGTACGCCTGGCTGAAAATGCTCTGCCAGCCACTCGACCCGCGTAAGCCAAAACCCGAAAAACTGATGGCCGTGGGTGATGATGATCAGTCGATCTACGGCTGGCGTGGTGCAAAAATCGAGAACATTCAGCGCTTCAATCAGGATTTCAAAGACACCATGGTGGTCAAGCTGGAGCAAAACTACCGCTCCACCAATACCATCCTGCAAGCGGCCAACGATGTTATCCGCAACAATCAGGGACGTTTGGGCAAAGAACTGCGTACCGATCAGGCCGATGGCGAGCAGATCTCCCTGTATGCGGCGTTCAATGAACAGGACGAGTCACGCTTTATTGTCGATCAGATCGACAACTGGGTGCGCCAGGGTAATCAACGCAGCGAAAGCGCCATTCTGTATCGTTCCAACGCCCAGTCCCGGGTATTGGAGGAAGCCCTGATTCGCGCAGGCATGCCTTATCGCATCTATGGTGGACAACGTTTCTATGATCGCCTGGAGATCAAAAACGCCCTCGCCTACCTGCGTCTGGTGAGCAATCGCGATGATGACACGGCAATGGAACGGGTGGTTAATGTGCCCACCCGTGGTATCGGCGGAAAAACCATCGAAGAGGTACGTCTGCACGCCCGTACCGAAGGCGTATCGATGTGGCGCGCCGCGAATGAAGTGATCGAACTTAACAAACTCAGCGCACGCGCGGCGAATGCACTGCAAGCTTTTATTGATCTGGTGAACCAGATTGCTCAGGAAACCGAGGGCACCGACCTGCATGAACAGACCGAGCATGCGATCAAAAAGTCTGGTCTGATTGAGCATCACCTGAAAGAGAAAGGTGAAAAAGCGCAGGCGCGGGTAGAAAACCTTGAAGAGTTGATCAGCGCTGCCCGCCAGTATCTGTCAACCTGGCAACCCGACCGCGAGGGCAACGAGAACAGCACCCCGCTGACCGCATTCCTCGACGATGCCGCGCTGGATGCCGGAGAAGCGCAGGCGGAAGAGCACCAGGATTCGGTACAACTGATGACCCTGCACTCTGCCAAAGGGCTGGAATTTCCCCTGGTATTCCTCGCGGGTATGGAGGAGGGACTGTTTCCCCATAAGATGTCAATTGAGGAACCGGGACGCCTCGAAGAAGAGCGACGCCTGTGTTATGTGGGTATCACCCGCGCCATGCAGAAGCTGTTTATCACCTACGCTGAATCGCGCCGTTTGCATGGCAATGAAACCTTTAACCGCCCCTCCCGCTTTATCCGCGAAATACCGGATAACTGTCTGGAAGAGGTGCGCCTTAATGCCAGCGTCAGTCGCCCGGTTACCGCAAGACAACCACAACGCCCCTCGATGTTTGATCACTCAGAAGTACCCGACACACAGATTATTCTCGGACAGCGGGTGTCTCACGCTATTTTCGGTGATGGTATTGTGGTCAATTATGAGGGCTCCGGTCCGAAGGCGCGGGTGCAGGTTAATTTTGATGCGGAAGGCAGCAAGTGGCTGGTGGTCGGCTATGCCAATCTGCAGTCACTCTGACCGCTCCTGGCTGATAAAACAGCAGCTCCCGGCTAACGGCTGTTGTTCCATCCGCTTTCACCGCTAGAATAGACTGAAAGAATGTTCTGAAACAGTCTGAGAGGCTCCGGGATGTTACACAGAATCTGGCTGGGATTTTTCCTCTTCGCGTTTGCCGGCGGCCTGTATCAATGGCTGGCCCTGGGTGATGCCGAGGTGTTTCAGCGTATGGTGCAGTCAACCTTCGACATGTCTAAACTGTCGGTTGAACTGGCGCTGGGACTGATCGGCACACTGGCGTTCTGGCTGGGCATCATGAAACTCGCCGAAGCAGCAGGACTGGTGGAGAAACTGGCCAGTGGTCTCAGTCCATTATTTACCCGCCTGATGCCCGAAGTGCCCAGAGGCGATCCGGCGATCGGCTCGATGACCATGAATCTGTCGGCCAATATGCTCGGGCTGGATAACGCAGCCACTCCGCTGGGGCTGAAAGCGATGCAGGATCTGCAGCGGCTTAATCCGGATAAAGACCGCGCCACTGATGCCCAGATTCTGTTTCTGGTGCTGAACACCTCATCGGTTACCCTGTTCCCCATCACCGTATTTCTCTACCGGGCACAACAGGGCTCACCCGACCCCACCTCGGTATTTATTCCCATCCTCATCGCCACCTGCTGTTCCACGCTGGCAGGTTTGCTGGCGGTTGCCTGGGTGCAGAAGATCCGTCTGTGGGAGCGGGTGACGCTGCTTTATCTCGGCGGATTTTTTGCTTGTTTACTGGCGTTTATCGGCTATTTCGCCACCCTGACCGTTGACCAGTTGCAGCAGCAATCATCCCTGATCGGCAATCTGATGATTTTTAGTGCCATTATCTGCTTTCTCGGGGTCGCCCACCTGAAAGGGGTCAATATCTATGAAACCTTTGTCGAGGGGGCTAAAGAGGGGTTTTCCGTTGCCATCATGATTATCCCCTATCTGCTGGCCATGCTGGTGGCGATCGGGGTGTTTCGCGCCAGCGGGGTGATGGACGGCATGATCTGGCTGCTGCGTGAGAGTATCTCGCTACTGGGTGTGGATACCCGTTTTGTGGATGCATTGCCCACCGCGCTGATGAAACCCCTGAGTGGCTCCGGCGCCCGGGCGATGATGCTGGATGCCATCAGCAACCACGGGGTGGACTCCTTTGCCGGGCGATTAGCGGCGATTATTCAGGGGTCTACAGAAACGACCTTCTACGTGCTGGCGGTCTATTTTGGCTCGGTTGGTATTCGTCATACCCGCCATGCACTGGCCTGCGGTCTGACCGCAGACCTGGCAGGCATTGTCAGTGCGATTGTGGTGGGCTACTGGTTTTTCGGATAACGACGATACTTACTGGCCGAAATCCAGCGCGCGAATATGCCCATGGCCATCGATCGCCACCTGAACACATTCAGTCTCAGAGACTTTTCGCAGATCCCGTCCATCCGGACAGCAGCCCCATATCTCAACCTGAATACGTAACGAGCTGGTCCCCTGCTCTTTAATCTGAGTATAAAAGCTCAGAATAGTCCCCTCGAGCACCGGCGCCATAAAACTCATCGCACCGATTGAAACGGTGGCAACACGCCCCTCAGCGGCTTCTCCCGCTCGGATTTCAGCGGCCAGTACCGCCTGCGATGCAACCCAGCCGCCATAGACATCACCAAACATATTGGCGGCCGCACCGGAAGCAGGACAACGAAGGCTTAGCTCGCCTTCAGGCTTTAACAGTGTTTTATCGTTGTTCATATCAGCTGGGTTCCCGCTTTGTATTTATATAGGCAGGACATATTCTACTATTAACTACCCGATCAGGGTCTAGCTAAAAACGATCTGTTATGCCAATACGGCCAAAAAATAATTAACGCTGTCACATTGTTGTCACACAACCGCCTTAGTATCCCCATCATCGAATTAAAACTGATCATTTTTAAGTGTTCAAACCATCCTCTGTGGAGCTTGTAATGAAACCAATGAAGAAAATTTTTGCAGCCGTTGCCCTGAGCGCAACCTGTCTGACTGCGTCTGCATCTGACATGCTGGACCCTAACCTGCCAACGTATACTAAGGCTTCCGGTGTTTCTGGTAATTTGTCTTCTGTAGGTTCTGACACTCTGGCTAACCTGATGACCATGTGGGCTGAAGAGTTCAAGCGCAACTACCCTAACGTTAACGTTCAGATTCAGGCTGCCGGTTCTTCAACAGCACCACCCGCCCTGACAGAAGGTACATCTAACCTGGGACCAATGTCCCGTAAAATGAAAGACAAAGAGCTGGAAGCGTTTGAAAAGAAATTTGGTTACAAGCCAACACCTGTTGCGGTTGCCATCGATGCACTGGCGGTATTCGTCAATAAAGATAACGCGATTGAAGGTCTGACGATTCCTCAGGTTGACGCTATTTTCTCGTCTACCCGCAAATGTGGTCTGGCTGAAGAAGTTAACACCTGGGGTGATGTAGGCGCGACTGGCGCAATCGCTGCTCAGGGTTTCCAGATCTTTGGTCGTAACTCTGTTTCCGGTACTTACGGTTACTTCAAAAAGAAAGCCCTGTGTAAAGGTGACTACCGTAACAACGTTAACGAACAGCCTGGTTCTGCATCTGTTGTGCAGTCTGTATCAACCTCTCTGAACGGTATTGGCTACTCCGGTATCGGTTACAAAACCTCTTCTGTTCGTGCACTGCCACTGACTAAGAAAGCGGGCACACCTTTCGTTGCGGCTTCCCCAGAGAACGCCCTGAACGGTACTTACCCACTGGCTCGTGCTCTGTATGTTTACGTTAACAAAAAGCCTGGTCAGGATCTGGCCCCTCTGGAGCGTGAGTTCCTGAAGATGGTAATGGCTAAGGTCGGTCAGGAAGTGGTTGTGAAAGATGGTTACATCCCACTGCCAGCCTCACTGGTTGAAAAGCAGATGAAGGAACTGGGTCTGTAATTCAGACTGCATTCCCGGGCCTTCGGGCCCACCCCAAAAAGAAGGAGCCCTCAGGGGCTCCTTCTTTTTGCTATGTAAAAGTTTTATTACAGTCTTGTAACATTACTGTCATGAACTGAGTTTATCTTTGCCCCATCACTTTTATCATTGTAGAAATTTGTCATGAATATAGAGAACAACTCAGTTATTCCTGATCTGGATTTTGATACGCCTGCTCAACGCAGAGGCCGTAAGTTCCGGGCCTTTAAAGACAAGACAGCCGCGGTTGGCATCGGTCTTGGAGGCATCAGTGTCATCGTCGCGATCCTGCTTATCTTTTTCTATCTTCTCTATGAAGTAATCCCTATGTTTCGCTCTGCCGAAGTGCAGCCATGGCAACATAATGATCAGGTCGTCGAGCCCTATGCCGTTCCCGGTAAAGGTAAAACCCTCTATATGGCAATGGAAGAACAGGCTGAAATCGGCTTGCGGGTGACCGACCTGGGTGAAATGCTGTTTTTCAGCACAACCTCGGGGGAGGTGATCAAAACGATTCAGGCTAATCTTCCCGCTGATACCACCATCTCCAGTTTTGCCCTGGCATCAGAAAATAGCCATGTCTTTGCGCTGGGACTCAGCAATGGCCAGGCACTGGTCTTCAAACACGAATATAAGTCGCTCTATCCAGACGGTGTACGCGTTATCCAGCCCGCGATTAGCTACCCACTGGGTGAGCAACCGATTGATGTCACCACCACCGCACTGGAACATCTCACCGTCAACGGCAATGAGGGCAGCTATGCCCTGATCGGTGGTACTCAGGGCAATCTGAAAGCGGTCTTTATCTCTCAGAATGAGAACCTGTTTACCGGTGAAGTGGAGCTGGAGCAAACCACAACCGCGCTGCCCGACCTGGGCATTAAGATCAAAAAAATGCTGGTTATGCCCGACTTTAACTGGTTGTTTGTAGCCGGACAGGACGGCAAGATGGCCGTCGTTAATCTGCGTAATCATGATGACCCGGTGATTACTCAGGTGCTGAATGCATCAGGCAGCAAAATCACCACATTTGACTTTCTGTTAGGTGGCAATGCGATTTTGCTGGGCAATGAAAAAGGTGAGGTATCCCAGTGGTTCCTGGTGCGTGATGAACAGGGCGCCTGGCAGATGACCAAAATCCGCTCTTTTGAAACCGGCAACGCGCCCATTGTGGATCTGGCCATTGAACATCGCCGCAAAGGCTTCGCCACCATTGATTCAACCGGTGTGCTGCGCCTCTATAACAGCACCGCTAATGTCAACGTTCTGACTAAAAAAGTTGCTCAGGCTAACGCCTCGATGATCACCCTGGGGCCGCGGGCCAATGCTGCCCTGATCGAAGAAGGCGGTAAACTGACTCTGCTGCACATCGATAATGAACACCCGGAAGTTTCCTGGAGCTCATTGTGGGGGAAAGTCTGGTACGAAGGTTATGAAGAGCCTGAGTATGTCTGGCAGTCCTCGGCAGCCAACAACGACTTTGAACCTAAGTTCAGTCTCATGCCGCTGGCGTTCGGCACCCTGAAAGCGGCGTTCTATGCCATGATTCTGGCAACACCACTGGCCATCTGTGGCGCAATCTACACCGCTTACTTCATGGTGCCATCGCTGCGCCGTAAGGTGAAACCGTTTATCGAACTGATGGAGGCCCTGCCAACCGTTATTCTCGGCTTCCTCGCGGGCCTCTGGTTAGCCCCCTTTATGGAGGAAAACCTGCCCGGGATATTCCTGACACTCCTGATGCTGCCGGTGGCGATTCTCGCCTTTGCCTTTGGCTGGGCACAGCTGCCGAAAAAGATTCGCTGGCTGGTTCCCGATGGCTGGGATGCACTACTGCTGATTCCGGTGATCATTCTGGCCACCTGGTTCAGCATCGCCATCAGCCCAACGATGGAACTGGTACTGTTCGACGGCAACATGCGTCACTGGCTGACCAACGACCTGGGGATCGCCTATGACCAGCGTAATGCGATGGTTATCGGCATCGCCATGGGATTCGCGGTCATTCCAACGATCTTCTCGATCACAGAGGATGCCATCTTCGCGGTTCCTAAACATCTGAGTTATGGCTCACTTGCGCTCGGTGCTACGCCCTGGCAAACCCTCACCAGAGTGGTCATGCCAACCGCCAGCCCCGGTATTTTCTCAGCGGTGATGATCGGTATGGGACGCGCAGTCGGTGAAACCATGATCGTACTGATGGCCACCGGTAATACCCCCATCATGGATATCAATATCTTTGAGGGGATGCGAACACTGGCGGCGAACATTGCTGTTGAGATGCCGGAATCAGAGGTCGGCAGTACTCACTTCCGTATCCTGTTCCTGGCGGCTTTCGTGCTGTTTATGTTCACCTTTGCGGTGAACACGCTGGCAGAGGTTATCCGCCAGCGATTGCGCAATAAATATGGCTCCCTTTAACCTGAGTTGTTGAGGAAATTACAGATATGAACATCTCAGTCAAAGAATGGTTTAAATCCGGCTCACCCTGGGTGTGGCTGAATGCGGGCGCAGTAGCCATCAGCATCATTATGGTGGTTGGCCTGCTGGGACTCATCGCCATCAGAGGCCTGAGTCACTTCTGGCCTGCTGATATTGTCCAGGGTACCTATACGCTGGATGGTCAGCCACGTACGCTGACCGGCGAAATTGTCGAAACTCACGAGGTACTGACCAAACAGCTGATCGAAGCGGGTATGAAGCTGCCGGAAGAGAATGAATACTCAACCCGCCACCTGCTGAAAATCGGTAACCGCGATGTCTACGGCTCAGACTTCGCCTGGGCGCTGGAGCATTACTTTACCGATCAGCACCGTCCCGAGATGCTGTTTACCGCAGAACGGCGTGAATGGGGCAACCTCTACGGTTACCTGCGTTCCATTAAAGAGTCAGGCAAGGAAGTCGCGCGCTACGATGGCAACGATAAGTCTGCGGAATATCTCGCGCTTTGGGATAACCTGCAGCAACGGATTCAGCGCGCCCTGGATATTCATGATGATATTCTCAAGATCGAGAAACATGAGATCGGTAAAATCAACTATGAGCTGGAACGTCTGCGTCTGAAAGAGCGCGGGTTGCAGCTGAAAGAGGTGAAAGACCGGGCTCCTTACGAGGCCATCGCGCAGCGCCGTAAAGAACTTGATACCAGGTATGAAGGCCTGCAACAACAGCTGCTGGACCTGTATGCCAAGATTAACCGTGACTCGATGACCGCTGAAGTCGCTGGCGGCAAAACCGTTGAAGTCCAACTGGCTAAAATCGTTCGGATATTCCGTCCCAATGATATGGGTGTTGGGCAGAAAATGGGCCACTATGCAGCAAAAATCTGGGAATTTGTCAGTGATGATCCCCGTGAGGCCAATACTGAAGGGGGGATCTTCCCGGCCATCTTCGGTACCGTCATGATGGTGCTGCTGATGTCCTTGCTGGTGACACCGTTTGGTGTGATCGCCGCGGTTTATCTGCGCGAATACGCCAAACAGGGCTTCATTACCCGCCTGATCCGCATCGCGGTTAATAACCTCGCGGGTGTCCCTTCGATCGTTTATGGGGTATTCGGTCTGGGCTTCTTTGTTTACTTTCTCGGGGGCAACATTGATGACCTGTTCTTCCCCGAAGCGAAACCGGCACCTACCTTTGGTACGCCGGGCCTGATGTGGGCCTCGCTGACACTGGCCCTGCTAACCGTGCCGGTTGTTATTGTGGCGACAGAAGAGGGC
Source organism: uncultured Amphritea sp. (assembly GCA_965140695.1). Taxonomy (GTDB): domain Bacteria; phylum Pseudomonadota; class Gammaproteobacteria; order Pseudomonadales; family Balneatricaceae; genus Amphritea. Next base: position 874,593 of record OZ223297.1, on the reverse strand, counting down.
CTCAGCCGTATTCCACGATCCGTTCGCGAAGGCAGCCTGGCGCTGGGCGCCACCAAGTTTGAAACCCTGATGAAAGTGGTACTGCCAATGGCCAGCCCGGCGATGATGACCGGGGTGATTCTGGCCATTGCCCGGGCCGCGGGAGAAGTGGCCCCGCTGATGCTGGTAGGTGTTGTTAAACTAGCGCCAAGCCTGCCGCTCGATGGTAACTACCCGTTTATCCATCTGGATCAGAAATTTATGCACCTGGGCTTCCACATCTATGATGTGGGCTTCCAGAGCCCTAACGTCGAAGCAGCCAGGCCATTGGTTTATGCCACCGCCCTGCTACTGGTTCTGGTTATCGCATTGCTGAATATGTCAGCGATTGCAATTCGTAACCATTTACGCGAAAAATATAAAGCGCTTGAGATGTAAGCCGAACACTAGATAGGTTTAATGATGACTACGGAAGCTAAGACCCATTCAATCGATATTTCCGCTCTTCAGCGCCAGAACCAGAGTCTGCGTCTTGAAGACGAAACCATCGCCCTGACGGTACGCGATCTCCAGCTCTATTATGGCGACAAGCGTGCCCTGCATGGCGTCACCATGGATATCCCCAAAAACCGTGTGACGGCCTTTATCGGCCCCTCTGGTTGCGGTAAATCCACCCTGCTGCGCTGCTTTAACCGGATGAACGATCTGGTTGACAGCTGTCGTATTGAGGGGCAGATGGCGCTATATGGCCAGAATATTTATGAGCGCGGTGTCGATGTTGCCGACCTGCGCCGCCGCGTCGGTATGGTGTTCCAGAAGCCTAATCCGTTCCCGAAAAGCATTTACGAAAACGTTGCCTACGGCCTGCGTATTCAGGGTATTAATAAGAAACGTACCATCGACGAAACCGTTGAGTGGGCACTGAAATCTGCGGCACTGTGGGACGAAGTAAAAGACCGCCTGCACGAAAGCGCCCTGGGGATGTCTGGTGGTCAGCAGCAACGTCTGGTGATCGCCCGTACTATCGCGGTTAAACCTGAAGTACTGCTGCTGGACGAACCCGCATCAGCACTGGACCCGATCTCCACACTGAAGATCGAAGAGCTGATCAATGAGCTGAAAAAAGATTTCACTATCGTTATCGTCACCCATAATATGCAACAAGCGGCACGGGTGTCCGATTACACTGCCTTTATGTACATGGGCGATCTGATCGAGTTTGGCGTAACAGACCATCTGTTCACCAACCCGGAAAAGAAACAAACAGAAGACTATATTACCGGTCGTTACGGTTAATCAGGGGAGAATCACAGTGAGTTACGAACAGGACCGTCACAGCAATCACATCTCCCAGAGCTTCAATGAAGAACTGGAACAGATCCGCACCGAACTACTTACCATGGGAGGCCTGGTTGAGCGCCAGCTCAGCGACGCTGTCGATGCCCTGGTTGCCGGTGACACTGAGCAGGCCGAACAGGCACGCAAAAGTGATCAGGCCATCAATGACATGGAGATGATGATTGATGAGCAGTGCACACTGATCATCGCCCGTCGTCAGCCTGCCGCCGCCGACCTGCGACTGATTATCTCCGTCAGCAAAGCGGTCAGCGATCTGGAACGGATCGGCGATGAAACCAGCCGCATCTGTCGCTATGCGATTGAGCTGGCCAACGATGGCAAGAACGTTCGGGGTTATCAGGAAGTTCGCCATATCGGTAATCTGGTGCGCGACATGCTACAAAACTGCCTGACGGCGTTTGCCCGCAGCGATGCCGAGATGGCCTATAAGGTGGCGAAGCAGGACAAAGAGGTTGATTCTGAGTATCGCACAGCGGTGCGCTCACTGATGACCTACATGATGGAAGATCCGCGTTATATCACCAGTATCATGAATGTTATGTGGATACTTCGGGGACTGGAACGGATTGGCGATCATGCCCGGAATATGGCTGAACACCTGATCTATCTGGTGAGCGGCACTGATGTCCGCCATAGTAGCCTGAAAGATATCAAGCGAACCGTACGTGAAGTAGAACAGAAAAAATAAGCGTTCTATGCACCATTAAAGGCAGCGCTGGCTGCCTTTTTGACTGCCGGTAAATCAGCCCGCTGCCAGGCACTTTAAAAACCAGACGCTTTAAAAACCTGGTACTTTAAAAACCAGGCGCTTTAAAAAAACCAGGCTCTATAAAAAGAGGTCTCAGAGATCGGCGATACGCAGTGCGATCTTTGCGCCACTGACAGGCTGAGCGCTAAGCTCCAGCCCCGCGAACTGGTATCTGCCGGTATTTTTCAACTCTTCCATAATCTCCGCTGGCAGTTCACCCCCACACCAGCCCGGCGATATCTGTTTCATCAACATCAGAAAGTTCGCATCAAGATCCCAGAAATCCCCTTTCATATCGCAGACTGCTTCACCCGCCTTACGTGGCTTATTACTCCGTCCCCCCGGCCTTTCCAGGGGTTGCCTCTTTCGATCAACTGGCACGCTTATTTCCTGTATATATTGGTTTAAAACTCAGCGTACAACTCAGATCGCCAGCACTAAGCCGTCCAAAGATTGCAAGCCTATATGCTACAGATCAATATTAACGCAATTAAAAAGGCTGTTGTACTACGTATTCTATGATTTACAGGAAAACAAACAAAATATTCAGCTATAGCGAATGCTGCCGATACTATGCACTCGAATATAAACAAGACGTCGTGCAACGGGAACCTCAATGGCTGACTATGTAATCTATGGTGACATCAATTGCCCTTTCAGCTACGCCTTGCATGAAATGCTATGTAACCAGAACCTGATGCACCAGGTAGACTGGCGTATGGTAGAACATGATGCCCTGTCCAGTTCATATCAAGGTTGTGCAGAAAAGATGGCCGAACTGGCCAATGATATATTTAATATTCGTCACCGGGTGACGGATATCTCCATCGCCCTGCCACAGACGCTCGGCGATAGCATGTTTCCCTCTTTGTGTATTGCCGCGGCACAACTGATCGACCCTGAACGCGCGGCATATTTTCTGCGAACGCTTTACCGGGCACTGTGGATTAAAGGTAAAGATATCTCATCCCCTGCGGTGATTTACGATGCCCTTGAAGAAGCCGGATTACCCACCGAGATAGATATTGATGGCGCGTGTGAAGAAACGCTTCTGCGCCACCAGAACGAATGGGAAGAGTGCAATGCGGGCTTGCAGACCCCCTTAATACAGGCAAAAGATGGACGCTGTCTGGTGGGCTTTCTGAACCAACAAGCGGTTGTCGACTTTCTGCAGGGGGCGGAAGTTAACCTGGAACAGAGCAATAGTTGCCGTCAGCAGAATCAGATGACAGTGGCGATATACGGTGATGAAAAAATCACTGAGATCTGGGAGGTTCTTACGACACTCCGCAATGAGAGCAACATTCTGCTGCCCCAGTCGATGCAAGCCCTTCAGGAGATGCTGCTATCACTTGAGCGCTGCCCCGACCTGATACTGCTGAATAACTCAGGACAGCATCAGGACTTAAATGATATATGCCGCGCTATATCTCATCTGGTCCGCGAGAAACGCGTTCCGATTGCCGTGATAGGCCACCCCATCAGCGATGCAGAAGAAGCGGAACTCTACGATCTGGGGATTTCAGATTATCTGATACAAACACGTGACCCGCTTATTATCAGGGCACGCATCAATATTCTGTTACAACTTAAACGCGCCAACGACCTGCTCTCAAAAGCCGCCAGTATCGACGCGCTGACTCAGGTTTATAACCGCCGGGAATTTGAACGGTGCTTTGAAACCGAATGGCGCAGGGGTCAGCGGTCGCGCTTACCGATTTCGGTTATTCTGCTGGATATAGATCATTTTAAGGCATTCAACGATAACCTTGGCCATCTTGAAGGCGATAGCTGCTTACAGCGGATCGCCATCACTATTCGCGACTCGGTTCGCCGGGTTCAGGACCTGGTCTGTCGCTACGGTGGGGAGGAGTTTGTCATCCTGCTGCCCGAAACCCATCAGGAAGGCGCACGCATACTGGCAGAAAATATTCGTCAGGCAATTAATAACTTAGCGATTCAACACGCACCCGCTTTCAGTAGCAAGCCGGTAACCGTCAGCCTCGGGGTTGCCACGGCGACACCCGCCAATCACGACGCCTCCCCCAGGCAGCTGCTTCAAGAGGCGGATAGCGCCCTCTACTCGGCCAAGCATAATGGCCGCAACCGGGTCGAACTGTTCAGCACCGGGCCTTAGGCGACTGTCACTCAATGGTGTTTAACAGTAATCGGCAAACGGCGGGAAGCGTTCAATCAGTCCTGCCCGTCCCAACTCCCGCAGCCGTTGAATATTGCGCTCAGGGATCTGCTCAGGGTTAGCGTAGTGAGTCAGTGCCCGCCCCATCTCCGCTTCACGGATAATATGAAAAGCAGGCCAGGGAGACCGGTTACTCCAGTGGCTCAGATCGTCCTCCGGGACACCGGCAAACAGATAACCGGGGTGAAAACTGGCCAGCTGGAGGACACCCTCTAAACCAGCCTCCTGCAGCAACTCTTCAAACAACCGCAAATAATCCAGATAGTCATAAAAATCTTCCAGACCCGCGGGCACAATAAACAGCGTCGTTGAAATATCCTTCTCATCCGCCGCTAAAATCAGTTCAACTTCGGCCAGAAACGCCGCCACCAGCGACTCACTCTCCTGCGCCCGGGTAACCGCATAACGAAGGGAGTTATCTCTCACCACCGGTGCGGCAAAAGGACACAGATTTAAACCAACTACCATGGTTTCAACCCACTGCCGGGTGATCTGCTCTATCTGCCCTGAGGAATAGCATTGTTGTCTGTTGCCCATGATGTCCTACCCGATGATGACCACTTGAAACCGATACTTTTGAGTTTCGGTAGGGTACTATACGGGCAGTTTTTTTGCTGAGAAATTATTGTGCCTGCCGCTCTGACCCACAACAGTTTTAATACCCGCTGGTATACCCTGAAACGCCCTGCAACAACCGATGCGCCGCGTAACTGGCGCAGATGGTTGCTCGACAGAGGCTCGCTAACCCAGCATCTGGTGCACGCCAGTCAGGGCCGTTTCAGAGTCGAGGTTGTGCGCCAGCAGTGGGGCCGCGCCAGCCGCTCTGAGGCGATGGCACTGAATATTTCCACACGACAACGGGTTCTCATCCGCGAGGTCCACCTCATCGGCAATAACCAGCCCTGGGTGTTTGCCCGCACCATTATTCCGGCCTCCACCCTGACCGGTAAAGAACGCCAGTTAAACGGGCTGGGGTGCCGCTCATTAGGCACCGTACTGTTTCGCGACCCAACCATGAAGCGTGGCCCCCTGCAGGTAAGCCGGGTTCAACTGAGTAATGGCGAAACCACCTGGGCGCGGCGTTCATTGTTCTATCTGGCAAATAAACCCCTGCTGGTCGCCGAGGTTTTCCTGCCAGCCCTGCAACAGGTAAACTACAGCCAAAAAATCAACATGGGCCGTTAACTATGCAACTGGGTACTCTTAAAATCAGCCCCGCCTGGCAACAAAAACTCAGAGCTAGTGGCGATCTGATGCGGGTGAGCAAACCAATAGGCACCTACCTGCTACTCTGGCCCGCCCTCTGGGCATTATGGATCGCGGCAGAAGGCATTCCGCCGGTCAGCTTACTGGTTATATTTTGTCTCGGCACTTTTCTGATGCGTTCAGCCGGTTGTGTTATTAATGATATTGCTGACCGTAATATTGACGGCCATGTAAAACGTACCGCACAACGCCCTCTGCCTGCAGGCAGAATTTCCACCAAAGAAGCCATCATCCTGTTCGTCGCCCTGCTGTTAGCATCCTTTCTGCTGGTGCTGTTTACCAACACGACAACGGTCTGGCTCTCCTTTGGCGGAGTGGTACTGGCTGCCTGCTATCCATTCATGAAGCGTTATACTCACCTGCCCCAGGTAGTCTTAGGCATGGCGTTCGCATGGGCGGTACCGATGGCTTTCAGTGCCAGCCTGGAAGAGGTTCCGGCAACCGGCTGGCTTATCTATATCGCCACGGTACTCTGGACGGTTGTCTATGACACCATGTACGCCATGGTCGACCGGGATGATGATATTCGCATCGGTGTTAAATCCACAGCGGTGCTGTTTGGTGATATGGATAAAGTGATTATCGCAGTGTTACAACTGATCACCCTGACCATTCTCATCATGGTAGGGGTTAAGCTGAGCTTATCATTCTGGTTCTATCTTGGGGTGCTGGTCATGGGCGGCTTGTTTGTTTACCAGCAATACCTGATCCGCGAGCGCCAGCGGGAAGCTTGCTTCACTGCTTTTCTCAATAACAATTACGCAGGAATGGCGGTTTTTATCGGCTTGTTTCTGCATTATCTGACAACCTGATGACAAATACTCTCTCAGTGAATGTTTTGTCATATTTCTGTAACAGATTCATAATCTAATATGACCGTCTTAACACATAAAATAATGAGGTGATTGGTCATGACGTCGGGTAAACGCGTTCTGATTGTTGACGACGAGGCTCCGATTCGCGAAATGATCGCTGTTGCACTCGAAATGGCGGGATATGATTGCATGGAGGCCGACTCTGCTCAGGCGGCACATCCTATGATTGTGGATCGTAAACCGGATATGGTTCTGCTCGACTGGATGATGCCCGGCATCAGTGGTATCGAATTTGCGCGCCGCCTGCGCAAAGATGAAATGACCGCTGACATCCCGATCATCATGCTAACCGCAAAAACCGATGAAGATAACAAAATTCAGGGGCTGGAAACCGGTATTGATGACTATATCACCAAACCATTTTCACCCCGCGAGCTGGTTGCCCGCCTGAAGACTGTTTTGCGTCGTACCACGCCTAAAGGGGTTGAAGAACCCATTACGGTTGACGGCCTGACTCTCGACCCGGTATCACACCGGGTCAGTTCAGAGTTAAAACCCCTGGAGCTGGGCCCCACGGAATTCCGTTTGTTGCAATTTTTCATGACCCATCAGGACCGGGCCTACACCCGCAGCCAGCTGCTTGATCTCGTTTGGGGCGGCAACGTCTACGTCGAAGAGCGTACGGTTGATGTACATATTCGTCGTCTGCGCAAGGCACTGAGTGACCGTCACGACTATCTCATTCAGACCGTCCGCGGGACAGGTTACCGTTTCTCTTCTCAGGTGGCCTGAGCTTAGCCTATGTACAACTCCAGCCATACGATAGCCGGTAACCTGCTGCTGACAGTGATTGTTGGCCTGTTCTTCGGGTTTATTATTGGCTATCCGGGCTGGACTCTGGCCGTTACTCTGGTTTTCTGGGGACTGTATCAGGTTAAACAGTTCAATCGCTTACAGCAGTGGCTGATGCGTGAGGACCATACCGATGTGCCCGAAAGTCACGGCTATTGGGGTGAACTGTTTGATGAGATCTCCAGAGATCAGAGACGCCAAATACAACGAACTCAGGCTTTGCGTAATGTCATCCACCGGTTTCAGCAATCCTCTGCCGCCCTGAGCGATGCCATCGTCATTATTGATGCACACAACCATCTGGAGTGGTGGAACCGCGCCGCTGAAAAGCTGCTGGGCATGAAAACCTCAACCGATCGTGGCCGCTCCGTCATGAACCTGCTGCGTGATCCGCGCTTTGTTCGCTACTATCGCAAAAACTTCTACGATGATCCGCTGCAACTCACCTCTCCGGTGCATAAAGATACCGTTCTCGAGTATCGGATTACCCGCTTTGGTGCCGGTGACCGGATTCTGGTCGCCCGGGATATCACCCGTCTGAAACAACTGGAGCAAACCCGGCAGGATTTCGTCGCTAACGCCTCTCACGAGCTGCGTACCCCCCTGACGGTGATTCGCGGCTACCTTGAGACCTTTCTGGATCAGGAGCTGCCTCGTCCGCTGCTACGCGGTCTGAGCCAGATGGAAAGTCAGTCGCGGCGGATGGAAAACCTGGTCTCCGACCTGTTACTGCTATCGCGTCTGGAAACCAGCGCTCACGTTTCCGATGAGCTGCCGGTACCGATCCACTCGATGATTGCCCGCATACGCGAAGATGGGCTCGCGCTGGGTCAGGAAAAAAATCAGACCATCGAACTCGACCTGGAAAAAGAAACCTCGTTGCTGGGACAGGAATCAGAAGTTTATAGCGCCATCTCTAATCTGGTGTTTAACGCGGTCCGTTACACCCCGGCCGGTGGCGCAATAAAGCTGCGCTGGTGGACCGATAAAGAGGGTGGCCATTTCTCTGTTAAAGATAACGGGCCAGGCATCGACAGCATCCACCTGCCCCGCTTACAGGAACGTTTCTACCGGGTGGATGAAAGCCGCTCATCCGACAGCGGTGGTACGGGGCTGGGACTGGCGATTGTAAAACATGTCATGCTGCGACACGGCGGCAAATTAACCATCAGCAGCCAGCCCGGCAAGGGCAGCACCTTTTCCTGCCACTTTCCCAATGAACTGGTCATTCCAGCGCCAGCCAGAAAAAAGCAGGCGTAATGCTGATAATAAAACGCACCCATTGCGGGTGCGTTATGGATGGCAACAGAAACACCGATCTATCGATGCCCGAGACGCTCCTGATGGCCCGCCACCGGCAGATCGATCTCACCCCCGTCGGTATATTCCTCAACCCAGAAAATGGTCGCGCCGACAACGCCAGCAGGCATAATCAGCAGATTTAACAACGGCACCATCATACCAACCGAGATCAGTCCGCCAAAACCAACCGACGTCAGGCGGCGCTGCTTCAGGGATTCCTTCATCACCCGAAAACTGACCTTGTTATTATCCATAGGGTAATCACAGTACTGAATCGCCATCATCCAGCAACCAAACAGAAACAGCAGAATAGGCGCGACCATCCCCAGCACCGGTATAAAGGTGAGGATTAACAAAAATAGCAAACGGGGCAGATAGTAGAGTAGCTTAGAGATCTCCCGGGCGACGGTGCGGGGAATCAGTGCCAGAATCTCCTTCCAGCCGGAATCCGTAACGGTCACACCCCGCAAACGCTGCTCGACTTTCTCGGAAAGGATACCGTTGAAAGGCGCGGCAATAATATTAGCGACCACACTGAAACTGTAATACACCGATATCAGGACTAAGGCAGCCACCAGCGGCCAGAGCAGGTAACGCAAAAAATCCAGCCACTGCCAGTCCGGCAGTATTGAGCTGATCAGATAGTCTATCCAATAATCCATCTGATTAAACAACAGCCAGATTGCCCCGGTAAAGAGAAAAATATTGATCAGCAGAGGCACTATGACAAAGTGCCGGATTCCCTTCTCTGGCAACATCGCCAGACCACGGAAAAAATAGTGTGCGCCGCGTAACGGATTTCCTTTCATTGTGTCCTCAATGGATTAAGCATCTCTATCAGGCGAAAAAGTGGTTATAAAAACGCACCATCACCGCCACCAACATAATCGACAGACCGATACGGTTAATCAGAAACTCCCGCTTACTAAAGGAGATTGTGGCCTGCCAGAAGATGAGTATCGATTTAATATCGCTGGTTCTCAGGACATAGAGTATCAGTGACACCAGAAATACACCAAGTCCGAGCATCATTATCAACTGTTCTGCTACCGCCAGAGTCATTTTTTATCACCGTCATTACTTTTTCGAGGCCTAAGATTAACAGAAATTTTCGGCATGGGTGGCTGGTTTAGCCTATAACTTTATGTGAATATAAAATTACTTCCTGCAATATTTTCCCTTCAGTTATTCACCGGAGTCCCTTATGCACGCGATATCAATACATCAGTTTGGCGGTCTTGAAGAGCTAAATTACAAAAAACAGCCCAGACCTCAGCTGAATACTGGAGAAGTGTTGGTAAAAACTGCCGCTGTCGGGGTTAATCCCATCGACTGGAAGACCTGCTCCGGGGGTGGAGCCAGCGGTTTTATTAGCGAGTTTCCCTTCATTCCGGGCTGGGAGTTCTCTGGCGTCATCGCAGACCCCGGCGATACCGATTTTAAGGTCAACGATGCGGTATTCGGAATGATCCGTTTTCCTCAACCGGCGGGCTGCTACGCGGAATATATTGCCGCCCCCGCAGAGCAGATTGCCCATCTGCCAGATGCGGTTGACCTGACCATGGCGGGAGGCCTGGCAACCGCAAGTCTGACAGCCTGGCAGGCACTCTTTGACAAGGGCAACCTGCAAGCAGGCCAGCAGGTACTGATTCTGGGTGCTGCGGGCGGAGTGGGTCATTTAGCGGTGCAACTGGCCAAATGGGCTGGAGCCCATGTCACCGGTACCGCATCTGCTCACAACCATCAGTTTCTCGCGGAACTGGGCTGCGAACATGCGATCGATTATCGTCACCAGAGCCTCAATGAAAGTACCAATGGTATGGATCTGATTATCGATTGTGTCGGCGGTGAAACCGGCATCAGCGCCCTTCCCTGTCTGAAACCGGAGGGTGTTCTGGTAACCCTGCCATCGGTTACCAAAGAACAGGTTATCGCTGCGGGTGTCGCCCAGCGCCGCCGGGTTGAGCCGGTCCTCTGCGAGTCCTCGGCTGAGCAGCTCACGCAGATAGCAAAACTGGTGGCTGATGACGTTCTGACACTGCGTATTGGTGACACCTTCAAGCTGGAAAAAGCCGCCGACGCCTTTGCCTTAAGTCAGAGCGGCCATGTCTGCGGCAAACTGATTCTGACCATGAATCCGTAAATAACCGTTAACGGGGGGCGAAAGGGATTACAGAGAGCGCCTGCGCCAGTGTCTGCAGAGGAGTTCTGCAGACGCTGGTGCACTTCTGTTCTGATACGCTCAATAGGGGGAATTACTCAGCCGTCTCCCGGGTTGCGCTGCAAAGCTGTTGCTGCTGGCGCATAATCAGACGACACCCTTTAGCCCGCAGCTCCAGTTCGGTGCAACGCTCTTTAACCCAGGCTTTGTCATCATCAGTGGCCTTTTCATGGTAGGGAGGAACAGCATCACACAGGCCAACCGACGGCAGACTGTTTTCCCAACAGGCTTTAAAGAAAGTTCCACCATCAACCGTACAACGATATTCCGATCCGCTGCAGCTCTCTACCCGCTGCAACGCCTCTTCAAGGCAACCGCTCTGATCCGTTTGCTGCCCCGCAGCGATCCCTTCCTGGCGCTGCTGTTCAACCATCATCTGATTCTCTTCATTCCAGCGTTCAAGCCACTCAGGAGCGTTCAGCCAAGTGAAGAAAACACCCGCAATAATCGCCAGCAACAGGCCTAACCAAAAACGTCGCATATTCCTCAAATCCTTTTATTTAACGGCCCCGGACATAAAGCCCGAAGAGACAACAGCAGAAGCCGGCGAAAGAGGCCAGCATCGTCAGGTTCACAAACAAAGGGTAACGCACCGCAAAAGGAATAAACGGATGAGATCGCTCCATATCGCAGGCGTCTGCCATATAATCAAATGAGCCGCCCGCAGAGAGGCACTCATTGACGCCGCTCAGTTCAGACCAGAACACCCCCATCAAAACCACGCCGGGGAGTATCAGCAGTATCAGGCCCAAACGTAACATTACTCTTCACTGACTCCAATATTACTAACGCCCTCATTGGCCGCCAGCTGCTTCAGATCATCAATTGCTGCCGCCGAAGCACTCTTCATCGCCGCCAGGCGGTTAATCACCTCTTCCTGAAAGCTTTCTTCCTGCTGCATCATCTCATGATGGCTGATGTAGACCAGCAGTTCTTCATCGGACATATCGGCGTCGGCAGTCACTTCGATAAAGGTCGCAACACACTCCAGGGAAAGATTGCCAACACTGGCCGCTTCTGTCCGGTTCGGCTCCAACAGACAGTTGATGGTTGAATACAGGGCAACCATTGCATCCAGAGCCGGGGATGCGCCATACATATCAAACTCTTCAAGATCAGGCATATTGGCTTCGACATTAGTCTGCTGCACCTCGAAGTTCATTTTTGCCCCGGTATTACCGAGCTTGTTCCAGACACCATCGAGAATGCTGCGCACCTGATCGCGATCACCAAACTCTAGCAACGTTGAAAACAGTCCAAAGTTAGGGAACATCCGCTCTGTCACCGCCACGGAGAAGGCGCTCAGTTGCCAGCCCTCGAGTACTTTCAGCTCGTTTTCCAGTGACCATTGTGACATTAGATAACCTCCCCAACTTTATTTCCCCCTATTGTACAGCGCAGGAATCATTTTGCAGCAGTAATGCGCGATTTTACCGCGACGTTTTAAGCACAACCAATGCTTAAATTCACTGCATTAATCCGCTGATTCAATACGCTTTTTTACTGTATACTGCACAGGCAAAGTAAGTTCTTATCGGAATCAACTCATGAATAAGAAGAATCCTGTTACGATGATCATCAGGGGACTGGACGGTTTCAGTGAATGGACTGGGCGGAGTATTGCCTGGCTAACGCTGTTAATGGTGCTGGTTACCTTTGTTGTCGTTGTGATGCGTTATATCCTGAATGTCGGCAACATTCAGCTACAAGAATCGATCATCTATATGCACAGCTTCGTCTTTCTGCTCGGCGCGGGTTACACCCTCAAGCATGATGGCCACGTGCGTGTGGACATTTTTTACCGACCACTGAGTGAACGCGGCAAAGCGGTGATTAATATCATCGGCACCCTGTTTCTTCTGCTGCCGGTTTCACTGTTTATCTTCTGGATCTCCTGGGAATACGTGCAATTCTCCTGGCACACCATGGAAGGCTCTCAGGAAGCGGGTGGTATTGAAGCCCTCTATCTGCTGAAGACCTCCCTGTTGCTGATGCCGGTACTGATGATCCTGCAGGGTATTGCTGAGCTGTTGCGCAATATTATGGTACTGACCGGGCAGGAACATCTGATCGAAGCCGATATTCAGGAGCACCCGTTATGATGGAACTTTTACCCCTGCTGCTGTTTGCGGGAGCTATCGTTGTTCTGCTGCTGGGCTACTCTGTCGCCTTTTCGCTGGCGGGTACCGGCCTTATATTTGCGGCCATTGGTATTATGACCGGTCACTTTGAAGCCAGCTTCCTCGAGGCGGTGCCCAACCGTCTGTTTGGCATCATGAACAATGCCGTTCTGATCGCCGTTCCCCTGTTTGTGTTTATGGGGGTGATGCTGGAAAAATCTAAAATTGCTGAAGAACTGCTGGACACCATGGCGGCCCTGTTTGGCCCGATCAGAGGTGGCCTGGGGATATCGGTCACCGTGGTCGGCATGCTGCTGGCTGCCAGTACCGGTATCGTCGGCGCGACAGTGGTCACCATGGGGCTGCTATCGCTACCCACCATGCTACGCCGGGGTTATGACCCGAAAGTTGCCACCGGCGTTATCTGCGCCTCAGGCACACTGGGACAGATCATTCCGCCGTCCATTGTACTGGTATTACTCGGAGATGTGATCTCCTCTGCCTATCAGCAGGCGCAGCTGGATCAGGGCATCTATTCCCCCAAAACAGTCACGGTGGGCGACCTGTTCCTCGGTGCCCTGCTGCCTGGCCTGTTGCTGGTAGGCGCTTATATTCTTTATCTGATCTTTAAAGCGGTCTTCCACCCAGCGACTGTGCCAGCGATTCCGCCAGAAGAGCGGGCCGCCATGGATAACATGCTTAAGCGGGTGATCTTTGCTCTGCTGCCACCGGTATTTCTGGTGGGTCTGGTACTGGGATCAATTCTCGGAGGCTGGGCAACGCCAACAGAAGCTGCGTCAGTGGGCGCGGTCGGCGCGATGCTGCTGGCCATGGCTCGCGGCTACTTCACCCTGACAATTCTGAAAGAGGTGATGCGCACCACGACCCAGGTCAGCTCGATGGTCTTTATCATTCTGGTTGGCGCGTCAATCTTCTCGCTGGTGTTTCGCGGTTACGGCGGCGATGACCTGGTACGCAACTTCCTTTCAGACCTTCCCGGCGGTGTCTTTGGCGCAGTCGCGCTGGTGATGCTGATTATCTTCCTGCTGGGATTCTTCCTCGACTTTATCGAGATCACCTTTGTGGTCGTGCCGATTGTTGCACCGATCTTGCTGGCCATGGGACTCGACCCGATCTGGCTTGGCGTAATGATCGCGCTCAACCTGCAAACCTCGTTCCTCACGCCGCCCTTTGGTTTTGCCCTGTTCTACCTGCGCGGAGTGGCGCCGGAAAGTATCTCCACCATGCAGATTTACCGGGGTGTAATACCATTTATTATGATCCAGCTGGTGGCGTTGATGGCGCTGGCCCAATGGCCCGCCCTGGCAACCTGGCTGCCGCATCTGGTTTATGGTTAAGTTAACTACCGACAGCAACAAAAAAACCCGCCGCAGCGGGTTTTTTTTAGCGCCTGAACTCAAGCGCTATCGTTGCCGTAACCGTTACAGCGTCCGGGCGTTCAGATAAGCCTGCTCAGAAACCGCATGCCACTTGACCGCCTGTTCGCGGAACTTAACAAAGGATTCAAACACTTTCTGTGACATCGGGTCTTGCGCTGCTTCTTCAGACACCACCTCATCAGACAGTGTTTTAAGCTGCTTCATCACATCATCAGGGAATGGACGTAATTCAACACCCTCCACATTCACCAGTTGTTCCAGTGCCCGGTTGTTCTTCGCCGTGAAGTCAGCCAGCATGTCCTGATTCGCTACCCGCAGGGCATTACGTACAATAACCTGCAGATCTTCCGGTAGCTTCTCAAAGGCTTCCTTATTCATGAAGCACTCCAGCGTGGTGCCCGGCTCATGCCAGCCAGGATAGTAGTAGTACTTAGCCGCTTTGTGCAGACCGAACGCCAGATCATTATATGGGCCTACCCACTCGGTTGCATCGATAGCGCCGGACTGCAACGATGGAAAGATCTCACCGCCTGGTAACAGTACTGGCGTACCACCGGCACGCTTGAGTACTTCACCGCCCAGCCCGGGGATGCGCATTTTCAAACCTTTGAGATCTTCAACAGAGTTGATCTCACGGTTAAACCAGCCACCCATCTGCACCCCGGTATTACCGGCAGCACCCGGCACCAGACCAAACTCAGCATACACCTCTTCCCACAGCTCCATACCGCCGCCATGGTACAGCCAGGAGTTCATCTCCTGCGCCGTCAGACCAAAAGGAACCGCCGCAAAAAACTGTGCTGCGCGGGATTTACCTTTCCAGTAATAGGCAGCACCATGACCCATTTCAGCCGTACCACGGGAAACAGCATCAAAGATTTCCAGCGCGCCAACCAACTCTTTAGCGCCATACACTTTTACATGAATCCGGCCGCCGGACATCTTACCGATCAGATCAGCCAGGTTGTTAGCCCCGGTTCCCAGACCTGGGAAGTTCTTTGGCCAGGTGGTGACCATTTTCCATTCAATCGTTTCCGGTTTTGCAGCAACAGGGGCTGCAGGTGCTGCCGGCTTACAATCGGCTACCTCTGCTTTTTTCTCTTCAGTACAGGCAGCCAGGCCCGCAGCAGCGGCTCCCAGCCCGAGAACTTTGACAATTTCACGACGTTTCACAAGGCTTCTCCCTAATCGTCATTTTTTAGTTATATCACTGTCTATCTTTGTTGTTTTGTCATTTATAACCCACTGAACATAGCACCAAGTCATAATTGCTGCAATTTCAAATAGTAAGCCGAGCCTTGCTCATCCGATACTGATCATGAATGCCCCCAGAATGGCAGCGGCATTTATTCTATTAATCTCAATTACTGATATACTCTTCCACGTTATGCCTAACCTGAAAACGGAAACCAGCTTGCAGCCGCTTAATCTTCTTAAATCGATCGCCGACGCAAAAACCAGTTTGCGAAAATCAGAGCAAAAAGTTGCTGATTATGTCCTGGAAAATCCTTCCGATGTTATCCATATGCGGATTGTCGATCTGGCGTCAGAAGCGAATGTAAGCGAACCTACCGTGGTCCGCTTCTGTCGGGCACTCCACTATGACGGATTTCAGGACTTTAAACTGACCCTGGCTCAGGGACTCGCGAGCAATGCTAACTTTGAGCAGTTCTCTCTGAATAGCAAAGATACCGTCAGCGAGTTCAAGCAGAAAATTTTCGACTCAACGGTCGGCAATATGATGCGCGTACGTGAAGAGCTGGATGCCAACACTCTGGAAGAAGCGATCAATGCCATCGCCAGCACCAACCGCCTTGAACTCTATGGTTTTGGTGCATCAGCACCGGTGTGTAATGATGCGCAGCATAAGTTTCACCGCTTAAAAATTGCCGCTTCGGCCTATTCCGACCCCCATATGCAGATGATCTCGGCGACCACGCTGACGGAGCAGGATGTCGTCATCGCGATCTCTCAGACTGGCCGTACGAAAGACCTGCTGCACGCGGTAAAGCTGGTTAAAGATGCCGGCGTCACGGTGATCTCCCTTTGTCCCAGCAATACGCCGCTCTCTGACCTGGCAAGCATCGCGATTCATATCGATCTGGAAGAGGATAAAGACCTCAGCACCCTGATGTCTTCCCGGGTGGTTCATCTGGTGGTGATTGATGTCCTGGCGGTCGGTGTGGCAATGAAACTGGGACCCGGGCTGCTGGACCACCTTAAAACCATCAAACGCAGTTTAAAAAGTCTGCGCCAGAATGATAAACGTCTGCCCCTGCGAAAACCTGAAGAATAAATCCTGTCTTTACCTCTGTTTGTAACATTTCTGCGCCAATATAAGCACCCTAAACGCCGCGCTTAAGGCGTATGCCCCATTGAATTTCTCTTTTTTCTGTTATAAAAAAGAGATTCCCTGTTAATCAGAAATGCGGCAACGGTCTGTTAGCCTCTCTTTCGTGTTGGCTTTCAGGTGGACTTTTACAGAGGGTATAGGAGCACGTTCTATGCTTATACGGAAAGATCAGGATCTAAACGAAATTCAGACAACGGTCTTCGATATCATGGTCGGTATTGAAGAGTATGAGAATCAGGCAAGGCAGAAAAAAGCCAGCCAGAAAAGCCTGGCCGTCAGACGCGCCATCGAAGAACGCAGACAGCGCAAAGAGCTGGAATACCAGATAAATGATGAACTCTGGTTCAGCGATATCTGAAGCATAAAAAAGCCTGCAACATGTGCAGGCTTTTTTATTCGTCTCTATTTAGCTCGGCATGCTAGACCTCTGGGTAGAGAATATCCAGGGGTACTGAGCGACCACTGTCGATAACGATAGCGGCATGTTTGCGATTCAGTTTGCGGGGTTCAGCCACGCCGCAGGAATGTGCAATCGTCTCCACCTCATGCACCAGATTATCATGGTAATGCGTCACCCTGACCGCTTTGTCCTCCGGCACCAGCCCACGCTGCAGCTCTTTATTATGGGTCGTAATCCCGGTTGGGCAGGTATTTTTGTTACACTGCAACGCCTGAATACAACCCAGCGCAAACATAAAGCCCCGTGCACTGACACAAAAGTCAGCCCCCATACAAATCGCAGCAGCCACATCCGTCGGATTAATACACTTACCAGATGCGATCACCCGAATGCGCTCTTTCAAACCATGCATCACCAGTTTGTTAACCAGGATTGGCAAACTCTCGCGTAACGGCAAGCCGACACTATCCATCAGCGGCATTGGAGCGGCACCGGTACCACCATCGCTGCTATCCAGTGTGATGAAATCAGGCGCCTGTTCCAGCCCCCGGGCGAGAACCCGTTCACAAAACTCGTCCAGCCAGTCAGTAGAACCCAGCACCATTTTGAATCCCACTGGTTTGCCAGTAATCTCACGGATATGGCAAACCATGTCTAACAGATCATCGGCAGAATTTACTTCCGGATGGCGGTTAGGACTGATCGAAGCGGTTCCCACCGGAATGCCACGAATTTCAGCAATCTCTGGTGTCACTTTTGCGCCGGGTAGCATACCACCTTTACCCGGCTTGGCCCCCTGACTCAACTTGATCTCAAACATCCGCACCTGCTTATGTGCGGCCTTCTCTTTCAGCTTAGCATCGCTGAGTAAGCCCTTCTCATCACGCATACCATACTTAGCCGTACCAATCTGGCAGACGATGTCACAGCCACCTTCGAGGTGAAACGGAGATAACCCCCCTTCACCGGTATTCATCCAGCAACCCGCTTCCCGGGCGCCGTTAGACAGTGCACGGATTGCGGGTTTAGAGATCGCGCCGTAACTCATGCCCGAAATATTGAAGAAGGATTTTGCGTCATAAGGTTCACGACAATAGGGACCGATTTGTAGCGGCTGATTTTTCACTGCGTCCTCTTCCAGAGTCGGAAAGGGGCAGTTGAGAAAGTAGTAAGTGCCCGGAACCCGAAGGTCACGGGATGAACCAAAGGCGATGGTGTTATCGATATTCTTTGCCGCCCGGTAACACCAGCTGCGCTGAGCCCGGTTAAACGGCATCTCTTCGCGATCCATCGCAAAGAAGTACTGACGGAAAAACTCTCCCAGGTGCTCAAATAAATAACGAAAGCGGCCAAACAGAGGATAGTTACGACGAATAGTGTGTTTGGTCTGATGTCTGTCAATCTGATACACAATCAGCGCGGCAATCACCCCGCCGAGGAAGATCAATAGCAGGATACCACCCAGAATGGCTACGAACTCAATCGCAAAGCTACTGATAGGATCGATCATATTCCGGACTCCTTGAATGTATTTATCCGCGTATCATAAAAATGGTCAGCGCCAATCCTATCCTGTTATATCGGTATTGCCTACGGGAACAACGGGCAAATGGGGCGGAAAGTGCAGATAATATCTGTCAGGGTTATTCTGCCGAGCAAATCCATCCTTCGGTAACAACACGGGAAGGCTCTCGCTGCATAATAACATCACCATGACGCACCGATAACAACACCTCTCCCTGTTTGCGAATCACGGCATAATCGTCTTCGCCATCCAGCAGGATGAAACTCCCTGGTTTACCAATTTCAATACCATATCGATGATCAACATTGAGTGTCCGGGCACTATTATCACTGATCAGATTCAGCGCAGAACTGAAGTCGGCATAGCCCATCATCTGGCAGATATGCAGGCCAAAATCGAGGGTGCGGAGCAATTTACCGTTTCCCAGGGAATACCAGGGGTCGAAAATAGAATCCTCTCCAAAGCAGACATTAATCCCGGCAGCGTTCAGCTCTTTTACCCGGGTCAGGCCCCGACGTTTAGGATAACTGTCAAAACGCCCCTGCAGATGAATGCTTTCGGTAGGACAGGAAACAAAGTTAATGCCCGATTTTTTCAATAACCGAAACAGCTTTGAACAGTAGGCATTATCGTAAGAGCCCATCGCCGTGGTATGACTCGCCGTCACCCGTGCCCCCAGATTATTGAACAAAGCTTCCGCCGCCAGTACTTCAAGAAAACGGGAGCTCGGATCGTCGGTCTCATCGCAGTGCACATCCACCAGCCGGTCATATGTCATGGCCAGCTCGATTACCTTTTTCATCGACGCTTCACCCAGCTCCCGGGTGTATTCGAAGTGCGGAATCCCCCCTACCACATCGGCACCGATCTGCAGTGCCTGCTCCATCAGTTCAAGCCCGCCAGGATAGGAGAGTAGCCCATCCTGAGGAAAGGCTACCACCTGTATCTCAATCTGACCGGCCAGTTCATCACGCAATGCACAGAGTGTGCGCAAACCAACCAGCGTCGGGTCACTGACATCGGCGTGTGTACGGATATACTGCACACCGTTTTGCACCAGCAGCTCGATAGTTTTTAAGGCGCGACGGCGAATATCGGTTTCATCAAGCAGGGGTTTGCGCTCACCCCAGCGCTCGATCCCCTCAAACAGTGTGCCGCTCTGATTCCAGTTGGGTTCGCCCGCCGTCAGCGCCGCATCCAGATGGATATGGGGTTCGATAAACGGCGCACAGGCCAGCTTGCCATCGGCATCAAACTGATCTGGCATCGGTGTTAAGCGGGTATTCTGTTCAGAGATAGCTGAGAAATAACCATTGTCTATCTCCAGTGTGTACAACCCTGTTTTCTGGCGTAGACGGGCGTTAATAATGATCATATTATTTCTCGCTATAACTCTCTATGTTGTGATGTTGAAACAGAATCTGTTCAATCAACAGGGCACTTTGCAGATTCAGCCGGGCAAACGGATCGTGCAGCGGGCAGTCGATCAGCTGCTCTATCCGTTTCAAGCGGTGACTCAGGGTATTCCGGTGAATACCGAGCGATTCAGCCGCCTGTTGCTGATTACCAAAATAGTTCAGAAAGTGAGTCAGCGTTTCCTTTAACATGACCGAACGCTGATCCCGGGCAAAACACAACGCGCCCAGCTGCTGCTGACAAAACTGTGACAGCAGGCTACGTTGGGGAATCGCGTCAAATAGCCGGGCAATGCCCAGCTGATCGTAAAAAAACAGCGCCTGTTCCTGCTGCACCGCAAACTGTACTGCATGGCGGGCCTGTTCTGCGGCTTTAGCAATACTGCTTAACCCGGGCTGCAGGTCACTAACACCGGCTATCACTTCCAGTTCAGGCTGCAGACGTTCAAGCGCCTGAGTCAGTTCTTCTGACAGGGCTGGCGAATGCGCTGCGTTTGTCGGCCATATCGCCAGCAGGTCCTGCTCATATTCAAGCACCGGCCAGTCAATGCCCCGGCGCATCAGTAACTCTGTCAGCTTATCTTCAAGCAGCGACCGCTCATGGATAAACTTCCACTGATCAGCCGGATCATCACGATCAATACGCTGACTAAAACCTTTCAGTCGTACCGCCAGCACCGCATACGGGCGGGAATCGCTTAACCCCAGATCTGAAGCACGCAGGTGGATCAGCTCCGGGGTGTCGGCATAACCATTAATCAGACGAGTCAAAAACAAGCGGGTTGACTGACCAATCAGATTATCCTGCACAATGGCGTTACTGATCACCTCGGTCACCTGCACCATCGGCAGCGAATAGGGTTGTTCAAACAGTGCAAACCCGAGCTGATTCGCCAGCGCCTTGACACTGCCAGGAATCATGCGGATATATTCCTGGCCGGTCAGAATAACGATGCCAGCAGCCTTATGCTCAACCCCTTCGCGAATCAGCTGCTGCAGATTCTGTTCCGTACGACGCTGATTAATGCCGGTGACAAAAATCAGCTCGCCGCCACGCAACCAGGGCCCCAGGGTTTCATCTTCGGCGACATAGGGCCAGCGAACGGCCGTCTGACTACCGCGCAAGCCTGCTACCATGCGGATACTTTCAAGGCCGGGTAAACGTGCAATATCAGCACACAGAATAGGCATCAGCTTTTCACTGTATCAGGGGACGAGTTTGCAAACGGCAACCGGAGTAACAGGGCATAACTGATCGCGGCAACCAACACACCAACAACAGGCGGTAAGGTGGATGAACTGTAGGCGGCAACCGACCCCAGACCGTAAGCAGCCAGCCCCAGCCAGTTAAACGCAGGCAGAGTCTGATCAGCCAGTTTAGGATAACAACTCTTATGGTTAAGCCAAAAGTCGGCCATGATGACTCCACCGATAGGCGGAATAAATGTCCCCAGCAGAATCAGGAATGGGATCAGCAGGTTATACATCCCCCCCACGGCCAGCACGGTACCGATAGCAGCACCCACAACCGTCACCAGACGGCGTTTATCAGTCCGTAGCAGGTTACAACCGGCAACGGCGAAGTTATAGATAGTATTATCCTGGGTGGTCCAGATATTCAGTAGCAACATCAGCACCGCCAGTACTACAAACCCCTGGGCGATCATCACATCAACAATATCTGCCTGCTGGTAGATCATCGTCCCCAGCGCACCGGTCAGTACCATCAGGCCATTACCGAAAAAGAACGCGGCCAGGGTCGCCATCACAGCAACCTTCGGTGTTCTGGCAAAGCGACTCCAGTTAGTCGCCTGAGTTCCGCCACTGACGAAAGTACCGATAATCATGGTGATAGCCGCTGCCCAGCTGAGGCTCTCTGTCGGCGTTTGGAGCATCAGACCATTAAATCCGCCGACATCAATCATGCCGGTATAAAGGCTGATCAGAATAAACAGCATCATCGCTGGCACGGCAACACGTGACAGCAGATCAAGTCCCCGATAGCCGACCATCGCCGTAATACAGAAAGCCATACCAAAAGCGATCATCAGGGGAGTTTCATATTCGACCGGTATACCGGTAGTCTTCACCAGCACCGTTGCGATGGTGGCCGTTCCCCAGGCATACCAGCCGATCTGAGTGAATCCGAGAATAAAATCAGACAGTTTGCTGCCAATCTCACCAAAGCAGAAACGTCCCATTAACACCGAGTTAAGCCCACTTTTACAGGCAATATAGGCCAGTGCTGCGGCATAGAGACCCAGCAGCAGGTTGCCCATAATAATCACCAGCATCAGCTCACCGAAGGAAAATGCTTTTCCCAGTGCTCCACCCGCCCACATCGTGGCGGTAAAAAAAGTAAAACCAAGCAACAGCAACGATGTTGAAAGTAGTCCTTTGCGATCACTTTCAGGTACTTCACTCAATGGATAATCTGAAGATTCCATATCAGGCTCCGCTAAATTTATTAGGTTGATTATCTTTTTTGTCCAACCCTTAAGCAGCAAAGCTTATACCACTCTGAAGTAAAATAGGTAACCTGTTAGTCAGCTGTTCCTGCTGTACCTCAAGCATAAATTATAATAGTGCAGCCTGCACAATACCTGATCCTGCTTACTAACCGTTTGTTGCGATGAATGCATTAAATTGAGACGCGTTCGGCACCATTGCCCTATTTTACGACAATAGCGCTGCGGGAATAGCGATGACCCCCTCCGCTGGATAACAGATTTGCACAAACATTTTTATAACGATTCTCAGCAAGATAAGTCATGACCCGGCCGCCCCCGGGCACGGAAACGCAGTACTGTCAGTAGCCGCGTTGAGTGAACTAACGCGGTGTTGAATTGTTTCTTACACTGTTGCCAATCTGCTCTGCCAGCTTTGTAGCACAACAATGTCTTACTCTGTGTCCCAGGCAAACGCAAAAGAGCAGAGCTTTGCAGACATTACTCTGTAAAACTGTGGTCTGTTTCCAGGGCTTAAAGGTAAGTAATAAACGGCGTCGACTTTCAGACATTGTCTGCCTCCATCTACCACATTAAACAGCGATATACCGGGTACCATCCATGGCCTGTTTAGCTAAGTTCTTCAGAGCGTTTTTCCCAAAGCTGCTTATTCAGAGTCGCTCTGATAATACCGGTGTCAGTTATGCTGATTTTCGGTTCTGCTCGGCATACAACGCATCGAAGTTGACCGGCGCCATCATCAGTGGCGGGAAACCGCCCTTCACCATCAACTGATCAATGGTTTCACGAAGATAGGGGAACATCACTGCGGGACAGGCCGAACCCAGCGCCTCCGCCTGCTGTTGTGCGGGAAAGCCGGAAATCATAAACATCGCGGCCTGATCAACCTCTGCCACAAATGCCAGCTGATCCTGGTTTTTCGCCGTGACCGAAACTGACAGCACCACCTCATAAAGACCTTCTTCGATCGGCTCAAAGGCGGTGTTGAGATCCATCGTTACCGTGGGCTGCCACTCTGAGCGGAACACCCTGGCAGAGTTGGGCGATTCGAACGTTGAGTTTTTGACATAGATCTTCTGCAGGGCAAAGAAAGGCGAGTCTGCCCCCTGATGCTGTTGATGGTTATCTGACATGGCAAACTCCATTGATAGTAGAAAGATAGTAAAGAGGGGTAGCAAAAGGTTGAGTAACGAATACGCGGTGAGGAAAACTTCCGGCCAACGGCGACCGGAAGTGTGTCCTGTCCGAGCCTCTGTCACTAAGCGTTAACTGGCGCAGGCAGATCCAGCCAGTCAAACAGCGCCGGAATATCGGGCTGGAAGTCATGAATCACCGGATACCAGGGGGTTGGCGCTTCAATATCATGCATCACACCACAGGTTGGGCAGTAGTACTCACGGTAGACCTGCCAGTTGGTGTCAGGCGCCATCAGTTTGGGATAAACCTCCTGCATCTTCTCCTCATCATCACGCACATACACCAGCGCATTGAGTTTCCAGTTAGTGCGGTAGTCACCAAAGTCATGACCACATGAACACTTGGTCACTAAGCTTTTATCGGCGGTGGTTTCGGCCAGATAGAGGTGCGGGCCAAACGCCATGATGATCTTATCGTCCCAGGACACCTGATCCTGTAATACGGACATATAGTTAGCATAACGCTCTTTGTCCTTGGGCATGGACAACATCATGTGCAGGGTATCCCAGTCGAGACTGCCTTTTACCAGATCGGACACCTGTTTTTTTGTGAAATTTGACATAATCGGTCTCTCTTTATTGTTTTTAGATTTGAGTTTGTAGAACTGCGTTTCAGAGCTGAGTTATTTGCTTTATCAAGTGATCAGGAGAGGTGCCGGGCACCCCTCCCCCACTCATGTCAGCAGTTCTTTAGCAGCTCTCTGTTACTGCTCGGCCATGATTACCGGATGTACATCAGGCAGTTCGCTCAGGTCCATGTGATGCTTGGCACCAAACATGGGAATACCCAGCTCTTCCTCTTTCAGCTCCCAGCTGGCGGGCAGATCCCAGAATGTTCTGAACTCATTGAGGAATCGCTCTGACAGGTAGAAGCTGGAGGCGAACATCTGCTGCACCTGTACCGAAGCGTCCTTATCGATAATGCGCTGGCGCTCAGATTCCATCCACTGACGGGTAGGCGTACCCCGGGCGATCCGCGCCTTACGAATCGCGCCACGCTGAGCAATGGTTTTCTGTTCATCCACGGCCCAGGCACCCTCCTTATCCTGAGAAATCACCACGCCGTAGACCTTTTCGGCAAACTCAGGCAAGACGAAGTTCTGATTCAGATCGTTCTCGACATCGGCAATAGCACGGTCCAGCGGATCGCCAAACCCAGGGCCGCCACGCAGATAGTTGAGGTAGAGATCGCCGTTTTCAAAGATCGCTTCGGTGGTAATACACTGTTTATCCCGTTTCACCTGTGCATCAGGCCCCAGGTGCTTCTCAAGCTCACACTTAGCCGGATCGCGGTCTTTACCCAGCGGCAGAGATTTACCCTCTTTGATCCGTTCCAGCAGACCGGTATTGTGCGCTTCAAAACGGTAACCGGTTGCCGCCGGGTAGCCACCCATCAGTCCCCAGTCGCTGTTCATATAGCCGTTGCCCATAAAGAACATGGTCCAGTCGGCAGACCCCCAGACCATCCGCAGGGTTTCAAAACCCAGACCACCGCGATACTTACCGTATCCACCGGTGTTGGTTTTGATGGTGCGGCCCATATAAAGCAGCGGCTCGGCCAGTTCCCAGATCTCGATATCCCCCATATCGCCCTCAGGGTTCCAGATAGCGGCCGCATGGTTCAGGCCATCTTTGACCGCGCAGGCACCGGTACCACAGGCAGCCGTTTCGAAGCTGTTGACCGCATGGATCTCGCCCTCCTGGTTGATACCGCCGCCCTGTAGCCAGTTACAGGGGTTTGAGTTACCGGCATTCACCTCTTCCAGATAACCGCGACCAAAGTAGGTGCGGCTGATACCTCTCCAGAGTGAGCTCCAGGAGGACACCAGGAAGTGCCAGGCATCCGCATGGGCGGTACGCCGGTCATCCGGGTTGGTCCAGGTGCCTTTTGGCAGACGGAACTCAGTGGCATAACGGGCACCATCGTTGATCCGCTCGGTGGGTACCAGCGACTGAGTCATCATCACCCAGATACCACTGGTAAAGGCAACCGGGTTGGCGTTGTAGGTGTGCCAGCCCCAACGACTACAGCCTTCAAAGTCGAGACGCCAGGTGGCATCCGGTTTGACGGTAATCTCACAAGGGGCATGCATAATGGTGTCGATTTTGGCAAACGGTGATGGCACCGCCACATCTTCATGGGCATAAGGCACATCCACAAACGCCACGGTTTTGATCTTACCGGGAATGGTCATCGCTTTGATCCGGCTCACCAGCCCCCGGCGACCATCCTCAATCACCTCGGTAGCGAACTTTTCATAGGCTTCCATGCCCTCTTCGCGCACCGTTTCTTCCACCAGATCGCGGATCATGTGACAACCGGCAATGCGGGTTTTCTCATCCAGAATCCAGTAGTTCGGCGTGCGCACATTGCGCTGACTCTCATGCAACCAGTCACGCAGCGGGGTATCGTTGACACCAGTTTTACGGCAGGTGATCTGCACGCCATCACCGAAACGCTGCACCTGACCATTGGACATGGAGCCCGGACCCACCGCCCCCACATCGATGACGTGAGTAACACCGCCGACCCAGCCGATCAGATGGCCTTCGTGGAAGATAGGCACGATCGTGGCGATATCGCAGGGGTGTACGTTACCGATCTGACAGTCGTTATTGGTGAACATATCACCGGGGTTAATCCCGGGGTTAGCTTCCCAGTTGTTCTGGATCATATATTTTATGGCCGCCCCCATGGTGCCCACATGGATAATGATCCCGGTTGAGGTGGCAATACAGTCACCGGCAACGTTGTAGAGGGTGAAACACAGCTCACCCTCCTGCTCGACAATCGGTGAGGCGGCAATTTTCTTGGCCACCTCGCGGGAGTTAACCAACCCGGCACGCAGCTTGGAGAAGATCCGTTCATAGCCGATCGGGTCAGACTCTTTAAACTCCAGCTTTTCCAGACCGTTGTAGTGGCCGGTTTCTTCCGTTCTTTTCAGAATCAGGTTACGGTTGTCATTGAGGGTCAGTCCGCTTGGCAGCAAGCTGGCTGGTCGGGTACCTGCCCCATTTATCTTTTCTTGAATAGTCATCTGTTTTCCTCTATTTCTTGTATTTATTATCGGATTACTTGGATTCAATCAGGTGGAACAGACGGTTCACGTCCAGGAAGGTCTCGAAGCCGGGTGGCACCACATAGGTTGTGGCATCAGACTCAATCACCGCCGGTCCTTTGACTTTATTGCCCGGTTGCAGCAGTTCCATTTTGAAAATATCAGCGTCGACCCACTGCTTCTCGTAATAGAACGGACGGCTACCCTGGCGGGATTCCTCAGAGGGCGTTGGGCCAGCATCCGGCTCTTCCGGGATATTGGGTTTCTTAGTGACCACCGAGCCACGCATAATCGCACCGGTAATGCCATATCCCAGCTCAGGAGAGCGGGCGGCATCGGCGTAGACCCGGGCGTAGGTATCATTGAATGACTGCACCAGCTCATCCCAGTCTTCAGCACCAGAGAGCACCGTCAGCGGCGAATCGATCTCCAGATCGTTCAGTTGTCCCAGATACTGCATGGAGTATCCCGGTGTCAGCGCCACCTCTTCATCCTTAAAGCCGTTGATGCGGAACTCTTCCAGCACTTTGTCACGCAGCTCATCCCAGGCCGCCTGCAGAGTAGCGGTGGCCGCAACGATGTCGTCCTGACTGGACTCTTCAGTGATGCCGATATCAACACTCTTGTCATAGCGGTATTCGAAGTCAGCCGTGGCACAGCCAAAGGCGGAGAAACCCGCAGCCCAGGCCGGTACGATGGTTTCCTTAAAGCCCAGCCCTTTGGTGTAACCGTAAGCATGCACCGGACCGCCGCCACCGTAGGAGAAGCAGACGAAATCGGTCGGGCTGTACCCCTTACCGGTAATCATCGCCCGCAGATGCTGACGCAGTGACAGATCCAGCAGCTCGATAACACCCGCGGCTGCATCTTCAACGGACAGCCCCAGCGGATCAGCGATCTGACGTTTGATTTCACGCCGGGCACGCTCAACATCCAGTTCCAGAATGCCACCGAGGAAGTTTTCCGGGTTGAGATACCCGAGAATAATATGGCAGTCGGTGACAGACACCGTATCCACACCGCCTTCAGGCCAGCAGGTGCCGACGCGATAACCGGCGCTGTCCGGCCCCAGCTTGATCGCATTCGCATGGGGATCGATACGCACAAAGCTACCCGCACCGGCACCGATGGTATCCATCGCCACCAGCGGCAAAGACAGCACCAGTCGCGCCATATCGCCATCTTTATGGATGGCAAAGTTGTTTTTGGTAATAAGTGCCATATCGAAACTGGTGCCGCCAATATCGGAACAGGCGATATTCTCATAGCCCAGTTTTTCACCCAGGTATTTAGCCCCGATAACGCCACCGATAGGACCGGATACCAGCGAGCGGGCCAGCTCTTTGGCTTTCCAGCTGATGGTACCGCCATGGCTGGCCATCACCCGCAGGTCAAACTGACCGCCGACATTTTTCATGCTGTCGCTGATCGTGCCCAGCGTTGCCCGTGATGGCTCTGCGGCATAGGCTTCCAGAATGGTGGTGTTGGTGCGATGGCTCTCTTTACGTACCGGGTAGTAATCCACCGATGCGAATACCGGAATATCCACCCCCATGTCGCGGGCGACCTCTTTACAGGCATCGCGCACCGCTTTTTCATGGTCTTCGTAAAGATAGGAACTGAGCAAACTGATAACGATCGCCTGACAGCCCTGCTCAATCAGTTCCCGGGCCGCTTCACGGGCTTCATGCAGACGCACGGCGATCACCACATTGCCCTTGGAATCCACACGCTCGGTCACCCCGCGGGTATCCTTAATATCCACCAGCGGCTCATCATAACGGTGAGTGTTCAGGTGGATGCGGTCCTCAAAGGCGTAGCCCAGATAACTCTGGATCGCCCGCCCCATGCGATGAAAATCTTCAAACCCTTTACTGACGATCAGACCGGTACGCAGCCCTTTACGGCCGACCACCCGGTTAAGCATGGCGGTACCGGAAAAGACACAGGTGACCATCTCCGGAAACACATCCTCAACCTTGCGCTCCCAGTGCGCCAGCGCATCGGTGCTGGATTCCAGTACCGCCTGTGATTCATTGATATTACTTTGTGCCTTACCAACGACAAACTCACCGTCAGCCCGTACAAAAAATGTATCGGTCATAGTGCCGCCGGCATCTATCCCAAGAACTTCAACTGGATTAGTTAATTGATTCAAGATCGTATCCTCGTGTTATTTTTATTGTTTCTGCTTACCCGGTGAGATGTGCCGCGGTAAGGATCTGCAATCAGCTCAACCACGGGCCAAACTGATCTGAATAAATAACTGCACCGGCTGTGCCAATTAAGTAATTCTATTTAAAAACAGTAATTTAATAAAAACATGAGGGATAAATAGCGAAGCAGCATAAAATAAGGGTTCGATAATCGAACGGTCAGCGACCGTTAATCAAACGCTTT
Source organism: uncultured Amphritea sp. (assembly GCA_965140695.1). Lineage (GTDB taxonomy): Bacteria > Pseudomonadota > Gammaproteobacteria > Pseudomonadales > Balneatricaceae > Amphritea. Next base: position 845,518 of record OZ223297.1, on the reverse strand, counting down.
CTGCAAGCGGTGGAATAAAACCTGTTTCGGCATACGCCTGGCGCGTCAACAAACCAATACCCGCACAAAAAATAGACAATTGAAAAACGTAGACAGTAGGTTCAGAATGAGCCGACGTATCCATAACTATAAAAATAACGGTATGAATACCACGAATGAGAAATCCACTCTGCGAGGTTCTGCTGCGGTAGAACATCCCAGAAAGATTGCCAAAGCCCGGGAAGCCCTTCTTAACAAAGGCTCACTTTCTGATGATTCCGTGCGCCCGATAATTCAGGCGTCCTGGCAACGCTGCGTGTCTGAGGCAGTCAACCCTCTGGTTGCCCATAAAACGATTGAGCTGGATGAGCAGCAACTGGAGTCGGTCCGGGAAAGTTACCGGGAACTCATCTCCGCCTCAGAACCGATTCTACGGGATGCTAAAGATCTGCTGGCAGAATCGGGGACAATTATGCACCTGGTCGCACCAACCGGCATGATTTTATGTTCCCACGGCGACGACCATACCCGGGATCTGGCGAATGATTTCAGCCTGGTGCCCGGTGCCAACTGGAATGAAAGTGTCGCCGGAACCAACGCTATCGGCACCGCACTCAATGTCGGTTCCGCCGTTCAGGTGCACGCCTATGAACACTTCTGTGAAAACATCAGCAACTGGACCTGCTCTGCCGCAGTGATTCGTGACCCGTTCGAAAATAAAATTCTCGGGGCGGTGAATATCTCTGGGCTGAAACACACCCTGCATGACTACTGCCTGGCACTGGCGGTGTCCGGCGCCCGGCGCATCGAAGGACAGCTGGCACAGCTACACATGGCCAAACGAGACCTGCTGTTAGGCGTCACCCTGGAACGTTTCAGCAGCGCAGGTAACGATGGCTTGCTGTTACTGGATCTGTATGGCCGCCTGGTACGCACCAATCATCAGGCGGACCGGGTAATCGCTGCACGGGGCCTGAAAATAGACCTGCATGCCGTCAACCCGATACTCACCCTGAACGAACAGGGACGCTTTGCGGAGTGCTCCGGATCGATCCTCAACCAGCTTGAGTCGCGCTGGATAGAGCCGCTTATGCATCAGGGTGAGCAGATCGGTTTTATCGCGGCAATCCCTTTCCCCACGCCGAAACACACCGCCACGGTCCGGACGCCCGGCAAAGAAGCCGTCACATCTCAGGAGAGTGACAGCGGTTTCTCCAGACTGGTGGGCCGTAACCCTCTGTTTATCAAATCGATTCAACAGGCAGCGCGCTTAGCTAAAGCGCCCATTCCGGTATTGATTCAGGGAGAAACCGGCGTGGGTAAAGAGCTGTTTGCCAGTGCGATGCATGAGATGAGTCCCGCCAGCAGCCAGGAGTTTATCGCCCTCAACTGCGGCAGCTTATCCCGTGATCTGCTCGCCGGAGAGCTGTTTGGCTATGTCGATGGCGCCTTTACCGGCGCTCGTCGGGGCGGCATGATTGGTAAAATTGAAGCGGCCAGTGGCGGCACCCTGTTCCTCGACGAAATAGGCGAGATGCCACTGGACTTGCAACCGATGTTCCTGCGGGTGCTACAGGAATCAGAGATCTGCCGTATCGGTGAAACACAACCGCGCAAGGTTAATTTTCGTCTGATCGCAGCCACTAACAGAGATCTGGCTCTGGAGGTTGCCGAAGGACGTTTCAGAATGGATCTCTACTACCGCATCTCATCGATGACCCTGACGATTCCGCCGTTAAGAGAGCGCAGCGATGATATTGTCTTGCTGGCAGAACATATTCTTACCGGTCTGGCAGCACAACATGGTGGAACCAAAAAACAGCTGAGCGCGGAACTCCGGGCCCTGCTTAAAAAGCACCACTGGCCCGGCAATATTCGCGAACTGAGCAACCTGATCACCGCCGCCTACTTTCTTTCTGACAGTGGGCAGCTTAGTCCAGACGACCTGCCCGCTAATATGCTGAATCATGCGGCACCCGCTTCAGAGAGTACTATCGGTGATAGCGACGCTTCTAACCCTCTGGATCAGGCGGAAAAAGAGGTGATCTGCCGGGTGATTAAGGAACAGGGAGGCAACCTTACCCGTGCCGCCCGACAACTGAAAATCGCTAAGAGTACGCTGTACATCAAACTCAGTAAGTATGGGATCGACCGGTCAGCCTTTGGCTAACCGGTAACATGATTTATCCATAGCAGAGCTTTCAGATCACTATCAACACCCTGACATCGCGGCCTTCCGGTAGGGAGAACCTTTCGGAAAAGCTGCCCGGTTTTAGCTGGGGCTAAGGCAGACGAAGTCAATACTGGATAGCTGCCGGCGCCGTCGATGCAACCTGATTCGTGTAGAAGCCATTTAGTCGCTTCAGACTTTAAACCGCCCCACCTGTCCGTGCATGCCTTCAGAAAGTGAATGCAGTTTACGGGAACGATCCAACCGGATATCAGCATTATCAAACATCTGATCAGCGATCATCTTAATACGGCTGGTGTTCTCTGCGATCCCACTGTTTACCATACTCTGCTCCTCGGTGGCGGTAGCAATCTGCGCAGACATATCACTGATATTGTTGACCGAATCGGTTATCAGAATCAGTTGTTCATAAGCCTGATTCGCTTCTTCAACGGAATGTTGTGCCATCGTTTCGCTGCTGGCCATAATAGACACAGCCTGCTGCATGGTGGACTGGAGGGTCGCGATCATATTGCGTATGTCATCGGTAGACACAGTCGTTTTTTGCGACAAACTTCGCACCTCATCAGCCACAACCGCAAAGCCACGACCATTATCTCCGGCGCGGGCGGCTTCAATTGCCGCATTTAACGCCAACAGGTTAGTCTGCTCTGCAATCCCCTGAATCGTCCCCAGAATCGAGTTGATATGCTGAGAATGCTCACTCAGTTTCATGATAACCTGGGAAGCCGTACTGACCTCTCCGGCCAGATCCCCGATTGAATCGCGGGCTTTCATCACCACCGTCTGCCCCTGCTGACTAAAACGCGCACTTTCACTGGCGGCATGCGAGGTGTTTTCAGCATTCGCAGCAATATCCTGTGTTGCGGCTGACATCTGCTCTACCGAAGTTGCGACCAGCGTTATCTGATCCAGCTGCAGTTTAACCTCATCCATAGAGCTATGAGCACTCTCGGCTGCGGCATCCGCACTGCTTTTCAAATCACCGGATAAACCAACCATCTCTTGTATGATCGATTGCAGCTTCTCAATAAACTGATTAAATGAGCGGGACAGTTCGCCCACCTCATCTTTCGATTCTACGGCTAAGCGGGTAGTCAGATCGCCCTCACCTTCAGCAATGCTTTTCAAAACTACAGCAACACGGTCAATCGGCCGGGTAATGAGTTTCGAAAAGAGTGCACCGAGGATAATAAATAATGCGATCACAACGGCAGCAATCACCAACGATAACCAGGCAATATTATTGGCCGACCGATAAACCTCACTGGAAGGTACCAGAGCCACAAACCGCCAGCCCATAGCAGGGGATTTAACCACTTTCGCGAGATAGTTTTCGCCGTTTCGCTCAACTTCAAGTAAGCCCGAGTCTACAGAAGTCAGTTGTTTAAATAATGGACTACTCAGCTCACCGATTTTTTTAAAATTATGCTCGGGAAACAGCGGATCAACTAACACCGTACCGTTGTCTTCAATCAGCAGGATATGCCCGCGCTCACCAATTTTGATCTGCTGTACAATCTCCGTCAGCTGTTTCACGGAGACATCCATCGACTGCACCCCGATAACCTTGCCTGAATTGTCTGTAATTGTCTTCGCGGTGCCAACAAAGGTTGCGTCGTCACCCGCCCAGTAATAAGCCTCGGTACGCACCACCTTGCCAGGATTTTCCAGAGCTTTTTTGTACCACGGACGCGGACGTGGATCGTATGCCTCTTTAATGGCAACATCGGGCCACTGAATATAACCGCCATCAGCACGACCGGAATACACATAGGCCAGCCCGGGATGGGTTTGACCAAACCTCTCGTAAATGCGGAACAGCTCTGCCTCTTTTCCCCCGGCACTCAGGTGCGATTTAAAACTGCCAGGCCCATTAAGAAAATTGGATAAGTGAAAGCTGTTATCCTTAACCAACGGCAGATCCGCCACGTAAGAGACATTATCAGCAATGGCTTTGAAAAAGAGGTTAAACGCATTATCGATCTGAGCGATCTCTTTACGACTGCTGGTTTCAAAGTTATCCAGCGCCGTCACTCTGGCTTCATAGATTGAAAATGAAGAGATAATAATGATAGGCACAATGACTGAAATTGTGATGAAAACCAGCAATTTAGAACGAATTTTCATAGTACGGCTCAGAAAGTTAGAATTATTGTGAACTGTCAGAAAAAACGTAAAGACCAACAAAGGGCCTTATCAATCTGAAGTAAGTGTAAGAATAGCAGCGATTATCAAAGTTGTTGTATAACTGCGGCTGTAAATAGCAACCAGATTGAGTAATGAAAATCGGGAGGATTAAACTGGGTAGTTACACAGAATTATTAACAGGGTTGAGGCCCGGTCTGAAAGCGATAAACAACTTATCTGCAATCAGACCCGGTGGTGACATAGCATCAGTGTTTACTGTAAAGCTGCCGGACAACTAACACATCATAGTCATCCATTACCTCTACTCCACCGTGACCGATTTCGCCAGGTTACGCGGCTGGTCCACATCGGTGCCTTTCAGGCAAGCGACGTAATAAGCCAGTAATTGTAAAGGGATTGAATAGATGATCGGCGCCATAATCGTTGGTACATCCGGCAGGGTGATCAGTTCTAAATCATTACCCGGTTTTACCTCTGCCTTGGAATCGGCGAACAGGAACAGCTTCCCACCCCGTGCGCGAACCTCTTCCAGATTTGCCTGAAGCTTTTCCAACAGGGAGTTGTTCGGGGCGATCGCCACCACCGGCATATTCTCATCAACCAGCGCCAGAGGGCCGTGCTTCAACTCCCCGGCAGGATAAGCTTCTGCATGGATATAGGAGATCTCTTTCAGTTTCAGAGCGCCCTCAACCGCCACCGGGTAGATAGTCCCCCGCCCCAGAAACAGGGCGTGATGTTTATCGACAAAGTGTTCCGCCATTTTCTGGATTTGTGGGTCCAGCGCCAGCACCTGCTCGGTGAGGTCAACCAGTTGCTCCAGCTGGGCAACGATCTCCTGCTCACCTTCAAACCCATAACGACGCGCCAGCACCAAAGTGGTCAGCATCAGTACCACTAACTGACTGGTAAAGGCTTTCGTTGATGCAACACCGATCTCAGGACCAGCATTGGTCATAATGGCCAGATCAGACTCCCTGACCAATGAACTGCCTGCTACATTGCAGATTGACAGAAAACCAAGATAATCCTGCTCTTTCGCTTCCCGCAATGCGGACAGGGTATCAGCGGTTTCGCCGGACTGGGAGATGGTGATAAACAGTGTGCCGGGCATACAGACTGTCTTGCGATATCGAAACTCGCTGGCCACCTCCACCATACAGGGAATACCCACCAGCTTTTCAATCCAGTAACGGGCCACTACACCGGCGTTATAGCTGGTGCCACAGGCAACGATCTGAACCATTTTCACCTGATCAAACAGCTCAGATGCGCCACTACCAAACACCTGTTCCAGTACATGGCCCTGATGCACCCGGCCTTCCAGCACCCGGGTGATAACATCGGGCTGCTCATAGATCTCTTTGAGCATATAGTGACGATATTCGCCTTTATCGGCCGCATCATGACCATGTTCAAACAGATGAGCGTCACGTGTGACAGGCTCTCCGGAGATATCCTCTATCTTTATCTCTGAACGCGTAATAGCAGCAATATCGCCCTCCTCCAGATAGATAAAGCGATCCGTTACCTGCAGCAACGCCAGCGGGTCAGAAGCAATAAAGTTTTCTTCGATACCCACACCGATTACCAGTGGACTCCCCATCCGGGTTGCCAGCAAGAGATCGGGCTGCTGCTGATCGATCACAGCCAGGGCATAAGCACCATCCAGCCGTTTTAACGTCTCTTTCAGTGCATCTTCCAATGATTTCCCGGCAACCACTTCCCGATGAATCAGATGGGTCACCACCTCGGTGTCAGTATCAGATAAAAACTGATATCCGGCCGCAATCAGTTCCGCTTTCAGCGCGGTGTGATTTTCAATGATGCCGTTATGAACCACCGCAATGCGGTCAGCAGACAGATGCGGGTGAGCATTGCGCTGCTCTGGTTTACCGTGGGTTGCCCAGCGGGTATGAGCGATCCCCAGATGACCCGGTAATGGAGAGCCGCTTAACGCACCATCCAGCTCTGCCACCTTACCCACCCGTTTGAGGTGTTCGAGCTGTCCGGTCTGACTATTTAAAATCGCCATTCCGGCTGAATCATAGCCCCGGTATTCGAGTCGCTTAAGCCCTTCCAGCAGAATCGCTGAAATATTCCGGCCAGCGATAGCCCCAACTATTCCACACATAATTCTGCTTCCTTATGATTTTTTAACCGGCCGCTGCCAGTTATTCAGATTAGTCTGTTTAGCCCGGGTAATCGCCAGCTGATCAGGCTGAACCTCTTTACTGATAGTAGAGCCTGCGCCAACCGTTGCACCTGCACCTATTTTAACCGGAGCCACCAGCGCCGTGTTTGAGCCGATAAAGGCACCATCACCAATTTCAGTGGTCGACTTATTCACGCCATCGTAATTACAGGTAATGGTGCCGGCACCGACATTGACGTCTGCCCCAACCTCAGCATCACCGATATAGCTCAGATGATTTACCTTACTGCCCTCGCCAATATTGGCTTTCTTGGTTTCAACAAAGTTACCTATTTTGGCGTTACTCGCCAGATGACTGCCGGGACGCAGCCGGGCAAAGGGACCGATATCACAGTTAGCAGCAACCACCGCGTCATCCAGCATAGAGTTTGCTTTGATATGGGTGCCGCAACCGATTACCGAATCCTTAATAATACAGTTGGCTTCAATGGTAACGTTATCACCAATCTCCACCTTTCCTTCGAGGATCACGTTGATATCGATAGAGACATCATGACCCACGCTGACCTCACCACGAACATCTATACGGGCCGGATCTGCCAGCGAAACCCCTTCGAGCATCAGCGCTTCCGCCTGGCGAAGCTGATACCAGCGTTCCAGTTCCGCCTGTTGCTGACGATTATTAACGCCCTGCACCTCTTGCTCGGTCGCTGGCTGAATCGCCTGAATACGCACACCCTGTTCCGCTGCCATCGCAATAATATCGGTCAGATAGTATTCGCCCTGGGCATTATTTGAAGAAAGCTGCGGTATCCACTCTCTTAACAACGCCGTCGGCAGCGCCAGAATACCGGTATTCACTTCGGTGATCGCCCGTTGCGCTTCACTGGCATCCTTATGTTCAACAATCGCAACCACATCACCAGTATCACTGCGGACGATACGCCCATAACCGGTGGGATCAGACAGATTCACCGTCAGTAAACCAAACTGGCCACGCTCAGCAATCTTTACCAGCTCGGCCATGGTTTCAGGCCGGGTAAGCGGCACATCACCATAAAGAACCAGTACCACCCCATTGTCAGAGATATTTGGCATAGCCTGGGCAACCGCATGACCGGTACCCAACTGTTCTGACTGAAGTGCAAACTGTACGGCCTGTCCTGACAGGGCAGATTCAACTTTTTCAGCACCATGACCAATAACAATATGAATACGGGAGTTTTCCAGTGAGGTGGCACTATCAATAACGTGCTGTAGCATCGACTTTCCGCCAACAGTGTGCAGCACTTTAGGCAGAGATGATTTCATCCGGCTACCCTGGCCTGCGGCCAGAATAACGATATCAAGGGTATTCAAAACAGAGGCGTCCCTGGTTAATTACAGCAATAGCCGATGTGATGGCCTGCTGCTGTTGACACAAACAGTAATTTAACAGAACTTTAATCTAACTGGTCCTAGATGCAATATTAAATGTCAGAGAAAAATTGACAATTATGAACGAAGAACTGTTTGAACTACTTGGTTTAACTAAACGCGATATCACTATCTATCGTGCACTACTGACTCTGGGCCCCAGTGCAATCAGAACCATCGCTGAGAAAGCGGGTATTAACCGCGGGACAACCTACGACTGCCTTAAAGCGATGCAGCAGAAAGGTATCGTCACCTATCTGCCCAAAGGTAAACGCCGTCTGTTTACCGCCCGTGAGCCTGAGGTGCTGTTACAGCTGGCAGAAGAACGACGTCTGTCACTTAATTCCGCGATAGATCAGTTAAAAACAAAAGTGGTACCGGAACTGCATCACCTGATGCCCGACTTTAATACCGCCAATGTCAGCTATTATGAAGGCGACAGCGGTATTGAACAGGTGCTCAGGGATATCCTTAATACCGTTGAGTCACAACAACCCAGAAGTTACTCTGTGTTCTCGTCGAAACCGATCCGACAACATCTGTACCGCCCCTTCCCTAACTTTACCGCTCAACGAATTCAAAAGAAGATTGAGGTAAAGGTAATCGCTATCGGTGACGGCGGTGAAGATGCCGAACTCAGTGCACGTAAATGGATAAAGACAGAGGGCAGAGTCGATGCCGCTTATATTGCTGTTTATCCCCCCAAGTGTGCAATTATCTCACTGGCTTCAGCAAACTACCCGACAGCAGTAGTCATAGAATCGAAAGAGGTCGCTGCGGCACAGAAGATTATTTTTGATACCTTGTGGAGCCTGCTGTAGTCAACAAATAACGCTTTTTTGCTTGCTGTTTACGTTTGTATACTGGTATAAATAACTCAGCGCCGGATGGAACCCCGTTAATGCAAATGGAGACTTGCTGTGAAATCTATCCCTATCAGTGTTCGTCTTTCCCCATCTGAAGCGGCATTTCTGGCTGACTTTACGGCACCTGATGCCGTCACCCCCAGTGAAAAGCTGCGTTATATCATCAACAAAGTGCGTAAAGAACAACACGCTCCGGATTCATTATCAGACTCTAAACAAAGAGCTTCGGGCTATCTTGCTCCTGCCATCGCCATTATTGAGCAGGCAGAGTCCCGCTGTGAGCTACAATCCACCCTATTGGCGACCCAGCACTACTGGCTGGAAAGGTCCCTGTCATCCCTATTATTTCATGCGGGTAATATTGAACAGTCCGACGAGTCCCTTCAACAATATGAACGTGATTGTCTCGCACTTCTGGTTAACAGCACGGAACAACTATTACGCCTGCTGAAACCACCACTCACCAGCAGTCACAATCCCGAAATATTAGATAGCGTGCGTCATAAGATAGATGAATTAATGAACATCCAAGGAGTGAACCATGAATGAGTCAATTACCAGCCGGGTTGGCCGCATAATCAGTGGAAGTATCAATGCACTGGTTAACTCGATAGAAGATACCGCCCCTGAAATGATTCTGGAGGAAGCGCTGAGAGAGGTGGACAGCGCGATCGATCAGGTCAGAGTCGAGCTGGGACAGATAACCGCAAGAAAGCATCTTGCCAGCACCCGGTTAATGGAAACCAGCGGTCTGCATGAAGAGTTTAACGGTAAAATCCAGGTCGCCCTGGCCGAAGGCAGAGAGGACCTCGCCGAAGCAGGCATAGCCCATCAGCTGGATATCGAAGCCCAGATTCCAGTACTTGAGAAATCAATATCAGATGCTGGCGAAAAAGAGAAAGAACTCGATGGCTATATCCAGGCACTGACGGCTAAAAAGCGTGAGATGAAGGAGGAATTGAAACGGCTGATCGATTTAAAAAATGTCTCAGCTATACCCGATCATCAGAGTGCTGATAACAACAGCTCCGATATTGCGGCAAAAGTGGCTAAAGCCGAATCAGCATTTGAACGGGTTATTGAAAAACAGACCGCTTACTCAAATATTAACAAAAGCAGTGCCGATACTGCGGCAAAACTGGCCGAGCTGGATGAACTTAACCGCAATAACCGCATTAAGGAGCGTCTGGCATTACTGAAATCGAACAGTGAAGATAGCGGTAATGTTTGAGTTTCTCACCCTGAGTGGCAATTTCCCCTTCACTCTATCACTGACAGTAATGGTGATTCTGGCGCTGCTTGAAGGCGCCGGCCTTGTTCTCGGGCTGGCATTTTCCTCCATGCTGGAAACACTGCTGCCGGATCTGAGTGTCGATGTTGATGCAGCCGATATTCCCGATAGCGGTATCTTCAGCCGGATACTGGGGTGGTTTTATGTCGGCCAGGTGCCCTTTCTGGTTTTGCTGATTATCCTGCTCACCTATTTCGGTTTTGCCGGTCTGTTTGTGCAAAGTATCTATCGTGCTGTTACCGGGCATCTGTTGTACAACTGGCTGGCGATTATTCCGGCAACGTTACTGACGCTCCCGCTGACACGGGTTTCAGTCAAAGGGGTCGCCAGAGTACTGCCAAAAGATGAATCCGAAGCGGTATCCAGTGAAAGCTTTATCGGCAGAGTCGCCGTGATCACTACCGGGACAGCCCGGGTGGGCAGCCCGGCTCAGGCGAAAGTCAAAGATCAGCATGGGCAGACCCATTATCTGATGGTAGAGCCTGATAAAAATCAGCCGGATCAGCCTCAGGGGTCTCAGGTACTGATCATTAAACAGCAACAGAGTTACTTTATCGTCATCCCTAATACCAACCCAAATCTCGTCAATCAATAAAAGGAATTATTCAGATTATGTACTTCGACCTCACTGAACTTGGCACTGTCGCTGCCATTATCATTATTGGCCTTATCGCCATCGGCTTAATAATGGCGCGACTCTATCGTCGTGCCTCTAAAGAAACCTCCTTCGTCCGTACCGGTTTTGGTGGACAGAAAGTGATTGTGAATGGTGGTGCGATCGTTTTGCCCGTGCTGCACGAGATCATTCCGGTCAATATGAATACGCTCCGGCTGGAGGTTAAGCGGGCTAATGAGCAGGCGCTGATCACCCGCGACCGGATGCGGGTCGACGTTCTCGCAGAGTTTTATGTCCGCGTTCAACCCACCGTCGAGTCTATTGCGAATGCCGCCCAGACGCTGGGTATGCGTACCATGGAACCGGAAGCCCTCAAAGAGCTGGTTGAGGGTAAATTTGTTGATGCCCTGCGCGCTGTGGCTGCCGAGATGGCGATGTACGAACTGCATGAACAGCGGGTCGACTTCGTGCAGAAAGTGCAGCAGGTGGTTTCTGAAGACCTGTTAAAAAATGGTCTCGAGCTTGAATCCGTTTCCCTCACCGGTCTCGACCAGACAGGTAAACAGTATTTTAATCCGGATAACGCCTTCGACGCCGAAGGTCTGACCAAACTCACCGAGGCGATTGAAGAACGTCGCAAGCGCCGTAATGAGATTGAGCAGGAAACTGAGGTCAGTATTGCCAGTAAAAACCTTGATGCCGAAAAGCAGCGTTTAGAGATCACCCGTGATCAGGAATATGCCCGCCTGCAACAATCCCGCGAGGTCGAAATCCGTAAAGCGACTATCGAAGCAGAGATTATGCGCGAGCAGGCTGAAAATAAACGCTCAGCTGAACAGGCACAGATTGTCGCTGAGCAGCAAACCGAGCAGTCGCGAATCAGCTCCGAGCAGGCGGTTGAGGAAGGACGGATTAACATGGCCCGCCTGCTGAAAGAAAAAGACATCGAAAAGAGTAAAGCGATAGAGAGTGCTGAAATTGAAAAACGCCGGACGTTAGAGCTGTCTGAACAGGATAAATCGATCGCTATTGCCCAAAAATCCACTGAGCAATCTGTTGCCGAGGCTGAAGCAAGTCGTGCCCGCTCTGAAGCGGTGAAAGCCGATGAACAGGTTGTCACTGTGCGGGAAACCGAAATCGCTGAGCGTGATAAACAGATCGAACTGGTGGAAGCGGCCAAAGAAGCTGAACGCAACGCTATCAGTATCAAAGTCGGTGCTCAGGCAGAGAAGGAAGCTGCAGAGGATCATGCTGAAGCGGTGCGTATTCAGGCCCATGCCGATGCTGACAAACAGCTGATCAGCGCTGAAGCACAGAACAAATCTGAAAAACTCTCTGCCGAAGCTGCTGAGATTCGCAACCGGGTCGATGCCGAAGGTAAACGCGCCCTCAATGAAGCCGAGAACCTGCTTGCGGCAGAGCAGATCACCCGTCAGATTAAACTGGCTATCATTGAACGGCTTCCGGATATTATTCGTGAAAGCGTTAAACCGATGGAACAGATCGATGGTATTAAAATTTATCAGATTGATGGTTTAAACAGCGCTGGAGGAGGCGCATCTGATGGAGGAGAATCCCAACCGTCCAGCCTGGCGGATCAGATGGTTAGCAGTGCCCTGCGCTATAAAGCCCAGGCGCCCCTGGTGGATGGACTGCTCGATGAGATTGGTCTGAAAGGCGACTCATTAAATGGTTTAACATCAGGCCTCACTGACAAGAAAGCTGACTGAATCGTAGAGTAACGCCTTTTTTCCGGGCATAAAAAAACCACCTTCGCGGGTGGTTTTTTATTGCAATCAAGTTATCAGATGCGCTTACTGAGCCCGATATGGCCCATTGAGCAATCCCTGCCCCTGGTTGTTAATGGCGATATTATTGGCCGCCCGGGCGACGGTCGGGGTTTGGTCAATCATCGTGCCGACAACCTGATCCACCACCGCCTGCACCAGCATGCCAACCAGACCGCCACCATTGTCGCCTGAACCCTCCGCGTAGGAAACCCTGGTTTCCCATAGAGTGGTGCCTGTTTTCGCGTCCACAAGCTTCATATTCGCTTTAACGACCGTGGTTGACGATAAGACCTCATACTTCTGTCCCCAGTCTTCAATTACGACATAAAGAATGGCATCCGGATTAAGATGCTCGGCGAACTTTTCCAGGGGTATCTGATGCATATCAGCCGGTGATTGCAGGCCATTTTCCTGCAGAAACTGATTAATCACTGCCACCGGAAAGACGTAATAGCCTTTTTCCGCCAAAGGTTTCGATAACGTTGACAGATAAATATTTGAAGCGTTTACCTCTACCGAATTATTCATGGGTGGAATAACCAGAATAGAGCGTGGCTTGCTGGCATTAAGTGCTGAATAATCGTAGCTGCCCTGAGTGGCGCATCCGCTACTGAGCATGACAAGCAGTACTAAAAATCCGTAAAATACTGATCGGGTCATTACTGATTAACTCCCTGTTGCTGATTGTTCAGTAGCGTATCCACCAGAGTACCTGCCTCAGGGTATAACGCTTTTTCCTTTAGTAAAGCGTCCTGAGCCAGCCCTGCTTTTCCTTCCGCGGCGTACATCATCCCGAGATGCGCATAGACTCCTGGTGGCACCTTTTTACCCAGTGCATCAGACTTCTGTATATCAGCCTCCAGTGAGGTGATCTGTAGTGCTGCGGGTGCATTTCCGGGTTCGACATACATCTCGTAAATCATCGTTTCGTATGACCCCCAGTAATAGAGACTGTTGTCCTGAGTCGCACAGCCCCCCAGCAAAACACTGGTTGTAATGAATAATGCGGTAAACAATTTCACTCAACAGATCCCTTATTGTTCAATCTTCAATGTGCCATTCTGCACATCAGTAACCAGATTATTCACCGCTTCCATAATGGCAAAATTCAGTACTTTGCCATTCAGGGTGGCGTCATAACCCGCTGCGCCACCGAAACCAACAACTTCACGGTTTGATAACTCATACTCCCCGGCTCCCTGAGTCGAGTAGACAATTTGCGAAGTAACAACATCGACGATATTCAACGAAACTTTGGCGTAAGCGGTCTGGGTTTTACCCTTGCCAAGAATACCAAACAGCTGCTTGTCTCCGGTGACTTTACGGCCAAACTCGGTGACATCCCCGGTAACAACATAACGTGCCCCCTGAATTTTCTGCTGCACGCCACTCAGGCCAGCCTCTTGCTTGAGATCAGCCATACTCTGGCGATCAACAACATTAAAGCGGTTGGTTTGTTGCAAATGTGTTTTAAGGATAGTTTGAGCCTGATTACCCAGCCGGTTGTTGTCTGACGAAAACATACCCTGCAGGTAGTTAGAGCGGTTATCAAAATTACCTACGACGATGGTGGTGCGCGGGCCCTGATAAGCGGTGCGGTAGGTTTCTACTTTCTGGGGCTCAATTTGACGGTGACTCTCTGTGGCACAGCCCGTGACTAAAACAGCGCTGCAAAGCACAACAGCGGATGTTGCAGCCAGTCCTTTATGTCTGAAAAACATACAATAAATCCTTTTTTAAATTGATCTGCAGCAGGCCGTGAGGTCCGCCTCAGACCGGGACAAATACAGAGATTAATTCTCCTCCCTCAAAACCAAAAAAAACAGCCCGGAGGCTGTTTTTTATTCGAGTAGCAGTTCAGTAAGACTGGGTTATTTACCCATTTTCTTACGAATCTGCTGAATAGTACGCAGTTGTGCTGCAGCTTCGGCCAGTTGCGCAGTCGCACGGGAATAATCCAGTACGCTGCTCTTATCAGCCATCTCATGCTCAGCATGCCTCTTCGCTTCTTCAGCAGCTGCTTCGTTGATGTCACCCGCACGCAGTGCAACGTCCGCCAGGACAGAGACTTTGTGTGGCTGAACTTCGATGAAGCCACCAGAAACGTAAAAGATTTCCTGCTCACCACCCTGTTTCTTTAGCTCTACAGGACCTGGTTTCAGTTCCGACAGAAGCGGAGCGTGACCCGGGTAGACACCCAGGTCACCCAGGCTACCTGTCACTGAAACGAACTCGATAAGACCAGAGAAGATCTCTTCTTCAGCACTTACGATGTCACAATGAACAGTCATAGCCATGTTGTTATCCTTTTTAAAAGGTTAACTAAGCGCACTTACATGCTCTTAGCTTTTTCAACCACTTCGTCGATACCGCCAACCATGTAGAACGCTTGCTCAGGCAGATCATCAAAATCACCGGCCAGGATACCCTTAAAGCCAGCAATAGTATCTTTCAGAGAAACGTACTTACCTGGAGAACCGGTAAATACTTCAGCTACGAAGAACGGCTGAGACAGGAATCGCTGGATCTTACGAGCGCGGGTTACTACCTGCTTATCTTCTTCAGACAGCTCGTCCATACCCAGAATCGCGATGATGTCTTTCAGCTCTTTGTAGCGCTGCAGTACACCCTGCACCTGACGGGCAGTGTCGTAGTGATCCTGACCAATAACCAGTGGATCCAGCTGACGTGAGGTGGAATCCAGTGGATCTACCGCAGGGTAGATACCCAGCTCAGCGATCTGACGTGACAGTACCACTGTCGCATCAAGGTGAGAGAAGGTAGTGGCTGGTGATGGATCGGTCAAGTCATCCGCAGGTACGTATACCGCCTGGATAGACGTGATAGAACCGGTTTTGGTAGAGGTGATACGTTCCTGAAGAACACCCATCTCTTCCGCCAGCGTTGGCTGGTAACCTACCGCTGAAGGCATACGACCCAACAGTGCAGATACCTCGGTTCCCGCCAGGGTGTAACGGTAGATGTTGTCAACGAACAACAGTACGTCACGACCTTCGTCACGGAATTTCTCCGCCATGGTCAGACCAGTCAGCGCTACCCGCAGACGGTTACCAGGAGGCTCGTTCATCTGACCGTAAACCAGAGATACTTTATCCAGTACGTTGGATTCTTTCATCTCGTAGTAGAAGTCGTTACCCTCACGAGTACGCTCACCTACACCCGCGAATACGGAGAAGCCTGAGTGCTCGATCGCGATGTTACGGATCAGTTCCATCATGTTTACGGTTTTACCTACACCGGCACCACCGAACAGACCAACTTTACCACCCTTCGCAAACGGGCATACCAGATCGATTACCTTGATACCGGTTTCCAGCAACTCGTTAGAAGCTGCCTGGTCAGCATAGGAAGGTGCCTTACGGTGAATAGGCATACGCTCTTCTTCACCAATAGGGCCACACTCATCGATTGGGTTACCCAATACATCCATGATACGACCCAGTGTTGCTGTACCGACAGGTACAGAAACTGGCGCACCAGTGTTAACTACGTTCAGACCACGGCTAACGCCTTCGGTCTGACCCATAGCGATTGCACGTACAACACCGTCACCCAGCTGCTGCTGAACTTCAAGTGTAAGGCCTTTAGCCTCTACAGTCAGTGCATCATAGATCTTCGGTACACTGTCACGTGGGAATTCCACGTCGACTACTGCGCCGATAATCTGAACAATACGTCCGCTACTCATGTTCGGATCCTCTTAACATTTAAACCTGTTAACTGCCTTATACAGCAGCAGCACCACTTACGATCTCAGAGATTTCCTGGGTAATCGCAGCTTGACGAGCCTTGTTGTAAACCATTTGAAGCTCATCGATAAGGTCGCCGGCGTTGTCTGTTGCGTTCTTCATCGCCAGCATTCGTGCTGCCTGTTCACAGGCATTGTTCTCAACCACGGCCTGATAGACCAGGGACTCAATGTAACGAACCAGCAAACCATCCAACAGCTCGCGAGCATCGGGTTCGTAGATGTAATCCCAGTGATGGTTAAGACGGTCATCATCGTCTTCTGCTTTCAGCGGAAGAATCTGCTCTACCTGTGGCTGCTGCGTCATGGTATTAACAAAATTGTTAGATACCACATACAGCATATCCAGCTTGCCTTCATCGTAAGCATCCAGCATCACTTTAACGGTACCGATCAGCTCAGCTGCTTCAGGCTTATCACCCAGACCAGATTTTGCTGCGATTACATTACCGCCAAATGTTTTAAAGAAGCCTACAGACTTAGAGCCCAGAGCACAGATATCGATCTCGATATTTGACTCTTTAAACCCTTTCATCTTTGCAAGTGCTGACTTGAACGCATTAATGTTCAAGCCACCGCAGAGACCACGGTCGGTTGCGACAACAATGAAACCGACACGCTTTACTTCGCGCTGTTGCAGATACAGATGCTTATATTCAGGATTGGATTTCGCCAGGTGCTGAATCACGCTTCGGATAATCCGGGCGTAAGGACGGCTTTCCTGCATACGATCCTGAGCTTTACGCATTTTAGATGCAGCCACCATTTCCATAGCGCTGGTAATCTTACGTGTGCCCTGAATACTGGCTATCTGCGTCTTTATCTCTTTTCCGGCTGCCATAGTTCCACCTATTAAACCTTTACTTAGTTCAGGTCTGCATAATCTCTTATGCAGACCCCCACTCTAATGAGCTGTTACCAAGTTTGGGTAGATTTGAACTTTTCGATACCAGCCTTGAACTGAGACGCGATCTCATCATTGTAATCGCCGCTCTGGTTAATCTTACTCATCACGTCAGCATACTCACTGTCGAAGTAAGAGATCAAAGCACCTTCAAAATCAAGGATCTTGTTCAGGTTGATATCGTTCAGGAAGCCTTCGTTGGCAGCGTACAGACTCAGACCCATCTCTGCGACAGACATCGGGGAGTACTGTTTCTGCTTCATCAGCTCGGTGACGCGCTGACCATGCTCAAGCTGAGCACGGGTTGCATCGTCCAGGTCAGATGCAAACTGAGCGAATGCCGCCAGTTCACGATACTGAGCCAGAGCCAGACGTACACCACCACCCAGTTTCTTGATGATCTTAGTCTGCGCTGCACCACCTACACGGGATACAGACAGACCAGCGTTGATCGCCGGACGTACACCTGAGTTGAACAGGTCGGCTTCCAGGAAGATCTGACCATCGGTGATGGAGATAACGTTGGTTGGTACGAATGCAGATACGTCACCACCCTGTGTTTCGATTACTGGCAGTGCAGTCAGGGAACCAGTCTGGCCCTTAACTTCACCGTTAGTAAACTTCTCAACATAGGTTGGGTTAACGCGTGCAGCACGTTCCAGCAGACGCGAGTGAAGATAGAATACGTCACCTGGGTATGCTTCACGGCCCGGTGGGCGGCGCAGCAGCAGGGAGATCTGACGGTAAGCCCAGGCTTGTTTAGTCAGGTCATCGTATACGATCAGAGCGTCTTCACCGCGGTCACGGTAGTATTCACCCATAGAACAACCAGCATAAGGCGCCAGGAACTGCATCGCTGCAGGATCGGCAGCACCGGCAGCAACAACAATGGTGTGTTCCATCGCGCCGTGCTCTTCCAGCTTACGTACTACGTTAGCAATAGTGGACTGCTTCTGTCCGATCGCTACGTAGATACACTTAACGCCGGTACCTTTCTGGTTGATGATGGCATCAATGGCGATCGCAGTCTTACCGATCTGACGGTCACCGATGATCAGCTCACGCTGACCACGGCCAACGGGCACCATGGCATCAATGGATTTCAGACCAGTCTGTACAGGCTGATCTACTGACTGACGCTCGATTACACCCGGTGCAACCTTTTCAACAGGGTCAGTCAGTTTAGTTTCAATCGGGCCTTTACCGTCGATCGGGTTACCCAGGGCGTCTACTACACGACCCTGCAGTTCCGGACCAACAGGTACTTCCAGGATACGGCCAGTACAACGCGCGGTCATACCTTCTACCAGACCCTGATAGTCACCCAGTACTACAGCACCTACAGAGTCACGCTCAAGGTTGAGCGCCATACCGTAGATACCGCCGGGGAATTCGATCATTTCCCCGTACATTACGTCAGCCAGGCCGTGAATCAGGATGATACCGTCAGAAACGCTGACGATAGTACCTTCATTACGGGCTTCAGAAGAGACATCAAGTTTCTCGATGCGGCTCTTAAGAATCTCGCTGATCTCAGATGGATTCAGTTGCTGCATGTTTAATCCTCACACTCAGGAGTTCATTGCTTCGGCTAGCTTAGCCAGTCGAGCACGAATAGAGCCGTCGATAACCATATCGTCGGTTCGAACGATCACACCACCGATAATGGACTTGTCCACGTCGGTAGTCAGACTCACTTCGCGGCCCAGCTTGGAGCTCAGTGCCTGAGTTAATTTTTGTTGCTGCTGCTCGCCCAGATCAAAGGCAGTTGTCACGCTTACCTCAACAGAATGCTGCTGATTGGCTTTCAACTGTTCAAACTGCGCAGAGATCTCTGGTAACAAAGCCAGACGCTGATTTTCTGCCAGCAAAGAGATAAAGTTCTTTGTTGACGGATCTGCCATCTGTTCTTCACAGACGGTAATCATTGCTTCAGCTTTCTGCTCGCTGGTCAGACCAGGGTTACCCAGTACCAGTTTCATCGTCTCATGCTGTGCAACTGCGGTTGCAGTTGTCAGCATATCAGACCACTGATCCAGATTACCCTTATCCACAGCGTACTCGAAAGCGGCTTTGGTATAAGGCCGAGCGACTGTATTGAGTTCAGCCATCGTAAACCTCGCTTAAAGCTCAGCAGCTAGTTTTTCAACAAGCTGTGCGTGCGCATTAGCGTCAACAGACGCTTCAAGAATTTTCTCAGCACCGGCTACTACAAGAGCAGCAACTTCAGCGCGCAGAACTTCTTTGGCACGGTTTGCTTCCTGATCGATTTCAGCCTGAGCAGCCGTTACAAGGCGTTCTGCCTCTTCACGTGCTTTCTCTTTAGCTTCATCAACGATCTGGTTAGCTCGCTTATTAGCCTGTTCAATGATGGCGGCTGCTTCTTCCTTGCTCTTACGCATATCGGCCATGGCTTTTTCCTGAGCCAGTTCCAAGTCGCGTTGAGCACGGTCTGCAGCGTCCAGACCTTCTGCAATTTTCTTCTTACGTTCTGCCAGGGCACCAGTAATTGGTGGCCAAACGTATTTCATACAAAATACAACGAAGAAGGCAAATGCAATGATCTGACCAAAGATGGTTAGATTGATATTCACGCCATTACCTCTCGCGGTTGTCTTAAAAAGTAGTTACCCATAAAGGGACGTATGTAGCTCTACTTATGCAACAGCGAACAGTACGTACAGACCCAGACCAACACCGATCATAGGTACGGCGTCAACCAGACCCATTACGATGAAGAATTGAGTACGTAGCAGAGGGATCAGCTCAGGCTGGCGAGCAGCACCTTCAAGGAACTTACCACCCAGGATGCCGATACCTACAGCGGCACCTACAGCACCCAGACCCATCATCAGTGCACCAGCGATGTACAGCAATGCCATTTCCATCAGTTTATCTCCGATTTTTAATTGCTAAAGTTAAAGTTAAAGTTAAAGTTTTAAAATTCATTATTCTGTTATTACAGCGACTTAGTGGTCTTCATGCGCCATGGCCAGATAAACAATCGTCAGAACCATGAAGATGAACGCCTGCAGCGTAATGACCAGAATGTGGAAGATCGCCCATGGCACTGACAATAGCCATTGCGCCCAGAACGGCAGCAGAGCGATCAGGATAAAGATCATCTCACCTGCATACATGTTACCGAACAGTCGCAGCGCCAGTGATACTGGCTTCGCCAACAGGCCTACGATCTCCAGGAACAAGTTGAATGGCAGCATCCACTTACCCAGTGGCTGAAATGCCAGCTCGCCCAGGAAACCACCAATACCTTTCATCTTAATGCTGTAGTAAAGAATCAGAGCAAACACAGCAATTGCCATACCCAGGGTCGCGTTGATATCGGTTGTAGGTACAACTTTCATATAGACATGATGTGGATCAGCGCCGAACGCTTCACCGATTTTCTGAGCCAGGAACGGTAACCAGTCAACAGGTACCAGGTCCATGGTGTTCATCAGGAAAATCCAGACAAAAATGGTCAGTGCCAGCGGGGCAATCAACGCATTTTTATAGTGGAAGATACTGCTAACGTTATCCTCGATAAACTCGATGATCACTTCAACAAAGTTTTGGGTGCTGCCTGGCACATCGGAAGTCGCGGCTATAGCCACTTTTCGGAACATCCAGATAAAAAATATACCCAGTCCGACAGACCACAGCATCGTATCGACGTGAATTGCCCAGAATCCCATTTCTGCAGCTTCCTGAGCGGTATGAGCAAAGCCCAGACCATGTTCAGGATGCGCACCAAACGTCCAGTTCGTCAGGTGATGGGATATATAGGCTGAGGAAGTCATTTCGCTAGCCATTACTATCTCTCTCATTCAAAGTTTTAAGAATCTGTTATTCAGCCTCAGCTGGGCCACAAAGCCTGTCAGCTGGAGCCATATATAAGTGCCAAATAGGGAAAATGGATTCAGAGGCTGAATCAGGATAAACACCGCAGAGAAGAGTGCGATGGATAAGCCCATTTTCCATATTTCACTCGTATATAACTGTGCTATTACAGCACCGGGAGTACTTTTTGCCGACTTCGCTATCAATGCACGCCAGGCAAATACATAGCTGGGTAACAGAAAGATCAGACCACCTAACAGCGCTGACCAGGCTGCACTCATACTATGCAGAAGTGATGCTCCCGCAATCACTATTAAACTAACTACTTGAATCAGGAAGACTTTCTTAAACTGCTGTAAGGCGATGCGAGCATGAACGCCAGGTTTCCGGTGCTCGTTTCTCTTCATCAGACAGCCTCTTTTTCCCTCTTCGGTGTAAATAAAACGTAAACACGTCTTTTCACAGCCAGCGCATTATAGGGGCTTAACGCATCAGCTTCAACACGATTCAGAGCGATTTGCACTATTGTATTAGACACTCTGATGGGGAAGAACTAAGTAAATACCCTAGTGGTGGTACCTGCAGCGATTTCTCGCTGCAAAAAACCTGTTTATTGCAGCGCTTTCAGGATCGCTTCAAATTTCTCGCGGTTTTCATAAGCGATGGTGATTTTACCTTTACCCGCTGCATTTTCACTGATAGAAACCTTGCTGTTAAAACGGCTGGAAAGCGTATCGGACAGATCTTTCAGGACCGGATCCGCTTTTTTCGCTTCCTGTGCGGGTTCATTTTTCTTCGATTGCAGCTTACGCACCAGATCTTCTGTCTGGCGCACCGACATATTTTTTCCCACCACCTCTTTGGCAGCGGTAATCTGATCCGGCCCATCCATCCCCAGTAACGCCCGCGCATGGCCCATCTCAAGATCGCCGTATTCGAGCATCTTTTTCACCTCATCGGTGAGATGCATCAGACGCAGCAGATTGGTCACCGAGGAACGGGATTTACCCACCGCATCAGCAACTTCCTGCTGGGTCAGTTCAAATTCGATTTTGAGACGATCCAGCGCAATCGCTTCCTCCATCGGATTAAGATTTTCCCGTTGAATATTCTCAATCAGCGCCATCGCAATTGCCGCTTCATCCGGCACATCGCGAACCACGGTAGGAATCTCATCCAACCCCGCCATCTGACTGGCACGCCAGCGACGTTCACCGGCAATAATCTCATACTGATTGTCAGCCACCGGACGCACAACGATAGGTTGCATAACCCCCTGGGCCCTGATGGAGTTTGCCAGCTCTTCCAGAGCCTGAGGCTCAAGATCGCGACGGGGCTGATATTTACCACGCTGAATCTGATCAAGAGGCATCAGCCGATAGCCGTCACCCTGAGCTTTTGCTTCTGCGACAACATCATCCGCAAATTTAGTACCGGTTGATAACAGAGCATCAAGACCCCGCCCTAAACCACGCTTTTTAACCACCATCAATCAGCCTTCCTGTTCCTGTTTATCTGCCCGCTTATCATGTTTAGCTGATTTACGTATCAGCTCGCCCGCCAATGCCAGATAGGCCACCGATCCCCGGGAATTTTTATCATACATCAGCGCCGGTAACCCATGACTGGGGGCCTCTGCCAGACGCACGTTACGCGGGATAACGGTACGATATACCTGATCACCAAAGTATTCTATCAGATGATCAGAGACATCTTTGGTCAGACTCATGCGGGGGTCGAACATGGTGCGTAAAATACCTTCAATCTTCAATGACGGATTGAGGCGTTTGTTAATCTTATTTATTGTGCCGATCAGCGAGCTGATCCCCTCCAGCGCATAATACTCGCACTGCATGGGAATGATGACACCACTGGATGCCGCTAAAGCGTTGACGGTGAGCAGGTTCAGCGAGGGCGGATTATCGATAAGAATGAAATCATAATTGGCCTTCACCTTTTCCAGCGCCATTTTCATCCGGAATTCACGCCGCGGCAGCTGTAGTAACTCAACTTCTGCGGCGGTCAGATCACCGTTAGAGCCAACAATATCGTAGCCCGCCGGGGTATTTCTGATAATCGATTCATCCATCGTCGCTTCACCGATAAGCACCTCATAGACTGAGTTTTTCAGATTATGCTTATCGACGCCGCTCCCCATGGTGGCGTTACCCTGAGGATCCATATCAATCATCAGCACCCGTTTTTTGGTGACCGCTAAAGACGCAGCCAGATTAACGCAGGTTGTTGTTTTACCCACGCCACCTTTCTGGTTGGTGATGGTTAATATTATAGTCACGTTCAAGTTCTCCCTAACATCAGCAGATGCCGCTCGCCATCAGTGCCCGGCACCGTTAGCCGGATACTCTGAAGCAGATTAATGGACTCAGGTAATAACTCAATCTCTTCAACAGGATACATCCCTTTCATTGCAAGAAAAACACCCTTGTCTGCACACAGGTGCGAAGTCCAGTGAAGCATATCCTGTAATGAAGCAAAAGCTCTTGATATAACGCCATCAAACAGAACGTCCGGGGTATATTTTTCTACCCGCTCATGAACCACGTCGACATTGTCGAGCCCCAGCTCAGCTTTTGCCTGAAACTGGAAGCGACTTTTCTTGATATTACTATCCAGCAGCGTAACCGGCAGATCAGGCCGGCAGATCGCCAGCGGAATGCCGGGTAAACCGGGTCCACTGCCGACATCGATCAGTCGCTCGACATCGATATAGGGTAACACGCTCAGACTGTCGATCAGATGACGACTGATCATCTCCTCCGGTGAGCGTACCGCGGTGAGGTTAAAGGTTTTATTCCATTTAACCAGCAACGCATGGTATCTGAGTAACTGATCATATTGATCATCACTCAGATTCAGGTTGATCTGCTGACACTGCTGTTCGAGTAAATTGCGGTACTGCTGCATCAGGCCCGGGCCTTTTTATTAATCATCTGTTTCTTTTTCAGGTGGATCAGCAGCAGCGAGATAGCCGCGGGCGTCATCCCCTGAATCCGGGCAGCCTGAGCGATACTCTCCGGTCTTACCTGTTCCAGTTTTGCCGTCAGCTCGTTCGATAAGCCACCGACTGAGGCATAGTCAAAATCGACCGGCAGCAGGGTATCTTCCTGGCGACGAACCTTGTCGATATCCTCTTTCTGGCGGTCGATATATCCCGCATACTTAATCTGAATCTCAACCTGTTCTGCCACCTGTGGGTCATCTACTTTTTCACCTTTCAGCCCGGCAACCGCGGCATAGTTCAGCTCGGGACGCTTTACCAGGTCCTGTAGATTGTATTCGCGACTGATCGGCTGTTGCAGTTGTGCGTTTAACTGCTCAGCTTCAGGCGTACCTGGCTGAATCCAGGTCTCTTTTAAACGTTGATTCTCAAGTTCAATCGCTTCCCTCTTATCGCAGAAACGCTGCCAGCGCTCATCACTGACCAGCCCCAGTTCACGCCCCTTCTCTGTGAGTCGCAGATCGGCATTGTCTTCCCGCAGAATCAGACGATATTCCGCCCGGCTGGTAAACATCCGGTAAGGCTCTGAGGTGCCCAGGGTAATCAGATCATCCACCAGTACACCGAGATACGCTTCATCCCGACGCGGATACCACTGCTCCTTCTCCTGAGCCCGCAAGGCGGCGTTAGCCCCCGCCAGCAATCCCTGAGCACCGGCTTCTTCATAACCGGTGGTACCGTTGATCTGACCCGCAAAATAAAGACCATTGATCAGTTTGGTTTCCAGGGTGTGCTTCAGGTCCTGGGGATTAAAGAAATCATATTCAATCGCATAACCCGGACGGGTAATAAACGCATTTTCAAATCCACGGATAGAACGCACGGCGGCCAGTTGAATATCAAATGGCAAACTGGTGGAGATACCATTTGGATAGAGTTCATGAGTCGTTAACCCTTCCGGCTCAACAAACACCTGGTGGCTGGTCTTGTCTGCAAAGCGCACAATCTTATCCTCTACGGATGGACAGTAACGCGGGCCGACGCCATCGATCACACCGGTGTACATTGGCGAACGGTCCAGACCTGATCGCAGAATATCATGGGTGCGTTCATTGGTATGGGTGATATAGCAACTGATCTGACGCGGATGATCCGCCAGCGATCCCATAAATGACATCACCGGTGTCGGAGTATCGCCTGGCTGTTCCTGCAACAGACTGAAATCAACACTGCGGGCATCGATACGGGGTGGCGTGCCGGTTTTTAACCGATCAACCCGCAACGGTAACTCACGCAGACGGTCGGCCAGCGCGATTGAGGGAGGATCGCCAGCCCGGCCGCCTGAGTAGTTATCCAGGCCGATATGAATCTTACCACCGAGGAAAGTACCGACGGTGAGAACAATGTTGTTGGCATAGAAGCGCAGACCCGCCTGAGTAATCACACCTCTGACTGTCTCACCTTCGACAATCAGATCATCGACCGCCTGCTGAAACAGTTGCAGGTTTGGCTGGTTTTCCAGGATATTGCGGATAGCGGCTTTATAAAGAATACGATCCGCCTGTGCACGTGTCGCACGCACGGCCGGACCTTTACGGGAGTTCAGGGTACGAAACTGAATGCCCCCTTTATCCGTTGCTATCGCCATTGCGCCACCGAGCGCATCGATCTCTTTAACCAGATGACTTTTACCAATGCCTCCAATCGCTGGATTGCATGACATTTGTCCAAGGGTTTCTATGTTATGAGTTAATAGTAGAGTTTTAACACCTGTACGAGCCGCAGCTAGTGCAGCTTCTGTACCGGCATGGCCACCACCAATTACTATCACATCAAAGTGGTCAGGATAGTCCACTTACTTAACCTCATTATTAAATTTAGAAGAGCCAGAATTTGTCTGCCTGAGGGCTATGGCTCAGAAAAAGGCGCTAAGTATAAACCTAAGGGGTCAATATAGAAATGGTTAAACTTTGTACACCTTTTAAACGGTTCTGTTTTGTTTAACTTTTATATATAAGTTAAATATGTTCTTAAGATATGTTCTTTATTTTTATGTCTATTATTAAGTAGCCTGTTTTCAGTTGATAACCATCTTTATCATTTTAATATCAGATACTTATGTCTTATAAAACTCTGTAGTATAGCTGCTGTTAACCTCTTAACAGCATGTCACAGAGCTGTGTATAAAGAGCCTCTTTATGCACAGGCGTTTTTACACACAGTGTTGCTAACCCGTTATTCCCCCGTAGTTATACAGTTTACTCACAGGGTTTAGGGGATAAATACGGTTATCCCGCCCAATTTATTGCTCAGTCTTAATAGGTTGTTATCGATACGTCAGGATATTGAATAAGTCGTTCCAGGGGCGGAATCGGATATTCGCTATTCGAGTTGTCTATTTAAGCGCTTTTACGGGAGATACCTGCTTCATACGAAGGATATCAGCAGGTTAAAGAGGAATGTCCTGAATCTGTTCAGATTGTTACGGGATTAAACCTGACAGAGCTGCACAACAGTGGCGGTCATCGAGGATTATTAATCACCAGATAAGCACCGGGTTTGCACAGTTTATGCGCGGGTAATCCAACGCTTATCCACATAAAAATGTTGATAAGTTTCTGGCTATAAACAGAGATGGATAATAACTTATTGATATTAGTGGATTTTATAGGTTCTTTTATATTAGTGGGATTGTTTATAACTTTCAGGGAAGATCAGACTGACGCTGAGATGAAGAGGTGGGGATAAATACTGTGAGTAACTTTGTTATTGAAGATTCTGTTAATTGTCGCTGGCGGGGATAAATATACGCAGCTTATAAGGCATCAGGGGTGATCAGAGATCAACCCCATTCTGGTTCAGCCATTGTTTCAGTTGACTCAGCGGTAATGCGCCACTGATACGGGCGGCCTCTTTACCCTGTTTAAACAAAATCAGCGTGGGGATAGAACGGATCTGCAGCTGTGCGGCGATTGTCTGTTCTGCTTCTGTGTCGAGCTTGGCCAGTCGTAGTTTCGGTTCAAACTCTCCTGCTGCCTGTTCAAACACCGGGGCAAACTGCTTACAGGGTCCACACCAGCTGGCCCAGCAGTCAATCAGAACTGGAATATCATTACGCGTGATCATCTTCTGGTAGTTTGTCGTCGTCAGCTCTGCAGGTTTCCCCTGGAACAGTGGCTGTTTGCACTTGCCACATTTGGGGCCGTCAGCCAGTCGCGCTGTGGGCACTTTATTGGTTGCTGAGCAATTTGGACAACTGATATTTGAAGTCATAGTGAGTCCTTACTTTTTCAAAAAATTATCGGCCTTTTGTTAATAATCAGAACGTTAAGCTTCACGGAGAAGCCTGTTCAGTGTCGTCTTAAAGTGTACCACGTAGTGGGGATACCAGACTCTTGCAAATACTCCTACGCTCTTAATCAACAGAAAACGACATGGTGATCAAGATGATTTTAAAAAAAGTAGGACTTGCGGCAGCCATTATAGTGGGTTTTTCAGGGGCTGCGATGGCTGAAACCGAGACCCTGAATGTTTATAACTGGTGGGATTATATCAACCCCGAGATAGTCAAAAGCTTTGAGACTGAGACAGGCATTAACGTTAATTATGATGTTTATGACTCTAATGAGGGGCTTGAAGCAAAGTTGATGGCGGGTAATTCCGGATATGATGTTGTTGTGCCATCGGGTTCCTTTCTGGAGCGACAGGCAAAGGCCGGTATCTACACTGAAATAGACCGCTCAGAACTACCCAATTATAAAAATCTTGATACAACCCTGCTGAAAGCCGCTGAAATGAATGATCCCGGCAATGTATACGGCATCCCTTATGCGTGGGGTACTATCGGTCTGGGGTATAACGAAGGTCTATTAAAAGAACGCTTAGGTGATCGTCCTTTCGATAGTTTTGATCTTCTGTTTGACGAAAATATCTCCTCAAAGCTACAGGATTGTGGCATTGCGCTAATCGATTCTCCCTCTGAAGTGATGGCCATCACACTTAACTACCTTGGACTCGATCCCAATAGTGAGGATAAAGACGACCTTAAAAAGGGTATGGAACTGCTGAAAAAGGTTCGTAAAAATATCAAATACTTCAATTCCTCAACCCTTGTTCAGGATCTGGTGAATGGCGATATTTGCCTGGCGTTAGGCTATAACGGCGATCTGCTTCGTGCTCAGCAGCGGGCTGTCGACGCGGGTATTAAAGCCAAACTTAAATATGCTATTCCTGCAGAAGGTACCGTGGCGTGGTTTGATCTGATTGCTATCCCTGCGGATGCTAAGCATAAATCAGCGGCTTATAAGTTTATTAACTATCTGCTAAAGCCTGAAAATGCTGCTGGAATCTCAAATTTCGTCATGTATGCCGTACCGAATACGCAGGTTGCTCCATTTTTAGAAGATTCTATACGGACCAACCCCGGCATCTATCCGGATGATGAAGTCAAAGCTAAGCTGTTCTCGCAAAAAGCCCATTCAGCAAAATTTGACCGCAGACTAACCAGCGCCTGGACGGCGATTAAAACAGGTCGCTGAAAAGTATCTGGCAGTATTGCTGATCAGAAAAACTGACAGATTACTTTTATGTCGATGGTTTAATGTCGATGGTTTATTTGGATAAAAATTTATGAGAAATGTAACGATAGCGGTAACCCAGATGGCATGTTCCTGGGATATTGAAGAAAACATAATGACCGCTGAAAAGCTGGTGCGGGAAGCGGCGGCACAAGGTGCCCAGATTGTTCTGTTACAGGAACTGTTTGAAACCCCCTACTTCTGTGCTGAGCAGCATGCGGATCATAACGTGTTGGCAAAAACAGTAGCCGAGAGTTCACTCATTGCTCATTTTTCAGCGCTTGCTAAAGAGTTGAATGTTGTTTTGCCGCTCTCTTTTTTTGAGCGTGCCGGTAATACTCGGTTTAATTCGCTGGTCGTGATCGATGCGGATGGGACTATAGGTAAAACCTACCGCAAGACCCATATTCCACAAAACCCGGGTTATGAAGAAAAGTATTATTTCAGCCCCGGGGATACCGGTTTTATGGTCCATGAAACCCGCTTCGGTTGCATCGGTGTTGGCATCTGCTGGGATCAATGGTTCCCCGAAGCTGCACGGATTATGGCTCTGATGGGGGCGGAGATAATTTTCTATCCTACCGCTATTGGCAGTGAACCGGCCGATCCTGATTATGACAGCGCACCCCATTGGCGGAATGTTATGAAGGGGAATGCCGGTGCCAATCTTGTGCCGGTTGCTGCATCAAACAGGATAGGTCTGGAGACTGAAGGTGACACACCGATCACTTTCTATGGTTCCTCATTTATCAGCGATGAGTTTGGCGAGTTAGTCGCCGATGGAGATAGAACCAGTGAATCAGTTCTGCTGGCGACATTTGATCTTGATCGTGTGGCTAAGCACCGTGATCATTGGGGGCTTTTCAGAGACCGCCGACCAGAGCTGTATGAGGGAGTGTTATCATTTAACCTAAAATAAATGGCAACAGGCTGTGCAAACAGCCTGTTTTATGTTTTTCTGAAGCGGAGTAACAGACGATGAGTTAGTGAGCTAAAGCGGATATATATGCAGGTACCACTGATTAGCAACAATGAGATTAAAGAGATTTTTGAGCTAAGTGCGCAGGCGGTATACCGTCTGGGCAGTGATGAACTTCCCGTAATTCTTTCGCAAATCTGCGAACATATTTCCGTTTATGACACGATGATGGTGTATGCCTTTGTTAAAGACGAGGGTCCTCAACCGCTGTTTAATAACTTCAAGATAAAAGAGATAAATAACTGCTGGGTTCCCTATTTTGAAGGGGCGTATCTGCTTGATCCGTTTTATGAACTGTCTAAACAAAAGGTAGATGACGGCTTTTACCATCTGCGGGATATCGCCCCGGATGACTTTTTTGAAAGCGAATATTTCAACAGCTTCTTTCGCCCTACCCGGTTGCGGGATGAAACCTCGCTGATTGTTAATCTGAATGAGAATGTTCAGGTGCATCTGTCTCTGGGACTGAGAGATAGCCGGGCTGCACTGACCACTACTGATCTGCATCGTCTTGATCTTATCTCCGGACTGCTGATCGCGCTGACCAAAAGGCACTGGCCCGATGTTAAACCCAACCAGCCTCAGGGTTTCGGGCCGATGGGCGCTCATATGGAAAATGCATTCTCTCTGTTTGGTTCATCCTGCCTGAGTGACCGGGAATGCGAAATTGTCCGGTATATTCTTCGCGGACACTCCAGTAAATCGATTGCCCGGTTATTGGATATAAGTCCCGAGACGGTGAAGGTCTATCGCAAACGAATCCACCAGAAACTTGATATAACCTCTCATGGAGAACTCTTCTCTATCTTCCTGGAGTGCCTTAAAAGTGTGCCTGTCGGCTCGATGGAAGACCCTATCAAATATCGCTGAGCCGATTATTTACCGATACAGAACGAACTGAAGATCCGTCCCAGCAGATCATCGGAACTGAATTCGCCGGTGATCTCACTCAGATGTTGCTGTGCCTGGCGCAGGTCTTCGGCCAGCAGCTCTCCGGCACCGCCGTAGATCAGCTGTTCCTGGCCGGTGAGGAGTAAACTTTCCGCCCGGTTCAGGGCATCGATATGGCGACGGCGGGCAAGAAAACCACCCTCGGTGGTACTGGCATAACCCATACAGTCTTTCAGATGCTGACGCAGGTTATCCACACCGATATCCGCCTTGGCCGAGAGCGAGATCAGGGTATGGCCATCATGCTTACCAATTATGGGTTGTTCCGAGGTCAGATCGCATTTATTACGGATCACCGTGATCTTACTTTTATCGTCCAGGCGGCTGACAAACTCAGGCCAGATCTGTTCCGGGTCATCGGTGGCGGTGGTGGTGCCATCCACCATCAATAGCACCCGGTCGGCTTTCTGAATCTCATCCCAGGCGCGACTGATACCGATCCGCTCAACCTCATCGGGGGCATCCCGAAGTCCTGCCGTATCGATAATATGCAGTGGCATACCATCGATATGGATATGCTCGCGCAGCACATCCCGTGTGGTACCGGCGATATCGGTAACAATGGCCGACTCTTTACCTGCCAGTGCATTCAGCAGGCTGGACTTGCCCGCATTGGGTCTCCCGGCAATAACGACGCTCATCCCTTCACGGATGATACTGCCCTGCCGGGCTTCCTGCTTTACCTCGGCCAGTTTATCGATAATGCGCTGCAGATCCCCGGCGACCTTGCCATCGGCGAGAAAATCGATCTCCTCTTCCGGAAAGTCGATTGCGGCTTCCACATAGATGCGCAGTTGGGTCAGCGTTTCAACTAACTGATGTACCCGTTCTGAGAACGCCCCCTGCAGGGATTTCAGAGCGCAACGGGCGGCCTGTTCTGAGCTGGAATCGATCAGATCGGCGATCGCTTCAGCCTGCGTCAGATCCAGTTTGTCGTTGAGAAAGGCGCGTTCGGAAAACTCTCCGGGGTTGGCCAGTCGCGCACCGCACTCCACCACCCGGCGCAGGATAAAGTCCATAATAATCGGACCACCATGGCCCTGAAGCTCCAGCACATCTTCGCCGGTAAAGGAGTTGGGGCCGGGAAAATAGAGCGCTAATCCCTGGTCCAGCTGATTATTATCGGCATCGAAGAATGGCCCGTAATGGGCATATCGAGGCTTAGGCAGAAACCCCACCACCTGCTGCGCAATCGTTGCAGCCAGCTTTCCTGAGACCCGGACAATACCTACGCCTCCGCGTCCGGGCGGGGTTGCTTGTGCGGCGATGGTGTCCTGGTTTATCAGCGTCATTGAAGCCTCGGAAAATGAATAAGTGGCATATCAGATGGAGGAGATTTTAGCATAATCGTTGCTCGTTGCTCGTTGCTCGTTGCTCGTTGCTCGAACGTCACAAAAAGCGTGACTTGTTCGTTGCTCGAAAAAGCCTTCTTAATGGTTTCAATATGAAGCGATCAAGTTAAGAGCTTTGTAAGAAAGTTGTAGCATGGTATTGGTAGCGCCAATAATCCCGAACAACGAACATAAAAAAGGCCTCATCAGAGGCCTTTTTTATGTTCGTTAGTGAAGGCTTACTTACTGCCTTCACCCTCGATCTGTTTGTTAATCAGGTACTGTTGAGCAATCGACAATATGTTGTTTACCAACCAGTACAGAACCAGACCGGCCGGGAACCAGAGGAAGAAGAAGGTGAAGACGATTGGCAGCATCTTCATGATCTTCGCCTGCATTGGATCAGGAGGGGTCGGGTTCAGCAGTTGCTGAATAAACATGGTCGCACCCATCAGGATTGGCAGTATGAAGTATGGGTCCATTACTGACAGGTCATGGATCCATAGTATGAATGGCGCATGACGCAGCTCAACCGATTCCATCAGTGTCCAGTACAGGGCGATGAATATCGGCATCTGCGCGACAATAGGCAGACAGCCACCCAATGGGTTGATCTTCTCTTTCTTATACAGCTCCATCATCGCCTGAGACATCTTCTGACGATCATCGCCGTAAAGCTCTTTCAGACGGGTCATCTCTGGGCCGAACTTACGCATCTTGGCCATCGATTTAAAGGCTTTCGCATTCACCTGGAACAGCAGCGCTTTAACGATGATGGTGATGAAGATGATGGCGACACCCCAGTTACCAACAAAACCATGGATGGTTTTCAGCAACCACGCCAGCGGCGAAGCGATAAACCAGAGAATACCGTAATCAACGGTCAGCTCCAGGTTAGGTGCTGCTTTTTCCAGCAGAGCCGTATCTTTTGGCCCGGCATAAAAATCAGCACTAACGGTTTTTGTTTTACCTGGGGCGACAGAAAACTGTGGCCCAATAAATCCGGCAATGTAGTTACCGTTGTTTACCCGGCTCCTATAGCTATTCTCTTCATCTGCTGGTGGAATCCAGGCACTGAGAAAGTAGTGTTGCGACATCGCAACCCAGCCACCCATGCTGGTTTTCTCAACATTGGTTTCATCCAGTTTTTTGAATGAAAACTTGTCGTAGTGCTCATCAGTTGTGGAGAACACGGCACCGAGAAATGCCTGCATGCCCATACTGGTTGTCTGGGAAGGGTCTTTTGAACCGTCACGCTTGATCTGTCCAAACAGTTTAGCCTGCCACTCTTTTGCAGAGCCATTATCAACCAGAAACTCCTGCTTAATAACGTAGCTGTCGCGCTTAAAGATAAAGCGTTTAGTGACAACAACACCGTCATCACCTTTATGTACCAGGTCAACCACCAGTTTATCGCCTTCCAGCTGATAGTGGTTTTTCGCTGAGGTGTATTGAGGACGACCGCCTGCCTGGTCATCGATTCCATCTTTACCAATCAGACCACTCTGGGAAACATAGGTGCGATTACTGTTTTGTTCCAACAATACAAACGGCAGATCATTGTCCAGTGCTGCTTTGTGCTTAGGCAGAGTCAGCTCAATGATATCGCCACCTTTGGTATCAATTGTCAGTTCAAGAGTACCGGTCTCAACAGAGATCAGTTGTTCCTGAGCTGGCTTTGCTGCTGCTTTGGTTTCGGGCAGATCAGTGTTGGCAGATGCATCAGAAGTCATTTTAGGCAGATCACTACCTTTCTGAGCAACGGTGTCGGTGCTGGACGGATGAGCTGAAACAGATTCGGCCTGGGTAACCGCGACAGGTTTAGCCCCGTAGTCCTGGTTCCATTGAAGCACTAGCATATAAGATATAATTGCCAGTGCCGCGATCAATATAATGCGCTGTACATCCATGGTTTCTGGACCATTCAGTTAGTAAGTTTTAAGTTGATTTGTCAGATTTTGCCTTGGCTCGGCCAATCAGGCGTTTCCAGCTCTTAGTGATAAGAGCCTGAACTTCGCTGTTATCAATATCTCCCAGACCCTGTCTGGCCAGAATTACAATATCGACATTAGGCAGCGTGTGCTGATTAAGACGGAAAGACTCGCGAATGATACGCCGAACGCGGTTACGATTAACAGCTAAACGGATATTTTTTTTGGAGAAGACAAAGCCGACACGGGGATGATCAAGATCGTTTGGACGGGCAAGGATCAACAGATGCTTATCTGAAACCTTGAGGCTGGCTCGGCTGAATACCTGTTTAAAATCCCCGCCGGTTAAAAGTCTTAACTGGCGGGGATAGCTGAATTCATTCATTCAGAGAGCCTGACAGGCAAAAATTATGCTGACAGACGCTTACGGCCTTTAGCGCGACGACGGTTGATAATCGCACGTCCGTTCTTGGTTGCCATACGTGCACGGAAACCGTGAGTACGTTTACGCTTCAGGTTACTTGGTTGAAATGTTCTTTTCATTGGTCAGTCCTACTTACATACAGTGTGGTGGTATCAGTAAGGTTGGCTGAATCCCACGGTCAAAAACAGACGCGAAATTATAGGGAAAACATATTTTCTTTGCAAACAATTCCTGTAAAGAAATACAAAAAACCAGCATCCGTTGCATCTCTTCCCTGCGGCTTCTTTTATTCGTACGGTGTTGATGACCAGGCCGGGCTTCTGTTTTGTCTTATTCAACCATTTATTCAGATATGCATAAAAAATTGTTGATAACCTGTTTTTATTTTTAATAATCAATAAAATAGGCTGTTTATAGGTCTGAATATTAACTGTTTTTAAAGTATGGATAGTTTTTTGCGCGCTGCCCTGTTTCCCCCGTCATCTGTGGATTCATTGCTAATTGATTGAAATACATGCAGAAAAGAATTAGTCACAGTTTGCTTCTAACTGTGGATAAGCGGGCGGTTAAAGGGTATTATCTGCTGATATTTTTTACGTTTACGGTCTCGTTCTCGGTCACTTACTTGCAGTGAAAACAGAGGATGTTAAGGATTACCTATGTCGGCTGAGTTGTGGGAACAGTGTCTTCAAAGTCTTCAGGATGAGTTCCCCTCACAACAATACAATACCTGGATCAGACCGTTAAAAGTGTCTGCTGAGTCCGATAGCGGCCTGGTATTGCTGGCGCCTAACCGTTTTGTTAAAGACTGGGTGAACGATAAATATCTCAACCGCATTCGTGAGATCGTTAATACCGTTAGTGGTGATATCGCAGCCAAGGTAACCATCGATATTGCTGGTCGCAGCAGTGGTTTTTCACAAAGACCGGTTCGTCCGGCACCTCCGCCGACGCCTTCTCGTCGTCCTGCCAGTCGCTTTGATGACAATGAATCGTTCTCTTCTGCGTTAAACACCCGCAGTGCGGCACCGGTGGAAAAACCACAACCCATCGAAGAAAACGCACCTTACCAGCTGGCCATTGATGACAGCAGCTTTCAGCCGATCAATCACCGGGAGGTGGTTGCTCCACCTTCTGCGGTGTCTTCGTCCTCACGTAATGTGGATGTTGAAGGCGGTGTGCGCCATCAATCCAATCTGAATCAGTCGTTTACCTTCAACTCCTTTGTTGAGGGTAAGTCTAACCAACTGGCGCTGGCGGCGGCACAGCAGGTGGCCGATAACCCGGGTGGTTCGTATAACCCTCTGTTTATCTATGGTGGTGTCGGTCTGGGTAAAACCCATCTGATGCATGCGGTGGGCATGGAGATGTTGCAGCGTAACCCCAAAGCGAAAATTGTCTATCTGCATTCCGAACGGTTTGTGGCCGATATGGTGAAGGCGCTGCAACTGAATGCGATCAATGATTTTAAGCGTTATTACCGCTCGGTAGATGCATTGCTGATCGATGATATTCAGTTTTTTGCCGGTAAAGAGCGTTCCCAGGAGGAGTTCTTTCACACCTTCAATGCCCTGCTGGAGGGTGGTCAGCAGATGATCCTCACCAGTGACCGTTATCCAAAAGAGATTAATGGTGTTGAAGAGCGATTGAAATCCCGCTTTGGCTGGGGGCTGACGGTCGCCATTGAGCCGCCGGAACTGGAAACCCGGGTGGCTATCCTGATGAAGAAGGCTCAGGAGGCGCAGGTTCGCCTGCCGGATGATGCGGCGTTCTTCCTGGCACAAAAGATTCGTTCCAACGTCCGTGAGCTTGAAGGTGCGCTGAAGCGGGTGATCGCCAATGCCCATTTCACCGGAAATGCGATAACAACACCTTTTATTAAAGAATCACTGAAAGACCTGCTGGCATTGCAGGATAAACAGGTTAGTATTGATAACATTCAGCGGGTTGTAGCCGATTACTATAAGATAAAAGTATCGGACCTGCTTTCGAAACGACGCAGTCGTTCTGTTGCCCGGCCCAGACAGGTCGCTATGACCCTGTCTAAAGAGCTGACCAATCACAGTTTACCTGAGATTGGTGATGCTTTTGGTGGGCGGGACCACACCACGGTGCTGCATGGTTGTCGTAAAGTAGCTTCGCTGCGTGAGACCGATACGGATATAAGAGAGGATTATCAGAATCTGTTACGTCATCTGACCGCGTAACAGGCTGATCAATTAAGGGTAGCAAAAAGATGAAATTTGTTATTTCGCGAGAAGCGCTAATTAAGCCTCTGCAGCTGGTTGCAGGTGTAGTGGAACGTCGTCAGACTCTGCCAGTGCTTTCCAATATCCTGCTGGTTGCTGAGGGCGATCAGTTGTCGATGACCGGAACCGATCTGGAAGTTGAACTGGTTGGCCGGGTGCAACTGGATGAACCCGCTGAAGCGGGCTCTATTACGGTACCTGCACGCAAGCTGATGGATATCTGTAAATCCCTGCCAGATTCGGCGCAGATTGAGCTGACCCTCACCGGTCAGAAGATGGTTATTAAAGCGGGTCGCAGCCGTTTCACTCTCTCTACCCTGCCAGCGGCTGAGTTCCCCAATGTTGAAGATAGCCCGGAATCCTTTGAGCTGAACGTACTGCAAAGCCAGCTGCGTCATCTGATCGATCAGACTGGTTTCTCCATGGCGCAGCAGGATGTGCGTTATTACCTCAATGGTATGTTGCTGGAGATCACCGAGAACAGCCTGCGGGCAGTGTCTACCGATGGCCACCGTCTGGCAACCAGCGTTGCTGAGGTGGACACCAACGGTCCGACCAACCATCAGTTTATTGTGCCCCGTAAAGGTATCCTCGAACTGGCCCGTCTGTTACAGAGCGGCGATGATCAGGTGAAACTGGTGGTGGGTGCTAATCATATCCGCGCCCATGCCGGTGATTTCACTTTCACCTCGAAGCTGGTTGACGGTAAATTCCCCGATTATCAGCGTGTAATCCCTCAGGGTGGCGATAAGTTTATGCTCGGCACCCGTCAGGAGTTGCGTCAGGTATTCAGCCGCATCGCGATTCTGTCGAATGAGAAATACCGAGGTGTGCGGTTGTCGCTGACCAATGGTTATCTGCAGGTGATGGCCAATAACCCGGAGCAGGAAGAAGCGGAAGAAACCGTGGCTGTGGATTATGAAGGTGACACCCTGGAAATCGGCTTTAACGTTAACTATCTGTTAGACGTGCTGTCGATTGTTAACTCAGAAGTGGTTCGCTTTACCCTGGCTGACTCTAACAGCAGTGCGCTGATTGAGGGGCTGGATGATGCCAACTCCCTCTACGTGGTTATGCCGATGCGGATGTAATCCCGTCAGGGGGCCGCAGGCCCCCTTCTTCACATCCCCCGCCTCTATACATGCCGATATGCCGATAACCCAACTTAATATTCGTGCGGTTCGCAATATCAGCGATCTGTCTCTGTCACCCTCGCCCGGTATTAACATCATTCACGGCGCTAATGGCAGCGGTAAAAGCAGTCTGCTGGAAGCGATCCATCTGCTGGGGCTATGTCGTTCGTTCCGTACCAATAAACTCAATCATCTGATTCAGACCGGCGCGCAGCAGTGCACAGTATTTGCGCAGCTGGATGCGATGGGCAGCGGGATGAGTCAGCCATTAGGGGTTGAGCGAAATCTGGAGAGCGATTGCCGCATCCGCTATGCCGGTAATAACATCGATATTACCACCCTGGCCGAGCTGTTACCGATTCAGGTGATCAACTCAGAAACCTTTATGATTCTGGAAGGCAGTCCGGCGGTCAGACGGCAGTTTTTAGACTGGGGATCATTTCATTCAAATCCCGAATTTATAAGGCTTTGGCGTGGCTTCAGGCGGGTATTAAAACAAAGAAACTCTCTGCTGAAATATGGTAAAATCGAGCAACGTATTCGGGCGGTCTGGGACCGGGAATATATTACCTATGCTGAACAGTTAAATACGCTTCGCGAACTGTATATTGAAGCATTGAAACCCGAATTTGATTTGATCCTTACTGATCTGCTTGAAGGCATCAGCATCGATCTCAGTTTTAGTCCCGGATGGGACAAAAAGCGCGGCCTGGATCAGGTGCTGGATGACAACTTTGAGCGCGATCTGCGTCAGGGTTATACCAGTGCTGGTCCACAACGGGCCGACCTGCGCCTTAAGGTTGATGGTCACACCGCTTCAGAACGTCTCTCAAGGGGGCAGAAAAAAGTGGTGGTGAGCGCCCTGAAGCTGGCGCAGGGCGTTTTATTTTACAAGTTGAACAGTCGGGCCTGTATCTATCTGATTGATGACCTTCCGTCAGAGCTGGATCAGCACCATAGCCGACTGTTCTGTAACTATTTAGAAAAAACCGCCAGCCAGTGTTTTATCACCTGCGTTGACAGGGATGCACTGACCGGTTACTGGTCCGACGAGGCCGGGTTGCGTTTTTTCAATATACAAGAAGGGTGCGCTTAGCACTCAGTAAGACAGCCAGGAGATCTGAATGAGCGGCGAAAATCACGAATACGATTCTTCCAGTATTAAAGTCCTTAAGGGACTTGATGCGGTTCGTAAGCGCCCGGGAATGTATATAGGCGATACCGACGACGGTACTGGTCTGCATCATATGGTGTTCGAGATTGTGGATAACTCGATCGATGAAGCTCTGGCTGGACATTGTAGCGAGATCAAAGTGGTTATCCATGGCGATAACAGTGTCACCGTGTCGGATAACGGCCGGGGCATCCCTACCGATATGCACGAAGAGGAAGGCGTATCCGCTGCAGAGGTTATCATGACCGTGTTACATGCTGGCGGTAAGTTTGATGATAACTCCTATAAAGTGTCCGGTGGTCTCCATGGTGTCGGCGTATCGGTGGTAAACGCTCTCTCTGCTGAGTTGAAACTGACCATCCGGCGTAAAGGCGATGTCTATGAGCAGACCTACCGCCACGGTGTGCCCGATGAGCCGCTGAAAGTGGTTGGACAGACAGAAACATCCGGTACATCAGTACGCTTCTGGCCGTCTGAAGAAACCTTCCATAATCAGCTCGAGTTTAAATTCGATATTCTGGCTAAACGTCTGCGGGAACTATCTTTCCTCAACTCAGGTGTGGCTATCCGTCTGATCGATGAACGCAGTGGCGAAGAGGAACTGTTCGCCTATGAAGGCGGGTTGAGCTCCTTTGTTGATTACCTGAATACCAACAAAACCGCTGTGAATAAGATGTTTCATATCAACGTCATGCATGACAATGGCGTGGGTGTTGAAGTGGCGATGCAGTGGAACGACAGCTATCAGGAAAACATCCACTCCTTTACCAACAACATCCCTCAGCGTGACGGGGGTACCCACCTGTCCGGTTTCCGTACCGCCCTCACCCGCGCCCTGAACAACTACATCGAAGCGGAAAAACTTAACAAGAATGCTAAAGGCGCCACCACCGGTGATGATTGCCGGGAAGGCCTGACAGCCATTGTGTCGGTTAAAGTGCCCGATCCTAAGTTCTCCTCCCAGACCAAGGACAAACTGGTCTCCTCTGAGGTGAAAACCGCCGTTGAGCAGGCGATGTATGAACAGCTCAACGACTACCTTCAGGAAAACCCACAGGATGCCAAGGCCGTCGTCTCGAAAATGATCGATGCCGCCCGTGCCCGTGAAGCGGCGCGTAAAGCCCGTGAAATGACCCGCCGTAAAGGTGCGCTGGATATCGCCGGACTGCCCGGCAAGCTGGCCGACTGTCAGGAGAAAGACCCGGCCCTCTCTGAAATCTACCTGGTGGAGGGTGATTCTGCGGGTGGTTCTGCCAAACAGGGCCGCAACCGTAAATCACAGGCGATTCTGCCGCTGAAGGGTAAGATCCTCAACGTCGAGAAAGCCCGGTTTGACAAGATGCTGGCCTCTGCTGAAGTCGGCACACTGATTACCGCACTGGGCACCGGTATCGGCCGGGAAGAGTTTAACGCCGACAAACTGCGTTACCACTCCATCATTATCATGACCGATGCCGACGTGGATGGATCACACATCCGCACCCTGCTGCTAACCTTCTTCTTCCGGCAGATGCCAGAAATTATCGAGCGCGGCCATGTCTTTATCGCCCAGCCGCCACTGTACAAAATCAAGAAAGGTAAGCAGGAACAGTATCTGAAAGATGATGATGCCCTGGAAAACTACCTGCTGCAGGGCGCCTTGGAAGGTGCATCAATGCATGTGAATGCTGATGCCCCACCGATCAGCGGCACCGGTCTGGAAGAGATCGTAAACCGCTATCGTGCGGTTGATAAGATGCTCGTCCGTCTGTCCCGCCTCTATCCCGAGCCAATTCTGCGGCAGATGGTGTACACCTCACGTCTGAGTCCTGAACAGCTGAAAGATGAGCAGGTCGTGGCAGAATGGATCGACAAGGTGTGTGATGGCCTGGGTGATCACCTGGATGGTGGTGATGTCTACACCTCCTCTGCCGCTGAGGATATGGAGCACCAGGGCATCTTCCTGCCCAGTGTCAAAGTGATTCAGCATGGTGTCAGCCATCACTACACCTTCGACCAGACATTCTTTGAATCGAAAGACTACGCCACCCTCACCAGCCTGGGTGAAACCCTCGATGGCCTGCTGGAAGAAACCGCTTACTTTAAACGCGGTGAACGCACCTTCCCGACCACTGAGTTTAC
This sequence comes from uncultured Amphritea sp., assembly GCA_965140695.1. Classification (GTDB taxonomy): domain Bacteria; phylum Pseudomonadota; class Gammaproteobacteria; order Pseudomonadales; family Balneatricaceae; genus Amphritea. The sequence continues at coordinate 804,724 of OZ223297.1, read as the reverse complement.
TGCCGGTCTTAACTGGCTGATGGAACAGTCCAAGCGCGGCTACTACATCCAGCGCTATAAAGGACTGGGCGAGATGAACCCGGAACAGCTGTGGGAAACCACCATGGACCCGGAACAGCGCCGCATGCTGCGCGTCACCATCGACGACGCCATCGCTGCAGATATGCTGTTCACCACCCTGATGGGCGATGAAGTAGAGCCGCGCCGTGATTTCATCGAAACCAATGCGCTGAATGTGTCCAATCTGGATATTTGATGGGGTGTTTGTCAAATCTCATTTAGAGTGAAATGGCGTCTCATTTAAAATGAAATAAGAACTAAAAAAGCAGCCAGATGGCTGCTTTTTTTATTCCAATATTAATAACTATACGGCTTTAGCTTTTGCGAAGTATTTCTCAAGTGCCTCTTGCCACTTTGGAGAAAGAGAACTTATTTCGAATGATTCTGGTTTAGTAGAGCTTTCAGCTACTAGCTTAATTAAGTTTTGCTTTGTCCATTTTTTATAGTTATCTGGCGTTTTTAATCTCTCTACTATGTGCTCACCAACAATTGCTAAACTTTTATGGCTTAGATTTTGGAGATCTCTATGCTTACTATTTATAGCTTGATACAACGAATCGCCGGGGGTTGCGTTGATATCAATTCCGTTCTCTTCTAACCAAGCTTGCTCAAGCCATAATAAGTCAATTGCGTCTGGACGCTGCATAGTAATCGCTAATGCTACTACAAGATCTTTTACCTCATCAGCATCAAAATCCATGGAGTTTGAGTTCCAAACTGATAAGGTATTCTGCATTGTTCGAGTACAGCCTGTTATAGCATCTGCTGTAAATTCATCAGAATTTTTATCTTTGTTTGGTTCCCATTTAGCGAACGATACCTTCCTTAGTAAAAAACTCATTAAATCTCTCTCAGGAACTCAAGTACACTTTGTCTATAGTCCTCCAACCAGGATATCTCAAAGGGTCTAATTTGCTCTAGATATCTAATATGGTGAGGTTGCTCCCAAGACTCGATAGCTCTCAGTATCGAATCGTTAACATATACGTCTTTATGAGAATAAGCGCCGAATATCAGTACATCCGCACGGTCATTTAACCACTCGTAATCAATAGTTGAGGCAATGTTAATGAAAGTGCCTATTAGCTGCGGATTACCTTGCAAATAGAGTTCTAGCCATGCTGACTGAAAGCAGTCACGGAAGATGTACTCATTCTTGGAGTGGAGATCTTCCAAGAAAAACTCAGTTTTGCTTACCTCTCCTTCGACATATTCATCAGATTGGATTAGGTTGATGATGTATCTAGAGTACTTTCTAACAGAGGCTTCAAAGTTATCCGTATGAGATAGCTTGTTAGTTGATGAGGAGAGGCTATAAATGCTGCTCTGAGATTTGGAGCCAGATCGCCGCTTTAACTTAAAGCCAATGTGTTCATCTCTTTTTAGATCTTTTTTCTCAATAGTACTACTAGTTAATAAACTGAATGCATTAGAAGGAACTAGAGTTGAAGTACTTTCATTTTGATATGGCACATCAATCCCCTCAAGTTAGCTAAAGTAAGGATTCAGCAGATCACTTGCAGACTTGCTAACCTTTAGTATCTCAGAAAGAATTTCTATAGATTCGTTAAGGCTAAATCTAAAGTTTTCATTTTCGGGAATAGTGTTGATATCTGACTCACTTGTAACGGCATCAAAAGGTTGATTACTGTTATGAAAAGGAGCAGACACTTTGCATCTTCTAATAGCGCTGATGCAATTGAGTTGTTCTTTTGTATTGTCTAATGGCTTTCTTTCAGCAATTCTATTGTCCCATTCGAACGGCTCAGCCTGGTGATAGGTAAAGAGCTTCTTATAAAGTGCTGAATACTCTTCATCGTTGCCAACATACAGCTTGTTGTTGATTAGCGATAAGCGGTTGGCTTTTTTCTCTGGAAAAACCTCCTCTAACAGGGGCAAGATTTCATTAGCCTTTTCCAAGAGCTCATCTAGATTAATTCCTTCAGAGGATAAAACTATACGATTAGCTTGAAACTCAATGCGAAGATTTTCATCTCCAGTGACCATGATGATGAACTTCTTTTTTTCGCCTGAAAGTGCATTTATTGATTGACCAAAAGTTGGCATAAAGCCGAACTTACTCAACTTACCAAGAAGTTGGGATACAACTTCTGGCTCTGGTTTGATATCAGAATTTTCAGAAAAAAAGTGGAGCTGATTAGACTCGTGAAGCTGGTTCATATGAGTTCTTCTAGATGATTAATCCTTGTGTGGCGTTTTTTCAAACGAACACTTCCTGTAAATATGAGTTTACCTACACTTTTTCACAAATTACATAGAGATTTATACCAAATTGGTTTGATAGTGTTATTCCGATATAAAGGAATACGAAATGACATGGTTTTTTCTAGTTGAATGGAAAGTTACTTTCAAATCAGATAGTTGATCTCGATGACGCTATTTATTAGCTTGAGCAAGGTTAATATATATCGTAACCTTCTGAAAAATAAGTATAAATTGAGTTTTACTGTTTTTGTCACTAATATTTATGTAACTCATTTGTGAAGAACTTGGACTCAATAATGAACCCTTTCGGCATGTATCTAACAACACTACGACTGAAGCATAGGTTCAAGCAGAAAGACCTTGCTGAGGCTCTTGATGTGTATAGCAGTTATATAAGTGAGATCGAAAGTGGTCGAAGAAATCCTCCCTCTTCCAAAGTCATAGACGCGATTGCTTATGCAATGTCCCTATCTAGGGATGAAGTTGCTCAGTTAAATGGCTATGCAGAACAGTCCATCAAAGTATTCCATGTGCCTGGGTTGTCTATTCAGCGGTCAATGGCGATCGTTGCTGATGTGGCGGGCCTTCTGGAGGGCTGGAGGCGCGGCGGCCGCCTCCCTCTTTCCGGTGTGATAAACGGCTATCACCTGTTATGGTGACACCCCTGTTTTATGCGGCTTTATTCATCACTCATAAACCCCATCAGATGAAGCAGACTGGTGAATAGATTGAATATCGATACAAACAGTGTTGTTGTCGCCATGATGTAGTTGGTTTCACCGCCGTGGATGATGTTGCTGGTCTCGTACAGGATGAGACCTGACATTAACAGTACAAACATCGCTGAAACCACCAGAGACAGCGTTGCTATTTCAAAGAAAAACGCGCCGATACCGGCCAGGAAAGCCACCAGAATACCGACGGTTAAAAAAACACCCATAAAGCTGAAGTCTTTTTTGGTAGTGACAACGTAGGCCGACAGTCCGAGGAAGATAATTCCGGTTGCCGCCATGGCGTTCATGATGATCTGTCCGCCGTTTGGCAGGCTCATATAGGCACTCAGTATCGGCCCGAGGGTCAGGCCCATAAATCCGGTCAGTGCAAATACGCAGACGATGCCTAAACCGCTGTTACGAAACTTCGAGGTGGCGAACAGCAAACCGAAGTAGCCAACCAGAAATTAAAGGGGTCAAAGCCCTTATTACGAGATCAAAGGGTCAGAGTCATTGATCCAAACTTAACAGTTCTGATCCTTTATGCTTTAGCCGTTCTGAACGTTGGCCTTTTCCCCTCCGTTGTCGCTTTAACTCTGTGCCCTCTGTGGTGAGTTTAGTGTAACGATACTTCTGTATGACGATGAATAGTAATGACTATTCCATCGGCCATAACCCATAACCCTGACGAGACTGGCTTTGTCTTCTGTTGATGGAAAAAATCAAATTATGCTATTTTATAGTATACTACTCAGTAGTATAGTTGTGAGAGCCTTATGGATAAGGAAGACTTGGGTGACACGGATTTTCTTAACGAAAAAGTTTGCTAAATGGTCCGGTGATGTTGGTTTGGCAGATGAAAAACTCGAAAGCACCATCGCTGAAATTGAAAATGGACTTATTGATGCAGATCTGGGCGGCTCTGTTTTTAAGAAGCGTATTGGCATTAATGGGCAGGGTAAAAGTGGTAGTTTGCGCACAATTATTGGGTTTAAAGAGGGTGAAAGAGCTTTCTTCCTTTACGGCTTTCCCAAAGGTGAACGAGATAATATCACTAAGAAAGAAAAAGCAGCACTTAAGGAAATGGCCAAAGTGTATTTCGAGCTGAATATTCAGCAGCTGAAGATAGCTCTGGAGAGTGGTGCAATACGCGAGATAACAAGGCGTTCTGAGGAGAAACCGTCATGAGTGATATTCTTAACTCCATACACGAAGACATGACCGCTTTGTATGACAGTGGCGCGGTGGATGAGATTACTATGCGCAACTTTGATGCGCTATGTCTGACACCTGTCCCAACCTATACACCAGAACGAATCAAAGAGGTCCGGGAAAAAAACCATGTCAGCCAGTCTGTGCTGGCAGCTTACCTGTGCGTTACTGTCAAAGCGGTGCAGCGGTGGGAGCAAGGTACCTCTAAACCTTCTGGTGCAACGGCTAAATTGCTGGCTATCGCAGAAAAAAAAGGCCTGCAGGCGATTGCTTAATGGTTACCCGAAGTAGCAGATAAGGGGATAGATTTTTTCCGTATGACGATGAATAGAGGCAACCATTCCGTAACCCGACGGTGATGCGAATAGTTTTTCAAAGTACGCTTGAGCATACCTAAAGTGAGTGCACTCTCTTTCTGAGAAGTCTCCAAACGCAGACGATACTCGCCTGCCGACCGGTTATCCTGTTACCAGCCTCCCGCGCTTTTCTGCCAGCCCAATGGTTACCCTGCAGCCAGAGTTAAACAGTAAGTAGTCGTTTTCCACACCGTCGGAGAAGATAACCCCATTCTCCGGCATCATGGATTCTAAACTCAGTGGTTTGCTCAGGCTGACCTCGCCAAACACTAATGAGGTGGATGAGGTTCGGCTGGGGAAAGGTTCCCGCACGGCAAATTGCAGTTTCGGTGCACTCCAGTCAAATCCACCCTGTAGAGGGTGGTTCTGAGTGCCGGTTTCTTTCATGACACCAACAGCACCGGCCAGTACGGACGCAAACCAGCCGGTAGAGCCAAACCCTGTGGAGATGATGATTCCTGACGAGGATTGCTGTTCCGTCTGCCCGTCCCAGGTCAGGGAATAGCGGGCCGAAGTGTGACTTTTTGGCCCGATAAACAGGTCATTGATGGCTAACAGGGTCTGCCCATCATTGGTTCGTGCCTGGGCAAAGGTGATCTCATTAACCGTTGATTGTCCTTTGCTGACGGTGCTGATAACGCTGTTCAGGTCTTTCGTTTCGAAAGGCAGCAGGATGCCATCCCAGCGCTGAGGATCAGGGTTGATGGCGATCACCGGCTGTCCGTCGAGGTATTTCAGGGTGTTTGCCACCAGACCGTCCTGGCCAATCACCACGACCACATCGTCTGGCCCGAACTGGAAACTGGGCAGGTATTGACGGCTGAGGGACTGAAACCGCCCACGGGCTTTTAATACCTGCTCGATCTCCTGTACGCGCTGACGGTAAAGATCATGTTCGGCCAGATAGTCACTGGGATCGGCCTGATTGTGTTCGAGGTAGAATTGCGCCTGAGGCCAGGTATTAAACCGCCCTACCAGCTCTTCCAGCCTTGTTTTGCGCCATACCAGTACATAACGGGTTTGATTTGTCGTAGTCATCATCCGGCCTTTTTCATCAGTTGAGAGAACAGATCTGGAGAGATATTTAACTCACCAATTTTCGCGGCGTTTTGTGCTAAAGAATCGAAAGCAAAAGCGAACAGCTGATCGGCCTGCATGTTGCCCATCGCCATGGCTTTGAGGTTTTCCACGGGGATGCTTTGATAGGCTTTCAGTTGCGCTTCAATCGCGTAGGCCTGTGTTTCCGCTTCAATCTTGCCGTTTTTAGCATTCAGTTGTACCAGCTCGATTCGCTGACTTTCCGCCTCGATGTCGGCCTGTAGTCTCTCTTGTTCGATCTCTTTTCTGGCCCTCATCAGGTTGCGTTCGTTGGTAACCTGCTCCTGTTTAATTTCCTGCTCTTTTTTCTGCACTTCCAGATCGGTTTGTAACTCGGCTTCCCGGATGGTTCTTTCCTGTTCCACCGCGGCTTTACGGCGCAGATAGATGGCGTCATCCGCTTCTTTGAGAATCGACTCCCGGGCTTCCGCTTCCAGTGCCCGGACGGTTTCCGGCGCGGGGGTAATGCCGGTGATACTCAGATCTACCACCTCGATGCCCAGGGTCTGCAATGCCGGTTCATCTGCCAGCCCCTGCTGAGTATTTGTCATCAGTTGTTTCGTCAGTTTCAGGGCTTCTCTCAGTTTGACGGCCTGTATGTCTGCCTGAAAGCGGTTCTGTACGAAGCGGATCATGCGGTCATCTAAGCGTAAAGGGTCTTCTGTTGTGTAACGATTTTCTCTGGGGCTCACGGTGTAGTTCATCACCTCAGCCAACTGGTCAGGGTTAACAATGCGATAACTCAGCTGCCCCTGAACCCGTACCTCCTGGAAGTCGTCTGTCTGTAGGTTGAAGATAAATGAGGCTTCCTGCACGCTGGTTGGCACACAGGCAATGGAGGTTGTCCCCGGGTTATACCAGAAACTGATGCCCTGGCCTTTTCGGCAGACTTTACCGTTGGCTGTTTTAATGGCGTAAGTTGTAGCGTCGGCTTTAAAGAATGGAATTCCAAACATGATTGTCTCTCCTTTTAAATAGTGTCTTTATGTCACTAATATAAATAGTGACTTATAGACACTTATTCTGTCAAGCATTAAGTGACAAAAAGACACAAATTAATTAGAATGACGTTATCCTCTTCAAACCCTAAAGCAGCCGGAATATGTCAGAACAATCAGTAATGGATGAAGCAACTTACCTGCAGCAATATGACCCAAAGCAGTTCGATAGTCCTCTGGTGACCGTCGACGCTGCACTGTTTACCTATCATGATGGCGTGTTAAAAGTGCTGCTGGTGGAACGGGCGAGTCATCCGGAGCTGGGCAAATGGGGATTACCGGGGGGCTTTATTGATGTCCATCGGATGGCTGATCTGACACAGGCGATTAATGGTGTCATTGAGGATAAAACCGGTATAACCGCGCCCTACCTTGAGCAGCTGGCCAGCTATGGCAACAACCGGCGTGATAAACGGGGCTGGTCGGTTACGGTCAGTTATACCGCGCTGATGGCTTATCAGACCTGCGAAGCCAGAATAGCAACGGTGGCTGATGCGCAATGGGTTGATGTTGCACAGCTGCCGGAGATGACACTGGCGTTTGATCACATGACGATCATTGAGGCTGGACGTGAAAGGCTAAAGCAAAAAGCGCTCTACTCTATCGTGCCCGCTTATGCTCTGGCGGAGGAGTTTACTTTTCCTGAGTTGCAGCACCTGCATGAGCTGCTTATTGGCAAGCCGTTGCAAAAGCGTTCGTTTCGTCGCCGTATTGAACAGGCAAACCTTTTGGAAGATACCGGTAAGTTTCGCAAAGACGCCGGGAGACCGGCTATTTTATACCGCCTTGCCGCAGATGCTGAGCAGTACCGTTTTGTACGAAATTTAGAAGATTAAGTCTGTTGCTTATGCCTGGCGTAGCTCAATTTGTCTACCTTTGGCATATCCCGGAATAGCTTTTGCCCTGTCCCCTGCTGACGGTTTGAGGGTGACTAATCGCCCGGTTTTGTTCTGTAAGACACAGAATGATCGTCAGGCGGTCTTGCGTTATCGCGAAGATTATTCCTCCGCTTAGATTTTTGTTTTGACGCGTTGCAGTGTCTCTGATGGTGACTCGTTAAACTGCTTCTTGTAGTCGGCCGAAAACCGGCCCAGATGATTGAAGCCCCACTTCATCGCGATGCAGGAGATATTTTCGTAACCGCGATCTTGCAGAATATCCTGCCGTGCGTGCTCCAGGCGTATGCGCTTCAGGTAGGTGGTTGGCGGTTCACCAAAATACCGTTTGAAGTCGGCATAGAGTTTATTGCGTGAAACGCCAGCGGTGCTCTCTATATCTTCGATGGTGATATCGTTGCTGGCGTTGCTGCGTATGAAATCAGTTGTATGTTTCAGATACCCGGGCAACGACTGATTCACCGCAAGCTCGATAACCTCCGAGTAGTTGCTTGGTTGTGATAGCAGAATCCCTTTAATCAGCGCCTGCTCCATTTCACGAATGAAGTGGGTATTTGTATAGAGATTATCAGGCCTGCTCAGTTCACTTTCGATATATCGTACCGTACGCCACCAGGCGCTGGCTGGCCCTATTGCGGCATCCATAACGGGAGCGAACACCAGCGGTTCGGACACGCGTTGGCGGATCAGTTTTTCCAGTTCGGTTTCCATCTCCTGACGGGAAATCCGGACGAGGGTTTTTCGGCAATTGCCACTGATGTGCAGCGTGAACGGCTGAGACGGTGAGATGATAATCCCACTGGCCGGATCTGACAGCTCCTCTTTGTTGGGTATCTGTAATTGCTGATATCCGCTCAACGGTAAACTGATGCTGTAACTGTTCTGCAGGTCGTCGGTTTCGATCGAGACATCGGTACCGTACTCAATATGGCCTACGGCGGTGGTGGTCGACGAAAGAATGCTGCCGACATGGCGAAAACGGACCGATTTGGGTTTGTCGGCCCTGAGATAATGAGGTCCGCAAATAGATTCCATCCAGGACCGGGCGCCTTCTGCATCAAGGACATCGGCCATGATTTGAGGTTGATGGCCATCAATTACATCGTGGTGGCTCAGCATAGCGAGTCCCTATTTTATTATTATCCGGATGATTGCCCGGTTACTGCTCTTGCCTGGGAAAGAGTTGAGAGTGGTTTTCTGATCAAAATAGCACCAGTCAATGATATGTGTCAATTGAGTGTCATCTGGTCTGACTGATGGCTCACCTGGCGCGCTGGTTATCACTGCTGACAGTAAAAAGAGGATAAAGCTACTTGGATAACTGGATAGCCGATAACAGGGTCTCTTTGCTTTCATAGATGCACTAGTTTGATGCAATGGCATCGGACTCATTGATGCCTAAGTGTGGAGAGCGAAAGCATGAGCAATAATAATAACCAAACACTGAATGACTGGCGGGAAAAAATCGCCGGTTGGGTGGACTTCCGCCCAGAAGATAACGTCTACCGCGTCGCCCGCGAGATGTTTACCAACCGGGATCTGTTTGATCTTGAGATGGAGCTGATCTTCGAGAACACCTGGATCTTCGCCTGCCATGAAAGCCAGGTTGCCAACCCGAACGACTTTTTCACCATGAAGGCCGGTCGTCAGTCGATGATTATCAGTCGCGACAGCAAGGGCCGGCTGCACGCCCTGATTAACGCCTGCCAGCACCGTGGTGCCACCCTGACCCGGGTCTGCCGTGGCAATCAGTCCACCTTCACCTGCCCATTCCACGCCTGGTGTTACAAAACCGATGGCCGTCTGGTGAAAGTGAAGGCCGAGAATGAGTATCAAGCCGGTTTTGATAAGTCGAAACGGGGCCTGCGCAAGGCGCTGATCAGCAACTACAAGGGCTTTATCTTTATAAACCTGAATACCGAGTGCGAGCAGAGTCTGGAGGATTTCCTTGGTGACGCCCGCATCGGGATTGACATGATGGTGGCCCAGGCCAAAGACGGTGAACTGGAAGTACTGCCGGGCAGCTCCTCCTACACCTACGACGGCAACTGGAAACTGCAGAACGAGAACGGCCTGGACGGTTACCACGTCAGCACCGTGCACTTTAACTACGTGGCGACGGTGCAGCAGCGTCAGCAGCAGAATGCCGAGAAACAAGGCGAGACCAGCAGAACCCTCGACTACAGCAAGTTAGGGGCCGGCGACAGCGAAACGGATGATGGCTGGTTTGGTTTCAAAAATGGCCACACCATTTTGTTCAGCGACATGCCAAACCCTGAGGTGCGACCGGGCTACGCAACGGTAATGCCGCGCCTGATTGAAGAGTATGGCCAGCAGCGCGCAGAGTGGATGATGCATCGTCTGCGTAACCTGAATCTCTATCCAAGCCTGTTCTTTATGGATCAGATCAGCTCGCAGCTGCGGGTGATACGCCCCGTCGCCTGGAATAAGACCGAGGTGCATAGTTTCTGTCTGGGTGTGAAGGGTGAGTCCGACGCCGATCGGGAAAACCGTATTCGTCAGTTTGAGGATTTCTTCAACGTTTCTGGCATGGGGACGCCGGACGACCTGGTTGAATTCCGCGAAGCGCAGATCGGCTTCGAAGCACGTCTGGAAAAGTGGAATGATATCTCCCGGGGTTGCGATAAGTGGACCCGCGAACCAACCGCTAATACCGAAGCGCTGGATATCCAGCCGGCCATCACCGGGACCGAGTTCACTCACGAAGGGCTGTATGTCAACCAACACGCGAACTGGCAGCGCTATCTGCTGGATGGACTGAATGCCAAACAGCAACAGGCACAGGAGGACTGAACGATGAGTAACGTACTGACCAGCATTGAGCAGTTTCTCTACCGCAAATCGGAATACTGTGACCGTCAGCAGTGGGATGAATATCTGGCGCTGTTTGACGAAGAGTCTGAGTTTCATATTCCCCAGTGGGATTCGGAACATATTCACACCACTGACCCGAAGCGCGAGATGTCACTGATCTATTACCCTAACCGGGCCGGCCTTGAAGACCGGGTCTTCCGTATCCGCACCGGTAAATCGGCCGCCTGTACCCCCATGCCCCGTACGCTGCACCTGATCAATAACGTCCAGGGCGAAGAACAGGAAGACGGTACCTGGCTGGTTAAGGCCAACTGGATCACCCACTTCTATCGCTTCGGCGAGTCCGAAGCCTTCTTTGGCCGGGTGGAATACCGCCTGCGCCCGGATAACGACAGCTGGAAGGTCTGCCGTAAGCAAGCGATTCTGCTGAACGACAAGATCCGCCATGTGCTGGATTTCTACCACGTCTGAGCGTTAACCCCAGAGACTACGCCATTGGCTCACGGTCAATGGTGTCCCGGAAGGCCGGGTTGCCGCAAAACCCATCCCGGCCTCTGAGGGCGACGATCGGGCTGCCAGCCTGATCGAGCTGATAATTAAAAGAGATACCTTATGTATAAAGTAGCCTTGAACTTCAGTGATGGCCGAACCCACTTCATTGGCGTCAACGCCGGCGAAACCGTGCTTGATGCGGCCCTGCGCCAGGGCATGACTCTTCCTGTCGATTGCCGCGAAGGGGTGTGCGCTACCTGCAAGGGAACCTGTCAGTCCGGCAGCTATGAGCTGGATTATGTTGATGAGGATGCCCTCAGCGAAGCCGAACTTGAAAAGGGTGCCGTACTGACCTGCCAGATGCGGGTGTCATCCGACAGCGCATTGCAGTTCGACTTCGATTCAACGCTGTGCACCAGTGCCGGCCCGGAGCAGATCGACGCGACGGTCAAAGCGGTCGAGATCGTGTCCGAGTCCACCGCGGTGGTCCACATCGATGCCAGCGTGCGCGCGGGTCAGCTGGACTTCCTGCCGGGCCAGTACGCTCACGTGCAGGTACCCGGTACCGATGAATGGCGCTCCTACTCCTTTGCCTGCGCGCCCAATGACAGGAATCAGCTGAAATTCCTGATTCGTTTGTTACCCCAGGGCGTGATGAGCGACTATCTGCGCGATCGCGTTAAACCCGGTGACACCCTGCGCCTTAAAGCCCCTCTTGGCGCTTTCTATCTGCACCAGATCACCCGACCTCTGATTCTGGTCGCCGGAGGGACCGGTCTGGCAGCCTTCCTCGGCATGCTCGATGAGATGTCGGCCCACCCTGCCCGCTATACGCAGCCGGTGACGCTGTTCTATGGCGTCACCCAGGCGGCAGATCTCTGCGAGATCGAGCGTATTCAGGGGTATGCAGAGAAACTGCCTAACTTCAGTTACCACAACATTGTTATGCAAGAAAATGGTGGCTGGCAGGGGCCGGTAGGTGTCGTGACTGACCTGTTTGAAGAGCATCACTTTAATGGGGGTGAGATCGACGCCTACCTCTGTGGTCCACCGCCGATGGTCGATGCGGTCAAAGACTGGCTCGACCAGCGGGAGATGAGCAACAGCCATGTCCACTACGAGAAATTCTCAGCCAGCTGAGCCGAACAATAATAATCAGGAAAATAGATATGAGAAAAGGTGTAATGCGTCCCGGCCATGTACAGCTCCGGGTGTTGGATATTGAAGAGGCGCTGGTTCATTACCGGGATCTGTTGGGACTGATAGAGGTGGAGCGTGACGATCAGGGTCGTGTGTATCTGAAAGGCTGGACCGAAGTAGACAAGTTCTCCATTGTTCTGCGCCAGGCTGATGAGCCGGGTATGGACTTTATGGGCTTTAAAGTGCTCAACAACAGCGTGTTAGAACAGCTGGAAAGCGATCTGACGGCGTACGGTTGTGCTGTCGAACATCTCCCCGCGGGTAATCTGAGTGGCTGTGGCCGTCGCATCCGTTTTGAAGCACCGACAGGTCATCTGTTTGAGCTCTATGCGGAAAAAGAGCACACCGGTAAATGGGGAGTATCCAGCGTCAATCCGGAAGCCTGGCCGATGGATCTTAAGGGGATGAAAGCCACCCGCTTTGATCACTGCCTGCTGTACGGGCCGAATGTCGAAGATACTTATGCGCTGTTCCGCGACGTGCTGGGCTTTGATCTGGCTGAACAGGTGGTTGATCCGGAAGGCAATCGTGTTGCGGCGTTCATCACGGCCAGCATGAAAGCCCATGATGTGGCCTTTATCGACTGTCCGGAGCCGGGTAAATTCCACCACGCTTCGTTCTTCCTGGAAACCTGGGAATCGGTACTGCGTGCAGCGGATCTGATCTCCATGACCAACACGTCCATCGATATCGGCCCGACCCGTCACGGCCTGACTCATGGTCAGACCATCTACTTCTTCGACCCATCGGGCAACCGTAACGAAGTGTTCTGCGGTGGCGATTATCACTACCCCGATCATGAGCCGGTGACCTGGAAAGCCGAGGATCTGGGCAAGGCGATTTTCTACCATGACCGGGTGCTTAACGAACGTTTTCTCAGTGTTCTGACCTGATCGCACTGAGCGGATAACGATACATCAGTCCGCATCTCCGGATGCGCCGACTGAATCGCGGATTATCCGACAGAGAGCAGTACCTCAAAGCAATAAGGGTCAGTTAATCAACAGCAAAGCGACCCTTTTTTATGCCCAGCTGCCACTCTTCCCATCTTTCGAAGAAACGGTAAAAAACAGGATAGATATTGTGGATTATCGGGATAGTGCCACTACCTGAATCTCTGGTCTTATAGTGACTGGTGGCCCCGGAAGCCTACAACGACGGGGCCTTTGGCGGCGCCTTTAAGCCCTGGGCCGCTGAAATAAAAAACGAAGAATAACAAAGGAGTTAACAATGACTCGATTCAAGCGTCTATTGCTGTCTGCCACCACAACTGCAGCGCTGGTGGCTGCTTCTATGGCTGCCGATGCCCGTGATTTCCGACTCGGGTTGATCACTCCCCCGCCGCATATCTGGACTCAGGCGGCAAACAACTTCGCCGAGGAGCTAAATAAGAAATCGGGTGGTGAGCACACGGTCTCTGTCTTCCCTGCCCGGCAATTGGGTAATGAGGCTCAGATGGTACAGCAGCTTCAGACCGGAGCACTGGATATGGCGTTCCTGACCATTGCCGAAATATCTAACCGGGTGCCGGATTTTGGCGCTCTTTACGCCCCCTATCTGGTTGAGAATATCGATCAGGCCGCCGCCTTACTTCGTTCCGAGGCTGCCACCGGTCTGCTTGATAAGCTGCCCAGCGGCGTCGGCGTGGTCGGCGTTGGCTATGGCATGGCGGGCATGCGTCAGGTATTGAGCCGCGATGCGGTGCAGGGGCCAGCCGATATCGCCGGTAAGAAACTGCGTATTACACCGTTCGAGCCGATCCGGGATTTCTATACTGCGTTGGGTGCTGCGCCGACCCCTCTGCCGTTGCCCGGTGTCTATGATGCTCTTGCTAACGGCCAGGTCGATGCCATCGACATGGATTTCGATTCCATCCTGGTACTGAAATTTTACGAACGGGCTGACAATCTGCTGATCTCCAACCATATGATGTTTCCGATGGTTGGTGTGGTTTCCGGACGTGTGTGGAAACAACTCAGCGATGCAGATAAGAGCCTGATTCAAACCACCATGAAAGCCCAGCTCGACGACGTCATCAGCCGCTTCCAGGCACAGGAGAAAGATCAGGAGCAGCAGCTACGCCAGCTGAATATTAACATCAGTGAAGCTGATCGCGGTCAGTTTGCGGATGCTATTGAAAGCTGGGAGGGTATCTGGTCGAAAAAGGCTCCTTCCCTGGTGAATCTCCGCAAGGCCGTTACTGAGATCAAGGGCAACTGATTCTCAGCGCCATGCTAAACATGACACCGGCGCAAATTGTGCCGGCATGATCGGAGAAGAACATGCTGAAATCTGTTTCGAACTTTATTGCCCGCGCTGAGGTCGTGGTTGCGGCCTCACTGGCGGGCGCGATCACACTGCTGATATTACTGAATATCGTCAGTCGTACGGTGGGGTATGCGATTTACTGGGTGGATGAGCTGGCGATCTACTGTATGGTCTGGATGACTTTCTTCATTACCTCGGCGCTGCTGAAAAAGCGGCAGGCTGTCGCCGTTACCCTGCTCACCGACCGGTTCAGCGGAACATTCCGCTACTGTCTGGATCTGTTCAGCGATCTGATGGTGTTGCTCTTCGCCCTGCTGATGTTCTGGCTCTGTTGGCGCTGGTTCGATCCGATTGCCCTTTATCAGGCCGGTTTTGACCCGCTGACCTTTCAGGCCGACACCTTCAATTTTATCTATTCAGAGAACACCAACACCCTGGATCTGAAGAAATTCTGGATCTGGCTGGCCCTGCCGGTTTTCTCCTTTTCACTGCTGCTGCACGCCCTCAGTAACCTGCTCGACAATCTGCGACCTGTGGCTAACCAGATGGGAGAAGCCGGATGACTTTTGCCGTATTTTTATTGCTGCTCTTTATGGCGGTTCCGATCTCGCTGGTGCTGGCGCTGACCGCACTCTGGTATATCAATGCCTCGGGTAACACCGTGTTGTTTGATTCCTACCCCCAGCAGCTGTTCAGTGCAATCGAAAGCTATGGTCTGCTGGCGATTCCGCTGTTTATGCTGGCGGGAGAGCTGATGAACGAGGGGGGACTGACGTCCAGACTGATCAACGTGGCACGCATTATGGTCGGCGGCTTTAAGGGAGGTCTGGCTTATATCAATCTGGTTGCCAATATGATGATGGCCGCTATTATGGGCTCGGCGGCCTCGCAGATAGCGATCATGTCCCGGGCGATGGTTCCGGCAATGGAGCGTGAGGGTTACGACAAATCCTATGCGGCAGCCATTACCGCCGCTGGTGGTCTGTTATCACCCATTATTCCGCCCTCGATGCTGTTTGTGTTATTCGGCGTGCTGGCCCAGGTGCCGATTTCTGAGATGTTTATCGCGGGCATTATTCCCGGCCTGATCATGGCTTTCCTGTTTATCCTTACGATCAGTCTGATGGGGCTGGTGTACCAGTACCCCAAAGACGAATGGCCGAGCCGCGAAAAAGTGAAGGAATATCTGCTGATGGGGCTGCCGGCCGGACTGATTCCGATGATCATTATTGGAGGAATCCTCACCGGGCTGGCGACGCCGACTGAGTCGGCGGCCCTGGCCTCGCTGGGCGCTTTGCTGATCGGCAAGTATGTCTACAAGGATCTGCAATACTCTCATCTGTTTGAGATACTGAAACGGACCGCTTTCAATTCCGGGATGGTGATCATGCTGATTGCGGCTGCCGGTGTATTTGGCTGGGTCATCGTCTTCGAGAAGATTCCGCAAAATGCCTCTGTCTGGATTGCCGCCCAGACATCGGACCCGTTCATGTTCCTGCTGATGGTGGTAGGCATTCTCCTGCTGGTCGGCATGATAATCGATGGTATCGCGGCGCTGATTCTGGTGGTGCCGATCCTGTTGCCCATCGCTCAGGCCCAGTTCGGTATCAGCCCTTATCAGTTTGGTGTTGTTGTCTGCCTGACACTGGTGCTGGGTTTATTGACGCCACCGGTGGGTGCAGGGCTCTTTATCGCCTCGAGCATGACCAACTGCCCGCCGCTGAAGATTTTCCGGGCGCTGGTACCTTTCCTGGTCGCTACCCTGGTGACTCTGATACTGCTGAGCTGGAAATCCGAGTTAGTAACCCTGCTGCTGTAACTCAGCCCGGCTGAGTCTGTTTTACCGGTAATCAACGCCGGGATAGTGCTTCGTCATTATCCCGGCAGGCGTCCGCTATAGCAGAAAAGATAGCGGCTGTGTGTTTACGCGCCCTGCCCTGAAAGCATTACCAGCTAACAGCTGCGTTTCAATGATAAAAGCCCGCAATCGCGGGCTTTTTATTGGCTTTTTCTTTGCCGGTTAACACTTTATCTTTGTGCCCCCCGGTGTGCTCAGTGGTGAATTGAGCGGCTGCTTTATGCGGTTTTATTCATCACTCATAAACCCCATCAGATGAAGCAGACTGGTGAATAGATTAAAGATCGACACAAACAGTGTGGTTGTCGCCATGATGTAGTTGGTTTCACCGCCGTGGATGATGTTGCTGGTTTCGTACAGGATAAGACCCGACATTAACAGCACAAACATCGCAGAAACTACCAGAGACAGCGCGGCGATCTCAAAGAAAAACGCGCCGATACCGGCCAGGAAAGCCACCAGAATACCGACGGTTAAAAAACCGCCCATAAAGCTGAAGTCTTTATTGGTGGTGACAACATAGGCCGACAGGCCGAGGAAGATAACGCCGGTTGCCGCCATGGCGTTCATGATGATCTGTCCGCCGTTTGGCAGGCTCATATAGGCACTCAGTATCGGCCCGAGGGTTAGCCCCATAAATCCGGTCAGCGCAAAGACACAGACGATGCCTAACCCGCTGTTACGGAACTTCGAGGTGGCGAACAGCAAACCGAAGTAGCCAACCAGGGTAATAATGATGCCCGGATGTGGCAGATTCAGGGCCATGGACAGGCCAGCGGTTGCGCCGCTGAACAGCAGCGTCATCGACAACAGCATATAGGTGTTTTTAAGCACCCGGTTCTGCACGCGGGTTGAGTCGGAGCCCGCAGTATATGCCGGGCTTGAACTGATAGGTTTGTCCATTAGTGTTCTCCTGCTACAGACAAATATTCGTCGTATTCTGTTTCTGTCCCGGGAAGCGATTGGTTGAGCAGCCTGTTTTTGGGACGGATGCTCTTGCTGCGTGTGCGTGCCAGGCGTCGGGTGAGTGTTCTGCTGGCCCGTGAGGCGGCACTATCAATTGCTTCCTGCCAGTTTTGCCGCACATCATCAATGAGGATATCGCGCTGCCCGGCGATCAGGATGCGTACCTGGCAGCGCTTGTCTTCGCCCCCTCGCGGACCATTAATGTCAGAAAGAGTGACATCAATTTGATTTGTCTGGTCATAGCGTGATGCCAGTGCAAAGGTCATCCGCCGGCGGACATACTCTTCCAGCCCTTTTTTTATAGAAACATGGCGAACCTTCAGATTAATTTTCATCTTGCTCTCCTGCATCCTGGTAGGGATATTGTGCGTTAAGCTCTTATCTTAGGGGTAGAAAACAGCAAGTAATATTCGAATTAACTATAAAAATAGTTCGATAAAACCGATCTTATGCGATAGTACAGACCGCTTCATTCAGCACGACTTTAACCTTAACTGTGCAATGCAATCTGACCCTGAGCGTCTGCCGGATGCAAAGCGGTCAGTTCAGTTTTGTCATATACAACACCAGAAAATAACGCTTAAATAATCTGCAAACCTGCTGAGTTATTCAGCCGGATCTTTCCGTTGGGCTCGCAAACTAAGCTGGCTGTTACCGCTGTTGCGGTCACTGCTGGGGTAGTAGTCAGTGGGTTTCTGACAGAGATAAGCTCAATACCTCTTTGGTGGTAGGAACTCAATAATGAGCTTTTTATGATTAACTTTATTCACTAAAGTGGTGAGAGAGAATCGTCAGCAATCGGTTTCCTGGCCACAGGAAGCTGTCTCTTGCTTTATACTGCGGACACGCTTAAATATATAAAATCGCCTATTTCCCGCCTACCTGAAGGTTTTCTATGATGACCATTTACCTGAATGGACGAAGTCTGGCCCTGTTTGCAGTGATTATCTCTTTTGCTGCATTACACGTTAATGCCTCAGAAATCGTCTGGTATAAACCGGAATTCCCTCCTCTGAGTATTGTTAATGGCCCGGATGCGGGAAAGGGATACTCTGATAAAATCGAAAAATATCTGATTGAAAATCTGACGGAATATGAACACCGTGTGCTGATCTCTCCCTTTAAGCGGACGGTTCGTGATATGAAAAAAGGGGTTAACGGTTGCTCGGTAACACTGTTGAAAACCCGGGAAAGGGAGGCGTTTATCAAATTCAGTCGTCCCGCCCGGTTGCTTTTGCCTAACAGTCTGATTATTCGCAAAAAAGATCTTCAGGCCTTTGCTCCCTTTGAAAGAGACAACGGTAAGGTGTCTGTTGAGAAGTTGATTCAGAGTGGACAGTTTCGTATTGGTTATTCCAATGGCCGCTCTTATACAAAACCTCTGGATGCCCTGTTGACGACATATAAAGATTCATCCGCGCTGGTTGAGCGCCTGGGTAATGAAGGTCCCAAGGGTTTACTCTTTATGTTGGATAAGGGGTATATTGATGCGATGTTCGCTCAGCCGGTGGAAGCACAGTTTCATAGCCGTCGTGAAGCCTTTAGTGATAAGTTTACTTCCCTGCCCATAGCAGAAATCACCGACTATACTGTTGGTTATATCGGCTGTTCTGATACCGAATGGGGTCGTCAGGTCATCTCAAAGATCGATGTTTTATTGAATATTGCCGTTAAAACGCCTGAGTTCAGGTCGTTTTATGAGGAGTTTCTCGACGAAGCATCACTGGTACGTTATCGGAAAATCTATGATGGTTTTTTTCATCCAGGATGGTGAGGCAGCAACTTGATCTCAGCTAAGCGTCTGAATAATAGTATCTGGTTTCGCCAAACAAGAAACACCGTTATTGTTGCGCTTATTGTCGGTTTTTCGATAAGCCTGACTACTATTCTGCTGGATCTCCGGGCCGAAAGACAAAGCGTCTGTGATAACGCTGAGCAAATAGTGTCTATTCTTCAACGGCCGGCAACGCAGGCGGCATTCAACATTGATTCCAATCTGGCTAACACCGTCGTCGAGAGCCTGATGAAGTACAAGATTATCTATCAGGCAAGAATTATTGATGATGTGGGGGAGGATCTGGCGTTTTCTGGCCATGCCCGAACCAGTGGTCTGTTTGATGGACTATCGCAACAGTTGTTCGGTGAAAACATCACGATTACCCGTACGCTTGTTCATGAGGAAAGCAAACAAAAGGTGGGAGAGTTATCCATCATCCTGGATACACATCTGCTTGCACAACAGTTTTTTCACCGCTCAGTCCTGATGATGGTGAGCGGTATTATTCGTAATGTTCTGCTGGCAGCTGTTCTGCTGTTCCTTTTTCATAAAACGCTGAGCAAGCCGGTTCTGGCCCTGATTTCTCAGGTGTCGGCACTGGATCCTTTAAACCCTGAACCCTCTTTAAAGGTTCCTGATTCCCATAAAGGTACAGAGCTGGGGCAGTTGTCTGATCAGCTTAACCGTTTATTATCTGTACTGCATGAGACTCAGGTTGCGCAAAAACTGACCGAAAACGATTTAAGGACTCACAAGGCCGATCTCGAAGTGCTGGTTAATGAGCGGACTGTGGAGCTGCAAAAAGCTAATCAGGAACTGGAAAGGTTAGCCACAACGGATACCCTGACGCAGATCTGGAATCTCCGTGCTTTCAATGAGCAGGCGACTAAAGAACTTGAACGTTCAAAGCGTCATTCCCGTGACGCTGCTGTCATGCTGATGGATATTGACCATTTTAAGATGGTTAATGACACCTATGGGCATGCTGTGGGTGATGAGGTGTTGAAATGCTTTGCCGCCAATGTTGCGTCACATATTCGTAAGGGTGATATTTTTGGCCGGGTTGGCGGTGAAGAGTTTGCGCTGTTACTGCACAATGTCGACGAGGAGGAGGCGCTGTCGATGGCTGAACGTATTCGCGGTTCGGTTGAAAGCATGGATAGTCTGCCAGCAGATCAGGTGCCGGAAGAGCTTCCCCCTATCACGGTGAGTATGGGGCTTGCCGCCACGGCTAACCAACAGCTTTATGATTTGAAACAGCTTATGTTACAGGCGGATAAAGCGCTCTATCTGGCGAAAAATGAGGGCCGCAACCGGGTCGCTTTTACTATGTCCGATGCAGCAGATCAGGACGCTTGAAGGGACAGGTAGCGGTAACCTGTTTGCCACAGTTATAGCTATAGCGATTGCATGATGCTGTTGTAGGAGGCGAGCCCCCGCGACGATTTTTAAAAAGAGCGCCTGCAGGGCGGGAATGCTTATGCCGACGCTGCTGAAGCCCGCACTTGCGGGCTTTTTGTTAGTCTGCACTGACTCAGTGGCTGTAATTGCCCGGGTCTGCCATCTCTGCGGTCATCTTATTAAGTTGCTCCAGTGACAGTGTTTCGTCGTAGACACCGGCGGCCACCTGAATGCCGGTGGAGAAGGCCAGGTCGGCGGTCACTGCATAACTTAACTTACGCGATGTCTGCCCCGCCCCCGGTTTGGTCCATTGATATTCAACCCAGCCACCATTTTTTGCTGTGGCCGCAGCACATAACTCTTTGAAGATGTATTTACCGTTATTGTCGGTGACCTGCATGATCGGGCGACCCACCAGATCCGGGCGCATCGGGTGCGCCACCATCCGGTCAAGCCGACAGTCAAAGGCAAACACATAACTGTCTTTCCACACCCAGGGGCCATCGGCATTGTTGAGCGAAGGAATGGCGGAGGCCCCTTTGGTCTGCAACACTTTGGCTGCGCCCCATACTTTGGTGACCACTTCGTCAGGGGTGGCGGCACTTTCGTCGGCGACGGCGGTATTGCTGAGAATGGTTGTGACTGTGACAACGAGTGTTAGCAGCGTCAGTCGGATACGTTTGGCAATAGAATGCATGATGATCTCCTCTCAGATTTTGATCCAGGGGTTACCCACTGGCAGGATGTTACGACCAAAGACATCGGCGAAAATCACGTGCGCCATCATGTACCAGGCGGCCAGCGCAGTGAGCATCAGTTCATACCCCGCAACAACGGTGAGTTGTGGATAACCGAAATGCGCCAGATCCAGCAGAATAAAGCCGATCAGCAGCAGTGTGAAAGTGGTGGCCATCGCCCCGTGAATCCGCATTGCACCGATCCACAGAATCGCGGTGAACAGCGTCCAGGCCACCAGAAACCAGCCGATATCGGTCTTGCTGGAGACATAGATATTGAACTGGTTGCCGATCAGCAGCAGCGCCAGTGAAATCCAGAAAGAGCCGTAGGCGGTAAAGGCGCAGTAACCAAAGTTATTACCTGTGGATTTTTCCTGAAAGCCTGCGATCATCTGCGCCAGACCGCCAAAGATCAGCCCCAGCCAGATGACCGGGCCGATGCCCATCCAGCCAACGTTATGAAACTGCAGCACCATCGTCGTTAATCCGAAGCCCCCCAGCCCGACCACGGCGGGGTTTCCCTGCTTCTGTTGTTGCATCTGTTTTTCTCCCTTAATCCACTTTTCTTGTATGGTTATTTTTCGATCATCATATGGACTATCTGTGGGGGAACAATGATACCTATGGCTAGCATCCGGCATTCTATTGATACCTGTCATGTTTCCAGGCGGAGGTTCAGGCCGACGGGGTTATTTTGTACGCGGACTGCTGCTGAGGGTGTGTCGTAAAAAAGACAGTCGATTCTGCTTATGTGTTTCTGTGTCTGCTGTTTTGTCGCAAACACGACAAAATTAAAATCGTACAATCCTTTATTTACAAAGGCTTAGTGCATGGCATATCTTATGCTTTACGCTATATAGTTATACCTAATAACGATATGTGACCGGATTGTAAGTGATCTGCTTGTCGATGGCCTGATTGTCCTGGCGGCAATCGTTCCGGTCATCGTCATGATTATCATCGGGTATAACTGATTAAGCGTGGTTGACGGGCTGTAGGTATGCAGAGATGCCCAGATTTACTCGGTCATGCTTATCGCTATATAGTTAAACGTTATAGCGCTTATTTTAGGAGTCATTCTGTATCACACAATCTCTTAAGAGTGTGGTTGAGGAGAGCAAAATGAAGAAACCGGTCGAGCAGAAACAGGATAAAGGCCCGCTGATGGGGCGTGGTCGTAAATACGACCATCTGGAGTTGTTGGAGCAGATTGATGCCTGTGGCTCGATTACTGCAGCAGCAAACCTGATGGGGATGAGTTACAAAACCGCATGGGATGCTGTCGAGACGATTAACAACCTTGCGGAAGCCCCTCTGGTTGAGCGGCGGGTGGGTGGACGCAATGGTGGCGGTGCAGTGCTGACCGTTAATGGTCGTCGGCTGGTGTCCGCATACCGGCGTCTTGATAAAGAGCGGGAGCGGGTTTTGAGTCAACTCAACCGTGTGATGGAAGATTTTGAGTCCTATTACAAAATCATCAGGAGATACGATATGAAAACCAGCGCACGGAATCAGTTTTTAGGCAAAATCAAACGTATTAAAACCGGCGAGGTAAACGCCGAGGTGGTGCTCGACATCGGTGGTGGAGATGAGATTGTCTCCAACATTACCTGCGACAGCGTTGAGCATCTGGAACTGAAAGTGGGCGATGAAGCTTACGCCATGATCAAGTCATCATGGGTGATTCTGACCAGTAATAACAACCTTAAAACCAGCTCCCGCAATAAACTTACCGGCAAGGTGGTTCGCTGCCATGAGGGGGCGGTTAATGCTGAGGTGATTGTTGAGCTGCCCGGGGGGAAAACCCTGACTGCGATTATTACCAACGATAGCGTGACCGATATGGGGCTGAAAATCGACAGTGAAGTGACCGCGCTGATTAAATCGTCCAACGTCATCCTGGCCGTAGCCTGCTAACCAACTGAGTAAAAGGATTTAAATGATGAAACAGATATTACGTTTGATGACTGGCTGTGCTTTGCTGTTTGGTTTAGCGGTTGCCCGGGCTGAAACGGTTCAGGTGGCCACGGCGGCTAATTTCACCGCACCGATGAAGGAGATCGCCGCAGAGTTTGAGCAGCAGACCGGTCACCGGGTGGTGCTGACCTTTGCCTCATCGGGCAAGTTTTTTGCCCAGATTCAGAACGGAGCCCCCTTTGAGGTGTTTCTCTCTGCCGATGCGGCTAAACCGCAAAAGCTTGAGGAACAGGGCTGGAGCGTACCGGGCAGTCGTTTTACCTACGCTCAGGGTTCGCTGATATTGTGGTCTGCTGAGGAGGGCTTTGTCGCTGCAGACAGTCCTGATATTCTCAGCTCAGACCGTTTCAAACACCTCTCGCTGGCGAATCCTAAACTGGCACCCTATGGCGCCGCAGCGGTAGAAACGCTGCAGAAACTGGGGCTGTATGAGAGTCTGCAGGGCAAACTGGTGCAGGGCGAGAATATTGCCCAGGCTTATCAGTTTGTATATTCCGGCAATGCCCAGCTGGGGTTTGTCGCCCTGTCACAGGTGATGAAAGAGGGCAAACTGAGTGCCGGGTCCGGCTGGATCGTGCCTGCTGATCTGTATGCGCCGATTCGTCAGGATGCGGTGTTGTTAAACAGGGGTAAAGATAATGTCGCGGCCATTGAGCTACTCGACTTTCTCCAGTCCGGGCGTGCGGCGGCTATTATCCAATCCTACGGCTATAAACTCTAAACAGTTCGGGAGTCTCACCGATGTTCAGTGACGGAAATTGGGCGGCAATATTATTAACGGTTAAGCTGGCCAGCATTGTGACCCTGCTGCTTCTGCTGGTCAGTACGCCGATCGCCTGGTGGCTGGCGCATACCCGCTGTCGTCTGAAATCATTTTTTGAAGCCCTGGTGGCGCTCCCGATTGTGTTGCCCCCGTCGGTGTTAGGTTTTTATCTGTTACTGGCGATGGGGCCGCAAGGCTTCGTCGGCCAGATAACACAAGCACTGGGCATCGGCACCCTGCCCTTTACCTTTGCCGGGCTGGTGGTGGCCTCAGTGTTTTATTCCCTGCCCTTTGTGGTGCAGCCGATACAGCTGGCGTTTGAAAACATTGGCGAAAACTATCTCGAGGCTGCGGCAACCCTGCGCGCCAGCCCATTAGACCGGTTTTTCAGTGTGGCGATGCCGTTAGCCCTGCCCGGCTTTCTCACCGGCAGCATACTCGGGTTTGCCCACACCGTGGGCGAATTTGGCGTGGTATTGATGGTGGGCGGTAATATTCCCGGAGTGTCCCGGGTGGTGTCCGTGCAGATTTATGACTATGTGGAAGCACTTGAGTATGGTCAGGCCCACTCACTGGCGATCACGATGCTGATATTTTCGTTTCTGATTCTGTTGCTGCTCTACACCTTTAACCCCAATAGAAGAAAAGTCTGATGTCTCTATGCGCTGATATTCATGCTCAGTTTAAGCTCAGTTATGACGGATTTTCGCTGGATGTGGATCTGCAACTGCCCTCTCAGGGGGTTACGGCACTGTTTGGTCCTTCTGGCTCGGGCAAATCCACCCTGCTGCGCTGTATTGCCGGTCTGGAACGGGCTGAGGGTAAGCTCAGCGTCAGGGGTGAAGTCTGGCAGGATGAGCAGATCTTTATCCCCACCTATCAGCGGCCGATCGGTTATGTCTTTCAGGAGGCTAATCTGTTTCCCCATATGAGCGTTAAAGCTAACCTCAACTATGGCTTTAAACGTCAGCCACACCGGCATGATGGTTTTTCACTGGATAAGATTATTGATCTGCTGGGGATTGGCCATCTGCTGGATCGAAAACCCGACCGGCTTTCCGGGGGAGAAAAACAGCGGGTTGCTATCGCCCGGGCACTGGCGGTGAATCCCCGTTTGCTGCTGATGGATGAACCGTTGGCGGCACTCGATCTGGCACGTAAACGGGAGATTCTGCCCTTTCTGGAGAAACTCCATGAAGCGCTGGAGATGCCGGTGATCTATGTCACCCATGCGCCTAATGAGGTGGCCCGTCTGGCAGATCATGTGGTGATGCTGAACCAGGGCCGGCTGCAGTCATTCGGCACCCTGAATGAAACCTTTGCGAACGTTGAACTGCCGGAGCAAGCCAGTGATGCGGGTAGCGTGATTATTGAGGCACAGATTACCGAGATTCAGCCCGAGTGGCATCTGGCGCGGGCCAGCTTTGATGGCGGTGATGTCTGGCTAAGAGATCTTCATTTTACCCCTGGGCAGACGGTGCGTTTTCAGGTGATGGCCCGGGATGTCAGCCTGGCACTGACGGCAGACCACAACAGCAGTATCGCCAATGTATTGCAGGCCAGGGTGGATCAGATCAGTGCTGGCGATCATCCCGGTATCGCGCTGGTGCGCCTGAAAATTGGGGAGAATTTTATCCTGAGTCGTTTAACCCAGCGTTCTCTGCATACCCTGGGTGTTGCTGAGGGCGATCCGGTTTGGGCGCAGATTAAATCCACGGCGATTGTTGAGTAGCCGAACCGCGTCATGCAGAGCGACATCACCCGCTCCGTTCCCCGACATAAACGACTCAGGTTGTGAGACCTGAGTCCGCTGCTATAACCTTTAATTAACCACCTCTCCTGTTGCACAAGCAAAGCTTTCATTTGAAACAGAAATATCATTCATATGAAACATCATCGCTACTCATTTGAAATATTCCGCTGATTAAATACTCCCTATCCGGTCATCTGACCCTATGACGTAAATTCTTGAAACGCATAAACGGAGTTGATTATGTTTCGTAAAACAGTAGGTGCATTGGCGCTTTCTCTTCTGGCTGTACAGGTGCAGGCTTCAACGGAGGTTGAGTGGTGGCACGCCATGGGCGGTCGCCTGGGCGAGAAAGTGAATGAGATCGCTGAGAAGTTTAACGCCAGTCAGAGTGACTATGTGGTTAAGCCGGTCTTTAAAGGTAACTACACCGAGACGATGACGGCTGCCATTGCTGCGTTCCGGGCGAAAAAACAGCCAGCGATTGTGCAGGTGTTTGAAGTCGGCACCGCGACCATGATGTCCGCTAAAGGAGCGGTTTATCCGACCTATGAGCTGATGGCCGATACCCACGAACCCTTTAACTCGTCTGACTATCTGGCAGGGGTGACCGGTTATTACTCCACCAACGATGGCAAGATGCTCTCTATGCCATTCAACAGCTCTACTCCGGTGCTGTATTACAACAAAGATGCGCTGGCCAAAGTGGGGGTTGAGCCACCAAAAACCTGGGAAGAGATGGGTAGCGTAGGTAAAAAGTTGCTGGATGCGGGTTACAAGTGTGGTTTTACCACCGGCTGGCAGTCCTGGGTGCAGCTGGAAAACTTCAGCGCCCGTCATGACATCCCTTTTGCAACTAAAAATAACGGTTTCTCCGGTCTGGATACCGAGCTGGCGTTCAACAGTCCGCTGCATGTGAAACATATCGCGCAACTGGCTGAGTGGCAGAAAGAGGGTATTTTCAGTTATGGCGGTCGCCGTTCAGACAGCGCGCCTAAGTTTTATACCGGTGAGTGTGCCATGTATATGAACTCTTCGGCCTCTTATGCCGGGGTGAAGTCCAGCATTCAGGGGTTTGAGTTTGGTGTGGCTGAGCTACCGTACTGGAAAGAAGCGATCAGTACACCGAAGAACACCATTATCGGTGGTGCGACCCTGTGGACACTGAAAGGCCATACGCCGGAAGAGTACCAGGGCGTGGCGAAGTTCTACACCTTCCTCTCCTCCCCTGAAATTCAGGCCGACTGGCACCAGTTCACCGGTTATCTGCCGATCACCCATGCGGCGGCTGAGCTGACCAAACAACAGGGTTTCTATGCTGAAAATCCGGGTACTGATGTGGCGATTCAACAGATGACGTCCGGCACTCCGACCGCGAATTCTAAAGGTTTGCGTCTGGGTAACTTCGTGCAGATACGCGACATTATCAACGAAGAGCTGGAAAACGTCTGGGCGGGTAAAGCAACGGCAAAAGATGCGCTGGACAATGCGGTTAAGCGTGGTAACGAGCTGCTGCGTAAGTTTGAACGTAGCAACAGCTAACCCCCGGGTGTGAGTGTTGATGGGCCGGAAACTATGTCCGGCCCTTCTTACTTAGCGACTGAGTCCCATTTTCTGTTTAGCCCGATCTGGAATACAGATGTCCCGTATCTCAACCTATAATCATCGCCTGCTGCCCTGGCTGTTGCTGGCGCCGCAATTGGCGATAACGCTGCTCTTTTTCGTCTGGCCCGCGCTGCAGGCGGTTAAACAGTCTTTTCTCATTGAAGACGCGTTTGGTTTATCTTCCGAGTTTGTCTGGTTTGATAACTTCAATGAGCTGTTGCACAGCGAAGCGTACTACTCCAGTTTTGCCACCACCTTTATCTTTGGCATTGGCGTAACCCTGTTATCGATGTGTTCTGCCCTGCTGCTGGCGGTCATGGCTGACCGGGTAATCCGCGGCGCTGCACTGTATAAAACCCTGCTGGTATGGCCCTATGCGGTCGCTCCGGCGGTTGCCGGGGTGCTGTGGATGTTTATGTTTCACCCCACTATCGGCGTGATGACCTATCTGCTGGAGCTGGTGCAGATTCGCTGGAACCACTCCCTCAATGGCGATCAGGCGATGTTGCTGGTGATTATTGCCGCCGCCTGGAAGCAGATCAGCTATAACTTCCTGTTTTTTCTCGCGGGTCTGCAGTCGATCCCCCGCTCACTGATTGAGGCGGCGGCGATTGATGGCGCGGGTCCTGTGAAGCGCTTCCGGGATATTATCTTTCCGCTGCTCTCGCCCACCAGTTTCTTCCTGCTGGTGGTTAATATCGTCTACGCCTTCTTTGATACCTTCGGCATCATCCATGCGGTGACTCAGGGCGGCCCCGGCAGCTCTACCCGAACCCTGGTGTATAAGGTGTTTGATGATGGTTTTATCGGCCTCGATCTGGGGTCGTCAGCGGCTCAGTCAGTGATTCTGATGTTTATCGTTGGCGCGATGACGATTATCCAGTTTAAGTTTATCGAACGTAAGGTGCAGTACTGATGGTTGAGAATCGTCGCTGGCTGACGCTCTTCAGCCATCTGGTTATCTGGCTGGGCATCGCACTGGTTGCGCTGCCCCTGTGGATCGCCTTTGTCGCCTCTACCCATAGCTCGGATATGATCATGAGCGGTACCCTGCCGTTCTGGCCCGGTGAGTATATGGGGGAAAACTACAGCCGGATTCTGTTCGGTGACGCTGCTGACGCGGTGGGCGTCAGCGTCAGTACCCTGCTGCTGAACAGTCTGATTATGGCGCTGGGTATCGCCATCGGTAAAATTGTCATCTCGATGATGGCCGCCTACGCCATTGTCTTTTTTGAGTTTCGTTTTCGTCTGTTCAGCTTCTGGCTGATCTTTATGACACTGATGCTGCCGGTTGAGGTGCGGATTATTCCGACCTTTGAGGTGGTGGCCAGTCTGGGGTTGCTGGATAGCTACACCGGTCTGACCCTGCCACTGATTGCCAGTGCCACGGCAACTTTCTTATTCCGGCAGTTTTTCCTCACTATTCCCAAAGAGATGCTCGAAGCGGCGCGGGTGGATGGTGCCGGACCGATCCGTTTTCTCTTCGATATTCTGCTGCCGCTGTCGCGCACCAATATCGCGGCACTGTTTGTGATTATGTTCATCTATGGCTGGAATCAGTATCTCTGGCCCCTGCTGGTGACCAATGATGAGAACTACTACACCGTGGTGATGAGCATTCAGCGGATGCTGGCGGTGGGTGACGATGAGATCGCCTGGAATGTGGTTATGCCCGCCACCGTGCTGGCGATGCTGCCTCCGGTGCTGGTGGTCGTGCTGATGCAGCGACTGTTTGTAAAAGGTCTGGTAGAGACTGAAAAATAAGGTATCCCATGGCAACGTTGAAGCTGAAAAATCTTAAGAAAACCTATGCCAACGGTCACCAGGCGATCCACGGCGTTGATCTGGATGTGCGCGAGGGTGAGCTGATTGTGATGGTGGGGCCTTCCGGGTGTGGTAAATCCACTCTGTTGCGGATGATCGCCGGACTGGAAGCGATCACTGAGGGCACGCTGGAAATTGATCAGCGCAGGGTGAACGATCTGGAGCCCGCAGACCGGGATATCGCTATGGTGTTTCAGAACTATGCGCTTTATCCCCATATGAAGGTCTATGACAACATGGCCTATGGCCTGAAAAACCGCGGAGTTGATAAAGCGGAGATCGACCGGCTGGTGCGTCAGACTGCGGCAATTCTTGAGTTGGACGCGTTGCTGGAACGTAAACCGGGACAGCTCTCCGGTGGTCAGCGCCAGCGCGTTGCGATGGGACGGGCGATTGTACGCAACCCTAAAGTGTTTCTGTTTGATGAGCCACTGTCCAATCTGGACGCTAAACTGCGGGTACAGATGCGCATTGAGATCAGGCGGCTGCAGCGTAAGTTGGGGATAACCTCTGTCTATGTCACTCATGACCAGGTGGAAGCGATGACCCTGGCAGACCGGCTGGTGGTGATGAATGGCGGTGTTGCCGAGCAGATTGGCACGCCGATGGATATCTATAACCGCCCGCAGACACCGTTTGTGGCCGGGTTTATTGGCTCTCCGGCGATGAACTTTATCCAGGCTCAGTTGCACGAGGGAGCCCTGACCCTGGGTGACCAGACCATCACCCTGGCAAACCCGCCGGACTTTAACGGTGCGCTGATTGTCGGGCTGCGTCCGGAACATATGCACCGCAAACCGGACTATGCTCATCAGCTGATGTTGCACATCGATCTGTTAGAGCCGTTGGGGGCTGATACACTGGTGTATGGCCGGATTGGCGGCTCGGATGACGAGCTTGTGGTGCGCCTGAACCGGGAGTTCCGCAACCTTGATAATCAGGCTATTCTGCCGCTCTATTTCGACTGCGATGAACTGCATCTGTTCTGCGCTAAGTCACAACAACGCATTAACTAGGAGCGCGCTATGCGGATTAAACCCTCCCGGGTTATGGGACATCGCGGCGTTCCCAGCCTGGCACCGGAAAATACCCTGGGCGGCTTTGCCAAAGCGGCTGCTGTCGGCGCCCGCTGGGTGGAGCTGGATGTTACCCTGCTGCAAGATCACACGCCGGTTGTTCATCATGATGCCACGCTGGAGCGTTGCAGTGATCACGGTGGTAAGTTATCGGCACTGCTGCCGGCCGATCTTGAGGGGGTTAACAATGCGGCGCTCTACCCTGACTGGCCGGCTGAGCCGGTGCCGTTACTCACGGATGTTCTCGATCTGCTGAAGGCTCAGGGTACCGGTTTAAATCTGGAGATTAAGAGTCATAGCTTTGACCCGAAACTCACTGCGCAAGTGGTGATCGATACCCTGAAGGGGCGTTTTCCTGAAGAGCGGCTGATGATCTCCAGTTTTGAATTGCCAGTGCTGGCTGAAGTGGCCCGCTGTGCGCCGCAGATTGCACTGGGGCTGATCTGTGATGAGCTGCCGGATGACTGGCTGGCACAGGCTCGCAAACTCAATCTGTTCAGTATCCACTGCAACTGGCGCTATCTCAGCCAGCACTGTATTGCCGAGATCAAACAACAGGGGCTCCAGCTGTACTGCTGGACCGCCAATGATCCGCAACAGATCGCTTCGCTCTGGCACTGGGGCATTGATGGCGTGATTACAGATAACCCGCAGGACTTTATTACCGACAATGAAACTCAATGAACGTCAGAACATTATTCTCAACCTGCTGCAGGAATCTGATCAACTGGAGGTGGATAGTCTGTCTGATCAGTTTGGCGTCAGCAGCCAGACGATCCGTAAAGATATCAATCAGATGTGTGATCTGGGGCTGGTTCGCCGACTGCATGGTGGCGTCGGTCTGCCGACGGCGAACCAGAACATCTCGTTTAACTCCCGCGAGATGATTAATTCTGAGGTTAAACGGCGGATGGCAGCCGCGCTGGCGGCGCTGATACCGGATGGCGCCTCGGTGATGCTCGGCATCGGCACCTCCGTGTCCCACGCGGCCCGCGCGCTGATCAATCACAGGCGCCTGAGAATCATCACCAACAACCTTAACGTCGCGAGTATTCTCTGTGAACAGCCGGAGATCGAAGTCCTGGTCAGCGGTGGTCAGCTACGCCATAACGACCGCGATCTGGCGGGCGAGAATGTCACCCGCTTTCTGGATAATTTCCGTGTTGATTTTGGCATTATCGGTACCGGTGCGCTGGATGAGGGCCGCGGCCTGATGGATTTTGATCCGCTGGAAGCGGATGTCAGCCGGGCCATTCTGCGAAACTGTGGACAGGCTATTTTACTCGCGGACCAGAGCAAGTGGAGCCGTCGGGCGATGGTTCAGGTTGCACCGTTTACCGCCCTGAGCAAAATCATCACCGATGAACTGAGCAACCCATTACAACGGCAACTACTGCTCGACAGCGGGCTCGACATTATTGAAACAGGACAATTATGAACACCATGGTACCGTCATTGAACGCGACACATCCGCTCAGGGGTATCCGTTTTCTGCTCACCGATGTTGATGACACCATCACCACCGGGGGTAAACTGTTGCCACAGACTCTGCAGGCATTATATGACTTGCAGGACGCCGGCATCCGGGTAGTGCCGGTGACCGGTGGCTGTGGCGGCTGGTGTGATCAGATTATGCGTCTGTGGCCGGTCGATGCGGTGATTGGTGAAAATGGGGCCTTTCATATGCAGCTGAACTCCGAGGGTCAGCTGCAGTTGCACAGCTGGCATGAAGAGGCCGAACGGCATGCCTATCAAAAGCGTTTGTTAGCGCTCACTTCTAATTTGAAGTGCATTATACCTGAGATTAAATTGGCTAAAGACCAGGCTTACCGTCTTGCTGATGTGGCACTCGACTACCGCCAGGATGGCTGTCTGACTCCAGATCAGATCTCACAGGTGGTGACATTTTTCCAGAGTCAGGGGGCCAATGCCCGGGTCAGTTCGATCCATATCAATGCCTGGTTTGGTGAATATAGTAAGCTGGCGATGGCCAGAAGACTGCTACAAAACAAGTATCAGCTGAGCGATGCTGAGATGGTTGAACAGGTTGCCTATGTGGGGGACTCACCCAATGACGAGGTGATGTTTGGTTTCTTCAGACACACCTTTGGCGTAGCAAATATCCAGCCCTACCTGGCGCAAATGACGGATCACCCTGATACGATTCTTAGTCAGCCCGGCGGGCTTGGTTTCGCCGAACTGGCTCATCTGTTATTACAGACACAAACCGCATGAGCTGATGATTCAGGGCTGACGTTACTGATGGGCGGCTTAATCTCTGCCCACCACCGCCCATAGCCACATTTTGGTGATATTAGATCCGATTTGCCCCGCTTGTGTTGATATATGTTCTTGTTCTGCCTCAACAGCACTTTTAATATTAGTAAATTATATATTAGTAGTATCTGATTAATACCGAGGTAGTATATGTTTTCCCGGCTGCGTATCCGTTCAAGAATTCTTGGTGGTTTCTTCCTTCTTATTATCCTCGTTTGCAGTATTGTTATGCCTGTCATGTATAAGGATATGCATGGGCTGGTGCAAACGGCTGAAAAAAGAGAGTTAACCGGCCTGTATCAACAGTTGTTGCAAAAGATCGACGCCGAGCAGCGTCTGGCAACGACGTTAGCCCGTTTTGTTGCCTCCCTTCCCGAGGTGCAACAACATATCAAAAATGATGACCGTGCAGCACTTCAGGCATCGATGAGCAGCGCCTTCACGGTATTGAAAAGTGAATATGGGCTGCGTCAGTTTCAGTTTCATCAGGCCCCCGCTACCTCCTACCTGCGGGTGCATAAACCGGAAAGGTATGGTGATGACCTGTCAGGGTTTCGCCAGACCGTGGTTGAAGCAAATAGCACCCATACGGCGATCAGTGGTGTTGAACAGGGCGTCGCAGGTTTGGGTATCCGGGGTGTTGTCCCGGTTGTGATCGATGGTAAGAACTGGGGTTCTGTCGAGTTTGGCTTCTCTCTCGGGCAATCATTTTTTGACGATTTTAAACAGCAGACGGGTGTGGATGTCGGCCTGTATGTGATTAACAATGGTGGTCTGAGCGCCTACGGGTCGACCTATCAGGGGGCGCAGCTGTTTGATCAGACCGCACTGTCACAGGCGCTGTTTGGTGAGGCTCAAACCGGTAACTTCACCTTGAACGACTCAGAGGTTGCGGCTTTTGCGAATCAGGTGACGGACTTTTCCGGCAGGTCTATCGGTGTTGTTGAGATCGCTATGGCGCGCGGTAGTTACCTGTCAATGATCAATGATTCGCTGATCGATACCATCGCTATTGGTGTTGTGATTATGCTGCTGGGTGCTTTGGTGGCGGTATTGATCACCCGCAGTATTGCCAGACCACTGAAGGAGATGCATGTGGCGATGGATAGTATTGCGTCCGGTGATGGCGACCTGACCCGCAGGCTATCCGTGGAGGGTAATAATGAGCTGAGTGATATCGCCGGGGCGTTTAATGACTTTGTTATTAAGATTGAAACCCTGGTAAAAACGCTGATGACCTCGGTGTCCAATGTGTCTAATTCGGGTTCTGAGCTGTTCGATGAAACCGAGAAAACCATGCGGGTGGCAAAAAACCAACAGGCCAGAACCGAAGAGGTGGCTACTGCGGTAAACGAAATGACGGCAACGGCCCATGATGTTGCCGGCAATGCGGAGAATGCGTCTTCGCTGACGCAGTCCTCTCATGAACGTTCAGAGCTCGGCTATCAAACGGTCAGCCAGTCTATTGTTACCATCAATCAGTTGGCGGCCAATGTCGCCGAAACGGTGCAACTGGTGAGTCAGGTTGACCATCAGAGCACTAAGATTCATACCATTCTGGATGTTATTCAGGGGATTGCTGAGCAGACCAACCTGCTGGCGCTGAATGCCGCTATCGAAGCGGCGCGGGCGGGTGATCAGGGCCGAGGTTTTGCTGTGGTGGCCGATGAGGTGCGCTCCCTCGCTGGCAGAACGCAGAACTCCGCTGCCGAGATCAATCAGATGATCTCTGAGCTGCAAACAGGAACCACCCATACCGTGACGGTGATAGAGGAGAGCCAGCAGCAGGCGCGGGATACCGTTTCGATAGCAACACAGTCCGGTGAGGCACTGCAAAGCATTCGCGATGCGATGGCACAGATTAATGACTCGGTCATGCTGATCGCCAGTGCTGCTGAGGAGCAGAGTCAGGTGGCTGAGTCGATCAACCAGAGTGTTGTTGATATTGCCGATGGTGCAACTGATGTAGCCAGCGGCGCTGACCATATAATGACAACGTCATCTCAGATAGGCTCGGAGCTGGATACGCTGATGGCGATGATCCGCCGCTTTAAAGTGCACAAAGATCCTGCCATTGAACTGGCGGTAGCCCGCAGCGCACATCAGGCCTGGAAGATGCGTTTACGTACGTTTCTTGATGGTAGCAGCGCGTTGTCTGCTGAGCAGGCGGTGTCTCATCGGGAGTGTGACTTTGGTCACTGGTATTACGGTGAAGGTGCGCAGGCCTGCCATGATATTCAGGTATTGAAGGAGCTGGAGGCGCCCCATGAACGGATGCATCAGTTGATCGGCAAGATTATCGAAGCCAAGCATGCGGGTAAAAATATTGTAGCTGAGGAGCTTTATCGCGAGGTGTGCCAGCTTTCTGAAACGATTGTAAAAGGGATGGACGCGGCGATTGCAGAGATTAAATGAAGCAGCTGTTTACGCTTAGCGCTGTGCTTTTGTTATTGACGCAATCGATTAATTGGACCATTATCGACCTATGAACAGATTCGCATTCGACAGCCATAGCATTATTACCATCATTTCCGAGGAACTGGTGGGTTAACGCATGTCGTAGCAAAACATAAAAAACCCGCCCTCCTGGCGGGTTTTTTTATATCTGAAAACGCGCTGCTCAGGAGGGTCAGGTCACCAAAAAATCAACTGATATTGAGGTACGAAGATCCATCATGAATAACGCCGTGTCTGCCCCGTCAACGCCAATCCCCAGTGATTACTACCCAGCCCTTGCCGATATGCTTGCCGCATCAGAACGGCTGCAAACGGTTGTCACCCGAACCCCGCTGATCCGCAGTGATAATCTCAGTGAGCGCTATGGCGCCGAGATCTATCTGAAGCGTGAAGACCAGCAGCTGGTGCGCTCCTATAAGATCCGTGGAGCGTACAACAAAATCATCAGCCTCACCCCGCAACAACAGGCCCAGGGAATTGTGTGCGCCAGTGCTGGCAATCATGCTCAGGGGGTGGCTTATGCCTGCGCCCTGCTGGGGTTAAAGGCGACCATCTTTATGCCCGCGCCGACACCGGCGCAAAAAGTTGAACAGGTCAGAAAGTACGGCAAAGACCGGGTCGATATCCGCTTAGTCGGCGATGCCTATGATGATGCCTATCACCAGGCGATGCTCTTCTGTGCCGCCGAACAGGCAACCTTCGTGCACCCCTTTGATGACCCGAAAGTGATTGAGGGGCAGGCATCGGTGGGGGTGGAGATCCTCAACCAGCTAGCCTCAACGGATTGTCAGGTGGATATGCTGCTGATGCCTGTTGGCGGTGGCGGACTGGCCTCCGGGTTGTCATCGTATTTTAAAGTGCGCTCTCCCCTTACCCGGCTGATCGGTGTTGAGCCTGAGGGAGCCGCATCGATGAGCCGTTCATTAGCTGCGGGGAGCAACGAGACATTAACTCAGATCGATAACTTTGTTGATGGCGCAGCGGTTAAACGGGTTGGCGAGCGGACCTTTGAGATCTGTAAGCAGAATCTTGAAACGGTAGTCACCGTGCCCGAAGGCAAGGTCTGCTCCACTATGATGCAGCTCTATAACCAGGAGGCGATTGTGGTTGAACCCGCCGGCGCGTTATCGATTGCGGCCCTGGATGATTTCAGGGATGAGATCCGTGGGAAAACCGTCGTCTGTATTGTCAGTGGGGGTAACAACGATATTCTGCGCACCGAAGAGATTAAAGAGCGGGCGATGCTGTTCGAGGGTCTGAAGCATTATTTTATCGTTAACTTTCCCCAGCGTGCTGGAGCTCTGCGTGAGTTTCTGGTTGAGGTTCTGGGGCCGGATGATGATATCTCCCGCTTTGAATATTCGAAAAAGAACAATTGTGACCGTGGCCCTGCCCTGATCGGAATTGAGCTGGCTTGCAAAGAGGATCTTCAGCCACTGATTGAGCGGATGACCGCGAAGCAGATCCGTTTTGAGTATCTTAATGACCGCCAGGACCTGTTCCGCTTCATGGTTTAAGCATCCTGCTCTGATCAACAAAGTGGTATGTATAGCGCTTGCCTGCCCTGTCTGCTTCGCTGACTATTAACAGGATAGATTTATTGATGACTTGAATAGGCAGAATTGATGGATAGCTTCTATCAGACATTAACAGGTTTCACTGATATCTCTCAGATGATTGATGACCGGTTCTACCGGCCGGTACCTGATGACTGGTATGTTTCGGTGGTTGATGTGCGTGGCTCAACTCAGGCAATTGAAGCCGGTAATTACCGCGATGTGAACTTTATCGGGGCCGCGGCAATTACTGCCCATCTGAATTGGGTAACGCCCAATCTGCCATTTATCTTTGGGGGCGATGGTGCGGTAGTGTTGGTTAAAGCCAGTCTGCGCCAGGCCACTATGGATGTGTTGCAATCGCTCTGTTTTCACGCCAGAGAGTGTTTTGGACTGGAGTTACATGCCGGGCTGGTGCCGGTAAAAACGTTGCGAGAGATGGGTAAGGATCTGCAGATTGCTAAATATCTATCCAGCGATAATGTCACTCAGGCCATGTTAAAAGGGGGTGGATCAACACTGGCCGAGAGCTTAGTGAAAAGCCGTTCTGAATTCCGTTGCGAGCCCTCCCCGGTGCTGAGTAAGACCGATATTTTTACGGGCCTGACCTGTCGCTGGCAGCCGATTCCTTCGCAAAAAGGGGTCACGCTGTCGGTGCTGATTCAGCCATCTCAGGAAGCGGATGATACTGTACTGGTGAACGTGATCCGGCAACTGGAGCAGATTCTGGGCGGTTCATTTGCCGCGGCTAATCCTGTCAGGATGCAGGACGCCAGGTATCACTCTTTCCGGCATAACCTTAAACGGCAGTTAAATGTCAGCGATATTCGCTGCAACAGCACCTTCCTGCGCACCCTTTTTGAGTTGCTGTTAACCGTACCGATTTTTAACTTTAAGCTCTTCAGGTTTATGCCGGGTATGCATAACTACCACAATAAAATGCCACTGCATTGCGACTTTAAAAAGTTCGATGATACGCTGCGAATGGTGCTCGATTGTTCCCATGCAGAGCACCAGGCAATTGCAGCATATCTGCAGGCAGAGCAACAGGCGGGCAATGTGACTTATGGTCTCCATGTGTCGGATGCTGCCCAGATGACCTGCTATGTTGAGTCTGTGAACGATGGCGGCCACCTGCATTTTATTGATGGCAGCGATGGTGGTTATGCGTTGGCGGCTAGGCAACTGAAGGGCGTGTTGAGCAGTCGCAAGACTGCTCAGTGATTACCAACAAGCGGGTCGATTAAAACCAGTGTTTACGTTTAAACAGCCACAGCTGGAGCACAACCGTGGCGGTCATAAAGGCACTGACTATCCAGAATGCCCAGGGATTTTCAGCACCGGGCATGCCCCCGACATTGATTCCCAGCAAGCCAGTCAGAAAACCCAGAGGCAGAAAGACGGCAGCAACAATGGATAGCAGATACATCCGGTTGTTCATCTGCTCTGCCAGGTGATTGGATAGCTCTTCCTGGGCTACCGCTGCCCTGTCCCGTGTTGTGTCCAGATCTTCAATATAGCGGATCAGGGTATCGGTGACTTCGCGCAACTCTTGCCGATTGGTTTCGGTGAACCAGGACACCCGGGTCTGATTCATCTGCAGCAAGGCATCACGCTGAGGGGCCAGATATCGCCGCAGAGAGATGACGGTCCGGCGAACTGAAGAGAGCCGGTTGCGCAGATCATAACTGCTGCAACTGACCAGCTCTTCTTCGATAGCGTCGACATAGTCTTCGGTATCGTTGATGGTATCCTGCATCCGTGCCATCAGTGCGTCTGACAGCATCGCCAGAAAGTCACCCGGGTCCGTTGGACCCACGCCCGCTTCGAGTGCGTCAACGATATCTTTAGCTGAGAGCATTCTGCGTCGCCGGGTGCTGATAATCTGTTTCTCATCTATCCAGATACGGATGCCGACCATGTCTTCAGGATCGGAGCCAGGACTGAGATTCACCCCGCGTAATGCGACCAGCAGACCATCATCCACATGGGTTGCACGTGGACGACTTTCTTCGGTCAGGAGAGCATCAATGACAACGCCACTCAGTTGGCTTTTCTCCGTTATCCACTCCCTGCTGCCGGCATCGGTATAATCAAAATGAAGCCAGGTAAGCTGGTCACCCGACAGGCCATTTTCTATATCATCTCCCGTGACGACTTGGCCGCCGCCCTGGCCATCGAGCTGATAGCCATACACTAATCCTGAACACCCCATATTCCGCTCGCCCCTAACAGTGACAACACAATTGATCAGATCGATTTATAACAGCTTCGCACGCTAAAAGCGCGCGCTATGTTATCTGAAACCGTTAGATTATCACCGGGTATCAACGCGGCAAGACTGCCGGCTCTTTAGTGAGTCGGCTGGCATTCACCACAACGGGGTTGAGTGATGCTCTCCCTGATACAGGTCGCATCACCACCGCTGGCTATGAGAAAGTGTAACTTGGTGAAAGCCGCTTCCAGAGTCAGGTCTGAACCGGGTACCACGCCAATCTGGTTGAGGGTTTCGCCGGTAGCATACGCCCCCTGGTAGACGCTTCCCTGATGACACTGTGAGGTATTGAGAATGACCACGCCCCGATCACTGCCGCGCGCCAGCGAAGCGATCAGTGCTTTGTTCTGATCCGGAGGATTACCGACGCCGTAGGACTGCAGAATCAGTGCCCGAACCTGATCTGAATCGAGCAGCGCATCAATCACCCTTGCCGGTATGCCAGGGTAGGTTGGGGTCATCACGACCGCTTCAGCATTGAACGCTGGCAGTGTGAATTGCGCCAGACCCGGTTTCAGCAGTAGTGCTTGCTGCAATTCTATATGAATACCCACCTGCCCCAGCCAGGCAAAGTTGGGTGAATCAAAAGCATCCAGTGCGGTGCTTTTTACTTTGCTGCTGCGGTTGCCCCGTAATAGTCGCCCGTTGAAATAGATACAGACCTCCGGAATAGCAAAGTTACCCGCCAGGATCAGACTGGTGACCAGATTATCCAGAGCATCATTGCGCAGCTCCGACAGCGGAATCTGAGAACCGGTGACGATCACCGGCTTATCAATCCCCTGCAAAATAAAGGAGAGCGCTGAGGCGGTGTAGGCCATCGTATCAGTGCCATGCAGGACGATGAAACCGTCATAGTTGTGCCAGCGCTCCATGAGTATCTGGCCTATCTGGCTCCAGTGGGCAGGCATCAGATTGGAGCTGTCGATCAGTTGTTCCAGTTCAACCAGCTCATAATCGGGTAACGGGTGCGTTGCATCTGCTTTATGCTGCAACTGTAAACGGGCGTTGAGCAATGCGGCAAAGTGTTCATCTGGCACATATCCCTGTGCCGATGAACGCATACCGATGGTGCCCCCTGTGTGCAGAATCAGGATGCGTCGTTTCATCCGTTGCGTGTCTCCATGGCAACTGGCTGGGGCGCGAGCATCGATGCCGGACTGAGCAGGTGTTCCAGCTGAGCTTCGCTCAGCAGCCCTTCAGCCAGCACCAGTTCGCGGACAGTGCTGCCACTGTTCAGGGCGACCTGGGCGATACGTGAGGCGTTGCTATAACCGATGTGGGGCACCAGCGCGGTGATACAACCGATACTGCGATCCACTAGTTCAGCACAGCGCTCACGGTCTGCTTCAATGCCTTTTATGCAACGCGTCTCAAACATTGAGCAGGCTGATCCCAGCATCTTCATGGAGTTCAGCAGGTTGTAGATAATCAGAGGCTCCATCGCGTTCAGCTGCAACTGCCCCGCTTCTGCTGCCATCGTAACCGCCAGGTCGTTAGCGATAACCTGATAGGCGGTCTGGTTGACGGCCTCAGGAATAACCGGATTCACTTTACCGGGCATAATGGATGAGCCAGGCTGCATCGGTGGCAGTCTGATCTCGCCAAAGCCGGTGCGCGGTCCGCTGGATAACAGCCGAAGGTCGTTGGCTATCTTGCTCAGCTTAATCGCAAAACGACGCAGAATACCGGAGAACAAGACAAAGGCCCCCATGTCTGAGGTCGCTTCAACCAGGTTGGTTGCCGGTACCATCGGCTTGCCGGAGATCTCTGCCAGATGGCTGACGGCCAGGGCCGCATACTGCGGATGGGTATTGATACCCGTACCGATAGCGGTTCCGCCCAGATTGATTTCACACAGTAGTGTGCAGGCTTCACCCAGACGATCAATGTCTTCACTCAGTGTGACGGCGAACGCTTCAAACTCCTGCCCCAGCGTCATCGGTACCGCATCCTGCATCTGAGTACGCCCCATCTTCACCACATCGGCAAACTCAACACCTTTAGCCGCCAGAGCTGTCACCAGACTTTTTATGGTGTCGATCAGCGGATCGGCTGCCAGTTGAATCGCCAGACAGGCGGCAGATGGATAGGCATCGTTAGTCGACTGGGAACGGTTCACATCATCATTGGGGTGTAGATACTGATACTCCCCTTTGCCATGCCCGAGCTTTTCCAGCGCCAGATTGGCAATGACTTCGTTGGCATTCATGTTGGTCGATGTGCCAGCGCCACCCTGAATCAGGTCGACGACAAACTGGTCATGCAGATGGCCATTACGAATCTCCTCGCAGGCGGTAATGATTGCCTGGGACTTAACCGGGTCAAGACTGCCCAGATCGGTATTGGCTTTGGCGGCGGCCATTTTCACCATGGCCAGCGCCTGTACCAGTTGTGGAAAGTGGCTGATTGGAACGCCGGTGATAGCGAAGTTATCAACGGCGCGTTGTGTTTGAATGCCGTACCAGGCATCCGCAGGAATGTGCATATCGCCCAGCAGGTCGTGCTCAAGACGTGTGTTCATGTGTCAGATTTCCATCAGAGGCCGGGCATTGCTGCCCGTTACCATTTTGGTTGTGAGTAGTCCGCCGCAGAGTTCTTGTTGTCTGCGACGGGGATTCGTCAATATCAGGATGTCGCTTTTTCCGGGTGACCAGAGGAGCGCTCATCAGTGCTTTGCTGCTGATCCCAGGCAGCCGGATCAATATTCAGGTCGCTGAATTTTGTGATGTCGAAGACCGGCATATCGATACCCTCTTTGCGCTGTTGCTCATAGTCTCGCATCACCCGCAAACCGGTCTTAAACAGCAACGCGAGTGCCAGCAGGTTGGCCAGTGCCAGGAATCCCATGGTGACATCGGCAAAGGCAAACACCGTTCCCAGGTCCATAATGGCACCCCAGCAGCACAGACAGATGATGGCGACCCGGAACGCATTAAACAGATTCTGGTTCTCTTCACTAAAGAAGTTGAGGCTGTTTTCACCCAGGTAGTAGTTGTAAAGAATGGTGCTGAACCCGAATAGCAGTAACGCAATACTGACGAACATCCGGCCCCATTCGCCGACATGATCTGCCAGTGCGGACTGAGTCAGCGCTACACCACCCTGTTCGGCAATGGTGGCTGGGTCATAGATGCCACTGAGCAGAATGATAAACGCAGTACAGGAACACAGAATCACGGTGTCGATAAATACCGAGAACGCCTGCACGATACCCTGATTAGAGGGGTGTGGAACATAGGCAACAGCGGCAACGTTTGGCGCGCTGCCAAGCCCCGCTTCGTTGGAGAACAGCCCCCGTTTAACGCCCATCAGAATGGCCGCGCCAATGCCGCCACCAATCGCCGGATTAAGGCCAAAGGCGCTGTTGACAATCAGCACGATAACGTCGGGAATGCGAGTGATATTGAGGCCCAGTACAACCAGGGTGATGCCGAGGTAACCCAGCGCCATAACCGGCACCAGCACCTCGGATACTTTGGCGATGCGCTTGACGCCTCCGAAGATGATCAGGCCGACAATCAGGGCCAGCGCTATCCCGGTGTAATAAGTCGGGATGCCAAAGGCATCTTCAAATGAGGTCGCCACCGAAT
Organism: uncultured Amphritea sp.; assembly: GCA_965140695.1. Classification (GTDB taxonomy): domain Bacteria; phylum Pseudomonadota; class Gammaproteobacteria; order Pseudomonadales; family Balneatricaceae; genus Amphritea. Next base: position 762,478 of record OZ223297.1, on the reverse strand, counting down.
ACGACTGCATTGCCGTGAAACCGAAGCCGAAGGTCACCAGCAGTAGTACCGAATACAGTACCGCCAGCCACTGCCAGTTTTTACCCAGACCGCGACGGATATAGTATGCAGGTCCGCCCCGGTAGGTGCCGTCGGGCTCTGCTTTTTTAAAAGTTTGTGCCAGGGTGCATTCGAAATAACTGGTTGCCATACCCATCAGACCGATGAGCCACATCCAGAAAATAGCACCCGGTCCACCTAAGGTAATCGCGACCGCAACACCGGCGATATTACCGCCGCCTACCCGTCCGGCAACGGAGAGTAACAATGCCTGAAATGAACTCAGGTGGCCCTGTTGTTCATGTTTGAATAGCTGCTTACCGCTAAGGATTTTGAACATCTCACCAAAGTTGCGAAACTGCACGAACCGCGATGCTGCCGTGAACCAGAGGCCCAGGGTGATAAGCACACCGATAAGAACCTTTCCCCAGAGCAGGTCGTTGAGATACTCCAACATAAGACAATCTCCATTGGCGACCTCTGGCCGCTATTATTTTTGTGGTTGAAAGGAATATTTAATCAGCATCAGGGTGAGCAGACCATTTGATGCTTTAGCGCATACTGGTGTCAGATAGCGCACTTACTGCGCTAATGTGCGCCATCAATTGCTTTGCATCGGGTACAACTTCACCATTAGAATGAAGCCCCGGGCGTTGCTAAATGGAGCAGAATCTTCATGCATCAGGACTTTGCCATTAACCTCAGGCTGCTTTGCAGCTATTACAAATCAATAGCCGAAGTGTGTCGGCGGCTTGATATTAACCGGCCTCAGTTCAACCGTTATCTGAGTGGTCGTTACAAACCTTCGGCGCATACGTTGCTGCGGTTTTGTGATTTCTTTGGTGTCGAGGAACATGAAATTCTCATGCCGCATGAACAGTTCGAACGACTGATTAAGGTGCGTCCCCGCCCGCAGATAGCAGATGAATCTGAACCGCTCGAGTCTGAGCATCTGGACCGTCTGCAACGGGGGGCTGCCGGTCTGGATAAATACCTCGGTTATTACTTCGAATACTACTTATCGATGGCCTGCCCCGGCCGCATTCTCAGAACGTTAATCTGTATCGAACGGCATGGTGACAAAGTGTGCTATCAGCGTACTGAACGCCTGCGTGAACATCCCGGTGATAAAGTTTTTCATGGTGTGTATCTTGGCATTGCCAGCTTTCTTACGGACCGTATTTTTATGGTGGACTATGAATCACTCACGGGTAATGAGATGACACAGACCATTCTGTTTCCCTCATTTAAGAACCGGGTATCCCGATTAAGTGGCTTGAAGTTAGGTGTGTCCGGTAGTGGTGAACGTATGCCCTGTTGTGCCCGGGTTGTTTATGAGTATCTGGGGCGATCCGTTGATAAGCAACGTGCGCTATCTCTTTGCGGATTATATGAGCCTGATTCAGACGAGATTGAGGCGTCGATCAAAACCATGATCAGTAACGGGATGGAAAGTGACGACTGTCATTTTCGCGCGCTTTATATCTGAGGGGGTTATTCTCCTGGCTAGATAAACGGCTAACTTTTTTGTCTGTTGCAGGTTAGCCCTCTTGTTTAATCACTCCGTTTTTAATCAGAGTTGCATGAATCTTCGTCGCACTTTTCTTTAGTCGGTTGAGCTCGCCGAGGCTGGGAATGCTCCCAGCCTCGACTTCAGCTTCTTTCTCTTCTAGTTGCATATCCAGATAGTCCAACAGCTTTTTTGAACACCCTGTGCAGGGGCAGTTGCATATATTTGCCAGCGGCATGTCAAACGGGATAGCGGCTCTGATGTCGGCTATCAGTTTTTTCATTGCTGTTCGGGTATCGGGTTTGATCGCCATCTGATTCATGTTTCACGTGGAACACTCAGTATGAGTGATTGTTTTGGTGGTAGATAATATGCAGTGCTGCCGCTTCGAGATCATCTAAAATGATCGTATTTTCAGGCAATCCACCTTTGCTGATGGTGCGCTCACCTTTACCTGTTTTTACCAGAATGGGTAAGCACCCTGCTGCGGCTGTTGCTTCGAGATCACGGAGGGAGTCTCCTACTGAATAGACTTTTCCGGGATCGATGTCCGGGTAGCAGCTCAGAATATGCTGGTAGAGACCTGGCCGGGGTTTACGGCAGAAGCAGTTGTCGTCGGGCAAGTGCGGACAGAATTCAATTTTGTCGATGCGGCCGCCCTGCTCTTTAACCAGCTCAGACATCTTGTGATGCATCTGTTTGAGTTCGGTGATATCGAAATAGCCTCTGGCGAGACCAGACTGATTGGTTGCCACGCAGACATCGAAACCTGCTTTTGTGAGTCGGGCGATCGCTTCGAGGCTACCAGGAATGGGCTGCCATTCATCGACCGTTTTAATATAGTCATCGGAGTCGTAATTGATCACGCCATCCCGATCGAGGATTACTAATTTCATCATTGTGCTTACCGGCGTATATCACCAGAGTGGATTGTCATTGTGTCAGATAATAACGCAAAAGCGATAGTACAGATAAAAAAATGCCGGTTAAAAACCGGCATTGAGTATCTGTTTGAAGAGGGAATTAGCCGAGTAAAGAGATATCGGCGACACCCAGGAACAGGTTGCGCAGCTGACTTAACAGCGCCAGACGGTTGTTGCGGATCGCTTCATCATCCGCCATCACCATCACCTCGTCAAAGAACTTATCGACCACCGGGCGTAGTTCAGCCAGTTGCTCAAGAACGGCTTTGAAGTCCCCTGCTGCAAATAAAGGTTGCAGCTGAACGGTCTTTTCAGCGACGGCTTTGGCTAATGCTTTCTCAGCATCTTCCTGCAGCAGCTCTTCAGACACGCTGGAAGCGATGTCGCTTTCCTGCTTGCTGAGGATATTGGAAACCCGCTTATTAGCCGCTGCCAGTGCCCCAGCTTCTTCCAGTGTGCGGAAGTGACTGACAGCCTGTACCCGCTGATTGAACTCCAGTGGATGGGTTGGACGCAGTGCATGAACGGCAAGATATACTTCAGTAGCGATACCTTCATCATCGTACCAGGCACGGAAGCGATCAAGCATGAAGTCAGTGATACGCGCCACCAGACCCTCTTTAGCCGGCAGGTCCGCATAGTTGCTGGCGGCTACCTGAATCAGATCTTCAAGGTCCAGATTCAACTGACGTTCAACAATAATACGCAGTACACCCAGCGAAGCACGGCGCAACGCAAATGGATCTTTTGACCCGGTAGGTGGCTGGTTAATGCCGAAGAGACCGGTCAGCGTATCCAGACGGTCCGCCAGCGCCACCGCAATACCCGGCTCGCTTTGCGGCAGTTCATCACCGGCAAAGCGTGGCATGTATTGCTCGTTCTGCGCCAGGGCTACGCCTTCGTCTTCGCCGTCATTCAGGGCGTAGTGATAACCCATCAGTCCCTGCAGATCGGTAAACTCATAGACCATGTCGGTCATCAGATCGGTTTTCGCCAGCATGGCTGCCCGCTCTGCTTTGTCCTGATCCTGTCCCAGCTGGGCGGCGATATGCTTCGCCAGGGCAGCCACACGCAGTGCTTTATCGTGCAGGGTGCCAAGCTCTTGCTGGAAGACAATTGATTTCAGATCTTCGATGCGCGACTCAAGCGTGCGCTTCTTGTCGGTCTCAAAAAAGAAGGCTGCATCCGCTAAACGTGGACGAATTACCTTCTCATTACCGGCAATCACCTGCGACGGATCGGTCGATTCAATGTTGGCGATGGTGATGAAGAATGGCATCAGTTGGTCATTACTATCGGTCACATGGAAATATTTCTGATGTTCTTTCATTGAAGAGATCAGAGCCTGAGAAGGCACTTCCAGGAAGCGATCATCGAAACGTCCGGTGAGTGCGACTGGCCACTCGTTGAGTGCAGTCACTTCGTCCAGAAGGTCTTCGTCGATCTGAGCGACACCGTTGATCGCGGCGCCTTCTGCCTCAACCTGTGCTCGAATTTTTTCCCGGCGCTCTTCCAGGTCGGCGATGACCCAGCCGACGCTTTCGAGGTTTTCCAGGTATTCGTTTGCCTGATTGAGAGAGATCTCGTGATTGTGATGGAAGCGATGTCCCCGGGTGTTGCGATCGGCTTTAAGGCCTAGAATCTCACACTCGATGACTTCATCACCCATCAGCATTACCAGCCATTTTACCGGACGAACAAATTCAGTGCGTGACGCACCCCAGCGCATCCGCTTAGGAATGGGGAGTTTGCTCAGGGCGTTTTCGATGATGGCGGGCAGTTCGTTGGCAATCGCTTTTGCTGGCAATGTCTGGCTGAAGCTCATCTTGCCATCAATCTCTTCCAGGTTCTCAATGGCGGTGCCGCATTTACGAGCGAAGCCTTCCAGTGCTTTGGATGGTTTGCCCTCATCATCAAATGCGATACGTGCTGGCGGTCCCTGCATTACAAAAGTACTGCTGGGCACTTCATCCGCCAGGTTGCTGATCAGAAGAGCAAGGCGGCGCGGGGCTGCATATGAGTTGATCTGGGTGTCTGCAAACAGAGCTTCGGCTTGCTTGCCAAACAGCTCTTTAATGCTGGCGACAACCTCTTTTTCCAGTGCCGCTGACAGTGTTTTGAGCGCCATTGGCGGCAGCTCTTCTGTTCCCAGTTCGAAGAGGAAATCCTGACGGTTAATTGAATCAGTCATTACTTGCTCTCCTCTTCACAGGCGGCTAATACTTCGTTGCGGATGCCCTCTTCTGCTAACGGGAAGCCGAACCCTTTACGCGTGTTGAAATAGGCTTGTGCGACTTCACGTGCGAGTGTGCGCACCCGCAGAATGAATCGCTGACGCTCGGTAACCGAGATCGCGTGACGCGCATCCAGCAGGTTGAATGTGTGAGATGCTTTCAGTACCTGCTCATAAGCTGGCAGAGGCAGTGGCACATCGAGTGCCAGCAGCTTGTTACACTCAGATTCATAGTGATCGAAGTTATTGAATAGCTGAGGCACATCGGCGTGTTCAAAGTTGTAGGTGGATTGCTCTACCTCATTCTGATGGAACACGTCACCATAGGTGACCGGCGAGCCGTCCGGGTTGTAAGTCCATATAAGGTCGTAGACGCTTTCTACGTCCTGCAGGTACATTGCGATTCGTTCCAGACCGTAGGTGATCTCTCCGGTGACGGGGTAGCATTCAATGCCGCCTGCCTGCTGGAAGTAAGTAAACTGTGTTACTTCCATGCCGTTTAGCCATACTTCCCAGCCGAGTCCCCATGCACCTAAGGTTGGCGATTCCCAGTTGTCTTCTACGAAGCGTACATCGTGAACGCTAAGGTCCAGGCCCATGCGCTTCAATGAGCCGAGGTACAGCTCCTGGAAGTTGTCAGGTGAAGGTTTCATGACTACCTGAAACTGATAGTAGTGCTGTAGTCGGTTGGGGTTTTCACCATAGCGGCCATCGGTTGGGCGGCGGCTAGGTTGCACGTAGGCAGAGTTCCAGCTTTCGGGACCGATTGCGCGCAAAAAAGTTGCTGGATGGAAGGTGCCTGCGCCGACCTCCATATCCAGTGGTTGCACTATTACACAGCCCTGCTCCGACCAATACTCTTGCAGTGCCAGGATCAGCCCTTGAAAGGTGCTTGCATCCGGTCTCGCTTTGTCTGTCACTGAGATCACCATTTAGAATCTGTTTGTACAAAAATAGAGCGAAATTATACACGAAATCCAGATAGGTAGAGTGTCTGAGTGGTCGATAAGGCCGGTTTTTTCAGTTCCTTTCGCGGCTGCTCAGTAGTCTTTGCACAGGTATTCTAATATTTCTATGACTTGTTCGGTGTTTTCTGCAACGGCCATCGCAGCGGCATCAACTTCTTTGAGTGGATGAGTGAGCTCTTCAGCATGCTCAACGATCAGTGATTTTCCCATTGCTACCGCAATGCCTGCATCAAACGCAGCGTTCCATTGTTTGTATTTGTCGCCAAAGCGAACAACCACGATGTCTGCTCTTTGCAGTGCGGTCATGTGTCTTATGCTGTTTATCTTTGCTGCTTTGTGGTCTTTCCAGAAGGGGTTCTCTTCCGTGCCCAGTATTTTAACGCCGCAATAGTCGCTGCTATCATGATCGGTATTGGGCGTCAGAATCTTTATCGGAAGGTCGTTTTTGGCGATCGCTTTTTTTATCTTTTCTCGCCACTCGGTATGTATTTCCCCGGATAGATAGACCGTGTATTTCATTTCTATTGAGCCTTCTGTTAGTCATTTTTAGAGCCTGCATTATATAATCCTTTTAGATTTTTTAGTGTTGTTATCATTCCGTAATACAAAAAGGTTCCACGTGAAACATCTTAAAGGCTGGTTATCTGTTGCAGTATTGTACCTACTTGCTGCCCTCCCTCTTTCTCTGGCACAAAAGCTGGGGGCTGCGATTGGACGGCGCACTTATGAAAAGAGAGGCAAGAGCTACAGGATCACCCGGATGAATATCGATTTCTGTTTTCCAGAGATGGATGACCGGGAGCGGGATGCGTTGGCCAGGGTAAGCCTAGAAGAAACGGGGAAGTTTGCCGGTGAAATGGGGATGGCATGGATATGGGCTGCGGGTCGCACTTTGAAAAAGATAAGGCATATCCATAATGAAGAGATTATGGCTGAAGCGCTGGCAGGCGGAAAGGGAGTGATTATTATCGCTCCGCATCTGGGTAACTGGGAGATACTTGGGCTTTATATGAGTCAGGCCTATCCGCTGACGTCGATGTATCGGCCACCCAAAATTGAATTGATGGATAAGCTGATTAAGAAAAAGCGTGAACGTGAAGGATCGAAACTGGCCCCGGCTAATGTTAAGGGGGTGCGTATGGCGATGAAGGCATTAAAGGCGGGGGAAGTGTTGGGCATACTGCCGGATCAGGAAGCCGATAAAGGCAGTGGTGTGTTTGCGCCGTTCTTTAGTCAGGATGCTTATACGATGAAACTGCTACCGCAGCTTGCGGCACAAACAGGTGCCGTGGTGGTGTCTGCTTACGCACAACGTTTGCCTGGTGCTGAAGGGTTTGATATTTATTTTCACCGGGTAGCCGACGAGGTAAATAATAAAGATCTGGTGGTATCAGCCACCGCGATGAATGCTGAAGTTGAACGCTGCGTCCGTCAGGTGCCGGAGCAATATCAGTGGGAATATAAACGGTTTCAGCATCGCCCTGATGGTGGGCGTATGTATTGATTGCCAGTGAAATGATTAATAAAAAAACGGGGCCTGTAGCCCCGTTTTTTTATCATGCTGTTATCGGTATGGGGTGTGCTAACGCTTCCAGAACGATGGGGTAAACAGCACGAGCAGCGTGAAAACTTCTAAGCGTCCGAGCAGCATGGCAAACGTTAGCACCCATTTGGCAGTACTGTTCAGATCACCGTAGTGGACCTCAACAGCACCAAGCCCCGGGCCAAGGTTGTTCAGTGTCGCGCCAACAGCAGACCATGCAGTGACCTGATCAAGTCCGGTGCCCAGCAGGATAATCAGCATAATAATGAAGACAATCAGGTAGACCGAGAAAAACCCCCAGACAGCCTCCAGAATGCGGTCAGAGATCGGTTCTCTGCCGAGTTTGACAGGGATGACAGCGTTAGGGTGGATGAGTCGTTTGATCTCTCTGTGGCCCTGCTTAAGAATCAGCAGGACACGAATGACTTTCATACCGCCACCGGTTGAGCCGGCGCAGCCGCCAGCAAATGCAGCAACAAAGAGTAAAAAAGGCAACATAACTGGCCACTGGGCAAAATCTGCAGTCGCAAATCCGGTGGTGGTTGCGATAGAGACAACCTCAAATATCGCCTTGCGGATGGACTCTCCCGGGCCGTAGGTATCCGTCACAATGAGAACAACCGCCGACAGGCAGATGATGCTGAAAAGAATGGTCAGGTAAAACTTAAACTCAGGGTCCTGAAAGTAGTGGCTGAAAGTGCGCTGCCGCCAGGCAAAAAAGTGCAGTCCGAAATTAACTGCCGAGATCACCATGAAGAAGGTGCAGATCGCTTCGATAAGGGGGCTGTCGAAGTAGCCGATACTGGCATCATGGGTGGAGAACCCGCCGATAGCGACAGTCGAGAAGCTGTGCCCTACTGCGTCAAACAGGGTCATGCCTGCCACCCAGTAGCCGAAGGCGCAGGCGATGGTCAGCGACAGGTAGATATACCAGAGGGCTTTTGCGGTCTCAGTGATACGGGGTGTCAGCTTACTGTCTTTGACCGGCCCGGGGGTTTCTGCACGATATAACTGCATGCCGCCGATACCCAGCATAGGCAGAATGGCGACCGCCAGAACGATAATACCCATGCCGCCAAGCCATTGTAGTTGCTGGCGGTAGAACAGAATTGATTCGGGCAGTGCGTCGATGCCGATCATCACTGTGGCACCTGTCGTGGTCAGACCGGACAGTGACTCAAATACCGCGTCGACAAATGACAGTCCCGGATCGTCTGAGAGCATGAAGGGGATCGACCCGAACAGCCCCAGTACAACCCAGAATAATACAGTAATCAGAAATCCATCACGGGTTCTCAGGTCCTCCCTGACTCTGTACACCGGTGCCCAGATGATAAAGCCGGTTAGCAGGGTGATGATAAAGCCTGAGGTAAATGCCATATGAGTGCCGTCATGGTAACCATAGGAGATTGCCAGAGGCGGTAACATGGTGATGCTGAATATCATCAGCAACAGGCCGAGAATCCGGAGAATTACCTTATAGTGCATAGTGCTCTCCGATTAGAAAAACCCTAAACCGACCTGGAATAAGCGTTCTACTTCACTGATTCTACGTTTATCGACGAGGAAGAGAATGACATGGTCGTCGTTCTCTACAACGATGTCATCGTGGGCAATCAGTACTTCGTCCTTGCGAACGATGGCGCCAATGGTGGTGCCTGCCGGGAGGTCGATCTCTTCGATCGTTTTGCCGACCACTTTAGAGGTGCGTTTGTCGCCATGAGCGACCGCTTCAATCGCTTCTGCTGCGCCGCGACGCAGTGAGTGTACTGCGGCAACATCGCCACGACGAACGTGGGTCAGCAGGCTACCGATGGTGGTTTGCTGCGGTGATATGGCAATGTCGATCACCCCGCCCTGCACCAGGTCAACATAAGCCGGGTTGTTTATCAGGGTCATGACGGTGCGTGCCCCCAGCCGTTTTGCCAGCATGGATGCCATGATGTTGGCTTCATCGTCATTGGTTAGCGCGCAAAAAACATCGGTGTCTTCGATATTTTCTTCCAGTAATAACTCTTTGTCCGAAGCACTGCCCTGCAGAACGATGGTTTTATCCAGACTTTTTGCCAGGCTGTTACACCGGCGTATATCCCGCTCGATGATTTTTACCTGATACTTGTCTTCAATATTCTGTGCTAAGCGTGCGCCAATATTGCCACCGCCAGCAACAATCACCCGTTTGTATGGTCGGTCGAGGCGACGGAGTTCGCTCATCACGGCGCGAATGTCTTTCTTAGCGGCGATGAAAAAGACCTCATCATCGGCTTCGATAACGGTATCCCCCTTGGGGATAATGGGTCTGTCTTTACGGAAAATAGCGGCCACACGGGTGTCGATGGAGGGCATGTGCGAGCGCAGATAGGAAATTTCCCGACCCACTAATGGGCCGCCGTAGTAGGCCTTAACCGCAACCAGCTGGGCGATGCCATCGGCGAAATCGAGTACCTGCAGTGCGCCGGGGTGTTCGATCAGGCGGCGAATGTGCTTGGTGACCAGTTCTTCCGGGCTGATCAGGACATCGATAGGGATCGATTTATCGGTGAAGATCGCTTTATCTTTCAGCAGGTAATCATGTTCCCGAACCCGGGCGATTTTGGTGGGGGTGTTGTACAGACTCTGGGCAATCTGACAGGCGATCATATTGACTTCGTCGCTATTGGTCACCGCGATCAGCATATCGGCATCACGGGCGCCTGCCTGCTCAAGGATTGAAGGGTGTGAGGCTTTACCTTCTACTGTGCGGATATCCAGGCGGTCCTGCAACTCTCGTAGTCGGCTGATATCGGTGTCGACAATAGTAATGTCGTTCGCCTCACTGGCAAGGTTTTCTGCCAGCGTGCCACCAACCTGCCCTGCGCCAAGAATAATAATTTTCATAACTAATAACTCTCCGGTCAGCTGGCAAAACAGTCTGCTTCAGTTCTGAGCCTTTAACAATATTGCATAATAAAAGCCATCATGTCCCTGTGGCTGAGGAAATAGCTGACGCCCAAATGGCCGCTCTATACCCCAGCCTGCCTCGATTGGATGATGACATGCATCTGTCTGTGTCTTAGTAAATCGTTCTATTACCCGCTCGTTTTCCTGCGGAAAGACTGAACAGGTAGCGTACACTAGTCGACCGCCAGGCTTAAGCATCTGCCAGCAGTTTTTGAGAATCGCGAGCTGTAGTTCAGCCAGTACCTTTATATCCTCACTCTGACGCAGATGTTTTATATCCGGATTGCGCCGGATAACCCCCGCTGCTGAGCAGGGGGCGTCGAGCAGAATGCGATCATATTCAATACCGTCCCACCAGGTCTGGGTTGCGGCATCGGCAATGATAATCTCTGCGCTCAGGTTTAAGCGGCTAAGATTTTCTTCGATTCTTTCCGCCCGGTCTGCTTCCAGCTCAACGGCGGTGATATGGCTCAGCCCGGGCTGGTGTTCAAGAATATGGCACAGTTTACCGCCGGGTGCTGCGCAGGCGTCCAGTACGCGTTGTCCCGGTTGCAGATCCAGCAGTGTGGCGCTTAGTTGGGCTGCCTCGTCCTGAACGCTGACAAAGCCGTAGCCAAATCCCGGCAGTATACTCACATCTACCGCAGACTCCAGCTGAATTCCTACAGTCGAATAAGGCGTTGCAGTTGCATTGATCCCGGTATCATGCAGTTGCTGTAAATAGTCGCTCTGACTGGTTTTTTGCTGGTTAATACGCAGAGTCATCGGAGGCTGCTGATTGTTCTGTTGCAGCATCTCTTCAACATGGTCTGGCCAGTTGTGCTGTAGCTTGGAGATCATCCACTGGGGGTGGTTATAGCGAAACTCTGGTTGCTCTGCGAGCTGTTCGAAGAGGCTGTCCTGCTGCCGTTGCAGGTTGCGCAACAACGCGTTGAGGAGCCCTTTAGCCCACTCTTTGTTGAGTTGGCTGGCGGCTTCTACGGTCTCGCTGACGGCGGCGTGAGTCGGAACACGCATCTCCAGTAGCTGATAAAAACCCAGTAGCACAAGGGCGTACAGGTCCTGATCCTGGGGTTTAAAAGGCTTTTTGAGTAGTTGATTTGCGAGGCAGGAAAGACGGGGTAAAAAGCGCATGGTGCCGTAGCATAGCTGTTGCAGCAGGGCCCGGTCATTCTCCTGACACTGCTGCAATGCCCGCGGAAGCGCCGTATTTAATGACTCTTTCCGGCTGATAACCGGGCCTAAGGCGCGTGCGGCTATGGCGCGGATATTCATCAGGACCGGCCCAGTTCCGTGCCGTTGCTGAATAGCTCTCTTTTCGCATTAAGTACGGCGCTGGTATCCATCGCTTTACTACCGGGGAGCTGGATTTTAAGCAGCCTGAGTGTGCCTTCGCCACAAGCGATAGTTACGGCTTGTTTATCCGTGCCGATTATCGTGCCAGGCGTAGCGGTGCTGTTTTCATCGCAGGCTTCAGCGAACCATATACGCAGAGTCTCGCCATTGAGCGTGGTAAAGGCCACCGGCCAGGGGGACAGCCCTCTGACCTGCCGTGCAATTGCGGTGGCAGGCTTATGCCAGTCTATTTCGCCTTCGGCTTTCTCCAATTTGTGGGCGTAACAGGCCAGACTGTCATCCTGAGTTTCATGGATAATGGTCTGATCCGCAATGGCTGGCAGGCTATCCAGTAGTGCTGCGGCACCAATGGCTGCCAGACGGTCGTGCAGTTCGCCGCTGGTATCTGACTCACTGATCGGACACTGCTTTTTCAACAGCATCGCGCCGGTATCAAGCCCTTCATCCATTTGCATAATCGTCACCCCGGTTTCACTGTCGCCGGCGAGAAGTGCCCGGTGAATCGGCGCGGCGCCCCGCCAGCGTGGCAGCAGGGAGGCGTGGACATTAATGCAGCCTAGTCGCGGCGCTTGCAGGATAGCTGTTGGCAGTAATAAACCGTAGGCAACAACGACCATCAGGTCCGCCTGCAGTGAAGCCAGTTGCTGGCGGTCCTCTTCCTGTTTGAAGTTAACTGGTTGAAAAACCTGAATATTATGTTCGAGAGCGACCTTCTTTACCGGGCTGGGGGTTAGCTTACGCCCCCTGCCAGCGGGTCGGTCGGGCTGGGTATAGACACCGATAACCTGGTGCCCTGCTTCCAGCAACGCCTGAAGGCTTGATGCGGCAAAATCCGGCGTGCCGGCGAACAGAATGCGCAGTTGTCTGGCTGAATCGGACATCGGTCAGACCTTCTGCCGGTGCAGTTTATCCAGTTTACTGCGGATGCGATTACGTTTGAGAGGTGACAGATAATCGACAAACAGCTTGCCTTCAAGATGGTCTATTTCATGCTGAATGCAGACCGCTAACAGGTCGTCTGCCTCCAGGGTATATTCTTCACCGAACTCATTCTGAGCCGTGAGGCGTATTTTGTTAGGGCGCACAACATCTTCATAGAAGCCAGGAACCGAGAGACAACCCTCCTGCATTCGTTCAGTTTCATCCGCAAGAATCTCTATCTGAGGATTAATAACCACCAGGGGGTTGTTTTTCTCTTCAGAGGTATCGATAGTGATGATACGCTGGTGCACATTGATCTGTGTCGCCGCAAGGCCAATGCCGGGGGCATCGTACATGGTTTCAAACATGTCTTTGACCAACTGGCGCAGATCATCGTTAAATTCGGTAACCGGCTCAGCTATTGTGCGCAGGCGTGGATCTGGAAATTCAAGTATTGGAAGTAATGGCATGGCTGCTTGAGAAAGAAAAGGTTGAAAAAAAAGTGCGCTAGTATCAATAATCTTTCTATTATACTGATATAGATACACAATGTATTGCCGATACTGTTATAGACTCTCAAAAACATGGCGGTCTGAGACAAGGATTTGAAAATGAAACAATTGTTAACAGGTTTTCTGGGCGCTCTGGTGGTATGTATTGCATTAGTAACAACGGCTCAGGCTGATGTTCGCAAGGATACCCTGGCATTAAAAGAAAACCATCCGAAAACATATGTGGTCGTTAAAGGTGATACGTTGTGGGATATCTCCGGAATGTTCCTCCATTCACCATGGAAATGGCCTCAGTTGTGGGGTTATAACCAGCAGATTGATAACCCTCACCTTATCTATCCGGGCGACGTCCTGACGCTGAAGTGGATTGATGGTCAGCCGCGTCTGGTGGTGAATGATGGCATTCTGCGTCTGAGCCCTAAGGCTAAAGTGACTCCGCTGACAGATGCCATTCCTGCTATTCCGTTGAAAGATATCATCAGCTTTTTGTCAGACAACATTATCATGGATAGCGATGAGCTGACTGCTGCGCCTTACATCGTTGGTGGAACGTCCAACCGTATTGTTGCTGGTGCGGGTGATCGGGTCTATGCACGGGGAGTGCTGGCGGAAGACTATGCCCGTCAGAATATCTATCGTCCGGCTAAAGAATACATCGACCCGGTGACGCAGGAGCATCTCGGTTATGAGCTGTTTAAGATTGGTGATGCCGTTGTTGATAGCAAGAAAGGCGACATCATTACCCTGGATCTGCGTAAAACCCGGGAAGAGGTCTCTGCTCTGGACCGTGTATATCCGAGTCAGAAAGAGGCGATTCAGTCGGTATTTTACCCCAGCGCCCCAGAGGCTGATATTGATGGCCGTATACTGTCCGTTTTGCGGGGGGTGCGTCAGGCGGGGCAATATGATGTGGTCGCCATCAATCAGGGACTTCGTGAAGGCTTAAAGCCGGGGAATGTGCTGACCATCTATCGTGCGGGTGAGCAGTTAAAAGATCCTGTCACTAAAGAGCTTATTGTTTTGCCTTCTGAAAAATCGGGTCTGATGATGGTCTTTAAGGCGTATGAAAAGGTCAGTTATGCACTGATACTGAAAGCGACTGATATTGTCTCTATTGACGATGAAGTGCGTACGCCAGAGTAAGCTTTATCTGCTAACAGATCGATGGACAAGGAGTGTCCATGCACGAACATCTCAGGGAATGGATCGCCCTGGCAGAATTGCCAGGGGTGGGGCCGGGGGTTCTGCTCCGGCTGATGGCGGCGTGTGATACAGAGTCTGCGGTTAATCCCGCTTCATTGTTGCGCTCAGCCAGTGAGCGGCTCAGATCCTTTAATCTGCCATCGAAGACACTCCGCTGTATCAGCGCTTATCAGGCGGGTAGCTGGCCCGATGCTGAATATCTTCAGACGATTGATGTCTGGCTGGATCAGCCGTTGAATCACCTTATCAGCTATGCTTGCGATAGCTATCCCCCTTTGCTTAAGCAGATATCTGATCCTCCCCTGTTGCTCTATATCAGAGGCCATCCGGATGTTCTGCATCTGCCGCAGCTGGCAATTGTCGGCAGTCGTGCCGCCAGTCGCAGCGGTATCGCATTAAGCGGCTCCTTCGCCGGCGATCTCTCAAAGGCCGGTGTTGTCATTACCAGTGGTCTTGCCCGGGGTGTTGATAGTGCAGCGCATATGGCTGCTGTGGCGCTCTCAAAGCCTACGGTGGCCGTTTTGGGGTCGGGTCTGACGAATATTTATCCTCGTCATCATCTGCTGTTGGCCGATGACATCGTCACCCAGGGTGGAGCTCTGGTCTCAGAGTATCCTTTGGCGATGGCGCCTCTGCCGCATAATTTCCCCCGTCGCAACCGAATTATCAGCGGTCTGAGTGCGGGAGTGCTGGTGGTCGAAGCGGCCAGACGCAGTGGTTCGCTCATTACTGCGCGGCTGGCGCTTGAGCAGGGTCGGGAAGTGTTTGCCCTGCCCGGTGCGCTGAATAACCCCCAGAGCCATGGCTGTCATGATCTTATTCGCGAGGGCGCCACCCTGGTTGAAACCAGCGCCCAGATCATTGAGCCGTTAGCCAGTCTGTTGGGGAGTTACTGTTATGAAGAAAAACGCCCGGCGCCAGAGTCGATAAAGCTGACGGTAGCAGAAGCGCAGCTGCTGGAGCAGATGGGTTATGACCTGATAACACTTGAGCAGCTGATCGGGTTAACCGGACTTAACGCTGCGGAACTGCTGCCCCAGCTGGTGGGTATGGAGCTGTCAGGCTATATTGAAAACACCCCGGATGGCTATCAGCGGCTGATCTGAAAGCCGGTATTCTGACAGGCGATCTGGTGCCTAAAAACCCGCTATTTTACGTGGTTGAATAATGTACAGTTTTAGCGTATTTTGCGGTCTTTTTCCCAATAACTCCACGACCTTTGAAGGACATCATGACTAAACCATTTGTTGCTATTCTGATGGGTTCCGACTCCGACCTGCCAACTATGAAAGCTGCTGTTGATGTGCTGCGTTCTCTTGAAGTTCCTTTTGAGATGAAAGTCAGTTCAGCGCACCGTACTCCGGTAGAAACTCACACGTACGTTAAAGACGCTGATCAGCGTGGTGCGGTTGCCTTTATCTGTGCTGCAGGTATGGCTGCTCACCTGGCCGGTGCGGTAGCGGCTAATACGACTAAGCCAGTCATTGGTGTGCCTATCGAGTCTTCTCTGGATGGCCTGGATGCCCTGCTCTCTACTGTACAGATGCCTGGTGGTATTCCTGTGGCAACGGTTGCAATCGGCAAGGCCGGTGCGAAAAATGCCGCCTATCTGGCGTGTCAGATTGTTGCCGTTCAGGATGCTGAGCTGGCTGAGCGGATTAAAGCTGAGCGTCAGGCAAATACTGATGCGGTTGTTGCTAAAGACAAAGCACTGCAGGAACGACTGGCTAACGGCGAAATCTGATTCTTATGAGCTGGTGGCATATTCGTCAGGCAGCCAGGGCGATGCACCAGGGTGGTGTCATCGCCTATCCTACCGAAGCTGTTTGGGGGCTCGGCTGCGACCCCTTCAATGAAACAGCGGTCTATCGATTACTCGCGATTAAGCGTCGCCCCGTTCATAAAGGGCTGATTCTGGTGGCCTCAACGGTACAGCAGGTCGCCCCTCTGCTGGATAATCTGACAGCGGAAGACCGGGCGCGAGTGGTTGCTTCCTGGCCCGGTCCGGTAACCTGGATTTTACCTGATCCTGATAATCTTATACCCTATTGGATCAAGGGAAATCATGACTCTGTTGCGGTGAGAGTAAGTGATCACTATCAGGTTAAAAATCTTTGTGAAGCATTTGGTTCGATGATTGTGTCAACTTCAGCGAATTACTCAGATAAAGACGCTGCAAGGGATAAATTGAAAGTGACTATTCACTTCACGAATAAAGTAGATGCTATTGTGCCTGGCGAGCTGGGTGCGCTGAGTCGACCAACAACCATCTATCGTCTGGACAGTGATAAACCCGTAAGACGTTAATCAGACAGCGGTTGGTGATGACTGACACTGTTGCAATGATAAAGGCTAAAAGTATGTCAGCACCGGATATTAATGCGGTAAAAGAGTATCTGCTTAATCTGCAAGACAGCGTTTGCGCACAGCTGGAAACGGTTGATGGCCTGTCACCGTTTGTCGAAGACAGCTGGCAGCGCGAAGCGGGTGGCGGCGGTCGTACCCGGGTGTTGGCCGATGGTGCTGTTATAGAGAAAGGCGGGGTTAATTTTTCCCATGTCTTTGGTGACAAACTCCCTGCTTCTGCGACTGCACATCGGCCGGAACTGGCGGGTCGCACGTTTCAGGCGATGGGCGTGTCGCTGGTTATCCATCCGCATAACCCTTATGTTCCCACATCTCATGCCAATGTTCGTTTCTTTATTGCTGAAAAAGAGGGTGAAGAGCCGGTCTGGTGGTTTGGCGGTGGCTTCGACCTTACGCCCTATTATGCGAATAAAGATGATTGTCGTGCCTGGCATCAGGCGGCAAAAGATGCCTGCGATCCGTTTGGTGACGATGTATATCGGCGCTACAAAACCTGGTGCGATGAATATTTTTATCTTAAACACCGTGACGAGCCGCGCGGCATTGGTGGGTTGTTCTTTGATGATCTCAATGAGCCGGACTTTGATACCTGCTTTGCGTTGATGCGTTCCATTGGCGATGCTTTTGCACCCGCATACTGCCCTATCGTCGAAAAACGTAAAGATATACCTTACGGCGAGCAGCAGCGTGATTTTCAGTTGCACCGTCGGGGGCGCTATGTGGAATTTAACCTGGTATTTGACCGGGGCACGCTGTTTGGCCTTCAGTCTGGTGGCCGTACTGAGTCTATTCTGATGTCGTTGCCGCCGGAAGTCCGCTGGGATTATGACTGGAAACCGGAACCCGGTTCCGAAGAGGCAGAGCTGTATGAGCACTTCCTGAAACCGCAAAACTGGCTGGAGGCGTAAAATGACCGATCGTTATGCGGTTTTCGGAAATCCGATCAAGCACTCTAAGTCACCTCAGATTCACGCTTTTTTTGCCAGGCTGACACAGCAGGATCTGGAATATATCTCAGTCCTGGTGCCGGAGGATGGATTTGATCAGGCTGTGGATAACTTTCTTGATCCTGATGGTGACGGTAAAGGGCTGAACATCACCGTACCCTTTAAAGTGGAAGCCTGGGAAAAAGCAGAAACTCATTCCGAGCGGGCTAAAATGGCGGGGGCTGTTAACACGCTGTACCGCAATCAGGCGGGTCAGCTGTGTGGTGATAATACCGATGGCCTTGGTCTGGTGGCGGATATCACCCGCAACAATGGCGGTGAAATCAGGGGCAAACAGGTTCTGATTTTGGGCGCGGGTGGTGCGGTGCGTGGCGTTCTGGAGCCTATTCTGGCGCTGCAGCCCGCCCGACTGGTCATTGCTAACCGTACGGTTGCGAAAGCGGAAGCTCTGGCGGAGTTGTTTGCTGATCATGGGGCTGTCGAAGCCTGTCATTTTGAGCAGTTGAATGGTCAGCAGTTTGATCTGGTGATCAATGGCACTGCTGCCAGTCTTCAGGGTGAAGTCCCTCCACTTCCTGATGATCTCCTGCGTGACGGGGCCTGGTGCTACGACATGATGTACGGTGCTGAGATGACGGCGTTCAATCGCTGGGCCGCAGCACACGGCGCTGAAAAAGTCATCGATGGTCTGGGAATGCTGGTCGAGCAGGCGGCGGAGTCGTTTGCGATATGGCGAGGTATCCGGCCGGACACATCTGAACTAATTCAAGAGCTTAGACATCAGCTGCTGGCCAGGTAGTCACCTGTAAAATCGTTCCTTGCGTGGAGTTTCCCGGCGGGTTATAACAGAGGGGTCTACTCCAGTCGCAGGAATGATCCGTTATGGAAAAAGAGACCCGCCTTACTCCCGATCAGCTTTACCGTCATTGCAACACCGAGCTGTTGCCCTTCAAGACAACCGAAACACTCGAGCCCTACACCGGCTTCTTTGGCCAGGAACGTGCGGTTGAAGCGATGGAGTTCGGCATCGGTATGAAGCGCCCCGGTTATAACATGTTTGTTATGGGCAATCCGCATACCGGGCGCTTCTCATTTGCCATCGAAAGTATCCGCGCTATCGCTAAGAAAGAGCTGAAAAAAACCAGCGACTGGTGCTATCTCAATAATCTTGAAGAAACCCGCAACCCTATCGTGATTCAGTTGCCAGCGGGCAAAGGCTGGGTTTTTAAGCGTGATATCAAGCATCTGATCGAGGTTATTCTCACCGAGTTGCCTGCCGCTTTTGAAAGCCCTGCTTATCAGCGTAAGAAAAGTAAGGTCGAACGGGACTTTAATCGCCTCTATGATCAGGCGATAGAGAAAGTCGATAATATGGCCCGTGAGCACAGTATCGCTGTCTATCGTGATGCTGGCAGCATCGGCTTTACTCCGGTGTCAGAGGGGCAAGGCATGGATGAAGCGGTGTTTTCCCAGCTGCCAGAGGAGATCCGTGACGAATTTACCCGTAATATTGCCAGGCTGGAGGAGTATCTTAATGAAGAGCTTGCCAGTATGCCGAAGTGGCGTCGGGAAGCTGGCGATAAGATGAAGGTGCTGGATCGGGAAACGGCCCGCAATGCGGTTGCACCGCTAATTCAGCCGTTGCGGGAAAAGTATCATAATTTTTCCGGGGTGCCAGATTATCTCAGTCAGCTGGAATCCAATCTGGTGAAGAATGCGTTGGATATTATTGAAGAGGATAAGCCCAACGAAGCGCGCACCGACCTGGCCCGTCGGCAATATATGGAAAATACCTTTGGCGTAAATATGCTGGTGGATAACCAGAAAACCAAGGGTGCGCCGGTCGTATTCGAAACCCATCCGACTTACGATAATCTGTTTGGCCGGGTTGAATATAACTCGGAGATGGGGGCGCTGAGTACCAACTTCCAGCTGATCCGTTCCGGAGCGCTTCACCGCGCGAATGGCGGTTATCTGGTGCTGGAGTCAGAAAAGCTTCTGGAGCAGCCGTTTGTCTATGGCGCTCTGAAACGAGCCCTGAAATCCCATGAGATCCGTATAGAAAACCCGATGTCAGAGATGACCGGGATGGGGACGATTACGCTGGCCCCTCAGTCTATTCCGCTGAATGTTAAAGTGGTGCTGATAGGCACCCGGGAAACCTACTATCTGCTGCAGGAACTGGATCATGATTTTGAAAAAATGTTCCGGGTGGTTGTCGATTTTGATGAAGATGTAAAACGGGAACCGGCCACCATTCGCAACTATGCCCGGCTGATGAAAACCCTGGCCGATGAAGAGGGCCTGGCGCCGTTGAATCGCCAGGCGGTCGCGCGGCTGGTGGAGCATAGTTCACGGCTGACGGAGGATCAGGAGCTGCTGTCGGCTCACGTCGGCGAGTTGGTCGATCTGCTCTGTGAAGCGGACTATAAGCGGATTCGTAACCGTGATGATATTATCAATGATCAGCATGTCGAGATGGCGCTACAGGCAAAAGAGCGCCGTACCAGCCGCATTTCTTCTAAGATTCTCGATAGCATTCTGAATGAAACCGTTCTTATCGATACCGATGGTGAGTCTTCAGGTCGCACCAATGGCCTGACAGTGCTCGGGGTCGGTGATGTCTCCTTTGGTTTTCCTGCCCGTATTACCGTCACCGTCCACCCCGGCAACCGGGGAATTGTCGATATCGAGCGGGAAGTTACCCTGGGGCAGCCCATCCATTCCAAAGGGGTGCTGATTCTGTCGGGTTATCTGGGGCATAAATACGCTAAGGACTTCCCTCTGACGTTGTCTGCCAGCATTGCGCTGGAGCAGTCCTATGGCTATGTTGACGGTGACAGCGCCTCGATGGCTGAGGTTTGTACGCTGATCTCGGCGCTGACCGATATTCCCATCAAGCAGCAGTTCGCTATCACAGGCTCTATCAATCAGTATGGTGAGGTACAGGCGATTGGTGGTGTAAACGAAAAAATTGAAGGTTTTTTCAACCTCTGTAAAACCCGTGGCCTCTCCGGCACTCAGGGAGTGATCATCCCGAAAGCCAATATTCGTAACCTGATGCTTAAGCGTGAAGTCGTCGATGCCGTCGCCGAGGGGCAGTTCTGCATTCATGGTGTTGCTACTGTGGATCAGTGTCTGGAACTGCTGATGGGCCGCAAAGCGGGGCAACTGAAGGAGGATGGCACCTTCACTCAGCGGTCGGTGAATGCGCAGGTGGTGAAACGGTTAAGGGAGCTCGCTAAAGCTAAAGCTTAGATCCGGTTCAGGCTGAGGTCCTGAATAATTATTGTACGGCTTCATCATGGATCTCCATGCTGAGGCCGCTGCATAGGTAAGAGCATAGGACAGATCAGCGCCGCTAAATGCGCCCACCTGCACAATGTCCCCTTTTTTTAGTTTGTTGTAATACTCCTGTAACTAAAATAGAATTCAGCGTTCTGGTTAGCCCTATGCGCTTAAGAAAAAGGCGCAATCATTCAAAAATTTTTGCCAGGTTTTAACGCATGCTCGTAAAGTTAAAAGGACTGACTTCGCACCCGGCGATCACTTTCTTTTTTATTCTCCTTTTTCCATTTCTCATCGAATTTATCTTCGTTGAGTACAGTGAAAGAGAACTCATCAATCGTGTTGGCTGGCTCATCATGTTATGGGCGCTCGCCTATCTCATCGCTTTTCGTCCTCTTTTTATTTTACTGGGTGTAATATTTACCCTGGCGGGTGTTGTTGATATTGCCTATGCAATTGAATTTAAAGGCATCTTTACAACAACAGCGGTTGAGGCAATCTCCCAGACAAACGCCGGAGAAGCGTTTGAGTTTATTCAGTCATACTTCTCAATATCGTCTCTTTTAATCATTCTTACTTATCTGATTATTAGCCTGTTGCTGTTAAAAAACTTTATGGCACCCGGTTTAAGTCATAAAAAGTCACATAAACTGTTAGCCGTTGGTTTTTTTGTTCTTTTTGCGGTGCTC
This sequence comes from uncultured Amphritea sp., assembly GCA_965140695.1. Classification (GTDB taxonomy): domain Bacteria; phylum Pseudomonadota; class Gammaproteobacteria; order Pseudomonadales; family Balneatricaceae; genus Amphritea. Next base: position 741,039 of record OZ223297.1, on the reverse strand, counting down.
ATTATTGATGGCATTTTTGTAAAGCATAAATATTCAAAGCGTTTACCCGGGGTTGTTGGTGCCTACCCTGAGTTCTTAAAAGGAAGTTTGTCTCTGGATAACGAAATTAAACAGCGTGAACTACTGGCTAAAAATACACCGCATCAGTTTATCAATCGTGAAACTGGACCGCAGACCTATGTCTTTATCATCGGTGAATCTGCCAGCCGCAGCCACATGTCAATATATGGCTACCCGAGACAGACAAACCCCGCGCTGGGCCAGCGGGATGACCTGATTTTATTGGATAATGTGGTCACCAATTTTGCCCAGACTTTACCGTCTCTCAGGGTCACGCTTACCAGCGCCGACCACTTACACTATAACCAGTATGCTGAATCACTCAGTGTTGTTGATGCTGCTAATTTAGCCGGATTTGAGACCTGGTGGATCTCGAATCAGCAGCCCCTCAGAGGAACATATTCAGCGATTGGGAATATGGCTAACAATACTATCTTCATCAGCAATGAGTTTTACGGCAATGAAGTAGACCGTTTTGATAGTCATGTACTACCGAAGCTCGATCAGGCCATTGCATCCAAAGCCCCTAAAAAAGCCATATTTATTCATTTAATGGGTAGTCACCTTAAGTATGAAAAACGTTACCCTGAACGTTTTTCCATATTTAATAGCCCCCCTTACTTTGCCTATCAGCAAGAACTTGATGATTCCCAGAAATATTATATAAACACTTACGATAACACCATTGTATTTAATGACTGGATTATAAATTCAGCGATTGAAAAGCTGGAAAAAAGTGCCCAGGCCGATAACGGATTGTATAGCCTCACTTATATTTCTGATCATGGTGAAGAGGTGTTTGACTCTGCTGACTTTAAAGGTCATGGTCCCGATAATATAACCACCGGAATGGTCGAAGTCCCATTTGTTGTCTGGCTGTCAGATCACTATATTTCTGATCGGAATCGTCAGACGAAACAGCTGATACAAAATAGATCTGAGCCTGCGATGCTTGATAGCTTCTTTTATTTCGCACTTGATATGATGGGTATTGAGAGTGATCTGATCGATAACACTCAAAGCCTTTTCTCTAATCAGTACAAGCCCCGCGAACGCATTATTTATGGGCATGATTATGACCAGTTAAAAAAATCAAAATGACGCGAAACCTCTCTGAGGCGAACTGATCAGCATTCTCGGTTTTTTGTTAACCCCTGAGAGGAACAAAGTAACATTTCCAGATGGGTAAGATGTTCGCTTACTCCGTTTAAACAAGCTAAAAGCCGTTACTCGTCGCCCGCGCGTCACAAGAAGCGTGACTTGCCCGTTGCCCGAAAAAGCAAAGAAAAACGGCAGTCAACGTTGCTATAACGCTTTGATTTAAGGACAGTGGATATGGTCATTAAAGGTGACGCATATATTTTTTACCCCCTTCGCTATCTGGCAGCGTCTCGCCACTTCGCTCGACAAGGTCGCTAGCTTCGGGCAACTTAGCGCCTCTTGTAAGTGAGGTGCGCTCTAATGAACGTCTTTCGGCTATTTCGCTGATTGAGGGAGTAAGCCGTCTATTCCGGGTCGACCGGGAGTATCGGGTTATTAGATGGCTCATGGGCCCATGTAGGGTGTACTCAAAACCCAGACCACATCGAGTACTCTCCTATCCCCAACGCTATCTGTAATTTTTTCAATCAGGCCTGTTATTACTACCGTATCGCCTGATGTGATCCATTTAAAATATCAACATGGTAAATACCTTTTATTCTATATATCAATTACTTAGATGAAATGGCACGCATATAGCTAAGTTTATAGTCGAAACGCGGATTGGGAGAATGATTATGTTAAGTTGGGCATTAGTTTTTTTCGTTATAGCCATTGTCGCAGGTGTATTAGGGTTTGGTGGTATAGCCGGGGCAGCGACAGGTATCGCAAAAATATTATTCTTTATCTTTTTAGTACTGCTAATCGTGTCTGTAGTGAAGCATCTTTTCGATGGCCGGAAGCCGCGATTGTAAATGTGAAAACAAGTACCGGGTAATATACGTCACGTAAGGAGATTAATATGAACACTGATATTTTAGAAGGTAAATGGAAGCAAGCCAAAGGTGAAATTAAGGCTAAATGGGGCAAGCTTACCGATGATGAAATTGATATCGCACAAGGTAATAAAGATAAGTTTTTGGGCATCTTGCAAGAGAAGTACGGTATGGAACGGGATGAAGCGCAAAAAGAGCTGGATAAGATAACTAGTTAGTCGGCATCTTAGCACCCTTAAAGCACTCAATTGAGTGCTTTTTTTATGCCTTAACGTCAGAGAAACGTTGTGAAAAGAATACACAGCACCCGGAAAAAAATACAGTCGAAGGGGAAGTGATTGCGCTTTAATATGGTCAGAATGAATATTAAGTCTTTGTTTTATAAGGATTGTTGTGTTCTGGCACAGTAATCGCTTTATGCTTAGTGACTTTCAATTAAGGAGATTCTTAAAATGAATACTAAAAAAGCCCTGATCGTTGCCATGACTGTAACTACATTGAGCTCTGCGCCAGTATTTGCTGCTGGTAATACCTGGAAAGGCGAAGCTAACGATGCATGGCTGGATGGTAAATTAGAAACTGCCTTAATGCTGAATGGCGAACTCAACAACTTCAACATCGATACTCAAGTGAGTAAAGGTGTGGTCACGCTGACCGGCGACGTTAACAGTGATACTGAAAAAGATCTGGCAGGACAGATTGCTAATAATATCGAAGGTATAAAAGACGTACACAACGAGTTAATGGTCGATCCTGATTATAAATCTGATGTTGAAACCGCTGCGAGTGACTTTACACGTTCATGGCATGATATGACGATCACTGCCGGTCTTAAAATGGAGTATGCTGCAAACGACAATTTAAAAGCCACTGCCATTAACATTGACACAGACAAAGGTGTAGTAACGTTGCAGGGTAAGGTTGAAAGTGAAGCGGCTAAAGATTTAGCAGTGGAGATGGCCAAAAGCTATGACAATGTTGTCTCTGTCAAAAATGATCTGACGGTTATCCAATAACAGCATCTTAATTGATGGCTTGAGGTAACGACATGTTAGATAACCGGGATAGTCGACTTGTACATGAACTTATCGAGATTTGTCACGACGGACAGCAATTTTACCAACACGCTGCAACCGAAGTAACAGACTGCGAACTCAAGTCACTGTTTCGTGAAATGGCAAACATACGTACGGGTATCGTACATGATTTGTCCAGGCAAGCAGGAGTCATCGGTGGGTCGCCTGATACAGGCGGCTCTCTGGTTGATCAGATGCGAACTGTCTATGACGATGTTAAATCTCACATTTCAGATGATTATCACTATCAATGTGTTTCGGCGTTGGAAGCGTCTGAAGAAGTTGCGTTAAAGACTTTTCGGGATGATATTCGAAAAATCGACAGTCCTTATATCGCTGGTCATATGGCTGAACATCTTGCCACGCTTCAGGTGACTCATGATAAAATGAAAGATATCAAAGGCAGTTTATTAATAGCTGTCAGGCATTAGCTTATCTTTCTATGATCTTACACAAGATCTCACACAAGGGTGCTAAGGCACCCTTTTTTATTAGTTGTTCTGGTTTAGTATCGCCGCTGTCATTAATTCTGTGAACTTGTTCCTCACCCCAGTTAAACCTGCTTAATTTATAGCTGCTGCCGTACTGAGTATCTCAGCCTCAGGGGCTGCATCCAGGTATCTGTCTTCGACACCCACCGATAAGCTTTTGCTCCTCAAGCATTTCTCCTTAAGTTCTATGGCTTGCTTTGACTGATCTACCTGTCATTTACGACTCCTTCTGTACGCTTGTGAGTTTACTGAAGCTCAGAAGACGTTTTTCGGGCGTCATTTTTCAAACACAGGTCATACTCTTTCGAAACCCGATTCTCTACAGAGATAATAATGTGGAATTCCCTCTGCATAAGTTTATTATTGGGTCTTTTATAGCAATCAGCTCGTCATTAATCATAACGCTGAAAAACAACAGGGAATGGACGTTAATGCCTACCTTACATCTGGTGACTCAGGATGAAGCCGTTTTAGAGTCTCTTCTGCCATTGCTTCTCAAGACCGGCTTTAAAACCAGCCATTCCGACAAACTAGATGACTGTATTGATACTTCTAATGCTGCTGACGTAGTGATACTTGCTCCTGATACATTCAATGAGCAAGACTACATTAGCCTTCATGACTATCCCCTTGCTGGTGATACGGAATGGATTATTATCAGCGATGGCAAGCCCAATCCCTGGCTCGATAAGCTAATGAACTCAGGTGTTGCTTATCATTTCCGCAAGCCTATGGATTTAAAGCATATCCATGATGTCATCACTGATTTTTATACCGAGCTCAAAGAGGAGTATGAAACTCTGGAGTTGAAACCGGTCTCGTCTAACTTAGATCAGTTTGGCCTGTTACTCGGTTCGTCTTCGCCCATGCGTTTACTTTATCGTCACATTCGTCGTGTCAGTCAAACAGATGCTAACGTATTGCTGATTGGTGAAAGCGGGAGTGGTAAAGAGCTGGCAGCACGGACTATCCATCAGCAAAGTTTACGTTCGGACAATCCTTTTGTAGCCGTCAACAGTGCTGCTTTGACACCCGAGCTAATCGAAAGTGAGCTATTTGGCCATACTAAAGGGGCCTTTACTGGCGCAATTAAAGATCATACGGGCTTTTTTGAGCAGGGTGATGGCGGTACACTTTTTCTAGATGAAATAACCGAAATGCCGCTTAACCTGCAAAGTAAACTGTTGCGGGTACTGGAGTCCGGAGAGTTCTGTCGCGTGGGAAGTGACCGGCTACAAAAAACCGATGTCCGCGTCATCGCCGCCACCAACAGGGACCCGTTAGTCGCTATTGAGCAAGGCCATATGCGCGAAGATTTATATTTCCGCCTTGCGCACTTTCCTATTCAGCTTCCTCCTCTGCGTAAGCGAAATGGTGACATCGTAGAGCTTGCGCAGCACTTTTTAGCGTACCGGAACTATGCTACCAAAACGAATAAGTTCTTTTCTAAAGAAGCAGTGGATCAGATTGCTCAATACGACTGGCCCGGAAATGTTCGCGAATTAAAACATACGGTGGAGCGCGCTCATATATTGGCTATTGATGAGATATCGGTGACCGAACTACCTTCTTTGTTTAGCAAGGATAATGCGACGGATTATATTGCCGTTGAAGATATCAAACCGGGGATAACGCTAAAAGATGCCGAAAAAGCATTAATCATCGCGACACTGGATAATTGCGAGCAGAATAAAACTCAGACAGCTGAGCAGTTAGGTATTAGCGTCAAGACCTTGTATAACAAATTAGAGCGCTACGACGAAAGCGATGGAGTGTCGTAATAATAAAGGAGATCAGAGAGGGTAGATCTGTTTTATATCGGTATAAGAAAATCAAAATACCCTCTCTTTTATTGAGCAGGTAAAAGACGTTTTACGCCAGACAACAGGCTGTCTCGCTCCTGCTTTTTCGAACAACGAGCTACGGCTCTTTCTTTATCTGATAAGGAAGCAAAGTTTACGTCTGGCAACCAGCCAGCGCGAAGCGGCGATCTGGCTACTTTTATTAAATCAATAGGTTCAGAGTGTTTGATTTGATTATTGGAATAGTTTACCAATAAATGTTACTCAAGGAGAGGTTTGTGAGAAAAGGACGATATTTTCATATAGTAAGTGCGTGGGGTTTATATCTCTCGCTTTTGGTATCATTGTCACTTTATATACTTGATAGTTTTTATTATGCGCTAAAAGATACTCGTATTGATGGTGTTCTTGATTTTGTTCATCTGTTTAATCTGATTTTCATTATTTTATTTGGGGTTGTTCTGGTTTCCAGAGCGGCTAACGTTTTTAGATATAGTAACTTTAGCCTATATTATTATATGATACGTTATTTCGATTTTATTGGCTGGATTGTTGTTGCCCTGACGTCGGCCACATTACTTGTTTTTTCAATTGAGTTTATTCCGTTTTCATATATGTATATTGGTATTTATAAATATTTACCTGTTGAAAAGCTAATCGCCCTCGTTTCTCTATCTGATCTGTTGTTATCAGCGCTCTATAACAAGGGTGATAAAATAGATGTATCTCTGCTTTGCCAAAATAAGTCTAAGCTTGGTAAATATATATCAGAAAGAAGAAAACTCTTCCTGGCATCTTCATTAATAGTGCTGTTTTTAATAAATTCAGTTACTTATGTTAAAGATGACTATGTGGTTATTTCTGGTAGTACGGGTGATAGTGAGCTTCAGTTCGTCAGCGAAGGTCCTTTGGCTTTTAAAATCCCATACTTTCAGATATTCAGCTACTTCTTTACAGGTAAATCAACGAGTAAAGCCCATATAATAACATCTGATACTCATATAACTATTGAGTATAGTTTTGTTCCTGATGTTAATATAAGTAAATTCTGTGCCGGGTATGACCGGTATGGTCGTTGTAACCAGTTAATGCTATCAAATAGAATTGACGACTTATATTCGCCAGTATTGAAAAGAGATCTTTCTAATGTTGATTTTTATACAGAGGAGTTGATTAAGGAAAGTTTTCTGTTATTTAATCAATTAGATGACGTTAATGCCATGATGTGTGCAAAGGATGATAAGTGGTATAAAGAACTCACTGTAGAAAACGTCGAAATAATAAAAAATAATTAGATTTTAAACAATAGTCAGGTAAGAAAGGAGGCGCATGCTGCGACCAATCTTCGCAGCACAAAAGCCGCCTCCTTGCTCTTGTTTTTTCGAGCAAGGAAACGAAGTTTCCGTCTAGCCTCTAGTAAACGCGAAGCGCGTTCTAATTAATTGCCGTATGCTCCCGCCTAATGAACTACATATTCCTGATATTACGGCTATTACGATACATCGCTAAATCAGTTTAATCATACGTCTGACGATATATACTATACGTTGTAGGATATATTTCCAGAAGCTAAGGACAGCTTATGATATGGCAAACACTATATACCGATGAATATGAGGACTTGTTTCTCAGGTTAACCGATGCTGAACAAATCGACGTTCAGGTAATGGTCGAGGTTCTCGAAATCAAAGGTCCTAATCTTGGACACCCTTATGCTGCACGATTAACAAAGAGGGTAAAAAAACCTTAAGGAACTGGTCGTTCAGCATGCAGAGCCCTACAGGGTTTTCTATGCCTTTGACCTTAAGTGGCGCCCTGTTCTTTTATGTGATGGTCGCAAGGAAGGATTAAAAGATAAACAGTTATATAAGCAGATGGTACCGCTAGCTGGAGCAGAGTTAGTGGATCATTTAAAAAGGCGAAAGCCTCGAGTAGGTCTGGGACAGGTAAAATGGCAAAGCCGTTAAGCGAGCTTCGTAAGAAAGTGAGTCCTGAGGCGACAGGCTGTCGCACTTGCAAAAACCGTTGGCATCGTTGCAGAGATGTCACGATCTGGGCGTAACGCTCTAAATCCATGCGAAATTTCCAGATGGATAAGACGTGAAGATCACCCAGCTCAAAAAAGCTTAAAAGCCGTAGCTCATCGTTCGAGCGTCACAAAAAGAGCAGCCCATTTAATCGGTAAGACCCGAGTTCGACTCTTGGTGGCGGCACCATTTTTTCCTACTGCCTCGGAAACTACTACTGACTACAAGTAATAGATCTACTGGTTATTACGTTTTATAGCTTTATTAACTCTTTCGAAAGAGTGCTGGTTTTGTTTAAAGCTATCTAGTAGATCAAAGTATGGCGGAACTGCATGAAGTTTTTTCCATGAAACTATTAGGTATTCTTTAAAAGCCTGAGCTCGTTTATAGCGATCTTCGATACTCAACGATTTCAAGTTATCTAGCATATTGTCAAGGCGCTCTTCATTAAATATAGGAGTGTCAAAAACCATAGCATCTATATAGGTGAATGTTCCCAGCCACCTCTGAAGGTGATAAGCCCCTATACTTGTTATTCTAAAACTGGTCGGCATTTCGCCGATCAAACCTGTTTCATCTTCTTCAAAGGTAAATCTTTGAGAGGTTTCTAGTAGTTTTTTGTTAGTAGATCTTCTGAGAGCACTTTCAATTTGGATTGAAGTGAAGCCATAATTCTGTAGTTCCTCAAAAATTACAGTTGTGCTGCAGAATCCATCTTTGTCTTTATGCTCTCCCTCTGTTATCAAAAAGGAAGAGATAATAGGAACAAGAAAATGTTCATTTGAGTCAGCCGTTGCTACATCGAAGATGTTCATGGCTATAGATGTGTCAGGATTGTAGTGTGAGTAATCTCCAAGAAGAGCAGACTTCGTAAATTCATGAATGGGGATTACATACTCGCCGGTTTCTTCCATAATTTTTATTATCTTCTCGGCTTCTACATTAGGGCTGCCAATAAAGCCAGTTACAAACTCAATAACAGAACGAATATTACCTCCGGTTATATTGGTGAGAAATTCTTGAAGTTCTCTGTTTTTGTGTAGTGATTGAATCAGGACTTTTAAGAATGTAGCTAGGTTTTCTAGATTTAACTTTACAAAATCTATTGTTTCTAGAGGGATAGAACCTTCTGCCATTCCTAAAGCAAACAGAAGTCGCTTTTCAATCATCTGATCAACTCTAGGAGGTGAAATCGTAAAGATCTTGTGAGGGTATGCTGTAAGCGCGCCTGAACGTTTAGACTTGTAAAAAGTTTGAGGCCGAACAGCCATAAATACGGTGGCATTCCACTCTTTAGCCAGTTCTTGGGAGATAATAAAGGCATCCTGTTGTATGTCAAATTCACGTTGGTCAGCGTTATCTAAGGAAATAATGACTTGTTTATGCCTGGATCTTGATAAGTATGCTATTGAGCGCTTTAAATGCTGGTCTTTAACTGATATGAGGCTATCTAGTTCATTAAATAGTTTTTCTTCATATTTGTCAGGATTTTTGGTTTGGAGTTTTCCCCATAAACCTTTTGAAAATCGCGATATTTCAACTGAATAAACAGTACGGATAAAATTATACTCATATGTATCTACACTGTATTTATCATGTAGTTGTCGTTCAATCTCACTTAGAACAAATTCTTTAAGATTAGCGGACAAAGATGCGTTAGAACCTAAGTCGATATAAACATAAATGGCATTTTTGAATTCATTATGCGCACTGTTGTATATCAGGTTTTTTACAAAAGATGTCTTACCAACACCTACATCTCCAATCAAAACAATTGGCCTGCGAGATAAAGCCTCTGTCATAATGTCAGGTGAGAAATTATTTTGATTTTTTGATTTTACTGACTGTGCTCTTGGATGTGGCTCGGTTGTGCTGAACATCCCTTCATATCGGGCTTCCAAGATGTTTTTACTCAAAAGAGAGTATTTCGATAATGCTCCACTTTCGCAATAACAATTAGAAAAGAAACGTTTTTCTAATTCTGGGTTTTCAACAATATCTTGAATCAGCAATTCAGAAAGCTGTTTTAAAGTGGATTGTAAGTCGCTGGCATATCTGATTTTAGGAAAATCGTCTAGTCTAGATGATAGCTTTCTGGGTATTCCTGTAAATCCATTGGATAGGTATCTGTTGATATTCCTATCTTTAATTCCGGCACTAGATAACATTTTCCATGCTACGGTAAAGTTATCATGCATGTGCTGTAAGGATTTAAAGACTAAAGCTTTAGCATCTAAAACGGATCTTCCATCTTGGCGAGAAGCGAGAAAGCAAATGTATTGATGGCCGTTTGTTACAATGGCAATTGCGACACCTCTGCGGCTGCAATATTCCTGTGCTTGCTCTATAGCCTCTTTGGCCTCGTGGCTTGATGTGCAAATCGATGGTAGATCTACTAGGAGGCTTTTAGACAGTGTTGCTGGAAGGTCGAATGCCCTGCCTTCTCTTTTTGCTTCCAGTATTGCTAGGCGAGGAGCACCTAGTTCATAGTCAGTAAATTTTTGGCGCTCGGCTTTTTCTACTTCTATATCGACTCTACTCCAGCCTAAGCAGGTTTCTAGCAGAGTATCGATAATATGAAATCTGGTTTGCGCTTCATTTCTGTCTGTTTTTTGAGCATCAATCGAGTGAATCAAGTTCCGTAGTGCTCGCTTCCCTGAGTCTAAACAAACCACGTTATTACCCCTAGTTTAAGTTATTACGATATATGCGAAACCGATTGTTGAGTCTGCTTCATCTGTTCTCACAAGTGAATAGTTTTGTTTAGTATGTCTTTTGGTGCTAATAGAATTAAAGGGGTAGATTTATTTTCTATCCCCTTCTCTATCGAGCCAGTAAAACGAAGTTTTACATCGAGCAACGAGCAACGGCTTTTGCCTTTTCTGGCAAGGAAACGAAGTTTCCGTCTAACCACTAGATAGCCGCGAAGCGGCGATCTCGCTACTCACTGTATTCCTCGGCCATATGCTTATCCTTCAGCCTGACATAATTCCCCGCAGTATAGGTAAAGAACTCCATCTCCTTCTCTGTCAGTGCCCTCACCTCTTTGACCGGGCGGCCGACGTAGAGGTGGCCGCTTTTCAGGGTTTTGCCCGGAGGTACCAGGCTGCCGGCACCGATAATAACGTCGTCTTCTACGACGGCACCGTCCATCACCATAGCACCCATACCGACGAGAATACGGCTGCCGAGGGTGCAGCCGTGCAGCATCGCCTGGTGGCCGATGGTGACGTCATCGCCAATGATCAGAGGGAAACCATCGGGGTTGAAGGGGCCTGCGTGGGTGATATGCAGCACGGAACCGTCCTGAACGCTGGTGCGGTTGCCGATACGGATGCGGTGCATATCGCCGCGGATCACGGTTAGCGGCCAGACGGAGACATCATCGCCCAGTTCCACATCACCCAGGACTACAGCGGTGGGGTCGATAAAGGTCGCGTTGCCCAGTTTCGGTGTGATGCCCTGATAGCTGCGGATGGTCATATCGTTCTCTCTTTAATAAGTCTCAGGTTGGATTTCTATAATAAACGCTCTTGGGTGATTGAAAATAGCCTGCTACTACCCCATCTAGTAAAGAGTGCTTTTTTATATCCCTGTTCAGGAGTTTATATGTCAAATCCATTGCTGCAAAACCATCTGCTGCCACCGTTTTCTGAGATTAAACCTGAACAGGTTGAACCTGCGATTGATCAGTTGCTGGCGGACTGCCGCACCATGGTCGACAATGTTCTGACGGGCCATGACTCGCCAGACTGGAATAATCTGGTAGTGCCACTGGAACAGAGTCATGACCGTCTGGCGAAGGCCTGGTCACCGGTGTCGCATATGAACTCGGTAGTCAACAGCGATGCGATGCGTGACGCCTATAATGCCTGCCTGCCGAAACTGTCGCAGTTCTGGACTGAGATGGGGCAGCATCAGGGCTTGTTTGAAGCCTATGAAAAGCTCGCTAACAGCGAGGCTTATAATGCGCTGGACGAGGCGCAACGCAAGGTGATCGATAATACTCTGCGGGATTTCCGCCTGTCGGGTATCGCCCTGGCGGATGCAGATAAAAAGCGCTATGGCGAACTGCAGCAGAAGCTCTCTGAGCTGACCACTAAGTTTTCAGAAAACGTCATGGATGCCACCGATGGCTGGAGTAAGCTGATCAGCGACGAAGCCGAGCTTACCGGATTGCCGGACAGTGCGCTGGCGGCGGCTAAACAGTTAGCAGAGTTGAAGGGTGAAGAGGGCTGGCTGGTAACGCTGGATTTCCCCTCCTACTTTGCGGTGATTACCTATGCGGATAACCGCGAACTGCGCCGTGAGCTGTATGAAGCCTTTGCTACCCGGGCCTCCGATCAGGGGCCACATGCGGGGCAGTGGGATAACAGCGATATTATGACTGAGATACTTACCTTGCGGACGGAGCTGGCTCAGTTACTCGGCTTTGAAAACTATGCCGCTTACAGCCTGGCGACCAAGATGGCGGAAACCCCGGAACAGGTGGTCAGCTTCCTCAATGATCTGGCCGGTATGAGCCGTCCTCAGGCGGAGAAGGAGTATCAGGAGCTGCAGGACTTCGCCCTGGAAGAGTTCAATGAGCCAGAGCTGCAGTCCTGGGATATCTCCTATTACAGCGAGAAGCTGAAGCAGGCCCGCTATGCGATCTCGCAGGAGGAGCTGCGCCCCTACTTCCCAATGACCAAAGTCCTCGATGGCTTATTCAAAATAACCGGCAAATTGTTCGCGATTGAGATTGAAGAGGTCGCTGAGTTTGATACCTGGCATAAAGATGGCCGGCTATTTAATGTCAGTCGCGACGGCGAGCTGATCGCCCGCTTCTTCCTTGATCCTTATGCCCGGGCGAAAAAACGCGGCGGTGCCTGGATGGATGACTGCCGTGTGCGGCGTATCGATAATGGCGTGTTACAGCTGCCGGTTGCCTATCTGGTGTGCAACTTTAACCCGCCAATTGGTGATAAACCGGCGCTGCTGACCCATAACGAAGTCACCACCCTGTTCCACGAGTTTGGTCATGGCCTGCACCACATGCTGACGAAGATTGAGTATGCGGATGTCAGTGGTATTAATGGGGTTGCCTGGGATGCGGTGGAGTTACCCAGCCAGTTCCTGGAAAACTGGTGTTATGAACCGGAAGCGCTGGCGCTGATATCCGGCCACTACGAGACCGGTGAAACCCTGCCTCTGGAGCTGCTGGAAAAGATGCTGGCGGCGAAAAACTTCCAGTCCGGCATGATGATGGTGCGCCAGCTGGAACTGTCACTGTTCGATTTTCAGCTGCACCGTGAGTATAAACCCGGCGTCACTCATGTTCAGACGGTGCTGGACCGTATTCGCAAAGAGGTGGCGGTGATCACCCCTCCGGCTTTTAACCGCTTTCAGCACAGCTTCAGCCATATTTTTGCCGGGGGCTATGCGGCGGGCTACTACAGCTATAAGTGGGCTGAGGTGTTGTCAGCCGATGCCTTCTCCCGTTTTGAAGAGGAGGGTGTATTCAATACCGACACAGGCCGGTCTTTCTGTGAGAATATTCTTGAAATGGGCGGTTCCAAAGAGCCGATGGAGCTGTTTGTTGCCTTCCGGGGGCGTGAGCCCAGTGTTGAAGCCCTGCTGCGTCATTCGGGTATCAGCGCCTAGACCCTAGACCCTAGACCCTAGACCCTAGACCCTAGACCCTAGACCCTAGACCAACAGACGCCTTTCTGGGGTATAATTCTGCAGGCAACGAGGCTCAGGTCTCTTTGCCTGTCTTTAACGTCAACGGTTGAAAAAGTTATGACAATTGTTAAACGATTTATCGCCGGTGCAGTGTGCCCCCGTTGTGGCGAAATGGATTGCCTGAAGATGTATCGGGATGAGAGTCGCGAATACCGCGAATGTGTGCGTTGCGATTTCAGTGATTCGATAGCGCTGGATGGTTCTGATCAGCCGGAAGGTGAGTTGGATACCCGGGTCAACCGGGGTGGCAAAGTGGAACTTGAACCGGCACAACCACTGCACTTTGTGGCTAATCCCGTCTCGACAAAACATTAACACCGCCCCCCCTGAGGAATCTCTATGTGTCATCGCTGTGCCTGGGCAACGGCTACCGAGCTGGAACAACAGTACCATGATGAGGTCTGGGGTGTGCCCCAGACCAATGATCAGCAACTGTTTGAATATCTGATTCTGGAAGGTGCTCAGGCGGGCCTGAGCTGGCGCACGATACTGCAAAAGCGGGAAGGCTATAGCCGTCTGTATGAGGGCTTTGATCCGGCGACGGTCGCTGCTTTTACTCCTGAGAAAATTGAACAGATGCTGCTCGACCCCGGTATCGTCCGCAACCGCCTGAAAGTGAATGCCTCTGTCAGAAGCGCGAATATCTTCCTTGATCTGGCGGCAAAACATGGCAGCTTTGCGAACTATATCTGGCAGTTTGTTGATGGTAAGCCGATACAGAACAGCTGGAAAAGTCTCACTGAGGTTCCGGCAGAAACAGCTGAGTCACAGGCGATGAGTAAAGCGCTGAAAAAAGCCGGGATGACTTTTGTCGGCCCGACTATCTGTTACGCCTTTATGCAGGCCACCGGTATGGTGAATGATCATGAAGTAGACTGTATTCGTTATCAGCCCTGCCGCGAGCTGGGCGAGTCCTTTACGCTTTAGTGCTGGTGGCTGATCTGTTAACCCGCCCGATAAGTGACCCGATAGATCAGCCCTGCCCGGTCATCGGAGATTAGCAGGCTACCGTCCCGGTCGGTGATAATATCCACCGGCCTGCCCCAGGCACTCTCTCCCTGAAGCCATCCCTCAATGAAAACCTTATAAGTGATGGGTGTCGTTGAGCTGTCCACGCGTATTACCCGATAACCCACCTTACTGGAACGGTTCCAGGAACCATGTTCGGCAATAAACAGCGTGTTTTTATCGCTGTCTGGAAACTGCTGTCCGGTATAGAACGTCAGTCCCAGTGGGGCAACATGTGCCCCCAGCTTGAGTATCGGTGGTTCGAAGTCGGTCAAAGGCTGACCTTGATACAGTTGTGGATCGGGGATATCGCCTGCATGAACAAACGGGTAGCCAAAGTGCTGCCCTGTTTCGGTTAACCGATTCAGTTCATCATCGGGACGGTCATCCCCCAGATTGTCCCGGCCATTATCGGTAAACCAGAGTTCACCGCTGCTGGGGTGCCAGGTAAAGCCAACAGAGTTGCGAACTCCCTGTGCGACCACCGTTTGCTGAGCCGTTTGCAGATTGAGTTTCATGATCGAAGCAAAACGGGGGTCTTCACTCAGACAGATGTTGCAGGGTGCCCCGAGGTTAAAATAGAGCTCACCATCGGGACCGAATTTAAGGTATTTCCAGCCGTGGTGGCTGATGTCGGGTAAGTTGTCGGTGACCCGCTGAGGTCGTATCGATTCGGTTGAGACGCTATCGGCGTGGGCTACTTTGAGAATGCGGTCAACGGCTGCGATATAGAGATCGCCGTCACGCCAGGCGATACCACTGGGCATATTCAGCCCTGCTAACAGCACATCCTGTTGTTCGTAGATACCGTCACGGTTTTCATCTCTGAGGCGGTATACCCGGCCCTCCCGGCGGCTGCCGACAAACAGGGTGCCGGGTTCACCCAGCGCCATTTGCCGTGCGTTTGCTGCTTCTCCAACAACCGCTATGTGATAGCCCTGCGCAAGCCTGAGCTGTTCAAGTGGCACCGCCAGAGCGGTGTTAGACAGGCTAAGCAGTGAGGCGAGCAACAGGCTTTTTAATGGCATAACCGTTTTAGTCCGTATGGTGTTGCGATGTGATGTTGATATTCATGCCAGTTTAATCTGAATGGGTTAAACTCTGTCAAACAAAACATAGCTGATGATCTGCTGGTCTGCACCTGCCTGAGTTTATCTGTCTTTATCTCAGGCGCTTCAATCTCTCTAATGTCGACAACTATTATGCAATGGATACACAACATCCCGCTGGGATTACGCTATATGCTGCTCTCATCGCTGGGCTTTGCGCTGATGGGGGCGTCGGTCAAGATGGTCAGTCAGTATGGCATCCCCCTGATGGAAATTGTAATCGCCCGGGCACTGGTGTCTCTGATCATCAGTTATGCCGACGTCAGGCGTAAGCGGATCTCTGTATGGGGTCACAATAAGCTGTTACTTATTGCTCGCGGGGTGGTCGGTGCTGCGGCACTGATCTGCGTGTTCTACTCGGTGACCACGCTGCCATTAGCCGAGGCGACTATTTTACAATATATGCATCCGGTGTTTACCGCATTGCTGGCATTTATGCTGCTGGGCGAGCGGGTTCAGTTTTCAACGATGATCTGTATTGTGTTGAGCATTGCCGGGTTGCTGGTGATGGTGAAGCCAGACCTTTTCTTTGCCGCAGAGATTGACCTGCCTCTGATGAGCATTGTTGCGGCGTTGCTGGGGGCGTTTGGCAGTGGGGTTGCCTATGTGATTGTCAGGCGGCTGAGTCAGACCGAAGACAGCTCGGTCATTATTTTCTACTTCCCGCTGATCGCATTACCGGCCGCGTTGCTGCTGTCGGCCGGAGAGTTTGTTCTGCCCAATGCTTATACCCTGATATTACTGATTATGGTGGGTGTGTTTACGCAGATCGGTCAGGTAGGGCTGACCAACGCAATGAAACATGAGGCGGCCAGCAAAGCGACCGCTTTTTCCTATATTCAGGTGATCTTTTCCATTCTGCTGGGCTGGTTTGTGTTTAGCGAGCTACCGTCGTTATGGACGCTGCTGGGCGGAGGACTGATCGTCACAGGGGCGCTGATCAATGTTCTCTGGAAGCGCTGAATGGACGGGGTATTGAATTAGTAGCTGAACGCTTTGCGAAACTGTTTTAAGAATACATAACCTCCGGTGACTCCCCGCGCCGCAAACAGACTGATGAACGCCAGCCACAGGCCGTTGTTACCCAGCGGCTGGGACAGATACCAGACCGGTACAAACACCAGGAATACCGAGATCAGCATCGTGTTCTGCATCGCTTTAACCTGTGTGGTACCGACAAAGATGCCATCGGTCAGGAAGCTCCAGACCGCAATCAGGGGAAGAAAGATAATCCAGGGCAGATAGTCCGCAGCAGCCTCCCTGACCGCCGTAATACTGGTGAGCAGAGAGATAATCCATTCACCGCCAAGCCAGAAAAACAGCGTGAACAGCAGTGCACTGATCAGTGACCAGAACAGCGTCGCAGAGATCGTCCGGTGAAAGCCCTGCTGATCTTTGGCGCCGTAAAATTTGCCGCTCAGTGATTCTGCTGCATGGGCAAAACCATCCAGACCGTTGGAGATGATCATATAGAAGTTCAGCAGCACCGCATTGGCCGAGAGAATTGTGGTGCCCTGTTGTGCCCCCTGCGAAGTAAAAAAGGCCAGCGTCAGTAAAAGTATCAGGGTGCGGACAAACAGATAGCGGTTAACGTTGATCAGGTGATAGTAATTACTTACTGACTTTAACTGTTCCCAGTGGAGTTTACCCGGTTGTTTCGCCAGCATACGCAGCATCAGCACCGTCCCCAGCAACAGGCTGGCATACTCTGACAGGACCGTTGCCAGGGCTACGCCTTCGGCCTGCATCCCCAGCCCGTAGACCGCGACCAGATCCAGTATCATATTTAACAGGTTGGTCACGACCAGCAGAAGCAACGGAATCCGGGTGTTCTGATTACCCAGAAACCAACCTAACAGGGCATAGTTGGCGAGTACTGCCGGGGCACCAAAAACGCGGATATCGGAATAGAGATTAGCTTCTGTTGTGACCTCCGGTTCAGCCCCGACAAGGGTCAGGGCGGTCTCAATGAGTGGGCTTTGAAATAGCACAATCAGCAGGCCGATGATACCCGCCAGCACCAGTGACTGGGCCAGCAGTAAGCGACTCTGGTGATAGTTATTGCTACCCAGCGCCTGGGCCGTCAGCCCCGTGGTGCCCATGCGCAGAAAGCCGAATGACCAGTAGAGAATGGAGAATATCATCGCGCCAACCGCAACGGCTCCAAGATATTTCGGGTCGGGCAGATGGCCGATGACCGCAGTATCAACCAGCCCCAGCAGGGGCACGGTGATATTTGAGAGGATCATCGGCCAGGCGAGTGACCAGACCTGCTGATGATCCTGTTTTCGTGCCAGTCTGAGGTAGTGGATCATGCCAGGCGGCGGATGGGGAGGGTATACAGCAGCAGGAACTGCAGTAACGCGGCAACCACCACCGAGGGGCCTGCTGGCGTATCAAAGTGCATTGATGCGAATAATCCGAGTATGACTGAAACAATCCCCAGCAGGCTGGCGGTAACAGCCATCTGCTCCGGTGAGTTCGCCAGCCGGCGCGCGCTGGCGGCAGGAATGATCAGCAATGAGGTAATCAGCAGTATGCCCACCACCTTCATCGCAATAGCGATCACCACACCGATCAGTAGCATCAGTGCCAGTCGGATGCGGGCGACAGGGACACCCTCAACCTGTGCCAGCTCTTCATTGATCGTGATCGCCAGCAGCGGGTTCCAGAGTCGCCAGATTAATAGCAGCACAATCGCACCGCCGCCGTAGATCCAGTATAGGTCGTTGGGGGTGATCGCCAGCAGATCACCAAACAGATATTCCATCAGGTCGACCCTGACATCATCCAGCAGTGACACCGCCACCAGACCGAGCGACAGGCTGCTATGAGCCATAATCCCCAGTAGCGTGTCGGTAGCGACCAGTCGCTGGCGCTGCAGGCTCACCAGAATCAGTGCCAGAATGACGCAGCAGCTCACCACTGCCAGATTGAAATTGATATCAAACAGCACACCAACGGCGATACCCAGTAGTGCCGAGTGCGCCAGCGTATCGCCAAAGTAAGCCATGCGCCGCCAGACCACAAAAGAACCGAGAGGGCCAGCCACCAGTGCTACGCCAATCCCCCCCAACACGGCCAGTAAGAGAAACTCAGGCATCAGTGCGGCCCTCCACAGTGACTGGGGCTGGCATCCTGACTGTCTGGTAGCGGCACGATATCACCATGTTCGTTATGCTGGTGGTTATGATGATGGCTATAGAGCGCCAGATTTTCGGCACCGGGTACCCCAAACAGTTCCATATACGAAGGGTCAGAACTCACCTGTTCGGGATGGCCAGAGCAACAGATGTGATGGTTAAGGCAGATTACCTGATCCGTGGCTGCCATCACCAGGTGCAGATCGTGAGAGATCATCAGTACCGAGCAATTGTATTTATCACGGATGTTGGCGATCAGGCTATAGAGTTCTACCTGACCGTTGATGTCGACGCCCTGGGCGGGTTCATCAAGCACCAGCAGTTCCGGTTTGCGCAGTAACGCTCTCGCCAGCATTACCCGCTGCATTTCGCCACCCGACAGGCTGTGTACGGACTGTTTTAACAGATTTTCGGCGCGCACCGACAGGAGTGCCTGGTGCCGGTCTGCTGTGCTGGCAAAGGCTGCGGTCTTCAGAAAGCGCTCAACGGTCAGCGGAAAGGTGGTATCAATGTGCAGTTTTTGTGGCATATAGCCGATACGCAGCGTATCTGACCGCTGAATGATTCCTGCTGAAGGAGAAAGTAGCCCCAGCACTGCTTTCACCAGGGTGGTTTTGCCGGCGCCGTTGGGGCCGATCAGGGTGGTAATTTCACCCTGCTTGAGGGTCATAGAGATATTGTCGATAACGGTGTTATTACCAAAATGGATGCTCAGACCGGTTATTTCGACCAGGTTCGCCGGACTCATACGTGCTCCTGACAGTTGGAGCAGCGCCCCAGAATTTCGATATTTTCCTGCGCCACTGAAAATCCGGCATCGCTGGCGACGTTTTGTATACTGTTGTGCAGCTCAGGGGATTCCAGCTCAGCGGTGGCGCCACAACTCTGACAGATGAGGAAGTAGCCCGAATGATTGTGATCCGGGTGACTGCAACCGATAAAGGCGTTCAGCGTCGCCAGCCGGTGCACCAGCCCCTGCTCCTGGAGAAAGTCCAGAGCCCGGTAAACGGTTGGCGGAGCGGAGTTAAATCCCGCCTTGGCGATCGCCGGTAACAGGTCATAGGCTCCCAGCGGTTTATGACTTTGCCAGATAAGTTTAAGCACCAGTTCGCGGATTTTAGTGAGTCGCTGGCCGTTGGCCTGACATAGCGCCTGTGCCTGTTGTAATGCTGTTTTAATGCAGCGGCTATGGTCATGATCGGGTTGATGGGCGATATGGTTGATGGATTCAGGTGCCATAATAAAACCGGTTGATATATTAATTGTTATATTATAACTTTGCGGCTTTCCAATTACCAATTAACAGTGGCGTCCTTTATGAATCTCATGAATCTCAGAATACCCACAAAATTTGTGCTTCTTTTGCTCAGCCTCTGTGCTATGAGCCTGCAAACCGTTAATGCCGCGCAGGTTCGGGTGCTGGCCAGTATCAAACCGATTCAGCTGATTGCAAAGGATATGCTTGGCGATCTGGCGCAGATCGATGTGCTGCTGCCGCCGGGTAGTTCGCCTCATCACTACTCTCTTAAACCCTCCTCAATTGCGCAGATTCATGATGCGGATCTGTTTATCTGGGGCGGCCCCGGTCTTGAACTGTTTCTGACGAAGACTGTGAGTCAGTTAGAGCATCCGGCGCTGGCGCTGCTCGAAGGGGGCGAGGCGCACCATCATGGCGATGACGCGGATGAGCACCACGATCACGAGGATGAGGGGGATGCACATCACGATCATGATGATGAAGCGGATGCGCACCATGATCATGAGGATGAGGCGGATGCACACCACGATCATGAGGATGAAGTGGATGCACACCACGACCATGATGATGAAGCGGATGCACACCACGAACATGACCATGGCGGCAGCGACCCTCATTTCTGGATGTCACCTGAACGGGCTCTGGCGGCTGCCGATCTGATTAAAGACCGGCTGGTGGAGCGCTACCCAGAGAATGCGGCGCTTTATGAACAGGCCTATGACGATTTTGCTGCGCGGCTTGCAGTCACCGATCAACAGCTGCAGCAACAGTTGAAGGCGGTGGGTGATACCGGCTTTTATGTCTTCCACGATGCCTTTGGCAGCTTTGTTGAGCACTATCAACTGAATCAGCTGGGGTACTTTACCGTTGATCCAGGCCGCAAACCGGGTGCCCGCAGGCTGAATGAAATACGCACGGCACTGGAAACTGATAAGGCGCAATGTGTTTTTGTTGAGCCGCAGTTCAAGGCGCCGGTTGTGACCAGTCTGATTCGTGGGCTGGATATCCGGGTTGGGCGGCTGGACCCACTTGCGATTGATATCGATGCCGGCCCTGATGGCTACAGTCATTATCTGCAATCACTGGCAGATAGTTTCACTAATTGCCTTTCCGGCAAATAAAAACGAAAAAAAGTAGCGACGGCTCTTCACAAATGAAAAAGTCGTCTTTATAATGCGCTCCTCTTTCGGAGCAGATGTGGTGGAATTGGTAGACACGCTAGCTTCAGGTGCTAGTGCTCGCAAGGGCGTGGGAGTTCGAGTCTCCCCATCTGCACCAACCGTCAGCGGCGGTTGAGCGACGAAAGAGAGCGCTATCTTCATAGCAGGGGACGCCCCTAAACGTAAACAGTTGATATGCAGATGTGGTGGAATTGGTAGACACGCTAGCTTCAGGTGCTAGTGCTCGCAAGGGCGTGGGAGTTCGAGTCTCCCCATCTGCACCAACTTACTTTTCTTATGTTGTATCCCTCCGGTTTTATCTTCACTTTACGTCTTAATCCCTAAGCCTTTCATATTTACTCTTTTATCTGTTTTTTCAGACGCCACTGTCTGCGCTGTTGCTGGCGGTCAATCGCTTTATCTGTTTTATGGTGGGCTTGCCGGAGAAGAGTCCGTTAGCAGCGATATGGCCGCTATCAGGATGCCGTGGAGTGGGACAGGGTTATTAAGGCGGATAATCGCGGGGCAAAAAAAAGGGCCACTTAGAAGTGGCCCAAAGGAGTCTCGTTTAGACCTATACGGTCCCGAATGAACGAGTGCTGTTAAAACTCTTTTTCTGGCGTTTATGTTTCAGATTTTTTAGCCAGTGGCTCAGCGTGTTCAGCTGCTGTGCAATGTATTCGTTACGTGCCAGTTGACCCTGTCTTAGATAGTAAGCGGTATCAACTATGCCAAATTCGTCAACTCTAATCCCATTCTCATCTGTGTTCATGCTATGCACCAAAATAATTCATTAAACTGTTATGTCGTTAAATGAATCAACCGTTCAGGATTTATAAAGCTTACCCGCATACTTTCAGGTTAAGCTATTATTTTATAGTGTTTAGCGGTTGGATCATTGTTTCGTTGATGGTTATACTAAGGTCGTAGTGCTTATAAAACAAACGACAGATTTTCAGCTTTAATGTGAAATATATTCACTTATTGAGGTGTGTATCAGACGCTTACCCCCCTTGAACGCTCTGCGTAGTTTTGAGTCGGCTGCCCGACTGGGTAGCTTTAATAAAGCGGCGGAGGAGCTGTACGTGACCCCGTCTGCGGTGAGTCATCAGATTAAATCCCTTGAAGAGTACCTGGGATTAAAGCTGTTTCATCGTGAAAAAAGGCAGGTGCAGATCACCGTAGCCGGGGAAAAATATCTGGTTGCGGTATCTCACGCTCTGGATGAGCTGGATGCGGCGACCCGTCGTCTGATCTCTGCGCCCAATACCAGCTCGTTAACCTTTGAAGCTCCGCCTGCGTTCCTGAGCCGCTGGTTAATGCCAAGGATTAAAGACTTTCAGGCGCTGTATCCCGATGTGGAATTGCGACTGAGCACCGGCTCGGTGAACCGCATCGACTTTGATCATACCGACCTGGATATGGCGGTGTACTTTGGTGACCCTCCGGACGATGATGATCTTGAGGTGCGGCTGGTGCACCGCTCTGTGGTGGTGCCGGTGTGCAGTCCACGCAAACAGCAAGATCATCAGATTCAGACCCTGTCAGATCTGAAAAAGCAGACGCTGATTCATGTCACCAGCCGGCGCAATGAGTGGCAGCGTTTACTGCAAAAGTCGGGTATTTCAATGACCGGTGAGGAGAAAGGCCTGTCATTCTCAAGTACTCAGCTGGCCCTGGGGGCCGCGCTCGAAGGCCTGGGCGTAGCGCTGTCAGATAAGTCGCTGATCAGCCGGGAGTTGCAGTATGGGCAGCTGGTGGTGCCGGTGGATGTCGAGCTGCTGACAGGAAAGGCTTTCTATCTGGTTTATCCTAAGGATCGGCAGTTGACCTACGGAATGCGCATTTTCCGTGAATGGTTGCTGGATGTGATGGGGCTGAATGAAAATCTGGAATAGTCTGTTGCCCGGCGAGTGCCGGGCAGTTATTACCCCGGGCTGAGATTAAAAGCTGGTGGATAACACCAGGTTCAGTGTATCGGTGTCATCACCCTGGTTATCTTCCTCCCTTACCAGCTCTATAATCGCTTCTGCATTCTCATTCAGTTCACGGGAGGCGCCAAGGGTCAGCCGTGAATGGGCAAACAGACTGTCACCACTATCGGTGATCATGCCGGCATGATCGGTCTGGCTATAGCCCAGTGAGAGGTTCCCCGGAGCGCCAAGCAGGTCGATGCCGTAATCAGCGCTGATATGCCAGGCAGAGAGATTCTCCTTGTCAGCCAGGTCATTAAATCGTCCGGTTTTCAGATATTCTGCAGACAATGCCAGTGCGCCAGTGGCGTAAGCCAGATTGACCCGCGAAGCACTGACTTTATCCGTGTCGGTCAGACTGTCAGCCTGAAACGGGTCGGTGTTACGGATATTGTTGAGATAGCCGACGCCCATACTGACACCATTATCGAATTCCAGGCCCAGGTTGAGGCCGAAATTGTCCACTTTGCTTTCATCGCTTTGGCCTTTAAACAGGTAACCGGCGGCGCTGAATATCCCCTGATTGAAACCGATCAGCAGCAGGTCATCGGTATTATCGGTCAGATCATCGGTCAGTGGGTCTGTCCAGGCGTTACCGTTGATAACGGCGAATGGTACTGCGGTGCGTCCGGCGACCATCGACCAGGGTGTGTCTGCAGAATACAGTGACACGATGGCCTCATCGACAAACAGATCCTGATCTTCGCCATCATCTTCATACTTCAGCGTGGTCGAGAGGCCGATGAATTCATTGACGGTTGCTTCTACCGTCAGCTCCACACTATCGACATCAAGATCGTTGGTATTGCTACCGTCTGGCAGTTCGGATGCGGTCGCCAGAAAATCGGCGCTGCCGCTGAGTGTGACCCGACTGAGATCTTCTTTAACGCTGGCCTGCTCTGCCATGGTGTCACTCAGCTGAGATTCCAGCTGGGCAATCCGGTGTTTCAGGGCATTCAGCTCTGCCTGCAGATCTTCCGCCTGAGCGGTGGGAGATGTGGCTATACCCGCAGAGATGAGGGATACCAATAGTGCCTTTTTCATAGTGCTTCCTTTGTGTCGATGGTTAAACGACGCCCGCAGACAGGCACAGAAGCGCGCTTCTGGTCGGTTTGAGGCTATCGGGTGGTCTGAGAGGGTTGGCTAACGGGCCGGGTGAATGATCAGAGCCGGACCGTCGTCAAATGGTTATCCCAGGCGGTTGCGATGGTTTGGGGTAATCGTTCTGTTACTCCGGTTTCAAGGTTATGCCGGAGACAGCGGCCGGTGCCTGAGCTGATAATAAACTCGGCCCTGTTGTCGCTTGCTGCAAGGCCACATCCATCGCGACTTTTGATGGACGAGATAAACTGGTTTTTCTGCAGGTCCCAGAATGAGATAAGGTCTCCCCGGGGGGCTGATACCGCCGCGAAGCGGCCGCTTTGGTCGCAACGGGCACTACCGCAATAGCCTTTCATCGCCATATTAACGGGGTCCGGAGCGCGTAACAGCTGAATCGCTTCGCCGGGACGGTGAACGCCCACCAGTGGCAGGTTGAGACCGATATTGCCCTGATACTGAAAGGCGATAACGGTGTTGCCCTCACGGTTGGTGTCGATATGGCGGATGCTCAGCTGATGCTGTTCCGCTGGTAGTGTCTGCTGTTCCAGGCGGTTGCCGTTGAGCAGGTCCAGGCGAACCAGCGAGGGTTGCATGCTATCCAGATTCAGTTTTTTCCTGCCGTGGGTGAGAATGCCGCCATTAGCCACGGTCAGCACCGTGCTACCCGGTTGCTGAACCAGTTCGTGGGGGCCGATACCGTGGCTCGGATAATCAGCGATGATGGCGTAGTCTTGCTCCAGTGAGCGGATAACAACCCTTCCCTGCCCGCTGCTGATCTCATTTTCGGTGGTGATCAGCCAGCGGCCGTCATCCGAGAAGATGCCATGACCGAAAAAGTGCCGTCCACGAGCCGCGGTAATGCGCTTAACCAGGCGCTGCTGCTGATAGTCGACAATATCGATAAATGTGCCGGGGCGTCGTGCGATGCTCGCCAGCAGTGGCAGCTGCGGGTGGGCTTCGGTATGGTGTGCCCGTCCTGGCAGAATATGATCCAGCAACACCTGTGCCTGATGTCCGATAAGGTACAGGTGGTAGTGCCCATCTCTGTCTTTCGCAGCGGCGGCAAACATCGGCGTCGCTGTATGTTTTGCGGTGTCTTCGGCCAGCGTTAGTCCGGGCAGTAACATGGCACTACCCAGCAGCTGACAGAAGTGGCGGCGATTAATCTCCATCACGGCTGTTAAATCCCAGTTGGATGCCCAGTGGTATCATTTCAGCACTCAGTTCACCATTAAGCTGTTGCAGCGTGTTGCTGAGCTGTTGCAGCTGTTTCATGGTGCCGGGTTGTTTCAGGCTGGTCACCAGCGGCGATGGTACTGTCTGCAGTTGCTGCTCAATCGAGCTGAACAGGTTGCTGATGCTTTCCGCCTGAGCCGCTCTGCCCTGCTCGATGAGCAGTTTGTCGAGACTGTGGCTGGTGCCAGAGTAAAATGCTCTGAGACTGGCGATATTGATCTGTATATTGCGCAGCGAGCGCTGACTGCGCCAGGATTCCAGGCGTCGTGGGCGCACCTTCTCAGTGATTGACCGGAGAATTTTCTGGTCGCGGATCGCTTCAACCGGCTCTACCAGAGACTTCATCATATCCACAGCCACTTCTTCCTGGCTATCGTAATAGCTCTCTTCACTGCCGGCGGTGGCGATTGACTGACGATAACCATCACGCCATTCGGTTAATGTTGCCTGACTGTTTTCGGCAATATAGTCAGCAATCGTGCGTGTTAGCTGGCAGTGGTAACTCTGGTTGTCGAAATCGGCCAGGGTGCCGCTGAACAACAGGCGTTCCAGCGCTGGTAGGCCTTTTACCCCGATACTGGCTTTATAGAGATAATCGATCGACAGGGTTTCAGGGTCCTGTTGTTGCAGCAGCAGGCCGAGTTGTTTACCGATCAGGTTTTTCCGGTCAGGCCAGAACTGCATGCTGAAATTGCGCATCATGTTTTCAATGGGGCCAAACTGAATATGCTGCACCGCCTGCCAGGCATCCATGGTGTGTTGAAAATCCTCCTGCGCTTTTGCAAGTGCGGCCTGATCAGGTTGCTGGCAGAGCGCTGCGGTGCTGTCTGCCAGCTGAGCGCTGCGCTCCTGTAATGCTTTGTAGCCGGGCAGAATATGCTCCTCTACCAGGCTGTGATTCAGCGCTTGCCACTGCTGCGTTGAAGGGTTGGCGTGCACAAGGCCAGCCGCCGTGAACAACAGGGAAATACCCAGCAACAGCGGCCAGAGTGGGGAAGGTTTAGACATCATAGTGACTCCAGAAATGAAATTAAGGCGTCCCGCTCAGCGGTTGGCAGATGGATGACATGCTCCCGGGCAGCACGGGCTTCGCCATCATGCCACAGAATCGCTTCAAGCAGATTGCGGGCTCTGCCGTCGTGGAGGAAATAGGTGTGTCCGTTAACGGTTTGGGTGAGTCCTATCCCCCACAGTGGCGGTGTGCGCCATTCACTGCCACTGGCCAGAAATTCGGGGCGGTTATCTGCCAGTCCCGGGCCCATATTGTGCAGTAACAGGTCACTGTAAGGCCAGATCAGCTGTTCAGATTGTTCCGGCATATCCGCACGGGCCTCGGTGGTGAAGCTGGGTTGATGACAGCTGGCGCAGCCGCTCTGATGAAAGATGGCTTTGCCTTTTAACACCTGCGGTTTATCAAAATCGGGTCGGGCTGGTGGTGCCAGATTACGGCTGTAAAACTCGACCAGTTTAACCATCACTTCAGACGCTTCAGCATTATCCTGTAGTGCAGTATTACCGTTGGGCTGTTTCAGGCAGTCCGGCTGCTTTGCCGTACAATCACCCGTTGCCGTTGGATTATAGGGGCTTGAGATCCCCATATCGTTATTGAATGCGCTAACCGCCTGTTGTATCAGACTTGGGTTGCCGGCTTTCCAGCCAAACCGCCCCAGTTCCTGGCGTTGCGTAAATTGGTTCCAGACCCGGTTGGCGCGGCCGGATATACCATCATTATTGCTATCCTCCGGGTCGGCCAGTGCGTCGATTGCGCTGGCCGGGATGGCTTCCAGCAACCCCAGTCCAATCATTGGCGGGGCTATTCGGGGAGAGAGCTGTGTCTGGGGATGCAGCGGACCGTAGTTGAGATCGCTGATGCTGTATTCCGGTTTGCGTAACGCTATCTGGGTGCCATCGGCCAGAGATACCGTGGTTTCCTGATAGTTGATCACCATCCGTCCTTCACCGGCCAGGCCGTTAATCGCCATATCCTGCAGCTGACCGCCGTAAGTAGGCTCAGGAATGACACCCACTTTGCCGCTGTCAAGCAGTTGCCGCTGAGCATCGTTCTGCGGGGGAATACTCAGCCGCAGAAACATCGATATGGCGTTGTCTTCCGGCCAGTTGGCTTCCGGAGGATGGCCCCGGCCATCATTAAGATGGCAGCGCTGACAGGCACGGGCGTTGTAAAGCGGTCCAAGCCCATCGCTGGCGGTGGTAGAGGAGGGAGTGGGCACCCATATCTTCTTGAAAATGCCGTTACCGAGCCGGAAGTCCAGCTGATTCTCGAAGCTCATGTTGGCCGAGCTGTGTGAGAAGGCGTTGCTATTGAGCGGTTTATGGTGCGTTGTACTGCCCCCCGGGAGTGCTTCTCCCGGGTGCGGCTGGCTATAGTCAGGTGCAGCGGATGCCGCTGCAGCCATGACCGATGCCAGCAATAAGCAGGGCAGCGAAAAGCGTCGGCTGATCATCTTTTACTGCAGAACCTGCGACGGATTATCGAGACTGTCTGAACCTTCCAGTTCCACCTGATCCAGTTTCAGTACGCCAATAATTTCTTCGATAGCGCGGGTCTCCTCGGTGAGCGCATCCACAAAATTCTGTACCAGCTGATTTCCAGACGGGTTATCCAGGCCGATCAGGACATCAAAAGTTTCGCCTTTGGCGGCACTATCGACCATCGCCTGTGCGGCGTCTTCGGTGGCCTGTAGCTTAGCCTGCATATTTTTGTCAGCGGCGACTGCCTGAGCAGCAACATAGTCAGATAAACCCGGGCCTGAAATAGTTGAGCCGTCGATCCGGGTATAGCTGCCTTCATAGACATTACGGATCCCTTTGGCATCGTAATAATGGGACCAGTGGGTATTATCGGAGAAGCAGTCATGCTCCTCTTCCGGGTCATGCAGCATCAGCCCCAGTTTGGTCCGCTCGCCCGCCAGTTCGCCATAGGCCAGGCTGCCAATACCGGTGAGGATGGTGGCAATCGCGTCATTATCATCCTTCATCAGTATTTGCTGACGCGCAGCGCCTTTTACTTTCCAGTTATCCACCATCTCCTGCAGATCGGCTACTAACAGCTGAGTCGCCGCCTGCAGGTAGTCCCGGCGTCGTTCACAGTGTCCGCCGGTGCAGTTTTCCAGACTGAAATCGGTTGCCGGACGGTCACCCGCCCCCGGGTTGGTGCCGTTCAGGTCCTGACCCCAGAGTAAAAACTCTATTGCGTGGTAGCCGGTAGCAACGTTGGCTTCTACGCCATCAATCTCATGCAGTGTGCCTGCCAGCAATTCAGGGGTAATCTCGGTCGCATCGATCTCAGTACCACCGACCCGCAGAGTAGTGTTGGCAATAATATTGGCACGGTACTGGGTATTTTCGTCTGAGGCGTCACCGTAATGAGCGATATCAACATAATCGATCAGGCCTTCATCCAGCGGCCATGCATTGACCCGCCCTTCCCAGTCATCAACGATGGGGTTGCCAAAGCGGTAGGCTTCGGACTGTTGATACGGAACCCGTGCTGCTTTCCAGGCAATGCGTGCCTGTTCGAGGGTTTTTGCATTCGGTGACTTGAGCAGAGCATCAATACTGCGCTGAAGGCTTTTAGCGCTGATCAGGGCGTCTTCATAGGTAGCCAGGGCAATATCAGCGTAAGTGGTGATGATCTCTGGTGTTTTTGGCGTCGCCGCAAACGTCGTGGAGCAGCTTAAAGTAGCAGCAAGCACGGCTGCAGAGAGAAGTGATTTGACGGGCATAAGGAGGCTCCTGAATATAGAATTCAAGAGATGGTAATACAAACAAGAATGATTCGCAATAAGCTTATTGGGCGTGGCGTGTGCCAGAAGGGGGAGCCGGTCAGGACCGGCTCCCTTAATGTGTTATGCGAAATAGCTCTCTAAGTCATCCGCGCCGCCAATACGCTGACCATCGATAAACACCTGTGGCGTTGTACCCTGACCACTGATGGCGGTGAGTGAACTGTAACTCAGGCCGTGGCTGCCCAGTTCGATCACTTCATAGCTGAGGCCCTTCTCTTCCAGCAGCTTCTTCGCCCGGATACAGTGTGGGCAGCCCGGTTTGGTGAGAATGCTGACCCGTTTAGGCTGGTTAGCGGTTGGATTAATATAGTTGAGCATGGTGTCGCCGTCAGATACCTGGAACGGGTCGCCTGGCAGATCGGGTTCGATAAACTGTTTCTCAATCACACCATCCACAACCAGCATAGAGTAGCGCCAGCTGCGCTTGCCAAAGCCTATATCGTCTTTATCGACCAGCATATCCATACCCGCCGCGAACTCGCCATTGCCGTCCGGGATAAAGGTAATGTTTTCAGCTCCCTGATCGCCCTGCCAGGCGTTCATGACAAAGGTATCGTTAACGGAGATACAGATGATGCTGTCGACGCCCTCTTTTGCAAACACTGGCGCCAGTTCGTTATAACGGGGCAAGTGCGTGGTTGAGCAGGTTGGCGTAAAGGCGCCAGGCAGTGCAAAAACAATGACTTTCTTGCCTGCGAACAGCTCTTCTGTGGTGACATCAACCCACTCATTGTTCTGCTGAGTGTGAAAAGTGACTTGGGGGACTTTGTGGCCTTCTTTATTGGTAAGCATGTTTTTGTTCCTGAAAAGTAGTCGTGATTCGATAGAGAATAGTGCCAGTATCTGTTTTGTTAATAAAATTAATTAATTTTAATTTATTAATAGTTATTTGCTAATAAGGTGTCTTCTTATAATAACGTGGGGTCGTTTATTCATTTATCAATCCGAACGCACAGATGCTTCCGGTCATAGTGTCTGAGAGAACCGTTGGTTTAATATAGACGCATAATTTAATGTAAGCCCTCATTTTCTGATGGTAAGCCATCCATCGTTCAGGTATCGGTTATGAACAACGTCCATCCTTTTATGCAGGCGGTGTACAGTAATTTTCTGGGACAGTCGCCCGGTTGGTATAAGCAGTTAATCCTTCTTTTTCTGCTGATCAACCCGCTTATCTATCTATTCTCCGGCCCGGTGTTGAGTAGCTGGCTGCTGATATTTGAATTTATCTTTACCCTGGCAATGGCACTTAAGTGTTACCCCCTGCAGCCGGGTGGTCTGTTGGCGATGGAGGCGGTGATTATCCACCTGTCTGAACCCAGTCATGTCTATAACGAGATCGCGGAAAACCTGCCCGTTATCCTGCTGTTGATGTTTATGGTTGCCGGTATCTACTTTATGAAAGGGATGTTGTTGTTTGTGTTTACTAAGCTGTTGCTCAGTGTGCGCGATAAAACCGCTCTCTCGCTGTTATTTGTTCTGATGGGCGCGGTGCTGTCGGCATTTCTCGATGCGCTGACGGTGACCGCTGTGCTGATCAGTTCGGCGGTGGGTTTTTATGCGATCTATCACCGGGTCGCTTCTGGCAGCCATCCGGACATGGACCATGATCACTCTAACGATGATAGCCTGCATGACCATCACCGGCTGGAACTGGATGAGTTTCGCGCCTTTCTGCGCAGTTTACTGATGCATGGAGCTGTGGGCACGGCGCTCGGTGGCGTCAGTACCCTGGTGGGGGAGCCACAGAACCTGCTGATCGGGGAAAAAATGGGATGGCACTTTGTCGACTTCTTTATCAATGTTGCCCCGGTTTCGGTGCCGGTGCTGATCTGTGGGTTGTTAACAACTCTGGTGCTGGAGAAAACTGGCTGGTTTGGCTACGGCGCTACTATCCCCGGGCCGGTATTTGAGATTCTCAGAGAGTATGACGAGAAGGAACAGGCCAGTTGGGGCATGAAAGAGAAAGCTGAACTGTATATGCAGTTTGCGGTGGCGATCTTTCTGATTCTGGCGCTGGCCTTTCATCTTGCTGAGGTGGGGGTGATCGGCCTCACCGTGATTATTCTGCTCACCAGCCTGAACGGGGTAACGGAAGAACATCGTATTGGCCGGGCGTTTGAGGAGGCGTTGCCGTTTACCGCATTGCTGGTGGTGTTTTTCACCATCGTTTCGGTGATTCATGATCAGCACCTGTTTACGCCGGTGATTGAGGCGGTGCTGGCGCAGGATCTTCGCAGTCAGCCGGTGATGTTTTTTATTGCTAACGGCCTGCTCTCTGCCATTAGTGATAATGTGTTTGTTGCCACGGTGTATATCAATGAGGTGGCCAGTGCTTTTGAGGCGGGGCGAATCACTCGTGAGCACTTTGAGGCACTGGCGGTGGCTATCAATACCGGCACCAACCTGCCCAGTGTGGCGACTCCCAATGGCCAGGCGGCGTTTCTGTTTCTGCTGACCTCAGCCATCGCGCCCCTGATTCGTTTGTCTTACATGCGCATGGTCATGATGGCCCTGCCCTACACGATTGTATTGAGTACGACCGGCTTGCTGTCAGTGTGGTACCTGATCTGAACAGGGGCTGTCCGTCTAGATAGCCCCTTTCATTGAACCGCTCGCTGAGAGATCCCGGAAAGCCTGCGCCCAGTGGTTTTGCCTGGTCTCGCTGAGTTATTTAGCCGACGACGGCTTAAACAACCGCAGCCGGTTGGCATTGCTGACCACCGTGACCGATGAAAATGCCATCGCGGCACCGGCAATCACCGGGCTGAGTAACAGGCCGGTAAAGGGGAACAGAATACCGGCCGCTACCGGAATGCCCAGGGTGTTGTAGATAAAGGCGCCAAACAGATTCTGACGGATATTGCTCAGGGTTGCCCGTGACAGCTCAATGGCATCCACAACCGAGTGCAGGCTGTTGCGAATCAGTACCATATCGGCACTTTCAATCGCAACGTCGGTGCCATTACCGATGGCAAAGCCGACATCCGCTCTGGCCAGCGCAGGGGCATCATTAATACCATCACCGCACATCCCTACCCGTTTATCGGATTGCTGAAGTTTTTCCACTTCCCGGGCTTTATCTTCAGGCATAACACCGGCAATAACGTTGTCCACACCCACCTGCCGGGCAACAGCTGCGGCAGTGTGCTGATTATCCCCGGTGATCATGACCACGTTTATGCCCATCTGTTTCAATCGGGAAATAGCGGCGACTGAGTCCTTGCGGATCGGATCAGCAATGGCGATTAAACCGGCAATCTGACCATCGATAGCGATATACACCGGGGTTTTCGCCTGTTTCGCCAGCTCCTGAGCTTCACTTTCGAATGCCGAGCCGTCGATGTGCTGCTCTGACATCCAGGCGCTGTTCCCCAGTGAGACCGCTTTTCCGTCAACCTGACCTGAGGCACCCCGCCCGCTGTGGGCCTGAAAGTTATCAACCGGACTCAGAGTGACATTCTGCTCATCGGCATAGCGGACAATGGCTTCTGCCAGTGGGTGCTCTGATACCGCTTCAAGTGATGCCGCCAACTGCAGCAGTTGCGGGTGTGTGCCGGACAGATCGGTGACCCGGGGCGAGCCTTCGGTTATGGTGCCGGTTTTATCCAGCACCAGGGTGTCCAGTTGTGAGGCACTCTGCAGTGCCTGACCGTTGCGGATCAGAATGCCGTATTCAGCGGCTTTACCGACACCGACCATCACCGACATCGGGGTTGCCAGCCCCAGCGCACAGGGGCAGGCGATAATCAGCACGGTCATGGCGGTGACCAGCATATACGCCAGCTGCGGTTCCGGCCCCAGCAGATACCAGATCAGCGCGGTCACAATACTGCAAAGGATAACCACCGGCACAAAAATGCCCGCGACGGTATCGGCCATCCGGGATATTTCCGGTTTGCTGGCCTGCGCCTGTTTCACCATCTCGATGATGCGGCTGAGGGCGGTTTCGCTGCCGACTTTTTCCGCTTTCACCACCAGAGTGCCGGACTTATTCAGTGTGCCAGCGCTGACGCTGTCGCCGCCCGCTTTGTTTACCGGCAACGGTTCGCCGCTAAGCATCGACTCATCGATCAGGCTGCTGCCCTCCTCAACGATGGCGTCTACCGGAATCTGCTCTCCGGGACGGATACGCAAAAGATCGCCGGTTTCGACCAGTTCCAGCGGCAGATCTGTCTCTTTGTCATTGCGGATTACCCGTGCGGTTTTCGGTTGCAGATTGAGCAGCCGCTCGACCGCTTCTGAAGTCTTGCCCCGGGCGCGAATCTCCATCGCCAGTCCGAAGTTCACCAGACCGATAATCATGGCGCTGGCTTCATAATAGAGATGACGGGAACCTTCCGGTAACAGCTGCGGAAACAGTACGACTGTGGTGGAATACAGCCATGCGGCCCCGGTGCCCAGAGCGATCAGGCTGTCCATGTTGGCTGAACCATGTTGCAGCGCGTTCCAGGCACCGCTGAAAAAGTGGCGGCCGGGAAACAGCAGAATGCCCAGGGTCAGCAGGCCGGTGATGCCCCAGATAACCTGATCTTCTGGAGTGCGAACACTCATCTCACCCATCAGCATGCCCGCTATCATCAGCGGAATGCCCACGCCGAGCGCTAACAGGGTATTGCGGATATGCTGCTTGTACTGGGCCGCCTGCTGAGCTTTCTGGCGGGCGCGGTCTGCCGCTTCATTGCTGGCCAGACGACCCCGGTAACCGATCTCTGACAGGGCGGCGATCAGCTCATCGCTGCCGATGCTGCCTTCGACATTGAGGCGTCGCTGGGGGAAATCGACAGCGGCCTGCTCTACATCCGGCAGGCCATTAATCCCCTTTTCAATCTTTCTGACGCAACCGGCACAGGTCACGTTTTCTAAGAGTAGTGTAGTTGTCATGATTGTCCTCATAACGGTTGTTTCATCTATACAGGGTAGAGCTTCCAGCTGCTGTAAGGTCAACCGGGAGTTGCATTTTTTTTGTGAACAGGTGACCCTGTCTCCAGTCAATTTACACTCAGACGAGAATCTGGTTATTTCGATGCTGTATCGTGCCCTGTTAATCCTGCTGCTCAGTGTGATGGCCATTAATCCGGCGATCTTTGCTGCTACGCCTGTTGTAGCGGCACATGCACAGATGGATTGTCACGGTGATCATTGTGATATGGCCGATTCTGAGATGACTGATTGTGGTATGAATAGCTCAGACTGTTGCGAGGCGGAACTCCCGGATTGCTGTCTGCAACTGTCTGCCGCACTGTTTCTGATGCCAGCCGGGTTGCAGTTTGTTGCAATGTCACCGCTGCGACCCCGGGGGGATTTAAGCCGTTACCTTTCCGCTATCCCTCCACCGGTCTATCACCCTCCCCGTTCAGGCTTGCAGTCTGTTTGACACACTAAAGCGTTAATCGTTGTTTATCTAAGCGTTGCCGGAGTCGATTATGAATATTTCTCAGGCTGCAACGGCCACAGGACTGACCAGTAAAACTATCCGTTTTTACGAACAGCAGGGAGTTATACCCCCGGCTGCGCGGGCGGCTAATGGTTACCGGATTTATAGCGAACAGCAACTGGAAAGTCTGCGTTTTATCAAGCGCGCGCGGGATCTGGGGTTCTCTCTGGATGACAGTCGTGAGCTGTTACAGCTGTCCCGGGACCCTTCCCGCACCAGCGCCAGTGTCAAACAGAAAGCCGAACAGCAGATTCAACGGATCGATCAGCAGATTGAGTCGTTGCAGCAGATGCGTGCCATCCTCCAGACCGCTGCCAGTGAGTGTCGTGGGGATGAGGGGGTGGAATGTCCTATTTTAGACCAGTTGAATGGAGTGGCTGTCGACAGTGATAGCCCGGAGTCATCAAGATGAAAACAGTAGTATGGGTGTTGGCAGGTCTGTTGGGCCTGCCACTGCAAACCGTGGTCGCCGATCCGGTGTGGCGGGAAGGCAAAACAGAGCAGCAGTATGAGATCACCGTATATCGCAGTGTTGCCTGTGGTTGTTGTAAAAGCTGGATCAGCCACCTCAAAGATCACAGCTTCAGCGTTAACGATGTGGTTGTGAATGATGTGACCCCCTATAAACAGCGTTTAGGTGTGCCTGCCAAAGCCGCGTCCTGTCACACCGCAGAAGTGAATGGCAAAGTGATAGAGGGGCATGTTCCTGCGCAGGATATCAAGCGCTTGCTGGCCAGCGAAAATGATATTCAGTTGTTGGCTGTTCCCGGGATGCCTTCCGGAGGGCCGGGCATGGATGGTGTTGGCGCTCTCAAAGACGCCTTTACCGTCTATTCGATGGATAGTCAGCACCGGGTAGGTAGCTTCAGCCATTACGCGGATTATTGAAAGACGCCCGGTGTTGCATGATATAAAGCGCTGTCTCTTGCAGAACGGCGCTTTCTCTTGCTGCATCGCCAGACATCAGGGTGGTGTGATGGCGAAAAATCTCATCTGAGCTATCTTCATATAACGTTTTATTAAATCGCCGGGACATTTTGCATAAATGCGGTGACTAAAGTTGCGCGATCTGATCAGAATACGTACAGTAGCGAACCTTGCCGAAAAGCCGGCATGATTAACGACCGGTGAGTGGGGTATACAATGGCGGATAAAATATATCTGAATGCACAGGAACTGCTTGAGGACTCGTTCAGGCTGGCCCTGGAGGTATTTAACAGCGGTTTTCGTCCGGACTTTATTGTCGGTGTCTGGCGGGGAGGTACGCCGGTGGGTATCGCTGTACAGGAACTGCTGGATAATCTGGGCGTGCAGACGGATCATATCGCTATTCGTACTTCTTCTTATACGGGTATTGGTACCCGGGATAAGGAAGTACGGGTGCACGGACTGGATTATCTGGTTCGTAATGTCAATCAAACCGACTCGTTATTGATTGTCGATGACGTGTTTGACACCGGCCTGAGTATCAAAGCGGTGATTGATACATTGAAAGATAAAGCACGTCTGAATGCCCCCCACGACATACGGATTGCTACACCCTGGTTCAAACCAGCCAACAACCGAACCGATCTCGAGCCGGATTACTTCCTGCATAAATCGGACGACTGGCTGGTTTTCCCCCATGAACTCAAGGGGTTGAGCCGGGAAGAGATGCTGGCGAATAAGCCGGGTCTGAAACAGATTTTTGAGGACTACGGAGTCTGATACACTGCGGTGTTATCAGAGTCTCCCCATCCCAGAAAGTGAACCCTGAGCGTTGATATTTAAGTAAGGCTTTTTCTTTGCTTAAAATATCTACAAATGCCAATGAATGCGGTATAATGCCGCGCATTTTACGCCCCTAACATTCGAGTGAAGAAATGTCTGACTTATCACATTACCGTAATATCGGTATTTTCGCCCACGTAGACGCGGGTAAAACTACCACGACCGAACGTATCCTGAAGCTGACAGGTAAAATCCATAAGACAGGTGAGGTTCACGATGGTGAGTCCACTACCGACTTCATGGAGCAGGAAGCTGAGCGGGGTATTACTATCCAGTCAGCGGCGATCACCACGTTCTGGAAAGATCACCGTTTCAACATCATCGATACTCCCGGACACGTTGACTTCACTGTAGAAGTTTACCGTTCTCTGAAAGTTCTGGATGGCGGCATCGGCGTATTCTGTGGTTCTGGTGGTGTTGAGCCACAATCAGAAACTAACTGGCGTTATGCCGATGAGTCGGGCGTTTCCCGTATCATCTTCGTTAACAAACTGGACCGCATGGGTGCTGACTTCCATCGCGTTGTCAATCAGGTTGAAAATGTACTGGCGGC
Organism: uncultured Amphritea sp.; assembly: GCA_965140695.1. GTDB lineage: Bacteria > Pseudomonadota > Gammaproteobacteria > Pseudomonadales > Balneatricaceae > Amphritea. Next base: position 704,326 of record OZ223297.1, on the reverse strand, counting down.
TAAGCCTCTGATCATGGTTCTGCCAATCGGCCGTGAAGAAGGTTTCGTCGGTGTTGTTGACCTGCTGACTCGCCAGGCTTACGTGTGGGATGACACGGGTCTGCCAGAGAACTACAAAATTACCGATATCCCTGCCGACATGGTAGAAGATGCTGAGATGTACCGTGAGCAGCTGATCGAAACCGCTGTTGAGATGGATGATGACCTGATGATGGCTTACATGGACGGCGAAGAGCCATCTATGGAAGATATCAAGCGTTGTATCCGTACCGGTACCCGTGAACTGGCATTCTTCCCAACTTACTGTGGTTCTGCATTCAAAAACAAAGGTATTCAGCTGGTGCTGGATGCGGTTGTTGATTACCTGCCAAGCCCAACCGATGTTATCCCTCAGGATCTGACTGATGAATTCGGTGAGCCAACTGGTGAAGTCGCTACCGTTTCTGTTGATGAGCCTTTCCGCGCCCTGGCATTCAAAATCATGGATGACCGTTTCGGTGCTCTGACCTTCGTTCGTATCTACTCTGGTAAGCTGAAGAAAGGCGACACCATCCTGAACTCGTTCACCGGTAAAACGGAACGTGTTGGCCGGATGTGTGAGATGGAAGCCGATGAGCGTAAAGAACTTGATTCTGCTCAGGCTGGCGACATCATCGCGATCGTCGGTATGAAGAACGTACAGACTGGTCACACCCTTTGTGATCCTAAGCACGAATGTACCCTTGAGGCGATGGTATTCCCTGAGCCGGTAATCTCTATTGCAGTAACACCTAAAGATAAAGGTGGTGCTGAGAAGATGGGTATCGCTATCGGTAAGATGGTTGCTGAAGATCCAACCTTCATCGTTGAAACCGATGAAGACTCTGGCGAAACCATCCTGAAAGGTATGGGTGAGCTGCACCTGGATATCAAAGTCGATATCCTCAAGCGTACTTACGGTGTTGAACTGGTTGTAGGTCAGCCTCAGGTTGCTTACCGCGAGACCATCACTCAGCCAATCGAAGACAGCTACACCCACAAGAAACAGTCTGGTGGTTCAGGTCAGTACGGTAAGATCGACTACCGCATCAAGCCGGGCGAGCAGAACAGTGGTTTCACTTTCTCCTCTACCGTTGTGGGTGGTAACGTACCTAAGGAATTCTTCCCGGCTATCGAGAAGGGCTTCAAGGGCATGATGGAGACTGGTCCTCTGGCTGGCTTCCCTGTGCTGGACGTTGAAATTGAGCTGTTTGACGGTGGTTACCACGCGGTTGACTCCTCTGCGATTGCCTTTGAAATCGCTGCAAAAGGTGCGTTCCGTCAGTCTATGCCTAAAGCGGGTCCACAGCTGCTGGAGCCTATCATGAAGGTTGACGTGTTCACTCCTGAAGATCACGTTGGTGATGTTATCGGTGACCTTAACCGTCGTCGTGGCATGATCTCTGGTCAGGAAGCTGCGGGTTCAGGCGTTCGTGTTAAAGCCGACGTGCCTCTGTCTGAGATGTTCGGTTATATCGGACACCTGCGTACGATGACCTCTGGTCGTGGTCAGTTCTCTATGGAGTTCGCTCACTACGCGCCGTGTCCGGCTAACGTATCTGAGAAAGTTATCGCTGAAGAGAAAGAGCGTAAAGCTAACAAGTAATTGTTGTTTTACCGCTAATTAAAAAAGCCCGCGTTCGCGGGCTTTTTTGTGTCTGGTTGCCGGAAAAACATGAATAGCGGCAGTTACAGATCCACTACCAGACAATCAGACAGTGCCCGGGAGCAGCAGGGGGTGAACTGATTGTTCAGCTGCTTCTCCGCATCGCTCAGATACATATCCCGGTGATCGGGAATGCCCTCGATGACCGGGATCAGGCAGGTGCCACAAACCCCCTGTTCGCAGGAACAGGGTATCTCGAAGCCCTGCTCTTCCAACGCTTCCAGCACTGTCTGATCAGCACCGATATCGATCAGCTGACCACTGCTGGCAATCCTGATCTGAAAACCAGCATTGTCATCATTTGCCGCACTCAGGTCCTGAGAAAACAGCTCAAAGTGGATATTGTCGTTATCCCAGCCGGAGGCTCTGGCGCTGTCGGCGATATAGTTGATAAAGCCCTGGGGGCCGCAAATATAGAGATGCCTGCCTTTGGCTGCCTCTTTCAGGGTCGCCTGCGGATCAAAACTGTCGGCCGAACCATCATCGAAACAGAGGTTTACGTTATGGCTGAATGGCCCCTCCATAAGGCTATGGGCAAATGCCGCATGCTCAATGCTTTTGGCAAAATAGTGCAGTGAAAATTTAGCCTGACGCTGTTGCAGTGCGTGGGCCATCGACAAAATCGGGGTGATGCCGATGCCACCGGCAAACAGCAGTGTTTCATCTTCATCAGGGGACAGCGGGAACAGATTTCTGGGAGGACTGATCTGCATCAGATCGCCTTCGTTAAGCTGTTGGTGAACCGCTTTGGAGCCACCCCGGCCATTGGTTTCAAGCAGGACAGCAATCTCATAGCGCTGATGGCTGTCAGGGGCGTTCAGCAGAGAATACTGGCGGATCAGCGGTTTGCCAGTACCCGCGTCAATGTGCAGGTCGATATGCGACCCGGGTGTAAACCGGGGCAGTGGCTGGTTGTCAGCAGGTTGCAGTACGATATGTACAACATTATGAGCAACATAGCGTTTTTCGGTGATACGAACACTGATCAGATCGTTATTCATAATCGCCTCATCGTGATAGAGCGTCACGCCCTGCAGGGGTGACGCTTGTTATTAGTTTGGGTCTACAGAGGTGCTGTCAACGGGCCTAACAGCAGCAATGCTGAACGCCTGTTGACACGGAACTGAGATCAGATGTTTTCCGCTTCGATCAGCTGGCTTAGCTGGCGACGTGCGCGCACAGCGCCAGCATCGCAAGACAGCAATACCGGGTTCAGCGACCAGAGATCGTGAGTGCCCATCTCCTGCTGCTGCGCTTCAATCACCGGTTTGTCCTCGGTGGTGAATGCCTCGCGCATACCGGCCATTTTCGCCTCGTTGTATTCGGCATCATCCATCTTGTAGTTGCGGGTGGAGGCGAAGAAATAGTGGGTCGTGGTGGCGGTTTCCGGCGTCATGATGTGGAAGTCGAACAGCATAATGCCATCGTTGAGATAATCGTCACTGTCCTGCACGGTACCCAGAGTCAGGGTCAGATTGGACGGTTCGGTCCAGGTGACGGCCAGAAACATATCGGCTTTATCGTCCGGACGTTTCATATGGGGTGCGATCAGCGGGATCACCGGGTCGGCTTCCCAGTCCCAGCGCACATGCAGGGGCTTACCATCGCGGTTTTCAGTGATTTCAGGAATCAGCGGGCTCAGTTTGCCACCGGTATTGATGAACGGCCCGTGCAGATGATCGATATGGCTGAGATCCATAATATTATCGGTCAGCAGTTCATAGTTGCACTGATTATACATATACATGTGGCCCACCGAGCTTGCCGGATGCTCAGATAGTCTGGAACAGTCGAGAATCAGATCTTTGTCGGCTTTTTCCGCATCACCCATCCAGATCCAGATAAAGCCATCGCGCTCCTCGGTGATGTAGCGCTGTACTTTACAGGCTTTGGGAATTTTGCCGTTGCCGTGGGGGTTTTTAACGCACTCGCCCTCGCTGTCAAACTGCAGGCCGTGGTACAGGCAGGTGACGTTATCGCCGTTGCGGGAACCCAGACTGAGCGGGGCAAACCGGTGTGGGCAGCGGTCATGCAGCGCAATCGGTTTGCCGCTTTTGCTGCGATAGATCAGAATCGACTCGTCGAGGATTTTGCGGGTGAAATAGGCTTGCTCTTCAACCTCGGATGACAGGGCCGCAACATACCAGGCGTTGCGCAGAAATGTATGCTTATCAGCAGACTGTAATGTGTTCATTTTATTATCCTTATTAGCAAAACGATAAATCGTACTTTACCCTGAGGATTTAGCAGCTTCTGTGCCAGTCGCTGTTTATGTTTTTAATTTATTGATATTTAAGAAGATTCTAGCCATTTTTGAAATTCAGCCGGATTGATTTGCAGCGCTGATATGTGAGGGATTTCTTTATATGTAAAAACGAGATATTCGAACTTCTTTATTTGAAGAACTCTGCTAAGGCTGTATTCTACGGTCATAGTCCGGGTATCGATGGTGTTTTCAGCGGCGCATATTAACGATCAGGTATTGCATAATCCCGCATCCGGATAAATACACAGCCGCATAATAAGAATAAAAAATATGAAAGAAATTACTCAGAAACCGGATTTATCTGTCTACCATTCGGCCCTTCAGCAGCATACCGAGAATGGCGAAATCAGGCTGCTTGATCAGCGTATGTTGCTGTTACATGGCTTCTCGGTGGCCATATTACGGCGTGAGATCATTGATAAGATGGGCAGCGATAAAGCCCGTGAAATGTTTACCCGCCTGGGTTATCAACAGGGGGTTGAGGATTGTCATCACCTTAAAGAAAAGGGCATCAGTAACATTGCTGATCTGCTCTCCATCGCCCCGCTGCTGCGTGAAAAAGAGGGGTTTGTGTATAACCTGGCCATTGAGCGGATGCAGTATGATGACAAGACCGGAGAGTTCTGGGGCGATTACCTGTGGGAGAACTCCTGGGAAGCGGAAGCCCATCTGGATCAGTGTGGCGTCAGTGGTTCCCCCGCCTGCTGGATGATGACCGGTTACGCCTGTGGCTTTACCACTGCGGTTATGGGGCGTCCGGTGCTATGGCGCGAGGTTGAGTGCCGGGCGATGGGACATGAGCACTGCCGGGTTGTGGCGATGCCCTTAGAGGAGGGTGACGACCTCTACCAGCACCTCAGCTTTATGAAGATAGAAGACTTTATTTCAACGCCTAAGTCAGGACGCATCGATCTCGGTCAGTTAGGAAGTGGCTCAGATAATGCGTCGCCGGTCGATCTGCCCGATCTGGTGGGTGCCTCCCCGACCTTTAACCGTGCGGCCACACTGCTGAAGAAAGTCGCCGGAACCGATTCAACGGTCTTGCTGACGGGGGAAAGTGGTGTCGGGAAGGAGCGTTTTTCTCAGGCACTACACTCTATCAGTCAGCGGGCGGATAAACCCTTTATCTCGATTAACTGCGCCGCTATTCCTTCCGAACTGGTTGAAGCTGAACTGTTTGGCGTGGAAAAAGGCGCTTTTACCGGCGCAACGGTTTCCCGCGCCGGTAAGTTTGAGCGGGCTGATGGCGGCACTCTGTTTCTCGATGAGGTCAGCAGTCTGCCGTTTCCCGCTCAGGGCAAGTTACTTCGGGTGCTACAGGAACGGGAGATTGAGCGGGTGGGCGGTGCTGATGTCCGGTCGGTCGATATTCGTTTAGTGGCTGCCGCCAATGTGAACCTCAAAGAGGAGGTGAAACAGGGGCGCTTCAGGGAAGATCTGTTTTATCGGCTGAATGTTTTTCCTATTGAGATTCCGCCACTGCGTAAACGCCGGGATGATATTCCCCTGCTGCTGAATCTGTTTATTCACAAGTTTTCCGCTGCCAATGGTAAAACCATCAACGGTATTACCAAAACTGCGGTGGATGCTCTGATGCGTTACAGCTGGCCGGGTAATATCCGCGAACTGGTAAATATCTGTGAGCGTGCCGTTATTCTGGCGGATGATGGCGGCAGTCTTGATCTGGAACATCTGTTTACCAGTGAAGAGATCCTTGAGGCGCAACAGGCGATGGCAGACCGGCAGGATGAAACCAGTGATACAGATACCTATAGCGCGGTTGAGTCTATTCTGAACCACGCGGTGTCGTTTGAGGATGTGGAGAATATGATGCTGCAACAGGCGTTACAGCGCAGCGAGGGGAATGTTTCTGCTGCCGCGCGCTTGCTCAATCTCAAGCGCGGGCAGTTTGAATACCGTATGAAAAAATACCGTTAAAGCCTGAGTTCGGTATCGTTAGTTCCGATCAGGTTGACCTCATGACTGCTGATTATGACAATACGGTTATGCCATTGTTGTCGCAGTCGCTGCAGAATCCGGGTGCTTCTGTCCGGATCAATACCCGCAGTGGGTTCATCCAGCAGCAGCACTTTGCGGTCTTGCAGCAGCAGTCGCGCCAGTCCCAGGCGCTTCATCTCGCCACCGGAGGGCAGATGCGAGCCTTTCCCCAGCCAGCTGTCCAGCTTTTCCGGTAGTTCTTCAGCCCAGTGATCCAGCTCTACCATTTGCAGCGCTTGCCACAGTTCTGCATCGCTATATTGCTGATGCAGGCAGAGATTGAAGCGCAGGCTACCCTGTAGCAAACTGATCTGCTGTGGCATCAGACCGATCTGATTTGCAGTGATGCCTGAGAACGTTATCCGGCCCTGCCCGGCTTGTAATTGTCCTGCCAGCAGCTGCATCAGCGTGGTTTTTCCCTGACCACTGGGGTTGGTCAGCCAGTACCAGTGATGGTCTTGCAGCTCTGCGTTAAGCGAGGATATTGTCGCTTCCTGACGCGTCGGATAGCGATAACAGAGGTTTTCCACGCTGATGCTGGTCTGCGGACTGTCGCCGTTGGTGAAGCAGCGCTGATCCGGCTGGGGATTAGCCGGACTTAACTGCTCTATCCGCTGCAATGCGCGATAACCCAGTGCAAAAGCCGCCAGAGCGCTGCTTCCGGTGGTCAGTACTTCCTGCAGCCCCATGGTCAGCAGTAGCAGCATAAACACCATTGCCCCTTCCAGCTGCCCCGCCGCGAGCCCTTCAAGGCTCTGCCACAGCACCAGTAAAAGCATCGCTGCCTGCACCAGCTGATTCAGTACGTGAACGCTCTGGCGGGCGTTGCTCGCCAGTTGTTCGGTCTGATCGGCGATGCTGGCACTGTGGCAAAGCTGATCGCTCTGTGGTGCCAGCCGGTCAAACAGAATCAGTGTCCGCAGATTGCTGAACAGGGAGTGAGCGTCACTCCATTGCTGGCTGCGTTGCTGATGCAGGCTGTTTTGCGGTTGTAACACCCGGCGCAGATAGAGCGCTGGCAGTACGGCCACCGATATTAATAAGGGTAATAACAACCATAGGGTTAACGGCGGCAGAAACAACGTCACGGTGACCAGGTAGAGCAGCGTGCTGAGCAACATCACCAGGCCCGGTACCAGTGCCGAAAGATAGAGTGACTCGGCATGGCGTATATCATCCAGCAGACGGCTGCTGGCTTCGTGGCTGTTGAGGGGTTGTTCCTGCCAGTTATGACGTGCCAGCGTGCCGAACAGGTCGCTGCGCAGGTGGGAGATCACCCTGAAGGTTGCTTCGTGGGTGGCCAGGCGTTCGCCATAGCGACCAACGGTGCGGCTGATGGATAAGCCCCTGACGACGGCGCCGGGGGCAAAATAGTTAAACGCGTGGGCGGCTGTCAGTGACAACCCCGCCAGTGCCGTCGCACTGATAAACCAGCCGGATACGGCCAGCAGGGCGATACCTGACAGGGCGGTGATCGTTGCCAGAAGCAGTCCTAAGGAGGCCATTCCCCGTTGTTGCCAGAGCAGTTGAAAATAGCGTTTTACCAGTTCAGGCATGGGAACTCTCCGCTGTCTGTATACTCTCGAGGCTGATGACGCGGTCAAACTGCTCCGCGTCATCCCGGTGACTGCTGATTAACACAATGCCGCCCGCAGCAGAGAAGCGTTTAAGGCCCTGCATAAACTGCTGGGCGGTGTCATAGTCAAGATTGGCGGTGGGTTCATCCAGCAACAACAGAGCGGGTTTATGCAAGAAGACCCGCGCCAGTGCGATGCGCTGTGCCTGACCGCCCGAGAGAAAGCCGCCGCTGTCACTGATACGATAATCCAGCTGTCCGGGCAGCTCTCTGACCAGATCGTCAGCACGGGCCTGGTGCAGTGCGTCGAACAATTCTGCATCGGTAAACTCGCGTCCAAGACAGAGGTTGTGGCGCAGAGTGTCGAACAGGAGTTCCGGCTGCTGAGTCATATAGCCTACTTTCTGTTGCCAGTGACGGTTGTTGTAAACGCTGATGTGGGTGCTGTTGAATCGAATCTCGCCACTGAGTGCGGGCTGTAGTCCTGCCAGGGTATCCAGCAGCGTGCTTTTGCCTGCGCCGGAAGGGCCTTTCAGCAGTATGATTTCACCCCGCTTCAGGGTGATATTCTGTGGTTTGCCTATCGGTGTTGCACCATAACCGGTTTGCAGTTGCAGCAGGCTGATCTCTTCAAGAGCCTCATCGGCAGGCAGTGTTGAGTGTTCCGTCGTCCCGGTGGCAGCGACGGGCTGCAGCTGTATCAGTCGCAGCAGATGGTCGGCTACACTGCTGGCGTCGGCCCGGGCGTGATAAAGCGCGCCCAGGCGGCGCAGGGGCAGGTAAAACTCCGGTGCCAGCATCAGCAGGAAGATACCGTGAGTCAGCGTCAGTTGGTCTTGCCACATACCGATCTGATACTTATCCAGATAGAGAAGACCGAGATACACAGCGACCATCGCAATACTGATAGCGCTGAAAAACTCCAGCAGGGTACCGGAGAGAAAAGCCAGCCGCAGTACCTGCATGGTGGAGTGGCGAAATTGCTCCGACTGGTGAAACAGGTGGCGTTGTTCCTCTGTGCAGCTACCCGCCAGTTGCAGCGCTGCAATGCCCCTGATCCGGTCAGACAGCAGATTGCCCAGTCGTGTCAGTTCGGTCAGATTGCGTTTGCTGGCGGCGGCTGCCTTGTGGCCGACTATAATCATAAACAGCGGCACCAGCGGTGCTGTGATAGCCAGCAATAGCGGAGCCAGCCAGCCACTCCAGAGACAGGCAACCAGAATCATCAGTGGTGCCAGCATGGCCAGACGTTGCTGCGGCAGAAATTCTGCAAAGTAGTCCCGGGTACTGTCGATCTCGCCGCTCAGCAGGTTGCTCAGTTCAGCGTTGCTGAACTGTTGTTCCAGGCCTAACTGTAAACCTGCGCAATGGTTCAGGACTATCGTTCTTAACTGGTTGCGCACGTTGATGCTGGCACGATCGGCCAGGCGCGTCTGCCAGAGCGGTAACAGTGCCCGTAACGCCAGTAATGCCGCCAGTATCAGCCACCCTGTACCGTGCTGCCAGAGGTCCGGTTGGTTAAGTATGCCCGGCGGCAACACGGATGGATCGGCAGAGCCGTTATACACTGCGCTGTTGATCAGTAGTGCAATCAGCGCCGTAATGGCAATGGTGATGGCGGTTTGTAAAACGCCCGCGAGGGTCAGTAAGAGGTTTTCGCGACGGCTTTTTTTTCCGGCCTGTCGCAGCAGCTGCTGGCCGTTGATGCACTGTTGAAATGTTGAAATGTTGATCTGGCTCATCAATGACGGCCTCTGTTAGTAAGGAACTGGCAAAGTTTTAGTTTACTTGACACTATTGGCACGCTTTAGACATAACTGACTAAAAAGAAAAAGTCCTATGACAAAAACAAGCTGGTTGAGGACCATACGCAATGTGCTGGAAAGCTATGCTGATCCAGCGGTCCTGATTGATACTGATTATAACGTTGTAGCCACCAATAACAGTTACGATTTTCGCTTTGGCGGACTGAATGGTCGTCATTCGGCGAAGTGTTTCTTTCTCTCTCATGGTTATCAGCGCCCCTGCGATCTTGAGGGCGAGACCTGCCCGATGCAGGAAGCCCGCGATAGCGGTCACCGTGCCAGTGTATTGCATATCCATAATACGCCACAGGGCAAAGAACATGTGGGTATTGATACCATTCCGATCAGTGACGAAGAGGAACATCCCTACTTTATTGAGGTGATGAAGCCGATCCGTGAGGTTAGTGCTGAGCCGATTGCCAATAAAATGATTGGCCGCAGCAAACCTTTCAATGAGTTGGTTGATCTGATTCAACGGGTCGGCAGAACCGATATCAACGTGTTGCTGATGGGGTCTTCCGGGGCGGGTAAAGAGCTTGCGGCACAGGCGATTCACTCCTCCAGTCCACGATCGCAAAAACCGTTTGTCACGGTGGAGTGTTCCGGCCTGACCGATAGCTTGTTTGAGAGTGAGCTGTTTGGTCATATGAAAGGCGCGTTTACCGGTGCGATTAACTCCCGTACCGGTCTGGTACAGTCGGCCCATGGAGGCACGCTGTTTCTTGATGAAGTCGGTGATGTGCCGCTGCATCTGCAGGTTAAACTGTTGCGTCTGATCGAAACCAAAACCTTCCGTCCGGTGGGCGATAGCAAGACGGTCGCTGCTGATTTTCGTCTGATCTGCGCGACCCACAAGGATCTGCCAGCCATGGTTGAGCGGGGCGAGTTTCGGGTGGACCTGTTTCATCGTATCAGCACCTTCCCTATTCGTTTGCCGTCACTGGATGAACGCCGTGAAGACCTGCCGTTGCTGGTGGAAAGTATTCTGCTGCGCATTGAAGATAAAACCCCTTTACAGCTTACCGGTGAGGCGTTGCAGCTGCTGGCGAAACAATCGTTCCGGGGTAACGTGCGGGAGCTGAAAAACATTCTCGAGCGCGCGGCTGTGTTGCGTCATGATGATCTGATCGGGGTTGATGTTATTCAGCGAAGTCTTAATCTGATGCCAGTGTCTGTTGTCAGTGATGAGTCTGCCGATGGCTTACGCCAGCTGGTAGAGCAGGAACTGACGCTGGAACAGGTAGAACAGCGTTATCTTGAAGCGCTGATGCAGGCCTGCCCGGATAAAGGGCGGGCGGCTGAAATAGCGGGGTGCAGCCTGCGGACGTTATACCGCAAGCTGGAGCAGTGATTAACTGCTCCAGCCCCGCTTCTGGTTCTTTATTCAGTGTCATCCATCTGATTTTCCAGCCACATGGCATTGATAATGCCGAAGCTGCAAGCCAGAAGAACACCGAGTATCCATGCAAAATACCACATATTTTTCTCCTTAGTTTTTAATCCAGTTGTTAACTGATCTGCCGGAATAAAAACTAATAGTTAGACACATTGTTCTGCTCAATAAAGTCGGGCTCGATACGACGCCACATTTTCACGTAACACCAGATGGTGTACAGCAGAATGATAGGCACGAAAATCACCGCAACCCAAAGCATGACTTCCAGTGTCAGTTTGCTGGATGTTGCATCCCACAGGGTCAGACTACTGGCCATATCGGTTGATGATGGCATCACAAATGGAAACAGTGTGACGCCTGCCAGCAGAATGATGCTGCTAATGCTCAGGCTGCTGGTTAAGAATGCCAGACCGTAACGTCCGGCCCAGGCCAGCAGACTGGTAAGCAGCGGTAGTACGACGGCCGCCAGTGGCAGTAACCAGAGCATTGGATAGAGAGCATAGTTATTAAACCAGTCAGCGGTCTGCACCACGGTTTTACTCAGTGGGTTAGAGCTGGCATCGGCAATAACGGCGCTGCTGATGCTATAGCCGGGAATGCTGGTATAAAGCCACAGACCTGCGACCACCAGAAGCACGCTGAGTAACAGACCGGTAATGCCTGCTACGCGGCGGCTGCGCTGTTGGATGTCACCGCCTGCGCGCATCTGCAACCAGACTCCGCCATGGAGTACCAGCATCAATACGCTGACCAGACCGCAGACAATCGCGAATGGATTCAGCAGTGCCCAGAACGAACCGGTGTAAGTTGAGCGGGTGAGCTCATCAAAGTTGAATGGCAGTCCCTGAAACAGGTTTCCGAAGGCCACACCAAACACCAGCGCCGGTACAAAGGATCCCAGGCAAAGTGCCAGATCCCAGTTGTTACGCCAGCGTTTGCCGGGCATTTTACTGCGGTATTCAAAACCGATTGGACGGAAGAACAGGGCGAACAGTACCAGTAACATCGCCCAGTATAATCCCGAGAAGGCGGTTGCATAAACCAGCGGCCAGGCGGCAAAAATGGCCCCGCCTGCGGTAATTAACCAGACCTGATTACCGTCCCAGTGAGGGCCGATAGTATTGATAATGACCCGGCGTTCCGTATCGTTTTTACCCAGCATTGGGAGCAATATTGCTACGCCCAGGTCAAAGCCATCGGTAATCGCAAAGCCAATGAGCAGCACGCCCACCAGTAACCACCAGATGAGGCGCAAAGTTTCATAATCAAACATGCTTAGTTTCTCCTAGTGCTTCATAGTGATAGCGGCCTGTTTCCAGGGCGCTGGGGCCTTTACGGACGTACTTAACCATCAGGAATATTTCGATCAGGAGGAATGTTGTGTAGAGCGCGGCAAAGCCTGCAATACTCATCCACAGATCGGTTTCGCTCAGTGTCGAAGTGGCCACATAGGTGGGCAGAATTTCACCAATCGCCCATGGTTGACGACCAAATTCAGCAATAAACCAGCCGGTTTCCGCTGCAATCCAGGGGAGTGGCAGACAGAGTACCGATAGCTTCAGCAACCATGTGGTCTTGTACTCGCGGCGGCGTGCGGTGTAATAGAACGCTGCGGCAAAGGTAAACAGCATGATCACACCCGCTGCAACCATGATGCGGAAGGTCCAGAACATCGGTGAGACTTCAGGAATAGTATCCCTGGCAGCCGTCTTGATCTGTTCTTCAGTCGCATCAGAGACATTCGGTGTAAAGCGGGTAAGCAGTAAGCCATATCCCAGGTCGTTGCTGACCGCGCTGAAGGCTTCCCGGGTCGCCGGAGTATCATTGCCATTGCGCAGTTCCTGTAACAGGTCGTAGGCAACCATACCATTGCGGATGCGGGCCTCATTCATGTCAATCAGGTCTTTAATACCGATGACCTCTTCATCCAGCGAACGGGTGGCGATCAGACCGAGCACCCAGGGAATACGCACCGCATAGTCGGTAACCTGCTGTTCCTGATTAGGCAGACCGACAAGGGTAAATGGCGCAGGCGCCGGGTGGGTATCCCACTCTGCTTCGATAGCGGCCAGTTTAACCTTTTGTACTTCGCCGATCTCATAACCACTTTCGTCACCAAGCAGAATAACCGACAGTACTGATGCCAGGCCAAACGCAGAGGCGATAGCAAAAGAGCGGCGGGCAAAGCCGACATCGCGGTTGCGCAGCAGGTAGAGAGCACTGATTGAGAGCACAAAGACGGCGCCGGTGACATACCCGGCAGAAACGGTATGCACAAATTTAACCTGAGCTACCGGGTTGAAAATGACGTCGGAAAAGCTGTCCATCTCCATGCGCATTGTTTCGAAATTGAAGTAGGAGCCGACCGGGTTTTGCATCCAGCCGTTGGCGATCAGAATCCACAGCGCGGAGAAGTTTGAACCGATGGCTACCAGCCAGGTGACACTCAGGTGTTGCACCCGGGTGAGCCGGTCCCAGCCAAAGAAAAACAGGCCGACAAATGTGGACTCAAGAAAGAACGCCATCAGGCCTTCAATGGCCAGTGGTGCGCCGAAAATATCACCGACATAATGGGAATAGTAAGCCCAGTTGGTGCCGAACTGAAATTCCATGGTGAGTCCGGTGGTGACTCCGAGAGCGAAGTTGATGCCAAATAACTTGCCCCAGAAGCGGGTCATGTCCTTATAAACCTGCTTGCCGGTCATCACATAGACTGACTCCATGATCGCCAGCATAAAAGATAGACCGAGTGTCAGGGGGACAAACAGAAAGTGATACATCGCGGTCAGGGCAAATTGCCACCGCGATAGCTCGACAACCGTTTCAGAAACCATAATTCAAATACCTTCATTGATTCGACGTTTAGGCCGAAGAGAGCAACAATCGTGCAGAGCACAGGTGATGGCCGGTAGACTAATGCTACCATGTCATCAAAGCACAGACTGTACCAATGCTGAAAAACACATTAACTTATTGTTTTATATGATTTTATTATGAGGCTGCTTCTTCCATCTGAGAGCTATATTAGCAAACTATGACATTATGTCGCAAAAAATGGCAAAAAAAACTGTGACAAATGGTCACAGGTTTAATTAAGACAGAATTGTCTCGTTAATATTACTTCAAACACTGGTCAGCGGCTGCCTGGGGTTCATTTTTGCACACATTTGTTAAAATATGTAAGCTTCGTAGCATTAAAACAGCCCGGTTTAACCTTACATATTGTGCGTCTTCCGCTCAGTCTGGTATCAGATGTCGCTATCTTTAAATAAACTGTCAGGGGTTGTGTCATTTTTGACACAAATGCAGCCGGTTGTGGTGAGTGGCTGCGAGCGGATTTATAACATTGTCAGTCGGCTTTGATTCTTCATCAGCTGTATCAGCTTTTCCAGTGGTACCGGCGGACTGAACAGATACCCCTGTACCAGATCACAGTCATATTGCTGTACAAATGCTAACTGCTCTTCGGTTTCAACCCCTTCGGCAACCACTTTCAGGTTAAGGTTGTGGGCCATATCAATGATTGTTTTAACAATGATTTCATCATCGCGGTCGCTGCCGATATCGCTAATGAAGGAGCGATCGATTTTCAGGGTGTTCAACGGCAGGCGTTTTAAACGACTGAGCGATGAATAGGCGATGCCGAAGTCATCAATGGATATCTCTACGCCCAGATTGCGGATCTGGTTGAGTTGTTCCAGCAGCAACTCGTTCTCTGTCGCCATAAAGGTTTCGGTTATCTCCAGTTCCAGGGCGATACCCGGAAAGCCGGTATGCGTCAGTATGTCGGCAATATGTTTATAGAGATCGCCGCGAATAAAGTGTGCCGGAGAGAAATTAACGGACAGCTGGATGTTATCGCCAAACTGCTGGCGAACGGTCAGCATATCCTGACAGGCCTGTATGATAACCCAGTGATCGACCGGGCCGATCAGTCCCTGGTCTTCGGCCAGCGGAATAAATTCGTCTGGTGCTATCGGACCCTCCTGGTCGTCAAACCAGCGGATCAGGGCCTCGACACCGACAACCTGTTTGCGACGAATGCACCATTTAGGCTGATAGTAAACCTGGAACAGTTGTTCATCGATGGCGTGGCGGATCTTTTGTGCCAGCAGAATTCGCCGTTCAGAACGAATATTCATATGCTGGGTAAAGAAACTGAACTGATTACGCCCGGCGGCTTTAGAACAATACATTGCGGTATCGGCGTGTTTAACCAGGGTCGTTGCGTTATCACCATCCGTGGGATAGATACTGATGCCAATACTGGTGGTTACCTGCAGGTTAAATTCACGAATGACGATCGGGTTTTGAATCGCCTTAATCAGTTTTGTCGCTATATCGGCTGCCTGGTCCTGAGAAGTATTCACCGCCAATACGGCAAACTCATCCCCGCCCAGCCGCGCCAGAGTGTCGCTGCTGCGCAGACATTTACTTAAGCGGGAGGAGATCTCGACCAGCAACTGGTCACCCATATCATGGCCCAGTGTGTCATTGATATCTTTAAAACGATCGAGATCAAGGAACATGATAGCCAGCTGCTCATGACGTCGTTCGGCATAGCTGATTGCCGTATTGAGGTTGTTATCGTAAGTGGTGCGGTTGGGCAGGCCCGTCAGGCTGTCATGATACGCCTGATGCTCCAGTTTCTGGGTTAGCAGCAACAGCTCTGCCGTGCGGTCTTTTACTTTTTCTTCTAATAACAGGCGAGCATTCTCAAGCTCATTGTCCCGGGCCTGAATCTGACCGATCATCTGGTTGAAGTCGGTTGCCAGACTGCCGATCTCATCTCTTGACCGGCTGCGGCGCACCCGTAACTGGTAGTTGCGGGTACGGGTGATTTTGCGCACGGTGCTGGCCAGTTCCGAGATCGGCTGAGTAATAATGCGTTGTGCGACACTGGAGAGTAACAAGGCAACAATCAGTGACAGCAGAAAAACGACAAAGGCTATCCCCATCTGATCTGCCTGGCGCGCGGTCAGGCTGTTGAGGTCGGAGAGGAGAAGTGTATAGCCAATGATATCGTTATCGATGGTAACCGGGCGTATTACATAGAGGGCATTATCAATCTCGCCTTCGCTATCACTGGGAAGATCGGGTACAGGGGTATTATCGGGTGAATATTTGGCAAACACCTGCTTGTCGGCATCATAGAGCACCGCCAGCAGAATACTATGTACATTATTCAGTGACTCGAGTGTAATGCGAGCTGACTCGGTATCACCAAACGTCAGTGCTGCAATGGAGTTTGTGCTGATAATATCCGCCTGAGAGCGAAGGGTTTCTTTGACCTGAACTCTCGAATCGTACCAGTCGTGCAGGGCAAAACCGGTGGTGGCCAGTGCCAGTATCGTACTACTTATCAGTAACAGCAGAGACATCAGCTTGCGGCGTAACGGCAGGTGTTTAAAGAGGGGCATCTGTCTGGTTACCTCCGGATCTGGGCTAATTTAAGCAGTTCCGAACTGATGATGAGTCCGTTTCGGGTGACTTCGGGAAGGTCGATGTCGAGCCCTATTCGTGCTCCCCTGCGGATGAGGTTAACAGCTGCCCGTGAATCGGAAGGACTGACAGAGTCGGTTTCTGTCAGATCTGCTACCGTTAGAATCGGTAAGGGGCCATGGTGCGCCTGATCTTCAATGAAGATACTGAGCTGATTGAGTGGAATGAACAGCATAGCACACTGATTCGCCGTATCTAACGAGTTAACCAGTTTATCATTGACGGTTCTCTGCTGCGCTTTTTTACCTACAATTGCCTGGAAGGTTGAGTAGAGAATGTTTTCCCGATAGTGGCAGACCGTCAGAAAGTCAGGATTCTCTGCCAGGGCGTCATCTGGCCAGCGGACAAACTTCGCGATATTAAACAGGATCGCGGATTTAATCTTATTTAATTTGTGCTCATGGAAGTCGGCCCGGATATTGGGCGGAAATGCGCAGGCAATCAGAATTAGCAATGTGAGCAGTGTCTGCCGGTAGTGACGGAATGAGAACCGGTGCTGGGATGGAGTCATAGAACGTTGTGATTCCATTGCAGCCGGAACCAGAGTTCTCTTTCACTGCGCTCATTATTGTATTGTTTGCCAAAGTCTGCAGCCGGGTCCATTACCCGCTTATCAAACAGATTATCAATACCAAATGAGTAATCCAGCTGCCGGGTTAGCTGGCCGGAGCCAAACAGGTTCACGGTGGCAAATGCATCCGCGGCATCGTCATAATTGTTGGTATCGCAGCGGCTGCTGTTATAAACCAGGCTGGCACCGATGATATGGTTATGATCTAGCTGATAATCTGTTTGCAGGGAGCCCGTCCAGGCGGCGACGTAAGGCAATGATCCCTTCTCTGAGTCGGTTTCAAGATAACTGATGCCCAGACGGGTGTGTAGTTTTTGTATTGGCCGCAGGTTTAATAACAGTTCTGCCCCGTGAATACGGTAAACCATGTCACTATTGGCAAAGTATTCGTCGGTACTGACGGGGCCGGGTGTCGGCACCTCCTGAATAAAGTCATCAATCTGGCTTTTGAACAGATTGACATTCACGCTGGCATCATCCCACTGATAAAGGTAGCCCAGTTCTGCCATCGCTATGCGCTCAGCATCGACCTGAGGAGGTTCAAAGCTGGTGTCTTCCAGGACTTTGAGATACTCCCTGAACCCGGGGGTGCGAATCGCGGTGCCATACTGAAGTTTCCAGGTTTGTTGGTTGTCTGGCGTATAGACCAGCGCTTCCCGATGGTTAAAATAGCCTCCAAACTGTTCAAAGTGGTCGAATCGTCCGCTAAGTGTGAGGCTCAGATCTGGGTGAATCTGCCATATATCCTGTAAAAACGCGGCATAATCATCGTTGCTTATCCCCGGCCTGGAGAGCAGATCGCCGGTTTTTGCAGGGTTAAGAAACCCCCTGGAATAATGGTAGTGACGGGTATAGTCACTCTGATCCGCTTTCTCGTAATTCCAGCTAACACCGCCTGCCAGTGTGTGATCCTGAAACTGTTTTAGCAGGGTTAGCGAGGCACCAGCCATAATGCCGTTCTGATGTTCTTCATAGCCCGGAGCCTGGGTTGTCTGTTCCAGTTCATATTCCCGGGTATTATCTTTCTGATAGTACAAGGTGCTTTCTAACTGTCCCTCTGCAATTGAGCCCGCCTTATAGTGTGCCGACAGGTTCAGATAGTCACTGTCGATATAGGCATCCTGAGTCGAGGGGATGAAGAGAAACGGCGTTTCGCTACGGTTATAATCCAGCTGCAGTGTGAGATTTGGCAGCGGCTGCGCTTTGATATGGATGTTGCTGTAATCTTCATCCAGCGGTTGAAGTGACTCTCTTCCGATAAAACTTTTTCGATCAGCGCGGAAAGGGGCATCCTGTTCAAGCTGGCTGGCAAAAAACTGCAGGTTGGGACTGTTATAGAAGGCAGTGCCTTTGACTCTCTGATTATTGCCCGCCTCAAGTCCCATCTCCAGCTGTTCTGTTTCGCTGAAGCGGCGGCTCGTGATTGAGATGATGCCGGCAAAGGCGTTGGCACCATAAAGGCTGGACGCGGGACCCAGAATAACTTCGACTGTTTCAATGTATTCCAGCGGCAGGTTATCACCGAGACTGAAGTGGTTGTAATAGAGCTGGCGAATCCGAACACCATCTATCATCAGCACCATTTTGTCGTTGGAACGGTCCAGCACTCCCCTGGCCCAGATAGAGCGATGCCGCTTACGGTACTGATTAAGTTGCAGGCCGGGTACAAACTGCAATAGATCATCGAGTCGACGCACACCATAACGTTTAAAATCGTCACGGTTGAAGGTGAAGGCCGTTCCCGGTGCTTTATTAACCTGAGTTGGCACCAGCGAGGCACTGGTGAAGACATCCATGGCGACCAGTTCTTTTAGCGACAGATTGCTGAAGTCGTCATCGTTAGCACGGGCTGTGGTGGAGGTTAAGCATACTGAGTACATAAGCAGTGGTATAACACTGTTTCTCGACATGTCTGTATCCGGAGCAACGGTTGGGTTTTCTTGTTGTTTATAGTTATTTGCTGTTAAGAGACTCCCTTCCCGCCGCAATGTTATCTCATGATACAGAAAACCTGACGAGGGAGAAGAGGTTCATTGCGAAAACGAAGAAATAGACTGTTTGCAGGTTGTCTGTCGGTGGCTATCAGAGCGGTGAATGTCACCGAGCCAGGTCAGGCAGGGCTCAGTGAATTGGCGGGAACCGTTAATTCAGCAGCAGCTTGACTACCTCACCTGAAGGCATTGGCTTGAAGAAGTAGTAACCCTGGAATCTCGTGCAGCCTATCTGCATCAGCTGGTTTAACTGTTCTTCAGTTTCGACGCCTTCGACAACACAATCGATTTCCAGCACTTTTGCCATCGCGACAATTGCCTCAATAATCGCCTTATTCCGGTCAGAGACGATCAGATCCTGCACAAAAGAGCGATCAATTTTGATTTCATCAATATCAAGATCCTTGAGATAGCTAAGCGATGAATACCCCGTACCAAAGTCATCCATGGAGATTTGAAAACCCATCGCTTTAAGCAGGGTAATATTACGGATCGACTGCTCTATATCAGACATCAAGACATCTTCGGTGATCTCCAGCTTGATGCTCGAAGGGGTGATGCCCTGTGCATCGGTTATCTGCTTCAGCGTCGTGACTAAGTTGACATCCTGAAGCTGTGAAGCGGACAGATTGACTGATAAGCCTAATGTTGGATCGATGGCCCTGATAACTTTGAATTTTCTTAAGGCGGTATGGTAGATCACCTGGCTGAGATCATTGATTAGCCGGGTTTCTTCTGCCACCTGAATAAACTTCTGTGGCGGGACCTGACCCAGAACCGGGTCATGCCAGCGGGCCAGTGCTTCCAGGCCGCAAATCGTTAATCCTTCTGAGACTTGCGGCTGGAAGTAAACATCGATCTGATGCTCCTTGATCGCAATTCGCAGGCGATTTTCGATCTCCATGCTTTCCATGAGCACTTCATGGTGGGCCGGTGAGAATATTTCAAACCGGTTTTTACCCCGTTTTTTGGACTGAAACATTGCAATGTCGGCATTGCGTATCAGTTCGGCGGTATTATGTGCATCATCACCATAGATACTGACCCCCATGCTGGCCGTTATGCTAAGTTCACGACCATTGATCTGAAAGGGTTGCTTGAGTGATTTCAGGTGCTTCTTGCAGAAGGACTCAATGCCAACGTCACTGTCGGACACTTCAATGGCCATGATGAACTCATCACCGCCCCAGCGGGCAATCATATCGGCTTCGCGACAGGTGTCCTTAATCCTGTCGGCAATGGCGATCAGCAGCAGATCGCCTATCTGGTGGCTCAGGCTATCATTGATACGCTTGAAGCCATCAATATCAATGAAAACAACACAGAGCTTCTTCTTGCGGGGAGCCGATACCAGGCGTTGCAGGTTGTCATTAAACAGTGTGCGGTTTGCCAGTGATGTCAGATCATCATAGTTGGCTAAGGTGCGGAGTTTCTCCTGCACCCGCTCCTGCGCGGTAAATTCTGAGAACATGCCGATGTAATGGGTTCTTTTCCCATGCTCATCTTTCAGCGCCGAGATCGATAACCACTCCAGATAGACATCACCATTGCGTTTGCGGTTCCAGATCTCGCCCTGCCATGACCCTTTCTGTCTGATCGACTGGAACATCTTTTTATAGAAATTGATTCCCTGTTTTCCTGAACTGAGGATCGAAGGGAGATGCCCGACCACTTCGTCCAGGCTGTACCCTGTGACGTGTTCAAACGCGGGGTTCGTATACTGAATCCGTTTGTCGGCGCCGGTAATCATGATGCCGATTGGGGTGCTTTCGATAATTCTATTGGAGATGGCCAGCCTGCCCTGCTCCGCTTGTTGCCGGGTTATATCCTCTACTGAGATAAAGATGTGACTGTGCGTATGGTGCAGTTGCCATTCCAGACATCTTTGCTGTGCGTCATCGGCCTGAAAATGCTGCAACAGGGTTGGATTATGCGCATGAGGTTTTTCCTCAAGCTGACGATATAAGCGCTCGATCTGTTGCTGTATGACGGGTAATCCCAGCAATGTTGATACCTGCTCGAAGGCATCGTTAGCGTGCTGAATGGTCTTATGTGAATCGACTTCAGCAATAGCAAAGGGCAGTTTGTTCCAACGCTGCACATGCTGACCCGGGTCCTGATGCTGACAGGCGTTATCGCGGCGCCGGGCCAGAAACCGATCCAGCAGTAAGAGCGCAATACTGGCCAGTAATACCCCGGGGATAATGTCATCCAGGTGCAATGCGCTGATGCCAGGATAGCGCTGGATATACTGTAAAATCTGCTGAAACAGGTGCGTTTCTACCGCAATAAGTGAAACGATAACCAGCAGGCCGCAAATCATTGCCACTCGCTGAATGCTTTTCTGCATCATATAAGAGTCCTTGCGATACTCATCGCAGCAGAGAGATGGATCTGTTCATTCATCTCTCCTTATTCATACTGTCTGGTAAAGAATGGGATGATCATAGCTCGGAGCTTTGAAAAGCGGATGGTACCTGCTTAGCGGTAACTCTGGTCTGTTCAACGGTACCAGCAATCTGGTTAAGTATGTCTCTTATCAGTTTACCGGGATTGTTGGTTTCGTTAAGCATTGTTTCCATGCCCTCATGATGACTAAAATATGTGTTTTATTCTGATTCCGTTTTCGTCAGCGACTGGCGGATACCCGTTCGTGCTGATGCGGTGTTCCGATGTTTCCTCCATGACCGCGTGGATGGCGGCTGTCATGTGCGATCCGTGCACGGAGTGTAGATGAAAGTATGTTTATCGTCACTTGCATCTGACTCATAGTGTTGGAAGAAGTCATCGGTTGAGTCGCTGGACGGCTGATGATCTGCCGGGGTCGTTGCGTCTGAAGCCACAGGCGTGCACCCGGGATAATTTCTGAAAAGCGCAACCCGGTGAAACCAATCGCCAGTAATGCTGCCGGTCGTGCTATAAACCAACGGATAGTAACGAGAACAAAAGGGAGCAGAAGACAGAGGTTAAACAGGGGACGGGCTGGTAATAAAAGGGCTGTTCTGGTGAGGGAGGAGTTTTTTTTCTGTGCCAGGCATACATTACTGTGTTTGCCCGGTTTTCGGCGGACTGGCGGGCCGGCCGTTATGTTTTGTTGTTGCACTCCGGAAGTGACATTAATATCCAGTCGGGAGTGATGAGCAGGCTGGCGCCGACGATTAACGCTTTCCATTCTGGATCGTGGCGTTGGCAATGACGTCCCGACATGGCTGACCTCAGAGGCCTGCAAATCAGAATGATGCCCGGTGTTATGCTGTATGCTGGTTAATGCGCTGATTAAATCTGTCATCGGGAGGATATCGAGATTGTTGTCATCGGCCGCGCCATCATCAATAACCAGGCGGTGCTTTCTCATCAATATCCCCAATGTCCTCTATACCTCAGTGTCTGTTGTTAGTGTTATCGCTCTTGGTCGAATGTTTAATTTCAAAACCGGACAAATAATATGCAAATCAATATAACGAAAGGTCTTATTGATATCTACTAGATTTTATCAAATTTATCATATTTTAAGGGTGCTTAATGTCTGATATTCATTTATATATTAAGCATTTACCTCATCAGGGGTATCACCGGGTGGTCGTAAAGGGCTTTTTACCCGGCGAGCAGCCACTGTACTTTCAGGTTCTGTTGTCGCAGATTTTAGTCTTTATGATGATCGTCGATGCAGGGCTTATCTGTTGCAGGCGCAGCAGGTAGTTCAAACCAGAAGGCTGACCCTTCGCCCTGTTGGCTGTTAACACCGACCTCTCCCCCCATGAGTCCGATCAGTTCCTGACTGATGGTCAGTCCTATACCGGCCCCCTCCACGGTTGCTGAGGTTTGTTTCAGACGCTGGAACGGAGTAAACAGCTCATCCATCAGAGATGCTGGAATGCCAGGGCCATGATCGATGAACTCCACCCGGATATGCCCGTTCTCAGACATGCCGGTGCGGATGGTAACCTCTTCACCGGGTGGTGAGTAGATAATCGCGTTGGTTAACAGATTCAGGATCACCTGTTTAAGACGCAGCCGGTCGGTGAATATACGGTACTCCCGGCGCTGCTGTGATTGCAGTCTGATCTGTCGGGCCTGTGCCCGGGGTTGAAGCAGCGCTTCACACTCTGCGATGGCATCATCTAATGATACCTCCTCTACCATCAGCTGCATCTGGCCTGATTCAATTCTGGAGAGATCAAGCAGGTCATTAATGAGCTGTAACAGATGGCTACCTGCTTTGGATATCTCTCTAACGTCGCCTTGTGCGGTTGGCGAGAGTGTTGCGTCTGATTGCAATAGCCTGGCAAAGCCCAGCACGGCGTTCATGGGGGTTCGCAGCTCATGGCTCATCCGGGTCATAAATTCTGATTTAGCCTGGTTTGCCTCTTCAGCGATGGCTTTTGCCTGAGCCAGTTCCTGTTGATGCTGACATTCCTGAGTGATGTCGGTAAATGTAATGTACAGGTGGGAAACCGAACCGGACTGATCCTGAAGAGGGCCGGAAAGGTTCAATGAAATAAACTCCGAGCCATCTTTACGTCGCCTGATTGTGGTGCCTTTCCAGTTCTGTTTATTGTTTAATATATTGGTTATTAATCGGCAGGCCGTGGCATAGTCGAGGCTTAGCAGTTCTCGGCAATCCCGGCCAATTAACTCCTCTGGGCGGTAACCCATTACCCGGGTATAGGCTTGATTAATAAAGACTAGTTTGCCTGCAGGGTCGGCAATCGCCATGCAGTAATCGCTGTTATCAAACATCTGACGGAACAGCAGCAGGCTGCCGGAAACCATGTTTTCAGCAGTCTTCCGGGCATTGATATCTTCCACCACTCCCTGAATATGGTGTGGCTGGCCATCAGGCCCGCTGACCGGGACGCCTTTTGCGCTGAGCCAGCGTGGTGATCCATCCGCTGAGGTTATCCGGAATGTCGTTTCGAACAGGGTCTGCCTGCTGATCGCTCTCTTCAGCGCAACGTTAACCCTCTTTCTATCATCCGGAACAATCAGTTTGAGCAGATCGCTGGCGTTTAATGGCGTATTGTTTTGCGTGAATGCTGCGGGTTCCAGTGCGGGCATTGGGCTGCAGATACAGATATTCTGACTTTTAATATCCATAATCCAGGGTGTCAACTGAGCCTTCTGTCCATTTGACACCTGCTTTTCGAACGTTTGCAGCAGCGACCGGTTATGTTGCAGGGATGATATATCTGAACCAACGCAGATATATGAGGTGACTTCACCGTGATTATCTCGGATAGGCAGTATCAGTGAGGAGGTCCAGTAGTGCTGCCCCGATTTGTGTCGGCTGCAGATCACACCATGCCAGACATTACCACTTTTTATCGTTTGCCACAGGTCGTCATAAAAACGGCTTGAATGCTGTCCTGAATGTAACGTGTTGTGGGTTTTGCCCAGCAGATCGCGCTGGGAGTATCCACAAGTGTCACAGAAGTGACGATTGGTATAGATAATTTTTCCGCCTGGGTCCGTGGTGCTGATGAGGGCATGTTCACCCAGAGCACGGGTTAAGCGCTGAAATAGGTGTAAATACTGCTTGTTCTGTGCATCGTGGCGCTGTTCGGTGAGTTGCTGATGAAACTGCTGCAGGGTCTCTGGTAACAGAGTCTCTGCCAGGTGGCGGGGAATCTGTGCATAACTATCCGTCAGCGAGTGAGTCGCGGGGGCTGCTGACGTTGTCGTCAGATATATAACTGGCAGCGCTGCTGCGCCCCGTTGTGACTTAAGAATCTGGGCCTGATGAACACCAAATTCATCGATGGCTATTATCAGGTCAGGTGACACCTGATCTGGCAAGCCCGGTGGGCTGTTGCGGGTCATCGCGATACAGCGGATATTCTGTCGTTGCAGCAGCTTGTCGAATCGCCGGGTGACCGCTTCTGCTTCAGCCATCAGCAGCACCTCCATCTGGCCCGCTTCTGCTACAGACCGGTAACGGTTTAACAGCCTTAACAGAGGTTGTTCAAGTTCGGGGGGGAGTAGATGATTAAGGCCGGATTCCAGCCACTGCAGAATGGTTTTATTGGGAACGCCCTCATCACAGATGCCAAGCCACTGCCAGCAGGCCTGGGTTGCCCGAGCCCGGTGTTTTTTATCGGTTATCGACAAGGTCTCAAGCCAGTTAATGCTGGTGATAATCAGCGTGGTGTTGAGTACCCTGGGCAGTTTTGTCAGGCTGGCACAACAGATCAGTCTGATATTGGGACAAAGTGCCCTGATGTAGTTGTACTCAGGCGGACGCTGGAAATCTCCAGCAAACAACAATTGAGCCGGCTGCATAGTACTTAACTAACTCCAGCTTTAGTTATGAAAACCGTTAATTAAGGATTGAGGGGGGAAAAATACAGACATGTTTATCAGATTGCTATCAAAAATTCAGGTGTCAGTCGAGACACTTATATCAAAGAATAGTTCGGTTTATCTGCTGAGTCAGGCCATCTTTTATAACGTACTGATAAAAAGGGGCTTGATATGAGATCGCTGCGGAAAACTACTTTATCTCAAGCAGATAGTTGGTCAGCATGTCGATATCAAAGGGTTTGTGAAACACTTTGGCAACATAGGAGGGGATTGGCGGCAGGTTTTTCAGCTCTTCTGAATCGTAGGCGGTGGTGATAATCAGGGTGGGTTTATCGTCTCCCAGCTGTTGATGGATCGCCTCAATCATCTGCAATCCATTCATATTGGGCATATTCAGATCGGCAAGTAGTATGTGGGGAGGGTTTTTGCCTATGAGGATCAGGGCTTCAAAACCATCTGCGGCTTCGGCAATCTCGGCCTCGTGAAAAACAGTTCGGATAATGCGGGTTAACAGGCGTGAATCGGCTTTGCTATCTTCGACAATCAGGAACTTTCTGGCGGTGCTCGTTGATGATGATTCGGTGTCGCTGCTGGCTGATAAACCATTGGAATTTTGCAATGCATGAACCGACTTTCGGCTTAAGCGGCGATGTCCCCCTGATGTTTTCCAGGATTCTAATCGTCCATCTTCACCCCATAACTGTATGGTGCGAATACACACCCCCAACACTTTGGCAGCCTGTCCGGTTGTATAATATTTTGTCATAGGCTGCCCTGTTATGTTTGCATCTGCGCATACGAAACAACATACCATATCTGCAAAAAAACTGAATACAAAACTGATGACCGTGTCAACTTGTCACAAAACATGAGTCAAGTCTGAGCATATCTGATGGTCATAACATACAGGAATGTATCTGATAATGGTCTCCAGACAGCGTGAGAATGTCCCGCTAGCCTTCATCGGGATTCGCATATTGAACAGCAAATGGTCCAGACACTGAATGGTGACGATCACCGGGTGGCTGATGTCTGGTTTTAGCGCAGTTCCAGGGTGCCTGGTTAACGACTCAACGCGCACCGGGGAGTTACATAAACGGACGCTTTACCACCAGGCCAACTGGAAAATAAATCTGTCCCCTTTATGCCCGCTTCTGGTGAGGGCGATTTTCAGAGAGGCAAGAAGATAACCGATTTGTCGTTAACTTAATGCCTCCCTTAACCGCCATTCTGCTGCTATGCGCCGATACGAATCAGTTATCCCTGCTGCTCATTAATACTCATCGCCATCGCTTCGGCGATTTTAATGCCGTCGATTGCCGCTGACATAATACCGCCAGCATAACCGGCACCTTCGCCTGCAGGGTAGAGGCCGCGGGTGTTGACGCTCTGCATATCGTGGCCGCGCTTGATTGAAACCGGCGACGAGGTGCGGGTTTCGACACCGGTCAGCAGGGCATCATCTTTGGCAAACCCTCTGATCTTCTTATTAAACTCGGGGATCGCCTCACGAATCGCTTCGATACAGAAGTCCGGCAGGGCTTTGGACAGGTCGGTTAACTTAATACCCGGCTTGAATGATGGCTGCACACTGCCAAGTTCCTCTGAGGCTGAGCCTTTCAGGAAATCGCCGACTTTCTGTGCCGGCGCATCGTAGTTTTCACCCCCCATCAGGTAGGCGTTGCTCTCCAGCTGGCGTTGAAACTCCACCCCCGCTAACGGATGGCCGGGATAGTCGGAAGGGTCGATACCGACCACAATAGCGCTGTTGGCGTTGCGTTCCTGGCGGGAGTACTGGCTCATGCCGTTGGTCACTACCCGGCCCTCTTCGGAAGAGGCAGCCACTACGGTGCCACCCGGACACATACAGAAACTATATACGGAGCGGCCACTTTTACAGTGGTGCACCAGTTTATAATCGGCAGCGCCGAGAATCGGATGTCCGGCATTTTTACCAAAACGGGCGTCATCGATCAGGGATTGTTCGTGCTCTATCCGAAAGCCCACCGAGAACGGTTTCGCCTCCATATAGACGCCCTTGTCATAGAGCATCTGGAAGGTATCCCGGGCGCTGTGGCCGATCGCCAGGGCGATATGTTGTGAATGGATCGTTTCACCGCTGGAGAGGGTGATACCGGTGACCTGTCCCGCGTCGATCAGCAGATCATCTACCCGGGCACTGAAGCGGATCTCGCCGCCCAGTTCGATAATCTTCGCGCGGATCTTTTCCACCATCGACACCAGCCGGAAGGTGCCGATATGAGGCTTACTGACATACATAATCTCTTCCGGCGCACCGGCGTCGACAAATTCGGTCAGCACTTTACGGCTGTAATGATGCGGGTCTTTAACCTGAGTGTAGAGCTTGCCGTCGGAGAAGGTCCCGGCGCCGCCTTCGCCAAACTGCACATTGGACTCGGTATTGAGCTTTTTCTGCCGCCAGAAGCCAAAGGTGTCTTTAGTGCGCTGACGCACCTCCTGACCCCGCTCGATAATCAGCGGCTTATACCCCATCTGCGCCAACACCAGACCGGCGAGAATGCCGCAGGGGCCAAAGCCGATTACTAACGGGCGCTCCTGCAGATCGGTGGGTGCCTGAGCAACGAATTTATAGGTCATATCCGGGGTCGGGCGAATCGACTGATTACCCACATGCTTTTGCAGTATTGCATCGTTATCGGTGGTGTCGACATCGAGGGTATAGATCAGAAAGATGGTGTTCTTCTTGCGGGCATCATAGCCCCGGCGGCGTATCTCAACCGCGGTTAACTGCTCAGCGGTGATGCCAAGCGTCGTCAGAATGGCATCGGTGAGCGCCTGCTCGTTATGAGCGAGCGGCAGTTTAATATTAGAAACACGTATCATCTGAAAAGTCCGCAATAGGCGAGCAGCAATAAGCACGGCTCTGACGTTACTTGGTTATAGTAAAGGCGGCATTTTACTGTATTTATGCGTCCGTTGCTGAAATGTTTAAACCGTTCAGATTCTCTATTCCAGCCCCTCAATGACGCCGTTTTTTAATAAACGCATCTTATTGGCCGCCGGTTGTTTCGGCAGGCCGGGCATGCGCAGGATATCGCCGGTGAGAATCACCAGAAAACCGGCTCCGGCGTTTATCTGAATCGCCCGCACGGTGACTGAAAAATCCCGGGGTCTGCCATGCAGCAAGGGGTCATCCGACAGTGAGCTGGGTGCTTTGGCGATACAGACGGGCAGGTGGGTCAGCCCCAGCTGTTGGACCAGTTTGAGGTCACGGGCGGCCTCCTTGGTAAAGGCGACATCGTCGGCACCATACATCTGTTTGCACACCGCCCGTACTTTTTCCAGCACGGGCATGTCCGGTTCATAGAGCGGTTTAAATGGCCGGTTCCGGGGGACTGAGTCTATCACCGCCCGGGCCAGCTCAAGCGCGCCTTTGCCGCCATCGGCATGGTGGGTGGTTTCGGCGAATGCGACTCCGAGTTCGTTGCAGCGATCACGAATAATCGCGACTTCGGCATCGGTGTCGGTGGCAAAACGGTTGAGCGCCACCACTGGTTGCTTATTAAACAGCATGACACTTTCAATATGCTTATCCAGATTGCCGAGGCCCAGCCTCACCGCGCTGAGGTCTTCCGCTTCCAGCGCGTTTTTCTGTTTGCCACCATGCATTTTCAGCGCCCGTACGGTGGTCACCAGCACCACCGCATCCGGATCTAAACTGGCAATGCGACATTTTATATCGAAGAACTTTTCCGCACCCAGATCGAAACCAAAGCCCGCCTCGGTGATCGCCCAGTCGGCATACTGCATCGCCATGCGGGTGGCGATAACACTGTTACAGCCATGGGCGATATTGGCAAACGGCCCACCGTGAACAAAGGCCGGAGTGCCTTCAAAACTTTGTACCAGATTGGGTTGCAGGGCATCCCGCAGCAGTGCCATCATCGCTCCGGTGATGTTGAGTTGCTGTGCATACACGGGTTCGCCAGCATAGGTGTAACCGATCAGCGTGCGGTCGAGACGTTGTTGCAGGTCTTCGGCATCTTCCGCCAGACAGAGCATCGCCATCACCTCGGAAGCGGCGGTGATATCAAAGCCACCTTCGCGGGGAATACCCTGCAGCTTACCGCCGAGACCGAGAACGATTTTACGCAGGCTGCGGTCATTCATGTCCATCACCCGCCGCCAGACTATCTGGCGGGGATCGATGCCCAGTTCATTACCGTGATAGATATGGTTATCCAGCGCTGCTGAAAGCAGGTTGTTAGCACTGGTGATGGCATGGAAATCACCGGTAAAGTGCAGGTTGATGCGGTCGGCGGGCATGATCTGGCTGTAACCGCCCCCGGTGGCGCCGCCTTTCATTCCCAGACAAGGCCCCAGTGATGGCTCCCGCAGGGCCAGGCATACTGATTCATTCAGCTGTGAGAATGCTTGCCCAAGGCCGATGGTCGTGGTGGTTTTACCCTCGCCCGAGGGCGTCGGCGTAGTCGCAGATACCAGAATCAGCTTGCCCGGCTTACGGCCGTTCTCTGTCAGCGCCCGCAGATCGACCTTGGCGATATCCCGGCCATAATGGTTCAGATAATCACTGTCGATCCCCAGCTTCTCAGCGATCTCACTGATGGGGCGGGGTGTAAACTGCATTGCAATCTCAACATCGGTGGCCATAGCTGACTCCCTTATTAGCATCCACTTCACTAAACATGGAGATAAAACCGGCTGGCGTCAATTGATTCAGAAACTATTTTTGCTGGCTGCGGTTACTGCTACTAAACACTGTTGCTTATCCCCGCGGAAAGTTCTGCCCGCTGCTCGATGCGTTGTGCCATTAACAGCGCAACACTGCCGCCCAGCATCACGATCAGTGTCAGTATCAGGCCGTTATTGAAGTTGCCATAATACTCGGCCATCAGGCCGACAATCGCCGGGGCGATGACCTGGGCAATGCCGTAACTGAAGGTGAGCCGGCTCATCGGTTTTGATGGATTATCCGGAAACAGGCGTCCCACCATCGACAGCATCATACCGACGATGCCGATAAAACTGGCGCCATAGATCAGGGCGCTGATGATCACCGCCATCAGTTCATGGCTGAGTAACAGAATGAGAATGCTCAGGGCATTGAGCAGGTAAGCGATAAACAGGGCCTGCCACTGGCCGGTCAGTTGGGTGACTTTATCCCATAACGCGCTGGCCGGGGCGCAACTCAGCCCGGCAACCAGCCAGATCATCCAGCCCTGTCCTGCCAGGGCATCAATGCTTTCTGCAATGGTGATGAGAAACGTGGCTGAGATCACATAGCCAGCACCGGCACAGAAATAGGCCAGCTGCAGAACCGGCATAAAAGTGGAGGGCATCGGGATCTGCCGGGTATGGTGTTTAGGCAGTGATTGCTCAGCACTGAAGTCCGGCAACCACAGCCAGACAGGCAGAATCAGTAACAGGGTGACGCCGCCATAGATCAGCCACTGCTGCTCCCAGGTGAAAATATCTTTAATGATCACCGCGAGAATAGCCGTGATCACGATGCCGATACCCAGCCCGGAAAAGAAGATACCCAGCTCTGCTTTGTGATTGCGTTTCATCAGCCAGTGCATCAGTAAGCCGCCTCCCAGCAGCATCCCCGCAGAGCTGCTCAGGCCTGACAGATAGCGTAGCAGATACCAGAGCGGTTCGGACGTTGTCAGGGCCATCGCCATGCTGGTCAGCACCGCAGTCAGCAGGCCGACTTTGTATAACCGGGCTTTCAGTGCGAGGCTGTGGATAAATGAGATCAGCAGCGCGCCGCTGAGATAACCGGCATAGTTGGCCGCCGCCAGATAGCCCGCCACCGATTCGCTCAGACCGACCCCGCGGGCCATCTCCGGAATCATCGGGGTATAGGCAAAACGGGCGATGCCGATGGTGGCCACGACACCTAAAACACAGGTGAGTAACATGCGGAATTTACTGATATCGGGCATCGGTAGCTCTCAGGCGGTCAGATCGTAAAGTGAGTAGAAAACAGGTTAGCGGATACCGTTTCTGTTATCTTTCTATAAAATGACAGAATATGTATGAAACAAGACAGGCGCTGAAATAAAGATCATGACAAAGCAGACAGACCAGGAGCTGAACCTTTTAGCGATGCGTACCCTCCCCCGGGAGCTGTACGTGCGCCAGGAGACGATGCCTGCCGGGCACTTTTTTCCGCCGCACCGGCATGACTGGCACCAACTGCTCTATGCGGTATCCGGGGTGCTGGTGGTGGACCTGATTGGTGAACGCTATTTTATTCCCCCGGAGCAGGCCATCTGGCTTCCCCGGGGCTGTCAGCACCGTGTTTACACCGAGTATGGCGCTGAGTTGAAAAGTCTCTATCTTGATGCGGGTTATCAGGGCCTGACGTCAGAAACGGCTGTTGTGTTGCAGGTGACACCGCTGTTCCGTGAACTGATACTGACGGCCGCAGCGTTTGCGGTGGAGTATCCGATACAAGGCTATGAAAATGATCTGGTTCAGCTGCTGTTGCGGACCCTGGAGCGTCTCGAACGGAATGACCGATATCTGCCCTGGCCGGTCAGCGAAGATCTGATTGGCCTGTGTAACCGGCTCTATGAGCAGTCTGACAGCTGTGCAACATCGGAACAGCTGGCCGCCGGGCTGGCGGTTTCATTACGAACACTGGATCGCCGTTTTCGTCGCGAAACCGGCATGTCCCTGAAGCAGTGGCGCTTGCAGCTACGTCTGATGCAGGCGATAGAGCTGCTGAATACCGGGCAGAGTATCACCTCAATCGCGCTGGAACTGGGTTACAGTTCACCTTCGCCCTTTATCTATATGTTCCGGGAGCAGTTTGGTGTCAGTCCGGCGCAGTATCGAAAACAGAACCGCTAAGGTGATGAAGAAAAGGCCGCTGTGCCATTGATGCCACTCTGCTTTATGATACTGTTCAGCTAATGAGCTTTAGTCTGTTTATCTGAGGGATCGCCCGTTGAAAAAGTTTGCGTTACATCTGGATGCCCTGATCGTTATCGCCCTGCTGTTTGTGTTATCTCTGGGGGGTAACCTTGTCCTCTATCGCCTCTATTCGGCTGAGGCAAAAACAAACATTAAACTGCAGATACAAAGTCAGGTCGACCAGTATAATCTGGCCTCCCTGCAGGCGTATGTTGATAAACAGCAGGCGACTGAAAAGTAAGGTTTATAAAAGCGGCAGCCCTCCCTGAGGTTTACTCAAAGCATCGATGAACAGCGTCGATGAAGGGATTGGCTAATCCGCTTGAAGCAGGGGCTGATGAGTGTAGTTTTTCGCTTTACGCAGCAGTTCAAGCACTGCACGTGACGCTGGAGACAGTATGTTCTCTCCTTTATGGATCAGTCCGTAGGGCTCCATACTGCGCCCAAGTTCCCGCTGCAGCCGGGCTTCAACCGGCACCTGACCCATCATACCGTACTTGTTGTAATGCCCCATGACCGCCTCCGGTAACAGCGTAAGCATACTGTTTTTTTCCAGCAGATTAGTGACGATCAGCAGGTTCTCGGCGGTGATTATATGGTTGGGCAGGCGCATACCGTTGCGGCGAAACATCCCCTCAAACTCTGCGCGCATCATGCTGCCACTGGGCGGTAAAACCCATTCTTTACTCAGCAGATCTTCCAGTGACAGGCGTTTTCCTGAGGTGATCAGCGGATGGGTCCGGCGTGCGCAGACCAGTACCGGTTCCGGAAACATGGGTTCAGGATAGACTGGATCAGGGTAGGCGGAATCTGCAAAAAAGAGTGGATCTGATGCTGGCCTTTCAGGATAGACCGGATCCGGATACTGGGGGCGATGAAACAGCGGCTTACGGTACATCGGTTCATAGTGAAAATTCAGATGGCTATACGCCTGCTGCTGACGAGCAATAATGATATCCAGCGCGCCGTCTCTGAGGGCGCTTAGCAGATCTTCGCTTGAGTCGGTGCGGATAGTTACTTCAAGGTCCGGGTGGGACTCCCTGATCCGGTTGATGGTTTCGGGAATAAGATCGGCGCAGGGCGTCAGTACCGTACCAAGGCGGACATGGCCGCTGAGTCCCTGGCGAATGGCATTCACCTCATCGAAAGCGTTATCCATCGTGGTTAGCATATCGACGGCATAGCGAATTAACGTTTCACCATAAACCGTGGCTGTTACACCGCGGGCATGGCGTTCAAACAGTAATACCCCTACGCCCTCTTCCAGCTCCTTCAGCAGCTTTGACACGGCGGGCTGCGATATCCCCAGGCCTTCGGCTGCATGGTTAAGATTGGCGGTTTCTCCCAGTGCCGCCAACACCAGCAGGTGGCGATGTTTGAGCCTGGCGCGGATAAACCAGTTAGCATTGAGGGGACGCATATAACTCTCCAGGTATATCTATTTGGATATACTTAATAACAAAATTCATATTTGTTCAACAATCCCTGCTCCATTAGGCTTGCTTCATCGCTGCCGAAAAGGAACCTGTTGCCTGGCATATGGCTTTGGTCCCTCCACTTTCTGGCACGACATAACAATAATATTCGGAGAACAGGATGACTAATACACGCTTTTGTCTGAAATCAGGTGTTGCTGCGATCACGCTTGCAATAACAACTCTTAGTGCTTTTTCGGTGCAGGCTGCAGAAAACTGGAAGTTCCAGATTAACGTTAACTCCGGAGATGAGCAGTACCGTATTGCTCAGGAGTGGGCTGATAGTATCGCGGCCAAAACCAATGGCGAGATTAACATTGAGCTGCTGCCCAGCTCATCGATTGTTAGCAACAACGAAACCCTGGACGCTGTCGGTGCGGGCATCTTACAGGGACAGATTACAGACCCAAGTTACTTTGCCGGTAAAAACCCCGCCTTTGCGGTCTATGGCAATATGGTTGGCGCCTGGTCCGACCCTTATCAGTTTCTCGGCTATATGCGCGATGCTGGTGGTGAAGACCGCTATAACAAGTTAATTGAGCCCTACAATGTGCACCTGATCCGTGCTGGCGCGATGATCCCTGAAGCGCTGGTCAGCAAGCGTAAGATTGAGAAACTGGATGATTTCAAAGGGCTGAAAATTCGTGCCCCAGAGGGGATGGTCTCTAACGTCTTCCAGCTCGCTGGCGCCGCACCGGTAAACCTGCCGACGTCCGAAGTTTACACCGCGCTTGAAAAAGGTGTTATCGACGCCGCTGACTACACGGTGTTTGCTACCAATTACACTCAGGGTTACTACAAATACGCGCCGTTTGCGGCCTACCCGGGCTTTCACTCCATGCCGATGATCGATGTTTCATTAAACAAGAACATCTGGGATGGGCTGTCTGAAGAAACGCAGCAACTGCTTGAAGACAGTGTCGACGGCTTTGTGGATAACCTTTATACACAGCTGACCAAGGCGGACCAGGAGCAGGTCAAACTGGCTGAGGCTAATGGCGTGACTATCTCAACCCTGTCGCCTGAAGAGCTGAAAAAATTCCGCGCTGCCGCTCAGGGCGAGTGGAAAAACTGGCGTGAAAAGTCACCCGAAGCCAAAGAAGCGGTGGACTCTATCTCTGCTTATCTGAAGCAGAACAATCTTCTTTGATACCTAGCTGAGCGGATCTGCCGCTTGTTAAGCGGCAGATCTCAGACCGGATTTCTCCCTATGAGTAAAAATCACCCCACTGAAGACGAGCTGGAGCTAACCGGCTTGCATGCAAGCAGCGAATTTGATGCACCGCTATCGGATATCGATAAGGAGATTACTCTCTTTGATCGCCTGATCGAAAAAGCGGGTCACTTATGTGCATGGCTGGTGCTGGTTGCCATGCTGATCAGCGTTTATGAAGTTGTTGCCCGGTATCTGTTTAATTCGCCGACTATCTGGGTGCATGAGACTACTATCTTTCTGGTCGCCTCCATTTTTGCACTCGGTGGCCCTTATGCGCTGGCGCGCAACCGCCATATCCAGATCAACATTCTGCATGACTTTCTGCCAGCGAATAAGCGCAAATGGCTGAAGTTGCTGAACTTATTGATCGGTATCGGTTTCTGCATCGCCATTGGTTATGCCGCATGGGTGTTGTCCTACCATGCGACCCATACCCCGACGGGGGCATGGCATCTGCAAACCTCCGGTTCGTCCTGGGACTCACCGCTTCCGGCCTTCACCAAATTAATCATCCTGCTATCCATTGGAATAATGGCTGTGCAGCTAGTGGTCCGGTTAGGCGCTTTTTTCCGCCGCAAACCCTGAACGTGCCGTCGCAGGAATATTTTCATGACTATTGAAATTGCAACATATCTACTTGTGTCATCTATTTTTGGCCTACTGCTACTGGGACTGCCGCTGGCATTTGTGACCGGACTGGTTGCGGTAGTGTTTACCCTGGGCTGGTTTGGGCCTGATGCGATCCCACTGGTTGGCAGCCGTATTTACGGTTTTATCACTGAATACTCGCTGGTCGCGGTACCGATGTTCGTCTTTATGGCGGGACTGCTCGACCGATCGGGGATGGCGCGGGACCTGTTTAACTCAATGCGGGTGCTTTCCGGGCGTTTGCCGGGCGGAGTTGCCGTACAGACGCTGGTGGTGGCTTTTTTCCTGGCCGCGATCTCCGGCATTATCGGTGGCGAAATTGTCCTGCTGGGGGTTCTGGCACTGCCGCAGATGCTGCGTCTTGGCTACGATAAGCGCATCGCGATAGGGGTGGTTTGCGCCGGTGGGTCACTGGGCACTATGGTGCCACCCTCGATTGTCCTGATTATCTACGGTCTGATCGGTGGTATCTCCATCTCCGATCTGTTCAAAGCTGCATTTGTACCAGCGTTTTTGCTGATGGCTGCTTATATGGCGTATGTCATCTTTATCTGCTGGCGTACCCCCTCTAAGGGCGGTGCCGGTGTTTTGTCAGAGGCCGAAGAGCCAAAACTGACGTTTCTTGGCGCTATAAAAGGTATTGGCGCCCCGGTGGTGATTGCGGGGCTGGTGCTCGGCAGTATCTATGGTGGCATCGCGTCTGTCACTGAAGCCGCCGCCATGGGTGCCGCCGCCGTGCTGGCAACGGTGAAACTGCGCGGTGAGTTCAGCTTTAAAGTGTTACGTGAAAGTCTGTCGCAGACACTGGAAACCTGCGGCATGATCGTCTGGATCGGTATCGGTGCGGCCTGTCTGGTTGGCGTTTACAACCTGATGGGCGGCAACCGCTTCGTTTCCAACGCCATTATGGGGCTGGATGTTGCACCGATCATGATCATTCTGGTGATGATGCTGATCTTCCTGTTGCTGGGCATGTTTCTCGACTGGATCGGTATCGCCATGCTCTGTTTGCCGATCTTTATCCCCATTGTTAAGCAGCTTGGTTTTGACCCTGTGTGGTTCGGCATTCTGTTCGCTATCAATATGCAGGTTTCTTACATCAGTCCGCCCTTTGGCCCCGCCGCGTTTTACCTGAAAAGTGTGGCCCCGCCCGACATCAGTCTTAAGGATATCTTCAGCTCTATGCTGCCGTTTATCACCATTCAGCTGATTGTGCTGGGCCTGATGCTGACGTATCCGCAGATAGCAACCTGGGCTCTCTGAGCCGTAAACACTCATTATTGACCCCGGCCGCATCATGTTGTGCCGGGGAGTATCAGACAAAAAGGAAAAGCAGATGAACAAGAATGTAAAACTGCGCTCAGCTCAATGGTTTGGCAGCATCGATAAAAATGGATTTATGTATCGTTCGTGGATGAAGAATACCGGTATCCCTGACCACGAATTTCAGGGTAAACCGATTATCGGTATCTGTAACACCTGGTCAGAGCTGACCCCCTGTAATGCGCACTTTCGGCGTATCGCTGACCGGGTTAAGCAGGGGGTGCTTGAAGCGGGCGGTTATCCGGTTGAGTTTCCGGTGTTTTCCAACAGTGAATCCAATTTGCGTCCTACGGCGATGTTTACCCGTAACCTTGCCAGCATGGATGTTGAAGAAGCGATCCGTGGCAACCCGATGGATGCCGTTGTGCTGCTGGCCGGCTGCGATAAAACCACGCCCGCTCTGCTGATGGGGGCCGCCAGCTGTGATGTGCCTGCGATTATGGTGTCTGGCGGGCCGATGCTTAACGGCAAGCATAAAGGTAAAACGATCGGTTCTGGCACCGCTGTGTGGCAGATGCACGAAGATGTTAAAGCCGGCAACATCTCTATTGAGGAGTTCCTCAGCGCCGAGCGCAGCATGTCCCGTTCGGAAGGCACCTGCAACACCATGGGCACCGCTTCTACAATGGCCTGCATGGCCGAAGCGCTGGGCGTGACGCTGCCGTATAACGCGGCTATTCCAGCGGTTGATGCCTCCCGTTACCTGCTGGCGCATCTGTCGGGTATGCGGATTGTCGATATGGTGTGGGAAGAACTTAAACTTTCCAAAATTCTGACCCGCGAAGCGTTTGAAAATGCGATTCGCACCAACGCTGCCATCGGCGGTTCCACCAATGCGGTTATCCATCTTAAGGCCATTGCCGGTCGTATTGGGGTTGATCTTGAACTGGATGACTGGACCCGGGTTGGACGGGGGACGCCGACGCTGGTGGACCTGATGCCGTCGGGTCGCTTCCTGATGGAAGATTTCTCCTATGCCGGGGGGCTTCCGGCGGTACTGCGTACCCTGGGAGATGCCGATCTGTTACCCCATAAAGATGCCCTTACCGCCAATGGTAAAACCCTGTGGGAAAACGTTTCTGAAGCGCCAAACTACAACGAAGAGGTTGTCCGTTCGCTGGATAATCCGCTGGTCAGTGACGGTGGCATGTGCGTCCTGCGCGGCAATCTGGCACCCCGGGGGGCAGTACTCAAACCGTCCGCTGCCAGCCCTCATCTGATGCAGCATCGCGGTCAGGCGGTCGTGTTTGAAGATTATGATGATTACAAAGCCCGTATTGCTGATCCTGACCTTGACGTGGATGAGAACTCCATTCTGGTGTTGAAGAACTGTGGCCCGCGGGGTTATCCGGGGATGGCGGAAGTGGGCAACATGGGGCTGCCACCCAAACTGCTGGAGCAGGGCGTTACCGATATGGTGCGCATCTCCGATGCCCGCATGAGTGGTACGGCCTATGGCACCGTGGTGCTGCATACCGCACCTGAAACCGCGGCGAATGGCCCGATTGCTGTGGTTCAGAACGGCGACTGGATCGAACTGGATTGCCGTGAGGGCCGGTTACATCTGGATATCCCGGAAGAGGAACTCAATGCCCGCCTGACTGCCCGTGCGGACAATCCACCGGCCAGCCCGCTGATTGTCGGTGGCGGGTATCGCAAACTGTATCTCGACCATGTGCTGCAATCCGATGAGGGTTGTGATTTTGATTTTCTGGTGGGCTGCCGTGGCGCTGATGTTCCACGCCATTCCCATTAAGTTGCTCTGTTAGAAAGAGGTGAGTGTAAATGTCTCAGGTATTAAGGTTAATTCAGTATATTGATAACGCCGGGCAGCGTCAGGTTGGTTTGGTTAACACCGCGAATGGCGAGCAGGTAGAGCGCTTAGAGGGCGCGGGCACTACCTACCTGCTGGCGCAGGAAGCAATTGCGGCGGGTCACTCGCTGGCAACACAGATTGAGAATACCCCCCGGATTGTTGAAGCGGACACCCTGAGCGATCTGCTGTCACAGCAGCGGGTTCTGGTGCCGCTGGACCATCCTGATCCGGCGCATTGCTACATTACCGGCACCGGCCTGACCCATACCGGCAGTGCCAGCACCCGGGACAAGATGCACAGCTCCGATGATGACGCTGAACAGCTGACCGACTCCATGAAGATGTTTCGTATGGGGCTGGAAGGCGGTAAGCCCGCTCCCGGCACTGCGGGTGTACAGCCGGAGTGGTTCTATAAAGGTGATGGCAGCATCGTGGTTGCGCCCCAGCAGCCCTTCCCTATCCCCTCTTTCAGCCTGGATGCGAGTGAGGAGCCGGAGCTGGTGGGCTGCTATCTGAACGGCCCGGATGGTACGCCGTTCAGAGTCGGTTTTGCCTTAGGAAATGAGCTGTCAGATCACGTCACTGAGCGACAGAACTACCTGTTTCTGGCGCATTCCAAGCTGCGCGTATGTAGCTTTGGCCCGGAGCTTCTGATCGGTGATCTGCCACAGGATATACAGGGCACCAGCCGCATTATCAGAGACGGTGAAACCGTGTGGCAGAAACCTTTTCTGAGTGGCGAAGCCAATATGTCGCACACCATCGCCAACCTGGAACACCATCACTTTAAGTACCGGCTCTTCCGCCGTGCTGGCGATGTAAACCTGCATTATTTTGGCACCGCGACGCTGAGTTTTGCCGATATGCGGACCGTCGAAGGCGATACCTTTGAGATTCAGGTCGATGCTTTTGGAAAACCGCTGAGCAACCCCTGGCAGCGGGTGGCTGAGGCGGATTATTTTGCTGTAGAGCAACTTTGAACACTCAGGACAAGAGGAGAAACCGTATGACATTTAATGGTAAGCATCTGATCAATGGCGAATTTCAGGCGGACAGCGATGAGTTTTTTCAAGCGGCGGATGCCGCAACGACGGCATTGCTGGAGGGGCAGTTCCGACATGCCAGCGTCACGGATATTGATCGTGCCTGTCAGTTGGCTGGTGAGGCATTTCCCGTTTTCTCAGCGGTTGATTTCGAGTCCCGTGCTCAGCTGTTAGAGCGTATAGCCGTTGAACTGGAAGCGATTGTTGATGATCTCGTCGTCCGCATCGGTCAGGAGTCAGGTTTACCCGAGGCCCGGGTTCGCGGAGAAACGGCCCGGACATGTGGACAGCTACGGTTATTTGCTGCCGTTGTCCGGCGCGGTGATTTCATTCAGGCACGTATTGATACCGCCTTACCCGAACGTCAGCCTCTTCCCCGTGAGGATATCCGCCAGTGCAATGTCGCTATTGGTCCGGTTGCTGTGTTTGGTGCCAGTAACTTTCCAATGGCCTTTTCGGTTGCCGGTGGCGATACAGCGTCTGCGCTGGCTGCGGGTTGTCCCGTGGTTGTACGGGCGCATTCCGGCCATCCTGGAACCGCAGAGCTGGTGGCACTTGCGCTGGTCCGGGCTATTGAACACTGCAACTTACCCGCTGGGATCTTCTCCTTGATACAGGGGCGTGGTCACCATATTGGTAAAGCGCTGGTGCAGCACCCGGCTATCAAAGCGGTCGGCTTTACCGGTTCTCTCGGTGGGGGTCGGGCGTTGTGTGATCTGGCTGCGGCGCGGCCAGCCCCGATCCCTGTTTATGCTGAGATGGGCAGCATCAACCCGGTCTTTCTGTTGCCACGGGCGCTGGACGAACAGGCAGAAACCCTGGCTGAGGGATTTGTTGCTTCACTGACGCTGGGAACAGGACAGTTCTGTACCAATCCGGGGCTTGTTATCGCCTCTGCCGGTGACGGCCTTAACCGGTTTCGTAAACGGGTGGCGGAACTGGTGACTGCGGCGCAACCCGGAGTGATGCTGAATGCCGGCATTCTGAGTGGCTATCGCCAGCAGCAGGATAAGTATCTGGCTGAAGCGGAGCTGATCGGCCAGGGTGAGCAAGCCGAGCATCGCGCCACGGCGGCGGTTTTTGCAACGACGCTGGACCAGTGGCAGGGTAATAACACCCTCCATGAAGAGGTGTTCGGTCCCTGTTCATTGCTGGTTGAAACCGACGGTTCAGCCGATCTGCTAAAAGCGGCAGAACAGCTGGACGGGCAGTTAACGGCGACCATCTGGGCGCAGGAGAATGAGTTACAGGACTATCCCGCCCTGCTGAATGAGTTAACCCGCAAAGTTGGCCGGTTGCTGATAAATGGCTTTCCGACAGGGGTTGAGGTGTGTGACACCATGACCCACGGTGGGCCTTACCCGGCTTGTTCTATCGCTAACTCTACCTCGGTAGGGAGCCGTGCGATTGAACGCTTTTTACGCCCGGTCAGCTTTCAGAACTTCCCGGATAACTGCCTGCCTGTGGCTCTGCAGAACAGTAATCCACTCAGTATCCGGCGTCTGGTTAATGGCGTGTCGGAAACAGGGTCCGTTAGCTGATACCCGCGATATCCTGCCGGATATAGGCTGTCATGATACTCCCGGGTGGAGGCGTATCTGATCGACGTTTCAGTCATGACAATGGCAACACAAAACAGCAGGGACTCCACTGAGCGTCAATGCGCGCCATGCTGTTATTTTATGCTCTCAGGGGGCGAGAAATCCCCGTCAATATGACTAACCTGAGAGTACTTTTCTAAGCGTTCTTTCCTTAAGAGTGCTTTTCTAAAAGTGCTTTTATTTTCAGACAAGCTGATTAATGCACTCTGCTCCATCTGACTGACTCAAATACTGGCGGTAGCCAGACACTGGCCGAGAGCATGGTGGCCGCGAAACCGCTTCAGGGCAGCTGCATGCTGATAGCACGCCCAATATTTAATACCGAAATAACTTATTGAAATAAAAGATTTTCACTTAGCGAGGTCGATGAATGTTAATTTGTCAGATGAACCGCAGCTGGCGTTTTTCTTCTAAAAAGTAATTTGTAAGACAAATAGGCGCTCTGTTATTTTTAAATATCTATTTGTAAGACAAATAGGTGCGATGTCAAGCTGGCCGTCTGGTGCTTAGCGTCCGGGCAGATTTCCCGGGTGCTACAGGCAGCAGCAGAAACAGGCAAGACAGGCTTCACTGGTCTACCCGGGCATATCCAGTTCAGCGCAGATGTCGATAATCTGTTGACGCAACCATTGATGTGCTTTGGACTGATGGGTCATTTTGTTCCAGTAAAGGCAGAGTTCAAAGCGGCTGTTAAAGGGGGGATCTTTAATCAGCATCGGCTCGCCTATCAGCCGGGCTAAACGTTCCGGCAGGGTCATCATCAGATCGGTGTTTGCAATGGTCGGGATAAAGTTAGCGACCCCCGGCAGGCGTAGTCCGATATTCAGGTTGACTCCCTGAAGCGCCGGGCTGTTCAGGTAAAGCGGTTTCCAGCCCCCTTCATAGAAGATCTCCAGATGGCGGGCCTGAATATAGTCATCCCGACCGATCGGCCTGTTTGCCAGTGGATGCGCTGCGGAGATCAGACACACATAGCGATCCTGAAACAGGGGCCGTTGATAGAGTGCTTCATAATCCCCCATCACAGGCGACAGCAGCAGGTCGCACTGACCCCGTTGCAGCTGTTGGTGACCACTGAGGTGTGACTGAATGAAGGTCATGCGGATATTGGGGGCCAACCGGTTTAACCTGTCTAGCAGCTGGGGCACGATTACCTGAAGTTCATACTGGTTGCAGGAGATCGTCATATCCAGGGAGGCATTGGCCGGCTCGAACACCTCGGGTTGTAACAGTTCAGACATCCCCCGCAGCAGGTTCTCAATCTCCGGCATAATCTGGTGACAGCGACTGGTGGGCGCAACGCCCCGGCCCGAGCGCACAAACAGAGGGTCGTGCAGTGCTTCACGCATCTGTTCCAGCGTATAACTAACGGTGGGTTGATTCTGCCCCAGTTGAATCGCCGCTGCCGTCAGGGACCCCTGCTCATAGATCTGTTTGAGGGTTTTCAGGCTTTTGAAACTCAGGGCGCTGTAATCAAATTTTTCCATAACAGATATCAAAATTATCGACTTAATCAATACTAATGATAGCGCTATAGTCGGATCAACAATAAA
This sequence comes from uncultured Amphritea sp., assembly GCA_965140695.1. GTDB lineage: Bacteria > Pseudomonadota > Gammaproteobacteria > Pseudomonadales > Balneatricaceae > Amphritea. Next base: position 661,638 of record OZ223297.1, on the reverse strand, counting down.
TATAACAGGAGAGCGGTATGACTCAGCGAGATCTGACAGCGGATGAGATTCAGCAGTATCAGCAGGACGGCGTTGTTTGTCTGCGCAACGCGGTTGACCCAGAGTGGGTTGAAAAGCTGATTGCGTTTGGTCAGTACCAGCTTGATCACCCGGGTAAGCTCTGCAACGACGGAAACCCCGGCGCAGAGAAAGGTCGTATGTTCACCGACCGCTACCTCTGGCGTTCCAATGATCTGGTGTATCAGTACGCAAAAGAGTCCGGCTGCGCCCGCCTGGCCGCTCAGGCGATGCAGAGTCAGACCGCGCGCTTCTATTTTGACCATCTGCTGATTAAAAAAGCGGAAACCACCACGCCAACCCCCTGGCATCAGGATGTGCCCTACTGGCCGTTCCGGGGTAAACAGATCGCCTCAATATGGCTGGCCCTCACCCCCGTGACAGTGGCGGGCAGTGGTCTGGAGTTTGTCCGTGGCTCTCACCGCGATGATGTTTTCTACCTGCCGGAAGCCTTTGGTGCTTCGGGTGAAAAAGCCAATAGCTGGACCGGCACCGGTGAGGGCATCCCCTGCCCCGATATTGAAGCCGACCGCACAAACTTCGATATCATCAGTTTTGACCTGCAACCCGGAGACGCGCTGCTGTTCTCCGCCTGGACGCTGCATGGCTCCCCCGGCAACCAGTCAGCCACCCAGGACCGGATGGCATTCTCAACCCGCTGGCTGGGTGACGATGCCATCTGGGACCCAAGACCCGGCACCGACCCCAGCGTCAACCCGGCAGAGGTGCGTGTCAGCCCCGGTTGCCATCCTGACGATAATGCGATTTTTCCCGAGTTTTATTCTGGTTAATGCCTTCAGGTCAGTCGGGTATTCAGAGGTGGTTGCGTGATCAGGGTTTTGTAATAGCTCTGTAATGGGTGAAGCTTATTTAGCTCTCTGCCTCTCCCTGCCTATAAGTGTCTGGGAAAACGATCTGTGGCATTATCCTGTGAAATATCGATGCTTCTTCTGGCTGGTGGTGTTATGGATAATAAGCTTCATAATTTTCGGTTGCAGCTACGTCAGTTGCTGAGTAACCCGGCGGGGCTGCCCGAACCGGGGATAACGGCGGCTAAAGAGATCCATCAGAGACTTGAAGCAGAGCTGCTGCTAGCGCCGCGGACAAAGCAGATTAACCCGCTGAGCGATCTTTTACCGCAGGTCGCCGCCGCTGTTGATGATCTGCCTGCGGCGCTGCAGCCGCTGGTCCATTCACTCCTCGGTCTTGCTGACTATCTGGTCTGGTATACACGACCGGCTCCCCGGATGCCTGAGTTTATGCAGGGTCATGCCAACGCGGATATTATCGGTCCCCGGGGGCTGGCGGTAAGTGAGGATATTCAGATCGGGGTGACGCTGATGCGACCGGGGATAACCTATCCGGATCACCACCACCCTCCGGAAGAGGTTTACATCGTGCTGAGCGAGGGGTTCTGGCGGCAAAATAACAATCCCTGGCACTCTCCCGGTCCCGGTGGATATGTTTACAATCCGGCCGATATTATTCATGCCATGAGATCGGCGGATACACCGCTACTGGCCTTATGGTGTTTGAAACTCACCTGACGCCAAGCTGATCCGGACAACCTGACTGCTTTTTAGCAAAGCCGTTCTCTTTAGTCGAGCCGTGCTCTTTAGCAAAGTCGTGCTTTTTAGCACAGCAATCATGAGCAGGAGGCATGAGGGTTACCTTTTTTCGATGTTCAGGTTTTATCACCCTTAATCAGGCTCGGTAACCCTCTCGTTTTAAGAAGATGTGTCAGGCAATCATCCTGATGGATGTATATCAGAGGTTTGATGCTTCCTGCTCAAGCGCGGTTAGCACGGGTGCACGCTTGCGCCACTCTACGTACCAGTCATCGACTGCATCACCGAAAAAGCTCCGGTCCACGTTAATCACATGTGCGCCAGAAGCGTTAATTTTCGCAAGATAATCTGCATCCAGCTGGCCATAGGTGTTAATCAGCTGATCCAGCTGTTTTGCGACCAGTTGACGCACTAACGTACGATCATCATCAGACAGTTTTTTCCAGGTGCGGGCAGAGATGACAGCCACCATCGGCAACATCATGTGCGAAGAATGCACAACAGTGCCTGCATGGTCCAGATAACGTGTATTCCAGATACCCTCAAAATCGATTTGCATACCATCGACCTGGCCATTAGCGAACGCATCATACAGCGCAGGCAACGGCAGCGGCGTTGGTGCAGCACCCACTTTAATCCAGAAATCACGCTCGGGTTCTACCGGCATTGTTCGTATCTTTCGCCCTTTAAGGCCATCAACCGAGGTAATATCGTCACTCACCAGTACTTGCCGTAATCCGGCTATCCCGTAACCCAGTCCCACTAAACCAAGTGAATTAAGCTCTTTCAGCATATCGGTAGCGGTTTTTCCCTGTAACAGTTTGCGCGCCTGTTCGGCTGAATCAACAAGATATGGGGCAAACAGTGCAGAGAAATCAGGACGCCGGTTTGCTATTTCGCCCGCCGCCAGAAAGGCCATATCCAATGCGCCACTCTGCAGCTGCTGCAACATCTGAGCTTCATTTCCAAGCTGACCAGAAGGATGAACATTCAGTTTAAGTCGCCCCTGGGTCTGCTGTTCAAGCTCCTGACCAAAGACTTCAGCGGATTTCGTCCACTGGTGTTGTGGCGGCGTGATAATGCCCAGACGCAATGTTTGCGCATGGCTTAAGCCTGGTAGCACAAACGCGAACAGCGCAGTGCAGAGATATCGGCTTATTTTATTCATAGTGTTCTCCTTTGCAGATAGTCTGCAGGTGTTATTGTTATTAGAGCTAAGGCATTTCTGTCTTCGTGAATTCAGATCAGGGCTGTCACCAGAAACGGTGCGACAACCAGCAGTAAGAGAAGCAAAAGCATGACGCTGAGATAGGGCGCCAGCAACAACGCGATTCGTTCAGCCTTCACACCCGACAGCGCCGATGCGGTAAAGAGTGCGGAACCGACGGGCGGTGTTAATAACCCCATCACCAGCGTCAGGCAGACCATGACACCGAAGTGATAGGGATTAATCTGGTAGATATCAGTGGCGACTGGCAATAGAACAGGCACAACAAGAATCAGGGCGGGAATCGGGTCCAGAATCATTCCGATCATCAGCAACAGTCCCACCACTAACAGCATGAATACTGTCGGAGAATCGGAAATTGACTGGATCCACTGAGCCGTCAGCTCAGGAATATTCTCAAACGTAATAACCCAGCTAAACACCTGAGCCGCGGCGATCAGCATCAATACAATCGCAGAACTACGGGCTGTCCGCTCGAATGCTGGCCACAAGGCGCTGAAGGTGATCTCTTTGTAGATAAAACGCCCGACCAGTAACGCGCCCACACAGGCCAGGGCGGCTGCTTCTGTCGGGGTAGCCAGCCCTCCGAGAATACTGCCAATAATAATCAGCGGGATTAATCCGGCAGGCAGACCATCACGCACAGCCTTCCAGCGGTCTTTCAGGGACAGGCTTTCATTGCGGGGAAAATCGTGCCGACGGGCCATCCAGCCGACCAGCGCCAGAAAGACGCCGGTGAGAAGTACCCCGGGTATGATGCCGGCAATAAATAAATCGCCAATTGAGATCTGCGCAATCACGCCGAAGATAACAAAGAGCATTGATGGCGGAATAATAGGGGCCAGCAATCCCCCCGCCGCCGTTAACGCAACGGATACATCTTTAGGATAGCCCGCCCGCTCCATCTCAGGAACGGCCATGCGGGTCATAATGGTAATTTGCGCCACGGTTGACCCTAATATGGATGCCATCATCATATTGGAGATCAGGTTTACGTATGCCAGACCACCACGCATCGACCCGATAAGCGCCATCGACATCGCCATCAGTCGCCGGGCAATACCCCCTTCGTTCATCAGTTCTCCGACCAGAATAAACAGGGGCATGGCCAGCAGGCCATAATTTTCCAGGCCACCAAATAGCTGTTGTGGATAGGAATCAAGCAGAACGGTATTGCCGCTGACCACGATATAGATCAGGGCCGTCATTGCCAGAACGAATGCTACAGGCACCCCTAAACACAGCAACCCGATAAAGCTACAAAAGACCATAAATCACCCCTTAACTTTTACACCGGAACGACCGGCGGTGGCGTTAGCGGATAGCAGATCTGCCAGACTGTTCTGTAAGCACGCCAGGCAGTGTAAAACGGAGGTTACCGAAAACAGCGGGAGCACAAGCCAAACCCAGAACTTACGTATGCCCAGAGACTGAGTGGGCTCTTCATAGATAAAGTTGAAGGTTGCTGCGGCGAAGCGTTGCACGTCGAACCCATGCCGGGATAAACCGGGCAGATCGAACCAGCGCCAGACCAGCACCAGAAAAATTGATACAAAGCCCAGCATTGCCACATCAACTAACAGCGCCATCAATTTCTTAAGCGAATGAGGAACCGCATCCTGAATCAGTGTCATAGCAATATTTGAGCGCACACTCAGGCCAGCAGACGCCGCCAGGAACGTCATCCAGACCATGGCGGTAATAGCGGTTTCATCAACCCAGTACTGAGCCATACCAAGGGCACGCGTAAAGATGTTTATCAGCAACATCAGGACGACAATAGCCAGCATCAGCGCTGCCCCACGTAGCTCCCAGCGCGCCACGTGATGGCTCAGCTGCGATAACCGTTTCATTCCGGGTCACCAAAGGTCAGATAATCCCACATCCTTTCAAAAATAAGGCCGGTACGTGTAGCCCGCATGTCAGCCTCAGCCTCTGACAAAGTCAAAACCGTATCTGAGAGCGGTAAACAATCCAGCTCAATCCTTGCGGCATCGTTCAGATACCAGGTCAACACAACGGCATCCTCGAGTGAATCCGCGGCGACAACAGCACCATTACCTCTCATCACTACACTGTTACGCTGATCAAAAAGCCTGGCCATCTCTCTGGCTTCTTTATCTGCACGGATAAGCTGAGGATTGTCCCAGAGCGGGATATCCGGTGAAAAATAGCTACTCATGCCATGCAGAATACGAGGTGTCCGCCCCAGTACCGACAGGGACATTAATTGCGGCGGCATACTACGCACGATCCCCCCTACATCTGGCCGGCAGCGGTAGATCTCACTATGTATACGAACCTCTCCCAGCACATCGGCAGGCAGCGGTTTATCAATTGCGACGATGGTGCCGCTCTCTTGCGGAGCGATAGTGCCCATTGGCTTCGGCGCACACACCAGAAAATGGTTGTCATCCAGTCGCTGGCTACAATGGCCATAGGCGTGAACCAATCCATGCCGGCCCAAAGCACGCGCCGCACGACGGACGATACGATCATTTTGCCCGTACTCACCAACGACAGGCGTCGTGGTACCGTTCGGATAACGGGAGGTTATCTTCATTATTCTTTTCTCGTTGAATGTTAGCTGACGGTGAAGAGGTGATTTAACTCTTCACGTCCTGATCAGTCAGACTTAAATTCGGCTATATCGGGTTTTGATCCCCACATACAGAAGCCAGATGGCTCTGCCGGGAACTGACGGGGACGATGATTCGCTTCATCTTCAATCAGATTCACCCCACAGGAATATTCGTAAATCATGCCTTCGGGGCCTTCAAAGTAGATAAAGCGCGCCCCCGATGTCGGATGCCGACCCGGACCAAATACCACTTTGATGCCTTGTTCCTGCAGGAAGTACCAGGCGCGCATAATGTCATCAACGGTTTCAACCTGATGGTTGATATGCTGGATACCAGTTCTGGTGGTTGGGAACAGCGCAATCTGGTGATGGATAGGATTGATCCGCAGCAGTGGCGATTCGCCTATCCAGTCACTGACACGCGCATTAAATATCTGAGTCCAGAGTTTTTCATCACGGGCCGGGTCACTTGAACAAAGTCCCACATGGTTGAAACCGGTAATACCAGCATCACGGCTGGGGAAATATCGCCGACCGCTGGCATGGGGGCGCCATACCAGTTCCATCTGGTTGCCGGTTAAATCGGTGAATGAAATAAATTCCTTTACCCGCCGGACTTCACATTCGTCTGAGCGACCCGTATGTACCGATATTCCAGCCGCTTCCAGTTCAGCAGCAGCCCGATCAAGCTGTTCATGTTCAGTAACTTCGAGGGCCAGAGTCTGGTCTTTGGGGTCGCCTTCAAAGTAACAAAGCGTATGATCGCGGCTATCAGAACGAAAGTAAGCACTGCCATTTTCCTGCCTTACCAGTTCTAAGCCAATGATTCGAGTCGCAAAATCAATCGCTGCGGGAAGGTCCCGCGTTCCCAGACGTACATACCGAACATCTTGTAACTCAGCCATTTCTCATCCTTATTGTTTTTATAGGTAACTACAGTTGATTACTTTACCCGCTGCTGGGTATTACTTGTAATGAATACTGTGCAGCACGCCATAACCTGAAGATATAGCTGGCCAGTGTTTAATGCTGTGAAATGCTCCGTAGCTCTCTGACAAAAGCTTCAGCGACAAGACTAAAAGGACTGCCGGATAGCCAGCTGATGCCGACAGGGCCAAAGGAGATCGCGGGCATCACCGGAACTCTGGCTAACAAACCGGCCTCAATATCAGGCAGTACAACCTGTGCGGGAAATGCGCCGATATAGTCGGTTTCCAGGATAAGCCGACGATTAGTGACAACCGATAGTGATTCGCAGGCGACATTGGGTAATTCCAGGTTCTGCTCATGAAAGGCAGATTCCAGCATCTGTCGAAGGGTGGTTTCAGGCAGAGGCATGATCCATGTAAAGCCCTGAAGATCCGCCAATGAAGGGGACAAAAATTTAAAAGCCGGATGACCCGGACGGGCAACGAAGGCGACTTCCTCCTGATAAAAAGATTCAACCTCCAGCCCTTCTCGATAGCGGTAAGCGGGCAATCTTCCAATAATGAAATCAAGCTCTCCCCGCTTAAGCTGTGGGATCAGAAGATCGTATGTTCCTTCAATAAGAGTCACACGCACATCAGGTAAGTTGTTATTTAACTGGGCAATAGCCTTAGGAAGAATACTGGCGCCTCCCGCCAGAAGGGTGCCCACAACCACGTGGCCAATCAGGCCTTCACGAATATCATAAATTTCCTGAGCGGCTTGCTCTAACTGCGCAAAAACCGCCTGAGCACGCTCAGCAAACTTCATTCCAAGGGGCGTTGGGTGGGTGCCCCGACTGGTACGTACAAACAGTTGAGCGCCAAGCTCAGACTCCAGTTCATGCAGAATTTTGGTGACGGCAGGCTGACTCAAACCCAGGTCATCGGCAGCACTAATCAGACTCCTGCTGCGGGCAACAGCCATTACGGTGCGCAACTGCTGCAGCTTTATCTTACGCACCCAGCTCAGATCTTGCTTCAATTTAGTGAATCTCTATTTGATTATGTGCATTAGTTCAGACTGAATCTGAGATATCGTCCTGAAAAAGAGAGGGTTAGCGGTTTTGATTGAAACTGACGAAACCTGAAAATCAAAACAGAAAAGAGGCAACCCTCGTGCTTCATACTAATGATCGAATGGTTAAACACAAGGTGGGTTTGCTCAATCGGGCAGCTGAGCTGGGTAAGAGATTCAAAGCCTGAAAGATGATCGGCAGCGCGTGCCTCCAGTGCACAGAGCAACAACGGAGATTAAAAAAGTGGCCAGACCACCGCTTCGCGATTAGCTGGCTGCCAGATGGAAAACCTCGTTTACTTGCCCGGAAGATTCTTTTAACACATCCATGTGCTTGTTTTTAATAAGGCAGATCAGGACTTTGGCTCCCGTGCCATCGTGTAGAATTCACTGTTGGCCTGCATGTTAGTAACGATAGCCATCCGATTTGATAACCCGAAGAACGCTGTAATGCCTGCCATGTCCAGAATATCCTCATCATCATAGCCGTGGCTCTTGAGCTGGTCATAATCGGATTGTGCGACTAATTCCGGAGTCCGTGACAGTTTAAGAGCAAATGCCAGCATAGCTTTTTGCTTTTCGCTGATGGGGGCATGGAGATAGTTTACCGCTATCTGATCGGCTAACTGGGGTTTTTTAGAAAAAACGCGGAGCAGAGCCCCATGTGCCACAACGCAGTACTGACAGCCATTCGCAGCGCTGGTGGCAACGACTATCATCTCTTTTTCAGCTGGGCTAAGAGTGCTTCCCTCGCGTTCCATAATGGCATCGTGATAGGCAAAGAACGCTCTGAACTCTTCAGGGCGATGGGCGAGGGTTAAAAATACATTGGGAATAAAACGTGCCTTCTCCTGTACCGCTAAGATACGAGAAAGAATATCTGCGGGTAAAGAATCCAGATCGGGGACAGGATAGCGGCTTATTGGCAATTGGCTCATTTTTGATCACCTTCAGGCTTCATTTTAAATAACTCGTAGGTTAGTCTACCTGGCACTATCGACAAAAATGAGACATAAAAAGGTCAATTAGCGAGCGAATCAGGACAGTATGTACCAAATACTTGGATTAGCATTTGATGGATGCCAGGCCTCCGGTCTGTGTTCTCCCTTTGATGTGTTTAATGTTACCAATACGATATGGAAGCAGCAGCGCGGTGAAGACAGCGATCTGTACAATTGTCGGCTGGTGTCGCTGACAGGAGAGCCTGTGACCTGTTCAAATGGCATGCGTTTGATGGTGGATTCTTCCCTGGAAGACGCGCCTCCGGCGGACTTAATTGTGGTGCCAGGTATTCATCACTCAGATGCAAAATCGCTACTGAAAAACCTCAAATCGCTCGACAAAGAGAGACAGTGGTTGCAACGCAGAGTGCAGCAGCAAACAGTGATCGCCGCCAACTGCAGTGGGGTTTTTCTATTGGCTGAAACCGGAGGTTTGGAAGGCAAAGAAGCAACGACAGCCTGGTGGCTTGGCGGACTCTTTCGTAATCGTTATTCCGGAATTAAACATCGGGCTGATCAGCTACTGGTGAAAAATGAAGGCACATACTGCACCGGCTCAATGACCGCAAACCTGAGCGTTATGCTAACGATTGTCGAGCAGCAGGTGGGAAGGCAGCTAGCCCAGAGTGCCGCGAAGACTATGCTAATCGATGCATCTCAAAGCTATGCATCACCCTATCTGTTTATACAGGAGCAAACAGACCATCAGGATAGTCTGGTTCTGGCAGTTGAGAGTCAATTACAAAGAGACATTTCTCAGAAACTGAATATGGAAGCGTTGGCAAAGATGCACTCGGTCAGTTTGAGAACCCTGTCGCGCCGGTTTAAAAAAGCCAACGGTATGAACCTGTCTGACTATCATCAGCGCATCAGGTTGGAACAGACTAAGTTGCTATTGGAAACAACCAGCCTCAGCATCGAACAGATCGTGAGAGGGTCGGTTATAGTAGCCAGAGTTCATTGCGGCGGTTATTTAATAAGGAATTGGGGCTCTCCCCCAGCCACTACCGCCAGCAACATCAACAAGAAGCGGGATAAACCATCACCGTGTTATTAAGTCCTGCGCCGTCTTAAGCATGCATATATCTGAGGTCTGATACTGAGAGGGCCATTCACACGTTCCTTACCGCGCAGGCACCGCTCCGGACTATCCAGTTCACAACAGTCCTCGACTATCTGCTCGCGTAACCACTTAAGATCGTCTAGCGTACTTAACCCGCTGGCTGGCCGAATCGATACAGGGCCACATGATCATCAGCATTAACGATAACCCTGATATTCGTATGGCGTTTGCAAACTTGCCGGTGGTCGAAGTAGATTACCAGTATACTGTCGGTGGATCAGACAAAGCCTCAGACTGCATTGAACTGATATTCGGCAACTGGAAAGAAAAGCCAAAGGCAAGAGGCCGACAAGGACTGTTTAAAACTACCAAGTCGAGGAAGAGTTATGAGAATGGATCAAATGCCGGGATATGGATTACCTACACTAGCTATGTGGCCTGAACGGTGGGAATACTCTAATCGATGGGTGATGTACGACTATAAATTAAGAATTGATGGCAGCTTGAAGTGGTATCGCAGCTTCTTTGAAGATCAGAATGGCTTTGTTAAAGGAATGGTTTATGATTCATTTGAAGAGGCGAGAGCCGCTGCTATAGAGGCCAATAAGAACTTAGTAAAGAACCTTGAAAGCCTTGCTCTATCGGATGAGATTAAAGGCTCCCTGTCTTTGAAAGTAGAGAAAGCTATAGACTGTAAAGGTCGATTGCAAAATGAAGAGCAGCTAATGCTACAGGAAGCCATTAGACGCCATGCGGATGATCCCCGACCGGCTATTAACAAACTAGTTCTTCCTGAACATTATGAATCGGTCCGACAATCTGTTTCGGATTACCTAAACGAAACCCCCTATGTAAATCATGTTCCCTTAGATAAGCACCATATTGTCCTTGGAAAAAAAGGTGAGAATGATTGGTCATCGGTGTTCCGAATGACTCAGAAAGCCGCTAAATATGCTTACCGGGATAGGATAGCAAGTGGCTATGGTCTAAGTGCTAACGATAATTGGAAGAACATTAAATCTGCTATTAGAAAGCTTTTATTACCTAGAGCTAATGAGTTACTTCAACTGGCAAGTATCAAGAGACTGCTGGATACAGCTTTAGCCAAAGGGCAGAAGGTGCTTGTTGTTAATAATTTTGTATTCTGGTTTGAAGAAGGCTCTGATGGAATTGGTTGGATAGTAAAGGAAGCGAGTGAATCAGATCGCTCAAAAAATGGAAATACACTATGGAAAGAAGGAACGATAATCTCAAAAAATCACGGACGAATAGTTGTTCTCCCCTATACGAAAGAAAATGGGGAGCATGTTCAAGGGCATACTAAGAATGTATCTGGGGATGGTAAAGCAAAGCCAAGGCACCCTAAAGAATATGTCGAACTACCTTTTGAAGTACTAGAGGATGATCTGATGATAGGGCTTTTTGGCGAGTTGAAATACGAATGAGTTCCAGCCCAAAAGAAACATGCTTTTGTAGAGCGCCAATTGAGCGAGTTGATCTAGTGGTTAAGTGACAAAAAATACGCAAAGCATGGCCAAAAAAGTCGCGGAGTTACATAATCGAACACGGTTCGTGTTTCACCCTACGGTCTTGCAGATACAAAAAAGCCCCAACTCTCTACCTACAAGATGAGCGAGGCCCTATCAAAAATAAGTGGTGCCCGGAGGCGGAGCGATGGCCGAAGGCCATTACAACATCGCCGCTCTTGGGCGATGGCCCGAAGGGGGAGGAGCGAAGCGACGAATAATCGAACCGGTTCGTGTTCCGCCCTGCGGTCTTGCAGATACAAAAAAGCCTCACTACGTAGCGAGGCTTTAATGACACCTGAAGTGGTGCCCGGAGGCGGAATCGAACCACCGACACGAGGATTTTCAATCCTCTGCTCTACCGACTGAGCTATCCGGGCAAACAGGAGGTGCGTATTAAACTGATTTCAGGCTGCGCTGTCAATACAGCAGCCGTCTTTTTTTAATATTCTTCCCTGTCAGGCTGGCGGGTACCGCTAAATTGCGGTTAAAAGCATGTGAGGTGCTGCTCCCACAGGCATTATTCAGGCTAAAACAGCTTACTTTGATGGCGGTACGTAGCCTTCGGCTTTTTCGTAGTCGTCACCATCCATAAACTTTTCCATCTCCTGCTGCAGAAATACACGGGTAGCAGGGTCCATCATGCTCAGGTGTTTTTCATTGATCAGCATGGTCTGGTGGTTGGTCCACTCGGTCCAGGCTTTTTTCGAAATGGTATCGTAGATCTCCTGGCCTTTAGCTCCCGGATAAGGGGGCTTATCCAGACTTTCCAGTTCCTCTTTGTACTTGCGGCACATGACGGTGCGGGTCATCTCTTTCTCCAACCTGTATGAACGTTGATCAGTATTTTAACTTACCCAGCAGTTTCTTCACGGGGGCGGCGAGGCCGACCTTCTGTGGCTGGCGTAAGTTATACCAGAGAGTGGCGGGTTGTTCCATGACACGGTTTGTAAGGTCTTTGTCTGGCTCGCTCTCCAGCCCCGCCTGACGCAGGGCGATTTTTACCGGGGTGATGTCCAGATGGAAATGACTGAAGGTGTGGCGCAGCGGTTCCAGTGGCGTGGCGCTGTCAGCATCCACAGGCAGGCCGGTTTCCTGTTCTGCATCACGCAGGTCGGAGGTTTCCGGCAGGCTCCACAGGCCGCCCCAGATACCGGTAGGTGGGCGCTGACGCAGCAGTATCTGGCCGTCGCTATCTTCAATCAGTAGCATCAGGGTCTGTTTTACCGGGATAACTTTTTTCGGTTTGGATTCCGGCAGTTCGTTGGCACGGCCCTGGCGAAACGCTTCGCACCCCTGTTGCAGGGGGCAGAGCAGGCAGGCGGGTTTGCTGCGGGTACAGAGGGTGGCCCCCATATCCATCATCGCCTGGGTGTAATCGGCGACCCGTTCTGTCGGCGTGTTGAGTTCGGCGTAGTGCCACAGCTGCTTCATGTTTTCGGTGGTGCCGGGCCAGCCATCGATCGCATAGTAGCGCGCCAGCACCCGCTTGACGTTGCCATCGAGAATAGCCGCCCGTTTACCGGTGGAGATCGACAGAATGGCACCAGCGGTGGAACGGCCGATACCGGGCAGTTGTTCCAGTTCATCAACCGTTTCAGGAAACTGGCCGCCATAATCATGGCTGACGATTTTGGCGGTTTTATGCAGATTGCGGGCACGGGCGTAATAGCCCAGCCCGGTCCAGAGATGCAACACTTCATCCTGATCGGCGGCTGCCAGTGCCTCAACGGTAGGGAACTGATCCCGGAAGCGTTCGAAGTAGGGAATCACCGTCGTGACCTGGGTCTGCTGCAACATGATCTCAGAGAGCCAGGTAAAGTAGGCGGTTTTGTCCGCTTGCCAAGGCAGGTCGTGACGGCCGTGCTGGTCAAACCATGCCAGCACGGACTGCGAAAAGTGTTCAGGGTTCATAACAGCAGGCTCATTAGCTACCAAACAGTCCTTTGAGTAGTTTTTTAGCGCCTTCTGTTTTGCTGCCTTCACTGTCTCCGCCCAGTTTTTCCAGCAGCTTACCTTCCAGCTGCTTCTTCGCTTTCTGTTTCAGCAGCTCTTTCAATACGCTGGTGTCCGGACGACATAGCTTAGCCGGTGCGGTATCGAAGCTGCCTTTACAGTTAACCGGCCACTCAACCCCTTCCAGGTTGTTGTTGACGGCGCAGGTTTTTTTGAACAGGTTCTCTTCGATGGTCAGGCCGAGGCGATAATCCAGGTCTTGTGCTGGCAGGTTGACGGTTCCTTTTCCGCGCAGGGTGATGGCATCCAGTTTGGTAATCAGGTCGTTGTTGCTGATGACACCGTTGGTGAACCTGAAGTTACTGCTCAGATCGGCAAACGGTGTTGAACGGTCAACCTGATCGGCATCAACCCCCAGTGCGGCAATGTTGTTAAAGCCCTGACAGATGGTCTGGGCGATATCGATGCCTTTGACGGTGCCGTCGGGCATGGTGACATTGGCGTTACCGTTGAGACTGTTGACGATGTCATAGACGGATTCGCCTTTGGCGGTCATATCGGTACGGGTATTGAACGTACCGGTGAGACGGTCGACATCGGCCAGATCTTTCAGCAGCTCGCCAATCTGAATCCCTTTCACATTTTTCTTAATGGTGAATTTGGTAGGGGATTTACGCACATCGATAACGACGGAGTTACGCAGGGTACCGTTGTACATATCGGCGTTTATCTTACTCATGTTGACCAGGCCATTATGAGCGCTGGTGGCCAGTTGCAGGTTGGTCAGGGTGAGTTTGCTGATGAGTAGTTTGTCCAGTCCCAGATCGATATCCAGGTCCAGCCCTTTAAGCATGTCTACCGGGACGACAGGTTCTTTGGAATAACCTTCGGACTTCTTGTCACTACCCGAGGAAGCCTGTGCTGGCTGTTCTTTTGCGGGTGGCAGATAACGGTCGGCATTCAGCTCATCCCCTTTGAGATTGAAGGCGATAGAACCCGTTGCCAGGTTCATCGCAAGATTACCGTTGAAGCTGGTGTCATCCAGCTTGAGGCTCATCCTGTTCAGGCCCAGGGTGTTGGGCGCGCCGCCGAGTTCTGCCGTGAAACTGATCGCTTTCAGCACATCCGGGTCGGTTGTTTCAATGGCGGGCTGGCCCAGTGCGGTTAAAAGGTCCTGCAAACTGAACTGTGCGACTTTTAGTGTGCCACTGATAACGGGTTTGCTGAAACCGGTGACATTGATATCCCCCGCAGCTTTAATGTTAGCGGCGGTGAGCGTCATCCCTTTCAGGCTGGCGGTTTCTTTGTTCAGGTCACTTTCAATATCCGCGTCGAGTTTGACGTCAACGGTTTTGCCGTTAAATGGCGCACCGGTCAGGACCAGGACGCTTTCCAGTCCTTTGATCTGGTATTGCTGGCTGGCCAGACTGAGGAAGAACTCCGCTTTCAGTGCGGCATCGACGGTCATCTGTTTCTGACCGCCCTGATACTGCTCAGCCTGGAAACTCAGTTTTGCCGGGAAGAACGTATCCGTGGCGACTTTACCTGAAGTCATGGTGAAGTTTTTTAACAGTACTTTGCTGCCTGTGGCGGCATCGGAATAGCTGATATTGCCGTTAGTGATGGCGATGCTTTCAATATCCAGGGTGATTGCGTCACTTTCAGAGGGTTCAGCGCTACGGGGTGTTGCTGAATCAGCGCTCTCTGCCGTCTGCTGTTTTGCACCGGCAACGGCCCAGTTGGTGCTGCCATCCTTGTTCTTTTCAAGATTCAGTGTCAGGCCATCCAGTACGATGCTGCTCATTTTTACATTGCCGGATAGCAGGGCGGGCAGTTCGACCGAAACCTGGGCCTGGTTGAGTTCTGCCAGCTGTGGTTTGCCCGGATAGCTGACTTTAATCTGATTAATTTCGATACCAAGCCAGGGGAATACGGACCAGCCAAGGTCGCCATCGATCTCCAGTTGTACGCCGCCTTTATCCAGCGCCAGTTTTTGGATTTCTGGTTTATATTCATTAGGATCAAAGAACATCCCCAGCAGGACCCCGCCTGCAACAACGACTATCAGCAGCAGGGCAACCAGGCCACCAAAAATCTTTAATAGCGTTTTCATGTCTTCTCCTTGGATCATGGATCGATAAAACAGATGCCAGCAGAGATGCAAGTACCAGCATCAGTACATTGGATCTGTCAGCCAATAACAGCATAGTAGCAGAACGATTTTACAGACCCTAGATTAACCGTAAATGAAATCAGAGAGTTGGCGCGTATCTTTTGCTCAGCTTAATCGCCCTGGATGCTACGCATTGGCGTGCTATTGGTTGTATAATGGCTGCCTTGTTTTATGAATATTTTTACCTCGCGTATGTAACGCATGCGTTTGTATAAGATAGTTCTGTTAACCCATCGCGGAGAATCTCATGGCTGAACGGAATGCCTCCGTCACCCGTAATACCCTGGAAACCCAGATCACTGTATCTGTGAATCTGGATGGCAGCGGTAAGCTGAACGCCGATACCGGCGTGCCTTTTCTTGAACACATGCTGGATCAGATCGCCCGTCATGGTCTGATCGACATGGATATCGTGGCGAAAGGTGATAATCACATCGATGATCACCATACGGTGGAAGATATCGGTATTACCCTGGGCCAGGCGTTCGCACAGGCCGTGGGTGACAGAAAGGGTATTCTGCGTTTTGGCCATGCCTATTGTCCGCTGGATGAGGCGTTGTCCCGGGTGGTGATCGACTTTTCCGGTCGTCCGGGGCTGGATATGAATGTCGAGTTTACCCGTGCCAGTATTGGCCGTTTTGATACTCAGCTGTTCTGGGAGTTTTTCCAGGGGTTTGTCAACCATGCGGGTGTCACCCTGCATATCGATAATCTGAAGGGCTTTAATGCTCACCACCAGGCCGAGACGATCTTTAAAGCGTTTGGCCGGGCGCTGCGCGGTGCGCTGACTGTTGACCAGCGGGCGGCCGATCAGATGCCATCGACGAAGGGGACACTGTAAATGAGCAGTGTTGCAGTTATCGATTACGGTATGGGTAACCTGCACTCGGTCGCCAAGGCGCTGGAGCATGTGATGCCGGGTGTTGAGGTGATGGTGACCGCTGATCCTGAAAAAGTACGCAGCGCTGACCGGGTATTGTTGCCCGGTGTTGGCGCGATCCGGGATTGTATGGCGGAGATTCGTCGCCTGGGTGTGGATAAAGAGGTGGCTGAAGCGATCGCTTCCGGTAAGCCGTTTCTGGGGATCTGCGTCGGTTTTCAGGCACTGATGCAGCGTTCTGAAGAGAATGGCGGCGTTGACTGTCTGGGCCATTTTGATGGCACCGTACGTTTCTTTGGCGATGATCTGAAAGAGACCGATGGTGAGCGTCTCAAGGTGCCACATATGGGCTGGAACGAAGTTCATCAGCGCTTTGATCACCCCCTGTGGCAAGGGATCGACGATGGCAGCCGCTTCTACTTTGTCCACAGTTATTATGTCGATGCAGTAGAGAAACCGCTGGTGGCGGGTAACTGTCATTACGGTGTGGATTTCGATGTGGCGATCGCCCGGGATAATGTCTTTGCGACACAGTTCCACCCGGAAAAAAGTCATACTGTCGGACTTCAGTTACTGAAAAACTTTCTTAACTGGGATGGTAAGCCCTGATCTTAGCGGGTCTGGTCTGAGAAAGAATACCGGCCCCTCTGTCAGGGTGCCCGGTCTGATGTTTTATATGAGTTCTTAAAGGTAAAAACCATGGCACTGGCAAAACGTATTATCCCCTGTCTGGATGTAGAAAACGGCCGCGTTGTGAAAGGGGTGCAGTTTGTCGATATCCGCGATGCCGGCGATCCGGTGGAAGTAGCAAAACGCTATGACGAGCAGGGTGCCGATGAGATCACCTTTCTGGATATTACCGCGACCCATGAGGGCCGCGATACCATGGTGCATACCGTGGAGCGGATGGCATCGCAGGTGTTTATTCCGCTGACCGTGGGTGGTGGTATCCGTACGGTCGAGGATATCCGTACCATGCTCAATGCCGGTGCCGATAAAGTATCGATCAACAGCGCTGCGGTATTTAACCCTGACTTTGTGCGTGAAGCGGCGGAGCGATTTGGTTCGCAGTGTATTGTCGTGGCGATTGATGCGAAGAAAGTGTCGCAGCCCGGTGAAACGGATCGCTGGGAGATCTTTACCCACGGTGGCCGTAAACCCACCGGTATCGATGCCGTTGAGTGGGCGAAGAAGATGGTTGATCTCGGCGCTGGCGAGATTCTGCTGACCTCTATGGATCAGGATGGCGTGAAAAATGGCTATGATCTGGGAGTTACCCGGGCGATCAGTGAAGCGGTGCATGTACCGGTGATCGCCTCTGGCGGTGTCGGCAACCTGGATCACCTGGTGGCGGGCTGTATTGAGGGCAAGGCGGACGCCGTGCTGGCAGCATCGATCTTCCACTTCAATGAATACAGCATCCCGGAAGCCAAGCAGTATATGCGGGAGCGGGGTATCGAGGTACGCCTCTGATATCCGCCCAGCCGCTAGCTGAAACAATAAAAAGCCCGGTAGCAGAATCTGTTACCGGGCTTTTTTGTTGATCAGTGGCTGGCATCAGCCGATTGTCTGAACGATCGGTTCTAGCGGTCGGATCTAGCGGGCGCTTAGCACCTTAGTCAGGGCCGAGACAAAGTAATCTATGCTGCCCTGATTCAGCCCGGCAACATTCATACGACTGGAGTTGATCATGTAGATGCTGTAGTCCTGACGTAGCTGGTCTACCTGTTGCGGAGTGATTCCAAGAAAGGAAAACATGCCAAACTGCTGTTGGATAAAGGCGAAGTCGCCATCGATGCCGGACGCGGCAAGCGCGGCAACTAACTGCTGACGTAGCCCGTGAATCCGCTCGCGCATCGCTGCCAGTTCACACTCCCAGGATGCCGTCAGGTCTGCATCAGCCAGGATAGTTTCCACAATGGCAGCGCCATGGGCCGGCGGCATGGAGTAATGGCTGCGGATTTTGCTGAACAGCTGACTGCCTGCGGTTCGCGCTTCAGCACGGTTGGCGGCGACAATAAACAGGGTGCCGGTTCGTTCACGGTAGAGACCGACGTTTTTCGAACAGGAGGTCGCTACCAGCATCTCCGGCAAATGTTCCGCTAAAAGACGCACACCGTAGGCATCCTCTTCGAGACCATTACCCAGCCCCTGATATGCCATGTCGACGAAAGGGATCAGCCCTTTACGCGCCATCAGATCGGCCACCGCGTGCCACTGTTCCCGGTTCAGGTCAGCGCCGCTGGGGTTATGGCAGCAGCCATGCAGCAGGACAACGTCCCCGGCGCAGGCCTGTTCCAGCGCCTCTAGCATCGCTTCAAACTGAATGCCGTGGGTGGCGTAGTCATAATAGGGATATTCGGCGATCTCCAGGCCCGCACCGGCCAGCAGTGGGACGTGGTTAGCCCAGGTTGGCAGACTCACCCAGACGCGGCTCTTCTGGTTGCAACCGTGGAGAAATTCGGCCCCCATTCGCAGTGCTCCGCAGCCTCCCGGGGTTTGCGCTGAGACGACACGCTGATCTCTGAGCGCAGCATGGTCCGCGCCAAACACCAGTGCTCTCGCCAGTTGGTTGTATTCATCGGTACCGGCCGGAGTGGTGTAGCTTTTACTTTGCTCGGTCGCCAGTAAACGGCTCTCCGCTTCTTTAACCGCCCGCATGATTGGCGTATTTCCCTGCTCATCCTTATAAACGCCGATGCCGAGATCAAGCTTATGGGGGTGAGTATCGGCTCTGTAGTCCGCCAGCAGCGACAGAATCGGGTCCTGTGGCACGGGTTTTAGCTGTTCAAACATAGTGATCTCCTGACCTGTTCCCGACCGGGTTAAACCCGGCTCTGGCTGAGTTGTTGCTGCAGGGATTGCGACCGCGCCTGCGCTTCTCTGACCGCCTTTTCCTTGACCGGTCCGAAGCCGCGGATCTCTGCGGGCACGGCTGCCAGTTCAATGGCCGTCGTGAGGTTTTCCCGGGTGAGCGAGCTGCTGAGATCGTTGATCAGGGTGATATAGTCGTCGCGTAACTGCCGTTCCAGTTTGCGTTCTGGGTTGTAACCGAACAGATCCAGAGGGGTGCCCCGCAGGCGACGCATCTTAGCCAGCATGCGCAGGCCTTTCAGAACCCAGGGGCCAAACTGCATCTTCTTCGGGCGTCCCTGGCTATCACGCTTACGCGCCAGTAGTGGCGGCGCCATATTAAATTTAATGCGGTAATCACCGCTGAAGGTCTGGGCGACTTCCTGGAGAAAGTCTGTCTGGGTATACAGGCGTGCGACTTCGTATTCATCTTTGTAGGCCATCAGGCGGAACAGCTGTGTGGCTACCTGTTCGGTCAGTTCGGTGCTGTTAACGGCCAGAGACTGTTCCGCCTCCGCAATCTGCTTAACCAGTGACTGGTAGCGCCCGGCATAGGCACTATCCTGGTAGTGACTGAGAAACGCTGCATTGCGTTCAATCTTTTGCTGCAGCGTCAGTTCGGGTGCGGGCGTGTGTCCACCGGCGGCCTGGTCGACAAATGCCGGATCCACCGCCGCCAGACGGCCCCAGTTAAATGCGGTCTGGTTTTTCTCAATCGCTACGCCGTTCAGCTCGATGGCTTTTTGCAGCGCCGCCAGTGAAACCGGCACCAGCCCCTGCTGCCAGGCGAAGCCCAGCATCATTATATTGGAAAAAACGGTATCGCCCAGCAGCGCTTCCGCGAGACGATTGGCATCAAGTGAGGTGAGACGATCATCGCCCAGCGCCTCGTTGAGGATGCGCGTGCGGCGGGTGGATTCCATATCCGCATCCCGGTAGAGCACGTTGTCAGCGGTGGCAATCTCGGCCAGATTGAGGACGGCACGGCTATGATCCTTACGCAAGACGGTGAGCGCTTTATCGGTTGTCGCCACCACCATATCGCAGGCGATCATCGCATCGGCCTGACCGGTTTCAATCCGCACCTGGTGGATGGCATCCGGTTGAGGTGCCAGGCGGACATAACTCAGTACGGTGCCGCCTTTCTGCGCAAAGCCCATAAAATCGAGTACTGTTGCACCTTTGGATTCCAGATGGGCAGCCATAGTGATGAGTGCCCCGATGGTGACGATGCCGGTTCCCCCGACACCGCCAACCAGCAGGTTGTAGCAGCCCGTCAGCGGTGCCTGTTGCGGTAGTGGCAGACTGGTAATCTTTTGCTGGAAGGCTGCACCGGTGGTGACGCCAGCGCCTTTACGCAGTGTGCCACCTTCAATGGTGACAAAACTGGGGCAGAATCCTTCGACACAGGAGAAATCCTTGTTACAGGATGACTGATCGATGCGGCGTTTACGCCCCTGTTCCGTTTCACGGGGAACCACGGAAAGACAGTTAGACTGTGCTGAGCAATCACCACAGCCTTCACAGACATTGTGGTTGATAAAAACGCGCTTGTGCGGGTCAGGGAACTGACCCCGTTTACGTCGGCGACGTTTTTCGGCGGCACAGGTCTGATCGTAGATCAGTACCGTTACTCCCGCTATTTCCCGCAGTTCACGCTGCACAACATCCAGTTCCAGACGATCGTGGAAGGTTGCCACCGACGGGAAGAGACTCTTGTCGCTGTATTTTTCCGGTTCATCGCTGACAATGGCAATACGTTGCACACCCTCGGCATGCACCTGTCTGGCAATGGCCGGTACGCTAATGACGCCATCCACCGGCTGGCCGCCGGTCATGGCGACCGCATCATTAAACAGAATTTTGTACGTAATATGGGTGTTGGCAGCGACCGACTGACGGATCGCCAGCGTGCCGGAATGGAAGTAAGTCCCCTCGCCCAGATTCTGGAAGATATGCTTGTTGTCCAGGTAGCGCGACTTCGACACCCAGTTTACCCCCTCACCGCCCATCTGCGTCAGCG
The DNA here is from genome assembly GCA_965140695.1 of uncultured Amphritea sp. Taxonomy (GTDB): domain Bacteria; phylum Pseudomonadota; class Gammaproteobacteria; order Pseudomonadales; family Balneatricaceae; genus Amphritea. The sequence goes on along the minus strand of OZ223297.1, from coordinate 640,746 downwards.
ATTCGGTCTGCCGTCCCATCCAGGTCGCCATCACATGACAACCGATGCCGGCCTGAGCCTTGCTGCCTTGCGGCACTTTAGTGGAGGTGTTGTGCGGGCAGCCGGAGCAGAAATAGGGTAAGCGGCGCACCCCCTGTGGATCACATACGTTGCTGCCACGGACGCCGATCTCTGCCAGTTGTTCGCGAAAATTCTCACCCAGCAGCAGGGTGATTCGGTCAGCCACCACTTTAGCCAGCATGTTCGGGCCAAGTTCGCCGACATAAGGCACCAGCGGCGCACCCTGTTCATCATGCTTGCCGATGATCCGGACTTTAATCGTCTCATCGGGGGCCGACAGGTGTTCCTTGATCTGGCTTTCGATAATGCCGCGCTTCTCTTCAATCACCAGAACCTCTTCCTTGCCGCGGATGAAGTTCATAGCGCCATGCTTTTCCAGTGGCCAGACCAGGCCGACTTTATAGATATCAATACCCAGAGCGCGCAGCTTCGCTTCACCAAGCCCAAGCATCTCCAGCGCAGCCATCAGATCAAGGTGTGCTTTACCGGTGGTGACAATACCCATGCGGGCCTGTTTGAGGTTATACAGGCAACGGTCCAGCGGGTTCGCGCGGGCAAAGGCCGCCACCGCTTCAAGCTTCTTCTCAATCCGGGTTTCCATCTGTGGCCCGGGCAGATCCGGCCAGCGATAGTGCAGACCATCTTCTGGCGCAGTGTAATCCTGTGGAAGGGTAAATTGCGGCAACTCAGCAATGTCGACCGAGGCGGCACTTTCGACGGTTTCTGAAATCGCTTTGAAACCAACCCAGGTGCCGCTGAAGCGTGACAGCGCAATGCCCCAGAGACCAAATTCGAAATACTCTGCAATGTTGGCCGGATTAATGGTCGGCATAAAGAACGACATGAATGCCACATCGGACTGGTGCGGCATGCTGGAGGACACGCAGCCGTGATCATCCCCTGCGACGACCAGCACACCACCATGAGGCGAGCTGCCAAAGGCATTGCCATGCTTCAGCGCATCTGCGGCGCGGTCAACCCCCGGGCCTTTGCCATACCAGATGGCAAACACGCCATCGACATTTTTATCGGCAGCGGTTTCAACCTGCTGGGTTCCCAGCACCAGGGTGGCGCCCAGCTCTTCATTCACCGCCGGGATAAAGTCTATGTTCTGCGCCTGCAGCAGTTTTTTGGCCTGCCACAAGGCCTGGTCATAGCCGCCTAAGGGCGAACCACGGTAGCCACTGATAAAACCTGCGGTATTGAGATGATTCCTGCGGTCCAGCTCCCGTTGCATCATGGGCAGACGAACCAGTGCCTGGGTTCCGGTCAGGAAAACGCGCCCGGTGTTGCGCAGATAGCGGTCTTCTAGGGTATAGCTGTCTAAATCTTGCGTCGCCGCATCATCGGCAAGGGAGATATCGATAGCGGTCAGAGCGCTTGTGCCCTGATCCCGGTTGTTATCGAAATGGTTCATGCTGTACACCTGAGTCATTGTTTTTATGGTTATCTGTGGGTGCTTTTGATTGATCTGAATCAATCGTCCCGTCTGATACCAAAAAGTGTATGATTCTTTTCACGAAAGGTGCTTGCGAATTATCTTAATATTCAGATCTTAAAAGAAAGAATCTTTAGATTTAGGTATAGTTATATAAAGATTGTTTTATATTTATACGAATACGTGAATTTATGACTGAACCGCTTGATCGTTATGACCGCCAGATTCTGGCCACCCTGCAGGACGATGGCCGTATCTCTAACCAGCAACTGGCAGACACCGTGGGCCTCTCATCTGCGGCCTGCTGGCGCCGGGTGAAAGCCTTAGATGAAAGAGGAGTACTGAAAAGATATACGGCGCTGGTTGATCCGGAGGCTCTGGGTTATGACCTCTGCGTGTTGATAATGGTCACACTGATCCGTCATCAGCAGGATCACGCTGTTGAGTTTCATAAGGCTGTACAGGGATACCCGGAGGTCTTGCAGTGTTTTGCCGTAACCGGAGATACCGACTATGTCCTGCGGGTAATCATTCAGAACATGGCCGCCTATGACCGCTTTCTGAATGACAAAATCTTCAGCCTGCCGGGGGTCAGTCAGGTGAAATCCAATTTTGCCCTGCGTGAGATTAAAAATGAGACTGCAATTCCTGTCGACCTGTAGCCGCTGCCTGTACTGAGAATCGCCGCTGAGCGTTTACCGGGTTATCGGCAGATGTCGGCACCGGGCGGTCATCCGTCTCAGTCCCGTTAGCGCGTACTTCTCGTCAGTGATCTGCCACAGCTGCCAGCCCGTGCAGCGTCTTTATGCGGCGTTTTTCCAGTACCGGGCTGATCAGTTGCACGGTGATCGCCGCAATGATCACCAGGGCTATCCCCAGCAGGCTTAAGCGATCGGCCTCAGCGGAAAAGATGACCCCGCTGAACAGCGCTAAGCTGACACAGAGTTCAGACAGAATAAAGGTGACAACCGGGGCCATGGCAATGAAGGCGCCCACCTGCACGGTTTGCCAGTAACGCATCGCCTGAGCGAATGATCCGTAAGCCACCAGAGTATTCACGCAGCAGAACAGCGTGACCCAGCGGTCCTGAGTATTCAGCTCCAGCAAAGACGCCGGATGGCTGAAGGGCAGCATGACCACCAGTGCATAGAGGTAGATGCTGAGCAGGATGTTGGAAGCTGACAACACCTTATACAGGGATTTCTGAAGCAGCGCGTATGCGGTCCAGCCCAGTGCTGACACCTGAATAAGAATAAAACCCGTGCCGGTCAGCCCGGTACTGCTCTCAATCGCGGGATGAAAAAACAGCAGCATCCCGGTGGCCATCACGGCAAAGCAGAGCCAGTGTTGCCAGAACACCCGCTCCTTCAGAAACCACCAGCCGCCGAGGGTGAGAAATATCGGCGCTAACTGAAAGCTGAGCTGGGCAGCACCGGGATGCAGATAATTCAGTGCCCAGACCATAAAGGTGTAGTTAACAATCAGCATGGTCGCCGCAATCATCAGTCTGATGATGTCGCCTTTCGCCAGATTGCGAAACTCGGAGAGTTTGCCGCGTTTGGCTTGCCAGACGATCATCACCACACCGGCAAAGGTAAATCGTAGCCAGGTGAAAGTGACCGGATCAATAAATCCGGTCGAAAGTTTCAGGGCGATGGGCAGCATCCCCCAGAACATCAGGGTGACGCAGCAGAAAAACAGACCATATAAAAATTGGCGACGATCCAGAGTCATGTCCGTGCTCGCAAGTGTCAATATCCAGAGCCTGAAGCATGGCGTTTATTCTAAATTGTTTCCAATGCATAATAGTTCAGAGTTTTATGCATAAATCAGATAATGCTGGGGCGATGACCCAAGGGGAAGGGATCAGGTGAGCAGTTTTATGTTGTCAGGTCAGTTTCAGCAACTGGATATCAAAAGCCTTACCGGGCTGCTCTGTCTGCTTGAGGAGCGTCATGTCGGGCGTGCGGCAGACCGGTTGTTTATCAGCCAGTCGGCGATGAGCCGGGTGCTGACCCGTTTGCGGGAAGCTTTTGACGACCCTCTGTTTGTGCGCACCGCCCGGGGGATGATTCCTACCGCTAAAGCGCTCGCGCTGGAAGGGCCGGTACGGCAGATGCTGGAGCAGATGGAGAGCCTGATGGCGGCGTCGCAGTTTGTGCCACACCAGAGCGACCGTACCTTCCGCTTGCAAACCACCCACTATCAGGCCCAGGCTTATGGCCCCAGCATTACTGAGCGTTTTTATCGGGAAGCGCCGAATGCTTCGCTGGATACCTCTACGGTGACGGACACCAGCTTGCTGGATGAGTCAGATCCGACCTGTGATGTGGCGTTGTGCAGCAGCTTTATTCAGGTGCCCAATCATTTTGAGAGACAACTGCTGGGACGGGAAAAGTATGTTCTGATTATGTCCCGGGATCACCCTCTGGCCGCTCAGGAAGAGGTGAGTCTTGATGATTATCTTTCGTTTTCCCACGTACTGGTGAACCTGGGGGGAGGGGCCAGACTACCGGGCAATGACCCGTTAGGCAGACTGGCGCGCAAGAAGCGCTTTGCACTGCGCACGCCCTATTTTATGGCGGCGCTGGAGGCCGTTGGCCGGACGCAGTTATTGTTCAGTTCTAGCGGGTTATTGGCAACGCAGTATGCAGAACGCTTCGGGCTGACGATCAAAACACTGCCTTTTGAATCAAAAGATACGGAATATTATCTGGTCTGGCCGAAAGCGGTTGATCAGGACCCCGGCAGTATCTGGTTGCGGGATCTGTGTCGTCGGGTAGTGAAAGAGCTGATCCCTTTTCCTGCCGGTTAATGGTCTCTGACCGGCAGGAAATAAAGCTGAAGAGTGATGTCGCTTAGTTATTCTCGCTAACCGCTGCGGCCGTCTCCTGGTCCGCATCGTCCATGAGTGCTTCAGTCGGATCAGACGAATTCTCTGACCACAGTAGCTGCGCTCCATCGGTGCCAACGCTGCGGGCGCGTCCGCCGGTTTTAGCTGTGTACATCCGATGGTCAGCCAGTTCGATCATCGCTTTCCAGTCTTTTACGGTATCGGCCTGAACTTCAGCCACACCAATACTGGCGGTGACGGGGGTGCCATCCGGGCGGTCGCCGAGACCGGCTTTCATCACCCGGCTGATGACTTCGTTCGCTTCTGCCGGTGTCGCTGTAGGGAGCACAACGATGAACTCTTCACCACCCCAGCGGACAATGCTGTCGCCTTTACGCACTGTTGCAGAGAGTTGCTGGGCGGCGGTTTTCAGCACAACATCCCCGGCCTCATGGCCGTAAACATCGTTGACGGTTTTAAAGTGATCCAGATCGAGATAGAGAATTGAGAGATTGGTCTCACTCATGGTGGTCAGGCGAAACTGCAGATCAAGCACCTCAATACCTGCCCGGCGGGTCAGCAAACCTGTCAGGACATCATAACTGGCGCGGTTGACCTGCGAGAGCATATAGCGAAGCTGGTTCAGGGATGAAAACATCGCAACACCCAGAATCAGGGTGAACAGCCAGATAGTTGATACTGCCTGGGGGATGTCGCTTCTGGCTTCAGGAATGGTCGCCAGCACAACGACGGCGAGCATGGGGGCTGAATAGGCCAACAGCTCTCTCAGGGTTAATGGGAACAGCGTCAGGCCAGCAACCATCACGAAGGGTAACAGGGCATAGAGTTCGGCAATCACCTGTTCTGCGCCGCTCAGTTCATAGGCTTGCAACCAGTGGTCTGAAATCAGATAAAACAGGGGGGTGACCGATAGCATGCCGGCCAGAAGCAGCCGTGCGCGCAGCAGGCTGGCTTCTTTGCGGGCTTGCCAGGCCAGCAGAATAAACGCGGCACCGGAGAGCACCCGGATCAGGAGTAACTCGCCCCAGAGTTTGCCAGGCAGGAATAGCAGGTCTATCAGCGACCAGGTTGGCACCAGCACAGCAAAAATAGCGCAGAAGAAAAACACCCGGCTTTGCATAATCATCGCCCGGTGACGGGAGATTGGCAGACTATGTTGTTTGTTGCTGAATAACTCATAGAGTTGATCAAGCGTATAGATACCCAGAGATTCACTTAGTGAAATATACATAGCGATTAAGTATTTCATCCTTTAAGTTCCGGTTGCGATCAGAGATCAGGGTTCACAATACCGTCTTGTATCGACCGTAATAAGCACTTATTTGCGCAATGTCTCTCTGAGGTGATACAAGTCAAAAATTTAATAAAAGCATCCACATAACGAGTAGTCCTTTCAAGCATAATCCGCTTTCAGATGGGCGTATTGAGTGGCGGGTTGTGTCGGGCAGAGGGGCTGAGCTCACTGACATGTTGCTGTCCGAGTCTGTCATTGAGCTGGTTAATGTAAAGCGGTTCTGAATAGAGATATCCCTGCGCATAATCACAGCCAAGGCTGATCAGTGCCTGTTGTTGTTCTGGCTTTTCGATTCCTTCAGACACGGTCAGTAGATTCATGGTGTCGGCGAGGGCAATAATCGCCTCGATAACGGGTCTGGAGTGATTGAAATCGCGGATGAAACTGCGATCTATTTTTACACCATCAATGGGCAATCGTGCCAGATAACTCAGGGATGAGTAACCCGTGCCGAAGTCATCGATCCAGATGTTATAGCCTGCCTGTTTCCATCGTTGCAGCAGGGGCAGGGTGCTGTCGATGTCGCGCATCAGGCTGGTTTCAGTAATTTCCAGACAGATACGGTGATCTGGTGCTTCAACCTTCAGGAGTGCATCGTTAACCTGCTGCGCCAGCTCCGGTTTATTCAGAATGGCCGGAGAGATGTTGATCGATAGCTTAATAGCATCGGCCTGGCGGGGTAATGTCAGGATATCAGCGGCAACGGTTTCGATAATCCAGACAGTCAGGGCTCCAATCTGATCAGACTCTTCGATGATGGGGATAAAGGTTTCCGGCCCCAGCCGGCCGCGTTTCGGGTGTTGCCAGCGTAATAACGCTTCAGCGCCTATGACCTGGCCGGTCTGTAGCCGGACGATTGGCTGATAGGCGAGATAGAGCTGGTCGTCGGTGATTGCGCTGCTGATGCCCTGCAGGATCGTAACCCGGTCTTCCACCTGGCGGTGCATCGCTGGAAGAAAGTAGCGGGCACAGTTGCGGCCGTTACGCTTGGCTTCAGACATCGCTATATCGGCGTGCTTTAACATCCGTTCGGCACTGTTGGCATCATCCGGGAACAGGGCGATGCCAAGACTGCAGGAAAGCTTGAAACAGCGCTCATTAACCTTAAATGGCTGTTGTATTGCTGCGATAATCCGCTGACTGAGTTGTTCTGCCTGTTCAAGCTGCTGCACATCCGGCAGCATAACGACAAACTGATCGCCATTGGGACGCGATACCAGCAGCTCTTCAGGAAAGGGCAGTTGTTTGTTCCGGGTCTGAAGGCTGACCACTTGCAGAAGCCGCTGGGCGACATCCTTAAGCACCTGGTCGCCATAGGCGTGGCTGGCAGAATCATTGATCTGTTTGAAATGGTCCAGATCGATATACAGCAGGGCAATACGGCTTTCCTGTTTGCGCCCCCAGAGGATGAGCTTGCTGAGTTCCTGATGCAGCCCGCGACGATTGGATAAACCGGTCAGTGAGTCACGAAACGCCATCAGCTCCAGTCGGGCATGACTGTCGCTGAGATTTTCCTGCATCTCCTGCATCGCTTTGCCCAGCTCTCCAAACTCGCCCCCCGTGTCCATGGCAAAATTGACAGGGTTGCCGCCAGCATTGTAATCGCGGGTTTTCGCGGTGAGCTGATGCAGTGGCCTGAGTAATTTCTTTGCCAGAAAACGTGAAAGCATAAGCGTTGGCAGTAAGAGTACGATATAGGCGGTGACGATGATGCCGATGGCGGTGGGAGTGAGCGCCCCGGGCTGACGGAGGTCCGTCTGACTGATCAGTGCCAGACAGATGAGTAGCAGCATTGCGCTCAGTGATATCGAGAGTACCGTAATGATAATACCGATACGAAAAGAGAGTGAGCGAGCCATCAGCCGGGCCTGTATGTCGTGCCGCATTTTAAATAACAGGCAAACATCACTGATGGCATAGAATGGCTCTCTACTGTGTCACTATAATTAAGGCGCTAATGATACCAGCGCTCAGGAAAGTTGCAGCACCTTATCAACAAGTTTATTGATACCACTGGCGGCTTCAGAAATGCTGCCAGCTAACATGTAGGCTGGCGTGGTGACAATTTTACGCATCTCATCAACAACAATGCTGCTGCAATCACACTCCTGATGCTGGCCACCCATGGTTTCAATCGCTGTGGCAATCTCTTTATCATTGCCGATGGTGCAAAGGGCGTCACCAAACAGCAGGGGTGTCATTGTGGGTGCGATACAGATCAGACCTACAGGTTTTCCGGCGGCCTGAATCGCCCGGGCAAAGGTGATGAGATCCGGGTTGACCACGGCGGCGGCACCGGCAACCGCAAAATTACTCAGATTTTTGGCCGCACCGAAACCGCCGGGAATGATCAGTGCGTCGTAGTCTTCGGGATTCGCTTGTGCCAGGTCGAGAATGTCGCCCCGGGCCAGACGGGCCGCTTCGGTCAGCACATTACGTTGCTGGTCTGCCATAACCTCGCCACTGAGGTGGTTAATGACATGCATCTGATCAATATTGGGGGCCATACACTGATAACTGGCGCCGCCCTGTTCAATGGCTAATAGTGTTAATACCGACTCATAAATTTCCGAACCATCGTAAACACCACAACCTGCTAAAACCACTGCAACTTTTTTCATAAACTGTACTCCCTTTAAGGTGAAGGCAAACGTCTGACAACAGATTGCTGCCAATTACTGCATAGCCGGTCCGGGTGACGGGCTGTTTTCGTATTATAAAGGCTCTGTCGCCAAGTATTGTGCTTTATCTATAGTCGCCACTGAGTGGCTTCTGTCATAATAATGTCATTGTTTTCCGGTCAAATAGCCACTTCTGGAGGAAGATTTCCGTGTCATTTACTAATAGCCAGCGTTTTTTCCCTGAAACCCGTATGCGTCGTATGCGGACTGATGATTTTTCCCGGCGTCTGATGCGTGAAAACGTGTTAACGCCGGATGACCTGATCTATCCGATGTTTGTGATTGAAGGACAAAATCAGCGTGAAGCGGTGCCCTCGATGCCTGGCGTTGAGCGGGTGAGTATCGACCTGTTGGTTCAAGAAGCCCGGGAGTTAGTGTCGCTTGGTGTTCCGGCGATAGCGCTGTTTCCGGTGACACCGCTGAGTGCTAAAACTGAAGAGGCGGAAGAGGCTTATAACCCGGATGGTTTGGCGCAGCGCGCAGTCAGGGCGCTGAAAGACGCCTGTCCGGAACTGGGTGTGATTACCGATGTGGCGCTTGATCCATTCACCACCCACGGCCAGGATGGCATTGTTGACGCCAACGGCTATGTTTTAAATGATCGCACCGTTGATACGCTGGTGCGTCAGGCGCTGTCCCATGCCGAAGCGGGGGCTGATATCGTTGCGCCCAGCGATATGATGGACGGCCGGATTGGCTCTATCCGTGAAGAGTTAGAAATGAATGGCCGTGTTAACACACGTATTATGGCCTACTCTGCTAAGTATGCGAGTGCTTACTATGGTCCTTTTCGTGATGCGGTAGGCTCTGCCGGTAACCTGGGTAAGAGTAATAAGTTTAACTACCAGATGGACCCCGCCAACAGTGACGAGGCGTTGCATGAGGCCGCGATGGATCTGGCGGAGGGCGCCGACATGGTGATGGTTAAGCCGGGCATGCCTTACCTGGATATTGTTCGCCGGGTTAAAACGGAACTGAAAGTACCGACATTTGTATATCAGGTCAGCGGTGAGTATGCGATGCACATGGCGGCATTTCAGAATGGCTGGCTTGATGAACGTAGCGTCATGATGGAATCTCTGACCTGTATTAAACGGGCCGGTTGTGATGGCATTCTGACCTATTTTGCCAAGCGTGCTGCGCAGTTACTGAATGAATGATATTGAGTAACAGCAGGGGCGCTCAACATCAATAGTGGTTGTAGAGTAGAGGAGCAGTAATGACAGAGCAGAGCAAAGATCGGGCGAGTGAATCGGTCACGAATCAGGCATCTGATCAGGTGATTGAGAAAGCGACAGAGCAGTTAATTCAGGCTGTTAACGAACAGCGTGATGCTTCAAATGAAGCTGCTGAAGCCTCTATTGCGCTGGTTGAAAGCCGTGAAGCGATTGCGGTAACCGAACCGGTAGAAGAGCTGCCACTGGACCTGAAAGCCCCCGAACTCTATATCAACCGCGAGCTGAGTCATCTGCAGTTTAATATCCGGGTGTTGGAGCAGGCGCTGGATGAAAGTCATCCCTTGATGGAACGGCTGATGTTCCTGCTGATCTTTTCCAGCAACCTGGATGAGTTCTTTGAGATTCGTGTCGCTGAACTGATGGCGCAGCTGAAGTATGGGCGTGAGTCGGTCGGCCCTGATGCTCTGCATCCGCAGGCGGTGATGAATCGTATTGGTGAAATCTGCAGTACACAGGTAGAACGTCAGTACAAAATTCTTAATGAAACCATCTTCCCGCAGCTGAAGAATGAGAATATCCACTTTCAGCGTCGCCGCGACTGGACCGATGAGCAGAAAGAGTGGATTCGGGTGTTCTTTGAAGAAAAGGTGCAGCCGGTTGTCAGCCCTATCGGGCTTGATCCGTCCCATCCATTTCCACGACTGGTTAATAAGAGTCTTAACTTTATTGTTGAGCTGGATGGTAAGGATGCGTTTGGCCGGGAAAGCGGTCTGGCGATTATCCCCGCTCCCCGTTCTCTGCCACGCCTGATCCGCTTGCCGGATAATCTCTGCAATGGCGGCGATAATCTGATTTTCCTCTCCTCCATCATCCATGAGTTTGCCGATGAGATGTTCCCGGGGATGAAGGTTGAGGGCTGTTATCAGTTCCGTATCACCCGCAATGCCGACCTTACCTTCGATTCTGAAGAGGTTGAAGACCTGGCCCGCACCCTGCGGGGCGAATTGCACTCCCGTAAGTATGGTGCTGCCGTCCGTCTTGAGGTGGACAAGCGTACCCCTGAACATCTCATCCGTTTTCTGTTGCGCGAATTCAGCCTGGATGAAGCGCATACCTATCGGGTCGATGGCCCGGTAAACCTGACTCGCATGATGGCACTGCGTGATCTGGTTGACTGTAAGCAGCTCTGCTGGAAACCTTTTACACCGGGAATGTCAGGCCGGTATAAGCAGAAAAATATTTTTGATGTTCTGCGTCAGAAAGATGAACTGCTGCACCACCCGTTCCAGTCATTTTCACCAGTGGTTGACCTGCTGCGTCAGGCGGCGAAAGACCCGAAGGTGCTGGCGATCAAGCAGACGCTTTACCGGACCGGGGTTAACTCTGATATCGTCGATGCGCTGGTGGATGCTGCCCGCAGTGGTAAAGAGGTTACGGTTGTCATCGAACTGCGGGCCCGGTTTGATGAAGAGTCCAACCTGCAACTGGCGGGACGCCTGCAGGAAGCCGGTGCGCTGGTGGTCTATGGTGTGGTTGATTTTAAGACTCACGCAAAAATGATGCTGATTGTGCGCCGGGAAGAGGGAAAACTGGTGCGTTATGCACATCTGGGCACCGGTAACTACCATTCCGGGACGGCGCGGCTGTACACCGATTACAGCTATATGACCAGCGATGTTGATGTGGGTGAGGATGTTCATAAAATCTTCCAGCAACTCACCGGCATGGGTAAGATTCTGCGCCTGAAAAAACTGCACAATGCACCGTTTACCCTGCATGCGCGCATGATCGAGATGATCGAGCGTGAAGCTAAGCATGGTAAAAATGGTCATATCATCGTAAAAATTAATGGCTTAACAGAACCTCAGCTGATTCGGGCGCTGTATCAGGCTTCGCAGAAAGGGGTGAAGATTGAGCTGATTGTGCGGGGTATGTGTCGTCTGCGTCCCGGTATTGTCGGGATCTCAGAAAATATCTCAGTACGCTCGATTATCGGCCGTTTTCTTGAGCATACCCGCGTGTATTACTTTGGCAATAAAGGTAAGCCCGATGTGCTTTGTTCCAGTGCCGACTGGATGGAGCGGAATATGCTTAACCGGGTTGAAACCGGGTTCCCGTTAACCGGAAAACTGGCTGAGCGGATTAAGGCAGACCTGGATCTCTATCTGGCGGATAACAGCCGTAGCTGGATGTTGCACTCTGATGGCAGTTACACGCCGAACAAACCCGCCGAAGGTGAAGAGCTGATCAGCGCACAGGAAACCTTGCTGAGTCAGTTCGGGAGTTAATCTTTACGCGCAAGCCGCGCTCAGTTGTCGATAAAAAATGGCTCTTCGGAGCCGTTTTTGCGTTCTGATGCTGTGATTCTGCAGCGGATGACCGCTCTGCTACTCTTTTTTGTCTTATTCCATGCCCGTTTTGTGAAAATTGTCTGTTTCTGTTTCTGTGATGTTTCTGTTATGTTTCTGTTAGGCAACGGCGGTGATAGTGACTCTGTCTGATTTTCTCAACTCTCACGTCAGGTGAGTTGAGTGTTATTCTTGATTTTATTATCCGCTACCCACGGCACAATACATACCAGATGGAAGTCTGATCATGACGAATACCCGAACAGCCCTGGTACTGAACGATATTCATAAGTCCTACGGTGATCTTACCGTCCTGAAAGGGGTCTCCCTGACCGCTTATGATGGTGATGTGATCTCTATTCTTGGCTCCAGTGGCTCTGGAAAAAGCACCCTGCTTCGTTGTATTAACCTGCTGGAACACCCCAGCCGGGGGGAGATCACGGTGGGTGATGAAAGCCTTGATCTTAAGCCTGGCAAAGACGGCAATCTGATAGCGACAAACCGTAAACAGCTGCAACAGATGCGTTCCCGCATCGGCTTTGTGTTTCAGAATTTTAACCTCTGGCCGCATAAAACCATTCTGGAGAATATTATCGAAGCGCCGACTCAGGTGCTGAAACAGCCCAAAGCCGAGGCGATTGCCCGGGCCGAGCAGCTGCTGGAAAAGGTAGGACTGGCGGATAAACGCGACGCCTATCCGGATAACCTGTCGGGCGGACAGAAGCAGCGCGTCGCCATTGCGCGGACCCTGGCGATGGACCCGCAGGTGCTGTTGTTTGATGAGCCAACCTCGGCTCTGGACCCAGAGCTGGTCAACGAAGTACTGGCGGTGATGAAAGAGCTGGCAGAAGAGGGGCGCACTATGCTCATCGTTACCCATGAGATGCGCTTCGCTAAAGATGTCTCCAGTCAGGTGATATTTCTGCATCAGGGGCAGATTGAAGAGATGGGGCCGCCTGATCAGGTGTTTAATCATCCGAAATCCACACGTGTGCAGGAATTCATGGCCAGCCACAGCTAAGCGATTGAATGCTAAACCGTTTTAAAAACCGTACGTTGTTAATAAATCGAAGAAACATTGAAAGGGAAAAGATGATGAATATACGTAAATTGTTTGCCACAGCTACCCTTGTTGCTATGGGGCTGGTGACCGCGCAGATGGCCACTGCCGGTGATAAGATCCGCATCGCAACGGAGGGTGCCTATTCACCGTTCAATATGGTCGACTCTAATGGTGAGCTGATCGGCTTTGATGTCGACGTGGCGAAAGCGCTGTGCGAACAGATGCAGGCTGACTGTGAGATCGTTGCGCAGGACTGGGATGGTATTATTCCCGGGCTGCGGGCGCGTAAATATGATGCCATTATCGCTTCGATGTCGATCACTGAAGAGCGTCTGCGGGTGGTCGATTTTTCTGATAAGTATTATTCCAATGTGCTGGCCTTTGTAACGCCGGTCGGCAGTACGATTAAAACCACCAAAGAGGGCCTGAAAGGTAAAACCGTTGGTGCTCAGCGTGCGACGATTGCCGGTCAGTATCTGGAAGATAACCTGGGCGATGTGGTTGAGGTAAAACTCTACGATACTCAGGATAACGCTTATCTGGACCTCGCGTCTGGTCGTCTGGATGCCTTGTTGTCCGATAAGTTTCCAGCCTATGACTGGTTGCGCTCTGAGGACGGCAAAGAGTTTGCGTTTAACGGTGCTGATATCGATATCAACGATGAGATCGGTATCGCTGTGCGCAAAGGCGACGATCTGAAAGACAAATTCAGTGCGGCTATTAAAGCGATTGTTGCCGATGGTACTTACGCTAAAATCAACGAAAAGTACTTCCCGTTTTCTATTTATTGATGGTGGCTTAAATCAGCATTGCTAACCGAGGCCGGCATTGACCGGCCGGTTTATTAGGCGAATTTCATGGATCTGCAAGGTTTTGGCCATCTTCTGATATCCGGTACCTGGGTGACTATCCAGCTGGCGCTTTGCAGCCTGCTGGTGGGGCTGGTGTTTGGTCTGATAGGGGCAGCAGCAAAGCTGTCGAAAAATCCTGTGGCCCGCTGGCTGGCAACGGGCTATACCACGCTGGTCAGAGGCCTGCCCGAGCTGCTGCTGGTGTTAACTATCTATTTTGGTGGTTCGCAGCTGTTGATGTGGATCGCGGGATGGTTTGGTTACACCGATTATATCGAGATCGGTCCCTTTGTTGCGGGTGTCGCTGCGTTGTCGATCGCCTTTGGTGCCTATGCCACTGAAGTGTTTCGCATGGCGTTGCTGGAAATTCCCAAAGGTCAGTGGGAGTCCGGTCTGGCCTGTGGCATGAGTACCCTGCGCACCTTTTTCCGCATTATCCTGCCGCAGGTGTGGCGTTTGGCGATACCGGGTCTGGGAAATCTGTTTCAGGTGTTGCTGAAAGATACTGCGCTGGTTTCCGTGGTGGGGCTGAACGATATTATGCGGCAGTCGCAGGTGGCGATAAGCAGCACAAAAGAACCCTTTACCTTCTTTATGGTGGCGGCCTGTATCTATCTGTTGCTGACCGCTGCGACCACCGGTTTTACCATGTTTATGGAACGGATTGCTAACCCGGCAGCCCGGGGGAATCGCGCATGACCTGGGAATGGGAAGTTATCTGGAAGTATTTCCCCCGCTTGCTGGAAGGCGCCTGGCTGACGCTGGAGCTGGTGCTGATCTCCGGTCTGATCGGTATTGCGCTGGCTGTGCCGCTGGCGCTGATGCGGGCCTCGACCCGTACCTGGGTGAAGGCGCTGCCGTTTACCTATATCTACTTTTTTCGTGGCACACCGCTGCTGGTGCAGATCTTTCTGGTGTATTACGGTGCTTCGCAGTTTGAAGCGGTGCGTGAGTCGTTTCTCTGGCCAGTACTGAAACAGCCCTACTGGTGCGCGATTATTGCGTTCAGTCTGAATACGGCTGCTTACAGCGCTGAGCTGTTCCGCAGCGCGATTCAGGCGATCCCTACCGGTGAGATAGAAGCGGCGGAAGCGATGGGCATGAGTAAAGCGTTGCAGATTCGCCGCATTATTATGCCCCGGGCCTTTGGTATCGCTCTGCCGGCCTATGGCAACGAGGTGATACTGATGCTTAAGGGGAGCGCTCTGGCCAGTACTATCACCCTGTTAGATCTGACCGGTATGGCGCGCACGATTATCGCCCGCACCTACACCCCGCTGGAGATGTTTCTGGCTGCGGGGGTTGTTTATCTGGCGATCAGCGCACTGATTATTGCGTTGTTCCGGTTTATGGAATACCGCTTTAACCGCTATCAGTATTACCATCACCGCAACACGCCGCAGGAACTGGACCCGCAGCTGCGGGATCCGCATATCGATCAGTAGGCCTGCCGATTCCGGGAGCCGGTTGTTAAATGGGCTGGTTTAAAAACGTTTTAATCAGTCCGGCATAGCCAGTCTGGTAGTCAGGATATCTGAACTGATAACCGCTCTGCTTCAGTAATGTATTGTCACAGCGCTTACTGCCGATGGTGCGTCGTGCTGACCGTTCTGTGATCTCAACCCCAAGCTGGGCTGCCAGCCAGTCGCCGACCTCGTGCAGTGGTGTCGGCTGATCATCGCTGGCGAGATATACCGGTGCCAGGGGTTGCTCTTTAGATAGTTGATAAAGGTGCATCAGGACTGCAACGCAGTCATCCCGATGGATGCGATTGCTGTAGCGTGGCGGTTCTGTGGGGTAGCCTGTGCCGCGATTGATCTGGCTGAGCATGTAGTTGCGTCCAGGGCCGTAGATGCCGCTGAAGCGGACGACCGTGGCCGGAATGCCGCTTTGCAACGCGATCTGCTCGGCCTCCAGCATGATGCTGCCGGAGAAATTATCTGGCTCGGTTGCGCTATTCTCGTCCACCCACTCATCATTCTGCTGATGGTAGACCGCTGTGCTGGAGACAAAGAACAGCTGCCGGGGACGGATGCCCTGTTGCTGAAATGCCTGCAGCAGATTATGCAGTCCGCCGGAATAGGCCTGACGGTAGACAGACTCTTCCCGTGAACCTGCGGCAACCACATAGAAAACGCTGTCCAGCTGTTGCGGCAAGTCCTTAAGCGTGTCAGTCTGACTCAGATCAGCGGCAATCCCTTGGATCGCAGGGGGCAGCTGGTTTATATTACGTCGAAGGCCAAATACCTGGTGTCCTTCTGTCGCCAGATTCAGTCCCAGCTGGCTACCGATATCACCGCAACCGGCGATTAGAATCTGATCTCTGTTTAACATATGCTTCACCGTACTTTTCCTGATTCAGGTTGAGTCAGTATCATAACAAAGGAAAGCCTCGTATGACTCTTACTGAGTTACGTTACATCGTTACCCTGGCCCAGGAACAACATTTTGGCCGGGCCGCCGAACGCTGTTTTGTCAGTCAGCCAACCCTGAGTATTGCGGTTAAAAAACTTGAAGATGAACTGGGAACAGCGCTGTTTGAACGCAGTAAACATGCGGTTCGGGTAACACCGGTAGGACAAAAAGTTGTACGTCAGGCGCAGACGGTGCTGGAACAGGCCGAGTCAATCAAAGATCTGGCTCAGGAAGGTAAGGATCAGCTGGCCAGCCCGCTACGGGTGGGGGCTATCTATACTATCGGGCCTTATCTGTTTCCGCAGCTGGTGCCAGAACTGCAGAAGCGGGCACCGAAGATGCCGCTCTATATCGAAGAGAATTTTACCGAAAACCTGCGGCCTAAAATCCGCAACGGCGAGCTGGACGCGATTATTGTCGCGCTGCCGTTTGATGAGCCAGATATTCTCACCCGGCCGCTCTATGATGAACCCTTCATGATGCTGTTGCCGAAGGATCATCCTCTGGCGGGTAAAGACCAGATCGACAGTCAGACGCTGCATGAGCAGGATCTGTTGCTGCTGGGTGAGGGACACTGCTTTCGTGATCAGGTGCTGGAAGCCTGCCCGGCGATCTCCGGTAACGCGTCAGATAAGCATACTATTACCGAAGGCAGCTCCTTAGAAACGATCCGTATGATGGTGGCGTCGGGGCTGGGTGCCAGTGTGATTCCTAAGTCTGCCACCGGTGGTTACTACCAGTCTGATATGGTAGTCACTAAACCGTTTAAATCACCCGCTCCGGTGCGCTCTGTCGGCCTGGCCTGGCGTGCCAGTTTTCCCCGTCCACAGGCGATTGATCTGCTGATTGAAGCACTCAACAGCTGTCCGGTCGCGGAAAACAAATACTGATATGAATGGCCCTGCGCTGGCGCAACTGCCGGTTACCGAACTCAAAGGGGTTGGGGCCGCGTTGCAACTGAAACTGGAAAAGCTGGATATCTATACCCTGCAGGACCTGCTGTTTCACCTGCCACTGCGTTATCAGGACCGTACCCGGATTATGCCGATTGGTGGCCTGCGCCCTGGTGATGAGGGCGTTATTGAAGGTGAGGTGAAAGGTGCGGATATCGCCATGGGACGCCGTCGCAGTCTTGTTTGCCGTCTGCAGGATGGCACTGGCACGATCACCCTGCGCTTTTTTCATTTTTCCGCCGCGCAGAAAAATAATCTCAAACCCGGCACCCGCATTCGCTGTTTTGGTGAAGTACGTACCGGTGCCAGCGGTCTGGAGATCTACCATCCGGAATATCGCCGGGTGGATGATACGGTCATCACCCCGGTGGAGGACTCGCTGACGCCGATCTATCCCACCACTGAGGGGCTCAATCAGGCACGTATGCGAACCCTGACCGATGGCGCGCTGGCATATCTGGCGAAGGGAACGCTGACCGAACTGATTCCGGAAAACCTGCGCCAGCAGTGGCGTTTGCCACCGTTGAATGATGCGGTGAACTATCTGCACCGTCCGCCGGTGGATGCCGATCAGGAACAGTTGCTGGACGGTTACCATCCGGCCCAGCGCCGACTGGCATTTGAAGAGTTGCTGGCACATCATCTGTCGCTGCTGAAGTTGCGCCAGCGTACCCGTCAGTCAGGCGCACCGCAGCTGGCTACTACCACCCGCTATCGGGATCAGTTTCTGCAACAGTTACCTTTTCCTCTGACGGGTGCACAGCAACGGGTCAGTCAGGAGATCAGTACCGATCTGGCGCAGCCCTATCCGATGCTACGGTTGGTGCAGGGTGATGTCGGCTCCGGCAAAACGGTGGTCGCCGCACTGGCGGCGCTGCAGGCGGTTGAAGGGGGCTTTCAGGCGGCGGTGATGGCGCCGACAGAGATTCTCGCAGAACAGCATTTTATTAATTTCAGTAACTGGCTGGAGCCATTAGGTCTGCAAGTCGCCTGGCTGGCGGGCAAGCTGAAAGGCAAAAAGCGGCAGGCGCAGCTGGATGTGATCGCCGATGGATCGGCGCAGGTGGTGGTCGGTACCCACGCGCTGTTTCAGGATGGCGTCAACTTTGCCAATCTCGGACTGGTGGTGGTCGATGAACAGCACCGCTTCGGGGTGCATCAGCGACTGGCGTTACGGGAGAAGGGCCGCACCGATCAGCGGGCGCCACATCAGTTGATTATGACCGCCACGCCGATCCCCCGTACTCTGACGATGAGTGCCTATGCGGATCTGGACTGCTCGATTATCGATGAACTACCCCCCGGGCGCACGCCGGTCAATACGGTTGTGATCTCCGATCAGCGCCGCCCTGAAGTCGTACAGCGGGTGCGTGATGCCTGTGGCCAGGGGCGACAGGTCTATTGGGTCTGTACTCTGATTGAGGAGTCTGAGGCATTACAGTGTCAGGCCGCCGAGGTGACCGCAGAAGAGCTGCGTGAAGCGCTGCCAGAGCTGCGTATTGGTTTAATCCACGGGCGGATGAAAGCGGCAGAGAAGGCTGACATTATGGCCAGCTATAAAGCCGCTGAGCTGGACCTGTTAGTGGCCACCACCGTGATCGAGGTAGGCGTGGATGTGCCCAACGCTTCGGTGATGATTATCGAAAACCCGGAACGTCTGGGACTGGCTCAGCTGCACCAGTTACGGGGGCGGGTTGGCCGGGGATCGGTCGAGAGTTTCTGTCTGTTGATGTATCATGCACCGCTGTCACAGCAGGGCCGCGAACGACTGGCGGTGATGCGTGAAACCACCGATGGTTTTCGGATTGCCGAAAAAGATCTGGAACTGCGTGGTCCGGGCGAGGTGCTGGGCACCCGGCAGACCGGCATGATGTCGTTTAAAGTGGCCGACCTGCAGCGGGATGCCGATCTGCTGACCCGGGTGAAACAGATTGCCAGTCAGATCGCCACCGACCCGCAGCTGAGTGATGCCATTATTCAGCGCTGGCTGGGCCGGGATGAGCAGTACGCCAGCGTTTAACCTTTTATAACCGGAAGTATACGTTTTTATGTCTGTGCCACCGTGTCGATTCTCCATCGCCGCATCCGATGCGCCTATTGAGTTACTGCCCCGTGATCTGAGCGCCTGGCAACAGGGCAATTGTGGCGTTGATTATGTACACCGGCTGGATTCAGGCCAGCAAGGGCCGGAACTGGTGATTCAGGCGCTCACCCACGGTAATGAGATCTGTGGCGCGAATGCCCTGCTGTGGCTGCTGGAAAACAATATCCGGCCGCTGAAAGGTGCACTGACGCTGATCTTTGCCAATGTCGAAGCCTATAAAAGCTTCGATCCTCAGCGTCCGTTCGCCAGCCGCTGTCTCGATGAGGATATGAATCGTATCTGGCTGCCCTCCCGGCTGACCTGCCCGGATAGTCGTGAAACCCGCCGAGCCGTGGCGCTGCTGCCCTTTGTCGAAAATGCCGATAGTCTGCTGGACCTGCACTCCACCACCTTTGCCGTCGCGCCGATGCTGATCTATCCACAGACGCCCTGTAATCGCGATTTTGCGGATCAGCTGGGGTTTCCTTTCCCACACCTTCTGTATGATCTGGGCAGCTACCATCCCGGCATTCTTATCTCTGAACATGAACGACACACCGATGGTGGCGTGTCGCTGGTGGCTGAATGCGGCCAGCATTTTGCGCAGGCCACGACAGCTCAGGCGCTGGCGGTCACCCTGCGCTTTATCGCTCAGCATGGCATGCTGGACCCGGCGGTGGATATGCCTGAATGGGGCTATCAGCCAGATAGCAGTGCGGGGCACTATCGTATCGACCGGGTGCTGACCGCGCAAAGTGAACAGTTTCGCTTTACTGAGTCAGTGAAGGGCTTTGAACAGTATAATAAAGGCGAACTGATCGCCACCGATGATCAGGAGCTGATCGCCGCACCATTTGATAACTGCGCTTTGATTATGCCCGCCAGAGTACCGGTGCCCGGTGAAGAGGTTGTGACGCTGGCCGAGCGTTTAGACCGCCGGTTGCCGGATAGCTCAAGCCAGAAACCGAGTCAGGAGCTTTAATGTCCGTATCTGCACAACAACTTGAACTGATCGAGCAACAGCTGGGGCGCAAACCCCGGGGACTGGTGGATATTGCCTGGCAGAATCAACAGGGTATCCCGGCAGTATTGCAGATGCGCTCACTGGTGGATGATCAGCCTTTTCCAACACTGTACTGGCTGAGTTCCAAAGATCTTTATCAGGCGATTGCTGAGATCGAAACCGGTGGAGAAGTTAAACGGATAGAGCAACAGCTGGCAACCGATGAAGAGCTACTCGCTGCACACCTGGCTGACCAGCAGCGCTATGTCGATCTGCGCTGGCAACTGATGGCCGACAGCGACCGGCAGCGAATCGACGAGCTGGGGTTTACTGCGCTGTTCAGTCAGTATGGTATTGGTGGAATTCGCCACTGGGATAAAGTCCGCTGCCTGCATATGCAGTACGCTTATCATCTGGCTGTGGGTGGCACCGCTATAGGTCGGTTAGTTGATCAGCGATTTGGCCTGAACGAACGACAACTAGCTCTTTGACTCAATAAACGTCAGGCATAAAAAAAGCAGGCCGCAGCCTGCTTTCAGAAACGATATATGTGCTTACTTACCGGTTAGCTGATGGTATTTCTCCATCAGCTGTTCTTCGTTCTCAACGTGGTCCGGATCTTTAGGGATACAGTCTACAGGACACACTTCAACACACTGTGGCGTGTCGTAATGGCCGACGCACTCAGTACATTTTGAAGGGTTGATCTCATAGATTTCATCACCGGGAGCAATCGCCTCGTTAGGGCATTCCGGCTCACATACGTCACAGTTAATGCATTCATCTGTGATAATTAATGCCATTGTGGCTACCTCACTGACTCGTAATTATTTAAAAATTAGTGTCCGAAATGATCTTTCAGTACCTGATTGACTGAAGGATGCACAAATTGTTCTACATCACCGCCGAGACTCGCAATTTCACGAATCAGTGTCGATGAAATAAAGGACAGGTGCTCTGCCGGCGTCAGAAAAATGCTCTCTGTCTTCGGCGCTAGCTTGCGGTTCATATTGGCAAGCTGAAACTCATATTCAAAATCTGAAACAGCACGCAGTCCACGGAGTATAATATTAGCATTCTGCTGGCGAACCAGCTCAGCTAATAAGCAATCAAAGCCGATTACTTCAATATTATCCAGATGCGATGTTACCGCTTCTACCAATCTAACCCGCTCTTCCAGCTTCAGCAATGGTACTTTATTGGGGCTGGATGCAATAGCGACAACCACTTTATCGAACAGCTTGGATGCGCGTTCAACCAGATCGGCGTGGCCATTGGTTATTGGGTCAAATGTACCCGGGTATACTGCAATGTTCATTATGAGTTCACGTCTACTCTGCTTGAATGAATATTAGCAAATCCGCAAGTGCGCGATATTAGCTGAATTGCTAGGCTATCACAAATACAATAATGGAATGAATTGATCTTTGGTGGTTATAAGAAGAAAAATTTTAATAATAATATAGAATATAGCAGTTGAAATAGACGGATGAAAGGTGACCGGATGCGAGTAAAACAACGCTTAGCGCTACTGTTCATTGTGCTTAGTGTCGGCCTGATGAGTGGCTGCCAAACCCTGCAGAATATCGATAAAGGTTTGTATGATGTGGCTGAATCGATCACAGAAACCGACCGGGTTACCGGCCAGCGTACTCTAAGTGCAGCAGATCGCAGCGCCCAGATACGTCAGGGAAATGCTGCAGTTGAACAGTTGCTGGCTCAGGAAAAAAAGGCCGGGCGTAAGGTTAATGCAGCGCTGGACCGTAAACAGTATCAGCGACTGGTGCGTATTTTTGACCGGATTCATCAGGTCAGTCACCTGAGTCAGGAGCGCTGGCAACCTGTCCTGATTGACCGTAACACCTTTAACGCCTTTACCACTGGTGGCACCTATATTGTTGTCCACCGGGGGCTGATGCAGCAGCTTAATGATGCAGAAGTAGCGGCAGTCGTCGGCCATGAGATCGCCCATACCGTAGCTAACCATGTAGGTGAGCGGCAAACCACTCAGCAGATTAGTTTACTGGCCTCCAGCGCCGCACGTAAGGACGGTTATCAGGCGGCTTACACCCACGAAATTGAGCGCGAGGCCGACCGTATTGGCGTGTTATACGCGGCGCTGGCAGGCTATGACCCCTATGCCGCCACGAGAATCTGGCAGCGACAGCTTAAACAGGAAGGTAATGCCCGCAGCCTTTTTGCCCACGACCACCCGGTGAATGCCGAACGTGCCGCTGAGACTAAAGCGCTGGCTGACCGGGTAAAACAGTATTATCAGCCGGGCCGGATTAACCCCAACGCTGCCTACCTGCGCGACAATAACACCCTGTGGCGTAAGCGTGAAAACAAGGATAAGGAACTGGCCGGTGAAGGCGGCGGTGTTGCCGCCATTCTCTCCACTGCGCTGGGCGCCTATGTTGGCCATCAACAAGCGAAACAGGAAGCCGTACGACAGTCCCAGTATGCCCAGTTTGTTAAAGCGGTAGAAAGCTATATGAAACTGGAACAGCAGCGCCGCGCGAGCGATAAAAGCTGGACCACCCGCTGGCGCTATTCCGGCAACCTGCCGCTTAAGGGCGTCATCATGGGCTTTATGGCGCAGGACAGTCAGGGACGAATTCACCGCTACGTCGCCCATCAGTCCGGCATCGTCCGCCCGGGCCAGCGCTTCAGCCTCACCTTCAAAACCAACGACGGCCTTACACTGAAGCAGATAGAACGGATGAAAGCCCGGTATTATGTTGATGATGCGATGCCAGCGCAGTAGAGCTAAGACGTAGCTCGTTGCTCGAACGTCACAAAAAGCGTGACTTGCTCGTGGCTCGAAAAAGCCTCCGTTAGCGCGGAGGCTTGAAGTGGGTTTGTGGATGAGTACTGAGGTTTGACGCTTAATTTAGCTATGTGTGTGGATGGTCATCTATCAGAGCTAAGACGTAGCTCGTTGCTCGAACGTCACAAAAAGCGTGACTTGCTCGTGGCTCGAAAAAGCCTTCGTTAGCGAGGAGGCTTGAAGCTGGTTTGTGGATGAATACTGAGGTTTGAAGCTTAATTGAGCTGATGTGTATGGATTGTCATCTATCGACATAAAGCGGATATTACAGGGAGTGATATTCTAGAATTAATCAATATAAACTTACAGCGAAGGCAAAAAGACCTTTGGCTCCTTTACTTTGGGATTTTTGGCTTGCTTGATTCCTTCGATTTTCTATAGCGGCTCCAGATGAATAACTACGGATAGACCTCATCTGGAAGTATAGTATTTTTAAAGATAATATAACCGTCTATCTCTAGTTCAGATAGGCTATGCCAAAACAACAATTGCGATGGAGCGTAATGGATGTGGTTTTTCTTTGGGATTATTAGTTTTATAAGTTTTTCGCTATTTTATACCTACAAAAAAATCAACTCTTCTTGGGAGGGAACGCAATCTATAGTTGATGGGGCTTCTTATAAGTTTAAAGTGATTAGATATAAAAATAGAAAAACTGGAGTGCTGATAGGTATTAATGCTGATAATGAGTGTGACTATACTTTTAAGAGAGAAAGTTGGTTCGATAAAGTTTGTAAGTCGATTGGTTTAGTTGTTGAGTTTCAGGTAGGAAATTCTAAATTTGATGATTTGGTTTTTATAGTATCAGATAATGATGATTTTTATGAGGCGCTGTCGAAAAAGACTGAAATAACAGATACTGTCTTGGAAATATTTTGCTCCGTGGATGGTTTTCCATTTACAGTTAAAAAAATAAAGCATAATTCAGGCTGCCTCTGGGTAAAGCTAGAGGCTTATAGTGACTTTGATGAAACAGATATCAAAAAATTAACACCAAGATTAATACCTTTTCTTGAAAAGATGTCAAAAAAAGTTGAGCCAGCCGCGGGGCTGCTTTCGCAATCATGGAAAAGTTATTATCCCTATAAATCTGCTATGTTGCTTGGTAGTAGTACTGCATTAGCAATCACAGGCTATATCCTGCTTCAACAAATTATTTTAACCGATAGCCCTGTTGTAATAGATGAAAGTTTGTTATTTCACCATACAGTTCTGGTTGGAGGTGCATTGTTATTATGCCTGATTGCTTTAACTTTATATTTGTTAGGAAGAAGTCCAAGAACTCATAGGGTTTTACTTGAGGTTATATTATTAGGAGGGACTGGTGCTTTCCTGACCAGTTACGCTGAATTAAGAAATTTTAATCATGATTTTGATAGTACAGCTTCCCAAGCTTATGAAGTAGAAGTTCTTGATAAGGTCAAAGCTAGAACGAGAAAAAGTACTCATTATTACCTCTACACTAAAGATTGGCTTAACCTGGATTCAAAACTAAAAATCAGAGTGCCGTACGGTACTTATAACAGCGCTTCTATTGGAGGGATGCTTATTTTGTGTCAAAAATCAGGTGCTCTTGGTTATCGCTGGCTTGATAAGATTTTTGTTACACAGGAGGTTAACCAGCAAGAGACAAAACTCAAAATGATCTGTCAAATGTGGGGGACTCAAGAATTTATAGAAGGGCTGGATCAAAAAGATTTTGAATCTCTCAATGCTCTTTATAGGAAAATGAATGCCAAAAAAAACCTGTACCAAAAAAATAACTGACTATGATCAGTCCTGAATAATTTTAGCTGGTTAGCCTCAGCAGACCGATGTCTGATTTTGTCGCAGAGCAGACTTTATTTGGTGGTCTTCTCGTAGAAACCACCTTACACAGTCCTCATTTATCAATCAGCGCACAGAGCCTATAAAGAAGGCTTTTGCGAGCTACGGGCAAGTCACGTTTTTTGTGACGTTCGAGCCACGAGCAACGGCTCTTTTACAAAGCTGTTTTTCTGTGCTTTTTCTAGCAAGGAAACGAAGTTTCCGTCTAACAACTAGCAGCCGCGTAGCGGCGTTCTAGCTCCTTTTGTAAAGCCGATAAGTCACCTGCCCGGCGGTTTTTTCGCGATATAGTTCCCAGTTATCCGGCACCATCGGGTTGGTTAGCTCTTTTTCGGTTTCAACGTAGATCATGGCGTTGTTTGCGAGCATGCTTTTCTGTTCCAGCAGCAGGCAGCATTGCTCGGCGAGTTGTTGGCGGAAGGGCGGGTCGATAAAGACGACATCGAACTGGACTTCGAGGTCGCTGCTGCGTTTTTCCAGCCAGTCGGGAGCGGAGCCAGTGATCAGTTCGGCGTTCTGGATTTTCAGGTCTTGTA
This sequence comes from uncultured Amphritea sp., assembly GCA_965140695.1. GTDB lineage: Bacteria > Pseudomonadota > Gammaproteobacteria > Pseudomonadales > Balneatricaceae > Amphritea. The sequence goes on along the minus strand of OZ223297.1, from coordinate 615,332 downwards.
TGTTTTGTCTCAGCTGGCGGATAACGACGGCTGAGTTGTCGATCAGGGTGACATGGGCGGCACCGCGAGAAAGGGCTTCGAAGCCCAGGGCGCCGCTGCCGCTGAACAGGTCGAGACAGCGCCCGCCGGGGACATACATGGCCAGCCAGTTGAACAGGGTTTCCCTGACCCGGTCGGGGGTGGGTCTGAGGCCTTCAACTTCGGGAAAGTTCAGTTTACGGCCACGCCATTCGCCGCCAATAATGCGCAGTTGCTGTTTGCCTGAGCTGATTTTCTGAGAGCTTCGCTCTGGGCGACGTCTGGCCATGTGAATTCCTTAATGTCGAACGGGGTGTCTGTCAGTAGGCGGGCAGGGTTATCTGATAACTCTGCGAACCGTTGAAAAAGCGGCTGATCATCTCCCGGACCTGATCATTCTCCACCTGGTTAAGGCTGGTATCGAAGCTGCTGATGTAATCGGTCGGTAGCTGATAGAAAGCAACGCTGTCCAGCAGTGCCAGCTGATTATCGGTTTGCGCCATCTGCGTATCGAAACGGGTTTGCAGTGCTGTCCGGGTGTTATCGATCAGTTCATCGCTGAGTTGTGCCTGCAACTCGTTTAACTGTTGTGTCAGGTCGGTTGCGGGGGTGATCTGCGAGCCCTGCAGGATCATAGCCAGATAGCCCTGTTTGTCCAGTGATTTCCAGATAAGTCGTGAAGCCGCCAGATCTTGCTGCTGCAGCAGTTGTTGCAGTGTTCTGACGGCCAGGAGTTCGGTGGCGAAGTGTTCCTGCTGGCGGCCGGGCAGGGCAACGCCCCAGAGGATGTAGGTCTGATTATTCTGTGGTTGCAACCGCTGAGGCCCGGGTGGCAGCGCTACGGATGCGCTGAGTGTATTCCGGGGGGCTGCGCTTAACAGCGTTTTCAGTGGCTCAGTCAGGGATTCAGCTAAGTGTTCTGCATCCGGCCCCTGGATTGTCAGGGTGATCGCTGCCGGGCGGGTGCTGTTGTGGTAAAGGTCGGCAAAGCGCTGTAGAGGATGGATCGATACCGGACCGCTTATCTGGTTAGTGAAATGATTGAGCAGGCGGCTCTCCGGGTCTTTCAGGTTGAGATACTGTTCGGCTTCCAGTAGTTCCCAGTGCTTTTCCAGGTCGCTGTCGCGCTGGTAATGGCTGAGTTGCTGCAGCAGCGTCGCCGCGATCTCGCCGATTGCTGCATGTTCTTCGCTGTGACTTGCGGGCAGGGTTAAGGCGATGGTTATGTGGTCTGCCGAGGCTTCGGTTGTCAGGGTGGTGTCGAGTCGCCTGAACAGTGGTCGCTCAGGCAGGCCTGTTAATTGCTGTTGAATCTGTTGCAGTAACAGTTTTTGCAGTAGTTGCTGATCGCCATTGATGGCGGCACCGGTTCGCAGAAGGAATCTGAGCTGGAGATAGGCCGCTTTGTCCTGATTGACGTAGTACAACGAAGTATCGGGCAGCTTCTTTATACTGATGAAGTCGGTTGATCGGTTCTCGCCTGCCGTAAGCAACACAATCACAATGGCGACTATCCAGGCAATAGCCTTCAGATAGGTTCGATTGAAGAGTGGAGATCTGGCTTCCGACATCAGTGGTTCCCGGTTATTTTATGGCCTGTTTTCAGTGCCCCAGCCGGACTTTACTATGGTAAGATAAGTGGCCTAAATGAAACATACAGGACGACTCGCAGTTGGAACAGGGATGCCCCTGTTTTTTTGCATCTTCAGCGCCTGACACCGGACAGTAATCAAGCATGTTTAAGAAGCTTAAATCAATTTTTAGTTCTGAGAAAGATGATACGCAGAAGGATCTTCCTGAGGTTGCGGATACCCAGGATGACGTTGCCGAATCACCCGCCGTTGAATCACCTGAAACGGATGCCCCCGTTGTTCTGACAGCTGATGTTGTAACAGCTGAAGTCGAAGCGTCAGAGGTCGACACGGTAGCGATTGATACGCCGGACGTTAAAGTTGCGGACGCGGAGACCTCCGTCACCGCCGTGTCGGAAGCAGCGCCGGTTAACACCGAGGTGGAAGATGACACTGTTGATGACTCTTCAGCAATAACTGCTGAAGATGCAGCGGCTGAAGCGTTGGTGCATCAGGAAGAGGTTGCAGATGCTGCCCAGACTGAAGCTGAACCTGAACCTGAAATACAGTCTGATATAGAAACAGAAGCGGCTGGTGCGCCTGCACCGACTCCCGCGCCGGAACAGAAAACCGGTTTCTTTGGCCGGATTAAAGCGGGCCTCAGCCGTACTAAAGCCAACCTGACCGAAGGGTTGGGCGATCTGTTTCTGGGGGCTAAACAGATTGATGATGAGCTGCTGGAAGAGATCGAAACTCAATTGTTGGTTGCCGATGTTGGTGTTGAGGCAACGACGGAGATTATTGGCAAGCTGACTGAGCGGGTCAAACGTAAGCAGCTGGCCGATGCCGATGCCCTGTATACCGCGTTGAAGGCGGAACTGGCGTCACTGCTCGAAACGGTCGAAAAACCAATCGATTTTACTCAGGCGAAAGGGCCGTTTGTACTGCTGATGGTGGGCGTCAATGGTGTGGGTAAAACCACTACTATCGGTAAGCTGGCGAAAAAATATCAGGCAGAAGGCAAGTCTGTCATGCTGGCTGCTGGCGATACTTTCCGGGCCGCGGCGGTTGAGCAGCTGCAGGTATGGGGTGATCGCAATAACGTACCCGTGGTGGCGCAGCACACCGGGGCTGATTCGGCATCGGTGCTCTATGATGCACTGCAATCGGCCCAGGCAAAGAAAATAGACGTGTTGATTGCCGATACCGCAGGTCGTTTGCAGAACAAAGATAACCTCATGCAGGAACTTGAAAAAGTGGTTCGGGTGATGAAAAAACTGGACCCCGAGGCGCCCCATGAAGTGATGCTGGTACTGGATGCCGGTACGGGGCAGAATGCCATGAGTCAGGCGAAACTGTTTAAAGAAGCGGTGGGTGTCAGCGGTATCAGTCTGACTAAGCTGGACGGCACCGCAAAAGGCGGTATTATCTTTGCCATCGCCAAGCAGCTGGATCTGCCGATCCGCTATATCGGCGTAGGCGAACAGGTTGATGATCTGCGCCCTTTTCAGGCGAAGGAGTTTGTTACCGCCCTGTTTGACTGAGGGTGGTCTTACTCTGATAAGGTCGGATGAATAGCCGCTAAACAGCACTCTTCGAAGTCTCTCTAAGGTAACCAGCCTGTGATTAGTTTCGACAATGTAACCAAGCGTTACCCCAATGGTTATGACGCCCTGAGTCAGGTGAGTTTTAGCCTTGAACAGGGCGAAATGGCGTTTCTTACCGGTCATTCCGGGGCCGGGAAAAGTACTTTGCTGAAGTTACTGATGCTGATAGAGCGCCCCTCTAATGGTCGTGTTCTGGTGGGCAATCAGGATCTTGCCCGTCTGGGCAATAGCCAGATCCCTTATCATCGCCGTCGGGTCGGGGTCGTCTTTCAGAATCATCAACTGCTGTTTGATCGTTCGGTATTTGAAAACATTGTGCTCCCCCTGCGCATCTGTGGCTTTGATCCTGCTGATGCTGCCCGCCGGGCGCGTGCCGCGCTGGATAAAGTGGGGCTGCTGAGTAAAGAAAAACTCAATCCGGTGGTGCTTTCCGGCGGTGAACAGCAACGGGTGGGTATCGCCCGGGCGATTGTGCATAAGCCGCAGTTGTTACTCGCGGATGAGCCGACCGGTAATCTGGACCCAAAACTGTCAGAAGAGGTAATGCGGTTGTTTCAGCAGTTTAATCAGGTTGGCACGACGGTGCTGATAGCGAGTCACGATCTGGGATTGATTGCGCGGATGCCCCATCGGGTGATTGCGCTTAACCAGGGCAGGCTGGTGAGTGATGGAAAATAATCAGCGCGGCAAGGGGGCTGTCCGGGTAGAGCTTAATACTAAACGGGATGCCAGGGTTCACCGGGGAGCCGAACATCATAAGCTGAATATGGCCGACCGGGGCCGCAGCTATCTGCGCCACCATGCAGAGGTTGCCCGGTTCTCTTATCACTCGCTACTGGCACAGCCGCTGACGACGTTTATGACTCTGGCTGTTCTGGCTATCGCGCTGGCATTGCCGGGTTCGCTCTATACGGGGTTGAAAAATCTGCAGCAGCTGGGCAGTGGCTGGGATGGCGACCCGCGGATTGCGCTGTATCTGAAGCTGAGTGTTAACGACGCTGAAGCGGAGACCCTGAGTCGTGAGTTGCTGTTGCGGGATGATGTGGCTGCCACCGAGCTGATTACGGCACAGCAGGGGATGCTGGAGTTTAAGACAATGTCCGGATTTGGCGATGTCTTCAACTTTCTGGAAAATAACCCGCTGCCAGCGGTGGTGATGGTGATGCCCCGTGACCTGTCGGTGGCCGCAGTGCCTCTGTTACAGGCGAAGCTGCAAGCGTTGCCGCAGGTCGATGAAGCGGTTGTTGATATGGCCTGGGTACAACGCCTGGCCGCTTTTATACTGCTGGCACAGCGGGCTGTCTGGGTGCTGGCCGCGTTGTTTGTGATGGCGGTGTTGCTGGTGGTGGGCAATACCATTCGCCTGACGATTGAGAGCCGTCGCGAAGAGATTGTGATTGCTAAACTGGTCGGCGCTACCGATGCCTACGTGCGTCGCCCCTTCTTATATGATGGCGTCTGGTTTGGCGTTGCCGGAGGCGTGTTTGCCTGGCTGCTGATTCAGCTTAGCCTGCTGCTTCTGGATGGTCCTGTCGGGGAATTAGTCAGTCTTTACGATAGTCAGTTCGAACTGGCGGGGCTGGGGTTTATTGAAACAATACTGTTACTTCTGATCAGTATACTGTTGGGGCTTGCCGGTGCATGGCTGGCGGTGGCACGGCATCTGCGACAGATCCAACCGCAGTAGTTATCCGTATAATCTTGGTAAATGGATCGCTGTCCTGAATGTAAATATAGGTAAAGTGCCTAAACACTAGTGCTTGCCATCTGCTAGTGTTGTCGCTATCTTTACTGGTCCGCAATACACAGGCCATGCTTGCGCGTTGTGATTAAGCCTGAGTCTGGCGGTTTATAGAGCCGGAACTAATCTGGCAAAAGAGTGTCTTAGCTGTAACTGAATATCGACACCCTTAAATGAATAAGTAATGAGGTTGAGAAATGGGCAAAAGCCTACGAGTCATTGAAGTATTATCTCCGGGTCAGAATCTGGAGGCATATATACGTCAGGTGACTGCGATTCCTGTTCTCACGGTAGAAGAGGAACGCGGACTGGCAGAGCGGTTGTATTTCGAGAATGATCTCGAAGCGGCACGTCAGTTGGTATTCTCTCATATGCGTTTTGTAGTCCATGTGGCTAAATCCTATTCCGGTTATGGCCTGTCCCAGGCCGACCTGATTCAGGAAGGTAACGTTGGACTGATGAAAGCGGTTAAACGCTTTGACCCTACCATGGGGGTTCGCCTGGTGTCCTTTGCGGTGCACTGGATTAAGGCGGAGATGCATGAATTTATTCTGCGCAACTGGCGTATTGTTAAAGTGGCGACTACCAAAGCTCAGCGTAAGTTGTTCTTTAACCTGCGTAGTAAAAAGAAAAACCTGGGTTGGCTGACCAACGCCGAAGTGACCGCCATGGCGACTGATCTGGGGGTGGACGAACAGGTTGTCCGCGAGATGGAAGGCCGCATGAGCAGCACCGATATGGCGTTTGATGCGCCGGTGGGTGACGATGATGAGCGTGCTTATCAGTCTCCTGCTTACTTCCTTGAAGATCACAGTCAGGACCCTGCCAGCCAGCTGGAAGATTCAAACTGGGAAGCCGATTCTAATCAGCGTCTGGGCGAGGCAATGGAACAACTGGATGAGCGTAGCCGCGATATTCTGGTGCAGCGCTGGCTGGGTGAAGAGAAAGCCACCCTGCATGAACTGGCTGCCCGTTATGAAGTGTCCGCTGAACGTATTCGTCAGTTAGAAAAGAACGCGATGAAGAAGATTAAAACAGCCATGCTCGAAGCCTGATTATTCCGGCTTTGGTTATGCAGGTTATTAAGCCGCCCTCTGCTGAGCGCGGCTTTTTTATTGCTTATCGCCACCGCTAAGCTTTGTTAGAATAGCCACCTTAAATGTTCCGGAAGCTGTTATGTCTGCTCGTTTTGTCATTTTCTGTACCGCCCTGAGTGGCTTTATCACCGTCGCCCTCGGGGCATTTGCGGCACATATGCTCAGATCACGTCTGAGTGAGCGTTTGTATGATGTGTTGCAAACCGGTATTCAGTATCAGATGTTTCATACCCTGGTGTTGTTTGGCGTCGGTTTGCTGATGCTGCGTCAGTCTGACAGGGGTCTGCGGCAGACCGCTGTGCTGTTTATGGCTGGCATCGTCTTTTTCAGCGGCAGCCTTTACCTGATGGCACTGACTGGCCGGCACTGGCTGGGCGCAGTCACTCCGGTGGGCGGCGTGCTGTTTCTGGCTGGCTGGTTAAATCTTGGCCGGGTCTCTTTCCGGCAGTTAAGTTAACAAAAGTGGATCAATCTCAATGCTGATACAGGTAAATGGTGACACGCTGGAGGTTCAGGAAAACACCTCTGTGGCAGGTCTGATAGAAACCATGCAATTGGGTGAACGGCGTGTAGCGGTGGAGCTGAATCTGGAGATCGTGCCCCGCAGTCGTCACGCTGAAACCCTGCTGCAGGAAGGCGACCGGGTGGAAGTGGTGCATGCGATTGGTGGTGGCTGATCAGTTGGCTGCTGATATCGATGGTGTCTGAGAGAATATTACAGAATTTAACTGGGTAGAGAATAATGTCTGAACAACTGAACGATCCTTTGATTATTGCAGGCCGAAGCTTTCAGTCCCGTCTGCTGATTGGTACCGGAAAATACCGTGATCTGGAAGAGACCCGTCTGGCGATTGAAGCCAGTGGCGCTGAGATTGTTACCGTGGCGGTGCGTCGCACTAACATCGGTCAGAATCCGGATGAACCGAACCTGCTGGACGTTATCACCCCGGATAAATACACCATTCTGCCAAATACCGCTGGCTGCTTTAATGCCGAAGACGCGGTGCGCACCTGTATGCTGGCGCGTGAACTGATGGACGGACACGATCTGGTTAAACTGGAAGTGCTGGGTGATCAGAAAACCCTCTATCCGAATGTGGTACAAACTATTAAAGCTGCTGATGTGCTGGTGCGGGATGGTTTTAAAGTGATGGTTTACACCAGCGATGACCCGATTGTGGCCAAAGAGCTTGAATCTCTGGGCTGTGTCTCTATTATGCCGCTGGGATCGATGATCGGTTCCGGCCTGGGTATTCTGAATCCACACAACATCAATGTGATTATGGAAGACTGCAAAGTGCCGGTGCTGGTGGATGCCGGTGTCGGTACCGCTTCAGAAGCAGCGGTCGCGATGGAGATGGGCTGTGAAGCCGTGCTGATGAACACCGCCATTGCCGGTGCCCGTAATCCGATTCTGATGGCTTCTGCCATGCGTAAAGCGGTCGAAGCGGGACGTGAAGCGTTTCTGGCGGGCCGGATGCCCCGGAAGAAATATGCCAGCGCGTCCTCGCCGATGGAAGGAACCATTGTCGGTAAATAATTGATTTAAAAATGAGATCGCCGCAAGGCGGTCTGATCAGATGAAAAATTTCAGCAGCCTGATCCGTTGATCAGGCTGCTTTGTTTTAAGTGAGAAGCCAGACCGATGTCAGAAGAGAACAAAACTGAACAGCAGACTCCGGATCAGACCACCGGGGATAAGTACATGCGTACTGTAAAGAGCTTTGTGCTGCGCGCCGGACGGATGACCGAAGGCCAGCAGAAGGCGATGGAGACTCAGTGGCCACTGATGGGGCTGGAGCCGGATGCGGGTCTGCTAAACCTGACTGAGGTGTTTGGCCGCGAAGCCCCGGTGGTGCTGGAGATCGGTTTTGGTATGGGCGATTCTCTCATCGAGATGGCTAAAGCGCATCCTGAGAACAATTACATCGGTATTGAGGTTCACCGCCCGGGGGTTGGCCGTCTGCTGAGTAACGCTGAAAAAGAGGGGCTGAGCAATATCCGGGTGTTCTGTCATGATGCAATCGAGGTGCTGGCCAACTGTATCCCCGATGGCAGCCTGAGCACCCTGCAACTGTTCTTTCCTGATCCATGGCATAAGAAAAAACATCATAAACGCCGCATCGTGCAGCCTGAGTTTGCAGCAACTATCCGCAAGAAGCTCAAAGTCGGCGGTGTATTTCATATGGCCACCGACTGGGAAAACTATGCTGAGCATATGATGGAAGTGATGACTGCTGCGCCGGGTTATAGCAACGTCGCCGGAGAGGGCCAGTATTCACCTCAGCCAGAGTGGCGCCCGGTGACTAAATTCCAGAAGCGGGGTGAACGTCTTGGCCATGGCGTCTGGGATCTGATGTTTGAGCGGACCCCTGATTAATTCCACATTCCGTGCAGGGGGCGTTGGTCGATTCGGCCATTGCCGCATGGTAAAATAGTCACTGTTTCTTATATCTGTCGGGTATTAATTCATCATGCCGAATTCATCGGAAGAAGTCGTTATTGACAAGCCACGCCGCCGCTCCCGTATTCGGGAGGGGCATGAGAATAAAATTCTTAGTGTGGCAGAGCATCTTTTCTCTCAGAATGGTTTTAATGGCACTGCGCTTGAAACGATTGCTGAAAAAGCGGGGATGTCTAAGCAGAACCTGATCTACTATTTTTCGTCCAAAGAGGTTCTCTATCAACAGGTACTGAAAAATATCCTTGATATGTGGGTTGAGAAGATGGCTTTGCTGGGGCAACACGGAGAAAGCCCGAAAGCGATGCTGCGTAACTATATACGCGGTAAGGTTGAGTTGTCCCGCAGTCATCCGAATGCCTCAAAGGTTTTCGCTATCGAGATTATTAATGGGGCGCCTTTTCTGAAGGCTTATCTCCAGTCGCATCTGTCACCGGCGTTGGATGCCGATGTAAAGCTGGTTAAACAATGGATTGCCGATGGTGTGATGGATGATGTCGATCCGTACCATCTTTTTTTCATGATCTGGTCATCGACGCAAACTTACGCGGATTTCTCCTCCCAGATCAGTATCTCACTGGGCAAAGAAAAGCTTCAGGATGATGATTTTGACAGAGCGACCGAGTTTTTAACACACCTGGTCATTAAAGGCCTGGGCATGAAGTAAATTCTGCGATACTTCGCGAAGGCGCTTTCGAACAATCTTGTAACGGGCTCTTATGATCCGTTACCTCGAGTAAGTAACGGCGTTAACTGCAGTAAAAAAAACAGCAACCAGATAGGGCTCACCACTGAGCTTAATCTGGTTTTTTTATAGCTTCACCTCCCTCTCTTCGTTTTTAAATCTTCGATTACTAAGGCCACCTATCAACTTTTAAGGCTGATTTTCTGTCTTAACGTTGAGCTCATCTGCGGCCCTTTTTTACTTTAGTGCTTTGATAGAATCTCTAAGTAGTACCGCGATATTGAAAATAATCAAATTATTTCAATAGCTTACATTCGATTATTCGGGCGATAAATATCTTTCAATAAACTATTGACCATCTGGTAAATATTGGTCTAGTATTATTTTACCGTTTGGTAAAAAGTTTGTGGATGCAGGCCTATACCGAGAATAAGAATAAACACGGAGAAATGGGACTGATGAATATTGAAGTTATTTTTCGTCATCAGCAGCTGCTATTTAAGACAGCTTTTTCCTCAGTCCGCTCGTTGCAATATGTCATCGGGCAGGGACCTTTTGCCATCGTTTTGTCTATTGTGAAGTCTTATTCCCGGACGGTTCGTTCAGTGTCGTGGCAGCTCAATATTGCCCACACAAGATGAACACCACGTCTTTTCTTAGGTGCCATTGAATTTAAGTTAAGGAAAGGAATATGAACGCTCCAAGTATTTTAAGTTTGAATCATTGCGTATCTGATGAGCCTGCTCTGAGCGCTCAGTTAGATGGTATTGACGTGAGCATCCGCACTATATTGACCTCCGTGATAGACGGTGCCGAGTTATCCGAGGCCGATGCCGTCACCCTGTTCGGCACGACTGGCGCGGAGCTTGAAGCCCTGATTTCGACTGCAGATTACATTCGTCAGAAGACGGTTGGCAATCAGGCCAGTTTTGTTATTACCCGCAATATTAACTTCACTAATGTCTGCTACATGGGCTGCAAGTTCTGCGGTTTTGCTAAACGCAAAGATGAATCCACGGCCGAATTACTCAGTTTTGAACAGGTTGCCGACCGGGCAGAAGAAGCATGGAATCGTGGCGCTACTGAAGTCTGTATTCAGGGTGGTTTACATCCTGATATTGAGGGCAGCCATTACCGTGAAATTCTGAAGGCGATTAAGACCCGTGTTCCGGGTATGCATATCCACGCCTTCTCTCCCTTTGAGATCTGGTTTGGCGCGCTGAAAAGCAAGGTGTCCGTCGCTGAATTTATTCAGGATCTTATTGACCACGGTCTGGGGTCCATGCCGGGCACGGCTGCAGAGATTCTGGATGTTGAGATTCGCCAGCAGCTAACCCGGGATAAGCTGACCACCGAGCAGTGGGTTGAGATTATCACCACGGCTCATCAGCTGGGTTTACCGACTACCTCCACCATTATGTATGGCCATATCGATGGCCCGGCACACTGGGCATCGCATATCGGAAAAATCAGAGAGATTCAGAAGCAAACCGGTGGCTTTACTGAGTTTGTGCCGCTGGGCTTTGTGCATTACGAATCGCCGCTTTACATGAATATCCCTGATGTTCGCCCGGGGCCAACCCCGGAAGAGAATCTGCGCATGCATGCGGTTGCCCGCCTGATGCTGAACGGCTGGATTGATAATATTCAGGCCTCCTGGGTGAAACTGGGGCCTGAATATGCGCAACAGATGCTGCAGGCTGGCGCCAATGATCTGGGCGGTACCCTGATGAATGAGAGTATCTCCCGTGCCGCTGGCGGTAAGAACGAACAGGAGATTGTGCCGGAAGACATGATTCGCATGATCAGTGCGGCTGGGCGCGATCCTGTGCGTCGCAACACTCTCTATGGCGTTGTTGAAGCGTATGACCGGGACTGCGGCAGCCGCTCGCTGATGCACCGGGATACCACGGTTGAACTGATCGCGACCTCAACCGATGCCGTAAGGATTGCGTCATGAATAAGCCCCTGAAGATTGTGTTGCTGAGTGGCGGCGTCGGTGGTGCCAAAATGGCAGAAGGGTTTGCCTTCAGTCAGTATGCCGGGATGTTCAGCGTGATTGGTAATGTTGCTGATGATCAGGAATTTCATGGTCTGTGGGTATCGCCGGATATTGATACCCTGACTTACACCCTGGCTGAAGAGATAGACACGGAGAAAGGCTGGGGGTTAAAAGCGGAAACGAATCAGGTTCTGGATCAGTTGAAAAAACTGGGATCTGATACCTGGATGTATCTGGGTGATAAAGACTTCGCCACCCATATCTTCCGCACAGAGCTGCGCAAGCAGGGGATACGGCCGAGTGAGATCGCGACCCGTATCGCCCGCTCATACGGTGTTAAAACACCGATTATTCTGCCCACTGACAGTTGTATTCAGAACAAGGTGAAGACTGACAGCGGCTGGATCGATTTTCAGGATTACTTCGTAAAACATGCCTGTCGCCCTGACATTCTGGATTTCAAGATAGAGGGTATCGATGACGCCACGGCGACGCCTGAATCACTGCATGCGATTGCCGAAGCCGATCTCATCGTCATCGCCCCCAGTAATCCGATTGTCAGTATCAAACCCATTCTGTCCGTTCCGGGTATCACCGAAGCGCTGTTAAGTTCTGCTGCATTTAAGATTGCCGTTTCGCCTCTGATTAATGGCGAGACCGTCAAGGGCCCTGCTGATCATATGATGAAAGTGGCCGGTTATCGCAGCGATGTATTGGGTGTTGCCGCGGCCTATAACGGTCTGATTGATGCACTGGTTATTGATCAGCAGGACCGCCATGCGGTGGCTGAACTGTCCGCTGGTGTCGAACATGTGCTGGCGACTGACACCCTGATGTTTAATCGCCAGAACAAGATCCGGCTGGCAGAAACCCTGGTACATGTTTATCAGGCGGCGAAGTCGAAACATAGGGTTTCAGCGCCAGCGTCCCCGCATCAGTCCGGTGCTTCTGACCAACAGATCGCAGTGTAGCGCAGGAGACGATTATGACGTTATCTATCGTTATTCCGATGAAAAGCCCTGAGCGATCTAAAAGCCGGCTGTCAACGGTGTTAAGCCGGAGTCAGCGGAAGAAGTTAACCCTTAATCTGTTTGAGCGAAACCTGCGTTTTTTCCGGCAGCATTATCCACAACATAACCTCCTGGTTGTCACCGAGTCGAAACGGATTCAGGAGATATCCGCAAGCTATGGCGCAGAGGTATTGCTTGAAGAACGGAAGCTGGCCGGACTCAATGCTGCCGTCACGCTGGCGGCAGAATACAACGAGCAACGCGGAGTTGAGACGCAGCTGGTGATTCCTGGCGATATAGAAGCGATCGATTTCCATGAGATTGAGTGTTTGCTGAGTCATCGTGTCGCGACCCCCTCGGTTGTTGTCTGTCCCTCTTACGATGGCGGGACCAACGCCATCATGACCACGCCCCCGAATGTGATGCCGTTCAGTTTTGGGCCTGATTCCTGCCAGATACACCTGCTGTCGGCGTTTGAAGAGGGGCTGGAAAGCACCCGACTGTTTCTTGAGAACCTTTCTTATGATGTCGACCGCCCTGAAGATTTAGGCCGTGCTCAGAGCTGGTCTGAAAAAATGTCCGCTTAGGAATCCTTATTATGACTAACAACAATCACAATCAGGTCAGTATTCATGCACTTAATGGAATCCCGGATATTAAACCCGGAGATGATCTTGCCGGGATTATTTTAGCGGCCATCGATACAGATCAGTACCGGCTCGATGACGGCGACATCATCGTGATAGCCCACAAGGTGGTGTCCAAACAGGAAGGCCAGATTATTGCGCTGAAGGATGTCACCCCCACCGACGAAGCATTACAGCTGGGCGCTGAGCTGAATAAAGACCCGCGAAAAGTGCAGGTGGTGCTATCCGAATCGAAACGTCTGGTCAGAACGTCGAAACGTGCAGATCAACAGGAAGGCACCATTATCGCGGAGCACCGCCTGGGGTTTATCTGCGCCAATGCTGCTGTTGATGAATCCAATGTCGATGACGCCGGTAAAGTCATTATCCTTCCCCACGATCCTGATCATAGCGCCAGAGAGATTTGCGGTGCGATAGAGCGGGCAACCGGTAAAGCACTGGGGGTGATTATCACCGATACCTTCGGACGCCCCTGGCGCATGGGTCTGGTGAATGTCGCTGTCGGGCTGGCCAATGTGCCCGCAAAAGTCGATATGGCTGGGGATAAGGACGCCTATGGCCGGGTTCTTTCAGTAACGGTTCCCGCGCTGGCGGATGAGATTGCAGCCGCTTCCGGCTTGCTGATGAGTAAAAACGGTAAAAAGCCGGTTTTGATATTTAAAGGCGTTGACTGGCAGAGCTGCGACAGTTCTGCCCGTGATCTGGTGCGCCCACAACAAGAGGATCTATTTAGATGAAAATTGCTATTTTGGGTGGAACAGGCCCGCAAGGGAAAGGGTTGGCTCTGCGTTTTGCGGCTGCCGGTATTGATGTTGCGCTGGGCTCTCGTGATGGCGAACGGGCTGCAGAGATTGCACAGGAACTGAATGATAAACAGCCTGCTGCATCCGGCGTCATCAGTGGGACGGATAACCGGGGGGCAACCGCTGCCGCAGACGAGATCGTTATTCTGGCGGTGCCGTTTTCAGCCCACAATGCCACGCTGCAGGCGATTAAAGCCGAACTGAGTCAGAAGATTCTGGTGGATATTGTTGTGCCCCTGGCTGACGGCGACCCTAAAACTGTCGATATGCCTGCAGAAGGCTCTGCCACTGAGGCCGCACAGGCGCTGCTGGGTGATGATATTCCCGTGGTCGGTGCTCTGCACAATGTATCGGCCGCCACGTTGAACAAACTCGAGCAGGCGATCAACTGTGACATTCTGGTATGCGGTAATGACCTGGCTGCCAAAGAGAAAGTGATGGCGTTGATTAGCTCTCTGGATGTGAATGCCTACAATGCCGGGCCTGCGGTTAATGCCCGCTGTATCGAAGCGATCACGCCTATTCTGATTCGCCTGAATATCTCTAAAAAGGTGCCGTTCTCCCATGCCGGGGTGAAGATCTGGGCACCTGATCATTAATAGCTTTTGCTGACACTAAAACAAAAAAATCCTTATCAGGAGAATAACTATGGATTTCGGTATTACTTTTAAAGGTTTCATTAGCCCGGAACGGGCACGTAACCTGGCTAAACAAGCAGAAGACGCGGGTTTTACACACTGCTGGTTTTATGATTCTCACGTTCTCTGGCGCGAGTCATACCCGGCGATGGCGATGTGTATGGAACATACTTCCAAAATCAGTTTTGGTCCCTGTGTAACACATCCGAATGCCCGTGACTGGTCTCAGGCGGCCAGTTTGTTTGGCAGTCTGGCGTTGCAAAGTAATGGCCGTTTTCATATCGGTCTGGGCCGTGGTGACAGCGGTGTACGGGTGCTGGGTAAGAAACCTGCGAACCTGGCGCGGGTCGCCGAATTTACCACCAAGGTTAAGGCGCTGGTACGGGGTGACGAGGTGATGTATGACGATTGTCCTGCACCGGTGAAATTCCCATGGGCGGAAGGCTATGAGCTGCCGGTTTATATTGGTGCCTATGGTCCTAAAGCGCTGCAGACTGCCGGGGAAGTAGGCGACGGTGTGGTATTGCAGATTGGTTCTCCATCACTGGTTGAGTGGTTTAAGGATCAGGCTATTAAAGCCGGTGAAGCTGCGGGCCGTGATATGAGTAATTATCAGGTAATCGCGTCTGCGCCTGCTTATTTTGGTACCAAAGAGCGCTGTCTGGAAGCAACCAAGTGGTTCCCGGCGATGGTGGGTAACCATGTAGCGGATATCGTTGAAAAATATGGTGACAGCAGTGGTCAGGTGCCCGAGAGTCTGACGTCCTATATCAAAAACCGCCAGGGTTATGATTACTCTAAACATGGACAGAGTGATAACCCGTTCCTGGACTTCATTACCCCCGATATTGTGGATGAGTTCTGTGTGCTGGGTTCTGTTGATGAGCATATTGCCAAGTTGAAGGAGCTTGAGGCGGCAGGTACGACTCAGTTCAACATCTATCTGGATAATGGCGATGAGGAAAGTATTGTAGAGAAATACGGTAAGCACATTATTCCAAAATTCACTCAGTAATCCTGTGGATGCCCGGGCCCTTAGCGGCCCGGGTCGGTTCTGCATATTGACTTCAACCCGGCTTGTGTCAGGACGATGTTGGAGCCAAGGGCTTTACCCATACGGTTATGCGGAGTTTCTATGTCTGAACATACCAGTCTGCCGGACCTCTCTGATCCGGTTACGGTGCCGATGCCCACCGCTTATGGTGAGTTTTCGATGACAGTCTTTACCGACCCTGCTGATGGTAAAGAACATATTTATCTGCTGATGGGGCAACCTGCTCAGGTGTCTGAACCGATCATCCGCATTCACTCGGAATGCGCCACCGGCGATCTGTTTGCCTCCTCCCGTTGCGATTGTGGAGAACAGCTTGACCGTTCGCTGAGAATTATCAGTGATGCGGGATGCGGTGTTCTTATCTATCTGCGTCAGGAAGGACGGGGCATAGGCTTAAAGAATAAGCTCAGAGCCTATCAGTTACAGGACCAGGGACTGGACACCATCGATGCCAACCTGCAACTGGGTTTGCCAGCTGATAGCCGTAGTTATCTGATTGCCGCCGCTGTACTCAAGGCACTGAAGATATCAAAAATCCGTTTACTGACGAACAATCCGGAAAAAGTTAACGGCTTGCAGGCCCAGGGACTGGCGGTTAACCGTTTGCCGCTGCACGCGGATTATCATCATCAGAATCTGGGTTATATGAAAACGAAGCAGATGCGGATGGGTCATCTGGTTAATCTGTAGCATTTTTCACCGGTTTTAAACGCTCTGGCCTGGGTGATCATAGCGTTTCTGCAGGGGTACCGGCCTCTGTTTCTGTCCACTGTTAAACCTGATTGCTGCTGCCAGATAGATCTTTTATCTGTCTGGACAGGTATGAAAATTAATTTGACCAAGTGGTAAAAATAAACTAATTTTATTCGATGGGAAACGTTACCCGGCCCTCTTTCGGGTATCCCCAATAGAGTTAAAAAGGAGCCTTTAGCGATGAAAAACATAACTACAAATCAGCAACGACTTTGGGATAGCCTGATGCAGATGGGCGAAATCGGTGGCACCGAGAAAGGTGGCTGCTGCCGACTGGCTTTGACCGATCTGGATAAACAGGCACGTGATCTGTTTACTCAGTGGTGTGAAGAGGCCGGTTGTACCGTACGTGTGGATAAAATGGGTAATGTGTTTGCCCGCCGTCCGGGTAAGAATAATGATCTGCCGCCGGTGGTTATGGGAAGTCATATTGATACCCAGCCTACCGGTGGTAAGTTTGATGGTGTTTATGGTGTGCTGTCGGGCCTGGAAGTGATCCGTACCCTGAATGATCATAATATTGAAACCGAACACCCGGTAGAAGCCTCCATCTGGACCAATGAAGAGGGCTCCCGTTTTGCCCCTGCAATGGTGGCATCGGGTGTTTTTGCCGGAGTCTTCGACCTTGAATATGGTTTAAGCCGGGCGGACCTTGATGGCAAGACCATGGGCGAAGAGTTACAGCGTATTGGTTATGCCGGTGAGCATGAGGTTGGCAGCCCGGTAAAAGCCTTTTTTGAAGCGCATATCGAACAGGGGCCGATTCTTGAAGAGGAAGAAACCACTATCGGTGTGGTCACGGATGCTCAGGGACAGCGCTGGTATGAGGTCACTCTGACCGGCCAGGAAGCTCATGCTGGCCCTACGCCGATGCTGCGTCGCAAAGATGCGCTGCTGGGCGCCGCCAGAATAATTGATGAAGTAAACCGCATCGGCATCGAAAACCAGCCTAATGCCTGTTCGACGGTGGGCTTGCTGCAGGTCTTCCCGAACTCCCGTAATGTTATCCCGGGTGAAGTCTTCTTCACCATCGACTTCCGTCATCCAAATGATGAGGTGTTGTCTAAAATGGATGCCGAGTTACGCGAAGTGACGGCAAAAATTGCCGATCAGGTCGGTCTGCAGATGAAGTTTGAGCAGATCTGGTATTCGCCACCGGTGCCTTTTGATAAAGGCTGTGTCGACTCTGTACGCCAGGCAGCCACGGATGCAGGCTATAGTCATCGCGATATTGTTAGTGGTGCCGGTCATGATGCCTGCTATATCGCCCGTGTGGCGCCAACAGGGATGGTGTTTGTACCCTGTGAAAATGGTATCAGCCATAATGAAGAAGAAAACGCTAAGCCCGAAGACCTCCATGCCGGGTGCAATGTACTGTTTCAGGCGGTGCTGAATCAGGCCGGTAACTGATCCCTTCAAAACACTCTGATAATAAATCTAAAAAATAGCTAAGTCTGGTCCCAGACGCTTTTCATCAATAGAGATCCCTGTGCGTGTAATAACACGCGCACAGGCTTCCTGTTGCCTGAATAAAGGGGCCGCTTAGGGAGTATTGATATGAGAATTGGTATTGTAAAAGAGAGCTCTGAAAATGAATCCCGAGTCGCCCTGACGCCTGACAATGTCGCGCGTTTGTCAGACAAAGGGGTGCGTTTTTCGGTTCAGTGTGGGGCGGGTCTGGCGGCTGGTTTTAGTGATCAGGCGTATCAGGACGCGGGTGCAGAGATCGAAGCATCGGCTGACGATATTTATCAACAGTCGGATATCCTGGTGCGGGTTAATCTGTCCGGTGGGAGGCTGAATCAGACCGCAGCTGCGCTGCAAAACAAACAATTACTTATTGGCATGATGGACCCTTTGGCAGACCCGGAACGGTTTATCGATCTGGCCGGGAAGGGTATCAGCAGTATTGCCATGGAGCTGATTCCCCGGATCAGCCGCGCCCAGAGCATGGATGTGCTCTCTTCAATGGCAACGATTGCCGGTTATAAGTCGGTTGTGCTGGCGGCGGGTGCGTCACAGCGAATTTATCCGATGATGATGACGGCCGCAGGTAACCTCAGTCCTGCCCGGGTCTTTATCATGGGCGCAGGCGTTGCGGGTTTGCAGGCTGCCGCCACCGCCAGACGGATGGGTGCGGTGGTTGAAGCCTATGATGTGCGTCCCGCGGCACGGGAACAGATAATCTCGGTGGGCGCGAAGCCGATAGAGCTGGAACTGGAAGCGAATACCACCGAAGGCCAGGGTGGTTATGCGACAAAGCAGGACGAGGCGTTTCTGCAACGCCAGCGTGAGCTGATGACGGACGTACTCAGTCAGCAGGATATTGTTATCACCACCGCGGCCATTCCCGGGGCTAAGTCGCCGGTGCTGATTACCGCCGATATGGTGGCACAGATGAAGCATGGCGCTGTGATTGTCGATCTGGCATCAGAGCGTGGCGGAAACTGTGAACTGACACAGCACGGTCAGGTGATCACTGTACACGGGGTGACGATTATCGGCCCTGATAATATCACCTCAACCGTCGCGCAGCATGCCAGCCAGATGTACGGCAATAATATAGAGAACCTGCTCAACCATCTGCTGGATGAACAGGGTCACTATGAACTGGATTTTAATGACGAGATCCTTCAGGACGCCGTCGTAACCCATGCCGGAGATATCCTCAACAACCGGATTCGGGAAAAGTTGAATCAGCCGCCACTGGTGCGTGAATCCCTGCTGGAGGAGGTCGCATAATGGAGGCCTTTATTATTCTGCTGTCACTCTTTGCGCTGGCTGTGTTTCTCGGCGTTGAATTAATTACTAAAGTGCCACCCACCCTGCATACCCCGTTGATGTCGGGGAGTAATGCTATCTCCGGTATTACGATTGTGGGCGCGATTCTGGCGGCCGGTTCAGGTGAAGCGCCTGGTTTTCTGGTGCAATTGCTCGGCTTTATCGCCATTGTTTTTGCAACAATCAATGTGGTGGGCGGTTTTATGGTTACCCATCGCATGCTTAAGATGTTTAAGCGGAGGGGCTGAGCATGAATAGTATGCTGATTAACCTCTTCTATCTTGTCGCTGCGTTGCTGTTTGTGCTCGGTATTAAGGGGCTGACGCGTCCGAAAACAGCGGTCAGGGGCAATACGCTGGCCGCTCTGGGGATGCTGCTGGCCATTGTCGTTACTCTGCTGGACCGGCAGGTGATCCATTATCCGGTTGTGGTCGCAGGACTTGCGCTCGGCACTTTAATCGGTGCGCTGATGGCCGCGAAGATTCAGATGACGGCGATGCCGCAGATGGTTGCGATTCTCAATGGATTGGGCGGCGGGGCTTCCCTTGGGGTAGCTGCAGCCAGTTATTTCTCTTTTGTGGCCAGCGATAGCGCGGTGTCCGGTGAGGTTCTGCTGATTGCGAACTGTGCAGTGATGCTGGCGGTACTGATCGGTACCGTAACCTTTTCCGGCAGCGCGGTGGCGTTTGGTAAGCTGCAGGAGATCTTGCCGGGTCAGGCGATCGGCTTCAGTGGCATGAAGTTTATTAACCTGGGCCTGTTGCTGGCATCGCTGGCCGCTGTTTTCCTGTTGGTTACCGGACAGGCCGGGACCGGTGGTTTTGTTCTGTTAGTGGCTTTAGCCCTGATGCTGGGGGTCACCCTGGTCATGCCTATTGGTGGTGCCGATATGCCGGTGGTGATCGCCTTGCTGAACTCATATTCCGGCATCGCGGCGGCTGCGGCTGGCTTTATTATGGGCAATACGGTTCTGATTATTTCGGGTGCGCTGGTGGGCGCATCAGGCATCATTCTGACTCAGATCATGTGCGTCGCGATGAACCGCTCTCTGTTGAACGTTCTGTTCGGCAAAATGGCGGTCGCTGAGGGGCATAGCATTGATGCCGACGAAGTCTATAAAGGCAAGGTTACCTCGGCGTCGCCGGATGACGTAAGCCTGATGCTGCAGGATGCTGAAAGAGTGGTGATTGTCCCCGGGTTCGGACTGGCAATGGCGCAGGCGCAACATGCGGTGCGCGAGCTTGCGGATACACTGGTAAGCAGAGGCGCGACTGTTGAGTTTGCAATACATCCGGTTGCCGGGCGGATGCCTGGTCACATGAATGTTTTGCTGGCCGAGGCGGAAGTGGATTATGACGCCATGAAAACCATGGAACAGTCGAATCCTGATTTTTGCAAAACCGATGTGGTAATTGTGATTGGCGCTAACGATGTGACCAATCCCATGGCCAGAGAAGATAAAGGCAGTCCGATCTATGGTATGCCGATTCTCAATGTCGATCAGGCGAGAAGCGTTGTCATCGTCAAACGAAGTCTTAGCCCGGGGTTTACCGGGTTGCCAAATCCTCTGTTCGCCATGGACAATGCGGTGATGATGTTTGGTGATGGCAAACAGGCCATTATGGATCTGACGGCGGCCCTGCACGAAACCGCCTGATTTAATGGTATAGCAACAGCCCGGTTGAAAGAGACCGGGCTGTTGGCGTTTTAGTGCCATACTGCGGTGCATGACCACCGTGCTGTCATCATTGAACGGTGACAGGTGGTCAGGGCGATAACCTTACCCTGTGCCTTTCGCCACTTATTTCAAGTCTGAGGTTTTATGGAAACTAACCCGGTTCGCGGTATCTTTTGCATGTTAGGCGCCATGCTGTTTATCTCTGTGCAGGAAGCCTTAGCGAAATATCTGGGCGAATTTCTGCCGGTTACACAGGTTGTCTGGGCGCGTTATTCAGGGCATCTGCTGTTGATGGTCGTCTGGCTTTGGCCGAAACACGGCCGGACTCTGCTGAAGTCTGAAAAGTTATCCACACAGGTGGGGCGTTCACTGATCTTGCTGATTGATACGGTGTTGTTCTTTTTTGGCCTGACCATGCTGGGGCTGGCCGAAGCCACGGCGATTTTTTTCACCGTGCCATTATTAGTGTTGCTGATCTCCATTCCTCTGCTGGGCGAGCGGGTTAAAACGGCATCGATGGTTGCTATTGCTGTCGGTTTTATGGGGACCCTGATCATTGTTCGCCCCGGCCTTAACGACCTTCATTCTGCTCAATCCGGTCTTGGTGCGCTGTGTATCTTTGGCTCGGCGTGTTGCGCGGCTATCTATAACGTGACAACCCGAAAGCTCTCGGGCAATGACCCCTTACCGGTGACGCTGTTTTATACCGCGCTGGTCGGTGCTGTCGCCGCCAGTCTGTTTGTGCCGTTTGTCTGGCAGATGCCGCCTTCCGCATTAGCATGGGCTGCACTTCTCTGCATCGGGCTGTTTGGTGGCATGGCTCATAGTCTTATTATCAGCGCGCATAAATATGCGCCCGCCACTAGTGTCGCTCCGTTTATGTATTCGCAGATCTTCTGGGCATTGGCACTGGGCTGGTTAATATTCGGGGACCTGCCAGATCTGCCAGCCTATCTGGGCGGTGTGATCGTGATTGGCAGTGGACTTTATCTTTTCTGTCGGGACTATCTGCAACTTCGCAGCGTGAATAAAGCGTAAGCTGAGAAGCGGTGGGGCAGGCACGGTCAGTGAGTCGATTTATAGGAAAAAAAGCCCCCTGAAGACAACAGGGGGCGTCGTTCTGGTAGCGGACTATGTGCTAGCGGACTATTCGCCCTGAACCGCCATCTTGCTAACCTCGGTGGCAACGTTTTTAGCGCATAACCAGTAGGTTAAACCACCCAGAACAGAGCCGGTGAACCAGCCATATTGGTAAAACCAGCCGAGCTGTCCGGTGATCAGGGAGTAGAGAGTCAGCGCCACAGGCACCGCAAACGCGATAAAGCCATTGATATTAAAACCGCTGTAGATACCGTGGGTTTTATACAGATCGGGCAGGCTCAGTTGTTGCCGTTTAATCACGAAGTAATCCACAATCATGATGCCGGCAATCGGGCCTAACAGGGATGAATAGCCCAGCAGCCAGCCACTGTACATCGCTTCAACACTGACATCGGATTCAATCAGCCCCAGTTTTTTCAGCAGCTCCCAGCTCATCAGTAAAATACCGATCAGGCCGGTCAGCAGTGCGCCACGGGTCTGATTGATCTTCTTCGGTGCAACATTCTGGAAATCATTGGTGGGGGAGACAATATTCGCGGCGGTGTTGGTCGACAGGGTCGCAATG
The DNA here is from genome assembly GCA_965140695.1 of uncultured Amphritea sp. Taxonomy (GTDB): domain Bacteria; phylum Pseudomonadota; class Gammaproteobacteria; order Pseudomonadales; family Balneatricaceae; genus Amphritea. Next base: position 593,120 of record OZ223297.1, on the reverse strand, counting down.
ATAATAATCACCATGGCGATAACCACCCAGACCGGGCTGTCAATCTTACCGATCAGGGTGACCGGGTCAGAGATCGTTTCCCCGACCAGGGTTGTTGATGCTGCCGTCAGTACGACACCCAGCGCAGAGAAAAAGAACATCGTCAGTGGCAGACCGATAATCTGTCCGGCAATCTGATCCTTTTGTGAACGAACATAGCGACTAAAGTCAGGAATATTCAGGGACAGGGTTGCCCAGAAACCAACCATCGCGGTGACACCCGCAAAGAAATAACCCCAGAAGGACGCGCCTTCAGGGCGGCTTGCCGGGATAGAGAGCAACGCTTCATAGGATATTTTCGGGCTGGCCCACATCATCAGACCAATACCCACCGCCAGCAGCAGCGGCGCTGCCAGGGTTTCCAGAACCTTAATCGACTCAGCCCCTTTAATCACGATATAGAGGTTGATGGTCAGAAAGGTGAAAAAGCCGATCACTTCACCGGTACCGCCCAGCGATTCCCAGCCGGGAATCAGGTGCGACAGCATGATGTGGATAGCCAGACCGCCGAACATGGTCTGAATACCGAACCAGCCGCAGGCGACCATCGCCCGGATCAGACAGGGAATATTGGAGCCGACCATGCCAAAAGATGATCGCAGCAGTACGGGAAAGGGGATACCGAATTTCGTACCGGGAAAGGCATTCAGCGTCAGTGGAATCAGCACGATGATGTTAGCTATTAAGATAGCCATCAATGCTTCCATCACGGACAAACCGAAATAAGCAGTTAATACACCGCCGAGGGTGTAGGTTGGAACACAGATCGCCATACCCACCCAAAGGGCAGCGACATTCCAGACATTCCAGGTGCGCTCTTTAACTTGCGTGGGGGCAATGTCTTCGTTGTAGTGAGCACTGTCGGAGACATCAGAGCCGGTCTTTAGCTCGTAGAACTCTCCAACTTGTATGGCAGATGATCTGCCTGGCTTATTGATACTCATGCTTCTTCCTCATGTTGAGCCTGATAGCTTCAATAAGAGGTTTGCAGATAATATGCCAATATTTTACCAAGTGTAAAATTTAATGTTTCTGGTGTTATTAAGCCTGTATTTCAAGGGGTTAATGGGAGTTGATGTAAGAGATAGGGGCTTCAGATGGTTTCACCCGAAGCGGTGTGCGGACTGAAACTGCATATTTGTGGTGCGACCTGCTCTAATGCAGTGCGCTGGTGAGCTGAGGTGTTCTGGTTGATTTGTCGTTGCGCGGAAGAACGGCAGCAGAAGGTTTTTATGGCATCAGAATTTATGTACGAGTAAGACACCCGTACCGATCAGGATAACGCCCAGCACCCGCCATAGATTGATTTCATGGACATTAAAGCCGACAGCGCCAAAGTGGTCTAACAGCAGCGAGGTAAGGATCTGCCCGGTAATCACCAGTGCCAACAGTGTCGTAGCCCCCAGCCTGGGAGCGAAAAAAGCCATACAGGTAACAAAGAATGCGCCCATCAGGCCGCCAGTCCAGGCCCACAGCGGCGCTTCCCTGAGATCGCTCAGTTCAGGCCAGGGTAGCCGGAGACTGCTATATACCACCAGGAGTGTCAGGGTTCCTGCGAAAAAAGAGATGCCGGATGCCCACAGTGCATTGCCACCGGCGCGGGCGAGTTGTGCATTCACACCCGCCTGAAGGGGTAACATACTGCCTGCCAGTAATGTTGCCAGCATACTCAACCAGACGATCATGATTTCTTTGTTCCGTATTAATGGGTTAAGTCAACGAGAGGGAGCCGATCGCTCCCCCTCTTTGCCGTGGCTGAATAAGCCGTTATTTGCGTTTTACCGCCACCGGGGCATTCAGTTCAGCCTGCTTTGACAGCGCTTCAAAAACCGGATTGAAGGCCGGACGATTAATATATTGTCCTGCACCCTGCTCAACGTTAAGTTCACCGTTCGCCCAGACAACTTTGCCCCGGCTGATGGTGTGTGTTGGGATGCCTTTAACCGTTTTTCCTTCGAAGATATTAAAGTCGACATTCTGATGATGCGTTTTCGCTGAGATTGTACGACTGCCCTCTGGGTCCCACACCACTATATCCGCATCTGCACCAATAGAGATGGAGCCTTTCTGTGGAAAAATATTGAAAATTTTGGCGGCATTGGTCGAGGTAACAGAGACAAACTCATTCATGGTGAGTTTACCGCTGTTGACACCTTCATGCCATAGAACAGCCATACGATCTTCTACGCCGGCGGTCCCATTCGGTATTTTGGAGAAGTCATCTTTACCGGCGGCTTTCTGATCCGCACAGAAGGCGCAGTGGTCCGTGGCGGTCGTATGCAGGTTGCCGCCCTGGAGGCCTTTCCACAGTGCACTCTGATGTTCACTGGAGCGGAAAGGTGGGCTCATCACATGGGCCGCTGCAAATTCAAAACTTTCGTTGCGGTAAACACTGTCATCGATAGCCAGATGGCCCGCCAGACATTCACCATACACCCGCTGACCTTCGTTGCGGGCACGGGTGATGGCATCCAGAGACTCTTTACAGGACACATGCACGATATAGATCGGCACATCCATGACCTGGGCAATCTGGATGGCACGGTTGGCGGCTTCACCTTCCACAATGGGCGGACGGGATAGCGGATGACCTTCCGGACCGGTGATACCTTTGCTCAACAGCTCTTGCTGTAGCTGGAATACCAGCTCGCCATTTTCGGCGTGTACCGTTGGAATAGCGCCCAGCTCCATACAGCGGCGGAAGCTTTTTACCAGGGTTTCATCATTGGCCATGATGGCATTTTTGTACGCCATAAAGTGTTTGAAGCTGTTAACGCCATACTCTTTAACCAGGGTTTCCATATCCGCGGCGACGGAATCATCCCACCAGGTAATCGCCACATGAAAACTATAGTCCGCTGCCGATTTTTCAGCCCACTCGCGCCATTTTTTGTAAGCATCCAGGAGCGATTCCTGTGGCGCTGGAATAACAAAGTCGATGATGGTGGTGTTACCACCAGCCAGCCCTGCTGCGGTACCGGTGAAGAAATCATCTGTGGCGACGGTGCCCATAAATGGTAGCTGCATATGGGTATGAGGATCGATACCGCCGGGCATAATATATTGACCTGCCGCATCAATGATTTCAGCCGTGGATGGAACCTCTAGCTCGGTTCCGATGGCGACAATCTTTCCATCTTCACAATAGATATCTGCACGAAACGTCTGGTCGGCGTTAACGACAGTGCCATTTCGGATAAGAATGGACATAGGCACAACTCCTCAATGTTTTACTGTTTGACAGACCGCTGTCTGCCGTTAAAAAATTAAATGCTAACGCGTAAAAAAAGCCCTCTGCTTACGGGCAGAGGGCAATAATTCAGTCGTTTTGCGTTACCAGGTTTGCCGTTTGTGTTGCAAAGTTTTTAGCGCATAACCAGTAGGTTAAACCTCCCAGAATAGAGCCGGTGAACCAGCCATACTGGTAAAACCAGCCGAGCTGTCCGGTGATCAGGGAGTAGAGAGTCAGCGCCACAGGCACCGCAAACGCGATAAAGCCATTGATATTAAAACCGCTGTATATTCCGTGGGTTTTATACAGGTCGGGCAGGCTCAGTTGTTGCCGTTTAATCACGAAGTAATCCACGATCATGATGCCGGCAATCGGGCCTAACAGGGATGAATAGCCCAGCAGCCAGCCACTGTACATCGCCTCAACACTGACATCGGATTCAATCAGCCCCAGTTTTTTCAGCAGCTCCCAGCTCATCAGTAAAATACCGATCAGGCCGGTCAGCAGTGCGCCACGGGTCTGATTGATCTTCTTCGGTGCAACATTCTGGAAATCATTGGTGGGGGAGACAATATTCGCGGCGGTGTTGGTCGACAGGGTCGCAATGATAATAATCACCATGGCGATAACCACCCAGACCGGGCTGTCAATCTTACCGATCAGGGTGACCGGGTCAGAGATCGTTTCCCCAACCAGAGTTGTTGATGCTGCCGTCAGTACAACACCCAGCGCAGAGAAAAAGAACATCGTCAGTGGCAGGCCGATAATCTGTCCGGCAATCTGATCCTTTTGTGAACGGACATAGCGACTGAAGTCAGGAATATTCAGGGACAGGGTTGCCCAGAAGCCAACCATCGCGGTGACACCCGCAAAGAAATACCCCCAGAAGGACGCACCTTCAGGACGGCTTGCCGGGATAGAGAGCAACGCTTCATAGGAGATTTTCGGGCTGGCCCACATCATCAGACCAATACCCACCGCCAGCAGCAGCGGCGCTGCCAGGGTTTCCAGAACCTTAATCGACTCGGCCCCTTTAATCACGATATAGAGGTTGATGGTCAGGAAGGTGAAAAAGCCGATCACCTCACCGGTACCGCCGAGAGATTCCCAACCCGGAATCAGGTGCGACAGCATGATGTGGATAGCCAGACCGCCGAACATGGTCTGAATACCGAACCAGCCGCAGGCGACCATCGCCCGGATCAGACAGGGAATATTGGAGCCGACCATGCCAAAAGATGATCGCAGCAGTACGGGAAAGGGGATACCGAATTTCGTACCGGGAAAGGCATTCAGCGTCAGTGGAATCAGCACGATGATGTTGGCTATTAAGATAGCCATCAGTGCTTCCATCACGGACAAACCGAAGTAAGCAGTTAATACACCGCCCAGGGTATAGGTTGGAACACAGATCGCCATACCCACCCAAAGGGCAGCGACATTCCAGACATTCCAGGTGCGCTCTTTAACTTGCGTGGGGGCAATGTCTTCGTTGTAGTGAGCACTGTCGGAGACATCAGAGCCGGTCTTTAGCTCGTAGAACTCACCCACTTTTATGGCGGATGAAGAGTCAGCTGATGCGTTCTTCATTGGACTTCCTCTTATTCTTATTTTTAAAGTTCTTAATAGACTTTAGTGTTGTAAAGAGTGTTTTTTACGGTTGTCAAAAATTTACCGTTTGGTAAATATAGTTTTTATTGATGCCCATGGCAAATTTATTTATATGGCAGGTAAAAGGGTTATATTTTTATATTAACTATATGATTATTAAATATTTTTTGTTTTGTGGGACACCGTTTGTTAAGCACAACTTTAGATGTGCATCGTGTTTTTTTTAGCCAGCTATTGTGCCAGAGGTGTATCAATTAACTGCTGTAACCGGTCCATAAAACAGGCGAGAATCAGGTTGGGTGCCAGGTCTTTTCGTGCGATGGCGGCGTAAGGTGTGACAAATTTAAAGCGTTCAGTCGAGAGCGGTTTGAGTAACCCTTTTTCAACCCATTTCTGAGCAAAATGCGTCGGCAGATAACCAATATAACAGCCGGTTAAAATGAGAAAAGCGATGCCCTCTCTATCGGATGCCTGAGCACCTTTTTTAAATTGGATCAGATGATTTCTGATGTCAGGTGGCTGCTGATATGAAGGCGTAACCATTTCATATTCAGCAATCTGTGCCTCACTGATGTTGCTGTCGGGGAGGTTAAACAGGGGGTGTTCGTGCCCGCAATAGAGATGGGATTCCTCATCGTAGAGGTGAACATACTTCAGATTCAGATTTTTACTGATGACCGGTGCAACCCCTATCTGTATCTGGCCACTGAGCAGGTTTTTTATCACCTGGTTAGCCGGAATCATCTCAATATTTATATTCACCTCAGGGGCCTGCTGTTTCAGCGCCCTGAGTGAATCGGTTATATACATTCTTGGCAGGGTAACCAGGCAATCAGTAATGCCGATTGCCAGATCACCTTTAAGTTCGGAATGGATCGTATTGATGCGCTGCTGAAACTCCTGATGAGAGGCGAGCAACTGCAGAACTGCCAGGTAAACCTGTTCGCCTTCGTCGGTCAGAGAGAAACCACTCCTGCCCCGGTTGCACAGTTTCAGCGATAGCCTTTGTTCAAGGTCCGACATCGCAATACTGATGGCGGCTCTGCTGATGTTCAGCTCAGACTCGGCAGCTGAAAACCCGCCACAGCTAACCACGGTTTTAAATATTTTGATCGTTCTGATATCCGCACCGGCGATATGTCCTATTACATTTTTATTTGCCATATACACCTCAACCCAGGGTTGACTGACTGTTGATCGAATGTTTATAAAATACACAACAATTTTACCAATTGGTAAGTATTTGGTTGACTGAAAGTAAATTCTTTTGGATTTAACCGTTCACAGGCTGGGTAGATGATGTGATGAGTGACACCAAGCAGATACCGCCAGAACGGCGTGATGGCTGAGAGACAGCTGAATAATAAAAAGACTCTAACGAGGTAATTGATATGTTCGAATTTGAGCCTGGCAATGCAGCGGGTATGACCCGTGATCAGCTGGAAGCATACTGGATGCCCTATACGGCGAATCGCCAGTTTAAAAAAGATCCCCGGATGTTTGTTGCAGCACAAGGGGCGTATCTTACCGACGCCAGTGGCCGGCAAGTGTTTGATGGCTTGTCCGGTCTGTGGACCTGTGGCGCAGGGCATTGTCGCCCGGAGATCGCAGAAGCGGTGTCGAAACAGTTGCAGCAGCTGGATTATGCTCCTGCTTTTCAGTATGGCCATCCTAAAGCGTTTGAGCTGGCAAACCGAATCAAAGCCCTGACGCCCGACGGTCTGGATTATGTGTTCTTTACCGGATCGGGTTCTGAAAGTGCGGATACCTCCCTGAAGATTGCCCGGGCTTACTGGCGGAAGAAGGGGCAGCCGACAAAAACTAAGCTGATCGGACGCTCAAAAGGTTATCACGGCGTTAACTTTGGTGGTTTCAGTGTCGGTGGTATTGGTGCTAACCGTACGCTCTATGGTCTGGGAGTCGATGCTGATCACCTGCCCCATACCCTGTTAAAAGAGAATGCGTTTTCCCGGGGAATGCCAAAGCATGGTATCGAGAAAGCGGATGAACTGCTTGAGCTGATCGCGCTGCATGATGCATCCAACATTGCTGCGGTTATTGTCGAGCCGATGGCGGGCTCCGCTGGCGTGATTCCGCCACCGGAAGGTTATTTGCAACGGCTGCGGCAGATCTGTGATCAGCACGATATATTGCTGATTTTCGATGAGGTCATTACCGGCTTTGGCCGTATGGGCGCTTATACCGGTGCCGAAGAGTTCGGTGTCGTGCCGGATATGATCAATGTTGCAAAACAGTTAACGAATGGTGCGGTGCCTATGGGAGCTGTAATCGCTAAAGCCGATATCTATCAGACGTTTATGGAGACCGGTGGGCTGGAATACATGATGGAGATTCCTCACGGCTACACCTATTCAGGCCACCCGGTGGCTTGTGCCGCGGCGCTGGCGTCTCTGGATGTTCTGGAAAATGACAAACTGATTCCCCGGGTGAAAGAGATGAGTCCGGTGTTTGAACAGGCGCTGCATAGTCTGAAAGGAACTCAATATATCAGCGACATTCGCAATTACGGTCTGGCCGGTGGTATTACGATTGAATCCGCGCCGGGAGAACCCGCCTTGCGCCCCTACCAGATAGCGATGAAATGCTGGGAGAAAGGTTTCTACGTGCGTTATGGCGGCGACACCATCCAGCTGGGCTTGCCATTTATAACCGAGCGGGAAGAGATCGATAACGTCATTAATGCTATTGGCGAATCGATCATGGAACTCGATTAACCGACGTTGCTAACGTGATACACCCCGATAAAAAAATAACTACTGATGAGGTTACTATGCAAACTTTAGGTCACTTGATTAACGGCGAGATGCGTACAGACGCGGCTCGCACACAGCCTGTTTATAATCCATCCACCGGTGAAGAGAGCAAACAGGTCGCGCTGGCATCGGTAGCCACCGTTGAAGAGGCGATTGCCGCGGCGGAACAGGCGTTTCCTGCCTGGCGTAACACCCCACCGGCAAAGCGTGCCCAGGTGATGTACCGTTTTAAAGCGTTGCTGGAAGAACATGCCGATAAGATCTGCCAGTTGATCGGCGAAGAGCATGGCAAGATCGCCCATGATGCCGCCGGTGAGCTGCAACGTGGTATTGAAAATGTTGAATACGCCTGTGGTGCACCTGAACTGTTGAAAGGCGAGCATAGTCGGAATGTTGGCCCGGGTATCGATTCCTGGAGTGAGTTTCAGCCACTGGGTGTGGTGGCGGGTATTACCCCGTTTAACTTCCCGGCGATGGTGCCCCTGTGGATGTACCCCATGGCAATCGTCTGCGGTAACACCTTTGTGCTGAAACCTTCTGAGCGTGATCCGTCCTCAACCATGTTTATCGCCCAGCTGCTGCAGGAAGCGGGTCTGCCAAACGGTGTGATCAACGTGGTTAACGGCGATAAAGAAGCGGTAGACGTTTTACTGACTGATAGCCGGATTAAAGCGGTCAGCTTTGTCGGATCAACACCGATTGCGGAATATATCTACAGCACGGCGAATGCCAACGGTAAGCGCTGTCAGGCACTGGGCGGTGCTAAAAACCATGCGATTGTGATGCCGGATGCGGATATGGACAACGCGGTTAATCAGCTGCTGGGAGCGGCGTTTGGTTCCTCAGGCGAACGCTGTATGGCGTTGTCTGTGGCGGTTGCGGTGGGTGATGAAGCCGCCGACACCCTGGTGGCGAAGATGCGTGCCGCGATGGAGCCTCTGAAAGTGGGTGCTTACAGCAATCGTGACAACGACTTTGGTCCGGTGATCACCCGGGCACATCAGTTGAAAGTGAACGGTTATATCGATAGCGCTGAAGCCGGTGGTGCGAAGGTTGTCGTCGATGGTCGCAACCCTGCGGTAGACGGTTTTGATAAGGGTTTCTTTGTCGGTGCCACACTGATCGATGCCGTGACGGCGGATATGCAAAGCTATCAGGAAGAGATCTTCGGGCCGGTATTGCAGGTTGTGCGGGTGAATACCATGGAGGAGGCGATGCAGCTGATCAACGACCACGAATACGGTAATGGTACCTGCATCTTTACCCGTGACGGTGAAGCCGCGCGCTATTTCTCGGACAATATTCAGGTGGGTATGGTCGGTATTAACGTACCTCTGCCTGTCCCCGTTGCTTATCACAGCTTCGGTGGCTGGAAACGTTCACTGTTTGGTGATCTGCATGCCTATGGTCCGGATGCGGTGCGTTTCTACACTAAGCGTAAAACAATCACTCAGCGCTGGCCTTCAAGTGGCGTGCGTGAAGGAGTTTCCTTCGCGTTTCCCAGCTGAGGGGGGCGTTGTTTCTGAAACAGGCCCTTAGCGGGTCTGTTTTTCAGCAGCTTGCCAACTTCTCCGATATGACGCCCTATCACGAAAAGTCGGAACACCTTTAATAAAAATAACAGTGAAGGTATACCTATGTGGCTTAAAAAAATGCTTATTATCGACCCAAGGCCTCTATTAAGAGAGGGGTTAAAGAGTGTTCTCCGGGAAAGAGACTCTGCCATCGTTTTTTCCGATGCGGGTAGTGAGAGCGAATTTATCAGCATCACCCGGCATTGTCCGTCCTATGATCTTCTTATTGTCCATGAGAGTATTTTGTTAACGGCCAATCATGGAATGATCTCGTCTTACCTTTATAAAACCGATATTCCCATTGTCGTTATTTGCGATGACGTCAGTGAAAAACTGGATATCAAGCTTAAGTTTTTAAGTGTTTCAGCGGTCATAAAAAATAGCGAACCCGTCGAAAAAATTGTCAGCAAAATATTCGATTATCTTATGCGTCGCTGTCGCTCAGAGAGCTTCTCATCGATGGCTTACGATGAAACCGGAAGCAGTAAAGCGGCGGACGATGTAGTTAAACCGGTGCCGGTGGCGAACACCTTGTTCACCAAGGACAAACTTGAATATCTGACCGACCGACAGCGCGATGTGCTGAGTTATTTGAAAGTCGGCCTGATGAATAAAGAGATCGCGTATGAAATGGGTATTCGGGAGTCGACCGTTAAAAGGCATGTGTCAGATATTTTTAAAAAACTCAGTGTACAGAACAGAACTCAGCTGGCGGTTGGTTTAACTTATTGAAATTATTGCATAAACGTCTTTTATGTTTTATTTGACCAAGTGGTAAAATTATTCTATATTGAGAATATATCCTTTTTGGTGGCGTCCTTGTGTTGCCTGATGACAAAAACAATAATCCATGAGGCTTTTCTATGATCTCTATTGAGCAAGCGTATAGTTTTGAAAACGCGGATAGTCGCCAGATTGAACGACTCAGACATCAGGCATCGGCACTGCGTGATCTTCACTGGGGTGATGTCGTCACATACTCCAGAAAAGTATTCGTTCCTCTGACTAATATGTGTCGTGACACCTGCGGCTATTGTACCTTTGTAAAACCTCCGGGTTCACCTGAAGCCAACATCATGACGCCGGAAGAGGTGATGGAAGTTGTTTACCAGGGAGAAAAACAGGGCTGTAAGGAGGTCCTGTTCAGCCTGGGAGAAAAGCCGGAGAAAACCTACCCAGAGGCGCGCAAATTTCTGGCTGATCGCGGCTATAACACGATTATCGACTACCTTTACGATATGTGTCTGATGGTAATAGAGAACACCAGCATGTTGCCCCATGTAAACGCCGGGACTTTGTCAGAGCAGGACATTATTAAACTGCGTCCGGTGTCAGCCAGTATGGGAATGATGCTTGAAAATATCAGCCGCCGGCTGATGCAGAAGGGACAAGCGCATTATGCCTGTCCGGATAAAGTCCCTCTGCAGCGATTACGCACGCTGGAACTCACCGGTAAGCATAACGTGCCTTTTACCACCGGCATTCTGATCGGTATTGGCGAGACCTGGCAGGAACGTATTGACAGCCTGGTTGCTATTAATGAGATCCATCAGCAGTACGGCCATATTCAGGAAGTGATTATTCAGAATTTCAGAGCTAAGCCGGGTACGGCGATGGCTGATGCTCCTGAACCGAGTTATGAGGATATGCTAAAAACCCTGGCTGTGGCCCGGTTGATTCTTGATCCGACTATCAGTATTCAGGCGCCGCCCAACCTGCAGGAGCATTACCGAGATTATTTGCACTCCGGCATTAATGACTGGGGTGGTGTGTCGCCGGTAACGGTTGATCATATTAATCCAGAGAGAGCATGGCCCAATATCAAATCGCTGGAATTTAAATCATCTGAGTGTGGCTTCAGGCTTAAAGAGCGTCTGGCAATCTACTCACCGTATAAAAACCTCCCGGAAAAATATCTGTCACACGCTATCGCCTGCCGGGTTGATGACATCGATACCGCCGCCTAGTTTGTCCCCTTTTTAGTGTTCTTCACTGACCTTTATGCCTGGAATTATCCAGGCATTTTTTTGTTAAGTATTTACTTAATCTAGTTAAGTAATCAGATCGCTATTTGGTTATAAAGATGTGTTTACCAGATGGTAAAAAAGACTCTAATATCGACTGGTCGATGCCTGGATTGACTCGAATAAAAATAATTAGAGAGGTTAACAATGAAAATAAAATTAATGTGTACTCTTTGCTGTGCCCTGGTCTCAACCGGTGTTTCTGCCAAGCAGTTATGGAGTGATTTTAGTCTTAGCTATGTGAAGGGCAACAGGTTTGAGGTGGTCGATCCTCACCAGCAGACCATCACCGTGGAGCACGCAAGTGGTCACGACTGGGGTGATACATTCTTCTTCGTTGATCGTCAGAAGTCTGATGATGGCGATACTTCTACCTATTTTGAATTCTCTCCGCGGCTGAGTCTTGGCTATGTAACCGGGTCAGACCTCTCTTTTGGTCTGGTTAAGGATGTCTATCTGGCGGGCACCTGGGAGAGTGGCGATGGCTTTGACAACTATATGGGAGGGCTCGGTGTGAGTCTTGACCTGCCGGGTTTTCAATACGCTAACGCAAACTTTTATAAAGTGAATAATGGTAAAACATCCAACGATGTCATGATGACATTAACCTGGGGTATACCCTTCAGTATCAGCGATGCTGACTTTCTCTATGATGGTTTTATTGACTGGTCGACAAAAGAGGACGACCACGCACAAGAGACCAACTTTACCTCTCAGTTCAAATGGAATGCGGGCAAACTGATTGGTACTCAGTCGCCGGTTTATGTCGGCATTGAGTATTCGCACTGGACCAATAAGTATGGCATTAAAGGCGCGGATGAGCGCAATCCATCGCTGCTATTGAAGTGGCATTTCTGATTCTGCTGGCCGTTGCAAACCCTTGCTATGTTGATAAGTCATCCGGCTTATCAACATAGATCAGCTATCCTCCAGCGCCTTTTTGCATAGCGCCATAAGCGCGTCGATGCTGTTCATACGGGTGTAGTTTGGCCGTATGACAAATACGATCCGGCGGTGTGGCCCCGGTTCCTGCAGATGGATGGCGCTGAGGGACTGATTCTGTTGTGTCAGTTGTTTAAGCGCCATCTGCGGAATCAGGGTTGTGCCGATTCTGCCTTTCACCATCTGTATCAGCGTGTTCAGACTGGTGGCACCAAAACCATGGTTGGCGGTTTGTGTCGGCAGTTTACACGCGCTGAGGGCGTGATCCTTCAGACAGTGCCCCTCCTTCAGCAGCATCAGATGGCTTTGCGCCAGTTCATTGCTGCTAATCTCCTGCTGATCGGTATATTTATCGCCTTTCAGCGCAACCCAGTAGAAATCCTCCTGCCAGAACTCCAGGGTTAACAGACCGTCGCACGGAAACGGCATGGCTAAAATAGCGGTATCGATCTCACCCCGTCTGACCATATCAACCAGCACATGGGACTGTTCCTCGACAATATTCAGCTGGGCGTGAGGGTATTGCGTGCCCAATAGCGGAAAGACCTCCGGTAGTAAGAACGGCGCAATAGTCGGTATCACCCCGACCGTGATCGGGTAGCTCAGCGGCTGCTGTTGATTCTCTGCAATGGTTTGCAGCTCATTCACCTGAACCATGATGCTGCGTGCCCGCTGCAACACATCCGCCCCCTGCGGGGTCACTAATACTTTCTTGTTGTCCCGCTCAAATATCTGCACACCTAACTGTTTTTCCAGCTCATTCAGCGCGGTGCTCAGCGCTGACTGACTGATATGACAATTTTCGGCGGCTTTCTTGAAGTGCAGTGTTTTCTCTACCGCCAGGGCATAGAGCAGTTGTTTGGTTGAGATCATGGTTGCTTTATCTTCATTAAATGGCTTGTAGTTCTAAATAATAGATCATAAATATATATTTATTCAATTTTATCTATCAGTGGCTGGCTCATATACTGGGTTCATCTTTTCAACAACCACAAACACTTAAATAGATACCGGAGGCCACCATGGCACTTATCAACACACAGATTAAACCATTCACCGCCAGTGCATTCAAAAAGGGTGAATTTATCGATGTTTCAGAACAGGACCTGCAGGGTAAATGGTCAGTGTTCTTCTTCTACCCAGCTGACTTCACCTTTGTTTGCCCTACCGAACTGGGTGACCTGGCAGATCATTACGCTGAATTTGAAGCCCGGGGTGTCGAGATCTACTCAGTCTCTACCGATACACACTTCACTCACAAAGCGTGGCACGAATCGTCCGATACTATCGGCAAGATTCAATACACCATGATTGGCGACCCAACCGGTACCCTCACCCGTAATTTTGAGGTGATGCGAGAAGGTCAGGGCCTGGCCGACCGCGGTACCTTTATCGTCGACCCAGAGGGGATCATTCAGGCGATGGAGATCACTGCAGAAGGGATTGGCCGCGATGCCACTGACGTACTGCGCAAGATTAAAGCGGCTCAGTATGTTGCTTCCCACCCGGGTGAAGTATGTCCGGCAGCCTGGAAAGAGGGTGAGGCTACATTAGCGCCGTCACTTGATCTGGTTGGCAAAATATAACAGCCGGTCAGACCGGTTATCCGCAACGCACCGGCTCGGTCGAACCTGAGCCGGTGCAGCGCAGAGATTAATAGGAAACAGGAGTGACCATCGTGTTAACAACAGAAATTTTACAAACAGTTAAAGGTTATACCGCGTTAATGAAAAAGCCGGTAACTTTTGTTCTGCAGACCGGTGCTCACAGCAAACGTCCGGAACTGGTGAGTTTTCTCTCCGATCTGGCGGGTGTGAGCGATAATCTCAGCCTGGAAGAGGCAGATCTGCCGGAGACTTTAAGAAGTCCGGTCAGCTTTCTGTTAAAGGCGGATGGCGAGGACACCGGTATCCGCTTCTCAGGCATTCCGGCGGGCCATGAGTTTAACTCACTGATTCTGGCGATTCTGCACGCTTCGGGAACCGATCTGAAGCTGGATGAGAGTATCAGACAGACCATCAGCAGCATTCAGGAAACCCTCCAATTTGAGGTGTTCATCAGCCTTAGCTGCCACAACTGTCCGGATGTGGTTCAGGCCCTGAATCAGTTTGCCTTGCTGAATCCAAATATCTCTGCGGAGATGATCGACGGTGGGCTCTATCCGGAGATTATTGCCGAGCGGGACATTCAGGGCGTTCCCAGTGTTTACCTGAATGGCGAACTGTTCGCCAATGGTAAAGTGGATGCGGCGCAACTGATAGAGAAACTGTTACAGCGGGGGGCTTCACAGGGGCAACCGGCAACGCAGGTGCAAACGCTGCCACTGCAGGATGTCACCGTCATCGGTGGTGGACCTGCCGGGGTCAGTGCGGCGATCTACAGTGCCCGTAAAGGTTTGAAAGTGACATTGATTGCGGATCGTATTGGTGGTCAGGTGAAAGACACCATGGATATTGAAAACCTGATCTCCGTGACCAAAACTACCGGTCCTCAGCTCTCCAGCGCCCTGCAGGCACATATGGATGAGTATGATATCAACATCAAAGAGTACCTGAAGGTCACCGATATTAAGCAGGGTGATATTAAAACCGTCTCGCTGAGTTCGGGTGAGCAGATACAGACCAAAGTCATCATCGTGGCCACCGGTGCTAAATGGCGTGAGCTGGGCGTCCCCGGTGAAAAAGAGAATATCGGTAACGGTGTGGCTTACTGCCCTCACTGCGATGGCCCCTTCTTCAAGGGTAAGGATGTGGCGGTTATCGGTGGCGGAAACTCCGGTATCGAAGCAGCTCTCGACCTGTCGGGTATCGTCAACAGCGTCACCGTATTCGAGTTTATGCCAGAGCTGAGAGCCGATAAGGTGCTGTTGGAAAAGGCCTACGCTAAAGCCAACATCGAGATACTGAAAAACGTTGCCACCAAAGAGATCGAGGCCACCAACGGTAAGGTCTCAGCGATCAGCTATGTAGATCGGGTGAGCGAGGCAGAGCAGCGCTTAGCACTTGATGGTGTCTTCGTGCAGATCGGTCTGGTGCCCAACAGTCAGTTCCTCGACGGGCTGCTTGAGTTGAGCAAGACAGGCGAAATCATCATTGATGAAAAGTGCCACACCTCAGAAGCGGGAATCTATGCCTGTGGCGATGTCACAACGGTGCCTTACAAGCAGATCATCGTCTCAATGGGCGAAGGCGCTAAAGCATCACTGTCCGCGTTTGAGTTCCTGTTGGCAGAAGGCGAACAGCTTGACCGGGCGTACGCCGCGCAGAATGAGCAGACAACCTCTGTTGCGTAAGCGGATAGACGACTTAGAACCACACTTTTCCACAACGTTTTAACCGGTCAGACCGGCCGGTTAAAACGCTTTATGACAAACACAATCACACAGCACTTCTCGACCTGGACTTTATAGAATAAACAGGGACAGGCATTCTTCAAAACATTTTATCGCCAAGGGCTATGAACGTTCCCTTCTTAAGCTAATTATCTATTAAAAATTCGAGGGGATACCACAGCATCTGACCCCATTTATCCCCCGCCTCAACCAACAGGACGACAATGACCGGTATAACGATACCCGGTAATAACTCCCTCTGCATTTACTACCCAATAATGAATGCAGGAGGGGTCTAGCCTTTTTAGGTGGTACTTGTATTCCTTTTGGCCATTAGGTAATGGAGTAATTTTGTCTGGAGGGCCGTTTAAGTCACTGTACACTGTGATTGGTTCTCCAATGAGTATTTTGCTTCTATCATCCCAAGAAGCAAAATACGAGCAGCCAACAGCGAAAATCACAATCAATAACAAGTAACACCGCATAATCAAAAACTCACGACATACGCCAATCGACGACTGCGATCTCGCTGCTTATTGCGGCTGTAAGTCGTAGCAATGCCTATGATTTGATCGGAATTAAGGTTAGTTAATGGTAGGGATAATGCAGTTGCATAAATAAACACTGTAGCAGGAGTCATACTGGGAATATTCAACACATTTCGTGCTAAGCCTGTGTCTAACGAGACCTGAAAGACATCATGTACACCAGCCATCGGCATCTGAAACTCTCCTTTACCAATAGCACTTCCACCCGGCCCCATATCTAAGTCGTATTTTACCAACTTTTTGTAGAGCTGCGGCAACTCTTGCATCGCCGTTAAGAATGCAGCAGATTGAGCTCTATTGGCGAATTTACCACCACCAATAACCGGGGATGTACCGCTTAATCCTGCCCGTACAACTAGCTTTTCGACAAAATTCAAGATATCTCCCCATCGGGTAATACCAGATGTTGCAGCGATTAAAGCTCCCGTGACGAAACCATCTTTAAAGCTACCTCCCTGTATTTTGATAAAACCCTTCAAACTGCTCCGCTGCTTATAACACTCTGAACCGAAGCTACAGGTTATGATCCACCAGGAGATACCGGATGTACACAGAGTCATCTTACTTTATCCTACTCTTGTCCTGTATTTATCCTATTGCTGATTTATCAATGCTAATAGCCAATCCAAACGATCATACTTTGATGATGACAATTTTAACATTTCAATTTCTTCTCGCTCAGCTCTATCAATGTAAAATTTAAGTACTTCAGTACTTTTATTCAACATAGCGACCTCAGCGAATGTCATACCATTTCTATCTCTTAAAGAAAAATCAACATCCAAGTCAATGGCAATTTTTAATGAATCTATACAATTACCGTAAGCAGCCCCAAAAAAAGGTATAACTTGGCCGCCAATATCATCTAATCTGACATTGTATTTTAACAGTTCATATATCCAATCACGTCTATCAAGTGCAACCGCAAAAAATAAAGCATTTAAAATTTCTTCAGATCTATATCTTTTAATATCATTAAAATATTCTTGATTATTAAATACAACAGCATCAACAATTAAGCTGTTTCTAGAACCAATATTTACATCAATAACAGTAGATATTTTATGTTTAAAAAGCTCCAAAGTGTCTTTAGATCTGGATTTTAAGTGTTGATTGTCACATAAATCAACCGCCATAGAATTACAACTAAAAAAACAAAAGAAAATAGCTGCCAAAATATTAATCATTATTAGTTTGCTCATCTATATATCTTTTCATAACTTGTGAGCTTCCCCCAAAATAACGGACTGATTTATTGAGAGACATGTTTCCTCTCATATTCTACCGGACTGATATAGCCCAGATACGAATGCCTGCGCTGTCGATTGTAAAAGACTTCAATGTACTCAAAAATACTTTGCTTGGCGACTGCTTTGGTCCGGTAATCTTCGTGATCAACCCATTCTGTTTTCAATGTACCAAAGAAGCTCTCCGCAACGGCATTGTCTAAACACTCGCCTTTACGGCTCATGCTACTGATGAGCGCATGATCCCTCAGCTTTTGTTGATAATCACCAGAGGCGTAGGTACTACCCTGATCAGAGTGTACGATCACACCTTTTACTTTACCTCTACGCCAAATAGCCATCGTTAAAGCGTCAGATACAAGCTGCTTGATACTCATAGAGCCTTCTCCCCCAGCTTACTGTTTTCACACTAAGCTGGAAGGCGACCAAACCAAAAGGAGAAGACCTATGAGATTTTACAACAACAAACATCCTTTTTACTGCGGTATCGACTTGCATGCACGCTCCCTGTACGTCTGTATCTTAGACGATGATGGGCAAACCGCGCTTCATAAAGAGATTAAAGCCAAGCCTGAACCCTTATTCGATCTTCTGACTCCTTATCTCGGCAATGTTGTTCTCGGGGTCGAATGTATGCATTGCTGGTACTGGATTTCCGATTTCTGTCATGAACATAACATCGATCAAGGGGTCAGAGTTATTGATTTTCGCTCGACCGATTTTGTACTAGACTGATATACCTCAATTCTTATTTTCTGGAGGTCAGGGATGGCCCGATTACCCAGGGGCGGCGTTGCCCGGAATTCCTCAGCATGTGACTCAACGTGGAAATAATCGACAGGCATGCTTCTTTGCAGAAGAGGATTATGCGGTTTATCTGGATCGTTTAAAGCATTATGCAGAACAGTATCAAGTTCTTGTGCATGCCTATGTTCTAATGACCAATCATGTACATCTGTTACTCACCCCGAAAACTAAAGAAGGGGTTAGCTGCTTGATGCAGGCTCTGGGCCGTTACTACGTGCGCTATATCAACCAGAGTTATCGGCGTTCAGGCACTTTATGGGAGGGGCGTTTTAAATCATCTCTGGTCGATAGTGAAAACTATTTTTTAATCGTCTGTCGCTATATCGAGTTGAATCCAGTACGAGCAGGGGTGGTTGATTTTCCCGCCGATTATCGCTGGTCCAGCTACCACGCGACTGCACTAGGCAAAGAAATAACTTTGCTTACGCCGCACGATATTTACCTGGCGCTGGGAAGTACTCCTGCAGAACGTCAAGCAGCTTATACCGCATTGTTCTCGGGCTTTATCCCTGTACATACGTTAGAAAGTATACGTAATGCTACAAATAAAGCGTGTATATTGGGCAGTGAGCGCTTTAAGGCAGAAATTGAACAGCAGTTAGGACGGCGAGTTCAAGCGGGCTTGCATGGTGGGGATAGGAGGTCTAAGGCCTATCAGGATCAACAACTCTGACCCCTTTAACTTCGCACTTGGACGTTAAATATGAAGAGTTTATTTAAAATTGTATTTTTTCTGATAATTGCAGTAAATATTCAAGCTGGAGAAAGCTGTGATCAAATTTTATATGATACTTATTTAGAGTATCGAGAGTGTATAAATCATGATTCATGTGATGTAGAGAGTAAATATTATTCTACTAAGCAATCAGCAGAATTTATTAAGACCTCTATTGTTGTGGATCATGATACTGTCGCAATAGAAAAATATTATGAAGTATGCAAAGAAAAAGAAGGGGAGCTTTTTCTTAGGATAGTAAGAGCAGATGGGACAGCAGCACACTCAGTGATTGATTTTGAGATCGATGACAGAGGTTGGGTCATGATAGGTGAGCAGTTATTCACTTTTAGTGATTTGCTGGGTATAGATTTTATGGCGATTGATGATGATTCTTTGTCTGAAACCAATATTGTTTTAGTGAAAGGGTATTTATTAGAGTGTTTGAGTAGCTTTATTGGAACTAATAGAAGATATATTAATTATGATGAATACTTGTTCAAAGTAAATTCCTGTTACTAAAAAATAAACAGATAGGGGCAGAGTCTGTGGTATCCCCATGAATTTTCAATAAATAACGAATAGTTAGCTTAGTAGGGAACGTTCATAGCCCTTGGGGATCAATTATTTGGGCGATCAAGGGGTCGGATCAAGGGTTCTGACCCCTTGAACTCAAAGTTTTAGCTCACGGTGTTGTAGGTGGTGTATCCTCTAAGTTACAGGGGGGAAGGTTTGTAACTGGTTTTATGAGCTCTGCTTTTGTTAAAGCAGTGTCTGGCCCGATTCATAGTAAGATTGGTGCGGATACACTGGGTCAGAGAATTAAAGGGGCATTTGCTGCAGGTGTAATTGGAGGAACCGCGTCCTCGATTGGCGGTGGGCGTTTTGCCAATGGTGCACAGACCAGTGCGTTTCAGTACTTGTTTAATGAGGTCTCAGGTGAAGGTGACAGTGACGCAAAATCCTTCATAGGAAAAGCGAAAAAATTAATAGGAGGACTAAAAAGGTTTTTCAACGTTGGTTCAACTGGTTCTTTAACACTTGGTGTTTCAGGCAAACTGGGTGGAACAGCTTTGTCAATTGCTGGGAATGCATTAAATGCAGATGTAGCGAGTAGTGTTGGGACTATAGTACTAAGAAGGAGAATTGATCCGGCTTATGAAACGAATTATATAGATCTTGATCAATATCAAGAGTTAAGGAATATGCTTAGTAATGATCCTTCTAAAGTTACCGAAAAATTACAAAGAGCCTACAGCAGAAAAGAAGAATATAATTATGAAACTCAATGAGTTTAGACTAATAGGTATGCTCATAATGCTAGTGAGTAAACTTGCTTTCGCTAGTGGTTGTGAAAACGAGCCGTTTAATAATTATGGAGTAACTGTCAATATACAGAAGGAAGTCGAGGCTACTTATAAAGTAATTTCATTTGATAGTTGGACATTGGTGACATCTACTATGGGGGGGGTTGCTTTACATGATAAGTCTCCTTACGACCCGACAATTGCTGTTAATAGTAAAGGTGTAGGAATCTCTTATGCCTTACTTGATTCTAATGGTAACATTTCAGGACAAGTTTCTGATCTTGATCAAGATGGGTTACCAGATTTGAAGTTATTAAATAATGGCAATATAGAAGTATATATCCAAGGAATGTGGAGGGTTAAGAGTAAAGATGATAATGGCAGTTTTGTTATTATCAATGGTGTTAGGAGTTACATGGATATTGATCCAGCATACGGAAAATATGTATTAAGATAGGTAACAAGGGATAAATAGAAGGATAAAGGGGGCAGATTGAAGCTCCTCCAGTTTAACGGACCCCTTGAACGCCGAAGAAACTCCTTTATATTTAATGTGGGTAAGATAATGTCTCGTTATGCTAAATCTCTTTCAAATAAAATTATTGGAATGAATTGTTTTGAATGTTTCGTATATTTTGAATCTGAAGAGCCTTTAGTATATGGTTATGCCCTTGAAAAAATCAGAGGCGAAATCAGGGTTTGTAGTTTTGTTTTTTTTTATATTTGATGGATTTGATAGTATTAATTTTAATTTTTCAAACTACTATGATTACCCCAAAGGGTATATCGATATTTCTGAAAAGACTAAGGAATTAGTTATTAGTGATCTTGTGGATCTGGTTAATGGTTCTATAGAGGAACTACGTTCTGTTTCTAGTATTAAAAGCATGATTGAATATATTTTAAGTAACCAGGTTATTTTAAGAAATAGCTGGGTTTTAAGAAGCTTGATTAATTGTCTTGTTTATTCCGGCAGATATGATGAGGCGATACATTATTCTAATATTTTATTGGATAGAACTCTTGATAAAAGCCAGGAAATAATAAAAGAGGATGTGAAAGAAATATTAGAATTAATTCAGTGTGGAGAGTTATTAGAGTCAAAGAAAAGGCTTTTAGATCGAAAAAATAGAAATAAATGGCTTGCAGTTAAAGAGCAAGAAAAATAATTGGGGCCAGATGCCTGTAGTGTCTTTACTTATTCCTTATCTGAAAATATAGTAAAATGGAATAATAAATGCCGCTAAGATGCAGCCCACCCCCGCTATCAAAACCCATTCTTTATTCCGCTCAAGGATTGTCTTTGAATATATATAAACGTCACCATCGGGCCTGATGGTTAAAATCAAACGGAGCCCAATAAAACCGAAGAAAATTGTCGGATAAACATAATAATACCAACTAAAATAAGGCTCGTTTGCCGTCAGGTATCTAAGTAATAATGAGCAAAAGATAATCATGTCAATTAGATAGATCATTCATATTCCTTGAAAACTAATAAGCAGTCACTATAGGTCGATAACTAATCACAGTACCAGCTGTACTGATATAGAGTAACATTAAGCTTACTCTGGTATTTTCCCTTATCTGATCCTATATACCAGTCTTTATGTTCCTTTCTCTACTCACGTCGCGCCCCTTTATTGTTACTAGCCGTTGTCTCAACGCCGCACTGAACCCCGCTCATTCACCAGGTGGTAGATCACCGGGATCAGCACCAGGCTGACCAGCATGGAGAAGCTCAGCCCCCAGATCACCGTGATCGCCAGGGGTTGCAGCATCTCAGCGCCGTCGCCCCAGCCCAGCGCCAGTGGCAGCATGCCGGCGACGGTGCTGAGGGTGGTCATGATAATCGGTCGCAGGCGCAGTCGGGCGGCGTCCAGAATCGCGTCGGTGATGTTATTGCCCTGATCTCTGGCCAGCTCGACATATTCGATCAGCAGGATGGCGTTGTTGACCACAATCCCGGTGAGCATGATCATCCCCAGCCAGACCGGCATCGATAGTGGCAGGGCGAGTAACCAGATGCCTGCGGCAACGCCGATGGCGGCAAAGGGTACGCCAAACATAATGATCAGCGGGTTGCGCAGGGATTCATACTGAATCGCCATCACCACAAATACCAGAAACAGCGCCAGGCCGAGTAACAGGCTGGTGAGCTTGCTCTGTTCTTGCAGAATCTTCTCAGAGCCACCGTCATACGCGGTATAGCCCGAAGGCATAATAAAGTTATCCCGTACCTGATTGATGGCGCTCAGGGCTTCTCCCAGGGTGATATCCGGTGCCAGTGAGGCGGATATCTCGACGATACGCATCTGATTATCGCGCTGGATACTGGCAGGGGTTTCTATCAGCTCCAGGCTGGCAACGTCGGACAGATGTACCGGGGGTGAGGCCCCGGTGCCGGGAAACAGCAGTAGTGTCTCCATCGACTCCGGGGTGTTGAAGTGCTGCTCCGCCAGCCTCAGGCGGATATCGTAAGCGTGGTCATCGGTAATATATTCGCTGATGATTTTACCCTGCAGGGCGATCTGGGTTGCCTCTATCAGGTCTGCCAGCTCGATACCCAACTGACTGGCGCGCACCCGATCGAGGGTGATCGACAGTTCATTGAGCTGATCTTCTGCCGAATGGCTCAGGTTACGCAGTTGTGGCAGTGTCTTCAGTTCCGTTGTCAGCTGCTCTGCCAGAAGGGTCAGGGTTTTATTATCAGGCCCCTGCAGGCGCAGGCTGATATCGTCGCTGCCGCTGTTGGTGCGGATGCCCCGGATGCCTCGCTGAGTCATGCGTACCGTGAACCCTGCCAGCTGTAGTTTGGCGATCTGTTGTTGCAGTCGTTCGATCCACTGATTGCTGGACAGATCCCGTTCGGCGACCGATTTCAGTTGCACGATGATTGTGGAACGGTTGGATTGCTCCCGTTGCGAGCGACCGAATACGAATCCGCCCACCAGGGTAAAGACGGTGTCTGTTTCCGGCTGACGGGAGAACAGTGCTTCCAACTGCTCAACCCGGCTGTTCATCTCGGTCAGGGAGATGCCGGTGTCTGCCGTAACTCTGACGGTTATCCGGCCATCATCCAGCGGCGGCAGGAAGATCTGTTTGCCACTGACAAATACCGGTGCGCTGACTACCAGAGCGGCGATAAAACAGAGCAGGGTGAGCAGGCGATAATGCAGCAGCTTGCTGAGAATCGCGGTATAACTGCGCCGTAATAACTGTAAAAAACGGTCGGTCAGGTGGCGTACTCCGCCCCCGTTGGTGACTCTTTTGGTGGCCGCGGCAAGGGCTGGCACCAGTGTTAGCGCGATCACCATAGAGGCAAAGATCGCCGCCGAGATGGTGATAATCAGCTCCTGAAACAGCAGCCCCGTGAGACCACCGATAAACAGGAAGGGCAGTACCGCGCAGAGGTTGGTGGAGGTGGAAGCGATAATGGCACTGTTGACCTCGGTGGCCGCGTTATTTGCGGCCGCCAGTGGGTGCTCGTGATTTTGCTGATGGCGGTTGATGTTTTCCAGCATCACAATGGTGTTATCCACCAGCATCCCGATCCCCAGTGCCAGTCCTCCCAGCGTCATAATATTGAGGGTCAGACCGCCGAGTCCCATCAGGACACAGGTAAACATGATCGCAATCGGGATGGCACTGCCGATAATCAGGGTATGGCGCAGATTACCGAGGAAAAGATAGACCACCGCCATCGCCAGCAGAGCACCACTGATGGCAGCCGTGGCGGCGTTATTAAGGGCCTGCTTAACGTAGATAGACTGATCCGCCACCTGCGTGACGCTAATATCGTCGGGAATGATTCTTTGTTGTGCTAACCATTCCAGCCGCTGTTTGACCTGATCGGCGACATAGGTGGTGTTGGCCGTGGGCTGTTTCTGAATCGATAGTTTGATGCCCTGGACGCCATCGGCGCGGATCAGTATCCGTTCATCTTCGGTGCTGAGTCTGACCTCAGCGAGATCCGCCAGGGTCAGTGTGGCATCGCCTCTTCGGGCGACGGGTAACTGGCGTAACTGGTCTAAGGTTCTCAGTCGGCCACTGATGCGGCTGTTAATTTCATTACCGGGCATGGTGATCCGTCCCGCCGCCTGATCACCGTTGCCCTCTTTGACCGCCGCGATCAGGGTTTTGTAACTGATATCATAAGCGGCCATCCGTTGCTGATCGGGGATCACATGGACCTCACGAACCACACCACCGCCGACCTCTGCGGCGGCGACGCCGGGCAGGTTGATCAGCCATTTTGCGATAACATCATCCGACCACTGTCGCAGCGTGGCACTGTCGCGAATCGGTGAACTGATAACAAACTCCATCACCGGGATCTGCGCCGGGTCCAGCTTATAGATGACCGGTGAATCGATTGAATCCGGCAGTGTCCGCCTTGCCCGGTCCAGGCGGGTGCTGGCGTCCCGCAGGGCAACATCGATATCTTTGCCATACTCAAACGCCAGATCAACACTGGTTCTGCCCTGAGTGGTGGTGGACTGTACGTGAATCGCATCTTCGGTGATGGCCAGCTGCTCTTCCAGTTTGCGGGTGACACGATCCTCCATCACTGAAGGCGGCACCCCCATGTCGACCACTCTGACGCGGATCTCCGGGTAGATAATATGGGGCAGCAGATCAATCGCCAGCCGGTTAAGCGCGAATGCTCCCAGCACAATCACCGCCAGCGCGATCATTACCACCCCAACCGGGTGATGAATCGACCAGTTAGCCAGACCTCTGGAATGACGCTGCGGACGCTGACTCACTCTGTTGTCACTCCATCAGCCTGCTGACTGCTGACACCAGTGACAATGGTCACCTTCATCCCCGGTTTGAGGTTGGTATAGCCGCGGGTAATCACCTTGTCACCGGGGTTCAGTCCTGCCAGCACTTCAACCTGTTCGCCAGCCTTGAGGCCGGTTTGGAGTGGACGTTGCTGCACAGTGTCGTTGTTGTCGACGATATAGACATAGCTGCCAGTATCAGACTGACGCAAACTGGCAAATGGCAGCAACAGAATCTGTTGCCGGGCAATTCTGAACTTTACCCGGGCAAACTGGCCAGGGCGGGCACCCTGGGGGGCCGGATCGAGACTGATTTCCAGAGTGCCGCTGCGGGTTGCGGGGTCTATGGTTGGGTAAATCCTGCTGACCTTGCCGGACACTGCAAAGCTGTTGCCCTGATTGAGGTGACGTAGTGCGTCGATCTCTATATCAACCGGCATGCCCATCTTCAGCTGATTAATCAGCAGCTCGGAGACATCGACTTTAAGTCGCAGACTGCTCAGATCCGCTAAGGTGAGCAGCAGCGAAGATTTTTCGGCGAGGTTGCCCGGTTCGGTATGCCGGGCGGTTACCACACCATCAATCGGGGATTTTATGCGGGTATATCCGAGACGGGTAGCGATCACCTGCTCGTCGGCTTTAGCAACGGCCAGATCAGTCTCTTTCTGTGTTAATTCAGAACGTGCGGTGAGGTTGCGTTTGATCAGGCTGCTGGTTCTCTGCAGCTCTTTCCGGGCCTGCTGAGTGACCGCTCTGGCTCTTTGCAACTGCGCCTTAAGAAGCTGATCATCCAGGGTGATTAGCAGATCATCACGCTTAACCGAATCGCCTTCGCGGGGAAGAATCTGCTGTACGATGCCCTCTTCCTGGTTATAGATGTTGATGGTCTGGTGCGCTTCAAGGGTGCCGGTGCGGATTCTCTCAAGTTCGATATCCGCCGGCTGCGCCGATAAAATCTCGACCAGATGAGGTTTGGGCTGGCGCACTTTAGCTGGTGACTGCTGATCACAACCCGATAGAAAAACGAGAGTGCCGAGTAGCAGGATGTTAGCTTTATGAACCCTCATGATAAACCGCCGCCTCTGCGATATTAACGATAACTGTATCTATAACATAGTTATACGGATATCTGACAGCGGATTTATTGATAGTTTAACAATAATGTTTTATCAGAGTCCGATCGCTTCTTTCAGGGTATTCAGCAGTAATTCAAAGGCGCCCGGCTTCACCTTTTTATGGTATTCAATCCGTAACTGATCGACCTTTTTAAGCTGCTTCTGTAGCTGCGGCAGGTTGCTGTCGGTTGCCGCAGGCAGGCCGCTAACCAGCGCCTCTACTTTATCCAGTCCTTCCAGTGACAGGTCCTTGCGCTCTGGCGAAAACTTAAACGCCCGGGCGGTTTGCAGCTCAGTTAAAAACTGGGCAATGCGTTCATTAAATATGGCCGGGTCCTGGGTATCAACGGCCTGCTTATAATGCAGCCGCATCTCTTTCATGGTGGGCTTTAACTGTCCGGCAGACACACTGGACGATAGCACCAGGCCTAAACACAGACTTATCAGCAGGGAGGGTAGTGAAAAATTGTACAGCGTTTTCAAAAACATATCAGATTCCACAACGTCCGGGACAACTTCCACCACTCATACAGGGAGGCGTTTCCGGGTTTTTAAGGGTTTTATGACTGATGACGCCACCGGTCGTCAGTAGTTTTGTGACAGGCGAATCCAGGGGTGTCGTACCATTAGCAAAATTGCCGATATCGCAGAGGTCGGCCCAGGTTGATATTTTAAGCATCATGGGATGACGTACTTCAAACACTTCGCCCGTGGTTTCGCAACGGTAATCATAAGCAGGCATAGTCATTTTCCGGTTTTTCCAGTTCGGGGCAGGACTCTACCACGGATTATGACCTGCCGTTAGTCAATAAGTGCCATGCAACGTGGTAACCCGGTGCGGCAGTACCTGGCGGGCTATACTGTGTTTTTTGCTATGTACTGTTGGGAGTTCATTATGACCGGGTTGTCTTCATTGGAAAATCGTCACTGCGTTGCCTGTGATGGTGCGACAAAACCACTGACCGCTATTGATGCACAGCAATTGCAGGCACAGCTTGCCAGCGGCTGGGAACTGGACGACGCCGCGATAGAGCTACGTCAGACTTTTCGTTTTAACGATTTTTACAGCACCATGGCGTTTGTGAATGCGCTTGCGTGGATTGCACATCAGCAGGACCATCACCCCGATCTGGAGGTGGGGTATAACCGTTGTGTGGTGCGCTATAGCACCCATAGTATCGCCGGGCTGTCGGAAAATGATTTTATTTGTGCGGCTAAAATAGATGCCCTGGTGCGGTAAGTGCTCAGTCAGACCTCTCAGACAGTCCCGCTCAGACAGCGTCGTGTTGGTTGTTTCATCTGCATTCAGCTGAGATCTGTCATACTCCCGCCGGGCATCGACAGAAACCGATGATTCAGCGCACATAATGAAGGGTACAGACATATGAGTAGACATCTGAGTATGCGATATCTGATGCTGCCGGGGCTGGCTATAGTACTGGGCATGGCTGGCTGTTCAACGTTAAACAGAGAAGACTGCCTGTCTGCTGACTGGCAGTTAATCGGTTTTAATGATGGTGTGGAGGGGCGGGATGCCGGACGGCTGGAGCAACACCGGGATGCCTGTTCTGACTATGGTGTGGTGCCACAGATAGAACCGTATCTGCAGGGTTATAACCGCGGTGTGCGGCGTTATTGCACGGCGATTAATGGTTATAACGAAGCGCGTGCGGGCAAAGCGCTTAACCCGGTGTGCAGTGGTGAGCTGCAGTGGCCGTTTGTCCGTGGTTTTGAATTAGGCGCTCAGGCGCATCAGCAGGCTGCTCGCCTGGAACGTGCAACGCGCGAACTGAATCGCCTGACTTCAGAGCAGCGTTCCGATGTGCGTGAGCGTCATGATAAGCGTGAGCAGCTGATTGTAGAGGGTATCTCTATCGATACCCGGGCTTTTTTGCTCTCTGAGATAGATGAGCTGGAACATGATATCCGTTTACGTAAGCAGCAGATTAAGCGGCAAGAGCAGTCAGTGCGAATGGAAACCCGCTACCTGCACGAGTTGGAAACGGATCTGCGCTCGCAGCTGTAAAACAGACAGAGATCGTTAGTGTTGGCCCGCTATCCGCGTTGCTGGTTGTGTCAGTGCTGATCGCCGATGAAGCGTGTTACCGATAAAAAAATGCCCTGCTAATGGCAGGGCGAGTGGCCCGTTTAAGGGCGATGATGAGAGTCATATAAAGGTTATGCCGTTAAAAGTGGGTCAGCTGGAGCCTGTTTCAGCCAACCCGGGGAAGCATGCTTTCAGAAAGTACTTTACGAACGGTATTTATTCGGACGCATCTCCATAAATTTTTCCTGTTGTTCCGGTGTCAGAATCTCAAACATGGCCTTTTTCTGCTGCGCGCGCATCTGAATCATCTCTGCAGTGCGTTCCTGCGCTTTAGCAACCAGCGCTGCAAGCTGTTGGTCATAGTCAGAGGCATTTACATCCAGATCCCGAAGGGCGTTATGCATCTCCTTCATGCCGCCACGCTGTTGTTTCATCTCGTTGCGGGTGGTTTTCATCAGGGTTTGCATCTGTTCTTTCTGCTCTTTGCTCAGCCCCAACTCTTCAGCTATTCTGGACATTCGCATGTTTTGCTTGCCTGCCATCTGCTCATATTTTCCGTGACGGCCTTCACCCCCATTGCAGCGATCCCAGTCGCCTTTTGCAGAAGCGACACCCGCTGTCAGAGCACCTGCACCGATAATAGCGGCGGTAATACCAATAATAAGTTGTTTACGCATGATCCTTCTCCAAAAACGTTGCTTGTTTTGATGGATGCAGTATGACTCTGTGCCCTGCTAAGTTGGGTAAAGGCGGTGTAAAGTTTGGTAAAGGGTGATATGGACAGGTGAAATTCATCGGTGGCTTGATTACTCTGGCACTATCTGAAAAGGACATTATGTATGAATGACACTGTAAAACTGTTGTTAGTGGATGATGATAAAGAGCTCTGTGAGTTGATGGGGCAGTATCTTGAGTCTGAAGGCTTTGAGGTCGCTTTTGCCCATAGCGTTGAGCAGGCTTTGCCATTGCTGCAGCAGGCGGGCGGTTATGATCTGCTGATTTTTGACATTATGATGCCCGGCCAGAGCGGTCTTGACCTGTTGCAGCAGGTGCGCCCGCGGATTAAAACCCCGGTGATTATGCTGACCGGACGGGGGGAGGATATCGACCGCATTATTGGCCTGGAAATGGGGGCGGATGATTATCTTGGCAAACCCTGTAACCCGCGTGAGCTGGTTGCCCGTATTCGTGCTGTCCTGCGTCGCAGTGGCCCGCAAACGGTTGATGAAGAGAGCACCGATAAACTGAGTATTCATGGTATAGAGCTGGATTCAGGTAAACGGATGGTTCAGGTGTCAGGTTCTGAGCTTGAATTAACCAGTGCCGAATTTAATGTGCTGGCCGAACTGATGCGCTCGGCGGGGAGTATTGTCAGTAAGGATGATCTCACGGAAAAGGTGCTGCATCGTAAACTGACGGCTTATGACCGGGCGATCGATGTCCATGTCAGCCGGGTGCGGCAGAAGCTGGCGGCGGTGATACCTGACAGTGAGCTGATTAAAACGGTGCGTGGTGCCGGCTATATGCTGGTCAGTGAATAATTTCAGTGCAGTATGAGTAAAGGCAGGGCTAATGGCGATTCGCTGGTATAAACGACTTTTTCTGAAAATATTTGTCACGGTCTGGCTGGCCAGTTTTCTGGTGATCGCCCTGACGGCCTTTGTGATTGGACATCTGTCAGAACAGCAGCGTGATCGTGATGTCTTCAATGCCCGGGTTTTAGGGCAGGCGGAGTTACTGATCGATCGCTTTGAGCGTGATGGTCATCTGCCGTCGCCGAAAGAGTGGCGTCGTTATCACGATGATGACCATCAGAAGCCGCGGTTTCTGCCCACCCGGGTCCAGATTACGGAACTTAAATCCGGGGAAGTTATTTTTGGTCATGATGATATCCGCAAATTTCGTAACCCTATGGTGCTGACGGTGGTGTCTGATACCAACCGGGAATACCGGGTCGTGGCTGAAACCCGTATCCGGCCTGATCTGGCGGCAAAACTGTTTGGCTTCTTCCTGTCTGTTCAGGTGGTTCTGTTAATGATTGTCGCCGGGATAGCTGCCCTGCTGATCAGTCTGATGGTGGTGCGGCCGGTTAACCGGCTGCGGCAGTATACCCGCGACCTGTATAACGGCGATCTGAGTGCCCGCACCGACGACCGGTTAAGCTGCAGAGGCGATGAGATCGGCGAACTTAGCCGGGAATTCAACCGGATGGCCGAATATGTGGAGCAGACACTGCAATCGAATACCCACCTGTTGCAGGATGTTTCCCACGAACTGCGCGCTCCGCTGGCGCGTTTGCAGATGGCCGCCGGATTAGCCGGACAAAAAATGTCAGAGGCTGATCAGCATTTCATTGAACGGATTAATCAGGAGTGCGAGCGGATTAACCGGCTGATTGACGAGATTCTCAGCTTGTCACGTCTGGAACAGATGGAGGTGACCGACCAGCACTTTGAGCTGTCCCGCGTGATTGATACGCTGGTGGAGGATTATCGCTTTAGTGCTCCGCATCATCCGCTGCACTGGACGCCAGTTGCTTACCGGATTAAGGGTAATCCGGCTCTGCTGGAGCGCGCGTTGAGTAATATCCTTGGTAATGCCGTTAAACACACTCCGGCAGGCACCGAGATTGTAATATCGGCGGAGCAGGTAGCGGATAAGGTGCTGATCCGGGTGGCCGATACGGGGCCGGGTCTCAGCGCTGAGGAATTAGCCCGGATGTTTAAACCCTTTGTTCGTTTTACCGGTCAGCAAAACGGTTATGGTCTGGGCCTGAGCATCGCCCAGCGTGCGGTTCAGCTGCTGGGGGGGACACTCACTGCGAACAGTCAGCCGGGCGAAGGGCTGGAACTGTTACTGTCATTTCCCCGGGCCTGAGCCGTATCAGGCCGGGGTCGGGCCGGGGTCGGGCCGGACTCGCCAGGAGGACTGGCCAAAGGCGGCAGCAATATCGAGTCGATAGGCTGAGGACGGCTGATGGCATAGCCCTGAGCATAATCTATGCCCATCTGTCGCAGTCGCTCCATGGTTTCGTCGGTTTCAACAAATTCTGCGATCGTTTCCATCCCCATAATATGTCCGACCTCATTGATTGAACGAACCATCGCTTCGTCAATGGGGTCTGAGATAAGGTTGCGCACAAACATGCCATCAATCTTCAGCAGATCAACGGGCAGGTTTTTCAGGTAAGCAAACGAAGAGAGGCCGCTGCCAAAGTCATCCAGGGCAAAGCGGCAGCCCAGATTTTTCAGTGAACGGATAAATATTTGTGCATCTTTGAGATTGGCGATCGCGGCGGTCTCTGTGATCTCAAATTTGATCATGCGTGGCGGCACCGCACCATGTTCGATGGTACGGATAATGTATCCCAGCAGTGCGTCATCACCAAGAGACTGGCCAGATAAATTGATGGCCAGACTATCAATATGGTTCAGCTGATCAATATGCTGAGTCATCCATTGCAGCGTATTATGGATCATCCAGCGGTCAATTTGTGGCGCAATGTTGTAACGTTCAGCGGCGGGGAGGAAAGCCCCTGGCGCGACCAGGTCACCCGATTCCGCACGTAGCCGGATAAGCACTTCATAGCCGGTGTTCTGTTTTTTCTGCAATGGCACAATCGGCTGAACGAAGAGCAGGAAACTATTGTCATCCAGTGCACGGTGGATCTCGCTGGCCCACTGAATATAGCCTTTGCGAATCAGCTGCTGTTCATCGTTGTCATTGTAAATATGAAACCGGTTGCGACCCGCTTCTTTCGCCGTATAACAGGCGGTATCGACATCCTGCATGGCACTGATTGCGCTGTTTGTGTGCTGGTCTATCGCGGCGAGTCCGGCACTGATCTCAACCGGGAAGTTATGGTCTTCCCATTGAAAGCGGAACAGCTTCAGATCATTCATGATCATCTTTATGACATGCTCACCCTGGGCCAGACTGGCGTTTTCCAGCAATATCAGAAACTCATCGCCGCCGGGACGTGCGAGGGTGTCGCGGTTACGAAGCTTATCCCGGATAAGGTGGCTGATCTGGCGCAGCAGTTCATCCCCGGCCAGATGGCCGCAGGTGTCGTTGACAATTTTAAACTGGTCGATATCAATAAAACAGAGCACATGATGGCTGTGATGCTTGTGCGCATGCATCACAATACGGGTCAGTTCGTTCTCAAACTGGTTGCGGTTTAATAACCCGGTAAGCAGGTCATGGGTGGTCTGAAAGTCGATTTCGTCGGATATTCTGCGAACTTCGGTGATATCTTCCTGCAGGGCAATAAAGTGGGTTATCTCTCCCAGATTATTGGTGATCGGTGAGATCAGCTCTTCGGCCCAGTAAAGGTCGCCGTTTTTCTTCTTATTATGAAATACGCCGCGCCATTCCTGACCTGACAGCAGAGTTTTCCACAGGTCATTGTAGATCTCATTTGTTGTTTCACCAGAGTTCAGCAGGCGGGGGCTTTTGCCAATAACTTCTTCGGGGAGATAGCCGGTAATATCTGTGAAACGGGGGTTAACATACTCAATCAGGCCGTTAACGTCGGTGATGACGACAACGTTAGGACTCTGTTCTACCGCCATGGACAGTTTTTTCAGAGTGTTGGTGGTGTTTTGTTGTTCGGTCGCATCGTTGAAAACGCCGACGCCGCCATTCACCTTTCCCTGGGCATCCAGCAGGGGAACAAACTCAGCGATGAGATACATTTTCCGGCGGCCAGTGACAGAGACATAGGGGCCGTCAAAGTGTCCGACCCTGCCTTCTAATGCGTCTTGCAACGCGGCCAGAAGTTTTTTGTCGATCAGCTGTTCCAGCAGTTTGAAGCCAACCAGGCATTTATCTGAAGAACCAACAATCTGTTCAAAACGGTGGTTGATCATGGTGATCACCGCGTGCTTATCATAATGAAAAATGCCAACGGGAGAGTGCTCGATAATTGAGGACAGTCGCTTTTCACTGGCATGCAGTTGCCGGGTACGCTCGCTGACACTGACTTCCAGCTCTCTTGCCCAGCGTCGCTGGTCGGCTGAGAACGTCAGCATCAGGGGAAACAGGAGCAGGATAAACAGGAAGGCAATGCCGCTTGTTCTTAGCAGATGCTGCTCTAACAGCGTTTGAATATGGCCGGTCTCAATATCGGCAGCGGCCACGTAGGTGAAACCATCGCTGGTTGTTATCGGAATAAAGACGCTGCGGAATTGTCCCCAGCGATCATCGATTTCCAGAAATAGCTTATCCTGACGATTAACCAGCTGCTGCAATCGGGGATCGGCATCTGTATAGGGCAGAAAATAGTTGTACAGGTCTTTCCCGGCGCTCATCTCCTGATCGGTGACGCTGGAGCTGGTAAAATAGACTTTCTGGTCCCGCAGCACCAGAGTATAGATATAGATAGTGTCGATGTTGCGGGTATAGTCCGATAACTTGCGGGTGTTTTCGAAGTCGGCTGCCGGGGGAATATCGCCGGGTTGCATACCCTGATGATGAAAGTTGTCCGGCAACAGGAGTGGCGCGGCCAGGGCGCTGATAGTCAGATCATTATCTATCTGTTGATATAGTCTGGTTTTTTCGCTGTTGTAGCTCCAGGTAACATAGATCACAACCCCGATGATATAGGCCAGGATTGCGAAGTATGCCTGCTTACTTGTCTTAAATGTCATAATACGATTATAGGATTATTTTCAATCTTTGGCGGGCTTGTTATACCTGAAACGGGTAGTAACCGGGCAAGCCTAAAATCTCTGTCAGCTCGTTCAGCGCGGCGTGTATCTCTGATGGCAGGTTGGGGTCAGCGAGATCGGCGGCGCTGAGTTGCTCCCGATAGTGCTTGTTAATCCACTCTTTTAAGCCGTGATAGAGGGCCGAGTCCAGCAAAATACCCGGATGTACGGCGTTCAGTTCGGCTTTATTCATCGGCACCCTGAGGCGCAGACAGGCGGGGCCGCCACCGTTATTCATACTCTGGCTCAGGTCGATATATTCAACCGCCGATACCGGATTGTCCGCCGCGATTAATTCGTTAATCGCACGGACCGCCTCGTCAGATGACAGGCAGTTGGTCGGCGCTAACAGCAGCATCTTGCTGGCAGCGGAGGGGGTGTCAGCTAAACCGGGCTCAGACAAACTGATTAACTGGCTGTTGAAGAGGTAGCTGTTAACCGCAGCGTTAACGCTAATTATGTCGCGGCTGAACTCGGTAATCACTAAGGGGTTGTTAGAAACGCCGTCGGCTGGCGACCACTGTCTCTGTAACTGCGCCAGAACCTGTTGCTGATTAACCCATGCGTCTTCGTGCAACATTAAAAAATTGCGATGACCGACACCGATTACATCATGATGAAACACTCCCTGATCGATAACATCGGGATTCTGTTGTGCCAGTACAACATGGGATGATGGTAGTCGATGCTGGCGCACCAGAGCTTCGCAGGCGGCCAGTGTCTGTCGCGCGGGGTAAACCTTTGGCGTCAGCTGATTATTGCCACGACCGTACACCAGCAGGGTTATACCAGCCTGACTATGGGAAGCACAAAGACGGGTATGATTAGCGGCTCCCTCGTCCGCAAAAGCGGCCTGATGGGGGAGTGGTGGGTGGTGGCAGAAGTGAGCAGGATTATTGAACAGCCGGGTTAACATCGTGGCGGTATAGTCTGTCTCAAGTGCACGGTGCAGCGTGGTAATCAGGTTCGCCGGGGTGAAATGGATTTTTCCATCCGGGCAGTCCCGGCTGGCCGATACCGTTGCCGCATTGGCTGCCCACATGGTTGAAGCTGAATAGCAGGCTGCCAGCAGGTGAGGTGCGGTGCGATGAGCCTGGCTAATCATCTTGCGGGTGGAGCCGCTGAAGCCCAGTCTGCGCAGTGTCGCAATATCGGGCCGGGGGGCGGGTGGCAGCACACCCTGAATCTGTCCCAGCTGCACCAGTCGCCACATCTTTTCCAGCCCCTGAAGGGCGGCCTGTCGGGGCGAAGCGATCTGGCCTCTGTGAGTATCCGAAGCGATGTTGCCGGGCGACAGGCCTGCAAAGTTATGGCTGGGCCCGATCAGACCATCAAAATTGACTTCCTGATAATGCATAGAGCCTCCGTTCAGCCCTGTCACGGGTGTGAAAAGTCGAGTCCGGGACTCAGGTTGGCGGGCAAAGCCAGTTTGCTGTTTTCGATGGATGCCACCGGATAGGCGCAATAATCTGCCGCGTAGTAAGCGGACGCGCGATGGTTGCCGCTGATACCACAGCCTCCAAAGGGCATACTGCTGCTGGCGCCTGTCAGTGGACGGTTCCAGTTGATGATGCCGGCGCGGATATGCCGCTGAAAATGTTCGTATTGTTCTCGATCATCGCTGAAAAGTCCGGCAGCAAGGCCAAATCGGGTGTCATTTGCTATCGCAATGGCAGATTCAAAATTACGGTAGCGGATGACCTGTAGTAACGGCCCGAAAACTTCCTCGTCGGGCAGCTCTGCGGCTAATGAGGTATCGATAATCGCCGGGCTTAGCAGGGTACCGGCGCTGTTCAGTCGTTCTGCCGGGAGGAGTGTTGTAGCGCCGCGCTGAATAAGCTGCTGCTGGGTTGCCAGAATGGCATCTGCCGCGGATTGACTGATCAGTGTGCCCATAAAAGGTTGTGGTTCGTCGTTGTACGCGCCTGTGCGGATTTTGCTGCATGCCTGCACCAGTTGATCAAGGTAGTGGTCGCCCCAGCTGGAGGCTGGAACCAGCAATCGGCGGGCGCAGGTGCAACGCTGTCCTGCGCTGATGAAAGCGGAGATAATGGTGTCATGAACCGCCGCCTGGAGGTTGACGACCGGAGTGATCAGCAGGGGGTTATTGCCGCCCATCTCCAGCGCCAGAATTTTTTCCGGCTGGCCGCCAAACTGATGATGTAGCAGCTGTCCGGTAACCGCACTGCCGGTGAAGAACAGGCCATCAATGCCGTTGCTGGATGCCAGTGTTCTGCCGGTGGTGCTGTCACCCTGAAGCAGATTCAGGACGCCATCTGGCAGTTCTGCTTTTTGCCACAGGTGTAACATCAGTTCAGCGCAGCGGGGTGTCAGCTCACTGGGTTTAAATACCACCGTATTCCCCGCCAGAAGCGCCGGAATGATGTGGCCGTTGGGCAGATGCATAGGAAAGTTGTAAGGGCCAAAAACCGCAACCACGCCATGAGGCTTATGACGCAGCACCTGATCGCCCTGAGGCCCTTGTTCTATCCGGGTGGGGCAACGCTCTTTATAAGCCCGAATAGAGATGTCGGTTTTAGCGATCATGGCGCTGACTTCGGTACGACATTCCCACAGCGGTTTGCCGGTTTCCTGACCGATCGTATCTGCCAGTAGTTCGGCATAATCATGCAGTCGGTCGGTAAAGCGGAGAATATAATGCTGGCGCTGTTCCAGCGTCATCTCCCACCAGCGGACCGATGCGTCACGCGCGGCTTCAACGGCCTGATTCACCTGTGATTCACTGGCGCAATGGCCTGCCCAGAGAGACTGATCCGATGCGGGATTAACCGAGCTGAAGGTCGCGCCCTGCCCCTGTACCCAGCGCCCATCGATAAACAGTGATGCATTTGATTTCATGGTTCAGCTCCTGGTTCTGCTTTTGAGGGGCACCACCCGTACCTTATCGCCCTCGCTAACCATCAGTTGATGGGCCAGTTCTTCGGTCAGAGTTATTCTGCCCTCCGAGGGGGCTATCTGTGCGGCGGTACAGCGAAAATTCCGGAATGAGGTATTACTGATCAGAAAGGTGATCGCATGGTGTTGATAGGGGCCAATATGGACGCTGGCATAGTTACTTTTTCTGACCGCGCGAATATCTTTTAACTCACAGGCAAGGGTGGGGCCGGCATCAAAAATATCGATATATTTCTCATAGCGGAATCCCTCGGCTTCAAGTAGCTTGCGTGCCGGGACGGTTTGTTCATGAACCTCGCCGATCACCTGACGCGCCGTTGCTGGCAACAGGTGGATATAGATGGAGTGTTTTGGCATCAGTTCGGCGATAAACACTTTATTGCCGATACCGGTAAGATAATCCGCCTCAGAAAACGGCATACTGAAAAAGTGCTGACCCAGGCCATCCCAGAATGCTGAGCGTCCCTGAGCATCGCTGACTCCACGCATCTCGGCGATCACTTTGCCAGGAAAGCGTGTTTTAAATTGCGCCAGAAACAGAAAGCGGCAGCGGGACAGCAACCCGCCATTATTCCCTTTGCGATATTGCGGATCGAGGTAGAGAGTGCAGACTTCGGTGCAGCCGGTGTAATCGTTGCACAGGTAGAGGGTCTGAAAACTGTTATGCACTCCCAGTTCGCGGGAAGCATGGACAACGGTACCTACGCGGTAGTGATAGAAAGGCTCACGGCGACCCACGGCGGCTTCGATGCCACAAACCCCGACGACTCTGTTGGCCGGCGATGATTCCATTACAAACAGGTAACTGGCCCCAAGCGGGTCTGCCTTTTCCTGATTAAAGGCGGTTTCAGAGGCGAGGATTTTGGTTTTAAGCAGTTCACGATTACCCGGCAGAGAGGTGAACCCCGGGCCGCTATTCTGCGCCAACTCACAGAGACGGTCGAGATCGGATAATCTGATCGGGCGAATTATACTGCTATCGTTCATCCCTCAACTCCTCTGTTTTGTCTGCAATGGCGGTTATCCACAGGGTGATTAAACGTCATTGCATGCGGGCTCTGTTCCAGGCATCAGGTTGCTCTGCCAATGTCAGTAGTATCAGCGTTGTGAGTCGGGTGCGTTCGACCAGACTGGCTAGCTTAATAAACTCCTGGTGACTGTGGATATTGCCGCCCAGGACGCCCAGGGTATCGACATTGGGCAGTCCTGCGGCTGAGAGATTATTGCCATCGCAGCAGCCGCCGGTGGGTTCCCATGAAAGCGGTACGCCCAGCTGCGCCGAGCACTCTGTCACCAGTCGGAACAGCGCCAGATGGGCCGGGTTCAACTGCTTCGGGCTGCGCCCAAAGCCTCCATGGAGGGACAGGGATATGCCCTCTTTGTGATTGATCTGTTGTTCGATGCGCTGCAACTGCTGCTGGCACCAGCGCTCATCCTCGCTGACCCGGGTGCGGATGTTGAAACGGCAGCGTGCCTGATTGGGCACCTGGTTGGTGGTTGTGCCACCATTGACGATGCCGACATTGAACGTCACCCCGTCGCGCAGCCCATTCAGCTGATCCACTGCGGTGATAAACTCCGCCATGGCGCAAATGGCATTGCGTCCCCGGTGATGCTCACGACCCGCATGGGCTGCGACACCACCGGCAATGGCGGTAAAGTTGCCACTGCCTTTACGGTCACCGGCCAGCTGGCCATTTGGCAGGGCTGGTTCGTAGATCAGCCCGAGGTCATGCTGCGGGGCCTGCTGCGCGAGAATGGCGGCAGAACCGGGAGAACCGAT
Source organism: uncultured Amphritea sp. (assembly GCA_965140695.1). Taxonomy (GTDB): domain Bacteria; phylum Pseudomonadota; class Gammaproteobacteria; order Pseudomonadales; family Balneatricaceae; genus Amphritea. The sequence goes on along the minus strand of OZ223297.1, from coordinate 554,610 downwards.
CTCCTCGTCCGGATTGAGAATAACGGTCCAGCCGATTCGCTGTGCTAATGGCGATTGTTCAAAGGCGGCCAGGGCTTCCAGCATGACCAGCAACCCTCCTTTCATATCGCTGACGCCGGGTCCCTGCAGAGTCTGCTTATCCAGCCACTGACACTGTTGAAAGGTGGAATCTTCGGGAAACACGGTATCTAAGTGTCCGGTGAGTAATACCTGCAACGGGGCGTCCGGGCGTTTGCTGAGAATATGCAGGTCGCCGAGACGTTGTTCGATGGGGGCGCCATCAGTATCAATCAGCCTGTAGCCAGGCAGACTGCGCTGCTGATGATGGCAATTGAGTCGGGAGCAAAACATCTCACTCAGCAACCAGCCGACCTGATTAACCCCGGCCCAGTTAAGCGTGCCAGAATTGATTTGTGCCAGTTCGATCAGGGTTTCGGTTAAGGCGGGCTGGCGTCCGGTGAGCGAGTTCAGCAGTGAGTCCATGATTCATCCCCCTTAATAACCCATCTTCAATGCCAGCATCGCCTGCCCGAGTTGTTGCAGGCCTTGCTTCATTTCTGGATAGGGGATGATCAGTGAGGGTGCCAAACGCAACACACTGGGACCCGCAGCGAGCACCAGCACGCCCTGAGCTTCGGCCTGTGTCAGCAGTTCCCGGGCTTTGCCCTGCCAGATCTCCTTCAGTTCACAGCCGATCAGCAATCCTTGCGCCCGGATGTCACTGAATAAACCGATCTTTTGATTCAGCTGTTTCAGGCCGCTGAGAAACATCTGCTGCCGCTGGACCACCCCGGCCAGTAGTGTTGGGTCGCTGATCAGCTCTAATGCCCTTGAAGCAACTGCGCAGGCGAGAGGATTGCCACCGTAGGTGCTGCCATGTGAACCCACCGAGAGGCTGCTGGCTAGTGTATGGGTGGTGAGCATCGCACCGATGGGAAATCCGCATCCCAGTGCTTTGGCAGTAGTCAGAATATCCGGTGTGACTTTATAGCCCTGGTAGGCGAACAGGTTGCCGGTGCGCCCCATACCGGTTTGCACTTCATCGAAAATTAAAAGGGCGTGGTGTTTGCTGCACAACGCGCGCAGGCCTTCGAGGAAAAACGGCTCAGCGGGGATGACACCACCCTCTCCGAGAATCGGTTCGACGATGACGGCGCAGGTTTTGTCGCAGATCTGCGCTTCCACGGCAGTCAGGTCATTAAAGGGCAGGTGGGTGATATCGCCGGGGAGAGGTTCAAACCCTTCGGTATATTTTGCTTGTCCGCCGGTGCTGACGGTAAACAGGGTGCGCCCGTGAAAGCTGTTATCGAAGGCGATGATCTCAGTTTTATCCTGACTGAAATGTTTTTTGGCGTGGATGCGGGCGAGCTTCAGGGCTGCTTCATTGGCTTCGGCCCCCGAGTTGGCAAACAGTACGCGTTCAGCAAAGGTTGCATCACACAGCTGTCTGGCCAGTTTGAGTGCCGGTTCGTTGGTCCAGACATTACTCAGGTGCCAGAGATTCTGCCCCTGTTCCTGAAGGGTTTTTGTCAGTTCAGGGTGACAGTGCCCCAGGGCGTTAACCGCAATACCGCCAGCGAAGTCGATATACTCTTTACCCGCCTGATCCCAGACCCGCGAACCAGCGCCTCTGACCGGTATTATCTGGCTGGGCGCATAGTTGGGAACCATTACCTCATCAAACATATCGCGGCTGATCATACTGTTCACCGTCCTTTCATTCAGGAAAACTTAGTCTAAGTTTAGACCCTGGATGGGAGAGAACAGTATTTTTATGCGGTACAAAACAAAAAAGGCACCCATTTGGGTGCCTTTAAATGTTCACTTACTCAGTCGCTTATAGCGCGTCTGTACCTGTTTCGCCGGTACGGATACGGATCGCCTGCTCCAGTGGTGTAACAAATATTTTGCCGTCGCCAATCTTGCCAGTGTTCGCCGTGGATGCGATCGCTTCTATCACCTGATCGACCAGATCATCAGCAATAGCGGCTTCAATTTTTACTTTAGGCAGAAAATCTACAACGTACTCTGCACCGCGATAAAGCTCGGTATGGCCTTTTTGACGGCCAAAACCCTTTACTTCGGTGACAGTGACGCCCTGAATGCCAATTTCTGACAGAGCTTCACGTACATCATCCAGTTTGAACGGTTTAATGACCGCGCTTACCAGTTTCATCATTATTATCCTCGCTTGGATCTGTTGTTCTTGCAGGAGATTCCTGCAGGCCTCAGAGGGTTGGAGATCGAACTTAGTTCTAGTATACCCAGAATCAATAACTTAATAAAACGTCAGAAGGGGAGCCGAGGCTCCCCTTTGAACAGTTGTTGCTGTTTTTAATGCAAAGGCTTACTTACCGTTAGTAAATTCTGGGTAAGCTTCCATACCGCATTCGGCGATATCGACACCTTCGTATTCTTCCTCTTCGCTGACACGGATGCCGATAACAGCTTTGAGGATACCCCAGACGATCAGGCTGGTGACGAAGACCCATACAAAGATGGTGATCGCACCGATCAGCTGGCCGCTGAAGCTAACATCACCGTTGGTAATTGGTACCAGCAGCAGACCCAGCAGACCACAGACACCGTGTACAGAGATCGCACCGACAGGATCATCGATACGCAGCTTGTCCAGCGTGATGATGGCGAATACGACCAGCACACCACCGATGGCACCGAACAGGGTTGCCTGCAGTGCGGTAGGTGTTGATGGCTCAGCAGTGATGGCGACCAGACCCGCCAGCGCACCGTTCAGCAGCATGGTCAGGTCGGCTTTACCGAACAGCATGCGGGCAGTGATCAGCGCCGCGATAGAACCACCGGCAGCAGCAGCGTTAGTGTTCAGGAAAACCATAGCGACAGAGTTAGCGCTGGCGATATCACCCAGTTTCAGGACGGAACCGCCGTTGAAACCGAACCAGCCCATCCACAGAATGAAGGTACCCAGCGTAGCCAGGGGCAGGTTAGCACCCGGAATAGCGTTGACACCGTTAGCTGTGTATTTGCCTTTACGGGCACCCAGTAGCAGAACACCCGCCAGTGCTGCAGCAGCACCTGCCATGTGCACGATACCAGAACCGGCAAAGTCAGAGAAACCCAGGTCGCCCAGGTTATACATGCCGAATACGTCAGCACCGTTCCAGGTCCAGGAACCTTCCATTGGGTAGATAAAACCGGTCATCACTACCGCGAACGCCAGGAAAGCCCACAGCTTCATCCGCTCGGCAACCGCACCGGAAACGATAGACATAGCGGTAGCAACAAAGACAACCTGGAAGAAGAAGTCCGATGCACCGGAGTAGACCGAGCCGCCATCGAAGCCTGCTTCAGCGGAGTCCGCCAGTACCTGATTAACATCAATCACGCCAATAGCGCTCAGGAACAGATCGCCGTCATACATAATGTAATAGCCACATACCATGTACATGACACAGGCAATCGAGAACAGAGCAACGTTTTTGGTCAGGATCTCAGTGGTGTTCTTCGAACGTACCAGACCAGCTTCCAGCATGGCGAAACCCGCCGCCATCCACATAACTAATGCACCGCACACCAGAAAATAAAAGGTGTCCATTGCATACTGTAATTCAAAAATTTGATTTTCCATCACTTCCCCCTGAAGCTAACGCTTAGAGTTATTTTTTAGGTTGTAAGTCAGTTTTTACAGTGCGGTATTGCCGGTTTCACCAGTACGAATCCGGATGACCTCTTCAAGTGGCATCACGAAAATCTTACCGTCACCGATCTTGCCGGTCTGAGCTGTTTTGCTGATTGCTTCAACTACCTGATCAACGATGCCGTCCTCCACAGCAGCGTCGACCTTTACTTTGGGCAGAAAATCGACAACGTATTCTGCGCCCCGGTAGAGTTCGGTATGGCCTTTCTGACGACCGAAGCCTTTCACTTCGGTGACAGTGATACCCTGTACGCCGATTTCGGAAAGCGCTTCGCGCACATCATCCAGTTTGAATGGTTTAATAATTGCTGAGATGAGTTTCATGGGATCTGATCTCCACTAAGTAAAACTGTTTTAAAGAGCTACGCTGGTTATCAGCGCAGCGATAAACGGTTGAGTCTTACTAAGCATTGCACATGCCATAAAGATTATTTTTTATATAAAACAGTTGGTTATGCTATTTTTGGCGGTGTTTTTTCTCAGATTATGGCGATTTGGTGAGGTTTCTTGATCAGGCACTGGTGCACAATTGTTGTGCAGGCACTTTTTTGGTGCGCATGTTGGGGCGCGTTTGATTTTTGCTAAAAGCGATTCGGGTTATTGCCTGGTTATTGGTATAGTCTTAGGCAGATAGTCTGCGGATATGAGTTGGAAATATAAGATATGATGAATCACAAAATACTGGCCGGGATCAGCGAGCAGATCGGTCAATTGTTTGAACAGGCCCGGGAGAGTGCTGCCGAGCCTGAGATACAGCAACAGGTTAATGCACTGTTGCAGGGCGCGTTCCGACGGATGGATCTGGTTACCCGCGATGAGTTTGACGCTCAGAGTGCTGTTTTAGCCCGCAGTCGGGCTAAGCTGGAAGAGTTGCAGATACAGATCGATCGTTTGGAGCAGATGCTCAGTCAAACCGACACTAACGCCTGAATAACACCCTGAGGAGACCCTATGCATCTGCCGATGTACGCCTGCATCCTGCCTGACCTGAGCTACCAGTTTGCGACTCAGGAATATCTCGGCATGCTTGGCTGGCAGGGCGACGTGACAGGCGTTCCGCTGGCCCGGGTACACGCTGAAGAAACATTATTCGAGTTGCGCCATGGGATGATGCTGGCGCGCTCAACCGGCACGGCAACCCTGTCCTGGCAGCCGTTTGTTGAAGACCATAACCTCTGGTTGCAATTAGAGATCTGCTGGAACCCGGTGGCTGGACTGTATATTGTCAATGCGATGCGCAGTGCACAGGCTGCAGAACGCGTATTGGCGCAGTATCCGGCGGAGGGCCTGTTTGACTATACCCCTCAGGCGGTGATGTTGCTGGATGAAGAAAATCGGATCTATCGGGTAAATCCGGGCTTTTCCGACGTCAGTGGTTTCTCCTTTGCCGATGTTGTTGGTCAGGGGCCCGGTATTGTTACCAACCGGGAGATCGCTGCCGAACTGTTTGATCATCTCTGGCAGCAGCTGATGCTGCGAGGCTTCTGGGAAGGCGAATTGTGGAATCGGCATAAAGATGGCCATAGTTATCCTGCCTGGTACACCCTGATGGCGCAACGGGATGAAAACGGTGAGATCAGTGGTTTTGTGGCTCAGTTCTCGGATATCAGCAGTTCGTACCGTGATCAGCAACGCTATAGCCATGCCAGCTATGATGCACTAACCGGGTTACCTGATGAGGCGATGTTGCTGGATCAGTTAAATCAGCAACTGCTGAAAGATAGCCTGGGGCATCGTGGGCGAGGGCTGATATTGTTGCAGCTGGATCATGAGGCGGAGGAGGCCGGACAGATTAACGCTGCTCTGGCTGCCCGACTCAGTGCGCAGGTGCGCGAGACCGATCTGCTCGCAGTGGATCAGGCGCATAACTTTGTTGTTGTGCTGGACGACTGCCCTGATGAGATGACGCTGGAACAGTTTGCTGAGCGCATTGCGGCCGGACTGGCAGAGCCTGTTGATATTGACGGTCAGTTGATATCGCTTACGTATGCCATGGGGGGGGTGCTGATCGAGAACGGTGGCATCAGTGCTGAACTGATGCTGGACCGGGCGCGACTGGTGCTGCGCACGCCGGATAGCCATAACGGTTTTCGCCTTTATGATGCGTCACTGGGAAGTGGCGCCGTGCTGAGTCGCGACACCCTCAGTCAGGCGGTTTCTGACGGCTGGTTGCAACTGCGGTTTAATCCGGTGTATTCCCTTGCAGAACACCACCTCGCCGCTGCCGAAGTGTCGTTGTCGCTGAATCATCCGCAACAGGGAGTGCTGGCGCCGGGACAGTTTATTGCTCAGCTGTCCCGCTATGGGTTGTTGCCGGATTATCATCAGCAACTGGAACGCCAGTTATCCCCCATGATTAAGCTCTGGAGTGGTTTTGATCAGTTTTATAACCTCTGCATCCGCTTACAGGATGAAGAGCTGTTTGCTGCGGATGTGATCGAACATCTGATTCGTCAGATGCTTAAAGCGGGCATACCGCCACAACGGTTGATGATTATTCTTAATTATCTGCAGTTGCAGCTGTTTCCGGATGAGATTGAGGAACTTAAAGCCCAGGGAGTTTTGATTTTACTGGACCCTCAGCAGCACCCGATTGAGCGGCTACCGGCGCAGCTATTTCCTGATATGTTGTTGCTCAACGCACATCTGGTTGAGCAGCAGATGCGGGATGATTACTATGTTCGTGATGTCGAGGATTTCATCGCGATGGCGCGGCAGAATGAACTGGACGTCATGGCTGAAGGCGTTCGTACCACGGGGCAGATGACCCGGCTGACACAGCAGGGTTGTTTGCGCATGAGTGGTAAGTATGTTGGCCAGGAGCTGACGCTGGAACAACTGATTGAGCGATTAGATCTGGAACACTGAATAAAACAGCAGGCTGTTGGTTGTAATGGCCTGAAAACTGAATCCAGGGATGGATGCGTATGGCACTGGCAATTGTACACACCCGGGCACAGCTCGGTATTCAATCCCCACCCGTCGCGGTGGAGGTTCATCTGTCGGGCGGTCTGCCCAGCTTTTCAATCGTAGGGATGCCGGAAACCGGCGTAAAAGAGAGCCGTGAACGGGTTCGCAGTTCGTTATTGAATTGCGGTTTTGAATTTCCCGCCCGGCGTATCACGGTTAATCTGGCTCCAGCGGATCTGCCTAAGGAGGGCGGGCGGTATGATCTGGCGATTGCCATTGGCATTCTCATCGCGAGTGGTCAGTTGCCGCAAAGCAGTGCCGATCATTATGAGTTTTTAGCCGAGCTGGCGCTGTCGGGGGATCTGCGTCCCGTTTCCGGAGTGTTACCCGTGGCACTGTGTTGCCGTAACGCTGGCCGCAGCCTCTGGGTGGCATCTGACAATACTCAGGAGGCGGGTCTGGTGACGGGCTTGCGTCTTTTTGGTGCGACATCGTTGCTAGCGGTGAGTAATCATCTGGCCGGCGCCGCTCTGCTGGAACCGGCACTACCATCTGAACGGCCGGCAGATAACGCTATCGAGGCAGATATGTCCGATGTACGAGGGCAGTTTCAGGCTAAAAGAGCCTTAGAAATTGCGGCGGGAGGTGGACACAATCTGCTGCTGTGTGGTCCGCCGGGCAGCGGTAAAAGTATGCTGGCCAGTCGCCTGCCGGGTATTTTGCCGCCGCTGGCATCCGATGAGTTGCTGGATATTGCGGCCATCTATTCGATCGCCGGGGTGAGAGATAAGGGGCTGTTTGCGGGTATTCGTCCTTTTCGTACACCGCATCACACTGCTTCAGCTGTTGCTCTGGTGGGCGGCGGCAGTAATCCCCGCCCGGGAGAGATCTCCCTGGCCCATCAGGGCGTACTGTTTCTCGATGAGCTGCCTGAATATAGCCGACAGGTGCTGGAGGTGATGCGTGAGCCGCTGGAATCGGGCGTAATCAACATCTCGCGGGCGGCTCTGCAAACCAGCTTTCCCGCCCGGTTTCAGCTGATTGCGGCGATGAACCCCTGTCCCTGCGGATATCGGGGAGATCAGAGTGGCCGTTGTCGTTGTACGCCGGATCAGGTGCAGCGCTATCAGGCGCGGATCTCAGGTCCGTTGCTGGATCGCATTGATCTGCAGAGCTGGGTGCCGGGGCTGACGCCTGAGCAGCTGATGGGGCCAGCAGACATCAGTGAAAGCAGTTTGCAGATCAGAGCGCGGGTGGTCAGTGCCCGGGCCATTCAGCTGCAGCGTCAGGGCTGTATTAACGATCAGTTAAACGTTAAGGGGCTGGAGCAGCATTGTCGACTGGGAGCAGAACCAGAACAGCTGTTGATGCAGGCGATGAGTAAAATGGGGTTGTCTGCCCGGGCAACACATCGGGTGTTGAAGGTTTCCAGAACCATTGCAGACCTCAAAGGCGAGCGTGATATCAGTAGTGCCGCCCTGCTGGAGGCTATTGGCTTGCGGCGTTCTCCGCTGTGAGCTGATAGCCGTTTTCCAGCAGGTATATAAACTCCTCATAGGGGACCGGTTTACTGTAAAGATAGCCCTGCGCCTGATGGCAGCCGAAACTGGCGAGGAAGTTGAGCTGCTGCATGGTTTCGACGCCCTCGGCGATAATCTCTTTATTCAGACTGTGGGCCAGGCGGATAAGTGCTTTTACGATCTCCCGGTCATCGGGGCTGCTATTCACGCCAGAGACAAATGAACGGTCTATTTTCAGGCTGCTGATAGGCAGTTTTTGTAACAGTGAAAATGAGGAGTAGCCGGTGCCGAAGTCGTCCAGCGAGAAGTTGATACCGAGTTTATGAAGCTCTTCGATGCCTTCCAGAACATGGAGTTCATTATTAAACAGGGCCGATTCCGTCAGCTCAAACTCCAGAATTGAGGTGTCGATAGCGTATTTATCGATCAGCCGCTGAATGGTCCGGCACAGATAGCTGTCCTGGAACTGTCTGAAGGACAGGTTAATACTCAGACGTTTAATTTCCAGATTGCTTGCCAGGATGCGTTGAATGTCCTCTCCTGCCTGCTGGATCACCCAATAGCCAATCGGCACAATCAGGCCGGTACGTTCAGCCGTGGGGATAAACACATCGGGATAGATCAGTCCTTTGTGCGGATGCCGCCAGCGAATCAGACCTTCTGCACCAATAATCCTGCCCGACAGAATATCCACTCTGGGTTGATAGAACAGTTCAAACTCATTGCGGCGGATAGCGTTGATCAGTTCCGGTTCAATAGCGACATTGGGTTCATGGGACAAATGATGTCTCTGGTCATAAATAACATAGCTGCAACTACTGTTCTCTTTGGCTTTTATTCTGGCCTGAGTGGCCTGATTGATCAGTGTGTCTGTCTCACAGCTATGTTTGGGGGCCATGGCTACCCCGATACTACAGGGGAGAATAGCTTCCAGACTATGATGCTTATAGGGTTCAGTCAGGGCGTGGAGTATCTGATTACAGATTAGCGTGGCATGTTGCGTAAGACTGGCGCTGTCAGGCACTTCCAGCAACATAATGAACTCATCATTACCCTGTCGTGAGATCAGTCCGGGGGCCAGTTCAGCTAGGCGTTTGCTCATCTCTCTGACAACCATGTCGCCGGCGGCATAACCGTTAAGATTATTAAAGCGGCGAAAACCATCGAGATCGATATTGATGAGTGCGAAGTGGCTGCTGGATTCTTTTTTTCTAAGTTGTTTCAGGTGTTCGGATAACTCTTTGTGAAACTGTTGCCGGTTCATCATTCCCGTTAAGGGGTCGAGCTGATGCAACCGTTCAATCTCATGATGGAATTGGCGAATTCTCAGATTGTAGCGCAGCACTCTCTCAATGGTCGCAGGGGTCATTTCAGCGGGGCAGATGAAATCGTTAGCACGCCAGAGCATCGATTCATCAATGCGTTGATAGTCCAGGTTTTCATCGAATAGAATGACGGGAATGTGCTGGTATTGCTGGCGAAGATAGTGCAGTTCCGAGAGAGCGTTGGTGTCTGTATAACAGGTATGCAGGAAAATCAGATGGAAATCAGTACGTTCCAGGTGTTCGTAAGCCAGGTCAAATCGACACTGTTGAATCTTGCATTGATATTGCTGCAGGTGTTTGACCATTTCTGATGAATCAAAGCCACAGCTATCAATAATAAGACACTCAACAGGTGTTGAGCTGTTAGGAGCTACAGATAACATATCGATTCTACTACCTGAGGATAAACGTTCCTGTTTATTCCCACTGATCTACTGATAAGACAATTCATTCCATGCGATAATTGTCGTCCTGTATGCATTTCAAGAGTATCACGCTGAACCCGGCAGTCAAACACCTGTTTTATTGTTTTTACTTTTAAAACAAGTAATTAGAATGTTTATTGCTTCAATGTGAGTTTGCCAACAATATACTATCGGCCGGATGCAAACAAAACTTTAGCTGCCAGAGTTAGAATTTATCATGTCGAGACTTAATCCTAAACAGCGTGAAGCTGTGGACTACATCAGCGGACCACTATTGGTTCTGGCCGGGGCGGGTTCGGGTAAAACGAGCGTGATTACCCGCAAAATCGCCTACCTGATAGAGACCTGTGGAATTAAAGCGCACAACATTGCGGCAGTAACGTTTACCAATAAAGCGTCCCGTGAAATGAAGGAACGGGTCAGTTCGCTCGTGAAAGGGAATGCCACCCGCGGGCTGACGGTTTCTACTTTTCATAACCTGGGGCTGAACATCATCCGTAAAGAGCACAAAACGCTGGGGTTTAAAGCGGGGTTTTCGTTGTTTGATGACCAGGATAGTAAAGCGCTGTTAAAAAGTCTGCTGTTACATCACAACGAAGAGACCGATCAGGTCGATTTTATTCAGAGTACTATCTCAAACTGGAAAAACGATATGCTGGGGCCGGATCAGGCGCTGGCAAAAGCCCAGGGACCCGCGGAGGTTCTTGCCGCCAGAGCTTATGAGGCCTATCAGAAAAGTCTGAAAGCTTACAATGCGGTTGATTTTGATGATCTGATTTTGCTGCCGGTGCAGCTGTTTCTCAATCATGAGGATATTCTGGAGCGCTGGCAGCATAAAATTCGCTACCTGTTGGTGGATGAATATCAGGATACCAATATCACTCAGTACTTATTGGTTAAGATGCTGGTGGGTACCCGGGGCATGTTGACGGTGGTGGGCGATGATGATCAGTCAATTTATTCCTGGCGTGGTGCCCGGCCGGAAAACCTGGTGCAGCTGCAGCATGACTTTCCTTCGCTGAAAGTGGTTAAACTGGAGCAAAATTACCGGTCGACAGGGCTTATCCTCAAGGCCGCGAATACGGTGATCTCCAATAATCCCCATGTGTTCGACAAGACGCTCTGGAGTGATATGGGGTTTGGTGATCCGATTCGGGTCGTCTTTACCCGTAACGAAGATGCTGAATGTGAACGGATAGCGACCGAGATTCTCGATCTGCATCTGCGAAAACGCTATCAGTTCAAGGATTTTGCCATTCTTTACCGGGGCAACCACCAGGCCCGCCTGCTGGAACTTAAACTACAGAGTTATCAGGTGCCTTATAAGCTGAGTGGGGGCACCTCCTTTTTTGGCCGGGCAGAGATTAAAGACATCATGTCCTACATGAAAGTGCTGGTGAATCCCGATGACGATAACGCCTTCCTGAGGATCATCAATCTGCCACGCCGGGAGATCGGCCACACGACCCTGCAGGGCTTAGGTGAATATGCCTCTGAACGTCATACCAGTCTCTTTAATGCCTGTAGCGAATTAGGCCTGGAACAGGTGTTAAAGCCTGCGCAGGTTGAGCGGTTGCGGCGTTTTAAAAACTGGCTGGAATCGATTTATCAGCAGTGTGAACGTGGTGACCCGATCGATGCGGTGCGCAAAATGATAGAAGACATCGATTTTGCTGGCTGGATCGCTCAGAACAGTTCCAGTGAGACGATTGCTGAACGGCGTATGCAAAACGTCTGGATTCTGGTTGATTCGCTGCGCAGTACACTCGAGCGACTACAGGAAGATGATCCGGATGCCGGCATCCGGGAAGCGATTGCCCGTCTGGTCTTGATGGATATTATGGAGCGGCAGGAAGAGGAAGATGATTCCGACCGGGTGCAACTGATGACGTTGCATGCGTCCAAGGGGCTGGAGTTCAACCATGTCTATCTGATGGGGATGGAAGAGGAAATTCTGCCGCATCGCAACAGTATCGAAAACGGCGATATAGAAGAGGAGCGGCGTCTGGCCTATGTGGGCATTACCCGGGCTAAGCAGACACTGACCATGACACTGGCGCGAAAGCGTAAACAGTTTGGTGAACTGATCGATTGTCAGCCAAGCCGTTTTCTTGATGAGTTACCGGAGGATGATCTGGTTTATGAGGGCCGGGGAGAGGTGTGCGAAGTGACTAATAAGGCTCGCGGTAATGCTACGCTGAGTGGTTTGCGTGGATTACTGGATGATCTTTAATGTATGACGCCAGCGTCAATAATAAAAAAGGCCGCAATAGCGGCCTTTTTTAATTGGCTGAATTTATTTAGCGCTATCAACCATATATTCAACAGCGGCCTGAATCTCTTCGTCAGAGCAGCTGGCGCAGGTTCCGCGCGGAGGCATTGCATTGAAGCCGTTGATCGCGTGGGTAATCAGAGTATCAACGCCTTTCGTTGCGCGATCGGTCCAGTCACTGGTGCCGTACTTAGGTGCTTGCAGTACGCCAGTTGCGTGACAGGCAGAGCAGCTGGCAGTGTAGACTTCCGATCCGGAACGGGGACCGGCAGCAGCCGCAGGGGCAGCAGGACCACCACAGTCTTCACCTTCGATACAGACCGAACCCACTTTCTGGATGCGTTCTATAATTGCATCGTTATCAGTGTTTGCCATAGTCGAAGTGGCCAGAAAACCCAGCGCTACAGCAAACAGGGCAGAAATAGCTTTGGCAGCAAATTTACTCACAGTCACGACCTCATCATCGCTAATTTTTAAAAAAGTAGCTGTTGGACGCCCTCATTGGGCCTGTTACAGCATTTAAAATAATTATCGGCCGCGATTATAGCGGTAAATAGGCACTACGAAAATGGGTGATTTGATTATCGGGCCTAAATAATTAGTCACAAACGGTTTAGCAGCAGGACAAAAGACACTTTATATTACCATTTTGGGTAATCAAAAGGCCTCAACGGTTGCCTCTGGTGCAGGTTGAGGTTATTTTGTTCGACTAGCACATTTCTACTTTTTTGCAGGACTGCATGTCAGTCAGTTGTCGCGTGACTTATATACCGTAAAAGGATTTATGATGGTAATGGTTACCCTCTCTATCACTGCAGACTTTCGTCACTTATGTCTGCGCGCAGGCCATTTATTATGAGCCAGCGACCGAGTGTGTCTGTAACCCGTCGATTGCATCGTCTGTTTGTAACGTCTGTTGCAGTTGTTTTGTTAATTACCGGGTTGCTGGTGCTTTGTGTTGAATTTTATAACCATCGTAATCAACTGATTGACCGGGCCGAGGTTTTTTCCGGGCTCACTTCCCCTCAGCTTTCTCATGTGGTGATGACCGAATCACCGATGCTGGCGACCCTGTTGCTGGAGAGTTACTTTTCGGAACCCAACCTGCTGGGTATCTATGTTTATCGCAATGATGGCTCTGAACTGGTCAGGCTAATGAAGCCGGGGCTGGATCAATCACTGCCGACACCATCTCACAGGCTGCGTGCAAAACTGGAGGGGTCTTATGAATTTGGCTATGAGTTGCTTGAATACAGCGTGCCGTTGCGTGTTAAAGGTAAGCTGGTAGGGCAACTTTATCTGCAATATGGCCTTGATGGCATAAAAGAAAAGCTGTTGTTCTATCTGTTGTTCGGAGCCATTCTCTATTGCCTCTCTCTGTTGGGGGTTCATCTGCTTTCCAAGCGTATCCAGCGGGGTATCTCCGAGCCTGTGGATAAAATTATTGATGCGATGGAGCAGGTGACCGTGCATCAGAATTTTGATCTGAAAATCCCAGAAGATGGCAAGCCCGGTGAGCTGCATGAGCTGATCAGCGGCTTTAACCGGATGCTGGAACAGATTAACCTGAATGCGAAAGAGTTGAAGTCTCATCAGGCCGCGATTGAGCAGCATGTCTATTTTGATCCACTCACCGGACTGGCAAATCGCCGGCTGCTGATGCAGACCATGGAAGTTGAGGTCAAGCGCGCGAGACGGTCAGAGCAGATTGGTGCGCTGCTGTATATGGACCTTGATCATTTTAAAACTATTAATGACTCGCTGGGCCATAGTGTTGGTGATGCGGTATTAAACAGCGTCTCGTCCCGAATCCGGAAATCGGTGAGAGAGGCGGACACCCCAGCCCGGCTGGGCGGCGATGAGTTTGTCGTGCTGCTGCCTGAACTGGGAACCAGCGAATCATCAGCCAGCCATAATGCCCTCAGTGTGGCTGAAAAAGTGCGTCTGGCGATTACCTCTGTTCATGAGATTGATGGGCGGCTGCTACATGTGACCCCAAGTATCGGTATCGCTCTGTTTGATGGTTTGAATACTGACTTTGAAAACCTGATTATGCAGGCTGATCTGGCGATGTACCGGGCGAAAGAAGAGGGCCGTAACCGGGTACAGTTCTTTCGTGAACAGATGCAGGATAAAGCCGATCATCGTCAGCAGGTTGAAGAAAGCCTGCGGAGCGCAATTGATAAGGATCAGCTGTACATCTGTTATCAGCCGGTGGTCCGGGGCGGTGGAAAAATTGTGGGTGCTGAGGCTTTGGTACGCTGGGAAAATGGTGAGCAGGGACTGGTGAACCCTTCGGCGTTTATTCCGATTGCCGAAATGACGGATCTGATCTGTTGTCTGGGTCAGTGGGTGCTTACCGAAGTTTGCAAACAGATGGCCGAATGGGAAGTTCAGGGAAAGAACCTGGTGGTCTCTGTCAATATCAGCCCTCGGGAATTTCAACAGGATGACTTTGTTGAAAAAGTGCAGGAGATTGTTATTAGCAGCGGCGTCAGGGCTGAGTATCTGGTGTTTGAGCTTACCGAAGGGGTGTTGTTGCATAATATTGATGTCATACGCACCAAAATGCATCGGCTTTCACAGCTGGGTATACGTTTTGCGCTGGATGATTTTGGTACCGGGTATTCATCGCTGCAATATCTGAAAGAACTTCCGCTTGATACGCTTAAAATTGATCAGTCTTTTGTCCAGGACATCACCACCGACAGTAATGATGCTGCGATTGTTTCAACCATTATCGCAATGGCCCGGACCCTGGGTATTGATGTTGTCGCTGAAGGCGTCGAAAAAGAGGCCGAACTGGAATACCTGAAAAACTGGGGTTGTACGCTATTTCAGGGATTTTATTTCAGCAGGGCGGTGAAGGCGAAACGGATGGGAAGCCTGATACCTTTAGCAGAGGATGGCAGACTGTTGCGAGAGACAAAGATTGTTCCCCTGCTGAAGCACAAATTTGTCAGTAACCGTAACACGAAGTAAGTTGTTTTATAGCTTTAATGAGGACTGCTGAAATCAGCTAAAAATTCGTTTTAACGATAGACAGTACTTCGTTAGATCGGTAATATACACGCCCTCATCATTCCTGATGACTGCGCGCCTGTAGCTCAGCTGGATAGAGTAGCAGGTTCCGATCCTGTTGGTCGGGGGTTCGAATCCCTCCAGGCGCGCCACTTTATAGTTAGTTCTGCTATCTATAAAACCATGAAATACGCTGTTCCGGGCACCAACGCCTGGAGGGTGAAAACCCCCGATGGGGTTCGAGCCGAGCGAAGCGAGACAACGGAGCAAAGCGACGGCCCGAAGGGCGAGGCGAAGCCGAGTAATCCCGTTTACCACAGTGCCGGTATAGCTCAGTTGGTAGAGCAACTGACTTGTAATCAGTAGGTCCCGAGTTCGACTCTTGGTGCCGGCACCATTTCTTCCCTTCTTACAACATCCAAAATTGCTTTATACCGTCTCCGGAGTATTGCCTCATAGAGTGTTGTGTTTTCGTTCGAGTCTATCTTCAAACCTATTGTTTTACGCTGCCTATTAAGCTTGAATAAGTTACCTAACAGGATGTTGATGTTTAATTGGTCAGGAGATTACTGTGAGAGTTCTAAGGTGGTGGTATCGAAGAAATAAGATGTTCATCTTATTTGTAATGTGGGTAATGGCGGTTTACTTCGTGCCTGCTGCATTCCTTAAAGACACTGTATTAGTATTGAATGTCAGTGGTTATATTCTTCAGATTTCAGGTCTAATGACAACTATCGGGGGGTTGTTGAGTATATGGAAGGCATATGAAGTAAATAGTCCATATGAACTCATCGTAAGATTTTTCAGTTTTAAGATGCCAGCTATCAAGTCGGGATCTGGCAAATTGTTTACAGTTGAACAGACGGTATTAGATTTAAGTCCTATAAAGCTAGAAGAGTGTGAAGATCGAGTTGAAAGACTGGAAAGGAACATAGAAAAAATAGTTGATAGCATTAATAATGACCGCTTTACAATGCGTTACTTAATGGAGACCCACAAAAGGATTGATAAAAAGATACAAAAAGATGTTCTTTCTAAAGTAGGGGAGCTTCATCGCAGATCTGAAAAAATTAATCTTCATGGTTCCGGCATGACTCTTACTGACTTACTCTGGGTTGGTATCGGAATTACTCAGGCTGCAGTCGCTGCTTACTTGTCTTTAATGCTCTGATTTCTCCTCATCGTGGCCCTTCGGGGGCGTTATGCTAATCTAACCAGTATGTGCGGCTTCTTTGAGTTCAATAATCATTCTCCGCAGGGAGAGAGTTTGATTCGATCTGCTCTAGTTTTCTTCCATTGAAGTAGGGCCTTAAATAGGTAACGAAGTTGATAGCTAAGCTTACGTTTCCCTGTCTCAATCGGCCCTGTACGTTTCTTCGATTAGGTAGAGAAGGTAATGAATCAGTAGAGGGATGTTACTAGTATCTATTGGTGCTAGATCATTTCCGGTGATTTCTTGCTTATCTAAGGCCCTGAGGATACGTGGGTTGGGGTTTGAAATTACTACTGGTTTTGTCATGTGTGTTTTTCTCAAAATCACCCAGAATAATACTCAAAGGTGTAGGTTAGATTTTTTATAAGGCGTATATATATCATGAACTGAAAGAGCTCGTCAGAGTGAGTAAGGCCTCACCAGAGACACCGGTTTCTCCGAAGTGTGGATCTGTTATGTTTAAGCGTAAAGAATGGTAGAGAGTTTGTGCGGGACAAAATTCTGGGGCTGTTCACAGTTTCCGAAGTGTCGAGGAATAATCAATCGGCAGTGGGAGTTTTTATGCACATTTTGATCGGCATCATCTTGATCTTGTTTCTATTGATAATCAGTAAAACCTTTCGAGCGTTGACGTTTGTCGGAGCGTCTATCATCTTTGGTGTTGTTGTTATCGGCCTGGTAGTTGCCGCTGTCGTAAAAGCTGATGATGCAATCTCATCAATCGTGCTACTTCTAATAGTCGGAGCCGTGTTGATTGTCTGGGTGATGATTAGCATGGGCATGCATCTTGGGAGTGTTGCAGGCGGCTCAGTACATGAATATGTAGGTAATCGCTTGCAAGGTAAAAAGCATGATGAGTCGATAAAGGCTGCTGGAGCTAAGGCAATTGATCTGTTAGCTGAAGATGTCGTTAGATTAGATAACTCCTGTTGGGGGTCAAGTGGACTACCGGACGTACGTCAGATCAAAGAGAGTCAAGGTATAGCTGAGTCCGAGAAAGACACTCTAGCTCATACAGAGCTAGATCGCTATGAAGTAAAGTCAACGGATAGCGAGCTGTGTTGTCATACTGAAGAACAGAATTCGAAGCAAGATATAAACCGCCTCTGGAGAGTCCCCGGCCGCAGGAACGCAGAAGTCCTGGATCATAGAGCTAGCCCTAGTGAGATTGAAGTGCTTTACAGTCAGTATTTTAGGTTCTCCAAAAAGAATGGTTGTTGTATTGAATGTAGACAGCCGCTGTACATCTTTCAGGCTAAGGACTTCTGTGCGTTGTTTGATGATTTAACTCCTGAATGGAAAGCCCACAGTTGTGATTTAAAGCCTGTTGCGAACAGAGGCGAGTGGCAGCTATTCTTACCTCTGGTATATCCAACAGGAGTAATTCGAGGGCTGCTCCAATTTGGAGGAAACCAAGAAGAGTTAGTGATTAATTACGAGACAGCATCCCCTCGCTATTGGCCTAACCATTGGTGCGGACAGCCAATGCTAGCCAGCAGCCAGGATGGCTATTATCAGCTGTCCACATTTGTGTTCATCGACAATGCTATAGTACCTATGACTATTAGCGGGAGACTATTAACCCATATTAATTGCTAACAGTTGTTGCATTATTTTACGTTGTAAGTGTGCTGAAGTTTTCATATTATATCTTTGAATTAAACATAAACAGTTCACAGCTCAAAAGAGTTAGAGAGCAGCATTAACGGTAAAAACTTTATCAAGGAATTATCGAGGCTGGCAGCCTTTGTTGTTCGATGTTAAGCAAAGCTTACATGGTGATACTAAATTGGGGGTCATTCCACTCGGAAGCCCGGTTCGTAAACAGGTGGCCTATACCTGGCGTACGACATCAATTTTAGTAAAGGTGTCACTATGCCCGTTAAAAATGTTACCCGTACTCCTGATGCATCCCAATACTACAAAAATGTTTCTTATGAAACGCTTGCAGCTAGCTGGCTTTCCGGCGATGGCTGGGAGGTTCTCATGCCTCTAGTCGATCATGGTATGAAGACTGACTTTGTGATTGCAGATAAATCAAACTACTATCGCATCCAGATTAAAACTATTGAAGCTATTGACGATAGTGTAATGGTTGAAAATAAATGGGGAGAGGTAAGTATCGATTATGTGATTTACTTTTGCCGGAACTCAAACTGGGGTTATGTTGTGCCGGCATTCAATGATGATCGAAAGAGGTTGAATTCGGAGGGGCATGTTAGATTTCATCAGGATCAAAAGCCATTCATAAAAGCATTCGCTCAAGTTTAGGCACAAGCTGGTCACAGTGCCGTTTCGTAAGTCTCTATGGCCGCATATTTTCCGGTTCTTGGTGTGATCGCCAAACATGATGAGGTCTGGAGATCGTTGTGCTGAAGGCATCTGAGAGCGTTCTGTACCCGGTTTCCGATCCTGTTGGTCGGGGGTTCGAATCCCTCCAGGCGCGCCACTTTATAGTTAGTATCACTAGTTATAAGTACGCTCTTTACTTTGTTCCGGGTATAAATGCCTGGAGGGTGAGAATCCCCGATGGGGTTTGAGCCGAGCGAAGCGAGACAACGGAGCGTAGCGACGCCCGAAGGGTCAGGCAAAGCCTGATTAATCCCTCCAGGCGCGCCACTTTATAGTTAGTATCACTAGTTATAAGCACGCTCTTCCCTTTGTTCCGGGTATAAATGCCTGGAGGGTGAGAATCCCCGATGGGGTTTGAGCCGAGCAAAGCGAGACAACGGAGCGTAGCGACGCCCGAAGGGTCAGGCAAAGCCTGATTAATCCCTCCAGGCGCGCCACTTTATAGTTAGTTCTGCTATCTATAAAATCTGATTCCATACTGAATCTTGCAGTATGGTCACAGTGCCGGTATAGCTCAGTTGGTAGAGCAACTGACTTGTAATCAGTAGGTCCCGAGTTCGACTCTTGGTGCCGGCACCATTTCTTCCCTTCTATTACTTTATTCCGATCACCTTATTCCTATCTCTGGCGGCTATTGTTTTATCGGGCGTCGGCCCAGCATTTTCAAAATGGTCTCGATTCAGATTTACTGATGATCTCTCTTCAGGGTGTCCGGCACCTGTCACCGTTTCAACTGTAAATAACCCGTAGGTGTTAAACCTGTCCACTGTTTAAATGCACGGGTAAAGGAACGCGATTCGCTATAACCCAGCAGGTGCGCTATTTCAGAGACAGATAGCTTTTGGGAGAAGAGTTTTTCGACGGCCAGGTCCCGGCGGATCTCATCTTTAATCTGTGGATAAGAGCTGCCTTCACTCTTTAGTTTGCGTCGGAGAGTCTGGGAGCTGATATTAAAGCGCTGTGCTAATGCCTCAAAAGAGGGGCATTGGAGTACTTCGCCATCCTGCTGCAGCAATAGTGCACGGATACGAGCCCGAAAGCCCTGTTCATCGCCGGGAATTGTAATCAGGTCTGCCGGTGAGTGTCGCAGAAACTGGGATAGGTCGCGCTGAGTTCGGGCAGGGGGAAGCGCCAAGAAAGCTCTTGTGAAACTGAATGTCAGGTGAGGTTGGTTGAAATAATGGCGACAGGGGAACAGGTGTTTCAGCTCGTTTTGGTGAGCAGGCCTGGAGTAGGTGAAGCTTACCTGGTTAAGATGTATTTTTTTACCGACAATCCAGCTGGCGTAACGGTGCCAGATAATCATCCAGAACTCCTGAAAGAAATAGTCCGGGTCAAGCTCCGGCCGGGCAAACTCAATCTTAAACTCAACCATATTTCCCCGCTGTTCCATTGTCATCTGAATGTCATCGGTAAACAGGTTATAAAATTGAATGCCCTGGCGTAATACCGCTTCGAGGGAGTCATAATGCAATGAATGGCGCGCCATAAAGGCAAAAGCCCCTGACTTACAGGGTCTGGCGGTACAGCCCAGAAATTCATCCCCCAGTTTTGCCCAAATCGTTTGTACCAGCTGGGTCATCTGATCGCCATGTGCCCTGGTACGGGGTTGCTGCAGCTGTTGTTGGCTGATGCCAATATCGTCCAGTAGTGTATCGGTCGCAAGGCCCTTTCTCGCTGCACAGTTGAGTGCCGCCCGAATATAGTGAATATCAACAGTCGCCATCGCTAATCCATCATCTTATAAGGTGTCAGCACCCGCCCCATCGGATTCAGATAAGGGGCCACCAGAGGTCTCTGACTGATCGATAGTATGTAATATTTTGTGATTCGATTCGTCATTTTAGGACATTTTATTACATATTATTTTCAGCCATAGTGCTCATTCGTTATTGATGAGCAGATCACGGTATCGCATATGTCTGATAAGTTATTCGTGGAGCCGGTTGGGCGCACCGCCGCAGCCCCTATGAACAACTCTCCCGCGAACACCCGGGGCCTGGAAGATCTGAGAGCCCTGAAAGGTCTGATTGAAGTATTTACGTTTAATCCTGACATCTGCCGCCTGGCATTAACGGGCATCAGTGGAGGTGTTTTTTCCGCTGGCGACCCCCAGCGTTTATTAAGTCTGGCCGGGGACGTATGAGCCGCTGCGGTACACGGCTAACGACAGCGGTGGAGATGTTGACTGACCTGATCAGATGCCAAATCACCCGTTATTACCGAATTAATCAGTTGAGTGGGCAAGCCCCATTGAGAGGAGACCAATGTCACAGAACCACGATTCCATCGTTATCGTAGCCGCTACCCGTACCCCGATGGGAGCGCTGATGGGCGCTTTGAGCGAAGTGCCTTCGCCACAACTGGGGGCAACCGCGATCAAAGCAGCGATAGAACGCTCCGGACTTAATGCCCGGGATGTCGATCAGGTCATCATGGGGTGCGTACTGCCCGGTGGTCTGGGGCAGGCTCCTGCCCGACAGGCCGCGCTGGGGGCTGAGCTACCGCTGTCTGCCGGGTGCGTCACTATTAATAAAATGTGTGGTTCCGGGATGAAAGCGGTGATGGATGCCCATGACCAGATTAAGGCTGGTACCAGTACGGTGATGGTCGCTGGCGGCATGGAAAACATGAGCCTGTCCCCTTATCTGCTCCCTAAAGGTCGTGGCGGTATGCGCATGGGCCATAGTCAGGTGCTGGATTCAATGTTCTATGACGGTCTCGAAGATGCTTACGAAGGTGGCCTTATGGGTTCTTTCGCCCAGGCGACCGCGGATAGTTTCGCTGTCGGTCGCAACGAGATGGATGACTTTGCTATCGAATCATTGCGTCGCGCCAGACAAGCGATCAGCGAAGGCTGGTTTGAGAATGAGATTGCGCCGGTCTCCGTTAAGAGCCGTAAAGGCGAGACTCTGATAGCCATCGATGAACAACCGGGTAAGGCTAATCCGGACAACATCCCGCAGTTGCGCCCGGCTTTTAAAAAGGACGGTACGATCACGGCGGCGAACTCCAGTTCTATTTCTGATGGCGCTGCTGCGCTGGTTCTGATGAGCGAAAGCGACGCCAAAAGACGCGGTCTGACGCCTCTGGCTCGTATCACCGGCCATATGACACATGCTCAAAGGCCTGCTGATTTTTCAATAGCGCCTATTTTAGCCGTCCAGAAACTGCTGGATAAGGTCAACTGGGCCAGTGATGAAGTCGATCTTTATGAGATTAATGAGGCCTTTGCCATCGTCACGATGCTGGCAATGAAAAAGCTCGAGCTGGATCCTGCAAAGGTCAATGTTCATGGTGGTGCATGTGCGCTGGGCCACCCGATCGGCTGTTCCGGTGCGCGAGTCCTGGTGACGCTGATTCACGCGCTCAAGCGACTGGGTAAGCAGCGCGGCGTTGCTTCACTGTGTATCGGCGGAGGAGAAGCCACGGCCGTCGCTATCGAGATGATCTGAGCCGCTGCTGGTTGCTTTAAATCATCGCATCAAGGGCTGATAACTCAGCCCGTTAGTTTAATAAAGCGTAATTGCTTAAGAATACGGTAAAGAGAGAGTCCGCTGATGGATATGACCCTGAACGAAGATCAGACGATGATTCAGTATATGGCGCGTAAGTTTGCCCAGACTGAATTGGCCCCTGTCGCAGAAAAGCTGGATCACCAGGGTGATCGCGAGCTGTATCTTAAAAACCTGAAAAAACTGGCTGAACTGGGGTTTATGGGGTTGAACATCGCGGGTCAGTACGGTGGCACCGAAGCAGGTACCGTAGCGTTTAGTCTGGCTATTACCGAAATTGCCAAAGCGTGTGCCTCTACCGCCGTCAGCATGTCGGTTACCAATATGGTCGCAGAAGTGATTCAGGCGATCGCTTCTGAAGATCAGAAAAACCGTTATCTGCCGTTACTCTGCAGCGGTGAATATGCAGCAGGAGGCTTCTGCCTGACCGAAACAACGGCGGGTTCTGATCCATCCAATATGAAAACAACGGCGGTGCTGAAGGGGGATGAATGGGTCCTCAACGGTGCCAAGCAGTTCATCAGCAGTGCAGAGTACGCCGGTGTTTTTGTGGTCTGGGCGGTTACCGATAAAAGCCAGCCCAGAGGCAAAGGTATCTCCTGCTTCCTGGTTGAAAGCAACACTCCCGGCTTATCAGTATCCAAAGCGGAAAAGAAGATGGGGCAGTGTGCTTCAGCCACTAACGAAGTGTTGTTTGAAGACTGTCATATCCCGAAACACGCGTTGATGGGGGAGCTCAATCAGGGCTTCAGAATTGCGGTGGCTGAACTGGCTGGTGGCCGTATCGGTATCGGGTCTCTTGCTCTGGGTATTGGTCAGGCGGCTATGGACTATGCCCGGACCTATATGACGGAGCGTCAGCAGTTCGGTCGGCCAATCGCTGATTTTCAGGGGCTGCAATGGATGATGGCCGATGCCTTTACTGACCTGGAAGCTGCCCGGCTACTGTTGATGCACGCCGCGGATAAAAAAACCAGGGGGCTGCCTTTTTCCAAAGAGGCATCCATGGCCAAGCTGTTTGCTTCTGAAAAGGCGAATAACGCCTGCTACACCGCTCTGCAATTGATGGGCGGTTATGGCTATATCAAAGAGTTTCCTCTGGAACGTTACGCACGTGATGTCCGCATCACCTCAATCTATGAGGGAAGTAGCGAAATCCAACGGGTCATTATCGCCCGTGAGCTGTTACGTGAAATCGCATAAAGCAATTCAATCATTGTTAGCAAGGATATAAAGCATGGATCTTAATAACAAAGTCATCATTGTCACTGGTGGAGCATCCGGTCTGGGGTTAGTCACTTGTCAGCAGCTGGCTAAGCAGGGTGCCAGAATAGCAGCCTTCGACTTGAATGAAGACGCGGGACAGGCGCTGGTTGATGAACTCAGGGGAGAGGCTATCTTCGCCCGCGTTGATGTCACCGACGCCGACTCGGTTGCCGCCGGTATAGCCCAGACGCTGGAAGCTTTTGGTGCTATCGATGTCTGTATTAACTGCGCAGGTATCGCGCCAGGCGGAAAAACGGTTGGTCGCAACGGTGCCCTGCCGTTGGATAAATTTGCTCAGGTTATCAATATCAATCTTATCGGTACGTTCAATGTGCTGCGTCTGGCTGCCGAGCAGATGGCCACTAATGAGCCGGGCAAAGATGGCGAGCGCGGTGTCATTATCAACACCGCTTCAGTTGCTGCCTTTGACGGTCAGGTGGGTCAGTCTGCCTATGCTGCGAGTAAAGCTGGCGTTGTCGGTATGACGTTACCGATCGCCCGCGATCTGGCCAGACTGGGTATTCGTGTGATGACTATCGCTCCGGGTATTTTCGATACTCCGATGATGCAGGGGATGACCGATGAAGTCAGAGATCCGCTGATCGACATGGTACAGAACCCAAAACGGTTCGGTGACCCGGAAGAGTATGCGGCGCTGGCGGCTCACATAATCAGTAACAACTATCTCAATGGCGAAGTCATTCGCCTGGATGGCGCTATTCGGATGGAGCCACGCTAAGCGTTCAATTATCAGTTACCAGCAATATAACAATTAGAATTGATTATGGGAGTTTCACATGCAACCTATTAAATATGAGGATCTGATTAAGGATTTCTCGCCAGCGATGGTTGATGAGCAGTTTGCAGGCAGCCTCGACAGCGGAATCAATGTCTGCGTTGAGATCTGTGACCGCTATGCCGATACCGATAAGATAGCGCTTCGCTACGAGCGGGCCGACGGCACTCGTGGCGAAATGAGTTTTGGTGAATTGAAAATCCGCTCGGCACAATTTGCCAACTACCTCCGCTCTCAGGGGGTTACTAAAGGGGACCGGGTTGCTTGTCTTCTGCCCCGCACACCGGAGCTGTTGATTACCGTTCTCGGGACGCTGCGAGCCGGTGCGGTGTATCAGCCGTTATTTACCGCGTTTGGTTCCGGGGCTATAGAGTATCGCCTGCATCGGGCGCAGACGAAATTGATTGTGACCAATTCCGATCAGTGGTCGAAGCTGGCAGAGATTAATCACTTGCCCGGGACGCTTCTGGTCGCCAATGCAGAAGGTCTGTATGCAGATGAGGCTGATGCCCTGTTTGAT
The DNA here is from genome assembly GCA_965140695.1 of uncultured Amphritea sp. Taxonomy (GTDB): domain Bacteria; phylum Pseudomonadota; class Gammaproteobacteria; order Pseudomonadales; family Balneatricaceae; genus Amphritea. The sequence goes on along the minus strand of OZ223297.1, from coordinate 529,799 downwards.
CAGGCGCTGAGTGAACAGTCAGCAGAGTTTGAACCGGTGCTGATAGGTAAAGATGATCCTTTTCTGCAGATGTTTACGTCGGGAACAACCGGAAAATCCAAAGGCGTCACAATACCGGCAAAGGGGCTGATCCCTTTCTGGACATATATGACCTATGCCATCGGGTTGCTGCCGGAAGACCGTTACTGGAATGTCGCTGATCCCGGCTGGGCTTACGGTCTTTATTATGCCGTGGTTGGTCCACTGTTACTGGGGTGCACGACCCATTTCAATGAAAGTGGATTCACTGCGGAGAATACCTTCCGGTTTTTGCAGGATTATCGCATCACTAATCTGGCTGCGGCTCCCACCGCGTACCGGTTGTTGATGGCCCATGAAGATCTGCGGGCTGATTATGAGATCAACCTCAGAGTCGCCAGCAGTGCCGGCGAGCCGCTGAACCCTGAAGTCGTTACCTGGGTCAGACGCCACTTTGGTTGTCCGGTGCATGATCAGTATGGACAAACAGAAACGGGCATGACATCGGCTAACTTCCACGCCCTGGAACACCCGGAACGTACCGCTTGCATGGGTTATCCGTTACCGGGTTATCGATTGGTTGCACTGGACTCAGAACTGAAAGAGGTGGCACCCGGTGATGTCGGGGAGCTGGCCGTTGATATTGAAGCCTCGCCGCAATTCTTCTTTCAGGGCTATACATGGGGAGAAAAAAATCCCTTTAAAGGTAAGTACTATCTGACCGGCGATATAGTGATCAGTAACGGTGATGGTTCGCACTCTTACACCGGCCGTGATGACGATATTATCGCCTCTGCTGGTTATCGGATCGGGCCTGCGGATGTTGAAAGTACGCTGCTGGAGCATCCATCTGTCAATGAAAGCGCGGTAGTTGGTAAGCCCGACGAAAAACGGGGTCATATCGTCAAAGCCTATGTTGTCATCAAGCCTGAATACCAGGCCGGGTCAGCACTGGTGGATGAACTGCAGCAGTTTGTGCGTAAGCGTTTATCGACCCATTCGTTCCCAAGACAGATCGAGTTTGTAGACGAACTACCCAAGACGCCCAGCGGTAAGCTGCAGCGCTTCCTGTTGCGTAAACGTGCGCTGGACGAAGCCATTCAGGAGTAGCGGGATAGGGCGCTTATGAAGGGCGCTTAAAAATATAGCGCCCAGACACCGGTTTCCGGGAGCGGGGACTCAGGCTATCCCTATCCCCGCGATGTGCGCATAGATCCAGATCACGGCACAGCCCAGCGACAGCATAAAGGGGCCATAAAAACGATTCAGTTTCAGTAGCGTAATGGCGGAAATTCCATAGCGTGATTGCAGGCTGAGTTGTACCCCGGAAAACGGCGAAAGTCCGACGCCAATCGACCAGCTCAGGAGTAGCGTGATGCCCAGCAGGTTAGGGTCGGTGACGCTGGGCATAAGAATACTGCCAGCGAGGACAGCGGAGGTGACCGGATGCATGCCGATCATCGCCAGGCCAACCAGGGTCAGCAGAGTCATGCAGGCTTCAGGCGCGGTGAAGTGTTCCGGTGCCAGGCGTATCTGCATCGACTCCAATAGCGCTGCGACGCCAGCCGCCAGCACAGCAGCGGCCAGGAATAGGGTGACCTCGCTGCCAAGTTTGGGTAAGCCTTCATGGATATGTGTTCTGATTAAGACGAGGCAGTTGCGGCGCTGCAGTAGTAACAGATAGATCAGGGTAAAGAGTATAGCCACCAGTGACACCAGCGTTATGACGGACAGCTCTGGCAGATACAGGTGGGCGATCATCACCAGCACCGCCAGCAGAAGTGGCATCCATAGCGCCCCAAAATGCATCGGATAGCCGTGGGCCTGTGTGGCATCGGGGTGACGGGTGATCTGCCAGGCGCTGAACAACAGTCCGATCATGGCGGTTGGTAAACCATACAGTATCAGCGTGCTGAGTTGTGCTCCTGGCGCACTGATCAGAACAATACCCATGGCGGCAAAGAAGGGAGACCAGCAGGCACAGATACTGAATGCCCGTAGCAGGGTCAGTCCCTGCACGGGGGTCAGCGGGCGTTGTGCGCTTAGCCGGTCACCCACAATCATGATGGATGAAATATTGATCACTGCGGCGATGAGATGAGTACCCAGTAGCGTTCTGAATAGTGACTTCGGCCCTGGGGGTAATCGCTCATCGGTTTGAATATTGCGTGTTGCAACGATACGCAGAAAGCTGACACTGATGAGCATGGCAATAATCAGCTGGTTCGCTTCCAGAGCTTTTCTCAGGTAACGGCTATCGACCCCTTTGCTGATGCCAATCGCCAACCCACTAACACCGAGTATGAACAGAACAGCACTTTGAATCAGCTGGTTACGTTTTTGTTTGCGAATCAGCAGCACGACAGCAAACCACACCGGAATACCCGCGATATAGCCGGGCACTGACGGCGTCAGGGCTGCGATCAGTGACAGGCACAGGACTGTCAGTAGAATCCAGCCAGTAATAACGGTGATGGGTGGTGAGGCTGTCGGTGTGGCTTTGTGATCCATTATTAATCCGTGAGGGGTGTCATGCAGATATCGGGCTAGGTAGTGATAATACCGTGAACGCTGCGCGCTGTCCGCCCTATATGCTCTGCTGTCGGCCGCTTCAATGGGACTTTTCTCCCGATTAGCGGCAGGCGATGACTATTCAATCAAACCGCTATCTCTGGCCTGTTTATTGCTCTACTCTGTATATAGTTAAAATCTTTGTTGCTAATGCGCTGTTTGAGTGCAGAGCCGAAAGGAACTGATCATTTAACGGTCATTGGTAAGATGGCGGCGCCCGGTTGTGGTGCATGGTTCATCGGTTAAGCCAGGGCGGGTGTCAGATAATACTTGCAGATACTGCTAATGCTGAATGAAACCACTATGCTGTAAACCAGCATAGTTGTCATATTGAACGGCGATGATGGGGACTCAGGCTTAAGCGCTGGGTAGCGGGCTGGAATAAACACAGCAGTAGCAGCTCAACCCGGTCATCGCTAATTTTGCTATATCCAGAATTGGTTTTATATCGATAGACGGGGTACCGAATGACCATACGAACGGCAATCCACCATATTACTGAATATCGCTTTGATAAAGCGGTGAAAATGTCCCCGCACACCATCCGGTTACGGCCTGCGGCACACAGCCGGACACCGATCAGCGCGTATTCGTTAAAAATAAGTCCGGAAAACCATTTTATTAACTGGCAACAGGACCCATTTGGCAATTTTCTTGCCCGGCTGGTGTTTCCGGAAAAGAGCGATCACCTGCGTGTAGAGGTTGAGGTGATCTCTGATATGACGGTGATTAACCCGTTCGACTTCTTCCTTGAAGAGTATGCCGAAAAAATACCGTTTACCTATGAAAAAGAACTGCTCTCCGAGCTTAAACCGTATCTGGAGATCGCTGACGACGGCCCGCTGATTCGTGAATGGGTGGCTTCCGTCCCCCGCGAGCCGATGGCGACTAATGACTTTCTGGTTTATCTGAATCAGCGGCTGGAACAGGATATTGATTACAATATCCGTATGGAACCCGGTGTTCAGACCAGTGAAGAAACACTGGAACTGAAGCGTGGTTCCTGTCGTGACACCGCCTGGTTGCTGGTGCAGATATTGCGTCATCTGGGGTTAGCGGCGCGTTTTGCGTCGGGCTATCTGGTACAGCTGGTGGCGGATGTGAAGGCGCTTGATGGACCGTCAGGCACTGACGTTGATTTCACTGACCTGCACGCCTGGTGTGAAGTCTTTATCCCGGGGGCTGGCTGGATCGGACTTGATCCGACCTCAGGACTCTTTGCCGGTGAGGGCCATATTCCGCTGGCCTGTACCCCGTCACCACGTTCTGCAGCGCCTATTGCCGGTGGGATTGATCCCTGTGAAGTGGAGTTTTCATTCAGCAATGAAGTCACCCGTATTCATGAAGACCCCCGGGTTACTAAACCCTACACCGAGCAACAGTGGGAATGCATTGAAGCGCTGGGCGCGGCGGTGGACCAGACACTGATCGATCAGGATGTGCGGCTGACGATGGGCGGCGAGCCCACCTTCGTCTCAATCGATGACATGGATGGTGCGCAATGGAATACCGAGGCCCTGGGTGAAGATAAGCTGCGACTGGCAAAAGACCTGCTGTTTCGCTTAAGGGACAAGTTTGCACCGGGTGGCCTGTTACATTATGGCCAGGGTAAATGGTATCCCGGTGAAGAGGTGCCCCGCTGGGCACTGGGGTGTTTCTGGCGTACCGATGGCCAGCCTTTATGGCGCGATCCTGCGTTGCTGGCGCGGGTCGATAAAGATTATGGCGTCACCCGTAAAACAGCGAAGAAGTTTGCCCATCTGCTGGCTGAAAAAGCCGGGTTGCCGACGAAACGGGTGATGCCCGCTTACGAGGATACCCTCTACTATCTCTGGAAAGAGCAATCGCTGCCCAATAATGTTGACCCCCTGAAAGCCGATCTTAAAGATGATCTGGAACGCAAGAAACTGGCTCAACTGCTGTCTCAGGGGTTGGGCAAGCCGGTGGGTTACTGTCTGCCATTAGGCTGGAACTATAACACCCAGCACTGGCGCTCAAGCTCATGGCCGCTGCGTCGTAATACGCTGACGCTGATTCCTGGTGATTCTCCGGTGGGTCTTCGTCTGCCGCTGAACTCGTTGCCGCTGATGACCGATGAAGAGTTGCACCGGGAACATTCGCGTGACCCGTTTGCTCCGGTTGAGGCATTACCGGATGCCGGACAGAGCAGTGCGCACGCCTGTGCAGATCTGTCTGAATCGGCTGAGAAAGTGACCTCCCCGGTGGAAGTGGTGCGGACAACCCTGTGTATCGAGCCGCGTAAAGGGTGTCTGTATCTCTTCTTGCCGCCGCTGGATCATCTGGAACACTATATTGCGCTGGTTGAGCTGATCGAGGACACCGCGGCAGAGCTGGATGTGCCGGTGGTGATCGAAGGTTATGAAGCGCCTAAAGATGAGCGCATAAGCTGCTTTAAGGTCACACCTGATCCGGGTGTTATCGAAGTCAATATCCATCCATCGGACAACTGGCGTCAGCTGTCTGATAATACCCAGATGCTTTATGAAGAGGCGCGTTTGTCGCGTCTGGGCGCTGAGAAATTTATGCTCGATGGTCGCCATACCGGCACCGGCGGCGGCAACCATATAACGCTGGGCGCCGCGACGGCTGCTGATAGTCCGTTCCTGCGCCGCCCTGATCTGTTGCGCAGTTTTGTCACCTACTGGCAACATCATCCGGGATTGTCCTATCTGTTCTCGGGGATGTTTATCGGCCCGACCAGTCAGGCTCCCCGTGTTGATGAAGGCCGGGAAGAGATGCTCTACGAGCTGGAAACGGCCTTCGATCTGATGCCTGACGGTATTGTTGATCAGCCCTGGCTGATTGACCGGTTGATGCGCAATCTGCTGGTGGATATTACCGGTAATACTCATCGCTCTGAGTTTTGTATCGATAAGCTCTATTCGCCGGGGCTGTCATCCGGACGCCAGGGGTTGCTTGAATTCCGTGGCTTTGAGATGCCGCCCCATCCGCAAATGGCGCTGGTGCAGGCGTTGCTGATTCGCTGCCTGATGGCGCGTTTCTGGCAAGACCCTTATAAAAAACCGCTGGTTCGCTGGGGCACAGAGCTGCATGACCGCTTTATGATGCCGCACTATGTCTGGTCTGATATCCGCGAAGTGGTTAAAGATCTGCAGGATCATGGTATTCCGTTCCAGCAGTCATGGCTGGCGCCGTTTGAGGAGTTCCGCTTCCCACACTATGGTAGCGTGAATATTGACGATATCCGCATTGAACTGCGCTGGGCTATTGAGCCCTGGCATGTGCTGGGTGAAGAAGTCGGTAGCTTTGGTACGGCGCGTTTTGTTGATTCGTCGGTTGAGCGTTTGCAGGTTAAAGTGGAAGGTCTGACGCCGGATCGCTATGTATTAGCCTGTAATGGTCGCCGTATACCGTTGCGCTCTACCGGACGTCACGGCGAGTTTGTTGCTGCTGTCCGTTATAAGGCCTGGGCGCCGCAGTCGGCACTACATCCGACGATTGGTGTTCATTCGCCCCTGATTTTCGATCTGATCGATACCTGGAATGGGCAAACGATCGGGGGTTGTAGTTACCATGTGGTGCATCCGGGCGGGCGTAGCTATGAGACCTTCCCGATTAATGCTTTCGAGGCGGAATCCCGGCGGATCAACCGTTTTGGCACGACTGAGCATACGCCTACACCACCGGCAACCACTCATATGCCCGAATTTACTGGTATCCGGGAGTTCTTTGCCAATAATGCACCGCCCCGGCCGATGGCTCCGCCAGCGGAAATGCCTACAAATGAGTACCCGCATACTCTTGATCTGCGCAGACAGATGGAAACGTAGCAGAGTCATGGCATACTATGCAGCCTGATATAACTTTGGTACCGATACCTGATGGAAAAACGAGCCGCAGAGAACCTTGAGGGGTTGCAGTATTCAGCAGCAGGCTCTGGATACGATGAGGTCTATGGCACCCAGTCTCAGATCCAGGGGCATTGGCAGTATCTGCTCGATGGTCTGAAAACCCTGGGCGTTCAGGGGATTCATGAGCGTCAACTAAAAGCTGAGCGTATCCTGCGGGATGATGGCGCCACCTATAACAGCGGTTCGTCATCGGCTACCACCTGGCAGCTCGATCCGGTGCCCGCCCTTATCTCCAGTGAGGAGTGGGCCGGTATTGAAGCGGGCTTACAGGAAAGGGCTGAACTGTTTGATCTGGTGCTCAAAGATCTGTACGGGCCGCGTGACCTGATTCGGCTAGGTATTATACCGCCTGAGCTGGTCTTCGGTCATAGTGGTTTTCTGCGTGCCTGTGACGGGCTGTCGTTGCCGGGTGAACACCAGCTGGTGATGCACGCAACCGATATGGTGCGCGACTCTCAGGGCTGCATGCAGGTCATCGGCGACCGTACTCAGGCGCCGAGTGGTTCTGGTTATGCTTTGGAAAACCGCACGGTGATGTCCCGGGTTCTGCCCTCGCTGTTTCGCGACAGCCATGTACACCGCCTGTCGCTGTTTTTTCAGTCGTTACGCCTGAAACTCAACAGTCTTGCCAGCGCTATCACCGATGAGCAGCCGCGCATCGTGATTCTCACCCCCGGTTCCTATAACGAAACCTACTTCGAACACACCTATCTGGCCAACTACCTGGGGTTTCCTCTGGTACAGGGCAGCGACCTGCGGGTTAGCAAAGGATATCTGTGGATGAAGTCTCTGGGAGGACTGGAGCGGGTTGATGTGGTACTGCGACGGGTGGATGATTTTTACTGTGACCCGGTTGAGCTTAAAAGTGACTCCCGCCTGGGGGTGCCCGGTTTACTGGAAGTGGTGCGTGCAGGCCGTGTCATTGTGGCGAACCCGATGGGCTCCGGTTTCCTGGAAAACCCGGCATTGTTGCGTTACCTGCCGCAGATAGCAAATCACTTCTTGGGGCGTGAGCCTCTCTTGTCGTCGGTAAAAACCTACTGGTGTGGTGATCCGCAGGATCTCACCTATGTGATTGAAAATATTGATAAACTGGTCATTAAAACCTGTTTTCGTAAACCCACTGGACAGAGTGTTTTTGGCTCCTCGCTGGATGAAAAAGCACGTCAGGCACTGATCAGTAAGATCCGCCATGACCCGCTGCAATATGTCGCCCAGGAATATATCCGGCCGTCCACGACACCGTCGTGGAATAACAGTCAATTGTTACCCCGGCCGTCGATTTTGCGTGGGTTTTCAGTGGCCACGAACTCCTCTTACAATGTGATGCCGGGCGGACTGACCCGGGTCGGTAATGTGGCTGACAGTCTGAATCTGAGTAATCTTCGGGGTGCCATCAGTAAAGACACCTGGATACTGGCTTCCGAACCCGAGAAACAGGTCTCTCTGCTGGAGTCGCGGCCGCCACAGGCGTCTACGCATTCGTCAACATCACCGCGCAACGCTTTCCCTTGCCGGGTTGTGGAAAATCTTTACTGGATGGGGCGTTATGCTGTGCGGGCAGAATCCGCATTGCGTCTGCTCCGAACCGTCTTCGTACAGCTGAACAGCACCTACCATATGCCGAAAGAAACCCGGCAGGTACTGTTGCAAACTGTGACCCAGCTGACGATGACCTATCCAGGGTTTACCTTGTCAGACACCGACGCTGCGATGCAGCCGGAAGCTGAACTGCTGGCCGTGGTGCTTGATGGCAAGCGCAGTGGCAGTATTACCGCTAATCTGAATGCGTTGCTGGAGTGTTCAGACCAGGTGCGTGAGATGCTGTCGGCAGATACGCAGCGGGTTATCAACGACCTGAGGGATGAACTGGCGGGGCTGTCTGATGCCTTCAAACAGGGCCTGACGGCAGCGCCGGAAGAAGCGCTCGATCCATTGGTTACCACGCTGCTGGCGCTATCCGGTTTGTGGCAGGAAAGCATGGTGCGTGGTCTCGGGTGGCGCTTTATTGATATGGGGCTGCGAGTGGAAAAAGCCCTGCAGGCGTTGTCTCTGATCCGCTCCTCACTGGTGCCGGTGTTACCTGAATATCAGCAGCTGCAGGTGCTGGAATCGATACTGCTCAGCTCTGAAGTACTGATAACCTTCCGCCGCCGTGATCATTCCGGTAGTGATATGTCCCAGGGGCTTGAATTGCTGTTGCATGATAACAGTAATCCCCGTTCCGTCTTTTATCAGGTCGATCAGTTACGCCAGCATCTTTCCGTGTTGCCTTCTGCTGTTCATGGCGCAGGTCTTGCGGAAGAAGATCGCTTTATGCTTGAAGCTTCATCTGCGATTCAGCTGAGTTCGCTGGAAGCCTTAGTGGAAGAAGATGAAAGAACGCTGACCCGTGCTGCGCTTGATCAGTTACTCTCCCGCCTGCAGTATCTGCTGCAGGAAACCTCGAACCAGATAAGCAATAAATACTTTGATCAGATCAAGGTGCACCAACAGCTGGTGCGCACCGATTGGGATGATGAACTATGATCTATCGCATTCGCCATATCACCCATTATGAATATGAGAAGCCCGTGACTCTGTGTTACAACCGGGCCTATCTGCTGCCGCGGGATACCGATTATCAGAGCTGCACTGAAAGCCAGATTCAGATCTCACCGGCGCATACGCTGGGGCAACGGCGCGTTGATTACTTTGGTAACAAAGCCTATTTTTTCTCGTTGGAACAGCCTCACCGGGAGTTAAAAATCGATGTGACAACCCAGATCAGGGTGCATGAGAGCAAGTATGCCCGCGAGTGTGAACTCGATCTGGATTTTGGTAACAGCTGCGGTCAGGCGCTGATGGCACTGCAGGAAAGTCGGGAGCTTCCGGTCCTGGAGTCACGGGAATTCGTTCTTAACTCTCCGATGGTCAAGACCTCCGCATCGCTGCGGGAGTATGCCCGGTCCTCGTTTGGCAGCAACCGGCCGTTATTATCTGCGGTGCGTGAGCTGACCGAGAGAATCTATACCGATTTCACCTATGACCCGGAATCCACCAGTATTGCGACGCCTCTGGAGGAGGTCTTGCTGAATAAGCGGGGCGTCTGTCAGGATTTTGCCCATCTGGCGATTGGCTGCCTGCGGTCCTTAGGGTATCCCGCCCGTTATGTCAGCGGCTATCTGGAAACATTACCACCGCCGGGGCAGGAAAAACTGGTGGGCAGTGATGCTTCTCATGCCTGGTTTGCGGTTTTCTCGCCGGGAGAGGGGTGGTTTGAGTTTGATCCAACGAATAATAATATGCCCGCCGAACATCACATTACGACCGCCTGGGGGCGGGATTATGGTGACGTTTCACCCTTGAAAGGGGTGTTTTTTGATGGGGGTAAAAGTCAGAAGTTGAGTGTGTCGGTGGATGTCAGCCGGCTGTAGAAAAGGGTTATCTGTACTCGTCCAGATATTGAGCTGAGACTCAATGGTGGTTTGCGAAATGTCGCTAATATCAACCGCAAGGATTGTCTTATGTGGTTACAAACCAGCTGTGATCTTGTTTTCGATATATCTGTACCGACACCTTTTGTGCTGATGTTGCGCCCGCGTAGCGGCGCCCTTCAGTGGATCGCCCGGGAAGAGTATAAAATTGTTCCCAGCCTGCCGGTGATGGAGTTTACCGATAATTATGGCAACTTGTGCCAGCGTCTTGTTGCGCCAGCCGGTAGCTTTTCAATTCATACGTCTGCCCGGGTGATGACGGCGGATAGTCTCGACAGGGCACCGGGAACTCCCTTTGTTGAGGTGCAGAACTTGCCCGATGCGGCGCTCAGTTATCTTCTTCCCAGCCGTTATTGTGAAGCGGATCGTTTTGGCCAGATGGCGTCGCAGATCACCGCAGACTGTCTGCCCGGCTATGATCAGGTGGCCGCCATTGAATCCTGGCTGCGTCATAGTTTTCGCTATGAGCCGGGCATCAGCGACCTGCTGTTGTCCGCGCAGGAAGTCAATCAACAGGCCTCCGGTGTCTGTCGTGATCTGGCTCATCTGGGTATCGCCCTGTGCCGCAGTCTGTGTATTCCCGCACGGATGGTAGTCGGTTATCTGCACGAGCTGCAGCCAATGGACCTGCACGCCTGGTTTGAAGCCTATGTCGGTGGTCGTTGGTACACTTTCGATGCGACTCAGTCCGATCTTAGCGAAACCTCCCGCAAAGGTGGCTATGTCACCCTGGGGTATGGACGTGATGCGGCAGATGTAGCTATTTTCAATCAGTATGGCCCGGCTGTTATTCCAACGGGGCAATATGTCAGTGTACAGCGATGTGATAGTGAAACGGACTGAGGTTCGCGTGCATTCAGTCCTTTGTCTGTGGCCAGTGAGATTTAATCTATCGCTGGCGGCCGGGATTTGTGGAGCGGGTGTCTGAAACCAAACAGGGCACCCAGCAGCGATATAACAAAATAGACCGCCCAGAACGCAAACAATACATCACTGAAGAAATGACCCCCCTGAGCGATGCGGGTCAGGCCAAGCACCACCCCGACCATACAGCCGCCCCAGAAGGCTTTGCGGGATGCAAAAAGCCAGCCCAGAATCATAAAGTAGAACCCCATGGCCGCGTGGCCACTGACGAAAGAGCAGTTTTTACTACAGGCGCCGGAATAGACGAACGCCGGGGTAAACTGCTTATCGCCGCCAAAGTTTTCGACCTGTACCGGCCGGGCCCGGCCGATAGAATTATCTTTCAGCACCGTATTAACCAGCAACCCCGGGCCTAAAATGAGGGCGGTTAACAGAAAAGTGATGCTCCACTTACGATAGTTTCTGAGCTTCAGTTGGTTAAATCTGATCAGCAGACCAGCGGTGATCAGTCCGAGTAAAACGGGGATATGGATGACTGCAAATACCCAGTAGATAAACTGAACGACAGGATTGTTTTTATAGGGAAACTGCTGGGTGTGTGGGTCATAAAACAATCCCGCGATGAACAGATCAATTTGCGGAAAGCTGATTAACACAACCATACTCAGCAGGAACAGCAGCAGCGCCCAGCGATTGTTGATAAGTATCTGACGGATCGTCTGCAGCATGATGTTATTGTTCCGTTGCCTGCCCGAACCCTTTAAAACCACTGACTTTATACAGCCGGGCTGAACGGGAGAAGTTGCTATAGAGTGGCAGGGTCTGTTCTGTCAGCAGGGTCACATGTGTGAAATACCGATGCAGTTTTGCGTCTATGTCATGTTCGGTGATAAAGAGGAACTTCGTTTCCTTGCTTTGGGAAAGCGGGTATTGAAGCTCATAATGGTCTTCAATATAGCTGTCATCACTGAGAGCAACCCCTTTAAAATCCTGCGGGGTGATGTAGTAACCGAAGTAAGCCAGCAGCTTACGGGAATCACTCAATAGTTTGTAATCCGGGTATTGATCAAACCAGGGTTGAAACTGATGCACAAACTGAGGCCAGCCCAGAATCCGTTTATAGGGGTCATTACCCCATTTGCGCTCTATTCCCAGGGCGTTGGTCAGCGCTCCGTAGTGATAGAAGCCAACGGATAACAGCAGATTGAGAAGCAGCCCACCCAGAAGTAAACGATAGCCTTTTACCTGGCTCAGGTAATATCCCGTTAACAGTGCCGCGCCGACATAGGCGGGGCCTGCCCAGTTAACATTAGCGCGCGCCATAAACGCCTGAATTGACAGGACCGCAAAGGTTGGCCAGAACAGACTCCAGAGCAGTTTTTCAATATCCGGACGAGGCTGACGTTTCATGCCACGGATAAACATATAGATGAGAAACACCGGGCCAAACACAAACAGCTGACCACTCCAGAATTCTAATAACCGGGTAATGCTCAGAGAGCTGCTACTCTGATGAGATATCTCAGCGGTGTGTTGAAAACTGATGAAATCGTGCTGATAGTTCCAGTAGAGGTTCGGCAACAGAAAGCTGAGTGCCAGCAGGCAGGTTAGCCAGAAGCGGGGGTTGAGCAGTAGTTGTCGTCCGGCGGGACTGATGGCTGCGTATAGCAAAAACGTCGTTGGCAAGATGATGAAGGTGTATTTTGACAGCAGACCCAGACCGCCAGCCACACCAGCCACCAGCCACCACAAAACCTGGTTGCTTTCCTTTGCCCGCATAAACGCATAAAAACAGAGACACCAGAAAAAAATCAGTGGGGCATCAGTGGTAATAAACAGGCTGTTAAAGCCTATCAGGGGCATAAGCAGAAAGATCGAACCGCTGAAAAACGCGGCTTTAGGCGAGCGGCTGTTTTCGCTCGAGAACCGATCGGCGGTCAGATAAATGATAACCGCTGCTGCGCTGTATAAAAGTGGGGCGGCAAGTTTGACCGCCCATTCGGCGTTACCAAAAACCTCGGTGGTGAGTGCTATCAGCCAGCCAACCATGGGGGGCTTGGAGTAATAACCCCAGTCGGGGGTTTGCGCCCAGCCGAGATAGTAGGCTTCATCATAGAACAGGGTGATCGGCGTGTTCAGCACCACCCATTCGCGGTAAAAAAACAGCGCGACGATCAGGGTCAGAAACCATCGGAATGGATGTGCAGTAAACAGCGTAGGTGAAGTGGAAGGCACAGCAGACATTCTCTAGTTCCGGACTGGCAGGTTATAAGCCCGGCGACTGGCCGGTGTTCTCTTTGGGGAGCTAAGTTTAACAGACCCCCCCAGGCAAAGAAATGTCCGGCGGTTGTTCCTTACGGCAAGACGGCAGCTCGCAGGATGAAAGACGGCGATAGCCATGGGGCGTTCAGGCAGTCTGACACTCGTCTTCGTCATCCACATAGGCGAGCACAGTCCACTGATGGGGAACATTACTTAAGCGCAGCAGATGGCCGCAACAGATACATTCATAGACCGTATCATTGTAGATATGGTTGCGTTCTCTGAGGTTTTCATGGGTATTGGGTAGCTTGCTTTGCACCAGCAAAAAACAATCACTGCACAGTCTTTGTTGTTCCATCAACGCATACTCTTTATGTAGTTAAACGGTCGTTTTAATTACTATAAAGATATCCTGCCATAATTGGTAGTCTGCGGTGTGGCAACTATTTGATCGTGAGGGGTTGGAGCGGAGCCGTTGCTAAGCGGCTGAAAGGGTCACTCGAACTGGCAGAGGCCCGCTTTTAATGCCATTCGCGTGACGCCAGCCGATTCCGGGGCGGGTGACCATTCGACAATAACGGACGTCTCGGAAACGGTTTGGCTAACCGAACGGGTACTGGTCAGTTCATACAGTGTCTGAGTCTTGTCTTTAGCCGTTGCCAGCGCTTCGGCAGAGCAGGTGATATTGGTCGTTGGGGCGGCTCTGTCGGCTAGTTGAAGGGTAAATAACAGCTGACAGGATTCATATTCTGAGGTGCGCAGGTTCTTGCGGCAGGTCTTACTCACCGATTTAATATCGATCATCCCGGGTGCGGGTTTGTCATTATCAGCGTTTGTCTGATCCTGAATTGGCTTAATTAATGGCTCAGTCTGCGCTGAATCGACAGGGGTAAGAGCGTCCATAGCTGAAGGCGCGTCCAGTCTGGTTGTCGTCAGTCCCTGTGCTGGGGGTAGTGAGGGTGGTTGATAGTCTGCTGGTGCTTCTGGCTCCGGCACCTGCGGGACGGGTGTGCGGGAGAGCACGTTAACATAGTGAATCGAGATAAACCCGCGGCCATCGTCGAGGCGAACCCAGTCTCGCTGGTCGGTGGTAGTCACCGTCAGCCGGTCACCCTTACGCAAAGAACCGACGACCGGGCTGTTAGTCGAGCGCAGTTCCCTGATATTCAGGATATTTGAACGGATCTCTACTTCGAGTCGCTCCGCAGCACAGAGAAACTGGGGCAGGGCCGAACTTAGCAGAAGCAGTAAGACAATAATAAAGCGCGGTGCGGCCATAGAGTGTTTATATCAGTCAAAAGAGTGATGTGTGATCCCTGTCCCATGATGGTGTTTATTGAAGTGCCAACATCCATTGGGCTAACGAAGATCAGAATATTGCCCAATAACTGTAGGGTCAATATCTAACTACCTAAACTGAGGGCTTAAATTCTTTATATAGATGACACAGATGTTATAAACAGAGCATTGTTTTTTATTCAGCAGCCTCTTACGCTGAGTCAGGTTGAGTTATACTGGGCAGATATGTGATCAGGGGATAAGTTGTGAGTATTGCGATAAGTGATGAAGCGCTGACGGACAGTTCAGTTTTGTTGGCCAGGCAACCGGTTTTTAATAAGAGCCAGGATGTACAGGCGTATAGCCTGCTGTATCGATCTGATAATGGCTGTCTGCCTTCAGAATTTTCTGATGAGCAGGCGACCGCCTCGGTTATTCTGAATAATTACGCGGTTGCCTCGTGCGACGGTAAATCCAAGCATCTGCCGCTGTTTGTAAAATTGACTCAGAGTATGCTGCTGTCCGATATGCTGCCTAATCTGCCCCGGGACAGTGTTATTTTTGAGCTGTTGCGGGAAGATGGTATTTCGAAAGAGCTGTTGTCTGTGCTGCGTCAGCGTAAAGAGCAGGGATATCGTTTTGCCCTGACCCACTATACCGGTGATAAAGCGCAAACACCGTTACTCGATCTGATGCATGTGGTTAAGATCGACATTCAGCGTCATGACGATGCCGAACTTAAACAACTGATTACGTTCTGTAAGCCATACCGGGTGCACCTGCTGGCAGATAAAGTTGAGAGTCAGGACGACTTCAGGCGTGCCCTGGGGTTTGGTTTTAACCTGTTTCAGGGCTATTTTCTCTGTCGTCCGGTATCCATTAAAGGTAAGAGCTTCGGTAGTTCGAAGGTGCTGATTATGGAGCTGCTGGCAGAACTGAATAATCCGGCTGCGACCGCTGATTCAGTTGAGCAGATCGTCATCAATGACCCGGCGATGACGTATAAAATTCTGCGCCTGGTGAACTCCGCCGCGTTCAGCACGCCGAAACAGATCGCATCGATATCCCATGCGATATCACTGATTGGTATGGATCAGGTAAAGAAATGGGCGACGCTTTTTCTGTTGAGTGGTCAGTCCGGTAAACCGGTAGAGCTAACCCGGGTGATGCTGATTCGTGGGCGGATGTGTGAGTTGCTGGCTGAGATGCTGAGCTATCCTCTGCCGATTAATTTCTTCATGGTTGGGCTGCTGTCTCAACTCGATGCGATGATGGATACTGAGATGCAGGTGCTGCTGGATCAGATTCCGCTGGATGATGAGATTAAGAGTGCCATTCTTACCCGGGGTAATCAGATGGGCGAAATTCTCACCGAAGTACAGCACTATGAGCGTGGTGAATGGCCTGAAATGCGCAACCTGTTAGACCGGCCATTCTATGAGGTGGCTTATCGTCACAGTTTAAACTGGGCCGATCAGGTGCTGGCATCGTTGCAGGAATAGTATCCTCAATCGCTCAGATGCGCAGGGCACGGGCTCTGCGCTTTTCTTTCTGTTAGAACTTTCAACGCTGTTTAACGTTTTCGTCACTGGCTGAACAGGAGTAATTGTGCACTGGCTACCGGACCTCATCGGTGTTGATACCGCGCTGTTGCTTATCATCACCAGTACGCTCACCTCAATGTTAACCGCTGCGATGGGTATTGGTGGTGGCGTACTGCTGCTGGCGGTGATGGCGACTATCGTGCCTCCCGTTGCTCTCATTCCCGTGCATGGCCTGGTGCAGCTGGGGTCTAATGGCAACCGGGCGTTGCTCACCCGGGAACATATCGACTGGTCCTTGCTGCGGCTGTTTCTGGGGGGCGCGGTGATCGGTGCCGTGATCGCCTATTTTGTGGTGGTGCAACTGCCGGTTGAGGTGATTCAGCTGAGTGTGGCCGGGTTTATTCTGTTTCTGGTCTGGGGACCCAAATTAGGGAAAAAAGAGATGCCGCCGGGAGGTCTGGTGCTGGCGGGTGCTGGCACTACCCTGGTGACGATGTTTGTGGGTGCAACCGGGCCACTGGTAGCCGCTTTTGTCCATCGGCTGGGGTATGAAAAATACCGTACCGTTGCCACCTTTGCCGCCTGTATGACCGTTCAGCATCTGCTGAAAATGCTGGTATTTGGTTTGATAGGGTTTGCGTTTACTGACTGGCTGGTGCTGATTATGCTGATGATTGTAGGAGGCGTTGCTGGTACCTGGGTCGGTTTGCATATTCTGAAAAAAGTCCCGGCCGAGCGGTTTCAGCTGATCTTCCGTTTGCTGGTAACGGCGTTAGCACTGCGGCTTATCTGGCAGGTGTTCAGTTCTTAAACAGACTTCTTCAGGGCATAAAAAAGCAGCCGCAACGGCTGCTTTTTTGTCACTGCTTAATCTGTCTGGATGATTAGTCTTCCAGTTTGGACAGGTCCCGAACGGCACCCTTATCCGCAGAGGTGGCCAGCAGTGCGTAAGCTTTCAGCGCGGCGGATACTTTGCGCGGACGCTGTTCAGCAGGTTTCCAGCCAGAGGCTTCCTGTTCAACACGGCGCTGAGCCAGCTCTTCATCGGATAACAGGACATCAATCGTCCGGTTGGGAATGTCGATGCGGATACGGTCGCCATTGCGTACCAGTCCGATCGCTCCACCAGCAGCGGCTTCAGGTGAAACGTGGCCGATAGAGAGACCTGAAGTGCCCCCGGAGAAGCGGCCATCCGTCAGCAGCGCACACTCTTTGCCCAGACCTTTTGATTTGATATAAGAGGTTGGATACAGCATCTCCTGCATCCCCGGGCCACCTTTAGGGCCTTCGTAGCGGACGATAACAACATCACCGGCTTTGACTTTATCATCGAGGATATTGGCAACCGCTTCGTCCTGAGACTCAGTGATGTGAGCCGGGCCTTCAAATACCAGAATGGAATCATCAACACCCGCTGTTTTTACCACGCAGCCATCCAGTGCGATATTGCCGCGCAGGACGGCCAGTCCGCCTTCCAGCGAGAAGGCGTGCTCCAGTGAACGGATACAGCCGTTGGCACGGTCACCATCGAGGGTGGGCCAGCGGGTTGCCTGACTGAACGCAACCTGAGTCGGAATACCCGCAGGACCGGCTTTGTAGAATTCCATCACCTCAGGTGATGGGTTGCGCATAATATCCCACTTGTCGAGCGCGTCTTTCATGCTCGGCGCATGTACAGTCGGCGTGTCGGTGTGCAATCTGCCAGCCCGGTCCAGTTCGCCAAGAATAGCCATAATGCCGCCGGCACGATGGACATCTTCGATATGGTATTTGGGCGTGTTGGGGGCAACTTTACACAGCTGCGGTACGGTCCGTGACAGACGGTCAATATCAGCCATGGTGAAGTCGATTTCGGCTTCCTGAGCGATGGCCAGCAGGTGCAGGATGGTGTTGGTTGAACCACCCATGGCGATATCCAGGGTCATTGCGTTCTCGAAGGCTTTAAAGCCCATGGAACGTGGTAACAGGGATTCATCATTCTGTTCATAGTAACGCTTAGCCATCTCAACGATACTGCGACCGGCTTGCAGGAACAGCTCTTTGCGATCAGCGTGCGTCGCCAGCACTGTGCCGTTGCCCGGCAGGGCCAGACCGAGGGCTTCCGCGAGGCAGTTCATGGAGTTCGCGGTAAACATACCGGAACATGAACCGCAGGTAGGACAGGCAGAACGTTCAACGGCATCGACCATCTCGTCGGTTGCCTCTGGGTCAACCGCCATCACCATGGCATCGACCAGATCCAGCTTATGCTCAGAAAGCTTGGTTTTACCCGCTTCCATCGGGCCGCCAGAAACAAAAATAACCGGAATGTTCAGGCGCATAGCGGCCATCAGCATCCCCGGGGTGATCTTATCGCAGTTGGAGATACACACCAGTGCGTCAGCGCAGTGGGCATTGACCATATACTCGACGGAATCAGCGATAATATCCCGGGATGGCAACGAATAAAGCATGCCATCGTGACCCATAGCGATACCGTCATCAATGGCAATGGTGTTGAATTCTTTGGCTACGCCGCCGACTCTTTCAATCTCACGGGCGACCAGCTGGCCCATATCTTTCAGATGAACGTGGCCCGGAACAAACTGGGTGAAGGAGTTGGCGATAGCGATGATCGGCTTTTGAAAATCGTCATCCTTCATCCCCGTGGCGCGCCAAAGTGCGCGGGCACCGGCCATATTTCGACCTGCGGTGGAGGTCTTGGAGCGATATTGTGGCATGCACAGATCCTCTGCGGCTGTAGTGGTTTTTGTGTAAGGCTGTCGAGTATAGCAAAACTCAACGCGGGAATGCTTAACAATCCTGCGAATAATCAGATCAGTTTGGCCTGAGGCTATTCACTCTCTGTAACAGGGACTAAGGCAGACTATTGTTTCGTCTTATAAAATCGTATTCTAATGCGTTAAGACCTGTGGAGATGATAATGGTATTAGATAAAAAACAGATACGTTCCGATCGTTGGCTGAAGATGATGATGCGCACCGGATTGCCGGTGGCTATTGTTAGTATTCTCTGTCTCTGGCTGGGACAGTTGCTCTCATCTCCGGCCCTGGGCAGCGTCTTTCTGGTAACGATGCCGATTGCACTGCTGGTCGGGTTTAGTTACAACATTCGCTATGTGATGCTGGCGGTGCGCGCCCGGCGTCAGGCGGCAGAAAAGTCGGCAGATAATGAGTGATATCGGGCCACTGACGGAGCAGTTTCCGTTATTGCAGCAGCTGGATGAAAAGGGCCTTGAGATAATCGGCCGGTCACACCGGGTTGATCTGCCTGCAGGTCAGGTGGTCTTTCATCAGGGTGACGCCTGTACACATTATATTATGGTGGTTGCGGGGGTGGTAAAAGTACTCGGACGCAATGCCAATGGGCGTGAACTGGTGCTCTACCGAATCGAGAATCAGGGGTCCTGTGTGCTGACGACCTCATGTCTGCTGGGGGCTGAAGAATACCCTGCGGAGGGGATTACCGAAACCGAGGTCACTGCTTTTCTGCTGCCGCTGGCGGAGTTTCAGCGGGGGATCTCTGAATCAGAAGGGTTGCGGCGGTTTATCTTTGACTCCTATGGTGAACGGTTGGCAAAGCTGATTGGTCTGGTGCAGGAGATCGCCTTTGAACGTATTGAGAAACGTCTCGCCCGTTATCTGATCGAGCATGTAGGTTCTGGCTTTATATTACTGACGTCTCATCAGGAAATTGCAGATGAGCTGGGAACCGCGCGGGAGGTGGTCAGCCGGCAATTAAAAGTGTTTGAGCAACAGGAGTGGATTGCCCTGAGTCGCAATCAGGTGTTGTTTCTCAGTAAAGAGGCGCTGAACCGCATCGCCAGAGAGAACTAATTTAGCGGTTATGTGACTTTGTCACAGACTTAAGCGATAGCCAGATCCATACTTAGATCAACGCTGAATAATTCTGAGGATGGAAAAATGGAAAAGAATATTGGATCTGTCGATAAAGTAGTCCGTGTGGTGGTGGGACTGATATTGATTGCGCTGGTGTTTGTTGGCCCGCAAACCCCCTGGGGGTGGATCGGTGTACCGGTCGTTCTGATCGCGCTGTTTGGCTGGTGCCCTCTCTATCGCCTGCTGGGTGTTAGCACCTGTAAAAACTGCGCCACTAAGTAATCAGCCTTGCTGCTGAAGTAATGTTTAATAAGAACCAGCCCCTGTGGCTGGTTTTTTTGTATCTTGCTTGGCGGACCTGCTGATCAGGAGCGCGGAGTGTAAAGATTGGTAAATGTAAAGATTGGTAAAGCCGCATCCGGCATCAGCCAGTTCAGGATTGGTTCAGTCCTGTGGCACGACAATAGGCGACATACTCCAAAGAACAGCGATGGGAGAGTCGCCATGAAAAAGATCATTGCAGGCAGCCTGATAGCACTGGGACTTGTTTCCGGTATGGCGCAAGCGGATTCCCGCTATAAAGAGAATAGATCACACCGGGAATATGCCCGGGTAACCCATGTAGAGCCGATTGTGGTTCAGTCTGAGCGCCGCGTTCCTCACCGGGAGTGCTGGGAAGAGGATGTGCGCTATGAAACCTCAGGTCATCAGCGAAAGTCCTACACCGGGCCTATACTTGGCGGTATTATCGGCGGGGCGATAGGGAACGGGCTGGGCGCCGGTCAGGATAATAAAAAAGTTGGCGCTGTTGTCGGGGCGGTGCTGGGGGCTTCGATTGGCAATGATATCAGCCGTAACCATGCACATCGTGGAAATAACGTTGAGTATCGCACCGAAACCCGCTGTAATGTCCGGCATGATGTTGAGTATTACGAAAGGGTAACCGGTTATAAAGTGACCTACCGTTATAATGGGCAAACCTATCAAACCCGCATGGACCGCGATCCGGGTCGGCGGATACAGGTGCGTGTCAGTGTCACACCGGTTTCCTGATTCAGTTAAATAATGGGTGATAATAATGTTCAGAGCTTTCTCATATCTACTGTCAGCCCTGCTCGTGGTGGTTCTGTCGGTTAATACGGCGGTGGCAGGCGCAGGGGAGCTGAGGCCTGAATTCAGAATTGATGCGATGAGCTTTGCGGCGGGCAGGGTATCGCTGCAACAGGCCGCGGCCATAGCGAAGCAGAATTATGGTGGTCAGGTGGTAAAGGCGGAAACTCAGCGCCGCGCAGGGCGCACAATACATCATATCCGGCTGGTCAATAATGGCCGGGTAAAGACCGTATTGATTGATGCTGAAACGGGGCAGGAATTATCCCCTTAATATCCCCCTCTGGGCCGTGTCCGCTATCTACAGGAATGGAGTTAAACAATGAAACTGCTGGTAATTGAAGACGATATAGATCTGCGCCGTCAACTGGTGACGGCCCTGAATGATAGTGGCTACACCGTTGAGGAAGCTGAGGATGGGGAAGAAGGACTCTACCTGGGTAATGAGTTTCCATATGATCTGGCGGTGGTTGATATCGGTTTGCCAAAGCTGTCCGGTATTGAGGTGATTCGTGGCTGGCGTAAAAACGATGTCAATTTTCCGGTGATTATCCTCACCGCCCGCGGTGACTGGCAGGATAAAGTTGAGGGCCTGGAAGCTGGTGCTGATGACTATCTGGTAAAACCATTTCATATTGAAGAGCTGATGGCGCGACTGAATGCCCTGCTGCGCAGAGCCGCCGGGCATGCCAAGCCAATGCTGGAATTCGGCCCCCTGAAGCTGGATAGCAGTGGCCGCAATGTCTATCTGAATGAGACGTCGGTGAAGCTGACCAGCTATGAATATCGCACCCTAGAATATCTGATGCTGAATGCCGGTAAGGTGATCTCTAAAAGTGAACTGACTGAACACCTTTATCATCAGGACTTTGACCGTGATAGCAACGTATTAGAGGTGTTTATCCGCCGTTTGCGTCAGAAGCTTGACCCGGACCAGTCGTTGCAGCCTATTGCCACCGTGAGGGGTCTTGGTTATCGCTTTGAACTGCCAGCAGGCGCTGTCAATAACACATGATGCCCCGTGCTCTTCGCGCGCGCCTGTTGCTCGCTTCGTTACTCCTGTTACCGGTATTCTTTGGACTGACCGGCTTTGCCTTGCAGCAGGCGTTCCATCATAGTCTGGAGGCCGCGGAAGAGGAGCGCCTGAAGTTGCAGGTCTATCTGATTCTCGGTGCGGCAGAACTGAAAGGCGACCGGATAATGATTCCTGATGTCCTGCAGGAACCCCGCTATGCTCAGGTTGAATCCGGTTTGTATGGTTTCCTTCATGATGGCAGGGATATGCTGATGTGGTATTCCGAGTCGGCTAAGTTATTGACCGATGATCTGGTCGATCAGCTGCAGGTCGAAGGCCTGAATACCGGTGAATCAAGATTTTACCGCCTGCCTGACAACGATGTTTTTGTTTATCAGTTTGCCGTGCTATGGGAGATTGCCGGACGGGAGCATAACTATGTGTTTACCGTGTTGGAATCTGACAATCAGGTAAAAGCCGAACAGAAAGCCTTCAATGCCCGGCTGTGGGGCTGGCTGGGGGCGGCTATTTTTCTCTTTTTACTGGTTGAAACCGCGCTGATCCGCTGGGGGTTGAAACCGTTAAACCGCTTAGCGGGCGACCTGAAACGTATTGAGCAGGGGCAGAGTGACGTCCTGACCGGTGAATACCCCACCGAAGTTCAGGCGGTGACCGACAACCTTAATCTGTTGATCACTAATGAGCGCCTGCAGCGGGAACGTTATCGCAACACCCTGGGCGATCTGGCCCATAGTCTTAAAACGCCGCTGGCTGTTATTCGTGGGGCGCGACAGGAACGACTCAGTTTCGATGATTACCAGACACTGGTGACTGATCAGACGGTACGCATGGAACAGATCGTTCAGTATCAGTTGTCCCGTGCGGTTAAAAGTCAGGGGCGGACGCTGGCGAAGAAAACCCCGGTCGCCCCAATTATTGAGCGGATGGTGACCGCACTCAATAAAGTTTATCGGGATAAAGAGATTGAGGTGACGTTATCACTCGATGGCGGTTATCAGCTGCCCGCGGATGAACGTGATCTGATGGAACTGTTGGGTAACATCCTTGAAAATGCTTTTAAATATGGCCGTCGTCAGGTTGCTGTTGGTTTCAGTAATGGTGGCGGGATGTTGCAGATCGATATCTCTGATGATGGTGATGGTATCTCGCCAGCGTTGCGGCAAACTATTCTGAAACGGGGTGAGCGTGCTGATACCTCATCGCCGGGGCAGGGAATTGGTTTGTCAGTTGCGGTCGATATTCTCAGTAGTTATGACGGTGAACTGGAGATTAGTGAGGCCGCACTGGGGGGCGCGCTGTTCTCTGTCCGGATGCCATTGAGTTAATCCGCTGCGCTGATCAGATAAAGCCGCTGTACTGTTACTGGTCCAGCGGCTTGATAAATGCCTTGGAATTACGCTGATAGTTATACATCTCGCGCTTTTTATTAGGCAGGTTGCTTATTTCCGTTGGTTCGAACCCCCGTTCGATAAACCAGTGGGCGGTACGGGTTGTCAGCACGAACAGCCGGTTCAGGTGTAATTCCCGGGCGGCATCTTCAATCGCGTCCAGCAGCTTTTCGCCCCGCTCACCACCACGATACTCCGGTGAGATCGCCACACAGGCTAACTCTCCAGTCAATTCATCCGGAAAGGGATAGAGAGCGGCACAACCGACTATCGCGCCGTCGAGGGCGACTACCGTAAACTGGTTAATCTCCGCTTCCAGCCGTTCCGGGAACGTCGCACCAGAATTCCCGCTTCCTCCATCGGCCTGATAAGCTCGAGAATGCCACCGACATCTTCAATCGTCGCCGGTCTTATCTGTTCGTAGGAGTGCTCGATCACCATGGTGCCGATACCATTACGACTGAACAGTTCAGATAGCAGCGCACCGTCTTCCCGGTAACTGATCAGATGGCTGCGGGCGACACCATGTCTGGATGCCGTAACCGCGGCTTGCAGGTGGCGGGAGAGTTCAGATGGCACCTGATCAGGTGAACCGTGTCTGGCCATATATTGTTTTACCAGACGCTCAGCCGTATCTGCCAGCAGCTCGGAACGCAGCGCTTCTGTGCTATCGCGAACCCCACCATCTTCGCCGAACATGATCAGCTTATCTGCGTCGAGACTAATTGCGACCTGTGTGGCAACATCCTCAACGGCGAGATTGAAGACCTCGCCGGTCGGGGAATAACCCAGGTGAGACAGCAGTACGATATTGTTAAGGTTGAGCTGTTGCCGGATCGCTTCCCGGTCGATTCTGCGAACCTCTCCGGTATGGCAAAGGTCGACGCCGTTATAAATACCAAAGGGGCGCGCAGTTACAAAGTTACCACTGCATACGCGTATTTTGGCCCCATGCATGGGTGAGTTGGCCAGCCCCATGGACAGCTTTGCCTCAATTTCGATGCGCAGGCTGGCGGCTGACTCTATAACGCAGCGCAGGGTGTCAGCATCGGTTACCCGCAGATGATGATGCACCCGGTCTTCAATATTCAGCTCTTCGAGTTTGGCTTCGATCTGTGGGCGCGAACCGTGCACCAGCACCAGCTTCACTCCAAGGCTGTTGAGCAGGGCGATATCGTGAATAATATTGGCAAAATTTGAGTCCGCCAGCGCCTCTCCTCCGAGCATCAGAACGAAAGTCTTCCCCCGGTGCGCATTAATATAAGGGGAGCTATGACGAAACCAGTTTACGTATTGGTTGCTATCAGTATTCACGATTAAAAACAGTACCTTGCAATCAGTTGTTCGAGTACCGCTACTGTAGGCTTAATCTGATCAAAAGCCAAATATTCATCCGGCTGGTGAGCCTGATCAATCGAGCCCGGCCCCATCACGATCGTATCCATTCCCAAGCCTTGCAGAAAGGGTGCTTCGGTGCCGAAGGCAACCGCTTCTGCCTGATAGCCCGTAAGTTTTTCCGCCATGCTGACCAGTTCAGAATGCTTGTCGTTGTGGAATGGAGGTAAGCCGGGAAACAGTGCTTCGGTTATAATCTCAACACCAAACTGTGACTCCAGCGGTTGTAAGCGCTTGCTAACCGCATCGCGCAGGTTATCCGGTGACATGCCCGGCAGTGGTCGCAGATCATATTCAAGCTCGCAGGCGCCACAGATGCGGTTAGGATTATCGCCACCATGGATGCAGCCCAGGTTTAGTGTGGGGACCGATACCGCAAAATCACTGTTCTGATAATCGCGTTGCAGCTCCTGACGAAAGCTGATTAACTCACCCAGCACGGAATGCATTGCCTCCAGGGCACTGGCTCCCAGACTGGGATCGGAGGAGTGACCTGCGCTGCCTTTAATTCTCACCTGCTCCATCATGATCCCCTTGTGCATATAGATGGGACGCAGACTGGTCGGCTCGCCAATAACCGCATAGCGGGCTTTGGGTCGGCCTGCTTCCGCAAGTGCCTGGGCGCCGCTCATTGAGCTTTCCTCGTCGGCGGTCGCGAGAATGATAAGGGGCTGTTGCAGGCTCTGATCAGCAAATTTGCGGGCAGCCTCAATAGCAATTGGAAAGAACCCTTTCATATCGCAGGTGCCCAGGCCATAGAAACGCCCCTCTTTTTCGGTCAGCCTGAAGGGGTCACTGTTCCACAGTTCCGCGTTAAATGGCACGGTATCGGTGTGGCCTGACAGCACCAGCCCACCGGGACCACTACCCAGCGTGGCGATCAGGTTCGCTTTTTGCGGATGCCCCGGTATCGCCATCACCTCGGTTTGAAAACCTAAAGCAGATAGCCATGTTTCAAGTTTTTCGATTACGCCCAGATTGCTCTGGTCCCAATGGGCGGCAGTACAGCTTACCGAGGGCGTCGCAATCAGTTCTGTCAGCATGGTCAGCAGGTCGGGTGTCGAGGGCCGCATAGAAGTATCCGCTTATTGTTTAGTTATGCTCACATTGTGCCGCTTTCGACATAAATAAAAAAGGCGGCCAGAGTATGGCCGCCTGTTTCTTGCTGATGCGTATTAGCCGAAAATACCTTTCAGGGTGAAGAAGATGATGATCGACAGGAATGCCCCGGCGGGCAGGGTGACCAGCCAGGAAACAAAAATGGTACCGACTACCTGCAGGTTAAGCGCCGACAGGCCCCGCGCCATACCGACACCCAGAACAGCCCCCACCAGCGTGTGGGTGGTAGAGATGGGCAGGCCGGTACCCGAGGCGAAGACCACGGTTGAGGCCGCCGCCAGTGTGGCTGCGAAGCCCCGGCTGGGGGTCAGCTCGGTAATATTGTTACCGACAGTGGCAATAACTTTATGGCCATACATCACCAGACCCGCAACAATGCCGCTGCCGCCCAGCAACAGAATCCACACAGGCATCGCTGATTTTTGCGCGACTTCACCCGCCGAACCGACCACGCCAACAACCGCAGCCAGTGGACCCACGGCGTTGGCGACATCGTTTGAACCATGTGCAAATGCCATTGCGCAGGCCGTAAACATCATCAGGACACCAAACACTTTTTCAACACTGGCAAAGTGATAATCGACATTATCTTCTGCCCGTGCATGAATTTTACGCAGCATCAGCATACCGATAACCATGGTCACAAGAGCAACGCCGACGGAGATCAGTGCACTGGTACCAAATCCAGGATTCAGGCCGACATGTTTGAGACCTTTAGTAAAGGTCACCATGGAGATCATAAAGCCCACCACGAAAATATACATCGGGACATATTTCTTGGCGTTCTTGAAGGGATGTTTTGTATCGAGGATTAGAATTTGAACACTGCGGTAGAGGAAGAAGGAGATAATGCCTGCGGTGACCGGTGAGACCACCCAGCTGGCGACGATTTTGCCCACCTTGCTCCAATGCACCGCATCGACCGAGATACCCACCGCGGCAAAGCCAACAATCGCACCGACAATCGAGTGAGTGGTGGACACCGGCCAGCCCATAACCGTGGCGATCAGCAGCCAGATGCCCGCGGCCAGCAGTGCTGAAAGCATCCCGTAGACTAATAGTTCAGGGGTGCCGGAAAGGACTGCAGGATCGATGATCCCTTTACGGATTGTGGCGGTGACGGCACCACCAGCAAGATAGGCACCGGCAAATTCAAAAATGATGGCGATCAGAATCGCCTGTTTCAGGGTTAAGGCCTTAGAGCCAACAGACGTTCCCATCGCATTGGCGACATCGTTGGCGCCCACTCCCCAGGCCATAAAAAATCCAAACACACATGCCATGATGACCAGGATAGAGCCATAGTCCGCAATGATGCTCATGATAACTACCTAATTTTTAAGATTCAGAGAAAGTTTGTTCGCCAGATTTACTTAGCCAGCAGCAGTTGCAGGCGGCTGCCCACTTGCTGTGCTTTATCAGCGAGATCGCCGATCCAGCTAATAATCTGATAGAGGAACATAGCGTCGATAGGATGCAGTTCTTTTTCGACATCGAAGAGAGAAGAGCGCACTTCGCGCTCCATTTCGTCGGCATCGTGTTCGAAATCATCGAGATCGTGCAGCATGTTTTCGACAACATTGACTTCATGGCCACGAAAACCTGCCGTAATCAGTTCATCAAGTTCATTCAGCGCCATCAGCGCCTGACCTGATGTTTTAAGCGAGGCCCGGATGTACTCGGAAACAGAGGGTTGAATCGCTGCAGGAATCAACATCTTACGACCAAGCATCAGTCCGGCAATATCCTTTGCCCGGTTAGCGATCTTGTCCTGCATGCGCAGCAATTCAAGAAGGTCCGTGCGGGGAACGGGTAAAAACAGACTGTTAGGGAGATTCATCCGAATCTCTTTCTTCATGGTGTCTGCTTCTCCTTCAAGCACAGCGATACTGTGTTGAACCTCTGCCGCTTTGTCCCAGTCTTCTGCCATAACAGCATCAAAAAAGGGGATCAGTTGAATAGCGCAGGAGTGAGCCTTAGCAATATGTTCCTGCATTGGCTGGAAGGGAGATCGTGCAAACATCTGCATAATCGGGTTATTTGTAACCATAAAATCACCGGTATTCGTGCAAATTTTGCGCGAGTATACGTTGGCTGCTGCTCTATTTGTAGTCAAAATGAAACATTAGTGTAATCAAACTGACTCTGGAGTCATCAGTATAGCCTTATAAGCGATGACGCACATGGATATAACACCCTGATTTTCGGGTTTTTATCCCTTATTTACCTATAAATATTAATTTTTTATGACGATCTGAAAACAGATAAACGGGTCGTACGTAAAAGTGCTTTTTGTTAAGCTGAAAGCCTCAATCGGCCATCGACAGAGTTCCTTTATGCTCAGCGAAACAATAAAAAGTTTGCCGCCTCTGGTTCAGCCCTGCGCAACATTAAATTCAGAGAAAGTGTCAGCGTCACTCGAAACGCTATCGGTGTCGGTCGACGGTTTTGACGCCGACCTGATTCGTGTTCTGGTCGGCAGTGATTATGTTGCTGAACAGTTCAGCCGGAAACCTCAGCTGCTTGAAGAGCTGTTAGCCAGCAATGACCTCTATCGTGCTTATGCCGTTAATGAGTACCGTGAGCGATTGGCACAGCGTCTTGAGCGGGTAGAAACTGAAGCGTTATTGCACAGCGTACTGCGAACCTTTCGTCAGCGTGAGATGGTACGGATTATCTGGCGTGACCTGACGCGCAGCGCCGATATGCGCAGCACCACAGCGGATCTGTCAGCCCTGGCGGATGCCTGCATTGGCCAGGCGCTTGAATGGCTTTACCACGACTGCTGTCGCAACTGGGGGACGCCACACTCTCAGGCCAGTGAAGATTCTCCGGCACAGCCGCAGCAACTGGTGGTGCTGGGCATGGGCAAGCTGGGGGCGAATGAGCTGAATTTGTCCTCAGATATCGATCTGATCTTTGCTTATCCGGAAAAGGGGATGACCGAAGGTGGCCGGCGGGTGCTGGCCAATCAGGATTTTTTCAGCCGTCTGGGGCAGAAGCTGATTCAGGCGCTGGATAGCATCACTGCTGATGGCTTTGTCTTTCGCACCGATATGCGCTTACGGCCTTATGGGTCGAGTGGTCCGCTGGTGTGCAGTTTTGCGGCAATGGAAGATTATTATCAGAGCCAGGGCCGGGACTGGGAACGATATGCCATGATTAAAGCGCGGGTGGTCGGTGGCGATCAGCAGGCGGGTGCGGAACTGTTAGAGATGTTACGGCCCTTTGTCTATCGCAAATATATTGATTTCAGTGCGTTTGACTCGCTTCGCTCGATGAAAGATATGATCAATAAAGAGGTGCGGCGTAAAGGTTTACAGGGCAATGTGAAGCTGGGGGCCGGGGGGATTCGTGAGGTCGAGTTTGTCGCTCAGGCGTTTCAGTTAATTCGCGGAGGAAGAGACCCCAGACTGCAGCAACGTGAGTTGTTGAATATTTTGCCGCTGCTACCGGAAACCGTCGGCATGCCCGCACATGCCGCCACTGAACTGGCTGACGCTTATACTTTTCTGCGCAATGCCGAGCATGTGATTCAGGCGGTGGCCGACCGGCAAACTCAGGAGTTGCCAACCGATGCGGTCGGTCAGGCGCGGATGGCTTACAGCATGGGCTTTGATAACTGGGATAGCTTTATGGCTGAGCTGGATCGCCAGCGTGGCCGGGTTAGCGAGCACTTTGCCGAAGTGATCGCGCCGGCAGAGGAGATATCCGGCAGTACCGACCAGCGCAGTGAATGGCTGCAACTCTGGACAGGTGATGTTGACGATGCCGAGGGCGAAGCGTTTTTTGCCCGGCATGGGATGGATAATCCACAGCAAGCCTGGAAAGCGTTTAGCAATCTGAAATCCAATCGCTCCGTGCAGGCCCTGCAGACGGTTGGGCATGAACGTCTGCAACTGGTGTTACCGAAGCTGATGGCCGAAGTCGCGACCGTCGAAAACTCAGCAGAAACTCTGGAGCGTGTGTTGTTGCTGATTCTGGCGGTTATCCGGCGCTCTTCCTATCTGGTGTTACTGGCTGAAAACCCCGGTGCCATGAAGCAGCTGGTGCGGTTATGTTCGGCCAGTGCCTGGTTCAGTGAAACCCTGGCCCGGCAGCCGGTGTTACTTGATGAGCTGATTGATCAGCGAACGCTCTATTCACCGCCCTCAAAAGAGGCTTTGCAGTCTGATCTGCGCCAGCTATTGTTGCGCATTCCTGAGGAAGATGAAGAGCAGCTGATGGACACCCTGCGCTACTTTAAGAGCGCCCATGTACTGATCGTTGCCGCGTCGGATATCACCGGTGTTTTGCCATTGATGAAAGTCAGTGACTACCTTACCTGGCTGGCAGAAGTCATTCTTGAAGTTGTGCTGGAGATCGCCTGGCGGCAGTTATCAGAGAAACATGGTGTCCCGCTGAAGGCTGCAGGTGTTCCATGTGATCCGGATTTTATTATTGTCGGTTACGGCAAAATGGGTGGCATTGAGCTGTCTTATGGCTCCGATCTGGATCTGGTGTTTGTTCATGATGCGGATGCCAGTTTATATACCGAGGGTAAAAAGCCGATTGCCAATTCGGTATTTTTTACCCGTCTGGGGCAGAAGATCATTCATATCCTCAACACCTTTACCACCGGTGGTCACCTTTACGAAGTGGATATGCGGTTACGGCCTTCAGGCAACTCAGGTCTGCTGGTGAGCTCTCTCAAAGCGTTTTCTGAATATCAGGAGAAAGAGGCCTGGACCTGGGAACATCAGGCCCTGGTTCGGGCGCGGGTGATTGCCGGTTCTGAGGCCCTCCGGGAGAAGTTTGAACAGGTGCGTGCCGCTATTCTGACCCAGCCGCGACAGCGACAAGCGCTGGCCGAAGAGGTAATTAGCATGCGGGAGAAGATGCGCGACCACCTGGGAACGTCAGAAAAAAATGCGGGTGAGTTGTTTGATCTTAAACAGGACCGTGGTGGTATTGTTGATATCGAATTTATTGTGCAATACAACGCCCTGGCGTATGCGCATCAATATCCTGAACTGATTGAATATACCGACAATATCCGCATTCTGGATGCGCTGGAACGCACCGGAGTAATCCCGGCGGCTGACGCTGAGACATTGAGGGAGGTGTATAAAAACTACCGCTCTGTGGGGCACCGGCAGGTGATGCAGAACCGCTCCAGCGTTGTCAGCCCAAAAGAGTTAGAAGCGTGCCGTGAGGCGATTATCCAGATCTGGAAGACCCAGCTGAACAGCTGAACCGTATTTAAAAAGTAAAAAAAAAGCCCTGGCACGATGTCAGGGCTTTTTTGTTGAGTCAGACTCTCTCAGAGAGTGTCGTCAGTTATGCCGCCAGGTTCTGGTTAGCAAAGTCCCAGTTAACCAGCGCCCAGAAACCTTTCAGGTAATCAGGGCGTACGTTGCGGTAATCGATGTAGTAAGCGTGCTCCCACAGGTCAACCGTCAGCAGTGCAGTCTGACCATTAGTCATTGGTGTGCCAGCGTTGCTGGTGTTAACGATTTCCAGAGAACCGTCAGCGTTTTTAACCAGCCAGGTCCAGCTTGAACCAAAGTTGTTAACCGCTTTGTCGTTCAGTTCTTCCTGGAATGCGGCAAAAGAGCCCCATTTAGCGTTGATCGCGTCGGCAATAGCACCAGTTGGCTCACCGCCACCGTTTGGTGACAGGCAGTTCCAGTAGAATGTGTGGTTCCAGATCTGAGCTGCGTTGTTGAATACGCCGCCAGCAGGTGCCGACATGATGATCTCTTCCAGAGATTTTCCTTCGTATTCTGTTCCTGGTATCAGACCGTTCAGCTTAACAACGTAGGTGTTGTGGTGTTTGCCGTGGTGGAAGTCCAGGGTTTCCGCGGAGATGTGAGGTTCCAGTGCATCTTTGGCGAATGGCAGTGCTGGTAGTTCAAAGCTCATAATTAATTACCTTTTTTGTGTCAGCTTCAGCATAGATAGTGAAGCTGTTATATAAACTCAGGGTATTTATATAGGGTCTTTAGTAGAAGAATTCAAGCGTTGCTGATCCTTTGAGCGAGAATGATAACACCCTTATTTGCGCTTTTCATTGCTTCTAAAACCCTGCTAAAAACAGGGAGATATCACGATCACCGCCCATATCAGACTAAAGTTATCTGACAGATGTTACGGAACTGTTAGAATCGGATCTGCTGAAAACAATAACAAAGTACGATGACAACTTGTTATGACAACTTTCAATTTCAACTTCTTTTTACAGTAAAGGCGATAACGGGTTATGGGTAAAGTGTTTCTCTGGATAGCGGCGGTATTGCTGGTGGTTTTTTTCGTGAAAACTCAGTATCTGACATCGACAACCTGGGAGCCTTTTAAACAGGGCTGTATGGCAGGCGGCACCGCAACTGAGGAACAGTGCAGTTGTCTGTCCAATTATGTGCATAAGCACTTCAGCGATAATGATGTCGAACGCATTATGAAAGGCACAATCACTGATCCGGCGATGAAACGGAAGGTAGAAGGGATAGTACGGGTGGGCTCACGGCAGTGTAAGAACCCTTAAACAGGCCGGTCTTTTGATTCAGAGGCTGGCTGTTGAATACAGCAGCCTCTGTGTCAGGCCTGTCTTACCCTTTGAGTTTCCTGACCTGAGAGACTTGTCTGTTCAGGCCTGATGCAACTGTTGGCGTACCATATACAGCGCTGCAATAGCGCGACCTTCGGAGAAATCCTCCCGGCTGACCAGCTCATCCAGTTGCGCCAGTGGCCAGCGCACAACTTCCATCTCTTCCGGTTCGTCGCCTTGCAGGCGGCAGGGAAACAATCCTTCTGCCAGCACCACGGTTATCCTGTGGCCCATATAGTTAGGCGCGGATGTCATCTGTTTAATCGCCCGTAACTGTTGAGCACCAAAGCCTGCTTCCTCTTTCAGTTCGCGGTTAGCGGCCTGCAGCGCATCTTCACCGGGGTCGATCAGCCCTTTAGGCAGCGTTAACTGGTAATCTTCCACCCCGACGGCGTACTCTTTGATCAACAGAATGTTCTGTTGCTCATCCAGCGCAGCAATCATCACAGCGCCCCGCCCACGGTTGGCCAGTCGCTCATAGGTGCGCTCAACACCATTAGAAAAGCGTAGCTCTATCTCCTCAACCTGGAACAGGCGACTCTTCGCGGTGGTGGTTACCTTCAAAATATCCGGTTTTACAGGCATACTGGATCGTCCCTCGTCATTCAGTGACCAAATACAAAACTAATATAACCTGCAGCTCTGACTTTTTATATGGATTGGATGAATATTGATACGGTGCTTCTTGATATGGATGGCACCCTGCTTGACCTGCACTTTGATACCTATTTCTGGCTTGAGCATCTTCCGGTTCGCTATGCTGAGCTTCACCAGGTTGATTTTATTAAGGCACAACAGTGGTTGCACGACCGGATTATGCAGGAACAGGGAACGCTCAACTGGTACTGTCTGGATTACTGGTCAGCAGAACTGAACGTTGATATTAAAGCGTTGAAACGGGAGATTCGTGATCGGATCGCGTTTCGTCCCCATGTGCATGACTTTCTGGAGCACCTTCAGGCGCAGGGCATGCGTCGGGTGATTGTCACCAATGCTCACCAGGACAGTCTGGCGCTCAAACTTGAGGAAACCGGGCTGGATAAGCTGGTTGACCGGATTATCTGTTCCCATGATTATCAGATACCCAAGGAGCAGCAGGCTTTCTGGCAGCAGTTACAGAAGGATGAACCCTTCGACCCTGCGCGGACGTTGCTGGTGGACGATAGCCTGGCGGTGCTGAACTCTGCCCGGGAGTATGGTATTGGCTATCTGTTGAGTATTATTCAACCCGACAGTCAGAAGCCAGGGCGGGAGATTGAAGATTTCACTGCAATTAATCATTTTAATGAGTTAATAACGCGTAGATGACTAAACAGACAAATAATCAGGCGGGCCGCCAGCAAGGCCTTCAGGAACAAAAAGTCAGATTGGATAAATGGCTCTGGGCGGCCCGTTTTTTTAAAACGCGGGCGGCGTCTAAAGAGGCTATAGAGGGCGGCAAAGTCCATTATCAGGGGCAGCGTGGTAAATGCAGCCGCATCGTTGAAGTGGGCGCGAAGCTGGTGATTCGTCAGGGATTAGATGAAAAAACGGTGATTATAGTCGCGATCTCCGATCAGCGCCGGGGGGCTCCCGAAGCTCAGCTGCTCTATCAGGAAACCGAAGAGAGTATTAAAAGCCGGGAAGAAGGCGCCGCGGTGCGTAAAATTATGCGTGGTAACGGTGCGCCCGATCACCGGCCGAATAAAAAAGAACGGCGCAAGATTATCCAGTTTAAAGATCGCTAGATTTGCTGAAATTATGCTAGTATCTGGCTTTTTTACCGGGCAGTTTTTTCAGCTGTACTCTGGTAGGTTATAGATACGATATGGGTTCCAGAGAATAACATGAGCAGTTCTGATCAGCTTCAACGGGTCATCTTTGAACAGGCGGACATTCGCAGTGTATTAGTCGGCCTTGAGCAGAGTTATCAACAGGCACTGGCCAGGCATCACTACCCGGCCCTGATTAATACTCTGTTGGGCGAGATGATGGCGGCGGTGAGTCTGCTTAGTGCCACGCTTAAATTTGATGGTCGTTTAATCCTTCAGGCCCAGAGCGCTAATCAGTTAAAAGTGCTGATGGCCGAGTGCAATCATCAGCGTGATCTGCGAGCTATTGCGCGGTTTGATGGCGAACTGCCAGAACAGGCAGAATTTTGTGATCTGCTTGCTGGTGGCCAGTTAGTCATCACTATTGAGCCCGAGCAGGGTAAACGCTATCAGGGTGTTGTGCCGCTTGAAGGTAAGCAGCTGAGTAACTGTCTCGAAGCCTATTTTGCCTTTTCAGAACAGCTGCCGACTAAGATCCATCTCGCCGCTGATGAACACCGGGCCGCCGGTTTTATGCTGCAGGTGATGCCTGCCAAGGGTGATTCTGCGGACGACTGGGAGCATTTCAGCTGCCTGGCGGCGACGCTATCCGATGACGAGTTACTCAACCTGGATAACGAAACTATTTTGCGTCGGTTGTTTCATGAGGAGGATTGCCGACTCTTCGATGCCGACGCCCTGCAGTTTAAATGCGACTGTTCGCGCAAGCGTACCGGAGATGCCTTACGCTACATGACGCAGGAAGAACTGGAAGAGATTATTCGGGATGAAGGCAGCATCGATGTCAGCTGTCAGTTCTGTAATGAACTGTATCAGTTTGATCTGGCGGATATCGCCATGCTCTTCTCTGATAGCGCCAATATTGAAGGCTCTGATCAGCTGCACTGATTTAGCCGAAAAATAAGTTGCTGTTTTAATTATTGTTTTTGTGTGTGTCCCGGACGTTTTTTTTTGCCGCCGAGAATTGTTCGGGTCGATGGTGTTTTGTACGCTTTTTTGACATAATACGCCTCCTTATAATAACGGCTCCGCTGACTTTCCGGCAGGAAATGTCAGGAACAGGAGTCAGGCAGCTTTTTTATCAGGTAATTTTACTTTTTTTGGCTAGAAGCCAAGGGAATCAAGCAATGAGCAAAGAAACCGTGAACACTGTACACGTAAATTTGAGCCCGGCTCAGCTAGTTGAAAAGGCCATTCAGCGTGGCGAAGGAACTCTCGCTGATACTGGCGCGCTGGTTGTTAAAACCGGTAAGCGTACAGGTCGTTCTCCGATGGATCGTTTTATCGTTGAGGAAGCCAGTACCGCTGATGAGATCCACTGGGGTCCTATCAACCGTCCATTTGATGCAGATAAATTTGATGCATTGTGGGTCCGTGTTGAGGAATATCTGGCATCCCGGGAGCATTTCGTATCCAATGTTCACGTTGGTTCTGACACCAATCATTACCTGCCGGTTCTGATGACCACTGAAACTGCATGGCAGAATCTGTTCGGTCAGAATCTGTTTATCCGTCCAGCAGAATTCAATCCAAAATCCAAAGAAGAGTGGCAGGTCATTAATGCTGCCAGCTTCGAATGCGACCCAGAGCGTGATGGTACTAACAGCGATGGCTGCGTGATCATCAACTTTGCTAAGCGTAAAGTGCTGCTGGCGGGTATGCGTTATGCGGGTGAAATGAAGAAAGCGATGTTCTCGGTTCAGAACTTCCTGCTGCCTGAAAAAGATGTTCTGCCAATGCACTGTTCGGCTAACGTCGGCGAAGATGGCGACACCATGCTGTTCTTTGGCCTGTCCGGTACCGGTAAAACGACGCTGTCTGCCGACCCTGAGCGTTACCTCATCGGCGATGACGAACATGGCTGGGGTAAAGGGGTTGTTTTCAACCTGGAAGGTGGTTGCTATGCCAAGACTATCGACCTGAGCCAGAAGAACGAACCCATCATCTGGGACGCGATCCGCTTTGGCGCGATCGTCGAAAACGTTACCCTGGATGAAAAACGTACTGCAGATTATTGCGATACCTCTCTGACCGAGAATGGCCGTTGTGCTTACCCTCTGGAGCACGT
This sequence comes from uncultured Amphritea sp., assembly GCA_965140695.1. GTDB lineage: Bacteria > Pseudomonadota > Gammaproteobacteria > Pseudomonadales > Balneatricaceae > Amphritea. The sequence continues at coordinate 493,541 of OZ223297.1, read as the reverse complement.
TGAAAAACGGACTGAAGAGAATAAAGGTGGCGAGCCTAAATCGATCGTTTTCCTGACCTGCGATCTGACCGGTGTACTGCCACCGGTGTCTATCCTGTCTAAAGAAGCCGCGGCTTACCACTTCCTGTCTGGTTATACTGCACTGGTCGGCTCTACTGAAATGGGTTCCGGTGGTGGCATCAAGTCAACCTTCTCCACCTGTTTTGGCGCACCTTTCTTCCCGCGTCCTGCCAGTGAATATGCTGATCTGCTGATCAAGCGTGTTGAAGAGTTTGGTAGTCAGGTTTACCTGGTTAACACCGGCTGGACTGGTGGGTCATACGGTACTGGTTCTCGTTTCAATATTCCGACAACCCGTGGCATTATCGCCGCTATTCAGAGTGGCGCACTGGTTGATGTTCCGACTCAGCATCTTGACGGTATCAACCTGACAGTACCTACCTCTGTACCGGGCGTTGATTCTGCGCTGCTGAATCCTCGTGATACCTGGGCAGACAAAGGCGCATACGATGCGACTGCGAAGGATCTGATCGGTCAGTTCACCAGCAACTTCACCAAGTTTGAAGGTATCTCTGAATCCATCATCGCTGCAGGCCCACAGGCGTAAGCGTTGATTGCATGAAAAAAGGCTCCCTCGGGAGCCTTTTTTGTTTTAGAGCTGTTGCTAGTGGTTAGATGCGGCTGCGCCGCTTGCTAGTTGCTAGAAAAAACATTCTTAATGTTTTGTGCGGTGAGGGCTTGCTTTGCACTTTGTAAGTGATTTTTGCAAAGGCGCAAATTCAAAAAAACAAAAGCTCTGAACCACTCCGTATCTGCTCTTCCTCGCCACTAGCAGGCGCGTAGCGCCGTTCTGGCAAGCGGCGCAGCCGCGTCTAACTACTTAAACGCCAGTGTGTACCCTGCATTTGCCAGATACCCCGCTTCCTGTTCCAGGTCGGCCTGTGTCAGTGGCTGATGGCTGAGCCAGTTGTCTGGGAAGGTGAGGCTCAGTTCGTTGCCTTCTGCCGTCAGGTGGAAGGCTGGCAGGCGTTCGCGGCTACGGCTGCGGTTAAGCACAAAAGCCAGTCTTAACAGGATGGTCAGGCGGCTGAAGTGTTTTGTTTCCCGTGGCAGTAGCTGCTCAAAGGTCGAAGTGGGGAATTTTCGCCGGTGTCCCTGAACGATGGCTGCCAGCTGGATCTGTTGCCGTTTAGTGAAGCCAGGCAGGTCTGAGTTTAACAGCAGATAAGCGCTGTGCTTATGATACTGGCTGTGGGCGATGGTGAGGCCGGTTTCGCAGCAGCGTGCCGCCCAGCTGAGCATGTTGTGATACTCGGTGTTATCCAGGTTCCAGCTCTCTCTGACCTGCGTCAGGGAGATCAGCGCAGTCTGTTCAATCCGCATAGCCTGTTCCTGATCAACCCGGTAGCGCTGCATCATGGCATTGATACTGCGTTCACGAACGTCCTCGTGACGCAGCCGTCCGGCCATATCGTAGAGCAGACCTTCCCGCAAAGCGCCTTCGGAAAAACGGATCTCTTTGATCCCCAGTGATTCAAAAGCTGCGGATAAAATAGCGATACCGGCGGGGAAGACCGAACGGCGATCCTCTTTTAAGCCATCGATATCGATCTCATCGACATGGTTATAGCTGAGGATCTTCTCTTTCAGTTGCTGCAGTGCCGATGCATTAACCTTGTCGGTTGCATAGCCAAGATTAATACAGGCATTGCGTACCGCTTTGATGGTGCCTGAGGCGCCTACACAATCGTCCCAGCCCTGCTGACGATAGGTCCGTTTGATGGTTAGCAGTTCGCGCAGTGCACCAAACACGGCCAGATGGAAGTTCTTTTCGGAGATCACGCCTCCCGGGAAATAACGGTTACTGAAACTGACACAGCCCATCTCCAGGCTTTCGAGTTCCAGCGGTTCAAAGCGTTCGCCAATAATAAATTCAGTACTGCCACCGCCGATATCGATCACCAGGCGGCGACCGTTATCGCCCGCCAGGGTGTGGGATACTCCCAGATAGATCAGGCGGGCTTCCTCAATGCCTGCAATGACTTCGATTGAGCAGCCCATGATCTTTTCCGCTTCGAGAATAAACTCATCACTGTTGGCTGCTTCCCGCAAGGCATTGGTGCCGACAATCCTGATCTGTTGATCAGGGATATCCCGCACGCGCTGGGCGAAGCGTTCCATACACTCCAGCCCCCGTTGAATTGCCTCGGCGGATAACATGCGATTTTCATCGAGGCCAGCAGCCAGCTGAACCTTTTCAGACAGAAGATCGATAGGCTGAAGCTCGCCCTGGACGAGTTTTGCGACTACGATATGAAAGCTGTTGGAACCCAGGTCGATGGCAGCCAGCAGAGATTGTTCGCCTGGGCTGGTGTTAGTTTCCTGATTCATGTGCGCCTGCTTCAAATATGACAATAACCCTATCTTAACAGATATATATGACTGATTAGAGAAGCAACAGGACTGATATTGATGGCTGGGCTATTCTCAGCATATTCACAACTGTTTAATGACAGTGTTATGATCGGTGACTATCAATCTTTTAGTGAATCTCACTGCAGAGGCTTTTTATGAGTGAAAATATTGTTAACGTGACCGATGCTTCTTTTGAAGATGATGTTTTGAAAGCAGACGGTCCGGTATTAGTTGATTACTGGGCGGAGTGGTGTGGTCCGTGTAAGATGATTGCACCGGTCTTAGAAGAGATCGCCAAGGATTACGCAGGTAAGCTGAAGGTCTGCAAGCTGAATATCGATGAAAATAACGAAACGCCGCCAAAATTCGGTATTCGTGGCATTCCGACGCTGATGCTGTTTAAAGATGGCAATGTTGAGGCGACGAAAGTCGGTGCGCTGTCTAAGTCTCAGTTATCCGCCTTTATTGAAGAAAGTATTTAAATGTTGTTTTAGCCGACTTTTTTATTCTGTTAGTCGGTAAAAATCGCAGGGAGTGACCAGGATCATGGTTTACTCCCTGATTTACTGGACTCTTTTTGACCAACGCATTATAGTGTCACTTCCAAACACCGGATTCTCTTCCAGAACACTTCATTTCCAGTACACTGGACAACTGCTCTGGTTAAGAACTCTGATTTCACTTTATCAATTCAATCTGACCTGGATAGTTCTTTACCTATTCCGCTCAAGGCATATTCTTGTCTTCCAACACTACACAAATACCTATGAATCTTACTGAACTTAAAAAGAAAAGCGTTCCCGACCTGCTAGAGATAGCAAAAGAGATGGGGCTGGATAATCTGGGCCGTTCCCGTAAACAAGATGTTATTTTTGCGATTCTTAAGCGTCATGCTAAGGGTGGTGAGGATATCTACGGCGATGGCGTGTTGGAAATATTGCAGGATGGTTTCGGTTTTCTGCGATCGGCAGAAGGTTCATACCTGGCAGGCCCGGATGATATCTATGTGTCACCCAGCCAGATCCGACGCTTTAATCTGCGCACCGGCGATACCATTTCCGGAAAGATTCGTCCGCCAAAAGACAGTGAGCGCTATTTTGCCCTGTTGAAAGTTGATCAGATCAACTTTGATAAGCCGGAAAATGCCAAGAACAAAATTCTGTTTGAAAACCTGACTCCCCTGTTTGCCCAGGAACGGCTGAAGATGGAGCTGGGTAACGGTAGTACCGAAGATCTGACTGCCCGGGTTATCGATCTGGTTTGCCCGATGGGTAAAGGTCAGCGGGCATTGCTGGTGTCCCCGCCAAAAGCGGGTAAGACCCTGATGCTGCAAAATATCGCTAACTCGATTAAACGTAACAACCCGGAAGTACATCTCATTGTACTGCTGATCGATGAGCGTCCTGAGGAAGTCACCGAGATGCAGCGCACCGTGCGTGGTGAAGTGGTCGCCTCGACCTTCGATGAGCCGCCGTCACGTCACGTGCAGGTTGCGGAGATGGTGCTGGAGAAAGCCAAGCGCCTGACCGAACATAAACAGGATGTGGTTATCCTGCTCGACTCTATCACCCGTCTGGCCCGTGCCTATAACACGGTTATCCCTTCATCCGGTAAAGTACTCACCGGTGGTGTGGATGCGCACGCGCTGGAACGTCCTAAACGTTTCTTTGGTGCTGCCCGTAATATCGAAGAGGGTGGCAGCCTGACCATCATCGCGACCGCCCTGGTTGATACCGGTTCGAAAATGGATGAGGTTATCTTTGAAGAATTCAAGGGTACCGGTAACTCTGAAGTGCATCTGGACCGTAAAGTGGCTGAGAAGCGGGTTTATCCTGCCTTCAACATCCGCCGTTCCGGTACCCGCCGTGAAGATTTGCTGACCTCCGAAGATGAACTGCAGCGCATGTGGATTCTGCGTAAGCTGCTGGACCCGATGGAAGACTCTGCCGCCATCGAGTTTGTGCTGGATAAGCTGAAAGACTTCAAGACCAACGACGAATTCTTCCTCTCGATGCGTCGTTCCTGATTCATATCTCTGTTCTGAAAGGGTAAGCTTAGCGCTTGCCCTTTTTTATTGCTGAAAACTATGTCAAACCTGAAATACAAAGACCTGCGAGACTTTATCCACAGCCTTGAAAAACAAGGTGAACTGGTGCGTATCAGCGTCGAAGTCGATCCTGATCTAGAGATGACCGAGATCTGTGACCGGACCCTGCGGGCCGGAGGCCCTGCGCTGCTGTTTGAAAACCCGAAAGGCTATGATTATCCGGTTCTGGCCAATCTGTTCGGTACCCCCAGACGGGTTGCGCTGGGCATGGGGCAGGAGGATGTTGCCAGTCTGCGGGAAGTGGGCAAGCTGTTAGCCATGCTGAAAGAGCCTGAGCCGCCGAAGGGGATGAAAGACGCCTGGGAGAAGCTGCCGATCTTTAAGCAGGTGCTGAATATGGGGCCGAAAAAGGTTCGCAATGCGGCCTGTCAGACCCATGTGATTGAAGGTGATGAGGTTGATCTGGGTAAAATCCCGGTACAGCGTTGCTGGCCCGGTGATGCTGGTCCCCTGGTGACCTGGCCACTGGTGATCACCCGCGGGCCGAATAAGACCCGCCAGAATCTGGGCATCTACCGCCAGCAGGTGATCGGCAAAAACAAACTGATTATGCGCTGGCTGGCGCACCGGGGTGGCGCGCTGGATTTCCGTGAATGGAAAGAGCAGCATCCGGGGGAGAAGTTCCCTGTTGCGGTAGCGCTGGGGGCTGACCCAGCCACCATTCTGGGCGCGGTCACACCGGTGCCCGATACCCTGTCTGAATATGCCTTTGCCGGGCTGTTGCGTGGCGGTAAAACCGAAGTCACCCAGTGTATTGGCAGTGATCTGCAGGTGCCCGCCAGTGCCGAGTTTATTCTCGAAGGCTATATCGACCCGGAAGAGATGGCTGATGAAGGCCCGTTCGGTGACCATACCGGCTATTACAACGAGGTCGATAGCTTCCCGGTATTTACCGTTGAGCGTATTACCCACCGGCCCGATCCGATCTACCACAGCACCTATACCGGTCGTCCACCGGATGAACCCGCGGTGCTGGGTGTGGCACTGAACGAAGTGTTTGTACCGATTCTGCAGAAGCAGTTCCCGGAAATTACCGATTTCTATCTGCCACCGGAAGGGTGTTCTTACCGGATGGCGGTGGTGACTATGAAGAAGCAGTATCCCGGCCATGCGAAGCGGGTGATGCTCGGTGTCTGGTCGTTCCTGCGGCAGTTTATGTACACCAAATTTGTCATTGTCTGTGATGACGATATCAACGCCCGGGACTGGAACGATGTGATCTGGGCGATCACCACCCGGATGGACCCGATTCGCGATACCACGCTGATCGACAATACCCCGATCGACTATCTCGACTTTGCCTCACCTGTTTCTGGTCTGGGGTCAAAAATGGGGATGGATGCCACCAATAAATGGCCCGGTGAAACCACCCGTGAGTGGGGCGAGCCGATTGTGATGTCGCCCGAGGTAAAACAGCGGGTCGATGATATCTGGGATCAGTTAGGCATCAAGAGTGACTGAGGGTTACCAGATAACCGTTAATGATCAATATGTTATTGCGGCTGAACCCGGACAGTCAATTTTCGACAGTCTGCGCAACGCAGGTTATACCATGCGTTTCAGCTGCCGCAACGGCGTGTGTGAGATTTGTAAAACGACCCTGATAGCGGGCAGCATCCGGCAGCGTTATCCTGAGCTGGCATTGCAATTATCTGCGGGTGATGCGCCCGCGCAGATATTTGCCTGTACTGCCGTGCCGCACAGCGATGTCAGGGTGAAAATAGATGGGCTGCTTCGCCCTGGAGAGTTACGCGTGAAAAAACTGGTTTGTAGTATCGCTGCTGTTGAACAGCTGAGTGCTGAGGTCTTCCGGGTGCGATTGCACCTGCCGGTCACCGGTCGGCATGCCGTTGAGTTTCATGCCGGTCAGTACCTGGAAATGATCTTGCCGGATCAGCGTCGTGCTGCCTTTTCGATTGGCAGCGCACCGGATTTCAGCAGTGATATCGAATTGCATATCCGTCGGATAGCAGAAGGCGGCATGTCGATCGCCATTATGGAGTATCTGCAGAATAACCCCAGTGTCGAGATCGAACTGCCCAAAGGTGATTGTTATCTGGAAGCGGCTTCGTTAAATCCGGACACCACGATTATTCTGGTTGCTGCCAGCACCGGATTCTCACAGATTAAAAGCATCGCCGAGCATCTGCTGGCGAATCAGGTGCCTAACCCCATTCATATATACTGGGGAGCGCGGGTTGAAGCTGATTTCTATCTGGAAAAACTGCTGCTGCAATGGGCGAAAGAACACGCCAATGTCCACGCCCACTTAGTGGTTAGCGAGCCTGATAACAGCCCCGGCTGGCAAGGTCGTACCGCACTCTTGCCGGAAGCGGTGGTGGCCGATTTTGAAAACTTCGACAATGTCGAGGTGTTTACCAGCGGGTCACCGGCGATGGTATATGCGCTGCTCGACGCCTGCGAGGCTAAAGGGTTGCAGGAGTCACAGATTCATTCTGACGTGTTTGCTTATGCGCCCCGAAAGTAAGATGTCTCTGGAACGCAACGAAGAGCTAGAAAAAGCCGTTGTTAGATCGTCGCTGCGCGACTGGCTAGATGCGGCTTCGCCGCTTGCTAGTTGTTAGAAAAAGCGTAAAAACAACAAGAAAGAGAGCGGTGGTTCTCTTTCTTGTTGGCGTGTGCAAAGGGCTTATTGGCGATAAATATTACTGTGACATCAACGGTTTGGCCTGGGGTAATGCCATCGCTTTATTAGCGGTTCCTTTTTGTTGTTTTTCGGCCATTATCCGGGCTTGCGATACAGTCAGATTAACCAGAGACTCCGCCATCGCCTTAATATTGGCATTGGGGCTATTGGTGAATTTTTTGGCTTCCTCATTCACCCGGCTGACGGCGCCTGCACTGGTGTCCAGTCCCTTGTCAGGGGCGATGTGAAGGCATATATAGCCGGTTCCGTCACTTCCGTAGGCACAAAACCTCTCACTACACTCCATACAGCCCGCACCGCCAGCATTCGGATCGCATAACCAGGCGGCTTGTCCTGCGGTTGAATAAAGTCCAATGGCTACCATGCATGCTTTGAGTAATTTCATATTCTTACCTATCGATGGTTTCGGTGACTGATCACAAGCTTCGTATCTTAGAAAGATGAGTGACAAAAGGTAACTGTCGTGAACGACAGGTGGAGGGGATAAACGCGTTGCGTTTTAGACCGCAATGAAAAGCACATTGCTGGCCAGACGCGGCTTCGCCGCTTGCTAGTGGCTCGAAAAAGCATAAAAGCATAAAAAGAGCGGTTGGCTCTCCTTTTGTGACGGGCACATTAGCATGTCGACTGATTAGCAGTTTCGCTTGACTATATATTTTTATTTCTGTAATTTCTGTCTTTACAGAAATTAAGGAATATAGTCATGGTTCTTTCACCGACAATGCAGAAATTTGTGCTTCACTGGGGCGAGATGGGTTCTCGCTGGGGAGTCAATCGCACGGTGGCGCAGATACACGCCTTGCTGTACCTGAGTGATGAGCCTCTGACCGCTGAAGATATCAGCGAAACCCTGGGGGTGGCGCGTTCCAATGTCAGTACCAGCCTTAAAGAGCTGCAGTCCTGGGGGCTGATTAAGATTACCCACATACTGGGTGACCGGCGTGACCATTTTGATTCTCATAAAGATGTCTGGGATATCTTCTTTATCATCATGGAAGAGCGTAAAAAGCGTGAGCTGGACCCAACCCTCACCGCGTTGCGCGAATGTGTACTGGATGCCGAAACCGATCAGCAAACCCCGGCTAACACTAAAGCACGTATCGAGCAGACTCTGGCATTTCTGGAGCAATCGACCGGCTGGTTTGATCAGGTTAAAAAGATGGAGCGCTCTACGATTCTGAAGCTGCTGAAACTTGGCAGTAAAGTTCAGCGTTTTCTGGGCAAGAAGAAAAACTAAAATTTTCCTGTTTATTTCTGTTTTTACAGAAATAAAAGAAAGGAGTCTGATATGAACATTCTGCTCACCGGTGCCAGTGGATTTATAGGGCAGCATCTCTATAGTCGATTACGGCAGGAAGGTCACCGGGTTGTGGCTGCGGTCAGGGATGTTGAGCGGTTTAACCTTGTGTTTGCAGACGCCGAAACGGTCGCTGTCGACTATATGCGTGATCAGCAGGTGAGCACCTGGCTCCCCCGGCTGAAGGGTATCGACATGGTGATTAACGCCGTCGGTATTATTCAGGAAAGCGCTGCGCAGCGTTTCAGCGATCTGCATCAGAAAGTGCCTTCTGTTCTGTTTGATGCCTGTGAACAGGCGGGTGTCCGGCGAGTGCTGCAGATCTCCGCACTGGGCGCTGAAGCAAACGCCACAACTCTGTATCACCAAAGCAAGTTTGCCGCGGATCAGCATCTGACAGGTAAAGACCTGGACTGGACCATACTCAGACCCTCTGTTGTGTATGGTCCGGGAGCAAAGAGTAGCGCCTTTTTCCGGGCGCTGGCTGCCCTGCCTGTAACGCCTCTGGTTAATGCCGGAGAGCAGCAAATTCAGCCGATTCATATTGATGATCTGGTGAAGGCCGTCATCGCCTGTATCGGGAATGACAAAACCCACAGGTCGCAGATTGATCTGGTTGGTCCGCATCCTTTGAGCTTTAAATCATACCTGCAATACCAGCGTCAGTGGTTAGGTCTGGGTGACCTGCGACCGCTATTAATTCCGTATCGCCTGGCGCAGCCCCTGGTAAAACTTGGCGGGTGGCTGAAAACAGGCCCTGTTAATTCTGAATCTCTGGATATGCTGATACAGGGCAACACCGCGCCGGTCGAGCCGCTGGTTGAGCAGTTAGGGTTTAAGCCCCGCAGTGTAGCGAGCGAGCTGCAACGAACCCCGTCACAGGTTGCCGATCGCTGGTATGCAGGCCTTTACTTTATGCCCTGCGTATTACGCGGCTGTATAGCGCTGTTGTGGATAATGACAGGTCTGTGTTCGTTGCTGTTCTACCCGGAGGTAAAGAGCCTGGAGATCCTGTCTCAGGCAGGTATTGAAGGGCTTCCCGCCACGCTGTCACTGTATGCGGGCGGAGTGATTGACCTGTTGTTGGGGCTGGCAATGCTAAGCAATCGCTGGCTGATCCTGGCGCTGATAGGGCAGTTACTGCTCACCATCGCCTATACATTGATTATTAGTTGCCTGCTCCCTGAATTATGGCTGCATCCATTTGGCCCGGTGACCAAAAACCTGCCACTGATGACAGCTACGTTGTGTTTATTGGTGATATGGAGAAAAACGTAATGGAATACCTGATTATCAAATGGCTGCACATACTCAGCGCTATCCTGCTGTTCGGCACAGGATTAGGCAGCGCCTTTTACAAACTGTTTACCGATCTGAGTGGCAATCTGGAAGCTATCAGCGTGACCAATCGGTTAGTCGTTAAAGCCGACTGGATCTTCACCACGCCTACTGTCATTATTCAACCGATTACCGGTTTCTGGATGCTGTCTCTTGCCGGGATGTCACTGGAACAAACCTGGTTATGGCTGAGTATCGCACTCTATCTGTTAGCGGGTGCCTGCTGGCTGCCGGTGGTGGTGCTGCAGATTAAAATGCGTAACCAGGCGGATCATTGCCGGAAGACTGCTCAACCCCTGCCTGAAAGTTACTATACCCAGTTAAAAATCTGGGTCGCACTGGGTATTCCCGCTTTCTTTGCAATGGTGGCGGTGACTGCACTGATGGTGCTTAAGCCTGTTTAAAGGCTTTAGACCGCAATGAAGAGCGCATTGCTCGCTAGACGCAGCTTCTGGTTTCTGGGGCTAAAATCTCTATATCCAGCTTAGCGCGGTGTTTTCCAGGCATCGATGATATAGCGGGCTAAGGCATTTCCCGCGGGGCCTAACTCCTTGCGGTGTTCGAAGAGTAACTGATACTCACCCAGCTCAGGCAGGTCCCATTTATCGTCGACCTTCACAAAAGGGGGGCGCATATGACTTTGCGGTATTGGTGCGATCGCCAGATCGGCCTCCATCGCAGCCTGCATACCTGAGCTCTGATCGCAGGTATAGGCGATACGGTATTCAATCCCCTGCTTGTCTAATGCCTCGAGCGCCATGGTGCGCCAGCAGCAGCCCCGACTGGCAACCGCCAGAGGCAGAGGATGACTTTCTACCGCCAGACCGCCGCTACGGTTAGCCCAGACGAGTGGTTCAGTAAACACCACCTCTCCGCGAGTCGGGTCCTGACCGACATTGCCTGCGGTTAACAGCGCCATATCCAGTTCTCCCGTGTCCAGCAGTGATAACAGCTCGGTACTGCTACCAGCGATGACATTGACGGCGACAGCGGGATGAGAGCGCGCAAACTGTGCCAGCACCTTCGGTAACACCCCGGTCGCCAGGTCTTCCGGAGAGCCAAAGCAGATGGTTCCTTCAATGCTGGGGGTCATAAACTGGCTGACCGCCTCCTCATTCAGCCTGAGTAACCGCCGACTATAGCTGAGTAGAACCTCGCCTTCAGAGGTTAAGCGAACCTGTCTTGCCTCGCGAAGAAACAGGCTTTTCCCCAGGGTTTCCTCAAGGCGTTTGATCTGCATGCTGACGGCGGCCGGAGAGCGAAACACCTGCTCAGCTGCACGGGTAAAACTTCCGCTTTCGGCAATGGCGACAAACGAGCGAAGCAGGTCGAATTCCAGTAAGGGAGGGGTATTTGCAAGCAGAGACATAACTACACCGTTAAGATTTTCTGAATCTTGAGTTTAGTATTTTTAGTTTGATTAAACAATGTCCAAAAATCATCATTCAGTAACAGGTCGCGCCCTGATCATCTTTTGTTAACCACGAACACCGTGAAGTGAACGGTGAGGAGATTCGTTATGTCCAGTTGTGATCTTTTGACTCATACATCGTCGACCACTGTTACTTCCTCCAGACAGGACAGGGCCTGGTCATGGCGTCAGCAGCACCGGCTCATCCAGGTATTAAAGGGTTGGTATGATGCTTATCGTCGCCGGCAGGTATTACTGGATCTGCTTCGCTATGATGATCATATGCTGGACGATATGGGCCACAACCGGCAGGACATACAGGCGATAGCGAATCTTCCCCTGAGTGCGGATGCGGATGAAGTGTTGAAGCAGCTAAGATCAGACCGCAACGGGAAATACGGCGACTAATTTTGCACGATAAATAGACTTGAGCGGTTGCAGGGAGAAATTAGTTCTTTTCTCGCTTGGGTTGAGAACGCAACGAAGAGTGCGTTGCTCGCTAGACGGGCTTCGCCCTTGCTAGACCGTCGCTTCGCGACTCGCTAGACGTTAGAAAAAGCGTAAAAGCAGTAAGGCCAGATCACAAGGGCTCTGCCCCTTTAATTTGGCGGTACAGAGGGTGTGGGGCGATTGTGATCAGGATGATTAAGTGGCTTTTCCAGTCGGTTTTTCATCCATTTCTCTTGTAGTTGTTATCAGGATCATTATGAATACTGCAAACAGATCAATACCAAATAAATACATATCACCAACATCGATAAAATTTACCCGGAAATAAGGATTAATTGCCGCGTTTAAGCCAATTGATCCAAGGTTAGAAAATGTCAGAAATATCCCTCCGATCGCGCTGTACTGATAGGTTACACCACCAAAAATAACCATAGGGAGCTGCAGCGCTTGATTTATATAAGTGAGGAGATATCCAATTGAGTGCTGTTTCAGTAGGAAAAAACCTGAAGAGACAGATAACAGAGCAAGTAACCCAATTAGCAATCCAGAGATGGAGACAATATCCAGTCCCTTATAAATGGCAACGCCGGCTAGTGCCGGGCCACCGAGAAGCTGGAGGATTGCAACCAATTTGATCTTTAGATTGGTTCTTTCCTGATGGAGATTCGTAGCGGTTTCTTTATATTCAGTCACCTCGGCTGACCGTTTCTCAAGCTCGTGCTGGAGAGCCTGATAGCTATCAGGGGTTAGATTCGGGTCAATTGTTCTTTCCAGTGAAACCAATTCCTTGGTTGTCTTGTTGGAGAAATCGATTTTACGCTTGCTGTCAGGCGCCTTATCTTTAGCAATGGGGGTAAGTTCATGGATTATTCGTTCGATATTTTGTTTCCAGGACTGATAGTGTGGCTTACTTTCCAGCCAAAGATTATTCAGGTCTGATCCGTCACTAATGACTCTATGCAGTGCCTTAATAAGACTATTCCTGAAAGGAGAAATACTGTCTTTGTCCTGCTTATTAAGCCACTCATCCATGTCACTAATACCGTCGTACTTCACTCCATTCAGTAAAGTATTTGTCATAGCTGCGGCAACGATTATCAGGTGACAATGTTTTGTATTGAGCTGTTCCTGGCCGCTTATCAAAATTGCTTTCTTAACTAACTTTGATAAAGGAATATCTGACTGTATAACCTTTTCAATGATGTCACATGATGTATCATCATCAAAAACACCGGTATCCCATGCCCCCATGCCTCTCTCCTTATAAGCAAGTTAGTGGTAAGTAATCGCATACTATCAATAGATACATTAAAAACCCATTGAAAGGTATACAGAAAGTGGCTTTTAGTATTCTCCTGATGGCTTCTGTTATTATCCTGATCTTCAGTAATCCGTAGCTTTCAGTTGGGGCTGTCTGGGTCGGCCCTCATAGTAATTTAAACCTTCCTTGCCGCGTGGTTTTAGATAAAGGGAGTGATCTGAGTGCCAATCTGTTGATCTGCAAAATTGAATCGCTTTTTTGTTTAAGGCACACTCAGACAAATAGATATGTCTAGCTCTGCTATACACACTGATCAATGAGCCTGCTTATTTTCAGTGGACGAGAGTGATGTATCTGTTTTTAGGCTTTTCTTTTTTTATCAGTAATCCCCGCAGTTTCAGGCATGTTTTACCGCTTTAATTGATTGTGGGTGGGATTCTGAATGGATTATCACCAGGACGTGATTATGAAAGTTTTAGTGGTTATTTTAAGTTTATTCCTGCTTACCTCATGCACCGAAGCCGATGTCGAAGAGCTGGTGTTTCGAAAGATTATTGAGTACGACCTTATAGAGCTGTGTGACGATGATGAGCAGTGCAAGCTGGACGTTAAGGCACAAATTAAAGGCTGCATGGTCTCCAGTGACTGGCAGGGTTATATTAAAAATCAGGATGATGACGAGGAGTTAACAAGGTTTACGTCACAGTTCTACGACTGTTTCGTGGATCCAGAAGGGCAGCCTTACTTTGAAGCAAATCTTGATTAGATAAGACCGCAATGAAAAGCGTTTTATTTAGAACGCAACGAAGAGCGCGTTGCTCGCTAGACCGTCGCTTCGCGACTCGCTAGTCGTTAGAAAAAGCGTAAAAGCAAAAAGAAGGGGGCCGTTGGCTCTCTGTTTTTGGAGGAGTGTTTGATCAAAAAGAGCTTTGACTTCACCTACCCCAAAAAATATTTAACTAACTAAAGTTATCATATATGATAACACAAGGATGTGAAGTGACTTGGGAAGTTGATTTTTATGATGGTGTAGAAGATGCCATCCTGGCGATGCCGCCAAAGATTCAAGCGCGGATGCTGAAGTTGTTGGAACTGATAGAGGAGCACGGAGCGAATCTGGGATCTCCCCATACTGAGTCAATGGGCGATGGCTTGTTTGAGGTTCGGGCTAAGGCAAAAGAGGGGATAGGTCGGGGTCTCTTTTGCTACATGAATGGGCCTCATGTCCTGATACTTCACGCATTTATTAAGAAGTCACAAAAGACACCAAAGCCGGATTTGAAACTAGCCAGAGACAGAATGAAAGAGGTGAAAAAATGAGCCTTCAGCGATTAAAAGAACGTGCGCTTCAGAATGATGACGTGCGTCGTGAGTACGATGCACTGGAGAGCGAGTTTACCCTGATCAGTCAGTTACTTCATATGCGCAAAGCAGCAGGCCTGACTCAGGAGCAGGTGGCTGACTTAATGCATACGAAGAAAAGTAATATCTGCCGCCTTGAGAAAGGTGCTGTAACGCCAAAAGTGGACACCTTGCAGCGATACGCTAAAGCATGTGGCTTCGAATTGAAGATGTCGTTTGAGCCTCAAGCGGTTAACTAGTCGGTAGACCGCAACGAAAAGCGTTTTATTTAGAACGCAACGAAGAGCACGTTGCTCGCTAGACGGGCTTCGCCCTTGCTAGACCGTCGCTTCGCGACTCGCTAGTCGTTAGAAAAAGCATAAAAACAAAAAGAAGGGGGCCGTTGGCTCTCTTTAGCACCTATCATTAAGCAATTGCCCCCACTTTCTCTTTCAGGCACACTCAGTGAATGGATATGTGTAGTTCCACTATACAAACTGACCAATGAGCCCGCTCATTTTCAGTGGACGAGAATGCAGTAGCTGCCTTTAGGCTTTTCTCTTGTAATCAAAGATACCAAGTAAGTGACGTCAGAATAATTTTACTCTGCCCCATTTATTTGTGATTTATTTGCCATTTATTAAAGCTTACAGGCTCTGCAACCTTGTATAGGCAGAATAATAATTTGTTAAATTTCAAAACAGCCAAGGAGGCTATCAAATGTACGAAGGAAACTTTATTCAAGCTATTCACAATAAAACTAAGATTCAGCTCACATTCGCATCAAAGGAAGACGGACGAAATTTAACAAGGCTATGTGCTCCCATGGACTTTGGGCCAAGTAGGAGAGCTCATAATCAAGATGATAGATTTCACCTTTGGGACTACGAAAGTGATGAAAAAAATCATACGCTGTCACTTTTGCCAAACCAAATAGTCAATATGGAATTCCTAACAGATAATTTCGAGCCATCGGAGTTTGTAACATGGGATACTAATTGGTTAATTGATCGTGACTGGGGTCAGTACAGTTAGCAGAAAAATTTAACTAGGAGAGTAAAAGGGCTCTGACCTTTTTAGTTAGACCCCTTTAGTTAAAATGTATTAAGAGCGTCTTTAGAAGGCGAGACTTATACTATCAGGTCCTTTGATAAAGGTGATGGTAAGATCATTCGTAAATTAGAGAAAGCTGAATAATTATGGCTATTCCTCCTTATCAACGAGGTAAGTATGTACCTTGGCATGACTATGCTGTAAATGCCTCTACATTCGAAATGGGGCCATTAGATAAGCCAGACATGTCTCCTTTCCTTATTCATATGACAGGCAAGGAGCAAATTCTTGGCATCTTATCTAGTGGAGAAAATGGATATGGTGCTATCGATGCATCTATACCTTCTCAGGGCTGTAGTGAGTGGTATGAAGAGAGTGTTGTCTGTTTCACAGAAAGCCCAACTTTCAGTGTTGATGCTTTTCGGCATATATCTTATCCGCGATGGAAAGCAGATCTTCGATTTGGTATTGGCTTCTCAAAAGCAAAGCTAGTTTCTAAGGGGGTTCGGCCAGTTTTTTATGCAGATCGAGTGCTCTTAAGTTTATTTGCGAGACTACATAAGTATGTAACTCCGCATTCTGAGCATGGTCTGAAGAAAGTCAGTAGAGATATACGAGATAAAGTACTTCCACTCATGGTACCGCTGCTGGAAACAGCTCCTAAACAAGGCTTTATGTGGGAACGGGAATGGAGAGGTCACAATGATTTCTCGTTTGATTATTCCGATATAGAACTTATATGCTGCCCAGAAGAAGAAAGGGAGTCGATAGCAGAGGTTCTTGGTGAGCATGTGGGCGGTATTAAGTTTATTCACTCATGGGATCAGTTTGACGCAGTTAAGAGCTTTTTAGAATCGCGTATGGATTCATGGGGAATGAGTTATTCTATTAAGGAGTCTCATGAGAATGAGTTAAGGCAGCTTCAGACAGCTTTCACACAAGATGTCGAGAAGATAGAGTCGTTTGAAACATATATAAAATCACTAACTCAGGAAGTAGATCTGCTCAAGGCGCAAAAAGGTACTTTGGCAGAACGAATTTCAGAAATACAGGAAGAGCTGAAAGATAGGAGTGTTTCGGATAATTGTTTTAGTTGCGGTATAAGCTTCTCTGAAAACCCGCAATTAATCTCTATTAGGTGGAATGAAGATGGTGATCAGACGGAGCATATTTGTGAAGATTGTCATGCTCAAGCGCTCGGGTTGCATGACTGATCAATGGGGTCAGCGTTATTGATCCCAAACAAAAAAAGAGAGCCCCAAGGCTCTCTTTGATCTTACGCTTTTTCGAGCAACGAACTACGAGCAAGTCGCGAAGCGACGTCGAGCTACGTCTCCGCTCTTAAAACTAATGCACTTCCGCGTACTTCCTCTGTATCGCCATCAACGCTGGCTGCGCTTCCAGCGGGGCGTAAGCGATCGCCTGGTCAAACAGGTCTTTGTTCTCGTCGGAGAGGCGTTCATCTTCATTCATGGCAGAGAGTTTCTGCATCGCTTCAATAAACTTGGGGTGTTGTTTCTTGGCCGGTTTCATAGGAACTACCTCCGTAAGTTGGCGACTTTTATCGCGGCGCAGGGCCTAAGTGCGATAGAGGGTCTGAATAAGATGAAAACCAAACTTCGTTTTCACCGGTCCGTGGATCTCCAATACTTTCTTACGGAAAACCACGTCGTCGAACGCTTTCACCATGGTGCCGGGCCTGAATTCGCCGAGATCACCACCCCGTTTGGCAGAGTTACACAGAGAGTGTTTTTTTGCCAGGCGGGCAAAGTCCTCCCCTTTCTCCAATAGTTGCTTCAGCTTTTCGGCTTCCGCTTTGGTTTTTACCAGAATATGCCGGGCCGATGCTACAGCCATATTAAAATACCTTTGTTAAAACAGTAAAACGTTTTTTACAACATTCTGACTTTAAAGCGGCGGCCTTTAATCTTGCCATCGACTAAGCGGCTATGGGCTTTGCGGGCTTCTTCCCGCTTCACGGCCACATAGGCAGCATAATCATAGATGTCGATCTTGCCGACAGCGCTGCCGTCGATACCCGCTTCGCCGGTGAGGGCGCCGAGGATATCACCGGGACGTATCTTATCCTTTCGACCACCGGCGATGCAGAGAGTTCGCATTACCGGTTTAACCGGTTCTCCTGAGCTGGTTTTTTTCAGACTGCTGAGAGAGCGGGTTTCCAGGGTCTGCGACAGATATTCACCGATAGTTTCCAGTTTATAGGCTTCGGAGTCGCGGTAGAGACTGATAGCGGTGCCATCCTTGCCTGCACGGCCGGTACGTCCGATACGGTGAACGTAGATCTCCGGATCACGGGGCAGGTCGTAGTTGATCACCATGCTCAGGTCGCTGATATCCAGTCCCCGGGCGGCAACATCGGTGGCGATCAGGATAGTGTTGCTGCGGTTGGCGAACTGTACCAGCACCTGATCACGGTCACGCTGTTCCAGATCCCCGTGCAGGGCGGCGGCAAAGTAACCCAGCGAGCGCAGGTGATCGGACACTTCACGACACTGATCTTTGGTGTTGCAGAAAATTACGGTGGATTCCGGGCTGAAGTGGCTGAGTATCCGTGCCAGTGCTTCCGGCTTTTTGGTCTGTTCCAGGGCATAGAACGATTGTTCTATCTGACTGGTGCTGTGCACCGCTTCAACCGTTACCTCGACCGGGTCAACCTGCAGATCGGCGCTGAGCTTTTTAATGCCATCGGGATAGGTGGCGGAAAACAGCAGGGTCTGGCGTTTTTTCGGTGTGTTTCTGATCACCCCTTCGATCTGTTCGTAGAAGCCCATATCCAGCATGCGGTCGGCTTCATCCAATACCACGGTGCCGCAGCGGGACAGATCCAGTTTCCCTTTGCGGATCAGGTCCTGAATCCGGCCGGGGGTGCCTACCACGATGTGCGCGCCATGCTCCAGCGAACCAATCTGCGGACCGACGGACTGTCCACCGCAGAGGATGACCAGTTTGATGTTGTCTTTAAACCGCGCCAGACGGCGGATCTCCTGAGCGACCTGGGTGCTGAGCTCCCGGGTGGGGCAGAGTACCAGTGCCTGAGTACCGAAATCTCGCTGATTGATCTGTAACAGTAAGCCGATGGCAAAGGCGGCGGTTTTACCGCTACCGGTTTTGGCTTTGGCGATCAGATCTTTACCGGCCAGTGCATGGGGCAGACTGCCCGCCTGGATTGGCGTCATCTCGTTATAGCCGAGATCAGCCAGGTTGCTGAGCATCGCTGGTGGGAGGTTCAGGGAGGAGAAAGAGGTATCAGACACGGTGTACTCGGGATAAGAATTAAATTGGCCGCCAGTATACCTGATATGGCCGATCTCTGCTGCCCCGAAGCGTCTGCAGGTGGCTAATAGTTGTCAGGCGGTGAAGCTCTCCAGCGCCGCCGCACTGGGGACCAGAAACTCGCTGATATCGCCATCCAGTTTCAGGCTGAGCAGGTCATCGGCGCGGGTTTTGCCGTGGGTGATCGCCGCAATCGGAATGTTCTGCTGAACCGCCTGCTTACAAAAGCGAAATCCGGAGTAGACCATCAGTGATGAACCGATCACGAGCAGGGCATCAGAGCGCTGTAAACTGTCGAGGGCGGAGAAAACCCGCTCTTTCGGTACATTATCGCCGAAGAAGACCACATTGGGTTTTAACATGCCGCCACAATCGGAGCAGTCGGTCACCCTGAAACGGCTGAAGTCGATACCATCCAGATCGGCATCGCCGTCCGGTGCAGCGGTCGCGGTATACTCTCTGAACGCTGGGTTTGCTTCGGCCATCAGCTGATGCACGTGGTTACGTTGATGCAGTGTGTGACAGTCCATGCAGATCACCTGGTCAGAGCGGCCGTGCAGGTCGATCACCCGTTGCTGACCGGCCAGCTGATGCAGCCGGTCGACATTCTGAGTGACCAGTTGGCGGCAATAGCCTTTCTCTTCTAACCGTTGCAGACTCTGATGCACCGCATTGGGACGGGCATTGGCCATCAGTGGCCAGCCGATCAGGCTGCGCGCCCAGAATCGTTGCCGGGTGGCATGGCTGGTCATGAAGTCGCGGTGCTGCACCGGGGGCTGTCGCTTCCAATCGCCGTTTTTGTCGCGGTAATCGGGTATGCCAGACGCAGTGCTGCAGCCTGCGCCGGTAAGAATAAATAACCGGGGATGCTGCTGGATAAAGTCGGTGAGGGCGTTTGCTGTCGAATGGGTCATAGGTTCAGTGTAATCGGTGAGGTCTCTCAGGCCAACGGGAAAAGTATTAATGAATACGTATTGCAGCGCTCAGTTGGTTCACTGTGATCTTAATAGGCGAACCGTTCAATCGCCTGTTTCACCTGCATGAGCGCCTCTTTAAGCGATTCGATCGCCACCGATCCCAGTGCCAGCCGTATTGCATGGGGAGGATGGTCCGTCACGGCGAACGGCTCTGCGGTCGAAACGGAGATGTTTGATGTCATGAGTGTCATCGCTACCTGATCCGCCCGCACCTCCTCTGGCAGCGTTAACCAGACAAAATAGGATGAGGGGTGGCTGATAACAGAGAAGCCTTTTAATGCCTCTCTGGCGATTGTCTGACGGGCCTGTGCATCCCGGCGCCTCTCCGCTTCAAGTCGGGCAACGGTGCCATCCTCTATCCAGCCACAACTGATAGCCGTCATCAGACTGGGGGTATTCCAGGTGGTGGCGCGGATAGTTCGCTCTAGCGCTGGAATCCATCGTTCAGGGGCGGCAATAAAGCCGATACGAAAGCCGGTAGCCACACTCTTTGATAGCCCTGAGACGTAAACGGTTAACTCCGGTGCGAGGGCGGCCAGCGGCGGCGGTGAGTCATCGGCAAGAAACGCGTAGGCGGCATCTTCGATGATCAGCAGATCGTGGTGGCGTGCGATCGCGACTAACTGCTCCCGCTGTTCAAACGTCATCACCCAGCCCAGGGGGTTGTGAAGTGTGGGCATGCTATACACCGCCCGGATCGGCCGATGTTTGCAGAGTGCTTCCAGGGCTGTCAGGTCGGGGCCTGTGGCGGTGACCGGTATTGCGACCAGCTCGAGTCGATGTACCTCCGCGAGTATTTTAAAGCCTGAGTAGGTGAGCGCATCGACGGCAACCACATCGCCGGGATTGAGAAGTGACATCACGGTGGTTGCCAGCCCGTGCTGGGCACCGCTGACAATCAGCAGCTGCTCAGGGGGTATCGATAATCCACGGTGTTTGAGGTGTTGTGCGACGATCGCTCTTTCATGCAGACGACCGGCATGGGGCTGATAGTGTAGCAGGGACTCCAGGTCACCAGAGATCGACAGCTGCCGCAGTGCCTGACGCAGCATGTCGGTCTGACCGGGGATGGATGGTGAGTTGAAGTTAAGGTCGATCATCCCCTCTGTTGTCGGGGGTTGATCGATGCCATGGCCCAGCGGCAGGGCGGTTTCTCTGACAAAGGTTCCGCGGCCGGTTTCGCCGCTAACCAGTCCCATTCGCTCCAGTTCAGCATAGACCCGGGAGGCGGTTACCAGTGCCAGACCTTCCCGGGCCGCCAGCTGCCGGTGGGTGGGTAGCTGGGTGCCGGGCGGCAGCCTGCCCGAACGGATCTCGTCGGCAAACCGGTCGACCAGTTGTTTATAGCGTGCGCGGGGCATCTTCAGTTGTATCCATGACAATTTTTTTATTGTCATGAATTTAGGTCATACAATGCGGTAACGCAACTGACTAAATGTAAGAAATATTTGTAAGTACTGATGAGGAGAGCGGCTATGCATATTGCGATTCTGACCTTCGATGGTTTCAACGAGCTGGATTCGCTGATCGCCCTGGGGATTCTCAACCGGGTGAAACGCCCGGACTGGCGGGTTTCAATTGCCAGTCCGACTGAGCGGGTCGAGTCGATGAACGGTGTGGTGCTGCAACGGCATATTTCGCTCAGTGAGGCTAACCATGCGGATGTGGTGTTGGTGGGCAGTGGCATGAAAACCCGCGACGTCGTGGCGGACAGGTCGATTATGTCGCAGCTCAGCCTGGACCCTGAACGACAGCTGATCGGCGCGCAGTGCTCGGGGGCGTTGATGCTGGCTGAGCTGGGGTTGCTGAAGGATCTGCCGGTGTGCACCGATCTGACCACAAAGCCCTGGGTGCAGGAGAGCGGTGCTGAGGTGCTGAATCAGGCGTTCTTTGCCCGGGGAAATGTCGCCAGTGCGGGGGGATGTCTGGCTTCACAATATCTTGCCTGCTGGGTGTTGGCACGACTGGAGGGTATTAAGGTTGCTGAAGAGGCGATTCACTATGTCGCCCCGGTGGGGGAGAAAGCGGAGTATGTTAGCCGGATGCTGGCGAATATCTCACCCTATTTATAAAACTGATCCAGAGAGACAAAAAACCGCGCTGGGCGCGGTTTTTTAATGCTTAAAGCTTATGTTCTGAGCTTATACCCCGAGCTCATGCTCCGAACTTATACCCCGAGCTCATGCTCCAAACTTGGCCTTCGCTTCCAGACGGCGGCGGTGCAGCACCGGCTCAGTATAGCCGTTTGGCTGGATACGACCCTGAATCACCAGCTCCAGTGCGGCCTGGAAGGCGACACTGTCGTCGAAGTTGGGTGCCATCGGACGGTACAGGGGATCGTCAGCATTCTGCTGATCAACCACGGCGGCCATCCGCTGCATGGTTTCCAGCACCTGCGCTTCAGAACAGATACCGTGATGCAGCCAGTTAGCAATATGCTGGCTGGAGATCCGCAGGGTGGCGCGGTCTTCCATCAGACCGACATCGTTGATGTCAGGCACTTTAGAGCAGCCGACACCCTGATCGATCCAGCGTACCACGTAGCCCAGAATCCCCTGTGCGTTGTTATCCAGCTCGTTCTGAATCTCTTCAGCAGACCAGTCTGGGTTGCTCGCCACCGGTACAGTGAGAATGTCGTCCAGATTTGCCCGGGGACGGCTCTTCAGTTCATCCTGACGGGCGAATACATCAACTTTGTGATAGTGCAGTGCGTGCAGAGCGGCAGCCGTTGGCGATGGCACCCAGGCGGTGTTAGCGCCCGACAGTGGATGGCCGATCTTGGCATCCAGCATGTTAGCCATCTGATCCGGAATCGCCCACATCCCTTTACCGATCTGTGCACGGCCCTGCAGGCCGCAAGCGAGACCGTTATCCACGTTCCAGTCTTCATAGGCACCGATCCAGGCGGCGGCTTTCATCTCACCTTTGCGGATCATCGGGCCCGCTTCCATGGAGGTGTGGATCTCGTCACCGGTCCGATCGAGGAAACCTGTGTTGATAAAGACCACACGGTCTTTTGCTGCACGGATACACTCTTTCAGGTTAACGGTGGTGCGGCGCTCTTCATCCATAATCCCCATTTTCAGGGTAAAGCGGTCCAGACCCAGGGCATCTTCGATACGACCAAATAGCTCGTTGGCGAAAGCCACCTCTTCAGGGCCGTGCATCTTCGGTTTAACGATATACATGGAACCAGTGGTGGTGTTGCTGAACTGACCATTACCCTTAACATCGTGGATTGAGATCAGGCTGGTGACCATGCCATCGAGAATACCCTCTGGGATCTCGTTGCCATCTTTGTCCAGAATAGCGTTGTTGGTCATCAGGTGGCCAACGTTACGCACAAACATCAGGCTGCGGCCTTTGAGGCTGACTTCAGAACCATCCACACCGGTATATGTGCGGTCAGGGTTCATGCGGCGGGTAAAGGTCTTACCGCCTTTGCTCACCTCTTCGGTAAGGTCGCCCTTCATCAGGCCCAGCCAGTTTTTATAGGCAA
Source organism: uncultured Amphritea sp. (assembly GCA_965140695.1). Lineage (GTDB taxonomy): Bacteria > Pseudomonadota > Gammaproteobacteria > Pseudomonadales > Balneatricaceae > Amphritea. The sequence goes on along the minus strand of OZ223297.1, from coordinate 470,430 downwards.
CCACTTTATCGTCAGCATCGACGGCGGCAACGGAATCTTCGCAGTCCATAATTGCCGTTAGTGCGGCTTCTACGATGATATCGCTGATACCGGCGGCATCGGTGGAACCGATCTGACTGTCGCGGTCGACTTTAACGTCCAGATGCAGGCCGTTATGTTTCAACAGGATTGAGGTGGGTGCCTCGGCATCGCCGTTGTAACCGATTAGCTGCGCTTCATCCTGCAGACCGGTTTCAGAACCGTTGGTCAGGGTGACCACCAGCTTGCCGTCACGGATACTGTAGCGAACAGAATCTTTATGGCAGCCAGTCGCCAGCGGTGCCGCTTCGTTCAGTACGTTACGGGCAAATTCAATGACTTTAGCCCCACGAACCGGGTTATAGCTGCCAGAGATCTCTGCGCCATCCGCTTCTGAGATCGCATCCGTGCCATAGAGGGCATCGTAGAGGCTACCCCAGCGGGCATTGGCAGCGTTCAGGGCGAAACGGGCGTTCATCACCGGTACCACCAGCTGAGGGCCTGCCATGGTGGCCATTTCCGGGTCAACATTGCTGGTGGTGGCAGAGAAGTCTTCACCCTCTGGCAGCAGGTAACCGATCTCCTGCAGGAATGACTTGTAGGCAGCAAAATCTAAACCGTTGGCGCGGTTTTCACGGTGCCAGCTGTCGATCTGCTCCTGAATGGCATCCCGCTTAGCCAGCAGAGTGCGGTTTTTCGGTGCCAGATCGTGAACAATTGCATCCAGACCAGACCAGAACTGTTCTTCAGTTACGCCGGTGCCGGGAATAACCTGCTGGTTAACAAAGGTGTATAGCGTTTCAGCAACCTGCAGGCCGCCCGTTTGTATCCGTTGACTCATAATTTACTGCCTCATTGTAATCGTCCCGAATCCGGCGCGAGGCAACCAGACCAGGTCTTTTTTGTATGCCGCAATCCGGTGGCCCCTATCAGCGCTGCCGTTATTGTGACTTGTGCGTTGCAACAATATCGCAATTTACAAGCGCTGTCGCCCCAGAGCACTGCTAAAGTATGAAGCTTTTAGGCTGTTTGTGGCAGGTATTCATTTCACATTGTGGAATGCTCGCCTGTCGAAGCGGAATGACTTATTTCCCGCTATAAAAAAAGCTGCAGGAGCAGCTTTCAGGATGACCTGACCGTGGAGAAGTGGTCAGAATAACCAGTTGCCCGGCTCTGGCAGGGGTTGCCTTTTTTCAACGGCGCTCAGCCCTTTGATACAACGGATGATAAACCAGAGGACGGTGAATAACAGAACCAGATAGCCGATCAGAATAAACGTGGTAAGCGCACCGATAAAGGCATACAGGAAGCCTATCCAGAAGGTGCGGATCTGCCACTGATAGTGGGTCTTCAGCCAGTCCGGGGCATCCGCTTTATAGACGTAGGCCATCACCAGCCCCACGATGCCGGTGACACCGATCACAATACTGATCAGATAGAGGATATAGATTACTTTGGCATTACTGCCCGTATCTTTTGGCTGCTCAGCAACTTCATTCATACGCGTTAACTCCTTTTGACGATTTAAGACATTCTTTCAATTTAAGAAATATTTTCACGGATGATATCGGGCAGAGCTACGGAACGCCCGGTGTTATGATCCATCCAGACCACCTTAGAGTAGCCTTCGCTACAGAGCTGATCGGGATTGTCGGTGGTGCTCAGTTCATACCAGACCATAAAGCTGCTGCGACCGATCTCGCCAACATAGCTTTTTACGATGATGGTGGCCGGATAGCTCACCGGTCTGAGGAAGGTGCAACCGACATTGATAATCACCGGGTCGGTGCCGTTACCGTTCATCGTTGCGCCGATACTGGCGAGAAACTGCACCCGGGCCTCTTCCAGATAGCGCATATACAGTGCATTGTTAACATGGCCGTAAGCATCCATATCGCCCCAGCGAACGGTTATCTGACACTGATGTAATAGTTTCCGGTTGGGGGTATCGTTCATGTATTCGCTCGCTTTTGTGTCATTGTTAAAAGATCAGCGGGATCAATCGTCATCTTTATCCACAGGATTAATTGTATCATTGCTGCGCAGGTGCAGATCCATTTGTGGAAAGGCGATTTCGATATTGTGTTCCCGGAACATCTTATCGATCATACCATGCAGTTCATGAATGGCCTGATTGCGCTCTTCCATCGAACTGATATACGCCCGTAGCTCAAAATCCAGGGTACTGTTACCGAACGCCAGGAAGAACGCCATGGGGGCCGGTTCGGAGAGAACATTTCTGTTCTCCCCGGCAGCGCGCAACAACAGTTTTGTCACCAGTTCAGTGTCCGAACCATAGGCAACACCCACGGGAATAACGATGCGGGTGATGGGGTCCGTCAGCGACCAGTTGATCAGCTGGTCGGTGATAAAGGTTTTATTGGGGATAATCACCTCTTTGCGGTCCCAGTCGGTGATGGTGGTCGCCCGAATCTGAATCCGGCTGACATTGCCGGAGACGCCGCCAATGGTGACGGTATCGCCAATGCGCACGGGTTTTTCAAACAGAATAATCAGGCCGGAAACAAAGTTGGCAACGACCTCCTGCAGGCCAAAGCCCAGCCCTACCCCCAGTGCTGCAACCAGCCATTGCAGTTTGCCCCATTCCAGACCGAGGAAGTTTAGAAAACTGATGAGGCCGGTAATATACAGGCAGTATTTCAACAGGGTGGAGGCCGCATAACTGGTGCCGGGTGCCAGTGGCAGATAGTTGAGCACCAGCAGTTCGAACAAGCCCGGTAAATTACGGGCAGCAATGAAGGTAACGCTGAGGGCTGCGAGCGCAAAAATGATCTGTTTCAGGGTGAGAAAATTGAGCACGCCGTTATCGCTGCTGCCGGTTGACCAGAGGGTGATCGTATCGAGAGCATCGAGGGCCGGAAGAATCCAGCCCAGGGTAAACCAGGCCAGCGTGAAAAAGATCAGCGCAGTGACTGTTTTTAACAGCATATTGCCCTGTTCAGAGATGGTTTGCAGATCGACAAAGTTCTCTTTTACCGGCGGAACATCTTTTTGCTCTTCCCGTGCCGATAAGATTTCCGCCCTGCGCGCCAGTGCCTGAGTGAAGTAGAGTTTGCGTTCTTCGATTAACAGCCAGCGCCGCCCCAGATGAAAAATGAGATAAGCGAGGATGGCAATACAGACCAGCAGGAACATGATGCCGATGAGGATGCCCGCAGAGAGGATATAGCCCCAGATAATCAGCCCGGTCATCGCCAGATTAAAGGTGATAATAAAGCCGATCCAGACATTGATGTTGTTCCACAGCCGCTGGCTTTCGCCTTTATTGATCTGTTGTGGGTTGGCGCGCCACAGGCTGACCCAGAACAGGGTGAAGCCGGTGGTTATTAACAGCAGAAGAAGGCGGGCGGGTCCGGCCGTCACTATGTCGGTATTACTCTGGTCAAACAGCAGCAGAAAAGCGATAGCGGGAGTGTTAATCCAGAAGAGCCAGCGAAGCCGCTTGCTTAATGTTCTGGCCGCTTGTTCCGGCAGGCTGAACTGGCCGGGTATCAGGCCGCCGGGGACTGCCAGCCAGCGCATGATGGTGAGATAAAGCCAGCTGATGAACGCGATAATATAGAGCAGATTCTGAAACGATGCGTCGTCTTTGCCAAACTGTCTTGCCAGCGCATAGAGGAATAGCGGTACAGGCAACGCAACCAGCGGGTTGTAGAGCAATGGACGAATCGTATGACTGATGTGGTCCTGGCTGACATTGCCGATCTCTTTACACCAGACCGGCTGACGGCTGTTCAGGTATTGACGGCAGATCAGTGCGACAGGCAGCGAGATAATGAACAGCAGCAGGGGGATAAATGCATGATTGGTGAGCACTGTCAGATAGGGCTGCAGCAGTGTTGGCAGCTCGTTCCCCACCGCGATAAAGCCATTGATAATCTGCGCGGGCCAGCCTGTGGACACCGGTTCTGTGCTGGGCAGCCAGAGCAGATGTTTATTAAATAGCGCCTTACTGGCAGCGATCTGAGCGTTAAATTGTTCCTGCACCAGCAGCAGCTGCGAAAGTTCGCTGATGAGCTTCTGTTGCAGCGAGCGCTGTTCAGAGATCAGTTCTGTGAGACTCTGATTGAGCTGCTTAAGCTTACTTTTCTGCGGCTCGCTGAGGCTCGTGGTCTCGGTCTGAACTGCCGGCTGATTAAGGGTGAGCTGGCTGAGGCGCAGCTCTTTAAGCCGGTTTCGGGTGTTGTCTGATTTAAGGTTTTTGGGCAGTTGCTGAATATGTTTACGGATTTCTGAGCCGGTATAGCCGATGCCCAGCTCAAGTTGTAACTGAATCGCCTGGTATGTCTGGCGGATAATCTGTAACTGTTGTTCCCGCTGTTTGCGTTGCTGGATTGTTTTTTCTATTTCAGCGAGGCCCTCGCGGATGGTGTCGGCGGCCTCATTATTGCGTTTCAGGGCCAGTTGCAATACCGGGTTGCTGTCGGTGTCATCCGATTCGAACTGACTCAGTGTTTTTTCAGCGGCGGCCCGGCTCTGTTGTTGCAAGCGCTCTTCGGCAGTATTTATCCAGTCGTTGTAATGCTGAATCCTGATTTGCAGATTTTTCAGATTCAGCGATGCCAGTTCCGCCCGGCCGGGGAGTACCAGAATCTCTAATTCGGTAACTTCCAGTGCGGTTTCCATTGCCATCTGTTCATAGGTACGCAGCTGCTCCCGGGCTTTCTGCAGCTCGGTTGTCGGCGGAATTGCTGGAGCTGAACTGAGAGTACTGTTAAGTTGTTGTTGCAGAGACGACTGTTTTTCCCGTTTGTTCAGCAGTAACTCATCGTTGCCACGAATCGTTTGCTGTAGCTCATCCTGATATTTTTCCAGGTCGATCAGTCGTGCTTTTGTCTTGATCAGCAGCGGTTGCAGTTCTGCTGCCGGTGGCAGTTTTTCAGGCAGGTCGGTGTTTTTTTGCGGGGCTTTGCTGCGCGCCTGTTCCAGCTGTTTCGGCTGTGCTTCAATCTCCCGCCGCAGGTCCTGTATCTGTTGTTGCTGGCTGATGATCTCCTGAATATGCTGCGCCGTCTGCTGATATACCTGATTAAGCGGGCTATCAGGATTATTTTCAAACTGTTGTAACAGGCTTTGCACATGGCTCAGCTCGGCCTTGAGGTCGGCAGACTCTGCCTGCACATGAAGGCTGAAAAGAAATAAAAATATATATAACAGTCGCATAGATCGTGCCTTATGATGATGCCGTTAACTATATACGCAAGTGATTCTGGCACAAGGAATAAGTTATAAAACTGTCCTAAATTATATGATATGGCAGCGCTTTTTTGGCGATAAAATATAGCGCAGTTAAGGGATTCGACGTTATGCAGATGTTAGATGTTAAATGCTTACGCAACCGTTTACCGGTCTATAATCGTGAAGATGGTGTCAGCAGCAGTGAGATGCTGGAAGAGTATCTCGAGTGTTACCGGTTAAATCCGATATTGCATGCCGGACATAAACTGTTTGCCTCCCGGCAAACGGTGCTGGGGTGCAGTTTGTTTGTGCAGCACTATTGTTGCCGTGATGATAGCCGCGGCACGGTTGTTGTGCTGCATGGTTATTTTGATCACAGCGGTCTTTACCGTCATCTGATCTCCTACCTCCTCGAGATCGGCTGGGATGTGCTGATCTATGATCTGCCGGGGCATGGCCTGTCCGAGGGAGTCAGGTTGTCTATCGACAGTTTTGAGACCTATGCCCGCCAACTGACCGAGCTGTTGAGCAGTCGTCAGGACAGACTTAAAGCGCCCTGGACGCTGCTTGGACAGAGCACCGGTGCGGCGATTCTGATGGAGCAGCAGCTGAGGTTTGGTTATCGCGACTGGCCGGTGCAGCATCAGGTTTTTTTAGCGCCGCTGGTGCGCCCCTGTGACTGGCAACAGATTATCCGGCAGTATCGCTGGTTACGTTTTCTGTTGCGTTCGGTGCCCAGGAGTTATGGCCGCAGCTCGGCGGATCAGGATTTTCTCGACTTTGTCCGCTACGATGATCCGTTACAGCATCACCGGATTCCGGTACGCTGGATCGGCGCGATGCTTCGCTGGGTGAAAGAGGTTGAACTATCGGATAGCTTACCGACTCAGCCGCTGTGTATTCAGGGAGTCGATGACGAAACTGTGGAGTGGCGGCATAATCTTGGCGTGATCGGACGGCTCTATCCCGGCCTTGAAATTAAGCTGTTGCAGAAAGCCAGACACCATCTGGTGAATGAAGAAGCTTCTATCCGGCTGCAGGTGTTTCACCTGATAGAACAGATGCTTAATCCCCAAATCGAAACATCCGGGCAATAAAAAAGGCAACACAGGGTTGCCTTTTTTGTATGTCTGTACGATCAGAACAGGCGACGGCAGCGGATAGTGCCTTTCACCTGTTTCAGTTTTTCCAGTGCCACTTCAGACGTATCAGCATTAACATCGATGACCACATAACCGACTTTTTCATTGGTCTGCAGATACTGACCCGTGATGTTGATATTGTTTTCAGAGAACACACTGTTGATTGAACTCATCACGCCCGGAATGTTCTCGTGAACATGCAACAGACGGTGAACATTATCATGCTCTGGCAGCGATACTTCAGGGAAGTTGACCGACGTAATAGAAGAGCCGTTGTCGCTGTATTTGATCAGCTTTTCAGAGACTTCGTAACCGATATTTTCCTGCGCTTCCAGGGTTGATCCGCCAACGTGTGGGGTCAGGATTACATTGTCGAATTCACGTAGCGGTGAGATAAACTCATCTTCATTGGTGCGTGGTTCAACCGGGAAGACGTCAATAGCGGCGCCTAAGAGGCGTTTATCAGCCAGTGCTTTGCACAGGTCGTCGATAACGACTACCGTGCCGCGTGCCGCGTTGATGAAGATAGAGTCCTGTTTCATCTCGGCGAACTGAGCTGCGCCCATCATATTCTTGGTGGACGGCGTTTCAGGTACGTGCAGGGTGACGATGTCACAGGTATTCAGCAGCTCTTTAAGCGAACCCAGCTGAGTCGCATTACCCAACGGCAGTTTGGTGATGATGTCATAGAAGTAAACATGCATGCCGAGGGATTCAGCAATTACGCTCAGTTGTGAGCCGATGCTGCCATAACCGACGATACCCAGTTTCTTGCCGCGAATCTCATACGAGTTTTTCGCTGATTTCTGCCACTCGCCCCGGTGTGCTTTCGCATTTTTCTCGGCGACGCCACGCAGCAGAATAATCGCTTCGGCGATTACCAGTTCAGCAACTGAACGGGTGTTAGAGTACGGTGCGTTGAAAACGGCAACACCGCGCATAGTGGCAGCGGACAGGTTGACCTGGTTGGTGCCGATACAGAAACAACCGACAGCCACCAGTTTATCCGCTGCGTCAAAAACGGCTTCGGTTAGCTGGGTGCGGGAACGAATACCGATGAAGTGAACATCTTTGATCCGCTCTAACAGTTCGGCTTCTGGCAGCGAACCGGTGAGGTATTCAATGTTGGTGTAGCCGTGCGCATTCAGGGTATCCAGTGCTGACTGGTGAACGCCCTCCAGCAGCAGAATCTTGATCTTGCTTTTTTCCAGAGAGGTATCTTGGCTCATGGTATAAATCTCATATTTATGTGGTGATGTTCCTGTGTGTGGCAGGCATCCCCGGATTAGCCGGTAAAAGAAAGGGCGCTATGTTAACACAGTGTCACGGCAAAAGGGGGCGGCCGGACAGGGGTATTTGGTGGATTTCTATTCAATTAAAGATGAATCCAGATCATTTGATGTAAAAATCAGTGATTTGGATTCATGTATGGCCGATGCCGGGCTGATTCAGCTGTAGAAGCAAAGATAGGCCGTTGGCTTCGCAACCTGCAACTGGAACGTCTGATTAGCGGCAACCTTGAATTCTGTCCCGCTAGGGAATGCCTGCCACTCATCACTGCCGGGCAATTTAACGACCAGTTCGCCGCTGACCACTTTCATCAGCTCATTTTCAGAGGTGCCAAATTCATAGTCGCCTGCAGCCATCACGCCGGAAGTCACTCTGCCTTCTGCATTTTCAAAGCCGATAGATTTTACCGCACCATCAAAGTATTCGTTTACGGTCAGCATAGTATTACTCCTAAAAATGGGAGCGTTATAGTAGATATCTTTGGCAAAATTGTCACCTGTTTGATGTTGGCGGCGAGTGCTTCAGCAGGTAGTCGACAAAGGCTTTGTTAGCCCTGGAGAGATAGCTCTGTTTGCGCCAGGCGATGCTCAGGTTAAACAAAAGAGGGTCGTCAAAGGGGATGCCGATCAGGTCGCGGGCATCATCGATGGCGGGCCGCAGCAGTGCTGAGATGCCAAAACCATGGCGAACCACCGATTGAATCAGTGGAATAAGGTTTGTTTCAAAGGATATTTTTGGCGTTACATGGTAATCCCTGGCCAGTTGTTCAGTGACCTGACGGTGAAAAAAACCCTCTTTAAACAGTACCAGTTCTTCGTCCAGAAACGCCTCATAGCTGATGCTTGGCTGTTGCGCCAGGGGATGGTCCGGGCTGACACAGGCGAGTGTTTCTACCTGTAGCAGATGAACCCGCTCCAGCTCATCGGCTTCACCACCATCGACGACGATGCCGATATCCAGATCGCCCTGAACAATTAACCGGCGGATATGGGTGGTTCCTCCCTCGACGACGGAGAGTTGCAGGTCCGGGTAACTGTGACGAAATCCCATCAGCAACTCCGGCAGGTAGTATGACCCCAGCATGCTTGGAATCCCGACTCTGACCTGCCCCCGGGTGAGGCCGGTCAGTTCCTGCATCTCCAGTTCAGCATCGGCAACCGCCTGAAGTATTTTGTCGGCATGGCGCAGCAGCCGTTCACCCTCGTCGGTGAGAGTGATGCGGCGTTCATTTCGATGGAACAGCGTAAGTCCGAGCTGATCTTCCAGGCGCTTAATCGACATACTGACGGCAGGCTGCGCCAGGTGGAGTTTTTCCGCTGCCCGGGTGAAGTTGGCTTCCCGGGCGACGGTCTGGAAGCAGCGCAAAGAACGTATATCCATTGAGTTACCTGAATATAAGGGCGGTTAACGTGAATGAGCGGGAATAACTGAATATAGCATCACAATTATTTATTAATATTATCATATTAATATATTTCTGTGATTTTAAGGCGGCTGCTACCCTTATCGCATCTTCTATGAGAGTGCGGTAATGATTGAATCCGGTAGCAGAGCGTTTTGGCGTGCAACGATTGCATTGTGCATTGGCTCGTTTATGGTTTTTTCCAATGTCTATGTAACGCAGCCTATTCTGCCTGAACTACAGCGGGAGTTTGCACTCACTACGCTGGAGGTGAGCTGGTCGTTTACGGTGACCACGCTGATGCTGGGCCTGTCCCTGCTGTTTTACGGTCCTTTGTCTGATGCTGTGGGACGCCGTTCGCTGATGCTGCTGAGTATGGCGGGTGTGTGTCTTTGTACATTGCTGCTGTCACAGGCGGACAGTTTTGCGACGCTGGTTATGTTACGTGGATTGCAGGGCTTGTTTCTGGGCGGCTTACCGGCCATTGCGATCGCCTATATGGGTGATGAGTATTCCCGCAAAGCGCTGATGCTGGCGGTAGGCCTCTATATCAGTGGTAACTCCCTCGGCGGTATATCCGGGCGCTTAATCGGTGGTTTTGTCGGTGAATGGCTGGGTTGGGCTGACCTGTTTCTGGTCATGGGAGTGGGTAGCTGTTTTGGTTTGTTATTGTTCTGGTGGTTATTACCGGCATCACGGCAGTTTTCACCGCAGCCGCTGAATCTGCCGACAATGTTATCCCGGCTGGGAGGACATCTGCGCAATCCCTTGCTGTTGTTAGTGTATCTGGTGGGGGGGCTGAACTTTTTTATCTTTATTAATCAGTACAGCTATATCACCTTTGTCTTGTCGGATGCTCCTTACCATCTCAGCCCGGTATGGATTGGATTACTGTTTCTCACCTATCTGACCGGTACAGTGGGGTCGACCCTGTCAGGTCGTCTGGCGCAGCGGTTTGGTCAGCTTAACTGCATCAAGGCGGGTATTATTATTCTGATTTGCGGCAGCCTGACTACCCTGAGTAATGAATTGCTGCTGATTGTGCTGGGCTTTTTTATCAACAGTTTTGGTTTCTTTTTTGCTCATTCCAGCGCCAGTAGCTGGGTCAGTCATCAGGCGACTCATGCCCGTGCCAGTGCGTCTTCGCTGTATCTGGTGTTTTATTATCTGGGTGCCAGTTGCGGTGGTTTTTATCTTGACCCTTTCTGGCAGTGGCTTGGCTGGGAAGGTGTGGTGCTGGGATCAGTCATGGTGTTGCTGGTGACGCTGTCGCTGTCGCTGGCATTGAGCTCACTGACCACCAGGGGTATGATCAAAGCCCACTGAGTGGGGTAAAGAATTCCCTCCTTTAGCGATCTCCTGACAACGGTTTAGCGTATACCGGTCAGTTAGTTCAATCTGTTCATCGACTCTCTCAGGGTATGGAGCATTGATTATGCAGTATAAGCACCAGTATGTAGATGGTACCGCCGCAGACCTGCCGGTTGGTAAAGTGGTTTGTGTCGGACGTAACTACGCCGACCATGCGGCTGAACTGAACAATCCGGTGCCTGTTACACCTATGTTGTTTATTAAACCGTCGACGGCGATTGTGCCGTTGGCTGATCCGTTTAGTGTGCCGGTGGATTTCGGTTCGGTTCATTTCGAAACAGAGATGGCGATATTAATTGGTCAGACACTGAAAAATGCCACCCATCCTGAAGTTGAAGCCGCCGTGGCGGGCGTGGGTGTTGCGCTGGATCTGACTCTGCGTGACCTGCAGAGTAAACTGAAAGATCAGGGACATCCCTGGGAAAAGTCCAAAGGTTTTGATGGCGCCTGCCCTTTATCCGCGTTTCTCGAGCCTGTTGCCGTAGGTGATCTGCAGGATCAGCAGATCCGACTGACAGTTAATGGTGAGTTACGCCAGAACGGTAACAGCAGCCATATGCTTAACAAAGTAGTGCCGCTGATCGCTTATATGAGTCATTACTTTACGTTGCTTCCCGGTGATGTGGTGCTGACCGGTACACCCGCCGGTGTGGGGGCCATTAATCCGGGTGACAATCTGTTGGTTGAACTGGGTGAGCAGCTGCGTATTGAGACGCAGGCTATCTGAGTTGCGATAAGGAATTTCGACGATGTTGTGGGTTAAGGTGTTTCATATTCTGGCGATGACCAGCTGGATGGCGGGTATCTTCTATCTGCCCCGTATCTTTGTGCATTATGTTGAAGGGCGTGCGGCGCAGCAGGATGTTGCCCGGCTGGGAATTATGGCGGGCAAGCTGTTTGGCTTTATGACGATTATGGCGCTGTTTACCCTGGGGTTTGGGTTATGGCTGTGGCTGGGTTACGGTATTACCGGTGGCTGGTTGCATGCAAAACTGCTGTTCGTCGGTTTGCTGATCGGGTATCACTTCTGGTGTTTCAGCTATCTGAAAAAACTGCGGGCCGGAACGCTGGATAACAGTGGCCGTTATTTCCGGTTGTTTAATGAACTGCCGCTGCTGATATTTATACCGATTCTGATCTTTGTGGTGGTGAAGCCGTTCTGATTTGTTAACTTAACGCTGTTCGATCTTTTGCTGCAGTCGTTCGACCCGGGCGGCTGCGCGATCGGTTTCCTGGCGTAGTTCGCCAACCTGGCGGGAGAACCGGTTCAGCTCCGGCGCGGCTGGCAGCAGCTGGAGTTCCTCTGTCAGATACTCTTCCAGATTCAGCATCAGGCTATGACTGCCCTGACGATAGAATCTCGCCTTGCTTTTCAGCAAACGTCCCAGCTCGTGGGCTGGCAGGTCGCCAATGATCTGTGCCAGCATCCCTTCCCAGTCCAGTGCCGCATCAATCAGAATCTGGCTGAAGCGGGTGGCCAGTGCGTTATCGCCGGAAACACTGATGCTTTTACCAAACATCGCTTCACTGTTTTCTGTGGCGCTTAATAGGTGGAAAAAGTCGCTGGCGCTGCCACTCAGAGTAACATCGGCATCGTCACGCGGCATCAGGTCGATCTGCAGACCGGCAGCACCGGGCTGAACTGACAGGGACGCTGAGGGGGCGGTGAGCCGGATAGCAATGACCTTGCCGTCCAGCTGCCCGAGTCGGTCAACGGTGTCCGGACTGAGCAGAAGCAGCCGGTTAAGCGTGGCTTCGGCGAGTGTCAGTAGTGTTGCATTGATCGTTTCGATAGCCATAACCGTCAGGGTTTAATACCCGTATGGAGTGCGACCACGCCGCCGGTCATATTCTGGAATTTGCACTGCGTCAGGCCGGCGTCTTCCATCATCCCTTTGAGGGTTTTCTGGTCCGGATGCATGCGGATCGATTCAGCCAGATAGCGATAGCTGTCCTCATCACCGGTGATCAGTTTGCCTATTTTGGGTAGCAGATTAAATGAGTAAAGATCATAGGCTTTGGTGAGCAGTGGATTATTGGTCTTGGAAAATTCCAGTACCATCACTTTACCACCCGGCTTAAGCACCCGTGCCATTGATGCCAGTGCTTTATCCTTGAAAGTGACATTGCGCAGACCAAAAGCGATAGTGATGCAGTCGAAGGTGTTATCGGGAAAGGGTAGTGCTTCCGCATTGGCCTGAACAAATTCGACGTTACCGGTGATACCTCGATCCATCAGGCGATCCCGGCCGACTTTGAGCATGGAATCATTGATGTCGGCAAGGACTACCTTGCCTTCCGGGCCAACCAGACGGGAGAAGCGCATTGTCAGGTCGCCGGTGCCACCGGCAATGTCCAGGACGGTATTGCCCCGGCGCACACCGCTCTGTTCAATGGTCAGGCGCTTCCAGATACGGTGAATACCTCCGGACATCAGATCGTTCATGATGTCGTATTTACTGGCAACGGAGTGAAAAACGTCGGCCACTTTGGCCTGTTTTTCATCGATTTTTACCTGTTCGAAGCCGAAGTCGGTGTTGTCCTGAGATTCTTTGTGGTCTGTCATGGGAAACCTGTAATCTGCATAATTCGCGTTGCCGCATTCTACCTTTGCCACAGGCAATTGTCTTTACTCTTGCATCATCTACTGATCTGGCTAAACAAAATACCGGATTCAGTACTCAGTGGATGCTGACAAAGTGGTTATCCTTTGGCAATCATATTGGCGTGCCGGGTTTTTCCCGCATCGGCCAGGGCTTTAAGGTAGCGGTTCCAGTAGGTATCGTGATTGCAACTGAGGTCATAGAGGTATTCCCAGGTGTACAGACCGCTGTCATGGCCATCATCAAAGATGATTTTCAGGGCATAGTTGCCCGCCTGCTCAAGCCCTTTAATCCCCACCAGTTGCTTACCTGTCTGCAGTGTGCCGTTGCCAACCCCATGGCCGCGCACTTCAGCAGAGGGGGAATGCACCCGCAAATATTCGGCGGTCAGTTCGAAATGTTCCTGATCGCTGTATATCAGTTCGAGGGTTTTAGACTTTGCGTGAAGTTTAATATCTTTTGGAAGTGGTGCAGCCATAACAGACTCCGCTGGCGGAGCACTGAGGCCCCGCCACATGGATGATTAAAGGATATAGTGGCTCAGGTCTTCATCCTGGGTCAGTTCCGCCAGATAGCGGTCTACATAGGCGCGGTCGACATTAATTGTCAGACCCGCATTGTCGGCGGCGGTAAAGGAGATCTCTTCCAGTAGTCGTTCCATCATGGTGTGCAGGCGACGGGCACCGATATTCTCGGTTTTCTCATTCACCTGAAAGGCCAGTTCGGCGATCCGGTCGATACCATCCTGAGTATATTCAACAGTTACCCCTTCGGTGGCCAGCAAGGCACGATACTGCTCGGTCAGTGAGGCGTTTGGCTCGGTGAGAATGCGGCGGAAATCATCCGGTGTCAGCGCTTTCAGTTCAACCCGGATCGGCAGACGGCCCTGCAGTTCTGGAATCAGGTCGGATGGCTTCGACAGGTGGAATGCACCAGACGCGATAAACAGAATATGATCGGTTTTGATCATGCCGTATTTCGTGGATACGGTGCTGCCTTCAATCAGTGGCAGTAAGTCCCGTTGTACACCTTCGCGCGAGACATCCGCGCCGTTGCCTTCACGTTTGCAGACTTTATCGATCTCATCAAGGAAGACGATGCCGTTTTGTTCAACCGCATCGATCGCCATCTGTTTCAGGTCATCGTCATTCACCATTTTGGCGGCTTCTTCATCGACAACCTGTTTCAGCGCGTCTTTAACCTTCATCCGCTTACTTTTGGTTTTGTTGTTGCCCAGATTGGAAAACATGCTTTGCAGCTGGCTGGTCATCTCTTCCATGCCCGGAGGGGCCATGATTTCAACGCCGACCGGCGTCTGACTCAGATCGATCTCGATCTCTTTGTCATCCAGCTTGCCTTCGCGCAACTGTTTGCGCAGTAGCTGACGGGTTGCGCTGTCGGCCTTCGGTTCGGGCTGATCATCGACACCGGTTGGGCGAACGGGAGGCAGCAGGGCATCAAGAATGCGGTCTTCAGCGGCATCTTCAGCGCGGAATTTAACTTTATCCATCTCCTGAACGCGCAGCATCTTGATCGCCATATCCATGAGGTCACGGATAATCGTTTCGACGTCACGGCCAACATAACCCACTTCGGTAAATTTAGTGGCTTCCACTTTGATAAACGGCGCGTTAGCCAGCTTTGCCAGACGACGGGCGATCTCAGTTTTACCCACACCGGTCGGACCGATCATGAGGATGTTTTTCGGGGATACTTCGGCGCGCAGCTCTGGTTCAAGCTGCATCCGCCGCCAGCGGTTTCTCAGGGCGATAGAAACAGAACGTTTGGCATCGGCCTGGCCGACGATGTGGCGGTCCAGTTCGGAAACGATTTCACGGGGTGTCATGTTGGACATCAGTCATTCTCTCTGCTGTGCGTTCAGGCTCAGGCTGCGGTGGATTGCAGCTGCTCAATAGTCAGGTTGGCGTTGGTGAAAACGCAGATGTCGGCTGCAATCACCAGACTCTTCTCAACAATGTCCCGGGCGCTCAGTTCACTGTTGGCGACCAGTGCGCGGGCGGCTGCCAGGGCGTAGTTGCCGCCGGAACCAATCGCGATAACACCGTCTTCTGGCTCGATGATGTCGCCACTGCCGGAAATAAGGTAGGTTTTGTCTTTGTTGGCGACCAGCATCAGAGCTTCAAGTTTACGTAGCACCCGGTCGCCGCGCCATTCGCGCGCCAGACTCACCACGGCGTTAAAAATATTACCCTGGTGCTTCTCCAGTTGCTGTTCGAACAGGTCAAGCAGGGTGATCGCATCGGCAGTACTACCGGCGAAACCGGTGATAACATCGTGCTTTGCCAGACGGCGGACTTTACGGGCAGTGCCTTTCATTACGGTGTTGCCAAGAGAAACCTGGCCGTCACCGCCGACAACCACCTGGTCATCGCGACGTACTGAAACAATTGTGGTCATGGGTGTGTTTTCCCGAAATAGATGTACTCAATTTGCAATGAGTATAGATATGGGATCACAGCGGGTTATTTCAAGGTTATGAATAACCGATGACAAAAGGAATTAGTCGATCTGCCGCACTAAGGGCTGAATTCTCATCCTTACCAGACGGTCTTCCGCTTTGTTGAGCATCGACCGGTTGTCGAAGGGACCAGAGAGAACCTGATACCAGACGCTGCCATTGGCATTGGTGACGCGGTGAGTTTTGACATTGGGCAGGCCTTCGAGAATCAGGCGTGCGCGCAGCTGTTCTGCATCGGGCTGGCTTTTAAACGAGCCCGCCTGGATGACATAGGTGTGTTTGGATTTGGCATCCTTAGGCGTGGACTTGTAGGGCTCGACATTGGCTGTATCAACTTCGCTTTCAGGCAGAATCTGATAGAAATCAAAACGTTCCGACTGCTCTTCTACCGGTATTGTCGGTTTGGTCGTGTTTCGGGTGTCAGTTTTGGTGTCTGACCGGGTTGTTTCTGGTGCGGCAGGTTGCGGTTTTGTTTCTGTCTTTGTCACCGGCTTTGGCGCGGGTTTGTTGTTCTCTTTAATGCTCTCTTTAGCCGCAGGCGCAGTCACGGCAGGTGTCGTTTTATCATTGGCGCTGTTGTCAGGTTTAATGGTGGTCAGCTGCCACAGAATAAAGCCAAAACCGGCGAGAACGATGACGCTGATCACGGAGCGTATCAGAGGAAATGGCTTTTTGACCGGCGCGCTTTTAGCCCGTGTGTTGGTGCGGGGCGTACGGCTGGCTGCCGTGCCACTGTTGCGTTTCTTTGCGTAATCTTTGCGCGCCATCGTTGTTGCCTTCTTACATCAGCTCAGGGGCTGTCACACCCATGAGGTCAAGGCCGTTAGCCAGTACCTGACGTACCGCCTGTGCCAGTGTCAGGCGGGCGTTGCGCAGGTCGGTGTCGTCGACCAGGGTTTTCTCTGAGTTGTAGTAGGTGTGGAAATCACTGGCCAGCTCATACAGATAGGTCGCGATCAGGTGTGGCTCGCGCACATCGGCGGCGCGTTTTACCACCTCCGGGTAGCGTCCCATTTTGATGCTCAGGTGCTTCTCTGATTCCAGTTCCAGCCGGTTCAGGGCATTCTGGCCGGTTGTTTCATCCCATTGCTGGTTGTTTTCTGCCAGCTTACGGAAGATGGAGCAAACCCGTGCGTGAGCATACTGGATATAGTAAACCGGGTTGTCGGCGGACTCAGAGCGGGCCAGATCGATATCAAAGTTCAGATGGCTGTCGGATTTGCGGGCTGCCAGGAAGAAACGGGTGGCATCGCGGCCCACTTCATCGATCAGATCGCGCAGGGTCAGGTAGCTGCCCGCCCGTTTGGATATTTTTACCTCTTCACCGCCGCGCATAACGGTGGCCATCTGATGCAATACATAGTCTGGCCAGCCTTCAGGGATGCCGGCGTTCAGAGCCTGCAGGCCCGCGCGTACACGGGTGATGGTGCTGTGGTGATCGGCGCCCTGTTCATTGATAACGGTGTCGAAGCCCCGCTGCCATTTATTCATATGATAAGCGACATCGGGGACAAAGTAGGTGTAGCCACCATCGGTTTTACGCATAACCCGGTCTTTGTCATCACCAAAGTCGGTGGTGCGCAGCCAGAGTGCGCCACCCTCTTCGTAGGTGTAGCCGTTGTTGATCAGCGCCTGTACTGTCTCTTCGACTTTGCCTTCGGTGTACAGCGAGGATTCGAGGAAATAGATATCAAAGTCGACGCCAAATGCTTTCAGGTCAAGGTCCTGCTCATGGCGCAGGTAGGCAACCGCAAAGTGACGTATCGCTTCAAGGTCATCCGCATCTTTGGTGCCGGTGAAACGCTGATCTGCTGAGATGACGGTGTCACCCTGCATGAAACTGTCGGCCAGCTCAGTAATATAATCGCCACGATAGCCATCGGCAGGCCAGTCTGGATCTTCCGGGGTCAGCCCTTTGCAACGGGCCTGAACGGAGAGTGCCAGATTGTTGATCTGGGCGCCGGCGTCGTTGTAGTAAAACTCTCGGGTCACATCCCAGCCGGTTGCTTCCATCAGGCGGCTGAGGCAGTCACCGACGGCAGCGCCGCGGCCATGGCCGATATGCAGGGGGCCTGTCGGGTTGGCAGAAACGAACTCAATCTGTACTTTCTTACCGGCGCCATCGTTGTTGCGACCGTAGCTGTTCTTTTGTTGCAGAATCGTTCTGATCAGGTTGCCGGTAGACGCATCACTGACAAAAAAGTTGATAAAGCCCGGGCCTGCAATCTCTGTTTTGTCGACATTCTCAGACGTGGGCAGCGCGTTGCAGATCTTTTGTGACAGTTCGCGGGGGTTGGTTTTAGCCGCTTTAGCCAGTGTCAGAGCAATGTTGGAGGCAAAGTCTCCGTGAGACTTGTCGCGGGTGTTTTCTACCATGATGTTGGGCTGGGTGTCGGCAGGCAGGGTGCCGTCTTCGATCAGCGAGGTCAGGGCAGTACTAATCAGGTCCGCAATGTGTTGTTTCATGCTCAAAAGATACCGGGTTGAATTCAGGGGGCAGATTCAAGTGTGCAGATTTATCGCTGGTGGAAATGCAAAAACCGATTAAAACTCAGCTGACTGCGCAGTTGCCTGCAGAAAAGACCGCGTATTATCCCTTTTCGATCGGCCTTTGTTAACCCCCGTGGTGGTTATTTGTCGCTAAAACATATCCACCGGATCGACATCGACTGACCAGCGTACTTTTCTTGCATCCGGGTTGTTTTCGACGGTGTTGATAATGCTGTTCAGTTGCTGATGCAGAGCTTTGCGATCGCGACTCTGGAGCACCAGCTGAGCGCGAAACAGACCGGCACGTTTCTCCATAGGGGAGGGCAGTGGTCCGATCCATTGCACCCCCTGGGGCTGGAGAATATCCTCTTCAAGTACGTTTCTGAGGTTGCGCAGGAAGCGTTCAGCCATGCCCTGATGGCTGGCTTCAGCTCTGAACATTGCGCAATGCACCGATGGCGGCAGTTGTGCGGAGATCCGCTGGCTGAGCTCCTGCTCGGCAAATGCCTGGTAACCTTCAGTAACCAGACTGGCGATAGTCGGGTGGTCGGCATGGTGAGTCTGCATGACCACTTTGCCTGGGTGGTCGGCTCTGCCCGCCCGCCCGGCCACCTGAAGAATCAGCTGTGCAGTGCGTTCCATGCCTCTGAAATCTGCGCTGAACAGGCCGCTGTCGGCATTCAGAATGGCGACCAGGGTGACTTTAGGGAAGTGGTGTCCTTTTGCCAGCATCTGGGTGCCTATGAGGATGCAGGGCAGTCCCTGATGTACCCGGTCCATTATCTGTTGCATCGCGTTTTTGCGTTGGGTGGTGTCCCGGTCGACCCGGATGACCGGAAATTCGGGGAAGAGTTTCTGTAGTGCTTCTTCGGTGCGTTCAGTGCCGGCGCCGACCGGTTTCAGTTCGGTGCTGCCGCAGTGGTCGCAGCTGGTTGGTACGGGGCGCTGACTATCGCAGTGGTGACAGTGCAGGTGATAGGGTTTGCGGTGCAGGGTCATATGCGCATCACAACGACGGCAATCGGCCAGCCAGCCGCAATCATGGCACATCAGTGTGGGAGCAAAGCCTCGGCGGTTAAGAAATATTAATACCTGAGTGCCCTGCTGCAGATGGCTTTTAATCTGTTGAATCAGGGGCGCGGATAAACCGTCCGCGAGGGTTTGCTGGCGAATATCCAGTAGTTCAAATGTGGGGGGCAGGGCTTTGCCAGCCCGCTGATTCAGTTTCAGCCAGTGATAGCGTCCCTGTTGTGCGTTGTACAGACTTTCGATGGCGGGTGTTGCGGTGCCCAGTACCACGGGTATTTGCTCAAAGTTGCCGCGCATAACGGCCAGATCGCGGGCGTTGTAACGAAATCCGTCCTGCTGTTTGAAGGAGGTGTCATGTTCCTCATCGATAAAGATGATGCCGGGATTCAGTAGTGGTGTAAAAATCGCAGAACGGGTACCGATAATAATTCGCGCAACCCCCTCTCTGGCCTGTAACCAGACATCGAGCCGTTGACGGTCGGTCAGATTAGAGTGCAGCACCATGACCGGCAGATTAAAGCGCGCCTTGAAACGGGCCACTGTCTGGGGTGTCAGGCCTATTTCCGGCACCAGTATCAGCGCTTGCTTACCCTGGCGAATAAAGTGTTCTATCGCCTGCAGATACACTTCGGTCTTGCCGGAGCCCGTCACGCCCTGCAATAAAAATGTTTTGAAACCACCGGCTGAGGTGATGGCAGAAACCGACTGTTGCTGTTCGCTGTTGAGTGTCAGAGGTGCTTCATGAAGGGGCTGATGGTTATGGAGATCGGGGGTGGGCTTGTGAATAAATGATTCGGCCAGATGCTTTTCAGCCAGCTTTTTCAGTAGCGTGGTTTGCCCGCCTTCTGCGCGTATTGCATCTTCACTGATACCGTTTGGATGTTCCTGAAGCAACAATAGCAATTCTCTCTGGCGTGCGGCGTTTTTGCCCAGCTGTGCAATATCGGCATCAGCCGTTGCCCGCCACAGGTGCTGGTGGGCATATTCGCAGGGTTCGCCCTTGCGCAGGAGAACCGGCAGTGCCTGGCTTAAGGCATCCCCCAGAGGATGTTGATAGTAATTGCCTGCCCAGCGGGCCAGTCTGAGAATGGTCGCGGGCATTGGTGGGGCAGCGTCAAGCACCGCAATAGCTGGCTTGAGTTTGTCTGGCGGTATTTCGGTGCTTGCCGTTACTTCGATCAGAATGCCGGTCACCTCTCTGCGGCCAAACGGCACCTGTACCCGTACGCCGGGTATGAGTGCTTCCGGTTTGCACCCGAAAGGTGGCAGATAATCGAACAGCCGGCGCAGCGGTGAGGGTATGGCCAGGCGAAGGTAAGGCATAGCAGGAGAGGCTCGCATCAGGGTCAGAGGTCACAGTGTATGTCTTTTTGATTTCGCTGTTAACCAGCGGTTGCTGTCCTGTGTTTAAATGCTTGCTGAGGGTGGGATCTGTGCGTATAATGCCCGGCCTTAATCCTATAGGCATCATTGCCTGCATGCGGTGCCCGGCAAGAGATCGGGTGGCGGCATACAAAACAACTGAGGTTTCAGATGAAAAAAGATATCCATCCAGAATATACAGAGATCAGCGCAAGCTGTTCTTGTGGCAACGTTGTTAAAACACGTTCTACTGTTGGCAAAGATATTCACATCGATGTTTGCAGCCAGTGCCACCCGTTTTATACCGGTAAGCAGAAAGATGCGACTACTGGTGGTCGTGTTGATCGCTTCAACAAGCGTTTTGGCGGCCGTGGTATTACCAAGTAAACGGTTTCATATTGTGAAAAAAGGCGCCTTTGAGGCGCCTTTTTTGTGTTTTGGTCAATTCAGACCGATTTATATAAAAGTGTCGTATTACTGGTTAGATTCACTGTGTTTGATCGATAATTCTTGTGTAAATTCTGTGTGCTCCCGCAAAAGTAGTAGAAAATACACTAAATATCGAGAAAACTTCAGAGATATGGGCTGTTTTCTCAGTTGAGCGTCATCGGTCTTTTCTATATGATTCGATCTCCGAATTTCTTATAACTAAAGTTGGAACCGAGACCATGTCTGAAGATATGAAAAAAGCTGCACTCGATTATCACGAGTTTCCGCGCCCGGGTAAGATCAGTGTAGAGCTGACTACTTCTGCTGAGTCTGCCCGTGATCTTGCTCTGGCCTACAGCCCTGGTGTTGCAGAACCTGTACGTGCTATCGCAGCAAATCCTGACGATGCATATCGCTATACAGCTAAAGGAAATCTGGTTGCTGTCATTACTAACGGTACTGCTATTCTCGGTCTTGGCGACCTGGGGCCTCTGGCGTCCAAGCCTGTTATGGAAGGTAAATCGTTGCTGTTTAAACGCTTTGCCGGAATCGATTCTGTCGACATTGAAGTTGATTCTGAAAGCCCGCAAGCGTTGATCGACACGATTGCCCGTATCGCTGATACCTTTGGTGGTATCAATCTGGAAGATATTAAAGCGCCAGAGTGTTTTGAAGTTGAGCGTGCACTGATTGAGCGTTGTAACATTCCTGTTTTCCATGACGATCAGCACGGTACAGCGATTGTAACCGCTGCGGGTATGATCAATGCTCTGGAAATTGCAGGCAAAACTCTGGAAGATGCTCAGATCGTTTGTCTGGGTGCTGGTGCCGCTGCACATGCCTGTATGACACTTCTGGTCAATATGGGTGCTAAAGTCGAAAATATTTATATGATCGATCGTACGGGTGTTATTCACTCAGGCCGTGAAAATCTGACACCTGAAAAAGCAGCCTTTGCGTCTGAAACTGATAAGCGTACGCTGGATGATGCTATTGAAGGTGCTGACGTATTTGTTGGCTTGTCCGGTCCAAATCTGTTGAGTGGTGAGCAGCTGTCTAAGATGGCGCCAATGCCGGTTGTGTTTGCCTGTGCTAACCCTGATCCTGAAATTAAGCCTGAGCTGGCTCACTCTATCCGTAGTGATGTCATTATGGCGACAGGTCGTTCAGATTATCCTAACCAGGTTAATAACGTGCTGGGCTTCCCGTTCATCTTCCGTGGTGCTCTGGATGTGCGTGCCAGTGCCATCAATGAAGAGATGAAGGCGGCTGCTGTGCGTGCACTGGCTGATCTGGCTAAAGAGCCTGTTCCTCAGGATGTTCTGGATGCTTATGAGCTTGAATCTCTGGCGTTTGGTCCTCAGTATATTATTCCAAAGCCAACCGATGCCCGTTTGCTGGGTGTTGTGTCTCAGGCGGTCGCTCAGGCGGCAATTGATTCGGGCGTTGCTCGTCTGCCGTTGCCTGCGCATTATCCTCTGACAACAGTTGCTGCTTTGCTTGACCGTTGATCCGTTGTTAAAAAATCCGGCGGGTGTTGCGAGGCTGTTCTCTTGAGCCGATAGCCTGGGCCGGACTTATCAGAAAATCCGATATCAGCGATGGTATCGGATTTTTTTATGCCTGTTTGATGGTATTTATTCTGTATTGATGAGCTATATTGAGGAGGCTAAGGTAATTATCAGGCGTTGCCTACTGTTTCCTGTTAATTCGATGCTTTTCATGACTGTTTCTGCTATGGCTCTGCTTATTAACTGATAAAGCGGCTAACTATGTGTGCCCGGGGGTTATCTTAGTTGTTAACGTTGCTGTTTGAAAACAGCCGGGGTCGCTGAATAGAAGGGCGTTTTGATTCTGGTAATAATGCTCTTGTGCAGTGTAAAAAAATCGATGATCCGGTTTGTGGCGTAGTATTTAAGCCAGTATTGCGTGCGGTTAGGCGTAAGGGTGGCAGGCAATGCTGTTTTAGAGGGAAGCCGGGAGTTGGGTGATTATTTTTAACAAAGAAGTTTCGGGGCGGATAATCCCCCAAACAGTCTTAATGTCAAAAGACGATGCCCGCCAGTGCATCGCTCTGGCGGGTTTTCTTGTTTCTGGACTGGCGTTTGGTCATGAATGTCAGCTGCTGAATATGATTTCACCATTCTGTCATTCTGACCTGTGCCGCTTCAGAAGATCTCTTCGGTACGTGTAGTGCCTGTCGCGCTTGTCTGTGTCGGGTTTCTTGCTGTCTCGGTGGGTACGCTGGATGCGGGAAATATTTCGAAAATGGCATTTTCTTGTCCCGGGTAGGCCAGCTGGCCTGTTTTCGGATCTATTCTGATGCTGACAATACCTTCAGGTTGCGCGATGGGGATATCAGGTATGTCGGCCAGTGCTATATCCATAAAGTCAATCCAGATTGGCAGCGCTGCGGTACCGCCGAATTCGCTACGTCCAAGGGTTGATGGCTGGTCGAAGCCAACCCATGTTGTGGCAGCGATTTCCTGATTGAACCCTGAAAACCAGGCGTCTTTCTGGTCGTTTGTGGTGCCGGTTTTTCCTGCCAGATCTGAGCGCTTAAGCACCAGGGCGCGTCTTCCCGTTCCCCGGGTGATAACGTCCTGCATAATGCTATAGATCATGTAAGCCGCTTGTGGGTTCATGATCCGGTTTGCTACCGGCAGGTTTGTCAGTTGCTGTCCGCTGTATTGGTTCTCGATCTGTTCCTGCTGGTTGCTAGTTTCAGCGGCGTTGAGGGGGGCTTCCGGCTCGCTTGTTATGTCGCTTTTTTCGGGAGCTTCCGTCTTAAGTGTGGCAAGCTTAAAATCGGCAGGAGGCGCTGATTTGTCAGGTACGTACTGGCAGTCGGGGCATACGGTCGTCGGTTTTGCCTGGTAAAGGATGTTGCCTTCGGTATCTTCGATTCTGCTAATGAAATACGGAGTTACCTTGAAACCCTGATTGGCCAGGCCCGCATAGCCGGTCACCAGCTCGAGAGGCGTTATGTCAGCGCTGCCCAGAGAGAGTGAAAGATTGCCAGGAAGGCGGTCTTTGTCAAAACCAAAGCGGGTTAAAAATTCTGTTGCGGTATCGATACCAATTGAGCGGAGAATACGAATCGAAACAAGGTTTCTGGATTTATACAGTGCTTCTCGCAGGCGGGTTGGACCATAGAACTTTTTGCTGTAGTTTTCCGGTCTCCAGTTAGATTCCAGGTTGCTGTCATGAAATACCACTGGAGCGTCGTTAATCAGCGTGGAGGGGGTATAGCCTTGTTCCAGCGCTGATGCATAGATAAAGGGTTTGAGATTAGAGCCTGGCTGACGTCTTGCCTGCGTTGCCCGGTTGAACTTGTTGAGGTTGAAGTTGAATCCGCCAACTAATGCTTTTAATGCTCCGTCTTTCGGTGATAGTGCCGTCAGGGCGCCCTCTACTCTGGGTATCTGAGACAGACGCCAATTGTCCTCGCTGGTTGCCCGGACTCTTATAAGATCGCCCGGTGCAAATATATCAGCAGCCTGTTGGGGAGAGCGGCCAAGGCTGTTCGGGCCTTTGTAGCGGCGAGCCCAGTCAATATCTTCCCATGCCAGTGTGGCCGGACCGTGATCTTTGATGTAGATCTCAGCCTGTTGTTTATCAGTGCTGATAACAATCGCAGGTTGTAAAGATCCGAATGTACGTATCTGGCTGAGGCCAGCCTGAATGTTCTCCTCGGTCAGATCGGTTACGGCAGCGGTTTTTTCTGCGCCGAAGTAGCCGTGTCTTTCGGTATAAGCAATTAAGCCGTTTTCAACCGCCTGATTAGCGGCCGCCTGCATTCTGCTGTCAAGCGTCGTGTAAACGCGAAAGCCATTAGTATATAAACTCTCATCAAAGTATTGATATAGCTCATTGCGAACCATTTCAGCAACATACGGAGCATATAGTTCTATCTGTGTGCCGTGATATTCTGCGCTAATTGTTTCATGTCTCGCGGACTCATACTCCTCGTCATTAATAAAACTGAGGCTATGCATCCGTTTGAGGATCCAGTTGCGGCGCTCCAGCGCGCGACTGGGGTTTGTAATTGGATTGTAAGCGGAGGGGGCTTTCGGAAGGCCCGCAATCATTGCTGTTTGAGCTAAACTGAGTTGATCGATGTCCTTGCCATAGTAAATGTTGGCAGCGGCCTGAATACCGTAAGATCGATGGCCCAGGTAGATTTTATTGATATATAGTTCGAAAATTTCCTCTTTAGTGAGTTCTTGTTCGATTCGAAGTGATAGTAATATCTCATTGAATTTCCGGTCGAAAGAGCGCTCTCTGGTGAGGAAATAGTTTTTTGCAACCTGCATGGTGATGGTGCTGCCGCCGCTTTGAATCTGACCTGTGCTGGCTAATTGGAAGGCTGCCCGGAAAAGGCCTCGAATGTCGATTCCGATATGATCAAAGAAATTGCGGTCTTCAGCGGCGAGTAATGCATTGATATAGGTCTGCGGAATCTGGTTAAAAGTAATGGGTGAGCGGCGTTTTTCGCCAAATTCCGAAATTAGTTTATTATCTTTTGAGTAAACTCTTAAGGGGGTCTGGAGCTGAACGTCTCGCAGACTATCGACATCGGGCAGCTTGGGAGCATAGTAAAAATATGCTCCGGTTAATGCCAGGCCGCCGATAAAACAGCCAAATATGGTGAGTTTAAGGCCAATTTTTAGTAACGATGTCAATAGTTTCATGTTAAATTGTTTAAAGTTAAGTTTTTTTGTGCCGAGCTATTATATCTGTAAGAAAGTGTTAGCCACTAGTAAAACAGTGGTTTAATTTTTGGTGAAACCGCGCTAGAGTCAATGAGGGTCGGTTTATGCAGGATTTTTTAAGGATAATTTACTGTGCTTAGCTTTCTTAGCAAACAGGAAAAAGGATGGGTCGGCATAGATATCGGCTCCTCTTCAATAAAAATGGTGGCGCTTTCTAAGCGGGGGAGGGAGCTTCGGCTTGACTCATACGCTATTGTGCCTTTGCCTTCATCTGCAGTAATAGAGAGCAGCATTCAGGATATCGGACAGGTTTCTGACGCTGTTGAAAAAGGGTTGAAGATTTGTGGCGGCGGGCTTACCACCTGTGTGGCTGCAGTGCCCTCTTCTGCCGTTATTACTAAGGTGCTCCAATTAAGTAATGCGTTCACTGATTTTGAGCTTGAGGAACAGATTAAGCTTGAAGCCGATCGCTTTATTCCCTACCCGCTGAACGAAATTGCTCTCGATTTTGAAGTGCTTGGGCCTGTTGAAGGCACCCCAGAACTCAATGATATTCTTCTTGTGGCCTGCCGTCGCGATGATGTTGAAATGCGTGAGGATGCGATTAACAGCAGTGGTCTCAAGTGTGAGGTTGTTGATGTTGATCGCTTTGCCACTGAGCGGGTTGTGCCGATGCTGGGTAAGAGCATTGACACGACCGATCAGCTGATCGGTCTGGTCGATATTGGCGCTTCAACCCTCACCCTTAACGTTTTTAAGAACGGCAAAATTGTATATGACCGTGAGCAGGCGTTTGGTGGTAATGATTTGAGTAATCTCATTCATCAGCAGTCGGGTCTGGAAGTTGGCGAGGTCGAGCACCTGCTGCGTACGGGTGAGCTTTCTGATGAATTAAAACAGAGTGTGGTTTTGCCGTTTCGAAGTACGGTGTCTCAGCAGGTTTCCCGGTCATTACAGTTCTTCTACTCGTCGGGTCCGCATAATGAGCTGAGTAAACTCTATATTCTGGGTGGTATCGCTGCTATTGAAGGGTTGGCTGAACAGATGCAGGCTGAGGTTGGTGTGGCTGTTGAAGTTGCAAATCCGTTTATAGGGATGGATGCAGATTCGAAAATCAATGCAGGACGGCTTAGTCAGGATGCTCCAACTCTGGTTAAAGCCTGTGGTCTTGCGTTACGAAGTTTTGAAGGGTAGCGACTATGGCAAAGATAAATTTAAGGGCCTGGCGCGAAGAGCTGTCTGCACAAAGACAGAAACAGTTTGTAGTGAACCTGATTGTGTCTGCGTTTCTGGCTGCTTTAGTGGTTTTTTTTGTCGGTTTCTATATTGATATGCAAACAGATCGGCAGAAAACCCGAAATAACTTTTTGCGCGCAGAAAGTGCTCAGCTGGACAAACAGCTGGCTGATATTAAAGATTTAGAGAAGGAACGTGCTCGTCTGGTTGCTCGTTTGAATGCGATTCAGGAGCTGCAGGGAACGCGTCCTCTGATCGTCAGAAGCTTCGACGAAATGGTGCGGGTGCTGCCTGATGGAGTGTACTACCTTTCGTTAGGTCGGAAAGGCGATATTATTAATCTGACAGGTCTCGCCGAAAAGAGTGACGATGTTTCAAGCCTGATGCGTCATATCTATGCGAGCATCTGGTTTGGTGAACCCAATCTGTCTACAGTTGCGAATGATGGCAATATGAAGAAATTCGACCTGAGCGTGCCAGTGTTGAAGCCCTCACGGGAAGAGGTTAACTGATATGGCGATGGATGCATTAAAGAATAGTTTTAAAGGGTTTGATGCCGATAACCTTGATTTCAATACGGCGGGTAACTGGCCTGTTGGTATCAAGTTTATCACCTATCTGCTGGTGTTCTCTCTGGTTGTCGGTGGTGGTGTTTATTTTTACGTTACTGATAAAGAGAAAAGACTGGTTCGTGAAGTGAATCAGGAAAGTGGTTTAAAACAACAGGTATCAGTAAAAATCGCTCAGGTAGCAAGTCTCGATCAGCTGCGAGAGCAGATGAAAGATGTTGAGGGGCGTTTTTCTGAATTGCTTAAACAACTACCGACAGAGAAAGAAGTTCCAGGCCTGTTAGAAGATATCACCGAGATCGGTCGCTCCAGTGGATTGAACATTGAGTCAATCACCCTGGATGGAGAGAAGAAAAATGAGATTTTCATTGAACTGCCGATCAACATTAAAGTGAGTGGTACCTATCACCAGATGGGGCAGTTTGTCAGTGGTGTTGCGGCGATCCCCAGGATCGTAACCCTGCATGACTATAGTATAGTTCCTGCTGGAGATCAGTTGGATATGACAATTAGTGCAAAGACTTATCGCTATGATGATACCAAGTAAGCTTGTGCGTTTTCTGATTCTTATTCCCTTTTTCCTGGGCGGCTGTGTCTGGATTGAAGATGTCAGTGATCTGCGTAGTTTTGTTGCGCAGGAGAAGCAGAATGAGACTAGTGAGGTACCGCCTCTGCCGGAGTTTAAGCCCTACCATAGCTTTGTCTATCAGGGCGCGAGCATGCGCAGTCCTTTTAAACCGTTAATTACAGTAGTTGCATTTGATTCAGAAGAGGATGTTGCTACTGAGGGCGAAAATAGCATCAAGCCAGATGTTGATCGTGAGAGATCCTATCTTGAAACATTTTCGCTGGATAATCTTTCCATGGTTGGGAGTATCAACATGAGTTCAGATGGCTCGCGCTGGGCCCTGATCAGGGATAAGAAGGGAGAGGTGCACCGGGTATCTGTCGGTGATTATATGGGGCTGGATTACGGCAAAGTGGTTGCTGTTAACAGTGATAATGTTGAGCTTATTGAGATTGTTACAAACGGCCGGGGTGGTTGGATGCGACGTCCCCGTAGCGTGGTGATGGATTGATGACGATGATGGTGAATACTGTGAATAAGAATATTCAGGCGGGTAAACCGACTTACACCGCACTCGCTAAGATGGCGGGGATGGTCATCGGGTTGTGGATGCTGGCTTTCAATGCGTTAGCTGCTGATGCAAAACTAATGGCATCGTCCTTCGTTTCGTTACCTGATAATAAGCTGGAGGTGCGCTTCGACTTTGATGTCCCTCCTTCTCTGCCTAAGTCCTACATGACAACCAGTCCAGCCCGGGTTGTACTTGATATGTGGGGCGTTGAAAATACTCAGGATACCCGTTTGTTAACGGTAGAAAACGGTAATGTTGATAAAATCAACTTTGCTCAGGTTGCTGGCCGCCTCAGAGTTGTCGTTGATCTTTTTGAAGCGTCATCATTCGAAACCCGGACCGATGGCAATAGTTTGTTCCTGACTATCGGCGACCGGGGCATGGCTAAGCAGGAAGCGACCAGGGTTAGTAAATCCGTCGCCGCTGATTCAACCGCTAAGCCGGTCGTCTCTGACAAAACCCGGGTAAAAGGTGTCGATTTTGAACGGACCCCCGAGGGAGCAGGCCGGATCGTTGTTTCATTGTCTGATGATAAGGCGGGTGTTGATGTCATTGAGGAAGGTAACAATGTAGTCGTAAACCTGCTGGGTGTTGATCTTTCTCCAAGTATGCAGAATCGTATCGATGTACAGGACTTTGCAACGCCGGTCATGTTCATTGATTCCATGGCGAGTGGCGAAAATGTTTCAATTTTGATTAAACCTACGCCAGAGCCTTATGACTATATGGTTTATCAAACCAATAGCCAGCTGGTGGTCGATGTAAAACCGATTACTCAGCAGGAACTGGATAACATCGAAGAGGCGCGTTTCCCGTATACCGGCGAGAGGATCGATCTCGACTTCCAGAATGTAGAGATACGTTCAGTGCTGCAAATTCTTGCAGAAGTTGCCGAGATGAACCTGGTTGTCAGTGACAATGTTGATGGTAACATTACCCTGCGCTTAAAAAATGTCCCCTGGGATCAGGCATTAGATCTGATTCTTAACACGAACAAGCTCGATAAACGTGAGATGGGTAATGTGCTGCTGATTGGTACGGCAGAAGAGATCGCAGAACGTGAGCGTGTCGAGCTTGAAAGTAATAAACAGGTCGAAGAACTTGCGCCACTTCGCACAGAGTTTATTCAGGTCGATTTCAGGAAAGCATCGGATATGGTGTCACGCCTGAATCAGGCGAAGCTTGTTTCAGATCGGGGATTCATCCTGGCCGATGATGAAACCAATGTCCTGATGGTACGTGAAACTGAAAAGCGGATTGGAGAGATACGTTCAACACTACGTCGATTTGATACCGAAGTTGCGCAGGTGTTGATTGAAGCTCGACTGGTAACAGCAAACACAACAGTATCTAAAGATCTGGGTATTAGGTGGGGGCTTGGCTATGGAGATAGTGATTCTTCTGGGAATGGTATCTCTATTGGTAGCTCTATTGCCGGAGTGTCTTCACCAGGAGCTGTGCCAAGTGGTTTGATGGTTGACCTTGGGGCTAACGTTACATCCCCTGCTTCAGTGGCAATTGGGCTTGCTACTAATAGTGCTCTTTTGCAGCTTGAGCTTTCCGCTCTGGAATCCGATGGACGTATTGAAGTAATTTCTCAGCCTAAAGTTGTTACTACGAATGGTAAGGCTGCGTTAATCGAGTCTGGTCGCGAAGTTCCATATCAGACAGTTGAAGATGGAGATGTTAACGTCGAGTTTAAAGATGTGGTTCTGTCGCTGGAAGTAACGCCACGAATTAATCCAGGAGATCGGATAGCCATGGATCTGGTTATTAAGAAAGATTCAATTGGTGAAACGCTATCTAACGGTGATATCAGTATTATCAAAAATCTGTTGGAAACTTCTGTTGTTGTTCCTGATGGACAGACAATCGTTCTCGGCGGGGTATTTGAGAATGAAACTAATAATACTGTCAACAAAACTCCGTTGTTGGGTGATCTACCTGTTCTGGGTGCCTTGTTCCGTAATAAGTCGCAGTCAAACATCAAGTCAGAATTGCTGATTTTCATTACGCCTAAGCTGGTAAGAGAGTCGCTTTCAGCTCAATAAGGTTGTTGTATTGAACATATTTTTAATTGGCCCTATGGGTGCTGGAAAAAGCACCATAGGGCGTCTTCTTTCTCACGAGCTTAAACTCAGATTTGTCGATTCTGATAAAGTTATTGAAGAACGCGCGGGTGCAGATATTCCCTGGATCTTTGATGTTGAAGGTGAATCGGGTTTTCGTGACCGTGAATCGATGGTCATTGATCTGCTGAGTGCTGAAGATAATCTGGTGCTGGCTACTGGAGGAGGGGCAGTGCTACGGCAGGAGAATCGCTCCAACCTGCAGGGGCGAGGCACCGTGGTCTATCTGAAAGCGTCTGTTGCCCAGCAGTTGGAGCGGACGTCACGGGATAAAAATAGACCGTTATTACAAACGCCTGATCCTGAAACGGTTTTAAATACGTTAATGGAGCAGCGTCACCCTCTTTATCTGCAAGTGGCTGATGTGGTTATTGATACTGAACGGCGTAACCCGAAAGCCGTAGTTACTGATATAATGGCGGAGCTTCGCGCACAGCAAATTGTTAAATAGAGATAAGCCCTCCATGCAAACCCTGAATGTTGATCTTGGTGATCGTTCATATCCTATTTTTATTGGAACAGATCTGTTCCGCACAGAACACCTGGCCCCTTTCATCAAGGGTAATCAGGTGCTGATTGTTAGTAACGAAACCGTAGCTCCGCTATATCTCGATCAACTGAAGTCCATTTTGCCTCCTGTTCAGATTGATGAGGTTATTTTGCCGGATGGTGAACAGTATAAAACGCTGGATCAGCTGAATGCGGTCTATGATCGCCTACTTCAGCGTCGGCATAATCGGACCACGACACTAATTGCCCTGGGAGGCGGTGTCATTGGCGATATGACCGGCTTTGCTGCCGCTTGCTACCAGCGAGGGGTCAACTTTATACAGATTCCGACAACGCTGCTCTCACAGGTGGATTCTTCCGTAGGTGGAAAAACCGGAGTTAATCACCCTCTGGGGAAAAACATGATCGGTGCATTTCATCAGCCACAGGTTGTACTGGCGAGTGTTGATGTATTGGCGACACTACCCGACCGGGAGTTATCAGCCGGGCTGGCCGAAGTGATCAAGTATGGTCTGGTGTATGACATTCTGTTTCTCAACTGGCTAGAAGAAAATATGGCTGGTTTGGTGGGGCGTGATGCAGCATTGCTGGCTTATGCGATTTATCGTTCCTGTGAGTTGAAAGCTGAAGTGGTAGCCCAGGATGAGAAGGAATCTGGGGTGCGGGCTCTCTTGAATCTGGGCCATACGTTTGGGCATGCAATCGAATCCTGTCAGGGGTATGGTAACTGGCTCCATGGTGAAGCTGTCGCTGTTGGCACTGTCATGGCCGCTGACCTTTCTCAGCGTCTTGGCTGGATCAGCAGTGAGGACTGCCAACGGGTTATCCGGATAATGAAAGCTGCGAATCTTCCGGTTGAATCCCCGGAAGGGATGACACCAGAAGACTATATGACATTGATGGCGGTGGATAAAAAGGTCATTGATGGTCAGCTGCGTTTAATTTTACTCCGTGCATTGGGTAACGCAGTCGTCACCGATCAGTTTGATCCGTCAGCGTTGCAACAAACCTTAAACCATATCGCATCGTAATGGGGCGCGCAGATGATCGAGTCTAAAGGCAGTGGTGTTAACGCCCTGGCCGATGCATTTGCAAATGCAGAACAACGAAAAAACTTCTTTTTTGAGCCGCCGTCACGGTTGCAACTACTGGAGAAACTCGAACATCTGAGTCGTTTCAGTGACTTCCTCTTGCTTGTCACTGGGCCTGAGGGGGCCGGAAAATCGGTGTTGATTCAACAGCTCCAGGCCGCTGAGAGTGACCGTACTCTGAGGCTCTGCTCAATTGATGGCAGTAGAACCAGTCACCTTAATGGGTTGCTGGTCTCGCTGAGTCAGCAGCTTAGCCCCGAACTCGATATTCAGGCTGATAACCAGCAGATGCTGAACGCTATTTACAGCTTTGCGCAGGTGATGGCGGTTGAACATATTCAATGGGTTATCATTATAGATAATGCGGATCAGCTGGAAAATCCGGTTATTCAGTTATTGCTGCAGATGTTGAGTGAAGCGCAGGGGTTACCGGTTAAGCCGCATCTGTTGATGGCTGCTAGAGAAGGCTTTCGGGCGCGGTTAGAGTCGTTTGATGAGTTTGAATTGTTAGAGTCTCAGGTGCATCAGCTCACACTCGAAGCGTTTACCTACACCGAAGCTAAGAATTATCTCTTACAGCGCTATAGTGCTACAGCCTCTCTGACTGAAAGACAGCTACAGGCGGTTTACGATGCATCAGGGGGGTACCCCGGACGCCTTAATCAGCAGATTGAGTTGCTATTCCGGTCGGGGACGGTGAATAAGGCCAGTGAAGCCTCCGGTTTTACCTGGGTTCATATTTCCAGCGTGGCGGCGGTATTGCTGCTGGTTCTGGTTGTTGCGTTATGGCAATACTGGCCTGAGAGTGACGATAATAAGGTTCGTTCGCAGGTGCAAATTCAGGTTCCTGTTGAAGCAGGCCCTGTGATTGCTACTGGAGGGGAGCCATCTGTCAGCCCTTTGCTGACGCCCGACGAGAGTGCTGCTGAGGCCGAAGTCTCTGTTGTTCAGAACGCAATGCCGGATGAGGTTGTGCAGATCGATGTTAAGGAAGAGGTTGATGAGCCGGTCATCAGTCGGTCAGCGAAACAGCCCGAAAGTAAGTTATCGGTTGTGGCAGATTCACCAGTAAAAAGGATTGAGCGTGAGGCTCCGAAAGCCGCTATTGCCAGTCAGCCTAAGCCGGTTGTTGTGTCAAAAGCGCAGCCGCTGAAGAAAAAAGTACCCGTTAAATCGACATCGGTGGTTGCACGTCAGTTAACGGATTCTGAGAAAAGTCTGATGAACTGGCCTGCCAAGGGTTATACGCTGCAGATGCTGGGTGCCGGCATGCAAACCACAGCAGAACAGTTTATTAGTGCTCAGACCGAGCCGCAGAAATTTTATATGTTTGAGACCCGCTATAAAAATAAACCCTGGTATGTGGTAGTCTATGGACAATATAAAGACCGTGATGCGGCTCAGGCTGCGAGTGACTCATTGCCTGCAGCGCTTGCTAAGATGAAGCCCTGGGCCAGGGCTATTCAGGGAATTCAGACGGATATAGCAGCGAGAAAATAGTATTTCTTTGTATTGCTTCGGCAAACAAAAGATTCTTCTGTCTTGCTTATAATTTGTCCTTCCTTCCCTCGCTGTGTAAAATACCTTTCCCATTTTCCCTGCATGTACATCAGTCGCAGGGATTTGGCGACTTTATTGTATTGATAATTAAGAACTTTTTGGTGGGATTCGTTTATGAGCATAGGTCTGTATCGCCCTGGTGAGTTCAAAGACAACTGTGGTTTTGGCCTGATGGCCCACATGCAAGGTGAACCAAGCCACAATGTTTTGTTGAAGGCGATTGAAGCACTTGCATGTATGACCCACCGTGGTGGGATCGCGGCTGACGGCAAAACGGGAGATGGCTGCGGACTGCTGATGCAGAAGCCTGATGCATTTCTGCGTGCGGCGGCAAAAAGCGACCTGGGGGTTGAACTGGGCGATAACTATGCCGTGGGCATGGTCTTCCTTTCAACAGAGCCGGCCCTGGCTGCGACTGCCCGGGAAACATTAAATAGTGCCCTGCAGGCGCAGGGGCTGAACATCGCTGGTTGGCGGGAAGTCCCGACTGATCCGAGTTGTCTTGGGCCGATTGCTAAGGACACTCTGCCGCAGATTGAGCAGGTTTTCGTTACCACAGATAAGGCTGAGCGTGAGTTTGCGGTGAGTCTTTATACTGCCCGGCGTAAGGCTGAGATTGCACTGAGCGCGGACAGTGATTTTTATATTTGTAGCCTTTCCGACAAAGTTATCTCCTATAAGGGGCTGACAATGCCGGTGGATCTGCCGGTGTTTTACCAGGACCTGAGTGACGAGCGCCTGGAAACCGCGATCTGTACCTATCATCAGCGCTTTTCGACCAATACAGCACCGCGCTGGCCTTTGGCTCAGCCATTCCGTTTACTGGCCCATAATGGTGAGATCAACACGATAGAGGGTAACCGGAACTGGTCCCGTGCGCGCTCGAGCAAGTTTGCTACTGATCTGTTACCCAGTGTTGAAGAGCTGCAGCCGATTGTTAACACCACCGGCTCGGACTCCTCCAGTATGGATAACATGCTGGAGTTCCTGCTGGTTGGTGGCATGAATCTGTATCGTGCTGCGCGCATGATTGTGCCACCTGCCTGGCAAAATGTTGATACCATGGATGCTGAACTGCGGGCGTTCTATGACTACAACTCCATGCATATGGAACCCTGGGATGGTCCCGCCGGTATGGTGATGACCGATGGCCGCTTCGCCGTCTGTATGCTGGACCGCAATGGTTTGCGTCCGTCCCGCTGGGTGATGACGAAAGATGGTCTGATCTGTACTGCATCTGAGATAGGTGTATTTGACTATCAGCCAGAAGATGTTGTCTCACAGGGCCGTGTTGGTCCGGGACAAATATTGTCGATTGATACTCAGACCGGCGAAGTGCTGCACACCGCTGATGTTGATGATCGCCTGAAGAAAGCCCAGCCTTATAAAAAGTGGATGCGTGAAAATGCGTTGCCACTTGAACAGACCATGAACCTGACTGAAGAGTCCAAGTCTTTCTGTGATATGACACCTGAAGAGGTGAAGGCTCATATGAAGATGTTTCAGGTAACCTATGAGGAGCGTGATCAGGTATTGCGTCCTCTGGGTGAAACCGCGATGGAAGCGGTCGGTTCTATGGGTGATGATAAGCCGATGGCGGTACTGTCTTCAAAGGTCCGCTCGGTCTTTGATTACTTCCGCCAACAGTTCGCTCAGGTAACTAACCCGCCTATCGATCCGCTGCGTGAAGCGATAGTGATGTCACTGGAAACCTGTATTGGTGCCGAGCGCAACGTATTTGAAGAGACTCCGGAGCACGCCCGACGGGTTATCCTGACCTCACCGGTATTGTCGGCCAGTAAGTTTTTACGGCTGAAAAACAATACTGTAGAAGGCTTTGGTGTTGCTCAGATCGACCTGAATTACGATCCTGAAATTATGGGGCTTAAAGAAGCGATTGAGTCGGTTGCTGATAAAGCCGAAGAACTGGTTCGTTCCGGCAAAGTGATCATCATTCTGTCTGATTTTGCGATTGCAAAGGGTCGGTTACCTATCCATGCGGCGATGGCGACGGGTGCTGTACATCACCGCCTGATCAATACCCGCTTGCGTGCGGATGCCAACATTGTTGTTGAGTCCGGTACGGTACGCGACCCTCATCACTTTGCTGTCCTGTTTGGTTTTGGCGCCACAGCTGTGTATCCATACCTGGCTTACCGTGTGCTGACTGATCTCTGTGCTACGGGTGAAATGCAGATGGATTGGCTTGATAGCCATGAGAACTATCGTAAAGGCATCAAGAAAGGCCTGATGAAGATCCTGTCGAAGATGGGTATCTCGACAATTGCTTCCTATCGTGGTGCACAGCTGTTTGAAGCGGTTGGCATTAACTCTGAAGTAGTGGATCTATGCTTCCCGGGCGTAGCGAGTCGTATTCAGGGGGCTGATTTCAGCGATTTCCAGCTGGATCAGCAGAGTCTGGCGGCTGAGGCCTGGGTTGCGCGGAAGAAGATTCAGCAGGGAGGTTTGTTAAAATATGTGCATGGTGGTGAATACCATGCCTATAACCCGGATGTTATCCGTACCATTCACGCCGCTGTGCGTAGTGGTGATGCTGCTGATTATCAGGCCTACGCCGACCTGGTCAACAAGCGCGGTGTTGCCACGATTCGCGATCTGATGGGGCTGAGAATAGATCTCCAGCCGATCCCTCTGAGTGAAGTCGAACCTGCCGAGAAGCTCTTCCCGCGTTTCGACTCCGCAGCAATGTCTCTGGGTGCGTTGTCGCCTGAGGCGCATGAGTGTCTGGCGATGGCGATGAATGAGTTGGGCGGTCGTTCTAACTCCGGTGAAGGTGGTGAAGACCCTGCCCGCCATGGTACCAATAAACGCTCTAAAATTAAGCAGGTGGCTTCCGGTCGCTTCGGTGTAACGCCTGAATACCTGATCAATGCCGATGTTATGCAGATCAAGGTGGCACAGGGCGCTAAACCGGGTGAGGGTGGTCAGTTGCCTGGCGGTAAGGTCAACAGCCTGATCGCGCGGCTGCGTTACTCGGTACCGGGTGTAACCCTGATTTCACCTCCGCCACACCATGATATCTACTCGATTGAGGATCTGGCGCAGCTGATTTTCGACCTTAAGCAGGTCAACCCTGAAGGTCTGGTGTCGGTGAAGCTGGTGTCCCGTCCGGGTGTAGGCACCATTGCCTGCGGTGTTGCCAAGGCCTACGCTGACCTGATCACTATCTCAGGCTATGATGGTGGTACAGCAGCAAGTCCGCTGACCTCAGTGCACTATGCTGGTTCCCCATGGGAGCTGGGTCTGGCTGATGCGCATCAGTCTCTGCGCGGTAACCATCTGCGTGGCAAGATCCGTCTGCAGACTGATGGTGGTCTGAAAACCGGTCTGGATGTGGTTAAAGCAGCTATTCTGGGTGCAGAGAGCTTCGGTTTCGGTACGATGCCGATGGTCGCAGTAGGCTGTAAATACCTGCGAATCTGTCACCTGAACAACTGTGCCACTGGTGTTGCCACTCAGAACGATGAACTGCGGGATAATTATTACCGCGGCACCGTTGAAATGGTTAAGAACTACTTCCGCTTCGTTGCCGAAGAGACTCGTCAGTGGATGGCATCGGTGGGTGTACGGACTCTGGAAGAGCTGGTGGGTCGGGTTGACCTGCTGGAGCTGCTGGAAGGTACAACTGCCAAGCATGGCAAGCTGGATCTGTCGCCGCTTATATCTGATGCCAACATTCCTGCGGAGTATCCACAGGTTTGCCAGGTTGAGCACAATGACCCTTACGATACCGGCGCGCTGAATACCCGGATGCTGGAGCTGGCCAGCCGGGCGATTAACGAAAAGTCAGGTGGTCAGTTTGAACTGGTGATTACCAACTGTGACCGTTCGGTAGGTGCGCGTACTTCGGGTGCCATTGCTAAGGTTCATGGCAATCTGGGGATGTCTGCTTCCCCGATCCGTTTCAACTTTAAGGGACATGCGGGTCAGAGCTTTGGTGTCTGGAACGCGGGTGGTCAGGAACTTTACCTGAAAGGTGATGCAAACGATTACGTTGGTAAAGGTATGGCAGGCGGTAAGATCGTTATCAGTCAGCCGGATGTTGTCACCTATGCCAGCAATGATACTGCGATTATTGGTAATACCTGTCTCTATGGGGCTACCGGTGGCAAATTGTATGCTGCAGGTTGTGCCGGTGAGCGATTTGCCGTGCGAAACTCTGGGTGTCATGCCGTTATCGAAGGTGCTGGCGATCACTGTTGCGAATATATGACCGGTGGTTTGATTACTGTGCTGGGTCAGACGGGCTACAACTTCGGTGCAGGTATGACAGGCGGCTTCGCTTACGTACTGGACATGGAAAATACCTTTGTGGATAAGTACAACCATGAGTTGGTCGATATCCATCGGGTCGCTCCGCAGCATATGGAAGAGTATAAAAACCACCTGCGCTCTGTGATTATCGGTTTTGTCAAAGAGACCGACAGTGCATGGGGGCAGGAGATTGTTGAAAACTTCGATGACTATATTGGTCGTTTCTGGCTGGTTAAGCCGAAGGCCGCTAGTCTGGGAGCGCTGCTGACTGATATGCGCTCGCGTCCGGAGTAATGGGTTCATCGAACAGGTGTTTAGTAAAAGCTGTGTCTGCCTGCGGGCAGGCACCATTAGGCGGGGTGGAGAATGTCTGAACGTCTGAAGAATGATTTTCAG
Source organism: uncultured Amphritea sp. (assembly GCA_965140695.1). Lineage (GTDB taxonomy): Bacteria > Pseudomonadota > Gammaproteobacteria > Pseudomonadales > Balneatricaceae > Amphritea. Next base: position 431,996 of record OZ223297.1, on the reverse strand, counting down.
TTTCTGGAAGTAGAGCGTCAGGGACCGGGTAAAATTGATGCGAATATCCGTAAAAAGGAGTTCGCTGAAATCTATGAACCGTTTAAGTCGGAAGATGCGTCCGAACAGGCACATCGTTGTCTTGAGTGTGGCAATCCGTATTGCGAATGGAAGTGTCCGGTACACAACTATATTCCGAACTGGCTCAAGCTGGTGTCAGAAGGCAACATTATTGAAGCAGCCGAGCTGAGCCATCAGACAAACTCGTTGCCAGAAGTCTGTGGTCGTGTGTGTCCTCAGGACCGACTGTGTGAAGGTGCATGTACGCTGAATGATGAGTTTGGCGCAGTTACTATTGGTTCTGTGGAGAAACATATCACCGATACCGCCTTTGCGATGGGCTGGCGTCCGGATATGAGCAAAGTTCCGGTGACCGATAAAAAAGTCGCGGTGATCGGTGCGGGTCCGGCAGGACTGGCAGCGGCCGATATTCTGGTGCGTAATGGCGTGAAGCCGGTGGTCTTTGATCGTCACCCTGAAATTGGTGGACTGCTGACCTTCGGTATCCCTGAGTTCAAACTGGATAAAGATGTGATGGTGCGTCGCCGCGAAATCTTTACCGATATGGGTGTTGAGTTTCGACTGAATACCGAAGTCGGTAAAGATATTCAGATGCAGGAGCTGATCGACAGCTTTGATGCAGTTTTCCTGGGTATGGGCACCTATACCTACATGAAAGGTGGTTTCCCGGGGGAAGAACTGGATGGCGTTCACGATGCTCTGCCGTTCCTGATCTCCAACGTTAATCGTTGTCTGGGCTTTGAGAAAGATGCTGCCGACTATATCGGCGTAGAAGGTAAGAATGTTGTGGTTCTCGGTGGTGGTGACACGGCGATGGACTGTAACCGTACCTCTATCCGGCAGGGAGCCAGCAGCGTGACCTGCGCCTATCGTCGTGATGAAGCGAATATGCCAGGCTCCAAGCGTGAAGTTGAGAATGCCCGTGAAGAGGGTGTGCAGTTCATGTTTAACCGCCAGCCGGTTGAGGTTGTCGGGGAAGCAGGCAAAGTCACCGGTGTGAAAGTTGTTACCACGCAGATGGGTGAACCTGACGAGAATGGACGCCGCCGCCCCGAAGTGGTTGCAGGCAGTGAAGAGGTGCTGCCTGCTGATGCAGTACTGGTTGCATTTGGCTTCCGTCCCAGCCCTTCCCCATGGTTTGCTGATTTTGGTATCGACCTTGAAGAAGATGGCCGGATTAAAACGTCTGTGGATAAAACCTATGCCTTTCAGACCAGCAATGAGAAAGTGTTTGCTGGTGGTGATATGGTACGCGGCTCTGATCTGGTGGTTACCGCCATTGATGAGGGGCGTAAAGCGGCAGAAGGTATTCTGGATTACCTGAAAGTGTAAGCTTTAGTGTCTCTTGAAAAGGTCGCCACAGGCGGCCTTTTTTGTTTCGGTCACTCAGATCAGCGAAGATGCAGTGGTTGTTCGCTCCCGCCTGTAAAAACCTGTAAAATGCCCCCAGTTTTGAATCTGAGTCGAGAATATGTAATGGCTGAATTGAAGAATGATCGTTTTCTGCGTGCGCTGATGCGTGAACCGGTTGATGTAACACCCGTATGGATGATGCGTCAGGCGGGCCGCTATCTGCCAGAGTATCGTGCCACCCGTGCTCAGGCAGGAGACTTTCTGAGTCTGTGTAAAAACCGGGATCTTGCCTGTGAAGTCACGATTCAGCCATTAGAGCGCTACGATCTGGATGCGGCTATTCTGTTTTCAGATATTCTGACCATTCCTGATGCGATGGGGCTGGGGCTGTACTTTGAAGTGGGTGAAGGACCTAAGTTCAAAAAGATTATCCGTACTGAAGCCGATGTCGATGCATTGCCAGTGCCGGAATCGGCCAGTGATCTGGATTATGTGATGAATGCCGTGAAAACCATCCGTTCCGAGCTGAATGGCCGGGTGCCGCTGATCGGTTTCTCCGGCAGTCCGTGGACGCTGGCAACTTATATGGTTGAAGGGGGTTCCAGTAAGGATTTCCGTCATATCAAACAGATGATGTATGCCACCCCTGAGGTATTGCACCAGTTGCTGGATAAACTGGCGCAGTCGGTTACCGATTACCTGAATCAACAAATTCTGAGTGGTGCCCAGGCGGTGCAGATCTTTGATACCTGGGGCGGTGCCCTGAGTGGTCCGATGTATCAGGAGTTTTCACTGAAATATATGCAACAGATCGCTAACGGTCTGATTCGTGAGAACGATGGCCGTAAAGTGCCACTGATTATGTTTACCAAGAACGGCGGCCAGTGGCTGGAAGCGATGGCTGATTCTGGTGCCGATGCCCTGGGTCTGGACTGGACCACTAATATCGATGATGCCCGTGCCCGGGTTGGTGACAAGGTCGCTCTTCAGGGCAATATGGACCCTTCTGTGCTCTATGGAACGCCTGAGCGTATTCGAGCTGAAGTTGCGGATATTCTGGCGCGCTACGGCAGCGGCCCTGGACATATCTTTAATCTGGGACATGGTATCCATCAGTTTGTTGATCCGGCGCAGCCGAAGATCTTTGTTGATGCGGTACATGAACTCAGTGCTCAGTATCACGTCTGAGCAATCGTTTAAAAAGAGGGCATAACGCCCTCTTTTGCTATGTAATAGAAAATAATGAAACGACTGACGCAACTTTTAGAAAGTAACCGCCAATGGGCAGAACAGATTAGCCAGGATGATCCGCAATTTTTTGAAACACTGGCGCATCAGCAGGCCCCTGAATATCTCTGGATCGGCTGTTCCGACAGTCGTGTGCCTGCCAATGAAATTGTAGGCATGCTGCCGGGTGAACTATTTGTTCACCGGAATGTGTCTAACCTGGTGATTCATACTGATATGAACTGCCTTTCTGTGATTCAGTATGCGGTTCAGGTATTGGAAGTTAAACATATTATGGTGGTCGGTCATTATGGCTGCGGTGGTGTTAAAGCCGCGCTGGAAAGCACCCCTCATGGTCTGATCGACAACTGGCTGAGGCAGATTCGTAAAGTAAACCAGAAGCATAGGGAACTGTTATCCGCCTGGGATCACTCCCATCAGCAGTTAGACCGGCTGTGTGAACTGAATGTCATTGAGCAGGCCTTTAATGTCTGTGAAACAACGATTGTTCAGGATGCCTGGTTGCGGGGTCAGGAGCTGACGGTTCATGGCTGGATCTATGGCCTGAATGATGGATTAGTGAACGATCTTGAATTCAACGCCTCCGCTGATGATGAAGTCGAGGCGCAATATGCGCTGGCGATCAGTAAGATCGAAACCCTGAGACAGCTGGCAAGAGCGTCAGAAAAGGGCCATAACGCCCGGACATTATGGGAGAGAGTGCGTAAAGTCTTTAAGTGAGGTTGCCCTCTGTTCTGACTGGGAACCACTGAAAACTAAAAAGCCTCGCAACTGCGAGGCTTTTTTATGTTGCTCTAGTCGTTCAGCTGATTATGCTGCCTGAAGCGCCTGCTCCAGATCGGCCAGCAGGTCATCGATATGCTCAATGCCGATTGACAGACGTACCATATCGTCGGTTACACCGGCAGATTTCAGCTCTTCATCGTTCAGCTGACGGTGGGTGGTTTCTGCAGGAATGGATGCCAGAGACTTACAGTCGCCGATATTCACTAAGCGGGTGAAGATGTTCAGTGCATCATAGAATTTCCGGGTGCCTTCGCGTCCACCTTTGATACCGAAGCTGAGGATGCCGGATGCCTGGCCGTTCATATATTTCTGTGCCAGAGGGTAATCTTTGTGACTTTCCAGGCCCGCATAGTTGATCCAGCTGACCTGATCATGGTTTTCCAGATACCTGGCAACCTTCAGGGTGTTTTCACAGACGCGCTCCATACGTAGCGAGAGTGTTTCGACACCTTGTAGCAAAAGGAACGCATTCATTGGCGACAGAGCTGCACCGGTGTTTCTCAGCGGAACTACGCGGCAACGACCGATAAAGGCCGCAGGGCCGAAGGCTTCGGTGTAAACCACATCATGATAGGACACGTCGGGGGTATTCAGCAGCGGGAAGCGGTCAGCGTGCTCTGCCCAGGGGAATTTACCAGAATCGACAATAACACCGCCGATAGAGTTACCGTGACCACCAATATATTTGGTGGCCGCCTGTACGACGATATCCGCGCCGTGTTCGATCGGGCGCCACAGCGCCGGACTGGCAACAGTGCTGTCAACAATCAGCGGCAGACCGTGTTTATGAGCCAGCTCAGCCATGGTTTCGATATCGGCAATGCCGCCGGAAGGGTTACCGATTGATTCACAGTAGATGGCGCGGGTGCGGTCATCGATCTGGGCTTCCATTGCGGCAAAATCATCCTTATTGGCAAAACGAACCTCAATGCCCTGGCGGGGGAAGGTATGAGCAAACAGATTGTAGGTGCCGCCATAGAGTTCGCTGGTGGCGATGATGTTGTCGCCCGCTTCAGCGATAGTCTGAATCGCATAGGTGATTGCCGCCATGCCTGAAGCAACAGCCAGTGCAGCCACACCGCCTTCCATTGCAGCCACGCGCTGTTCCAGCACGTCATTGGTCGGGTTCATGATACGGGTATAGATATTACCCGGGACTTTCAGGTCAAACAGGTCCGCGCCATGCTGGGCATTGTCAAACGCGTAAGAGGTGGTTTGATAGATAGGTACAGCAACCGCTTTGGTTGTTTCTTCCGGGCTGTAACCACCGTGTATGGCAATTGTTTCCAGTTTCATCTGAAGCTCCTCATGAATAATGTGATACGTGAAGTTTTTAATTGTTTATTCATTACGTAGCGGACGATTGTAGACCTTCAGCCGAATAAATAAAGTTCTCTTTGGTTCAAGCCGGGGGAGGCTTCCGCTAGAATGCTCTGATTGATCCCGAGGAGAGTCTGATGGCGAAGGCAAAGAGTGCATATGTCTGTAATGATTGTGGTGCAGATTACACCAAGTGGCAGGGACAGTGTAGTGCCTGCCATGCCTGGAATACGCTTACCGAGATACGCCTCAGCAGTGCTAAACCCACGGCGGCACGCGGCGCACGGTTTGAAGGCTATGCCGGTGCTGGCACGATAGCTAAGGTGCAGGACCTGTCTGAGGTTAATCTGGCCGATATGCCCCGCTTTGCGTCCGGTTCCGGCGAGATGGACCGGGTTCTCGGTGGTGGACTGGTACCCGGGTCGGCCATTCTGATCGGTGGGCATCCGGGGGCGGGTAAAAGTACTCTGTTGTTGCAGACGATGTGTTATCTGGCGCAACAGATGCCGGCACTCTATGTCACCGGTGAGGAATCACTGCAACAGGTTGCGTTGCGTGCGCAGCGCCTGGGGCTGGCAACTAATAATCTGAAAATGCTATCGGAAACCAGTGTGGAACAGATCTGCTCGATTGCTGAGCAACTGAAACCCAAAGTGCTGGTGGTCGACTCGATTCAGGTGATGCATGTCGATGATGTACAGTCGGCACCCGGCAGTGTGTCCCAGGTGCGTGAAGCTGCGGCTTATCTCACCCGGTTTGCTAAACAAACCGGTACGGTATTGTTTCTGGTGGGGCATGTGACCAAAGATGGCTCGTTGGCCGGTCCTAAGGTGCTGGAGCATATGATCGACTGCTCACTGCAGCTAGAGGGGGATAGTGATGGTCGTTTCCGGACACTGCGCAGCCACAAAAACCGCTTTGGTGCGGTGAATGAGCTGGGTGTCTTTGCAATGCTGGAACAGGGGCTTAAAGAGGTCAAAAACCCCAGTTCAATCTTCCTTAATCGGGGTGAGAAAGCCAGTCCCGGTAGTCTGGTCATGGTTATCTGGGAGGGGACCCGGCCGTTACTGGTGGAGGTGCAGGCGCTGGTAGATCAGAGCCATATGAACAACCCCCGGCGGGTCGCGGTGGGGCTGGATCATAATCGACTGGCGATGTTGCTGGCGGTGCTGCACCGGCATGGCGGTCTGCAAACCGGTGATCAGGATGTCTTTGTCAACGTCGTTGGCGGGGTGAAGGTGCTGGAGACCAGTGCTGACCTGGCATTGCTGCTATCGGTGGTGTCCAGTTTTCGTGATCGTGCACTGCCGCAGGATCTGATCGTGTTTGGAGAAGTGGGTCTGTCTGGTGAGATTCGTCCTGTACCCAATGGCCAGGAACGGATAAAAGAAGCGGCTAAACACGGTTTTCGGCGGGCGATTGTGCCTAAAGCCAACGCGCCAAAACAATCACCCGAAGGGATGACCGTTATCGGTGTGAGTCAGCTATCTGAGGCGCTGGATGCGCTCTGATGACGTCAGGTTATTTAATTAAAAACACGGCAGAGCCTGGCTTAGCGACCACTGAGGTGCTCAAGCTCTCTTTCAAGGAGTCCTTCGTTGCCCAGGTTGAGTTCGACCAGCCGGCGCAGATGGCAGATGCTGTCGATATCGATGGTCTGTGCTTCAAATCCCAGATATTCACCCAGATGATGACGCAGAATAACCGGCATCACAATCACCGTGTCATTCGATAAACGTATAACCAGCTCGGCGGTATCACCGATCTTTAGCAGCGGCGTCAGAATGATCGAGGTCAGTGCGCCCTTAAGCGAGATGTCGATCAGTTGTACCGGCCAGCTGCAGTCATCGGTGCGGATCTCACAATCTGCGTCAAAGGTGATCCGCTGGAAGCGGCGCCGCTCTTCTGTCATACCGGTGCTCCGTTATCGCTGTCTTAGTCACTGTTATTCTAGTCCATAATATCTCAGGAGTATCTTTTATAGATACTCAGAGTGGGGGCGTAAAAAAACCGGCACAGGGCCGGTTTTGTTTATCTCGGGTGCAGAGTGCCTGCTTATTTGGCAATCCGCTTGTACTTGATGCGTTCAGGCTGATGATCCTTGCCGTAACGACGCTTATAGTCTTCAGCGTATTCGGTATAGTTGCCTTCGAAGAACTCCACTTTAGACTCGCCTTCATAGGCCAGCATATGGGTACAGACGCGATCGAGGAACCAGCGGTCGTGCGAGATAACCACCGCGCAGCCCGGGAAGGCCAGCAGCGCTTCCTCCAGTGCCCGCAGGGTTTCTACGTCCAGGTCGTTGGTTGGCTCATCAAGTAGCAGCACGTTGCCGCCCTCTTTCAGCAGTTTGGCCATATGCAGACGGTTGCGTTCACCGCCGGACAGGTCTTTAACAAACTTCTGCTGATCGGCGCCTTTGAAATTGAAGCGACCACAGTAAGCCCGGGATGACGTGGTATAGTTACCAACGACAATGTTGTCCTGACCGTCGGAAATCTCTTCCCAGACGGTTTTTTCGCCCGCCAGATCACGGCTCTGATCTACATAGGCCAGTTTCACCGTTTCACCGATCTCAATCGTACCGGCATCAGGTTGTTCTGCACCGGTGATCATCTTGAACAGCGTTGATTTACCCGCACCGTTACCCCCGATAATGCCGACAATAGCACCCTGAGGGATAGTCAGTGACAGGTCTTCAAACAGAACTTTTTCGCCAAACGATTTGGTGACGTTGTTCAGTACGATCACTTTTTCGCCCAGACGAGGGCCCGGTGGAATGTAGATCTCTGATGTTTCATTACGGGTCTGGAATTCGCGGGAGTTCATCTCCTCAAACTGGCGCAGACGGGCTTTTGACTTGGCCTGACGGCCTTTCTGGCCCTGACGCACCCATTCCAGCTCGGCATTAACGGCTTTGTGATGCGCCGCTTCCTGTTTCGATTCCATCTCCAGACGCTTGTCTTTCTGTTCCAGCCAGCTGGAGTAATTACCTTCGTACGGAATACCGCGGCCCCGGTCCAGTTCCAGAATCCAGCCAGCGGCGTTATCGAGGAAGTAACGGTCGTGGGTGATGGCGACCACTGTGCCTGAATACTCTTTCAGGAATCGCTCGATCCAGGCGATTGACTCTGCATCCAGGTGGTTGGTTGGCTCGTCCAGCAGCAGCATGTCTGGTTTATCCAGCAGCAGGCGGCAAAGAGCAACCCGGCGACGCTCACCGCCGGAGAGGTTTTTAACCTCGGCGTCCCACGGCGGCAGACGCATCGCATCGGCGGCGCGTTCCAGCATGATATCCAGATTGTGGCCATCTTTAGCGGCGATCAGGTCTTCATAGCGGGCCTGCTGTTTGGCCAGCTCATCAAAATCGGCATCCGGTTCAGCGTAGGCGGCATAGACAGCTTCCAGACCGTCCAGCGCTTCTTTGACATCCGCTACCGCTTCTTCAACCACTTCGCGGACCGTTTTGCTGTCATCAAGCTCGGGTTCCTGAGGCAGATAGCCCACATTAATGCCGGGCATTGGCCGGGCTTCGCCGATATATTCCTTGTCTACGCCTGCCATGATTCTCAGCAGGGAGGATTTACCCGAACCGTTCAGGCCGAGAACACCAATTTTGGCGCCAGGAAAGAACGACAGGGATATATCTTTAAGTATTTCGCGCTTGGGTGGCACGACTTTGCCAACCCGGTTCATGCTGTAAACGTACTGAGCCATTACACAACCTGTATTTACTGTTATCTCAAAACTGCGCATATATTAGCCGTTGAGTGCCTTTAAAGCTATTTCAACGGGGTAAATCATCGGGATTGGGCATACCGGGTGGACTTTTTCATGATGGCGTGCCGTTGCAACTCGCAGAATCGATAAACCCTTGAGGCTGCAATCATTAAACCATTGGTGAGCGTGACCGGAAATATTGCCTTTATGAACGAAATTCTCCGTTAACTGACTTAGTTTCATGTGCGTTTTGTATAGAAATTCGACTATAATACGCGGCTTTTCCAAGGCCCTGAAAATCCACGCTGTGATGGCTGATTTAACGGGCCGGAGTAAATCTCAATCTTGGGGACCGCTAATGTTTAGCAAAGAGATGACTATCGCTGGTTTTGATCCGGATCTGTATGCTGCGATGCAGGCTGAGGCCAAGCGTCAGGAAGAGCATATCGAACTGATTGCGTCTGAAAACTATACCAGCCCACGGGTAATGGAAGCTCAGGGCTCTGAGCTGACCAATAAATACGCGGAAGGTTACCCTGGCAAGCGTTACTACGGCGGTTGTGAACACGTTGATGTGGTTGAGCAGCTGGCGATTGACCGCGCGAAAGAGCTGTTTGGCGCGACTTATGCAAACGTTCAGCCGCATTCCGGTTCTCAGGCGAATGCTGCGGTTTATATGGCCCTGTGTCAGCCAGGTGATACGGTACTGGGGATGAGTCTGGCCCATGGTGGTCACCTGACTCACGGCTCTGCTGTCAGCTTTTCTGGTCGTATCTACAACGCAGTGCAGTACGGTTTGAATGCTGAAACCGGCGAGATCGATTATAACGAAGTTGAGCGTCTGGCGCTTGAGCATAAGCCAAAAATGATCGTTGCAGGTTTCTCTGCTTACTCCCGTATTGTTGACTGGCAGCGTTTTCGTGATATCGCTGATAAAGTCGGTGCTTATCTGTTTGTTGATATGGCCCACGTTGCGGGTCTGGTTGCTGCGGGTGTTTATCCAAGCCCGTTACCGGTTGCTGATGTCGTGACTACCACCACTCACAAGACACTGGGCGGCCCGCGTGGCGGTCTGATTCTGTCAGCGAATGCCGATGAAGAGCTGCAGAAGAAGCTGAACTTCGCTGTATTCCCAGAATCTCAGGGTGGCCCGCTGATGCATATCATCGCGGCTAAAGCTGTTTGCTTCAAAGAAGCGATGCAGGATGACTGGAAAGCCTACCAGGCTCAGGTTGTTAAAAATGCTCAGGCGATGGCGAAGGTATTCAAGGAGCGTGGTATTAAGATCGTTTCTGATGGTACCGATGACCACCTGTTCCTGGTTGATCTGATTGGTAAAGAGTATACCGGTAAAGATGCGGATGCGGCGCTGGGTCGTGCAAACATCACCGTCAATAAAAACTCTGTACCGAATGATCCACGTTCTCCCTTCGTGACTTCAGGTCTGCGTATTGGGACACCAGCGATCACCCGTCGCGGATTCAAAGAAGCGGAAGCTGAACAGCTGACTCACTGGATCTGTGATGTGCTGGATAACATCGGTAATGACGATGTGATTAACACGGTTAAACAGAATGTTCTGGATATCTGTGCACGCTTCCCGGTTTATAAGTAAACCGTTACAATAGAAGCTGTTTTATTTTCAGTTTCCCTATCGGGGCGCCTTGTGCGCCCCGGTTGTTTATATAAGCACTTCTAAATGTCTCATCAAAAGTGTCTTAAAAGTGCTTATATAAACGTTTAATCGCTCGTTTACGGCTGTAAGTGCAGCCACGCTCTTTGAGGATGATATATGTACTGTCCGTTCTGTAATGCCCATGAAACCAAGGTGGTAGACTCACGCCTGGTGGCAGAGGGACAGCAGATTCGCCGTCGGCGCGAATGTATCACCTGTCATGAGCGGTTTACCACTTACGAAGCCGCAGAGCTTCTCATGCCCCGGCTGATTAAAGCCGATGGCACTCGCCAGCCCTTCGATGAAGATAAACTGCGTGCCGGTATTCAGCGTGCAGTGGAAAAACGTCCCGTCAGCGTCGAAGATATCGAAGCCTGTATCAGTCGTATCAAACAACATCTGCGGGCCACCGGTGAGCGTGAACTGCCCTCCCGAACGGTCGGTGAAGAGGTCATGAGTCAGTTGCGTAAACTGGATCAGGTTGCTTATGTACGCTTTGCCTCGGTGTATCGTAGTTTTCAGGATATCAACGAGTTTAAAGAAGAGATTGACCGGCTGTCAGAACAGAAAGAGGATGCCCTTCAGGCAAAGTAACCGGCATGGCAGAATGGAGCGTTGCAGATCATACCTTTATGTCCCGTGCGGTGCAGATCGCCTGGCAGGGACTCTATACCACCGAACCTAACCCCCGGGTAGGCTGTGTGCTGGTTAAAGATGGCCAGCTGGTCGCTGAAGGCTATCATCGTAAAGCGGGAGAGGGGCATGCAGAGGTTAACGCCCTGCGTAGCGCGGGTGAGCGGGCAAAAGGCTGTACTGCCTATGTTACGCTGGAGCCCTGCAGCCACTTTGGAAAAACGCCCCCCTGTGCCGATGCGTTGATCAGCGCGGGTGTGAAAGATGTGGTTGTCGGTATGGTTGATCCGAATCCGCGGGTTTCGGGTAATGGTATCCGTAAACTGGAGCAGGCGGGAATAACGGTTCGTTGCGGGCTGATGGAAGCTCAGTGTCGTGAACTGAATCCGGGCTTTATTAAGCGGATGGCAACTAAAATGCCATTTGTCCGGCTTAAAATGGCGTCAAGTCTGGATGGCCGCACGGCGATGGCGTCCGGTGAGAGCCAGTGGATCACCGGGCCGCTGGCCCGTCAGGATGTTCAGCGGTTGCGGGCGCGCAGTTCCGCCGTGATCAGTGGTGTTGGTTCGATTATCAGTGATGATGCCTCACTGAATGTCCGGGAAGCCGAACTGGGGCTTGATAACGCGGCTGAAGTGGCTGCCCGTCAGCCGCTTCGGGTGATACTGGATAGCAGCGGCAGAATGCCAGAACAGGCAAAAGTGTTACGTCTGCCGGGTCGCACTCTGATAGTCAGCTGCGTCGATGCTCCCGCTTTTATGGCTGATATCGGCTCGGCGGAGTGGCTTAAACTGCCGGGTAAGCCTGGCCAGATCGATCTGCAACCGTTGCTTCAGGAACTGGCGCGCAGAGAATGCAATGAGGTGCTGGTGGAAACGGGGGCTACCCTGGCCGGGGCCTTTATTGAGGCGGGGCTGGTGGATGAACTGGTACTCTATCAGGCGATGAAACTATTGGGCAGCAGCGCCATGCCGATGTTTCAGTTACCGCTGGATAAAATGAGTGAGCAGAAAAAGCTGACTCTTGTTGATAGCCGGATGCTTGGGGATGATCTGCGTCTGACGCTGACCCCTGAACTGGAGAAATAGAGATGTTTACCGGAATAATTGAAGCGGTGGGTGTCATCGCTGCGGCCGAGGAGGTGCAGGGGGATCTGCGTCTGTATATCCGTACCGGTGATCTGGATCTTGCCGATGTGAAGCTCGGTGACAGTATTGCGGTGAATGGTGTGTGTCTCACCGCGGTGGCACTGCCTGGCGATGGTTTCTGGGCAGATGTGTCACGGGAGACCCTGGTACATACCCGGTTTCCCGACTTATCGCCGGGTGAACGGGTAAATCTGGAAAAAGCGATGCAACCGACGACACGCTTTGGTGGTCATATTGTCACCGGACATGTGGATGGGCTGGGTGAAGTCGTGTCGGTTGCCGCGGATGCCCGCTCCATTCGCTATAAAATCAGTGCGCCGAAAGCGATTGCGCGCTACATCGCTGCGAAAGGTTCTATCACGGTAGACGGTGTCAGTCTGACGGCGAATGCGGTTGAAGGCCATGTTTTTGACCTGAATATTGTGCCGCATACGGCACAGGAAACTATAATAGCCAGCTATCAGGCTGGCCGGAAAGTACACCTGGAAGTGGATATTATTGCCCGTTATATGGAACGGCTGATCAACTATACAGATGATACTGAACATAATTTAACGGAAACCGCGGGCGGAGTGAGTATGGCTACACTCGCTACAGCGGGTTTCCTGAACCGCCGCTAGTGCGGCAACAGAGGCTTTAGTTTAATGGAATTGAATACTCCCCAGGAGCTGATCGAAGATATCCGCCAGGGCAAAATGGTTATCCTGATGGATGACGAGGACCGGGAAAACGAAGGTGACCTGGTGATCGCTGCGGAGATGGTGCGTGCCGATGATATTAACTTTATGGCGAAGCATGCCCGCGGACTGATCTGTCTGACCCTGACCCGTGAGCGCTGCGAACAGCTGAAGTTGCCATTGATGGTGCAGAGTAATGGCGCACAGTTTTCCACCAACTTCACCATGTCTATCGAGGCGGCTGAAGGTGTGACGACCGGTATCTCGGCGGCAGACCGGGCGCACACGGTACGCACGGCGGTCCGTGCAGACGCCAAGCCAGAGGATATTGTCCAGCCAGGACATATCTTCCCGCTGATGGCGCAGCCGGGTGGTGTGCTGAGTCGTGCCGGTCATACGGAAGCAGGCTGTGATCTGGCGCGTCTTGCTGGTATGACCCCAGCAGCGGCGATTGTCGAAATTATGAACGATGATGGCACCATGGCCCGTCGTCCCGATCTGGAAGAGTTTGCCGAGAAGCATAATCTGAAGATAGGCACCATTGCCGATCTGATCCATTATCGTACCACCAATGAACATACGGTGATGCGCGAGAGCGAAGGGGTGTTGCCGACCGAGTTTGGTGATTTTAATTTTGTCACCTATCTGGATGAGATTCAGGGATGCACCCATATGGCGCTGACACTGGGGGAGATTACCCCGGAAGAGCCGACCCCGGTACGGGTTCACCTGCGCACTGAAGTGCTGCGTGACGTGGTGGGTGCAGCGCAGGGTGAGGAGTTGAAGTGGACGATGCGTCGGGCGCTGCAAAAAGTGGCGGATGAAGGTAAGGGCGTTGTTTTACTGCTGGATACCGGTGTTCGGGTCGATCTGGGCGATGCCCTGAATCAGATGCTCAACACCGAGAAAAAGATCCGTCAGCATAATATCAGTGCTTCAGGTTCCTATCTGACGGTAGGTACCGGTTCTCAGATTCTGCGGGATCTGGGGGTAGGCAAGATGCGGGTGCTGAGTTCACCTATGAAATTTAATGCGATCTCCGGTTTCGATCTTGAGATTGTTGATTACATGGCTTGCGAAGAGTAAAGAATATGTCAGTACAGTATATTGAAGGTGATTTCCTGACCGGTAATGGTCAATACGCGATTGTTGTTGGTCGTTTTAATAGCTTTGTGGTTGAAAGCTTGCTGGACGGCGCAATTGACACCCTGAAGCGTCACGGCATTGCTGAAGAAAAAATCCGTGTAGTCCGGGTGCCGGGTGCGTTTGAAATTCCACTGGCGGTGCAGAAGATTGCTGCGCAGAAAAAAGATGATGCAATTATCGCGCTGGGCGCCGTTATCCGTGGCGGTACTCCGCACTTTGAATATGTCTCCGGTGAGAGCTCGAAAGGCGTGGCTCAGGTATCTCTGGAATACGGTATCCCTGTCGCTAACGGTATCCTGACAGTTAACTCTATTGAACAGGCGATTGAACGTTCCGGTACTAAAGCAGGCAATAAAGGTGCTGAAGCAGCACTCTCTGCACTGGAAATGGTTAGTCTGCTGCGTCAGCTTGAGGTTTAAGATGAGCGATACTCCTGCGCCTAAAAAGCCGAAAAAACCGTCGCATACCGAGATGCGCCGGTCTGCCCGCAGTTTTGCCCTCCAGGCGTTGTATCAGTGGGAAATGTCGGGCAATGCCGTCAGCGACATTGAGCTGCAGTTCCGTATGGACAATGATATGTCCGGCACGGATCTGAGCCTGTTTGACGAGCTGTTACATGGCGTGCCTGCTAATGTGGCTGAGCTCGACAGAGCCTATGAGCCGTTTCTGGACCGAGCCCTGACAGAGCTTGATCCTATCGAGCGTGCAGTGCTGCGTATCGGCAGTTTTGAACTGATTTACCGTATCGTCGTACCGTATAAAGTCGTGATTAATGAAAGCGTTGATCTGGCAAAAATCTTCGGTGCTACCGAGAGTCATAAGTATGTTAATGGCATCCTGGATAAGCTGGCTGCCCGGGTACGAATGACCGAGATTAATGCGAAACGCGGTAAATAACCGACCGTGGCGACAGATGAGTTTGAACTGATCCGGACGTATTTCGCTGATCTGGGAACCGACCAGACCGGTTCAGTTCGTTTGTCTGTGGGGGATGACTGTGCTGTCATCGCCCCGCCAGCCAGGCAGGATATGGTCGTCTCAATTGATACCATGGTTGAGGGCGTTCATTTTCTGCCGGGTACCTCTGGCGACAAAGTCGCCTCGCGCATACTGGGTGCTGCACTCAGTGATCTTGCTGCTATGGGGGCAACCCCCGCTTTCTTTACCCTGGCGCTTACTCTGCCTGATAGTGATCCGGTGTGGTTGCGTGCGTTCAGTACCCGGCTGGGTGAGCTTGCCCGTCTTTATGGTGTTCAGCTAGTCGGTGGAGATACCACCCGTGGCCCGTTAACCCTGAGTATTCAGGTGCATGGCTGGACCGAGGCGAATAAAGCCCTGCTGCGCAGCGGTGCCCGACCGGGCGACCGGGTGTTTGTTACCGGCACGCTGGGGGATTCAAAAGGCGGCCTTGAAACCCTGCTGAGAAATGCCCACGGTGCACAGGTGCCTTATCTGCAACACCGTTTCTATTGTCCTGAACCCCGTATCAGCACGGCATTACTGGTTGCTGAATTTACCACGTCTGCCATCGATATTTCTGACGGTTTGCTGGCGGATCTTAATCATATTCTTGAGGCCAGTCAGGTCGGCGTGATGCTCAATCCAGCGGAACTGCCTATCTCCCATGAGTTGCATTGTTGGGTTGGGGAAGAGCAGTCGCGTCAATGGGCACTGACCGGGGGGGAAGATTTTGAACTCTGTTTTACTGTACCGGCACTGCTAGAACCCAAACTGGCCTGGGCCCTGCGTGATCATCGGGTCGCTGTCACCTGTATTGGACAGATATCGGCAACGCCGGGGATCTTTTTGGCAGAGGATGGCCAGGTCTGGCCTGTAACGCCGCAGGGTTTTAACCATTTTCCGTCTAAGGGGATACACGAATGAATCATGCTCCAGCGTCTGTATGGCGAAATCCAGTCCATTTTCTCGCGTTTGGCCTGGGTAGTGGTGCCTCACCCTGGGCGCCCGGTACTGCCGGTACTGTGGCGGCGATTCCGCTGTTTTTACTGATGCAGCCGCTCTCCCTTGTCTGGTATGCCGCCGTGCTATTGATTACTTTTATTATTGGCATCTATCTGTGCGGAAAAACCTCTGAGGATATGGGGGTGCATGATCACGGAGGCATCGTCTGGGATGAGTTTGTTGGCTACTGGATAACCATGTTTGCCGCACCTCCCGGATGGCTCTGGATTGTGATCGGCTTTGTGCTGTTTCGTCTGTTCGATATCATCAAGCCCTGGCCTATTAGCTGGGCGGATAAGCAAGTGGCCGGTGGACTGGGCATTATGCTTGATGATGTGCTGGCGGGGCTGATGGCGCTGGCGTGTCTGCAGTTGTTAACACTATTCTTCTAGTCTCTTTGCAGGCAGCGCTTCCTCAAACGATATTGAAACGCCTTTACGGGGCGCTGGGTGCCTGACATCTGCTTTATCGTCCTCACTTATCTCTTTTCAGTTTGAATTCAGACATCGCTGATAATCTCACCCTATTGATCCGGGATAACTTTTCAGGCTTGTTACGGGTATATTGACAACAGGACAACTGTTGATGCATCTGCTTGTGGTTATTGAGCAACGTGTGACGATGTCGCCGGAAAATACCTGATACAGATACGCTGTAAAATAATACCGAAAGCTATGTGGCTCTGTCGGTTAGCAGTGGAGTAACTATGAAAGCGTTGATCATTAAAATTGTATGTTTATGCCTGCTGGTATCGCCTGCTCTGCACAGTCAGGGTGTTGCGATTAAGCGGCTTGATGCGGAAGAGTGCCGGATTCTGATGCAGGCGGGCGAGATTCTTTCAATGGCGCAGCTGATGCAGCGGGTGAGCACCCTGTCAGAAGGCAAAATTATTGACACTCAGCTACTGCAAAAAGAGCAGTCCTACATCTATGAGATGGAGATCGCCGGTACCGATGGTATGGTGTCGATGCTCTATGTCGATGCCCGTAACGGCAATGTCGTTGCCCCGGTTGTTCTGGATAATGAATAGGAGGGTAAGCCAGGATGCGAATTCTATTAGTCGAGGATGATGTGGCGCTGGGGGCAGAACTGAAAAGTTCTCTGGCTAAGCATGGTTACGCGGTTGATCTGGCGGTTAATGGTATTGATGGCGAGATCATGGGAAAAGAGGATATCTATGATTTGGTGGTGCTGGATCTTGGCTTACCTGATCGCCCGGGTCTTGAGGTGCTGCGCAACTGGCGAGCGATGAAAAACAACATTCCGGTGTTGGTGTTGACGGCCCGTAGTGCCTGGCAGGAACGGGTTGATGGCTTTGACGCGGGTGCTGATGATTATTTGCCCAAACCCTTTCATACTGAGGAGTTGTTAGCGAGGATGACTGCTCTGCTGCGGCGTGCCAATCAGCAGATAACCTCGCAACTGGAAACCTCTGGCCTGACACTGGATGAAAATACTCAGTCGGTTATAGCCGCGGGTAAAGAGATCGCCCTGACGGGAACCGAGTATCGCCTGCTGCGGTATATGATGCACAATCCGGGGAAAATTTTGTCAAAGCTGCAGTTAGTCGAACATATGTATGATGATTGCGCTGAAAATGACAGTAATGTGGTAGAGGCTTATATCAAAATGTTACGTAAAAAAATCGGCCACGAGATGATTTCGACCAAGCGTGGTCAGGGCTATATTTTCGGAGCTTGTCGTTGAGGTCGATTCAGTCCCGGCTTAACGTTAACTTCATTGCCGTTACGCTGATTCTGTTTACCCTTTTCGGGGTGGGACAGAGTTGGTTTTTACGCCAGATGGCGTATGACTTTGTCGCCAGCCGCCTCACCAGTGATGGCTATTCTGTTTTACGCGCGGTTGAAATGGATATTGGCAGCGGTTGGCGCATTAATGTCGATAACACCTCGTCGGTGTATCAGCAGCCAATGTCGGGGCACTATTATCAGGTGTCGGTGGATGGCCAGTGGTTTTACTCCCGCTCTCTCTGGGATGGCAAAATTCCGGTGGATGAGGGACAGGATATCGGCCAGGAAAACATCCGTCTGATTGAGAAGGATGATAAGCCGACACTGGTGTATTCGAAAACCTTTATGAAGCAGGGACGAGAGATTCAGGTGGTTCTGGCTGAAGATATCAGCCGTATAGAAGAGTCGCTGAATCAACTGGGCTGGCTGCTGGCTGGTCTGGGCTTTGTCGGCCTGATAATCCTGTTGGCACTGCAGATCTTTATTATTCGTCGGGGCCTGCATTCGTTAACCGAGGTGAAGCAGGAGATCTCGCGATTGAAAGCCGGTGATATCCGCCAGCTTTCGCCCACCAATACCCGCGAAATCGAGCCGCTGGTCACTGAAATTAACTATCTGGTGCAGAATATGGAGCTGCGCTTGCAGCGTTCACGAAATGCGGTGGGTAATCTGGCGCATGCGGCAAAAACCCCTCTGACGGTTATCGACCGGCATATCGATACGTTATTAGAACAGCATATTCCTCAGGGTCAGTCGATCAGAGAGCAGTCAGCCAGACTGCGCGAGATGATTGAACGAGAACTCACCCGGGCGCGGATTGCCGGGGCTGCTATGCCCGGGCAGCGGATCTATATTGGCGAAGAGCTGGAAAAACTGACTCGGACTCTGAAAGCGATCTACCGTGAGAAAGCTCTCGTGTTCGATCTGGACATCAGTGCAAAAAGTTACTTTCCCGGCGAGCGGGATGATCTGGTCGAACTGATGGGGAATCTGCTGGATAATGCCAGCAAGTGGGCGCAGGGCCAGATCCGTATTAAGGCGCATATGGATGCTCACTGTCTTGAACTGATCGTTGAGGATGACGGCCCGGGAATCGCTCCTGAGGCCCGTGAACGACTGATGAACCGTGGTGAGCGACTTGATGAATCAACCAGTGGACATGGGCTGGGCATGAGTATCATCGCCGAGATTGTGCGTCAGTATCAGGGGCGTTTTATGTTGGGTTCTTCAGCTACTTTAGGTGGACTTGAGGTGCAGGTGATGCTGCCGCGGCGGGCTGATCTTGAGCTTACCGAGTGAAATTATTTCATCCATACCTTTAATATTCCGAGAATGCCCCCATTACAGGGTATGTGAAAGGCGTTATCGCTGCTAGAATAACCGCCTCATTTTTCGAAGGAACTCCCTTAGTGTCTGTAAAGTACGTCGCATCATCCAAGCTGCCGACCCCCTGGGGGGTCTTTACCATGGTTGGGTTTGAAGACCTGGCATCCGGAAAAGAGCATGTGGCGCTGACCTTTGGTGATCCGAGCTCTGATAAGCCTGTACTTGCCCGTATCCATTCTGAATGTCTCACCGGTGATGCCTTGTTTTCACTGCGCTGCGACTGTGGTTTTCAGTTGCAGGAGGCGTTGAAGCGGATCAGTGAAGAGGGCTGTGGCGTACTGCTTTATCTGCGTCAGGAAGGGCGCGGTATCGGCCTGCTGAATAAGATTCGGGCCTACCATCTGCAGGACGGTGGGGCTGATACGGTAGAGGCGAATGAAAAACTGGGCTTTGCTGCCGATATGCGTGATTACAGTATGTGTCAGGTAATGCTTGAGCATCTGGGGGTTCGTAGTGTTAATCTGATGACCAATAATCCGCGTAAGGTGAAAGCACTGCAGGATTATGGCCTCAATGTTGCTTCCCGGGTGCCTTTGCAGGTGGGTAAGAATCATCATAATGAACAGTATCTGGCGACCAAGATGGGTAAGCTGGGGCATATGATGAGTGAACATCATTTTCAGAATGATGAAGAGGAATAAGAGTAATCATTTAAAAACCGGCGATTGCCGGTTTTTTTAACGCTGCTATCTTTGTCGCCGGGCCATCCGTGGGTTTTACAAGCGCTCAGAGATTGCCGCAATAATGCCCGCACTATCCAGCCCACACTCCGACAATTGCTCTGCCCGTGTGGCATGTTCTATCCAGCGATCAGGGATGCCCAGCATCAGTAACTGATTGTTATACCCTCTTGAATGCAAGTACTCACTTACTTCTGCTCCTGCACCACCTTTAACCGCATGATCTTCCAGAGTTACCAATAACGGATGAGATGTTACCAACTGATCGATCATTGCAGCGTCAAGTGGTTTAACAAAGCGCATATCGACCAGCGTCAGGTTGAGTTGTTCAGCGGCGATTCTGGCTGCGTCTAAAAGAGGGCCAAAATTCAGCAGCGCGGCATTTTTGCCCACTCGTACTGGCAAGGCTGTGCCCGGGGGGATTGCAACCGGTTTGCTCATGCTGGCGCCGGACCCTTTGCCTCTGGGATAGCGAACGGCGGCGGGACCCGGGTGCTCATAGCCGGTCTGTAACAGGTTGCCCAGCTCTTGTTCATTGGATGGCGTCATGATCATCATGCCGGGAAGACAGCGCAGAAAACTGATATCAAAACAGCCGGAGTGTGTTGCGCCATCTTCACCGACCAGCCCGGCCCTGTCGAGGGCAAACAAGACGTCCAGATTCTGGATGGCGACATCGTGAATGGTCTGGTCATAGGCGCGCTGTAAGAAGGTTGAATAGATAGCCACTACCGGTTTCATCTTCCGGTACGCCATCCCCGCTGCCAGTGTCACCGCATGCTGTTCCGCAATGGCAACATCAAAAAAACGTTCACCGAAGCGGCGGGAAAACTCAATCAGATCAGAACCTTCGCTCATTGCCGGAGTAATCGCCACGGTGCGGCTGTCCTGCTCGGCCAGATCACAGATCCAGCGGCCAAAGATATTGGCGAAACTGGGCTGCTTAGCTTTCGGGGCGGGCGGTGGTTGAGTGATCGGCTCAATTTTTGTGATAGCGTGATAGCCTACCGGGTCTTTCTCTGCCGGGGCGAACCCTTTGCCTTTAATCGTAGTGATATGGAGAAACTGAGGACCATTGCTATTCAGCGATCGCTGCAGGGCGGGCAGTAGCTGGTCGAAGTCGTGGCCATCCACCGGGCCGTTATAGTGAAAATCCAGTGCTTCAAACAGGGCAGCCGTGGTGGCCCCCATTTTGTCTTTAAGATTCTTCGCCAGATAGGTTGCCAGGCCTCCCTCATTACGGGAGATCGACATATCATTATCGTTGAGAATAACCAGCAGGTCAGCATTGGTGTGGGCTGCATGGTTCAGCGCTTCAAACGCCATACCGGCAGTCATCGCACCATCGCCTATCACCGCAACGGTTTTATGTTTCAGTCCCTGTAGACGGTCAGCCAGGGCCATTCCAAGCGCTGCACTGATGGATGTGCTCGAATGTCCGGTACCAAAGTCATCATATGGGCTTTCACTGATGCGGGGAAAGGGAGCCAGACCGCCTTTCTGGCGGACACTCAACATCCGTTCGCGGCGCCCGGTGAGTATCTTATGGGGATAGCTCTGATGTCCCACATCCCAAATGAGGTGATCGTCGGGCGTTGTGAGCAGATAGTGCAGCGCAATCGTCAGTTCGATGACGCCAAGTCCTGCGCCGAAATGTCCGCCGGTCTGGCCGACTGAGTAGAGCAGAAAGGCACGCAGCTGTTCGGCCAGCTGAGGTAGTTGCTCAACGGTCAGTTGTCTCAGGTCAGCGGGATTATCAATACCATCTAATAACGGTGTTGCCGGACGGGACTCAGGGATGGCATGAAACATAGTGATCAATAGGGGCGCTCAACAATATAGTCAGCCAGCCAGTGAAGCGGCGCAGCTGCATCATTAAAATACTCAATACTGGCGTGAGCCTGTTCATTCAGTTGAGCAAGTTTCTGTTTTGCTCCCGCCATGCCCAGCAGCGCCGGGTAGGTCGACTTTTCATGCAACAGATCGGAGCCTTGCGGTTTTCCCAGGGTTTCGGTGTTGCTTTCAATATCAAGGATGTCGTCTTTGACCTGAAATGCCAGACCAATAGCGCAGGAGTAACCATAAAGGGCCTGCAGATCTGCCTCTGAGGCATTGTTGCTCGACAGTGCCCCCATCTCAACACTGGCATTGATCAGTGCGCCGGTTTTATGCCGGTGCATCAGCTCCAGCTGTTCGGTACTGATCTGCTGTCCCTCATTGCAGAGGTCGATAGACTGCCCGCCAACCATGCCCTGATAACCACTATCGCGTGAAAGTATTCTGACCATTCTGAGGGCTATCTCAGGAGGAAGGCTGTCAGCGGCAGACAGCAGTTCAAACGCCAGTGCCTGGAGACCATCACCCGCAAGAATTGCTGTGGCTTCATCAAACGCGATATGGCAGGTAGGTTTGCCCCGGCGCAGCTCATCATCATCCATCGCAGGCAGATCATCATGCACCAGCGAATAGCTGTGGATACACTCGATGGCACAGGCCGCAGCATCGGCCTGTTCCAGTCGCCCGCCGAGTAACTGATTTGCCATATACACGAGTACCGGGCGCACTCTTTTACCGCCATTAAACAGGGAGTACTGCATCGCCTGACAGACTTTTTCGGCGTCGCCTGAATGTCTCAGGACAGTTTTTAGCTGTTGCTCGACTCTGTGCTGGTATTGTTCAAACAGGGGTTTAGCATCCATCAGATCACTCCTCTGGAAGGTCAAAGGGGACCTCTTTTAACTCCCCATTCTGCTGAATCAGCATCTGCACCTTTTGCTCAGCATCGGCGAGAATGGTCTGGCAATCGCGGGTCAGTCGAACCCCCTGTTCGAAGGTTTGCAGGGATTGTTCCAGAGACAGTTCCCCCTGCTCCAGCTGGGTAACCATGGATTCCAGCTGTGCCAGAGATGTTTCAAAGTCAGGTGTTTTTTTCTTCGCGCACATAGAGCATACCGTCGGGGGGTGGAAACCGTTAAAAGGGCAACAAATTACCGGACACTCAGGTCCGGGTCAATCAGACCAATAAATTGTACTCTAAACAGAGCGATATAGGGGAACCCGGGTATTTTTTTGATATTATCTGGCGATAGCTGAATGGGTAACAGGCGATAATAGGTTATATTGACGGCACAGTTCGTTTGTTTATCCAAACTAATTTGTTCAATTGGGGAATTAAG
The DNA here is from genome assembly GCA_965140695.1 of uncultured Amphritea sp. GTDB lineage: Bacteria > Pseudomonadota > Gammaproteobacteria > Pseudomonadales > Balneatricaceae > Amphritea. The sequence goes on along the minus strand of OZ223297.1, from coordinate 409,275 downwards.
AGTGGATATAGCCACGCTCATAGGTCTTGTAGGTGCTTTTGGTATTGTAGTTGCCGCGATGGTAACGGGTGGCGATGTCGGCGTTTTTGTCAACGTTCCGTCATTACTGATCGTCCTGGGCGGAAGCCTGTTCGTGGTGCTGATGAAATTCCCGCTGGCACACTTTCTCGGGTTGGCCAAAGTTGCCGGAAAGGCCTTCAAGTTTAAGTCTGTAAAACCAGAAGACATCATTGCTGAAACAGTCGATCTGGCTGATGCTGCCCGTAAAGGCGGTCTGTTATCGCTGGAGGATAAAGAGGTTAGCAGCGACTTCATGCAGAGGGGCATTCAGTTGCTGGTGGACGGACATGATCCGGATGTTGTCAGAGCCCTGCTGAATAAAGAGAAAACCCTGACCTCCGAACGGCATGAATATGGCTCAGATATTTTTAAAGCGATAGGTGATGTAGGCCCCGGAATGGGGATGATCGGCACACTGATCGGTCTGGTACAGATGCTCTCTAATATGTCAGACCCTAAAGCGATTGGCCCGGCGATGGCGGTTGCGCTGCTGACAACACTCTACGGTGCGATGATGGCGACTATGTTTGCGCTGCCGGTTTCCGATAAGCTGGATGCCCGTAAAGCCGAAGAGGAGCTGAATCAGTCCCTGATTATCGATGGCCTGCTGGCGATTCAGGCGGGTCAGAATCCGCGTGTTATCGAGCAGATGCTGCGTAACTATCTACCTGAGAATAAACGTGTTGCTGCCGCTGCAGAATAAGGGATAGTGGGATGAGTGAAGAAGAACAGAAGTGTCCCCCTTGTCCCGCAGGTTTACCCGGATGGCTGGCCACCTTTGGCGATCTGATGTCGCTGCTGATGTGCTTTTTTGTACTGCTGCTATCTTTTTCGGAGATGGATGTACTGAAGTTTAAACAGCTGGCGGGGTCTATGCGCGAAGCATTTGGGGTGCAGACTCAGGTAAAGGTTGAGGATATTCCCAAAGGCACCAGCATTATCGCTCAGGAGTTTAGTCCCGGGCGTCCGGAGCCCACACCGTTAAATGAAGTCAGACAGATGACCCTCAACAATGACCTGCAGACACTGGATGTCAGGACGAAAGAGGGCGAATCTGAAATCAGTGATAATTTTCAGGGCGAGACGGCAGAGCAGCTGCAACAGATGTTACAGCAGCTGGAAGATCAGGCTGAAGCTGAAGCGAAAAAGGAGGCGGTTGAATTTGCCGCAGCATTGCGTCAGGAAATTGGTCAGGGCAGTGTGGAAATTGATACCGATGGCCGCAAGATAGTCATTCGGGTTAAGGAAAAAGGCTCTTTTGATTCTGGCTCAGCTGAATTGAAATTTGCTTATATTCCGGTGATCGCCAAAATTCGTGATGTGCTGCTGAATGTGAAAGGTAAGGTTGCCATCGAAGGACATACCGATAATATCCCTGTTTCGGGGGGGCTGTACGAGTCCAATTGGGGGCTGTCTACTGCCCGGGCGCTGGCGGTTGCACACGAACTTTTTGCCGATCCACGGATTGATCAGTCACGTTTTACCATTATCGGTTTTGCCGATACCAAGCCACTGGCACCGAATAATACTTCTGAAAATCGCAGTATGAACCGCCGGGTGGAAATTGTTATTCAGAAGGGTACAGACCCGGAAGCGCTGGAAAAAATCAAAGCGCAAGCGGATGGGGACAAAGAGTTCGCACCACTGGAACCTCAGGAAGTATTCTGATGGTAAACAGATAAGCTGCAGATAATAAAAAAACCCGGTCAGAGTGCCGGGTTTTTTGTGTTAGCTGATATTACTTAGAACCGTCCAGCATGTATTGAATAGCGGCTTTCAGTTCGCTGTCAGTACAATCCATGCAAGTGCCTTTGGGTGGCATGGCATTCAGGCCATTAGTTGCGCTGACTACCAGAGCATCAATGCCTTTAGCTGCACGTGGTGCCCATTGTTCCGCATTACCGAAAATAGGTGCGCCCGCTACGCCAGACATATGGCATGCAATACATTTTGTGTTATACAGTGTCGCGCCATCACGTTCAGCCATAGCAGCAACTGGGGTCATCAGCATGGCAGTGACTGCCAGGATCATTGTTTTTTTCATCTCATCTCACCTTTATTAGTATCCGTTTATCGCTGCCGTTTCACCGGCTCCGGAATTTTAGTCATCGCAGTGTATGCACATGGCCACTTACTGTAAATACCTCAAAAGGTCTTAATCGAAGCTGAATCATAAAAAACCAATGTAGATCAAAAGAGCTTTCAGCGTCCCAGGCTCATGGCATAGGCCGCCTGGCTGTGCTGGTTGGACGCTCTGATGTGCTGTAGTTTACGCTGTTCAATATAGTCATTATAAAATGACATTGCCTGCTCGGCTGGCAGATCAATGATGTTGATAATTTGTTCGGCGTTATGACCATCGCGCAGGAGTTGCGCGATTTGATGTTCAATTGGATTTGTCTTCATTGTTTTAAACCTTTCCTATTCTCTGCCGATATATTCTCTTGGAAAAGTGTGACAAATTGGTTTCATAGGCTAAATTTCCTATAGGTTTCAGGGTTTTTGTTGTATGACGGGTGAGGAATAGTATATGTTCTGTTTTATGCTCAAAACGAGTGATCCGTTTGATTTAGTCTCTGTATGGGTGAAATGTAAGGGTAAATCGGATTTTCACACAGAATTATAATAAGGGGGATCAGATGGATAAGAATGCTGCTCACGGGGCTGCTTCAGAGAAAACAAAAACATCAATATTCGGAGGGGCTATGCCGACCAGCCTGCGTGCCAGTTATGATGCCGACGAGTTGGCCCAGAAGCTCGGTTTTGTGTCTTTTTCAACCGACTTTCTGATTCGCTGTTATCGCGTATTTGATGGGGATATTAAATCTGCCATTATTTTCAATGTGATCTCCTTATGGGCCCTGCGTCAGCGTGAGGAAACAGAAAATCGTCAGGATGTTGCTGGTTTTTCCTGCAATAACCATTCGATCAGCATTGCCACTGGCATCCCTTATGAGACTGTACGCCGCAAAGTTAAAGCGATGGTTGAAAATGGCTGGCTTGAATTCAGTGACTCTTCCCATGTGGTATTAAATTCTGATAAATGGCGGGAAGTGCTAAGTGAAGTGATTGATCCTGAGCGCTGTGTTGTCGGTTATGTGCGCAGCACGGATGTCGCGCCAACCTTTGGTCGCGGCGAGCGTCATGGTTCCCCGGCAGACCGACGCAGCTGATCAATTATGTTGTGAAACTGAGATAAGGGTCGCTGTTGCGGCCCTTTTTGTTGTCCGGCGCGGTTAAAACTGGTTGTGTTAAGTGTAAAAACAGATTGCTGTTGACGCTGTTTTTCTATCAAATACGCCTTATTAATTAAGGTAGCGTGGCAAATGGAAGAGATAGCGTCAGACAACGGGTTATTTGACCATATAGCCAATGAAGTCTACCAGCAAGGGTATTGTGTTTTGCGCAATGCACTGCCTGAAACCCTCTGTGCTGCACTGTCTGCCGAGGTGAGAGAGTTACCTGAGCACCGTTTCAGCCGTGCGGGTATTGGCCGTCTTAATGATCATCAGAATATTGAAACCATCCGGCGCGATGAAATTTGCTGGATTGATAACAGTACGCCTGCGGGCCAGGCATGGCTTACATGGGCTGATGGTTTGAAGCTGGCACTCAACAGGAGACTGTTTCTCGGGCTGTTCTCCTTTGAAAGTCACTATGCCCATTACCGGACAGGGGATTATTATAAAGTGCATCTGGATGCCTTCAGGGGGCAGCAGAACCGGGTGTTAACGGTGGTCACTTATCTGAATCCGGACTGGAGCAATAGTGATGGCGGCGAACTGCTGGTTTACCCGGAAACAGGCAGCCAGGTGTTGCTGAAGGTTGAGCCGGAATATGGCACGCTGGTGATTTTTCTCAGTGAAGAGTTTCCCCATGAAGTGTTGCCAACCCTGACAGATCGTTACAGCATTGCGGGCTGGTACCGTATTAACAGCTCTGACAGCAACAGGGTTGATCCGGCATCCTGATACAGTCAGTCTGTTGATAACGATAGTGGCTCCGCTGTCTGACCCGTTGACGGGTAGCTGCTGAACCATCGTGGCGTGAACAACTTCCGGTTTCCCCTGTCCCAGTGATAACATAAGTTTCTCGACTTACTCGGATTAAGGACTGCCGGTGTCCCTCTCTGTTAATACAACCTCATCACATCGTCTGTTTATCTGGTTACTGGGGGGGTATGTGCTGGTCCATCTGCTGATCCGTCTGGCGATGGGCGGAACGCTGGAGCTGGATGAAGCAGAGCAGCTGATCCTCGGTCAGCAACTGGCACTGGGTTATAATACCCAGCCACCGCTGTATAGCTGGCTTCAGTGGCTGTTCTTCCAGCTGTTTGGCGAGGGCGTGTTTGCCCTTGCCGTATTAAAATCTTTGTTACTGTTTACTCTCTATCTGTTTACCTGGCTGACAGCCACCAGACTCATTCAGAACCAGCGTCTTGCGCTGTTGGCTGCGTTTTCACTGCTGCTGATACCCAGTATTGCCTGGGAATCGATCAGAGATCTGACTCACACCGTGTTGGCAACGGCGATCGCTGCGGCAACGTTTTATACGGTGATCCACATCTTTCAGAAGCGCTCCTTGTCGGGTTATATCGTATTGGGAGTACTGCTGGCCTGCGGCATGCTGGCTAAATACAGTTTTGCTCTGTTTGCGCTCAGTCTGTTACTGGCGGCCTTATCGATACGTGAATATCGCCAGCTTGTTCTTGACCCGCGTATTATCGTTTCAGCGGTCATTGCGTCAGTGCTGTTTTTGCCACATATGCTCTGGGCGATTGGTCATTTGGATGAAATTATGATGTTTATCGGTGACCAGGTGGGCGAAAGTTCACAAACGGGGTATCTGGATGGCATTGTCAGCGGTATTACCAGTCTGGTGAAAAATATAGCGGAGTTTTTAATTCTGGTCTGGCTGGTGTTAACGCTGCTGGTTCCCTCTGCGTATCGTCCTTTAGCAGCCGGGAGTGCTAATCCGCATCGTCTGTTGGCTGCCCGCTTTCTCATCGCCGGTGTGCTGGTTTGTTTGCTGTTAATCGTTATTTTTGGCACTACCCAGTTTCAGAGTCGCTGGTTTCAGCCTCTACTCATGATATTTCCGTTGTATTTTCTCAGTCGGGGGGACGCTAACGGCGTCTCTGGCCGCCGCGAGATGTTGTTGCGCTCTGTGATTATCTTTTTTGCGGTCACCGTTATGGTGTTGCGTTTTAGTCAGTTCTGGCTGGCACCTTATGTGCAGAAAAATCCCAGCCGAATGCAGTTTCCTTCAGCGGATCTTGCCGGGCAGCTGAGTCTTAAAGGGTTTAGCGGAGGCACTGTTATTGGTGACAGTAATCTGACGGCTGCCAACATCGGTCTCTATTTTGATAATGCGCGCCTGTTGAGCCCCAAAACTGAGTTCTTTCTTGCCGATGACCGGACGGATGCAGCAGCGGGGCAGTGTCTGATTGCCTGGAAAGCAACCCGTCAGGAGGCTATGCCAGCGGTGCTTGATCACTATCTGCAGTCGCTGGGGATTACTGTCACTGATATGACACCGGATTATATCAGTGCTCCCTATCAGTATACGGATCGCGGTGAATACCGTATGGGATATGTGTTATTGCGATCAGAGGATGCCTGCAAGACGGCGTCGTTACCATAAGTCGTTTTCGGTGGTGTGTGTGGCGTTTACTGTCTGTTTGAAAAGTAAATCGTCTGTCGTCAGTGTTATTGATTGTCATGACGCACGGGGAACGATATAAGTTTAACTTACAACGTGTAAAAGGTTCCCGTGGGTTCTCTCTGGCGGGGCGTATGGTCAGCCATTAAATTCGGAGTTTAAGGTGTTCAGGGTTGCAGAAACAAGGTGTGTGTTATGAACCAGAGTTCCAGTGAAAGTGCGTTTGCAAAACTCACGCAAATCATTCAGTCGGCGGCGAAAGCAAATACGATTGAGGCGCAGGTTCAACACATTGTTGATGCGATCAGTGAGACCCTGTTTGTTGATGTCTGCAGTCTTTACCTGCGGCAGCCGGATGATAGTCTGAGGCTGGTTGCCACGCATGGTCTGATTCGTAAACACCCGGTTGTTATACCCGCAAAGCTGGGGCTGGTGGGACAGGTATTACAGCAGCAAAATAGCATTAATATCAAAGAACCCGACCAGCGTCCGGGGTATTTCTATGTGGCTAACTCGAAAGAGGAACAGTTTCATAGTTTTTGTGGCGTACCGCTGGTGTATCGGGCGCAGGTGAATGGTGTTCTGGTGGTTCAGAGCCGTCGTGCCGACGTCTTGCCATCAGAGTATGTCGCGTTGCTGTCAACCCTGGCAACCCATCTGGCGATGTTGCTGGCCACCTATTCAAAAGATGTCTTCTTTAGTCACTCTCAGACCCGTTTGTACCAGGGTATCAGCGGTGCGCAGGGACTGGCGCTGGGCAAGGCGTTTATCCTTAAACAGTCGAAGCTGACAGAAATTCAGAAGCTGAAAACCGATGATGTTGAGGCCGAGCTGGTTCGCTGGGTAAACCTCAAAGCCGAAACAATGAGCGAGCTTCGGGACGAGCGGAACACGATTAAAGACTCCCTGGGTGAGGGGTTGGCATCAGTGCTGGACGCGTATCAGATGTTCCTGAAGGATGTCACTTTTGAACAGCGCATTGTGGATGAGATCACTGCCGGATTTCAGCTTTCCTGGGCTATCAGGCAGGCGGTGAGTTTTTTTACCGATAAGTTCAAAGCGATGGATGACCCCTATTTGCAGGCGCGTCATGAGGATATTGAACAGCTGGGGACAAAGCTGTATCAGATCTGGCAGCGTACTTCTGAGCCAGAGGTGCCATCAGGGGATGACCCGTTAATACTGGTTGGTGACCATATCAGCGTGTCTGATATCGTTAACCTCACTACCGAACGGCTGGCGGGTATCGTCTGTTTTGCCGGTGGTTCACTCTCTCATGTCGCGGTATTTGCCAACGCTCTGGGTATCCCTGCGGTGATGGGGTTAGGCGATGTGTCCGTACAGAATGGCGAGCTGCTGGTGGTGGATGGTGATACGGGTCTGGCGATCTGTTCTCCCGGAAGGTCGGCCATCAGAGAGTATAAACGGATTATTTCTGAAAGGTTGTCGTTGGCGAGCCGGTTACAGGCTGACAGTCAGTTACCTGCGGTGACAAAAGACAATGTCAGAGTGACGTTGCTGGCGAACTCCGGATTACAGGCAGATGTCTTACCCGGACTGAGGTTCGGCGCGGAAGGGATTGGATTGTTCCGCACCGAAGTCCCCTTTATGGTCAGGTCCAGCCTGCCGTCTGAAGATGACCAGGAGGCAATATACGCCAATCTGATCAGTCATTATAAAGATAAACCGGTCTACTTCCGTACCCTGGATATTGGTGCCGATAAGCCGTTGTCATACCTGCCGGTGGTTAAAGAGGATAACCCGGCGCTGGGATGGCGCGGTATTCGCTATATTCTGGATAATCAGCCCCTGTTAATTACGCAGTTGCGGGCGGTCATGCGTGCCGCGGCTGGCAGAGAGCATGTGCATCTGTTGTTGCCAATGATCGCCTCGACAGAACAGCTGGACCAGTGTCTGGCGATACTCGATGAAGTGCATCAGCAGTTGCTGGAAGAAGGCTTTACTGTTTGCCGGCCAAAAGTGGGCATTATGGTGGAAGTGCCCAGCTGTATTTCGTTGCTGCCTTTCTGGCGCGATAAGCTCGACTTTATCTCTATCGGCACCAACGATCTGAGTCAGTATCTGCTGGCGCTGGATCGTAACAGTCCGCTGGTGGGTAAATGGTACGATTCGCTGCATCCGGCTGTAATACATGAGTTGTTGCGCATCAGCACCATGGCTAAGCAGATGAATCTGCCAGTGAGCGTTTGTGGTGAGATGGCATCCGATCCGGTCGCGGTTATTCTGTTGTTAGGCATGGGGATTCAACAACTGAGCATGAGTGCCGCGAAAATTCCGCTGATTAAATGGATCTTGCGGAGCATCTCCAGAGAGCAGGCCAGCAAGCTGCTCGCTGAAGCGTTGCAGCAGGATAATGCCACTGCCATCCGCCAGCTGGGACAGCAGTTCCTGGCGTCAAAGCAGCTATTATTTAACGACACCACGCCAAAATAGAGGCTATCGACTGTGACTGCAATGGCGTTATCAACGGAGCTGGCGGCATGGATTAATATTGCCCCCTACCACTGGAGTGCAATTGGCACTGCGCTTTTTTGTGGTGCCGTGATCGGCTGCGAACGGCAGATCCGTGGCAAGCCTGTCGGTATCCGGACCTCCGCGCTGATTACTGTGGGAACCTACCTGTTTCTCGCCAGCGCCCTGTTGCTGCAGGGGGAAACGTCCGATCCTACCCGGGTGCTGGGGCAGGTGGTTACCGGCATCGGTTTTCTGGGGGCGGGGGTTATGCTGTCAAAACATGGTGCCGTCATCGGTGTGACCTCAGCTGCCGCGATCTGGATTCTGGCCGCGTTAGGGGTGCTTATCAGCATGGGCCATCTGCTGCCTGCTATCAAACTGTCTTTGCTGGTGGTGATGATTTTATGTGGTGTTGAATTTATTGAAAACCGCCTGCGTATGCTGACCCGGGGTGTACATCAGAAAATAGACCAGACCCTCGGGCGTTCTGGAAGGACAAAATTATGAGTGCCACTGAGCTGATAACAGCACCGTTAAGGAGGCTGGATAGTGAGCTGTTCGATCTGGTTAAGGGTATCAATATTCTGGACAGCGTTAGTCCGGTGAACTACCGGCAGGAAAAAACCGCGTTTTTTGAATCCAGTTTTTCCCGCAGCCCGGTGTTTGTATATGCGACGCAGAAGGTCGACTCATTTTGCCTTAAGCGCAGCCTGTTTAACCTCCCGGTTGATAAACTGGCCGACCCGGCACTGAGCCAGTTATACAGCGATGTGATTGAGTCCTATGTGGATAAGATTGATCAGTATAAGTCGATCGGCACTGCCGATTTTCTCTACGAGTCGTTTCGCTATTATGGCGAACCCAGCGAAAAAGATATCCGCAATGCTAACTTTATTCTTCACCTGCCTGATCCCGATCCGGGCAGTGATGAGATGCTATGTGCGGATGAGATAGTGAACCGGCTGGAACAGTTTGCCCGGGCGGAAGGCTACGACTATCAGATCCGGCTGGAAGACAGCATGATCGCTAATGCGCTGGTGTCCGGGACCACGGTTAAAGTCAACCGGTCCGCTTGTGTATCCGCAACGGAAGTGGATGCCCTGGCGCATCATGAGCTGGGGGTGCATCTGGTTACTACCCTGAATGCCCGTCGTCAGCCGCTGAAAATTCTGTCGATGGGCTGCCCGGTCAATACCATGACGCAGGAAGGGCTGGCGATACTCAGTGAATATCTGGCCGGATGTATGACACTTCCCCGGCTGAAAGTCCTTGCTTTAAGGGTGCTGGCGGTTGAGTCGATGGTTGAGGAAAACGATTTCAAGAAAACCTTTCTGTTCCTCAAAGAGCAGCATAACGTTGCCGATGACCAGGCGTTCACTATTACTGCCCGGGTTTATCGGGGCGGTGGTTTTACCAAAGACTATCTCTATCTGCAGGGCTTGCACCAGATGCTGAATGCCTACGAAACCCGGCCAGATTTTAACAATCTGTTGGCGGGTAAAGTGTCAATTGAGCATCTGCCGGTCATCACCGGGCTGATCGATAAAGGCTATCTGCTCAAACCCGAGCTGATCAGTCCTGCTATCGCTAAGCCGGTCGATAATGATGTGATTCAGAAATTTATTACCCATGCGATTAAATAGAGAGCGGCAGTTGTTTAGTCTATGGTTAACAGAAAGAGGTGAAGGGGCAGCGTCGGATATTAAAGGTTTTCTGTTTATTTTCTTCGTGGCCCGACAGAACCATATAAGTCTCAGGTGCCCAGACACCCCTTCGGATCAAAACTGAACGGGAGTAATGATGAAAAACAGTACAGTTAAGCCCCACACCGCACATAAGCATGCTGATAATAAAAAAGCGGATTATTTTGCTCCGGTAACGGTTGAGGAAGGCAAACTCTGGGGCGTTCAGACGCAGCGTTCCCTGCTTAATTTTAATATCGGCAAGCATTGTTTTGAAAACGGCTTTATCGATGCTCTGGTGCATATAAAACGGGTGTGCGCTGAGGTTAATCATCGTCAGGGACGACTTCCGGATGATCTGTATGACGCCATAATACAGGCCTGCGATGATCTGCTGAGCGGTAACCACCGGGACCAGTTTCCCCTGCGAGTATGGCAAACCGGTTCAGGTACCCAGACCAACATGAACGTTAATGAGGTGATTACCACCCTGGCTAACCGGCTACTGAACCCGGGCGGCGATCTGTCTGAGCACGGTGCGAACGTTCACCCCAACGATCATGTCAATATGTCCCAGTCCTCCAATGATGTGTTTCCAACGGCGATGCGTCTGGCCGTGGCTCAGCAAAGCAGTGACACACTGCAGCCTGCGCTCAATCACCTGATGACTGCTCTTAATGATAAACAGACTGAGTTTGCCGCAATCTATACCGTGGGCCGTACCCACCTGATGGACGCTCTGCCGGTGACAGTGGGATCAGCGTTGTCTGCACACGTAACACAGCTGAAAGAGGCCGCAGAGGCGATACAGGAGAGCCTGAAGGCGATCTGTAAACTGGCAATAGGCGGCACGGCAGTGGGATCGGGGAGTAATGCCCCGGAGGGGTTTGGCGATGAGGTCGCTGCCGGGCTGGCGCAACGATACAATCTGCCCTTCAGCCGGCATGAAAATCTTTATGCGGCGGTCTCGGGTGAGGATGCCTCACTGCGTTTCAGTGCTGCCCTGAAGCAGCTGGCCGCGGTGCTGCTGAAACTGGCGAATGATTTTCGTCTGCTGAGCAGTGGTCCCCGCTGTGGTCTGAATGAGTGGCAGCTGCCCGCCAATGAGCCCGGCAGTTCAATCATGCCGGGGAAAGTGAATCCTACTCAATGCGAAGCCCTCAGCATGGTTTGTCTGCAGGTGTTTGGTAACGATCTGACGGTGTCGATGGCGGCCTCGCAGGGGCAGCTGCAACTGAATACCTATCGCCCGGTGATTATCCATAATCTGATGGAAAGTATCGAACTGCTAAGCGACGCGATGAACTCTTTCGCGACTCACTGTGTCGCAGGACTGGCGCTGAATCAGCAGCAGATCACGTCGAATATGAAACACAACCTGTCAACGATTACCCTGCTGGCGCCGCAGATTGGCTATGATACGGCGTCTGCCATTGTCCATGAAGCGCATCTGAACAACAGCTCGCTTGCCGCCGCTGCGCAGGCGCTGGGGTATTTCGAAGAGCAGGCGTTTGAATCCTTGATGGGCGATGTGCTGGATCAGCAGTTAAAAGTGAAGCGCTAAAATTCTTTATCGGTAGGATCTTAGCTCAGCGGTGATCATCACTTTGTCATAAGTGAAGTAATCAATGGACGATTCTCCCTGCTCGAAAGAGACTCCTAGCATGGGGGTAAGACCTTTCCAGTCGATCTCCCGGTTAAGCAGATTAATATGCCAGACTGTTTTTTTATCGTTTCTTGTTTGGTTGAAAAGCGGATCTGTATCACCATAGTCTGCTTTTGTATACCGACCACCCACTTCTACGTTCCAGGCGTTAACGGGGATTTCAACGGCAGCAGACAGCGCTGCAGACTGATAGGAATAGGGTTTCTCTCTGGCGTGGGAGTGCGTCAGGGTTAAGCCTCCGAGAAAACGGGATTTTTCGCCAATGGGGACAATCAGATTACCAGCTACTGTTTGCAGCGTGGTATCAAGATGATCAGCCTTTTCAAAATCGAGGCGGCCAATGGAGTATTCAATGACCTGGCTGAACTGATCGGTAATTCTGGGGCTGTATTTAACACTGGCGTAGGGATAATGGTAATTCCCTGATTGAGAGTTCCAGTGGTTCTCTACCCCAACGGACAACAAAACGTTGCGCTTTTCTGCGGGGGTATAGCGTATGCCGGTATCCAGGGTGTAGCTGTCTAATGCACTCTGTTCAAAATCACGTACGGATAGAGAGGCATAGGCCTGAGTAAGCAGGTCGTCAGAAAGTGGAATTCCGCCCAGCAGTTTATAGTTTAACCCCAGTGCTTCCTCGGTGTCTGGAACAGCATAGGTGTTGTTAAGAATGGTAATCTCTTTTTTTGAGGTGAAATTGGTTGGGTTGTCATCGCTGACCAGAGCGATAGAGAAATCCACAAACCCCACTGCGTTATCAATCTCATGCAGATACAGATAGACCTTCTGCTTGACCGGCCAGGGCAGGCCGCCGGAGTCCAGCGCTGAGTTGAATACCTCTCTTGATGCTGAAAACTCGCTCGCCAGAAATAGTGCTCTGGCCAGTTCCAGCTCCACACGGGGACTGTATTCCTTCTTCAGGATCTCACGGAAGATAATTGCGGCCAGGGGGTAATCTCCCTGTTGCAGCGCGATACCACCCATCACAAACAGCGACTGCAGCTTTTGTTCGGTCGCCGGCTTCTCTGTTTTGACGGGAGGGCTTGCAGGCTTTGCTTCACCGGCATAGCTGTTAAGCCATACCAGTGAAGAGAGCAGTATACCGATAGTCTGATTGATTTTGATGGGCAACTTACTGCTTGGCACCAAAGGCGCCGGTGTAGTTTTCTACGCCGCTACCGGTGAGTGAAAAGGTTCCGCCTGCTTCCTGAGCAGCAGGGCCATAGAAGTAGCCGCTAGCTGAGCCTGCCAGGCCGGTACCGGTCACTGAGCCGGAAAAATTATTAGAGCCTGCAGCGTAGGTGAGGGTACCGGAAAGGTTGAGGTCTGAATTAACTGCCGTAACATCCGTATTAAGATTTACGGTGTTGTTGTCCGACGTTGAGAAAGCCAGACTTCGGCCAACAAAGTCAGCATTGAGAGATGTCTTACCTGCAACATAAAATGGGGTTCCGGTAGCATCAATGTAGAACCCTGAAACAAGACCTGTAAATGTCGCTGTGCCAGTCGTAGGTACAGCGTTGCCGTCGGTACGAGAACCTACTGATATTGAACCGATGTGACCAGTAGTAGTCGAACCTTTGGTTGTTTCGGTTATCCATGAGCCGAGAGTCTGATAGTCCCAACCCATATCCTCAGGTAAGAAAGTAAAGCCTATTTTACTAGAATCAGGCGAAGCAACCATTAGCAAGGGAGATGTAGAGCTGTCAAATGTGTCAGTTGCGGAATCCCAACTGACAGTACCTTTATCTGTGGCTATCGATAGTTTTGATATGTCGCCCTTGGAATTGTAAGTCAAAGTGGCTTTAGCCGCAGGGTCAATACTCAGGTCAGTATAAGCGGTCATCGACGAGTCATTGGCAACATAGTTATATTCAACTGACTGCCCTTCAATATCGACTATTGAATTTTCCGGAATAGCACTGAAACTGGTAAAGGATCGTTTAACGACGGCACTGCTACCACCGCCTCCACCGCCACACCCGGTAACCAGCAGTGAAACGCTGCAGCAGAGAAGCGTTGCTTTCAGGGAGTTATTCATCTGTCATTCCTTTGCAAATACCGGTTAAATTCCATCTGACCGATCTGCTTTCTTTTAGAAATCAGATATTGTCGCTGTGTCATTCAGCAGATAGTTAAGCAACTACCCGACGTTCCGGTGTCATAATATTTGAGGCTGAACTGTTCTGTCTGATGTTGAAACTCAAAACCCAGTGTCGCCCGCTTCGCGAGAAGCTTATGAAGTATGGCTGTATGAATCAAGTGTTTGACACGTTTTTTTCGGTATACAGCTCAATGGATTATCGACTATGTCAAAATTATTATTGTGAGGTTGTTTTTCATTGTTCTTTAGTCGTATTGTTATAAATTATTTGAAATCCTGAACGATAAAAATTCACGTCTTGCTGTTCTGCGCATTTTGTTATCAAAATAGTGAAGATTCAGTATTGACGCTGATGCAAATTAGTCCGATACTCGCGCCATTATGAAACCATCTCAAAACACATCAGTATCAGCCACAGAATACCTGAATACATTGCGACGCCGTGTATCGTATGCCTGTGTCTGTTTGGGTGTGGTGGGCCGACGACGATAATCGTCAGAGCTAAGAAAATACTCAAAGAGCCGCAGGTACCCCCTGCGGCTTTTTTTTTTTGCACAGAATTTACCTATGCCGCCGGCAGCAAGAGCGGCATACCTGAACCAGAAGATTTTAAGGAATACTGTGATGACACACTCATCGACAACAAAGCTGTTAGCAAAGCAAAGCTATCTGATCCCGATTACTAAACGGCCTGAGCTCTGTTTTATCCGTGGCGAAGGCCACTATCTGTTTGATCAGAATGACAACGCTTATCTTGACTGGATTCAGGGGTGGGCGGTTAACACCCTGGGACACAGTCCGAAGGTGATGCAACAGGCTCTGATCAGACAGTCAGCACAACTGATCAACCCCAGCCCGGCTTTCTATAATCAGCCGATGCTGGATCTGGCAGAGATGCTGTGCGAAAACTCCCGGTTTGATCAGGTGTTCTTCACCAACAGTGGTGCGGAAGCTAATGAGGGGGCGATTAAGCTGGCGCGGAAGTGGGGTCAGAAGAACAAACGTGGTGCGTTTAAAATCATTACTTTCCAGCAGAGCTTCCATGGCCGGACACTGGCTACGATGTCGGCTACCGGTAAAGAGGCGTTTGCGCCACTGTTTGAACCCAAAGTGAGCGGCTTTACCAAGGTGCCATATAATGATCTGGCGGCTACTGAAGCCGCCATTGATGATCAGACTGTTGCGGTAATGTTGGAGCTGATTCAGGGTGAAGCGGGAGTGATCCCGGCGGATGCTGAGTTTGTTGCCGGACTGGATGCGCTGTGTAAACAGCATAATCTGTTACTGATCGTGGATGAAGTGCAAACCGGTATCGGCCGTACGGGCAGTCTGTTTGCCTATCAGCAGTATCAGGCTGAGCCGCATATTATGACGCTGGGTAAAGGCCTGGGTGGTGGTGTGCCGATTGCGGCGATGGTCATCGATAAAACGGTCAGCTGTTTTGATCCTGGTGATCAGGGTGGCACATACAACGGTAATCCGCTGATGTGTGCCGTCTCCGGCGCAGTATTGAAAGAGGTGTTGGCTGCAGACTTTCTGCCGCAGGTGAACCGGGTCAGCGAGTATTTTTGTCAGCGGTTGTCTGAGCTGGCTGAAGAATTTGGTCTGGGAGCAATTCGGGGTAAAGGCCTGTTACTGGCGATCAATACCGGTCCCTATTCCGGCCCGAAGATTGTCGAACTGGCCAGAGAAGCTGGTCTGTTGCTCAATGCGCCCCGGGAAGATTCGCTGCGGTTTATGCCTGCCCTGACACTGACTGAAAAAGAGGTGGATGAAGGTATTGCGCTGCTGGCCGGTGTATTAACAACGCTAAAAACAGCCGAATAATTATCGCTGTGATGGTGCGCCTTTTGTGGAATCCCCACAAAGGGCGCTGAAATCAAACCTGGTTCCGGGATCGTCCGGAAGCAAAAAACTGTTAAACAACCCTGTTAATGTGGGGTGCCTAAACCGTCAGTGTCTGATGTGCTCAAGCATCGCCCCAAACCTTTGGACTGACATATGTATAAAACGCTTTTCGTGGTCGATGATGATGTTTCTTTGTCGGGGCTGCCTGCTAATACCCTGACCTTTGAAACCTATCTGCGGGACTACCCTAAACGGGGTGAACCGAAAATCCGCATTATTAACCTGTGTGATACCGAACGCTATCTCAGTAAGGGCTATTACTGCTCCCTGCTGGCGGAAGCCCGTCAACACCAGGTGCTGCCCAGCGTTAAAGTGATCAATGCCCTGCGCAGTCGCCGCAGTTCCGGTCTTTGGCTCAGCAGTTCGTTGGTGGCCGGACTGACGGAGCAGCAGCTTGTTGCAGGCTCTCATCTTATCTGTATGGGGGCGGTTGAAGATGTCCGCTTTAAAAAAATCGC
The DNA here is from genome assembly GCA_965140695.1 of uncultured Amphritea sp. Taxonomy (GTDB): domain Bacteria; phylum Pseudomonadota; class Gammaproteobacteria; order Pseudomonadales; family Balneatricaceae; genus Amphritea. The sequence goes on along the minus strand of OZ223297.1, from coordinate 393,264 downwards.
GGGTAAAGCGTTTCAGCAGTTTCCGGCACCCTTGCTGGAGATGTCACTGAGTGTGACTGAGTCTGGCTATGATATCCGTCTGAGCCGTTGCTCTCTGTCATCCCTGACCGCTGAACAGCTCAGTTTTGCCCTTGGGGTGATGGATGAGTACGCCCGTACCAGCTGGCATAAGAAAGGCTCGGGTAAAAAATACCGTTGGGATCTGGCGATTCTGGTGGACCCGCAAGAGAAGGTTCCCCCCAGTGATAAGCGGGCAATCTCCCGATTTGTTAAAGCGGCCGAAAAGTATGGTATCCGCGCACAGACGGTAACGGCGGATGAGTTAAATCATCTGAATCAGTTCGACGGTCTGTTTATTCGTGAAACCACCGCCATAGACCATCATACCTACCGTCTGGCGTGCGAGGCGGAAGAGAATGGTCTGGTGGTGCTGGATGACCCCAGCTCGATACTGCGCTGTTGCAATAAGGTTTATCTGCACGATGCGTTTAACTATAAAAAGGTGCCCAGCCTGAAAACTCAGGTCATTACCGATGCCCTTGAGGAGACGCTGGACAGCATTGAAATGGCGTTCGGCTATCCGGTCGTACTGAAATTGCCTGAAGGGTCGTTTTCTAAAGGCGTGTTTAAGGCTGAGTCCCGCAGCGAACTGAAGACCCTGCTGGATCAGTTGTTTCAGGAATCTGCGTTACTGCTGGCACAGGAGTATATGTTCACCCAGTATGACTGGCGCATAGGCGTACTCAACGGCCGGGCAATCTATGCCTGCCGCTACCATATGGCGCGCAACCACTGGCAGATCTATAACCATGGATCAAAGCGCAACTTCTCCGGTGGTTTCGATACGCTGGCGACCTTTGAGGTGCCCCGGGTGGTACTGGATGCGGCATTGAAAGCGGCTGCCGTGGTGGGTGATGGCCTTTATGGTATCGATATCAAAGAGGTGGATAAGTGTGCCTATGTGATCGAGGTGAACGATAATCCCAGCATTGATAGCGGTGTCGAGGATCTCTACCTGGGTGAAGAGTTGTATATGCAGATTATGCATGAGTTCCTGCGTCGCTTTGAGCTGCGTGGACGCTAGGCCATGATAATGATGAACACCAAACCTGATCTTCAGCGTGTGACCTTACGCCGGGCAACTCTGGATGATCTTAATACACTGGAGCAGGTAGAGAACAACTGCTTTGCAGGGGATCGGCTGCACCGACGCAGTCTGCGCAACTGGATAAAAGCCCCCCATGGTGAGTTTATAGTTGCTGTCGGTCAGAGCGGAGTGGTCGGATATGGTCTGGTCTGGTGTCATAAAGGCACCCGGCTGGCGCGGTTGTATTCATTGGCACTATTGCCTGAGATGCGCGGTTCCGGCACCGCTGCCAGGCTGATACGCGAACTTGAGTCCGTCACCGCCGCACGGGGCTATCTGTTTATGCGTCTGGAGGTCGCCAAAACCAATCAGGCGGCTGTCTCGCTATATCGTCGCTGTGGCTATCGGGTGTTTGGTGAATATCACGACTATTACGAAGATCATTCCGATGCACTGCGGATGCAGAAGACGATTCAGTATCTGAGTATCGATAAAACCCAGCGCCTGACCCCCTGGTATCAGCAAACCACCCCGTTTACCTGCGGCCCGGCAGCGTTGATGATGGCGATGGCCAGTCTGGATCAGTCACAGGTGGTGGACCAGCAAGAGGAGTTGGACATCTGGCGGCAAGCCACCACCATCTTTATGACCACCGGCCATGGCGGCTGCCATCCGCTGGGACTGGCCCTGGCCGCCAGCCAGCGGGGCTTTACTGTGCAGGCACTGATCAACACCGAAGGCCCGCTGTTTATTGATGGCGTGCGCTCCACCCATAAAAAAGAGGTGCTGGCGGTTGTGCATCAGCAGTTTGTGGAGAAGGCCGACCGTGATGAACATATCGATGTGATCTATGCGGAGATAGATCAGCAGCGGATATCAGACTGGCTGCAGGCGGGCTATGCGGTGATTATTCTTATCAGCACCTTCCGGCTGGATGGCAAAAAAGCGCCCCACTGGGTGGCGGTTACCGGCATTGATGAGCGTTGTTTCTATGTCCATGATCCTGATGCGGAGGATATCAGCCAACTGGCGATCGATAACCAGTATCTGCCGATTACCCGACAGGATTTCGATAAGATGTCAGCCTTTGGCAGTGGCCGACTAAGAACAGCGGTGGCGATTAAGAAACAGGCGTAAAAAGGGGGCTTGTACTGATCAGTATTGTACGAAGCCCCCTGTTTTTTTAGTCCATCACTCCTGAGTAAACAGGGCCATGATAGCGTTAGCATAGTTCAGCATAGTGTCATCCTGTCGTTGCTTGCCAACTAATTGAAGCCCTAACGGCACCGCGTTTTCATCGGTCATACCGGGCAGATTAATCACCGGCAAGCCCATTGCCTGCCAGGGGCGACTCATATGCGGCGCACCGGTCGCATCATGACCTGAAGGAGCAATGCCCGGCGCTGCTGGTGTCAAAATAACCTCTGCTTCATCGGAGTATGACCACAACCAGTCACGACAAGCGTCGGCGGCATCAAGTGAGGCGATATAACTGGCCCGATCCATAGACAGCCCCTGTTCGATCAGTGCTGCCAGCGGAGCACTGAGCTGATCGGCATGAAAAGATTCAATCACCAGGTTACGACACACCTCCCAGGCCATAATGTTGATATGATGGTTCACCATCTCCTTGATGCGATCGTCCGCTTCCAGTTCAATCACCTTAACGCCCTGCGCTTTCAGCAAGTCGATGGCGTTTAATGTGGCTGCTTTCATCTCTGAAGAGAGGTCTCCAACCGAGTCACCATGACAAACCAGAACGCATTTGGGCAGCTGAGCGTTAGTCGGTGCGATTGACGCCGTCTGACGCAGTAATATTGCCCGTAACAATTGAATATCTTCGACCTGCCGGGCGAATAACCCCAATGAATCAAGGGATTGGGCCAGGGGCTGACCACCGCGCAGGGAGAACTCTCCCCGACTGCCAACATAACCGATAGCACCGCAATAAGCCGCTGGCCGGATAACCGAGGCCGCTGTTTGTGATCCCAGTGCCATTGGTACCATCTTATCGGCAATTGCTGCGGCTGAACCACTGGATGATCCGCCGGGGGTGCGTGTCAGGTCGGCTGGGTTTTTGGTTTTTCCCGGTTTGAAATAAGCAAACTCGGTGGTCACGGTTTTGCCCAGCACAATGGCTCCCGCCGCCCGCAGCTGTGCTACACAGCTGGCATCTTCAATCGGCTGTCTGCCCTGATGGATGGGCGAACCCATCTCTGTTGGCATCTCAGCGGTATCGATGATGTCTTTTACTGCCAGTGGCAAACCTTTTAGCAGGCTTGCATCCAGAGTGGCTTTATTCGCCTGATAACAGGCCAGGTACTCTTCTCTTGCACGCTGGACCTGCCAGGCCCCGACGTCTGGCTCACGGGCATCAATACGATCAAAGCAGGCGTGGATGATCGCTTCAGTGGTGCAATCACCGGCATCAATTGCCCGCAGCATCTGGCATAAGCCCATCTCATTAAGGTCAATCGGCGTATTCATAAGTTAATAGGTCCTTGTACTGCAAGTAAGGGGGATAGGAGCATCGTTAAGATCGATAAAGGCAATCGGCTGACAGTTCATCGATACTCTGAACGCCCATTAAATTAAGACAGCGTATCAGCTCTTCTTCCAATATGTCTAACACTCGGGCGGCACCCGCCTGGCCTCCGGCGGCGACACCAAACAGGGTCGCCCGGCCCAGCATTACGCCTTTTACGCCCAGCGCTTTTGCCTTGACAATATCACTGCCCCGGCGAATACCGCTATCAAGCAAGAGGTCGATCTGGTCGCCCACCGCGTCAGCGATGGCAGGTAACGCCCCGATGGATGATAATGCGCCATCGAGCTGACGGCCACCATGATTACTCACCACAAGCGCATCGAACCCCAGTTTCACTGCTTGCCGGCCGTCATCGGGATGAAGCACGCCTTTGAGTACCAGTTTGCCCGGCCACTGATCCCGGATTCTGGCAACGTTGTCCCAATCCAGTAACGTGTCCAGTTGCTCCTGAATAAATTTCATCGCCCCGAGTGCGCTTTGTTCACTGGCTGGCAGGTAAGGGCTCAGGTTTTCCATTGTGGGTAGACCATCTGGCAGCATCACCCGTCGAATCCAGCCCGGGTGCCTGAGAACATCCAGTTTATGCCGCCAGGTCAGCTGTCTGGGTTTGGCGAAACTACGTCTGTCCCACTCCCGGTTACCCACCACCAGGGCATCAGACGTGATGACCAGGGTGTCAATATCAGCCGCCCGGGCTCTGGCTAACAGATCGTCATTCAGTGAGGCGTTCTTTAAACTGTAAAGCTGGAACCAGAGATCCAGGCCCTCTACCGCATCACGCACCTGTTCCATCGATGCGTTCGATACGGTGCTCAGACAAAACGGAATCCCTTTGGCGCTGGCGGCTTGCGCCAACGCAATATCAGCCTGTGGCCAGAGCATGCCATTAAAACCACTGGGGCCGATCATCATTGGTAAGGCGCTGGCTGACCCTGCCAGAGAGCTGCTTACCGCCGGCCGATGGTTAGCAATCAGGGTGTGAGATGATAGTTGTAAGCGGGCAAAATCGGCTTCATTGCAGCGCAATGTCTGCTCATTCTCTGCGCCGCCAGCGAGATATTCCCAGGCAAAACCGGGTAAGCGATGGTGCGCCAGTGACGCCATTTCAGCGACACTCAGTACTCGGGAAAGGTCTGAACCTCTGTAAAATCTGCGCATCATTTATTCCTAATGCCTTAAACGGTAAGCGTAGACTCAATACAATCAACGAGTTAACTCAGGCGGCAGGTTGGCTCATTTAATCAATTAGTGTTACTGATATAAAGTCGTTGTTTTTACTTGACTTGTCAACTGAATTTTCAAGTGAAAGTAAAGTTAATAGTTTCATATGAAATTGATTTGGGAGATTTTTCAACACTGGTTTTTAACCTTGGTTCTGGTTGCATGGTTATCTGCTTTGTTTCTATAACTTATTGATAATAATTAAGTATTTTTGTTTCTATCAAAGATTATCCCCATTAATTTGTACATATTATGATCGGTTTACAAAAAATATCAGCGTCTCTTTATTGAGGATTATGTTGACATAAGGCAATTTTATGTGATTATTATCAACACGATAATTGCATAAAAAGTCTGGCTTTTTGAGCTGTTTAGCCGATGCCGTGCGGCCATGCAGCCGGGCACATCGATAGTCGTCCGCAGTATACCTGTGGAATGAGTGCCAGACCGTTATGGCGCCTGACAGTGCTTATCGTCATACAGATGATCCGGCCATTGAGCCTGTAACAGACCGCTGGCGGAAAGTTGAGTCTGAGGTAAGTTTTCGGCGTAAAGCCCGTTACTAATAAAAGCCCATTACTAAGAATAACCAGGGGAAATATCGGACGATGAAAATATGTATCGCAGGCGCTGGTGCTATTGGATGTACCTTAGCCGCTCGCCTGGCCCACGCCGGACAACAAGTGAGTGTGCTGGCCAGAGGAAAGTCACTGGAGATTATCGGGCAAGACGGCATCCACCTGACTGATATGGATGGTGAATACCATGTCATCCTCAATGCCTCAGATTCGGCAGAGGCGCTGGGCCCGCAAGATCTTATTTTTGTCTGTACCAAGGCTCCGGCGCTACCCACCATGCTGGCGCTTATTAAGCCAATGCTGCATGAAAAGACAATTGTTATTCCTGTGGTGAACGGTATCCCCTGGTGGTATTTCCAGGGGATTGAAAGCCGCTTTGCTGGTGAAACCATTCAGGCCGTTGACCCGGAAGGCAGGGGGAGTGAACTCATTGCTCCGCATCATCTGATCGGCTGCGTAGTCTTCATCACTGCCTGTAGAAATGCGCCGGGCGTTGTCAGTTCTACCACGCCGCATTTAGTGGTGATGGGGGAAATCGATCATCAGTTCAGTGAGCGTATTGAACAGGTCAGAACGATCATTGAAAGCTCCGGTATAGAAGCCCGGGCCATCGATAATATTCGCGATTACATCTGGACCAAAGTGGCCGCTAATATCACCTCGAACCCTTTGTCGGTTGTCACAAAAGGCACACTGGAGCAGATCTATGCTGATGATCATTTGAAGCCGCTGGTTCGCAGTATGTTGAACGAAGTGCTTCTGACTGCTGCCGCCTATGGCGCGCGGATTAGCTTTGATCCGCAAACCTTTATGGAGCAGGGGGCGGGAATGGGAGCAGTGAAAACATCGATGTTACAGGATTACGAAGAGGGGCAGCCATTAGAGCTCAATGCCATCGGTTATTCGGTATTAGAACTTGCCCGTAAAGTCGACATCCCGATGGCGGTGACAAAAAGCATTCTGGACCTTACAACCTTTATCGCGGCTCAGCGTCAATCTTAAGCCGATCAGGTAAATACATAAAAACAGGAGAGTACATCATGAGTGACACGATCAGCCGCCCAGAGCAAATCAGCGAAGAGGAATGGGCATTACGCATAAAACTGGCTCACTGCTATCATCTGATCGACTTTTTTGGTTGGACGGAAACTATTTTTAACCATATCTCCGCACGGCTACCGGATGTCGACGGAGAGTATCTGGTGAATCCATTTGGATTGAACTACACCGAGATCACGCCTCTCAATCTGATTAAAGTCGATGTTGATGGCAATAAACTGGACGACTCTCCATACGATGGCAATCCCGCAGGATTTGCACTGCATGGGGCGATTCACGCGGCTCGCGACGATGTTCACTGTGTTATCCATACCCACACAAATGAAGTCTCAGCAGTGGCGATGAAAAAAAGCGGCTTTACCCATGACAGCTTCTACGGGGCGCAGTTATATGGCCGGGTTGGCTATCACGCCTTTGAGGGCATCACCCTTTTCGAGGAAGAAAAGGGCCGTATGTTAGAAAGCCTGGGACAAAAACACATTCTGGTACTCAGAAACCATGGCATCGCCGTGGGTGAGTTTGATATTGAGCGGACCTTTTTCCTGTTATGGACAGTCCAGCGGGCCGCTGAAATTCAGGTAGCCGCCGGTGCATTAGGCGGTGAGGATGTCCTGCTGGAAGAGGCGATCAGTCAAAAGTGCGCAGACTTAACACAGATGCTCATTAAAGACAGTGGCTTCGCCACTAAGTTCTTTAACGCCATGGTGCGGAAAATGGAAGCCGAAAAAGGCCAGTGCTGGTTATGATCTACTCTGGTAATGTGCCTCGTACAGAGGTGCATTACCAGTGACTGAGGTATACTGCGCTGTTGATGATAGCCCTGTGGCGGAGCTATAACTATTCTATGCAGATGCCCGGGGCCTCGTTGAAAAATGATCACTGTTTACAACGCGGCTCATTTCTACAGGAACAAATAACCCCCATGACAAAAACCGTTCGGAAACCCCGTAGCCAGCGCTATAATCCCGCCAGTGAAGATTTTCACAAAGAGGATTTTCCCTTCTACTGGCTGGCGCAGGTTCATGGTCGCTACGCCATGTCATTGGAGAAAAAGCTTAAAAAAATTAACCTGGATATTCCCCGCTGGCGCATCCTCTTTACCCTTAAAGAGGAGGGCACCTGCAGCATTTCCAAAATTGCCCATCATGCCATTGCCAAAGTCCCGACCGTGACGAAAACCGTACAGCGGATGAAAGAAGAGGGCTTACTTGAAACCCGGGTGCGCAGTGATGACGGCCGCGTCACCGAAGTGATGATGACCGCCAAAGGCGCAGAGGCGATTGCCAACATTCAGGTGGCAACTCACGACCTTTTCCGCGAAAGCTTTAAAGATATGACCGAAGCGCAGATCAAACGGCTGAATAAGCTGTTGGAGCAACTATTTAATAACCTGCCTGATCATTGATCTGGTAGAACGCTGTTGTTTCTGCTTAATAACCTCAGCATGAATAGGCTTGGATTGATTCTGATTTATCCTCTATGAATCAGGAAGTAATCGATAACTCTGCATTACTGGATTCAATGCCTTGCTTATGTCATTGCCAACTTTGCTGCTTGCTGCCACATGAAGCTAGGCATTGGGCTATGTAACTTCCATGTAATGCTCATTGGCTGTAAACCGGTGTGGCTTACGTACTCTACCTCACCATAATTTACAAACCCCATTGTTCGGCCATGCTCGTCTTTGGTTTGTTCTCTGACAAGTAAAAAAAGTCGTTTTCCCGTTTCTTTGTGTTGCATGTAGCTCAGCCCTTTTCCGCGATCTGGTCGTGCGCTATTTTGAGATTGCCAATGGAATAAAGACTCATTGATGGCGTAGTCATGATACATAGTTGTTGGTGAGAACTGCTTTTCATTTTTATCTAACGTCACAAACAGTAATTCGATATTTTGATCTTTTATTTCAAATACACCTTCACGTGCCGCTGGCTGATGAGTGAATGTTGTAGCCCCAAAACCAACTAAAATTTGTTCACGAGCATAGCGCGCATGTAATCGGATGGGCACATTTGGCAGGTTGTTCATTGTTGGCTGTTCATGCTTCGTCTGTGCTAATTGCCAATCTAGTACGGCCGAGAGTTCTTCAGAAACCTTTAATTGATGAAGTTTTTTTATACTGTGCTCTAAGGAATCGAATCCAGCTTCCGGCCCCGTTTTTTGCCAAAAATCAAAATGACACATTAGTAGCTGTCGATTATCAATGTTTGTCAGCCGAAACTCGCTTTGACAAAGCTGTTTGAGAAACAGCAGATAGCTACGGTCATCACAGGTCAAAATACGACTGTGGATCGCTTTCTTAAGTAGCTTTAGTGTTGAGTCTTCAAGTTGGTTTTCGTTTACTTTATCCTGCGCCTTGCTTAGCAATTCTGTCCAACTACCTCGCTTATATAGCTCATTCAAATCAATATAGGGATGCAAGATTAGAAAGTTTGTTAATGTCAACGGGAGATCTGAATGCTGTGGGTATTGACGTATCATATTGATAAGACGACTTGAGGTTAGTGACGCCTGACTTATATTTCTCAACACCATTTCTTGTGTGCGTTTAGTGAGTTCTATACGGCAACCAAGCGGTGCGTGAGGAAAGCCTTGTTTTATCTCATCACTGATAGCGCGGTTTTTTTTGCCCGTTAACGCTCTAAATTTGTTGGCAAAATCATATTCAGGACGTGAATTTCCGACAAAGTCCAATACCGTACAGCACTCTTTACCTTCTGCTAATCGTAAGCCTCGTCCAAGTTGCTGCAAAAAGATGGTTAAGCTTTCAGTGGGTCTTAGGAACAGCAAAGTATCTACTTCGGGAATATCGACGCCTTCGTTAAAAATATCTACCACACAAAGTACGTTGATTTCACCCGAACGAATCATTTGTTGTTTCTGTTGACGCTCGGCAGTGTTGTCACTGGTGAGTAGGTCTGCTTTGATACCTTTGAGTAATAATTGTTGAGCCATATATTGTGCGTGATCGCGACTAACGCAAAAGGCTAATGCTCTCATCTTGCTTATGTCTGTAATGATCTCCTGTAAACTTAATAGAATTTTGTCAAAGCGATTTTGATTGCGAGTATATAGATTGGTTAGCTGTGCTATATCGTAACGCCCGCGACTCCAAGAAATGCTTCGCAAATCAGTATCATCATCGATGCCAAAGTATTGAAATGGAGACAGGTGGCGACGATTAATGGCCTCAGGTAGGCGAATTTCAGCAGCGATTACGCCACTAAAATCACTTAAAATATCACCGCCATCATGGCGTTCTGGTGTGGCTGTCAGACCCAGTAAAATTTGCGGTTGGAAATGTGCTAATACGGAACGATAGCTGCTTGCCGCGATATGGTGTACTTCATCTATAACGATATAGTCATAAAAATCGGCTGTTAGGTTTAACAGGTTGAGCTGATTGTTTAACGTTTGAATTGAAACGAATAGCTGACGGTAATGTTCGGGGGTATGTCCACCGACCCATAATTCACCAAAGCTTCCATTACGGAGTACTCCACGATAAGCAGATCTGGCTTGTTTTAAAATCTCTTCACGATGCGCCACAAATAAAAATGACGCATTCGGATTTGTTTTACTAAATCGCGCAAAATCAAACGCCGAGATCAAAGTCTTACCCGTTCCTGTCGCTGCGACAACAAGATTACGAAAGCGCTCATGGATATTACGCTCCACTGAAAGCTGTTCTAAAATTTCGTTTTGATGTGGAAATGGGGTGATGTCAAAAAAATGGGGTACGTAGTCATCGTTGTCCCCCCGCTGTTGCCTTAACGCACGCTTTAATTTATCAACGCTTGTCACATCACCGTTAAATGGCTCAAACTCATTTGATTCCCAATAGGTTTCGAATGTACTAAGGGACTTATTGATAATGTGTGGAATTTCTTGTGAGGTGATTTTAAGATTCCATTCAAGACCATTTGTTAGTGCTGAATGAGACAAATTTGACGAACCGATATACCCGGTGTGATAACCCGTTTCACGTAAGAAAAGATAACTTTTAGCATGTAACCGCTCACGCTCGGTGTTATAGCTTAGTTTTACTTGCGTATTAGGAAGACTAGCTAAGTACTCTACTGCCTTGGCATCGGTAGCCCCCATATAAGAAGTGGTAATTATTTTGAGTTCACAGCCTCTAGCGGTAAAAGCTTCTAGCTCTTTGCGAAATATTCGTACCCCTGCCCATTTGATAAATGAAACAAGCCAATAGATTTTATCCGCCGATAAAATTTCTCTTTTTAATTCAGATTCAAGAGACAGCCCTGCATTGCTGCCGCAAAAAAGCTCACTTTGAGTGAGGCCAGTTAGCGGGAATACATCATCAATGTAATTTTTGAGATCAGCTGCAATTGGATTTTCTAGTTCATACAAAGCTGTTAGGATTTTGCCTTGGCTATCGAGTAAATTTTCTTCAATGAAATCTTTCTCTTTGATTTGGTCTTTTAACCACAGCAGCAGTTGGTTGGAAAGCTCTATCTGCTGTTGAACCCGCTTTTCAGAAGCGGGAAGAGAATTAATCGCATATTCCAGAATATGCGATAGAAATCGGGAAAGCCAAATCGATGCTTCACTGCTACTTAACTGTCGCTCACCAATATAAAAACGCTTGCGATCTAAACGACGTTCTATAAGTTGAGTAATCAGTTGCTCGTAAATACCTACTTGTTGCATAAACTCCCTTTTACTCAAATGGTTGTAGCAGTACTAGCATCGGCCAGCTTATCCTTGGGTGCTAATGACAGATGCATGGTGTTGAGCATTCCATCATGCTCACTTCCGGATACTTCGTCAAAACCAATTCTATACAAAATCTATTAGCCTACCGATGATGAAAATTGAATCAGTTTGATCTTTCGATTTCGACGATACAGAAATTTTCTGAACGTGAGCAAGTATGTATATCTTAATAGTACGTCAACTGGATGTATTATCTGCGGGGAGGGACTAAAAGTTAACGTAGGTATGTCAGTCTTCTGTGTGGCTGAAGGGATTTCTGTCTTGTTGCGTATCATCCAATAGCTTCATTCTTTACAGGGTGATGTTTACAAAAGCTGTTGTATGTGGATTGCGAAAGAGTCTTATTTGTTCAGTCTGTTGGATGAAATACCGCCCGAATTTTCCGGGCGGTTATCGTAAGAGTCTACTTCTTCAACTTATCAATATTCAGCATCTTCATCAGGAATTTCTCGAAGATCGGTTCGCTGACGCCGCTGCGGATCTTGTGCATAAAGTATTTTTCAAAGCCGACTTTGGCCAGATGCACCCACTTGCCGGATTTCATCCAGTTGACGTTGCGAGGGGGGATCTGTGGCATGGCGACAAAAGCGATGCCGCTGTCACCCATATCAGCCAGGCAGATGGCGTTCCAGGAGGCTTCGCTTTCCGGTTCTTTGCTATCCAGCACCGAGCGGATGTTATGGGCGGTGGCGGTGACCATGCTCTCGATCATAAAGCCGGTTTTAGGCACGCCGGTGGGGACGGGGGTGGGTTTTTTCGGTGCGATGGCTACCGCGACTCCAATACCCCAGATATTGGGGTAGGTGGGGTTGCGCTGATGTTTATCGATAATAATAAAGCCTCGTGGATTCACCAGCCCTTCAATATCCCGCACCGCGTCGATACCGGTAAAGGCGGGTAGCATCATGGAGTAGCCGAAGGGCAGCTCGTGACGCTTTTTCTCTTCGCCCTGCTCATCACACTCGATGACGTGCATCAGGCCATCTTCTACGCGGTCTACTTTGGCGTTACAGATCCAGTCGATATGGTGTTTACGCAGTTCACTTTCGAGCATGGTTTTGCTGTCGCCGACGCCATCAAGGCCGAGGTGGCCGATATAGGGTTCTGAGGTGACAAAGGTCATGGGGATCTGATCGCGGATTTTGCGTTTACGCAGATCGGAATCCATGATGAAGGCGGTTTCATAGGCGGGGCCGAAACAGCTGGCACCCTGCGCTGCGCCGACAACAATCGGGGCGGGGTTTTCTGCCAGCGTGTTCCACTGATCGCAGGCCGTTTCTGCATGGTCGATATGGCAGACAGAGTTCGTGTAGCCTTCCGGACCGAAGCCTTCGATCTCATCGAATGCCAGTTTGGGACCGGTGGCGATAATCAGGTGGTCGTAACTCAGTTTAGTGCCGTCAGCCAGTTCCAGTTCGTTGCTGTCAGGGTGAACCCGTTTAGCCGCGTTTACGACCAGTTCAACGCCTTTTTTAGCCATCGGCGCAGCCAGAGGAACGGTAATATCTGCACGCTTGCGCCAGTCGACGGCGATCCAGGGGTTGGAGGGGACGAAGTGATAATAATCCTTATCACTGACGATAGTGACCGTGTCGTCAGGACCGGCCAGATCTTTCATTTCATAGGCCATCGGAACACCGCCAAGACCGGCACCGAGGATGATGATATGCGCCATACACTTCCTCCAGAGAATCATTCTCTATTTCAGTATTATATTTATTAGAGTTATCTAATATATGATCAATCGATAGCCAGAGTCAATGCTATATTTGTAAACATTGGTCGAAGAGCGGATAGCTGGTGTTGATGCGCTGCAGAGGGGGATGAGGTTTCAGACTGCCGGTGTCCTTCAGGAAAGCCGCTGCTGACGTGATATCATTGGGTTAGCGCCAATATATGCGTAATCTTTATATCTGGTATTAAAAATCAATTATTATCTATATCTCTGATCGTTTACAGTGGTTGCCTCTGTAAAACAAGAAGATCGGAAGGTGTTAACGATGCAGTATTATGTGGATGGTTTTCGCGGGGGTGATCCCGATATAAAAAATGCGACGGCGAAACGTCGTGACCGTAGTGAGTTTGCTCCGCTACCGGAAAAAGTAGATGTATTGATTGCCGGTTGTGGTCCTACGGGGCTGTGTCTGGCGGCACAGCTGTCTCAGTTTCCTGAAATCGACACCATGATTGTCGATCCGGCGCCGGGTCCGCTGGAAAAGGGAAAGGCCGATGGTATCAATACCCGTACCATGGAGATGTTTCAGGCGTTCGGTTTCGCCGATAAGATTAAGCGTGAAAGTTACTGGGTCAATCAGACTAATTTCTGGATGCCTGATCCGCAAAAGCCAGCCAATATCAAACGTATCGGCCGGGTGCAGGATGTTGCCGATGATTCCTCTGAGATGCCCCATATCCTGATCAATCAGGCGCGCATCCATGAACTGTTTCTCGAGGTGATGGAAAATGCTCCGACACGTCTGACGCCTGATTATAGCTGGTCGGTGGTGGATGTTAAGGTTGATACCACGACCGATGATTATCCTGTCACTGTCACACTGGAAAACACGGGCATTAACGCCGGTGAGACCAAAACCGTGCGCGCTAACTATGTGGTTGGTTGTGACGGTGCCCGTTCTAATGTACGCAAAGCGATTGGCGGTGAACTGCACGGCGATGCAGCGCATCAGGCCTGGGGCGTGATGGATATTCTGGCGAATACCGATTTCCCCGATGTACGTCAGAAATGTCTGATCACCTCAGCCCATGAAGGTAATGTGCTGATCCTGCCTCGGGAAGGCGGCTATCTTTTCCGGATGTATGTTGAGCTGGATAAGCTGAATCCTGATGAGCGGGTTGCTAACCGCAACTTCACCGTAGATGACCTGATTGCCGGGGCTAATCGCATTATGCAGCCCTATTCGATCAATGTTAAAGAGGTTGCCTGGTGGTCTATCTATGAGATTGGTCACCGGATGACCGACCGGTTTGACGATGTGCCAGAAGGCGAAACCGCCAGCCGCAATCCCCGTGTATTTACCGCCGGTGATGCCTGTCATACCCACAGCCCTAAGGCGGGTCAGGGAATGAACGTGTCCATGCAGGACACCTTTAACCTGGGCTGGAAACTGGCGCATGTGTTACAGGGCCGGGCGGCACCGGACCTGCTGCACAGTTACTCTGCCGAACGCTGGGCTGAGGCTAAACGTCTGGTGGATACCGATCATGAGTGGGCGCGCATTATGTCCGCACCTGCCGGGGAATCGGTACTGGATAATGGTGATGAGCCACGCTTTATGCGTCAGTTTAAAGCCAATCTGGAATTTACCGGTGGGCTGGCGGTTAAATATGGCGAATCTGCCCTGGTTGGCCCGGCCACGCATCAGGCGCTGGCGAAAGGCGAAGAGATCGGTCGTCGTTTCCATTCGGCACCTGTGGTGCGTCTGGCCGATGCGAAGCAGATGCAGCTGGGTCATCTGGCCGAGGCCGATACTCGCTGGAGAATCTACGCCTTTGCCGGACAAAACGATAGCTCTGCACCGGGATCAGCGATCCACAAACTGGCTGACTGGCTGCAGACCGATGCTAACTCTCCGGTGGTGAAATTTACCGGTAAAGAGGAGGATATCGATGGTCTGATCGACCTGCGTGCGGTGTTCCAGCAAACCTTTGATCAGCTGGCTTATGAAGATATGCCCGCGCTGCTTTGCCCAACCAAAGGCAAGCTTGGTCTTCAGGATCATGAGAAGGTGTTCTGTGTCGATCACAAAGGGCTGGGGGATATCTATGATATGCGCGGCATCAACCGTGAACAGGGCTGTATGATTGTGGTTCGTCCGGATCAGTATATTGCCCAGGTTCTGCCGCTGGATGACTATCAGACTCTGGCCGCCTTCTTTGAGGGGATCTATCAGCCTGCGGCCCGATAAATAGCCCGATAAAATAAAGCTTAAATAGCAGAGTGTTAAACAGGCAGCGGAGCGATCCGATGCCTGTTTTTTGCTTGTAGCGTGATAATAACAGCAGAAATAACCTCAGATAACGCGTCCGGGATAGTCCTGTAGCCCGCTTCTTGCCTTTTTTTTATGGTCACGTTGTTTATACTCATTAGTTACTTTTGATCGTTTTGATGTCCATCAGGAGCAGCGGGGGTGTGATATGGGGGGTGTGAAACCGGGTGGTTGGGTCATAGCGGTGTTGCTTGCTGTGATGTTATCGGGTTGTGTTACCCAGCCCTCTGCACCCGATAGTACGGGGGGAGCTCCAGCGCAATCCGGCCAGACTGAGAGTCAGCCTGCCATTGAGTCTGTTGCTATCCCCGCGAATTTTTTTGCGCTGGGGATTAATGCCTGGCATCCAAGGCTCGCTTATCAGCTGAAAAACGGTTTTGAGTTTATCCGTATCCCTCCGGAAAGTGCGGTATCGCTCTCACTGGATTCGGATTCTTCATTAGATCAGCTACGTAACCCTCTGTTCTGGGGATATGGCGTGCGTCATACCGCGAGTAATCGTATTCTTCCGGTCTATGGTCAGCTGGATGCTCTGGGGTTGGATCCGTTATCGAATAAACGTATACCGGTGCGCTATAAAGGCTATTTCAAACTTCATCAGTTCACGCCATACAACAAAAAGGAGACGGTATCCCAGGCGCTGCAAAGTGTCTCGCTGGTTGGTTTTGCGGGAGAGCGGACCTTTAAGGGTGAGACCCATTTTGTCGTCTCTACCCAGTTTGCGAATGCTGTTGCCTGTGAGTGGCAATATAACTTCTGGAACTCCGACCAGAGAGTCTGGGGGACTCAGCCGGATGACCTGTTGAGCTTTCATGCCCGTATCGGTCGTGACCATAATGAGAAAGGGCAGCAGTGGCGCATCTACCCGCAGATGCCCCGCCCCGTCATTCTCGATCTGGAAAAACCAAGTCTGGATATCTTTGAAAAATTAATCGCCAGTGTTAACGAGCTGCCGAAGGCGCAATACCGCCAGAATCGTAAGTATGCAGACGATTATATCGAGTGTAAGTATGCCCAGGCTTTCGGTGGCAATAATATTGGTAATAATCAGCATCGTTATGCCCTGTTTTACCCTCGCCTGAAACAGTTTGGCCGGCTGGCTCCGGTTGAGACTGACTTTCGTTTCAAGCGTACTCCGGGGTTGTTAGAGGGGGCTAAGCTATCCTTTGGTAACAAACCAGGCACGCTGAGTAAGTTTTTGCTGATGAGCCGTTACGAACCCTGGCTGGCGGAAAAAGATGTCTCTCTGCCTGTAGCCAGTTTTAGTGAGTTTGGCAGCGATATGCTCTATGCCGTTGGCCCGGATAATCAGCTCGAGTTATGGCATGTTGACCCTCAAACGCCAGATAAAGAGGTGAAAACCCGGTTATTTAAAGCCTGGGGTCATAAAGTTAAGCATCGTTTCCCGCTCCCCTGGAGTGATCTTGATCAGCTGGTGAGCCAGGGATATCTGGATAAATGCGATGCCCAGCAGTTTTTACTGATCGGCGCCTGCGATGGCAGTCGCTTTCCTACAGTGGTGAAGAGTAACCGTGGCGAGCAGATGGAGGTGTGGGATAGCGCGGAAGAGCGGCGGCTTTACTCCTGGAATCCATCGAATAAACGTCTTGAAGTGAGTCAGCTGGCACCGCTGTCTGAAGGGGCTGAGGCGGTCACTGCATCCAGAGAGCTATTTATCTGTCAGCAGCTGACAGACAATCTTTCAAAAATTGATAAACGTTTACAACGCAGCTTTATCAGTGATCGTCCCTATGCCTCCTGGTATGAAAATGATGTGCCAAGATTAATGCAGTATGTGCGTCGGGCGGAATATGCTCCCCGCTATGATGATCCGGGGGATGTTGCTGATAATTTAAACGACCGGGAACGGGCCGGGGCGCGTGAGTTGTATAAACTCTGGCAACAGGCTCGCCGGGCTGAGCGCTTAGCCAACGAAGCCTATTGCCCCGAGACCAAGGCACTGGCAGCACAGTATGTGCCGCTGGTGGGCGATCTGCATAGCAATATTGTCGCCACGCTTGATGGCATCTGGAAAGATGTTCAACAGCAGGCCCAGGATATTGAGTGGCAGATTAATCGTTCGGTCCGCGCGAAAGATGCGCGGGAAGCGGAAGCCTGGCGGCAACAGTTCTGGGCAAATACCGCGCGTCAGCTGCAATCCACCATGGATATCACCTCTACGGTTAACCAGATCACCGCCCAGACCAATGCGATGTATCAGAATGCATTGCAGATTCAGGAAGCTAAGCGCCGTAATCAGCAACAGAAACTGGCTGAGCTAAACCGGAAACGGGCAGAGCAGCAGGCACAGATAAATAGTCGGAAACCGGTGCCGGTGGCTAAAACAACGACACCGACAGCTGAGAAACAACCGGTCAATGAAGGTTTTCCTAAGCAGCAGTCGTTCGATATACAGGTGCCCAATGCGGTGTCGGTCAGGGATATCGGCAAAGCGACTAACATAGGTGGTACAACCACCGTTACCATTAATCCAGGCGGTGGCTCCTCCAGCCGAGGCACAGCGGTGGCCAATAATGACACGCCACAAGCGAAGCCAAAGCCGGTGAAAAAAGGCAAACGGTTGCTTGAATCACTGTCGTTCTGTAAACCGTCTAAGCACAATGAAAACAAATGGTTCTGCGAAGGCCGCACGCAGAAAATGTCGACCGCAGAGGACTTGGATGAAGCCCTGACAGGTTCCGGCTGTCTGGATATACGCAAGTGGGTGCCCCTCAATGGCGGGCGTCTCTATTTTTGTAACAACTATAAAATAGATCCCAGCGGCAATACCGGTAAGATCACCTGGAACCGGGATATCGCCCGCTGGATCGATATTCCCCCCGCTATTCTGGCGGATCGCAGGGAGTTTTTTGAGTAGAGTAAGCGCGTACTAATCGGCGGCGGCTTACTCCAGGTCGCCGTTTTTTTTATCAGCAGGGGGAGGGGTTTCTACCTGCTTTGTTGAATGGCTGAAACCGACCGGTCGACCCCATTTCACTCGTAATTGTGAGAACGCTTGCCTGATTGATCTTCTGATTACGTGTCCAGCGGTAGTTGATGTAAAATACTGGCTTATCTGATGCGAGCATAGAATCCATTATCAATGAACGAAAATAGTAAAAGAAGAACCGCGAAACGGGATGAAGAGTCGATCTATGATCAGATTCTGGGGGCTATCTTTGAACGTAAACTGTTGCCGGGTACCCGCCTTAAGGAGGAGGAACTCTGCGAAGTTTTTAGCGTTGGCCGTGGTAGTGTCAGAAAAGTGCTCCAGCGACTGGCGCATGAAAACCTGGTAGAGACGATTCCCAATAGTGGCTCTTTTATCGCCAAGCCCACTATCAAAGAGTCAAAAGAGGTTTTTCAGGCACGCCTGTTGATCGAAACCGAGCTGGTCAGGGAGTTAGCCCTGGGGTTTACCCCGGAGAAGCGTCAGGCGTTGGAAGATCATGTTGCCCGTGAACAGATGGCCCATGATACCGGTAATCATAATCAGCGCATCAGACTGTCCGGTGAGTATCATCTGTTGATTGGAAAACTGGCCGATAAACCGGTTCTGACCGAGTTTCTGCGGGAGATTATCTCGCGCACCTCTTTAATTATCGCGCTCTATGAACGCACAAAATCAAACAATGGGGATGTGCCAACCCCTCCCTGTCGGGACCATCGGCACTTGATCGATATTCTGGAAAATGGCGAGGCGGATAAAGCGGTAGCGCTGATGCGCGATCATCTTCTGGATATCCAGGGCATGTTAAACCTCGATCCGCCGACAGAACAACCCGTAGATCTCAGAAGTATTTTTACCCGTTAGTGATCTCTGAGTATCGGTAAGGGAGTCGTCTCAAACCATGCGACATTAAAAAACCAGTGCAGGTTACTCTGCACTGGTTTTTTATTGTGTCTGCTTTAGCTTCAGGCTTCAGCGTTCACATCATCCGCAGCGGGGACTGTCTTTGTTTTAAGCATCAGTAATTTGTATACCAGACCACCCAGCAAAGCACCGACTACCCAGCCAAAGCCGGACAGATCGGCTAAGGCGGGCACCCACACCGTACCGACTGAGAAAATAGCGGCGACGGCAAATGCCTGCAACGCTTTATTATTCCAGCCATTGTTGTAGTGGTATTCACCGTCGGGAGCGGAAGAGAACAGGTCCTCAAGGTTTAGTTTCTGTTTCTTAATCAGATAGTAATCGGCGATCATAATGCCGTAGATCGGTGCGAGTACCGCGCCCAGGGTGTTTACAAAGCCTGCAATACCGATATTGCTGATCACCGAGACCCACAGCGCACCAACAAAGAAGGCGATACAGGCGGTGATGACGCCACCGGAGCGAAAGCTTATTTTACTGGGTGCCAGGTTCGCCAGATCAAAAGCGGGTGGAACAAAGTTGGCCACCAGATTAATGCCGATAGTCGCGGCAAAGAAGCAGATTGAAGCAATGATGGTGAGAGGCAGGCTGCCGACCCGTTCAACGATATCAGTAGGATTGGTCAGTGTTTCACCGAAGATAACAACGGTGCCAGCGGTAACAAACAGGGCAATAAATGAGAACACGGCG
Source organism: uncultured Amphritea sp. (assembly GCA_965140695.1). Classification (GTDB taxonomy): domain Bacteria; phylum Pseudomonadota; class Gammaproteobacteria; order Pseudomonadales; family Balneatricaceae; genus Amphritea. Next base: position 373,463 of record OZ223297.1, on the reverse strand, counting down.
ACGTTGACGGGCAGTCCCCACCAGTTACCTTTTTTGAGTTCTTTTTCACTTTTTACAAAACGTGAGAAATCGCCGAAGTTAATAACCACGGCGGCAAAATAGGCAATCATCGTCCCCATTATTGCCAGGAATGCCATCACCGGGCCTCCCTCATATTCGCCCGTTCCTCTGAAGATGGTGCCTACCGCCGGTAGTAACTGGTCACCGGCTTCAATCCAGATCATGATCATCAGGGCGATCATGACGAGGTAGACAAAGGGGCCTGCCCAGTTGAGAAAACGGGTAATCCAGTCGATGCCTTGCATAAACATATACATCTGGAAGAACCAGACAATGATATACGCGGTCCAGCTGATGCTGGTCATACCGAGAAACTCTTGCCCACCTGCGCTTCCCGGGAACAGCGCATGAATCAGCAGGGTGACCGCTGTGGATGCGAAGTAAGTTTGTACGCCGTACCAGAAAATAGCCACGATAGCGCGCATCATCGCGGGGAAGTTGGCCCCACGTACGCCCATACTGGCGCGAGCCATGACCGGGTAGGGAATACCGTATTTCACACTGGGAATGCCAGACAGGTTGCACAGCACCATGACAAAAATGGACGCTGCAATAATGGCCGCCATAACGGCCCAGCCGTTCAGACCGTAGGCGATGAACAGCGATGCCGCCAGGGTATAACCAAACAGACTCTGAACATCATTAGCCCAGACGTTAAAGATCTCAAACGCGCCCCATTTACGATCTTTTGGGGACAGCGGCGCCAGATCGTCATTGTAGAGACTGGGGTCGATGTTTTTTATCTTCAGATCTTCAGACATGCCGGCCTCCGGACTTTATGACCAGAGCGTGGAGGGCTGAAGTGCTGCCTGGGGCGAGGGCCAGGCTATAGATCTCATCTTTTCTAAAGTACTGCATGGGTCTACCTTCTTGTTATATTGTTATCAGGCTTGCTAAGCGCTGTTTCTCTCTTAAATGCTGCACCGTTGAGAGGGTTGCATCATCAACGGTGCTGACAGGTCTCCGGTTGTTGGCAGCACTGTAAAGGTTCAGCTGCGAAAACGGGCGCAGGCCGACCAGTTGTTCATCAGCAGGTAGTAAGTCAGACCGGCAGGTATCAGGCTGGCATACCAGGATATTGAGGAGAACGTGAGTGCAACGACCGCTCCCAGCAATGATGCGATAATGGCTGCCCAGTTGACGCCACGGTATGGCCCTGTTTCGTTATACAGGTGTTCCAGGTTCAGGGTGCGTTTACGCAGTAGAAAATAGTCGACTACCAGAACGGCGAAGATCGGGCCAAGGAATGCTGAATAGGTCTGTACGAACAGTTGTAGTCCTGCTGAAGACTCTTCCTTCACCAGCTCCCAGGGGAAGGTTGCGAAGGCGGCAAGGCCTACCACAATGGTGGCTGTGCGAAACTTCAGTTTGAATACGTCCATCAGAATATAGGTAGGGGGGACCACATTATTAAGTACGTTGGTGGTGACCTGCGCAAACGCGATAAATAGCAGGGTAGTGACCAGCAGAGGGGTGTTGTCCACCGCACTGGAGAAAACCTGAATAGGATCGGAAACCCCTGTGGCGCCAGAAACCATCAGTCCGATCAGACCCATAAACAGGGTGCAGGGCAGGATAGACATAGCGTAGATCGTGCTCAGCAATCCGGTCCCGGTGCCTTTTTTCAGTTCCCGTGAATAGTCGCTGACATTCAGCATCATGGTGCTGTAAATGCCCAGAAACAGCATAGTTGCCGCCCAGAAAGGTGCGCCCCAGGTGCCGTCGATATTCACCAGATTCGTAGTGATTTCATCGCCGTACTTGCTGATAACGCTGTAGAACATATACATCAGGGAGAGCAGAATAAAGCCGCTGCCGATGTTTTCCAGCCATTTGATACCCTGAAAGCCGAAGATCGACAGACCAATCTGTAACAGCTGGAAGGTGACGAAGAAAAAGATCAGGTTATCGAAGCCAAACATGGTACTGGACACCGCGTTGAGTGCCCCGGCACCAATCCAGGACTGAAACCCGTACCAGACAATAGCGGGAACGGCCCTGACCAGTCCGGGAAAGCGCGTACCCGCAAAACCAAATGCGCTGCGCGCCTGCACCATAAAGGGGATGCCATATTTATACCCGGCCGCCCCGTTCAGGCTCAGGGCGATACCGATAATAAAGCAACCGATGGCAATCGCGACGGTCGCCTGAAGTAAATTCAGTGTGCCAACGATGCTGGAGCCCATGGCGAAGGTGCCGATTGAGACACAGCCCCCGAACCAGGCCAGCAGATATGAGATTGGCCCCATAATCCGGGTTTGTTGAGGGGCAAGGGACTCTTCACCTGCCGCTTTAGTCTCCATGGGGTTATTAATAAGATCAGGCTGAGATGATAGGTGTTCATTTTGCATTTCAGGGCCCTCCCGGGAGGACAACTCCCGATTAACTTCTTGTTCTTCTTTGTAAGGAGAACTGATCTGCCATGACCTTTTATTAAGCGTGCGGGTCAATCCTTATCAGTTCGTTCTGATATCGCGGTTAAATCTATAAGTGCCTGGATGTCTCTGATCAGTTTGTACATCATCAGGGCGTCTTAAATTCTCTCTGTGACAGATGTTCAAACTGACCGGTAAACGTCTTGGGGCGTGGATAATCCAGATCGCCATGTTTACTGGTGCCAAGTTGCAGACTCACTAACGATTCGGCGAGTTTGACGGCGGCGGTGACGCCTTCAATGATCGGCAGTCCAACCTCTGCCTGAATCTGGTGCTTCAGATCGGCCATGCCTCCACAGCCCAGTACGATAGCGCCGATATTATCTTCCGCTTTAGCGCGTAAGCACTCTGCAATAATCCGTTCCAGTGCCTGGTTACCGTCGTCTTCAAGATCGAGCACCGGAATCTCGGCAGCCCGGATACGGCGACAATGATGGGAAAAACCATAACTTTGTAACAGATGTTCAGCAATGATGCCGGTGCGACCCAGAGTGGTGACGATGGAGAAGCGGGTGCTAATCAGGGTAGCCGTATGGAAGGCCGCTTCAGCGATGCCGATAACCGGCGCGCGGGTCAGTTCACGTGCAGCCATCAGTCCGGGATCGCCAAAGCAGGCAATAATATAGGCATCAACATTGTTGCGCTCGCCCGCAAGTATCTCTTCAGCAACGCCCACAGCACTGATGGCTTCGTCGAAGTGACTTTCGATGGAGACCGGGCCGCTACGGGGATTGGTCGCCATTATCGTGGTTCCGTCAGCCGCGACCTGACGGGCGGCTTCGCCTATCTTGTCCGTCATGCTGGCGGTGGTGTTCGGATTAATTATATGAATCTGCATGGGGGAAAGTCCTGCATGTTCGTCTTCATTTTTTATGTTTATTCTGTGTTTTGTCATTTGATTCTGATTAATTTGTTATGCGCATGTCAATAGTTTGTTAACAATTATATTTTTTATTGTTTTGTTTTTTGTCGTTTTAGTATCCATTATTTGCCTGTTAAGTTTACAGACCGCTGCTGATGAAATGCGCGGCTTTGGGACGTTATGAGCGCTTAATAAACGGCTGTAAGAGAAACTTTTTGCTTGGTGGAACGCTTTTCTTTTCATTCTTAGTGATTGTTTTATAAAGATAAATGGTGGTTTTACAGTACTGGAATTTTGATTTTATACAAAAATATTGGACTTTGTGTACAATTAAAAGTAGCTTGATTAACAATGTGTTTGCGTTTTCTTATTCTGCTGCCCGCAGGGTATGTTGAAGCGCTTCTGTGAAAACAAGGAAAACTGAAGAGATCATGTTATGAACAATATATATGACAGAGACCTGGTGGGTTATGGCAAAACAACGCCTGATCCAAAGTGGCCAGATAATGCCCGGATAGCTGTTTCGTTTGTGCTGAACTATGAAGAGGGCGGCGAGCGCTGTGTGTTGCACGGTGACAGTGAATCGGAAGCTTTTCTATCCGAAATGATAGGTGCCCAGGCCTTACCAGGGGTCCGTCATATGAGTATGGAGTCCATCTACGAGTATGGCAGCCGCGCAGGTGTCTGGCGTCTGTTAAGACTGTTCAGAAAACATGATATTCCGCTGACTATTTTTGCCGTGGCTATGGCTGCAGAACGCCATCCTGAGGTGATCCGGGCAATGGTAGAGGATGGACATGAGATATGCAGTCACGGTTACCGCTGGATCGATTATCAATATATGGATGAAGAGGAAGAGCGGCAACATATTCAGAAAGCGGTGCAGATTCTGACTGAGATAACCGGAGAACGTCCGCTGGGCTGGTATACCGGTCGGACAAGCCCCAATACCCGCCGGTTGGTGGCTGAAGAGGGTGGCTTTTTATATGAATCAGACACCTATGATGATGATCTGCCCTATTGGAATACCTTATCAGGACGGCCTCAGCTGACAATCCCCTATACCCTGGATACCAATGACATGCGCTTTGCCAGCAATCAGGGATTTAACTGTGGTGACCAGTTCTTTACCTATCTGAAAGATGCTTTCGACACCCTGTATGCGGAAGGCGCTGATAGCCCCAAAATGTTGTCCATCGGATTGCATTGCCGTCTGGTAGGGCGTCCGGCCCGAATTGCCGCTCTGGCGCGCTTTCTTGAATATGTGCAGCAGCATCAGGATGTCTGGCTCTGTCGTCGTGTAGACATTGCCCGGCACTGGCATCAGCACCACCCTTATCCGCAGGCTGATAAATGATGCTGGAAACCGTGCTTATTGTGTCGAAGATTAAGCGAATAACTATTACAAGGAGACAATATGAATACCGCTATTGAGCCACATGGTTTTGATCCTGCGAAATGGACCAACCTTGCCGATGCCCGCCTGGGTGCTAAAGCGATCGCCGTGACCGACGACTGGTTTGCTGATGTCAATCGTATGCTGCAAGCCGAAGAACCCGTCTGGAAAGAGGGTGTGTTTGATGACAACGGTAAATGGATGGATGGCTGGGAGTCCCGCCGTAAACGTTTTGAAGGCTATGATCATGCGATTATCCGTCTTGGTGTTCCCGGGGTGATTAAAGGTGTGGATATTGATACCCGCTTTTTCACCGGCAACTATCCACCATCCGCTTCCATCGAAGCATGCTATTGCGCTGATGGAGACCCGACCGATGCCACGGAATGGGAAGAGATTCTGCCCTCGGTTGCACTGCAGGGAGATAGCCACCATCTGCATACGATTGCAGATGATCGCCCCTGGTCGCATCTGCGTTTCAATATCTATCCTGATGGCGGTGTTGCCCGTTTACGTATATATGGTGTGCCTTACCGGGACTGGTCTTTGCACCCGTCGCAGACGTCAGTTGATCTGGCGGCGGCGATTAACGGTGGCCGTGCGATAGCCTGTAGCGATGAGCATTTTGGCCGCATGGGGAACATCCTTAATCCGGGGCGCGGTATTAACATGGGCGACGGCTGGGAAACCGCGCGTCGTCGCACGCCGGGAAATGACTGGGTTATTGTTGCCCTTGGACATCCGGGTGCAATCCAGAAGATAGTTGTCGATACCCTGCACTTTAAAGGTAACTATCCCGATAGTTGTTCTATCCAGGGGGCGTATGTAAAGGGCGGAACAGATGAGCAGATAGAAACCCAGAGTCTGTTCTGGCAAGAGCTTTTACCTTCACAAAAGCTTGAGATGCACGCTGAACATGAGTTTGAAGCGCAAGTGAACGATATTGGTGTGATTACCCATGTACGCATCAATATATTCCCGGATGGCGGCATCAGTCGGCTGCGTCTGTTTGGCCTGATTGAAGCGGCTGTCGGGACAAAGGCGTAACGGTTCTGAAGGCTGATCTTTTAATTTTCAGTTCTTAACCCTTAGTCCTTAATCCTTAGCTCTTAACTAAAGCAAAAGCAGCGTTTGCACCGTTTGGCTATATTATTGAAACCGCAGAAAGTCAGCGCTTTCTGATCAATAATGGTTCGACAGTGTGAGCGCTTTTATGCTGACGGTTATCACACGCGTACCCAGGCAGGCGTTTTAATAATGCTTGCATCCTCAGCGCATCTTTCTTTAGAAAAACCTCAGCTTCGCTCAGTTAATGATTCACTTCTTTGAATATTCCGTAAGTGTGACGGAGTGATCTTATACTGCTTGCGAAAGGAACGGCTGAAATGAGACATGTCGCTAAACCCCCAACGGAACCCAATTTCGCTAATGCTTTGGTGCGCAAGTTGTGGGTTGCTGATGTCACGGTGGCACCGCTCAAGCCTCTCCGACTGAACCCATTTCCAGAATGACATATCCGTATGACTGAATAGTTCATGTAACTTTCGGATGGAGATATTATTTTCCGTGGCTATTTTTTCGGGTGTTAATTCGTGGTCATCCAGTCTGGCGAGGGCGGAACAGCGAATCCGGTCGAGAATATTTTGCTTTGTGAGTGATGTCGTCGGGACAGGGCAATAAGAAATTTCGTCTGACAACAGTGACAGGAGATCCAGAACGCAACTTATAAGCTGCGGGCCGCATTGGGGATTAAGCGTTTCCGACTGGCGCAGCAGTTGTTCTACGTAAGTTGAAATGAGCGCGCCGACGCCCTGGTCGCCTCTTATTCCATGGCCACATAACTCACTTATTGAGGCGTTACTCTTCTCCACCAGCTCGGGGGGCAGGCGCAATATAGCCCGCTGTGCCCTGCTGAGAAACTCAAACCGGTAAGGCCTGGTTGAGTCAATAATCACAAAATCTCCTTTACGGAGATGCCCACCCTTACCGTCTTGATAAGCACAGGCTTCACCCAATAAGGTGAAGGAGATCATGTAGATGGGGTCACTACAATCACTTGAAATGTTAGTGGTTGTCCGTTCAATCATGGCGGGATCGCAACAGATTTCTATTGCTTTTGTGTCGTTAGCAAAGATTTGCCTGATTGTCGCGTGATAGTGACCGGCGTTTTTTCTGGATATATTCAAAGGCAGGAGCAACTCCTGCACCGCCTTTTGGAAGGCAAAAAACTGCTCTCCAGACGAATATCGGGACGTATCTAATGTGAGTTCCATAGGCTATTCCCCGACTCTCATGTTTGAGCGCATAACATCCTACCCACTCATACGCACTCTTAGTCAAGTGCTCAGCACTCGTGGACAAGACGCACAAAATGTACACCGCTACTATAAATCAACAAAAAAAGAAAAAATACTTGGAGCAAAATCTATGCTGAAGAAAATACTGAAAACAATAAGCTGGAAGCCTGAAATCCTTCGGGTAAAGCTGTGTATTCTCGCCCTGGCTTTTTTGTTTGTCGGTGAGGCTGCGGCGGACACTTTCAACATGAAAATAGGTATCGTCACCCGAAATGATCCTATCTTTGTCTATGCAAAGGAGTTTAAGCGGCGGATTGAAGAGAAAACGAACGGCCGGATTAAAGCTGAAGTGTTTGCTGGTGGCCAGCTGGGCAAAGTTCAGCAACTGATCCAGGGAGCCCAGTTTGGTTCTGTTGAGATGTTCATTGCCCCTCCAGGATTCCTCAAAGGTATTGAGCCGGCATTTCAATCAGCTGACGTGGTCGGATTGTTCGACAATATTGAGCATGGTCACGCTTCGCTGACCGACCCCGCATTCCGCGATCCATTCTTACAGATCGGTATAAATAAGGGCCTCGTGGGCGTTAGTATTTTTGCCTACGGTGGTACCTCTTTTGCCACTCAGGAGCCATTTAAGACCCTTGCTGATCTCAAAGGACAGAAGATTCGCGTGCTTGCTACAAAGGTCGAAGCGGGATTGATGGACAAGCTGGGGGCGACGGGTATTCCCATGCCATTTGGTGACATTGTTCCGGCTTTGCAGCGCGGGATAATCGATGGTGTTCGTAGCAGTATTGTCGCGACGGGTGCGATCAAAGTTCATACCGTGGTTAAAAATATCACTGTCACAGACGAGGCGACGATTCCCGTTGTATCGATGGTCTCCAGGAAGTTTTACGAAAAACTGCCCAGCGACCTGCAGGCTGCCGTGTTAGAAGTCGGAAAGGAAATGGAGCCTTATATGCTTAAGGTTGTGCAGAAATCCGAAGCGAACGGTGAACAAATGTGGATAGATGGCGGCGCTACAATCTATCGCCTATCTGAAGCCGAACGACGCAATCTGCTCGACATTGGTCGCGGGGTAACCGAGACGGTCCTTGGCGGCAACCCTTCTACACAGCTTCATTACCGTCGGCTAAAGGACGCTGCTGACAACAATAGACAATAATCAACAGCCAGTCACAGAGGGTTATGAGCGGGGGAGATGATGTCTTCCCTGTGCTCGTAGTCATTGTTTGTGATAGAGGTAGTCATGAAATATCTTACCCCCCTTTTTTCCTCCTCGACCCCCAGGGCATTAATAGGTTGTTTAATGCTGACGGCCCTGACGATCAATATTGCCAACATCGTGGGCCGCTACATTTTTCTGGAACCCATCCCCTGGGCAGAAGAAATGCTCGGCTTCATTATGATCTGGGTCGTGTTTATTGGTGCTGCATTAGTTGGCCTCGATAAAGCTCACCTCAAGATGGACTTGTTTGTTGCGGGTCTTCCCAGTCCATGGGACCGGGCCGTTCAGCTGGTTATCGATATCGCCTCGATTATTGTCGGAAGCATCATTGTTGTGGCCTCCTGGAGCGTGATTGCGTTTATGGTCGAAATGGACCAGAAAAGTATGGTTGCAGAACTTCCAATGGTTATTCCCCATTCCGCCGTGTTCATCGGATTTTCCTCCATGGTGCTCCTGTCACTGCGTTCAATACTGGTTAAAAAACCTATGCAAGCCGTTAGAGAGTAAATCGTGATGAATATTGAGTTTGCATTTATTGTTTTCCCACTGATTTTCATGGTGCTGGGATTTCCTATATACCTTGTTTTGTTATCTGCCTCGGCAATTATTGTGGTTTTATTTCAGGATATTCCCATTGAAGCGATTCATCAGGCGATGTATGGCAGCGTCGATAAGTCTGCACTTATCGCGATCCCTTTCTTTATTTTTGCGGGCGAAATTATGGTCCGCGGCGGCCTGTCAATCAGGATAATTAACTGGGCTCTGGCGTTAACACGGGGAGGGCGTGGGAGCCTGGGTATCGCTACGGTGGGTGCCAGCACTTTATTTGGTGCTATTTCCGGATCGTCCCCGGCCACTGTGGCGTCAATAGGTAAGATCGTGCATGAACCGTTGTGCAGGAGTGGCTACGGGCAGAGGTTTTCGTCTGGGCTGATCACCTCAGCCGGGGCCATCTCTATTGTCATCCCGCCATCAATCGGCATGATTCTTTACGGCATCATGGCGGAACAGTCTATTCCTGACTTGTTTATGGCTGGCATCCTTCCAGGCCTGCTGATGGCTGCAATGATGGCCATTTATATTACCTTTTATGCCAGAAAGGCAAAAACTAAAGATAGCGCCCACATGGAGTCTTCCAGCTTATGGAAAGTCACCAAAGAGGGAATCTGGGCAATCGGGATGCCGGTTATTATTCTCGGAGGCATCTATTTAGGGCTTTTTTCACCGACTGAGTCAGCGGGGGTGGCGTGCTGTTATGCCGTCTTTGTCACCACCTGTATTTATCGGGAACTTACATTCGCAGAGGTATGGGAGAGCGCGATTAATGCGGGGTATTTTACGGCTCAGGTGCTCATCATCGTTGCTTGTGCGGGCGTTTTTTCCTGGCTGCTCACCATCAACGGCATACCTCAGGCGCTGGTTAACTGGTTCAGTGGGTGGGGACTTTCAGCCTGGGGCATGCTGCTGGTCATCAACATCTTCCTGCTACTGGTCGGCTGCGTGCTGGACACGGCGTCTGCCATCCTCATTTTAACGCCTCTTTTGGTTCCCATTGTTCAGGCTTTTGGCATGGATCTGGTGCACTTTGGCATCGTCATGACGGTTAATCTTGCTATCGGTATGTTTACCCCGCCGTTTGGTTTAAATATTTTTGTCTCCCAGGCGGTTCTGAAAGTCCCTGTTTCGATCATCTATCGTGGTTTGGTTCCGTTTATTGGAGTCAACATTCTTGCCCTCATCGCCATTACTTATATTCCGTCCATATCTCTGTTTTTAGTGTGGTTTGCTGGGTAATAACATTAAGGAAAATTAAATGAACGAAAACACAAATCCTGTTATCTATCGAGATTTTGATCAGAAAACGCTCAATCGCGAATACAATGCCCGCGATACCGTCGATAGTATAACCCCCATTATTGAACGTTATATCCAGGAAAGCAGGCGCTGCAGAGAGAAGCTCGATTGTAAACTGGATCAGCAATACGGTCCAACACGGGAGGAAACCCTCGATCTATTCCCGGCAGGTGATAAGGCCCCGGTATTCCTTTTCATTCACGGTGGGTATTGGCGATTGCTGAGCAGTAAGGAATCGTCGTTTATGGCCTCAAACTTTGTCGCCAATGGTATCGGGGTTGCTGCCGTTAACTATGCCCTTGCGCCGACCGTCACACTGGACGAGATTGTACGTCAGGTCAGAACGTCCATTGCATGGCTGTGGGAAAACGCTGATCGTTATGGTTTTGACCGTAACCGCATCTTTATTGGCGGGTCATCAGCCGGTGCTCATCTGGCAGGAATGGCCATGGCATCCGGGTGGCATCGTCGTTATAACGTTCCGGAAAACGTGGTCAAGGGAGCCTACTGCGCGAGCGGTCTGTTTGATCTGCACCCGGTCTCGCTGAGTAATGTTAATGACTGGATGTTTTTAAACCAGGAGGCCGCCGAGCGTAACAGCCCGCTGTTTAATCTTCCGAAAAGTGGCTCCGTTATTATTACTTATGCGGATACCGAAACCGACGAATTTAAACGCCAGAGTGAAACCTACGCGACAGCCCTGAGGAATAGTGGGATTTCCTGTTTTTGTACTGAAGTGCCGGGCAGCAATCACTTCGATTTACCCCTGCAGCTTATGTCTGCGGATGCGGATATCACGAAACGCGTGCTTGAATTGATACAGTTGTCTTCAACGGAGGCGGGGGCATGAAGTACTGGTTAAGGGGATGACCGGTATTCCCGGGAAGCGGGTGACGTAAACTCGTGGTTAAGCAACAGGAAGGCGTATACTTCTTTGAAATGGGTGCCGTACATTGCGGCACCCATTGAGGCCTGTTTCTATCCTGCGGTATACCAGTGGGTTCTGCCTGTTCTTCTGATCGGTCAGGAGTTAACAAGCTAAGCCTGATTAATATCCACAAGCTCGCCCAGATCGTAACTTTTAACAGCAGGGTCTGCGCTACACCATTCGGACAGTTCCTGTTTCTGGCTCTCTGTAGGAGACTCGTAGCGCTTTTGAGAGAGAACATGTCCCTGAATCCCGTCAGCATCCGAGTAGCCAAAGTAGGTCAGGCCCTGCTTTTCCAGCTGATCAACAAAACGACCAATGAATGCGTCAAGGTCACTCTCTTCACTGGTGGATAACTTCACATGTATTTCAAAGAGATTAACGGCAAATTCACCCAGGTACAGTTTTTTGCGTAGGCGGCGGTTGTGCTTCTGTCGTACTTCCATGATGGATCATCCTTATATTAATCGGTAGGGTAAACGTGAATATGATGCAATAAGCAAGGCAGCCCAGGGGCACTTACCCTGGAGCTTTTCTTCAGGGATTTTCTTCAGGGCTTTTCTTAGGGCTATTAATTAGCGCTTTGTTTAAATCGCTAATGACGATAAGAGGCGATTAAATTTCTTCCGCAGGCCGGTATCTGCCAGTAGGTGAATAACCAGTTTTTGCCCAGAAGCCTCTAAGTGGTTTGTCAGAAAGTGAGTGCTGGGCTCATCTGAAGCGGTGATATCGAATTCCGCTAAATCACGAAGTCCCCGATAGGCTACACGGTCACCAACACGTCCCGCCAGATAGAGTAACACCGTGTCCTTCAGCTCGTCGTCGCTTAACATTAGTTGTCCCGGCGCTTTGACCAGCGGAAGCATCGAGTTGGCAATGGCATGTTCAATTTCTTTGGGTAAGCCCCAGATCCGGGCTAATCTTGCGCCAACCACCGGTGAGTTCAGACCGCAGCCCTGTTGCTGCGCTTTCATGCGATCCAGCACCGTCATGCCCTCTGCATACCAGTCATGTGCACCTTCTTCTCCCAGGATCAACCCCAGGTCTCCGAGATTGAGAAACAGCGCTTTGGTGGCCAGGACTGAAGGGCGGGCGTGGCCCGCGTTTTGTCCCAGTATATTCGCAAAAGCACTGCTAACCGCAGTGGATAACCAGACCCGCTGCAACGCTGCTCGTTGTGCTTCAGTGCAGTCTTTGGTTTGTTCAGTGGTGGCTGCCTGCGAGACCAGCCCTCTGACAAAACTGACTCCCAGATAGTTAACCGCGTGCTGGACACTTGATATAGGCGAGGTTAACGAAAATGCTGCAGAGTTCACCGTTCGCAGCAAACTGGCTGTCAGCCCGGGGTCTGCCGCCAGGGTTTCAACCAGTTCCTGTGGGGTATTCAGGCCACCAGCCAGTTTCGCTTGAACGGGATGTGGAGCGGGCAGTTTATCGCATAACTGTTGTGCCCGGATTATGTGTGTCTCATCCATCTGTGATGGAACCAGCAGCTTAAATTCGGACAGCGCTGCGTGCATCTCCGGTGACAACTCAGACTCGCCCCAATGACCCGACTCATCCATAAGTTGTCCAAGAGGTTTCGAGGGTTTGCCTGTCAATGGGGTGGATTGTTTTGCAGGTTGCGGCTTAGTGTCAGCTGCTTTCTTTTTGTTTCTACCAAATAGTCCAAATAGCACGACAGTTGACTCCAGCGGTTGGCATGTATCGTTTAATCAAACACCTGTTCGGCGTTTGTGTAAAGTGTTCTGATTATAGCAGAACGTCGGGGCTGGATTTTGAATCAACAGACTGGCTGGTATATATACAGATTGGGGGCCTATTCCACTGATCAGCCCATGCAGCCTGGTGTATTTTAGCATCCGCCTGACTCTGTCAGTCTCTGCCATCTGCAAGAATATGTAAATCTTTTTGATCAGCAACAGTGACCTGAGGACGGATATTGTGAGATGACTGCTCATCTGTCTAAACTAGAGCTGGCGCATGCAACATGCAGGTACCGAGGGGATTCCCGTTTGTCATCGTTGAGGAATAATCTGACGACTTTCTCAGCACAATAAAAAAGAGAGGGCATGCCCTCTCAAAAGTCTGGTGTTATCCAGTTAAAAACTATCGGCTTGTAGAGCGACCAGACTGATTACCATCGAAGGGGTAATAGCAAGTTATCAGAAGGCGTAGTTCAGTGTAGCCCTCAGGTAGGTCTGATCATCATCACCGGCCTGGTCGTAATCCATCTGGGATAGTTGAATACGTGATGACAGGCCTTCGAGTGTCTGAAATTTATATTTCAGATCCAGCGCCAGCTCAGAGCCGCCATCAAAGTCTTTCCCACTATTGGCGATACCCGTAGCGCTTTGATCCCACATTGCATAGGTGATTCCTGAACTGAATCCAGCAATACCAAAGCCTGAACTGACACTCAGGGATGTCGTTTTCAAGCCAGCAAAAATCTCACTGGTGACAGTCGAGTGATACGCTCTGAACATCGGTACATGGCCTAGTGTACCGGGGAAGTTGCGGTCATCATCGACGGCGGTATAGGCCAGTTTAACCGTGTAATCACCCAGTTTGGTTTGCGCTTTTACACCCCAGTAACCGGTATCAGATAACGTATCATAATCCGCCGTTAGCACTTTCGCGCCGAGAACCCATGATGTCTGCGGAATCTTATAGGTCAGGCCAAGAAAACCTGCCTGGTAGCCATCAGCCGTTACCGCCGCGGTTGGCGGGTCTCCCGCTTTCGAATCATTATCGTTGATCAGCCACTGGCCTTCGATATTAAGACCTGCGAGGCTGTTATTATTCAGATAGAGTGAGTAAAGCGGATTCTCATAATGTATATCGTTCTGTGTCGGTGAGGCACTGGCAGCATCACCATAGCGCATAATCCAGCTATCGATGTACATCAGTTTCAGCGTGGTATCGGGCAGATCTTTGTTGGTAATAACGACCGCATCAAAGGTGTCTTTCATCGGAAATACACCACTATTCATGATCAGAGGACTGACAATTTTTTGTCGCCCCAGGCGGATGCCGGTATTCGACGTCTCTTTATTGAAAGCATAATCAATGTATGCCTGTTCAAGACTGGTGGACGTAATACTAACCCTGTGCTCATCCTCTCCTCCTTTGATAGAGAGGCCTGTAGACTCATCCTGCAACTTCCAGTCCTGCCCATGCTGGAAAGCGATACCAAATTTCAGTCCGCTATAGGGAGCTGTTTCATATTTAATTGAGATGGCAGTGCCGCCCGAGTTATTGTTATTGGTAACTCCGGCTTCACCGATAGCATCCGTGTATGAGCTTTGTACGACAACGTTTCTGATTTCTGCAGAAAAGGTACCATTCTTCAGTGAATCCCTGAGGGTATCAGCAGAGACGCTTGCGCTGCAGATACTGGCGATGGCTAATACGAGTAAGGTTTTATCAGCTTGTTTCATCGAAAACTCCAAGTTATTTTTTTGTTGTATTTATTGCTCTAACCTGAGTGTTTGAACATCACTCAAAAGAAATTAACTATTTGAATTTTATGGTTTATTTTTATGTTGTAATTATTAGTTAGTCATTAATTACAATACGTTTGCTCACTATAGTATTATCCTTAACATACAAGAATGGCTGATTTAGAATTTCAGATATGTATTAAATGAATAACTTGAAAGGGTATCGTGATGAATTACACCAGCTGGAAAGTTTTTATCGATGCCGCCGAGTTAGGTAGCTTCAGCAAGGTGGCGTTATTCTGGAATATCAGTCAGCCACAGGTTTCCAGACATATTCAGGATTTAGAAAAACAGTGCGGTGGGCGATTATTTCAACGCAATGGGCGGGGGGTTGAGTTAACCGATTTAGGCAAACGACTGGCCCCCAAAGTGCGAGGCTGGATTCTCTCCACAGAACAGCTTGAGAATGATATTCGGGAAACATCTGGCCAGCCCATCGGCAAAGTGAGTATCGGTATCCTGCCATCGACATCACACCCCTGGATCAGCAATCTGTTTTTCATTCTCAGACAAAAATATCCATTGATTCAGCTGGTGGTGAGAGAGGGGCAGGGGGCGCAACTGGAAACCTGGCTTGAACAGGGTAAAGTTGATTTAGCGATTCTCTATCGGCAAAGCCCATCTCCGAAAAATGGAGATATCTATCTGCTAAATACATCCACCTATTTAGTGGGTCATAAAGATGATCCTTTAACACGCAATAACGAGTTAACATTTGCTGCTATCGATGGCATACCGCTGACCACGTTCTGCAGACCCAGTACCTGGAGGGATCGCCTGGATGAGCTTGCACTGGAATATAAAATCAATCTCAATGTCATTTTAGAAGCCGATTCTCTGGGGCTTCAGGCTGAAGCGGTTGAAAAAGGTAACTGTTATGCGCTTCTGGGACCGTACGCAAGCTATGCTGCTGAGAACAGCCATAATGTCAAAGCGGTTAAGATTATTGAGCCGGAAATTAGCCGCTATATAGCGCTGGCGATGTCTCCCCACGGTTCGCTGACGCTGGCATGCAAAACGGTCATGGAGCAGGTAAAAGATCTGACATCGTTAACATCAAATCTTGGTGATAAGTATGATGTCGAGATACTTAATTAGAGAGTGTGGTACTGGTCTGTCCTATCTTTTTCTTTCTTATCCTACCGTCTGCATTTGTCACTCCTATCCCTCCGATCTCTCCGATCCCTCCCCATATTCAGACGCTGCCCGTCTGTTTAAACAGATTAAGAAATAACCTAACCAAAGCCGGTTAAGTGAATTTGTCAGATGGCGGATTGTACGCTTTGATATTCGTATTATGTATATCTGAAATTCAATAATAGGTATTCATGTATAGGTTGAGCAGTATTAGACTGAATCTACGTTATGGAAATAATCAAGCATTCAAAAAGGCAACTGATACAGCGCCTGCTTCATTACTTCACACAACTGACAGTTCTAACAATAAAAGATATTTCAGACACAATTAGGTAATAACATGACAAATATTGATCTCAGAGGTTTGAATCCAGCGCCGGTTACTCCTTTCACTGCTACTGGAGAGGTGGACTATGCCGCTTGTAAAAAACTGGGTGCGTGGCTTGCAGGTATCGATGGCGTTAAAAGTCTGACGGTACTGGGACATGCGGGTGAAGGTACTTTCCTGTCTCAAAGTGAACAGATGAAGGTTATCGAAAGCTTTGCAGAAGCGGTCAATGGTTCAATCCCAATTATTGCCGGTATTACTCTGGAAGGTACTGAAGTTGCAGCAGAAGAAGCAAAGCGTGCAGTTGAAGCAGGGGCTACAGCTGGTCTTCTATACCCGTCACACGGCTGGTTGCGGTTTGGCTATCAAAAAGGAGCACCTCAGGATAAATACCGTAACGTCTATGAAGAAAGTGGTCTGCCGCTGATTCTGTTCCAATACCCTGATGTCACTAAATGTACTTATGACCTGGAAACTCAGCTGGAAATTGCTGCCCAGCCTGGCGTTTTTGCGATGAAGAATGGCGTTCGTAATATGCGTCGCTGGGACACTGAGATCCCTGTTATTCGTCAGGAAAACCCAGAGTTGCAGATTCTGAGCTGCCATGATGAATACTTACTTCACACGATGTTTGATGTTGATGGTCTGCTGGTAGGTTACGGTAACGTTGCACCTGAATTGCTGGTTGAACTCATTAAAGCCGGCAAAGCCAAAGATTATCCTGCGGCGCGTGCTATTCACGATAAACTGTTGCCTGTCACTAAGAGCGTTTATCATCGTGGTTCACACATGGAAGGCACTGTTGCCCTGAAACATGCGCTGGTGGCCAGAGGTATTCTGGATAACGCCAATGTTCGCTCTCCATTACTGCCGCTGGCAGAAGGCGCTGAAGTTGAAATCGCAGATGCTTTGCGTTCAGCCGGAATCATTTAATGCTAGAGTGACAAAATAAGTATTTAATGTCTGCCTGGCTGAGATGTTCTCCTCTGCCAGGCTTATAAATCGGTGTATAAAATGAAAATAATAAATACGTTTATCCGAACCTCGACCGTACTGCTACTCAGTGCTGTTATCTCTATGAACGCAAGTGCAGACTCTGTTCGAATCGGTGCCATGAAAGTTGGCTCAGGATGGTATGTTGGTGCCGCCGCCATCAAAAAAATGATGGAAAAAACCGATAGTGGTATCGATATTGATATTCTTGCCAGAGGGGGCGGTGTCGCTAACCCGATGGTGGTCGAACAGGGCAAAGCCCAGATTGCGATCTCGAATGTTGCAACCTCTCAATGGGCAATGAATGGCGAGCTGTTATACAACGGTAAAAAAGCCACTCATATCCGCTCTCTGGTGGGTGGGCTAAACCCCGTCTATATTGGCGCAATCGTCAGAAATCAGTTTATGGAGGATAACCATTTCTCCACGCTTAAAGATATTCTTGAGTCCGACAAACCTGTCAATATATTGATGAAACCGCCTGGCTCTAACATCCCTCCTGCCGTCGATATCATTCTTAAAGCTCACGGCACCAGCCGGGAGAAAATCGAGCAGAATGGTGGTCGTATCATTCAGGTGGCTCCCGCGCAGATGGCATCAATGATCAGAGACCGTCGGGCGGATATCTACTTTGATACTATTTTAAGAGGCCACCCAACTATTCAGGAAATTACCCTGACCGGAGGCGTTCGGTTTATTGATATTTCTGAAGAAGGGCTCGCTGCTTTAGCTAAAGTGGGCATTCAGAAAGGCTCTATTCCTAAATGGTTTGATATTCAGACTGCGCCGGTAGTCGGCGGAAACTATGGCACTCATCTTATCGCTAACAGTGATCTGCCTGATGAGACCGCTTACCAGATTACTAAACTGGTTATCGAAAATATGGATACACTCGCTGAAGATTTTCCTGCCTGGAAGTTCTTCAAGCCAGAAGACGCTGCTAAACCTGAAAATAATGGCATTCCACTCCATCCCGGTGCCATTCGTTACTATAAAGAGATTGGACTTCTGTAGTCCGGTCGATAATCCGGCCTGCAATTAAGGGCCGGACTTCTTTGACAGAAACAATTCAGGATATCTCTATGAATAGCATAGTCACAACTATCACAAGCTATCTGAAGCTAGCGATCTGTAGTGTATTTATTATCTTTCAGTATTGGGTGCTATTTTATCCAGAGTCTCCCCTGGCTGAACGTTCATTTCACCTCACTGTATCAATACTGTTGGTTTTTCTATTTATACCCTTCAGTAAATCATCAACACTAAACCGCATTGTGAATTTTATATTCATCGCCTGCGCCGGACTGGTGGCCGCATATTATTTTGTGGAGCTTTCCAGACTCAACAACCGAATAGAGAATGTTTCATCCATTGAATGGTACGACATTGCGATGGCTATCATTTTAACCCTCATACTTATCGAAGGTGTCAGACGCACCGTCGGCAACATTCTGGTTACTGTGATTGTGCTATTCGGTGTGTATGGGCTGTTCGGACATCTTCTGCCAGGCGGAATCAGCTTTGGCGAAATATCATTAGAAGAGTGGTCTGAAATCCTGATCATGACAACCAGCGGTATTCTGGGGGTGACGACGGCAACATCAGTTAACTTCATTTTCTACTTTATTGTTTTTGGTGTCATATATAGTGCGGTTGGCGGTGGTCAGCTATTTATTGATCTTGCCATGAAGCTGGTTGGAAAGTCTGTCGGTGGGGGCGCTAAGGTCGCAATCATCGGTTCCAGCCTGATGGGCACAATATCCGGAAGCGCGGTCGCCAATGTGACGTCAACCGGCGTATTTACTATTCCGTTGATGAGAAAAACCGGCATCAAACCAGAAATGGCTGCGGCGTTTGAAGCAATCGCCTCGACCGGAGGTCAGTTAATGCCTCCAATTATGGGGATTGCCGCGTTTGTCATGGCCGAACTCCTGGTTATTCCCTATGGTGACGTCGCGTTAGCCGGTATTTTTCCCGCCCTGGCGTTCTATTTCTCGCTGTTTATCTTTGCCCACCTGTACGCAAAGAAAACCAGTGCCGGAACACTGACCGACCAGGATCTGAAAGAGGTAACGCCCATCCTGCCGCGTATACATATGCTGCTACCGCCGATAGTTCTGATCATCGGATTGGTCCTCGGCTTGTCTGCCCAGGTGGCTGTTCTTTGGGCTACGCTGACCTGTTTATTTGCCCCATTCCTGACAAAGCAAACACGCTATAAACTGTCTGAGCTGCCTAAAATGGTTACGGATTCAGGATATCAGGCAGCCGTGATTGCTGTTCCAATTGCCGCTATCGGTATAGTGATATCTGTTGCGATTCAGTCAAATCTGGCGTTGAAATTCGCATCCGGACTCATATCGGTAGGTGATGGTTCCTATGCGATCTCACTGATCCTGGTCGTGATTGGCTGCATTATTATGGGCATGGGACTGCCGACGGTTGCCGCCTATATTATTGGCGCCATTCTTTATGTACCGGCATTGAAAACACTGGGTCTGGAGCCAATTCAGGCGCATTTCTTTGTAATGTACTTCTGTGTTCTATCAATGGTAACGCCACCGGTCTCTCTGGCATCATTTGCCGCCGCTGGTGTGGCTAAGACCGATGCGATGAAAACAAGTTTTGTGGCGTTTAAGATGTGTGCTGTGGCGTTTCTGATCCCCTTTGCGTTTGTCAGTGATCAGGCGCTACTGTTTCAGGGGACGGTCACGGAGATTATGATTGCCGGTGTAGGCTTAATATTCTCGACTATCATCTGGGCGATCGGCCTGACCGGTTATCTGAACAAACCGATGAACGTTTTCGAACGCGCCATAATGCTAATATCCGGTGCGACAGCGATGATTTTTTCGACTGGATCACTGCTGTGGATAGTCGCAATTTCTGCCGGGACGGTTTATATCGTTTTTCATTGTGTTGTGCATAAGCGAGCCCAGTTTAAAGCCTTGAGTTTATAACGCGTCTGTTCAAAAAGGGTGGTGTTACGCACCGTGCATCACCCTTTCCTTTCATCATGATTAACGCGACGTTCCCCTTCAGGAGACGCTGTGAACAGGTCTCTCTTCTCAATACGATATACGATTCGCAATCTGACCTTCTCAGAGATATGTCATGCTCCAATAGCTCGTTTTTGCAGCCAACGAATTTTGGGACGTTTCGGGTTCTCATTCAGATCTCTTTGTAAAACCGGGACGGAAGCGCTGATCAGGTATCTGGGGCGTCAGGGTATCAAAGCGGAATCAAGGTACTTAATAGATGTATGACCATTTACGCACCGATGGTCGTTAAAGGCCACCCTTCTGGGTGGCTTTTTTTGGGGTGGTTGGTGGGGGCGGGTTTACTGCGGCCGTTCCGGCCTTGCCCTGCGGGTCATCGTGAAGGGCAACGATGATGTGTCGCGCCAAGAGCGCGCTCGGTTCGAGCGGTAGGCAACTCAGTCTTATAAAATCAAGCAGTTAACTCTGAAGGCCGAGTGTTTAGAGTTTAACTAAAGAGCAACTTTATATTTATAGAGCTGCTTTAATCGTGGTTATAATTTACTAGCTAAGTGCTTCGAATATGTCTTTGCGAAGTTCCATTCGTTTGGATACTCTCCGTATATATCTGGTATGTCAAAATCGTCGTATACATCAAGTTCAATAGCATCTGGATACAGACTCTTGAAAAGGTCTTGGTCGTAGCAGTATGTATCAATTCCGTATTTTGCAGCTGTTGCAATAGCATCATCAATAGAAAAACCATTATGGATCGCGAAACATATTGAGACTAAGTGTTCCAAAAAATATCCAAACTCTTCATCATCACTGAATCTGAAGAACTCTTTATTGGTATAGACTCTGATAGATTCGTACATCATGTGAGCCGCTTTTTCGGCCTTTGCAGGGTTACTTAGCCGAACAGCAAACCGGGTAAAGAATGGGTATGGTATTCCTTCGTGGGAGCTTAGTTCACGTTCTCTAGCTCTCAGTGATCGTGTGGTATAACCGATCTTGTATAACTCAGGCATTGCTGCATTTGCCATAACATAAAGAAATCCCTTCACATTCATCCCCTTTAAATAGCATCAGACAGTTTTACTTGATCACATATGATTATGCTATAAATTAGAACTAATAGGGTCTACCCCGAAGATATGTAGAGCTGGTAATGGACAACCGTCAAGGGACGCTACTTGATAAGCGCTTTTTAGTTGAATGCTGGTTTACCCAGACTTATCGGGCATCTAGTTAAGCAGAAATTTCTGGAATAATGGAGTATGTATATAGAAGTATCAGCGGGTTTATTTTTTGTTTCATACAACCTAAGTAATTAATACTAATCGTGGTATTTAATAATACTTTAGGGTTGAATCTTCTGTATTTCTCACAGATATATAGACTCTGGACTCAACTTAATAACGAATAGTTTATACAAAGGAATTACTACGCATGGAAGATATTAAAGTGCAACCCGGGCATATTGTGGTTACAGATTTTGGTGTTTATCAGCATTGGTCTCTCGTTTCTGACCGTATAGGTAGTGATGGAAAATTGATGCTTATATCTGCTACAAGAAGACTTGGAACTGTTGCGGAAGAGCTTTGGGATACTGTTACCCAGGGCCGGAGAACTTACGTCGTAGAGGCTGATATCAAGGATCCTTTACCTATCGTGTTGCAGAGAGCTAGGGATAAGATCGGCGAGTGGAAATATGAGCTTAATTTTAATAACTGTGAGCATTTTGCTAAATGGGCTGGAGGACTTGAAGTAAGCTCTACTCAGGTGAAGGCGGGAGTTACAGGGGCTGTGGTTGGAGCTGCTGCAGTAGCTCTTTTATCTGAGGATCCAAAATTAATTAAGTTCTTAACTGGAGCCTTCTTGGTTGGAGGGGTTGCAGTGATGGCTGCCAAGGCTGTAGGAAAGCGCAAGAAACCTGAAAGGTCAGAAGCAGAAATGATAGAACTATAATTGAATGTCGGCGATGGTTTTCATGCTATTTTTTAGCTATTCAAAAAAGTAGGTCTTCATTTTCTAGGTACCCATCGTACTCAGGTATGCCGTGACTAATGTATACAGCTTTATGTGTATACTCAACTTGCTCAACCTTATGGTATCGAATTGTATCTGGAAGCACCTGAAGAGCTGACTCTGTTGGTTGATTAGTATCTAGATCAATTATATTGCCCGAAGCTATCGCGTGTGGAAATAGGACTAAATTCTGTCCATTTAAATGTTGTACAGAAGAGAAAATTAGGCCATCTAAACGGGGTGTATATTCATTAGCGAGAAATTCAGCCATCACTTGAGTTGTTAGATACTCAGCCTCGTTACCAGGTAAAACTGGCTGAGATATCCTCGAGTGCAGTTGCCTGATTAGTACTCGATTGGTAATCTGCTCATAGTAATCCTCATCAAACATGCTCAGAGGGTTGTCATGGTAGCACTGCTCTAAGATGGTGAAGTCTACTATCCTGATGTTCCGTGTTAATTTGAATTCAATTGATACTATCGCTTCAGAAATAGATGGTCTTAATTCTGCAACGCAAGTATCCCTATCTAGTGCACCATAAAAAAAACTGATCCCATCGGGGTTCATTCTTCCTTCTCTAGCTAAGTTTGGGGGCGGATTCGAGAAGTTACTCTGTGGGTTCCTTTCAAACTCCTTAAGTTGTTCTATATTCTCTAGTTTTCGGGCTCTATATATGTGACAATTTTCTATTGTCAGAGTTCTTATTGCTTGCTCCGAAGAGCGTTGTAAAGTATCAAAATTCGAATTATTTGTTCTTAGTTCATCTAGGTCAGAGAATAAATTATCCCAAAAAGATTTAGCGCTGCTGTTGAAAAAACGTTGTCTATGTTTGATGCTGGATTGGTATGAATTCCATTTTACCTCTAGATCGCCTGCTGTGATGCTGAGTTGCTGATATTGTTGCGATTCATCTACGGTAGGCTCACCGCCATTTTTGATTTCGTGAAAATCTCCTTCGCACATTATCTGAATTAGATGCTGAGTAATGTGCTCATCCGCGCCAATCAACTCACCTATTAGCAGCTCTGCATCATTACCATCTTGTTCATATTCAGGGTTATCGTGCAGATTATAACCGACTAGTTTATTCTCACTTAAGTGATACCATCGCTTCCAAACTTCCGACACCCAATCCGCTAGGGTAGAAAAAGTAACAGTATAATTGCCTTCGTGATCGCAATTGGAGCAGATCTCTATGGTGCCTACACGCTCAATTCTTCTTATTAGTCCATCATCATCTATGCAGTTGGTACAGATGAAGGATTCATTTTCAAATTCTCTAGACATCCAGATTCTACCTTGAACGTTGAGTTACTGCTTACGACAATTTACCAGTTAATGCTCTTAACTACTATTTAGGCAGGCTCGGCTGTGAGGATATGTTTTCTATTGGCTAAATTTCTGGAAAGATACATGATGAATCGTCTTCACTAATAACTTGAGATCAGTTGACCCAAATAAGTAGGCCAGAGTTAAGTTGATCAAATTTTAGCGGTAGGTGATTAGGACTTACTTCACTTTCGAGAGCACAAAACTGAAGGGCTACCCGGAGGGCAGTCCTTTTTCTTTGAATTTGGTGGGGGCAGCGGGTTTCGAGCCTTGCATGATAATATTTTCAATTGGTTATGTTTAATGGTTCCAGCTTTGTGACAAAGTAAAAGCATGTTATCTATTTCTATCAGCTTTGCGATCCATGTTATCACTAGAAATGTTAAGTAAGAACTCAACGCCTGAAAACATTACAGTTATTAGACTTAAAAGTTGCCACAAGGTTAGTAGAGTAAGACAAAAAAATGAACCAATCCTGAGGTTTTCAGCATAGCAGTGGATAGTCGGTATATCTGTAATACTGTAATAGATGAATACATAAATTAGAGAAAATATGATGACTAAGGCTGAAGAGCTCATGGGGTTGATAATTTTTCTTGCTTTACTTACATAATAGTTGCCATCCTCATTAGATTTAGCATTTTGTATCCCTTGAGTGATTTCTACTTTTAATAGAGATAACCAAGCCCCCATGATCGCAAAAATTATAGAGGCGACGGTCAATAGTATTTTATATATCTCTAGTTGACTGGATAATTTTACATGTTTTCCGTAATGCCATGATATAAAAGCAG
Source organism: uncultured Amphritea sp. (assembly GCA_965140695.1). Lineage (GTDB taxonomy): Bacteria > Pseudomonadota > Gammaproteobacteria > Pseudomonadales > Balneatricaceae > Amphritea. The sequence goes on along the minus strand of OZ223297.1, from coordinate 349,306 downwards.
TTATCAGAGACAGTATGATAAACAGTAATAATTTTTTATTAAACAGCTTTAGCATCTGCCTGCTCTTCTGATCTGGTAGCCAGTAAGTGAGAATAGCTTTGGAGCGATTTGAGAAGCTTCTTTAGATTAGGGTGACCTGGTGATTTCCATTGAACATTAATGGATTCTTCAAGCCGCTGCTGTGATCCACTTAGCCAATCTATATGTGCTGATGCACCTTTAAAAACAAAGCCAACGTCATACTCTTCAGATCCATCATTCTCATTATAGAGATTGATTAACTCTTTCATTTCCTCTTCTTTAAGGCTTACTGGCATCTGAATTCTTATTTTCTTTTTCTTAGCAGCAGGAAGATCGTTAAAAATTGAACTAACCTTTTCTAATATTCCTGCTGTAGAGTCTTGTAAGTTATTGTAAACATGTACATCTTTGACTAGCTTTGTTACTTCATCATATCTCATCAAAAATTCATTTTGCTTACCAGGGACTTCTGAAGCAGAGATTGAAAAAGAAGAAAATAACTTTGAATTTATAACACGATTATCTTCACCTGTATTAGGTTTTGGGAAGTCGGCAAACCCGTGAAATTCCTCATCGTCAACAGTATTACTAACTGTATAAGAACAAAAATGATTTAAATAGCCCTTGATATATTCTCTCAGTTGGCCAATACCTAGAGCTGGGTTGTCTAGTCGAATAGCAACTACTTTGTTGGAGGAAGGTAAAAACCAAAAAAAAGTTGGAAACCCCGGTATATCATTTTTACTAACAGGAGCATGACTCATTGTCGCATCACTTGCCGACTTTGACCCATTAATTAGGCCAATTCCTGACTTGGACTGTGAAACTTTATTCCATAGTGCTAGTAAATATTGCCCTTGGCCTTCGACTAAGTCCAAACAAAATGTTTCTTGGTATCTATGGTTACCTGTATAGGTTGATGTTTCTATAATTGGTTTATCAGTATCAATGGCCCACTTCTTCATTTCCTTGAGCAGGCTTCCCGTACTTAGGTGTTTTGGTGATTTGGTTTTTGGAAGGTAAAGCCCACACCGAGATATATCGTAAATAAATAGAGTACATGGAACTGCAGATGTCCTTTTTGCCATTTTGGATTTCCTTAAGTATTCAGAAATATACTGTAACAACAGCTTTGTGTTCACACAATCTGTTATAAACTGAAAAAGTAACTGTTTGAATTGAAGGTTTCACAGCATATTCCCTGCTAGTTAGATATCCATCGATCATATATTTCTGATCATACCCCAGTCTTTGTGGCCCATTTAATGGGCTACCCAGAGAGGTTTTTTACCAGATGATAATAGCATTGAAGCGTAAGTGTGTCTTGTTTGATATGGGTTACGATATTCAACATCAGCAGCTTTAGGACAGGTATCCAGACTCGCTTTCGAGAAAATAAAGAATAAGAGATACCCGGAGATTGGGTAGATAGGGGAAGGTTCTGTGGCGGGTTTACTGCGGCCGTTCCGGCCTTGCCCTGCGGGTCATCGTGAAGAGCGACGATGATGTGTCGCGCAAAGCACGCGCTCGGTTCGAACCCGCTCCGCGGCTTCTCAACACCCTCCACACCGAAACTGATACCACAAAAAAGGCCACCCCGGAGGGTGGCCTTTTTTGTGGTATTTGGTGGAGGTGGCGGGTTTCGAACCCGCGTCCGCCAATCCTCTGCCTCTAGATCTACATGTTTAGACACTTCTATTCAATTAACCCAGCACGGCCCGAAGGTCAGGGCGTTTAGGGCGAGCCTCTTTAGGTTTTAACCGTTCAGCTTGAGACAAAGCGTCCGGGCGATTCTATCTCGAATGACACTGCAAAATCCTTTAGTTATAGACACCTATAGGAGCAGCGCAAGCAGACTTAAGCTGCTAGAGCGTAGTTATCGTCGTTTGCAACTATAACTGTGTAGTAATTGATTTACGTGATTCACTACACTCACGACATGCACCAAAGGGTTCGCAATCAGCGTCGAAGCCAAGTCACCCCCATAGTATTTCCGACTGCACAACGCCCGAATAGTTCGTTTAACCAAACTGTCAGAATGTTATGTAAGACGGGCCGGCATTATAGCCGGTTTATAGCAAGAATATAGCTTTATCTTAAGAACCGTTCTACTTTGCCGCCAGCACGCGTTGTTTTTGGCGGTTCCAGTCGCGTTCTTTTTCTGAATCACGTTTGTCGTGCTGCTTTTTACCCTTGGCCAGCGCTATTTCACATTTAACCCGGTCGTTCTTCCAGTAGAGGGAGAGGGCGACACAGGTGAAACCTTTAGCCTGGATAGCACCGATCAGACGATCGATTTCCCGGCGGTGCAGCAATAGCTTGCGCTGTCGGGTTGGTTCAGCAACAACATGGGTGGATGCAGTTTTCAGTGGTGTAAAATGGGCGCCAACAAGCCACGCTTCGCCTTTATGCAGAACTACATAGGAGTCTACAAGCTGGCCGCGGCCTTCGCGGAGGCTTTTTACTTCCCATCCGGTCAGAGACAGTCCGGCCTCGAATTTGGTATCAATAGAATACTCGTGTCGGGCTTTTTTGTTCTGGCAGATGGTGTTGCCACTGGGTTTTGCTTTCTTCTTTGCCATGGGGCGGGATTATATAGAGCGTTACAGTTCAATGAAAGAGAATTGAGTGACGAAAGACTTCTGTCTTGGTGTTGTTGAGCGAAAAGTGGTTTTTTATCCATGAAAGGTCTGTGTCATTGAATTGAACGACCAAAATATGGACAATGCCGGGCTGCTTAACGATTCGAATGAGTTGTTGGAAATATCCGCCTAAATTAAGAGATTTAGATGAAAGATCGTCAAAATATTCATGGTTCGTGGGCCAGTCGCTGGGTTTTTATTATGGCTGCGACGGGTTCTGCTGTTGGCCTGGGTAATATTTGGAAGTTTCCCTATATTGCTGGTGAAAATGGTGGCGGTGCTTTTGTTCTGGTTTATCTGTTGTTTATTCTGGCGGTGGGTGTACCCATTATGATGGCGGAGGTGCTGGTGGGGCGGCGCGGACGCCAGAGTCCGATTAACTCAATGCGCGAGGTGGCGATTGAGGCGGATCATTCGCCTAAGTGGGCTATGGTCGGTTGGGTTGGCGCGCTGGCAGGCTTTCTTATCTTCTCTTTCTATTCAGTCGTGGCCGGATGGGTGCTGGCCTATGTTGCCGCGATGGCGAATGGTGAATTTCTTGATGTCGGCAGTGAACAGGCGGGTAAAGCCTTTAGTGAATTGCTGGCAAATCCTCAGTCGATGCTGATCTGGCATTCTGTTTTTGTGGTGCTGGTGATGGCGGTTCTGATGGGCGGCGTCAACAAAGGATTGGAGCGGGCCACTAAAGTTATGATGCCGGCACTGTTTGTGTTGCTGTTGTTATTGCTGGGCTATGCGATGTCTTCCGGTTCGTTTGGCGAAGGGGTGGATTTTCTGTTCCATTTCGACCTTTCCGAGCTAACCTGGAATGCGGTGCTGGTGGCGCTGGGTCACTCGTTTTTTACGTTATCGCTGGGGATGGGGTCGATCATGGCCTATGGCTCTTATATGCCTAAGAGTGCTTCCATCGGTGGTACTGTGCTGACGATTGCTGCGTTGGATACTATTGTTGCGCTGGTGGCCGGGATGGCTATTTTCCCGATTGTATTTGCCAACTCACTGGATCCGGGGGCTGGCCCCGGGCTGATGTTTATTACTCTGCCGGTGGCTTTTGGGCATATGCCGGGAGGTCAGTTGTTTGGTTTTCTGTTCTTTGTGTTGGTTGCGTTGGCTGCCTGGACCTCGGCTATCTCTCTGATGGAGCCGGGCGTCGCCTGGATGGTGGAGAAGTTTGGACTGAAACGAGGGCCGGTCTGTGTCATGCTCGGGTTGCTGGTATGGCTGATGGGAATCGCGGCGCTGGGATCGTTTAACTTTCTATCAGATATCCGGCTGATGGCATATGACATTCACTGGGATCTGTTTGGCCATACGATCAGTAGTCAGTCAGAAGGGCTTTCAATTTTTGATTTCCTTGATTTTATTACGGCGAATATCTTCCTGCCGCTGGGGGGGCTGTTTGTGGCGGTCTTTGCTGGCTGGGTTCTGAATCAGCGGATTACCCGGGATGAACTGGCTGTTGCGACGCCGGCTTACTATCTGGCCTGGTTGGTTATGATCCGTTATATTGCACCGATCGCGGTTGCTGCGATTTTTATTTTCAATCTGATCGAAAAACTGGGCTGATGGTATGACACAGGTAGACCGGAGCGCGTTAGTGCTTCATACAGCAGAGCAGATGTTTGATCTGGTCAATGATGTGGAGAGTTATCCGCAGTTTTTGCCCTGGTGTTCCGGGAGCACACTGATCGATTCAACTGAAACGACGATGCAGGCGAGTCTGAGGGTTTCGAAGGCTGGCCTTAAGTACAGCTTTACGACCCGTAATCAATTGGAGCGTCCTGGTATGATCAGGATTGAACTGGTTGAGGGGCCGTTCTCCAGTCTGTCCGGACTCTGGACCTTTAAACCACTGAGTGAAGAGGCCTGTAAGGTGAGCCTGAGTCTGCAGTTTGATTTCTCGGGCAAACTCACCAGTCTGGCGATGAGCAAGGTGTTTAATCAGATGGCGGCAACGATGGTTGACGCGTTTGTTAATCGCGCTGATCAGATCTACGGCTGAGTAGGTTAAGAGGCTTCAGCCGGGGTTTTGCTATATAAAGGGCGTCAGGGTTAGGTAAAAGATATGATTAATGTTGAAGTGGCATACGCGTTGCCCAATGAGCAGAAAATTATTGCGTTACAGGTGGAAGAGGGCTGTTCTGCCTATGATGCGGTGGTGCAGTCAGGCATTGCGCAGATCTTTTCACAAATCGATGTTGAGAGTGATCCTATGGGCGTTTTCGGCAAGGCAATAGCTGATCCGAAAACGCATATCCTTAAGCCGGATCAGCGGGTTGAGATCTATCGTCCGTTGATTGCTGACCCCAAAGAAGTGCGGGCTCGCCGGGCAGCAAAAGCGAAAGCAGAGCGGGATGCTCAGGGCTGACCGGAGATAACGTCTGTGTTGCGGTAAGTTTTTTGGCAACGCTTTTTTGGCAGTACTGGTCTAGAATGTAAAAAAACCGGAGAGTATCCGGTTTTTTGTCAGAACTGACAGTGGTTTGCTACTGTTGGCTGCCGCCGGGGCGAAAATCACCCGCCATACCCGACAGGTTGCCATTGGCATCAAATATCACGGTCAGTCGTTGCTGGGTGACGATACCGGTTTCACCTGATTGATTACGATAGATATAATCCCAGCGATTTTTGTTAAAGCTGTCGGTGATCAGCGGTGTGCCCAGTACATAGCGCACCTGATTCTGCGTCATTCCCGGACGGAGGGTATCGACCATTTCCTGGGTAACGACGTTGCCCTGTGGAATGTCGATCTTGTAAACACCAGGGAATTCAGCACACCCGGCCAGTAAAATAGCAGCAATAGCGCTAATAAGAATTTTTTGCATTAGTAAATGACTTCCACTTTCGCGTATAAAATCAGATAATTGAGTTCGCAAGTCTAACATTCGTTGCGATAAACATCATAGAGAAAGATTATGGCACTTGAAAATCAGGAATTACGTAAAGCCGGCCTGAAGGTTACCCTGCCTCGGGTGAAAATTTATCAGATTCTTGAAAAAGCAGGGGAAGGTGATCATTTTAGTGCTGAAGATATCTATAAAATTCTGCTGGAGCAGAGCGAAGATGTTGGATTAGCAACGGTTTATCGTGTGCTGACTCAGTTTGAAGCGGCTGGACTGGTTTCCCGACATCATTTTGAAGGCGGTCATTCGGTTTTTGAGCTGGCCCATGATGAACAGCACGACCATATTGTCTGCGTGAAGTGCGGTAAAGTGCGTGAGTTTAGTGATCCGGCGCTGAAAAACCGGCAGGATCAGATTGCCCGCGAGCTGGGGTTTAAAATCACCGATCGTACTCTCTATCTGTATGGTGAGTGTGCCGATGGTTGCGATAATACCAAATAGTTATATCAGGGATGTTCTCAGCGTTTAAAAAAACCGGCTATGCCGGTTTTTTTGTTTCTGTCGTCAGTGTTATCTGTTTTTTATCTAAGCGATGCCGAGCATTTCCCGGGCATGGTCCAGCGACGTTTCGGTGACATCGATGCCGCCGAGCATCCGGGCGACTTCGCCGACGCGCCGGTTCATGTTGAGCCGGTCGATGCGGGTAATGGTTTTATTTTTTACTGTCTGCTTGCTGACAAACAGATGCTGGTGGCCCTGAGAGGCAACCTGTGGCTGGTGAGTGACTACCAGTATCTGGCTGTTCTCGCCCAGTTGGCGCAGGAGTCGGCCGACGACCTCGGCAATGGCGCCACCAATGCCGACATCGACCTCATCAAATATCAGCGTTGGTGTGCTGGAGGTTTGCGCGGTGATTACCTGAATGGCGAGGGAAATCCTCGACAGTTCGCCGCCTGAGGCTACTTTATTGAGCGGTCTGGGGGGCTGGCCTGCGTTGGTGGTAATCAGAAATTCAACTTCTTCCAGACCGTGAGCGTTTAGCTGATCTTTGTCGTAAGGCGTGATCGATACGCTTAATTCTGCGGCGCTCATGCCCAGGCTGTGAAGCTGTTTGTTGACGTCGTTTTTCAGTGCCAGTGAGGCTTTCTTGCGGGTTGCACTGAGTGTTTCTGCGCTTTTGATAAACGCCAGACGGGCTTTTTCTGTTTCTTTATGCAACTGTTCCAGCGCCTCATCCGACATGCTCAGGCTTTCCAGTTCGGCCTGGATGTCCTGATAAAACTGCGGTATCTCTTCAGCAGAAATCCGATGTTTGCGGGCCAGATCAAAAATACTGCTGAGTCGCTCTTCAACATCCGCCTGACGTTTTGGGTTCAGCTCCACCCGGTCCATGTAATGGCTGATCTCCTGGGCGGCTTCTTCGATCTGAATCTGAGCGTTGTTGAGCATCTCAGTGGTTTGTCTGATCGAGGGAGAGGTGCTTTTTAGTTTGCCCAGCAGATGCTGGCACTGATTGAGCAGGCTTAAGCAGTTGATCTCTTCATCCTGACTGGTCAGTTGTAGTATTTGCTGGCCTGACTGCAGAATCTCCCCAGCATTGGCCAGTGTGCTCTGTTCTTCAACCAGTTTTTCATATTCGCCTTCAGCCAGTGCAAGCTGTTCCAGTTCTTCCGCCTGATAACTGAGTAGTTGCAGCCGGGCGGTTTGCTCTTCGCTCTGAGCCGAGAGTTGACGCAGACGGTTGTTCAGACTTTGCCAGTCACGAAAGCGTTTACGGGTTGTGCCCGCCAGTTCGGTTTTGCCGGAATAAGCATCCAGCAGATGCCGGTGGTGATCTTTTTTCAGTAAGCGCTGGTGTTCATGCTGGCCATGAATCTCGATGAGATATTCACCCAGCTCCCGAACTTTGTTGATCGGGCAGGGGCTGCCATTGATATAGCTTCTTGAGCGTCCTTCGGTGGTTATTACCCGGCGAAGAATACATTCATCGTTATCCAGGTCCTGAAGCTTTAGCCATTTTTTAGCCGCCGGGATGTTTGCGATGTCGAAGCTGGCGATAATTTCTGCCCGCTCCGCGCCCTTTCTAACCGAGCCCATATCGGCACGGTCGCCCAGGGTGAGCCCCAGCGCGTCGAGCATAATTGATTTGCCTGCACCGGTTTCGCCGCTGACGACGGTCATGCCGTTTTCCAGCTCCAGGTCCAGTTCTTCAACAATAGCGTAGTTGCGGATATTCAGTTGAGTCAGCATAACCATTAATCTGTGTATTTATACAGTAGTTAATGTATATGCCAATAATTGAGTCAGTGCAATGGCTAACTGCTTAGTCTGGTAAAAAAATCTAAAAATATCCACTTGAAACCTGTTGTCTTAGCCCCATATTAAATCTCAACAGAAAACTCACATATCAGATGGTTGGAGAAAGTGATGGCAGGCGAAGATAAGTCTCAGGTTGAAGATCAGCAGCCAGATGCAGTAACTGAAGCGGTTGATGAAACCGTGGCCGCTGACGCAACTGTCGAGCCGGTCGCTGCAGAGGCTGCCGATATCGATGCGTTGCAGCTGGAGTTGGCGCAGGCCCAGGATCAGATTGCTGCTCTGAAAGATCAGGAACTGCGAACCCGCGCCGAGATGCAGAATATCCGTCGCCGGGCAGAGCAGGATGTTGAGAAAGCCCATAAGTTTGCGTTGGATAAGTTTGTCAATGAGCTGTTGCCTGTTGTAGACAGTCTGGAACGGGCAATTGAAGCGTCCAGCAGCGACGATGAAGCGGTTGTGGCCCTGCGTGAAGGGGTTGAGATGACGTTGAACATGTTCATCACCGGTCTGGGTAAATTCAAGGTGGATCAGCATAACCCTGAGGGTGAAGCGTTTAATCCTGAGTTTCATCAGGCTATGTCGATGGTGCCAAATCCCGATGTCCCGGCGAACAGTGTAATGGCGGTGATGCAGAAGGGGTATAGCCTCAACGGTCGTCTGATTCGTCCGGCGATGGTGGTTGTTTCTAAAGGCGCGGAATAAGTCAGGACTTGAAACTGATAAATCCGCACCAATATAGCTAGCAAGTTGAAAAGAATTTCGCCCGTCAGAATGGGCACAGAAATATTGGAGTGATTGAAATGGGTAGAATTATTGGTATTGACCTGGGCACCACTAACTCATGTGTTGCTATTATGGATGGCGATAAGCCACGGGTTATTGAGAACGCTGAGGGTGATCGCACCACCCCTTCCATCATCGCTTACGCAGATGATGGTGAAATTCTGGTAGGTCAGCCGGCTAAGCGCCAGGCAGTGACTAACCCGAATAATACTCTGTTTGCGATTAAGCGTCTGATCGGTCGTCGTTTCAAAGATGATGTGGTTCAGAAAGATATCAAAATGGTGCCATACAAAATTATCGAAGCTGACAACGGCGATGCCTGGGTTCAGGTGAACGATAAGAAGATGGCTGCACCTCAGGTGTCTGCAGAAATTCTGAAGAAGATGAAGAAAACTGCAGAAGACTACCTGGGTGAGGAAGTGACTGAAGCGGTTATCACCGTTCCTGCTTACTTCAATGACTCTCAGCGTCAGGCAACTAAAGATGCCGGTAAGATTGCTGGTCTGAATGTTAAGCGTATCATCAACGAGCCAACCGCTGCGGCCCTGGCTTACGGTATGGACAAGTCTAAGGGTGATAAAACTATCGCTGTTTATGACCTGGGTGGTGGTACATTCGATATCTCTATCATTGAAATTGCTGAAGTTGATGGCGAGCATCAGTTTGAAGTGCTGGCGACCAACGGTGACACGTTCCTGGGTGGTGAAGACTTTGACTCCCGCCTGATCGAGTATCTGGCAGCTGAATTTAAGAAAGAATCCGGTATTGATCTGCACAGTGACCCACTGGCGCTGCAACGTCTGAAAGAGGGTGCTGAGAAGGCTAAAGTTGAGCTGTCTTCTGCGCAGTCTACCGATGTTAACCTGCCTTACATTACGGCTGATGCCACCGGTCCTAAGCACCTTAACGTTAAGATCAGTCGTGCGAAAATGGAATCTCTGGTTGAAGCGCTGGTTGACCGTTCGCTGGAACCTTGCCGTATCGCCCTGAAAGATGCTGATCTGACAGCGTCTGATATCGACGAAGTGATTCTCGTCGGTGGTCAGACCCGTATGCCACTGGTTCAGAAAAAGGTAACTGAGTTCTTCGGTAAAGAAGCACGCAAAGATGTTAACCCTGATGAAGCGGTTGCGATTGGTGCATCCATTCAGGCTGCTGTATTGTCTGGTGACGTGAAAGACGTACTGCTGCTGGACGTAACACCTCTGAGCCTGGGTATCGAAACCATGGGTGGTGTTGCCACACCGGTTATCGATAAGAACACAACCATTCCGACTAAGAAGTCTCAGGTATTCTCTACTGCAGATGACAATCAGACAGCGGTAACCATTCACGTGGTTCAGGGTGAGCGTAAGCAAGCGTCCGGTAACAAGTCTCTGGGTCGTTTCGACCTGGCTGATATTCCGCCAGCACCACGCGGTATGCCTCAGATCGAAGTTACCTTCGATATTGATGCCAACGGTATCCTGAACGTGTCTGCAAAAGATAAGGCAACCGGTAAAGAGCAGTCCATTATCATCAAAGCCTCTTCTGGTCTGAGTGATGAAGAAGTTGAAAAAATGATTCAGGACGCCGAAGCCAACGCTGAAGCGGATAAGAAGTTTGAAGAGATGAGTCAGGCCCGTAACCAGGGTGATGCGATGATTCACTCGGCCAAGAAAACTCTGGAAGACGCGGGTGATAAAGCGACTGAAGAGGAAAAAACAGCCATCAACAGCGCTATCGACGATCTGGAAGGCGTGCTGAAGGGTGACGATAAAGAAGCGATCGAAACCAAGACTGCAGCGCTGACCGAAGCCGTGTCTGCGGTGGCTCAGAAGATGTATGCTGAGGCCGCCCAACAGGCAGAAAGTCAGGAAGGTGAGCAAGCTCAGGCTGAGCCGGCTGACGACGCTGTTGACGCAGAGTTTGAAGAAGTTAAAGACGAAGATAAAAAGTAAGTCAATTTAATGAATCAGGCTTGAAATGACAGCGCGGGCCGGTCCCGCGTTGTCCTGTTTTTATTCTTTGCTGATTTGAAGTAGTTGTTAACCGGATTGCGATATAAATTATGTCGAAAAAAGATTTTTACGATGTGTTAGGCGTTTCTCGTGACGCTTCCGACCGGGATATTAAAAAGGCGTTTCGTCGGATGGCGATGAAATACCATCCCGACCGTAATCCTGACGATAAAGCGATGGAAGACGCCTTTAAAGAGGTGAATGAAGCATACGAGGTGCTGTCTGATAAGCAGAAAAAAGCGGCTTATGATCAGTACGGCCATGCGGGTATCGACCAGAATGGTATGGGCGGTCAGGGTGGCTTTGGCGGTGGCGCAGGCGGCTTTGGTGATATCTTCGGTGATGTATTCGGCGATATTTTTGGTCAGCAGGGTCATGGCGGACGCCGTAGCCATGTGCAGCGCGGTGCCGATCTGCGTTATACCATGGATCTTAGCCTGGAAGAGGCGGTAAAAGGCTGCGAGAAGACCATTACGGTACCGACACTGGTGCCCTGTGATGTTTGTGATGGCAGCGGCGCTAAGCCCGGCACCAGTGCTAAAACCTGTCCCACCTGTGGGGGTATTGGTCAGGTGCGGATGCAGCAGGGGTTTTTCTCTGTGCAGCAGACCTGTCCAACCTGTCATGGCGAAGGTCAGATCGTTTCCGACCCATGCACCAGTTGTAATGGTCAGGGCCGTAAACAGCAATCTAAGAAACTGTCTGTTAAAATTCCGGCGGGTGTTGATACCGGTGACCGTATTCGTCTCTCAGGCGAAGGCGAAGCGGGCAGTCATGGTGGTCCATCCGGTGATCTGTTCGTGCAGGTTAATGTACGCGATCATGCGATCTTTGAACGGGACGGCAAGCATCTGTATTGCGAAGTACCGATCAGTTTTATCGATGCTGCGCTCGGTGGTGAACTTGAAGTTCCGACGCTGGAATCCCGTGTTAAACTGAAAATCCCTGCAGAAACTCAGACCGGAAAACTGTTCCGCCTGCGTGGTAAGGGTATTAAACCTGTTCGTGGCGGTGCCGTTGGTGATCTGCTGGTGCGGGTGACAGTTGAAACACCGGTGAATCTGAGTGGTAAGCAAAAAGAGCTGCTGCGCGAGTTTGAAACTGCGATGGATGAGCAGCAAAAACATCACGGGCCGAAGAAGCATGGCTTCTTTGACAGTGTGAAGAAATTTTTTGAGGATATGACCTGATATCCCCAGGGGGCTGCATTGCAGCCCCTGCGACTTTCTGGAGTCTGACATGGGTGAATTTCCCACTCAACCGCGTGAGTTATGGGCGCTGATACAACAGGAAGCTCGTGAAGAGATGGCCCGTGAGCCGTTTCTGGCGAGCTTTTTTCATAGCACGATTATCCGCCATCACAGCCTTTGTGAGGCGGTCAGTTATCTGCTGGCTAATAAATTGTCTGATGAGGTCATGGCTGCGATCACGCTGCGTGAGCTGATTGAAGAGGCGCTGGGTGGTGATCCGGGCATCCTTAAATGTATCTGCCAGGATATCAGTGCTGTGCGCACCCGTGACCCGGCAGTCTCCAGTTTCACGACGGTATTGCTTTACCTGAAAGGTTTTCATGCATTGCAGGCCTACCGAATCGCGCACTGGATGTGGCAACAGGGGCGTCACTCGATGGCGCTTTACCTGCAAAGCCGCATCAGTGAAGTATTCCAGGTGGATATCCATCCCGGGGCGCAGATCGGTTGCGGTGTGATGTTTGACCATGCCACGGGTATTGTTGTTGGGGAAACCTGTGTCATTGATGATGATGTGTCAATCATGCAATCGGTTACACTGGGTGGTACGGGTAAAGAGACCGGTGATCGTCATCCGAAGATTCGTGAAGGGGTGATGATCGCAGCCGGGGCAAAAATCTTCGGTAATATTGAAGTCGGCGTTGGCGCTAAAGTCGGCGGTGGTTCGGTGGTGCTGGAAAATGTTCCCGCTCATACCACGGTGGTCGGTGTTCCGGCGAAGGTCGTGGGTCGTCCTGACTGTGAAAAACCGGCTCTTGATATGGATCAGAGTGTCAGTAAGCAAAAGTGTAAATGAGATAAGTTACCAGCTGACTTTATCGGCGGGTAACCGGACCAGGTGTTCAGAATGATAAGAGTTGCAGTAACCGGCGCCGCCGGGCGTATGGGTAAGACGAATATTGAAGCGATTCAGGCAGCCGAGGGCGTTCAGCTTGGCGCAGCGATTGTTGAACCAACCAGCAGCCTGATCGGTGCCGATGCCGGTGAAGTGGCCGGGGTGGGTAAATTAGGCGTTAAGATCGTCGGTGCGCTGGACGAGGTGATAGATGATTTCGATGTCCTGATTGATTTTACTGCACCTCAGGCGACACTGGCGAATCTGGCACTCTGTGCTGTCAACGGTAAGGCGATGGTGGTTGGTACTACCGGGCTTAACGAAATGGAACGCAATGAGCTGAAAAGCTTCGGTGAGGTTATGCCGCTGGTGTTTGCGTCGAATATGAGTGTTGGTGTTAATCTTTGCTTTAAACTGCTGGCCGAGGCCGCGAAAGCACTGGGCGATGACTATGATGTCGAGATAATTGAAGCGCATCATCATCACAAGGTCGATTCCCCTTCGGGCACTGCGCTGAGCATGGGTGAGGCCGTTGCCGGGGCATTAGGCCGGGATCTGCGTCAGTGTGCTGTCTACGGTCGTGAAGGCCAGGTAGGTGCCCGGACGAAGGAAGAGATCGGCTTTGTGACTGTTCGTGCCGGTGATGTGGTGGGCGATCACACGGTCCTGTTTGCCACCGAAGGTGAGCGGATCGAGATTACCCATAAAGCCAGTTCACGGATGACCTTTGCAAAAGGTGCGGTACGTGCTGCCAGATGGCTGGCGGGTAAAGAGAACGGTTTATATGATATGCAGGATGTCCTGAATCTGCGTGATTAAGCTGCGGCCACGTTGCTTAATAGCCGTCATCTGAGTTTGCGTTGCAGCTGACTCCGATGGCGGTTTTTTGGTTTTACTGAACAATTAAACAAATATCACATAATGGGATGATCGTTAGCCCACAGTGTGGTCGTTTTCATCTATATTCAATGGGATGACAGCGAACGGCTTATGGAGAGACCTAATGTCTGCCAAAAAATTTGAGACCCTGATAGAGATGGGATTTGATGATCCCTATGAAATTGAAAAATATACTACCCGCACAGAGAATGACATTGATGTGCTGAAGGTCTATCTGCATCGCCATCAGGGCGAATGGATGACCAAAAGTAAGAAGTTTAAGTTTAAGCGTCGCCACACCAACGTTTCTGTTGAAGGTGGGTTGGTGCCGTATCGTGCCAGCACAGAGCCCTCTCCTTACTACCTGAAGGCGGTGGCAGAGCTTGAACAGTTAGTGGTTGAAGAAAAGTCTGTTAAGGACAAAAAGCAGCACCTGCTGGAAGAACTTGAGCACCTGGAAAAAGTGGTTACCCGTAAAGTAGAAGATATCCGTCGGCAGATTGAAGAGCTGTAACCCGGGTCTCTGATTTTTTAAAAACGGCCGGTGAGTGATTACCGGCCGTTTTTTTTCGCGCTGATAATGGAGGACGTGATGTATAAACTGGCTTTCTTTGTTCCCGAAGACAATCTTGAATCAGTAAAGCAGGCGCTGTTTGCCACAGGCGCCGGCCGTATAGGGAACTACGACTGTTGTTGCTGGCAGATAAAAGGGATTGGTCAGTTCCGGCCGTTACCGGGTAGTCATCCGCACTTAGGGCAGCAGGGCGCGTTAGAACGGGTTGAGGAGTGGAAGGTAGAGCTGGTGTGTGAAGACCATCTTATCCGCGATGCTGTCGAGGCTCTTAAGCGTGCCCACCCTTATGAAGAGGTCGCCTATGACGTCTGGCGGCTGAGTGATTTATGAGCATGTTTATAACTGCGATGGTTATAAACAATATCTGTTGATAACTGTGTTGATTAAGTATGAATAACCGTTTAGTTGTTCTATTAACTATATGATATTAAATAACTTAATGCTTTTGTGCTAAAACTGATCTGGTTATTTTATAACCTGTGATAAATGCCAGAACAGATCACAGAATCTGTGGGTATGTCTGTGGATTAAGTATGGGTATCACTGGGGTAAGCGACGCAGAGCCCGTGGGTACAGGCTTCTGCGATATTGGTGTTATAACGATCAGCTGGCGGACGCGACGCGGGTCATAAAGCCGGTGATGCCCGTCAGTACAATCTCTGATGCCATCGCCGCCAGAATCAGGCCGGTAATTTTACTGAGAATGTTCAGTCCGGTTTTGCCCAGCAGGCGCTCGACGCCAGTCGCGGCATGCAGTAGTGCCAGCAGGCAGATCAGCGCCAGAAACATACCGCTGAGACCCAGAATGACTTCTACGCCGTGTAACTCCGAACCATAAACCAGAATCGCACCGATGGTGGCGGGTCCAATGATTGTCGGGATGGCCAGCGGCACTACCGAAGCATCCTCACGGGGTCCGCCGGGTACCTGGGCATTGGTGCGAATACCGTCCCGGACCAGACTGATGGCGGACAGAAATAACAGTATGCCTGCTCCGATACGGAAGGAGTCGATAGTGATACCCAGTAATTCAAATAGCGGCGAACCAAAGAAAAACAGCACTAAGGACGCTAAAGCCGCAGCAAACACTGCTTTGTTGGCGGTACTTCGACGTTCAGCTGCCGTGTCTCCCCGGGTCAGCGAGAGAAACATCGACACTACAAAGAAGGGGGCAAAAAGGACAAAAAATTTGATCCAGGTAGCAATTAACAAAGTCATGGAAAGTCTCATTATCCGCGCCGGGTAAGCGCAGTAAAATAAAAAACGGCCTTATGGGCCGTTATTCGTTGCTGTCGTCGTGGGCAGAAAGCCACGACAGGAACAGAGGGCTGGTTATTTTAGCACCAGCCAGAGTGCATGCAGAATACCCGGAATGTAAAAAAACAGACAGAGGAGAATATTTATCACCAGATGTAAGCCTGCGCCGGCTTTGAGAAACACAGCAACAGGGGGAAGCAATATAGCCAGAATAATGAGAAGCAGTTTGTTATCCATCGGGCGGTCTCTCTGTTTTATTGTTCAGGTTTATCGATATATTGTCCGGGTGGTGTTTCGAGATCAACGTGGCGTATTGGAAACTCCCCTGTTTTTCTGTCAGCGAAGTAGAATGTCAGTGCATTCCTGATGGTCTGAAATGCCAGATCTTGCCAGGGCACTGCTTCTTCTGAGAACAGCTGTACGTCAGTCGTTTCATCCCCGGCGGAAAAGTTCAGATCGTCCAGTTGCGCCAGATAGATCATCTGCACCTGACTAACCGGCACCAGAGAGGTCAGCGTATAGAGCTGTAGCTGGCTGACCCGGGCGTTGGCTTCTTCCCGGGTTTCTCTGGCTGCGGCGTCACGGGTTGATTCGCCGTTTTCCATGAAGCCTGCGGGTAGCGTCCAGTAACCAGAGCGCGGCTCTATCGCCCGTTTGCAGAGTAACACTTTATCTTCATAGACCGGCAGGCAGCCCGCGATGATCTTGGGATTCACATAGTGAATTTCACCGCACCCATTACAGATATGACGTGGACGGTTATCGCCTGCCGGTATTTCGAATCGGACGGTCGATCCGCACAAGTTGCAGTAATTCATGGTAAACCCTTCAATGTATGTCCCGGCCTGTAAAATTGCTCTGCACATCTATGCCTACAACTTTAATGCAATAGTGACTGTTGGCTCAAACACTCAATTGCCTGAATGCGAATTATTTTCCTTTGGCTGGGTATTCTGGGGCTATAGACATAATAAAAATAAGTGTATGCGTCGAATTGTCTCATGCGTCATTTGGTCACATCCTTAGTGGGGGAAGTGTGGTTAATATCTGCGGGTTTATTTAACCGGGTAGGGCCGAATGCGCACACTCATATGTATTTTTTTCTGCTTGTTGGCGCCCGTGGCGCAGGCGGACCTTTACTGGCAGCCTGAGCCTGCTAAAGGTGGCGGCCATCGTGGCCCTAAACTGTTTCGATTAATCGATCAGAGCCCATCGGCGCAGTCCTCTGTAATGTTGCTGCATTCTGACCTGCAACGTAGTCCGGTCGAATCGAAGGCTGGCCTGTATCGGGTTAAAGGGACGGGAAAGAACAGTTATCACGCGCTGGTCGCCCAGGAACAGGGTGATGATTTTCAGCACATGGCGGTACGCTATCTCTACTTTAACGGCAAACCGGTAGATACTTCTCCTTCTGATCTGCTGGATCAGTCACTTGGGGCGCTGGAAATAGTCCCTGATCCTCTGCCACGGGAACACTGGCGCTACACCAGTGGTCAATCTTATCGCTTTATCGTCAGGTTCAATGGTCAGCCGCTGAAAGAGCAGCCGGTACTGGTGATGACCGCTCTGGGCAGCACCGAGATACTGCATACTGATACCGCCGGTGTACTGGATATCGTTATTCCTGATGACTTCCCCGATGTTGTGCCGGGGGTACGGAAAAATCCGCCGGGTGAACTGCGTATCTTTAGTGAGCTGACGCGTGAGGGGATCGGCTATCAGACCTCTCTTAGCATGGATTATTTTGTCAACACGTCCTCCTGGAAACGCACTGATCTGGGGGCCGGTGTAGCCCTGGGCGGACTGATATTTGGCTTGTGGCTTAACCGCCGTTTGCCTGCCCATAGCCGGAGGAAAAAAAGATGATCGCTAATCTGACTCTGGTGCGCCGGTTTGTTCAGCTATGTATGTTTATCTTTCTGGTGTATGGCTCGGTGGTGGTGGGTTTTTATGCGGCCGATAAACTTTCCGGTGCGCTGCCTGCCCTGAGTTGTGCTTATGACTCAATGAATGCCGATTACTGCGCACTGATCCCAATGCAGCATCAGTTACATCATCGTCTGGGCGCTTCAGTCGAGAGCGGTAACTGGTTCCTGTTTCTGATGCCATTTATAACCACCGTCGGCACTTTTCTGCTGCTGTTTGTGTTTCTTAATAAGGCGTTTTGTGGCTGGGTCTGTCCACTGGGGTTCTTTCAGGAGGTGATGCAACTGATCGGACAAAAACTCGGATTACGCCGGATCGACAGTCTTGCCCATGGCGCTGTTGATAAGATTCGCCCGGTTAAGTGGCTGATGCTGGGCGGCTTGGTATTGGTTCTGCCAGCACTGACCAGTCTGGGGTTTCTCAGCAATGAATGGGGTGATCCGTTTTGTCAGATCTGCCCCAGCCGGATTTTGACCACTTTGCTGACCGGCTCGAATGAACAGTTATTTGTCGACACATCCAGCTCCAGTTACATGGCGCTTTCAGTTACCGGCGATTTTCTTTTTGGTTTGATGGTGGCGCTGGCGATGACCATGCGTCAGCCTTTCTGTCGCATCTGTCCAATGCTGGCGCTGCATGCGGTGTTCAGAAAGGCAGGCTTCGCCCGGCTGGTGAAACAGGGCAGCGCCCGCTGTGATAAATGCGGTCTTTGCGCTGAGGCCTGTCCGATGGATATTCGTGAGCTACAGAGCAACTCTAATGCCGTCGAAAAACCGCAGGACATTACGCTGGCCGACTGCACCCTCTGTGGGCGCTGTGTTGAATTCTGTCCTGATAAGGATGTCTTGCAACTGCGTTATCTCAGTGTGCCGGTTTTCAGCTCCAGTCCGGCCTATTTTAAACAGCGCAAGAAGGCCCAGACACAGTGGGAAAAAGTAAAGCTGATCGGCTTTAAGCAAACGGAAAAAGAGAAGCGATGAGTGCCGAGCTACTGGGACTGGAACTGAGTGCCGCCGTCTTCACCGCCTTCCTGATCGGTCTCAGCTTTGGCAGTGGCCCCTGTAATCTCAGTTGTCTGCCCTATCTCGGGCCAATCCTGCTGGGGCCTGCAGCGCGAAAGCCATTTCATGCGGTTCTGCTGCCTTTTATGGGCGGCAGGCTTGCAGGCTATCTGCTGTTGGGAACCCTTGCAGCGGTCACTGGCAGTGTGTTGCAGCAGTACCTTAAGCACCCGCTGTTGCCCTGGGCAATTGCCGGGGTGACCTTCTGGCTGGCACTGCGGATGTTGTTTCAGAGTCGTAAACCGGTTTGCGCCGTTACCCCTTCGCAGGGTAGTTCATTACAGACGAGTGTTCAGCGATCCCCAACAGCGGCCCTGATCGCCACCGATGCCGGTGGTACTACTGACGGAACAGCTGAAAAAAACCGCTTGCAGCTGGCTTTGCTGGGGTTCTCGCTGGCATTGAATCCCTGCGTGCCATTACTGGGTTTACTGGCGGCTGCTGCACAGCGTGCTGATCTGTTGTGGGGAGCAGCCGTCGCATTGAGTTTTGGTTTAGGGGCGATCGTGATTCCTACTTTGCTGGTGCGCTATGGGTTTGCTTTGTTGGGGCAGGAGTTGCAACAACAGCTGGCTCAGTGGCAGCTGGCGCTGACCCGCACCGGTGCTGTGATGTTGATGTTAGTGGCGGTCAATACCGCGTTAAGGGGCGTTTAAATATGATGTGGATTGACAAAGGGGGTCCGATAATCTGGATCCTGATTGCGTATTCAATACTGGGATTGGCGATTATTGCCAGTCGCTATCTGCAACTTTTATTCACCCGTCGGTGTAATCTTTTAGTCTCCCCGAAACAGTGGCCCGACGGGGCTGAAAAAAGGATTGTTGAGCAGTTACGCAACGTGCTGCGGCTGCATGGACATAGCCCGGAGTTGCGAGCAACCGCCACGCATCTTATTCAGGCTGAGATGAAGCCATTTGAGTCCGGCCTGAAGACCGTGGCCGTGCTGGCAAATACCGCACCACTGTTAGGCTTGTTGGGTACCATAACCGGGATGATTAAAGCGTTCCAGGTGATTGAAAGTGCTGGCGGTAAGGTCGATGCGATGGCGTTGGCCGGCGGTATCTGGGAGGCGATGTTAACCACCGGGGTGGGGTTATCTGTGGCGATACCGCTGTTGATTTTACTGCACTTTCTGGAGTCCGCTTTAGGCCGTTACCACTGGCATCTGCATCAGGCGGCAGCGCTGGTGCTGGACCGTTCAGAAAGTTTTGATATTGCTGTGGATGAAGGTCTTGATGACTGGGAGACTGTTGCGGATGTCCTATAAATCACCCGCGCACAGTCTGATTACCCTGAACCTGACGCCGCTGATCGATATTGTTTTTCTACTGTTAGTCTTCTTTATGCTGACGGCGCATTTTGTGGATGAAAAACAGATTGAACTGACGTTACCGGAAGCGGCCAGTGCTGAAGCGATGACCGAGGTCGAGCCGGTGGTGGTAGCGATTGATTCGTCGGGTAGCTTTTATATCAATTCAGAGGTGGTGCACAGGCCGTTGCTGGAGCAGCGTCTGACGTTGCTGTTCAGTGATAATCCTGACCGCCTGCTGCGTATTAAAGCGGATAGCCAGGTAAGTTTTGACAAGGTGGTGACGCTGCTTGATATCGCCCGATTACTGAATATCAGCCATCTAGAAATTGCTACCCGGGAACAATGAGTCTGAAATCTGAACAACGGAGTCGTACCGGCGGCTATCTGTTAGCGGGTCTGCTCTTGTCTGGTGGGGTGCATGCGGTTATCTGGCAGCAGTTACAGCAGCCTGAGCTGAGTGTTGCGGCGGCTGCGCCGGTGAGCTATCAGCCGGTGATGCTAATGGCAGAGGTATCGCCGTCACCCGAAAAAATTCAGGTTCCAGAGCCTGAATCTGAGCCTGAAACAGCGCCAGAGCCAGAGCCCAAACCAGAGCCCAAATCCGAACCCAAACCTAAGCCAGAACCAAAGCCAGAACCAAAGCCAGAACCAAAGCCAGAACCAAAGCCAATACCCAAACCAACACCCAAGCCAGAACCCAAACCAGAACCCAAACCAGAACCCAAACCAGAACCCAAACCAGAACCCAAGCCAAAGCCGTTACAGACCGCATCACCGGACAGGGTGACAGCCCCGCCTGTGGCCGCAAGAAACCCGGTCAACACACAGCAGCCGGTGACACCCGTAATCAGCGCCGAGCAACAGCGTCAGCGTTTTCTGGCGCTACTGGTGCAACGAATCGACCAGCATAAGCGCTACCCCAGGCGGGCACAGTCCCGGGGGATAGAGGGTAGGGTAAGCTTCAAGCTGTCACTGGATAGACATGGCGCACTGGCGAAGTTTGAATGGCTGGAGGGCAACCGGTTGTTCTACAAGGCAACACTGGATGCGGTGAAACGATCATTGCCGCTGCCCCTGCCGGAGGGACAGGGGGCATTCAGTTATCGATTGGCACTGGAATATAAGCTGCTGTAATTGAGGATAGCCAATAGAACGGGACAGGTTACCCGGACTCCTGATTGCTCTCATTGATCTTTTTCATACGGTAAGCCAGTCGGGAACGGGTTAGCCCCAGAAGTCGTGCGGCCGCCGACAAATTGCCGTCTGCCTGAGCGACCGCTTCGCTGACCAGCCGGGCTTCCAGTTTGTCGAGTGACGGGCCGGCAGCGTTAGCCGGGGCGAAACGGCGAAACTGTTCCAGCGCCGACTCTTCGCTTTCCGGACTTAATTCGCCATCACTACTGATGGTGAAGAGCAGAGCCCGGGTGGTTTCTTCATCCCGGAACAGGTGAGACAGGTCGATGAGTGAATGATCCTCGGCGGCGATCACCCCACGCTCGACCAGGTTTTGCAGCTCACGAATATTGCCGGGAAAGCGGTAGTTCAGCAGTGCCCGCATCGCTTTCAGGGTAAAGCCGCGTATGCTCCGCCCATGTTGCAGGTTGTAGTGTTCGAGAAAGTGGGATAGCAACAGCGGAATATCATCCCGTCGCTCCCGTAATGGCGGTAACAGTATCGGGAAGACATTCAGGCGAAAAAACAGATCCTCACGGAACTCTCCTTTGGTGACCGCATCTCTGAGTTCGACGTTGGTAGCGGCGACCACCCGGACATCAACGTTGATCAGACTGGTGCCGCCGACCCGCTCTAACACCCCCTCCTGCAGTACCCGAAGCAGTTTGCCCTGGGAACTGGGGCTGAGTGTGCCGATCTCATCGAGAAACAGGGTGCCGCCGTGAGCGCGTTCGAAACGCCCTGGGCGGGATGTTGTCGCTCCGGTAAAAGCCCCCCGGTCGACACCGAACAGTTCAGATTCGATCAGGGTGTCAGGAATAGCTGCGCAGTTAATAGCGATAAAAGGTTCATCTTTACGGCTGCCGATCTCATGCAGCATACGGGCAAACAGCTCTTTACCCACCCCCGATTCACCGGTAAATAATACTGTGGCCCGGGTGCTGGCGACCCGTTTTAGCATATGGCAAGCGGCAATAAAGGCGGAAGAGATACCAATTAACTGTCGATCTCCCAGAACCGGGAGGTCAGTGCCTGGCACCGGTAGTGGTGCCGCCGCCGGAAGATTGCCAGAGCTTAAGCCGGCATTATTCTGACTGACAAAATCTTCAGCATTCAGATAACGCAGGTCCTCTTCGACATCGCCCCACAGTTCTACAGTCCTGCCGATTACCCGGCAAGTGGCATGGCCCATTGAGCGGCACTCGACCTCGCGGAATACGGTCAGTCGTCCCAGCAACGTGGTTACGTAACCCATGGCATAACCAAGCTGCATCCAGCACGCCGGTTCGGTACCGATACCATAGGCGGCGATATGTTCATCATCCTCACTGGAGTGGTGCCAGAGGAACTCGCCATCATAGGTTCCCTGATGAGGATCGAACTCAAAATGGATGGTTTCCACCTGTACCACTCCCTCCAGAGAGTGTAGCTGGGTGCCTGCAAAGAAGATCGCTTCCGGATCAGCATCGGGCCAGCGTTCGCGCACCAGCTGCGCATCACGGACGCCGGAGCTGTAGCCCGAGCGGGTCAGTAGTCCCCGTGCCCGCTCAATCCCTAATCGTTCAATCAGTTCACGGCGCAGGCTGCCCAGGGATGAGTTGTGCATCAGCACCATCCGCTGGCCATCCATCCAGATACGTCCATCTTTGGGGGAAAAGTGCAGATATTCAGACAGCTGACCAAAGTTCAGACCTGAATCTTCAGTGAGATTGTCGCTGTCACCAGCGGGCAGCTCGTGAGTTTGTAACAGACCGTTCGGATCCGGGGGAGGGGTGGGCATCGGCTTTGCTCATTGTTTTTTTAACAAAAATATTAAGTCGTTTTGGCTTCTTTAACAATCTTATCAACTGTTTAGTGTGTAAATAGTTTTTGTGCACTGCAATTAGTTAAAAAAACTTTATCCTGTGAAAGCCTCTTTTAGTCTGCGTCCTGTTGATATTGCGCTGCAATAAACCGCGTTGCTGTGACATCTGGCACAGCGGTTGCTCTATCAGGTTAACAATAAAAACAAGTCTGTCCTCATCTGTATTTGGGCGGACAACACGCAGGAGGTTCTATTGTGTCAATTGTAGAAGGTGATTCAGGTCTGTTGGATTCATCCCTCTGGGAGGGGCGGATATTCGATGGGAGCTGGAAGGTCGCGCAGGGAGGCAGTGTCGTTGTCACTGAACCGGCCACCGGAGAGGTGCTCACCCGCGCAGGTTCAGGTGATCCTGCAGATATCGCTATTGCTGCGCGACAAGCTGCTGAAGCTCAGGCTGAGTGGGTGAAAATGTCCTGCCGTGAACGGGCTGATATCTTTTTCCGTGCAGCTGAAATCCTGCAACAGCATTTCACTGCCGCAAAAAACTGGATCGCCCGGGAAACCGGCGGCATCTTTGCCAAGGGTGAGCATGAAGTACGCGAGGCCGTGGTGATTCTGCGGCGTTCGGCGGCGATGCTGCTCGACCCGGATCATGGCCTGGTACTGCCTTCGGTGTCGGGCACCTTATCTTATGCCAGGCGCCAACCCTTAGGGGTGATCGGTGTAATCTCACCGTTTAATTTCCCTCTGATACTGTCTATTCGTGCCGTCGCCCCTGCGCTGGCAGCGGGGAATGCTGTGGTACTCAAACCTGATCCACGTACGCCAGTGAGCGGCGGTTTTATTATCGCCCGGGCGTTTGAACAGGCGGGATTGCCGAAAGGTTTGTTGCATGTGATTCCGGGGGGCGCGGATGCCGGTGAGGCGCTGTGTACTGATTCCCATGTGCGCATGATCGCCTTTACCGGGTCCACTCCGGTCGGCCGTAGAATCGGGGAACTGGCCGGACGCCATCTGAAAAAAGTGATGCTGGAGCTGGGCGGAAAAAGTCCGCTGATTATCACTGAGGATGTCGATCTTGATCTGGCCGCCAGCAATGCAGCCTGGGGCGCCTGGTTCCATCAGGGACAGATCTGCATGGCATCGGGGCGCATCATTGTTCATGAATCGATTGCAGCGCAACTGACAGAACGGCTGGTGGCGAAAGCCGCTCACCTGCCTTTTGGCAATCCAACCGATGGTAACGTGGCGATGGGGCCGATTATCAACCGTGCTCAGCTGGAGCGGGTTGATGCCATCGTCAAAGAGAGCGTAGCTGCCGGAGCGACCCTGGAAGCGGGTGGCGAGTGCGAAGGGCCCTACTATCAGCCGACCGTTCTGTCGGGCGTCAAACCGGGGATGCGCGCCTATAGCGAGGAGTTCTTTGGTCCGGTTGCCAGCATCATTACCTATCGCGACGACGCGGAAGCGATCCGTATCGCCAATGATACTGAGTATGGTTTGGCCGCAGCGGTGATCTGCCGCGCAGTTGGCCGGGCGACAGCGATCGGCGAGCGTCTTCACGCTGGCATGGTGCATATCAATGATCAGACCGTCAATGATGAGTGCATCAACCCCTTTGGTGGTCGTGGCGCTTCCGGCAATGGCGGTAGCATCGGCGGACCGGCTGACTGGGATGAGTTCTGCCAGTGGCAGTGGGTTACCGTGAAGGATACCCCACCGGCCTATCCGTTCTGATAGTCGTTACTCCGTTTAACCTGTTTCAAGCTTGCAGCGTGGCTGGCGAACCCTTCACGTCACTGCGTTGCAAGATTTAATTCAAAGCGAAGGAATAAAATATGAATAACAACTCCCGCTTAAAATCCTTGCCCCTGACAAGAACGTCATTAAAGCCCCTGACGGTTGCCATTTCACTGGCAACGGTTCTATGCGTTCCAGAGGCACTGGCGTATAAAATTGATACCGGTAATCCCGATATCAGACTGCGCTGGGATAACACCTTTAAATACAGTGCGGCATTCAGGGTGGAAGACAAGTCAGACACTCTGCTGGCCGATGTTAACTACGATGATGGTGACCGCAACTTCGATAAAGGGCTGATATCCAACAGACTCGACTGGCTGACTGAACTGGATGCCCGTTATAAAGATTATGGCGTAAGGGTGAGTGGTGCTGCCTGGTATGACTCGGTGTATAACCAGAGCAACGATAACGACTCGCCGTTTACCAATAATGCCACCAGCGTCAAAAACAACAAGTTCACCGACGAAACCCGCGATGTCCATGGACGTAAGGCGGAGCTGCTGGATGCGTTTGTCTACGGTAACTTTGACCTCGGTGATATGCGCAGCAACCTGCGTCTGGGACGCCACTCACTGGTATACGGTGAAACGCTTTTCTTTGGTGCCAACGGTATCGCTGATGCTCAGGGGCCCATCGATCTGATCAAACTGTTAAGCGTACCGAGCACCCAGTTTAAAGAGGTGCTGCGGCCGGTTAACCAGCTGTCAGGCACCTTGCAGATCAGTCCGGAACTATCGCTGGGCGGTTATTACCAGTTCGGCTGGGAGGAGACCCGTCTGCCGGGTGTCGGCAGCTATCTGTCTAATATCGACTGGGCCGGTCCCGGTACTGAATCACTGATCGCCGGTCCCGGGGTTGTCTGGAATCATATCTCAGATGTCGAACCGGATGATTCCGGTCAGGGTGGTCTGAAACTGCGTATTGCCCCGGAAGAGAGTGATTTTGAGTATGGTCTTTACTATGCCCGCTATCACGCCAAGACACCGTCGGGCTTCTATTTTGATCCGGTCGGGGGGACTATCCGCACCGTCTATGGTCAGGATATTGACACCTTTGGCGCCAGTGCGACTACCTCCATTGGTCAGCTGAATATCGCGGCGGAAGCTTCGATGCGCTATAACGCCCCGCTCAACAGTGATCCGGTGGTCACGACCGACACTACCGCCGATAACGATAACAACATTCTTTATGCGGTAGGTAAGACCGCCCATGCCAACCTTTCCGGTATCTATGTATTGCAGCCAAGTTCCCTATGGGATGGCGGTGCGTTGCTGGGTGAGTTGGCATGGAACCGGGTGGTGTCGGTCGATAAGAATCCGAATGCGCTGGACCCTAACAGTACCCGCGATGCCTGGGCGATGCGGATGATCTTTGCGCCAGCCTACTTTCAGGTGCTGCCGGGTCTTGATGTCGAAGTGCCTGTTGGCCTTGGTTACAACTTTGCCGGGCGTTCCGGTGCGGTTGCCAATATGAATGGCGGTGCCTCTTATGGCGGTGATTTTTCTCTGGGGGTTAACGGAACCTACCAGAACACCTGGAAACTGGGAGCCAGTTATGTGCGTTTTCTCGGCGACGAGTTCAGCTTCGTAACGCCGCAGAACTCTGCAGGACCGGCGCTTTCATTTAAACAGACCCGTGCCGACCGGGATTTTGTGTCGCTGTTTATTCAGCGCAGTTTCTAACCGAATTCAGTGGAGATAAAAATAATGAAAAATACACTTAAAGCACTGGCAACCGGGGTTGCTCTGGCACTGACCTCACAACTCTCGCTGGCCGCTGTTGATGCCCAGACGGCAGCACAACTTAACGCTACGCTGACGCCACTGGGGGCGGAAAAATCAGGCAATGCTGCGGGCACTATTCCTGAGTGGAAAGGTGGCTATACCACCGTGGCGGCCGGTTATAAAAGTGGTGAGGTACGTCCTGATCCATTTGCCAGTGATAAACCGCTGTTTACCATTACAGCTGCAAATCTGGCGCAATACAGTGATCAGTTGAGTGACGGCGTCAAAGCCCTGTTTGCCAAAAATCCTGATTTTCGCATGAATATCTATCCCACCCATCGTTCGGCAGCGGCACCCGGATGGGTTTATAGCAATACCCTGAAGAATGCTACCGCAGCAGAGCTGGCTGCAGATGAAACCTCCGTCAGTGGTGCCTATGGTGGCATCCCGTTTCCGATTCCACAAACCGGTGCCGAGGTGATGTGGAATCATCGCTTAGGCTGGTCGGGAGAGTCGGTCGAGTATGCGATGAAAACCTATATCGTGACTGCCGACGGGCATCGTTCGCTGGCCAGTGAAGGTGATGAGCTGATGCAGTTTCCTTACTACTACAAGGAGGGGGACGCTGCCGACTATAGCGGTGTAAACCAGTTAGGGCGTTTTATTGTGACCGGTCCGGCGTCTAAGGCCGGCGAAGCAATCCTGGTGCATGACCCGTCCGTCGCCGGGAAAAAACGAGCTATCTGGCAGTATCTGGTGGGTCAGCGCCGGGTGCGTAAAGCACCATCCGTGGCCTATGATACCCCCGATTTCGTCACCTCCGGGGTCGGTTTGTTTGATGAAGCCTTTATGATGTTTGGCCCTATTGATCGCCATCACTATAAGTTGCAGGGCAAAAAAGAACTCTTTATCCCTTACAACAATAACCGTGCCGCGCAGGTGAGTATTGATGAACTGATGGGCGAGCATTTTCTCAATCCGGAGAATGTCCGCTGGGAACTGCATCGGGTCTGGGTGGTAGATGCTGAACTGAAAGACGGCATGCGTCACACCGTACCGAAGCGTACCTATTATGTCGACGAAGACAGCTGGAAAATTGTCCTGTTTGATGGCTGGGATGCTAAAGGCGATCTGTGGCGCATGAACTACTCACTGACCTATCTGGTGCCCGAACTGCCAGCACTGGTGACTAATGTGATGTGGGGTGGTTATGACCTGCAAACCGGCGCGTACTATCTGAACGCTGCCATGAATGGTGGTACCCCACATTACCGGGTGCGTGAACCGATATCTGAAGGCACCTGGAGTCCGGTAGAACTGGCCAACCAGGGGGCTCGCTAATATCTCGCAATCCGTATTTGATCGTTGTCTGACGGCTGCTGTG
The DNA here is from genome assembly GCA_965140695.1 of uncultured Amphritea sp. Taxonomy (GTDB): domain Bacteria; phylum Pseudomonadota; class Gammaproteobacteria; order Pseudomonadales; family Balneatricaceae; genus Amphritea. Next base: position 321,713 of record OZ223297.1, on the reverse strand, counting down.
ACCCACAGCAGCTGATCTCAGGCGATGATCAGGAGTTTTCTGATGGTCAGATTTTCGCATTCAATATTAAGAAACCGGCTGGCAGGTGGTTTCCTGCTGTTGCTGATGGCCGGGCAAAGCTGGACCGCTGTGGCTGGCGCTGAAACCGGATTTACTGCGTTGGACACGCCAGCGCAGATCTCTGCTCAGTCAATGCATAAAACTATATTGTCGGTTGCACGGGCCGGTCAGCGGCTGGTGGCTGTGGGTGAGGAAGGCATTATTCTGTTATCGGACGATAACGGTCAGCACTGGAATCAGATCGTGTCACCGGTGTCTGCAGCGCTAACTGAGGTGCAGTTTGTCGACTCCCGTCATGGCTGGATTGTCGGCCACTATGGCGTGGTGCTGGCGACCACGGATGGCGGTCAAACCTGGCAAAAACAACTGGATGGCATTCAGGCGGCACAGTTATTGTTAGCGGATGTTCAGCTGCGCGGTGGCGATGAGCGTGAGCTGCGTGAAGCGCGCCGCTTAATCGATGATGGTCCTGATAAACCCTTTCTCAATCTGCATTTCACTGATGCCCTCAACGGCTTTGTTTTCGGTGCCTACAACCTCATTTATCGCACCCATGATGGCGGTCAGAGCTGGCAGCCGTGGCTGAGTCGGGTTGATAACCCGATGGGGCTGCATCTGTATGGTATGGCCGAGGCGGATGGGGTGCTGATGATGGCCGGTGAACAGGGAACGCTGTTGCGTTCAACCGATGCCGGAGAGCATTTTGAAGCGCTCGACTCGCCTTATGATGGCAGCTTTTTCGGCATCATCGCTGAGCCGGATGGGGCGTTTGTCGTCTATGGCCTGCGGGGGCATCTGTTCCGTTCAGTCGACAATGGTGACAGCTGGACTCAGCTTGATACCCGGGAAGAGGTTGCACTCAGTGCGGCGTCGATGCTGGCAGATGGTCGTCTGCTGGTGGTGAGCCAGAGTGGTTCACTACTGGTTAACCGGAATGACAGCGGTTTTGCGCCGGTAACGGGTCTGCCAGCGTTGCCGTTAGCGGATGTTGTTCAGTCGGCTGACGGGGCGGCCATTGTTGCCAGTCTGGCTGGTGTTCACCGATTTGATCTGCCCGGACGTATCGCCAGGGAAAGTGCGTCTGGCAGTGTGAAGGAATAGCGTTGTGAATAGTGCGAATAATATAGATACCGGTGCAGCGAACCCGCCACCGGAAGCGTTTGATCCGCATTCCGGATCGTTTATTGAACGACTGGTGTTTAATCAGCGCCGGCTGGTGCTGGCATTTTGCCTGATCATCAGTATCGGGCTGGGCTGGCAGGCATCTCAGTTGGGACTGAATGCCAGCTTTGAAAAGATGATCCCCACCGGACATCCGTTTATTACCAATTTTCTTGCCAACCGTTCCAGTCTGGCCGGGCTGGGGAACTCTCTGCGGGTTGCTGTCGGTGTTAAACAGGGGACTATCTACGATCAGCAGTATCTGCAAACACTGCAGCAGATCAATGATGAACTCTACCTGTTGCCAGGGGTTGATCGTCCCTATCTGAAGTCTCTGTGGACCCCCAGTACCCGCTGGATTGCCGTCACCGAAGAGGGCATGGATGGCGGTACGGTGATTCCTGGTAATTTTGATGGTTCTGCCGCGAGTCTGGAACAGGTTCGCCTGAATGTGCAGCGCTCCGGTGAGATCGGCCAGTTGGTGTCAGCTAATTTCCGCTCCAGTATTGTCTATGTGCCGTTGCTGGATAAAGATCCGCGCACCGGCGAGCCCCTGGATTACGGTCAACTGTCCCGTCAACTGGAGCAGATCAGAACCAGGTACCAGAACGATAATATTGAGATTCATATCACCGGTTTTGCCAAAATTGTCGGTGATCTGATCGAAGGGATGCAGCAGGTTCTGGTGTTTTTCGTACTGGCGGTGGCGATTGCCACAGCGGTACTGTTTGCCTATACCCGCTGCCTGCGTAGCTCGCTGCTGGTGATGGGGTGCTCCCTGATCGGGGTGCTATGGCAACTGGGAATGCTGCAGCTGTTTGGCTTCGATCTGAACCCCTATTCGATCCTTGTACCGTTTCTGGTCTTTGCCATCGGCATCAGCCATGGTGCGCAGAAGATGAACGGCGTGATGCGCGATATTGGTAGTGGTATGGCGCCCTATGTGGCCACCCGTAACACCTTCCGTCGTCTGTTCCGCACCGGTATCGCGGCGCTGATTACCGATGCTTTCGGCTTTGCCGTTTTGCTGGTGATCGATATCGGTGTGATTCGCGAGCTGGCGATTGCGGCCAGTCTGGGGGTGGCGGTGCTGATTATCAGTAACCTGGTGCTGTTGCCGGTACTGCTTTCCTATATTGGCGTCACACCTAAGGCAGCTGCGCGCTCGGTTCAGCATGACAGCGTGGCGGGGAGTGATCGTGAAATTCATCAGGTCCTGCCTGGACGGTTATGGAAATTCTTTGCCCTGTTTACTGAGCGCAAATGGGCGTTGACGGCGTTGACGGTGGCGGCCGGGCTGGCGGTGTTTGGTTCGGTGGTTGGCAGTCGCTTGCAGATCGGTGATCTGGAACCGGGGGCGCCTGAACTGCGGGCAGATTCCCGTTATAACCTGGATACCGCCTTTATGGCCGATAACTATGCCGCCAGTTCCGATATCTTCGTGGTGATGGTGAAAACCGCCGTGGATAGCTGCACCCATTACTCAGTCTTGTCGAAGGTTCGCGAGCTGACCGGGCAGTTGGAACGGCTACCCGGCGTTGAATCGACCAACTCAATGGCGCGGCTGTCCCGTTATGCGATGGTGGGCTACAACGAGGGCAACTTTAAATGGCTGGAGCTGATTCCCAACAATGCCGCGCTGGGAGCAGTGCAGGCACGGGCACCACGGGAGCTGTTTAATGCGGATTGCAGCTTGTTATCGGTGTATGTCTATCTGAAGGATCATAAGGCTGCGACACTTAACAGTGTGGTTGAAGTCGCGCAGAGATTTGCCGCTGATAACAGCGATGATGAGGCTCGCTTCATGCTGGCAGCGGGCAACTCCGGTATTGAAGCGGCCACCAATATCGTGGTGAAAAAAGCGATGAACCAGATGATGTACATGGTCTACGGTGCGGTGATTATTCTCTGCTGGATCACCTTCCGCACCTGGCGTGGTGTCGTGGCGGCGGTGTTACCACTGATGCTGACCTCGGTGATGTGTCAGGCGTTGATGGTCAAGCTGGGAATCGGAGTTAAGGTAGCGATTCTGCCGGTGATTGCCCTGGGGGTGGGGATCGGTGTGGATTACGCGCTGTATGTTCTGTCTGTGTTGTTGATGGGGCTACGTTTTGGCATGACGGTCACCCAGGCTTATCAGTTGGCGTTGCGTCAGACCGGCCGGATCGTGATGCTGACCGGGGCAACCCTGGCGGTGGGTGTGGCCACCTGGGTGTTCTCCCCCATCCGCTTTCAGGCGGATATGGGGATTCTGCTAGCCTTTATGTTCCTGTTTAACATGCTGGGGGCGTTGATTCTGTTGCCGGCGCTGGCCCACTTCCTGTTTGGTTCTACGGTGCTTGCTTCGCCTGTTAATAGCCGTGCGCCAGGGCAGGAACACAACAATAATGATCCGGATGGTCTCAAAAGCCAGCCGTTAACCGGGGAAAACAGTCATGCTTGATCTGCAGCTAAAAGCGATGCTGGAACAGGCGGCGGCTGCCGGTGCGCCGGACTTTGCTGATCTGCCCCCCGCTATTGCCCGTGAGATTTACAGTCAGATACTGGCGGCCACCGATGTTGCCGTCGCTGATGGGGTGAATATTGCTGATCTGAGCATATCCGGCCCCGGCGGTGAACTGGCGCTGCGGTGCTACCGTCCGGAGGGACAGGAGCAACTGGCTGGTGCGGTGCTCTATCTGCACGGTGGCGGTTTTGTGGTGGGCTGTCCCCGGGATTATGACGGTGTTGTCAGTCAGCTAAGCCGGTTGTCTGGCTGTCTGATTGTGCAGGTGGATTACCGTCTGGCACCGGAGCACCCCTATCCGGCGGCTGTCGAAGACAGTTATGCAGCACTCTGCTGGCTGGCAGATGCAGCGTCGGAGCTGGGAGTTGCACCCGGACAGATTGCCCTGGCTGGTGATAGTGCTGGAGCTAATCTGGCTGCGGTCTGTGCGTTGCTGGCGCGGGATCATGCAGGTCCCTCAGTCCGCCAGCAAACCCTTATTTACCCCACTGCATCGGGCCCCGATACCGGGTATGACTCTTATGAAAAATATGGTGAGGGCTATACGCTGACCAACCGCAGCATGACCTATTTTATGAATCATTATCTGGCAGGCAGTGTTGAGCCGGTGGATTTTCGGTTTGCACCGCTGGAGGCCGCAAACCTGTCAGGTCTGCCCCCGACTCTGATTCAGGTGGCGGGGTTTGATCCGCTGCGGGATGAAGGTATGGCGTACGCTGAGGCGCTGAAGCACGCGGGTTGTTCCGTCAGCCTGACCGAATATCCGCAACTGGCGCACGGCTATATCAGCATGTCCGGTGCGGTGGCTGCAGCGGGGCGTGCGGTTGATGAAGTGGCGGCCGTCTGGCGGCAGGTTTTTAGTTCTGTAGCGTAAATCAGGATAATAATAACAGGAGAAATTTATGAAGATTCAAGCGGCTGTAGCCCGAACTGTTCACGGGTCACTGACTCTGGAAAGTCTGGAACTTGAGGAACCACGGGCGGATGAAATTCTGGTGCGCGTGGTGGCGACCGGTGTCTGTCATACCGATATCGTGGTGCGCGATGGCATGCTGCCAACGCCGATGCCGGTGGTACTGGGACATGAAGGGGCCGGTGTGGTTGAAAAGGTGGGAGCCAGTGTGACCAAAGTGGCTCCGGGTGACCATGTGGTGATGACCTATAACTCCTGTGGCGGCTGCCCCAGTTGCGAGGAGCATGCTCCCAGTTACTGCCATGAGTTTTTCCCGCGCAATTTTTTTGCTACCCGGGAGGATGGCACGACGGCGCTGTCAAAAGAGGGGGAGGTAATCCAGAGTAATTTCTTCGGTCAGTCCTCGTTTGCCACCCACGCGCTGTGTCATGAGCGTAATATTGTCAAAGTAACCAGTGAGGTACCGCTGGATCTGCTCGGGCCGCTGGCCTGTGGCGTACAAACTGGTGCTGGGGCGGTTATCAATGCGTTGCAAGTGAAGTCGGGTAAGTCGATTGCGATCTTTGGTACCGGCTCGGTGGGGCTGTCAGCAGTGATGGCCGCCCATGCGATGGGTGCCACGACTATTATTGCCGTTGATATGAATGATGAGCGACTGGCTTTTGCCGAAGAGGTGGGGGCGACACACAGTCTGAATCCCGCTAACGGTGATGTGACCGCTGCAATCATTGAGATCACCGGTTACGGTGTCGACTATGCACTGGATACCACCGGACTGACTCCGGTGATCAGGGGCGCGGTATTGAGCCTGGCCCCGCGGGGTTGCTGTGGTGTGCTGGGCGCGTCGGCCCCCGGTAGTGAGATTGTGCTCGATGAAGTGCACTTTATGAGTGGCGGTCGGCGACTGATCGGTATCGTTGAAGGCGAGTCGAATCCGGACAGTTTTATTCCGCAACTGATCAATCTCTATCAGCAGGGTAAGTTTCCCTTCGACAAAATGGTCCGGTTCTATCCATTTGAGCAGATTAACGAGGCGATTGCGGATTCTGAATCCGGTGTCACCATCAAACCTGTGGTCAGAATGTAGGATGCCTTAGCGAAAGTGAATTAGCCCATGCTTTCGCAGGCAATTGGAAAACAGGTATTGTTTTCGTGCCCACCACCTGCCGTATTAGCAGGTGGTGTTTTTTGCATTTTATCAGTACGGAGACACGGCTCAGAACTGATAACTATAACTTAACATCACACTGCGGGGCGCACCCGGCGAGTATGATTTGTCCCCACTGGTATCTTTTTTAACCTCCACAGCATAGCGTTTATCAAACAGGTTCTGCACATTCAGGCTGAGGGTGTGAGGCCCGGTCTCATAGCCAAGATTGGCATTGGTAACAAAATCGTAACCACCATAGGTTTCGCTGTTAGCGTTATCCAGGTAATACTCGCCCCAGCTGTCGGCCTGAAGCCTTAGTTTAACCCCGCTCGGGTGTTTATAGTCGAGGCTGAGGCTGTAATAGTGTTTGGGAATGAAAGGCAGTTGATTATCTGAGCGATCAAAGTTGGTGGGGCCCCCCATCATGTAAACCACCTCAGAGAACTCGTCATATTTATAGTCACTGTAGGCATAGTTGAAGCCCAGTTGCAGTTCGCCGGGCACGCTATCTTGCAGTACATTGACACTGCTGCTGAATTCGATCCCTTTTTTATCAGTACGGCCCGCGTTCTGGTAGATCGTCTCACCATTGGTCCGTACCTGAATAATTTCGTCATCCACTGTGCTGGTGTAGGCGCTCAGATCGAACTGCCAGTCATGGGTGCGCCCTTTCAGACCGAACTCGACACTGGTGTTAGTCGCGCTGCGCAGGTCTTCATTGCTGCTCAGTTCGCTGGAGTAGGGTACCTGTTCCCCCTGAGAGATATTGCCAAACAGGGTGAAGGTATCATTCAGTTTATAGCTGGCGCCGAGGCGGGGGGCAAACAGGGTGAAGGTGCGGGTGAGTGAGCTGTCGCCACCACTGCCGGGCACGAACCGATAACCGCCCATGCCATAGTTGTAGGAGGTATCGCTGTTCCAGGTATCCTGATCTATTTTAATCTGGTCCAGACGGAAACCCGCATCAATTAGCAAACGGTTCGTCGGCCGCAGGTTTTCCTGCAGGAATACGCCGTACACGGTGTTGACTGAATCCTCTGCCTGCAGCAATTCGCCTTTGCGGTCAGACAGGGTTTTAATAATGCGTGGGCCTGCGGTGACGATATCGGCATAGGCATATTTGCGTGCGTTATCGGTACGGTCCTGGCGGAAGGTTACGCCACTGACCAGGTTATCCTCGCCAATAAGGTTATGACTATAGTCCAGTTCAAGGTCGGTGCCGAAGATCGACACGTCGTCAGTGTCGTTGATCACGCCGGTGACCGGGTGAAAGTGACTCCACTGGTTGTAATACACCCGGGGCCTGAAGGTCAGGTCGCCCAGGTCGACGGTCAGACGGCTGTTAAAAAAGACGATCTCAGAGTTGCGGGCGGTGTTTTTAAAGGCTGAATCATTGTCAGTCTGTTTGCCGGTTTTTTTAAACTCAGCGAACTGGGCCTCATTCATGCTGCCCGGCAGGTTGAGATCGGAGTGGGTCATGCTCAGTTCCATCTCCAGTTCAGAGTTGTCGCTGGGCAGAATCCCCCCTTTAATGCTGAGCTGATTGGACTCATATTCGTTGTTGCGCCGCCAGTCGTTATCCTGCGCCCGATGTGAGGCGGTAATGGCCAGGGCGTTGCCCTCATCTGTCATCCAGGATTTGCGCAGATGGACATTCCTGGTGCCCTGATTACCCAGACCCAGACGTATCTGGTCGCGACGGTTATCAAACACCGATTTGGAGATGATATGGATAGCGCCGCCGGTGGACCCTGTTGCATAAATATTCGCCGGGCCTTTACTGACCTCGATCTGCTCGATGTCCTGGGTATCGATAAAGTCCATGCGGGTAAAGCTATCAGGATCGGTGACCGGCACTCCGTCCCGCAGCACCATGATCTCGCGGATACCATATTGCGCTTTCAGCCCGGCGCCACGGACAATCAGTCGTGAACTGCTGCCGCCGCTGGTGGACTGAATCAGGACGCCGGGCGTGCCTTTCAGAGCATCGGCGATATTGAACATCTTTTCCTGTTCTAAGCGTTTCTGGTCGATGATGGAGATACTTTCCGGGACTTCGGCAGAGGTGCGTTCCGTGCGGGTTGCGGTTACCGTAATAACATCAGTAGTGTTCTCCGGCAGGTTGCTCTCTTCAGCCTGAACACTGATGCTGGAGAGTGCTGCAGCGATCATCAGCGTCAGTTGACAGCGGGAAAAGTGTGGCAGATGCTTGCCCATGGGGGAGGTCATAAGTCAGTCCGTACAAATTTTTGAGTGCGCGGAAATTAAGTAATTAAGGCGATTGAAACAATGTGGCATGTTGTCGCGTGGCAAAGTGTCGCAGTATTTGCGGTCATCCGAATTGCGCTCAAAACACATATCAGAGCTAAACATTCATCGAAACCGGCGGTATGATGTTGAGTTATTACCCATCGTTAGCCGAGAGTCATTTATAGTAATCCGCTATGTTAAATCAGTTGAAACAACGATTAGTCGACTATGTGCCAAGGACCCTTGATAACGGTGGAGCGCAAGCCAGTGTGCTGATTGCGCTGACCGATAAGCCGGGCGATCCAGAAGTCATCCTGACCCGTCGTTGTGATCATCTGAGCACTCATAGTGGTGAGATCGCGTTTCCCGGTGGTAAGCGTGATGATACCGACCCGGACCTGCTATTTACTGCGCTGCGTGAAGCCGAGGAAGAGGTGGGTCTTAAGCCGGAAAGTGTTCAGATAGTTGGCCCGCTGGGCGATGTCTTATCCAAGCATAAGCTGCAGGTGCGGCCCTACGTGGGGATTATTCCCAGTGATGTTGAACTGATCCCCAATCTGGATGAGCTGGACCGGATTCATCGGGTGCCATTGAGCTTTTTTCTTGATGACCGGCGTCATCATACCGATAAGATACTTTTTCGTGGCATGACCCATTATGTTCCGGCATATGAATTTGATGGCGATATTATCTGGGGGCTGACCGCCTATATGCTGGTGGAAATGCTCAATGTTGGTTTTGATGCCCACATTCCCATGAAAATCCGGCCAGAGCACAGCATCTGTTAAGCGGTATCTGAGGACCACGTATTTTCTTTAACCTGATAGAAAGAAAGCTATGAACAATGAGATTGCTCCGCCTCGTCCGATTCGTTCCCCCTGTATTGGCGTCTGTGCTCTGGACGAAAAAGACCTGTGTATTGCCTGCCGTCGTACGGGGATGGAGATTGCGGAATGGGGCGTTCTGACAGATGAAGAAAAAATCGCAGTATGGGCGCTGATCAGAGAGCGTGAAGAGCAGGATAAACGGGCTTGAGTCGCGGAGACTGACATGAATGTAATGATCGATCTTTGTGTTGTGCCGATGGGTGTAGGTACCTCGGTGTCAGCGCATGTTACCGCTTGCCAGCGAGTGCTGCAGGAAGCCGGGCTGTCGCATCAGCTGCACGCTTACGGTACCAACATCGAAGGGGATTGGGATGAGGTGTTTGCGGCGGTTAAACGCTGTCATGAAGTGGTGCATGAGATGGGGGCGGTACGGATCAGTAGCAGTATGCGTATCGGCACCCGTACCGACCGTGAGCAGTCAATGGATGATAAGATCAACAGTGTTAAGTCAAAGCTGAGCGAATAAGCGGCACATAACAAAGGATGTAAAAAGTCAGAGGAAGAGAGTTACTCTTCCTCCTCTTCAGATTCCCGGTGTAGTTCGATGGCGCGGATTGTCTTGATCTGATTATCACTGACCTGAAGCGTCTCAATCCGGTAATTGTCTATCAGCATGCAGATGTTCGCATCGGGAATCGCTTCCAGAATTTCCATCACCAGTCCATTAATGGTTTTCGGGCCTTCCGTCGGCAGATTCCAGTTCAGCGACTTGTTAACATCACGAATATTCGCGGTGCCATCAATAAAGTAACTACCATCGGACTGTGGATAGATATCCTGGTTGTCTTCTTTACCGTTCAGCGACATTTCACCGACGATCTCTTCGAGAATATCTTCCAGGGTAACGACACCCTGAATATCACCATACTCGTCCACCACCAGGGCGATACGACGGCTCTCCTGCTGAAAATTCAGCAGCTGGGTTTGTAGTGGAGTGCTTTCAGGGACAAAGTAGGGCTCATGGATTACCTGTAAAATGGCGGCCTTTGTCACCGTTCCCTGGCGGAAAACCTGCGCCAGGTTACGCATATGCAGAATACCGACAACTTTGTTCAGTTCGCCACGGTAGACCGGCATCCGGGTATGGTTGGTATTACTGAGCTGATCAATAATAACCTCCAGCTCATTATCCATGTCGATGCCGATGACTTCGTTGCGGGGAATCATGATGTCATTGACGGTGACATCATCCAGTTCAAGCACACCCAGCAGCATCGACTGGTTGCGTTGTTGTAATACCGCGCCGGATTCATTTACGAGGGTGCGAAGTTCTTCAGTGCTGAGGTGATGGTTATCGCCTGCGGTCACTTTTATGCCAATCAGCTTGAGCAGGCTGTTGGTGATCAGATTAACAAACCAGACGAGCGGATAGAGCAGCTTTAGTAAGGGCTGAAGTACAAAAGCGGCCGGAAACGCAATTTTTTCAGGGTAAAGTGCAGCAACCGTTTTGGGTGACACTTCAGCAAAAATCAGAATAACCATGGTCAGGGCGGCCGTCGCGATAAAGATACCGCTCTCGCCCCACAGCTTAACCGCAATGATAGTGGCAATCGACGATGCCAGAATATTTACAAAGTTATTTCCGATCAGAATCACACCGATCAGACGGTCGGGGCGTTTCAGTAATTTGTTAGCCTTAACGGCGCCTCTGTGACGGTTTTTCACCAGGTGCCGCAACCGATAACGGTTAAGTGACATCATGCCTGTCTCAGAACTAGAGAAAAAGGCTGAACAGAGAATCAGAAAAAAGAGAAGTCCCACAAGGGACTCAATCGATGCGCCTTCCAAGACGGTAAACCTATGGTTGCTAATTGGAAAGACATTGTCGGGTTTAACCCCCAATACTGTCAAGCATACTAAGGTTTCAGTGACAGGCTTTTGTCACCCTGAGGGCGGTCTTACAACAGCCACTCAACCACGAATTTACTGCCAAAGAAGGACAGCATGAGGACGATAAAGCCACCGACCGTCCAGCGAATCGCTTTATGGCTGCGCCAGCCGAGAAAGTGACGGCCAACCAGCAGCGTTGCATACAGCAGCCAGGCAAGGATAGAGAGTACCGTTTTGTGAACCAGGTGTTGAGCGAACAGGTCATCAAAGACGACAGCGCCACTGATCAGTGACAGGGTGAGTAAAATCAACCCGACCCAGATCATTTCAAACAGCAGGGCTTCCATGGTTTGCAGCGGCGGAAGAGAGCGCAGCAGGCCTTTAGTGATGTGATGTTTAAGCTGATATTCCTGTTTCGCCAGCAAGACCGCCTGAAATGCGGCGAGGGTAAAGATGCTGTAAGCCAGGATAGAGATCAGAATGTGAATCACCAGGCCTGTGTCGTAGTGCTTACCCTCTGGCGAATCAAGTCCGAACAGGGTGAAAAACAGGGCGCCCGCCGCCAGCGGAAAGGCACCGATAAACAGATTGTCGATTTTTTGTCGCAGAGAACTGATTAACACCAGCGCTGCAACCAGCCAGCCGATCAGCGAGCCTGCGCTGAAAAACTCCAGATGAATGCCGCTCGGGCGGTGCAGGTCAAGATAGGCGGAATAGCCGTGACTGATAACGGCGACTAAACCGATCAGGCGGATGATCAAGCTGTTTATACTGCGTCCGCGGATGACCTGCGACTGTAAAACCGTAGCGATCATATAGCAGATAATGGCGAAAATTGCGGGCAGAATATGCATTTGCGGTTAGCTCATCAGTTCCATAGAGTGTGCAGGCGCTAAGTGTGTCATAAATATGGGTGTGATGAAATATTGATGCCGGGCCAATTGATGTGAGTTGTGATAATCCCGGTGATGGAATAGTCAGCAACCGGGATTAATCAGGTTCCTAAAGTGCCCGGCTGCTGTATAATGCTTGACTTTATTTTACTGTCACCGAATGACTGGCAAGAAAGTCACTGGCAAAAACAGTAGCGGATTTAATACCTCAAGGCGTAACTATGTTTGAGAATCTGACGGATCGTCTGGCTAAAACGCTTAAAGCGGTCACGGGTCAGGCAAAACTGACCGAAGACAATATTCAGGGCACTCTGCGTGAAGTGCGAATGGCATTGCTGGAAGCCGATGTAGCGTTGCCTGTTGTTAAAGAGTTTATCAACAACGTTAAAGAACGGGCTGTCGGCACTGAGGTCAGTAAGAGTCTGAGCCCGGGACAGGTATTCGTTAAGATTGTCCAGCAAGAGCTGGAAAAAGTTATGGGCGAGGCCAACGAAGGCCTTAACCTGGCGGTTCAGCCCCCCGCTGTCGTGATGATGGCGGGTCTGCAGGGCGCGGGTAAAACCACCTCGGTTGCTAAGCTGTCGCGTTTTCTGCGTGAGCGGGAAAAGAAAAAGGTTCTGGTGGTTTCTGCTGACGTCTACCGTCCTGCCGCGATTAAACAGCTGGAAACCCTGGCGGCAGAAGTGTCGGTGGAATTTTTCCCCTCTTCTATCGATCAGAAACCGATCGATATCGTCAATGCGGCAATTCATCATGCCCGGATCAAACATTTTGATGTTCTGATCGTTGATACCGCCGGTCGTCTGCATGTTGACAGCGATATGATGGATGAGATCAAAGCGTTGCATGCCGCCATTAAGCCGGTCGAGACGCTATTCGTGGTCGACGCAATGACCGGTCAGGACGCTGCTAACACCGCTAAAGCATTCAACGATGTGCTGCCGCTGACGGGTGTTATTCTGACCAAAACCGATGGTGATGCCCGTGGTGGTGCGGCGCTATCCGTCCGGCATATCACCGGCAAGCCGATTAAGTTCCTGGGTGTGGGTGAAAAGGTTGATGCACTCGAGCCGTTTCACCCGGACCGTATCGCTTCCCGTATTCTCGGGATGGGCGATGTGCTCTCTCTGATAGAAGAGGTCGAGCAAAAGGTCGATAAAGATAAAGCTGAACGACTGGCGCGTAAAGTTAAGACCGGTAAAGGCTTCGATCTGGAAGATTTCCGCGATCAGCTGCAGCAGATGAACAACATGGGCGGTATGGCGTCACTGATGGATAAGCTGCCAGGCATGGGCCAGATGGCTCCGGCAATGCAGGGCGCTAATCTGTCCAGTGCGGAGAAAGGCTTTAAACAGTTTGAGTCGATCATCAACTCGATGACGCCCCATGAACGTAAACGACCTGAAGTGATTAGCGGTTCCCGCAAAAAACGTATTGCGATGGGTTCTGGTACGCAGATTCAGGATGTGAATCGTTTGCTTAAGCAGCATAAGCAGATGGCCAAAATGATGAAGAAGTTCTCAACGAAAGGCGGTATGGCCAAAATGATGCGCGGCATGAAAGGGATGATGCCGGGCGGTATGGGCGGCCCGGGTGGCTTCCCGAGGATGTAATCCAGACTTTGCTGTAACGTAAGCAGATGGCAAAAATGATGAACTCTCTATAAGAACTTTGCTCCACCAAGGGCGGTATGGGCGGCCCTGGTGGCTTCCCGCGGATGTAATCCAGACTTTGCTGTAACGTAAGCAGATGGCAAAAATGATGAACTCTCTATAAGAGCTTTGCTCCACCAAAGGCGGTATGGCCAAAATGATGCGCGGCATGAAAGGGATGATGCCAGGCGGTATGGGCGGTCCTGGTGGTTTTCCCCGGATGTAAGCCTGTTACTGTTTAAGTATCATAAGCAGATGGCAAAAATGATGAACTCTCTATAAGAGCTTTGCTCCACCAAAGGGGGTATGGGCGGCCCGGGTGGCTTTCCCCGGATGTAACCTTCTGCAGTGTGATTATTAAATAATCAAAAAGCTTCACAGGGGCGGCAAATTCACGTAATATGCCGCCCTGTTTTTTAAATGGGTGCAGTCTGCGTCGGTGTTCTGATGAACCCGGAATGGGGCTGTTATCTGTAAACTGTGAGCGATTTCAAAACTCACTTAATAAAGGGACCTAACGCATGGTAACTATTCGTCTAGCTCGTAGCGGCGCCAAAAAGCGTCCATTTTATCACCTGACTGTGGCTGATTCTCGTAATCCGCGTGATGGTCGTTTTATTGAGCGTGTTGGCTTCTTCAACCCACTGGCTAAAGGTCAGGAAGAGAAGCTGCGTATTAACCTGGAACGCATTGAGTACTGGGTAGCTAAAGGCGCGCAAATGTCTGACCGTGTTGCGAAGCTGGTTAAAGAAGCTAAGTAAACATTTTATGCAATCAGTCGGGTTTGAGTGATGAGTGGCTATACGTCTGAAGATATAATAACCGTCGGGCGAATCACCACACTTTATGGTGTTAAGGGTTGGGTTAAAGTGTATTCCCATACCGAGCCGATGGAGAGCATCCTCGAATATTCACCGTGGTTACTGAACATTAATGGTCAGTGGAAACCGTTCAAAATTGCGGACGGGAAACGACACGGTAAAGGGCTGGTCGCAAAGCTGGCTGGCGTCGATGATCGGGATATTGCACGCAGCTATTGTGGCGTTGATATCGCGATTGAGAAGAATCTGCTTCCTGAACTGGAAGAGGGAGACTTCTACTGGAGTCAGCTGGAAAAGCTTGAAGTATTAACCGAGTCCGGCGAAAAGCTGGGTAAGGTGAGTCATCTGATCGCTACCGGATCTAACGATGTGTTGGTAGTGAAAGGTAATGCAGAGAGTATTGATCGTCGCGAACGATTGATTCCCTACCTGCCGGATCAGGTGGTTAAAGAGATAAACCTTGAAGAAGGTACGATACGGGTCGATTGGGACCCGGAGTTTTAACCGGTGTGGATCGGTGTTGTAACCCTTTTTCCGGAGATGTTTGAGGCGATAACTCGTCACGGTGTCACCGGAAGAGCAGTGCGCAACGGCTTGCTGGATGTGCAGTGCTGGAACCCTCGTGAGTTCACCAGGGATAAACACCGAACTGTGGATGACCGCCCTTACGGCGGAGGTCCGGGAATGTTGATGAAGGTGCAGCCGCTGCGGGACGCGATCCAGGCAGCGAAACAGTCTGCAGGTGATAAGGTCAGAGTAATCTATCTGTCACCGCAGGGGCGCCGACTCGACCATGCCGGGGTGAAGGAGCTGGCCGCTGCAGAGCGGTTAATTCTGGTTGCAGGGCGCTATGAAGGTATTGATGAGCGTCTTGTGGATAGCGAAATCGATGAAGAGTGGTCATTGGGGGATTTTGTCCTGAGTGGCGGCGAGTTACCAGCAATGGTGCTGATCGATGCGGTGTCCCGACTGGTCCCCGGTGTGCTTGGCCACCAGGATTCAGCGGCAGAAGATTCCTTTAGTGATGGGCTGCTTGATTGTCCTCACTACACCCGACCAGAAAAACTCGACGATATGTCCGTACCGGATGTGTTGCTTAGCGGTAACCACGAGGCGATCAGACGCTGGCGTCTGAAACAGCAGCTTGGACGAACCTGGAAACGGCGTCCCGAGTTGCTGCAAGACCTTGAACTGACCAAAGAGCAGCTGACATTGTTAACCGAATTTATCCGTGAGACAGACGCGTCTCAGGGTTAGTATTTAGGAGCGTGCTATGAGCAGCAAAAACTCTATCATTCAGCAGATCGAAGCTGAACAGATGAACAAGCAAGTACCAGAATTTGCACCGGGTGATACCGTTGTTGTTCAGGTTAAAGTAGTTGAAGGTACCCGTCAGCGTCTGCAGGCGTTTGAAGGCGTTGTGATTGGTAAGCGTAACCGTGGCGTTAACTCTGCGTTCACTGTGCGTAAAATCTCTCACGGTGTGGGTGTCGAGCGTACTTTTCAGACATTCTCGTCTACTGTAGATAGTATTGAAGTTAAGCGTCGTGGTGATGTTCGCCAGGCTAAACTGTACTACCTGCGTGAGCGTAGCGGTAAGTCTGCACGTATTAAAGAAAAACTGTCTAAGTAATTACTTACTCAGTTCGGGTATAAAAAGGCAGCTTCGGCTGCCTTTTTTATTGTATATATGTTTGAATTATTACTCTTTTACATGATGAATGGGGTCGGTATCGCATGTAAGTGGGCTTAGACTGGATGGATGAGAAGGAATATAAAGGATGATGGGGTTAATCGGCAAAATTGGCGGCGCATTATTTATTGTTGGCATAATTTTGTATGTTAATCTCACGTTTACCTCATCAACAGTGCCAACGGCTAATACTCAGAATAGCCTTGAAATGGCTCAGCATATGCGTATTTTGGCGGACAAACTGCAAACGCAGGTCTCGCTCACCTATGCCAGTTTCTCTCTGGGGCCAGAAGGGGACATTTATCTGGGAGATGCTCAGATTCGTTCGGTAGCAGGCCCTGATTTGATCACCGCTGACCGTGTGGTTATTCGTCATGCCGATATAAGCTATTTACGTTCCCTCTGGGAGTCCATGCTAGAGTATCCAGTGGGGAAGCGCTGGCCTGACCGACTCAGTATTCGTCTGGAAGGCGCCCGGATTGAACTGTCCGATAAGAATGTTAAACAGTTAGACCGGCTACTCTTAAACAAAACAGTCGATATGGACCAGGCGGTTATTGCGATGTTTACATGTCGTGAAGATGACCGCTTCAGCTTTCATTTACTGAAAGCGATGGGCATCAGTGCACTGACAGGCACTTTCGATCTGGATTACTCTCTCAATAAGGTTAATAAAGAACTACAGGCTCAGATACAGTTAACGTTAGATCAGTTACTGACAGCCGATGCCTATATCAGTTTTGCAACCGAACCTACTCCTGAGGTGGATGAAGCTACTCAGCCTGTGGCTGCTAGTCAGTCTGAGGCACGTCAGTCTGAGGCACGTCACTCTAATCCGGTTCGACGCACAAAGACAAAATCACTCAGGCATCTTGATAGTGACATATTTGCTGAACATTCAATGGAGTTGAAGGCCTTTCGGCTGAGCTATGCTGATCAGGGGTTTCATACTGGCCGCAATAAATTTTGTGCCCTGGTGCAGGAAGAGTCTGAAAAACAATACCTCCGTGTGACGGGGGAACTGTTTTCTGATTATTTAATTCAGCAGGGATGGAGCCTTACAGAGGAGAGCAAGCACAATTTCAGTGCTTTTTTGCAGCCTCAGGGGCATTTTGAATTTGATGTCGCAGCGCTCAAACCTTATGTCGTCTCAGGAGAAAAAGCGCTGAGTTTGTCGCCAAGCGCAGAACTTCTGCAGAGTTTTTATCCGTTGCTGGTGCTCAACAATAAGAATGAAGATCTCCGCAGTATGTGGGCTGATATTACGGTGGCGGCTCCGGATGGTCCTATGAGTGTCGATGAGGTAGAGGCGCGCAAAGCGATTGTTCGTGCAGCAATTCTGAAAGCGGTGGGGCGGGCGCCTGATGTGTATGAGCGGACTTTTAAAGTTATCGCCGCTGTTGATGCTGATAGCTACATTGGCAAGAGAGTCAAACTTGAAACCTATTTCGGGCGCAAGGTTGAAGGGCGGCTGATGCAGATTGAGGGCGATGTTCTGTATGTTAAAGAGCATCTTCATCAGGGTAGTGCTATCTATCCCGTAGCCCGGGAAAAAATCACTCAGATTGAAGCATTCTACTGAGCTGGATGGTGGCTGCTCCGGTCATTGGCAGCGTGTCTTAACCCGGTACTGGTTTGATGGTTTTGTTAAGATTGAGACAGTGCCGTTTGATTGTTATATAGTCTGTTGAGTCAGGGGCATGAGCTGTTGCCTGGTCTGCTATTGAATAGACCTGATCTGGTCAGGGCATTGTTCAACGTAGCGTGAGCAGAATAAAGCGACTTTAACTGCCTTTTTATGTATTGAATTCGCCACGAAGCAGAACTCGCACTAAGATAGAGGTGGCAATTTTTCTTGCGCTGCTGTCGCTGTTTATGCAGGTCGCAGTTATTATTTAGGTTTTTGCATTGAAGAGATTATCGGTCGCGCTGGGCTCTGTTTTCATGCTGGTGGTTATGACAGTGCATGCGGAAAATGTAACGGATGATACTGAGCATCAGCAGACAGGAGACGAGGCTGCCATCAGCAAGGAAGAAGCGGCTCGTCAGGCGACTCGTGAGGCGATCAGGCGGGCGGTGCTGGGGGGACATCAGCAGGAACGCGTGGTAAAACGCTATGAGACCATCAGCCATACCGAGATTGATGAATATGTTGGCAGCTGGGTCAAACTGGAAACCTACTTCGGCCGCAAGGTCGAGGGCACGCTCCAGCGAGTGGATGGTGATAAACTATATGTCGACGAACACCTTGAACGGGGTAGCGCGATCTATCCTGTTGATAGACAGAAGCTTTCTAAGCTAAAAGTGTTGCGTTAATGTTTTCCCGGTAACGGATGCCTCCCCCGAATGACTCCCGATTTATTGACTGATCAGCCACTGACTGATGCCCGGCTAACCGCTGGCCACCCATCTCCCGGTGATGCTGAACTTATAGAGCAGTACGTCGATGCCCTCTGGCTGGAAAAGGGGCTGAGCACGAATACGCTGAGTTCATATCGTCGCGACCTCTCTATCTATGCTTGCTGGCTGAATAGCCGCAAGACTTGTCTGCTTGAATCCTGCCGCACTGATCTGCTGAGTTACCTTAACTGGCGTGTTCGCCAGCGGATGAAAGCGAGTTCTGCATCGAGGTTACTATCGTGTTTGCGGGGGTTCTTTCGCTATCTGTTGCGCGAAGGGGTGATAACGGAAGACCCTACGCTGCAGGTTGAAAGTCCCAAACGGGGCCGGCCATTGCCTAAAAGCTTAAGTGAGTCTGAGGTCGAGGCGCTGTTGCAGGCTCCTGATCTCGGTGATGCGCTTGGTTTTCGCGACCGGGCTATGCTGGAGATGCTCTATTCTTCAGGCTTGCGGGTGAGCGAACTGGTTGGGCTGCAGTTATCACAGATTAATCTGCGCCAGGGAGTCATTCGGGTGGTAGGGAAGGGGGATAAAGAGCGCCTGGTCCCTCTGGGGGATGAGGCTGCTGACTGGTTGGTGCGTTATCTTAAAGAAGCGCGTCCGTTGCTGATTGATGATGCTGAGAATGAGGTCGTATTTCCCAGTCGCAGGGGGCAGCAGATGACCCGTCAGACTTTTTGGCACCGGATAAAGCGTCACGGGCTGGCTGCCGGTGTGGAACAGTTGCCATCACCGCATGTGTTACGTCATGCATTTGCCACTCATTTGCTCAATCACGGTGCTGATCTGCGGGTTGTGCAGTTGTTATTAGGCCATAGTGACCTCTCTACCACACAGATCTATACGCATATTGCCCGCCATCGGTTACAATCGCTGCACAAGCAGCACCACCCACGGGGGTGACCGCCGACTTGGTTTTCAGGTTGTTTTCAGCTTTCAGTTGTAGTTTTAAGTGAGTCTGGAAACTAAGCCGCGCTTTTGACGTCTTAAGGATGATCGCTTTTTGAAGCGTGTAAACCGGAGCCCCGCAATATCGCCTTTAGGGCATCCCTTCCTGATACTGGAAGGATAGTTGAGGACATTATGCGAAAAATATTTTACACAATTGTTGCTATGGCTCTGCTGAGTTTTAATGCGTCAGCAGATGAGAGTAAAGAGGCGGCTATCCGCTCAGCCCTGAGTGCCCTGAGTAGTCAGGTGCCTATCGTCTCGGTCGCTGATGCGCAATTCCCTGGGTTGTATGAAGTGACGCTGGCCAGCGGAGAAAATCTCTATGTGAACGAGGTGGGCAGTCACTTTATTGTGGGCGAAGTCTATAAAGTTGAACCTGACGGGCGGCTGGTCAATCTGACCGAAGAAGGGAAAAAAGCCGGCCGCATAGCGCAGTTGGCCGCGCTTAATCCAGAGGATATGATTATCTTTCCCGCTACGGGTGAAACAAAAGCCCATATGACGGTTTTTACAGATACGGATTGTTTCTACTGTCGTAAGCTGCATAAGGAGATGGCTAAGATTAATGAAAAGGGGATTGAAGTTCGTTATCTGGCGTTTCCCCGTGCAGGAGCCGGCTCTAAAACCGCAAAGGTGATGGAGTCTATCTGGTGTGCCGACAAAAAAGATCAGCAAACGCTGTTTACTCAGGCTAAATCAGGCCAGGAAGTACCCTCGCTAAGTTGTGATAACAGCCCCGTCATGAGTCAGTATGAGCTTGGACAGAAGATGGGGGTTACTGGAACGCCAGCGCTGGTGCTGGAAGATGGTACTCTGGTGCCAGGCTATATGCCCGCTGCGCAGTTAGCAAAAATGCTGGGTGTGGCTAACTAATGGGTTAGTGTTGCCGTGTTTTTATGATTAAGGGAGCGATGAGCTCCCTTTTTTAATGGCGCTGTGCCCAGCAAGATGGATTTTTTTTCTACAGGGCTGGACGCTGCATAGAGCTTAGGCTTGGATTTAGCTATAATGCGTGCCTATTTTTTAACCGCAGAAATGTCTGCCGCTCGAATAGCATAGTAATAGCGCGAGGTAATGGTTTGAAACCTGTAAAAGTTGGTATCTGTGGTCTTGGCACCGTTGGTGGCGGTACGTTCAATGTACTGAAACGCAACGCCGAAGAGATCTCCCGTCGTGCGGGTCGTAATATCGTTGTAGAATCGATTGGCGCCCGTCGTGTAAATCCCGATTGCGACACCTGGGGTACCCATATTACAGGGGATATTTTTGAGATTGCCACCAACCCCGAAATCGACATCGTCGTCGAGTTGATCGGTGGTTATGA
This sequence comes from uncultured Amphritea sp., assembly GCA_965140695.1. Taxonomy (GTDB): domain Bacteria; phylum Pseudomonadota; class Gammaproteobacteria; order Pseudomonadales; family Balneatricaceae; genus Amphritea. The sequence goes on along the minus strand of OZ223297.1, from coordinate 301,222 downwards.
CACTGCGCTGAAGCTGGTAATGCTGGCTATCGAAAACGGTAAGCACGTTGTTACGGCCAACAAAGCACTGATCGCCGTTCATGGTAATGAGATTTTTGAAGCGGCGCAGAAAAAGAATGTGATGGTGGCGTTTGAGGCCTCCGTTGCCGGTGGTATTCCAGTGATCAAGGCGATTCGTGAAGGCCTTTCCGGGAATAAAATCAACTGGCTGGCGGGTATTATCAACGGTACCGGTAACTTTATCCTCACTGAGATGCGTGACAAAGGCCGTGATTTCGCCGATGTTCTGGCTGAAGCACAGGCGCTTGGTTATGCCGAAGCTGATCCAACCTTCGATGTTGAGGGGATTGATGCGGCCCATAAACTGACCATTCTGGCGTCTATCGCGTTTGGTATCCCATTGCAGTTTGATAAAGCTTATACCGAAGGTATCAGCAATATTACGGCTGATGATGTGCAGTATGCTGAAGAACTGGGTTATCGCATTAAGCATCTGGGGATCAGCCGGCGCACCGATGCGGGTATTGAGTTGCGGGTGCACCCGACCATGATTCCGGAAAAAGCGCTGCTGGCGAATGTTCATGGTGTTATGAATGCCGTGTTGATTGATGGCGATGCCGTGGGTCAGACCATGTATTACGGTGCCGGTGCCGGGGCAGAGCCTACCGCCTCTGCGGTGGTGGCGGATATTGTGGATGTGGTGCGTACTCTGACCGCAGACCGGGATAACCGGGTGCCGCATCTGGCGTTCCAGCCAGGTAGTCTGTCAGAGATGCCTATTTTGCCGGTTGAGGCGATTGTCAGTGGTTACTACCTGCGTCTCACCGTTAATGAGCGCCCCGGCGTACTGGCTAAAGTTGCCAGTATTCTCAGCGAGTCAGAGATCAGTATTGATGCCATTGTGCAGAAAGAGACTCACCAACAGCAGGTGCCTGTCATCATTCTGACTCAGGACGTTGAAGAGAAACGTATGAATCAGGCTATCGCTAAGATCGAAGCACTGGCTGATGTGAATCAGTCGGTTACCCGTATCCGCGTTGAGCACCTCTAAGGCAATTGCAAGAGCAGGAATTTAGACAGTGAAATATATCTCTACCCGGGGTCAGGCTCCGGCGCTGAATTTTGAAGAAGTACTGCTGGCCGGTCTGGCCAGTGATGGTGGTCTGTATGTGCCGGAAGTCCTGCCGACTTTCAGTCAGGAAGAGATCGCTTCCTGGGCGGGGCTGCCTTACAACGAGCTGGCATACAACATTATTAAGCCGTTTGTTGCTGACTGTGTGGCAGACAACGATCTGAAGCAGATGATCGATGAGACTTATGCCGGTTTTAATCATAGCGCAGTTGCGCCGCTGAAAGAGCTGGGTACCAATGAGTGGGTACTGGAGCTGTTTCACGGGCCGACGCTGGCGTTTAAAGACTTTGCCCTGCAACTGCTCGGTCGCCTGATGGATTATGCTCTGAGTAAGCGTCAGGAACGGCTGGTGATTATGGGAGCGACCTCGGGTGATACCGGGTCTGCCGCGATTGAGGGCTGCCGCCACAGTGACCATCTGGATATCTTCATTCTGCACCCGTACAACCGGGTGTCTGAAGTTCAACGCAAGCAGATGACCACGATTATTGAAGATAATGTCTTCAATATCGCACTGGAAGGTAACTTCGATGATTGTCAGGAGATGGTTAAAGACAGCTTTGCCAATCAGGATTTCCTCGGCGGACGTAAGCTGGGTGCAGTCAATTCGATTAACTGGGCGCGCATTATGTCCCAGATCGTTTATTACTTCTCTGCGTCCCTGGCGGTAGGTGGTCCGCATCGCGAAGTGGCTTTCTCTGTGCCCACCGGTAATTTTGGCGATATCTTTGCCGGTTATCTGGCGAAGCAGATGGGCCTGCCGATCAGTCAGCTGGTGGTGGCGACCAACAAAAACGATATTCTGCACCGGGTTATCTCCGGCAATGATATGAGCAAAGGCGAGCTGGTGCATACTTTGTCTCCGTCAATGGACATCATGGTATCGTCCAATTTTGAGCGTCTGTTGTTTGATGTTTATGGCCGTGATGGTGCTGCGATCAGTGACCTGATGACTAAGTTTAAGACTGAACCGGTGCAACTGGATCAGGCACGCTGGGAAGCGGTGCGTGAACTGTTCGACAGCCATGCCTGCGATGACGAAGCGACCTGTGAAGTGATCGCTAAAGTGGCCGCTGAAACCGGTTATCTGTTGGACCCGCATACTGCTATCGGTGTTGCTGCAGGCCGCGAATGCAACCGGGATGCCAGTGTGCCGATGATTGTTCTGGCGACCGCTCACCCGGTTAAATTCCCCGAAGCCGTCTTAAAAGCAGGCCTCGAATCACCTCAGCTACCGGCCCATATGGCGGATCTGTTTGAGCGTGAGGAGCAGTTCACTGTGTTACCCAATGAGCTGGCTAAAGTTCAGCAGTTTGTTGCAGAGAATGTTCATAGCAATTAAATAGTTGCTGCTTTGATAATAGCCCGTTAGAGTCTCTGGCTTTAACGGGCTTTTTATTGGGGGATAATAAGCATGGACCTGTTTTTTCTATTATCGAAAGGTTTCTGGGTGTTAGCTAACCCGGGTAATTTGCTTATTCTTATATTGGTGTTAGCGCTGCTTAAGGGGTGGCGAACACTCACATCGGTGGTTGCTGTTTGCTTATTATTGATTACTTTCTACCCGGTCGGGGATCTGGTGTTACAACCGCTGGAAAAGCGTTTTTCTCCACCGGCGACACTGCCTGACAATATCGCTGGAATTATCGTGCTTGGCGGCGCAGAAGAAGCCGAGTTAAGTTCTGTCTGGAATCAGCCCCAGTTTAATATGGCAGCAGAACGGGATATGGTGATTCCGTCGCTGCTGCAGCGTTATGCTGATGTGCCGGTTATCCTTACCGGTGGTTCGGGTTTAGTACTTAAGCCCGAGTTTCGTGGTGCTGATGTGCAGCGATCCTGGTTACAGCAACAGCAGCTAGACGACCGGGTTATCTTTGAACGGGATTCCCGCAATACTTTTGAAAACGCTATTTATAGTCAGGGTGTTTTGCCCGTGGGGGCTGATTATGCTGATCCGCGGGGCTGGCTATTGGTGACCTCGGCATATCATATGCCGCGTTCTGTAGGCATCTTTCGTGGCCAGGGCTGGAATGTAATCCCCTATCCTGTTGATTATTATTCAAAACCTGCCGGGCTGAATAGCTGGCGGGCTGATCTTGGCCGTAATCTGTATGAACTGTCCATCGGTGTACGTGAGTGGATCGGTCTGGTTGTTTATTATCTGACCGACAAAACTGATGAGCTGTTTCCTGCTGCCAATCAGGATATAAGTCAGCATGAGTGACCTTATTATTCGTCGCCGTGAGGCCGACCCGAATAGTTATGTGTTTAAACAGGTGCATCCGCTGTTGGCGCGGATCTATGCCAGCCGCGGTCTTAATGATGCGGGGGCTCTGGGGCGGAGCCTGCAACAGCTGCAAACCGGCCGGGATATGCTGGGACTGGAACAGGCGGTCCAGCGATTGCTTCTGGCGCTGCAGCAGGATCAGCATATTCTGATTATCGGCGATTTTGACTGCGATGGTGCCACCAGTACCGCACTGGGTGTGCTGGGGTTGGGGATGATGGGCGCTAACCGGGTTAGCTATCTGGTACCTAACCGGTTTGAGTTTGGGTATGGCTTAAGTCCCGAAATTGTTAAGGTAGCCGCTCAGCAACAGCCTGATCTGATTATTACCGTAGATAATGGTATCTCCAGCGTTATGGGTGTCGCTGAAGCGAATGCCCTGGGCATCGATGTATTGATTACCGATCACCATCTGCCCGGTGACCAGTTGCCGGATGCCTGTGCGATTGTAAACCCGAATCAGCCGGGCTGTCGCTTCAGTGAGAAATCTACTTGTGGTGTGGGCGTTATCTTCTATGTGATGACGGCGTTGCGCCGGGCGTTAGAAGAGCAGAACTGGTTTGAACAGCGAGGCCTTGCTAAACCCAACCTCGGTAGCTTGCTGGATCTGGTGGCACTGGGGACGGTGGCCGATGTGGTGCCGCTGGAGCAGAATAACCGCACCCTGGTTTATCAGGGGCTGCAACGGATTCGCTCGGGTAAGGCCCGGCCGGGGATTATGGCGCTGATTGAGATCAGTGGTCGTCAGCGCAGCCGCCTGACGGCGACCGATCTGGGATTCGCCCTGGCGCCGCGTCTGAATGCGGCGGGTCGTCTGGATGATATGTCCATTGGAATCGAATGTTTGCTGACCAATGATCCTGAGCGCGCGCAGAAACTGGCGTTGCAGCTGGATACTCTGAATCAGGAGCGTCGGGGGATCGAGCAGGAGATGCAGCAGCAGGCGGTGGCGCTACTGGATGAGTTGCAGCTGGATGCCGAGGGTGAATTACCCTTTGGACTCTGTCTTTACGATCCCGACTGGCATCAGGGCGTTATCGGTATCCTGGCGTCGAGAATTAAAGAGAAGCTTAACCGCCCGGTGGTAGCCTTTGCGATTGGAGATGCGGGAGAACTGAAAGGTTCGGCGCGCTCGGTACCCGGATTTCATATTCGTGATGGACTGGATGCGGTGGCGGCGAAACATCCGGAGCTGTTGAAGAAGTTTGGCGGCCATGCGATGGCGGCTGGCATGACTATCGCGGCAGAGAATCTGGGCCTGTTTCAGCAGGCATTTGATGCCGAGGTGCGGCGTCAGTTAACCGCCGAACAGTTACAGCATGCGGTACTGACCGATGGCTGTTTATCCGGCGCTGAGTTGTCGATGGAGATGGCTGAGCTACTGCGCGAGTCGGGGCCCTGGGGGCATCAGTTTCCAGAGCCTCTGTTTGATGGCGAGTTCTCCCTGCTGCAGCAACGAATCGTCGGTCAGCGGCACCTGAAACTGGTATTAATGGATCCCGCCAGTGGTACCGCCATTGATGCGATCCATTTTAATGCGGATACTACAGTATGGCCTAACGACGGAGTTCAGCGGGTACGAGCCGTTTACCGTCTGGATATAAACGAATTTCGCGGGCAGCGCAGCCTGCAGCTGATGATAGACCACCTGCTGCCCCTCTGACCGGGCAGCTATTTTTGCCGAAGAGCTATTTTTTTAAGAGAATGACACCATGAATGATTTTACTCTGGATGAACTGAACACCCTGATCGCTGTATTTGAAAAGGCCGGTATTAGCGATGATGCCAGTGCTGAAGCGCTGATGTTCAGTCGTATTAAAACCGCACAGGCAGAGCGTGCAGAACTGGAAAGTATGGACTTTGATGATTGTCTGGGCGGTGCCTGCAAGCTGTGAGTCGCCCCTCTCATCATCTACTGTGCCGGTGTTGTGCAGTGCTCGTAACGCTTATTAGAGGTGCTTTCTCTTGAACTATTTTGTCGGTGCCCATGTCAGCGCTAGCGGCGGGGTGGAAAATGCCCCGCTCAACGCTGCTAAACTCGGTGCCAATGCATTTGCCCTGTTTACTAAAAACCAGCGTCGCTGGGAGGCAAAGCCTCTTACCAAAGGCAATATCACTAAGTTTCGTGATAGCTGTGAACGCTTAGGCTTCGCGCCTGAACAGATCCTCCCCCATGACAGCTATCTGATCAATCTGGGGCATCCGGAACCTGAAGCGTTAGAGAAATCCCGTGCCGCCTTTATCGACGAACTGCAGCGCTGCGAACAGCTGGGTCTGTGCTATCTCAACTTCCACCCGGGCAGTCACCTGCGCAAGGTGGATGAGGAAACCTGTCTGAACACCATCGCCGAATCGATCAATATCGCTCTGGATAAAACCACTGGCGTGACCGCTGTGATTGAAAATACCGCCGGTCAGGGCAGTAATCTGGGTTGTCGCTTCGAGCATCTGGCGCATATTATTGCTGGGGTGGAAGATAAAAGCCGGGTCGGTGTCTGCCTCGATACCTGCCATACCTTTGCTTCGGGTTATGATCTGCGTGACCGGGCCGATTGTGAGCAAACCTTCGCTGAGTTTGAACGGATTGTCGGTTTTGACTATCTCAAAGGGATGCACCTTAACGACTCGAAAGCGACGTTCGACAGCCGTAAAGACCGCCATCACAGTCTCGGCATGGGCGAAATCGGTCTGGAAGTGTTCCGTTTTATCATGTCCGATGACCGTTTTCGCGGTATTCCAATGGTGCTGGAAACTATCGATGAAACGATCTGGGCGGAAGAGATCCAGATGTTGCGAGGGTTTACTGATCTGAGTCGGTAAATCGCCTGTACGGCATGTAGCTTGCTGTATAGAATAACCTCTTTACCGTTTTATGACCGGGGCCGGGAAGCCCCTCTCCGTTAAAAGGATTTAACGATGTTTCTTAACGCCAACGAAGAACGTTTCTTCTTTCAGCTTCAGGCCGCCGACGATTCAGACCAGTTCAGTCTGGCGCGGCTTAATGGCGCCGAGGAGATCTCTGCGCTGTTTGAATTTGCCATCGAAGTGGTTTCAGACGATGGCGATATCGATTTCGCTACCCTGATTGGCCAGCCCGCATTCGTTACCCTGCTGGACCAGACCGATGGCAGTGAGGATCTCACCCGCTATATTCACGGCATGGTCTCCGAAGTGACTCTCGGTGATCAGGGGATCAATCAGAGCACCTATCATATCCGCCTGGTCCCTAAAATCTGGGCGTTGCAGCACCGGCAGAACAGCCGGATCTTTCAGTTTCAGAATGTCCAGACCATCATCCAGACCATCCTCACCGATGCCGGCTTGAATAGCGATGAGTTTCGCTTTGATCTGCTCAAAAGCTATCCCGATTACGACTACTGTGTGCAGTACCGGGAAACCGAGCTGGACTTTATTCAACGGCTGCTGGCTGAAGAGGGCATTCACTACTACTTCGAACACAGCGATGAAGCCCATGTACTGGTATTCAGCGATACCTCCGGCTCCAACCCCGCCATCAGTGGCGATCCGCTACTGGACTGTTTTCACGACAGTCAGGGCGCGGTGCGTGAACAGCATATTTTCAGCTTCAGCTACAGCGAATCCATCGTCCCCGGAAAAGTGACTCTGCGGGATTTTGATTTTAAAAAGCCCAGCCTGAAACTAGAATCCGCTAAATCCGGCGAGCTGGACGTACCGCTGGAGATCTATGACCACCCGGGCCGTTTTATCGACTCTGGCCGGGGCACTAATAACGCCCTGATCCGGTTGGAATCCCTCAACCGTTACCGTCAAATGGCTAAGGGCTGCAGCGATGTTAACCGGATGACTCCGGGCTATAGTTTCGAACTCACCGGGCATGACCGGGAGGCCCTCAATAGTGAGTATCTGATTGCGCGGGTTGAGCATGAATGTGCTCAGCCTCAGGTGCTGGAAGAGGGGGCATCGACCGAAGGCAGTCAATACAGCAACAATTATCTCTGTGTTCCTTTCGAGGTGCCGTTCCGTCCGACGACGGAAGTAAAGTCCCCCCATGTGGAAGGCACCCAGACCGCGACGGTCACTGGTCCCGAGGGCGAAGAGATCTACACCGATGAGCATGGTCGGGTCAAAGTGCAGTTTCACTGGGATCGTGAAGGCCAGGGCAATGAGACCAGCTCCTGCTGGATACGGGTGAGTCAGTCACATGCCGGTGGTAGCTTTGGCGGCATGTTTATCCCCCGTATCGGCGAAGAGGTGATTGTTGATTTCCTTGAAGGCGACCCGGATAAACCGCTGGTGATTGGACGGGTGTACCACGGCCTTAACCGTCCGCCGTACAAACTGCCGGAACATAAAACCCGCAGCACCATTAAGACCAACTCCAGCAAAGGCGGCGATGGTTTTAATGAGATCCGCTTTGAAGATAAAAAGGGTGAAGAGCAGGTCTTCTATCACGCTGAAAAAGATGTTGATCAGCGAACCAAAAACGATCACCGCAGCTGGCTGGGTAATGACCGGCATAAAATTGTTGAAGGCAAAGTTTATAGCGAATATCGCAGCGATGAGCACCACCTGACCCAGGGCGATCAGTTTCAGCAGGTCAATAAAAACCAGCACATCACCATTGGTGAGTCTCAGTTCAGCGCTATCGCTGAAAAACTGATGCAGTATGCTGGCAGCGAGATGCACTATAAAGCAGGTAACCAGATCATTATCGAGGTAGGCACCGAACTCACTCTGAAAGCAGGTAGTGGCCTGATAAAACTCGACCCCAGCGGTGTCACCATTGTCGGTGCGGGTCTCAAACTCAATGAAGGCGGCAGCGGCGGCAGCGCCGCTAAAGCCGGTCCCATACAGCCCAACCGCCCGCTGGAAGCTGATAACAGTGTGGCCGGCTTTGTCTCCGATCCAAAGCAAGCTGAAATCATTCAGGCCCCCCTGCCCCTCGATTTCCTTGAGAAAAAAGATGAAGTGCGTTTTAAAATCGCCCCGGTACCGGGTGCGAAGGGGTATGACGGCGTGCCTTATAAGCTTTATCGGGATGGAGTGTTAATTAGTGAAGGTTTAACCGGGCCTGGCGGTATGGTCTCTGCACACCATCAGGAAGGGGCTGCTCAATATGAGGTTGAGCTGTTTAACGGTGCCCGAATTCGGTTTGATGTGCTGGAAAAATTCAGTGAGGGTGCTGAAGGCGAATTACAGAAGGCCTCCAACAGAGGCTTCAGGCGATTTGATGGGGCGGAGCATCCAGACGGCCTGAATGATCCGGATAAATACCTGCGCCAGCAATATCAGGACGCAAAAGGAAAAGCAGCGACAGGAGATGCCGATGACTAATATGGATATTCAACAGGCGGCAATTGAAGAACGGATTCTACGCGGAACAGCAACACTAAACTGGTGGGCACAAAAAGAGAATAAATACGATCCCCGGCCGCACAGTGATATCAAGCCGTTAATAAATGGTGAACGAGCCTTTGCTGCAGTTGAAGATGCAATTAAAAATGCTAAACAAAGTATCGATATTATTAGCTGGGGGTTTGACCCTGCAATGCAACTTAGCAGACCTTCAGGTAAGCCAATCGGTGATCTGTTGGCTGAGAAAGGTAGAGAAGGTGTAGAGGTTCGGGTACTGATTTGGAAGAACGCGCTGGCTAATTTTATGGAAAATACAGTGGTGGGTGATGGGCTAGCTGGCAGTGGTGGGACCGCTGCAGGTTCTGGGATGCTGTCAACCTCATCACCTCATAATGCTTATCAGGGGCTACTGGATGAACGGGAAGATCTGATTGTTCTGCGTGATCAATATAAACAAGGGTTAGTTCACGATACTCGCAGTAATACCCGGGATAATCTCGAACGGATTGAGTCTCGTCTTGCTTTCGTTGAAGAACAGCTGAGTAGAGATAATCATTACGGAAGTAACATCCGGGGTAGTGGCGGTACATTCAGGGAAGCTGATGCCGAAATTTATACCCGCGATTGGTTTAAGCAGGTGCATCGTTCCAATGGTTATCCCGGTGTTGAGTTTAAGACCCGAGACTTTGACAAAAACATAGAAGAGTTGGAGTGGTACGAGCTTTTTTTACCGGTTATTCCATTACATATGTTATTTAGTCACCGTATTAAACTGATGCAACGGTTGATGATGGACAATGATAGCTCGTTAACATGGAAAATGGTTGGCGCGCTTGGATTCTTCCCCAGCCATCATCAGAAAATGGTGCTCACCGATTATATGCTGCCAGAAATCGCCCGGGGCTTTGTGATGGGGCATAACCTCCACCGCAATTATTGGGATACTGACGCCCATAACTTCGATGAACCCCGACGGGATTGGGGGTTTGGTCCCTGGCAGGATATATCCACCGAGGTTAAAGGTCCTATTCTGTGCGATCTGAACGAAAACTTTTGTACCGCCTGGGACAGGGAGTCTCACTTCTGGACCCGTTGGTGGGGAACTACGCTTGCCGACGTTCGTTCAGATATTACTTATACAGATTTTTATAGTACGCAAAGGCAGGGGATGGCGCAGATTATCCGTACTCACCCTTATGATGGGCGTGGAAATAGCGGACAGGAAACCTCAATACTGGAAAGCTACAAGAATGCGATCAGTAACGCGACTGACTTTGTCTATACCGAAAATCAGTACTTCCGCTATCCTCAGCTTGCAAAGTGGATGAAAGAACAGGCCTTGTTGCTGAAAGGGAAAGGGGCTGAGCGTGAGCTTTATTGGTTCGTGGTTACGAATACAATTAAGAATAGTTTTTATTCCAGTAGCACCTACGAGATGATGCATGAGGTAGGTCAGGAACAGCTGATGCCACAGGTTCAGCGTGACCGGGTTTTTTTGTTAAAAGAGAAACGTCTCAGATTGAAGAGCTTAACGGCTAATCCGAGACAGCGGTACCATGACACAGGGTTGAGAAAAGAGATTCAGGATCTGGAGCAGGAGATCCGGTTGGATGCAGATGAACAGCAACGGTTGGAGCAGAGCGAAGCAGATATCAATCGGATGGAAAAACTAGAGGAGATGGATGACGAGGGGCATGGCATGACCGTTGCCGAGCAGCAGGAATTGGAAGATCTTCGGAAAAAGCATGGATATGACACGATTAAACCTGAGCTGACTAACCCGCCGGGGCTGAATGTGGTTGTTGCGACTCTGGTTAGCTTTAAAAAGCTTCCGGAAGGGAAGTGTAAATACAAAGATATCTATATTCACAGCAAACTTCAGGTTGTGGATGATCACTACTTCCTGCTCAGTTCAGCCAACATTAATAAGCGTAGTTTAGAAACTGATAGTGAGTTGGGCGTTCATGCCCCCAGGCCTGATATTGCAAAACAGTTTACCGATCATCTTTGGAACCTGCATGCGAAGAAGCGTTGGCCAACGACCCGGTTTAACTTTCGGCACTGGGAAGAAACTGCAACAAAAAACTGGGACAAACGGAAAAGGGGAAAACCACTATCATGCTCATTAACCAGATTCTGGGATACCCAGACACCCTACAGCAAGGCGCTGGACTAAACCGATGGTTACTACTACCGCTTTTACTGATACTACTATTGATCGGAGCTCCCGCCATGGCCTTTGAGTTTGAGTGTGCTCGTCAGGCGGATTATCTACCACCACTGGATAAAGACGCCGATGAGCTGTTTATGCAGGCCCGTCGTGCAGAGGTGACGCCAGGTAACACAGATGAGGAGAATATCAGTGGCCTCTATCAACTAGCGGCTGATAAAGGTCACTGGAAGGCGATGCACAACCTCAGTCGTCGTTATCTGGATGGGCTAGGGGTGCCGACCGATAGCGGTAAGGCATTGGATCTCACCGAAAAACTGATCAAGATGAATGTCCCCATCGGGTATTACAATATGGCGGTGCTGCTTGAACGAGGGCGCGGCGTCCATCAGGACACTAAAGCCGCCTGGCAATACCTGCATAAGGCAGCGTCAATGGGTGAGCCCAATGCGCTGGTGCGGCTTGGGAGGCACTATGGTTTTGATTTAGCGCGAGAAGATCAGCAAGACGATAAGGCTGTGAGTTATCTGTCCTGTGCTGCAAAGCAGAATAGTGCTTTAGGTTATCACGAGTATGCAAACTGGCTCGAAATCGTCGACGAAGATTACCCCAAAGCCGCCTATTATTATCTGTTAGCTGCTGGAGGCGGGGATCAACGCGCTGCTTTATACATCACAGGAGTTTTTTTAGACGGTGAACTCGGATATGTAAGAGATGAAGCGTATGGTCAACGGCTATACCAATATATGGAGAAGCTTGATAAAGACCCCCTCTATAAGCTCCCTAATATAGCCACTCGCTACCCTCTGCCTTACCACCCAACGCAGGGCCGTTATAACCCTGAAACCGACCAGAACGATATGCCAGAGAATTAATAGATACTCTGAAAATTAAACGACAAGGATGTCAATGTTATGAAAAAAAAGTATGTCTCTCTTTATGTTGCAGCCTTTTTTCTGCTGATTGCCTCGGGCTTTGCACTGTTAGTTTTCCTGGCGGGCATAGCGGCTGCCGTATCGGGATCGGGGAATAGTGCTGGTGCGGAAACTCTGTGGAGCTTTGTTGTCGGATTATTCTGGTTGTCGATGGCTACTTTTGCTATAGCCATTGTTTCGCATATTCAATATAGCGTTGATAAATCCGTGACAGATGAACCTGAAGAGTTTGAGCTGGATCTGGATTCAGAAACAGAATAGCTGAAAGTTGATAAACCGGGATCTTACAAAAATATTTCAGATATCCGGGTTATCCCGAACTGTCGTGTGTAACAGGAGTCTGGATTATGTCTGAACATTACCGAAAGTTTTATTGGCTGGGGCTCGCGTTGTTGGTGGGCTCAGTCATGATGATAATGGTTTCTCTCGGCGGCATCGCTGCCGGTGTTTCCGGATCAGGTGCCAGCCAGAGTACCGAAGACATGCTGGTGCTGTCGGTCTATGTTTTCTGCTCTTGGGGTGTGTTACTGATGGCCGTAGTCCTTCATCTTAAGCAACGAGACAATCGGTCGGCGCTCAATGACCAGTCTGGCTCTGATGAAACGGATAGCCGGTAAGCCTGGGAGGCCTTGCCCGGCTGTTGCTTCGATATTATCGTGAGAGCTCTGAGTTTATGACAATTGCCAGCGTTACAGGCTTTTATCAGCGCTTAGTGCTGTTTTTATACGCTCCACATCCAGTCCTTTAATCAGCTCCACCAGATTAGGAAAGATGGCGGCGTGATAGCCGTAACCGCCGTTAATCATCTCATCCAGCGCCTGCTGTTTGCTCCAGCCCTGTTCAACAATCCGGTACGTTGCTACCACGGTGCCGGTGCGGTCAGAGCCGTGCCAGCAGTGCACCAATACCGGCCCCTGGCTGTTTTTGATAATCTTCAGGGCTTCAATTAACTGATCTTCGGTGACCTTACCGGTGCGTAGTTTCAGCTGGTGGAGTGTTAATTGGGTTTTGCCCGCTTCATCCTCATCGTTATGAAACTCTCTCAGGTTGAGTACTTCCCGAATACCGAACGCCGCTATCTGGGGAAAGGCGTCGTCGCCGGGTTGTTCCGAACGGTAGAGGTGATTATCAATACGATAAAAGTTGTTCAGTTCTGAGCCGATGACCGGAGTGGCCCAGATATCTGGGCGCAAACGGGTTTCTGCATGAGTGATGGGGATGAGAGCGAGTATCAGCAGGGTGTAAAGTACGGGAGTGGTGAAGTAACGGGTCATGATGAAATCCTTTTCTTGTGAGTTCTGACTGTATCTTAACCTGAGTGGTTATAAAACCTGCCAGGCTGTCATCTTTCTGTCATCCGGACTAAATATGCTGTGGGTATCAGCCTTAATTGCCAACAGACAAATGATGAACGTTTCGCAGACTATTCCCGACCGTTATGCACTGCTTAAGGAGTTGCTTGAAACCGAGCAGTTATACCCCCATTTTCAGCCGATTGTTGATCTTCGTCGTGGTGAGGTGCTGGGACATGAGGCGCTGATTCGTGGGCCGGAGAATAGCGAACTCTATTCACCTCTGTTGTTGTTCAGCACTGCCATCGAGTGTGGTCTGGAGCATCGGCTGGAGTTATTGTGCCGCAGGTTGTCGCTGGAGTCTTTTGCCCGGCAGTCTATTGAAGGTAAGCTGTTTCTCAATGTCAGCGCTTCTTTACTGGGGACTCCGGAACATCGCGAGGGGTTGACGGCGGGCTGGCTGAAATCGCTTGATATTCCCCTGGATTCGATTGTTATCGAGATATCGGAGCAGCACCCGTTTGATCATCATGGGTTGACGCTTGAAGCGATAAATCATTACAAGCGGATGGGCTTCAGAGTGGCGGTTGATGACTTTGGGACCGGATATTCCGGGCTTAAGCTCTGGTCTGAGCTGCAGCCAGAATACGTTAAGATCGATCGTCATTTTATTCACAATGTTGATCGTGACCCGGTCAAACGTCAGTTTGTAAAATCGATCTGCAGTATTGCTAATGGTGTCGGCTCTAAAGTGATTGTTGAAGGGGTGGAAACCCGTTCAGAACTGGTGACGCTGAAAGAGCTGGGGGCGACGATTGGGCAGGGGTTCTATCTGGGACGACCGACTCAGACACCCCGAATGCAGTGTAATAGTGATGAGTGGTTGCCCCGAAAGCGGCGCGCCGGTAGCGAAAAGGATATGGCCGAGACCGCGGCAGTGCTGGTTCACCCGGCACCATCCCTCAGTTTTGATGATCAGATGGGCTATACCGCTAAGCTATTTCGGGAAAACCCGCTGTACGATATTCTGGCGGTGCTTGAAGATGGCCGGCCAATTGGTACTGTTCACCGGTCTGATCTGCTGGAACTTTTTTCAACGCAGTATGGCCGGGCGCTATATGAGAACCGTCCGGTTACCCGCATTCTGGATACGAAAGCGATCATTATTGAATCGGATGCCAGTCTGGAACAGGTGTCACGATTGATTACTGAGCAGGATGCCGTTTATCTGCATCAGGGGCTGGTGATTACTAAAGATGGGCAGTATCAGGGGATCGGTAATGTTCGGGATCTGCTGAAAAAGATCACCGAACTGAAGATCCGCAATGCCCGTTATGCTAATCCGCTGACCCTGCTGCCCGGCAATGTGCCGATTAACCGCGAGATTGATGGTTTGCTGAAGCAGACTGAAAACTTTCGCGTGGCGTATTTTGATATCAACTATTTTAAGCCATTCAATGACAGTTATGGTTATGTTAAGGGGGATCGCCTGATTCAGCTGTTGGGCGAGTTACTCACCAGTAACGCCAATGGTGACAGTTTCACTGGTCACGTCGGGGGCGATGACTTTGTGGTGGTGTTCCGCAGCGAGAACTGGAAGGCGTGCTGTGAGAAAATACTGGCTCAGTTTGATCATGCGATCCGCGAGTTTTACAGCCCTAAAGATCTGGAGCAGGGCGGCATCTGGGCTGTCAGCCGTACCGGTGAGTCGGTATTCTATCCGGTACTGAGTCTCTCTTGTGGTGTTGTTCATCCTGACCCCTATCGCTGTGTCAGCTATCATGAAGTGGCGGAACTCGCGGCTCAGGCAAAGAAAGAGGCGAAGAAACGGGAAGGGAGTTATCTCTTTGTATCACGGCGGCGCAAGTTACGGGTTAACTGACGCTGCGGGTAGTTTAAATCAATAGATTCTGTCAATTTCGTCTGCCAGACCGGTCTGTCTGACGGTTCATCAATGCACTCTATCAGTGCTCATGCTCAGCTTTCTTTACACGAGCTCCATTCATATCGGTTAGTCATGGTATATTGTCGCTGCTTCAATGCGGGTCTGCATTGGCGACTAAACATTACTGTCTGACTCCGGAACTCTGTTATGACTCACTGGCAACCACGATTCAGCGCTGCGGATGCGGCGATTATTGAGCAACAACGTACCTGCGATGGCTTCTTTAAAATAAGTCGGCTGACAATTCGTCACTCTCTGTTTGAAGGCGGAGAGGTTGAGGTCATACGGGAACAGTTTCAGCGGGGGGATGCGGTCTGTGTGTTACTCTTTGATCCGGACAAAGACAGCCTTGTACTGGTGGAACAGTTTCGAGTGGGTGCACTGGATCGGCCTGGCGGTCCCTGGTTACTGGAACTGGTTGCCGGAATGGTTG
Source organism: uncultured Amphritea sp. (assembly GCA_965140695.1). Taxonomy (GTDB): domain Bacteria; phylum Pseudomonadota; class Gammaproteobacteria; order Pseudomonadales; family Balneatricaceae; genus Amphritea. The sequence continues at coordinate 285,691 of OZ223297.1, read as the reverse complement.
AAGAAGGTGAAAGTCCTGACGATGTCGCATTGCGGGAATCGGTTGAGGAAGCGGGCGTCGCGATCTTTGATATTGTGCCAATAACCCGATACCTGCCGAGTGCCGGCGGCAGTGATGAATATGTGGATCTGTTGTGTGCACGGGTTGAAAGTTCAGGTGTTGGTGGTGTACATGGTCTGGCTGACGAAGGTGAGGATATTCTTGTTCATGTGCTACCCTTTGCTGAGGTCTGTGAATTGGTCGCCAACGGTACCATAGATAATGCGGCGACCATTATTGCGGTACAATGGCTGCAGTTGAATAAACAGACACTGTTGCAACGCTGGGGCTGTGAGTAGCTCCATCACTGATTTAAGAAGAGACCATGAAAAAACGTTATATCCCTGATCTGGTAAAGCAGATGGCTGATTGTGAGGCTAATTATCTGCGTCTGATGCGGCTGATGCCGGATCTTGAACAGTGCGATGAGCGCGAGTTTGAGGTCCACTGGCACGAACAGCAGAGCATCGTTCGCCTGCAGGTTGAAGAGCGTTTTGCCTATACCACGACGGTGCTGGTGTCTCAGAGTTTTGATCATCGCTGGCTGGACGCCCCCAGCCTGGTGGTGCGGATCTACCATGATGCCCGGGTGGCTGAGGTCATCTGCCTGAAAAGCCGGCGCCACTTCCGTGGTGTTTATAACTATCCTAATGAACGAATGCATCAGAAGGATGAAAAGGCCCAGTTGAATCAATATCTGGGAGAGTGGCTGAGTCACTGCCTGACCCACGGTCAGGCCGCCGAACCGGTGTATAGTGTTTCATGACACCGCTGGTTGTCGCACAGATTACCGATTGTCATCTGCAGAATGACCCCGGTCAGCTATACCGGGGGCTGAATGTCGAGCAACATCTGGACCGGGTGGTTGACGATCTGCTGCTGCAACGCCCATCTGCTGACCTGATTCTCTGGAGCGGTGATCTGGTTCATCATGGTGGGGCACAAGGTTATCAGCGTCTTAGTCAGCGGCTTGCAGACCTGCCAGTGCCGAGTTACTGGATTCCCGGGAATCATGATGATGCACTGTTAATGCAGCAGGTTGCCGAAGAGTCCCGGCATCAGACGGGAAAGCAGCTGAATCAGCGCAGTTTTGTGGCCGCCGGCTGGGGGATCATCATGCTGGACAGCACTTCTGAGGCGGATGGCCTGGGTGGCGGTTCGCTGGCGCAGGCCGAGCTGGACTTTCTGCAGCAACAGCTACAACGCTTCCGGAATTATCACTGCCTTGTGGTATTGCATCATAACCCTCTGCCGGTAGACAGTGACTGGCAGGACCAGATTATGCTGGGCAATGCTGATGCGTTCTGGGATCTGCTGAGGCAGCATCAACAGGTCCGGGCGGTGATTAATGGGCATGTACACCAGTCCGGTGATTGTGTGCATCATGGCGTCAGGGTGATGATGACGCCAGCAACATCGGTGCAGTTTAAAGCTGCCTGTCAGCAGCTGGTGCTGGAGGATGATCCTGACCTTCGTCAGCCCGCTTATCGGCTGTTAGAACTGTATCCGGATGGTCAAATAGATACCTCGGTCAAAAGAGTCGCGGGTTAAGGTTGCATCGCCCGGCGCTCTCCGGTAATTTACCGAAAACATGTATATATATACAGATAAAGACAAAGAGCGCTTCAGATAGAAAGGTTACTCATGGCTCAGCCACTGTTTATCTATGTTCACGGTTTTAACAGCTCGCCGGATTCCTACAAAGCCCGGTTTTTTGTTGACTGGATGACCGCTGCCGGAAAAGCTGACGAAGTCATTGTGCCCACGTTGCCTCACTGGCCCGCTGCGGCGATCGAGCTGCTCGAAACATTAATACTGGCTAATGCTGAGCGCCGCATTACTCTGATTGGCAGTTCGCTGGGGGGCTATTACAGCACCTGGCTAACGGAAAAATATGGCCAGCGGGCGGTGTTGATTAACCCCGCGGTACGCCCATATGAACTGTTAGAAGCGATGCTGGGTGAGCAGGGTAATTACTACAGCGATGAGACCTATGTGCTGACACCGGAACATCTGCAGCAGCTGCTGGCTATTAACTGTCATCAACTGCAAGACCCTTCCCGCTACCTGTTGCTGACCCAGACCGGTGATGAAACCCTGGATTATCGGGAAGCGGTAGAAACATTCAGAGATTCGCCGATGCTGGTGCAGCAGGGCGGCTCCCACGGTTTTGACCAATTTGAATCTGTAATACCGGCGATACTGGCATTTGCCGAAGGCCGGATTGAGTTGCCTGCTGTCACTGATCTGACAGTCCGGGCGGATAAGGACTGAAACTTCCGATGAGTAAAACCTATAACTCTGATGCAATAGAGGTACTGAGCGGACTGGACCCGGTACGCCGTCGTCCCGGTATGTATACCGAGACCGACCGGCCGAACCACCTGGCTCAGGAAGTAATTGATAACAGTGTCGATGAAGCACTGGCGGGTCATGCGACTCAGCTGGATGTGACGTTGCATAAAGATGGTGCGATCAGTGTCAGGGATAATGGCCGGGGAATGCCGGTGGATATCCACCCGGAAGAGGGGGTCAGTGGTGTTGAACTGATTCTTACCCGGTTGCATGCGGGGGGCAAGTTCTCCAGTGAGAACTATAACTACTCCGGTGGTCTGCATGGGGTGGGGGTGTCGGTCGTCAATGCCCTGTCGAAGTTGCTGGAAGTGACTATCCGTCGTGGAGGCAATGTTTATCGGATGACCTATGCCGACGGCGAAAAGGTATCTGATCTGGAGATCGTCGACAGCTGTGGTCAGCGTAATACAGGTACTGAGGTGCGGTTTCTCGCCGATCCACAGTATTTTGATACGCCCAAATACCATCTGACGAAACTGCGCCATATGCTGCGGGCTAAAGCGGTACTCTGTTCCGGCTTGCGGGTTACTTTTACCGATGCAACCGGTGCCACGAAAGAGAAGGATGAGTGGTATTACGAAGATGGTCTGGTGGACTATCTCAAAGGTACCACACAGGTTTATGAGACGCTGCCGGAAGAACCGTTTACGGTGTCCTTTCAGGGAGAGATAGACGCCATGGATGTCGCCCTGCAGTGGTTGCCTGAAGGCGGTGACCTTACCTGTGAAAGCTACGTTAACCTGATTCCTACCGCTCAGGGAGGTACTCATGTTAATGGTCTGCGTACCGGCCTGTTAGAAGCGATGCGCGAGTTCTGCGAGTTTCGTAATCTGTTGCCCCGGGGTGTGAAAATCTCCGCAGAAGATATCTGGGAACGCTGCTGCTATGTACTGTCGGCAAAGATGCAGGATCCGCAGTTTTCCGGTCAGACCAAAGAGCGACTGTCGTCCCGTCATATAGCCAGCTTCATCTCTGGTGCCACCAAGGATGCGTTTAGTCTGTGGCTGAATCGCCATGTGGAAGAGGGTGAAAAGCTGGCAGAGCTGGTGATCAGTAACGCCCAGAAACGCTTGCGCTCTAACAAAAAAGTGATCCGTAAAAAGGTGACGTCGGGGCCTGCGCTGCCCGGTAAACTGGCCGACTGTACCGGTAATGATGCGATGCAGGGTGAGCTGTTTCTGGTGGAGGGTGATTCTGCTGGTGGGTCTGCCAAACAGGCCCGGGACCGGGAATATCAGGCGGTGATGCCGTTGCGCGGTAAGATACTCAATACCTGGGAAGTGGATCATCACGACGTGCTGGCTTCGCAGGAAGTCAATCACATATCAATCGCTATCGGGGTTGAACCGGGCTCCGATAATTTTGACAGCCTGCGTTATGGCAAGATCTGTATTCTGGCCGATGCGGATTCCGACGGACTGCATATTGCCACCCTGTTGTGTGCTTTGTTTGTACGTCATTTCCGGCCACTGGTGACCGCTGGGCATGTCTATGTAGCGATGCCACCACTGTACCGCATCGATGTGGCTAAAGATGTCTTCTATGCCCTTGATGATGATGAGAAAAACAGCATTGTTGAACGTATCAAGGCAGAACGTAAGAATGCCCGGATCGGCGTGCAGCGCTTCAAGGGTCTGGGTGAAATGAATCCGCTACAACTGCGTGAGACCACCATGTCCCGTGATACCCGACGGTTAGTTCAGCTGACCATTGAAGCGGGTGATGACACCAACGAGATGATGGATATGTTGCTGGCGAAGAAACGCTCGCCGGATCGTAAAGAGTGGCTGGAAAGCAAAGGTGATCTGGCCGACATCTAGAGTTCATCGCACAGGGGTATCGCGATGATAGCCCAGCTGGCTGACCTGATGATCGTTGCAGACGAATGAGTTTATAAGCTCCGGGATAAAAAATGAGCGGAACAGTAAAAATTGATGAAGGCATAGAACGCCTGTCGTTAAAAGAATATACCGAGAAAGCGTATCTGGATTATTCCATGTACGTCATTCTTGACCGGGCCCTGCCAAATATTGGTGATGGCCTGAAGCCAGTGCAACGCCGTATTGTCTATGCGATGTCGGAGTTGGGGCTGAAATCCACCGCAAAGTATAAAAAGTCTGCCCGTACCGTTGGTGACGTGCTGGGTAAGTTTCACCCCCATGGTGACAGCGCCTGTTATGAGGCGATGGTGCTCATGGCGCAGCCGTTCTCCTATCGTTATCCGCTGATTGATGGTCAGGGTAACTGGGGTTCCTCCGATGACCCTAAATCGTTTGCTGCGATGCGTTATACCGAGTCAAAACTGGCCAGATACGCTGAAGTATTGCTTAAAGAGGTGGCTCAGGGAACGGTAGAGTGGGGGCCGAACTTTGACGGCACCATTGATGAGCCACTGACACTGCCGGCGCGGTTGCCGAATATTCTGCTTAATGGCACCACCGGTATCGCGGTGGGTATGGCCACCGATATTCCACCGCACAACCTGCGGGAAGTGACTCAGGCCTGTATTCAGCTGTTGTCCAAACCGGGCACGACGATCGAAGAGCTGTGTGACATCGTGCCAGGGCCGGATATGCCCACCGATGCCGAGTTGATTACACCGCGCCGCGAACTGCAGAAGATGTATGAAACCGGCAAAGGCAGTCTCAGAGCCAGAGCGGTATACAGCCGGGAACAAGGCGATATTGTTATTACTGCGCTGCCTTATCAGGTTTCTGGCGCTAAAGTGCTGGAGCAGATCGCCCAGCAGATGCAGCAGAAGAAACTGCCGATGGTGTCTGACCTGCGGGATGAATCGGATCATGAGAATCCGACCCGGCTGGTGATTGTACCCCGTTCAAACCGCATCGACGTTGAGCAGCTGATGGCTCACCTGTTTGCCAGCACCGACCTGGAACGTACTTACCGGGTCAATATGAATATGATCGGCATCGATGGTCGTCCGAAGGTGAAAAACCTCAAGGAGATCCTTACCGAATGGTTGACGTATCGGACGGAAACCGTGCGTCGCCGTTTACAGTTCCGACTGGATAAGGTGCTGGCCCGGCTGCATATTCTTGAAGGTTTGATGATCGCCTATCTCAATATCGACGAAGTGATTGAGATTATCCGTACCGAAGAGAAACCGAAGCTGGTCATGATGGAACGCTTTGGTATTACCGAACTTCAGGCCGAAGCGATTCTTGAAATTCGTTTGCGGCAGTTAGCTAAACTGGAAGAGATCAAGATCCGGGGTGAGATTGATGAGCTGACGAAAGAGCGTGACTATCTGGAAGAGATTCTCGGTTCTGAAAAGCTGATGCGCAAACTGATTCGTGACGAGTTGAAAGCGGATGCGAAAGAGTACGGTGATGATCGTCGTTCGCCTATCGTCGCCCGCGAAGAAGCGAAAGTGATGGATGAGAAAGCACTGCTGACCGCCGAGCCGATTACTGCAGTGATCTCTAAACAGGGCTGGATACGTTCGGCGAAAGGCCATGATATTGACCCGGAAGGACTGAGCTATAAATCCGGTGATGGTTTTAAACTGGCATGCCCCGGACGGATGAATCAACCGATCATTCTCATGGATAGCACCGGCAGGGCTTACTCGCTTGAAGCACATACGCTGCCATCGGCACGGGGGCAGGGGGAACCGATTACAGGTAAATTAACGCTGCCAAAAGGCGCGACCATTGATGGAGCGATTGCGGGTAAAGAGAGTGATGCTGTACTGCTGGCGTCAGATGCCGGTTATGGCTTTGTCACCAGTATTGCCGATATGACCAGCAAAACCCGTACCGGTAAAGCCGCTCTGACGCTGCCGAACGGCGCGAAAGGGATGGCGCCGATGCTGCTGCAAAACAAAGAGAGTGATCTTTTGGTTGCCGTGACTAATGAAGGCCGCATGCTGGTATTCCCGGTACAGGACCTGCCGGAGCTGGGGCGGGGTAAAGGTAATAAAATTATCAATATTCCGTCTGCCCGAGCCGCGTCCCGCGAAGAGCTGTTGGTCGCTCTGGTGACTTTGTCGGCGGATGATACGCTGCAGGTAAATTCCGGTCGTCAGCATCTGAAGATGAAACCCTCCGATCTGGAACACTATCGGGGCGAGCGAGGCCGGCGTGGGAACAAGTTGCCCCGGGGATATCAGCGGGTGGATTCGCTGGAGGTGATAGTCAATACGTCTGTGGCTGGCAGATCTGATGATGCCTGATTAACTGACAGGTTGGTTAATCTGGCATGCATAAATAGGGGGCTGACGCCCTCTTTTCTGTCTCTGAAGGGCGCTCCAGGCGACTCAGTGACTGCCTCTTCAGCCCTCCCGGGGGCAGTATAATTGTCGGATTAATTCCTAAAAATACGAATTGATGACGACATTTACTTTCTTCTTGGCGCAGTAATCTGTAAAATACCGCGCCTAACACTCTCCTGAATGATTGTTTTTTAGTCAGTCTCCGCAACATTTCAGGATAATTAAACTGCCCTGTATCAACTGACAATACAGGTATGACCCCCTGCGAACACTCGCAACTATGGTGTTCGTTGTATAGGAAAACGCATGACCGAAAGCTTTGCTGACTTATTTGAAGAATCCCTAGAACTCGTCGCTATGGTGCCAGGCACACTCGTTATGGGTGAAGTTATCGACATCGATAGTGACTGGGTTACTGTAAACGCTGGCCTGAAATCTGAGGCAGTTATTGCCCGCAGCCAGTTCCTTAACGACGCCCAGGAACTTGAAGTTCAGGTGGGTGACATGGTTAAGGTTACCCTGGAAAGCGTTGAAGATGGTTCCGGTGAGACTCGTCTGTCCCGTGAAAAAGCGAAGCGCGCTGAATCCTGGGGTGTTCTGGAAACTGCATTCGAAGCTGAAGAAACTGTTAAAGGTTACATCAGCGGTACTGTTAAAGGTGGCTTCACCGTTACCGTTAACAAGATCAATGGCTTCCTGCCAGGTTCACTGGTAGATGTCCGTCCGGTTAAGAACGTTGACCACCTGATGGGTCAGGAACTGGAATTTAAACTGATCAAGCTGGATCAGAAGCGCGACAACATCGTTGTTTCCCGTCGTGCAGTTCTGCAAGAAGCTAACAGTGCACAGCGTGATGAGCTGCTGAGTACCCTGGAAGAGGGTCAGCAAGTTAAAGGTTACGTTAAGAACCTGACCAACTACGGTGCATTCGTAGATCTGGGCGGTGTTGACGGCCTGCTGCACATCACTGACATGGCCTGGAAGCGTATCTCTCATCCTAGCGACATGCTGACTCCGGGTGATGAGATCACTGTTCAGATCATCAAGTTCGACAAAGAGACTAACCGTCTGTCTCTGGGTCTGAAACAGCTGAACGAAGATCCATGGTCTTCTATCCTGGCTCGTTTCCCTGCCGGCACTAAGGTTCCTGCTCGTGTAACTAACCTGACTGACTACGGTTGCTTCGCGTCTATCGAAGATGGTGTTGAAGGTCTGATCCACGTATCTGAAATGTCCTGGACTAACAAGAACATCCACCCATCTAAAGTTGTTCAGGTGAACGACGAAGTTGAGGTTATGGTTCTTGATGTTGATGAGAAGCGTCGTCGTATCTCTCTGGGTATGAAACAGTGCATCGCTAACCCATGGTCTACTTTTGCTGAGCAGTTTGCTGCTGGCGACAAAGTGACGGGTACTATCAAGACTATCACTGATTTCGGTATCTTTGTTGGTCTGGATAACGATCTTGACGGTCTGGTTCATATGTCTGACATCTCCTGGGATGCTGACAGCGAAACAGCGCTGCGTGAATACAAGAAAGGCGAAGAAGTTGAAGCCGTTATCCTGTCTATCGATGCTGAGAAAGAGCGTATCTCTCTGGGTATCAAACAGCTGGAAAGCGATCCTTTCTCTGAATACGCTGCTGCCAACGATAAGAATACTATCGTTAAAGGTATCGTTAAGTCTGTAGACGCTAAAGGCGCTAACATTGAGCTGGCTGAAGGCATTGAAGGTTACCTGAAAGTGTCTGACATCAGCATCGATCGTATCGAAGATGCTTCTACTGTCCTGAAAGTAGGCGATGAAGTTGAAGCGAAGATCGTTAACCTGGATCGTCGTAACCGTTCTATTACTCTGTCTATCAAAGCTAAAGATCAGGCAGATGAAAAAGCGGCTATCAAGGCTGTAGCTGACGCGCCGGTTGAGCTGGCAGGACCAACAACTATCGGTGACCTGATCAAGGCACAGATGGCTGCTAAGAAGTAAGGCTTCCTGAGCTGATAAAAAAGAGCGCTGATGCGCTCTTTTTTTTGTTTTAATTTCCGGCTCTCTGCTCTGTTCCGCTGTTGCTCAGGAGCGAGTGTTGTTATTGGTTAGCCTCAGCCATTAGTGGGTAGCGGTTGATCGTTCAGGCTCGTGATGGGTCTTCGCCTCTTGTGGGTTGGAAAGCCTGGCCGTTGAGCTTTAATGTCGTTTGCTGGGGGATTGTGCTTCACCCGCGGGTCCAGTGACGGTAAGAATAAAATAAGGGGCGCTGTAGCGCCCCTTATTCATGTTGCGGTTTATGCGGGTTATACGGTAAAGCGTTCCGAAATCTCTTTCAGGTGTTCTGAAAGACGGGCGAGTTCTTCACAGGTTTGTGCGATCTGGTCAGCACCTTCGGCGCTGTCTACAGAGACTGTGCTAATGCTGACGACATTCTGGTTTATCTCTTCAGAGACCAGGCTCTGCTCTTCAGAGGCGCTGGCAATCTGTATCGTCATGGCATTGATATGCTCAACGGCGGAAGCGATTTCGTTGAGAGAATCGCCGGCCTTGAGCGTCTGCTGGACCACTTCAGAAGCTTCGCTGCTGCTGGTTTGCATTGCTTTTACGGCCGCTTTGGTTCCTGCCTGAAGCCGCTCGATGACCGCTGCAATCTGTTTGGTGGAATCGGCGGTCCGGCTGGACAGTGAGCGCACCTCGTCGGCAACCACTGCGAAGCCCCGACCCTGTTCGCCGGCACGGGCTGCTTCTATTGCTGCATTGAGTGCCAGCAGATTGGTTTGTTCAGCAATTTTGTTGATCACTTCCAGCATGTTGGCAATGTTGGTGCTTTCTGCTTCAAGTGTGTGGGTTAGTTCTGCTGAGTTTAACAGACGTTCAGACAGTGTTTGTACAGCGGAAATCGTTTCTTCCACAACCTTTCTGCCTGTTTGTGCTGAGCTTGCAGCATTACTGGACGCTGTTGCGGCTTGCTGAGTATTCTGTGCGACTTCATGCACGGTAGCGGTCATTTCGGTCATGGCGGAGGCAACCTGGGCGGTATCATCCTGTTGCTGTGTCATGCCTTTGCTGGTTTGAGCTGTCGTGGCCGAGAGCTCTGTGGCTGAGCTGGCTACCTGGGAGGTGGCTGCGGTCAGTTCCAGTATCAATGCATGAAAACTCTCCATCATTGTGTTAAATGATTCGCCCATCCGGCCAAATTCGTCACGGCTCTCTATTTTAGCCCTGAGTGTCAGGTCTTTGTTGGCGGCGGCACGGCTGATGATGTCATTTAGTTTTTTGACCGGATCGGTGATAGCCCGGGCAACCAGCATTGATACAATACCTGTAATAATCAGTGCTACGGCCAGAATTTCTATTTCCAGCAAAAACTCATGCCAGAATCTGGTATTAATGTCGTCTGTGTACTCGCCGGTTGCCAGTATCCATCCCCACTGGTTGTTAAGGCGCCCATAAGATATTTTCGGTGTTGCTGATGTCTCACCAGGTTTGATCATCTCATACTTCATGAATCCGCCATCATCGTTTGCCTGGACTTCTTTGAGTAGTATTTGCGCGATTTTCAGACCGTTGGCGTCTGCCATATTGGCGACATTGGTGCCCTCGAGTTTTGGATTGGCTGGATATAGCAGCATGTTATGGCTGGTATCAACAATGTAAAAATAGTTGTCCTGACCAAACCTGAGGTTGCGAATCAGCTCCAGTGCTGCCTGCTTTGCTGCCTGTTCAGTTTTCTGTCCCGATTTCACCAGTGCCTGTTCATGTTCGATCAGCGAATAAGCGACCTCGGTGAGACCCTTAATTTCAGATTTTCTTTCTTGAAGCAGGTCATCTTCAAGCTGAAAAAGAGAGAACGAAACAATTCCAATTAAGCTGATAAAGGAGATGATAACGAGTAAAAAGACTTTGGCGCGGACACTGACGTTCCGTAATAGCTGATTCATGCACTACCCCACGTTGATACATAAATATATGTTAAAGCGATCCTTTCCTGTTTTAAAAGGATGAAAGCTTCCGGCAATCGCCCGTGGTTGAAGCAATAAATAGTTAGCTCAACGGTATTGGAGGGCTCTTAGATTTATTAGGCTTCATTGAGGGGCAGATCTATTGTGTCTGAACCCTCATCCCCAAAGAAATTGGTTAATATATAATCTATATGAGGAAGTGAGAAAAGGGAAACAGGGTGTTGCATGTTTCCACTTTTTGAGTACTAAATCTTGCTATGTGCGTCGTTTGTCGGTCGTCTGGTTGTATTAACCGGTTATAGGATGGGTGATTAATGGCGCCGTGCTAATAGCAGACCTGTACCGGCGCATGTCAGTAGCGTGGCGCAGCTGCGATTAAATATCTTTCTTCTTCGCTGATCTGCAAACCACTGGCGCAGATAGAGGCCGAGCAACGCGTAGATGGTGATGGCAATCCATTCAAGTAGTAGAAAGGTGATCCCCAGTTGAAAAAACTGATGTGTGGTGTTGCCCTCTGGATTTACAAATTGGGGGAGAAACGCTGTAAAGATCAGAATGGCTTTGGGGTTGCCTGCCGCCAGCAGGAACTCCTGTTTTGCCAGAGCGAAATACTGTTTTTTGTCAGGTGTCACTGTCTCATCAGTGACCGGGATGACTGTCCAGAGTTTAAACGCCAGCCAGAAAAGATAGAGTGCCCCGGCCACTTTTATCAGCATAAAGATCATTTCTGATGTATGGAGGATAACGGCAAGCCCGGATGCTGCCAGAAAAATCATGCCCATGAAAGCGAGCAGTCGTCCGAGTCCGGCGAGAACGGCGATCCTGACACCGTAGTGATGCGCATTGTTCATGGCCAGCAAATTGTTTGGCCCTGGCGACATGTTGAGTGCAAAGCATGCCGGTATAAAGAGTAATAGTGTTGTCAGTTCCATCAGTGTTTTCTTCCGGGGTCTGTCGTTGCAGGTTGTGATCCCCCTTGTTGTCACTTAGTCCGGTAGCGAGGGGCTGATCAGGTAAGCATCATAGAAAAAATACAGGGTGATGACGATGCTGGCAACGATAACAAAATTGCGGACGAGTGATTGTGACAGTTTTCGGGACAGGTGAGCGGCCATATAGCCGCCAACAACGGTGCCCGCCAGAACTATAGAGCCTTCATACCAGGCGATAACACCATCATAGATAAACAGCACGATCGCAATCAGCGAAACAAAGGTTGATATCAGTAGTTTCAGGCCGTTCATCCGGTTGATATCGGTATGCCCGGCAAGTGCCAGATAGCTGAGTGCGATGATGCCTAAGCCGGCATTGAAGAATCCGCCATAGAGGCACACACCAAATAGCAGAGCGGTGAGTAGTATTGCCGCCGCAGCTGAGGCGTGGCGATGCCGGCTTCCCAGCTGTTTGAGTGCCCGGTTGAGCTGTCCGCCAAAGATAAATAACAGGGTGGCAAAAAGCAGTAGCCAGGGAACCGCCATTTCAAAAGCCGCTTCAGGGGTTTGCAGGAGTAACCAGGCGCCACTGATGCCGCCAATCAGGCTGAGCAGAATATAGCGGGGTAGTTGTTCTCTGATCTCCAGAAGCTCTTTTCTGAAAGCCCAGGTGCCGCTCATATAGCCAGAGCAGGAGGCAAAGGTGTTGGTGGCGTTGGCACTGATGGGCGGTACACCTGCGAGCAGCAGGGCTGGAAAGGTGATGAAACTGCCGCCGCCAGCGATAGAGTTTAGAACTCCGCCGAGAAAGCCGGCAATAAACAGAATGATCAGGTCGCTTAGCATGGTATTACCCTGGTAAAAGGCTGTAGGTGGCCGTGAGAGATAAGCATAGGAGATCTGCTGTTAACGATACAGATACAAGCGGGGAGGAAGAACTGGTAAATCTGTACTGCTTTCCGGCCCTGATTTTGTGCTGTTAATGGCTTTTTGCATGGCGTTTCAGGCACGCGCTAGGGGAGTAGTTTGCCGAGAAGGTGTCGGGCTTGCTTGTCCAGTAGTGTCTGATAATTGTCATTAACTGATCTGATCAGTACTTTGTCTTCCTCTGCCCGGATAATGTTAGCACCCGCCAGCAGGCTGACTTTCAGGTCAGGAGCTTCACTAAGCGCTGTATGGCTAATGAGTTCATTACTTTCTGTGCTGTGGGTCAGGTAGCGTGCTTCTTCCTGCATGCGGGGTAGCTTTTTATAGTGACCGCGCACCAGTGCCATGTGCAGGTTAAGCACAGGTTTAAAACTGCGGATGCGTTGCTGGTTGAAAAGTTTATATAAGCGATTAAACAGCTGGCTGGCGCAGATCGCATTGATGCCGTGAGAGTCATCTTTGTGGGGTTTAAGGAATGCCAGTTGCAGATCACCGTTTTCTAGCTGGGTTGAATCGCCCTGATAGATGGCGATCACCATGTCCAGCATACGGGAGTAGTATTCCTGCAGTTCCTGGAGTTCATCGTTGTGCAGGTTGTCGGAGTGGCCGGACGCTAAGTCGAGGTAGAGCAGATAGCCCGCTTCTTCTGCAGCAACAATCAGTTCCAGTTCCTGCTCAAAAGCGTACAGATCAAGCTGAACCTCATGCTGGTTGTTTTTAAATAGCGGATTAGTGCCTTTTTTGCGTGGCTCTAATTCCAGGCTGGTCTCTTCGATAACCGGGTCTTCATCTGCGCCGGAGGGCAGGTATTTTGATTCATCTCTTACTTTATGATCAGAGAATGGCGCAAAACCGGGCATGTGAGGTGCGTCATCATCGGGCCGGAGCAGGTCAACCAGGTGGTCTGCCGGGGTGTTGTGCGGTTCGTTGATTATGTCGCTGGTTTCGGTCGCTGGGGGAGAGGGTGGCCAGCTCAGGGTTTCAGCATCGGGATCAGGCGTTTTCTCTTGTGGGGGTTCAGATGCTGCCAGCGGATGCGGGTGTGGATGAGGTTGCGGCGAGCGTCGCTGCAGGGTCATCCAGCAGCCTGCCAGTGTGGCAATTGCGGTTATCAGTGCCAGAATGACGGCCTGTATCAGCAGGCTGTTGAGGTTGGTTTCGATCACCTGAGGGTTCAGATATAACTCAAGAATCGCGAGGGTCTCATCCTGCTGGCGGATAATGACGTCCTGTTGAATCAGATTGTCCTGTTTGATATCGCCGGCCCGGCCCAGTAACCGGTCTTTTGTATCGGTGAGTACAATAGCTTCGAGGCTGGGTTGTTTCACCAGTTGATTGAGGACAAAGTTAAGGCTGACGGTGTCTCCGGACATCAGCGCCGGTTTAATCATTGTCACAGTCTGCTGGCCCAGTAGCTCGCCCTGTTGTTGGGTCTGTTGCTGAGCTATTGTTGCGGCTATCGCGCTAAGGTAGATGCCAGACAGCACAATGCCCGTGAGTAAAATACACGCAAGTGTCATTATCAGCCGGGTGCGCTGATTCATCATAGTTGTGGCGGGCGGTGTATCCATATTCGGACGGCTAATATTTCCGGGCAGTAGAGTTTGCAGATGATAGCAGCTTAGCTACGCGGCAAAAACGGCTTTTTTTCTGTTTTGCTTTCTCTGTCGATGACCCCCGCTGTCGGGCGGGTTATAATGCCCGCTATCGACGGAGCAGGAAGGTTATGAACGTTAAACAATACATGGCAGAACTGGGTCAGCAGGCGCGTATCGCATCCCGCGAAATAGCGAAAGCGGATACCGGGAAGAAAAACCGCGCTTTGCTGGCGATGGCGGATGCTATTGATGCGTCCCGTGAACAGCTGGTTGCAGCGAATGCCAACGACCTGGAACAGGGTCGTGCGAAGGGGCTTGATGATGCGATGCTGGATCGTCTGGAACTGAAACAGTCGCAGATCGATACCATGATCGAAGGTTTGCGTCAGGTTGCTGCGCTGCCTGATCCGATAGGTGCAATCACCGATATGAACTATCTGCCCAGTGGTATTCAGGTGGGTAAGATGCGGGTGCCTCTTGGGGTGATCGGGATTATTTATGAATCCCGCCCTAATGTGACGGTGGAAGCTGCCAGTCTGTGCCTGAAATCCGGTAATGCGACGATTCTGCGCGGTGGTTCTGAAGCGATTCATAGCAATGCTGCGGTGGCTGAATGTATCCAGGCGGGTCTGAAAGCCGCCGGGCTGCCTGAAAATGTGGTTCAGGTGGTGAAGACCACTGATCGTGACGCCGTCGGCGAACTGATTACCATGCCTGAATATGTCGATGTCATTGTGCCCCGTGGCGGCAAAGGTCTGATCGAACGGGTCAGCCGTGACGCCAAAGTGATGGTGATTAAGCATCTGGATGGCATTTGCCATGTTTATATTGATGATGATGCAGATAAAACCAAGGCGATCAATGTAGCGATTAATGCGAAAACGCATCGTTATGGCACCTGCAATACAATGGAAACACTGTTAGTACATGAAGCCCGCGCGGCTGACATTCTGCCTGAGCTGGCTGAGCGTTATCAGGCAATGGGTGTCGAACTGCGTGGCTGTGACAAAACCTGTGAACTGCTGCCAAATATTATTGCAGCCACTGAAGAGGATTGGGGAACTGAATATCTGGCTCCGGTTCTGTCCATCAAGCTGGTTGGCAATATGGCTGAGGCGATTGAGCATATTAACCATTATGGTTCACATCATACGGATTCGATCATCACTGAAAACTACACCAGAGCACGCAGCTTTTTGCGGGAAGTGGACTCCAGTTCGGTGATGGTGAATGCGTCTACCCGCTTTGCGGATGGCTTTGAGTATGGTTTGGGGGCAGAGATCGGTATCTCGACCGATAAGATTCATGCCCGCGGTCCTGTCGGTCTGGACGGTCTGACCTCGCAAAAATATGTGGTTTTGGGTGACGGTCATATTCGTCAGTAACGCTACATGAGCGAATCCGTTAAAGTCTTCATGGGTGGGACCTTCGACCCCATCCATAATGGCCATCTGCGCACAGCGCTTGAAATTCAACAATGGCTGAGGGTGGAGCAGGTCACTCTTATGCCGTCTAAAGTCCCGGTGCATCGCAAACAACCTGAACGAACCGGCCAGCAACGTCTGGATATGGTGCGTCTGGCGGTGGCAGATGAACCGGCGCTGGTCGCCGATAATCGCGAGGTTAACTCGGCTGAAGCGTCCTATACAGTACTGACACTGGAATCTTTTCGCCGGGAACTGGGGGCGGAGGTGCCGATCTGTATGGTGCTGGGTATGGATGCCTATCTGTCGCTGCCAAAGTGGGACCGCTGGCAGGAACTACTGACACTCTGTCATATTGTGGTTGTTAAACGGCCGGGATGGATCTATGAACCCTGTGAAGAGATGCAGCAGATCAGCAGGATTCATGAGATTGACGATATCGATGTCATGCTGCAATCCCCGGCGGGTCATGTGATTTTTCGTGAGCTGACGCCTCTGGGTATTTCTGCCACTCAGATCAGAAAACTGATCAGCAGTGGGCGCTCTCCCCGTTATCTGATACCGGATGCGGTTTGGAGTTATATAAAACAAAACAGGCTCTATCATTTTGAGCAACATAACGAAGGTAAATAATTTCTAATGGAAATGGATCAGATGATCATCGCTGTACGTGAAGCCCTTGATGATATGAAAGCACGGGACATTGTTGAGATTGATGTAACCAATAAATCAACCGTGACCGATCGGATGGTGATAGCCAGCGGAACCTCTAAGCGTCATGTGATGTCAATAGGACAGCACGTGCAGGAAGAGATGAAGCACCAGGGGGTTATGCCGTTTGGTATTGAAGGTCTGGACACCGGTGAGTGGGTGTTGGTAGATCTTGGCGATCTGGTGGTGCACGTGATGATGCCGGATGCCCGCAGCTTCTACGATCTCGAAAAGCTCTGGGGTTACGATGACAGTACCGAACAGGATACAGCGCATTAAGTAACCCTGTGACTGAGCGGTGGATTGATCGTTGTGTGGATATCTCTCGACAGTCAGGTTAAAGGAAACTGGTTTTTAGCATGAAAATACGCCTTATTGCCGTAGGTACTAAAATGCCAGGCTGGGTTACCGAAGGGTTTAATGAGTATCTGAAACGACTGCCAAACGAGTTTTCACTGGAACTGGTGGAGATTCCTCTGGGGCATCGTGGTAAAGGCGCCGACCTCGCCCGGGCTAAACGTCAGGAGGGGGAGCAGATGCTGGCGGCTATTCCTAAGGGTGACCGGGTGATTGCACTTGAGGTGGGCGGCAAGAACTGGAGTACCGAACAGTTGGCTGAGCAGGCTGAACTGTGGCAGATGTCCGGGCAGAATGTCTGCTTGCTGGTTGGCGGTCCTGATGGACTGGCTCCGGCATGTGTCGCCATCGCCGATCAGAAATGGTCGCTGTCAGCGCTGACGATGCCACATCCGTTAGTGCGTATTCTGCTGGCTGAGCAGCTATACCGGGCCTGGAGTATCCTGCAGGGCCATCCTTATCATAAATAATCCGTTACACCGACCTGTGAAGAATTGCTTAGATGTCAGCGTTTGATAGTCTGAAAGACCATACAAAAGAGGGGCGCGTGTTTCTCTCACGGGCGCTGATCGCTTTTGTAATCGTGCTGTTGCTGATCGGTATTCTGATCGGCCGTCTTTATTACCTGCAAGTTATCCAGCACGATCAGTTGTCAGCGGTTTCCGATGATAACCGGATTCAGTTGCAGCCGGTTGCGCCGACCCGTGGTCTTATTTACGACCGCAATGGCACCCTGTTAGCCGATAATCGTCCCAGTTACAGTATTACGCTGTTGAAAGAGAAGGTGGGCGATCTTGAGCACACACTGGCGGAATTGCGTAAACTGATACCGATAACCGATCGCGAGATTGAGTCATTCCGCAAACGACTGAAACAGCGCCGTCGCCCTTACGAAACAGTGCCGTTACGGTTTCGCCTTACCGATGATGAGATCGCCCGGATCGCGGTGAATTATCAACGTTTGCCGGGGGTTCAGGTGGAAGCTGATCTGATCCGTTATTATCCGTATGGGGCGAGCCTGGTGCATGCCCTGGGGTATGTTGGCAGGATCAATGAGCGGGAACTGAAACGGGTAGATCCGAAAAATTATAGTGCCACACACTATATCGGCAAACTGGGTATTGAACGGTTTTATGAGCCTTTACTGCATGGCCAGGTCGGTTATCGGAAGGTTGAAACCAACGCCCGGGGCCGGGTGATGCGGGTGCTTGAACAAACCGATCCGGTGCCGGGCAAAGATATTGTTCTTTATCTGGATATTCGCTTGCAGCAGGCGGTAGAAAAACTGGTCGAGGGGCTTCGCGCTGCGATAGTAGTTATTGATCCGAAAACCGGTGGTATTCTCGCGTTGGTGAGCAATCCCGGTTATGACCCTAATCTCTTTGTGACCGGTATCAGCACCAAAGACTATAAAGACCTGCGCGAGTCGCCAGATCTGCCGCTCTTTAACCGGGCGCTCCGGGGGCAATACCCGCCCGGGTCTACGATAAAACCGATGGTCGCCATGGGGGTGATTGATAGCGGGGTTGTGAGTCCCAGTCATACGGTTTTTGATCCTGGATTCTATACCCTTACTAAGGGTGGGCGGCGTTATCGCGACTGGAAGCGTGGCGGTCATGGTACTGTCGATCTTGATATGGCGATCTATCAATCCTGTGACGTCTGGTTCTACGATGTGGCTAACCGGGCCGGTGTGGATATTATTTCTGACTATCTTGGGCGGTTTGGCTTCGGTCAGGTAACCAGTCTGGATCTGCCAGAAGCGTTGCCGGGTATTTTGCCCTCAAAAGAGTGGAAGCGAAAAACCGGCCGGGGATCATGGTTTTCCGGCGACAGTCTGAATCTGAGTATTGGACAGGGATGGATGCTGGCAACACCGTTACAGTTGGCGACAGCTTCAGCCGTGATGGCAAATCGGGGCCAGTGGAAGCAGCCGCGAATGCTGAAAGGTGTGGTGACGCATAACCGGTATAAATATGACCAGGTTGTTGAAGATGATGTGGTGGAAATCAGCGGTCTGAAAGGCGCTTCATCGGTATTGCCGGATATTCACCTTAAGAGTAATCAGTACTGGAAGCGTATTATTGATGCGATGGTGGCGGTGGTTCATGGCCCCCGGGGGACTGCCCGCAAAATAGGTCATGGGCTGGATTTTAAAATTGCCGGTAAAACGGGTACTGCCCAGGTTGTCGGGATTAAGCAGGATGCGGTTTATGATGCTGAGAGTCTGGCTGAACGTCACCGGGACCATGCGCTTTTTATCGCGTTTGCCCCGGCTGACAATCCGGAGATTGCTTTGTCGGTAATTGTTGAAAATGGCGGGGGGGGCTCCAGTAACGCCGCTCCAATCGCGCGGAAAGTGATCGATGCGTTTATGGCACTGAAGAAACAGGATGCCGAGCGGGATAAGGCGGCCGGAGTCAGTACTGATGGCTGATTTTCAACGAACCATGCCCGATGCCAAACCGCACCTGGCCCGCCGCCGGGGGTTGTGGTCCTATACTCGCCTGGATGCCTGGTTATTGCTGCTCATTCTGCTGCTGTGTAGTTATGGTCTGTTTGTGCTTTACAGTGCATCAGGTGGGGATATGGGGTATGTGATACGCCAGGCGATTCGGATGGGGGCGGGATTGGTTATTATGACCTTCTTTGCCCAGTTGCGTCCGCAGTTGTTCGCCCGCTGGGCGCCGGCAGTGTATGTGATCTCCCTGGGCCTGTTGCTGGCAGTGTTGCTGGTCGGCGTCGGTGCTAAAGGTGCGCAGCGATGGATCGCGTTGCCGGGGTTCCGTTTTCAGCCCGCTGAGATTGTTAAGCTGGTGTTGCCGCTGATGGTGGCCTGCTATCTGGCTAACCGGCCTCTGCCGCCAAGCTTTCGCCATATTATGATATCCCTGGTGATGATTTTTGTACCGGTGGTGATGATCATGAAACAGCCTGATCTTGGCACATCGTTATTGATTGCGGCATCTGGATTGTTTGTTTTGTTGCTATCGGGGATCTACTGGCGTTATATCTTTGGTGCCCTGGCGGTTGCCGCTGCCGGTTTGCCCGGGTTGTGGATGGTAATGAAGGATTATCAGAAACAGCGGGTGTTGACCTTTCTTGACCCTGAAAGTGATCCGCTTGGTGCCGGCTGGAATATTATTCAGTCGAAAGCGGCGATAGGGTCGGGCGGCATTGAGGGTAAAGGCTGGATGCTGGGAACGCAGTCGCAGCTGGATTTTCTGCCGGAAAGTCACACCGACTTTATTATTGCGGTCATGGGTGAAGAACTCGGCATGATCGGCATCTTGATACTGCTGCTGATCTATGTGCTGATTATTGCCCGGGGGCTGGTTATTGCCACCAAAGCGCAGGATAGCTTTGGTCGTCTGGTAGCGGGGAGTGTCACGCTGACGTTTTTTGTTTATGTGTTTGTCAACATTGGGATGGTCAGTGGCATCTTACCGGTGGTCGGTGTGCCGTTGCCGCTGGTGAGTTACGGCGGTACATCGATTGTGACTCTCATGGCCGGCTTTGGTTTGTTAATGTCGGTGCAGGCGAACCGGCAGATGATCAGTCATTAGCAAAAATGATTAAATAAACATAAAGACTCTGCGGTTTTGTTCTGGTGCCAGTGTGATAAAGTCGTAAATCAGCAGAGGGGGCTTGTAAAGCAACTCGATTGTTTAAGGAATGCCGTGCTGTATAGGACAAATAGGATAGGGTGATATGTTTAAAACAAGTTTTTCAGGTTTGCTGACCGGGGTTGCCATCAGCGCGGGGCTGGTATGGGGTAATGCGGTTTCGGCCCATGACGCCCATGAATCCAAAGGCTATGCAGACCATCCTGCAGCTCAGCAGTTTATATCCGAGATGGTGAGCGAAGGCTTCAATGCCGATCAGCTCAGAACGGTGCTGAGTTCAGCTGAACGTCAGGATAGTATTCTTAAAGCGATCTCCCGTCCGGCAGAGAAACGTCTTAACTGGGGCGAGTATCGTAATATTTTCCTGCGGGATAAACGGATAAATCAGGGCGTTGAGTTCTGGAATAAGTATGAAGCCGCCCTGAAACGGGCAGAAGATACCTACGGAGTCCCGGCAGAAATTATTGTAGCGATTATCGGTGTTGAAACCCGATATGGGCGCAATATGGGTAGCTACCGGGTGGTTGATGCGCTCTCGACCCTGGGGTTTGATTATTCGCCACGGGGAGCATTCTTTCAGGGGCAGCTGAAAGAGTATTTCTATCTGGTGCGTGAAGAGAATGTTGATCCGCTCAGCCTGAAAGGGTCCTATGCCGGAGCAATGGGCTTTGGCCAGTTTATTCCCAGCAGTTTCCGTAACTTTGCCGTCGACTTTGATGGCGATGGTAAGAAAGATATCTGGAACAACCCGGTAGACGCGATCGGCAGCGTCGCTCATTACTTCAGTGCCCATGGTTGGAAAGCCGGAGAGCCGGTGCGCAGTAATGTGGTGATGGAGAAACTGGCGGATGAAAGCTGGATAAATGCCAGCCTTAAACCGGAGCTGACACTCGCCCAGTGGGCAGAGCGGGGCATTCATACCCGTACCGATCTGGATCTGCAAGATAAAGCAACACTGATCCGTCTCGAAACTGACGGTGAGTTTCACTACTGGTTCGGGCTGCACAACTTCTATGTCATTACGCGCTACAACCACAGCCGGTTGTATGCCACTGCAGTGTATGAGCTGAGTCAGGCGGTGGCCGAAAAGCGCCATCAGGCGGCTGACTCTGCGACCGGAATGGCAGGTTAAGCCATGAAACGGTTAACTCTGGGGCTGATAGCGCTGTTATTGACTGGAATACTGGGTGGTTGTGCCTCGACCCCCAGTGGGCGTTATGCCGTCGAGCACGATTATGGTCCTGCAGACAGCGTTGATGTTTCCCATGTGCCGGATGCTGTACCCAGAGTGGAACCGAAAAGTCGTGGCGGTAATAAAAGTCCTTATACCGTATTAGGTAAAACCTATACGGTTATGGCCTCGGGAAATGGTTATAAAGAGCGTGGTGTCGCGTCATGGTACGGGAAGAAGTTTCATGGTCATGATACCTCGAATGGCGAGACTTATAACATGTATGGCATGAGTGCTGCGCATAAATCCCTGCCTCTCCCCAGCTATGTTCAGGTAACCAATCTCAGTAACGGTAAGCGGGTGATTGTCAGGGTCAACGACCGGGGGCCATTCCATGGTGGGCGGATTATTGACCTGTCCTATGCGGCCGCATCAAAGCTGGACATGCTCGGCACGGGTACCGCCAACGTTGAGGTTGAAGCGATCGATCCCCGCAGCTGGAATCAGTCATCAGGTGCCGCAGTGGCGGTGGGTACGCGGGCATTAGCGCCGCCCGACAAGGTGAACCCTGCGGTAGGAACGCGCTACTTGCAGGTCGGTGCGTTTGGATTGGAATCGACTGCAATTGAGGCCAGGCGGCAGTTACACACAATGCTGCCGGGTTATCAGATCCGGATTGTGCCGCTTAAACGGCAGGACCGGACAATCTACCGGGTGCAGGTCGGACCGGTACAACTGAATGCGAATCTGGCTGAGTTGGTTTCAAGGGTTGAAGCAGCAGGCTATCTTCGTCCACATTTGGTAGACTAGGCAGCGTTAAAACCATTTGCTGAAGGAAACCGTCAACGATTGGCCGAACCTTTAGACTATTTGCAGGTCTCAGCTGTATCTGGACCCTCTGTAACCGTAAAAAAGTATCTATAAAACACTATGATTAGACTATTTGCTCTTCGCTCTCTCCTGTTTCGCCTGTTACTTCTTACCATCTGTTTTTCTTCACTGTCGGTACAGGCAGCGAAGGTTACCCCTGCGCCGCCTCAGGTTGCTGCCCGGGCGTATATCGTCATGGATGCTGATACGGGTAAAGTTATCATGGCCAACCGTGAGGCTGAGCGTTTTCCCCCTGCCAGTCTGACGAAGATGATGACCAGCTATATCCTCGAAGGTGAACTGGCTAAAGGTAATGTGAGTCACTCTGATCTGGTACCCGTGTCGGTAAAAGCCTGGCGTGCTCCAGGGTCTCGCATGTTTATCAAAGAGGGTACTCAGGTGCTCCTGAGTGACCTGCTGAAAGGGATCGTCATACAGTCAGGTAATGATGCCAGCGTAGCGGTTGCAGAATATATTGCCGGAAGTGAAGCCGCCTTCGCGGATATGATGAATCAGCATGCGGCTCTGCTGGGCATGAAAAACAGCCATTTCATGAATGCCACCGGACTGCCCGCAGAAGAACACTACTCATCTGCCTATGATATGGCCTTGCTGGCTCAGGCAATTATTAAAAAATACCCTGAAGAGTATGGCGTTTATTCGGAAAAGTATTTCACCTATAACAAGATTCGTCAGCCAAACCGTAACAAGCTGTTGTGGCGTGATGATTCGGTTGATGGATTAAAAACTGGCCATACGGATGCCGCCGGATATTGCCTGGTTGCCTCTGCTAAGCGTGATGGTATGCGTCTGATTACCGTAGTCATGGGTACCAGCAGTGAAGAAGCGCGGGCACAGGAAAGCCAGAAGTTACTGGCGTATGCATTCCGCTATTTCCGTACCCATAAACTGTATGATGCCGGTCAGGTGCTGGAAACCGCTAAAGTGTGGGCCGGGCAGCAGGATCAGCTAAAAGTCGGTCTGGAAGATGCTATGGCGATTACCATCCCCCGGGGTGAAGGCGACAAGCTGCAGGCTGTGCTGGATCTGGATAAAGTCATTAAGGCACCGATCGAAAAAGGCCAGAGCTTTGGTACGCTGAAAGTGATGATCGATGATAAAGTCGTTGCTGAAGCTCCGGTGGTTGCATTGGAAAGTATTCCCGAAGCCGGACTATTACAGCGTATCTGGGATGCGATTGCGCTATTCTTCTATAATCTGATCAACTGACCTGAGAGGTCTGATGAATGGATGCCCGGACTTAGTCAATGAGTTCGGGCATCTGTCGTTAAACGAAGATGAAAACAGTTTTTCTGAACGGCGACTTTGTCGCGCAGGACCAGGCTAAAATCTCCGTATTTGACCGGGGTTTTCTGTTTGGTGATAGCGTCTATGAGGTGATCCCTTTCTATCGGGGCCAGGGCTTCCGGCTGGATGAGCATCTGCAGCGACTGGACTACAGCTTACGTGCGTTACAGATTACCGCTGAGTATGACTGGAAATCGATTTTAACTCACCTGGTTGAGTTAAATGGTGGCGGTAATGTGTCGGTGTATCTGCAAATTAGCCGGGGTAGCGCGGGCCACCGTAGCCATATCTATGATGCGGATATGACCCCTACGGTGTTTGCCTGTTGCAGCCCGATCAAAGATATCTATGATGCTGGCCTGGAATCGGTTGCCGGTGTGCGGGCGATAGTAACGGCGGATCTGCGTTGGGGGCGGTGTGATATTAAGAGCACCGGCTTACTACCCAATATTCTGGTGATGCAGCAGGCACGCCAGGCGGGTGTGCAGGAAGCTCTGATGATACGGGATGGTCTGTTGACCGAAGGTGCATCCTGTAATGTGATGCTGGTGGATAAAGGTGTGATCTATACCCCCAAGCGGGGCTCAGAGATTCTGGGGGGCACCACCCGGGAACTCATTCTGGAGCTGGCGGCGGAAAATGGTATTCCCACTCAGGAAGTGGATATTGATTATGAGCGTCTGATGTCTGCCGATGAGGTTTGGGTTAGCAGCTCCACCCGGGCGGTGGTGCCGGTACTGGAAATTGATGGTCAGCCGGTGGCTGACGGTAACAAAGGGCCTTTATGGGCCAGAATGTTTGAACTGTTTACCCGTTATCAAAATAGTCTGATGAACGGTTGAGTGATCGGGAGATCGATATGGCACAACACACTGAGCAAGAAGCACCGAAGATAGAGTTTCCTTGCCCTGATTACCCGATAAAGGTTATTGGTCGTGATGGACCTGATTTTCAGGACGTAGTGATCGAGGTGGTGCGTATCCATGTACCCGATCTGGATATCACTAAAATTGAGATTCAGGGTAGTAGTAAAGGTACTTTTACCTCCATCCGCATGAAAATTACAGCAACGGGTCATGAGCAGCTTAAAGCGTTGCATGAAGATCTGCTTGGCACCGGTCGTGTGCAGATGGTGATGTGATGGCACTGTCTGAACAGATAGTGGTTCGTGATCTGGGGTTGGTGGAATACCTGCCCACCTGGCAGGCGATGCAGCAGTTTACCGCAACACGCAATGACACGACTGTTGATGAGATCTGGATGCTGGAACATTATCCGGTGTTTACACAGGGGCATGCGGGTGACGCCGAGCATCTGCTGGGGACCGGTGATATTCCTGTGGTGCAGGTTGATCGGGGAGGGCAGGTAACCTATCACGGCCCCGGACAGCTGGTGATCTATCTGTTGCTTAATCTGCGGCGTAAAAAATTTGGCGTTAAAGAGCTGGTGGCCCGGATGGAGGCGAGCATTGTCGACTTGCTGGCAGAGTATGGTGTTGACGCCTATGCCAGAGCCGATGCGCCTGGGGTCTATGTGAATGAGGCAAAAATCTGCTCGCTGGGATTGCGGGTGCGAAAGGGCTGTTCGTTTCATGGACTGGCCTTTAATCTGGATATGGATCTCGAACCCTTTAACCGGATTAACCCTTGTGGTTATGCCGGTCTGGCGGTTACCCGAATGAAAAACCTGGTTGATAATCTCGACAGGGAATCTGTGAAAGATTCACTTACAGAAATACTGGTGAAAAGACTCGACTATAATGAGCGCACCAATGCTAACTCGTTGGAAGGTATAGATGTCTGAAAATACTGAAAATTTGCAAAGTGCTCAGGTCGCGGCGGACAAGCCGCATCGCGCGGAAGCGGGGGTAAAACTGCGTGGTGCTGAAAAAGTATCCCGTATCCCGGTGAAAGTGATTCCCACTGAACGGGATCAGATCCTGCGCAAGCCAGAATGGTTGCGGGTTTCTCTGGGAACCTCACCAAAAGTGCAGGGAATCAAAAATAAGCTGCGTAAGCACAAACTGGCGTCCGTGTGCGAAGAGGCCAGTTGCCCCAATCTGGGGGAGTGTTTCAGTCATGGAACAGCTACCTTTATGATCATGGGTGATATTTGTACCCGTCGCTGTCCATTCTGTGATGTTGCTCACGGTCGTCCAAAGCCTCTGCCTGAGAATGAACCCGCAGAGCTGGCTGAAGCGATTGCGGACATGGGACTTCGCTATGTGGTAATTACCTCGGTGGACCGGGATGATCTGCGTGATGGTGGCGCAGAGCATTTTGCCCGCTGCATTACGGAGACCCGCAAGGCGGTACCGTCGATTCAGGTGGAAACCCTGGTGCCGGACTTCCGTGGGCGTATGGATATTGCCCTGGATATTCTGCAGCAAACCCCGCCGGATGTGTTTAACCACAACATGGAAACCGTACCGCGTCTGTATCGAAAAGTTCGCCCTGGTGCTGATTATCAGTGGTCTCTCGACCTGCTGCAGAAATACAAACAGCGGTGCCCGGATGTACGGACTAAGTCAGGCCTGATGGTGGGGGTGGGTGAAACGAAAGAAGAGATTCTGGACGTACTCAAAGACCTGCGTGCTCATGGTGTGGATATGCTGACCATCGGTCAGTATCTGCAGCCGAGTAGGGATCATCTGCCGGTAGATCGCTATGTTACACCGGAAGAGTTTGATGAGTATGCCCGGGTGGCAAAAGAGCTGGGCTTTTCTCAGGTGGCCAGCGGCCCGCTGGTGCGCTCTTCTTACCATGCAGATCTGCAGGCAAAAGGTGAAAAAATCAGCTGATGCAGCGCGCTCAACTGTTTAAACTGCTGCTGTCAGTGGTGATTCTGATAATCACCCTGGCAGTGGTCGAGTATAAGATCGGTTGGTATAGTCTGCTCACGTCATGGCAGGGGTTTACTCCCGTTACCCTGGTGTTGCTGGTGATACTCTCTCTCAGTAGTAATGCGCTGCGGGCATTGAGGATCAAAATCAGTTTTGAGCTGCCGGCACAGCGTTACCCTCAGATGTTCTATCTCAGTACCAACCATAACCTGTTGAATAATCTGTTGCCCATGAGGACCGGTGAGGTGGCGTTCCCTGTACTGATTAAGCGTTATTTTGGTATCGGGCTGATGACCTCGTCCTCCCATCTTTTGCTCTATCGGTTACTCGATCTGGTGGCTCTGCTGTCTGTTGCCGGGGTGCTGGCTGTCTGGCAGTTTAACCCATTGGCTGCAGCAGGTTTGGCGCTGGTCACTCTGACAGGATTATTGCTGTTCGATCATGGTAAACGCTTTGTTGTCTGGATATTAGGGCGCTTCCGTCACCAGAAACTGGCAAAACTGGCAGTGGAATTTGCTAATCTGCCCACCCGGGGTGGGCATTTTGGTGCCATTGTGCTGGCGACCTATGCGGTTTGGTTAACTAAGCTGCTGGCGTTTCTTGGGGTGGTATTGCAGTTGTCGCAGCTGACTCTGGCTCAGGCCGTTACCAGTGTGGCGATTGCCGATTTGTCGTCTATCCTGCCGATTCATGGCGTTGCTGGCTCGGGAACGTTTGAAGCGGCTTTTGTGCTGGCCGGACAATTCTATGCGATTGATACCACCGCGTTGCTTAAGGTCGCAGTACAGCTGCATCTGTTTCTGTTGCTGATGTCATTTGCTGCCTTTGGATTAGGCTGGCTGGTGGCAAAGGTTTTTCGTCGGCGAGAGTCTTGCCTTACGCTAACCAAATGAGCTGCAGTGGCCGCTACAGCGGGCTTTACCTTCATATCAAAAGGGCTTTGTGATAGAGTCCGCTTACACTTTTAATGACTTGAATCCGGATAATTTATGAAATCATTATCGATCGTCGTACCGATGTATAAAGAAGAGGATTGTGTCTTTCCGCTGGTAGAGCGGGTACATGAATGCCTCAGTGATTATGCCGGTAAGTGGGAGCTTATTTGCGTCGATGATGGTAGTCCGGATAACACGGTTGTGCGCCTGTATGAAGCTCAGCAACAGCGAGGCGATCATCTGCGGGTGGTAGAGCTGCAGCGTAATTTTGGTCAGACTGCGGCGATGCAGGCGGGTATCGATGCTGCCCGTGGTGAAATCATTGTCACGATGGATGGCGATCTGCAAAACGATCCTTCCGATATTCAGCGTATGATCGAGGAGATGGAAGAGCGTGACCTGGACATGCTTCAGGGCTGGCGTAAGAAGCGGGAAGATGAATCCACGCGTAAGTTCTTCTCCCGTCAGGCCAACCGTCTGATCGCAAAAGTCACAGGGGTTCGGTTGCATGATTATGGTTGCAGTCTGAAAGTGTATCGTGCCAGTGTGATAAAGCAGGTACGCCTGTTTGGAGAGATGCACCGCTTTATTCCAGTCTGGGTTGCTTCGGTTACCAAGCCGTCACGAATTGGCGAGACCATCGTTGATCATCACGCCCGTCAGTTCGGTGAGTCAAAGTATGGCCTGTCGCGCACTTTCCGCGTTATTCTGGACCTGTTAGTCGTTTTCTTCTTTCTCAAATTTAAAGCTCGTCCGGGTCACTTTTTTGGTTATCTGGGACTGGGAATGGGGGTTATCGGCTCGCTCATCATGACCTGGCTGATGATGGTGAAGTTGTTTCTTGGTGAAGATATCGGCAGTCGGCCACTGTTTATGGTCGGTATCTTCCTGTTGGTGGTTTCGTTACAGTTTATCACCACTGGCGTACTGGCTGAGATGATGTCGCGCATCTTCTTTGAAACGTCAAATACCCGTGGTTATACCCTGCGGCAAAAACTGAGCAGTGATGATGCAGGAAGTTGGTATACGCAACAGGCTGATGCAACCGATGAGGCTTCTGCGCATGACGCCGACTCAGCGCCAAACTAACGTCTTACATTATGGGCTGCTGTTTGCGGCGATCTTTTTTGCATTTTTCTGGAATATTTGGGGTTTCCCTCTTTTCGATCTCGATGAGGGGGCGTTCTCTGAAGCTACCCGGGAGATGCTGGCTAATAACAATTTTGCTGCGACCTATCTGAATGGCGAACCCCGTTACGATAAACCCATTCTGAGTTACTGGTTTCAGGCACTGAGTGTTTCCCTCTTTGATCTGAGTGAGTTTTCCCTGCGCTTGCCTTCGGCTATTGCTGCCAGTTGCTGGATGCTGGTCTGTTACCGCTTTGCCCGTCAGCAATGGGATAGCAAAGCGGCACTCTATACTGTACTGATCATGGCGAATACGCTCTGGATCGGTATTATTGGTAAAGGTGCTATAGCCGATGCCTGGTTAAATCTGTTTATGACGCTGACGGTACTGGATATCTGGCGTTACTGGCAGCAACCAGACGAACGGTCACGCTTTTTGCTGCTGCGCGTCTATCTCTGGATGGCGCTGGGATTGCTCACTAAAGGCCCGGTTGCGGTGCTGATCCCGTTACTGGTCAGCGGTATCTTCTTTATCATACAGGGGCAGTGGCGGCGTTGGCTGAAAGCCATCTTTTATCTGCCGGGCTGGGTTTTGTTACTCCTTATTCTGACCCCCTGGTTATGGCTGGTGTATCAGGATCAGGGCATGGGGTTCTTTAAAGGCTTTCTGCTGGATCACAACCTGAACCGCTTTAGTGATACCCGCGAAGGCCATGGCGGCAAGCTTTGGTATTACCTGATCGCCCTGCCACTGGTGTTGCTCCCCTTCAGCTCTGCGTTGTTTACCCTGCTGCGCAATGTCCGGGAATATTGTAAGGACTCACTTACTCTGTATCTTATGATATGGCTGGGTGTGGTGTTTGTGCTGGTGTCGGTTTCCGGAACCCAGCTCCCCCACTATGTGGTCTACGGTATCTCTGGTTTGTTGATGCTGTTTGCCCGCTATCGTGAATCGTTGTTCCGCAGTTGGGGATTGGTGTTTCCGGTACTGTTTTTTAGTCTCATGCTGGCACTGCCCTGGATTCTGGACGCTGTTGCAGGGAGTAGTCGAAAACTCTATGAGCAGGAGATGCTGGCGCGGGTCTGGGACGTGGTCGGACCGCCCTATCTGATCGCCAGTATAGTTGCCTTAATTCTGGTTCTGGGAATCGCCTTTAGCGCGAAACTGGATAAGCCGGTTAAATTTGTCACTATTGGGTTTATTCAGACGTTGTTTGTCTTTAATTTCTTTATTCAGGTAATGGCTGGCCTGCAGCAGCAACCGGTGCAGGAAGCCGCCTATATCGCGAAAGCCAGGGCAGGGCAGCATGTGGTCGCTTTCGGGCTGCATATGCCGACATTCAGTGTTTATCGGGATGCGATTACGCCGAATGAGAAGAAACCACAGCCTGGAGATATTATCTTTACCGATGCTGATAATCAGCTGAAGTTGCAGCAGCGTCATCCTGAAGCCGTGTTTGCGGAGTTGTTCAACAAAGGCGGAATCCGTCTGCTGGAGTGGCAAGATGCAAAGCCTGCGGCAACAGATTAGCAATACCTTTATCGTTGCCGGACTGCCGGGACAGCTGGAAAACTCGCGGCAACAGTTTTTGGCACGTAATGACGCAGCGGCGCTGAAACAGCTGACGCTGGTGGCTGTCGGTTTACTGGTGACGGCTTTGTTGCTTTGGCTGATTGCTGGATATCACGGTGCGTTTCACCTGTTAAACCAGTTCACGCCGGTCTTTCCTGAGACGTTTTGGCAGATTGCCACGTTTATGGGGGATACAACCCTGGCGTTGACGCTGGCCTTAATGGTTGCCCGACGTAATCCGGCTATTCTCTGGGTGATCTTTATCGCCGCGATCTACGGCACACTGGTGACTCATGGTCTGAAAAGCCTGTTTGGTGCCGGTCGCCCTCCTGTTGAGTTATTGGCTGGTGAATATCATCTGGTGGGCAAAGCGTTGAAAAACGGCAGTTTTCCCTCGGGTCACTCACTGACTGCTTTCATATTTGTTGCAATCGCTTATTACTTTTCTACTCAGCCGTTGTTACGGCGAACCCTGTTGCTAGTGGGCGCCCTGGTCGCGGTAAGTCGGGTGATGGTTGCGGCACACTGGCCGGTCGATGTTCTGGTGGGCAGTGCCTTCGGTATTCTGGTCTCGGTAGCCGCCATTAAAACGGCGGAGCGGTTCAGCTTTGGTTTCAGAATTTCGATGCATCTGTTTATTGTGTTGTTGTTGCTGGTTGCCGCTCTGATGATTCTGGCTGGCCATGATGGCGGTTATCCCAAAGCGTTACTGTTTGCGAAGGTGATCGCCTTTTTTGCACTCATCGTATTTATCACCGAATATTTCTACCCTGTCCGTAAATCAAAGTGAGTCGCAGCTTAGCCACATTTACCAGTAGGGTGATTAAATAATTCAGGGCACTCTTTTAAGAGCATTCTTTTAAGAGCATTCTTTTAAGAGCTCTCTTTGAAGGGCTCCATAAAAGGATTTCTTTTGATGCGCTATATGCGATAATTCTAATGTTAATTTGCTATATTAGGATTGTTGATATGTCTGGTAATAAAGTTATCTCAGTGTCTGCTTCAATGAAAGCCGGTTGTCAGGTGCATGCTGACATCCGTGGCCATAAAGTCACTATTGATCAGCCTGAGCGGGCTGGTGGTACTGACAAAGGCCCGACACCACTGGAATTTTTTCTCTTTTCACTGGGCGGTTGTATCGCCAGCATCGCCCGTATTGCGGCAACTCAGCAAAAAATTGAGATGCGGGGTATTGATATTGATGTTGATGGCACCATGAATCCTGCCGGGTTGCTGGGTAAACCAACCGAGGACCGGATAGGGTTTCAGACCATTACCGTCAAAGCGAAGATCGATGCTGACCTGAGCGACGAAGAAAAAGCGAAGTTTCTTGAAGAGATATGTCATCGCTGCCCGTTGGATGACAATATCATGCTGGAAACGAAAGTGACGCATTCGTTAGTTAAGTAGTGTGGGTCGGTTTAGCCGCTTGCCAGCGGTTAGAACCGAAAACGTCGTTTTCCTTACCCGGAAAAGCAAAAGAAGAGAGCCAGGTGCTCTCTTTTTTTGTTCTTTCAGAAAACTCATGAAGCAATTATGTTTTCCTTTTTGGAGTTATTGAGCTGTGCTCAAACCTTGTAAGCTATTCGCAACACGGCATCCGCAATATAAAGAGGTAGGGGGATAGAGGGGGACAATGGAAGAGGTTTAAGGAATCTTATCGCTTTTACTGCGTTGATCGTTACTGTAGCCAGTTTGTATCATTCTTTTAAACGCTTTATCTGGCTAGCTGAACTTGTTTAGCGGCCTGCTTTTAACGGTGGACTGTTTTCGATCTAATAAATCCTCAGGCTGAACAGATAATTGACGATTGCTTCGGCTTGTTGTTGTGTGAGGTTGGTAAAGAATGGCATGTCGGGACGGCCAGGATCTCCCTGACGGATGAGCAATACAACCTGATCATATCGCAAACGGGTTGTTTTATTGGCGGGTATGCCTTTAAGGAATTTGCCGCTGCCATCACTTTTATGGCAGCTTTCGCAGTAGAGCGAATAAAGTTCTTTGCCGTCGGTTGAGGTTGTCTGCATATCGCTGTCAGAGCAGCCGCTCAGCAGCAGGGCAAGAAAAATGGATAGACTGGCAGAGCTTGTTGTGAACACGGCGTAAAATCCTATTGCAGAGCCAGTCGTAAGTATGGCTTATATTCTGAATAGAGGCCAATACCGTTGTTGCGATCAGGTCTGGCTGAGATCACTTGTGTGGTTAATGAACGCGAAGAGTTTGCTTTCTGCTCTGCGGTATGAGGCCTTCAGCGTTCTATGTTAAGTTCGATTCCGCCGAGTTGCAGTGTAATTCCGGTCAGCGTCAGCCACGGGTCACCGGGAGCCCCCTTAATCTGGGCATCGGCTTCGGCACAACGGCTTAACATCTGGCTGAGTCTGTCGGGATGAATTCTCTGAGCCGCGTTGCGCATCTGATTTTTACGGTTGCCCCAGATTCGTTCCCGCTGACACAGGGTGTCGAAAGGTGTGCCTTTCTGCAGGCCGTTCTGAATAGTGATCAGTGAGCGGATTTCACGGGCGATAGCCCATAGTGCAACAGACGCTTCGGTGCCTTCCTGTCTGAGAACTTCAATGATCTTATTGCAGCGGGGGATTTGCTGCAGAACCGCGGCTTCTGTCAGCCCGTATATATCATAACGGGAGCTGTCAGACACGCTGTCCATTACCATGTCTACGGTGACATTTTGTCCGGCATAGAGAAGATTGAGCTTATCCAGTTCCTGTTTGGCGGCTAGCAGATTGCCTTCAATGCGTTCACAGAGTAACTGTACCGCATCATTTTCTAAGGCCAAACCGATATGGCGGGCTCTGTTGTTGATCCACCCGGGGAGCTGTTGCAGGTCTACCGGCCATATTTCAACGATAATGCCCTGCTGATCGATGGCTTTGAACCAGGCGCTTTTTTTTGCCCCAGCATCAAGTTTGTCAGCGATGATAAGTAAGACATTATCTGCCGCAGGCCGTTTCAGGTATTCCTGCAGGATATCGCTGGCGTTCTTGTTGAGCTTCTGGCTACCCAGTCGCAGCTCAATGATCTTTTGCTCGGCAAACAGCGAGAGTGCATTGGCGCATTCCAGCAGATATTCCCACTTAAATCCGCCTTCAACATGAAGGGTTTCCCGTTCGCTGAAGCCGATTGAGTTAAGGTGCTGGCGGAGCAGGTCGCAACTTTCCTCAATCAGGAGTGTTTCATCGCCGGTAACAAGGTAAACCGGTGCCGGTTGCGGGCCGAGTTTGTTGGCAAGCTGCTCCGGTTTTATCTTCATCAGGGATTAAGGTGCGACGGGTTTCAGGCTGGCGTAGAAACGCATCATCTGAATCGCCAGTTGTTGATCCATTTCGGCATAAAGCTGAGCCTCCTGGGCGCTACTGGCCGTTTCTTTGTTGGCGTCGTAGTCATAGGTGCGCTCCGCAAGAATATTCCGTTCCAGCATCGGATTGCCCTGTGGATCTTTCACCATAAATTTAACTTTGGTGGTGAGCTCGTATTCATCGATATCGGCGTTTGCACCCAGCGTGGCTTCACGCCGGGAGCGCCTTTCAGAAATGATCTCAAGCAGATAACCAGAGCCGGTATTGACGGCGACGCCATTGGCTTCCAGTTGCCTGCGAAGCACCGGCTCCAGCTGACTGCGGGAGCGCTCAGGGGTGACCAGCGTGAGCTGCCGCAACGGTTCAGCAATGTCAGCACTACCGCGCAGGTGGAACCCGCAGGCCGATAGCATGAAACAGCAGGCAATCAGCAAAAAAGTGGCCGACAGACGGTTTTGGCAGCGTTTCATCCCTGTCCCCTTAAGCTACAACGATGTTGACGAGTTTATTGGGTACAACAATCTGTTTGCGGATTGTCTTTCCGTCCATGTGGCGCTGAACACCTTCATCGGCCAGCGCTGTGTGTAGCACAACGCTTTCGTCAGAGTCAGCAGGGACATTGATCTTACCGCGTACCTTGCCGTTCACCTGAACC
The DNA here is from genome assembly GCA_965140695.1 of uncultured Amphritea sp. Lineage (GTDB taxonomy): Bacteria > Pseudomonadota > Gammaproteobacteria > Pseudomonadales > Balneatricaceae > Amphritea. Next base: position 251,742 of record OZ223297.1, on the reverse strand, counting down.
ACCATTAATACGTTCGCCCGTGTCATGGCTGTTTCATCTACAACGGGCCAGGGTGCATCCAGCAGACTCCCGGTGTGTCCCAGATCCTGCCATAGCTGATGGGTGATATGCGGTACGATCGGCGCCAGCAATTGTACCGCCGCTGTCAGTGCTTCACGGGTTACCGCACGGCCCTGATCGCTGGCATCGACAAAGCGACTGATCGCATTGCTCAGTTCCATGACGGCTGCGATGGCAGTATTAAATGTCTGGCGACGCTCAACGTCATCAGACACTTTTTTGATGGTTTCATGGGTTTTACGGCGCAGCTCTTTCTGGCGCTCGTCGAGGCTTTCCGGCTGCAGAGCAACAACGTCACCAGGGTATTGCAGATGATCGTATACCAGCTTCCACAGGCGGCGAAGGAAACGATGGGCACCCTCTACGCCGGAATCAGACCACTCAAGAGATTGTTCTGGTGGCGCTGCGAACATCATGAACAGACGAACGGTGTCAGCACCGTACTTATCGATCATCACCTGCGGATCGATACCGTTGTTCTTCGATTTGGACATTTTGCCCATGCCCGCAGACTCAACCGGTTCGCCATCAGCAATATGCGTGGCCTTGATAACCCGGCCTTTTTCATCCCTTTCAACTTTGACTTCGGTGGGCGAGATCCAGATTTTGCCACCATTGCCATCTTCACGGAAATAGGTGTCAGCCAGAACCATACCCTGACACAGCAGGCGTTCGAATGGCTCATCAGAGTTAACCAGGCCTTCGTCACGCATCAGCTTGTGGAAGAAGCGGGAGTAGAGCAGGTGGAGAATTGCGTGCTCGATACCGCCGATATACTGATTGACCGGCAGCCAGTAGTTTGCTGCTTCAGGCTCCAGCATGGTGTCGGCGTTGCGGCAGGCGTAACGGGCGTAATACCAGGAAGATTCCATAAAGGTATCAAAGGTATCGGTTTCCCGTTCCGCCTCACGGCCACACTTAGGACAGCTGGTTTTCTTAAAGCTATCCATTTTCTTGATCGGCGAGCCGACGCCATCAAAGGTTACGTCTACCGGAAGGACAACGGGCAGCTGATCTTCAGGGACAGGGACAGCACCACAGCTTTCGCAGTTAATGACGGGAATAGGGGTGCCCCAGTAACGCTGTCGGGATACGCCCCAGTCACGCAGACGATAGTTAATCGTGACTTTGCCTTTGCCTTTGCTTTGCAGTTCAGAGGCGATTGCTTTGAAGGCGACTTCGAAGTCAAGCTCATCAAAGCTGCCGGAATTCATCAGAACGCCTTTGTCAGTAAAGGCTTCGTTTTCAATATCCGCATCGCTGCCATCTGCCGGACGGATAACCTGTTTGATCGGCAGATTGTATTTTTTAGCAAATTCGTAATCGCGCTGGTCGTGAGCCGGAACTGACATCACCGCACCAGAGCCGTAGTCCATCAGCACGAAGTTGGCGGTCCAGACGGGGACTTGCTGACCTGTCAGAGGGTGAGTCGCATCAATCCCCAGAGCGAAGCCTTTTTTCTCCATCGTCGCCATATCCGCTTCGGCGACTTTCATGTTTTTGCAGTCGTCGATGAAGGTTAGCAGCTCGGGATTGTTCAGCGCAGCCTGTTGTACCAGCGGGTGTCCGGGTGCTACGGCCACATAGGTGACACCCATGAGGGTATCAGGGCGGGTAGTGAAAACGTCAAGTTCACCAAAACCATCGACATGGAAGCTTAGCTCAACACCTTCAGAGCGACCAATCCAGTTGCGCTGCATGGTGCGTACCTGTTCCGGCCATTCATCAAGCTTGTCCAGATCATCAAGCAACTCATCGGCATAATCGGTGATTTTCAGAAACCACTGAGGAATCTTTTTGCGTTCAACCAGCGCACCTGAGCGCCAGCCGCGGCCATCAATCACCTGTTCGTTAGCGAGTACCGTCTGATCGACCGGGTCCCAGTTAACCTCAGAGTCTTTTTTGTAAACCAGCCCTTTTTCCATGAGGCGGGTAAAGAACCATTGTTCCCAGCGATAGTAAGATGGATGGCAGGTCGCTACTTCGCGGCTCCAGTCATAGCCAAAACCCATCTGATCCAGCTGAGTACGCATGTAATCGATGTTTTCATAGGTCCAGCTGGCGGGCGGTACGTTATTTTTCAGAGCCGCGTTTTCTGCTGGCAGGCCGAACGCATCCCAACCCATGGGTTGCAGGACATTTTTGCCCTGCATTCGCTGGTAGCGTGAAACCACATCGCCAATGGTGTAGTTGCGTACATGCCCCATGTGCAGCCGACCGCTCGGGTAGGGGAACATGGAGAGACAGTAGAACTTCTCTTTGGACAGGTCTTCAGTGGCTTTGAAGCTTTCATTGTCGACCCAGTGTTTCTGGACTTCAGGTTCTATATGCTGCGGTTTGTATTGTTCGTTCATTTCGACTCTGAATGATAAAAACCGGCTAACGTTGGATACCGGTCAATGGAATGTATTGTCTTTGGGGCATAGGATACAATATATGTAATGGTACATATAGTTTTTAGTCGGCTTTGGAGATGGATATGAGCAACAATAGCAATGGTAAAGATCGTAGTGCTCAATATGATCGGGTGCTAAGCCGTTTACGTCAGGATCTTGAATCTGTTGAGCTGCGCTCCTGGGATTATCTGCAGGAGAAAATAGAAGAAGCTGTCGAGCTGGAACTGGCCGCTGAAGAGATGACCCGCGATGAGATGGATCTGCTCAGCGCTTATGTAAAGAAAGACCTGAAACAGCTGGGTTATTATGCCCATGAAACCGGTGAGGGCGTCGCCGCCTGGTTGAATTTTGATCTCAACTATCTCGAGCAGACCGTTGTCCGGCAACTGATGGATCTGGCCGATCAGACCCGAATTGGGATGACTGAGCTGGAGCAGCGGCTGGCAGACAGCGAAGCTTATTACGGCGCCGGTGATACTGCCGCTGCGGGTACTTTTGTCTGTGTTGATTGTGGTGCACAGGTGACCTACACCAGCACCAGTCGTTTAGCCGCCTGTACTCAGTGTGGTTCAGAAACCTTTACGCGATTGTCGGCTCCGTGGGGCGGTGACCAGGCCAAACAGTAACATCAGTCCGATCGCGATTTGTAGTGGTCTGATTCCCCACTCCTGATAGGGAGTCAGGCCCTGCATCTGTTGTACCTGCCCAACCATCACTGCCTGTTCATACTGTGGTACTGTCGTGCTGATTTTGCCGTCAGGACTGATCAGGGCACTGATACCGTTATTCGTTGAACGAATCAGCCAGCGGCCGGTTTCCAGCGCCCGCATCCGGGCGATCTGCAGATGTTGCGCCGGTGCACTTGAATGGCCGAACCAGGTGTCATTGCTGACGGTGAGTAACAGATCACTGGTCAGACTTTGTTGCCGGACTAATTCCGGATAAGCGATCTCGTAACAGATAAATGGTGCAATCCGGCTGCCAGCCGCTTCCAGTAACGGCTGGTCAGGTGCCCCCAGACTGAACTCTGACATCGGCAGATTAAAGAAGTCGATCAGTCCTCTCAGCTGGTTCTCAAGTGGGACGTACTCACCGAAAGGCACCAGTCGTTGTTTATCGTAGTTACCGCTGCCACCAGCAAACACCCGAAGGCTGTTGGTGTAGCGCCTGCCTTTAGGGTGTCCCGGGTCGTTATAGACGGTTGGAATACCGCTGATCATCGCCGTGTTATTGTTTTCCAGAGTCCTCGTAAAGGGTCCGAGCATGACGCTGGCGGTCTGATAAAAGGTTGGAATAGCCGTTTCAGGCCAGATCAGCAGGTCAACTTTGTCACTGCCCTGGCTGAGATCGACATAGGTTTGCAGAATGTTTTCCAGCTTACGGCGGTCCCATTTCTGCTGTTGCTGAATATTAGCCTGCACCGCCATAACCTTCAGCGGTTCACCAATCGGTGTTGTCCAGTTTTCAGGAATCTGATGCTGTTGAATAGCGACCAGTGGCAGACCGAGCACCATCAGGATGGCAGCGGCCTGTAATGGTTGATTGAGACGTTTAAGGGCTGTGATCAGCAGGGTGCTGCTAAGGACGATGTAGAGACTGAGTAACCAGACGCCGCCCAGCGGCGCGAATACGGCCAGCGGCGTATCAATCAGGCTATAGCCGAGATAGAGCCAGGGGAAACCGGTGAATAACCAGCTACGCAGCCATTCGAATAAAACCCATAACGCGCAAAAGCCGATAACGTTGCGGAAAAGCCGGCGGTAAAGCCACCCCTGCAGCGCAAACATGATCGCCAGGGCAGCGACAAACAGCGCTGTCATTGAGCCTGCCAGCAACGCCGAGGCATTGCTGTGTTCGTGGATACTGACAAACACCCAGGAGACACCGGTACCAAAGAAACCCAGACCATAACACCAGCCCAGCCAGCCACCGACCCGGGGGGTACAATTGTGCAAAAGTATGAATAGCAGGGCGACCGATACGCCGCTCAGGTACCAGTAATTAAAGGGTGCCAGCGACAGAGGGGCTATTGCACCGGCGATGGCGCATAGAATAATGCGCCAGAATACGTACGGTGTCCGCTTAGTCATTACTGACCGGCCAGTTCTGACCGGATAACCTGGAGCAGACGGATGCGCCGGTTGTCTGCACTGAGTACTTTAAATGTAAAAGCATCAATCTCGACGGTCTCATCCTTGCGCGGTAAGTGTCCAAACTTCTGTGTCACCAGACCGCCGATAGTGTCAAAATCATCATCAGGCATGCCAATATCGAAAAATTCATTGAAATCTTCGATCGGTGTCAGCGCCTTGACGATATAACCATTGTCGTCAAACGGTTTAATATTGCCTTCATCATCCTCGACATCGTGCTCATCTTCAATCTGCCCAACAATCTGTTCGAGCACATCTTCGATAGTGATAACGCCGGAAACACCACCGTACTCATCAACGACTATGGCCATATGATTGCGTGTCGCGCGAAACTCCTTGAGCAGGACATTAAGGCGCTTGCTTTCTGGAATAAAGGTGGCTTTGCGGACATGTTGCTTAATGTCGAAGCTTTCCAGATTATTATCATCGAGTATAAGAGAGAGCAGGTCTTTGGCCAGCAATACTCCGAGAATATCGTCGGGATTGTCACCGATGACCGGAAAGCGGGAGTGGGCCGATGAGATAATAATCGGTAAAAATTCTTTAGGGGTCTGGTCCGCTTCTACCACAACCATCTGCGAGCGTGGAATCATCACGTCCCGTACTTGTTGGTCGGCAACCTGCATTGCCCCTTCGATAATACTGAATGCTTCCTGATCCAGTACATTTTCATCGGTGGCGTCCTTCAGGTCTGCCAGCAGGTCTTCACGGGTTTTGGGTTCATCAGAAAATACCTGGGCGAGTTTACCCAGCCACGATCTGTTCTGGCCATTTCCCGATCGCTCTTCGCTCATGTGGTGCTCCGTTTCTTCGGCATCTAGCTTATTCGGTCAACAAGCTTATTCTGTTAACAAGTAGGGGTCAGGAATATTAAGATTAGCAAGAATTTCTCTTTCAAGCTGCTCCATCTCTTCCGCCTCCTCGTTATTTATATGGTCGAATCCAAGCAGATGCAATACTCCATGTATGACCATATGGCACCAATGATTGAATAATGGCTTATTTTGCTCCTCCGCTTCCCGTGCAACTACCGTGGCACAGACCACCAGGTCGCCCAGAAGATCAAGCTCTATCCCCTCCGGCATTTCGAAAGGAAAGGATAAAACATTGGTGGCGCTGTCCTTACCCCGGTATTGGTGGTTGAGAGCCCGGCTTTCTTCAGGAGAGACAATCCGGATTGAGAGTTCAGCGGTGTCAAGGCGACCTTTCAGCGCTGCACTTACCCACTCAGTCAGTTGCTCTTCAGAGGGCAGGTTTTCATCCTCTATCTGGCACTGGCGGTCGACGAAGTAGCTCATGGCTTATCCTGCTGTTTGTCTTGTCCCTGGCGTTTATCATACTGCTCATAGGCGTCGACGATGTGTCCCACTAGCGGATGGCGAACCACGTCTTTGGAGGTGAAGTGGGTGAAACCGATCCCTTTGACCTCTTTGAGTACTTCAATCGCATGGACAAGTCCTGATCGAACGCCCTTCGGCAGGTCGACCTGGGTGGTGTCGCCGGTGATAACGGCTGTCGAGCCAAAGCCAATACGGGTAAGAAACATCTTCATCTGCTCGCGGGTGGTATTCTGACTTTCGTCGAGAATCACAAACGAGCCGTTCAGGGTCCGGCCACGCATGTAAGCCAGTGGTGCCACTTCGATGATATTCCGCTCGATCAGTTTGCTGACCCGCTCAATCCCCAGCATTTCATAGAGTGCGTCATATAGCGGGCGCAGGTAGGGGTCTACTTTCTGACTCAGGTCACCGGGCAGAAAGCCCAGTTTTTCACCCGCCTCAACCGCCGGACGGACCAGCAGGATGCGGTTGATCTCTTCTCGTTCCAGCGCTTCGCAGGCGCAGGCGACTGCCAGATAGGTTTTACCGGTACCGGCAGGACCGATACCAAAATTTATATCGTGGGTCAGAATAGAGCGAACATAGCCCTGTTGATTTGGCCCCCGGGGGCGTATCAGGGTTTTGCGGGTCTGAATGGCTATATCCGCCTGATAAACCGGAACTGCCGGTGTGCTGCCTGTCAGCTGCTCAACACCGGACTGCTGCAGTAACAGGTGTATCTGATCAGGGGTAATTTGTACGCCCTGCTGAGCATCTTCGTAAAGTTGCTCCAGTAGTTTGGCGGCGGCACGCACGACGCTGGATTGTCCTTCCAGTTTAAAGCTGTTGCCCCGGTTGCTGATCTCTATTCCCAGTCGCTGCCCGATCAGGCGCAGATGCTCATCGAGCTGACCGCAAAGGTTGGACAGATGTTGCGGGTTATCCGGTTCCAGCGAGAGCTGAATGGTTTGCGCTGTATTCAAAACATATCCTTAGATAGAGATACTTTTCAGTTTAGCCGTTAACTGCATGTGACTGACCTATTGCAGTGAGTCATCCAGTTCGGAACCAATCAACTCTCCGAGCAGTGAGTTGCTATAGGCTTCAGCAATGCGAACATCCGCAAAGTGGCCGATCAGATCGGGGTTGTCACAACGGAAGTTAACTACCCGGTTGTTTTCGGTACGCCCCTGGAGCATGCCCGGGTCTTTGCGTGAATAATCGGTGACCAGAATCCGTTGCACCGAATCGACCATCCGGCGACTGATCTGCATCGCCTGCTGAGTGATGCGCTGCTGCAGAATATTCAGGCGTTCTTTTTTGGTGTCATCTGAAACATCATCTGGCAGATCCGATGCCGGGGTGCCGGGACGGCGGCTGTAGATAAAACTGTATGAGTTATCAAAGCCGATCTCGGCGATCAGGTTCATGGTGGCTTCGAAATCAGCGTCGGTTTCCCCGGGGAAGCCAACGATAAAGTCGGATGACAGCGTGATATCAGGGCGGGCAGCCCGGATTTTACGAATCAGTGACTTATATTCGAGCGCCATATGACCGCGTTTCATCGCCATCAGAATTCTGTCTGAGCCACTTTGTACCGGTAGGTGCAGAAAGCTCACCAGTTCAGGAACATCCCGGTAGACGTCGACCAGGCTGTCGGTGAATTCAACCGGATGGGAGGTCGTGAAGCGGATACGGTCGATACCGTCGATAGCCGCGATGCAGCGGATGAGTTCGGCCAGATCGGCACTATCGCCATCATCGGTTGCCCCCTGATAAGCATTAACATTCTGCCCCAGCAGGTGGATCTCGCGGACACCCTGCTCAGACAGTTCAACGGCTTCGGCGATGATGTCATCCAGTGGCCGGCTGACCTCTTCGCCACGGGTATAAGGGACAACGCAGAAAGTGCAGTATTTACTGCAACCTTCCATGATGGAAACGAAGGCTTCAGCCCCTTCAACCCGGGGAGCGGGCAGATGGTCAAATTTCTCGATTTCAGGAAAACTGATATCGACGATACCTTTCTTCTGCGTGCCGGAATTAGTGAGATCAATCATCTCTGGTAAACGGTGCAGGGTTTGTGGGCCAAAAATCATATCCACATAGGGCGCGCGTTTAAGAATAGCGTCACCTTCCTGCGAGGCGACGCAGCCGCCAACACCGATCTTCAGGTCAGGTTTTTTCGCTTTCAGCTTGCGCCAGCGGCCCAGTTGATGAAATACCTTCTCCTGAGCCTTTTCACGAATCGAACAGGTGTTCAGGAGCAGCACGTCCGCCTCATCCTGATTGTCGGTCAACTCAAGTTCATGGCTTTCGCCCAGAAGGTCCGCCATGCGTGAAGAGTCGTACTCGTTCATCTGACAACCATGGGTTTTAATGAATAGCTTTTTGGCCATTACACACCTGTTCTACAGCTTGGGAAAATTAAAAGGGCGGGAATTATACTTTATGGCAATCCGGCTGCATAGTTTTTAACCGCTTCCTGTTATGACTTGTAATCATCTAAAGCGCCCCCATAATAACCGCTGTTAACCTATTTGAGTGTAGTGAATCATGGCGAGTGACCCGATCTATCGGATAAAATTTCTTAATCAGAATGAGATCTACGAGATCTATGCACATAATGTCTATCAAAGTGACTTGTGGGGCTTTCTGGAAGTAGAAAATATCGTTTTTGGCAGTCAGAGTGCAATGGTGGTTGACCCCTCAGAAGAGAAACTGAAAAAACAGTTTGAAGATGTGGAACGCAGCTATATTCCGATGCAGGCGATTATTCGGATTGATGAAGTAAAGCATGAAGGGCCGGCAAAAATTACTGAAGTGAAGGGGACCGTGACACCGTTTCCCGTGATGCCTCCCAGAAGCTGACTGTGTCTTCTGTCTTAAGCCCGTTCAATTCAGTATCATCACTGTAGAATGCGCAAGCGTGTTGTCGCATTGCGCATTCTATTCTTTTATCAGGCGCTGGGAGCTCCATAGTCGTTAGTCGCCGGACTGCCCGCCAGAAAGCCCGCTTCGATCAGCACCCAGAAAGGACCAATCAGCGGTACAAACATAATCAGAATCCACCAGGCAGACTTGTTGCGGTCATGCCAGCGTTTTGCCTGCAGGGCCAGTCCGATCCAGCCTGTTGGTATACAGAGCAGGAAGGTCAGGGTCATATAGGTGATAATGCCCGCGGTGGGATCCGTTGATGTGTCTAAAGCGGTGAGCAGCATAGCAATCAGACCTGCCGTAATAGCCCAGGTCACCAGCGCACAGGCCAGTGAAGCCAGCCAGAATGTTTTTCGGCCAATCCTTCCTTCAAATGAAAACAGGATCTGTTTTAATGTTAAAGGGGCCAGTGTGTCTGCTGTGAGTTCTAAATTGGCTTGTGGCGAAGCATAAATCTCTGTATTCATCTTAAAATCCTTTTTCATCAGATCTGAACTGACTTTTGGCACTCCTGAGCGCGCTGCTTAAACGCTGCTATTTTAGAGCTATGTCCATTGAGATAATCTGATATTAGTTTTATTTTCTCATCGGTACGGCTAATGGCGAACTCCAAAATAACTCAATATATCTAAAGGTCAAGACTCTTACTTGACTGACATCATTGATAGGGAAAATCTTGCCAGTTTTCTGGGTGTTATGACGGTGAACGGCCTTGACTGAAGGGCTGTTTTTATAATTTTTTTTGCTTAAATTAAGGTCCTTTTTTCCTGGTATTTTGCTATATATATCAAACAGATGTGGCATATAGTCGCAGGCAGATTAAATCTTATTCTGCTGTCTGTATGATACGTTTTTTTCTAATTCAGGAACGGACGTATGACTGAGCATAAGGGATACATTGAAACGGTAACGGGGCTGGTTGAAGAGCAGTTTTTATTCCCTTCTGAGCGTCGTAAAATACTATGTCAGAGTGTTTTTTTAGCGGCTGTCTGCGTGTCGACGGTCCACGCTGAAACCGCATCAGAGATCCTCGATGAGGACTCTCCCCCCGTTACTATTGAAGTGATTGGGCAGCAATCGACGGCTTATACACAGTCACTGTCCGTGGCCGGAAAGGAGCCTTTGTCTCCACGTGAGATTCCTCAATCTGTTTCTGTGATAACTCAGCAACGCATCAATGACCAGAATCTCAAGACGGTTCCTGATGCACTTAATCAGGTTACCGGGGTGACGGTAATTGCCAATGACAGCACCCAGAGTCAAATGCGTTCACGGGGTTACTCGCTGGGCGTTATGTATGACGGTATTCCTGCATATTCAAGTTTGTCCGGGGTGCAGCAGTTTGATCTGGATATTTACGACAGGGTTGAAGTGTTAAGGGGGCCTTCAGGCATTTTTACTGGAACCGATAGTCCAGGAGGGGTTGTCAATCTGGTCCGTAAGCGGGCTAAAGATGAATTTGCCCTGACGGGATCGGCATCCGTGGGAAGCTGGGATAATTATCATGTTGCACTGGATGTGACCGATGCTTTAAACGAGTCCGGGTCGGTTCGTGGCCGGGCGGTTATGTCCTTCACCGATAAGGATTACTTCTACGATAAAACCCATACCGAGCGCTGGCTGGGTTACAGCACACTCGAATGGGACCTTAATGCTGACACGACGTTGTCCTTATCGGCGGCGATTCAGAAAGATGATACTCCGGCGACCTCTTACGGTCTTCCCGCCTGGTCAGATGGTCGCTTAATGAAGGTTTCCCGTTCGACTAACCCCATTGCTGACTGGGCTGAATCGCGCTGGGATACGCAGGAATATACCGCTGGACTTGAACATCAGTGGAATAACGGCTGGCTGATGACGGCCCGCGTTAGTCAGCGGTTACAAGACTTCTATTTTAAAGATGGCTATGTAAGCAGTAGTGTTGATATTAATTTACAGACAACCTCTTATGGTCGCATGGAACGGGATTATGAGTATAAGCGCACAGCTGTTGATCTGTACGCAACCGGGCCGTTAGCGCTTTTTGGCCGCAGCCATACGCTGCTTGTGGGATACAATGCCGAGTCGTATAACTCTTCTTATGCGGGAGTTAATGCAACAACGGCGACAGGGATACCATTTGGCCAGTCGGAGCAGGTGCCAGACTTTAACCTGCCCTATGACCGTGGTGGTGAAACTGAGACCACCCAGAGCGGTTTTTATTCTCAGGTTCGTTTGAGTCTGGCTGATCCGCTTACATTAGTGCTGGGCGGACGTTTGAGTGACTATAAAGAAAAATCACGCAGCATCGCGCCAGCGCCCCCTTCGGCATGGTCAGAAGGTTCTCGTGTCAGTGATGAGTTTACGCCCTACGGTGCGTTGCTTTATGACTTTAGCGAAAACACGTCGGCCTATATCAGCCGAAGTGATATCTTTATTCCGCAATCCCGGGAAACCTATGCCGGAGGAATGCTTGACCCCCGGGAGGGAAGCCAGACAGAGGTAGGATTGAAGTCTGAGTTTTTTGATGGCCAGCTTCAGGCTTCGATTGCCTGGTTCCGACTGCAGGATTCAAATCGCGCCTATCAGGATCCGAATCATGTAGATTATTACCTTAATGCTGGCGAGGTAGAAAGTAAGGGCTGGGAAATAGAGGTTTCCGGGCAACCAACACCAGATTATGAAATACAGGCAGGATATACCCTGCTTGAGACTAAATATCTGACGGATAGTTGGAAACAGGGTGAAGTCTTTACAACCTGGGAACCCCGGCATACTTTAAAACTCTGGGGCGTGCGTCATTTTCGATCCGGTTCTCTGCAGAATCTGAGTCTGGGATTGGGAGTCAACACTGTCAGTGGCAGTTCGGCTGGGACTGGCAGTTGGGCAATACGCAGTCAGGATGGTTACTCGATTGTCAATGCGATGGCGCGTTATCCTCTCAACAGGAACGTGACCCTCAGTATGAACCTGAATAATCTGACTGATCAGACTTACTACACCCGTTTAGGTGGATGGAATACTTATAACACTTACGGTGAACCCAGAAATATAAGTCTGACACTGCAAGCGAGTTACTAATGCCGCTAAATATACCGGTGAATTTCTTGCTGGAAAAACTGGGGGTTGATGTCTGCTGATTCAGGTCTGATCTGCAGGAGCTGTCAATAGACAGCTTCTGTTGTATTCATTACGGCTCATTTAAGTTGAGATGATTGCTATTAGTCGTTATCGGGTAAGCGCCGATAGCGATCATCTCTTTTTCTCTGATACCGCTTCTCATGACGGACGCATCCGGATCTTGCATGGCGGCGTTCTATTCATGTTCTTCTCTGCCCGTTAGTTATCGGTCAGTGTTCTGTCCGGTCTGCCGAACTATCGTTGCCTGCTATTGTCTGAGTTTACTTAAGGTACTTACTTCAGGTGCTGAGAAGAGACCATTATCGATGGCAGAACATGTGACTATTTGTTGTCAGACGATGCTGCAGGGTTGTCCTCTATGAGGATGACTGTACTATGGAATGTTTCTATCCGTTGTTTGTTGCAGAGGGCTGTCGGTTATCGCTATCAGATTCGATTTTCCTCAGATTAAGTCAGATAATCCTGCACTTTTTGCAGCAGGGCCTTAATCCGTTTAATTAATATTTTGAGATTTTTAGTCTGCGACAAAAATGCTTCAGATTTAAGTAGTATTAACTCAATTTTAATAGTGCTTTAGGGTACATTGTTGATAGTTATTCCAATTAGATAGCTTACTTTTAGAGAATTCAGTAGCAGTATGTCTTCATATTCACAATGTGCCGGCTCACGTCAAGGTCGCCTTGCTGATCTTTTTTGTACTCATGTACTGCCAGGGCTTTCATATCTTTTGTTAGCGCAAGCTTCGATCTGGTTACTGGCGCTTCCCTCAAACGCAGCTTCTGCGGTCTGGCCCGCTGCAGGTGTCTCTATCGCTGCTATTTTGCTGCGTGGTTATCGTGCCTGTTTTGGCTTATTTATCGCGTTAATGCTGTTTTATGCGGGTAGTTGGCTGAATGCCAACACTTCAGAAGCTTTGCCGCGTCCCTTTGGGCCGATTTTTTTTCTCAGTATGGCGTCCATTATAGAAGCGGTGAGCGCGGTATGGCTGACTCGTCGGGTGTTCAATGGCATGCCAGATCTTGTCGACGATAAACAGATCGCTCTTTTTCTGTTGATCATCGGACCACTTGCGTCACTGTTCGCCAGCCTGATATCCACTTCTGTACTTCTGGCTTATAACCTGATTGCCTGGGACCGCTTTTTTGTCAGTTGGTTAACCTGGTGGATTGGAGACAGTATCGGAGCGATTGTTGTCGTGCCCATATTGCTGGCTCTGTTTGCTCGTAAGCAGAGCACTTTGTTTACCCGGAAGTGGACGATTGTCCTGCCGATGACGAGCTTAATGGTGGTCATTTTTGTACTTTTTATGATCACCAAAAACTATGAATCAAAAGAGCGGCGCCTGAAATTTAATCAACAGGCCGAACAGCTGCACTCTAATATGGCATCCCGACTGGATGCGGGTATAGAGTCGCTCTACTCTTTACGCAGCCTGTTTGCCAGCAGTTCCAGTATTAGTGCTGTTGATTTCAATCATTTCACTCACCATATGCTGCAACGCTATCCTGAAATACAGGCACTGGAGTGGATTCCCCGTATTCCTGATAAGCGTCGTTCTGACTATGAAAATTCCCCGGCTGGGCCCCGCGAAATAATGGAATTGGATGAGTCCGGGCAGTTAGTTAAAGCCCCTGAGAGGGAGTATTACTACCCGATAACCTACGTTGAACCATTAGCTGAGAATGAGCGTGCCCTGGCTTTCAACGTTTATAGTAACCCTTTGGCGATGGCTGCACTTCAGCGAGCCCTGGGGGGGGATAGCATAGCCTTTACTGCCCCGATCAGATTAGTTCAGGATCTGGGAGAGCAGGCAGGAGTTGTTGGATATCTGCATGTCAGCCACCCGGGGGTCGATCTGGATATGTCTGAAGAGGGCGTAGTAGCGGCGGTTTACCGTGTCGAAGATTTCATAAAGTATGTACTCAACGAACGTCATGATCTGGCGGAGCAGATCAGTGTTGAGGTGTTCGATACGACAGGTCACGAGCAACAGATATTTTTCGCAAAGGGTGATGATGCTTATGAGCCTCTGCTCTGGACTCATGAATATTCGACGGGGGGACGAAGGTACCGGTTTGAGTATCGGGCGAAGCCTGAATTCTTTTCGGGCTTTTCTCAGTGGAGCAGCTGGATCGTACTCCTTGGCGGTATGTTGTTTGCCGGACTTCTGGGGGGCTGGTTACTCTCGCTGACGGGGCGTACCTTGCGCATCAGTCAGCTGGTGAGTGAAAAAACCGCTTCACTACAGCATGAAGTTGAGGAGCGAACCAAGGCCGAGCAGGCGTTGCTTAAGGTGACTAAGGCGGTTGAGTTTAGTCCTAATATGGTACTGATTACCCTGCCAGATGGAGAGATAGAGTACACCAGTCCGCGATTTACGGAAGACACCGGATTTATTCCTGAAGATGTTATTGGTCATCACATCAACATCCTTCATTGTCGAATAGAGGGGGAGACTTCATATCATGATATCTGGCCTCAGCTGAGCCATGAGCCTAATTGGCGCGGCGATATTGTCAACCGGAAAAAATCGAAAGAGCATTACTGGGCGCAGGTTAACATCGCCCCGATCTATGATTTTCACGGGGAGTTGACGAACTATGTGGTTAACCTGCAGGACATCACCGACAACCGTCTGATCTCTGAACAGATTAGCTATCAGGCCAGTCATGATCAGCTGACCGCGCTGGTTAACCGCCGTGAATTTGAAGTGCGTTTGCAGTCGCTGCTCTACAACCAGCGGACTCCCGGTTGCCAGCATGCCTTTTGTTTTCTCGATCTGGACCAGTTTAAGGTTGTTAATGATACTTGTGGTCATGTGGCGGGTGACGAATTATTGCGCCAGGTGGCGTCTATCCTGCAGGGGCGTGTCAGAGCTAATGATACGCTGGCGCGTCTGGGCGGGGATGAGTTTGGTATTTTGTTGCAGCACTGTCCTATCGACAAAGCCCGCAGTGTGGCTGAAGGTTTGCGTGACGCGATTGCCGAGTTTAAATTCTGCTGGGAACAACAGGTATTTAATATTGGTGTCAGTATTGGTGTTGTCGCCATCGACGAGCATTCTGCCAATATGACTGAAATTCTGAAACAGGCGGATTCGGCATGTTATACCGCTAAAGATGCCGGGCGTAATCGGGTGCATCTCTATACTCAGGGGAATGAGATGCTAGCCCGGCGTGAAGGAGAGATGCACTGGGTTTCGGAGATAAACTCTGCACTGGATGAAGGCCGCTTTATACTCTATGGCCAGATTATCGTCCCGTTGCAGAACCCACAGCTTAAACCGGATGTTGAGTTGTTGCTGCGGATGAAAGACCGGAAGGGCAATATAGTCCCACCGGGCGCCTTTTTGCCTGCCGCCGAACGCTATCAGCTGGCTGGCCGGATAGATGAGTGGGTGGTTGGTCATGCGTTTGCCTGGCTCGAACGCAATTTTACTCAGTTCAGTAAGTACTTTGGCTGCTGTGCGATCAATTTGTCCGGGGCTAGTCTTGGAGACCCACATATTAAAAAGGTTGTTGTTGGTTTTCTGGAAACCTCGGCATTGCTGCCTTACAAGGTTAAGTTTGAGATTACAGAAACCTCAGCGATTGCCAATCTGGTGGAAGCGCAGCGCTTTATCAATGGGCTCAGGGCCTATGGGTGTCAGTTCTCACTGGATGATTTCGGCAGTGGCCTCTCATCCTTTGCTTATCTCAAAAACTTGCCTATAGATACCCTGAAAATTGACGGAATGTTTGTTAAAAATATTCTGGATGATGAGCTGGACCAGGCGATGGTTAAATCGATCAACGATATCGGTCATGTGATGGGCAAAACGACCATTGCCGAATTTGTCGAAAATGATGAAGTGTGTGATTTGCTACGTGAGATAGGGGTTGATTATGGCCAGGGCTATGGTCTTGGCTTGCCGACTCCGCTGGATGATCTGTTGCAACAGGTGAGTGACGCTGATGATCGCCAGGGCTGATCGGTGAATAGCTCAGATCTGCGTTCAGTGTTTTAACTGGTAGGCATCGTAACGTTTGAGCCGGTTGTGGCGAATCATAGCATCCAGTCGCGCAATATAATCATCACCCAGTTCACTGTAGCGGTGCAGGTGTTTTATCAGTTCTAAGCTGTCCTGACTGCTGCGGGCCGCCTGGCGTAACTCTGAGTAGGCTGCGCCTCGTCCCAGTGTCACAAAATAATCCTCAATCGAGCCCAGCAGTGACGCATAGCGTTTGACATAAATGGCCTCGCCATTACGCCGCTGACGAGCCATCATTCGTGGCTCCCTGGGGTCAAACGACCAGACGCCGAAGACGTTATTCCCCTGAACAAAAAAACGTGAGCTGCCCCAGCCGGTCTCAATGGCCGCCTGCGCCAGAACCAGACTGTTGGGTAAGCTGATCATACGCTGGCGTAGCTGGGTTGGTGACTTAACATCATACTGGGTCATCAGCTGATCCAGCCAGGCCTGATCGCGGTGGCTGAGGCTGGATGATGACAGTAATTGAGTCAGTCTCTCGCGCTGCTGTTGCAGGTGGTGTTTGCCAATCAGGATAGCAGGCAGCAGGAGCGCTACAAAGTGCTGCTTTTTGTCGGCGACAGGCAGCTTTGCCAGTGATACCACAGAGGTGTAAGCCACGGCTTTAACCGGGTTGCTCAGAGGGATAATATCAGACGGCGTTGCTAAGTCTTTGTAGATAATATGGATTTCAGGCGGGTCCCGATGATCGGCAATCTGTATCAGTGTACCAAAGCCAAATGACAGCGCGATGATAAACAGCAGGATTGTTTGTAAGGTCGACTGCTTAGAGGTTGAGTTCATCGCTTGTTTAATCCTGATCAGCAAATAACAGCGTTTTAGCGCCGCGTCCGGGAATTTCCCGGGCGAGCCTGGGTACCAGATAACCGGGTAACCGGTTCTGCAGCTGCTGCAGTAGTTGTTTCGCTTCGCTATCTGGCAGATCAAAGTGGGCCGCGCCTTTCACCGGGTCAAAGGTGAACAGGTAATAGGGTAGCACGCCGATGTCGAACAACTTTTCGCTGAGTTGTGTTAGCGTGTCAATGTGATCATTGACGCCCCGTAGCAGTACCGCCTGATTAAGTACGCTGACGCCAGCCTGTTTCAGACGATGAATCGCTGCGGCAACACTCTCATCCAGTTCTTGCGGATGGTTGCTGTGGATGACGGTGACGACGTTAAAACGGGTCTGACTGAATATATGGGTCAGTGACTTGGTAATCCTTTGCGGCAGCACCACCGGCAGTCGGCTGTGAATGCGCAAGCGGGCCAGGTGTGGAATCTTCTCCAGGTCGGTAATCAGCTGCTTTAAGCGTGCATCATTTGATACCAGCGGGTCCCCCCCGGAAAAAATCACCTCGGTGATGCTGTTATCTGCGGCAATATAATCGAGAATGTTTTGCCATTGCTGCGGCCCCAGTCGATTGTCAGCATAGGGAAAGTGTCGCCGGAAACAGTAACGGCAATTAATTGCGCAAGCCCCGGTGAGAATCACCAACACCCGGCCGTGGTATTTGTGAATCAGTCCGTCTACCGGATTACTGTGCTTCTCCTTCAGTGGGTCGCTGATATAGCCGGGGATATCATCCAGTTCCTCCATGAGGGGCAGCACCTGGCGTAATAGCGGATCATCGGGGTTACCTTTTTCGATACGATCCAGCCAGGGCCTGGGAATGCGCATAGCAAACTCCAGGCTGGCGCGGTCGGCACCTTCGAGCAGCGATTGGGGCAGTTGCAGGTAGCGAATCAGCGCCTCGGGACTGTCTAAAGTCTGGCTCATAAGGCTTTGCCAGGAGTCCGGTAACTGTATCGATGAGTTCATATCAGAATAATTTCGCTGGAAAATTTGCTCGCATTCTCCTTTCAAGTAGAATGTGTGTCAATTTTGCGGTGGCTATAGTTCACCTGAGTCTAATCTATTTTGAGATCGATATGGCAAATTACCCATCCAACCAGTTTAAAAACGGCCTGAAAGTGATGATCGAGGGTGATCCTTGTTCAATGGTAGATGTTGAATTCGTTAAACCCGGTAAAGGTCAGGCGTTTACCCGCGTTAAACTGAAAAACCTGATTACCGGGCGTACCTGGGAACGCACATTCAAATCGAATGAGACCGCTGAAAGCGCCGATGTTATGGATACTGATATGGAATATCTCTACTGTGATGGTGAGATGTGGCACTTCATGGATCCACAAAGCTATGAGCAGGTTGCTGCGGATAAAACCGCGGTGGGTGATGCTTATCAGTGGCTGAAAGAGCAGGATAAGTGTCTGGTGACCCTGTGGAATAACAATCCGATCTCGATTACACCGCCGAACTTTGTTGAGCTGGAAGTTGTTGAAACCGACCCCGGCCTTAAAGGCGATACTGCACAGGGCGGCTCTAAGCCTGCTAAATTGCAATCCGGTGCTGTTGTTCGTGTACCGCTGTTCATTGAACAGGGTGATGTGCTGAAAATTGATACCCGCAGTGGCGAGTACGTGTCCCGCGCATAAAAATTGTTTGAGCGCTATGCGCTTGTGCTAACTGAGTTATACAGCGGTTAGCAATGTGTTCTTAACGCGTTCAACTCAGTTTTACTATTCCAATGGCAGCTTCGGCTGTCATTTTTATGTACAGGATGTACGGTATGCCGCGGGCGCAGGGATGCGCAGGAGCGGCGATGGTCAGGATGTACGGTATTCCGCGGGCGCAGGGATGCGCAGGAGCGGCGATGGTCAGGATGTATGGTATGCCGCGGGCGCGGCAATGGTCAGAATATCAGAATGCCGTGATTACAGGAGACTGTTATCGCGGCAATTTTTATTTAAGGGTAATCACCGATGAGTCATTTGTGGAGTGCTACGGCGCCGCTGGAAAATCTGCGCAAGCGGTCGCAGATCTTTGCACAGATACGTCAATTCTTTGCTGCGCGAGATGTGCTGGAGGTTGAAACCCCCCTGATGACATCTGCAGCGGTGAGTGATCCCTATATTGATACCATTGAGTGTCGCTACCATCCGTTACCGGCGCAGCAGGAGCAGGCCCGTTATCTGCAAAGCTCACCAGAATATGCGATGAAACGACTGCTGGCATCTGGAAGCGGTGCGATCTATCAGATCTGTAAAGCGTTCAGAAACGGGGAATGTGGCCGTCGCCATAACCCTGAGTTTACCATGCTGGAGTGGTATCGGCCTGGCTTTGATCACCACCAGCTAATGGATGAAGTGGAAGCGCTGGTGGGCCCGGTTATTGGCATCAGTGATTTCCAGCGGATTAGCTATCGCGAGCTGTTCCGACACTACCTTCAGGTTGAATTGCTAGCGGTGACCGTGAGCGAGCTGGCAGACATAACCCGACAACACATCGATATTCAGATGGAGGATGACAATCGCGATAACTGGTTGAATCTGTTGATGTCTCATGTGATCGAGCCTCAATTGGCAGATAAAGGCGCGGTGTTTGTCTATGATTATCCAGCCAGCCAGGCAGCTCTGTCGCGGGTTGCTGAAGACAGGGAGGGGCAGCTGGTCGCGTGTCGTTTCGAGCTGTTTATCACCGGTGTTGAGTTAGCAAATGGTTATTATGAACTCACCGATGCAACAGAGCAGGCAGATCGTTTCGCTAAGGATATTGCCCAAAGACAACGCGAGGGATTACCGCTAAGACCGACTGATAGCTTACTGGTTGAAGCACTGGCGAATGGCATGCCTGACTGTGCCGGGGTTGCTATGGGACTTGATCGATTAGTGATGTTGGTGTTGGGAGCAGAACAGATTAGTGATGTTATCGCCTTGCCGTTTGACCGGGCTTAAGGTCCCTGGCCTGAATGTCGCTTGTGACTCTCCAGAAAAGCGTAAAGTTAAACTCATGAGTAAAGAATTGCCGTGCGACATGAAAAAGTGTTGTACTGGATATTGAGAACTTGAAGGCCTATTGGCAGACCGCTACTCTACTCATTGGGAGTGACTCTTAATATGAGAAGTAGTGGTTATCGGGCAAGTACACGAGAAACTAACCCTATAATCCCTGTTAACTACCCGGTTATGTTAAAGAACATGCCCTTCGATACAGACAACTACAGAGGCGGACTGAGTTTGAGGCGCCTTTATAGAGCAGATCGGTGGCAAGACGTTCTCATTATTTGACGCGACTGCTTTTCCCTGATTGGTTAACAGCCTGAAGTAAGTTGCCTTAAGCTCAGTTCCCTGAAGCAAGTTCCCTGAAGCAAATCCCAAAGTAAGTGACTAGCAGGCGGTCGGCTTTTCTGTGTATGTTTAAAGTTATTATTCATGTCGGGCAGATGACGACTCAGGTTTTATACTTTTTGCAGAATTCGATAAACGAATCTAAATCCATCGGTTTTGCGATAAAGTACCCCTGAGCAATATCGCAGCCGATGTTTTTCAGCGCATCCCAGTCCTCTTGTGTCTCGACACCCTCGGCAACACTTTTGACCTGCAGCTTACTTGCCATCTCTACACTCGACTCGACGATGATGCGTAGGGCGTGATACTTAGCGAAGTCTTTGACGAAAGACTTATCTATTTTCAGTTCGCTGAAGGCTATCCGTGCTAATTGCTGCATACTGGAATACCCCGTGCCGTAGTCATCAATAGACAAGCCAAAACCATGCATTCGTAATCTCGCCAGATTCTCCAGCGCCGGTGCCACATCGGTTATCGCCGCTGATTCTGTGACTTCAAGAATAATCTGAGCCGGATCAACGCCGGCGTTCCTGGTTATCTGGATAATGTCTTTTGCCAGCGAGGTGTCGCTGAGAGATGTCAGTGAGAGGTTGACAGACGTCGTCATCGTATAACCCTGATCACGTAATAACCGCGCCGCTGCCACCGATTTTTCCAGCATGAGAAATGTCAGTCCATCTATCTGACCACTCTTTTCAAGGATATTGATAAATGCGCAAGGCGGAATAACACCCTCATCCGGATGTAACCAGCGGGCCAGCGCTTCTGCGCCAATCAATTGTCCTGTCTGTAAATCCACTTTTGGCTGGAGGAATGGGTCAAACTGTTTTGCACGAACACCTGCGAGGATCTCTTCAAGGCTGAATACCGGTGGGACTTTGGTATTTTCTGGATTTTGTTGTGCACATGTCTGTTTTGTCTTGGGGGCATACTTTGCAATCATTGATTCTAATTGCGTCATTGAGATGGGTTTTTCAATTACACCCAAAAGATGGATGCCATAGGCGAGGGACATTTCTGCGACGGAGGCTAACAATGAGCTGTTCAGCGTGCTGAGTATGATGATAGAGGGGGCTGATTTTTGCTGTCCCAGATGACGTAAAAACTCCATACCATCCATTTCAGGCATATCCATATCGCAGATAGCCAGATCCACCGCCCCGGTTTCGTCTGAACGCAACAGATCAAGCGCCTGCCGACCATTTTCTGCATCGCTGATAGTGCTGACTCCTAATGAGCGAAGCATGTTAATCACTATCCGGCGTTGAAAACTATCGTCTTCAATAACCAGTATTTTAATGTCACCCGGTTTCATCGGTGTCTCCTTGTAGCGCTTTTAAATTCGATAAATAGTTATCCAATTGTTCGAATATCTTACCCAGCGCTTTCATTTCTGATCGGGCGAGTTCAAAATCACCATTTTTTACTGCTTGTTCAATAGTAGCGCAGGCTTTGGCCATCTCTGTTGCTCCGACCATTTGGCAGCTACCTTTCATCCGATGGGCTGTATGTTGAACATCGGAATCACCTTGCTCCAGCAACGCAATCAGATGGGCTCTGTCAGCCCGGATATGTTGCTGGAAATCGAGCAGCACCGTTACTTGCTCGGTACTGTCCGTAATAACCTTACTCAACTCTGTATAATCGATAGGGTCTTTGTGCTGACTGATTAATTCACGCGCTGATGCCGCGTTTCTGGATTCATTCTCGTCTGCTTCGGAGAGAGATAGCCACTTAACCAGTATTTTTTTTATGTGTAGCAGATCGCAGGGTTTGACTAATAAGTCATCCATCCCGGCATCTTTGCAAAACTGCTCCTCTTCGGTGCGGGCATTGGCTGTCCAGGCAACGATAGGGGTCGGTTGCTGTCTTTGTTCTTTTTCAATATTGCGAACCGCTTGTGCGAATGAATAGCCATCCATTTCGGGCATATGGCAATCAGTGATGACCATATCAAAGCGTCCTGTTTTCCATTTGATCAGTGCGTCCTGTCCATGTTCTGCCGTTTCCGCCCGTAAACCCAGCAGTCGAATCTGGCGTGCCAGCAGATCACGATTGATAGGGTGATCATCGACTGCCAGAATCAGCGGGGCATCCTCATTATTATCAAACAGAGGTGTTACTCTTTTCTGTTCGACGACAGGCGTTATTAGTGGGATTTTTTCTCCAGGTGCGGCGGAAATGGGTAGAATGACCGTGATACTGAAAGTGGCGCCGCGTCCTGGCTCGCTAATGAGTTCGATCTGGCCATCCAGCAATTCTGCCAGACACCGGCTGATCGATAACCCTAATCCGGTACCACCATATTGGCGGGCGGTATCTGCACTTTCCTGGCGGAAGCGCTTGAATAAGTTCTGCTGAATATCCCTGGCGATGCCAATGCCAGAGTCTTTAACGGAGAAACGTATTTTCTCGCCGCTCTCCAGTCGGTCGATCAGCTCTGCGCGCAACTCTACTTCCCCTTGTTGGGTAAATTTGAGCGCATTGCTGACAAAGTTATTCAAAATCTGAGACAGGCGCATGGGATCGACAATGTGGGCAGAGCTGATTTGTGGGTCAGCATGCTGCCATAGCTGCAGGTTCTTGGCACTGGCCACGCTTGAGTAGGTATTGACGATATCTGCCAGGAGCGCAGGAATTGAGGTCGATTGCGGAGACAGGGCCAGCTTCCCATCCTGAATTTTGGACCAGTCGAGAATATCATTGACTATTCGCAAGAGGTTTCTGGCCGAGCTCCACGCCGCTTTCAGGGTTTTGTCCTGCTCGTTATCCAATTGTGTCAGGGATAGTACTTCCAGCATCCCCAGGATCCCGGTGAGCGGCGTACGTATTTCATGGCTCATGGTGGCGAGGAATGAATCCTTGGCCTGATTGGCCTGTTCCGCAGCATTTTTGGCAAGGATAAGGCTTTCTTCGTTACGTTTTCGATCCGTGATGTCGCGAAATGATACAATCACGCCAACCGTTTCACCTGAATCATTGGGCATCGGTGTCGCGTGGTACGAGGCAGGGAAACTGCTGCCATCCTTGCGCCAATACACTTCATTTTCCAGATGTTTTGATCTGTTATCACGCAGTGACGCATAGATAGGGCATTCGCTTTGTGGATAAAACGAGCCATCAGCGCGGGAATGATGTATCAGTTTATGTGCAGACTGTCCGATCATCTCCTGTTCATTCCAGCCAAGCATGTTTGCGGCGACAAGGTTTACAAACATGATGTTGCCATCCATATCAATACCGTAAATACCCTCACCAACCGAGTTAAGTACCGTCTTGATACGCATTGCGCTCTCACGCAGGGCCTCTTGTGCTGCATATTCCTGGGTGATATCGCGAAACACAAGTACCGCCCCCCGCACTGATTCCCCCGCTGTGTCGCGAATAGGGGCGCAACTATCAGCGATAGTACATTCGCTGCCATTACTCGCCATCAGTAACGCATGGCCTTCACGGCTATATGACTCTCCTTTAGTGATAGTATCCATCACTGAAACCGTTGTGGGGCGGCGGGTTTTTTGATCGATTATATTGAAAACCTCAGCTAACGGCCGTCCTGCGGCGGTAGACTGAGTCCAGCCGGTGAGTTGCTCTGCAATGGGATTTAGTCGCGTTACGCGAGCTTCAGAGTCCGTGGTGATAACCCCATCGGCAATAGAGTTTAGCGTGATGGATAACTGTTCTTTTCCCGCGGTGTGCTCGGCAACACGCATCTTCAGCTCGGCATTGAGCTTGAAAATTTCCTGTCTGGCTTTGGCTCTGCTCAGAATAATACGTGTGACTAACAGTGACGCCAGTGCCAGTAATACATAGGTAGCAAACAGCAGTATTCTGAACCAGGGCTGATTATAGAAAGCATCAGTAAACAGGGCAGTATCCGGGATAAAAGATACAATCGTCCAGTAATAGTGACTTTCCCGTGCCTCTTGCTGGTCGGCTATATGCACCAGTAATGACGGGGCCTCCTTCGGCAGTGGATGAACCGACGAGAAAATAAACAGCCCCTTATCTGTCAGCAGAGAGCCCTCAGGTCTGGTTGAAATACGATGCCAAACGTCGGGATAGTCATGCTCAAAAGTGAGTGTGTCATCTCCCAGCATGAAGCCCCACTCTGTTCCAGGGGTCAGTCCTTTGAGCCAGTAGCCGTCGCTATTCAACAGCATACTGTGAAAGGACTTGTTATCCTGGAGCACGGTGCGAAAATTTTGTAGTAGTTCATCACCCAGATAATTGAGTACGATAATGCCTGCCTTTTGTCCCTGGCTGTCAAATACCGGTGTGCCAAAGCGCATGATTGGCTTATAGGGAACCTCGAGCGCGCCATGCTCAATGTTAAGATCAAACGGGGAAACATATATTTCGTTTCTATTGAGCTTTATCGTGTTGCTGAAGTAGTAACGTTCCGCTTTGTTTTGTAGCTGTGCACGCGGTACGATCGATGGCTGACCGTTGTTGTAATTGATACGGATAACTTCCTGGCCGTTGAGATCAAGATAGCGTAACTGGTCGTAACGACGGGTTTCCCGCGCCAGCACTAATAAATCTTTTTCCAGCTTCTCTCGTAGCGTCTGATTCTGGTTATCCAGATAGCGTTGTAATAAAAGCAAATTAGCAATGATACGCAGATCAGTTTCAACC
Organism: uncultured Amphritea sp.; assembly: GCA_965140695.1. Lineage (GTDB taxonomy): Bacteria > Pseudomonadota > Gammaproteobacteria > Pseudomonadales > Balneatricaceae > Amphritea. Next base: position 226,922 of record OZ223297.1, on the reverse strand, counting down.
GATGCTACATCGCGTGTAATTCGTTCTATGGCAATGTCGATGCGGCTGGACTCTACAATGACGGTATTTCGCACCAGGGACTTTTTATCGTAGTAAATAGCTGAAAACAGAATAATGGAAAGCGCTGTAATAATGGGGAGGTAAATCAGGAGAAAATGCTTCAGTATCGCGTGGGCAGGGATGTCAGATTGGGCAGGCATACTGAAGAGTTTGGTCAGAATATTACGCATGGAATTAAAGTGTAAAGTTACCATCTCTCCTCTCAGCTCCCTTCGAGTTTATTACCTTAGAATAGTAGTAGGTTTTTACTTTTGGCAAGCTGTCAGTACTCATCTTGAGGCTAGATTGTGAGGCCGTGTTACGGCCTCAGCGTGACGGTCATTATCCCCCTGGTAACTGGCTTAGCATTGCCCGGCGTATACGATCGACCGCTTCAACCAGCAGGCTTCGTGCGCAGCCAAAGTTCAGCCGCATAAAACGGTCATCGCCAAAATCTCGTCCCGGAGACATCCCAACACCGGCCTGTTCAAAGAAATGGACAGGGTTATCCAGCTTAGCCGCGGAGACGTCAATCCAGGCGAGATAGGTTGCTTCAACCGGATTGAGTCGCAAGCCCGGTATCTGATTGATCTCTTTATGCAGATAGTCGCGGTTGCCTTTAAGATAATTCAGCTGCTGCTGATGCCAATCATTACCCGCTTGGTAGGCCGCTATAGTGGCGGTATAACCGAGCAGATTGACGTCAGGGACGATCCCTTTTCGGGTCTGTTGAAACTGTTTGCGCAGCTGTGGATCGGGGATGATGGCGAAGGAGCAGCCCAAACCGGCAATATTGAATGTTTTGCTTGGGGCCATCAGGGTAATGGTGTTGTTGGCGATCCCGCTATTCAGCGAGCCAAGCGGAATATGTTTCAGCCCCGGCTCCATTATCAGGTCACAGTGGATCTCATCGGAGCAGACGGTCAGCTGGTGTTGCAGACAGATATCCGCCAGTCGCTGTAACTCATCCTCACGGTAAACAGTGCCGCCCGGATTATGAGGATTACAGAACAGTAGCAGCGTTGTGCTGTCAGTAATGGAGTGTTCCAGAGCATCGAAATCGATCAGCCAGCGTTGCTGTTGTTCAATCATGGGTACGGTGATCAGGCGTCGGTCAGATAAGCGGGGCGCGGACATAAAGGGCGGATAGACCGGTTTGGCGGTGGCGACCTCATCCTGGCTTACACCAACACTGCGACAGGCCAGGTTGAGGCCGCAAACAAGCCCTGGCAGCCAGACTAACCATTCCGCTTTTATTTCCCAGTGATAGAGGTGTTGCATCCGCTCGACAATCAGCTGATTCAGCTCTGCCGGGGTATTGGTATAGCCAAAGATACCGTGATCTATTCGCGCTTGCAGGGCTTCTATGACGGCAGGTGGTGCCATGAAGTCAGTATCAGCCACCCACATTGGTAAAATATCCGTATCGCGATATTTTTCCCATTTCTGGCTGGAGGTTTTATGGCGGTCTACCGGTTGATCGAAATGATCATGGATCATCGGCTACATCCCTTTGGTTTAGAGGCTGGTAGAGACTTATTTGGTCATTAAGTTGCAAATAGTCATCAGGAAGTTATATTAGTCGGTATCAGCTAATATAGTGGATATGGCCCTATTTTTCCGGTATTTTTTTGATTGTTGAAATACAGTCCCGCCACCCGCCAATCCCTTTTCAGACTAATCAATACAGTTTATTTGCCGCGCCTTATCGCGCCGCTGCAAATCAGCTTCTGGAGTCCGGTCATGACCGATAATAACCGTGTAATTATTTTTGATACCACCCTGCGTGATGGTGAGCAGAGCCCTGGCGCATCCATGACCCGTGAAGAGAAACTGCGGATCGCCAAACAGCTGGAGAAGATGCGGGTTGATGTGATTGAAGCGGGCTTTGCGATTGCCTCACCGGGTGATTTTGCGTCGGTTAAAGCGATAGCTGACACCATCAAAGACAGTACCGTATGCTCACTGTCGCGGGCACTGGATGCGGATATTGATCGCGCCGGTGAAGCGCTGGTTAATGCTAATTCGGGGCGTATTCACACCTTTATTGCCACCTCGCCTATCCATATGAAGTACAAGCTGCAGATGGACCCGGATAAAGTTGTGGAGCAGGCGGTTTACGCGGTAAAACGTGCCCGTAATCTGATTAGTGATGTCGAGTTTTCACTGGAAGATGCCAGCCGTTCTGATCTGGATTTTATGTGTCGTATCATCGAGAAAGTGATCGATGCAGGTGCCCGCACCATTAACATTCCCGATACCGTTGGTTATGCGGTACCGGAGGAGTTTGGTCACACGATTCAGCAACTGCTGCAGCGCATTCCTAACGCCGATAAGGCGGTGTTCTCTGTACACTGCCATAACGATCTGGGGCTTGCGGTGGCTAATTCGCTGGCAGCTGTCAGTGCCGGTGCCCGTCAGGTGGAGTGTACTATCAATGGTTTGGGGGAACGGGCAGGGAACGCGTCACTGGAAGAGGTCGTCATGGCGCTGCGTACCCGCCAGGATGTGCTGGGGCTGCATACCGGCATTGACACTACCCAGATCGTGCCTGCTTCGCGCCTGGTTTCCAGTGTGACGGGGTTTCCGGTACAGCCAAATAAAGCGATCGTTGGTGCCAATGCTTTTGCTCATGAATCCGGTATTCATCAGGATGGCGTGCTGAAACACCGCGAAACGTATGAAATCATGACCGCCCAGGATGTGGGCTGGAATGCTAACAAGATGGTGATGGGGAAGCATTCCGGACGTAGCGCGTTTCGCTCACGGCTGGAAGAGCTGGGCACTACCTTCGAATCCGATGCGGAGCTGAACACCGCATTTGCCCGGTTTAAAGATCTGGCGGATAAGAAGCATGAGATCTTCGATGAAGATCTGCAAGCGCTGGTGAGCGATACCCGTGCATCGCATTATGAAAAATATAAATTAAGCAGCCTGTCGGTGAACTCGCAAACCGGTGAAGTGCCGGTTGCCAATGTGACCGTTGCGGTCAGTGACAGTGAGCATACCGCTGAATCTGCAGGCAGTGGCCCGGTTGATGCGGCATTTAAAGCGATCGAATCGATCGTTAAGTCAGCTGCATCGCTTGAGCTCTATTCCGTTAATGCGATCACCAGCGGAACAGACTCTCAGGGGGAAGTGACCGTGCGGCTGGAGAAGGGTGGCCGTATCGTTAATGGTCTGGGAGCGGATACCGATATTATTATCGCCTCGGCTAAAGCGTATATCCATGCGTTGAATATGCTGGAATCTACCGAAGAGAAAGCCCATCCGCAGGTTTAACTGAACACTCAGTGTTAGCTAACCGCTTAGGGTAAAGGAAAGACAGAATGGAGCAGTCACTGCGGAATCAGTATCTGGAAACGCTGGGCATTGTCAGTTGGCTGCCGCGTCGACAGCTGCCCGGTGCCCGTTCCACACCGGACTGGGTGTGGGAGTATTGCTGGCCGGAAAAAGAGCTGGTTGCGTTAGCGGATGATGCTCAGGGGTCGTCTACGACCCCCATTCTGACGCCGGCGGATCGTGCGATGGCCGCCAGGCAGGCACGGGCTGAGCTGAGTGCCAGCTTTGGTTCGGAGCAGAAGGCTGCCAGCGCTACCACCGTGTCCGCAGATGCTGCTGCGCCGCCCACTCAGCCTGCGCCTGATAAAGTGGCGCCAACTCCTGCACCGGTTACCACCAGATCGGCTGCCGTCGCACCTGCATCAGCGCAGATCGACGCAGGGGCCGATGATATCAGCCGGTCATCTGAGCCGGTTGATCTGCATCTGTCATCTGCGCCTGAGCAAGCCGAACAGAAGCCGTTCAAACTGGCATTTATGGTCTATCAGGACTGTCTGGTGATTGATTCACTGCCACCGGTCTCGGCGTCATCCCGGGCCTTGCACAACAGTGCTCAGGCGGATGCTCACCACCAGATACTGCTGGATAAAATTCTTCGTTCTATCGGTCTTACCGGCGGCACTACAACCGAGTACTACACACTACCCTGGCCGATGTTTGCCAGCAAATCACTGGATCAGGGAGCTGAACAGGCGCGTCTGACCGTACAGCATAAATTGAAAAAGAGTTTGCAGAAGACCCCGGTACAGACGGTGTTGCTGCTGGGTGAGTCGGCTGCACAGATGGTGCTGGAGCGTGGCGAGCCGCTGGATCAGTTACGGGGCATGTTGTTTAGCCTGCGCTCCAGTGTCAAAACCCTGGCTTCGGCCAGTCTGACCGAGATGATGATGCTGCCGGGCTGTAAACGCGAAGTCTGGAGCGACCTTCAACCACTCATCGATCATCTGCAAAAGCAAACCGTCAACGATGCACAATAATCTCCTCAGGCCGCTTGAAGCGTCCGATCTTCCCCATCTGTCTGAATTAGAAGCCAGTTGTTTCACTCCGCCATGGTCTGATGCGCAGTTACTTTCCTATCTTCGAGGTAAGCGTTATCTTTGCTATGGCCTTTGGCAGGCCGGTCAGTTAAATGGATTTGCCCTGCTGAGCACAGTGCTGGATGAAGCCGAACTGTTGCAGATAGGTATTCGACCTGAGGCCCGTGGACAGGGCTTGGCCGGTGAGTTACTCAGCTTCGTGCATGAACAGCTGGAAAACTGTGGTATCAGCCGGAACCTGCTGGAAGTGCGCACCTCTAATGACGCCGCGAGAAAGCTATACCTGCGATTAGGTTATAAACAGGATGCTGTGCGTAAAAATTATTATCCGGCAGAGGTTGGCTACGAAGATGCTATTTTAATGAGCTGTAACAACCTACTTTTATTGTAAGACAGTTAAACTGAGCAGATTGCTTTTTTAACGAGCTTAGCTAAACGGATACCGATATGAATTTAACCACAGAGCTGATCACCGGCTTCTGGTTCTGGTTTGCGCAGGCCGGTTATTTTTTACTCCTGGGGGCGGCGCTCTGGACCGCCCCCTGGTCAACGCTTGCCAGTAGTCGTCAGCTACAGCACCTGTTTCTCGGCACCACCGTTGCGTTGATGGTTTTATGGCAGATGCGGGCGGGCATCTCTCCCGGACTGGGAATCCATTTTCTGGGCGTGACGGTACTTACCCTGATGTTTGGCTGGAATCTGGCGATTCTGTCGGCCAGTCTGGCACTGTTGGGCACGACTCTGGTAGGACGCGAGGGCTGGGACGGTTTTGCCGTCAACGGACTCTGTACTATCGTTATTCCGGCACTGGTCAGTTACCTGATTTTACGCCTGGTCGAAGCCCGGCTGCCCCCTAACTTTTTTGTCTATCTGTTTCTCTGTGCATTTCTCGGGGCGGGCGCAGCGACCCTGACAGGCGGTTTAACTATGGGTTTTCTGCTATGGATCAGTGATGTCTACAGCAGCGATAAAATCTATACCGAGTATATTCAGATACTGCCCCTCATCGTATTTCCAGAAGGCTTACTGAACGGCATTATTATGACCGGTATGATGGTGTTTTATCCCGACTGGATTCGTACTTTCGATGCTAAGAAATATATTGATGATCAGTAAGGGAACCTGGCTCGATTGTCATAGAACGCTTTAAAAGCCGTCGCTCGTAGCTCGACGTCACAAAGAGCGTGACTTGCTCGTTGCTCGCAACAGCCTTCTTAATTGTTTTGATAGTAAGTGTTTAAGTTAAGAGCGTTGTTGCATGGGGCTGGATAAGGACAATAATCCTGAGCAACGAGCAACGAGCAACGAGCAACGAGCAACGAGCAACGAGCAACGAGCAACGAGCAACGAGCAACGAGCAACGAGCAACGAGCAACGAGCAACGAGCAACGAGCAACGAGCAACGTTAATGTTCCTCCCTGACCGGACGTTTTTGCAGTTTGCGCTGCAACGTCCGGCGATGCATCCCTAAGGCCCGGGCCGTGGCCGAAATATTGCCTTCATGTTCGGTGAGTACTTTCTGAATATGTTCCCATTCCAGTCGGCCAACGGACATGGGTTTGTCAGCAATCTCGACATCCGGATCGGGTTGGGTGCCTTTCAGTTTGGCCAGAATCTGGTCGGTATCGGCTGGTTTTGCCAGATAGTCGGTGGCGCCCAGCTTTATCGCTTCCACTGCCGTGGAGATACTGGCATAGCCGGTCAGAATCAGAATCTTGATATCCGCATTCACCTCTTTCAGGCGGGGAATCAGGGTAATGCCCGAGGCGCCGTCCATCTTCAGATCCAGGGTTGCGAGATCGGGTGTAAACTGGTCCAGAAGCAGCAGTGCCTGCTCGGCAGAGCTGGCAACAGCCGTTTCATAGCCGCGTCGTTTAATTGCCCGGCTTAACACCCGGGTGAAGGTTTCGTCATCATCAACAATCAGAAAGCGCAGAGGCGCTGAGTCAGGATTCATGTTTTGAACTCGCTTTAACCAGTGGCAATTTAACTTCGGTGAGCGTACCACCCTCGGGATGATTAAACAGGCAGACTTCACCGCCATAGCTATCCAGCGCAGACGCCGTAAGAAAAAGGCCGATGCCCAGGCCTTTGCCTTTGGTGGTGACGAACGGGCTACCAAGACTTTCGGCCTGTTCAAGCGGAATGCCTGGCCCCTGATCATGGATAGTGAAGACGATTTGCTGGACATCAGAGGTCAGTTGAATCTGTAACGGTTGATCAGAGGCGTCAGCGGCATTATTCAACAGGTTGATAAACGCTTGTTGCAATGGAATAGAACTGAAAACGCTGGGTTGTCCTTGCAGATCAATCACTGGCGGGTTAAAACTGGCTGTTGGGCGCAATAAATGCCAGCGTTCCAGTATTTCATGGAAAAACTGTTCAGCAGGCAGAACTCTGGCCTCTTTCTGTTCCTGTTGCACCGATTCTGCCAGATGCTTCAGGCGATCGGAGCAATTCTCAACCTGGGCCTGTAAAATCTCTATGTCATCGAGCAGCTCAGTATCATCACTATGGTCCAGCTTCATCTCATGCAGTAACACTCGCATCGTCGCCAGTGGTGTACCGATCTCATGGGCGGTCCCTGCTGCCATGGTCGCCAGCGAAAGCAGTTGATGATTGCGCAGACTGGACTCTCTGGCACGGTTCAGCTTGAGTTCCTGGCGTTGCAGGTTTTCGCGAATATTAACCACAAACCAGGTGATCAGTGCTGCGGTGAGAATAAAATTGATCCACATGCCGGCCATATGCAGGTTGAGCATCGCGTTAGCCTGATGCTGGTGTCCGGTATCCGGCAGGTTGATCGGGATAAAAAACTGCATCAGCAGAGAGTAACTGATAGTGACTAGCAGTGCGGTTAGCCAGGTATAGTGGCGGGGTAGCGAGGTCGCGCTGATAATCAGAGGGATTAACAGCAGCGCCGAAAACGGGTTGCCTACTCCGCCCATCTGATACAGCAGGCACACATAGAAGGCGACATCGGCCACCAGCTGAAAGAAAAATTCCAGCTGAGTCAGTGGTAGTGGCGAGTTTAAGCGCAAAAGTGACAGCAGGTTCAGCAGTGCCATCGCCAGCAGCGCAAAGGCGATCAGCCAGAAATTCAGGCTGACATGCAGGCCAAAAAAAAGATACAGCAACAGCCCGCTCTGGCCAAAAATAGTGACCGTACGGATATAACTGAGCTGTAATAGCTGGTGGCGGGTATTACTGATGTAGTTCATAGCGCTAGCTTGGCAGAAACGGGAATTATAACCAAGAGTGTTGAGTCATGAATGTGTCAGATTGTCGCATGATTGATAAACTGCGTTTGTCGCAACATCGTGATTCCACTTTGCCGTCAGCTCTTGCTCTCTGCTGATCTGACAATCACAATGTTTACTGATTAATGATGGGGACCCAATGGCAGATCTTAATATGGACCGGAATACAGCTTTTACACGATTACTCTGTTTAGTCTGTCTGTTCAGTATGGCACCCGTCAATGCTCAGAATCAGCAGCCGTTGACCTGCAATGCTGACGAAGTGCCTGCGGTGGTCATTACCTATGACTCTTTTGTGACCCGACTGATCGATGAGCAACCCGACAGAAAGGGGCGTCAGGTGGTTATTGCAACAGCCGGCACCAGTTACTTTGAAGAAACCGGCAAAATGTTGACGATGCAGGCCCGGCAGCGGGGTGAAACAACCTACACCGCGTATACAAAACAGCGCTGGGAAACCTCTGATGCGGAGTACACCTATCTCTCTGCAGGTAATATTGCCAGAGTACGGATGCATCCGCTGATTGAGAAGAGTTCTGTCCCTTATGCGCTGTTATCCGAGGGTGGTTCTGTACGGACAATCGCAGATTATCGATGCAACTGGAGTGAAGAGAATCTGGCCGGTGTACAGATAACCCGGCGTTGCGAAGCGGTTTTTTACGGCTGGGCCATCCCGTTATATACCCGGAAAATAGCCCAGGGGAGAGATATTCTCTTTTCTGAGGCGACAGACATAAGCCAGCGCTGCGTCAGGAAGGAAAGCGTATACGTGCCTGAAGACAAACCCTGGAAATTTTCTGAGTAAAGCGTTTCAGACAACAAATTGGACGTTTAAAATTCACAAGGATAGTTATGATCACGCTAACTCAAGAACAACAAAAGCTAATAGATATATTGTGTGAAACTCTACCTGAGCTTTTAGTCGATCAAGTAAAGAAACAGGTTGAACAACAGCTTAGAAATAGGGAAAGCTTTGACTATGCTCTTACCGAATCGCTAAGTGAATTTGATGAATCTACTCAATGCTACCTGGGTGTCGATGGTAAAGATGTTGAAACTCTGCTTTTTCTCGGTGATCGATTGCTAGGGGCGTTGGCAATAGATAGAACTCTTCAGGAGTTTGAAGAGGAAATAGAATCAGTTTCTGATGGGGTATTAGTATTAGCCGACCTTTGTAGTAAAAGTGGGTATGCCATTTTTCATTTAAACGGTTACGATGATTATCATATTTTTGTTGTTCCATATAATAAAAGAACGGTCTTTCGACGGCTTGCTGAAAGTTGTGAAATGCAGCTGGCATATATAAAACCTCAGCAGAGAGGTTATAAGAACTTTCATGTTTCTAAACGTAAGGCTGGCCGTGAGTATCTAAGGAATGTATTTAAAAAGGCAGGAGCGCATGCCCAAAAGATGGGGTTGAAACCATTGTTACTTGGCGTATGTGGCGAGTGTGAAGCATGTCGGCGTATTACCAGAAATTTCTGGGAACCCTCTTTAGGAAGCGTTTTTGAAGGCTTTTACATTATTCAACTTAGTGGACCTGGATCCTATGTGGAGTTGATGAAGTGTGGGTTAAGTGACACTAAAAGACCATTCCTGGTGAAAATGGACGGTGATGGTCGTATTTTTGATGATATTCTGACGGGCGAAGATATATATGCTTCAGGAGAGTTGTTAAGTGATATAGCTAATATTATCGATATTTTTCTATCAAAGAATGCATCAAAAAAAGAATATGTTATGAATCATGTTCAGAATAATGCGGCTTTAAGCGCTTCTGTTAAAACAGATGATATTGAGAACGCTATTGAGTTAATTGAAAATAAAGGAGCTGAAATTAACCCTCCCTCTTTTAACCTTTTTGCATGTATTCAAAGTGATAATGTTGAGCTTGCCCAATATTTACTTACCCAGGGGGCTGATGTTCACCATATTGAAGAAGAGCAACCCCCACTTTGCACCGCCCTGTATCGTAAGAATTATAAGTTGGCTGAATTTCTGGTAGATAACGGAGCCAGAGTGGACCTCTATATCCCACGTGTGAAACGCAGTCCGCTTGGATTCGCAGCTGGAGGTGAATCATTACCTCTTCTCGCAAAAATATTGGCAGCCGGTGCTGATGTTAATCATCGGGGTATCTTTGGAAAGACTGCTATTTTTGAGGCTGGATCACATTTTGCAATGCATTTAGCCCTGATTGAGGCTGGGGCTGACCTGCGGATGCAGGATGACAATGGGGATACCCCTCTTCATGCGCTTGCGTTCAGTTTCAGGCATCGGCTGGACATTTGCGAACAGATGATAAAATTATATCTTGATAATAATGCGAATGCCTTTATTGAGAATAATAAAGGTGAAAAAGTGTATGACTGTTTGAATGATGAGCAAAAAGCAGGTTTTAGTTATGAAACACTTCAGCGGTTAATGATGAATTAGTTTTTGTGGTTTTTTAAATGTTAGAACGAAAGATTTACTGAGTTGATTGATTGTAGAGGGTGTAGAGGGGTATCAAACACACGGTGGCTACTACTCTATTAGTATTGGTTAGGTGCGCTTTTTTCTGAGGGAGAAAGGGGCTGCAGGCGCAACCACTGCTGCTGGCCATTCACTGCTGAAACATGCTGCGGATCCCTCATTGAGGGATCACTACGGACGGACTCGGACTATAACCGATTATGCTGATGATCCACAGATTGAAACCCTATTGAAAGAGTATTGATATGGCCGCCTGGGAACTGGGTGTCTTGGGTGTGATGAAATGAAACGTTCGGCCGTGGTCAGTTTTCATACAGCCCTTCCCGGGTGATTTTATCGAGTGTATCTGTCCCCATCATCGCCATGGTGACTTCCAGCTCCTCTCGTAAGATTCTCAGCATATGGGCGACCCCGGTTGCGCCTGCCACGGCGAGTGAATAGAGCTGTGGCCGGCCGACCATCACCAGATTGGCACCCAGCGCCAGCGCTTTATAAACATCGGTGCCGCGCTCGATAGCACCGTCCAGAATCAGTGGATAATCAGGGCCTGTTGTTTTGCGGATGGCGGGCAGCAGCTCTATGGCGGCAGGGATTGAGTCCAGCGTCCGGCCGCCGTGATTAGAGACGATTACTCCTTCGATACCCATCTCTTTGGCTTTTAGCGCATCTTCAGGATGGAGAATCCCTTTCAGAATGATGGGCAGATCGGTTTGCTGTTGCAACCAGGCGATCTCTTTCCAGGTGGGAGCTTCGGTCATCATCCCCTGAAAAACGATGCTCTGTTCCGGTGTCAGTGTTTTGCGGGGCAGGGGCGGCCTGGCGCGCAGATTGACGGGCTCGACCGTTTGGGGGAGGGTGAAGCCCGCCCGCTGAGCCCGGTTGCGAATACCGTGCAGTGATGCATCAATGGTGACGATGAGTTTACTATACCCGGCGGCTTCAGCACGTTTTACCAGATCGCGGGTAAATGTAAGCGACTGCTGAAAGTACAGCTGAAACCATTTTGGTGAGGTTAGCTGCGCGGCGATCTCTTCAAGACTAAAACTCGACAGGGTGCTGACAACCATACCGGTTTCCAGGGCACTGGCTGCCTGTGCTGTCGCGATCTCTCCCTGGGGGTGCACCAGCTGATGAAACGCTACGGGCGCCAGCAGTATTGGATGACGAAATTGTTCACCCATAAACTCTGTTGCGGTGGTGCCCTGAGTGCAGTCGTTGAGCATGCGGGGCAGCAACTGAATCTGGTCCAGCGCCTGGCGATTGCGGCGCAGGGTTAACTCGTCAGCACCGCCCCCGGCGATATATTCATAGATAGGGTGAGGAATATGTTGTTGGGCATAACGTGTGTAGTCTGGAATAGAAACCAGATCAGATGGTATCTGTGATAGTGCTGCCTTGGGTGTGTCTGACATCGACCAGTCCTGTTTATCGCTATCGCTGAATGTTCTGTTTAGTTACGTTGTTGAGCCGTTCTAGGTATCTGCCAGTTGGCGGATAAGCCGATGGTAAACGGCTGTAAGGCGAATCACATCCGGGTGTTGATGGTGATGCTGCACCGTGAGTGACTGCACTGACTGGTCCAGGTCGAAGAGGATTTCGCGCTGTTCATGCTCTCTGACCATGCTTTGTATCCAGAAGAAAGCCGCCAGGCGGCATCCCTTCGTGACAGGCGTTACCCGGTGACGGCTGGTTGATGGGTACAGGATCATATCACCAGCGGACAGTTTTACCTGATGAGTTCCGTAGCTGTCTTCTATCTCGAGCTCACCACCTTCATATTCGTCTTCTTCACTGAAGAAGATCGTCGCAGACAGGTCGGTACGAATCCGGGTGTGGGTTCCCGGTGCAATACGGATGGCGTTATCCACATGAAAACCGTAGGTTTCTCCGACATCATAGCGGTTGAACATGGGGGGAAGTATTTTTAAGGGTAGCGCCGCAGAGATGAATAGCGGATGCTGTGCCAGGGCGTTGAGTATGTAGTCACCCAGCTGTTGCGCTAACGCGGAGTCGACCGCGAGCTGCTGGTTGTTTTTTATATCTGCTGCCTGGTTGCCGGCGGTGGTTTTGCCATCCTGCCATTGAGCATTCAGCAGGTGATTACGGATCTCTGCCGTTTCTGTTTTGCTAAATACCGATTCTATTGGAATTATCATAGTGATCTCACCTTAAAGGGTTGCCGTCCGTGGCAGGTAATGCTCCATTATTTTGAGGTGCTCCGGTTTAGAACTTGTAGCTCAGTGTCAGGTTAGCCGAGCGTGCATCACCGATATAGACGATGCTGCCTCCCCGATAGACGGCAGTGTAGTACTCTTTATCGGTCAGGTTCTGAATGTTGGCGCGCAACTCAAGTTGCTTGTCGAATTGATAGGTTGCAAACACATCATAAACGCTATAACCGGGAATGCTGACCCTGCCTGAGCTGCCCGCATCTGGCTGTCCGCCCTTAATTTCACTGGAGTAGGTGGCATTGCCTCCCACCGCGAACTTGGGTGTGGCCTGGTAACGCAGCTGCAGGTTGGCACTTTCATCTGCGAAGTTTGCTTTAGGTAAGCCGACACTCGCCTGGTTAAACGATTTCAGTGTTTCAGAATCCATCACGGCGATGCCGAACTGGCCACTGAGTTTAGAGGTAATGTTACCGGATAATCCAAGTTCTACACCTTCGACCCGGTTTTTACCGGTATTGAGGCTGCCGCCTGACTGGTAAGAGTCATTGCCTCCTTCGATGACATCATCTTTGGTAATCCGGAATACGGCCGCAGTCAGCAGCAGTTTTTCATCCATCAGATTCCATTTGGTGCCCAGCTCGAGATTGACTGACTGTTCGGGCTTGGCGTTAGAGTAGTTGCCATCGGCATCGGTACAGATACCGCCATAACCGCAGTTGCCTGCCGAATCAGCTTCGCCACCATTAATGTTTGACGAACTGCTGACGTTGGCGTAGACATTACCACTTTCCCATGGCGAGTATACTACCCCGAGGTGACCATTGAGGAACCCGTCTTCATACTGATAGGTTCTCTCTGGCACCGGACCGCCACGGCCATTTGAGGCTGCCAGCCACAGATCATACTCAAAGTAGTCATAACGAAGTCCACCAAACAGTTCCCAGTCCTCATTCAGGGTAATGGTGTCCATCAGGTAAGCTGAAGCTGTTTTCAGGGTTAAATCGGTTTTTGGACTACGCTGCTTGGTCGCTTTGTTGGTGCTGAAGTCGATGTTGTAGGCATTACCATTGCTGTTCCCCTCTCTCAGAAACGCATCCGTGGCGCCTTTGACTCGTTCACGGGCCAGTTCTATACCCGTAATAATGGTGTGGCGCATGCCCCCGATCTCTTTATCAAAGATCAGATTGGTCTGGTTGCCGACGTATGTATTGTCTTGCCAGCCGGCAAAGGTACGGTTGCTCAGGGTGACCGGAGTGCTACGTGAAGCCTGCTTGGTGGTCGAGACATAATCGTTGGTGGTTTTGCCGTAACGGGTTTTGTTTTCCAGCCGGGTCTCATCGTTCAGCTGATAGTCGAACGTCAGCGTGAGTGTATCTGCGCCGGAACGCTGGAAATCAAGATTCTTGATGCCAGGGTAGCCCTGTCCTTTATAGGGTTTACCATTGACTAACCGTGTACCCAGATCAGGCCGGTCATCAGCGCGGTAGTGATAGTAATCGGCGGAAACTTTCAGATCTTCGTTTGCCTGATAAACACCGGACAGCAACGCCCCCCGACGCTGTTCGTCGGCCGGATCGCGGTTGGGAATGCCCGCCTCACTGTAGAGAACGTTAAAGCGGACGGCCAGATCATCGTTGATAACTTTGTTGCTATCCAGGGTGTAGCGTTGATAGTCGTCAGTGCCGAGACCGCCAGTCAGTTCGGTGAAATCATCATCCAGACTGGCCTTTTTCGTCACACTGTTGACTGAGCCACCGGTGGAACCGCGCCCGGCAAAAGTAGAGCTGGGGCCTTTACTGATCTCAATCTGTTCCAGGGCAAAGGTGTCCCGTGAAATCAGCCCCGGCTCGCGTAAACCGTCGGTAAAGATATCACTGCGTGCCTCGTAGCCACGGATGATATAGCGGTCGCCAAATGAGTTACCGCCTTCGCCTGTGCCCAGGGTGATGCCGGGTTGTGCACTGAGAATATCTTTCAACTCCGTTTTACCGGAGTCTTCAATCGCCTCTTTGGTCAACACGGTCATGGTGGCCGGTGTTTCTGCAATATCACGACTATGCTTGCTGCCGGACAGTTTTTTGGCCTTGTAGGCCGCCCCTGGTTGCGCGTAGGGGTTGCTGTCCGCCTGAATGGCATCATCTTTCACAATCAGAGAATCAAGCCGCACCTCTTCCGCGCTGACATTGGTGATGACGGTTGAGGTAATAGCCAGTGCCAGCGAACTCGCGACAGTGCCGGATGACAGGCTGTTTCTTGTTTTAGCACGTATTATCGTTGGACGGGGTAGATCGGACACTTATTGCTCCTTATGTGTATATCAATCAAATACTTATTGATTCAGTTTAAAAACGATCGGAATACTGATGGTGAGTTTCGGCTGAGTCATATCCGCTGGAAATGCGGGCAGAGGGGACGCGTCTTTCAGCATTTTTTTCACGGATCGGTCGAGTTTTGAATAGCCAGAACTTTGCTTTATCCGGGCATCTTCTATTCGTCCGCTGCGGAGTATGGTAAATGTCAGTATGACGGTACCTTCATGCCCCTTTTTGCGGGAGGATTTGGGGTAGCGTTTGTGCTTTGCCAACGTCGCTGCGATGAGTGAATAGTAACTCTGGCTGGAACCTGCATGTCCGCCGGAGGTCGTCGCATTAGCGCTGCCCGTCGATATTTTCTGGGTTGCCTCCTGATCCTGAGTATCGTGATCAGCCGTGGTAGCTGGTGTTGTTTCCGCTACAGGTGTCTCAGGTTGCGGCGTAGCCGTCTTTTTGGTTATCGGCTTTTCAATGGGTGCTGGTTCTTGCTTCTTTTTTACGGTTAATTCGGCACGCTGCTTCATCGCGACTGGCGGTGGCTCAGGCGTGGGTTCCGGCGTCGGCTCTGAGACGGGTTCCGGTGTTGGTTCCGGCGGTATCTCGGCAGGCTCGTTTACCTCTTGGGGTGTTTCCGTTTCAGCTGTGGTTGATTCCTCTTTTGTCGCGGCTGCCGTACCCAGATTACCGAGCATTCCCAGATCGATTTCTATACCCTGCTCTCCCTCTGCCTGGGCGCCTCCCAGGCTGATATGGGTTATCAGCAGGATGGCACTCAGGTGGAGTAATATCGCGGCGATGATCGCAATAAAACGCTGACGAAGTGAGATCATTCCAGTTATCATCCTTCCTGTTTCCGGGTGATCAGTGAGACATGGGCTAAGCCTGCTGCTTTAATGTTGCGCAGAATCTCCTGTAGTGTCTGTGCCTCCAGGCTGGCATCTGCCTTGATATGGACTCTGAAACTATTGGGGTCCTGGATGTCATCGAGTTTGCTGGTCAGGCTCTGAGTCAGTTCATCGACGTTGAGCGGGTTACCATCCAGAAACAGCATTCCGGTGGCACTAACCAGCAGTTCAGCTGAGGCGCTATCATCCAGCTTTGGCGCAATCACAGACCCCGGAAGCTCAATAGGAACCGCATCTGACTGCTGAATCTGGCCCGCAATCATGAAAAAAATCAGCATCAGGAAGACAACATTGATGAGGGGAATCATGTTGTCGTCATTTTGAGTCTGTTGTCTGGTGTTTGTATTTACCAACATCAGGGCAGCACTCCTGTCAGGGATACATTAGTCGCTCCCGCCTGTTTGAAATTATCCAGTAAGGTCAGCATTGCCTGAGTGGATACCTGTTTCTCTACGTCCAGGGCGAAGATGGCATGTGGATTTTGCGCCACCAGCTGAGTCAGCGACGTCTGGTCGGATATCCCATAACGTTGCCCGGCGGCAGTGAATGAATTGCCACCCGTGTGCAACGTGACTACCAGCACCTCGTCGGGTGACTCTGTCGCCTGGGCAGCGGCAGGCAGGTTGATCTGCTTGAGTTTGATAAAACTGGACGAGAGCATAAAAAACAGCAGCAGAATGAACACCACATCAATCAGTGGTGTCAGACTGATCGCTTGTCGGCGCTTTACCCGGCTCAGATCAGGCAGCATGCGCGGCCTCGTTTGCTTTGAGAGGCTTATCCTGAGCCGATACCCTGTTAACCGGCTGGTCTTTAAAGGTGGCAACACTGTTCAGTGGTTGCTGGGTGAATACCTGTGTAACTGCATCGTTCATCAAGCTGGCGATCCGCTCTACTTTTCGGTCTAGCCCGTTAAACACCGCCACCACCGGAATCGCCACCGCCAGGCCGACGGCTGTCGTCAACAGTGCTTGCCAGATGCCGCCGGAGAGCACTGCCGGGTCGACCTGACTGCCCGCCGCTTCCATCTGCTGGAAGGCGCTTATCATCCCTAATACCGTCCCCATCAGACCTAATAACGGACTTAAATTGGCGATTACCTCTAACGGACGCAGCAATGAGCGAAGCTGATTGAGCTGCCGGGTTGCTGTGCGGCTGAGTTCTTTTTGCAACAGGTCAGGGTCTTGTTGTTGGCGGATGCCATCCATTGCCATCGCTACCAGACCCGAAACCGGGCGTTTTTCTATGAGTGCGCTGCGGGCTTCGCCTGCCTGTCCGGTTTTCCAGTAGTGCAGTGCCTGATCAACATCTTTGGTGCTTTCTGCTCTGAGTAGCGCAAATTGCCACAGCTTGATCAGAATAATGCTCAGGGAAAAGATCGACAGACCCACTAGAATCCAGACTACCGGTCCGCCAATCTCTAACAATGATTGAATCTGGTCGATGCTATCAGCCCACGGAGTGCCCGATACATTGCCGCTGATATCGCTGCCGGACATGTCTGGCAGCCCGGTCTGAGCATCGGGTGTCAGCGGGTTCTGGCCCGGGGCGGTCAGATCTGAAGCAGCATCGGGGAGATTGGTGAGCGGCTCTTCAGAAAGAGTGTTCGCCGGATCAGATAGTTCAGCCTCAGAGTGCACCGCGTCAGATAAGTCAGCAGACATGGCTGGCTGTACTGTCTCTGTTGGCGTTGCCGCGGTTGAACTCTGTTCTGTAGGAGTGATTGTGGTAGTCAAAACATAACCTCGTTGCTTGAAAGTACTCAGTGAATCGCTGCTGATATCTGATTTTTACCGCTCATTCTGGCGTAGCAGTGACTGACCTGACTGATTTGGGTGGTATGCTAATTATTTTTAAATGCTAATGCAAACGATTATCAAATACAAAATAAAATGGTTCTCATTAGTTTTGGGGTGTCGCACATCGAGTGGGGGTTGTCTGGCGTTGGTTAACGGCATCGCTGTCAGCTTGTTTTGCTAACGTCTGGGTAAGACGTTTGGCTGAACTATTTAATTGAACTATTTAGCTGAGCTATTTAGTTGAGCTATAAGGATTGCTGTTGGATACACTGCCTGTCACAATCAAGGTTTTGAGTGTGTATAGTGCCGTGTTGGTGGATGTCAGTGTTCGAGCCATTTGAGCAGTGTCTTACATCGTTGTGGCGGCTTATCGGTGTCGTGGCTAGGGCGATATTTTTAGATTTATCAATTGGTTGCGATTAAATAATCTTGTTCAAAGGGATCTTGCATTATTATGTTTGGCGTACCGCTTCACTCGTTTTATCTGACCCTGTTGGTGATTATTCTGCTGATCAGCGGCAGTCTGATCAGTGCCCGTATTGAGCGTCAGCATCCTGACAAAGATTACACCGAGTTGCGACAGCGGGTGCAGTCCTGGTGGATGATGATCGCTATTCTGTTTGCGGCGTTGTTGTTTAATCAGACTCTGGCGGTGGTGTTTTTTGGCTTTCTCAGTTTTCTGGCATTAAAAGAGTTTCTGTCTATCGTGCCCACTCGTCAGACGGATCGGCGGGTCATTTTCTGGGCTTATCTGTCAATTCCGGTGCAGTACTACTGGGTGGCGACAGGCTGGTATGGGATGTTTATCATCTTCATCCCGGTGTATATCTTTTTACTGCTGCCGGTACGAATGGTGCTGCTGGGCGAAACCCGCGGTTTTATTCGCTCGGTGGGAATTCTGCACTGGGCAACCATGCTCACTGTTTTTTGTATCAGCCACATCGCTTATCTGCTGGTCTTGCCGGTCAAGAATGATGCCGCAGGCTATATCGGCCCGGTCCTTTTTTTGTTGTTTATGACTCAGTTTAACGATGTTTGTCAGTATATCTGGGGCAAAAAGCTGGGGCGGCATAAGATTATTCCGAAGGTCAGCCCGAATAAAACCTGGGAGGGGTTTCTCGGTGGTGTTGCTACGATCACCTTATTGGGAGGGCTGACAGCCCCCTGGTTGACGCCGTTAAACTGGTGGCAGGGGCTGATTGCCGGATTGCTGATCAGTGTTAGTGGCTTTTTCGGCGATGTCGTCATCTCGTCGGTTAAACGGGATCTGCAGATTAAGGACACCGGCAATCTGATCCCCGGGCATGGCGGTATTCTGGACCGTATGGATAGTCTTATTTTTACCGCGCCGCTATTTTTCCACTTCCTGTTTTATAGTCACTATTGATCGGCGGAGTTAAACCATGGACAGACTGATTAAAGTGTTATTTTTTGCTCTGCTGGTTAAACCGGTGGTGCTGTTGTTGCTGGGGTTGAATGTTCGCGGCAGGAATAATCTGCCGGATAAGGGGCCGGCTATCGTTATCGCCAACCATAACAGCCATCTGGATACGCTGGTGTTGCTGAGTTTATTTCCGCTATCGATGATCCATAAAATTCGTCCTGTGGCTGCGGCCGATTATTTTCTCAATAATGGTGGTTTTCTCGCCTGGGTGGCTCTCAAATGTATCGGTATTATTCCGTTGGATCGTAGTGGTCGTGCCGACCGTGAGGCGTTATTCAGCGGTTGCACCCGGGCATTGGCTAATGGCGAAATACTGGTGCTGTTTCCTGAGGGTAGCCGGGGTAAGCCGGAACAACTGAGTCGTCTGAAAAAAGGGGTGTACTATCTCATTAAAGACCGTGCAGATATTCCGGTGGTGCCAACCATGCTGCATGGTCTGGGGCGGGCACTGCCCAAAGGTGAGGCGCTGCTGGTGCCTTTTAACTGCGATGTGGTGATCGGTGAGAACCTGACCGACCGCGAGAGTGCCGCCGGATTTATGAACTCGGCGACGGAATCGTTCAAACAGTTATCCGCCTATTGCCTGACCTTGCCGGCATCGGCTTCGGACGATAGCCTGGTATAACCTGAACCGGTCTATTAGCCCGCTTTAATCAGCACGGGATTCAGCTCTGTCAGAGACTTCTCGCAGGGCTGATCTGGCACGGTTAATCAGGGTTACAACGAGTAAAATAGTGATCAGTAGTAACACCAGAGTACTCCATATGCCGGGGTTGATACCCAGCGCATAGAGCAATCCCAGCAGACCAAAAAACAGTGCCCGGTCACTTTTACCTGAGGGGCCGTCATAGCGGCGGCTGGCACCGATCTGCACAGCAACAACGCCGATCATCTCACTCATTACCGCGAGTAGTGTCAGGATAACCAGCAGTGGAATATTGATGCCCGGCAGTGCGGCAAACGCCAGAAACAGGGCACTGTCGGACACAACATCGCCCATCTCATTGAGAATAGCCCCTTTCGGGGTCGACATATCATGTTCGCGGGCGAGCATACCATCGATATTATTCAGCGCCATGCGGATAAACATCCATACAGGCACTGACAGCCAGATGAGCGGTGATAGATTCAGTAGCAGCGAACCAAAATAGAGTGCGGCTGCCAGCGCAACGGAACCTGCCAGTGCCGCAATAGTGACCTGATTCGCCGTGACGCCAGCGGCCGCCAGACGTTGCGTGATCGGGCGGAGAATATCGGAGAACGCACTTTTAAGCTGATAGACACTGGGCATGAATAAATCCTTTTAACAAGCGGCGCTGATTAAGCACAGAACCAGACTGAGTAGGGTCAGCAGCGATTGTACTATAGCCAGCCAGCACTGCCGAAAGAATAGTTTTCTGATGCCCTGTAGGCGGTCACTCATTGTGACGGTTGTCAGTGAATCGGCTTTCGCCGGAAACAGCAACCGGAGCCCCTGATCAAAGGATTTCGCACCATGTTTGAGTAAGACTGGCAGTAATTTTATATCAAGAGAGACTCGCCAGAAGTAATAACTTTGCAGCAGCGCAATGAATATACCAGCGAAAGCGATCAACCTGACCAGAAGTGAGCCGCCGAAAATAATCAACAGGCCGCATATGCCTGCCAGCACCGCAGAGATAAAACCAAGCGCATGCGTGGATGACAGTGCCGCCAGCAGCACCTCTGCTTTGACCTCCTCAGGTTTTTCGGCCAGCGCTGTTTCGGTTGGGGATTGGTTAGTGATCATTATCGATCTCCATTGTCGGCCTGCTGATCTTATGGAGTAGTGCCCGATGATCTTCGTGGAGGATGCAGTCGGGTCTGACCTGAGTGATCATGTCCACAGCCTGCCCGACTGAACAGGCTTTATGGCTGTATAGCAGCCAGCCAGCCACCACCAGTGCACTGCGTGATAACCCCAGTGCGCAATGCACCAGCACCGTTTTCTTTTTCTCAACCAGGCAATTGAGTGTCTGAATCGCTGTCCACAGTGTTGCCTCATCGGGGATCGCCAGGTCGAGCATCGGTATGCGATATGTATGGTTGCAACGATAGCTCAGAGGCCGCATCTCGGCGGTTAGGTTCAGGTGTAAACTGGCGCCGCTGGTTTGTAATTCCTCCCTGCCCGGGACTTTACTCAGCCAGACTCCGTCGGTGACTTTTACACACCCCTGTCGGTGTCTGCTGAGCAACCGGGCGCTGAGATGGGCGCCGAGCAGGTAGGGGGTCAATAGTATCAATGCCGGCAGCGACATCTTTTGATTATCATATTGAAAAACCGAGATGCCTAAGCCCCAATAGGCCAGCGCCATTAGGGCTGTTGCCGTGGCTGGCCACAACAATAACCAGCCCCAACTGCCGATAGAAATAGCGCTGAGGCTCAGAATCAGGGTGGCGAAACAATAATAACCGGCCAGTTTGCTCTTCCGCTGTGCTGTCCAGCGCCAGTGATGAGCAACCGGGGGAATCAGGTACATCACCACCAGCGCAACGATAAGTCCTCCAAGCACATCGATGACGTGGTGCTGCCAGGTGGTCAGTACTGAGATGCCGATTAACAGCATCCAGCTATGTATTAACAAGCGCGGTAGTAAGCCCCTGAGATGCTGGCTGAAGGTGTACCAGATTAGTACCAGTAAGCTGATATGCAGAGAGGGCGCCTGATTGTAGGGCTTATCGAAGCCGGTTAGCAGATTAAATAATTCACCATAGAGTCCATCGGTGGGTGGGCGGACAAAGGTGAACTCCAGTGGAAACAGCAGAAAACAGATAACAGAAACAGCGGTAGCGGTTAGCAAGCGCAGAGCATGGCGGTCAAGCTCGGCTTTGCTGGTGCAGAGAAACAGTGAGATGCCATATAACAGGTCGATGGACATATAGGGAATGATGGTCCAGTCCCAGAAGGGGATCTGTGTCTCCCAGGCAAAGACATACTGCCCAACATCGCTGCGGCCCGCCGTAAACGTATTGGCAAAACCGTAGCTGATAAAAAATGCTGGCCCGAGAAAGGCCAGCCAGAGTAACGCTCTGAGCCAGGGGCGTGGCGGTTGATCACCGGGCATGACGGATTCAGTATTCATCGCTGCTTCCGCTTAGCGTCGCTGGGCAATTGAGACGCTGAAAATACCCCACTGGTCGATCAGCTGAGTACATTTTTCAAAACCGGCATCGGCAACCAACTGGTCCATCTCCCCCTGTGAACGACAACGCATCACCCAGGGTTGATTGCTCTGGTGGCTGCTCAGCACCCGTGCGATCAGCTCCTGCTGCGGATGCCAGGGCTGGTTGGTGTAGATCAGATAACCGCCGGGTTTCACCGCGTCGGCCAGCCCGGCAAGGGATGACTGCAGCAGGCTGTTATCGCTGAACAGTTCATATAGTCCGGAGACGATGGCCAGGGTCGGTTCTGGCTGTACTGCGGCTACCGACGCCTGATCGAACGCGTCTCCTTGCTGGAACGTGCCGAACCTATCCATGCCGCGCTGTATCAGCGCCTGGCTGCCTGCGGTCACGTTAATATCGCTGAAGTCCCGCAGCAGGATACTGTCGATATCATCTTTACGGGGAGCGATAGCATCCAGAATATAACGTCCATGGCCCGCGGCAATATCAACGATACGGACGGGTTGCTGGTTGGCCTGTAACTGATCGATGGCCTGATTAATCAACTGTTCCAGGTGAAGTTTGCGTTGCCGGATGCCACGCCAGCCAATGCTGTTGAGATATACCTGGTCGATCTGCCTGCCCAGCCAGTTTTTCCCCTGTGGCTGGTTGCGATAGACATAATCGAGGGTGCTGCCGGAATCAAAGCCGGTCTCTTTACCTAACCGGTACCCCTCTGATAACCGTGCGCCCAGACCGACCATTTTCTGCAGCAGCTGCCAATAGGTTCGTTTCAGCCCCGTTTCTGCTGTGGCCAGACTTTTATAGTGCTGATAACCCTGACCCTGCTGATCTGATTGTCTCAGGTCGGGCTGATGTCGGGGCGTGTCAAAAAGTTCGCTGGTAAATTGGCGTATCTCTGTCAGAGCCTGCTCGCGGTTGAGTTCGCCCAGCGTGTCATGGAAAAAGCCGGGTAGCTCTATCAGCCGTTTGTTGCTGCTGCCCAGACGCGCCGCAAATTCATACTGAGGCTGTTTTCTGACTACCCAGTCACTGCCAGATACCAGTGTCAGGGTTGGTGTGTTGATAGCGTGGGCGTCTTTAACAGACCGTTCACCTGCGGCATAAAGATCCAGCAACAGGTTGGAGGCGATGGGCCGGGTAATCAGTGGGTCTGCGTTGTAGCTGCGAATTCTGTCAGGATCGTGGCTGAGCTGACTTGCTTTGACATAGGAGTTAACCGTGAAAATACCGCCGACTTTTTGGCGCATTGCGATCATCTGTCGGGCGAAGGGGACATAGAGTTTAATATCAAATGCGGGTGCTGCCAGTACCATCCCGCGAATCTCCGGGGCGTAGTCATGCACCCAGGTTGTCAGCATAACTGCACCGACACTCTGGCCTAACACGATGATCTGATCGGTTTTAAAACCGTGGACCCCGGTGATATGGCGAATGAAACAGTCGATATCCTGCACCAGAGTGGCAAAGCTCTCAGCATGGCCCCGTGCGCCGGAAGACTGGCCCAGTCCGCGGGCATCCCAGGCAAAGAAGGCGGTATCAGGTAACTGCAGTTCATCCACCAGATGGCTCATTCGTCCGCCATGTTCGTGGCCCCGATGAAACATCACAATCGCTCGCTGCGAATCGGTTGGTTGTATGGCGGGCCAATAGCGGTAAAACAGCTCGCTGTTATCGTGACTCTGGAAGGTATGTTGTTCAGCAGGGCGGCTGATAGTGCGGTTTTCTTCCGTGATAGTGACAGGTTGGTTCATCTGTTGAGTCCTTGGTTTCTTAATGTCAGCGTAGTCTTCCATGAACTGGTATTGATAAAAGCTAAATCTGGCGAAGTATCATTATCTGCTACTTAAGGGCGTAAGTAGTGATGTAGAACAAAACAAGGAAAGGGTGAGCCGTTGCCGGAGTGATCATCCATATCACTATTGGTGCACGCCTTCCTTAGCCGTCAGCGGTAGTCTGTCAGAATAGATGGGTCAGTCAATAGCTTTCAGTTGTGGATTTGAGGCATATCAGCGAAAATAGCGCCCAGTTATTTTTTCTGGCTTTTGCCGCTTAATGTGCAGAGCAGTTTTCAAAACAACCGGATCTCTATGTCTAGTATCTCTAAGGAAGTATCGACCCGTCGTACTTTCGCTATTATCTCCCACCCGGATGCGGGTAAAACGACCATAACCGAAAAGCTGTTGCTGTTTGGAAACCTGATTCAGAAAGCGGGAACTGTGAAGGGTAAGAAGTCTGATCGCCATGCGACATCAGACTGGATGAGCATGGAGCAGGAACGGGGGATCTCGGTGACCTCATCGGTGATGCAGTTTCCCCATAATGGCCGTATCGTTAACCTGCTGGATACTCCCGGGCACGAAGACTTCTCGGAAGACACCTATCGTACGCTTACCGCAGTTGATTCAGCGCTGATGGTGGTTGATGGCGCTAAGGGTGTCGAGGACCGGACGATCAAGCTGATGGACGTTTGTCGTCTGCGGGATACACCGATTCTGTCCTTCGTTAACAAGATGGACCGGGATATCCGTGACCCGATTGATCTGCTGGATGAGATCGAAGAAGTACTGAAAATTGCCGCCGCGCCCATCACCTGGCCGATCAGCATGGGTAAGGATTTTCGTGGGGTGTATAACCTCTATACCGATACTATTCATGTCTTCACGCCGGGACAGGGCAGTGTTATTCCTGATGATATTCAGGTTAAAGGGCTGGAAAGTGCTGAGGCTAAGGACCTGCTGGGTTCTCTTTACGAGGACTTTGTCGAAGAGATCGATCTGGTAAGGGGTGCGAGTCACGAATATGATCAGGAAGAATATTTAGCGGGCCGTCTGACCCCCGTTTATTTTGGCACGGCGCTGTCAAACTTTGGAGTGCGGGAGATGCTGGACGGTTTTGTCGAGTTTGCTCCTTCCCCGATTGCCCGGGAAACCGTTAGCCGGACCGTTCCGGCCGATGAAGAAGCCTTTTCTGGTTTTGTGTTTAAAATTCAGGCCAATATGGACCCGAAACACCGTGACCGGATCGCCTTTATGCGGGTCTGTTCCGGCAGTTATACCCGCGGCATGAAGATGCGCCATGTCCGCATTAAAAAAGATGTAAAGATTGCCGACGCGGTGACCTTCCTGGCAGGCGACCGCTCTAATGTTGAGGAAGCCTGGTCGGGCGATATTATCGGTTTGCATAACCACGGTACGATTCAGATCGGTGATACTTTTACCGAAGGTGAAGATCTGAAATTTACCGGGATTCCTCACTTTGCGCCGGAGATGTTCCGCCGGGTGCGGGCCAAAGACCCGCTGAAGATGAAGCAGCTGCAGAAAGGTTTGCAGCAGCTATCAGAAGAGGGCGCGGTGCAGCTGTTTCAGCCGATCAACAAGAACGACCTGATTCTGGGGGCGGTAGGACAGCTACAGTTTGAAGTAGTGGTGTATCGTCTTAAAGATGAGTACAAGGTTGAATGTATGTATGAGCCGGTCACCATTGCAACCGCCCGCTGGGTTGAGTGTGATGATGCCCGTAAGCTGGAAGAGTTCCGCCGTAAAGGGGGGGATAACCTGGCCCTGGATGGCGGCGGTCTGCTGACCTATCTGGCGCCAACCCGGGTTAACCTCAGCCTTACGGAAGAGCGTTGGCCAGAGATGCGCTTCCGCGCTACCCGCGAACATTAAAGCATCATGACAAAAGCCGGCTGAATTGCCGGCTTTTTTGTTTATACTGAATCTATGCCTCTAATTGATAACCCCTTCATCGATAGCCATTGTCATCTGGACTTTGCTGAACTGGCCGATGACATCGACAACGTTCTTAATCGTGCGCGGAAAAATGGCGTGGCAGGTTTTGTTGTCCCCGGTGTCTCTGAACCCCACTGGAGTCGTTTATTGCAGCTGTGTGCTGATCATGCAGGTCTTTATCCCGCGCTGGGATTGCACCCCTGTTTTAAGCATCCGGATTTAGAAAACAGCTTACTGCGGCTGGAGCGCGAGTTACAAAACCGTTTGCCGCTGGTGGCGGTAGGAGAGATAGGTCTGGATCTGTTCATTCCTGATGCGGATCTCGATGCTCAGCTGGGTGTATTAATCCCTCAGCTGAAGCTGGCGAAAACCTATCAGAAACCTGTGTTGCTACATGTTCGTAAAGCCCATGATCAGATGCTAAAACAGTTGCGGCAGCTAAAACTGGAACGTGCAGGGTTGGTGCATGCCTTTTCTGGCAGTGAGCAGCAGGCCAGGGAGTACCTTAAACTGGGATTTCGCCTCGGTATCGGTGGAGCGGTGACTTATGAACGGGCGACGAAGCTGAGAAACCTGGTGGCTAAACTGCCGCTGGATAGCTTTGTCCTCGAAACTGACAGCCCTGATATGCCCTTGTCAGGTTATCAGGGGCGGGTTAACTACCCTGAACGGCTGGTTGAGGTGGCAGCGGCTGTTGCGCAGATAAGGCAGCAGCCGTTGACGGAGATCGCCCGGATAACAACCGCTCAGTTGATGATGACTTTGTCATCATAGAGGGCATCGCTGATGTTTTGCAGTGTTTGCCAGACGGTATCGGTATATGTATTGGCCGGGACGCGATAAAAACGACCATTTTCACTGGTCTTCTCAACGTTGTAAGGTGCACCTTCCGGTTTAAGTATCATTCGCACCAGACTACCGCGGTAGTTAGGGCCGTGAATCTTACTGCCGTATACTTTCTCAATTGGGCCGGCATATTGGGTGCTACTGACGATTGAACTGAGGTCGTGACAGGTGGAGCTGCTTCCCTGGCAGTAACTGAAGTTTTTCAGATCAACCGTGTAGTAACTGGTATCTGTCGGATCGGACAGTTTGGTGATGCTGTCCATGCATCCGGTCAGGGCCAGTGTTATTAGTGTTGCAGTGATAGCTCTGAGCATATTATTACCTGATCCTAATCTGTTATAAGTCTTGATGAAGTTCTTAAACGCCAGCTGCGGTAATAGCAACGTCTGTTACGGCTGTCTGGTCACGTGTTCAGGATTGTTTATTGCATATCATCAAATGGATTGTCGATAGTCAGGCTGACCGGTTGATGGTAGCCCGGCAGTCGGATCTCCTGACTGCTGATATCAAGATCTTCACCGGTCAGCACATTGTGGTCATAGAGATAGATCGGCCGTGTCAGACCTTTGATGCTGTCCTGATCATAGGCTGTTGCGGCTTCCCGGGTGGCGGCCAGCTTGTCCTGATAACTGCTGATGACTTCCTGACCATGACGTTTTAGCAGCATCTGCCGGGTAACATGAGGCGCTAAGACAACGGCACT
Source organism: uncultured Amphritea sp. (assembly GCA_965140695.1). Lineage (GTDB taxonomy): Bacteria > Pseudomonadota > Gammaproteobacteria > Pseudomonadales > Balneatricaceae > Amphritea. The sequence goes on along the minus strand of OZ223297.1, from coordinate 199,711 downwards.
GGCGTTGTTGCCGCCAAATCCTTTTGAGTTGAGAATGACCGAATCCATTCCTTCAGGCCCGACTTCAATGTGCTGGTTATTCAGGTTCAGGTTGCTGTTGTGGATATCACTGGCAAACTCGGCCGTGGTTGTGATGCCCGGAATATAACCATATTGCCAAACGCCCAGAGACAGGTTCATCTGATCTCCCCCTGCCGTTCCCTGAGAGTGGCCAACAAAGCATTTTAAGGCCGCCACCGTCCAGTTCTGAATACCAAAGGCTTTCGCTGTTTCATTAATCACATGGGATTCTGTCACCCGGTTCTGCGGGGTGCTGGTGCCGTGGGCCTGGACAAAGCTTCTGTACTGCAGTGACTCTTCACCCAGCATGCTTTTCACCAGTGATGCGGCCTTGCCCAGGGTGATGTAATTACCGATGCCGGGCGCAGAGATCGATTTCTTATGGCCGTCGGCGTTGACGAAGACTTCCGGTACAGCACCGTAAATATCAGCGCCCAGCTCCAGTGCCAGGTCATCGCTCATCAGCAGGGTAAACTGCGAAGATTCTGCGATAGTAAAACCACAGTTGTTGCCAAACGGACGACAGGCTTTACGATAATCGTCAGCATTCAGTTCGGTCAGTTTATCCAGCGCCAGCAGATCCTTATCCTCAGCCAGTGCACCCATTGAGCGGAAACCTTCAATCACTTCCTGAGTGACGGGGGCATCACTGCCACCGACGAGGACTACTTTACGGCGTCCTGAACGGATATCGTTAACCGCATTACGCAGGTTGTAGAGGAAAGTAGCGCAGGCGCCCAGTGCCCCACCGGTAACCCCAACACTGCCAAGGATGTAAGCGTTAACAAAGTCAGCTGGCATCTGGGCATAGCCCAGCGGCATCTGTTTTGAGGTGGTGCGTTTGCCGATGGATGGGTATTTGGTCAGCCCGCCAAAGCCCAGATCATCAAGCTGGCCGATAGAGTTACTGGCATAAACGCCGATCTGGTCAGGACTGACGGCTGCAGCAATGGTATCCCAGGGGATGCCCGTGGAGTTAAGCGTATCTGAAGCGCCAAAGACGGTCATCTGTATACTGCGCGGGTGATTGCGTGACTGATACAGCGTGCCCGGTTGAAACCCGCTGGGGAGCTGTCCGGCCGATTGCACCAGGGCTTCTTTAAAATCTGGAAAAATAACCTCCAGGTCTCCCTGCAGTGTCACTTCAATCTGTGATCCGGATAACGTCCTGACCGACCAGTTAGAAGGTATGTGCTGTGGTAGCTGACGTTTGCGCAGGGTAAAGCTGATCGGTTCGTCAGAAGAGATCTTCGCGGGCTTGTTAAAGGTGACGTGGTGAACATCGAAACACTCTTTCTCAATACGACGAATCAGCGTGTTGTTGCATACCTGTGGGGTGATGATGTCGAGTAGTTCACTGACGGGCGTCGGATTGCCTTTCTGATCCAGGTAACTACCGTCCCTGAAACTGGCAAGTCCCATCAGGGTGGCCAGATCGAGCAGCGTCTCATTGCGTGTAGTGTCGTTCAGTTTGTCGAGAATCAGGCGACGATAGCCATGGTGAAAAGAACTTCTTCCGGCTGGGCTGATGCCGCCGAACCCCACGATGACTGGTAGCTGAGACAAGTGATAATCCTCGGGACAAAATGAAACGATCGCAATACAAAGGTCTTACTTATAGGTTTATGCAGATTCTATAAGGTGTTGTAACCTGAGGCCAGATCTATCTCGGGAAAAATGTCTTGCAAAGGTGATATTTAGCTTAAAAAACGATAATTTAGTAACTAAATTAGCTAAGCTGGAACTTAGTAGGCAAAATAGCAACTAAGTCGGATTGAAAAACAGACGGTTTTTATCGTTTTTTCAGCAATCAGTAGTGTCTGAGTCAGGCTGAGTTTTTTCACAGATTTCCAAAGGAGTAATAATGAAAAAAATTATTGTTTTAGCTGGCGCGATTGCTTTGGCGGGCTGTCAGACACTGGACCCTTATACTCAGGAGTCTAAAACCAGTAACGCGACCACGGGCGCTGGTATTGGTGCCGTTGCCGGTGCCGTTTTGGGAAATGCCGTTGCCGGAGATGGTAAGCGAACCGAAGGCGCAATTGCCGGTGCCTTACTGGGCGGCGCCGTCGGTGGTGGTATCGGTTATTACATGGATCAGCAAGAGATGCTGTTGCGTCAGGAGCTGGAAGGGACAGGGGTGCGTGTTGAACGGATTGGCGACTCTATTCGCCTGATTATGCCCGGTAATGTGACCTTCCCAACCGGATCTTACAATATTGACCAGGGCTTCTATCCAACCCTGAACTCGGTCGCGAAAGTACTGGCTAAATTCGATAAGACGGTTGTCAGTGTCGACGGCTTTACGGACAGTACCGGATCGTTCGAAACCAATCAGACTCTGTCAGAACGTCGTGCCGCCAGTGTTGCACAGTATCTGTCCAGTAGAGGCATCGCGGCGCTAAGACTGCAATCCCGGGGCTATGGTGAGCGTTATCCTGTCGCCAGCAACGATACCGCTGGTGGCCGGGCGATGAACCGCCGGGTAGAAGTAAATATTCGCGGGACGCAGAAATAATTGCGGAGCAATTATTTCTCGATCGCTGCTGCGCAGCTTGTTCGACGCGACTGCGTCGCTTGCTCGTAGCTCGACGGAAAACTTCGTTTTCCTTGCTCGAAAAAGCATAAACAAGAAACCGCCAAATGGCGGTTTTTTTGTCAGCCTTCGGCGCTGTCAGGATGGTTGCTATCCATCGAACGCCGCACTTCACAGTTCGTTAGAGATCTTCTTATAGCCCTCTACCAGCGAGTGGTTGGCAGCCACCACGGATTCAGAAAATGATGAGTAGTCCGGCGGGACCTGTTTGATCAGCTGCAGATCAAACTCCGGGCCGATACTGGTCATTGGCGGAACATGCATCTGTGCTGGCAGGTCCAGGCCGTCAATGACGCAGTTATGGCGGATAACGCAGCCATCGTTAATGTGGGCCCGGAAGACCACGCTGTTAAAGCCGATAAAGACATCATCTCCCACTGTGCAGGGGCCATGGATAATCGAGCGGTGGGCGATTGAGGTCCGCTGACCGATAGTGACCGCCGCACCGGATTTGGAATGGATGACCACGCCGTCCTGTATATTGGAGTCACGCCGAATAGTAATCGGCGCCATATGTCCATCCTCGTCCACCTCATCTGCACGGATGACCGCGTAGGGGCCGACAAACACATTGGCTTCAATAATGACATGGCCACAGATGATAGCCGTAGGATCGATAAAGGCTTCCACAGACACCTGGGGGCTGAGGCCTGAAGGGTTTTTTCGCAGCATGGTTCAGTTGCCCGCCGTGTATTTCTGGTCGATTACCACCGCATTATGAGCATGCAGACTTTCCTGATGCTCCACTTTAAACCAGTAATCGGTTATCTCATCCATCGTTTCCAGCGATCGCTTAATCCGTCGTGCCGCATCTTCACAGAACATCAGGTTTTCCGCGTTCAGACGGGCGAACTCCTGCTCGTCGCTGCGTTTCACCGCCGTCTGTACCGGGGTGCCCAGGGCGGCTTCAAAACGATCAATCAGCGCGGGGAGCTGAGGGAAAGAGTGGTCATCCATTGTCAGCTTCAGGTAGGCATAGGAGCGTTGACTATGGGGTGTGGCGATGGAGCCTGCTTCAGACTGGAGCCACTGCAGCAGAGATTCCTTATTGATCGTTGTACCGCCAAATTCCCGGTCGATCGCTTCGCTGTACAACTGTCTTGATAATGAAGCAGAGCACGGACAGGTGCTGGAATAGGGGATCGTCATCTCCAGCTGAATGCTAAGGCGATCATTCAGCAGTTCCGCACTGATGGTGAATGGATAGGACTGGTAGCCCTGCTCATTACTTTTCAGAGAGTTCCGTTGCAGCAGCAGATCAAAATGTAGCTGTATCCGTGCCCCCTGGCTGATGCCCTGTTGCGATTCCATCATAAAAGACAATAGCTGTGCCAGAGAGTCTCTGTCCAGGTGTCTTTGTGCCAGATGGTTGTTCATCTGCAGGTACAGCCGGGACATATGGATCCCCTTGGCATCCGGGCTATCCAGACTGACATAGAGGTTGGCCCTGGCGCTGATTGGCTGCTGAGGGTTATCTCCGCAGTCCAGTCTGATGGGTAGTGCGATATCTTCCATCCCAACCCATTGCAGCGTCAGCGCGTGTGAGGCTACATGGTGGGCTGCCACATCCGGCAGTAGTTTACTATTTAGCATAGAGGTTTCGTTAGTTATGGTATTCAGTGAGAGAAATTAAGTGCCATCGCCACCGGTAGTGATCCCGGCTGATGGCCATCGAAAACCCGGGTACCGTTGACCCAGGTGGAGAGAATCTGTGAATGGAAAGTGTGACCATCAAAGGGCGTCCAGCCACAGTGATAGTGACATGAAGCATGGCTGGCCTGCGTCCGGCCCTCTGGGTTAATCAGAACCAGATCAGCAAAGTAGCCCTCCCGCAGGAAGCCCCGCTCCACAATGCCATACCGAAGCGCGGGATTATGGGCGGTTTTCTCTACCACCTGCACCACTGACATACGTTGCTGATGGACATGATCCAGCAGGCTCAGCAGAGCATGCTCCACTAAGGGTAGTCCTGCTGGCGCCTGCATATAGCTGCGATTTTTCTCCTCCCAGGTGTGGGGAGCATGATCGGTAGCGATAATATCTATCTGGCCAGTATGCAGTGCCTGAATGAGAGCGTTCCTGTCACTGCTGGTTTTGATCGAGGGATTGCATTTAATCAGGTTGCCCAGGGCGGGATAATCTTCATCAGAGAACCAGAGATGGTGGACACAGGCCTCGGCAGTGATCGATTTGCCGGTCACCGGGCCTGCTTCAAACAAGCTCAGTTCCTGTTCGGTGGTGATATGCAAAACATGCAGCTGGCTGCCATAGCGCTTCGCCAGTCCCACGGCATAGGATGACGATGCATAACAGGCTTCATGGGAACGTATAATGGGGTGGTCAGTAATCTCTGGAACGATACCCGCCCGCTGATAATCATCCAGATTGCGCTTAATCACCGGCCCGCTTTCGCAATGGGTTACGATCAGTACCGGACTCTCCCTGAAGAGTGACTCCAGTGTCTGTGGCGCTTCTACCAGCAGGTCACCGGTGGACGCCCCCATAAAGATTTTTACGCCACAGTGGCGTGAGGGGTCCAGTCGTTTAACCTCTTCCAGGTTATCCTGAGTGGCTCCCAGATAGAAAGCATAGTTAGCCACAGAGCTTTGTTGCGCCAGATCGTATTTATGCGCCAGTGCAGACAGTGTCGTCGTTGACGGGGTGACGTTCGGCATCTCCATAAAGCTGGTAATACCGCCAGCGACGGCTGCGCGGGATTCACTGGCAATAGTGCCCTTATGAGTCATCCCCGGTTCGCGAAAGTGTACCTGGTCATCGATCATTCCCGGAAGCAACCAGCAGCCCGCGGCATCGATAACGTCATCATTAGCATTCGCCGGGATATCTCCTGCGATCTGTTCGATACGCTGGCCCGATATCCGCAGATCGGCAATACATGTTGTTCCTTCGTTAATCAGAGTCGCATGTTTAATCAGGGTTGTTTTCATGGCTGACAGGCATCCCCGATAACCCTGACCTGCTGTTGTTCAGGCTCAACGGCAAGATAGAAACAGGCGGGTCGGCCGGTATGACAGGCGGCCCCTTTCTGCTCTACCTGACAGAGAATGACATCACCATCGCAGTCAAATGACATACTGATCAGTTGTTGGGTATGTCCGCTGGTTGCTCCTTTTTCCCAGAGACGGTTACGGCTGCGGGACCAGTAAACCATACGTCCTGTATGCAGGGTTTTATGCAGTGCTTCCTGGTTCATCCAGGCCTGCATCAATACCGTTTTGGTTGAATGGTCCTGCGTGATAACCGGAATCAGTCCCTGTTCATTGAAACTGAGGTTATCCACTGCCATTGAAAGTGGCAGCCTGTGGTTATGGGCCTTGCCTTCCAGACGCTGAAAGAACACTTTGCTCATATCACAATCTCTCCTGCCATAAGTAACCTTTGAATCATAGTGATCGACGTTAGAATAATAGGGCTAAACATGTTATAACATAACATTAATTTTGGTGATTGTAATATAAATGTAGGTGCTGGTGTGAATGTGCTAGAGCGGGAAGTAAGTCAGGACGGTGGTGTCGCTTGTGGAGAACAGGGTTGTGTTTCGGGTTTAACACCTGAAGTGATGACGCAGATCTATCAGAAACAGATAAATCTGGTGGTATTACAGCGCTCGCTGGCAGCAGACGTGTCTGATTATAGCCAGATGCTGGTCGAGAGTAAGCCGGGTTTAAACTTCCGTTCAGTCCTCACACCAGAAAGAGCCGCCGAGTCACTAAGATCATCACTGCCAGATCTGCACAACCGAGCAGCGTTTATCGATGATGTGGTGTTGCTGCTGGAGATGTATTCCTGCTTGTTTGAACTCGATGAGGTGGGTGTCAGACTGCAGGTGCTGGATCGTGCAATGTGTCCCCGTTTTCATACCGACAAGCTGGGTTGTCGGCTGGTCAGCACTTACCTGGGGCAGGGCACAGAATGGCTTCATAATAATGATGTAGACCGCAGTAAACTGGGCGCAGGAAACCGAGGGCTGAGTGATGAAAAATCGGGGCTGTACTCCAATCCAGCCTGTATTCAACAGGTTAATCCGGGGGATATTGTTCTGTTAAAAGGCGAAGGCTGGTATGGCAATGATGGGGCAGGGGCCGTGCACCGCTCTCCGGCAGTCCCCACAGGTGAAAAGCGTATCGTGCTGACCATGGATTTTGCCTGAAGATAACAATACCGGTTGTCAGAACGTGACTACGTCACTTGCTAGTGGTTAGACGGAAACTTCGTTTCCTTGCTAGAAAAAGCATAAACAAGAAACCGCCAGTTGGCGGTTTCTTGTGTCAGGTTTCGACAGAAAGCGGATATTAACGCCGCAAATCACCGGCAGCAAAAAGTTGAGCGAGGAACGAGCGGTGCTTTTTGCTGTATGAGTGAATTTGCCTTGTTAAGCTCATAAATCGTCAATCTGCTTTTGTATACGTTCAAGGTCAGCTTGAAACGAATTTTCAAGCTCTTTCAGGGATTGATACATCTTCTCACTGTTATTCTGTTCAATCCATATTTCTGCTGATGTTTTTGCTGAATCTATATGTTGTTGAGTTGAATGCCTTGGCTGAAAGAATGGTAACTGCCCTCGCAGTGAGAATAGTAAAGCTTCCATATCTTTATGATTTTGGGTCTGGTAAAACTTAACAAAATCCTCCCTGATTTGTTTATACGCCTCTTTCCGTTCATTCAGCTCAGAAAGAAGCATTTCTCGTTTTGCATCTATTTTTGCTTTATTAAGTTCGTTTGAATGAGTAGCCTCAAGAATCAGAAACTGTGAAATACCTGTAAAAATAGCTCCTATCAATGCTGCCACAATCAGCTGTTTCCAATTCTTATTTTCTCCCATACTCGCCTCTATGTTTCTGGGTCCCTTGCTGCAACTTGTTAACCACATTACCTATATTCAAAATAGACATCCCCAGAGCCAATGGACAAATCACGATTCAGGTACTCAACAAACGCTATTACACTATTGGGTTTTTCGAGATCCTGAAAATCACTACTGTACCAAGCTATCAGCCCAGCACCGGAATACAATAACTCACCCAATAAAACTCCGAGGTTCGTTGAACTCAACGCATCACCTTCTGACAAGGCCCGATCAGCACAAGCAAATATGCTGTCGGTTGTGTCGCCACTTTCATCTAAAACAGCCCAAGCACATGAGGGCTCTATCCCATAATACTCGGCAACCTCATAGAACAATGCTTGTGCTTTAGAAGCTTAGCCACTAGCAAGCGACGCAGTCGCGTCTGGCGAGCCGCGAAGCGGCGGTCTATGTCGTAATTTCACCAGGAAATCACGACATCATCCGGCTGTATATTGTACAGCGCTCCATCCTCCCCAAGCCGGCCGACTGAGAACATGGGCTGAACTTCGGTGACGGTGATGGTTTTTTGGGTGTTGGCGAGTTGTACATGACTGCGCATATCGTCGCTGAAGAAGTTTGATTTACGATAGACTGTGAGTTTGTCGCCCACTTTTATACCCGCCAGGGCTCCGGCATTAAACCAGATCAGGTTGTCTTCGCTTTTGGTAATGCGGGCAGAGAAGGGCATACAGCGAAGCTCGTTGTTGAGATCAGACGCGATCTGATTGAGCATAGCCCGGGTTTTCTGGCCGTAGTCCTGACGCCAGAATTCGGCGCTGGCAAAACCCGGACGCGCTTCGGGTTCGAGATTCCAGCGGCCGGCGGTGGCGTATTGCTTGCTCATCAGTAGTGCGCCGGAGAAACCGTCATGGACATACAGATCCAGTACCAGCGTGCGCAGGTGGCGTTTACTGCGATAATCCATACGGTTATAAAAATCTACCAGGATGTTGCGATTGGGGTCGATCACTGAGGAGTCGTACATCGACATATCACGAATCACACCAGAGACAATATATTGCACATCCAGTTGGCGAGTGTAGTCCAGTACGGTGGTCAGTGCGCCTGCGCTGAGTTGTCGGGTAGGTGCGCTAGCCGGAGCGTCGAGGACATTGAGCATGCTGGCATTCAGCGACCGCAAATTGCTGGTCTGATTGATCTTGTTGCTGAGAATGTGACTCAGCTCTGTCTGTATGTTGCTCAGATAGCCGAGATTGGCCTGTTGCGGATAGAGCAGCGGAAATGCGGCAATCGCGACCGATTTCTGGTAACCATGCCCCGAGACCCCTGCCGCACAGCCTTTTTCAAAGTCGATATTGGCACGTACCTTAACCCATAGCATCCGTCCCTGAATTTTTTCATCCAGTACTTCAATATTGCTGACCATACCCAGGGTGCTGACCTGCATATTATCGATACTTAATACGCCCTGGCTGACAGACTGGGTGCTGCTGACAATCGCGCTGGCCTGTAGTGATGCCTGTTGCGTTGCATTTTTGATGGCGGCCTGGCGTGCTGAGTCGATATCTTTATTAAAGATCAGTGCTTGCCCCTCTGCTTCCATTGTGACGGCTTGCAGTGAAAGACAAGTGAAGCTCAGTAGTAAAGCGGCGGCGATTCGAAGCATTGGATTAAGCTACCTTTGTGTTCTGCCGGAGGTAAATTTAAAACACTGGTTATATCATACATAAATAGTCGGCGGCGAATGTTCAGGCGATAGCAGCGGCATATCCTGACTAAATCTGTTGAGGATGTTTCGTTAACCTCAGATCTTAACGGCAGCCTGTCATGAGTCATTGAGTGTGCACTTAGTCTTATCGGGTATAGCTGCAGTGGGGACAGCCAGTCAGCAATGATTTATCCTGCGGACCAGGGAAATATCGCTGAGGCGTACGACCGTTGTCTGATAGTGCCTTGCAGACGTTGTCGTTCTGATGTGAGATTGCATTAATCTGAGTTTATGTTTTCAGGAGCGTGTTGCTGGCATGATTTGACGATAATCGGCTGCGCGGTTATGTCAGGATTTATACTGTTAGTTATTCTATGGATGGAGGAAGCATGATGAATTTTAAATCGGTGAGTGGGTTTACGTCGATATTGTTAGGCTGTTTGGTTCTGTTGGGGTCGATGACGGTGAATGCCGGACCGGCTCCGAAGATTGGCGCATGGACAAAAAAGTGTTTTCAACAGAACAGTGAAGCCGGGGTGGTTGAGCGTTGTAACCTTATTCAGGAGGTGGTTAACGATAACGGTGCGCGGATTGCTGGTTTGGCCATCGGTAAGATGGGGGCTAAGTCTGAGCTGATCGCACTGTTGACATTACCTCTGGGGGTGTTTTTACCAGCGGGTGTCGAGCTTCAGTTTGATAAGGCTCCCCCTGTTAAAGTGCAGTATCTTAGCTGTGTAGCTTCAGGGTGTACTGCCGTTGTTAACGTTGATAAAGCAATGTTAGAAAAATTTAAAAAGCACTTTAAGGCCGGAGTGACCGTCACCGCGGGTGATATGAGTAAAAAGGTAACGATTACATTCGATCTGGCTGGGTTTACGAAAGGCTTCCCGGAGATTCAATAGTTGTTTTGATTATCTGAGCCTGTTTTTTATACTGAGTTTAAAAACAGGCTCTGTCTCGCAGGCTTTTCTTATTCCGTATCTTGCGATCAGTCCGGGCTGATGTCTGTCTTTAAGGCAGCATGCTGAAGCGACGCTGGTTGCTGCGAAAATTAAATATAATGGGTTGCTGACCGATACTATGCTGAGTAACTCTATTGACTTGATATGTGCGGCGGGGACTGTTTAAGTACCTGATTTATGTTAGTTTAAGCGGATATTTAATTCTGAGTGTCGGGTGTAGATGAGATATTCTTTACTGCTTGTTCCACTTTTGTTGGCGGGTTGTGTGCAGAATCAGCCGGTACCGGTGACGGTGCAGAGTGTTAATCCGCAGGTACTGGCGCAGTTGCAGGCGACAGAAGCAACCAGTGTTGACGCGCAGCGGCAGCCGACCCGGCATGAGATCAAAATGGTCGGTGAGCAGCCATCAGGACTTGATCCCCTGAGCGAAGCGGCCGCGCAGATGGTGGAGCAGTTAAATGTTGGCCTGAGTAAAAATCGTGTCAAACGTTTGCCTATCGCGATTCTTCCCTTTGTCCCCCTGGGTAGTAAAGCGTCTGGTTCACCCACCGGTGAGCGACTCAGTGAAAACTTTATCTATCAGTTGCAGCAGCATGGTTATAATCTGGTCGATTTTCGCGCGGTGAGTCTGAACACCACGGCAAAAGATCCGCTGTCTGCTGAAAACCTGTCCGGAATTCGTAATCGTTTTCGCATCCACTTTGTCCTGACCGGCACCTATAGCCAGCATCCGGATGGCGTGATTATTAATGCCCGGGTGCTGGATACCACTAGCCGACAGATACTGGCATCGGCGCAGACGAATATTCCTTCGGCCCGGCTAGAGGGTTCGTTGCCCGGCTATGATCCTGTTAAAGCGATGGATGACGGCATGATTATTGAAAATGGCACTCGTCAAACGGCTTCGGAGCGTGCGCAGTGAAACGACAGTTCTGGCTGAAACAATTAATCCGGTGTCTGTTGGCATTGTCACTGGTGATCTCACTGGGCGGCTGTGAAACCTTTGTTGAGTCCTCTAAGGATATCGTCGCTGCGCTGCCAGATCTTCCGCCCCGTGTTGATGAGACGCCACTCGAGCCAAACTGGGTGCAGGTGACCGGGTATGCGCCGATCAGTCTTCAGGAAGGGCAAAGTCAGCAGCATAAGATGTTGATGGCGATGAAAGCATCTAAGCTGGATGCCTACCGGGAGCTGACTGCGTTAGTGCATGGTCAGTATGTCGCAGGGACTTCGTCGGTTAAAGATATGCTGCTGCAGAATAATCAGTTTCAGGGAGCCGTGGCGGGTATTGTCCGTGGCGCGCGGGTGGTGAAAAGTTATCCGGTGCAGACCGATGTCTATGCCACTATTCTTGAGGTCGATCTGAATCAGGTGCAGCGGGCCTGGGAAGCAAGCAATCAATAGCCAGGCAGTCGATTATGAAAAACGCAGGCAGCCTGATGGCGCCTGCGTTTTTTTATGACCAGTGATCGTGGTTGGAGGTCGGTTCAGTTCCCCCTTTTTTTGGCTGCCGCTACTTGCTGGGTTGCTGCGCGGCTTCGAAGGCGGCCAGTTGTTCCGGGGTTGCCTTCTTCTGGTACTGAGCTTTCCATTCAGCATAGGGCATGCCATACACCTGTTCACAGGCGTCTTCGTAACTTAACTCAATGCCCTGTTCATCGGCGGCTGCTTTATACCACTTGGACAGACAGTTCCGGCAGAAGCCTGCAAGAATCATCAGGTCAATGTTCTGCACATCTTTGCGTTCATCCAGGTGTTTTACCAGACGGCGGAAGGCGGCTGCTTCAAGTTCGGTCTGTGTCTGTTTATCCATGATTACTTCTCTTCTTCGTCGTGCTTCTTATGATCAGGGAGTCAGGCTGACTTACTGTATTCATCCAGTTGACGGCAGATCGTCTGCTGTAAATTCCTGCAGATATCCGGGTCACTGATAGGCTGCCCCTGATCATCGGAGATAAAGAAAAAGTCTTCTACCCGTTCACCAATGCTGGCAATTTTGGCCTTGCGTACCGAGATATCAAAATCAACAAAGATACCGCCTAAGCGTGCCAGTAGTCCTGGACGGTCAGGGGTGATGATTTCCAGTGTGGTCAGCTGTGTTGCCGGGTCGGTACTCATGTTGACTTCGGTTGGGTAAGCAAACAGTTTCATCTGCCGTGGAATCCGACGCTGAATGATGGCGGGGTAGTCGTCCGGGTCATCCAGCTCTTCTACCAGATAGGTGCGAATGGTTTCCAGAAACGCGTCATCATCGGGCAGGGGCATGTTGTCTTCAGCCAGTACCGTGTAGGTGTTGAGTGCCTGATTGTTGTCGGCCACCATGATGCGGGCATCCTGAATGTTCAGGTTGAGCTGGTCCAGTGCGGACGCTGCAGCGGCGAACAACTTGGGCAGATCTGGCATGTAAACAAATATCTCGGTGGCGCCTTCAAACGCCCGGTAGGAGGTTTTGCGAATCATGACCAGCGGTAGATCAGAGTCACCGTGTTCGAGTATCGCTTTGGTTTGCCAGGCGATATGCTGGGGTTGCTCCCGCAGGAAATAATCATCACCCAGCAACTTCCAGAACTCCATCACCTCATGCTCGTTATAGCCCTTGCGCTGCATAATCGCCAGAGCTTCACTCTGAATCTGTTCGACGCGGTCATCTTTGTTGACCGGGTTTTCCAGCCCACGGCGTAACGCGCGTTTGGTTTCGGTGTATAGCTGGCGCATCAGTGTGGCTCGCCAGCTGTTCCAGAGGCTGTGATTGGTGGCGTTGATATCGGCGACCGTGAGAATATAGAGGTAATCCAGATGTACGATATCGCGCACCTGTTTAGCAAAGTGCAGAATGATATCGGGGTCTGAAATGTCTTTGCGCTGGGCGGTCATCGACATCAGCAGGTGGTTGCGCACTAACCATTGCACCATGTGGGTATCCCACTTGCCCAGGTGATGACGCAGACAGAAGGCTATGGCATCTTCTGCGCCCAGTTCAGAGTGATCGCCACCGCGGCCTTTGGCGATATCATGATAGAGGCCCGCGATGTAGAGCAGCTCGAGTTTCGGCAGCTGATTGATCACCCGGTATGCGATTGGAAACTTCTCTCGCTGATCCTGATGACGGAACTTACGTATCTTCTGAATAACTTTCAGGGTATGGGCATCGACGGTATAGATATGAAACAGATCGTGCTGCATCTGGCCGACAATGTCGCCGAATTCTGGCAGATACAGACCGAGAATGCCGAAGCGATTCATCCGTTTCAGTTCAGTGGAGACGCCTTTTTCCTGTTTCAGCAGTTCCATAAACAGCGAGGTGTTGCGAATATCATTTCTGAACTCGTCGTCGATTCGGTGTCGGTTGTTTCTGATCAGACGGATAGTCGATGCGCGCACCCCTTTGATTTCAGGGTTTTGCGCCAACAGCACAAACATCTCCAGCATGGCAAACGGGTGATGTTTAAAGACGGTTTCATACGCCACCCGGATAAAACCATTATGAAGATTGAAACGATTATTCAGCGGTTCAATCACCTGCTCCTCTTCACGGCGCAAAATGACTTCGTCGAAATATTGCAGCAGCATGCCGTTAAATTCCGACATCGCTTTGGCGACCCGATAGTATTTGTTCATAAACTGTTCGACGGCCAGCGCACCGTTCTGGTCGGTATAGCCAAACAGGTCTGCCAGGCTGCGTTGATGGTCGAACAGCAGCCGGTCTTCACGACGCTGGCTGAGCATGTGCAGCGCGTAACGTACCGTCCAGAGATAGAGCTCACCTTTATTCAGGGTGTCCAGCTCCAGTTCGGTGAGGAATCCGTGGTCTACCAGGTCGCGGATGTAGGTCGCTCCAAAGTGGCGTTTCGCCACCCAGCCAATGGTCTGCAGGTCGCGCAGTCCTCCGGGGGAGTTCTTCAGGTTTGGTTCGAGATTGTACTCGGTGTCATTGGTCTTATCGTGGCGGCTGTTTTGTTCGTTAACTTTCGCGAGGAAAAACTCTTTGTCGGTCCAGGCGCCTTCAGAGGTAACCCGCAGGTACATCTGGATATGCAGGTCGGGATTGCCCACCAGCGGGCGTGATTCAATGAGATTGGTGGCAATAGTGATATCGTTCTGAGCTTCGTCGTAACACTCATCCAGCGTACGTACGCTGGAGCCAATGTCGAGATTGATATCCCAGAGCAGGGTAAGAAAGCCGCTGATACTTTCCTGCACTTCACTGTCGCTGATGTTGTCCAGTAAAATCAGAATATCAACATCGGAACGGGGATGAAGTTCACCGCGGCCATAGCCGCCAACGGCTATCAGGCAAAAGTGCTGGTTTGCCGGCCACTCAAACAGTTGCCACGCTTGTAGCAGCAGCTGGTCGATCAGCCAGGCGCGTCCATAGATCAGTTTGCGAATATCCTCGCCGTCCCGGAAGCGGGCATCCATCGTCTCCTGAGCCGTTTTCAGTGCATTTTTAAACACCGGTATGGGCGATTTGGATTTCGCCAGAGCAGCGGTAAACTCGCTGGCTGAGAAAAGGGTTTCATCGGCGGCAAAAGCGGTGTGCGACATGGAGTGTCCCCGTCAGCGGTAGATTAGAATGCTTCATCCTTACGTTTGGTCAGTGCTTCATAGCCATCGGCTGTCACCAGAATTGTGTGCTCCCACTGCGCCGACAGTCGTTTGTCGACGGTTTCGACTGTCCAGCCATCCCGTTTAAGCAATTTAACATGGCGCTTGCCTGCGTTGATCATCGGTTCGATGGTGAAGCACATGCCTTCCAGTAGTTCTACCCCGGTGCCTGGTTTGCCATAGTGCACTACCTGTGGGTCTTCATGAAAGCCGATACCGATGCCGTGGCCGCAATATTCACGTACGACTGAATAGTGATTTGACTCCGCATGCTGCTGAATCACATGGCCGATATCGCCCAGGCGCGCGCCCGGCCTTACCAGCTCCATACCTTTATACAGGCATTCCTGAGTAATTTCGCACAACCGCTGAGCATGGGGCAGGACGCTGCCAACATAGAACATCTGGCTGGTATCGCCGTGGTAGCCATCTTTGATAACGGTGATATCAATATTGATAATATCACCGTTTTTCAGTGGCTTAGCGTTGGGGATGCCGTGACAGACAACGTGATTGACTGAGGTACAGATCGACTTGGGGAAACCATGGTAGTCGAGAGGTGCAGGAATCACTTTTTGCTCATTAACCATATAGTCATGGCAGATGGTGTTGAGCTCTTCAGTGGTCACGCCCGGCTTGACGAAAGGGGCGATCATTTCCAGTACTTCCGCGGCCAGGCGGCCGGCGACGCGCATTTTTTCAATCTCTTCCGGCGTTTTGATAGTAATGCTCATATAAACCCTTAAATTTGTAAGCCTTTGGGGCGTAAGAAGATATCAACCGATTGTAGCGAACTTAGGGGCTAAGAACAAAACACTGAAGATAAATAGATTATAATTGTTGCTTCAAAACAACGGGTATTTATGGTATAAAATCGCGCTCGAAATTTATGTTTGAAAACATACGTGTTTTAAATGCATAAATTTTATAAATCCACACATGTTACCGACACATCTCCTTGGGTGCCGCTTGCGGTTGGGAGTTGGGGTGCATGGACGTCTAACCCTATACTTAGGAAAATATAATGGCAAAAGTTACAATGCGTGACCTGCTGAAAGCAGGTGTTCACTTCGGTCACCAGACCCGTTACTGGAATCCGAAAATGGGTAAATACATTTTCGGTGCTCGTAATAAAATTCATATCATCAACCTGGAACACACTCTGCCTGCACTGAATGGTGCGCTGGATGTTGTTGCGGGCATGGCTGTCAACAAGAACAAAATTCTGTTCGTTGGTACTAAACGTGCTGCCAGCAAGACCGTCAAAGAAGAAGCGCTGCGTGCAAATATGCCGTACGTTAACCACCGCTGGTTAGGTGGCATGCTGACTAACTACAAGACTATCCGTCAGTCTATCCGTCGTTTCCGCGATCTGGAAGCACAGAGCCAGGATGGTACTTTCGCTCAGCTGACTAAGAAAGAAGCTCTGATGCGTCAGCGTGAGATGGAAAAACTTGAACTGTCTATCGGTGGTATCAAGGATATGGGTGGTCTGCCAGACGCGCTGTTTGTTGTTGATGTTGATCACGAGCGTATCGCTATTAACGAAGCTAACAAACTGGGTATCCCTGTTATCGGTATCGTTGATACTAACAGCAACCCTGATGGCGTTGACTACGTTATTCCAGGCAACGACGATGCCCTGCGTGCAATTCAGATCTACGTGAAAGCGATCGCAGACGCATGTACTGCTGGTTCTGAAGCTGAAGCAGGCGAAAAGAGCGAATTCGTTGAAGTTGAAAACGACGCTGCTGCTGAGTAATCAGACTGTCAAGCGGTTTGAATAAACTATTCAGACGCGCGAGAGGGGAGCTGAGTTGCTCCCCTTTTTTTGAATTTGAATCAATAGACTGTTAATGGGGTAAAACCAAATGGCAAACTTCTCCGCTACGCAGGTGAAAGAACTGCGCGATCGTACCGGTCTCGGTATGATGGAGTGTAAGAAAGCGCTGGCTGCTGCCGATGGCGATGTTGATAAAGCGATCGAAGAGCTGCGTAAAGCATCGGGTATGAAGGCGGCTAAAAAAGCTGGCCGTACGGCTGCTGAAGGTGTTGTGGCAGTTAAAGTTGCTGATGACAGCAGCTATGCCGTTGCAGTTGAAGTTAACTCTGAGACTGACTTTGCGGCCCGTGATGAAAACTTCCTGGCCTTTACGCAAACAGTTCTGGAAAAAGCGTTTGCTGATAAACAAACTGATGTTGCCGCGCTGATGGCGGGTGAGCTGACAGATGTTCGCGACGCTCTGGTGCAGAAAATCGGTGAGAATATCGGCGTGCGTCGTGCTTTCATTGTTGAAGGCGAAACAGTTGCTGCTTATGTTCATGGCGCTGGCACCCTGGCGGCTATTGTCGCTCTGAACGGTGGTGATGCTGAGCTGGCTAAAGATGTTGCAATGCATGTGACTGCTGTTAACCCGCAAGTGGTTAGCAAAGAAGATATGCCGGCAGATGTTGTGGCTAAAGAGAAAGAGATCATTCTGGCGCAGCCTGATATGGCTAGCAAGCCCGCTGAGATTGCTGAAAAGATGGTGGTTGGTCGTATCAACAAATTCCTGGCTGAGAACAGCCTGGTAGAGCAGCCATTCGTTAAAAACCCTGACGTTAAAGTAGGTCAGCTGGTTAAAGATGCGGGTGCTTCAGTTGCATCTTTCATCCGTATTGCAGTAGGTGAAGGCGTCGAAGTTGAGCACAAAGACTTCGCTGCTGAAGTTGCTGAGCAGTTGAAAGGTTAATATCTGATACTGCGCAGATTGCGCGCCTGTTCTGGGTGCGCAATCTCTTTTATTCTTGTTACACTGGTACGAACTCAGTCTGGGTGGAGACGAACCGATGCCTGCCTCAAATAAACATTCCAAATACAAACGTATACTTCTTAAGTTAAGTGGCGAAGCCCTGATGGGTGAAGCGAATTTCGGCATCGATCCTAAAGTGCTGAACCGGATGGCGCTGGAAATTGGTCAGCTGGTGGGTATAGGTGTCCAGGTGGGCATGGTCATTGGTGGTGGTAATCTGTTTCGCGGTGCAGCGTTGAGTGCCGCTGGTCTGGATCGTGTAACCGGTGACCATATGGGTATGCTGGCTACGGTGATGAATGCCCTGGCGATGCGTGATGCGCTGGAACGTTGTAATATTGCTACCCGGGTGATGTCAGCGATACCGATGCGCGGTGTTGTGGATGATTATGATCGCCGTAATGCGGTCCGTTACCTGAACCAGGGTGACGTTGTGATTTTTTCTGCGGGTACCGGTAACCCGTTCTTTACGACGGATTCTGCCGCGTGTCTGCGGGGTATTGAGATTGATGCCGACGTAGTTATTAAAGCGACTAAAGTTGATGGTGTGTATACTGCAGATCCAATGAAAGACCCTTCCGCTAAACGCTATCGCCATCTGACATTTGATGAAGCGCTGGATAAACAGCTGGGCGTCATGGATCTGACTGCGATCTGTCTGGCCCGTGACCACGATATGCCGGTCCGGGTTTTCAATATGAACAAACCAGGTGCGCTTGCCAACCTGATTGTTGGTAGCGACGAAGGAACCGTCATTGATAACAATGAGACGGTAGGAGAGATATATGCTGAATGAGATAGCAAAAGATGCCCAGGAACGAATGGGTAAAAGTCTTGATGCTTTGGCGACCAATCTGAAGAAGATTCGAACCGGTCGTGCACATCCGAGTATCCTGGAAACCGTGTATGTAAATTACTATGGTTCTCCTGTGCCGCTGAGTCAGGTGGCCAACATTAGTGTTGAAGATGGACGTACACTGTCTATTTCACCATGGGAATCAAACCTGGTTCCGGATATCGAAAAAGCGATTATGAAGTCCGATCTGGGGCTTAATCCTTCTACTGCGGGTGCCGTTATTCGTGTGCCAATGCCTGCGCTGACGGAAGAAACCCGTAAAGGCTATATTCGTCAGGCGCGTGCCGAAGCGGAACATGGGCGGGTAGCGATTCGTAATATTCGTCGGGATGCTAACGGTGATATCAAGGATCTCCTGAAAGAGAAAGAGATTACCGAGGATGATGCGCGTCGTGGTGAAGACCAGATTCAGAAGCTGACTGATAAGTTTATTGCTGATGTCGATCAGCTGCTGACAGCTAAAGAATCCGACCTGATGGAAATTTGATAGGAATTAGCCGATAGCCTGTTAACAAGGGTTATCGGCAGTTGATATGTCTGAAAAAATAGAGCTCAGTTTACCCGCTGGAAAATCTGTCCCTCGTCATATTGCCATCATCATGGATGGTAATAACCGCTGGGCCAAAAAACATGGTAAGGGAAGTCTGGCCGGGCATCGCGCGGGGGTTGAGAGTGTCCGCAGCGTGGTGCGAGGGTGTGCTGAACTGGGTGTCGAAGTGCTGACATTGTTTGCCTTCAGTAGTGAGAACTGGCAGCGACCTCCTCTGGAAGTGAAAGGGTTGATGGAGCTGTTTGCCCTGGCGCTTGACCGTGAGGTAAAAAAGCTTCACAAGCACAATATCCGCTTGCGGGTTATCGGTGATAAAAGCCGTTTCAGTAGTTCGCTACAGAAGAAAATTGATAAGGCCGAAGCGCTGACCGCGGCTAATACCGGTTTAATGGTGAATGTCGCCGCAAACTATGGTGGTCGCTGGGATATTGTTGAAGCGGCTAAACAGTTTGCGCAAGGCTGTGTGGAGGGGCGTTTTACCCCGGATCAGCTGGATGCTGAGCTGCTCGGGTCGATGGTCTGTCTGAGTGATCTGCCTGCACCTGACTTGTGTATTCGTACTGCTGGCGAACAGCGCATTAGCAATTTTCTGATCTGGCAGATGGCTTATAGTGAATATTTCTTCAGTGATCTGCTATGGCCAGATTTTAATAAGTATGCGTTGGGTGCTGCAATTCAAAGCTATGCCACTCGTGAACGCCGTTTTGGTAAAACCAGTGAGCAGATAGAGGCAGAGAATGCTTAAACAGAGGGTATGGACTGCCGTCCTGTTGGCTCCGTTGGCTTTGGCGGGGCTATTCCTCTCCAGTGTTGACGTGTTCAAGTTGTTTGTTGCCGCGATTGTGTTGGTTGGT
Organism: uncultured Amphritea sp.; assembly: GCA_965140695.1. Lineage (GTDB taxonomy): Bacteria > Pseudomonadota > Gammaproteobacteria > Pseudomonadales > Balneatricaceae > Amphritea. The sequence goes on along the minus strand of OZ223297.1, from coordinate 179,900 downwards.
GCCTGGGAGTGGGCTAATCTCTCGGGTCTGAGTGCGCCTGCCACACGTTTTGCTTATACCTCACTGATTGCTGCACTGATTGCTGCGCTGAATTATTATTCTCCTGATGCTGTGTTTAGCGGCTTTCTCCTGGTGTCTGTCATCTTCTGGTTGCTGGCTGCATTCTGGGTGGTGCGTTATCCTGCGGTGACTGGCTGGCAAGCAGCCTGGCAGCGCGCTCTGATCGGTATTCTGGTGCTTGCGTCCAGCTGGATGTCGCTGGTCAGTCTGCATCACTATCCCCGCGGCGATATTCTGTTACTGATGTTGTTGCTGTTGGTTTGGGGCGCTGATATCGGTGCCTATTTCGCGGGTAAAACCTGGGGGCGGTCGAAACTGGCCCCGAATGTCAGCCCTGGTAAAACCCGGGCGGGTTTGTGGGGCGGTCTTGCCGCGTGTGCGGTTATCTCTCTCTGTTTTATTGTTTATCTTGAACTTGATCTGCTTACCGGAGTCTATCTGTTGCTATTGGCGATGATAGCGGGCCTGGCTTCTGTCCTGGGTGATCTTTTTGAAAGTATGTTAAAACGTCATCGCGGTATTAAGGATAGTAGTGGATTGCTTCCTGGTCATGGTGGGATATTGGATCGGATCGATAGCATTACCGCTGCCGGTCCGGTTTTTGCGCTGGGTTTGCAGCTGTTGGCGATGGGCTGATTCTGAGGAACGATGGATATTATAAATACCGTACTGGCATTGATTGTTACGCTGGGTATCCTGGTAACGATTCATGAATATGGCCACTTCTGGGTGGCACGGCGTTGCGGTGTCAAAGTGCTGCGTTTCTCCGTTGGTTTTGGAAAGCCATTAATTCGCTGGCATGACCGGCGGGATACTGAGTTTGTGATCGCCATGATTCCTCTGGGCGGTTATGTTTCCATGCTGGATGAACGCGAAGCTGAGGTTGCCCCAGAGCTGCTTGATCAGGCGTTTAATCGTAAACCTGTGCTGCAACGGATAGCGATAGTGGCTGCAGGGCCTGTCGTGAATCTGTTATTTGCGGTGTTGGTGTACTGGGGGATGCTGGTCTCCGGTGTCGAAAAAGTGGTGCCGGTCATTGGTAGCGTCACTCCCGGTAGTGTTGCTGAACAGGCGGGATTGCAGCCAGGCTATGAGGTGCTTTCCGTTGCAGGACGTGAGACCCGTTCCTGGGATGATGTTAATCTGGCGCTGGCTGCTTATATCGGTGAGTCGGGCGTGGTGCCTCTGACGCTTCGTCAGAGTGCTAATGGTCTGAGACAGCGTTATCAGCTGAATCTGACCGGCTGGCATTTTGATCCTGAAACGCAAAGTCCCTTATCAGCACTGGGAATTCAGCCTTACCGTCCGGTATATCCGGCGGTAATTGGTCAGGTTGTTGAGACGGGTGCGGCGGCGAAAGGTGGTTTACTTAATGGCGATCGGGTTGTCGCGATAGATGGCCAGGTAGTGTCAGAGTGGGTGCAGCTGGTTAATATTGTTCGCCAGAGCCCAGGTAAGGCGCTCCAGGTTGAAGTTGAACGTCAGTCTCAGCGGCTCACGCTTACGATCACGCCGGATAGTAAGTCAGAAGCAAACACGGTAGTGGGATACATTGGTGCGGGAGTTGCGCCGGTTGAATGGCCGCCAGAGATGCTGCGAGATGTTCGTTATGGTGTTATAGACGCTATTGGTGGCGCGTTTTCCAAGACCTGGCAGATGATTAGTCTGACTCTGGATTCTATCTGGAAAATGCTCGAGGGCGTGTTATCCGTAAAAAACTTGAGTGGGCCGATAACCATTGCTAAAGTGGCAGGCGCTTCTGCTGCCTCAGGTGTTGAAGCCTTTGCTGGGTTTCTGGCATATCTGAGTATTAGTCTCGGTATTCTTAATCTGCTTCCCATCCCTATGCTCGATGGTGGGCATCTGCTGTATTATGCGGTAGAGCTGTTAAGAGGGCGGCCAGTATCTGAGAAGGTACAGATGGTCGGTTTGAAAATCGGGATGGCAGTGTTGTTCTCGCTTATGGGCGTCGCAATTTTTAACGATCTGATGCGACTTTAATTTATCTATTTCAATATAAGAACCAGTTCATGAAGATCAGAATCGGACTTCTCTTTTCCCTGGCACTGTTTTCGGCGGTTGTTGGTGCGCAATCATTCACGGTGGAAGACGTGCGTCTGGAAGGACTGCAACGTGTCGAGCCTGGCCTGGTGCTGCGAAACCTGGATATTGATTCGGGGCAGGATGTTGATCAGGCAGACATTGCTGAGGCGACCCGTCGGGTGTTTCGTACCGGTTATTTTGACGATATTCGCATAGCCCGCGACGCCAATGTGCTGATCGTCAAGGTTAAGGAGCGTCCGGCGGTGAGTCTTATTCGTCTGGACGGTAATAAGGTGCTGGATGATAAAGTCTTGCTGGACGGCCTGAAGCAGAACGGTCTGCGGGAAGGTGATGTGTTTAAGCGGGCCACGCTGGAGAAAATCCGCCAGGATCTGCTGCAGATGTATGCAGGGCAGGGACGTTATGGTGCCGCCATCGAAGCTGAAGTTGAGCCGCTGTCAGAAAACCGCGTCGCCCTGAATATTGATATCAAAGAGGGTAAGGTCGCCACCATTCAGCATATTAATATCGTCGGTAACACCGTGTTTACAGATGAAGAGCTGAAAGATGGTTTTTCTCTTAAATTGCCAGGCTTCTGGGATTTCTTTAGCGACTCTGATAAGTATGCCCGGGAAAAACTGGCGGGTGATCTTGAGCGACTGCGTTCCTATTATCTTGACCGGGGTTACATCAACTTCACTATCGATTCATCACAGGTTTCCCTCTCACCTGATAAGAAGCACGTCTTTATCACAGTCAGTGTCACTGAAGGTGAAAAGTTCTCTATTGGCAGTGTTGCTGTTGCCGGTGAACTGGTGGTTGACCAGCAGGAGCTGCTGGATGCGATAACGGTCAGAGAAGGGGCTATTTTTTCCCGTCGTGAAATGACTGAGTCTCAGGATGCACTGATTCGTAAACTGGGTGATCAGGGATACCTGTTTGCCAATGTCAGTCCTGTGCCCAGAATTAATGATGATAACACGGTCGATCTGCAGTTCTTTATTGCGCCTGGTAAGTTAACTTATGTGCGCCGTATCTCTATAAAAGGTAATACCAAGACGGCTGATGTGGTGGCTCGACGCTCAATGTCTCAGCTTGAGGGCGGACTGGTTTCGAGTGCTGCGATTGAACGTTCTAAGCAGCGTATTGCCCAGACCGGTTATTTTAAAGATGTGAATGTCGAAACGGCACCTGTGCCCGGGACGGATGATCAGGTTGATCTGGAATACAGTGTTATTGAAGACAACACCGGTAACTTCTCTGCCAGTGTCGGCTTTTCCCAGACCAGTGGTGCCATTCTCAACCTGAGTGTTGAACAGGAAAACTTCCTGGGGTCCGGTAACAGCGTCGGTTTTGGTGTGACGCAGAGTGATACTATTACCGAATATAAATTCAGCTATGTTGAACCTTATTACACTGTTGATGGCGTAAGTCGTGGTTACAATATCTATTCACGTCAAACCAATTACGATGAAGAAAACGTCAGTAACTACTCAACCGATACTCTGGGTGCCGGGGTTAACTTCGGTTACCCAATGGATGATTACCAGCGGCTTAACTTCGGTTTGAACTTCGAAGGGATCAAAGTTAAACCTTCAGACGATGTTTCAAAAGAAGTAACCGACTATCTCAAGCAGGAAGGCGACAGTTTTAGTATCTTCAGTCTTCAACTTGGCTGGAGCGATAACCATCTTAACCGGAAGATATTCCCGACTGAGGGTTACTCCCAGAGTGCCTCAATTGAGATAGGCATTCCTGGCAGCGATCTGTCTTATCATAAAGAGCAGTATAAAGGGCGTATCTACTATCCGCTGACAGAAGATAAAGAGGGCCTTATTGGTTCACTGAGAGGGCGTCTTGCTTATGCCGGGAAGCTTGGTGATAACGCTTATCCTTTCTTTAAAAACTATTATAGTGGTGGCCTGAGTTCGGTGCGTGGCTTTGATTCCAACTCTCTTGGGCCTCGTGATTCTCAGGACGACCCTTATGGGGGTAACGTCGCTTTTGATATGAGCGCTGAGCTGATCTTCCCGGTCCCATTCATTAAAGACTCGAGTTCTATGCGTACGCTGCTATTCGCTGATGCTGGTAACGTTTTTCTAACCGAGTGCCCTACTAACACCAGCTGTGATAGCGGCATTAAGTTCGATGACCTGCGCTACTCTGCTGGTTTTGGCTTTAGCTGGCTGACACCTATCGGACCGATCTCAATTGCGCTATCCCGTGCGTTGAATGCTAAAGACACCGATGATGAGCGGTTCTTTGAATTTGCTCTTGGACGAACTTTTTAAGGAGAAAACTATGTTTCGATCACTGATTCTTATCGCAGGATTAGTCTTCAGCTTCAATGCAATGGCTGAAAAAGTGGTTGTTCTGAGTGTGCAGCAGGCGCTGCTGACCAGTAACGCTGCGGAAGCGTTTCGTGAACAGCTCAAATCCGAGTTCAGCAGTGAGCAAAAACAGCTGATTGATCTCCAGGCTCAGGCAAAAAAGATTCAGGACGAGATTAAAAAAGGCCAGGGCACACAGTCTAAAGAGGTTCAGGATCAGCAACGTGTCCAGTTTCAGAAAGCCTTCGGTGAATACCAGCGTCTGGGCCAGGAACTACAGCAGAAGCAGCGCCAGCGGGAGGATATGTTTCTCAAAGAGATGCGCCCGAAACTGGATACCGTTATTCGTGGGCTGATTGAAGCAGAAGGCTATGACATGGTGGTGAGTAAGCAAGCGACCATTTATACCAAACCCGAGCTGGATATTACCGCAAAGGTTGTTGAACTGCTGAATAAGCAGTAAGCGACTGATGGCAAAACCATCTTTTACTGTAACTGAACTGGCTGACCTTCTTGGGGCTGAAGCGGTTGCTTCAGATCGCCTGATTGAGGGTATCGGGACACTACAATCTGCTACTGAAAAGCAATTGTCATTCCTCCACAGCGCACGTTACCAGCAACAGCTGTCGGCCTCTCAGGCGGGGGCTGTGCTGGTGCGGCCCGAGCACCGTGATGATGTGGCTTCGATTGCGTTGGTGGTTGCAGACCCCTATATCGCTTATGCGCGGGCAACGGCCCTGTTCTCTGCACATCAGTCTGATAGTCCTGCTATGATCAGTCCTGCAGCTGATATCAGTATCCTGGCGGTGTTAGAAGATAACGTATCTGTTGGTGCTAACGCGGTTATCGGTGAAGGTGCTCATATTGCGGCTGGGGTAACGATAGGGGCTAACACGGTTATCGGTCCCGGCTGTGTGATCGGTGAAAACACCCGTATCGCTGCGAATGTTACCCTGTATAGCGGCGTTAAGGTCGGTGCATTCTGTGTTATACATAGTGGTGCGGTGATTGGTGCCGATGGCTTTGGTTTTGCTAATGATGGTGGTCAGTGGCTGAAAATTTATCAGCTTGGCAGTGTCCGCATTGGCGACCGGGTTGAGATTGGTGCAGGGACTACGATTGATCGTGGTGCGCTGGATGATACCGTTATAGGTGATGGTGTCATACTTGATAATCAGATTCAGGTAGGCCACAACGTCACAATCGGTGATAATACCGCCGTGGCAGCCTGCACGGCTATCGCTGGTAGCACCCATATAGGAAAAAATTGTACTATCGCGGGGGCAGTCGGAATTGCCGGGCACCTGACTATCACTGCTGGTACGCATATTACGGCGATGACACTCGTCAGTAAATCGATCTTGCAACCGGGAGCATACTCTTCCGGCACGGCGATGGAGCCGCACCAGCAGTGGAAACGTAATGTGGTGAGATTTCGTCAGTTGGACGAACTCTCTCGCCGCGTTAAATGTTTAGAAAATATTGTAAAGCAGCATACTGAAGGTCAGCCTGAATGATGATGGATGTAAAAGAGATCCGCAAATATTTACCTCACCGTTACCCCTTCCTCCTGGTAGACCGGGTGGTAGACTTGATTCCTGGTGAGTCGATCGTTGCTTATAAAAACGTTACAGTGAATGAAGACTTCTTTAATGGCCACTTTCCGGATCACCCGGTGATGCCAGGTGTATTGATTGTTGAAGCGATGGCGCAAGCTGCCGGTATCCTTGGCTTTAAAACCATGGGTAAGACACCAGAGGATGGGTCGATATACTATTTTGTCGGTTCTGATAAAGTACGCTTTAAGCGTCCTGTCGTCCCTGGAGACCGGCTTCAGTTAGAGGCGACGATTGTTTCTGAAAAACGGGGCATCTGGAAGTTTGATGTTCGTGCTACCGTTGACGGAGAGCTGGCAAGCTCGGCAACTATTCTTTGTGCAGATAGAAAGGTCTGAATTTGATCCACTCCAGCGCCATTATTGACCCGTCCGCCCGCCTAGCTGATGATGTTGAAGTGGGTCCCTGGACGTTTATCGGCCCCGATGTCGAGGTCGGTCCCGGGACTAAGATCCATTCGCATGTCGTTCTTAAAGGGCCGACTAAGATCGGTTCGCATAACCATATCTATCAATTTGCCAGTATTGGTGAAGACTGTCAGGATAAAAAGTATAACGGTGAGCCAACAGAGCTGCTGATCGGCGATCATAACGTCTTCCGCGAAGGCTGCACGGTTCATCGCGGGACGGTGCAGGATAACAGCATTACTGTGATTGGCAGTCATAACTTGCTCATGGCAAATGTTCATGTTGCCCATGACTGTATTGTTGGGGATAACAATATCCTGGCGAATAACTGTGCGCTTGCCGGGCATGTTCATCTGGGGGATTTTATCATCCTGGGTGGCTTTACTGCGGTGCATCAGTTTTGTCTGATCGGTTCCCACAGTATGTGTGGTGCTGGTAGCGTCGTGCTTAAAGATATTCCTGCGTTTGTTATGTCGAATGGCAATAGTGCTGAGCCCCATGGTATTAATGCCGAAGGGTTAAGGCGGCGGGGATTTTCGGCCGCAGCGATTCAGAATGTTAAGCGTGCCTACAAGATAATCTACCGTCAGGGGTTGAAACTGGATGAGGCCATCGCACAGCTTGAGCCTCTGGTGATAGAAACACCAGAGCTTAAGCTGCTGACTGACTCTCTGAAAGCTTCAACCCGGGGCATCATTCGTTAGGGTATGAGTACCCTGCGTATCGGTATCGTTGCAGGTGAGGCATCAGGAGATATCCTGGGGGCTGGCCTGCTGGCAGAACTGAAACAGCGTTTTCCTGATATTGAGATGGTGGGAATTGGCGGTGAGCTGATGCGGGCCGAGGGTTGCGACAGTCTCTACCCGATGGAGCGCTTATCCGTCATGGGGCTTGTTGAGGTGTTTGGCAGACTGAGAGAGTTGCTGGGCATTCGTAAATCCCTGGTGTCTCACTTCAGTCAGCACCGCCCGGATGTTTTTATCGGTATTGATTCACCTGATTTTACCCTCAACCTGGAAGGTAAACTCCGTCAGCTGGGGATTCCGACGGTGCATTATGTCAGTCCGTCTGTCTGGGCCTGGCGCAGTAAGCGGGTTTTCAAAATTCTCACAACCACAGATCTGATGCTCACGCTGTTTCCGTTTGAAGCACAGTTCTATCAGCAGCATGCTATGCCGGTAGAGTTTGTCGGGCATCCGCTGGCGAATATGATTCCCCTGGAGCCTGATCAGTCCGGCGCCCGGTCCGATCTGGATCTGCCTCATGGTCAGCGGATTGTTGCGCTGATGCCGGGCAGTCGTGGCGGTGAGTTGAAATATCTTGCGGTGCCTTTTCTTGATACTGCGCGATGGCTGTTGAAGCGCAACTCCGATCTTGTTTTCGTCATGCCCGCTGCGAATGAGGAGCGCTTTGATCACCTGAGGGCGTTGATTGATAGCAGCTATAGTGATCTGCCAATAAAATTGGTGCTGAAGCGTTCACGGGAGGTGTTGACTGCGGCCGATGCGGTGCTGATCGCTTCGGGGACTGCAACTCTTGAAGCATTGCTGCTGAAGAAGCCGATGGTCGTCGCCTATCGTATGGCACCGCTCACTTATAAAATTATCTCTCGTCTGGTGAGTAGTGAGTATATCTCGTTGCCTAACTTACTGGCTGGTGCGCCGCTGGTGCCTGAAATTCTGCAGAACGAAGTACGACCCGAAGTGCTGGGGCCTGCGATTGAGCAGGCGTTAATCGACAGTGATCAGCAAAGTGCACTGAAACAGCGGTTTTACGATATCCATCTGCAGCTGCGTCAGGATGCCAGTAAAAAAGCGGCGGATGCGGTGGTTCACTTATTGCAATCCCGGGGGCGGCTGGATGCAGACGCTGGGGTTTGATTTTACGCCGGACCGCTTGATCGCGGGTGTCGATGAAGTGGGGCGGGGGCCTTTGATTGGCAATGTGGTCGCTGCGGCGGTTATCCTTGATCCGGCTAAGCCTGTCAGTGGCCTGACTGACTCGAAGAAGCTTAGTGAAAAAAAGCGGGACCAGTTATTCCCTTTGATCCAGGAAAATGCCCTGGCCTGGTCAATCGCCTGGGCGACGCCTGCAGAGATTGATGAACTGAACATTCTGCATGCCACTATGCTGGCGATGCAGCGTGCGGTGAGTCAGCTGAGCATTGTGCCTGAGTTTGCCCTGATCGATGGTAATCGCTGTCCTCCGGGTTTGCCCTGTCCTGCTGAGGCAATTGTTAAGGGGGATCTGAAAGAGCCCGCCATCAGTGCTGCTTCGATTCTGGCCAAGGTGTATCGCGATCGGGAGATGGTCGAGCTGGATCAGCGCTACCCCGACTATGGATTTGCCCGGCATAAAGGCTATCCCACCGCGCTGCATATGGAAACATTACGCCGGTTAGGACCATTGCCCGAGCACCGGCGCAGCTTCAGGCCTGTGGCAGAGTTACTCTCTGCTAATCATCTTTAACCACGCATTTAACTGAATAAACGAGCTGAAATGACTGATCCGGCATTTGTACATCTGCGACTGCACACAGAGTTTTCACTGGTCGATGGACTGGTACGTATCAAAGAGCTGGTTAATGTTGCCAAAGAACAGCAGATACCTGCTATCGCGATTACCGATCAGGTCAACCTGTTTGCCCTGGTTAAGTTTTTCAAAGCGACGACGGGGGCTGGGATTAAGCCCATTTTTGGTGCCGATATATGGATCGAAAATGAGACCGACCCGGATGCAACGCCTCATCGGATGACGCTGTTGTCGATGAATGATCAGGGTTATCGCAATCTGATGGAACTGATCTCTCTGGCTTATGAAAAAGGTCAGAATATTCAGCCTGAACTGGCCCTGCTGAAAAAAAGCTGGATCGCTGAGCGTTCAGCGGGACTTATCGCGCTGTCGGGCGCAAAAGATGGCGAAATCGGGCGGGCACTGGCGGATAACGATTCCGCCCGTACGGTGCTGGAAGCCTGGCAAAAGGTGTTTCCCGATCGCTTCTATCTGGAGATTCAGCGTACCGGGCGTCCCGGTGATGAGAGTTGTGTGCATGCGTCGGTGCAGCTGGCCCATGAAACCGGTTGTCCGCTGGTAGCCACTAATGAGGTGATGTTTCTTCGCCCGGAAGATTTTGAAGCCCATGAAGTGCGGGTTTGTATCAATCAGGGCCGGACTCTGGAAGACCCGCTTCGGCCGAAAAATTACACTGAACAGCAATATTTGCGCACCGCTGAAGAGATGGCGGAATTATTCAGTGACATTCCATCTGCCATAGAAAATACGGTTGAGATTGCTAAACGCTGTAATGTTCAACTGGATCTGGGCACCTATTACCTGCCGAAATATCCAATCCCTGCGGGGATGACGATGGATCAGTATTTTGCCGATGTTTCCTGGAAAGGGCTGGAAGAGCGCCTGGAAATTCTGTTGGATAAAGATGATCCGGACTATGCAGAAAAGCGCAAACCTTATGAAGAGCGACTGCGATTTGAGCTGGATATCATTACGCAGATGGGTTTCCCCGGTTACTTCCTGATCGTCATGGACTTTATTCAGTGGGGCAAGGATAACGGCGTCCCGGTAGGGCCTGGACGGGGTTCAGGTGCGGGTTCGCTGGTTGCCTATGCGCAAAAGATTACCGATCTGGACCCGCTTGAATACGACCTGCTGTTCGAACGATTCCTCAACCCGGAGCGGGTATCGATGCCCGATTTCGATATCGACTTCTGTATGGATAACCGGGACCGGGTGATTGATTACGTGGCTGAGACCTATGGTCGTGATGCTGTGTCGCAGATTGTCACCTTCGGTACGATGGCGGCAAAAGCGGTGGTGCGTGACGTCGCCCGGGTGCAGGGTAAAGCCTTTGGTCTGGCAGACCGACTCTCTAAACTGATCCCCTTTGAAGTGGGTATCACTCTTTCCCGGGCGATGGTGGAAGAGCCGCAGATGAAGGAGTTTGTTGATTCCAGTGAAGAGGCTCAGGAGATCATGGAGATGGCCCTCAAGCTGGAGGGTCTGACCCGTAACGTCGGTAAACATGCGGGTGGTGTGGTTATTGCCCCTACCAAACTGACCGACTTCTCGGCGACTTACTGTGATGAGTTTGGTCACGGGCTGGTCACCCAGTTTGATAAGAGTGATGTTGAGGAAGCCGGACTGGTTAAGTTCGACTTTTTGGGGCTGCGAACCCTGACCATCGTTGACTGGGCGGTGAAGACTATCGATCGCATCCGGGCTAAAAACGGTGAAGAACCACTGAATATCGCCCTGATTGATCTGGAAGATAAAGCGACCTTTGAGTTGCTTAAATCAGCGGAAACCACGGCGGTATTCCAGCTTGAATCCAGCGGTATGAAAGACCTGGTTCGCCGCCTGAAACCTGACCGCTTTGAGGATATCGTCGCACTGGTGGCATTGTTCCGTCCAGGGCCGCTGCAATCAGGCATGGTGGACGACTTTATATTACGTAAGCATGGTCAGGCGGAACTGGCTTATCCTCATGCGGACTATCAGCTGGATAGTCTGCAGCCGGTACTGGAGCCCACCTACGGGATTATCCTTTACCAGGAGCAGGTCATGCAGATCGCTCAGGTGATGGCCGGCTATACCCTCGGTGGTGCCGATATGCTGCGCCGGGCGATGGGTAAGAAGAAGCCTGAGGAGATGGCGAAGCAGCGAAGCTCCTTTATGGAAGGCTCCGCCAACAATGGCATTGATCCGGAACTGGCAGGCAACATCTTTGATCTGGTAGAAAAATTTGCCGGTTATGGCTTTAACAAGTCTCACTCGGCGGCCTATGCGCTGGTTTCTTATCAGACTGCCTGGCTGAAAGCCCATTACCCTGCGCCGTTTATGGCGGCGGTGCTCTCCTCCGATATGCAGAACACCGATAAGGTGGTGATCTTTATTGAAGAGTGCCGCACCATGAAGCTGCCGCTGGTGCTCCCGGACGTTAACTGGGGTGAATATATGTTCACCGTTAACGATAAAGGCGAAATTGTCTATGGTTTGGGGGCGATCAAAGGTGTGGGTGAAGGCCCGATCGAAGCGATCGTTGACGCCCGGAGTCAGGGCGGGCATTTCAAAGACATCTTTGATTTCTGTAAACGGGTGGGTAGCAAAAAGCTCAATAAACGGGTGCTGGAAGCATTAGTCCGTTCGGGCGCACTGGACCATCTCGGGCCGGACCGTGCCCAGCTATGGGCGTCTATTGGCGAAGCGCTGAAAGCCGCTGATCAGGCAGAGCGCAATCAAAGCGCCGGTATGTTTGATCTGTTCGGTGATGTCGAAGCGGAAGAGCCGCGCGATCCTTATGCTGATTATATGAAGCTGAGGAACTGGACTGACAAAGAGCGTTTGCAGGGTGAGAAAGATACCCTGGGGCTTTATGTGACCGGTCATCCGATTGATGAGTATGAATCCGAGCTGCCTAATTTTATCAGCCGGCGGATCGTAGAGCTGGTGCCGCAGCGTGGGCAGCAACAAAAGATGCTGGGGCTGGTTGTCGATGTGCGGGTTAAGAAAACGAAAAAGGGCGATTCACTCTGTTTCGTGACCCTGGATGACCGCACGTCCCGGATTGAAGTTTCTTTATTCGGTGAAGCCTATGACGAGTACCGGGGCATGCTGAATAAAGATGCAATTCTGCTGATTGAAGGTGAGATATCTATCGATAGCTATTCGGGCACTGATAAGCTCAAAGTGCGTGGTAACAAGGTAACGGATATCGCCCAGTGCCGGGCCCGCTATGGTCGTCATATTGAGATCGACTGTCAGGAAACACAGTTGAAAGAGCGGCAGTTAAAGGCCTTTGGTGAGCTTCTGACAGCGCATAAAGGCAGTGTAGAGATGCCGGTCGCGTTGCGTTATCGCAGTAATAACGCGTCGGCAACACTCTGTCTTGGTGAGGCATGGCAGGTGCAGCCCAGTGATGATCTGCTGATTAAGCTTAAGGATCAGTTCGGCGGAGATGCGGTCAGGATTCGCTATTGATCAGGGTGGTTCTTAGCCGCTACACAGGGTAGAATTAGGCCAAATTTTATCGTCGGCTGATCTTTAGTTGCTACTGTGTCCCGGCCGGAACGAAGCAAACTTACGGAATATCAATACATGAATCCCAATTATCTGGATTTTGAACAGCCAATTGCAGACCTGGAAGCCAAAATTGAAGAGCTGCGTCTGGTTGGCGATGACAATGAGCTGAATATTGAGGAAGAGATTACTAAGCTCCAGGCAAAAAGCCGCACGCTGACCAAGTCTCTTTTCAGTGACCTGAGTGAGTGGCAGATCTCTCAGATCGCCCGTCATCCACGCCGCCCTTACACACTTGACTTTGTGAAGCTGATTTTCGATGAGTTTGAAGAGATTCATGGTGACCGTCACTTTGCAGATGACCGTGCACTGGTCGGTGGTATTGCCCGTCTGGAAGGGCGTCCGGTGATGGTGATTGGACACCAGAAAGGTCGCGAAGTGAAAGAAAAGGTGCGGCGTAACTTTGGTATGCCGCGTCCTGAAGGTTATCGCAAGGCGTTGCGTCTTATGGAGATGGCTGAGCGCTTTAAAATGCCGATTCTGACCTTCATCGATACTCCCGGAGCTTACCCGGGCATCGATGCCGAGGAGCGTGGGCAGTCGGAAGCTATCGCGTTCAATCTGGCTGCGATGTCTCGTCTGAATACACCGATCATCGCCACGGTTGTCGGTGAAGGTGGGTCTGGTGGGGCGCTGGCTATCGGTGTCTGCGATGAGCTGATGATGCTGCAATATGCGACCTACTCTGTTATTTCTCCTGAAGGTTGTGCCTCCATTCTGTGGAAGAGCGCCGACCGTGCTCCCGATGCTGCTAAAGCGATGGGTCTGACCTCTGATCGTCTGCATGAACTCGGACTGGTTGATCAGATTGTAGATGAACCCCTGGGTGGTGCTCATCGAGACCACGCCCTGATGGCGGCAAACCTTAAGAAGCATCTGCTGGAAACGCTGGAACGGCTCAGTGAGATCGAGCAGGATGAGCTGATAGAACGGCGTTATCAGCGTCTTATGTCTTATGGCATCAGCCAGTAATCATTGAACCGTCGGCTGGCCCGGCGGTTTTTTTTGTCCCTCAGCAGCGTTGGTTCTGCTATAAGTAATCCACATGAAAGACCTGCAGTCCCACTTTAATCAGCAACTTACCCGTCGGTCAGGTCATGTCTCGCGCTGGGTGATCGGTTTGAGTGGCGGGCTGGATTCAGTTGTCCTGCTTCATCTGGCGGCCAGATCAATTCCTGTAGAGCAATTGCTGGTAGTCAATATCGATCACCAGTTACAGGCATCGTCAGCGCAATGGAGCGCCTTTTGCCGTGGTCTGGCCGACACGCTTAATCTCCCTTTTATCAGTCAGAAAGTTGTTGTTGATGGCGCGTCCAGTCTTGAGCGGGCAGCGCGTCAGGCGCGTTACCGTGCGTTTGAAGCTATTCTCCAGCCGGATGATTGTTTGCTGCTGGCGCATCACCAGGATGATCAGGCTGAAACCATGCTGTTCCGTCTGTTACGGGGCGCCGGCGTGCGCGGCCTCAGTGGTATCCCCGAGCGGCGCTTGCTGGGTCGTGCAGAACTGTTCCGGCCACTCTTATCGGTGCCACGTCAGCAACTTCTGGCGTGGGCTCAGACAGAGCAGCTGGCGTGGATTGAAGACCCCAGCAATGCCGACCTGAGTTATGACCGCAACTACCTGCGTCATGCGGTCCTGCCGCTGTTACAGGCCCGTTGGCCGGGATTCACCCGGCGCTGGGCGGACACCGCCCGGTATATGAACGACGCTGATCAGTTGCATCGTGAACTGGCTGAGATAGATATCGTTAGCGTCACGAAAGAGGGGGGATTGTGCTGCCAGGCGTTACTGGGGCTGACTGAATTGCGGAGAAATAATCTGCTGCGTTTCTGGCTGCGCCAGGCAGGCATCGCCGCCGGTGAGCGCCAGATTCTCGGGGTTCTCGAACTGATGAGTGCCGCCGATGACCGGCAGCCGGTTGTTCACCTGCCGGGGGCGCAACTTCGCCGTTACCGGGGAGTTCTGCTGCTGCAACCAGAGGTGGCGGTGGTTGAATGGAATCACCGGCCGCTTACTCCGGCCGGTGAGGTGACCGCCCAGGGGTGTTTGGTTGTTGATTCTGACAGCGCTGCCGTGGGCCTGAGAACACTTTCAGGGGTAACCCTGCGGAATCGGCGTGATGGCGATCGATGTAAGCCCGTTGGCCGGGGTGGTTCACGCAGTCTGAAGAAGATTTTTCAGGAACACCAGGTGCCTGCCTGGCAGCGGACGTCCTGGCCAGTCTGTGTGGTGGGAGATGAGATTGTTGCTGTGCCGGGAATCTGCATCTGTGAAGGTTGGCAGAGTGAAAAAAAAGGCGACGGATTTACATTGAATTGGCAGCCAATTGCATTGTCTGCACGGGGCGATTCTGGTACCCTGTAGCCCCATCTTTAGTAGCTGTTTTCTAAATAGCTCGACTCACTTTTCACGACCAGACACAGGTTCCTCATGACGCGATATATTTTCGTCACAGGTGGTGTTGTTTCCTCATTGGGGAAAGGCATCGCATCCGCATCACTCGCAGCCATACTCGAAGCCCGGGGGCTGAAAGTAACTATGCTGAAACTGGATCCCTACATCAACGTAGATCCAGGGACCATGAGCCCAATCCAGCATGGTGAAGTATTTGTTACCGAAGATGGCGCAGAAACTGACCTGGATCTGGGGCATTACGAGCGTTTTATTCGGACGACAATGTCCAAACGCAATAACTTTACCGCAGGCCGGGTTTATCAGCATGTGCTGCGCAAAGAGCGTCGTGGCGATTACCTGGGGGGGACCGTTCAGGTAATTCCTCATATTACCGATGAGATCAAGCGTCGGGTACTCGAAGGTGCCGGCGATGCCGATATCGCGCTGGTAGAGATCGGCGGTACTGTGGGGGATATTGAATCCCTGCCGTTTATGGAAGCGGTGCGTCAGTTGCGGGTTGAACTGGGTGCCCGTCGGGCGATGTTTATGCATCTGACGCTGGTGCCTTATATTGCCACGGCGGGTGAGATTAAAACCAAGCCTTCGCAGCACTCAGTCAAAGAGCTGCGTTCGATCGGTATTCAGCCTGATATTCTGGTGTGTCGTTCTGATTTTGCCCTGCCCGTTTCGTCACGTCGTAAGTTGTCGTTGTTTACCAACGTTGAAGAGCGCGCGGTTATCTCCCTGCCGGATGCCGATTGCATCTACAAAATCCCCAGAATGCTGAGCGAACAGAAACTGGATCAGATTGTGATTGAACAGTTTAATCTGGAATGCCCGCCGGCTGATCTGAGCGAATGGGACCGGGTGTCCGATGCTAAGCTCAATCCGCATCGCGAAGTGACTATCGCGATGGTGGGTAAGTATATGGAGCTGCTGGATGCTTACAAATCCCTGATCGAAGCGATCAGCCATGCCGGTATTGCGCTGCGTACTAAAGTGAACATCATCTATATCGACTCTGAGCAGATTGAGCGTGATGGTGTTGATCTGCTGAAAGATGTCTCTGCGGTGCTGGTGCCCGGTGGCTTTGGTGAACGTGGTGTGGAAGGTAAAATTGCGGCGGTTAAATATGCCCGTGAGAACAATGTACCTTACCTGGGTATCTGTCTGGGTATGCAGGTGGCGGTGATTGAGTATGCGCGCCATGTCGCTGGTATAACGGATGCCAGCAGTACCGAGTTTGATGCGAATGCGGCTTCCCCACTGGTGGGTCTGATCACTGAATGGATGACCGAAGAAGGCGCTAAAGAGATTCGTGGTTATAAGGATGATCTCGGCGGCACTATGCGCCTGGGTGCTCAGGTCTGTACCCTGAAAGAGGGCACTAAGGCTTATCAGGCATACGGTTCTGCTGAGATTAAAGAGCGTCATCGTCACCGTTATGAAGTTAACAACAACTATGTTCCTCAGCTGGAAGAAGCGGGTCTGATTATTTCCGGTCGCTCTGTTGATGGGGAACTGGTTGAAGTGGTGGAAGCGCCAGATCATCCGTGGTTTGTTGCTTGTCAGTTCCACCCTGAATTTACCTCTACCCCTAGGGATGGTCACGGCTTGTTCACCGGTTTTATTGAAGCCGCACAGACCTATCAAGACCTCGAAAAATAAAGAATACCTATACTATTTGGAGTTTAGTCAATGGCACAGATTGCTGACATTAAAGCCCGTGAAGTTCTCGATTCCCGTGGTAACCCTACCGTTGAAGCGGATGTGATCCTGGCGTCCGGTGTAATTGGTTCTGCGTGTGCGCCATCCGGCGCGTCAACCGGTTCTCGCGAAGCGCTTGAACTGCGTGATGGCGATAAAAAGCGTTATCTGGGTAAAGGCGTTCTGAAAGCAGTAGGCGCGGTGAATGGCGTTATCCGTGAAGCCCTGATCGGTATGGATGTAACCGACCAGCGTGCTCTGGATAACAAGATGCTGGAACTGGACGGCACTGAGAACAAAGAGAACCTGGGTGCCAATGCTATCCTGGCAGTCTCTCTGGCGGCGGCTAAGGCGGCGGCTATCGTTAAGGGTATTCCTCTCTACGCCCACATCGCTGAAATCAATGGTACAGCAGGTCAGTTTTCGCTGCCGGTACCGATGATGAATATCCTCAACGGCGGTGAGCATGCGGATAACAACGTTGATATTCAGGAATTCATGGTGCAGCCGGTTAACTTTAGCAAGTTCTCCGATGGCCTGCGCTGTGGCGCTGAGATCTTCCATGCCCTGAAAGCTGTACTGAAAGCCCGTGGGCTGAGCACTGCTGTTGGTGACGAGGGTGGTTTTGCCCCAAACCTGGCGTCTAACGAAGAGGCGTTGGTTGTGATTCAGGAAGCGATCTCCAATGCGGGATACGAGCTGGGTAAAGATGTTACACTGGCGCTGGACTGTGCTGCCTCTGAGTTCTACAAAGATGGCAAATACGATCTCTCCGGTGAAGGTAAAGTGTTTGATGCTGAAGGCTTCAGCGATTACCTGGCGGCTCTGACTGAAAACTACCCGATCGTTTCTATCGAAGACGGTCTGGATGAATCCGACTGGGATGGCTGGGCATATCTGACTAAGAAAATCGGCGATAAGGTGCAGTTGGTCGGTGATGATCTGTTTGTCACCAATACCAAGATCCTCAGTCGGGGTATCGAGCAGAGCATCGGTAACTCTATCCTGATTAAGTTTAACCAGATTGGTTCTCTGTCTGAGACTCTGGATGCGATCAAGATGGCTAAGGATGCAGGTTTTACGGCGGTGATTTCTCATCGTTCCGGTGAAACTGAAGATACGACGATTGCCGATCTGGCCGTGGGTACGGCTGCTGGCCAGATTAAGACCGGTTCTCTGTGTCGTTCTGACCGGGTTGCTAAATATAACCGTTTGCTGCGCATCGAAGAAGAGCTGGGTGCAAACGCAGTGTATAACGGTCTGTCTGAAATTAAGGGTCAGGGTTAATTGTAACCTGATCTGTTGAATACTAAGGGGGCTGAACGCCCCCTTTTTTGACTATATACAGAGTAAGAGTGCTGTCGGCCTGTGTTTCGCCTGAGTTTATTTCGTTCGATTATGTTGTTGCTGCTGATCTCTCTGATCGGGCTGCAGTACCGGCTATGGTTTGGCGAAGCGAACCTGGCGGATGTCCAGGCATTGCAGCAAGAGATTGAACGGCAACGGGCAGAAAACGATCTTCTGGTTAATCGTAACCATCAGCTGGACGCTGAGGTGAAAGATCTCAAGCAGGGGCTTGAGGCACTTGAAGAGCGCGCCCGAAATCAGTTGGGTATGGTGAAGGAAGGCGAATCTTTCTTTCAGCTGGTCCCGGCGTTGCCAGGTAAACCACCGGCCGATAGCGGTCAGTAACGGAAGCCCTAGCGTTAATGAACTTTCCAACCGAGTTAAACTATCTCTACGGTGAGCCTGCCAGTCACGGGGTTATCCGAACCGAAGCCGATGATTTCCGGGTGACAGAAGAGCTCTCTTTCGAACCGGAAGGCAGTGGTGATCATGTATTTCTTTACATCCGTAAAACCGGTGAAAATACCGATTGGGTGGCCCGGCAGCTGGCACATTTCTGTCAGGTTAGTCCGAAAGAAGTCGGTTATGCGGGCAAGAAAGATCGTCATGCGGTGACTGAACAGTGGTTCAGTGTGCATCTCCCGGGCCGCTCTCCTCTGACCTGGTCGTTGTTTGAAACAGATACCATTAAAGTACTGAAGGCTGTGAAGCACACCCGCAAGCTCAGACTGGGGAGCCTGAATGGCAATCGCTTTCAGATTCGTCTGCGCCAGGTGACAGACCCCGCGGCACTGCTGAGTCGGGTGGAGCAGATTCGTGCGGGAGTGCCCAACTATTTTGGCGAGCAGCGCTTCGGCCATCATCAGGGGAATCTTTCAAAAGGTGCTCTGCTGATAGCGGGTAAGCTGAAAGAGCGTCAGCGACACAAGAAAGGCCTGTATATCTCTGCGGTGCGCTCGTTTATGTTTAACCAGCTGGTGTCTCAGCGTATCGCGCAGTCATTGTTTGCCCAGCCAATGCCGGGGGATGTCCTGATGATTAATGGTAGTCAGAGTTGTTTTGTTTATGATGCTGAGGATGACACGATTCCCAGCCGTCTGGCATCGGGTGATCTGCATCTGACTGCAGCGATGTGGGGACGGGGACGCTCCATCTGTTCCGCTGATGCGGCGGCCTGGGAAAGCGAACAACTGTCTCCCTGGCAGGAACAGTTAGATGGATTAGAACGCCTGGGGCTTAATCAGGAACGTCGGTCAACCCGGCTGATGCCGGGTAATCTGACGATTGATCAGGAATCTGAAGATCAGTTTCTGCTCGCGTTTGATCTGCCTGCTGGCAGCTTTGCCACCAGTGTTCTCAGAGAGCTGGTGATGGTGACATCGGCCGCTGGGCAACAAGACGCGGAGGCAGAATGATGCGACTGTTATTGTCTAATGATGATGGCGTTTATGCGCCGGGACTGGAAGCATTGGCACGTATCCTGGCACAGGATGCTGAGCTGACCGTGGTTGCGCCCGACCGTAACAGGAGTGGCGCGAGTAATTCGCTGACGCTGGATCGCCCGCTTGAAGCGCATCATCATCAGAATGGCTTTATTGGTATTAATGGAACCCCAACGGATTGTGTTCACCTTGGCACCGGCGGTATTTTCAGTGAACTACCTGATATGGTGATCTCCGGCATTAACTGTGGCTCCAATCTGGGCGATGATGTTATCTATTCCGGAACGGTAGCCGCGGCGATGGAAGGGCGCCATCTGGATCTGCCACCGATCGCGGTCTCTCTGGCCGGAAGTCATCCGCTGCATTATGACACCGCCGCAGAAGTGGTACGGCAGCTGATCAGAGATATCCGGGGATTGGTGTTGTCGCCGCGTACGGTACTGAATGTGAATGTTCCCGACTTGCCACTGGATCAGCTGAAAGGGATCCATGTTACCCGTCTGGGGCATCGTGTGATGGCTGACGTGCCGGTTGAGTCGATCGATCCGCGAGGAACTCAGCGTTTCTGGATTGCGGGGGCTGGCGTTGCCGCCGATTGTGGCCCGGGGACGGATTTTTTTGCGGTAAAGTCTGGCTATGTGTCCATTACACCGCTGAATATCGATATGACACAGTATTCCGGCATGGATAATCTGAGTAACTGGCTTGAGGATTTAGAGTGAATAAGTTGCAGTTGCAGGGGATTGGGATGACTTCCCAACGCACCCGCGGCAGGCTGGTGCAACGGCTGAAAGAGCAGGGTATTTCTGCTCAGCAGGTGTTGGAAGTCATGGGCAATACTCCCCGACATATTTTTATTGATGAGGCATTGTCCCATCGTGCCTATGAAGATACCGCGCTGCCGATCGGCTTCAATCAGACGATCTCGCAGCCCTATATTGTTGCCCGGATGACCGAAATTCTGTTAGCGGATGGTCCGCTTGAGCGGGTGCTGGAGGTTGGCACCGGGTCGGGTTATCAGACCGCTATACTGGCGCAGCTGGTAGATAAAGTCTTCAGTATAGAGCGTATAAAACCGTTGCAGGAAAAAGCGCGCCAGCGTTTCTCTCTGCTGAAAATCCGTAATGTCTCACTCAGGCACAGTGATGGTGGCATGGGGTGGACGGATCGGGGACCCTTTGATGGCATTATGGTAACGGCAGCGCCGGAACAGGTGCCCTCAGAGCTGCTGGCACAGATGAGCGTGGGTGGTCGTCTGGTTATTCCGGTTGGTGGCACGAAAAATCAGCAACTTAAGCTGGTTATCCGGGTCACAGAAACGGAGTACGAAACAACGGTACTGGAAGGGGTGAAGTTTGTACCTCTGTTAAGCGGAACGATACGCTGAACTGATCAATGCAACGGACTATTGAATGACTACGAAGCGCACAACCCGGGAACTCCTGGGGCTGTTTTTTAAAGGTGTAATGATGGGGGCTGCGGATGTGGTGCCAGGCGTGTCCGGCGGTACCATTGCGTTTATTACCGGCATCTATGAAGAGCTGATTAATACAATCAAAGGCTTTAATCCGGGAGCTGTCAGAGTCCTGTTCCGAGACGGTCCCCGGGCTTTCTGGCAGCAGATTAACGGTACTTTTCTGCTGGTCCTGCTGGCGGGTATTGTCGCCAGTATTGCAACGATTGCCAGCGGAGTATTGTTTCTGCTGGCCAACTACCCGATTTTGCTGTGGTCGTTTTTTTTCGGTCTGATTCTGGCGTCGGTATGGCTGGTGATGAGTCATATCGATAAATGGGATACGAATCTGATCTCCAGCTTTATCATTGGTGCGTTAGTGGCGTATACCATTACCAGCTTTTCGCCAGTGAGTGTTGAGCCAACGGCATTAATGGTTTTTCTATCCGGCGCCATTGCCATCTGTGCGATGATTTTGCCGGGTATCTCTGGTAGTTTTATTTTGCTGTTGCTGGGGATGTATGCGCATATTCTGACAGCCGTTAAAGGGGCTGATTTGCCGCTCATCGGACTGTTTGTGCTGGGCTGTGTTGTCGGTATTATGAGCTTTTCCCGGTTGCTGAGCTGGATGTTCAGCCACCATCGTAAAGTGACGCTGGCGTTGCTGGCCGGTTTTATGCTGGGATCATTGAATAAAGTGTGGCCCTGGAAATATACCCTGGCCTACACCATTAATCGCCATGGTGAACAGGTACCACTACAGCAGGATAATGTGCTTCCCTGGCATTTTGAGAGCATTACCGGTCAGCCCGCTTTTCTGCTGTGGGCCGTTGGGCTTACGCTGGTGGGTATCGCTATTGTTGTTGTTATGGAGCGTTATCAGACCGCGAAGGAATAAGTTATGGTGAGAGCAGTTGCAGATCTCTTCAAAACGCCGGTGTTATTGGCCGGTGTGCTGATGTTGTCTGCCTGTAGCTCATCCAGTGTCTATTCGCCGGTGGACGAACGTTCTATCAGCGGGCGACATTCGGTAAAAATCGTCAGTAGTCAGTATCGCTCCGGTCAGAACCGGCCTGACCAGTATAAGGTGCGCCGGGGGGACACGCTTTATTCAATTGCATTTCGTTATGGGTTGGATTTCCGGCAACTGGCCCGGGCTAACGGTATCAGTGATCGCTACGAAATCTATCCAGGCCAGACGCTGGTCCTGAAAGAGACCCCACCTGCTCCCAGTCAGCAGGCCACACCCGCCTCCAAACCCGCGCCGCCTGTGGTTGCTGCAACAACGACCAAACCGGCAATACCGGCTACCGTAAAAAGACCTGCGCCAGCGACACAGACAAAAGCGAGCCCTAAGCCTTCCGCCTCTTCGACAGGCAAAGTCTCTAAGCCTCCCACGCCGCCGCTAGTTGTTAAAAAGCCACCTGTGGTAGCGGCTAACCGAACGCTGTCCTGGCGTTGGCCGGTGTCAGGCAGGGTTATTCAGGGCTTCAGTAATAAGGGCGCGGTGAATAAAGGGATTAACTTCGCAGGTAAGAAAGGTGATCCGGTTTTTGCTGCCGAGGCAGGTAAAGTGGTCTATGCCGGCAGTGGCCTGCTGGGGTATGGAAACCTTGTCATTATTCACCATAATGAGAAGTTTCTAAGTGCTTATGCGCATAACAGTCGCATTCTGGTAAAGGAAAATGATAAGGTAAAAACAGGTGACAAAATTGCCGAGATCGGTAATAGCGGAGCCGCCCGAACAATGCTGCATTTTGAAATTCGCAGGGATGGACAACCTGTGGATCCAATGAAGTATCTGCCGCGTAAAAGATAAACACTCAAATGATTGTCGCTATGCAGTAACTGATAACAATCAATAAAAACCAGGTTACTCGGGAATAAAAAATGGTAAATGTTGAAAATAAAGAGCAGGAGCTGGATGCAGTTTCTATCGATATGGACACTGTCGATGTTGACGACGCAAACGTTGACAATAATACCGATGCCGAACCAGAATTTCTCAACAGTGGACGTGGCAAGGGCAGTATGGCCCATAATGACCTGTTGAATGCCAAATCGTTGGATGCAACACAGTTATATCTGAATGAGATCGGATTTTCCCCGTTACTGACCGCAGAAGAAGAGGTCTATTTCTCCCGTCGGGCACTGAAAGGCGATGAGGCCTCGCGCAAACGGATGATTGAAAGCAATTTGCGGCTGGTGGTTAAAATTGCCCGTCGCTACATCAATCGTGGGCTGACATTGCTTGATTTGATTGAAGAGGGCAATCTCGGCCTTATCCGCGCCGTAGAGAAGTTTGACCCGGAAAGGGGCTTCCGCTTCTCCACCTACGCTACCTGGTGGATCAGACAAACCATAGAGCGGGCGATTATGAATCAGACCCGGACTATTCGTCTGCCTATCCATGTCGTTAAAGAACTTAACGTCTATCTGCGTGCTGCCCGTGAGCTGGCCCAAAGCCTGGATCATGAACCAACCGTCGAAGAGATCGCCGCCGCGGTCGACAGACCGGTAGAGAACGTCGAGAAGATGTTTGGCCTGAATGAACGGGTAACCTCCATTGATGTTCCCGTTGGCAAAGATTCAGATAAGATGTTGCTGGATACGATTGCTGATGAAGAATCATCCGATCCGGAGACATTACTGCAGAAATCCAATATTAGTGGCAATTTAGAGGGCTGGATGGCCATGTTGCCAGAAAAGCATGCTGAAGTTCTGTCGCGCCGCTTTGGTCTCAGAGGTTATGAGATGAGTACTTTGGAAGAGGTCGGTAAAGAGATCGGCCTGACCCGTGAACGGGTGCGTCAGATACAGGTGGAAGCACTGCGTAAATTGCGAGAGATTGTTGAACGTAACGGTCTTAGCGGTGAAGATCTTCTCAAGGGTTAGGCATTTATAGCTAACCGATAGTGATAAAAAAGCCGGGAGAGACGCCCGGCTTTTTTGTCTGAGTTTTTACTTTCTTGTAGTCCGGTATCAGGCTCAGCAGCGATCCGCTGCTTTCTTCAGACTGTAAATCAGTTCAAGCGCCTCCCGGGGCGAGAGGTTATCCGGTTCCAGTGCCTGAAGCTGAACCAGCGCAGGGTGAGGTCGGGGTGCAACAAACAGATCATCCTGCACCGGTGGTGGCTGTCGGCGTTGCTCGGTCTGGCCGGTATCTTCTTCCAGTTGAATCAATTTTTGCCGGGCCCGGCTAATGACGTTGGCGGGCACGCCTGCCAGCTGGGCAACCTGCAAACCATAGCTCTGGCTGGCCGGACCTTCCTGCACCTCATGCATAAAGACGATGTGATCCTGGTGTTCCATCGCGGTCAGGTGAACATTAAAAACCCCCTGACAGAGTTCCGGAAGCACCGTCAGTTCAAAGTAATGGGTGGCAAACAGGGTCATCGCCTTCACTTCATTGGCCAGATATTCTGCTGCGGACCAGGCCAGAGACAAGCCATCGAAGGTACTGGTGCCGCGTCCAACCTCATCCATCAGCACCAGACTTTGTTCAGTCGCATTATGCAGAATATTCGCGGTTTCCGTCATCTCGACCATAAAGGTTGAACGGCCACCGGCGAGATCATCGGATGACCCCATACGGGTAAAAATACGGTCTACCAGGCCAATGGTGGCGCTTTGTGCCGGTACATAGCTACCGATATGGGCGAGCAGGGTAATCAGAGCTGCCTGGCGCATATAAGTGGATTTACCGCCCATATTTGGCCCGGTGATAATCAGCATCTGGCGTTCGGGTGAGAGACTGAGGTTATTTGCCACAAAGGGATCGTCGAGTACATCTTCAACCACTGGATGGCGCCCACCGGTGATCTCAATCTGCGGCTCATCGGCCAGGGTTGGTGAAACGTAGTCGAGGCTGTCGGCGCGTTCAGCAAGGTTGCACAGTACATCCAGCTCAGCCAGTGCGGCAGCGCTGTCCTGCAGCTCGGCCAGCTGTTCCGCCAGGGTTTCAACCAGTGCTTCATAAAGCGCTTTTTCCCGGGTCAGTGCCCGGCTTTTTGCACTCAGGGCCTTGTCTTCAAACTCTTTCAGTTCTGGGGTGATATAACGCTCTGCATTTTTCAGGGTCTGGCGACGGATATAATCGGCAGGCACTTCAGCCTTCTGGGCTTTGCCTATCTCGATAAAGTAGCCATGCACCCGGTTGTAACCGACTTTAAGGGTTGGAATGCCGGTACGCTCCCGTTCGCGGGTTTCCAGTTGTACCAGATAATCGCCCGCGTTTTCACTCAATCCGCGCAGTTCGTCAAGTTCGGCATCATAGCCGGGGGCAATGACGCCGCCATCACGGATAACCACGGGTGGGTTTTCAACCACGGCCCGATTAAGCAGATCGCAGAGTTGCGGAAAGGTGCTGACCGTTTCTGCCAGCGTCTTGAGCAGGGTCGGTTGAGTGGTTGCCAGCTGTTCCTGAACCTCAGGTAGCACCTGAAAAGCAGTTTTTAGCCGTTCAAGATCCCGGGGGCGGGCAGAACGCAGTGCAACCCGCGCCAATACCCGTTCAACATCACCAATCTGTCTCAGTGACGGAGACAGCTGTTCAAAACGGTAATCACTAATCAGCCATTGTAAGGCGGCCTGACGGGATTGCAGCGTATTCCGGCAGCGTAGTGGTCGGTTGAGCCAGCGTCTGAGCATACGACTACCCATTGGCGTCGCGGTTTTATCGATCACCGCCGCCAGGGTATTCTCTCTGCCACCGGCGAGATTGACATCGATCTCAAGGTTTTTGCGGGTGGCGGCATCGAGAATAACGCTTTCATCCCGTTGTTCCATTATCAGGCGACGAATATGCGGCAGAGCGGTACGCTGGGTGTCCTTAGCGTATTGCAATAAGGCGCCGGCAGCCCCCAGCGCAACCGGCAGATGATCGCAACCAAATCCGGTCAGGTCTTTGGTTTGAAACTGCTGGCACAGTAGTCGTTCAGCGGTCTCAAGCTCAAAATTCCACGGAGCCTGCGGACGCAACCCTTTGTACCCCTGCAGCTGGGTTGCCAGATTATGTCCATCGTTAAACAGAATCTCAGCCGGTTTTATTCGCTCAAGCTCGCCGTGAAGAGCTTCTTCTCCGCTGATCTCCAGCAGGCTGAATCGCCCGGTACTGATATCCACAATCGCAATACCGTACCGCTGCAGATCGGTATTAACCGCAATCAGCAGACTGTCACGACGCTCATCCAAAAGCGCCTCATCACTCAGGGTGCCCGGAGTAACGATGCGCATAACCTTACGCTCGACCGGCCCTTTGGTGGTGGCAGGATCTCCCACTTGCTCACAGATGGCAACTGATTCACCCGCACGAACGATCTTCGCTATATAACCGTCAGCCGAGTGATAGGGTATACCGGCCATCGGAATCGGTTCACCTGCCGTCTTTCCCCTGGCTGTGAGCGAAATATCCAGCAGTTGAGAGGCTTTCTTTGCATCATCAAAAAACAGCTCATAGAAATCCCCCATCCGGTAGAACACCAACTGATCAGGATGTTCAGCCTTAATCTTGAGGTATTGCTGCATCATGGGGGTATGTTCAGACTTTTCTGTTTTCGATTTTGCTACGATTTTGCTCATTGCTGGTCTATTTTATCCATATATAACAAGTAGTTATTTTTACCTGCTCGTTTCAATTGGGTTAACGGTGTTTTTGGATTATCAATAAATAAGAGTCGCTTTTGGTTTTTGCATATAAACCGTGTTTTAAAAAATACACTTTTTATTCGGATAGATCAGACGCCTGATCTCAACCCGGTTTCGGTACAGTGCTCGACAGGAGCTTCAGGCAAGTGATGCAGGTTATCAAATCGGTTACTAAACCGCTATCGCCAAGGACGATTGATGCCATGAAACCCGGTAGTAAAGTCTGGTCTGATACAGAGGAAAACGCTGGCTTGAGGGGGAAGGATGACACATCAGGTACGACTATAAAGCTACTCTGATGAGTTATACCCATCATCAGCGTTTTGTGACAATGAAGGTTTAGCCCGTTGCTCCCATGCTCCCAGATCATTCAGCGAGTCGTGAGGTCCTACTTCGTTGTGTTAAACGATCTGGCTTAGTGATTAATCATTATGTGGCGCACGATGCAATAATCATCTAAAGATGACATCGAGAGATCTTTGCCGTAACCCGACCTTTTTTGTCCGCCATGTGGCATCTCACTCGGTAGTAAGAAATGATTATTGATCCAGGTGGAGCCGAACTCCAGTTGTGAAGCAATACTGATAGCCCGGCGAATATTAGTAGACCAGACCGAAGAGGCTAATCCATATTCTGACTGATTTGCCCAAAGCAATGCTTGCTCGGCACTTTCACAGCAAGTCACTGATACAACCGGGCCAAATACCTCCCTTTGTACGATTTCGTCATCTACGTTTACTCCCGCAATCAATGTAGGCTGGTAGAAATAACCGGGGATTTTGGGAATGACGCCACCCGCGACAACTTCTGAATGGGGCAGCTCATGTGCACGTTCAACAAAGCTGGCAACACTATTTCGTTGACGGTCACTGATCAGTGGGCCCAGATCATTTTCACTATCGTTACTCCGACCAAAACGTAACTTATTCACACTGAGCGCCAGGTCCGCGACTAAGCGTTCGTAAATCCCTTTTTCAGCATATATGTGGCAAGCCGCGGTGCAGTCTTGTCCTGCATTATAATAACCAAAGCGTGTGACCCCCTTGACCACCTTGTCGAGATCAGCATCATTTAAGACGATAACAGGCGCTTTGCCACCCAGCTCTAAGTGCGTTCTTTTAACGGTTCGATAGGCAGCTTGTAATACTTTTTGTCCTGTTGAGATATCACCCGTTAACGAGACCATGCGAATGCCGGGGTGACTTATTAAACGGCTGCCGACGCTCTCCCCGCGTCCAAGAATAATATTGATAACCCCTGCGGGAAGCACTTCATTTAAAATATCAGCCAGAAATAGTGTTGTCAGTGGTGTTTGCTCTGATGGTTTAAATACCACAGTATTGCCGGCAACCAGGGCCGGTGCGATCTTCCATGCCGCCATCATAAGCGGATAATTCCATGGCGAAATTGCCGCAACAACGCCAACAGGATCGCGTCTTATCATACTGGTATTATTGGCAAGGTATTCGTTAGCAACTTGCCCCTGCTGACATCGAACGGCCCCGGCAAAAAATCGAAATACATCCGCAGTGGCGGGAATCTCATCGCGAATGACTAAATGTAACGGTTTGCCGCAGTTGAGCGATTCTAGCTGAGCCAGTTGCGCAGCATGCTTTTCAATGAGTGTAGCAATGGCCAATAAACAGTCCGCTCTGTATTTTGGGGTTGTCGCGGCCCATTGTTTTGCCGCCGTTTGTGCAGCAATAACGCAGTCATTGATCTGTCGTGAGGAGGCCTCATTAACAACAATTATGGACTCTTTATTGAAGGGATTGATGATCTTTTCCGGGGAGCCAGCGCCTTCGATCATTTCGCCGTTGATTAGTAATTTTGATGGTAGCGATACATTGTTCACACTTATTTCCTGTTAAACCAGTCCGGAGGGCGGTGTTTTTGGCAGTGATTCTCTTGCCACTGAAACGAGGAGATCAACCATAATATTTCGCACGCCTCCCCGGCGCCACGCGAGCCCAATATCGAGCGTTTCAGACACATCAATAATGCGTTTGGCTTCAACTCTGTCGCCTTCAACCGACCACGAGCGATACGTCATATCAGGCATCATCGCAACCCCCATACCTGCAGACACCAGGCTCCTGACCGCTTCAACCGAGCTGCTTCGCATTGCTATTTTGGGTGTCTGACTGGTATCAGGCCACAGATTAAGAATACGGGTTTCCATATCATCAACGGTTAACAGTATTTGAGGTTCATTCAGAATTTGCTCCATACCGGGCGACTCATCCTCCAGCAATTTATGTTCCGGCGGTAACCATAAACGATACTGTGAATGGGTTAATACTTCGATATTGAGAGCATTTCTGTACTCAAGATTAGAGAGGATGACGACAGCAACATCTAACTCACCACTCACCAAAAGATGTTCAATATAGTCTCTATCGTCTTCAATAACGCGAATACTGACCTTGTGATAAATCTGTTGAAAGCGCGACAACAGATCAGCTAAATAGTAACCGGCCACCAGGCTGGTGACACCGATATTAAGCTCTCCTTCAACCTCATCCGTACTCTGCTGCAAACTGCGTTTCGCGTTCTTAACCGAATTCATGATCAGGTGAGCTTGCCTTAAAAACTGATGCCCTGTGTGAGTGAGTTCCATGCCTTTTGCATGCCGCAAAAAAAGCTCGGTACTGAGTTCCTCCTCCAGTTGCTTAATGGCTGTTGTTAAGGTGGATTGCGATATATGTATGGCACTGGCTGCCGATGAAACAGACCCCGTTTCGGCGATGGCTATAAAATAACGAATTTGACGAAATGACATCATAAATGAGGGCCTGACCGCCTATTCAGCAGTGGATTACATAGAACCGGAAGTAGCATGCTTATCGTCGCAACCATGTACGTTGTTTCACAGATAGAAAAAACGCTTTTAGATTAGGTATCTTTTTTTTAGATAGCAAGCTTCTTTATTTTGTATTTGATATAGCTTTTCCCCGTTAATAGTCTTATTGACAGAGCCGCTTCTAGCAATGAGCCCTGCATTACTCTATTTGAGGTTCGCTTCTTACGGTGCCGATGAAGGGATCTTCCCTGCAAACCTATACTTAAAGGTATTTCAAATGAAAAGATCATGTCTTACTACAAAAGCTTTTTGCATCAGCTTACTAGCCAGCGCGATTTCTCTTCAAGCTGTCAGTGAGGCCCAGGCAGGAGAAGGTCAGGTTGATATCGTTGCATGGCCTGGTTACATCGAGCGCGGAGAAACAGATGCTGCTTATGACTGGGTGACACAATTTGAAAAAAATACCGGTTGCGCCGTTAACGTAAAAACAGCATCTACATCCGATGAGATGGTCAGTTTAATGGCCAAGGGCGGTTACGACCTTGTCACTGCGTCGGGTGACGCGTCGCTGCGTCTGATTTACGGTAAGCGCGTTCAGCCTATCGATACCAGCAAAATAAAAGCCTGGAACACAATCGATTCACGGCTGCAAAATGCCCCCTGGTTTACCGTGGACGGAAAGCATTATGGTGTTCCTTTTCAATGGGGGCCGAATGCTTTGATGTATAACACCGAAGTTTTCAAGCAAGCCCCGGATAGTTGGTCAATTGTTTTCAATGAAATGACGTTGCCAGATGGTAAAAGCAATAAGGGCCGGGTGCAGGCCTACGATGGTGCTATCTATATTGCCGATGCGGCCCTCTACCTGAAAGCAACACGCCCAGAGCTGAATATTAAGGACCCTTATCAGTTGAATGAAATCCAGTACGCCGCAGTGTTAAAGCTGCTGCGGGCGCAGCATTCGATCCTGCATCGTTACTGGCATGACTATAACGTACAGATGAGTGACTTCAAAAACGAAGGTGTTGTGGCATCAAGCGCCTGGCCGTTTCAGGCCAACAGTCTAATCGCTGAGGGACAACCGATTGCGATGACGATTCCTAAAGAAGGGGTAACGGGTTGGGCTGATACAACGATGCTGGCTGCTGATGCGAAACACCCGAGCTGTGCATATGAGTGGTTGAACTGGTCGGTTACGCCAAAACTTCAAGGGGATTTGGCCGCCTGGTTTGGTTCTGTGCCGGCAGTGCCAGAAGCGTGTAAAGACAACCCATTGCTGGGTGAGTCTGGCTGTGACACTAATGGCTTCGATAAATTCGAGAAGATCTCATTTTGGAAAACCCCTGTTTCTAAATGTGAAGCCGAGGGGCAGTGCGTATCCTATAGCCGCTGGACTCAAGACTATATTGCCATCATGGGTGGTCGCTAATTGATGTATTTGGGCAGAGTGCAAACTCTGCCCATCAATAAGTTACTGCGTGGAGTAAAGAAAAAGTCATGAATACCTCTGTCGAATTCAGTCATGTAAGCCGTTGTTTTGGTGACGTTGTCGCTGTTGATGATGTTTCAATCAAAATACCCGAAGGCGAATTCTTTTCAATGCTAGGCCCTTCGGGATCTGGCAAGACAACCTGCCTGCGCCTGGTTGCAGGATTTGAGCAACCCAGTAATGGGCATATATTTATCCATGGTAAAGATGCAACGGGGCTGCCGCCCTATCAGCGTGATGTAAACACGGTCTTTCAGGATTATGCCCTGTTTCCGCATATGAATATCAGTGAGAACGTGGCTTATGGCCTGATGGTGAAAGGGGTTGGTGGCAAAGAGCGGCAGGCTCGTACATTGGACGCGTTAAAATTAGTCGACCTGGAAACGTTTGGCGATCGTAAACCCTCTCAGCTATCGGGAGGTCAGCGTCAACGGGTTGCATTGGCCCGTGCATTGGTTAACCGGCCTCGAGTGTTGCTCCTGGATGAACCACTGGGGGCTCTTGATCAGAAGCTACGGGAGCAGATGCAGTCTGAATTAAAAGCCATACAGCGCAAGCTTGGGATTACGTTTATTTTTGTCACCCACGATCAAAGTGAAGCACTGTCCATGTCGGATCGTGTTGCTGTTTTCAATAAGGGAAAAATTGAACAGGTCGATACCCCACGTGCGCTTTATAATCAGCCCAGCACCCGGTTTGTTGCTGAATTTGTCGGTACATCCAATGTCATTACGGATCTGTTGGCGCAACAGCTAACCGGTCAGGCGCATGCATTTTCTATCCGTCCTGAGCATATACAGGTAAACGATGCCAGTGCTGCTGATGATAGTGTCAAAGTCGCTGGTCGTGTCAGTGAAATTCTGTATCAGGGATCTAATACGCGTTTTGAGATACAGCTGAGCAGTGGCGAGCGCATTGCCACAGAGTTGCCGAATGATCATTCTCAGTTAACGTCGGCGCTTAATAATGGTGATGAAGTGATGCTCAGCTGGGCTCGTTCTGCGATGGTTTCGTTGCGAGAGGGAGTATAACCATGGCGGTATCAAACAGTGAGTCGCTTGAAGAAACGCGCCCTGCATACTCGATTTTAAGGTGTCTTAGCGATGCGCTATATCGTCGCCCCAATCTTTATTTAGCGTTACTGCTTGCCTTGCCGTTAGCCTGGTTTGGTATTGTCTATGTGGGCTCACTGCTCAATTTATTGTGGCAGAGCCTGTATACCTTTGATGATTTTACGATGGCGGTGAGTACAGATCTTACCCTGAGTAATTTTGAGAATTTATTCCACCCCGCTAACTTTGACATCATCGTGCGTACGCTAACGATGGCTGTTGCGGTAACGGTATTCAGCGGCGTAATCGCTTTTCCTATTGCCTACTATATGGCGCGTTATGCCAGTGGCCGCACTAAAGCCTTCTTTTATATTGCTGTTATGCTGCCCATGTGGACGAGTTATATCGTTAAGGCTTATGCCTGGACGCTTCTGTTAGCAAAAGAGGGCGTGTCTCAGTGGTTCTTGTCGATGCTGGGATTAGATGACCTTCTTGCTGCGGTATTGCAGATACCCGGTGTCGGCGGTAGCACGCTTGCGACGTCTCATTTGGGGCGGTTTCTTGTGTTTACCTATATTTGGCTACCGTTCATGATATTGCCTATACAGGCATCTTTAGAGCGCTTACCGCCAAGTGTTTTGCAAGCCTCATCTGATTTAGGGGCTCAACCCAGACAAACTTTCTGGCATGTCATATTGCCACTTTCTATTCCGGGTATTGCCGCAGGGTCGATCTTTACATTCTGCCTTACCCTGGGGGACTTTATTATCCCTCAACTAATAGGTCCTCCGGGCTTCTTTCTTGGCAATATGGTTTATGTGCAACAAGGGGCGATTGGTAATATGCCAATGGCTGCTGCATTTACCGTTGTTCCCATTATTCTGATCGCTATTTATCTTCGCATAGTTAAACGTATGGGGGCATTCGATGCACTCTGAAA
Organism: uncultured Amphritea sp.; assembly: GCA_965140695.1. Classification (GTDB taxonomy): domain Bacteria; phylum Pseudomonadota; class Gammaproteobacteria; order Pseudomonadales; family Balneatricaceae; genus Amphritea. The sequence continues at coordinate 147,077 of OZ223297.1, read as the reverse complement.
ATAACGCCGCATGGTGGTTAAAAGCATGCGCATGGGGAGGCCTGGTCTTCCTGCATTTCCCAATTTTTATTATTGCTCTCTATGCCTTCAATACAGAAGAAGCGGCATTTAGCTTTCCCCCCAAGGGCTTTACGCTACATTGGGTTGAAGTGGCTATGCAGCGTGCGGATATCTTAGAGTCGATTGGTTTATCACTTAAGATTGCCAGTATTGCCACTGGGCTGGCATTGGTGCTGGGAACACTTGCTGCTGCGGCAATGTATCGCCGTGCCTTTTTTGGCAAAGATATGTTGACCTTAATGCTCATTATACCGATTGCACTACCGGGTATTGTGACCGGGTTAGCGTTATTGAGCACGTTTAAACGTTTAGATGTTGAACCGGGCATCGCTACCATTGTTATTGGTCATGCAACCTTTTGTGTCGTGATTATTTACAATAATGTGATTGCCCGCTTTCGGCGCATTTCATATAACCTCATCGAAGCATCTATGGATCTTGGGGCTGATGGCTGGCAAACGTTCCGTTATATCGTATTGCCTAATCTGAGTACGGCATTGCTGGCTGGTGGCATGCTGGCATTTGCCCTGTCCTTTGATGAGCTGATCGTCACCACCTTTACTGCCGGTCATGAACAGCCTCTGCCATTATGGCTGCTTAATCAGCTTTCCCGACCACGAGATGTACCTGTTACCAATGTCGTCGCTTTATTTGTCATGCTGGCAACGATGATTCCTGTATTAGTTGCACACCTGCTTACCCGGGGAAATGAAGAGGTAGCGGGCAGTGGTAAATAATGATCTATTTTTAATGTATTCACTAAGGAGCACCGCATGTCTAATCAGTTACTTATAAACGGCCAGTTACTGTCGGGTGATGGCGAGCAGCTTGAAGTATTTAACCCTGCCACTGGCGAAGTCATTACTACGATTCCCGAGGCAACGCCACAGCAAGTAACCGCGGCTATTGATGCTGCTGATGCTGCTTTTGATCAGTGGTCGCTGACAACCCCTAAAGATCGCTCTTTGCTCTTGTTAAAACTGGCGGACGCCATTGAAGCGGAAGGCGAAACGTTGGCGCAGTTAGAAACACTGGATACAGGAAAGCCGTATCTGGGTATGTTGAACGATGAAATACCTGCGGTAGTTGATGTTATGCGTTTCTTTGCTGGCGCTTGTCGTTGCATGACAGGATCGGCCGCTGCCGAATATATGCCTGATCACACGTCGATGATACGACGGGACCCTATTGGTGTGGTTGCTTCCATCGCGCCCTGGAACTATCCATTGATGATGGCCGCATGGAAAATAGCTCCGGCGTTGGCTGCGGGGAATACCGTTGTCTTAAAACCTTCGGAAATTACGCCACTAACGACGCTGAAGTTAGGGCAGTTGCTTAATGATATTTTCCCTGCCGGTGTGATCAATGTGATCTTTGGCCGGGGATTGGAAGTGGGAGAAACATTGTGCCGTAGCGATAAAGTCAGAATGGTGTCATTGACCGGCTCCATTGGTACCGGCCAGAAAATAGCCGCTGCCAGTGTGTCTAATATGAAACGATTGCATATGGAGCTAGGCGGAAAAGCCCCGGTATTGATCTTTGATGATGCCAATATTGAAGAAACGGTTGAAGCGATCCGTGCATTTGGTTTTTATAATACGGGTCAGGACTGTACTGCTGCTTGCCGTCTCTATGTGCAAAAGGGCATTTATGATCAGTTTGTAGAAAAGATTACGGCCGCGGTTGCGTCTATTCAAACGGGTTTACCCGATGATGAAAAAACGGAAATGGGCCCCCTTGTCAGTCTTGCTCACCTGACCCATGTTGAGGGGTTTGTTGAACGCGCTAAACAGCAGCCGCATATGCAGATTACAACGGGTGGCTATCGGCTCGATAAGCCCGGGTATTTTTATGCTCCTACTGTTGTTGCCGACGCTCTTCAAACAGATGAGATCGTACAGAATGAAGTGTTTGGCCCTGTGATATCAATCACCTGTTTTGATACTGAAGAAGAGGTGTTGAAATTAGCTAATGATTCTAAATACGGCCTGGCATCGTCGGTTTGGACGGTGGATACAGGGCGGGCGAGCCGGTTAGCTGCGAGGCTTCAATACGGCTGTACCTGGATTAATACGCACATGCTGCTCGCCACCGAAATGCCTCATGGCGGCATGAAAATGTCTGGCTATGGTAAAGATATGTCGATGTATGGTCTCGAAGATTACACTGCTGTAAGGCATGTAATGATCAAGCACTGATAGTTTTACCGCAACAAAGATACTTTCTATAACAAAGATATTTTCCGTAACAAAGACACTTAACGCACCTGGCGTTAAGTGTCTTTTAAGTCTTAATGATATTAACGCCGAATAGATATCAGCAGCGATGCTTTTGGTGATTCTGTTGAGGTTAGTTGCATCTCTTCCGCCGGTGTTAATGGCTTTCAGTCAGCGTTCGGGGCCAACCATCCTGTTACCACTGGCTGGTTCTGCGTCTGACTTTTCCGATCATCGTTTGGCAACCGCTATTATTGTCACTATGCTCGCATTCAGCGTTCAACGAACTTCATCCGGCAGATAGTCAGGTTAATGTCTTTGATACGCCGACAAAACTCAGTCAGTAAACCTGGGGCATCCTTTGTTTGCTGGTTATCGTCATGTCGGATTACTATAGTGGTAATCGTCTACCGTGACGTAAAGCTGTGGAGTCTCTATGTATCAGATGGAACAACAGGTTAAAGAGCTGGCGACGGCTGCGCAGAATAAGCAGATTAGAATTGCCACGGCAGAATCCTGTACCGGCGGCTGGATCGCGCAGGAAATAACAGCGCTGGCGGGCAGTTCAGAGTGGTTTGAGTGTGGCTTTGTCACCTATAGTAATGAGGCTAAGTCGCAGATGCTGGGCGTGCCGGATGCTCTGTTCGTGAGTGATGGTGCGGTAAGTCAGCCAGTAGTGGTGGCGATGGCTGAGGGGGCTGTCAACCGCAGTCGCGCGTCCCTTAGTGTGTCGGTTAGTGGTGTGGCTGGTCCGGGTGGTGGGACGCCTCAGAAGCCCGTAGGCACCGTGTGGATGGCCTGGCATCTCGACGGTATCGGCACAGAAAGTCGCTGTTTTCAATTCACGGGTGATCGTCAGGCTGTGAGACAGCAGGCGGTGGTTGAAGCGCTTAATGGGCTTTTAAGGCAGCTAAATAAAACCACTGTATAAAAAAACATATTTTTTACTTGCAAACGGAACGCGCTATGTTAATAATGCTGGTCAAACATACAGTATTTTAACTGCGCTGCAGAGATAGGTCATTACAATGGATGCAAACAGACAGAAAGCACTTGATGCTGCCCTGAGTCAGATTGAACGTCAGTTTGGTAAAGGCGCCGTCATGAAGATGGGGGATCATCCCCGGGAAGCGATTCCAGCAATCTCGACGGGTTCTTTAGGACTGGATATTGCGCTTGGAATAGGCGGTTTGCCAACTGGGCGGATTGTTGAAATCTATGGTCCTGAATCCTCTGGTAAAACGACTCTGACACTGCAGGTGATTGCTGAAGCCCAGAAGATGGGTAAGACCTGTGCATTTATCGATGCTGAGCATGCACTTGATCCGGGTTATGCCGAGAAGCTGGGTGTTAATGTCGACGATATGCTGGTTTCTCAGCCAGATACCGGTGAACAGGCGCTTGAAATTACCGATATGCTGGTACGCTCGAATGCGGTAGATGTTCTGGTTGTCGACTCCGTTGCCGCGCTGACGCCTAAGGCAGAGATCGAAGGCGATATGGGTGACTCTCACATGGGCTTGCAGGCACGTCTTATGTCTCAGGCACTGCGTAAACTGACAGGGCATGTTAAGAATGCGAATACCCTGGTTATCTTCATCAACCAGATTCGCATGAAGATCGGCGTTATGTTTGGCAGCCCTGAAACCACTACTGGTGGTAATGCACTGAAGTTTTACGCTTCAGTACGACTGGATATCCGTCGTATCGGTGCTGTTAAGCAGGGCGATGAAATCGTCGGTAACGAAACCCGTGTCAAGGTTGTCAAGAATAAGGTCGCTCCACCGTTCCGTGAGGCTGAGTTCCAGATTATGTACGGTGCAGGTATTTATCACATGGGCGAAGTCATTGACCTGGGTGTTAAGAATGACTTTGTTGATAAATCCGGTGCATGGTATGCCTATCAGGGCACGAAAATCGGTCAGGGTAAGGCTAATGCCGCTAAATACCTTGAAGAGCACCCTGAGGTTGCTAACGAGATTGAAACGGCAATCCGGTCTAAGTTGCTGGCGGTGGCAGCACCGAAAGCAAAAGAGTCTGACGACGAGGCTGAGCCACAGCTGGACCTGTAGGTAGTGGTCTGGTTTTCATAATAAGCCGCGCTAACCGGTTAAGCTTTAATGAAAATCAGCTACACGCTAACTGTCAGTCAGTGATAGAGAGGAGCCATGTGGCTCCTTTTTTTATGATCTTTTACTGCACCGATTATGATCGTTATGGATAATCGGCTTTGTAATCAGAGAGTTACTCTGCCGTGTCACCGAAATCCCGGGACGTAATTATAGTCAGAATAGAGGTTGCCAATGTACGAGACGCAATCAGAGGCAAAGAATGCAGCGATTGGGTTGCTGGCCCGTCGGGAACACTCCCGTAAAGAGTTGTTGGACAAGCTGGGAAGGCGCTGTGATGGTGTCGACCTGGATGATGTTCTTGATCAGCTGGCCGATGCTGGTTATCAATCCGATCAACGTTTTACCGAAGGCTTTATCCGTATGCGGGTTGGGCAGGGGCAGGGACTGATTAAAATAAGGTTCGAGCTACAGCGCAAGGGGGTTGCCAGTGACGTCATTGCGGCGGCGTTTGAGGCGGCTGATATTGACTGGTTTGAATTGGCACTCGATATGTACCAACGAAAATATCGGACCGGTCTGGAGGCGTCTGATTTTAAAGAGCGGGCCAGAAGAATGCGTTTTATGGCGCAGCGAGGGTTTAATTCTGAGCAGATTAACTATGCTCTGTCTGCCGGGCAGGCGGCGGAATAAATAGCTAATCTGCCTGTTGAGTCTGCTGGTCGTTCTTTAGTACTGCTTTAGCTTGATAAATCGGTTTCTGAGATAAAAAAATTCGTAGATTTAATCGTCTCGTTATATACTACTTCGCCATTTTTGTAATGATTTCCATGCCTGTTTCTAAGTTTCTGTTTTGTATCAGAAACAGGTCTGGTGACGGTTAAGTATTAGAGCGATTGAAGCCATGAAAAATATGACAAGTGCTGAACTGCGTCAGGCTTTTCTGGGGTATTTTGAATCCCAGGGGCATGAAATTGTAGAGAGTAGTTCACTGATTCCGGGGAATGACCCTACCCTGATGTTCACCAATGCAGGGATGGTGCAATTTAAAGACGTCTTTCTCGGCAGTGATAAACGCTCATACAGTCGGGCAACCACGAGTCAGCGTTGCGTTCGCGCAGGTGGTAAGCATAACGACCTCGATAACGTCGGTTATACTGCCCGTCATCATACCTTCTTTGAAATGCTGGGTAACTTCAGCTTTGGTGATTACTTTAAGCGTGACGCCATTAATTTTGCCTGGTCTTTCCTGACCGAAGTCCTTGAGTTGCCGAAAGAAAAGCTCTGGGTAACCGTACATATCTCCGATGATGAAGCAGAAAAAATCTGGAAAGAAGAGGTGGGGATTGACCCGACCAGATTTTCCCGCTTAGACGAAGATAACTTCTGGTCGATGGGCGATACCGGGCCTTGTGGTCCTTCCAGTGAGATCTTTTATGATCATGGCGCTGATGTCTGGGGCGGTCCTCCCGGAAGCCCGGAAGAAGATGGTGATCGCTATATTGAGATCTGGAACCTTGTATTCATGCAGTTTAATCGATCTGCTGATGGCTTAATGGAGCCTCTGCCTAACCCTTCGATCGATACGGGTATGGGGCTTGAGCGAATCGCTGCCGTCCTTCAGGGTGTGCACTCCAACTATGAAATTGATCTGTTTCAGAACCTGCTGAAGGCTGCTTCAGCAGCGGTAGGATGCAAAGAGACTGATACTCAGTCACTGCGGGTCATTGCTGACCATATCCGCTCCTGTGCTTTTCTCATTAGTGACGGCGTTATTCCCTCGAATGAAGGCGCAGGATATGTTCTGCGTCGTATCATCCGCCGTGCGGTGCGTCATGGTAATAAGCTGGGCGCTTCTGGCCCCTTCTTCAATACGCTGGTGGCTGCGTTAGTGGTTGAGATGGGCGATGCCTATCCTGAGCTGAAAGAGAAACAGGCACAGATTGCGCGGGTATTACTGAAAGAGGAAGAGCAGTTTGCTAAGACCCTTGACCATGGTTTACGCCTGCTGGAAGAGGTAATTGCCAACCTGAGCGGAAGCGAAATTCCGGGCGAAACCGTCTTCAAACTATATGATACCTACGGTTTTCCGGTCGATCTGACCGCCGATGTTGCCCGCGAGCATCATCTGACAGTCGATATGGACGGCTTTGATCAGGCGATGGATGATCAGCGTAACCGTGCCCGTGCGGCCGGTAAATTTAATGTTGATTACAACGACTCTCTTCGCCTTGACGGGCAAACAACCTTTACCGGCTACGCTGAGCTGGAAGGTACGGCTTCGGTTGTGGCTCTGTTCCGCGACGGAGAAGCTGTTGAGCAACTGAACGCGGGTGACAAGGGAATGGTGGTGCTGGATCAGACGCCATTCTATGGTGAGTCGGGTGGTCAGGTTGGCGATACCGGCCTGTTGTCAGCTGCGGGTGTTGAGTTCCGGGTTGATGACTGTACTAAAGAGTCTAAGAATCACTTGCATCATGGTGTACTGGTGAGTGGTTGTCTGTCTGTGGGGGATACGGTTAATCCTCAGGTTGATTGCGCTAAGCGCCGTGCAACCGCCGTTAACCACTCGGCGACCCATTTACTGCATGAAGCGCTGCGTCAGGTGCTGGGCGAACATGTACAGCAGAAAGGGTCGCTATGCGATGCTGACCGTCTGCGTTTTGACTTCTCCCATTTTGAAGCAGTTAAGCCGGAAGAGATTAAACAGATTGAACAGATCTGTAACGAGCAGATTCGACTTAATACTGCCGTTAAGACTGACATTATGGATCTTGAAGCGGCTAAACAGACCGGTGCAGCCGCGTTGTTTGGTGAAAAGTATGAAGAGACTGTACGGGTTCTGACCATGGGTGACGGCTTTTCTGTCGAACTCTGTGGTGGTACACATGCTGCTCGTACCGGTGATATCGCTTTGCTCAAAATTATCTCTGAAGGCGGTATTGCTGCCGGAGTACGGCGTATTGAAGCGGTGACCGGGGCGAAAGCGCTGGACTACATTGATCAGGCATCGGTGCAGCTGGAAACCCGGCTGCAGGAACAGATCGGTAAAAGTCGTCAGCTTGAGAAAGAGCTGGAACAGGTAAAAGCTAAACTGGCTGCAGCAAAAGGCGCAGATCTGCTTGGCAGCGCTGTCGATGTTAAAGGCGTTAAGGTGTTAGCCGAGCAGCTGGAAGGCATCGACCCAAAAACGTTGCGTGACACGATTGATCAGCTGAAAAATAAACTGGGCAGTGGTGTGGTTGTCCTGGCGACCGTTGCCGAGGGTAAAGTGAGTCTGGCGGCTGGGGTTACTAAAGATCTGACCGGTCAGGTTAAAGCCGGTGATCTTGTTCGTGAACTGACCGCCCGTCTGGGTGGTAAAGGTGGTGGTCGTCCTGACTTTGCTCAGGGCGGGGGTACTGACATTGATGCCTTGCCGGCTGCGCTGGCTGCGGTGCAGCAGTTGGTTGAACAGGGCCTGTAAAGAACTGGAATAAACGTGTGTAATAACTGCAGCCTGGCGGCTGATGAAGGGAACAGATAAGTATGGCCCTATATGTACAGAAATATGGTGGAACTTCGGTCGGTACCGTTGAGCGTATTCAGGGTGTAGCCGACAAAGTTAAAGGGTTCCGGGATGCGGGGCATGATATTGTGGTTGTCGTCTCCGCGATGAGTGGTGAAACCAACCGGCTTATCGGTCTGGCTAAAGAGATGCAGGAACAGCCAAGCCCGCGGGAGATGGATGTACTGTTGTCTACCGGCGAACAGGTAACCATTGCGCTGCTATGCATGGCCCTGGAATCGCGTGGCGTCAGTGCGCGTTCCTATACCGGTGGACAGGTTAAGATTCTGACTGATGATGTGCATATGAAAGCGCGGATTCAGGATATTGAAGTGGACGGTATGCGTGCTGATCTTGACGCAGGGCGTGTCGTTGTTGTTGCTGGTTTTCAGGGGGTTGATCCTGAAAATAATATAACAACGCTGGGGCGCGGCGGGTCAGATACAACCGGTGTTGCCCTTGCTGCTGCACTTAAGGCTGATGAGTGTCAGATCTATACTGATGTGGATGGCGTATATACCACTGACCCCCGGGTTGTGGAAGGTGCGCAACGTATGGATAAAATCACTTTTGAAGAGATGCTGGAAATGGCCAGCCTCGGATCGAAAGTATTGCAGATTCGCTCTGTCGAGTTTGCGGGTAAATATAATGTGCCATTGCGGGTTCTGCATAGTTTTCAGGATGGCCCTGGTACACTGATAACAACAGAGGAAGACGATACTGTGGAAAAACCGGTCATCTCAGGCATTGCATTTAACCGCGATGAAGCGAAACTGACAGTTCTGGGTGTGCCAGATATTCCAGGCGTTGCTTCCCGCATTCTGGGACCTATCAGTCGCGCGAATATTGAAGTAGACATGATTCTGCAAAATATCGCTGCTGATAACACGACCGACTTCACCTTTACGGTGCACCGGAATGATTTTGCTACTGCGCAGGATATTCTGGCGAAAGTCAGGGATGAACTGGGTGCCCGGGAGATTATTGGTAATAATAAAATTGCAAAAGTGTCTATTGTTGGTGTTGGTATGCGATCTCATGCTGGTGTTGCCAGTAAGATGTTTGATACATTGGCACGCGACAACATTAATATTCAGATGATATCAACGTCTGAAATTAAGGTATCTGTGGTTATAGCAGAGAAATACCTCGAGTTGGCTGTGCGCGGATTGCACTCAGCTTTTGATCTGGACGCAGCTGATACAGTTAGCGAATAAACTTAATGTCAGTGGTCTATAGTTAGATCGCTGTCAGACTAATATAATGTTTAACGCAAGGTTCCCCTGCGACAGCCCGTTGTTACGCTATAATGCAAACAGGAGAGGTCAGGTCTGTAGTACTTGTCTGTTAAATAAGGAGATTTTTCTATGCTTATACTTACTCGTCGAGTTGGTGAGACATTGATGGTTGGTGACGACGTCACCGTTACTGTGCTGGGTGTTAAGGGTAATCAGGTGCGTATAGGTGTTAATGCGCCTAAAGATGTTTCTGTGCATCGGGAAGAGATTTATCAGCGTATCCAGAAAGAAAAAGAAGAGGATAACGAATAATATTTCTTTTTTGGTAATACTGCTTTTCTTTTGAAAATCAGTATTGTACTATACGCGCCGTTGTTTAGGTGAGCTGGCCGAGTGGCTGAAGGCGCGCCCCTGCTAAGGGCGTATAGGGGAAACTCTATCGAGGGTTCGAATCCCTCGCTCACCGCCATTCAGCGCCCGTAGCTCAGCTGGATAGAGTACCTGGCTACGAACCAGGCGGTCGCACGTTCGAATCGTGCCGGGCGCGCCACTTATTGAAGATTGTTACTAATCGGAAGAAGTGGTGTAACGAGTGGTAAGTGCAACAATTTTTGGGTTAAGCGCCCGTAGCTCAGCTGGATAGAGTACCTGGCTACGAACCAGGCGGTCGCACGTTCGAATCGTGCCGGGCGCGCCAACCTGATTATTTTCATCTTCATTTTTTCCCTGCTTTATGTTTTACCTGTCAGCGCCCGTAGCTCAGCTGGATAGAGTACCTGGCTACGAACCAGGCGGTCGCACGTTCGAATCGTGCCGGGCGCGCCACTACTTTCCTGCTCCACTACTCTCCTTAGTCACTATGAATAGTTTGATGATTAGCTGATTAGCCTTATCCCTCCTTAAATCTCTCTGCTTTCTCTGTTAAAAATGATTATCTGGATGAATTTTGTCCCCTCTTCGTGGCAATGTATAATAGCCAGCCTTTTAATCCTCTGCAGATGTACACCATGAAATTTATCGTCAAATTGTTCCCTGAAATCACTATTAAGAGTAAGCCTGTGCGCAAGCGCTTTATTCAGCGCCTGCAATCCAATCTGCAGGTGACGCTTAAGCGCATCAATAATGATATTAAAGTGCGCGGCTTATGGGACCGGATTGAGGTTGAACTGCCCTCTGGTGATGCTGAGCTGAGATCTCAGGCGATTGAGCTGATGATGTGTACGCCCGGTATTCAGCATATCCTGGAAGTAGATCAGTATCCGCTGGGGTCTTTTGAGGATGTCTTTCAGATCACTAAGCGTGTTTACGCCGAACAGTTAAAAGATAAAACCTTTGTTGTGCGGGTTAAGCGGGGGGGCAAGCATACCTTCACATCCACCGAGCTTGAGCGTTATATCGGTGGAGGGTTGCGTGAACATTGTCAGACCCGTGGCGTCGATCTGCATAATCCTGAGGTGACGGTTAAGCTTGAAATCCGTGATGAACACCTGTTTCTCATATCGCAACAGCACAAAGGTCTGGGAGGTTATCCTCTGGGCACCCAGGAAGCCGTTGTGTCACTCATCTCTGGTGGTTTTGATTCCGTTGTTGCCAGCTATATGACCATGCGTCGGGGGAGTAAAACTCACTTTCTGTTTTTTAATCTGGGGGGGCGCGCGCATGAGATGGGGGTTAAGCAGATCGCCCTCTATCTGTGGCAAAAATATGGCAGTGCTTCGCGGGTTAAGTTTATCACTGTGCCTTTTGATGAAGTTGTTGGGGAGATCTTGCAGAACGTCCACCACACTCACATGGGCGTAGTATTAAAGCGAATGATGATGCGGGCGGCTGAAAAAGTTGCTGACCGGATGAATTTGCCAGCATTTGTGACTGGTGAAAGTATTGCTCAGGTGTCCAGTCAGACACTGATTAACCTTCAGGTGATTGATTCTGTTACCTCCAAGCTGGTCGTGCGGCCGCTGATTACCATGGATAAGCAGGACATTATCGATCTGACCAAACAGATTGGTGCTTATGACTTTGCGAAGAATATTCCGGAGTATTGCGGTGTTATCTCTGATCGTCCTACCACTAACGCCAAAATTGAGCGAATAGAGGAGGAAGAGGCTAATTTCGACGACGACGTGCTGGCTCAGGCGCTGGATAATACTCAGGTGATCTCTATCGATAAGATTGTTGAAGATATTAATATCCACACAACCATTGAAGCGCTGACCCGTGTTGACGAGAATCAGGTGATTATTGATATCCGCCATAGTCGCGATCAGGAACGTAAACCCCTCAATATGCCAAAGGCGGAAGTCCTGCCAATCCCGTTTTTTGATCTTGAAACAAAATTTCAGGATCTGGATCAGGCTAAAGAGTATCTGTTGTTTTGCGATAAAGGCATTATGAGTCAGATGCATGCTCAGAACCTGCAGGATAAGGGCTATATGAACGTGAAAGTGTACCGTCCTGAGGGTTGAGAAACGGCCTGAATGCCAGATGGGTGATCATCGCAAATTGACGTACTTTAGTCGATTTTTGTAGTTTATTTACAGACATTAGCACCACTTTTTGTGCATTAATTGGCTTTTAAGCGGTTGCCTGAACGTAATAATTCAGGTTTAATTGTTGGCCATTTACTAACTGTTCATCTGTTCTGTTGCAGCCGGATTCAAACTTCGGGGGAGAAACTGCGGCCACAAGCCGGTAACAGACTTATGGGTTTCGTATAAAGAAGGAGCACCCGTTAGATGGATAATCTAATGTCAGAAGGCCTGAGTTTGATGGTCTTTGGTATGGGATTCGTTTTCGTTTTCCTGACCCTGTTGGTTTTTGCTACAGGCTTCATGTCTAAGCTGATTGCAAAGGTGGCGCCTGAAGCTCCGCCTCAGCCAGCTAAAGCAAAACCTGCAGTAGTTGCAGCTACCGCATCTGGTGGTGACGAACTGGTTGCAGTCATGACTGCTGCCGTACATCAGTTCCGCAAAGACTGATTTGCAACTAACACCAAGAATTATATTTAAAGAGCATTAATCGACAAAAGGCCTATACCCATGTCTGATAAAAAACCTCTTGGCATTACAGATGTAGTACTGCGGGACGCACACCAGTCTCTGTTTGCTACTCGCATGCGCATTGATGACATGCTGCCAATCGCTGAGAAACTCGACAAAGTCGGGTTCTGGTCCCTGGAAAGCTGGGGCGGAGCGACTTTTGACTCATGCATTCGTTATATCGGCGAAGACCCGTGGGACCGTATCCGCGAACTGAAAAAAGCGATGCCGAATACTAAACAGCAGATGCTGCTGCGTGGACAGAACCTGCTGGGTTACCGTCACTATGCTGATGATGTTGTCAGTAAATTCGTTGAGCGCGCTGCCACCAATGGTGTTGACGTATTCCGTATTTTCGATGCGATGAACGATCCGCGCAATCTGGAAACTGCCATTAAAGCAGTAAAAGAAAGCGGTAAGCATGCTCAGGGCACCATCTCTTATACCAAGAGTGTTGTACACACCATTGATATGTGGGTTGAGTACGCAAAAACACTGGAAGATATGGGGGCTGAATCGATCGCGATTAAGGATATGTCCGGTATCCTTACGCCATACGATGCATTCGACCTGGTGTCTCGTCTGAAAGCTCAGACTGATCTGGAAGTTCAACTGCATGCTCATGCAACATCAGGCTTGTCTGATATGACTATCCTGAAAGCGGTTGAAGCCGGCATTGACCGGGTTGATACGGCTATCTCCTCTATGTCGATGACCTATGGTCACACGGCGACTGAATCTGTCGTCGCGGCACTGGCGGGTACTGACCGTGATACCGGTCTTGATCTCCTGCAACTGGAAGAGATCGCTGCTTATTTCCGTGAAGTGCGGAAGAAATACGCTAAATTTGAAGGTTCTCTGCGGGGGACTGACTCCCGTATTCTGGTTGCTCAGGTACCGGGTGGCATGCTGACCAATATGGAAAGCCAGCTGCGTGAACAGGGCGCTGCTGATAAGTTTGATGCAGTACTGGCCGAGATTCCACGGGTTCGTGAAGATCTGGGTCTTATCCCACTGGTTACACCAACCTCACAGATCGTGGGGACTCAGGCCGTCATCAACGTGCTGATGGGCGAACGTTACAAAACAATCTCTAAAGAGGTTCAGGGCATTTTGAAAGGTGAGTATGGCGCAGCGCCAGCACCTTACAACGCCGAACTTCAGGCCCGTGTTCTGGATGGTGGCGAAGCGATTTCCTGCCGTCCTGCTGATCTGCTTGAACCAGAAATGGAAAAACTGTCAGCTGAACTTAAAGCCCTGGCAGCGGAAAAAGGCATTAGCCTTGCGGCTGGCCAGAACGAGATTGATGATGTTCTGACCTATGCGCTGTTCCCACAAATTGGTCTTAAATTCCTTGAAAATCGCGGTAATCCCGACGCATTCGAACCCGCACCTACATTAGAGGACGCCCTGACAATGGCTGCACCTAAGAATACTGGTCCACAGACTTACACTATCAATGTTAACGGTCAGAACTACGTTGTTCAGGTTTCAGAAGGTGGTGATATCACTGCTGCTGCACCCGCTGCGGCGCCTGCCGCTGCTGCACCTGCTGCATCCGGCCCTGCTGAATCGGTTCCTGCCCCTCTGGCGGGTAACATCTGGAAGGTGATTGTGTCTCCAGGTCAGTCAGTTCAGGAAGGTGATGTACTGGTAATTCTGGAAGCGATGAAGATGGAAACTGAAATTCGTGCTGCACGTGCGGGTTCTGTTTCTTCCATCGATGTTAAAGAAGGCGATACTGTTCAGGTTGGTGACAGTCTGCTGACTCTGGTGTAAGGGCGGATCTAAATGGATAAGCTATTAGATCTCTGGCATGCGTCAGGGGTATACAATGTGACGGGCGGTCAGGCCTTTATGATTCTGATCGGCCTTCTGCTTTTGTTCCTTGCTATTCGCAAGAACTTTGAACCACTGCTGCTGGTACCCATCGGTTTCGGCGGCATTCTTGCCAACATCCCGGAAGCGGGTCTGGCAATGTCGGCTGTCGAAAATGCCATCCATCTGGGTGGTCCTGAGATGCTTCAGAATCTGGCTGCTGCTCTGCATATCAGCAGTACTGAGCCCGAAGCGCTTAAGCATGCCTATCATTTAGCCGATTCTGCGTCTCATACCGCAGCGGTTTACGCTGCCAATGACCATGGCTTTAACAACGGTATGTTGTACAACTTCTATACTGTTGCGATCGCTTCGGGTGCCGCACCTCTGATTATTTTCATGGGTGTAGGTGCAATGACTGACTTTGGTCCTCTGCTGGCAAACCCTAAAACACTGTTCCTGGGGGCTGCGGCTCAGTTTGGTATCTTCGCTACCATTATGGGGGCCGTCACGATGAGCACCCTGGGCATCATGGACTTTACTATTCAGGATGCGGCTGCCATCGGTATTATTGGTGGCGCGGATGGCCCTACGGCCATCTATGTTGCTTCTCTGCTGGCGCCTGATCTGCTGGGTGCGATTGCGGTTGCTGCATATTCGTATATGGCGCTGGTGCCTTTGATTCAGCCACCAATTATGCGTGCCCTGACAACTGAAGCTGAGCGTAAAATTTCAATGGTTCAGCTGCGTCATGTGCCTAAGACTGAAAAGATCATGTTCCCTATCGTGTTGCTGATTCTGGTCGCGTTACTGCTGCCTGATGCTGCGCCACTGCTGGGTATGTTCTGTTTTGGTAACCTGATGCGCGAATGTGGTGTTGTTGATCGTCTGAGCGATACGGCTCAGAATGCTCTGATCAACATCGTGACTATCTTCCTGGGACTCTCTGTTGGTTCAAAGCTGTCCGCTGATAAGTTCCTCGACCTGGAAACCCTGGGTATCCTGGTACTGGGTGTCATTGCATTCGGTATTGGTACTGCCTGTGGTGTTCTGATGGCCAAAGTCATGAACAAGATGGCGGGTGGTAACGCTATCAATCCGCTGATCGGTTCTGCAGGGGTATCCGCAGTACCGATGGCTGCACGTGTATCCAACAAGCTGGGTCTGGAGGCGAACTCTCAGAACTTCCTGCTGATGCACGCCATGGGGCCTAACGTTGCCGGTGTAATCGGTTCTGCGGTTGCTGCCGGTGTTATGATCAAGTTCGTTGGTTAAACCTGCGATCTTAAAAAAAACCGCCTTCGGGCGGTTTTTTTGTTTTTACTTTTCTGACAAGTCACGAAGTGACGTCTTGCCACTAGCAACTCGGGTAGCGCGACGTTCTGCTTTTATTAATACCCTGCCAGCACTTCCATATGCGCCTGTACGCTAAACGCCAGGGACACCGGATTGTAGCCACCTTCAAGTACCGAGACGATGCGTCCGTTGCAGGTGGTGCGTGCGGCATCTGTCAGTAGCTGTGTGGCCCAGCGGTAGTCTTCTTCAGTGAGGTTCAGGTCTGCCATGGGGTCTTCATGGTGGGCATCAAACCCGGCAGAAATAAAGATGATGTCTGGTTTATGCTTTTGTAATGCGGGCAGCCAGTGTTTTTCTAACTGTTCGCGGAAAACAGAAGCGCGGGTATGAGCCTCAATCGGACAGTTAATAATATTATCCCGCTGTATGTCGCAGTAGCGCTCGGGATAATAGGGATGCTGGAATGTAGAGCATACCAGTACTTCGGGTTTATCTTTAAAAATATCCACAGTGCCATTGCAGTGGTGGACGTCAAAGTCAACGATCGCTACCCGGTTGACTGAGGGTTGCAGCAAGGCATGCATAGCGCCGATGGCAACGTTGTTAAACAAACAAAAGCCCATGGCTGCGTTATGTTCGGCGTGGTGCCCGGGTGGACGTACCGCGCAGAAAGCGTTGTCGACTTTTTCCGAGAGTACCTGATTCGTTGCCAGAATAGTTGACCCGGCAGCCAGGCTGGCCGCATGCATAGAGTCAGGGCAGAGTGCGGTATCTTCATCTGCATAGAAAACACCTTCTTCCGGTATTTTCATCTCCAGCCGTTTCTGATGCAGGTTTGCATGCGCCAGCTGAATCTGTTCCGGGGTGACATGCACCGATTCCATCTGCTTCAGATGCTCAATCAAGCCTGTTTTTTGCAAGACCTTCTGGATCGCCAGAAGCCGGATTGGGCTTTCTGGGTGTTCCGGCCCCATATTGTGCAGGCCACAGTCATGATGAGTAATAAATGCGGTAGTCATATCGTA
The DNA here is from genome assembly GCA_965140695.1 of uncultured Amphritea sp. Lineage (GTDB taxonomy): Bacteria > Pseudomonadota > Gammaproteobacteria > Pseudomonadales > Balneatricaceae > Amphritea. The sequence goes on along the minus strand of OZ223297.1, from coordinate 130,770 downwards.
TCGGCGTCTTCTATTTATAATAAGTTTACTGGAATATCACTATGGCAGCGCTTAGTCAAAAGTTGTAGAAAATAAGCATTTAACCAATTAGCTTAACAGGTCGACTGTTGACATGGATCATTATCTATTTTGGCGGAAGCCTATACTATGTTTCTCACAGCATAGAACTGTATTTAGCGCCAAGCGTTTCACCCTACACTTGGCGCTTTTTTTTGTCTGCAGAAAACTAATCCCGTTTTGAGATGTTTTTCTTTCTCCCCAGAGACATGGCTCTTATACTTGATTCATTATTAAGTTTTAAGGGTAAGGCTGGCCGTGACCGCTGTGCGCAACACCACCATTGATATTGAGATTGATTATTCGGACAAGCATGTTCTGTTAATCGATAGCAGCGGAAACATGCGCGCAACAATCTACTATATGCTGCGAGAACTGGGTATCTCCAATGTCAAAGCGGTGACTATTAACGACAAAGTGTTTGCCCTTATTGCACAAAATAATTTTGATGTCATCCTGCTGGGTCATAACGCCAGCGACAGTGTCACCGGTATACAAATACTGGAGGAAGCCCGTTATCGCGGCTATATCAAGCCCAGCGCCGCCTGGGTCTGTATGACCAGTGATTCTTCACAAGAGGTTATTCTGCATGCCATCGATAGTCATCCGGATGATCTGATTTCCAAGCCTTTCTCAATTGAAGAACTGAAATATCGTCTCGATAATATTATGCGGCGGAAACAGGCGTTGCGCCCGGTTGATCTGGCGTTAGAGTCTGGTGCAATAAACCAGGCGTTGCAGATCTGCGAAGCGCTGATTGACCGGCAACACCCCGAGTATAATTATCTGCAAAAAGTCAGAGGGTCTTTGCTGCTTGATCTGGGTGATTATGAGAGTGCGCGTAATCTTTTCGACGGTATTTACTGGGAATCCCGGGATAAAGACGCCGGTCTTTATCTTTGTCGGGCCTATGTTGGCCTGGATGATCTGACGGCAGCTGAACAGTTACTGGAGGAACTGATCTCGGATAATCCGCTACTGATTGCCGCCTATGATCTGTTAGCTGAAGTCAATGAGAAGCAGGGTGATCTGATACAGGCCCGCGAAACACTGAAAGAGGCAACCACCCGCGCCCCACTGGGTATCCCCCGTCAGATGGAGTTGGGGCGCGTTGCCATCCAGACCCAGGAAATGGATCTGGCTAAAGGGGCTTATCGCCGCTCTATTACCCTCGGGAAGCACAGTTGTTATCGTTCAGCAGAGCCCTATCTCAAACTGGCAAACCTCCGGCGTATGGAGGTGAAAAGTAGCGATAAGATCACCCGTGAACAGATAGAACGCGAGATTGATGGTTTACTCGTGAGTGTTCGCAAACAGTTTTCAACGGATCGTGCGGCTGAAGTGCGTGCGTTCCTGATTCGTAGCCAGCTGGCCGAAGATATCGGTGATGACACCGAGAAAGAACGCTTTCTCAGGGACGCTAAGCTGGTGAACCGGGAGATGGATATACCGATCGATATTGATCGGGAGCTATTGGTCATGTCCGGTGATGCCTTGCCGGTACTGGAACAGTCTCAGGAGGTCCCTGTTGTTAAAGAGGATACCCCTGCTAAACAGCTAAGTCCGGATATGAGTGATAAGGCTAACCGTCTGGGTATTAAGCATTACCTGTCTGGCAAGCTGGGGCTGGCGATTAAGTCTTTTGGTGCGGCTATCGACTTTGATTTCAACAACCATGCTGCGGTGCTGAATCTGGCGCAGTTGTTTCTTGAAACCGCGCGGGATGATAGCGTACGCCGCGATGATCGCCTCAAAATGGTTGATCGTTATCTTAATCTGGTTGAACAGGTGTCGCTCAGATCAGAACTTAATAATAAGAAACGCTTGTTGAAAAAGTATCGGGCGACTCCACTGAATCAGTTGCCGCCATCCTCCCTGGGGCCGTTGCTTAAATGAGGCTTGTCTGACAGGCCCGGTTAATAAATCAACCTCAGGTTTATAGTGTCTCTTCCAGCTTATCCGCCAGGGCGTTAGCGCTTAACCAGCTCGATTCTAAGCCGTTACCTTCTAACCAGTCACCGCCAGCACCAATGCCCGTTTGTTCATCCCAGAGATAAGGCGAGGGATGATCCGACCGGTGACGGGCCAGCAACCAGCGGTGGACTCTGCTGGCAATAATATCGGGTGTCTGGCCAATCACGTTACAAAACTCCGTGTATAAACAGTGCAGTATCTCATCTGTATGGCTATCGATATGATCGGCACTCCATCGGCTTGTGGCTTCTATCACCCAGGTTTCGCTATCAGCCTGGGCGGATCTGCCGGGCTTGGCACTGTCGTTGATGCAGCGGTAGAGTATCGGGTGCTCGCCACAGATGATATCTGCTTCACTGCGCATCCCTGCCAGGATGATGACGGCGATCCAGGATGGATCGGTGCTGGCCTGATCTGCGATACCGGCAAAGCTGGGTACCGCGGTAAGAAGAGGCACAGACTGAACCGCCGGAGCAGTAATCAGGGCGACGTCAAAGCCACCCCGTAACTGCCCCTGGTCGTCGATGATGTCGATAGCATTAGCTTGTCGCCGTTGCGGTACGACAGCAGCAACCCTGCACTGAGTTATTAACGAGGCGTTATTGCTCAGCCTGCGTGTGAGCGTGCTTTGCCGGGGGGCGGCGACATAGAGCGGTTCTGATGTTAGCTGTATGTTATTGAAATCACGCACCAGCGGATGCCAGCGGTTTATCTCTGGCTGCTGTCTGATCCAGTGGCTGAATGCCGGGTGCGAGGGGTTAAACCAGGGTGCCCCCAGATCAGCAGAGTTATTCCCCAGCCTGCATGAAGACATTCGCCCGCCGGTGCCTCTGCTTTTTTCAAAGACCGTGATTGCCGCGTAAGGATTGAGGCGATCGGCAAGTACGGCACCCGCCAGGCCCGCTCCGATAATGGCTATCTTTTTGCTCATGCTAACAAGGCCGGCTGGATTGAGCTTTTCAGGCGCATATATTGTGTCATCTGTCGTCAGGGTGCTGTTATGTCCTCGATTATCAAATTACGTCTAGTGGTCGTGTCCGGATCATTCAGGGCAGCCCTGTTCTTCAAAATTCTTTATTTTATAGGTGATCTGGCGTCGGGTTATCCCCAGAAGCTTTGCTGCCTGAGTCATATTACCGTGCGTTTTTTCCAGTGCGGCCTTAACCAGCCTGGCCTCAAACGCTTTAAGCGGGAGTTGTTCTTCGAGTAAGTGGTCGTAGATATCATTCCCCAACGGACTGCTGACAGCCTCTGTTGTCAGCGGAGCAGACGGTTGTATTGCCGCTGACCCCGGGGCTACATGTTGACGCTCAATTGCGCCGCCATCAGGTACCAGCAGCACCGCTCTTTCAACAATATTTTGTAACTCCCGGATATTGCCCGGCCAGTCATACTGCATTAAAAACTGCATGGCGCTATCGGTAATACCGTTGATGGACTTCTGATACAGCGGCGCGTATTTCTCAATCATGGTATCTGTCAGCAGGGGGATATCTGATTTTCGTGCTCTGAGTGGCGGAATTTCGACGGGGTAGGTCGAGATCCGATAGTACAGATCCGAGCGGAACAGGCCTTGTTCGATCGCATCATGGAGTTTGGCATTGGTGGCCGCAACCAGGCGGACGTTAACTTTAATGGTTTGATTGTCTCCAAGACGCTCCAGCTCACCGGACTGTATAACCCGTAATAGTTTCACCTGGGCGGATAGTGACAGTTCTCCCAATTCGTCGAGAAACAGCGTTCCGCCATTGGCTGATTCAAAACGGCCTGGGCGGGATGCGTTGGCGCCGGTATAGGCACCACTTTTTACCCCAAACAGTTCCGCTTCAATCAGATCATTTGGAATAGCGCCGCAGTTAATGGCAATAAATGGTTTGTCTGAGCGACCGCTATTTTCATGCAGCCAGCGGGCGAAAAGCTCTTTACCAACGCCGGTTTCACCGAGTAACAGCACGTTGATAGGGCTGGCTGCCGCCTGATTTAACAGTGTGAATGCTGCCATAAATTCAGGTGACTTACCTACCAGCTCTCCCTGTTCCGGCAATGTTGTCAGTGGCTTCCCTCGCAGACTGTTGAGCTCTGATTCGATGGAGCGAAACTGCTGTTTGACCGGGTCCAGTTTGAAGTAATCGATATAGTCATCGTCACCCCAGGCTTCAACCGGCTTGCCCACTAACACGCATTTCTCATCGCCCTTAGCGACGCATTTCTCCTCTTTAAAGACGATGTAACGTTTGAAAAACATCGAAGAATAGCCCGAAGCATAGCCGACCAGCATCCAGCAGACCGGGTCGTGACTGAGGCCTTTTGTCTCCAGCTGAATCTCTGCTTCGACGGAGTTAAGGCAATCGACCTTGCCGTAGAAACTACCTTTTTCCCAGTCGATTTCCGATTCAGTAATGATGGATTTTACGAACCCTTCTAAGCCGTGAAGCGCCGGGCCGATATCAAAAACATCATAATTGTTGTCGGTGCCATAAAGTTTGAGTGCCAGTTGTGCATCCTGCTGGCCAGCCGTAAATCCCATTCTGACGAGAATAGACTGCGCTTGTTTTGGATCAAGGCTGTCGAAAAGACTGCTACTGATCTCGGCCAGTACATTGCTATGAAAAAGCAGCATACGGTTTTGATCGAGAAGAATCTTACCGTCGTTGCTTTTGAACAGCAGCTGTTCGTGGATTTTGAAGTGTTTTAAAAGATCTCTGTTTTGCATTTTATTTTTATTTTTCTTCGTTGAATTTAGTGCGGTGCTAACAGATTACCTATCAGCTGGTGAGTACGTCCAGCAGTTTCAGGTTAAAAATGACAGTCTTTCAGACGGTTAAACCGGTGTTAGTACAAAATTGTACGATTTTAAAATTATGTTCATAAATGGACGTCGAATATGAGTAGGGTTGAACAATTTTGAACGGTACCGCTCAGCGGAGGTTATAGGGTTTTGTGTTAACTATATGATTTTTATCGGGTAATTATACTCTGGCCTGCGATGTGCTTTAGAACCTGTCAGCTATATCAAAAATAATAAATTTAAAAGCTGGAGTGTTGTTATGGCAATGACTGGTGTTTTAAGACCGGGACATGTTCAGGTCCGTGTATTTGATCTGGAAGAAAGTGCGCGTTTTTACCGTGATGTCATGGGGTTAGTTGAAACTGGCCGTGATGATCAGGGGCGTGTTTATTTCAAATGCTGGGATGAACGGGATCATAATAGTTACATCATCCGACAGGCTGAAGAGGCGGGTATCGACTTCTTCGGTTTTAAAGTTCTCAATATTACCACCCTGAATAACCTGGAAGCCGCCCTCAATGAATATGGTGTGGCGACCACCCGTATGCCCGCAGGAGAGATGCTGGAAACCGGTGAGCGGGTGCGTTTTACACTACCAACCGGCCATGTGATGGAACTGTACGCTGAAAAGAGTGCCGTCGGCAATGGTCTGAGCAGTGCTAATCCGGGACCCTGGAATGGCGCCAGTGAACATGGTATCGCGCCGGTTCGGCTGGATCATATGCTGCTGTACGGGCCCAATGTGGCCGCTAACAAAAAGATCTTTGAAGAGGTTCTGGGATTCTTTCTGGTTGAGCGGGTGCTGGCTGAAGATGGTGAGTTTGAAGCAGCGCTGTGGTTATCCTGCTCGCATAAAGTTCATGATATCGCCTTTGTCGAACACCCTGAACCCGGAAAGCTGCATCACTGCTCTTTCCTGATGGAAAGCTGGGAAAAAGTGCTGCGGGCCGGCGATATTATGTCGATGAATGAGGTCTCCGTCGATATTGGCCCGACCCGTCACGGTATTACCCGCGGCTGTACTATCTATGCCTGGGACCCGTCCGGGAATCGCTTTGAAACCTTCATGGGGGGTTATCAGCCCTATCCTGATTACGAAACCATCACCTGGGACTGGGATCATTTCCCCCAGGGACTGGATTATCCGCAACGCAAACTGCATGAGTCATTTCTGACCATCGTCACCTGATCTTAAACCATTCAGAGACAGCAGAGTGCCTTTAAGGCATCTCTGCGGCCTCGCAGTGGAGTAATTCCATGAGCGTAAAAAATATGACAACCCGCGGCGATGACGTCGCCGGGCTGGATCGTTACATCAAATATATCCGGGTACGCAGTGATGAAAATGCTCGTTTTGTCGAGTTTGATTTCGCCATTGATGATCCCTCGCTGTTCGTCGAGCTGATTATGCCTAAAGCCGCTTTCGAGCATTTTTGTGCGGACAATGACGTGGTGTTTATGACCCGTGAGCAACAGGAAAGTGTGGACGCCGAGATGGAAAAATGGCGTTACGGAGAGGAGACGCTGATGGCGAATAACCATAGCTGAACCTGCTGCAAGACTGCACTTATTCAATAAAAAAAATGAACCCTAAATAAAATGGGATAACGCAGATGTCTATAGAAATAAAAACAGCCATGCTGGAACCGGTGCGCAACACCTTTGCGCACATTGAACGCCGTTTTGGTGATAAACCGGCGACCCGTTATCAGGAAGCTACCTATGATGTGGCTTCTGAGATTAACTTTCACTACAAGCCGCTATGGCAACCCGAGTTTGAACTCAACGATAAGGGCCGCACCGCCATCGTGATGCAGGACTGGTATGTCTTCAAAGACCCCCGCCAGTTTTATTACGGCACCTATGTGCAGGCCCGGGCGAAGCAACAGGAAGTGGCTGAGAGTAATTACAGTTTCTTTGAAAAGCGTGACCTGGCACGCCTGATTCCCGACGAGATTCAGCAAAAAGTGATTCGCCTGTTACTGCCTTTGCGCCATGTCGAACAGGCCGCCAATCTCAACAATATGTATGGCAGTTCGCTGGGCTATGGCACCGCGATTACTCAGGCGCTGTTGTACAACGGCATGGACCGGTTGGGCATTGCCCAGTACCTGTCCCGCATTGGCCTGATTCTCGATGGTAATTCGGGTGATTCCCTGGCCGAGGCGAAACGTTACTGGATGGATGACGCCGTCTGGCAGGGTGTGCGTGCCTATTGTGAAGCCAATATCTGCGTGCAGGACTGGTTTGAATCCTTTGTAGCACAGGATGTAGTACTGGATGGCCTGATCTACGAACTGGTCTATCTGCAGTTCGATCAGTGGCTGGCAGATAACGGTGGTCAGGACTTCAGCATGCTCACCGAGTTTATTCAGAACTGGAATAAAGACACCAATCGCTGGGTGGATTCGGTGGTGAAGATCGCTGCCGCTGAATCTGAAAGCAATCAACAGCAATTAACCCAGTGGGTAAGCGATTGGCAAACCAAAGCGCTGCAAGCACTGGCGCCGTTAGCGCAAGAGATGATCGACTCTGACGCTCTGGCAACCGCAGAGGCCGCCTGGAGTAAGAGACTCTCTAAAGCCGGTCTTTTGAAATAAATTCATGAATAAAAACAACAAGGTTATTAACTATGTCAAAAGTCTATATCGCCCTGCAGGACAATGATGAGTCCCGCTATATCGTTGAAGCCATCGAAGAGAGCAACCCGGATGTCACGGTTATTCACCAGCCCGCCATGATCCGCATCGAGCGGGAGCACCGCCTGGTAATTGAACGGGCGGTGGTGGAAGAGAAGATGGGCCGGGACTGGGATGTGCAGGAGCTGCACATCAACCTGATCACCCTCGGCGGTAACGTAGATGAAGATGACGACCAGTTCGTCCTTGAGTGGAAACAGTAAGGGGAAACATCATGGCTGCTAAAAAATTAAATATAAAAGATAAATATCGCCTGCTCACCCGTGATCTGGACTGGGACTTCTCCTACGAGGATCGTCAAAAGGCGTTTCCTTATGAAGAGTTCGAAGGCATTAAAATTACCGACTGGAGCAAGTGGGAAGATCCGTTCCGCCTGACCATGGATTCCTACTGGAAATATCAGGCAGAGAAAGAGAAGAAACTCTACGCCATCTTCGATGCTTTTTCGCAGAATAATGGTCACCTGAACGTCACGGATCCCCGTTATGTGAATGCGGTGAAAATCTTTCTGACCGGTATTACGCCACTGGAATATCAGGCTTATCAGGGCTTTGCCCATGTGGGTCGTCAGTTTGGTGGTGTGGGTGCCCGGGTGGCCTGTCAGATGCAGGCGCTGGATGAACTGCGCCATGTACAGACGCAGATCCATGCGATGAGCCACTACAACAAGTTCTTCGATGGCTTCCAGGAATTCAGTCACATGCATGACCGGGTGTGGTATCTGTCGGTACCCCGTTCGTTCTTCTGTGATGCCCGTAGTGCTGGCCCATTCGAATTCATGATCGCCATTGGCTTCTCGTTTGAGTATGTACTGACTAACCTGGTATTTGTGCCCTTTATGTCGGGTGCTGCCTATAACGGCGATATGGCGACGGTGACCTTTGGTTTCTCCGCCCAGTCCGATGAAGCCCGTCATATGACGCTGGGGCTGGAGGTGATTAAGTTCCTGCTGGAACAACATGAAGACAATGTGCCGATTGTACAGAAGTGGATCGATAAGTGGTTCTGGCGCGGCTGCCGTTTGCTTTCAATCATCGCCATGATGATGGACTACATGTTGCCGAATAAGGTGATGTCCTGGAAAGAGGCCTGGGAGGTCTATTTCGAAGAGGCGGGTGGTGCGCTGTTTAAAGATCTGGCGCGTTACGGTATTCGCATGCCGAAATACGCCGAGACCATCGAGAAAGAGAAAGAGCATATCTCCCATCAGGCCTGGTGGACTTTCTATATCCACGGCCACGTTGCCGGGTTCCATACCTGGATTCCTTCAGATGAAGAGCTGGACTGGCTGTCGGAGCAATACCCTGACACCTTCGATAAATACTATCGTCCGCTGTGGGAACTGGCCAAAGAGAAGGAAGCGAAAGGTGAGCGGTTTTATAACTCGGGCCTGCCGCAGTTATGCCAGACCTGTCAGATTCCGATGCTGTTTACCGAAATGGATAACCCCAACCAGAACTCGATGCGAGATTCCGTGTTCGAGGGTGAGCGTTACCACTTCTGTTCAGATGGCTGTAAAGACATTTTTGATGATGAGCCGGAAAAATATGTTCAGGCCTGGTTGCCAGTGCATCAGATTTTTCAGGGCAACTGTGGCGGGCCTGATGTGGATGACATTCTTAAGGATTACTACCGCATGAATGTCGGCCACGACAATCTGGATATGAAGGGCTCGCCGGATGAGGCGCGCTGGAATAAGTGGAAGGGCGTCGCCTGACGCGGTGATCAAGCTGTCAACGGGTGTAGCAGCGCTGCACCCACACAAGAATAACAAGAGGATATAAAAATGCCTGTATATGCACTGAAACCTGATTATCAGGGCGAGCGGCTGGACCGGCTGGAAAAGTTCCACGGTAATCAGATTGTTTATCTCGGTTGGGATGAGCACCGCATGTTCTGCTCAGCTAAAGCGTTCCCGCTGCCACCCTCAATGACGTTTGCTGCGCTGATTGACAACATCATGCCGGAAGCCTTTGGGCAGCACCCGGAGTTTACTGAGATTAACTGGGAGACGGCGGAGTGGCTGCTGGACGGTGAACCGTTTAAACCACAACTGGATGTCAGCCTTGAGGCTCAGGGGGTCGGGCATAAGTCGCTGATCCGTTTTAAAACCCCTGAACTGCGCGGTTACCAAAACGCCGGTGTCTGAGAACAGATGAGACAAATAGCGCTCAGCTTCATGGTAAGAGTAGGGTGAAACGATGAGTTATGAAGTAACAGTCGAACCAACCGGCGATGTTATCGAGGTTGAAGAGGGGCAGACCATTCTGGATGCTGCCCTGCGTCAGGGGGTCTGGTTACCGTTTGCCTGCGGTCACGGCACCTGCGCCACCTGCAAAGTGCAGGTGCTGGAGGGTGATAGTGATCTGGGCAACGCCTCCCCCTTTGCGTTAATGGATATGGAGCGGGAGGAGGGCAAAGTGCTGGCCTGCTGCTGTACTCCGGAATCGGATATGGTGATCGAGGCGGATATCGATGTGGATGATGACTTTGCCGGTTGTCCGGTGGAGGATTTTGTCGGTACTGTCTCCGGGATCAAAGAGCTGTCACCCACCATCAAAGGGATCTTCTTTGAGCTGGATAAGCCGATGGCATTCCAGGCGGGACAATATATCAATCTGACGATTCCCGGTGTGGAAGGTAATCGTGCGTTTTCTATCGCCAATCAGCCCTCCGATGCCAGCTCACTGGTACTGCACGTACGGCTGGTGCCGGACGGTGCCGGCACCACCTATCTGCATGAGCAGTTAAAGGTCGGCGACAAGCTGGATGTGAGTGGGCCTTATGGTCAGTTCTTTGTGCGCAAATCGGATGATCAGGGAACGATCTTTATCGCAGGAGGCTCCGGTCTGTCCAGTCCACAATCGATGATTCTGGATCTGCTGGAAGAAGGCGATAAGCGTCCGATTACGCTATTGCAGGGCGCCCGTAACCTGTCTGAACTGTATAACCGGGAGCTGTTTGAAGGCCTCGACAGAGAGTTTGAAAACTTCACCTATGTGCCAGCGTTGAATGCACCAGAGCCGGAGGATAACTGGCAGGGCTTTACCGGTTTTGTCCATGAAGCGGCGCAGGCCTTCTTCAATGGGCGTTTCGACGGCAACAAAGCCTACTTGTGTGGCCCGCCGCCGATGATTGATGCAGCCATCTCCACCCTGATGCAGGGGCGGTTGTTTGAGCGGGATATTCATATGGAACGGTTTGTGACTGCAGCGGATGGTGCAGAAGATCAGAATCGCTCGGCGCTGTTTAAGCGTATCTGATGTTGAGTTTGCTTTGAGAGAGGCTTTGGCCTGCTGTTTCTAGCAGGCCCTTTTTTAATAAGTTCTTGTTAAGACAGATACTTTTTGAAAAGAAAAAGAAGCCTGGCATTGTGTTTTTTAATACCTTTAAGGTATCAGTTTTCGATTAAAACGGTATTAGACGGTATTTAATGCGCTGCATAAACTGAACATAACGGGAAATCAGTACCCGGTAATTAATAATAAAAGAGATGCAGTGATGCATCTGACTGAAAAAAAATATGTAGAAAACTGGAGTTTTGTTATGGCTATGACTGGTGTGTTAAGACCGGGGCATGTTCAGATCCGTGTATTCGATCTGGAAGAGAGTGTACGTTTTTACCGTGATGTCATGGGGCTGGTTGAAACCGGTCGTGATGACCAGGGCCGGGTTTATTTTAAATGCTGGGATGAACGCGATCATAGCAGCTATATTATTCGTCAGGCTGAAGAAGCGGGCATGGATTTCTTTGGTTTCAAAGTTCTGAATGCTGAAACGCTGGATAAGCTGGAAGCAGACCTGAACGCATACGGTATCGACACCTCCCGTATGCCTGCCGGAGATCTGCTGGAAACCGGTGAGCGGGTGCGTTTCACCCTGCCTACTGGGCATCTGATGGAGCTGTATGCTGAAAAGAGCGCTGTCGGCAATGGTCTGAGCAGTGCTAATCCCGGCCCCTGGAATGCCGCCAGTGAACATGGCATCGCGCCGGTTCGGCTGGATCATATGCTGCTATATGGACCCAATGTAGCCGCTAACAAGAAGATCTTCGAAGATGTGCTGGATTTCTTCCTGGTGGAACGGGTGCTGGCAGAGGATGGTGAATTTGAAGCAGGTATCTGGTTATCCTGTTCCCATAAAGTTCATGATATCGCTTTTGTTGAACACCCGGAGCCTGGCAAATTGCATCACTGTTCGTTCCTGATGGACAGCTGGGAAAAAGTGTTACGTGCCGGTGATATCATGTCAATGAATGATGTGTCGGTCGATATTGGCCCGACCCGTCACGGTATTACCCGTGGTTGTACTATCTACGCCTGGGACCCATCCGGTAACCGCTTCGAAACCTTCATGGGTGGTTATCATCCTTATCCTGACTATGAAACCATCACCTGGGACTGGGATCATTTCCCACAAGGGCTGGATTATCCGCAACGTAAGCTTCATGAATCTTTCCTGACAATTGTTACCTGATGAAGTCCTCTGACTGCATGCCGTGAATAACGGTGTGCAGTTGCAAATGATCAGAATCTGTTTTTTAGAGAATAAAGAGCCACAGGGCTGGGGCGCTATTTTTATCAGTCAATAAGATACCTTTAAAGTATCGTATTGTTGGTTTATTGGTATTAGACGGTATGCCATTGGCTACATAAACTGATGACAGCAGGACAGAGTCAGTCATCAGTTTTTAAGTAAAGGTGAGCAGCAATGCAACAAATTAATAATTTTATAAACGGTGAGTTTGTAGAGGCCGCATCGGGTCTCCGCTTTGAAAAACGCTCGCCACTGGATAACCGTTTAATCGCATCTGTCGCAGAAGCTGGCCGGGTCGATGTTGACCGTGCTGTCGCGGCAGCAAAAGCCGCCATGACCGGTGAGTGGGGCCAGCTGAATATCGATCAGCGGGTTGATCTGCTGTATGGCGTGGCTGATGAAATTACCCGTCGCTTTGATGATTTTGTCGCCGCAGAGATGGCCGATACCGGTCAGCCACACCATGTGATGACGCACGCGTTTATTCCCCGCGGCGCGGCGAACTTCAAAGTGTTTGCCGATGTGATTAAAAATGTCCCGGCTGAAAGTTATCAGATGGCCACTCCCGATGGTCGCGGTGCTCTGAACTACGCTTTGCGTGTGCCTAAGGGCGTCATCGGTGTGATATCCCCCTGGAATGCGCCTTTCCTGCTGATGACCTGGAAAGTGGGGCCCGCGCTGGCCTGTGGTAATACGGTTGTGGTTAAACCGTCGGAAGAAACCCCGCTGACCACCACCCTGCTGGGTGAAGTGATGAACAGCGTTGGCATCCCTAAGGGTGTGTTTAATGTGGTACACGGTTTTGGCCCCGATTCGGCCGGTGAATTTCTGACGCAAAATCAGTCCGTCGATGCCATTACCTTTACCGGTGAAACCCGTACCGGTACCGCCATCATGAAAGCGGCCGCCGAAGGGTGCCGTGATGTGTCTTTTGAAATGGGCGGGAAAAATGCCGGTATCGTGTTTGCCGATGCTGATTTTGATGCTGCTGTTGATGGCATCTTCCGTTCCGCTTTTCTGAATACCGGGCAGGTCTGTCTGGGGACAGAGAAGGTGTATGTCGAACGCCCCATTTTTGATCGGTTTGTGAATGCGCTGAAGCTGAAGGCGGAAGCGGTGAAGTATGGTCGCCCGGAAAATCATGAGTCGAATTACGGACCCCTGATCAGCAGGGAGCATCAGGAGAAAGTGCTCTCCTATTACCGTAAAGCGGTTGAAGAGGGCGCAACGGTTGTCACCGGCGGCGGTATACCAGAGATGGCCGGTGAGCTGGCCGAAGGAAACTGGATTCAGCCCACTATCTGGACCGGCCTGCCGGAAACCGCCACTGCTGTCCGTGAAGAAATTTTTGGCCCCTGCTGCCATATCTGTCCGTTTGACAGCGAGTCAGAAGTGGTTGGCTATGCCAATGCCAACGACTATGGCTTGTCTACCACCATCTGGACCAACGATCTCACCCGGGCTCACCGCATGGCCGCCGCCGTTGAAGTCGGGGTTACCTGGATCAATAGCTGGTTCCTGCGGGATCTGCGCACCGCATTCGGTGGTGCAAAACAGTCTGGTATTGGCCGGGAAGGCGGCGTGCACTCCCTCGAGTTCTATACCGAGATGCGCAATGTCTGTGTCAAATTGTGAGGTGGTTATGGATCAGGATTTAATTAACTCGTTGGGTGATGAGCTGTATAGCGCATTTCTGACGCGCAGCACCATTACCCCTTTTACCGAGCGGGGGCTGGATATCACGCTGGAACAGGCTTATCAGATTCAGCAGCGTTTTATTGCCCGTCGTCTGGAGGCGGGAGAAACCGTCGTCGGTAAAAAAATTGGTGTCACCAGCAAGCCTGTGCAGCAATTTCTGGGGGTGTACCAGCCTGATTTTGGCATTCTCACCTCCGCTATGCTGATCGCGGGAGACAACGTGATCGATCTGGATGGCTTAATTCAGCCAAAAGCGGAGGCCGAACTGGCGTTCGTGCTTAAAGAGGACCTCAACGGCCCCGGGGTTACTGCCATGGATGTGATCCGGGCGACCGATTATGTCGTGCCCTGTTTCGAGATTGTCGATTCCCGCATCACCGACTGGAAAATCAGAATTGAGGATACGGTGGCGGATAACGCGTCCTGTGGCGTCTATGTGCTGGGCGATGTCAAAGGCGATCCGCGTAAGCTGGATCTCACCCTGGCCGGCATGGTGTTGCGCAAAAATGGTGAGCTTTACTCCACCAGTGTCGGCGCTGCGGTTCAGGGGTCGCCTGCTAATGCGGTTGCCTGGCTGGCAAACACCCTGGGTGAACTGGGTATTCCGTTTAAGGCGGGAGAGGTTATTTTGTCAGGTTCTCAGTCAGAGCTGGTGGCGGTTCAGCATGGTGATGAACTTGAATGTTCTGTTGGTGGACTGGGTAGTTGCACCGTCAGGTTTTCCGGGAGAAGTGCAGTATGAAAACGACGTTAAGCAGAGAGGCGATTGTTCGTCTGTGTGAACGGGTTGAAGGTGCACAAACCCGCGCCTATGCCATCCCCAAACTCACCGATGAATACCCAACGATGACGATGGCCGATGGTTATGCGATTCAGACTGAGTTACGCAAGCGCTTTATAGAACAGGGTCATAAGCTGATTGGCTGGAAAGCGGGACTGACTTCCCGGGCGAAGATGAAACAGATGGGGGTCGATCAGCCCTCAATCGGCTTCCTGACCGACAGGATGGCCCGCCCGGAAAACTCGGTGATCTCAACTGCTGATCTGGTACATCCCCGGGTTGAGTGTGAGATCGCTTTTATCACCCGGGATAAGTTGTCAGGTCCAGACTGCACTGCAGCAGATGTGTTGCAGGCGACCGATTATGTATTGCCCGCCATTGAGGTGATCGATTCCCGTTTCTCTGGTTTTAAATTTGATCTGGAAAGCGTGGTTGCGGATAACGGCTCATCAGCGCGTTTCGTCGGAGGTGGTCGTCCCCGTTACATAGACGAACTGGACCTGCCTACCATCGGTGCTGTCCTGGAAAAAAATGGTGAGATTGTCGAGATGGGCGCCGCTGCGGCGGTGATGGATCATCCGGCCGAAGCGGTGGCGATGCTGGTCAATATCCTCGCCGGGATGGGAGAGGAGCTGCCTGCCGGTAGTTTTGTGATGAGTGGCGGGATCACGGCAGCGGTTGCCGTCGCGCCTGGTGACCATGTTATTGCCCGCTTCCAGGATCTGGGAAGTGTTTCAGTTCGCTTTAGCGAGTAAGGAGTCAGTATGCCAATTATTGAAGTTCATATTTTGGAAGGCCGCAGTTCTGAGGTGAAAGCGCGTGCCGCTGCCGCGATTACTGAGGCGGCAGCAGCCGGGTTTGGTGTCAGTAAAGAGACTGTTCGCATCCTGGTAACCGAACACAAAAAAGATGAGTTTTATGTGGGTGGCCGTGCCGGTCGTGCAACCGATCAGGCGAAAGAAGATCTGCTGACCACAGAGGGAAAGTGATGAAAAAAATTAAATGTGCGTTGATCGGCTCCGGCAATATCGGTACCGATCTGATCTATAAAATACAGCGCAGTGAGTTCCTTGAGCCGGTGTGGATGGTCGGTATCGACCCTGAATCAGAAGGTCTGACACGGGCCGCTGCGATGGGATTGAAAACCACCCATGAAGGCATTGATGGCTTACTTCCCCATGTGTTGGAAGATGGCATCCAGATCGCTTTTGATGCCACGAGTGCTTATGTGCATGCGGAGAACAGCCGCAAGCTGAATGAACTGGGGGTGATGATGATCGATCTGACGCCCGCAGCGATAGGCCCTTTGTGTGTACCGCCGGTAAACCTGAAGCAGCATGCGGAAAAAGTGGAGATGAACGTCAATATGATCTCCTGTGCGGGTCAGGCGACGATTCCGATTGTCAGTGCTGTGTCGCAGATACAGGGCGTCGAATACGCTGAAATTATCGCCAGCCTCTCCTCTAAATCGATCGGTCCCGGCACCCGGGCTAATCTGGATGAGTTTACCTATACCACCTCCAACGCGATTGAAGTGGTGGGTGGTGCGAAAAGAGGCAAGGCGCTGGCGATCATCAACCCGGCAGAACCGCCGATGATTATGCGTAACACCATCTACTGTCTCACCGAAGGTGAGCCCGACGAGGAGAAAATCACCGCGTCAGTGCTGGCGATGATCAAAGAGGTGCAGAAGTATGTGCCGGGTTACAAACTGGTGAATGGCCCGAGCTTTGAAGGCAATAAGGTCGCTGTGTTTATGGAGGTTGAAGGGCTGGGGGATTATCTGCCTAAGTATGCTGGCAACCTCGATATTATGACGGCTGCGGCAACCCGGACAGCGGAGATGTTTGCCGAGGAGATACTCGCCGGAAAAATTAAACTGAAGCCTGTGGAGGTGGCGTCATGAGTGATCTGAACGGACGTAAAGTCATTCTGCATGATATGTGTCTGCGTGACGGTATGCATGCCAAACGGGAACAGATCTCGGTGGAACAGATGGTTAAAGTCGCGACCGCCCTCGATGATGCCGGGATGCCCTATATTCAGGTGACCCATGGTGCGGGTCTGGGCGGCAACTCGCTGCAACATGGTTTTGCCCTGGCCAGCAATGAGGAGTATATCGAAGCGGTTGCGTCGCGGATGAAGCAGGCGGTGGTATCTGTTCTGCTGTTGCCGGGGCTGGGCACTATGAAAGAGCTGAAGTCCGCCTATGATGCCGGCGCCCGCAGCGTACATGTGGCAACACACTGCACCGAAGCGGACACCTCGCCGCAGCATATTGCCTGCGCCCGTGAACTGGGGATGGATACCACCGGTTTTCTGATGATGTCTCACCTGTCTGATGCCGGCTCGCTGGCTCAGGAAGCGAAAAAAATGGAGTCCTACGGTGCCAATACTGTCTATATCACTGATTCTGCTGGCTTCATGTTGCCGGAAGATGTTACTCAACGTGTCACTGCTCTTCGGGATGTCCTGAAACCGGAAACGGAGATCGGTTTCCATGGCCACCACAATATGGGGCTGGGAATCTCCAACTCCATCGCGGCTATTGCGGCGGGTGCATCACGTATTGATGGCTCAGTGGCCGGTCTGGGAGCCGGGGCGGGGAATACGCCACTGGAAGTCTTTATCGCCGTTTGCGAACGGATGGGCATCGAAACCGGTGTCGATCTGTTTAAAACCATGGATATTGCCGATGAGATCATCTTCCCGATGATGGATCACATTGTCCGGGTGGATAAAGACTCTCTGACCCTTGGTTATGCCGGGGTTTACTCGACCTTCCTGTTGCATGCCAAACGTGCTGCTGAGCGGTTTGGGGTGCCGGCCCGGGATATTCTGGTGGAACTGGGACGTAAAAAGATGATCGGTGGTCAGGAAGATATGATTCAGGACACCGCGATGACCATGGCCAAAGAGCGTGGCTTATTGAAACAGAACTTTTAACGGATCGACTGAAAGGCGGTTGAGATGAAAACAGATTTTAAGGGTGAAACGGCGATTGTTGTCGGCGCAACCGGCGCCTTTGGCCAGGCGATTGTCGAACGATTGTTGGCCCGGGGGCTGAAGGTAGTCGCTGTGGCGCGTACAGCTGCCAGTTTGCAAGCCTTGTCAGAAACCCATGCGGGTGTCATTCCCTGTGTGGCTGATATCAGTGATGACAGCGCCATTGAGGCGATTCGTACAGTGCTGAATGGCACTGTTCTGAATAGTACTGTCAGGGTGGTGGTGCACGGCCCGGGAGTCGGGGTCGCGGGCGGAATTCTGGAAGCACCAACGGCGACAATGGTGGATGCGGTGAATATCAAAGTGGGTGGCTTGTTGCGCCTGAGCCGGGCCGCCGATGGTTTTCTGACCGAGGGCAGCCGGCTGATATCAATCGGCGGCCACTACGGTCTGGAGCCGACGGCTTATGCCGCGTCTGCCGGGGTGGCTAATGCCGCGTTGTTTAATGTCTCGCGCCAGCTGAGTCTGGCTTATGGCGAACGGGGTGTCACGGCGCATGTCATAGCGCCAGGCCCTGCCGATACTGAGCGGTTGAGAAATGTCGCGGTGGCTCGGGCAGAGATGCGCGGCTGCACGGTTGATGATGTGCTGGATGATATGAAGGCGGAATCTTCTATCAGTGCCTTTACCACGCCAGGGCAGGTGGCCTGGGCGGTGGATATGCTGCTTGATCCTGAAGCAACCGCTATGACCGGGTCTACGCTGATGCTGGATTCCGGCCGTCGCAAAGGTTTGCCATAGCCGGGGAGAGATCGTTCTACTTAGGTCTATAGGTCTATTTAGGTGTGCTTAAGTGTCCTGCCTTGATGCGATTAAGGCAGGAATCTCTTAACAACAAGCGCAGAGAACATAACAATAATAAGGAGTTCAGTGATGCCGATCGCAACCTTTCATATATCTGAGGCGCTCTTAACGGCAGAGTCCTCCGCCAGGATTCTGGAGCAGGCGAGTGCTATTTATGCTCAGGAACTGGATAGCCCGGTCGAACGAACCCGGGTGTTTATTAACCGCTACCAGGCAGGGGCGGTGGCTGTGGGTGGTCAGGTTTGCTCCGTGTCCGGCAGTCCGGCTGCATTTTTCGAGTTTATCGTGCTGGAGGGCAGGCCGTTTGCACAACGGAAACAGATAGCTGAGAGGTTTACTGCACTGTTGAGTGATGTGCTGGCGGTAGATGCTGCCGCGATTCGCGGTCGCTGCAGCCAGGTTAAACCTGAAGACTGGTTTATCGCCGGTGCGCCTGCCAGTGAGATCCGCAAGCGGGAAGTGGAAGCACGCCAACAGGAGGCGGCCCATGGCTAGTTATCAGATCAGACTGACGGAAACTGATGAGACCTATGTCTGTAAAGAGGGCGAGTCAATCCTGCATGGTATGGCGCGTCTGGGTAAAAAAGGGATCCCTCTGGGGTGTCGGGGTGGTGGCTGTGGTGTGTGTAAAATTCAGGTACTCGAAGGTGAATATAGCAGTCGGGTGATGAGTAAATGCCATATCAGCGAGGCTGAGCGTGCAGACCACTTTGCGCTCGCCTGCCGTATCTATCCGCAAACCGATCTGGAAATCGAAGTGATTGGTAAAATGTCGAAAAACATCTGATCAGCAGCGCTGGCGTCACTGACTTTTCGCTGTACGGTAGCCGATCAGTATCTCCAGAAACGCTTTCAACAACGGCGATTCATCCTCTTTTCTGAAGATACAGCTGAGATCGACTTCGGCTTCATCCGGGGTATCGATTAACGGCTTATAAACCACGCCGGGCAGGCTTAAAACGGTGGCCGACTGGGGCACCAGGCATGCTCCAAATCCACTCGCTACCAGAGCCACGCCGGTGACTGCATCGCCGACTTCCTGCGATATATGGGGTGTAAATCCGGACAGCTGGCAGAGACGAATCGTTTTGTCGATAAAGTTCGGCCGGTTGCTGGATGGAAACAGAATCAGTGGAATATCGCTGATCTCAGTGAAAGGTATTTCAGGCAACGCCGCCAGTGGGTGGTTGCTGTTAATCGCGAGTAATAGCTTTTCCGTCGTCACCAGCTCAGAGCTAATATCGGGCAGGGGGGCCAGCATGCGGTTAAAGCCCAGGCTGATACGTTTCTGTCGCAAGGCATTGATCTGTTCGCCTTTATCCATGGTATGCAGGACGACATTGACCTCCGGGTATCGTTCTTTAAACGCCAGCAGGATTTTGGGTATGTCCCCCATAATGCCTGAACCAAATATCGCAATATCCAGTCGGCCAAGCCGACCCTGTCCCGCTTTTTGTGTTCGCTCTGTGGCTTGTTCTATCAGGCCGAAAATATTGTTGACCTCTTCCCTGAAAAGCCGTCCGGCATCGGTCAGCTCCATCCCTTTCGGCGTTCGGTTGAACAGTATTACCCCCAGCTCCTCTTCCAGTTGATGGATCTGTCGGGTCAGCGGCGGCTGGGAGATATGCAGTACTTTGGCTGCGCGACCAATATGTTTTTCATCGGCAACAACTTTGAAATATCTGAGTTTGCGCAAGTCCATATCCTGTGCCTCTGTCTGGAGCTGAAATCTTCATGTTCATCAGTGAGATCTGTTTTTTGATACTTTAAGGGTATTAAAAGGCTATATCAATAGTATTGGATGGTAATGAGTTGGCTGGGTTATTTTGTCAGTCAGGAGTGCATCGCCTCCTGACAATAATGTATAGCTCAGGCGCAAGTCATGAATATAAAAATAACAAAACAATCCACAATGAAGTCCGCTCTGCTAATGGCCGTTGCCATCTCGATGGTGGGTTGTGAAGCCCCTCTGAATCTTGAAGGGGTTGAACAGGAGCAGAGTAAACCGGTACGACGTACCGATCAGTTGAAGGGAATCGCTATTAGTCAGGATGTTGTGACGGTAGTTGGTTCTGATGGTCTGGTGCTGACCAGTGCGACTGATAAGTTGAACTGGCAGCGTCAGGAACTGCCCGGTAACCCCAATCTTATCGATATTAAAACCTGCCCGGATAACGCTCTGATTGCGCTGAGTATGGAGCATCAGCTGTGGATCAGTGACGATCAGGGACAGCACTGGCGCAGCCGTGATATTCCAACCCCCGAGAGTCTGATCTCGGTTACCTGTGGCCCGGATAACAGCTATTGGGCCAGCGGTAGTTTCAGCACACTGATGAGCAGTCATGACAAAGGTGCCAGCTGGAATGAGCTGAGCCTTGAAGAGGACGCGACGATTTCTGGTGTGCAGTTTCTGGATGACCAGCACCTGATCGCGATAGGTGAATTTGGCCTGGTTGCGCGTTCTGAAGATGCCGGACAGAGCTGGAATGTTCTGGAACCGATTCCTAACGATTTCTTTCCCATGGCCAGCTATTTCGAAAACTCTTCTGTCGGCTGGGTCGCTGGCCTTGGCGGCACCATTCTGGCCACCACCGATGGTGGTCTGAACTGGCAGTCCCAGAAGACCGCCACCGAATCTCCGATCTACAGACTTTATGCCAGTGGCGAGCGACTGTTCGCATTTGCTGACCACGGCACCGTTCTGGAACGTCAGGGGGATGCCTGGCGCCGGGTCGACTCACCCAATATTCCTGCTTACCTGCTGGATGGCAAAAAACTGGATAGCCAGCGGCTGCTGGTGGCGGGTGGCTGGGGCTCACTCTTTACGGTTGATCTCTGAATTTTTCAGCCTGCTGTTTTAAATAATAATAATTTCTGGAATAACGGATATGTCTGATAAAGCATCTGCACAATCCCATAAAGTCACTCATCTGCTGCATAACCTGGATGAGCGGATATTCAATAGCCCAAAAATTGTGCTGGGTCTTATTTTTGCCATTACGCTGTTCTTTGCCTATCAGATTCCCGGTATAAAAATGTACTCGGATTTTGCTGATCTGTTACCTCAGGAACACCCCTATATCGTTCTGCATAACGAGATTAAGGAATCGTTTGGTGGCGCAAACGTGGTGATCGTCGGGGTTGAGGTCGAGAATGGCGATATCTTTTCCAACGAAGCGCTGGCACGTATTCACCGGATTACGCAGGCGGTCGACAGTCTGCCCGGGGTCAATCACAACCTGGTTGCCAGTGTGACGCATCGCAACTCCCGTAAGGTATGGATGACGCCTGAGGGCAACGTCAACTCTGAATCCTACTATGATCCGCAGGGCGGTGAGCTGAGTGCGGCTGAGCTGGAAGCACTGCGCCAGGATATTGTTGCCAACCCCCGTGTCTATGGGCCTTTGGTCAGCCCGGATATGAAGATGGCGCTGATTAAAGCGCAGCTTAACGAGGGCCAGCTGGATTATGTGAAGACGTTTGACGCGATACAGCAGATGCGTGCCGACGAAGCCGCTGACGGTTTCAGAATCCATGTGACCGGGCAACCGATGCTGGTGGGCTGGGCCTATCAGTATCTGGGACAGATTATTCAGATCTTTATGTTTACCGCGCTGATTATGATCGGGTTGCTGGTGTTCTATTTCCGCAAAGCCTATGGCGTGCTGATTCCGCTGGCAGCGGTGGTGGTGTCCACTATCTGGGGACTGGGGATTATCTCCCTGTTTGGTTATAACCTCGATCCACTGGGGCTGGTAATCCCCTTTCTGATCTCCGCCCGGGCGATGTCTCACGGTATTCAGATTGTGGAACGTTACTACCTGGAACTGAATGACCATGCGGACCACCACAAAGCCGCGAAGCAGACTTTTGAAAGTTTGTTCCGTCCCGGCAGTCTGGGGGTGGTGTCCGATGCGATTGGTCTGTTGCTGATTGCTATTGGATCGATCCCGCTGAATACCAAACTGGCGCACTACGCCTCCCTGTGGGCGTTGTCGATCATCATTACCGTATTGCTGGCGGTGCCGATGCTGCTGTCAGTGTTACCAAAACCTAAAAACTATGCCGTAAAACACAACATCTTTCGCAATGTGGGGTATATCTGTGCAGACCTCATCAGCTCCCGCAAGGCCGCTAAAAATGCATTGCTGATCGGTGCGCTGCTGTTGGTGGGTGGCTGGTATGCCTCATCGAAAGTGGTGATTGGTGAATCGGAGCCGGGTTCACCGATTCTCTACCAGGATCACGACTATAACGTCTCATCCGGTGCCATCAACGATAGCTTTCCGGGGTCAGAGGAACTCTACATTGTTGCCGAAACCTCTGAAAAAGGTGGCATTAAACGGCCGGAAGTATTGAAAGCGCTGGCAGATCTTGAGCGTCATATGCTGATGGACCCCGGCGTCGGTGGTGCCAAAGGGATTCCCGATCTGGTTAAACAGGTGAACCGTCTGCTGCACAACGATGACCCGCGCTGGATGCAGATCCCCGATGATGCGCAGTATGTGGGGGGGCTGATGTTTACCTACATGATGTCCAGCCCGATTCCCGGCGCACTGAATGAGTTTGTCGATACCGACGAGCGGATCGCCAATCTGGTGTTCTATTACAAAGACCATCAGGGCGAGACCATTCGACGGGCTATTCATATGGCGAAACAGTGGATCGAAGCCAACGAAGGCAAAGTCGAAGGTCTGAAGATCCGTCTGGCCGGGGGCACGATTGGTGTGACCGCGTCGATGAACGAAGCCGCTTATGAAACCAACCTGTGGGTGCTGCCGCTGGTGTTCTTGCTGATCTTCGTGATGGTGATGTTTTTCTACACCTCGCTGCAGGCGGGCATGATGATGTTTATGGCGATGATGTTTGCCACCACCCTGACCTACGCCTATATGGGCATCACCGGGATGGGGATCAATATCAACACGGTGCCAATCATCGCCGTAGGCGTTGGTGTCGGGATCGATTATTCAATCTACATGATGGACCGCATCCGTTCGGAGATGGTGCTGCAGCGCAACCTGAACTCGGCAGTACGCACCGCGATTCGCACCACGGGGCTGGCGGTGAGTTTCACTGCCATCACCCTGATCGCCGGTATTGTGATGTGGGTCGTGCTGTCTGATCTGCGCTTCCAGTCCGATGCGGCGTTACTGCTCAGTGTGATGGTCATTCTCAACGGCGCTGCAGCGATGTTGCTGGTGCCTGCCTGGGTGCTGGTGTTCAAACCGAAATTTATCTGTGCCGCTTATGAAGATGAGGATGGTGTGATTCACGCAGATGATCTGGGTGGCGATGACAGTTCACATAAGAGCGCGACTACACCTGTTTGTTAAAAACCAAAAACCTGAAAGGGGTTAAAAATGTCGAAAACAATAATAATGACAATGAATAAAGTGGCTGCTGGTGTGGGGGTGGGAGTCACTGCCATGTCGCTGGGCTTTAGTGCTGCTGCGGTAGCTGCGGATGCTGAATGGGCTGGATTTGTCGAGAATGCGACCTACGTTCGCGATGGCGTTGGCTTATCTAAGTTCCGTAATACTGCACAGGCGGAGTTTTCCAAACAGCTGGAAACCGATGGCTGGGATAACGTCTCGATCAGCGGTACGCTGCGAGCCACCTACGATGGTGTTTACGACCTCAACAGTAATGAGTTTGGCAAGGATGCTCAGGCAAACTACCTGGGTGAAAACTGGCATGGTCAGGACACCTCGACCGCGATTCTCGCGCCGGGAACACCCTTACCCTGCGAGAATGATCCAAAGCTGTGTAAAAATCTTGATGGCTATATGGATCAGTCTGAAAATGATGTCCGTTATCCTGATTTTAATGATCGGCTGGATTTCATCCGGGAACTCTATATCAGTGCCGATAAGCAACTGGATAGCGGCACGATTCTCAATCTTACCTTCGGTAAACAGCAGGTTGTCTGGGGTAAAACCGACCTGTTCCGCGTACTCGATGTGATCAATCCGGTGGATTATTCACGTAATAATATCTATGACGAGCTGGAAGATATCCGTATTCCTCAGTGGATGATTACCGCTGAATGGCGGATGGGATCGAATGCTGTCTTTGATGATTCCAACTTCTCCCTGGTGTGGAATATCGACAAGTTCCGCCCCCATAACCTGGGCACCTGTGGTCAGCCATACAGTATTGTTGATGCGGGTTGCTTCTTTGCCTCGCGGATCAATGGGGGTGGCCCCTATGTGATTAATGACGTGGTGGATTATGAATGGTCACTGAGAAACACCCAGTTTGGTGCCAAGTGGGAGGGGGTTTATGGCGATACCACATTCTCTCTGAACGCATTGCACTACCGTCAGCAGCTACCTTCTATCCATGCGTTAGATGGACCGGGTAATAACTTCGGTTTATTTGATATTCACTTTCCTGAAGTCAATCTGTTGGGTGGCTCCGTCGATTATTACTCGATGAATCAGGATGCCGTATGGCGACTGGAGATGGCGTACACCGAAGGTGAAGAGCTGGCGCGTGACACCAATGGCTATAAGAAAACCGACATGCTGCGTTATGTCATTGGTTTTGACAAGAATATCGTTATCCCGCAACTGGGCACCCGCAGCGCGTTTTCGCTGTCCACTCAGCTCTTTGGTGAGCATATTCTCGACCATGAAAGAGATATGCCCAACAAAAAAGACAACTGGTTGGCAACGCTGTTATTCAAAGGTTTTTACATGAATAACCGCCTCAGTCCACAAATTATTATCGCCCATGACTTTGCAGCAGGCGCGACCGCTGTTGCCCCCAGTATTGACTATCTGATCAATGACCATTGGAAAGTGAATGCGGCGTTTAATATCAAAGAGGGTGGTCATAAAACCTTCCCCTGGTCTGCTGCGGGTGGTGCTGCTGCGGGCGGTCAGACTGAGCCACTGTCACGTTTTCTGAATGGCCCGATCGGTGTGGCCAATCAGGAAGACGAATTCCAGCTGTCCGTGCGTTACAGCTTCTAACCCACAATAACGATAAGAAGGTAAACCATTATGTTTAAGAAAACCTTTATTTCTCTGGCGCTGACGACGGTTGTTTCTGCGTCAGCGATGGCTGCGACTGAGCAGGATGTCGAAAATTCATTCTATCCCTATAAAAATGGTGTTCCAACCTATCAGGGGTTAAGTGCCGGGATAACCATCAATCAGGCCAATGTTGATCAGTTTAAAGAGATCATTGATCCGGCGATGTATGACTTTATTAAAGCCGGTGATACCGAGATCAAGGTCGGTGAAACCACCTCATTTGATCTCAACAAAAGCTACGTTGATGCCACCCGCAAATATATGAACGATGTTAAGCTCGGCGATAAGGTGGGTGAGATCAGTGGTTCGGTCGCAGGCCGCCCCTTCCCTGAAGAGCCTTCTCTGGATGACCCGCGCGCCGGTGAAAAGCTGGCCTGGAACTTCAAGTATGGCTATAACTGGGGCGATTCTGCTGCGATCTGGCCGTTTTACTGGACGTTCAAAGATATGGACAGTGGCAAGGCTGAGCGAACCCTGAAGTTCAACTTTAACTTTTTGAACTACACCCACCGTACTCAGCAGGATCCGGTCCCTGCCATTACGCCCAACCCTTCAAATCTGTTCCGTGCCACCTACCTGGAAGTACTGGAACCCTTTGATATGAAGAACACGCAGCTGCTTTTGCAACGCTTCGAGGATGATCTTAAGCGTGACAACGCCTATCTGTATCTGGGCTTTCAGCGCCGCGTTCGCCGCCTCTCATCCGGCCAGGTGACCGATGCGTTTCTGGGATCGGATATCATGATCGAAGACTTTGAAGGCTATAACGGCCGGATTTCCGACATGAAGTGGACCTACAAAGGCACCCGCGACATGTTGCTGCCGATGTATAACCACAATGATATGCCGCTGGATAGCGAGATTCCTAAGGATGACGACGGCTATCAGATGATCTCATTCGGAGGTCAGGGTAACTGCTTCCAGAATGTTACCTGGCAGTTGCGCAAGGTGTATCAGCTGGAAGGTGAACCGCTTGATCCGAACCACCCGATCAGTAAGCGGCAGCATTTCATTGATGCCCAGACATTCACCATTCCCCGTACGGTAACCTATGACCGCAATGGTACCATCTGGAAGAGCTTCAGTATTGGCCAGGCACACCCTGATCATCATCTGGCCCAGAATAAGGGCAGTGGAGTCTCCATTGATGACTCGTTCACTATGATCGACATGCAGGCGCAGCACTGCACGACCGGGCAGTTTAAAGGGATTATTGATCCTGAGCTGACGCCTGAAAGTAAGATGACTGTACAAAACCTGCGGGCTTCTGGCCGATAGCAGAGCATCTGATTTATCTATAGCTGTAGCGGGGTACAGGAGGTACCCCGTCCGGATGAATAGAGTAAAGCCTTGACTCTATTTCTGCGCTCCTTTGACCAGGGATGGTCTTTTTCTCTTCCTGCACCGCCTGTTCAGGCTGAATATTGCTTCGTGGGTGATGCTTATGATGTTTTCATGGTGGTAATATAATCTTCCGTGCTAATGGCACTTTATCAGTATTCGAAGGTTTTCATCATGCTTCTGCACAATCGTAATATTATCCGGGTGGCCAAAAATGGCAGCGTCGCTAACTGCATCATTCTAAAAATGTGTTATGACTATGCTGTGGTTAAGTTTGAAGATAAGGAGTATAAAATTCCTTATGCTGTGATCGATGAAGTGGTCGGTCATGAACTACTGGTCAGTATTGAATAACTTTCCCGGCTCTGGACAATAAGCCTCTGCGGTTAGTGTTCAGCCTGAGCGGTTCTATAATCACTGCTGTTGCTTAGCTCTTATCGCTTATAACATAGTACTGCGCCCCCTGTTTTAACCTGAATTCTGGCATCACTGGGCAGGCCGCTGCGTTTTCTTTTTTGGTATTCTCAATATGTTGTTAGTTCTTCGCACCATCATCATTGGTGCTCTGGGCGGGTTTGTCGCTTACTGGCTCGGTTTGCCCTCGGCCTGGCTGATTGGTGCACTGTTAGCGGTTGTTCTGGCCGGGGTTAGTCATATTCAGGTGGCGATGCCTGACGCAACATCCCAGGTGATTACCTTGTTTCTGGGGATCTCTGTTGCGCTCAATATCGAAGCGGGTCTGGCAGATCAACTGTTGCACTGGGCCGGTTCAATTGCGCTGATGAGTCTGATGCTGGTGTCGCTGTTGTGGGTATTATATCGCTTCTATGCGGCTCAGCATGGCTGGCAGCGGGATGAAGCGCTGCTCTGTTCGGTGCCAGGCAACCTGGCTATTATCCTCAGCATGGCGGTTGAAATACATGCCAATGTGCGCCGTATTTCGCTGATACACGGTATACGGTTATTATTCCTGGTGTTCTGTATTCCGTTGTTTTTGCCCGTCGCGGAACGTCGTATCTCATGGCAGGGATTTCATCTTGAGCACCCGGAAAGAATGCTTATCACCGTGGCGCTTGCTGCTTTATTGGGGTGGGGGCTGAAGCGGGTGAAGCTGCCCGCGCCGATGCTGCTGGGGGGCGTGCTGGCAACGTTGTTGTTGCAACAGGGTATGGACTGGCACTGGCGCTTTCCCGATATGATTCTGCTTTGCTTAATGGTTTTTTTAGGCTGCGCCATTGGCTCACGTTTCAATAATATCGACATTAAAGAGTCAGTTGCAGAGATTAAGTCCGCTTTCGTCGGTTTGCTTATCACGTTGATTATCTCAGTCGGATTCGCGGCTGTGCTTCACTATGCTGCTGCTATCTCCTGGACACAGGCGATGCTAGCTTATGCGCCAGGTGGAATGGAAGTGATGATCGCCATTGCCATGAATCAGGATGTCGATGCGCTGTTTGTTGCCACCCATCAGCTGTTCAGAATGCTGATGATGGGCATGACCATACCGCTGCTGATGGTTCTCATAAAACGAAAGAGCTCTGAATAGCGCCCTGAAGGAGCGCTTTGCCAGACGAAAAGTCTTACAGGACGACTGTAAAATGGAAACGTGCAGGAATGGGTCACACTGTTAAGTTCACCTGCACTTCGCCAACGGGTAAAAAATTCGTCACCCCGTCACTGATGGCGTTGGCGTTGACGGACTTCAGCACTGTCCCGGGCATTGTTTAAACACCTTTTTAGTGCAGCTATCGCAAATAGAGCTATTGAGTCTGGGGACTATCTCGCTTAATGCATCATCAACTGTCGGATAAAAATTACCCGCGCCCAGCTTTTCAAAATAGTTATTGGACTCAAGCTCATCCCTGACGGTATTTTTTAAGGCACAAAAACTTAATTTTAATCCGTGCTTTTCCAGATTTCTCGATGTTTGCAGTAGCATCTCAGCACCGGCAACATCGATGAAATTGATGCCTGCACAGTTAATTAAAATATGGTGATGCTCAGTGAACCGGTCATTTAATTCTGCAAGTGTCTTCTGAACATGGTTGACGGCACCAAAGAAGATAGAGCCATCGATACGGACAATCTTCAGCTGCGGACACTCTGCTAACTGAAACCGCTGTATGCTTCTGAGATCTGTTGCGGTTGAACCGGGTTTGGGGGCCACTTCCATGAGAGTGGGTCTGGATGTGCGCTTCAGATAAAAGATCAGTGACAGTATGACGCCAAGGTAGATTGAAAATTCCAGTTCGACGATCAGTGTTGCAAGGAAAGTCACAATCAGAATGGAAGCTTCCTGTTTATTGCTGCGCAGTATCTGGCGGATATGGTGCTTATCGATCAGGTTCCAGCTGATCAGGAGGATGGAACCTGCCATCGCCGGCAGGGGAAGAAACTGAGTGACTTCGGGGATGAAGAGCAGGATCAATACCAGCATAGAGGATGCAAAAACGGCGGCCAGCGGCGTTTTTGCACCACTGTCATAGTTAACTCCCGTCCGGGTAAATGAGCCTGATCCGGCAAAGCAGGAGAAGCAGCTACCCACAATATTTGACAGTCCCTGACCGATGAACTCCTGATTACCATCAATACGCTGGCCTGATTTGATAGCAATAGCTCGCGCGATGGACACGGCCTCAACCAGCCCCAGAATCGCTATCGCCAGCGCCCCGGGCAGAATGGTGTTGAAACTCTCTTCAGAGAGTTGAGGAAATGAGAAGACCGGAAGCTGACCGGAGAGGGCACCCACCAGAGGCACGCCATTTTGTTCGCCATTGAGCAGCCAGCAAGAGAGGCTGCCTATGATAATGCCGAACAGCATCGCGGGTATTCTTGAGTCCAGGTATTTAATGATCAGTGTTGCGGCAATGGTTATCAGGGCGATTGTCAGTGAGAAGATATTGGTAATCGGCAGCGAGCTGATCAGGATGTTCCAGCTCTCGAAAAAAGAGGCACCGGATGGCACCGCAATGCCCAGCGCATGTTTGAGCTGACTTGTTGCAATCAGAATGGCTGCCCCGGCGGTGAAACCGATGACCACGGTATGGGAGATGAAGTTGACCAGAACGCCCATGCGGGCCAGCCCCAGGCCCAACTGGATCACGCCCGCCATCAGGGTCAGCGTCAGTACGGTAGGAATAAAGGCACTGGAATCCGGAGGTGCTACGGCACTGACAATACTAAATACAACGATGGAGATAGCCGCTGCGGGACCTGATATCAGGTGAAGTGATGATCCAAATAAGCCTGCAACAACCGAGGTGATGATCGCTGTGTAGATGCCAAACTCAGGTGGAACGCCTGCGATAAGTGCGTAAGCCACCCCCTGAGGTAAAACCACTATCGCTCCGGTGAGACCCGCGATCAGATCTGCCGTCAAAGACTGACGATTGACACCTCGGCCCCAGACCAAAAATGGCAGCCAGCGTTGTAGCATGATGCTCAGGCTGGGTTGAGTCTTTCGGGGCGGAACGCTTTTATTGATCATAAGTGGCTCAATCTTTCCAAATGATATTGTTAAGTCAGCGGCTTGTTAGTGAGGCATCGATCAACTGCTCAGGTGTTGCTTGATTCGCCGGTTCCCGTGGGGTGATCAGGGTGTAGCAAATATCTGCCTGATTTTAGCGTTTGAACAGTGATTTATCAGGGGGGCTGATGGATTTATTCCAGGGCCATCGGCAAATTAGTGTACATATCATTTTGATGGTTAAGTATTCACCAGGTTATGTCGTTTTTCACCCTGTTGAAAAAAGGGGGGAGCAATACTCCCCCTAAAGTTTCGCCAGAGGTTTTACGAAATAAGACCCGGATGACATTCAGGCCGTTAACAGACAGTTGGCATAACAAACAATATCTGTTTACCAGATACCAAATAAATATCCGTTTTGTTGAGCTTTTCCTGTGCGTGAGGCGACATCCTCATTGCTTATGGTGACGCGGGTTTTTCGATGCCTGAACCAGTCATAAACCGCTTGCGACAGCTCGGTTCTGATCGCTTCATAGTCAGGATGATCACCCAGGTCATTCAACTCCTGCGGGTCTGACTGAAGATCAAACAGTTGCGGTCGGAAATGTTCAAAATGGATATACTTCCAACGATGGTTTCTCACCATAAAAGCGCGGGTCTGATCCGGCGCGAGTTGCAGCTCGGTGCGTGCACCACGCCAGGCGTAGTCAGCTTCACTGACGGCAAATTCGCGCCAGTTTTCTGGTTTTTCTTTGCTCTGAATCTGGCTCAGTAAAGACCGCCCTTCCAGTATATGGGATGCCACTTGTCCGCCAGCCAGCTCTATAAACGTCGGCACCAGATCAATCGATTCAATCAGTTCATCATTTGTTTCTCCTCTGGTGACATCGGCGTTCTGCGACGGGTCACAAATGATAAGAGGGATACGCACACTGGGTTCATGAAAGAGCTCTTTTTCGCCGAGCCAGTGATCACCCAGGTAATCACCGTGATCGGCTGTCAGGACGATAGTGGTGTCGTCAAGCATGTCCCGTTCTTCCAGAAACTGCATCAGGCGTCCAATATGGTCGTCCAGTTGCGTGATCAGCCCCATGTAAGCAGGAATCACTGTTTTGCGGGTCTCTTCACGGGAAAAAGCAATCCCTTCAGAGTGGTTCATAAACGCAGCGATAACCGGATGAGCATTATCGCGTTCCGCCTCAGATTTGACGGCAGGTAGAATATCGTTTGCGCTATACATATCGTGATAGGGCGCCGGTGCAATGTAGGGCCAGTGGGGTTTGATGTAGCTCAGGTGAAGGCACCAGGGCTGATCTGCTGCCTCGGTGATGAAATCCATTGCCCGGTTAGTTGTATAGGCAGTTTCTGAGTGCTCTTCGGGTACTCTGGCGGGTAAATGGCAGTTGCGCATGTGCCAGCCACTGAGTACGTCGCCATTATCATTTTCGGCAGAGTTTGCCCACAGATGCCAGGGATTGTCACCTTCAAAGCCATGCTCGCGAAGGTATTGATTATAGCGCAGATCCGGATTGACACTCTGGTCCGGGTGAAGGCCATCATCACGTTCAAAAGGTTCGAAACCGCACTGAGAGAGAAGCACACCACGGGATGTGTCGGGATTGATTCCCAGTCGGCTCATCCCCTCATCATCGCGTTTCATATGGGTTTTGCCAACCAGGCCAACTCTGTATCCCAGTGGACGCAGATACTCTCCCAGTGTTTTTTCACTGAGATTAAGGGGCACATTGTTGTAGCTGGCACCGTGGCTGAATGCATACCGGCCGGTGTAAAAAGACATACGTGATGGACCACAAACCGGCGCCTGACAATATGC
Source organism: uncultured Amphritea sp. (assembly GCA_965140695.1). GTDB lineage: Bacteria > Pseudomonadota > Gammaproteobacteria > Pseudomonadales > Balneatricaceae > Amphritea. Next base: position 98,743 of record OZ223297.1, on the reverse strand, counting down.
TCTGGTGAAATTAACGCCGTTTTTTGCCAGTTTATCGATATTGGGCGTTTTAATGGTAGGGTGCCCATTACAACCGAGGTAATCGGCACGTAGCTGATCCGCCATGATGAATAGAATGTTGCGCTTTTTACTCATTAGAATAAGTCTCAAATAAACAGATCAATTTCATTATTCTTCCGGTGATACATCTGCTGCAGAAAGAACATGATTAACTTTTCTCGTTAATTTATTGACTTGACCGATAAACGCAAACTACATTTTCATCAGGTGAAAACTAATGTGGAGAAGGGTCTTACATGAGTAAACAGATCAGAGCACTGATGCGCGGGTTACAGGTGATTAAAGCGATGAACCAGTCAGACTTTCCGATGAGTCTGAATGAACTCCATAATGTGACAAAACTGGACCGGGCCACACTGCTACGTATTCTTTATACTCTTGAGGAGGCCGGCTGGGTATACCGGGGGTTGGGTGATAATTGCTACCGTATTACCTATCAGATCCATGAACTCGGACTTAAAGTCAGTACCAACGATGCGCTGGCGCAACTCGCGGCCCCTGTGCTTGAAAAACTGCAGGAAGACTTAGTCTGGCCTTCAGATATTGCCATCTATAACGGCAATAGTATGGAGATTGTGGAAACCACCAGAAAACGAACCCCTTTTATCATCAACCGGGAAATCATGGGGGCAAGGCCGGACATGCTCCAGTCTGCCATGGGGCGCGCATATATTGCTTTCTGTCCCGACCGTGAGCGTGAAGCCATTTTATACCGCTTGAGAAACTCAGAGAGCAAAGAGGGTGAGTTAGCACGTAAAGAAACACGCCTGAAAGCGCTGCTGAACGATATCCGCGATAAAGGCTATGCTGAGCGGGAGGCTGGCTATTGGGGAGCCGTTGGTAATTATGGCGGACTGGTCAGCGCCATCGCCGTGCCCATTATGCTGATGGGTGAAGTGCAGGCAACCATGAATCTGGTATGGCTTACCAGTACCAGCTCCAGTGATCAGCTGCAGATAGAGGAGGAGTTTTTACCGCGCTTACAGCGGGCGGCAGAGGAGATTGCGAATCTGCTATTTGATAATCAACTCTACTGACCCCCGTATTACTTTCTTTCAGTCCATAACCTTTAAAATTGCATATTTCACCTAGTGAAAATGCAAATTGATTTGCCTCAATCACTATCTTAACTTTGGGTTAACTGAGGTGCGGTTCGATAGTGAAAATAGCCTACACGAAGCCACCACTATCTGGATAAAGCCTTAACGCGACTGGAATAAGTGCGGAGAATGCAGTGTCGACTATTATTGAAAATCCTTTGATTACCAAACATCAAAAACTCATCAAACGTCTGCAAAAGCTTTTTATTGCAGGGCAGTGGCAGGAGAGTACCGGAGAGGAAACAATACCGGTTTATGATCCGTCTAACGGGCAGGTGATTAGCCAGCTGGCAGCCGCCAATGAGACTGATGTGAATAAAGCCGTCAGTAGCGCACGAGAGTGTTTTGTCAGCCCTGTGTGGGCAACAATGAAACCAACAGAGCGTCAACGCCTGTTAATGCGACTCGCTGACCTGATTGAACAACACGCCGATGAACTGGCTGAGCTGGAATCGATTGATAACGGTAAACCCGTTGTTGCCGCCCGTCAGGCTGATCTGAATGGCAGCATTGAGTTTGTTCGTTATATGGCGGGATGGGCGACTAAAATCACGGGTGAAACACTGGATGTTTCGGTACCTCGCCTCAAAGAAGGTAAGTTTTTTGCCTATACAAAACCTCAGCCTGTCGGCGTTGTCGCGGCAATCGTTCCCTGGAATTTTCCATTGATGATGGCGCTGTGGAAAGTGGCTCCTGCGCTGGCGACTGGCTGCACCGTCGTGCTAAAGCCTGCAGAACAATCATCACTGACAGCGCTTCGATTAGGCGAACTGGTTGCCGAAGCGGGTTATCCCCCGGGTGTGTTAAATATCATCACCGGCTATGGCGGCACGGCGGGGAATACACTTGTGCATCACCCTGATGTCGACAAGATTACATTCACCGGCTCTTTACCAACCGGCAAGCTGATCGGACATGCCGCTGTCGAAGGGATGAAACGCTTCACTCTGGAGTTAGGCGGGAAATCGCCGATGATCGTGATGCCGGATATCTCTGTAGAACAGGCGGTTCAGGGTGCGGCGATGGGTATTTTTTATAATCAGGGGCAGGTTTGTACTGCCGCTTCCCGGTTATATGTGCACCGCTCGTTGTATGACGATGTTGTCAGGGGGATAGCCGAATTCGCTGCCAGGATGTCAATCGGACCAGGCTTTGATTCCAATACTCAGTTAGGCCCACTCATCTCAGAGGAGCAGGCTGAAAAGGTCTGTGCATATGTCCGTCTGGGTCAGTCAGAAGGTGCTGAACTTATTACCGGCGGTCAGCGACTGGATCGCCCTGGGTATTATGTTTCGCCCGCTGTTTTAGCAAATGCCAACAATCAGATGCGGGTGGTTCAGGAGGAGATTTTTGGGCCGGTGCTGACGGTCATGCCATTCGACTCAACAGAAGAGGTTATTGAGCTTGCAAATGGTACGGAATATGGCCTGGCCGCCAGTGTATGGACCAACGATCTGAAGGCCGCTCACCAGATTACCGAGAATGTGAAGGCCGGAATCAGTTGGGTTAACTGCCATAACGTGCTGGATCCAAACCTGCCATTTGGTGGTGTCGGTTTTTCTGGCATTGGCCGGGAGTTAGGCGCCGCATCCATTAATGCTTATCTGGAACCTCACTCAGTCATGATGCGGTTAGCGTAACCCACTTAAATAATGAAGAACAATTTCTAAGATGGACAGAGACATGAAACTAACGACCCAACACGAAAAAGATATTGCATATGTTGTGCATCCCCAGACAAACCTCGGACAACATGAAAAAAGCGGTCCGTTAATCGCCAGTCGTGGTGAGGGAATCTACATCTACGATGATGCAGGCACAAAATATATAGAAGGTATGTCAGGCCTCTGGTGCGCATCATTAGGGTTCAGCGAAGAGCGTCTTATCAATGCGGCGGCTGAGCAGATGAGAAAGCTGCCATATGGACAGACCTTTGCTCACCGGTCAAATGAGCCGACTATCGCGCTTTCAGAAAAGCTGATTGAGATGGCCCCGGTTCCAATGTCAAAAGTCCTGTTCCAGTCATCCGGTAGTGAAGCAAACGATACCGCGATAAAGCTGGCCTGGTATTACCACCATGCGAAGGGTAACCCGAGCAAGAAGAAGGTTATCGGACGGGTACGCGGTTATCATGGCACAGGTTTAGCCACCGCCAGCGTCACCGGGCTGCCGCATATGCATAGCGATTTCAACCTGCCGTTCGACTGGGTATTGCATACGGATTGTCCGCACTATTATCGCCTGGCGAAAGAGGGCGAAACGGAAACGGATTTTGTTAACCGCTTAGTTAGCAATCTGGAACAGCTGATCGAGGATGAAGGGGCAGATAATATTGCAGCCTTCTTTGCCGAACCGATTTTAGGTGTCGGTGGTGTTGTCATTCCCCCGGCCGACTACTTCCCAAAAATTCAGGCGGTGCTTAAGCGCCACGACATTCTTCTGGTCGCGGATGAGGTTATCTGTGGTTTTGGCCGGACGGGTGAAATGTGGGGTTGCCTGACTGTTGGAATGCAGCCTGACATGATCACCTGTGCTAAAGCACTTTCCGCTGCCTACATGCCTATCTCTGCGGTGTTGCTCTCGCAGCCTATCTACGAAGCGATGGTTTCTGAGAGTGACAAGATCGGCACTTTTGGTCATGGCTACACCTATGGTGGCCACCCTGTGTGTGCAGCGGTTGCCCTGGAAGCACTGGCTATCTACGAAGAGCGCAATATTGTTCAGCATGTTCGCGAAGTCGGCGATTATTTTCTGAAGCGACTGGCAGAGTTCAGTGACCATCCGCTAGTGGGCGATGTACGTGGCGCTGGGCTGCTGGCAGCTATAGAACTGGTTAAGGATAAAACCACCAAAGCGCCATTTGATAAGCCCCAGCTTATGGCTGCGAAAGTCGCTGAGTTTGCTGAACAGGAAGGTTTATTGGTTCGCCCGATTGCCGGAGAAACGCTGGCATTCGCTCCACCCCTGATCACCACCAAAGCTGAAATTGATATGATTATCGAGAAAACAGCGATCGCTTTAGATGCAACCTACCGTTGGTATAAAGGCTGACAGACTTAGCTACGTTTATTATTAAAATAAAGGCACGGTAATCTGCAGTAATCCTTCCCCTTCTTAACCGGTGCTAATAGTCGAAGCTATGCGACAATCAACGGTGGTTTACCACCGTTGGTTTTTACCAAACCATAACCCACTTGTTGCACTGTCTGATACTTCCTCGCATATCTCCAATAAGTATTAACTACCCAGCCGGTACCTTACCGGGTGATCTGGCAACGGTGCGATTGTGGCGCTCAATACCGGCAACCTGTTGAGGGTACCTGGCCGAGTGTACCCAATGCGTTTTTCGTTCATCCGGGTAAATTCATAAACGCTGCTTTCTGCCATCAGACAGGACCATACCTGATCAGCATGTAACGGTTGCTTTATTGGCTCAGGCTTATGTTACTTAAGCCTTCTGCCTACAGGCCATCTCTTCAGATCCGAAGCCCGCTCACGATAGATACGCTAAATCCGCTTATGGTATTAATAAGAATCTGTAACGTAGCGAAGGGAGTCAACGTAGATATCAAAAACCCGCTCAGGGGCTTTCTCAGTGAACTCAGAGAGGCAAACTCAGATTGATAGCACTAACCCGGTGCGCTGATGGCGAGCGCGACGCATGTCGGCCTGATATCGATTTCCTTTTCAGAGATCTTCGATTGAGTCATCAGGGGTATTCATGCCTCTGTTCTTTGCGTCATTGATAACGTGGGATTGAATTTATGCCGTGCGCACGGCAACGCTTTGCTACGGGGGTCCCCGCTTCAGTTTGCGATAGAAATGTATGATTGGGTTATCGGTATAACGTGACTTTTATTATGCAGAACTTTTTTGAGGGGGCAGCAGCGGGGTCAATAGACGTTGTGAAAAGGGTGCTAAACGGCTGATTACTTGACGTATTCATGTTGATATCAGTAAGTCGTCAGCCGTATTAGTTTATGGCTCTATAAAATGTAAACCAGAATTACAGATTGAACTGACTCGCCAGCTTATCTATCTCTTCTAACTGTAACTTTTGGTATGCATCACTGGCTTGCTGCTCCTTTATAGAACTTACCATTATGTCTTCTACCTCTGTTCTGGCACCAAGTAGTGATTCAATAACAGCGAGTCCACAAAATGGAACATAGGCCTCGGAATAACCCCCCTCATGTATCATGACCAGTCGGTTATTACAGAGCTCCTTAGCTGACTCCATAACGGAAAGCGTTAAGTTTCTGAAGTCGTCGCTACTTAACATCATACGTCCCAAAGGATCTAATGAGCTGGCATCATAGCCGCATGCAACGATAATTAATTCTGGTTTAAAGTTATTTAAAGCCGGCTTTACAATACGTTCCATCGCATGAGCGTATGCCGCTCCACCACTGCCAGGGTTTAGTGGGATATTAATATTATAACCAACCCCTTCACCACTGCCCCGTTCACATTCACCGGTGTAGCCTTTTGGAAAAGCACCTGCCTGATGTAAAGAGATAGTTAATACATCTGAGCGATTATAGAATATTTCCTGTGTGCCATTGCCATGGTGAACATCCCAGTCGAGAACAGCAACTCGTTCGATGCCAAACTTAGACTTAGCTTCTTCAATGGCGATAGCAATATTTGAAAGATAACAAAATCCCAGTCCCTCATCAGGCCGGGCATGATGACCTGGTGGACGGGATAACGCATAAGCATTATCCAGTTCACCGGACATAACCGCATTGACTGCTCCGATGGCCAGACCCGCTGAGAGTGCCGCGGTTTCATAAGTACCGTAAGCGATAGGAGCCTGCAGACCCACAGATCCCGCCCCCTGGCTGCTTTTTTCAACTAATTCATCCAGATAACGCTGCGTGTGTACCCTGAGAATCGCTTCCCGTGTTGCCGGTGTCGCTGTTTCCAATGCAAGAAGAGAGGATATACCTGAAACATCCATCAGGTTCTTCAATCTTCGCTTACTTTCGGGTGATTCCGCATGACCACCGCTGGTAGAAGGCTGTACCCACTGACTAATGGGTAGAACTAATGTGTGCTGACTTGTTGTATGCCAGAAGCACCGTTCATCAGAAAAAAAACCAGTTTTGTTCATCTCTATAACCCTATTAATTATCAACTCAGCCATTTAACCGGCAGCGTTACTATCTCAGGAAAAAACAGCATAAGAATAATGGCGAACAGGTTTGCAATCATAAATGGCATCGTGCCAATAAATATATTCTTTAACGGTATGTCACGGAATGCTGTAGACACCGTGAAAACATTGATACCGACGGGTGGGGAAAGCATTCCAATTTCAACCATCATCACTACAAAAACACCAAACCAGATAAGATCCACATTGTAAGAGAGCATTATTGGAATCAAAACGGGTACGGTTAATATCATGACGCCAATGGTTTCCATCACTGCACCAAGAAATAAGTACATAATAATTAGCGCAAAGAATAATCCGTAGAAGCCGAAACCAAAGCTATCGATATATCCTACTAACTCTTTAGCAACTCCGGTCATATTCATGAAGTTGCCAAAAACTACGGCTCCAATGATTACCATGAAAAGTTTTGAAGTGGTTTTTGCCGCATCAATCATTGATTCAATGAAAGTGTTGAAAGTCAGTTTTCGTTTAAAGGTTGCAATCAAAAAAGCACCAAACGCACCAATGCCTGCGGCTTCTGTTACAGTAAAAACTCCACCATACATCCCGCCCATAGTGACAGTAAACAGAAGCATAAACGGAAATAGGACTCTGAAGCTTCCAGAGTCAGCTACGTCATTTTTAACATCCTTTGATGGAAAATAACTGGGCTTTAAGACGGACAACAGAATAATTGTTATTGAAAAAAGAGAAGCGACAAGAAGGCCCGGGCCTATCGCAGCCTTAAAAAGCAATAGAATATCCTGGTCAGAGACCATCCCATAAATAATGAGGGGAACGCTTGGTGGTATAAGCATTCCAAGAACACCCGCAGATGCCACACAACCTGAAGACAGCGTATCGCTATAGCCCAGTCTTCGCATCGGAGGGATAGCAATTTTACTCATGGTTGCCGCGGTGGCAATAGAGCTTCCTGTCAGCATACCAAACATTGCGCAGGAGCCTACGGTTGCCTGGGCTAAGCTACCTCTGAAATTCCCTAACAGTCTGTTAGCTAAGCTATATAGCTCATCCGCAATTTCAGAGCGGTGAATGAAAACGCCCATCAGGATAAACATAGGCAGTACAGAAAGGCCATAATTAGCAGATGAGTCATAAAGCGTCTGCCCCGTCATGAATATAGAAGCATCAAAACCTCTGATTGAGGCGAAGCCAACAAATCCGGCAATCAGCATTGAGAGCCCGAGAGGAATGCCAATAAAAGACATGAAGAGAACTGCCAGCATGCCATAAAGTGCTATTAACATTCGCCACCGCCCACTGAGTCATATTTATTTAAGTAAAATAGAAGCCCCTTCAAAAAAACAGAAGCCGCTGAAAGTAACGAAAAAAAGCTCATAAAGAAGCAAAGGTAACCTAGAGGTAAACCTCTGAATAAAGTGGAGGTCCCATTAGAGTAATATGTGAGCCCTTGCTTATACATAACATATGAAATTAAAATGAAAGACAGTAGCACTGCAAAGTCTACAAAAAAATATCTAACGATATAAAGGAACCTATTGTTAATGGATTCCATTAATGTAACGGAAATGTGCTCTTTGTTATATGTAACCATCGGTAATGTTGAAAAAACGGCCATAGCCATAAAATACTGAATGACTTCTGAAGAGCCAAGGATAGGACTGTTAAAAACATATCGTGCAAAGACGTCGATGAATGTAAAAAGAGTAATAACCAATAACGGTGTAATAGATATTATCTTTAAAAGAATTAAGATTCTTGTTATTACATGATTCATAGTAGCTCAACCTGAACTATTTTATTATTAGTCATTAATTGAAAGCTAAGTCAGATAGTTGATTAGAGCCTATTAAAAAATTAATAGGCTCTAATCATAAAACTTAATCTTCAGAAAGAGCGATGCTGGTATAATATGCCAAAGCAGCTTTACCATCGACACCCATTTCATTTGCGCCTTCTATCCATTCTGCCTGTAGCTCATCACTGTAAACAGAAACCTCTTTTTCCAGATCACTATTCATTTTGTTGAACTTCACACCATTGGATAAGGCAACTTCTTTTGCTTCCTGGGCTTTCTGGTCATACAGAAATAATCTGGAAGCAAACTCTTCACCTGCATGCTTTTCAATTATCTCCTGATCCTGCTTGCTTATAGAGTTCCACACATCTTTATTCATGATGATTGTAAAAGCCGGCGCGGATATTCCACCAGGCACTTCCGTGACTGTCTTTATAAACTGCATTGTTTTAAAGGTCAGTGCATCAGAAAGAGCATACCCTGAAAAGAAATCGACAGCTCCGCTGGATATCACTTCATATGAACGAACTGCAGGCTGAGCAATAACCCCGGACCCTAATAGATTCAGCATTTTTGCTGGAGAACCGGGCAGTGCGAATGAACGTTTTCCGGCAACATCATCAACGCTGACAACGTCACCTTTCAAACCATAAATACCGATCGCTGGGTTAGCCACTATAGTGGATAAAACCTTTACGTCCTTTAACTCATCAGTCTGTCGAAAGAACTTATTATACGTGCGCCACAAGGCTATAGAGCTCTTTCCGGCCGACTTATTGATAGCCGGAAGATGGGGTAAACTCAGTAGTTTTACCAGTTCAGGGTTTGTTGCATTCATCATATATCCTGCATCAAACACCCCGTTTATGACCGCTGAGTACTGTTGAGCAGGCGCCGCCAGACTTGAGGTAGGAACATCGAAAGTGACACGTCCCTCAGTAAGGCTCTCAATCTCCTTAAGCCAGGGTAGAAGGATATCCTGGTTGAAATAATGTTGATTGGGTATAAAACTGTTAAACGTTATATTTATCTTTTCTGCGCTGCTTACATGAAAAGATAGTACCATTAAAATGAGCGATGTAATTATCTTTATATTCTTCATGCTATATAACCTTTAGGATATTTAAAATCAGAAGTGGAAGTTTATTCCGTACATGAAAATGTGATTCGTATCGGCAGAGTAACCACCGTAATCTGATTGGTTTTTATACGTCAATGATGTGGAAATGTTCTGAGACATCCTCCAGTTCAAGGTTGCCGTAGCTAAGTAGCCTATGGAGTCCTTCTCAAGCCCATCCCATGTTAAAGCTGAGCCCGCGAAGGATTGCTCCTTGTAACGATCATTAGGAAGGAAAGCTTCGGTATATGCAATGAATTGTAGTTTTTGATTTTTATAAACAAATGGCTTGAAGTATTGGGCAGAAAAAGCGCCTCCGGCATAGCCATTCAGTGACTGACCCCAGGGATTTTTCCCCATCACATGATGAAGACCCGCGTTCACCTGCCACAAGCCGCTTTTTGGATTACCACCATGCACACCCACTCCATAGTAGAAGTTATCTTCTACAATTACTTCATTTGCATTGTAGTAATTCTGAAGCCATAAATGAAACTTTGTATCACTAATATTATAGTTAAGTCTGGCCCAGTGCTTCAGCGTAGTGACGCCATCCATACCCTGTTGGTTTTTATCAGTTTTAAAAGGGTTGTCAAACTCCAGGAACTGCGTCACATTCCCCCAGTCATTGATGTTGACATTGGTCCACTTAACATAATTGTAGTCAAACTTATTCTTGCTGCTGTCTAATGTATCAGAGGTATGGCTCGCATGCCCAATGCCAATACTATTTAATGACGTGCCAGCCTCTGCTGGTAGGGATGAAAATAAAGCCAGACATGAAACACTTAGAAAAACGGATTTTTTGTAATCAAACATAATGACTCCTGGATTTAAAGTTATTGCAAACTAAGAAAATTAAAAGCCAGAAAATAGTTATTAAAAGAGATACAGATAGCGTTGGTTTCAACTATTAAGTCACTTATTAGTTGAGCCTGGTTATTTATCGTCTTTTAATAAAATATCATTGCCTTCTTCTTTTAGTTATTTTCAGGGAGTGATAACAAACGATTCACCCCCAATAGTCGAATTAGCAGCCAATCCATTTCTGCAAAAACAGCCGTTTTTAACGGAGATCTAAAACTAATTGAAGGGATTTTTAGTCACTTTATCCTTCATTAGCTCAGCTCCTACTGCTGAATTTTCCCTAAAAGCCAGCTAGTCCCTGACTTTTATCTGAACAATTAAAGGGCTTTGCTTAAATAAAGTATCTAAATAGCAACAGCACCTGATGAGAGATAAGATAAAGAAGGCAATGATTCATATCAATTATGTTTTTCACTAGGTGAAAACGTCGAAAAAGCAGCGAAAACCGCGCTTAAGTTTCCAAATGGCGTCTAACTTCCTAATATTGGCCAACGACTTTTGCGATGCTGCTGTTTTCAGATTGCTGAACGGCTGGTAGTAAAAGCCGTTAACCGGAAACAACGGGTCAACTCGCTAAGGGTTCCAATACTTCAGGTATGATCCATTCAGATCGACGAATTGCTTAAAGCAGACGTTTTTTGAGGAAGAGAGGGGAGACATTTAAGGAGTCTGTCCAGTGTAAATGCTACCAGTTATAGAAGGGGTGTTTTTCTATCCTGACTCTTGTAAGTTGCGCATAAAGACTCAGCCCACCTGGACCTGGACAATAGCGCACTAACGTTGGCGGATATGCAGCATACCTGAACTGGCTGGCTGTTGATCTGCTCAGAAGTCTACGGCCCATGCAGGGATACACTTTTCTGTTTCCTGGCGCTATCCAAACTGTGAAGACGATGGTGCCACGATCACTTCACCCCCGAAAGCTTTTAAGCGATCCTGCGTCGATCCGGGATGACGGACGCGTACTTTATTCAGTAAGTCAGGCATCAACATGTATGCAATATGGGGCACAACGGCGGGAGTGTCGCTGACATAATACTGACGTTTAACCATTCATTCCCGGCAATGGCTACGCCTATACCCACCTGAGTCCGAATTTGCAGATACTAAGCAAGCGCTAGATCACCTATAAAATGCGGGTCGATTTAATCAGTACTGAGCGTGAATTCAGACGTGTGGCGCGTTGGCTGTAACTTTTAAATCAAATATACTATAAGAATATATTTTTATTGTTTATAGGTCGTGATGGACTGCGCATGAATAGAGAAACTGCTTCGCAACCGGGTATGCTTATACGCCTGAGGCCGGAAGGGCGAACTGAAGAAGTCGTACGACGAATGATGGAAGCGATCGACTTAGGGTTGTATTACGAAGGTCAGCAGTTGCCCAGTGAAAGTGAATTGTCGGCTCAATTTGGAGTGGCGACTGTTACGTTGAGAGAAGCACTTTCTGAATTAAGGCATCGTGGAGTTATTGTTACCCGTCGGGGGCGTAATGGCGGGAGTTTTATCTGTGAATCTGCCGGGTTGAGCGACGAGAAAATTTACGATCAGATTCGTCAATTTAGTAAGCTCGAATTAAGAGACCTGTGTGATGAACATATGGCTATTTCAGGAGCTGCTGCCCGCCTTGCTGCTAAGAGAGCTTCGTCAGAGAATATTGAGGCCCTGAAGAAATATATTTCTGACTTAGCAGAAGCGGGAAGCCGTAAAGCGCGACGTCAGGCGGATGCGCGTTTTCATATTGAAGTTGCTGTTGCTTCTCAATCTATCAGGCTTACGTCATCAGAAATAAAACTTCAGGCAGAGTTGGGAGAGTTAAACTGGATAGCGCCTGATGGTCAGGATCTGATCACCGGGGTTGAACGTGAGCATAGTCATATTCTGGATGCTATTACCGCTGGCGATGCAAATTTGGCAGGAGCTTTAGCTGAAGCTCATGTTAATCGTGAGATTAAACGTATTATGGCAATTAAGCTTGAAATAATGGCCGTTAATAATAAAGAGGTTGTTGAAGTAGTCTGAAGTACAGCATCGCAGATTATAAATATAATCGAAATCTGAAAGAGGGTGATTGATGAGGCTTACCAGTTCTGAGGCAGAGATAGAGAGACATGTCGTAAAAATATCCGCAACCCTGGATTCTATTTTTAATAGAATCCAGATTGTTTCTGATCGGCTGAAGAGGGTTTGGCAGCAGGGTAATCATTCAGGAAAGCAAATCGCTTCTCGGGATATAACGCAGATCATAACGACGGTTGAGGGTGTGCTTGCCGACGCTGAGTCTTATATGGTGGGGGCCGGTGTCGTGTTTACACCAGGTGCTTTAAGTGATCAGCAAATGTATCTGGAATGGCGCCATTACGGTGATAAGGGGGAGTTAATTCCACTAGAATTGAATTTTTATCAGGGTAGCAAAAGCTATTATGATTATACTAATCGATCCTGGTTTAAAGAGCCTCATGAAACGGGGATGGCCTATATAGAAGGACCGTATATTGATCTTTTTGGCCAGAACAACTACATCCTTACGTTTGCTGTACCTGTGTTAGTCGATGATGAGTTTGTTGGCATCGCAGGTGCTGATATTGTACTAGCCGAATTAGAAGAGGCTTTAACGGCTTCTTTGCTGGGCGCTAAGGCCAGCCTGGTTATTATAACGAATGATGCAAGAGTCGTAGCATCCAGCTCTGCAGATTGGAGTCCAGGTGAAATTGTCAGGTCTGAATTGAATCGAATCGAATGCAGCTATGACTTAAAGTTAACCCAAAAGCTTAAAGATGGTTGGAAGTTATTGGTAATCCCTGGCAAAACGGCATAAACATTATTAGCAAAAAAAAGCCACCTGATGGTGGCCTTGTGTACGTTTAAACCTGAAGGGGGGATGTTAAAACGTACGAGACACCGTTAGCTGCAAAGTATCGTCGTTGCGGAAAGCTCCACTATTTGATTCTTCGGAAGAATCGATACTGTTGAACAGATAACTGGCGCTCAGATCTAACCCTGCGTAAGCCCCGTTCAGGCTAATTGAGTAATCTTCATAGCTGCTGATATCGAGGCCGCTATCCCAATAATTTCCAAAACTATGTCCTGCGTGGAGACCTATTCCAAGGGTTTCTGTTACTGCGTAAGTGTAATCAACAGAGATGTACTGGGAAGTCTCAGAGGTATTCGCATAGTTATCGGTAAAAGTGTAAAGGAATGATAAGTCATTGAAGTGCAGACCAAAATCGATTTCTGCGTAATCCATGTCGGCCCCGAGATAACCCGGATACTGGAAGTACAACAAAGTCGCATCATATGCTACCGCTTCGTTGATACTGCCTGCGTAACCGGCGTAGTAATCGATCTCAAGGTTGGCATCATCGCCAAAGTCTACATTACTACCCCAGATACCGGCGTAAACGCCGTTATCAAATGCTATATCGATACTACCCTGTAAAGCAGCATCTCCAGCAGTTTGAGAGATGCCATGGTATCGATAATCGTTAGTGAAACCGATAGTGCTTGAAAGCTCGGCTGAATTAACAGAACCCGCAAGCAATAGTGCGAGCACACAAGCTGAAACCGTTGTTATTTTTTTCATTTTCTTCCTTACTGATTTGTAAGTTAATGTTGAGGATGGAAAAAAGGCAGTCAGTATCTACTGAATGCCTGGAAAGCTTATGAAGTTGCTGTTGCCGACGATGTTGCGGCTTTGGATGCTTCAATATGAGCATGTCTTTCTTTCGTTTTGGCAATTGGTACTATCAGAGCGAGAACGGTTAGCGCTACTGTTACTGCGATAGCCCATGCCGTGAGGGTGTAACCACCCATTGCGATAAGATTGCCAGAAATCGCGGGGCCAACAGCTACGCCGAGCGTCAGGAAACTACCACATGCAGCAACAATCCTACCCTCTTTATCAAGCGATGCTGCCAGAGCTGTAAGGTAGGCTAATGCGTAGAAATAGGTGGCTGCGATCATCATGACCGATGTTGTGTACATCGCTTTAGATGTTTCACCCATCACATAACCGATGCTGACTGCGCCGCAGGCAACAACGCCCAGAATAACAGGTGTGCTGATGCCGAAGCGCTTGCCTATAATCGCTGCTGCCAGAGGTCCAATTAAACCCACAAGAGCCTGAAGGGAGAATAGCATTCCCAATGTTTCACCGTCGTACCCGACATTGATGCCCACTTGTTCAACAAAGGCCCAACCCATCGTGTCTCTGGCTGAGAAAAGAAATGTTGCCAGCATCATCAGTAAGGCTGCGGAAGAGAACATATTGGTATCTTCAGGATGGTGATGATAGTCATGGAGTGATGTATCAATGCTTTGAGGCATCATCGATACAAATACCATCATGATGGCCATTGTGATTGCAATAGCATAGTAGAGGCCAGATAACCCATATTTCCCCATCGCGTCAGCGAAAACGATCATGACAATAACCATCAATGCCACGAACAAAACGTTCATATAACCGGCAACATTATCCGGATCTCTTGCACCTGAGACACATGCGTTACCGCAGGCTAAGCAGAGGCCTGCGCCAGCACCTGCCATACAGCGGAAGAGTGTCAGAGTGTTAATATCTGTCGCGTTTGCGGACATGATGTTGGCCGCTATTGCAATAAGGGCACCGATCAGAGCCAGGGTCTTACGGGGAGCGCGTCCCATCATTGGAGCAATCAGCAGGGAAGCAATCATCGTAGAGCCAAATTCAGCGGAGAGAAGGTACCCGGCGGCAGCTTCGTCAAGTGAGAAGTCGGCCATAACGGCACCAATCAGAAAAGGTAGAGCCAGAAGTGAGAGCAGGCCGATGCCGTAAGCGGATGCAAACGATGCAAAGACCAAAGCCCAGCTTTCAGGAAGGTATGTGCGTAATTGTTTCATTGTTAACTCCTCAATTCCGTTACAGGGGTAAGTGTCTTGTATTCACAAGGTATGGCTGTCTGGACATACAATTGAGAACGTTTTAACGTTGTATAAAGGTGCATGAAAAACCTCTTATTATTGTTTGAATTTCATTACTCAGATTTAGTTGAGTCTGCTTTGCGAATGTCTGATTTCGCTAAGAATCGTTGTGTTGCTGATACGCTTTTTTTAAACGTATCAGCGATGTTGTGTGTCAGAATGGATAGTTCAGTGAAGGCATCCACTTGTTCCAGGTTGCTTCAAGTTCACCATTTGATTTGATTGCATCCAGCGCCTGATTAAGATCGTCCAGCCAATCGGGCTGACCTTTCTTGATCGCAATACCCCACTCATTTTGAGTTTTAACAGTAAAAGCGATGTCCAGGTCATCTGCGTCTGCCAGGGGAACCAGAGCTACATCATCATCAACAAAGGCATCGATTGAGCCATTACGAACGGCATTGACCATATCGGCCAGAACATCATCCGATGAACCAGAGAAGGGGACGGTAATGCAGCCAGTAAACGTTTCTGCAAGGGACATATTGATACTATTTTCGATAGCACCGACTCGTTTGCCTTTGAGATCATCCGCACTATTGATTGCACTGCCTTTTTTGATCATTACTGCTTCATCGAAAATAGCGTAAGAATGAGTAAAGTCGCCAAGTGTTTTACGATATGCAGAAATACCCTGGCCGCAGAGCAACATGTCGCCTCTTACTGCGTCGAGGGCCGGGTAAAAGTCTGCCCAGCTCTCGTAAACAAATTCAGTATCAAGATTTAGCTGTTTAGCAATCAATCTTGCTACATCGGATTCATAACCCTCTCTGTAGCCTGTTGCGTCTCGTTTAAAGAGCGGTGGAGCAGGAATGTCGCAGCAAATAACCTGCAGGCTCGCTGAGGGTGTCGGTTTATGGTTCATGGCAGATACTCCAGATACATATCACGTTCCCACTCAGTGACAGCAGAGCAGTATCGGGCCCACTCATCGACTTTCAGATCCCTGTACAGGCTGGCTAATTTTTCGGGAAGGGCTGTGCTTATAAGAGGTGATTCGTCGAATGCTTTGATGGCTTCTCCGAGCGTTTTCGGTAGTGAGCCGTGCATCTCGTCAGGGACAGAAACACTGTCAGTGTTATCCGGGGCTCCAGGATCAAGCTTATTCTGAATTCCATCCAGCATAGATGCCAATAGCAGAGAGTGTGTCAGGTATGGGTTTGCGCTTGCATCTGGCGTCTTGTATTCCAGGCGTCCATTTGCGGAAAGGCGTACGGTGCAGGTTTTATTATCCATACCCCAGTTCAGGCGATTAGGGGCAAACAGTCCGGTGTCCCAATAACGCTTATAGGAGTTGACAGTTGGTGCCATCACTAACATTGAAGCGCGGGCATGCTTCATGACACCGCCCAGGGCATGCATACCGATTTCTGTCAGGTGCAGTTCACGACGCCCAGGGTCTTCCAGAACATTGACACCATCACGCCACAGGCTGAAGTTATGGTGACAGCCATTACCCATGCTTCCGGTAGTTGGTTTTGGCATAAAGCTGGCTATAACACCAAATTCACGGGCTACCTGGCGGCAGATTATACGATATGTGATCAATCTGTCTGCGGTAAGCTGACAGCTATCAAACATCCAGTTCAGCTCTAATTGGCCTGGATCCTCATAGTCGCCTTCAATCATATCCAGGCCCATGGCTTGTGCGTATTCCATGACTTTTTTCATGATTGGTCGCATCAGTTCCATGTTGCCCAAATTATAGGCAGGGCTGGCTCCTGGGCGAACTTGGACTGCCATCGATTCACCGTGCCAGGACATTTCAGGTTCGCAACCGGTTTTCAGTTCCAGCCCTGTCTGCTCCTGGAACTTTTTGTGGGTATCGATTAGCAAGCCCCGGGCATCGATATCCAGCGGATTGCCACCAATCTCAGGGATATGATCAGGTTCATACATGCGGCAGAAAAATGATGCCATATCGTTATCCCATGGCAGCACATTAAAGGTATCTGTATCAGGGAGTGCTGTCAGTTCGGCTGCCTGGGCACCGCCGCCCAGCAGTACTCCGTCACGGGTACTTTGCAGATCTGAAATTGCAGTGCGGTGAAATTGAACACCTTTTTGCAAGTTACGGGCGAGATGCTTTGCTGGCACAACTTTAGCGATAACGCGGCCGCTTAAAGTAACGCATTGATAATAAATGTGCTTTACCCCGGAAGCCTGAATTCGATCCTCAAGCCTCTGCACAGTATCTAAATTCGAATTTAATTCGCGATGTAGGTCTAAGGCAGTCATAGAAACTTTCTCCTTGTATGCTCTGGGAGCAATACTTATTTTTGTTGTACCTTTAGTTGTTTGATTTTAAATATGGTGATATATGTTTAGTGTTGTGCTCCTGTGCTCATCGTTCTGTTATCAATCCGTTCTGGTTGTTTGTGTATGAAAAACGACCGGAGTCGATTGGTTTATGGGTTTACTTTTTCCATAAAGAAGTTCTTAACTGTTTCTGCCATAGGGCGTGGATCAACGCTAAGATTTTCCAGCGATTCTGCTGCTTGTTTTGCAACTTTACTGGGAATGATTGCTCCACCATGCTTGAGGTTTAGTGCGGCTACATAAGCGTTGCTAAATTCAGGATGATATTGCACGGATAACGCCGGGAAGCGGTACCTCAATACACCATTTGGACAGTGATCAGAGCCTCCAATGACGTCTGCTGACGGAGGGACCTGTGATACCTGATCCTGGTGGAATACATAGACATTTCCAGTCAGTGCGGATTGGCAATTACTGTGATAGCTCTGAGCACCTATTCCCCAGCCTTGTCGGGATTTGGTTGTTTTACCACCATAAGCATTTGCCATGATCTGATGCCCGAAACAGATACCAAATACAGGAATCTCTGCCGTCCGGGTTTGCTGCAGAAACTGGATCTGTCGGATCATCCAGTCTGTATTTTCACAGGTACTATGTTTTGAACCGGTTAAGATATATCCGTCGAAGTCGGAGGGCTGAGGATAGTCTTGCCCTCTAATCGCCGAGACGGTACTAAACACGGCATCAGGCATGACAGGCTTAAGCCAGTGCTCAATCATATCGGGATAGCTACCGAATTTAGCGACCAGCTCTTCAGGTACTAAACCGTTTTCAATGATGCACAGATTCAGCGGACGGGTTATTGTCATTATGGTTACCTGTTTTAATACTATGTTGCTATGGTTTAACCGCTGATTCCTGGATGGCTCATCAGCTTATCCAGCCACTCAATGGCAACGTCGCCTGGTAAGTCTCCACTGGATGCGTCATGATAGCCTGGTTGGCCGATCTCTTCGGCACCCAGCTCTTTCAGTTTATCCGCCATCATTGCGCAGCCTTTGTTGAACGTTTCATAAAAACTGTCGCCCAGGCCAAAGGCAGCAAAACGGATATTGCTAAGATTCGGCTTCTCTTCAGTGAGAGCGTCATAAAGAGGTTGAGCTGTATTTGGTAATTCACCATTCCCATAGGTTGAACAGACCAGAATGTAAAATTCATCAGCGGTAATATCAGCGGCAGAAAAATCGGCCATGTCCTGATATTCTGCTTCGTAGTGGCCATTCAGTGCATCAACGATATCGTCTGCGACCATCTCTGCATTACCTGTTTCCGTTCCATAAAGTACTTTGATTTTCATAAGGGCCTCTTACTATTCTTCAGCTTTGGCCATCGCAGTTGATAGCATTTGGTCTATTGATTTCATTTTTGTTCTCACCCGGTTCAGCTCTGATGATGCAATCTCAGCCTGATCGATCTTTGTCCAGTTCTGGTAAGAAACTATCTTCTTGAGGCAGGTTTCGGGGAGCGCTTTAAGTCCAGGCTTAGAGGATGGGGTATCTGCCAGCTGCTCAATTATTGAATTAGCCACAGACTTAGCATCCATTCTATTTTCGGGAATGGTTCCCTGAGGTCCACGTTTGAACCAACCCGCGCAGTACAGCCCTGAATCTATATAACCGGTCGATAGGGATGGGTGTGCTTTAGATAACTCTTCCCGATTGATAGAACTGTTGTCTGAATCACAGAAACCGATCGCTTTGATAATGCTGTCAGCTTTCAATGAAATGGGTTCTGATACACCGTTGGTGGATATCAGAGTGATACTTTCCACATTATCGCTGCCTTTAATGCTGTAAGGAGTCCAGCCAAAACGAAAAGTGATAGTGATTCGAGCTGCCTGAGGCTTATGTTGTGCAAGTTGTTGCAGCGCTTCCAGTTTTGCAGCTGTCGCTGGCGCCAATGCTTTGTTGGTTTCAGGCATATCGTGAAGCTCAAAGCCAACGTTTTCCAACTGACTCAGCTCACGTATCATTACTGTATCGAATTTGGCGAACTCGGCAGGGGAGCGGCCAATGATTTCGATACGTTTTATTGCGTCACTACCAAGGGATGCATGAGTTTTTGAAGCAACCTCCGATCCCTCAAACTGGTCGGCGCCTTTTGCCAGCAGGCGGAGAACATCTACTGCAACATTACCGTTGCCAATAATGATGCAGTTCTCTCCTAAGTCTGGTGAAAAGCCAGATTCATAAGGATGGTCGTTAATGTATCGGGTAAGATTGCCAGCGCCATAAACCTGCTTAAGCTCCTCTCCAGGGATATTCAGCGGTTTATCGCCGTATAAACCTGTCGCCAGAACAATGACATCATAAATTTCGCGAAGAGCAGAAAGATCGATGTCCCTGCCAACTTCTATATTACCGATGAAATTGACATGCTCACGCTGAAACAACCTGTCAAACTGTCGTGTAACCGCTTTTGTGCCTACATGATCAGGAGCGACGCCATATCTGACCAGCCCGAAAGGAACTGGCATGCGATCATAGATACTGATCTCAGCATCCGGCCACTGCTTGCGCAGGAACTGTGCGGTATAGCAGCCGGAAGGGCCGCAGCCAATGATGGCGATGGATGGAGTATTCATCTGTATTACTCAATCTCAAACTTGATTGGCATTGTGATAAGACCGGTGTTACCGCTGTCTGGGTAATAGGTCTGCTGGCCGTTATAAACTGGATTTTTTAGTCGTTTGGAAAGCAACACCAGGGCTTCGCTCATATCTCCGCGGGCAATGAAGTGACCTATGCAGTGATGGGCTCCGGCACCAAATCCAAAGTGCGGGCAGCGTTTAGCTTCAATATCGAATTCAGGGTTCTCGAATACGCGTGGATCAGATCCCGCAGACTGGCTGAACAGGTGTACCGTAGTCCCTTTTTTGATATCCAGTCCCTGATAGTTGAAATCTTCAAGAGCTTCCCGGGTAACCCAGGTAACAGTGGGTCTGACGCGCATTACTTCTTCCACCGCATTTCGTGCCAGCTCAGGTTTTTCGCCCAATAGCTTCCACTGATCCGGGTGTTGCATAAACATATCCATACCGAGTGCAATTTGATTTCGGGTGGTATCAATACCACCGAAGATTGCCAGTATGATCATGTCGTAAAGTTCCTGATCGCTCAGGGCTTCTTTGTCTTCATTTGCACGGATCAGATAACTGAGGAAATTCTCTCCCAGGCCCTGCTCCTTCGTCATGCGCACAGCCTCTTCCGCGTACTTAACCAGCTTGTCAGTAGCTGCATTAATCTTATCCTGGTCCTGATTGAAGGTTACTCCCAGAGCAAGGCCCATATCAGAGGCTAGTTCAGCCAGTCTTTTCCATTCGTCAAGGGGCAAGCCGAGCAGAGTGCAGATCACCTGAGTTGCGTAAGGCTCACTAAACTGCGCGACAAAGTCGCATTGATCATCGCCAATGAACTGATCGATAAGATCATTGGCTATTTTCTGGAATGTTGGAGTGAGTGTTTTCACCAGCTTTGGTGCGAAAGCTGGATTCGCCAGGCGTCTTAGTCGGGAATGATCTGCGCCTTCTTTACTGAGAAGCATGCGTACCCACCAGTCAGTAAAGCTTCCTGTTGCTTTGTTATGTGCGGGCCAGGCGTAACTCCCCTGACGTAAACGCTGGTCACGTACCAGTTTGTTAACCTCATCGTATCTGAGGATAGCGATGCCATAAGGAGTGCGGGCAAACCAGCTTTTTTCCCGGGCATTTAGAACGTCCTGAGATCTAATAGAAAATGATGGGTCTGAAACATCGAGAAAAGGTGCGTCCTCAATTGAGATGCTGTTGGCTGTGGTCATGTTTTCCTCCAGGAATCTGTTTATTGTTCTTTTTTGTCTTCAGCGAAACGCCGCAGATGACTTAATTTTTATTTAATTAAAATATGGTTTTAAATGTTTCAATAAGAATATTGTGAAAAAAAACCACTTTCAACCCCGTCCTTTGCTAAAAATCTACCCTTTTAGGGTGGGTTGAGACGCTTGAAATTCCTGTATAGAGCGAAATAAACCCAGGTTCTTCAGCTATATCTCCCAAAAAACACCCTTTATAGGTAGGTCAGCTCTTTGAAGGGTTGCTTAAGAAAATCAAATAAATTTAAATATGCTTTAATATGTTTTAGTGTGGACGTTTACCAATGTATATTTCTGATCAGGGGCGGGTAGTCGCAATCCGGCATGACAAAGGCGATGTGGCAGGCTCTCTGCCTGAACTGTTTGACGAGTTAGGCATGCAGCTAGAGGTTATTGATGTTGATGGGGTTTTACCTGAACCCCGGGAATTGAGGTTGCTTGTATTATTAGGTAGTCCGGAATCTGCCTATGATCACCGGCTGCCTTGGTTAGAAAAGGAGCTGGAGTGGCTCAAGCGGGTACAAGCTGATGACATTCCTACTTTTGGCATTTGCTTCGGTAGCCAGATACTGGCTCGCGCTTTAGGCGGACAAGTTTATAAGAATAAGCAAGCTGAGATCGGCTGGACAGATATCACCAGTGTTATACCCGCAGCTGATTCAGGCATATCCCGTATTATCTCAGGCCCTTGGTTAAACTTTCATTTCGATGCGTTTTCAGTGCCCCCCAAGGCTCGTTTACTGGGAAAAACAAATCTAGCCCCTCAGATTTTCTGCCAGGGAAAAGCGATGGGCGTACAGTTTCATCCAGAAATTAATGTAGAGATGTATGACACCTGGATACGTTACTGGAATGAAACAGAAGAGGGCCAGCGATTTCTGTCAACGGCAGGTGAACTGCCACAACGTATCAGACATTCAATCGCTGAGCGTGAAGATATGAATAAAGATAATTGCCGGCAGTTGTTAAGACTGTTTATGCACGAGATTTGCTGCGAACAACCTTGTGCAACAGAACTGACAAAGATAACAAAAGCAATGAATCTGGAGGAGTATTATGACTGATAAAAAGCGGCAATACTGGGAAGATAAAGCTGCGAAGCTGGTTATTGAAGGTCGTGCATTTATCAACGGTGAGTACGTGACTGCTTTGTCAGGTAAAACGCGTCCAACATATAATGCGGCTACGGGCGAAATCATTGTAGACGTTGCAAACTGTAGTGCTGAAGACGCTGATTTGGCAGTAAAAATCGCCCGGGATACTTTTAAAAACGGTATCTGGTCAAAAATGGATCCTGCAGAGCGAAAAAATATTCTGCTTCGCTGGGCTGAGCTTATTGAACAAAATTGGGAAGAGCTGGCTTTGTTGGAGTCGCTGGATACCGGTAAGCCAATTAGCTGCACGATGGATGATAATGGCGGTGATGTCCATTCCAGCGTTCGTACTCTGCGCTGGACTGCTGAATCTATCGATAAAGCTTATGATGAACTTACACCGGCGAAAAATAAATCTCTGGGTATGGTCACCCGGATTCCGGTCGGTGTGGTTGCTGCTATAACACCTTGGAACTATCCGCTGGCCACCACAATGTGGAAGCTGGCGCCTTCTATTGGCGCGGGCAACTCAGTCATCCTGAAACCTGCTTCTAATACACCGCTGACAGCAATCCGGATTGCAAAGCTGGCTTCAGAAGCAGGTTTACCTGATGGCGTACTATCGGTGTTACCAGGTTCAGGAGCCGTGCTGGGAGAACACCTGGGGCTACATGATGATATTGATTGTGTAGGCTTTACTGGTTCTACGCCTATCGGTAAGCAGATGTTGATTTATTCAGGTCAGTCTAACCATAAATTAATTTTTAATGAACTGGGTGGCAAGAGCGCTAATATCGTCTTTCCAGATGCTGATCTGGAGAAGGCTGCTGCAAAGTCCGCTGCAGCTATTTTCTTTAATACCGGCCAGACCTGTACAGCGGGCTCTCGTTTGGTGATTCATGAAGATATTCATGATCAGTTTGTTGAAATGTTAATAGAGCAGGCTGATAAGTACTGGCAGCCAGGAGATCCACTTGAGCCGACAACCCTGATGGGGCCCCTGATCGATGAAGGACAGTGTAATACTGTTCAGGAATACGTCGAAATCGGTAAATCTGAAGGGGCGACTTTAGCATTGGGTGGCAATAAGGTGTCTGTAACAGATGGCGGTCACTACTTTGAACCGACAATTCTTACTGACGTTACCAATGATATGCGGGTGGCACAGGAGGAAATTTTTGGACCGGTACTGGTCGTCATAAAATTCAGAACAACAGAAGAAGCTATCGCTATCGCTAATGACTCTATTTATGGCCTTGCAGGTGCGGTCTGGACCGGGGATCTTAAAAGGGCACATTACGTCGCAGGTGAAGTACGTACCGGCAACATGAATGTGAATACCTATTTTGGGTGTGATAACCAGATAACCATGCCGTTTGGTGGACTCAAGCAAACCGGCAACGGGAGAGATAAGTCAATGCACGCCTTTAATGATTACACCGTATTGAAGTCAACCTGGTTTGATTTCTCGTAGCCCGTTACTGATATCAACTAAGTTACCGTAGCAAACTCTTCGCTACACTTTGGCCACCCTTTGGGGTGGCCCTTTTTGTTCTTCAAAAAGAAATTCATGGAGAAAGAATGACTACGAGTTAATGATTGTGTCTCTTGATATTCTGGCTGAGAAAGATGATCGATATCGTTCTATTGGTAAGTTGAAGATAGAGAGTTCTGCTGAGCAAAGTTCTCCACACAGAGCTACCGTCAGGTCGCTATTGCCTTTTAAAAGCAATAGTGTCCGTCAAACTATAGGGTGATTGATAATATGTTCACATTAGTGGGCATGTTTTACGTGTTTGAATGGGGGAGACAGGCGGTTAATGCCTGCATCTTTTTCACTGGTGGCAACATGGTGGCACAGGAAATTAAAGAGACCTCTTAAGAGGTTGATAAGTAAAAGGGGGAAAAGTATGGATGGCCTCCCCGAAGGGACTCGAACCCCTATCTAAGCCTTAGGAGGGCCCTATTCTATCCGGTTGAACTACGGGGAGGCAGTGGCAGGGATTCTACTTGTTCTGGCGCCTGAGGTCACGGGTAAATCGGAAAAAATTCAGGCTTTTCCCAGGCTTGTCTGCGCAGCATAGTTTCCTTTTGCTCCGCTTTGATTATAAAGGGTGTTTTTCTGATTCTGGCCTCTGAGGATGGCCATCAGGTGTTCCAGATTGCGGCTGTTGCGGGTAATGATAATTTCATTGCGTTTATTCTTATCATTTACCTGACGCAGAATTTGTTCCAGTTCATTCCAGTGTGAAGTGAAAGAGGTGGTTTCTGGTTCGCTCAATTGGGATTTATAGCTTTGCAGACCTGCTTTATCGGGTGTTATGCCAGCAGCGATAAATAGCTCATTTCGGGCAAGGTTGTTTTCTTCAAGTAGCTGCAGGGTTTCGGTTTTCTTTTCTATTAACGCTTGCAGCAGGCTAATGTCGCGTTGCTGTAAAGCGACGTATTCTTCCTCAAGCAGATCATGCAGTGTGGTAAGAAAAGTGATGCCCTGAGTGGTCAGGGCATTTATCTGGTCAGGTGGCGGCAGCGCGGTCACGGTGGGATTAATCCAGTATGCTTTCTAGCTGCAGAAGTCCACGCGCGGTGCTTTCGTAGTTGATCTGATAGCTGCCGTTATCGATAGCAGCTTTCAGTTCAGCGACTTTCTCTTCGTTAACCGATGGGCCTTCGCTAACTGTCTGACTGACACTCTTTTGTATTGCCTGCGCAGCATCGCTGAAGCTAACACCTGTGGATGGTGCTGACTGCGGCGTCGACGACTGTTGCGAGCGACTTTCAGTCGCAGGCTGATCACTTACCTTGGCACGAGAGTTAGCCGTTTGTGCAGACGACGTTAAACCCGTGATATCAATAACCATTTTCTGGTCCTCATTCTGTTCTAGACACTGATATCGGCGCGCCGATGGAAAACTTTAACAGTATTTTACAAAATATTGTCCACAGTATAGCAGCTCATATATCGCCCTGCGAGACGCCGTTACGGAGCATTAACAGAGATAATGCCCGGGCTTTTGACATAGCCGTGAACTTTTTTTCCTGAGCGGCTATTGATGGCGGAGATCTGCTCGCCCAGTGCGCCATCCTGTTCGGCAGTACCGGTCATACGGATGAGCATCGATCCTTTTCGGGCTTCAATAAAGACCATGTCGCCTTTGCGTATCAGTAATTTTTTTGCGACCAGCGTTGGTGAAATAATCTGGTTGGCAGTAATGGCCCTTTTTATCTCTCGGCCAATGAGTTCCCCGGGATTGGTAAAGTAGGGTGTTGTTACGCGACGGGTATCAAATTCTTTGAGATAAATGTCTGAGTCACCCAAAATGGTACCTTTGCTCAATGCTCTGCTGGTGACCGCCACAGGCTGCCATTGTTCGATAGACGCAGTCACAAAAATTGTCCATTTAGGTTTGTCGCAGACCGCTTTCATGGTTATCCGCGACGACCTGTCAGGCCCATGGATAAAGGATATCGGATGATTGCAGGGGCGCTTGTCCAGTGTGCTGGCGAGTGGGTTTACTTTAATAACTGTGCGCGCCATCGGATTAATTAGCTGATACTGATTTATCAGGTGTTGTTGTGCTTTTTGGGTGATAGAACCCGACTCCGCAGCCAAAGTACTCTTTACTGGCGCGGCTAACATAGCTATAAGTGTGATTAGTGTGGAGAATCTGTATAGTTTCACGCTTAATCCGGAAGTTCGCATTGCAACTCAGGTGGCAATGTTCAGGTAACGCTTAGGACAGAGAGCATCATGTCAGGTATAAACAGTACTGTAAACCAACGCACCAATATGGCGGGGCAGAACCGCCTGGAACTGCTTTTGTTCGGACTGAATGATGACCAGGAATATGGCATCAATGTTTTCAAGGTTCGGGAGGTTCTTACCTGTCCTGAATTGACGGGTATTCCAAAACAGACGACGGCACTGAAAGGGTTGGCGCATATTCGTGGTGAGACCATCCCCGTTATTGATCTATCCCAGGCGATTGGCGGTCAGCCGGTTGCGACGGAAGAGCGGTTGGGCTGTTTTTTGATTGTCTCGGAATACAATCGTCGGGTGCTGGCGTTCCTGGTGCGCAATGTTGACCGGATTCTGCCTGCCAAATGGGATCAGGTCAGCCCTCCACCGATAGAGACTAACGAGAAAAATTACCTGACTGCTGTGGTCCAGCATGACGGAGGATTGATTGAAATTCTTGATGTTGAGCAGGTACTGGCTGACCTTATTCCCGTCAGTACTGATGTGAAAACCACGGTTGTTACCGAAAGTTTCAAGAAGAATGCCGCACGGTATCATATACTGGTTGTTGATGACTCCAGTGTCGCCCGGACTCAGGTGAAGAAAGCGCTGGAAAATTTGAATATCAAGGTCACTACTGCCAATGATGGTAAAGCTGCTCTGGAGATGTTGACCCAGATGGCTGATAAAGATGAGCGAATGACCGATAAGTTTTTGATGGTAATCTCTGATATTGAGATGCCGCAGATGGATGGCTATACCCTGGTGAAGAAAATTCGGGAAGATGTTCGTCTGAAACCATTGCATGTGATGTTGCATAGCTCGTTGAGTGGTCGTTTCAATCTGGCTATGGTTAAGCGTGTCGGTGCTGACGCGTTTATAGGGAAGTTTAATCCCGATGAGTTAGCTGAAGCTGTGATTGCACGTATTGAGTCAGTTGAGGGGTGACTCATACCTTACCGAAAGAGGATAGAACTCTGAACTGCCAGAAAATAAATATTACGTCACAGGAGTTTGATCAGTTCTGTCAATTTCTTGAACAGGCTTGCGGTATTTTGCTAGCCAAACATAAACAGTATCTGGTCGAAAGTCGCTTAAGCAAAATTTTGCTCGATGGCAACTTTTCCTCACTGGGGCAGCTGGTTGTTGCACTTCAGCGTCCGGGTAACAGCCGTCTGAAAGAGCAGGTCATTAATGCAATGACCACCAATGAAACACTTTGGTTCCGGGATATCCATCCCTATGAGATTTTAAAAGATAAACTGCTGCCTGAACTGGCAGAGAAGTTGTCTTCTCAGCGCCTGAAAATCTGGTCAGCGGCTTGTTCTACAGGGCAGGAACCCTACTCTATCAGTATGGTTATTGATGAGTTTAAAGAACAGAATGCCTCTGCGTTCAGAATGGGGGAGGAGATTATCGCCACCGATATTTCTACCCGGGTGCTGGACCAGGCACGTCTGGCGGAGTATGAAATGCTGGCGCTTGGCAGAGGGTTGTCTAAGGATCGGTTAAAAAAGTTTTTTGAACCCGGCGTGAGAGATGCCTGGAAATTGATTCCGAAGATCAAGAAACGAATTACTTTTAAAGAGCTTAATTTGCTGGGCGCCTATAATGGTATTGGCCCCTGTGATATCGTTTTTTGCCGTAATGTGTTGATTTACTTTTCTTCTGAGCGCAAGCAAGAGATTCTGCAAAAAATACATAAAACCCTTAAGCCCGGCGGTTATCTGCTGTTGGGGGCCTCTGAATCGATCGGTGAACTACATCATCTGTTTGAAATGGTGCATTGTCGTCCGGGAATTATTTACCGGGCTAAATAAACACGCGCGTCAGGCGTGTTTTTGCGGCTCGCCGGTTTCTCAAACCTCTCCTGTGTTTAACCACGATACCTGAATGTGACCAGCAGCCTACTTCCCTGTAGCCTGAAAAAGTCAGATTAGTCTCTGCTGTAAAATGTAGTGGCTATTGTTTTGTCCACATTCCACATTCCACATTCCACATTCCAGTCGCGAACAATTTTCCCGTTTTGCCGCCCTCAGCTTAATGTTGCCGCTTTGCCGCTCTGACTTTTATGTTGCCGCTTTTCTACGGATAACCGTTGCCGCTTTATCATCTGATAAATATTAAGTGTATGTTTTTTATGAATTTCTTTGTTTTGGTATTGCTCTTGCATTATGTGAATGAGAAAAACTTTGAGGCAGAACGATGGCAATCAGCTTTGACAATGCGCTGGGAATTCACGAACAGGCCGTTAATGTGCGGATTCAGCGTGCTGAGATTTTGGCAAATAATATCGCAAACAGCGATACGCCAAACTATAAAGCCAGGGATATTGACTTCAAAAGTATTTTACAGGGTGTCCAGGATGGTCAGAAGCCGCTCAAGATGATGCAAACTGATGCCGGGCACAACAGTGGTTTGATCAGTTCTGATTTTGTAGCAGAGCTGATGTACAGAAACCCCACTCAGCCAAGTGTTGATGGCAATACGGTCGATGTTCAGGCTGAAATGGCGCGTTACACTAAAAATGCGGTTGATTATCAGGCGTCATTTGAGTTTCTGAATAAAAAGTTTAAAGGTCTTACCAACGCGATTAAGGGTGAATAATCATGTCTCTGGGTAATGTTTTTGATATTGCGGGTTCAGCGATGAGTGCGCAGACAGTGCGTCTGAATACCACCGCCAGCAATATGGCCAATGCAGAGAGTGTCAGCAGTAGCGCAGGTGAAACCTATCGCGCCCGTAAGCCTGTTTTTGAATTGAAGCAGATTGAGAATCAGCAACCAGGCAGTCTGCCAATGGGCGTACAGGCGGGACAGGGCGTTAGCATCGCCGGGATCGTCGAAAGTGATGCGCCGTTGCGTCAGGAGTATAACCCGGACCACCCGATGGCGGATGAGAATGGTTATGTCTACTACCCGAATGTGAATGTTGTAGAAGAGATGGCGGATATGATCTCGGCGTCACGCTCTTTTCAGACAAATGTCGAGATCATGAATACTGCAAAGCAGATGTTGCAGAAGGCTCTGACGCTGGGTCAGTAAGCTCAGACGAACAGATGTGAGGTATAGAGATGAGTGTTAACGACGTTACCGGAACGCAGTCGGTCTACGACAGGATTAATGCGCAAAATCAGGCGAATTCTACCGCGTCTTCTACTGAAAGTAGCACTTCCGACAGTGAAATGTTTATGAAGCTGATGATTGCGCAGCTGCAAAACCAGGACCCTACCAGCCCGGCTGAAACCAGTGAGTTCATGCAGCAGATTGCCAGTATGAGTACGGTAGAAAATATTGCCAAGCTGAATACAACGATGGAAACCATGTCATCGTCATTGCTTTCCAGTCAGGCTGCGCTGCAGGCATCATCAATGATTGGCCAGGATGTATATACCAAGACGGATATTGCTCAGGTGGCTGAATCAGGAGAGATCAGAGGCGTAGTGGAGCTGCCCGTCAGTACTGAAAACCTGCGGGTTTCCATCTATGACAGTTCGAATAATCTCGTAGATGAAGTTGAGATGGGTAGTCAGCGCGCTGGCGATCACTACTTTGTATGGAGTGCCGGTGACCGGCCTGCAGGGGAGTATCGGGTGGTGGCTGAAGCTCAGGTGGATGGCAATTACGAGACAGCGACTAGTTTTATTGCTTATAACGTCAATAGTGTCACGCTGGGACAGAACGGTATCGGTATGAAAGTCAATACTGATGCGGGTTCCGTCGATTTCAGCGATGTCAAACGAATAGGTTAATTGGAGAACAATCATGGCGGGTTTTAATACTGCGATAACAGGCCTGAAAGCGGCATCCACCAATCTGGATGTGACCGGTAATAACATCGCGAACTCCAGTACTATTGGTTTCAAAGCCTCACGTACCGAGTTTGGTGATATTTATGCAACAGCGGTCGTTGGTGCGGGCTCAAGTAATGTGGCAGGTTCAGGTGTTACCGTCACCGATATCGCTCAGAACTTTCAGGCGGGTACGACCGAATTTACCAATAACAATCTGGATCTGGCGATCAATGGTTCGGGCTTCTTCCAGTTGGATGATGGTCAGGGCGGTATAACTTATACCCGTGCCGGAGCGTTTGAGCTGAATAAAGACGGCTTTGTGGTTTCCAAATCCGGTAAGTATTTGCAGGGGTACGGTTTAGACGCCGAGGGTAATCGTCTGCCTATCGGTGACTTAGCGGTGGATCAGAAAGAAAGTCCGCCAAAGGCAACTAACAATATTGGACTGTCCTTCAACATTAACGATGCGGCTGATGCGACACTGCTGACCACGCCTTATGATAAAGATGTGCCTGCTTCGTTTACCTACAGCACCACGGTGCGGACGTTTGATAGTCTGGGTAACGAACATACCATTAAATATAATCTGGTTGAGCAGCGCCCTGTGCGTGATGTTTATACGCTGGATGTGACGCTTCCTGACAGCCTCAATATCAGTGGTGTTGACATTGCGTTCGATGCGAGTGGTACGCCAAATGCGGTCGATCTTGAAGCGCTGAAAGATCTTGATAAGCGTATTGATACGTCCACGCTGTCGTTTACTCAGGACCCGACTGCAGCTGCGGGTGTCGGCACTATCAGTTTTGAAACTTTTTCAAAGTATAGTGGCTATGGCGATATGCAGATCAGTGATTCAGCCGGTGTCGATATCACTCCTGACCCGACTGAACGTGATGCCAACGAGAATTATTCATACATCCTGAATCCGCCTGCTGCTGGTGATGATATTGAACTTAATATTGGCGGCGTGCCGATTGAGATCTCTACCACCCCGGCAGTCCCTACGCTGAATCAGATATCTGAGCTGATCACCAGTCGCCAGACTGAAATTAAAGACCGGAATCCGAATGTGGAATCCATCACCGTTGTTGAAGAAGCGGGTGAGTTCAGGCTGGATATTAAATTTAAAGCAGATTACGGTGATATCGGTTCTGAGTTCAGTGTCACTGAGACTGATCTGGCAACAGGTTTGCCGTCGACAACGGTATTAACCCCAGATGCCAGCCGTACCTTTGAAGGTGATAATGGTTATCGTGGTCAGTACCAGATGTTTGCATATCTGAACGGTACTGAACTACTGGATATTGGTAAGAGTGTTGACCCTGGTGAGACTGGCTTTTCGGTTAAGGCGAATGAAACCTTAAGTGAAGTGGGTGCGGTTATGCTTGGGTTTGACCCTACCACCGGTTTTCTCAATAGCGTGAACGGTATAGCGATGGCTGCAGGTGCGACGGCTCCAGAGCTGACCATTGCCGGCGCCGACCCAGCTAATACTGAAACTCAGATTACCCTGGATCTTTCAGGTAGTACTCAGTTTGCCTCTGCATCAATTGTAAAGGCTTCATCTCAGGATGGTTATACCAAAGGTGACCTGATCGGTGTTAGTTTCGCCGAAACCGGTGAGATGGTTGCCGCTTTCTCCAATGGCCAGAAACAGAATCTGGGTGTAGTCGCGTTCGCAACCTTCGAAAACCAGTCAGGCCTACAGCCAGCGGGAGATACTGAATGGGGTGCGACTCTGGCTTCCGGTAATGCGGTGCTTAACCCTCCAGGTACCGGTTTGAATGGTAGTCTGCGTTCAGCAGCGCTGGAACAATCCAATGTTGACCTGTCTACCGAGCTGGTCAGACTGATTGAAGCGCAGCGTAACTTCCAGGCGAACTCAAAAACACTGGAAACACTGAATACGGTGACTCAGGCTATTCTGCAGATCTGATGATGTAGCAGTAATGGGTAATATTAAGGCGACGCAGGTCGCCTTTTTTATGCCTGCTATAAAGGTTGGCATAGGCATTGCATTTTACAGAGCTGTAAACTTTTAACCCTAAAGCGGCAATGTTTGACCGTTTTAGTGTCTGAACGGCAAACGGGGAATCCAATGGATAAAGTGTTGTATCTGGCCATGAGTGGGGCGCGGGAAAATATGCGTTCTCAGCAGGCCCATGCGAACAATCTTGCGAATGCGACAACGACGGGTTTTAAAGCTGATTTTGCTCAGGCCAGGGCGATGCAGGTAGAAGGGGATGGCTACGCTTCCCGGGTGTATGCGATGGCAGAACGCCCCGGCACGAATATGTCCAGCGGTACGCTGATGCAAACCGGGCGCTCTCTGGATGTGGCGATCGATGGTGATGGCTGGATGGCGGTCATCGATGCGGATGGTAATGAAGCCTATACCCGCCAGGGTGAGCTGCAGGTTAATCAGTTTAATCAATTGGTTACCCGTACAGGCAGCCCGGTTATGGGCAATGGTGGTATACCGATTACCCTGCCGCCGTTTGAAAAAATTGATATTGGGGGCGATGGCACCATTACCATTAAACCCGCCGGCGAAGCGGCTACGGAACTGGCGATCCTGGATCGGATTAAACTGGTTAATCCGGAACCGGGTGTATTGTTTAAAAGTGTCGATGGCATGATGCACAGCGGCAATAATCAGCCGCTGGCGCAGGACAATGAGGTAAAAATACGTTCTGGTTTTCTTGAATCGAGCAACGTTAACTCTATTTCAGAACTGACATCGGTGATTGATCTGGCCCGGCAGTTTGAGATGCATGTGAAGATGATGAAGACTGCTGAAGAGAACTCCTCTGCAGCGGCGCGTATCCTCTCACTGCAGTAACAGAATAATGATGAATAACACAGGTGGAGAATAAGTATGCATGGTGCTCTCTTTGTTGCTAAAACGGGTTTGAGTGCGCAGGACACCTCCCTGAAGGTTATTTCCAACAACCTGGCAAACGTTAGTACGGTTGGATTTAAGAAAGATCGCGCGGTTTTTGAAGATCTGATGTATCAGATACAGCGTCAGCCTGGCGCTCAGAGCGCGGAAGCATCACAGCTGCCTTCAGGTTTGCAGCTGGGTTCTGGTGTCCGGGTTGCTGGCACGCAAAAGCTGTTTCAGGAAGGCGAGCTGCAGAACACAGGTGAATCGTTTGATATTGCTATCGAGGGGCGTGGCTTCTGGCAGGTAACCATGCCGAACGGTGATACGGGTTATACCCGTCATGGTCAGTTTCAGCTGAATGCCGATGGCGAGGTAGTCAATTCAGAAGGTTATCTGTTAAACCCGGGGCTGACATTACCGAGTGGTGTGCAGTCAATGACGGTGAGTGTCGATGGGATTGTCAGTGTCGTGCTGCAGGGTGATCCGAACCCGCAGCAGATAGGACAGCTGCAACTGGCTGATTTTGTTAACCCCCAGGGGCTGCAGTCTTATGGTCAGAATCTCTATCTCGAAACCGCTGCCAGCGGTAACGCGGTTTTGTCTAATCCGGGCGACGGTGGCACCGGTCTGCTAAGGCAGGGAATGCTGGAAGGCTCTAACGTGAATTCTGTAGAGGAACTGGTGAATATGATCACTACCCAGCGGGCCTACGAGATGAATTCGAAAGTTATCTCAACTGCCGACCAGATGTTGTCCTACGTGACACAGAATCTGTAACGCTGAGTTGAGGAGGTAAGTGATGAAACAGCTGCTATTATTATTGACGACGACTTTGGTTCTGGGTGGTTGTGTCAGTACGCCACCTAAACCGGATAATCCCCATTTTGCGCCGGTGCGTCCGCAGGCTATGAAGGCACCGCAGGAAGTCACCGGTTCAATCTTTAATGCTGCCACCAGTAATAGTCTGTATGGGGATGGCCGGGCACATCGGGTTGGTGACATTATCACGGTTGTCTTACAGGAAAGTACCTCTTCAACAAAAAGTAATAAGACGACGGTGGATAAGTCAAACTCACAGTCTATGACATCACCAACGGTTATGGGCTTTCAGCCCCGTATCTTTGATAAGCCCCTGAGTTTTAGTTCCGGTGAGTCTAACACAGCATTTGATGGTGAGGGCAAATCTGACATGAGCAATAGCCTGAATGGCAACATAACCGTCACGGTGCATGAAGTGATGCCGAATGGGCTGATGATCGTAAAGGGTGAGAAATGGCTGACCCTCAATCAGGGTGATGAATATATTCGTGTCAGCGGCATGATCCGACCGCAGGATATTTCCACCAGTAATACGGTGTATTCTACTCAGCTGGCAGATGCCCGGATAACTTACAGTGGCACTGGTGCCCTGAACGATTCCAATTCAATGGGATGGTTGTCTAAGTTCTTTATTGGTCAGCTGTGGCCATTCTGAGTCGGTCAAACGGAGAAAGATGATGAAACGTTTCTTGATGATCGCTTTGACGGCAGTGCTGTTTAGCAGCACTGTCTATGCGGAAAGAATCAAAGACCTTACCTCGGTTGCCGGTGTACGCAGTAACCAGTTAGTTGGTTATGGTCTGGTGGTGGGGTTGGACGGGACAGGGGATAAAACCTCGTTCACCTCAGCAACGTTTCGTAACATGCTGAATAACTTTGGTGTGGCGATTCCACCCAGTGTTGATCCAAAATCAAAGAACATTGCGGCAGTGGCGATACATGCGGACCTGCCACCCTTTGCAAAACCCGGGCAAACAATTGATGTCACGGTATCTACTATCGGTGATGCAAAAAGTCTGCGGGGTGGCAGTCTGATAATGGCGCCGCTGAAAGGCGCCGACGGGCAGGTTTATGCTATCGCTCAGGGTAACCTGGTGGTATCAGGGTTTGGTGTACAGGGCGCAGATGGTTCGCGGTTATCGCTGAATGTGCCCAGTGTTGGCCGTATTCCTGGTGGAGCATCAGTAGAGCGAACCGTACCCAATGCGTTTTCTCAGGGCGACAGTCTGGTATTGAATCTTAACTATTCAGATTTTACCACTGCCCGCCGGGTGGCTGAACAGATTAATAGCCTGCTCGGACCGGGGATGGCAAAGGCGATGGACGCCACCTCTATCCGGGTGTCTGCACCACGTGATCCTAATCAGCGGGTATCATTTTTATCGGTGCTGGAAAATCTTGAAGTCGAGCCAGCGCAGGAAGTGGCCAAAGTCATTATTAACTCACGTACCGGCACGATTATTATTGGTCAGAATGTGCGGGTCTCTCCGGTGGCGATCACTCATGGAGGGATGACCGTCTCGATCACAGAAGATCTGAATGTTGATCAGCCTAATGTACTGGCAGAGGGTGACACAGTAGTAACGCCCCGTACCGGAATTGAAGTGGATGCAGGCAGTGGCCATATGTTTGAGTTTTCGCCCGGGGCTTCGCTGCAGGATATTGTCGAAGCGGTTAATCAGGTTGGCGCTGCGCCGGGTGACCTGATGGCGATTCTGGAAGCGTTGCGTCAGGCTGGCGCCCTGAAAGCTGAACTGATCGTAATCTGAGGTAAACGATGAAAACCGATCTGACTCAACATGCACAGCTATACACCGAACTGGGTGAGATGAATAAGCTGCGCCAGCAAGCCAAGGATAAAGATCCCGCGGCTTTACAGGCAGTCGCTGAACAGTTTGAACAACTGTTTCTGAATATGCTGGTTAAAAGTATGCGTGAAGCGAACGCCAGCTTTTCCGAAGACAGCTATTTCAACAGTCCTCAGGTTGAGTTTTATCAACAGATGGGCGATACCCAGCTCACCAAAGAGATCGCTGAAAATAAGGGCTTTGGTCTGGCCGAGATACTGGTGCGGCAACTGGGCGGAAAGATTGATCCGCGTTTGGTGAATGATAGCGAGAAAGAGGACAAGCGCCTCAAGCCGCTGTCTGAGTCTGAACGGATGTTAAACCGGACTGTCGATAACGCCGCGAGCATGGCGGCCTCCGCCATATTGGGACAGGCTCTGGCAAATAACCGGGCGCTGGAAAAAGCTCAGACCGAGGCGCAGACCGTGGGACAGACCGTGGGGCAGAGCACGGCGGCTTCTGTCACTGACG
This sequence comes from uncultured Amphritea sp., assembly GCA_965140695.1. GTDB lineage: Bacteria > Pseudomonadota > Gammaproteobacteria > Pseudomonadales > Balneatricaceae > Amphritea. Next base: position 62,879 of record OZ223297.1, on the reverse strand, counting down.
ATGAAAGGTTATCAGCAAACCGTCCTGTTGTTGCGGCCAAGGAATCGGCTAAAGCATCATCTGCGCTGACGGCAGAGAGCTCTCAGCCGCAGCGTTTTGAAACACCTGAGGCGTTTGTTGCAACCTTGTTACCTCTGGCTGAGAGTGTCGCAGCCGAGCTGGGAGTCGATCCTAAAGTGCTGTTAGCTCAGTCGGCACTGGAAACCGGCTGGGGGCGTTATCTGATTCAGCGGCCAGAGGGTGGCAGTAGCTATAACCTGTTCAATATCAAGGCAGATAGCCGCTGGTCGGGAGACCAGGCGCAGGTAGGGACTGTTGAGTTTCGTGATGGCGTCGCTCAGAAAGAGCGTGCGGCCTTCCGGGTTTATGACTCTTATGAACAGAGTTTCCGTGATTATGCCGAGTTTCTGCGAAATAGTCCCCGCTATCAGCAGGCGCTGGAACAGGCGGGTAACCCTTATCAGTACCTGAGTAGCTTACAACAGGCGGGTTATGCCACTGACCCTGAATATGCAGCCAAGATCAGCAGAATTTTTGATGGGGATGTTCTGGCCGGCCTCAATGCTGGTGGGAGTGCCGGAACAGGTACTAAAGAAAGTTAGTGTGTGGCCGTTACAGAGAGCAGTATCGAGGTGAAACCTGTCTGCTCCCTGCTTTGCCGATAGAGTGTTCCCGGGAGTGATTATATGTCCAGTTCCAGTTTATTAAGTATTGCCAGTCAGGCGACGCAGGCCAACAAAACGGCGTTGAGCACCATTGGCCAGAATATCAGTAACGTTAATACTGAGGGTTACACGCGCCAGCGGGTTAATCAGGTTACCCGGCCGGATCTTTCCGGCGTATTCGTTAAGGATATTGAGCGTGTGACCGACAAATTCCTCACGCAGCAGGTCTGGACCGATACCTCCTCATATAATCAGGTTTCTACCTACGCCGACCTGTCAGGCCGGCTGGATAACAGCCTGGGGGAGAGTTCCAATAGTGTATCAACGGCACTGGACAGCTATTTTGGCGCATTGCAGAGTGTGGTTGATGATCCTACTGCGGCACCCAATCGCGAATTGTTTATGGCGCAAGCCGAGGCTTTGGTTCAGCGTTTTCATAGTCTGGATGTGAACCTTAAAAGCCAGGAAGCGACGATTAATGATCAGATGGATAGCTATGCCAGTCAGATTAACACGCTGACGGCCAGCATTGCTGAGCTGAATGGCAAGATCAGTGTCGCCGCAGGAACGGGGCGTTCCGCTAATGATATGCTCGATCAGCGGGATGTGCTGACCGATAAGCTGTCTGCCATTGTCGGCATCACCGTGGTGGAACAGGGCTCTGAGCAATACAGTATTTTTATCGGCAATGGACAACCGCTGGTGATTGGCTCAACAGCCGAAAAGGTTGTTTCCGTGATGGGCGATAGCAGTCCGCAAAAAGAGCTGGCGCTGGTGAATGGCAAAGAAACTGTCAATATCAACGATGAGCTGAGTGGCGGCAAAGTCGGTGGGCTGATTCAATACCGGGAGGAAGCCCTGAGCGAGGCCCGGAATCAGCTGGGTCTTATTGCGATCGGCTTTGCTGAAAGCATGAATGAACAGCATAAGCTGGGTATCGACCTGAATAATGAGTTTGGCGCTAACCTGTTTACCGATATGAACAGTGATTTATTGCAGCAAAAACGCATTACCCCCAACAGTAGTAATCAGTCCGTGTCGACGGTGGCGCGGGTAGAGATTCAGCAGACCGACAAGCTACAGGCCAGCGACTATGAATTGGTGGTCGGTGACAGTGGTCGCTTAACACTCTATCGCAGCAGTGACGGTAAGCAGGTGCGCGTCGATCAGTTAGAGAATGTTGACGACCCGCTAGCACCGCTGACACCTGCGGATGGCGTTTCTCAGGTTGGTCAGAATCAGTTTTATCGGGACCCTGATGGCAAATCCCTGTCTTTCGCTGTTGATGGTATGAAAGTGACGATTGATACCACCTCTTACTTGCAGAAAGGTGACCGGTTTGTCATTCGCCCGGTGGTCAGTGGCGCTGAAGATCTTGATCTGACAATTACGGATGCCCGACAGTTAGCGCTTGCTTCGCCGATACGGGTTACCGCAGACAGCGGTAATAAGGGGACCGGCATTGCAACGGCAGTGGCAACCGATGCCCAGGCTGCTGCGTTTGCGACACCGGGAACATTATCACCACCTATCTCTATTGTATTTAATGCGCCTGATCTTTCCGCAGCCGATCCTCAGATGACCTATACGGTTTATGACATGACCGATCCGGCCAATCCTGATCCACTGTCAGAAGAAGTATTTGAACCTGGCAAGAGCATTCAGCTGGATGGATATGAGGTCACCATTAAAAATCTACCTCAGCCGGGAGATCGCTTCAGTTTTGGTTTCAACCTCGATGGAGTGTCCGATAACAGCAACGCGATTGCGCTATCGAATCTGCAGCTGGCGAATCTGTTTGACCGGGGCTCCTATCAGGACGTCTATGGTAGCCTGGTTGAAAAAGTGGGAACTCAAACGGCGTCCGCTGTTATTTCAGAACAGGCAAGTAAAGTGGTGCTGAATACAACGGTGGGGGCGAAAGCCAGCGTTGCCGGCGTCAACCTGGATGAAGAAGCGGCTAAGTTGGTGCAGTACCAGCAGGCGTACCAGGCGTCAGCACAATTGATCCGGGTGTCGCAGACGATTTTTGACAGTCTGCTAAATAGTATTTAAGAGGACGGTTGAACCATGCGTATATCAACCCAACAGCAATACCTGCAATCTGTGCAGAGTATGCAGAAAAACCAGACCCGACTCGCTGAACTCTATGAACAGATGTCTTCAGGTAAAAGGGTGGTGCGTCCATCCGATGACCCTGTTGCGGCGGCGCAGGCAATTAAGCTGGACCGGGAGCTGGCCCAGAGTAAAAAGTATGACGAAAATATAAACGTCACCCAGCGCCGGTTGGATCTTGAAGAAACTATTCTCTCAGATATCAATGTTGCCGTTGACCGGATGAGAGAACTGACCGTTCAGGCCGGTAATGGCACCCTGGGTGATCAGGATCGTGCGGGTATAGGCGATGAGATTTATCAATTAAAAGAATATGTTGCCGGCTTAATGAATACTAAAGATTCGCAGGGAGAATACCTGTTTTCCGGTAGCAAAGGTTTAACTAAACCTTACGTTGAATCGGGTGAGGGGCGTTATGATTACACCGGTGATGATGGGCAGCGGGTGATACAGGTCGGGAGTGAGTTGTTTGTCCCTTCAAATGATTCTGGAAAGTATCTGTTTGAGTCCATTGAAGGACCGCTGCAAGTAAACCTCACCGGCCAGGCTGTTTATAATGCGGGGCTGGCTTCAACGCCACAAACCGAGCCCTTTATGCGCAACGTTGGTTTTACAGATGCCGGCGCAGAGGATCGGTTTAAACTGGCGACTCAGGGTTTGGGTGATTTAAAAATCAGTGTCACTGAAACGACGCCGGGAGCTTATGTGTACAGCATCGTCGATAGCGGTGATAACCCGGTGATTGATGAAAATGGCGACCCCATGACGAATATACCGGCTGGCGACCTGTCCACAACACCATTATCCGTGAATGTGTTTGGCATGGCGTTTGAGCTTCATGCGCCAGCAGATCCTGCCGCCAACGAGATTACGATTAACACTTATGCCGAAACTAAGAATATCCTCGATGTTGCGGTTGAACTGGCTGATGTGTTGAGAACCCCTGTTAAGGGTGACGAGGGGCGGGCAGCTCTGAATGACGCTATTGCAGCAGGTTTATCGCAGTTTGAAGAGGGTGCTGAGCGGATGCTGGAAGCAACCTCGGTGCTGGGTTCCCGGTTAAAAACCCTGGAAAATGTCAAAAGTTCAAATCTGGACTTTCAGTTACTGACGAAAACGACGCTGTCAGCGCTGGTAGATGCAAATGCAACTGAAGTCATTACCGAATTTAAGCTTCAGGAGACAATACTGGAGGCCTCTCAGGCAACCTTTGCCCGGTTGAGTAATCTATCGTTGTTTAATTATATTAATTAAGCCTGTTCACTATTCAGGATCGCAATTGAGTCCGGTGTTGGCAGTATAAGCTGCTACACCGGATTTTATGTTGTATCAGTGGTGCAGCAGGAAGCATCTTCATACTGAAGATGACGAAGGACGGTTGATGATGAAACCTGTTTCGTCTTCCTTCAGGGGGCCAGGCGCGATCATGAGCCTCGCTGAGCAATACTATAATCCCGCTGTGTCATGCCTTGTACTCAGTCAAATTTAGTCAAATAAAATGATTCACTTCAATCTGTTACTGTGCTCGTATAGCTCTGACGCTTAGGATATAGAGGCGTCATTGTTGATTGGCTATGGCGGAGCAGAATTCAGTCAGAGGTGTATGAAGGGGGTGACAGTCTGTCGTTGAACTCTGGTAATCCAGGATGGTTTTCCAGGAATGGCTGGGGCTGCACTATTGGCATAGGGTATGGCTTAACGCACGCTTGAGTGACGTGATAACCGCGTTTTCTTACAACATTCCACAGGGTGTTGCCAGAGTGTTGTCAGGTGAGATGCAGGGCATCTGTGACGAATCAATAGCGCTTAGCTGCTATCTGTTATCTTGATAGGCCTTGTTCATCTTCCTGCCTTTGTTGTTTTTTTGTGTTTCGTCGATAATTGCTTGTTTCTGTTTTAACAGCAGCGGCAAAATGTGCGCGTCCATATCCTGAATGCCATTGGCAAGTGCTGCTATCTGATCTGATTTACTTTTATCTTGCGGTGCGGGCAGAGACTCTGCTTGTTGCATCCGTTGCTCGCGTAAGCGTTGTAATGTTTCCACCTTTTGCCAGTCGTTTGCCTCTGCAGCGGCGAGAATTTCTTCAGTAAGTTCATACACTTGTTTGATTGTGGCGTACATTCATCTGTCCTGATTTTTTATTAAAGCCATGGGCAAAGCTGCCGATAAGGTTATCACTTGGCCAGAAAAGAAACAGCTAAGAGATTCGTCAAGAGGCGCTCAGCAGTATGAGAGCTGCCTCTCCCGGGCTTCACAGAAGAAACTCAGATTAAGACAAAAATAATCTCTAAAGTATCTGAAAATATGGTCGATAAACTATTCAATACTCGATGACGTTCAGTTTTTTACACAGTTGCTCGGTATCGAAAATATGTAAATTAACGGCCAGTCAGATCTGGTTGATATGAGGGGAAATATCTCATGGCTATGGTAATCAATTCCAACATTATGTCCTTGAACGCTCAGCGTAATCTGACCAGTTCCCAGAACGATCAGAATCAGGCGATGCAGCGACTCACCAGTGGTTTGCGTATCAACTCCGCAGCAGATGATGCTGCTGGCCTGTCTATATCCAGCCGTATGACCTCTCAGATCAGCGGTCTGAACCAGGCTGTACGTAACGCCAACGACGGTCAGTCACTGATTCAAACCGCCGAGGGTGCACTGAGCGAATCTACTAACATTTTGCAGCGTATGCGTGAACTGTCTATCCAGTCTGCCAACGGCACCTACGATAGCGGCAACCGTACAACTATGAACGCAGAAGTTAAACAGCTGGTGGCCGAACTTGACCGTATCTCACAAACTACCAGCTTCAATGGTCAGAATGTGCTGGATGGATCTTTAGGTAGTGTGACTCTACAGGTCGGTTCTGAAGCGAATCAGACCATTGAAATGAAGCTGGGTGCGATGGATTCCAAATCATTGGGTCTGGGTTCAACCAGTGCTGATGTCATGGGGTCGGCAATAACAAAGGCTAGTGTTGATCTTTCTAATAACTCTGTGACTATCAACGGACAGTCAATTATGGCGATCGGTGAGACCTACGATGGCTCCACAGATAATTTGGGCGACTTGGTTGATGCTATTAATACCAATGTCAGTGGTGTGACTGCCTCTACATATGCTGAGGCAACGGCTTCAACCGCAGGTACAGGCGTCCTGGTTGAGGGCACTGATACGCTGACAGTCACTTTAACCAAACTGGATGGTGTTGATGCAGCAATCAGTGTGACCGGTACCGATAGTCTTGCTTCTTTAGTTGATAAGCTGAACGCAGAAGGTGGCGGTCTATTAAGCGCTTCTATCACTGACGAAGGTAAGCTGAATATTAGTGCTGAAAATGTTACTGCAATTGCATTTACTGATGTTGTCGGTGCAACTGGTACTCTGACTGATGCTGAAGCTTCGCTAGCGCTATCCTCTGATGCAGGTGCTGATATTGTTATTGAGCGAGGCTCTGCCGGTACCTCTGCTGACTTGGAAGCCCTGGGCTTTCGTGAAAGCAACGTTTCTGGGGTTATTGAAGGTGCTGCTAGTGATGCCGGCACAACTACCCTGGCTGCCGGAGATGTGACTATCAATGGTGTGAAAGTTGGAGCTGGCGAGAGTGGTGCCCTTCAAGACACCGTTGCAGCCATTAACAAGGTGAGTGATGAGTCTGGTGTAACAGCCAACGCGTTTACCTCTGTTGAGGTAGATACAGCGACTAACGCGACAGGTGCAGGTACAGCAGCAGCTTTTACTATTAATGGTGTGATTGTCGCTGCAGGTGCTGATGCTAAATTGGCAACTACTGTTACTCAGATTAATGCTCAAACCGCTTCAACCGGTGTTACCGCAGTGCTGTCTGGAAGCCAGCTTCGCTTAGAAGGCGATGTGTCATCTATGACATTTGGTACTGCTACCGGAGTATCTGATAATGGCGCTGCATTCGCTGCAGTGTTGGGAGCAGGTCTTGCTGCTGGTACTGATATTGCTGATGGTGTTGGTGGCGTGAAGCTAACATCCGATAGTGGTTCCCCAATCAGTGTTGATGTAACCGCTAATGGTGCGCTGGCAACTGGTTTGTTAGATGCTAACAATACTTCTAATGGTGCCTTCGGAGCTTCACTTAGCAGCGTTGATATCACTACTGCTGCAGGTGCTCAGAAAGCGATCGGTATCATTGATAATGCCCTCGACACTATCAACTCTACCCGGGGTGATCTGGGTGCGATAGCTAACCGTCTGGACTTTACTGTGAGCAACCTGTCTAACGTTTCTGAGAACGTTGCTGCAGCACGGTCACGTATCGAAGACGCTGACTTTGCCCAGGAATCAGCTAACCTGAGTCGTGCGCAGGTGCTGCAACAGGCTGGTACTGCTATGTTGGCACAGGCTAATGCTGCACCACAGCAGGTTCTGTCACTGCTACAGTAAGCGTTAAGGCGTAAACTAACCTAACGTTAAAATCCCTCACCCACCGCTGGTGGGGGATTTTTTTGTTTCAGGAGATGAAAAATGTCAGTTGAATCAATGAATGCAGCCAGTAGCATCGCCAGTGCTCAGTCCGCCACAACCCAGGCCGCGCAACAAAGTGATAACGCTGAAGTGAAGAACGTACAGCCGGCTGCTGCTAATACTGCCGACACTAATCCGCAGCAGGAGATGAGTGCTGAAGAGATGCAGGCGGTTGTGGATAAGCTTAATGAGTTTATGCACAACGGACAGCGAAATCTGAATTTCTCGGTGGATCGTGAAACCGATGAAACTGTTATTAAAGTGATGAACACTGAAACTCAGGAAGTCATCCGTCAGTTTCCTTCTGAAGAAGCGCTGAAACTAACGAAGCATATTGAAGGCATGATGGGGTTAATTTTTAACGATCGTGCGTAATTTGTTGTAAAATGATGCAAGAGCAAGGCGTCGATAGAAACACCTGACGTATGAGTCCTGTATTGAGATGAGAGGTTTGTTATGGATACCAGTATTGTTACCGCACTCGGGGCCGGTTCAGGTATCGATACCGTTGAGTTGGTTAAAAAGCTTGTTGATATTGAAAGAGCTCCTCAACAGCAACGCCTTGATTCTAAAAAAGAGACTCTGGATGCTCAGATCTCCGCTTATGGGACCTTAAAAAGCAGCCTCTCTACATTTCAGGAAATTCTGGGGCCGTTATCCAATAATGATACCTTTAGTGCACGTTCTGTCTCTTTCCCCGAAACCGATGTTGTTACCCCCAACAGTCTTGGCACTAATGCTCAGGTAGGCAGCTATCAGCTGGAAGTCATCGATGTTGCTCAGGCGCAGTCCCTGGCGATCAATAGCACTTACGCGGATAAAGATGCAGCGATTAGCGTGGAAGGTAATCTGACTATCAGTCTGGGAACCTGGACTTACGATAATACCGACCCGAACAATCCTCTGCCGCAGTCTTTTGCTGAAAATGAAAATCAGCTGGCATTTGATGTAGAAATTACTACTAACGATTCACTGCAGGATATTGCCGATAAAATTAATGCCGCTGATTCTGATGTTCAGGCATCTGTATTACTGGTCGATGGTAATTATCAGTTGATGATTTCCGCGCCGTCGGGCGAAAATAATGCCCTACAGATAACCGCAGATGATCCCAGTCTTGACCTGTTTAATTTTAACGCCTCCAACTATGCGAATGTCACAGAAACTCAGCAGGGGCAGGATGCGCATCTGAAGCTTAATGGCCTGAATGTCTATCGTGACACCAACGAAGTTAATGATGTTATGCAGGGGCTGTCGTTCTCTATCAATAAAGCCAGCCCGGGTGAAAAGTTTACATTTTCAATCTCTGAGGATAAAGGTACGGCTGAAACTGCGATTCGCGATTTCATTGAGGGTTATAACAGCTTATATAACACTATGAAGGCGTTGACCGGTGTCACCACCGATGCTGAAACCAACGCCCCTACCAGAGGTGAACTGGCATCAGACGGTACTGCTAAAAATCTGTTAGCCAGAATTCGCAATATGATTTCAGAGGCCGTGCCTGGTGTAAGCGAGTTTAACGCCCTGACCAATATTGGGATCCGGACGAAACTCGACGGAACCCTGGAGATAGATGCTGAAGACTTTAATGCCGCCATCAAAGATAACTTTGACAAGGTCGCCGCGATTTTCTCACCACAGACCTCGTCCACCAATAGCGGTGTCGACGTTGTTATCGGCAGTTATGCATCGAAAACTGTATCGGGCACTTATAGCGGCACTGTGTCTACTGCACCGAGTAAAGGATCGGTTGTCAGTGATTTAGATTTTGCAGCGTTTGATACAACGGCTCCCGCGGGGGATTATACCTTCTCGGTTACCGTAGACGGTATAACCTCTGACGCGTTAACTCTGTCTGGTAACTTCACTACGGCAGAAGAGTTTCGTGCTGAACTGCAGTCGTTGATCAATAACGATGCATCGATCTCAGCGGGGAAGGCGTTTGTTGATGTCGTGGTTGATGACAATAAGATACAGATTCAATCGCGTCAGTATGGCAGTTCGTCAAAGGTTTCTTTTGCCAGTGCCGGTGCTGAGTTTGCCAGCGCCACCGGTTTGTCCGGGACGTCGGTGTCTACAATTGGTGTTGATGCGGCCGGTGTGTTGAATGGTGATGCGGCGTTTGGTGCTGGCGAGGTATTGTTGCCTAAAATAGATAGCGATCCTTATGGTTTGAACCTGACCATTTCAGAAGGAATGACGGGTGATTTCAGCTTTACTTTCTCACGTGGTTTTGCGGGTGAGTTGTCGTTGCTGATTGATAGTTTTCTGTCCAGCAGCGGCGTTATTCAGTCGCGAGAAGATAGTATTAATAGTCAGCTCAAGGGTATTGCTGGTGATCAGGATAATCTGGATCGAAAAATGACGATTAAGAGTGACCGGCTGACTCAGCAATACTTTGCGATGGAACGGATTATAGCCAGCTTTAATTCTACCTCGGATTCGCTGACAGGGCTGGTTGACCGACTGCCCTTCACGTATAAAAAATGATTTCTAACGCTTTTGGAGTTGTTGAAAAATGAGTGTTAATTTAAATGCATTAAAGCAGTATAAAAGCGTTGGCCATACAGCGGCAGCTCAGACTGCGTCACCCCATCAGCTTATTGTGATGTTGTTTGATGGTGCGCTTACTGCGCTGGCAACAGCGAAGGGGTTTATTGAAAGGAAAGACATTCAGGGGCGCTCAAAACAGCTGAACAAAGCCAGTGACATTATTCTCGGTTTAAGAGATTTTCTTGATCATGAGAAAGGCGGAGAGATTGCCGCTAATCTGGATGCTTTATATGACTATATGGTGCGTGCTATTTCTCAGGCGAATCGCGATAGTGATGCTGATAAAGTTCAGGAAGTGATCAATCTGCTGCTGGAAGTCAGGTCTGGCTGGGTAGAGATGGAAAAACCCGCTTAAGTGAGCAGACAGCTCAGGGTTTTGTCGATAAAGCTGACTGAGTTTAACGGCGCTACGCATGAGCGTTTGAATACTGAAACCGCCCCAGGGCGGTTTTTTGTTGCCTGATTAAACCGTCCATTTCTGGGTGTCATGATTAATCCGCCGATGATTGTCGGGTAGTGCGTCAAAAAAACATCACCTTATGCAGTTGTTTTTTTCGTTCTTATGTCATAAATTTGACGTAGTGAGCGCAAAGACTCTATAAACTGGCATAACATCCTGAGTGAACGTTGATTTGGACACCCTATGAACAGTCCGTTACAGATAATATATATTGATGACGATGCGGAAAATCGTACACATTTGTCAGAACGGCTGGACTTTGCTGAGATTCACCATATAACCACCGACTATGTCGCGTGGTTACAGGGTAATGTTGTTGAAACCGGCGATCGTTCGGTTGTCTGGCTGGGACAGTGTACCTTGCCGATCTCGCTGGAAAAGCTGATGCAGCAATTTGATCAGCTGGATGACAAATTGCCGGTGATTGCAGTGACTCCCTGGCCGGAACTGGAGCAGTTGCCAGAGACGCTGCAGGAAAAAATTATTGGCCGTTTAAACCCGGACGCGACGCTTGAATCGCTGACAGTGATGTTGCACCGGGCATTGATCTATCGTCAGTTACAGCTGCAATACGCCGGTCAGCCCGATCTGTTTTCACCTAAATCCGTCGCCAGTCAGTTTGAGGGGATGGTGGGTCATAGTGACGCGATGGCGCTGGTGCGCAAGATGATCAGTCAGGTGGCCGGGCGGGATGTTAATGTACTGATCACCGGTGAAAGTGGTACGGGCAAAGAGATCGTGGCTAATAATCTGCACCGGGCATCAAAGCGATCAAACGGACCATTTGTGCCGGTTAATTGCGGTGCTATTCCGGCGGACCTGTTAGAAAGTGAACTCTTTGGACATGAGAAAGGCGCGTTTACCGGGGCCATTAACTCCCGTGCGGGTCGTTTCGAGCTGGCCAATGGCGGCACCCTGTTTCTTGATGAGATAGGTGATATGCCGTTGCCGATGCAGGTGAAGTTGCTGCGGGTGCTGCAGGAACGCTGTTTCGAGCGTGTGGGGGGCAGCGTCACTATCGATTGCGATGTCAGAATTATTGCCGCCACCCATAAAAACCTGGAACAGATGATCATTGACGGCAGCTTTCGTGAAGATCTGTACTACCGACTCAATGTCTTCCCTATTGATATGCCGCCCTTGCGCGCGCGGGTTGAAGACATTCCTCCACTGGTGGATGAGTTTGCCCGCCGATTGGCAAAGGAGGGATTTGGACGTCTCCGTTTTCATCCTGCGGCAATCCGATCGCTGCAACAGCATGACTGGGCAGGAAATATTCGCGAACTGGCTAATCTGGTGGAGCGTCTGGCCATTCTTTATCCGGATGCGGTGGTGGGCGTCAGCGAATTGCCACCTAAGTTTCGTCATATAGAGGAACCTGATCCTGATATGTATCTCAATAGTGAGGCGGGTGTCGTGGAGGGCACATCGGGTGATGCTGAAACGGCTTCTTCCAGTCTGACTGAATTGCCGGAGCTGGGTATCGATCTGAAACGGCATATTGAAACTATCGAGCAGGTGTTTATAACTCAGGCGCTGGATCAAACCTCTGGCGTGGTGGCCCGGGCGGCAGACCTGCTGCAGATTCGCCGTACTACACTGGTAGAGAAAATGCGTAAATATGGAATTCAGCGAAAATAGATGATGGCAGACGCAGATAACAAAATTGCCCAGCTGGAAGCGGAAAATAACCGCTTACGACAGCAGCTTGAGCAGAGCCTTCAGACCAGTGTTGAAAAACAGATGGAGCATGAACGGCTGTCTGGCCGGTTAGAAGACCTGCTGGATCTGCTACCTGCCGGTGTCGTGGTGATCGATAGCCGGGGGCGGGTTGCTGAGTGTAACAGCGCCGCTGAACAGCTATTGGGGTTGCCACTGAAACATGAGGCCTGGGTCGCGGTGATACAGCGTAGTTTTGCCCCCCGCAGCGATGATGGCCATGAGGTGTCATTAAAAAGTGGTCGGCGGGTGAGCTTGTCGACCAGTACGCTGGCGAATGAGTCGGGTCAGTTACTGATGCTGACCGATCAGACCGATACCCGTTTGCTACAGAGCCGTCTGGCGCATTATCAGCGTCTTTCTGAAATGGGCCGCATGATGGCCTCGCTGGCGCATCAGGTGCGTACCCCCCTCTCTGCAGCGCTGCTGTATGCGGGGCATCTGATGAAGCCGGAGCTGCGGCCGGAACAGCGGATTAAGTTTGCTGGGAAAGTGAAGTCCCGCCTGGAAAATCTTGAACTTCAGGTGCGTGATATGCTGATTTTTGCCCGGGGAGAGACGCGTTTAGAGGATCGCATCAGTGTTGCCCAGCTGTTTCGTGAACTGGAAGATGCGCTGGATATGCCGTTGGATAGCTGGGATGCTGATTGTGACTGTGTTAACCGGGTGCCTGACTTAACGCTACAGTGTAATAAAGATTCGTTGCTGGGGGCGATTATGAACCTGGTTAATAACTCCCTGCAGGCTGGTGGTAAAGGCACCGAACTGGTGATCGAGGCGCAGTTGCTGGGTGACAAACTGTGTATCGAAGTGCGAGATAATGGTCCGGGGATGGATGCTCAGCTGTGTAACAAAGTAATGGAACCCTTCTTCTCGACCAAGTCCCATGGCACCGGATTGGGACTGGCGGTAGCGCAGGTGGTGGCGAAGGCGCACCATGGTGAGTTTTTGCTGCGCTCGCAGTTAGGTGTGGGCACGCAGGCTGCGTTTCTTATACCTTATCAAACCAGTCAAAAAGACAGTGAGGTCAGCATTGCGACCAGCGTCACAGATAATGATGGCAGGAATGAGTAGTTTATGAGCATTCAGATATTAGTAGTTGAAGATGATGGCGATCTTCGCGAAGCGCTGGTCGATACGCTTGAACTCGCGGGTTTTGACTATCTGGAAGCCGGGTCCGGAGAGCAGGCGCTGGAGATCATCGCCGAGCATCCGGTCGATATGGTTGTCAGTGACGTCAATATGGGCGGTATGGATGGCCATCAGTTGCTGGAAAAAATTCAGCAGTCTCAGCCCTGTTTGCCGGTCATGCTGATTACCGCTTATGGTCAGGTCAATAAAGCGGTGGATGCGATTCGCAGCGGGGCGGTGGATTATCTGATGAAGCCTTTTGCGCCGGAAGCCCTGATTGAGGTTGTCAGGCGATACACCGGAACGCAACTGAACGAGCAGGACAGCGTGCAGCCGATCGCGGAAGAAACCAGCAGCAAGCAGTTGTTACAGGTGGCACGACGGGTTGCGGAAACCGATTCGACGGTGTTGATCACCGGGGAGAGCGGTACGGGTAAAGAGGTGCTGGCGCAGTATATCCATATGCACTCGCCGCGTGCGGACAAGCCATTTATTGCGATTAACTGTGCCGCTATTCCTGAAAACATGCTGGAAGCAACCCTGTTTGGCCATGAAAAGGGGGCATTTACCGGCGCATACACCAGCAACCCCGGTAAGTTTGAGCAGGCGAATGGTGGCACGATTCTGCTGGATGAGATCTCAGAGATGGATCTTGGGTTGCAGGCGAAACTGTTGCGGGTGTTACAGGAGCAGCAGGTTGAACGGGTAGGGGGGCGTAAGATCATCAATCTTGATGTCCGCATTCTGGCAACGACCAACCGCAAGCTGGAAGAGTATGTGGCGGAAAATAAGTTTCGGGAAGATCTCTATTATCGTCTGAATGTATTTCCGTTGCAGTGGCTGCCACTACGTGAACGGGTGGCAGATATCGTGCCCCTGGCGCAGCGTTTGTTGGCGAAATATTGTCGAAAAATGAACCGCACCGCGGTATCGTTGAGCGACGATGCCCAGCGGGCTCTGCAGGCGTATCACTGGCCCGGCAATGTCCGTGAACTGGATAATATTGTGCAGCGGGCGCTGATTTTGCAGCAGGGGGCATTGATTGGCCCGGTTGATCTGCATATTCAGCCCGGTAGTATGCAAACGTCTGAAATGGCCGGCCGTATCAGTTCTGTTAGTGCTGTCAGCGTGTCTGTCGATGAGAGTAGTCAGTTGGGTAATGATATGAAGCAGCATGAGTTTCAGCTGCTGATTGAGACACTGCGGGAAACCGGCGGTAGTCGAAAAGATGCAGCGCAAAAGCTGGGTATCAGCCCAAGGACTCTGCGCTATAAGCTGGCGCGCATTCGTGAAGCCGGAATCGATCTTGACGCTCAGTTGAAAGGGTGAGACATCATTTAAAGATACTTTTATACATCTAAAGTTGTAATTAAAGGCCTTGCTACGACTAATGGCCTGTGTCGGATAGACCAATGTCTAATTCAGCATGAATCGGTCACTTCGGTATAACATTAACCATTAAAAATAATAGTGCCAGAGAATTGCTTTGCTCTGGACATGAATAACCTGACTAGTCGCCGCAACAACAATAAATATCGGTAAAACAGGGATAGGGGACATGGTTATCGGCGTTCTGATAGCTATCGTTACTGCAAAGAATAATTAACAAGCTAAGGGCATCTCACATGAGCGATTCTAAGTTATATCCGGTCAGCGAAGAGCTGGCTGCGACTGCGCATATCAATAATGAAAAATATCTGGCGATGTATGAGCAATCCATCAATGATCCTGATGCTTTCTGGGGTGAGGAAGGAAAGCGTCTGGACTGGTTCAAGCCATACACCAAAGTTAAAAACACGACCTTCGATCCGCATAATGTTGATATTCGCTGGTTTGAAGATGGCACACTGAATGCTTCCTATAACTGTCTGGACCGTCACCTGGAAACCCGGGGCGACCAGGTAGCCATCATCTGGGAAGGTGATGACCCGAGTGACTCTGAAAATATTACCTACCGTGACCTGCATGAACGTGTGTGTAAATTTGCCAATGCCTTGAAAGCTCGCGGTGTTGAGAAAGGGGACGTTGTCACCCTGTATATGCCGATGATTCCTGAAGCGGCGGTAGCGATGCTGGCCTGTACCCGTATCGGTGCGGTGCACTCTATCGTCTTTGGCGGGTTCTCACCTGAAGCGCTGGCTGCCCGTATTGAGGGGGCGAAATCTAAGGTGGTTGTCACGTCTAACTATTCCCTGCGTGCCGGTAAGTCGGTGCCTCTGAAGCTTAATGTGGATAAAGCACTGCTGCATCCTGCTGCAAAAGCGCTGGTTGAAAGCGTTATTGTTGTTAAGCGTGTTGACCAGGATGTTGCCTGGGATGATAGTGTCGATGTCTGGTTTGAAGACCTGGTTGCCGATGCTTCTGCTGATTGCCCTGCAGAAGAGATGGAAGCGGAAGCCCCCATGTTTATTCTGTACACCTCCGGTTCTACCGGTGCGCCTAAAGGTCTGAAGCACACTACGGGTGGTTACATGGTGTATGCCGCCATGACTCATGAATATGCTTTCGATTATAAAGATGGCGATATCTACTGGTGTACCGCTGACGTGGGCTGGGTAACCGGCCACAGTTATATTGTTTATGGTCCGCTGGCGAATGGTGCAACATCACTGATGTTTGAAGGTGTGCCAAGCTATCCGGATAACAGCCGCTTCGGTCGTGTTATCGAAAAGCACAAAGTGAATCAGTTCTACACTGCGCCAACCGCTATTCGTGCGCTGATGCAGCAGGGTGAAGATGTGCTGGGTGATTCTGATCTGTCCAGCCTGCGAATTCTGGGGTCAGTGGGTGAGCCGATCAACCCTGAAGCCTGGGAATGGTACTACCGTGTTATCGGTCAGAACCGTTGTCCGATCGTGGATACCTGGTGGCAGACTGAAACCGGTGGCATGATGATATTACCGTTGCCGGGTGCCACTGCCGCTAAGCCGGGTGCAGCGTCCCGTCCGTTCTTTGGTGTACAGCCTGCGTTGCTGGATGCTGAAGGTAACGAACTGGAAGGCGCGACCGACGGTAATCTGGTTATTAAAGATTCCTGGCCGGGTCAGAGTCGTTCAATCTGGGGCGACCATGAGCGCTTTACGCAAACTTACTTCACCACCTACAAGGGTTACTACACTACCGGTGACGGCGCCCGTCGTGATGAAGATGGTTACTACTGGATTACGGGCCGTGTTGATGATGTTATCAACGTTTCGGGTCACCGTATGGGGACTGCCGAGGTTGAATCGGCACTGGTTGCTCATCCAGCCGTCGCTGAGGCCGCTGTGGTAGGTTATCCGCATGAAGTGAAGGGGCAGGGTATCTATGTTTACGTCACGCTGCAGTCGGGTTTTGAACAATCTGATGAGCTGCTGCAAGAGCTGCGTTTGCATGTGCGTTCCGAGATTGGTCCTATTGCTTCGCCTGACCTGATTCAGTTTGCACCCGGTATGCCAAAGACCCGTTCCGGTAAAATCATGCGTCGTATTCTGCGTAAGATTGCAGAGAATGATTTTGATGCGCTGGGTGATACCTCTACTCTGGCGGACCCGTCAGTGGTTGATGACCTGATTGAACATCGCATGAATCGTAAGTAATTGTGCTGCCGAATTAATTTCGGTCTACAATTTCCTGTACTCCCTCCGGTTTTTTGGGTCGGGGGGAGTTTTGCTTTAAAAGTGGTGTTAATATAATCAGGTGCAGTCGTTAGGCTGACACTCTATAAGCGGATATATTTACACGTTTTCGCGAGCTGAAAGCGGGTAAGGAGGGAGATTAGCTGAATGCAACTGGCGCAGAAGATAATCATTGCGGATGATCATCCGTTGTTTCGAGCGGCACTGAAGCAGGCCGTTACGCAGGCTGTTCCTGGTGTTGAAACTGTTGAAGCCGATTCCCTGGAAGCTGTTCAGGCTGCTGTAGAAAATAATCCTGATGCTGATCTTGTCTTACTTGATCTTCATATGCCGGGCACTAATGGTTTTACCGGTCTGGTTTTCCTGCGAGGGAAAAACCCGGGCATTCCGGTTGTGGTTGTTTCCGGTAGTGAAGAGACATCGGTGATGAAGCGAGCGCTGGATTATGGTGCTTCTGGTTTTATTCCTAAATCATCGACTCTTGATGTCATCGCAGAAGCGATTACCTCAGTGCTTGAAGGTGAAGAGTGGTTACCTGGAGAAGTTGCTGAGGGGGTGGTTGATGTGACAGCGGAAGATCAGAAGTTTGCTGCCAATCTCGCATCGTTAACACCGCAGCAGTTTCGGGTACTGACGATGCTGACCGCGGGGTTACTGAATAAACAGATCGCTTATGATCTTAATGTCTCTGAAGCGACGATTAAAGCGCATGTGACCGCGATTTTGCGTAAGCTGGGTGTGCATAGCCGTACTCAGGCTGTGATTGCAGCGCAGCGTCTGTGTGTTGATCCACCTAAAACTGAAATGAGCTGATGTCAGCACGGTGCTGCTGGTTATCAGGTGTTAGCGCTTCTAAGGTAAAGGCTTTCCTAATAAGATGGGTGCTCTGAAGAGCGAGTGCTTTAAAAAGGCATGTACTTAAGAGGAATGTGTACTAACAAGGATTGTACAAAAAGGAATGTTCCATAAAGATTGTTCTGACAAGATAGTGTGCCAGTGATTGCTGATGAAAGCGCGTACCTTTGGGACGCGCTTTTTTGTTGTCGTAGGGTTGAGAGCAATGGTTCAGCGTGGCGATTTTGCCAGGTTCTTTAGCCTGTCCCTGGCGTTTATCACTGATTAAGACCTGGCGGTAGCGATCAGCTTGCTGATGACCGCTCTCAACGCCGCAGGCTTGATGGGTTTGTGTAGAATTTCTGCCTGAATCTCTGCTACCTCCTCCCTGACGGCATCGGTTCTGTCCGCAGTGATGATAACCGCAGGGATAGGGTGGTGCCAGAGCTCCCCTAGCTCCTGCAATGCCATGATTCCGGTACGGGTTTCGTCGAGATGATAGTCAGCAAGAATGATATCCGGTATGAAATCCTTTTCGATGATCTGATCTTTGGCTTCCATAACCGAGATCGCCGTCATGATAGAGCAAGACCAGCCCTGCAGCAGGGCGCTCATCCCTTCAAGAATTTTAGGTTCATTATCGATGACCAGGACTTTTATGCCTTCGAGTCCTTTACTGCGAATCCAGCCGCGTTTTTCTGGGCGGGCTTTAACCGCCTTGGCTTTGTCTCCCAGGGGAACAGTGACGCTGAATACTGTGCCTTTGCCAGGCCATGAGCGAACATTAATGGGGTGTTTTAGCATTTTTGAAATCCGTTCTGTAATCGCCAGCCCCAGACCGAGTCCATTGACCTGAGAGTGTTTGGGGTTGTCGATTCTGCGGAACTCTTCGAATACTTCGCTAAGTTTGTCGATGGGGATGCCAACACCGGTGTCCCAGACCTCAATGCGTAATTGCTTGCCCTGACGACGGCAGCCGAGCATGATTTTCCCCTGCTGCGTATAACGGATCGCATTGGATAGAAAGTTTTGCAGCACTCGGCGCAGCAGTTGCTGATCTGAATGGACGACCTGGCAGCACTTAACAAAATCGAACTGCAGTTGTTTCTCTTCTGCCAGTGCGGTGAATTCAGCACTCAGGTTGTCGAACAGTCCGTTAATCGGGAAATGGCTGAGGTTTGGCTCAAGCGCCCCTGCATCCAGTTTAGAGATGTCCAGAATGGTGGTGATAAGGCTTTCTGCGGCTTTCAGTGAACCGTCCAGGTTATTCACCAGCTGGTGTGTCTGTTCAGTGTGTTTTTGCTGTGCCAGGGCGGAGATAAACAGTCGCGCTGCATTCAGCGGCTGGAGCAGGTCGTGACTGGCAGCGGCAAGGAAACGGGTTTTACCCAGATTAGCGGCATCGGCATCAAACTTGGCTTGTCTTAATTCGTCCTCGATGAGGGCGCGCACCGTATTCTCTTTACGCAGCTCTTTATTGACCACGGAAAGCGTATGGGTGCGTTCTCTTACCCGTTGCTCCAGATTTTCATTGGTTTCCTGCAATAACTGCTCGGCTTTGCGGCGTTCAGTAATATCCTGATAAAGAGTAAAATAGCCCAGTAGTTCGCCATTTTCATTGCTATGAGGGATGTAGGTGACTTCGGCATATTTGAACTTACCGTCGGTCGAAGGGAGTTCGGTTTCGAAGCGCTGGCGCTCTCCCCGCAGGACTTTTTCAATATAGGGCTGACGGATATCTGATTCCTCCTTTGAGAGGATGTCGAGACTGGAGGTGCCAGCGATGGTATGTCGGTCCAGACCAAAGGTTTGGGCGTAGGCTTTGTTGATAAACCGGAAATTACGCCCGGTATCCAGAAAGGCGATCAGTACCGGCACGTTATCGGTATAGGTCCGAACATTCTCTTCGCTCTCGCGCAGAGCTTCCTGCACCCGCTTGTGCTCCGTGATGTCCATGTAGGTGTTCACAAAACCACCATTCGGCATGCGGTTGCCCCTGACCTCAAGAACCGAGCCGTCGGTTCGCAGCCGTTCATAGGAGTGGGCCTTCCCCTCTTTCAGTATCATCAGGCGGTTTTTGACCTGATCCTCTGTATCGCCTGGACCATACTCTCCTTTGGAGGCGTTGTAGCGGAATATGTCTTCAATAGGGCGACCTACGCAGATCAGTCCGGCGGGATAGTCAAACATATCAATATAGCGGCGGTTCCAGGCGACCAGGCGCATCTGTTGATCGACAACGCTGATGCCCATGGTGATGTTTTCGATGGTGGATTGCAGTAGTGAACGGTTAAAACGCAGTGCCTGAGAGGCTTCATCGACAATGGTGACGACATCGCCAATCTGCATATCCTTGCCGCGCAGAGTGGAGGCCAGCACAATTCTGGCAGACGATGCGCCGATCACCCCGGCTAATAATCGTTCAGTAAACTGAATCAGTTCGGGGCTGGCTTTATCTCCAGATAGCGGGGCTTCGATGCCTGCTTTCAGGGCAAAGCCGGTAAATGCGTGTTGTGTACGGCTGATACCGAGAAAGCGTTCAGTCAGAATCTGCAGGTCGCCGACGGTGGCATGGCTGAATACCCGGGAGGGTTCGGACAGGTCTTTACTATACACGTCAACAAAGGCGCTTGCCTGAATCCTGTCGACCAGCCGTTGTGGGCTGTAACGGGAGATAATGATATACAGCAAGGCGTTGATGGATATGCTCCACAGCGCGCCGTGGGTCAGTGGGTCCATGCCTGTCAGACCAAATAACTGGGTGGGCCTTAACAGGTCAGAGCCAAATAAACCGTCCTGAAGAAATGACGGAGGCATCAGTCCGGCGTTGGCCATCGTCGGAAATACCAGCGAATAAAGCCAGATCATAAAGCCTGCGCAGAGACCGGCAAGAATGCCGTGGCGAGAGCCGGTTTTCCAGTAAACACCGCCGATAAGCCCCGGTAAAAACTGAGCGGCAGCGACAAACGCCAGTAAACCAAATGAGGCCAGCGTGCCCTGGTCACCGAGAATACGGTAATAGAAATAGGCCATGATCATCAGGCAGATGATAGTGATGCGTCTGACCCTGAGTAACATCGCGCCCAGATCTTTATTTTTTGACAGTTTCAGCCAGGATACTCTCAGCAGCAGGGGCATAACGATATCGTTGCATACCATGGTGGACAGGGTGATTGACGCTACGATCACCATGCTGGTAGCTGCAGAGAGTCCGCCGATAAAGGCGAAAATGGCAAGATCTTTATGACCTGCATGCAGAGGCAGCATCAGCACGAATGTATCTGCATTAATATCCTGGCCTGTGAACAGGCTCATGCCTGCCGTGGCTATCGGTAGCACAAACAGTGACAGCAGTACCATATACAGTGGAAACAACCAGCGGGCGGTTTTCAGATTCTCGATCTGACTATTTTCCACAATAGTGACGTGAAACTGGCGAGGCAGGCAGAGAATGGCTGCACAGGCGAGAAGAATTTCGGTAAGAAAACTGTTGCCGAGGAAATTGCCCTCGAGTGGGCTGTTGAAGTTATCGTTGTTGTGCAGCAGGCTTTGAATGTTGGTGATCAGGTCCGGGACGCCATCAAAAATCTGAAACGTGACCATCAGACCGACAGAGATAAAAGCGGTTAGTTTTACAATGGACTCGAAGGCAACCGCCAGTACCATGCCTTCGTGGTGTTCAGTGGCATCGATGTGACGCGTACCAAACAGAATAGTGAACACCGCCATGATCAGCGCAACAAACAGTGCCGTATCGTTACCTTTACTGAGTGCTTCGGTGGCACCGGGCGCGATCGCGTTATAACTGATGGCCACTGCTTTCAGTTGCATCGCGATGTAAGGGATGGTGCCGAAAACCGCAATCACCGTCACCAGTACAGCCAGTGCCTGGCTTTTGCCATAGCGTGATGAGATAAAGTCAGCAATCGATGTCGTGTTCTGCTGTTTACTGACCAGAATAATCTTCTCGATAATTCGCCAGCCAAAAATAAACACAATAGCGGGGCCGAGATAAGTAGCCAGAAACTGCCAGCCGCTCACCGAGGCCCGGCCGACGGCGCCATAAAATGTCCATGACGAGCAATAAATAGCTAACGACAGTGAATAGATAACCGGATTACTGGCATAGGATCGTCCCTTGGTACTGCGATCACCGAAGTAGGCTATGGCAAAGAGCAGACCCACATAGGCCAGAGAAATCAGAATAATTGAGCCGCCAGAAAGCATAGTCGGATCTGCCTGTTGTTACTGTACTGGAACGCATAGTGTAACCGAACTCGGGTGAAGAACCCTATTGCTCTTATACCTTTGTCTAATTAGTTGAGTTATATAGGTTTTTTTTGAAAGGCCTGATGTGGCGCAGGGCTTGGGCTGGAGCCAGTTTTTCATGATTCTGACGCATTTGATCAGACCAAAGTAGGGGATTTGTTTGCCAGAACACTTTGCTAAATTCTATTAGACCACAACTTTTACTTAACTTTTAATAACAAAAAATAAGGATGGTGCAAATGTCTACTTCTTCACAAGACAATGCTGATGCCTACTGGGCTGAAAACCTGCGCATTATCATAACTTACCTCTCAATCTGGTTTGTAGTGTCTTTCGTAGCCGGGATTCTGTTTGTTGATCAGCTGAACGCAGTTCCGTTCTTCGGTTTCCCTCTGGGTTTCTGGATCGATCAGCAGGGTTCAATCTTTGTATACGTAGCTCTGATATGGATGTACGTGTCTAGTATGAACAAGCTGGATGAAAAATACGACGTTCATGAATAAGAACAATAACGACTGAGCTGAGGATGACAATATGAGTCTTGATCTACTAACTTACATCTTTATAGGGGGCTCGTTTGCGCTCTATATCGGTATTGCAATCTGGGCCCGTGCCGGGTCGACAAAAGAATTCTACGTAGCGGGCGGCGGTGTACACCCCATCGCTAACGGTATGGCGACGGCTGCTGACTGGATGTCTGCGGCATCGTTTATCTCTCTGGCCGGTCTGGTGTCCTTCATCGGTCGTGATGGTGCTGCCTACCTGATGGGCTGGACCGGTGGTTATGTATTGCTGGCGATGCTGCTGGCACCTTATCTGCGTAAGTTTGGTAAGTTTACTGTGCCTGACTTTGTCGGTGACCGGTACTACTCGACCACTGCGCGTGTGATTGCCGTTATCTGTACGATCGTGATCTCCTTTACCTATGTGGCAGGGCAGATGCGTGGTGTGGGTATCGTGTTCTCCCGTTACCTGCATGTTGATATTAACACCGGTGTTATCGTGGGTATGGCGATTGTGTTCTTCTACGCCGTTCTCGGTGGTATGAAGGGGATTACCTATACTCAGGTAGCGCAGTATTGTGTACTGATTCTGGCGTTCATGGTGCCTGCAATCTTTATGTCTATGCAGATTACCGGTCACTTCCTGCCTCAGGTGGGTCTGGGTGCAACGCTGGATACTGGCATGTCTGTTCTGGCAACGCTGGATAAACTGTCAGTTGATCTTGGCTTTGCCCAATATACATCAGGGCAGAAATCAACGATTGATATCTTCTGTCTGACCGCTGCTCTGATGGCCGGTACTGCAGGTCTGCCACACGTAATTGTTCGCTTCTTTACGGTTCCCCGTGTAAAAGATGCGCGTACCTCTGCTGGCTGGGCGCTGATCTTCATCGCTATTCTGTACACTACGGTCCCAGGTGTTGCTGGTTTCGGTCGGGTAAACCTGATTCATACCCTTAACGGTACTGATGAAGCGAATGTGGGTACTGAATACTCGAAGATCCCTGAGTGGTTTAAAAACTGGGAAAATGCGGGCCTGCTGGGCTGGTACGATTATAACGGTGACGGCAAAATTCAGTATGCTGCTGGTACAGCATTTGAAGGTGGTAAGCCTGCATTTGATGGCGAAGCCCGTGTTGATAATGACAAGGATAAGCAGCGTGCAGTAACCAATGCCAAGGTTAACCCTACACCGGCGCCAGGTGCTCCATTTGTCAACGAAGTCTATGTTGACCGTGACATCATGGTACTGGCTAACCCGGAAATTGCTAAGCTGCCTGACTGGGTCATTGCCCTGGTCGCGGCGGGTGCTGTTGCGGCGGCACTGTCGACTGCAGCGGGTCTGCTGCTGGTTATCTCAACAGCCATAGCTCATGACTTGATGAAAACCTGTATCAATCCTAATATCTCTGAGAAACAGGAGCTGATGTATGCCCGAATTGCGGCTATCGTAGCGATCTGTATCGCAGGTTACTTTGGCATTAATCCGCCGGGATTTGTGGCGCAGGTGGTGGCGCTGGCCTTTGGCCTGGCATCCTCCTCGGTCTTCCCGGTTATCGTGATGGGTATCTTCAACGCCCGGATGAACAAAGAGGGTGCGATTGCAGGTATGGTCGTTGGTCTGGGTTCAACCATGGCTTACATGATCTACTTCACCTTCATGGGTGGTTCCAAAGACGACCTGTTCCTGGGTATCTCTACCGGAGGCTTCGGCTTCGTCGGTATGATCCTGAACTTCATCGTTGCCTACGTTGTGTCTATGATGACTCCACCGCCGCCTGCTGAAATTCAGGAAATGGTTGAGAATATCCGTGTACCACGTGGTGCTGGTCAGGCTCACGCGCACTAAGATCTGAACAGATCTAGCTAAACGCAAGGCGCGCCAGCGAGGGTTGGCGCGCCTTTTTTATCAGGTTTTTGTGGGGGTTAAAGTGTCTTCTTAAAGGGTTGCTGCTATGACTCTTTAATCAGGCGCTTTCAGGGTTCTTTCTGGTTTTGAGGAGTACTTATGCCATCATCTTTTAAAATCGAGAACATGCCGTTCAGTCTGCTTACTGATAAAGAGCAGGAGGTATTGCGTTCAAGTCTGGATATTGGCTACTACCAGTCTGGTGAAACCATACTTGCCGCCAATAGTGTGCCTGAAGGGGTGTATGTCATCCTCAAGGGGCGTGTTGCAGAAAGCGATACCCCGGAGGAGGGCGTGGAGCAGCAGCATCTTTATGTGCATTATACCAATGAAGATTATTTTGGGGGGTGGTCTGCTATCCGGGGTAAAGCGATTCATAACTTTATCGCGGTCGAAGAGACAATCTGCCATATCCTGCCTACCCGGGTGCTGCTGGATCTGTGTGCAACCAATAGTCGTTTCGCTGATTACTTTCAGCAAAGCCTCTCCGCCAAAACTGAGATTCAGGCCCAGGAGGGCGGAGATCAGGACATGGCTGAGTTTATGCTGGCGCAGATTAAGGATGGCCTGATTCGCGAGCCGCTGGTGGTGCTGGAGGGGACAACCATTACCGAAGCGACCAGGCTGATGCGTGAAAAACATGCTGATTGTGTGCTGGTTAAGCGTGGTAATCGTTATGGTATGGTAACCGGCACTGATCTTCTCGATGCCGTGGTGATCAATAAGCTGGATATGGATTCTGATGTGGCAGGTATTGCCAGTTATCGTCTGATTTCGACGACCTCGGATGATTATCTGTTCAATGCTTTGATTACGATGACGCAACAGCGCATTGAGCGTGTGGTGGTGATGGATGAGTCACGCCTTACAGGGGTGATTGAACTGACCGATGTGTTAAGTTATTTCTCCAGTCATTCCCATGTGATTGGTTTACGGATTGAGCGGGCACAGACGGTTGAAGATCTTTATGAGGCGGCGCATGGTCTTAACGATCTGATTAAGGCGCTGGTGTCGCAGGGGGTTAAGGCGCGTTTTGCGATGGAGTTGATCGCCGCAATGAACGAGCGGGTGATTGCTAAGCTGTTCGGTCTGGTGGTCCCCTCTGATATGCAGCCGCATGTGTGTCTGGTTGTGATGGGCAGTGAAGGGCGTGGTGAACAGATAATCAAAACTGATCAGGATAATGCGTTGATCTATCGTGATGGTCTTATCTGGCCTGAGATGCAGGAGACGATGAACCGCTTCAGTGAAACGCTTATTTCGTTTGGCTTTCCTGAGTGTCCTGGCAATATCATGGTATCGAATCCTGCCTGGGTGAAGTCAATCGGGGAGTGGACTCAACAGTTGAGTGACTGGTCCTACTTGTGTGAAGGTGAGGCGCAGATGAATCTGGCTATCGCTGTTGATGCTCATCCTGTTGCCGGTAATGCTGCTTTATTCAAAACATCACGAAACTGGTTTCTGCGTCATCTCAGGAATAATGATGTGTTTTTTTCCCACTTTGCCCGGGCGGCGATTGAGTTTAATACGCCGCTGACATTCTTTGGTAATCTCAAAGATAAAGGCGAGCTGGATGTTAAAAAGGCGGGTATTTTTCCGATCGTGCATGGTATTCGCACCATGGCGCTACAGTTCAGAATCCTTGAAACCAATACTTTTAAACGAATTGAAGCGCTGGTTGAGATGGGGCAGATGAAAGCTGAGCATGGGCGTGAAATGGCTGAGGCGCTGGCCTTATTTATTCAGACCCGTCTGAAACAGCAGGTTAAACGGATTGATATCTCTGAAGACGGTATAGATCCAACGCCTAATATCCTGGAGTTATCATCATTAGATAAAATGGAACGAGATCTGCTGCGAGATGGTATGCATATCGTTAAAGGTTTCAAAAAACATCTGACACTCAGGTATCATCTGGGAGGTTGAACGGAATATGATTATTCCCAGAACAATAAGAAAAATGAAAGATCGTATGGATCACAAGAATGGTCCGTATGCGCATCTGTTTGACCCTTATGAGGGAGACGAGCTGGTTTCGCTGGACTGTGAAACCACTAGTCTGAATGTAAAGGAAGCTGAAATTCTTTCCATTGGTGCGGTGAAAATTAAAGGCCGTAAAGTGATGACCAGTGAGCGGCTGGATATTAAACTCAAGCCGCCTAAAAGTCTGACCGGTGATTCGATTAAAATTCATAAAATCCGTGCAGCCGATCTGGTTGACGGGGTATATATGGATGAAGCACTGGAAAAGGTGCTGGAGTTTGTGGGTAACCGTCCAATTCTTGGCTACTACGTCAATTATGATGTGCGTATGCTGGAAAAATATCTGCGTCCCCGTTATGGCTTTGGTCTGCCGGGCAAAGCGATTGAACTATCCCATGTTTATCACGACATTATTAAGTGGCGTTATGTAGGCGGCGATATCGATCTGCGTTTTGATACCATCTCCAGGCGTCTTGATGTTCCGATGCTGGAGCGGCACACCGCGCTGGGTGATGCGATCACTGTGGCGCTGATGTATGTGCGTTTGAAGTATGGTGAACCACCTTCGGCAGGATGAATGTTGGATTATGTCAAAAAACAAACGGGCCTATGGCTCGTTTTTTGCTTTATACAATGGTGAGGTTAAAAATTGACACGGTTTTGTGTCATATTATTGGCGAATAAGTTGATTTGCTGCTTGCTAAGTGGCTATTCAAACTTATAATGTCAATATATTGCCATATCAGAGGTCTCTATGGTTGTACGTGCCGACATAAACGCAGTCTTGCAGCAGATGCGTGAAGTCAAAATGCAGGCGCAGCAGGGTATTTCGCCTGAGCTGCAGCGCCCGAATAATATCCGTAGCGTGGCTGGTGAGGAAAACGGTGAAAGTTTTTCTGATCTGTTTAAAGGCGCTATTGATGGAATCAATAACTCTCAGGCTCAGGCTAAAAGTCTGGCGACAGCTTATGAACAGGGCGTTGCGGGTGTTGATCTTCACCAGGTGATGATCAGTATGGAAAAAGCATCGGTTTCGTTCCGGGCGCTGACGCAGGTGCGCAATAAAATGATCACCGCGTATGAAGATGTGATGAAAATGCCGATCTGATTGGGTGGGTAAATATAAGAATATGCAGTCGTAGCATCAGGGTGTCAGGTTAGATGGAGAGCGCAACAGTGCAGGCAGGAACAGGTGGGTCGGTAGCCTTTGGCTTTAACCGCTTGGGGCTGGTGCGTCAATTAGGTTTGATGGTGGGGCTTGCGGCCACTATTGCGATTGGTTTCGCTGTGGTGCTCTGGTCGCAGGAGCCTGATTATCGGGTGCTTTACAACAACGTTTCCTATGCGGATGCGAATCAGATCGTCGAGCAGCTGCAGTTTAATGCTATTCCCTATAAGTTTGATTCAACCGGTCAGAATATTCTTGTGCCTGATGAGTTTCTGCACAAAGCCCGTTTGCGTCTCGCTGCAGAGGGGTTTAGTGGGGATAACACGGTCGGTTTTGAGCTGCTGGATAAAGAGCAGGGCCTGGGCACCAGTCAGTTTATGGAAAATGCCCGCTACCGGCGGGGTCTGGAAGGTGAGTTAGCACGTACTGTCACCAGTATGCTGGCGGTGCGTAGCGCCCGGGTTCATCTGGCGCTACCAAAACAGTCCGTCTTTGTCAGAGATCAGCGCAAGCCCACCGCCTCAGTATTTCTTGACCTTGTTTCTGGTCGGCAGTTAGAACCGATTCAGGTCGAAGCCATTACCAATCTGGTTGCATCCAGTATCCCTGAATTATCAAGCGAAGATGTCACCGTAGTCGATCAGAAAGGGCGTTTGCTCAATACCCGGGATATGGATACGGATGTTGTTCTGGCGGCAAAACAGCTTGAATATACCCGTCGGATTGAGGAGACCCTGGTTAACCGGGTTAATAGCATTCTGCAACCGGTGGTGGGCCTGGGGCGCTATCGGGCTGAAGTATCGGCGGATATTGATTTTACCGCAGTCGAACAGACCGACGAAATATATAATCCGGATCTGCCAGCGTTACGTAGTGAACAGGTATTGGATGAAAGTACTGTGGGTCAGGGGGTTGCTGCCGGTGTTCCCGGGGCGCTATCCAATCAGCCCCCTGGAGCCAGCGCGGTGCCCGAGGTCGGCGCAACAGGTTTGCCGCTGCAAAATGAAGGCGTGGTCGCGCGTCCTGATGCCCCTAAAAATGCCCGTTCCCAGGCAACCCGTAACTACGAGTTAGACCGCTCGATCAGTTATACAAAGCATCAGATGGGACGGATTCAGCGGCTCTCTGTGGCTGTCGTTGTGGATGATATTCCAACAGCCAGTCCTGATGGTGGAGATGCTGTTCGTACGGCGTGGGATCAGAACGAACTGGATCGATTGTCTATACTGGTTAAGGATGCGGTGGGATATTCTGCTGTGCGGGGCGATAGTGTCAGTGTTATCAATTCGCCTTTCGCTGTGCCTGAGGTTTATCAGGATGAAGAAATACCCATCTGGAAGCAGGAGTGGATACTTGATATTGCGAAGCAAGTGGTGGGTGGACTGTTTGTGCTGCTGTTGGTGTTTGGCGTGCTGCGGCCGATCATGAAGAATCTGGCGGTCAGTGCTGCGAATAAGACTGATGCTGAATCGACAGGCTCTGAATCCAATTTGACGTCAGAACTTGAGTCGCTGAATATGAGTTCTATGTCGGCTGATCAGGTAACTTTCAGTGGTATTGATAATGCGTTGGCGCCAACGCCCAATGAAACTTATGAGTACCAGATGAATGCTATTCGTAGCATGATAGCGGAAGACCCTGCTAAGGTTGCGCAGGCGATCCGGCAGTGGGTGATCGAGAATGAGTGATGGAAAAGAGTTGGGCGTTGAACTGACCAATGTTCAGAAAGCGGCTGTATTACTGATATCTCTGGGCGAAAATGATGCGGCTGAGGTGTTGCGCTATCTGGGGCAGAAAGAGGTGCAGCAGCTGGGTTTAACCATGAGTAATCTGGACAATATCCCTCAGTCTGCGGTTGAGGCGGTGATGGCTGATTTCATGGAGGCGATCAGCGATCAGACCAGTATCGGCATTAATAATGATCATTATATCAAAGAGATGCTCAGTCAGGCGCTGGGAAGTGATCGGGCGCAGACACTGGTAGACCGGATTCTGATGACCACTAATACGTCTGGTCTCGAAAGCCTTAAATGGATGGATTCCCGTCAGGTCGCAGAGATTATCCGCTATGAGCATCCACAGATTCAGGCGGTGGTGCTGGCTTATCTTGATCCTGATCAGGCGGCTCACGTGTTGCAGCGTTTTGATGAGAATGTCCGTCTTGAAGTGATGATGCGGATTACATCGCTTGATCAGATTCAACCGTCTGCACTGCAAGAACTGAATGATATCCTTGAGGCGCAATTCTCCGGTGCCAGCAGTCAGAGTGCCAGTCTGGGTGGTCTGCGGACCACTGCTGATATTATGAATTATTTTGATTCTAATGTTGAGCAGGAGTTGATGGAGGCGATACGTGAGGTGGATGAATCGCTGAGCGAACAGATCGCCGATATGATGTTTGTGTTTGATAATCTGATTGATGTGGAAGACCGGGGTATTCAGGTTATTCTGCGTGAGATTAATACCGATACGCTGGTGATTGCGTTGAAAGGTGCCGAAACCAACCTGCAGGAAAAAATATTTAAGAACATGTCTAAACGAGCGGCTGAGCTGTTACGTGATGACCTGGAAGCGAAAGGTCCGGTTCGCGTTAGTGAAGTTGAAGACGCTCAGAAAGAGATTCTCAATGTGGCTCGTCGTCTCGCTGATGAGGGTGAAATTATGCTGGGTAGTGGCGGCGAAGAGATGATGTAATGCGGATGAAGGCGATTGATAAATCAGTGATCAGGATACGCGCAGAAGATGCCCGGGCCGCGGCATTATGGACGTTGCCAGTGGTGCAAAGTCACCATCTGGTGGGGTTGCAGCGTAAGCCTGAACCGGTTGAAGAGGAAGTTGTTGAAGAGTTTGTTGATGGTCGTCTGAAACTGTCCGAGCTTGAGAAAATTCGTGAAGATGCCTACCAGGAAGGGCTGCAACAAGGCCGTGAAGAGGGTTTGCAGCAGGGGCTTGATGAGGGGCGGGCCAGTGGTCATCAACAGGGTCTGGCAGCCGCGCGGGCTGAAATTGATGCCCAGTTACAGTTATTGAGTGTGTTGCAGCAGCAGTTGGATCAGCCTTTACGGCAGGTCAGCACGCAGGTCGAGCAGGTGGTCGTTGACCTGATCACGGAGATGGCTCAGGCGGTAATTGATGTCCAGATAGAGCGGGATGACTCGGTGGTGCTCCGGGCGGTTGAGGATGCTATCGCACAGCTGCCGCAAGCCGGCGCTGAAATAAAAATTATACTCCATCCCGATGACGTGCCTCTGCTGGAGCCGCTGCTGGCGTTGAATGAGCGCTGGAGTCTGGTTGCGGAAGAGACTATCGCCCGTGGCGGCTGTAAAGTGGTGAGTGGCTATGGTTTGTTAGATAACACCGTTGAGCGCCGTTTTGATGCTGCGGTCACCCGTTTGCGCAGTGTCCTGATGCAAGCCGGATCAGACACGTCCGCTCCTGAGCTGGATCAGTCATCGGATATTCATGAATGACCGGCTGTTAACCCGTCTGTCCCGACTTCGCGGACTGGACTATCAGATTCCTGTGCCCGTTGCTCATGGGCAGGTAACCCGCCTGATCGGTCTCACCTTGGAAGCTGTGGGTATTAAAGCCTCAATGGGTGAGTACTGTCTCATCTATCCTGAACAGGGTGATCCGGTTGAAGCTGAGGTTGTCGGTTTCTCTGGTGACCGTATCTACCTGATGCCGGTTGATCAGCTTGAGGGCTTGTCGCCGGGTGCGCGGGTGAGCCCGATGCAGGGCGGTGGTGATGTTGCTGTTGGTTTTGAGCTGCTCGGGCGGGTTATTAATGGTGTCGGCAAACCGCTGGATGGCCTTGGCCCGCTGGGGTGCAAAGAGTCGGTGCCGCTGCAGGGGCGTAATATAAATCCGCTCAGCCGTCAGCCTATCAGGCAACCGCTGGATGTCGGTATTCGGGCAATTAATTCCTTACTGAGTGTTGGCCGGGGGCAGCGTCTTGGGTTGTTTGCCGGTAGTGGTGTCGGTAAAAGTGTGCTCTTGGGAATGATGACCCGTTTTACTGAAGCTGACATTGTCGTCGTTGGTCTGATCGGCGAGCGTGGCCGTGAGGTAAAAGAGTTTATCGATCACAGTCTTGGTGAGGAAGGTATGCGGCGTGCGGTGGTAGTGGCATCGCCTGCCGATGAGTCTCCGTTGATGCGGCTGCGGGCGGCGCAGTTATCAACGCGCCTGGCCGAGTATTTCAGAGAGCAGGGTAAGAATGTTCTGTTGCTGATGGATTCCTTAACCCGTTACGCTCAGGCGCAGCGGGAAATCGCTCTGGCGGTGGGTGAGCCGCCGGCAACTAAAGGGTATCCGCCATCGGTCTTCGCTAAACTGCCCAAGCTGGTCGAGCGGGCGGGTAATGGTGACAGTGGCGGAGGTTCTATTACTGCGTTTTATACGGTGTTAACGGAAGGCGATGATCAGCAGGACCCGATTGCGGACTCTGCCCGTGCCATACTCGATGGTCACGTAGTGTTATCCCGGAGTCTCGCTGAAAAGGGACACTATCCGGCCATTGATATCGAGCAATCGATCAGTCGTGCGATGCCACAGGTTGTCAGTTCTGATCATCTTAAAGCTGCCATGGGTTTTAAGCAGCTCTATTCTAAGTTTCAGCAGAATAGCGATCTTATATCGATTGGAGCTTATGTGCGGGGCAGTGATGCGGAAACCGATTTTGCTATAGAGCGGATGCCGCTGATGAGTGCTTTTTTGCAGCAGGGGTTGGATGAATCCTTTGCCTTTCAGAAGAGCCTTACCGACCTGGCGATGGTGTTAACCCCAAATCCAGGCAATACGAATAACGCGCAGCCGGGACAACAAAATATGGCCATGGGTAATCAGAGACAGTGAAAAAGCGGTCAACGCGGTTACAGGTAGTGCTGGATCTGGCAGAGCGTAAACGCAAACAGGCTGATCAGTGGCTGAGTCAGTCTCAGGCAAAAGTGCAGCAGGGTGAAGCGACACTGGCGCAGTTGAATGAGTATTCTGCTGATTATGCGAATAACTTTTATCAGGCGGGTGCTGTGGGTGTTTCGCCCGGGCAGATACACACCCATCAGGCCTTTATGCAGAAGCTCAGGCTGGCGGTGCAGCAGCAGGAAGATGCGCTGCGCATGGAACGGGCTCAGCTGGAAAAGGTGAAAGAGTATTGGCAGGATGCCTACCAGCATTTCAAGGCTGTGGACATGCTTGTCGAAAAGCTGAAGCGCCAGGAATTGCAGGAAGCCGATAAGAGGTTGCAGAAAGAGCTGGATGAACGTTCACAGCTGATCCGACCTCCTTTTATTTAGGTTCTTTTGGCATCGTTTGTGCATTGTTTCGGTAGATAAAGATCTGCCGGAGAATGCAGTATGAACCAAACGCTTCCGACCACTCATGGGGTCGGGTCATTATTGAATATCGGGTCGGTGTCCACAAGCACCGTCGCCGGTGCTGTATCGACTGTGGCGGGCAGCAATGCTGGTGCGGTATTGCCGTCGTTTGGTGATTCTTTGCGGCAAGCTCAGCAGGGTGATGGGCAGGCCCTCAAGGGGCAAACCATTGCCTCATCACCGAGTGGTGAGCAACAGGTTGCCGCGCCACCGCGTTCCCCGCAAAACAGTTCTGTACCGCCGTCAGACGGACAGACTTTGCCGGGCGGTGGCCAGTTATTGCCAGCCGGTAGCGATGGGACTTCAGAGTCTGCGGCGGCTCCGGCCGTCGCTGATAATGTAGCGGGTAGTACTGCTGAGGCTGCTGCCCCGGTTGACCGGAGTAAGCTGCAACAGCTGGAAGAGCGTTTGAAACAGCAGTCAGCCAGAGATTCAGAGGATGGGCAGGCAAGTGATGACGCCGGTAGTGATGCGCTAAAGCAGATCGATCAGTACCGTCGTGCCGATCTGGCAGTGGCTGTTGACTCGGCACTGCAGCAGTTCAGTGGCGGCGTCCGTTCTGGCGATTCATCGGCTGTTGATAGTCGCAGAGCTGGTGTGACGACTGCAACGACAGTTGCAGCGGCTCCTTCTGCGGAGTATTCGCGCGAATCTCAATGGTTGTCTTCCGCTCGTAGCGTTTTGAATAGTCAGTCCTCTCAAACGGCAGCTCAGGGGGCGTCGACTGTGGCAGGGCAGCCCTCCATACCTCAGGGCGAAGTGAGTTTTGTTGCGCCAGCTGCAGAACAGGCCCGGCCCGGGGTGACTGGGCAGAACAGCCCGGTTTCGAATGCTGATGCAGGTGTTGCTGTTCAGACAGCAACACCGGCTCAGCTGACCACTACAGAGCAAAATTCTCCGGTAGCTTCGGCTGATATGAGAGTTGCTTCTCAGGCAGCAGCGCAGGTTCCGTCAACCCCGGCAGGACAAAATCCCCCGGTTGTTTCTGCTGATATGAGGTCTGCTTCTCAGGCTAATGCACAGACTCCGTCAGCCCCGGCAGGACAAAGTAGTCCGGTCGTTTCTGCTGACATGAGGCCTGCTTCCCAGGCTACAGCACAGACACCGTCAACTCCGGCAGGACAAAATAGCCCGGTCGCTTCGTCTGATATGAGGCCTGCTTCTCAGACTGCAGGGCAGACTCCGTCGATCCCCGCAGAGCAAAATCCCCCGGTCGCTTCTGCTGATATGAGGCCCGCTTCTCAGACTGCAGGACAGGCGCCGTCGATTGCCGCAGAACCAAATCCCCCGGTAGCTCCGGCTGATGTGAGGCCTGCTTCTCAGACTGCAGGACAGACACCGTCAACTCCGGCAGGACAAAATCCCCCGGTAGCTCCGGCTGACATGAGGCCTGCTTCTCAGGCTGTAGGGCAGACACCGTCGATCCCCGCAGAGCAAAATAGCCCGGTAGCTTCGGCTGATATGAAGCCTGCTTCTCGGACTGTGGGGCAGGCACCGTCGATTCCAACAGAGCAAAATCCCCCGGTAACTTCGGCTGATATGAGGTCTGCTTCTCAGGCTGTAGGGCAGGCTGATCTGATGCGAAGCGGGCAAAATGCCCCGGCAGCAGATGTCAGTATGCCTGCTTTTCGTGCTAAGGGACGTTCCGGGGCCGGGTTAAATGGGGCTGCTGTAGACAAATCTGTTGCTAATGGATCTGTGGATAAAGCTGAGGCCAGCAAGACAGGAGGTGATGGTCGTGCTGTCTCAGGTGCAGGTCAAACGCCGGTTAATAGCTTGTCGGTCAATTCAACGCTAGCTCAGCCAGATTCTCAGCCAACGGCACCGCCTGTTATGCCGGGGCCTGTGGTAAGTAATACCCAGGATGAAGCTGAAGCTCCGCAGCCGGATATTCGGCAACGGGAGGCGGTAGCAGCCCACAATCAGCAAGCGGGCACTGTTAATCCGTCAGTGAGCTCTGTGCCCCCTGTGCCTGATGAGGTTGCTGCTCAGGCTGCCGTGTTCGTTCAGGGAGCTGTTAAGGGGGCCGAACAGAATCCTGAGTCTGTATCGCCGCCTCGTGCTGACGGATATCAGCGGGTGTCCCTTGACGGTGTGGCCACTCAGGCGCAGCAGGATTCCGCTGGTCAGCAGTCTGCCAGGCAGCAGAATGACGTATTGGTAGCTCAGGCACCGTCTCAGTCACAACCGGTAACCGCTCAGCCTGCGTCTCAATCGCAAACAGCTCCGGGTCAGCCAGTTCCCCATCCTCAGGTGGAGGCGCAGTTGAGTGCCGATAGTCTTCGGGAAAAGTTGAAGGCTTCTGCTGCGGAAGGGGATAAGTCTTCTGGCAGTATAGAGTCAGCTTCACGTACAGAGGCACGACAAGAGAGTCTGCTGACCAGTTTTGCTGATTCATTGGCGGCGGCATCGAGAGCTGCCCGCCCGATGCAGGACGCGTCGCAGTTAGTCATGCCTCATGGGCTGCGGCCAGGTGAACAGGCCTGGAGCCAGGCGGTTAATGACCGGGTGATGCTGATGGCGTCAAAAAATGGTCAGTTTGCCGATATTCAGCTTGATCCCCCTGAATTGGGCTCTTTGCAGGTGCGACTGCATCTGAAAAACGATCAGATCAGTGTTGTCTTTAATACCCCTCATGGAACAGTGCGTGAAGCGCTGGAGCAGAATATGCCAAGGCTGAGAGAGATGTTTGCTGACCAGGGATTAAATCTGTCGGACTCTTCCGTCGAAGATCAGAGTCGGGGGCAGCAACGGGATGGGTCTGACCCTGATTCCCGCTCCCCATTTGTCGGCTATCAGAACGATGCTGTCGTTGATGCTGGTCGGGAAGAGATGGTCCAGGGAGAGAGTTTGTCTCTGGTGGATTATTACGCCTGACCGGTTTCTGACAGGAGAACTTACCTCCTAATGTGAGGTCCTCTGCTTCCGCCGCTGAATCAGTATGTTATATTACGCTCTGGGTTGTGATTTAATGCATCCGCCGGTTTTTCCGGCGGGTTGAATGTGGGGCAGATGATGGCTGAAGAAACGACTGAGAATGGCGAAGCAGGTGCTAAAAAGTCAGGTAAATTAAAGCTCATCCTCATAATCGTGGCGGTGGTTGTTCTGGCCGCGGGTATTGGTGGTGGTGTGGCTATGTTCCTTATGGGGGGCTCTGATACCGAGGCTGTTGCAGAGAATGCCGCGCCAGCCAGGCCTGCTCAGGCTATTTATACCAAGATCAGAACGCTTGAAGGCAGCCCGTATTTTACGATTGTTGTCCCCAGTTCCGATGACCGGACGCACTATATGCAGTTGCATGTAGAGGCAAAAAGTCGCGCAGCAGAGGTTGATATTGCGCTGACAAAGCATATGCCCAAGATTGTCGCCCGTCTTAATCAGCTGTTTTCCCGCCAGTCTTTTGAAACACTGCGTACCCCGTCGGGTAAAGTACTG
The DNA here is from genome assembly GCA_965140695.1 of uncultured Amphritea sp. Taxonomy (GTDB): domain Bacteria; phylum Pseudomonadota; class Gammaproteobacteria; order Pseudomonadales; family Balneatricaceae; genus Amphritea. The sequence goes on along the minus strand of OZ223297.1, from coordinate 26,633 downwards.
CTGCAACAGGATGCCCTGGCTGCAATTCAGGAGGTCATGCAGGAAAAAATTGGTAAGCCTGGGGTCGAAAAAGTGTTATTTACCGGCTTTATAATGCAGTGATGGATATGCTTATATGACTGTCAAAGACCTGCTCTCTCAGGATGAGATCGATGCGCTGCTGCATGGCGTTGACGATGGTGATATTGAGACTGCTGAAGGCGTTGTCGAAGATGAAGGGGCGGTAAAAGCCTATGATCTTGCCAGCCATGAACGCATTGTTCGTGGCCGGATGCCCACTCTTGAGATGATCAATGAGCGCTTTGCGCGCCATACCCGTATCTCTCTGTTTAGCTTGCTGCGCAACACCGCCGATGTCTCTGTTGGCGGCGTGCAGATTATGAAATATTCCGATTATATTCATACCCTCTATGTACCCACCAGTATCAACCTGTTGCGGGTCTCTCCGCTGCGCGGTACTGCATTGCTGGTAATGGATGCTAAGCTGGTATTCAAGCTGGTTGACGGTTTCTTTGGCGGTGATGGACGGCATGCCAAAATAGAAGGGCGGGAGTTTACGCCGACAGAGATTCGTCTGATTAACAAGGTTATCGCGCAGTTTTTTGTCGATCTGGAAGGCTCCTGGGAGCCAGTAATTCCGCTCAAGTTTGAAGTGCTGGGGCATGAAGTCAATCCGGCGATGGCGAATGTTATCAACCCTTCAGAAGTGGTCGTTGTCAGTCGCTTTGAAGTGGACATGGAGGGCGGCACCGGTGAGTTCCATGTGACAATGCCTTACTCGATGCTTGAGCCTATCCGGGATGTTCTGATATCTGGCTACAAACCCGTTGAGGAAGCGCTGGATGAACAGTGGCTGACCTCTCTGAAGCAGGATATGTTGGGCGCACCTGTCCATCTGGATCTCATTATTGCCGAACGTAAAATGAAGTTGCGCGATGTTATGCAGCTGGAGGCGGGAGATATTATTCCTGTCGATATTTCTGATACCCTGCAGCTGAAGGCTGCCAGAGTACCTATCTTTAATTGTAAACTGGGTACTTCCCGTGGGAATCTGGCGGTAAAAATTATCAGCCGGACTAAAAATGATTAAACCGTTGGACAGAGCATATCACTCATGAGTAATGACGATATTGAAAATCAGGACCAGGGCGATGGCATGGATGACTGGGGCGCGGCGATGGCCGAGCAGGCGCAGTCGGAAGTGGCAAAAGGTCAGGCGATCGATCTGGATGAGTTGAAAGATGAAGGGGCGGCGCTGAGCAACCCAAGTCTTGATGTTATTCTCGATATTCCGGTGAAATTGTCGATGGAAGTGGGTCGTTCTGACATTTCCATCCGTAACCTGCTACAGCTCAATCAGGGATCTGTTGTTGAGCTCGATCGTGTCGCTGGTGAGCCACTGGATGTACTGGTCAATGGTACGCTGATTGCCCATGGCGAGGTCGTCGTGGTGAATGATCGCTATGGTATCCGGCTGACTGATGTCATTAGTCCGCAGGAACGTATAGATAAACTGAGATGATCTGGTTCCCTTCCCGTTTCTGCCGCGCTGGATTTTTGGGCTGGTATAAACCGTTTCTGGTGATGTTGCTTGCTGGCGTCAGCTCCGTGGTGGTGGCCGCAGAGGCTGACAACGGCATTGTGGCAGTGCCCCGGCCGGTGGTTGATCCCATCAATGCGGGTTCAATTATGCAGCTGTTGGCTGGATTGATTCTTGTGGTTGGGCTGATTCTGTTGTTGGGCTGGCTGGTCAGGCGTTATTCCGGCCTGCCAGGGCAGAATAAGGCGTTGCGGGTGATTGCTTCGTTACCACTATCCCCCCGGGAAAAGCTGGTTCTGGTGCAGGCGGGTGAGCAGCAGCTGCTGTTAGGTGTGGCACCGGGGCGGGTGAATTTGTTGCAAAGTTATGATCAGCCTTTAATCGAGCCGGGTGTTGCGATGGGGGAGTTTGCATCAAGGCTGCAGCAGGCGATGAGCCGGAAGGAATCCGAATGAAAAAAGTATTCATTCTGTTTCTATCCCTGATGTTACTGCCTGTGGTGGCGCAGGCAGCCGATCCGGGAATTCCCGCCGTTACCTTTACAACTAATCCTGATGGTACCGGTGACTATAGCGTAACGCTCCAGATTCTGGGGTTGATGACGCTGCTGACCTTCTTGCCAGCCATTCTGATGATGATGACCTCCTTTGCGCGGATTATCATTGTCTTTGCGATTCTGCGGCAAGCGCTTGGTTTGCAGCAAACGCCGTCCAACCAGATTCTGGTGGGGTTATCGCTGTTTCTGACACTGTTTATTATGTCGCCGGTGCTGGATAAAGTGAATGAGCAGGCTGTCCAGCCTTATCTGAATGAAGAGATGACCTCGTTGGAAGCGCTGAAGGCTGCCAGTGAGCCATTTCGTGGCTTTATGCTGGCGCAGACCAGAGAGACCGATCTTAATCTGTTTATGAATATCTCCCGTACGCCCGCTGTTGAAACGCCTGCTGACATTCCCTTCACCGTGCTGGTGCCTTCGTTTGTCACCAGTGAGCTTAAAACGGCATTTCAGATTGGTTTCATGCTGTTTATTCCCTTTCTGGTAATCGACCTTGTGGTTGCCAGTGTGTTGATGGCCATGGGGATGATGATGTTGTCACCGGTAATTATCTCGTTGCCATTTAAGATAATGTTGTTTGTGCTGGTCGATGGCTGGGCGATGGTGATAGGCACCCTGGCGGGAAGTTTTGTTGTATAAAGGGCTGAGTAAAGCGGTTCTTTAGCGTTTATATGTCGTTGGGTTTGGAGAGCAGAGTATGACCCCTGAAATGGTTCTGGATCTGTTTGGCGAGGCACTGTATCTGGTGATTATTCTGGTGGCAGTGATGGTTGTGCCGTCCCTTATTGTCGGCTTAATGGTGTCCACTTTTCAGGCGGCGACTCAGATTAATGAGCAAACGCTGAGCTTTTTGCCACGTCTGTTGATCACCTTGCTGACAATCATGTGGGCAGGCCCCTGGATTCTTGGGCAGTTGATGGATGAGTTTAGTAATATTTTTGAAAAAATTCCGTTGTTTCTGGGGTAGGCTGTGCTGCAGCTGAGTGCGCTTCAGTTAGAGCAATGGGTAGCACAGTTTCTGCTGCCTTTTTTCCGTATCGCTTCCTTTTTTATGGTCGTACCGATGATCGGTACTCAGCTGGTCGCTGCGCGTATCCGACTGGGTCTGGCGCTGGCGATGACCGTTGTGTTGTTGCCCACGTTGCCGGAGATGCCGGTACTCAGCGGCATGTCCCTGCAAACCTATATTCTGGTGGCACAGCAGATGATTATCGGTACCGCGATGGCATTTGTTATGCAGGTCTTTTTTCAGGTGTTTTCGCTTGGTGGTCAGTTGATTTCGTCACAGATGGGGCTTGGCTTTGCGTCCGTCAGTGATCCGGCAAACGGTGTGTCGGTGGTGGTCTTGTCGCAGTTATATCTGATGATGGTCATGCTGCTTTTCCTGGCGTTTAATGGACACCTGGTGATGTTCGAGGCATTAGCCCGGAGCTTTTTCGTCTTGCCTGTGTCAGAGGGCGCGATGCCGGTTTCGGGCTATCTGGCGATGGCTAAGTCGGGTAGCTGGATGGTTGCCAGCGCTCTGCTGATGTCTCTGCCAGCGGTCACCTCATTGCTGGTGATCAACTTTGCGTTTGGTGTGATGGCCAAAGCAGCGCCGCAGTTGAATATCTTTGCTATCGGTTTCCCTTTTACCATGTTGGTTGGTTTGGTGATCGCCTGGGCCAGTCTGCAAGGGTTTTTGGGGCAGTATCAGCGTTTCGCTGCGGTGGCTTTTAATTATCTTGATCAGATTATTGGTGTCGGAGTGCTATAGCGATGGCTGAAGATAGCGGTCAGGAAAAAACCGAACAGCCCACCTCCAAGCGTCTGCGTGACGCTAAAGAGAAGGGCGATATTGCGCGCTCTAAAGAGTTAGCGACAACCATTTTGTTATTGGCTGCCGCCGCTGCAGCGATGATGTTTGGTGGTGTGGTGGCTGATAAAATGGCAGGCATGATGCGGTTTAATTTCGCTCTCGATCGGGAGGCGGTCATGGACCCTGCGCTGATGTTTACCCATCTGGGGTATTCCCTGTCAGAAGCGTTGCGTTCGCTGTTTGGTTTTTTTCTGGTATTGCTGGTGGCGGCGATCGTTGGGCCTGTTGCGCTGGGTGGGTGGAACGTCAGTATGAAAGCGATGGCGCCTAAGCTGAGCCGGATTGATCCTTTGGCGGGTATTAAAAGGATGTTTTCGCTTAAGGCCTTGTTGGAATTGTTTAAGGCGCTGGCTAAGTTTCTGGTGGTCGGGTCGCTCTCTTTTCTGGTGCTGTATTCTTCCAGGCAGGCGTTATTCTCGCTCGGGTCTCAGGACATTTTTCCCGCCATGTCTCATGCTACTGAGCTGGTTATCTGGGCGTTCCTGGTGATGAGCTCAACCATGATTATCATCTCGCTGATTGATGTGCCATTTCAGATCTATGATTACACAGAAAAGCTCAAAATGACCCTGCAGGAGGTCAAGGATGAGATGAAGAACAGTGAAGGGAAGCCTGAGGTGAAAGGGCGGATCCGGCAGTTGCAGCGCGAGATCTCGCAGCGCCAGATGATGTCAGCGGTGCCTGAGGCTGATGTGGTTATTACCAACCCGACTCATTATGCGGTGGCGCTTAAGTATGATCAGTCTGGTAGTGGCGCGCCCTATCTGGTGGCTAAAGGGGGTGACTTTGTTGCTTTGAAGATCAGAGAGATTGCTGAGAAGCATGATGTGCCCATTCTTTCGGCCCCGGCGCTGGCGCGGGCGATCTATCACTCCACCGAAGTGGATGAGGAGATCCCTTCAGGGTTGTTTAAGGCGGTCGCAGAAGTGCTGGCTTATGTGTTTCAGTTGCAGCGGCATAAGCGCAGCCAGGGCCCAGAGCCGAAAGCGGTGAGAACTGACCTGGAGATCCCTGACGAGCTGCGTCGGGATGACTGAGTTATGTCTGTTTCTGTCAGTTTTATGCCCTTAATCTGGCTGGATTCTTGCATTTGTTTGATAGTGATAAGTAAAGCGTCAAAAAATTGGTGTTTTTAGCTTCTCTTTAATGTTATTTTTCATCCTTAAAATAATTGTACAGTGAGTGATGTTTTTTTGACGCTTTATCAGGCGGCGAGATCTCATTTGGGGCGTAAGTGGATAGAGCAGAGATCTATAATAATGTTCGTGGCATTGGAAAGGGCAACCTGGGTATCCCTTTTCTGCTGCTGCTCGTGCTCGGTATGGTTACGTTACCGATGCCGCCGTTTTTGCTGGATACGCTGTTTACCTTCAATATAGCGCTCTCGATTGTTGTTCTGCTGGTCTGTGTCTATGCGATGCGGCCTCTGGATTTCGCTGTTTTTCCCACGATTCTTCTGATAACAACACTGATGCGTCTCGCACTGAATGTGGCGTCTACCCGTGTCGTATTATTGTATGGTCACGAGGGGGGAGATGCCGCTGGTAAGGTTATTGAAGCCTTTGGTGAAGTGGTTATCGGCGGCAACTATGTTGTCGGTCTGGTGGTGTTCATGATTCTGGTTATTATTAACTTTGTTGTGGTGACCAAAGGTGCCGGACGTATCTCTGAAGTGAGTGCCCGCTTTACGCTGGATGCGATGCCGGGTAAGCAGATGGCTATTGACGCAGACCTGAATGCGGGACTGATCAGTCAGGATGATGCTAAGCTTCGGCGTCAGGAAGTGACTCAGGAAGCCGATTTTTATGGTTCTATGGATGGTGCCAGTAAGTTTGTGCGGGGAGACGCGGTTGCTGGTATTCTGATTCTGGTGATCAATATTCTCGGTGGTCTGGGTATTGGTATGTTGCAGCATGATCTGTCTTTTGAGATGGCGGCCCGTAACTATTCCCTGCTGACTATCGGTGATGGCTTGGTTGCACAGATTCCTTCGCTGCTGCTATCAACGGCTGCGGCAATTATGGTCACCCGGGTTAACTCATCACAGGACATGGGTAAACAGGTTCTGGGTCAGCTGTTCGGTTCACCAAAAGCGCTGGCTGTCGCTGCTGCTATTCTTTTTATTATGGGCTCTATTCCTGGCATGCCACATGTGGCATTTTTATCATTGGCCATTGTAGCAGGGGTCGGGGCTTACTTTATTCAGCAGCGTAACCTTGCAGTATTAGCAAAAACCGACGTTGAAAGTGAAGCAGCGGTGCCGGAGCCTGCGACCGACAGCGACATTAAGGAACTCGACTGGGATGATGTAATGCCCGTCGATATGATCGGTCTGGAAGTTGGCTATCGTCTGATTCCGATGGTTGATAAGTTGCAGGGTGGGCAGTTGCTGAGCCGGATTAAAGGGGTGCGTAAGAAATTATCCCAGGATCTGGGTTTTCTTGTACCTTCCGTGCATATCCGGGATAACCTTGATCTGATGCCCGGCGCATATCGCATTACCCTGATGGGCGTTTCAGTAGGAGAGTCAGAGGTTTATCCTGATCGGGAACTGGCGATTAATCCAGGGCAGGTGTTTGGTACCCTTAAGGGTATTGATGTGAAAGACCCTGCTTTCGGACTGGATGCTGTCTGGATAGAACAGAGCCAGAAAGAGCAGGCACAGACGCTGGGTTATACTGTGGTCGATGCGGGGACGGTGGTTGCCACTCATTTGAATCAGATTCTACAGGCGCATTCTCATGAGTTGATGGGGCATGATGAAGTACAGAAACTGTTGGATCTTCTGGCAAAAACGTCCCCAAAACTGGTAGAAGAGTTGGTACCTGGCAAACTCTCTGTGAGTACACTGTTGAAAGTACTCCAGAATTTGCTGATGGAACAGGTGCCCGTCAAGGATTTCAGAACCATAACCGAAGCTCTGGCGGAGGCGGTCGCACGGACTCAGGACCCTCAGGGGTTAACTGCAGCGGTAAGAATATCTTTGTCGCGTATGATTGTGCAGAATATTGTGGGTAACGATGCCGAGCTGCCGGTCATTACACTTGACCCGCAGTTGGAACAGTTGCTCTTAGGATCGGTACAACGTGGCGATGGTGGTGACGGGCTGGTCATCGAACCGATGATGGCCGAACGCTTGCAAAACTCCCTGGCCGAGGTTGCTCAGCAGCAGGAAGTTGCCGGCAGAGCTTCTATTTTGCTGGTGGCTGCGCCAATAAGGCCTTTGCTGGCGAAGTTTGTACGTTATGGTGAGCATTCGATCAGTGTGCTTTCCTATCAGGAAATTCCTGAAAATAAACGGGTGACGATTATTGCAACGGTGGGTGGCCAGAATCAGGCCGGTGCCTGATCAGGTAATGAATAGAGACGGTTATGAAAGTTAAACGCTTTTTTGCTCCGGATATGCGGCAGGCCATGCAACGGGTCAGGGACGAGATCGGCCCGGACGCCGTCATTGTCTCTAATCATCGGGTGGCTGGAGGCGTGGAAGTCGTGGCCGCTCATGAACACGAATACGAAGCAGCACAACAGGCATTTAAGCGTAAACGTGCGGTTGAAACGGCCCGGACTGAAGCCCCGCCAAAACAGCATCAACTACAGAGTAATCTGGCTGAAGAGTTACGCAAAGCTCAGGCTCGCATTGCCACAGCGCAGGAAGGGGGAGCGGAACCCCGGCAGAAGAATCGTCAGCTGGATGGTGATGATGACGAGTTGAGTGCTATCTTAGACACACTTAAGCGGCGTCAGCGTGGCCGTGTTCAAAAACCGCCCCGTGTCCAGAATGCGCCGCCAGAAACGTCCCAGCCCAGGCTTGATCCCGGACGCGTTGATCACCTCTTTAAACCGGTAACTGATGATATTGGTCACGACGCAGATGATGAGCGCAGGGTGATTGATTCGCTGCAGGAAGAGATTGAATCGTTAAAAAGTATTCTCAATCGTCCCCGTGCCGCTGAACCAGAAGATGACGAGCTGCCAGACTATGCCGAGCCGGTGCAGAGACGTGTCAGACCAGAACCACCGCCACCGCCAGCGCCGAAAAGACCGGTACGTCCACGGCATGAGCAGGCTGATTCCGCTATTGTGAAAGTGGAACGTCGCTTAGAACGAATTGGCCTGGGGCCGCAAATAAGCCAGCAGTTGTCGGCCACGGTGACCGATGATGACGAGCTGGATGATGCCTGGCGTGCAGCGCTGACCCGTTTCAGTGACCGGATTCCGGTGATGGGGGAAGATTTTGTTGAACGTGGTGGCATGATCGCGTTTGTCGGGCCTACCGGTGTGGGTAAAACCACGACAATTGGTAAGCTGGCGGCTCGCTATGTACTCAAGCATGGCAGTTCCAGTGTTGCGTTGGTAACAACAGATTCGTACCGGATTGCCGCCCATGAACAGTTGCTGACGTTTGGTCGTATACTTGATGTGCCGGTGCGGGTGGTCGATGAAAATAATTCGTTAGATGAGGTGCTTCTCTCGCTGCGGAGTAAACGCCTGGTGCTGATTGATACCGCCGGTATGAATGCTCATGAACCGCACACTCAGGCGCAGTTGAACATGCTTGAAGATGTTTCGGTGAGATTAAAAAAACTGCTGGTGTTGTCCTGTTCAAGTCAGCGTCATGTGATTGAAAATGCTTATGAAACCTATGCCCCGTTGGGGTTGAGTGGCTGTGTTCTGAGTAAACTGGATGAATCAGGTAATCTGGGTGAAGCGCTGGATCTGATTATGGAAAACGGGCTATTGGTCAGTTATGTGACAGATGGTCAGCGGGTACCTGATGATATTGATGTGGCTCAGAAGAAAGATCTGGTTAGCCGGGCTGTTATTACTGCGCAAAAGGCCACCCGAAGTCGCAGGGTATTTCATGAACGTCAGCGGGAACGGCTGGCCAGAGATGAACATTGGGAGAACTGATTTGCTAACAGATGCAGGAAGCCGCAATGGGTAGTCCTCGGCCGGTTAAAGTGATTGCCGTTACCGGTGGTAAAGGTGGTGTAGGTAAAACCAATGTTTCGGTGAATATGAGTCTGGCGCTCGGTGAAATGGGGCACCGGGTGGTATTGATGGATGCGGATCTTGGCCTTGCCAATGTTGATGTGTTGCTGGGTGTTAAGGCGAAACGCAATATTGCTGACGTCCTGTCCGGTGATTGTGGCTTGAAAGATTTGCTGATTGATGTCGATGACAATGTGCGTATTGTGCCAGCAGCATCTGGAACACAGTCGATGACTTCACTCAGTGTGCACGAACACTCTGAACTGATACATGCCTTTAGTGAAATTGCAGATGACCTTGATGTTCTGGTCATCGATACTGCGGCAGGCATCTCTGAAGCGGTAGTGAGCTTTGTTAAAGCGGCGCAGGACGTGGTCGTGGTGGTCTGTGATGAGCCAACCTCCATTACCGATGCCTATGCCCTGATGAAGTTACTCAACCGGGACCATAAGATGACGCGCTTCCGGGTGCTCGCCAATATGGTGCGCTCTGAACAGGAAGGGCGGAATATGTACAACAAGCTACTGACCGTGACCGACAGGTTTCTCGATGTAACCCTTCAATACCTGGGGGCAATCCCTTATGATGAGGCGGTTAGAAAGGGCGTGAAGCAGCAACGTGCTGTATTGAAAGCATTTCCTCAAAGCAAAGCATCGTTGGCATATAAACAGTTGGCAACTAAAGTTGATGCATGGCCGGTGTCTTCCAATTCTCGTGGGCATCTTGAATTTTTTGTTGAGCGCCTGGTTAGCGGCGCCTGAATTATCAGGGTAGCGAATAGTCTCTATGTATAATCAGCTTGAGTTTCAGTCTAGTCAGGAGATTATTGAGCTGCATAGCACGTTGGTGAAACGTATAGCTCATCATCTGTTGGCCAGACTGCCAAGTAATGTCGTGCTTGAAGACCTGATACAAGCGGGTATGGTTGGTCTGTTGGAGGCCGCCAGGAAATATGATGCGAGCAAAGGCGCAAGCTTTGAAACTTATGCGGGCATCCGCATTCGTGGCGCAATTATTGATGAGGTTCGTCGGGGAGACTGGACGCCTCGTTCAGTGCATCGAAATGGTCGTCGGGTATCTGAGGCAATTAAAGTAATTGAGTCCAGAACGGGAAGAGATGCCCAAGATGGGGAGGTTGCTCTTGAACTTAATATCACTGTGGCCGAGTATCATGCATTATTAAAGGACTCTGCGGAAAGTCGTCTGTTTAGTTTTGATAAGCTAACCGGGCCTCAGGATGAGGGGGCGGGTGAGGCAATCGCCAGTAATGAACCTGACCCTTCAGACGCGTATGAGCAAAAAGATTTTCTTAAGGCAATTGCTCGTGAAATACAGGGACTGCCAGAACGTGAAAAACTTGTATTGTCACTATACTATGATGAAGAGCTTAATCTTAAAGAGATTGGTCAGGTGCTCGGCGTCAGTGAGTCACGGGTGAGTCAGATACATAGTCAGGCGGCACTACGGTTACGTAGTCGTTTAAAAGAGTGGCGTTGAGTGTTTCAGGTAATGCCTGAAGTGATATCTCAGCGTCAGAAAGAGTGTTAGGAGGGATTGTCTTGAACAAAGACATGAAAATTCTGGTAGTAGATGATTTCTCAACAATGCGCCGGATTATTAAAAATCTGATGCGGGACCTGGGGTTTACCAATATTGTTGAAGCGGATGATGGTGCTACCGCTTTGCCTATTCTGAAAGCAGGCGGCATTGATTTTCTGGTGACTGACTGGAATATGCCGAAGATGACCGGGATTGAACTGCTAAAGCATGTTCGTAATGATCCTGAACTGCGCCACATACCTATACTGATGGTGACTGCTGAGGCAAAACGTGAACAGATTATTGCGGCAGCGCAGGCCGGTGTTAACGGTTATATCATTAAGCCTTTCACCGCTGCAGTGCTGAAAGAAAAAATCGATAAGATCTTTGAACGCCTGCAGGGCTAGGAGTCGTTGATGTCCGATTTGGAAATTTACCAGGACCAGCATCGATTCGAGGCCGCGCTACAGCAGCGCGCAGAGCAGTTGGTTGAGCTTTTGAATCAGGGGCAGATGGCCCAGGCGATGGAGCTGGTACAGCAACTGAATGAAATGCGCCATCAGGCGCTTTATCATGAGGTCGGAACCCTGACCCGTGCAGTACACAATGCCATTGTTGGCTTTACCGATGATGTCACCTCAACCGAGCTGTTGCAGGACTCTAAACAGCACATAGCCTCGATAGCTGATGCCAGCGATCGTCTTTCCTACGTTATCGAACTGACCGAGAGTAATGCTCATAAAACGATCGATGAAGTGGATGAGGCATTAAATCAGGTTAAAATCATTGAAAAGGGTTTCCTGCAACATAAGGAACTGATCAATGATCTAGGGGCGTTAAAAGCTGACCATCCGCAGCTTGAAGCTTTGTATGACAAAGCCTGCTCTTATGCTGCTGATCACTCTGCATCACTGATTGATATTAAGCAGCGGCTAACGGCCATACTGCTGGCTCAGGAATATCAGGATATCACCGGGCAGTTGATCAAGCGTGTTATACAGCTGGTTGCTGATATCGAAGATAAACTGGTCGGTTTGATGGCGGTTGCTTCAAGAGTTAATAATCTTGGCGCATTGCCCGTAGCAGAAAGTGATGAATCAGAGCCTGAGACTGAGCAGTCCAAGAGAGCAGCAAGTATGCAGGCAGAGGGCCCTCAGATGAAGGGTCGAAATCAAGGGGAGGTCGCATCCACACAGGATGATGTCGATGACCTCCTTTCCAGCCTCGGCTTTTGAAGGGTAAAACGCATGTCCTTGAATGTTGATCAGGAAATACTGGAAGACTTTTTAATCGAAGCCGGAGAGATTCTCGAACTGTTGTCTGAACAGTTAGTCGATCTTGAACAGCACCCCGAAGATCGTGAACTGCTGAATGCTATCTTCCGCGGCTTTCATACCGTGAAAGGTGGCGCAGGATTCCTGCAGTTGGATCCTATGGTGGACTGCTGTCACAGCGCCGAGAATCTGTTTGACCAGCTACGTAATGATGCGTTGCAGGTATCTCAGGAACTGATGGATCTGGTGCTGCAGGCACTGGATGCTGTTAACTCAATGTTCGAGGCGGTTAAAAACGGCAACTATCCCGAGGCGGTTGATCCTCAATTGCTGGCAGGGCTGAATGCTATGGCGTCAGGCCAGGTGACTGCAGCCCCTGTAGCAGCTCCTGCTGCAAGTTCAAAACCACAGAATGTGCAAACTGATGCTGCTGTCAGTGCTGAGTTTGATCAGTTGGTGGCTGATCTTGGTGTGGCCGATACGGTTCAGTCTGACAGTGCTCCGGCATCGGGAGATCTGATCACCGAAGATGAGTTTGATAGTTTGCTGGATCAGCTGCATGGCCCTCAGGGCGCACCGGGTAAGACGCCTGTAACCCCCGAATCCGATCTGATTACCGAAGATGAATTTGATAGTCTGTTGGACGCGCTCCATGGTCCTAATGGTGCTCCGGGTTTAGTTCAGGCAGGAACTGTTGATAACAGTGCTGACGCTGAGTTTGATCAGCTGCTGGGCGGTGGTGAACCGGTAACGCCAGCCGCTGCTGCACCTAAGCCAGCTGCTGCTCAGGCAAGCGGAGACCTGATTACAGACGATGAGTTTGAGGACCTTCTTGATGAACTCCAGGCCAAAGGGCAGGGCGCTTTCAGTGCTGCAGCCACAGTGGCGCAGCCAGATGCCGCACCTCAGAACGTAGCGCCGCAGTCGGCCGCTTCAGCTATCGCTTCAGCCGTCTCTGCAAAACCGCAGGCGAATAAACCCGCTGCCGAGAGTAATGTGCGGGTGGACACCCGGCTGCTGGACCAGATTATGAATATGGTGGGGGAGCTGGTTCTGGTACGTAACCGGTTGGTCAGGCTGGGCGCCGAGTTCGATGACGGGGATATGGCTAAAGCCCTTGGATCGCTTGATATGGTGACTGCTGATCTGCAAATGTCGGTCATGAAAACCCGGATGCAGCCGGTTAAAAAGGTTTTTGGACGCTTTCCCCGTCTGGTGCGTGATTTGTCGCGCCAGCTAAACAAAGAAGTGAATCTTGAACTGCGCGGTGAAGATACTGATCTTGATAAAAACCTGGTCGAAGCGCTGGCTGATCCACTGATTCACCTGGTGAGAAATGCGATCGATCATGGTATTGAAGAACCGGATGTCCGCGAACGGAATGATAAACCCCGGGAGGGGCATGTGCTGCTGTCGGCAGAGCAGGAAGGTGACCATATTCTTCTGATTATTGAAGATGATGGTGCCGGGATGGACCCGGATAAACTCCGAGGGCTGGCGGTTAAGCGTGGCATGCTGGATCAGGAAGCAGCTTCCCGTCTGAGTGATCATGAATGCTATAACCTTATATTTGCTGCCGGTTTCTCAACCAAAGAGCAGATATCTGATGTGTCCGGTCGGGGTGTGGGGATGGATGTGGTGAAAACCAAAATATCCCAGCTCAATGGTAAACTGGATGTCAGCTCTAACTTGGGGATGGGGTCACGCATTGAGATTCAGGTGCCGCTGACGCTGGCGATTATGCCGACGCTGATGGTCCTTCTCGAAAGTCAGGCGTTTGCACTTCCTCTGGTCAATGTGAATGAGATTTTCAACCTTGATCTGACACAAATTAATATGGTCGATGGTCAGCAGGTTATCATCGTCCGTGATAAAGCGATGCCGCTGTTTCATCTGAAACGCTGGCTGATGAAGGGTTTCGAGAAAGATCCTTTGCCGCAAAACGGACATGTCGTCATTACTAATGTCGGTACTATGCAGGTGGCTTTTGTGGTGGACCAGCTGGTGGGGCAGGAGGAGGTTGTTATTAAACCTCTTGGGTCAGTTCTGCATGGCACTCCGGGGCTGTCAGGGGCGACTATTACTGGTGATGGCCGGATCGCTCTGATCGTCGATATTCCGAGTCTGCTGAAGACGTATGCCAGTTGAGCATAGTGTCCAGGCGGCAGGCCTATACTGGATAACTATATGGCAGTTCGAGTTTTAGTCGTTGATGATTCGGTGTTTTTTCGCAACCGGATTAAGCAGATATTAGCTAATCATCCTGATATCGAGGTTGTTGATACAGCGAAGAATGGCAAAGAGGCAGTCGATAAGGTGAAACGACTGCACCCTGATGTCGTCACTATGGATGTCGAGATGCCGGAGATGGATGGCATCACGGCGCTGAAGCAGATTATGGCGGAGTGTCCGTGTCAGGTGGTTATGTTGTCGTCCCTGACACGTCGCAGTGCGGCGGTTACCCTTGAAGCGCTGGCTCTGGGGGCTGCTGATTACATGGAAAAAGATGCCCGGCAGTGGCTTGCCGGCTCTGCGATGGCCAACTCTGGTGATGTTGAACAGCAGCTGGCAGAAAAAATTCTGGCCTTAGGTGGCCGTAAGCCCCGACCGGGACTTTACACCCGTAAAGAGCCTGTCGCCGAAGCGAAGACTTTATCCCGGCCGCGGGTCTCTCCACCTGCGCCACCTGCGCGCGTGAAAGAAACCCCACCGGTGCAGCCAACTACCAAAAGCGCGTCACGGGCAACCCGGGTTGATACCCGGGTGAGGATTCCTGACTGCAGCATCGTAACCATTGGTTCCTCGACAGGTGGTCCGGCTGCACTGCAGTTTATTCTGACACAGATTCCGGGTGATTTTCCGGTGCCTATTCTTATTACTCAGCATATGCCGAAGGCTTTTACCTCGGTGTTTGCCAAGCGTCTCGATGATCTTTGTGCTGTCAGTGTTAAAGAGGCTGAGAATGGCGATAAGCTACTGGCAGGACATGTCTATCTCGCCCCCGGTGGGCAGCAGATGATTTTAGACCCGTCTAATTCGAGTAAAGTGATTGTTCGTGAAAGCGATGAGCGGATGACCTATAAGCCCAGCGTTGATCTGACCTTTGCCTCAGTGGCAAAGGGCTATGGCCGCCGTTCTGTCGGGCTGATTTTAACCGGAATGGGGGCCGATGGTTGTGAGGGGGCCCGATTGCTGAAAAGCGTTGGTGCCACGGTCTGGGCGCAGGACAAAGAGAGCTGTACTATTTTTGGCATGCCCAAGGCTGTTATTGATGCGGAACTGGCTGATGCCGTTCTGAATCTTGAAGGTATTCGCCAGCTGTTTAATCAGTGGGGACATTGATGAATCTGATTGGTGTTATTGGAATATGCCTGGCTTTCATAGCCATCGTTGGTGGTAATTATCTTGCCGGAGGCGCGTTTGATGAGTTGCTGAACATTCCCGCGTTGCTGATTGTGGTCGGTGGGACATTTGCCGCGGTGTTCATCCAGTCATCAACGTCTGAACTGCTTCGCGCGCTGAGACTCACGGGTATGGCCTTTGGTAATAATGAGTTTAATTACCGTGAAGGGATCAACAGTGTCGTTAACTGGTGTGTGATAGCGCGCCGTAAAGGCTTGCTGGCACTCGAAGATGAGATTGGCGATCAGCGTGATAGTTTTGTTCGTAACGGGTTACAAATGCTGGTGGACGGCCGGTCACCGGATATCATTCGAACCACCCTCGAAACCGAGTTGATCAGTCATGAAAATCGGGATCTCCAGGCCGCAAAAGTGCTCGAAAGTATGGGCGGTTATGCCCCGACTATGGGTATTATCGGGGCCGTTTTAGGTCTGATTCATGTCATGTCTAATCTGGCTGATCCTGCCAACCTGGGGGCCGGTATTGCCACTGCGTTTGTCGCCACTATCTACGGTGTGGCCATTGCTAACCTGCTGTTTCTGCCTCTGGCCAGTAAGATCAGGTCGATGATTCTGAAGCGCTTTTATTTTCAGGAAATGATGCTCGAAGGCTTGCTATCCATCGCGGAAGGTCAGAATCCGCGCATTATCCAGCTACGGTTGCAGGGATATCTGGAGCAGGGGTCGTAACGTGTCCCGGCGTAGAGTTGAAGAGCAGGACCTGCATTCACAGCGATGGGTAATTTCCTATGCTGACTTTATTACCCTGTTGTTTGCTTTCTTCGTGGTGCTTTATGCGATCTCTTCTGTCAATGAAGAGAAATACCGTCAGGTGACCGAGTCGTTTGCGGATGTTTTCCCCGGTCAGGATAGCGCTTCGAATATTCAGAATAGTGGCAAGTCTGCGACTAACCCCGATGGTATGGGGATTTTTCAGGGTGGGGAGTCCAGCACAGTCGTGCCAGTCGAGAAGATTGTGCCGCCCAAACCAGAGAATAGCGCGGTACTCCAGTCGATTGGAGAGCAGATGCGGACGCAGTTTAAAAAGCTGATCAGCAGCGGCAATGTCGCAGTGCAAAGTAATAACCTCTGGGTGGCGCTGGAACTCGGTGCCAATCTGGTTTATCCCGAGGGTGGCGCGCTTCCGGTGATTACCGCGGATCCGGTATTTGAGAGGGTCGCTAAAATTCTCAAACAGTACGATAATCCTATTCATGTCGAAGGTTATACCGATAATCAGTTTATCTCTTCAGATCTGTATCCCTCGAATTGGGAGCTATCGGCGGCCCGGGCAGCAGGGGTGGTTCGTATTCTGGAGATGAATGGTGTAGCACCGCAGCGAATGGCTGCGGTTGGCTTTGGGGAATATCAGCCTCTGACCGATAACTTCACTGAGAGAGGCCGCCGTCTGAATCGCAGAATCGTGATTGTGGTTACCCGGGACCGTAAAACGCAGCGGGTTGTTTCGGCGTTTGGTAGTGAACAGGTCAGTGAAGACGCGGTGAGTGCTATTCTTACAGAAAGCGGACTGCCCGCGTCAGAGATCGAAACAGCTACAGATGATCAGGGGCGGGTGACTTTCCGACGTAAGGAGTCTTCGACTCCGCCAGATACAGAAACATTAACGTCACCGGAGAGTAACTCTCCGCAGACTCAGGAGGCACCGCAGTAATGCAAGTATGGGCGGTAGCGAATCAGAAAGGTGGTGTGGGTAAAACGACAACCGCTGTTACATTAGCCGGATTATTATCAGATGCTGGTCAGCGGGTATTGCTGGTAGATCTTGACCCTCATGGTTCAATGACCAGTTATTTTAAATATGACCCGGATGAGCTTGAGAACAGTGTCTACGATCTGTTTCAGCCTGGCAGTGAAGTAGATATGAAACTGCTGGAACCACTACTCATGCCAACCTCAAACAAGGGTATCGATTTGATTCCGGCGACGACGGCGCTGGCCACTCTGGAGCGAAAATCGGTTGGTCAGGATGGCATGGGGCTGCAGGTTGCCAAAGCGTTACGTCTGGTAAAAGATCGTTATGATTATGTTGTGATTGATAGCCCGCCGGTGCTGGGTGTGTTGATGATTAATGCCTTGGCAGCCTGTGGACATCTGCTGGTGCCGGTTCAAACCGAATTTCTGGCGCTCAAAGGGCTGGAAAGAATGTTACGCACAATCACCATGATTAATCGGGCGAGAAAGCGACAGTTAACCTATACCCTGATTCCTACTTTTTATGACCGGACGATTCCGGCGTCGGTGAACTGTTTGCGTGAGCTGCATCAGCGCTTTGCTGAAAATATTGCAGCGTCCGTAGTGCCGGTAGATAGTAAGTTTATTACTGCCAGTGCTAAAGGTATTACACCATCTGAACTGGATTTGACGATGCCGGGTGTGCAGGCGTATATCCGTGTTTTACGTGGTCTGGCGGAGCGGAGCAGAGCATGAGCGATGAACAGTTGAACCGGCAGCAGCAGCTGGTTAAAGAGTATCTTGATGCGTTATTGACGGATGAAGAAAATCCCTACAGCGTCGAGGCTGAGTTAGATCTGGCAGAAGAGACAGCCCGTTCTGAAGTTGTTGAAGCGCCTCTTACGGTTACGGAGCTGCCTAAAGCGGGTCCCGAAATGGAAGAGGTTGATCTAGATGATCTGAAAATCTCTCTGGATGTGCAGTTACACGAACCTGATGCTGAAGAATCAGAATCAGAGTCAGAGCCGCTGACCCAAGCAGAAGTCGAACTGGCACCGCAGGCTGTGTATGAATCAGTTCAGCAAGAAGAGCCTGAACCTGAGTCGGAGTCTGCCAGTGTGCCGCTGTCACAGTCTGAAGTCGAACTGACACCCGATGTTGTCTATGGCTCAGCCACAGCAACTAATAATGAAGCTGAAGTTGAAACTGAAACTGAGGTTGAACCGTTGCAGGGCTCTTCATCTGATCAGGTTGTTGAACAGGTGTCAGACAAGGACATCGAGTCGGTCCCCGCCATTGTTGTTGCAGAATACGAACCCGAAACTGAGTCAGAGCAACAACAGGAGTCAGAGCCAGAACCAGAGCCAGAATCAGAGCCAGAATCAGAGCCAGAATCAGAGCCAGAATTAGAGCCAGAATTAGAGCCAGAATTAGAGCCAGAATTAGAGCCAGAACCAGAGCCGGAACCAGAGCCGGAGTCAGGACCAGAGCCAGAATCAGAACCAGAGCCAGAGCCAGAGCCAGAGCCAGAGCCAGAGCCAGAGCCAGAGCCAGAGCCAGAGCCAGAACCTGAGCCGGAGCAGGAGCCGGAGCCGGAGCCAGATCCAGAACCTGAACCGTATTCAGAAGCCGGGATAGAATCGATGTCTGACGAGTCCTTTGAAATTGATTATGAGCCGCTCCAGTGTATTTTAGTGAAAATGTATGGGGTTAAGCTGGCACTGCCAGTGAAATATCTACAGGGGGCTCATGATCTTAGCGCGATGAATCTTGAGCTGAGTGTTGAAGCGGACTGGATAATCGGTAACTATATCGAATCAGGCAAAGTGGTTCGGGTTGTTGATACCGGTATGTGGATCATTCCCGAACGCTATGAGCCCGATAGAGCAGGCTATACCGAACTGGTTAAGTTCAAAGACTATAACTGGGCGATCACCATCGATGCCATGGTTGGCTCGCAGTCGATCGAGGGCGATCTGATTACCTGGAATAAAAATCCTCAAAGCCGGCCCTGGTTGTTGGGTACCTGTATGAAATATCAGTGTGCAGTGGTTAATGTGCCTGCGTTGTTACAGGGCCTGAACGCTGCGTTGTAGTAGATGTAAGGAGAAATGATGATCTGGTTAGCCCTGTCAGTGGTCGCCATTGTTGCGCTGGTATCGATTGGATACTCGATCCACGCCCGTCGGACATTACAGCAGCATCAGCGGCAGTATGAAGCGCTGATCAATGTTCTGCGTAATGAAATTCAGGCCCTGACCAGTAGCTCAATCGGCATGGGACATCGGCTGATGGATGTTGAAAATCAGCTGAATATCACCGCTGAAAAACAACAGGAACTGGCAAGCCGGGATCCGGGGGTTCTGGCTTACAATCAGGCTGCCCGGCTGATGGAGATGGGGGCTGATGTGGATGATCTGGTTAAAAACTGTGGGATTGGCCGTCCGGAAGCCGAGTTAATGGCATTGTTGCATAAAGAGATTGCTGCGCCGGACCGTCGTAACTGATTGGAAGATGATTATCTGCTGATTGTCAGACTGAGTCTGAACTGATGTCGTTAATCTTTTTTGAGTTTGTAAGCGAACGCAATAATTTCGGCAATGGCACGATACAAACTTTCCGGAATCTCGTCGCCCAGCTCAAGGCGTAGCAACACCTCAACCAGCTCCGGGCTCTCATGAATATGTACATCGTGTTCCTGCGCCAGCCGTATAATCTGTTCTGCAATGACGCCCTGTCCTTTAGCGGTGACCGTCGGTGCTCCCTGATGATCATAATTCAGCGCGATCGCCTTCTGATACTCTTCCGTTTTTTTCTTCACTTTATCTCCACCTATATTCTCAGGTAATCACATCGATCAGTTGTTCTACCTGATTGAAAGGTTTGGGTGCCGTTCCTTCGCTACAGTGCGTCGAGTTAATGCTGTACCCTTGCAAATGTAGCTGATGATTGAAATCGGGCAGTTTACTGTTAAGTTCCTCGGCGGTGGACGGGTTGCTGCACCAGAAATGCGCCGTGACCTGATGTTCCTGCTCCAGTATCAGTTCGGCATCCACGGTTCCCTGCTCCTGAAGATCAAAGTGTAGTCTGACTCGCCATAAACGTTGCCATTCATCTTCAGATTGTTGTCGGCGATGTTCGGAAATTTTAAGTTCGACATTATCCAGCCGTTCCCCGTTTCTAACCGGCAGATCCAGCGCAAAGAAACGTTCCAGCGCGCCATCACTATTCACCCGGGTATTCTGAATGCTCTCTAACTGATGGCCGGTCACCCGGTTTAATAAACCCTTCACTAGCTCATGCAGCTGCTGTCGTGCCTGCTCTGGCAGTTTGTCGGCCTGTTGTAACAGCTTGTTCAGCTGATACTTCATATCCCCGGTAAAGGCCTGGTTGCGTGGATCAGCCAGATTGCGTTCAGTAAACAGACCTCCATGCAGAATATTTTGCTGCACCCCGGCTTGTCCCTCGGCGCCTGATCCGGGTTTGACCCCAAACAGACTGATCAGTGAACTGATAATACTGTTGATCGGACTTTTTTCGCCGCCAGCATTGCTGTTCAGCTGTTGTAACCTGGCCAGACTCTCAGCCACGGGTTGCTGAGCAGGTAAGACATAGCGCAACGCATCACTGATACTGCTGCTGAGATTCTGATTCTGTACGGGGGCGGTCAGCGAGTGTATCTGTACCTGATCGTTATTTGTTCTGATCAGGAGCACCTTGCCATCAAAGGGAAGTGACTGGGGCAGGGTCAGTGGCAGTGACCGGCCATTGATGTTGGCGACATAGCTGGAATCTCCCGCTCCATCCCTGATCGCCAGCGATATTGTTGCCAGAACGGGCCTGTTCAACGGTAACAGGCGGTTAAGGTTGATCTGGGATGCTGCCGGTACGGTTGCTGTTGCCGTTGTGGCGGTCTGTTGTGCCGGCGGTGGTTGCTGCTGGCTGCGGGGCTCTTGCTGGTTTTGTGGTCGGGCTTTAACCGGCACGACAGGCGGTTGATCAGGAGCGATTGCCGGGCTGCTGCCCGATAGCAGCGCCGCAACGCTTTGTTGAATTAGCTGCGGTTGTGTTGTTGTCGGCGGATTCGGTGTTTGCTGTTGCGCAGCAGCGGTGGCTGGCGGCAGCGGTCCTGAACTTAACAACAACTGGCCGGCAGCCGTCCGGGTAAGTGTTGCAGTACTGCCAGGGGGGAGAGACTGATTACTTTTTAGCTGATACAGCTGGCTGCCCAGCTGGACTTGCAGCGTAAACTGATCAGGCTTTACCGCGCCAGAAATGACCTGGCGAATAGTGATCTGAGTGGGGGTGTTGAGTGGCAGGGTGCGAACGAGTTCAGCAGCCGGAAGGGATTTGCCAGCGCTGGTTTGCAGACTATGTATGCTCAGTGGGTTAAGCACTATCGATTCCCCAACACATCAGGTTGTTCTAGTTCTTTCGACCGAGAAATGCACGCGGCGGTTTATTTTGTATATAATGCCTTGCTTTCGGCGGATATTGCTAATTATAAAGGCTGCCTTGACCGTTTTGCTTTATTGAGGTTGTGCTATTGTCGACACCCAGACTGAAAATCGAGAATTTGTTTTGCGAACGGGATGAGCGCGTGTTGTTTGATGGTCTTTGTTTCGACGTACACGCTGGCGAAGTCATTCAGATTGAAGGGCAGAATGGTAGTGGTAAAACTACTCTGCTGCGAATTCTGAGTGGTTTGTCGCGTCATTTCGAAGGTGATATCTACTGGCAGGGAGAACATCTGGATAATTGTGCGCCTGAATATCGTGAGTCTCTGCTTTATTTTGGCCATCAACCGGGTGTTAAAGCGGTTCTGACACCGAAAGAAAACCTTCAATGGTATGCGTCACTGCACCCGGAAATGGATCTCGGACAATTAGATAATGCCTTGATTAAGGTCGGCTTAAGGGGTTATGAAGATGTCCCCTGTCATACGCTTTCCGCCGGTCAGAACCGGCGGGTGAGTCTGGCGCGGCTTTATCTGAGCAGCGCCTCACTGTGGATTCTTGATGAACCCTTTACAGCGATTGATAAGCGCGGTGTTGCAGAACAGGAAGCGCTGATTAATAACCATGCTGAGCAGGGTGGAACCATTATCCTGACAACCCATCAGGAGCTGGCGATGGGCAATAAAATTCGCCGCCTCAATCTTGATCAGTCAGCGGGAACTTTATGAGCGAAAGTATGCCTAAAGCAACTGCAGAAGGTCGGGCGGCTCAGGTGTATAAAGTCGATGGGCCGTTCTGGGGCGCGTTAAAGCGAGATCTGTTGCTGTCCTATCGGCGAAAGAGTGATCTGGTTAATCCGCTGATCTTCTTTTTGATGGTGGCGACGTTGTTTCCACTGGGGGTCAGTCCGGATCCTACCTTCCTGGCTGATGTTGCGCCGGGGGTCGTTTGGGTCGCCGCCTTGTTGGCAACCCTGCTATCCATGGATAGTCTGTTTCGCTCGGATTATGAAGATGGGACCCTGGAACAGATTTTACTCAGCCCGCAGCCTCTTTATATGGTGGTGTTGGCAAAGGTTCTGGCGCACTGGATGCTGACAGGTTTACCATTAACTATACTGGCGCCGGTACTGGGCGTTATGTTGTTTCTCCCAGCGGATGGAATGTGGGGGCTGGTGCTCAGTCTGTTGCTGGGGACACCAACCCTGAGTCTGGTGGGGGCGATTGGTGCAGCTTTAACTGTCGGTTTACGTAAGGGTGGGGTGTTGATCTCACTATTGGTATTACCGCTGTATATTCCACTGCTCATTTTTGGCAGTGCAGCGGTGCAGGCGGCAGTGACGGGGTTACCCTTGGGGGGGTATCTGGCTATTCTGGGAGCAATGCTCTCGCTTGGATTGGTGATGGCTCCACTCGCGATTGGTGCCGCACTAAGAATTAGTGTAAGTGGGTAAAACCCCTATAAGGTTGAAATATGGCTGAAAAAAAGTGGTTGCCACGTTGGTTTTATCAGTTGGCTTCTCCCCGCTGGTGTTATGATTTTACGGGTAAGCTGTTACCCATTTTTGCAATAGCTGCAGTGTTGCTGTTAGGTATCGGTACTGTCTGGGCGCTGGCGTTTGCACCTGCAGACTATCAGCAAGGCAACAGTTTCAGAATTATCTACATTCACGTGCCGTCCTCTATACTGGCTCAGTCCTGCTATATGCTGATGGCGATTGCCGGTGCGATTGGTCTGATCTGGAAGATGAAAATTGCCGATATGGTGGCGAAGTGTTGTGCACCGATTGGCGCGTCGATTGCGGTACTCTCGCTGGCAACCGGTGCAATCTGGGGTAAACCTACCTGGGGCTCCTGGTGGGTATGGGATGCCCGGCTCACCTCTATGTTAATTCTGCTATTTCTCTATCTGGGGATTATCGCCCTCAACTCGGCCATCGAGAGTGAGCGTACCGCGGCGCAGTCAACAGCTGTACTGGCCCTGGTTGGCCTGGTGAATATCCCGATTATCAAATATTCCGTAGACTGGTGGAACACACTGCACCAGCCCGCCACGTTTAAATTAACCGAACGTCCGTCGATGACGCCCGATATGTGGGTGCCACTGTTGGTGATGGTGATCGGTTTTTACTGCTTTTTTGCTGTCGCCATGATGTTGCGGCTGCGTAACGAAATTATCCAGCGAGAGCGCCGCAGTAGCTGGGTGCGCAATCTGATTACTGGTTGAGGGTACTAGCTTGAATTTTGAATCGTTTGACGCATTTATCGACATGGGGGGCCATGGCCTTTATGTCTGGCTGAGCTATGCGATCGCACTGGTTGTGATTGCCATCAATATTGTTAACCCGCTGATACAAAAGCGTCACATCATCAGCGAACAGGCCCGTCGCCTTCGCAGGGAGAAACAGAGCTAATGAATCCGAAACGTAAGCAACGACTGATTATTGTACTTTTTATTGTATTTGGTGCGGCAACTGCTGTCGGTCTGGTGATGTATGCCCTTAATCAGAATATTAATCTGTTCTACTCGCCAACAGATATTGTTGAACATAAAGCGCCTGAAGGGACCCGTATCCGTGCCGGTGGTATGGTGGTTGAGGGCAGCGTGAAACGTGACCCGCAAAGTCTGACCGTGAGTTTTGAAGTGACCGATTTCGTCCACAAGGTTCCGGTTACTTTTACCGGCATCCTGCCAGATCTGTTCCGTGAAGGACAAGGGATTGTTGCCCAGGGTGAAATGAACAGCGAGGGCGTGTTTGAAGCAGTAGAAGTACTGGCTAAACATGATGAAAACTATATGCCACCTGAAGTCGCTGAGGCGCTTGAAAAAGCAGGCAAAATGCCTGATCAGATGCGCGTTAAGGAGGCTCAGCCATTATGATTCCTGAACTGGGTCAGTATGCGCTTATTATTGCACTCTGTATGTCTGCACTGCTCGCTGTCGTGCCGATGGTTGGAGCTTCGGTAGGCAATACTCTGTTGATGAATTATGCCCGTCCATTATCGACCGGTATGTTCTTTTTTCTGGCCATCAGTATTCTGTGTCTGGGATATTCTTTTGTCACTGATGATTTCTCAGTGGCTTACGTGGCAACCAACTCCAATACGCTGCTGCCATGGTATTTTAAAATCAGTGCTATCTGGGGTGGTCATGAAGGGTCGTTGTTGCTCTGGGTGGTCATTCTTAGTGGCTGGACGGTGGCCGTCGCCTTTAAGAGTAAAAACCTTCCTATTGAGATAGTCTCCCGGGTGCTTTCAATCATGGGCATCGTCGGGGTCGGTTTTATACTGTTTACCCTGATGACTTCCAGTCCGTTTGACCGTCACTTACCGCAGTTTCCTGCCGAGGGTGGGGATCTTAATCCGCTGCTGCAGGATATTGGCCTGATTATTCATCCGCCGATGCTGTACATGGGTTATGTTGGCTTCTCGGTCGCCTTTGCATTTGCTATTGCTGCGTTGCTGACCGGGCGTCTGGATTCTGCCTGGGCGCGCTGGTCCCGCCCATGGACGAATATTGCCTGGGCATTTCTGACACTGGGTATCGCTTTAGGTAGCTGGTGGGCTTATTACGAGCTTGGCTGGGGCGGCTGGTGGTTCTGGGACCCGGTAGAAAATGCTTCATTCATGCCGTGGCTGGTTGGCACCGCTCTGGTTCACTCTCTTGCTGTGACTGAAAAGCGCGGAGTGTTTAAAAGCTGGACGGTACTGTTAGCGATCTTTGCTTTCTCCCTCAGTTTGTTGGGGACCTTTCTGGTGCGTTCCGGTGTGCTGACATCGGTGCATGCGTTTGCGTCCGACCCTGATCGTGGTTATTTCATTCTGGCGCTATTGGCGATCACTATTGGTGGCTCATTGATTCTCTATGCCGTCAAAGCCGGAAACGTGAAGAGTGAGTCCAGTTTTGCGTTGCTGTCACGGGAATCATTATTGCTGCTGAATAATATTCTGCTGGTGGTTTCCTCCATGATGGTGTTGTTGGGGGACTATCTATCCGCTGATTGTTGATGCGATGGGCTGGGGTAAAATCTCCGTTGGTCCTCCTTACTTTAACTCCCTGTTCATCCCCCTGATGCTGCTGATTCTGGGTGCGCTGGGGGTTGGTGTGACATCCCGCTGGCGGGAAACCTCCGTAGCATTTCTGTTGAAACAGCTATGGTTGCCTGCTGTATTAAGCGTCATTGCGGGCCTGTTGTTCCAGTATTCCTATGCTGAGGAGTTTAATCTGACCGTGGCTGGTGTTATGACGCTGGTGTTCTGGGTGGTCTTTAGCAGTATCAAAGACTTCTGGAAGAAAGTCGCAGGTCGCAGCAGTATCAAAAATGCCCTGTCTGGTATGTCCCGCAGCTATGTTGGCATGGTGCTGGCGCACACCGGTCTTGTTGTTACCGTTGTTGGTGCGCTGATGGTCAGTATCTACAATGAAGAGCGTGATCTGCGGATGGCGCCAGGCGATGTACTTAACTTCAGCGAGTATCAGTTTGAGTTCCAGGGTGCTCAGAAAAAGCAGGGGGCCTAACTACAGCTCTGATATGGGTGTTATCCGGGTTCTTCATGAGGGTGAACTGTATGGTCAGTTGCATCCGGAAAAAACGTTTTTACCCGGCCCGTGGCAATGTGATGACCGAAGCGGATATTGATCCGGGATTTTTTCGCGATCTTTATGTCGCACTGGGTGAGCCGCTAGAGAATGGTGCCTGGGCTGTCAGGGTTCAGTATAAACCCTTTGTACGCTGGCTTTGGCTGGGCGGTTTGCTGATGACGGCGGGTGGCTTGCTGGCAGCGACTGATCCCCGTTACCGTAAACAGGCCCGGCGCGATGCTGCCCGGGCTGCAGCCTGATTTCGTGTTCCTAAAGGTGTAATGATGCGTCGACTAATTGTTCTGTTGCCTCTGGTTCTGTTTATTGCCCTGGGGTTGTTTCTCTGGAATGGCATCGGTAAAGATACTCAGGTGATTCCCTCTCCGCTGATTGGCAAACCGGTGCCTGAGTTTGCCCTATCTGCCCTGTTGGATGAGCAGAAAACCATTACTGCTGCTGACCTTAAAGGTCGCCCAGCACTCCTCAATGTCTGGGCAACCTGGTGCCCGACCTGTAAACAGGAGCACGCACAGCTGAACCGTATGGCCCGGGATGAAGGTGTCACGATCTACGGTGTTAACTATAAGGATGATCGGGATAAGGCGAAAATCTGGTTAGACAACTATATGAACCCATACGCCCTGAATATCTATGATCCCGACGGTCATCTGGGCTTAAATCTGGGTGTTTATGGCGCGCCGGAAACTTTCCTGCTGGATGCGCAGGGCATCATTCGTTAC
>OZ223296.1:0-546291 GCA_965140695.1 uncultured Amphritea sp. | reverse complement strand
ACCAGAATTTTGATCAGCTGCGCTTCCCGGTTCAGTATGTAAACCGCCCTAATCTGGATTTCCGTGGCTATTGCGGCACCCTGGGGTCAGGTGTTGTACGTCCGGTGATGAGATCACTGTTTTACCATCGGGCAAAAGCAGTCCGCGTAAAGTCGATTGTCTCTTTCGAAGGCGAGCTTGAAGAAGCGTTCCCACCGATGCCGTCACGCTGACACTGGAAGATGAGATCGATATCAGCCGTGGCGATATGATCGTTCACAGCAACGATAATACTCAGGTCAGCAATCGCTTTGATGCGATGGTTGTCTGGATGGCTGAACAGGAACTGATGCGGGTCGGCAGTATGATATTAAACTGGCCACCCAAACCGTTGCCGGCGGCATCAGCAGTATCCGCCACTGTGTTGATGTAAACACGCAGCAACAACACCCGGCAGCGACGCTGAAGCTGATGAGATTGGCCGTTGTGAGATTACTCTGAACGTCCGGTAGTCACCGACGATTACCGCTCTCACCACACCACCGGATCATTCATCATTATCGATCGTCTGACCAACATCACCGTTGCTGCGGGCATGATTGCGGCAGACAACGATGCCGGCCAGCAGGTTAGCGATAACCTGGTAACCACCAACAGCGCTATCAGCAAGCAGGACCGTGAACGCCGTTTTCGCGCCAGAAAGCAATCACCCTGGCGATTCAGGGTGGTTCGCAGGCACAACGGGATACCCTGCTCTACACCACTGAACGCCAACTGTTCAATCAGGGCCGTGCGGTTGTGGTACTGAACAACAGCACCGTGGCTACCGGCATCGATGAGACATCAGCCTGCTGAATGAGAACGGCCTGCTGGTACTCACCGATGCGGCGGCAACAGCCTTGCCAAATGCAGCGCTGCTGGTTGATCTGGATGGCAACAGCGCGGATCTCAGGCCTGAATGTCTCAGCGCAGTCTGTCGCGGCTCAGGCCCAATGCCATTTTGGAACTGTTACGTGAGAATGGCGCGATCTGACGCTCTTTGATGCAGCGATACCCACTCCGGGGCTGATTCACGTCAGCCCCGGAGTGTCGTTAAAATCGCAGGAGCATCAATGCAACAGTCAAAACATCCACTTTTTCATGACGCGGGTGCAGAAAAATTGAGGCACATCAACCATAAAGCTATACCGGAAAGGCGCTAAAATCGGTAGACTTTAGAACTTTCTAATTTTAAAGGCCGTACCGGTAGTCCGATACCGGTGATGATAGTAACGAATCTTATGACTGATTATCTGCTAATTATTATCAGCACCGTCCTGGTAAACAACTTCGTTCTGGTTCAGTTTTTGGGTCTGTGTCCCTTTATGGGCGTGTCCAATAAGCTTGAAACCGCGATGGGGATGTCACTGGCCACGACGTTTGTGCTGACGCTGTCATCCATTTGCAGTTATCTCGTTTACACCTATCTGCTGGCACCACTGGATCTTACCTACCTGAAAACCATCTCCTTTATTCTGGTGATTGCCGTCGTGGTTGCAATTTACCGAGATGGTGGTGCGTAAAACCAGCCCTCTGCTGTACAAATTGCTGGGTATTTTCCTGCCGCTGATCACAACCAACTGCGCCGTTCTTGGTGTTGCACTACTCAACATCAAAAAGATGAACGGCTTTGTTGAATCCATCGCCTATGGTTTTGGCGCGGCGGTTGGTTTTTCGCTGGCACTGATTCTGTTTTCCGCCATGCGGGAACGTATCGCCGTTGCTGATGTGCCGGTTCCGTTTCAGGGCAGCGCTATCGGCATGGTGACTGCGGGCCTGATGTCACTCGCCTTCCTCGGTTTTACCGGTCTGGTTCAGTTTTAAGGAGTTACCGTGAGCGCTGTATTAATTGCCGTGCTGGTATTGTTAGGACTGGGTCTGGTATTTGGTATTCTGCTGGGCTATTCCTCAATCCGCTTTAAAGTCGAAGGCAACCCGCTGGTTGACCAGGTCGACTCGTTATTGCCGCAAACGCAGTGCGGTCAGTGCGGACACCCGGGCTGTCGCCCCTATGCCGAATCGATCGTTAATAACGACGAAGCGATTAACAAGTGCCCTCCCGGCGGTCAGAGCACCATCGAAGCGCTGGCAGACCTGCTGGATGTTGAAGCCACACCGCTGGATTCCGAGCATGGCGAAGAACAGATCAAGAAAGTCGCCTATATCCGGGAAGATGAATGTATCGGCTGTACCAAGTGTATTCAGGCATGCCCCGTAGACGCCATCCTCGGTGCGGCAAAGCAGATGCACACGGTGATTGCGTCTGAATGTACCGGTTGCGACCTTTGTGTCGAGCCCTGCCCTGTTGACTGTATTGATATGTTACCGATTGAAACCACCCTCAACAGCTGGCAATGGCCAGTGCCGAAATCAGGTGTCGAACTCATCGCCACCGACCGTCATCCGGGCGTTTCTCTGGAGGCCGACGCATGAAGAACACCGTCAGAGTGCACAGCTTTCACGGCGGTATTCACCCGCCCGAAAACAAAAAACAATCGACGGGCGCGCCCATTTCACCGGCGCCAGTACCGACACGCATCGTCCTGCCGCTACAACAACATATCGGCCTGCCTGCAGACCCCGTGGTGAATGTTGGCGACCGGGTCTTAAAAGGCCAGAAAGTGGCCGAAGCCGTTGGCCGGATCAGCGCCAATATTCATGCCTCTATTTCAGGCACGGTGGTAGCCATCGAGCCACACCCGGTACCCCACATGTCGGGTATGGACGCGGGCTGCATGATCATCGAATCCGACGGTCAGGATGAATGGATTGAACATCATGGGCTGGACAATTACACCCAGTTACCCAAACCGGAGCTGATTGAATTTATCCGTCAGGCGGGTGTTGCCGGTATGGGCGGCGCAGGCTTTCCTACCGATGTAAAACTACATCTGGGCGATGACCATATTGTTAATACGCTGATCATCAATGCCGCAGAGTGTGAACCCTATATCACCGCCGATGATATGCTGATGCGTGAACGTGCCGACGAGATACTCGGTGGCATCGAGATCATTGCACACCTGCTGCAACCCCTGCATATCATGGTGGGTATCGAAGACAACAAGCCGCAGGCTATCCGTGCCCTGCATGCAGCGCTGGACAACAGTCCGCTTAATCTGGATATCGTCATTACACCGACGAAATATCCTTCGGGCGGTGAGAAACAGCTGATTAAACTGTTAACCGGAGTTGAAGTCCCCAGCGGTAAAATTCCCGCAGATGTTGGTATTGTCTGTCAGAACGTTGGCACTACCACCGCTATTTATCGCGCGGTTGTCTATGGCGAACCGCTGATCTCCCGAATCGTGACTGTCACCGGTCAGGCAGCGGGGCAGAACCAGAATTATGAAGTGCGTATCGGCACACGTTTCTGCGAGTTGCTCGACCATGCCGACGTCAACCGCGAACAGATGCATCGACTGATTGTCGGTGGCCCAATGATGGGTATCACCGTTATTAACGAGCAGATCCCGGTTATTAAGACCACCAACTGTCTGATTGCCGGCTCGATTCAAGAGATGCCACCGCAGCCTCCTGCGCAGGCCTGTATCCGTTGCGGCATGTGTGAACAGGTTTGTCCGGTTGAACTACTACCGCAACAACTGCACTGGTTTGCCAAAGGCAAAGAGTTTGAGAAAGCCCGGCATCATAATCTGTTCGACTGTATCGAATGTGGTGCATGTTCCTACGTCTGCCCAAGTAATATTCCGCTGGTGCAGTACTATCGTTTTGCCAAAGCGGAGATACGTAAAGAAGACGCCGAACAGCGTAAAGCCGACCATGCCCGGATCCGCTTCGAAGCCCGTTTAGAACGTCTCGAACGGGACAAAATCGAGAAAGAGGAACGCCGCAAGCAGCGGGCAATTGAAGCGGCCGCCGCCCAGGCAGCGAAGAAAGATGCCGCCCTGAAAAGCAGTACAGCGCCGACATCAGCCGGTGCCGCTGAGTCGGCTGTGGCTGACCTGAAACAGCTGAAAAGCAATGCTGCGATCGCTCGCACCAAACTCAGAAAAGCCGAAAAAGCACTGGCTAACGCCCAGGAAAAAGGCCTCGATGGCATCGAAACACTTCAGGCTACTCTACAACAGCTACAGGCTAAATCTGAACAGGCAGAGCAGGCATACGCAGAAGCTCAACGGACTCCGGCTCAGAATGCACCGGTTAATCCGGCAGCAGCGGTCACAGATCTGAAGCAGTTAAAAAGTAATGCAGCAATCGCCCGGACTAAGCTGAAGAAAGCGGAAAAACAGCTGGCTGCAGCCGAGGCCGGAGGTGAAGGCGATCTCGATGCTCTTACAGCTCAGGTAGCGGCCCTGCAGGAGAAATCACAGGTCGCAGAGAAAGCCTATGCCGCAGCAGAAAGCGGCAGCACCTCAGCGACGCCCACCAGCGTCGATACATCGGAACTGGAAGCCGATATCGCGGCACTGCAAGGTAAAGTAGATAAAGCTGAAAGCGCCTGGAAGGCTGCGGTAGCATCCAGCAGCCCGGCTGCCGATAAAATGGCGGCCGGTGTTGAGAAGCTGAAAGATAAACTTAAAGCCCTGCAAGATGAGCTGGCACAGGCTAAATCATCCAGCGCGCAAGCCCCGGCTAGTATGGACACCTCAGAACTGGAAGCCGATATCGCAGCCCTGCAAGGTAAAGTGGACAAAGCTGAAAGCGCCTGGAAGGCTGCAGTAACATCCGGCAGCCCGGCAGCCGATAAAATGGCCGCGGGTGTCGATAAGCTGAAAGATAAACTTAAAGCCCTGCAGGATGAACTGGCACAGGCTAAGTTATCCAGTGCGCAAGCCCCGGCGAGTATGGACACCTCGGAACTTGAAGCCGATATCGCGGCACTGCAAGGCAAAGTGGGTAAAGCTGAAAGCGCCTGGAAGGCTGCAGTAACATCCGGCAGCCCGGCAGCCGATAAAATGGCCGCGGGTGTCGACAAGCTGAAAGACAAACTTAAAGCCCTGCAGGATGAACTGGCACAGGCAAAAGGCAGTTCAGTTACTGGCGCAAAACCTGGCCCTGAGCCAGAACCGATTGTAGATATGAAAGCGCTTAAGCAGCAGGTATCCATCATGCGTACCAAGCTGAAGAAGGCTGAGAAACAGTTAGCTGAGTTACCCGAAGGCGAGGAAAATCCCGCGCTGACCGCTGAAATTGAAGAACTGAAACAGCGTCACGATGCCGCCAAAGCAACCTTTGACGCCGCCGAAGCGGCAAAAGCAGCCGAGGCTGCGGCTGAGGGGATCGACCTGAAACAATTGAAAATTGATGCAGCAATGGCACGTGCCGCCGTGACAAAAGCGGAACGGGCTCTCAGCAAAGCAGAAGATGACAGTAAAGCGGCCCTGCAAGAGGAGCTTCTGGCAGCCCAGGCACAGGCCAGTAAGCTTAACTCGACGCTGGAACGTTTTTCTGAGTAAACAATGTAACTCTTTTATTTAACCGTCGTATTGCGACATTAAGCGGCAAACCTGAGTAAACAGAATGGCTCTGATTAGAATCACATCACCTCACGCACACCGGCCAGGCAGTACCGGCAACGTGATGCTTACTGTGCTGATCGCCACCCTTCCCGGTCTGGCGGCAATGACCTTCTTTTTTGGCTGGGGCACACTGATTCAGGTCTTATGGGGCACCCTGTTGGCGCTCGGCCTGGAAGCCGCCGTCATTAAACTGCGCAAGCGCCCCGTCAGCTTCTATCTCACCGATTACAGTGCTGTAGTCACTGCCGTCTTGTTAGGTCTGGCTCTGCCTCCTTTCGCCCCCTGGTGGGTAATGACCGTGGGGATGATAGTGGCCATTGTGATTGCCAAGCAACTCTATGGAGGCATGGGCAACAACCCGTTTAATCCGGCGATGGTCGCCTATGCCCTGCTACTGGTGTCATTTCCCGTACAGATGACCAGTTGGGCAGCGCCTTTTGTCATGACCGGCGAAGGCTGGTCCGTGCTCTCACTGGGCGATACCCTGAGTGCCATTTTTGGCACCGCTGGCGCAGCGGTCGATGCCCATACAATGGCCACGCCGCTGGATGTCATGCGTCACCGGGGAGGCTTTACCACAGAGGAGATGTGGGTGGAAAACGCTTTGCTGGCCAACGGCATCGGCGCCTGGCATGCGGTCAGTGCGGCTTATTTCATGGGCGGTATTTTCCTCCTGTACAAGAAGATATTCACCTGGCACACGCCGGTTGCGATGCTGGCAAGCCTGGCGTTCTTTTCCACACTGTTTTTCCTGTTTATGCCAGACCAGTACCCCGACCCATTCTTTCACCTGACCGCCGGGGCAACCATGCTGGGCGCTTTCTTTATCGCCACCGACCCGGTCACTTCAGCCACCAGTAACAAAGGTAAACTCTGGTTTGGTGCTGGTATTGGGTTGCTCGTCTTTGTCATTCGCAGCTGGGGGAACTACCCTGACGCGGTAGCCTTTGCAGTATTGTTAATGAATCTTTGTGCACCCTTTATTGACCAGTACACTCAACCCCGTAGCTACGGTCACGCCAAACCTAACCGGGGGATGAAGTAATGGAGATGTTGACCGCTATTCGCAACAGTGCTGTAGGACTGAGCATCTTTGCCGTCATCACATCTGGCGCTATCGCACTCACTCAGGTATCGACGAAAGAACAGATTAAGCACAATGAGCAAGAAGCTCAGGCAAAAGCGCTGTACCAGATTGTTCCGAAAGAGAGTATCGATAACAATCTTCTGGAAGACACCGTTGAGATTCATGCGCCGGCACTCACGGGTAGTGATCTGCCAGTCGATGCGTTCCTGGCACGCCGTCATGGTGAGGTCACCACAGTGATCTTTCCGGTGACAGCACCGGATGGCTATACCGGTAATATCAGTATGATCGTCGGCATCAATGCCGATGGATCGGTTGCCGGTGTCCGGGTGCTGGCGCATAAAGAGACCCCGGGACTGGGGGATAAAGTAGAACTGAAAAAGTCAAACTGGCTACATAGCTTTGATGGTCAGCGTTATGAAGGGGATGACGATCCCTCCTGGGCCGTAAAAAAAGATGGCGGACGCTTCGACCAGTTTACCGGGGCAACCATCACCCCGCGCGCTGTCGTTAATGCAACCGCCCGGGCGATCCATTATTTCCGGGAACATCAAGCTGAGCTACTACAAAGCAGAGCAGATCTGAACGCAACACCGGCGGGAGCTGAATAAGATGGCGAATGATTACAGAAAAATCACTCTCGATGGTCTCTGGGACAATAACCCGGCGCTGGTGCAGTTGCTTGGTCTGTGCCCTCTCCTGGCGGTCACCGGCACGGTTGTCAACGCGATGGGACTGGGACTCGCCAGCACCATCGTACTGATGGGTTCAAACCTGAGCATCTCGATGTTCCGCAAATTTATCCCGGAAGCCGTTCGACTACCGGTCTTTGTCATGATCATCGCTTCGTTTGTTACCTGTATTGAGCTACTGATGCAGGCATTTACCTATGAGCTCTATACGATTCTGGGTATCTTTATTCCCCTCATCGTTACTAACTGCGCGATTATGGGGCGGGCGGACGCCTTCGCCATTAAGAACCCTGTCGGGGCATCTCTGCTGGACGGCGCCATGATGGGGCTCGGTTTTACCCTGGTGCTGATGGTGTTGGGTGGCATGCGCGAAATCCTGGGACTCGGCACTTTGTTCAGTGATATGCAGCTGCTTTTCGGTCCCGGCGCCGCCAGCTGGAAGATCGTTATCCTGGATAACTATGTCGGCTTCCTGTTCGCTATCCTGCCACCCGGTGCCTTTGTCGGTATGGGACTGCTGATCGCGGTAAAAAACATTATCGACAAACGACTGGAAGAACGGCGCAAAGCGGCTCCTGCAACCCCAGTCGAAGCAACAGGCGAGTCACGACGGGTGCGGGTAACGGGGAACATCTCTTAGTTCGCAAACGACTCACAAGCACCTTTACGCATTGCGTATAGAGAAAAGCTATTCCACTGAAGAATTGATAAAACAAATAAAGCGACTTCCCGGTCGCTTTTTTCATTCGTCACGTGCGGTGATCCGGCGTTAACACCCTGACATATCGCTTTTTCTTTCAAGCATGCTATCCAGCTAAACCCACACGACTAAGAGATAATTGCCCAGTTTTTATGTAACAAGCCCTGTTGCACGATGAGTACGGGGCGTATCTCCGCCTGACCTTCCCATGCTATGATGAAGCGTCCTTCCTGCACATCATCTCTAATCTCTCCTGTGTAGCCTCGGCTAAGTTCGAAAGCTCCATTATCACTCTCTATCCGTTTTTCAGGCACAGTCTCACTTATACGTTGCACTAGTCGTCGCAATTATAAACAGCACTCTGATCTGCCTGATGAAAAGAAGTGGTTGTGGTTGTTCTGTAAATATTCAATATTTCCTGGAGCACTAAAATGAGCAAAGATAAGAACAGTAAGAAAGAGTCTAAGAAAAAGCCTCTCCTGACACAGAAAGAGAAAAAAGCAGCGAAGCGGGATAAAGTGGAATCCGTGGGTCTACTGGGTGAACATCGGAGTCATTAACACAGCCATCAACCCGGCTCAGTCGCCAGGCCATTAAAGTAGTTTCCAGCCTACCCCTGTGATTCTGACTACCTGTAAGATGATGACTGATCTCCACTAAAATAAAAAAAGCGACCTTGGTCGCTTTTCTTGTTCTTGCGCAGCAAAACGCTGGTCTAAACCGGCTTTTTGCCCGGTTTGGCCAGAATTTCCAGATAAAAAGATTCCTGCTGTTGTGCTTCAATCTCAGAGATTCTTTTGTTGATCTCAGAAAGATGGATCACTTCAGAGCTAGCCTCATCCGGTCCGAAACGGCAGTCAAAGTCCCAGAAATCTGCACTCTCCGGCAAAGCCTTATTACGCTCTCTTCTGATATATTTCTTAACTTCGTGCTTGATAGCATCAACGCGTCTGGGAACTGTGAGCTTGGGATGCGTTAAGTGAAACGTCTTTTTCATTGTGATTCCATAAAGGGTGACAGGTGATGACCATACGGCTTAGGCATCAGATGAGAATAATGAGGCCGTCACGATAAAGACGACTAGCGGTTCATAAAATCCTCTATATAGTGGGCTATTCTCTCGCTCAGATGAGCTTCAAAACCATCAAAGGTTCTGCCAAAAAGTCCCACGTATCGTTCAGCCTGAGAATAGCTGATTCTCTTTCCGACAACATTATATTCTATTTCGGGATCGGTTTTACTGTTTCTGGGAATGATATGCCAGCTAATCACATCACAATCCAGTGTCTGGATGCTTTGCTGGGCAAAATCACAAAAGGACTGTACCAGCGTTTTCCCTTCAGGCCCCAGACAACCCGCTTCAACTCTATAAACAACGACCAGCTTTTTATCCTCTGAAAGAGGCAAACTACCTACCATAGACATGCGCCATTTTGCAGAGTAAAAATTAAAGGACCTGCTTAAAAAAGATCCCGCACCACTGCACTATAGCCCTGTTAGCCTATAACTGCCTATAACACTAAAGCGCTACCCCGCAAATTCAGGCGACAGGCTGTCATCTTTTACCAGAGCCCCGGCAACATGGTCTGATAAGTTGCCCCAGACAGCCGTCCCAGCTAACATAGCCCCTCAACAAAAATCGTCATCCGGAAAGTTATGAACGCAGCAAAACGCCACCAGATATTCTCTCGCCTGCGGGACGCAAACCCCAATCCAGTCACAGAGTTAGAATACAGCAATCCGTTTGAACTTCTGGTTGCCGTAACCCTGTCAGCCCAGGCGACAGACGTCGGAGTCAATAAAGCAACCCGCAAACTGTTCCCGGTGGCAAACACCCCTGAAGCGATCTATGCGCTGGGTGTCGATGGTTTGAAAACATATATAAAAACCATCGGACTCTACAACGCTAAAGCCGAGAACATCATTAAAGCCTGCAAAATGCTGATTGATCTGCATGATTCAGTGGTACCGGACAACCGTGAAGCACTCGAAGCCTTGCCCGGCGTCGGCCGAAAAACCGCT
Organism: uncultured Amphritea sp.; assembly: GCA_965140695.1. GTDB lineage: Bacteria > Pseudomonadota > Gammaproteobacteria > Pseudomonadales > Balneatricaceae > Amphritea. The sequence goes on along the minus strand of OZ223296.1, from coordinate 536,289 downwards.
AACGTGGTTCTAAACACGGCATTTGGGCAACCGGCCATGGCGGTGGACACCCACATTTTCAGAGTATCCAACCGCACCAGAATTGCGCCGGGGAAGACTGTGCTGGAGGTTGAAAAAAAACTCATGCGGTTTGTGCCTAAAGAGTTTCTCATCGATGCCCATCACTGGTTAATACTTCATGGCCGCTACACCTGCATTGCACGCAAACCCAGATGCGGCGCCTGCCTGATAGAAGACCTGTGTGAGTTTAAAGATAAGACTGAATAGAACTGTCTGATTCAGCCCTAAGCCTGACCCCTTCTGTGCAGCCCATAGAGCGTGCTGCATTAGCCTTTTGCTGACGCTCTCTGAACCAGCAGTGTCTCTGTTTTCTGGCAGCGGCCCCGCAGCTGATCTATCTCCTCAGGACTGAGCCAGTGGCTCACCCAACTGTCCACCGCATCGCTGGTAGACGGAGTCTTAGTCCAATCCTTGTAGGCCTTCACGTGCTGGAGAGTTATGCCATAGTTTGTACACTCATTCAGTGTACAACGTGAAGGAAAATGTCCATCGCGGTCAAACTGCTCATTGATCCAGCGAACAACTTCCAGAGTATCTTCATGGGTATACTTCATAGCCCCTCCGACGGTTTTGCGGACAAATCAGTTCGTCAGCAGCGACTGCACTTTAATCGCTTTAAAGGGATTAGGAATTGACCGGGGTCATAGCAGTTAAACTCATCATTAACATGTCATATAGCTTCCTTTTTAGCACCAATGCACAACAACATTTCACTCATCGTAACGCAGTTATCAACCGTACTAGTTGTGCACATTTTCTGTGGATAAAACTGTGAATAGTATTGGGGTAGATTGCTAAAACACGCATGGTTATTGGCCCTGAAACAAATCGTTCAGATAAACAACAAACAATTTTTATTCCTTTAATTTCAATAAGTTACTTAATTCAATATACTTTTTAATAACTTTCATTTTATTTTTAAGTCCGGCTTAAAAAAAATTATTTTTACTGTGAATTAAATATTGCAATCTGATGAAACCCACCGTTTCTATGGTTGAAGTGAAAGTAGTTACTAACACCTTTTTTTGTATCACTTGACAACAGACCCCAGACAAAAACATCTGTCTATCTTTCTGTTTAAAAAAGGTCTGGACTCTCTTATCCCGACTCCGTTTCTGCAACGCTAGTGTCAGGTAAAGCAGTGAATAACAGCAACCTGTCCACATCAGCTACCTCAGTATCAGCCAGTCCATATCAAAGTCAGAAAGAGCCCTGTACTAATCCGCCCGGTGATTTGTTATGTATACAACCGGGAGCCGCTCTCTCTATTTTGAGGGCTGGTTTTAAAAGCTGGTCTGAAAGGCTGGTTGAAACAGCAAAAACAGCAGAAACAACAGATCATTGATGCAGAATTGATAACCCCGTCCGCTATACAAAGTTAGCGGCCGACTCATCAACAAGAGGTGCAGACAGACTGCAAGCGAAATATCAGGCTGCTGAGATATTATCAGGGGGCGTTCAGACCCGGAACAAGCCGCTGCGCTGTGTGACAGCAGAGAAGATAAGAGGCTGGCAGAAAGATCAGGAGGTTGGACGCTGCCAGATAGTCTTACGCTCCTGCATCAGAATCCACAGCTGTTCTACTTTTTCTCTGGCCCAGGGGGTCTTACGTAAAAACTTCAGGCTGGATTTTATACTGGGGTCACTCTGAAAACAGCGAATATTGATCCGCCGTCCCAGCTCTTCCCAGCCATACTCTGCTTCCAGATCGGTGACAATCTGCTGCAGCGTTACACCGTGCAAAGGGTTATTTTTCTGCTCAGCCGTCATGCCTCTACTTCCCCAGACTCCATTTTAGCGCGCTCATCTTTCGATATATAACGCGGCTTTGACGATACGTGCAACCTGGCATTAGCCTTCTTTGCACGCTTCTTTAATATGCTGTTAATCTTTTTCTTTCGGTTCATCAGTGCTGGCCTGGGGTTGAACAGTCTAAGGGGAGGACATTCTATCTGAGTTTGGCAAAGAGTGCAGAAGATAGTTAACTCAGGCCGATAAACGACGCTTGATACGACATTATGTCATACACATATTTTGTGGATAACTCAGTGAATTACTTTTTGGTAAGTGTCTGCAGGGGCGATTCTACGGGGGCTGTAACACATTGTTCACAAAAGCATCAAAGAATAACAACCATCTTAACTATCAATAACTTACAAAAGACTATATCAACAATGAGCGCTATTTATTGATTCCGGAACAACACAATCCACAGGCTCTCTGGGTATTTTTTAAGCTGTTAAAAACTTTTAAATACTCTACCTGAAGAGTCGGGTATAACGATCACTGCATGGCAGGGAGGAAGACACGGCGATGCAGTGACAAATCGATAACAGCAGGACATCAGTCCTCAGGCAGTTCAATCTCAACGTGAGACACAGGCTTGGTACAGCAGGCAAGAATTTCATCCCCTACGGTGTCGTATAAAGGGTCCTGAACCTCCTCGACTTCGCCTTCGAGTAAACGCACCCGACAGCAGCCACAGTAGCCACCACGACAGTTGTAAGACACAGGAATCTCCTGCGCCTCCATGGAGTCCAGTAGAGAATATTCATACTGATAATAGAAGGTACTGAAATTATTGACCTTTATTCTTGGTATCCCTGACATGGCCGGTTCCTTAGAGGTCGAAACCGTCGAAGTCGTCTTCACCCATTTCATTATCGATTGCTCCTACCAGATACGAGCTGATCTCTGCTTCCTGTGGCGCAACCTGAACATTGTCGCTGACCAACCAGGCATTCATCCATGGAAGCGGATTCTGCTTAGCCGGAAACAGCTCATCCAGATTCAGCGCTTTCATCCGCACGTTTGTAATATATTCCACATAGTCTGACAGAATACGGGCATTCAGACCGATCATAGAGCCATCCTGAAACAGGTACTCCGCCCACTCCTTTTCCTGCTGCGCCGCTTCCCGGAAAATTTCATAGACCTGAGGCTGACACTCTCTGGCAATCTGTTTGAACTCAGGGTCATCAGACCCAGACGCCAGTACATTCAGCATAAACTGAGTACCGGTCAGATGCAGTGCTTCATCACGGGCAATCAGCTTAATAATTTTGGCGTTACCTTCCATGATGGCCCGTTCAGCAAACGCGAAAGAGCAGGCAAAACTGACGTAGAAACGAATCGCTTCCAGCACATTCACCGATACCAGCGTCAGGTACAGCTTCGTCTTCAGGTTATACATACTGACATCAAAGGTTTCCCCATTAATGGTATGTACGCCAGGTCCCTGAATCATGTAAACATTGGTTAATTCGATCAGCTCATCATACAGCCGGGTGACACTGCGAGCCCGCTTTACGATCTCTTCATTGGTGACGATCGCATCAAATACTTCAGACGGCTCGGTCAGAATATTACGAATAATATGGGTGTAGGAACGGCTGTGAATGGTCTCACTGAACGACCAGGTTTCCAGCCAGGTTTCCAGCTCTGGCAGCGACACGATAGGCAAAAACGCGATATTCGGCGAGCGCCCCTGTACCGAGTCCAGCAGTGTCTGGTATTTCAGATTGCTGAGAAAGATATGCTTTTCATGTTCCGGCATCGCCATAAAGTCTTTACGGTCGGTCGACAGGTCAACCTCTTCCGGACGCCAGAAAAACGACAGCTGCTTCTCAATCAGCTTTTCAATAATCGGGTATTTCTGTTTGTCGTAACGGGCGACGTTAACATTGTGGCCGAAAAACATTGGCTCTTTAGTCGCATCATTGAAGGTCGGATCAAACGTTGAATATAGCATGTTACATCAATACTCTTACCCTGCTGACAGGGATGGCAAAACTGATTGCCGGTGGGTTAACCACCGGCCTGAAATCTTTTACATCGACAGAATCAGAGCTTACAGGCTCCACTCTCGCAACCACTCATATCGTCATGCTGATCGGTCGCACCATCCCGGGTGTTGTGGTAGTAAAGGGTTTTCACACCGTACTTATAAGCGGTCAGCAGATCTTTCAGCAGCTGCTTCATCGGTACCTTGTCACCGGGGAACTTGGTAGGGTCATAGTTGGTGTTGGCCGAAATAGACTGATCGACAAACTTCTGCATGATACCCACCAGCTGCAGATAACCCTCATTGCTCGGAATCTGCCATAACAGTTCGTAGTCATCTTTCAACTCAGCATATTCCGGAACCACCTGCTTCATCACGCCATCTTTACTGGCTTTAACGCTGACATAGCCCCGTGGAGGCTCAATACCGTTAGTCGAGTTAGTAATCTGAGAAGAGGTTTCGCAAGGCATCAACGCGGTCAGGGTGCTGTTACGCAGTCCGAACTCACGGATATCTTCACGCAGGGTTTCCCAGAAATAGTGCAACGGCTCATCACAGAACTCGTCCACTTCACGCTTGTAGGTATCCGTCGGCAGAATACCTTTGGCGTAATTCGTTTCCTTGAACAACTTGCAAGGCCCCTGCTCTTTCGCCAGCTGATTAGACGCCTTCAACAGATAATACTGAATCGCTTCAAAGGTTTTGTGAACCAGACCATTGGCAGAGCCGTCTGAATAACGCACACCATTTTTCGCCAGATAGTAAGCAAAATTGGTGACGCCAACCCCCAGCGTACGACGGTTCATCGAGGCTATTCGGGCAGCTTCAATCGGGTAATCCTGATAATCCAGCAGACTATCCAGCGCCCGTACAATCAGATCAGCCAGATTTTCCAGCTCATCCAGGTTTTCCAGTGCGCCCAGGTTAAAGGCCGACAGGGTGCATAGCGCAATTTCACCTTCAGGATCATTAATATCGTTCATCGGCTTCGTTGGCAGTGCTATCTCAAGGCAGAGATTGGACTGTTTAACCGGCGCAACCTTAGAATCAAAAGGACTGTGAGTATTACAATGGTCCACGTTCTGAATGTAGATACGTCCGGTAGATGCACGTTCTGACGCCAGAATACCAAACAGCTCAACGGCTTTGATAGTCTTCTTGCGTACTGACGGGTCCTGTTCGTACTGCAGATAGAGACGTTCAAACTCTTCCTGATCAGCAAAAAATGCATCATATAACCCCGGCACTTCATGGGGACTGAACAGCGTGATATCACCGCCTTTGATCAGGCGGGTATACATCAGCTTATTCAGCTGCACACCGTAATCCAGGTGGCGTACACGGTTTTCCTCTACCCCCCGGTTATTTTTCAATACCAGCAGAGACTCAACTTCCAGATGCCATAGTGGATAGAACAGTGTCGCAGCACCACCGCGGACACCGCCCTGAGAGCAGGATTTTACAGCCGTCTGGAAATACTTATAGAACGGGATACAACCGGTATGGAACGCTTCGCCACCACGAATAGGGCTGCCCAGCGCACGGATACGGCCTGCGTTAATACCGATACCCGCACGCTGACTGACATATTTAACAATCGCACTGGCGGTAGCGTTGATAGAGTCCAGCGAATCACCGGACTCAATCAGAACACAGGAACTGAACTGGCGGGTCGGCGTACGCACACCGGCCATAATTGGCGTAGGCAATGACAACTTAAACAGTGAACAGGCATCATAGAAACGTCTGACATATTCCAGTCGGGTGTCTCTCGGGTAGTTGGCAAACAGACAAGCGGATACCAGCATATAGAGAATCTGAGGACTCTCAAAGATCTCATGGGTCACCCGGTTCTGAACCAGATACTTGCCTTCCAGCTGCTTCACCGCCACATAGCTGAAGTTCATATCACGACCATGGTCGATATATTCATTCAACTGATTAAATTCAGCTTCGCTATAGTCTTCAATCAGGTGTTTATCATAGCGACCCGCCTCAACCATACCGGTCACATGGGCGAAAAGATGCGGAGGCTCAAAGCTATCAAAGGCACGTTTGCGCAGGTGGAAAATCGCCAGACGAGCAGCCAGATACTGATAATCGGGAGCATCTTCAGAGATCAGATCCGCTGCAGATTTGATCAGCGTTTCATGGATATCGGCGGTCTTTATACCATCGTAAAACTGAATATGCGCTTGCAGTTCAACCTGCGAAACTGAGACATTCTGAAGGCCATCGGCGGCCCAGATAACGACTCGGTGAATTTTTTCAAGGTCGAGTTTTTCCTGACGACCATCCCGTTTCGTTACCAATATGTCCTGCATTTTGCGTTCCCAAATGTGAAAAAAAAACAGATTTATCAAGGTTTCTTAACTGAACCTTTTCAGTGCGGAATTCGACTTATCAGGCACCCAAGCCCCCGAATTCCCTGATGCTCACTCAGATGACTCAGCCTCTTGTGCTGACCCTGCATCAAGCACACTATATGTTGTGCGCACCCAAACTTCAGGCACTAAATATAGTGATAAACAACTTAATTACAATACTTGATTTTGGCCTTTTATGGGTGTAGTCAAACGGTAAAAATTGCGCAGACGCCCGTGCCATCGGCCCTGCAGAAAAATAGTCAAAAATAAGAATAATTTTAATTAAAAATTGAATCGCCATAAATTTTGATAATGGTCTAAAAGAACGCAGATAGTATGAAAAAAGATTGATTATCCGGCTTTACAGCGGAGTAACAAATCAATAGTATACGCGCTCCTTGTGGTGGGGTTCCCGAGTGGCCAAAGGGATCAGACTGTAAATCTGACGCGCGAGCTTCGGTGGTTCGAATCCACCCCCCACCACCATCGCATTAAAAACAAAAATGCCCCGCAGCTTTATCGCGGGGCATTTTTGTTTTTAATCGTTTGTCAGTGCCGTGCGTTCGGGCCAACGAAGGTGGTTCGAGTCGCAGTGAGCCTGCGAACGAAGACAACGTTGCGCGCTCTCTGCGCAACGGTAATCCAACCAGATGCCCGCAGCTTTACCGCGGGGCTTTTTTGTATCTGAAATCTATGGGCAAGGGGTGGGTGAGAACCACCGACGTGGTTCGAGTCGCAGTGAGCCTGCGAACGAAGACAACGTTGCGCGCTTTCTGCGCAACGGTAATCCAACCAGATGCCCGCAGCTTTACCGCCTAGTGTTTTTATTTTAATCATTTGTCAGTGCCGTACGTTCGGGCCAACGAAGGTGGTTCGAGTCGCAGTGAGCCTGCGAACGAAGACAACGTTGTGCGCTCTCTGCGCACCAGTAATCCTGATCTCGGACCATCACCAATAACCTGGCTGGTTACTCGTTGCTCAATAAAACCCAAACCATTGCCTGTCTGGCAACCAGCCCTTTTTAAAAATCCGCCTCAAATCAATAACCCGCATATTTATTCCCTCACACCTCTGTACCTTGCCGTTATCCTGTGCCAATGTGTGGGAAATATGAGAAGCAGCTGGAGAATAACAACATGCCGTTAACAAATGACATTCAGGAAGAGATCAATATGCTCATTCGCTTTAGCCAAAGCAGTGACCATCAGGGGCTCAAAGTACATCATGACATCGCCGCGCCAGAGCTGGTGAATGCGACACAACGCCTGTTTGATAAAAAGCTGATTACGCTGTTTGACGGTGGCTATCTGACCCCGCTGGGACATGAAGCGGCAGATCAGGCACACGCGCTGCTGAACATACTTAACGCCCCCAAATAGACATCGATACAAGCACGGATAAAAGAACTTATTCCATGGATCAGCAAGATATTCTTATAGAAGACAGCAGTGTTTGGGAAACCCAGATGTTCACGGTGCAGAACCCTCTGCACAACACCATCCGCGGCCCCCTGTTAGCGCTAATCTATGAATTACGGGACAAGCAACAACTTGCCATAGAGAGCGAGGTTGCGCCTACCGCCAAACACGCACTCTATGAAAGCACCCTCGATCTGTTGCAACGATCAGAACCGGTTATTACCGAGCTGCGCGGTTTTATTGAAGATATGCTGGTCACCGTCGCCAGTGCCGTTAATGAACCGTTCTGGCCAGAAGGCGCGCAGGCCCGTGCTGATATTATCGAGTCCTGGTTTCATGTCACGGAGAACGGTGGTTATCATGACACCCATGCCCACCCCAACTGCTCCTGGTGTGGTATCTACTACGTCGATGCGGGCGAGTGTGACATCCAGAGCCGTAACGGCATCAACCGTTTCTATGACCCCCGCCATGGTGCTGACCAATATCTCGATGCCGGTACCGCCTATCTGAACGGCACCGGCAGCTGGGATTTCGCCGCCGTTGAAGGTCAGGTCGTTATATTCCCCTCTTACCTGAAACATGCAGCGATGCCCTATTTCAGCCAGAAAGATCGGGTTATTATCGCCTTTAACAGTCAGATTCATTTTCAGGAATAAAGCAGGTCGTGAGTCTGACCTTTGTCCATGAATAGAGCGCTTATTCAACAGGCGCTTTCTTAATTAACACTCAGGAGACGCCCGGTGAAACAGATTCTGGTTTACTCAGACTCTCTTAGTTGGGGAATTATCCCCGATACACGTGAGCGCTTTCAGTCTGATCAGCGCTGGCCCGGAAAACTCGAGCAGTTGCTCTGCCAGAATGCTCCGCAAATAAGGGTTATTGAGGATTGTCTTAATGGCCGCAGGACGGTACTCAACGATCCGTTTAAACCCGGGCGTAACGGCGTCCAGGGCCTGCAGCAGACCATCGAAATTAACTCCCCGCTTGAACTGGTTATCATTATGCTGGGCAATAATGATTTTCAAAGCCCGCATGTTTTTACCGCTGCGGAAGCCGCTCAGGGCGTTGCTACGATGGTACAGACTATTCGCCAGGCACCGATAGAGCCCGGCATGCCGGTGCCCGACATTTTAATCGTATGCCCGCCCCCGATTATCGAACCGAAAGGCCGTATTGCTGCTAAGTTCAGAGGGGCTGAAGAAAAGTGCAAAGGGTTTAATGAGGCACTGAAAAAAGTCGCCGCAGAGACTCAGTGTGATTTCTTTGATGCTGGCACTGTTATCAGCGCCAGTAAGATCGACGGTATCCATCTGGATCTGGATCAACATCAACAGCTCGCACGCTCGCTTCACCCTTTAGTGCAGGGTATATTAAACCGCTAGCTGAACTTCTTCGGTGACCACGGATCAGAACACCAGCACATCATCAGTTCATAACAGGATTTTCAATGTTCAACGCTCTCAGCTGTTTTTTCCGCAGTCAGTGGTACTGGCTCGCAATGATTGTTTCTGGCATCGCCATGGAAGGCGTCGCCCTCTATTATCAGTACGGGCTGAATTATGGTCCCTGCGTGCTGTGTATCCACGTACGCATCTGGGTGATGGCTTTCATTCTGCTGGGCGTGCTCGGGTTACTGTGCCGCAATAGCCGTTCACTGAGCATTCTGATCAGTCTGCTGACGGTCATTGCGGCAGTGGGCCTGACCGAACGCTCCTGGATGACTTTCGCAATTGAACGAAATCTGATCGAAGGCAGCTGTACCATGGGGTCAGGACTACCCGACTGGTTTGCGCTCGACAAATGGTTCCCGGCGATATTTGAACCCTGGGAGCTGTGTGGCTGGACGCCCGAACTGTTGTTCGGCATCACCATGGCTGAAGCATTACTGGTAACAGCAGCGGTGGCAGTTGTCACCACACTATTGGCGACCTTCACACTCTATAAGAAACCGTAATAAAACTTTGCTTACAAGGCCGACAACTTATATTCTATGGGTCAATTTTTGTACTGTGAAACGCTTCTGACAACGCGGTATTGGCACGGTTTTCGGACAAAAATGTACTGATAAAGGATTCTGCCACCATAACCCATTAGAAGAGAAATGAGGCCACAGGGTGTGACAAAATACCGGGCCTCCCACCACCATGAAAGACTCAAAAATCGTCTTCTTTGGTCCCGTTGGTGCTGGAAAAACCACCGCCATTGCCAGCATCGCCAACAACGGTATTGCAACCACGGAGGCGCGTGTCTCTGACTCCAGTCAGAGACGAAAAGCCAGTACAACGGTAGCGATGGATTACGCATTACTGGAAAGCCATGGCCGGCGAATTCACCTGTACGGCACGCCGGGACAGGAACGGTTCCGGTTTATGTGGGAGATGGTCGCCACTGATCTGGCGCAAAACTGCAGCGGCTATATCATGATATTAGACAATACCCGCAACCATCCTCTGAAAGACCTCATTTTTTATCTCCGAAACTTCACCATTTACAACCCTGAAATCCGCTTAGTCATTGGTGTTACCGGCAGTGATCTGGCACCAACCCCTTCGCAGGCAAAGTATGTCGCCTGGCTGAAACAACTGAAAATAAACGCTTCTGTATTGTTTATCGATGCCCGCCGCAAAGAGGATGTACAACGCCTGATTGACGAGGTTATGCGTCCAGACAGACCAAGGCTTGCCAGAATTCCCACACCATCAGATCAGCCAGCGATAAATCTGAATCAACTGCTTTCGACAACCTCATATACCCCCTCCTTTACCACTGAACTAATTGAAGATATCGAACGTATTAGTGCTGTAACAGGTACCGCGGTACTGCTGAACAACAAAGAGGTAAAACACGCTTCGTTAGAGCAGCCACTGCTGAAACAGTTACAGGCGTTTGCGGCAGATGTTCCCGCCATGCGTCGTCTTATAAACGATCAGGGATCTCTGGATAACTTCAGATTAAATACCGAACCAAAGGGGTTCTTTATGTTCATGTTAGCCAACAGGCAGTTGCTGGGCATTCACTGCAACGGTGAGATCTCTTTGCTGGCACTGAAGCAGGAGGTGGACAACCGGCTGCAGTGGAATAAACCTGCCATCAAACCAAAGATGCGCCGGCCTGACGCATAAGCTTATAGCAAAAATTTCCTGTAAAAAGTCGTTTTTCACCCCCCTGCGATTGCACATGAACCCAGCAAATCTGTACAATCCTCGCCCTCTTGACCTTTTACAGTTCCAAATACCTTAACTGATAACAGAAGGACTCGCCTGTGCGTCTGGCAGAAATTGAATCAATAGCGCTCAACGTAGGTATCACAGTATTCGCTGCGTATATATTCTTTATCATCTATGATCTGGCGAAAAAATCGAATGCCGGCAAATTTGGCACTGCCGTGCTGTTTTTCGCGCTCGGACTTGGGCTGGCGGCATTCCTGTTGAAGTCGATTGTTGTTTACATGATAGAGGGCTGACGCGGTCAGCGTTTATTAAACATCAGGTTCCACCTGCCTCAGCGGCAGGATTAATGGGCTGTAATTTAAAATCCGGCATCTCTATTGTCAGAGCCCGACCAAACCCCAGCACTAAACGCCCCTGCTGCGGGGCCAGCCGAAACAGCCTGAAGTCAGGCAGGGTACGCAGCAAGTCCACCGTGGGGCCATGTCGCTCACGATATAACTGCATAATCGTTTCATATTGATCATCATCACGCGCAATTTCACCCGCATGGCACTGTAGTGTAATACGGTTGCGGGCAAAGATATTACGACTGTTTGTTTCATCCTCAATCAACATAATACCGACAGCGGGACAGCGCATCAGGTTAAGCGTATGACTGGCCAGCTCGCTGATAAAGATATACAGATGCCCCTCACTGAATACAAACGGTGAATAGCTGGCTTCGGGGCCCGCCTCTCCCTCTGTTGCTAACTGCACGGTATGGCTAAGCTGAAGTAAACTATCGAACTGTTCATAAGCCTGACGATCATCCTGCTCCACTGGCATAACCTCCTTTAACGACCCTATTATTAGTTGTTACCGCTCAGTATAAATATACTCCATCAGATAACAGATTAACGTATAATCAGCAGCGTATTAAAATTAACAGGATGTGTGAATATGCAACAGAAAGTGGTGCAAGCCGGAGATATCTCCATCTCAAACGAAATGCCAATGGTTCTGTTTGGTGGCATGAACGTTTTGGAATCCAGAGATCTGGCGATGCAGATCGCAGAACACTATGTGGAAGTCACCACCCGCCTGAATATCCCCTATGTGTTTAAGGCCTCTTTCGATAAGGCAAACCGTTCCTCTCTGACCTCCTTCCGCGGGCCCGGTCTGGATGAAGGTCTTAAAATCATGCAGGAGATTAAGCAAACGTTTAATGTTCCCCTGATCACTGATGTTCACGAACCTTATCAGGCAGCACCGGTCGCAGAAGTCTGCGATATCATTCAACTGCCAGCCTTTCTCTCTCGCCAGACCGATCTGGTAAAGGCGATGGCTGAGACCGGGGCGGTGATTAACATCAAGAAAGCCCAGTTCCTTGCACCTCAGGAGATGCGTCACATCCTCAATAAGTGTGAAGACGCGGGCAACAACAATCTGATTCTGTGCGAACGTGGTAGCAGTTTTGGCTATAACAATCTCGTTGTGGATATGCTCGGCTTCTCTATTATGAAAGAGATGGGCTATCCGGTGATGTTCGACGCCACCCATGCCCTGCAGATGCCAGGCGGCAGAAGCGATTCAGCCGATGGTCGGCGCTCCCTGGTTGCACAGTTATCCAGGGCAGGTCTTGCTCAGGGTATCGCCGGGCTCTTCCTCGAGGCACACCCGGACCCAACCCAGGCTAAATGCGACGGCCCCTGCGCCCTGCCGCTGGATAAGCTGGAACCTTACCTGGCACAGATGAAAGCGGTCGATGAGCTGGTAAAAAGCTTCGCTCCCCTGATTACTGAATAACCTCTTTGGCGACCCTCAACGGGTCGCCCTGAACACGCCCCCGGCAAATCAGTTAATTTCCTGCTATTTTGACGACAAGGAGACTTAACTCTTTGTTAGCCATCCTCTATTATCGAACAGACATATCAGGATATTCGATCAAGGGTGCACAGGAATGGTTTCACCAAGCGACCTAATCTACGACGGACTGGAAGCCGGCCAGATCATCGGACCGGATCATCATCATTTCAGGCTGACAAGCCAGTTTCAAACCAATCGGTTTGGCCAGCTCTGGCATGCAGAAGACCTCTCGACGAGTCGCTCGGTACCGGTGACGCTACAGATTTTTGACCCGGCACTGCTAAAAAATGAAAATTTTATCGAGTCCGCACAAAAACATATTGTTCTGAGCAAGAAATTTAAACACCCTCACCTGTTAGAATATTACGGTATGTTCCGGCAAAAAACCGTGCTGCTGTTTTTTGCCATTGAGGTGATCGATGGTCTGACACTCGAAAAGCTGCAAAGCAGCGGTCAGGCAAACAAACTCAAGGAAAACCAGAAAAAAGGCCTGTTACAGCAACTGGCTACAGCCATCGACAGCGCCCATGCAAGTGCAGGACAAGCACATAAAGCGATCTGCCCCGAATCAATCTTTATCAATAAGCAGGGTGGCGTTAAGCTGGCAAACTTTGCCTTTAGTGATGCGATGATCATCGCTGATGAGCTGAGCAATACCCCCTCATCTCATCTTGCCTATCAGGCCCCGGAGGCGTTCCATCCTAATCCGATCACGATAGAAGCAGACATCTACTCTTTCGCCTGCATCATCTACCACCTGCTGAGCGGCAAAGCCCCTTTTCTGGTCTCTGAAGATGAACCAACCCGGGTGCGTAAGGAACTCAAAAAGCCTTCATCACTAAACCCTGAACAATGGGCAATACTCCAGTCAGCCTTTGCAACCGATCCGGAAGAAAGGCCTCGCCAGGCGACCCAACTGTTTAAACAGATACTTGAGGCCGGTGAAAAGAAAGAGTTGCCGCCGGATGAAGATATTCCCGAACCCTTGCAGGAAGACGAACCCAAACGCTTCAGATTCTGGCCGCTGACAATGCCGAAACGGGCCCTGCCAGTGCTCATTTTCGGCACCGGCTTTATCCTTGGGTTTACAATCGCCCTTTTCATTGGCTTACAGCGCACCAACACCGCGAACCTGGCCCTCAACCAAAGTCAGGATCAGCTACAGCAGGCGCAAAAAGACATCACCAGATTGCAGCAAACATTAAAGACCGAACGCGAGCAGCGATCAGCTCAGGTTACGGTCTTACAGGACGAGCTGAAAAGCAAAAGGGATGAAGCTTCCAAACTGCAGAAAGAACTGATGAGTGCAAAATTTTCTGACCCGGATAAGTTAACCGTTTTCACTGATCAGCTGGAAGATGGCTTTAAAGGTCCGCAGATGATCATTATCCCCCGGGGCAGTTTTACGATGGGTGATCAGAAGCTCGTCGGCGATGATAATGAACTACCCACCCATAAGGTAACCATCAGTCACCGTTTTGCACTCGCACGTAACGAAGTTACCTTTAATGACTATGATTATTACGCCCGATCGATGGGTCGCCCTCTGCCCGATGATGAAGGCTGGGGACGTGGCAACCGCCCGGTAATCAATGTTAGCTGGAAAGAAGCCAAAGCCTACGCGCAGTGGCTGGCTTTGCTGACCGGAGAACCCTACCGCCTGCCAACAGAAGCCGAGTGGGAATATGTTGCCCGGGCAGGTACCGACACCAACTACTGGTGGGGTGATGAACTGGAACCTGATCGCGCGGTTTGCAGTGAATGCGGAACACCATGGGACGGTATAAAAACCGCACCTGTTGCTTCTTTTCCGCCTAATTCATGGGGCATTCATGATATGAACGGTAATGTTGATGAATGGGTTGAGGACTGCTATCAGGATTCCTATTTCCATGCTCCGACAGATGGTTCCGCGATGATTGATGGCGACTGTGAATTTCGCGTCATGCGCGGTGGCTCCTGGTTCGATATTGGCCGGGTAATCCGTTCATCCAGCCGCTATCGTTATCTGCCAGACAGCAGTAAAAACAGCTGGGGATTTCGGATCGCCCTCGACCTGACCGATAAAACCAACTAAGGAATTGTTGATGCTTAAGCCCATGTTACCGGCACGTATGCCAGCACTGATGTCCACCCTGCTACTAAGCATGTTAGCCACAAATGGAGCTCTACAGGCCGCCCCACTGAGCGTTGATGCTGAAAAACAGCAAGACCTGAGTATTACCCTTTATAACCAGAATCTTGGGCTAGTACGGGATGTCCGTAGCCTGCCCCGTATAGATCATGGCCAGACTCTCTATATCCGCGACGTCAGCCACCAGATTATGAGCCAGACGCTGCAAGTAGAAAATGCAGGTAACATCCTCGAACAGAATCTCAACAATAACCTGATATCCGTTTACGCGCTGCTTAACGCGTATACCGGAAAGAAGGTTCAGCTGGCCCGCTTTAACAGCGTCAGTGGCAGTGAAACAATATCCGATGCCCTGCTGTTGAGTTCTGACGGCAACCAGGCACTGGTTGAGCAGCAGGGACGAATCGAAACCATCCCGGTAAACCAGCAAGGCTGGCGCTTTATTTTCCCCTCAATACCCGAGGGCATGCAATCCCAGCCAAGCCTGGAAATCCGTTCAGACGGCACCAGCAAAGCCGGTGATGCAGTGCTCACCTATCTGACTCAGGGACTTAGCTGGCAGATGGATTATGCCCTGGTACTGAACAACGCTGGTGATCAGCTTAAACTCGACGGCATGGCAACGCTGAACAACAATACCGGCGTCGACTTTCACAACAGTCACATTCTTCTGATGGCCGGTCAGGTAAACCAATCGCCGGCACCAGTGATGCGCCAGAAAGCAGCCATGCTAATGAATGAATCGATGGCAGATGGCAACGGGGCACAATCGTTTCAGGATTATCAGTTATACAAACTGCCACAGCGGGCAAGCCTGCTGAATGGCCAAACGAAACAGGTCAGCCTGATAAACGCGGAACAAGTATCGGCAGAAAAAAGTTACCATTACCAGTTTGAGGTATACCCATCACTGGATCGCCAGACCTATGATCAGAAGCCCGATATTAATATCAGCTTCATCAATGACGAAGCCGACGGGCTCGGTTTTCCTCTGCCAGCGGGCACCGCCCGGGTTTTCAGTCCCGATACCGATGGTCTGCGTCACTTTATCGGCAGCGCCGCAATCAGGAACAGCAGTAAAGGACAAACGGTTAATCTGCCGATCGGTAAAGCATTTGATCTCACGATCAAGCGGCAGCAGAGTCTGTTTGAGAAAACTTATGACAGTTTTTTGAACGGCTATGAACTGCAATTAAGCAATAGTAGCGAACAGGCTAAAGCGATTGAGATTACCGCTAATTTTCACCAGGACTGGAAGGTCACTGAAAGCAACCATCCCTATAAGCGGGTAAACGCCAGTCAGTTACGCTGGACAGTCAATGTTCCTGCAGAGGGTAGTGCCCGTCTGGAATTTAAAACTGAACTGAAAAATATGAACAGTAAAAAATAATCCTGACACATCCGCTGATCAACAACCGTTGTTCGCTAATGACTGCTCCGGTGAGCCAACCGAGCAGTACCAGCGAACACTCAGCAGGATGAGAAACGTTGAGTTTAAAAGAGACTCAATTGCGCCCCGCTTCCAGCTGATTCAGCCAGTGCGCCGAATCAGCACCGGACGCAGCCTGTCCCAGTTCACCATTAGTGGTAATATCAACCATCCGCCGGATAGCCAGTATATGTCCTGACTCGGCAGCCTGACGATAATAGCGAACCGCCTTAGTCGCATCTGCGCTATAGGTTTCATAGCCTTCTTCAAAAATTTTGCCCATCTGGTATGCCGCTTTACTATCTCCTTTATTGGCGGCCCGTTCGAGATAGATGACCCCCTGTATCCGGTTAGTCACTCCCTCGCCCCGAAAATGCAGCAGGTGCCCATACACAGACAACGCACGCACGCTGCCGTAGTCCGCAGCATAACGAAACAGCTTCATGACAAAGTTATGCTTTGCCTTAGATCCCTTCATGACGGGTAAATGAAATAACCGGAAAGCGATCCAGCCCAACAGTGGAGCGATCAATGTCATAAACAAACGCATCTGAATACCTTAGGTGATGGATGATCAAAGCAGACACAATATCAGATTCATCTAATATTAAAACCGCTAAACACTACGGATTTTATGCCAGCATCCTGTTTAAGTGTCTACGCCGGTCTGGTCTGCAAAGAGAATAGCTGATTTAATCACCGTTAGCAGAGTCTTCGATCAGCTGATCATCAGGACCAGCCAACAATCGTTCAGAAAGCGTGCGTCACAGACTTGCTATATAGCCCTTATTACGCTTAAATCTGTACCAGTTTGGATATAAAAACATATTTTTTATATCCCAAAGGAATAAACTAAGCACACAATGCGTCTTTGAGCACGGCCCGGCGGAAATCGCTGTTTATAGAAAACGTCTACGGCCGGTGTTTAAATCGTTACAGGTACCCATATGACAATTTTTGAAGATAATTCCCTGACGATCGGCCAGACACCTCTGGTCCACCTGAACAGAATTGCGCCTGGAAAGAAAATCTACGCCAAACTGGAAAGTCGTAACCCGGCTGGTTCGGTTAAATGTCGTATCGGCGCAAACATGATCTGGGCGGCAGAGAGCAACGGTACGCTGAAGCCAGGCATGACCCTGGTTGAACCTACCTCGGGCAATACCGGTGTCGCACTTGCGTTTGTTGCTGCGTCCAGAGGTTATAACCTGAAACTGACTATGCCCTCCTCCATGAGCCTGGAACGTCGCAAACTGATGAAAGCGCTGGGCGCTGAGATTGTCTTGACTGAACCCGCTAAGGGGATGAAAGGCGCAATCGAAAAAGCCCAGGAAATCGTTAATAGCGATCCTCAAAGTCACCTGATGCTGCAACAGTTTGAAAACCCGGCCAATCCAGAAATACATGAAAAAACCACCGGTCCAGAGATCTGGAACGACACCGATGGACAGATCGATATTCTGGTGGCTGGCGTTGGCACCGGCGGAACCATTAGCGGAATCTCTCGCTATATTAAACATCAGCAGGGTAAAGCGATCACCTCTGTAGCAGTAGAGCCAACCGCTTCTCCAGTGATTACGCAGACCCTGAACGGCGATGAAGTAAAACCCTCACCGCATAAAATTCAGGGCATCGGCGCGGGCTTCGTACCTAAAAACCTCGACCTTTCTGTTATTGACCAGGTTGAACAGGTTTCCAATGAAGATGCCATCGAGATGGCCCGTCAGCTAATGTTGAAAGAGGGCATTCTGGCTGGTATCTCCTGCGGTGCAGCACTGAGTGCAGCCCTTCAGGTTGCTGAGCAACCGGGTAACGAAGATAAAATGATCGTTGTCGTTTTGCCAGACTCCGGCGAACGCTACCTTTCTACCCCATTGTTTGAGGGTATCTTCAGCGACAACGAGTTAGTCCAGTAAGTCTTAACGGACAGCCTTAAAACGGCAACAAAAAAAAACCGGGCCAGGCCCGGTTTTTTTTTATCCAGAGGAAATGTTCAGGACACCATTTGCCGAATCTCTTCATGACTGGGAAAGGTAGGCAGATGGTCAACAAATGTCCGTCCATCGCTCAGCTTCTTAACGGTATACCAGCGCGCTTTACGCTCATCACCATTAAAGTGTCCATCCACTTCAAAGTTTTCACCATCAACACCGAGTACAGCAATCGTTCGTGTAATCGCCTCATTTTGCATAGCAGGCACCTTTTCTTATATTTGCACTTTACTTTTCAGTCCCTGAATTGTGCTCATCTTCGTGAGCTACAAAAAGTGGAACTGCCGCTTATTCTCTGTAGGATTTACCAATCCCTGAAGTGTAGTCTATTGTGCCCAATTGACAAACTCATGACAGATTTCAGTCAGGACAGTGACACCGTCACTAACCTTGCTTTTGCAACCATTCAGTCGAAGGGGCAAAGAAAGCCTGACCGGTAATCGCCGTGGTATAGTCCATCAGATGATCATGATGTCCCTGCCCATCCCCCATAATCATACTCTCCAGAATCTGGGTATAATGGGAAGGTGAGCAGCCATAAGAGATAAACATCAACCCTCTGTTAGTGAGGTCTCCGTAAGGCATACTGTGACGCAGTATCTCGATAGAGTTACCCTCTTCATCCTTCAGTGAAGCACGCTTGGTATGCGCAAACACAGCTTTATCTTCACTGGCGTATTCCTCGTTGTCCTCTTTTGTGCGGCCAAAAATATCTTCCTGCTGCTTAACCGTCATCCGGTTCCAGGCTTTAAGATCATGCTCGTAGCGCTGCAGATGAATATAGCTGCCACCACTGAATGCAGGATCTTCATCACCCACTACCGCCACCGCAATCCGGTCATCACCCTCGGGATTTTCAGTGCCGTCAACGAAGCCTGTCAGATCGCGGCAGTCCAGGTAACGAAAACCATGAACATCTTCTACCAGCGTCGCATCATCGCCCAGTCGCTCTGAGAGCAAGACACTGGTTTCATAGTTAAGATCATGACGTTCCGAGCGGATATGCAGTAACAGGTCCACTGGCGTATGCGGTGCACTGATCTCTTCATTGCTAAAAGCAGGAAAACTGGTCAACTCAGCGGGACGCTCATCCGGACTGAGCAGATCCCAGTACTCACTACCGATAGCCACCGTGATGTGCAGATCAGCATCAGGATAACGGTGTCTGTACTGCGACTCAGTAGCAGGAATCTCTGACAGGAACTTACGCAGATTATCAACAGCGTCAGCAGAACGGGACATATTCAGAGTGATAAACAGGGCATCAGTGTTAGCTTCAGCAATAACACCTGACTGAAAACGGGTCATAATGAACTCCATAGCAAATAAAACTGAATTCAGTATATGTATCTGGCCAGTGAATGAAAGTCTGCTGTGCCAGTTACACGCATCAAACCGGACAAAATCGATCAATCTTAAAACCGTTAAAAACCAAGCGCTGGTCGTTATCGGTATAACACCTCACAGCCGTATTGCAGCTCCAGAGGCAGACGTTCCTGACGGCTCATGCCCTTCACCACCAGACCATAAGAGCGGTCGATCATGCGTTCCAGCTCACCTCTGGGGACAGTGCCATCCAGCAAGACCGTGTTCCAGTGACGCTTGTTCATATGATAGCCAGGCAGCACTGCGGTGAAGACGTCCCTTAACATTTGTGCTTCTGCCGGATCACATTTGAGGTTGATTCGCGCAGTACCGTCGTCGACAGACAGCGTCGCAAACATCTTATTCCTCACTTTCAGCACCGCAATGTGCGGGTTGAATGGAAAGTCTTCCCAGGCTTGCGGACGGCTCAGCATATATTCGCGGGCGCTCTGATAGTTCATAGAGTTCTATCTGAAATAGTACGGTTTAAACGCTTATTCGCCCGTTGCCACAGGTCGCTGTGGGTCACGAATCCACTCACTCCAGGAGCCTGGATACACTTTGGCACCCGACAGCCCCGCGTGTTCCATCGCCAATAGATTGTGACAGGCAGTGACCCCTGAACCACAGTAGTGAACTATCTGCTGGGGCTGATAATCAGCGATAAAGTCAAGCCACTCGTGGCGCAACAGGTCAGCAGACTTAAACACACCGTCAGTGGTCAGATTCAGTTGTAAAGGGCGGTTAACGGCGCCGGGAATATGCCCGGCAACCGGATCGATCGGTTCCTGCTCACCGCGAAAACGCTCAGGAGTTCGCGCATCAACTAACAGCCCTTCAGATACCACCCCGGCAACCTGTTCAAGGGGACAGATCATCGACATATCCGGCTGAGCCACAAAATGACCTGGCTGCGGCGCAGGCAACTGATCCGTCAACGGCAGGCCTGCAGCCTCCCAGGCCGGATAACCACCGTCCAGCACCGCCACCGCAGTATGCCCTAACACGCGGAATAGCCACCAGGCCCGCGCGGCCATGGCGCCACCACAGTCATCATAAACCACCACCTGGGTGTCCGGTGTTACGCCTCGGGCAGCAAACACCCCGGCCAGCGCGGCTAAATCAGGCAGAGGATGACGGCCGCTCAACGGTGTTATGGGCGCCGACAGATCCTCTTCAAGATGCAGATAACCTGCGCCAGGAAGATGACCTTCGCGATATACCGCCTCACCCTTCTCCGGTGCTGTCAGATAGGAACGACAATCGAGAACAACGATGGCAGCGGAATCTGCCTGAAGCAGCTTATCCAGTTCGGCAACTGAGATCAGGGTAGTAAACATCGGCTTATCTCCATCATATATTCGTTCAGGGTACATCATCGACTATCGCGTCATGCCAGGGTAGCCTATATCAGGCCAGCCATTCAGCCAGTTCATCCCGAAGAAAATCCAGCTCATTCTGAGCTTTCTGCTTCGCTTTTTTCTTCAGAGACTCAACTTCGCTCTGTTTTTCTGCGATCAACAATTTCGCCTCTGCTGACGGATCTTCCGCATTGCTGACACGGTCCAGCAACGGCTTCAACTGCATCAGAATAGCACGCCGACGGCCCTCTTCAGCCCGGGCAACCTGCTCGGCAGACTGCTCCTTCTCTTTTTTCTCGTCCACCTGCACGGTAGTACTACCCTGCCAGTTCAGTGGCCGGATACCGACTGCGACGCGGACATCGTCAAGGAAAGGTTGCGCATGCTGACGGGCTTTTTCTGCACCTTTCAGCAACTGCTGCTCTACAAATCCAAGGTCATTCATCAGCCGGGTATACTCTTCACGAGGCTTACTCAGATAGCTGTCGAGGAACTCAAACAGTTCTTTTTTGGCATCACCCCAGCCAATCCCGTTATCAAACTTAGTACGCATCTGCGCCAGCTCGGTGGGCGTCGCAAAATTAGCGTAGAGCTGGAAAATGGTGCTGCTATCCGCATCTTTCGGCTCACCCGGTTCGCGGGTATCCGTCTTGATCTGCTTAATCAGCTTGTACAGGTCATCACTGCTGCTGAACAGCGGGATAGTGTTGTCATAACTTTTAGACATTTTCCGGCCATCCAGCCCCGGAATCAGCTGAGTCTGTTCATCCACCTGCGCTTCCGGCAGATTAAACAGGGTGCCGTAGTTGTGATTAAAACGACCGGCGATATCCCGCGCCATCTCTATATGCTGAATCTGATCTTTACCCACAGGGATAATATCCGCATTAAACATCAGAATATCAGCGGCCATCAGTATCGGATAACTGAACAGCCCCATCGTCACGTCATCATCATCCTGGCGGCCCGCTTCACGGTTCGCATCGACAGAAGCTTTATAGGCGTGAGCACGGTTCATCAGACCTTTAGAGGTCATGCAGGTGAGAATCCAGGTCAGTTCGGTGATCTCAGGAATATCGGTCTGGCGGTAAAAGGTTGCCTTATCGGTGTCCAGTCCCAGCGCCAGCCAGGTGGCGGCAATTTCACGGGTTGAACGGGCCACACGATCAGGTTCGTGGCACTTAATCAGGGCATGAAAGTCAGCCAGAAAGAAGTAACTGTTATTGTTACTGTTGAGACTTGCTTCAATTGCGGGCTTAATAGCGCCCAGATAGTTACCAATGTGGGGGGTACCGGTGGTCGTAATACCGGTCAGAACGGTCTGCTTGGTCATCTGATTGTCTTTTTACTGAAAGCTAACGAAAATTGCGCTTTATGATACAAGAAAATTGGCTCGCTCGCCTGCGTAATCAGCATTGAAATGACCGCCAGGGTTTTTTCAGATGCTGATCAGTGGTACAAATAGCCATCTCTTATGTAAGGAATCACTATGTCTTCGCTTTTGCCTTCATTTATTGTACTGGGTTCACTGCTGATATCCCTCATCATCATGCTGCGCCGCGCACCTGACCTTAAGGCCGGTACCATCGTGACAAATCTTATTATGACTGCACTCTGCTTTGTTGGCGGCATGCTGATCTCGGCGATGTATACCCGCGCGGTTGGCAACGAAAACGCAAACCCCTACATCATCTCTGTTCTGGTGGCTGTTGGTACCTTTGGTGCCCTGGCTATTTATATCAAGCTGGATGAAAAACAGAAACGCCTGCAGCAACACAGAAAAGAGCAAAATGCTCAACGGGACACCCCTCAATAGCAGGGTATTAACATGTCAGGGAACGTTATTCCGGCGTTAACAGACCAGGCAGCGATCGACAGAGGGATACTCCCGATAGCTGCCTTATTTGAGCCCCTTGTTTGAGCCGTCGACAATATCCGGCAGTGATGCCGGAATCAGACCGTTTTATCGAAGAGTGCCAGGGTAGCGATTAATACTGAAGTGACATAGTCGATGAACTGAATACCGCTGTTCACTACTGACTATCACCCTGATTGAGATAACTAATCGGGCCAGCCCTTTCCAGAGCTGGCCTTTTTAGTTTAGGATCAGAGCATCATCAGAAAACGACACAAATATTATGCTACTGGTTATCTCTCCTGCAAAAAATCTTGATTACGATACGCCTGCCACCACTGAGCGTTATACACAGCCTCAGCATCTGGATCATGCCGGGCAGCTGATCCAACAACTGCGCGACTATTCAGTGCAGGATATTGCTGAGCTGATGAAACTCAGCGATAAACTTTCGGCGCTCAATGTCGCCCGCTATGAAAGCTGGTCTCAGCCATTCACCACCGATAACGCCAAACAGGCGGTGCTGGCATTTAATGGCGATGTTTATAGCGGCCTCAATGCTGAAGACTTCAGCGATGATGAGCTGACGTTTGCACAACAGCATCTGCGCATTCTGTCCGGGCTGTATGGTGTTCTTAAACCACTGGATCTGATGCAGCCTTACCGGCTGGAGATGGGGACGAAGCTGCCTAACAGCCGGGGTAAGGACCTTTACGCCTTCTGGGGAAGCGTGGTCACAGATGATCTCAATACTGCTATGGCGGAAACCGATCAACCCGTGTTGATTAATCTGGCATCTAACGAGTATTTTAAATCCGTTAAACCAAAAGAACTGAATGCCCGCCTCATTACGCCGGTATTTAAAGACTGGAAAAACGGTCAGTATAAGATTATCAGCTTCTATGCCAAAAAGGCCCGCGGTCTGATGTGTCGCTATGCGATCAAAAACCAGATCTCCGATGCTGAACAGCTAAAGAATTTTGATCTGGACGGTTATCAGTATGATGCCAGCCTGTCAAAGGATGACACCTGGGTGTTCACCCGTAAAGAGAGCTGACCGTTTCGCCATCAGCGAACATCTTATACCCATAAAAAAACGCAGCACTTCAAACTGAGGGCTGCGTTTTTCTGTTTAATAGAACCGGAAAGCCCCGTACCGGATCAGGGCTGCTGGATACCCACGATCATCCAGTTTGCATCCGTGCCATTCATCTCCCGACGCAGATGCCAGATCTCACTAAACTCAGTCGCCTGGTCACTGTTTTCCTTCAACCAGCCATAAAAGTTAATTGACGCGATGACATGGTCATCATTGTCAATAAAGTTAGCCAGTTCTGCCATCACCGACACCACTTCAGTTGTCTGATCGGCAGGCTGCTTCGCCCGCTCCTGTTTCAGAACATCGAGCACCTCGGCAGAGGTATAGGTTGCAATATCATCCCAGTCGCGCTTATCCCAGGCAGCCTGCAGGTGGCTGAAATGCCCCTTCGCACCTTCAACAAATGCCTGTTCATTAAACCATTCTGGCAGTTGCAACGACGCTGATCCAAAGTTAAAACCGCCGCTATTTACAGCTGAAGTATCCTGATATTCGGGTGTTTCTGCCTGCTGGCGATTTTGATTCTGCATCGTTTCAGACTGCGCCCCCTGATGGCCAGCATATTGTGGCTGAGCGCGCCCTTTCATCGCAGAGAAAATTTTCACTGCGGCGAAGATCAACAAACCAATTAACAGAATATCCATAAACTGGATGCCATCAAAGGCTCCGCCAAAGAACAGGGCGCCCAGCAATCCGCCTGCCAGCAGCCCCCCCATCAAACCACCAAAACCACCACGACGGGGCTGGCCTGCAGTGTTAGTGTTGCTCCCTGTTGGTGTTGCTTTTTGCTGAGTCGGTGCAGCGGGCTGAACTTTTTTAGGTGTGGAATATGATTTACCAAAACTGAAACCGCCACCTAAACGTTTGGCTTGGGCATCAGGCACCAGCAGACCGAAACCGATAATAAATGCAAATAATGAGACCAACAGCGTGCGCATAGAAACTCCTTTACTGTGATAAGACATTCAGCCAGACAATATTACGCTGATGCCTTTTTATCGTTATGGTTGCGACCAGCAATGATCGCCAGATATATTCCGCTGAATATTAGTCCCATACCTATAAAATGGAAAGGTTCGACCGCCTCGTTGAGGAAGATAACCGCGAGAATCAGACCAAACAGCGGCATCAGATGGATAAACAATCCCGCCTTAGCCGGCCCCAGCTCTGCCACCCCGCGGTTCCAGAAAATATAAGAGAGAATCGACGGACAGATCGCCATATAGATAATCGCTGACAAGGTCTGCGAACTCCATTGGGGACGAGCTCCGGCAAGATACTCCCATAGTGCAAAGGGAAACAGCACCACCACGCCGATCACGACCGTGACGCCAAAGAATGTAAAGCCATCCAGTTCAGCTGGTTTGAGCCGCAGCATTACTGAATAAACAGACCAGCTGAGTACTGCCGCGAGAATCCACAGGTCGCCGGTGTTAAATGACAGCGTCATTAATATTTGCGGGTCACCCTTAGCCACCAGCATCAACACACCGGCAAGCGAAACAAAGACTCCAAACCACTGCCGGCGCACCACGGTTTCACCCAGAAACAATGAGGTAAATATCAGAATAATGATCGGCACCGCTGACTGCATCAGTGTGGCGTTAGTCGCCTGAGTCGTCTGCACACCAAGATAAATAAAGGAGTTGAAGCAGACCACACTCAACACAGAGAGCAATATTAACACCGGTATGTGCTGCCGAATCAGCGACCACTTACGGATAATACGTGGCAGGATAAATGGCAGAATGATCAACAGCGCTATACCCCAGCGCATGAATGACATCGTAAGTGGAGGGAAATCAGCGTGGATGCCCCGGGCAGTAACAAAGTTACCTGCCCAGAACAATACCGTCAGTGTCAGTAGGAAATATGGCATTTAGATTCGCTTTAACAGTTTGGCCAACAGATTGTGACTCGGCTCTTCACCGGTCTGAAGATAATAGAGAATATTGTAATTATTGATACTCCAGCTCATCTGGTTACTGGCTTCAGCCAGACCACAAAAGAGTATCTCATCGCCCTCTTGCAACACCGTCAGTTCCCCCGGCAATAATTTAAGTTCACCGTCCCGTTGGAACATCAGGGGAAAACAGGGTAGCTGATCTTTACGATAGCGGGGATCTTTCATCAGGTTGCTCAGTTTAACTTCGACCCCAGCCGCCGCTATAGCGGTGATCGCCGGCGTTGTGACAGGACTTACGGTAATCGACCAGCTGTCCAGCTCGTCATCCGAGGCGATACTACTCATCCGGTTAAGCAGGGTATGCGACCAGACATCATCCTGCAACTGCATCTGCTGGATAAAAACAGGGAGTAACGGCGTTTTGAGTTTAGCCAGAATCCGGTTGGCGATAATTTTGCCCGGTTCCATAATGAAGTCAGCTTTAGAATTCTTATACACCAGTTGATTGGTGCTGAGATTCTGACGCACCACGGTCACAAGCTTTGGATTCAACTCTTTAGCCGTCATAATAATCGACAGGTTGTCAGCATCGTTACCGGTACCCGCAACTATACCTACCGCATCATTAATACCAGCGATCTCCAGCGTCTCAGCTTCTGTCCCCCGCCCCAGTACCGTGTTGTCATAACCTTGCAGCTGTCCGGGATCATCATCCAGCAGGACAAGATCGACATCATGTTTGGCGAACTCCCGATAAAGCGCCTTACCAAATCGTCCCAGGCCGCAAATAACCCAGCGACCGCTGGTTTTTTTGTAGGCGCTGGACAGTGGCCGGTGATAGGGATTGACCAGCCAGTCATAGACCAGATGGGTATAGGGTGCATGTGCAGCCAGCGATAAATATTCGGCGTAATCCCTGAACGGATCAACAATATAGTCGGTTCCAAAAGAAGCCAGGTTACGGGCATTCACCTCCGACTCTGTGCGACTCACAACCAGTCGTTTCGGCGCCAGCAGTTTACTGGCGATCGAAATCGACAGATTCACGTTATCATCATTAGTCAGGGCCAGCACGCCGATACAGCTGGGGTGCTGCAGCCCCGCGCAATCGAGCATCTCAGGTAGTGAAGCATCGGCACACAACCCGGGCACCCGCAGTAATAAATCATCCACTTCAAGTTCATCAATCCGTTCCTGGTCAATGTCGATCACCACTGAACGGATTCCCCGGTCGCAGAGTTTCTTAATAATGGCGCTGCCGGTGATGCCGTAGCCACAGATAAGATAGAACGGTTCGTTGAAGTTTTTAATCTCTTTAGTAAATGCGCGCAGCCGTAACATGCGTCCGAACATTGGCTCCTGAAACAGCGCTAACAAAGAACCAATACCATATAACCATGCGATCACGGTGCCGTATATAGAGACCAGGGTCCAGGCGCGTTGCGCAGAGGTAAAGGCATAGGGAATCTCACCAAAACCAATGGTCGAACCCATAAAACTGACAAAATAGATCGCATGGAAAAAATCCATGTGCCAGACATTACCCTGGTCATCCTGACCCGGGATCATCACAAACCCCAGCGTCGCGGTAGAATAAATAACAATCAGGGTGATCAGTGGATGCCGCAAGCGGCGCAGCATTACATAAAAGATATCGTTCATAGCGCAGCGCTCTTAACGGCGCACAACGATCGTCTCAACCATCAGCAATATCACTGAGACAATATTAGCCAGCAACGCCCCCCCGGACATCGATATAACACTACTGAACATTTCGCTGGTGACGCCGTTGGGCGATATCTGTGTGCCATAACCCCAGATCATAGCGGCAATCACCAGCTGCAGATCAGCCACCAGACTGGTTGCTAACATCAGCGCTCCCAGGTGTGTGCGATCGCCAAACTTAAGCACAGTACAGATCATGCTGACCACAATTGCACCAAAAAACTCATACACATTATGGTGAGCAGGATCATCAATTTCGCCTATAAAAAAACCAAAGTTCATGGTTAAGGCAAGCACAATAAAAAAAGCGTAAATCACCTTTTCGCGATTCATAGAATCCATCCCAACGGGTCATAAAATAGTTATAACAACAAAAGCTTACTGCAACTGATTGTAAAGCATCCGGGGATAATATAGAAACAATCGAACCTATAGCGAAACTCTCAGTCCAACAACCTGTCGAAGAGAAAACGGCTCTGAAACAGCAGAGAAATCGTCTGCCGGTGAGACCCGGTTGTACATCGGTGTATTAACCGTTTAACCGACCCCGGATATCCATCATTAAAAGCATGGATCATCTCGGGAAAGAAGAATCAGCGGTAGATACAACCCGATAATTGCTATTGATATAAAAAGTTCTTACATCCTGAGGCCCGAGCGAATGCGCTACCCCCTGAAGACTAACCCTCTCTTTCTGTCATTTTTATTACTGCTTTTTTGCAGCAGCAACATGCTATTTGCTGCGGTTGAAAAAAGCCCGACAGATCATCGTGATTACCTCGCCTTCACCCTCCCTAACCAGCTGAAAGTGCTGGTCATTTCTGATCCGACAGCGGACAAAGCAGCCGCGTCGATGGATGTTAATGTGGGCTCCAGTGCGAACCCCAAAGCCCGCTTAGGTCTGGCCCACTTTCTTGAACATATGCTGTTTCTCGGGACAAAAAAATATCCGGAAGCGGGTGAATATCAGCAGTTCATCAGCAACAATGGCGGCAATCACAACGCCTTCACTGCGTTCGAGAACACCAACTATTTCTTCGATATCCAGGCCAGTCAGCTGGAACCCGCGCTGGATCGTTTTTCCCGTTTCTTTATCGACCCGCTGTTCACTGAAAAGTATGTCGACCGGGAACGACACGCGGTCAACTCAGAGTACCAGTCAAAACTGCGCGACGACGGTCGCCGCGGCTATTCGGCGGGTAAGCATGTTATGAACCCGGAACACAGCATGAGTCAGTTTGCCGTTGGCAGTCTCGATACCCTGTCGAATAAGGATGGCAAACTCAGAGAAGATCTGATCGACTTTTATCAGCGCTACTACTCTGCCAATCTGATGTCTCTGGTGGTGTTAGGAAAAGAATCACTACCCGAGCTGAAGCAACTGGTAGAAGAAAAATTCGCTGCGGTGAAAAACCGCCACGCAACGCCGTTTGTATCGGCCGTGCCGTTGTATAAAAACCTGCCTGAACAGCAAAATATTAAAACCCTGAAAGATCTGCAGCGACTCACGCTGACTTTTCCGATTCAGTCCACCCGGGAATACTATCGGGAAAAACCAGCGCACTTCATCGCGTCAATGTTAGGTTATGAAGGTAAAGGCAGTCTGTTTTCGGCCCTGAAAGCCAAAGGCTGGGTTAACGGTCTGGGCGCTTATCGCGGCATTGATCTTCCGGATCAGTCCTCAATTGAGTTATCCCTGTCACTGACCGATGAAGGGTTTAAGCATTACGACCAGATCATCGAAACCACTTTCGCGGCAATTCAGCTATTAAAACAGAAAGGGATATCCGCTGAGCTCTACCAGGAAGAGCAGAAGATGAGCGACATCAGCTTCCGCTTTCAAGAACAGTCAGAGCCCATTCATGAAGTAACCCGCCTGTCGCATAACCTGCAGCTCTATCCTGCGAAATACGTTATCAGCGCTGACTATCTGATGGAGAAATTCGATCCAAAGCTGATTCACAACATCCTTTCGCAGATGACGCCGGAAAACCTGCTGGTAACGCTGCAGGCAAAAACGGTTGACACCGACCAGCAAGACCCCTGGTTTAACGCGCAATACAGTATTCAACCGATTAGCCCTGCCCGTCTCGAAAAATGGGCCAACCCGGCCACAGACAGCGCTCTTCAGGTACGTCAGCTTAATCCCTTTATTGCTGATCAGTTTGCAATCAAACCCGCCGCACATGAGCAACTGCGGCCAGAACGGATTCTACAACAGGGCCCCTATAGCCTCTGGCATAAACAGGATCAGACATTCAAGCTGCCTAAAGCGGATTTCTACTTTTCGGTGATTTCTAAACAGGCAACCCTGACACCAGAAAATGCGGTGATGACATCACTCTTTACCAAACTGGTAGCCGATCAGCTGAATGAAACCCTCTATGATGCTTCGCTGGCAGGCCTCAACGCCCGCATCTATCCCCATATGCGGGGCCTGAGCGTACGTATCTCCGGCTATGATGATAAACAACCGGTGCTGCTGAAACAGATAATCAACAGCATGAAACAGGTTCAGTTCAGCGAAAGCAGTTTTGCCAGGATTAAAGAAAAGTATGCCCAGGAGCTGGAAAACAGTCGCAAAGAGAAACCCTTCAATCAGACCATAGGTGAGGTTTACAACCTGTTACTGCAGAGCTGGAGCGATCAGCAAAAGCTGGCAGCATTAGACGGCATCACTCTGACAAAGCTGCAAGCATTTATTCCGCAAATGCTGGATAAGGTTGAAGTGCGTATGCTGGCCCATGGCAACCTGACGCAAGCTGATGCGTTAGCAATGGCTGAAACGGTTGAATCCGGGCTGCCTTCACAACTGCAAACCCCTGGAACAAATGATATGCCGGTAATCCGGCTGCCTGAAGGCACTGAGCTGACTGAAACGCTGGATATAGACCACAACGATTCAGCTATTACCGTTTACTTACAGGGCGATAACAGCAGCATCAGCAACCGCGCCGACATTGCGCTGCTGAGCGAAATTCTTGCGACACCATTTTACAGCAGCCTGCGAACCGAACAACAACTGGGTTACGTGGTCTTCGCAACCTCACTCCCCATGCGTCAGGCGCCGGGGCTGGCCTTTGTTATTCAGTCGCCGAACACCAATCCTATCGGGCTGGAACAACAGATCAATAAATTCATCGACGAAATGAAGGGCACACTGGCTCAGATGGATGAGACAGAGCTGGCAGCATTCAAACGCAGTGTCATCTCAAGAATCAATCAGAAAGAAAACCGTATGGGAGAAGTGACCGAGCGCTACTGGCAGGAGATCGATCGGGGAGACCTCAACTTTGATAGCCGGGAGCAACTCACAAAGACCATCAGACAACTGACACCTGATGATCTGCGCCAGTCATTTAAACAGTTACCTCAGCGACGACTGACGGTGCGCTCCTTCGGCGAACAACTCCGCTCAGGGGTGGATCAGAAAGAACTGCAGCAGACAAGTGATGACCTGATTGCAAAATTGAAACAAGAGGATCAGTTTGTCCCGGAAGGCTGAATCTGCCGGTCAATAACCCTGCGCGAGCGGGGTTTCTTTTCTACCGGTGCAACCTCGATCTCAACGCCGTCACACTTGTCTAAAGTATCATCCAGGATACACTCGATTTCGAGCTGGTCGCGGGCAATCTGGGCGAATATTTTGTCCTCTCCGGTGAGCGGCGGCACTTCTTTATCAACACTGACAACCCGCTCTACCGGTGCCGGATCACTGTAGGGCACAACGGTCGGTGGCGGCAGCTGCCTTTCAGGAATTAAATAGGGCTCGATTTCAGGCATCGGTTCGTTATCGACAAACCCCCGCCGTTTATTCTCATAAACAGTTTCAGGCTCAACCGGAGATTCAATATATCCGGCAGGCTTCACAACCGTATACGCGATCGGGTTGACCCGGTCTTCCTTCCTGTCAGCCATAACAGAAAAGCTGACAGCCAGCGCTATCAGGCCTGACGTTAGGGTACTGACAGATAATCTCATTAATACACCTCATCCATGGGATAGATCGCTTCAGCATACAGCGCCAGCTCCTCAAGAATCCCCTTATGAGCGGCACTCAGATCCGGCCGCTGATAAAGATCATTTAACTGATTAAACAGCTCGGTCATGGTCAGATAGCCGCCATTATCCGGTCCTAACAAACGTCGATGACGAAACTCTTCCCAACGTTCGCGTTCCTCTTCATTCAGACTGAACGGATAATTTCTCGCCCGATAACGCAGAAACATCTCCTCCAGACGACCATCCTGAAAAGCCAGATCAAGCGTGCCCAGCTGCTCTGGCGGTGTTGTTCTGATCAGCTCCATACTCTTCTTATCGGCATCACCGAAAAAACCACCACTATAAAGCATGTGATCTGGATCGAAATCATCCTCAAAACCGGCATCTTCAAACACCTCGGCAAGCTTACGCTTAAGCTCAGGACTGTTGCGCAACATCGCCAAATGAGTGCGGCAGATATCCCCGGAGATATTCAGACGCTCCGCTTCCACCGCCGTGAGCATACCCGCAGGGGCGATGACCGGTGCTTTATTTATATGAATCTGCTTTATCGGCATGCGCTGTTCCCCCTCGGCGAGATCTTCAGCACGAGTATAGATCAATCGCCGTACTTCATCCGCAGGCAACTCCAGCAACGGGGTTGGATCACAGCGCAGATCGAACGCAATCACCGCATTTTTATTCACCGGATGCACCGCCAGTGGCGCCACCACCGCGGCATTACCCCATTCCGACGGATACATAGAGGAGATATGCAGAACAGGCTTCATGGTCATAACATCCAGCATTCCCTGAATGGTACGTTTATCACGATTATTCAGAGCATACTGGTACAGTTTTGGCTGGCGCTCTTTCACTAACCGGGCCATAGCGATCGTTGCATAGACATCCGCCAGTGCATCATGGGCATTGCCATGATCGATACCATTGGCTCTGGTCAGATCTTCCAGGCGCATACTGGGCCGGCCATCTTCATATACAGGCCATTCAATACCATCGGGACGAAGTGCCCGGGTAAGCCGCAGCATATCGATAATATCCCAGCGCGAGCAGCCGTTTTGATACTCTCGCCCATAAGGGTCATAAAAGTTGCGATACAGGCTATAGCGGGTAATCTCATCATCAAAGCGGATACTGTTATAACCGACACCACAGGTGCCCGGCCTGGCTAACTGCTCATGCACCAGTGCGACAAACTCCGCCTCGCAATACCCCTCGTTCAGCGCTTGCTGTGGCGTAATTCCGGTGATCAGACAGGCTTCCGGGTGCGGCAGCAGATCTTCAGCAGGCTTACAATAGAACATCACTGGCTCTTCGATGATATTCAGCTCACTATCGGTTCTGATACCGGCAAACTGCAACGGCCGGTCCCGCTTAGTATCCGCACCGGAAGTTTCATAGTCGTGCCAAAAGAAAGTAGTGTTTGAAGATGCCGCCATTCTGCTCGCCTTAAAACCATTAACTCTATCAATCATTAAGCGTGTCAATTAATGATAGCGGTAGGGTTATGCTTTTGATCAATATGCTTAATTTTTCAGCCCCCTATAATAGCATCCATACCTGAATTCTATCCAACCCGGGGCCCTTATGCTTCATGATCACAAAGATACCACGCTTACCTGCCCTTGTGGCTCAAATAAGCCATTTTCGTTCTGCTGTGAACCGGCCATCGAAGGACATAAACAGGCACCGACAGCGGAAGCGCTGATGCGCTCACGCTACACCGCGTTTGTGCTGGGAGCGATTGATTATCTTATCGACACCACAGCGAAAGAACACCGTCATGCCGATGATGCCGCGCTGCTGGCCGAACAGATCAAAGCCACCACCTGGACGGGACTGAAGATTATCAAGACCGAAGCAGGCCTTGCCAGTGATGATAAAGGTATGGTCGAGTTTATCGCCCGGTTTGAAACCGACGATCAGATTGCAGACTTACACGAGCGTTCGTCGTTTCGTAAAGACAATAACCGCTGGGTTTACGTCGACGGTGAAGTAGAGATTCTGCCCAGCGCATAAATAAATTTTCCAGCGCTAACCCACTGTAAAGCCCAGCAGACAGGCCAACGGCGACACCTGTCTGCAACTGGTAACACTTTTCTTTTCTGTCAAGGCTTTTCCTGCCATACCAAAGGCCGGTAGAATACCTCCCACCTGGCCACAGTTACCGTTGTATATATAGTGGCCCTTGCAGGATCGATGTAATGTTTGCGAAGTTATTCAAACCCCGTTGGAAACACAATAAAGCGAACGTGCGTATTCGCGCTGTTCACCGGCTCAGCCCAGGCAAAACCGAACATCTTGAAGTTCTCGCCCGGCTTGCCCGTCAGGATCAGAGCGCAGAAGTGCGTCTGGCCGCTGTCGAAAAAATTGCAGCACCCGAGCTGCTATCCGATATTCTGACTCACGACCTGGACCCTGATATCCGTCGCAGTGCCGCTAAGCGTATCTGCCAGATCATCCTCGATCCAAGCTATACACAGAGTCAGCAAAGCGAATATCTCGCCTATCTGGATGATGAGAATATGCTCGCGCATATTACACTCAACAGCACCAGGCCTGAGATTCAACAAAAAGCGATACAGCGTATTACTGACCAGGATTGCCTGAGTTCGATTGCAATTAATGGTAACAGTACACAACTGCGTCAGGCCGCCGCCGAAAAGCTGCACTCGCCACAATTACTGGAACAGACCAGCAAAGCCATTAAAGGACGGGATAAAACCGTCTTCAGAATTATTCGTAACAAACAGCAACAACTGCAGGAAAAGGCACGTCAGCAGGAACAGATTCTGTTGCGTAAAGAGGAGCTGCTCTGCAGTCTGGAACAGTTGAGCAGGACGGACTACTTTCCCCTCTACAGCACCAAGTTTGAAGCCCTCTGCCAACAGTGGCAATCCCTTGATGAAGTCAGTGATACAGCCCAGGATGACCGTTACCACAGCCTGGTCGAATGTTGCCAGAAGACGCTATCCGCTGAACAGTTAAGGTGTGATCAGCTTGAAGAAAAGCAACAACAGGCTCACAGCGAAGAACAACAGCATTTAGCCCTGCTGCAAACACTCGAAGAAACCCTGAACCGCTGTGCGACACTGATCGCCGGTGAACACTTTTGCAAAGCAGACCTGGACGCAGAGCAAACCTGCTGGAATGACCACTCGCAGCCACTGGAGGCTGTGACGGACAATACGATTAAGGGTACATTAAAACCGTTATCAAAACGCTTTAATCGCTATCA
This sequence comes from uncultured Amphritea sp., assembly GCA_965140695.1. Classification (GTDB taxonomy): domain Bacteria; phylum Pseudomonadota; class Gammaproteobacteria; order Pseudomonadales; family Balneatricaceae; genus Amphritea. The sequence goes on along the minus strand of OZ223296.1, from coordinate 501,538 downwards.
ACAGGCTGGCCGTCAATGGTTAGAACTCGCCCCTGAGGCTGCCACATGGGCCGATATCGAGTTAACTCCGGACACCCCCGAAGCAACTTTACAACAATACCTGAAACAGATTGACCAGTTGAGCGAACAACTCAGCTGGCCTGAAGAGATCAAGCAGCCAGGCGCTTATCAGACAGTTCTGCAGCAGCGTCAAAACATCGTTACTCAGCTGAGCCAGCTTAAACGCGAGCAACAGCATTGCACTAATGACCTGTCTGAGCTGTTTGACCAGTTAGAACAGCAGATAGAGGCGGGCCAGGTTAAACTCGCTTCTCAGCTGGAACAGCAGGCAGAAGCTCAGATAAGCGAGATCAATAGCCACATCCCTAAACACCTGCTACAACGTCATAAAGGCTTGCTTGCACGGCTGGCAGAGCTGCAGAACTGGCAGGGGTTTGCCCTGTCTGCCAAAAAAGAGGAACTGTGTGAAGCAATGGAAGCACTGATTGACAGTGACATTGACATCCCCGTTCTTGCAAAACAGATCAATACCCTGCAGTTACAGTGGAAAGAACTCGATAGTGATGACCCGCATCACTCCCGTAAAGTCTGGCAACGTTTTAAAACAGCGTCGGATAAGGCCTACAAGCCTTGCGAGTTATACTTCCGTGAACAAAAACAGCAACGTACCGACAACTTAAAAAAACGGACAAACCTGGTCACAGAACTCAGCGGTTTTATAGAACAAATCGACTGGGAGCAAGCCGACTGGTCTCTGCTTGAACAGGTAAGCCGCACGGCAAAACGGGAATGGAAGGAATATGCCCCGGTAGACCGCACCCCGGGTCGCCAGGTACAGAGCCATTTTAACGCCCTGCTGAAACAACTGGATAACAAGATTTCGGCCCACCGTGAGCAGGTTGCAAACGATAAACGCGCCCTTCTGCAACAGGCCCGGCAACTGGCTGAAAACGAGAATCCACAGCTTGCCACCGCAGAGGTCAAAGAGCTGCAGCGGCGCTGGAAAGAGGCCGGTAATACATTCCATAGTACCGAACGGGAACTGTGGCCTGCGTTCCGTCAAGCGTGCAACCAGGTATTTGAAAACCTGAATCGCCATAAGCAAACGGAACAGCAGCAGTACGCGGCGATTGAGCAACAAAAATCAGAGGCTGAAAACAAAGCCTATGAGGCACTATTACGTCGCATCGGCCTGTGTGATCAACTTGAAAGCCTGATCGATGACGGTACTCTGGACCAACTGGCACTGGATGAGATTCAGTCAGCCTGGGAGCATTGTGATCCGGTCGATGAATACTTTGAAGTGCTCATCAACTCACGTTTTGAACTACTGCTGGAACTGGTGTCCGGAAGAATAGAGATTGAAGATCTGCTGGCTCAGACAGAAAAAGAGCTGCGACAACTCTGTATCCGGCTGGAGATATTACTGGAGCAGGAATCGCCTGAACAGGATCAGACACTGCGCATGGAATATCAGATGGACCGCTTACAAAAAGCCCTGGAACAGCGTCAGACAACCACCAGCAGCAGTGATCTCAAACGACTGGAACTGGAGTGGCAATGCCAGCCTTTCACGCTGCAACACGAAGCGCTTCAGATTCGTTTTTACAGCAACCTTCAGCAAGCCAGTTAAGCAGGCTGAAAGCAGCAGATATAAAAAAACCCGCGATTGCGGGTTTTTTTATCAGCTGATAATCAGCTTAGGACATATGCTGACCACCATTGATGGAGAAGTCAGAACCGGTGACATAACCACAGTCATCACTGGCCAGGTAGGATACAGCTTTACCAATCTCTGCAGGCTCACCAAGACGACCAACAGGCACCTGACGAATAATCTTTTCGAGTACTTCGCTTGGTATTTTAGCAACCATCGGGGTCATGACATAACCCGGAGAAACAGTGTTAACCGTTACACCTTTAGCCGCCACTTCCTGCGCCAGTGCTTTAGTAAAACCGTGAATACCCGCTTTAGCCGCTGAGTAGTTACACTGACCAAACTGACCTTTCTGCGCGTTAACTGAGGAAATATTAATAACCCGTCCCCAACCTTTATCCAGCATTGGATTGATCACCAGACGGGTCATATGGAACATCGAGTCAAGGTTTGCAGACAGTACTTCGTTCCACTGTTCCCAGCTCATTTTACGGAAGGTGCCATCACGGGTGATACCCGCGTTGTTAACCAGAATATCAACCGTGCCGCCGGCCACTTCTTCTACCGTCTTAATACAGGCAGCACATGACTCTTCATCAGTAACATCGCCATAAGCTACCAGAATATCGTAACCATCGGCTTTCTGCTCTTCCTGCCAGGCTTTTGCTTTTTCGTGGTTACCACCAGAGTTATAACCTGCGACTACTTTTAAGCCTGTGTCGGCCAGTGCCCGACAGATTGCCGTACCAATACCACCGGTACCACCTGTTACCAGAGCAATTTTTTGTGTCATGCTCGCGTCCCCTTTGCTTCTTGAGATTTGTTGTTTCGATTTATCGTTATTATTTGAATTATTATTAGTTGTGCCGCAGATGATATAGCTAATAAACAAAAGTAGTAATATGACTTTCGTTTAGTTACATATATTACATATATTACATATAACGGTACTGAAGAGTACCTTTCATCTGTTACAGGCTTAAGACACGATACAACTATTTCTAACGAAGTCAAAGTTTTTAAAGACACCTCAAATGCTTACGCATCCATAGGAAAGCCATTGTTGCAGTGCATACATTGGCGATCACAAAACCGATAAACATACCTGACAGACCAGCGATATAATTCCCGGTAAAACCCAGCGGCACGTAGAGAAGAAACAATCTGATGATGCTGATCCGCATCGCCATCAATGGCTGATGCACCGCATTAAAACCAGACGCAGTCAGAAAGGTCACCGCCTGAAAGCCAAACCCCAGAGGCACAATGAGAATCCATAAGCTGATCAGCCCGATCACCTCCTGCTGGTCGCTGAACAGTGAACCAATGCCGCCAGCGAAAATGAACAACAGCAGATATATCAGTGCCTGCCAGAGTAGCGCAAACTTCACGGCAACGTGATAAGCACCGCTGACACGCTTCACTTGTCCCCGGCCGAAATTCTGACTGATAAAAGGCGGCAATGTCATAGACAGTGCCAGATTGACCAGCAACGAAAGCGACTCCAGTCGACTGCCGACACCGAAAGCGGCCACTGCTTCAGGTCCATGCGTGGCAACAACCGCCGTCATAATACCGGCGGCGACCGGCGTCATCATATTAGACAGCGCGGCAGGGAAACCAATTTTCATCACCACAAGCCAGTGCTGCACAGCAGCATGGAGCGATTCAATCCGCAGAACGAGCAGGCCCTTTCGCCAGTACAAATTAACTAAAGCAACCAGAGCCGTCAGGCTCCAGGCGATCAGACTGGCGATCGCGGCCCCCTGAATCCCCATTCCGGGAAACGGTCCCCAGCCAAAAATAAGTAGCGGATCCAGCGCCATATTCAGCAAAGAGGAGCACCCCATCAGCACAGCCGGGGTTTTAGTGTCTCCTGTGGCACGCAAAGAGCTGTTAGACACCATGATCAGCATGTAAAAGATCGAGCCGAAAAACCAAACCGACATATAACTGTGAATATATGGCATCAACTCATCACCCGCGCCCAGTAAGCGGAACAGCGGATCGATCACCATGAATGCAGAGACCGCTATTACCACCATAAGCAAACTGGTGAGTAATAGATTATCGGTGGTCAGTTGACGTGCTTTGCCCGTATCACCCGCCCCGATTAACTGCGCGATCGTCGCTGAGGTGCCAACACTGAGGCCGATAGACAGGCTAATCACAGTAAACGAGACCGGAAAGGTAAATCCCAGTGCGGCCAGCTGCGCAGTGCCCAACTGACTGACAAAGTAGCTATCGGCCACATTGAACAACATAAGACTGACGATGCCGAGCATCATCGGCAATGTCATCTTAATCAGCGTAGGTCGGATGTCATCATTGAGGAGATCTGGCTTCACGGTTATACAGGGCCCGATATAATTAAAAGGGCCACATGATAGCACCGCTTTCACGTTTTATTGTCCTTCCGGACGAAGATAAAACCCTAACAATAAAAAAACCTCCCGCAGGAGGTTTTATAGGCAGTTTTGGCTTATTTACCAAGCTTCTTAGCGGATTGCCCGCCGATACCGAAATGTTGTTTAGGCATCTCATAAATCAATACACGCACACTTTCTTTTGGCGCGTCTAAAGAGCGCGCAATGGCCTCACTGACTTCATCAATCATCAACTCTTTCATTTCGTCAGAGCGGCCTTCCATCATACTAACCGTTACGATTGGCATTAATACATCCTCACTTGAATAGCCAGCTATGCAACAGACGGGTCACCCGGGGCATAACCAGATAGGTCATTAACAGCACCTGCAGAATAACGATGACAGCGCTTCTTAACCACAGATTAGCGTCAACCAGCACAGGAGCGAGCAACATATTAAGCATAATCACCAGCACATAAACAACGCTTATCAGCACCAGCGCCATCTTATGAGGTGATGGATGCTTATTGACAGGCAGCTCCGGCAGCTCAAACCAGAACTCCAAACCCGTTCCGCGCTGAACCTCCGCCTCACCTTCAATCAGGGGGTCCAGCTTATCTAGCCACGATTTACGCAGTTCGGAATTTTCCCAGTTCTGACAATGTTCATAATTATCAAACCGATAGATCAGCACGTAATGATTACCTGTCGCCGCCGTTGGACGCAGCACGTTACTGCCCTGGTGGCCTGGATATTCAGATGCCGCATCAATCACACCTGAAATCCAGGCTTCATAGTCTGCTTCACGACCCGGTTTCACTTTTCGGGAAATACTCACGGTAACCGGTCCTTCCTGACCCGGTTCTGTCAGTTGCTTCTGAATACAGCTATCTGCCATGACAAAACTCCCAATTGCTCACTCTCAATTAACGCTACACATAAAGCAGCCCCAATGATGGGGCCGCTATTTTATTACATGAACATCTGAGGCGTCCGTTTACACGAATTTACCACTAATAGTGCCCAGGTCCTGATAGCGAACACAGAAAGAGTCGCCCTTATTAACCTGTACTGCAGCGGTAATCGCGCCAATCATGATAAAGCTACCTGCTGGCAGCTCTTCACCACGCTCGCCGAGCATATTTGCCAACATGGCCACAGAAGATGCAGGATGCCCCAGTACGGCAGCACCGGCACCCACTTCAACAACCTCGCCATTGATCTCCATGACCACACCCAGAGTTTTCAGGTCCAGGTCGGCAACATCAGCCATACGACCGCCAGTGATAAAGCGGGTTGAAGATGAGTTATCCGCAATAACGGATTTAAGGTCAAACTTGAAATCCTTATAACGGGAGTCGATCACTTCTACCGCAGGCATCACGAAATCGGTTGCACGCAGTACATCACCAATATGGATACCCGGACCTTTCAGCGGCGCTTTGGTCACAAAGGCCAGTTCCGCTTCGATCTTCGGATGGATCAGTTCATCATGCTTAATCTCGCCGCCTTCCGGTACAGAGAAGTAATCCGCAAGAAAACCATAGCAGGGATGCTCTACACCCATCTGAGACATTTTAGCCCAGGAGGTCAGGCCCATCTTCATACCAACAATCTTGTTGCCCCGCGCCTCTTTACGGCGACGAATCTCCCACTGGATATCAAATGCATCCTTGTAGGTCATCTCCGGGTAGTCGTCAGTAATCTTGGTGACTTCGTACGCCTCCAGCTCTGCGTTTTCCAGATGGACCGCCAGCTCTTCGATCTGTGATTGTGTTAGTTTATTTTCCTGAACGTCAGCCATCAGATTAACCCCTTCTCTTTTGCCATGGTCAGTGCCAGGTCTTCAATCATATCTTCTTGTCCGCCGACAGTGCCGCGACGACCCAGCTCTACCAGAATATCCCGTGCCTGAATGCCATACTTCGCTTCCGCCCGTTTCGCAAACAGCAGGAACGAGGAGTAAACACCCGCAAAGCCCAGTGTCAGCGCGTCACGATCGACACGGATCGGCTGATCCATCATCGGTACGATCAGGTCTTCCGCGACATCCATAATCTTGTACAGATCGATGCCATGGTCCGCTTCCATCCGCACCAGAGTGGCCACCAGTACTTCCAGTGGTGTGTTACCGGCACCGGCACCCAGGCCTGCCACCGAGCCATCAATCCGGATAGCACCAGCATCGATTGCCGCCAGGGAGTTGGCGACGGCCATGCCCATGTTGTGGTGGCCGTGGAAACCCACCTCAATAGAGGCGTCCAGCTCCGCCCGTAACAGACCGATCTTCTCGGTCACTTCATCCGGCAGCATGTAACCGGCGGAATCGGTGCAGTAGATGCAGTTGGCGCCATAAGAGACCATCAGCCGCGCCTGCTCGAGAATTTTCTCCGGGCTGGCCATGTGCGCCATCATCAGGAAACCGACGGTATCCATCTCCAGCTTGGCGGCCAGACCGATATGCTGTTCAGTGACATCGGCTTCGGTACAGTGGCTGGCCACCCGGATGGTATTCACACCCAGATCTTTCGCCATGCGCAGGTGATCGACCGTTCCAATCCCAGGCAACAGCAGGGCGGAGACTTTGGCGTTTTTCAGTTTCGGAATCACCGCACCGAGATACTCTTCATCGCTGTGCGCTGGGAAACCGTAGTTCACCGAGGTGCCACCTAATCCATCACCGTGGGTGACTTCGATCAGGGGCATACCCGCTTCATCCAGTGCCGTGGCGACATTCACCATCTGCTCCAGCGAGATCTGGTGACGTTTGGCGTGCATACCGTCCCGCAGACTCATGTCATGGAGGACTACTTTTTTACCTTTCAGATTCATCTTTTTCTCCTCCACTTAGCCGCGTGCTGGCAGGGTAATGTTGCCGTTAGCGGCTTCTTCCGCAAACATCTCGGCGGTGCGCAGTCCTGCTGCGGTCATGATGTCCAGGTTGCCGGCATACTTCGGCAGATAATCACCCAGACCTTCCACTTCCATAAACATGGAGACGCGGTTGCCATCAAATACCGGACCGTTGACCAGGTGATAACCGGGTACATATTTCTGCACCTCTTTCACCATGGCGTGAACGGAGGCGGTAATCGCGGCCTGATCCGGCTCGCCTTCGGTGAGACAGTGCACGGTGTCGCGCATCATCAACGGTGGCTCAGCGGGGTTGATAATGATGATCGCTTTACCTTTTTTCGCGCCGCCAACCTTCTCGACCGCACCGGCGGTGGTGCGGGTAAATTCATCGATATTTTTACGGGTACCAGGGCCAGCAGACTTAGAAGAGACGGTGGCGATAATTTCACCGTACTCAACTGGCTGTACGCTGGACACAGCGGCGACCATCGGGATCGTTGCCTGGCCACCGCAGGTGACCATGTTGACGTTCATCTCCAGGTTTTGTGCGTGTGCCCGCAGGTTGACAGGTGGCACACAGAAGGGGCCAATGGCGGCTGGCGTCAGGTCGATCATGATGACGCCCAGTTCGTTCAGCTTGCGGCTGTTCTCGGCATGAACATAGGCCGAGGTGGCATCGAAGGCAACACGGATATCATCTTCGATGACGTACGGCAGCACCCCATCAACGCCTTCAGCGGTGGTTTTAATACCCATCTCCCGGGCGCGTTTCAGGCCATCGGATTCCGGGTCGATACCCACCATCCACACCGGTTCGATCCACTCAGACCGTTTCATCTTCATCAGCAAATCAGTACCGATATTACCCGGTCCGATAATCACTGCTTTTAATTTTTTACTCATCAATGTCACCCTAAGCTTTTTTGAAAACTTACGTTCAAAATGGTTATATCAGGCCGTTATACAAAGCGAACGGAGGCAGAACCCATGCCGCCAATACTGACACTCATATGATCCCCTGCCTGAACTGGCTCAAGAGGGACCAGCGAGCCAGACAAAATAACTTCGCCAGCCTTAAGTGGAATACCAAACTCTCCGAGTGTATTGGCTAACCAGGCAACACAGTTCACCGGGCTACCCAGTGCTGCTGCGCCGGCTCCGGTGGAGATAATAGAGCCGTTCTTCTCAACGACCATACCGCAGGTTGCCAGGTCAACTTTACGTGGATCGACCGCTTTATCACCCAGAATAAACAGACCACAGGATGCGTTATCCGCAACCGTGTCCTGAATTTTGATATTCCAGTTTTCAATGCGGGAATCGACCACTTCAAAACAAGGGATAACGCAATCCGTTGCGGCCAGAACATCCGCATTGGTAACGCCAGGTCCCATCAGATCTTTTTTCAGAATAAAAGCGATTTCGCCTTCCGCTTTTGGCTGCATCAGCTGTTCGCTGATCGGCATCTCCTGGCCTTCTGAATAAGCCATTGCATCGGTCAGAAAACCAAAATCAGGCTGATGCACGTTAAGCATGCTCTGAACCGCTTTAGAGGTAACACCGATCTTCTTGCCGATGATTTTTTCCCCGGCAGCAACACGGCGCTCGATCATTCGCAGAGAGATGTTATAAGCATCCTCGATAGTGATATCACTAAACCGTTCAGTAAACGGACGCAGGGTATGACGCTGCGTCATCGCTTCGTACAGTTCATCACCGCACAGGAGAATCTGTTCTTTATTCATCGTTTTTTCTCTATTCAATCAGCATAACTCAGCCACGACCAACACCTGAGCATGGCTGAGTTAAACCTTTAGTTCGACAAGATCAACATTTTTACATCGACGCTCTTTGATAACATCAAAGCTTAATGCAGACGTTCTTCAGTTCGGTGTAAAACTCCAGGCCATGCACACCACCTTCACGACCAATACCTGACTCTTTCGCACCACCAAATGCGGTACGCAGATCACGCAGGAACCAGCTGTTCACCCAGGCGATACCCACATCCATCGCTTCGGCAACACGGGAAGCGCGGGCAGAGTTTTCTGTCCAGATCGCCGCAGACAAACCATATTTAGTATCGTTAGCCAGCTCGATCACCTCTTCTTCAGTGTCAAACGGACGGATATGGCAGCAAGGCCCAAAGACCTCTTCACGGACAACACGGGCATCATCAGGCAGATCTGTCCAAATAGTTGGTTCAACCCAGGCACCAGCATTCAGCTCTGCTCCCATCTCCGGTACACCACCACCGGTCACAACGGTAGCGCCCTCTTCTACCGCCAGACGGTAGTAGGACAACACTTTCTCTTTATGTTCCTGGCTGACCAGAGGGCCAAAGTCCACCTCAGGATCTTCCGGCACACCCAGTTTCAGTTTTTCAACACCCTCTTTCAGGCGCTGAACAAATTCGTCAAAAATAGGACGTTCAACGTAAACACGCTCAGTACCAAGGCACACCTGACCACAGTTAACAAATGCGGAACGCATGGTACCTTCGATCGCTTTGTCCATATCGCAGTCAGCAAACACGATACCGGGGTTCTTACCGCCACACTCCAGAGAGATATTGCGCAAGCCGACAGAGGCTGCACGCATAATGATTTCGCCAGTACGGGTTTCACCGGTAAAGGTGATCGCATTCACGCCGGGATGTTCTGTCAGGTAAGCACCGGCAGAATCAGGACCAAAACCATGAACAACGTTATACACGCCTTTCGGTACGCCACACTCGTTCATCACTTCACCCAGCAAAGTCGCTGTTGCTGGTGTTTCTTCCGAGGGTTTAACAACAACTGTGTTACCACAAGCCAGTGCCGGCCCCACTTTCCAGGTCATCAGCAGCAGTGGCAGGTTCCATGGACTAACCACAGCGATCACACCTTTAGGGGTACGGTGACCATAGTTCAGCGCGCCACGACCATCGGGTGTATCCAGTTTGAACGCTTCAGTAGGGTGATTCGCCAGAGTCTCGGAAAACGCTTTAAAGTTAGCGGCGCCCCGGGGAATATCGATATGCGAGGCGATTTTGTGAGGCTTACCGGTATCTTTACACTCGGCATCAAGAAACTCATCAAAGCGCTCATTAATTCTGTTGGCGACTTTATCCAGCAGCTGAATCCGTTCTGCCTGAGACATCTTGCCCCAGGGACCATTCATTGCCGCCCTGGCCGCTTTGACCGCAGCATCAACCTCAGGCTGACCGGCTTCATGAACCAGACCCAGCAGACTGTTGTCGACCGGATTACGATTTTCAAATGTTTTGCCGCTGGCGGTGGTGACAAATTCACCATTAATAAAGTTTTTAAATTCGTTCATGTTTGTACTCGCTAATCTCGAGGATAATTTGTCAGGCCAATGCAGCTATTGAGAACCACAGCCAATAGAACTTTTTCAGGGCGACCCCTTGAAAGAATCCCCCTGAAAGGGATGGCCACTCCATCACATTGTAATAACGGAGCGGCCTGTAGTTATTATCAGGTCAGAACGCTCAGGAAGCGTTCATTCAGAACCCGGTCATGGTAGAAAATCGCCTTACCGAGATCTTCCGCTTTCCAGGTCACAGGCTCATGATCCGGATAATGATAATCTCCACCACAGAACACTTCTGAACGGTTACCGGATGGATCGAAGAAGTAGATTGTCTTACCGTGTGTCAGACCATGACGGGTTGGACCGATATCCAGAGAAACATTTCCCATAGAGATAAGGTCGGCAGCACGCAGTACATCTTCCCAGGTTTCCAGGAAGAACGATACGTGGTGCAGCTTGCCTGGTTCAGGACATTCGATGAATGCCACGTCATGCGCTTTCATCCCCACAGTCAGGAACTGAGCGATACGGGTACCTTCAGGGTCCAGAACCTGTTCAGCCATTTCAAAGCCCAGTACATTGCGGAACAGATCAAGAGTGCCAGCAATATTAGGTCCATACAGCAAACAGTGATCGAAACGGGTCGCTTTCATACCGACCAGGCCACGAGGCCAGGCTTCAGGATTAACCGCTGACAAGCCCCATTTACCGGTTTGCTCTTTTTCAGCAAAGATCTCGAACATGTGCCCGGTTGGCGAATCGAAACGAATCCGCCGGCCACAACCGTTCAACTCCCCTGCCGGAATCTCTTCAACCTGACAGCCATATTCAACCAGTTCGCCATGTAGTTTTTCCAGTGTCTGGTTATCCAGCACTTTAAAACCCATAAAGTCCATGCCGGGCTCGTCTGCTTCCCGCAATACGACCGAGAACTTATCGACTTCAGTCCAGCCTTTGAGGTATGCCCGACCCTGACTATCACGTTCAACTTCGATCAGGCCCATCAAATCCCGGTAATGTTTCAGAGCTTCTTCAACATCCAAAACCCGGATCTGAATATGACCGGGGCGCATTACACCTTTTCTCATCTCGATTTCCTCTGCACTTTGCTATTATTGTTCAACGGGTCACTATCCTGTTGGCCGCTGTTTGATAGGAAGACTCAGGAGCCTGGTAATGGTCTGATTCGATCTCCAGATCGGTTCGGGGAAACACCCGACAGGCGAGAACAAAACCCTGTTGTATTTCCTCTTCAGAAATATGCGCCTTGCTCATCCGTTTGCATTCATAATCCCCTTGAAGAATACGAATTTTGCAAATACCGCAACCACCACCGCGACATCCCACGTTGATTGCAGCAGTGCTCATTCGCTCCATTGCAACTAACAACACCTGATCTTCTGCACATTTAAAACTTTGATCACGGTTAGTCACCCTGATCAAATGTGTCTTACGATCCGGCATAGGCCTCTCCGCTGACGTTCATTCGTTTTGTGACGCATTTATAATAGCAACCTCTGTGCCAGCCCGCCAAGAATAGACCCCATTTTTGTAACTCATTGTTTTTAAAAAACTTAATGCTTATCAAAAACAACCAAACAAAAAAAAGCCCTGCTCGGTAGCAAGGCTTATTAATCATATAATCAATCATCACAAAACTGAGTTAATGATTTAATCAGTTCCATCCATAGGACTCCATCGACAGCGCCTGATATAAGATCGGGCTTTCTAATACTGCCAACCGGTCTGTGTCACGGCTGGCCCCCATTGCAATCAAAAGCGGCAAGTAATGATCCGCGCTGGGGTGTGCTGTCGCAAAATCATCAGACTCACGATAGGGCTGACTCAGCGCGGAGATATTTCGCTCAACTACCTGCTCTCTGGCCCAGGCCTGAAACCGCACCACATAATCTAGAGCAGCAGCCCGCTCTTCACCCATGTGATAAAGATTATGCGTCAGACTGCCGGAGGCAATTACAGCAACCCCTTCAGCTCTGAACCGGCTTAACTGCTCGCCTAAAGCAACCAGAGATTCCGGTGTCGAGCCGGCATCCAGAGAAAGCTGCAATACCGGTATGCGATGGTCCGGCACCATGTGCAACAGGGGAACCCAGACACCATGGTCTATCCCTCTCGTTTCATCCAGCACAACCTCTAAACCACTCTCTTTTAAGACGCTCTGAATATGGCGGGCAAGCTCAGGCTCTCCGGCAACCGGATACTGCAGCTGATACAGCGCCTTCTCGAAACCACCAAAGTCATGAATCGTTTCAGGCGTCGCAGATGCCGTCAGGCGCATGCCACGGGTAATCCAGTGGGGAGATATCACCAACAGCGCTTTCACATGGTCGAGCAAAGGGCTGTATTCCACTAACCGGATTGCAGCCTCACCTGGCGACAACGCCCATCGGGGCGAACCATGCCCGATAAACATAACCGGAGCCGATACTTCAGACATGACAATCTCCTAATCCAGATATTTAAACCAGTCTAATTCTGGCCCCTCAGGCACTATCCCCATCGGGTTGAGGGCTTTAATAGAGTAATAACCCGCTTTTATATGATCAACATTCGTGTTTTTGCTGAATGCCGGTATTTTCAGTAACCGGTCCATATAGGCGGAAAGGTTTATGTAATCACTGATGCGGGCTTTATTGGTTTTGAACAAGCCATAATAAGCCACATCAAAGCGAGCCAGCGTGACAAACAGACGGATATCGCTTTCTGTCAGCTGATCTCCCACCGCATACTGTTGCCCATCGAAGTGTTCTTCTAACCACCCCAGGGTCGCAAACAACTCAGTATAAGCTTCATGATACGCAGCCTGCGAAGAGGCAAAACCCGCCCTATATACGCCATTGTTCAGGGTATCGTAAATTCGCTCATTGAACGAATCGATCTCCCCTAACAGTGAATCCGGTGCCAGGTCTATCTCCGAGTTATGTATCGGCCGCAGATCGTTATTAAAAATGCGCACAATGTCTGCCGATTCGTTGTTAATAATCGTACGCTTTTCAGCATCCCATAAAACAGGCACCGTAGCACGACCGGTGTAACCGGCATCAGTCTGTGTATACAGTTCATGAATATAGGTGATCGATTCAAGCTGACTGTTGGTGCCACCGGGATAATCACTGAACATCCAACCGCTATCGCTGAGCTGCGGATCGACAATGCTGACCGGAATATGCGCGTCTAATCCCAGCAGAGACCGGGCGATCAGGGTGCGGGTTGCCCAGGGGCAGATATAGGCCACATAAAGCCTGACACCGAGATCATTAACATCACCCTGTTTTACCCCGGCAACCCGGTCCGCACCAATCGTGTTACGAAAAGCACTGTTCTGTCGGATAAATCGCCCCTGCTCATCTTTTTTCTGCACCGGGTCCCACTTACTTTTCCACACGCCATTGACCAACATAGAAACCTCCAAAAACTTGTCTGAACATTTGTCTGAACACTTTTCTAAACAACACAGGACCGGTGACGAAGCACCGGCCCTGGATGCAAAATCAGCGATCTGATTTACGCAGCTACCGGCTGTGCGGCTCTTGATTTAAGTGCATAGGCGCCATCTCCCAGCAGAAACTGGACCACTGACGCGACGATCAGGAAAACAGGATATTCCCAACCACCACCCTGATTAGAAAAACTCCAGCCATTAGCGCCATGAACCATCACAACAGCCCCCAGCAGAACAGGAATCAGAGCAACAGCAACAAAGCGCGCATAGATACCGAGGATAAGCGCGATACCACCGGCTATCTCAAGTGACATCGTTAGTGGCCCCAGAAAACCTGGCAATCCGAGCGAGCTGAAAAAGCCTGCGGTACCTTCCGGTGTAAACACCAGTAGTTTCATTAATCCATGGGCCAGATACATTACCCCCAGAGAGAGCCGGAGCAGTGTGGCAGCAACAGCAGGTGAAGTGTTCATTGAGTTATCCTCATCAGTTGATTCGTGGTTGATGGGGTTATTTTGACTCAACCATTAGATTAAACAATAATGCATTTAATATACTCATTGTTTAACTTAATTTAACAAAAGACCGATCATGAAGGCTTGCCAAGATGGATAAACTTAACCTGATGTCCTCCTTTGTTGCTGTTGCCGAAGAGGGTAGTTTTACTGCGGCAGCAAACCGCCTGGGTAAGACCAAAGCGCTGGTAAGCACCCATATTTCACAGTTAGAAACACTGCTGCAAGTCAGGTTAATTATCCGTTCAACCCGCAGCATGCAGATAACGGGAGAAGGTAAGAGTTACTATGAACAAGCGAAGAAGATTCTGGATGATATTGTCACCCTTGAAGCGCAGTTATTGCATGACAGCCAAAGCCTGGTGGGACGACTGCGTATCTCAGCACCCACAACCTTTGGCGAACTGGTGCTGATGCCCTGTATTGCAGAGCTGACATCGGCAAACCCGGATCTGAATATTGAGTTACTGCTGAATGATCGCTACGTGGATCTGATTAATGAGGGCTTCGATGTCGGCCTGCGGATTGGCAACCTTGCCGACTCATCGCTGATAGCCCGGTCTGCCGGTTTCACCCGGTTGATGCTGTGTGCCTCGCCAGCGTTTATCGAACATTATGGCAAACCTGCAGCAATACAGCAGTTAGCAGAGCTGCCCTGTGTGTTTGACACCAATTACCGGCATTCAGGAACCTGGCACTTCATCAATGACCAACATGAGACAGAGGTCCGGCCCAACATCACCGCCCGGGTTAACAGCGCCCTGGCGGCCGCCAATATGGCCCGCACTGGTCGGGTTATTGCCTATTGTCCTGAATTTGCCATCCAGTCAATGCTCGACAGTGGCGAGCTGATCAGCGTGCTGCCTGACGAATGTAACACCCGCCTGCCAGTGAGTGTGATCTACCCTCATCGACAACATCTGTCCAGTAAAGTGACCACATTCACTCAGCACTTTATCGACTACTGGCAGCGGGAATCTGCATAGATACGCTGCAGCGTTACACCACAGCGAATCTATACAGCCGCTGATCAGATCCGCTTAAACAGCGCCGAGCGGCTCTGCTCTTCAGCACCATCGGCGGCGGTAACGAAGCGTTCCATATGGATATCCCGCTCAAACAACCGACCCTGCATCAGTGTGGTTATTGCCGCATCAATCATCGGTGGCGGGCCGCAGAGATACGCTTTGTTGCCATCAAACCGGCCATTGAAGTGTGCCTGAGCCGCTTCGTGGACAAAGCCGGTAAAGCCCTGCCAGTCATCCTCCGGCGCTGGCGCATTCAGCGCTGGCACATAGGTGAAGTTGGCAAACTCTCTGTCGAGGTTTTCAAACAGCGACCGGTTATACAGTTCAGAGAGATTACGCGCCCCCTGCAACAGGGTAATCGAACGGCTATCGCCCTCTTCCAGCAGATCCAGAATCATCGATTGTGGGCTGGATAATCCCGAACCACCAGCGATAAAAATCGCTCCCTGATCATCCGATTTGCGCACGAAAAACTGGCCATACGGCCCGCTCACATCCAGCTTGTCGCCAACCTTTAACTGTTCGTGCAGGTAGGTGGTCCCCGCCCCGCCCGGTACCAGGCGTACATGCAGTTCCAGTGTGGTGGCAGCGGAGGGTTTGTTGGCGATAGAGAACGCCCGGCTCCCCTCCACGCCCGGTAGCTGCAGATTGATATACTGACCGGCCTGAAACTCCATCGGCTTGTCCAGCTCAAAAAACAAGCCTTTAATCGTCGGTGACAGATCTCTGATTTCGGTGACGGTGCCGATAAAATCCTCTACCGGGTAACCGGCAAAGTCATCATCCACATCGATATCCGCCTCAATCACCATATCCGATTCCGGGGTACAGCAGCAGGCCAGCACTTTGCCCTCCTCCCGTTCCATATCCATCAGTGCAAAGGGGGAGGCGTTACCCAGATCTCCTTCACCTTCCAGCACCTGCACTTTACAGGTGGCGCAGGTGCCGTGCCCACAGGCAAACGGCAACCAGACCCCCTGACGCAGGGCAGCATCCAGAATGGTCTGCCCCTCTTCAACCTCGATAACATCGCCGGTTGGTTCGACTGTTACTTCATAACTCATACTTTCACCCTGCAACAGACCGGTCTCTCAATCAGATTATTTTCCAGAAACCGGTCCGTCTCTCTCAGCTAAAGCTCTGTGACATTAAACGCCCGCACCCTGATATCCCGTTAACTCAGGGGTTTTAAAGCGGATCAGCGACTTATGCCCCACCCCCTGATCTTCAAGAGCGACCTCCAGCTGTGGTTTAAACGGTTCACCGTCCAGCAGCCACTCCGCGGTGTCCCAGTTAATCTCAGTGAACTCCGGGTGCTGACCAAAGGCTTCCGGCATAATATTGTCAATCAGCGCCGCAAAGGGCATGGAGGGCGGCAGCGGGAACGCTTTGGCAGCGCAGAACATACGGTGCTCATCCCAACCGAGATAAACAATCTGATTACCGTGGAAATTTTCCACCCGGTCGACCCGCTCACCCTGATAGTCAGGCTTTAGTGCATATACAGGCATTTTCAAATCCTCTTGTTATTCTTGTGCGGGTGCAGCCCTGCCGCACCCGTTGACAGGTTGATGACCGTTTCAGGCGATGCCTTTCCACTGGTTCCAGCGCACCTCATCGGGAGAGCCTTTGATATCCATATTGTCGACACCATTATTCATGTGATAGTAATCCTTAAGAATATCGGCGACATCAGGTCCACCACAGTTGCCCTGCAAAATCTGATGCACTGGCAGCCAGGCCTGAACATATTTTTCCGGCTCATCATCAAAAATGTCCTTACAGCCATCCGAGCAGAAGTGATAACGCTCTCCCTCATAGATAGTCTCGCGCATCGAGTTCTGGTTGGGGTTATCCATCTCGGTAAACAGCATCGGAATCTGACAGGTCTGACACAACTGAGGTAAACCTGAGGTATAAAAACGTTTGCCCTTAGCCTCCTGCTCTTTAGCTAACTCCCACATAGGACGGTAGTATTTATCGAAGGTGTCCGGATATTGCGCCGACAGCCAGTCCAGCTCTTCGTCGCTTGGAATCCAGGTATGGAACCCGGCGGCATGCCCGTGGGTGTAAAAGGTCCACCAGGCCTGATGGGAGATATGCTCTTTCTCTTTCTCGATGGTCTCGGCATATTTCGGCATGCGGATGCCGTAACGTGCCAGATCTTTAAACAGCGCACCACCGGCCTCTTCGAAATAGACCTCCCAGGCCTCTTTCCAGGACATCACCTTATTCGGCAGCATGTAGTCCATCATCATCGCCACAATGGTCAGCAGACGGGTGCCACGCCAGAACCACTTGTCGATCCACTTCTGCACAATCGGCACGTTGTCCTCATGCTGTTCCAACAGGAACTTGATCACTTCCAGCCCCAGCGTCATATGGCGGGCTTCATCGGACTGGGCGGAGAAACCAAAGGTCACCGTCGCCATATCGCCGTTATAGGCAGCGCCGGACATAAAGGGTACAAACAGCAGATTGGTCAGCACGTATTCAAAAGAGAAGCCGATGGCGATCATGAATTCGAATGGGCCAGCACTGCGGGCATCGCAAAAGAATGAGCGCGGCACCGAGAGGTACCACACCCGGTCATGCATATGGCTGAATTCCTGGAAGCCATCAAAAAACTTGTTGTAGTGGCTCATCGCATGGATCTGCGTCTGCACATGGCGCAGTTCATCCAGCGACTGCATCTGACAGGCCACCCGGGCACCGACACCGCCGAACTGACGACCTACATGGGCAAACCCCTGATACGCCTGATATTCCAGTGGCGAAACCCCCGTCAGAAAGATTTTCACCGCATTCACATAGCGGGGGTCGACCACATTAAGATGGCCATTGTTCTGCGAGAAGGCATCGAAGATGGCATAGAGTTTCTTCTCCTTCTCTGCCTGGTATTTCCAGTAGGAATCCATGGTCAGACGGAACGGGTCTTCCCACTTATTCCAGTCGGTGATTTTAATCCCCTCAAACTCTTCGTAGGGAAATGCCTGTTGCCGGTCTTCATAGGAAAACTCCCAGTCCAGGTCACGGGTGAGCAGGCGATATTTATCTTTGATATTGAGTTTTTTAGCAGCCATGATGTTTCCCCTTACTGTTTCCACTCGAGGACGAACTGGTCGTCATCTTCATCTACGTTACCGCCGAGGGTAATCAGGTTGACGTGCAGCTCCTGCACATCCCAGTCCCGGCCCATCTTCTCTTCCACGACCGCCCGCTCGATCACCAGGCGGTGTTCCCGCTCGATGCGGATCATGGCGGGCTGATGGATAACGGTGGCATCCGGGTTACTCTCTTCGATGGCTTCGACGATATAGCGGGACTCATCATTGTCCTGCAGTGCGATATAGACTTTTGACATGGTTAGAACCTTATTGTTTTTATTCGCGGTGTTATTACAGTCCGGTTTTTGCCAGACGTTTACCCCAGGCATCTTCGGCGATCGCCAGTGCTTCCGGACCGATCATTCCGGCTGCCAGCGGTGCCAGCGCCTCAAGAGCCTGTCCCTTCCAGCGCTCAAGCCACTGACTCAACTGCTGCCGATTGGCATCGGATTCCGCAGCCGCGATCTTCATCACCGCATCCACCCAGCGGTTGGTGTCTTTATTCCAGTTTTGAATAAATTCAGTGAGCATGCTGATATCCTGACCGCCGTTATCGGCCAGCCACTGATCGAACTGCAGATAGACCAGTTCGTAGATCAGCCCATCCAGTACCACATCCTGTGCCACAAAGGATTCAAACCAGTCCTGCACGCAGATATTGGCTTCACAATAGGCACGCACACCCTGCCAGACGGCGTCATCCATCCAGTAACGTTTCGCTTCAGCCAGGGAATCGCCAGAATTACCATCGAGAATCAGGCCGATACGGGACAGGTATTGAGCGTTGCCCAGCCGGTCCATGCCGTTGTACAACAGCGCCTGAGTAATCGCGGTGCCATAGCCCAGCGAACTGCCATACATATTATTCAGGTTCGCGGCCTGCTCGACATGGCGTAGCGGCAACAGCAGACGGATCACTTTCTGTTTTATTTCATCCGGAATCAGTCGGGCCAGATCGCGCTTTTCGAAGAAGCTGTAGTTACTCTCAGCCACCTCCTGCTGTTTCGCGCGCATCTGCACATAGGTGCCGTAATAAAACTGTCGGGGGTCTTTGAAGGCGTACCAGTCTTGCATCACGATAGCGGTACGGCCCTTATCGTTGAGTTCAAACTCAGGTTGCCACAGCGGCTTGTAGTGAAAGTTAACCTCGGAAGCTACATCATAGGTGGCTTCCTGGTAACGGGTCGCCGGTTTATCACCAAAACGGCGTTCAATGTGCGCAAAGGTGTTACGCACCGGTTCCAGCATGGCTGTTTTTATTTCTATAGTCATCTGCGTTATCCCATCTTGGGTTCATTGTTTTTATTGAATAAATGCAGTGTTGCCGCAAGGCTCAGCTATGGTTTTTCGCCATCAGCGTCTCCTCTCCGTAGCGCCATTTTTCCATCTCAGCATCGACACTTTCCTGTTGCTCACGGGTCATAAACACCACGTCATTAGCCGAACAAAAATGTTCGAAAGCGGCTTTAGGCATAATCAACTCGACGAACAGTGAGGGATCATCAATGGCAAAATCAAACTCGACAAAACGAGCGTCTTCATCGCTACGCACCCGGATATATTTGATCAACTGATCGAATCCGGGGCGAGGCTCTGAACCTTTACCGGTATGAAGCTGAAGATCTGGCATAGAGTCTCCTGTAACGTTAAATATCAGTCACCGGTGATAGAGCAACCTCTGTGCCAGCAGGAAACAACCACTCAATAAAGGGCAATAAAAATCTCTAAGCAATTGATATAAATAGCTTAATATTTTTATCGGTCTTTTCTTCATGAGCTGCAGATGAAGCTCACCCCCATACCGGAAAAACTGATCAAATGATTAAAAATTCATGAAAAAATAAACTTCTATCGCCGTCGCCCCTGCTTGTGCGGCGATGAATACGCCGACAGCTAAAGACCGGGGCACTGAAAAATTGGGTGTTGTTTTTGCGCAACAAATAGAGTCACAATGAAAAGGGCGATGACCCCGCACACTAAAAAATAACAATAACCAGATTGTACAAAGTGATGACAGAACTACACCCGACACTCCCTGATCCACAGGACCTGTTACAACAGATACGTTTCGAAAACGATGCCGGAAAAATCTGGCTTGATGAGCAGCGAATGTTGCTAATCCACTCATCGGTGATGGGACTGCTGCGTCAGGAGCTGATTCAGACGATGGGGGTAGAACGGGCCAAAGGCTTCCTCATGCGCTTTGGCTATCATAGTGGCTGGCGCGATGCAGAACTGGCCCGAAAAGTCCGCCCGGAGATGACGCCGGAAGAAGCCTTTATGGTGGGACCGCAACTGCACGCTATCAGAGGCATGGTTAAAGTAACCCCTGTATCTCTGAATTTCGACGCTGAACGCGGTTATTTCGATGCATCTTTTGACTGGTTCAATTCACATGAGGTAGAGGCTCACCTGGCCAACTATGGTAAATCCGACGTCCCTGTCTGCTGGACATTAATCGGTTATGCCAGCGGTTTTTCCACCTTCTACATGAACCGTCCGATCATTTTCAGGGAAACACAGTGCGCGGGAACCGGCGCAGATCACTGTCATATTGAGGGTCGCCTGGCTGAAGAGTGGGACGACGCAGACGAGACTGAAAAATACCTGTTGCCAGACCCGATGATCGAACAGCTGCTGGCACTGCAAAACGAAGTCAGCTCACTGAAAGACCAGTTTCGCAGCACCGAAGTAGAAGAAGATCTGCTCTTCAACAGCGTAGGTCACTCAGCGGCATTTAAACATGTCTGCAACCTGATTAAAAAAGCGTCGAAAAGTAAGGTCAGCGTTTTATTGCAGGGAGAAACCGGGGTTGGCAAAGAGATCGTCGCGCGGGGATTGCACAGTTCCAGTGACCGGGCAGATAACCCTTTTGTTGCCGTCAACTGCGCCTGCATCCCCCCGGACCTTATCGAAGCTGACTTATTCGGTGTAGAGAAAGGCGCCTATACCGGGGCTACCCAGTCCCGCGAAGGTAAATTTGAGCGGGCGCATAAAGGCACTATCTTCCTCGATGAGGTGATTGAACTGACACCGCGAGCCCAGGCGTCACTCTTAAGAGTTTTACAGGAATCGGAGTTTGAACGGGTTGGGGATATCAAAACCCGGCGAATCGATGTCCGGGTAGTCGCGGCAACGAATGAAAATCTCGAACAGGCCGTGCAGGAAGGGCGCTTCAGAGCGGATCTGTTTTACCGTTTAAATGTGTACCCGGTGCATATCCCTCCGCTGCGCGACCGCAGCGAAGATATCCCGCTGTTAACAGAGCATTTCCTGAAAAAATATTGCGCACTGTATAACAAAAAAACAGCGGGAGTGTCTGATAAAGCGATGCAAGCCCTGACACAGTATAAGTGGCCGGGGAATATCCGCGAACTGGAAAATATGATTGAACGGGGGGTTATTCTCACTGAAAATAACAACACCATCGGTTTAGCCAGTTTCTTTCCCTCCCTGTCTGAACCCTCTCATCCTCTGAATATTATTAATGGCAGAGGCTATTTGTGCGAAGAGGAATCCCCCAGACAAGCCGTGGAAGATCCAGAAACGGTCAGCCAACTGTTAGTCGACAACTTCAGCCTGGAGCAGCTGGAACAGCAGCTGATTGAAGCGGCGATGGCACAGGCAAATGGTAACGTTTCAAAAGCGGCCAGAAAGCTCGGTCTGACACGCCCTGCACTGGCCTACCGGTTGAAAAAGCTGAACGATAGCTAACGTCATAAAGCTGCTTTAGAATGGCGCCCTTTAATAACCACCATACCGGGCTGACATGAATCTGATTCTACTTTTTCACACTGATTTTATTGCAACCGATACCGTGGTTATCAGCGACCGGCGGTTTCATCATATCAAGCAGTTTCATCAACCGGTTGAGGGCCAGCAGCTGCGGGTAGGCCTGCTGAATGGCAATATCGGTCTGGGGACGGTGACCCATCTGCAAACGCACTCGATCACCCTGCAGGTTAAACTGGATAAACAACCGCCGGCACCGCTGCCGATGACACTGATTCTCGCCCTGCCACGGCCCAAAATGCTGAAACGAACCCTGCAGACGGTCACCAGCATGGGGGTTAAACAGATCTATCTGATCAACTCATACAAAGTCGATAAGAGCTACTGGTCCAGCCCGATGCTGCATGAACAGCATTTAACCGAACAGCTGCTGCTGGGGCTTGAGCAGGCGGGTGATACCCTGCTGCCCGAGATTCATTTACGCAAACGGTTCAAACCCTTTGTGGAAGATGAATTACCTGAACTTGCACAGCATACCCGGGCGCTGGTCGCCCATCCTTACAATGCGGACAGCTGCCCCGCTGCTGAGTCAATCAACACCACACTGGCGATCGGTCCTGAAGGGGGTTTTATCCCTTATGAAGTTGAAAAACTGCAATCATCCGGATTTACAGCTATCCATATTGGCCCCCGCATTCTCAGGGTCGAAAATGCCGTTCCCGTGTTGCTGTCGAGGCTCTTCCCTGTGTGAGTCACCTTTCCTGATCACCCCGAAGAACTTAATTGAGAATCATACGCATTAAGGTTGACTTTAATTCTCATATAAATAAGAATAGTTCGCATTAGCAATTAACGATTACTACGTGCACCACGAGGATCAGGTAACCCTATTATGCGTAAAAAATTAACGACCAAGTTAGCGACGAATTTAAAAAGCAGCTTTAAAAAGCTGGCGCTGATGACATTGCCGCTGACGCTAGCCGCCACCAGTGTATCGGCTTCCGATGAGGTGAATATCTACTCATTTCGTCAGCAGTTTCTGATTCAACCGATGCTGGAAGCATTCACCGCTGAGACAGGTATCAAAACCAACGTTATTTTTGCTAAAAAAGGCCTGATTGAGCGCCTGGAACATGAAGGTAAAAACTCACCGGCAGATATTATTCTGACATCCGATATCGGACCACTCTACTATGTGGTCGTAAAAGGACTGACTCAGCCGGTTAAGAGTGACGTTCTGACACAGAATATTCCGGCACACTACCGTGACCCCGACAACCACTGGTTCGGTCTCACCAGCCGCTCGCGGATTATCTATGCGTCAAAAGACCGGGTCGCAGATGGCGAAATTAAGACCTATGAAGAACTGGCAGATCCTAAATGGAAAGGCCGTATCTGTACCCGCAGCGGTAAACATACATATACGCTGTCGCTGGTCAGCTCAATGATCGCACATCACGGCGAAGCGTACACACAGGAATGGCTGGAAGGACTGAAAGCCAATCTGGCTCGTAAACCACAGGGCAACGACCGGGCACAGGTCAAAGCCATTAAAGATGGGGTATGCGATATTGCGCTGGGCAACTCTTACTACTTCGGTAAGATGGTGACGAACGACGCTCATCCAGAGCAGAAAGAGTGGGCCAACGCCGTCAACCTTATCTTCCCTAACCAGGATGGTCGCGGCGCACATATGAGTATCTCCGGTGCAGCACTGACCAAGTATGCTCCTAATAAAGAGAACGCTATCAAACTGATGGAGTTTCTCAGCGAAGCCAAGGCACAGTCTATGTATGCAGAGGCTAACTTTGAGTTTCCAATCCGCCCGGGAACCAAACGCTCTGCCCTGTTAGATCAGTATATGGGCGACTTTAAAGAGGACAGCATCAGCCTGCAGAAAATCGCTGAGTTGCGTGCCGACGCTGCACGCATGGTCGATAAAGTAGGATTCGATAACTGATTGGATAACGATTAATAAGCGTTATCGACAACCAGTCACTCAAACGGTAGTCTTCGCACTACCGTTTTTTTCGTTAACAGAAGAGAGTTATGCAGGCCAACCCGGAGCGTCAACGAATCACTGCAACAGTTAACAGACCTGGCAGTTATCTGCTTGGCTGGTATAGCGCTACCTGGGGTACCGCTCTGCTGGTCGCACTACCGGTACTGTCTGTTTTCTATCTGGCACTGTTTCCCGAAGAAAACATCTGGGTCCATCTGGCAGAAACGGTTCTGCCTGTTTACATCACCACAACGCTGGCGCTGATGCTGGGAGTCGGCGCACTCGCGATAGCGATCGGCGTCTGTGGTGCCTGGCTGGTCACCATGTGTCGCTTCCCTGGCCGACGCCTGTTCGAATGGGCACTACTGCTGCCTTTTGCCGTTCCCGCTTACGTCATCGCCTATGTCTACACCGATCTGCTGGAATACTCTGGTGCGGTACAGATCGCTCTGCGGGAACTGTTCGGCTGGCAAACGGCAAGGGATTACTGGTTTCCTGATATTCGCACCCTCGGCGGGGCGATTCTGATGCTGGCGATGGTGCTTTACCCCTATGTCTATCTGCTGTCCCGCGCCGCTTTTCTGGAACAATCAACCACCATCCATGATGCCAGCCGCACTCTGGGATGTACCCCATGGCAAAGCTTTTACCGGGTTTCCCTGCCGATCGCCCGTCCAGCCATTGCCGTCGGACTGTCGCTGGTGTCGATGGAGACCATCAACGATTTCGGCACGGTGGATTATTTTGCGGTGAAGAGTATGAGCGCCGGCATCTATGATACCTGGCTGAATATGGGGAACTTAGGCGGAGCAGCCCAGATCGCCAGTCTGATGATGGTCTTTGTTGTTGTACTGATCTCACTGGAACGTCTGGCCCGGGCAAAGCAGCGGCAATTTAACAGCGCTGACCGCTATAAAACACTCACCGGCTATCAGTTATCAGGCTGGCGCGCCTGGGGCGCTACGCTACTCTGCGCGCTGCCGGTGATCACGGGCTTTGTCATTCCGGTTTGGGTATTAACGGGTTATGCGCTGAGTAACTTAAGTCAACTCTGGACCAACGACTTTATTACCTATGCCAGCCATAGTTTTATACTCTCCAGTTGCGCCGCGCTGCTGACGATTGTCATTGCGCTGCTACTGGCTTACTCCAAACGGCTGCATAAAAAAAGCAGCCTGAAAGCCGCCGCACAGTTTTCCAGTCTGGGTTATGCGATGCCCGGCGCGGTACTCGCTATCGGCGTGATCATCCCCCTGTCGGCATTTGATAATTTTATCGACGCCCGGATGGAACAGTTTTTCAATCTGTCGACCGGTTTGTTACTCAGCGGCACAGCTTTTGCGGTCGTATTTGCCTACGTCGTGCGTTTTCTTGCGGTCTCGGTAGGCGCGGTAGAATCCAGCCTTAATAAGATTACCGAAAGCATGGATATGGCATCCCGCTCGCTGGGACATTCACCCTTGCAGACCCTGCTCAGGGTCCATCTGCCATTGATAAAGGGTGGAATACTGACCGCCGCACTGGTGGTGTTTGTTGATTCAATGAAGGAGTTGCCCGCTACCCTGATTTTGCGTCCCTTTAACTATGACACCCTCGCAACCTATGTCTATCAGTATGCCTCTGATGAAATGCTGGAAGCCTGCTCCCTGGCGGCACTACTGATCGTTCTGGTAGGGATTATCCCGGTCATATTGCTGAGCCGGACTATTTCATCCACCCGTGACAGTAACTGATCTCTGCCATGGGAATCCCCCTAAGCGCCTGAGTCCTTCAATGCATCAGGCACTGAAGGCGATCGGCCGGTGTGAAACCACCTGCAGAGACACCTGAGAGCCCACCTCAAATAAGCGCGGCTCGAAGATTTCTGACTCGACCCGGCGCCCGGACGGCAGCATCAGCTGATACACCACCGAACTACCGAGAAACTCCTTCTGTTCAACCCGGGCTATCACGCCCCCCTTTTCTACACTAGGCCGGATATCCACAGGACGGATAAACAACGATAGTTGCTTACCGGCAACGGCACCAAAAGGCTCGGCAAATTCAATCGTACCCAGCTCGGTTGCCACGGTAGTCTCACTCAGACATTCGGCCTCAAACAGTTCGCCCTTACCAACAAACCCGGCAACCAGGGGATTGACCGGCTGATAATACAGCTCGGTTGGTGTTCCCCACTGCTGTAACCTGCCCTGTGCCAGAATTCCCAGCTTATCGCTAATAGCAAAGGCTTCCTGCTGATCATGGGTCACCATGATAGCAGCGATGCCCTGATCTTTAAGAATCGACCGCACCTCCAGCGCTAACTGCCTTCTCAGATCAGTATCGAGATTGGAAAAGGGTTCATCCATCAACAGCAGCTTGGGCTTAGGTGCCAGTGCCCGGGCCAGCGCCACCCGCTGCTGTTGACCGCCAGAAAGCTCATGGGGATAACGGGATGAAAGATCCGGTAGCTCAACCAGTTTTAACATCTCAGCAACGGTCTGTTTTTTGTCTGCCGCGCTGCGGGCATGTAAACCAAACGCTATATTGTCAAACACGCTGAGATGGGGAAACAGAGCATAATCCTGAAAAACAACGCCAATACCCCGCTGTTCCGGCGGCAACATAAAACCGACAGCAGAGATCTTCTCATCATTCTGCAGGATCATCCCGGATAACACCGGATTAAAGCCGGCGATGGCACGCAGCACTGTTGTTTTACCACAACCGCTGGGACCTAACAGGCAGGCAATTTCACCCGCTTGCAGGCGCAAATCCAGCTGATCAGCGATAACCGTATTTTCATAGCCACACCCTAACGAGCGAAGTTCCAGAACAAGGGTCATAGGTAAAACAGTCTCTCTTCCAAATGAAAATGATTCTCGCTTATATCTAAAACTATTTCAAGTTGACCAAGCTACTGTTTACTTCCTGCAGTTAATACCGCTGCTAATATAGTGTCGTCTCAATGCCCAGCATGGTCAGCACAGCAAACACAATCAGCCACAGAATAGCCGAACGGCGAATCAGTTTATTCAGACTGATAATCTCTTCCGCCGCATGATGTCGAAAAGGCCCATCATCACAATCCGCTTCCTGCGCATACTGTTGATAGCTCTCTTCACCCAGCGCCCCTAATGCAATTCTGAATAGCCAGTCTTTCACACCCTGATCATCAGTATGTGAGGCTTTTAACTGATTGAAAGCGCTGACACCGTTGCCAACGATGAAAAAAGTAAAGCCCAACAACCGCGCGGGAATCCAGATCACCAGCCTGGCCACCTCTGTGCCATACTTTCTGTACCGTCGCCGCAGTTGCCAGCCAGCCCAGAGAGCAAGAAACAACCCCGGAATCCCCAGAAAGATAAACCAGAGCAACACAGCAAAAAAACCGGTCAGTGACAGATACAGATACTGCTGACAGATTGCATAATGTGCCGACTGACTATCGGTTATAGCATCGGTACGATCCAATCCAAGCAGCCCTGCCAACTGTAACCATGAAGCCTGAACATCACCCCGGCACCAGTGCTGATAATACTTACCGGTGAGATCACTGGGTGACCAGTTCTCCAGATAGATATAAAGCGCCAGCAGCTCAATCGCCAGGATAAAAATGCCAAACTCCCAGCGGAAAAACAGCAATAACAACGCTTCCAGCCCCAGCATATATAAAATCAGGATCAACCAATGAAGATCACTCTGAGGGGTAGCCGCCTTAGACAGACGGACTATCCCCGGTGACCGGCGCTTATAGCGTCCCAACATGATCGCAAACATGACAGCCAGAAACTTCATCCCTGAACCTCTTTTAACAGACGATTAAAATAATCCCGGTTAAACGCCGGGCCCGGGTCTGATTTTCGCTGGGGCGCAATGTCCGCATGACCCACGATATGCGCCGCACTCATCTCAGGATAGACATCAAGCAGGGCAGCGGTGACTCTGACCAATTGGTGATACTGCTGCTCGGTATAAGGAACATCATCTGTGCCCTCCAACTCAATACCGATAGAAAAATCATTGCAGTTATCTACACCACAATAGTATGACTGACCCGCATGCCAGGCTCGCTGGTCAAAGCTTACAAACTGCACCATATGACCACTACGCTCAATCAGCAGATGAGCCGATACCTGCAACGCGGCAATCGTTTCAAAATAGGGATGAGCCGTCGTATCCAGCAGGTTAAGAAAAAAATCTCTGATATAGCCCCCGCCAAAACGTGCTGGCGGCAGGCTGATATTATGTATCACCAGTAGTCGCGGCACCGTTTTTTCCGGACGCTGATTAAAATTAGGTGATGGGCAGTGTTCTGCGCCGGTCAACCAGCCAGCCTTTATCTGAATAATCTCATTCAACTGTGTCATTTTTCCTCTCAGAGCGACTACTTTACCCTGCGGCTTTCCGTTAAAATACCGTCCGGTGACTGGCACTGTTCATGGTCTATGGATAGTACCATGCCTTTCATAGCAGACAAGCTATCCACAGATCAGTCTGTCCCATAGCAGCATTCGCCGCACGACAGACCCCAACACGGAGCTCCCATGGCCAATACCCAACTGCTCAGCGACATCCCTGCCAGCGTTCGTACTGCGCTGGCTGAAGACATTGGTGACGGTGACATCACCGCCCAACTGATACCGACAGACCAACAGGCAAAAGCACGGGTGATCAGTCGTCAGGAGGCCATTATTTGCGGTGTCGAATGGGTTAACGAGGTGTTCAGACAAGTTGATCAGAGTGTGCAGGTCAACTGGCTGGTCAGTGATGGCGATAAGGTGTCGGCTAACCAACCCCTGTTTGAATTAGCAGGCTCTGCCCGCTCACTGCTCACTGGTGAGCGCAGCGCGCTTAACTATCTGCAGACGCTATCGGCTACTGCGACAATCAGCGCCTATTACGCTTCACTGGTTGAAGGCACCGGCGTTAAACTGCTGGACACGCGCAAAACCATTCCCGGCCTGCGTCATGCGCAGAAATATGCGGTCACCTGCGGTGGCTGTTATAACCATCGAATCGGCCTCTATGATGCGTTTCTGATCAAAGAAAATCATATTATGGCCTGCGGCTCAATCGCCAACGCAATTGCCACCGCAAAGCGCAACGAGCCAGGAAAGCCAGTAGAAGTGGAAGTTGAGTCTTTCCAGGAATTACAACAGGCACTGGATGCCAGCGCTGACATCATCATGCTGGATAACTTCGATCACGCGGGCCTGCGCCTGGCAGTGAAGAACAACAAAGAACACCCAACCCCTGCCAAACTGGAAGCCTCCGGTGGTATCGATGAAAACACCCTGAGAAGCATCGCCGAAACCGGTGTTGACTATATCTCTATCGGCCTGCTGACCAAAGATTGCAAAGCGATTGACCTGTCGATGCGGTTTATCTGACTGCAGCCAATCAGAATCTGACAACAAAAATCCGCCTCTATGTGCGGATTTTTAAATTTAAAGTTCATTCATTCCAAAATAGAAAAAATAGCCGTAAAACTATCATACTCATTTTGAGTAAAAACCCTGCAATCTAACGGTTGATTTGTTGTTGAAAACAAAGACTCTTGAAAACTATCAGCTTATTTACCGGCCTTACGCCGACAATCCGCTGCACCGATCAGTTCCCACTCATCACTTTTCTGAATCTGCAGAATATCGTATACCTCAACGACCGTCCTGTTGACATTGTGTTTCCAGAGAATATTACAGATCTCTTTAGCACTGTCATTACGCTTTTCACCGTCTTTACGGGGCAACATACCGATTGCCAGAATCCCCCCATCTGACCACCACACTGGCGTCGCCGGATACTTATCAGGCTGAGCGGCCAGATCCGCTTCGACCACTGCCCGCTTTTCTATGGACAAAGGATCTTCATAAAGGTAGTAGGTGACAGCTGCGGTGATAGCGATCAGGATGAGGAGAATGGTTTTCTTATTCATTAGATACCGGTGTGTTGTATACAGCAAAATATAAGTAAATCAAAACTATAGAGGAGAGAATAGTAGCCAAAAGGCTAATTTCAGGCATAAAAAAAGCGCAAAATAATTTGCGCTTTTTATAATTATAAAGCCTTAATCACAGTAACCTGCAGCAACACAAGTTGCAGTGCTACTTAAGGCCCAACTAACAGCACCGTTAGCGAGGGTGCCGTCTAAAACATAGGTTTGACCACCTAGACCATCAGTACTCACAGCTGTAGACTTAATTGTCATAGAAGTAGCGGTAGGAGCAGTCACAGAAAAGTCACCATTGGTATTAGACACATACTTACCAACTGTTGCACCTGCGATAGCACGACTAACAGTACTATTCTTAGCACCAGTACACTCTTGCATATCACCTTCAACCTGCGCGCAAACCTCAACTGCTGATTTGACCCCTCCAGTAGAATTAACTACCTCAGCAAATTTTGCCTTTGCAGCGTAAGTCTGATAAGCGGGCAAGGCAATTGCCGCCAGAATACCGATAATCGCC
Source organism: uncultured Amphritea sp. (assembly GCA_965140695.1). Taxonomy (GTDB): domain Bacteria; phylum Pseudomonadota; class Gammaproteobacteria; order Pseudomonadales; family Balneatricaceae; genus Amphritea. Next base: position 471,043 of record OZ223296.1, on the reverse strand, counting down.
ACCACGATCATCAATTCGATCAGGGTAAAACCCTGCTGTTTTTTAATAGTGTTTTTCATTGTTTATCTCTCCAGCGAGTAAAGTATTCATCATCAATCCCTGCTCCGAACGATTCTTTCCCATGCCATTAGGCCTGCCATCCATGCTCCATACAAGCCTGACATGTATAGTAACCTATTTTTTTTGGCAGTCCAGTGACCTGAAGCAAGCGCCCGTTGATTCTCAAATGGACAGATAGATGTTACTTTACAAATAGATAATAATACAAGGCAGTTTAGGTGAAAGCGTAAGACTTATTTTGTCTGAAAATCAGTGTACTAAAAAAGGATATCGATAAAGCATCAATATTAAGCAGGCAGCTTGATAGATAACACGCGACAACTGCAACAGGTAGTGGCTATCTATCAGTGCTTACCCGGGTGCTTCTATCAGTCATTAAATAAGCTATTATGCTACAACCTTAAGGTTATCTTTGCTGTCGCCAATACCAACAGATAAATGGATTCTCTGAATAATGAGCGTACAACCCTTTCAGCCGCTGAGTGGCCTGGCCAGACGATTGGTTAATGATGGTGTGTTTTCATCCGATGTCGCGATGGACGCCCTGAAGACTGCCCGCAAGGACAACAGACCCTTTATTGCCCACATTATCGAAAACCGTCTGGTGAGCGCCTACCGGGCTGCGGCGGCCGCTGCGGATGAGTTCGGCATGCCGCTATTCGACCTCGATGTGATTGATATAGAAACACTCCCCCAGGGATTGGTCGAAGAGAAGCTGATCATCAAGCACCATGCGCTGCCATTGATCAAACGGCAAAACCGGCTCTATGTTGCCATCTCCGATCCCACCAATATCCAGGCGCTGGATGAATTTAAGTTTCATACCGGCACCACAACCGAAGGGGTGATAGTCGAAGAGGATAAGCTCTCTCATCTGATCGACACCTTTCTGGATGAGCAGAATTCGGCTCTCGATGGACTTGAAGATGCCGATCTGGATAACCTTGAGATTGATGAAGGCCTCAATGATAAGCAGGAAGACAGCAGTGAAGATGCAGCAAACGATGCCCCTATCGTCCGTTTTGTTAACAAAATACTGCTGGATGCCATCAAAAGCGGCGCATCAGATATCCACTTTGAACCCTATGAAAAATCCTATCGCATTCGCTGTCGTACTGACGGTATATTGCAGGAGGTTGCCAGACCGCCTTCAAACCTGGCATCGAGGCTTTGTGCCCGTTTGAAAGTTATGTCACAAATGGACATCTCCGAAAGGCGTATGCCTCAGGATGGCCGCATCAAAATGAAGATATCGAAAAACCGTGCCATCGACTTCCGGGTGAATACCCTGCCCACCCTCTGGGGGGAGAAAGTCGTACTGCGTATTCTCGATCCTACCAGTGCACAGATGGGTATCGAAGCCCTCGGTTATGACGATGATCAGAAAGAGTTATTTATGCAGACCCTGCATAAACCTCAGGGCATGATTCTGGTCACCGGCCCCACCGGTAGCGGTAAAACCGTTTCCCTCTATACCGGCCTGAATATCCTCAATACCGTCGAGCGCAATATCTCCACTGCAGAAGATCCGGTAGAGATCAACCTGGAGGGGATCAATCAGGTACACGTTAACAACAAAGTAGGACTAACCTTCGCTGAAGCTCTACGATCGTTCCTGCGTCAGGACCCTGATGTCGTAATGGTGGGCGAGATCCGGGATATCGAAACCGCCGAAATCGCCATTAAAGCCGCGCAGACAGGCCATATGGTCTTATCGACCCTGCATACTAACAGTGCAGCAGAAACCTTAACCCGACTGCGCAACATGGGGGTTCCAGCCTTTAATATCGCCACATCTGTGTCTATGATTATTGCCCAGCGGCTGGGACGACGCTTATGCACCGCATGTAAAAAGCCCGCTAATATTCCCGAAGCGACACTGCTGGAAGAGGGCTTTACGCCGGAACAAATTAACGCAGGCCTGAATCTGTTTGAGCACAACCCCGAAGGCTGTAGTAAGTGTAATAAGGGTTATAAAGGCCGGGTTGGTGTCTATGAGACCATGGCAATGACCCCGGAAATCGCCCAGGTTATTATGGACAATGGTTCCTCTCTGGATATTCTGGCCCAGGCAAAAGCTCAGGGGTTCAGAACCTTGCGTCTGTCTGCCCTGCGCAAAGTCATTCAGGGTGTGACCAGCCTGGAAGAGATGAACCGGGTTATTAAGTTGTAAATATCTGTTTTATGTCTGTACGTTATTGATTACTCACCTGCATAAAAGCAGAATTGAAACATATTCTAAACCTATATACGGAAACCAACCGGATGGCTAAGAAAGCAGCAGATAAAACACCTCTCACCTTTAACTGGGAAGGTAAAGACAAGAGTGGTAATGAAAGCAAAGGGGCAATAAACGCCGACAACCTGGCTGAAGCCAAAGCGATGCTGCGCAAGCAAGGGATTCTGCCCAAAAAGGTTCGTAAACAAACCTATAGTATGTTCAGCAATCACAACAAGGCAATAAAGCCTCTGGATATTGCGCTGTTTACCAGACAGACAGCGACCATGCTGAAATCAGGCGTACCTCTGCTGCAAGGGTTTGATATCGTTGCGAACGGCATTGAAAAAGCCAAAATGAAAAAGGTAATCTACGAGCTGAAATCGGATGTAAGCGGCGGTACCAGCTTTGCCAAAGCATTGGAAAGACACCCTAAATACTTCGATGATCTTTACTGCAATCTGGTTGAAGCCGGTGAAAGCTCCGGTTCACTGGAAACAATGCTGGAACGGATAGCAACCTACAAAGAAAAAATTGAGACCCTTAAAAAGAAAATTAAAAAAGCACTTACCTATCCCATCGCGGTAATTGTAATCGGCCTGGCGGTCTCAGCTATTCTGTTGATTAAAGTAGTTCCCCAGTTCGAAAGTGTATTTTCAAGTTTTGGTGCGGATCTGCCTGCATTTACCATGTTTGTTGTCGGCTTGTCGAAAATAGCTCGGGACTGGTGGTTTGTCGCCATTGTAGTGATTATCTTAGCGGGCTTTGCTTTTTCTAAAGCTCACGAGAAATCGAGGGGCTTCAGAGAATGGCTGGACAGAACCTTTCTTAAGTTACCGATTTTTGGAAAAATCTTACACAATTCGGCTATTGCCCGATTTGCCAGAACCCTGGCGACGACCTTTGCTGCTGGCGTACCGCTGGTGGATGCACTGGACTCAGCAGCCGGAGCTTCCGGTAATGTGGTCTATGAAAAAGCCATCATGCAGATTAAGAACGGCGTGTCTACGGGTCAGTCACTGCAAAATGCCGTCACCATGACCGGTCTTTTTCCTGCCATGGCGACACAGATGATAGCCATCGGCGAAGAGGCAGGATCGCTGGACATGATGCTGGATAAAGTCGCCAGCTATTATGAGGAAGAGGTTGATAACGCCGTGGATAACCTCTCAACGCTGATCGAACCCATGATTATGTCCATCCTGGGGATTCTGGTGGGTGGTCTGGTTATCGCGATGTATCTGCCTATTTTCCAGCTCGGCAACGTGGTGTGATTTAACTAAGCCAAAATCCCGATTTAAACAGAGCCTGACTACTATGCTTTTAGAACTGATTGCAGCGAATATCTGGCTGTCGGTGGTCCTTACATCTGTTTTTTCATTGCTGGTTGGCAGTTTTCTCAATGTAGTCATTCATCGGCTACCGCTGATGATGGAGCGGGAATGGCTGGAAATGGCGGAAGAGGCTGCCCGGCAGCAGACGGCAGAGTTGGTTTCAGCGAATGAAATAGTTGCAACAAAGCACTCAGTTACGCTTTCTGAAGCGCTCTCAGAGGAGGTCAAAGAAGACCAGGCGGACACCAGCGCTGTAACGGCTGAAAGCAAACCCTTCAATCTAGCCCAGCCAGCCTCAACCTGTCCGAACTGCGGCCACCTGATCCGCTGGTATGAAAACATTCCGCTGATCAGTTATTTTCTGATTCTGGGTGGAAAGTGTAGTGGCTGTAAAACCAGCATATCACTGCGTTACCCACTGATTGAGCTGACCACCGCGGTCATATCAGGGTTCATCGTCTGGCAATACGGTTTTAATCCGGTTGCTTTCGCCATCGTTTTCTTTAGCTGGTGTCTTATCGTACTGACCGCTATCGATATCGACCATCAGCTGCTGCCAGACAAAATCACCCTGCCGCTACTCTGGTCAGGTCTGATTCTGAATAGTTTTGATTATTTCACCACACTACCCTCGGCTTTGTGGGGAGCGGTACTGGGCTATCTATCGCTATGGTCTGTGTTCTGGTTGTTTAAGCTGGTCACCGGTAAAGAGGGCATGGGCTATGGCGATTTTAAGCTTTTGGCAGCTCTGGGCGCATGGGCTGGCGCAGATATGCTGCCCCTGATTATTCTGGCCTCATCCCTGATCGGCGCGATTGTCGGTGGTTTAATGATTATTTTTAACCGGCATGAGTCACAAACGCCTATCCCATTCGGCCCTTATCTGGCAGGTGCAGGCTGGATCGCGCTGCTATGGGGCAAAGACCTGACAGGCTGGTATCTGCAGTTTTTAGCATTATGAAAATCTATTGATTGGCCGCATATTTTACATACGAGCAAAACGAGATAAAAAAATGTTTGTAGTAGGACTGACTGGTGGTATTGGCAGTGGCAAATCCGCTGTCTCAAAATTATTTGAACAACGGGGAGTAACCGTGATTGACGCCGATCAGGTTGCCCGGGAAGTGGTTGAACCGGGCGAGCCGGCTCTGGATAAAATCGCCCGCCGGTTTGGTCGTGAGATTTTACTCACCAATGGAGATCTGGATCGCAAAGCCCTGCGAAAGATCGTTTTTGAAACACCTGCCCAGCGTGACTGGCTGGAACAGCTGCTACACCCGTTGATAAGAGACCGTATTCTGCTAAAACTGGATCAGACCACATCAGAGTATGCTATTCTGGCATCTCCTCTGCTTCTGGAAACTGATCAACACCTGTTGGTCAATCAAATTGTTGTCGTCGATGTTGATGAGGCGACTCAGATCAGTCGCACCGTCGCCCGGGACAGCACCGACAGCGAACAGGTCAGAGCAATTATTGCAGCACAGATGAGCCGCGATGAACGTATTGCTAAAGCAGATGAACTGATTGATAACAGCGGTGCTGTGGACGCACTTACACCGCGGATAGAACAGTTACATAAAGAGTTCCTGAGAAAAGCACACCAGGAGCGGGAGTCCGATCTTGCCTGACAATGCCCAACACAAAAAGCCCCTCGTAGCCTGCCCTACCTGCGGTAAAAAGCTGGAATGGAATACGGCAAACCCGTTCCGGCCATTTTGCAGTGAGCGCTGTAAGATGATCGATCTGGGAGCGTGGGCCTCAGAAGAGTATCAGATTCCTGCAGAGTCCAGCATGGATGATTACAGTAGTAGTTTTGAAGACAGTGAAAGCGCTGACTATCAGGACCAGCCACTGCACTGATGACACCGCTGAGCTAACATTCTGCCTGGTACCTGGTCCTGACAGTGCTGTTATCACCACGTCGCATGTACGCGACTGGTAAGATCATTCAGGATCACGTCACTCCCCCTGTTGCCAGACTTTGCTCAAGGCAAGACTTCCGCTTTTAAGCTCGAACGTGGGGACAAGCATCGCCGTTGTGTCGCTCAGCAAAAGCAGCTTATCCCCGCAATCCCCTGCCCACCCAGCTGCAAAACCTTATCAAGATCATCCATTGATACGCCGCCCAGTGCATAGACCGGCAGAGAACTCTCTTTTAGCAGACTCCCAAACTCATGCCATCCCATGGAATCAACTTCTGGATGACTTGATGTTTTCTGCACAGGAGAAAGAGTAATGTAATCGACGCCAGTTTGCTCAGCGTGACGAATCTGCTCTGCGTTATGGCAAGAAGCGCCAAGCCAGCGCCCCTTAAACTGCTCACGATCGTGCAGTTGCATGAGTCTGTCAGAACTAAGATGCAGTGCTGGCAGCGTAGCGCTATTAGCCGTCTCTACGTCACCGTTCCATATAATCAGAGTACCGGGGAAGTCTGCTAAAAGCTGCTGATAGCGACTTAGCTGCTCGGCCTCGGTAAGATGCTTAGCCCGCAACATAATCGCCTGAGCGCCCTGCTGAATCGCGTTAGCGGCAAATGCTCCGTATTGCTCTGATTTCAACCGGGGAGTAATGGCTAATGTGTTTGGTAGCAATAGCGCATTAACGATCGGTTTGTTCGCAGCCGGAAACTGATAAGCACCCAAATCGTCAGACTTAACCCATTCAAGAGGCTGTCCTTCCCGTCCGTACGCGTCACCGCTGAACCCGTTAACCCGGAATACATCCAGCAATACCGATTTATCAGGGTAATGATAAGGTATCTGAATCAGTGGTAAGGTAGCCGTCAGGGTAATCTCTATTCCGAGCTCTTCCTGCAACTCCCGTGCAAGGGCGCTGAGCACCGTTTCACCGGGTTCAACCTTGCCCCCAGGAAACTCCCATAAACCACCCTGGTGTTGCACTTTATCGCGCAGCGCCAGGAGCAACTCGCCAGATTCATTAAAAATAGCCGCTGCCGCGACATGTACTAATTTTGACAAAACGTATACCCGGCCAACCTTTCCGGTGGGCTTATTAAATCAGGAACGATAATCAGCATTAATCGCGACATAATCCTTACTCAGATCAGTGGTCCAGACCGTTTCCTGCTGATCACCACGATTAAGGAGGATGCGGATCGTTATCTCCTCGCGACTCATCACCGTCTGGCCCGCCGCTTCTGTGTAACTGGCAGCACGACCTCCGTTTTCGACGATGCAGACCTCACCCAGCCAGATCTGTAAAGCATCAACATCCAGGTTATCGATACCCGCATAACCGACTGCCGCCAATATCCGTCCCCAGTTAGGATCGCTGGCAAACAAAGCGGTCTTGACCAGCGGTGAATGGGCAACAGCATAAGCGGTTTTCAGCGCTTCTTCAGAACTGCCTGCCTGCTCAACACGGATGGTGACAAACTTGGTTGCACCTTCTCCATCACGAATAATCGCCTGAGCCAGTTCAAGCAGAGTTTTATCAACAGCGTCACGGAACAGTGCCAGAAGTTCAGCATTGTCCTCAGTAATCTCAACACCACTGGCGCCGGTCGCCACGAGAATACAGGAATCATTGGTGGAGGTATCCCCATCAATGGTTATACGATTGAAAGACTGATCTGCCGCGCGGCTTAACAGCGACTGCAGTAAACCAGGGGCAACTTTCGCATCTGTCGCAATATAGGCCAGCATGGTTGCCATATTGGGCTTGATCATACCTGCACCTTTAGAGATACCCGTCAGGGTAATAACCTCTCCCTGATACTCCAGCTGCATCGAATACGCTTTTGGCCGGGTATCAGTGGTCATAATACCGCTGGCAGCTTCCAGCCAGCCATCATCAGACAGGGCATCAAACGCAGCAGGCACGGCACTGATAATGCGATCAGTAGGGAGTTTTTCACCGATCACCCCGGTGGAGAATGGCAGCACCTGACCCAGTGTCACTTCCGCATGATCGGCAACCGCCTGACAAACATCCAGCGCATCCTGATGGCCCTCTTTACCAGTACCAGCATTTGCGTTACCCGTATTAACAACCAGATAGGATGGCATCCCCTGTTGCAGATTCGCCTTACAAATTCGGACAGGTGCTGCACAAAACTGATTCAGGGTGAACACACCTGCAGTAGTCGCGCCTTCTGCCAGTTCCATCAGAACCAGATCTTTCCGACCAGGCTTTTTAACACCGGCAGAAGTAGTACCTAAACGAAAACCTGCAACCGGGTGCAGCGTGGGAAGCGTGCCGGGACCTACAGCCATTACAGACTCCTTAACCTTATCTTGAAACGCTGAAAAAAAAGAAAGCAGCTTCGCTGCTTTCTGTATGTTAATCAATAGCCAGATCGGGGTAAAAAATAAAATTTTACGTCAGACAGGGCCGGTTTGCAGTGCCCGGATCAGCTTAGCTTACCGTGACAGTGCTTATATTTTTTACCAGAACCACAAGGACAGGGATCATTACGCCCTACTTTTTTGCCATCCCGCACAAAAGGTTCTGCACCAGCGACCTCTCCTTCCTCTGGCTCAGCGTCATCCTGCTCCAGAGCCGACGCTTCAGCATGCTGGAAATTCATCTGCTGCTGAGCGGCCTGCTCACGGCGATGACGTTCCATCTCTTCAAGCTCTTCCGGCTGACGCACCTGAACGTTACTGAGAATCTTAATAACATCGGTTTTAATATTTTCTAACAACTGCTCAAACAGGATAAAGGATTCGCGCTTATATTCCTGCTTGGGGTTCTTCTGTGCATAACCACGCAGATGGATCCCCTGACGCAGCATATCCATGGACTGCAGATGTTCTTTCCACAATGTATCCAGCACCTGCAACATCACCTGTTTCTCAAACAGGCGCATATTTTCAACACCAACAATCGCCGCTTTTGCCTGATAATCTTCAACTATATCCCGCAAAATACGCTCGCGCAGCGATTCTTCATGCAGTGTGTCATCTTTGTCCAGCCATTCCTGAACGGGCATCTCCAGACCAAATTCAGACTGCAGATGCCGTTCCAGCCCCGGGATATCCCACTGCTCTTCCAGGCTCTGCGGCTTGATATAATCATTGATGGCGTTTTCCACCACCTCAGCACGAACCGCTTCAATGGTTTCAGAAATGTCATTGGTTGCCATCAACTCGTTACGCTGATCATAGACGGCTCGACGCTGATCGTTGGCAACGTCATCATACTCCAGCAGCTGCTTCCGAATATCGTAGTTCCGGCCTTCAACTTTACGCTGGGCCTTCTCAATCGCATTCGAAACCATCTTATGTTCGATCGCTTCCCCCTTTTCCATCCCCAGGGCTTTCATAAACTGACGCACCCGCTCGGAAGCAAAGATACGCATCAGATCATCTTCCAGCGACAGGAAGAAGCGGGAAGACCCGTTATCGCCCTGACGACCAGCACGACCCCGCAGCTGATTATCGATGCGGCGTGATTCATGACGCTCAGTACCGATAATATGCAGACCACCAGCCTCAAGTACCGCATCATGACGCGCCTGCCACTCAGCCTTCGCTTCTGCAATCTGTGCTTCAGTCGGATTGTCCAGTCCTTCCAGCACCGACTCGAACTTGCCACCCAGTACAATATCAGTACCACGACCCGCCATATTCGTGGCAATGGTCACCGCTCCGGCGCGGCCAGCATCAGCGATAATACCGGCTTCTTTGCCGTGGTTTTTGGCGTTCAATACATTATGTGGCAGCTTTTTCTTTTTCAGGAAAGCGGAGATAAGCTCAGAAGATTCAACCGAAGCAGTACCCACCAGCACCGGGCGCTTCTGTTCAACACAGTGCTCAATCTCTTTAAGTATCGCTTCATATTTCTCTTCGATCGTGAGAAATACCAGGTCGTTATAGTCAATACGTGCAACCGGTACGTTGGTTGGAATAACCACCACATCCAGACCATAAATCTGATTAAGCTCAAAGGCTTCGGTATCGGCAGTACCGGTCATACCGGAAAGTTTTTCATAGAGACGGAAATAGTTCTGGAAAGTAGTCGATGCCAGCGTCTGACTTTCCTGATTGATATGAACGCCCTCTTTGGCCTCGACCGCCTGATGCAAACCTTCAGACCAGCGACGTCCCGGCATAATACGCCCGGTATGCTCGTCAACAATGACCACCTGGCCATCCTGAATAATGTAATCCACATCACGCTGAAACAGGTTGTGCGCCCGTAGCGCGGCAAGTACATGATGAAGCAGGCTAAGGTTCTGTGGGGCATACAAACTCTCGCCCTCATCAAGAATACCCTCTTTCGCCAGCATCTCTTCAATACGCTGATGGCCTCGTTCGGTCAGCTCAACCGTACGGTTTTTCTCATCAACGGCGAAATCACCATGAATCTCTTCAGTACTCTTAGGATCAATTTCGCCGTCATACTTCTCCAGCGCAGGGATCAGCGTGTTCATGCGCCGATACATTTCAGAGCTGTCTTCCGCGGCACCAGAAATTATCAGGGGTGTACGTGCTTCGTCGATAAGAATAGAGTCAACCTCATCGACCACCGAGAAATAGAAGTCACGCTGTACTTTATCTTCTACGCTGAACGCCATGTTATCGCGCAGATAGTCAAAACCGAACTCGTTGTTTGTACCGTAAGTAATATCGGCATGATAAGCATCACGTTTGGTCTGCGGGTCCTGGCCCGATAGCACCACACCGACGCTCAAACCAAGAAATTCATACAGTGGACGCATCCATTCCGCATCCCGGCTTGCCAGATAATCGTTGACGGTGACAACATGCACGCCCCGGCCAACCAGGGCATTCAGGTAGACCGGCAGAGTTGCTACCAGCGTTTTACCCTCACCGGTACGCATCTCTGCCACTTTACCTTCATGCAGGGTGATACCACCGATCATCTGCACATCGAAGTGACGCATGCCCATTACCCGGCGGGAAGCTTCACGCACAACGGCAAACGCTTCCGGAAGAATCGCATCTATCGATTCTCCCTGCTCCAGACGCGCCTTAAACTCAACCGTTTTTGCCTTCAGGTCATCATCAGACAGTTGTTCAACTTCGCTTTCATAGCTATTGATCTGCTTAACGACCTTACCCATCTGTTTGAGTACACGTTCGTTCTTACTACCAAAAACCTTCTTAAACATCGAAGTTAACATAATCTGATTATTTACCTGTTAAAAGCGGCGGGTCAGCCGGTTAAAATATTTAATTAACTCAACATTCTACCTCTATTGGGGCATCAAACTGAATCTCAATAGGGATATTTTTTTCGTGGTTATAAATGACCGAATTAATAGTAAAAAGCCGGACTGAACAGTCCGGCTTTTAGTGAGTCAGCGTCTATCAGCCTAAAGCGGCTGGCTGAAGGTATGAGATAGGTGCAGCCTGTTCCTGCCCTTCAAAGGTAACAATCTCCCAGGCCTCTTCTGTTTCTAACAGCTTGCGAAGCAAAAGATTGTTCAGGTAGTGACCCGATTTGAAACCGTGAAACTCACCGATCAGACTCTTGCCCAGCAAGTACAGATCACCCACTGCATCAAGTACTTTGTGTTTTACAAACTCATCATCGTAACGCAGACCGTCTTCATTCAAAATACGGTAATCATCAACGACGATAGCATTATCCATACTGCCGCCCAACGCCAGATTCTGCGCCCGAAGATATTCAATATCCCGCATAAATCCAAATGTACGTGCCCGGCTTACCTCTTTAACAAATGACGTACTGGAGAAATCCAGAGTTGCTTCCATGTTGCGGTCGGCAAACGCAGGATGGTCAAAATCAATAGTAAAACCAACTTTAAAACCATTAAAAGGTTTAAAGGTGGCCACTTTATCTTCCAGCTGAACAGTCACCTCTTTTTTAATCCGGATAAACTGTTTCGGTGCATCCTGCTCCTGAATACCGGCGGACTGAATCAGGAACACAAACGGTGCCGCACTGCCATCCATAATGGGCACTTCTTCAGCACTCAGTTCGACATAAGCATTATCGATACCCAGCCCGGCCATCGCAGACAACAGGTGTTCAACTGTAGAAACCCGCACATCACCTTTTTGCAGGTTAGTGGACAGCGTTGTATCACCGACATTTTTTGCCCGCGCATGTATTTCGACAGCGGGTTCAAGATCAACTCGACGGAAAACAATACCGGTATCGACAGGCGCAGGTTTCAGTGTCAGATACACTTTCTGACCGGTATGCAGGCCCACACCCGTTGCTTTAATACTGTTCCGTAATGTACGTTGTCCGATCATATTTCCTGCCAAGGCTCTCTGGTGTGTTCATGTGTGGCGAATTAACGCGACATACTAACAAAAATAACGCTATTTCAGCAATAACTGATTAGTGTAATCACTACAATGTCAGGCTCCCTCAAAGGCTGGGATTAATCTGCCTGACGCCGTAAAAATGTCGGGATATCCAGATAGCTATCGGCTTCCCCATTTGCGTTATTCTTCGACTGCTGAGATCCGGAAAGTTCCCTCTGTGATGTTCTATTTTTTTCTGCACTGATATGGTCCGCCTTACGGCGATGAACAGCGGGCAGCTCAAGCTGATTAAGGTCAAGCTCGCCATCCGGTTTACGGTTGTGACTAACCACTTTAACGGTGGTCTCTTCCGGCCGCGCTTTTTGCAACCCCGTAGCAACAACCGTCACCTTAATATCATCTACCATCTCCGGATCGATAACCGTACCCACCACAATAATCGCGCTATCAGAGGCGAACTGCTCAATTACCTGACCAACATCACTGAACTCACCCAGCCCCAGATCAAGACCGGCAGTGATATTCACCAGAATACCGCGGGCACCCATCAGATCGACATCTTCCAGCAACGGGCTGCGAACGGCCGCTTCTGCCGCCTCAAGTGCACGATTTTCTCCCCGGGCCATCCCGGTACCCATCATTGATGTTCCCATCTCTGACATCACGGTTCGTACATCGGCAAAGTCGACGTTGATCATTCCCGGACGGATAATCAGATCAGAAATCCCCTGTACAGCACCTTTGAGAACGTCATTCGCTTCATCGAACGCTTTCATCAGGGTGCAGCTTTTACCCAGCACTTGCAGCAGTTTTTCATTGGGCACGATAATCAAAGAATCAACATGCTCAGACAGCTCTTTGATCCCCTGTTCAGCGATCAGCATGCGCTTCCGGCCTTCAAACGGGAACGGTTTGGTCACCACTGCAACGGTCAGGATACCCAGCTCTTTCGCCACCTGCGCCACTACCGGGGCTGCACCGGTGCCGGTGCCACCACCCATACCGGCAGTGATAAACACCATATCTGCACCGCTCAGCATCTCCACGATCTGATCCCGGTCCTCGAGGGCTGCCTGCCGGCCGATATCCGGATTTGCCCCTGCACCTAACCCTTTAGTGATGCCTCCACCCAGCTGCAGTACACTGCGTGAGCCCATATTATTAAGTGCCTGCGCATCGGTATTAGCACAGATAAATTCAACCCCACCCACTTCTGATGAGACCATGTGTTGCACGGCATTGCCGCCACCACCACCAACGCCAATCACCTTAATGACTGCGTTCTGTGCGATATTACTGACTAATTCAAACATATCCCTTCCCTCCAGGTTCAGTGCCCGACCCGCACCTGTTTTTTATTGCGTTCTGTTTCATTGTTGTCTGTCACATCCTGTGAACTCGTCAATCATCGGGTTTAATACCCAGGGCCCCTTGCTGAGGAGGCCTCCCCGTTAAACGGGTTTTACTAAATTCAGCCTTTGCCTGTGGTTGCCCGCACATCAGAAGTTCCCCTGAAACCAGGCTTTCATACGGCTGAAGACATTGGGTCCCTCGACCACATCTTCAACCGCTACCGCTTCACGCAGATGTCGAATATCTTGTTTTGCATACTGCAACAGGCCAATACCCGTGGCATAGATCGGGCTATTGAGAATATCGCCCATACCCCGTACACCTTTCGGTAATGCCAGTCGCACCGGCATATGGAAAATCTCTTCTGCCAGTTCAACAGCACCTTCCATCTTTGCGGTCCCCCCTGTCAGAACGATGCCAGCCGCCACCATATCTTCAAATCCACTGCGTCGCAGTTCTGCCTGTACCAGACTAAACAGCTCGTCATAACGCGGTTCAACCACCTCAGCCAGCGCTTGTCGCGACAGATCTCTTGATGGACGATCGCCGACGCTCGGCACTTTGATGGTATCCTCAGCGCTGGCCAGTTGCGCCAGTGCACAGGCGTATTTAATTTTGATCTCTTCGGCATGCGGCGTCGGTGTACGCAGCGCCATAGCGATATCATTGGTCACCTGATCACCGGCGATTGGAATAACGGCGGTATGCCGGATAGAGCCACCGGTGAAGATAGCAATATCGGTGGTACCACCGCCCATATCGACCATACAAACACCCAGCTCTTTCTCGTCTTCGGTTAACACCGCATAACTCGAGGCCAGCTGTTCAAGAACCGCGTTATCCACTGCCAGACCACAACGCTTAACACATTTTTCGATATTCTGTACCGCGTTTACCGCACCGGTGACCAGATGTACTTTGGCTTCCAGGCGCACCCCGGACATCCCCAGAGGTTCGCGAATACCTTCCTGATTATCGATGACATATTCCTGTGGCAGGATATGCAGTATTTTCTGATCGGCGGGAATTGCCACCGCCCGGGCTGCGTCGATCACCCGTTCCAGATCATGCTCCATCACTTCACCGTCCCGTACTGCAACGATGCCATGGGAGTTCATGCTATTGATATGACTACCCGCGACACCAACAGTGACCGAGTGGATCTTGCAGCCTGCCATCAGTTCCGCTTCTTCCACGGCGCGCTGAATCGAGTGCACCGTGGACTCAATATTCACCACCACACCCCGCTTCAGTCCCCGGGACTCGTGGGAGCCGATGCCAACGATATCAATCGTGCCATCAAGGCTAACTTCACCCACCAGGCACACCACCTTCGAGGTGCCGATATCCAGTGCCACGATCATATTATTTCCAGGCTTCATCGCCATATTCACAGTTTTAACCTTTTTGTTGATCATTTGTGGTCACCTCAGGGCGCCACTTAACGGCAATGCCGTTGTTATATCGAATATCGATCTGCTCTATCCGCCCGGCGTCGGCTTCTGCCTGCAAACGCTGCTGATAGACGGTCAGAAACCGTTCCAGCCGGGCGACGACCTGATCCCGCCCTACGACCACTTTAATGCCGTTGTTCAGAATCAGTGTCCAGGCGCCTCTAGCCTCAAGCTTAAGCTCTACCAGCTGCAGCCCGGCATTCCGCAGCATCTGATTCAGGTCGTAATACTCCGACATCATCAGCGCGGTATTAGCCGATGGTCCGTGCAACAGCGGAAGGGAGGTGTAGCTAGCCGCCTCATCCGGCCAGAAAATATCCCCTTCATGGTTCAACAGACCGTCACCCCCCCAGCGGGCAACGGGTACTTCCTCCGTTATCTGCAGGTAGAGTGCCGCGGGCCAGCGCCGACTCACGCCAACCTGATAAACCCAGGGATTTTCCTGAATCCCCGCTTTTACCGCCTCCAGATCAGCACTCAGTAATCCTCCGTCCATCAGAGCAACGGAACTGGCAGCCAGCTGCTGTCGGTCCAGATGCTGTGTACTACCATCAAAGGTTACCCGTTCAACCGGCTTATCCAGCCAGCGATAAACCGTGCCATAACAGTAGTTTGTCAAGCCGACGAACACCGCCAGTGCGGTCAGAATAGTGGCCGGTTTAATCCACCAGTCACCATCGATGCCATACCAGCGCTGCACCTCCCCTGACGCGTCAGCGGTTTCATCACCACCGCTATCCGGCCGGGTTGATTGCGACCCTTTTGCGGCAGTGCTGTCTGCCTCTGCAGAACGTTCAAACAGCCAGAAACGTTTATTTTCACGACCCTTTTCAGCTTTTTTATGAACGGTCGCGGAAGCCCCCCGTTTAGGCACTTCCGGCGGTGGTTCAGCGCTTGAAAAAAGTCTTTTTAACATTCTTCAGAGACTCCCTCGCAAGATCGTCACCACCAGCTCTTCAAAACTAATGCCCGCTTCACGGGCGGCCATCGGCACCAGACTATGATCGGTCATGCCGGGCAGCGTATTCACTTCAAGCAACTGAAAGCCACGCTGCCGATCCAGCATGACATCAACACGTCCCCAGCCACGACAGCCAACCATCTCAAAGGCCTGTTCAGCCAGATGCTTCAGTTCGTTTTCCTGGTCGTCAGTCAGCTCATTATCGAAGTGATACTGGGTATCACTGGCCTGATATTTGGCATTAAAATCGTAAAACTCATGGGGCGTTTCCAGTCGGATAACCGGCAGGGCTTTGCCATTTAACACCGCAATCGTAAACTCAGGACCACTGATCCAGCTTTCCACCAGCACCGCACGGTCAAACTCGCGCGCCGCACTGATCGCCTGTTGCAGTTCTGCTGCACTGCCAACTTTGCTCATACCGATACTGGAACCTTCATGAGCAGGCTTAACAATCATCGGATAGCCCAGCTGATCCGCCATCGCTGGCAGATCAGAATGTTCGTCGGGCACGGCATACGCCGGTGTTGGCAGGCCCGCTGCGCTCCAGATCTGTTTACACTTAACCTTATCCATCCCCAGGGCAGATGCCATAACACCACTGCCGGTATAGGGTTTGGCCATAATTTCCAGCACCCCCTGCATAGTGCCATCCTCGCCACCCCGGCCATGCAATATCAAAAATGCACGATCAAACACAGCAGACTGCAGCTGTTGCAAAGGATCGGCGCCGTCAGCGCAGAGATCGATTCCAAAGGCATCAACATTGGCTCTTATCAGCCCGTTTAACACTTCAGCGCCGCTTTTTAGCGAGACGCTGCGCTCTGCTGAAGAACCGCCATAAAGCACAGCAACCCGACCAAACTGAGCACGTTCCTGATCGTTAACCTTAAAGCTCGCCATCAGTCCGCCTCCGCTGCCACAGTCAGATCAAGCTTAGAAAGTTCATGGGCCAGCGCCGTGATGTTACCGGCCCCCTGAGTCAGCAGGAGATCACCGGGCTGCAACAGGTTTCTTAACACAGCAGGCACCGCATCCACTGATTCGACAAAGACAGGATCAAGACTGCCCCGCTGACGAATACTGCGGCACAGACTGCGACTGTCTGCTCCTGCTATGGGTTCTTCACCGGCAGCATAAACTTCCATCAGCAACAGCACATCTGCTTCAGATAACACCTGCACAAAGTCTTCATACAGATCACGGGTGCGGGTATAACGATGCGGCTGATTAATCATCACCAGGCGTTTGCCCGGCCAGCCCTCTTTCACTGCACGAATAGTCGCCTGAACTTCACGGGGGTGGTGACCATAATCATCCACCAGCATCGCCGTTCCACCGACGACCGGAATATCAGCCAGCACCTGAAAACGACGTCCCACCCCTTCAAATTTCTGCAAAGCATGACAGATCGACTGATCGTCAATCCCTTCATCGGTAGCAACAGCTATCGTTGCCAGTGCATTCAACACATTGTGTCTGCCTGGCATATTCAGCGTGACCTGCAGGTCGGCACGCCCATCCGGACGCTTCACAGTAAAATTGGTTTTCAGGCCGTTCTGAACAATCTCTTCCGCGCGGTAATCCGCCTCGTTATTGACCCCGTAGGTGACGATTGGACGGCCAACCTCAGGAATAATCTCGTTGACGATCGGGTCATCAGTACAGAGTACCGCCAGGCCATAAAACGGCAGGTTATGCAGAAAGTCGATAAAGGTCTGCTTCAACTTGCCAAAATCGCCGCCATAGGTATCCATATGGTCAGCATCGATATTGGTGACAATCGCGACCATCGGTTGCAGATGCAGGAAAGACGCATCACTTTCATCGGCCTCTGCCACCAGATAGCGACTACCGCCCAGCTTGGCATTCGTGCCCGCACTGTTCAGCCGTCCGCCAATCACAAAGGTGGGATCAAATTTAGCTTCCGCCATGACCGACGCCAGTAAACTGGTCGTGGTTGTTTTACCGTGGGTACCAGCCACAGCAATACCGTGGCGATAACGCATCAGTTCCGCCAGCATCTCTGCACGGCGGACAATCGGAATGCGTCGCTCACGGGCCGCCTCCACTTCCGGGTTATCTTCCCGAACCGCCGTTGAAATAACCACCACATTGGCAGCGGTTATATTTTCTGCCAGGTGGCCAATAAAAATTTCGGCCCCCATCGCTTTGAGACGCTCAGTGGTTACCGAGGCCCTGATGTCTGATCCAGAGATCTGATAGCCCTGATTTAACAGCACTTCAGCGATGCCGCACATACCCACGCCGCCAATACCGACAAAGTGGATCCTGCGAATACGCCGCATCTCAGGTACTTCATATATTTCTGCCGTATTCTCGGTCACTTTTTCATCACCTCCAGACAGATATCTGCCACTGTTTGACTGGCCTCAGGCTGTCCCAGCTGACGTGCTTTTTTCGCCATATCCAGAAGTACCTGCCGGTCATTCAATTGCTCTGTCAAAATGTTTATCAGTCGATCCAGATCCAGCTCTGTTTGCTGAATCAGAATCGCCGCACCCGCTTCAGCCAGAAACCGGGCATTACCTGTCTGATGATCATCCACCGCAAAAGGGAATGGCACTAAAATAGAGGCCACACCCGCGATACTCAGTTCGCTGACCGTCAGCGCTCCGGAACGACACAGCACGAGATCAGCCCAACCATAGGCTTCATCCATGCGCTCAATAAACGGCACCACGCGGATAGATTCGCTGCCATCAAGATCCGCCTCTTTATACAGCGCCTGAGTCTCCGCCAGATTGCGTTTACCCACCTGGTGCAGAACCTCAGGCTGATCATCATTCGTTAAACGACTCAGCACTGCAGGCAACAACTCATTGATCGCCTTTGCTCCCAGGCTGCCGCCGACAACCAGCAATCGCACCGGCCCCTGCCGGTCTTCGAAGCGCAAGTCAGGTTCGGGCAACTTGAGAATATCGCCCCGTACCGGATTGCCCACAACTGTCGTGGCAACCTTGCCCCGGAATGCGCCACCAAAGGCCTCTAACACCCGCTTAGCCATCCGCGACAAAATTTTATTGGTCATCCCGGCACAGGCATTCTGTTCATGCACCACAATCGGCACGCCAGTTAACCAGGCAGCCAGACCGCCCGGCCCTGAAGCAAAACCACCCATCCCTAACACCACATCCGGCTTCACCCGCCGCAACACAGCAAAAGCCTGATACAACGCATGCAGCAAGCGAAAGGGGGCGAGAAGCAAACTCAGCTTTCCTTTGCCCCGCAAGCCTTTCACATCAATACAGTGCAACCTGATATTCGCGGCGGGAACAACATCCGCCTCTATACCTGCGGCCGTCCCCAGCCACTCGACCTCCACGTCTTGCTGACGCAAGCAATCAGCGGTCGCCAGCGCTGGAAACACATGCCCACCGGTACCGCCCGCCATAATCAGAGCTTTACGACGGTTATTCATCTGCACTATCCACTTTTGATCGTTTCTTTTTCCCGGCATCAGGTGTGTTCGAAGCCTCCACCTGAAAGCGCTTTAACTCATAATCGATGCGCAACACGATGGCGATCATGACGCAGCTAACCACCAGGCTACTGCCGCCATAACTCACCAGCGGTAGCGTCAGTCCCTTAGTCGGCAGCGCACCTACGTTAACCCCGATATTGATCAGCGCCTGACCCGTGAGCATAATGGCGAAACCATAGGTAACATAAGCCATAAAGAACTTTTGCAGTTTTTCCGCTTTGCGGCCTATACGAAACATCCGCACCGCCAGCAATCCATAGAGTCCCACGACCAATAACGCAAACACCAGTCCCATCTCTTCCGCCAGCACCGAAAACACAAAGTCGGTATGCGCCTCTGGCAGATAGAATAATTTCTGCACGCTGTTGCCCAGTCCTTCACCAAACCAGTCACCGCGACCAAAAGCGATCTGCGCCTGGGCTAACTGATAGCCAGAACCAAACGGGTCGGCCCAGGGGTCGAGAAACGTTTTTAAGCGCACCACCCGATAGGGCTGAAGCATCGCCAGGGAAGGAATAACCACGGCACAACCGACCACAATCATGGCAAACTGACTGAACTTCATTCCTCCCAGAAAGATCATCCCCATCACACTGCCCATCAATACGACTGCCGCACCAAAATCTGGTTCCAGAATCATCAGAAAGACGAAAAAGGCCAGCGGCAATGCGGGTTTCGCGATCCCCTTCCAGCTGCTTCTGACCTCAGTTAGCCGGCGCACCAGATAACCTGACAAGTAGATCACCATGGCAAACTTGGCTACCTCTGATGCCTGCAGATTGACCGGACCAAGAGAGATCCAGCGAACCGAACCGTTAATCTCCCGGCCAACCGCCAATACCAACACCAGCAAGATAAAGCCAATCAACAGCAACCAGGGGCCACTTCGCTGCCAGAAACTAATCGGGATTCTCAGCACCGCAATCGCAGCCGACAACCCCAGCAGGATAAACACCCCGTGACGAATCATATAAAAGAACGGATTGCTGTTACGCACCGCCGCCACCTCAATCGAGGCCGAGCTGATCATCACAAAGCCAATCAGAATCAAACAACTGGCAACAGCCAGCAACAGCGGGTCAAACGGCAACACGCGGTTTTGAGCGGCGACAGGAGCAGTAACAGCGGAGCTCATAGCGCCTCCACTGACTCAATAAAGGCATCCCCACGGGCGGGAAAACCACTAAACATATCAAAACTGGCGCACGCAGGTGACAGCAGTACAATATCACCCGGCCGGGCCAGCCGGGCCGCCTGCGCAACCGCGTCCTGCATGCTGGTGGCGTACTGACCCTTCAGGCAAGCAACCGCCTGATCAATCAATCCCCCATCTTTACCCATCAGCACCAATCCCCGGCCAGCTTTCGCCATGGGCTCATTCAGATCACTAAAATCCGCGCCTTTACCGACCCCACCCGCGATCAGCACAATCTTATTATCGGAAGACAGGGTTGCAGCCAAACCATTGATAGCCGCCACCGTTGCCCCCACATTAGTGCCCTTACTGTCGTTAAAAAATGTCACGCCCTGTTTATCACCGACCCACTGACAGCGGTGCTTCAGTCCGGCAAAGCCTTTCAGCGTTTGCAACATACTTTCCAGGGGAATATTTACCGCTTCGCCCAGTGCCAGGGATGCCAGTGCGTTTGCTATGTTATGCTGCCCCTGAATTTTCAGGTCACTCACGGCCAGCAGCGGTTTCAACCCTCGCGCCAGAAACAGCTCGCCATCTTGTTCTATAAGGCCAAACTGATTCAGATCAGGACGCCCCAGACCAAAACTGGACACTTTCACTCCGGTATTCAGCAACGGTGAGGTTAAGGCATCATCACGATTAACAATGACATTCGCCGCCCCTCTAAACACCCGGTGTTTCGCCTGATAGTAAAGTTGCAAACTATTGTTATAACGGTCCAGATGGTCCGGACTGACATTCAACACCGTTGCAGCGGTTGCGCGCAGATCATTAACCGTTTCCAGCTGAAAACTGGAGAGTTCAAGAACATAGAGCTGCTGCTCACCCGCACTCAGCATGTCCAGCACCGGAGTCCCCAGATTGCCGCCGATACCGGTATCAATACCGGCATCCAGCGCCATCTGCCCGACCAGCGTTGTCACTGTGCTTTTCGCATTGGAACCGGTAATCGCAACAATAGGTGCCGACACAGCCTGACAGAACAGATCGATATCGCCACTGAGTTTTACTCCGGCAGAAACCGCTGCCTGAATGGCAGGGTGATCTTTCGCGACGCCCGGACTTAGTAATATTTCACTGGCACGACACAAAAGTTCTGGGTCAAGCTCACCGCAATGCAGTTCAGCATCAGGAAACTCTTCCCTGATGAGTTCCAGACCGGGTGGCGTTTCACGGGTATCAACCAGCATAAACGCACACCCTTTGCGCGCCAGATAGCGGGCACAGGAAAGCCCGGTCTGTCCCAGGCCGATAATAATCCGCAGTTGATCCGTCGCTATCAGACTCACTATTGCTCCATTATCGTATTTTCAGTGTTGCCAGTCCGATCAGAACCAGAATCACCGTAATGATCCAGAACCGCACAATAACGCGGGGTTCCGGCCAGCCTTTCAATTCAAAATGATGATGCAGTGGTGCCATTTTGAAGATCCGCCGTCCAGTTAGCTTGAACGACGCGACCTGCAGAATCACCGAAACGGTTTCGATAACAAACACACCACCCATAATCATCAGCACCAGTTCCTGGCGGACAATCACCGCGATGACCCCCAGCGCAGCCCCCAGTGCCAGCGCACCAACATCACCCATAAATACCTGAGCGGGATAGGTGTTAAACCAGAGGAAGCCAAGCCCCGCGCCGACGATCGAGCCGCAAATAATAATCAACTCACCTGAACCTGCGATGTACGGTATATGCAGATAACTGGCAAAGTTAACGTTACCGCTCAGATAAGCAAAAAAGCCCAGCGCACCGGCAACCAATACGGTTGGCAGAATAGCCAGACCATCCAGACCATCGGTCAGGTTGACTGCGTTGGAAGTACCGACAATCACAAAATAGGTAAATACGATAAAGAAAAGCCCCATCTCTATCGCTACATCTTTAAATATCGGAATAATCAGCTGCGTTTCAGCCGGAGAGTGAGCTGTGACATACAGCATTGTGGCAGCACCAAGACCGCCGACAGATTGCCAGAAGTACTTCCAGCGCGCAGGCAGCCCACGTGAGCTCTTCTCAATCACCATGCGGTAATCATCCACCCAGCCAACGGCTCCGAACACAAAGGTCACGCCCAGTACAATCCAGGTATAACGATTGGTCAGATCGGACCAGAGCAAGCTGCTGATCATAATCGCCAGAATAATCAGCGCGCCGCCCATCGTTGGCGTACCCGCTTTGCTGAAATGGGACTCAGGCCCATCGGTGCGCACCGTCTGACCTATCTGTTTACTTTTCAGCTTGCGGATCAGCGCAGGCCCCAGTAACAGCGAGATCGCCAACGCGGTCAGCACTCCCAGAATACCGCGCAGCGTCAGATAGCTGAATACGGTGAAAGTGCTGTTATATTCAGCCAGCCAGTTGGCCAGAAGTAATAACATTATTGATTACCCCCATCGATAGCGCCTGTTTTAGTCAGACCCGATACAATTTGATCCATGCCCGCACTACGAGAGCCTTTCACCAACACAGTCCGCCGACGCTCAGGCAACTGCTGCAACGCTCTCAGCAACATATTCTTATCATTAAAATGTTCCGCTTTCTTACCACCTGCGCTGATGAATCCGTCATGGGTTGCAGCACTCAGACGACCACAGCTAAGCAACAGGTCGATCGCTTTAGTGGCGGCATACTCACCCACCTCACGATGCTTTTCTTCAGCGCCCTTGCCCAGTTCGCCCATATCCCCAAGCACGACCACCTTGTCACCCTCCAGTTCGGCCAGTGTATCCAGTGCCGCTTTTACGGCATCGGGGTTAGCGTTATAACTGTCATCAATAATCAGCATCGATGGACTTAACTGAATCGGACGCATCCGCCCGGCGACGGCCTGACAGTGATTCAGCCCTTCTGCAACGATCTCTGGCTGGCAACCATCCGCCAGCACTGCTGCCGCTGCTGCCAGGGCATTGGCAATGTTATGCCGTCCCATCAGACTCAGACTGACCGGATACTGCCTCCCAGAATAGTTCAGTTTGAAGCCGTAACAGCCATTGCTCTGCAGGCAGATATCCGAGGCAAAAACAGACGCGCCTGAATCGACTAGCGAAAAAGTCATCAGCGGCTGTTGCTGCAGCATCCCCAGCCAGATCTCTGCATGGGGATCATCGAGATTAACCACCGCTGTACCGGTGTCAGACAGCCCTTCAAAAATTTCAGCCTTCGCCAGCACAACCCCTCTTAACGAACCAAACCCTTCCAGATGGGCGCCATAGGCATTGTTCAGAATGGCCACATCAGGTTGTGCCAGTCGCGTGCTGTAGGCGATCTCATGCGCACCGCTGGCACCCATTTCAATCACCGCATAACGGTCTCCTGCGGACAGTCTTAACAACGTCAGCGGCACACCGATATCGTTGTTAAGATTGCCCAGAGTCGCCAGGGTTTGCCCACGTAACCGATTGATCGACGCCAGCATCTCTTTCACCGTGGTTTTGCCACTGCTACCCGTCACGGCAAACAATGAACCCTCGAACCGGCCACGGTTATAAGCCGCCAGATTTCCCAGCGCCATACGGGTATTACTGACAACCAGCTGGGGGACAACAACATCAACCTCATGCTCTACAACAACCGCCACGGCGCCATCGGCAACCGCCTGTTGTACGAAATCATGGGCATCAAAATGCTCACCACGCAACGCGACAAACAGATCGCCCGCTTGAATATTACGTGTATCAGTACTCACACCAGTGACATCACAACTTCCGCCAATCAAACGGGCAGACAGAACCGGCGCCAGGTCGCTCAGACCAAACGGACCGTTCATTGTGAATACTCCTGCGTTTCAGCCTGTAGATCCGCTAAGCCCATCGCTTCTCTGGCGACAGCCAGATCATCAAACGGCATCTTCACCCCTTGTATATCCTGATAGTTTTCATGCCCTTTTCCGGCAATCAATAAAATATCGTCTGACTGCAACCCTGTAACAGCCTGTTCAATCGCCCGCCTGCGATCAGGCTCACAGATCACCGCTTCGGTGTTATCGAAGCCCGCCATAATCATACTGATGATCTGCTGGGGGTCCTCTGTTCTGGGGTTATCGCTGGTAACCACGATACGATCGGCAAGCCGCTCGGCGACCTGCGCCATCTGCTCCCGTTTGCCGGTATCCCGGTCGCCACCACAACCAAAAACACACCACACCTGGCCCTGACAGTGATTGCGTAAGGCCTCCAGCGCTTTTTCCAGTGCATCAGGTGTGTGGGCATAATCCACCACGACCAACGGTGCTTGCCGCGACACCAACTGCATCCGTCCGGCTACCGCGGTCACATGATGCAAACCGGTCTCAATCTGCTTCAGACCAACGCCCATCTGCTGTGTGATAGCGATGGTCAGTAACAGATTACTGAGATTAAAACGTCCGATAAGCATGGTATCCAGAGGGAACGAACCCTGCGGCGTTTCTATTTGTGCGTGCATCCCCGTGGCTGAAAGGCTTACCTCTGTTGCCCTCACCGCGGCTTGCGACGACTCGCCAAAACCTATCCGTTCCTGCCCATCATTGCGCGCAAGCATCACTGCGCCATAGGCATCATCGGCATTCACTACCTGATGTTCGATGCCCATGTCGTAAAACAGCCGGGCTTTAGCAGCCCCGTAACGTTCCATATCACCATGGTAATCAAGATGATCCCGTGACAGATTAGTAAACCCTGCCGCAGTGAAATGAACGCCGCTTACCCGCTGCTGATCAAGCGCGTGACTCGACACCTCCATCACCACCGCGGTTGCACCTTTGCTGCGCAGCTCCGCCAATAACCGGTGTACGCCAATGGCATCCGGGGTGGTATGAGTTGCCTCTTGCAGCTGACCGAGCAAACCATTACCAACGGTACCGATCAGGCCACAGGTCTCACCGCACTGTTGCAATAGCTGGGCAATATAATGCGCACAGGAGGTTTTACCGTTGGTACCGGTCACACCCACCACCCGCATATGAAGAGAGGGTTCCCCAAAGAAACGTGACGCGGCCTCGCCAATCTGTGTAGCAACATCTGCCACACCGATCAGCGGGATAGTCACATCAATAGAGTCCGCTGCAGCCAGTTCTGCGTCATCAACAATCGCAGCAACTGCCCCTTCTGCTGCAGCGGAGCAAACAAAATCGATCCCTTTATGGTTAACACCATCACGGGCAAAAAACAGATCGCCCGGTTTAACGTTACGGCTATCCTGACAGATCCCACTGATCTGCAGTTGCGCCAGGCCGCTGTCAGCCAGCTGTGGCAACAGCTCTGACAAGCAAACGGAGGCGCGGCTCATTTCATCACCATCTGCGAGCTGACTGGCTGCCAGTTATCCGGCGCCACATTCAGCATTCTCAGCGCACCACCCACCACCCGTGAAAACAGGGGTGCGGCCACTTCGCCACCGTAATATTCCTGCCCTTTCGGGTTATCCACCATCACCACCGCGATGATTTCAGGGTTATCAACCGGCGCGACACCGGCAAAGATTGAGACATATTTGTCATCCGCATAACCGCCGACGCCAACCTTATGCACCGTACCGGTCTTACCTGCGACACGATAACCGTCAATTGCTGCCCGACGCCCGGTACCACCAGCCTGGGTAACTGTTTCCATCATTCGCAGAATCTGATTCGCTGTCTTTTCAGGCATCACTCGGGTGCCCGGCTCCGGCCGATCCAGTTTTAACAGTGACACATTGCGCACCAGCCCCCCGGTTGCAAATGGCAGATACGCCTTAGCCAGCTGCAGGGGTGTTACCGCAAGACCATAGCCATAAGCCATCGTGGCACGTTCAACCAGTCGCTTCTCTGGAAAATAGGGTAAAACACCTGCCTGCTCTCCAGGAAAGCCCGTTCCCGGAACCTGACCTAACCCGACATTGTGAAAAACGTTACGCACGGCGTCCCCATGCATACTCAGAGCCAGCTTAGTCACCCCGACATTGCTCGACTTAGTAATAATATGTCCGAGGTCCAGCTCACCATAATTACGGTGATCACGAATCGTTCGCCCCTTCACCCGGATATATCCAGGTGAGGTATTAATGACGCTATCGACGTTATAAAGCCCGCTCATCAGTGCTGCGGCGATAGTCAGCGGTTTCATCGTTGAACCCGGCTCAAACGTATCGGTTACTGCCCGGTTACGCAGCGACTGCATACCCGCGCCGAGATTACTCCGGTCATTCGGGTTATAAGACGGCTGGTTCACCATCGCCAGCACTTCCCCGGTATGCACATCGAGAACAACCATCGCAGCAGAGTCAGCTTTATGCGCCTGTACTGCCGCCTTCAGCTCCCGATAAGCGAGATACTGCAGTCGCAGATCAATACTCAGCTGCAAATCCTTCCCCTGAACCATTGGTTCCAGTTCGCGAATATGCTTGACTGTACGGCCCAGCAGATCCCGCATCACCAGTTTTTTGCCCGGCACACCCTGCAACCAGTCCTCAAACGCCAGTTCAATGCCTTCCTGGCCGACGCCATCAACACCGGTAAACCCGACCAGGTGCGTAGCCACCTCCGCTGCGGGATAAAAGCGTTTGTATTCACGATCAATATAAACACCGGGCATGTGCAGATCTTCAACCTGCTCAGCCTGAGCCGGGGTCATCTGTCGCTTCAGGTAGATAAACTGCTTATCCCGGGATTGCGACACCCGTTTTAACAGGCTGGTTTTATCACTATCAACCAGTGACGCCAGCTTACTTATCGAAGCATTTTGCAAGTCAAACTCTTTCGGGTTCATCCACACCGTTGAAACCGGAGCACTGACCGATAGCGGCAGGCCATTACGGTCACTGATCATCCCCCGATGGGCAGGTATGACGGCGGTACGCAAAACCCGGGCATCGCCCTGACGCTTAAGAAACGCCTGTTCCTGAACGTTCAGGGAAAGCATTTTTCCCGCTACAGCGGCAGCAATCAGCAACAGCAGCAAAAACACCAGCCATAAGCGCCAGCCCCTCGCCGCACGAGCTTGAAACCCCTGTTCATCGCTCATCTCTGATTACCTCA
Source organism: uncultured Amphritea sp. (assembly GCA_965140695.1). Classification (GTDB taxonomy): domain Bacteria; phylum Pseudomonadota; class Gammaproteobacteria; order Pseudomonadales; family Balneatricaceae; genus Amphritea. The sequence goes on along the minus strand of OZ223296.1, from coordinate 443,737 downwards.
ACCTGCTCAGGAATTCGCATTCCCAGGCGTTTAATTGCCACTGACTCAACCCGGTTATTGGCTGCCAGCGTCCCCTGTTCCAAAAGTAGTTGTCCCCATTCAACCTGTAACTCATCCCACTGCTGGACCAACTCTTGCTGCTGATTAAACAAAATCCGGTACTGATGTGCAGACCAGATAACCAGTAACGATGACACCACCACCAGCACAACCATACACAGCAGAATCAGCCCGGGCTTAATCAACTCAGCGGGCGCTATTAACCCGTCAATCGGTTGCTGCTCTTCAGCCTTCAGCCATCCGGGCAGGGACAAACTCAGCTTCATCGTATTTTTTTCGCTACCCGCATAACGGCACTACGCGAGCGCGGGTTATCTGATACTTCTTCCCGCCCGGCTTTAACCGCTTTACCTTCGGCTTTAAGACGGATATTCAACATGTCATCGGTGACCGGAATACCCGGTGGCAGATGTTCATCCCCTTTGACATATTTACGGATAAACCGCTTAACAATCCGATCTTCCAAAGAATGAAAACTAATCACCACCAGCCGGCCACCGGGCTTAAGCATCTCCAGCGCCTGATCGAGACAATCCTCCAGATCTTCCAGCTCGCGGTTGATGAAGATTCTGATCCCCTGAAATGCACGAGTTGCCGGATTCTTCCCCTTTTCCCAGGCAGGGTTCGCCTCGGTAATAATTTTCGCCAGCCGCCCGGTGGTGACAATCGGTTGCTGCTCACGTTCATTGATAATCGCACGAGCCATCCGCCGGGAGTGACGCTCTTCTCCATAGGTGTAGAGTACATCGGCGATCTCTTTCTCACCGGCCCGGGCGATCCACTCGGCAGCACTTTCACCAACATCCGGGTTCATCCGCATATCCAGCGGACCATCCGACATAAAGCTAAAGCCGCGGTTAGGGTCATCCAACTGTGGCGATGAAACCCCCAGATCAAGCAATACGCCATTAACCTTTCCAGCAAGCTCGCGCTGACGAACAAACTCTTCCAGCTGTGCGAATGAGCCCCGCTCTATACTGAAGCGCGGCTCATCGGCAAAACGTTCTGCTGCACAGGCGATCGCCTCAGGATCTTTATCGATCCCCATCAGCCGGCCATTCTCTGACAGACGACTCAACACCAGTGCAGAATGACCACCCCGTCCGAAGGTACCATCGATGTAAAAGCCATCCGGATCATCGACCAGGGTATCCACAGCCTCATTCAGCAGCACTGTGATATGTTTAAACTCTGCACTCATGTGCTAACCCCTGTCGGTTTAAAGTGATAAATTCTGTAATTCGTCCGGTAGTTCAGCACCACCATCCGCTTCAGCCAGATACTCTTCGCGAGTTGCCAGCCAGAGATCTTCGCTCCAGATCTCAAACTTATTGCCCTGCCCCAGCAGCACAATTTTCTTATTCAGCCCGGCGTAATCGCGCAGCGGCGCAGGCAATAACAAACGCCCATTGCCATCCATATCAATATCGGTAGCATGGCCGATCAATAAGCGCTGAATACGGCGGGCCGCAGGGTTAAAACTGGGGAGCGCTTCAATTTTTTCCTGTATCACTTCCCATTCGGCCAGTGGGTATAGCAACAAGCAGCGTTCTTCCGTATCAATCGTCGCAACCAGGTGCCCACAGCAATGCTCCGTGATTGCATCACGGTAGCGTGCTGGTATCGCCATACGGCCTTTGGCATCCAGATTGATTGGATTGACACCACGAAACTGCAAAAAGTTCTCCCAAAAACCAAATTAACCCACATTTACCCACAATTTCCCACTAGTGCACACTATAGGAATTAACCCACTGGTTTGCAAGGGAGAAACTCCTCAGTAAAGCACTATAAAAAGCGGGATTATGAACCTGACGAATACAGTTTTTTCCTGCATCGGAGCACTAAAGAAAAACCGGAGATAAAACAGAGAGTTGAAACAAGAGACAATCAACAACCAAAGGATAGAGGCAACTTTCAGATGAAAAAAAGAAAAGAAAAAAACTCATCGCTACCAGAGCATTCATTTCAATGCTGCACGACTGAAAGCTGCGCCACTGAAAGATCAGAAACCTGAAAGGGATTGCCGGAACGGGAGAACAAAAATAAGAAGCCCTGAGATTTTTTTTGCAGCGCTGTCGGGAGCCAGCCCTCACAGCAGACTTATAGAATTTAAGAGATATGTGAACGACGAAATATAAAAATTTATAGCGTTCGCCAATAAGCCCTGAGCTTTCTTCAAAAGCTGTCGAGGACAATCAGTCAAATTGAACTTATAGGAATTAGAAAATGTAGAGCTCGAAGATAAGCGCTGATCTTTTGTAAGAGTTGTCGAGGACAATCATTCATCTGAGTTAAATAAGTGTAGAGTTCGCCGATAAGCCCCGAGCTTTTTGAAGAGTTGTCGAGGATAAGCGCTCATCTCAAGCTCATGGGGTTTAAGAGGTGCGGGTATTATGAGGTGTAAAAAATGTAGAGCTCGCCGATAAGCCCTGATCTTTTGTAAGAGCTGTCGAGGACAATCATTCATCTGAGTTAAATAAGTGTAGAGTTCGCCGATAAGCCCCGAGCTTTTTGAAGAGTTGTCGAGGATAAGCGCTCATCTCAAGCTCATGGGGTTTAAGAGGTGCGGGTATTATGAGGTGTAAAAAATGTAGATCTCGCCGATAAGCCCTGATCTTTTGTAAGAGCTGTCGAGGACAATCATTCATCTGAGTTAAATAAGTGTAGAGTTCGCCGATAAGCCGGGTTTTGTCGAGGACAATCATTCATCTAGGACCTGCGTCGCCACAGGCCTCAAGCGACCTACCCGAATCCAGCATGGGCCATGCCTCATGGATTCCTATTTGGTCTTGCTCCAGGTGGGGTTTACCTTGCCGTGACATGTTACCACGCACGCGGTGCGCTCTTACCGCACCCTTTCACCCTTACCGGCTTCCTGTAAACAGGAAACGTAGGCGGTTTGCTCTCTGCTGCACTAGCCGTAGGCTTTCGCCCCCCAGGCATTACCTGGCACCCTGCCCTATGGAGCCCGGACTTTCCTCCCCTCCCTTACAGGAGCAGCGATTGTCTGGCGAACTCTACGGCGCAAAGGATACCAGTAAGCCCATTATAAGCAAGCAGAACCGTGACGCAGGTGGGGATTATTTTCGATCCAGCGCAGCCTGATACATCACCTTCTTTTTAACCCCGGTAATTTTTGCCGCCAGTGCCGCCGCCTGTTTTACGGAAAGCTCCTCAAGCAAAATATCCAGCACCTCACTACTGCGGGGATCAAGCAGACTTTCATCCTGTTTCGGAGCACCTTCGACCATCAGCACAAACTCACCTTTACGCTGATTGGGATCAGCCTCTACCTGAAGCAGAACCTCTTCTGCTGAGCCGCTCAGAAACGTTTCGAATGTTTTGGTCAGTTCACGTGCAATTGCGATCGGCCGCTGAGCACCAAAGGCGGCCACCACATCTCTCAAACTATCGACAATCCGGTGCGGCGATTCATAAAACATCAGGGTTCTGTTTTCAGCCGCTAAGGCAGTATAAAAGCTCAGCCGCTGCTGCGACTTTGCTGGCGGAAAGCCTTCAAAGGCAAAACGATCAGAACGCACCCCCGCAGCACAGAGCGCAGCAATCAGCGCACAACACCCGGGTAGCGGAACCACTCTGAATCCAGCCGCACGCACTTCTCGCACCAGAACAAAGCCCGGATCTGAAATTAACGGCGTCCCCGCATCAGAAATCAGAGCAATATCATCACCCTGCTGCAATTTTTCGATAATTTTTTGCTGTTGCTGGCGTTCATTATGGTCATGAACTGCTATCATCGGCGTCTTGATATTAAAATGTGATAGCAAACGTCCACTATGGCGGGTATCTTCAGCCGCAATTAATGCAACCGACTCCAATACCCGGAGCGCGCGCGGCGTCATATCTTCCAGATTGCCAATCGGCGTTGCGACTACATACAAAACTGCTTCGGACATCGGTATTCGAGCCATTTATAAATTCAGGGTGTGAAAGTATATGACGTTTCCAAGCCGCCTGTCTCTGCTCCTGACCGCCAGTGTGACACTTTTTCTGGCAGGTTGTGGTTCCCAGCAGAGCAACATTGCAACACAGCGAGCGGATGACCCCATGAAACAGGTCGCTGAATTAGTTCAGCAGGCTGAAACCGCTGCGCCTATCAAAAGCGCACAACTTAAGGCAGAAGCAGCACGCATTCTTATTAGCCTGAACAGGCAGGATGAAGCTTCCCGACTGCTGAATGAGATCGACATGCAGCGCCTGACACCGGCACTGCAATTTGAAATCGCAGAACTGAAAGCACGTACAGCCCTGGCGCAACAGGATGGGCAGAACGCCCTGCGTTACCTGCAGCAGCTGCCTGCTGAGACAACGACAAATCTCCCCCCTGAGCAGCAATATCAGATTGGCGAGATGCAGGCGGATGCCTACCATTACCAACAGAATACACTCAGCGAACTGCAGCAACTGATTAAATTAAGCAGCTACAGCCCGGCGGGCAAAACTAAAGCCCTGCACAATCGTATCTGGACAATACTCACACAGATGCCGACAAGCCAGATTAAACAGCTCAGTCAGCAACCGAATAACACATATTACCAACAGGGCTGGTATGAACTGGCACTGAGCGCCGCCAATCAACAAGACCTGAGCCAGCAAAGCAAACAGATGCAACAATGGGATGTTCTCTGGCAATCACATCCAGCTCAACAAACGCCACCGGATGCACTCCTGGCAGTAACGGCTGCCGACACTATCAGCGCAGAACATATCGCACTTTATCTGCCACATAGCGGCAGCCTTGAAAAACCCGCTGAAGCGATCACCACAGGTTTTATGGCTGCTTATTATAATGCGGTTAAAGCGGGCAGAACGTCAGCCAGAATAACCATGCTTGACTCCACAAAAATCACCAACCCTGAGCAGCTTTACCAGGTGGCTAAGGAACGTGGGATCGACCTTATCATTGGCCCGCTGCAAAAAGAGCGGGTAGAGAGTCTGATCAACTATGGTCCGGCACCTGTTCCGACATTAACACTCAATACAGCTCCCGGCAGCCAGCAGGTTGATATTTACCAGTTTGGACTCGCAATTGAAGACGAAGCGATTCAGGCTGCTGACCAGGCCTGGCAGGATCAGCATAAACAGGCGTTAGTCTATACCCCTGATACAGACTGGGGAGTTCGCTCAGCCATCGCTTTCAAACAGCGCTTTACTGAACTGGGAGGCACCATCCTTGATAGCCGCACCTACAGTACTGATACAAATTACTCAGAACAGATAGCGTCGCTACTGGGCACAGACAAAAGCAATGCGCGTGATACTCAGCTCACCCGCATTATTGGCACCCGACCTGAGTTTGAAAGTCGCCGGCGCCAGGATGTAGACGCCATCTTCCTGGCAGCGCTCCCCCGGGCTGGACGCCAGATCAAACCCACACTGGCCTATCACTATGCAGGAAACATCCCTGTTTACGCCACATCGCTGATCTACACCGGCACCGAGTCTGCAATTGAAGATCAGGACCTGAACGGCATTCGCTTTGTTGCAACCCCCTGGCTGAGCACTGCGCCATCGGCCACTCACCTGCAACTGGCACAACTGCGGGACAACACCAATAGCCGCTTTGGTCGGCTGTATGCATTAGGCATCGATGCTTTCACGCTGTTTCCCTATCTTAGCCAGCTATCCGCCAGCGCATCTGCCAGGATTGAAGGCGAAACAGGATCATTATCGCTAGGCAAGAACAATCAGATTGTGCGCACCCTCAACTGGGTCACCTTTAAACAGGGAATCGCCCAAGCTGATGAGACAAACAACTAAAACCGGATAGAGTTAAGCATGGACAGACAGCAGATCGGCAAGGACGCCGAGCAAAAGGCTCTCGCCTACCTCAAGCGGCAAGGCCTTAAACTGATTAGCCAGAACTACCACTGTCGCTTTGGCGAGATCGACCTGATTATGCAGGACAAAGAGCAGCTGGTATTTATCGAAGTACGTAGCCGACGCCACCGCAACTGGGGCGGCGCGGTTCTTTCTGTTGACGTGCATAAACAGAAGAAATTAATAAAAACAGCCAGTTACTATCTCAGCCAGCAGAAAAGCAGTAACCTGCCTGTATGCCGCTTTGATGTAATAGCGTTTGAAGCCAATCAGGATAACGGGAGTGGAGATTCCTGCCCCGTATGGTATAAAGACGCCTTCAGACCTGAAGCCACTTTCTGACAGGAGCACCGATGGTACTTCAAGACCGCGTTATTAGCCTGTTCCATAATAGTATGGAGGTTAATGCCCAAACCATCGAAGAATACACCCCGCTGATATCACATGCAGGAGAACTTCTCCTTAGCTGTCTGATGTCTGAAAACAAGATTCTCTGTTGCGGTAACGGCGGCAGCGCGGCATTAGCACAACACTTCAGCAGCCTGTTAATGAATCAGTTTCGTCATGAACGACCAGGCTTACCTGCCATATGCCTCAGCGCTGATGGCTCTGCTCTGACAGGAATAGCTCATGACGATCAGTTTAATGAGGTGTTTTCAAAACAGATTCGAGCTCTGGGACAGCCAGGCGACCTGCTACTGATACTATCCAATGATGGTCGCGCGGCCAATCTGGTACAGGCCATTCAGGCAGCACATGACCGGGATATGCTGGTCATTGCACTAACCGGGGGAACTAATGACAATATCCACTCTCTATTACTGCCAGATGAGGTCGAATTTTGTATTCCTGCAGATGACCCTGCACTGATTTTTGGTGCACAAACACTGGTTCTGCATGCCTTGTGCGACCTTATAGACTATCAACTTTTTGGCGGAGAATAACTGATGAAACGCATCGCTATCCTGATTTTGGCAGGCATTTTAAGCACCGGCTGCTCGACAATTGTCAGTAGCTTTAAAGAGGAGCCAATTAAGGAAAATCCAACTGACCGCACCACCGGCAGCTTTGTCGATGACGAGTTAATTGAGATAAAGTCAAATGTGAACATCAGCAAAGGCTCACCTGAACTCAGCAGCAGCCATGTCAATGTCACCAGTTTTAACGGCATAGTCCTGCTGACCGGACAAGTTGCCAACGAAGAGACCCGTCTGGAAGCTGAACAGATTGTCAGCCAGGTACGTAAAATTCGCCGTATCCACAATGAACTGACGATTACCAGTCCGACAGCGACGCTTGCACGCGCCAACGACACCTGGATCACCGCCAAGATCAAAGCCAATATGATTGGTGATCCGCAAGTCGATGCAACCCAGATTAAAGTCGTCACCGAAAACGGCGTTGTCTATCTGATGGGCCTTGTCACCCGCGCTCAGGCCGATAAAGCAGTACAGGTTGTACGCAGCGTCAATGGCATCCAGAAAATCATTAAGATATTTGAATATATAGATTAAAACTATATATCCACAGCCCAACCGCTGCGCTACACCAGCGCAGCGTCTATCATTATCAACGCCTGACAGCTGCCGGAGGCAACCAACCTCTATCAGGAAAAGCAACATCCTCTGCACCGCAGAGCCCGCAAAAGCACATGACTAATACAAAGCCGCCGCTTTAGCGCTTACGCTATCCGGCACGCCCCTCTTACTTGACCACCTTAAGAGAAGGACGTTTTTTCGGTGCTGGGGTCTCCGGCGGTGTCGGATCATTGTCAGGCTCATCATCATACAAAGCCTCAACGCCAGGTTCAGCACCAAACCCCATACCCTGGCCATTCTCACGCGCATAGATTGCCATGACAGCGACCATCGGCACAAAGACATTCATGGGCACGCCACCAAAACGGGCATTGAAGCTGACAGCATCATTTTCGACCACCAAGCCCTGCACTGCAGATGGCGCTATATTCAACACGATCTGACCATCACTGATAAACTGCTGCGGCACCATGACGCCCTGAATTTCAGCATCAATCACCAGGTGTGGTGTCCAGCCACTGTCCAGAATCCACTCATTCAACGCCCGGAGAAGATACCCACGACTCGATTGCATTACATACTCCAAAAAAAAGGATGAGTAATAACCCATCCTTTATCTATTAATATCAAAAGCCAGTTCTCAATCACGCATTTCACGTTCTTCTTCAGACAGACTGATCTGGAATGCTTCACGCTCAAACAACCGAGCCATATACTTATTCAGATCTTTACACTGCGCTTCAGGCAACTCAACACCGAGAATCTCAAGGCGCCATAACAGCGGAGCAATACAGCAATCAACCAGCGTAAACTCTTCGCTCATGAAATAGTCTTTTTCACCAAAAATCGGCGAAACGGCTACCAGACTGTCACGCAACGCTTTTCGCGCCTCATCAGCTTCGTCAGCATCTTCGGCGGTCAGAATAACATCCGCCAACGCACACCAGTCACGCTGAATACGATACATATACAGACGACTTTCAGCACGTGCAACAGGATAGACAGGCAGTAGCGGTGGATGAGGAAAACGCTCATCCAGATACTCCATCATCACATTCGGCTCATACAATACTAACTCACGATCCAGAAGGGTCGGCAAGCTGTTGTACGGATTCAGTGAAGCCAGATCCTCAGGCAAATTGTTTGGATTGCAATCGTTAATCTCAACTGCCACACCCTTTTCCGCCAGAACGATACGTACCCGATGGCTGTAATGATCATTACCATCGGAGTAAAAAGTCATAGAAGAACGCTTGGCCACTACACCCATTAAATCACCCCGTTTCACATGTTCCATAAAAAAAAATATACGCGGACCAAACAAATTGGACCGCGTATTGGTATAACTGACCAGCAAACGCTTAGTGAACGTCTTTCCAGTACTCTTTCTTCAGCGCATAAGCGAAGAAGAAGAAGATAAACAGGAAGATCAGTACTTTGTAACCAATTGCCTGAGACTGCAGCTTAACAGGATTACCCATATAAGACATGAAGTTAACCAGGTCATATATAGTCTCATCAAACTCTTCAGCCGACATCGAACCTTTCTCAGCAATACCCAGACAACCGCCCATATCCAGACCAGTCAGAGGATCAATGCTCTTCACATGATGAGCCAGTTCCTCTTTGGTGCAATAGTTTGCCTGAAGGCCTTGCAAGTCTTCCAGAACGTTAGGCATACCTACGTCTGGAAAGACAACGTTGTTTACGCCCCATGGACGGGAAGGATCTGCGTAAAAGCTGCGCAGGTAAGTATATACCCACGACTCACCACGCAAACGCGTTTCCAGAGTCAGATCCGGAGGAGGCGTACCAAACCATGCAGCCGCATCAGTTTGAGGCATAGCAATGGTCATCTGCTCGCCAACCTTAGAGTCACCAAAGATCAGGTATTCCTGAACCAGCTCATTTGGCATCCCCAGATCCATCGCAGCACGCTCATAACGCTGATAATTAGCTGAGTGACATCCCATACAACGGTTTACAAAAGTCGCCATACCACGTTGCAGCGACTCTTTATTCGCATGATCCGGAGTCATCTCATCCAGATGCACCCCACCAGTATTCGCACTAGCTACCACTGGCGCCAGCACTAACAAGATTGCGATAAAAAACTTTTTCATTAGCCTGTCACCCTTTCTGGTACCGGTTTAGTGCTTTCCATTCTGGTGTAGAACGGCATCAGGAAGAAGTATGCGAAATACAGTGCAGTACAGATCTGCGCTACCAGCGTACGACCTGGAGAAGATGGAACAACCCCCAGATAGCCCAGAACAACAAAACTGATTGCAAAGATTACCAGCCATACTTTACTCATCCAGCCTTTGTAGCGCATCGACTTAACCGGGCTACGATCCAGCCATGGCAGAACAAACAGGATAGCAATCGCACCACCCATCACCACAACACCCGGGAACTGAGATGCCGCAATTGGCGGAATCGCACGTAACATGGCGTAGAACGGCGTGAAGTACCATACCGGCGCAATATGCGGCGGAGTCTTCAGCGGGTTAGCCGGTTCAAAGTTTGGCTGTTCGATAAAGTAACCGCCCATCTCCGGGAAGAAGAAGATGATCAGACAGAACACGAACAGGAAGACCACAACACCGACAATATCTTTAACAGTGTAGTAAGGGTGGAATGGGATACCGTCCAGAGGTACACCGTTCTCATCCTTCTTCTCTTTAATCTCAATGCCGTCAGGGTTGTTTGAACCCACTTCATGCAGCGCAATGATGTGCATGACAACCAGCGCCAGCAGAACAATAGGCAGTGCTACAACGTGCAGCGCGAAGAAACGGTTCAGGGTAATACCAGAGATCAGGTAGTCACCACGAATCCACTCAGCCAGATCAGGACCGATAACAGGTACCGCCGAGAACAGCGATACGATTACCTGAGCACCCCAGTAAGACATCTGTCCCCATGGCAGCAGGTAGCCCATAAAGGCTTCAGCCATCAGCGCCAGATAGATCGTCATACCGAAGATCCAAACCAGCTCGCGGGGCTTACGGTAAGAACCGTACAGCAGACCACGGAACATATGCAGATAAACAACGGCAAAGAATGCAGATGCACCGGTAGAGTGCATGTAACGTAGCAACCAGCCATAATCCACATCACGCATGATGTACTCAACAGAAGCAAAAGCGCCCTCTGCGGTTGGGTTATAGCTCATTGTCAGCCAGATACCGGTCAGCAGCTGGTTAACCAGAACCAGCAGAGCCAGTGAACCGAAGAAATACCAGAAGTTAAAGTTCTTCGGAGCATAGTATTTTGCTAAATGATCATCCCACATCGCCGTCAGCGGGAAACGATCATCGATCCAGCCCATGAAGCCTGGATTTCCTTTATTACGTGCGCCAGCCATTATGCAGTCTCCTGATCCACACCAATGATGATCACATTGTCGCTCTCATAATAATGAGGCGGAATCACCAGGTTAGTAGGTGCCGGAACACCCTTCATTACACGACCAGACAGGTCAAAACGAGAACCGTGACATGGGCAGTAGAAACCACCAAGCCAGTCCTCACCCAGATCTTCCGGCGCAATTTCAGGACGATAGGTCGGAGAGCAACCCAGATGGGTACAGATACCAACCATTACCGCGATATCCTCACGAATCGCCCGTGCATCAGTATGCGGTATATAATCAGGCTGCTGTGGCGCTTCTGACTTAGGATCAGCCAGTCTGTCATCCAGCTTAGCCAGGTTTGCCAGAGCTTCCGGACCACGACGGACAATCCATACTGGCTTGCCGCGCCACTTGACGATCATCTGCTGTCCATCTTCCAGCTTGCTGATGTCAGCTTTAACCGGAGCGCCAGCAGTTTTCGCCTTTGCACTCGGATTCCATGAAGCCACGAACGGAACTGCAGCTCCTACGGCACCCACTGCCCCAACAGCAGAGGTGGCACCGATCAGGAGACGTCGCCGCCCCTTATTCACGCCGTCATTACTCATTAAGATTATCTCCCCTCACTCAACCTTTGACCCCTACGCTATTGCAGCGCAACAATTTCCCGGTTGCTCAGTAATGAATACCGAATTAACGGATTTTTAAAATGGCACAAATAGTAATGAAATTCCCCCCTTCTTACAAGGCTAATTAGGGGCAAAACCTCGTTTTTACGCCTATAGTCGACCTACCCTTGACCTCATCCGGCAAGGCTATAAATGAAAACAAAAAAACGCCCGAACCATCTCTGGCTGGGGCGTTCTTGTGTACGACACAAAGACTGTATCGAAGCGAATTAACGCTTGGAGAACTGTGGTTTCTTACGCGCTTTACGCAGACCCACTTTCTTACGCTCAACTTCACGCGCATCGCGGGTAACAAAACCAGCAGCACGCAGCTCAGGACGCAGAGTCTCATCATATTCCATCAGTGCGCGGGTGATACCGTGACGGATCGCACCAGCCTGACCGAAACCACCACCGCCTTTAACGGTAATGTAAACATCAAATTTTTCAGTGTTGCCAGTCAGATCAAGAGGCTGACGAACGATCATACGAGCAGTTTCGCGACCGAAGTAAACATCAAGTTCACGCTGGTTAACAGTGATTTTACCTGTACCTGGACGCAGGAATACGCGTGCAGTAGAGGACTTACGACGGCCTGTGCCGTAATACTGAGTTGTAGACATATTGACCTGCCCCTTAGACGTTCAGTTCTTGTGGCTGTTGAGCCGCATGCGGATGTTCTGCACCAGCGTACACTTTCATCTTAGTGTACATAGCACGACCCAGGGGACCTTTAGGTAGCATACCTTTAACGGCCAGTTCGATGGTGCGTGTTGGATGAGTCTCAACCATCTTCTCGAAAGAAGTTTCACGCAGACCACCTGGGTAACCGGTGTGGCGATAGTACATTTTGTCCTTACGCTTGTTACCAGTTACGTTAACTTTCTCTGCATTGATAACGATGATGTAATCACCAGTGTCAACGTGAGGAGTGTATTCTGCTTTATGCTTGCCACGCAGACGACGAGCGATTTCAGTAGCCATACGACCCAGAGTTTTACCCTCAGCGTCGATAACATACCAGTCGCGTTTAACCTCTGCAGGCTTTGCGCTAAATGTAGTCATGATAAATTTACCTATACATCAGTCTAATCTCGCTAAATCAATACATTAGCGATAATCGACGACCTTATAATTATTGGTTGCAAACCGCAGTCTGCAACGTCAAAAATCCCCGGACCTATCCGAAGGAGCGCGGATTATACTGCAAGTTAAAAAAGATGCCAATAAAAAAATAGTTGCTAGTTGTCAGAACGCGACTACGTCGCTTGCCAGACGCAAAGCTCCGCTTTGCTTGCTAGATGTAGAAAAAGAAAAAACAAAACCTGAAATTTCATTTGGGAGCAACATCAGCACACTACAGGCCTTCCTGTCGCATTTAACTAAAAAGCCCAAACACAACTGCGGCCTTCAATGACACACAAAACAAGCCTTTACAGGCAACTTTCTTTTCTAGCAAGGCGCGCAGCGACGTCTAACCCCTAGCAAGCGGCGAAGCCGCATCTGACAACGGCTTTTAAGCCCGATGTTCTTTCGCCAGATATTCGTGGGACTGCATCTCTAACAAACGACTCTGGGTACGCTGAATTTCAAATTCCAGACGTCCTTCGCTGTAGATTTCGTGGATTGATTTCTCCGCCGAGAGAATCAGCTTGACCCCGCTATCGTAAAACTCATCCACCAGATTGACGAAACGGCGGGCAGCATCATCATTGGTACGCCCCAACTGCGGCACATTACTGATCAGCACCGCATGAAATATCTTACCCAGCTCAATATAATCGTTCTGACTGCGCGGACCTTCACACAACTCTTTAAAATCAAACCAGACAACATCTTCGCAACAGCGACGCGCCTTAATATGTCGCCCATTAACCTCCAGCGAGCAGTTTTCTTCAACCTTTTCAAGCTCAGGGGCCAGACTTTCAAAGCTGGAATTCAGACTTAAATCCGCACTTTCATCCAATGGGTAGTGATAGAGCTCAGCCTGCTCAAGGGTACGCAAACGGTAATCAACACCGCTATCCACATTTACAACGTCAGTATACTTATTCAGCATCTCAATCGCCGGCAGAAATCGTGCACGTTGCAAACCATTCTCATACAGCCCATCAGGGACGATATTCGACGTAGCCACCAGCGACACACCATTTTTGAACAACTCTTCAAGCAGACCACCAAGAATCATCGCGTCGGTGATATCAGTAACAAAAAACTCATCAAAACAGATAATCTGAAATTCGGCAGCATACTTTTTACCGATAGCCACCAGCGGGTTAGGCGTACCATCTAAAAGCTTCAGTTCTTTATGCACTCGCTGCATAAAGCGATGAAAATGGGTCCGTTCTTTATTTTCAAAAGGCAGACTCTCGTAAAAGGTGTCCATGAGATAGGTCTTGCCACGCCCGACACCACCCCAGAAATAAAGCCCCTTTACCGGTTCTACCTGAGACTTCTTAAGCCTGGCCGAAAAGCGACTCACCAACCCCTTCGGTTTTGGCTGATTTTGCTTCGCGATCAGATCATCGTAAAGGCGCTGCAAATTCTTGACTGCCAGCTCCTGGGCCGCATCATAGGAAAAGTCATCACGCTCAAGGTCTTTTTTATAGCGATCAATAGGAGTCATACCGAAAACCGTACCATTTGCCAACATCAGATAAATTAAACGAGAAAACGAAGGAGGGGCACTTTACTCCCCGCATCAGGCTTTTGCAACGCAACAAACCAATAGAGACTGCGCTAAGCCCAACGGTTTTACCCGTCAGAAGCCCAGTCCTGACAATGCAAACACGCAGCCGAAGACTGATCAAAACATAAAAACAATCAGACCAGCATCGCTCTTTACGCCAGCCCCCGCACTTAACTTATCCCCAATAACGGCACCAGAAGCGGCAACATAAACGCCGTAAACGCCCCAGTCATACCCATGGCTAAGCCTCCAAAGGCTCCCGCCATTAAACCATATTCGAAAGCGAACGCAGTACCCATGCCATGCGCTGACACTCCCAGAGTAAAGCCTTTCACCGCTTCATCGGTGATATTGAGAATACGATAGATCGGCGGCGCTAACATACACCCCAACGCACCCGTAATCAGCACCAGTCCAGAAGCTAACGAGGGATACCCCCCCAGTTTTTCTGCCACACCGATGGCGATAGCGGAAGTAACTGACTTAGGTGCAATAGACAGCAAGGTCCCCAATGACGCATCAAGTGCCTGCGCAACCAGCAAAGCAGACGTCGCCGCAGTCACCGCACCCGCCATACATGCCAACATCAAAGGCAACAACAATCGCTTTACCCGTTCAAAATGATCGAACAATGGCACAGCCAGCGCCACTGTCGCCGGCCCCAGCAAAAAATGGATAAACTGCGCACCCTCAAAATAGGTTTCATACGAAGTTCCGGTTAACAACAAGAAGACAATGATTAAAAATAAAGATACCAACACCGGATGCAATAATGGCGTCCCACCAAGACGGCGATTCAGCCAGGATGCGACAATAAAAGTTGCAATGGTAACAATCAGCCACAATAACGGCTTAGCGGAAAAGTAAGGCCAGAACTCCATTAGCGTCCATCCTCACCAAGCCGGTGTAACTTTTTTGCAGATGGATTAAGAATCAGCGCCGTCACCACAATAGTCAGAGCCGTACTGACAATCAAAGCGATCAGAATAGCCAGCCAGTCCTGTTTCAGCAGCCCAAAATGCGTCATAAGACCAACACCCGCCGGCACGAACAGCAAAGCCAGATGCTTTAACAATGCCTCACTGGGAATACGTAAATACTCGGGAACCTCACCTTTAGCAATCAACCCGATCAACAGCAACACCATACCCACAACAGGCCCCGGCACTGGCAAGCCTGACAATACAACAATCATCTCTCCAGCAAACTGAAACAACAGCAAAACCAAAAAACCAATTAACATTACAACTCCAAAACAGGCTGTGACATATTTTAAGTCAGCAACATCACGGCTTCTGCGCCTGCGTAAAATGCAAAAACAACAAATAACACACCCGATGCCCGATGCAACCAGGAGACTGAGACATAGCGCATCAACGCCCTCCCTGCAATCACCCCCAGAACTGACGTTGCGACAAGCGCCAGCGTAGAGCCGATCCAGACCAGCAATGCCGATTCTGTACTCGCCAACCCCATTACCGCCAACTGAGTTTTATCACCCAGCTCAGCCAGGAAAAGCATTACAAAAGCCGATATAAAAACACTTTTTACAGAAAGCGATACATCTTCTCCCTCTTCGTCCTGCTCCGCCCTGAACGACTGAATACCAAACCAGAGAAACAGGAGCGCAACAACCCCCAGAACAAGCGGACGAGGCAACCAGGCTGCCGCAACAGAGCCCACCATAACAGCCAGAAGATTCAACACTGCAAACGCAACAACCGCCCCCAGCAAAACAGGCAAAGCACGGTAACGAGTCGCCAGTGTCATACAGACCAGCTGACTTTTATCACCAAATTCCGCCAGAAATACCAATAAAAAGGTACCAGCCACACTGACCAACTGATCCATCACATTAAACCCTTAGGAAATAAAATACTGACGATTACACTGAATTCAGCAAAACAATCGCCCGATTAACGCTCAGAAGTTAACGCTTCCAAAGATCTGAGCTCATGAAAAGTATTAAGATTGCACAACTGCTCTGAAAGATCAGAAATATCAATTAGCTGCATCGGATGATTACCCATCCAGCGCTGCACCGCACGCTGCCCACCCTCCAACCAGCGCTCAAGATCATCTACCAGCAACCGGGGAATCACCGCATGCAACGGATGCAATTTACTCCCTTCTGACAAGACAGTTATGACATCAGGAGAATCAGCAGCAGCGTCAAGTAAACGCCTGACCAATACCGCCTCCAGCAGTGGCGTATCGCAAGGCAACACCAGCACCTGAGCCGAACAACTGACTTTTAACCCAGACAGAATACCCGCCAGCGGCCCCTGAAAACCTTCCAGCGAATCCTCTACCACCTCATCAGCCAACTCCGCATATTCCGGCAGGTGCCGATTGCAACTGATAATAATGCGCCGCACAAAAGGTCTGATCAACTGAATAGCAAAACCAGCCATTGGTTGCGACTGAAACGACACCAGCCCTTTGTCACACCCCCCCATACGGCGCCCCTCACCACCGGCAAGCACAATAGCGTCCACAAGCATCAGCCGCCGGTTACGGGTGGAAAAAAAGCGACTTCATCGCCGTCAGATACAACCCTCTCTAACGGCACAATGTCTTGATTAACTGAGCAAAGCAACTGACCGCTAAGCGCACTACTCCACTCAGCACCCAGCCCTTTCAACTGCTCAAGAAGCTCTGCAGCCGTGACAGGCTGATCCAGCTGATGACTCAACTGCCCCACCCCCAGCGATTCTCGCAGGGAAGCAAAAAAATGCACACTAACCATTTCAACAACCTATTCATCAGACAATTTTTCGACCAGAGACGTGCTCAAATAACGCTTAATTCATCACTTCACTAAATGGGATGAACGTCAGCCAATCGCCTTCAGCGACAACCGTATTAGATGGCACCACAACAAAGCCATCAGCAGCTACGGCAGAACTCAGCACTCCGGAACTCTGACTTGAGCCAATCAGCGCACGACCATCAAGCAGCTGAACCCGAAGGTATTCCTGACGACTAATTGCCCTTGGCCGGCTAAAGCCCGCTTCAACCCTGAAACTGTTTGGCGCAACACACTCAACCCCCATCAGTCTGAGCAGGAAAGGTCGTGCCAGAATACAGAAAGTCACCAATACCGCAGCAGGATTTCCCGGCAAGCCAAGCAATGGCGTACCATTAACATAACCAAAAGCCAGCGGCTTGCCCGGCTTAATTGCCAGCTTCCACATACTCAACTCGCCCTGAGACTCCACAGCCGCTTTTATGTAATCCTCTTCACCCACTGAAACGCCACCACTACTGATAATACAGTCAGCCCGTTCAGACGCGTGCCTGAGAGCGGCAGTCGTTGCCTCAAGAGAATCCTCAACGATACCCAAATCAATGAGCTCGCATCCAAGCCCATGCAACAAACCACGAAGAGCATAAAGATTAGAGTTGTAGATCTGCCCCGGCTGAAGCGGATGCCCGGGCATCACCAGCTCATCGCCGGTTGTCATCACCGCAACCCGCAAACGCCTATAGACAGTAACGAGAGACACACCGACAGAAGCAAGCACACCAATATGAGCAGCCTGTAACCGCGTACCCGCAGGTATCACAACCTGACCTGCCTTAATATCCTGCCCTCGCAAACGGATATTACTACCCTCGACAGGACTTTCATGGATATCAACCCAGCGCTGATCTTCGCTTCCACCGGTCGTGGTATTTTCCTGCATCACCACCGCATCAGCCCCCTCGGGGACTTCAGAACCAGTAAATACTCGGGCAGCAGTGCCAGATTGCAATGGTTTGGGTGCGCTACCCGCAGGTATCCGCTGTGATACAAAAAGATGACTACCCACAGCAAGATCAGAGAGCTTTAGCGCGTAACCATCCATCGCGCTGTTATCACGAGGAGGCACATCCACAGCAGACCGCTGATCCTCAGCCAATACCCTGCCAAGAGCATCAGCAATATCTACCATCTCAACAGCAATATTTTTACCTGCCTCCTGCAAGAGCTTCTGCAGCGCTTTATCAACAGTCATCAACGACTGCCCTGGCAGATCACAAGTATTCATAGCAGTGCTCATCCACGCGGCCCACAAGCCGTTTCAACTGACTGAGCCGTCATCACCATTTCAACAAAATTACAAGGACGGTGGCGCAGATCCAGCTGCTCACGGATAATACGATTCCACGCTGTTTTACAAGCACCGGTAGAGCCTGGCATACAAAATATCACCGTGCGATTGGCAACACCGGCAAAGGCTCTTGACTGAATAGTCGAGGTCCCGATCTCTTCATAAGACAACTGGCGAAACAACTCACCATACCCTTCGATAGTTTTATCAAACAACGGATTCAGTGCTTCAGGAGTCGAGTCCCTTGATGTAAACCCGGTTCCGCCGGTCACCAGAATCGCCTGAATCGCCTGATCTGCAATCCATTTAGAAACAATCGCTCTCAACTGATATACATCATCTCTACAGATAGCCCTCTCCGCCAGCTGATGGCCCGCCCCAACAAGACCAGCCACCAGAGCATCACCGGAGGTATCATTCTCCGGAGTGCGCGTATCTGAAACAGTCAGCACAGCGATCTGCAACGGCAGAAAAGAAACCACTTTATTTTCATGACCCATAAACACCCTCAACTCTGCATTACAGCAGACAATTCAACACGACATGCGGCATGACACGCATCATATCAAAACAACACGGAAAGCAGCTATGCAATGCTATTATGAAATAACATAATTAATTTTATAGCAGCCAAAAAACATGGACAGACGCTTTCTTAATTTTTATTTTGCAATGCAGCATAAAATTTACAAAATCTGGCAATTTAACCAGACAGACTGTACCACTCTGAAAAAAGGCATGGTAAGATTCAGCTATAAAATTTTATAAAACTCGAAACATGGCATAGGCTCTGCTGATAGCAGGGTGCGCATGACGAACAAACCTAAGGATATTAGCCGATGAAAAACCGGACTTTGATAAGCTTCCTGGCAACACCCGCCTTAATCGCTTCTTCTCCTGCATTTTCTGCAATAGAACCTGCTGCCATTAATGCTGGTCCTGTAAGCATTGTACCCATGGTCACCGTACAAACCGGCTATGATGATAACTTTTTCAGCACATCATCTAACGAGCAGGATGAAACCATTACAGTTATCTCTCCCTCCATTCAGGTTCTCGCTGAAAAAGGGATGAATGCCTATCGACTGGCCTATCAGATTAGCGAAGGTATACATCAGAATAGTTCTACAGATAACTATACAGATCATAACCTGTCTGCTGATGCTCACCTTGAATTCAGCCAACGCAGCATGCTGGACCTGAAAGCCGCCTACGCTAAAGGACATGAAGCAAGAGGCACATCAGATCTGAGCAAGAGCGTCAGCGCTCCGCTCGAGTATGATGTACAGACCCTGGGCTTTACTTACAACTACGGTGCAAAAGAAGCTACTGGCCGCATTGAGCTGTACGGCAATCATCTTGAGCGTGAATACCAGAATTTCCGCGCTGTCACTGCAGGAAAAGATGATACAGAAGTAACGCTTGGTGCGATTTTTTACTACAAAATAATGCCAAAAACTTCACTTTTATTTGAAGCACGTAATAAAGATGTCGACTACGACAACGACCCTGCCATCTCATTGGATAGTGACAGTTGGAAATACCTTGTGGGTGCCACCTGGGAAGGTACAGCTAAAACAAGCGGTACAGTTAAAGTCGGTGTAATTGAAAAAGACTTTGATGCTGCAAGCCGCAAAGATTTAAGCACGAGCACCTGGGAAGCATCCATTCGCTGGGCACCACGCACTTACTCTGTTGTCGACATTAGCACAGGCCAGGATCTAGCTGAAACAGATGGTACTGGTAATGCCATCGATACCAAAACTTACAACATCAACTGGAATCACGCTTGGACAGACATTATCAGCACTGATCTTGGGCTGTCTTTTATGAACGAAGCATATGAAGGCAACTCCAATCGTGAAGATGACACATCCTCTGTTAAAGTTGGTCTCAATTATGATATGCGTCGCTGGCTAACCTTTGGTGTGAATTATAGCTACACCGATGTAGAGTCAAACGTTGTAGGCGAAGACTACACTAAAAATCTTGTCATGCTGACCGTCAACGCATCTCTATAATATAGCCATATCAGGGAATACAAATGATCTTCGGCTTCAAACTAAGCAGGGCGGCCTTTATGGCTGCTCTGATTTTTTTCTGCTCGGGCGTCTCAGCTGAGTCTAACTCTCTTTCCGACTATCGGCTCGGCTCGGGCGACCTGCTTAGCATTCAGGTATTCGGCGAGGAAAACCTGAGTATGGAAGTCCGTCTGAGCGATGCCGGTACAATTGCTTATCCCTTCTTAGGAGAGATAAGGGTGCTGAACATGACCATCGGAAACCTCAGCACAATGATTGAACAGGGTCTTGCTGATGGCTACCTTCTTGACCCACAGGTCAGTATAACCGTTCTGGAATACCGGCAGTTCTACATAAATGGTGAAGTCAAAGAGCCAGGTGGCTATCCTTATCAGCCGGGACTTACACTCCAAAAAGCGGTTGCTCTGGCAGGCGGGTTCACTGAACGTGCGTCGAAAAGTAAGATGTTCGTTTCAACTGATGGTAACAACTCAGCCCCACGTCTGGTTGGTTTAAATACGCAGATTAAACCGGGCGATGTTATCACGGTCGAGCAAAGCTTCTTCTAATTTTTTACGCAAGCAAAAAACTTTATCCAGCAGCATCTCGCAGCTTCGTATACACCTGACAGAGACCGACCATAGAGTATGGACACGAACAAACCTCAGGACACCATGTCCCGCCTGATTAGTGATGATGTTATCGATCTTCGCCATTACTGGAACACAATTAATCGCCATAAATGGGGCATTTTCGGCTTCGCTATTGTTGTTGCTATGCTGACAACACTGGTGGTTTTCTCAATGAAGCCGGTCTATCGAGCACAAGCGACCCTGTTAATTGAATCCCAAAACGCGAATGTGGTTTCTATAGAAGAGGTCTATGGGCTCGACTCCGGCAACAGTGAGTATTATCAGACGCAATTTGAAATTCTTAAATCCCGGCAGTTAGCTGAACGGGTAATAGAAAAGCTTAACCTGATAAACAATCCAGAGTTTAATCAGGACCCAGGCTTTATTAGCTCAGCTATAGCTTCAGCAAAAGAATTGCTTCCTCTTGGTGTTAAAGAAGAGTTAACCGAAGAGGAACAAGCCCGGATCAGACTGCAAGACGTCACTGATCAGTTTATTAGCAACCTCACTATTTCACCTGTTCGTAAAACTCAACTCGTTACCATCAGCTATGACTCGTACGATAAACTGCTATCTGCACAAATTGCTAACGCGATTGGTGAGGCCTATATAGATAATAATCTGGAAGCTCGCCTGCAACTGACTTATAAGGCTTCTGAATGGCTAATGGACAGATTAAGCGGCCTTAGAGACAAACTGAAAGCCGCTGAACAAAAGTTACAGGATTACCGAGAAAAAGAACAGATCGTTGGTAGTGACGGCGGTTTCGACATCGCCAATAGCGAACTGGATCTGGTTGCCTCAAAGTTGGTTGATGCACGACGCGACCGATTGGCACTGGAGAGTCTGAATAGTCAGATTAAAAGAATTGACAGGAGCAATCCTGAAAACTTTGAACTAATCCCTGCCGTGCTACAACACCCGCTGGTTCAGAGTCTGAAAGGCTCAGTGCTTCAGGTTGAACTCAAAAGATCAGAACTGGCGAAACGCTACGGCGCTAAACATCCGAAGATGCAAGCAGCACAATCAGAACTGGAAAATGCTAAACGCAGTCTGAATGCACAGATTATGTCCGTTGTTAACGGCATTGAGAATCAGTATAAGCTGGCGTTATCCGCAGAAAGATCGCTGAAAGCCGCAGTTAACAAAACCAAACAGGATCTTCAATCGATAAACCGCAAAGACTATCGTCTGAAAGAGTTAGAGAAAGAGGTTGATGCTAACCGACAGCTATACGACACTTTCTTTACCCGACTCAGTGAGACCAATGCTACCGGAGACCTGCAATCAGCTAATGCTCGTATTTCAGACCCGGCACAGCCTCCACAGAAACCAGAGAAACCAAAGAAAGGACTGATCATCGCATTGTCCTTTGTTGTTAGTATGATGTTTGGCGTTATGTTCTCCTTCCTGCTGGAAGCGCTTAACAACACCCTGAAAACCGCTCAGGATGTGGAAAACAAACTCAATACGACCATGCTCGGACTGCTTCCTAAGCTGGCAACGAAAGGTAAGAAGCAGTTCGCAAGTTACACAGCTTACCTGGATGACCCGCAGTCAGCGTTTGCCGAATCCCTGAGAACTGTGCGTACCGGTATCGTGCTCTCTGCACTGGATAATCCGCATAAAATTCTTTGCTGCACCTCGTCAATTCCGGGTGAGGGTAAAACCTCTCTATCACTCAGTCTGGCTTACTCGCTGGGGCAAATGGAGCGGGTGCTGCTAATCGATGCCGATATGCGTCGCCCTTCAATCGCTAAAGCCTTTGGTTTATCGGGTAAATCAGTGGGGTTATCTAACCTGGTAGCAGGTACCGCTAAGCTGGATGAAGCAATACACCATGATGATCGATCCGGTATTGATGTGATCACTTCAGGAATTATTCCCCCCAACCCGCTGGAACTGTTATCATCTAACCGCTTTGCAAAAGTGCTGGAAGTTCTTGAAACCAAGTACGATCGTATTGTAATCGACACTGCGCCTACTCAGGCAGTGAGTGATGCACTGGTGCTGGCTCGCCATGCCGGGGCGATGATCTACGTCGTTAAAGCCGACTCAACTAACTATCAGTTGGCGAA
The DNA here is from genome assembly GCA_965140695.1 of uncultured Amphritea sp. GTDB lineage: Bacteria > Pseudomonadota > Gammaproteobacteria > Pseudomonadales > Balneatricaceae > Amphritea. The sequence continues at coordinate 420,752 of OZ223296.1, read as the reverse complement.
AAACGGCCTGAAACGCCTGAGTGAAGTCAAAGCTCCGCTGATTGGTGTCGTACTCAACCAGGTCGATATCAAGAAGGCTGCAAAATACGGTGGAGACTACACAGGTTACTACGATAACTATGGCTACACCGCAGAGGAAAAAGCAACCTGATGTTTGATCTGCATAATCATATACTACCAGGCATTGATGATGGTCCGGCTACTCTTGAAGAGTCGCTGGAGCTGGCCCATATAGCGGTTGCCGATGGCATTCAGCATATCGTTGTCACCCCCCATATACATCCCGGTCGTTATGAAAATCAGATTTCAACAATTGAGCCAGTACTGGCCAAACTAAAACAAGCCGTCGAAGCAGCAAATATTCCCTTAACTCTGAGCATGGGTGCAGAACTGCGCATCTCAGCCGAAATGATCGGCATGATTCCCGCAGGAAAAATCCCCTTTCTCGGTTATTGGGAAGGTAAAAAAGTATTGCTGCTTGAGCTGCCGCACAGCCATATACCTCCAGGTACAGACAAGCTGATTAACTGGCTGAAAGCACAAAATATTCAACCGATGATTGCACATCCTGAACGGAACAAAGAAGTGGTCAGTAATGTTGATAAAATCAATGCATTTGTCGAGCAAGGCTGTCTGCTGCAAGTGACAGCCATGTCCGTAGCCGGCAGGTTTGGTGATGCGGCTCAGAATATTGCGAACATATTGTTAGAGCGCGACTGGGTGACTATTCTTGCCAGTGATGCCCATAACAGCAAACATAGGCCTCCCGTTCTATCGGAAGGCGTGCAGGCCGCCGCAGTTATCGTCGGTGACGATAAGGCCTCTGCTATGGTTTCATCGATACCCAAGCGCATAATATCTGGCCATGAATCGAGCTAATATAATTCGTTTCCTCTGTGTCACACCAGCGCTTCTTGCCTTAATAGCCGCGGGTATTGCTTCAGTTCGTGCTGGAATTGCAGACCTCTACTCCTACTCTCCGAAGCAACACATCGAGCACTGGCAGAAGACGGGTAAAAGCCCTACTCCTGATGAATTAGCAGAAGCATTGAACAACACAGATGCAGCTATCGCGTGGCAAAGTTTTAATGCTGAGTATTGGGAAATGCAAGCGCTGTTGCATTATTATCAAGCGCTGCACAATTATCACAGCGATAATCAAAATGGCTTCGCATCATCTACTGAACTAGCCGCAAACGGTTATCGGGAAGCGATCAGGACTCGCCCTAACTGGCCTTATAGCTGGGCCAACCTTGCCTTAATGAAAGCGTCAGTCAATCAGTTTGATACTGAGTATGAACAGGCTATCAATCAGGCCGTCTTGCTTGGCCCCTGGGAAAATGCAGTTAATATCAGTGTCGCAGAAGCGGGAATGCTCGGCTGGTCAACACTTACCCCTGATACACAAGCAGCAGTTATCAAAAATATTGAACGGGGTATTATACGTAATAATGGCGTGCTAAAAAAACGACTGAGTGCAATTAATAAGCTAGGACTCGTTTGCATCTACCTTCAGGGTAGTAAAGCACGTAAACGCCTCTGTGGTTTTTAACTGACAATAAAGCAGTTTCCGTCTCAATTGAGATAAAATCAGGATGATAGAAAAGTCTGGAGAAGATATGCCAACTGTACGTAAAGCTGTAATCCCTGTGGCCGGACTTGGAACACGGGTACTTCCTGCAAGCAAAGCCATTCCTAAAGAGATGCTGCCGGTAGTTGATAAACCGGTCATCCAGCATGTTGTCGAAGAAGCGATTCAAGCAGGCATCAAAGAGATAGTACTGGTCACCCGCAGTGGTAAATCAGCGATTGAAGACCACTTCGACTCCCATTATGAGCTGGAACATCAGCTCGAATCGAAAAACAAAACAGCGATTCTTAAGTCCGTTCGCAATATTGTACCAAGCGATGTCACCATTATCTCGGTTCGCCAACCAGAAGCCAAGGGTCTTGGTCATGCGGTATATTGCGCGGCGCAGGCCATCAATAATGAGCCTTTTGTAGTGATTCTACCCGACGTACTGGTTAACAATTTTCAACAGAACGAGAATGATCTGCAGAAAATGGTGCAAGCCTTCGAGCAGCATAACAACGCAGCACAAATTATGGTTGAGTCGGTCCCTCAGAGCTTGGTGCATCTCTACGGTATTGCAGATTGTAATGGAATTAATCCCGCTGCAGGCGAGTCAGCTCCGATTAAAGGCATGGTTGAAAAGCCAAAAACAGATGAAGCCCCTTCCGATCTTGCTGTTGTGGGCCGTTACGTTCTACCGGCACGGGTGATGGAGATTCTGGCGAATACAAAACCCGGTGCAGGAGACGAGATTCAGCTGACCGACGCACTCGATGAGCTGTTGCGTGAAAAAACAGTCGAAGCCTATCGCATGACAGGCAAAACATACGATTGCGGTAACAAGCTTGGCTTTCTGCAAGCCAATGTTGCCTACGGGCTGCAGCACCCGGAAACCGCTGAAGGGTTTAAACAGTTCCTCTCGCAACAGGACTGATACTATATGACCGTTGATCAATCTCTTGCCTGGCAGGCACTGAATAAGCATGCATCTGAAGTCCGTAACACACATCTGAAAGAGATGTTTGCTGACGATAGCCACCGTTTTGAAAAGTTCAGTTTCAATGCAGCCCACTGTCTTGTCGATTTTTCAAAACAACGCATCACAGAGAACACGCTGCAACGTCTGATGAACCTGGCTGAACAACAGCAACTGCCAGATAAGATTGAATCGCTCTTCTGTGGTGCACACGTCAACCCATCTGAAGACCGCCCAGCATTACATACCGCGTTGCGCCAACCGAAAGAAACCCCGCTCATTCTGGATGGGATTGATATCTCAAAGGAGATTCATCGCTCTCTCGAACGCATGGAGTTACTGGTTAATCAGATTCACGACGGACAGTGGCGTGGATTTGACGGCAGTCCAATAACAAACGTTGTGAACATTGGTGTCGGTGGTTCTGATCTCGGGCCACTGATGGCCTGTCGGGCGCTGAATCTGTTCACGAGCAAAAATGTTCGGGATATTGCTGTCCACTTCGTCTCATCAATGGATGGCAGTCAGCTGGCACAGTTACTAGGTACTCTCAATCCTGCCTCAACCCTGTTTATCGTGTCATCAAAGTCATTCTCCACCATTGACACTCTGGCCAACTCGAATACCGCACGGGAATGGTTAATCAATGCCAGTCGTCTTCCGGTGGAACTTATCAGCCAGCTGCACTTCATCGGTATTACCGCCAGCCCATCAAAAGCCAAAGAGTGGGGTATTCCTGAGAAGAATCAACTGCACTTCTGGGAATGGACAGGCGGTCGTTATTCTCTCTGGTCAGCAATAGGTATGGCAATCGCTTTACAGACTGGCAATGATAACTTTCGTCGCTTGCTGGCGGGAGCGCACGAGATGGATAGCCACTTCCGTTCAGCTCCCCTGGCAGAAAACCTGCCAGTATTACTGGCGATGGTTGGCATCTGGAACATTAACTTTCTCAACATTCATGCCCATGCTGTTCTCCCCTACGATGGACGTTTAGAGCATCTTCCGGCCTACCTGGAACAGCTGGAGATGGAAAGTAACGGTAAAAGTGTCACCCTCTCGGGCGACACAGTGAATTATGCGACCTGCCCGATACTTTGGGGCGAGGTAGGCCCTAATGCTCAACACGCCTTTTATCAGTTGTTACATCAGGGCACTGAGTCTGTCATGTGTGATTTTATTGCACCAGCGTTGCGTTACCAGGAATATGGCGAAGAACTGCAGGCGCAACATAAGTTAGCACTTGCTAACTGCCTTGCCCAGTCCAGATTGCTTGCACTGGGTGACAGTGTGCTGGATGATGCCGCCAATGCACCCTCACATAAACGTTACCGGGGAAACCAGCCAAGCACCACCATCATGATTGATGAACTCACTCCCGAAAGCTTCGGTGCACTCATTGCTATGTACGAACATAAAGTCTATGTTCAATCGGTTATCTGGGAGATAAACCCATTTGATCAATGGGGTGTAGAGCTGGGCAAAAAAGTTGCCACATCCCTGCTGGATCAACTCAGTAACACCGCCACAGTAACCACCGACAGTTCGACTGCTGGGCTTATTCGCTTTGTCCAGCAACAACGGCAGGATACAACGTCATGAAAATTAAAGTCTATGGCACAGACCTGACGTCATGGGTAGCAGCGGCCAGCCTGGCAAAAGCCGGCAATACTGTTTTCATAGAAGGCCCTGACAATCAGCTAGAGACAAACTTACAAGACATTTCAGCCTTGCGGGATGAACCAGGCTTGCTCGATCAGATTGAGCTACAAATACAGGAAGGACGCCTCAAACAATCTGCTACACAGCCCTGTGAAGCCTTTGTACACTGGCTTGCATTGGAACATAATGAGTTTGACACTGCCCAGAGCATCATCCGTAATCTTGCCAGCGAGATACCGAAAGACCTGTTGATTGTAAACCAGTGTAATTTCGGTGTTGGCGCGACCGACAAGTTGCAGAGTCTTCTCAATGAAGCAGCTAACCAGGTTGTTGTTTATATCCCTGATAATCTTCAGGAAGGCAAAGCCTTGCAGGGATTCACACAACCAAAGCGGATTACTGTTGGCTGTGATAACAACTGGGCGATCACCATGACACGCTCGTTAATTCGCCCGTTCTTACAGAATATTGAACACCTGCTCTTGATGAGCAGTCGGGAAGCCGAATTTACAAAACTGGCTATTACCGGCATGTTGGCGATCCGTATTGGATACATCAACGAACTGGCAAATCTCGCCGACCAGATGGATGTGGATATTGACACGATCCGTGAAGGCATGGGTGCTGATCCACGAATCGGCAGCCACTACCTATCCCCCGGCTGCGGCTTTGGAGGCCAGAACTTTAATCAGAATATATCGCGCTTTTCCGATATTTTTGAAAAAAAGGGACAAAATTCCCTTTTGAAAACTGTTATTTCTGAAAATGAGATTCAAAAAGAGCTGCTGTTCAGAAAGCTTTGGCATTACTACCAATGCGACCTGACTCATAAAACGGTTTCCATCTGGGGCGCTTCTTTTAAACCTGGCACCGCCAGTATCGATCAGGCGCCCAGTCTTAAAATTATCGATGCATTACTGGCGCAAGGCGTCACGGTTAAAATTCACGACCCTGAAGCACTCGGTAATTTAAAGGCCTATTACCCCAACGAGCCTGACCTGCATTTCTGCCACAATGCCTATGAGGCAGTTGCTGACTCTGACGCCCTATTAATCGTCACCGAGTGGCCTGAATACTGGTCTCCGGATTACCCTGAGCTGTTACAGAAAATGCGTATGCCTCTTATTATTGACGGGCGTAACATTTTCGACTGCGATGCACTTGAAATGTATGGTTTTACCTACATAGGCGTAGGTCGCTAATGTTACGTAAAGTAATCTTCGGTGTGTGTTCAGCCGGCTTGCTCTACGGGCTATTCCGCGAAACACCACCCCCTCAGATGTTCGATCAGTCAGACAAATTTGGTCACTTCGCAGGCTTTGCTGCTATGACGATTACCGGTATCTGGGCCATATCTCGCACGTATATTCCGCTATTCATTCTCGGCCTGGCTGCGCTGGCCTGCAGTGCAGAATTTATCCAACAATGGTTGTTACCCCACCGACATTTTTCCCTGTACGATATGTATGCAAATCTGACCGGTATGGCCATTATCTTTTTGCCCTGGCTTGCCTGGCAAACTGGCCGACACTTTTTATCCAATTCCTCACACTCTTCAGAGAAGCCCTAATGAGCAAACTAGCCTGTTTCAAAGCCTATGATATCCGCGGCCAGCTTGGCACTCAGCTGGATGAAGACCTTACTTATCGAATCGGCCGTGCCTATGCGCAATTCCTGAAACCTGAAACTGTTGTTGTCGGCGGCGATATGCGCCTGTCGACGGAATCATTGAAAACAGCTTTAGCGAATGGCCTCAGAGATTCCGGCGTCAATGTTTTAGACATCGGTCTGTGCGGTACTGAAGAAATATACTTCGCAACGGCACACCTGAAAACTGATGGTGGCATCGTTGTTACCGCCAGCCACAACCCCGAAGATTACAACGGTATGAAGCTGGTTAAACAGGGCTCCCGCCCGATCAGCGGAGACACAGGGCTTAATGATATTGAGCAGCTCGCCCGGGAAAACAACTTCGCAGCCCCGAATGAAGCCGACCGCGGAAGTTACGAAAAAGCAGATACGCTTGCCGCCTATATTGAACACCTTGAAAGCTATATCGATCTGCAGGCCCTGAAACCAATGAAGCTGGTTGTTAACGCCGGCAATGGTGTTGCCGGACATGTGATTGACGCCCTAGAGACCCAGTTTAAAGCAGCATCCGTGCCGGTCGAGTTTATTAAAGTTCACCACCAGCCCGACGGCACCTTTCCGAATGGCATCCCTAACCCGATTCTTGAAGAGAATCGCGCCGACACCATCACGGCTGTACTTGAACATAAAGCTGACATGGGGATCGCCTGGGATGGTGATTTCGACCGCTGCTTCCTGTTTGATGAAAACGGCCGCTTTATTGAAGGCTACTATATCGTTGGCCTGCTGGCTGAAGCGTTTCTGGCAAAAAATGCAGGTGCGTCAATCATCCACGACCCACGCCTGACCTGGAACACCCTAGATATTGTTGAAGCCAGCGGCGGAAAAGCAATTCAGAGTAAAACCGGACATGCCTTTATCAAGGAAAGAATGCGTGAAGAGGATGCAGTTTACGGCGGTGAGATGAGCGCTCACCACTACTTCCGTGATTTCTTCTACTGCGATAGTGGCATGGTGCCCTGGCTACTGGTTGCCGAGCTGATCAGCAACAAAGGCCTGTCCTTGTCACAACTGGTCGACGACCGGATTACAAAATTCCCATCACCCGGCGAAATCAACAGCAAACTGGAAGATCCTAAAGCGGCGATTGACCGGGTGCTTGAAAAGTACAAAGACGCGGCAGTATCCATCGACTACACCGACGGTATCAGCCTGGATATGGGCGAATGGCGCTTCAACCTACGCTCATCCAACACCGAACCAGTGGTCCGGCTGAATGTCGAAACCCGCGGTAATGAAGACCTGATGCAAAGCAAAACGAAAGAACTTTTAGCGTTGTTGCGGGCATAAGAGCTTAACTCTGTAGGAGCCCCGTTAGCATGCCCTCTGGGTACCCGGGGCGATAAACCAGCGCGGCAGGATGCCTCTCCTACAACATATTCCACCCCGTAGGAGCCCCGTTAGCATGCCCTCTGGGTACCCGGGGCGATAAACCATCGCGGCAGGATACGCTCCTACAAAACACCCTACCCCGTAGCAGCCCTGTTAGCATGCCCTCTGGGTACCCGGGGCGATAAAACCTCGCGGCAAGGTGTAGCCCTACACCCAAACCGCATCCGACAACGCATACTCTCTGCAACTTCGCACCAACCCTGCCCGAATGGGATTCATAACAATATAACGTGCGATCTCCGATAAATCCTCTTCATCCCTGATAGCATGATCATGAAAACCGCTTTGCCAAATATGCCCCAACCATCCCAGCCTTTTATTGATCTCTTTAGCTGAGAATGATTTGAGGGAATGGACTGAACGCTCAAGTGAACCATCACGCAGTTCCACCAACCAATGAACATGATCCGGCATAATTACATATGCCAGGGTATCTGATGATGTCGTTAAAAAGCGCATTGAAGACACAACAATCCGGCCACAACCAAAGTCATGAAAGATTGGGGTTCGCTGATGGGTTACAAATGTAACCAGATAGATTTGACCGGCTTCCGAAAACCGACCTTTACGCAAAGCAGATGAATTCCCTTTCATCGTATTTACCTATTTTAAAATTAATCGCCATGGGCATCGCGGCGATGCACCCAGAGGCCATAAACCATCGCGGCGAGCCCCCAAAGGGCATATTAACGCTGCTCCTACAATACATCCCACCTCGTAGGAGTCCCTTCCAGGGGCGATAAACCATCGCGGCGAGACGCCCCTACAATAGCGAGGCTTATCTATATCCCTCTGGATTCTGCGATTGCCACTTCCAGGTGTCCTGCATCATATCCGCTAACGAATAGCGGGTGCTCCAGCCCAGCTCTCGCTCAGCTTTACCTGCATCGGCCCAGAAGGCAGGCAGATCACCCTCACGGCGGGGCGCAAACTGATAGGGAATATCAACCCCGGTTACCGCAATAAAACTATTCACCATTTCCAGTACAGACAGCCCGTTGCCAGTGCCCAGGTTATAGATATGGGTACCCGGCTTATCCAGACAGCTCAACGATTTGAGATGCCCTTCCGCCAAATCCATCACATGCAGATAATCACGAACACAAGTACCGTCTGGGGTTTCATAATCATTACCAAATATTGATAACTGCTCACGCTTACCCACCGCCACCTGGCTGATAAATGGCATCAGATTGTTCGGTATACCCTGAGGATCTTCCCCGATTAAACCACTGGGGTGGGCTCCGATAGGATTAAAATAGCGCAACAAAGCTACTGACCATTCCGGGTCTGAAACACACAGATCGGTCAGCATCAGCTCCACCATCGCCTTAGAGCTACCGTAGGGATTAGACGTCTTCCCTCGTGGCATAGTCTCTTTATAAGGGATGGGAGCATCCTCTCCATAAACCGTCGCTGATGAACTGAAAACCAGCTTCTTCACCCCTGCAGCCGCCATAGCTTCACAGAGAACAATCGATCCATAAAAATTATTCTGGTAATATTCGAGAGGAATTCTGGAACTCTCTCCCACCGCTTTCAAACCCGCAAAGTGGATAACCGACTCAATTGAGTAATCGGTAAACAGCCTGTCAAGCGATACCCGATCGCGGATATCACCTTCAATAAAGACCGGACACTTGCCGGTGATCGTTTCTATCCGGTTAAACACCTCAGGGTGACTGTTACAAAAGTTATCAAACGCAACGACATCATAACCCGCCTCAAGCAACATAACGACTGTATGAGAGCCAATATAACCCGCCCCACCGGTAACCAGAATTGCCATATAAAAATTCCTCAAAAAGCCCGTTCAGGAGCCAAAGCATCATACCTCTGGCAAGCAACGCTAGCATGCCTTCCGGGTAATCATCGCAATTAATAACTAAAGCCTACTTATCCGACTTCTCAGCACAAACAATAAAGAATGGATTCAATAATGTTTCTGGTCGGGTATTATACAAAAGAGGAGTCAAATCAGGGTATTGCAGTACCTGGCCACCAGCCGCAGTAACAACAGCATGCGCTGCAGCAGTGTCCCACTCGCTGGTTAAGCCCAGACGGGGATAAATATCAGCCGCTCCCTCAGCCACCAGGCAAAGCTTCAGTGAGCTGCCCATCGACACCACTTCGGTTTCTGGCAACCCTTTAACAAACTCTTTAAACTCGTCAGACTGATGGGAACGACTGCCAACGACACGCCATACAGTCCCTTCAGCGGGGATCTCAGATACATGGATCGGTGTCACCTGGCCATTACTCTCTTTGAATGCACCTTCAGCATTACCCCAGTAGGTCACCCCCAGTGCCGGGGCATAAACCACGCCAAGCACCGCTTTACCCTGATCGATCAGGGCGATATTGACCGTAAACTCGCCGTTTTTCTTGATAAACTCTTTAGTGCCGTCCAGCGGATCGATCAGCCAGTATTTCTGCCATGTAATCCGGTCCTGATGTTCACTGCCACCGGACTCCTCCGACAACACCGGTATCTCTGGTGTCAGAGTTTTCAGCCCATCAACGATACAGTGATGAGATGCCAGATCCGCTTCGGTTAACGGGCTTTCGTCACTCTTCTCAGAGATGGCGAAATTCCGATGATAGATCTCCATAATCACATCACCGGCTTTTTTAGCCAGCGTAATAATATCCTGAGTGTTAAGCATAACGTCGTTTTGGATTCAGACTATTCGTTTAAACATCATCGGCGTGAGGTACCCAAAGGACAGCCAGCACCCCTCCTACATAAGAATATTGCCCCCCTTGTAGGAGTTCTGATCAAGGGCGATCAACTACCCCCAACCATCACCACAAGAGGCGTTCTACAACATCAGTACTTTGGAACCACGGACAAACAAAGCAGACAGGCTTCTGGCCTGGTCTTAAGCCCTGCCATACTGGTCTTCTAAGCGCACTATATCGTCTTCACCCAAGTAAGAGCCCGTTTGAATTTCAATCAGCTCCAAATCGACCTTACCAGGATTTTCAAGACAATGAACCTCCCCTAGAGGGATGTAAGTCGACTGGTTTTCAGTCACTAGGGTAGTCACACCACCTATGGTGACATTGGCGGTGCCACTCACCACAATCCAGTGTTCTGCACGATGATGATGTTTCTGAACAGACAGGCGAGCACCTGCTTTCACCGTAATCCGTTTTACCTGATAGCGCTCACCCAAGTCAATAGAGTCATACTTACCCCAGGGGCGGTAGACTTCCCGATGCTGAAAAGCTTCATTGCGACCCGCATCCTTAATCTCTGCTACAATTTTCTTAACATCCTGAATCTTGCTTTTATCTGCAACCAACAAAGCATCAGGGGTATCAACAATAATCAGGTTATCCACACCGAGAGTAGCCACCAGCCGGTTAGAAGACATCACAAAAGAGTCGCTGGTGCCGTGGGCGACAATATCGCCATCCAGCACATTGCCACTGGAATCTTTATCCTTAATCTCCCAGAGAGCAGCCCAGCTTCCGACGTCACTCCAGCCAGCGTCCAGCGGTAATACAACCGCGCGATCAGTCTTCTCCATCACAGCATAATCAACAGACTCATCGGGACAGGCGGAAAAAGCCTCAGCATCAACCCGGACAAAATCCATATCAGCGGACGTATCAGCCATCGCCTTTTGACAGGCTTCAAGAATATCGGGGCGGAACTTACCCAGCTCTTCCAGATAGCGGTCCGCACGAAACATAAACATACCGCTGTTCCAGTAATAGCCACCCTCAGCCAGATAGGATTCAGCAGTTGCCAGATCAGGCTTCTCAACAAACGCTGAAACGGGATAGGCAGTATGCTCTTCACTCTTAACTTCAGGCATTGGAGAGCTGACATCGGCTCTGATATACCCATAACCGGTTTCAGGGTGCTGAGGCACAATACCAAAGGTAACCAGCATACCCTCTTTAGCCAGAGGTTCTGCCTGAGCGATCACCCGTTGAAATGTCTGTTCATCTTCAATCACATGATCCGCAGCCAACACTAACAGGCACTCACCGCCCAGCCCTTTATTCACGGCATCAATCGCCGCCAGGGCGATAGCCGGTGCGGTGTTTCGCCCTACAGGCTCCAGGAAGATAGAACAGGACTGATTCAAAACCCGCATCTGCTCAGCAGAAAGAAAGCGATGTTCTTCGTTGCAGATCAGGCTAACCTGGCTCACGTTACCTAACCGCAGGACAGTCTCCTGTAGCATGGAAAGATCACTGCTCAGCGCCAGAAACTGCTTAGGATACTGAGAACGGGAAAGAGGCCACAGCCGTGTACCGGAACCACCGGCCATAATTACGGGGATCATACGGAATATCCTTGTTCGTTCATGAAGTACCACTTGGAGTGGATATGCACATCAGCAGCTGCTAACAACTCGGCTTCAGACAGCCACTGATAATCACTATGCTGCTCAATAGGCAGCCCAGCAACAGACTCGTTTGATTCTATTACAAACACATTAACAACATAATCGGTAGACATATCATCCCCTATAGCACTGTCAACATAAAAGCGCTCATACAAGCCAAGCTAACGGACATCCTCAATAGGAATCGAAAAAACCAATTCGGATTCAGGAAACCGCAAGAATGCATCAGCCAAACGCTGACTCTTCAACACCCGACCAGGCGGCACAAACCACAAACCTTAAACTAGTTGATTAAAGCGCTCAACTATTAGTACTTCACAGTCTCTATTTCGTGCAATGTGATCGGTGGATGTAAAAGAGCACGTTTCACAACTTTTTAATAAAGTTCAGTAGAAAACTTCTTGGAAAAATAACCTAGAGAAAACAACAAAACGTTTGAGCAAAAAAAATCACATAAAACCACTACAGCTAAAACCGGTTCAAATACAACATATGAGTAATTACAGCCTCTCCTGACTATTTAAGGCATTAACCCGGCGAATAAACACACATGTTAAGCCACGAATTTGATATGCTGCTATTGAAAGTAACTTTTCACCCACGCCGATCTTCTTTGCAGCATCAATATGCATGATGTATTTTTTCTTCAGCTCTTTAACACTTAAAATGTCTGTACCGCCAGCATGCTCTCCACATAACACTGTATATACTATCCAAGTTTGAGTTCTGGTGAATAAGCTGTCAAGAAAAATACCCCTAAATAGGGCTTAACTATTAGGCTTACCAAGCAGCGCTTGACCTTCTTAGCATAGTTATGACGAAGTTTATCAAGAATTAGGAATACTTTGCCAGCATAGATTCTATCAATACATATAAGATGTTATATCAGCACATTTGTATTCATTGTCGGAGCATACAGAATGACTATTCAAAGTAATTAGCGCTTTTTTACAGACTTTGATGTTTATTGGCAGATGACGCATCCAACCACCATTCGAACGAATTTACAACTTGACATGATAAAACACTTCATTATCCGTTACTAGAAGCGGTTCTACCCGTTATCACGGACGAATAAAAAAATGCACTAATGTTGATTTTGTTGTGCCAGTCTACGCCGCATTCTTGAAGTATGGAACTTCTCAATATAATCAAAGATGCCTTAGCCATATCTGATAATCATCACTGGTAGATTGTGAGCCACTCGTACCTGGCCAAAACTGACGTAAGTGCAGCTTTTACATTCAGGACGGTTGCCTGTAAATTGGGAAAAGCACAATTCGTTCGTGGTTGGTCAAAAAACGGGATTTTCATTGCAATAGTATAGAGGTTAAAATCTAGTACAATCCTTACAGAATAATTGAAAAAGCGAAAATTAATCAGTAAGAGCTTACAGTATCTCCGCTACATCTTTGACAGCAGCCTAAAGAGAAAACAATACTCTGCTACCCTGGAGTGAGACTTTAAATAAGCTGTTAACTGACCGTTTACAATAGTAAATCTTATTTAACATTTATTTTAAGGCACTCCATAACGAATTTATGGACACCCAAAGGATATGAAAAAAAATATCGTTTAATAAGTTTAGGCTCCTTGTATATTCTATATAAAAACCTTAAATTGAGTTTATCTATATAATATGGATAATAATTTCCACAATGACTATCTTTTAACGATGCCGTTTGATGGATAAATCCACCGCAGGTAAATGCAGCACCTTTCCAACCGGAAGCTTTAAGATTAGTTAAGAACTGCTCCTGCCTTGGGCTACCCATACCGCAAAGAACAAAATCAATATCAGTATTTAAAAGCATATCAATCAGCTCAATTTCCTCTGTATGATCAAAATAACCATCTTTAGATAGAACAATATTTATAGAGTCATATTTCTCTTTGATCATTTGATGAAATCTTGTATTACTTTCACTATCGCTTCCGATAATTGCAACTCTTCGCTGTTCTTCAACACATTTCATAAAGACAATATCAGCGATAGATGAATAATCAAAACTAACCCGCTCAACTTTTTTATTCATAAAAAAGCGGTACACAGAACAAAGCAAAAAACCATCTATATAAATATTATCAAAAACATTAGATTGTATATCAGTATCTATTAAGCATCTATATGAATGTGGATTAATAAAAGTATAAAACCCATTTTTAAACTCAAATACGGGTGAAATTTTTTCTACAAACATGCTCAACCACCTAACACTTTAGAAATTTTATACTTAAGCTTCCTGATATATAGTCTAAGATTTTCAGGGACAAACCGAACTAAGCCTTCTCCTTTCGCCTTCCTATATTGGTTTAAGTCACTACGCATCAAAAACTCAAACTTTTTCAAGACATTGCTACTTTCCTTTGCAATCTTGAAGTTGATATGACTTGAATCACGCAGTTTAGCTCTAGCTACTTGAACAGCTTTTCTAGGTGAGTTATTGTTTGAATTAGAAGAACGCTTAACTAGGTCAACACCATTATCCTCAAGGATTCTTATATGTATATCATTTCTCTTATGCCTGATACTAGCAGCTTGTGTTTCTTTAACTTTAAGTAAATCCACTTTATCAAACTTTAACAACTTTTCTACAATACCATTTTGTATAATTCCGTCTAAAATATTATTCCGAGTCAGTACAACATTATCTCCTTTCCAATCAGAATTGTATGGCGGCACCCAAGCATCCCCTATAACAATATCAGCAAGTTCAGCGAAAACGTCATCACAAAAATCACAAGCCTTATACTTAAAGTAACCTACACCCCAGTCACAACCATATAAATCACGCACAGAGTTTGTATCATGATACAAGTTTTTTTCACGATAAAATACTCTACTAGAATACTCATGCGCATCGCCACTTGGAGTTTTAAGCCTAAAATCCACAACACCCCTTTCTTTTAATTTAACATTAGCATGCAAAGCCATCAAATCTGAAAAAGCTGTGCTTTTTAGGTGACCACAAATAATACCGATATAAAATTTTATTGCATTTTTAATTAAACTATTACTTGAAGCTAAAAGTCTCATTGATTTAATGAAGCATGGGACACCGATAAGAGCATACTTTTTATTTTCATCAATTTTATTAAGAACTTCATTCAAAGATATAGGGTAATACTTAGACTTTTGCCCACTTAGCAGATCATCAAAGTTTTCAGATATATTATATTCATAATCTAACTCGTCATTATACGTAGCCTCTCTCACATGAATCACTGCGTCAACAAGACCTTTTTCTAGCAATTGAGAACAAATCCAGGTGGTTCCCCCTCCAGAGCTTCCCCCCTCTCTTAAACCATGACTTAATGTATGGCCAACATATGCATTCAAATTGTACCCACAAACGTCATCATATTTCTGAATTCCATTTTCGTAGAATAATTTTTTAGAAACCTCAGCTTCACTAAGAGCTTTTGGCGAGAAGGGACATAAATACGTTTCTTCTTTGCTTGGTTCAGTTTGAGATTTCTCTACAGCCTCAAACATACCAAAACTATTCAAGACTGTTTCATATTTATTTGGATTAATAAACGAACAGACACCACAACCAATACACAGCCCTTTATCAATAACTTTTTCTTTTAAAAAACTGTCCATCTAGCTACTCACTATTTCAGTAATCATATTTTTAGATAGATTTGCTAACTCGAAACTTTTAATCTTGAAGTGTTTTTCAATAGCACTTCTATCATCGATACAATCTTTAGTTGCTTTAAATATATTATCAACACAACTAGGTAATATTTTAGTTTCGAAATATTCAATAGGGTAATCTAATAACTGGATCAAACCTTGAGTTTTATGACTATCAGCTCCCCAAAGGACCAAAGGAACACCGGCTTTACTCGCGAGTATCGACGGATGCCACCTACCTGATATATAAACAAGTGACCTGCTTAAAACATAATAAAGCTCATCAAAATCAGCGTACCAGACATCAAACCAACCAATATTATGCTTTCTAGCTAGCTTACCTAATACTGGAGAGATCGTACTACCTCCATCGATCAGGACGATTTGAAAACCTAAAGTTTTAAGCTTTGGTATTAGTGAATCATAAAACGCTTCTATATCCCAAGAAACCTCAGGAAGAGAAGAAGAATCTCCTAGAGCAATGAAAGGTCTTGAAAAATCAACTTGAGACTTTGTAATACGGGATGGTTTGTAATCTGATGGCAACTCAAACGTAAACAGTGCATCGGGATGCATCATTGGTTTAATATCAGGATTTATTCTATTCAGCGTCTCGATTGACAAAGGTTCTCTAACTGAAATCCCATCCATTATAGGGTAAAGATTTTTAATAATATTTTCTGCAACATCAAAACGAGGATCAACAGTATGATTCATAATATAGACAGGTTTATTGAATCTTTTTTTGGCGACATAAGCTATAAAAAAAAGATACCTTGCAGCTCTCCGATACCTTCTATAATGATCTTTATGATTTACAAAATTACCCTCTGCTGATATCACCAAAAAGTCTGAATCTTTTATTTTTTTTATTTCATGCTGGTACCTGACATCCTTTAGTATGGAATATGAGCATGATTCAAACTCTTCAAAAGTTGAAGGTAGAAAATCATCATCAGGGCCTTCTCTAAGCTCTTTCGATGATTTTTTACCAAAAGATCTTCTAACATAAGAATATAATGAAAAACGAATTAAAATCCTTTTTAAGTGCCACTTTAAGGAAGAATATTGATAGGGGTCTTTCTTCGACCAACCTTCAATAGGAGTTTGAAAATAAAGACTTCTAAATTCAATTCTTGATATTTCTGCATCTGGAAAACCAGTCTTTAGCATTTTATTGAAACTATATGAAGTTCCTCTTGCGCCCCAGTTTCTAGAGGTTTCGAGATCACCTACAAATAATATTCTTTTTTTCATAGCATTCTACCATTAAGATTTAAATCAAAATTATAATAATAACCTAACAAATAAAAAACTGTAGTCGAAACTAGAATTGGGGAATCCACATCCTCAAACAATGCAAAAAAGGAAAAAGAAAACAAAATAGAGAGAAGTGTAGCAGTATTTTTATGATCCAGCCTGTGCAACCCTTTTAACAAGATTGATATAATAAAGAGTGAATACATGAACATTCCCAATACTCCATTTTTGGTAAGAATACCTAAATAAGTACTATGTGAACCAATAGGTATAGGGAATATATCTGATCTTGGTTTAACGCCAACACCTAAAATTGGATTATTATAAAATAATGACAAGGCCTCGTTATACATGGCAAACCGTAAATTTGAAGAAGACTCTCTAATTTTATAAACATCATCAACAAAACTAGAAAAAAACAAAATATAAACAATAGCAAAAAACAAAAAAACAAGAAAAACATATAGCATAAGTATTCTTTGCTTTACACTTCTGACTATCAAAAGAAAGACAAATGAAACAGTAAAAATAATGGTCGCAAACAAGACTGCTCGAGAACCACTAGCAAAAATGAGCAACAAAAAAATAGCTAAAGCAGCCAAGCTCTTATAAGTTTTCTTTTGAGAGGTACAAATATACACCCCAACTAGCCCGAGCATACCGCTAGCAGTAGGATACGGTGACAGTATACTCGATCTCACCCCAAACTCACCACTAGTCCAGTCTTGAACCAAAATACGTAGCGATGTATTATCGGAGATCAATGGATATTGATCAAAAGAACCTAAATTACCCAATAATGATTTATATACAATAATATCTTCAAAAATAAAATATGGAATAATTGCGAACAAAAAAATAAAAATAGAAAAAACGAACAATTTATTTTCGCTAATATAAAGACCTTCAAAGCCACTTTTTTTTGCATCTTTCATACTATCACTTAAGCCGACAGAAAAAGCAAGATAACATATAACCCATATAGTTAAATTAAAAAATGAGCCAACATATCGGCTAAACTCATAATCATAGAAAAAAAACGAGCTCAGTAGACTTATAAAATACAAAAAAATATACATTAACAAATAATGCTGAGCCTTAGTATTTTTTGATATAACCCTTCCAGTTTTAAAAAAAACAGCAGCATAATAAATATGATAAAATAATATATTTACCCCACTTATCCATATCAACGGTGAATATAAAAGTATATTTGATAGCCGTTTATTCATAAATCTCAACACCTGCTGTCAATAAAACCCTTTGCCCTGACTTTATTTTATCATTAGTCTCATCACGAAGAAAAAGCATATACGACGGTATATCGTACCATAATTTTGAGTTCGCAGAAGCTCCAGAAAAAATTGTAAACACCGAAAGTGGACTGATTATACCTTGGTCAAGGCAGCTTTCGAATGTATCAGGAAGCCTAACCATATTAAAATTTCGCTTCAAAAATATTTGCATATCAACTGAATAGTCTTCAAGACTTTCTCTTGGATGAAGGACATATTTAACATCAAACTCAGCATCTATTAGCTTTAATAAGTATTTAGTATACTCATTTTCGGTAAGTATTCTATCAATAACTAAGGGCTGAGATAAAAAGAAATAGTCATCGGATACTACGTTACGCACAACGGCTGGTATATTTATTTTTATCCGTGGTTCACAGCGCCAATTGAACGAATTATCAGATACGACAATAATATAATCAGCCTTTCCATGACCAATACCTGTAGAATTTACATTTTTAATACCGATGAGATGTAAAATAAAACCTTTAATTCGCTTCATAAGCGTATTTTTTTTTTCTATATAGCTTTCCAACCCTTCCTCAAATAAAGCCAGATGTTCATATGTTATACTTGACGATACAGCCTGGGATCTATAATCAAAATCATTAAAAACTATCAACATTTTAACATGAATTCTTTTGAATATACGTAAAATCTCTCTAGCATCAAATATAGATCGATAATTTCTCTTGTACCCGAATGGTAAATCTACAACAAACTCTTCATCCAATACACTTCCTGATAAATTGATATACAAAACGACCTCATCTGAGTTAGAAATACCAGCCTTTAGCGTTCTTTCATATTTACATGCCAGGAAATAATGGTATCGTGTCAATATCAAATAGCATCTTGTGTAGATTTTGGTATTACTTATGACATCACTCAAAAATATATTATGGCTCGGCATTGACATCTCATCAAAAATCCTATATCAAATTTTTCTACTGTTTTTTTTAGCCAGATTTCTAGACATAAACAACCTGGCTCATTTTTCTTTCGGCCTAATGGTAACAGGTCTCGGTTTAAGCTTATCTCAATTTGGCTTACAACGCATATTTATCAAAGAATATATTCAAGGCACCACCGAAGGTGCTGAATTCATAACAATAAGATTAATAACTTCATTTATATTTTTTCTCATCGCAATATTATATGTACAAATTCAATATAATGAATTTTATACACTATTACCTATGCTAACCGTGATTATACTAGGAAGCTTTGAAATAATTGAATGGAAAGCTAAAGCTCTACAGAAAGGCAAATGTATTGCGCTAGCAAGAGTTATCATGGTTATATTTTGCTTTTCAACAAAATACATACTCATAACTTACAACTTAACTTCCATTATAATTATTTCGATTTCAGTTTTTCTAGACTACGTAGTTTTCTTCTTATCTTTATATATTATTTATAAATGTAGTAATTTAAAAACAGACCAAATAAAATCAAAAAAAGTTCAGTTAAAAGCAACTTTTTTACAAGCACTACCCGTTGCCATCAGCACTATTGTATACTTAATCTATAGAAGAATAGATTCCTTTATACTTTTAGATATAGCAGGCAGTGAAGAATTTGCAGTTTACTCTCTTGCAATCAGAATATTAGATGGACTCATGTTAAGTATTGTTGTTATAGATCTTGGCATATTTCCAGTCTTATCAAGAAAGTTTTCTAATGAAAAAAATCATCTTAGCTTTATCTATTATAGCTCAATTCTATTCTACTCAAGCATTATCATAAGCATAATCATGACTCCTGTAATATACTTAATTGTAGAATTCTACTTACCAAAAGACTACAGTGCACTCTTTAATGTCTACATTATTCTAAGCTGCACTTTTATATCTTGCGCCATAAGCACTGTACGCAACCCTTACCTGTTACTAAATGGCGGACAGTCAGTACTAATTATTACATCAATAACAACCCTTATCATAACAATATTAACCACAGTATTTCTTGTCAATCAATTTGGAATTATTGGGGCGGCTACTGCAAGCTTCATATCGCAGTTCATTGGTGGCATCTTATTAAATTACTTTTTTAAAGCCACTAAAAACCTACCAAAACTGCAATTAAAATCAATATCACCGTATACATTGATACAAGCTATTAACTTTTATTTTCCTAAACAAGCAAACAATAACTGTAAATAACTGTAAATAACTGTAAATAACTAGCAAAATTATAAAGCATAAAAACATACATCCCGCTAAATTTAATTCTTTGAGCCTGACAAACAACACAAACCCTCAATTACTCTTTAGCCCCATCAATTTTTCGTTAAAAATACAACTCTTCAACCTTCTCTAAGAAAGCTGTATTATTAATTATTAAATTTGGGGCATACAATCTTATATTAGTGACTGAGATTTAGCTAAATATTATTAAAAAACAACTAGCTCCATAGTTATATTACTCTATTTGCTAATCGTATCTAATAACTACTCTCTCACAAATATTTCTCTAGAAAATCCAATGCTTCCCAAAACCCTTCCCCACTATTTTTATGCCCCTGCCATACTTCTGGAATAAACTGGGCACTAGATGCGTATTTTTGCAAATCATTAGACAGTTCTTCAAAATTCACATCTCCTTTACCAATCTGTACACCTTCACCATCAATCCCCAACGCATCCACCACATGCATATGAGCAATGTAGGGACCCACAATACGTGTAAAATCACTCAATTTCCAATTATAATAATTACATGCCATCATTGAATGTGAAACATCATAACAAATACGGTATTTATGCCGCTCACAGAACATTTCTATCTCATTAGGATCCACAAACACGTTATGATAACTTTGCCCTCCAAAGTGCCAAGGAAAAGGAGGCATCGTTTGAATTATAAGTTCAACCCCATCTTGATTGACTTCAGATAAAGAAGCAGCTATCAACTCATACATATCTGATCGACAACTTTTTGGTAGAAAGCCTGAAGAACTAAACCCCCCAGCATTCAAAACAATAACGGGACATTCTGTTTTCGTAAAATATTTTTTCAGATTTCTAGTAATATCACATACTCGCTGCAATTCTCTTATTGAATGACTTCTATATTCACTATTTGGATTAGCCAAATCCAAAATATGATCACCAGCAAATAATTCAGGACTATGTATAGCGAAGCCAATATCCTCATTATCAGTAAAAAAATCTTCTAAATTTATATCTAAGTCCTGATAACTAAGGTGAAATTCAACAAAGTCAAGATTTGATTTTGACGCTAATTTGCTATAATCATGATACCGAACAGGGATACCAAATGGCCGTTTAAAATCATAATCACGTGCCTGGATAGTTTCTACTTTTAAATCTGACTCGTAGAAATAATCACCTTTGCTAAAATGACGCTTTGCAACCTTACCTACAAGCTCTTCGATATATAGCGGCTGAAGGCCTTGTCCAGGGCTTTTAATTTCTATTATTTCACGAGTAATGACCTCCCCTTTCTTAACTTCTGTATTTACAACTAAACTTTTAGCTAGTGTTTCTCGGTTAATCATCTCTCCTTGGCTTATTATTCGCTCACCATCTATACCCATAGACTCTTCAACTTCACGAATTTGACTTACCATTGCCTTAAACTCGTCAGGTAGTAAAGAAACCTTATGGTCATTGCCTTCCATTCCCTTGTCTATAGTAAAGTGTTTTTCAATAACGCAGGCACCAAGAGCTACTGCGGCAATAGGAACAGATATCCCACGCTCGTGCCCTGAATACCCAACTAAACTGGAGGTTATATTACTTAGTCGCTTTAAGTAAGCAAGATTTACATCCTTATATGGCGTAGGATAGGTTGAATTACAATGTAAAATAACAAACTCAGCTCCCTTACTTTTAAGAAAATCAACGGAGCTCTTAATTTCTGTTTCTGTACACATCCCTGTAGAACAAATAAGAGGCTTTCCGGTCGCTGCCAAAGCTTCAAGTAGCTGATGATTTGTAAAATCAGCAGAAGCCACTTTATAGCCTTCCATACCATACTCTTCTAATACTTCTAAACTTTTAATGTCCCACGGTGTACAAAGAGGAGTCAAATTTTTAGTCTTGCAGTAGTCAAATACTTCAATTAATTCACTATTTTTAAGCTGAAACTTGCTCAATAAATCCATCGTATATTGAGCACCAAGATCGGCTGATTTATCAAGCCCCTCTCCGCTTTTGTATAAAGATGCGAGATCACGCATTTGAAACTTGACACAATCTGCACCTGCTTCAACGGCAAGATCAACAAGTTTTTTTGCTAATTCAATATCGCCATTATGATTATTACCTATCTCAGCAATAATATAAGTTGGGGCTTTATCTGAAATTATGTGCTTACCTATTACTAAGCCCTTTTCTTTTTGAAAGGCCAGAGCAACAAGTCGGTGAAAGTCATCAACCAGCGGAATTATATCTATTGAGCTATTAAACTGAGCCTCAATACTCATCCGATCCTCATTGATATTTTTTGATAATACATCACCGTTCATTATTAACTTGACACTTTCTTCAAGATTAAAATTTCGGGTCGACATCAGCCAACGTCGAAAATCCCCATCAGATAAAGAACCACATAACCTACCATCTTCACTTACAATAAAAACAATTCTTTTCTTATTTGAGTTAATTTTTTCTAGAGCTCTAATAATACTCTCTGTTTCAAACACCAAATAGTCTGAAATCTTTTTCCGTATCAACATTTTATTATCTAACCTCCCAATTCTTCAAAATAGTTTCGACTAGCGACCAGTCTAACTGGGTATCAATTTCAAAACTTTCGTCCTCAGACATAATATAAGCCGCTACTTTTCCACACAACCTATTTTTATACTCCATCAATAGAGCAGTTTTCGTAATATAAATTGACCCGTTCTCTTTCAACTTTATATTTTCAGCTTTTATATCTTGACGCCTAGGCCTGTTTTTAAAGTCATAAAGAGCATTTGGCTCCAATCGATTCTCCCATAGAAAATGCCAAAACTCACACACGCTTAATAAAGAGTCTGCCTGCTCTTCAATAAAAAGACTGATTGCAGCATCAATGGAGTTCTTGGACCTTACTGGAGACGTACATTGTAGCAGCACTACATTATCTGGGACGTAATTCTCTTTTTCATTAAGCCATTCAATAGCGTGAAGCAGGCTAGATTCAGTTGTTGCTGTATCGTTTGCTAAATAATCAGGCCGCATAAAAGGAACATCTGCACCATGCATCTTTGCTATGTGCGCAATTTTTTCACAGTCTGTACTAACAATAACCCTATCTATATATTTTGCACTTAATGCCTGTTCTATTGTCCATACAATCAAAGGCTTCCCTGCAATATTTTTAATATTTTTTCCTAATATTCCTTTCGATCCACCTCGCGCAGGTATTATAGCAATATTTCTCAATGTTAGACCTCTCTCAATAATTTTTACCACTTTTAGAGCTTTACGAACTAAAGCTATTTCCGTAGTTTAATGAATAGATACATCAATTAAATTCATTACATAACGAGTTATTATCTATTTCATACCCATTATAATTACACTCTAAAAATAGTCATTAATATAATAAAAAATTCGCAGAAAAGAAGTACTTCATTTTGCATTACAGCCAATACATACAAATATATTTAATAATATTTACTTTAACGTAGCTATTATCAATATATTTAAAGTAACTTCCAAGCGTTATGGTCGATTCAAAAGACTTAATAAACCTTTTATCAATATATATCTTTCGACAATAAACTTAATGGTGTCTTAATCAATATTTTAATATCCAAGCCCAACGACCAGTTATTAATATAAGCCAAGTCATATTCAACTCGTTTAGCCATTTTATCCACTGTTTCGGTCTCACCTCGGTAACCACTCACCTGCGCCAAACCTGTAATCCCTGGTTTTATCCGATGCCGTGCGAGATAGGCATTTACTTTATCGGAGTAATAATTATTATGGGCGACGGCATGAGGCCTTGGGCCAACCAGCGACATACTACCCTGCAATACATTGATAAATTGAGGTAGTTCATCAATAGAGGTGCGACGGATAAAGCCACCAATTTTTGTTACTCGCGAATCCCCTTTTGTCGCCTGCTTCACCTCGACATCATCATGTACTCGCATACTGCGAAACTTCCATACTTTGATGATTTTACCATCCAAACCATGACGATCTTGTTTAAAAAACACAGGACCTTCAGATTCTCGTTTAATTAAAATAGCAATTACCAGCATTAATGGACTAAAAGCCACTAGAGCCAAAGCGGCCAATACTTTATCCATCAGGCTTTTAACGAGGATGTTGATTCGTTGGGATGTCATTGGGCTTTCATTCAGCGTTATCAGCGGCATTCCGGCCACTTCGCGCACCGAATGATTGAGCAACCGAAGACCGAAGATGTCAGGCACCCAAATAACATCGACATTCATATCCAGCAGGTCGATATGCAGAGCTTCAATAACCTCGGAGTCAGCCACCGGCAGAGCCAGGTAGAGTCGTTTGATCTTATAATCTTTTATCAGCTGTCTTAGATTTTCGGCCCCCCCGAACAGCGGTAGTGGTAGAGCCAGCGCTTCATCGTAATCCATTACCTGGTCATCAGCTTTGACGAAGCCAACGACTCTATCTGGCAGCCAACTATTATTGTTTAAATTCGCAACGAGTTGCGTGGCCAGTTCGCCAGTACCAATGACAAGAGAAGGTATTTCGCGGGAGAACATCACCTTGTAATGTTTATACAGTGCTCGCAGTACACTCATACTAAGTAGCTGCAGAACATAACCTGCTATTGCCCATTCAATGAGCACCTCACGAGAAAACGATTCGCCGGTCTTGGTCACAAAGCCAATCAAGGCTAACAGCAACAACACATTGAACCAGGCACTGAACAAACGCCAGGCGCTTCCGTAAAAGCCCATTGAGCGCCGATAGACACGGCGGCGGCGGTAGATAATCCAGACACCAAATAACGCCAGCACTGCTAGCAAGCGATAGTTCGATGGAATGTCACCTAATTTGATATAGGTAAAAAAGAAGAGCGAGCCGCAGACAATGAGGAGATCAGTAAAGTGCTGAACCAGGAAGGTCAATGATTCATAATTACTGAGCAGTGGCCGCTGACCTGTCTCCGCGCCGTATGATTTAAAACTGTTATTCATGCTATGCACAACCCTGATCCACCCTAAACACCTAGCCTAACAATCCATTGTATCCCTGATACATGCTGTTTCACACCTTAATACAACTTACAAACTTACAACTACAAAAATTTATTTTCCTTGATTCATACAAGATTGGTCAGACTAGGACAGCTGAATTATCGCCCTTAGATTGTGCGCTGCAGTAATAATACTCGTAAATTCTACTCTTTTTCGGTCTGTAACAGCAAATCATTGTTTACACCTAACTACTCTCGTTGCTACAATCGTTTCAGATCGAATCGACAATCAGTGGAAACTACTTTTCGCTAATTTTTTTAAACTTACTAATGGAGCACGTTAATATGCGTAAGCTTATTATTGGCGTTATGGCAGGGATGTTGTTGCCATTATCACCTGCATTCGCCGCTGAACCAACTCAAGCTGAATTAGATGCTGTTGAGGCAGCGACTGAATCAGCGACTACAGCTGAAGAGATTGCTGCAGCTATCGAAGGGATGCTAGCTGCAGCAGAAACTGATGCACAAAAGCAAGCAATTCTTGCTGCTGCCATGAGCATTTTCTCTGGTGATACAGCCAAACTTGCTGCTGTTGGCACTGCCGCTAGAAACCAAAGCGTGCCTACTAATGTTGTAACTGCAGCTGCAAAAGATGCCGGCGTAAATCCAAGCACTGTCGTTTCTAGCAGTCCGAATGGTACTCCTGGTAGCAACGGTAATGCCCTTAGTGCTCCTAGCGTTGGCTCAAGTAGCGGTGGCGGTACACCGGTTAGCCCTAACTCTTAATTTTATATCTATTAAAAAAGCGCTGAATAGCGCTTTTTTTGTTTCTTTTTTTGGCATGAATATAGATATATGCTCGATTGCCTATCGATACCGCCCACAAGCATTCTCTATATCTGTTAGATCCTAGACGGTAGGGCTTTACTGTTGAACAACGCTGCAACTTCACACCGATCAGATACCCCCCTTTTCTATGCTTACCTGGCGCTATTAGCCTGGATCCCTTTACCCCTTGGCAGCAACAAACCCTGGGCAGTCAGTCTCTTGTGTTTTGCTACCTTCACCCTATCTGCACTGTGGCTTATTCAATTCGCACGTCATCGAGTCAGCCTGAGCAGTTCTTTTTCAAAAAGCCTGCCTGTCATTGTGCTGCTGTCTATCGCCCCCTTATGGGCGATATTTCAACTGTTACTCAACATCACTATTGATGTTAATAGCACGCTGCAGGAATCCTTATTAGGACTGGCTTTTGTATGTCTGTTCAGTCTGACAACACTGCTTATCAGAAGCAGAAGGCGTGTCAAACTACTCTGCTATGTTCTAATTGGCAGCGGTCTGTTCCAGGCTGTCTATGGCAGCATGATGAAGCTGACCGGTATTGAGTATCTGTTTTTCGTACCCAAAGAGCACTATCTCAATCTCGCGACTGGCACTTTCGTCAACCGTAATCATTTAGCGGGTTATCTTGAACTGACACTGGCCGTTGGGATCGGAGTGATGATTTCAACATTGGACGGCTACCGGTCAGCCAACTGGCGTGATTTTTTTCGACGCGTGCTGACAACAATGCTGGGTAACAAAGTACGCTTACGAATCATCTTAGTGATGATGGTTGCCGGACTGGTGATGACCCATTCCCGGATGGGGAATACCGCCTTCTTTAGCAGCCTGACTATCGCTGGTGTTCTTGCACTGATCTTAAGCAGACGATCGACCAAAGCCACGATTATTCTGATCAGCAGTTTGATTATTATCGACCTTGCTGTTGTCGGTACTTTTTTTGGTGTCGAGGAGGTTGTACAGCGTTTAGAAAAATCCAGCGAATCATCAGAGACTCGTGATGAAGTGAACACTTACACTCTGGAAGCAATTGAGGATAATCTACTGACCGGCAGCGGTGCTGG
This sequence comes from uncultured Amphritea sp., assembly GCA_965140695.1. GTDB lineage: Bacteria > Pseudomonadota > Gammaproteobacteria > Pseudomonadales > Balneatricaceae > Amphritea. The sequence continues at coordinate 393,875 of OZ223296.1, read as the reverse complement.
CAGCTATTACACTAACTTTCCTGCTTATCGAGAATACGATGTAGGCCGAGGGTTTTATGATCACGCCCATAATGATTATTTTCAGTTTGCCAGTGAGTATGGTGTTGTGGTCACCGGCTGCTTGTTGCTTGCTGTTTTACTGGTGTTTGTATCTGCTATCAGGGCGCAGATAAAGCGCAAAAACCCTTTAATGCGGGGTATTGCGTTTAGTGCAACGATGGCCATCATTGCTTTAGCCATACATTCCACCGTCGATTTTAATCTTCAGATACCCGCTAATGCGGCTACTTTCATGGTAATTTTGGCGCTAGGGCAGATATCTTTACATCTTAAGAGCCGAGGTCGTTAAATCTGAGTTCTGGAAGAGTATAATGCTTTTTTATCACAGCACCCAAAGGACATGCTAAAGCAGCTCCACAGGAAAATTGTGGTCGAGAAGCTCATCTTTTGTAGCCAGCCCTGCCCTCATCGTGATTTGTTACATATTTTTTAATGCTCTTCTTGGTGCTATCTGTACCCTTAGCATTCCATTTGGGTACTGTGATGAGTCTGTCTCGTAAAAAAATGGGGCAGCCAGGCCGGACAAATGAAGTGGTCTGACTAGTTCAGCGATCAGGCTTTTGCCCTTACCTCTCTAAGGTATGAATATCCTTGCTGCCGGGCAGATCTTCACCAACTCTTTCTTTAGGGAAACCTTAGCTTCTGTATCCCCATGCACTAAGCGAATCTCTTTTGGTTTATGACGCATTCTTTTAACGAAGTTAATCAGATTGTGCTGATCGGCATGGGCTGAATAGCCACTAATGGTATGTACACCCGCCCGGATATCTATTCGTTGATTGTCTAAAAAAACGTAACCGCCTCGTTTTCGGTATTTTTCAGCACCGTATTTCTGGATATCACGCCCTGGTGTGCCATTTGCCTGATATCCCACAAATAGAACATCGGTCCGGGGATCAGCCAATAGCGCTTTGAGGTAATTAACTATCCGGCCACCGTCACACATACCGCTGGCGGCAATGACAATGGCAGGGCGACCACTATTTTTAAGATAGTTCACCAGTTTCATATGCTGACGATGGGAAGCGACGGTAATCAGTTGATCAAAGGTAAGCGGGTGACGTCCATCAGCCTTACGCGCTTTTGCTTCAGCATCCCAGAGATCACACAGTTCCCGATAATGTTCGGTAAACCTTGCCGCCAGAGGTGAATCGACAATCACATCAATATCTTTCCATGTAGTGCCTTTCTGCCGGTGGATAATATCTTCCAGTTCGTACAGCAGCTCCTGAGTTCTGCCTATGCTAAATGCCGGAATCAGCACCGTACCGGCATCTTTCAGGCAGTGCTGAATAACCGTTTGCAACTGCTGTCGACGATTGCGGCGGTTTTCATGGGTTTTGTCGCCATAGGTGCTTTCTATGACCAACCGGTCGACCCTCCAGGGTGATTCAGGGGCCGGAAGTAACGGCGCATAGGGTGCACCAAGATCGCCGGAAAACAGTATGATCTCTTTTTTCTTATCCAGCCCGTATTCAAATTCAATATAGGCTGACCCCAGAATATGACCAGCAGGTTTATAGCGGAACCGCAGGCCACTGATGGAATCGACCGAATACCTCTGTTTATACTCTACCGGTTGAATGAGTTTATTCAGCAGCTTAAGAAACTGACTGATCAGTTTTGCATCTCGCGTAACGCCAATCTTCAAAGCATCTTCAAGCACCAGGGGTAATAACCTGGCAGTCGCTTTGGATGCGTAGATCGGCCCATTAAACCCCGCGGCAATCAGTGAAGGGATTCGTCCAACGTGATCGATATGACAGTGGGTGATAAACAGGGCTTTTACATTTGTTACAGGGAAGTCGAGCTTGAGATTATCGGATTCATTACCTGAACCCTCTGCGCCTTGAAACATGCCGCAATCGATCAGAACGCTGATTTGCTTATCTAAAACCAATTCGTGGCAAGAGCCGGTGACGCCGTTAATTGCACCGTGGTGCTTTATATCAATCATATGAACATCCTTGTTCTTTAGCTTGTCTTAGCTCTGATAGAGAATAAAACTATTTTCACCACAGAGGACACCGAGAACACAGAGAAAAAGCTATTAGTAAAAGCGTTTCTCCCTGAACTTAGCATGCCCTTTGGGTACTGTGCTCTCTGTGGTGAGCAATATCTTAAGCGTTGTAATACGCTTTATACCACTCTACAAACTTCTGCATACCCTCTTCGATGGTAGTGCTGGGTTTGAAGCCAACGGCAGCTTGCAAACTGTCGATATCCGCATAGGTTGCTGGAACATCACCAGGCTGCATCGGCAGGTAGTCTTTTTTCGCGGCTTTACCGGCAGCGCTTTCAATCGCTTCGATAAAACGGCTGAGTTCAATCGGTTCATTGTTACCGATATTGAATACCCGGTAGGGGGCACTGCTGCTATCCGGGCTGGTTCTTGGGTTGTTTTCATCCACCTGTGGAATCACATCCTGAATGCGGATAACACCTTCAACAATATCGTCAACATAGGTGAAGTCGCGCAGCATCTTACCGTGGTTGAAGACCTTGATCGGACGATCTTCCAGAATCGCACTGGTGAACAGAAACGGGGCCATATCCGGGCGCCCCCAGGGACCGTAAACCGTAAAGAAACGCAATCCTGTGGTAGGAATACCGTACAGGTGTGAATAACTGTGCGCCATCAGCTCATTAGACTTTTTCGTGGCTGCGTACAACGATACAGGATGATCAACGCCGTCAGTGGTGGAAAACGGCATTTTGGTATTCATGCCATAGACCGAAGAGGATGAAGCATACACCAGATGCTTTACATTGTTCTGACGGCAGCCTTCCAGAATGGTCATCATGCCAGTCAGGTTGGAATCAACGTATGCAAAAGGATTTTCCAGCGAGTAGCGAACCCCTGCCTGTGCCGCCAGATGAATAACCCGGTCAAAACCACTCTCTGCAAACAGCTTCGCCATCCCTTCGCGGTCAGCCAGATCCAGTTTTTTGAAGCTGAACTCTGGATATTGCTCCAGACGCTTTAGTCGGGCGTCTTTTAGTGCCGGATCATAGTAATCATTCAGGTTATCCAGGCCGATGACATTATGCCCAGCCTGACAAAGACGCTCTGATACAAAGTTGCCAATAAAGCCGGCTGCGCCGGTGACAAGGTAGGTTAGCTTCATGTTGATGTTAGCCCGGAAGGATAATAATTTAAGTTGGGCTAATTATCGCCGCTGGAAGCGGCTCCTACAAGTGAGGATTTTTTGCGACGGGGGCGTCGCTCCCACACGAGCGAGTGACACTCTGTAGGAGGTACGCCTTCGTATCGATATCAGCCCTGCTTGATTGACAAGCCCCGACCGATTGCATAGTAGCTGAAGCCCCTGTCTGCTAACCGATGGGGATCGTAGAGGTTACGACCATCAAAGATAACAGGTTCTGAAAGCTGCTGTTTAATCAGATCAAAATCCGGCGCGCGGAAACTTTGCCATTCCGTACATATCACCAACATATCCGCACCGTTAAGCGCAGCCTCTTTGGTGCCCATCAAATTAAGATCGGGACGGGAGCCGAAGATACGCTGCGTCTCTTCCATCGCCTCAGGATCAAAGGCCTGAACTTTAGCACCGGCATCCCATAGCAACTGCATCAGCACACGACTGGATGCTTCGCGCATATCATCGGTTTTAGGTTTGAATGACAATCCCCAGAGAGCAACCGTTTTGCCAGCAATACCACCGTTAAAGTGACGGTTTATCAGCTCAAACAGTTTCGTTTTCTGTTTCGCATTGACTGCTTCAACCGCTTTCAGAATTTTAGAATCGTAACCAATCTGTTCAGAGGTTTTTACCAACGCCTGAACATCTTTCGGGAAGCATGAACCACCATAGCCACAACCAGGGTAGATAAAGTGATAGCCGATCCGCTCATCAGAACCGATACCGTTGCGCACATTTTCAATATCGGCACCAACCATCTCCGCAATATTGGCCATCTCATTCATAAAGCTGATTTTGGTGGCCAGCATGCAGTTGGCCGCATACTTGGTCAGTTCAGCGCTGCGGACATCCATAAAGATGATGCGATCATGATTACGGTTAAACGGCGCGTACAGCTCTGTCATCACATCTTTAACATGATCACTTTCCGTACCGATAACGATTCGATCAGGCCGCATACAGTCACTAACCGCTGCGCCCTCTTTCAGAAACTCAGGATTTGATACCACATGGTACTCAAGATCTGCTTCACGATCAGCCAACGTTGCAGCCACCGTTGCACTAACCTTATCGCCGGTTCCTACTGGTACAGTCGATTTATCAATAATGATTTTGGGGCTTTGCATGTAGGTAGCGATTGTCTTAGCGACGGCAGTTACATACTGAAGATCAGCAGAACCATCTTCATCAGGTGGCGTTCCAACCGCAATAAACTGCAGCTCACCAAACTCAACCGCGGCTTTAGCATCGGTTGTAAATATCAGCCGACCAGCTTCATAGTTAGACTGAACGATAGGGGTCAAGCCTGGTTCGTAGATTGGAATAATTCCTTTTTTCAGGTTTTCAACTTTCTGAGCATCAACATCCACACAGCAGACATCGTGACCTACTTCAGCCAGAACTGCGGCCTGAACCAGTCCGACATAACCAATACCAAAAACCGTTACTTTCATTAATTGCGCACCTTCTCTCTGCAATTGTGTTTGAAGCAAATTATACCTGCTAACTCACCAGCCATGCAGAATTATTCTATTACACATCGATTGAGCCCTTATGAGTATTTTATCATAGGGCTATTTAAGAGCCGAGGTTTGAAGAAGCGTTGTACAAGGTTCGGGCACGGCGTTTGTCCAGGATCAGGAAATGCACTGCCCTATTTTTATGATAAAGGGCTGCATAATTTATCGCGACGAGAAACCCGGAAGACGCTCTCACGTCACGACTATATTTAAAACACAGGCCGATGAGCAGAAAAAAAGCCCCGACTCAATAATGAATCAGGGCTGGAGTCATGGGTACAAGAATAACCATGGAAAGAAAAGAAGAAAAGTCGATGCGACAGTCTGCACACTGTCACATCTGATTCGGTGTTTTACCACCAAACCACCGGTAGTTTAGTGGGATAACCTAAAGCTACCGGCAATTCTGTTAATCCAGAACAATCAGGATTACATCACCATACGACGTACGTCGCTCAGCAGTTGGTTGAGGTAGGTCAGGAAGCGACCCGCATCACTGCCGTTAATCGCGCGGTGATCGTAAGACAGACACAGTGGCAACATCTTACGGGGTTCAAACTCCTTACCGTTCCAGCGCGGTTCGATATCCGCCTTGGAAACCCCCAGAATGGCCACTTCAGGGGCATTAACGATTGGCGTAAAGCCAGTACCGCCGATACCGCCCAGGCTTGAGATGGTAAAGCATGCGCCCTGCATCTCAGTTGGCTTGAGCTTACGATCTTTGGCTTTACCCGCCAGTTCTACCGCTTCCAGCGACAGCTCGTAGATACTCTTCTTGTCTGCGTCTTTAATCACAGGAACCATCAGACCGTTCGGGGTATCAACAGCCATACCGATGTTGACATACTTCTTGTAAACAATGTGCTCACCGTCGGCATGCAGCGAAGCGTTAAACTTCGGATGCGCTTTCAGGGCAATCGCTATCGCTTTCAGCATGAATGGCAGCGGCGTCAGCTTCACGCCGTTACGGGCAGCTTCGTCCTTCATCTCGGCACGGAACGCTTCCAGATCGGTAATATCCGCTTTATCAAACTGAGTCACATGGGGGATGTTCAGCCAGCAGCGGGACATATTGGCCGCTGTCAGTTTGTGGATCTTGGACATCTTCTCCATTTCGATCTCACCAAACTGGCTGAAATCGACTTCAGGAATCGCAGGAATACCCGAACCGCCAGTCACCGCAGCAGCCGGTTTTTCGGCCAGCTGTTTCAGGGCACCTTTAACATAGGCCTGAACATCCTCTTTGAGGATACGCCCACGTGGACCGGTACCCGTTACCAGAGACAGATCAACACCGAACTCACGGGCCGTGGCACGAACCGCCGGACCTGCGTGAACGTTCTTGTTTTTCTTCTCCAGAGCTTCACGATCAACACTGCCGGATGCTACAGGTGCAGGTGCAGGTGCCGCTGCTTTCGCCGGAGCGGCCGCTGGTGCAGGTGCTGCGGCTGCAGGCGCAGAAGCAGCTGGCGCGGCAGCCGGTGCAGTTCCACCAGCTACTTCCAGTTGCATCAGCAGATCGCCTTCGTTAACGGTTCCACCTTCAGTAATTTTCATGGACTTAACCACACCACCTTTCGGTGCCGGTACTTCCATGGACGCTTTATCGGTTTCCAGTACGATCAGGGAATCACCTTCCGCGACAGTGTCACCATCCTTAACCAGGACTTCAACCACGTCAACGTCCGTCGCGCCACTCAGATCAGGGATCAGAACATCTTCCACGCCACCCGCAACCGGTGCAGGTGCAGGAGCGGCAGCAGGCGCTGGAGCAGCAGGTGCTTCAGCCGCTGCGGGAGCCGCTGCGGGAGCCGCAGCAGCAGGCGCACTACCAGCCACTTGCAGATCACACAGGTGATCACCTTCGTTGGTGGTGTCACCATCTTTAATCTTCATAGAAACAATCACACCGGCTTTCGGTGCGGGCACTTCCATGGACGCTTTATCAGTTTCCAGTACGATCAGGGAGTCACCTTCTTCGACGGTGTCGCCATCCTTAACCAGGACTTCAACCACATCGACATCGGTTGCACCACTCAGATCAGGCACCAACACTTTTTCAACCGCACTCTCGGCCGCAGGCGCTGCTGCAGGTGCCGGTGCTTCTGCCGCAGGTGCAGGCTCAGCCGCAGGCGCTGCTGCAGGTGCCGGTGCTTCTGCCGCAGGTGCAGGCTCAGCCGCAGGGGCCTCGGCAACCGGGGCAACCTCTTCAACCACCAGACCGGTATCCAGTACCACGATAGCCTGGCCTTCGTTACAGGTACCGTCCGCTTCAACCAGAATCTCTTTCACTGTACCCGCGTGGGTAGAGGGCACCTCCATTGATGCCTTATCGGTTTCCAGAACGATCAGGGAATCGCCTTCAACCACAGTGTCACCAACCGCTACACAGATCTCGACAATATCTACGTCTGCGTAACCACCAATATCAGGAACCGTAATGTTTACAGTACTCACGTTATTATCCTCTCTTAAAAGTTCAGCTTCGGGTTTACACAGTCCATGGGGCTGGTTTTTCCGGGTTAATGCCAAACTTCTGCATCGCTTTGGCTACAACAGTACGCTCAACCTTGCCCTCTTCTGCCAGCGCAGTCAGCGCAGCAACAGTGACGTAGTAACGGTTCACTTCGAAGAACTCACGCAGCTTAGCGCGGGTATCGGAGCGACCAAATCCATCCGTGCCCAGCACTTTGTAGGTGCGCGGGATATATTCACGCAACTGATCCGCATAGATTCGCATGTAGTCAGTAGAGGCGATTACCGGACCTTCATGGCCATTCAGACACTCAGCCAGGTATGAGGTACGAGCTTCCTCTTCAGGATGCAACATATTCCAGCGAGCCACACTCTGTGCATCACGACGCAGTTCGTTGATAGAAGTGGTACTCCAGACATCCGATTCAACACCAAACTCATCACGCAGAATATCGGCTGCAGCAATCACTTCGCGCAGAATCGTACCGCAACCCATCAGCTGTACTTTCTTATCGGAATCTTTACCTTCCTTCAGAACGTACATCCCTTTGACGATGCCTTCCTCAGCACCCACCGGCATGGCGGGATGAGCGTAGTTCTCGTTCATGGTGGTGATGTAGTAGAACTTGTTCTCCTTGTCCTGGAACATGCGCTTCAGGCCATCCTGGACGATCACGGTCAGCTCGTAACCAAAGGTCGGATCGTAAGAGACACAGTTTGGAATCATCTGCGCCATCAGGTGAGAGTGACCATCCTGATGCTGCAGACCTTCACCGTTCAGCGTGGTACGACCCGAGGTTGCACCGATCAGGAAGCCACGCGCCTGCATATCGCCTGCCGCCCAGGCCAGATCCATGATCCGCTGGAAGCCGAACATAGAGTAGTAGATATAGAACGGCACCATGGTGCAGTTATTATTGCTGTAAGAGGTCGCACAGGCCATCCATGCAGACATCGCACCGGCTTCGTTGATACCCTCTTCGAGAATCTGACCGGTCTTGGACTCTTTGTAGAACATGATCTGGTCAGAATCGTGCGGTACGTAGCGCTGCCCCGCTGAGGTATAGATACCCAACTGACGGAACATACCTTCCATACCAAAGGTACGGGCTTCATCCGGCACGATCGGCACAACCCGCTCGCCCATATTCTTATCTTTCACCAGGGTACTCATCACCCGGTTAAGCACCATCTGGGTGGACATCTCGCGCTTACCGCTGTCTTTCAGCTGCGCGGCAAAGGTATCCAGTGGTGGAATTTCCAGAGCATCGAAATCGCTGCGACGGGTAGGGTAAACACCACCCAGTTTATTACGCCGCTCCATCATGTACTTCATCTCTGCAGAATCAGGCGATGGACGGTAGTATGGCACCTCTTTGAGCTGATCATCGGTCAGCGGGATATTGTGGTGGTCGCGGAAATCTTTCAGATCATCCATCGCCACTTTCTTCATGGAATGGGTGTCGTTCTTCGCCTGACCTGATTTACCAGTACCGTAACCTTTAACGGTTTGTGCCAGAATAACGGTAGGCTGCCCCTTATGGTTCATCGCCGCATGATACGCTGCGTACACCTTATAAGGATCGTGACCGCCGCGGTTGAGGTTCATGATGTCATCGTCTGACAGATCCTTAACCATCTCCAGCAGCTCTGGGTATTTACCGAAGAAGTGCTCACGGGTGTAGGCACCACCGTTCGCTTTATAGTTCTGCAGCTCGCCGTCACAGACTTCGTCCATACGCTTCTGCAGCAAACCTTTTTCATCATTTTCAAACAGTGGATCCCAGTGACGGCCCCACAGACATTTAATAACGTTCCAGCCAGCCCCGCGGAATACACCTTCCAGCTCCTGAACGATCTTACCGTTACCACGAACAGGACCATCGAGACGCTGCAGGTTACAGTTAACCACAAACACCAGGTTTTCCAGCTGCTCGCGGCCCGCCAGGGAGATCGCACCCAGAGATTCCGGCTCATCACACTCACCGTCACCCAGGAATGCCCAGACTTTACGCTCGCCACGATTGATCAGAGAACGGGCTGACAGATAGCGCATAACGTGCGCCTGATAGATCGCCTGAATTGGGCCAAGACCCATTGATACGGTTGGGAACTGCCAGAAGTCAGGCATCAGCCATGGGTGCGGGTAAGATGAAAGCCCCACGCCATCGACTTCACGACGGAAGTTATCCATCTGCTCTTCGGTCAGACGGCCTTCCAGATAGGCACGGGAATAGATCCCAGGAGAGATATGCCCCTGGAAGAACACCAGATCACCTTCGCGATCGCCTTCAGAGCCGTGGAAGAAATAGTTAAAACCGATATCATAAAGTGTTGCAGAGGAGGAGAAGCTGGAGATATGACCGCCAAGGCCGTCAGAGTTGTCATTGGCGCGCATGACCATCGCCATCGCGTTCCAGCGGATAAAGGAACGTATACGACGCTCCATAAACAGATCGCCCGGCATGCGGACTTCATCTTTTGAAGTAATAGTATTGCGGTATGGGGTGGTCAGTGTTGAACCTGCACTAACGCCCATTTCTGATGCTTTTTCGCCGAGCTTTTTCAGCAGGTAGTGGGCGCGGTCGCCGCCTTCATTTTTGGCTACAGACTCGAGTGCCTCAATCCACTCACTGGTTTCAATTGGGTCAATATCGTCGATAAATTCTTGCACGTTACCTTTCTCCACTATTCTTGTCGGATCTTTCCTGATACTCAAAACCGGGTATCCCAATCATCCCGGCATTAGGTAAACTCAGTTAAGAATAGAAGTTATCAGTGAAAATGCAGGCAAAAAAACAGCAAAACACGCTGAACCCGATGAAATGATGGATTTTTATCACTTCGCCCTTCTCACCAACACTTCTGCGAATGCCTTAATGAGTTTGCAAACAGATCTCATGCTGCGCCGCAGCAATGTCTGTCATTTTTTGTTATCGTTTTTATTTTGTAGTAATACTACAAAAAAACATATTTAATGTCTATAAGGGCTATACGAATAGCCCATAATGTAGTTTTTATACAGAAGCGAAATTACAGCGGTGTTACATCCGCACGACGCATTGCCCGTTTCAGCCGGGTATTCTCTTTCCCCTGCTCCAACAAAGCATCCTCTACATAAGCCAGATGGTCATGGGCTGCCTTACGCGCCTTTTCGGGCTCGCCGGCCAGAATCGCTTCCATCAGCACCCAATGCTGTTTATGTATCTTACTGCGGATATCGGTTTTAGGGTAAATATCTTCCAGGTTTTCCCAGATATGCTGACGCAGCAAACTAAACAGGGCACGCATCATATGCAGCAACACCATGTTATGAGTGGCTTCGGCGATCGCCAGATGAAAGTCCACATCTGCATATACTTCTTTATCAAATTCTTTACGATCATGGAAATTCTGCAGGGCATCATAGCGGGCACGGATATGCTCTTTATCGGCAGGGGTGCTGCGAAGTGCTGCGTAGTATGCTGACACGCCTTCCAGCGCATGGCGAAATTCCAGCAGATCATACTGCGCCTCGGGGTGGGTTTTGAATAGTTCTAACAGGGGGTCAGAGAACGCCCGGCCAAGTTCTTCTGAGATATAGGTTCCGCCTCCCTGACGACTCACCAGCACCCCTTTTGCTGCCAGTTTCTGTATCGCCTCTCTTAATGAAGGACGCGACACTTCAAACTGCTTAGCCAACTCACGCTCCGGAGGTAATTTCTGTCCTGGCTTCAATGTTCCTTCCAGAACCATCTCTTCCAGCTGTCCCATGATTACATCAGAAATTTTTGGTTGTTTGACTCGCTGATACGCCATCTGACCATCTCCGTCAGTTACTGATATTGCCCGTAACTGACTCTGCAATTATTAACTAACGATGATATGTAGAGCCGATCAACTGGACTCGACGCTATACATCCAAACCGGAATCATAAACAAACATTATCGCTACGCCACCCGTTGAATTGGTCTGACCTTATTATTTATTTGTTGATTTTCATAAAGAATAAAGTATTTCCCTCAAAAGCAGCTATTTTAATTATTTACAAAAGCATTGACAAAACATAGCTCTAAATTCTATGGTAGCGACTAATTGCATGGTAAATTGGTATTACCAATTATTCAAGAACAATTTAACAAGGCTCCGAATGGCCTGTTCTGATGCCGGCAAAGACAGATAAAAAAAACAACAACTATCATGGGGCAACATCATGAATAAACTCGCAAAGGCACTGGTTTCTACAGCGGTCATCTCTTCAGCTATTACGGCTACCACGACTACAGTCCAGGCAGCAGACAGGGTACTTCTGAAGACTCCCATTGCCTTCGGTTCTCACTTACCTGCTCTGGGCACGCCAATAAAATGGGTCTCTGAACAGTTACCCATTATGAGCGATGGCTCCCTTAAGATGAAAATCTACGAACCCGGCAAACTGGTGGGTGCAAAAGAGATTCTGGGAGCGGTCTCCTCCGGCAAGGTTAACTCCGGCTACGCCACGGCGGGTTACTGGCAGGGGAAAATTCCGGCGGCGGCCCTGTTCTCTGCCGTGCCATTCGGACCGGAAGCTGGCGAATATATGGCCTGGCTCTATTACGGTAACGGCATGAAGCTGTATCAGGAGATGTACGACTCCAACGGTTATAACGTTCATGTTATGCCGTGCGCAATCATCTCACCGGAAACCTCCGGCTGGTTCAAGAAAGAGATCAATACGCCGGAAGATCTGAAAGGTCTGAATATGCGTTTCTTCGGCCTCGGTGCATCAGTGATGGAAAAACTCGGCGTATCCACCTCGCAGCTACCCGGTGGTGAGATCTTTGGTGCCCTGGAGAAAGGCGCGATTGATGCCACTGAGTTCTCTCAGCCAGCGATTGACCAGCGTCTGGGTCTGTACAAAATTGCCAAATATAACTACTTCCCCGGCTGGCACCAGCAGGCAACTATCTTTGAACTCCTGGTAAACAAAGATACCTGGAACAGTATGAGTAAAGGTCAGCAGGCCATTCTCGACAACACCTGTAAAGCATCCGTGACTAACGCGATTGCTGAAGGTGAAGCGATGCAGTTTGATGTTATGGCTAAAGCGAAGGAAAACGGCGTTCACATCCGTTACTGGAATGACACCATGCTGAATACCTTTGAAGAGAAATGGAACGAAGTGGTCGCAGAGAAGACCGCTGAAGATCCATTCTTTAAGAAAGTCTGGGATGACCTGAGCACCTTCCGTCAAGGCTATGACCTTTGGGAAGCGAATGCCTTCCTGCCACGCGCGAAAAACAACTAGGAATCAACCTGAACCCCAGAGGCACGCAGCCCCTGGGGTTCATTTACTGACCTGATTTCAGGGTTAATCAGAAAGCACTCTGTAAAGCAGCAATAGCGGCATCGCTGCTTTACAGCGTTTTGTCTGAAACCTATTCATACATTGACGTTACCAACGTTAAGCCAACTACAATAAAAACTGGTAAAGGTGCATTATCGTGAACGAGCCTAACAGCCTGCCCCCTGTCCCCCTGGCGGACAGTATTGACCGGGCAATCCAGAAAGTCGGTCATATTATTGCCTGGGTCTATGTACTCCTGGTACTGGTCATTATCGCCCAGGTCATTCTGCGTAAAGGCTTTTCAAACGGACTCATCGTGCTGGAAGAGCTCGAATGGCACCTGTATGCACTGGGCGTTATGTTTGGCTTGTCATACGCACAGACCACTAACTCACATATCCGTGTCGATCTGTTTTACTCTTCGTTCAGATCACGCACTAAACATATCATCGAAATTCTGGGCATTCTGTTGCTCGTATTACCTTTTATCTCGGTCATTTTTATCCACAGTCTCGATTTTGTGGCCGACTCCTATCGTATTAACGAACACTCAGAGTCGCCTTCCGGTCTGCCTTACCGCTGGCTGATGAAAAGTGCTATTCCAGCCAGTATGTTTTTGTTGGGGCTGGCGGTGTTGTCACGTCTTTACCGCGACACGGTTTTACTGTTTAAAGGGGATAGCGCGTAATGGAAATTAATGAAATTCTTGTTATTGCGATGTTCCTGTCGTTCATCGTGCTCCTGTTTACCGGGATTCCAGTGGCCTGGGTGCTCGGTGGCGTCGGTGTGGCGTTTGCACTGATCGGTTATCTGGCAGATATGTACTTCGATACCATTACGGGTCTGGACTTTCTGACGCTTGGACTGGTGGTGAACCGTCTGTGGAAAATCATGGACAACTGGATACTGGTTGCCCTGCCGATGTTTATCTTTATGGGCATCATGCTCGATAAATCCGGCGTTGCAGAACGTCTGATGAACTCCATGCAGGAGTTGTTCGGCCGGGTGCGCGGAGGCCTTGCCATAACGGTGACCGCTATCGGTATTATTCTGGCCGCATCGACCGGCATTATCGGCGCATCAGTGGTGCTGCTGGCCGTCATGTCGCTACCCTCGATGACCAAACAGGGCTATTCCATGCCGCTGGCGCTGGGTACCATTGCCAGTGCCGGAACCCTGGGTATTCTGATTCCCCCCAGTATTATGCTGGTGATCATGGCCGACCAGCTGGGTCTCTCCGTTGGCGACCTGTTTATGGGCGCAGTATTCCCGGGGCTGATGCTGGGCGGGATGTATATCATCTATATTCTGATCGTCGGTAAGCTGAAACCCGAAGCGGCACCCATCCCGCCCGATACCAAACCCGTGACCTTCCAGACCGTTGTCTCAGTGCTCAAAGCGGTACTGCCAACCCTGTTGCTGATCTTTGTGGTGCTGGGCTCTATATTTGGTGGCTTTGCCACCCCAACCGAAGCCTCCGGTGTCGGCGCCTTTGGTGCAACCATGCTCGCAGTATACAACCGTAAGTTTAACTTCCGGGTGTTAAAAGAGGTGATGCAGGGAACCTACAACACCACCGCCTATATCTTCGCCATCTTTATCGGTGCGACCTGCTTCGCGCTGGTACTGCGGGAACTGGGCGGTGATGAGCTGATTGAGTCTTTCCTGACCGGTCTGCCATTTGGCCCGTACGGCATTATCTTCTTTATTCTGGGAGTTATCTTCCTGTTAGGATTCTTCCTTGACTGGATAGAGATCACCCTGATTATTCTGCCGCTGCTGGCACCGGTCATCTCGGCACTGGGACTGGATATTAACGGCTATGGTGTGGTGGATAATCCCGAACTGGTATGGTTTGTCATGTTAGTTGCCATGGCGTTGCAGACCTCATTCCTGACACCACCAGTGGGCTTCGCCCTGTTCTATCTCAAAGGTGTTTGTCCACCGAACGTTAAACTGAGTGATATTTATAAGGGTGTTGTTCCGTTTATCCTGCTTCAGCTTGTGGGTCTGCTGATTCTGGTGTTCTGGCCTCAGTTGGTGCTGTGGTTGCCAGCCGCCGCATACGGCTAAATCACAGTTTAATCAGGCGGGTTATATCGGCAGGAGCCCAGTACATTCGACGATCCCATTTCACCGGTCGTCAGGCTATTAGATAACCGGGCCGTCCCTGAATCTGCCGAATCAGGGGCGGCCCAATGCGAGACATATCAATGAAGCAGGAATATCAACAATTCAGCCAGCTCTTGCAGGAATTTCTGCCCGCCACACAGATCATCTCCGACCCGCTTCGCACCCTTGCATATGGGACTGATGCCAGTTTCTATCGGCTGATTCCACAGCTGGTTGTCCGGCCCGAATCGGAACAGGACGTAGCCCGTATTGTTAAACTGGCCTATCGCCACAAAATTCCGGTAACCTTCCGGGCAGCAGGAACCAGCCTGTCGGGTCAGGCGATTACCGATTCGGTTCTTATTCAGCTGAAAGATGGCTGGAAAAACTACACCATCAGTGACGATGCCAGCCGTATTACGCTGCAACCCGGTGTGATTGGTGCCCATGCCAATAAATATCTGGCACCGTTTAATAAGAAAATAGGCCCGGACCCGGCGTCAATTAACACGGCAATGATCGGCGGAATTGCCGCCAATAATGCCAGCGGCATGTGCTGCGGAACGGCACAAAACAGTTATCGTACCCTGCACAGTATGAAGCTGATACTGGCCGATGGCACCACGGTCGATACCGGTGACAGCGATTCTGTCGCAGCCTTTAAAGAAAGCCACAGTAGCCTGCTGACCGCACTGGAAGCCCTGGCCGCGCAAACCCGGAGTGATGCGGTATTACGCCAACGGATTGAGCACAAATACCGACTGAAAAATACCACCGGTTATGCCCTCAATGCGCTGGTCGATTATCAGGACCCGATTGAGATCATGCAGCACCTGATGATCGGTTCAGAAGGCACCCTCGGGTTTATCAGCAATATCACTTATAACACCGTGGATGAGCAGGCCGATAAAGCCTCTGCGCTGATCTTTTTCCCTACGGTGCATACGACCTGTGAAGCGGTTGCAATACTGAAAAAAACGCCGGTATCCGCCGTCGAGATGATGGACCGTGCAGGCCTGAGATCAATCGAGAATAAACCCGGCATGCCAGACTTTATCAGGTCACTTCCGGATGATGCCGCCGCCTTACTGGTTGAAACCCGGGCCGGGTGTAAACACCATCTGGCCGATCAGGTAGAGCAGATCAAACACTCGATCAGCTCACTGAAGACCATTCACCCGGTCGCCTTCACCACCGACCCTCAGGAATATTCAACATACTGGGCGATACGTAAAGGTTTGTTTCCGGCGGTAGGCGCCGTACGAAAAACCGGCACCACCGTTATCATTGAAGATGTCGCTTTTCCAGTAGAACAGCTGGCCGAGGCGGTGCATGATCTTCATCTGCTATTTAAAAAGTGGAACTATGCTGAAGCCCTGATCTTTGGACATGCCCTGGAAGGTAACCTGCACTTTGTCTTTACCCAGTCATTTGATGATCAGACAGAGATAGACCGTTATGAAGGCCTGATGGATGATGTCGCCAACCTGGTTGTCGATAAATATGATGGCTCACTCAAAGCGGAGCATGGCACCGGCCGGAATATGGCGCCTTATGTAGAAAAAGAGTGGGGCTCAGCGGCCTATGCGCTAATGTGGGAGATTAAAGAGCTGTTTGACCCGCATAACATTCTCAACCCCGGCGTACTGCTGAACCGTAACGCTAATGTTCATCTGGAAAATTTCAAACCACTTCCTGCAGCCGATCCACTGGTCGATAAATGCATCGAGTGCGGTTTCTGTGAGCCGACCTGCCCTTCACGGGACCTCACCCTGACACCCCGTCAACGGATTGTGATCTGGCGCGAAATTGCCCGGCTTGAAAGCAGTAACGAAGACCCGCAGCGCCTGGCTGAGTTACGCAAAGAGTACCTTTATCAGGGGATAGATACCTGCGCCGCCTGCGGGTTATGCTCCACAACCTGTCCTGTAGAGATAAACACCGGAGACCTGACCCGCGTGTTACGCAGTCAGAATAACAAGCGTCACACAAAGCTGGCTCAATGGCTGGCAGAACACTACGGCGGCGTGATGACTGCCAGCAAAATAGCCTTTAAAGGGGCTGATATAACCCACGGACTGATCGGCACCAAAGCGATGAGTGCGATCTGCAACACCACCCGCAAACTCTCCGGTGGACGGGTGCAGCAGTGGACGGCATCAATGCCTACCGCAGCACCGGCAATTAACACGACACGTCCGGTGACTGACGCGAATGCACCGAAAGTTGTCTACCTGCCCAGCTGTGCCAGCCGGGCGATGGGTCCAGCGCGGGGAGATGAAGAGCAGACATCGCTAGCGGAAAAAACTGAGCAGCTCTTGCGCAAAGCGGGCTATCAGGTGCTCTACCCGGAGAATCTGGACCAGCTCTGCTGTGGCATGCCCTTTCAGTCCAAAGGGATGTTTGACGCAGCGGCCTATAAAGCCGCTGAAACGGAAAAGATGTTACTTAAGGCTACCAATGACGGTGAGTATCCGGTACTTTCAGATACCAGCCCCTGCAGCTTAAGACTAAAGGATAATACAGATCAACGTATTCAACTTTTTGATACGGTAGAGTTTATCCATGAATTTTTGCTCGACCGGCTGGAGATTACACCGGTTGAGGAAACCGTCGCGCTGCATATCACCTGCAGCACCACGCGAATGGGGATGACTGAAAAGCTGAAAAAAATTGTCGCCGCTTGTGTCACCAATCTGGTTATTCCGCAACAGATCACCTGTTGTGGATTTGCCGGTGATAAGGGATTCTCGACACCAGAACTGAATGAGTCGGCACTGCGTACGCTCAAACAAGACGTCGAGGGATGTACAAGCGGGTATTCGACCAGCCGCACCTGTGAAATCGGACTATCACACCATAGCGGAATTGATTACAAATCGATCATCTATCTTCTGGATCGTGTCAGCCAGGCCAGACCGGACACGGCTAATCCGACACCAGAAAACAGACTGATTCAGCATAGCTAAACTGAACAGTTACTAATTGAGGATATTGAGCATGCCACTTCCTGAGATTAAGACCATTTTATACACCACCTCTCTGGGCAAACATACCCGCCCGGTTTTCAGACAGGCGGTAAACCTTGCTCAGACCATGAAAGCACACATCATTATGCTTCATGTCATTGAGCCAATCGGTGAACTGGGACACGCCCTGATCCAGAACTACCTGCCTGAAGACGTCGTCAAAAAAATGCACGATGAGGGTATCGACCAGGTTATGCAACAGATGAAAACCCGGGTTGAGAAGTTCTGTGAAGAAGAGCTGGGGTCTCTGGAGAAGATCGTTGATCTGGATATCGAACACCTGATTGTTGAAGGCAACTATACCGATTCCATACTGAAAGTCGCCAATAAGCGAGACGTGGATATGATCGTGATGGGCTCTGAAAACACCTTTGGCCACCATAGCCAGACAACGCGCCAGGTTATAAAAGGCGCTAAAGTACCGGTGGTCGCAGTGCCGACCGGCAAAAAGTTCGCCTGAACAGCCTGCTAGCCTGAGCCTGTCTGATGACAGGCTTTTTTGTCTGACTATCAGTATGCTGTGACATCGAAAAAATTTTCATTCTGATTTCAGTTTATCCGGGCATAATAGCCAGACATTTCTTGGCAGAGTTATCAGGATAACCCATGGAAACCTCCCTCATCATTGCAGTTGCTGCCGTCGCTATCATTTCGGTTTTTCTCAGCCCGAAAGCAAACAGCAACAGCGCTTTTTTTAGCGGTCTCTCGCCCCAGGGAAAGCCTCCAGGACTGCTGATGCTGACCTTTTCCCAAGTGACGACCTGGATCTTTGCCCGCTCTTTGCTGAATGCCGCTATTCTTGGCTTCTACTACGGCATCTGGGGAGCGCTGGCTTACGCCGCTTACTACCTTTCGTTTCTTACCGGCGCAAAGATTATCGACTCGGTGAGATTTCAACACGGCTTTAACAGTATCCAGGCATTCCTCACCGACCGGTTTGGCCGCTGGGGCACCCGCTGCTATAACTTTGTTATTGGTGTGCGACTGATCAGTGAGGTGTTTGCTAACATACTGGTTATCGGCATTCTCTTTGGCGTTGCTGGCAGCACTTCCTATACGGCGGCGGTCGCGTTGTTTGCCGTGGTAACGCTGGTCTATTCAATGCTCGGCGGGCTGCATGCTTCTCTGCGCACCGATCTTTTTCAGATGGTGCTGTTTCTGATTTTACTGACGGCGCTCACTATCTGGGTTGTCGCCACCGATCAGCTAACCACCGCCACCCTGATGTTTAAAAGCTTCACCATCACAGACCCCGGTACCGTATTAATTCTGGTAGCGCTGCTACAGGTCTGGAGTTATCCCATGCATGACCCAGTGATGATGGACCGTGGTTTTCTGGCAGACCGGGAAACAACCCTCAAAAGCTTCTATCATGCCGCCTGGATCAGTTTTATCTGTATTACTCTGTTCGGCTGTTTCGGTATCATCGCCGGAGCGAATGCACTTGACGGCGAAGCGATGAATGCAGCATTGCTGCGGCTGCTGGGAGAAAGCCCCATGCTGCTGTTCAATATCACCCTGGTCATCTCAGCGATGTCGACTCTCGATAGCACCCTGTCCAGCGCCTCAAAACTGGTTGCGGTGGATATGAATTGCATAAAACCCTCCCTGGCTAACGGACGTATCACGATGGCAGTGTTTGTCTTACTCGGCTTGCTGCTGGTGTTGTCGGGCAATAAGGATCTGTTCAGCGCGGTGGCTGTCAGCGGCACCGCATCGATGTATCTGGCACCGGTTGTCTTTTTTTCTCTGTGGGGTAAACGTAGTGACATCCCGCTCTGGAGCTATCTCAGTTGTTTTGTCATCTCATTAACAGGAGCCGCCCTGTATTTCAGCGAGTCCTCTGGTTATACCCAGCTACTCGGCGAAAGCCATAAATACACCAAGCTGCTGTTCATCTCCATCAGTGTTCTCGTTGGAGGCTGCCTGTTATTTCTGCTGGGTATGATCAGTCAGAAACAGCAACCAGCTCTGACTAACACCACCATATGAGCGCCTTTACACCAGATCAGTCTCAGCCGCTGTTAATCTTTGGCGGGCCATACAGTAATCTTCAGGCCACCCAGGCGCTCAGGCAGATCGCAGACAATCTGGATATACCCGCTGGTAACATTCTCTGCACCGGTGATCTGGTTGCCTACTGTGCCGAACCCGATGAAACGGTTAACCTGATCCGCGACTGGGGCATAGCAGTGATAGCGGGAAACTGTGAAGAGTCTGTTGGCAACGGCGCCGAAAACTGCGGTTGTGGATTTACAGAAGGCAGCGCCTGTGATTTGCTCTCAGTCCAGTGGTATAACTTCACACGTCCCCGGGTCAGCACCGCCAATAAGGCCTGGATGCGCCAGTTATCCGGACAGATCCGCTTCGACTATGGCCACTATCGTTTTACCGCGATACATGGTGGATTTCACAACAGTAGTGACTTTATTTTTGCTTCGGCTGCCGAAGAGAAAAAAGCACACTCACTGGCTCTGGCTGAAAGCGATATCATTCTCGCAGGGCACTGTGGCATCCCCTTCGGTCAGCGAATAAATAACCGTTATTGGTTAAATCCGGGGGTTATCGGCATGCCCGCCAACGATGGCACACCTGACACCTGGTACATGCTGATCACACCCGTTAATCAGCAACTGGTCTGCCGCTGGCACCGGTTAACCTATGACCATGACGCGACAGCCCATCAAATGATGACAGCGGGCCTTAATAACGGCTATAGGCAGGCGCTCTCCAGTGGCCTCTGGCCCAGCCTGGATGTATTGCCCGAGAGCGAAAAAGCTCAGACGGGGCAACGGCTTACTCCGCCAACACTGACAATCGGCAGCACGACTCCATCAGGTATTACCCCATCGGTGACTGCGCCAACGCAAAGCCAGGACAAAACCGGTAAACCTCGCGGGGACGCTATTTAAGGGTTACTAAATAATTTATACTGCGTGAATGCGATTACTCTGGATTATCACCTATACGGCAGTGCTGCTCTGGTCGGCCATCAACCCCCGGGATCAGTTCACCTGGTTTCTGGAAGTGGTGCCAGCGCTGGCTGGCGCTGCCATATTAGCGGCCACCTGGAAAAAACATCCGCTGACTCCGATGTTATATGTGCTGATCCTTATTCACTGCATCATACTGATGGTCGGTGGGCATTATACCTATGCTGAAGTCCCCCTATTCGACCAGATATCCGAACTGTTTGGCTGGCAACGCAACAATTACGATAAAATAGGCCATCTGGCACAGGGATTTATCCCTGCCATGATTGCCAGAGAGATCATGATTCGCTCACAGGCCGTCAATGGCCGGGCATGGCTTAATCTGTTCACTATTAGTTTCTGCCTTGCATTCAGCGCGCTGTATGAATTGATTGAGTGGTGGGTTGCTGAGATGACCGGCGAATCTGCAGAAGCGTTTCTGGGGACGCAGGGTTACATCTGGGATACTCAGTCAGATATGTTTCTCGCCCTCATCGGTGCCTGTCTGGCCGTTTTGTTACTGAGCCGCTGGCATGACCGTCAGTTACAACAGATCAACCTGAACCGTTAAATCATCTTAGATAGCATCAGATCGACAACTAACATAAGAATCCTATGCGCGAAAATACCGATAATTACCATCAGCTATTTCTTAATGATACTCCTATGGTCGATCTTCGGGCACCGGTTGAGTTTAATCAGGGAGCCTTCCCTTCGGCGATCAGCCTTCCTCTTATGACCGATGATGAACGGGCACAGGTAGGCACCTGCTATAAGCAGCAGGGCCAGGAAGCGGCAATAAAACTGGGCCATCAGTTAGTCAGTGGTCAGATTAAAGAACAGAGAATGGAACGCTGGCTGGCATTTTGCCGCAACAATCCCGAAGGCTATATCTACTGCTTCCGGGGCGGTCTTCGCTCTCGCACTACTCAGCAATGGCTCAGAGAAGCCGGAGTAGACTACCCCCTGATATCAGGGGGTTATAAAGCGCTGAGAAACGCTCTTCTCAGGGTTCTGAGCGAGGTATCTGAGACTCTGCCTTTCAATATTGTCGGCGGTAAGACTGGCTCAGCGAAGACGCTGATGGTCAATACGCTGGCGAACGCCATCGACCTTGAGGGTGCAGCCCATCACCGGGGCTCCAGTTTTGGCAGCTATGTCAGGCCTCAGAATACCCAGATTAACTTCGAAAATATTGCTGCTATCGCGATGCTGAAAAGACAACATGCCGGATTTCAGCAGTTGGTATTTGAAGATGAAGGACGGCATATCGGCAGTGTTGATCTCCCTATCCCGCTCTATCAGAAAATGCTGGCAGCACCTGTCACTGTCATTGAAGATCCGTTTGAGATTCGGCTACAACGCTTATTGCAGGAATACGTCATCGACATGGTCGCTGACTACATCCAGGTTCATGGTGAAGAGCAGGGCCACCTCATGTGTGAACAGTATCTATTGTCAGGGTTGGATAAAATTCGTAAAAGACTGGGCAACGAGCGCTGGCAGATTCTGCGGGAAACCATGGAAAACGCGATCAGACTGCATCAGGCTGGTGCAGGTTATGACGCCCATCTTAACTGGCTGACACCATTGCTGCAGTGGTATTACGATCCGATGTATGACTATCAGTTAACCCAGAAAGCAGATCGAATAGTCTTTCGCGGTAACTGGCAGGAATGCCATGATTACCTCAAAGAAACATCGACCGGATAAGACTTCAGACAGCCAACCAGTGTTCCGCTGGCACACCATATTTATAAAAAAGCCGGTTAATTAAAACCGGCCCAAAAATTAGCCATTCAAAGCTCGAAGGGGTGAACTAAGAACAAACTCCGTTTTTAACGCTCAGGCTCAGAACTTAAGACGCAAACCCGCCAGATAACCCATCTTCACATCATCTTCATCGGTATCAGCAATCTCAGCAAAAACAGATACGTTCTTCTGAGTTGGGAACTTATAAACAACGTTGACATACCATTCAGAGACATCATCCTTGCCATCTTCTTCCACCTTTGTCAGGCCCAGACCAAGGTCCGTTGTCGCGGCAACCGGGATAATAGTGATAATGTTATACTGGTTAGCTTCAACAGTACCATCATCAGACTTACTATAATCCACGCCAAATTCTGCAAAGCCTGCATCAAACATGGCACTGACACCCCAAACATCAATATCGGGGCTGTCAGCCTTATCCTTTTCATTGAACGTCTGATAAGCAGCTCCCAGCTCTACACCGCCAACAGAGGTCGAAACAAACAGATCATAGCCTTTACCATCCGCACTTTTTTCGCTGTCTGCTTCAAGTTCAGTAGACAGAATCAGAGTGAAGTTGTCCATGTTAACGTCGACACGCACCACATCATTACCATCGGTGGCAGTAGCATCAAAACGATCTTCATCAACGTCATCTTCAAGTTGCCCATCAACGCCAAACTCATCTACGGCAAAGTCTTGCTGACCAACAGACACAGAAACGTTACCGAACTCCATGCCGACATACGCCTCTTCCAACTGGCTGCTGTCATTTTTATCCTTACCGTGATCCTTACCGTTTGCAGCATTTTTGTAACCAAAATCCAGCTGACCAAAGGCCTTCATGTCGTTACCCAGATCATAGATAACTGAGTTTTTCAGCTCTACATCATCAAAATCAACATTCAGGTTCTGATCTTTACCCACATCTTTGCGCAGTTGAATCTGAAAATCACCTTTCAGTTTATAAGTAAATCCCTTACTTTCGTAAATAGTCGCAGCACTTGCAGAACCAGCAGTCGTCGCGGCAATAGCAGCGGCCAGGATAAGCTTTTTCATTTCTTTCTCCAGTTAAGAAAATATCAAAGTAATTTAAGTAAAGTTATTAAAAGGCGATCCCTGCCACCTCATCGACATAAGGTAAAGATCCAAATTAAAACTATTTATTACTGATCCAGGCTTTAAATCGTTCCCGGGTTTCAGCGTCAGCTTTCAGATACCAATATTGAAGTAATTCTTCAGGAAGGTTTACAGAGTCTGAGCGATCAGCAGTCCCACTTTTAAATGAATTCATATCGTTACCCGAGACTGAATTATTTACTGATGAACTAACGGATGAGCGGTTAATTGAAACAAAGCGATTAATCGAAAGCGCATCATCTGACTGGTTAAAATGTTGAAGCTCAGATGCATAATCACGCCCAAGTTGAAACCCCTCTTTAATAAGAGGTTTAGACTGGTAACGGATAGCATGACCAGAGCTGTCAGTGAGTGTCCACTGCTGTCCTTTATCAAACTCATCGAAGGCTGACATCCGTGTAATTTCTGGAGCGGAGAGCTGAACCTTGTCATTTTCAGCATTAAAAACAATGATATGAGGATTAGTCGTTTCTATTTCTAAGTCGCCTGATGACTTTATTTCTGCCGAGTAATTAACCAGAATCTGGTTAATGCCGTCAGGCAGCGTGGCGGATATGTTATTTCCAATCAGGGAATCACTTTCTACTTCAATACCATTGACAGCGATGATAGAGATACCACTATCTGCAGATAATTCGACGTCAGCCATCACAGACGTGGAAGCAAAAATTAAAACTGAAAAAAATATTTCTGAACTAAATCGCATCACAACTGCCTTATATCGTTAAGCAAAAATTAATTGGCTGCGATATTAGTCAGCAATTATGACAACAAAGTTAATTAACCACTAAAATAAAACAGAGTTAAGCGAATAATTAAAAATAGTATTAATTATTTAATTAATATTAAAGATTCATTATTTTTATATTATTAAAAAACCACTAAAAAAATAGCATCCAGTTAAAAAATAAATTCACAAATAAAAAAAGGGCGATCAATGATCGCCCTTTCTATTGACTGGGTTTATTTACATCTTACCGATACTGAAAAACAGAGTTTCACCAGAGCTATCATCAACGCCATCGTTATCGGTCACAGCAAAACCGTTACCTGTCGCATCAATCGTAAACCCTTCGATCTTATCCTGTACGTAGCCGTTCAGAGATTTCAGATCTGGTAGAAAGTCATGAACCAGCGTTTTCTTTACTAGAGGCAGGTCTGAACCAATAGCAGCAGGCTTTAACTGATCTGCTGATACGCTATATAAGCGCTTCACAACAGCAGACTCACCCAGTTGATTGTCCCGCTCAATAATATACACCTGATCACCGTGGCTAACGATTTCAGATAACCCAACCCAACCTGTTTTAACGCTCTCCAATGGGTAGCGCACAGCCCCCCAGCTATCACTTTTAAGGTCATAAGCCAGCAGCTTAACCTGATCTGCAGGATCATCCTTCCATGGACGCTGAATAGCGACCCATAAAACATCACCGATCACTGTGATCCCTTCCGCACCAAACTTCACCTCGTGCTGTAACAGCTCTGCCGGAAAATCAATAGTACGATCGATCTCACCTGCACTGTTAACATGATAAAGGGCATGGGGAATATCTTTAGAGGTTTTACCTTCAGAAGAGAGCCAGAAACCGCCCTTACCATCAGCTGCGATACCTTCAAGATCGAGCTTTTTAGCGGCTTCACCGTCTCGTAGAACAGGTGTCGCAGCCGTAATGTTAGCCGGAAACCGATTAGCATCAATGGTGAATATTGTCGGCTGATTGGCATAGAAACTATCGTTGACCGCATACAGGATGCCAGGCTTTACAGGATCTGCGGTAAGACCAGATAACGCTCCCCAGCCAATGGGAGTTCCTTCGCTGGTCACAGTAGATACAATTTGTGGATAAGCCGCTGGCGCATCTGTCAGGCTGTACAACATCACATGTGCACGGGGTCCCTTATCCTCAATCAGATCTTTTTCATTGGCACTTACCAATAAGTTGCGCTGCGGAATAACGACAGCCGACTCAGGCGCGATACCGGAGGGCAGAAGCTGAACAAACTCAGGCTCAGCACCGGTATCACGATAAACACCGATAACTGAAGCGCGCTCAGACAGAATAAATATGTAGGTTTCACCACCAAACTTACCGATAGCCACACCTTCCGGCTCATTGCCTTTTTTACCGGAGCGTTTTTCAGGATAGTGTCCAGCCAGAATCACCTGCTGTTCAAAAGAGGTCCCTGATTCAAACAGTATCCGGCCGTCTTTATGGAAGATAGTAAAACCACGGGCACCACCATTCATGTCACCTTCATTGGCTGTCACGAAACGATCATCATCCAGCCACTTGACTGAATCAGGCTCACGCAGTCGGATCTGGCTGTCGGTAAAGTCAAGCTGCTTATCTTTCCTGGTATCAATACCCTCAAGCTCAACACTTCCCGCTGAGAAATGATTCAGAACCTTGCCACTGGCAGCATCAATAATGGCCAGGTGGTTGTTCTCCTGCAATGTAACAACGATCTCATTGCGGCTGTTAAAATCAACAAATTCAGGTTCCGGATCGCTGGTACCAATCTCAGCAAGACCGGTCATTTCAACCTTAGTCATTTTATCGCATTTAGGCTGGCCGTGTTTCACCGGCACCACAGTCACCCAACCCGCGGGCAGTTGTGGTAACTCTCCCCCATTCAGGTCTTCATCACGCTCATTCTCTATAGCAACCGCTACGTAACGGCCATATTTGGATACGGCAACCGAATCAGGCTGACCGCCCAGATCACAACGCGCTAATTCATCACGCTGTTTCAACCCAAGTGCAATCAGATAACCAGAAGGCTTAGTGTAACTTTCAGACGTATTAACAGCGGCATAAATCGTATTACCACCGATAGCCACAGACGTAGGTTCACCATCCAGTTTAACGATACCTCCGGCAACGGGCTTCTTTGCATCGGTAATATCAACAAAGCCTAATGCTTCAAGCGGGCTATCAGAGTATACAAGTGTGTTTCCATCTTCGCTGGCGGCAATAATCTCCGGAGACGTTTTCTGACTTTGAGGAGAACTTTCTGGCAGATTATGAATAGCACCGAAGCTAGCGATACGATTAAATGAATCAGCATGTGTAACAGAGGCTAAAGCAGCAATTGAAATCGTTAATAACGATTTCTTAAAACAGCTGGCAGGCATAGCAGGTCTCCAGGGTTAATTTAATGACCCGAAGAGCCTATAGCCAGAGAATGACAAACCTGTGGCTTTAGGATTACAAAAATAAGACTTAAGAGCAGCCATAAAAACAGTCGCCAGACCGCTGCTTCGCAGCTCGCTAGACGTCGCTTCGCGACTTAAAAACAGTTGTTAGACGTGGCTGCGCCACTTGCCAGAACGGAGCCTGCTAGAAAAAGCTGGACACCAGTGAGACTGGATTATGAAGCTATCGCGACGGGTCCCCAGAGGCAATGAACTCGCTTACGAAGTTCCTGTTCTCGGAAGATGACTCTAAACGCTTATTCTAACCACTAGCAGGCGCGCAGCGCCGTTCTGGCAAGCGACGCAGTCGCGTCTGACTTTTTCGTTTGCCCACAAACGAAAAAACCCCAGCACAGTGTGCTGGGGTTTCGTCTTTACCCAAAGGGTATGATAATTAGGTGCTTGGCGATGACCTACTCTCGCATGGAGAAACCCCACACTACCATCGGCGCTAAGACGTTTCACTTCCGAGTTCGGTAAGGGATCGGGTGGTTCCATCTCGCTATGGTCGCCAAGCAAAACTGGTTGCTCTAACGATTTGAACTCAAGCGTTGGCTTGTCGTTCAAAGCGTCATTCGAATCCTGTAACCGGAGAGTGTACAAACTCATATCCGTGTTGTGTGTCTCTCTGTTTTCTTCAGATGACTCACTCATGTATCGTTAATCAATGACCCAAACGCTTTTGGCGTTATATGGTCAAGCCTCACGAGCAATTAGTACTGGTTAGCTCAACGCCTCACAACGCTTACACACCCAGCCTATCAACGTCCTGGTCTTGAACGGCTCTTCAGGGGACTCAAGGTCCCAGTGAGATCTCATCTTGAAGGGGGCTTCCCGCTTAGATGCTTTCAGCGGTTATCCTGTCCGAACATAGCTACCGGGCAATGCCATTGGCATGACAACCCGAACACCAGAGGTTCGTTCACTCCGGTCCTCTCGTACTAGGAGCAACTCTTCTCAAATCTCAAACGTCCACGGCAGATAGGGACCGAACTGTCTCACGACGTTCTAAACCCAGCTCGCGTACCACTTTAAATGGCGAACAGCCATACCCTTGGGACCGGCTTCAGCCCCAGGATGTGATGAGCCGACATCGAGGTGCCAAACACCGCCGTCGATGTGAACTCTTGGGCGGTATCAGCCTGTTATCCCCGGAGTACCTTTTATCCGTTGAGCGATGGCCCTTCCATACAGAACCACCGGATCACTAAGACCTACTTTCGTACCTGCTCGACGTGTCTGTCTCGCAGTCAAGCGCGCTTATGCCTTTATACTCGTTGCATGATTTCCGACCATGCTGAGCGCACCTTCGTACTCCTCCGTTACTCTTTAGGAGGAGACCGCCCCAGTCAAACTACCCACCACACAATGTCCTCGATCCCGATAAGGGACCTGAGTTAGAACCTCAATAGTACCAGGCTGGTATTTCAAGATTGGCTCCACCTGAACTGGCGTCCAGGTTTCAAAGCCTCCCAGCTATCCTACACAAGTAATATCAAAGTCCACTGCGAAGCTATAGTAAAGGTTCACGGGGTCTTTCCGTCTAGCCGCGGATATACGGCATCTTAACCGCAATTTCAATTTCACTGAGTCTCGGGTGGAGACAGTGTGGCCATCGTTACGCCATTCGTGCAGGTCGGAACTTACCCGACAAGGAATTTCGCTACCTTAGGACCGTTATAGTTACGGCCGCCGTTTACTTGGGCTTCGATCAAGAGCTTCGCCGAAGCTAACCCCATCAATTAACCTTCAAGCACCGGGCAGGCGTCACACCCTATACGTCCACTTTCGTGTTTGCAGAGTGCTGTGTTTTTAATAAACAGTCGCAGCCACCTAGTATCTTCGACCAGCGCCAGCTTAGGGAGCAAGTCCCATCACCAGCACCGGCGTACCTTCTCCCGAAGTTACGGTACCATTTTGCCTAGTTCCTTCACCCGAGTTCTCTCAAGCGCCTTGGTATTCTCTACCTGACCACCTGTGTCGGTTTGGGGTACGATTTCTTGTTATCTGAAGCTTAGAAGTTTTTCCTGGAAGCATAGCATCAACCACTTCACCCAAAAGAGGGCTCGTCATCAATTCTCGGCCTTAGGAACCCGGATTTGCCTAAGTTCCCAGCCTACAACCTTAAACACGGACAACCAACGCCGTGCTGGCCTAGCTTTCTCCGTCACTCCATCGCAATAACAAGAAGTACAGGAATATTAACCTGTTTCCCATCGACTACGCTCTTCAGCCTCGCCTTAGGGGTCGACTCACCCTACCCTGATTAGCATTGGATAGGAACCCTTGGTCTTCCGGCGGGGAAGTTTTTCACTCCCCTTATCGTTACTCATGTCAGCATTCGCACTTCTGATACCTCCAGGATGCCTTACAGCTTTCCCTTCAACGGCTTACAGAACGCTCCTCTACCACGCTGTAAACAGCGTCCGTAGCTTCGGTGTATGGTTTGAGCCCCGTTATATCTTCCGCGCAGGCCGACTCGACTAGTGAGCTATTACGCTTTCTTTAAAGGGTGGCTGCTTCTAAGCCAACCTCCTAGCTGTCTAAGCCTTCCCACATCGTTTCCCACTTAACCATAACTTTGGGACCTTAGCTGACGGTCTGGGTTGTTTCCCTTTTCACGACGGACGTTAGCACCCGCCGTGTGTCTCCCGTGATTGCACTCATTGGTATTCGGAGTTTGCATCGGGTTGGTAAGTCGGGATGACCCCCTAGCCGAAACAGTGCTCTACCCCCAATGGTGAGACACGAGGCGCTACCTAAATAGCTTTCGAGGAGAACCAGCTATCTCCGAGCTTGATTAGCCTTTCACTCCGATCCACAGGTCATCCGCTAACTTTTCAACGGTAGTCGGTTCGGTCCTCCAGTTGATGTTACTCAACCTTCAACCTGCCCATGGATAGATCGCTCGGTTTCGGGTCTAATCCTAGCAACTGTACGCCCTATTAAGACTCGGTTTCCCTACGGCTCCCCTAGACGGTTAACCTTGCTACTAAAATTAAGTCGCTGACCCATTATACAAAAGGTACGCAGTCACGGTCTCAAGGACCGCTCCCACTGCTTGTACGTACACGGTTTCAGGTTCTATTTCACTCCCCTCACAGGGGTTCTTTTCGCCTTTCCCTCACGGTACTGGTTCACTATCGGTCAGTCAGGAGTATTTAGCCTTGGAGGATGGTCCCCCCATATTCAGACAGGATAACACGTGTCCCGTCCTACTCGATTTCACTACTAAAACGTTTTCGCATACAGGGCTATCAC
Organism: uncultured Amphritea sp.; assembly: GCA_965140695.1. Taxonomy (GTDB): domain Bacteria; phylum Pseudomonadota; class Gammaproteobacteria; order Pseudomonadales; family Balneatricaceae; genus Amphritea. Next base: position 363,885 of record OZ223296.1, on the reverse strand, counting down.
CCACTATGGCCACACTTTCCAGAGTGTTTTGCTAACGTTAAAGTAGCTTAAGGGCTGGTCCCCGTTCGCTCGCCGCTACTAGGGGAATCTCGGTTGATTTCTTTTCCTCCGGGTACTTAGATGTTTCAGTTCCCCGGGTTCGCCTCTCAAAGTCTATGTATTCAACTAAGAGATACCCAGCTTATACTGGGTGGGTTTCCCCATTCGGAAATGTCCGGATCAAAGTCTGTTTACCGACTCCCCGAACCTTATCGCAGGTTACCACGTCCTTCATCGCCTCTGACTGCCAAGGCATCCACCGTGCACGCTTAGTCACTTGACCATATAACCCAAAAGGGTCTGTCAAAGTCACTGATAAAACTTCATTGTCATCAAAGATGACGCTGAAGTAACGATACATTTACGCCGGATAAGCGCTTGTACATTTCTCGTTTTGTTACAGGATTCAATTGTTAAAGAGCGTTTAAAGCTAAAAGCTTTAAAAGATAAACATCAGATCGATGTGTATTTTTTAAGACTTTCAGACGAGCAATCAGATAATTTATCAGCCATATTTTGGGTCAATCAAGGCGAAAACGGAGGACGTATAGCTCGCTATACGACGATGTTTTCAACGCAGAGTGGCGCAAAATGGTGGAGCTATGCGGGATCGAACCGCAGACCTCCTGCGTGCAAAGCAGGCGCTCTCCCAGCTGAGCTATAGCCCCAGACGAGCTACTTAACTTCAGTTCTAACTAACCACCTACTCAAGCTGTTGCCAGGGAAAGTGGTAGGCCTGAGTGGACTTTAACCACCTACCTCACCCCCTTCTTTTAAACCAAGAGTGGGGTGCGCTCTAACCAGCTGAGCTACTATCTTTAGTTCTAACTAACCACCTACTCAAGCTGTTGCCAGGGAAAGTGGTAGGCCTGAGTGGACTTGAACCACCGACCTCACCCTTATCAGGGGTGCGCTCTAACCAGCTGAGCTACAAGCCTTCAATCGGTCAGAACCAATGTGCTCTCTCTATCAGTGATCAGATAATTCGTGTGAACGCTTGCTAAGAATCCACTATCGTTTAAGGAGGTGATCCAGCCCCAGGTTCCCCTAGGGCTACCTTGTTACGACTTCACCCCAGTCATGAACCACACCGTGGTAACCGCCCTCCCGAAGGTTAAGCTAGCTACTTCTGGTGCAATCCACTCCCATGGTGTGACGGGCGGTGTGTACAAGGCCCGGGAACGTATTCACCGCGACATTCTGATTCGCGATTACTAGCGATTCCGACTTCATGGAGTCGAGTTGCAGACTCCAATCCGGACTACGACCGGTTTTCTGAGATTTGCTCCCCCTCGCAGGTTTGCGGCCCTCTGTACCGGCCATTGTAGCACGTGTGTAGCCCTACTCGTAAGGGCCATGATGACTTGACGTCGTCCCCACCTTCCTCCGGTTTGTCACCGGCAGTCTCCTTAGAGTTCCCACCATTACGTGCTGGCAAATAAGGACAAGGGTTGCGCTCGTTACGGGACTTAACCCAACATTTCACAACACGAGCTGACGACAGCCATGCAGCACCTGTCACAGAGTTCCCGAAGGCACTAAGCTATCTCTAGCGAATTCTCTGGATTTCAAGAGTAGGTAAGGTTCTTCGCGTTGCGTCGAATTAAACCACATGCTCCACCGCTTGTGCGGGCCCCCGTCAATTCATTTGAGTTTTAACCTTGCGGCCGTACTCCCCAGGCGGTCTACTTAGTGCGTTAGCTGCGCCACTAAGACATCAAGTGTCCCAACGGCTAGTAGACATCGTTTACGGCGTGGACTACCAGGGTATCTAATCCTGTTTGCTCCCCACGCTTTCGCACCTCAGCGTCAGTATCAGACCAGGTGGTCGCCTTCGCCACTGATGTTCCTTCCTATATCTACGCATTTCACCGCTACACAGGAAATTCCACCACCCTCTTCTGTACTCTAGTTTGCCAGTATCAGGTGCAGTTCCCAGGTTGAGCCCGGGGCTTTCACATCTGACTTAACAAACCGCCTACGCGCGCTTTACGCCCAGTAATTCCGATTAACGCTCGGACCCTCCGTATTACCGCGGCTGCTGGCACGGAGTTAGCCGGTCCTTCTTCTGCAGTTAACGTCACAGCTATAGCGTATTAAACTATAACCTTTCCTCACTGCTGAAAGTGCTTTACAACCCTAAGGCCTTCTTCACACACGCGGCATGGCTGCATCAGGCTTGCGCCCATTGTGCAATATTCCCCACTGCTGCCTCCCGTAGGAGTCTGGGCCGTGTCTCAGTCCCAGTGTGGCTGATCATCCTCTCAGACCAGCTACGGATCGTCGCCTTGGTGAGCCATTACCTCACCAACAAGCTAATCCGACGCAGACTCATCTGATAGCGCAAGGCCCGAAGGTCCCCTGCTTTCCCCCGTAGGGCGTATGCGGTATTAATCCAAATTTCTCTGGGCTATCCCCCACTACCAGGCAGATTTCTACGCGTTACTCACCCGTCCGCCGCTCGTCAGCAAAGTAGCAAGCTACTCTCTGTTACCGCTCGACTTGCATGTGTTAAGCCTGCCGCCAGCGTTCAATCTGAGCCATGATCAAACTCTTCAGTTTTAATCAAATATGTCGGAAAGAGACATATATAAATCTAGCTCAAAGCATTAAACAACTTGCAAATACACTTAAATGAATTTACTTGGTGTCGCTTACTTTGATAAAGCTTTTGTGCTTCATCTCAACAAGCGCCCACACGAATTATCTGATCTAACTGTTAAAGAGCGTTGCTATCAACTCTCAAACCGTTGCCGGCGAGTGTCTCAAGCGAGGTGCGTATTCTACTCAACACCCGGATGAAGTCAACCATTTTGTTTGAGAATTTTCAGTAAATTTTCAAACTGCCTGATCGGCTTCCTGTTCTGCTTAACGTCACTTGAAAACCGCTGTAAACACAGTGTTATCAAGGTGTTAAACCTAACAGCCCGACTTGTTTCAGTGACCGTTTCCGGTGGCTGTCTCAAGCGAGGAAGCGCATTCTACATTCTGGGGCAGAGGAGTCAACAGGGCAGCACGAAAAAGTTTCAATTTGATGAAAAATATTAGAGTTTTTAACGGCAAGAGACTAGAACGCGACTGCGCCGCTGCTAGACGCTTCGCTTGCTAGTGGTTAGCAGAGCCTTCTTTATAGGTGTTGTGAAAACCCACATCGTAAGCAAGCCCGTAGAATAATATCCCCTTAAACATAAAAACCGCCTCACGGCGGTTTTTATGTTTTATCTTTGCTTGTTCTAGCAGGAAACGCAGTTTCCGTTCTCGCCACTAGCAAGCGAAGCGTCTGCTTTTATAAAGCGCGTTTATCTTTGCGTCACTTCATCAGGCCTGCTTCTTTGAAGTATTTTACTGCACCAGGGTGAAACCTTTCTTTACCAAACTCTCTCACCATCTGCTCCTTTTGCAGATTAGCTAAAGCGGGGTGGAGTTTTCGGAAGGTATCAAAGTTTTCAAAAACCGATTTCACGACATCGTAGACAACTTCGTCAGATGTATAGACGGATGAAACGAAGACGCTTTCTACACCAAAGGATTCAACAGACTCTTCGTTACCACGGTATATACCTCCGGGTATTGTCGCATGCCGATAATAGCTGTTATCTGCAACTAATTTATCAATAGCAGGCCCTGTCACATCAACCAGCACACTATCACAAGAAGCCGTTGCTTCTTTGATAGCACCGCTGGGGTGGCCAATCATGTAAATCATCACATCAATATCACCAGCACAGAGTGCGCTGGCTTGCTCTGTAGCTTTAAGCTCAGCGGCGTAAGCAAAATCTTTTTTCGTCCAGCCTTTAGCTTTCATCAAGGCTTCCAGCGTTCCACGCTGGCCGGTACCTTTCACACCAATATTGACTCTTTTACCTTTAATATCATCTATCGTTTTGATACCACTATCGGCTCGGGCAAGCACAGTAAAAGGCTCGGAATGGAGAGAGAATACAACTCTCAGATTGTGATCCGGACCGGCCCCTTTGAACTCACTGGTACCATTATAGGCATGGTACAACCAGTCAGACTGCGCGATACCAAAGTTAAGTTCCTGCTCAGCTAGTAGTTCAAGGTTTGCTATTGAGCCGGCAGTACTTTCTGTCGAACAACGCAGACCATGCTCTGCACGGCTTTTATTCACCAGGCGGCATATAGCCCCGCCAGTAGGGTAATAGACACCGGTGACACCACCCGTGCCAATGGTAATGACCTCTTTAACCGGGACTGGCTCACCTGCATTGGCGCCCATTGATATCACGAACACCCCCAAAGCGATAACCATTGAGGCTATTGTGTTGCGAAAAGCCATATTCCACTCCTTTGAACTTCTATAAAAAATCGGATATTGCGCCGATTATACCTGCAATAACAAAACATAATATTACAGCCTGTACAGATACCACAACCCATGCAGTAACAGCAATTTACATGTTGTTTATCTGTTAAGCTCGCACAGTTTCGACAAACACCCGATTAATGGCGCTGCCTGACAGGCCAACATCGTATACTTTCCTCTCCCCCGGCCTGCGTTCGCTCAACATGGTATAAACACTCTCAGCACGCGCTGTTATTGATGATAATGGTTGTCTATTCTCCTTATCTGCATAATATTGTGAGAAATTAAACTAAGCGGGGCCTGTTATGTATCGCCTTCCAAAACTGAAAAAAAACACTGATATCAAAGCGATTGCGGTTATGACCAGTGGTGGAGACTCACCCGGAATGAACCCCGCTATCCGCAGTGTTACCCGTGCTGCACTCAATCAGGGAGTTAGAGTGTTCGGCATTCACAAGGGTTATAGCGGACTTATCATTGGTGACATATCTGAACTTAAAAGCGCTGACGTCTCCAATATCGTTCAGCGGGGTGGAACCATCCTGAAAAGCGACCGCTGTGAGGCATTTAAAGACCCCGTTGTGCGTAATCAGGCGGCAGAGATTCTCAGAGAACATGGCATCGATGGGCTTATCGTTATTGGCGGTGATGGTTCACTCACAGGAGCACACCTGCTAACGGATGAAACAAATATCCCCGTTGTAGGCCTGCCCGGGACAATTGATAACGACATTTATGGTACTGATGACACTATCGGGTTCGATACTGCACTCAATACTGCACTGGAAGCGATCGATAAAATCCGTGATACGGCGGTGTCCCATGAAAGAATATTTCTGGTTGAAGTCATGGGACGCAACTCTGGTCATATCGCCTCTCATGTCGGCGTGGCTTGTGGTGCGGAAATGATTATCGTGCCTGAAATTGATTTCAAACTGGATGCACTGAGTTTCTCACTGGCTAATCAGCGTGCAGAAGGCCGTGGTAGTAGTGGTATCATCGTTGTTGCAGAAGGCCCCAGACCAGGACTGACTTACCGTCTGGCGAATCAGTTGCAGACTCATGGTGAAAAACCAGGTGTCTGTATCCTAGGCCATATACAACGGGGAGGCAGACCTACAGGTCACGACCGGGTGATGGCATCATGCCTTGGCGCATCAGCAGTGACTTATCTGCTGGCAGGGGTGTCCGATATTATGGTGGGTATGACCGATAATAAGATTACCACAACACCACTGTCAGATGTGATGGAAAAGAAAAAACCGCTTAATCCTCAGTTAGTTGAACTAGCCCAGCTACTACACAAGTAGGCGGGCCCAGACATTACCTGAAAGGCAGTCACCCTGAAGAGTGCTCAACCGCTTTTCAGGGTGAAATCCCCGGGTATCCTGGCAGTAAATGCCGCAATCAGTTCAGGAAGCAGCATGCCAGCTGATCGCCGGGATAAAGTCTGCGCATCGCAGTTCAGCTGTTCAAGTGCCTTGCCTTGCTGAACATTATCGACAACAACACGACTCAGCTGGCTCCAGTCGGATGGACACAGATGCAGACCACTGACCAGAGCAATACCTTTACGCTTTCGGATTTGCGCTAAGCCCACCAGCTTTCGACCATCTTCGCTGACGATCTCTCCATGGGAGAGTGCTGCATAACAGGCCCATTTCAGGTCACGCGCCTGGCTTACCACTTTAGACTGATCAATCATTGCCTGATCAACCCCTTTGCAGGGCACGCCGCAATGATGCAAAGTATCAAGCCAGATCTGTTCCAGCCAGGAAAAAATCTCAATAATATTTTGCTTTGCTACAGGATGATCCGGAGGAATAAAGACCGTCACACTCAGCATCCACGGGCCAGCTAACACTGCACCACCACCCGAACGACGCCGAAGCAGTGGCAGCCCTGCCCGTTCAGCGCGCTGTATCTGACCATCGTCAGGCCGTTGCGAACATCCCATAATGACTGCCGCCTGATCGTACTGCCAGAATAACACCTGGGGCTGCTCAACACCGGCCTCAAGCACTTCACTGATACGCTGCTGTTCATCAGGCATTGAACCAATCACCAGCGACTGAAAACTATTTACCATCTATGCTCTCCTGCGTCAGGGGCAGGCAGATTAACCTATCTCTTACCCGGGTAAAACCATTATCATATGGCGGTCAGCAGCGGAATTTTAGTCATGCATAACGATTTTATCGACATTTACCATCAGGCAATTTCCAGCAATGGCTATCAGCCAGACCCTAACCAGCTGTTATTGGTAGAGCAACTGAATCAGTTTTACCAATGCCTGCAGCACCGTTCGCGTCGGAACAGACCCGTGGGCATCTATATCTGGGGACCGGTCGGGCGCGGCAAAACCTTTTTAATGGATCTGTTATTTGCCCATCTTCCTGACCGAACAGCACTACGCCATCACTTCCACCGTTTTATGGCTCAGATCCACCAGCAGCTGAACGAACGACAAGGTCAGGCGGATCCGCTTGAGTTGATCGCGGCAAATCTTGCCCAGCGCTACCGGCTGATCTGTTTTGACGAGTTCTTCCTCAATGACATCGCCGACGCAATGATTCTGGGAAAGCTGATCAAAGCATTGCTCAATCGGGGTGTCATTCTGATTACCACGTCAAACCGTCCGCCAGAGAAACTCTGTAAAGACCCACTTTTTGAAGATCGGGTTAAACCCATTATAAAAATGATTCAACAGGAGATGGTGGTGTTCAATCTCAATGGAGAGACGGATCACCGATTGCGTACACTGACGCCAGCGCCCTGCATCTTTTATCCCAATAATGAAACCAATGCAGATTATGAACAACAGTTACTCCGATGTTATAAACGAGTCAGCAATGACACTCCTCATGCAACTGAAATACTAGTCCTGCAACGGCCCATTCCGGTCAGAGCCGTCAGTAACCAATGTATCTGGTTCGATTTTGATCACCTCTGTATGGGTGCCCGCAGCCAGATGGACTATATCGACCTGGCAAATCGTTTCAGCCATATCTTTGTCAGCCATGTCCCGTTGCTGGGTGGTCGCAGCAGAGAACAGATAAAAGCCCGGGGAACCGAAGATGGCAGTGTTGCGGTGAAAGCCGGTGAACGCCAGGTGATGCTAGGCAGCATGGATGACCCGGCACGACGCTTCATCAGCCTGGTTGATGAACTTTACGACCGGGGCGTGAATCTGTTTTTAAGTGTAGAAGTTCCACTGGAGCAACTCTATACCGAAGGCAGCCTGATCTTCGAATTTGCGCGTACCTTTAGCCGCCTGACAGAGATGCAATCACGGGAATACCAACAGCGCCTCCCATCAACTGAATAAGATAACTGCGATCAGATATTAGTGCTGATGCACCATCGCCTGAACTCCCGGTTGAAAACACGGGCGCACCGCTGTATCTCCGGACGCTGTAATCATCTGATTTTCATCTGGCACCGCAAAATCACTATATGATGAAAAGTCGTATCTTTCAGGCCCTTATGATAGATTCTGGGCACTGATATCCAGCGGTTATCGCCAATCATCTCAGCAGTGCGATAATTAAGAAATCACCATAGTTTGTCTGATTCATCAAACACCACCACATCCAGTGATGTCTGAGGCTAATTATAACTGAGTCAGCCTTTACAACCGGGACTCAACAGGAACCATTTTCATGAAGACTGCATTACGCTTTTTCTTTCAGGGCTTACTGATTCTGCTGCCATTTGTGCTGACAATCTATCTGGTTTTTCTGATTTTCACTGCGTTGAATGAGACCTTGTTTTCGGCGGTAGGCTCGTTCATTAGTTACTTTATCCCAACACTTCAATCGGGTGTAACTGAAACGCTTCTGGGCATTCTGCTAACAGTCATTATTATCACGCTGACGGGTATTGCAGGCTCTCTCTATCTGACCCGCTTTATGATGGACAGTATCGGCTCTTTAATGGAAAGAATTCCTCTGGTGAAACTCCTGTACAACTCATTAAAGGATCTGTTTCAGGCACTACTGGGCGATCAGAAAAGCTTTAACAAACCGGTATTGGTCTACTTAAATACAGAAAAGACAATTAAAGTCATGGGATTTATGACCTGCGAAGATCTGGATGAATTTGGGCTGAGTGACGATGTATCCGTCTATCTGCCGGATTCCTATAATTTTTCCGGCAACCTGATCATCGTGCCACGCGACCAGGTCGTCCCAATGGATGTCAGTGCCGGTAAAGTCACCACGTTTATCGTCAGCGGGGGCGTATCGGTAACTCAGGAGAAAGTGATTTAACCATCCGGCCGCCTACCGAAAAACCTTTAAGCCGACACTACCCGCGCGAATCACTGACAAAAGGGTTAGTTTTACGTTCATGACCCAACGTTGACATAGGACCATGCCCGGGTATAAACGCCACCGCATCGCCCAATGGAAAAAGCTTCTCACGGATAGAACTGATCAGCGTGGCGTGATCTCCCTGAGGAAAGTCAGTCCGTCCAATTGAGCCCTGAAATAACACATCACCCACTTGTGCCAGTTGACTCTCCCGGCTATAAAACACCACATGGCCGGGGGTATGTCCAGGACAGTGTAAAACCTCCAGTGTCTCATTCCCCACCGTCACCCGGTCACCATCCTGCAACCAGCGATCCGGAGTAAAGATGTCTACCTGGGGAAAACCAAACATTTTGCTTTGCTGCGGCAAACCATCAATCCAGAACTGATCACCGGTATGCGGTCCCTCAATCGGTACGCCGGTCAGTTTAACCAGCTCAGCCGTGCCGCCCGCATGATCGATATGCGCATGGGTCAGCAGAATTTTTTCCAGCTGCAGTCCCAGCTCATTCAGTTTTGCCAGTACTTTGGCGATATCGCCACCCGGATCGACAACCGCCGCCTGCTGGGTGGTTTCACACCACAGCAGCGTGCAATTCTGCTGAAACGGAGTAACGGGAATAATACTGTATTTCATAGTGAAGCCACGTGATTACAAAGTGTTGCCGCAGTATACCTATTTATGAACTATCCTTCGATATGTCCGGTTGATTATAAAACCGTTCCATCAGGCAAACATCACCGGAAGAAACCTCACTCAAGCCACCCTTCTCTGTTCATACTTCCCTCGCCGTTTAACACCTGGCTGGCCTGCATATAATCGATCGGTAAATGGGATATCAGCCATCAGAATGCAACAGTCCTTTAATGACAACAAGGGGAGCCATATTCACTCTCAGACAAGCGTCATGACATGGTCAGCCACTCACCCCATCTACTGGATGAACCGCTATCATCAGCGCACTGTCAGGAGGGCCGCGCTATAGCGATAAAAAATCCTTTCTTATATTTACCCCGATCAGGCTGCTATGCGATAGTGACAGCCAATTCCCTGTAAGAGCTGTTGGAGAGAGCGATGAAAAAACTTAAGCATGAAACTGAACTGGTCAAAGAGGCGATTCGCATTGGCGGTGTCTATATGGAAAAACGGGGAGCCGGTAAGATTGAAGCGACCGATAGCGCCAGCGATAAGATCAAGGCGATCTACCTGTTGCTGGTACTGGATAAACTGATTCAGCCACTCGCTAAAGGCGAAGAAAACGAGCCCAATATGAAACATAAACTCGCCCTGTGGATTAGCCGCCAGCTACCCAAAGGACACCCCTTGCTGGAAGAATAATATGCCACAACAGTCAATATACCTGGCTGGTCCCGATGTCTTCTGGCCCAATGCCGGCGAGCTGGGCGCCGCAAAAAAACAGCTATGCCAGCAATATGGTTTTAGCGGCCACTTTCCGCTGGATAATGAGCTGAACCTATCACAACTATCCCCTTACTCAGCAGGCCTGGAAATCTATCAGGCGAATATCCAGCTGATGAATCAGAGCGATCTGATCATCGCAAACATGACCCCCTTCAGAGGCCCCAGCATGGATGTTGGCACCGCTTTCGAGATGGGCTATATGACCGCTCAGAACAAACCCGTCTGGGGTTACAGCCTTGATGGCCGTCTGTATAGCGACCGGATTGAAGGTAATGACACCGATGCTGACGGCTTTAGTATCGAGTCTTTCGCAATGGCGGATAACCTGATGCTGGCAGGGGCCGCTGATCAATCGGGTGGTGTGATAACAGAACCGTTGACAGAAAACCTGCAAAACCATCTGAGAGTATTTGAACGCGTGTTACAACAGATACAAAAAAGCCGCTAAAATCAGCGGCCTTTTAAACAACTTAAGCGCTTAGTGCTTACACCTTGTGATAAATCTCAGCGCCACTCTCTTTAAACTCTTTCGACTTCTCCTGCATCCCCTGTTCAGCGGCCTGCATTGATGCGATCTGAGTTTCATCCAGATTACGCACCTCCTGGGAGATCTTCATCGAACAGAATTTAGGACCACACATAGAACAGAAGTGTGCCACTTTAGCGGACTCTTTCGGCAGGGTTTCATCGTGATAGGCCCGCGCAGTGTCCGGGTCAAGACCAATATTAAACTGATCTTCCCAACGGAACTCGAAACGCGCCTTAGACATCGCATTATCACGAATCTGAGCGCCCGGATGACCTTTTGCCAGATCGGCCGCATGAGCAGCGATCTTGTAGGTGATGATACCGGTCTTCACATCATCTTTGTTTGGCAGTCCCAGATGCTCTTTCGGGGTGACATAACAGAGCATTGCACAGCCATACCAGCCGATCATCGCCGCACCGATACCCGAGGTAATATGATCATAACCCGGCGCGATGTCGGTGGTCAGTGGTCCAAGAGTATAAAACGGCGCTTCATGACACTCGGTCAGCTGCTTATCCATATTCTCTTTAATCATATGCATCGGCACATGACCAGGACCTTCAATCATCACCTGTACATCATGTTTCCAGGCGATTTTAGTTAGCTCACCCAGAGTCTCAAGTTCAGAGAACTGCGCTTCATCGTTAGCATCGTAAACCGAGCCAGGACGCAGGCCATCCCCCAGTGAGAAGGACACATCGTAAGCTTTACAGATCTCACAGATATCTTCGAAGTGAGTATAGAGGAAGTTCTCTTCGTGATGTGCCAGACACCACTTAGCCATGATAGAACCGCCACGGGAGACAATACCGGTCATCCGTTTAGCGGTCATCGGTACATAGCGCAACAGTACACCCGCATGGATAGTGAAATAGTCTACCCCCTGCTCGGCCTGTTCAATCAGGGTATCGCGGAATACTTCCCAGTTAAGGTCTTCAGCGACACCGTTAACTTTTTCCAGTGCCTGATAGATCGGTACCGTCCCAATGGGCACTGGTGAGTTACGCAGAATCCATTCCCGGGTTTCATGAATATTCTTACCGGTGGACAGATCCATAATCGTATCGGACCCCCAGCGGATACCCCAGGTCATCTTCTCCACTTCCTCTTCGATAGAAGAGGTCAGCGCAGAGTTGCCAATATTGCCGTTGATTTTAACCAGAAAGTTGCGGCCAATGATCATCGGCTCGACTTCAGGGTGGTTAATATTGGCAGGGATAATCGCCCGCCCCTCAGCCACTTCCTGACGGACAAATTCAGGCGTGATCTCATCGGGAAGCTTGGCGCCAAAGCTATGCCCGGGATGCTGCTGGGCAACGGTATTACCCTCTGCCCGCGCCTTCGCTAACTTCATATTCTCGCGGATAGCGATAAACTCCATCTCCGGCGTGATAATTCCTTTGCGGGCATAGTGCAGTTGCGAAACATTACTACCGGGTTTTGCTTTCAGCGGCTTACGAGTCAGTTCAAAACGCAGATGATCCAGGCGCAGATCCTGCTCACGGGCACGACCATACTCAGAGCTCAGCCCATCCAGTTGCATCGTATCACCGCGCTCTTCAATCCAGCCTGCCCGCAGCGGCTCTAACCCTTTACGCACATCGATTTTAGCCGCCGGATCACTGTAAGGGCCGGATGTATCATAGACATACAACGGGTCGTTTTTCTCGCCCCCCATATCAGTAGGCGTATCCGCCAGAGCGATCTCACGCATTGGCACACGGATATCCGGGCGTGATCCCTCAACATACACCTTACGGGAGTTAGGAAAGGGTTGAACAGAGGCTTCATCAACCTGTGCACTGTGGCTTAGAACTGTCTGACTTTCGGTCATATTATTACCTGCGTCCTGAGTTTTTCTCATAAGGTCCCGACAAACCGCCGGTTACCAATATCGATAAAAGTGATGCACCGGCCCCTGCCCATGCCCCACCTGTAATCGGTCTGCTGCGGATATAGCCGCATAGATATAATCTTTAGCCTGTTGGACCGCCTCGCAGAGGCTTAACCCTGAAGCCAGCCCGGCAGCAATCGCCGATGCCAGGGTGCATCCGGTGCCATGAGTGTTACGGGTATTAATACGTGGGGAGCTAAACGGATACAGCTGATGCCCATCATAGAGGAGATCAACGGCTTCGGAGGAATCGTCCAGGTGCCCACCTTTTAACAAGACCGCATCGCTGCCCAGACTCAGCAGTTGCTCTGCCATCTGCTCCATTTGCTTCAGTGTGGTCGGTTCAGCACAGTCGAGCAGCACGGCCGCCTCAGGAAGATTAGGAGTAATCAGAGAAGCCAGGGGGATGAGACGGGTTTTCAGCATGTGGACAGCACTGGCCCGCAATAAAGCGTCGCCGCTTTTAGCTACCATCACCGGATCTACAACCAGGTGGGCGGGTTTATATTGCTCAAGGCAGTCGGCAACACAGGCTACGGTATCGGCATCACCCAGCATACCGGTTTTTACCGCAGCCACACTGAGGTCATCGTACACCGCGCCTATCTGCGCAGTAATCGTTGATAAAGGAACCGGATGGATCGCCCGGACTTCACTGGTATTCTGCGCTGTAATAGCCGTAATCACTGAAGCACCATAAACGCCTAAAGCGGAAAAAGCTTTCAGATCAGCTTGAATACCCGCACCACCACCGCTGTCAGAACCAGCAATTGTGAGCGCTATAGGAATATTTTTTTCAGACATCAGCACCAGTCCAGCATTATGAGCTAAACCGGGCACGACAAAGACAACATGACGGTTTATCTCGATTTCCTACGCCGGTATTAACCGGATCAGGTTCGCGGGTTATTGGTCATCTTTAATACCAACTCTCAGCCTAAAGGCACCCCGACAAGATCGCTCTAGTTTATGATCAACAATCGCCCATGTCCATGCTCAGACAAAAAATTGATCTGAAACAACAGTGTTTTGATGCAAAGCAAAAAAATAAGACTTTTTCCTATATCCACCTATCTGTAATTCAAACATTATGTGCTTCAGGAAGTATTAACGTTCGGGAGTGAACGGGAGGATGGCCTGGACAAGCGGACAGGAAGCATGGAGTGCTGGCAGGATGCCTTGGATTAACCGCATGGAAAATGGAAGCCATATGAAGAGAGTGCTTAAGGGGAACTAAGCACTCTCTTTTTTTGTCTATAGATGCTCAAAATCCCACCAGACACGTTGCAATGCAAAATACGATTTTTTCCTATAGCGACCCACAGCATGAAATAGGATACTGATTCTGACGGAACGATGGCCTTCAGGGATGAGGGAAACGGCTGGCATACCAGGCAAAGATGATCATAGGGTGAAAAAGGAAACAAGGATGTCAGCAGGATGCTGATTAGATTTCACCAGGGTTAACGGATAAGGGACTGATCATCTGGCCATCAAAATAAAAGAGAGTGCTCAAGGGAAACGAGCACTCTCTTTTTTTATGCACTTAATTAATAGTGCCACTTAAATCATATGGACGCTTAAGCCATAGTAGAGCTTAAGTCATAGTAGAACTTAAGTCATAGTAGAACTTAAGTCATATTGGCGCTTAAATCATAAGCCGTTTTTTCAGCTAATCCGACAACCATCTGTTTGTCGGTGATACAGCCGCCCACTCAGACACATACGCCCTGCCAGAGATCCCGGGCGAGTTCCTCCGCACTCTGATCACAACCGTTGTGTATCCAGCGCGCCAGGGCAACAGCCACATTCGGGTAAGCCACCGGTTCAGGAGACAACTGCCCCGCCCACCGGTAAAACTGCTCTGCTTCCAGCTCAGAAAATACTTCGGCCAACCCCAGATGTTCAAGCACTGCAGCATTAGATAGCTGTTCAGGCTGTCCGGTAAGCGGTTTAGTCAGCAGCTTTTTGCCCGCCTGCAGCACCTCACTTGCTAAACCAAAACCACAGTTAGCAATCACGCCTTCACAGCGCGCCTGCGCCTGTCGAAATGCATCCCGGGACAACGGCCGCCAGAAAATATGCCCTTCATCTTCAGGCTGATCAATATCGCAATAGACATGAAACTCATAATCACGGAAAGGACGGAGCCACCGGCGAATACGTTCCCGGCTTTCAAATGGCAGATAGACCAGAATCATCCCTGGTTGTACGGTAATAGGATAGGGCTGGGCTTCAATCAATGGCGGTAATATCGGGCCGTCAAAGTGATGCCAGTGCAATCCAATACCTTGTCGAACCGGCGCAAAGAAACGGATCATTGGCATCATCACCCGGCCAACACTCGGACCGGGAACCGGATATCTGAAAGCATATTGATGAGCAATGCCGATGCAGGGCTTTCTCTGCAGTTTCGCAGCCCAGGCGGTGACCGGTTCAAAGTCACTGATGATCAGATCATACTGCTGCAGATCCAGAGCTCTGATATCCTTTACCAGCTGCAGCAGATTATTCTGCGCCAGACTTCGCCAGCGATTAATTTTGCCATCGGATACGCTAAATGTAAGACCCCGACGGGTCTGATACTCACCAAACGGCTCCATGTTAAACAGCTTTTCTGGCGCTCTGCCACTGAAGAGAAAGTCGACCTCGATACCTTCGGCCGCCAGTGCAGGTGCCATTACCCGGGCACGGGTTATATGACCGTTACCGGTTGCCTGAACCCCATAGAGTATTTTCATTACTGATCCCATTACGCTGTCATGAATAGGTCGCGGCAAGAAGAGATTAAAAAAGCTCGATCAGATTCAGCCCGATAACCGCAGAGATAAGACCCAGAAGCGCGCCGGCAAGAATATCGGTCGGATAGTGAACCCCCAGAAAAACACGGGCCAAGGCAATTAGTGAAGCCAGTGTATAAGCGGGCAACATCAAAGCGGGATAGTAATAACTAAGGACCGTGGCAAAGACAAAGGCCGCCGCCGCATGCCCTGAGGGCAAACTAAATTTATCTGAGGGAGTAATTTGCGGTATCACATCCGCAAAACGGTCGCAGGGGCGATCACGTTTAATCGCCCGTTTCAGAAAAACATACACGGGTAACTCAATAGCAAATACAAATAAGCCGGTCAGCAGAAAGCTGACACCGCTCTCCAGTTCTAACCAGGCCACCAGCAAACCGATGACAAGATAGAAGATTCCATCGCCTAATTTTGAAATCAGACGGCTGATGATTGGCATCACCGGTATTCGGCAGGTACCAAAGCAGAGGTAGTACAGAGTGGTATCAAATGCGACTATGCGTTGCTGCAGTGCGTTCATAACTCAGGACCAAATGTTTGCTGGGTGACAACATTTTCATCCAAAAACTATTACAACGTGGTTAACAACTATTTAAGCTTCGGTGACAGACAACCGGGTTTCCGCTGTTTGAACTAACAGCTCAGCAGCGATCAGCCCGGAATTCAAAGGACAACTATACAGATATGCCAGCCCCTGTTCGCAGTGAAGAGTCCGTAGAAGCTACCGTTCTTCTCGCCGCTCGGCCCTCTCAGCAATCAGTCTGAGGGAACACACAGAGGCCAGGGTAGTCGGAGTCTGAAACTGACTAATTCATGCCAGCAGACTCAACAGAAAAAGCGCCACCCTGACAAGGTTCTGACACGCAACGCTTCGGGGCTGCGTTAATTAAAGCAATAATAACGCCTAACGATTCAGCCAGTCAGCAATAATACCCGCCAGTTTAAGGGGTGCAGTCAGCGGCATCATATGGCCTTCGTCAGGCACCGTTATCAGCTCAATCGGGTGTACTGCTTCATAGACAACCCTGCGACTGTAACCAACCGACAACACTTCATCTTTCTCTCCCTGAACCAATGCCAGCTGGAATGGGTATTCGCGCTGCATAATACCTGCCCGGTGACTAAACAGGCTGGACAGTGTTTTGAAGGGATAATCCAATACCAGTCTTGGGTCATGGTTGATCAGCATGCCTGCCGGATGCCCGGCGAGCAGATGATCATAGTCAACCATCCAGGCCAGCGGTAAGCGCATTCCAGGAAACATCATCGCACTGCCCCAGGTCCACTGCCAGCCCAGCAGATGAAAAAAATCAGGCGGCACTTCGGTTGCCAGCAGGGTTCCACAGACAACTTTAGTGATCCGCTCATCACGCTCAGCTGCCGCTACGGCTAGCAGAGCACCGATGGAGTAACCATAAATATAATAAGGTCCTTCATAACGCTGTTGCAGCGCATCGATCACCTGAGAGACAGACGCCTGCACCGATTCAACACTATACACTCCGCGCTCACCGCCGGAATATCCATGCCCCGGAGGGTCAATCGCAACAACATTAAAACCCAGTTGCGACAGCGAGCAGAGCATCTCGGCGTAGAGTTCACCATAGGTTCCGATACCCGGTAAAAACATCAGCACCGGCGCATCAAGCGCGTGTTCATAGATTTCACAGTGAATCGGTAGTGTGCCCACATGAAATGTCTCACGCTTAGCCAGATAGGCTTCACTGCCCAGCGCCCGTTGCAGATCTTCGCGGCTTGAACATAGATCGCCATCCGTTGGAGCTGGTTTCAATAGCGGCTCAGAAATTCCCATTAGCGTTGACACTCCGGACAATAAACAGTGGATCGCTGACCAAGACGAATCTCTTTCAGCGTGGTTTTGCAGTGGTGGCAAGGTTCGCCGCCACGACCGTACACATTCAGTTGTTGCTTAAAGTAGCCTGGCTTACCATCTCCTCCGACAAAATCTTTCAGAGTAGTACCGCCCTGGGCTATGGCGCGGGCAAGAATCACTTTTATCTCATCAACGAGCCGCTCAAGCCGGGCCGCTGATATATTTCCCGCCGCCCGTTTAGGATGAATACCCGCACTAAACAGCGCTTCGTTGGCATAAATGTTACCCACACCAACAACAATATGGCTATTCATAATTAGCTGCTTAATCGCCTGCTTACGTCCGGCACAACACTGCTGCAGGTAAGCCGCATTAAAATCACTGCTCAGCGGTTCAGGACCGAGTGATTCGAGCAGAGTGTGTGACTCCCCCGCTGGCTGCCACAACACCGAGCCAAAGCGGCGCGGATCAGTCAACCGTAGCGCCATACCGTTGTCGAGGACCATATCGACATGGTCATGATAAGCGGCCGGCTGATCGGCTGATACCATGTAGAGACTACCAGACATCCCCAGATGAATCATCACCGAACCTTCAGACAGGTTAATCAGCAGATATTTACCCCGCCGCGTCACAGAGAGGATGCGGGCCCCCTCGATCCATTGTGATAGCTGATCCGGGATGGGCCAGCGCAGCTTCGGCTGCCGAACGGTCAGCGCAGTGATTATGCGACCATCGATATGAGGTTCAATGCCACGACGGGTCGTTTCAACTTCGGGTAATTCAGGCATATTCAACTAACTTCAAAGTAACAGGTAACGATTCAACTGGGCACAAAAAAACCCGGACCAGCCGGGTTTTTTATGATCAGCACAGATTATTACTTAATCTTAGCTTCTTTGTACATAACATGCTGACGAACAACCGGATCGAATTTTTTCATTTCCAGTTTGTCAGGAGTGGTGCGTTTGTTCTTAGTAGTGGTGTAGAAGTGACCAGTACCAGCAGAAGAAACCATTTTGATCTTATCGCGCATAATCGTGCTCCTTAAACTTTAATGCCGTTCTTACGAACGTCAGCCAGCACAACATCGATACCTTTCTTATCGATGATACGCATACCTTTAGAAGAAACCCGCAGACGTACAAACTTCTGCTCGCTCTCTACCCAGAAACGGTGCCAGTGCAGGTTTGGCAAAAAGCGACGACGTGTACGGTTCAGTGCGTGGGAAACATTGTTTCCTGTTACAGGACGCTTTCCTGTAACCATGCAAACTCGAGACATGAAAATTACCTTTAACTATAGTTTATGTAACCTTCTATCAGATACTTATTGGAGCTGAAGCCATAAATCCCGGAATATATTGGGTGACTTCAACATCCTCAGGCGGTGCGTCCAAACCAAAGACAATAACCCGTACCGGTGGATAGAAGAGCGCGAATTCTACAGCATAAACCTGCAGAAGAAAAGTTTATAAATTCATCACCCACAACAAAACCGATATTGGGGGGATCTCATTCCCGGATTGCAGTGCCGATGCTGCCAAAATCAGGCGCATTTATATCTATAGTACTTCTATCCATAGCATTTACAGAAGGAGTACTTATTTCAGTCATACTTATATCAGCCCTCTTTCAGCCAGCGAAACGGTCACGCCCGCGCCAACGACCATATGATCAAGCAAACGAATGTCGACCAAACTCAGCGCCTCTTTTATCCGCAGAGTGATGTTCTGATCCGCCATACTCGGCTCAGCAATACCTGATGGGTGATTATGGGCCAGAATCATCGCCGCCGCATTATGGCTCAGCGCCAGCTTAACGACCTCCCGCGGGTGCACTGTCGCGCTATCAATTGTCCCCTTAAACAGCTCTTCAAAACAGATAACCCGGTGCTGACTATCCAGTAACAGGCAGGCGAAAACCTCCCGGCTATGATCACTTAACTGCAACTGCAGATAATCCCTGACCAGGTCTGGTGAGGTTAGTGCCGAATCCCGCTGTAACTGTTCAGCCTGACAACGACGGCTAATCTCCATAACCGCCTGCAGCTGAACATACTTAGCTGGCCCCAATCCCAGCTGCTGGCAAAACATCTGCTGATCAGCCTTTATTAATGCTCTTAAACCGCCAAACTGTAACAGCAGCTGGCGGGCCAGATCGACAGCGCTACAGCCTTTAACGCCGGTGCGTAAAAAAATTGCCAGCAGTTCGCCATCGGACAGGCTTGCAGCCCCCTGGCGCAGAAGTTTTTCCCGGGGGCGTTCAGCCTCCGGCCAGTCAGTAATCGCCATTTTCACATCCTTGTGTCATCACTGAATATAATAAATTTACTAAAGCATTGTAGACCAGCAATCCGCAACGCGTTGCGGGAATGTAACTCAACCCGGGTTAGTGGTATCGTATGGCTCCCAAATTGCCGCAGACAGATAGTTACCCGGTATGCAGAGACTGACTAACAGACAGATAGTTTTAGGTATCACCGGCGGTATCGCCGCCTATAAATGCGCCGAACTCACCCGCTTACTGAAAGGCGCAGGTGCCGATGTTCAGGTGGTAATGACGCCCGCCGCCACCGAATTTATTACCCCGTTGACGATGCAGGCTTTATCCGGTCATCCGGTGCACCTGCATCTGCTTGATCCGGAAGCCGAAGCCGGTATGGGGCATATTGAGCTGGCGAAATGGGCCGATATGGTACTTATCGCCCCTGCCAGCGCCGACTTTATGGCCCGCTTGAATGCGGGTCAGGGCAATGATCTGCTGAGCACCATCTGCCTGGCGACTGATGCGCCTATCGTCATCGCTCCGGCGATGAATCAGGCAATGTGGCGCGACCAGCAAACCCAGCTCAACGCAATCAGTTTGCAGCAGAAAGGTGTTCAGCTGTTAGGCCCGGGCATCGGCGAACAGGCCTGTGGCGATACAGGCCCGGGACGCATGCTTGAACCTGTAGATATAGCCCGGCAAACAGCGGCGCTGTTTGATCGGGGAGCTCTGGCGGGTAAAAGCGTTTTTATCACAGCAGGGCCAACCCGCGAAGCGCTTGATCCGGTACGTTATATCAGCAATCACAGTTCCGGAAAAATGGGCTATGCACTGGCTGCAGCAGCCATTGATGCCGGTGCCAGAGTCACGCTGATCAGCGGGCCGGTTAATCTGCAGGCGCCACCGCGCTGTGAACGCATCATGGTTGAAAGTGCTCAACAGATGCTCGACGCATCACTCCGGCATATAGATGAATGCGATATCTTTATCGCCTCTGCGGCTGTGGCCGATTACCGTCCTGTCGCTGTCGCCGAGCATAAACTGAAAAAAGGTAACGAAGAGATCATGGAGCTGCGTCTGGTAAAAAATCCCGACATCGTAGCTACTGTCGCTGCGCAGCCCCGCAAGCCTTTTACCGTCGGCTTTGCCGCTGAAACGCGGGATGTCGTCAGTTATGCACAGGATAAACTGGCACGCAAAAATCTTGATCTCATTATCGCCAATGATGTCTCCCGCAGCGATATCGGTTTCAACAGTGACGATAATGCAGTGACGGTCATCAGTCATGATCGCGCCGAACAACTGCCATTATGCAGCAAACGCCAACTGGCGGCTAAACTGGTTGAGATAATCGCTGCCCATCAGGTGAACTGATACCGCGACAACGTCACCTGAGGACAGGGTCAGGATAACCGGCGGCAAAGTAAGCCGCCAACTGCCTGACAGCCCTCACTGATATAGCTTTTAGGACATGGAACCCTTGAACCGGCAAGCCCTCACCCCAACAATCTTTCGCGCCTATGATATCCGTGGTATCTATCCACAAAGCCTTAATGCAGCCAGTGCAACACTCATTGGTCAGGCGATTGGCAGTGAAGCGCTTGCCCGGCATCAACAGAACCTCTGTGTAGGTTATGATGGACGCCTCTCCAGCCCGGTGCTGAGTCGCGCTCTGATCGAAGGATTACGGCAGAGCGGCGTCAACGTAACCGATCTCGGAATGGTGCCCACTCCGGGGTTATATTATGCGACTCACGCCCTGAATACCGGTTCCGGCGTCATGGTCACCGGCAGCCATAACCCGGCCGACTATAACGGTTTTAAAATCATGCTGGACGGACACACCCTGTCTGGAGATGAGATAACCGGACTCTACCAGCGCATAGCCAACGGGCAGCTAACCGAGGGAGCTGGCTCACTGGATACAGCAGAGATCGGTGAAGCGTATCTGGAACGGGTCCTGACTGACCGGCAACTCAGCAAACCACTCAAAGTCGTTGTTGACTGCGGCAATGGTGTTCCCGGCCCCTGGATTGTGCAGCTGCTGGAGCGTTTTGGCTGCGAGGTAACAGCGCTTTACTGCGATATTGATGGTACGTTTCCTAACCATCATCCCGACCCGGAAAAAGCTGAAAACCTGACTGACCTGATTCGCAGCGTGCGTCAGTCCGGAGCCGATATCGGGCTGGCACTGGACGGCGATGGCGACCGTCTGGCGGTGGTCAGCAACAGCGGAACAATCATCACTCCGGATCAGCTGATCTGCCTGTTTAGCCAGGACCTGCTACAGCGTCATCCAGGTGCAAAGATCGTTTATGACGTTAAATGTTCGCTCAACCTTCCGCTGATGATTGCCAGACTGGGAGGACAGGGCGACATGTGGCGCTGTGGTCATTCACTGATCAAAAACCGGATGCGCCAGACCCAGGCTCTGTTCGGCGGCGAATTCAGCGGTCACCTGTTTTTTGCCGAACAATGGTATGGCTTTGATGATGGACTGTATGCCGCTGTCAGACTCTTAGAGCTGTTAAGCAATAGCGATAAAACAGCAGACCAGCTTTTTAGTCAGTTTCAGCCATTACCTTCGACACCCATGATCAATATTGCCATCAGTGACGATGATAAATTTCGCGTTATCGAGCAATTCAGCCAGCTGGATTTTTTTCCGGGCCGGGTCTGTCATGTGGATGGTTTGCGGGTAGAATACAGCGACGGCTGGTTCGGCATCCGCCCCTCTAATACAACACCGATGCTAACCCTCAGAATTGAAGCAACCAGTATTGCCGCACTGCATAAAATCAGTCAGCTGCTGCAACAGAAACTGCAACAGGTAATGCCAGACTTGCAAATACCGGAGTTAGCGGTTACAAACTATAGAAACCCTACAGATAGAGACGATACTCATGCCATTGTCACGTAAAGATGCGATGAATACCGCCAATGTGCTAAGCGAAGCACTTCCCTACATACAGCAGTTTGCCGGTAAAACCGTCGTCATTAAATACGGCGGCAACGCGATGATTGATGAGCAGTTAAAAGACAGCTTTGCCCGCGATATCGTGATGATGAAACTGATCGGTATCAACCCGATCGTGGTGCACGGTGGTGGCCCGCAAATAGGCGAACTACTGGATAAACTGGCGATCGAATCCCACTTTGTCAATGGCATGCGGGTCACCGATTCAAAAACCATGGATGTGGTTGAAATGGTTCTGGGCGGCATGGTTAACAAAGACATTGTCGGCCTGATCAATCGCAATGGAGGTAAGGCAATCGGCCTGACGGGCAAAGATGGCATGCTGCTAGGCGCACGCAAACTAAAAGTAAAACATCAGTCACCGGACATGTCGGCACCTGAGATTATCGATATCGGTCATGTCGGCGAAGTCGATCATATCAATGTTAAAGTGCTTGATATGCTTAGCAATTCAGACTTCATCCCGGTTATCGCACCCATCGGGGTCGGCAAAGGTGGCGAATCCTATAATATCAATGCCGACCTGGTTGCTGGCAAAGTAGCCGAGGTGATGCAGGCCGAAAAGCTGATACTGCTGACCAACATCAGTGGTTTGCTGGACAAAGAGGGCAAGGTTCTGACCGGCCTGACAACAGCCCAGGTCGATGAACTGATTGAAGACGGTACCATCTATGGCGGAATGCTACCGAAAATCGATTGCGCTCTCAGCGCCGTGAAATGTGGCGTTACCAGCGCACATATTATCGATGGCCGGGTAGCACACGCCTGTATTCTGGAACTGTTTACCGATGAAGGTGTTGGCACACTGATCACTAACCAGGCGCGTAAGGTGGAAGAGTGATGGATACGGATACCTCTGAGAAGCCCTCCCGACGCGAGCAGATTCTGCAATCGCTGGCGATGATGCTGGAAAGTGATCCTGGCGCACGCATCACGACCGCGGCCCTGGCCAAGCATGTCGGCGTATCCGAAGCGGCGCTTTATCGCCACTTCCCCAGCAAGGCTCGCATGTTTGAAGGGCTGATCTCGTTTATTGAAGAGACGATGTTCAGTCGCATCAATATTATTACGGGTTCTGACGCGAACGGCATGAAACAGTGTGAACAGATTCTCACGCTGTTACTGGCATTTGTGGAAAAGAATCCGGGCATGGCACGCATTCTTATCGGCGATGCTCTTTCCGGAGAGACCGACCGGCTACGACAACGCATCAATCAGTTTTTTGAACGCATGGAAACCCAGCTGAAGCAGATTATGCGCACCGCCGAGCAGGTTGAGGGACTGCGCACCCAGCTACCCACCGGCGCTACAGCCAATCTGATGCTGGCCTGTGCGGAGGGACGCATCCGTCAGTTTGTCCGTACTGAGTTTAAAGCCCGGCCCACGACTAACTGGACTGACCAGTGGGGCGTGCTGTCAGCCGCCGCCTGTCGCTGAAATCAGCGATATCATCCCCCGTGTTTAACGATCAACCCGGTCAGGGTTGATCGTTACTGAACATATCCGAGAGCAAAGCAATCGCCACTGCCGGACAACTGCAGTGCCCTATCTGTTTCTATGAATGAGCGTCAGTAGCGCCTCATACCAGCCGCTATTACGTTGCTGATAAAAAACGACAGGGTAAAGCGGGGATTTAAAGCACTGGCTATAATAATCGCAGAAATAAAACGGATTAGAACTAAGGCGTTACTGGTCGTTGCTGAGCGAGGTTATCAGGACAGTGCCCCTCGTGACGATCACATTCATGGTCAAGACGATGCTCAGCAAGCTGAGCTTCAACCAACCGGCGTGCCTCAGCCTGTTGAAGCAGGAAACCACTGGGAGCCACCAACTGAACCCCCTGCTCGCCTATCCTGGGTAACGCTCGCTGAAGGTAGCGAATCGTTTCCGGATAAGGGTGACAGATCAGCACAGCGAAGCCCTGCTCCCGGGCCAGTTTCAAACCATAGCGAAACTGTTTATCAATAAACGCTTCTGTCTGTTCATGATCGAGAAAAACATCCCGCATCAACCAGGGAATTCCCTGGGAATAGGCGGATTTCCAGGCCATCGTGTTGCTGGTCGTGCGGCTATCGAGGAAGAACAATCCCTGCTCTGCCAACACCGCCATCACCCAGTCCATTTTCTGGCGCTGCTGTGTCAACAGACTGCCCATATGGTTGTTCACACCGGACACATGGGGAACCGAGCGGATAGCATCCCGTAAAACACTGGTCAGCTGTGCCTTGCTCTGAGTATCAGTCAACGCACCAGGACCTAAGCGAAGGTGCGCTGTATTTGCCATAGGCGCATGCAGCATCACCTCTTTACCCTCACGATACGCCATCTCAGCAAGAAAGACGCTGTGGGGCGTGTGCGGTAATACAGAGTAAGCAATAGGCCCCGGAAGACTGATTGCCGCTTTACCGTACTCAAGATTATTGCCAATATCATCAACAATAATAATCAGACGGGAAGAGGCGGTTTCTGCCATCAACGGCTGACTCAATGCCAGTAAAAGGATCAGACCGGCGCTATACAGACCGGCTAACCGTTGCGACAGAAAACCCCGTCGTTTCACTGCGCCTGAGTTTCCGTTGATATCTGCCGGGCATCTTCTGCAGCTTTAACCACAACCAGTCCTTTTAACAGATTCAACGCCTCATAGAGTTGAAAATCAGATTCGACCACTGACGACTCTAACGCTTCAGACGAGTCCGGCGTGATAGCTTTAGCATTCTCTAAATGACCGCTGAGATCGCGCTCTTTGATAAAATTGCCAGAATCTTTAAGGTTAACATCCGCCTCGGCAACATAGATATCGGGCACAATTCCCTGAGCCTGAATAGAACGCCCCAACGGCGTATAGTAACGCGCCGTCGTCAGCTTCAGGGCGCGGTGTTTTGTCAGCGGCAGAATGGTCTGCACCGACCCTTTGCCAAAGCTATCAACCCCCATAATAATCGCCCGTGCCTGGTCCTGAAGCGCACCGGCAACGATTTCAGAGGCCGATGCTGACCCCTGATTGATCAGTACCACGATTGGTACGCTGTCATCGATTAGCGTATTGCTGGTTGCGCTGTAGCGCAGCTCCGAATTGGCAACCCGCCCCTGGGTATAAACAATCAGCCCCTGATCCAGAAACGCATCGCAGACCTCAACAGCCGCACGCAGAACGCCACCCGGATTATTTCGTAAATCCAGCACGACACCGTTTAAGTCTCCTTCAGCTTTGAGCTTCGCAATGGCCGATTGCAGATCTTTACCGGTATTCACCTGAAACTGGGTAATACGCAGATAGCCAATACCACCATCAAGCATACGCTGTTTCACACTGGCAACACGGATAATGTCACGCACCACCACGATCTCAAGCGGCTTATCTTCGCCTTCACGCATGACCGTCAGACGCAGTTCAGAACCGGGCTTACCACGCATGAGTTTCACCGCATCGGCCAGTCCCATCCCCTGAACAGGCTGATCTCCCAGCTTGATAATCAGGTCTCCCGCTTTAACACCAGCCCGCTGCGCTGGCGTATCGTCGATCGGTGCAATCACACGGATAAAGCCATCTTCCATCCCCACTTCAATACCCAGGCCTCCAAATTCACCACTGGTATGACTCTGGAGATCAGAGAATGCATCTGGCTCAAGGTAGGCGGAATGAGGGTCCAGACCGGCAAGCATGCCGCGTACAGCATCTTCCATCAGCTTGGCATCATCAACCGGCTCAACATAAGCGTTTTTAATACGTTCAAAAACTTCAGAAAACAGACGGATCTCTTCCAACGGAATAGTTTTAGCCGCGGCACTCTCTTCTGTTGTATCTGCAGCAAAAAGCGGGGTTGTTAACCCGCTCATCAGGCAGGTCAGCAACAGAGGTTTAGTCAGGCTGGAGAGCTGTTGCTTCAGCGTCATGGTTCATCCTTTTATACATCTGTTAAATATTGAAACAGCATAACCGCTACGACTACCTTCTCGCCAGCCATTTAAGCGGATCTGTAGAATTTCCTTTATAGCGTATCGCAAAATAAAGCCCCGGCTGGTTGCTACCACCACTATTGCCAACCGTCGCCAGCTGGTCTCCGGCGGATACCCACTCACCCACATCGGTTAACAGGGACTCGTTATGGCCGTAGAGGCTCATATAACCACCGCCATGGTCAACAATCGTGAGCAATCCATAACCACGCAACCAGTCAGAAAAAACGACCCGCCCATGATGCACTGCCCTGACAGGCCGGCCCGACTTTTGGCTCACCAATACACCCTCGTAGCGCATGCCATCCTGATAGCTACCAAAACGACGGCTGATACGGCCTTTTATCGGCCAGGGTAACCGCCCCTTAAGGTCAGAAAAGGAACGCTCATCACCTCCAATGGCGATTTTTTCAATCGATTCGCGAATCTGTGCCAACAACCTTTCAAGCCGCTTCTGGTCGGCCTGCATGGTTTTTAACTGCTGACTGCCATCCGTTAGCTTTTTCTCCAGCTTACTCAGTACGACACGACGTTCCTGACGCACCGACTCCAGATCTTTTGAGCGTGCGCTCAGCAGGTCCCGCCGGTCAAATATATCCTGTTGCGCAGCACGAATAGCCTGCTCAGCTTTATCCAGCTGCACCAGCCCCTGTCGAAATGACTCAAGTCGCTGACTCAGAGCCTCATTGATGCGGTCATAGTAACGTAGCATTCGCGAAACCTGTTCCGGGTCCCGCTGAGTCAGCAGCAATTGCAGTCGCGGCTGATTACCGGTTTTATATTGCTGACGCAACTGCTGCTCTAAACCGACGGCCTGCTTTTTTAACCCGTTCAGCAGAGGTTTTTTGTCCTGTTCAAGCTGCCGTAAACGCTTTTCAGCCCCTTTTAATTGCGCATTGAGCCTGAGCAACTCCAGCGCCAGCTCGCCGATACTCTTATCAGTGCGGCGCAGCGCCTGCTGTGCGGTTGAGCGTTGTCCCTCTAGCGATCCCAGCGTTTTTGTCAGCTTGCTAATGGTTTTCTTGAGAGTAACAATCTCTGCTTCGGTAGCTTTTTCCTGCGCAGCAGCAAGGGGCAGCGATAGGGACAACAGCAAAAGGGTTATGACATAAGTTGTCAGTTTTCTCGGCATATATAAGAAAGGCCGTTCAATGAACGACCCTACTCCTCAACTCAGCTCAGCCAGTGAATGGCCGGTCATTTCGGCCGGCTGCTCCAGCCCCATCAGCGCCAGCAGCGTTGGCGCCAGATCACACAACGCACCATCCTTCAGGTGAAGTTGTGATCTGCGCGGACCATCATAAATCAGCGCCACAGGCCAGATCGTATGCGCCGTATGCGCCTGACCTGTTGTCGGATTAACCATCAGCTCAACATTACCATGATCGGCAGTAATCAGCGTTTCCCCCGCCACTTTCTGCATCGCCTCAAGCACCCGGGCAATACACTCATCAATCACTTCAACCGCTTTCACGGCTGCGGCAAAATTACCCGTATGCCCCACCATATCCGGGTTAGCAAAGTTGCACACAATCAGATCAAACTTACCACTTCCAATCGCGTCAACCAGCTTATCAGTGACTTCCGGCGCGCTCATCTCTGGCTTGAGATCATAAGTAGCAACATCCGGAGAGGGCACCAGAATCCGCTCTTCACCGGCATAGGGCTGCTCTTCTCCGCCATTAAAGAAGAACGTCACGTGGGCATATTTCTCAGTCTCAGCAATACGTAGCTGAGTCCGCCCCTGTTTCGCCAGAAAGTCACCCAGGCTATTGAAAAGTTTAACCGGTGGATAAGCACAGCTGGCATCAATATCAGAGGCGTATTCCGTCATCATGACGTAATCCGCCAGTTTGGGTGTGCGGGTACGGTTAAAGCCATCAAATTGCGCATCAACAAACGCCCGGGTAATCTCCCTTGACCGATCCGGACGGAAATTAGCACAGATCACCGTATCATTATCGCGCACCTGACCTTTCGGCTGGCCATCCTCACCGAGGATGATGGTCGCCTGAACAAACTCATCATTTTCATCCCGCTCGTAGGCATTATGTAACGCCGCCAGAGCAGAATTTTCACGACAAGGGGCTATACCCGCCGTCATCGCATCATAAGCAAGCTGAACCCGATCCCAGCGATTGTCACGATCCATGGCAAAATAACGCCCAACGATAGTCGCAATCGCGCCCGTACCCAGTTCGGCAAACTTTGCTTCAGCGGCAACGATAGAGGCTTCAGCACTGCGGGGTGGCATGTCACGACCATCGAGAATACCGTGCAGGTATACCCGCTGAGCACCACGCTTCACCGCCATATCCAGCAGTGCAAATATATGTTCTTCATGACTATGAACACCACCCGGCGATAACAATCCGGTAACGTGCACCGCACCACCCGCGGCAACGGCCTTATCAATTGCCCCGGTCAGCACCTCATTCTCATACAGCGAACCCTCTTCGATCGCTTTACTGATGCGGGTAAAGTTCTGATATACCACACGCCCGGCACCAATATTCATATGCCCGACTTCAGAATTCCCCATCTGCCCATTGGGTAATCCAACCGCCAGACCCGACGTAGCAATCCGGCTGTGAGGCGCATCAGCCATCAACCGATCCCAGGTTGGTGTATTAGCTGCGGCTATCGCACTGGACTCGGTTTGCTCGACACCTAAACCATCGAGGATAATTAGTGCTTTGGGAGATCGCTGTTCAGTCATGGGGACCTTTTCACTCAGAGTTATGTTTAACGCAGTACTTGTCTGTTTAAATGATTGGGGGCACTGGTTAGCTTATTCAGTAACATGCAGCTGTTAACCTTTACCCGCAAATACCGCGATGGTAACCGGCTCAATAGGCGAGCATTTTACTGAGAAAACCTGTCGATGGCTAATTATCTCAGAAGAACAACCCTCTGAATCCCCGCAGTGTAGCGATCAGCTCAGATATCCTCGACATTGATCACTTTTCCTCAGGATTTCCCCCTTTCGGCTGTTACCAGTTTCGCTTTCGCAAGGTATACTTACCGCCTTTAAAACGATCACCTTTAAAAACTATCATCGCGACCCGCAATTTTTCAGCGACTTCGCAACAGGCCGGATACAGAGAATGGAACAACTGCTCGAATTCATCACTAACAATATTATGCTGGTGGCAGCCTGGGGTTTAACCCTCGCCATGCTGCTATGGACTGAACAGAATAAAGCAGGAAAGTCCGTAGGCACCCATGAAGCAACCCGCATGATTAATAAAGAGAACGCGGTCATTCTGGATATCAGACCTAAAAAAGAGTTCACCACCGGGCATATTACCGGCGCTATCCATATCCCGGTAACTGAGCTGGACAAACGGATATCTGAACTGGACAAACATAAGCAAAAACCGGTTATCGTCGTCTGTAACCTTGGACAAACCGCAGGGGCCGCCAGTAAAAAACTGAAAGCAGCCGGCTTTGAAAACGTCGTACGCCTCTCTGGTGGTATGACAGAATGGAAGGCACAAAGTTTGCCGGTGATTAAATAGTAATGGCAACCATCACCCTATACAGCAATAGCTGGTGTCCTTTTTGCCGCAGAGCAAAGATGCTGCTGGATCATAAGGGCGTCCACTACACAGAGATAGATGTCGAGAAAGTTTCCGGCGCCCGCCAGGAAATGAACAAGCGCAGCGGCCGGACTTCCGTGCCTCAAATATTTATCGACCAATTTCACGTCGGCGGTTGTGACGATCTTTTTGCCCTGGAACAACAGGGAAAGCTCGATCCGTTACTGGCCGGTTAACTCATTATTGACAGGAAAACAGGACCATGGCAGAAAACGATCAGAACACTCAGGAACAACAAGCTCCTCAGTTTGCGATTCAGCGTGTTTATATCAAGGATGCTTCTTTTGAAGCACCAAATTCACCTAAGGTATTCACCAAGCAGTGGCAGCCAGAGATCAATCTGGACATGAACACAGCGACCTCGACGCTGGACAGCGGTGTGTTTGAAGTCGTACTGACGCTTACCGTTACCGCTAAAAACGATGGTGAGACAGCCTTTCTGGTTGAAGTGCAGCAAGCCGGTATCTTTACCATCACAGGTCTTGGCGATGCTGAGCTGCATCACACGCTGGGCGCTTTCTGCCCTGGCATTCTGTTCCCTTATGCACGCGAAGCGATTGACAACGTGGTCAACAAGGGTAGTTTCCCTGCCCTGATGCTGTCTCCGGTAAACTTCGACGCGCTATATGCGCAGCAGATGCAACAACAGGCTGCAGCGGCAGAAGAAGCGCCTCAGCATTAAGACGACAAGCCGGTAAATTAAAAAATCCGGTGACAGCCATGTCATCGGATTTTTTGTTTTGCGCTTAATGTGACTACCAGGCAGTCTCATCAGAGACCGTTACAGCACGCCCCCTGATGTTCAGCTATTGCCGCCGAACCCCAACTGCCGCCAGGCTTCATAAACCACCACCGCAACCGTGTTTGACAGGTTCAGACTGCGACTATCAGGATTCATCGGCAATCTCAGACGTTGCGCTGCCGGCAGACTATCAAGCACCTCTGCAGGCAACCCCCGGGTTTCCGGACCAAACAACAGCACATCACCCTCGGTAAAAGTGGCATTGGCATAACAATGACTGCCCTTAGTCGTCAGCGCCCATACTGTTGCTGGCGCAAGTTCAGTCAGACAGCTGGCGAGATCAGCATAACGTTTTACCCGGGTAAACTCATGGTAATCGAGTCCGGCGCGGCGCAGCTTTTTATCATCGTAATCAAACCCAAGCGGTTCAATCAGATGTAACTGAAAGCCTGTATTGGCACACAGGCGGATGATATTACCGGTGTTTGGCGGTATTTCAGGCTGGTAAAGCACAACATGAAGCATAAAAAATCCCTGACTCACAATGAGACAGGGATTATAGCCGAAACCGATGCAAGATTACCCTTCTACAAACTCAGGCACGTCGTCCATACCCAGCTCTTTAATCTTCCGGGTCAGTGTATTACGCCCCCACCCCAGTAGCAGCGAAGCATCCCGACGCCGCCCGGCAGTTTGCTTTAATGCCGCTTCGATCATGATCTTTTCAAACGCGGGCACCGCCGTATCTAATATGGATGTCGACCCTTGCTGCAACTGTTTCTCTGCCCAGTTGCGCAGGGCTTTCTCCCAGTTAGACGTCACCACCTGCTCATCCCCGGTCTGATCCAGCAACTCGGGAGGCAGATCACCGACCAACACTTCACGACCCGAGGCCATAACGGTTAGCCAGCGGCAGGTGTTTTCCAATTGTCGTACGTTACCCGGCCAGGGCAGAGCGCTGAGGAATTTTTCGGTATCCGGGTGCAGCAGCTTTGACTCGACACTCAGCTCTTCGGCAGAGCTTTGCAGGAAATGACGCGTCAGCCGGGGAATATCCTCGCGACGCTCTGCCAGCTTAGGAATATGAATCCGGATAACATTCAGGCGATGGAAAAGGTCTTCACGAAAACGCCCCTCCTGAACCAGCTTTTCCAGGTCCTGATGAGTCGCAGCAATAATTCGCACATCCACCTTAACCGAGGTATGTCCTCCGACACGATAAAACTCCCCTTCCGCCAGTACCCGCAACA
This sequence comes from uncultured Amphritea sp., assembly GCA_965140695.1. GTDB lineage: Bacteria > Pseudomonadota > Gammaproteobacteria > Pseudomonadales > Balneatricaceae > Amphritea. The sequence goes on along the minus strand of OZ223296.1, from coordinate 331,927 downwards.
AGCGGGTCTGGGTGTCAGCAGGCATATCACCGATCTCATCAAGAAACAGCGTGCCACCATCGGCCTGCTCGAAACGTCCCGGACGGGCAGCAGCGGCACCGGTGAACGCGCCTTTTTCATGGCCAAACAGCTCTGATTCGATAAGATCTTTGGGAATAGCCGCCATATTTAATGGAATAAAGGGACGGGCTAAACGCGGACTGTGCTGATGCAGCGCATGCGCTACTAACTCTTTACCGGTACCGGACTCACCATTAATCAGCACGGTGATATTAGACTGCGACAAGCGCCCTATAGCCCGGAACACTTCCTGCATTGCCGGCGCTTCGCCGATAATTTCAGTCTGCGCTTCAGGCTCATCACCCCGTTGCTGTTGCTGTTCACGGGAGTGCTCTACCGCCCGCAGAACCAGCGCAGCCGCTTCGTCAATATCAAAAGGTTTGGGCAGGTACTCAAACGCTCCACCCTTATAAGAGGCAACCGCACTATCCAGATCTGAATGAGCGGTCATAATGATGATTGGCAGTTCAGGGTGCTCAGCATTTACCCGTTCAAGCAAGTCCAGACCGTTTATACCCGGCATCCGGATATCACTAACCACCACATCGGGGACTTCCCGAGAAAGCTGTTGCAACATACTATCGCCGCTTTCAAATAGCGTAACTCTGACCCCCTCACTGGAAAGCGCCTTATCCATCACCCAGCGAATTGAACGATCATCATCTACAATCCATACAGATGCAGCATTAGTCATCATTGTAGCTCCAGAGGTATTAATAATTGAAAGCAGGTCTCACCGGGAACACTACGACATTCGATCAGTCCCCGGTGTTGCGCCAATACAGATTGTGCGATTGACAATCCAAGGCCCGTTCCGACAGCCCTGCCACTGACCATCGGATAGAAAATTTTATGCCGCAACTCGTCCGCGATACCCGGCCCGTTATCGGTGATCTCAACACAACAGACTAGCCGGTGCATCTCGGCGCCCAGAGTCATATTTCTCACAACGCGGGTTCGTATCATGATCTGCGGATCGGGAGTTTCTGACTCCAGCAGCGCCTGCATACCATTACGGACGATATTTAATACCGCCTGTATCAGCTGCTCACGATCCCCCATAAATTCAGGCAGGCTTGGGTCATAATCCCGCAAAACCTGAACCTGACTGCCAAATTCAGCAATCACCAGATTGCTCACATGCTCAAGTATGGAATGAATGTTCACCTCTTCCATACGCGGCATTTTATGCGGTCCCAGCATCCGGTCAACAAGGTTTCTTAACCGGTCTGCCTCATCAATGATCACCCGCGTGTAATCATGTAACGACTCATCGACGAGTTCCCGTTCAAGCAATTGCGCCGCGCCGCGCAAGCCCCCCAGAGGATTTTTAATCTCATGGGCAAGACCCCTCACCAGCGAAATTACCGTTTCATGGTTGCTCAGCAACTCCTCTTCCCGGGAGATCCGGATCAACCGATCCCTTGGCGTCAGTTCAATCAATACCAGACGACCATACTTTTGCGGCATCGGATTCACACTGTAATCAATGGTAATCTCCCGCCCGGCCAGCGTCGTCAGTTTTGCCTCGCGCTTGGTAAAAGGGTGACCCTTTTCCAGCGCCCCCGTCAGAGCATTCTGGTCATCATCAACCTGAAACCAGTCATGGAACGGCAGCTGACACAGACGTCGGGTGCTGGCTTCAAGCAACATTTCAGCAGATGGATTCATATACACCAGCTGCAGCTCACTATTGACGAGCAGTGCCGCAGTAGTCAGGTTGTCCAGTATATGTTTGTGCAGATCGGGTGTTTTCATCGTCGATGCATTACCTCGGAAACGGATCTGGATTGCGTTTAACGTTAACGCGCACAGCTATTGTATAGATCATAGCAAAAAGCAAACCAACTCGGTGCACTGAATAAAATAAGCACAAAATCAGGGATACAGGGCCTCTCACCGCGATTTACCCAGCAAGGAGCAGCCATTCAATAAACTTATCCGCACCAATACAGTGCGCTAAAAAAACAACATCAAACCGCAGACATAAAAAAGCCTCCCGAAGGAGGCTTGTTTCAGCTAGTACAGCATCAATTAAACTGAGTAGTAAAGATCGAACTCAACAGGGTGAGTTGTCTGACTTACTTTCTGACACTCTTCAGTTTTAAGTCCGATATAAGCATCGATCATATCGTCAGTGAATACACCACCGGCTGTCAGGAACTCACGATCCTTATCCAGAGCATCCAGTGCTTCTTCCAGAGAAGCCGCAACAGTCGGAATCGCCAGGGCTTCTTCAGCAGGCAGATCGTAAAGATCTTTATCCGCTGGGTCACCAGGGTGAATCTTATTCTGGATTCCGTCCAGACCTGCCATCATCAGTGCAGCAAAGCACAGGTATGGGTTAGCAGATGGATCAGGGAAACGCGTTTCGATACGGTATGCTTTAGGGTTGGTCACGTATGGAATACGGATAGAAGCAGAACGGTTACGGGCAGAGTACGCCAGCATAACAGGTGCTTCAAAACCAGGGATCAGACGCTTGTAAGCGTTGGTAGAAGCGTTGGTCAGTGCGTTCAGTGCTTTAGCGTGCTTGATGATACCGCCGATGTAGAACAGCGCAGTTTCACTCAGACCCGCATAAGCATCACCGTGGAAGATGTTAACGCCATCTTTAGACAGAGACTGATGCACGTGCATACCAGAACCGTTATCACCAACCAGAGGCTTAGGCATAAAGGTTGCTGTTTTACCGTAGGCATGAGCAACGTTATGTACACAGTATTTCAGAATCTGTACTTCATCAGCCTTAGCTGTCAGCGTGTTAGGACCAACGCCGATCTCACACTGACCTGCTGTTGCTACTTCATGGTGATGTACTTCGATAGTCAGGCCCATCGCAGACATGGCATCACACATAGCGGCACGCAGATCGTGCAGGGAATCAACCGGAGGAACCGGAAAGTAACCACCTTTAACACGAGGACGGTGACCGGTGTTACCACCTTCATAGCTGTTATTAGTAGACCATGACGCTTCTTCAGAACCAATGGTATAACCGCAACCACTGATGTCAGCATGCCACTTAACTTCGTCAAATACGAAGAACTCTGGCTCAGGACCGAAGATAGCGGTATCCGCAATGCCGGTAGATTTCAGGTAAGCTTCAGCGCGCTTGGCAACTGAACGCGGATCACGCTCGTAACCCTGACCCGTAGTTGGCTCAACGATATTACAACGAACAATAACAGTAGAATCTTCAGCAAATGGATCCATTACAGAAGCCGAATCGTCTGGCTGCAGGATCATGTCAGACTCGTTAATACCCTTCCAGCCAGCGATGGATGAACCATCAAACATCTTGCCGTCTTCGAAGAAGTCTTCGCTTATTTCGGTAACTGGGATAGTAACGTGTTGCTCTTTACCGTGGGTATCGGTGAAACGCATATCCACCCACTTAACATCATGCTCTTTGATCAGATTCAGAGTCTCTGACATGTGACTTTCTCCACTAGATTATATTGCCAGACGCCTGACCGGGTCTTATGACCCTCATGTCGAACCAGCCAGGCTTATTTCACCTAAAAAAATTAGCAAGGACTATGCCATTAGACATTAAGCACCGGAAATACGCGATATAGAACGGTTCTGATCGAAATTGAAACAAGTCAACCACTAAATAATGACTCAAAACAGTGCGAACAGTTAAATAACGAACCATTATGGTGCAATGCGTATTTTGTCGGATTGCTTTAATCCTTTCTGCCTCAAAAAGGTGCCTTCATAATACTCGAACCTATAGTACTTATCTTCTATAACAGATCAACAATCCGGGAAAAAAAACTATTTTTGTCATTCTCGACATAAGAAAGACACAGCTGCGGTTTAACTCATGTATAATGTGCGCTTCTAAATTTGTCTGCACAGGTCCCCAGACGTGATTGAAAACTTAAGAAACATCGCCATCATAGCCCACGTTGACCATGGTAAAACTACCCTGGTTGATAAACTTCTTTCACAGTCCGGTACATTAGGCCGTCGTGACGAAGGCACCGAACGAATCATGGATTCGAACGACCAGGAAAAAGAACGGGGCATTACCATCCTGGCGAAAAACACTGCCATCAAATGGAATGAATACCATATCAACATTGTTGATACCCCCGGACACGCCGACTTCGGTGGTGAAGTTGAACGGGTGCTGTCAATGGTTGACTGCGTCTGCCTGCTGGTAGATGCCGTTGATGGTCCGATGCCACAAACCCGCTTTGTTACGCAAAAAGCCTTTGAGCAGGGTCTGCGCCCAATCGTCGTTGTCAACAAAGTTGACCGTCCGGGATCACGTCCTGACTATGTTATCGACCAGGTTTTTGATCTGTTTGACAGCCTTGGCGCTACCGACGAACAGCTCGACTTCCCTATCATCTACGCCTCTGCCCTGAACGGCGTTGCCGGTAATGAGCCAGATGAACTGGCAGATGATATGACACCGCTGTTTGAGGCCATTGTAAAACATGTAAACCCACCTAAGGTTGATACCGAAGGTCCATTCCAGATGCAGATCTCTGCACTGGACTATAACAGCTATGTCGGTGTTATCGGTGTAGGACGGGTAACCCGTGGTACAGTAAGACTGAACCATGTTATCAAGATCATTGACCGTGAAGGTAAGATCCGCAACGGTAAAGTTCAGAAAATCATGGGCTATATGGGGCTTGATCGAGTCGATGTTGAAGCCGCTCAGGCTGGTGACATTATCTGTGTTACCGGTATCGACGCGCTGAATATCTCCGACACCCTGTGCGATCCTTCATCCGTTGAAGCACTGCCGCCCCTGTCTGTTGATGAGCCTACCGTATCGATGACCTTCCAGGTTAACGATTCGCCGTTTGCAGGTCAGGATGGCAAATTTGTCACCAGCCGCAACATCAAAGACCGACTGGATCGCGAACTGATTCACAACGTAGCGTTGCGCGTTGAACAGGGCGAATCGCCTGAAAAATTCAAAGTATCTGGCCGCGGTGAACTTCATCTGTCAGTGCTGATTGAATCGATGCGTCGTGAAGGTTTTGAGCTGGGTGTTTCCCGTCCTGAAGTCATTCAGAAAGAAGTTGACGGCAAAACTCACGAGCCTTTCGAAGTCGTTATGATCGACGTCGAGGAACAGCATCAGGGCAACATCATTGAAGAGCTGGGCAAACGTAAAGCGGACATGACCAACATGGAAGTGGATGGCAAGGGGCGTGTACGTCTGACCTTCCTGATCCCTTCACGCGGTCTGATCGGTTTCCGTTCACAGTTCCTGACCATGACCTCCGGTACCGGCATCATGACCTCTGTATTTGATCACTATGGTGTGGTTAAAGAGGGTGAAGTGATCAGCCGTAACAACGGTGTGCTGGTATCAATGGTAACCGGTAAAGCTCTGGGATATTCATTGTGGAACCTGCAAGAACGTGGCCGCCTGTGCATCGAGCCTAACATCGAAGTGTATGAAGGCATGATTCTGGGTATTCACAGCCGTAGTAACGATCTGGCAGTTAACCCTATTAAGGGTAAACAGCTGACCAACGTTCGCGCCTCAGGTACTGATGAAAACATTCAGCTGACACCTCCGGTTCGCTTTACACTGGAACAGGCACTGGACTTCATCGAAGATGACGAGCTGGTCGAAGTAACGCCGTTAAGCATCCGCATCCGTAAGAAGCTGCTGACTGAGAACGAACGTAAGCGTCATTCCCGTTCCGGGAAGTAAGAGCTATAAGCGTTTTTCAATCTGCACGTAAATAGCCCGGACAGGGACCACTGTTCCGGGCTATACTCCCGGTGTCTGCCAGACTGACAAGGACACCAATATGTACACCCTCTTTCCTGATATTCAACCCTACAAACAACACTACCTTGCTGTGGACGATCTGCATACTCTCTATATAGAAGAGAGTGGTAACGCTCAGGGCATTCCCGTTCTGTTTATTCACGGCGGTCCCGGTGGCGGTACCAACAGCGTTAACCGCTGTTTCTTTGACCCCGATAAATACCGCATCATTTTATTCGACCAGCGCGGCTGCGGCCTTTCTACTCCACATGCAGAGCTGAAAGACAACACCACCGCACACCTGATCAGCGATATCGAAAAGATCCGCGAACACCTGAATATTGACGAATGGCTGCTGTTTGGAGGCTCGTGGGGGTCGACCCTGAGCCTGCTGTATGCCGAAAGCTATCCTGAACGGGTTTCCGGAATGATTCTGCGCGGCATCTTTCTCTGCCGCGACCAGGACATTCAATGGTTCTATCAGAAAGGCGCCAGCGCTATCTTTCCAGACTACTGGAGAGAGTATCAGAAGGCTATCCCACCGCAAGAACGCAGCGAGATGCTGCAGGCCTACTATAAACGCCTGACATCAGACAATGAAATCGCGCGCATGTCAGCAGCTAAAGCCTGGTCTGTCTGGGAAGGCCGCTGCTCTACTCTGGACCCGAACAACGACCTCGTTGATCATTTTGCCGATCCCCATATCGCTCTGGCGATGGCTCGAATAGAAGCGCACTATTTCATAAATAAAGCCTTTATAGAACCAGATCAGATTATCCGCAATGCAGATAAAATTCAGCACATACCCACCGTCATTGTGCATGGTCGCTATGATGTTGTTTGTCCGATTGAACAGGCTTTCGCGCTTCATGAGGTACTGCCGCAAACTGAACTGCACATTGTCAGAGATGCCGGACACAGCGCTCTTGAGCCAGGCAACACCGACAACCTGATTAAAGCAACCCAACAGTTTGCCCTGTCGAAAGCCTGAAGAACGCATAAGGAATACAGTTGAAAGCACTTATTCAGCGGGTCCGGTCCGCCTCAGTTGATATTAACGATAAACGCCATGGTGAAATAGGCCCGGGCATATTACTGCTGCTCGGTGTCGAAAAAAACGACACCGAAGCCAGCGCCGATAAGCTGTTACAGAAAGCGCTGAATTACCGTATTTTTTCTGACGCCGACGGCAAGATGAACCTCAACCTGCAACAAACCGCAGGCGGCCTGCTGATAGTCTCCCAGTTTACTCTGGTAGCCGATACCGCCAAAGGACTGCGCCCCGGATTCTCCAAAGGTGCAACACCCGAACAAGGCGAAGCCCTGTACGATTATTTTGTCCATCAGGCACAGGCGCAACACCCTGACATCGCTACCGGTAGCTTCGGAGCTGATATGCAGGTCAGCCTGATCAACGATGGTCCTGTGACCTTTCTGCTGGAAGTCTGATCCATGGACACAACCACCCTGGCGCTTTCTGAGCGTATATTTCTAACCGTTTTTCCGCTGTTCGCGATCGTATTATGCGGCTATGTCTATGGTCGCTACAAAAAGCCAGACATGTCGCTGGCGAATCAACTGAATATGGATATCTTTGTACCCGCACTGATATTTTTTGTACTGTCAGATAAATCCTTTGATCTGGTCAAATACCAGGCCCTGGCAGCCGGTGCGGCCATTGTGATTCTGGCCTCGGGACTGCTGATCTGGCCACTCTGCAGGATACTCAAGGTAAACCCTAAAACCTTTTTGCCACCTATGATGTTCAGCAATAGTGGCAACCTTGGTTTGCCGCTTATTATTCTGGCCTTTGGCGAACAGGCCCTTCCGGCAGCCATTATGCTGTTTATCGTTGAGATGACGCTGCACTTTACACTGGGCATCTACATGATGGACCACCGCACTAAGCCCTGGCGATTGCTGCGCATGCCCATTATTATCGCCACCATTGCGGGCCTGCTCTGGAGCAGCCTCAGCCTACCGATGCCGGCATCAGTTTCAACCTCTCTGGATATGCTGGGGCAGATCTCTATCCCTCTGCTGCTCTTTACACTGGGGGTCAGACTGATCACCGTTGACTTCAGCGCCTGGAAGATAGGTATCACCGGGGCAATTATCAGCCCTGTTATCGGCGTCCTGATCGCCTTTGCCGTACAGCAGGTATTACAACTGGAAGCAGAGCAGTTTGCCTATCTGATCATCTTTGGCGCACTGCCACCTGCAGTCCTCAATTACATCGTCGCCGAGCAGTATAATCAGGAACCAAAACAGGTCGCTTCGATTGTGTTACTGGGCAATATGGGGGCATTGATCTTCATTCCACTCACCCTGGTATTCGTCCTGTAAAAAAGGCTGCCTTACGGCAGCCTGTACTTCATGCATCAATAATTAGCAGCTAGCGGTATTAAATCTTACTGCGACTCTTCAACCATAATACTTGACAGGTTCTTAGCCACTGTAGCCTTGCCAATGCCCTTGACATTAACCAGCTCATCCACGGTTTTGAAAGGCCCGTTCTGTTCACGGTATTCGACGATGGCTTTTGCTTTTGCCGGCCCTACACCCTGCAACACCTCGACCAGCTGATCCGTGGTTGCCGTATTAATATTCACCATCGGCTCCGCGTAAACACCCAGCGGTAAACTCAGACAAAGCAGCAGTAATATTGATTTAAGACTCAAATTCCATTTCATCGCTATTTCCTTTTAATAGGTAAAATAAAGCCGGTATACACCGGCTTTATAGTAATAGCACATGACAGAAATGTGACAACTAGCGTGCTGCAACAATCTCCTGCTCAATCCGCGTTAACGCTTCTACCGGCACCGCCGCCTGAGTAATCGGACGACCAATCACAAGATGAGTACTGCCTGCAGCAATCGCCTCAGCCGGTGTCATAATCCTTTTCTGATCACCCACCTCAGCATCGGCAGGACGAATACCAGGCGTTACCAGCTGAAACCCCGGTGAAACGATCTGCCGCAGCGGTTTTACCTCCTGGGCAGAACACACAACACCATCGAGACCACTGTTCTGAGTCAGTAACGCCAGACGTTTAACCTGCTCGAGAGGCTCTGTATCCAGACCGATATCGACCAGATCCTGGCGCTCCATACTGGTCAGCACCGTCACCGCGATCAACAGGGTATCCGAACCATTCACCTGATCCAGTTCATTGCGCGCGGCTTCCATCATCCGTCGACCACCCGAGGCATGCACATTCACCATCCAGACCCCCATTTCAGCGGCAGCTCTGACCGCTTTTGCGGTGGTATTCGGAATATCATGAAACTTCAGATCGAGAAAAACCTCAAAACCTTTGCTGTGCAACGATTCAACCACCGCCGGGCCAGCACGGGTAAATAACTCTTTACCTACCTTAACGCGACATTTGGCCGGATCCAGCTGTTCAGCCATCTTCAGGGCGGATATTGCGTCCGGGTAATCCAGGGCCACGATAACAGGTTTAGATTCATTCATTCGCTTACATCTCATACAGATTCATGATCCGGACTACTCACCTTCAAGTCCCTGGATTGGTTTAGTTGTGCCCCAACTCTGACAGGAGGGGCATTGCCAGTGCAGTGACTTGCCTGAAAAGCCACATCGTTGACAATTATATACAGGCTTACTCAGCTCCAGCTGACCGGTGAGACCACGCAGCACCATCAGGCTTTCATTAGCCCCTTTAGAGGCATGAGCAATATACAGATCGATCAGCCGGTTAAACCCTTTAACAGAGGGGCGGTGCTTTAACTGGTCAGTAATAAAAGCACCGGCAGGGTATGGCCCCTGATGCTCGAGGATCCGGCCCGCAAGAGCCAGCATGACACTGGTAGAGGGATACTGAGCCAGCCACTTCCTCATCAGGCGTTCGAAGTCTGCAAGCTGATTGAGTTCAGTATAACAACGTTGCAGACGCTTGATGGTTTCAGATAAAAACTGCGGATCCTGAGTGGCTACGCGTTTTAATTCACGAATCGCACTTTTCCAGTCTTCCTGCTGAATAGCCAGATCAGCCAATAGCAGACTCGCCCGGACACAACCTTTATCAAAGCTCAACGCAGTATTAAGTTTAGCGGCTGCATGGCGGTAACGGTGCTGAGCTATATAGCCTTCTGCTAACTCACAGCAATAGTGGCTGAGTTCTACTTCAAGGCCTTCCAACTCAGCAGCACTCTGCTGTTCAGCCACCTCAATCGCCTGTCCCCACTCCTTCTCTTTTTCATACAGCTTTATCAGCAGGGCGACAACTTTCCGATGAGTTTCCGCACCCGGGCGCTGCGCCTGAATCTCCAGTAACAGATTTTCTGCGCGATCAAACAGTCCAACAGCGAAGTAATCCCGCGCCAGCGCCATCTGTATACGCATAAAATCATCACGGGAAAGGTCGGACCTGGCTAATAGATTCTGGTGGATCTGAATGGCACGCTCGACATCACCCTTCTTACGAAACAATTTAGCCAGTGCAAGATGGGCAGGAATAGTATCTGAATTTATTTCGAGCGCACGAATAAAGCTCTCAATCGCCTCATCGGTTTTTTCACTCAGAAGGAAGTCAAGCCCACGAAAGTACTCCTGCTGCAACGAACCCGGCTGAGGCAAGCGCTTATCCCGCTGACGACGCCCCAACAACCAGCCGATAACAACCGCCAGAAAAAGCGGTACAATGAGGAGATAATCATTCATTTCAGGCGGGGCGTTTCAATGATGCAGTACGCAGCTGATCAAGCTCCTTGTCAGCAGTATTAATCTTACGCTTCGCCGCCTTAAGTTTAAGCTTTAACAGCACCACAAACAGACTACTGACCAGAACCCCGACAACACCACCGACGACAAAGCTGGCCATCAGCCAGATAGACAGACTTGCCTCTGGCAGAGTAAAGAAAAACATATTGATACTTACCAGCTCAGTATTCAGCGTGGCAAAGGTCCAGCCGCAGAATAAAAAGAAGATACACAACACCAGCACAAGCAGCGTTTTTAGCCAACGCATGATTTACCCCTAAAGTTAATCGACCTCTTAAGAGCGTCCGTTTTTAAGACTGTCGTTTACCTGCTCGCGCAGCTCTTTACCCGGCTTAAAATGTGGTACATATTTAGCGTCCAGCGATACAGAATCACCGGTTTTAGGGTTGCGTCCAACACGTGGCGAACGAAAATGAAGGCTGAAACTTCCAAACCCTCTGATTTCAATACGATCACCCTGAGCAAGAGATTCAGTCATATGGTCCAGCATAGTTTTAACTGCCAGCTCTACATCTTTAATTGAAAGCTGTTCATTCTGGTCAATCAAACGCTCGATCAGTTCAGACTTAGTCATGCTTACCCCCTGACATTTGATGGCCTGGCATTTACCAACCCCCTCATCAGAAATTATCTGTATCCGTTACTATTTCTTTTCAAGCTGGGCTCTGATGAGGTCTCCGATTGTCGTCGGCCCCTCAGACTCAACCTGTTGTTGCTTAATAGCATCCAGCGCCTGTTTTTCCTGGCGTTTCTCAACCTGCTTAACCGACAGAACAATTGACCGGGTGCGCCGGTCAATATTGACTAGCATGACGTCGATATCTGATCCGGCGGTGAAAACATGGGTCAGATCGTCAATCCGCTCAAATGATGCTTCCTGCACCTTAACAGTGCCCTCGACACCCTCAGCCAGACGAACAACCAACTGTTTCGGCTCAACCCGGGTGATGTTGCCCTGAACAATCGCGCCTTTAGCATTGGCTGCAGCATACTCAGAGAAAGGATCATTACCCAGCTGCTTAATGCCTAATGAGATCCGCTCTCGCTCAGAATCTACTGCCAACACCACAGCACTGACAGTATCTCCTTTCTTATAAGCTTTAACCGCTTCTTCACCGTCCTGATCCCAGGACAGGTCTGAAAGGTGCACCAAGCCATCAATTCCACCATCAAGACCGATGAACACACCAAAATCGGTAATCGACTTGATCATACCGCTAATCTCTGTGCCTGCCGCATAGCGTTCAGCAAAGGCATCCCAGGGGTTAGCCTGACACTGCTTCATACCCAGCGATATACGCCGGCGCTGTTCATCAATATCAAGGATCATAACCTCAATCTGTTCACCCAACTGCACGACTTTAGAGGGGTGTACGTTCTTGTTGGTCCAGTCCATCTCCGACACATGAACCAGCCCTTCAATTCCGACCTGTATCTCGGCAAAGCAACCATAATCAGCAATATTGGTCACTTTCGCGGATACTCGTGTACCCACCGGATGAGCAGCTTTAAACTCGTCCCATGGATCGGGGGTCAGCTGTTTCATCCCCAGCGAGACACGGCCCTTCTCACGGTCATAACGCAGGACCTTAACATCAATCTCATCGCCTATCGCCAGCATTTCACTCGGATGCTTAACGCGCTTCCAGGCTATGTCGGTTATATGCAGGAGACCGTCGACACCACCCAGATCGATAAAGGCGCCATAGTCAGTAATATTCTTGACGATTCCCTTAACCGTCATTCCCTCATTCAGGGTAGCCAGTAACTTATCACGCTGCTCGTTATAAGCGGTCTCAAGCACAGCGCGGCGGGATACAACAATGTTATTGCGCTTGGCGTCCAGTTTAACCAGCTTAAATTCAAGCTCTCTGTTTTCAATGTGGGAGGTGTCCCGCAGAGGGCGGATATCAACCAGCGAGCCGGGCAGGAAAGCACTGATGGAGTTAACATCAACGGTGAAACCACCACGGACTTTACCGGTGATACGTCCGGTGATGATCTCATCATTCTCAATTGCTTTTTCAAGCACTTCCCAGGACTCAGCCCGCTTCGCCTTTTCACGGGAAAGCTGAGTTTCGCCAGAACCATCTTCGAGAGATACCAGGGCAACTTTTACCTGATCACCAACAGTGATGCTCAGTTTGCCTTCATCGTCGATAAACTGATCCCGCGGGATAACTCCCTCCGATTTCAGCCCGGCATTAACGATGACAAAATCGCCATCCACCGCGACAACAGTACCCGTCACTATAGAGCCTGGTTGCATATCCAGCTCTTTCAGACTCTCTTCAAACAGCTCAGCAAAACTCTCATTCATACCGGCTTAACCTCGTTTTTTGCCGTTAACGCAGACCCTTATGTCTCGCCTGATCCAGCACCGATGCTAACACGTCTTCAATGCTCATTTGAGTCGTATCAAGGCAGATAGCGTCGTTAGCAGGCTTGAGAGGCGCTACTTCACGATTCATATCGCGCGCATCCCGTGTCTGTATATCCTCCAATATTGCCTGAAGACTAGCATCGACCCCCTTATTTATCAACTGGTTATACCGGCGGTTTGCCCGCTCTTCCGCGCTGGCCGTTAAATATATTTTTAACGCGGCTTGCGGAAACACGACCGTGCCCATATCACGACCATCGGCAATCAACCCGGGTTCGGACACAAAGGCACGCTGGCGCTCAAGCAATGCATCCCTGACAGAACCAATTGCAGCGATGATAGAGGCATCTGAACCACACTCTTCCGTGCGGATAGCATTAGTTACATCTTCACCTTCGAGGACGATGGCAACCTCATGATGGTTAGCCGATGTTTCAAACTGAACATCCAGATGGGCGGCCAGCACGACCAGCGCGCCTTCATCATCCAGAGCGACACCATGATGCCGCGCAGCCAGACCTACAAGGCGATACAGCGCACCGCTGTCTAACAGATTCCAGCCCAACTCGCGGGCCAGCAAACTACAGATAGTTCCTTTACCTGATCCCCCAGGACCATCTACTGCAATAACCGGGAAATGCCCCATGTTACTTCTCCTCTTTACGAACCCGGATGCCTACCTGTTGAGCCAGCTCAACAAAATTTGGAAATGAGGAGGCAACATTGGCGCACTGACGAATTTCAATATTACCGGTAGCCCGCAGTGATGCGATAGTAAACGACATCGCGATGCGATGATCATCATGACTCTCAATCACACCTCCGCCCATCTGACTACCCCGGATAATAGCACCATCAGGTGTACCTTCGATGTCAGCCCCCAGCGTTTTCAATCCATCCACCATCGCCTGAATGCGATCGCTTTCCTTCACCCTCAACTCTTCAGCACCGGTCAGCAGCGTTTCACCTTCAGCACAGACCGCGGCGATAAATAGTGCAGGAAACTCATCTATCGCCAGCGGCACCTGATCTTCAGGAATACGGATACCTTTCAGCGGCGCATAGCGGATGCGGATATCAGCCACAGGCTCACCGCCCACTTCGCGCTCGTTTAACAGCTCCAGATGACTGCCCATCGCCCGCAGAATATTAATCACACCTATACGGGTCGGATTAATGCCGACATGCTCCAGAGTGATATCAGAGCCAGGACAGATAGCCGCAGCAACCATAAAGAAAGTTGATGATGAGATATCCGCAGGTACATCAATCTTTGTCGCGGTTAAAGCACCGCCACCCGACAACGACACCTTATTGCCGGCAACATCCACTGAATAACCAAACCCGCGCAACATCCGCTCAGTATGATCCCGTGTCGGGGCTGGTTCAATAACGCTGGTCTCACCTTCGGCATACAAGCCCGCCAGCATCACACAGGATTTCACCTGTGCACTGGCCATCGGCATCTCATAGTTAATGCCTTTGAGCACCTGCCCCCCTTTAATCTTCACCGGAGGACAGCCATTTTCACCGGTTTCAACAGCCGCCCCCATCAGTCGCAATGGCTTAGCAACCCGCTCCATCGGACGTTTGCTGAGGGATGCATCACCACTCAGCTCAGTATCGAAGGACTGGCCTGCCAGCAAACCGGACATCAGACGGATGGTGGTGCCCGAGTTGCCCACATAAATAGGCCCCGGCGGCTGACGTAAACCATTAATGCCAACACCATAAATTTTAACGGCGCCCTGATGCGGGCCTTCAATAACAACCCCCATATCCCGGAACGCCTGCAACGTAGCCAGACTGTCTTCACCTTCAAGAAATCCGGTAATTTCAGTTACACCATCGGCCAGAGAGCCAAGCATAATAGAGCGGTGAGAGATCGATTTATCGCCAGGAGCCCGAATCGTGCCCTGCACCTGACCACCCGGTTGTGTATAGAATGTCGTGTCTTTTATCATCATAGTGTTTTGTGAGTATGCTGAACCCGATAAAATTTTAGAAAAGTGTTCACGTGCTGCCTTAGCCCGGGTAAAAATACCCAACATGGCAAGACTGTCTTCAGATTCAATCGCTGTGCGCAGCCGATTAACACCTGATGTAAATTCATCAATCTTTTGCAGAATTGCCTGTTTATTCGCCAGACCTATATCATGCCACATGGTCGGATCACTGGCCGCGACACGGGTAAAGTCTCGGAAACCTCCCGCGGCATAACGGAAAATATCATTACAATCCTGCTCCTGAGCCAGCGTATCCACCAGAGAAAAAGCCAGTAAGTGGGGCAGATGACTGGTCGCCGCCAGCACTTCGTCGTGCCGGGCCACATCCATCTGCAATACCTGTGCGCCGACTGACTGCCACATCCGGGCAATCAGCGTCACCGCATCCGGATCACTTTCAGGCAGCGGCGTGATAATCACTTTATGATGCTCAAAAAGAGTAGCGTCTGCCGCTGCCACGCCACTCTTCTCAGACCCCGCGATCGGGTGGCCAGGAATAAAGCGCTTTGGTGCACAGCCAAACAGGGCTATCGCTGATCGGACAACGTTGCCCTTAACACTGCCAACATCTGTCAGAATAGTGTCCGGACGCAAAACCGGCAAGATTTCCGCCAGTACCGATTCAATCGCTTTAACCGGCACCGCCAGCACAATGACATCCGCCTGGGCCGCTGCCTCCAGTAAATCAGCCGCTGCTTCCTCAATAATGCCAAGACGCAGCGCGGTCTCCTGTTCATCTTTATCCCGATCAAAACCGACCACGGTGCGGCAGATATTGCGCGCACGTAAGGCATTCGCCAACGACCCACCAATCAGCCCTAAACCAATAATTAAGACACGTTCCGTCAGGCATTTCACAGCGTATCTGCCTTACCTGACGTCAGTTTTAATACCCTGGCGAGAGCGCTCAGAAACCGGGCATTTTCCTCCGGTAAACCGACCGTTACACGCAGATGCTCTGGCATCTGATAGTTTGCTACCGGCCTGACGATCACCCCTTCCTGCAGTAATCCCGCATAGATCGGCGCTGCATCGCAGCCACAATCCACAGTAATAAAGTTACCCACTGAGGGTATCCAGCTAAGACCCAGCTGAGTAAAACCCTGTTCCAACTGTTGTATACCGGCCCGATTCAGCTCAACACTGCGCTGCAGATATTCACTATCACCCAACACTGCAACAGCAGCTTCAAGTGCAGGGATATTGACGTTAAAAGGCTGACGCACCCGATTCAACAGATCGGTAATCGCCGGATCAGCCACGGCATAACCGACACGTAATGCAGCCAGACCCAGCGCTTTAGAAAAGGTTCGGGTGACCACCAGGTTAGGATAGTCGTTTTGCAAACCCAGCCCCGACATATAATCGGGTTCGGCAACATATTCCAGATAGGCTTCATCAAGCACAACGATGACATTCTCAGGCACTTTCGCCATAAATGCCCGCATCGCCTGGTCGCTAAACCAGGTACCGGTCGGATTATTCGGATTAGCCAGAAAGATCAGCCGGGTTTTCTCCGTCACCGCAGCCGCCATCGCCTCCAGATCATGGCCCCAGTCCCGAGCCGGAACAACCACCGCACTGGCGCCAGATGACTGAGTCACCAGCATATAAACAACGAATGAGTACTGAGAGTAAATAACCTCATCCCCCGGCAGAAGAAATGCCCGCCCGATCAGATCGAGTACATCATTTGAACCATTCCCGAGGGTAATGCTGTCCACGCTGATACCATAGTGCGCAGATAATGCCTGTTTCAGCTTAAAACCACTGGCATCAGGATAGCGACAACTGTCACTCAGCGATGCCTGAATCGCCGCTATCGCAGCCTCACTTGGGCCCTGAGGGTTCTCGTTACTCGCCAGCTTGATACTGTCTTTAATACCCAGTTCGCGTTCCAGCTCCTCTACCGGCTTACCCGGCTGATATGGATGAAGCCCCTGAGCGCCCGGGGTTGCCAACTGATAGAAATCACATGCCATTCAACTACCTCCAGATCAGAGTACTGCAACCGGGTATGAGCCTAACAATTTAAGCTCTACCGTATCGGACTGCAGTTCCTGTAGTACACCCTGTATATGCTGATTTGCCGCATGCCCTTCAAAATCGATGTAGAACACTGAATGAGATCCCTCAGTGCTTGCAGGCCGGGTTTCAATACCGGTCAGACTGATCTCATGTTTATGAAAATGTTCCAGCAGTTCATACAGCGCACCAGCCTTGTCTTTAACCGTCACCAGAATAGAGGTCTTATCATGGCCGCTTTCCCCGACCTCCTGATCACCAATGATCAGATAGCGGGTGCTGTTATCAGACTGATCATCAATATTACGGGCCACGATATTCAGCTGATACAGATCAGCGACCAGATCACTGGCAACTGCCACCGCAGTAGTCCCGTCCTTAATCGCCATCCGGGCCGCTTCGGCATTACTATTAACAAGCACCCGCTCAGCAGAAAGAAAATGCGTATCCAGCCAACTGCGACACTGTGACAGTGTTTGTTGCGGCAGATAGATGCGGCTAATGTCTTCCAACCCGTCATCACCTGAACGCAGCACATGATGATGGATGCGCAATCCCACCTCACCACAGATTTTAAGATTAAAACGTTTAAACAGATCCAGCGTATGCGTCACCATTCCCTCGGTAGAGTTTTCGATTGGCACCACACCATAGTGAGCAGCACCAGCCTCAACCTCACGGAACACCTCATCATTGCTGTTAAACGGAATACAATGGGCCGAATGACCAAAATGTTTACTGGCCGCTTGTTGAGTAAACGTGCCCTCTGGCCCGAGAAAAGCAACATGCATCGGTTTTTCCAGCGCCAGACAAACCGACATAATTTCACGGAATAACCGGGCCACTTCAAGATCAGCAAGCGGCCCCTCGTTCCGCGCCATCACCCGGCGTAACACCTGCGCTTCCCGTTCAGGACGATAGAACACCGCCTCCTGAACGCCCTGATACTTCTGTTTAATCTCAGCAACACTCTGCGCGCAGCGGGCACGATCGTTAAGCAATTGATGAATCTGCTTATCAATCGCATCGATCTGATCACGCACAAGTTTCAGTTCTGACTCCTGATCACTCATCCTACCGTCCTCTGCTATCGGGCTTAGGGCTTAGCCGTGACGCTGCGAAAAGTCCTGCATAAAGGCGATCAGCGCATCCACGCCCTCTTCAGAGACTGCATTATAAATACTCGCCCGCATACCACCGACAGAACGGTGCCCAGGAAGATTCAACAAACCGGCCTGCTCAGCTTCCTGCAGGAAAAGCTTATCAAAATCAGCGTTAGCCAGAATAAATGGCACGTTCATCCAGGAGCGTGAATTGATAGCGACCGGATTGGAATAGAAAGGATTGTTGTCAATCGCACTGTATAGCTTTTCAGCTTTACGGCGGTTGACCTCAGCAATGGCTTCAACGCCACCCTGAGCCTTGAGCCATTTAAACACCAGCCCGGCCAGATACCAGCCAAACGTTGGCGGTGTATTCAGCATAGAGTCTGCATCGGCGTTGACCTTATAGTCATACAACGCGGGCGTTAATGGCAGGGTATCACCCAGCAGATCATCACGCACAATCACCACCGTCAGGCCTGCCGGACCAATATTTTTCTGCGCGCCGGCATAGATCATTCCAAAGCGACTGACATCGATGGGACGTGAGAGAATATTAGATGACATATCCGCGACCAGCGGAACATCACCGGTGTCAGGAATGTAATCGAACTCGACGCCACGAATGGTTTCGTTAGGCGTGTAGTGCACATAGGCAGCTTCTGGATTAAGCTTTAACTCATGCTGCGCGGGTGCACTGGTGAAATTATCCGCTTCAGTCGTAGAAACCACATTAACATCACAATAACGGGACGCCTCTTTAATCGCTTTTTTCGACCAGTCACCGGTATTGATATAGTCAGCTGTCGTTTTACCCCGTAGCAGGTTCATTGGGATCATGCTGAACTGACTGCTGGCGCCACCCTGCATAAACAACACTTTATAGTTGTCCGGGATATTCATCAGATCCCGCAGATCCTGTTCAGCATCCGCTGCGACCGCCACAAACTCTTTGCTCCGGTGACTCATCTCCATAATGGAGAGCCCCAGACCATGCCAGTCAAGAAGCTCCTGCTGAGCCAGTTTAAGGACATCTTCAGGCAGTGCAGAAGGACCCGCACTGAAATTGTAATTACGTGTCATTTTGATAGATCTGCTACAAAGTTCGTAAAAGGGTTTTAACAAAGATCGTCGATAAGAGATCTTTATAGTCATTCAGCCATCTCTATTGCTCTGAACTGACGCACGCACCATTGCTTAACGTTCATGCCTGTCATCAGCACAACGACGACTAAGACAAAAATGTGCGGCCAGAGCCGCACATTTATTTAGCCGCGAGCGTCAGGCCTCCGGATCATCCAAAGGCGTTTCAGAAGCGTCTGCTGCATCGTTTGCATCGGCAGCAACGTCATCAGGCGCACCCTCTGCCAGTTCGCCGTCAAGCAGCTCTTCATCGATCACTTCAGGCTCTTCAATGCGGGCGACGCCAACCAGATTTTCATCCTCAGCGACACGGATAACCCGAACCCCCTGAGTGTTGCGGCCCAGGACTGAAATCTCATCCCCGCGGGTACGCACCAGAGTGCCCTGATCACTGATCAGCATCACATCATCACCTTCGAACAGCTGCACCGCACCGATCAGCTCACCGTTACGATCAGTACACTGCATCGCGATAACACCCTGCCCACCACGACCATAGGTCGGGAAATCCTCAACCGCCGTCTGCTTACCAAAGCCATTGATACTGGTCGTCAGAATACGGCCATTTTCCTGAGGGATAATCAGCGAGATAACCTTAGCATCTTTATTCAGCTTGATACCGCGAACACCGCGCGCGGTTCGACCCATCGGCCGGACATCATCTTCCGCGAAGCGAATTGACTTGCCCTGACTGGACACCAGCATAACTTCGGCGGTGCCATCGGTTATAGCCGCACCAATCAGCGTATCCCCTTCATCCAGAGCCAGTGCAATCAAACCGGTAGAACGCGGACGGGAGAAGTTAACCAGAGGTGTTTTCTTAACCGTGCCATCTGAAGTCGCCATAAACACATAGTGTTCATCGGCATACTCATTCACAGTCAGGATAGTCGTGATGCGCTCGCCTTCCTGCAACGGCAGGATATTGACAATCGGACGCCCCCTTGCTGCACGGCTGGCCTGTGGAATCTCATACACCTTCAGCCAGTACACTTTACCCAGGTTGGTAAAGCAGAGAATCGTGTCATGGGTGCTGGCGATCAGCAGTTTCTCGATAAAGTCTTCATCTTTTACTGCCGTAGCAGACTTGCCTTTACCGCCCCGACGCTGAGCCTGATACATGGTCAGAGGCTGAGTTTTGGCATAGCCGCCGTGAGATATAGTCACCACCATATCTTCTTCGGCGATCAGGTCTGCCACGGTGAAGTCCTGCTGGGAAGCGATGACATCGGTACGGCGCTCATCACCAAACTCTTCAACGATCAGCTCCAGCTCTTCACGAATAACTTCCATCAGCCGTTCAGGGCTATTCAGGATCGCCAGCAGTTCAGCAATACGTTCCAGCAGATCTCGATATTCAGCGATCAGCTTGTCATGCTCCAGACCTGTCAGACGGTGCAGACGCAGTTCCAGAATTGCCTGCGCCTGATTGGGCGACAGGTGATAAACACCGTCGTGCATACCATATTGTGCTTCAAGATCTTCCGGGCGACAGGCGTTTTCACCCGCACGCTCCAGCATCACCGTCACTTCACCTGGCTGCCACGATGTTTCAATCAGACGCTCTTTCGCTTCAGCAGGAGTTGGCGAGCTCTTGATCATCTCGATAACGGCATCAATATTGGCCAGCGCTATCGCCAGACCTTCCAATATATGCCCCCGCTCACGCGCTTTACGCAGCAGATATACCGTACGACGGGTCACCACTTCACGGCGGTGACGGATAAAGCATTCAAGAATCGACTTCAGATCCAGCGTACGCGGCTGCCCATCAACCAGCGCCACCATGTTAATACCGAAAACGTTCTGCAGCTGAGTCTGAATAAAGAGGTTGTTTACAACGACTTCAGATACTTCACCTTTGCGCAATTCAACAACAATACGCATGCCATCCTTATCGGATTCATCACGCAGCTCGGTAATCCCCTCAAGCTTTTTCTCTTTCACCAGCTCAGCGATCTTTTCGATCAGCCGCGCTTTGTTAACCTGGTAGGGAATTTCCGTAAAGACAATCGACTCTTTACCGTTTTTGTCATTGGTTTCAATGTGATGTTTGGCTCGCAGATAGATCCGGCCGCGACCGGTCTGATACGCCTGCAGAATACCCGCACGACCATTAATGATCGCACCGGTTGGGAAATCAGGCGCAGGGATATACTCCATCAGACCATCGATACCGATATCCGGATCGTCGATCAGCGCGATACAACCGCGCACAATTTCACCCAGGTTATGCGGTGGAATGTTAGTTGCCATCCCCACCGCGATACCGGCAGAACCGTTCACCAACAAGGTCGGAACCTTCGTCGGCATAACCGCAGGAATCTGTTCTGTGCCATCGTAGTTGGGCACAAAATCTACAGTGTCTTTATCCAGATCGGCCAGCAGTTCATGCGAGATCTTCGCCATGCGGATCTCGGTATAACGCATCGCTGCTGCCGAATCACCATCGACTGAACCGAAGTTGCCCTGGCCATCAACCAGCATATAGCGCATTGAAAATGGCTGAGCCATCCGTACGATAGTGTCATAAACAGCACTATCACCATGAGGGTGATATTTACCGATTACGTCACCCACCACACGGGCAGATTTTTTATACGGCTTATTCCAGTCGTTGCCCAGTTCACTCATAGCGAACAGCACACGACGGTGTACCGGCTTAAGCCCATCCCGTACGTCTGGTAACGCACGCCCCACGATTACGCTCATGGCGTAATCCAGATATGACTGCTTCAGTTCATCTTCGATGTTAACTGGCAGAATCTCTCTGGCTAAATCACCCATAATAGCTCTGGCTATCCTTGAATCTGACTGCTGAGAATTGAGTAGTTAAACCCACCCTGAAAGCGGTAAACCATAAGCCCGCGAGTATACCATAAAGAAATGGTAATATTCTCGCAAAATTAAGACCTTGGCCGCCTGAATCAGGGTTCTGGACAGTTCCGGATCAGACAATCTGTATTCGCCCTTCCAGCAGTGCTAGAATGGCGCAGAATTTTCACCAGACACCAGCCTTTGGCAGCAAATTATGACTGACACGCAGAACCGCACCGGCGCAAATATTGATCCACAGGAAATTGCTAAATTCGAAGAACTGGCCAGCCGCTGGTGGGACCGTGAAAGCGAATTCAAGCCCCTGCACGACATCAATCCGCTACGGGTGGATTTTATTGACCGTATTGCGGCTCTCAGCGGTAAAACAGCACTGGATGTTGGCTGCGGCGGCGGCATTTTATCTGAAGCGATGGCCCATCGCGGCGCCGAAGTCACCGGTATCGACATGGGGGAAGCCCCCCTTAAGGTCGCCAAACTGCATGGACTGGAAAGCGGCGTCAACGTCTCTTACCGCCAGATAACTGTCGAGCAACTGGCCACTGAACAGCCAGAAAGCTTCGATATCGTCACCTGTATGGAGATGATGGAACATGTTCCCGATCCCTCCTCCATTGTTGACGCCTGCAGCCGGCTGGTTAAACCCGGCGGCTTTGTCTTTTTCTCAACCCTGAATCGCAATCCTAAAAGCTACATGATGGCGATTGTCGGGGCGGAGCACCTGTTAAAGCTTGTACCAAAAGGCACCCACGACTTCAACAAGTTTATTCGCCCGTCCGAACTGGCCAGCTGGATACGCCAGAGCGGTCTGCAAAGCCATAAAATGACAGGCCTGACTTACAACCCACTCAGCAAAACATACAAACTCAACGATAAAGATGTCGACGTAAATTATATGATCGCCACCCGGAAGCCTGACTAAACGATGACAAAAAACACTCTGCCACACGCGGTACTGTTCGATCTGGATGGCACACTGCTCGATACTGCCCCAGACTTTCATCATGTCATCAATCAGCTTCTGGCAGAGCACCAGTGCGCACCGGTCAGCTATGAGTATATCCGGGGTTATGTCTCTAACGGCGCCCGGGCAATGATCAGCGCTGCATTCCAGACAGATGAATCCTCGCCAGATTTTGATCAGCTGCATCAACGCATGCTGGAGCTTTACCTCACACACCTAAGCGTCGCCACCACCCTCTTTCCCGGTATTCAGATGCTACTCGACTGGCTGGGAGAAAATCATATCCCCTGGGGTATTGTTACCAACAAACCAGAACGTTACACCACCCCGCTGATGCAAAGCCTCCGGCTACAGCCAGCAGCGGGAACCGTCATCTGTCCGGATCACGTCAGAGAGAAAAAACCCCACCCGGAAGCGCTGTTTCTCGCCTGCAAAGAGCTAGACTGCACACCCGAACGCACGGTCTATATCGGCGATCACCGCAGAGATATTGAAGCTGGCCTGCGAGCCGGTATGCAAACCATTGCTGTCAGCTATGGTTACCTTGACGCGGATGAAGATATTAACAGCTGGAACAGTCATTATCAGGCAGATCACGCCAGCGAGATCCGCCCTATACTTGAAACACTTTATCGCCACAATTAAGCGATCAGACACAGGAGCGGTCATGTACGACTATCAGGCACCGGAAAACTTACTGCAAGACAAAATTATTCTGGTTACCGGCGCTGGCAGCGGTATCGGCCGGGCAGCAGCCATAAGCTATGCCGCTCACGGCGCTACAGTCATCCTGCTGGGCCGCACCGAAGAGAAACTCGATGCTGTCTACGATGAAATAGAAAAAGCTGGCTACCCTCAGGCAGCGATCGTCACCCTTAATCTGGAAACAGCCGGCGAGACCGATTTTGATAATCTCGCCGCCACTCTTGAACAGGAATTTGGCAGAATCGACGGCATTCTGCACAACGCCAGTATTCTGGGAATTCGCACCCCGATTGAAAGCTACGACCCGGTCGTCTGGCAACAAGTGATGCAGGTTAACGTCAACAGCACCTTTATGCTGACTCAGGCCCTGCTATCACTAACCAACGATTCTGATGATGCGTCCATCATTTTCACCTCATCCGGTGTTGGCAGAACCGGCAAAGCGTTCTGGGGGGCATACGCAGTTTCTAAGTTCGCCACAGAAGGGATGATGCAAGTACTGGCAGACGAACTGGAACACAACCCAGACATCCGCGTGAACGCCATTAACCCCGGCGCCACCCGCACCGATATGCGAGCCAATGCCTATCCCGCGGAAAACCCGCAAAAGAATCCAACCCCCGAACAGATTATGCCGCTCTACCTTTACCTGATGGGGCGTGATAGCCGCGCGGTTAACGGCCAGTCTTTAAACGCTCAGTCATCCTGAGTCACCGCGAAACACATAAAAAAACGCAGCACGGTGAAGTGGCTGCGTTTTTTCTATCCGCTAAAAAATAGCAACAGATATCTAGCGCTCTGTTTTCTTAGGCCCCACTGAACGGCGCGTTTTCTGACGCTTAGCCCGGCGCTCAGCTGCTTCCTGATCCTGCACCGACAGCGGTTTATTACGCTTTTGTTTCATATCCATCATACTGGAAAGCATATTAATCTCTTTCTGAGATAACTCCTTCCAATGACCGGCCTTGACTTCGCTCGGCAGGAAAAACGGTCCGTAACGCACACGCTTCAGACGACTGACCTGAACCTCCTGTGACTCCCACAAACGCCTGACCTCACGGTTACGACCCTCCATAATGCAGACGTGGTACCACTTATTAGCGCCCTCGCCATTGAAAAACTGCACATCAGTGAAGCGCGCCATGCCATCTTCCAGCAACACACCTTTTTTCAATCGTGCGATCATCGCCTCATCGACATCGCCCAGGATACGAACCGCATACTCCCGGTCAATATTTGCAGATGGATGCATCAGATTATTGGCTAACTCACCATCGGTTGTGAACAGCAGCAACCCGGAGGTATTAATATCCAGACGCCCGACCGCAATCCAGCGACCTTGCTTGAGCGGCGGCAAGTGATCAAATACTGTTGACCGCCCCTCGGGATCATGACGGGTAGCAACCTCACCCAACGGTTTGTTATAAATCAGCACACGGCGCTCACTGTCGCGTTCAAACACCATTTTCTGTGCCTGCCCGTCAACTTCAACCTCATCCCGAACCGAGATTCTGTCGCCGAGCGTTGCAACCTGACCGTTGACTGAAATACGACCAGCCTCAATCCAGCGTTCCATCTCACGACGTGAACCTAATCCGGAACGCGCCAAAACTTTCTGAAGTTTTTCGTCTATCACCGACGCATCCTCACATTAAGAAACCTGGAATCAGGTTCCTGATAAATAAATAAACAAAAAAGCCCTTCGACACTGTGCCGAAGAGCTTTTTTAATAGTAACGGAAACGACTGATTAAATTAAGAAGTCTTCTTTGGTTTTGCCTTTGGCAAACTCAGCCTGAAACGCAGCAGGCGTCCGGCCACGGCCAGACCACTGGTGCACATCACCGTTTTCATCGGTTACCTGATATTTAGGCGCAACCTTTTTCTTAACGGGAGCCTCAACCATACTCTTAAGATCATCAAGACCAATGCCTGCTTCCTGCATACTTTGCTTGATTGCTTCAATTCTTTCAGCACGCTCACGCTCAAGCTCAATCTGAGCTTCCTCTTTCGCCAGCTTTTCTTCCAGAATTTCTGTCAGATCTGCAATCGCTTTTTCAATATCAGCGCTAGAAAGCTCATTACACTGCTTACGCAGAGAATTTTTACGGGTCAGTAGTTTTACAAAGTCGGTCATTATAAATCACCAAGAAAATAATTTTGGGAACGAAAGAATTATTAATTAACAATTAATTTTTTTCAATGAAGAATAGTATCAGTATTTATTCAAAATCTGAAATACTTCCAGCACCGCGACGAATAACAACCGGAACATCATCAATCAGATTAATGACCGTCGTTGCTTCCATACCGCAATATCCACCATCAATGACGAGATCTACTTCATGCTGTAACAAATCCCTGATTTCATATGGATCTATCAGAGGCAACTCTTCACCCGGCATTATGAGGGAAGTACTCATTATCGGCTCACCTAATGCTTCCATTAGCTGCAGTGCGATATTATTCTGAGGAATTCTCAGGCCTATTGTACGCCTTTTAGGATGCAATAATCGACGCGGAACTTCTGTTGTCGCATTTAAAATAAAAGTATAAGCGCCCGGGGTCATCGCTTTTAACAAACGATATACTGAATTATTTACTTTAGCATAGGTGCCTATCTCAGATAGATCACGGCACACCAAAGTAAAGTTATGTTTATCATCCAGCTTACGAATACGCTTGATTCTTTCGACTGCTGACTTGTCACCCAGATGGCAGCCCAGGGCATAAGCACAATCAGTCGGGTAAACAACAACCCCACCTTTTTTAATAATCTCTACCGCCTGACTAATCAGACGCGACTGAGGATTTTCTGGGTGGATCTGAAACAACTGGCTCACAGGAAAACCTTCCACTAAAGTAATTAAATCTATTTTACTTAAAACTCAGTTAATGCTGAAGCAATTTAGAAAGCACATGGGGATTATTACTGCTATAACGCGGATATTTTCCAATTCCGGTCCAATGGAACTGGCGTTTATGGAAATCACTCCCCGCTGACACCATCATTTTATGTTTTAACGCCAATTTATCCAACTGCAGCAGATGGCCCGATTCAACCCCGGGATAGCTTATTTCTATCGCATCACCGCCATGCTCAGAAAAAGCATCCACCAATAACCTCACTTTGGTGAAGGTCATATTATATTTTGTCGGATGCGCCAGAACAGCAATACCACCCGCCTGGTGAATAATATCGATCGCCTGAGCCATCGTTGGCCATTCGACTTTGACATCACCAATTTTACCAGCCCCCAGAAAACGATTAAATGCCTGCGCTTCATTATTAACAATGCCAGCCTCAACCATTGCCTGCGCAAAAAGAGGACGCCCAATCTGACCGTCACCCGCTAACTCAAGCACTCTCGGCAGAAGATCCGGCATATTACGCTTACACAGTTTTTCTGCAATCATCCCGGCACGCCTTAAGCGAAGCTCATCAAGCTGCTTCAGATAGTCTGTCAACGCGGGATTAAGCTCATCAAACCCCAGGCCGATGATATGCACCATACTTCGTCCCCACTGACTCGTCAGTTCGGCTCCCGTAATCGCCCTGATCCCATATTCAATCGCAGCCTGTCTGAATTCGCTGACTCCAACGACTGTATCGTGGTCGGTAATCGCGAAAACCTGCACCCCTTTATCAGCAGCGTCTTTAAGCAGTTCTACAGGGGTAAGCTCACCATCCGAGTAACAGGAGTG
Organism: uncultured Amphritea sp.; assembly: GCA_965140695.1. Lineage (GTDB taxonomy): Bacteria > Pseudomonadota > Gammaproteobacteria > Pseudomonadales > Balneatricaceae > Amphritea. Next base: position 304,495 of record OZ223296.1, on the reverse strand, counting down.
ACAATGAAGATCACTTAACGGTAATTCATCACCGGTTTCGGGTTTATAACTTAACTGGCTCACTCTATAATCTACCCACTTCCTAACCAAAAAAAGTTGCTATGAAAATACTTCTCGATTTCTTACCAGTCATTATCTTCTTTATTGTTTATAAAAGCACTGATGATATTATTCTGGCAACCGCGGTGTTAATCCCTGCGACACTGCTGCAGATGCTCTATACTTGGGTTAAGACCCATAAGATAGAAAAAATGCAATTGGTTACATTAATACTGGTCGTCTCTCTTGGCGGTCTGACCATCGCCCTGAATGATGAATCCTTTATCAAGTGGAAACCCACAATCGTTAACTGGTTATTTGCGCTGGCGTTTCTGGGTAGTCAGTTCATTGGCAACAAAACCATTGTCGAACGCCTTATGAGCAGTGCCGTCGAACTGACCGCCGGCGTCTGGAAAAAACTCAATCTGGCCTGGGTAATGTTTTTTCTTATCATGGGCGCCATCAATCTTGCGATCATCAAGCTATATCCTGATGATAATGACCTGTGGATCAACTTTAAATTGTTTGGCATGCTAGGACTCACCCTGATTTTCATTATTTTACAGGGGGTCTATATTTCCAGACATATGAAACCCGATCCGACAGAAAATAGTAGTGAAAACTAAGGAAGATTATTGATGTTCTACGCCATCATCTGTGAAGATACTCCCGGGACACTTGAACAGCGCATGACAGCAAGACCTGATCACCTTGCCCGTCTGGAGGCGCTTCGCGATGAAGGGCGGCTTTTAGTCGCTGGGCCTCACCCTGCAATCGATAGCGAAGACCCCGGCCCCGCTGGTTTTACCGGCAGTCTGGTCATCGCTGAATTCAGCTCTCTTGAGCAGGCTCAGTCATGGGCTGATGAAGACCCATATAAAAAAGCAGGGGTATATCGACAAGTGATAGTAAAACCATACAAAAAAGTTTTACCATAGTGTCGGTTTTTAGGCTTAAATACCTAGTATCAGACACTCTGTTTAAGTTAGGTTCAGGTTGAACTGGTATAAATAGCCGACATAAAGATCAAAATTACAACATAAGGATGTAAATGATGAAGAAACTTGCACTTTCAACAGCACTGGCTCTGACAATGGGTATTTCTGCAGTAGCAAATGCCCACCCAACTAACGCTGGTTATGTCACATCTTCAAACGACACCGTTTGGAAAACCAGCTATGGTGAGTGCTGGCAGCACAGCTACTGGACTGAAGAAGACAAAACTGTTGAGTGTGGCGCAGAGCCAATGGCAGCAGCACCTGCTCCAACCCCTGCTCCAGCTCCGGCTCCAGCACCAAAAACAGTCATGAAAATGGTTGACGCTCAAGAGAGCTACACTATTTACTTCGACTTTGACAGCAGTAAAGTTAGCAGCGTCAGCCCTATCGTCAACTACGTAGGATCACTGGCTAAACTGAACTCTATCGAGCTCAAAGGTTACACTGACGCAATCGGCACCAACGCCTACAACGATGCGCTGTCAAAACGTCGCGCGGAAGCAGTAGATGCTGCTCTGGTTAACGCCGGTATCGACACCAGCAAAGTCGTTACCTACGCTTACGGTGAATCTGACCCGGTTGTACAGTGCACTAGCAAAAAAGGCGCTAACCTGAAATCTTGCCTGAGAGAAAACCGTCGTGTAGAAGTATCTATCCGCGGTCAGAAGCAGGTTAAAGTTCAGCAGTAATAGCACAGTAATCAGCGCTTATATAAAGAGCACTGCTCTGATATAAGCCAACATCTGGGTTTACCTGCACAGCAGTAGATAAACCTGATAGAAACCGGTTGCCGCACTCATTAATACTGCGGTTAACCGGTTTTTTTTATATCTGGCTATAATGACCCCCTTACACTCCCCTCTACAGGGGTTATCTATTAAATACTTAGCCGATACGGGGCAGTTAATGAGCTTCAACAATAAATTATCCCGATGGTTTGGCTGGCTCCCGCTTGGCAAGGTTGCTTCAATTTCAGCGGCGCACGCGGCGCAACATGCTGCTGACTATCTATGGATTGATGTGCGTACACGGATGGAATTTGAAAAAAGCCACATACCGGGCGCCATTTCAATGCCTCTGCATAGCCTCAATAGCGATAAGATAGACACTTTACCCAGGAATAAACCGGTTATCTGCATCTGTCTATCTGCCCACCGCAGCAAACCAGCAACCCGACAATTCATCAAAGCGGGTTTTGATGCGCAGGAGCTTAAAGGCGGGATGCTGACATGGTGGAAGCTTAAGCTACCTCTGGAGCAACAACAGTAACCCCTCTGTTGATATTAACACTCAGCTCCCTGCTCGCTAAAATTATCTGCGCACCTATCAAGCGACAAATTGACGCATGCGCGCTTCTGTCACACCTCCCGTTAACTGCCAGCCTTTACCATAGCCCCCTGAAATTCACTGTTGGAATATAAGGTTATGAAGTACGTGAAAGCATATGTATTACTGGGAATCTCTGGTGTATCCGCACCGTTGGCAGCGGCAACAAATTCTGTTGATAGCACCCTCGTTGTTACCGCCACACAGATTGAACAGTCGATACAGGATGTGGATGCCTCAATAGAAGTTATCAGCCGGCAGGAGATTGAATCATTTTCCAGCCGAAGTCTTGCCGAAGTGTTGAAACAGAGTACGGGTCTGGAGGTCACCGACGGAGGATCGAGCTCATCTGTTGCCATTCGGGGCTTCAACAGCACACACACGCTTATTCTGGTTGATGGACTGCGCCGGACTGAAAAATATGCTGGCAACAATGTAAACAATATCTCACTACAAAACGTTGAGCGTATTGAAATTGTCCGGGGGCCTATGTCGGCGCTTTATGGTTCTGATGCTCTGGGTGGCGTTATCAACATCATCACCCGGCAACCGGACAAAGATATGTCCCGAGTCCGTCTGATCCTGGGTGGAGCTGAATCACCTGCCGGACGGGAAACCGCCATTGTCCATGCCAGCCACGACTTTGTTACTGCAAACAGCAGCCACAGTCTGGGGATCGAAGTTAAGCAACGCAACCCCTATGAATACGATAACGGCACCCTGAATGAGGAACAGCGTACCTTTCTCAACTACCGTGGCCGCTATGATCTGCGGGATGATATTCAGCTGACCCTGGGGGCCGAATATCTTAATCAGGACGATAAAAAAGCTGATGCCAGTAGCGGCAGGTTTGAATCCGAAAAACGCTATCAACTTAATGGCCGCTATACCCAGCAGTTCGACACTGACCAGTTTGATCTGGATCTCTCCCACGGTTACAGCGATGCGATGGTCAACCGTGGCTCCGGAGAGGAAAGCACCGACTTCAGACAAACTCAGCTGGAGGGGCGCTATGCGGGCCTGTTCAACGACATCCACCTATATAACGTTGGCGCAGGCTTTCGCCGGGACGATGTCGATATCAGCATCAATACTCAAAGCGTTAATCGCGATAACTACTATCTGTTTATACAGGACCAGTGGAGCCTGACAAACAACCTCAACCTGACACTGGGCATACGCCACGACAACTATAATGACTTCGGTAGCACCACTAACCCCCGCCTCTCACTCTCCTGGAGTGAAGGGCCATGGAAAATACGCGGAAGCTACGGTACAGCCTTCAGCGCCCCCTCTCTGGTACAGATGTACTCCACGTTTACCCGCAACGGTTATGGCACCAGCATTATCAATGGTAACCCTGATCTGCAACCGGAAGAGTCAGTCAGTTATGAACTCAGCCTTGGATATCAACTGGACCGGGGGGCACTGGAACTGATTCTGTATCGCTCCGATGTAGACCAGCTGATCGCCTCAGAGCTGAATAGTACTTCGGGCACCTGCCCGGGCATCAGCTGTACAAAAACCTATCTGTACACCAATATTGATGAAGCGACGCTGGAAGGTGCAGAAGCGATCCTTTCCTATGCCCTGACCGATCAGCAAAAGCTCAGCGGATCACTGGAATACCTTGACGCCAGAGATGCAAACACCCATGAACGCCTGACCGAACGTGCTCGCTGGCAAAGCAGGATATCCCTTGATTCAGAATGGAATTCAACATGGTCGAGTAGTGTCCGATTTCGCTATACAGGCTACTACCATGCCACCCCTACCCGTTTAATGTCAGCTTACGATTCGCACTTTACCTCGGTGGATACCCATGTGAACTATCGGTTCAGTGACTCCGTTGAGCTGATGGCGGGGATTGATAATCTGTTTAACCGTGAACTGCCGGAAAATATGGAGCTGCGCGGCACCCCGCAAGACCCTGGCTCGCGCTACTACTATGCCGGTATCGACCTGAGTTTTTAAGCGTTACACTAGCCCCATAAAAAAACGCGCCAACTAAGGCGCGTTTTTTTGGCTATCAGCCAGGCTGATAGCGACACTACCGGAGGGTTAACCCACCCATACCCGGGCGTTACGGAACATCCGCATCCAGGCACCATCCTCTTCCCAGTGATCCGGCGCCCAGCTATTAGTTACCGCACGGAACACCCGTTCCGGATGAGGCATCATGATAGTAACCCGGCCATCGGTGGTGGTCACGCCACTGATACCCATAGGAGAACCATTCGGGTTAGCAGGATAGGCTTCTGTGACCTGACCGTAGTTATCCACATAGCGCAGTGCCACCGCACCCGAGCTTTGCAGATTGGCCAGGTGAGCCTGATCAGCAAACTCGGCACGACCTTCACCGTGAGCCACCGCGATTGGCATGCGAGAACCAGCCATCCCCTGAAGGAAGACAGACTGACTCTCCTGCACTTCAACCATCGCCACCCGGGCTTCAAACTGCTCGGACATATTGCGGACAAAATGCGGCCAGAGATCGGCACCCGGAATCAGCTCATGCAGATTAGACAACATCTGACAACCGTTACAGATACCCAGAGCGAAGCTATCATCGCGATTAAAGAACACCTCAAACTGATCCCGTGCCCGGCGATTGAACAGAATCGATTTAGCCCAGCCTTCACCCGCGCCCAGTACATCACCGTAGGAGAAACCACCACAGGCAACCAGACCTTTGAAGCGGTCCAGATCGACCCGTCCCTCGAGAATGTCACTCATGTGCACATCGACGGCAGCAAAACCAGCCCGGTCAAATGCCGCACCCATTTCGATCTGACCGTTAACGCCCTGTTCACGAATAATCGCCATTTGCGGCCGCACACCGGTGTTAATAAAAGGTGCTGCGACATTATCATTCTGATCAAAAGTCAGCTCGGCAGTCAGACCCGGATTCTGCTTGTCCAGCAGCCCATCAAACTCCTGCTGGGCACACACTGAGTTATCCCGCAGGGATTGCATACGATAAGAGGTTTCCGCCCAGGTGCGCTGCAGTGTGGTACGGGACTCAGAATAGATCTCTTCATCATCGAAATGAACCCGCAACTCGTCGTCCATATTGACCGACCCGATCACCTTGGTAATCTCAGCCAGACCCGCTGCATTCAGCTCAGTAAGAACGCGCTCGATATCATCGCGCTTAACCTGAATCACTGCACCCAGCTCTTCTGAAAACAGCGCCGCTGCAAATTCAGAGCTGTCGGTCGCCAGCATATCCAGGTTGATATCAACACCGGTATGCCCGGCAAATGCCATCTCGGCAATCGTGGTAAACAAACCACCATCGGCACGGTCATGGTATGCCAGCAGTAACCCCTGCTCGTTGAGTTCCTGAATAGCCGTAAAGAAGGCAACCAGTTGTTCAGGATCATCCACATCAGGGACATCCTGGCCCACTTCGTTGTACACCTGCGCCAGCGCAGACAGACCCAGTCGGTTCTGACCGTTACCCAGATCCAGCAGGATCAGGTCGGTATTTTCAATATCGGTTCGCAGTTGCGGTGTCAGGGTTTTGCGAACATCCAGTACCGGGGCAAAACCGGTGATAATCAGCGAGGTCGGCGCCGTAACCGATTTATCCTCACCCTCATCATTCCACACGGTACGCATCGACATGGAGTCTTTGCCTACCGGGATGGTGATTCCCAGTTGCGGACACAGCTCCATACCCACCGCTTTAACGGTGTCATACAGTTTTTCATCTTCACCCGGATGACCGGCAGCACACATCCAGTTAGCAGAGAGTTTGATATCGATAATATCGCTGATGCGGGCGGAGGCCAGGTTGGTGACCGTTTCACCCACCGCCATGCGGCCAGACGCAGGCGAGTCGACCAGCGCCAGCGGCGTCCGTTCACCCATCGCCATCGCCTCACCGGCGTAGGTATCAAACGATGCTGTCGTTACCGCACAGTTAGCCACCGGCACCTGCCACGGGCCTACCATCTGATCACGGGCCACCTGGCCTGTAATTGAGCGGTCACCGATAGTAATCAGGAACGATTTTGAGGCAACCGCGGGAAGTTTGAGTACCCGGTCAGCAGCGTCTTTCAGATCAATAGAGCTGGCATCAAATGTCGGCACTTCGTAGCTGATACGGTTAACCGAACGGTGCATTTTAGGCGGCTTACCAAACAGCACGCTCATCGGCAGATCAACCGGCTTATTGCCAAAATGAGCATCGCTCAGAGTCAGATGCTTCTCATCCGTTGCCGTACCAACAATGGCATAGGGGCAACGCTCACGGGCACAGATCGCTTCAAAGCGGGCCAGATCTTCAGGCTGCACGGCCAGCACATAACGTTCCTGCGCTTCGTTACACCAGATGGCCAGCGGTGACATACCTGGCTCATCGTTATTGACGTTACGCAGCTCAAAATCACCGCCACGACCGCCATCTTTCACCAGTTCAGGGAACGCATTGGACAAACCACCAGCACCCACGTCATGGATAAAGGCGATCGGGTTTGCATCACCCTGCTGCCAGCACTGATCAATCACTTCCTGACAGCGACGCTCCAGTTCAGGGTTGTCACGCTGTACTGACGCAAAATCCAGATCAGCAGACGAGGTACCTGAAGACATGGAAGACGCAGCACCGCCGCCCAGACCGATCTGCATCGCAGGACCACCCAGACAGATTAGTTTCGCGCCGACTTCGATCTCACCTTTATCAACATGATCAGTACGGATGTTGCCATAGCCACCCGCAATCATGATCGGCTTGTGATAACCACGCACCTCTTCACCAGCGGCGCCATTCACCTTCTGTTCGAAAGTACGGAAATAGCCGTTCAGGGCCGGGCGACCAAACTCGTTATTGAATGCGGCTCCACCAATGGGGCCTTCCAGCATAATATCCAGCGCCGAGACGATCCGTTCAGGCTTGCCATAACCGGATTCCCACGGCTGTCCAAAACCCGGAATATTCAGGTCAGACACCGTAAAGCCCGTCAGACCCGCTTTTGGTTTAGAGCCTTTACCGGTCGCGCCTTCATCACGAATTTCACCACCGGAACCGGTGGCGGCACCCGAGTGTGGTGCAATTGCGGTCGGATGGTTATGAGTCTCAACTTTCATCAGGATCTCAATACTCTCCTGATTGTAGCCATACTCTTTGGTTTGCGGATTCGGGAAGAAACGCCCCGCTTCTGACCCCACCATCACTGCGGCGTTATCCGAGTACGCGGAGAGAATATTCTCTCCGCCCAGCTCATTAGTATTGCGAATCATCGCGAACAGGGATTTATCCTGGGCTTCACCATCGATATCCCATGAAGCATTGAAAATCTTATGACGGCAGTGCTCGGAGTTTGCCTGAGCAAACATCATCAGCTCTACATCTGCCGGGTTACGTCCCAGTTCAGTAAAACTATCCACCAGATAATCGATTTCATCATCGGCCAGCGCCAGACCTAAATCCGTATTGGCTTTCACCAGCGCCGCCCGGCCACCAGCCAGAATATCCACCTGAGTCAGCGGGGCTGGCTGATCAGTAAGGAACAGCTGAGCCGCGTCATCGACCGCATCAAAGGTCGCTTCAACCATGCGATCATGGAGAATAGCACGTACTTCATCCAGCTCCGCATCGTCCAGTGGACGCTCAGAATGCACAAAATAGGCAGTCCCGCGTTCCAGCCGTTTAATGCTCTGCAGGCCGCAGTTTCTGGCGATATCAGTCGCCTTTGATGACCAGGGAGAGATCGTACCCGGACGGGGAACAACTAAAATTAATTGACCTGAAGGCTCTTCCACTTTAGCTTTAGGGCCGTAGCAAAGGATACGCTCAAGCGTGTTTTGTTCCTGATCAGTGAGATTATTTTCCAGATCAGCGAAGTGCATGAACTCACCGTATACACCAGTGATGTGGGCAATTCGTGATGTCAGGACAGACAGCAGCTTATCGTGACGAAAAGCAGAAAGAGCAGGCGCTCCACGCAGTACCAGCATGTTAGTTTCAAGCCTCTTGAGTGTGTCTAACAGATAGGTTGTATGTAGGAGAAAATTAAGGCCGAATTTTACTGAAATAGCGGATTGGTTACCAGAAAAAGCCCATTTTCTTATGCGAATAAATTCATTTCACGTTAAAGAGCTACTTTTCCTGCTCATTTCAGCATCGTTGTTTGCCGGTCTGTTTCTCTATAATCAGAGTAATCACTCGCAAATGGATTCGATCAAAAAAACAGGCATTCTCCGGGTTGCCACGCGTAATACGCCGACCACCTACTATCAGGATAACAACGGTCAGCCCACCGGTTTCGAATATGAGCTGCTAAAAGCATTCGCTGACCACCTGGATGTTGAACTCGAGTTAATTATCCCCGATACCTTCGGTGATATATTCACTCTGGTGAAAAACCGTAGCGCCCACATTGCAGCGGCCGGGCTGACGATAACCGATGAACGCAAGCAGAATTTCCGTTTTTCAACCCCGTACGCCTACTCCACCCCCACCCTGATCTATCGCGTTACACGGGGAAAACCCGAACCAAAGACATTTGCCGATCTCGCCAACAAAAGCATCAAGGTCATTGCTAACAGCAGCCATGCAGAGCAGTTACGCAAGCTGAAAAAAACGCATAGCTATCTGACCTGGCAGGAAACCACCAGCAGCAGTGTTACTGAGCTACTTGAAGATGTGTATGAGCAGGAGATAGACTACACCGTCAGCGACGATTTCATCTTCGACGCCCAGAAATCCTATTTTCCAGGCCTGAAAAAATCCCTGGTACTCAGTCAGCCCAAGCCCGTTGCCTGGTTGCTGATTAAACAAAACGACCAGAGTTTACAACGCGCCACTAAACGCTTTTTTGAGCTGCCAGCCACTCAGGAGCTTCTGGTGAAACTGAAAAAGAAATACCTTACCCGACAAACCAGGCTTGGCTATGTTGATATCGAAACTTTTCGCAAACATCTCGAAACCCGTTTTTGCAAACTAGAACAATATTTCATGATGGCAGAGCAGGAAACCGATATTGACTGGCGCCTGCTCGCCTCTATTGCCTACCAGGAATCCCACTGGAACCCCAACGCGGTTTCGCCCACGGGCGTCAAAGGGATCATGATGCTGACACAGGCTGCCGCCAAAGAGGTGGGCGTAAAAAACCGGACCAATCCGGTGCAAAGCGTCATGGGGGGGGCCCACTACCTGGAAAAAGTGATGGGGAAAATTCCCAACAGAATTCAGGGTAAAGAGCGGATATGGTTTGCACTGGCCTCATATAATATTGGTTATGGACATCTGGAAGACGCACGTGTACTGACAGCCCGCGCAGGCAGAAATCCGGATAAGTGGAGTGATGTAAAAGAGTTTCTGCCACTACTCACCCAGAAGGAATACTTTCAAACTGTTCGCCACGGATATGCCCGGGGCTATGAACCGGTTCTGTATGTTAAAAATATCCGCAACTATTACGATCTGCTCGACTGGGAACTGCGCAAAGCCAAAATAGAAGCCGCTAAACCGCCACAAAGTCCTGCTGAAAATGAAGGTGAAATTGTGATGCCAGGCCACCCAGAGGATAATGGTGCCGATGCCGTCCAGGAGATGATTGATACCATTCCGTCGACGCTCTGATCACCAACATCAGGGCCGGACATCTCATTTTCATCCGCTTATTTTTTTCATCATTCGCCCGGGCAGATCTCCACATCCATTGAAAAGCCAATTACAATGCAGGCTTACACTATTTTGCAGAGTTAGCCTCACCCTATGTTTGATCGACTGATAACGATACTTGTCACCGGACTGACTCTCAGCATGGCAGCCGCCGTGCATAGTGAACCAGCAGACCCTTTGTCACTCTATACTGACGCACCCTACTCTGACACAACGTCCAGTCAGACAACGCTGACTGACACTGTGTCAGAAACGAACGACGCGGCGGACAACGGGAAAACGGCGCAACCCGCCGCGGCAAAACAAACCGATACGCCAGAGCCTCCCGTTGTTCAAACCAGCAGTGATGCTGACAGCGATACCGATCTGATATCAGAAACGCCGTCTGAAAAAACGACTGAAACCAGCGCTGAATCTATTGCTGAAACAACCACTGAAACCAGCGCTGAAACAACCACTGAAACAACCGCTGAAACAACCGCTGAAACAACTGCTGAAACAGAGATTATCTCTACAGAAAAAACCGTCAGCGCAATTGAAGCATCACCGGATCAGCTCCAACAACCCACAGAAGCAAGTGGTCCTCACCCTGATGTGATCAACATCTGTCAGCAGATCGGTAACAAGCTCGGCAGTGTCTCAGCAGAAGAGTGTCTCGAAGCGAAATTTGCGGTGCCTCGCTTTTATTCAAACAACCACCTGCCGCTGTTAGAGAAACATTTCCCGGCATCTGTCGCCGGGGAGCACGCGCCAAGAATCCTGTTTCTCGGGGGCATACATGGCGATGAATACTCAAGTGTCAGCATTTCATTTAAGTGGCTGAAAATTTTGCAGGACAGCCACAACGGTAATTTCGACTGGCATTTCATGCCTCTGGCCAATCCGGATGGACTGCTACGGAAGAAATCGACCCGGGTGAATGCCCACAATGTCGATCTCAACCGTAACTTTATCCCGGCGGGAACCTCAATTAATCCCCTCAAACACTGGCAGACTTACGCGAAAAAACGTGCCCGCTACTACCCTGGAGCCCGGCCACTCAGCGAACCGGAAACCCAGGCAATTCATCAGCTCATCAATCAGCTACGACCTGATGTCATCGTTTCTGTGCATGCGCCCCACGGAATACTGGATTACGACGGCACCATCACACCACCACGGCAACTCGGCCCACTACAGCTGAAACAGCTGGGCACCTATCCGGGTTCGCTGGGAAACTATGGCTGGTTTGTCAAACAGATTCCGGTCATGACTATCGAACTAAAACATGCCGGTATTATGCCCAGTAAACATGATATTAATAGAATGTGGAGCGATCTGATTCAGTGGATAAAGCAACGCACCGAGGGCGATGGTACCCTGCTGGCCCGCAAGGAAAACACATAAAGCAGCCCGTGCCACAAACTCAGGAGTTGTTACGAGAACGAAGATAAGTCTCAAGCAGCTGAATGCTCAATGGTTTGCTAAACAGATACCCCTGCAGATAATCACAATTAATATCCGCCAGAATACGATACTGTGGTTCAGTCTCAACGCCCTCAGCGATAACTTTGAGACCTAAACCACAGGCCATCATGACCGCCGCTTTAACTAACGCAAGATCTTCCTTATCCGTTTCAATATCACGGACAAAGCTACGATCCACTTTTATACGATCGAAAGGCAGATTCTTCAGATAACTTAATGATGAATAACCCGTACCAAAGTCATCCATCGACAGATCGATCCCCAGGCGCTTAAGTTCGGCCAGCAGTGCCAGGGTTTCCGGATGATTGCCAAGCAATACACCTTCGGTTATCTCAATCTCCAGCATCGACAGATCGACACCTGTTTCCAGCACCTTCAATACCGAAGCAACGATACTATTATTCCTGAACTGACGCGGGGAGACATTGACCGCTAACTTTAACGACAGCCCCAGGCGCTGATTTATCTCAGCTATCTGTCGCGCACCTGTCGTTAATACCCAGTCACCAATCTCCATAATAATGCCGGTCTGTTCAGCTATCGGGATAAACGTATCGGGACCGATAGGCCCCAGTGTTTCATTATGCCAACGCAACAAAGCCTCGACACCGGATACCTGCCGGGTGACGGTATCGACAATCGGCTGGTAATAGATTTCCAGTTCATTACGCTCCAGTGCATGCCGCAGGTGACTCTCGACCTCCAGACGCCGCTGCACCTGTTCATTCATCGTCTGGGTATAGAAGTGATAGCTATTTCCACCTTCATCTTTTGCGCGGTACATCGCCGCATCGGCATTACGCAGTAATATCGCCGCTTCTTCGCCATCGTCCGGATAGACCGACAAGCCGATACTCGGTGTGATCACTAACTCAACACCCTCCACAGAAAAAGGTTTTGAGTAGGCTGCAATAATCTTCTGTGCGACACATTCAACATCTCTTGTTTGCTGGATCCCCCCCAGCAGCACCAGAAATTCATCGCCACCCTGTCGGGCGATCGTGTCCCCACCCCGTACAGCACCCTCCATCCGTCGGGCAGCCTCAACAAGCAGCAGGTCTCCCGCATCGTGCCCCAGAGTATCATTGACCTTTTTAAAATCATCCAGATCGACAAACATTACCACCACTTTGTGGACTTCACGCTGGGCTATCTTCATCGATTGATTTAAACGATCCACCGCCAGCATCCGGTTTGGCAGATCAGTCAGTGCATCATATTGTGCCTGATGTAATATGCGCTGTTCCTGCGCCTTGCGCAGCGAAATATCCTCTTCTATTGCCAGGTAATGAGTCACCCTCCCGATGGTATCCTTAACTGCAGAGATGTGCGCCTGTACCCAGAACTTATCACCATTTTTCTTTCTATTGAGCAGCTCACCAGACCAGTCCCGACCCGCCACTATGGCACCCCAGATATCACGATAAACAGACTCACGGGTCTCTTGCGAACGCATCATCGCGGGCGTCTGTCCTAATATCTCATCCAGCTGATAACCGGTTTGTGTCAGATAGGCCTGGTTAACATACTCAATCTTTGCTTCCCGATCGGTAATAATCACCGACACCGGACTCTGAGCTACCGCCTGCGACAACTTGCGCAATTCAGCGGTGCGGCTTTCAATCAATGCCTCTAATTCATCCCGTGAACGCAGAGCCGCCGTCTCGGCCATTTTACGCACGGTAATATCCCGGCCAGCCCCGCGGTAACCGATAAACTCGCCACCGTCATTAAACACCGGCTTCCCGCCCACCTGAATATGATGAACATTGCCGCGACCATCAACCACCCGTCCCTCAAGCTCATAAAACGGCTGATACCTGGCAAACATCTCCCGCAGCGTTTGCTGATCTTCATCTTCAATCTCTAAGACGCCATCCTGTTCTAATTGCCGACACGTTTTACCCAGCAACTGCTGATAGGAAATACCGGTTATCTCAGAGAAACGATTAGAGATAAACGTCAGCACCAACTTCCCGTCCATCTCCCAGAACCAGTCGGATGCGGTCTCCGCTATATCACGAATACGCTGTTCACTTAAGCGCAACGAGCGTCTGGCTTCCTCCCGATCAGCGATCTCCTCCTGTAATGACCGGGTCCGCTCATCGACTATCTGTTCTAAATTATTATTCGTGTCATGAAGCTGATTGAGGGCGCTGCTCAAACGTTCCTGCATAGAATTGAAGGATATGACCATATGGTCGAGTTCGTCAGGTGCAGCGGGGGGCTTACGATCAAGGACCATCGGCATAAAGCCATTGTGTCCACCGGTCTGCGACAAGAATTCTGACATTTTAACAAGATGCCGGGTGACTAAACGATGAATCAGTAGCAGGATAAAAAAGGAGACTATAAACGTTTTAACCCCCTGACTGATCAGCAGTACAAACGTTCTTTCTAACAGACGATCATAGATACCGCTGAGTGTCGCATAAACGGTCAGAATCCCGATCTGCCTCGTGGCGTCACCTTCCTGTTGTAGCAGCGGATAGGCCCGGCTTAGCGTAGCAGAACCCGGCTCATCCCCTACGGAGATAGACAGGCTGCTGGAAATGCCCTCAACAGTCTCCTCAACGGTCGCCCGGGAGATATCAGGCAAGCTGACCACGCCCTCCAGCTGACTGGTCAGGAGGTCATTATCCATATTCCATAAACTGACAGAGACCGTTTCGACATAACCGCTCTGGATATCGGTGAAGCGCTGTTCAATCTCAGAAACGTCCACCCGATACTCGATATATAGTTGCACCAGTGTCAGCACAAAAGTAATCAGAGAGCTAAACAACAGAATATGAACAAGCAGACGCCAGCCGATACCTCTCCAAGAGCGGGTCACCAACGAGAGGGCGCCATCGTCAGCAGGGGCAGATGCAGCAACTTTTTTGTTTGATTCTATGTCTTCATTAGCCATTATAATTATCTTCAACTAACGGATGGCGGTCACTCACTCCGACCGCGCGACCCTGCTCCCTGCCAGCTTAGTCAGCGTCGCTTCAAGCCGCTTTAACATCGCTGGCGCATGTGGATACGTTCGGGACAGCACTAAAAACACATTCAATTCTGCATAGGTATCGTAAACAATATCCGGTACCGGGTGTTCGGCCAGTATCTCTTCAGCAGGCCCCTGATAATCAATCAGGTAATCACCGCGCCCACGTTCAAACAGCAGGAATGCCTCGGCATGACTCGCGGCCTCATGAATAGCTACGCCATTGGATGGAGCCCGCAGATACTGGCCAAGGGCACCATAGCTATAACCGCGAATAAGAATAATGCGCTTACCCGCAAGATCTTCCTTTGTTGCCACAGACGGAGATGTCTGTCGGTGAAACACACGTAACTCTGTACGGGCAACCGGCCGTTCACTAAACAAACAGCAGGCTTCCAGACCTGAGGCGCGCACCAACATGGAAAAAGGCACGACACCGTCCTGCAAATACCTGAACAGACGTTTAGCCGGAAGAGCCCGGCTTTGCCACTCAATCCCAGACTCTCTGAACAATTCCCGCGCCACGTTCAGAAGTGGATTTTTAAGCTGTCCGTCGGCATCCCGCTGTGTTGTCCAGACAGACACATCCGGATAACCATACACCAGCGCCGACTGTGTACTCGCCTGACTCATCACCGGCACCATACTGATCAGCCATATTAACCAGACTGAAACCATTAATCTGCTCATATACACCCTGTCGGTTCAGATCTTATCCTGTCATAGCAAAACTACACGATCAGAAAAGAAAGTCTAACAGCTATGTAGACCTAAGAACTTGAATCATCAACTTTTATAAACCGATTTGGGTAACAAAATCATTATTTTAAAAAGATTGTTTAAAACAAGTGATTGACTTCAGAATAAGACAGTGGCGGGGTTTATATTGACGGGGCGGTGTGACCGGTCTGAAACGCGTGTTTCAACGGCGATTGCAGGCAAAACATCATGACAAAGCAGCCAGCAGTAAACCGACAGTTATCAGTCGGTGATAGCTTGTCCTGCAAGACCTTCAGCAGCGGCTACTGTCTGAGCGGCCTTTTTCGCGGCTTTCTTCTCAGCACGACGGCGACGGAAAAAAGCACTGATAGCCTCCCGACAACGCTCATCTAAGACGCCCCCCTGATATTCAGGCCTGTGGTTTATCCACGGCTGATCAAACAGCAGCGCGTTACTGATAACTGCACCCGCCTTTGGTTCAGAAGCACCAAACACAACCCGTGCGATCCGGGCATGGATAATCGCCCCCGCGCACATGGCACAGGGTTCAATGGTTACATAAAGGGTTGCTCCCAGCAGGCGGTAATTACCGATACGGTTAGCAGCATCGCGTAACGCCATAATCTCGGCATGGGCGGTCGGATCATGCCCCGATATCGGCAGATTCCAGCCTTCGCCAATCACCTGGCCGTCCAGAACAACAACAGCCCCCACCGGAACTTCACCGGCATCAGAAGCCCGCTTAGCCAGTTCCAGTGCATGCTCCATACAGCGGATATCATTTATCTCATTCATAGGTGCACTATACCAAAACCCTCACAGCGGGACACAGAATCGACGCTAAAAAAACGTGTGGATAACATCTCATCAACCGCAAAGCCAAGATGCACACTTTGCCACCATCAGCAGTGGATTGCCTAAATACCGGCCGTTGAAGACTGATCAGCCCTCCTTCAGCCTATCTGCTGCGACAGCAGGGCCTTTCCAATATTCCGAGTCTCAACTGGGGCCAGGATTTCAATGTAAACAAGCCTATCTGGAAACTATATCGTTCATAAAAGCACTTTATTCGCAAAAAAATCTCAAATATAATTTCCATAAAGAAACTATATTAAACTAAAAATATCGAACTAAAATGTTGAAGTAAAAAATGACAACTCAGGAAACCTCAGAACTGGAAGCGGCCCTCTCACTTCTGCAATGTGAACTGGTCGCTCGTCGCAACCGCTTTACCCCGGAAGCCATAACATGGGCACAGTATGATGTTCTGGAAATATTGCGTATTAACGGGGCTCTGCGCCCATCAATCATTAGCCAGCGGCTTGGCATCTCCCGAACTCAACTGTCAAAAGCCCTGCGCGTGCTCAAAGACCTGCAGCTGATAGAACAAAAGTCAGACGCTAGTGATCGTCGGGCTCAGGCGACACAACTCAGTGACCAGGGAAACGCCTTTCTGGAACGGGCAGCCAGACAACGGCATGGTGCAGCACAGCGGGTCGCATCGGTGATGACAACAGGCGAGCAGGCCATCTTCGCGGAACTCTGTCATAAAGCCGTCAGGGGATTACAGCGGGAAGGCATCGATCATGACTGATCTGCCCATGCGGATTATTCGGGCCAGAACTAACAATCTGAAAAATGTGACCCTTGATATCCCCAAATATCAGGTCGTCGCTTTTACCGGAGTATCCGGCTCGGGTAAGTCATCGCTGTTATTCGATACCATCGCCGCAGAATCCCAACGGCAACTGGCTGAAACCTATTCAACCTTCATTCGTCACCGACTGCCGCATTTCGGTCAGCCTGATGCCGATCGTCTGGAAAATTTACCGGCATCAATTGTCATTGATCAACGCAAACTGAGGGGCAATGCGCGTTCTACCGTGGGTACAGTGACCGAGATCTATGCGCTGCTGCGCCTGCTCTTCTCTCGCATAGGAAAGCCAACTATCGGCGAATCCAGCTTATTTTCGTTCAATAACCCCCATGGCATGTGCCCACAGTGTCAGGGATTGGGAACGGTTCGAACGATAGACGAGAATGCCTTGTTTGATCGCACGCGCTCGCTGGACGACGGCGCCATCCGCTTCCCCGGATTCGAGCCCTCTTCATGGCGCTGGAAACGTTATGCCTTATCAGGCTTCTTTGATACCACAAAACCACTTGAGTGTTATAGCGACGAGGAATGGCAACGCCTGACCGTTGAAGAAGGCACGCCCGTCACGGCACCCAGACCGGGCTGGCCGAAGACGACGACTTATGAAGGTGTGCTGCCTCGCCTGCGCCGTTCATTTCTGGAGCGCGAAGAGAGTGAGCTTTCGGATATCGAACGCGAAGCATTGTCGCGGGTGACGAAAAGCGGCTCCTGCCCCGCCTGCAACGGCGGCCGCCTTAATCCGGCAGCGCTTAGCTGTCGGATCGCCGGGCACAACATCGCCGACTGCGCCGCCATGGAAGCAAGCGACCTGCTGGTATTTTTACGTAGCATCGACGCACCGGAGATGCAGCCGGTCCTGTCATCGATGACAGAAAAACTGGAAAGCATGATCGACATAGGCCTCAATTATCTTAATCTGGACCGGGGCACGGCGGGATTATCGGGGGGCGAATCGCAGAGAATCAAGATGATCCGCCACCTTGGCAGCAGTCTTAGCGATATCGCTTATATTTTCGATGAGCCCAGTATCGGCCTGCATGCACGCGACGTTAAGCACCTGGGGGAGCTGCTGATACGCTTACGAGACAAAGGCAACAGCGTCCTGATGGTCGAGCATGACCCTGATCTGATCAGCATCGCAGATCAGGTGATCGATATGGGGCCACAGGCTGGCCAGTCAGGCGGAGAAATAGTCTGCCAGGGCACGGTGGCAGAACTGCGAGAAGCAGAAACAGCAACAGGACAGAGCTTGCGTAAACAGCATAGGATCAATACGACGCCCCGTACCCCATCAGGCTGGATTAACATCAGCCACCAATCTCTGTTTAACGTACAGGATCTGTCGACCGACATCCCGCTTGGCGTCATGACGGTTGTCGCGGGCGTTGCGGGTTCTGGCAAATCGACCCTCACGAACCGGATCTTACCAGCACTTCGCCCCGATGTGGTTGTGATCGACCAGACGGAGCTGCGCGGCTCATCCCGCTCGACACCCGCCAGTTATCTGGGTGCACTGAGCGATATTCGCCGCGTCTTTGCCCGCCAGAGCGGCAAACCTGCTGGCCTGTTTAGCAACAACGGTGCCGGGGCATGTCCGGTCTGTAAAGGTCGTGGTGTGGTCCGCACCGATCTGGCCTTTCTTGATACCGTAGAATCGGGCTGCGAGGTTTGCGACGGCTCGGGTTATAGCGCTGAGGCCCGTGCTATCCGGGTCAAAGGGCATACTATCGATGAGATAATGCGCTTGCGCGCGCCTGATGTTCTACCGCTGTTTGATAGCCAACCTGAGATCAGGGATAAGATGGCACGAATGCAGCAGGTCGGGCTGGGATACCTGCAGATAGGTCAAAGGCTTTCAACCCTGTCAGGGGGCGAGCGGCAGCGGTTGAAGCTGGCAAAAGAACTGGGGCTCAGTGGCCGGATATACGTATTTGATGAACCCACATCCGGTCTTCACATGCAGGACACAGAACACCTGATACAGCTGTTCGGCAGCCTTACCGAGCAGGGCATAACGCTTATCATCGTCGAGCATAATCTGGATATGATCGCAGCAGCTGACCATGTTATTGAAATGGGGCCCGGCGCAGGAAAATATGGCGGCGACATCATTTATCAGGGGCCACCCGCCGGTCTGCAGACAGAACCAACCTCCGTGACAGGGCCGTTTCTAGCGGGATATTTAAAAAACTAACCCTCACACGTCTTCTGCTCAGCAAGCGATACACGCTGCATTCAGTCGCGATGTCGGCATGCACTAATCTCAGGCAGAGCCTTTGCGCATGCCAGCCAGCAGGAAGAACACCAGCACAGCCAGTCCCCCGATCAGTGCGGCAGATGTCAGCAGCAGCACTGAATGTGTCGTTGTAAACGCCGCCTTGCCCGCAGCGACCAGTGCGGCAGCCTGATCAGCGGAAAGCTGCCGCGCGACCAGATAGGTATCGCCCATCGAAATGGCAGCCCGATCTGCAAGATCAGCGGGCAGGCCAGCAGGTATCGTCAGGTTATGTCCGAAAATAACCGACATGAATACACCAAAGAGAGTGATGCCCAGACCGGTGCCCAGTTCATACCCGGTCGCTTCCAGTGAACCTGCAGCACCACCCTTGCTGGCATCGACCGAGCCCATAATAGCGATAGATGACGCTGTCAGGCCGATACTGAGCGCTAACCCCAGCAGTGCCAGCAGCAGCGGCACCATCACTCCCGGAGCATTGAAATTCTGCACGGCAAGCCAGCCCAGCGACAGCGCTGCAACGACCAGCGACAGGCTGGCCACCAGCCGCAGCCCATACCTGGCAGATAGCCAGCCCGCAACCGGCCCCCCCACGGCCGCCGCAGCCATGATGGGGATCATAAATACCCCGGCCTGAAGCGGTGTTTTGTCCAGGACGTATTGCAGTTCCTGCGCCAGAGTCAGTTCGACCCCGGCCAGTGCGCCGCTGGCGACCACCGCCATGATGATGCCGGCGACGATGGCAGGGTGAGCCAATAAGGACAGATCCAGCATGGGCGTAGCGGCGCGTAACTGCAGACGGGCAAACAACACCAGCATTACCAGTCCGAAGACCAGCGTCAGCAACACCACAGCAAGAGTTTGTTTGCCACCAAATCCCGATTTGGCCGCATATACCAGCGCAATCATGCCCATCACCAGCAGCAGGGCCTGACCAATCGGCCAGTGACCGGGGGTTGTCTGCTCCTCACGTGACAGCAGAAGCCAGCAGGCCGGGGCAACGACGAGCATCAGAGGCACGTTGATCAGAAACACCGAGCCCCACCAGAAATGTTCCAGCAGTGCTCCGCCTATCAGCGGGCCAACCGCCGCACCGGCAGCCCCTACGGTTCCCCATAATCCAAGCGCCAGTCCCCGCTCCTTATCGTCCTCGAAGGTACGGCGGATAATGCCCAGCACACACGGCATAATCATTGATCCCCCCAACGCCAGCATAATGCGCGCGCCAATCAGCAGCTGCGCAGTAGGTGCAAAGGCCGTCGCGGCTGAGGCAACCCCGAAGATCACCAGACCGGTCAGCAAGATACGCCGGTTGCCAACCTTATCGGCTAACGTCCCCATGGGCACCAGCAAACCTGCCATCAACAGCGGGTAGATGTCGATAATCCACAGCACCTGGTTGTTGGACGCGCCCAGCGCCTGAGTTAATCTGGGGACAGCCACATGCAGGATGGTCATGTCGAGAACGACCGGCAGAAATGCCAGCATGACGGCCAGCAGAATCAGCCAGCGCCTGGGGTTCGGGATGCAGTAAGACACAAGTTCACCTATGCTTTGCGCGGGCTTTAAAATATAAATACAATCGTATTTAAATGTGATGATAGTGGCGCTGAAGGAGAAAAACAATGGGCAGAAAACCAACCATCTCCCGTGACGGACTGCTGGACGTGGCCGAAGAGCTGGTGCGTAACCAGGGCGGCGCCGCACTGACCATTGGCGCTTTGGCAAACGCTGCGGGCATTTCCAAGGGCGGCGTGCAGTATTCGTTCGCCAACAGGGACGACCTGATCCGCAGCCTGATTGATCGCTGGACCAGCCGGTTCGACGCGATACTGGTCGATGCGGCGACGCATGGTCCGGTCGATTTTATCCGCAGCTACATCGCGGCCACGCGTACCTCACAACAGGCAATGGACGCCAAAATTGCAGGCCTGATGGTCAGCTATCTGGAAAATCCGGAGCATCTGCAAGAAGTACGCGACTGGTATCGGGGAATCTTTGATCGTCTGGGCGGCGCATCGCCGGATGCACAGGCGGCCCGCGTGGCCTTTCTAGCCATCGAGGGGCTGTTCCTCCTACGCATTAATGGCATTGACGAAGATGGCGACTGGACCCGCTTTCTCGATGATGTGGAAGCAGTGCTGACGCGCCTGACATGACCTGCTTTACTGAGTCGCATGATTTGTCAGTCATACATACTCAATGAACGATGGCTAAGACCGGTGCCCTTTCATCCCCTGCGAAGATGCTGAGTCGCCAGCCCCACACTCAGTGAAGCGGCGAAATGATTCAATATCAGCTTCCGGTTTAACCCTCCGTTAACCACTGTCCGCTTATAGTCACCCTGAAATCCGCTCCCGATTAGGAACTGACTGGACGTGAAACCAGACGCTCTATTATTGATATTGTCACTGACGTTACTCAGTGGTTGCAGCACCCTGAGTGACCCTCAGGCAGGCAGGGCAGAAAACCTGGCCATGCCCGCAGACTGGGCGGTGCCTGCAGAAACCCTGGATCTCTCCCTGCTACCACAGGATGCCGGGCTACTTGATCTGTTCCGGCAACCGCAGTTGAAACAGCTTGTCGATGAAACCCTTAATAATAACCTGGATTTGCAACAAACCGCCCTGCGTTTACGTCAGCAACAACTGTTGATCATGCCTGAACAAGCCGCCCGTCGCCCGGAACTGTCTGCTGCGCTGACCAGCCAGCGGTCAAAGGAAAACGCCATCACTCAGCAACACACACTGGCCCTGACCCTCAACTGGGAACTGGATGTCTGGGGTCGCCTGGCGGATGGTCAGGCGGCAGCACAGCAAACGGCAGCAGCGCAGAAACTCGACTATAACGCTGCACGCAACTCTCTGGCGGCCCGCACCGTGCAAAGCTGGCTGGATATCAGTCTGCGCCAGCAGGTCATCGAAACAGAGCAGCAATGGCTGAACAGTTCTCAAAACAACCACGCGGTGATACTAGACCGCTATCAGAGCGGACTGGGAAACCTGGCGGACCTGGTGACGGCGAAGGCAGCAACGGCCCGCATTCAGGCCAGCCTGATTGAGCGTCAGAACCAGCAACGCGTCGCCCTGAGACAGTTAAATCTGTTGCGCGGCGTCAGCAATAACAGTCAGCCGCCCGGGAACCTGCTGACACCGGATATCACCATTCCACCGATATCACTTCCCGGTACTGTTCTGGCACGTCGCCCCGACCTGCAAGCCGCCTACCTGAGAATTCAGGCGGCGGATAACCGTGCCGCTAAAACTTACAAGCAGCTACTACCCGGGTTCTCATTGCAGGCCTCGGTGTCCGATAGCGGGCCAGAACTGGATCAATTGCTCAAAGGATCGCCGCTGTGGAGTCTCCTCGGTCAGTTGACGGCGCCCCTGTTCAATTCGGGACGACTGCAAGCCCGGGCAGATATTGCCCAGCTGGAGGCCGAACTCAGCTACCTCAGCTATCAGCAAACGCTGCTGGATGCGGTCAACGAAGTGGATAACGGACTCGATCTGGAAACCTCCCTGGCCCAACAGGAAGAGGCCCTTGCACGAGCCCTGCAACATTCGCAAACCAGTCTCGACCACTACCGTTCGCTGTACCGCGATGGCGTGGGCGACATTCTGGACCTGATCAATGCTGAGCAGACCGCTTTCGAGGCCCGCATCCAGTTTCTCCAGGTCCACCAGACGCGTCTGTCTAACCGTATCACCCTCGGCCTGGCGCTGGGGATGAGTATCTGAATCACAAGAGAATATCATGCAACAGAAACGTCGTTGGTTCCCGTTTACGCTAACCGCTCTGGCACTGTGTACAATCCCGTTGGCACTGGTTTATACCAACTTTGCTATCAGCAACCAGCCGCAACCGGAGCAATATGAAGCACCGGTAACACTGCCCCGGGTCACCGTGATGTCACTGCAAAGCGGCACTTATCAGAGCCGCATTGAAGGTTATGCTGAGGTTCGTGCCACCGATGAAGTGCAGCTAAGCAGCCTGGTTTCCGGTCGGGTCACCTGGCGTTCCGACGCGTTTCATAATGGCCACCCCGTGAAACAGGGCGACGCATTACTCAAGCTGGATACCACCAGTTATGAAGAAGTGGTAGCGAATGCCCGCCAGACCCTGGCCGATGCTGAGTTAACCCTGATGCAGGAACGTCGTCAGCAGAAGCAAGCGGAGCGGGACTGGCAACGTTCAGGCATTCAGGCAGCCCCCAGCGATCTGGTGCTGAGAAAACCACAATTAAAGCTGGCAGAGGCACGGGTTGCCGCTGCCAGAAAAACGCTGCAGCGTGCACAACGGGATCTTGAAGAAACCACGCTGCGAGCCCCCTTTGATGCCGTTGTGATAAACCGTTCGGCAACCCTGGGCAGTTATATCGAGTCCGGTGCGACCGTCGCAACCCTGCGAGGAACCCAGCGGGTCGAATTAGAGCTGACACTGTCCAGCCGCCAGTGGCAACAACTGCCTGATAATCTTCAACAGGTTGAGGTGCAACTGCGTGACCCGGATCAGCTAGGCCATCAGTGGCAGGGACAGGTCAGCCAGCTATCGGCGGCGATAAACCCTGAAACCCGACAGCGTAGTTTGACTGTCAGCGTCGCCGCCCCGCTGCAACAAACACCGCCCCTGCTTAGCGGCAGTTTCGTCGAAGTGAGTTTAAAAGGACAACCACGCAGTCATCTGCTGGCGATTCCGGCCACCGCGCTCACCGCGGATGGCTATATCTGGACCGTGACCGCAAACCGGTTGCAACGGCATGCGGCGACACCCCTGTTCAGCGACCAGGGGCTGCATTACATTCCGGCGACCTCACTGCCACCAGCGAGCGCACTGGTTATCAAACCACTGGCCAGCTATATGCCGGGAATGGCAGTTCAGTCGGACCTGTCAGAGGAAACAGCCAATGAATGATCTGAGCCAGAAAGGCTGGGTAGCCTGGTTTGCCGCCAATCCGGTTGCGGCCAATCTGCTGATGCTACTGATTTTAGTGGCTGGCAGCATCAGCGCTTTTAATCTGCGGGTCGAAGCGTTTCCGCCGATTCCGCCGAACAGTGTGAGTATCTTTGTCAGCTACGACAGTGGTTCTGCCCACTCCGCAGAAGAGGGGATTACCCTCAAGATAGAAGAGGCGCTGCAAGGCATTCAGGGCATCAAAAAGATCAGCAGTCTCTCCAATACAGAGGGCAGCAATATCACCGTTGAGCGCAGCAGCGGTTACGATCTGGATACCCTGTACCGGGACATCAAGAACCGCATCGATGGCATCGCCACCCTGCCCGCCGAGGCCGAACGCCCGGTCATCACCAAAGATACCTATCTTGAAGATGCGGTATCGGTACATTTATCCGGCAATGTCCCCCAGGATGTGCTGCAACAAACCGCCCGTCAGTTACGCACCCGGTTGCTGAGTAATCCGGCCATTGAGCGGGTTAACACCAATGGTCGTGAAACACCGGAGATCAGCATCGAGGTTGACGAACACCGGCTCCAGGCGCTGAACCTCACCATCAGCGATATTGCCGAAAAGGTTGCTGCCTCATCCCTCACCGTGGCCGGTGGTGAACTCTTCAGCCGGGAAGGTTCGCTGATTGTCAAAGCCGATCAGCAACGTTACCGGCTGCGCGACTTTGAAGCGATTGTGATCCGTCAGACCCGCGACGGTCAGCGCCTGACCCTGGGCGACGTCGCAACAATCCGGGACAGCTATGAACCCTCCGGAGTGCTGTCCCGGTTCAACGGTGAGCGGGCGATCTGGCTCGACATCAAGATGTACTCCAGTTCCAACATCATGGATATCAGCGAAGCGGTCCGGATGGAGGTAGACCGTTTCCGTGACAACCTGCCGCACGGCATTACCACCACAATCTGGAATGATCAGAGTCTCTATATCGGCGCCCGCCTTATCCTGCTGCTGAAAAACAGCATCATGGGGATCGCCCTGGTCATGCTGCTGTTAGCGCTGTTCATGAATATCCGGGTGGCGTTCTGGGTTGGGGCGGGTCTGCCGGTCATTTTCGCCGGTGCGATGCTGCTGATGGATGCCCGGCTGTTTAACATGACCCTCAATGAGCTGACCACCTTCGGCTTTATCATCGCACTGGGCATCGTCGTCGATGATGCCGTCGTGGTGGGCGAAAGCATCTACAGCGAGCGTCAGCGCTACGGTGCAAGCCTCAATTCGACGATCCGGGGTGCCCAGCGGGTCACAGTGCCGACCGTATTCGGAGTATTAACCACCATCGTCGCCTTTCTGGCGCTGGCTCTGGTTGAAGGAGAGCTGGGACAGATCTTCAGCTTCTTTGCCTACGCGGCTGCTTTCTGCCTGATCTTCTCACTGGTGGAATCCAAACTGATCCTGCCCGCCCATCTGGCACACCTGAAAATGGATAACAGCCCGGGCCGTAATCCTCTCAGCCGTGGCTGGCAATGGCTTCAGGCTCAGGTCAGTCGGGGACTGACTTACTTTACCCGCAAGATCTACCGGCCGTTTGTTCATCAGGTGCTGGATGTCCGTTATGCCGCGCTGATGCTGGCGATCAGTCTGTTCATTATTGTCGGCGGCATGGTGCCTTCCGGCCAGATACGCGCGGTGTTTTTCCCTGATATTCCCAGCGACTTTGTTGAAGTGCAACTGGAACTGGACCCGCAGGCAGGCTACGGTCTGGTTCAGCAACAGGCGATTGAGATCGAACAGATCGCCAGCCGTCTGAATCAGCGCCTGCAGGATGAATACCAGCTGTCTCAGCCTCCCATCCCTGATCTGATGACTCTTTCCGGGGATAGCAGTGCTTCGATCATTGCCGGACTGTCACCCCGCGATCAGCGTCCGTTCGGCACTCAGGAGATTGCTGATTTATGGCAACAGGAGGTCGGCGCATTGGAAGCCGTGCGTAAGCTGAAGTTTGTCACCACCTGGGAAGGCGCCGCCGATATCAGTATTGAACTGGCGGCGGAGTCAGCGCAAACACTGCAACAGGCCGCGACAGAGGTACAGCAAGCGCTGACTCTCTACAACGGTGTTTCCGCTATCGAAAACAGCATGAAAGCCGGCCAGGCACAGATTGAACTTCAACTACGGCCTGCCGGTGAGGCGATGGGACTCAGCACCGCCCTGCTGGCACGCCAGATTCAGCAAGCCTATCAGGGGTATGAAGTGCAGCGAATACAGCGTGGCCGGGACGAAATAAAGGTCAAAGTACGTTACCCAGAGCGTCAGCGCCAACAGCTGGATGATCTGCAACGGGCCCGTATCCGCACCCCGGATGGCCGGACCATCGCACTGAGTACCGTTGCTGATATCTCCACCCGCTATGTCGCCGATGAGATTAAGCGAACTGACCGAAGCCGGGTCGCAGTGGTCACCGCCAATGTGAATAAAGCGATTGCCGCGCCTGCGGAAATAATCGCCAGCATCGACGCACAACTGCTGACTCAGCTGCAACGGGATTATCCGGGCCTGACCGTCCGGTTCAGTGGCGAAGCGCAGGAAGAAGCGGAAACCACCGATTCGCTGAAAGGCGCTTTTCTGGTTGCCCTGATCGCCATCTATGCGCTGCTGGCGATCCCACTGAAATCCTACCTGCAACCGCTGATCATTATGAGTGCGATACCCTTTGGTGTCATCGGTGCTCTGCTGGGACACTGGTTGCACGATATTCCCCTGAGCCTGTTGTCGCTGTTCGGCATCCTGGCATTGTCCGGGGTAGTGGTTAATGATAGTCTGCTGCTGATCAGCCGCTACAATGAGAATCGACTGCTGGGAAAACCACCCAGGCTGGCGATGGTGGAAGCAGGCTGTAGCAGGATGCGGGCTATCATCCTGACCTCTATAACGACTTACGCAGGTCTGGTGCCGCTGATCTGGGAAACCTCTGAGAACGCCCAGTTCCTGATTCCGGCAGCCGTCGCAATGGGTTACGGCATTCTGTTTGCTACTCTGATTACCCTGATTCTGATTCCGACCCTGGTGATGATCAGTGAGGATCTGACTATTCGTCAATGGCGCAAGAAGAAGCACCGTAAGCCGCAAAAGACCATGGAAACCGTGTCATGAGCGTTCAGGCTGTGCAGGTATTACTGATAGAAGATGACCGTGATCTTGCCGCGTCGGTAGCCGACTATCTGGCGCTGGAAGATATCGGTGTCGATCACGCCTACAACGGTCAGGCAGGGCTGCATCTGGCCACCTGCAACCATTATGACGTACTGTTGCTGGATATTATGCTGCCGCAGATCGACGGCCTGATCCTGTGTAAAAAACTCAGACAGCAGGGAACAGACACTCCGGTACTGATGCTTACCGCCCGCGATACCCTGAATGATAAAGTAGCCGGTTTCCGTGCCGGCACTGACGACTACCTGGTGAAGCCCTTCGCCATGGAAGAGCTGATTATGCGGATTCGGGCGCTGGCCAAACGGCGTAGTAGTCAGGCGCGAAAACTCTGTCTGGCCGATCTTACGCTGGAGCTGGATAACCGCAATGCCAGCCGTGCAGGCACCCTGCTTAAACTGAAACCTTCCGGCCTGATTCTTCTGGAAACGCTGCTGCGGGCAAGCCCCGCGGTCGTGAGCCGAAGCCAGCTGGAACAGGCCCTGTGGCCGGATGAGCTACCTGACAGTAACAGCCTGAAAGTACATATGTACCACCTGAGACAGCAAGTGGACAAACCTTTCGATAAAGCCCTGATACACACGATTAAAGGACAGGGGTTTGCGATCAGTGATGAAGACCCGCAACAGTAAGCGCCAGCGCCGCACCATGCGACGCGAGCTGGCCCTTTACATGTCGGGGCTGGCGTTGATGGCGGCGCTGGCCTTCTCTTTTGCGCTGGAATTTTTCTTTATCAAAGGACTGGATGAAGCGGTCGGTGGTGCTCTGCTGATGGAAGCCCGGTCTTTCGAGGCCAGCTACCGGCAGAATCCTGAGACCCCCTTGTCGAACTCATCGTCGATCCGCTCCTTTCTGGATAATCTGGATAACGCACCTGAGTTTTATCGCCAGCTGATCGATCCGGACACCTTACAGCCCGGACAATTCAGCGAATATCACTGGGAACCCTATGGAGAAGAAGACTGGCAGGACTCCCGTTACCTGATTGTCTACCTGCACCTGCTGCCTGACCAGCGACGTCTGTTTGTTATTTCCGACTATCAGAGCAATCTGCTCACCAAAGAGGAACAGGTTGATTTAGATCAGACCTGGCAGCTGAAATTTTACCTGGCCGGGAGCTATCTGCTGATCATGCTGCTGGCTATCTGGCTCTATAACCGCCGGATCAACCTCTACACTCAGAAGCTGGCAGACTGGGCCGACAGCCTTTCTCTTGAAAATATCCAGCAGCCGGTCCCGGACTTCCGCTTCCACGAACTGAACAGCATTGCAGAGCAACTACGAAACGCCTTTGACCGGATCTCAGGGCTTCTGGACCGGGAGCATCAGTTCCTCCGCCATGCCAGCCATGAGTTACGCACGCCGATCGCTATCATCCGGACGAATATTGAATTACTTCAACGCCTGGGTATACCGACAACGTTCGGGCGCCCGATGGAACGGATAAACCGGGCCAGTCAGAACATGCAGCAGTTAACAGCAACCCTGCTCTGGTTAAGCCGGGAAAATGACACCCCGCCATCCATGTCTTCCGTTGACCCCGCCAGGTTACTGGACGATATCAGTGAAGAACTAGCCTATCTGTTACAGGGCAAAGAGGTGCAGCTGCAGCGGGACTATCCCGAAGCGGCATCGATGCAAACCCTGCCTCTGGTGCCATTGCGTATCGTACTCGCCAATCTGCTGCGCAACGCCTGTCAATTTACCGAACGGGGCACAATCACCCTTACAGTGACGCACCAAAGCATCATCATTCAGAATAAGAGCGAATACTTAACCGAAGATAGTGATAGCAGCTTTGGACTGGGACTGCTGCTGGTGCAAAAAATCTGTGATCGGCTTGGCTGGCAGTTGTCTCTGGCATGGCTGGATCACGGGGTAAAAGCAGAACTGTTATTCCCACAGCCATCCACAGCAGAAGACAAAGAGTAAACCAGTCATACCAACAACTCTCCTAATGCAAACGCTCCTAATGCAAACGCTGTAACACCAGGAGAGAGATAACAATACGAGAAAAGTTGAAGGGGGATTTACGAGACTTTATTAGAAAATAAGCCTTTCATTCCTGGGGAAAACAAGAATGAAAGGCGAAGCAAAACATCTTACCGGGCCGTTAAGCCATCAACAATTCGGTTGTTAGCCATATCTATCGCTTTAAGTGCACCGTACTGGTAATACTCAGGGGTAGCAACAACAGAAATTTCTGTGGTTTTAGTAGAGCCTCCGGTAAAGAAGCCAACGGCGGAACTAAGGGCATTAGCAACTTGCTGACCATCGGACGTAGTGTCTTCGTTACGTCCGTAAGCCCCGCCGACAATAACAGGGTCTACCAGACTGACATAACCGTTGTCAGAAAAGGTGCCGCCTAAGTCAACGAAGAATTGAGCAGCAGATCCTGTGGTCACCTGGAGACCTTGCCCGATGGTCACCGAAGCGCTCAGGGTGGTACTTGGCCCGCCATTTATCGGCACGTCTTTAAAGTAGTTCACTTCGTAATCCGTATCGCTATCGAAATAAGCAAAATGAACCTTGTAGTTGATGGCAAATACCGGGGCACCTGCGGCTTCAGCTAGTTCGGAAAAAGCGTATGGCATCGGTTTTACCTGACCCGCCTGATCTGGCACTGAATACAAATTCAGCGAACGGGCAGAGAACACCACTTCATCCTGAGACGATTTATTTAAAAAGGAAGAGAGTCCGGAAGGCGTATAGGGAACAGGGAGTGGGTCTAACTTGTTCCAGGGTTTTAGCTTTTTCAGATCACTGACAGGTTTGACATTGAACCCTTTGGCCGTTAAATCCGCGACAAAGTCTTTATAGGCTTCGTCAGTAATTTTTTGGAAGGTGCTGTTGGGCACACCCGTTAAACGGGCTTTCAGAACACTTTGTGCATATTCCGAACCACTACTATGACGGATCATTGGACTGGTAGCTTTCGCAGAGCCTGAATCTTTTGTAACAAAGGAAACTGCAAACTGCGCCACATAAACATCTTTGCGAGTATCAAGTGTCGCAGTATTAGTGCTGTAGAGGCGGTCACTGCTGCCGCTGCCGCCACCAGTTCCGGTGGTAACACAACCGGTCAGTAAAGCGGTTATGCCAGTAGCGATAATTAGCTTTATTTTCATGTTCTACTCCTTGTCAACGTTATGTTGCAACGATAGGAGAAGTACGCCAATTCTTGCACCCCAATTCAGGGGGTGCCTTTGGTGGAAATAACGCCTAACTCAATGGCTTTAAGCGTTGCTTCGGCACGGCTATTAATCTGCAGCTTCTGATACACACTTTTCAGATAACCGCATGCGGTATTGTAAGACACGCCAAGAGACGTAGCGGCGTCTTTACAGCGATATCCCTTAGCAATCAGCACCAGAATCTCTTCTTCCCGGGGGGTAAGCACTGGGGTAGCAAGAGGTATGGGACGACGCAAAGACAGCAACACTTGCTGGGCAACAGAACTGGACAAAGGCGGTCGCCCGGCGAGAATGCCGCGTAGACTATTACAAAATTCAACTTCCTCTTCGTCTTTCAGTAAGTAGCCATCGGCTCCGGCAGCCAACGCCGGAAAGATATGATCGCCATCATCAAAAATGGTTGTCACGATACAATGACAATTGGGAAAATGTGTTTTAAATGGACGAATTAAGTCGATGCCACTGCCATCGGGGAGTCCCAAATCCAGCAAAACAAGATCCCACGAGGTTTGCTCCAGGATCTCTTTTACAGCAGCAACAGAGACAACTTCGGTGATATTACAGGCGCCAAATATTTGTTTAACCCGCTCAGCAAGCCATGCACTGATCTCGGGAATATCTTCGACTATTAGCACCTGTCTAATATCCATCACATCTACCTTCACCTCTGTTTTCCCTTATTATATCGAATCCCCCAGCCCATCAGCCCCCCTAACTCAGGGGGGCTGATGATAGCGGGATATCGACATGGACACGCCAAATCTCTTTCTCATGGGAGATTTGGGCTTGCCCTCGCAAAATGCCTGCCCGCTCATGGATATTGGCAATACCAAACCCGTCTGGCACGACACCAGATGCCTCCTGACAGTTATTCTCTATAGTCAGGCTTAGCCCACTGGGGCCGCTCATAATCTGAACCTTGATCCATTGAGTCACCGGATGGCGTAATGCATTACTGAGGCACTCTTGCAAGATTTGCCCAAGGTGTTCATGTTGCAAGCTGTCTAAAGACTCTGGCGTAATGACAGCATGCCAGTGCAGTCTGATACCACATTCATCACAGCGATTTTGCGCTAGTTGTTGCCAATGTTTTACCACTGTGGCGCTATCAAGGGTCAACTGATGACGACCATTAAGAAGATTACGAAGATCCTGAATCGCTTCGCGTACTAACGTTCGCGACTCACCAGAGCTTTGATGAAGCAGACGCAAGAGCTTAGCTCCTAAATCGTCGTGTAAATCACGTCTGATACGATGGCGCTCGGTCATAATACCTTCCTGCTTCGCGCGTTCGATATCAGCGATCAGGGAATAAAGTGCCAATATCAGGTTCACCGACTCGATATCATGGCGATTAAAAATACGCCGGCCTTTATCCGGATGCTGTAGCTTCAATGTTTGGCCTTCTGGCAACGCCACCCAAAGCTGTTCGCCGTTAGAAGAGAGGTGAGTATCCGCAGGGTTATGTTCAAGGGTATAACTCAGGGGTTGAAAAACAGCTTTTATGGCATTTATCAGTTGTAGGTTACCAATCTTTTCATCGCCTTTTAAAAGCTGAGAAAGTGTCTCACTTAACCAGTGATCAAGCCCCTCTTGTCTGCGGCGGAAAAGCCGGTTCCAAACCCATTGCCGTACTGGAAAATAGAACCAGCCGACCATCGCCAGAGAAATGGCCAGGCTATTAGTCGCATTGAGAGACAAGACGGAAATAAGTAAGAAGTCACAGGCAAGTACCGCTACGCCACCCAATAACCACGACCAGATCTCCATTGACCAGCGTTGAATTTCAAACAAGCGGAATCGTATTACAGCAAACATGATTCCTGCGTACATAAAGAGAAAGGTGGCTAATAGTAAGGCCTGATCAGACGCTTCCGCTGTTCCCAATAAAACGGGTATGATCATACCGGCAGTGAAGAAAAGCGTGCCCGATAATATCGAAAGCAGTACCCAGGTGAGCACCACCCTATCTGCGGGACGCTGTCGCGTTTTATACCATTGAACGCCAGACCCCACTAAGCCAAAAATAAAAAGCACCATTATCCAGCTGTACAAACCTTCTGCCGCTGACGGGGCAAGCTCTCCTATATGGATAATCAAGTGAGCTAAAAACATCACAACAACGCTAGCCATTACCCATTTTCGTGGTTTCTGATCAGGAAAATGCCATAAAAACAGAGCTAGCAAGGTAACAAAAGAGATCGTTCCCAAGCCATTTATATGTGATAGCAAAGCAAACCAATCGCCATTTATAAAAACATCCCGGGTGCTGTACAGCGCTGCGCTAGCGGCCGCTAAAGCATAGCCGACGCCTGTCCCACAAAAAGTAATGATGGATAATGTTTTCTGACCAGGTAACCAGACTAACAAACATAGAATGGCTGCGCTCAACGCACACAAGGCCTGTAACCAGAACAGCCAGGGTAAATCAGCTAATGTGCGCTGCTCGAATACAATTGCCGTTTTTCTATTTTGCGCGTCAACCGCCCATAATTGGTTGTTTTTACCTGCCTGATACAATAAGCGGTGCTGTTCAAACAGCGCATCCATAGCGGCATAGCTAGGCAGGACATCCGGTTCCTCCATTACTAATCGACTGTTAGCAGGAACCTGTTGGTCACCGGCCTGGAAATATTGAATGGGAATTGAAGCGCTACCGGGGTGGGATTGAATGTTGAGCTGGCCGTCAACAAGGGTAATCTTTGCATTGAACTTAGGTAGGTTAACGGCACCATAGATAAGTACGGTAAACAATGCGAATAAGATAACAACGCCTACAGCAACGGCTCGATACATAAATAATCTCTCCACCAGTGGTTCGACGAGAAGAAAGAATGACTAAAAGTTTAGCCTTTATAGACATTGTCAAATGGTTATCATGAATCTTATAGACTCAGGGACTCTTTCACAAATTAAGTACATTTGCGTTAGAAAAGACCACCCGCATTAAGTGTTTTCAGCAAGCGGGAACAGGATAATCTGATGGCGTTGAGACAAGGTTCAAACGCCCGATGAAGTCCATCAGGCGTTTGATCAGCACATCACCCCACCTTAGACAGTTGCGCCAGTGAAGGGCAAGGGACTGACTCCAGCTTGAAGCTGGGGATCAGCGCATTCAGGAAAGGCACAGCCAGCCACTCAGCGTCTTCCGTATTGGGGCGCACTTCAACACAGGTGGTTTTACCGGCATGGAACTGAATGTTCTGCGACGACGAAACACTCCCCTGAGCCTTCACCGCAAACTGATGCCAACCGGATGTCACCCGGTAACGGGTGTACTCCTTCTCGCCCAACTGAGTGAAGTAGTCACCGCCATCTGAACCCAGATAGGCATCGGCCAGCTTAGCCTGCAGAGATGATTGTCGGAAAAAAAGCACTTCGGCATTTTTCTCCCCCTCCCCGGTCATCGGTTCCGACGAGTTCACAGCAGCGCAAGCGCCTAAAGTAGAGATCAGCAAAGCACCGGGTATAAGTTTTATCATTTTCATGGATAGCTTCCAGTCTTGTAGTAACGGCTGACGACAGCATCAGAGCCAGTCGTCAATCAATCCGGCGCCAGAGCCGGAGACAGGGCTATTTCACGATGATTCAGCGTTTTCGTCGTCCTGATCGATCCATCAGAACCTCAGACTGGTCAGATAACAGACAAAATGAGCATTTAAAGAGAGATTTTGCACTAACAGGCACTTGCTAAGCGCTTGCGGTACTCACCCGGAGTCACCCCCTGATGTTTTTTGAAAGCGCTGTAAAAAGCCGATTTGGAGTTAAAACCGGACGCCATAGCAATATCGAGCACGGTCATTCCTGTCTCATCCGCCTGCTGCAACATCACCAGCGATGACTCAATCCGATGTCCGTTGATGAAATCGAAGAAGTTCATCTGCAGCTGTTGATTGATCACCTGAGAAAGATAGTGTGCCGAAATATTGAGCATCGCGGCTAACTGCGGCAGGGTGAGCTGATTGTCGAGATAGGGGCGCTCAGATAACATCAGCGCTTTCAGCTCCTCTAACAACGCCTGCGACAGCTCCATCGACAGCGGAGAGTTAGTGTACTTATTATCGGCAGATGACGAAGCAGCGCTCTCATCAGGCGCCTTTTCCGTCCCCCCGATCCCGCCACCGAGTTCACCGGCACCGACGTCATTCGTCACCGCTGGCTGCCCGGCCCCGGTACCGCTCACAGCAGCCGATGACGAAGATCGAACCGCAGGTTCCAGCGGCGCAGAGAGATCCAGGTGAAAGATATGTGGCTGCCGCAGCCCCTTGTAACCCATGGAGTAGATCAGCACCACAAACCCCAGACCCAGCACCGCCTGAAACATATCTTCCCAGAAAGAGGTTGGGCTAAAGAGTTGCAACACCCAGATTAAGTAGATCGAGATCAAGCCAATAATCAGGTGACGCAGCCAGTCCAGACTCAGTTTATCGGTGTAGGAATAGGTCTCTAACACACGCCGGGCGTGAGCACGCAGCAGCTTCAGGCTGATAAACAGATAGAACAGAATCACCAACATGGTAACCGTCTGCTCTATGGGGCCAAAAATCATCCACAGCCACTCATCCCCTACCCTGGGCGCGTCGGTTAAAATTCCCAGTTGTCTTGCGCCACTCAGAGTCAGCAACGACCAGCTGATGATCACGTGCAGCCCGGCCGGGATAAAGTGCAGCCACTGCCGCCCGCGCAGCTGCGGCGGGTTGGGCATAGCGAGTTCACGCACATAAAAATAGATGAGTGGCCCATAGAAGAACTCTTTGGGCCATTGCAGAGTGCGCACCCATGGGTAAGTCGCCGTCAGGCCAACGTAATCCAGCACATAGTCGGCCAGGGCCACGGAAAAAAGCAGGGTTAAAAGCCCCAGATAGCGATTAGCTCTGCGCCGCTCATCATGACTGGAGAGCAGCACCACTGAGAGCATTACCCCCTGCACTGTCCCCAGGAGGTAAAGCACCGCAAACACTGTGTTCACGCTATACCCGGGTCAGCAGCGCCAGCGAGAGCTTTTGATTAATCAATGTGAATCCTGATTATTCCCATTCAATAGTCGCTGGCGGCTTAGAACTGACGTCGTAAGTCACGCGGGATACGTGGGGGATCTCATTGATAATACGGCTGGAAACTGTTTCCAGCAGCTCATACGGCAGGTGCGCCCAGCGAGCGGTCATGAAGTCGATAGTTTCGACGGCACGCAGCGCAATCACGTACTCATAGCGGCGACCATCACCCACCACACCCACCGATTTCACCGGCAGGAAGACAGCAAAAGACTGGCTGGTTTTATGGTACCAGTCAGCACGGTGCAACTCTTCCAGGAAGATGGCATCGGCTTCACGCAGGATATCCGCATACTCTTTCTTAACTTCACCGAGAATACGTACACCCAGACCCGGACCCGGGAATGGATGACGGTAAACCATATTGTATGGCAGCCCCAGCTCCAGGCCGATTTTGCGGACTTCGTCTTTAAACAACTCACGCAGAGGCTCAACCAGATCCATCTTCATATCGTCTGGCAGTCCGCCGACGTTATGGTGAGATTTAATCACATGCGCCTTACCGGTTTTCGCACCGGCTGACTCAATGACATCAGGATAGATAGTGCCCTGCGCCAGGAAGTTGACATCTTTTAACTTGGTTGCTTCTTCATCAAAGACTTCGATGAAGGAGTTACCGATGATTTTCCGTTTAGCTTCTGGGTCACTTTCACCCTTCAACCGCCCCAGAAACAATGCTTCTGAATCAGCACGAATAACCTTAACACCCATGTTATTCGCGAACATCTCCATCACCTGGTCGCCTTCGTTTTTGCGCAACAGGCCGTTATCGACAAACACACAGGTCAGCTGATCGCCGATGGCTTTATGCAGCAGAGCCGCCACAACCGATGAATCGACACCACCGGACAGACCCAGCAGCACTTTCTGATCCCCGACCTGCTCACGGACCTTCTCTACGAGGTCAGCGATAATATTGGCAGGCGTCCACAGTGTGTCACAGCCACAGATTTCGCGAACAAAACGTTCCAGAATACGTCCGCCCTGCTTGGTGTGAGTCACTTCAGGGTGGAACTGCACGCCATAGAAGTTTTTACCCGGATGACACATCGCTGCAATCGGAGCACTGCTGGTGCTGGCGATAATGTTGAAGCCTTCTGGCAGCGTCCCGACTTTATCGCCGTGGCTCATCCAGACATCCAGCAGCAGCGAACCGTTATTCGCGATCTGATCTTCGATCCCTTCCAGCAAGCGGCTTGGACTGTCTTCCAGACGGACCTTGGCATAACCAAACTCACGCTGATCAGAACTAACCACGCTACCACCCAGCTGTTCAGCCATGGTCTGCATTCCGTAGCAAATACCCAGCAACGGGATACCCAGCTCAAACACCACCTGCGGTGCACGCGGCGAATTGCATTCGGTAACAGACTCTGGGCCGCCCGCCAGGATCATACCCTGAGCGTTATAATCACGGATCGCCGCTTCATCCATATCCCATGGGTGAATTTCACAGTAAATCCCAATCTCACGTACACGACGGGCAATTAACTGAGTGTATTGCGAACCAAAATCCAAAATCAGGATTCGTTGAGCATGAATATCTTGTGACATTTCGATGACTCCGAAATCATCGCCAATACCTAGTGAGGTTGATTATGGCGATTGGCTGTTTTAGCAGCGTGTTAAAAAAGAAAAAGTGGGAGGGCCGAAGCCATCCCACCTGTTTTATTCATTCAGAAATAATTAGCTAACGCGATAGTTCGGTGCTTCTTTGGTAATACTGACATCGTGCACATGGCTTTCAGCCATACCGGCACTGGTAATACGCACAAACTTAGGCACTGTCCGCATGGTCAGGATATCCGGGCTGCCGGTGTATCCCATAGAGGAACGCAGACCACCCATCAACTGATGCACAACACCGCCCATCGGGCCTTTACAGGCAACCCGGCCTTCAATACCTTCCGGTACCAGCTTCTCTGCACCTTCAGAAGCATCCTGGAAATAACGGTCCGAAGAACCAGACGTCTGCGCCATCGCACCCAGCGACCCCATACCACGATAAGACTTGTACGCGCGCCCCTGGAACAGCTCAACTTCACCCGGTGCTTCATCAGTACCCGCCAGCATAGAGCCAATCATAACAGCAGATGCGCCCGCAACAATCGCTTTAGACAGATCGCCAGAGAAACGGACACCACCATCAGCAATACAAGGTACACCATAAGCTTCAAGTGCTGCTGCAACATTCGCCACGGCACTGATCTGTGGTACACCGACACCCGCAACGATACGCGTGGTACAGATAGAACCCGGGCCAATACCCACTTTAACGCCATCAGCACCCGCTTCGGCCAGGGCAACCGCTGCCTCTGCAGTGGCAATGTTACCACCGATGACCTGCACATGAGGATAAGTTTGTTTCACCCAGGCAACCCGATCAATAACCCCTTTGGAATGCCCATGAGCGGTATCAACAATAATCACATCAACTCCCGCTTTAACCAGCGCATCGACACGATCCGGGGTTTCTGCACCGGTACCTACCGCAGCACCCACCAGCAGCTGGCCTTTACTATCTTTGGCAGCCAGGGGATGAGTGGAAGCTTTGTTCATATCTTTAACGGTCATCATGCCGCGCAGATGAAACGCTTCATCAACGACCAGAATTTTTTCGATGCGATGTTTACGCAGCAAGTTGCGAACATCATCAGGGTCAGCCCCTTCAATCACCGTTACCAGACGCTCTTTAGGCGTCATGATTGACGCAACAGACGCATCCAGTTTCTTTTCAAAACGAGCATCACGTCCGGTCACAATACCGACCAGATCGCCGTTATCGATAACAGGAAAACCAGAAAAGCCCAGACGAGCCGACAATGCGTTCAGCTCACCCACTGTCATATCCGGACTGCAGGTAACAGGATCGCTGACAACACCGGCTTCATATTTTTTCACCAGGCGAACCTGCTCGGCCTGTTTCTCGATAGTCAGATTTTTGTGGATAATACCGATACCGCCTTCCTGAGCCATAGCAATAGCCAGGCCGGATTCAGTGACGGTATCCATAGCAGCAGAGACAACGGGGATGTTCAGGGAGATGCCTTTGGTCAGGCGCGTCTTTAACGAAACGTCTTTAGGCAAAACCTCGGAGTAACCGGGAACCAGTAGAACATCATCAAAAGTGAGGGCTTCTTCAGCGATTCGCAACATGGGAGAGACTGCCTGTAGTGTCTAAAAAAATAAGACGCGAGATTATAGCCTTTTGTCAAACATCCGACAATCAAAATAGCTTAATCCCAACCATTTTTATTCATTTCTACAATTCTGCCAAACAGGCGTTACAAAGCGATGATCGGTTGGTTTAAGATGCGCACTATGCAACCTTACTCACACCCCCAACAATCCACCAGCGGCAGTCCGGCAAACAGCGCCCTGAGCGTCTCCGAACTCAACCGCCAGGTAAAGTCCCTGCTGGAAAGCTCGTTCCTGACCATTCATGTGGAGGGAGAGCTGTCCAACGTGGTTAAAGCCAGCTCCGGGCACTGGTATTTCACCCTCAAAGACCGGGACGCCCAGGTGCGTTGCGCCATGTTTCGCAACCGTAATCAATACCTGAAATACCGGGCCAGAAATGGTGATAAGGTCGTTGTCAGGGCAAAAGTCAGCTTATATCCGGGTCGCGGTGACTATCAGTTAATCTGCGACTACATGGAGGAGAGCGGTGTCGGCTCGCTTCAACAGGCGTATGAAGCACTCAAATACAAACTGCAACAGCAGGGCTTGTTTGACCCGGCATTTAAAAAACCTGTCCCAACACACCCTCACCATCTGGGCATTATTACCTCGCCAACCGGCGCGGCGGTTCACGATATTCTGACGGTTCTGAAGCGACGCTTCCCTTCACTCCCTGTCACCCTGTTCCCTACGGCAGTTCAGGGGAATGAAGCCGCAGCACAAATCGCCAACGCAATTCGCCTGGCCAATGAAGATGGCCGTTGCGATGTGTTAATTGTTGGCCGTGGCGGCGGCTCGCTGGAAGATCTGTGGCCCTTCAATGAAGAGATGGTGGCACGCAGTATATACGACAGTGAGATACCGGTTATCAGTGCAGTCGGCCATGAAACAGATGTCTCCATCGCCGACTTTGTTGCGGACATGCGTGCCCCGACGCCATCCGCAGCAGCGGAACTGATCAGCCCGGATCAGCAACAGATACTGCTACGTTTACAGCAGATACAACAGCGTCTGCTGCAGGCCTGGAAACGCAGTCATCAGCAACGCCAGCAACAGCTACAATGGACCCGTACCCGGCTGCGTCATCCCGGAGACAAGCTCAAAGAACAGGCGCAGAAACTGGATGACTTTGAACTGCGAATGCAGCGCGCTGTCAGACATATCGTGGCAGCAAAGCAACAGCACTACACCCAGTTACGGCAACGTTATCTGCGCTGTTCACCCATGCCAGGCATCACTTCAGAACAGCGACGGATGAATGAACTGCAACACCGCTTAACGACACTGATGCAAAATACGCTGAAACAAAACTCGCTCAAACTCAGCGGTCTGGCTGCCACACTCAACAGCGTCAGCCCTCTGGCTACTCTGGATCGTGGCTATGCCATTGTGCAGGACGAAACGGGAAAAGTGATGCAGGACATAAACCAGATAACACCCGACAGCTCCGTTGAGACCCGGCTGAGCAATGGTCGTTTTCTCAGCACAGTCACTCAGGTTATAAAGGAATAAGGAAACCCTATGCGCCTCGTTAGTTTTTTATTAACACTGCTATGCAGTTTCTCAGTTGCCGCCATTGAACTGCCTCAGGAGTCACGGGTACCGGGAGGTATCGCACTGGTCCCACTGACCGGACTGCACAGCGAAGCCGCTCCATCGGCCTGGTACCGGGGCAACCGGGTCATGGTTTTACCCTCTCAGGACACTCCCTATGCCCAACAGGCACCATGGCTGGCTGTGATCGGCATACCGCTATCAGCTAAACCTGCTGACACCCAGCTTATGAAAGCAGACGGGCAGAGTTTCCCGTTTAAAATTCAGGATAAAGAGTACAAAGAGCAACGCCTGACAGTCACCAATAAACGCCACGTCAATCCTAACCAGCAGGATCTGGCCCGCTATAAACGTGAAAAAGCAGAGATGGTCGCCGCATTCAAAACCTGGAGTACCCCCGCCCTTGCCAGTGTGACGTTTACTCTTCCCGCGAGCGGCCGTTTCAGCAGCCCGTTTGGCCTGAAACGTTTTTTTAACGACCAGCCCCGCAACCCCCACAGTGGCCTGGATATCGCCGGTGGACAGGGCGGCGCCATTACGGCCCCCGCACCTGGCAAGGTGGTCGCAGTCGGTGACTACTTCTTTAACGGCAATACCGTGATTGTTGACCATGGCTTTGGCCTGACCACCATGTACTGCCATATGAGCAAAATTGATGTGAAAATCGGCGATCAGTTACAAACCGGCGACAGTATCGGCGCCATCGGCAAAACCGGGCGGGTGACCGGCCCGCACCTGCACTGGAGCGTCAGCCTTAACAATACCCGGGTCGACCCGCTTCTTTTTGTTAAAGAGTAGATGAATATGATAGGCTTCGCGTTCTTAAAACCGAACCGACAGAGTACTCATGTCTGATATTAAATTTGAAACAAGTGAACAGATCGCCAGCTACGGTATCGGCCGTCAAATGGGCGATCACCTGGCAACACAAAGCTTCGACGGCGTAGAACTGAATGCCGTTATTACCGGCATCAAAGAAGCATTTGCTGGCGAAGCCCTGAGCATCGAAGGTGAAAAGATTCAGGCTGCATTCAACGAGATTCAGGCTCGCATGCAGGAAAAAGCAGAGAAGCTGGCGAAAGAAGCAGCGGCTGAAGGCGAGTTGTTCCTGCAGAAAAATGCTCAGCGTGAAGAAGTCTCCGTGACCGATTCCGGCCTGCAGTACGAAATCATTACGGCTGGCGAAGAGGGCGGCGAAAGCCCAACTCGTGAGTCCACTGTACGTACTCACTACCACGGCACATTTACTGACGGCAAAGTATTCGACAGCTCTTACGAGCGTGGTCAGCCAGCTGAATTCCCTGTTGGCGGCGTTATTGCTGGCTGGACTGAAGCACTGCAGCTGATGACTAAAGGTGCTAAATGGCGTCTGACGGTTCCTTACCAGCTCGCTTATGGCGCACAGGGTTCTCCAGGTGGTATCCCACCTTACTCAACGCTGGTATTTGATGTAGAGCTGCTGGACATTCTGTAATCAGTTATCCACAGCTGTTGTAATACGAAAGACCGGCCGCTTCCTGCACCGGTCTTTTTTATGGAGCGCACCCATGCAACTAAACCTGCAGGTCTCCGGTAGCGGAGCCCCCTTTATCATTATGCACGGCCTGTTTGGTACCCTGCAGAACTGGAGCGGACAGATCAAAGCCCTGTCAGAGCACTTCACGGTCTATGCCGTCGATCTGCGCAATCACGGACGCTCCCCCCATACAGAGACAACCAGCTATCCTGAAATGGCTGACGATATTATCGGACTGATGGATCAACAGGGGCTGGCAAGCGCCCATATACTGGGCCACTCCATGGGCGGAAAAGTGGCGATGCAACTGGCCATGAACCACCCACAACGGGTCGATAAACTAATTATTGTCGATATCGCCCCGGTACAGTATCCCAACCATCACGGCGATGTATTCCGCGGTCTGAATGCTGTACAACTCAGTAGTCTTAAGTCCCGTGGAGAAGCAGATCAGCAGCTGGCCCACTATATCGATGAACTCAGTGTCCGTCAGTTTCTGCTTACCAATCTCTATCGCACCGACGCGAAACAGTTTGCCTGGCGGATGAACCTGCCAGTGCTGGAAAGCTGCTACGATGAGATCAGCAAAGCACCGACTGGCCCCGCTTTCGAAAAGCCGGTGTTGTTTATCAAAGGCGAAAACTCAGACTACATCACCGCTGACTATCGTGAGCAGATACTCAGCCTGTTTCCTCAAGCCGAGTACCGGATGATACAAGGCAGCGGTCACTGGCCCCACGC
Organism: uncultured Amphritea sp.; assembly: GCA_965140695.1. Classification (GTDB taxonomy): domain Bacteria; phylum Pseudomonadota; class Gammaproteobacteria; order Pseudomonadales; family Balneatricaceae; genus Amphritea. The sequence continues at coordinate 262,078 of OZ223296.1, read as the reverse complement.
CGAGAAGGCTTCGATTTTTACCCGATTAGTCTTAAATTATCTGATGAAGTGAATTTAACAGCAGACGGCAGAGCGGGAATCAGCACCTTGATAAGGCTCTGATGCAGCATGCCCGCTAAAGCAACTGACCGGATTACGGCTTACGTGTGATCATGTTACCCACAGAAGGCAACACAGCTCAGCAGTGGTATAACAATTGCTCTTAATCGGTGATTGCCTGCTGAATACATAACCTGAGTACCGGCTGCTCCAGGATGACGACAGCCTTTAAATTACTTTAAATTCCTTTAAATAAAGGTATCTATATTTATATCTAGCATCGTTTAGCATCTGTCGGCGGTTGAACATCAGAGAATATCTCCTGCCTGAGAAACCGGCACCTCAGACCTTCAAATAAGCCAAAAGCAACATCATTAGCATCTAACCCTAGCCGGGGATATCACAATTTATTGTGAGTGCGTCATGAATAACTCATCCACTACCATGCAAGCTCGATTCATAAATAATAATAAAGGTCGAGTAAGATGGCAGAGAAACTGACAAAAGTGCAAAGAGCCGCCCAGGTCGCAGGACGTCGGATGGCTGATCACAACACCCCTTTTATTTATAACGCCTGGTATGTCGCCGCTTTTAGTGAAGCGGTCAGCAGAGATCTCACAGCACTTACCATTCTTGGAAAACAGCTGGTTTTCTTTCGCAAAGAGGACGGCTCCCCCGTCGCTCTTGATAACCGCTGTGGCCACCGTTCATTTCCTCTATCTAAAAGCTCACTTGAAGGTGACACCATCATCTGTGGCTATCACGGAATGCGATACGATACAGAAGGAACCTGCGTGGAAATTCCTTCTCAGCCGGGCTGTGGCTGCAACGGTATTTCAATAAGAAGCTTCCCGCTGGTAGAAACGGGACCTGTGATCTGGATCTGGATGGGTGATCCGGACTTAGCTGACCCGGAAACCATTCCAGATCTGCCGATTCAGGCACAAAAAAGGCGTATCTTTCGATACACCTCTGATTATTACGTTGGTAGCGGGGGACAGATTTATTCATAACAGCCTGTTGGCTGTTATGCCCCTTCGGGCTTCGACGCTTCGCGTCTCGATGCAAGTTGTGCTCTAAGCACAACTTGTGAACTTCGTTCTTCATCCGGCCCTTACAACATTAAATAAAAAAGGGGACACCTTTCGGTATCCCCTTTTTTATTTAATAGTGGTAGCGGGGGCCAGATCTAAACCGACGACCTTCCTGCCCTTATTAAGAGCCGAGCCCGACGCTTTCTATGCCAGCTTCAAACCACCGAATTTCAGGCACAAAAAAAGGCATGTCTTTACGACACACCTTTAATTATTACGTTGGTAGCGGGGGCCAGATTTGAACTGACGACCTTCGGGTTATGAGCCCGACGAGCTACCAGGCTGCTCCACCCCGCATCAACGTGGCAGGCATATTACTGTTACAATTCAATAAAAGCAATGGAAATAAATAATCTTTTCAATTAATTACCAGGATGTATCTGATATAACTAAACTACAGGAAGGAGTACTGAGCGGAGGTTCTATGGCACTGATTTACGTAATGGATCCCATGTGTAGCTGGTGCTATGCATTTCAGCCACATCTGCGGGATATGGTTAGCCGGTTAAGGCCGGGGATAAAAGTATTTTGCTATATGGGAGGACTTGCCCCGGATAGTGATAAACCGATGCCAAAAGAGATGCAGGAGGCGATAGCGCAAACCTGGCGCCATATAGAACAACGTACCGGTACTGAGTTTAACATGGCGTTCTGGGAAAAATGCCAGCCCCGCAGATCGACCTACCCGGCCTGTCGGGCGGTTATCAGTGCTGAACAGATTACCACCGGAAGCGGTATGCTAATGGCTGAAGCGATTCAGCGAGCTTACTACCGTGAAGCCCGTAACCCTTCTGATATCTCCGTACTGATGGAGCTGGCAGAAGAGATCGGTTTACATCAAAAACGCTTCAGTAGTCAGATTCATAGTGAAAAAACCGCCAGAATTCTGCAGCAAGACCTTAGTTACTGTCAGCAGAATAAGATTCAGGGATTTCCGTTTCTCGGGCTGGAAACACAAAAAGGACTGGAAGTCATCAGTACCGGTTACTGCAATCTGGATGAGCTATTACACCGCAGTGCTTCTCTGGGATTAATCTGACAGGAGCGAAAATGGAAGATCCGGCAATAAAAAAACGGGAGCCAGGGCTCCCGTTTTTCAATGAAAAATAGTGTCAGGTGCGGGCAACAGATACATCTTCTGCCTGCAAACCTTTATCACTCTCTTTCACCGTGAATCGCACACTTTGTCCCTCGGTCAGTGAACGATGACCCCGGCCACGAATATTACGAAAATGAACAAACACATCATCACCATTTTCGCGGGTAATAAAGCCAAACCCTTTTGACACATTAAACCACTTGACCGTACCTAACTCACGGTCATCATTTTCTTCGGCTTCCTCTTCACTCACGGAACCCAGGCCTGCAATAACACAGCTAACCAGCACAACCACAAACACAACGCCAATATCAAAAAGAGGCAACCCGCCTTCACCTGTCAAAGATCCCTGAAGAAACAGGATGATGGCAGTGGCAAGTGCGCTGACAACTACACTACGTATAAGTTGATTAACACTCATATAGATCTCTTATAATTAATTAAAGTTATTAAAATAAAAACAAGATTCATAAAAAAAAGAACCCAGACCACTCTATATACCCACTTTCATGATTTTTTTCAATCGCTTAGCTACTCAAACGCTGATACAGCCCATGAATAGGGTATAATTACGACTAATTAACTGCCTATATCTCAACCGCTGAGGGAACCGGGATTTTATATGAATCAACAACAGTTACTCGAAGAACTTGAATCACGGGTCGCTTTTCAGGAAGACGCTCTGGATAAAATGAGCGCAGAAATGGCCCAGCAGGGGGCCGAAATTGCCCGACTTAATCAGATCATTAAGTTACTCCACCAGCAGGTTAAGCAGATCTCACCCGACCAGATCAGCGCACCGGAGGATGATGTTCCACCGCCCCATTACTGATGAGTGTGCTGTAGAACTCATGTCAGGCTTTTCAGTGTGTAGATATCGTAACGACTCGACTTGCCACTCAATTGATAGCTGACCGTATGCCCCTCAATGGCCGGTGCTTTGCGGGGCCGCTTCACCACCACCCGGTATTCAGCCAGTTTCAGTGCAGCTTCAAGCAGCGCCGCTGAGTCCTGATCATCACCCACCACATCGCGAAACACCCGCATCTCTTTTTTCACCAGTGCAGATTTATCCGTATGCGGGAACATCGGGTCCACATAGATCACCTGCGGCTTTTGCGATGCTGATAACTGATCAGCCAGCCAGTGGATGCTGTCAGCATTCACCAGCGACATACGCGCAGCAATATCCGCCACCTCAGCATCGTTCTGCGCTTGCTGCAAACCACTTTCAAGCAGAGCATGGATAATCGGTGAACGTTCCACCATCTGTACCTCACAACCCAGGGTTGCCAGTACAAAGCTATCCCGACCCAGCCCCGCCGTCACATCGGTCACCTGAGGACGAACCGAGCCTTTAATGCCCACCGCTTTGGCAATCATCTGCCCTTTTCCGCCACCAAACTTGCGACGGTGCGCCACAGCGCCAGAGACAAAGTCAGCCAGTACCGGCCCCGGTGCTTTACGCCCTGTCTGTTGTAAACGCCGGGTATCGGACTCACAAATCAGCAACTGAGCATACTGCTCATCCCGCACATCATACTGATCCAGCAACGGCAGCCCCAGCTGGGCTGAGAGCTGCAGAGCATCCTGTCTGCCCGCCTCATCGGCAAAGCAGACGGCGATTCCGGTTGCAAGAGAAGATTGCTGTATCAAGTGAGTTCCTTACCTGCCGCGCTAAGACAGTCAGACAATAAAATAGACGCCGAGCAGTACAAACCCGAGCAACATACGATAGATCACAAACGGCAACATACCCACTCTATCCAGCCATTTGAGAAACAGATGGATACAGGCATAGGCGCTGATAGCCGCGAGTACCGTGCCACTCACAACCATCGTCCACTGGTCCGGGGTACCGGTCTGCATCAGTTCCAGTCCCTTCAGCAACCCTGCGCCAAGAATGACGGGGATAGACAGCAGAAACGAGAAACGTGCCGCTGACTGACGATTCAGACCCAGCATCAGGCCAGCGGTGATGGTGATACCCGAACGGGAGGTGCCGGGAATCAGAGCAACCGCCTGCGCGAGACCTATAATGATGACATCTTTCAGGGTGATTTTTTCCAGAGGCCGCACCTCTGTACGACTGACATCAGCCCACCACAACAGCGCCCCAAAGATCAGCGTTGCACCGGCAATCACCAGAATACTCCGGCCATAATGATCAACCGCAGACTCAAACATAAAGCCAGCCACCACAGCGGGCAGTGTCGCCAGAATCACATACCAGGCGAGACGGGAATCGGTACTGGTCCCACGACCAACCAGACTGCCGGTCCAGGCGACGATCATGCGCCAGATGTCCTGACGGAAATAGATCATCACGGCTGTCAGAGAGCCAATATGTACACCCACATCAAAGGCCAGCCCCTGATCTACCCAGCCAAACAACTGCGAGGGCAATATCAGATGCGCCGAACTGGATATCGGTAAAAATTCGGTCAGGCCCTGCAGCAGGGCCAGAAATACTACCTGAAACCAATCCATGATAAACACATCCCCTTTTAATATTCTGATTGTATAAGTTTAATGATTGCACATTGCAGGTTGTATCTTACCGGCCTCTGAATCGGACCTTTATATCAAAGCTTTATACAGAGCCGTTATTCAGCTGTTTCCCAGGCCCGTTTTAAACTAACTGGTTCAGGCGAGCCTATTCAGACAAGCTAAGTTATGACTGATTTTTCTTTTTCTGTTCACCGATTTTCTTCCAGGAGACTTCGTCACGCAGATACACCGGCTGCGCCAGCTCTGCGGCAATGCCTTCCCCACGCGAGTATGCATCTATCGCCAGTTCACACATCACCCCCGCTGCCGGATAGATATCCAGCACCGGGGCCTCAACTGCTTGCTGCACCGCAGTCGGCATCTGATCGAGATAGATCCAGCCCCGCCCGGCAGCAAACCAGTGATCAGTATCGGGCAGAACAATATTCTCCGGCGCGCTGACCGTTTCCTTCCCCAGCGCGACCGGCAAACCATCGCGCATCTGGTAGGCACAGCTATAGAGTTCATTCATGCGCGCATCAAGCGTACTGACAATGCGCTCAACGTTATGTTCCCGCGCAGCTTTAAGTGCAATAGCCGCCAGAGTAGAGATCGGCAGCACCGGCAGATCAGCCGCAAACGCCAGCCCCTGGGCCGACCCGGTAGCGATACGGATGCCGGCAAACGACCCCGGTCCCCGGCCAAAAGCGATCGCATCCAGCTGGGTGACTTTCAGCCCGGCCGTTGTTAACAGCTGATCCACCATCGGCAGCAGCTGACGGGTATGCTGACGGGGAATTATGCGAAAATCTTCCTGAATCTCACCATCAATAGAGAGCGCCACAGAACAGGCGTCCGTTGATGTATCCAGGGTAAGAATGTTAGCCATCTGTAGTGTCCGGTCTCTGAAAAAGCAGATTCAGCTTCGCGCTTGCACATGCAAGCGCTGAACTGAGCCATGAAAAACCGCTGCATTTTAAGCGCTATGCTCAGGAAAGGCTATCCTCACCCCAGCGCGGCAGCAGGTTTTGTTCGATTTGCAGCTGATTGAGAATCCGCGCCACCACAAAATCGATCATATCTTCTATCGTGCTGGGACGGTTATAGAACCCCGGACTGGCAGGAATAACCACGCATCCCATCCGCGTGAGCTTCAGCATATGTTCCAGATGGATCTCGGAATAAGGGGCTTCACGGGGCACCAGAATCAGCTGACGCCGCTCTTTCAGGGCGACATCAGCAGCCCGTTCAATCAGGTTATTACTGGCACCGGTGGCGATGGCTGACAGTGCGCCGGTTGAACAGGGGCACACCACCATTTTACTGGGCGCGCCAGAACCAGACGCCACCGGGGCCATCCACTGTTCCCGGCCAAACACCCGGATCTGACCGGCGGTAGCGGAAAAACGCTGTGTCAGCCAGACCTCCTGCTCTTTAGCAGACCCCGGCAGTGCTTCATCGGTCTCCGTTGCAATCACCACCTGCGCCGCTTTGGAGATCATCACCAGCACCTGACAGCGGGCAGCGACCAGACATTCCAGCAAGCGTAAACCATACTGCGCTCCGGAAGCTCCGGTAATCGCCAGCGTCACTCTCTCTTTATAGGTATCTGTCACCTTTAACTCCACTTCTGTTGCAACGCCTTAACCAGACGGGTGTGAATACCATCGAAACCGCCATTACTCATAATCACAATATGGCTTCCTGGCTGTGTATCAGCAACCAGCTGCGCAATGACTGTATCGGTATCACAGGCCAGCTGTGCCGGATTTGCACAACTATCCACCACCTCCTGCAGCGACCAGTCAAGTCCGGCGGGCTGATACCAGAACACCCTGTCAGCCTGACCCGCAGAGGTCGCCAGATTTTGCCGATGCATCCCCATCCGCATGGTATTCGAACGGGGTTCTATCACCGCGATAACCGGCGCGTCACCCACCTGTGCCCGGATGCCCTGCAGGGTGGTTTCGATGGCCGTGGGGTGATGAGCAAAATCATCATACACCCGAATGCCCGCCACTTCGCCAATCAGCTCCATGCGCCGTTTCACACCCCCAAAGTTACACAACCCCTCAATGGCATGGGCGGTTTGCACACCTACATGGCGCGCTGCCACCAGTGCCATCAGACCATTATTCACCGAGTGCAGACCGGTCATATTCCAGCGCACAACCCCCACCTCTTCACCCCGATGCAACACAGCAAACTCAGAACCGTCGGCTTTTATCAACCGTGCCTGCCACTCGGCATCAGCGTTCAGCTGCGTATTATCGCCCACCGAGGTTTTCACCACCGGAGTCCAGCACCCCTGGGCAATCACCTGCTCCAGCGATTCAACACCCGCAGGCATGATCACCTGTCCATTAGCAGGCACAATTCTGACCACATGATGGAACTGCCGCTGAATCGCAGCCAGATCATCAAAAATATCGCCATGATCAAACTCGAGATTATTCAGAATCAGTGTACGCGGGTGGTAATGAACAAATTTCGAGCGTTTATCAAAAAAGGCAGTGTCGTACTCATCCGCTTCGATAACAAAAAAGGGACTCTCACCCACCCGGGCAGAACGATCAAAGTTTTTCGGCACACCACCGATCAGGAACCCCGGCGCCATCTCAGCATACTCCAGCAACCAGGCCAGCATGGTCGCTGTGGTGGTTTTCCCATGGGTCCCCGCCACCGCCAATACCCATTTATCCCGCAACAGGTTATCAGACAACCATTGCGGCCCTGAGGTATAAGGCAGTCCCCGTTCCAGCATATATTCAACACAGGGATTGCCGCGACTCATCGCATTGCCGACGATAATCATATCCGGTGCCGGTTCCAGCTGAGCCGGATCATAGCCCTCGATCAGACTGATACCCTGCTGTTCCAGCTGGGTGCTCATCGGCGGATAGACATTCGCATCTGAGCCACTGACCCGGTGTCCCAGCTCTTTTGCCAACACCGCAAGGCTGCCCATAAAAGTGCCACAGATTCCCAGTATATGAACGTGCACGGATAAGTTCTCCAGATCAGCTTTTTTATCTTAAAAAATATGGCGCTATGATAACAGCTAAGCGGCCTCTGTTACGTCCTTTTTCAGGATCAGATCCAGCCACAAAAAACTGAATATCTAAACTAACAAAGCGGCCACGCGACGCCAGATTTCAATCAGTCAGCGTAATTGCCGTTTTTTTGAGTTAATTATGCATGTTACAGTGTAATTACCGGTGTAATCAGCGTAAAATTGTACGAATTTTTTAACTCCTGAACCTATAGGTTTTTTGGCCACATGCGACTGCTAAACCAGTACCTCAAGCACCACGATACTCCCGATGATCTTATTGACCTGATTGACAGCCTGATGCTGTCCTGCAAAGAGATCGCTATTAAACTGCGCGAAGGTGCTCTGGCCGGTGTGTTAGGCACCTCTGAAGGCATTAATGTTCAGGGGGAAACCCAGAAGAAACTGGATATTATTTCCAACGATATTCTTAAAGCGGTCCTGCTGGATAATCCTACAGTGGCCGGTCTGGCTTCCGAAGAGGAAGACCACCCGGTTGGCGGTAATCCAGACGGTAAATATCTGGTCACCTTCGACCCGCTGGATGGCTCATCCAATATCGATGTTAACGTCTCCGTCGGCACCATCTTTTCAATTTTACTAAAACCCGAAGGTATGGATGGCAGTAATGAAGCCGCCTTTATGCAATGTGGTCGCCAGCAGGTTGCCTCCGGTTATGTGCTGTACGGCCCCTGTGCAGTGCTGGTTCTGACCACCGGTGACGGTGTGCACATGTTTACCCTCAGCCACGGTGGCGACTTCATTCTTACCGAAGAGAATGTCAGAATTCCTGAGCAGACTCAGGAGTTTGGTATCAACATGTCTAACCAGCGTTTCTGGGAGCCAGAGATGCAAGCCTATGTCTCCGACCTGTTACAGGGCGAAGAGGGGCCTCTGGGCAAGCGTTACAACATGCGTTGGGTCGCTTCTATGGTGGCTGAAGTGCACCGTATTCTTACCCGTGGCGGCATCTTTCTTTATCCATGGGATAAACGCGACCCAAGCAAGCCCGGCAAGCTGCGCCTGATGTATGAAGGCAACCCGATGAGTTTTCTGATCGAGCAGGCCGGTGGCCTCAGCACCACCTGCTATGGTCACATTATGGATGTCGAACCCGAAAAGATTCACCAGCGGGTTTCTGTCGGCCTTGGCTCTAAAGCCGAAGTCGAAACCATGATGAAATATCACGCTAAGGACTAACTGAATCTTCAGTTTATGATCTTTAAGTCGTATTCAAATTTTAACCAAGGGCTGTATATAATGCGGCCTTTGGATTTCCAACAGATTTCACACTTAAACAGGAAGGCGATACATGAGCTTTGAAAAAGTCCCTGCTGGCAATGATCTGCCAAACGACATCAATGTAATCATCGAGATTCCAGCGGACAGCGATCCGGTTAAATATGAGATCGACAAAGATTCCGGAGCAATCTTCGTTGACCGTTTCATGGCCGCGCCTATGTTCTACCCTGCGAACTACGGTTATATCAACCACACCCTGGCTGACGACGGCGATGCACTGGACGTCCTGGTGGTAACTCCTTATCCGGTAGTGCCTGGTTCTGTTATCCGCTGCCGTCCGGTTGGCGTACTCAACATGACCGACGAAGCCGGTGAAGATGCCAAGCTGGTTGCCGTGCCCCACGACAAACTGAGCAAAGCTTATAAAAACGTCAATGACGTGACTGATCTGCCTGAGCTGCTGCTGGCCCGCATCAAACACTTCTTCGAGAACTACAAAGGTCTGGAAGAGGGTAAATGGGTTAAAGTTGAAGGCTGGGAAGGCGCTGAAGCGGCTAAAGCCGCTATCGTTGAAGCTCAGAAAGCTTACGAAGCCGCTAAGTAATACTTATCCGGCCATAAAAAACCCGCTCTGTGCGGGTTTTTTTGATTTTATTACTGGGTAATAACAAGTTGGGTTATAAAAAGCTGGGTAATAACAGCCGGATCAATGGCTTCGGACAAACAGTTTCTTGCCACTTTCAACAATACCCAGAACCACGGCACCAGCCAGCAGCCCGACCACGGCATTAAATAATACCGGTACGAACCAGTGCAACACCGCATTGAGGTTTACCACCAGCCCCTCAACAAAATGATGCAGAAAGGGTAACCCATGGACCAGAATGCCGCCGCCCACCAGGAACATAGCAATGGTTCCGACAACGGATAACACCTTCATTAGTTTCGGTGCGGCCGAGACAATCCCCCGCCCCACTCTTCTTGTCAGATCACTGGCGTCAGGCTTACGCACCATATAAAGGCCCAGATCGTCCAGCTTGACGATCCCTGCCACCAGCCCATAGACTCCAACGGTCACCAGCAGAGCGATCCCCAGCATCACCCCAAGCTGCACAGCCAGTGACTCCTGAGCAACGGTCCCCAGCGTCAGCACGATAATCTCAGCCGACAGAATAAAGTCGGTACGAATCGCCCCTTTTATCTTCTGCTTTTCAAACTCAACAAGGTTTACCTCAGGACGACTGACCGCAGAAACCAGTTCTGCATGATGTTCTGCCCTGGCATCACCCTGAATAAACTTATGGGCAACCTTCTCAAACCCTTCAAAACAGAGGTACAGACCACCCAGCATCAGCAGCGGGATGATCAGCCAGGGGATAAAATAACTGATCGCCATCGCACCGGGCACCAGAATCATCTTGTTCACCAGTGACCCCTTAGCGACGGCCCAGACCACTGGCAATTCACGGTCTGCCCGCACGCCGGATACCTGCTCAGCGTTCAGTGCCAGATCATCCCCCAATACCCCGGCAGTTTTGCCCGCCGCCACTTTGGTCATGCTGCCTACATCGTCCAGTAGCGTGGCGATATCATCAATTAACGCAAGAAGGCTTGAGCCTGCCATGTTCCGGTCCTTATAAACGAATATTTCCTGAGAAGATCTCTCTTTTGCAGAGGATACTCAATTATGGCGGTGATTGTCTGTCATAGAGCAAAAATTTCTTATTTCAGGCCAACCGACCGGTTATCCATGTGATAATAAAACCACTATCCGGGTAGAGAGTGCTTAGCAAAGCAGCATTGAGAGAGCCTCAGAAACAGGAGTGTTAACAGAGATCATGGCAAAGAGAGCAAAAGTATCCAACGAAGTGGTGGCAGAAGCGATGCAGGTCGCCAAAGCCACTCAACGACCAGGGCAGACCAAAGAGCAGACCAAACTGATCGCTCAGGGCATCCAGAAAGGGATTGAGGAGTATAAAAAGCGCCATAAGGAAAAATCCCGGGAGCTGGACAAACAGAAGCGAAAACTGCAGCAAGCGCAAAAACAGGATGCCCAGCATACAACAACTGAACCTGTCACAGAGACCGTCTATGTACAGAGTCGCTTGAGCTGGGGGTTACTGCTGCTAAGCTGGGCAGGTTTCGCCGTCTACGCGGCTTTATATAATCCTTTTTAAACTGGCTTTACTACTCAGAACAAAAGGCTGACAACAGGCACGACGTCAGTAACTGTTTTCCAATAGCACCTCCTCTAAAGGCAGCTGCCCGGCCCTTGGATTAGCCGGTCTGTCCGCCTTGCCCAGGGTGATGATCATACTGATCAGATGGCCCGCAGGCAGATTAATAATCCTGGCAACCTGCTCACTGTCGAAGCCAATCATCGGGCAGGTATCATACCCCAGTGCTTTGGCGGCCAGCATCAGCGTCTGCGCCGCCATACCACTGGAGCGCAACGCTTCATCCCGTTGCAGTTGCCCTTTACCCTCGTAGAAGGCTTGCAGCATTGGCAGCATCACTGCCTGAACCTCGGCACTGGTATTGGCCCAGTAACGCTGCGGGTTATCACACCAGGCCTGGGTATCTGCACAGAGAACTATCAGTTCTGCCGCTTCGGTTATCTGGGTCTGTCCCCAGGCCGCCGCCTGAATTCTGCTACGCTGCTGCGGGTCGGTCACCCTGACAAATCGCCAGTGCTGAATATTGTAGGAGGTGGGTGACAGCAGCACCGCTTGCATAATGCGCTCAAAGTCGGCCTCGCTGACCGTTTCGTTGCTGGAGTAATGCTTAATCGCGCGCCGCGCTTCAATAGCGGTAAAAAGGTCCATAATAAATCCTTAACGGTTGATCGGTTGAATGGGGCTGAACAGATCACCAAAGGCTCTGCCAGACCATGACCAACAGGTTAAATTGTTTATTATTGACCGATAATCCCCTTTATTATCAAAATAATGTTGAGTAAAAGCGAACAGTAGACAGCACTATATCTCGATCCCCTGCTCCCAATAGGGGGTTTCACTGCCAAAGTATTCAATAGCAAAATCCAGAAAGGCGCGAACCTTGGCAGGCATATACTGACGTTCAATCAGCACCGCATTAATAGCCAGCTCCGGCATCTTATACTCGGGAAACAGCACCTTCAGCCTCCCTGTTCGTATATCAGGCCCCGCTACAAAAGTGGGTAAACGCGCGATACCCAGCCCCTGAAGCACTGCCTCCAACAATGCCTCACTGTTATTCACCTGATAATTGCCGGATACAACGACGGAATGGCGCTGATTACCCTGGGTGAAACTCCACTCTTTCACATCATTCGAGTAGCTGAATGAGAGGCAGTTATGCTGCAACAGATCATCCAGCTGTTGCGGATAACCATGACGCTCAAGATAATCGGGAGAGACACAGAGCACGCTGTTCAGAGTCGCCAGCCTGCGGGCCACCAGCGTCGAATCTGGCAGCGCTCCGCCACGGATCGCAAGGTCAAAGCCACCACTGACCAGATCGAGTCGTTTATCGTCCATCACCAGATCGATACGGATCTTAGGATATTTTTTCAGAAATTCAGGGATCATCGGCGCCATATGTAATCGGCCAAATGACATAGGACTATTAATCCGCAACCGCCCCTGAGGTTCACCCTGCAACTGAGCCACCGCATCCTCAGCGTCCCGGGCTGCCAGATTAGCCTTCAGAGCATGCTCGAAATAGTGTTCCCCCGCTTCAGTCAGACTCAGCTTGCGGGTTGTCCGGTGCAACAACTTAACGCCGAGCTGCTGCTCTAACTGCGATATCCGCTTACTCACGGCGGATTTAGAGATGCCCAGAAAGCGGGCCGCCGGCGAAAAACCACCATACTGCACCACGGCAACAAACACCGGAATTGCACCCATCGTCTCCATACGCCCCTCACTGTTGACTTTAACTCAACAGTTATTCTCTGAAAACAGGGATTATCAGTCAATTGAAAACGGGTTAATCTGCCCCATCACGCCAAAGCATTAACAGCAAAGTATTGATAGAAAAGCACTAATAGCAAAGTACTTATAGCAAAGTACTTATAAAAAGCATTAAGAGAACACCATGAACAACCAGCCCCCACAATATTCACGCACACTGATACACCTGCTGATGCTGTTGATGGTGGCGCTTATCGCCAGCTCCTTTCCTGTCGGCGCGCTGATCACCGAAGGACTACCGCCGGAAGTGATGATGCTGATTCGTTTTGTGTTAGCCTCGCTGCTGTTTGCCCCCTATGTGTTCATTAAAAATGGCTGGCACCTGCCATCAGCCAGGCGATTAATGGGTTATGCCATCCTGAGCATCCCTCTGGTGGTTTTTTTCTGGTGTATGTTTGAGGCACTGCGCTATACCAGCGCCCTGAATACCGGCGCAATCTACACCACCGTGCCTGCCATTACGGCGTTCTATGTGTTTTTTATCAACCGGGAGAGCACCGGAAAACGCCGGGCCAGCGGACTGCTGCTGGGCACCCTGGGTGCCCTGTGGATAGTGTTCCGTGGTGACCTAAACAATCTGTTGCAGCTGGATATTAATCGCGGCGATCTGCTGTTTCTGCTCGGCTGCCTGTTTATGGGCACCTACAATCCGCTGGTCAAAAAATTCTATGCCGGTGAACCGATGGAGGTGATGACCTTCTGGGTAATCAGTTTTGGCGCCGTCTGGCTGTTACTGTTGTCTATGCCAAACCTGGGACAGATTGCATGGACTGAAGTCGACATCAACGTCTATCTGGGGGTGCTCTATCTCGCCGTCTTCACCACCCTGGTCAGCTTCTTTTTGCTGCAGTTAGGCACCATCACACTGGGAGCAACACAGGTAGCCGCTTATGGTTTTCTGACGCCAATATTTGTCGTGATTCTCAACCTGTTACTCGGCTCGACGGTGTTCCAGTGGCAGCTGTTACCCGGCATTGTGTTGGTGCTGATCGCCATGCTACTGGTGCAGCGTGATGGCGGTTATCCACAGCAAGCCAGTGTGGCAGACAGATAGACAGGTTGTCCTAAATAGTTAAGCGACTTACATATCCCGATACCACTTTTCTGCTAATATGATCATCTTTGGTAACAGTTTCCACAGAGGTTAACTCAGATGAAGTTTGAAGGTACCGAGCGCTATGTTGCGACTGATGATCTGCGGATGGCGGTCAACGCTGCCGCAACACTGCAACGCCCCCTGCTGATCAAAGGTGAACCGGGTACCGGCAAAACCATGCTCGCCGATGAGGTGGCGCTGGCGTTTGGTAAAAAGCTGCTGCGCTGGCATATCAAATCAACCACAAAAGCTCAGCAGGGCCTGTATGAATACGATGCGGTTTCCCGGCTGCGTGATTCCCAGCTGGGTGATGACCGGGTGCACGATATTAACAACTACATCCGCAAAGGGATGTTGTGGGAAGCGTTCGATGCTGATGAACAGGTGGTGCTGCTGATCGATGAGATCGATAAAGCGGATATCGAGTTCCCCAATGACCTGCTGGTCGAGCTGGATAAGATGGAGTTCAGCGTCTACGAGACTGGCGAAACCGTGGTCGCTAAACACCGTCCGATTATTATTATCACCAGTAACAACGAAAAAGAGCTGCCCGATGCCTTTCTACGCCGCTGCTTCTTCCACTACATCAACTTCCCCGATGCCGAGACCATGAAGCAGATCGTCGATGTTCACTTTCCGAACATTCAGAAAGACCTGGTCAACGAAGCGCTGGAGATCTTCTTCCAGGTACGTGAGATCAACGGCCTGAAAAAGAAGCCGTCAACCTCAGAGCTGATCGACTGGCTGAAGCTGCTGCTGGCGGACAACATCCCCGTTGATCTGCTGCAAAACCGTAATCCCGGCGAAGCGATTCCGCCGCTGTATGGCGCCCTGCTGAAGAACGAGCAGGATGTGCATATGCTGCAACGACTGGCATTTATGGCCCGCCGCGAAAGCCGCTAAACCGGAGTCACTGATGCTAGTCGATTTCTTCTACACCCTGCGCAAGGCACAGGTGCCGGTCTCAATCAAAGAGCTGCTGACCCTGCTGGAAGCACTGGAAAATCATCTCGCCTTTGCCAGCTGGGATGACTTCTATCTGCTGGCCCGCACCTGTCTGGTAAAAGATGAGAAATATTTCGACCGCTTTGATCTGGCTTTCGGTTACTACTTTAAAGGACTGGCCGAACTGCCTGACCCGTTCGACAACGTTGTTCCGGAACAGTGGCTGGAATCTGACTTTATCAAAAACCTGACTGACGAAGAGAAAGATGAGATCGAAAAACTCGGCGGTCTGGATAAACTGATGGAGACCCTGGCCAAACGCTTCGAAGAGCAGAACGAGCGCCACGCCGGGGGCAGCAAATGGATCGGTACCGGCGGTACCTCACCGTTCGGTCATAGCGGTTACAACCCGGAAGGTGTGCGTATCGGCGGTGAAAGCAAACATAAACGCGCGGTGAAAGTGTGGGAGAAACGTCAGTTCCGCGATCTCGATGACAGCGTCGAACTGGGCACCCGCAATCTTAAAGTTGCCCTGCGCAAACTGCGTAAATTCGCCCGTACCGGTGCCGCTGACGAGCTGGATCTGGATGACACCATCCGCTCTACCGCCAACAATGCCGGACTGCTGGATCTGAAGATGGTGCCAGAACGGCATAATGCCGCCAAAGTCCTGCTTTTCTTCGATGTCGGCGGCTCAATGGACCCGTATATCCGCCAGTGTGAACAGCTGTTCTCCGCCGCCCGCACCGAGTTTAAACATCTGGAATACTTCTACTTCCATAACTGTGTTTACGAACGGGTGTGGAAAGATAATAAACGCCGCTGGAATGAGCATATCGACACCTTCGACCTGCTGCACACCTATGGCCGGGACTACCGGGTTATATTTGTCGGCGATGCGGCGATGGCCCCTTACGAAGTCACCGAGCGCTATGGCAGTGTCGAGCACCGCAACCCAGAGCCGGGCAGTGTCTGGATGCAACGCATTCTCGACACCTGGGACAAAGCGATCTGGCTCAACCCCAGCCATCAGCGCTACTGGGACTACACCGCCAGCACCCAGATGATCAAAAAAATTATGGATAACAAGATGTACCCCCTGACCCTTGAGGGGCTGGAGGATGGCATTCGCTATCTGTCAAAGTAACCGGCCTGCCCCGGTGTTATGCAACACTGAACAGGCCCGGTTTGCTATAGACAAAACCCGAAAGAGCCTCCCATTGAAAAAAGCCAGCGTGAATAACTATCGACGATTTGTTGATCAGTAGAAGATTATAGGGGGGTGGAATAGCCTGAGTAAGGCAATTGAGTGAATGAGCGTATGCACCACAGAGGGCACTGAGGTAACAGCCAGAGCGGAGGGTTTCAGGAAGAAGATATAACTGCGCCCTTATTGTTTTGCTACATCAGTTGCTCTGGTCCTATCGATTAGTAGTCCCACATAGGTTGTTTGGCAGGCGATTGTTCAACCACATTGTAAATATGGTGTATAAATTGCTTCAGATTGAAGGCATAAACTTTTATGGATGAAGATAAATGGCCTCTATTAACATCAACGATGCAATTACAATCCCCTTAACCCCCAAGAATCGACTATCAAAAAATGACCTCCCTACAGAAGTTCGGGAACAACTGAGTATTAAGCTTCCAAGTCTTCCTACGCCAGCCGAAAGGCAAGCTCAGATCGACTACCAAAATTCAATACCTCAAACGACTGTTATAGAGAACAATGGTGAGATTCTGGCTTCTTTTGGTGATAATGGCTGGAAGACAGTGTTCAGTAATAACGATGCGTTTGGACAGAACCTATCTGAAACTGAAATTCTGAATACCTTTAAAAATAAATATGGAGAATCCCTTAGCATAAGAAAATATTCTCCGGAAAATGCGCCTACAATGGGGGAGGTTCATGAGATGAAATACGGGCGTCCTTTAACACCTAAAATCGATTATTTAGTTTAAATATATTGCGGCAATAAGTTGCCTGATTACGGAAAATTATTGCCTGCCCGGACTATCGCCGTCGTGGTTGAGCGCCCCGTTACCGGGGCAACCCCATACAGACCCTGACGGTCTGAAGAGATATATCTGCTCCGTTATTGTTTTGCTAAATCAATTAGTCTGATCCTACCGATTCCATTAGCTTTAAGCGCGTATGCACCACAGAGAACACTGAGGGTACCGAGATAAAAGCAAGAGCAGAAGGTTTTTAACTCGTTCCCACGCTCCCGCGTGGGAATATATATCTTACAACGATGCAATCCATTGTCAGCGAGATATAAATACCTCTACCTTTAATCAAGGTATTTGACCCCCTTTAGCTTTGGTTATGCCGCGGTCAGCTCGACTTTTTGAACTCTATCCAGTTGAATGCGCTTATTGGCATGCCATAAATCATAGGCATCCTGCATTGCAAGCCAGCTCTCTGGAGTGCGCCCCAGAGCTTTCGATAACCTCAGTGCCATTTCTGGGCTGATGCCACTCTGCTTTTTCAGGATGCGATTTAATGTGGACGGTGAAACATCTAACTGCTGCGCCAGATAGCGACAGCTTAGCCCAAAGGGCTCCATATAAGTGGCAGAGATGAACTCACCGGGATGTGGGGGGTGCCATTAGTGATAATCATCATACTCAAGCAGATACACATGTCCATCGCGAAACTCAAACGTCAATCGCCAGTAACTGCTGACTGAAATCGCCCACGATTAAAGGGCTTTGACCCCTTTAGCTATTAAAGGGCTTTGACCCCTTTAGCTCCGACCCCTTTAGCTCCCATGGTGCGTCAACTACCTGTTTTTGTTATGTTTCTTGAGGCAAACCGAGTTTTCGCCTAATAGCCTGCTCAATTTCATGTGACTTATCGTAATCTGTAGTGTTGGAAAAACCAATCAGATGCTTTGCAGCTTCCTTTGGACGAAGGCCCGATTTTTCTAGCCAGTTCTTACGCCACTGAGGTAGCTCCAAGTAAGCAGCAGACAATCTTGCTGATGAATCTCGGTTAGCCAATACCCTTTCTCTGTACAAATCATGCATCTGCTCGTTGAGCCCTTCAAAATTTATGACCTGACCGTAATAGATGAAGTCTCTATGTACTTTATTAAGGACGTCACGATATCGAAGTATTGGCTGCACCGAAAAAGTAGAAAACCAGTAGCCAAAAGCGCCGGAACCTACACCTATTAGTGCTGTGAGGATATTTACATGCAAGTTAATGTTCTCCTTGAAACATAACAGCTAGTTATAGTGCCCTTTGGCACTATAACTCTGGAAACCAGACAACCAAAAAGTCACTTTTATTCTAATAATCAGCAGGATAGCTACATAGAGGAGGAGGTTTTCTACAGATGAATACTGCCTGTAAAAGCTGCGTCTCTGCTTTCATACTGGCTTCAGCATAAGCCCAGTGTTGATAAAATCAAAACGTTAAATCGTCAGCGTCCGTTTTCCGGGCTTTTTCCAGCGAGTCGCGAAGCGACGTTCTCGCCACTAGCGAGCGGCGCAGCCGCGATCTGTTCTTCGTTAAAGCAGATCGGATATCCTCTTACCATTGATATATTCAGACAGTCTCCAGATTAGTTCTGGCGCGCGGGTGATTGAAACAGGTCTGATAATACTAATATATCTTTCTCGCTGAGAGTCCCCGCCTGATGCCGGATATTCACCCACGCAAGGAGCCAGCGATGCTGTGCCTCTAAAAGGTCTTGCCGGGCACTTACCAGCCTTTGTTCTGCGTCCAGCACATCGGCATTGACTCTCTCGCCGCCCTGAACACTTTTTTGTGTGGCATGAACGGTTAGTTCGGCGGCATCGACAGCAAGTTGATAGGCATTAAGCCGCGCCTCAGTGCTTTTGAGCTGGTTAAATTGTTTTTTCACTTCGCTGAAGATAGTGGCTATTTCTGCATCAAGCTGATGTTGCGCTTCTAATAGCTGATGCGAGGCCTGTTGAACGACTGCGGTTGTTTGTCCTCCGGAAAAGATCGGCAGGCTGATTTCAACACCGATACTGTTGGTATCATACTGCTGCTGATAGCTGGTTTCCGTATCGGAGCTGGTTTGTCGGGTGCGTGCGAACAGGTTGACACGGGGCAGATGGCCCGCGCGATTACGTTCAATAGCGTACTTAAACACATCTATCTCATGATTAAGAGCGGCAATAGTGGGGCTGTGTTGCCGTGCAAGATTACACCACGTTTGAACGTTGTCGGGGATTAAGGGTAACGGCGAAAAAGTGCGGGCAAGCGGTCTTATATCGCTAGCAAAGAGGGTTTTTCCTATCATTATTTCCAGCTGATTGAGCGCGGAATCTACCGCTAGTTCAGCCTCCATCGTGTCTGTTGTCGCCAGTTGCAACCGCGCTTGTGTCTCAAGAATATCGGTACGCGTCCCTTCGCCAGCCTTCAATAATCGTTGATTTAGTGCTAAACGCTCTGCATAAGCACGTTGTTTAGATTCAGCCAGCCTGACTTTTTCAACCGCCAATAATGTCTCACTATAAGCAGCGACCAAACGCACAATTAATGCCTGTTGCTGTTCTCTGAACTGTTCATCTGCCTGAAGTGCCTGCGCATCCCCCTGTTTATAACCAGCCCAGGCAGCAAAATCAACGATGGGTTGTTCAACCGACAGTGTTGATGCGTAACTGTGATAATCACGCTGAATCCTGGCGGACTTCCCGCTAACCGTAGAGGCGTTTTCTGAGTGACTATAATGCCAGGCGATCGTGGGTAGCAGGCCAGACCGGCCAATGCTTCGGTTTTCTTGTCCGGCACTTTGCGCTTCGATGGCGGCCTGAAACTGAGCATCGTTGGACACCGCTGTCTGGTAGGCTTCGATTAAAGACAGCGCCAAAGCGCCCTTTGAGAACAATAACAAGCTTATTAATATGGGTAGTCTGGGCAACATCTCTATTCCTCTGTCAAAGCCATATGCGTTCTATCCAGTAGCGGCTTAAACAGGTAATTAAGCAGCGAGCGTTCTCCTGTTCGAATAAATGTTTCAACGGGCATGCCGGGCCGGACATCGAGTCCGGCAAGCTGTTTCATCCCTTCCGGGCTGACCCGGGCAAGCACATTATAATAAGGCTCTCCGGTTTGCTCATTGATTAACCGGTCTGCTGAAACCGTCAAGACTTCGCCATGAATACGGGGAGTCGTTGCCTGATTTAAGGCAGAAAAAATCAGCTCTACAGGTAAACCCGGGTGAACGTTATCAATTAAATTGACGGGTATGTGGCCTTCAACCTGAAGCGGCTCGTGGGCGGGAACGATATCCATGAGTGCCTGCCCAGGGCTGACGATACCCCCGCGAGTAAAGACATTAAGACCAACAACAACACCATCAGCCGGTGCCCTGATTAAGGTATTATCAAGGGCAAACTGTGCGCGTGTTATCTTATGTTTAAGGTCTTCTGCCTGAGTTAAAACGTCGGCAAGTTGGTGACGCACATCCTGCTGATACTCCTGTAACCGTTGTCGTTTTTGTAACCGTGATTCTACAATCTGACTTTTAAGCTGCCCGATTTGACCACGCCCTTCTGACACGGCGCCGGTCATTTCGGCGTGTAAGCGTTCGGTTTCCAACAGACGGTTGTGTGGAATATAGCCCTCTTCTGCTAATGCCCGGTAGTTTGTCAGCAGCTCTTGCAAGTTTTTTAGCTGTATTAACTTGCTGTGCTGGGATGCTTTTAATCCATTAAGCTGCTCTTGCGCCCCGATTATGCGTTCCTCCAGTGCATCTAACTCTAACTGTAGTGCCCGTTGGCGGCTGTCGAAGAGTTGGCGCTGTCGTAAAATGGCACTGGCGACAGAAGGTTGATTTTGCTGACTTAAGACGGCAGAAGAGAAGATGATATTTTTCTGTCTGTCACGTTCTGCCGCCAGACGATCTGCGGTGGTGAGCGCACCTATAAATTGTGCCTGAAGGGACGACAGTTCAGCGCTTAGTGAGGTATTGTCAAGCTTTAGCAGCACCTGCCCTGCCTGAACATGATCACCATCGCTGATGTTGATTGCGCCAATAATACCGCCGTTAAGATGCTGAACCGTTTTACGGTTGCCAGAGACAATGACTTCTCCTGATACTGGCGTGCCTTTATCCAAAGGGGCCAGGCCCGCCCAGAGTATAAATCCTAAAAAACCGACGATAACTAACAGCCAGCCGATGATGGCATGACGTCCGGGGTCTGGTAACAACATCTGCTGATCATGTTTAAAAGAAGCACGGGGACTCGTTGCCAGTTCCAGTGAAGGCTTGCGCTTGCTCATGCTGATCTTGCCGTTTTATATGCATAACTGGAGGCCATGAGCGGTCTTTTAACCGCTGACGCTGTATTGGCGGCTTGCACGATTCCCGAGGGGGTATCGAAGGCTTGCAGCTGCCCCTGCCGAAGGACTAATAGTTTATCGGCGTCATTGACCAGGGCGGGCTTATGGGTAATAACAATCAGTGTACACTGTTGTCGTTTAAGGTCTTTAAATGCGCGTAGCAAGGCTTTCTCACCGGCATCATCCAGACTGGCATCAGGCTCATCCAGTACAACCAGTGCAGGCTGCCTGAAGAGTGCTCGCGCTAAACCAATACGTTGTTTTTGTCCGCCCGAAAGCCCCGCGCCAGTCTCGCTTAATTGCGTATCGTAGCCATCAGGCAGCTGCAGAATCAGTTCGTGAACCCCGGCTAAACGTGAGGCCTCTACTATTTCTTCAGGGGTAGCCGTTTGAAAACGAGCGATATTCTCGGCGATACTGCCTGCAAATAACTGTACATCTTGTGGCAAATAGCCAATGTGTGGGCCAAGTTCAGTTTTATCCCACTGATGCATATCGGCGCCATCAAGACGAACCTTGCCGGCTAAAACCGATTGTGCCGCTACAAGCACTTTTGCCAGGGTTGACTTTCCCGAACCGGATGGGCCAAGAACACCAATCATCTCCCCTTGTGCAACTGAAAAGCTAACATTAGTTAAGACGGGGGTGCGGCTATTGGCGACACACGCGGTGATGTTTTCAACGGATATAGCCCCCCTGGGTTTTGGCAGGCACATGCCTGTACCCTGTTCAGGATAGTCACACATCAATTGATTAAGGCGATCGTAAGAAAGGCGTGCTCCGCTCCATTGTTTCCAGGCGTTAATCACCTGATCTAAGGGACTTAGCACCCGGCCAACCAGAATAGAACCGGCAATCATCATTCCTGCTGTGATATCCCCGGCTACGGCTAACCATGCCCCCAGGCCTAACATTAACGATTGCAGTGACATACGCACCCCTTTAGACAAGGCGGTGATCGACGCGGTTTTTTCACTGGCGACACCCTGCGATATCAGAAAAGCGGTATGTTGATGTAACCAGCGCGTCCGTAAAGCCTGCAACATTCCCATCGCCTCGGCCGCTTCTGCATTACGTAGATCCGCTTCGGCATGCTGGGTTGCCCGTATAGATAAGATGCCCGCTTTTTCTAATGGCCTGTGAGATAGCCGCTGATTCAGCCACGCCAGGCCTATAAGCACAAGCGCTCCCGCCAGGGCCAGCCAGCCTAACCATGGGTGAAACAGAAAAAGAACGGCTAAATAAACAGGAAACCAGGGCGCATCAAATAATGCAAAAACAGCATTCCCCGTCGCAAACTGCCGCAAGTGGGTCAGGTCTTTCAGGGCTTGAGCAGCAGACTGGCGATGACCGGATAAATTGGCATTAAAAGCAGCGTTGTAAATCAGTTGATTCACATGCATATCCATCTGTGCACCGAGGCGAATCACCATATAACTGCGCACCCATTCAAGCGCACCCATTAAAATATACAGCCCCAGAACCATCAGCGTCAGCATAATTAAGGTGGTTGTATTACCTGATGCCAGCACCCGGTCATAGACCTGCAACATATAAATGGCAGGAACAAGCATCAATAAGTTAATCACGGCACTGAACAATCCGATGCTGTAAAAGCCACCTTTACAGGCAGCCAAAGCTTCTCGAAAGTGATTATCTGATGAGGTCATATCGGTCTTCCTACTAGTATCGCCCACGAGCAAGGCAACGTTACAGCGTGACATTTATTACTGGCTATTGACTATCCATTGTCAGCAGCATCAACCTGAGACGAATAACAATGATTACCCAGAGAATTTAATGCAATCGGAGAGATTAACCTGTGTTTTGCAAGGACATTATTGACACCTGGTGCTGGAAGCATGATGATTAACGCTGGCGCAGCCGAGTTCGCCAAAACAGGGGCTGCGCCAGACAGGTTACAGACGGATAGGAGGGAAACCTTCTATCCGTTTTATTTTATGCTTAAGAAAAACATGCATGATGTTAAGCTGCTAACGCCAGATCACCTGCATCTTCATGAACACCAACGGTGGCAACAGAAGCACTGGCGTACGCCGTAATTTCAGCTTCGGTGATAGTGCCGTCACTGTTGTCATCCAGTCCGGCGAACGTCGCGGTGTTAAAGATAGAGGCGGCGTTAGACTGACTATCGGTGACACTTAGAATGCCATCGAAAATGTCAGCCAATGCGGCTTCCAGTGGGTCAACATCGCCCTCCATCAGACCATAAATTACCTGGTGAACGGTGCCGCTGTGGCCTTCACTGCTCGCACTTGAGAGATCAAGGCCATCGAAACTGGCCCCTACTTCATCAATACTATAAGCAGTGTCAGAGCCGCCCAGAAGCGAATCCCCCAGTGTAACCGTGTCCAAATCACCATAAAGAGTGTGTGCAGGCGATGTAAAGAAGGTGTAATTCAAATCACCCTCGGCAAGTACGGCTGAGATGTCATTAGCGGTACTGGTAATGCCATATTGCGTACCATCAAAAAAACCACCACCATAAAAGCCGCCGCTGTTACTATCATCGACATTGCCATTGGTATGATCAACATCGCCAAACGCGCTAGCGAAACTTGCTAAATATGCACTGATGGTATCGCTGGAAACATCTGAATTATAATTAATTGAAAAGCTCATTTTAAATCACCTTATTTTCCATTTAAGAGAACGCATAGAGTCTGCGCACCGGTTTATGACCACATTCCATTTGAATGCGGCCGTTTTAAGTCATAGTGTTTAAGCTATGACGTTAAAAATGTTAAAAACGATATTCTAAGCTTGCTTGTATCGTGCGGCCCCGGGAAAGGGTATAGGCTATTGATTCACCATAATTCACGAGATAGGCTTCATCGGTCAGGTTTTCAATTGAGCCGCGCAGCATAAAATCTTTTGTTAAGGGGTAGCTGGCATAAAGGTCGTAAACCTGGTATGAAGGCCAGTCAGCTAAAAAAGGCGTAGAACTCTTTTCTGATTTATCCTGGTATCCCGGACTAAAGCGCATGGTCACGCCCATATCCAACTGGCGATTAAGCATGCGGCCACCGAGTGTCACCGAGCCCCGGCTGCTAGGCACATAAGAGGAGCTACTGAATAAAGGTTGATTAGAACAAACACTATAATCATTAGCTCCTGGAACCTCTACTTGATACCAGTTTCCGCGGCCTCCTTCGCTTTGCACTTTTCCTCCTAGCCATGCTCCTTTATAGCAGTAGTCATTACGACCAAACATCTGTGTAAAATTGGCATCAAAGTACATAAAGCCTGCATCGTAATTCAGTTGATATTCGATACCATGAAAACGGCTGTCTTTCAGGTTATTTTGAAATACGGCATTGCCAATAGCGTGTGGTCTATGCCCGGGTTTGTTTTGGTTTGCAATCAGGCTTGTATAGTTGGTTACTTTGCTATTAAAGTAAGCGACTTTTAACCCAAGCTGGTCATTAGGTGTAAACATCTCGGGTTTTAAAACGTTAAAGCCAAGCTCCCAGGATTTAGCACGCTCGGGCTTTAAGTATGGGTTAGGAAACAGGTAGTAATCACCCGCCCGTGCCGAACCGCTAACCAGGGCTTCGGTGACGGCGGGTGGCCGCCATGAAAGTCCATAGCTGCCGAATAATTGTAACCAGTCAGGTCCGGGTTTTACCCCCGCAAAGAAAGTCGGTGAAAACTTACCCGCTTCATCGTCTATATTCCATTCGGCGTTTTCAGTGACAATCCAGTTTGCACAGTTCACTAGGCGTCGTTCGGTGCAGGGGTTGTCTTTCGTATAGATAGGGTTAATCCGCTTGTACGAAAACCCTGTAACGCCCTGTAACCGATAGCGGTCATAGCGCAGCCCTCCCTGCAGTGTTAACCAATCATCATACGCATAATCAAGGTTGGTAAAGACACTGGCCATTGCCCGGTTACCCTCTGGCGTCGCCCCGGAGGCGGCATTCGCGCGGTCATTACTGCGGGAGGAAATAGTATCGTAATAGATCTCAGCCCCGTAATGAGTGCTTAGCGTGTGCTTATACCCTTCGTCATCGCCGGGCCAGATCTGAGATCTGTTTTGTGCCTGCAAGCCATAGGTTCTCACGCGGGTGCTTTCATCGTAACTTTCTACCGCTGGCGAATAGCCGCTGGAGGACCAGGAGGCGGGAGAACCCAAAAAGTGCGTATCATTGTTGGTGTCGGCGTAATACAGCTTAACGTGTAAGTCTAACCAGTCCTGACCTTCAGGCGCTAAACTGTAATCCAGTGCGGCATTTTGCGACACGATTTCACTGTCACTGTGATGTTTCCAGCCATATTCATAGGGCGGGACATTGTTTAAATTGCCTAACGCCCCGGCATTGCCTGTTTTAGTTGCCGTGCGTATATAGCTAAGCTGTAAACGCTCATCATCATTGATATTCCAGCCAATTTTGCCGAGCTGAGATGCCATGGTATAGGCCGATTCTGAGACTTTAGAGTGTTTTACCGTGTCGACAAAATCATCATATAGACCGGCTTCGTTGTTGATGCGGATGCCACTAATATCACCACGGGTACCCGGTAAATAATCGCCGAAACTACGGCGACTGATACCCAGTAGAAGATCCACATCATCATTACCGGTCGCAATAATGCCGCTGCCAATAAAGTTTGTCCCATTATCTCCGCCCCCCAGACTTATCTTGCCGCCATAGGTTTCACCCTCGGACAAGAAGTCACTGGCATTCGCGGTGTTAAACGATGCAACCCCGCCGAGCGTCCCAGCGCTGCCCATGACATTAGTGGCCCCTTTATCGATGGTAACGCCGGTGAGTAATTCCGGGTCGATATACATCTGGCCATTACGCTGCCCATAACCGGTTTTTTGGTAGTTTTGACGAATGCCGTCAATATTCATATTGACCCGGCCAAAGTCCTGGATACCGCGAATATTAACGGACAGTCCGGGGTCTTGCTGGCTGACACTGGAATACACACCCGCCGTTTGTTCCAGAATATCCGCGGCATGACGCGCCGGGCGATTGTCCATCTGTTTCTCAGAAATGTTGCTGACAGACCGGGGTTCTGTGTAAACCCAGTCATTGTCGAGGATGATACTGTTATCGACGATCATCAGTGACTGCAGCTGCACCTCCTGCTTATCATCACTGATTATCGGGGCCTGGTGCCCGGCAATAATATAACTGCCATTTGCCTGAGGAATCACCCTCAGACCAGTACCCTTTAGTAAGGTGGTCAGACCGTCTATTGAAGTATATTCGCCATTCAGACCTGCCGTTTTTTTATTAAGGCTGGCATTCGCACTAACCGATACGAGAATGCCACTTTGCTGACCAAAAGCGGCCACTGCTCTATCAAGCGACCCCGGTGGCACCTGATAAAAACGTGTCCCTTCAGCAAAGGCTGAAGGTGAGAGGGCAGAAAAACTGACAACAAAAGAAACACACAGAGCCAGAGGGTGAAGCTTATGCTTAATCCGTAAGCGATTAGGCTTTAACATCTACTAATACCTAAGTAAGTTAAGAGAAAATGCTAAGTGCTTTCAGGCAAACTTAGCGTCCATACTCTATAAGCCCCGTCAGAAAGAAAAATCTGCCAGTTTTCATGAAAAAAAATTAAATTATTTTTTTACGTTGTTTAAACAGACATTAAACGCACCCAGTACGGGCTGATACGCTGCAGCCTGACCGGAAGGATCTGACATAGATTATCCAGAATGGCGTCGGTGCTATTTATCGGAAAACTACCTGTTAACCGCAATGACGCGACTGAATCTTCACATACGAGATAACCCGCCCGGTAACGGTTAAGCTCCTGGATAAAGTTTCCCAGTGTCATACGTTCGACCGTTAGCATGCCGTATCGCCAGCTAAGTGCATTAAGGTCTGTGATAAACCGGGTGGTAATATTATTTCGATGTTCCAGGGATTCTTCAGGGTGTAACTCAAAAACAGTGCCGTTCATCCAGCAGCGAACAGCGCCTTCTAATATATGTAACTGGCAGATGCCATCACGATAAGAGACAACATAGGCAGCCTGAGACGATGCACTTACCAGGTGGCGATCAACGCGTAGTCGGGTGGCTCCGCTGTGCTCAATAAAGGCTTCACCGTAACGCAGAGTGAACTCAGGCGAAGCGCTGAAATCAATATCCATTGCCGACTGTGTATTTAAAGTGAGTGAGCTGCCATCTTGTAGTCTTTGCTGTATTTGCTCGCCGGTAGAGGTGCTCAGATCAGCTATTAACTGATCAAATATCGGTGTGCTACGCGCACGGGCGCCAACGAAGCCCCCCGTCAGTATCAAACCCATCCCCCCTAGCGAGAGCATTTTTTTCAAGGTTTTTCGTTTTTGTTGTAGTGTGCACTCAGCCTTGCGGACGCTATCAGCCACCTGTTGGCCGTTTAGCGCTATCTGTTCAAAATACTGGCTGGCGCGGCCTAAACGCTGCCACGCCAACTGATGCTTCGGCTGTTGTTTCCAGTGATTAAACGCCTGAAAATCATCAGCAGAGTGCAAACCGGCTTCAAACAAAACGAGCCATTGAATGGCTTCGCTAATCTCTTTGTCGGTGGGTTCTGCGCTATCTGCCCAATCAAAGTGTTGCTGGCTACCCATACAGCACCTGATAACAATTGAGCATGGCCTTACTCATCGCTTTTTGTACCATATTGACACTGATATCCAGTTGATCTGCAATGGTTTGATAGCTTAAGCCGTCGATGCGGGCCAGGATAAAGACCGTTTTGCAGCGCTCGGGTAAACCGTCTAAAACATTGGCTAGCTGCAATAGTGCTTCCAGCACTAACGCCTGCTCTTCTTCCGATGGATGGGCGATATCAGCGTGATTCATGAGCACTTCAAGATACGCTTTTTCCAGGGCCTGGCGACGCCAGTGGTTTAACATCAAACCACGCGCCACCCTCCCCAGATATGCCTTGGGGCTGTCGATAGCAGGCAGATGATCCTTCAACAGAAGACGCAAAAAAGTATCATGTGCTAAGTCGGCTGCGGTTTCTGAGCAGTCCAGATGCTGCCTGAGCCAGTGCTGTAACCAGTGATGATGTTCGCCGTAAAGTGTCGTTACGTTTGCGTAGCCCAATGATAAAGCAGTCATTAACATCGCCCTTCTAAATGAGAATGATTGTCATTCTATATATTTAAGGTGGCAGACTGCAACCGTTAAACGTCAGAGGAACGTTCACGATTGAGATAAAACAACCGATAAATGGCTATACCTGCTGTTGTCAGTTGTTCTGTTGATAGCTGCAAGCCTATTGTTGCTTTGTTTCATCTCAGCCATCAGAGATGGCTTGCTGGCTGAGGTGGCTATCCTTGTGGCGGATGAGATTAATAAAGACTGCAGGCTGAGGCCGACGTCATTGGATTTATTGAAAGCGCTAAGGCACCTGCAATTAAGCAGGAAAAACACATCTGCCCCCTTTTGCTATCCCCCGGTTTGTTAATGCTGAATTCAAGGGTTAATACAGAATTCAAGCCAGCCCCTTAAACGCCTTAAGGCTAACCGACGGGCCTGAAGAAGACCTTAGAGATGATCGGCAAAATCGCCATAGAGGATATCCTGTCAGACAAAAAGTCAGGTTTATTTAAAATAATCAGCAGGATAGTGATAACAGCAGGACGTTTTATACAGGATAATGGCGGCGGTAAATACGTGTCCCTGGTTTCATACAGGCCCAGCATAAGACCCGCGCTTATTGATATTAAACCGCGTCGGGTTTTCAGGTTTTGTCTAGCGAGTCGCGAAGCGATGTTCCAGCGACTCGCTGGCGGCGCTGCGGTAGTCTGGGTTATTCAGGGCCGCTTGCCCTGAATAACCGCAATGAATCAAACCACCATATCGATCTGCTGCAACGTGCCAACCTCACCGTTTTCACTGAAATACACGCCACTGTTTCTGACAGTGCCGTTATGCTGATTATCCTCCCCTTTGATATCGAAAGGGGTCGCGCTCGCACCCAGATAGATTGCGCCGATATCCCGGTCTTTCAGTGTTTCCAGAGAATCAGTATCCGTCGTTTTATTCCAGATCATTAACTGATCAAAGATTGAGTCGGCTTCGTCGATATAGCCATTGCCGTCCTCATCGTAATCGGCCAGTTCGGCAAAGCCATCGCCGGTGCGGGCACCAAACAGCTCAGAACCATCATTGATGATGCCATCATTGTTTCGGTCCAGCGCCAGCATTCCACTGCTTCCGGTGAGATAACTGATCAGCTCTTTATCACCATCGGCATCCAGATCAAATTCAAACTTTTCATTGCTGAGATCCGCATAGTTGCCTTCAAAATTGAGGATCAGCGGGTCTGTGAATACTAACTCCTGAGTGGCGGTATATTCCCGGGTAGCACTATAGCTGCGCTCCATGCCAAGGCTCATACCAAACTCGATCGAGCGTCCATCAGCAGTGTTAACCGTGCCGCAGCTATTGAACTGAGTACACTCATACTCCTCAATTTTTTCACTAACATTCAACTCAAACTTTAAAACACGGGGCTGTATCCGCGCAGGCACGCCGTCCTCAGTCAGCTCACTCAGACTTACTACCGAACCAGACAAAGGCTGAACAACAGGCAGCGGCGAAGAGTTCGGTTGAATCGCCTTTAACAAGCTCTGCCATATCTGCGACTGAGCCCGGTCAGCCCCGTCAGCCGACTCAAAAGGGCGAACAAAGGTGCCAACAGACAGATCCGACAGCCCGAAACCAAACCACGGTCGGTCATCTGAATTCTCGAACGTCGCGTTACCGGACCCTTTAAGCTGTGATCCGGCTAGCAGCGCCTCCAGTTGTGAACCAAACTGACTACCCCGCTCCTGACCATTGAGACTGCGGGTAATCTCCCGGGATTCTGATTTCTCATGCTCAACACTCATGTTTATATAACTACTGTTTATAATCATGTTTTCACTCCTTTTTAAGGCAATAAAGCCCCGGTCCGCCTATTTTAAACAGGCAGTAATCGATTTATTCAGGGCGCAAAAAACCCGCTCAGGCATTCAGCCAAGCTGTCAATCACGGGTATCGTTGAATGAGGAACAGAGTTGCCGCTGTGGCTACGGTTTTCAGCAACAAAAAGCCCTGCCGGACAGATAATCCAGTAAGCGGTTTTTCCTCAGACAAACGTCTGTTAGTTAATACTCTACGATTTCGTTATTTCACCGATAGCACTTTCCTTATACATAACTATTTGAAACTAAAGCCTTTATTAGCCAATAGCCCAGCCGCAGCAGATACTGACGAGCCGTCAGACTGTTCATTTCAGCCATAACAAGACACCGCTTCAGTTGTTCACTGTTCATTCAGCAACCTTAGAAACAGCAAGAAACGGGCCTGATCAGCACCACAGCAAACAGGAAGAGGTAAATTTATACTGACAGATGAGAACGCGGGAAAGACTCAGGAGAGGAGGTGGTTGAGGGTAGTTAGTCTTGCATAAAAAAAGCGCCCCGAAGGACGCTTAATCGAATCAGAACCGGTGTGTCATCAGCTGTCATACTGATAAAAACCGCGTCCGCTTTTACGACCCAGATAGCCGGCATCGACCATCTGCACCAGCAGCGGACAGGGACGGTATTTAGAATCTTTGAAGTTATCATAGAGCACTTCCATAATGCTCAGGCAGGTATCCAGACCGATAAGATCCGCCAGTGCCAGCGGCCCCATCGGGTGACTCATGCCCAGCTTCATCACCGTATCGATCTCTTCCGCAGACGCCAGGTTTTCATAGCGACAGAACACCGCTTCGTTGATCATTGGCATCAGAATACGATTGGAGACAAATCCCGGGGCATCATTCACATCCACCGGAACTTTCGCCATATCCAGCGACAGCTGTTTAACGGCATCAAACACAGCATCATCGGTTTGCAGGGCACGAATGATCTCCACCAGCTGCATCATCGGCACCGGGTTCATAAAGTGCATACCGATCACGTTACCGGGACGGGAGGTGACCGCCGCCAGCCGGGTAATAGAGATAGACGAGGTATTAGTCGCCAGAATCGCTTCGGGTTTGCAGACGTCATCGAGTGTGCGGAAGATGTTTTTCTTAATCTCTTCATCTTCGCTGGCCGCTTCAACCACAATATCCGCCGCAGCCATCGCGGCCATATCGGTGGTTTGCTGAATACGCGCCAGCGCCTGATCGGCTTCGCTCTGCGTCAGCTTCTCTTTCTTTACCATCCGCGCCAGGCTGGCACTGATAGCCCCAACACCCCGCGTCAACGCAGCATCATTGAGATCATAAAGTACCACATCAAAACCGGAGACTGCCGCCACCTGAGCGATACCACCGCCCATCTGACCGGCACCCACTACACCAAAGCTGTTAATCGTCATTTCAGGTTATCCTCTTCAAATCAGCCGACAGTGTTCCATTGTTGGACGATAAATTCAACAAAAATACGGGTATACCCTACCTTTCGCAGGAGAAATAAAAACCGGCCTGAGCCGGTTTAAATCTGTGGAATAATAAAGAGAGATATCTTATTTAACATGATCTAGCAGATCATCAACCACTTCCTGCTCTTCGTGAAGATCATTTGAGAGTCTGGCTCCGGGCAGAATCAAATTCAACAGAATGGCAACAACACCGCAAAGGCTGACCCCCTGCATGCTGAATTCACCCTGACCAATCTCCATGCCACCAATACCAAACACCAGAGTCGTCGCAACAATCACCAGATTACGCTGTTCAGCCAGATCGACTTTCGCTTTGATCAGCGTATTCAGCCCCACCGCCGCAATCGAGCCAAATAACAGAATCAGAATACCTCCCATCACCGGTGAAGGGATGGTCTGCAGCAGAATGCCAAACTTAGCGACAAAGGCCAGCAAGATAGCAAACACCGCCGCCCACATCATAATCTTAGGGTTAAACGAGCGGGTCAGCATAACCGCACCGGTTACTTCGGAATACGTCGTATTGGGCGGTCCACCAAACAGTGCGGCGGCAGACGTTGCCAGACCATCACCAAACAACGTCCGGTGCAGACCCGGTTTTTTAATATAATCCTTGCCAGTGACATGGCCGATCGCCAGCACATCACCCACATGTTCAACTGCCGGCGCGATCGCCACCGGAATCATAAACAGGACCGCCTGCCAGTTGAATTCCGGCAAGACAAAAGCGGGTACTGCAATAAAAGCGCTATCAGCCACGATCTGATAGTTCACCATATCGTAAAAGTTCGCCAGTATATAACCTACGACAACCCCCGCCAGAATGGGTAACAGCCGAAAGATACCTTTACCGAGACTTGCCACCAGCAGTGTTGTCAGCAGCGCTGACATCGACACAATCATGGAGTCATAATAGGGAAACAGCTCAACACTGCCATCACCGGCTTTGCCCATCGCCATATTCACCGCAACCGGTGCTAGGCCCAGACCGATCACCATAATCACCGGCCCCACGACCACTGGCGGTAATAACCGGTGCAGAAACCCCACCCCCCAGAATTTAACGCCCACCGCCAGCAACATATACACCAGACCCGCGCAAAACAACGCGCCCACGGTTGCGGGCATGCCCCAGGTGTTAGTGCTGTAGATAATCGGAGCAATAAATGCAAACGAAGACGCCAGAAATACCGGCACCTGGCCTTTAGTCACATACTGAAATAACAGAGTGCCTATACCCGCCGTAAACAGGGCGACACTCGGGTCCATGCCGGTAAGCAACGGCATCAGTACCAGTGCACCAAAGGCGACAAACAGCATCTGCGAACCCGCTAACACCGTACGCCATAAAGGTTCGCTACCATCCAGCGTATCATGCATATTCTTCATCTCAGAAATACCTTACTTGGTGCCGAAAATCTTGTCACCGGCATCACCCAGGCCCGGAATAATATAGCCGTTCTCATTCAGATGACTGTCTATCGCCGCCGTATACAGTTCAACATCTGGATGCGCGTCATTCACCGCTTTTATGCCTTCCGGAGCGGCTACCAGCACCAGCGCTTTAATGTTGTTACAACCGGATTTCTTTAACATATCAATCGTGGCATTCATCGAACCACCTGTTGCCAGCATCGGATCGATAACCAGCGCCAGACGTTCTTCCATATCGCTGGTGAGCCGCTCAAAGTAGGTAACCGGCTGCAATGTTTCCTCATCACGATACAAACCCACCACACTGATCTTAGCGCTGGGGATCAGATCAAGCACACCATCCAGCATGCCGATACCGGCGCGTAAAATGGGTACAACCGTCACTTTCTTGCCCTTAATCTGCTCGCCGGTCATCTCGCCGCACCAGCCTTCAAACTGATAGGTTTCAGTCTTCAGATCTTTCGTTGCTTCATAGGTCAGCAGCGCGCCGACCTCTGCCGCCAGCTGCCGGAACGCCCGGGTGCTGATATCAGCAGCCCGCATCAGGCTGATTTTGTGTTTTACCAAAGGGTGGTTGATCTCATGAATCTGCATCAGGGAGTCTCTCTTAAAACGTAAAAAATTGCGTTGCTCGTTGCTCGTTGCTCGTTGCCCGTTGCCCGTTGCCCGTTGCCCGTTGCCCGTTGCTCGTTGCTCGTTGCTCGTTGCTCGTTGCTCGTTGCTCGTTGCTCGTTGCTCGTTGCTCGTTGCTCGTTGCTCGTTGCTCGTTGCTCGTTGCTCGTTGCTCAGAATTATTGCCCCTCACCCGACCTATGCAACAACTTTCTTACACAGTTCATCACTCACATACAAACCTTCACGTAAAAAGAAGGCTTTTATCGGGCCACGAGCAAGTCACGCTTTTTGTGACGTCGAGCAACGAGCAACGGCTTTTGAAGCCTTTCGTGACGTCGAGCTACGAGCGACAGCTCTTCAGCTATGCAACTCATCATACAGCGCCAGAAATTCCAGCGTGAGCTTGTGCTTGGGTGCGAAGAAG
Source organism: uncultured Amphritea sp. (assembly GCA_965140695.1). Classification (GTDB taxonomy): domain Bacteria; phylum Pseudomonadota; class Gammaproteobacteria; order Pseudomonadales; family Balneatricaceae; genus Amphritea. The sequence goes on along the minus strand of OZ223296.1, from coordinate 227,865 downwards.
ATCAGCGGCATACTCTCATTGTGGGACTCTTTCATCTTCACCGAGGATGAAATCATGACGTTAAGAACCGGCAGATTATCCTCTCTGAGCATATCGACAATCGTTTTCGAGGCATTGGCCCGGGGCTGATACTGGTTAACGACGATACCTTCAATGATTAATTTGTCGTTATGGTCCTGCTGGGTTTCCTGCACGTTATACATCAGGCTATACAGTGCCTGGCGGGAAAACTCATCACAGTCAAACGGAATCAGGCAGCTATCTGCGGCGCAGAGTGCCGACAGCGTATAAAAATTGAACGCGGGCGGCGTATCAATATAGATCGCATCATACTGATCGAGATTCTGCAGTGCATCACGCAACTTATAAATTTTGTGTTTGGCTTCCAGCTTGGCATGCAGGTCGCCGAGTTCCGGGCTTGAGGGTAACAGATCGAGGTTTTCATATACGGTGGGATGAATAAAATGGGTAATCTCTTTCGGCCGCACCTGAAAGCTCAGAGTCTGCTCAAAAAAGTCCTTGATATCGCCCTCCGTGTCATTAACCAGATCACCCAGCAGATAGTGACTGGTATTACATTGCGGGTCCATATCCACCACCAGTGTACGCTTCCCTTTACTGGCGCTGATTGCTGCCAGATTGGTACTGATACTGGACTTACCCACACCACCTTTCTGATTAAAGACCACCCGGATCATACAGTTTCCTTCAATAAGCGCTTACGGCAAGCGGCTGATAATATTTCTCACTAACAACTTATTAACCTTTCTGGCGTCATCAGGCTGGCACTCAGCCCTGCTCTAATAATGTCCGCAGGTCGATAATGGCAGCGTTAGCACGGGATATATAGGAAGCCATCACCAGTGAATGATTTGCCAGCAAGCCAAACTCGTTGCCATTCATTATCACCGGACTCCAGACAGTTGCCTGTGTCGCTTCCAGTTCGCGGATAATCTGGCGCAAACTGATCAGCGCATTTTTCTTCTCCAGGGCATCTGCGAAATCAACTTCAACCGCCTGTAGCAGATGGATCAGGGCCCAGGCAGTCCCGCGGGCCTCATAAAAGACATCATCAATTTCCAGCCAGCCGGTTTTTACTTCCAGCTCGGAGGCATTGTTGGTTGACTGACGAGCAGTCGATTCGCCCGCCAGATCGGTATTAACCCGTTTCTGCCCCACACTGGCACTAAGCCGCTGCGACAGGCTTCCAAGCCGGGTTGAAACATCGGCCAGCCAGCCGCGCAGATTATCAGCACGGGCATAAAACTGGGCATTTTGCTGGGTTGGGTCAGAGAGGCGCGTTTCATAGGCACGCAGGTATTTCAGCGCTTTATTATATTCGCCCTCACTGGACGGTAGCAGCCAGCTATTATTATCGAAGTGCAACAGCGGTTCAGCCTCTTTCAAATCAACATCTTCAGTTGACTGCGACTGAGACCGGCTGAAGTCTTTACGCATCGCCCGGGACATATCCCGCGCCTGCACCAGCACACCGAACTCCCAGTTAGGAATATTATCCAGCCAGACACCCGGAGGCATACGGTCATTGGACAGATAGCCACCCGGCTTTTGCATCAGCGTCTCGGTGATTCTGATCAGCGTTGATACGGTCGCAGAACCCACGATTTCCTCTTCTTTACCCTGAGCGGTCTGCACCACTATCGGCTTAACCTCAAAAGGTGCAGGTTCCTGACTCCACCAGATCCCAAGCCCGAGACTGACCAGCAGGTATAAACCCAGCAGAATCAGGACAGGCCGTAAAAGCTTCACCCGGCCAACCGCCCCAGTCAGTTTATCCCAGAATGTGAACCACAACCGCTGTAACATTTCCATGGTATTTCCTTTAAAGAAAAAGCGCTTACTGCACCGCAATATGTCCGATTTGTCAGAGCGGGTCAATGCTGACCACACTGTAAATAGTTGATCAGTATAGTAACACTGATAAGCTTAGATTTAATCAGTGAATATAGCCGCATACCAACGGATAACTATGACGCTTATCAAACCCTGCCCGGAAGCCTCACAGATATCGATTTAAAGCCAACTATGATCAGAAACCATCCAGAACGTCGGGAAAACTGATGATAAAACACAATAAGTAGCAAAGCTGTTTACACTGTTTACCTTTTCCGGCAAACTACTCTACCTTTATACCCATCGGACGTGATCTCGCGTCACACAGGCTAATTTTAATGGCTAAGATACTGCTTCTTAACGGTCCCAACCTCAATCTGCTCGGCACCCGGGAGCCGGAAGTTTATGGTGACGAAACGTTGCAGGATGTTACTCAGCGCCTGACCACCCTTGCTCAGCAAGCAGGCCACCAGATAGAGTGCCTGCAAAGTAATGCCGAGCATGTACTGATTGAACGCATTCACCAGGCCCGTGTTGAACAGGTGGATTTTATTCTGATCAACCCGGCTGCTTTTACCCACACCAGCGTTGCACTGCGAGACGCTCTTCTGGGGGTGTCGATCCCTTTTATAGAGATCCACATCTCCAATGTGCACGCCCGTGAAGCGTTTCGCCATCATTCCTATCTTGCGGATGTGGCAGTGGGAGTGATCTGTGGCATGGGCGTCCAGGGTTATGAATTTGCATTACAAGCCGCGATGAAGCGGGTTGAGAAACTTTAACATCTGACTTTATATAGAGAATTTCATTCGTATGGATATTCGCAAAGTAAAAAAACTGATCGAACTGTTGGAAGAATCAAATATCAATGAGATTGAGATTCATGAAGGCGAAGAGTCCGTGCGCATCAGCCGCGGTTCTAATGTTGTTGCAGCACCTCAGTATGCTCCTGCACCCGTTGCTGCACCGGTCGCAGCGGCACCCGCTGCTGCCCCTGCTGCGGTAGCCGCTCCGGCGTCCAGTGACAATGCCGTATTGTCGCCTATGGTCGGCACATTCTATCGTTCTCCATCCCCTACATCTGCGGCATTTGTAGAAGTCGGCCAGACCGTTAAGGTTGGCGATCCAATCTGTATCGTCGAGGCGATGAAGATGATGAATCAGATCGAGTCTGACAAGGCCGGTGTTGTCGAAGCAATTCTGGTAGAAGATGGTCAGCCGGTTGAGTTTGATCAGCCACTGGTAATTATCGCTTAAGCTATCCACCAGACAGGTTCACAACATGCTAGAAAAAGTTGTTATTGCCAACCGGGGTGAAATCGCACTGCGTATACTCCGGGCGTGTAAAGAACTGGGCATCAAAACGGTTGCGATCCACTCAACAGCAGACCGTGATCTGATGCATGTTCGCCTTGCAGACGAAGCCGTCTGTATTGGCCCGCCAGCCTCTGCACAGAGTTATCTGAATATCCCTGCCATTATCGCAGCGGCAGAAGTCACTGACGCGATGGGTATCCATCCGGGTTACGGATTTCTGGCAGAAAATGCCGATTTTGCCGAGCGCGTCGAGAAAAGCGGCTTTGCTTTTATCGGCCCGAAAGCGGAAACCATCCGCATCATGGGTGATAAAGTCGCCGCGATTGAAGCGATGAAAAAAGCGGGTGTTCCGACGGTACCCGGTTCTGATGGAGCGCTGCCTGAAGATGGCGATATCATCATCGAAACCGCCCGCCGGATCGGTTATCCCGTCATTATCAAGGCAGCCGCTGGCGGCGGTGGTCGCGGTATGCGGGTTGTGCACAGTGAAGCCAGCCTGCTGAATGCGGTTTACGTCACCAAGTCTGAAGCGAAAGCGGCATTCGGCGATGAAACGGTTTACATGGAGAAGTTTCTTGAGAACCCTCGCCATGTTGAAGTTCAGGTTTTGTCTGACGGCCAGGGCAATGCGATCCACCTGTATGACCGCGACTGCTCTATGCAGCGGCGTCACCAGAAGGTTGTTGAGGAAGCTCCGGCTCCACACCTGGACCCTGACGCCCGTGCTAAAGTATTAAAAAGCTGTGTCGATGCCTGTATTGCGATCAATTATCGCGGTGCCGGTACTTTCGAGTTCCTCTACGAAGATGGTAACTTTTACTTTATCGAGATGAACACCCGGGTGCAGGTTGAACATCCGGTATCCGAGATGGTGACCGGTATCGATATTGTTAAAGAACAGCTACGCATCGCTTCCGGTATGCCGCTGTCCTTTAAACAGGAAGATGTAAAACTGCTGGGCCATGCCTTTGAGTGTCGTATCAATGCCGAAGACCCAAAAACCTTTATGCCTTCCCCGGGTAAAGTAAACCACTTCCATGCGCCGGGTGGCATCGGTGTTCGCGTTGATTCTCACCTCTACAATGGCTATACCGTACCACCGCATTACGATTCGCTGATCGCCAAGCTGATCACCTATGGTGAAGACCGTGCCATCGCTCTGCGACGGATGGAAATCGCGCTGGATGAGATGGTTGTAGACGGTATTCGCAGCAATATCCCGCTGCACCAGACAATCGTTCGTGACTCTAATTTCGCCGAAGGTGGGTTAACATCCACTATCTGGAAAAGAAACTGGGTCTGGATTGATTCTGCAACACGACTACGTATTAAAAGGCCTCCCTATGGAGGCTTTTTTTCGTTTGCTGCTCTTGCTATAAAGACTACTATCGTTGGTTATAAGGAAAAGAAGATGCCCTGGTTACAGATCAAACTGGATGTCCTGCCTGGCAATGCTGATCAGTATGAAGACCTGCTGCTCGCTGCTGGCTGCGCAGCCGTAACCTTGCAGGACCGCGAAGACACACCTATCTTCGAACCAGACCTGGGAACCACCCCCCTGTGGAGCAATACCGTACTGACCGGACTGTTTTCGGCAGATCACGATCTGGATGCCACACAGGCATTTTTACATGAATCTCATGCCCAGCTGTTTCCTAACGCCCCTTTTCCCAGGATGAAAACAGAGATTCTGGAAGACAAAGACTGGGAACGGGAATGGATGGATAACTATCACCCGATGCAGTTTGGCGACCGCTTATGGGTGTGCCCTAGCTGGAAAGCCGTACCACAACCCGATGCGGTCAACCTGATGCTGGACCCTGGCCTCGCCTTTGGTACCGGGACCCACCCCACCACCGCACTCTGCCTGGAGTTTCTTGATGCCCTGCCGCTGGATGATAAGCAAGTCGTCGATTATGGCTGCGGCTCAGGCATTCTGGGTATCGCCGCCCTGCTGCTCGGCGCCAACCATGTCACCGCTGTCGATATAGACCCTCAGGCACTGGATGCCAGCCTGGATAACCTGCAGCGCAACAATCTGCCTAAAGATCGTCTACAGGTGTATTTCCCGGAACGGGCACCTCAGGATCAGGCCGATCTGGTGATGGCCAACATTCTTGCCGGACCGCTGGTGCAACTCGCGCCAACACTAACATCGCTCTGCAAAACCGGAGGTCAGTTGATTCTCTCAGGCCTGCTGGCGGATCAGGAAGCCGAACTGCGAGCGGCTTACAGTGGCGCATTTGATCTCGACCCGGTCACTGAGAAAGAGGGCTGGATCCGCATCACTGGTATTAAGCGCTAACCCGTCCTGACGATGAGCCACAATATCATCACCGAATGCCCGGCCTGTCACACCCGATTTCAGGTCACCCCGGGGCAGTTAAAAATTGCCAGTGGCAAGGTGCGTTGTGGCGCATGTCTCGAAGTGTTTAATGCCCAGATCTATCGCTGTGATGATCTTGAGGCCCCTGCTGATGATCTCGACAACGACCCTCTTGATGACTTTTTTGAAGGCCGGCTGGACGAGCTGATGCGACAACTGGAGCAACCATCTCCAGAACCAGCAACGCAGGAGGCGCACCTTAAAGACCCACTCTTCGATGAGATCGAAGTTCCGCCACTCAGCCCACCGACAGCCCCGGATGAGGGATTTGATAAACGTTATGTCGCACCCGGGGTAACGCCTGAGCCGATGACAACACCGGCCAGCGCTTCTTCCGGACAGTCCCATACGCACCGCACAAAGCAAACACTCCCGGAACAGGTGCCCGGACTACTCACCCGGCGGACAACACAACAACTGACCCGGCCACAACCCGAACCACGCTATCAGCCTGAAACACCCCCAGCCGAACCACGACCAGCGCCCCAGAATAAGAAGCCTCTGAATCAGCCCGTTGCGGACAATGAAACTGACAAAGCAGAAGCGGGCACTGCCGCCCGGCCTGACGAGCAAACGCAGACAGCAAACATCAGACAGGCACAGCAACCGGTTTCAGAAACTAACAATGAACAGAACCTGGATCAGCCGGTCAGTGAGCTGTTACAGGGTACGCCCCCCTCTGAAGACGAAGACCAGCTACTGCAAATATCATTAATTGATGCCGAGCCTGAGCCGCAACCAGAGCCAGGCTCAGAAGCAGACCCGCAACCAGAAGCAAGCGCTGAGGAGCCAGCCCGGCCAGAACCCGAAGCTCAGTCAGCAGCGAAAACAGAGCAACCAGAGATACCCGGTTCAGACGCTTTACCTCAGCCGCTGTCTGAATCCAGGCCTCAGCCTGAAGCCCCACTTAAGCCTGGCGTCAAAGCAGAGCATTCAATGACGGTACCGCAGGTTATCAAGCTGCCCACGGGCAAGCAGACAGATAACCCGATGCTCAAGCCAGAGGCTAATTTCCGCGCCGAGCCGGTGATGATCCGTACGACTCAGGAGAAGACCCCGTTCAGAACTGGCTGGGCCATCCTATCTTTGCTGGCAATCGTTCTGCTGGCTGCGCAATACCTGTGGTTTAATCGCCAGCAGCTCAGCCGTCACGATGAACTGGTGCCGCTGTATTCACAGATATGCCAGCATCTGCAGTGCAATCTTGAAACACCGATTATGCTGGATCAACTCAGCCCCCGTAAATTAACCATCCGCCAGCACCCCGATTATCAGGGAGCCCTGAGTGTCAATCTGTTACTCGAAAACCAGGCGAAGATTGCGCAACCCTTTCCAGCGATTCAGTTATCGTTCTCTGACCGGCTGGGCAGGCTGATCAGTCAGCGACTATTTCAACCCGATGAGTACCTGGACGCCGCCCCGGATGACACGCTGAAGATAGCAGCCAGACAAAGCGTGCAGATTCAGTTTGCTATTCTCGATCCCGGACGCCGGGCGCTCAGTTATGAAATCGACCTGAAGGCACCAGCGTCTGAAAACAAAGGGCTGTAAGCAATCTCAAGCCACCGGCCTCAGTCCGCTGAGAGCCGTTTCTACCTTATCGCTCACCAGTTTCTGATCATTTTGTAACACATTTTGCAACAACAATATGATCAAAAAACCATCAAAAAGTCCTTGGCCCTCCCCCACTGAAAGAGTATTATTGTCCGCCTTCCAAATAGCAGCATAGTGGTTATCATTTGATGGCCTCAGGCAGCTTTTACTCTAAATTCGGGGTTGGCCATGTTTCAAATCGGACAGCACACCATTGATAGTCAGGTTATCCTGGCACCGATGGCCGGTGTAACCGACCTGCCTTTCCGCCGGTTGTGTAAACAACTGGGGGCGGGCATGGTGGTTTCTGAGATGGTCACCGCAGATACACGTCTGTGGCACACCCGAAAATCCAGTCAGCGTTTACAGAAAGACCAGAATGACCGCCTTAATGTTGTCCAGATCGCCGGTGGCGATCCTGAGATGATGGCTGAGGCGGCGCGGGTCAATGCTGCCAATGGTGCCCATATTATTGATATCAATATGGGGTGCCCGGCAAAAAAAGTCTGCAACAAAGCGGCGGGGTCTGCTCTGTTGAAAGATGAAAAGCTGGTCAGCGAGATTCTTCAGGCCACCGTCGCAGCGGTAGAGTTGCCGGTAACCCTGAAAATCCGTACCGGCTGGGATGCGCAAAACCGCAATGGCGAAACCATTGCAAGGATTGCCGAGGATGCTGGCATTCAGGCCCTTGCCGTTCATGGACGTACCCGGGCTTGTGGCTATAAAGGTGATGCTGAGTACGACACCATCGCCCGTATTCGCCAGGCAATCGATATTCCTCTGTTTGCTAACGGCGATATCAACTCTGCGGAAAAAGCCCGGCAGGTGCTCGATTACACCGGCGCAGATGCGGTGATGCTCGGGCGAACGGCACAGGGCAATCCATGGATATTCCGTGAGATAAGTCATTACCTTTCGACGGGCAAAGTGCTACCCTCCCCGACCGCTGAAGAGGTCCGGGATACACTACTGGAACATCTGCAGGCGCTGTATCGTTTTTATGGTGATTATGCAGGCATTCGGATTGCCCGCAAACACGTTGGCTGGTACATCAGACAACGACAGAGCGCAGAACAACGCCAACACTCAGAAAGTTTCAGAAAAGAGTTTAATCAGATAGAAGAAACCGAACTTCAGCAAAGCGCAATCCGATCTTTTTTCACCACGTCGGACAAGGCAGATGCTGCTGCCTGAAGGTCGGCTCATTTTTTAGGTTAATGCAAGTGGATAACAAAACATTGAACACACAAGTAACACAACTAGAAAACATCGATGTACAAGAACGTACTCTGCGGGACAGCGTGCAGGTTTCTATGCATAACTATTTTCGCCAGCTCGATGGCCAGCCGGTAACCGACGTATATCAGATGGTACTGGCTGAAATTGAAGCGCCATTGTTTGAAGCCGTCATGACCTACACCCGTGACAATCAGACCAAAGCGTCTGAACTGCTGGGGCTTAACCGTGGCACCCTGCGCAAGAAACTCAAGCAGTACGGCTTGCTGTAAACAAACTTATTAACTTAACTCAGAAGACTAAACCATGGCAGAGCAGAAAATCACTCCGGTCCGTCGCGCACTGATCAGTGTGTCTGATAAATCAGGTATCGTTGAATTCGCCCAGGCACTGAGCCAGCGCGGTGTTGAGATCCTTTCCACTGGCGGCACATACAAGTTACTGAAAGAAAACGATATTCCGGCTATAGAAGTATCTGACTATACCGGTTTCCCGGAAATGATGGATGGCCGGGTTAAAACCCTGCACCCCAAAGTGCACGGTGGTATTCTGGGTCGTCGCGGTATTGATGACAGCATCATGAACGAGCACGGCATTACGCCAATCGATATGGTTGTTGTTAACCTTTACCCATTCGAACAGACCATTGCCCGTCCTGACTGCGACCTGCCAATGGCTATTGAGAATATCGATATCGGCGGCCCAACCATGGTTCGCTCGGCGGCAAAAAACCATAAAGATGTGGCTATCGTCGTGTCTGCCTGCAATTACGACCGCATCATTACTGAACTCGATGCCAATAAAGGGCTGACTCACCCTACCCGGTTTGACCTGGCCGTTCAGGCATTCGAACACACCGCCGCCTATGATGGCATGATCGCCAACTACCTTGGCGCGATCACTGATGGCAGTGTTGATGAGCCGGCTGACTTCCCGCGCACCTTCAATACTCAGTTTATTAAGGCGCAGGAGATGCGTTACGGCGAGAACCCACATCAGAAAGCGGCGTTCTATAAGGAAGCGAACCCTTCTGAAGCCAGCGTTTCTACCGCCCGTCAGTTACAGGGCAAAGCGCTGTCTTTCAACAATGTTGCCGACACCGATGCTGCCCTGGAGTGTGTTAAACCCTTCCAGGAACCGGCCTGCGTGATTGTTAAGCACGCCAATCCTTGCGGCGTCGCCATTGGCGGTAATATTCTGGAAGCCTATAACAAAGCGTTTCAGACCGATCCTACCTCAGCGTTTGGCGGGATTATCGCTTTCAACCGTGAGCTGGATGCAGACACCGCGCAAGCAATCGTCGAACGTCAGTTTGTTGAAGTGATTATCGCACCGACAGTGACTCAGGGAGCCTCTGATATTGTTGCGGCCAAACCCAATGTTCGCCTGCTGTCCTGCGGTGAATGGTCTGCTGAGCGTTCCAAGCGTTTCGATTACAAACGTGTGAATGGCGGCCTGCTGGTTCAGGACCAGGACCTGGGCATGGTGGATGTCAGTGAACTGAAAGTCGTGACCACACTGCAACCAACCGAGCAGGAGATTCGTGATCTGCTGTTCTGCTGGGAAGTAGCAAAATTTGTGAAGTCGAACGCCATTGTTTATGCCAAAGATGGCCAGACAATCGGTATCGGTGCCGGTCAGATGAGCCGCGTCTACAGCGCCAGAATTGCCGGCATTAAAGCCGCTGATGAAGGCCTGGAAGTTAAAGGGTCTGTCATGGCATCTGATGCCTTCTTCCCTTTCCGTGATGGTATCGATGCGGCTGCAGCTGCGGGCATTAAGGCGATCATTCAGCCGGGTGGTTCAATGCGCGATCAGGAGGTGATCGACGCCGCTAACGAGCACGGCATGGCGATGGTATTTACTGGCATGCGCCACTTCCGCCACTAAGTAAAGCAACAATAGAAGAGCCAGTTTATCTGGCTCTTCTATTATTGGACGATTTCAGAATTAAGGTAGAGATATGAACGTATTAGTGATTGGCTCCGGCGGTCGTGAACATGCTCTGGCATGGCAGGCCGCTAAAGATAGCAAAGTTAGCAAAGTATTTGTTGCTCCGGGTAATGCCGGCACCGCTCTCGAGCCTAAGCTGGAAAACGTTACCATCGATGTAATGGATCAGGATGCGCTGGTTGCATTCGCGAAAGAGAACACAGTATCACTGACCATTGTTGGCCCTGAAGCGCCGCTGGTTGAAGGTATTGTGGACCGCTTTCAAAGCGAAGGCCTGCGCTGCTTCGGCCCGTCAAAAGGGGCTGCGCAACTGGAAGGCTCCAAAGCGTTCACTAAAGATTTTCTTGAACGTCAGCAGATTCCGACCGCCGAATATCAGAACTTTACCGAAATCGAACCGGCACTGGCTTATCTGCGCGAAAAAGGTGCGCCGATCGTGGTTAAAGCCGATGGCCTTGCTGCCGGTAAAGGCGTTATTGTTGCCATGACACTGCAGGAAGCGGAAGACGCTGTGCAGGACATGCTAGCCGGAAACGCCTTTGGCGACGCAGGCAGCCGGGTTGTCATCGAAGAGTTTCTCGATGGTGAAGAAGCCAGTTTTATCGTTATGGTTGACGGTACTAATGTCCTGCCGATGGCCACCAGCCAGGATCACAAACGGGTTGGCAACGGCGACACAGGCCTGAACACCGGCGGTATGGGTGCATACTCTCCCGCGCCGGTTGTTACCCCAGAGATCGACCAGCGGATTATGGATGAGGTTATCCTGCCTACGGTTAAAGGTATGGCTGATGAGGGTAATACCTATGTTGGCTTTCTCTATGCCGGTCTGATGATTATGGCGGACGGTACTCCTAAAGTGATCGAATACAACTGTCGTTTTGGCGACCCTGAAACCCAGCCAATCATGCTACGCCTTCAATCCAGCATCGTAGATCTTTGTGATGCCGCACTGGATGGCAAGCTGGATCAGACCACAGCAGAGTGGGACCCACGCTGTGCTGTCGGCGTCGTGCTGGCGGCTGGCGGCTATCCGGGGGATTATGCCAAAGGCGATGTTATCTCTCTGCCGCAACAGGTTGCCGAGGGCACTAAAGTGTTCCACGCGGGCACCGCAGAAAAAGATGGCCAGGTTGTCACCAGCGGTGGCCGGGTGCTTTGCGCAACCGCCATGGGTAACAGCGTAACGGAAGCCCAGCAACGCGCCTACGAACTGGTTAACCAGATTAACTGGAACGGTGTTTACTACCGCAATGATATCGCTTATCGGGCGATAGCACGGGAACAAGAGTAAGCCTTTATATTGAAAACAGAAACAGTCACCCTGGTGACTGTTTCTACTGTTTTTTTTAATGCGCTTATTCGATATGCTTTTTATGTAAATTGTTTGATATTAATGGGCTTTCTCATAGCCTATTTCCAGTTATAATCCCTGATACAAATGAATTAGTGTCTGATAAATCCTGAATGGAACCCCCCGATGATAAAGAACGGTACCCGTAAACTAACCCTGGGATTAGCGATAGGACTGCTGACTGGTTCAATATCTGTAGGTGCAGCCCAACAGTCCAATAGCTTCTGCCAGAGCGCAGGCGAAGAAAATGACTATGACTGCGCTAAAGCGGAGACCTTTCAGGCGAATCAATCTGATATTGAAGCAAAGCTGAGAGAGTTGAATCGCTGGATGACGGATGAACAGCAGACCCAAAGCGGAAAGTTGGCGACTCCTGATCAACCCGATTCAGATAAGCTGCGTGAAAAAATAAAGTTTAATTCCAAACTACTGGCAAGCGAGCTGAAACAGGCACAAAAGTTACAGAGCAAAGGCGATCTGAAAGGTGCGTTCGATCAGGTAAATGATTACCTCGTAACCAACCCGAAAGACCCGAACGGCTGGCTATTGTACGGTATTTCGCTGATCAACCAGAATAAACTGAATGAAGCGGCTGATCTATTCAGCAAGCTGATCAACCTTTATCCGGATTCACCCGAACCTTACAACAACCTTGCGGTCGTCTACGCCCGTCAGGGTAACAACGATAAAGCGGTCGAGACCTTGCTGAAAGCGTTTGACACCCACCCGAGTTATGCACAGGTGCAAACCAATCTGAAAACGGTTTACGCAGCCCTGGCAACTCAGGCTTATAACCGCGCACTCAATCTGGACAACGACAACAAAGCGCCACGGGCGGATCTCGGCGTTCTCGATCAGGTCTACCAGCCAGTTACAACCCAGACAATCCTGGCAACAGCTACAACGGTGGCGAAACCACAGCAGGTTGCTATTGTCACGCAACCACAAGTGGCAGTAGCCCCGGCGCCAGTGCCTGCGGCTAATACAAAATTAGTCATTGAAGAGCGGGATGAGTCAGAAGGCGTTGTTCCGCTCCAGCCACCAGAAGAACCGGCTGCAGAAGCAACCCCGACGGATATCGCTGCAGCTAATACTCAGACAACCACAGAACCTCAATCCGAAGCGGTCTCCGGGACTGAAACGACCAGGAGTTCTGTTCTGAGTGATGCCGTAATAACGGAAGTACTCGCGGTCATCAGCAACTGGGCTACGGCATGGGCGAGTCAGGATGTATCATCCTATCTGGATTTTTATACTGCTGACTACACACCAGGCGCAGGTGTTACCCACAAGCAGTGGGTACGGGGTCGCCAGATACGACTCAGCAAGCCTTCATTTATCAACGTAGATATCTCCGACATCTCCCTGGCTGAAGCGGGTAATGGCAATGTGCGTTCAGTCTTCCGGCAGAAATACCAGTCCGACACCTATCAGGATGAGGTTTATAAAACCCTGACCCTGACCCGGGTCAACGGCCACTGGAAGATCGCGACAGAAACAACGCTGTAACCGAGAAACGATCGGTACCGACAGATAAAAAAAACCGCCATAAGGCGGTTTTTTTTCAGACTGACAAAACGGCTTATCAAAAGGCCTCTGTCAGTGTATCTGTTCAGATCTAAGGCTTACCCTTCTGTGGTTCACCTTCATAGGCGATACGCCACTTTCCATCTTCTTTAACCCAGTACTGACGCTTGATGCTGCTATTACTGTAATTATCGCTCTTATAGTTCTGTGTAAAGGTAGCAATAAACAGATCGGGATTATCAGGGTGCTGATAGATACTCAGGTTTTCGATATCGACATTAATAAATGACTTTTGGCCGTTAACCCGTCGCTTGTGATCAGCAAAGCGTTGATAGCCGAAGTCACCATTATTAAACTTTTCTGAATAGTGGCTCAGATAGGTGTCGGTATTGCGGCTTTCCCAGTCTTTACGCCAGCCATCAACCACCTGCGCAAAAGCATTTTGCTTCTGTTTCCAGCTGGCTTCATCAAGCCACTCAAAACCGGTGCCTATCAGTACCGGGGTTTCACCCAGATTAACAATACGGTCCAGCTCGGTGAAGTGATTATTGCTCAGGGAGAGACAGCCCTCACTGGCCTGAGGCGCACGGCTGAAGGTGTCTTTAGGTGAACCATGCACCCAGATACCACTGCCGGTATGTCCAAGACGCTGATCCCACGCATTGGGGTAATTGATCGGCAATGCACCAGAGCCATAACGCGGTGGTAGCTGTTCATCCGTTAACCGTCCGGTGGTGAAATAGACACCCAGAGGGGTTTTAAGATCGCCCCGTTTACGTTTATCGACCCCGCCCCGGCCATAGGATACATAATAATCCCTGATCAGTTTCGGCACACCGTCGTGGTTTTCAAACAGATACAGACGAGAAAGGTTCGTGTCTACAACAATCACATGCTTTTGATTTGCAGACATTTTCAACAGACTGCCAGGAATAGTATCTGGCTTAGGCTTATAGCGATCGACACTCATCCGGGCGCGGGCTTCAGAGATCAGTCCCTGCAGGGCTTTCTGATCGGTCAGATCATTATTACCCATGCTGCTGATGGTTCCCACCTGAGCGGCCATCAGATCGGCATAGATAAGTTGTGCCAGTTTAAAATCAGGCTGTTCTTTAAGCAGCACCCGTAGTTTATCCATCGCCCCGTTCATCTGATTTTGCTGCAGATCACCGAGACTGGCTAGCAGAAGAGTTTCCTGATCCAGGCTCAGGGGAGTATCTTCAGCCAGAGCACTAAACGGCAACAAAGAACAAAGAGATACCAGCAACGTTCTCCTGAATGGTTTCGCTACGGATATAAATGGGAGGCTATTCATAACTCAGATTACAAACCTACACGACGACAGAATATAGTACGTTAACCGGATTATACCTATAAAGCTGAAGTTTGCAGCTGTAATCTTAGCCCTCAGGTTAATTTGCACCGGTTTAAACCTGATACATGTCAGAACTTAGACTATTTGATGAATTACCCCCATTTTTTTGCATAATTCCCCGATGTTAATAACAAATATCGACCCGACACCCATTAGCTAGCAACCTTTCAGGCGAATTCAAGGTCAAATATTTATTAAAAATATTTTTTAGCTAATGAAATCCCGCACAAAAATTGTCTCTATCGTTGCAAACCCCTCACCAGCACTGACATTAATGCGCTGCAACAAAACCTGAACACTGACAGACGCCCCCTCTAAAAAAAATTCTTCCTGATCTGTCAGCCTGAACTTTCTGTAAGACTGTGCTATCCAGATAGACAAGGGGTGATTGCACCAACCACAAGATCTGCAATCACACAGGTAACGATTATTTAGCGCTACCGAAACCATTATCAGGCAATTCCAGGTTTGAAACGCGTACGGAGGATCCCGTCATGTTTAGACAGATGGAAAGCGCCGGTTTACAGGATCTGCATTTCTGGCAGGATGCTGATACCGGTTTGCAGGCGATTATCGCCATCCACAACACTTTTCTCGGCCCGGCCATCGGTGGCTGCCGTTTCATTGACTATCCCGACAGCAACGCGGCGATAACCGATGCTATCCGGCTGGCCAGAGGGATGAGTTATAAAGCAGCCCTCGCAGGCCTGCCCCACGGCGGAGGTAAATCCGTCATCATTAAACCTCCGGGATCGTTTGACCGCCCCCGACTGATGCAGGGTTTTGGCCGGTTTGTCGATACCTTAGGCGGACGCTATATCACCGCCATGGACAGCGGTACCCAGATAGGTGATATGGATAATATTGCCATCAACACCCCTTACGTCACCTGCACCCGGGAGATGGGTGACCCGTCGCCATCCACCGCGCTAGGTGTACTGGCGGGTATCCGGGCGAGTGCAAAATTCCGTTTTGGCAGCGATGATCTGCACAACATTCATGTCGCCATACAGGGGCTGGGGCATGTGGGTTATGCTCTCGCCAGCCTGCTACATGATGCCGGGGCGAGACTCACTGTCAGCGATATCGATGCGCAGCAAGTTGCCCGGGCAACCGCTGAGTTTAATGCGGTAACGGTCGAGCCTGAAGCAATCTACGATGTGGCCGCTGATATCTTCTGCCCCTGTGGACTCGGAGCCATTATCAACCCCGACACTCTTCACCGACTCAACTGCGCGATTGTCGCTGGTTCCGCCAATAATCAGCTGGCAGATGAAAGCATGGGGGAAGCACTGTCGCAACGGGCCATTCACTATGCGCCGGACTATCTGATTAATGCCGGCGGACTGATTTTCGTGGCGTGCAACCATGCACATCATCATGAACAGGTTATCAGGCAAAAAGTCGACGCTATCTACGACAGCTTACTGGCGCTTTATCAACACGCTGAAGCAGAGCAGAAACCCACCAGTCAGATTGCCGACCTGCGAGCAGAAACCATCATTCGTCAGGCCAGTCTGCAAGCCGCTCAGGCCGTGTAAGGAGACCCGCATGGATACTATCTATCAGGCACAGATCAATTACAGTCAGTTTCTTTCTGAGACCGGTAAACCGCTGCAGCCCTTGCCCGACTGGACCGAAAAGCCGGACACCCTGGTGCGCTACTACCGCAACATGGTGCTGGCACGGCAACTGGACAACAAGATTATTGCCCTGCAACGCACCGGCCAGATGGGTACCTACGCCTCGCTGCTGGGAGCCGAGGCGATCGAAGTGGTGCTGGGCGATCTGATGCAACGTGAAGATGTGCTGGTACCCTACTATCGCAACCATGCACTGCAGATGCTCAGAGGACTGCCGATGGCAGATATGCTCAGCTACTGGGGTGGTGATGAGCGTGGTAACGCCTCCCCCGCGCTGGGTGAAGACTTTCCCAACTCAGTGCCGATTGCCACTCAGGCTCTGCACGCTGCCGGCGTCGCCACCGCTATCAAGATACGCGGTGAAAAACGTGCGGTAGTGACCGTCTGTGGCGATGGTGCGACCTCTAAAGGCGATTTTCTTGAAGCACTTAATGTTGCCGGCGTCTGGCAACTGCCTGTGGTGTTTGTCATTAACAATAATCAGTGGGCGATCTCGGTACCCCGGGCCATTCAGTGTGGTGCCCCCACCCTGGCACAAAAGGCGATCGGCGCAGGCATTCGCGGTGAACAGGTGGATGGCAATGATGTCATCGCGCTACACGAATCGATCACTGACGCGCTGAAACAGGCCCGCGAAGGTAAGGGGCCGACACTGATCGAAGCGATCAGTTATCGCCTGTCTGACCATACCACGGCGGATGATGCGACCCGTTACCGGAATAACGATGATCTGAAAGCTGCCTGGGAACGGGAACCCATCAAACGTCTGCAAACCTTTCTGCATCAACGCCTGTGGTGGGATGAAGTTCAGGAAACCACCTGGCAGAAAGAGGTCAGCCAGATCATCAGTCAGGGACTGGACGATTTTCTGCAACGGCCAGCGCAACCGGTCGAAGACCTGATTGATCATCTTTATGCCGAGCTGCCCGATGCATTGCAAGAGCAGCGCGAGCGCCTGATCCGCAATGCCCAGCCAGGAGGGAATCATCATGAATAAGCCCATCACGATGATCGAGGCGATTAACCTCGCGCTGCGGTCAGAGATGCAGCGTGACGAGACGGTCACAGTTCTCGGAGAGGATGTCGGTGTCAATGGTGGCGTTTTCCGTGCAACCGTTGGCTTGAAAGAAGAGTTTGGTATTAAACGGGTGCTGGACACGCCGCTGGCAGAAACCATGATCGCCGGTCTCACCATCGGTATGGCAGCCCAGGGACTTAAACCCGTCGCGGAAATTCAGTTCATGGGATTCATCTTTCCCACCATGGAACATATCATCTGCCATGCGGCCCGTTTACGTCACCGAACCCGCGGTCGGCTGAACTGCCCGATGGTGTTACGCGCACCTTTTGGCGGTGGTATTCATGCCCCGGAACATCATTCCGAAAGCACTGAGGCACTGTTTGCCCAGATTCCGGGACTTCGGGTGGTCATCCCCTCCTCCCCTAAACGGGCTTACGGGCTGTTGCTGGCCGCGATTCGTAATCCCGATCCGGTGCTGTTTCTGGAGCCAAAGCGGATCTACCGGCTGAATGCTCAGACCGTCGAAGATAATGGCGAAGCACTGCCGCTGGATAGCTGTTATACCCTGCGGGAAGGTGCTGACATCACCCTGGTCAGCTGGGGAGCGATGATCAAAGAGACACTGGAAGCGGCCGACCAACTGGCGGAACAGGGGGTCAGCTGCGAGGTGATCGACGTCGTCACACTCAACCCTATCGACCATGAAACTATCCTGGCATCCGTGGCGAAAACCGGGCGCTGCGTGATTATCCACGAAGCCCCTAAAAGTTGCGCTGTTGGCGCAGAGATCTCCGCCACCCTCGCCGAACGTGGCCTGCTCTCCCTGCAGGCCCCCGTATCACGGGTAACGGGTTATGACACCGTCATGCCCTACTATCGAATGGAAAACCACTATCTGCCTAACACCGCCGATATTATCGATGCGGTAACAGCCACACTGGAGTTCTCATGAAATATTTCAAGCTACCGGATCTTGGGGAAGGCTTACCTGAAGCTGAAATTGTTGAATGGATGATCAGCGAAGGGGACAGCGTTACCACCGACCAGATATTAGCCACCGTTGAAACGGCAAAAGCCATTATCGAAATTCCCTCGCCTCAGGATGGCGTTATTGCCCATCTGTTCGGCCAGGCGGGCGATACGATTCACACCGGAGAGCCATTACTGGAGTTTGCCGGCGAGGAAGATGACAGCGGCACCGTCGTGGGTGAGCTGAAGCAGGAGAGCAATCGTTCCCCGGAGGATGACTTTTTTATCGGCGCGGCGCCCAGCACCCGGGCACATAGTCAGAAGATGACTCCGGCGGTCCGCTCACTGGCAAAGCGTCTCAATGTCGACACCGAAAACCTCAGCGGCAGCGGCCGTAACGGCCAGCTAACCAGTGATGACATTGAGCGCATGGCGAAAACGGATCGCACCCACGGCAAGGCTGCACCATTAAGGGGCGTTCGCAAACAGATGGCCCGAAATATGGCATTAGCGCATGCCGAGGTTGTTCCGGTAACGCTTTACGAAGATGTTGATATTAATGACTGGCGCGCTGACGAAGATATTACCATGCGTCTGATACACGCCGTAGCAGCGGGCTGCGCAGCAGAACCGGCACTCAATACCTGGTTTGATGGACAGCAACTGGCACGAAGAGTGCTGTCTCAAATTAACCTGGGGGTTGCGGTGGATACCGAACAGGGACTGTTTGTCCCGGTGCTGCGCGACATTGGCAGTCGCACCCTGGAGGATATCCGTCAGGGTCTCAACCAGATGCGACAAGACATCATCAAGCGCACCATCCCCCCCTCAGAGCTGCAGGGAGGCACAATTACCCTGAGCAACTTCGGCACCATTGCGGGGCGCTACGCCAGCCCGGTTGTAGTACCTCCCACGGTTGCGATTCTGGGGGCTGGGGTGATCCGCCAACAGGTGATGCCCGTAGCAGAAGAGATCGCCATACGGCGGGTTATGCCGTTATCACTAACCTTCGATCACCGTGCGGCCACCGGTGGGGAAGCTGCCAGGTTTTTACGGGCAGTTATAGACGATTTAGCCAAGGAATCAATTAGTTAATATTCTATTTATTCACCAAAACAAGGATAAAAAATTTACCAGTTTTACCACATGCAGGTTAACCATGAACTAAACTGAATCAAAAACATAGTGAGAGATAATGTTATGAGCCCTGAGTGAGTTTCAGGCTATAAGCGAAGGTAGCCTGACCGAGTCAGATATAGCAGGAAGGTGGCATATGAGTATTTTCGAAAAATATAAAGCGCGTTATGACTCCAAGCAAGAAGAGGAATATTCTCTTCAGGAGTATCTCGATATCTGTAAAACCGACTCGATGGCTTATGCCAGTGCAGCCGAACGTCTGCTCGCTGCGATCGGCGAACCGGAGCTGATTGACACCTCCCGTAACCCTCAGCTGAGTCGGATTTTTTCTAACAAGATGATCCGTCGTTACCCCGCTTTTTCCGAATTCTACGGTATGGAAAATGCCATCGAGCAGATCGTCGACTACTTCAAGCATGCCGCTCAGGGACTGGAAGAACGCAAACAGATTCTCTATCTGCTAGGCCCGGTAGGGGGCGGTAAGTCGTCTCTGGCAGAGCGACTTAAATCACTCATGGAGCACATCCCCTTCTATGCCATTAAGGGATCTCCGATTCATGAATCCCCCCTAGGGCTGTTTAATCCGCTCGAAGACGGTGCAATTCTGGAAGAGGAATACAATATTCCGCTACGCTATCTGAAAGGCCTGATGTCACCATGGGCGGTTAAACGGCTGCATGAATTTGGGGGCGATATCACCCAGTTCCGGGTGGTTAAACTTTACCCATCTATTCTTAATCAGACGGCGGTCGCTAAAACTGAGCCCGGCGATGAGAACAACCAGGACATTTCCAGCCTGGTCGGTAAAGTCGATATCCGCATGTTAGAGGAATTCCCTCAGCACGACCCGGATGCCTATAGTTTCTCCGGTGCACTTTGCCATGCCAACCAGGGCATGATGGAGTTCGTCGAGATGTTTAAAGCGCCTATCAAAGTGCTTCACCCACTGCTGACGGCGACACAGGAAGGTAACTACAACAGTACCGAAGGGATGGCAGCGATTCCTTTTGATGGCATCATTATGGCCCACTCGAACGAATCAGAGTGGCAGACTTTCAAGAACAACAAAACCAACGAAGCCTTCATCGACCGGGTCTATATTGTCAAAGTCCCCTACTGCATGCGCGTGTCTGAAGAGATTAAGATTTACGAAAAACTTTTGGAAAACAGCTCGTTGGCGCAATCTCCCTGTGCGCCTGACACACTCAACATGCTGGCGCAGTTTACCGTGCTGTCACGCCTGAAAGAACCCGAAAACTCAAACATCTACTCGAAGATGCGGATCTACAATGGTGAAAACCTGAAAGATACCGATCCTAAAGCAAAATCGATGCAGGAGTATAAAGATAACGCCGGTGTCGATGAGGGGATGGAGGGTATCTCTACCCGCTTCGCGTTTAAAATTCTCTCTAAGGTATTCAACTTCGACTCGACCGAAATCGCTGCCAACCCGGTACATCTGATGTACGTGCTGGAACAGCAGATCGAACAACAGCAGTTCTCGCAGGAGACCCATGACAAACTGATCGGTTATCTGAAAGAGTACATTTCACCCAAATATATCGAATATCTGGGTAAAGAGATTCAGACCGCTTATCTTGAGTCTTACTCAGAATATGGTCAGAACATTTTTGACCGCTATGTCACCTATGCTGACTTCTGGATTCAGGACCAGGAATACCGTGATCCCGATACCGGCGACATTCTCAATCGTCAGGCGATCAGCGAAGAACTGGAAAAAATCGAGAAACCGGCAGGCATCAGCAACCCCAAAGATTTCCGTCACGAAATCGTCAACTTTGTACTGCGGGCACGGGCGGAAAATGATGGTAAAAACCCAGCCTGGAACAGTTATGAGAAGATGCGTACCGTGATCGAGAAGAAGATGTTCTCCAATACCGAGGACCTTCTGCCCGTGATCTCCTTCAACCCGAAAGCATCCACTGAGGACCAGAAGAAACACAGCGAATTTGTCAAACGGATGACCGAACGCGGTTATACCGAGAAACAGGTTCGACTACTGTCTGAATGGTATATCAGGGTGCGCAAATCCCAGTAACGGGGTTTGCCTATGCCGGGTCTGATCAGGAGAGCGCTGTATGAGCTATATCATCGACCGCCGCCTAAACGCGAAGAAGAAAAGCACTGTCAACCGACAGCGCTTTCTGCGTCGCTATAAAAAACATATCAAGCGGGCCGTTGAAGAGGCAGTCAACAACCGCAGCATCCGTGATATTGATCAGGGCGGCGAAGTCAGTATCCCCAGCAAGGATATAACTGAACCGATCTTTCATCATGGTAATGGCGGTATCCGTCAACGGGTTTTCCCCGGTAACAAAGAGTTTGTTGTCGGCGACGAGATCAAGCGTCCCGAAGGCGGTGGCGGCGGTGGCTCCGGCCAGGGACAGGCCAGTAATCAGGGCGAAGGCGAGGACGAATTTACCTTCCAGATCAATCAGGAAGAGTTTCTCGACTTTATGTTCGAAGACCTCGAACTGCCCAACATGATAAAAAAGCAACTGCGGGATGCCACCAGTTTTGAAGTACGCCGCGCCGGATTTACCAGTGTCGGCTCACCTGACAAACTCAACGTAGTGCGCTCGTTACGGGCCGCCAACGCCCGGCGTATTGCCCTGTCTGGTAAAGAGCGCCGTAAAATACGTGAACTCAAAGCGGAGATCAAAACCCTCGAAGGTCTGTTACCCAATCAGGACGCAGTGCTACAGATCGCCGCCCTGAATGAGGAGATTAAAGCACTTAACATACGTATTAAACGGATGCCGTTTATCGACGAGTTTGATCTTAAATATAACAACCTGATCCGCACCCCGGTGCCCAGTTCCAAAGCGGTGATGTTTTGCATCATGGATGTCTCGGGTTCAATGACTCAGTCGATAAAAGATATCGCTAAGCGCTTCTTTATCCTGCTCTATCTTTTTCTAACCCGCAGCTACAAAAAAATTGAGGTGGTATTTGTACGCCACCACACCCATGCAAAAGAGGTCGACGAAGAGGAGTTTTTCTATTCCCGCGAAACCGGTGGCACCATCGTCTCCAGCGCCCTGAACCTCAGCGCTGATATTATCCGCGAACGTTACCCTCCGGGTGACTGGAATGTCTATGTTGCCCAGGCCTCTGACGGGGATAACTGGGATGGTGATTCCCACGTTTGCCGGGAAGTGCTGCAACAGCAGATTCTGCCACTGGTGCAATATTTTGCCTATGTGGAGATCACCACCGGACCGCATCAGAATCTGTGGCTTGAGTATGAGCAGATTCGCGAAACCTTCGGTGAGACCTTTGCCATGCAGACTATCGTTGAGCCTTCCGACATCTACCCGGTGTTCAGAAAACTGTTTGAAAAAAAGGAGTGACCCTATGAAAAAGCGCGAGCCAATCTCCACCGGGTCAGAATGGACTTTCGAACTGATCCAGCGATACGATGAGGAGATCGCCCGGGTAGCGGAGCACTACGGTCTGGATACCTATCCCAATCAGATCGAAATCATCACCTCTGAACAGATGATGGATGCTTACTCCTCTGTCGGCATGCCGTTGAATTACAATCACTGGTCATTTGGCAAACAGTTCGTCTCTACCGAACAGCAGTACAAACGCGGTCAGATGGGCCTGGCCTATGAGATCGTCATCAATTCCGATCCCTGTATCTCTTACCTGATGGAGGAGAACACCATGACCATGCAGGCACTGGTGATCGCCCATGCCTGCTATGGACACAACTCATTCTTCAAAGGCAACTACCTGTTCCGCACCTGGACCGATGCATCGGCGATTATTGATTATCTGCTATTCGCGAAAAACTATATCGCCAAGTGTGAAGAACGCCATGGGGTCGATGCCGTCGAACAGATGCTGGACTCCTGCCACGCGCTGATGAACTATGGTGTTAACCGTTATCTGCGTCCACAGCCGATTACCCCTGAGGAGGAAAAAAACCGCCTGATGGATCGCGAAGAGTATATTCAGCGACACCTTAATCAGCTGTGGAATACGATTCCAAAGAAAGATGAAGTCAAAAAAGACCAGGCTCCCCGCTTCCCCAAAGACCCGGAAGAGAACCTGCTCTACTTCATCGAAAAAAACGCACCGCTACTGGAGCCCTGGCAGCGGGAGATTGTGCGCATCGTACGCAAAATTGCGCAATACTATTATCCACAGCGACAGACTCAGGTGATGAACGAAGGCTGGGCGTGCTTCTGGCACTACACTCTGTTGCACCATCTGCATGATGAAGGACTGGTCACCGATGGTTTTATCATGGAGTTTCTGCATTCGCACACCAGTGTCGTGTATCAGCCCCCCTTCGACGCCCCCTATTTCAACGGCATCAACCCTTATGCACTGGGTTACGGCATGATGCGGGATATCCGCCGTATCTGCGAAAACCCTACCGAAGAAGACTATAAGTGGTTCCCCGATATTGCTGGCAGCGACTGGAACGAAACCCTGCAACATGCGATGCGCAACTACAAAGATGAGAGTTTTATTCTGCAATATCTCTCACCCCATATGATCCGTGAACTGAAGCTGTTTACCATCACCGATAACTCCAAGCTGAGCACCATGCAGATCAGTGCCATACATAATGATGAGGGCTATCAGAAAGTCAGAGAAAACCTGGCAGCAAGCTATAACATTGGCAACCGGGAACCCAATATTCAGGTTTACAACGTCAACATCAGAGGCGACCGTTCACTCACCTTGCGTCACTACATGCACAATGAACAGCCATTAGGGGACGCAACCGATGAAGTGCTGAAACACCTTCATCAGCTCTGGGGCTTTGATGTGCACCTGGAATCAGTCTCGCCTGATGGGGAGGTCATCACCGAACACCACTGCCCACCAAAACCCAAAGTAGAAGAGGTTGCCTGACACGCTGCAATGTAGCAGCATTACTAACGTAAAAACCGCCATGCTGGCGGTTTTTTCCTATCTCAGGCGCTAATCAAACCGGCGTTTTCAGCGTGTCCTGATAAGGTGGCCAGCCCATCGGTTTGCCGCCCAGCAAGTGGAGATGAATATGATAAACCGTCTGCCCACCGTGGCTGTTGCAGTTAAAGACAGTACGATAACCGTCAGCATCAAAGCCTGACTGCGCAGCTATCTTCCCGGCCACCATAATCATATGGCCGACCAGTTCACAGTCTTGCGCCTCAATATCGTTGAGTGTAGCAATATGTTTACGGGGAATAATCAGCGCATGAGTCGGTGCCTGAGGGCTTATATCATTGAAAGCGATGACTTTCTCATCCTCATAAATGATATCCGCCGGAATCTCTTTATTCAGAATTTTACAAAACAGACAATCCATAGCACTCCCCTTTCACTCATAAAATAGTCAACCGATTACATCACTCCAACAGGCCAGAGTTCAAGCAAAATAATGTTCGTTGCCCGGGGCCAGGGTGGACTGCTGTACGACTATTGTAGGAGCAGCTTCCAGCCGCGAATGAAAGTTTTCACATATTCTCGCGGCTGGAAGCCGCTCCTACAAATATAAACAAGGCTTTTATCGAGCAACGAGCAAGTCACGCTTTCTGTGACGTTCGAGCAACGAGCGACGGCTTTTAAAGCTTTTCGTAACGTTCGAAACAGGACAAAAATTTCGCACCTGCGTTAGATCAAATAACACCTTCAGATGTTGTAATATTGTCATTTTAGTTACCCAACATGTTGCACTGCGTCATAAGAAGGTCATACTCTTACCATAAAGTGAATATCAGCACTGGTAGCAACAAATATATCGGTTGTATACGGTCGTGCCGTATTACCAGCCATCGAATACCTGGAGCAGGAAAATGATTCTTTCAGAAAAGCCCCCCATCCATAATCAGCTTGAATTCTTTATTGATGAAGCGGTTAAAGCCCGGCCGGTCACAACGGCCGTTGTGCACCCGGTTGAACACAATGGATTGATGGGCGCCGTAGAAGCGGCTGAACGCGGTCTGATAACCCCCATTCTGGTAGGGCCCGCCAGCAAGATAAAGGCGGCAGCAGATAAGTATGAACTGAATATCGATAATTATGAGCTTATTGATGTAGAGCACAGCCATGCGGCAGCTGAACAGGCCGTCAGACTTATCAGAGAAGCCCGGGCAGAAACCCTGATGAAGGGCGATCTGGGAACGTCTGAACTGCTCAGTGCCGTTATTCACAAAACCCAGGGTATTCGCACCGAACGCCGCCTGAGCCATGTCTTTGTACTGGACGTACCAAACTATCACAAACCCCTGATGATCACTGACGCGGCCATCAATGTCGCCCCCGACCTGCTGACCAAACGGGATATCGTGCAGAATGCTATCGATTTCTGCCATGCGCTGGGTATTAAAGAGCCAAAAGTCGCCATTTTGGCGGCTGTCGAAAAAGTAAAACCGACGATGCAGAGCACTATCGATGCTGCCGCACTGTGCAAAATGGCAGACCGGGGGCAGATCACCGGCGCCATTCTTGATGGTCCGCTGGCCTTTGATAATGCCATATCCCTACAAGCAGCCATTGATAAGCACATCACTTCCGCCGTATCCGGCGATGCTGATATTCTCCTGGCACCTGACCTGGAATCAGCTAATATGATCGCCAAACAATTAATCTATCTGGCGGATGCTAAATCAGCAGGTATCGCTCTGGGTGCCCGCGCCCCGATCATACTCAACAGCCGTTCTGATGGCACACTGGCTCGCCTGGCATCCTGCGCCCTGGCATCTCACATGGTTCTGCATCCACAAGGAGTGAAATAAAATGGGTCTGGTTCTGACGGTTAATGGGGGGTCTTCCAGCCTGAAATGCGCGCTGTTTGCCCACAATAAAAAGAAAGTAGAACCCCTGTATCAGTTCAAGCTGGGGAACATCACTCATACCCCGGTTATGAAAGTATTCTCCAGTGATGGAAAAACACTGGAAAAGCTCGAACCCGACATGAGCTCAATCGAAGTTGATGATCGCTATCAGGCGTGCCTCGATCTGGTGATACAGTGGGTGCGTAAACAGTTACCCGATAGCAAGATCAGTGCTTTTGGCCATCGGGTGGTCCATGGCGGCGAAGCGTTCAGCGACCCGGTTGTAATTACACCCGACATCATGGACGCGCTCGAAGAGCTGATCCCGCTGGCACCACTGCATGAGCCCTATAACCTGAAACTGATCCGTGCCTGCCAGCAACTAGAGCCGGAGCTGCCACAGATCGCCTGCTTCGACACCATGTTCCATATCGGCCAGCCACAGGTAGAACGCCGCTACGCGATTCCCCGCAAATATACTGAAGCCGGAGTACATCGATATGGGTTTCATGGTCTGTCCTATGAATATATTCAGCGCACCCTGGAAAAAATAGGCAACGGGGCGGGAACTGACAATACCATTATCTGCCATCTCGGTGCTGGTGCCAGCATGTGCGCGGTCAAACAGGGTCGTTCGATCGCCTCCTCCATGGGCTTCACTGCGGTAGACGGCCTGCCGATGGGCAGCCGTACCGGCAATATCGACCCCGGTGTGCTGCTCTATCTGCAACGCCACTATCGAATGGATACCGACCAACTGGAAAACTTCCTCTACAAAGAGAGCGGCTGGCTGGGCGTCTCCGGTATCAGCTCGGATATGATAACGCTGGAACAATCTGACAAGCCGGAAGCGGAAGAAGCGATCGCGATGTTCGCCTATCGCGCCGCCCTGGAGATCGGTCGGCTAAGCGCGGCCCTACAGGGGTTAGATCAGTTGGTTTTCACCGGTGGCGTCGGTGAAAATGATAGCAAACTGCGCAAACGTATCTGTGATCAGCTGGAATGGCTGGGCATAAAACTCAACAAAAGCGCCAACAAAGAGGGCGAAGCGATTATTAGCAAAGCCTTTGCTAACGTGGTCGTTCGGGTAATACCGACCAATGAGGAAGCGATGATCGCATTGCACACAGCAGAGGTCCTGGCTGAAAGCTAGGATCGCCAGACGTTGCTTCGCAACTTGCTAGCGGTTAGTGGCTAGAAAAAACGTAAAAAAGAGAGCCTTTGGTTCTCTTTTTTTATCGCGAAAATACATTTCGCCAGTCTCACCAAAATGCTCACACCCAAAGCGACAAAACGCCTCTGATGTTGTAGATTTAAATCCGGGAAGCCTGTGTAAATTTGATCTCTTCTTTCATCGTTGGTTTTCCCAGCACTCCTGTTTCTCCCTGATAAATCATTAAGGATAGGACGTTGAATAATAGCCCCTTAAGACAACCGATTACATTCAGCGTCGTTGGCTATTTTCTTGCAACCATTGCGGTGTTTATTCTGGCCTGCGGCTTTATTGGTTATCTGTGGATCAACAATCAATATCAATACCTTGAGCGGGATGGCGAACATTTTGCGCAAGAGTACCTCGCTTTGCAGAAACAGGAGATTGAAGCCCGGGTTCACTCGATAAAACACTACCTGCAGAGTGAGAACAAGCTGGCGAATAATAAACTCAAAACAGAATTGCAACAGAGAGTTGACCAGGCTTATCAAATAGCTGAATCGATCTACCTCAGCCAGCAGGGCAAAAACTCTGACGCTGATATTAAGAATATGATTTACGCGGCGCTACGCGATCTCAGATTTAATCAGGACAGAAGCTACTACTTTATCTATACACTTGACGGCGTGGTTAATCTCTATCCACCCGATCCCTCCTTAGAAACAAAACATTACACTGACGCATTCCCCCCGGAGGGACAGGATTCAATTCGACAGATAATCACGCTTTTACACAACCAACAAGAGGGGTTTGTCAGTTACCAATGGCTATTACCCGATGGCAAGAAGTCTCTGAACAAATACAGTTATCTCAAACTGTTCAAACCTTATAACCTCGTGATTGGAACCGGTGATTACCTGGAACTGTTTGAAAAACAACTTAAAGATGAAGTTTATCAACGCATTGCCAATATCTCTTTCGGGCCGGATAAAGAGGGTTACTATTTTATAAACTCCTACGATGGCGACCTTTATGTCACCAATGGTGAATATCATGGAGGCCAGAAAAACATCTGGGATACCGTCGATGCCAGGGGAACCAAAGTTGTTCAGGAGAACTCCCGATTAGCCCAGCAACACCCGGAAGGCACTTTCAGTACCTATGTGTGGAAAAAAAACAGCGGCGAAGAATCAGAGAAAGTATCTTTCATTCTGGGAGTGGATGAGTGGAAAATATTCATCGGCACAGGTTTTTACACCGACACAGTCAAAAACAAGATTGCCCTGCATATTGATGCCCGGAAAAAAGAGTTTGAACAGGGAGTCTTCGATACGCTGAAAATTATTCTGGTCACCATGGCCATTATCGGCTTCCTGCTCTATTTCATGATGCGCAAGCTATCGCAGAACTTAAAGGTATTCCGTTCCAACCTTGAAAGATCCGTCGATACCCTGACCCACCTGAACCCTGAAGAGATTCACTTTAATGAGTTCAAACTGGTCAGTGACAGTGTCAACAAAATGATCTCCGGACTCAACCAGCGATCGGCAGAACTGCGCCACAGCACCCTGCATGACCACCTCACCGCTCTGCCGAATCGGCGCTATGTCTGGCAGCAGTTAAAAGAGATGCTCGACCGATCTCAGGGCCAGCCTCTGAATGCAGCACTGATGTTTATCGACCTTGATCATTTTAAAGAGATTAACGATACCCTGGGACATAGCGCAGGCGATGAGTTATTACGCCAGGTCTCTGAACGGTTCACTCAGGTGCTGCGAAGCGATGATCTGGTTGCGCGACTGGGGGGCGACGAGTTTACCGTGATTACCGGCCTGTTACGCGATGATGAAGCTGAAACAATCGCCCGTAAACTACTCGGTGAGCTACAGCGTCCCTTTGAGATTCAGACACATTCGTTTCGTATTACCGCCAGTATAGGTATCTGCCTGTTCCCTAAAGATGCCAGCACCCCTGACATGATTCTGCGCAATGGCGATTCAGCCATGTATCAGGCAAAGCGCAACGGCAGAAATGGCTTCTGCTTCTACGACTCATCGATGACCGAAGCCGCCTCCAAGCGATTTAACCTCCTGGAACAGCTGAATCAGGCACTCAAAAACGATCAGTTTGAACTCTATTATCAACCACAGGTAAACACTGAAACAGGCAGGATTGTCGCGGCTGAAGCCCTGATTCGCTGGAATCACCCAGAAAGGGGGCTACTAGCACCCGATCAGTTCATCCCCTACGCCGAAGAAAGTGGCCTCATCGCCCCTATCGGCCGATGGGTAATCGAACAGGCCCTCCGGGATATAAGCCGCTGGCACGCAATGGGCTACACCCTGCCAAAGGTCGCGGTTAACTTCTCAACGCAGCAGATCAGCGATCTGATCGTGGATGAGGTGGCTGAGATACTCCAGTGTTCCGACGCCGATGCCTCCAGTATCGAGTTTGAAATTACTGAAAGCGCGCTGATGGAAAACCCGGAGCTATCACGTAAAGTGTTACAGGCACTGCATCAGATGGGCATCAGTCTGTCGATTGACGACTTCGGAAAGGGGTATTCCTCTCTGAGTTATCTGAAACAGTTCCCTATCAGCAAACTGAAGATTGACCGGGCATTCATCCGCGATATTGAGGTCGACGAAAACGACAGAGCAATCACCCGCGCAATTATTGCCCTGGGCAAAAGCCTGAAAATGACCGTGATTGCCGAAGGTGTTGAAACTGAAAACCAACTGCAATTTCTCAAACAGGAACAGTGCGAGGAACTGCAGGGGTATCTGTTCTCAAGGCCGGTGCCAGAGGAAGAGTTTCGGCGGTTGATGGATAGATAGCCTTTATAAGTGGCTAGACGGAGAACTTCGTTTTCCTTGCTAGAAAAGACAAGAGCAAGAAAGCATTTGATCACTGCTTGAGAGGGGTATTTATTAACACACTTGTTACTTTTCCTCGAACTTACCAACAGCAGCGACACCTTCAGAAATGGTGCTGACAGAAAATTTAGAAACACAACACTCTCCGATGGCTGAAAAATGTTCTTTAATAATTTCAAGGATCTCTTCTTTGTTAAAGCTTCCGCCGGTAGCTCTGGGTTTGATGCAATCCGCCTCCCTTTTATCCAGGGCATATATCCCCCCTTCAGAGTCGATCAGAACATCACCCTCTTCATAAGAGAAGAAGTGAAGATCGGCATCACATTCCCATTCTGATAAACCAGAGACGAACGTAAGTTCACTGTCGCCTTCGTATTTAATGATCGCAGGCCATCGAACCATTTTGTGTCCTTATGAAAAACACCTTGCACAGGGGCGAGCATAGCAAGTCCGGCAGCCGTAGATCGCGAACAGCTGCAATTTGTATACGATTGATTACTGCCAAAACTTAGGCTCCCGTTCCCACATTGGGGGTGTATTATTACAACAATCAGTAATACCCCAATAATAATAAAACCTCTCTCTTTTGTTATTTATAACAACAGACCCCTCAAGGAACCAATGTTCAGTATGAAACAGTAGAAACAAATTAGTACGAGATACCTTATTAAATTCGATGAAAGCGCCCACAGGTAACATACTTACTATTTTACCTTTAGGACACTTACCAGAAAGACTGTTCTTGTATAATTTCAAAGAAGGTAAATTTTGCTCAAACATTGCATCATTTCTAACTGAGCATATTACTGCACTTTGGGTCAGCCTCTTATTGCCTAATTCATTTTCAAATTGTGGCTCTTGTGTCAGATATTTTGTGGATACACAGCCTGTTAGTAATGCCGATATTGTGAGCAATATATATATTTTCATTTTCGTATGACAACTTTATTGATACGACACTACAAGGCGCTATAGCTTGCAAGGTTTATCGTTTTACAAGGTCAGCTGTGATAAAGAGAAAAGCTAAACGGCAGCTACTGCATTCTCATCCCTGATGATGAATGGGCTCATTGATCAGTGTGTTTATCTAGCCTTGGCTAAATTTTCCATAAACTGAGTGTGCAACAAAGTGCTGTGCAAGGCAATTATCAGGCGATGTAAGAACTCCGCGAGGTACCCAGAGGGCATGCCAGCGCGCCTCCTACAGACCTCCCCGCTTTTCACGAAGTGACGTTCTGGCAAGTGGCGTAGCCACGTCTAGCGAGTATCGCGAAGCGATACGGTCTGGCAGCTGCGAAGCAGCGTTCTTAGCGCTATCGCCGTTAATGACTGGCTTCAACCAGTCGACGATAAAGTAAATCTTTCAGTTCAGATCGTTCCTGCTTCATCTGATGCATTGACAGATCATCGATGGGGGAGTTTTTCAGTTCAAGCACACGAATCTGCTTATCGAGGGACTGGTAATAACGGTTCTCCTGAGCAAAGCGTTCATCTGATTGTATCAGTTCAGCGATCACTTCCTCATAATCGGGAAAGTCGTGCGCCAGAGAGTGTTCTTCACCTAGCATCGGAACTACCTCCTGTCCGTTAGAGAATTTATTATGGTTATTAACTGTTTAGTCAAAAAAACACAATTCTTCCACTAATTCGCTGAAATAGCAGTTGGCAAGCTAGCAATGGGGCCTCTTTTAGGTGACGCAACCACCTACCACGGTATTCCCAATAAGCTTGATGCGTTGAAGGACACTACACCTGCAGATGTTATGGTAAGGTTTATGGGCACACACTTGTCGAGTGTTGAACTCTCCACTCTGTACTCTTTACTATCGACAAACTACGGAAATATTATTTTTCCTTTTTTCAAAGCCTTACTTTTTCATAGTGGATAATCTCGTTGCCAGAACACAAAAACAGATCATGTATTATCAAAATGGTTCTGATCAGTGAATAAGCCGGACATTCCAGAGTGGGCCATTAAGCTTATTATCATGGTTGCCCTGCCTGCAGCGACCTGCTTTGGACTCTACTCAGTTGCTTATCTGGATAGTGACAGAGATGTATTCACACTGCCGGTTATACTCTCCTACCCTGTTGCCCTACTCGGCATAGCGGGCACTTATAAAACACTGATCTCACCTGCTAAGCATCACCTTAAGCTAGCATTCTGGATTGCCTGCATTGTCGTTCCGGCAATGATACAGATAGCAGTGAGATCAACCTGAGAACAGTCTGTGGCGCAGTTGACAGAATAAGTCGCTTATCGCCGTGAGGTACCCAGAGGGCATTCCAGCGCGCCTCCTACAGAACCTCCCCGCTTTTTCCAGCGAGTCACGAAGTGACGTTCTGGCAAGTAGCGAAGCCACGTCTAACAACTAGCAAGCGCAGCGTTCTGGACAAAGAAAAGCTACGCTTTTCTTTGTCTTACCGCCTCAAACAGACACACCCCCGTTGCCACCGATACGTTCAGGGATGAAACCTCCCCTGCCATGTCGATTTTGACGAGGAAGTCGCAGTGTTCACGGGTGAGGCGGCGCATGCCCTGGCCTTCAGCACCCATCACCAGTGCCATCGGGCCTTTCAGATCGGCATCGTAGATAAGGGTGTCGGCTTCACCAGCGGTGCCGGTGATCCAGATTCCCCTTTGTTGCAGCTCTTTCAGGGTGCGGGCAAGATTGGTCACCAGCACATAGGGGACAACTTCAGCGGCTCCGCAGGCCACTTTGCTGGCGGTGGCATTCAACGGTGCAGACTTGTCTTTCGGCGCGATCACCGCATGGACACCGGCGGCATCTGCGGTACGCAGACAGGCGCCAAGGTTGTGAGGATCGGTTACGCCATCCAGTACCAGCAGAAAAGCGGGTTCTTCCAGTTTTTCCAGCATTGCGTCAAGAAACTGTTCAGTCTTGGCCTGAATCGGTTCGCAGGCAACAACAACGCCCTGATGTACGCCGCCTTCAGACATCTCATCCAACTCTTTACGCCCGGTCTGCTGAACCCGGACCCCCTTTTCGGCGGCCAGATTCAGCAATACCTGCATCCGGGCATCGACCCGCCCTTTCAATATCCACATCCCTTTAACCCGCTTGCTGTCTCGCTGCAGGGTAGTGGTCGCGGCATGGATGCCAAAAATATATTCAGGACGCATCATCTATCTCAGTCTGTTGGTTATTGTTGCAGGTATTGCAGCTATGGCTGGTCTGACAAAACCAGCCACAGCTATTCTGTTTAACCAGCGAGACCATCAGGCGGACCATGGCCGGTTCAGCATTCAGTGCCGGAATATAGCGATATTGTTCTCCCCCCGCTGCCATGAAGACATCGCGGTTTTCAACGGCGATCTCCTCCAGGGTTTCCAGGCAATCAGCCGAGAAGGCCGGACAGATAATATCAACACGTTTGACGCCGCTCTCTGGCAGCTTTTCAAGGGTTTTATCAGTATAGGGTTGCAACCATGCCTTCGGACCAAAACGGGACTGAAAAGTAGTCTGCCACTGGTCTGTGGTCAGGCCCAGCTCTTTTGCCAGCAATTCAGAGGTGCGGTGGCAGTGCTGAGGATAGGGATCGCCTTTATCTGCGTATTCCTGAGGAATACCGTGATAAGAGAGCATCAGTTTATCGCTCTGCGGTTTATCCGCCCGAAACGCCTTCACCGATTCCGCCAGCGCACTGATATAGAGTGGATGATCGTGATAATCATGAACCACGCGGATATCCGGAAAATCACGTATTTTCTGCTGAAATCCGGTGATCTGATCATAGATTGGCGCGGTAGTGGTTGCCGAATATTGCGGATAAAGCGGCAGTACCAGAATTTTACGATAACCCGCCTGAGTCAGCTCATCCAGGCGCGCCGTCAGGCCGGGATTGCCATAGGTCATGGCAGAGAATACCTGAATATCCCGCTGAGGCAGCTGTTGCTGCAACGCCAGTTGTAGCGCAGCAACTTGCTGATTGAGTATCAGTCGTAAAGGCGAATCCTGATCCCAGATCGATGCGTACAATCTGGCCACCTTGCGGGGACGAAACGTGAGGATAATACAGTTGAGCACCGTCAACCAGATCAGCCGCATGATGCCGTCTCCCTCAACGACCCGGCGGTCAGAAAGAAACTCTTTAAGATAACGGCGCACTGCTGCTGGAGTGGGCTGATCAGGTGAGCCTAGATTAACCAGCAACACAGCTGTTTTGGGCTGAGACATCAGTGTATTTCCATTTTAAATCAAAGCGCTATTATCGCGGAATAACAGGCAATAAAAAACCGCTGTTTTGACTGTTACACCAAAGCAGCGGTTTTTTATATTAACGATAACGCGTTATTTTTCTAATGCTGCAAATACCGCATCACGAATGTCATCAACACTGCCGACACCCGCAATATAATTGTATTTAGGCGCAGTGGCAGGAGACTCTTCTGCCCAGCCTTTGTAATAGCTGATCAGGGGCGCGGTCTGCTCATGGTAGACATCCAGACGCTGGCGCACGGTTTCTTCTTTATCATCTTCACGCTGCACCAGATCTTCACCGGTGACATCGTCCTTACCTTCTACCGCAGGTGGGTTGAAGATAACGTGGTAAGTACGGCCTGAGCCCGGATGTACACGACGACCGGCCATACGCTTAATGATCTCTTCGTCAGCGACGTCGATCTCGACAACCGCATCGATAGCCACGCCAGCCTCTTTCATTGCATCGGCCTGAGGAATTGTGCGCGGGAAACCATCAAACAGGGCACCATTAGCACAATCAGCTTCTGTGATACGCTCTTTTACCAGGCCAATGATGATTTCATCGGATACCAGACCACCGGCATCCATCACTTTTTTTGCTTCGATCCCCAGAGGCGTTCCTGCTTTGACCGCCGCACGTAACATATCGCCGGTAGAGATCTGAGGAATACTGTATTTTTCACAGATGTACTGAGCCTGGGTACCTTTACCGGCGCCCGGCGCACCCAAAAGAATAATTCGCATGTAAGGAGTGCTCCATTTCTAATTTTATAATTTAAAATCTGAGTGTCGGCCGTTCATTAGATAACCACCGACTGAAATATTTTGCGCGATAGTAGTGCACATTATCGTCCTCTGTCTGCGACTCACAATAGGACATTCGGCCTACTACCAATACCTGGGTCGACCATTCATTGGGAGGCAACTATTCACTATACCGTCATATTGATGTCATACAGCAGTGAAAATGAACGCTCGAGATTAGTCAAAACCGCCGGAGGTAGCAACCCCCTAATAGGATAAGATCAGCTTTCGTTGACCGGGATTGTCAATGATCAACACACTAATCGTTCGCTATTCAGGCGCAGGCAACCCCCTGTATTTTATCAACCGGTCATAATTAACGCCCTGCCCAGACAAGCTGAACAGGGCAACAAATCGGGCGGTTAACCGGTGTTACGCATCCCCGCAGAGATACCCGCCATGGTAATCATCAGTGCCTGTTCGAGACGCTTATCCGGCTGGTTACGGTCGCGATAGAGCAGTTCCGCCTGCAAAAAGTGCAATGGATCAATATAGGGGTTACGCACCTCAATTGACTGGCGTATCACCGGGCTATGCTCGAGCAATCGCTCCTGCTGCTTAATTTTTTTCACCAGCTGAATGGTTTTATCCAGTCGGCAGCGCAGATCGGCTCCCAGTACGGACAGCTCTTCAGATACCAGCCGCTTTTCATAATAGGCAGCAATATTACCGTCTGACTTAGCCATCACCATCTCCAGCATATCCATGTAGGAGCGGAAGAACGGCCAGTCTCTGCGCATCGTTTGCACCAGTTCGAACTGGCCTTTATCCAGGGTTTCCTGCAGCGCCACATCACTCCCCAGCCAGGCGGGCAGCATCAGGCGGATCTGTGTCCAGGCAAAGATCCAGGGAATCGCCCGCAGGCTTTCGACCCCGCCATCCGCTTTACGTTTGGCCGGACGGCTTCCTAATGGCAGTTTTGCCAGCTCCTGCTCCGGTGTAGCGGAGCGGAAATAGGGCACAAACTGCGGGTCAAAACGCACCACCTCGCGGTAGGCAGTCAGACCCGTCAGGGACATTTCATCCATCAGCTGGCGCCATTCAGGCTGCGGCCCCGGAGCTGGTGCCAGGGTGGCTTCCAGCGTTGCTGAGGTATACAGCTCAAGGTTACGTACCGCAATCTCGGGGATGCCGAACTTGAAGCGGATCATCTCGCCCTGTTCGGTCACCCGCAGTTTTCCGGCAACCGAGCCCGGAGGCTGCGCCAGGATCGCCGTATGGCTTGGACCACCACCACGACCAACGGTACCGCCACGGCCATGAAACAGGGTCAGATGAATATCGTACTCTTTACAGACCTTCGTCAGCGCCTCCTGAGCCCGGTACTGGCCCCAGGCCGCTGCCAGCTGTCCCGCATCTTTCGACGAATCGGAATAACCGATCATGACTTCCTGCTGACCATCGGTATACGCCTTATACCAGGGGATCGCCAATAGCTGACGGATACAGTTTTCAGAATTATCCAGGTCATCCAGCGTTTCAAACAGCGGCACCACCCGCATATTGTGGCGAATACCGCTTTCTTTCAGTAACAGGATCACCGCCAGTACATCGGATGGCTGACTGGCCATGGAGATCACATAGGACCCCAGTGAGTTGGGCTCTTCCCGGGCAACAACGCTAAAGGTGTCCAACACCTCCTGCACATTGGCAGAAGGTTGCCATTCACGGGGTAACAGAGGTCTTTTTTCCTGCAACTCTTTCAGCAGAAACATCTGTTTATTGGTTTCACTCCACTCGCTGTAACAACCAATACCGTAAAAGCCGCTCAACTCATCCAGTACTTCGGCATGGCGATCCGCATTCTGACGAATATCCAGATTCACCAGCGTCATGCCAAAACAGGCCACCCGACGAATCGTATCAGATAACAGGCCATCAGCAATGACGCCCATATCGCAATGACGCAGGGATGTATCGATCAGCAGCAGCGGTTCGAGCAGCTGCTGAGGCAGAATATACACGCCTTCTTTATCCACCGGCCGGCCTTCAAGCCGCTCAGTTGTCCAGAATTTGGTCTTGAGCAGATGGTTTTCGACATCCCGTAATAGTTCGCGGTACGGTTCCGGATGGTCACCCACCACCGCCCGCATCTCAGCACTACAGTGGTTCATCGACAACTCGCTGCGCAGCCGGTCAATGTCCTTCAGATACAGATCCGCTGCCATCCAGCGGGACAGCAACAACACTTTCTCGGTGGTCACCGAGGTTACATTGGGATTACCATCACGATCGCCCCCCATCCAGGAAGCAAAGCGCACCGGCGAGCTACTCAGTGGCAGATGTTCGCCCGTTGCCTCAAATAACTGCTGATCGATATGCCGTAAAAACAGTGGCACAGCGTCCCAGAGTGAATTTTCGATCACCGCAAATCCCCACTTCGCTTCATCGATCGGGGTCGGTCGGTGTTTGCGGATAGCATCGGTGTGCCAGTCCTGACTGATCAGTTCATGCAGCCGGTGACGCAGGTCTTCACCCCGGTCAATCCGCTGCAGACATTCGGTAATCGCATCAAACTTCTGAATCAGGGTACGGCGGTTAACTTCGGTGGGATGGGCGGTCAGCACCAGCTCTACATCCATATCCCGCACCGCTGCAGCGATAGCCGGTTTGGATAAACCCTGCTGTTGCAAGCGACCCAGCAGGCCGCAGAAAGAGTCGCTGGTACATACATCCATAACGCCGGAACGGCGACGAACCCGGTGATGTTCTTCAGCAATATTGGAAAGATTAAGAAATTGAGTAAATGCCCGGGCAACGGGTAACAATTCATCGTCACTCAGTTCACTGAGCGCTTTCAGCAGTTCATCATCAACCGGTTTACCCGAAGACCGGGCCGACTTGGAAAGCGCCCTGATGGTTTCGATTTTTTCCAGGAAAGCCTGTCCTTTATGCTCCGCAATTGTCTGCCCCAGACAATCACCCAGCATTCGCACATCATCCCGCAGGTCTTCGTGAAGCGTTGTCATTCAGCGTCCCCTGTCATTTCTGCAAAGTACTATTGATACTACACAATTTGTGCAAAGCACAAATACTATCTTAGTATCAATGTGAATGTCGCTGATTTAGTGGCCGGTCAACTGACGCAGTTTTCTCAGGGCAATCTCAACGGCGTGGACATTCTGATAGCCTATTTCGACCTCCGGCAGCACTGCGCCATCCAGCACAAGCGCGATGCGATAATCGGTTTCAGTCTTCGCCTTTTCAAGAGAGCGGATCTCTGCTCTCTGTATCTGGTCAAAACCGAATCTCAGGTACCCCGTCGGTATCAATACCGCCACCTGCTGCTGTGAAGTGCTGACCAGCAGCCCCGGATTACCCTTGAGATCATCAGAGATCTGAAATCCGGCGTTTACCAGCGCTTTACGCTGGCCGTCGATACGCTGGTAATTCCAATACCCCAACCCGGCCATCACGATAATCGCCAGAATAATCCATTGAAAAGATCCCATCGTTTATCTCCGTGTTATTACGGGCGAACACTCTGCCGGACTATAACCCTTTACGCTTGGCTTCGTTCCACCAGTGATCCAGCTCATCCAGGGTAAAGTCCTGCCAGTCCTTGTCCGAACCGGTTACCTGGTCTTCGATATAGTTAAAACGGTTGGTAAACTTCTGATTGGTATAGCGCAGGGATGTTTCCGGGTTAATGCCCATATGGCGTGCCAGATTGACCTGGGCAAACAGCAGATCACCCAGTTCGTGCTCCATCTCCAGTTGGTCACCGGCAGCGATCGCTTCGCGCAGTTCGGCGATCTCCTCTTCGATTTTATCCAGCACCGGCAGCACATCGCCCCAGTCAAAGCCGACCCGGGCAGCCCTTTTCTGCAACTTCTCCGCCCGGTTGAGCGCCGGTAGTGCCATCGGGATATCATCGAGCACCCGGGGTTGCTGAAGTGGTTTTTCACCGCGCTCTTCCGCTTTGATCGCTTCCCAGGTCTCTTTGATCTGTTGCTCATCCAGCGGTGTGGCACTGCGCCGACTCTCCAGAGTGCCCTCAGGAAACACATGAGGATGACGACGTAGCAGTTTTGCTACCAGCGTATCTACGATGTCATCAAAGCCAAAACGCTGCTCTTCTTCGGCCAGGCGAGCGTAGAAGATTACCTGAAACAGCAAATCACCTAACTCACCCTGCAGATGCTCCCAGTCCTGTCGTTCAATCGTATCGGCCACTTCGTAGGCCTCTTCGAGGGTATGCGGCACAATACTGGCAAAGTCCTGCTTCATGTCCCAGGGACAACCATCCTGAGGGTCACGCAGCCGTGCCATTAACGACTTTAAATCATCCAGTGAATAACTCATTAGCGGGTTCCACTGCGCTGACGATGTACTTCGGTAACGTTTGGAATCTGGTTAATCTTATCCATAATTTTACCCAGCAACTCGAGACGGCTGATCTCTATGGTCAACGACAGGTAAGCAGTATTGCT
This sequence comes from uncultured Amphritea sp., assembly GCA_965140695.1. GTDB lineage: Bacteria > Pseudomonadota > Gammaproteobacteria > Pseudomonadales > Balneatricaceae > Amphritea. Next base: position 188,205 of record OZ223296.1, on the reverse strand, counting down.
CTTCTTATCCGACTGTGTGTTAGCCGCCACCAGGTTCACATTCTCGTTGGCCATCACCATCATCAGATCGCGCAGCAAACCGGCCCGGTCGAACGCTTCAACATAGATATCCACCGGATAGGTTGACTCGCCCTCTTCGCCCCAACTGACTTCAACCATCCGCTCGCGTTCATGCTGACGCAGCTGAAATGCATTAGTACAGTCATCCCGGTGAATAGAAACGCCGCGACTCTTGGTGATATATCCAATAATCGGATCACCCGGCACCGGCTTACAGCAGGGCGCAATAGTGGTGAGCAGATTACCAACACCGCGGATTTTAATACCGTCATAATCAGGCTGAGCGCGCGAACCACTGCCAGGCAACCCCAGGTCGAGCTGTTCATCATGGTAATCGCTTTCCACCTGCTGTTGCGCGGCATTAATCACCTGAGACAGACGGATATCACCCGCACCCAGTGCGGCATACATATCCTCAGCAGAACGATGATTCACCGCTTTTGCCATCAATGCGAAATCAAGATCGGTATTTTCCAGCGCCAGTCGGCGGAATTCCCGGTCAATAATTTTCTTACCGGCGGCGGCGTTTTTGTCTTTATCCTGAAGTTTAAACCAGTGCTGGATTTTGGCGCGTGACCGGGCGCTGGTGATATACCCCAGGTTAGGGTTGAGCCAGTCGCGCCGGGGGTGCTCCTCATTGGCGGTGAGAATCTCAACCTGATCGCCGGTCTGCAACTGTCTTGTCAGTGGCACAATGCGGCCATTGAGTTTAGCTCCCCGACAACGGTGGCCTACTTCGGTATGCACCCGATAAGCAAAGTCTACCGGGGTTGATCCCACCGGCATATCCACTACATGCCCTTCCGGAGTAAACACATAGACCCGGTCATGGGTGACATCGCCACCGATAACTTCAGAAAACTCTTCGGTACCGCCAAGGTCTTCGGTCCACTCAAGTACCTGACGCAGCCAGGCGATCTTCTCTTCATAGCTGGAGCTTTGCGAGTGAGTATCGGTGCCTTTATAAAGCCAGTGAGCACAGACGCCCAGCTCGGCCTCTTCATGCATGGAGAACGTACGGATCTGGATTTCCAGAACCTTGCCCGAAGGACCAAACACCGCGGTATGCAGTGACCGGTAACCATTGGGCTTGGGCGAGGCGATATAATCATCAAACTCATGTGGGATATTGCGCCATAAGCCATGCACAATACCTAAGACGGTATAACAGTCACGAATTTCCGGCACCAGAATCCGCACCGCACGAATATCATAAACCTGATTAAAGGCGATATTTTTGCGCTGCATTTTACGCCAGATACTGTAGATGTGTTTGGCCCGCCCCATCACATCGCCATCGATATTAACTTTGCTCAGTTCCGTATTCAGAATGCTGACAGAGTCTTCGATAAACTGTTGACGATCGAGACGCTTCTCATCCAGCAGGGACGCAATCTGTTTATAATCATTAGGCTTGAGGTAGCGGAAGGAAAGATCTTCCAGCTCCCATTTGATATGGCCAATACCCAGTCGGTGCGCCAGCGGGGCATAGACATCAAACACCTCCCGCGCGACCAGATAACGTTTCTTGCGGGAGTCCCCTTTGACGCGTCGAATGGCACAGGTACGCTCGGCAATCTTAATCAGCACAACCCGCACATCATCGATCATCGAGACCAGCATTTTACGGACGTTGTCCAGCGGATTGCCGCTCTGGCCCAGTACATTTTCACGCCGCGGATTCTGACGACTACCGATAGCGGCCATCTGCAACACGCCATCAATCAGCTTGCTGATAGGCTGACCAAAGCGGCGACGGATATCCTCCAGCGTGGTACGTTTTTCACGGACACTGCGATAGAGGATCGCAGCCACCAGGGCGTCCTGATCCTGATTCAGTTCAATCAGAATCTGCGCCATCTCCAGACCGGTAAGATAGCTGTCACTATCTTTCCATGAATCGTCAGAGGGCTCGGCTTCCTCTTTTAACTGTTGCGCATACAGACAGGCCTGACGGACTGTATCAATATTTTTTACGTCAACCTGTTCCTGCAATCGTTCCAGCCACAGATCGAGATCGACACTACCGTCAGCATGTATTGGATGATCTTCGCGTACTTTTACCACAGCGCTACGCCGCTCCCTTTTTTGCCTATCTGATGCCCAGAACTATCGCTATCCATCCCCTGCTGTCGAGCTTGTTAAAGCAGACGCAAAGGTGAACAATGATGAAGCCAAAGCACATACAGCGAGCTATTTTAGTATTTCATACCTTCAATAGCGAGTAAGTTCCCCGTGTTTCAAAACTCTTGTTGTCACTCACTGAAATGAAAAACAAACTTTCGTGCCGCTCAGCTGGCTGTCAGGGAAATAAAATAAAAACAGCCCTCCCGGAAGGACTGAGGGCGGGACCGACAACACAAGACGCTAGATCCTGATGTCGCTAATCTGAATGACCGACTTAACATTAGTAAAGTTAGCAATGTCAGCCTTTATCTCGACTATATGGGGTCCATAGGCTGCCCTGAACGCCTCTACTGAATCGAATGTCATATGCCCTATCGCGATGAAAGCAGGCTTCTCCTCCGGCGTCGCCCCGGATAAACCATATTCAACCCTGACATCTTTCAGTGCTTCGCCCAATAACCCGGCCACCAGTGGAAAATGGGTGTCACAATAATAATCAATATCAAAAGTAACACCCTCGTCGTTCGGGTACATCACGCTTACTCTAATCATGTGTCATCCTCGTTGTTATTCACATAGATAGCAGTTGTAGATTGCAGTTGCAGATATCACCTGCAGACAGGCAGCCAGCGTCAGCCCACAACCCCAACACCGGTCACCAACTGCCTGACCAGTAGCGGAAATGCTGCATGCTGATAACGCCTGACCGTCTGTAGTTTAAAACCCGCCTGGGCAATAATAGCTTCAGTTTCCCGATTCAGCTGACAGCCACCGGCACAGCGGTGCCAGAAAGGGTTAAGACGATGCTGCCAGCGCTGCACCGCCACGTTATCTGACAACACATGTTCAAAGAAAAGCAACTGACCGCCCGGCTTTAACACCCGGTAAATTTCGGCCAGTGCCTGCTCTGGCTTTGCTACTGAGCACAACACAAGAAAGCAAACGACGGTATCGACACTATTATTCGCAAGCGGGATATTCATCGCATCCGCCATCATTAACTTAACTCTATCCCGCTGCATGTCAGGCAGGCGACGTAAAAGACTGCCCGCTCTTTGCATTACCCCGGCATCGGGCTCCAGCGCAACAACACGGGAGACATCATTCTGATAACACTGAAAACTGGTGCCAGTACCGGCCCCCACTTCCAACACAACCCCCTTAGCCCGGGACAGCAGCTGATCCCTTTCCGGCGCAACCACTTTCGATACTCTGTCGAGCAACCAGGGAAACACCCAGCGATAATAGGGATTGAACCGGCGTAGACTCATCACTCTGCTTCCACTATTCTGTGTATTGTAATCAATACTTTATTCTGTTTTTCAGGAGTTTTACCCATGGCTCGTATCAAAATTGATATGCCGGAAAACTATAGTTTTAGCACCGAAATACCTATTCGTATCAGTGATATTAACTATGGTGGCCATCTTAGCAATGATGCTGTTCTAGCCTTTGTTCATGAAGCCCGTCTGCGTTACCTCAACTCTTTTAACTACACAGAGATGGATATAGAGGGTGCCGGCCTCATTATGACTGACTCTGCCATTGTATATAAGGCTGAGGGTTTTTATGGCGACCAGGTACAGATAGATGTTGCCGTCGGCGACTTCAATAAATATGGCTGCGATATCTATTATCTGTTGAGTAATAAGAAAACAGCCGTCGAGATCGCTCATGTGAAAACCGGCGTCGTCTTCTTCGACTACAACGAAAGAAAGGTGGTCAGCGTACCTGAACGGTTTAGCAGCCAGATTATAAAAATTGCCGATTAGTGGATCTCTGCTGAGGTTGGTTCAGGGATTAGCTGAAGACGATTTAAGTGTTCAAAAAACACTCAAACACACAGCGATAACTGATTGAAAATCATACACTAAAAATGCAGAATCCGGTGATTGAACGGATTTTAACCCACCGCCGCAAAGCCCCGGAATATGGGGCTTTCACATAGTTATCCAAAAGTTACGCACAGTCTTGTAGCACCATTTCTGTTTATAACTAACCGCCTGAAAAACCGCTGCTGACGCCATCCTTCAGCCCCTGTATTACTCAGGCTTGTCGCCGCTAAAGACCTCATCACGCCACTCAGGCCCAAGCTTTTCCTCAATGTACTCACGGATAAATTTTCTCACCATCTGTGACGCGGTGACATCTTCAGCACTACATAATTTCTCGAAAATCGCCTTCTTCTTAGGATCAATCAGTAGTGTCAAACGTGCAGTTCTTTGTTCCATTACGGCATCTCACTCATATTTATGTTAATCATATTAACATTGATTTAGACCATGATGTACATGTAATGTAATCCTTTATTGACAGCAATACCCTGAAGAGGCCGCCAATCAGGCTAAAACATGCCAGCAGCCATCGTCAGGCAACGATTTTCACATTGTTCTCGCCCTAACTCAGAGTGATTCACCATGTCACAGCGAATGCATCTACATAGCCTGCAACTGTTCAGCGCCCTGCGTGAAACGTTTAAAGAGGGCTACAGTGTAGCTAAACTTTATCGTGATATTATGGCAGGTGTCACTGTCGGCATTATCGCTATTCCCCTGTCGATGGCGCTGGCGATTGCCAGTGGCGTGCCACCCCAATATGGGCTTTACACCGCAATTATTGCCGGAATACTGATCCCACTGACCGGTGGATCACGCTACAGTATTTCCGGGCCGACCGCTGCGTTCGTAGTGATTCTCTTTCCTGTGGCGCAACAGTTTGGACTCAGCGGCCTGCTCATCGCGTCACTCATGGCTGGCGTTATGCTGATCGGTATGGCGCTGACCCGACTCGGACGATTGATCGAATATATCCCTGAACCGGTAACCCTGGGTTTTACATCGGGTATTGCCGTTGTCATTGCGACCCTGCAGATGAAAGACTTTCTCGGCCTGCAGCTGGAGGAGATGCCGGAAAAGTATATCGATAAAGTCCTGGCACTCAGTCATGCACTTCCCAGCTATGTGTTGCCGGAGGTTGCGATAGGCGCACTCACCCTGACGGTTCTGATTTTATGGCCCCGTTTGCGAATACCCGTCCCGGGCCATCTGCCCGCCGTTGCTATCGGCGTGCTGCTGTCTCTGTTATTAACAGCGTATGGTTTCGATATCGATACCATTGGCTCCAGGTTTCATTATCTCCTGCCTGATGGCAGCTCGGGACAAGGTATCCCGCCGGTCATGCCCGAATTTAACTGGCCATGGTTACAACCAGGCCCCGACGGTAAGCCGATAGAGTGGGACTTCCATAAGCTGACACAGTTGATACCCATCGCCTTCTCCATTGCAATGCTGGGGGCAATTGAGTCGCTGTTGTGCGCCGTTGTACTGGATAGTATGAGCGGCAAACGACACCATTCGAATGTCGAACTCCTGGGTCAGGGCGTGGGTAATCTCATCGCTCCCTGGTTTGGCGGCATTACTGCCACAGCAGCCCTTGCCCGTTCAGCGGCTAACTACCGGGCCGGTGCACAATCACCTATTGCTGCGGTCATTCATGGGCTGGTCGTCCTTGCCAGCTTACTGGTTCTGGCCCCCTGGCTTGCCTATATTCCAATGGCGTCGATGGCCGCGATGCTGCTGATGGTTGCCTGGAATATGAGTGAAGCACCAAAGGTCATGGAGCTGTTAAAGAAAGCCCCGGCCGGTGATATTCTGGTATTACTGACCTGTTTCTCTCTCACCGTTATGATCGATATGGTGGTGGCGATCTCCTTCGGTATCGTGCTGGCGTCATTACTTTTTATGCGTGATATCGCCCAGATGACCAAAGTCACCGACGTCAGCGACAGCCGGAAACAGGTTCCGCAAGCCCTGTCCGAAGAGTGGGGCGTGTATAAGATTAGCGGCCCGCTGTTTTTTGCGGCAGCCGACCGGATATTCTCTGAGATCTCATTCATATCAGCCGAGAAGCGTTGCATCGTTCTGTACATGGATGCCGTACCGATTCTGGATGCTGGCGGACTATCAGCACTCAACCGTTTTCTTGATGATCAGTTCAAAAAGGAAGGCTTTGTCATCATTGCCGATCTGCAGTTTCAGCCGCTCAAAAATATCGCCAAAGCTGGCCTGAAGCCCATCGAAAAACAGTTAGCCTTTACACCGACGCTGGCCGAGGCGCTGGAAATAGCCAGCGCTAAAGCCGTCATCAGCGACGCCAAAGTCTGACAAACACATTGCCGATACCACTGACTCCGTAACAATCCCTTCAGCCAGATAGAAAAAACTGCCTGTAAATGGCGGTTTTTTATTAAGACGGATAGCGGAGTAACAAAGGGACACGGCTGCCGCGTTATTCATACTCCTGATAAGACATCGGTGCCAGGTTCTCAAACTTGGTAAACTGACCGATAAACGCCAGACGGTTGCTACCTATCGGACCATTACGCTGCTTACCGATGATAATCTCAGCAATACCCTTATCCGGAGAGTCTTCGTTGTAAACCTCATCCCGGTAGATAAACATGATCACGTCGGCATCCTGCTCGATCGCACCGGATTCCCGCAGGTCGGAGTTAACCGGACGCTTGTTCGGCCGCTGCTCCAGCGCACGGTTAAGCTGCGACAGGGCGATAACCGGACATTCCAGCTCTTTTGCCAGCGCTTTAAGGGAGCGGGAGATCTCAGAGATCTCGGCTGTTCGACCTTCAGTATTACCGCCTTTAAGTTGCATCAACTGAAGATAATCCACCATGATCATGGCGATATCTCCATGCTCCCGAACAATCCGCCGGGCACGGTTACGCATCTCTGTGGGGCTGATGCCAGCAGTATCATCGATGAACAGCGGTTTATCACGCAACATATTCACAGCTGTGGTCAGTCGGGGCCAGTCATCCTCTTCCAGTTTACCGGAACGTACCCGGGTCTGATTGATACGTCCCAGAGAGGACAGCATCCGCGTAACCAGCTGATCCGCAGGCATCTCAAGACTGAAGACTAAGACCGGTTTCTCCTGCGCCATCAGCGCATTTTCAACCAGGTTCATGGCAAAAGTGGTTTTACCCATCGAGGGACGGGCGGCAACAATAATCAGGTCGGACGGCTGCAATCCCCCGGTCGCCTTATCCAGCTCGTCAAATCCGGTGGTGACACCGGTCATCGCCCCTTCAGAGTTAAACAGCTCATCGATCTTATCCACCGCTTTTTTCAGCAATGGATTAACGCCGACCGGACCACCTTCATTGGGACGATCTTCAGCAATCTGAAAGATCTTCTGTTCCGCTTCACTGAGGATGTCAGATCCCGGACGCCCTTCCGGCATAAAGGCACTGTCAGCGATTTCATGGGCAACGGTGATCATCTTACGCAGCAAAGCTCGATCACGGACAATCTCTGCATAAGCACGAATATTCGAAGCACTGGGCGTGTTTCGCGCCAGTTCGACCAGATAATCAAGCCCGCCAGCCGCATCCAGATTACCGGTGCGGTCCAGCTCTTCAGAGATGGTCACCACATCGATCGGCTGCATATTATTAACCAGCTTCTCAATGGTGCGGAAAATCAGCCGGTGATCGTGGCGGTAGAACTGATCTTCCAGCACGATCTCTGAAACCGCATCCCAGGCGTTATTATCCAGCATCAGGCCGCCGAGCACAGACTGCTCAGCCTCCTGCGAATGGGGAGGGACTTTTACACCCTCCATATCGGCTGAATCAGGGTCCAGATAATCCATAAAACCTTATACCTCAACACTCAGGACACCCGCTTAAAAAGCGACGCTACTAAAACGAAAAAAGCACTGCGCAGTATAATACTACGCAGTGCTTCTTAACTCACCCTGATCTGAAAATTTCAGATCAACAGCAATGCTTACTCGCCAACAACAACGATGCCGACAGTAGCAGTCACTTCAGGGTGCAGCTGAATAGCAACTTCGAACTCACCAGTCGTACGCAGAGCGCCTTCTGGCAGACGAACTTCGTGCTTAGCCACTTCGATACCGGAAGCAGAGATCGCATCAGCGATATCAGCAGTACCGATAGAACCAAACAGTTTGCCTTCTTCACCAGCTTTGGCAACGATAGACAGTTCAATTTCGTTCAGTTGATCAGCGCGTGTCTGAGCAGAGTTCAGCTTCTCAGATGCAGCAGATTCCAGTTCAGCACGACGTGCTTCAAAAGCTTCCAGATTAGCTGCAGTAGCAGGAACCGCCTTCCCAAAAGGAAGCAGGTAGTTACGACCGTAACCACGCTTAACGGTTACCTTGTCACCCAGGCCACCCAGTTTGCCAATTTTCTCGAGCAGGATAACTTCCATCTCGCAAACCTCTATTTTTACTCTCGCCTGTCGATGTATAGCATCAGCAGGCTGAAACTTGTTTAATCACCTGCCCGCCTGTCGTTAAACAGATGCAGCAGGTTAACCGTTATTACTGGTGGCTGTCAGTGTATGGCAGCAGCGCTACGTAACGGGCGCGCTTAATAGCAGTCGCCAGCTGACGCTGATAACGGGCTTTAGTACCAGTGATACGGCTAGGAACGATTTTACCGGTTTCAGTAATGTAACCTTTCAGGGTATCCAGATCTTTGTAGTCGATCTCAACAACACCTTCAGCGGTAAAACGGCAGAATTTTCTACGACGGAAAAAACGAGCCATGGTATATCTCCTCTAAATATGGGTTAAACCGATTACTCGGCAGCAGCTTCTTCAGCAGCTGGCGCTTCAGCGGCAGGAGCTTCTGTAGCAGGTGCTGCAGACGCTTCAGCAGGCTTTTCAGAACGTTCTTCGCGACGTGGACGACGCTCTTCACGGCCTTCAGCAGCTTTAATAGGAGACACATCAGTAACCGCAGCTTTGCGACGTACAACCATGTTACGGATAACCGCATCGTTGTAACGGAAGATATTGGTTAGCTCATCCAGAGTTTCCTGAGCACATTCAACGTTCATCAGAACGTAGTGCGCTTTATGGATTTTATTGATTGGGTAAGCCAGGTGACGACGGCCCCAATCTTCCAGACGGTGGATCTGACCTTCAGATTCTTCAATCAGCTTGGTATAACGTTCAACCATCGCTGGAACCTGTTCACTCTGATTCGGGTGAACCAGAAAAACGATTTCGTAATGACGCATTAATTGCTCCTTACGGTTTATACAGCCTTCAGCCGCATCGAAAAACGGTAGAAAGCAAGGAGTTAGAGTTAGTTTCCTCGATGGCATAGCCAACGGGAGGCGAAATTATACGCGAAGCAGGGGAAAACACAAACAAAACTCTGTTATTTAGCAGGAGAAACCGTCTGACTCATTTTTGCGCAAAACAGTTGCTTCGTGTGTTTATCGGAATCATTGCGAATCGCTGCCCAGCAACTGTTGGTGTCTTCAAACCGGGTAAACTTCTGTCCCTCCCGCAGATCAATCAGATAGACCTTGTCGTAAAAGTCATGGTCATTCCACTCACTGACGTTTAACTCGGTTTGGATACAGGTATAACGGGGAACGATGTTCACCCCGGTTTTTTGTGCCCGGATATAGTGACGGTAGTAGTTTTTACCCCGTTCGGTGCCGCGTATCTGATAGTGAACAAAATCGTGGCACTGCTCCAGCTTCTCTACCCGCTTATCTTCCAGCAATACCGCTTTACTGATCGGCGTGCCTTTATAGGTAAATTCGCCAAGCAGATAGATCTCTGACGAACCGGCAAATGTCAGCTGAGAAACCATCAATAACCCCAGCACTACTCCTTTTTTTAGCATCACTATCCTCCTGATATACAGAGATATATTTAACTATCTGCCATCGGACAGATTATCTCAGTACCGCAGGCTAACGTATCTGGCCGATTAATTCGACCATTAGCGGCCAGATTTCCAACCGTTTTGGCAACAGTATCAGGTTTCGGCACAAAAGCGGCCGCGAAACTCCCGTGGCGTCAGCCCGGTAATTTTAATAAATACTTTTCTGAAGGCACTGACATCGTCGTATCCGCTACTCAGCGCGATCACCTCAATACTATCAGCTGAGCTTTCAAGCGCGTCGCAGGCTTTGCTGATGCGCAACTGCTGGATATACTCTTTTGGCTTGTATCCGGTCGCCCGGACAAAACGGCGCAGAAAAGTCCGTTCCGTCAGATGACACTCCTCAGCCAGTTGCTTCACCGTCACACTAGCCTGACTATGACTTTGTAAATAATGCTGACTCTTCAGAATGGCCCGGTCACCATGATCAAATGGTGGCATAAAACAGCGGTAGTAACGTTGCTGACGGGGGGCGGTGTCAACCACGAGGTGCTTGCCTAACTGGCGCATCAGCGCCGGACTGCCAAACTGTGCCACCAGTTCCAAGCCCAGATCCAGCCAGGCCATCAAGCCTCCCGCAGTCATCAGGTCACCATCATTAATCAGTATTTTGCTGTCATCCACCCGGATGTCGGGAAACCGCTGAGCCAGCCGGTCAGCCAGCATCCAGTGGGTGGTCGCCGCGCGCTGATTCAGCAACCCCGTCTGCGCCAGCAGAAAAGCCCCGGCACATACAGAGCAGAGCAATACGCCTGAAGCGTGCATCGACTTCAGCCATTCACTCAGAACCGGTTGCTCGTCAGTATAAAAACCCCCCTCAATGCAGGGCGGCAAAATAATCACTTGCGGAGTATCGGTGACAACCGCTGACAGATCGGTTAACTCAGCACCCGGCAACACTCGTATCTCAAAATGCACTCTCTCTGGTCGCTCCTCACTCAAACGACTGGCCATACTAAACAGTTCAGATAGCCCCTCAATGGCAGATTTCATCCCCCCGGGATAGTCGATAACCGCAATGTTGATTGTTTTCATAAACACCGACGCTATATGTTACTTGTATGTCACTTATTGCTCTTAATATGTCAAAAACGACTCCAGTATAGAGAGCAGAGTCAGCGGATAATAGCCATATCAACCAATATTTTTGATAGAGGTATCGCTATGACACAGGTTCTGCCAAACACTGCACTGCTGCTGATCGACTTTCAGAATGACTATTTTCCCGGCGGAAAATGGGAACTGATAAATACCGAACTCGCTGCCAGTAACGGCGCAAAACTACTGGCTGCTTTTCGTCAGAAGCAGCTGCCGGTTATCCATGTACACCATGAGTTTGAAACCGATGAAGCCCCCTTCTTTACACCCGGATCGCAGGGTGCAGCCATTCACAGCAGTGTGGCACCACACAGTGGTGAAGTGGTAGTTTTAAAGCATGCCGCCAACAGCTTTAAAGAGACAAACCTGAAGCAGGTGCTGGAGGCATTGAACATTGAAAATCTGATCGTAGCGGGAGCGATGAGCCATATGTGTATCGATGCCGGCGTGCGTGCCGCAGCGGATCTGGGATATAACGTCACCGTCGCTGAGGATGCCTGTGCGACAATGGATCAGGAATTTAATGGCATCACCATCCCCGCTAAGCAGGTGCACGCCTCATTTATGGCCGCGCTGGCCTTTGCCTATGCCCGGATTGATAACACGGAAACCCTGCTAAATGAAATAAAGTGACTTTTTGCTTGATACAGGTCGCTGGTTTGCGCCCTGACTGACATGAAAAGTGCGGCTATCCGGGGTATTATTTTCCTTCCACGGATGGCCGTACTCAATCTAAGTAATTATATGTCAAAAAAAACACTCTTATTCGTCGCTGTTATCAGCTCCCTGATCTTCATCGCGGTAACGATCAATCCCGGTAAACGCCCCTCATCGTTCAAGCCGGAAACAGCAAACGCCACACCGCCTGAAAAAGCCAACAAATCTGGTCTGCACAGTTACACACTTCACCCCGCTGACGCTGATCCTTATGCCCCACTTTCGAATGGCAGAAACGCCATGACCCAGGCGGCCTTTGAGGGTGATCGTGAGCGTCTCGAACAGCTTTACTTACAGACAACACCGCACAACTTCAGTAAGCCTGACAGTAACGGCGACAATGCACTGGTCGCGGCCGTTGCTGGCGGTCAGCACTCATTAGCAAGTGACCTGATAGAACGTGGCGCACTGATCGATCATGAGGCGTTTAAGCGTTTATCGGCAACACTAAAACCCGACGATACAGACGAAATAATCTGGTGGTTAAGAAACAAACTGCCCTTCGCCGATCCACAGATATTGCAAGCCGCCTACGACCCTTCCGATAGCTCTCAGACCAGTGAGATTCTTGCTGCCGGATATCGCCCGACCCAGGCAGAGGCCACCGACATGCTGCAGGAATATCTCAGTGGTGATGCCCTCTTCCAACTCTATAGCCTCTACCCTGAACAGTTCTCGCAAGAAAATGTCGAAAATCTGCTTAACCCCATCGACTTTGCCAGCGCGTCACCCCGGCAGCGCCTGTTAGTCGAAGCGCTGTTCTCATCTGTTCGCTATACAGAGGACGATAGCTGGGACTTTTTCGACATGCTGAAAAAACTGCCCTACGATCTGGTTATCACCCATCCGGACTATGCCATATTCGGCCCCGGATACGTTGACCAGTATTGCGATTCTGATGACCCGACAGCCGTCGTACTTTTCGATCAGGGCATCCCCTGCGCCAGTGAGAACCCTTTTGGTGAGGCGGTGGGTGAATACAACTATGCACTGGTGCAGCGTTACATTGATAGCGGGATAAATCCCCAGACAGCTCTGTACTATGGCATGACGGTGATGGAAAGGATGCTGGAACATACCTCAGATGAGCACCTTGAAATGGCCAAATTGCTGATCGATAACGGCGCGGCGACTCAGGAACAGATCAACCGTTTTTACACTATGGCCAATTCATTGGGCAGCCGGTTCAACCACTATTTGCCCTACCCTAACCTGCCACTCAAGCTGGCAGCCTCGCCTCAGGACGATCTCTATGTTCTGTTGTATTCGAACACAGAAAAACGCTACCAGCTGTCCCGACAAGACACCACTGGCACCATTCTCTGGGAGCAGACGTTAGATCAGGAACGATTTTTTAATATTCTCGATAACCCCGCAGGGCTGTACTTCAACAACGGCAAACTACTCTTAGCGCAAAATCGTTTTCTTGATGGTCGACAGAAGACCCGGCTAACGCTATTCAGTGAGCATGGAGAGCCACTGCAGCAAACCGATATTCTGGGTGTATTCGAATCACTGGTGATACATTCCGAAGGCTATGCATTGACTACCAGCCGAACAACCGTTGCATACGATAATTCACTCACCCCGGTAGGCAATATCGCCACGCTTCCTGAGGCTTTTGTTCCCGCGGTGCCTCTAGCAACCGTCGGCAAAAAAACCTTCCACCGTTTTTTTACTTACGACCTACAAAAACAGGACTACTATCCTGACCGGACGATGATCCTCTTCCGCCCGGAAATATATCTCTCCTCATCAGAACCACCCCGCATAGTTTCACGTTATCTTGCATCGATCCTGAGCACCGATGGCGAGATGTCAAATACCGCGTTAATTGGCAGCGGAGATCTGCCACCGATCGACTATGCGGTCAGCGACAGTCATGCGTATATCATCCTTGCGGGCCCTGAACAGGTCGTGATTCAAAAACGTTCAGATAACTTCGAGATCAAAACCTTCCATTACCTGGACCTGGACCAATCTCCATTCAGCACCACCGTTGACAGCATGTCCTGCGATACCGCTGGCTGCACTATTCTGGGCGAGGCCGATAACATGCTGGCACTGATCCGCACAATCCCTGGCACCGGTCAGCAGACGTTATCGACCACCAATCTCCGCCATGAAACAGAGGATAGGCCAGGCTGGCTGGTAGCGCGCAATGGAGAGCAGGACTTTGTTTCAGGCACCCATCAACTCCTGTTCAAAGAAGCTCAGCCATTTGCCAAAGGCGATACTATTCTGCTGGATCACACAGAGGGCCTGCTATCCGGCGCGGAGGGCAAACTCTATGCCTACGGTACTCACGGGATGGATGCCGCCTATGAAGTGCTGGATAGCAACGGCAATCTGCTGGGTCATTATCAACTCGATTTTGGCTATGTCCGGTCGACAATCAATGCGATGCAGCAACTGCCGGACGGCACACTGCTGGTCACAGGGCACCTCAACCAGTACAACGATTTTTTCCGCACCTTTGCCGCCTTGCTATCGCCACAGGGAGAACAGATCTGGAGCCGGATCTATCACGATATGGATGCCATGCACGGCCTGTTAACCGACCCCACTCATCATCTGTTCTACACCATTGACAGCGAAGAGACCCTTGCCAAACTATCCCTTCAGGATGGCAGTCTCATCAGTCAGCTGAAAAGTATTCCAGGACTGGATCGGCTATTGCAAACACCACAAGGCCGCATCATCGGTCTCGGCAGACAGGAACAACGCTACGGTAACAGCCAGTACGACAAGATCAATCAACCGGTGCTCTACTGTCTCTCGCCAGATGAAGCCAGCTTCAGCGCCAGCTTAATCGGTGAGGCCGGAGACATAATTGCAGCCGCCGCCCCCTGGAAGGACGGACTGGTCGCTGCCTATATAAAGGATGCTGACAGTTCGGCCAACAGTAACGCCGTACTTGCCCGGATTGATGCCGACAGCTGTCAGATATATTTCGATTGGAAACCATGATGCGCACGCTTACCCTTACCGCCATGATCCTGCTCGCCCCCTGCCTTTGGGCAAGCAGCAACACCATTCCTGATAACCTGATGCATCATCTGCGTATGCAGCCGCTGGACGGACTCCAGGCCTATCCCAGCCTGGAGCTGGACACATTGCCATCACGCAACAGCCGGAAATATGTGCCGGGCTGGCAACATCCGCTACAGAACATTAATCACGTTAGCGCAATCATTGCCGATGATTCCGGTTATTACATTGCCGGCACCACCCTGCATTCGGACGATATCGAGGTCCATTTTGATCGCGGTGCGATCGACGACCTGCTCAGCAGCCCGTCCAGTCATGGCTCAACCGAGATGGACCTGTTTTCCACCAGCACCCCACGTAAAATCGCTGTCAGCCTCTACCATCTGGCGGCCGATGGCTCACTGCTGTGGGTTAACCGCTTTGATAACGACCTGGTGACTTCTGGCCCTATGGTACGTTTGCCGGATGGCAGGATTCTGCTGGCGATGACTCCCTTGCTAATCGACGAAGAAAATAGTTTTTCCTCTTTTCTCTTCGTTATCTCAGCAGGTGGGCAGATTTTACAACGCCGGGAATTTAACAATGAGATATTAAACTCGCTCATGCTGACCTCTGCGGGAGAAGTGCTGGCAGGCATCGTCCGACGAGAAACAGTGGAAGGACGATCGGCAAAAACACTGCGACAATACGCCGTTTTTCTTGATACTGAAGGCAGAAAACAACGCGAAGTTGCCCTGGCAAAGCACCCCGGCATTAAACTGGTGTACAAAACCCTCAGCCTGATAAAAGAGTATGACGATGTTTTTGTGCTCAGCGGGGGGGACACAGTATTCACCATCAGCAAAGCGGGCGAACGGTTAAGTCAGACACAGTTAAGCCCGTCGCTGGAGTCCTATGCTGCCTACTACATCAACGCATTTTATCGGGACGCCGATAAAAACCTGATACTGTTGGGGTCCTATGGCCGGGAAAAAAGCCTCATCGCTGAGATGCAGCTCAACTATCTGCAAAGTGTGACCATGCCGACCACTCCCGGTCTGGAACTCACACCCGCTTATCAACGCATGGTTGACAACCCGTTATTACGGGGCGTTTACAACGATTTACTCCGTGATATGCGCAGGCGTATTAGCGAGCAGGGAACCCCCTTCAATGCGGTGCTCACCAACAAAGGCGAACTGATCAATCTGATCGACCCGGAACAGGAGAGCCAACAGCACGGTTTCACCGGCAGCAACGCCCCTGATAGTCTGATCCTGATAGAGCGGATAAAAAACAACGAACAACAGCAATATTATCTGCTTGATCATGACTTCAACCTTCTGCTGCGGGATAAACAAACAGAACCATTCTGTGAAGATCGCTGCCTGCTGACAGATTCATCATTGGTATACCTGCAATGGGATAAAGATCTTCCCGGATACCAGCTGCACCAGGGTGAATTTGCAACCACCAGCGAGCTCTCCGGACAACCGGGCCCTGATGATCAGGCTGGGGGAAAGAGTGAGTAGCCCATGTCAACGCAAATGCCAACGACAACAGACAGTAACGTCATTAACACTGCTGATGGTCATATTCCTCTGCGCAACCCTGTGTGGCTGCAGTGAACCAACAGACAACACCAACAACCGGGAAGAGACAGACAACACGCTAACACTGTTTGACGAAACTCAGCCTTTCGACCCCGATAGTTTGAGCATGTCTATCACCGTTCGCGACAATCTGGACAATCCGCAGATCATAGAAGATATCTCCGTGGAACTCTTAACCGAGGGAGGCGCATTTATTCTGCTGCAACAGGCCTATCTGCTCGTCAACGGTGTGCGCTTGTCGCGCTGGGATCAATCCCGGGCATGGTATGGCCAGAAAACCTATTATACCGGCGATGATATTCCAATAAACGAAGAGGGCATTGATCTCAGTCTGGTCCTGCCAGGACGCCCGCCGGTTAGTCTGGCGCACTTCGACCATCCACCCCGCGTAAACCTGCAGGGTATCCATTGGCCGGACAGCCTACTCAAAGATCAGTCCCTGACTGTCAGCTGGGAGGGCATCCAGCCGCTTGATCAGATCAGCGTTGCCGAGTCGACACTCGCCGCAGATGAGTTGTATTCCGGCAGTCTTACCCCCTGGCCTATTAAACCGAAAGGGAGTATCGATCTGCTGAAGCCGTTAATGAAAGCACATAACCGCCATATAGAGATAAGCGGCAGAAAGCCTCTCAGCGCCAGGCTCACCTACGCTAAAGTGGAGTTCAGCACCCAACTGCCCGGCGAAATTCTCAATGGCATTCAACATAGTGAGGCGATGCTTGAGCTTTATGTCAACCGGGAATCAAGAGCGGCAGAGTAGCTAATCATCCACTGAGGCATTAACCCAACATGAAACGACAAGGATTGTTTATCATCACACGACTGTTGTTGGCCGGACTCTGGCCTGCATCTGCAACGCTGTATGCTGCGGATTCCGACCTTGTCATAGCCTGTGAGCACTACCCGATAACCCGCCTGGAACAGATGCGCAAAACACAAAAGCAGAACAGCTTCGAAATATCCCGGTGCGACGACCCGGGATACAGAGTGGACACCAACACCACTGAGATGACTGATGCGGCCACAGCTTTTGCCGATATCGTAATGACAGCCTCGTGGCAAACACTGGATATTCAGGCTCTTGAAACGTTCTTTACGGCAACTAAGTCTGTACATGGCATCTCACTGTTAGACCATCCCCGAAAAATCACTTACAACGATGGCAACTGGTCTATCGATCAAGGGCTTGAATACTCACTCCTGGATATGTATTTAAACCGAGATGCTGCCACGCAGCTGGATTATATCTACCAACACTACAACGCTGAGTTAAAACAAAGGCTGGATGACAAAAGCTATTTTTTGTTCGCCCTGTTAGCGGGCGAGGACAACCTGACACAGGACGATTTTCTGATCTGGGACAACCCGCCGCTGATGCCAGCCTTTTTTAAGATCAACAGTAGCCGCCAGTATGTTTCGCCGTTTGAAAACAGCCAGTATAAAATATCCCAGCTATTAGACATTCTTATTGCGACCAGACGTTTTCGTCAGATCGAGCGCTACCAACCGATTCTGTTGCAGCACTATCAGGGCAACCCCTACACATTTTTCTTTCTCAGCACGAACTTCAACTACAGTAAGTCCGGCACAATGAAAGAGATTCAGCAGTTACGCGATACAGGCCTGGATATCTTCCACTATACCGATGACTACCGCGAGCTGAACATTTACCAGGATAGTCTGGCAGCCGCTATTGTTCATGATCTCACTGTTTACGATCTAGAGCAGCGCCGGACAACATATACACTGATACGGGATCTGGCGTCTGGCCTTAACAGCTGCAATGATGACTGCATGCTATTTTATATGGCATTAGCGATCCAATATCAGGACGGCGCGATGCTGGGAACACTCTTCGACTCACTGCCCCGAACAGACTACAACAACAATGATATCAGCCGTTTAATCTGGCTAACCGCTAAATACAACAATACGTCGGTTATGAAGGCGATGTTTGAAGCGTTCAAGCTGCCAGAGTACCGTGACTTTAAAGATGAGCAGGACAAACTGGGGGCGTTGGGCTATGCCCGGGAACACCGGAATAAAGAGATGATCGCTCTATTAAAAGCGCATGGATACCGATCGAACCCTGTCAGCGATTTCTTCCGTCAGGCAAAACGCGGCTGGTCAGACACCAAAGAAACAGCCGAGGGCGTCGGTTATGTCATTCAGCTATTGATGTTCGGTTATCACTAAAAAAACCCGCAACATCCGGGTTAACACAGGGCTAAACAAGCCCCCTGAAACATAAAAACCGCCTCTTTTAGGCGGTTTTCTGGTCTGCTGCTTCAAGCAAGGAAAACGCAGTTTTCCGTCTAGCCAGTCGCGCAGCGACGTTCTAACAACGATGTTTATTCCACCTCAACAATCTCAAAGCTGTGGCTAATCTCTACGCCACCCTTTTCCAGCATCAGGGAGGCTGAGCAGTACTGTTCAGCCGACAGTTTTACCGCACGCTCAACCTTCTTCTCGTTCAGGCCACGACCGGAAACAATGAATTTCACATGGATTTTGGTAAACACCGCAGGTACCGCATCGGCACGTTCAGCATCGATCTCCGCCACGCAGTCCACCACATCCTGACGGGTCTTTTTCAGAATACCGATCACATCGTATGAAGTGCAGCCACCTAAGCCCAGCAGCATCAGCTCCATCGGCCGTGGCCCCTGCTTCAGCTCACCATCGATAGTGATATCAAAACCAGAACCGGTGGTTCCCTTGAAACGAACATCGCCGTCCCATTTTACTTTTGCTTGCATAGCTACAATGTCTTCTTTAATAAAACGTTATTAGGTAAACCGCTTATATTTGAAATAAGCTCAAGTTGATACGCTCAGTCTGCAAAGCCCTATCTCAAAGCTCTATCTGAAATTCCTGTCTGAAATTCGGGTCTGAATTCCTATCTAAAGAGCTCTGCCAGTTTTTCGCCGGGATTCTCTGCACGCATAAACGTTTCTCCCACCAGATAACTGTCAACATGATGTTCACGCATGGCGATCACATCCTCACGATGCAGAATCCCGCTCTCGGTTACCACAATCCGATCCTCCGGGATCAGGTCCAGCAACGCAAAAGTGTGCTTAAGGGACACCTCAAAAGTGTGCAGATTGCGGTTATTGATCCCCACCAGCGTATTTCCGAGCGGCAGAGAGCGTTCCAGTTCAGCCTGATTATGCACCTCAATCAAAACATCCATCCCCAGCTCCAGCGCCAGCGCATTGAGGTCCGCCAGCTGGGCATCGTCCAGTGCGGCGACAATCAGCAGAATGCAGTCAGCACCGATCGCCCGGGCTTCGTAAATCTGATAAGGATCAACAATAAAATCCTTACGAATGACCGGCAGAGAACAGGCGGCGCGCGCTTCCATCAGGAACGCTTCGCTGCCCTGAAAGAAATCCGCATCGGTGAGTACAGACAGACAGCTGGCACCACCCGCCTCATAAGAACGGGCAATATCCGCAGGCACAAAAGGATCACGAATCACGCCTTTGGACGGGCTGGCCTTCTTCACCTCAGCAATGATGGCAGAGCGGCCTTGGGCCAGTGTTTTTGCCATACTCGCAACAAAACCACGGGGGTCGGTTGCACTGCCCTGCTGATCAGCGATCTGCGCTTTCAGGTCAGCAATACTCTTTACCGGCTGACGCTCAGCAATCTCTTCATACTTACGTGCAATAATTTTTTTCAGCACGGTGGGTGTATCGGTCATCGTTGTTCAGTCCTTCAGCGACTGGCTGAAATCCGCCAGCTGTTGCATTTTATTCAGTGCCGCACCCGAGTGGATCGCCTCCAGTGCTTTTGCCACGCCCTCTTTATGCGTAGACGCCTTACCGCTGAGATAAACCGCAGCCCCGGCATTCAGTGCCACCATCGACACGGCCTTCTTAACCGCAGTATCCTCAGCGCCGGAGAATGCCTTTTTAATCAGTTCCAGCGACTGAGCCGGGCTATCGATGACCAGGCCAATCAGACTCTGGCTTTCTACGCCCAGGTCTTCAGGTGACAAGCGGTATTCGGTAATCTCACCGTCTTTCAACTCGGCCACATAGGTATGGGTTGCCAGGCTGATCTCATCCAGGCCGTCATCCGCATGTACCACCATGATGTGTTCGCCACCCAGCTGCTGCATCACTTCAGCCATCGGCCGACAGAGTTTTTTGGTAAACACACCGATCACCAGGCGCTGCGCTCCGGCCGGATTAGTCATCGGGCCGAGAATATTAAACAGGGTGCGGGTACCCAGCGCACGACGGGCACCGATGGCATGTTTCATCGCGCCATGAAAACCCGGGGCAAACATAAAGCCGACACCAACTTCATCGATACAGCGGGCTACCGCATCGGCGCCCAGATCCAGATTGATCCCCGCTTGCTCTAACAGATCCGCACTGCCACTGCTGGAGGAGACACCCCGGTTACCATGTTTTGCTATATGTACGCCGCAGGCGGCAGCAACAAAGGCACTGGCAGACGAAACGTTAAACAGGTTGGCACCATCGCCGCCGGTACCGACAATATCGACCAACGGTGCAGCGGTGGCGTTTACCGGCGTTGCCAGTTCCCGCATCACCTGGGCGGCGCCAGTGATCTCATCAATCGATTCACTCTTCATCCGCAGCGCTACCAGAAAACCGGCGATCTGGGATTCAGAGCATTCACCCGTCATCACCTGACGCATCACTTCAACCATTTCGTCACGGCTCAGATCAATATGATCAACTACCCGCGCCAGCGCTTCTTTGATATCCATTGTGTCGTCCTTATGCTCGGTTCAAAAAGTTTTGCAGCAGATCATGGCCCTGCTGGGTGAGGATTGATTCCGGGTGGAACTGCACCCCTTCAATCTCCAGCTCTTTATGCCGCACACCCATGATCTCATCCACGCTGCCATCTTCATTCTGAGTCCAGGCGGTCATTTCCAGACAGTCTGGCAGGGTATTCTTATCGATCACCAGCGAGTGATAGCGGGTAACAGAGACCGGATTTTCAAGTCCTTCAAATACGCCGGTATTGTTGTGATACACCGGAGAAACTTTACCGTGCATCACCTGACGGGCACGAATTACATCACCACCAAACGCCTGCCCCATACTCTGATGGCCCAGGCAGATACCAAAAATTGGCAGTTTACCGGCAAAATGATTAATCGCCGCCACCGAGATACCCGCTTCATTTGGGGTACAGGGGCCGGGAGAGATCACCAGTTGAGAGGGCTTGAGGGCTTCGATCTGCTCAATAGTAATTTCATCATTACGATACACCTGAACATCAGCGCCCAGCTCACCCAGATATTGCACGACGTTATAGGTAAACGAGTCGTAGTTGTCGATCATTAGCAACATATCAATATTTAACCTATTGATTTATATAATTAATAATATCGAGCCTTATTCAGGTTACCCGGTTTATAAACCTAAGAAATCGAAACTGAGCAGCAGATGGCCTCGAAGAACAGCCGATTATAGTACAGCAAGCTAATTCTGGATAACACTGATGAGCGATGAAAAGCGTCACCAAACGGGATAAGAGAGGAATAGATGACTTACCAGCCTGAGGGGAAATACCCGGATACCGATCGCTATGATATCCGGGTATTGTTACTGACAGCCGTTGAGAGAAAATGCAAGGCGCTTTTTAAAGCGGACTAACTGGCGGAAAATTTCTCATAATGGATGGTACTATTAGCCATATCCCGTTGATCCAGCCAGCCCTTTACGGCGTCCACCATCGGCGGCGGCCCACACAGGTAGAGATCAACCTCGCCGTCGTTGAAATGACTATCCTCAAACAGATCGGTGACTACTCCAACAGGCCCCTGCCAGGCTTCGCTTTCTTTCATGACGATGCTATAGCAAGTGAAACCGGGTAACCTTTCTGCATACTGCTGCAGTCGTTCGATCTCACACAGATCGGCCATCTGAGTGACACCATAAAACAGGGTAATCGGCTGATCGCAACGGTCAGGGTTCTCAACCATCTGATCAAGCATTCCGAGAAACGCAGCCAGCCCGGTTCCTCCGGCGACGAATATCAGCGGACGTTTGATCTGATGCAGATAGAACGCTCCCAGTGGTGCCTTAAGTTTCATCCGGTCACCCGGTTTTGCCCGGTCACGCAGATAATCACTCATCACCCCCTGCGGCAGGAGCCGGATAAGAAACTGCAGCTGGTTGGTCTCATTCGGTGCACAGGCGAAGGAGTATGAGCGCCACTCGTCAGTGCCGGGAACATTCACATGAGCATACTGCCCCGGCAGAAAATCCAGCTGATCACCCAGCGACTGAGCATCGATGTAGACGACTGCGGCCGATTCAGACAGCAGATCAACGTTGGTAATCACCGCTGCCAGCTCTTCCGGGCCGCTACTGCTGCAAAGCGTTGACTCAAAATCAAACGCTATCGCGCAATCGGATGCCACCCGCATCTGACAGGTGAGCACACCGCCCTGCTCAAGCTCCGCAGCACTCAGGGCATCCTCATCAACATATTCAAGCTGATAGTTGCCCGAGCTGCAGTGCCCTTTACAGGTAGCACAGACTCCCTCACGGCAATCCACCGGAATCGTAATGCCCTGACGCAATGCCGCATCAAGCACCGTTTCTCCACTGTTAACACCGATAAACCGGGTGCGGCCATCACTGAAACTCAAAGCCACTTTATTCATATAACACCTCACAAACTCGTCACCTGTTCAAAGGCCGGAGTTGACGCACGACAGACCGTTGCAGAGCCCCCGAAGGGGATAAAAGAGAGCTCTGCATTATGATCTGACGATCTTATAACCGGACTGGCACGCGATCAGACGTGATAGAAATCAAGCACGTGACGAATCTTATCGTTCAGTAAAATTGCTTGTTTACGGAGCACTTTCCAGCTGTCGCTGTCTGGCCGCAGGGTATACTCTGCCCGGCCGAAGAAGGCTTCAGATTCACCGAAACGATAAAAATGCGTCACCCAGTTAACCTTCACTTTCCAGCTGCCATCGGCTTGCTCCTCGCCCTGAACATTGTTCAGCAGATGCAACGTTCTTGGCATCGGCGTACAGGCCGCCGATTTACCGGTGCGAATGCGGAACACCCGGTCTTCAAGGCCAGCCCGGGTGGCATAGTAGATCAGTGACATCTCCCGCTTAGGGTCCGTGGTATGCACATGCTCGGAGTCCCATTGAGGGATATGAAACTCTGCATTTTCATCGAATGTTGCCAGATATTCATCCCACTGCTGGCGATCACAATATTCAGACTGCTGGTAAAGAAACTGCTCAATACTCTGCAGAGCCTCGTGTTGCGTTACATTAGTCATCACTTTGCCCCCTGTTGCTGCAGCTTAAGATCCAGCCCCTGCAGCAGGTAACGCTGCCAGGTAGAGTGCTGATTAACGTAGAGCCCTTCATGGGTAAACTCAGTGCCGGTGATAGCCGGATGAATCCCCAGCGCTTTGGTGTTCGCAGTGGCCTCGCGGGTCCACTTATCACAGCCACGGGAGATATCATTCCAGCGTTCCAGACGTGCTTCAAAGCCTTTCTGAGCTTCGCGGAACTCCACCAGATCATCGGGGGTGCCCATACCGGAGACATTAAAGAAATCCTCAAACTGACGAATGCGGTTTTCCCGGTCGGCATCGGACTCACCTTTCACGCCAAGGCAGAAGCTATGCACTTCAGTCTTATTCCAGGCAACCGGTCGGACAACCCGCAACTGCGAGCTGATCTGATCCATAAAGAACAGACTTGGGTAGATGTTGAGGTTGCGCAAACGGTGCATCATCCACTGCGCCCGACTCTCGCCATACTCTTCAATCAGACGGGGCATAACCGTGGCATAGCCCGGGCGAACCTCAGGGTTGGGCATATCACTGAAAAGAATGGTGTGACCGTTGTTAAAGGCAAACCAGCCATCATCGGTCTCCTTATCCCCCGCTCCCAGTTTGCTATAGTCGAGCACTTTTTTTCCGGCACCGTGCTTCTCTGTTTCCAGCTGTTGACGGTATTGCACCGTCGCAACATAGTTATAGTGCACAGTACTGACGTGATAACCATCGAGACCATTTTCGTTCTGCAGCTTCCAGTTACCATCAAAGGTATAGGAAGAGGAGCCTGGCAGCACTTCCAGCTCACCGTTCTCTGACTGAGCCACCATCATGTCAAAACCGATGCGGGCATCACCGAGGAAATCCTCCAGAGACTCGGTGCAGGCGGTATTCAGATTGATAAACACAAACCCTTTGTACGAGCTGATCAGCGCTTTTCGCAAACCCCGGGTGGACTTATCAAAGTCATCGGGATATTCACCGGGTGCCTTGACCTTCACCAGCCGGCCATCGGTCTTATAGCACCAGGCATGAAACGGACAGGTGAAAGTGGACTGATTACCACGACATACCCGGGTCAGGGTTGCACCACGATGCTGACAGGCATTAATCAGTGCATTCAGTTCACCCTTGGCATCACGGGTGATGATCATCGCCTGACGACCCGCCTGCATAGTAAAAAAGTCATGGGGGTTGGCAATCTGACTCTCATGGCAGGCATAGATCCAGGTGTTCTCAAAAATCAGATCCATTTCGATATCGAACAGGTCACGATCTGTAAACATCTCGCGGGCCACCCGGTATACATTCTCTTCGGGACGGAAATCGGTCCAGCTTTCAACCTTATCGCGCCACTCAAGCAGTGTTTGTTTCGAATGAGTATTCATTGCTTCTGTCTCCTGGCTCAGCTAATTGATTAAAACTTCACAACCGTTTTTATCCAGAACGCATCGCCCTGAGGCCGGTTTTCAACCGCCATCTCTTTCTGATATTTCGCGGATAAAAAGAAGCCTTTGCCGTTGTCATATTTAATTGCAGGACCGATGGCGAAGGCCTGTCCCTTATTACCGATATCGGTGCCATTAACTTCATCACCGGTTATCTGTTTGTAGGCATACCCTCCGACACCCACCACCCAGTTGGGTGATACGCCGTAACCCAGGGAGTAGTCGGCATGCAGCTCCTGACCGGAACGATAGTCGGTATCATCATTTTCGAAGTTGTAGTCATACATCACCTTCACCCCCCAGTTGAATCCGGCAGGATCAATATGAGAAGCGGCGTAGATGCCCTGAACAGTCCAGTAGTTACGGCCAATATTGGCCAGGCGGGATGAGTCATACTCACCGGTGGGCGCAATAACATCGACACCGATAGCGGTATGAAACTGAGGACTGTGATGGAAAGCCAGCGCGGCGGTCAGATCGAGATCGCCAATACCCGACTCACTATCCTTCATCCCCATCGCGGAGACATCCAGATCAACCAGCGGCAGTAAACCGGCAAACACCAGCTGACCACCGAACAGCGTTTTATCGGTGACATAAAGCAGCCGTGGCGCCAGCACATCGGCTTTCAGGTTAAAGTTGATCGGCAGGCTTTTGCCATCATTGCCCTTAAAATCATCCGCCTCATAATGTTGAGCGTAAATCAGCGGATACAGACCGGGCGGTGGCAGCGCCCCCACCAACAGATCTTCAGCCCCCATCGGGTAGTTCGAGCCACCGCCCTCGGTCGCCTGAACCTGAGTCGTGATCAGCGATGCCCCGATCAGGCATGCCATAACATAGTTAACTGTACGTTTCATGAACTGTTATTCCTTATTATTGGTATTATCAAAGCCCGGCCTCAGCCGGACTCAGTGGCATCTGTTTCAGTCACACAGCGGCTTAAAACCACCGCGATAGAACACCAGCGGTTCGCCGGTATCGACCCGGTCAAAATCCAGCACCCGACCGACAATCAGCAGGTGATCACCGGCAACACGGGTAAACTCCACCTGACACTGCAGGGTTGCCAATGCATCGTTCAACAGCGGCACCCCGGTGGGGCTCAGGCGATACGCTACGCCAGCAAACTTATCCTCAGCGCGGGTCGCCAGTTGCATCGCCAGCCCCTCCTGGCTCTGACTGAGAATATTCACATTGAAAAACTTACCCTCATCAAACGCCGACAAACTGGGGGAGGTCAGCACCAGACTCCACAGAATCAGCGCCGGATCTAACGACAGGGATGAAAATGAGTTAGCGGTAATCCCCACCAACTGATCATGCTCGCCAAGCGCAGTAATGGCAGTCACCCCCGTAGCAAACATGCCAAAGGTATTGCGCAACTCAAGGGGATCAATCATAGGCATCTCAACGGCTGGGCTGGCGGTAATGGTTTGTGTATTAGACGCAGTCATCTCAGGCCTCCTTCTTGAAGAATTCAGCAACCACCTGATTACAGGCATCGCCATTAGTCCACCAGGGCATCAGATCGACCGGGTTGTTGAAACCGTTCGCAATGGTCTTAGCCAGATCAGGAGACTGTTGAGCCGCGCCCAGCAGGTTGAGGGTATGCTCCTCAGGGGGCAGCAGGATACTGTTGGTCCAGTTAACCACCTGTTCGGCGTAAGCCCAGTAGGTTTCAAAGGTATCCTTCATCCAGTCTTCGTCAAACGCCTGGTCTGCGCGGGCAATAATGGAGTCCAGATAGATCTTGCTGCACTTAGCACCGTTGTTTGATCCCTGCCCCGTAACGGGGTCGTTGACCACCAGCGCATCTGCCATACCCAGCACTTTACGCCCGGAAGGCAGCGTCATGACCGGCTTACGCACCGTTGGCGGGAAGCGACCGGCCAGTACACCATTGTCATCGGTGAGCTGAATATTTTTGCAACGTTCCGCTTCCCATGGACAGTAGGTATTGAGGATCTCCAGGCTGCGGGCCAGGTGTTGTTGCGGGGTTTCGACATCGCCCCAGCAATCCATCGGACCTCCCGGAATCCCCTCAAACACCATAATTTCGCAGGGACCGCTCAGGGTCAGAGCCGGAAAACAGAAGTATTCACCGACACCGGGAATCAGATTAAACGTTACCCGGGAAAACGGCTTTTTAGGTTCCATGCCATGTACATAGGTGAGTGCCAGAGCCCGTTGCGGTTTATCAAACACAGAGCGCTCAGCATCCCGTTCAAACTGACGGACGATCTCGCCTTTACCCGCCGCCAGCAACACCAGATCGTGTGAAGCGGCCAGCGCTTCAAGTTCGTCAATGCCAGCATCCTGGAACACCAGTTCGCCACCCAGACGAACAAACTCATCCATCCATACCGGCATCTTCAGACGCTGATCCACCGACTGCGCTTTGTGGTCGATAGGCGCCGCCCAGTCGATCAGCTTTTCACCCGGACGTTCGGGATTGGGCACCGCCAGGCCGATACCCTCGACCGGCGGGCAATCGTTTTCCCAGAAGTTAAGCCCCAGCTCTCTTTCGGTATTCAGTGCCATATCGAACATACACTGACTTGAGGTGACCCGGCCGGAACGAATATCGTCCTGGGTCCGGTTAGATAACATGGTGACCTGATAGCCCTTTTTCAGAAGGCCAATACCCGTCTGCAGACCGGACTGACCGGCACCAATAATTGCGATTTTGCGTGACATAACATTTACTCCAGATTTTATTTTTATGGCTGGCTTATTCAGCGAGTTTAGGGATTGCAGGGGTACACTGTTCCGGACCAATCGCGGCATAGCCACCATCAACCGCATAATCAGCGGCAGTTACAAAACTGGCCTGTGGAGAACAGAGAAACAGCACCACTTCGGCCACTTCCCGGGGGTCACCCAGACGCCCCAGCATATGAAAATCAGAGGCAACCTGATCCGCCTTAGCCCGGTTGCCGCCACTGACTTCATTGATCACCCGGGACCAGGTCCAGCCCGGAGAAACCGAGTTCACCCGGATGCCATCGTCGGCAAAGTCCATCGCCATGCTGCGGGTCAGATGGCGGATCGCAGCCTTACTGACGGGATAGAGCCAGCGACCGGTCTGGGCAATCTGTGACGAGATGCTGCTGAAATTGACGATGGCTCCGCCACCCCGTTTAACCATCAGCGGCCGGGCGATATTAGCCGCCATCACGGCGCTGACCACATTGATATCCAGCGCGGTTAACCAGTCTGCCCGGGAAGAGGCCTGCCCTTCATCCAGATAGCTGCAGGCCAGATTGATCAGATAATCAACGCCACCAAAGCGGCTTTCAGCACTCTGTATTGCCGCGGTTAACTGAGCATCGTCGGTGATATCCGCTGCAACAAACTGTGCTTTGGCACCAAGACGATCGGCCAGTGCCACACCCGCCTCGGTATCGATGTCGATCACGGTGACGCTCGCACCCGCTTCGATAAACACCTCAGCAACGGCGGCTCCGATCAGGGTTGCGCCACCGGTTACGATGACACTACGGTCGTTAAACTGGCTCATTTTGCACCTCCCTGATCCAGCCCCTCACTATCGGGCCAGTTCGGCATCAGCGTATTGGAAGGCAGTGTTTCATCCATCAGCTTGGCCGCTGACTCCCGTCCGGCAACGGGCAGGCCCTGAGGATCAAGCTTGCCAATCTGAACCAGTACAGAAGCCTGGTCCCAGTAGATATGCTCGTGATAGAGCTTATCGCCACGGAACTTGACCACCGCCACCAGCGGTACTTCAACGTATTTTCCGGTCGGCTCAATGCCTGGCAGCATCCAGTCGATAACCCGGTCATGGGTAAAGGTGAAGAGCAGTTCATCAACAATCTGAGTTGCGCCGATGGTGCGGGAGATAGGGATAAGCGCCGTATCCGCGGGGTTCACATCAACAAAATGATTTTTGTAGAAGCGATAGAGATTTTTATAGCCCACCCCACCGGTCATATTAGGGATATGGTTGACATAGGGTTCAGCCACCATGGTTGCCATGGTGTCATCCACATTGCGGGTATTAAACTCATACTCACAATGCTTATCCCAAAGGTAGGAAAGATCGTAGTGCGGGCCAATAGCCTGACGGAATGCGGTGACCGAACGCTGATGCGCCATCAGGGCAGAAGGCTTGTCATAATGCTCTGAACCTGCCCGGGCAAACGCGTGATCAACGCCAGGATAGGTATATAGTTCCACCTGCTCCTGATCACCCAGCGCCGCATAGATAGCGTTACGCGCAGCTTCCGGACAGAACTCATCATTACCGGCAAAGTGCAGCACCAGGCGGCCACTGATATTCGCCGCCTCATGCAGATGGTTTTCAATGCCCATGCCGTAATAACCGACGGCCGCATCGACATCACAGCGACAGGCGGTCAGATAGGACAAACGGGCGCCCAGACAGAACCCCAGTGCACCAACGCTGCCGTTGCACTCAGACCGTCCTTTGAGAACACTGATCGCTGCGTCGATATCCTCCACGCCCAGATCCTGATCGAAGCCCTGATAAAAACCGAACGCCTTCTCCCACTCTGCCGGGCTGTATTCCAGCTCAACGCCGGGTTCCTGACGCCAGAACAGATCTGGCGCCAGTACCACATACCCCTCCTCTGCATAGTAATCAGCGACCTTACGCATAGTGTCGTTGATACCAAATATCTCCTGCAGCAGGACAATACCGGGCCCCTCGCCCGCAGCGGGTACCGCCAGATAACCTTTGAAACTACCACTGCCGTCTTTTGCCTGGATATCTATCATTGTGCCCATAGCACGCCTCCTGAATGTTGTTTTTCTTGGATCGTTATTCATCCTCGAATATCAGGCAGGCAAATACGCTCCGATAAATGCGGCGACTATCCACAAGGTGCAAAAAGATGATTTAGCTCAATGATTCATGAAAACGGCCTGAGGCCCGCCAGCACTGGCCATCCGGTCTGTGCAGCGACTATCCAGTTAGCGCAGATTATTGATTGATAGGTGAAATTCGGACAAAACTTCGGGGAAACCCCACTATATTTAAATCCATCAATATGCAATATATAAGAGACCATCTATTGACTTAGATTAATAAAAATAAGGTAGTAAATGATGTCTTCTGACTTAACCTTGCCGCCCTGGTTAAGGGATGCACTTAAAGGAGATCCCGAGCGATTAATATTCACCTCAGGATCGCTGGAACAGGTCAGGGAAGAGGTCTCAGCAATGTATAAACCACATCTGCTGGACATCCATGGACGGGGATCCAAACTTGATGCCCGATTGCACTCCGTCGCACTGGGGAAAGTCCGCTTCAACCGGCTTAAATATGGTGCCGAAGTGATTATCGACCCAGGTAATCTGGAACAGTTTTATCTGATTCAGATGCCGGTCAGTGGTCATGCGGACATAAACAACGGCAGCCATATCATTTCTACAGACAAAGACACCGCGTCTATTATTAACCCTTCCGACCCGCTGACGATGGTCTGGAGTGAGGATTGCGATCAGCTGATGTTCAGGATTGACAAGCAATCAGTGGAACTGGCCTGCAGCCAGATTCTGGGACGATCGGTACGGGCGCCCCTGCGCTTTAAGCCGGATATGAACTGGCACCGACATCCGGTCTGGCGCAACATGATGATGTATCTGGCACATCTGCTGCAGGATCAGCCCTCCATTACCACGCAACCCACCATCGCCCTGCAGCTCGAACAACTCATCATCAATACCCTCATCTCAATTCAGCCCCACAACTACACCGACGCCATGAACACACCCGACCGGAGCCTGGCTCCACGACATGTTAAAAAGGTTGAGGAGTATATTGAGAGTCATGCAGATGAAGCACTGACGCCGGGCATACTGGCCGAGATGGCGGGCGTCAGCGTACGCACACTGTATGCGGGTTTTAAGGACTTTCGTCAAACCAGTCCGATGGAATACCTGCGCACAGTCCGCTTGCAGAGAGCACGGGAAGAGTTACTCAAACAGGACCCCGAGTCATCGGTAACGGAGATCGCCATCCGCTGGGGATTCACCCATATGGGACGCTTTAGTCAGGACTATTCACGTATGTTTGGCGAACGCCCCAGTGAAACCAAACGCAGATAGCCATTACGCGACTTAAGAAAAACTGATTATCAACCGGCCTTCAATTGAACGTAGTCTGCCAATCGGTCATCCATATTCCATCTGTTGCGTATAAACCCACTTATCACAAAGCAGGCGTTAGCGATGAACCGATTAAATTTGTCTGAGCTGAATAAGCTTACCCATATCAATAAAGTGACGGTGCACTCACCCGGACAGATGATCTGTCTGGTCACACTTCAACAGGGAGAAACAACCGCTATACTCACTAACGCACAGGAACAACCGGCCCGCTTTCAGCATACCGACCAAGTTCGGGAGTTACTCCAGCATGCCCGCATTGACAGCGCGGTCATGCTATTGCCGGCCACCTTTGATGAGATGATCGGCCGGCCAGCGATGGCTGAAGAAGCCCACTGTGAGATACCGCTCGGCTGGAACTAACCCGTCAGCTGATCAGCAGCAGTGTTTTTCCAGCGTCAGTGACACTGAATCCGCAAAGCGCAGGGCGTGGGGCTTATCAATGGTAACGCTGGCAAAGGTTACCCATTCATGACTGGTGGCTATCTCGAGGACATCTCCCACCAGCTTTTCCAGCAGCAGAAAGTGCCCCTCCTCTACATGTTGAATAATATCCTTACAGACCACTTTATAGTTCAGCGCTTTTCCCACATCATCAGTGATCGCCGCTTTTTCGGCCGGATAATGGATCTCAATATTGATCACCACATCCTGCAGTTTCTCGCGCTCTTCCGGGTTAAATCCGATATAGGTTCGTAAACGCAGATTTTTAATTCGGATAATGGCATTACTGACTGATGGCATTGCTGAGTCCTTATCGTTTTTCTTATCTCTATTGTCTGGCAGTCTAACAGAACAGCATGAAGTCTCCAGACGTGGCAGCGTCACTTGCGCCGGTTGCGAAGATTGAATACGCATAATCGGCGTGGTTAGTTCATGTCGATTATAATAAATACCAACTATGCACAAGGATTGAAGCGGCACCTGGCTATATTGTCAAAGCGGTCACAGGTATGATGGCATACGCTTAAACCCTTAACTTTTCGACCGACTAGCGGACATTATTATGAACGATGAGATCAACTACAAAAACAATCCGTTGCACGGCCTGGGTTTAAAAGAACTACTCACCCAGATAGTTGATCACTACGGTTTTGAAATTCTCTATGCCTACCTGAATATCAACTGTTTCAAAACCAACCCGAGTATTGAGTCGAGCGTTAAATTTCTCAAAAAGACCGACTGGGCGCGGGAGAAGGTCGAACTGTTCTACCTGTACAAGTTTAAAAATCTGCCAAGAGTTTCATCTGAACAGTTTGCCCTGTCACCCAGGGACCGGATAATTCCTGAAGGCCAGACTCCACGCGAGCCAGCTGAACTGAGCCTGGAAGATGCCGAGCGGATGCGCGAAAAGCAGGCGAAAAAAGCCGCCGAGCATGGCAAAACCAAAAGCTATAAAGCAAACAGAAAGCCAGGTGGCTATTCCAGCAAACAGGAAAACGCCCGAGATAAGCAGGAGCGCTGGAACCCCGGGAGAAAAGCATCTGATGCCCCGAGCTCATCTGACAACGATGATGACCCATGGGCAAAGTGGCGGAAATAATGACCTGTCAATAACAACAAAAACCGCCTACAAAGGCGGTTTTTATCAGCTAAACGGACTTAGCCAGACACTATTTGACTCATGCGCCAGGAACCGCCGCATATGCTACAACTTCACAAAGCATCTCTTCCCGGGCTAACCCTGCGACAACCATTGCGGCACGATTCGGATAGGGGGCGTTAAAGTACTCCGCATAAACCTGATTAAACACCGGTAGATACTCGCGATCGGTAACATAGATCAGTACCTGAGTGACATCATCCATAGTCAGCTCTGCCGCACCAAGGGTGTGTTTAAAGTTTTCCATGGTCTGGCGCGCCTGAGCTGCAATTCCACCCTCTACAACCTGACCTTCAGCATTAATCGGTATCTGTGCTGTCGACAGCTGGCCATTGGCAATAACCGCCCACTCAAGCGGGGCTTTGGAGGCAAACAGGTCAGTTTTTACAGCTTGTTTCATAACAATTCACTTATATTAAAGATAGAGATCTGAAGTCCGAGCGTTGCCCGTGGCAACTAGTCCGATAAGCGCAAGAATCAAATTCAGATACTGTGCCTGTCCGCTTTCTCGGAACTCGGACAAACACAGTATTCGGACCAGTTAAACGATCAGACTTCGTTGATTAAAGCCCCTGCTCGTCCGCCATTTTGCGGGCTATCTGAGGGGCAGTCCAAAGCGAGGGCAGCAACACCAGCGAGACGGGCACCGCTGTCACCACAATAAATGACTGCAGCGCAGAGATACCGCCAGAACCTATGGAGATAAGCAAAGCGGCAACAACCCCCATCATGATGCCCCAGAAAACTCTGATAGAACTTTGGGGGTGATCCGTTCCGGTCATCACCATGGAAACAGCATAGGTCATTGAGTCACCGGTAGTCGCCACAAAGACCGTTGTCAGAATCAAAAACAGCACGGAGATCATAAAGCCCATCGGCAACTGCTCAGTAATCGCCAGTAACGCAGCAGGAAGATTGAATCCGGTAAAGGGCTCAGAGATCACTCCGGGATTCGCCAACTCATAAGCCAGCCCACTGCCACCAACAATCGTAAACCAGAAGCAGGTGATTACCGGAGCCACGACAGAGATCAGCAGGATCATCTCGCGGATGGTACGACCTTTGGAGATACGTGCAACAAACATCGCCATCAAAGGCCCATAGCCCAGAAACCAGCCCCAGAAGAACACAGTCCACCAGTCCAGCCAGCCGGTATCAGCCCGGAACGTTGCCATCGGAATAAACTGATCCAGATAGACCCCAAAGGATTGCAGGAAACCATCAATAATGAATGCTGTCGGGCCAAAGACCAGGATAAACGCCATCAAAATAACCGCCAGAATAACGTTAGCCCGGCTAAGCATCTGAATACCTTTGGTGACGCCACTCACCGCAGAAAGGGTATAGATACCGATCAGACCTGCGAGGATCATCAACTGAGTTGAATAGGTATTGGGAATGCCAAACAGTTTCTCCAGACCAAAGCTGACCTGTAACCCAAGAAAGCCGATCGGACCAACAGTGCCCGCAACCACTGCCAGCACGCAGCTGGAATCGACAATAGCGCCCAGAGGACCGCTCATCACTTTGTCACCAAACACCGGGTACAGCAGCGTGCGGGGTTTAAGAGGCAACCCTTTTTCATAATGCAGGTACATAAACACAATACCGGTCAGGCTTCCCAGTATTGCCCAGGCCAGAAATCCCCAGTGCATAAAACTCTGCGCCAGGGCGTTATAAGCAGCCTGAGCAGTACCCGCTTCAGTAGCCGCAAAAAGCGGCGGCGCCGAGGTAAAATGCGCCATCGGCTCAGCAGCAGCCCAGAATACACCGCCACCCGCCAGCAAAGTACACATAATCACAGAAACCCACTGAAACAGCGGCATCTCGGGGACTTTCACGCCGCCCAACACCACTGATCCGGTGCGTCCCAGCGTCAGAAACAGGCCGATCACAAAGGTTAGTAGCAGTAAAATCTGCCAGTAAGCACCGAAATATTTAGTGGAGGTAGCAAAGGCGGCGTTAACCCAGCCAGACATCATCTCAATATCATAAAGAGCCAGTGCGGCAAACAGTACCAGTACACCACCACTGATCAGAAATACTGGAAGATCAACACCTGCCAGTAGTTTTTTTCCGGCCATCTCAGCCTCGTTATTGCATATCTGCTGCCCGGCAACAGTCGCTTGCGTTATATGATTCATTGTAGTCTCCTGACGGATCATTATATTTATTCGTTATCAGGTAAACCTATGGCTCAGACAGGACTCTCAAAGGTCTGAGCCACAGACCTATTTATATGCTTGATTGCGGTTTAAGCCCGGCGTCAAGAAAGTTCAGCCAGTTCAAACCCATGATTTTGGCCACATCCTCACGGCTAAACCCCCGCTCCAGTAGTCCATTCGTCAGATTTGGGAAGTCTCTGCTATCCCGAAACCAGGACAGCGGTCGCGGCCAGTCGGCATTACTTTTTGAACCTTCGCCATAATCCATAGACTTTGACCAACGTCCATTTCGCATCCATTCCAGGACAGAAAGAGGTTGCTCCTGACACAGATCGGTGCCGATACCGATCTGATCAATGCCCATCATATCGGCGGTGCTGGCGACCATGTCACAGAAGTCACCGAGGGTGCAGTCCGGGCCATTTTTCAGATGAAATGGATACAGACTGAAGCCTAATAACCCTCCGGACTCTCCCAGAGCCCGGAGCACCCGATCTGATTTATTCCGCTTGGCTTCATGGAAACTGAGCGGATTTGCATGGGAGATGACAATGGAACGCTCAGAGATTTCGATCGCATCCAGTGTGCTGCGCTCACCGCTGTGGCTCATATCGACAATCATGCCCACCCGGTTCATCTCTTTAATCGCCTGACGCCCAAAGCGGGTAACACCACTGTCTTCTGCCTCATAACAACCACAGGCAAGCAGGCTCTGATTGTTATAGGTCAGCTGCATGATCATCAGATTCAGCTCACGCATCACCTCAATCATGCCGATATCATCCTCAATGGGAGAGCAGTTTTGCGCGCCGAACATGATGCCAACCTTACCCAACTGCTTTGCCAGGCGAATATCTTCGGCACTGCGCACCGGCATGATCAGATCACTGTTCAGCTCGAACAGACGATTCCACTCGGCAATGCGGGTCAGCGTTTCCCTGATCTGTTCGTGATAAACGATGGTGGCATGCACCATCGTTACGCCACCTTCACGCAGCTGTTCGAAGATCTTCCGGTCCCAGTTGGAGTACTGCAGGCCGTCGATAACGATCAACTCTGAATGCAGGGTCTGAGCGTGTTGTTCTTGTATTGATTGCATTAGTCGCCTCCGTTAACCACGGATATAGGTAGTCTTAACGACGGTATAAAACTCTTTGGCATAGCTACCCTGTTCCCGCGGCCCGAAGCTTGAATCTTTACGGCCACCAAACGGCACATGGTAATCAGTTCCCGCCGTTGGGAGGTTTACCATCACACAACCAGTTTTGGCGTTACGCTTGAAATCTGTCGCGTATTTCAAAGACTCTGTACAGATACCGCCGGTCAGACCGAAGTTGGTATCATTCAGGGTTGCCAACGCTTCGTTATAATCTTTAACCCGGATAATACTGGCGATCGGGGCAAACGCTTCTTCACGGTTAATGGTCATCTGATTTGTGGTTTCAGTGAACAGTGCCGGCTGCATGTAGTAACCTTCGGTCTCCTCTATCAGCACTTCGCCACCAAATATGAGGTTGCCACCCTCTTTCTTAGCGATCTCAAGATAGTGAAGGTTTTGCTCCATCTGTCGGGCATCAGCCACAGCCCCGATATGAACCCCGGGTTTAAGTGGATGTCCGACAACCAGTTTCTTCATACGCTCTATCATCGCCTCAACGAAACGGTCATGAATCCCTTCAGTGACGATCAGGCGGGAAGACGCGGTACACTTCTGCCCCGTACCACCAAAAGCGCCACCCACCGCACATTCGACTGCGTTATCCAGATCCGCATCATCGAGCACAACCAGTGCATTTTTACTGCCCATTTCCAACTGACACTTGACCAGATTGATCGCAGTAGCAGCAGCCACTTTACGACCCGTTTCAAGAGAACCGGTAAAGGTCAGCGCGTTAATGCCGCGGGAATTGATCAGCACATCACCCACTTCTGAACCCGGCCCCATCACCAGATTAAACGTTCCGGCAGGCAGTCCCTGTCGTGAGATGATTTCAGTCAGCGCCCAGGCTGATGCGGGTACCTGATTAGCTGGTTTCCAGACAACAGCGTTACCAAAAGCCAGCGCCGGAGCGATCTTCCAGGCACCGGTAGCGGTAGGAAAATTCCAGGGCGTAATAATACCGACTACACCCACCGGTTCCCGGCGGGTTTCAATCTCAATACCGGGGCGCACAGAGTCAGCAGTCTCGCCCATCTGGCGAAGTACTTCTGCCGCGTAATAGTGGAAAAACTGACCTGATCGATAAGTTTCACCTACTCCTTCCGCCAGTGTCTTCCCCTCTTCCCGGGCCAGCAGCTCACCCAACTCATCTTTACGGGCGATCAGCTCATCGCCAATCGCCATTAATACTGAGTAACGTTGCTCCAGACCACTCTTTGCCCACTCAGCCTGACCGACAGCTGCCGCCGCAATCGCCGCGTCAGTCTGCGCCTTATCGGCCTGAGCATAGTTGCCAATCACATCGCTGATATCGGCCGGGCTGATATTTATCACCTGACCCTTATTACCCTCAACCCACTCACCTGCAATGTAATTGCGAAAAACTGAATCAGACATATCGACCTCCTGAATGTAGATGGATCAATCATAGGCCCTGTGCTTTAATAAGAATAATTAATAAATAATATCTACTGATAAGGCTTCCTTATCATCTTTTGTCAACGACTCCTGATGCATCTGAGGGATATGCCATGCTGCCTGAATTTAAAATTACTCAATTACGTCACTTTGTCTGGGTCGCTGAACTGAAAGGCTTTCATGCTGCAGCGGAAAAAGCTCACCGCACTCAACCGGCGATTTCGCTGTCTATTCGTGATCTTGAAAATAAACTCAGCGAATCGCTGTTTGAAAAGCGTAACGCCAAAACAGCCAAGACAGAGCTGACACCCTTTGGCGAGTATTTTCTGCCTAAAGCGAAAGAGCTGATCGAACATCACGACCGGATTTCGGAAGATATGACACTGCTGGCCGAACATAAGACAGGCCATCTGCGTCTGGCATCAGTGCCTTCCATTGCAAGCCAGGTATTACCCGAGCTGTTATTGGAGTTTGTTAACAATACGCCCGATCTGCATATCAGTTTCTTTGACGATAACTCTGCCGCGGTATACCGGATGGTAGAAAATCAACAGGTAGATTTCGGTATCGCTCACCTGTTTCATGAACAGGAACACAGCGATAAAACCTTTATTCCGATCTGGGAAGATCAGATTGGAGTGGTATGTCCAAAGGATCATCCGCTGGCAGAATTCAAAGAGTTACACTGGAAAGAGTTACGCAACCATCGATTGATTGGTAACGGTACCTCCCGCCTGCTGGAAGACAGTGAAGCACGACCTCTGATCGGGCACTCGCAATTCTACATCTCCAACATGATATCGCTGATCGCCATGTTAGAGGCCGGTTTTGGCGTAACGACACTACCCCGGTATGCGGTCCCCAAAGAGAGTGAAACCCTGTGCTTTATTCCGTTGAGCACGCCGGTGGTTGTGCGGCGAATCGGTATCGTCACACTGACAAATAGATCGCTGACGCCAACCGCTCAGGCATTGGTGGACTTTATTCTGGCCAGAAGTCGCCCGGCGTAAGCAGGTTCAGAATAAATTTTCAGATATTTGCCATGTGAAACATCGCTCAGATGCATAGGAAAAATAATAGCTTGAGCTATTTTGATAAGTTTTGCTTATTAGTCGATATAACCTTCTGATTTGTATGTGATCCCTTTTATAGCCCATGATAAATCGCATACAGGCAGGGCATGACAGACAATGGCCGTGATCTCCTCCCTGTAGTGCGCCCTGCATACAATAATTACAAACGAAACCTGTAGCGCGCAGACAGGAGCCTGGACTCCTGAAGGTTTCGGACACATCTATGCTGTTAACTATAAAAAGATGTGCTGCTATTTATGAGGATAACAATAATGACCACGTCTGCTGCAATACAGGCTTCCCTGAGAGGCGATAATGCACTGCCACTGCGCCCGGTTGATCAGGTTATGGATCTGGAACGTCTGGGCGCTATTCATCAGAGCCGACTCAGTTTTATGCGCACCCTGGTACGCCGGATCATGCGTGAGCGCTGGCAAATCGAACCAGTTCGCTTTGAACTCGACCCGCAGGGCTATGGCACTGTCGTCTACGAAATCACAACACCCAATAAGTGCTATAGCTTTGTTCTGTTTTCCGATTACCTTTCCCCGGACGAGCGCAACGACCGGGTGATCGCCACAAAGTGGGATCTGACCATGGCGCTGGTAGATGGCCAGGTTGATGATATCTACCTGGAAAAACTGCGCCAGAATGTCCCTAAACAGGAAGCTGGCCGCGTCGATGCGCGGGTGTTCGTACTCTCCCGTGCCAATCGTAGTGCCCGGAATTTCGACTATGTTGTTGATCAGCTAGCCTGTGGTAAACAACCCGATGTCGCCCAGATAGCCCGTGTAGGCTATCTGTATCGAACCACTGCGGTTTACGGTAGCGGTAAGCTGGGTATGGCCGACTGGGAAAAGGTGTCTACCCGCCACCCCGATTTCAACCGTCCTTTCGCTGCAGAGATGTTTGTCTGTCTGATGCTACGGAACTTCAGTCTGCTTCAGGCGGAGCATATTGCACAGCACCGTACACCAGAAACCTACCATCCGATGTTACCTGAGATTAAACGTTTCTTCGGTATCGGCAATTCAACCGGTCTGGGTATGGCTCCCTACCTGATCAACCACCCGCTACTGATTAACCAATGGGTGGAGATGCGGGAACTGGCGCTGGCAAGGGTGCGGGTGCTGGGTAACATCAACAAGCGTATTACTCAGCAATTCCCTGAATTGCTGGAACGTTGTGCTATTCATACGGAACAAACCGTCACCGAAGATGCCTGGCAGACAGCCAATAACCTGCAGGTACTTAAAGATCTGGAAGCGATTCGTGAGCATACGGCTAACGGCATCGGCAGCTGGGATGCTCTGCTCAGATGGAGTGAAGAAAACTGTTCACTGCAGGGACAGGAGATACTGGTGTCAGTAATGCTGGAACTCTACCCAGAACTGGTCGATGAGCTGGAAGATTATCACACCGCCGAGGAGTTTCTGGATCTGGACCCGGTGATGCCTCTGCAGCAGCTGAAGCAGGTCATCGAGCAACGTTACCAGTGGGCGCTGGTGCTGGACTTTTCTGCGGACGGCGCAAAAGACACTTTCTGGTACCGATCTGAAGAGAAAATGGAACCTCGCCTGGGTGATGCCCGGGAGGAGGATGGAAAAGAGAAACAGATGGCACTGGGGGTGGGTTATGCCGTACGCAAATGCTATGACCAGCTGTGTCAGTACATCAGTGAACATCCGCAACACTCCACTGCCCGGTTTATGGTTGCACAGCCGAAACTGCGCGGTATTGTCCGGCGGATTCAGAGTATGAACCGCTGCATCTATGGCGATATACAGGCTAATCTGCTGGACCGGGATATCCTCCCCATGCATCTGTTAAGAGCTAAACTGGCCTTTTTTGGTGTCGGTAAGTTTGATCCCCGGTCAAAACTATGGGTGCGCAATACCATGTTCCAGGGGGCTCCGCTATTGGACGATATTGGTCACACATTCAATGATGACTGGTTCATGCCTCTGGCCCCAGCGCAGCAAGGAGAACTCTGATGCATGTATCTATGATTGAGCTGAAAGCCGCCCTGCGTCGTTGCTTTGAAGCCACCGGTTACTATGTTGGCAACTATGAAGATGCTGCCAATATGATTCTCTGGCTGGAAAAACATGGCCTTAAGGGACTGGATGAGTTGCAGCGCGCCCTGCCCTATATTGGCGATGACAGCAGCAAGCCCCTGAGTACTGTGATCTACGAAGACAGCACCTCAGCAATTATCGACAGTAACGGCCGCAGTGCACTGAACTGTATCGCCGCATCTGTCGATCTCGCCCATGCTAAAGCGTTGGAAAATGGCATCGCAACGGTGACAGTGCATAACTGCCATAACCGGATGTTTATCCTTAAAGCGCTGACCGATTGCGGTCGCCGTGGCATCAGTGTGGCCGCCTACTGGAAAAATGGCAATCAGACGGTAACCGAACATACGGCAGCCATTAAAGCAGGCGAACGCTATCCAAGTTACAGTGAAGCGATCACCAGCCTGCCAGTCAACGCGGAAGATAAACAGACGATGACGATTGTTTGCAGTTCGCGGGTTGATCTGACCTCATCACTGCAGCAATCAAAAGGCAACCGGAATGCCCGCAATATAAGCGCTGAGCAGATCCGACTCAATAAAGAGTACAGTGTCGATTTCGGTATCGATATCGATGAAACTCTGTGGGCCGAAATCAATAGAATCGGCGAAGGTGTTCTGGTGGAAAATAGCGAACGTTCCCGGCAGGGAGCGGGTGGTCGCTAACTCTTCGATGTCTGTGAGAGTATGGCCAGTCTGATGTTAATCGGGCTGGCCCTGCCGATGACCCGGTTACAGGTTGCACCGCCTGCAACCGGGTCATCTTTTCCTTATTAACATATACCGCTCCATCTCATCCGCTGGCATACTGACTAATTATTCACCTCAATACAGCGCCCACACCATGTTATATACCCTGCCGGAACTCCTGGCCGTCCTGATCGTAACCTGCGGTATAGCCCTGCAAACCGTGGTGGGGATCGGCTATGGCCTGGTGGCAGCGCCTCTGCTCTATCTGATCGATCCGGTCTATGTACCGGGCCCTATCCTGTTAGTGGGTTTAGGGCTGGCGCTGATGATGGTGATTCGCGAGCGCCGGGAGTTACGCTGGAAGAGAGTCATGCCCGCTATCATTGCCAGAGTTCCGGGAGCCTGGTGCGGGGCCGCCCTGCTGGTCGCAATACCACAGTATGCCCTGAGTCTGTTTTTCGGCTTTTCGGTACTCAGTGCCGTGCTGCTCAGTCTGTGGCGTTTGAGCATTCCAACCACACCGATCAACCTGACCATTGCCGGTTTTCTGTCCGGCGTGACCGGTACCGCCACCTCCGTGGGGGGGCCGCCGATTGCGCTGGTGTATCAGCAGCAGGACCGGATTACCGCCCGCAGTGAGATCGCCGCCTTTCTGCTGATTGGTACACCGGTATCTATCATCATGCTGATCCA
Source organism: uncultured Amphritea sp. (assembly GCA_965140695.1). Classification (GTDB taxonomy): domain Bacteria; phylum Pseudomonadota; class Gammaproteobacteria; order Pseudomonadales; family Balneatricaceae; genus Amphritea. Next base: position 146,100 of record OZ223296.1, on the reverse strand, counting down.
TCAGGGCAGCCTCGACTGGCATACCGCTCACCTCAGCCTGAAAATACTGCCGGGGTTATTTTTAGGCTTTTTTCTGGCGCGCCTGATCGACGGAAAACTAACGACTACCTCGGCTAAACCTCTGCTGTTAGCTGTCTCTGGCGCATCCGCTTTAATGGTGACGATTAAGGGAGTAATTGGCTGGCTGGGGCTCTGACCGCCAGGCTGTGTCATTTTAAGATTAGAGCTGATGGCGATCTTGAAATATAATGCCCTTTTTTCCAACAGGACTCCCCCATGGCAACTATCGGTACTCCCTTCTCTTCGTCGGCCACTAAAATTCTACTCTGCGGTTCTGGCGAACTGGGTAAAGAGGTGGTGATTGAACTACAGCGATACGGTTGTGAAGTGATCGCCTGTGACCGGTATGAGAACGCGCCTGCGATGCAGGTAGCGGATCGTTCCTATACCTTTTCAATGCTGGATGGCGCTGAACTGCGCCGGGTGATTGAACTGGAAAAACCCGATTATATCGTCCCCGAGATTGAAGCGATCTCGACCGACACCCTGGTTGAACTGGAACAGGAAGGTTTTCATGTGGTGCCTACCGCCAATGCCGCGCGCCTGACCATGAACCGCGAGGGTATCCGCCGTCTGGCTGCTGAGGAGTTAGGCATTCCTACCTCCCACTATCAGTTTGTCGATAACTTCACGGACTTTGAAAACGCCGTTGCCGAGATTGGTATGCCCTGTGTGGTGAAACCGATTATGAGCTCATCCGGCAAAGGCCAGAGCACCATTAAAAGCGCTGCGGATATTGAAACCAGCTGGACCTATGCGCAGGAAGGCGGTCGCGCCGGTGCTGGCCGGGTGATCGTTGAAGGATTTGTCGATTTCGATTATGAGATCACCCTGCTGACCATCCGCCATATTCAGGGCACCAGCTTCTGCCAGCCAATCGGACACCGGCAGGAAGATGGTGATTATCGTGAATCCTGGCAGCCGCAGGCGATGAGCGGGATAGCGCTGAGCCGGGCGAAAGAGATCGCCGAAAAAGTCACCGGCGCACTCGGAGGCCGGGGGATCTTCGGGGTTGAGCTGTTTATCAAAGGTGATGAGGTGTATTTCAGCGAAGTATCCCCCCGGCCACACGATACCGGCATGGTCACTATGATCTCTCAGGACCTGTCCCAGTTCGCCCTGCATGCCCGTGCAATCTTAGGTCTGCCGATCCCCAACATCGTGCAGCATGGCCCATCCGCCTCCGCCGTGATACTGGTCGAAGGCGAATCACAGAACCTGAGCTTTTCTAACCTGGAAGCCGCCCTCGCCGTCCCCGACACTCAGTTACGCCTGTTTGGTAAACCCGAAGTCAACGGCAAACGCCGGATGGGTGTCGCGCTGGCGCGGGGGGCGGATATCCAGGATGCCACGCAAAAGGCTTTAGCGGCCGCTGGGTCTGTTAAAACAAGTTTCTAGGTGTGAAATTCAGAGAGGTTGTTCACAACTCGGTTGTATAGGAAGCTGTTGGTTGCGAAATCAATAGCCCTTTAAACAGAGGAGTGAACAACCATGCATAAGAATGCAAAAACTAGCCTCCATAGTCGAGTTTTAATTGTCAAAAAACATCTTGAAGAAGAGGTGCCTGTCTCCGTACTGGCTGACTTTTTCGAGGTATCTAAAAGCCTGATCTATCGCTGGATCAGGCGCTATCATCAAGAAGGCCTCAATGGACTTCGGGATCGTAAAAGTCGACCTAAACGCATCTCATCGCGAACGCTTTATTGGCAAGAGCAAGCGATAAAAGCGCTGGCCCTGGGTGGCTGGTCACAAACGGATATTGCTGCCACACTCAAGATGCCGCTGTCGACTGTCTGTGTTGTTGCCCATCGCATGTGTGGTCACTTGCTGAAAAAGACAGAACCTGTCCGTCGTTATGAATACGATGAGCCAGGCGGGCTAATTCACTTCGATATCAAGCGTGTCGCACGTTTCAGCCAGCCAGGTCACCGCAAGACAGGTGTTCGTAAAGTGATGACCAAAGGTGCAGGCTGGGAATACGTGCATATCTGTATCGATGATTATACTCGTTGGAGCCATGCAGAGGTTCACCCCAGGCAATCGGCTAAGGATGCTGTCAGGTTCTTTGAAAACACCCTCAAAATACTGAAAGCAATGGATGTGAAGGTAAAACGGGTGCTGACGGATAATGGTAAGTGCTACACCAGCAGAGCCTTTAGAAATGCCGTCAAAGCGATCGGTGCACGCCCCATGAATACGCGCCCCTATCGCCCTCAGACAAACGGTAAAGCGGAACGTTTTATACAGACGCTGATTCGGGAGTGGTCTTACGGTAAACTGTATAACAATTCCGCTCAGCGAAATGCGAAACTACCCTGTTATCTGAAGTGGTATAACCTTGTCAGACCACATGGTAGTTTAAACAAGCAACCACCTATAAGCCGGTTACTTGTGAACAACGTATCTGAAATCTACATCTAGGCGTCGCTTCGCCTAAGAGCAGCAGCTAGACGTCGCTTCGCGACTTGCTAGTGGTTAGACGGAAACTTCGTTTCCTTGCTAGAAAAAGCATTTTTAAAACCGCCAGACTGGCGGTTTTTTTGTTGTTTCGGACGGTTTGAAGCAGTAATAGTGTTTGTCTGTAATTCTATGTTTTGGCACTATCGAAGTTCCAAGAAAAGCAGGAGATACTCTTCACGGCTAAAGTGAGTATCAGATATAAAGGAGTAAAATATGAAAGGATGCAATTATGCTTTGCTCATTTGCCTGAGCTTATCACCAATCATCTCTAATGCTGGTAACCTGTATAAGTGTATAAATGGGGATGGCCGAAAAATATTTCAGAGTACCCCCTGTGAAAACACTTTAAAACGGACACCGGTCCCTCCTATTGACGCTGGTGATATAAACAGAGCAACTAAAGACTTTCTAAAAAAAGCACCAGAGCTTCGTTCACCAGCTGAATTACACCAAAACATACAAAGCGAGATAACGAAGTCACGTTATTCCTCAAAAGTAACAGGCTTGTACATTATTACCCAAATAATGGAAGTACCAGATAAATACTGTGGAAAACCTTTCAGAAAACGCTTTTCTGATTTCAAAGATTTTTTTAAAGAGGAACTTACAATAGGGAAAAAACATTTCGAACTAGTTAATACATCATCAACACTCGAAGACCGTCAACGTCAGGTTGCACGCTTAAAAGAATCAAGAGAAAAACAATATCGTAGAATGACAAAAGAAAGCTTCTGTAAGTGGTCTATAAATACGTTACAGGAGTTCCAAACAGTATATTTTCTCAATAGATAAGCGTCACCGACAATTGGTATAATGTATTGCAATTCAGACTTGAGCTGACAATTACCGATTATTCATGGAGGTGTCCGTCAGGTCTGGGTCAGGACGTCCTCTGCTACTTTAGCTTCCAGTACATTCAGGCACTGTTGAAAGCTAGCCAGTTCAATCCGTATTCAGATTGAACTGGCCTGCCTTGTGTTTAACAATCTTGTCGTTAGTATAAAGCCGAGGGTTGCCTCTGATTATGATTCATTTCAGGTTTAGTCTCCTTCAATTAAAACCGGCAACCCTCTTTTTTCAAGAGGGGATGTCAGATGTAATCTGAGCTACTCCTCCCCCGACTACTGAAATCTATCACCTCACCTCCCAGCTTGATGCCAAGAGCGGCTGCAATGCATCTTTTGTATCCTGAGGTATGACATTGCCAACACCCGAAGGGACGTTATAAGAAGCCATCGCCGTTACCAGCTGCTCTACTCTGCTATTGAGCAACACCGAATCTCCTGCTTCAATTTCATCGAGCTGTGAATCCATATTTGTATACCAATGATTGATGGTAACCTGGTCATCTGAACCGGCAATGTTGATTAGTAAATCATCATTGCTACGGCTGAGCCAAAGCTCCTCAAAAGAAACATTATCGCCAAAGTCAAGGACATCCGTATCAGCGGAAGAGTCATTTTCAGTGATAACATCTTGCCCGTCTCCTAAGTTAAAGAAATAACGGTCATTACCAGTACCACCATTGAGAGCATCATTGCCCGCGCCACCTGATAACTGATCATCACGATTACTTCCAATCAGAGTATCATCACCACTTCCACCTGTGTAAACATCAGTCAGTATATCCCGAGTCTCCGCGGTTGAGGTTGGTGCCGACAAACCAAATGCGCCAAATAATTGAGCTGCGCTAATCTCTCCGCCTGTCTCGAACTCCAGCATATCAACCGTGTTCCTCAACGCAAAGAAGCTTTCAATTCGGACTTGATTACTGCTACCACCGACATTCAGGATCAGGTCATTACCTGATTTCTGTAAACCACTGGCAACATCATTAAAGCTAATACCATCAACAAAACGGATGGTATTGGTACCGTCAGTATCAATGACGGTATCCTTACCATTGTTGGCTCCGATAATATATGTATCGTTATCAGCACCACCAATCAGTTGATCATCTCCAGCCAATCCAGACAATGTATCGACTCCACGACCAGTGATTAGGATATCACCGTTTGCAGAACCTTCCACCGTATTGGCAGCGCCATCACCAAGTATCAAATTCTTCGCTACTTGGCTAGCTGTTGGAGCAGCCAATCCAAAGGCTCCAAAGAGTTGTGCTGCAGTTAATTGACCACCTGTTTCAAACTCCAGTGTATCAATGGTACTCGCCAGCGAGAAAAAGTTACTAATCGTCAATTGATTAGTATTGCCACCAATATTGAGGATTAAATCGTCACCCGATTTCATCAAGCCACTAGCGACATCATTGAAGGTAATACCGTCGACAAAGCGAACTTTATTGTAGCCTTCAACATCGACGACAGTATCTTTGCCACTATTTGCGCCAATAATGTAGGTATCATTTCCAGCACCACCGAATAAACGATCATCCCCGGCTCCACCGGATAAGGTATCGTTGCCGACACCAGAAACTAAAATATCACGGGTATCAGCTCCGCTTACAGTGTCATCACCACTTAGATCTGTGGTTACACCACCACTACCTGTATCTGGTTCCGGATCTGGACTGCTGGTACCTGAACCATCTCCGGAGGTTGGTAGCGCCGTCAACTGTGTGGCGATAGCTACCGCTGTTTGAGTGTAACCACCATTCGGCTGGACCATGATTTCGTTATTACCACCCAAGAAGTGATTTTCCACCCGAACCTGCTGCTCCAGGTCACCATCCACGAGCACGATAAGATCATCACCATCTTGGTGGTAGCTTAAACGGTCAGGGCTTACGTCATTAAAGAACAAGATATCTTGTCCATTGCCATCATCCAGAATCACATCTTTACCCGTGCCAGCGTAGTAATAGTAATGGTCATTACCATCCCCGCCTTCCAGGCGATCATCGCCATCTTCACCAACAAGAATGTCATCACCGGCACCACCCAAGAGCACATCATCACCGGAATTAGTGTTGGAGCCATTCCCCCCTTGTAAGCGGTCATTGCCGTCACCACCTTCCAAGCGATCATTACCGGAGAACCCATACAGTTGATCGGCCCCGCCGAGGCCTTGCATCAAATCATTACCATTGGTACCCAGTAATTGTTCACCACTCGCCGTACCAGTAACAACTGCATCGAAGTCGTCATTATCTTCACCTGCAGCTAACTGATTGATTTGGAGAGTGGCAATTAAGGTGCTACCTGCTGGCTGGACCCAATCAATGGAATTCTCACCACCCTGGAAATGATCGGTAATACGAATAGTTTGAGCGCTACCATCATCCACAGAAATTAATAAGTCATCTCCATCTTGAGTAAAACTCAATCGATCAATGGTTAGCGTTCCAGTAAATATAATGCCATTACTACCACCATCACTGGCATTGATAACATCGTGCCCTTCATTGTCGCCAATAACGATTGTGTCGTTACCAGTGCCAGTCACAAAAGAATCGCTACCGCTACCACCTTTCAGCTGGTCATTTCCAGCCCCTCCGTCAACAACGTCATCACCGGAACCCGCATCCAGATAATCATCACCTTCGCCACCCTGAAGCTGATCATTATCGGCACCACCAAACAAATTATCATTACCTTCGGCACCAATCAGAGTGTCATTGCCTTCCATGCCTTGCAGGGAGTCATTGTCTGCACCGCCATTCAGTTGGTCATTACCGGTACGTCCGACTAAGTTATCATCACCCGTGCCGCCCAGTAGTACATCATCACCTTCATCACCATCCAGGTAATCATTACCGGAATCGCCATGAATGGTATCGTTGCCAGCACGTCCCCAGACTTGGTCGTCCCCCGCACCGGAGTGAATTTCATCGTCCTCACTGCGATAACCAAGTAACGTATCAGCGCCATCTGTACCATAGCTAACCACCAACGCTTCAACATCAACATCACTCAGCGAAGTGCCATCACTAAATTCAAATCTATTCACTTTGAAGTGTTCGGTGGGTTCCTGATACCAGTTTTGAATCGTAACTTTATCCGTACCGTTACTATGAACTGCCTCTAAATCATTACCGTGACGTTCAAAGCTTATATCACTCTGCAAAATGGCACTGCCAAACTGCAGGGTATCATTTGAAGGATTGACATTACTGTATGCTTTATTAGGTTTAGTTTCGATAATGAGATCTTCACCATCACCCAAATTAAAGAAATACGTTTCCTGACTGAAGGAACCATAAAAGGTATCGTTGCCAGTTCCACCGGCAAGTGTGGAACTACCTGTAGAGGTAAGCGTATCATCACCAGCGCCTCCATCTAGGGACCCACTACCTGTTAGGATATCCCGCCCTTCATCACCAAACAGTTGTCCGACGCCATTAATCTGATCGTCACCTTCATTACCATGAAGAATATTGGTTCCGCTATAATCTTCCAGCACATCATTATCAGTACCGCCAGAAAGCAGGTCATCCTGCGAGCCACCATAAAGATGATCCGCGCCTGATCCTCCTTCCAGTACATCAGCGCCGTCATCACCGTACAATACATCATTACCATCATTACCACGCAGCGTATCATCATCATTGCCGCCATGAAGTGTGTCATTACCGCTACCACCGGTAATATCATCGTTACCCTCTCCGCCTTCAACGGTGTCGTTGCCGGCACCAGCGTTGACTGCATCATTACCCGCCTGAGCGTAAACGATATCATCTCCACTGCCAGCGTTAATCAAATCTGCCTGGTCAAAACCGTCAATCCTATCGGCAGAGTCAGTTCCTGTCACCGCTTGCTCTAGCAGATCAGTAAAATCCCACTCAACACCATCCGCAAACACCAGCGTTTCAAAACTCGAACTAATGTGGTTGGCCTGATCACCGGTAAATTGGTTTTGCAGTGTCAATTGATCATCACTGCCAACAAACTTGATAACCAGATTTGAGCCGCTACGCCGCAGGATGGTATCCGTTGAGGCGACATCGGAGAATTCAATACGGTCCACACCATCGGTATCGCTGAGCGTATCGCTACCGCCTCCACTGGCAAAGGTATAGGTATCATTACCCGCCCCACCATTAAGGCTATCGTTACCAGTACCGCCGACCAGTAAGTCGTTACCGGCTTCACCGTTCAAGGTATCGTCACCCGCACCGCCAGACAGGTGGTCATTACCATCACCTGCATTGAGTGTGTCATGACCTTCAGCGCCATAAAGCACATCATCAGTGCTGTAACCGGTTAACAGATCATCGCCACCATCACCAATTAGAGCCATGTCGAGAAGATCATCACGACTCCATTGGGTACCATCAGTGAAGTTGATCTGATCAATAGCGGATTGGGAATCACCTTCATTGCTAAAGAAGTTAGTGACCACAATCTGGTCACTGCTGCCGTAGTTTACGTGCAGGTGATTACCGGACCGGCTTACCGAGACATTGGCTGGCAACACACCATCGGCAAAATTGATAACATCAATGTCTTCTGTAGTACCGGTATTATTAACCGTGTCCGAACCATCACCAGCAGTGAACTCATAGCTGTCATTACCAGCTCCGCCATCCAGAGTATCATTGCCAATACCACCCGAAAGGCTGTCATCGCCTTGGCCACCTTGTAGCACATCATCCCCGGCATCACCCGACAATGAATCATTACCAGCCCCACCATCGAGGCTGTCATTACCCAGCAGACCATTAATACTGTCATCCTGGTCAGCGCCATTGATAACATCATCGCTATTGGTCGGCTCTAATACCAGTGAATCGAGATCGGCAGGGCTTAGGTAGGTAGCATCTTCGCCTGCAGAGCTGATATAAAGTCCCGCGTCAGTGGGGCCTCCTGCGGTCGGGTAAAACCATTCCAGAGTGACCATATCATGATCATTCCCTTCAAAACCTACGGTTAAGTGCCGACCATCTCGGCGGAAGACAACGGTCGTTAGGTCAAGATCAGAGACATAAATCGTTACCCGCCCCTGTTGGTCATTAATACGATCATGACCGTCACCTAACCCAAAGAAGTAGTCATCATCACCAGCCCCACCATTGAGAACATCGTTACCGGCGCCTCCGCTGAGGTGATCGTTCCCAACATCACCATATAGTGTGTCGTCACCTTCCATCCCAAGCAGCACGTCGTTGCCGTGACCGCCATACAACCGGTCATTGCCCGCATCACCCTGGACATGATCCTGACCATAATCACCTCGAATGGTGTCGTTACCTTCACCACCCAACAATGTATCGTTACCACCTCCACCGTAGATGGAATCGTTGCCGCCTTCTCCAGCTAATGTATCATCAATATCATAGCCATAAAGTGCATCATCACCATCAGAGCTCTGCTGGACTTTTTCCTTAACAACCGTCAGATCCCAACTTGTACCATCAGCAAACTCTATGGCATTGAGTGCATAGCCTCCGGTGCCGTCTTGACTAAAATAATTTTGGACGGTAATAACTTCGCCCGTACTTTGGAATGTCAATAGTAAATGGATACCTGAACGCTTAACGGAAATATCACCAGGGTTAATTCCGGCTCCAAGGCTTAAGATGTCATGACGATCTGCTTCGCTATCGTAATTATTGATAGTGGTATGACCATCGCCAGCATTGAACAGGTAAGTATCGTTACCTCTTCCTCCTGATAGGTAATCGTGATCACCTAATCCACCGCTGAGCGTATCATTACCTTTCCCTCCATAGAGCAAGTCGTCGCCTTTACCACCGTCCAGAGTGTCATTACCATTCTGACCATTTAGGACGTCATTCCCCCCCAAACCAACCAGGGTATCATCAGTCTCCAACCCCCAAAGTACATCAGAGTCAGTAGTCCCTGCAGATATGAAATTGTAGAGTTCTGATTCAGACCAGACAGTACCATCATCAAAAGCTACAGATATGCTACGAAAATCGCTAGAAGTAAACCAAGAGTCCAGTGTCAAACGGCTCTGAGTTCCAGTAATTTCCAGCACTAGACTTGATCCGTCAGAAGTAAACACACTGATATCAGAAGGTAATAACTCGGCCCCCAAGCGGACAGTATTTACACCCAAGTTGTCATAAATAAAATCTTGGCCACTTTCCCGACCAAAAAAGTACTCATCATTACCCTGACCACCATAAAGCCTATCGATACCTTCACCACCATTCAGAGTATCGTTTCCATCACCGCCATAAAGCCAGTCATTACCTTTATGCCCGTCCAGTATATCGTCTCCATCGCCTCCATTTAAACTATCACTAGACTCTGTTCCAACAATATAAGAGCGATCAGACGAACCGGTATAAAGAGACCTTCCGACACTGATGTCTTGAATATCGCCCGTGAGAAAATCATAGAAGACATTAGCATTATCATAACCCTCAAGAGCAGCAATCATTGCGGCTTCATCAAGGTTTAACCCACTTCTAAATTCGTTATAAACCTGTGAAAATAAAGCGGCGGCGTTATCTGAATCACTATTTTTAGCATAGGCAACCAACGATGATTCCAAAACGGCCTTATCATCTACAATAAGCGTATTTCCAGATAAAGAGTAAAAAGCACCTTCGAACGCATTGGCTAAAGTCGACTGTGCTATAAATCGATTAGCAAAATGTATACTGAGTTCAGTAAAATGACCATCAACATAGTCTGTCCTAAGCCGATTAACACCGGGAGTAAAACCCGCATCATAAGAACTCTCAATTACTCCTTTAAATTGTTCAACACCTGAAAAGCTTTCTAATATCCATAATTTCTCAGATGAATTTAATGGGGCATCAGTGTTCAGACCAGCCTCGCTACGTAACTGCGTCAGTCCAGACCAATCAGCCAACACCCTATCAAAGCCCTGATAAATTTTTAGAGACTCTGAACTTGCAAGATCCTCAAGACGATTTAGAAGTTCATCATCTTTGGCATACACCGTCTGTAAATCTTTGACACTTCCAAATCCTCTTAAAAAGGGTAACTCAACACCCCTTTCTGCCAGATTCTGTAAAATACTTTGATCGACACTGTGAGACTCAGTATCTTTAGTAATCCGGTTATTAAATTGCAAGTCAAATGCAGCCACATAACCAGAATGGCCATCGATAGTAGAAGAACCTTGCGCAATAATACGGTTTCCGCTGCTGTCTATATTAACCACATCATGATCAAGCTGAATAGCTTCAACACCCAGACTATCTAAAGAGTGCAACTCATCCTCTTGACTTAGACCATCCTGATTAACATCTGTCCATATCTGAAGACGCTCGAATATACTATCTTGCTCATCAATGACTCCGTCACCGTTCTCATCACCAGCGGCTCGCAAGGCATCAAAGCCGTTAATTTGATCACTACCAAATAGCTCACTTATATCATCAATAGACCCATTATCATTTAGGTCATCAACAAGAATACCATCCTGACCATTAATCCAGCCCAAACGCTCAGCAATACCATCCCCATCGATATCGAAATATGTAGAGGACGTTTCAAGTGAAGAAGTTTCTACGGAACCGCTGCCATTAAGGTCTAGCACTAGTGGGTCTAATCGACGAGTTACAACAGCATTTGGATCATGTTGAGGTGGTTCTACCGGTTCGTTTTCTTCTGTTTCTAAACGAATACGGAGGTCCCCTTTAGAAAAGCTATTAATGGTGAGTCCACCATTCACGCTTAAAGTTGATCCATTTAGTTCATAGGTATATTTGCCATCACTACTATAGTATGTATTTTCAGGGTCATCTTCAGTGCGAGTGCCTCCGACAAGGGTATCGCCATTTAGCTTAACTGTACCTTTCCCGTCATAGTCATTAATAGTGTCGGTACTATCAGCAATATAAGTATCGTAGCCAGAACCGCCTTCAAGCGTATCTGCGCCTGAGCCTCCATCTAATATATCCTTCCCGCCCTTACCTTCAAGCTTGTTATCAAGTTCATTACCAATAATCTTATTATCAGTGTCACTGCCGGAAACATTTTGAGCAGACTCAACCAGGTTGATAGTTTCAATTTCCGCACTGGAGTCCAAGTTATAATCTACTGATGTCTCAAGTATATCTGCATCACCTTCACCAGCATTTTCGGTAACAATATCTCCTTCATTATCGACAATATAGGTATCATTTCCAGTTCCACCTATTAAAACATCCGCGCCTTCACCACCATCTAGGGTATCATTATTATCACCAGCATCTATTATGTCGTCTTTATCTGTACCTGTTATAAAGTCATCTCCTTTACCTGCTATATAATAAACACCATTATCAGCGTATTCAGATAAAGGCCTTGGACTGACAAGCGGCAAAGTTCCATCTTTTATATTAACATTTCCTTTAGGTGTCACCACCCCAGAAATTTCATCTGCTTCGCTAGTCCCGTATATTATTGCTTTATCATTTTCTATTGTTTTAATAACCCCATAATATTCTAACCTATTAATAACACTAAGCATTGGCTCAAGAGCACCTAACAAGCTACCATTTTTTAGATCTGGCTCACCATCATCATTTATAAAATCATCCAAATCATATCTTGCAATTAGATTTCTATCACCAACAAAATTTATTTTTACCATTCGACCAATTCTTGAAGGATCTATACTATCTTCAAGGATTAATTCATCAGCGATCTGATCAAAAAAACCTTTTGTTTTAAAATCAAAATTTTCAGGACTATTATTCAATGGAATAATTGAAAGATTTTCGATATACCTAGTACCATCCTTCGAAACAAAAAACCTAGTAACCTGCTCATCAATTTCTAAACTATTTGAGTTCCAAACATATACTCTTTCAGCATAATCCAAAGAATCAACATCATATTCATACTGCTTAAACGTAACATATTTATAATCTTCATTTAGACCTAACTCATTAAAAACTTCCGACTCCGTATAACCTCCTTGTTTAAATGAAAACTCTCCCTCCCCACTTAAGAAAAGTCTAATTTGCTCAAAATCAGATGGCTTAATGTATTTTGCTGGGCCATCCATGTAGTCGTTTATATTAAGTTCAACTTCACAAACAAAGTCTTTATCACGAATAAGAGATTCATCTGAGAAATCGCTTGGCACATCTAAACTTCCATATAGATAAAGATTAGTAATATCATATATTGAGTACATAAATAAGTTCTTCCTTGAAATCTAATTAAAAATCTATTCTGCCGAATAAAAAACCTTAACTTCTCGATCATTTGAGCAATAACTTGCAATTGTAACTATAGAATCCTTGTGGTGAAACACTCCTCTCTCCCAACAATTTGAATTTGGTTGCTTTTTCCATTTCCTTTCACTATTACTGATTACTTCCCCTTCAAAAGCATCAAATTCTTCACCTAGATCAATAATAAATTCAGCCTTCGGTTTTAATATATAAATATAGCTCTCCTCAGAAATACACTGCTCTCCACCATAAGACCAATCAAATCCGAAAGTCTCATTGATATTAAAGCTATAATCACAAGCATTTTTAACAAGAAAAAGCATCAAGATATATATAAAAAAGGCAGCAACAAATAATTTAAGCAAAACTTCACCTCCTAATACATACAGAAATTAAATATAAACTTCATTATTATCTCTCTCTAACACTCTCATTCTTATATCTCAGCAACGGCGTCAATACATATTCAATCAGATAGCGCTTTCCGGTTTTCACCTCGGCACTGACACTCATGCCCGGCACCAGATTCACTTCGCGGCCATCCACCCAGAGAGTATTTTTATGCATCAGTATTCTGGCCTTGTAGATTAAGCCGCGGTTTTCATCAGCGGTGGCATCGCTGGACACATTATCCACCACCGCGTCGATGACGCCGTATTTGGTAAAGGGGAAGGTGTTGATCTTAATCTCGGCATTCTGTCCATTGTGGACAAAACCGATATCTTTGTTTTCCAGCCAGGCTTCGACCATCAGCTGTTGGCTCTGGGGGACGATTTTCATCAGTTCCTGTGCCGGAGTGACGACGCCACCGATGGTGTGGATCGCCAGTTCCTGGACGATGCCATCGACCGGGGCGGATAGAATTTGCTTGCTGTTCAGATCGCGGGCTTTGTTCAGCTCTTCTAACATGGTGCTGTGCTGTCGGTTGAGCTCGATCAGCTGTTGCAGGTTGTCCTGTTGGGTCTGGGCAATAAACGAGAGCTGTTGCTGTTGCAGTTCAGCCAGTTGGGCATCCAGTTGTCGGTTGCGGGCGATTGACGCCTGCAGATCATTTTTCTGTTCGACCCGTTCCTGTTCTAACTCAAGATACTGCACCCGGGCGGCCATTTTCTGGTTCATCAGGGATTGTAGTGCTTCTACCCGCTGACTAATCAGTGGCAGAGTGCCGTTGAGTTTATTAATAACGGTGCGATTGACCTGCTGCTCTGCGGTTTTATCAGCGATCAGTTGTTCGAGGCGATGTGATTCTGCAGTGAAGTGAGCCAGTTGCTGTTGGAGTAAGCGGGTCTGATTATCGATCTCTGACGGGGTACTTTCTTCTGGCCAGCTGACCGTCGCGGGAATGATATCAAGCTTATCGTCAAGTTGAGCTGGAATATCGTGCTCTCCGGTTGATTCCCTGACCTCTATCAGAAACTGACTGACCCGGGTGGCATTAAGACGGTTCTGGCGATTTTCCTGCTCCAGCCTGAGTTGCTCTGGCCCGGTCTGGGAACGGTCGAGAATAACCAGCGGGTCACCAGCGGACACCAGCTGACCATCACTGACCAGAATCTCTGCGACAACACCCCGTTCATAGGGCTGAATAATTTTAACCTGCCCCTGGGGGACAATCTTGCCCTCGGCAACCGCGACAATATTCACCTCACCAAAACAGGCCCAGACCACAGCGATGGTAAACAGAAGGATTAACAACCCCGCAGTAATTCGCCCTGCCGGATGGGGTGGGCGTTCCTGAATCTCCAGTGCGGCGGGCAGAAACTCTAACTGCTGACGTTCGAGGGAGGTATCCCCCATCGAGTCGCGGTTCTGCCATGCGGTTTTTAGCTTATTTAACATCCTGTTATATCGGTCCCTGTCGCTCTGTTTAGGTGTACGCGTTAACCGGCTATCGGCTGATCCGTACTCTTTGACGGCACCGGCCGTATCGAAGGCACGCCGCTCTGATAGCTATGCAATGTATGGTAATAACCTTGCTGTGCTAACAGCTCATCGTGGCTGCCAGACTCGACAATACGGCCCTTATCAACCACCACAATCCGGTCACACTGACGCACCGTACTTAGTCGGTGGGCAATAATAAAGACGGTGCGATTACGGCAGATGGATGCCATATTCTGCTGGATAATCCGTTCTGATTCGTAGTCCAGTGCACTGGTCGCTTCATCGAAAATTAAAATGCGGGGATTGGTGATCAGGGCCCGCGCAATCGCGATACGCTGACGCTGCCCACCTGAGAGATTGCAACCGTGTTCGCCGACCGGGTTGTCATAGCCTTCTGGCAGTTCCAGTATAAACTCGTGGGCACCCGCCTGTTGAGCAGCCTGCACCACCGCTTCCATCGGCAAACCGGGGTTTGCCAGTGCGATGTTTTCCCGGATGCTACGGTTAAACAGAAAGTTCTCTTGCAACACCACACCAATATTGCGGCGGAGCCAGGCGGTATCGACCATCGCCAGATCAACCCCATCCACCATCACCCGTCCGGCTTCGGGTACATACATCCGCTGTACCAGTTTGGTCAGGGTGCTTTTACCCGATCCTGAACGACCGACAATGCCGATCACCTCCCCGGGATTGACGTCAAGATTCACCCCATTGAGAATCTGCGGGCCATCCGGCCGATAGCGAAAGCTGGTGTGATCGAAGGTCACCCGCCCTTTGAGTTGCGGCAAGGTACTTCTGTTTGGGTTGTAACCCGGTTCCTTCGGGGTATTGAGAATATCCCCCAGGCGCTTTACCGAGATGCCTGCTTGCTGGAAATCCTGCCACAGCTGTACCAGCTTCAGGATAGGACCAGACACCCGCCCGGCAATCATATTAAAGGCCACCAGCTGACCGACACTCATTGAACCATCGATCACCAGATGCGCACCCCACCAGATAATCAATAGTGTGGTGATTTTATTAACCAGACCTGCTATCTGATTGGCCACATTGTTGAGGTTATTGGTACGAAAGGAGGCGGATACATACTTCGCCAGTTGGTCTTCCCACTTACGCTGCATCTGCGGTTCGACAGACATCGCTTTAAGGGTTTCAACGCCTGTTACCGCCTCAACCAGAAACGACTGATTCTCGGCCCCGTATTTAAACTTCTGATCCAGCCGATGCCGCAATATGGGTGTGATAAACACGGACAAGGCAATATAGAAAGGCAGTGTACCGAGAACGATCAGGGTCAGTGTGGGGCTGTAAAACCACATCACCGCAAAAAAGACAAAGGTAAACAGCAGATCGATCACCAGCGTCAGTGCGGTACCGGTGATAAAGTTACGAATGGTGTCCAGCTCACGAACCCGGGCAACACTCTGCCCCACCTGCCGTGCTTCAAAATAGGCCAGGGGTAACGAGATCAGATGATTAAACAGTTTTGCGCCAAGTTCAACATCAACACGGTTGGTGGTATGACTGAACAGATAGGTACGCAAGCCACCTAACACCGCATCAAACACCGCCACCACGACAAAGCCAAAAGCCAGAACATCCAGCGTGGTAAAGCCTTTATGCACCAGCACCTTATCCATCACCACCTGGAAAAACAGTGGCGTGACCAGAGCAAACAGTTGCAGAAAGAATGAGATGATCAGCACTTCACCAAACAGCTTGCGATACTTAACCATAGAGGGAATAAACCAGCTCAGGTCAAACTCTTTGAAGCTATCCAGCAAGCCGCCACGCTTAGTCAGAAAAATGGTATCACCGGACCAGAACTCCGAAAGTTCTGTTTCAGTCAGGGTTTGCGGCTGCGACAGACCGGCACGCATGATCAGGACTTTGCTTTCGGATGGCTTTTCAGAAGGTACGTCAGATGGCGCGCCCGACTGCTCTGATGGGCTGCTATCCTGATGAGCGACCTTCGCCAGAATGAAGTATTCGCCGCTATTATCGATACCGATAGCGGGTAGACTGGCGTTTGTCAGGCTGGCAAAAGGGGTATTAACCAGACGCGCTTTAAGGCCTAGTTTTTTTGCTGCACGAAGTAACTCAGTAGAACCGAACGGCTGACCGGGGATGGCAAACTGATGCCGTAATTGCTCGGGTTCGGCAGGCATGCCCTGTACACGCAGAATGGTGACGAGCGCATAAAGACCACTATCCGCTGTGGCTGTTGTCTGATCCATTGACCTTAAATTCCATGTATCCGTATGAAGACAACTTTTAAAGTTGATATGGCTTTATATCAGCGCAGAAGATTGATAGCAATTTCTTTATGCCACAATCAAGCCTCAATTAATTGATATCCATTCAAGCCAGCAAACTTCAGAGCCTGACGTTAGTTGTTATTTTGATTACCTTCGTTGCATATACAGTCTGTGCAAGTCTGATACTGGAACTTGAAAGCGGGTATGAAGAAGGAATAAATATGGCTAATGAAGCGTTATGGTGGGCCTTTCTTAATATAATGAACGCAAAAGTGTCGATTACTCAAGCACAGTCAACCGGGGGCATGGTTGCCACAGAGGTTCTGAATAAAAATGGTTTGCTGTTATTCGCATACTTCAACGCAATGATTATTGCCTGGTTAATACAAAAACGAGTAGTCATAAAACACAACTCAGATACCCACAACTCCTGAAATCTGAGACAAATACTTAAAAAACCGCCAAAAGGCGGTTTTTAAAAAGCTTTTCCTAGCAAGAAAAACGAAGTTTTTCGTCTAGCTACCAGCAGGAGCCGGAGGCTCCGTTTTAGCGGTTTTCGGTTCTTCATTCCCCAACACCTCAGCCAGGGTGCTTCTGGAGAGCTGGCCGGTCATCTCACCTTCGTCATCAATGACGGGTAGAGAGTATTGAGAGTTCAGGGTATCCGGGATAACGGTTTCCAGAACGGCATCCTGTGAGATCGCATCCAACTCTTCCCAATGCTCCGATGTCAGTTTTGCCTTGTGATCATCATCATAAGCGGCCTGCAGCTTTTCTTCTGTCAGCACGCCCTGATAACCATCTTCATTAACGTAGTAACCATAGTCCCCTTTGAAACCTTTCATCTGTTTGAGGGCTTCTCCGATAGTATCTGCCGTTATCCGGTTTACCGGATCTTTCATCACGGTTTCAACCGTCAGAGCCCGGGCACGGTTTACATCCCGCACAAAGGCTTCTACGTAATCGTTTGCAGGGTTCAACAAAATATCTTCCGGTTCACCCTGCTGCACCATCTCACCGTCTTTCAGAATCGCGATCCGGTCACCGATACGCAGGGCTTCATCGAGGTCATGGGTGATGAAGATAATGGTTTTGTGCAGCTGTTCCTGCAGCTCGATCAACTGGTCCTGCATTTCGGAACGGATCAGTGGGTCCAGTGCGGAGAAAGCCTCATCCATCAGCAAAATTTCAGCATCGGTACACAGCGCCCGGGCCAGACCAACCCGTTGCTGCTGCCCACCGGAAAGCTGAGCGGGATATTGATCTTCGTAACCGGCCAGACCGACGGTTTTCAACCACTCTTTTGCTTTAGCGCCGCTTTCACTTTTACTCACACCCTGGATCGAAAGACCATAGGCGACATTATCGACAACCGATTTATGTGGTAACAGACCGAAGCGCTGAAACACCATCGACATTTTATGACGACGAAACTGCTCCAGCTCTTTTTGTGGCAGTTTCATCACATCCGTACCTTCGACTTCGATCACCCCTTCTGTCGGGTCAATTAGTCGATTGAAATGACGAATCAGCGTTGATTTACCGGAGCCAGACAGCCCCATAATGACAAAAATCTCTCCCCTGTTAATGGTCAGATTAATATCTTTTAAGCCCAGGGTATGCCCGGTTTCAGCAAGGATCTCATCTTTGCTTTTACCGGCATGAACCAGCGGCATAAACTTTTTCGGATTATTACCGAACAGCTTATATAAACCTTCAATTTTTATCAGCGCGGTTGGTTCTGTACTCATCTTAGCCTCAGCCATTATCCATACCCTCCAGATATCGCTGACTCCGTTTGGCATATGCCTGAGAGACGCGATCAAAGATAATCGCCAGCGCCACAATCGCCAGACCGTTTAATAAACCTAAAGTGAAATACTGATTGGTAATGGACTTCAATACCGGTTGTCCCAAACCTTTCACCCCGATCATCGAGGCGATAACCACCATCGACAACGCCATCATAATGGTCTGGTTGATACCCGCCATAATCGTCGGCATCGCTAACGGGAGCTGTACGCCCATCAACCGCTGCATTGAACTGGCTCCGTAAGCGGTCGCCGCTTCCAGGACATCTTTATCCACCAACCTGATACCCAGATTAGTCAGGCGAATAACCGGAGGTATGGCATAGATCACCACGGCAATAACGCCGGGAATTTTACCGATACCCAGCAACATCACCACCGGAATCAGATAAACAAAGGCTGGCATGGTTTGCATAATATCCAGCATTGGGGTCACGGTTGCCTGCACCCGGTCTGAGCGGGCCATGGCGATCCCTATCGGCACTCCCAGCACAATAGCCATCAGGGTGCACACCAGAATGATACTCATGGTACGCATGGTGTCATCCCACATACCAAAGTAACCGATCAGAAAAAACGAAATTACTACCCCCAGGCTGAGCTTCCATGAACGGCTGGACAGATAGGCCAGCCCCGCGACGATAGCGATAATCAGCCACCATGGCGTTGCTAACAACAACTTTTCAAACCACACCAGAAAAGATAACAACGGGTCAAAAAAACCCTCTATCATCTCACCGTATTCCCGCGAAAAATCCCGGTATGCGGTGTCCAGAAATTTACGGATATCCCGTAACTCACCCCTGCTAAGCTGGGGAATCTCACTTAACCAGCCTGAATCAGCCATATTTTACCTCTTTCAGAAACAACACTGCCCGATTACCAAGGCAACCGGGCAATGACGTATTACAACGATCCACCAGGTCTTTATTGCAAAGCGTGCTTAATTTTGTCAGCAACCTCTGCAGAAACCCAGGGCGTCCATAGATCTTCATGTTCTATCAGTAAATACTCTGCAGCCACCTCTCCATCAGCCTGATTATCTTCCATCCAGGCCAGCAGATCATTCATCTGTTTATTAGTCAGAGAACGGTTAGATACATAGCTATAAGCTTCGGGAGACCTCTCGGCAAAACTCTCGGTGGTGACAGTCTGCACCGGTGAAGGCGGATACATTGTCGCCTTAGGATTCTCGCACCCTTCGGCGGTAATACAGTTTACAAACTCGTCTTTATTGATACCTGAGCCAAAATCAACTTTGACCATCTTATATTTACCCAGTACTGCGGTGGGTGCCCAGTAATAGCCAAACCACGGCTCTTCACGGGTATACGCCTTTGCAATAGAACCGGCCAGACCCGCACCCGAACCGGGATCGATAAGGTCAAAACCAGAATCAGCCAGTTTCAAAGCTCTGAACAGATTACTGGCACTGATCTGACAGTTCCAGCCTGCCGGACAACCATAAAAAGCCGACTTATCGTCATCTTCCGGGTGGGTAAACAACTTAGCGTGCTGCTTTACACCCTCAATCGTTGCCAGTTCCGGATATTTTTCCACCATGTACTCCGGCACCCAGAAACCCTCTTCACCGCCATCGGAAAGTGAGTTACCGGCGTAACGCAGACGTTTCTCAGCCACACCTTTATCCAGAGCATCGCGCATGGAGTTACTCCACATCTCGGGCGCAATATCGGGTTCCCCCTTCTCGATCATCGATGTACCGGTTGGCATAGTATCGCCGGGGACGAGTTCCGCTTCACAGCCATATCCATGCTTAAGAATGAACTTATCAACATTGGCTATCAATGTGGCTGAACTCCAGTTCATATCGGCGATAGTGACTTTCCCGCACTCGTCTGCCGCTTGCGCCTGGCCAATGGCCAATAGCATCGCAGATGCAGCTATCAGTTTCCTCATGATTACTCCAATTTAATGTGAACTAATATAATTTGATCTATACATATTAGTCATCTAATATTTAGAACTCAAACTATTATTGTTCTAATTATTTGTACTGCACAGACTCTGGGCTATACTCGCACCACTTTTTAACGCTGCCGTTTTCTGAAACATTCCCGATTAAGGGGTAACATGAGTGAACAGATGAAGATGACTGACCCCGCTCCCTGCTGGCAGGATGTTCTGATTGAACTGAGAAAGATTATCCGGGCGACCGACCTTCAATCGAAGCGCGTAGTGAAGACCTGTGGACTGACCATTCCGCAGGTGATGGTTTTACGTGCAATCAAACAACTGGGTGATGTTACGGTAAAACGGATCTCTGACGCGGTCTCTCTTAGCCAGGCGACTGTTACCACCATTATGAACCGTCTGGAAGAGCGTCACCTGGTCGAGCGGATCCGCAGTAATACAGACCGAAGAATCGTTAACGCGCGGCTAACAGTAAACGGAGACCGGGTACTTGAAACGGTTCCGCCTCTGCTACATGAAGCGTTTATTCACCGTTTTGAAAGCCTGCAAAGCCCGCAGCAACAACAAATTTTATCCTCGTTGCAACAGGTTGCCGGAATGATGGATGCAGGGTCCCTTGATGCGGCGCCGCTGCTGGATATCGCGGCACCAACCCGCGAGCGAACAAATAAATAATCAGTACCGGACGGCCATAGCGAGCAGCTGACGTTCAAGCGCTGCCGCGTCAACGGGTTGCTGACTGATTATCTCTATTCTACTATCCATCACTTCATCCAGGGCCTGAACCTTCAACACAGAATCAGCCATATTAAAGGCAAAAATACCCTCATTGGTAATAAACACGGCCTTAAGCCGTTCTGCATCAATACCCATCAGGAGCGGCTCAAGCTCTGAGTAATCAAATTCAAATACCGGACTAAAAATCCAGCCGCTGCTGTAATAGCCTTCGCTCTGATTATCTTTACGCAGATAACCACATTCAGGTATCTCATCGTCTGCCTGAAAATGATCATGCTGATGAGAGGTTTCCGGTTGAGTCACATTGTTATGTTGTGACACAGCCTCCAGCCATTCAGGATCAAGCTGACCATCAACCGCGTTAATGACCGGCGCATCACTGCCCAGCGCCTGCAGATAGTGGATCAATTGCTCAGTTTCATGGCCGCTGTACAGATCGGCTTTGTGGGCAACGATGCGATCGGCAACCTGCAGCTGCTGGTTAAAGGTATCATTGTCGGTATAGCGGGAGTCTGACAACTTACGGGCGTCCACCAGCGTAATAGTGCTGCGCAGATCGAGCACATCCTGATAGTGTGGTTGCTGCAACACCCGGATCACTTCCAGTGGATGTCCCAGGCCGGTCGGCTCAATCAGGATACGATCAGGTTTGGCCTGACGAATTAACTGACTCAGGGCCACCTGCATCGGGATCCCCGCAGCACAACACATACAGCCGCCGGGCACCTCCCGCATAAACACCCCGGTTGCCTGCTGTTCATTGGCCAGCAGGCTGGCATCGATACCCACCTCGCCAAACTCATTCACCAGCACCGCCCAACGCTCATTGGCGGGCTTGTGGTTTAACAGATATTGAATCACAGTGGTTTTACCGACGCCGAGAAAACCGGTAATAATATTGGTGGGGATCTGACTATACATCAATGACATCTTTAACTGATTACTTTGTTACAATATAACAAAACAATCATTCCACGTCCTGACAACTTTCATCACGGACAGAGACTCAGCCCTGTTACCAGGAGGGTAGTTACACAACAGGAGGACAAACCACAACATCAGTCGCGTAACTGTTGTTCCAGTCGGGCCAGTTTAGCGACCAACACTTCATTCTGATCCGCTTCAGCTAAAACCTGGTAGACATGAACGCTGTCTAAAAACTGATGATAACGGCTGTCTGATTTAAGCGCACTTCTCTCTGCTGGGGTGCTTCGCTGCAGCAACACTGAGTAATCATCAATATTTTTGCCTGACCATTTGTCCTGATCAAGCAGGATATACATGTTGTTTAAAAGCGGCACGACAGGCTGATGTTCTGTCGTCAGACTCTGATCACCCGGCAGTTGAGCGGCTGTTCGCCCGCTTTTCTGCATATTCAGGTACCAGATCACCGCGCCAGCCACCAGCAGACACATCAGCATCATCAGCCACTTACCAACGACACTGCGGCTTGCCGATGTCGCTGCCGGAACCTGAGCATCAGTTATCCTACCGGAGGGATTTATACGCTTATCCTGCGGTTCTTCGGACGGCATACTGTCCGCTGCCAACGTCAACAAAAAGTGGGGCTGAGTTACTTCGCCCTGGGGGAGTTCCGTAGCCGGTTGAGTCCGGTCACTACTACTGACTAAATCGTCGATAAAGCGACGCCGAAGCTGTCTGTATTCATGGGTATCCAGTTCACCATTGGCATAACGGCAACATAGCTCGTATAAACTCCGGCTCATCGTAGCCTCCTTTAGAGTTCTCTTACCAGACGGAATCCGGTCGTTGCATCAGCCGTATCTGTCACCGGCACCGACATTGAGACAGAACAATCAGACATTTTAACCTCATAGCTGCCCCCCATAGCCTCCAGGCCTGAGCTACTGCGCACCAGTTCCTGGGCATTACCCAGATAGTTCACCAAGCCCCAGGCATT
The DNA here is from genome assembly GCA_965140695.1 of uncultured Amphritea sp. Taxonomy (GTDB): domain Bacteria; phylum Pseudomonadota; class Gammaproteobacteria; order Pseudomonadales; family Balneatricaceae; genus Amphritea. The sequence goes on along the minus strand of OZ223296.1, from coordinate 122,964 downwards.
CGGTTTACCCTGTTGAACACTCACCAAATGCCGTCCTTTGAGAATCTGATCGCCACGGGTCAGACGACAGTTATAATTTTGTGGTTGCTGACCCGTCGCTGTCGCAGCATTGACCCATTCCGATTTCACCGGCAAGCGGTACTGATGACCGGTAGCGTTCGTCAGCCAGGCGGCATAGCTGTTTATCTGATTCAGGCTAAGGCCGGTTACCGGCTGTTTTTCATTCCCGCTAAAACCTTTACATTCGCCGGACAACCGGCAATAAAGCGTGTAATCCTGGCGGGAAATTTCAAATTTACTGATGGCCAGACTGCCCCCGCCATCAGGAACAACGATCATGAAGGGGGCTTTATTTTCCGCCCCTTCGGCTAACATATCCCAGCACACGGCAACTGAGCGAATCCCTTTGCCTGCCAGCTCTGCACGACAGATACGATCTGAAACGGGTGGTGTCTGACGCGTGGTGGCTGGCCGTGTCGTCGTGTTATTAGCGGTCTGAGATTGACTATCAGGTTGTTGCTGAGAGGCAGCCATAGACGGCTTCACAGAGCTGGCTTCAGGTTCGCCAGTTAAGCTGAGCTGGCGTAACTGAAGATTGTCGGGGAACAACTGCTGCGCTTTCGCTAACAGTTGCCGGGCCTGGGTCGGCGAGCGACGCTTTAAGGTGTTAATCTGCGCGACGGTCGCACTCTGCAAATCCTTACTCAGCTGCTGATACTTATCTGCCTGTCCCCCAGCCTGCAACTCAGACAGTAAACCGTGCGCCTGTTGAAGATTATTCAAATCCGGTTTTTTAATCGCTTTTCCAATATGATACAGACGAACACCATCCTGATAACTGGCGATACGCTGATCGACCACCACCGGATCGGCCATGAGATCCCGCGCACTTTGCAACAATTTTTCGGCCTGGGTGAAACGCTGTCGCGCCGCCAGCTGGTCCGCTAAGCGAAGATACACTTTCTGAAACCTTTCGGGTGCTTGTTGCGTAATGAAAGGATCATCCTCCTCCAGCAGTTCTGTCAGGCGGTTAAACGTTTGTCCTGCCGCCGTCAGATCAGCCGCCTGTATCTGAGTATCAAAGGTCTGTTTCAGCCCGCTGATTTTTGCCTCGTTGCTGCGCTCGGATTGCTTTTGTCGAAACTGATCTTCAGCACTGACGATCGCTTCTTTCTGCTCTGTCAGCCCAAGTGAAGGATCATATTGAGCCGCTTTGGCAAGGCTATCCCTGGCAGCATTAAACTCGTTTTGCGCCAGGAAACCCTGTGATTGCTGCACATAAATAGCAGCCATACGACGATTAACGCTCTGTAAATATTCCAGCTGACTCGGCTGCGCCTTCAACCGCGCTAACAGATCAGCCATCCGGGCTTCCCATTCGGGTGACACCGTCGCAACGGATAAAGCCGTCTCGATCTGTTGCTTTAAAGCCTGTTGCTGCTGTGCTTTTTCTGCCTGGGAGGCTTTTTCAGAACGCGCCTGCAGTTGCGCCAGCAGTCCAGTTATTGCGGCCTGCCCCGGCAGTAGCCGTTTTCCATCTTCGAGAAGACGGATGGCCTGATCAATATCAGTGTCCGCAATAGCAACTGCAGCCACATGGTAACGATTAACCAGTCGCTGTCGCCCCTGCGCCACAATAGTCGGATCTGTCACCTGAGTTTCTAAACGATCGAGAATGTTCTGCGCTTTGCGGGTGCTGCTATCCGACAACTGCGGATCACGCAATATAGCCTCCAGCTCAGCCTGTAGAGCATCGAGTTTCTCCTGACGTTTTTGTGCCTGCTCAGCTAAGGCAGACGCCTCCAGCTGTTGCGCCGACAGCAACTGACGCTGCTGCAATTGTTGCTGTTCATATTCGAGACTCTGCTGCAACTCAGGACTGACCGCCAACGATGAAATCTGATTCAGCATATCGGCAGCCCGCTGCCAGTGTTGCTCATTCTGAGCCACATGCGACTGTTTTATCAGCGCTGAGGCTAACCGGTCAGACACCGCCGTAATTATGCGCTGATCTGACACCATCGGTTGCAGTTCATTGATACGCTGTCGGGCTTTATCAGGATTCTGGGCAACAATATCTGCATCGATGTCGGCAACTCGCTGATCGATCTCTTTCTGGTGTTGAGCCTGTGCATGCTGCAACGCTTGTTCAAGCTGCCTGAGACCTTCGGGACTCAGCATCGGTTTAAATGTTACCGACAGCTGACTGGCCTGCTGCCAGAGATATTGCCGGGTCAGTTGCTGTTGTTCTGACAGCAGCAGCTGCGTAAGCCTGTCCGGCAGCCGGTTAATTCGCGGATTACCAGGGTCCAGTTGTTTCAGCTCCTGAAAATCGGGATCTGCCGCGGCAAAAAGACTGAGGCTATCGGGCGCCAGATCATCCAGACGCTGATTCAGTTCAGTGATGCGCACAGAACGGTTATAACGCATCTCTTCCTGTTTAAGGTTGCGGCGTGCTTTTGCCAACTCCGGATTATCGGGAAACAATTTAACCGAAGCGTTAGCGGCTTCGCTAGCCCTGGTGAATTGCCGTTGTTCACTCAAGTCAGCCATCGTTTCAATAAACTTTACCGGCAGGCGGGCATCACTCAGCATGGCATTATCGGAATCCACCTTTTTAATACTCGCCAGCAGTTGTGCCAACGCCTCCGATTCTCTGGCAAAGGTTTCTGCAGGACGTTCGAGTAACCTGTTCAACTGGTTATTCAGATCATTCAGTCGTGTCGCTTTCTGTTTTATCAGTTGTTCCTGTTTATCTGACAAACGCCGGGAATCTTCGTAAATTTGTAAAGCCCTGTCGGCCAGCTGCTGGGCACGGTTATAGGCGTCTGCATCAGCATTAAGACTGACCTGCTGCAGAAAGTACCGGGTCAGTTCCCGCTTTACCTGGGGGTCATTAAAATACTCACTCTGCTGTGCGGCATCCATCTCCTCAATCTCTTCCAGCCACTCATCTACCGCGTCTTCATCGAGATTTGTCAGATCATCAACAAAATCATCAATACGCTGCTGTTGCCACACATTACGCAGAGGGAAGTAGGATACCCCGCAAAGAAACAGAAAAATTAACACCCAGACATACCAGCGACTCATCAGGCTATGCCGTTGGTATTGAGGCATGAATTGCTGCAAAAACAGATCCACACTTTCGGTTCGCTGACGTTCATCAAACGCCAACAGCTGTTTCAGCGCTTTATTCTGATGTCGGCTAAGCTGCTTCAGCTCGACCATTGTCATCCCGGCTTTCCAGGCCTCATCTGCCGGTACTTTTTTACCATTAAGGATGAATGGATGTTTACCCGTTAGCAGCTCATAAACAATGCAGCCCAGCGCGTAAAGGTCATCCCGCGGGTCGGCATTAGCGGCGCCGGCTAACATCGCCGGTGAAGCATAACTGGGGGTAAGTGCACCCAGCTCACCAGCATCAAAACTGTCGCTTTCAACGGTGCCGGTTTTGGCAGCCCGGGCGATGCCGAAATCAAATACTTTCACCTGGCCCGCATCGAGAAAGACATTGCTCGGTTTCAGGTCGGAGTGAACCACTCCCTGCTGATGAGCATACCCCAGTGCGCCAGCCATACCTGCGGTATAATCCAGCACGGTCGATAAAGGCAGGCCCGTTGGGTGGTTTTTAATCACCGAACTCAAAGGTGCTCCGCGCATCAGCTCCATGGTCATAAACACATGTTCCCGATCGCGGTCAAAATCGAATACATTGACGATATTCGGATGGGCGAGATTCTGCGTTTTACGGGCTTCTCGCTGCAACGAGCGGAGCGATTCTGGGTGCTCTCTGAAGGTTTTATTCAATACCTTTATCGCGACCAGACTATCAATATCCTGTGCATCAACCCTGCGCTGATCTTCTGCTTTATAGACATCGCCCATGCCGCCACAACCGATGAACTCCACCAGATGAAAGCGGTCTTTTATCAGGGTGCCCACGCCAATGACAGTCTCATCTGAGACGTCGGTGACAAAGGGTTTGTTCCAGCGAGAGGTACTGGTGCCTGTAGAGGTGCATGTTTCCGTGACCGTTGCAGATATTGCCGCGCCTGAACGGCATGAAGCAACATGGGTTTTATCGTCATCAGTGCCAGACAACGTATCGTTTTGCGGTGGGTGTAACGTTGCCCGTTGATTCGCTGTCTGAGGGTCCTTTATCTGTGCAGCAGCAGCTCCCTGTAACTGGGTTTCATCATCCGCAGGGGCCGCCAGGGTTGCTGAACGCTGTTTATCAATTGCCAGCATCAGGGCATTAAGGTCATTTTCACTGAGTAACTGACGTTCAGCCATCTGCTGCAAACCGGTCACGATATTAGTGGTGACCTCAGGCTGGCGGCAGATCAGTGCAGACACCGTTTCAATCAGCTGGTCGAATGATGTCTGGCCCTGCAGATACTGCTTTAACTGATATTTAAAATCCTTCATGCCTGTCTGCTATTCCGTTATTCAGGCAACTGCCGGATTTTCAATCAGTATCAACGTAATATTATCCCGGCCACCACGTTCCAGGCAGCAATCCATCATCGCCTGCGTCAGTTGCTCTAAAGGGATATGACGTTGAGCCATAAATGCTGCGATATCGGTGTCAGAAAGCTCTTTATCCAGGCCATCACTGCAGATCAGGAAACGATCCCCAGCCTGTAGATTGCGTATATCCATATCAATATACAGCGCATCAGCGGCTCCCACCGCCCGGGTTATCACATTGCGTTCCGGATGCACCTGAGCTTCTTCGGGAGTCAGACGCCCCTGAGCAACCAGGCCCTGAGTATAGGTATGGTCAACACTTTCCTGCACCAGTACGCCATTGCGATACAGATAGATGCGACTATCGCCACACCAGTAAAGCAGATAATAATCCGTCAGCAACAGCAGACCCGCTATCGTTGAACCAATTATTTTCTGCTCGCCACCGGCCAGATCCAGCAGTTTTTGATTAGTCTGCAACAGTAGATCTTCAAGCAGATCGACGCTATCTGACAAGTGTGGCTGTTGTTCAAAGAGCTGCAGCGCCTCCACTATCGACTGACTTGCTACATCTCCGGCAGAGTGTCCGCCCATGCCATCGGCAACGGCCCAGTGAGCCTGTTCTGGCTGACAGAGAAAAGCATCTTCATTATGTTTTCGTACCTTTCCGACTGAGGTTAGCGCACTGCTGATGTATCGACTGGACGCTGGCTGGGTTTCAACCGACATAAACCGCTCCATGGTTATAAAACATCTACTTTCCCGTTAAAAAGAACCGAAACTGGGAGGCATCCGGCAAGCCATCATTAAACCAGAGCTGAGGCGCTATGGTGTCTGAACCGTCGCTCCACCAGACCGTTGGATAACTATATTCCGATGTTAAATCCAGGTTTCGCAGAACGGACCGCTGTGGCTCGAGATTCTGCATAACAGCCACAGGCCTGACCGCACGATAAAGATCCACCGGGGGATAGGAAGGCAGCAACTTCAGCTGACTGGACTGGTGACAAAACAGTGAAAAATCAAAGTTATCCTCAAGAGCGTCAAATAACAGTGTTTCAATCTGCATCAGCAGCTCGTCCTGGTCTTCCAGTTGTTTCAGGCAAAAAAACGGCACCGCAACCGGGACAGCGATCAGACAGGGAAACTTGCGCCCGACACTGTCGATACTGGGAATAAAGACACCCAGCCAGCCATGACTGTCTAAAATGCCCGCTGCAATATAGAACTGCCATACCGGAGCGATCATATAATGTCTGCTCCAGTGGTCACTCATATACCCTTTGCTGCTGGTCATTCCCTGCTGCAACCAACGGTCCAGATTGCCAATGCAATGACGACTAAGCCCACGGCTGACAAAATCGCCTTTGCAGGGGACTTTGCCATAAAAACCACTTTGAACACGGCTCATATCAGAGCGATTCCTGGCAGCGGAATCCCGCTAACAGATCTTCAGCAAAAGGATTAATGACACTTTTCGCGCGCAGTTCAAAGGTGGCATTAAGTTCATCTCTGGCAAAGTTCACTTCGTACACAGCACGGTTACTGGTGTTATTTAAGTGTGATTTATTCAACAAACGGAACCATGCCCAGGGTCCTTCTTCAGTACTGGACTTGACCTCGCCATTGAGTCCCTCAAACCGCAGCCTCACAGTATCGCTATCGAGCGACGGCCAGGTGACAACACTGGAACGACGGGGACCATGCCGGTAGGTCACTTCCTGCGAACCAATACTGAGATAGAACTTTGATGCCTGGGTATCTAACCTCACCGGGCGCATAATAAATGGCACCGACAGTTCGCCATTACGGAAAAACGTTTCTTTAATATCATTCGCTTTCTGAAGTTGAAGCAGGGTCTCTTTTGTCAGCCCTATCTTCTGACCGTCCACTTCACGCTCAACCCAGACTCGTCCTTTGGTATCAATGAAATCTCGCAGGTAGTTATTTACAAAACTATCCAGAGTGCCATCCGGGCCAAAGAAACGACTGAAATCCTCCAGTGTCACCTCGGAGCTGGCACTGGCTTTCACCGGATAACGCCCCTCAAGAAAGTTCTTACACTCATAGGCCACCTGAGACTGCCATAGCTGATTCAACTCTGTTTTAGTATTGTCCAGTACTACCGACCAGTTCTGTGCCCCCAGAGCCCCCAGCCACCCCTGCATCATTTGTGGCATATCCGCCTGATAGCTATTCACTTTCGCCAGTGGATCGGTTTTATTACGGGAGATCCGCCCCTGAACCGCATCTATCGCTCCGGTACTGGAAAACGATGAATTAGCAGCATCATCCATATAGCTGCTCAACTCAGCCAGATCCTGACTCAGCCGGTCCAGCAACGAACGACTGCCACGCTTCTCCAGCAACTTGTAATACGGTGTATAGTAACGCTCAACCTGCTGGCCAAGATCGCCCCCCAGATTATCGAGCAGACCGGCTTTCTTGGCATCGCGCATCAGCCGACTTACTTTTTGCTGTTTCACCGCCACTCCCGAATTAACACTCGACAGTGTGCGTGCCAACTGATCAGTGCCTTCACCCTGCTCAACTGAAAAGGGTTTTGTCAGTGTCGTTTCTTCGCTCAGGGTCTCGACTAAGTGGCGTAAAGGACTATCGAGTCCGGCGGCAACAGAGATCTGCCGGATACTTTCTTCCGCGTTGGCCGGACGTTGCATCGCCATGTCATTGATCATGCCGTCCCAGTGCTGAATAAAGTCGTCGTAATATAAACCGAGCACTTTACGCTGCAATGTGTCGCTGTCCATATAATGACGTGACTGATAGCGGTCGCCCATCACCCAGTTATTGTCGATATACTCCTTCGAAAGTGTCGTACTGTTGGGCAGGAAAAGCGTGTAAAAGCCCTGTTTGGTAAATACGCCGGGCATCACGAAGGTTGTCAGATCGTCGCCCTGCTTACTCTTAAACAGGTCAAACGCATACGGGCCAAAGACCTGATCAAGCGCCAGATCATATTTGTGTTCCTGACTCAGCTCTCTGAGAATCGCCTGATAGACCTGTTTTTCCAGGGGGTCTGTCGATAAAATTCGCCGGGCATAGGACACAATCTCCTCATTCAGCGTTGCCGGCAGAAAGCCGTTTTCCATCAACACCTGCATATGCCCGCTGAGATCCTCAACGGCCTGCTCATCCAGGGCGTAGGTTTCCTGCCAGTCAAGCACTGCCCAGGTGGTTAGTAAATCCGCATCATAGGGCTTTATACCACCATACATAAGATAGGTTTTCAGCAGCTCATACAGGGTGGACGTCTGTTTCGGATCACTGGCAATAATCAGCTCTTCAATCCGGGCGCTCAGCACCGGTAGCAGAGCCGTTTGCAATAGATTCAGATAGGCCGAACGCGCCCCCTCCGTGAGAGTATGACCCTGATACAACCCGAACGTATGCTCAACCCCCGTATCATCATACAGTCGGGTGGCATCACGCAGCGTATTCAACTCCGGCAACACCGCCAGAAAATCGGCTTCAAACATCGGCACCTGCACCACCTGTTGAGAAAAGCGGGTATTCAACTGTGTCAGCTGCTGAATTTTTTGTTCATTATTCAAAAATGACCAGCCAAGCAGCCCCGTCCCTACCAGAAACACAGACAGCGCACCACTGACAACCAGACGCTGCATCCAGCGACGCCGTCTAATCAGCTGCTGGTCAACCCCGGCAATACCGGCTTCAACAAAAACCACCCGCTGCAACAGGTTTTTAAGGAAGAAACTCTTACCCCGGCCACTGGCACCCACCAGCGTTGAATTACTGAAACCAAAGCTCTGGGCCAGAGTCCCCAATAACCGGTCAATGGGCGTTCCGGCCTGAGTCCCACTGGTAAAGTACACCCCCCGCAACAGTGCGCCTTCGCTATAACGGTTAGTGCTGAAGATATCCCCCAGGAAGATCGAAACAATATCACGCAATCCAGAAAACTGACGGGGAAATCCCATGATAAGCGTACGTTTGTCCGGGTCCTGTTCCCGGTATATCCGTTCGATGAGTTGCTGTTCGAGTCGCAGTGTCAGTGTGTCAAATTTGTCAGCATAATCATCGATATTAAACTGAGGCCGGCCGGACTCAGGCAACTGAAATGTTTCACCCCACACCTGCGCCCGGGCATCACGATCATAATGACCAAAAAACTCGCTGAAACCGGAGATCAGATCACACTTGGTAAAGGTAAAATAGACCGGCGCTGAAATGCCGAGATGCTCATTCAGCTCCTCGATACGACGCCGTATAGTCTGTGCATACAAGGCTCTTTCATCTTCGGATTGCTGCATCAGGTCAGCAATACTCATGGTCACCCATACACCATTCACGGGCTGCTGCGGGCGATTCTTTTTCAGCAGGTCCATAAACTGCTGCCAGGCGGCACGGTCGACCGATTCATGACTGTCCTGAGTGGTAAAACGACCGGCTGTATCGATCATCACTGCTTCGTCAGTAAACCACCAGTCGCAGTGACGCGTGCCACCAATCCCCTGAATTGCCTCGCTGCCCATTCTGTCAGCCAGTGGGAAATTCAAACCTGAATTAATCAGTGCGGTGGTTTTACCCGACCCCGGCGGACCGATGATGATATACCAGGGTAGCTCATAGAGATTGGCCGCTTTACCCGACCCGCCTTTGCTGTTGCGCAAAATCTGCAACGCTTCATCAAACCGTTCACGGATGATCGCCTGCTCATCCTCCCGGGCACTTTCCGCCAGATAGGCCTGATCCCGTTGCTCACTCCCCAAATCATCCAGCAGTTGTTGATTCTTTTTCTTTTGGCGCCAGAAACGCCACGCTGTAATTCCCGCCCAACAGAGCACAACAATAACAATTGCCAGCAGTCGGGCAAATTCGCTGGCCAGAAAATAGTTTTCGGCAATCGCAACTAATGGCCCGATAAACCAGATCAGCAGTGCCAGACAGATAATCCCGATACTCTGAATAAACCATCGATTGGTGATAATTCTGATAAACTTTTCCACGTGTTTTCCTGTCAATCCCTGAACAAAAGATACTCACTATGAAGGCATTACTATTTTCGCAGCAAAATCTCGACCCTGCGGTTCAATGCCCGGTTCAGATTGGAGTTATTCTCCACCAGCGGTGCACTAGAGGCTTTACCCTCAACCCGCATAACCACTTGATCTTCCAACTGACTTAACAGCACTTCAGCAACGGACTTAGCCCGTGCCTGTGATAACGCCCAGTTAGAAGGGTAACGGGTAGAGAAAATGGGCACATTATCTGAGTGGCCCTCGATAATAACGGGCTTTCCCACCCCCTTAAGTTGCGCACCTATTCGCTCAATCAGAGGGACAAACTCCTGCGACAGACCTGCCTGCCCGGAGGGAAATAGCCGCGCATGACGTAACCGCAGTCTGACCTGTTTGTCCTCATCAATCAGCTCAACTGTTCCGGCCGCAATCTCTTCCACCAGTTCGGGTTCAAGCAGGGCAAAGTAATCAATCTTTTCAGGCACGAGCTCGGGCTCGGCAAATAGCGGGGCAACAAGACGATCGATATTGACAGGGGTGACTGCAACAACCGGCGTACCACTGATAACAGCAAACTGTTCCATCAGCTGATCAGACTCTTGCGTTATCTTCCAGATAAACCCGATAAAAGCGGCCATCAGCAGGAAAAGAGAAAATGCCCAGATAACCCAGAATGGCAGGTAGCGGGCGATCCCCATGCGGCGATCGGAAACACCTTCCCAATGAGGCGATAGCCCTTCCGGCTCATAGTTACGATGCCGGCTAATAATGATATAAAGCTCGCTCCGCAGGCGATCCAGCTCCCGGCGACCGTTAGCCATGCGGCGGTATTTACCCTCAAAGCCAAGTGACAAACAGATAAAGTAGAATTCCAGCAGTTCAAGATTACTCCCCGGACGCTTCATAAGCTCATTCAGATAGCTAAAGAAACGTTCCCCACCCCAGGACTCCTGGTGACGGGTAATCAGTAAACTCTCACTACCCCAGCGACTGTTGCTACCCCACGGCGTATTCAGCACTATTTCATCAATCAGGGCACATAGTGGATAACTGATATATTCACTGTTCTCACGCCCACCGGGCACGCCCCACCCCTGAGATTCATACAACTGAATCTGGTCCAGCGCATAGCGGTGAAACTCCTCCAGGTCGGGGCACTCAACCGTATTCTGAATTTTTCCCAGAAAGGATAATAACGGCGTGATCAGCTGCAGCAGAGGATTGTCACCCTGGGAGATCGACTCCTGAACCACTCTCCCCGAAGCCATTATCCCGACACCCGCATTGTCATACTCCGGTGTTCTCGGCCCCGGCGTCTGGCGAAATGACTGTCCCTGCTGAGCAGAGTCTGTCTGGGGGGCTGAAGCTCTGAGATCCGGCTCCACTGCTCGCCGCTCAGGTGTTCCTGTATTGCGGGGTTTACGCCCCCCCGGCATCGGGCGAATTACGGTTTGATCATCCATGATTTACAACTATCTATCTGCGTTTAATGGCCCAGAACTGGCATTCCAGCCCCGGGAATTCACCCCCAACATGGAAAGCGATACCTCCGGATTTATCCAACTCTTTCCAGATCTCATGACTGGTATCCAGCTGAAAGTAGGTAAACCCTGCATGGTAAGGAATTTCCCGTGGCGCTACCGGCAACGGAGCAATAGGAATACCCGGTAACGCACTGGTAATAAGCTCGCGTATACGCTCAACGGGGCCGATCTTAATCTGTTGCGGAAACTGAGTCCGTAGTTTTTCCTGAGCAACCTGAGCACTGACCGCAAAAATAAAATCAGCACTTTTGAGTAGCACGCGATCGCGGATTCTGGCGGCCCTGATACCATACTGTTCAGGGGAGAGAGGAATGCCCTCAGCGATCTGTTCAAGGACAGTACCGAAACAACCTTTCAACTCTTCCAGCAGTGGAAGAAAAGTGCCCATCAGATTATCCTGCTGATATTCAGCAAACTCTGGCGGCCGCTTTTCCGGTTTCATAAAGGTAGCCAGCTCGCCCACCAGCAGCAGCAATCGCTCATACAGTTCAAGAGGAGACATTTCAGGAACCTGACGGTACAACGACAATACCGGGTCAAAACGATTCAGCAATTGCAGCAACATAAAGTCAGTCACTTCGGCAACGCCCCCTTTACCGCCGGAACTACTCACCCGGGCAGCAAGTTCACGGGCACGGGTCGTCAGCATCGATTGCAGCTCAGTGAGGAAATTCTGCAACAGATCCGAAGCACCAATATCTAACAGAGGAGGAATAAACTGCCGGCGAAGTCGAATCTGCCCACCCTTTACTTCTTCAATTTGCGCAACCGCTAAACGGGTGTAACCATCAGGCACCCTGTTTTCAGAGTTCTGCCGGGCATCCTCAACAAACAGACGCAAACGCAGCTCACCTACCTGAATACTGGTCTGCTCATTTTCAACCGAAGCCATATCAGCCACTTCAACGGATTTAGGCAGATAGCGCACCAGACTATTACGGTTATCGTTATTGCCAACTTCCGTAATACCTGATTGTTGCAGGGGTATGGCGAGATAAATGATCGCATCTGAGATCGAGTCATTCACCAGCACTGGCAGTGGCGGGGCATCCCCCGTATGCATATCAAAGCTGGTGCCATCGGCAAAACACCCGGCACAGTCATCCAGTGAGATTTCACCTATTTTCAGATTGGCTGAGTTGACTTTAAGACGGGAAAACCCCCAGTTAAAACAGGCAACCGCTCGAATACGGTTATTAATTTCTTTTAACAGATACTGGTCATGCTGCTGAAAATGCTGCGGCCGAAGAAACATACCTTCATGCCAGATAACTTTATTCGTCACTCCGTGACTCCACTTCAAAATCTAAAATCAGGCGGAAAATTCTAATCAAAAAAATCGCTGTTCAGTCCAGCAGGTCAAGTGTCAGCTGATTGTCTTTAAGGCGAACCAGAACCGACTGATCCTTTTCCGCATTCACAGCGACCACCTTCTTCATGACACCGTTATCAGTATTCTGAAAAGCGGCCAACACACCGACAAACTCTGTGTGTTTATCCAGCAGCGTTTTCTTAATTGTCGATCCACCGGGATGAACAATCATTTCATCACGCAATAACAGGTCACCAGAAAGCAGAGTACTGTCTCGGTCATAAAGGGCAAAAAAATCACTTTCTTTAAACAGCGCGTCATCTTCTAACTGATAGATACGCACAACTGTCGGGGAGGGCCGCCCATCAAAATCCTGGTTAACAGCAGAATCAGCAATAACGGAAACGACAAGCTCTGGAGGTGGAGGTGGCGGCTCATCATCAGATAGCATATCTGAAACCGTTGAACAGCCATTGAGTAATGTGGTAACGAAAAGCAGCATAAAAATTTGCCGCCAAGATCGCTCCAAAAATCCCTGGAACATAATGAACTCCCTTTCTAAGAAAGTGAATTAAACCCTAAACCTCCTGTTTATTGCAATGTTCTGGAGCAATAGATATAAAAAAACCGGCCCTCAGGCCGGTTATTACCATACATAAACCTGAGATCAGGCTTTTGGCAGACGCCAGTCGTCAGACCCAGAGGTTCCAGCGACTTCATGCGTCCAGCTGATCTTACGATAAGTGAATGCAACATCTTCCATGTGAGTGAAGTGCTCCATAGCCGGATCCTGACAGTTAGGCATATGCGCCTTAATATCAACAATCATTGCATCTTCCAGCACATGAGTGAAGTAATGCTCTTGCTGACCCGTCATAGAGGTGCGGAACCATTTCAGCTCAATCCGTGGCAGACGCTCACCGCTGGTCAGTGCTTCAAACAGTTTAGGTGAAGACTTGTCATAAATTTTAGAAATGACCAACGCATCATGCACACGCTGACCACTGGGCTGACCACTTTGAGGGTCGCGGGGAATCATAATCTGATGAGAAAACCCCTGAACGGTGATTTCGTTTTCATGACCTTCCTGATAACGATTTCCCATAGACTCCATGCTGTTAGCGCCTTCGGTGATGTTACCCTGAGTTTCGCCCTGAATAGACATATAACCTGGTGTTGGCATTTTTTCTCTCCTTAGATAGTGATGTTAGCCTGCCAGGTTTAAAGCATAGTTTGAGCCAAAAAACAAAAATACTTATATTTTCAATAACTTAAAACAAAAACCAAAGAAATATCAGATTAACTTAACCACCGCCTCTGAGCAGTAAATTGCGCAACCATTTCCGATTGCGCAAAGTAACTCAACACTCAACACGTAACAAAGACTGCAACTTCATTTGCAGTGGGTTTTCGATAGACTCAAGCTGGTCAACATCGATAATCTCTTCAAAACCAGAACTTCCTGAGAACTGCGCAACCATTCTCACCAGATCATTCTGCGGACGAAACGCTGCCACCCGGGATGTCAGTACAACAAAAGGAAGCGAACCCGCTATGTCTGGCTGCCTTTCAACAGACACCTCATAGCCTAAGCCCTCCAACAAACGCACCAGCCCTGGACTATTTTCCAGTAGCAACCATATAACCAACGCATTTAATACAAATGGCGTAATAGAGTCATAATGGGGCTGCTCACCTTTAAGTTTTTCTGCGATTAGCCGCGGCAGGTCGTAACTGCAATCATAACTAAGCACCCAGCGAACCGGCGAGCTGAAACTCAGAACAGTACCTTCAAGATCATCACTATACACCCAGGGCTCAGCGACTAACTCATTTTGAATAGCGGGTACAGGGGAGGAAAGCTTTGCGTTAAAGCCAAACGCATCACGCAAAACAGCTTTGTAGTTTTCTAAAATAATAGAATAGTTTTTTTCCGCACCGACGACTTTATCCCGGCTGGCACTCTGCATATATTCCCCCAGCACTTTTCTGGGAGAAAACAGCGGAGTAATGGTTTTCAGATACGCCTGAAGTTCTTTATTAAGAATGACGGAAACAGCCTTAGAGCGCTTCCGCAGCTGAGTCATCTGCTCCAGCTGAATCTCTTTAATTGGTGTCATAGCTCCCTGCATCTCTCTTACTCCCTTAACATGACATTCCGTTTGATTGTCGGAGTTTACTGCAGCCAGCGCATAAAACAAAGCGCCATACTTCGCCCAGTAAAAAACGAGAAAAAAACCGCGCAACAATTGATATTACACCCCTCATTTGCCCGCTATTCTGCCATAAATCAGCACTCAGCAGGCTGGTTTGATTTTTGCAGGAAAGACAGTGCCGTGAAGAGAAAGATAAGGATTCCAGCTATGGATAAGGTTTACCCGATTGCGATAGTCATCGCCGCCATGACGGCAACTGCCTCAGGCAAGGCATCGGAGCATGTGCCGCGCTTGCCCTCATCCACCTACAATGTAGAGATCAGGCCCGACAACTACTATTACCATGAGCAACAACTTGGCGCCTGGTTTATCCAGTGCTATCAACGTAAACAGCCTGCCGAACATTACTGGCATTGCAATGCATCAGACAGCGAAACCATCCGCCGCTTCAGGACAACACTAAAAGATCCGGCGCTGGCATTCACTGAACAGGAACCTCAACCGGTTACTCAGGCGACAACACCATTGACACTCGCCCAGCCGGACTCAATTCAGGTGGAACCCTTCTCAAAAAGAGCAAAACCGACAGTTGCAAACATAAAGCATAAAAAACCCGGGCCGGCCCAACAACTGGCTTATATGCAGACAAACGAGCATAAGAAAAAACCGTTAGTGGGTAAAATTCAAGAGCCGAAAAAAAGCCAGGTGCCAATAACTCAGACGACACAAAGCCAGAAGACACAACATCATCGGGTAATACAGAGCGCCAACTTTAACAATCCGGCACTGGAGCCAGAAACACACTATCTGCTACAGCTGGCGGCCTTCCAGAACCAGCAGGACGCCAGTCGATGGCAGCAGCGTTACCCGAACATAAAAACCCAGGTGGTCAAAAGCCAGGGGAAATTCACTCAGTGGTTCAACGTCGTCACAGCAAAACCGGTTGAATATATCGACGCCATCGCACTGTCTGAAACAATTAAAGATCAGACCGGCGAAACCCCCTGGATACGGGAGAAGAAAGAGCTTTTATAATTAATAAACTTAGCGGCTTGTTTCTCCACATAAGAATCCCCCCAATACTCTCAATCAGCCGATTGAGACACTGCCAGACCCCGCCGCCACCGAACCACCACAGCTGATAGAATCACCCACCCGGGCAGCAGGCCTGCCATTGATCATTACAGAGGAGGAGCCCGCAGCAACTGCCCGTCCATGGGGTGGACACTTGCTGCAGCCGTGAGGTGCAAGAGGGTCACCTACACGAGCCGCTGGAATCCCGTCAATAAGGACATCACCACTACCAGAGATAATGGGTGTTGGTGGAAAACACCCATGCCCCGACCCTATATCACCTAAACGCGCAGCTTTTGGCATTTTAAACACTCCATGATGATTGATATGCGATCACTATCGAAAAAACGCACGTCGCTCAGAAAAACGAATGCGCAATTACGTCCTTTTCCTCAATCCTATCAGATCCTTCTGACCTTCCGATATAACTTACTCTTGCAATTATATTCCGAGCTATGGGTTTACTGCTTATGTCGCTTCCACAATCTCTCTTTATTTTACGGGGTTAGCTTTTCAAATATTTTAAAATCCATGATTGTCTAGCCACTTCTTATCCTTCTTAATACTCTCAATAGCTTCCTGCAACTCATCGACCGTCCATCCCGCTGAAACACCGCCAAATGCACCATTATAAATCAAAATAACACTCACACCTTTTTCTCTTATTAAACTACTAAAGAAAGAAGTTTCTTCACCCATATAATCAATAGTCACAGGGTAAGGCTTACGTTTTAACAAAAACAAACCCAATGTTTTTTTCTTTGCTTCAAAATAATCATTCAAACTCTTTATTTTTCGATTATAGGTATATACGTTTAATAAAGCCTGCCATTTCAGCCCCTCTAATTCATCTTCACCCACCTCTACCATAAACTGATCCAGAAGCTCGATACCGTCTAAACTATTAGCAAAGAATACTATCTGCGTCTCTTCTTTAAGAGGGGCAGGCTTATCAAACTGATCATTGAGTGCTTCCCAGCCAATGCTATCTCCAAGATTAATAAACGTATATGCATAAGTACTGCTTGGTAGAAAAACCTGGTATAACAGAAAAATCAATAAAGAATATCTATACACATAAACCTTAACCATATTTTTCATTTCACATTCCATTGCTATAACTTATTAATTTTATCAAACGATAATTATGTGAATTCTAATTACCGAATTGTATTTATCTATCAACGGTTATACCGCTTCCTCAGTTTGGTATCGTTTTCCCGCTTTAGTCTCTCGAAGGTTTGCATATCCATGTCCCGCCAGTAATGGGGTGGACGCTTGGTTTTTTTATCATATTCTGCCGTGGTCGGGTCAAGGTGACGAAACTCTTCATGGTCAGGGTCATCCGAGAGCGGCTGAGTAACATCCATAAAGTATTGCATAGAGTCCCAGTCGGCAGCGCACTCCTGCCAGAGTTCGGAAGGTTTATAGAAATCAGACAGGTCGATGCCCCAGTCATCTTTATAATGGGCCAAGACCAGGTTGTACCGCAGCAGACCGCTGGGCAGCGGCGTGCTGTGCAGATAACACTCCATCTCACTGAACGGTGCTTCATGAAGCACCACATTTTTCTTTTTCTGGTGATATTGAGTCACCAGTCCACTTTCACGACAAAGATACCAGGCACGGTAGTCCTTGGTGCTATGGAATAGTTCGGGTTTGAATTTTTTAATAAAAAAACTAGCTATCCAACAAGAAAGAGGCGGGCTTATCATTATCAATGCAAAGAGAGCATCATCAATATTGTACGGTTCATCACTAAACAAAGTGAGAATAAAAAGAAATAGTAGCCCTCCCCCAAAAAGAAAGGTAAGAAAGCGCCCCCCCCCGTACATTAGATTTAATGCATATGAAAGTTTGTTATAGCGCAGAGGGCTGATGCCTATATGCGCAAACTGAGCAACACTCAGTAATTGCTCCAGTATTTTCTGCTCCTCTTTTGTCAATGTTCCATTAGCAGCCTTTTCCTTAATACCAGGCTCGTCATCCCGCTCGCACTCTCTGAGGGTATCGGGAGTAATATTAAACGTATCCCGGGGCAACACCTCCTCAGTCGGCACTATCCTTGCCAGATGCTTCCCCTTGCGGTAGCGATTTCCTGGCCCCGGCTCCCGGTATAAAAGACTCTTATCCGGCCGGTAGGCGGTGGCTTTATATTCAGCCACTGGCGGGTTGAGAAAGGTTGCAAGGTCCATCATCGTTGTTCGTTGTCCATTTATGATTAGTAGCCGTGGCTGAGTTCATCGGCCCAGCCAGGCTGATTCTCTTGGTTAAAATTGGGTTTTACGGCCAGATGATTTTTCTTTTCTGCTGCATCATCCAGGGGTTTCAGATTGGGGAAGGAGTATAGATCGCAATCGGCTACCAGCATACGCCAGCGGGCTTTCACCGCCCAGTCATATCTAACATTCTCTCTGGAAGAGAGCGTTCCTTCTGATGGCTGGGTTGACACTATAATCTCCAGCCCACCGTCAATCTTGTTATAGCCCTCCACCGACCTCTTTTGATAGACCTTACGGTTATCTTCCACAGTAACGGTACCGACATCGATCGTAGTCATATTGTTCTGGCGCAGGCGCAGATAACATTCCAATTCAGCATCATCCGGCAGGTTACTCTGAATGCTGATGGTTTGCAGGCGATTGCCTTTGCTATCAAAGCTGCCGTTATCTCGAATGGCGATACGAATACCGGCAAACAGATTCAGCAGCCGGATATAAGCCTCCTCCTCATTTTGCAGCCAAGGCGCATCATCTTTTTCGCTGCCAAAGGGGCCATGTTTGATCCATTCCTCTAAGGGGGTGTCGCTGAGCCAGATACTCAGCCCCACCCCGCCCAACATCAGCACCAGGCCCACCCAGCCCACCGGTCCCAACCCGGTCAACAAACTCGAGGCGGTCATCATTGCGGTGCCCAGCGCAGCTGCAACCAGGGCTGCGCCCTTATCATTATCGCCTTTATCAAACGCATTTATCGCATCCCAGATAAAGGCCGCAGTGCATAAAACCCCCGACGCAGCAGTCGCTATCCAAACCCGGGTTATCTGTTGTGGTAGCCTTTCTGCCAGTTTTGTACTAAATGCTTGTGCGGATTTATTAAAAGCAGAGCCTGGGCTGTTATCAAACACGACTTTTGCACCGGCTCTAGCGAGAAAATTTGGGGTGCCACTGCCTCCTGCCCAGTATTCGTGGTAAAACTTACCGGCATTTAAAGATGCGACGGTTATATCAATAAAAGCAGAGAAAACACTAAAACCTGTTTTCGCTTCTCTTTTTTCAATAAAACTACTTGTGGCCACCTTCAAATTCCACATTTCAAACAGCAGTAAAGCAAACGGCAGCTGCACCTTTTGCTCCAGCTGTCCCAGCTTGGTAAAGCGGTCCACTCTTCGGCCCTCGCTAGCCAGATCGACATTCCGAACAACCGCAACCCCCTGCGTCTGACTGTTTCTTAACAGTACTTCAGCTGCCTGTTGATGACGTCGCAGTATTCTTACAGCTTCACTGTTCGCGGGGGCGGTGATAAAACGCACCTCGCTCAGCTGAAGCTCTGACAGAGAGCGGGCCGCGCGGGCGCGGCTGGTACTGGCCCTAAGCTCACCGTTGGCTCCGCTGATATCGCCATAGAAACGTGCCTGATGACTTCCTGCATGCCGATACTGACGCTGGGCTTCGCTCAGGCCAAACAACCTTCCCGTTGTCAGATCTTCGACACCCAGTACTACTTCGTTTACTGCGGCAGTTTTGCGGGCTTTAAAGGTGAGTTCATGAAATAGTGGATCACTGCTTCGTAGCAGATTAAACAGATTTCCCTGCACTCGCATGGTACGCTCCAGACTCTCGCCTGCGGCGGCACCCAGCACCCGGGTCAGAGCTGTATTCGCAGTCTCTGTCAGTTTTGCGGTAACAAAACCAAAGACACTGGCTGCCCGTCTTGATTCAGTAAACAGATCAGGCCGGGCTTTTTTCAGGGCCAGCAGCGCCGTGACTTCAAATGTAGCCACCGAGGCCTCCTGAACCTCCAGACCTGCCTGCTGCTGCATATAGCCCAGCCGGAAATGGCCATCTCCCGTGTTTTCTTCCACTTCCTGTTGTGTCAGATACTGATCGACTGCCGGAGATGATTCACCCCGCAGCAACATCTCGCTTAACGGCTGACCACTGTTGTGATTAAAGATATCCGCCACCAACTGGTTTGCCGGATCCTGAACCGGCGGACGAAACGGATCAGCGCCATTAAGTTTATCCAGAACACCCGGTTGACTGGTCAGTGGTGCGAGCAGATCAGCCACCAGTTTAAAACCGGCAATGTAATCCACGCCTTCCAGGCTGAAATAATCAGCCAGTAGTTGTTGATTATTGCGGTCTTTGATTTGTGCCATCAGATATTGCTGACTAGCTCGCCAGCTATTATCCAGGTTTTGTCGCTGTATTGTGCGGATCGTGCTATGAAAAGTCCCCCCCAGAAAACCTATATCGCTTCCATGAAAAAATTTAGATATCGGATTTTCTTTGCCGCCAATCGTTGGTGGCAGGCCCCGCAGAGCGAGCAATTCTGCACTACGGTAGTTAGGCTGCATCTGTTGACGCTGCAACAGGTGCTGCTGATATGATTGAACGCCCGCTACCGTTTGCGCCGCATGGCGCACCTGAAACAGGTTATCCGGCAACAATAAACCCGGTATATGACGCTGTTTAGCATCGATCCAGATATCCTCTATACTCGGAGCCTCCTGCCAAACCTCTTCAACCGGAGAGCATTGCTGATTTTGCTCATCCAGTAGTATTTTTTTCATTACCGCACTGCGCGCCTGCCCCGCATAAAGAAATGACTCTTTAGTGTCCTGGTCCCCCCAACTGGCAGTACTAACCGCGGCAGCCCCCCCTTCCTCATACTTTTGCAGATCGTCATTGACACTCTGGAATAACGTACTCAGATGGTTTGATTCCAGATCGGTACTATAACGTTCAGGGGTAGGGGTAAGTAGTTCCTCTGCAACATCTCTTGGTCGTTGTGAGGGCTGCCGGGCAATATCCACCAGTCGCCCTGTTCGCAACTGCAGCGAGGGTTCAGCCCTTACACGACAACAGCGCTGGCGACGGGCGGCGGCATTATTTTGCAGATAATTAACCCGGGCAGCGGACCACTGCACTTCGCTAAAGGCCATTTCAACATCTGTGATTTTACCGCCCTGCTGGCGTATGGGTATCCACAACTCTGATAGTGGTTTACCCACCGGTTGGCGCAGATTATCCGTGGTTTTAATCTGCTCCCCCTGACGATGATCGGTAAGACGAATATCCCGCATCTCCAGTTGATCAGCGTCATTGTGGCTAACCAATAGCTCTCGCCACAGCAGGCCCTTACGAAACAGGTAGAGATAACCAAACCTTGGCGGAAGAGCATATAATTTTTTATCCAGTAAACCGGTCCACTCAAGCATCGGAACGACTGGTTGCAAAGCATAATCCTGTGCTTTCTCCTGACGTTTACACTGGTCCACTTCATCAAACAGGCTGACCCTCACGGGGGCTCCCTGTTCCGCTTCGATATCCAGCCAGACATTACGCCTGGGCTGCCCATCCCAGGGCCATTGCCAGAGTTCAAATGCGGGATGTTCTGGCTGAAGATCAACCGACTCTACCGTTTTCTGGTTGCCCAGCCACTCCTGCTCTTGCTGATTAGTCAGATCATAAAATGCAAAACGATGGCCTGCTGGGTGTTGCTTGCCATACACCTGAATAAACAGCTTTTTACTGTCGCATGCAGGGCCTTTATTTGTGCCTGTGTTAGTTGTACTCATCCCTGTACCTTCGAATCCTGTAACAATTAAATCAGATGGCCAGTGGCAACAACAAATCGCTGCTGTTCTGTTGGCAATGCCCGTATCCGCTCAGCCGGTTGCGGTATCGGGATATAAGCAGCTTCATCTGCTGGGCGGTGACATTGTTGCAGATATTGCAGAATCAATGATGTGTCACTGACACCACAATTCTGAATATCGTCAATATAGTGCCGCTGCAACTGCCACCATTCGTCAGTGATGGGGCTATCAGTATCGGTGCACAGAGCCTTATGATGCTGCTTAATCAACTGATCAGTTTTAAGCCTGAAAAGCGCCTGTTGCTGGCTCTCCGTTAATTCCCACTCTTTCTGATCGGTACCACCCGGGTGCTGTTGAATATGCACATACCAGGTATCGGTTTGACCTCTGAGTTCTGCGTCCCGCCATATGACACCTGAGAGGTTACCCAACCAGCGATCAGTATCAGCTGCCGCGCTATCATTAAACAGGTAGTGGGCAATAACGGGGGATTGGAAATGTAGCAATCCCTGTCGCTGACCATCAAAACGGATAACGAGTCGGTTCTGCAGCTCCGCCAGTACTTGCGCGAAACTGAGCTCAGTTGACGCAATTAAAATAATACCCTGTGGCGCACTTTTTCCCTCTTCGCCAATCGCATAATATTCGAATAACTGAGACGTTGTACTAAACTCAAAAAGCCAGGGGCTATAGCTCAGTTGTTCGTTAAACAGAGTGCCGCTAAAAAGGGCCGCTTTTTCATCCAGATCCGCTATTTCAAATAGTGTTTGTAACTGTTCCGGATGATAGTCGGCCAAAAGATACGCCGTCATACCTGGCATATCATTTATTGTTTTTTCCAGAGTATTAATCATACCTGTTCCTAATTCCGCCCACAGGGGCAATCACTCAAAGGGCAACTGCCATCGGGTTGCTTCTGACACATCTGCGTAATTGGCTGATCAGTCACCCGGTCTTGTGCCACCTGATGCGTAAAGGCCGGTGTTGACTGCCAGGCCATCTGCTGAGGCAACGGCTCGCTAATCTGGCCGGGATTATCACTTTGCGCTTCAACCGGCGGCGTTGGCGGGGTCGGTGATGCTTTTGCTGCACTTCCGCCACCGCCTCCAGAGTTCAGTTTGATGCTGGCACCGGTAATGGTGACACCAGAGGGGTCGAGTTTGACCATACCGCTACCCGCTTTCAGGACAATTTCGGTGCCTGCGGTAATATAGATTTTCTGTCCGGCTTTCTGGTGGATCTGCTGACCAGCGTAGAGATGGCTTTTTTGTCCGACAGAGAGATGCAGGTTCTGATCTATTGTCACGTGCTGGTTTTTATTGACCTGCTGAAACTGATCGCCCTGGGTCAGGTGATGTTCATCGCTGCGATATTCACTGTAAACTTTGCCTTCGATAATTTTATGCCGGTCATTACCCAGCCAGCTGCGATGATCGTTTTTGGTTCGCTGATCAACATCTTTTTCAGCGTGATAGAAGACCTGCTCTTCACCCTTTTTATCTTCAAAGCGGATCTCATTAAAACCATCGCCGCCTTTGCTGGAGTTGGTCTTAATGGTGCTACGGGTTTTATGTTCCGGCAGTTTGTAAGGCGGGCGGTTAAGGCCGTGGTACACCCGTCCAATCACCAGCGGTTTATCCGGGTCGCCTTCGAGGAAGTCAACAATCACCTCTTCGCCGATACGGGGGATAAACATGCCACCAAAACTACCACCGGCATGGGACTGACTCACCCGGATCCAACAGGAGCTGGTCTCATTGCCCTGGCCTTCGCGATCCCAGTGGAACTGAACCTTAATGCGGCCATGCTCGTCGGTGTAGATCTCTTCGCCCTCGGGACCGGTAACCATCGCGGTCTGGGTGCCTTCCACATGGGGGGACTTCACTTCGGTTGTAGGACGGAACGGCACCTCAAAGGGAACGCAGAGATAGCTATTGCTATACTGGCTGCCCTCGGTCGAGGCTCCCACTTCCAGCACCTGAGGCTGAGAACATTCATGCTCAACCCGCGCAATCAAATACTCACTATTGAGTGCATCACGATCGTGCCCGGTGAGCTCGAAACTGTAACCCGGGGTCATCCGGTTAACATCGCTGCTGCCCTTAGCCATTTGACGGTAACGGTTGAGAGATTCCAACCGGATCAGGGCGTTATTATTGCCCCGACCTGAATCGATAAAACGGCCCGGGTGGTCATAGATCTCCAGCGGTACGTCCAGCTCGCCGGCTTTAGCGGATTCCAGTTTCAGGCTGGGCTTTTTAAAATCAAAATCCCGCAGAGTCACTTTTCCAGGGACGATGGATTCGCTGTAGCTGAAGCTGAAAATATGCTGTTCACGCACCGCGCCCTGACTGTCGTGAAAACAGTCCAGTAGCGGATCACCACTGATGGCGGGGTTGGAGCCGGAGGTATCGCTGAACACCAGTACATGGGCTTCATCGCTGTGTTCGAAATAGTAATGAATGCCCTCTTCAGCCAGCAACCGTTGAATGAAGTCCAGCTCGGTTTCCCGGTACTGCACGCAGTAGTCGTAATCGGGATAGCTTTTAAGCAGATCAAAACGAAACTCGTCGCTGTTCAGTCCGGCATCGGTGAGGATGGTCTGGATGATGGTCTGGACATTCTGAAACTGAAAGATCCGGCTGTTCTGCCGGTGCTGCAACGCCCAGATTTTAGGGACCAGGCGGATATGATAGGTGCTCTGATTGATCCCCTGATCACCGAGAGTCACTTCAGAGACCATGCCATGAATATAACGGGTGAGATCCTCACTGCCATCGGTCTGGTCCAGCAGGGTGACGAATGCGGGCTGGCCAATCAGGGTAGCGAAATCGATATCGCCATCATCTGAAACCACTTCGATGGCAAATTCAAACAGCGCCGAGATCTCCTCGGCGCCATTAAGCCGCGCCAGACTGAATTGTTCCCTGTCTTCTGCATCCTGCAGTTGAAATAAAAAGCGTTCTTCGTTCGCCTTTAAAAACACCATAACTCAATCCTTTGTATAAATAGATTCGCAGCATCAACACTACGAGGGCTTCCATATCTTTCCAATTTCACAGCAAACCATGTGCCATTAGCTAAGTTCACAGGTACTTTCTCGCAGGTTGTACCGCCCCAGTTTTTCCACCAGTGAACGACGGGACACCCCCAGGGCATCAGCGGTGCGGGTCTGATTGCCATTATGACGTTGCAGATGGCGGGCGATTACCCGGGCTTCCAGGCGGCCCATAATATCTTTCAGACTGGCGCCGTTTTCCAGTTCCTGCTCTAACGGAGTGACCGGGACATCATGGGTTTCGTATCCAGTCAGGTGCCGGGGTTCTATCACGCCGTCCTTCTCGGCCAACAGCACGGCACGTTCAATGATGTTGCGTAGCTCCCGGATATTGCCTGGCAGCGGCAGGCTCAGAATCAGATCTAACACCTGAGGCTTTATACCGCTGATCGGTTTGCCATATTGCTGAGAAAACTGACAGATAAAATGATGCACCAGTGCAGGTATATCGTCACGACGACCTCTCAGGGGCGGCAGTTTGATCGGAAAAACATTGAGTCTGTAAAACAGATCCTCTCTGAAACTCCCCTGTTCTATCAGCTTTGGCAGGTCCTGATGGGTTGCCGCCAACACCCGGATATTCACAGGAATGCTTTCCAGTGAGCCCAGAGGTCTGACTTCCCGCTCCTGTAACACCCGCAATATTTTTGCCTGAAGCTTTAGTGGCATATCACCTATCTCATCAAGAAACAGCGTGCCTCCCTCGGCGGCTTCAATCAGGCCTCTTTTATGATTAGTTGCACCACTAAAGGCGCCTTTGCGATAACCGAAAAGTTCACTTTCAAGCAGATCTTCCGGCAATGCAGCACAGTTTTGGGCAATAAATGGCCCGTCACGATGAGGCCCGTTGCGATGGACACAGGCAGCGATCAGCTCTTTACCGGTGCCGGTTTCACCCTGAATGAGTGCAGTTGCCGTTGAGTCTGCTATTTTTTCAATCAGACTAAAGACTTTCTTCATCGCCATCGACTGACCGATGATCTCATCAACCATCAGTTTGCCGCTCATACGGTTACGTAACGCTTCATTTTCGATCTGCAGCACCTGATTGGTTTCATCCAGCTGCACGATCAGGTTTCGGTTTTCTGCCAGTAAGCGGGTATTTTCTGCCACCACTACAGCCTGAACAGCAAAGGCCCGGACAAAGGCTTCCAGCTTTGTCGGAAACGCTTCAACATCTCCTTTTTCGCTTACCCGGCGGTTAAACAGTTGCATCACCCCCAGACTGACACCTTCATAGTCCGTCAGTGGAATGACCAGCAGAGAACGCGTGCGAATCCCGCTAAGCCGGTCCCGGTTGTACAGGTCATCAAAATTAAAACCGCTATAAGTATAAACATCACTAATGTTAACTATCTGTCCTGAAAGCGCTGTATACGCGGTAATCGCTTCCATATTGGGGCGACGATCCGGCCTCAGATCAACCTTTTGTAGTGGCACCGCACTATTCTGCAGATAGTCTCCCTGAATAACTTCCGGATGCAGATAACGTTTGGTTCTATCTAGAATGTAAATGCACCCGGCTTCAGCTGCGGTCAGTTTACGGGCGGCCGTGAGAATCTTATCCAGCAGCAGGTGCAGATCTTTCTCCCGGGTGATACTGAGATTGATCTGCACCAGCTCTTCTAACGCCAGCAGGGAGTCTTCGATACTCTGTTCAATCATGTGCGGACACTACAGTATCATCTGCTTCAATAGCCGTTGGTATCTGCGCTTCGGTTGCAACCATTGGCGGATCATAGTCATTGCCAAACGTCAGACAGAAGCCGCCGGTATCATCGATATCAAGCAACAGGCTGGTGTAACGGGTTTCATCCGCCATCCGCTCTAACACTTCAGTAGCGATCTGTGGCAGCAGGGTGCCATTGAGAATATGATCGATGTTCCGGGCCCCGGTTTCCACTTCTGTACAACGCTGCGCAATGGTTTCAACCACCTGATCACTGTAATGCAGTGCCAGCTTCTGACTGCTGGCTAAACGTTGCACCAGCTTGTTCAGCTTAATACGGACAATATCGCCCATCACTTCGGTGGCGATGGGATAGAACGGCACAATCTGCATCCGTGCCAGTAACGCCGGTTTAAAGTGCGCACTGAGTACCGGCCGAATCGCTTCGGTTAACGCCTCTTTTGAGGGACGTTTCCCATCAGTACACATATCCGTAATGATATCAGTCGCCAGATTTGAGGTGAGGAACACGATGGTATTGCGGAAATTCACCAGCTGACCTTCACCATCCGACAGCATCCCTTTATCGAACACCTGATAAAACAGGTTCAGTACCTCCAGGTCAGCTTTTTCCACTTCATCCAGCAATACCACCGAGTAGGGTTTTTGCCGAACCGCTTCGGTCAGTAATCCACCTTCGCCATAACCTACATAACCCGGCGGCGAACCAATCAGGCGAGAGACCGAGTGCTTCTCCTGGAACTCTGACATGTTAATTGATGTGAGGAATCGCTCACCTCCAAACAACTGGTCGGCAACCCCGATAGCCGCCTCGGTTTTACCCACACCGCTGGGACCAACAAACAGAAATACGCCCATCGGCGTTTCCGGATTATTCACCCCGGCTTTGGCGGCGCGCACCCCCTGATCAATTGCATCGATGGCGTGGTTCTGCCCTTTGATCCGTTGCTGTAATTGCTGATTAAAACTCAGCACTGTCTGCGCTTCATCACGCACCATTTTACCCAGCGGGATACCGGTCCAGTCAGCAATCACCCGTCCGACAACGTCAGGCGACACTTCATAGTGAATCAGCGGATTATCCTGTTGCAGTTTATTCAGGGAAGCAACGGTGTCGCTGATCTCCTGGCGCAGTAACGGTTCAGAGGTTTCTGTTTCAGAGTCTTCTGTTTCAGGGCCTTCTGTTTCAAAGCCTTCCCCTTGTGAACCTGCCTCATGGGTATCGCCCATTTTTTGCCGGTGCTGAGCTAAAGTCTGACGTAACGTTACTATTCTGTTAACCAGCTCTTGTTCTGCCCGCCACTGGGTGTTCAGGGTCTCCAGATCAGCCTGATGATTTTCTATCTGCAGCTCTAATGCCGTTAACTGCCCTTCATCGGTCAAAACATCACTGGATATATCACGCGATAGAGCCTGCAATTCACGTTCAAGTGTCTGGACCATTCGCTCGAGATCATCAATCGCATCGGGTTTGGCGGTAATACTAATCTTTACCCGCGCCGCTGCCGTATCAAGAACGTCGACCGCTTTGTCTGGCAGCTGTCGCCCTGAAATATAACGGGATGAGAGTTTAGCAGCCGCTTCAACCGCATCATCCCTGACATAGACACCATGAGCCGCTTCATAAGTCTGACGCAATCCGCGAATAATAATGACGGCCTGTTCGACCGTAGGTTCATCCAGCTTGACCAGTTGAAAACGCCTTGCCAGCGCAGGGTCCTTCTCAAAATACTTTTTATATTCAGACCAGGTTGTCGCGGCAACGGTGCGCAACTCCCCTCTTGCCAGCGCGGGTTTCAGAAGGTTTGCCGCATCACCACTGCCAGCGGCCCCGCCAGCGCCGATCAGCGTATGCGCTTCATCAATAAACAGTATGATGGGTTTAGGCGATGACTTAATCGCATTAATCACACCATTAAGACGATTTTCAAACTCACCTTTTACGCTGGCGCCTGCCTGTAACAAACCAAGATCAAGGCCATAGAGTTCAACGCCCAGCAGCACATCAGGCACATCACCCTGGGCAATTTTCAGGGCTAACCCTTCAACCACTGCACTTTTACCGACACCCGCATCGCCGACACAGATAGGGTTATTTTTACGCCGTCGCCCCAGAATATCGATCATCTGACGAATTTCCACATCACGGCAGAACACCGGATCGATATCACCAGCCCGTGCCTTAGCCGTGATATTGGTGCAGTACTTATCCAGCACGCTCAGATCAGCTTCGGCAACCACAGATGCGACCGTCCCTTTAGTCGTGTTCTGGCTGATCTCGCAGGAACCTTCGGTCACCGCCTGATAGTGTGCTTTCAGATCATCGTAGGGAACCATACTGAGATCATCAACATAGCTTGCCATTCCGTGGCGGCGCTGATTCGCCAGTATCGCCATCACCAGATGCCCGCTGCGAACCTCTGGTGCCCCCAGTTCCAGAGAGGCGATCAGCCAGGCATCTTCCAGCAACCCCACTAATACCTGTGAAAAGACAGGCTTGCCCTGATTACCTTTTTTATCCCGTTCGATGCTGTGCTGAATGCGTTTGACAAAATTAACCACATTGATGTCATAGTGCACCAGAATCCGCGCCAGATCATTTTCCTCTTCAAGCAGCTTCATCAGATAATGATCGACACTAACTTCGTATCCGGCTTGCGACACACAAAGCCCTGCGGCCGCTTCAAGTGCTCTGGTGCAGTTGCTGTTAAGCCGCTCAACCAGTGATTTAAGCTGAATTTTTTCCATCTTTAACGTCCCTGTAGCAGTTCAGCGCTCTCACGTCTGAACAGTTAACCTATCCCATGCAGTATTACATTACGATCATAGGTATTTGGATTCCCAAGCCAGCCAGACCAGCCAAGATAGCAATTCCCCTCTCTACCCAGCCTTGACTCGGGCACCTGATCGCCCTGTAAAACTAATTTAATATCAAAACAGAGCTGTTCTGGCATCAACATCAGAATCATCTCTTTCAGGGCGGCATAATGCGTCCCATTAGGCAGAAAGTGAGCAAAATGTGAATACACCATCGGCCCCAGCTGCACGACAAACTTACTGTTATAATCTTTTACCCGACGCCCGAGGGTGATATCTTCGCCCAACTGACTCGGTCCCAGGCCCAACCGACTCTGTTGTTCAGGTGGAACCGACGCCCAGCGTTCAACATGTTCAATAATGTCGACCGGCACATTATTGAAATAACCACTGACAACCTGACGCAGAACGCTGGCTGAATTACCCTGCATCGCCATTAAGCCAGAAAACCCGAGTAATCGCGGCCAGTTAATTGCTGATGCTTCCCGCGATGCCTTTTCCGGTGCGCCCATCAGAGCAAATAGCCACTCGGACACATCGTCACGGGCGCCCGGCTGGTATTGCAAAGCCGGCCGGTATTTATGCCAGATACGGTATAAAAATGCGGTCAGCCGATGATTAAACAGATCAAGAAAATCACGCTGACGGGATGTCGGCAGTTCAAAAACCTGTATAGCTAACTGCCCGCTTTTAAAAGCGGCCAGCTCTGTCGGGCTAAGCAACTCGTGTAAACTTTCGCCACTGCGCAACTGTTCCAGCTCATCATTACTGAGACTCCGGACATTCAGAACTCCCGCGCGAATTTGCTGTTTATAATCGTCTGCCCGCAGCACCATACTGGATATATCTAACCGATGATCTCGCAAGGCCCTGATCTGTTGTTCAGACGTCAGAAAATATTCAATCAGTTCCTGGTTTTCAATCTGCACCTGCTCAGCAATAATGGATTCCGTGACATGTGCAGGCATGGGCGATGCTGGCCCATACAAACCGATAAAATTAGTCTGCAGTTCCAGCTGACCTTGTCGGTTTATGCCCGCATGCTGAATATCACTGGCGGGAAATGCCAGGCTTGGATGTCCTTTGAATCGTATTGCTTCTTTTGTTACCGGCCCCTGATGCCCAACACGCGCGCCGTCGTGTAATGATTCCAGCAGATTCACCGCTTTGAAAAAATCAAAACTATAAGCTGTCCGCTGTAATTCATTACTCAGAGTAAGAAATGCTGACCGCTCTGAATCTGCCATCGATAGATCTCTCCGTTATCCAGCCCTTCGACTTCCAGTTCGTGGTGAGCATTGATATTTGCATACTGGCTGAAAAAACCGTTCAGCACAGAAGCAAACAAAAACATCGTGCTCTCTCCCTGGATACCTTTCGCGCCAAACTTACTCTCTCTCAGCTGCAGCTTCGTCTGCAAAGTTCTCACCGGCACACCTTTGATAATCCGGTCACGGGTCTCTGTAGAAATACTCTGAATACCTTCCAGCATTTGTTGACTGGCGCGTTCAGCCTGACGATCAAAAAATGCACGAAAGTCATAACAGGCCAGCAGTGTTCGCAATGAGTCCAGACGTGACAATGACCGATAGTGCAGCGCCATCTGCGAGATAAGTTGCCAGTGCAAGCCATCCCGCAATGGCGGCTGCAGTGCATTTGTCACCCGGGTAATATTGCGAAATGACGCAAATTCTATTGAATCGGCCGTTGGATAAATAATATCCCCGGCACGTAAAACCTCGGGTAATTTACGATTTGTGCAGGTTAATTCCAGTGAGATTGTCTCCGTCGGCGGAACAGTATCGCGGCTATCAACGTGCACAAAGCTTATAAAGCTATCAAGCCCACTTTGCAGGGTCGACAATCGACGCTTTAAAGAGAAAAAAACCTGCTTATCGTTGCTGTTACTGCGGATTTCATGATCAAAGCTCTCAAAGGCTGGATAATGATAACGCTTACTCTGGCCGCGTAAACTTCCGCTCACATGATCAATAGAAAACAGTTCAATATGCTCCTGCTTCTCGTGACTGGGTCGAACCAGATATTCTTGCCGCCGGTGATCAACCCTTATGGGATCTGCATCAGCACTAAACAGGTTGATAATCGGCGTGCAATGTAGCCGGACATGGCCTTTTTGCAGTCGCAGCTGTGAATCAAACTTACGATTAAATGTAAACTTGATACTGAATGACTCAATCATCGGAGCCTGTAAATAGTCGCCAAGATCGTTGATATCAACAAACAAAAACTTTTCAGGAAGGCTGAAGTATTCCTGCAACAGGCGATAGCCATTAAACGAACGATTCGTATACGGCAGAAGAGCTTCATCATCGGCAAAGCCTACCGGTGTGACCGACCGGGTGCTCAGTTGAGTCCTGGTTTGCTCACCAGAACGAAGCTGCACACAAAGTTCCAGCTTTTCAAGATAACGAAACAGCCAGAGATACAGTCCCTGACTGATATGCATCTCACGATCCCCATGAAGGAACAGGCGTAACTTGTCCAACCCCAGATTTTCAGAGGCGGCGCCCGGCTCCAGTTGAAAATCCAGCGTCAGT
This sequence comes from uncultured Amphritea sp., assembly GCA_965140695.1. Classification (GTDB taxonomy): domain Bacteria; phylum Pseudomonadota; class Gammaproteobacteria; order Pseudomonadales; family Balneatricaceae; genus Amphritea. Next base: position 91,458 of record OZ223296.1, on the reverse strand, counting down.
GTGGCGCCATCACTTTGATTCGAAGAACTCAGATGATGAAGCTCTATGGGGTAGATATCCACATCATAGCAACTGCGAAACCGGCAGTGCGTATTTTCTACCTCAACCGACTGCACCGCTTCGCCCCGCGGAATCCGTTTACCTTCTATCAACGCGTTAGCAATGGGCTTAAATTCCAGCACACTCATCGATGGCAGTGGTCGAAGATAATGAGGCCAGAGTAATCCCAGCAGCGCGTGGGTCACTTCCGGCAACTCATCATCGAGTTTCTGCCGCAACCGTCCCGTCAGAAAGGAGACGCCCTCAAAAAGACGCTCTACATCCGGATCATTACCCTCTTCTGAGAGAAACTTCGATAGCCCGGGATTCTGACGAGAGAACTCCGCACCCATGTCGCGCAGGTATGACAGCTCATCCTGATAGTACTTATTAAACGCCATCTTAACCGACTACCTTACACAGGCCATCATTCGCCATCATCGTTTGAAATCTCACCCGCACGGGGCTTTCCGGTATCGCCATGTGTGCATTAATTTCAAAACGGAGATCAAGCGGATTATCATCATTTTGCAGATAACGAACTCTGACCCGGTCAAGACGAGGTTCATACTTTTCAAGTGCCAGTTTGATCGCTTTACGCATCTCGGTCACGGCCCTCATATAGCCGCTACTCATATCAAGGTCATTGAAGTCGGGCAGGCCATAATCATCAAGAGCCGTCACACTGCCCTGACGGACATTGAACATATTCTGCATGTGCATCTGCACCGACTCACGCAACTTATCTTCATTGATATCAAGTGACAATTTGGCGCCCTCATCCCCCAGCGCTACCCGCTGCAGAAGGGTATAGTGCAACATTCCTGTATTCCTTACCGCCCTCTGACGAGAGCGGTTGTCTCAAGCACCATTAATCGATCAGGACTTTTCTAATTTGCCCACCAGGGACAGGGTGAAATCAGCCCCCAGATACTTGAAATGCGGACGAACATGTAACGACACTTTGTAGAAGCCAGGTTCACCTTCAACATCGAAGACCTGGATAGACGCTTCCCGCAGAGGGCGTTTACTGCGCACATCTGCGCTGGCACCATCCTGATTGGCTACAAACTGACGGATCCAGACATTCAGTTCCTCTTCCAGATCGTTACGCTCTTTCCAGCTACCAATATTTTCACGCTGCAATACTTTAATGTAATGCGCCAGGCGATTAACGATAAACATATAAGGCAGCTGCGTACTCAGCTTATAGTTCATCTCAGCCTGTTTGCCCTCTTTGCTGACACCAAAGAATTTCGGTTTCTGCACCGAGTTGGCAGAGAAGAACGCTGCGTTGTCACTGCCTTTACGGAAGGTCAAAGGGATAAAACCCGCTTCAGCCAGTTCAAATTCACGACGATCTGACACCAGAACTTCCGTCGGAATCTTAGTTTCAATCTGCCCCATCGCTTCGTAGTGATGTAACGGTAGATCATCTACCGCACCGCCACTTTGTGGGCCGATAATATTCGGGCACCAGCGATATTTTGAGAAACTCTCAGTTAACCGGGTGGCAAATGAGAAGGATGTATTACCCCAGAGATAATTTTTATGGTCACCAGAGATGCTTTCATTATATTTAAACGCTTTGACCGGATTATCACGCTCATCATAAGGTAAACGCAGTAAGAAGCGAGGCATAGTCAGACCGATACTGCGGGCATCTTCACTTTCCCGGAAAGACCGCCATTTTGCATATTGGGGTCCATCAAAAATAGATGCTATATCGTTCAGGTTTGGCAACTTCTGGATATCATCCACGCCAAAAAACTGTGGCGCAGCAGCAGCAATAAATGGCGCATGAGACATTGTCGCCACACTGGCAACACTCTGTAACAGACTAATATCAGGCGCGCTATGATCAAATTCATAGTTAGCAATCATGGCACTGACCGGTTCACCACCGTGCTGACCAAACTCTGCGGTATATACCTTTTTATACAACCCTGTTTCAGTAATGTCTGACGCATCTTCAAAATCCATCGCCAGGTCATCTTTAGAAACATTAAGCAGCTGGATACGGTTATTTTCACGGAACTCAGTGCGATCAACAACAAACTTAAGGCCACGCCAGGCCGACTCCAGCTTCTGGAAAGAGTCATTATGGATGATTTCATCCACCTGTAAGCTTAATTTCTCATCAATAGATGCAATCATTTCATCGACCAGTTGCTTGCGCACCCGTTCGCTTTTTTCTCCGGTTTTCAGAATTTCTGCAATGAAAGCCTGAACACCTTTTGATGCAACATCATAGGCTTCGTCACCAGTTTTCATATTGGTCTGCTGCATGATCTGGTCAAGCAACGAGACATCACTGGTTAATTCGACTGCGGCCTGAGCGGCTACCTGTTCCTGTTCTGACATAGTTTAATCCCTTACTTCGTGGTTCACCTTTATGCTTCAGTGACGCAATTACTATTCTTCGATGCCCAGCTCAGCCATCAGTTTTTTACGAGAATCATCATCTCCTAACAACTCTTCTATCTGCTTGCGAAACGCAGGTACGTTACCCAGGGGTCCTTTCAGAAAGGAGAGGGCTTCGCGTAGTTCAAGCAGTCTGGCCAGCTCAGGCACCTGTTTAACAACAGATTCAGGTTCAAAATCACGCAGACTGTTAAATGACAAATCGGCTGAAATTTCGGCACCCTCTTCACCAGACAGCTTGTCAGATACCGTCATCTGCACACTCAAACGCTGATTAGCCATGACATCTGAAAAGTTTTCCCTGTTGACATCAATCAGGTCTCTATCCTGCAGATCGTCCTCTTCTTCGCGCAGCGTATAATCACCCATCATCACAATTTTATTTGGTAATTCAATATCTTGCTTACCATCACCCGTTGCGGCCTTATAGACGATATTGATACGTTCTTTCGGTGCCACTGATCCATCTTTAGCCATGATTTTTCATCCCTCTTAAAATTTATAGAGCCAGCGCACTCAATGGATCCATCAGACACAATGCCATTCGTAACTGATCCACTTCGTCCTGCTGTTCCTTGGTATATTTCTGCTTTACTTGTTTCTGACTGTGGCCGCTTAGCAGGAGTTTTATTACATTCAGATAGAGCTCAGGCTCCCATCTCTCCAGGCCTTTTGCCTGAAGCAGCTGATGCAGCATTCTCAGTTGAGATATCGCCACATCCAGATGGCCCGCATCAAAACAGAACTGAGCTTGTTGTAACTGCCAATAACAACGCTGTCGCTCACCATGCGCATGAGCAGCGCCGTCACTCAGTCGCTTTAATCCTTCATCAAAACGTCCCTGCAGTGCAGCCTGTTGTGCTTCCCCGTATGCAGAAACCCACTGTGGAGCCTCTATCTGCTGCGAATCAGAGCAATCATTCACCGCTGTTAAGCTCAACTCTTTTTCAATCCATGACTGAGTCAATGGATCAACGAAGCCTTCGCCATTAGCAAACTTACTCTTACTAAACTCGGGGAACCGCGCCAACAAATGACGGACATTGTGGATAACCGCTGCGGCAGCTTCAGGTGCTGACAGCTCCTCTAATGCCCGGCAGACCATCCGATGCAATCCCAGCCAGAAAATAGCGCCTCCTGCATAGCTTTTTTCACACTCCTGTATCAGAGCGGACCAGTTACCGGCTTGCTCCAAAGCCTGGAGTTCCTGAATCCGGCTATCTGAGGGGATTTTAGGCAGTACGCCACTAGGCGGGAGCTTTTCCAGAATCATCCAGGTACCGGAGCGCAGCAAGTGATATGGATATGGGTCAGTAATACGTTGCTCTCGCAACAACTGACAGATTTTATCGACTGTCCGGTTATTAGTTGTCAGCGCTTTTTCTATATCAGCCGTTGAGGCCACCGATTGTGCCTGCGCTGTAATCGGCGCTGCGGGTTGCGCTTGCACATGGCTTTGGGTGACCGGTTTCTGATGTTCAGGCTCAGCGATTGTCGTCGAAGATTGTCTTTGAGAAACCGCACTATCAGGCATTTTTTCAACGCTGCCAGCAGGATCTTCTGGCGGCTCTTTACTCTGTTCTGTCAGAATATAGTCTGCATCCTGACAGAAACGGTTCAGTTGATTTTTAAACTCAAACAGAAAGGGGGCATCATCGGCCAGACGTTCATTAATTGCCAGTTCCAAACGCTTATACTGTTCACCACAGTTGAGAATGTCACGGGCGCTAAGGTCTGTTACCTGAATCTCAGATAATGGTCGCTCCAGTTTTTTTACCAACCACTCAAACGCTGCCGCGCGTAACTTATTCGGTTTCTTTAACCGGGTTGGATAGATATGATCCCAGTAATCGGCTTCAAGCATCGTTGCCAGTAGTGACAATCCATTTGCCAGCCCGGCAAAACCGTTTTTAAAATACAGCGCAACACTCAGGCGACTGGCGACTCTGAGATCTTTAGAGTGTTCACGTAAGATGGTTTCACCAAGCACCTGAACACGTGCCCAGTCGATCGGCTGAATATCAATCCCTTCACCTTTCCTGATCTCATCATCCAGCTCGCTATAAATATCCTCATGCTGGATATCCCTGCCGGTTGGATCAGAAACACTGATCGGCAGTGTTGCGAGCTTTTCTGCCCAGTCTTGCTCCATGATTCCCATAGTCGATTCAGCTATTTAACGGGCTTGAATTAAACAGCGCTGAAAAGCGGGATAGGGAAGCAAGGTGCAGATAGATAAGTTCCAATGCGCCGGATTGATGGAGATCAAACACATCTGCCTGATTCAGCTGTTGCAGACGCTCCCGATTGATAACAAAAAAACCATCGAGTTTGCGCCCTTTCTCTGCCCCTTTAGGCATAAATGTCGCTTCTGTGGACTCAAGCAGATCCAGCTCAACGAGTTTGTCAGTAAAAAGGCGGTTACGTCTGACATCCAGTTCGAATTGTTGCAGAAACTCGCTGGTCTTTTGTAAATAATCAGTCTGACTTTTATCTTCATTGAACAAAGCCTCACCACGCCCTTCCCGATTACAACCAGAATAGGTTTCATCAATACAAACCGTCAGGCTTTTACTCTTTTCTGAAACTGAAGCAACGGTGAAGGGATAACGACGGACATAGGCTGGCAGATAGGGTGCAAGCCACTGACCATCATCATCTACAAATATATTCTTGCCTGCTTCTGTGCCAACCACTGAAACCGGTGTAAACCCAGTATCCGATTGAACAAACACGATAGGGTAATGAGATAACAGCTGACTAAATTCAGACACACCAACGGGAATAACATTGGCTTCTTCGGCAAAGCGGTAGTCATTTGCCTCAATATTCAGATCAGTATGAGCGGTAGAGCTGACTGCAGTGAGCCGCTTATAAAACATAGGTAGCATATAAAAGTCCTTTTCAATAAATGCCAATCCCTCGGCATACCATTAACCGGAAGCGATCATATCACGCTGTGGCACGGTTAATGAAAATACAGTATCGTATTTTTGCCAGAGATCAAAGAGTTGTTTAAATTTTTCTTTTTTACGTATATATCCGACCGACGAGCTTCCAGCTTCGATATACGCAAAAATGTCATCTTTCTGATCTTCTGGAAGCATTATTCCATCGCTATTTACGTCAAAAATAATGACAAATTCGTTAAACAGCGCTTCATCTGCACCGAACAGATAGTTCAGAAAATCAACCATACTCGAAGACAGAACAGTATCGGTCAGTGCTGAACGAAACAGGACAGAGGAGCCGCTGGTATTCAACCTAACTGATAACAAACTTGCCTGAGTTGTAATGAACGCATTATCACCCACTAAGTTCAGGGTTGACGTAGAATAATCGCCATTGATTCCTGTAAAACTAAAATCAATCGGATGAGTCGATGTACCAATATTCTGACCTGCATTGACTTCCAGATGCAGGCTATTTTCAACACCGAGCGTCAGGCCTGCATCCCCGGTAATCCCCCCGAGTTCAGAGATCAGCGTCAAATCATCAACCCTTCCCATAGCAATATGCATACTATCCTCTTCGATCACTGAAACTTTCTTCGCACGTTCCTGATCCAGTCCAGAGACAGAAATCGACCCAAAACGGGTTACCTCACTGGTTCCCCAGCTGCCTAAATCGATCTCATTATTGGCCTTAAATGCACCCAGCCCAGAAACTGAAATATGGCCATTATCGTAAATACTGTCGGCCGATATAATCGTCAGATCCCCTGAGGTGGTAGCACTATTCAACATAATACTACTGCTGCTTCTTAAGGTTGCATTTCTGGCTTTTATATCCGCAGAGTTGAAGTCATTGAATTCACTCATTAATTTGACATCATTTGCTGTATCAACCAGCAGATTACCCGAGATATCTATTTTCTGATTACCCGATATTTCACCATTCGACAACAAAGAAACATCACCATCCACCATGACATTCTTTAGAGTAAAACCGGAGAGTGAATGGATATCCAACTGAGCCAAAGCGGTATTTAAACCGATATCTCCGGTTGTAAACCGGTCAGCAGCCACCGTTAATCCATACCCTCCATCCACAGATCTAACGGAAATATCAGAGCCTGATAAAGTAATATCAGCATTCATATTCAGCGCCCCCCTGTATGCTTGTGCATCCAGTGTGATGACATTAGCAAACAGCTCCGTGTTACCTGTAACCGTCAGGCTTTGCGCGTTAACGCCCGCGCCGAAGACAGCATCAGCACCGATGGTTAGATTTTGCACATCGATGGCACTGTTAAATGTTGCATCGCCACTGACAGAGAGATTTTGAATTGCGACTCTATTATTAAAATCAACATTGCCCCCGACAAACAGATCATGGCTTCCACTCATGGCATCCACACTAATCGTAGAGCCCGTCAGATCAACATCTTCAACAAGGAGAACGGCACCGCCATAGTTTTGTTCAGCAACAGTGGAGACATCCGCCCCCAGCACGGTGGTGCCGCTGATCTGCAGACTATCGGCGGTGATGGTGTCGCCGATTACGCTATTGCCGCCGACACGGATCGCGTTGGCATTAACCGTCGATGCAAACGCAGCATCGCCGCTAACCGACAAATCGTTCACTGCAACCGCGCCGTTGAGATCGGCATGACCGGTAATCGAGAGCTGATGCGCCCCGGCAACCGCGTTTGTCGTTATCCGGGATCCCGTCAGCATCACATCCCGGGACAGGCTGATGGCGTCGCCATAACTCTGAGTCCCCAGGGTGGTGATATCCGCGGCGATGGCACTGGTGCCCGCAATCGCCAGGCTATCGGCGGTTAACAGACCATTGATGCTGCTGTTACCACCGATGGTGATCGCAGCCGCGTCAACGGTGGTGGCGAAGTCAGCATCACCGCTAACCGACAGATCGTTAACCGCCACCGCACCGTTAATATCGGCATGACCGGTAATCGAGAACTGATGCGCCCCGGTCACCGCCTGCGTAGTAACGTGACTGCCGCTCAGCATGACATCGGTCATCAGGCTGATCGCGCCGTTGTAGGTCTGATCACCGGCGGTGGTGACATCGGCTCCCAGCTGAGTGGTTCCACCAATATCCAGGCTGGCCACGGTCACCAGATCGGTGATGGTGGTATTCCCTGCAACACGGACCTCGCGGGCCTGAACCGTGCCACCAAAGCGGCTGTTCCCGCTGACAGTGAGGTCGTTGACAGACACCTCGCCGTTCAGCTCAGCCTCTCCGGTCACGGCCAGGTTATGTGCACCGGTCACCGATTGTGCGCTAACATCTCCGCGCAGGGTGACATCATTGCTCAGGGTCAGACCCTGGTTATAGGTCTGTGTTACAGCATTAATATCAACGGCCAGATCGGTGGCCTTCGCGAAGACCACTTCACTCAACTGCTCCCGGCCGCCGACCTGTTCGGACAGGGTGGCCACCGCATTTAATGCCAGACGATGATGTCCATCGACGCTACCGTTGAAGTGGATGTCGGTCGCCGACAGCGTCGCATCGTGCGTCAGGGTGACGGCATCGCCATAGTTTTGTTCAGCAACAGTGGAGACATCGGCCCCCAGCGCGGTGGTGCCGCTGATCTGCAGACTGTCGGCGGTGATGGTGTCGCCGATTACGCTGTTACCGCCGACACGGATCGCATTGGCATTAACTGTCGATGCAAACGTAGCATCGCCACTAACGGACAGATCGTTCACCGCAACAGCGCCGTTGAGATCGGCATCGCCGCTGACACTCAGGTGGTAAGCCCCGGCGACCGCGTTTGTCGTTATCCGGGATCCCGTCAGCATTACATTCCGGGACAGGGTGATGGCGTCTCCATAGCTCTGAGCTCCCAGGGTGGTAATATCCGCGGCGATGGCACTGGTGCCCGCAATCGCCAGGCTATCGGCGGTTAACAGACCGTTGATGCTGCTGTTACCACCGATGGTGATCGCAGCCGCGTCAACGGTGGTGGCGAAGTCAGCATCACCGCTAACCGACAGATCGTTAACCGCCACCGCACCGTTAATATCGGCATGACCGGTAATGGAGAGCTGATGCGCCCCGGTCACCGCCTGCGTAGTGATGTGGCTGCCGCTCAGCATGACATCGGTCATCAGGCTGATCGCGCCGTTATAGGTCTGATCACCGGCGGTTGTGACATCGGCTCCCAGCTGAGTGGTCCCACCAATATCCAGGCTGGCCACGGTCACCAGATCGGTGACGGTGGTATTCCCTGCAACACGGACCTCGCGAGCCTGAACCGTGCCACCAAAGCGGGTATTACCGCTGACAGTGAGGTCGTTGACAGACACCTCGCCGTTCAGCTCAGCCTCTCCGGTCACGGCCAGGTTATGTGCGCCGGTCACCGATTGTGCGCTAACGTCCCCGCGCAGGGTGACATCATTGCTCAGGGTCAGCCCCTGGTTATAGGTCTGTGTTTCAGCATTAATATCAACGGCCAGATCGGTGGCCTTCGCGAAGACCACTTCACTCAACTGCTCCCGGCCGCCGACCTGTTCTGACAGGGTCGCCACCGCATTCAGTGCCAGACGATGATGTCCATCGACGCTGCCGTTGAAGTGGATGTCGGTCGCCGACAGCGTCGCATCCTGCATCAGGGTGACGGCGTCGCCATAGTTTTGTTCAGCAACGGTGGAGACATCCGCGCCCAGCGCGGTGGTGCCGCTGATCTGCAGACTGTCAGCGGTGATGGTGTCGCCGATTACGCTGTTGCCGCCGACACGGATCGCGTTGGCATTAACTGTCGATGCAAACGCAGCATCGCCGCTAACGGACAGATCGTTCACTGCAACAGCGCCGTTGAGATCGGCATCGCCGCTGACACTCAGGTGGTAAGCCCCGGCAACCGCGTTTGTCGTTATCCGGGATCCCGTCAGCATCACATCCCGGGACAGGGTGATGGCGTCGCCATAGCTCTGAGTCCCCTGGGTGGTGATATCCGCGGCGATGGCACTGGTGCCCGCAATCGCCAGGCTATCGGCGGTTAACAGACCATTGATGCTGCCGTTACCACCGATGGTGATCGCAGCCGCGTCAACGGTGGTGGCGAAGTCAGCATCACCGCTAACCGACAGATCGTTAACCGCCACCGCACCGTTAATATCGGCATGACCGGTAATCGAGAACTGATGCGCCCCGGTCACCGCCTGCGTAGTAACGTGACTGCCGCTCAGCATGACATCGGTCATCAGGCTGATCGCGCCGTTGTAGGTCTGATCACCGGCGGTGGTGACATCGGCTCCCAGCTGAGTGGTTCCACCAATATCCAGGCTGGCCACGGTCACCAGATCGGTGATGGTGGTATTCCCTGCAACACGGACCTCGCGGGCCTGAACCGTGCCACCAAAGCGGCTGTTCCCGCTGACAGTGAGGTCGTTGACAGACACCTCGCCGTTCAGCTCAGCCTCTCCGGTCACGGCCAGGTTATGTGCACCGGTCACCGATTGTGCGCTAACATCTCCGCGCAGGGTGACATCATTGCTCAGGGTCAGCCCCTGGTTATAGGTCTGTGTTTCAGCATTAATATCAACGGCCAGATCGGTGGCCTTCACGAAGACCACTTCACTCAACTGCTCCCGGCCGCCGACCTGTTCTGACAGGGTCGCCACCGCATTCAGTGCCAGACGATGATGTCCATCGACGCTGCCGTTGAAGTGGATGTCGGTCGCCGACAGCGTCGCATCCTGCATCAGGGTGACGGCGTCGCCATAGTTTTGTTCAGCAACGGTGGAGACATCCGCGCCCAGCGCGGTGGTGCCGCTGATCTGCAGACTGTCAGCGGTGATGGTGTCGCCGATTACGCTGTTACCGCCGACACGGATCGCATTGGCATTAACTGTCGATGCAAACGTAGCATCGCCACTAACGGACAGATCGTTCACCGCAACAGCGCCGTTGAGATCGGCATCGCCGCTGACACTCAGGTGGTAAGCCCCGGCGACCGCGTTTGTCGTTATCCGGGATCCCGTCAGCATTACATTCCGGGACAGGGTGATGGCGTCTCCATAGCTCTGAGCTCCCAGGGTGGTAATATCCGCGGCGATGGCACTGGTGCCCGCAATCGCCAGGCTATCGGCGGTTAACAGACCGTTGATGCTGCTGTTACCACCGATGGTGATCGCAGCCGCGTCAACGGTGGTGGCGAAGTCAGCATCACCGCTAACCGACAGATCGTTAACCGCCACCGCACCGTTAATATCGGCATGACCGGTAATGGAGAGCTGATGCGCCCCGGTCACCGCCTGCGTAGTGATGTGGCTGCCGCTCAGCATGACATCGGTCATCAGGCTGATCGCGCCGTTATAGGTCTGATCACCGGCGGTTGTGACATCGGCTCCCAGCTGAGTGGTCCCACCAATATCCAGGCTGGCCACGGTCACCAGATCGGTGACGGTGGTATTCCCTGCAACACGGACCTCGCGAGCCTGAACCGTGCCACCAAAGCGGGTATTACCGCTGACAGTGAGGTCGTTGACAGACACCTCGCCGTTCAGCTCAGCCTCTCCGGTCACGGCCAGGTTATGTGCGCCGGTCACCGATTGTGCGCTAACGTCCCCGCGCAGGGTGACATCATTGCTCAGGGTCAGCCCCTGGTTATAGGTCTGTGTTTCAGCATTAATATCAACGGCCAGATCGGTGGCCTTCGCGAAGACCACTTCACTCAACTGCTCCCGGCCGCCGACCTGTTCTGACAGGGTCGCCACCGCATTCAATGCCAGACGATGATGTCCATCGACGCTGCCGTTGAAGTGGATGTCGGTCGCCGACAGCGTCGCATCCTGCGTCAGGGTGACGGCATCGCCATAATTTTGTTCAGCAACAGTGGAGACATCCGCGCCCAGCGCGGTGGTGCCGCTGATCTGCAGACTGTCGGCGGTGATGGTGTCGCCGATTACGCTGTTGCCGCCGACACGGATCGCGTTGGCATTAACTGTCGATGCAAACGCAGCATCGCCGCTAACGGACAGATCGTTCACTGCAACAGCGCCGTTGAGATCGGCATCGCCGCTGACACTCAGGTGGTAAGCCCCGGCAACCGCGTTTGTCGTTATCCGGGATCCCGTCAGCATCACATCCCGGGACAGGGTGATGGCGTCGCCATAGCTCTGAGTCCCCTGGGTGGTGATATCCGCGGCGATGGCACTGGTGCCCGCAATCGCCAGGCTATCGGCGGTTAACAGACCATTGATGCTGCCGTTACCACCGATGGTGATCGCAGCCGCGTCAACGGTGGTGGCGAAGTCAGCATTACCGCTGACCGACAGATCGTTAACCGCCACCGCACCGTTAATATCGGCATGACCGGTAATCGAGAGCTGATGCGCCCCGGTCACCGCCTGCGTAGTGATGTGGCTGCCGCTCAGCATGACATCGTTTATCAGGCTGATCGCGCCGTTGTAGGTCTGATCACCGGCGGTTGTGACATCGGCTCCCAGCTGAGTGGTTCCACCAATATCCAGGCTGGCTACGGTCACCAGATCGGTGACGGTGGTATTCCCTGCAACACGGACCTCGCGAGCCTGAACCGTGCCACCAAAGCGGCTGTTACCGCTGACAGTGAGGTCGTTGACCGACACCTCGCCGTTCAATTCAGCCTCTCCGGTTACGGCCAGGTTATGTGCACCGGTCACCGATTGTGCACTCACGTCCCCGCGCAAGGTGACATCATTGCTCAGGGTCAGATCCTGGTTATAGGTCTGTGTTTCAGCATTAATATCAACGGCCAGATCGGTGGCCTTCGCGAAGACCACTTCACTCAACTGCTCCCGGCCGCCGACCTGTTCTGACAGAGTGGCCACCGCATTCAATACCAAACGATGATGTCCATCGACGCTGCCGTTGAAGTGGATGTCGGTCGCCGACAGCGTCGCATCGTGCGTCAGGGTGACGGCGCCGCCATAGTTTTGTTCAGCAACAGTGGAGACATCGGCCCCCAGCGCGGTGGTGCCGCTGATCTGCAGACTATCGGCGGTGATGGTGTCGCCGATCACGCTGTTGCCGCCGACACGGATCGCGTTGGCATTAACCGTCGATGCAAACGCAGCATCGCCACTAACGGACAGATCATTCACTGCAACAGCGCCGTTGAGATCGGCATCGCCGCTGACGCTCAGGTGGTAGGCCCCGGCGACCGCGTTTGTCGTTATCCGGGATCCCGTCAGCATTACATTCCGGGACAGGGTGATGGCGTCGCCATAGCTCTGAGTTCCCAGAGTGATAATATCCGCGGCGATGCCACTGGTGCCCGCAATCGCCAGGCTATCGGCGGTTAACAGGCCGTTGATGCTGCTGTTACCACCGATGGTGATCGCAGCCGCGTCAACGGTAGTAGCGAAGTCAGCATTACCGCTAACCGACAGATCGTTAACCGCCACCGCACCGTTAATATCGGCATGACCGGTAATGGAGAGCTGATGCGCCCCGGTCACCGCCTGCGTAGTAACGTGGCTGCCGCTCAGCATGACATCGGTCATCAGGCTGATCGCGCCGTTGTAGGTCTGATCACCGGCGGTGGTGATATCGGCTCCCAGCTGAGTGGTCCCACCAATATCCAAGCTCTGTGCAGTTACCGTATCGGTAATGACCGTATTGCCCTGAATACTAATGCCATCTGCCGCTATCGTTGATCCAAATCCTGCGTTACCAAAGACGGAAAGATTATTAATAACCACGGCGCCGTTAAGGTTTGCATCACCCTCAATCACCAGACTATGCATCCCCGTTACATCATTAGTGGAGATATGTGTACCTGCCAGAGTAACATCTTGAGTCAGCGTCATGGCTCCGCTATAGACTTGCTCACCTGACGAGTTGATAGTTGCAGCAATATGACTGGATCCTCCGACTGAGAGGCTATCAACATTCACCCTATCTTTAATCAGAACATTACCACCGACACTGACGACTGCCGCATCCACTGTCGACCCAAACAAAGTATTACCACTCACCGTCAGATCATTCACTGATACCACACCATTCAGATCGGCATTACCATTGATCAGGAGATCATGCGCACTGGTGACGGATTGCGCCTTTATATTTCCTTTCAGAGAGGCATCATTAATCAGAGTCAGATCACTCATGTAAGTCTGCATCCCGGCATAGAGATCCCCTGCCAGCTGTGTCGCCTCTTTGAATACGATCTCTTGTAATTCTTCCTTAGCGCCAACATCTGCAGACATATTGACTTCGGCATCCAATACCAGACGGTGATTCCCATCAACAGTATTGTTAAAGTTGATTGTTGTCGCGGTTAAAGACGCATCACTGGTCAGGGTAACCGCTCCACCGAAGGTCTGCGATGCAAGCGTCGTAATATCCGCACCAAGCTTAGTTTCACCGCTAATACTCAGACTATCGGCTATCACCTTATCGTTGATTGAAGAGTTTCCTCCAATAGTAATGACTGCGGCATCTACTGTTGAATCAAAAACAGCGTCACCACTGATTGTAAGATCCTTAACAGACACCACCCCAAGCTGATTGGAATTACCTGTAATCACAAGATCGTGAGCACCCGTGACTCCATTGATCGTTATCGTTGCACCGGACAAAATGATATCTTGTGCGAGGCTAACAGCCCCCTTATAAGTCTGATCATTATCAGTGGTCACATTTGCACCAAGATCAGTAGTGCCGGTGATGATCAGACTATCAGCGGCCATAACGTCCGCAATCACCGCATTGCCTCCGATACTGACAACGCCGGCATCAACCATGCCGTTAAAGGTAGCGTTCTGATGGATTAACAGGTCATTGACCGATAACGCTCCGTTAAGTTCTGCATTGCCTGTCACCGCCAGATTATAGGGACCGGTTATAGTCTGCGCCGTTATATTACCGTTCAGGGAGACATTATCATTCAGTGTCAGGCTGTCCATAAAGGTCTGGATATCGGCGGTGACATCGACGCCCAGGGTCACGGCTTTAGTAAACACTACTTCAGCCAGCGCCTTGGTTCCGCCAATAGCGCCAGATAGTTGAACGCTGTCAGCCTTTAACTCAAGACGATGTGCGCCGTCCACGGTATCCTTGAGATGGATTGCCGCACCGGCATCTTCGGCGGCCAGTATCACATCACCGGTCAGTGTTACTGCTCCGGTATAGGTCTGATCCGCATCCGTAGAGACATTAGCACCGAGATCAGTCTTTCCGCCGATTGTCAGACTACCCGTACTCACATTGCCATTGATCTCGGCATCACCGCTGATAGAAAGGTCCTTAATCGCTACGGCATGGGATAACTTAACGCGTTCAGCATCCAGCGTCAGTACGTGTTTACCATCCACGGTATTATTGAAATTGATCGCAGCGCCTGCACCAGTGCCCATGAGTATGAGATCCCCTGTCAGCGTTACAGCACCGCTATAGGTCTGATTACCAACGGTGGTAACATTTGCCCCCAGGTCGGTGGTGCCAGTGATCGCCAGGCTATCTGCCTTCACAGTATCGTTGATCACGGCATTGCCTCCGATCACGATATCGCCAGCCTCGATTGAGGCGCCGAAGGTGGCATCGGAGGAGACGGTCAGGTCCTGGATCGCGACTGCACCCTGGGTAGTCAGGCGACCGCTCACTGACAGATCGTTATTCCCACTGATCGCTTGTGTGCTGACATCACCGGTTAGGGTGACGTTGTTACTCAGGGTCAGACTGTCCATGAACGTCTGGATATCCGCAGTGATATCCACGCCGAGTGCCGCTGCTTTATCAAACACGATCTCGGTCAACCCGGTGGTTCCCCCGACAGCCCCCGACAGCGTAACAACATCCGCATTCAGCTCCAATTGATGAGCACCATCCACGGTATTACCAAGATGGATCGCCGCGCCAGTATCCTCAGTGGTCAACACGGCATCCCCTGTCAGGGTCACTGCATCGGTATAGGTCTGATCCGCTGCAGTGGTGACATTTCCCCCCAGGTCGGTGGTACCGGTGATCGCCAGGCTATCCGCCTTCAGGGTATCACCGATGACGGTATTACCTCCGATCACGATATCGCCAGCCTCGACTGAGGCGCCGAAGGTGGCATCGGAGGCGACTATCAGGTCCTGGATCGCGACCGCACCCTGGGTGGTCAGGCGACCGGTCACTGACAGATAGTTATTCCCGCGGATCGCTTGTGTGGTGACATCACCGGTCAGGGTGACGTTGTTACTCAGGGTCAGACTGTTCATAAAGGTCTGGATATCCGCAGTGATATCCACACCCAGGGTCGCTGCTTTATCAAACACCACTTCGGTCAGGGCGGTCGTGCCACCGACAGTGCCCAGCAGTTGAACTGCGTCGGCATTCAGCTCGAGGCGCTGGGCGCCGTCCACGGTGTCGTTGAGATTGATCGCTGCTCCGGCATCCTTGGCGGTCAGTACCGCATCCCCGGTCAGCGTCACGGCGTCGGTATAGGTCTGATCGCCTGCGGTGGTGACATTGGCACCCAGATCGGTGGTGCCGGTGATTGCCAGGCTATCTGCCTTCAGGGTATCACCGATGACAGCATTACCTCCGATCACGATATCGCCAGCCTCGACTGAGGCGCCGAAGGTGGCATCGGTAGAGACGGTTAGGTCCTGGATCGCGACCACACCCTGGGTAGTCAGACTACCAGACACTGACAGATCGTTATTCCCACTGATCGCTTGTGTGCTGACATCGCCGGTCAGGGTGACGTTGTTACCCAGTGTCAGGCTGTCCATAAAGGTCTGGATGCCGGCGGTGATATCCACGCCCAGCGTCGCTGCTTTATCAAACACCACTTCGGTCAGGGCGGTCGTGCCACCGACAGTGCCCAGCAGTTGAACTGCGTCGGCATTCAGCTCGAGGCGCTGGGCGCCGTCCACGGTGTCGTTGAGATTGATCGCTGCTCCGGCATCCTTGGCGGTCAGTACCGCATCCCCGGTCAGCGTCACGGCGTCGGTATAGGTCTGATCGCCTGCGGTGGTGACATTGGCACCCAGATCGGTGGTGCCGGTGATTGCCAGACTATCGGCATTCACCGTATCGTTAATCTTGGTATTGCCACCAATAACAACGCTGCCAGCATCAACCGTGGAACCAAAGGTGGCAGCGGAAGAGACGTTCAGGTCGTTGATTGCAACGGCGCCCTCGCTATTCAATGTGCCTGTAACAAGCAGATTCTGCGAGCCACTGATCGATTTGGTCGTTACATCGCCGGTCAGGGTGACGTTGTTACCCAGTGTCAGGCTGTCCATAAAGGTCTGGATGCCGGCGGTGATATCCACGCCCAGCGTCGCTGCTTTATCAAACACCACTTCGGTCAGGGCGGTCGTGCCACCGACAGTGCCCAGCAGTTGAACTGCGTCGGCATTCAGCTCGAGGCGCTGGGCGCCGTCCACGGTGTCGTTGAGATTGATCGCTGCTCCGGCATCCTTGGCGGTCAGTACCGCATCCCCGGTCAGCGTCACGGCGTCGGTATAGGTCTGTGGTGACATTGGCACCCAGATCGGTGGTGCCGGTGATTGCCAGACTATCGGCATTCACCGTATCGTTAATCTTGGCATTGCCACCAATAACAACGCTGCCAGCATCAACCGTGGAACCAAAGGTGGCAGCGGAAGAGACGTTCAGGTCGTTGATTGCAACGGCGCCCTCGCTATTCAATGTGCCTGTAACAAGCAGATTCTGCGAGCCACTGATCGATTTGGTCGTTACATCGCCGGTCAGGGTGACGTTGTTACCCAGTGTCAGGCTGTCCATAAAGGTCTGGATGCCGGCGGTGATATCCACGCCCAGCGTCGCTGCTTTATCAAACACCACTTCGGTCAGGGCGGTCGTGCCACCGACAGTGCCCAGCAGTTGAACTGCGTCGGCATTCAGCTCGAGGCGCTGGGCGCCGTCCACGGTATTGTTGAGATTGATCGCTGCTCCGGCATCCTTGGCGGTCAGTACCGCATCCCCGGTCAGCGTCACGGCGTCGGTATAGGTCTGATCGCCTGCGGTGGTGACATTGGCACCCAGATCGGTGGTGCCGGTGATTGCCAGACTATCGGCATTCACCGTATCGTTAATCTTGGTATTGCCACCAATAACAACGCTGCCAGCATCAACCGTGGAACCAAAGGTGGCAGCGGAAGAGACGTTCAGGTCGTTGATTGCAACGGCGCCCTCGCTATTCAATGTGCCTGTAACAAGCAGATTCTGCGAGCCACTGATCGATTTGGTCGTTACATCGCCGGTCAGGGTGACGTTGTTACCCAGTGTCAGGCTGTCCATAAAGGTCTGGATGCCGGCGGTGATATCCACGCCCAGCGTCGCTGCTTTATCAAACACCACTTCGGTCAGGGCGGTCGTGCCACCGACAGTGCCCAGCAGTTGAACTGCGTCGGCATTCAGCTCGAGGCGCTGGGCGCCGTCCACGGTGTCGTTGAGATTGATCGCTGCTCCGGCATCCTTGGCGGTCAGTACCGCATCCCCGGTCAGCGTCACGGCGTCGGTATAGGTCTGATCGCCGGAGGTGGTAACATTGGCACCCAGATCGGTGGTGCCGGTGATTGCCAGACTATCGGCATTCACCGTATCGTTAATCTTGGCATTGCCACCAATAACAACGCTGCCAGCATCAACCGTGGAACCAAAGGTGGCAGCGGAAGAGACGTTCAGGTCGTTAATTGCAACGGCGCCCTCGCTATTCAATGTGCCTGTAACAAGCAGATTCTGCGAGCCACTGATCGATTTGGTCGTTACATCGCCGGTCAGGGTGACGTTGTTACCCAGTGTCAGGCTGTCCATAAAGGTCTGGATGCCGGCGGTGATATCCACGCCCAGCGTCGCTGCTTTATCAAACACCACTTCGGTCAGGGCGGTCGTGCCACCGACAGTGCCCAGCAGTTGAACTGCGTCGGCATTCAGCTCGAGGCGCTGGGCGCCGTCCACGGTATTGTTGAGATTGATCGCTGCTCCGGCATCCTTGGCGGTCAGTACCGCATCCCCGGTCAGCGTCACGGCGTCGGTATAGGTCTGATCGCCTGCGGTGGTGACATTGGCACCCAGATCGGTGGTGCCGGTGATTGCCAGACTATCGGCATTCACCGTATCGTTAATCTTGGTATTGCCACCAATAACAACGCTGCCAGCATCAACCGTGGAACCAAAGGTGGCAGCGGAAGAGACGTTCAGGTCGTTGATTGCAACGGCGCCCTCGCTATTCAATGTGCCTGTAACAAGCAGATTCTGCGAGCCACTGATCGATTTGGTCGTTACATCGCCGGTCAGGGTGACGTTGTTACCCAGTGTCAGGCTGTCCATAAAGGTCTGGATGCCGGCGGTGATATCCACGCCCAGCGTCGCTGCTTTATCAAACACCACTTCGGTCAGGGCGGTCGTGCCACCGACAGTGCCCAGCAGTTGAACTGCGTCGGCATTCAGCTCGAGGCGCTGGGCGCCGTCCACGGTATTGTTGAGATTGATCGCTGCTCCGGCATCCTTGGCGGTCAGTACCGCATCCCCGGTCAGCGTCACGGCGTCGGTATAGGTCTGATCGCCTGCGGTGGTGACATTGGCACCCAGATCGGTGGTGCCGGTGATTGCCAGACTATCGGCATTCACCGTATCGTTAATCTTGGTATTGCCACCAATAACAACGCTGCCAGCATCAACCGTGGAACCAAAGGTGGCAGCGGAAGAGACGTTCAGGTCGTTGATTGCAACGGCGCCCTCGCTATTCAATGTGCCTGTAACAAGCAGATTCTGCGAGCCACTGATCGATTTGGTCGTTACATCGCCGGTCAGGGTGACGTTGTTACCCAGTGTCAGGCTGTCCATAAAGGTCTGGATGCCGGCGGTGATATCCACGCCCAGCGTCGCTGCTTTATCAAACACCACTTCGGTCAGGGCGGTCGTGCCACCGACAGTGCCCAGCAGTTGAACTGCGTCGGCATTCAGCTCGAGGCGCTGGGCGCCGTCCACGGTGTCGTTGAGATTGATCGCTGCTCCGGCATCCTTGGCGGTCAGTACCGCATCCCCGGTCAGCGTCACGGCGTCGGTATAGGTCTGATCGCCTGCGGTGGTGACATTGGCACCCAGATCGGTGGTGCCGGTGATTGCCAGACTATCGGCATTCACCGTATCGTTAATCTTGGCATTGCCACCAATAACAACGCTGCCAGCATCAACCGTGGAACCAAAGGTGGCAGCGGAAGAGACGTTCAGGTCGTTGATTGCAACGGCGCCCTCGCTATTCAATGTGCCTGTAACAAGCAGATTCTGCGAGCCACTGATCGATTTGGTCGTTACATCGCCGGTCAGGGTGACGTTGTTACCCAGTGTCAGGCTGTCCATAAAGGTCTGGATGCCGGCGGTGATATCCACGCCCAGCGTCGCTGCTTTATCAAACACCACTTCGGTCAGGGCGGTCGTGCCACCGACAGTGCCCAGCAGTTGAACTGCGTCGGCATTCAGCTCGAGGCGCTGGGCGCCGTCCACGGTGTCGTTGAGATTGATCGCTGCTCCGGCATCCTTGGCGGTCAGTACCGCATCCCCGGTCAGCGTCACGGCGTCGGTATAGGTCTGATCGCCGGAGGTGGTAACATTGGCACCCAGATCGGTGGTGCCGGTGATTGCCAGACTATCGGCATTCACCGTATCGTTAATCTTGGCATTGCCACCAATAACAACGCTGCCAGCATCAACCGTGGAACCAAAGGTGGCAGCGGAAGAGACGTTCAGGTCGTTAATTGCAACGGCGCCCTCGCTATTCAATGTGCCTGTAACAAGCAGATTCTGCGAGCCACTGATCGATTTGGTCGTTACATCGCCGGTCAGGGTGACGTTGTTACCCAGTGTCAGGCTGTCCATAAAGGTCTGGATGCCGGCGGTGATATCCACGCCCAGCGTCGCTGCTTTATCAAACACCACTTCGGTCAGGGCGGTCGTGCCACCGACAGTGCCCAGCAGTTGAACTGCGTCGGCATTCAGCTCGAGGCGCTGGGCGCCGTCCACGGTATTGTTGAGATTGATCGCTGCTCCGGCATCCTTGGCGGTCAGTACCGCATCCCCGGTCAGCGTCACGGCGTCGGTATAGGTCTGATCGCCTGCGGTGGTGACATTGGCACCCAGATCGGTGGTGCCGGTGATTGCCAGACTATCGGCATTCACCGTATCGTTAATCTTGGTATTGCCACCAATAACAACGCTGCCAGCATCAACCGTGGAACCAAAGGTGGCAGCGGAAGAGACGTTCAGGTCGTTGATTGCAACGGCGCCCTCGCTATTCAATGTGCCTGTAACAAGCAGATTCTGCGAGCCACTGATCGATTTGGTCGTTACATCGCCGGTCAGGGTGACGTTGTTACCCAGTGTCAGGCTGTCCATAAAGGTCTGGATGCCGGCGGTGATATCCACGCCCAGCGTCGCTGCTTTATCAAACACCACTTCGGTCAGGGCGGTCGTGCCACCGACAGTGCCCAGCAGTTGAACTGCGTCGGCATTCAGCTCGAGGCGCTGGGCGCCGTCCACGGTATTGTTGAGATTGATCGCTGCTCCGGCATCCTTGGCGGTCAGTACCGCATCCCCGGTCAGCGTCACGGCGTCGGTATAGGTCTGATCGCCTGCGGTGGTGACATTGGCACCCAGATCGGTGGTGCCGGTGATTGCCAGACTATCGGCATTCACCGTATCGTTAATCTTGGTATTGCCACCAATAACAACGCTGCCAGCATCAACCGTGGAACCAAAGGTGGCAGCGGAAGAGACGTTCAGGTCGTTGATTGCAACGGCGCCCTCGCTATTCAATGTGCCTGTAACAAGCAGATTCTGCGAGCCACTGATCGATTTGGTCGTTACATCGCCGGTCAGGGTGACGTTGTTACCCAGTGTCAGGCTGTCCATAAAGGTCTGGATGCCGGCGGTGATATCCACGCCCAGCGTCGCTGCTTTATCAAACACCACTTCGGTCAGGGCGGTCGTGCCACCGACAGTGCCCAGCAGTTGAACTGCGTCGGCATTCAGCTCGAGGCGCTGGGCGCCGTCCACGGTGTCGTTGAGATTGATCGCTGCTCCGGCATCCTTGGCGGTCAGTACCGCATCCCCGGTCAGCGTCACGGCGTCGGTATAGGTCTGATCGCCTGCGGTGGTGACATTGGCACCCAGATCGGTGGTGCCGGTGATTGCCAGACTATCGGCATTCACCGTATCGTTAATCTTGGCATTGCCACCAATAACAACGCTGCCAGCATCAACCGTGGAACCAAAGGTGGCAGCGGAAGAGACGTTCAGGTCGTTGATTGCAACGGCGCCCTCGCTATTCAATGTGCCTGTAACAAGCAGATTCTGCGAGCCACTGATCGATTTGGTCGTTACATCGCCGGTCAGGGTGACGTTGTTACCCAGTGTCAGGCTGTCCATAAAGGTCTGGATGCCGGCGGTGATATCCACGCCCAGCGTCGCTGCTTTATCAAACACCACTTCGGTCAGGGCGGTCGTGCCACCGACAGTGCCCAGCAGTTGAACTGCGTCGGCATTCAGCTCGAGGCGCTGGGCGCCGTCCACGGTATTGTTGAGATTGATCGCTGCTCCGGCATCCTTGGCGGTCAGTACCGCATCCCCGGTCAGCGTCACGGCGTCGGTATAGGTCTGATCGCCTGCGGTGGTGACATTGGCACCCAGATCGGTGGTGCCGGTGATTGCCAGACTATCGGCATTCACCGTATCGTTAATCTTGGTATTGCCACCAATAACAACGCTGCCAGCATCAACCGTGGAACCAAAGGTGGCAGCGGAAGAGACGTTCAGGTCGTTGATTGCAACGGCGCCCTCGCTATTCAATGTGCCTGTAACAAGCAGATTCTGCGAGCCACTGATCGATTTGGTCGTTACATCGCCGGTCAGGGTGACGTTGTTACCCAGTGTCAGGCTGTCCATAAAGGTCTGGATGCCGGCGGTGATATCCACGCCCAGCGTCGCTGCTTTATCAAACACCACTTCGGTCAGGGCGGTCGTGCCACCGACAGTGCCCAGCAGTTGAACTGCGTCGGCATTCAGCTCGAGGCGCTGGGCGCCGTCCACGGTGTCGTTGAGATTGATCGCTGCTCCGGCATCCTTGGCGGTCAGTACCGCATCCCCGGTCAGCGTCACGGCGTCGGTATAGGTCTGATCGCCTGCGGTGGTGACATTGGCACCCAGATCGGTGGTGCCGGTGATTGCCAGACTATCGGCATTCACCGTATCGTTAATCTTGGCATTGCCACCAATAACAACGCTGCCAGCATCAACCGTGGAACCAAAGGTGGCAGCGGAAGAGACGTTCAGGTCGTTGATTGCAACGGCGCCCTCGCTATTCAATGTGCCTGTAACAAGCAGATTCTGCGAGCCACTGATCGATTTGGTCGTTACATCGCCGGTCAGGGTGACGTTGTTACCCAGTGTCAGGCTGTCCATAAAGGTCTGGATGCCGGCGGTGATATCCACGCCCAGCGTCGCTGCTTTATCAAACACCACTTCGGTCAGGGCGGTCGTGCCACCGACAGTGCCCAGCAGTTGAACTGCGTCGGCATTCAGCTCGAGGCGCTGGGCGCCGTCCACGGTGTCGTTGAGATTGATCGCTGCTCCGGCATCCTTGGCGGTCAGTACCGCATCCCCGGTCAGCGTCACGGCGTCGGTATAGGTCTGATCGCCTGCGGTGGTGACATTGGCACCCAGATCGGTGGTGCCGGTGATTGCCAGACTATCGGCATTCACCGTATCGTTAATCTTGGTATTGCCACCAATAACAACGCTGCCAGCATCAACCGTGGAACCAAAGGTGGCAGCGGAAGAGACGTTCAGGTCGTTGATTGCAACGGCGCCCTCGCTATTCAATGTGCCTGTAACAAGCAGATTCTGCGAGCCACTGATCGATTTGGTCGTTACATCGCCGGTCAGGGTGACGTTGTTACCCAGTGTCAGGCTGTCCATAAAGGTCTGGATGCCGGCGGTGATATCCACGCCCAGCGTCGCTGCTTTATCAAACACCACTTCAGTCAGGGCGGTCGTGCCACCGACAGTGCCCAGCAGTTGAACTGCGTCGGCATTCAGCTCGAGGCGCTGGGCGCCGTCCACGGTATTGTTGAGATTGATCGCTGCTCCGGCATCCTTGGCGGTCAGTACCGCATCCCCGGTCAGCGTCACGGCGTCGGTATAGGTCTGATCGCCTGCGGTGGTGACATTGGCACCCAGATCGGTGGTGCCGGTGATTGCCAGACTATCGGCATTCACCGTATCGTTAATCTTGGTATTGCCACCAATAACAACGCTGCCAGCATCAACCGTGGAACCAAAGGTGGCAGCGGAAGAGACGTTCAGGTCGTTGATTGCAACGGCGCCCTCGCTATTCAATGTGCCTGTAACAAGCAGATTCTGCGAGCCACTGATCGATTTGGTCGTTACATCGCCGGTCAGGGTGACGTTGTTACCCAGTGTCAGGCTGTCCATAAAGGTCTGGATGCCAGCGGTGATATCCACACCCAGCGTCGCCGCTTTATCAAATACCACTTCGGTCAGTGCAGTGGTTGTACCGATAGCGCCTGTCAACGTGACAACATCTGCATCCAGCTCCAGTCGCTGGGCGCCGTCCACGGTATTGTTGAGATTGATCGCTGCTCCGGCATCCTTGGCGGTCAGTACCGCATCCCCGGTCAGCGTCACGGCGTCGGTATAGGTCTGATCGCCTGCGGTGGTGACATTGGCACCCAGATCGGTGGTGCCGGTGATTGCCAGACTATCGGCATTCACCGTATCGTTAATCTTGGTATTGCCACCAATAACAACGCTGCCAGCATCAACCGTGGAACCAAAGGTGGCAGCGGAAGAGACGTTCAGGTCGTTGATTGCAACGGCGCCCTCGCTATTCAATGTGCCTGTAACAAGCAGATTCTGCGAGCCACTGATCGATTTGGTCGTTACATCGCCGGTCAGGGTGACGTTGTTACCCAGTGTCAGGCTGTCCATAAAGGTCTGGATGCCGGCGGTGATATCCACGCCCAGCGTCGCTGCTTTATCAAACACCACTTCGGTCAGGGCGGTCGTGCCACCGACAGTGCCCAGCAGTTGAACTGCGTCGGCATTCAGCTCGAGGCGCTGGGCGCCGTCCACGGTATTGTTGAGATTGATCGCTGCTCCGGCATCCTTGGCGGTCAGTACCGCATCCCCGGTCAGCGTCACGGCGTCGGTATAGGTCTGATCGCCTGCGGTGGTGACATTGGCACCCAGATCGGTGGTGCCGGTGATTGCCAGACTATCGGCATTCACCGTATCGTTAATCTTGGCATTGCCACCAATAACAACGCTGCCAGCATCAACCGTGGAACCAAAGGTGGCAGCGGAAGAGACGTTCAGGTCGTTGATTGCAACGGCGCCCTCGCTATTCAATGTGCCTGTAACAAGCAGATTCTGCGAGCCACTGATCGATTTGGTCGTTACATCACCGGTCAGGGTGACGTTGTTACTCAGGGTCAGACTGTCCATGAACGTCTGGATACCCGCGGTGATATCCACGCCGAGTGTCACTGCTTTATCAAAGACTATCTTGGTCAGCCCGGTGGTTCCCCCGACAGCCCCCGACAGCGTAACAACATCCGCATTCAGCTCCAATTGATGAGCACCATCCACAGTATTACCAAGATGGATCGCCGCGCCAGTATCCTCAGTGGTCAGCACGGCATCCCCTGTCAGTGTCACGGCATCGGTATAGGTCTGATCTGCTGCAGTGGTGACATTTCCCCCCAGGTCGGTGGTGCCGGTGATCGCCAGGCTATCCGCCTTCACGGTATCACCGATGACGGCATTCCCCCCGATCACGATATCGCCAACCTCGACTGAGGCGCCGAAGGTAGCATCGGAGGAGACCGCCAGATCCTGAATCGCGACCGCACCCTGGGTAGTCAGACTACCAGACACTGACAGATCGTTATTCCCGCTGATCGCTTGTGTGCTGACATCACCGGTCAGGGTGACGTTGTTACTCAGGGTCAGACTGTCCATGAACGTCTGGATACCCGCGGTGATATCCACGCCGAGTGTCACTGCTTTATCAAAGACTATCTTGGTCAGCCCGGTGGTTCCGCCAACAGGCCCCGACAGCGTGACGCTATCGGCATCCAGCTCCAGTCGCTGCGCACCATCGACAGTGTCATTGAACGAGATACTGGTAGCGGTCAGTACGGCATCCCCTGTCAGCGTCACGGCACCGGTATAGCTCTGATCACCAACGGTGGTAACATCTGCGCAGAGCAAAATCTGCGCTGGAAGATCAGGATTAACTGGAGTTGCATTTCCCGACCCTGCGATAAAACTCAGATCGCCACTGCCGGTATTACTGACGCTGGCATTAATGGCGATATCATCGCCAGCTTCTAACGTAAGATGGTTAGATGTATTAAGGTTTACAGCTGAGTTTACAGATATATCATCATGGGCCTGTAACTTAAGGTCGGCGGTTGATAGCAGTTTTATAATCGTGTCATTATCGATGACACTTTCTGACCCACCAAAGTCAAAAACATCGCTACCAACACCGGGTAGTACTGGATCTCTCCCGTCATCAGCAACAATCGTCAGATTCTCAGTGTCCAGCAATAGCTGACCATTACTACCTCTCTCAGCACTCAGGTTCGCTTCACCAGTAAAACTCAAAGAGTGCTTACCTGATACTTCAACAAAACCACCGTTACCAGATGCATCTTTACCGCGGGCACTGATATGCCCCATGTAACGGGTACTGTTATCCGACCAGACGATAACCCGGCCACCATCGCCACTACCGGTAGCATCTGCTTTTATTTCAGCGTTATTTCCGACAAACGTATGCGAGGCGTTAGCTATCTCAGGATTTTTACCCTGAAAATCACCACCAATACGAACCTGTCCCCCTCCCGCTTCACCGGAAACATCGATAAGCGCATGACCTGTAAGAGCAACACGATCCCCCAGTACATCAACATTGCCGCCCTTGCCATCAGCAGAAACAGCCATCAGGCTGCCGCTGTTAACCGTATCGCCCCCCATCCCCGAAAGATGGATAACACCGCCTTCATTACTTACTTTAGCCGCGCGTATAACACCGCTGTTATTAACCACCCGGGTAAAAACATCCCGCGCGGCTCTTGCTGTTAAGAATACCTGACCGCCATTGGCCTCTATCAATCCACTATTAACGACAGCATCACCAGAACCTGAAGTAACCTCCTGATCAATGCGCAACTGCAACAAACCATCACCATCAAAATCGATGGTGACAGCGTTGCCAGAAGCGAGCTCAACGTGCCCCTTCTCTGCGACGATAACGCCCTGATTGTCAACCTGACCAGCAACCAGCGCCACTGAACCTCCGGTCGCTGCCTGAATCAGACCTTTATTAACAATCACGCCCTTACTGCTATTGGCATCCAGAATCAGTTGTCCCGACTGGAATGCTACATCATCGACATCAAGGGTCGTGGCAACAAAGGAGTTAACATCGACACTAGAATTTGGGCCAAACACCATTCCGTTGCGGTTTTGTAAAACCATCAACTTCAGATTGGCATTACCTTCTATGCGTCCCTGAATGTCAGATGCTTTTACGTCCTGTATTTTATAAAGAACTGATGAACCGGATAGCTGCGCGTTATGCTGCAACAATTCATTACTTGCCAGATCCAGTCGAGAGACAGTGGCCACCATCACTTTACTGTTCTGTGTAACGATATTGGTTTTAGAGTCCGGTCTTGAAATATTTCCGGAACCGGAAGAAACGTTGAAATTATCAACGGCGGCATGTGCTCCATTGAGCAACATAAAAGAGCCTGCGCCAGTTGCAGCAATCGCTTTAATAACCTGTACAAGCGGCTTCAGTTTCCATTCCATGGAATATATCCCTTTAACTTTTGACCAGCTTCGCAGCACACAAAGCTCAGTAATGACTATTTCAGATGCAACTTGAATTCAAGCAGACTCAGAAAAGATAATTCAACTCACCATAAACCTGAGGGTCACGATTATTAGATGCTTCTCTGCTACCTATAGGGGTAGCCACGGTTAGCGTAGCCGTGAATGATTCAGCCGGTAGAAAACGTAACCCCACACCGAGGCCACTCAGCTCCAGCTCGGATTCTTCCCCAATAAGCGCATTATTTTTATATCCATGGGCATAATCTGCAAACAGCATGAACTGCAGTACCTCTCCCCAGGTCCGGTCATTAAAAGCAGGACGGTCAGTAAATCCTGGCGCATTACTGATTAACTCGAAGCCTGTATAAAAACCGGAATCTGCCAGATATTCACCACCAGGATAAGCCCGGACACTGTCAAAACCACCCAGACTAAACTGTTTAACAGAGAACAAGGAATCAGGAGAGTACTGTGCATTTAATTTTAAAATAAGAGCATTATTGTCAGACAGTCGCTGATAGCGGGATAGATTAAACTCAAGTATGTTGAAATCGGCGGGCGCGGGGCCTTTGCTGGAGGAGCGGCTGGCATTACGGTCTTTATTATCCATCGCCCCTAAAGCCCCTGCGAACCCATGCTGAACAGACACCTCGCCGCGGGTAAATCCTCCGCCAAAGATGTTATCTGAAAAGTCATAACCATAAGTTGCGGCCAGAGCGGTAAGGCGATCGTCGCTACTTTTGACAGAGCCCTGCGTATTTTCTACCTGATCATGGATCAGCTCAGCTTTGACATAACTGTTACGGGTTCTGCTTCGGCCCAGCTGTTTTTTCAATCCCGCTTTCCATTGCTTGGATTTACCCGCAAACGCAAAGGTAGCCAGATCACGCCCCACTTCGTAATCACTCTGATGATAATGCAGCGAAGCGATATAATCGGAGTCCACCGGACTGAACTCATACGTCGCGCCACTATATTTAGCATTATCCACGGAATAATCACCGTCAACATTTGGCTTATTCTGAATAATGAAGTTCAGTGTCAGTCTATCTGCTAACCCCAGAGGATTATTCACAGAGAGATCAAGCCCCAGCCGCTCTTCACCGGAGTATTGTGAACCTTTGTTATCCAGATATAGCGCTCCAGAAACACGATCCTCACGGTTAATATTTATTAACATTTTCGTAGAGCCGACATATTCACCGGGTTCAAGCACACCGGAAATATCAAGGCCCGGATAATCCAGCACCCTCAGCAATGATGATTCAATATCCTCTTTTTTCAAAGGCCTGCCTATCTGATCAGCAAATACACGGCTGATCGTCTCAGCGTCATAAGAGGTAGCACCCGATACTTCTACGTCGCTCAGTTCGCCCATCAGCAGATGCAGTTCTACTGTATTATTTACCACATCCTGAGCGGGCACATAAGCCGTTGCCAGCACCAACCCCTTAGCACGATAATAGTTGGTCACTTTATCCGCCAGCTGCTGCAATCGTCCCAGAGTAAAATGGGCATTATTCTCAACCATCGCAGACATCAGTATCTCGACGACCGCTTCATCATCAACCAGCCGCTTAACATTCTGTGATGGTATAAGCTGATATAAGTTAAGCAGATAAACATCAAACTGCGGACCTGCGCTCAAATCAACCGGGCGGTCTTTTCGAGGCGGAATGGTCAGATCAAGATCTTTAGGAAGCAGCTGCGGTTGTGGCAATGTTCTGGGACTGGAGCCACCACTCGTAGCGCCATCAGGAAGAGGCGGTGGTGCAGGTGCTGCAGAAACCGAAACCGCCAGCAGACTACAAAGCCCTCCTACAACAAGAGCCTGTCTTAGAGCATTCAACCGAATGGCTTTATTCATCGTTAGTACTCATCCCTGTATACCTTCAACTTTCTGTATTATTGCTGAACCCATTGCGACATCTTCTGCAAATTAACACACCGGCAGCACTTTCTGTATTTGCCGCACCTGCTCTTCGTAGACGCGAGAAAACTCGTCGCCATACAAACTATGAAAACTATCCTGCGCTTCATGCTGTAATTGTTGATACGCCGCAGTATAGAGATCCCAGTAACGACTCTTCTTTAATAATGTAAAACGAACATTTAACTGTGATTCTAATGCAGCCGGTTCAAATCGTTTAAGCAGTGCGGTGAGCGCCGCCTGCATACCGGACATCACTGCAACCTGATGCGCTTTGACATCAACGACGCCTTCCATCACGGCTTCCTGAGGACCAAGATAACCGTCAGAGTGAGTTAGCATAATCAGCATTGCTTCTTCGATACTGCGGCAAAATTTCAAAGGATTATTCCTCACAGCCCCGATACGCGTCACATCCATGCCAAACTCCCGTTTGATATCACTGCGGGTCTGAAGAATCTCCATTGTTCCTTTGGTCAGTATCTTCAGCATCTCTCCGGCAGAGTGCATAATTTCAACTTTATTTCTGCCAATCAGATCTTCCGATCTGAGCCCAAGACCGTCCAGGAAGGCCCGGATAGCGCGACTGTCGATAGGCAGTTCAGCACTATTAGACTCAGAACTATCGCTTTGAGTATCGTTACCCACCGAACGCTCTGATCCCAGGTTTTTCACTTGCGATCGGTCCGCATTATCCGTGTCAGTTATGTCTGTCGGTATTGAAGCTGATTCAGGCCGCTCTTTACCCGCGCCATGCTCATCGGCGTCTGGATCAGATGTCATCACAGATTCAAACTGCGGGTCTGATTCCAGCTCATCCAATGGATCAATTAAGGACTCGCTTAACAGATCTGCCTGATCATGGTTTTGCACATCCGGTGAAGAGAGCTCCGAAAAATCAAACGGGCTTTGCTCGTCATGCGGGTTACTGTGTTGATGTAATGGCGCGCGATAGAAATCAGCAGTATTACCCAGTGGAATATTGGCTAAAGGAGCAACCCGGGATACGGGATCTGATAACGGGACCTCAGCATCAGAGTCGGCAAAAAAATCGTCAATGGAAAAAAAGTCCTGATGAATCCGCTGATGCTGAACCGGTTCATCTTCTTCTAACGAAATCAGAAGTTGATTTTCGCCAATGATCAGACGATCACCATGCTGCAATTTATGACGCTGGCCGCGGGTAATAAACTCGCCGGCATTGAGCTGAGTGCCTGGAGAGCTGGTATCTTCGAGATAATAGCTACCAGAGATTAGGTAGCAACGGACATGATAGCGGGAACAATAGCGATCAGGATCTTCCAGTACAATCTCATTATCATCGGCCCTGCCAATGGTGAAATCTTCTCCGGAAAAAACTTTTTCGACTTTTCTTGCGGGAGCGATACCCCTGAAAGCAATCAGAGCAACTCTAATCTTCACCGCCAACCATCCATAGTAAGTACGTCCTAATTGAAAACGATCCCTGTTCTCGCGAGAGCAGCACATTTGGCCACAATCCGCTATGAAGGTCAACTGACCCTGATCAGTGTTAAACCTTGCTTTACTCTAACGGATAAACAAAAAAGCCCCCTGACGGGGGCTTGATTATTCTAATAGTAATCAGAGATTATCCAATCCCTGCTCGACCATCGCCACAGCCCGGAATATCGCCCGGCCTTTATTCATGGTTTCATCCCATTCTGAGCTGGGAACAGAATCAGCAACAATCCCCGCGCCAGCCTGAATATGCAGTTTGCCATTTTCAATCACGGCGGTGCGGATTGCGATCGCGGTATCCATATTGCCATTCCAGGATAGGTAACCGACAGCACCACCATAAATGCCGCGCTTAACCGGTTCCAGCTCGTCAATTATTTCCATCGCGCGAACCTTGGGTGCGCCACTCAGGGTACCGGCGGGCAGCGTGGCACGAAGAACATCCATCACAGAGACATCCGGTTTCAGATGTCCGATAACATTGGAAACAATGTGCATCACATGTGAGTATCGCTCAACCACCATCTGAGCGGTCAGTTCGACCTTACCAATTTCAGCGACCCGGCCGACATCATTTCGCCCCAGATCAATCAGCATCAGATGTTCTGCGCGTTCCTTTGGATCAGCCAGCAGATCTTTTTCCAGCGCCAGGTCTTCCGCTTCCGTTGCCCCTCTCGGACGGGTTCCGGCAATCGGCCGTACGGTGACGATATTATCTTCCACCCGGGCCAGAATTTCCGGAGAAGACCCCACCACATGATGATCCCCCAGATGTAAAGCGTACATATAGGGCGACGGATTCAAACAACGCAGAGCACGATACAGATCCAGGGGACTGCTGGTAAAGGGGATCGTCATCCGCTGCGATATAACGGTTTGCATCACATCGCCCGACAGAATGTATTCCTTAATCCGGTCGACTGAATCTTTGTATTGCTGTTCGCCAAAGCTGGATTTGAATTCAGACTCAGACACCTCGCGCCGCTCAGTTGACAAAGCCTCCTGGTGCGGTACCGAAAACCGCAGCCGGGTAACCAGTTCATCCAAACGTAACTGCGCCTGGCTCAGCGCGTCCTCGTCAGCCGGATCAACATGACTGATCAGAATCAGCTTCCCGCTAAGATTATCAAAGACCACCACTTCATCAGACACCATCAACAGGATATCAGGCGTACCAATCACATCATCGGGGACACTATCGGCCAGCCTTTTCTCAACATAGCGGACCGAGTCATAACCAAAATAGCCTACCAACCCCCCATTAAACCGGGGTAAGCCCGGTAATTCAGCCACCCGGTAACGGGACTGAAACTGTTCAACAAACGCCAGCGGATCGGCCTCTTCAGACTGCTCAATCACTTCACCATCGGTTTCAATACGCACACTGTGACCAAAGACTTTCAGCACTGTCCTGCATGGCAAACCGATAATTGAGTAACGCCCCCATTTTTCGCCGCCTTCAACTGACTCCAGCAGATAGCTGTAGGGTTGATTTGCCAGTTTCATATAGGTGGAAAGAGGTGTATCCAGATCCGCCAGTACTTCGCGAACGACAGGTATGCGGTTGTAATTCTGAGCTGCCAGCTCAGCAAATTGTTCAGGTGTCATGGTCTGTTCTCGTAACGACTCTGTGGCGTTGTGCACAGAGTTTTTTAAAATCTATTCCGGGTGATTTTTTAAGCAGCCGGGCGTAATAACTGATAAGCAGGGCTCAGTCACGCCATCGCCAGCGTTCCCCGACATAGAAGGGGGAAGGGCCTGTATTAATGGGGGCTACCAAATCTGACACAGTGATTCCAGACATCGTTAATTCAGAGACCCAACCTTATAGCAGCCCACTCTCTGAATCAACCGGCTGAGTTATCCACAGCCCGATTTTTTATGCATCATCACCCACTGACAGTCAACAGATGTTTCAGCACATAAACAGAGGGAAACGTTCAGCAGCACGGTAGTTTCGAGCGGACAAAAAAAACCCGGCCTTGGGCGCCGGGTGAATGCTTGGATGAGAGTCCATTTACTAAAGACCCGAGGAGAGCCTTACAACCTACTTACATAACAACCTATCAACAACTCGGAGCCATAACCCTGTCGGGGGAGAACCTGAGAGGTCATGACAAACCCGATAAGTCACAGTATAGTCAATCAAATTACAAATAAAATACGAATTTACTAACTAAACACTACGATTTATTCGAACTATCTTGCTCACTGGGGTATCACTATGAATTTCAAACACCTGCGGTACTTTCTGGTCGTTGCTCAGGAGGGCAGCATCAACAGAGCCAGCGAGAAACTTCACCTGACGCCCCAAACCATCAGTGGGCAGTTAAAACTACTCGAACATGAGCTGGGCACCCCGCTATTTAAAAAGCGCGGCCGTAACCTGAAACTCACTAAAGCGGGCCAGCACGCGCTCAACTATGCCGAGGATATTTTTCTGTTAGGGGATGAACTTAAACAAAGCATCCATAACCCGGTCAGTCACAAACAACAACGCTTTAACATCGGTATTGCCGATGTGCTTCCGAAACTGATCACCTACCACCTGTTAGAACCGGCACTCAAGCTGAATGATGCCAGCCGACTGATCTGTGAAGAAGGGCCGCTATCCAGTTTACTGGCCGATCTGGCAACCCAGAAACTGGACCTGGTCTTAGCAGACCGCCCACTGGACACCAGTTTCCATGTGCGAGGATATAACCACCTGCTGGGTGAGTGTGGACTGAGCTTTTTTGCCACTCAGGAGGTTGCGGCCTCCTATCGGGCCAATTTCCCAGCATCACTTGAGGGAGCACCAATGCTGATGCCCGCCGCCGGAACCGAAAGGGGAATGGGCCTGAAGCGCTGGTTTGAGCGCTATAAAATCAAGCCTGATATTAAAGTCGAATGTGCCGATACAGCATTGATTGAAGCCTTTGGCTTATCAGGCGCAGGGATTTTCTGCGCCCCAACCGTGATAGAACAGCAGATGACCCGGCAATACGGTGTCGAGGTTATCGGACGGATGGACGATATCCGCGAACGTTTCTATGCCATATCACTTGAGCGCCGGGTGAGTCATGCTGGCGTATTGGCCGTGTGTAATGCAGCCCGAATGGCGCTGTTTGACGAGATGAAATCGATCGGACAGTAAGATCAGACAACAGGCCTGCTAACTGATCAGCTCAATGAGGTTATCAATGACAAGATCCGGATTGTAGCTGGCAACGGACTCGCCATGATTATACCCGTAGGTAACGGCAGCTACTTTACAGCCTGCCGCCTGCGCCGCCCGTATATCACTGCGCGAATCCCCTACCATCAGAGTAAGTTGCGGCGTGACACCCAACTGTTGCATCGCATGAATCAGCGGCATAGGATGAGGTTTTTTCTCAGGCAGACTATCGCCTCCCAGCACCACAGAGAAATACCCCCGCAGATTAAATTCGTCCAGCAGAGTCTCAGTAAACGCCATCGGCTTGTTAGTCACCAGCCCCATAACGACCTGATGATCGTGTAAAAAATCAATCAGATCCAGCACTCCCGGATAGAGAGCACTCTGCTCTGCGCAACACTGACCATAATATTTCAGAAACAGTTCAAAAGCCTGATCAAACAGTGCTAATTCAGGTTCATCACCACAGGGGGTATCACGCTGAGTCAGCGCCCGTTTAACTAACATCTGAGCGCCGTTACCCACCCAGTTTCGCACCCGTTCCGGCCCGACTACCGGCAGCTCCAGCATAGTCAGCATCCGATCAACCGCCAGAGTCAAGTCGGGCGCGCTGTCCAACAGGGTGCCATCCAGATCGAACAGCACCAGTTGAGGCAATGCAGCATTATATAGTTCGCTCAATCGCATCAGAACTCCCCCTGCAACGCGCTTATAGAGGATTAATTCAGTGCAGCGAGCTCTGCACGCATCTTATCAATAGTCGATTTGTAGTCATCGGTATTGAAAATAGCGGAACCGGCTACGAAGGTATCGGCACCCGCCGCAGCAATCTCAGCAATGTTACCTATCCCCACACCTCCATCGACTTCAAGACGGATATCATAACCACTCTGATCAATGATCGCGCGGGCCTGCTTCAGCTTATCCAGGGTTGCCGGGATAAATTTCTGACCACCAAATCCCGGGTTAACCGACATCAGAAGAATCATATCTACCTTATCCAGCACATAATCAAGATAACTCAGCGGTGTTGCGGGATTGAATACCAGGCCTGATCGACATCCGCCATCACGAATCATCTGCAATGAACGATCAATATGTTCAGACCCCTCCGGATGAAACGTAATAATACTGGCACCGGCATCAATAAAGTCACCTATCAGACGATCAACAGGCTTAACCATCAGATGCACATCAATCGGTGCCTGAATTCCGTGGTTACGCAACGCTTTACACACCATTGGACCGATCGTCAGGTTGGGTACGTAGTGATTGTCCATCACATCAAAATGGACGTAATCAGCGCCCGCAGCGAGGACATTTTCAACCTCTTCACCCAGGCGGGCGAAGTCTGCAGACAGAATGGATGGAGCAATCTTATAGTCAGCCATTAACGTAACTCAGAAAGTAATAGGAAGAGGAATCCCGCTATTGTACTTTGCACGCCTCGAAACTCAACCGACTTTCATCCTTGCTAATCTTGCCACGCTCTTGAATAATCGCAGCATGACACTGATTAAACCGCTGATTTGTGCACTGTTTATAAGCTTTTCTGCAGTACTGCCTGCGGCCGAGGACAGTGCTGCCGACAATTCGGCCCCCGCCACGTCTGAGACTAAGACTAAGACTGAGACTGAGAGTAAGGAAACCACCCCTGCTGATCGCACGCCTCCTGACTTATCCCTGCAGCAGCAGGAAGACCTGGCCAGGGCGCTGGCACAAAGTCCGGAAACAGAAGTCATCTGGCTGACGCTGCAAGATGAAAAGCAACTGGCACTATTGCAGCACGCGGCGACAGCAACACCGACAGGCACCGTGATAATTTTTTCTGACCGCTCGACCAGCGCTGACTGGCCCGCAATAGTCCACCCGTTACGCACTCAACTCACCGGGTTTGGCTGGAATACCCTTAGCATTACCCTGCCTCAACGGCCACCCGCGCTGATACCCAAACGCACCTTGCCGACGCTGAAAGACAAAAAGGATATTCAGAAGCCCGCAGATACCGGGGACGCGCCCACGACTGAACAGACAGCAGCAACCCCGCCAGCAACGGATCAGCGTCCTGATAGTACTTCTGCGGCACAAACAATGACGGAATATCAGACAACTATTTCGGAACTGGGGCAACAAGCCACAAATCAGTTAGCCAACATCTCCGGGGATATTAAAATCATACTCGGCGTGGGTGAAGGTGCCACCTGGGCGATGCACTATTTTATGCAGGATGAAACGCAAGCCGATCGTTTTCTGGTGCTGCTTGATCCGAGACCGGTGATGGATGAAGACGCCCCTGATCTGCTGCAGATGATTTCAGCGATTAAAGTGCCGGTACTCGACCTGTGGTTTAACAATACCAGCGTCAAACAGCAACGTGCAGACCTGCGTAAACGTGCGGCCAGTAGAAGCGGTAATAAGGACTATCGGCAATTTCGTCTGAATCAACGCCGCAACGATTCCCGGGTGAAGCCTCTGTGGCTGACCTACCAGCTGAGAGGCATCTTAAAAACCTACGTCGTCAACGCTCAGAAACCACCCGCGCCAGTAGTACCTCAGCCAAAAGAGCTGACTCCCGGTCAGTAAATATCAGGGGAGATATCAGCTATTTTTTCGCGCGGATCGGATACGGTCATACGCGGCCTGAATCTCCTGCGTTTTTTCTTTCGCTAGCTGCATCATATCTTCTGGCAAGCCTTTAGCGACGAGCTTATCCGGATGGTGCTGACTCATTAAACGCCGATAGGCTTTTTTCAGTTCGGCATCGGACACAGACTCAGACACCCCCAGCACCCCGTAGGACTCTTTCAATAATTCCTGCTCAGACACATAGCCGCCCTGATGGGACTGATAACTATGTTGCTGATAGGAGAACTGAGATTGCATTCGCGCCATCAGCGCCGCCATCTCCGCCTGCGACATCTGCAGTAAACGACAGACGTCACGGATAATCATCGTTTCCGCTTCACTGACCTGACCGTCGGCCATCGCGGCCTGTAACTGAATTTCAACAAACATCAGCTTCAACGGAATACGAAAGCGAATTAATGCGCTCAGCGGGCGCATCACCTCAGCGATATCAAAATCACTCTCTTTCCCCTGAGAGAACAGAGCCATCGCTTCCCGACGACGCACATCGCTCAGCCCCATCCGGTCCATCACTTCCCGGGCATAGCGGATCTCCTCTTCACTGACACGGCCATCGGCTTTTGCCAGCTTCCCCATCACCGTGAAGGTCGCGCGGAAAAAAGCATCCTGTGGATTCAGCACGTTGCCCAGCGCATTTTTCAACGCGGCTGACAGCGCCACCCCAATACCAGCACCGAACAACAGACCCACAAGACCGCCGCTCATCAGACCGATCAGCCCACCCACAATTAATGCTGTCCGATTTCGCCTGATCAGTTGCCCCAGACTAAAACCTGCATTCTCACTACTAAATGCCATCAACCCAACCTTTTGCTATATCGTTACTGACGTCCCGAAGCCGTTCAGGCGTCCCTATATCCCGCCAATACCCTGTAAAATGTTCACCACTGACCTGTCCGGACTGCATCGCTTTGCGCAACAGCGGCGCCAGCGGGAATTTACCGGCTGAACAACCGGCAAAGAGCTGAGGCGTCATCAGACTAAGTCCACTAAAGGTCAACTTCTTCTCTCCCTGCTCTTTCAGATACCCCTGCTGCAGCTGAAAATCCCCCCCCGGATTATGCTCCGGATTAGTCACCATCACCAGATGAGCCAGACACTGTGGCTTAAGGGTATGGCTGACCAGCTGCGCCAATGGATAATTAGTAAACAGATCACCATTGATCAGAAGAAATGCTTCACCATCTTCGCTTAACCATGGTAATGCCTTAAAAATGCCACCACCGGTTTCCAGTGGTTCAGGTTCAGCAGACCAATGCACCACGGCCCCATAACGCTGCCCATTACCGATATAGTTTTCTAACTGCTCACCCAGCCAGGCATGGTTAATCACTATCTCAGTGACTCCGGCAGCCACCAGTCGTTCAATATGGTATTCAATCAGGGGTTTACCCGCCACCGGCAACAGGGGTTTGGGCGTTGTCAGTGTCAGCGGCCGCATCCGGGTGCCAAGCCCTGCCGCAAGAATCATCGCCCGCATCAGCTAAACCACTTATCCAGAGAGGCATTATCAAACTGCTCGCAGGCATACATCGCCGGCACCACTACATCTTGCAGCCAGGCGGAAAGCGTCAGCAGACTATCATAGCGACCGGCCACCCGGATAATGTAGTTGAGCGTACGCGGAATATCCGCCAGATAATCTGACTTCCCATCGCGCAAATACAGTCGGGCAAATATACCCGCCGCTTTGAGATGACGCTGAGCGCCCATCAGATCAAACCAGCGGTAAAAAGTTGCACGGTCATATTGTTCCAGCAAACCCGCGGCGACCAGTTGCTCGCCAAACTGGTCGACCCAATGATAAACGCGTATGTCAGGCCACTCGATATAACAGTCCCGCAGCAGTGATACCAGATCGTAGGTGATCGGGCCGATAACCGCATCCTGAAAGTCAATAACACCAGGAGTTTTATCACCATCGACCAGCAGGTTCCGTGAATGATAATCACGGTGAACACAGACTTTCGGCTGCTCCAGTGCGGCGCTAATCAGTTGTTCCGACACATCATCCAGCAGGTGCCGGACACCCGGCCCCAGCTCTATTTTCAACAGATCAGCCACCAGCCAGTCCCGGAACAGATCCATCTCCCGCTGCAGCAGTTGCCCGTCATATTCCGGTAATTCATAATCGTTAATATGCTGACACTGTTGCAACCACGTCAGTGACGTAAACGCCTGACTATAAAGTTCATCGGCCGTGTCATCATTTAACTGGCCCAGGTAAAGATCATCGCCAAGATCAGACAACAGCATATACCCCTGTTGCAAATCCACCGCATGCACGATGGGCGCATGTATTTCCAGCGGCTCCCACGCTTTAGCGATACAGACAAACGGGTGGCTATTCTCTTTTTCCGGAGGGGCATCCATCAGAATCCAGCTCACGCCATGGTTTTTAAGCCGGAAATAACGCCGGAAACTGGCATCCCCAGAGACGGGAGCCCACTGCCTGTCTGAGGCCAGATCTATATTCAGTTCGGCAAATACCTGCTCCACCCACTGTTTTAATCCAGCCAGCCTTTGTCCCATATCTATCAATCCCCTAGCGTTGTTATAGCTGAATGTTTTATCATGCCATGCTCTATAGGGTATGTTACTCGAATCATGGTTTAGCGATAAGGGAAATAGACGCTTTTTCTGCGCTTCCTAATGGACAATCTGAATGCCGTTCTTAAGACGTTCTTCTTACACACTTACATTAGCGGTCGTCGCTACAATGCCCGCAGCTTTGTTTGCTGCCGATACCGACTCCGAAATCCGCGATGCGCTGTGGACCTGTACCATGAACAATGGTCAGAGTTGGCAATGTGACCAACAAGGCCAGGCCAATACACCCGATAAGGATGCGCCGGCAGCTCAGGCACCGGCAGCCGCTCTGAAGGTCTCCGATACGCCTTCAACCCCGGACCCGGTTGCGCCGGCCAACACCGAAACGGCTGAACCAACGCAACAAATCAGCGGTGCCTGGCTATGTGAGGCCAATGAATCCGGCGGCTGGTCATGTCTGGATAATCAGCCTTCCACTGCCGCGGTCACCCAACCAGAGCCACAGCGGAGTACCCCTGCAGCCGTGAAGACCGCAGCTGTCAGCAGTAATCAGGCGCTCAGCCGTGACCAGGCAGTCAGCAAAGACCTTACAGAAAAAAACCTTGCAGAAAAAGCAGATCTCAGCGACATCCGCTATGCCGCGCAGGACTGGTATCCCATCACCGGTGCGCAAAAAGCATGCTACGGCGTGTACATAGAGCCGGATACCGAGCTGCCTCAGGAGGGTGATAACAGCCTTACCGTAGACGCCGATAGCTCTGAAACTGAATTAGGTGGTCTGACCCGGCTGAAAGGAAATGTCGAGCTGCGACAGAGCGGACACTTCCTGCGAAGCGATGTCGCAGAAGTCGATCAGGTTTCTAACCAGATTACCATGAGCGGCAACATTCAGTACCGGGAACCGGGATTGCTGTTGCGGGGTGCTCAGGCGCAAACTCATGCGATTACCGGGGAAACTATCGTCAGCGATGCCGATTATGTCGTCCATGAACAATCCTTACGCGGGGAAGCCAAACGAATTATCCGCATGAAGGATGACCGGATACGGATGGAACATAGCAGTTATACAACCTGTCCCCCCAATGATGAAAGCTGGAAAATCGCTTCCAGCTCGCTGGTTCTCGACCCTAACAGAGGCTTCGGTACCGCCCGTAACGCCACATTAAGGGTCGGCGAAACACCGGTATTTTACTTCCCCTATCTGGAGTTCCCGATTGACGATCAGCGGCACTCGGGCTTTTTGTTCCCCTCGCTGGGGTACTCCAATGGCGATGGTGTTGAAATCACGGCCCCATACTACTTCAATCTTGCCCCCAACTATGATGATACGCTGACGCCGAAGATTTTTACCGAGCGCGGCTTACTATTGGAGAATGAGTTCCGTCACCTGAACAGCTATGGACAGCAAACCCTCAGTACCGGCCTTCTCGTTGAAGATGCCCAGGCAAATCGTGATCGCTGGCTGATTGGTGTCGACCATACGGGCAGTAAAGGCGCCTGGAGCAGCCGGGTTGATTACACGGCAGTCAGCGATGACAACTATTTTGATGATCTGGGGTCCAGTCTGGATGTTGATCGATCCAGCCACCTTGATCAGTTAGCAGAAGCAACTTACAGCACCAACAACTGGTCCGCCACACTGCGCGCCCATAACTACCAGACGATCAATGACAGCAAGTCACCCTATCAGCGAATGCCGCAGTTACAGGTAAGTGGCAGCTATGGTTATGATCTGGGCCAGGAAGTAGTATTCAACTATCTAACCGATGTGACTCAGTTTGACCGCAAGATCGACGATCTTAGCGGCATTGACCGGGTGACAGGCAGCAGGGTTCATCTGCAACCCTCTATCAGTGTTCCGTTGCTCTGGTCATGGGGTTATCTGACCCCCAAAATGAGCTATTGGCTAAGCCACTATGATCTGCAGGATCAGGTCGCAGGCCAGGACGACAGCATCAACAGGTCTGTCGGTGTTTTCAGTCTGGACTCAGGCTTAATCTTTGAACGGCAGCTGCAAGAATACACCCAGACCATTGAACCACGGCTGTTCGCACTCTATAGCCAGGAAGATGATCAACAGGGAATTCCGGACTTTGATACCGCTAAAACCGACTTTAGTTATCAGGGGCTTTTCCGGGAAAACCGTTTTACGGGACTGGATAAAATCGGTGATAGCCAACAGATATCCCTGGGCCTCAGCTCTGGGTTCTACCGCAATGATGGCAGCGAAATGGCCCGTGTCGGTCTGGCACAGGCTTATTATTTCAGTGACCGCACCGTGCAACTTAACGGCGATACCAGTGTCGATACCGAAGATCAGTCCAATTTTGCGGCAGAAGCGTACTGGAACCCCTATTCTAAGCTTCGCTTATCCGTCGATACCGAATTGGATAAAAGTAACCTGAACCCGCTGGAGAGTAATTTTAAAGTCCGTTATACACCCGCTATCAACAAAGCGATCGGCTTTAGCTATCGCTACCGCGAGAATCGCAGAAACCAGGCCGAGGTATCCTTCATCTGGCCACTGGCACCGGAATGGACGCTGATGGGACGCTGGCAGGAAGATATAGAAAACTCCCAGACACCGGAAGCGCTGCTGGGCGTAGAATATTCCAGTTGCTGCTGGAAAGTTCGGGTTGCTGCTCGCCAGTGGATAGAGGATGATAGCGGTGGAAGGGAAGACAGCGCGGTATTTTTGCAATTTATCCTGAAAGGCCTCGGCACTTTAGGTGGTGGCAGCTCTGCGCTGGAAGATATTATTGGCTTTAAAGAACGTGAAGAGAATGATGACTACTAATCTCATAAAAAAACTAAAGCCAGGCATGGCTGCCCTTCTGTTGGGCCTCAGTGTTTCGGCCAGCGCCGCAAATACCCCTCTTGACCGCATCATAGCGATTGTTAACGATGATATCGTTCTGCAAAGCGAATTGAATGACCGCGAAGCGATCATTAAATCACGCCTGAGTGCACAGGGACGGGCTTTCCCGGATGAACAAACGCTGCAAAGCCAGGTACTTGACCGGCTGATTCTGGATAATATCCAGCTACAAATTGGTAAAGAGCGGGGAATACGCATCAGTGATCGCGAACTCAATGCCTCAATGGAGCGGATCGCCGCAAGCTCGAACCTCACCCTGGAGCAGTTCCGCCAGGCGCTGATCGCCGAAGGCCAGGATTATGCTCAGGCACGTCAGCAAATCCGTAACGAGATGCTGATCCAACGCATTCAGCAACGAATAGTTAACAGCCGCATCAATGTTTCCCAGCAGGAGATTGATAACTATCTCAACTCGCAACAGGGAGAACAGCTGAGCGCTGCAAGTTATAACCTTTCGCAGATTCTGATTACCGTGCCGTTAAAAGCCACGGCGAATATGATTCAGACTGCGCAAAAACGTGCCGATGAGATTTCAGCTGAACTGAAAAACGGAGCTGATTTCGCCGAAACAGCGATCGCTCAGTCAAAAGGACCTAACGCTCTGAAAGGTGGTGAGATTGGCTGGCGCAAACTGAATGAGATACCAGAAGAGTTTGCTGCCGTTGTCAAAAAACTCAACCCCGGCGAGTTCAGCGATCCGATTCGCAGCCCCAGCGGTTTTCATCTGCTGAAGGTCAATGATAAACAGGGCGGTTCCGTTCAGCTGGTCGATCAGGTGAAAGTAAGGCACATCCTGCTCTCGCCGAATGAGATTCGCTCACCTGCTCAGACTCGTCGGGAGATAGAATCAATCTACCAGAAACTACTACAGGGCGAGCCCTTTGATGAGCTGGCTAAACAATACAGTGATGACCCGGGCAGCGGCTCACTGGGTGGTGATCTTGGCTGGGCACAGGCCGGTCAGATGGTACCTGAGTTCGAAGATGTGATGTTCAATACTGAACCCGGCAAAATCAGCGCGCCATTTGAGTCCCGCTTTGGCTGGCACATTCTTAAAGTTGAAGACCGCCGCCAGCAGGATATGGGTGAAGAGATGAAGGTCAATCAGGCCAGAGCCACTATTCGCCAGCGTAAATTCAACGAAGAGCTGCAAAACTGGCTGCGCGAGATCCGTTCTCAGGCCTATATCGAGATTAAGTAATTCAGATGCACTCCTACAGACTGGCCCTGACCCCGGGCGAACCGGCCGGGATCGGGCCGGACCTTTGTATTCAAATCGCACAACAGGGCCACGACCACCAACTGGTGGTCATTGCCGACCCGCTGATGATGCATGCCCGGGCGCGGCAGCTTAACTTACCGATCACCCTGATCCCCTATAATCCTGATGAACCGGTCTGCCCCACGGCTCCCGGCACACTGTGGATCGAACCGGTTTGTCTGGTAAAAAGCACCGTGCCCGGACAGCTTAATCCAGCCAACGCCCGCTACATTCTCGACACACTGACCCGGGCTGCCCAGGGTTGCCAGACGGGTGAGTTCGCAGCACTGGTTACAGCCCCGGTACATAAGGGTGTTATCAATGATGCTGGCATAGCATTTAGCGGCCATACTGAATTTCTCGAGCACCTGACCGATAGCAAAAAAGTCGTGATGATGCTGGCAACTGAAGGCTTGCGTGTAGCGCTGGCAACCACCCACCTGCCTCTGGCAGATGTGCCGGCAGCGATTACACAACCGTTGCTGGAAGAGGTTCTGTCGATATTGCGCCAAGACCTGCAACAAAGCTTTGGCTTACAGAATCCAAAAATTCTCATCGCAGGCCTGAACCCTCATGCAGGAGAGGGTGGCCACATGGGACGGGAAGAGATTGAGATTATACAACCGGTCATCAATAAACTCAGGGCACAGGGCTATAACCTGAGTGATCCATTACCTGCTGACACGCTGTTTACAGAGAAACTGCTCAACACGGCTGATGCGGTGCTGGCGATGTATCATGATCAGGGCCTGCCGGTGCTAAAATACAAAGGCTTCGGCCGGGCCGTTAATATTACCCTGGGGATGCCGATTATCCGCACCTCCGTTGATCACGGCACCGCACTGGATCTGGCTGGCACCGGCAAAGCCGATTATGGCAGCCTGCTGACCGCGATTAATTATGCTGCCGAGATGTCAGCTAACCGAAACTCAACCGGAAGCATGCATGAGCAATAAACCCGCAGGCCATAAAGCACGCAAACGTTTTGGCCAGAACTTTCTTCAGGATCAGGGCGTTATCCGCCGGATCATTCGGGCCATCGCTCCCGGAGAGACAGAGCACCTGATCGAGATCGGTC
The DNA here is from genome assembly GCA_965140695.1 of uncultured Amphritea sp. Classification (GTDB taxonomy): domain Bacteria; phylum Pseudomonadota; class Gammaproteobacteria; order Pseudomonadales; family Balneatricaceae; genus Amphritea. The sequence goes on along the minus strand of OZ223296.1, from coordinate 47,170 downwards.
CAGGCCTCGGCGCTATCACTGAAGAGTTACTGGACCTGTGCCAGCGACTGGATGTGGTCGAACTCGATCGTGATCTGATACCGATTCTGCGCACTAAATTTTTCAGCTATGCCGACAAGTTCACTATTCATGAAGGCGATGCCCTGAAGTTTGATTTCAGCACACTGCAACAGCAGGGTGAACAGTTACGCGTAGTCGGCAACCTGCCCTATAACATCTCCACCCCATTGATCTTTCATCTGCTCACCTATGCCGATCAGATTGAAGATATGCATTTTATGTTGCAGAAAGAAGTGGTTGACCGACTGGCAGCACAACCGGGTGACAGTGCCTACGGTCGATTAGGCATCATGGCGCAATATTATTGCCAGATAGAACCACTGTTTCTGGTGCCACCCCATGCCTTTGATCCCGCGCCAAAAGTTGATTCGGCTATCGTCCGCCTGATACCTTATAAAGAACTGCCTCATACGGCGCAGGATATCGGCAAACTGGAAACAGTGGTGCGCACCGCCTTTGGTCAGCGCAGAAAAACCCTGCGCAACAACCTTAAACCACTCCTGGAGGCCAGCGAGATTGAAGCGCTGGGCATTGACCCCGGTCTGCGCCCAGAACGCCTGGCACTGACTGACTTTATCCAGATAAGTGATTATCTGAGCAGCAAATAACAACTAAAAACGAAACGATATGATCCTCTCAGAGACACCTCATAACATCGCCATTAATGTAGAAACCGCCTATATTCCGGAGCAGTCTGATCCGGAAAAGAAGCGCTATGTGTTCTCCTATCACATCACGATTACTAATCATGATCCCCACCCGGTGCAGCTGATGCGACGCCGCTGGGTGATTGTCGATGGGGATGAACTGGTTCAGGAAGTCGAAGGCGAAGGCGTTATCGGTGAACAACCGGTTATCGAACCCCAGCAAAGCTATAGCTATACCAGCGGCACAGTTCTAGCCACCCGGGTCGGCAGCATGCAGGGACACTACCAGATGCAAACCAACGACGGCCAGACATTCAACGCCGATATAGAGCCTTTCACCCTGGCTTTGCCGAACGCTCTGCACTAAGGAACCTCATGGCCACTTACGCGATTGGAGATATTCAGGGCTGTTTTGATGAGCTGCAGTCACTATTGGAAGTCATCGCGTTCAGCGAAACCGACCAGCTCTGGCTGGCAGGCGATCTGGTAAACCGGGGGCCAAAATCCCTCGAGACCATCCGCTTTCTCTACAGCATTCGTGACCGGGTAACGGTCACTCTCGGCAATCATGATCTGCATATGCTGGCCGTCTACAGCGGCGCTATCAGACCCAAACGTTCAGACACCTTTCATGACCTGCTAAACGCTCCCGAAGCCAAACAGCTGATGAGATGGTTGCAAAGCCAGCCATTGTTAATAAGCGATAAACAGCTGGGGTTTACCATGGTGCACGCGGGCATCCCTCCCCAATGGTCTCTGGACAAAGCTCAGAAACGGGCAAAAGAGGTTGAAATGGTGCTGCAGAGCACCCTTGCATCTGAGTTTTTTAAACGTATGTATGGCAATCAACCTGCCTGCTGGTCAGGAAAACTCGAAGGCTATGACCGGCTCAGAACGATTACTAATTATTTTACCCGCATGCGTTTTTGCGACAGCAAAGGGCGCATGGAGTTTTCCGCCAAAGGCACCCTGGCCAGCCAGCCAGCCGGCTTTCTTCCCTGGTTCATGCATGAGAGCAAAACATTGCAGGAAAGCCGCATAGTTTTCGGCCACTGGGCCGCCCTGGAAGGTAAAGCCGAGCGAGACAATGTCTTTGCTATCGACACCGGCTGTGTCTGGGGAAATAAACTCACCGCACTGCGACTTGAAGACCAACAACTATTTACTGTAAATAGCAGAATGAGGTATGGCAACTGATGGACAACTTCGAATGTATCGACATCGCCAAAGCTGAACAACTGATCGCTGCAGGCGCAGTAGTAGCCGATATCCGTGACCCACAGAGCTATCAGCAAAACCATATTAAAAATGCCGTTCACCTGAGTAACGACACACTGCACGATTTTATCCAGTCTGCGGATATGGATACCCCACTGATTGTGTGTTGTTATCACGGTTTTAGCAGCCAGTCAGCCGCCGGTTTTCTGATTCAGCAAGGGTTCGATCAGGTTTACAGCCTGGATGGAGGCTTTGAACTGTGGCAGGCCAGCCGTCCTGAGCAGTGTTCTAACAGCTGAATATGCAAACCTATCTGGTAGGCGGTGCCGTCAGGGATAAACTGCTGGACTACCCGGTCTACGACAGAGACTGGGTGGTGGTGGGCGCAACACCCGAGCAGATGCTAAAACAGGGTTTTCGCCCGGTCGGTAAAGATTTTCCGGTGTTTATCCATCCCGACAGTGGTGAAGAGTACGCCCTGGCGCGCACCGAGCGAAAATCTGGCAAAGGCTACACCGGCTTTCTCTACCATGCCAGCCCCGATGTTACTCTCGAAGAAGATCTGATTCGCCGGGATCTGACCATTAACGCCATGGCAATGGCTGATGATGGCACGATTATCGACCCCTATCATGGCCAGCAGGATCTGCAGCAAAAAGTTCTGCGTCATGTGTCCCCTGCCTTTGCTGAAGACCCTTTAAGGGTTCTCCGGGTCGCCCGGTTTCATGCCCGCTATGCCAGCCTTGGTTTTTCCGTCGCGCCACAGACCCTGACGCTGATGCGACAGCTGTCACAGGGGGATGAACTTGAGCACCTCACTGCTGAACGGGTCTGGCAGGAGTTTCAGCGGGCACTGGGTGAAACATCTCCACAACAGTTTCTGATCACCCTGATGCAGACCGATGCACTGGTAAAACTGTTTCCTGAGCTAATACCCGCCATGAGTGACCCGCAAACCCTGGAGGCGATAAGCCAGCCGATCGATCCCCGGGTACGGTTTGCCATACTATTGCGCGGCGCATTGTTGAACACCCCACTGGAACAACGTGGCCAAACCATAAAAACATTCTGTGACCAGCACCGCGCGCCTAACGCCTACCGGGATCTGGCATTACAGTTTTGTCTTCAATCCGATCAACTATGCCATTACTCCCAGCTTGATGCCGGGGAAAGGCTGGCGCTGATCCGAAACCTGGATCTGCTGCGACGCGATGAACATCTGAGTCTGTTACTACAGGGGTGTGCTGTGATCTGTAACCACACTGATGCCGTAGAGCAGCAACTGCCCCTGCTGCTTGAAGCGCTGCGACAGATCGATCCGAAAGCACTGATGAGTCAGGGATTCAAAGGCAAAGCCCTCGGTGACGCGATCTACCGCGCCCAACTGGCTGTCTGTGAGCAACAGATTGATGGAGTTTTATCGTGCAACAACCCGTCGCATTGATTACCGGAGCGGCCCGACGTATCGGTGCCACAATCACCCAACAGCTGTGGCTACAGGGCTATCGGGTGATCATCCATTGCAACAACTCGACTGAGGCTGCGACAAAAACAGCAGAACAGCTAAACCAACAGCGCCCAGACAGCGCCAGAGTATTTCAGGCCGATCTGAACAGCAGTCAGCAGGTTGCCGATCTGGCCCATAACGCGTTGCGCTGCTGGGGACAGATCGACCTGCTGGTCAACAACGCCTCATCCTTCTACCCGACTCCGCTTGAACAGAGCAGCGATCAACAGTGGGATGACCTGATCAACAGCAACCTCAAAGCCGCTTACTTTCTTTCTTCAAAACTGGCTGACTCGCTGAAGCAACAGCAGGGCTGCATTATCAACCTGGTGGATATCCACGCCCAGAGAGCGCTGCCCGGCTATCCAATCTACTCGATAGCAAAAGCGGGTCTGCAGATGATGACCCTCAGCCTGGCCAAAGAACTGGCGCCAGCCGTCCGGGTCAATGGGGTCGCTCCGGGGCCAATCCTCTGGCCAGAGGAGGATGCGGCGATCAGCCCTGAGGCGCAACAGGCTATCCTGGAGAAAACCCTGCTGAAGCGAACCGGAACTGCCGACGATATCGCCGAAACCGTGCTGTTCCTCGCTAGCCAGGCCTTCATCACCGGTCAGATTATCGCGGTGGATGGTGGAAAATCGCTCTACAGCCACTAATCCGGCTTTTGCCAGCCAGCCTCTGTGTCAACCGTGAATCAGCCGGGCCAGCGCTGAAGGCTGAATCAGAGAAATACATCCCCGCCCCGTGGTAATCAACCCCTCAGACACCATCTCACCAAGCAGACGGGCGATAACCTCACGGGAGCTGCCTAACCGACTGGCAATCTCCTGCTGTGTCATCAGGACCCGATTATCGTCACTCGCCTGATGCAATAACAGATTTGACAGCCGCTGTGACAGATTCCAGCCCTGCAGATGCTCGACCTCCGTCATCAGTTTGAAAACGGCCGAGGAGAGGGCATCGATCGTGAGATTTTGAATCGCGGACTCTGTTTGAAATAACTGTTTGTAGAGGGCCCCGCTGATGACACAGATCTCTGTTTCCTCTTCAGCCACCACCCAGGCCGGATAGAGTAGCTGATTAAAAAGACAGTTGATTGCGAACACACAGGTTTCCCCGGGACGGATCAGATAGAAAGTCGACTCGTGCCCATTGGGTGTATAAGAAAAAACTCTCAGGCAGCCTTTTACGACAACATAAGCGCCGGATACTTTGTCGCCTTTATGCACCGGTATCCGGTTTTTCGCCACCTGAATGGTCTGGACAGACCGTAGTAACTGCTGTGCTTCGCGGGAAAGATCCAGAAAGACGCTCAATGGCGTCACCCTCTGCTCTAATACATCGCCACTTTTTTGCTTAGCCATCAGTGCTATTCCATTGCTAAAACGACTCTAAAACTTCACTTTGTTGCACTCGCCGCATTCTGAAAACCGATAGCGGACAGGTCACTATCTTTCAGAACCCCTGAATACCGAACTTACCGGGTCGTCAGATGTTGCTGTTCAGCGGCGGTCAGCCGACGGCTACTCAGTGCCTTCAGAAACGCCACAATATCCTCAACCTGCTGATCGGTCAGATCCGGATTTTCGATAATACCCAATTTTTTAGCCGACCACTGAAAACTTCGCTTCTGGCTTCTTGCCAGCTGAGTTCTGGCCATAATCCGCACAACGTCATGCAGATCATCTACCGCACCATTATGAAACCAGGGACCGGTCAGCGCCACATTACGTAGCGAAGGTACCCGCCAGACTGTCGGGCCGTCACTCTCTGTATTCAATCCATACTGCTGTGTAATCGGATCTGGATTAGCCGGAAACACTCTGAAGGACAAGCCACTGTTATAAATACTGGCCGCACTAAAATTAGGTCCGAAATGGCAGTGAATACACCCGGTTTTTTCAAACAACACCATGCCACTGAGCTGCTGCTCTGTCAGGGCTGCGCTATCCCCCCTGACGTAATCATCGTAGGGCGAATCATTGGTGATCAGTGATCTTTCATAGCTGGCAATGGCCCGGACAATGTTTGCAATGGTAATATCCGGCTCATCCGCAAACGCAGCGGCGAAGTCTGGTTGATAGGCCGCCTGTTCCTTCACCCGTTCAACAATTTGGGCGGGGGATAGCATCCCCATCTCAATCGGATTGAGAAACGGCTTAATAGCCTGCTGCTCCAGAGATTCAACCCGACCATCCCAGAACAGCCGTTTCTGAAACGCGGCATTCCAGACGGTGGGAGCATTGCGGTTACCTTTCTGACCGTTTATTCCGGTAGATACCGGCGCCCCATCGGTACCGGCATAGCTGTACAGTTCATGACAGGAAGCGCACGCCAGGGTGCGGTCAAGAGACAGGTTTTTATCAAAAAAAAGCTTTTCACCCAAAGCAACTTTTGCCGCTGTGGTGGGGTTTTCAAGCGGTGCCGGGGCATCCGCTGGCAACGTCTGCCAGAGATATCCCGGAACCGGCTCAACCTCCTGCATGACAACTGAGTCGGGAATAGCAGGCCGCAGATCCGGCGCCTGACGCGCAAAGAAGTCGTCGGGGACACTGTTTAAAAAACTATAGACAGCCAGTTTAATCCCCAGGATGACCAGCATCACTGAAACGGCAACCAGCATCAACCAGTGCCCCACCCTGCGATTTCTGACTCCGGCCTGAGTCGCTGTAGATTCCCGAACATCAGTCATCATCCGCTACCTCTCATGCAACCGCAGAAAAGAACAGATCACCCGGTGTCACACTCTGTACCTCTGTGATCGTGTTAAACGGTAATCCAACCCGCTGATGTGCCCGGGCCACGGCATCACTCTCCTCAGCAAGTGTCAGACAGAACGCTTTGCCCGCCTCAACACCGGTAAAGATTTTTAACGGCACGACCCCTTCCGCTTCACAGGCTTGCTTATACTGTTCATAGAATTCGGCAAACTGAGGTTTAGTAATGCCTGCCGGAAAGGTTCCACTCTCAACATCATGAGTGTCCAGAAAGAGTTTCATTTTCTTCATTGTTGCGATCTCCTGTTAGTTTAGAGCTTTAATCTAAACCACAGGTGCCGCATCGTTCTGTAACCTATGCTACAAAGAGGAAATTTTTTACGGAGTAGCAGCACGCATTCAACGCGTCAGGCAAAAATTCAGAAGTGTAGTGAATAGTGACCGGCCTTAACCACAAACAGCCAGTCATGAGATCGAACTATTCCTCATCGAGGCCAATCAGAGGGCTTTCCATCACAGCGGCAATTGCAGTAATCAGCTCCCGCTCTACCGCCACTATCTGACCATCATGGCGTACCACCTGCACCATCCCCTTCAGCATCCGCTGCCGGATAAACGGCGTGGCCGCAGCCAGCTCGGAGACTGCTGCAGCAAAAGCTTCACGGGAACATTCCGCCTGAGGAACCGGTTTAAGGTTATAGAGACCCGCCACCCCTGCTCCGCGATTGAACGCTCTCAGAGTGACCTCGTCTGAAGCTTCACCATGATACGCCAACAAAGAGATCACCAGCGCATAATGTTCAGACAGTGTATCCATACTTTTATGACGGTTTTCCCGTTTCCGTGGCGCACCGAAATGAGCATCACAGTAGCGGCTTACCAGTTGATACAGCACCCACTCAAACAGATCGATCTGCTGATCGGCCCGGACCACCTGAAGCAACAGTCGCTTAAACGCTTTGTACTGACTGGCGGATTGTGACTTAAGCGCGGGCAGTGTCAGCTCAATCAGCTGCAGATATTCAGCACGGGCCAGCGATTCAAAGCGCCCCAGACAGTTGTAAAGACGATCCGCCAGCGCGGCATCCTCCGCCGCTATCAGTTTCAACTGCTTATCCCTGACCTGACTATCACCATCCATCAGCAAGCCAAGCAACACAACCCGGGCATCGTAAGGGTCCCGCGCCAGATGATAAAGATCATTATCCGCTGATTGCGCCCCGGGAGACTGACCTTCCGCCTGATAATCAAGCAGCTCAGCACCTGCCAGGGAGCCGATAAGCGTCTCGATGATCGCCGTTCCCGCAAGATTTGTTTTGATCGCTTTATCCGTACCGGCCTCAGCGACTCGTAACGCCGGCTGAGGCTGAAGATATTGACCATCCCAGTGTGGATCAACTTTACGGATCCGGGCATCAATGGGGGGATGGGTTGACCAGATCCAGCCCGGCATCACCGCAGAAAAGAACAGGTGTCCGGCTTCCTGGCACTCCGGATGGTTCAGATGCCCCTGGACACGACTGCCACCAATCACTTTCAGCGCCCCGCCAATACCGTCCGGGTTGCGGGTAAACTGCACCGCCGAAGCATCCGCCAGAAACTCCCGCTGTCGACTGATGGCAGCCTTGAGCATATTGCCAACCATAACCCCGCACCAGCCAACCACCATCAAGCCGAGGCCCAGCAGTACCAGATAGCCCCGACTGGAACTCTTAGATCTTGTGGAATCCGCCCACCAGCTGGTGCGGCTACTGGCAAATGCCCGGCCAAGTTCAGCAAAAAACACCATCCCGTGCAGCATCACCAACAAGCGCATATTGATGCGCATATCGCCGTTAAGAATATGACTGAACTCGTGAGCGATGACCCCCTGCAACTGGTCCCGGTTCAGACTATCCAGCGTTCCTTTGGTGACACAAATTGCGGCATCGGTCAGACCTAACCCCGCAGCAAAAGCGTTGATACCCGCCTCATGCTGCATCACATACACCGGAGGAACAGGCACTCCCGCAGCCAGCGCCATCTCTTCGACCACATTAATTAAACGCCGTTCGGCGGCGTCACGGCTCAGAGGCTGTACCTGCTGACCACCAAACATCTCGGCAACCGCCCCGCCCCCTTTTTTCACATCCAGCCATTTTAACCAGGCCGCAAACAGCAACAGCAACGCGATAGCGATCGCAACGACAAAGATGCGTTGCCAGCTCAGGTAATCAAGGAACACCCGGTCGGGAAGCGCCATTGGGTCATCATTGACCCAGAGATACCAGGAAAACAGCAGATTGATCAGTATGACCAGACCAATATTAAGCAGAATAAAGAGCAGCAGCAGAATGCGGCTGCTCTTGCGGGCCTGATCCTGAGCCGCATAGAAGTTCATGGATAGTCCCTATCTCAGACAGTGATAACGGGAGACATCAGAAACTGACTTTAGGCGCAACCTGCAGCTGCTCCCGGTCAGCAAACTCCAGCAGCGATGCATCCCGGACATGGCCAAAAGTCCCCGCCAGAATCACTGGTGGAAAGCTCTGTTTATAGCTGTTGTATTCAGTCACCGCATCGTTAAATGCCTGACGGGAGAAAGCCACACGGTTTTCCGTCGAGGTTAACTCTTCGCTCAGCTGACGCATATTGGTGTCTGCTTTCAGATCAGGATAAGCCTCTACCACGATGCTGAGCTTACCCAGCGCACCCTGCAGGCCACCTTCGGCTTTTGCCAGCTGCGACAGGGCCTGCGCACTACCCGGATCAGCGGCCGCCGCTTTAAGCCCTGCCATCGCTTCATTACGCGCTGCGATCACCGCTTCCAGGGTGCCCCGCTCATGCTCAAGATAAGCTTTAGCGGTTTCCACCAGATTGGGAATCAGGTCATAGCGACGCTTCAGCTGCACATCAATCTGTGAAAAACTGTTCTGATAGCGATTTTTCAGCGTCACCAGGCGGTTGTAAATGGCCACGACATAGAACACCAGCGCGGCAATAATAACCAGAAAGATAAGTGATCCCATTCCCATCGTCTAACTCCTTTCATCGTGTCATAACAGATCTGTAGATCAGGCAGAAAGATCCTTATCCCGCCAGATAAACGGCACCGGATGTAGTGACTGTTTGGTTTTATCGTAATCCAGCCATAATTGCTGATAGGTTTCAGCCAGCACCGGATGCCTGGATTTAGGTGCCAGTTCCGCTAACGGCCAGAGCACGAAGGCATTCTCGGTGATCTCTTCACGTGGCAAAGTAACCCCATCTATCTCGCCAATCAGCGCATCATAGGTGAGGATATCAACGTCCAGAGTACGGCTACTGAATTTCGGAGATGTCCGGCAGCGGCCGTTATCATCTTCAATCATCTTCAATTTTTTACTTAGCTCACCGACAGGCAAATCGGTTTTAAATGAGGCAACCAGATTGTAGAAGTTGTCACCATTGAAACCAACCGGCGCGCTTTCATACACTGGCGAAAGCGCCAGCTTTTCAAAGTTAGCCTCCAGTGCCTCCAGGCAGCGCTTAATATAGACTTCACGTTCGGTATTGCTACCAATGCTTACAAACACCTGAGCCATCAGAAACGCTCTCCCCGCTCAATAATTACACCGACATCTTCAGCCATCGGCACTGCACCGGGTTTCCCCAGTTTCAACTTCAGCCAACAGACACCAAACTCATTTAACACAATCTGCGCAATCTCTTCAGCCATTGTTTCAACCAACAAAAACTCGCTGGTTTCTATAAAGCTGATCAGACGATCCGAGACTGTCTTATAATTAAGGGTACTATCAATATCTTCAGCGGCTGCCGCCGGTTGAATATCCGTCGCCATCTCAATATCAAGACAGACCGTCTGACGAATCTCCCTCTCCCACTCGTAGATGCCGATCACGGTTTCTACTTTTAAACCCTTAATATAAACAATATCCAAGACAAAACCCTTACAATCCAGTAAACATTAGCAGTCGGGGCAAACAATATTAAAAGGCATCTTTAAGTGCTCTTTCTGAACGTGTCCAGCTGGTTTTAATAATCATCCAGCCATACACCTGCACCATGATGTATCGTCCATCTCGCTGCCAGATCAGACGACGCTTAGAGCAGAACCTTTCCTTCAACGAAATAATATGATTACAGGTTTTTTCGCTCACCAGCCGAAGGTCTTCTTTACCCCATTGCTGATAAAGAGTGTAGATATTATCACCTGCATCGACCAGACTACCATCTTCCATCCTGATTCCTGCTTCACAGGTGTTGATCAATAACAGCAACAATAGCGCTGACTGCAGTATCCTCCTCATCCCTGAAACCCTCCTTCACACCCTATATCGCTTTCATACTGAGCGTAAGTACGTTATAAAAAAGTTAATACTCCACCAAGAAACAGCGGAACCGAACTATGATCGCAGCAGAGGGCTTCACAACGCTGACTGTCATGCTAGTCGCTTACCTGCTGGGGTCGATCCCTACTGCTGTGCTAATTTGTCACTTTATGGGGATCCAGGACCCCCGTCAACTCGGCTCAGGCAATCCCGGCGCAACCAATGTATTGCGCACCGGAAACCGACCTGCTGCGGTGTTAACGCTGACAGGCGATATCAGCAAAGGGATGTTGGCAGTCTCCATTGCCCAGTGGGCCGAACTGGGTACATTTGACCAGTCCCTGGTGGCAATAGCAGCCCTGATTGGCCATGTCTGGTCAATTTTTCTTGGTTTCAGAGGAGGGAAAGGCGTCGCCACCATGCTCGGAGGCTGTCTGTTTCTCGACTATCGGCTGGCACTGGCGCAGGGCGCAGTCTGGCTCAGCGTCATAGCTATCCGCCGGATTTCATCGCTGGCAGCCGTCAGCATGGCGTTACTCAGCCCACTGATTAGCGCACTCATTGCCCCCCAGCTACTATTACCGGTGATTATTATGAGCAGCCTGATTCTTGCTACTCATCACCAGAATATCCGCAATCTGCTGAACAACAGAGAAAGCCAGCTTTAAATTCAGCAGCCCTTTAATGCCACTGTTAATATGTCAGAACAACGTTCGCCAGCTCAGAAGGTTGTATAGCTTAAGGCTGCTTTACTGGCTCCAGACTGTCCATTGGCCAGCGCGGTACACACTGAATAGACAGATCGCTTCGCTGCCCAGCCATCAAACGCTGACAACCGGCATAAGCAATCATTGCACCATTATCTGTGCAGAACCGGGGGCGGGCATAAAACAGTTTCGCCCGTTCTTTTGCAACCATCGTTTCAAGACGATCACGCAGCCGCTGATTGGCACTGACACCTCCGGCGATAATCAGCTGCTTAAAACCGGTCTGCTGCAGTGCCCGGCGACATTTAATGGCAAGAGTTTCGACCACCGCTTCTTCAAAAGCAGCAGCAATATCACGGCAATCTTTTTCCGCCAATACACCATCCACCCGCAGATCATTGGCAGTATTCAGGGTAAAGGTTTTTAAACCACTAAAACTTAAATCGAGACCGGGACGATCAGTCATTGGCCGTGGAAAGCGAAACCGCTTGCGATCACCCAGTTCAGCCAGACGCGCAACCTCGGGACCACCCGGGTAGTCAAGGCCCAGCATCTTAGCGGCCTTATCAAACGCCTCCCCTGCTGCATCATCCAGAGATTCACCCAGCAAGGTGTATTCACCGATGCCGTCAACCTGTACCAGCTGGGTATGCCCTCCAGACACCAGCAGTGCGACAAACGGAAACTCAGGCGGCTGCTCTTCCAGCATCGGCGCCAGCAGATGGCCTTCCATATGGTGCACACCTATAGCAGGAATTCCCCAGCCCAGAGCCATTGCCCGCCCGGTGGACGCACCCACCATCAGGGCACCGATAAGCCCTGGTCCTGCAGTATATGCAACAGCATCCAGCTGATCTGGTTTGGTATCCGCCTGAGCCAGAACCTCTTTCACCAGTGGCAACAACTTACGAACATGATCGCGGGACGCCAGTTCAGGCACCACCCCGCCATACTCTGCATGCATCGCAACCTGACTATAGAGCGCATCGCCCAGCAGGCCAGCCTCACTATCATAGATAGCCACACCGGTTTCATCACAGGAGGTTTCGATTCCTAACACACGCATTGTTGACTGTTCTCACTCTAAATCGCGGATAAAATACGGCATTCAAAGCCGCAGGGCTGCTAATGTGGCGCCATTATCATCCATTTTAACAATCATTTCATCGTATTTAGGCTTTACACTGCCGGATCATGAGAATAAAATACCGGCCCTTATTGGCCAGCTGTGTCTAAAGCTCAGCGGAACAGACATTAAATTTCAGGAAAGGTAAGGTATTTATATGCCAGCAGTTAAAGTTAAAGAAAACGAGCCATTTGACGTAGCTCTGCGTCGTTTCAAACGTTCTTGCGAAAAAGCCGGTGTTCTGGCTGAAGTGCGTCGTCGTGAATTCTACGAGAAGCCAACTTCTATCCGTAAGCGTAAGGCTGCTGCTGCTGTTAAGCGTCACCTGAAGAAAGTTCAGCGCGAAAACCAGCGTCGCGTACGTCTGTACTAAGATCTTTACCACGCATTAACCAGCCATACAGACAGGAGAGCGGTATGTCCGAACTGAAGCAACGCATCAGTGACGAGATGAAAGCAGCCATGCGCGCGAAAGCAAAAGAGCGCCTCGGCACTATCCGTATGATTCTGTCTGAACTCAAACGCATCGAAGTCGATGAGCGTATTGAACTGGATGATGCACGTGTACTCGCGATTCTGGATAAGATGCAAAAACAGCGTCGCGATTCGATCGAGCAGTTCAACACTGCCGGTCGTGATGATCTGGCCGATATTGAGCAACAGGAACTTCTTGTTATCAGGGAGTTTCTGCCTCAGCCGCTGACCGCAGCCGAACTTGAATCCATTGTTGCCCAGGCGGTAACAGACTCAGGTGCCCAGAACATGCAGGATATGGGCAAAGTGATGGCCCTGGTTAAACCGCAGGTTCAGGGACGCGCAGATATGGGCGCTATCAGCCAACTCGTAAAAAAGGCTCTGAATAGTTAATATCACTGCTGAACACCCCCTCTAATCAGCAGGTAGTCTGACACCATGGCCGGACGCATACCGCAAAGCTTTATTGATGATCTTCTGGCACGCGTTAATGTGCTGGACATTGTAGAAGCACGGGTCAAACTCAAGCGCACCGGAAAAAACTATTCCGGCCTGTGTCCGTTTCATAAAGAAAAATCTCCCTCTTTTACCGTCAACAGCGAAAAACAGTTTTATTACTGCTTTGGTTGCGGCGCTGGCGGTAATTCGCTCAGTTTTCTGATGGAGCACGATCGCCTTAGCTTTCCCGAAGCGGTTGAAGAGCTGGCAAAACTGGCTGGCGTTGAAATGCCCAAAGCCGAAGGCCCCGTTGACCATCAGCGCGAACAGCGCATCAAAGATATCTTTGCTCTACTTGAAGAGGCCTCTGAATACTATCAGCAGCAGTTGCGCGAACACCCCAATAAAGAGATCGCCGTCAACTACCTGAAAAACCGGGGTATGACAGGTCAGCTTGCCGCCCGCTTTGGTATTGGATATGCGCCACCTGGCTGGGACAACCTGTTAAAAAAACTCGCCCGGGACGAAGAGACCAAACTCCGGCTCGAGCAAGCCGGCATGCTGATCAATAAAGAGGATTCTGATCGCTATTACGACCGCTTTCGCGAACGCATAATGTTCCCTATCCGGGATATGCGCGGCCGGGTGATCGCGTTTGGCGGCCGGGTACTGGGGGATGAAAAACCCAAATACCTGAACTCCCCGGAAACAGATACCTTCCACAAAAGCCGCGAACTTTACGGTTTGTACGAAGCACGAAAGTTTAATCAGACTCTCGAGCGCCTTATCATTGTTGAAGGCTATATGGACGTTGTCGGTCTGGCGCAATACGGCATCGGCTATGCCGTCGCCACACTCGGCACAGCGACGACCGCTCAACACCTTGAGCGGCTATTGAAAATGGTACCGGAAGTTATCTTTTGCTTTGACGGCGATGAAGCAGGCCGTAAGGCAGCTAAACGCGCACTGGACACCACCATGCCGGTCATCACCGACGGCAAGCAGGCCCGTTTTCTCTTTCTGCCCGAAGGCGAAGACCCCGACAGTCTGGTCCGCCAGGAAGGTTGCGATGCATTCGAGCAAAGACTCCGCGATTCACTGCCGCTGTCAGACTTCTTCTTCAAGACCCTCGAAGAAGGCGCTGATATGAGTTCTCTGGACGGCCGCGCCCGGTTTAGTAATCAGGCGTTGCCGCTCATTGATCAGATGCAGCAGGGCATTTTAAAACAGATGATGCAGGAAAAAATCTCTGAGCTGACCGGACTCAGCCTTGAGCAACTGATCAGTGTTAACAATCTTCAGGAAACCACTGCGACACATTCTGAACCCGGGCCTGAATACTACCCTGCCGAGCCGGCTTATTCCGATGATGGTTACTTTGACTACCCGCCGGAACAAAACAGTTTCCGGCAGGATAAAAAGCCAGGTAAAAACTTCAATAAAGGCAATAAGAAGTTTCGTCAGCCCCCACCGCCACCTGGAGGCTCTGCAGTCCACTTCAACCCAGCAAGCACCGCTGTCTCAATACTGTTACACCTACCCTCTCTGGCGAGTCAGTGCGGTAGCCTTGAGATACTCAACCATTCCAGCGACAACTCAGAACAGTTACTCTATCAGCTTAGCCATTACCTCCAGGAGAATCCCGGGGTAACGCCAGGTATTCTGGCTGTCGACTGGCAGGAACATGATCATCTGAGACCACTGATTCGGCAACTGAATGAGATCGCCCATCAGACGCCCATCATTGACGCCAGCAATGCCCGGCAGGTTTTAAGTGACAGTCTGAATCGCCTGCAGGAACGCCATCTGGACAGGGAGATCCTGCAACTCAAATCTCAGCCTCATCTCAGTGCTGACGATAAACAACGCTTAAACCAGCTAATAATGAAACAAGCGGGCAGTCGATTAAGAAAAGCGCCTGATAAATAACCAGCCGCCATTGAAATTTGCTAATCTACCCCCACTTAGACAGCTATAGATAAAGTCAGGTCAGGTTTTCATCTTTCTGCACCAGACGCAGAAAATAGTCTACTTTTATAGATGAAATAGCTATATAAGCTTCCGCACTCTGTAGAATTTAAACCCTGAAATCGCTATAATATCGGGCTAATTTTTTTCACTTTTGTCATCACTGAAGGGCAATTATGTCAGACACCTCAAAGCAGCAGTCTCGCCTCAAGGAATTGATCGCACGAGGTAAGGAGCAAGGCTACCTTACTTATGCTGAAGTTAATGACCACCTGCCAGAAGATATTGCTGATCCGGATCAGGTCGAAGACATCATCCGCATGATCAATGATATGGGTATATCGGTCACCGAAGAAGCACCAGATGCCGAAACCCTGCTGATGACAGAAGGAGATTCCGCTGAAGAAGCAGATGAAGAAGCTGTAGCCGCGCTGGCCGCTGTCGAATCCGATGCCGGACGCACCACTGACCCGGTACGCATGTACATGCGTGAAATGGGTACCGTTGAACTACTGACCCGACAAGGCGAGATCGAAATCGCTAAGCGGATTGAAGAGGGCCTGCGAGAAGTAATGGCAGGGCTGGCAGCGTTCCCCGGTTCGGTTGAAGCTATCCTCACAGCCTACGATACCAGTCAGGAAGAAGAAGGCCGCCTCAGCGATATTTTCAGTGGCTATATTGATCCTGATGATGGCGCCGAGATCCCTTCTGCAGCTCAGCAGGCCGAAGCCGCTGAAGAATCTGACGATGACTCTGATGACGATGAAGAGAAAGAGCGCGGCCCTGATCCAGAGGAAGCCAGACGACGTTTTGACCTGTTGCGCAGCACCTACATTACTTACCAGAAAGCGGTAACAAAAGAGGGACGTAGCAGCAAAACAGCAGCAAAAGCATTTGAAGAACTGGCTGATGCATTTTCTCCAATCAAACTTTCGCCACGATTCTACGACATGCTGGTCGACAACGTGCGTAACTCAATTGACCGGATCCGCAAACAGGAACGGACAATCATGCAGATCTGCACACAACGTGCGAAAATGCCGCGCCGCCAGTTTATCAAAGAGTTCCCGGGCAATGAGACCAACAGTGCATGGCTGGATAGCCTGCTCAGCTCTGATGCCGACTACGCTAGAGCCCTTAAACGTCACGAAATAGAGCTACGCAGAGCGCAGAAAAAACTGGTTCAGGCTGAACATGAAATGCAGCTTAGTCTGAACGAGATTAAAGAAGTTAACCGTCGCATGTCGATCGGTGAAGCCCGTGCTCGCCGCGCTAAGAAAGAGATGGTTGAAGCCAACCTGCGTCTGGTTATTTCGATTGCGAAGAAGTACACCAATCGCGGTCTGCAATTCCTTGATCTGATTCAGGAAGGCAACATCGGCCTGATGAAAGCCGTGGATAAGTTTGAATACCGTCGGGGTTACAAATTCTCCACCTACGCAACCTGGTGGATTCGTCAGGCAATTACCCGTTCGATAGCTGACCAGGCGCGCACGATTCGTATTCCTGTACATATGATCGAGACGATCAATAAACTGAACCGTATATCCCGTCAGATGTTGCAGGAGATGGGTCGTGAGCCCACACCTGAAGAGCTGGCTGAACGTATGGATATGCCGGAAGACAAGATCCGGAAAGTACTGAAGATAGCCAAAGAACCGATCTCGATGGAAACACCGATCGGTGACGATGAAGATTCCAGCCTGGGCGACTTTATTGAGGATATCACCATTGATTCCCCGGTAGACTCAGCCACCGGCGAAGGCCTGCGTGAAGCTACCAAAGAAGTACTGGCCGGACTGACAGCTCGTGAAGCCAAAGTTCTGCGTATGCGCTTTGGTATTAACATGAATACTGACCACACTCTTGAAGAGGTGGGCAAGCAGTTCGATGTAACCCGCGAACGTATCCGTCAGATCGAAGCGAAAGCACTTCGCAAGCTACGTCACCCAAGCCGTTCAGACCATCTGCGCAGTTTCCTTGACGAACATTAAAATCTTTTAAATCAGACCGTTGCGCCCATATTATCCTGTGGTATTATGGGCGTCCTCTCCCAGAGAGCGGCTTTTCTCCTGACCTAATCTGGAGTACAAGCTTTATCACATGGGGGCCTTTAGCTCAGTTGGTTAGAGCGCTCGACTCATAATCGATCGGTCGCAGGTTCAAGTCCTGCAAGGCCCACCACCCCTTAGATTAAACTCTGTATAGAAAAGCTCGACTCAACTCTTCAATAGAGAAGGATCGGTCGCAGGTTCAAGTCCTGCAAGGCCCACCACCCCTTAGATTAAACTCTGTATAGAAAAGCTCGACTCAACTCTCTAATAGAGACGGATCGGCCACAGGTTCAAGTCCTGTAAGGCCTACCACTCTTCTCTGGTACATCCCAGAAAAAGCTCGACTCAACTCTGCAATAGAGACGGATCGGTCGCAGGTTCAAGTCCTGTAAGGCCTACCACCCTTCTCTGGTACATCCCAGAAAAAGCTCGACTCACTCTTTAATAGAGACGGATCGGTCACAGGTTCAAGTCCTGCAAGGCCCACCACCCTTCTCTGGTACATCACAGAAAAAGCTCGACCCAACTCTTAAATAGAGACGGATCGGTGTTCAAGTCCTGCAAGGCCCACCTCCCCTCTCTGGTACATCCCAGAAAAAGCCCGACTCACTCTTTAATAGAGACGGATCGCTCGCAGGTTCAAATCCTGCAACGGTCATCAGACTCGCTGATAAAATAACTATTTAGAGCTGTCGATCATAATGATCGGTTTACTCTAATCAAACCGTTATCATGAGAGCTGACACAGACTACTCAAACATCTTTCGAATATGCTGAATAACTACGTTTTGCAAATAGGATTCCATATTAGATGCTGACGGTAAACACAGCCCCCTTTGAAATAAGTCATCACATACACTAACATCAGCATGGGCATAATATGCCACGTCTTTAAACAGAGGCTGTTTGTGCATAGGCTTCCATAAATGTCGCGCCTCTATATTTATTTCTGCCAAAGAAGCAATTAACTGGCTTGGCGTAACATCAGTGTACTGAGGATCAATAGTAAAAGTAGTCAGCCAACGATTAGAAAATGTTCCTTCTAGCTCCGGCATCCATTGAATTGCCTTAATATCTGAAAGGTTCTCTAAATAGAGGTTAAAGACGCGCCTCCTAGCTTCAACACGCGCATCTAAAACTTCAAGCTGCCCTCGCCCTATGCCAGCTAATACATTGCTCATTCGATAATTATAACCAACCTGGGAATGCTCATAATAGGGCGCATCATCCCGGGCCTGAGTTGATAGAAAGCGTGCTTTTCTAATCATATCCTCATCATCGGAAATCAACATACCGCCCCCCGATGTGGTAATAATTTTATTACCATTAAAAGAGAAAATACCAAACTTCCCAAAAGTTCCTGTAGCTTTTCCTTTAAAAGATGCTCCTAAGGATTCAGCAGCATCTTCAATAACAGGAACTCCATATCTATCGCATACAGACATAATGGCATCCATATCAGCACTCTGGCCGTATAGATGGACGACAATAATTGCCTTAGGTAGCAACCCATTTCTAGAGCAATCCTCAAGCGCCCTTTCAAGAGCAGCAGGAGACATATTCCAACTGGATGGTTCTGAGTCTATAAAGACCGGAGATGCACCCAGGTAAAGTATTGGATTCGCACTTGCAATAAATGTAAAGCTTGAACAAAAAACGATATCGCCTGGACCCACATCCAGCAGCCTTAAAGCAAGATGTATTGCCGCCGTTCCGGAGCTTAACGCTGCCGCGTGACCACAATCCACATACTCAGATATCTCTCTCTCAAAAGCGTCTACATTTGGCCCAAGAGGAGCTATCCAGTTTGTATCAAACGCCTCTTTTACATAGCGCTCTTCTGTTTCGCCCATATGAGGTATAGATAAAAGAATCTTAGGATGTATATCTCTTCGAAGAAGTAACTTCACAGGTCTGAAATACTCATCTACAACGGGGATATGATCTATAAGATTTTTATCCATAATGAGAAGCGCATCTTCTGAGCTTTCTTCAAGTGAAATAGTCAAAGGGGTTTTAGGTTCAAGCTCATCGAGACAAGTCTCAAGAGACAAGCCGGCGAGAATAAGACGTCTGATATCACCATCCGTAATAGTTCTTTGCAAAATACCGTTCGGATCAACCAATAAAAGGATAGCCACACCTGAACTATCCAGAGTTTGTAACGCTTCTTTTAACGTTGTTTGAGAATAAACTATAACTGACTGAACATTATCCATTCTTTTTCATTTTCCCAGGAACACCGACAACCGTGAGCCCATCAGCTACATTAGAAATTACAACTGCACCCGCAGCAACAGTTACATCATTACCAATAGTCACGCCAGGTAAAACTATAGCCCCTGCACCGACAAGACAATTCTGACCTACATTTACTCCGCCACCTAAAGTGACATTCGGAGCAATATGAGAAAAGGCTCCTATATAACAGTCGTGATCAATAATAGCGCCGTGATTCACTATAACAGAGGAACTCAAAACCACATCAGGACCAACAATAGCCAGAGCTGCTATGAAACATCCTTCTTCAATTTTAGCAAAATCAGAAACGGATGAATGAGGGTGAATAATGCTAATCAGCTCGTTTCCAGCAGACAACAATTCTTCAGATACTTTTCTACGGGCAAGATTATTACCAATAGCTACATGAATGTTAATTGATTTATACACATGTTCCTGAGCAATAACAGCAACGCCATCAATTACTGAATATCCAATTCGCTCAGAATCACCATCTAAAAATGCTATTGAAAACTCTGCACATGATTTTTTTGCCGCATCATAAACGACCTTGGAATGTCCTCCGGAACCATATATAAACAGATCAATAGGCATTGATTTTATCCAGAACAGAGCGGTTCAAAGGAATTTCCACAAGTAACTTTACAATCCGCTCAGCAGACTTACCATCACCATATATATTATTACCATTAAACATTCCTAGCTCTCTGTTTCGGGTGATACCTCTGAGAATATCCTCAACATCAACCTGAACATCTATAACATTGGAATTACGCTCTCTCGATCGTTGTCTATCTCCAATATTCACAACTCTGGTTCCAAGTGATGCTGCCTCTATAATACCGCTACTTGAGTTTCCAATTAACATTTCACTAGCCTGCAGTAATGACAAAAAATCTATTCGCGACAAATGCGTAACAATATGCATATCGACTGAAAACTTAAATTCATCAATTACTGAGTTTATAGCTGAACCGCCTGCATCAGCATTTGGCCGAATGATAAGATACTGCCCACCACTTTGAATTAATGCCTTAAATACACTATTAAATTGTTTTCCGGCATCAGCAGCATATTGTACAACAGGGTGGAATAGAACGAGACTAAAAGGCCTGACTGGATCAAGATTATATTCCCTACACATCTCGAGCGGAGACCGTAAGTTTGCGCTCACTATCTCATCAAGACCTGGCGCTCCTGTTACAAAAATACGACTATTATCCTCCCCCATTTTTATGAGTCGTTCCCGAGCACGGTCTGTAGCTGTGAAATGAAAGTGGGATAATTTTGATATTGCATGTCGAACAGGTTCATCAACCGTTCCTGATAATTCCCCGCCATGAATATGGACAATTGGAATATTCAGATGCAACGCACTGATTGCTCCAGCCAGCATCTCTCCACGATCACCTAAAAGAAGTATCAAATCAGGACATATATTTTTGAGCGCATGAGTAAAACCAATAATCTGCTCGCCAATAGCTACAGACATCTCGTCACCACTCTTTCCTGAGAGCTTTACGGGAATACGCGAAGTGATTTTCAACCCAGAATTTTCAATATCCTGGCAGGTATAACCATAATCTGAAAGCAGATGCATGCCAGTAACGATGATATCTAAAGACAACTTGCTACAACGGTCAATTTCAACAAGAACATTTTTCATTAAACCGAAATCAGCTCTTGTACCAGAGATATAACAAACCTTTCTCATATATCTATATCACTCCAACAAAGCATGTGACCTCGTTTTGCGTCCTTAATCATGCGCTTACCTATAATTGCATCAAGATACTTTGGGGCAATACCTAAGCCAGGCCTCAACAATTGGAGATCGGAGTCCGTAAGTTCGTCACCAGCCTTTTTATCAGAATCCAAAACTACACTCCTCCTGACGAGATCCCTCACAGGTAACTCTGAATCACGAACACGCTTTACGCCATCACCAAAACTCTTCTCAAGCTCTCTTATTTGAGCAATCATAAGCTCCAGCTCTTGAGGGTCAAGAGATGCTTTGTGATCAGGGCCCGGGAGAGTCTTATCAAGCGTAAAGTGTTTTTCTATTACAGCTGCTCCCATCGCTACAGCGGCCGTTGAAATAAGACAGCCTTCTGTATGATCAGAATACCCTACAGGTAATGAAAAAGTATTCTTCAAAGACACCATAGCCTTTAAATTTACATCTTCAGGCTTGGTCGGATAATTAGATGTACAATGAAGCAAAGTAAGACGCTCTGATAAAGGCTGAGAATATCCGAGTTTCTTGCGTTCGTCATGTATGCAATTAACGGCATCCTTAACTTCATTAATAGAAGACATCCCAGTCGATAAAATAATCGGGCAGTTATAGCTAGCTAATTTTTTAATGAAAGGCAGATTAGTTAATTCACCAGAAGGAATTTTGAGATGTTTCATCCCTAAATTCATCAGCATGTCAGCTGCATCAAGATCAAAAGGAGTAGACATAAACTCAATACCTCGATCTTGACAACGCTCAAACAACTTTAAATGTAATGCATCCGAAAGCTCCAATTCTTTCAACATCTGAAACTGATCACTTGCCCCTGTATGGCGCTGCTGATACTCAGCAGTAGAAGTTCCTCGAAGAACTAAATGCTCTGCTTTAAATGTCTGAAATTTGATAGCATCTGCGCCAGCATTAGCAGCGATGTCTATTAGCTTGAAAGCAAGATCTTCAGAGCCATTATGATTAACACCCGCTTCAGCAATTATAAAACAGCTCATTAAAGTCTACACCCATATAAGAAAGTTTGTTTCTACGACCGATATTCATTTATTAGCGTCATATTCCAGAACCGCTTCTGCATAAATAAAGTCATAGATTGTATCGATATCTACCGAATTTTTTTTATCCATTATAAATGCAAAAGAGTCATCAAAAATCAAACGATTTTCAGCCATCAATAGCTCTATAGAGATAATGTAAATTGCACCATTAAGCCGATAATAAATTTCCAAGTCCTGACTACGTTTACCAACAACATCTGATTTTATAAAGCCCTTGAGACTATTATTATCAGGCAAGGTATTTGCCCACTGCGGGCTATGATCAACTTCACAAACAGATACTACTGAAGAGCCATTTTTTAGCTCATAGTAATCAATCGCAGCATCAATATGGCTCTCATTCCGCAATGGACTGGTAGGCTGGAGCAAAACAACATGATCAAAACCTTCACCTTCTTCAGTTACTGCATGTCTCAACGCATCTACAGTACTTGATGTATCAGCAGAAAGAGCCGCTGGCCGCCTCAAACCAACAACCCCCTTCCTTTGCGCCAAAGCTAAGATACAATCATCATCACTACTAACTATAACTTTATCTATACATGAGCTATTTCTAGCCGCATCAATAGTCCAGTTCAACAGCGGCACTCCAGCCAGGGGCTTGAGATTCTTCCCAGGGAGTCTCTTACTCCCACCTCTGGCAGGTATAACTGCTAAGTACTTATTATTTTTTGTACTTTTTAGCACTTAATTTTACTCCGCATTATTCTTTCCATATAGGATTAACAAGCTCCCATTTATCAAATTTTTTCTGCCATAAATGAGGCGAACGGAATTTTTCAATAATATCATGATAACGAGTTAAACTTATTCCCATATAGTCACAACAATCAAGAATATACTGCTCAGGAAACTCTCCATCGAATCTTTTTATCAATGCAATACCTTCGTCACGCGTAATATCTCCATTACGGATTTCCTGGGCAGAGTCGTAAGTAGCTCTACCAATTCCAAACTTAATAGTCGTAGTATGGTAATGCAGCCAGTCTATTTTATCATCCAAGGAGCTATATTTACTAAAACTCCCTTCAGTACGATGATAATTAGGCATAAAATCACTATTTTCTACTGAATAATAATATGTTTCTTGCGGATGCCACTTAACATAGTACCCAAGATAGTGAACTTCAGTTTTCGTTTTTTCAATAGCGTATGGATCAACTGGAAAATATGCTTCCAAGTCAGAAAGTTTAAAACCATACTTATCAATTAATTCGACTGCAGGAACACCTCCTAAAACAAGATCAGAAATTGCTACTTCTGCAGAAAAATACTTAGCATCTCTTTGTGGTTTTTCATTATCCTCAATAGCATTCCCATACTCTGCTTCATTTTCTCCAAAGATAACCAAAGGAATATCGAGCAACACGGATAACCTTGGTGCCAAATTCTTCTGACCAAGGATAAACGGTTGAAATGGATGCCCAAGATTTTCAAAGGCACTTTTCGTTAAAAATCGATGTAACTTTTTATTCTGATTATAAGTATAATTCGCAAAACCGGCATTCAGCCATGCATCAAAATTATCTCGCCCAATTTCTGTGTATAAAGCAGGAGGCCAGGTTATTAAAATTGGGTTCATATTGTATTTATATTTAAGCATGTGTGCAGCTTGCACACTATCCTTGCCTCCACTTCCGGGGACAACGACATCATACCTCCCATCATCACGGCGAAATCGATTACAAAGCTCTACGAGCTCCAGATGGCGATCATCCCAGTTTATAGTTTTCTTCTTCTCAGCATAACGACAGGCTTCACAGACACCCTCCTCATCAAATGCCAACGTCCTCTTTTTTTCGCCAGCCTTTTGTTTAAATTCTACAGTCGATGAAGGTCTCTGATTATTCATTGTGCATTTTTTGCAGAATTTAACATCCAGCGGCAAGCCATACTTTCCTGTAGTTTCTTTCATCATCGCCACCTTATAAACCAGCAAAATTTTTAAATAGTTCTATACCTGCATCACGGCTTTTTTCAGGATGAAACTGAACTCCGTGAATATGGCCTTTTGATATTGCAGAAACAAAATCATGATCACAGTACTTTGTTAAAGCAGCAATATCAGTATAATTAACGACCTCATATGAGTGCATGAAATAAAACTGTTCTCCATCAAGGCCATTCAATAAAGAACTATCTTTAACAAGTCTTATTTTATTGAAACCAACGTGAGGAACACTGCCAGAACAAATAACAGGCTTCACCTCTGCGTCAATAACGCCCAAACCATTAGTTTCTCCAAACTCAAATCCAATTCTCGACAAAATCTGCATGCCGATACAAATGCCTAAAGTAGGCTTAACACTAATAGCAGAAATCAAACCTTCCAGTAATTGATCATTTCTAAGTTCTTGCATAGCATCTTTAAAGCTACCGACTCCAGGTAATAGTATTTTATCTACCAACTGTAGCTGAGATGCATCTTCAACTATCAAAAAATTGGCACCGGCTTTTTTAAGTGCTTTACTAATACTATGAATATTTCCTGCAACACCATAGTTAATAACACCAATGATATTGCTCATACTGATACCTCTATACCATTATCAATTAGAAACATTTTAATATCCCTTACAGTAGCAATGTCATAATGTAGCAAGGAGGCTACAGCAACAGCGTCAGGCTTACCATTTTTTACTACGTCCAGAATATGCTGGAGAGAACCTGCACCACTAGCCGCAATTACGGGCACACTGACTTTATCAGTAACACTAGCAACAAGATCGATATCAAACCCTCGTCGACGTCCGTCACAATCAACAGACTGTAGCATAATTTCGCCAACGCCTAATTCAACAGCCTCGGTCACCCAGTCAGTGACTGAGCGTCCACTTCTGATTCTTCCACAATCACTGTAACATTCCCAATGATCAGACCATTTTTTCGCTTCAATATTTAAAACGACGGACTGAGCTCCAAAAATACCAGAAGCATCACGAATCAAAGAAGGTTCATTCTGAAGGACAGATGTATTTATCAAGACCTTATCCGCACCCGAGTGAAACAATTTTGAAAAATCATCTACTGATCGTACGCCACCGCCAACACCCATAGGAATAAACAATTCATTAGCAGTTTCTTCTATATATGGATATAGAATTTCTCTCTGGTACAAAGACGCGACAATATCAACATACATGACCTCATCAGCCCCTTGCAGATAATATTTCAAAGCAAGCTCTGAAGGGGTAGCAATTTTACGCAACCCTTCAAAATGTACTGGCTTAACGACAAACGGAGGCTTTACGTCAAGTTTAGCTATGATTCTTAAGCTCATAAAATTCTCTCAGACCTATACTTTCGCATGAGGCTCATTAGCACAACATACTTTTAATTTCCGTCACAATCTTTTGCGTCGCCTGTCCTATTGGTGGAAGCAGACTTGAGATTGAATTTTTTGGTTTAAATAAAGAACCGATCACTCCACCAAGCTCTTCAAGTTTGTAAACAGGTACGGATAATCCCATCTCATCATAAGGAGCATCATCTGCAAAAACAGATAACCTGATATTGACCAGAGGTTTTTTCAGATAGGCAGCTTGTATACCAACTGTAGAAGCAAAAATAACAACAACATCAACCGCCGCCAGCACCTCTTCAATTGATTGCTCTTGTGTGCTTATAAATACATTATTACTACCAGCCAGGTTCGGCACCTGCTCACTAGGGTGAGGCCGTATAACCAACCTGTATTGCGAAGATGAGTTTGTAACCTTTACCAACTCATCTAATACTCTAGCGGGTAAAGTGATGTCTCCTTTACGATTAGTAAACGGGTGTATCGCAGGTTCAACACTTGAAGCCCATAAAATGATGCGTTCGTTATCACTACACCCCCATGCTTTTCGAGCCTTCTGCCTCAACATATTTTCATCTAACGTAGAAAGAGGATCAAAAGCGGGGTTCCCTGTAACAACCACATCTTTTGCCCGCCGTCCTTTCTCTACCAGTATTTTTTTAACATACTCTGATAACACACATACCTTAGATGCATATGTATTTTCAGAAATCCATTGGGACTCTTGCAATGCAAACAGATCTACTAAGCATATTGAAGCTATATTCAAATTACCTGCGGCATCAAGTGCAGCTTTTTCACATCGGGGAGAATTCGTTGCAATCACAAGATCTGGTTTTTGATGAATGAGAAACTTTTCCATAATAGTCAGCTGATAAAAAGACTGACGGCCGTTCTTCTGAAATAGTTCGTTCGCTGTTCTTTTTCCAAGCCGTTTTTCCATATCTAAGTATGAAAGGCCCATGTATGCAACACTTTCATCATACCCTACTGGTGAACATTCAACTGCAGGCCCTACTAAACGAATACCCATTTTAACGGCTTCATTATCCGAATCACTTAATAGATCTCTAAAGCCCAGGTAGTCAATTCCCTCCCTTTCCAAAACGCTACCAGCGGTGGTCAATGCTAATATACACAACTCAATATTCGGCTCAACACTGAGTTGCCTAATAACGGGAAGAAGCATGTTCACATGGCCACCACCATATGTTACAAGGACTATTTTTTTCATTTATCAGCCTTATTAATTCGTGACGTCCCATGGAGCAGTGTAGGTACGAATACACTGATTGTTAAAACACCCAGGATAGAGAATGGAACCAAAGCTATTACAAGTATCGAATTTGCGAACATCGATAAAAATAATAGAACACTACAAAAATAAAAAACTATAAACAACGCCTTATCATTAAAGGCCCAATGTCTTAGAAAAGCAAAAGACATAACCAAAAAAACGAAAAAAACAAACAAAACAATCTTGAACAAAAACTGCAAACCCATACCAGAACTATCTTCAGCCATAACTCCATGTTCTAAAGCATTGACAGCAGCTTCAGACCCACCACCAAAATAGACATAGTTCTTTACAAACATCATCATAAAGATAGGAAAAAACAAATAAAACACAGTCAAAATAAAAATATAACCTAAAACAAAAGGACGACCTAAGAAAAACCTAAGATACACAGACCAAATAAAAAATACGCTAAAATAAATAAAATATAATGAAATAAATACCCCACTTGAAACAGAAGAAAAAGTAAAACCCAAAAAACACAATACAGAAGAAAACAGATATCTTTTTTCAACTATCAAAATCGTTGACAATAGTACTAAGGCACAACTAAAAACACCAAAAACCAATCGACCGTTCATAAAGAACGACAAAATAAAAAGCATCAAAAAAATTAATAATTTGTACCACACCACTTCTTCAAAATTATCTATAACACTGTTAATAAAAAATGCTGTCAGTGAAAAAACAATAATAACATAAACAGTGAATACAAAATTTTTATCGACATCAGAAGCATCGGAAATTTCATATACAGGATAAACTAATAAATATCTTAATTTATGCCACTCAGTATATATACCTCGCAATGTAATTTCTGGAAATGATCGCCTAACATACTCAACCTGATCCCAAAGCTCAAAGTCCAGTAGGCCTAATGACATCATTAATAGAAAGGCTGTAAAAAGAAGTAATGTCTGCTTAAAGTTACTATAAAAAGCATCAACCATCAACAAACCCTCTAAACCAAATCTCTAAAGCCATTATCGCTCTTATCTCTCGTGTATAATTTTTTATACCTTCAGCATGCTCTTGTAGCATTTTTTGTAGAAATATTGCATCAAAAATATTTCTACTCTGTGCACGTTCAGAAAGCAGTAAATCTTCACACAAGGGCAATAATTCATCTTTAAACCACTCACCTACAGGCACTGTAAACATTTGCTTTTTTCTATAAGCTAAATCTTCACCTATAAGCGGAGCGACTGCTTTTTTGTATATATATTTAGTTTCATTATTCTTTAGTTTCAAACAACCAGGCATAGCAAATGCTAGCTCCATCATTCTATAATCTAGAAATGGAGCTCTGGTTTCTAATGAAACAGCCATCCCCATCCGGTCCGGCTTAACCAGATTATTCCCTGGGAGCAACATCATAAGATCCATATACAACGCCTGATTAATCCTATCCATCTCAGAAGACTTGTTAAACAAGCATCTGGCCACATCAATTGAATCATAATTATTCAGTGTTTTTTTAAATTGCGTTGTATAGAGCTGGCTTTTATCCGATTTTTTAAAAAGTGAGATACTTTCAATATACTTCTCTTGAAAGTCCACATCTGTCAGCTGAGCAACATCACTAGAAAAAAATGTCTTATACTTATCGTAACCAGCAAAAAGTTCATCAGCACCATCACCTGTCAGAACCATTTTTACTTCATTGACAGCCAGACTAGCTACTTTATATGTAGGTAAAAAAGAAACATCTCCGTGAGGCTGATCACAGTGATAGGTAGCCAAAGGCCAAAGATCAATAAGATTTGCTTTTACTTTCTGCATTTTATGGCAAGTGTTAAACCGTTCAGCAGCTTTAAATGCATATGGAGATTCATCATAACGATCATCATCAAAACCAATACAAAAAGTTCTTACTGGATCATTCAGACATTTACTCATAAGCCCTACTACTGAGCTGGAGTCAACACCTCCTGAAAGAAAGGCTCCAAATGGGACATCAGACCGAAGACGCAATCTGACCGAATCCTCTAGCAGTGTATTAAACTTTTCTATCCACTCACTTTCTGAAAAACTTTGCTCTTTAATTTGAGTAATATCCCACCAGCATTTACTTTCCACACCCTCATCTGAAACTTCTAAATAATGCCCAGGCATTACATGATAAATACCTTTAAAAATAGTTAACGGAGGTGGTATGTAGTTGTATGTTAAAAACTGATCGATAGCTTCAGGGGACGGAATAAAGCGATCATCGCCCGCCTTTATTATTGATTTTATCTCTGATCCAAATAGTAGTCTTTCTCCGTTATAATGATAATACAGAGGTTTTTCACCAACCCTATCTCTCACTAAAAACAACCGATTCTTAGATTTATCATAAATAGCAATCGAAAACATCCCGTTTAATTTAGATATCCCTTCGATCCCATCACGCTCATATAATCTGAGAATTACCTCGGTATCACAATGAGTTTTACAATCAAATCCAGCTTTTCTTAAGTCCGACGCCAGCTCTACATGATTAAATATTTCACCATTCTGGACAACAATAATACTCTGATCATCTGATATAAAAGGCTGCTGCCCATGTTCTATATCTAAAATTGCTAGTCGCTGATTTCCTAATGCGACAGACCTTGTTTCATCATGATAGTAACCAGCACCATCAGGCCCTCTATGTTTTATTACATTTCCCATGTGAAAAATTGTCGAATCACTGAGGCGTAAATCATGTGCATCAAAATAACCATATATACCACACATTACTAGTTACCACCCTTCAGGAGAACTTGCTTTACTGTTAACAATAGTATTTTTAGATCAAAAAAAAATGACGCATTTTTAGCATACTCCAGATCAAGAGCGGTCCGTTCTTCTGGTGTTGCACTTGATCGTAGAAGTGCTTGCGCCAGTCCGGTTATGCCTGGCCTGACGGAGTTTCTCATTTCCCAATCACTATTATCATATTCTGAACGCTGTGCAAAAACATTAGGTCGAGGGCCTACCAAGCTCATTTCGCCTTTAATAACATTAATTATTTGAGGCAACTCATCGATACTAGTTCTCCTAATAAACTTTCCAACCCTTGTGATTCTTTTATCATTTTCATCTGTAAAATATGGGCCTATTTCCGAAGCATTCTGAACCATACTTCTAAACTTATAGATATAAAATGACCTCCCATGCAATCCAACCCGCTCCTGATTAAAAAGCACAGGGCCTTTCGATTCGATCTTGACTAAAATCGCTACAAATAAAAGTATGGGAGCAGTAGCAGCTAAAACTAACACAGCCACAAAAATATCAAATATTCTTTTCATTCAAGCGCACCACAAAATTCTCAACTTTTTGAACAAACATCTCACGATCTGCAGCAATTTCTTCACGACTTCGGAGTCGAAGTTTATTTTCAACATCAAACAGCTTTGATAATTCTAACTTGAGGTTCATATTAGCTTTAACTTCCTCAACATTATTACTTTTCCTATGAAAAGTTCTCGATAAAATAACACTACTAGACTCCAACCTTAAGTGTTCAGCGAGAACCATTTCTCCAGGCACAACACCCTCTCCAACACGAGCAATACCACCAAAACCAAAAGGCATTCCAACTTTTTTACAAATACTTGCCAGAGAATCAATCAAACCACTTGAAACTGGTTCAAACATGAACGCCATCCCCATATCAAGGTGAAGATCGTTTAATCCAATATATACTTCTGTCACACCTCTCACTAAAACGATATTACCCAAATCCATTGCTGCATCATAAGTTTCAACGAGAGGCATTACACCGGCCCTCCCATCTACCATTCGGCAAAATTCCTTTACTTCTTCTGCTTTCCTGAACATAGGTAAAACTAAAGTCTCAGCACCGCCTGCTATAGAGGCTTCTATCTCTTTATGCGTATTATCATTGAGTGGATTGAGTCGCACCAATAATTTACTTGTTGACAGTGCTGACTTAACTTTTGGTATATCTTCAAAAGAATGCCGACTTATTAATGTATCAAGATGGCCCTGGCGCTCTACCTTACCTATCCGTTCCAAATCTATAAATATTTTACTTACACCACAGCTTTGCGCAAAAAAAGCCAATTCAGGATCATTAGTAATAAATATATAATTAATCATTTCACCTACCAAGATTCATATTTTTTCTTTCTATATAGAACACAGGTACAACGGTAACAATACAAAAAAAAGCAGCACATAAAATGACCACTACCAATCTATAAAAATCACTTTCAAACGGTGAAATCAGACTGACAAGAGAAATATACAAAAGAAGGACACTTACGGCTGTCAACAATATAAACTTCGGCTCAAGCACAAGAATTATGAAAGATTTAAACCTTACCAATATCCACGCCAATGAAAGAGATCCCGAAAAGCAATAAGACAGCATAAGATAATACATAATTTTTTCATTACTATCAGCTTGCCCTGCGTAAAGGAAAATAATCAAAAATAACAATGTCACCAGATTTATAACAAGGGGAGTTTTACTGTCTCTCGCAGCATTAAAAACAGCTGCAGCAAACACAGTAATACCCATTCCGAGAATACTCCAAATTCCTATATCAAAAACCCTCTTAACTTGACCAACTGATTCACTATCCATTTGCCCATAGCCATAAACTAAATTCGTTATTGAGCTTGAAATTACCCACATCGAAACAGCAGAAACCAACGCTAAAAAAAAAGTTACCCTCAATCCCCATACTGAAAGGATATCAAAAAGAGGGGAATCATCTGAAAAAGCTTGAGCTAACCTTGGAAAAAAAACAACAGAGAGGAATGTGACAGTTAATGCTAATGGAAACTCTACCAGCTTCAATGCATAACTAAAG
Source organism: uncultured Amphritea sp. (assembly GCA_965140695.1). GTDB lineage: Bacteria > Pseudomonadota > Gammaproteobacteria > Pseudomonadales > Balneatricaceae > Amphritea. The sequence goes on along the minus strand of OZ223296.1, from coordinate 15,483 downwards.
CCAGCTACATCTCCAGCACCGTTTAGAGACGCAAATGACCTTGCAATTACAGGAAAGCATAATATTAAACTTCCAGCACCAGCAACCTGTATATATCTTTTCAATAAATCTCGATCAACTAACCACGGACTCAAACTAAACTGGGGGCTACCTTTAATCCTTAAAGCTGCTATATATTGCATTGCAAGCCTTAAAAAGCCCCCCAATATTACAAAAAAGGCTAGTAAAGTTAATGAGCTATTCTCAGTTGATATAGAAATTAACCCTATAATTACAGTGGCATTAATCACCAGCGTGCCTAACGAGGCAGCAATAAATCGATTATCCGCTTGAAGATATGCACACAGTACACCTGAAGCAACAGTTAGTGGTATCAACCACAACACTATCGATAAGCCTTCTGTTGATAAGTCCAATTGATATGCACTAAAACCCGGAGCCAGTACTCGAACTAAACCGCCAATACAGATCAATAGAACGATAGCTACCGCAACAAAAAGAACTGTAAAAAATAGTAATGACTGAAACAACTGTATTTTTGAATCATTAGCTTTATCAGAGAACTCGGGGATGAGGGCCGCAGATAAAGCGCCTCCTACCAGTATATTTACCAGCAAATCTGGAACTGATAGGATAAGCACAGCTACGTCTGCTTCAGCGGAAACTCCGAAAGTCCCTGCCAGAACAGCTTCTCTAGCGAATCCAGACAATCGTCCCAGTATGATTCCAAGGTTAAGTACAATAGAAGATATAATTATTTTTTTTAGCATTTAAACGCTAACCACCGCTATACATTATCAATGTATTACATGCTGTGTATGTAACAAATCAACAAACTCTGATGAAGGAATAAAACCAGGGATATTACTCTGAAGCAATGCTCTAGCTTTACCACTATCAGCCCTAGCAATAGCATTTTGTAATTCTACCAGCAAGAGTTCCAGTTTGTCTGAGGCTATTATCTCTTCACGTGCCCTCATGATCTTTGGATGGACAGTACTTGTCACATCATCTCCTATCAGCAACTCTTCATATAACTTTTCTCCCGGCCTTAAACCGGTAAAGATTATTTCGATGCTATCAGCATCAGGACCTGAAGTTGACACAGAATAACCAGTCAGCTTAATCATTCGCTTAGCCAGATCTAAAATCTTGATAGAATCTCCCATATCCAAGACAAAAACATCTCCATTTTCTCCCATAGAGCCTGCTTGAATAACCAAGGAGGCCGCTTCCGGAATAGTCATAAAATAGCGAGTGATTTCAGGATGAGTAACTGTAACAGGCCCTCCATTTTTTATTTGCTCTCTGAATAACGGAACCACCGAACCGGATGACCCCAGGACATTACCAAAACGTACCATTGAAAACTTAGTTTCACATCCATCTATCAAGGCTAAGTTCTGAAGTATAGTTTCTGCAAGCCGTTTTGTGGCCCCCATTACGTTCGTAGGTCTGACCGCTTTATCTGTCGAGATCAATACAAAACGCTCAACATTCAGTAAAGCAGCTTGTTCAGCCACAACCTTGGTTCCAAAAGCGTTATTTACTATCCCTTGCAACACATTATGCTCTACTATCGGTACATGCTTATATGCCGCAGCATGATAGATAGTTTGCACATTAAACCGCTGAATTACCTCCGCAATCCTTTGCTCATCACAAACAGAACCTAACAAAGGATAAACTGGAAGATCTATTCCTTCAGATGCCTTTATGCATCTCAATGACTGATCAACCTGATATAGAGAAAACTCACTTAATTCGTACAGTATTACACTTCGAGGACCTGCTTTAATAACCTGTCGACACAGCTCAGACCCTATTGACCCACCTGCACCGGTGATCAATACATTCTTTTCAAATAAACTTTCAGTAACAAGATCCATTCTCGCAGGAACGGGCTCTCTTCCTAATAGTTCTTCTAACTCAATTTCCCGCAATAAATCTAAGCTCACTCCACCATTAGCTATTTCATCAATAGTAGGTAGAGTCTGAACATGAACAGGATACTTCTCCAAACTCTTGATAATTGCCGACTTACGGCTAATATCAACTGATGGTAACGCAATGAAGACCCTATGCACTTTATAATGTTCAATCAATCCTGATATCGAATCTGGGGAATATACTCTCAGTCCTTTAATCATTTTACCCCATAATGCAACATCATCATCAAGATATCCGCACGGATAAAACTCACAGTCTCCTGTCATACCTGAAGTAAGGCGGACTCCCGCAGCACCAGCCCCATATATCAATACTGACTGTTTATCTACATAATGTTTTTGAAGCCAATTGTAATAGTTACGAAATGCGAACCGCCCCCCTCCTATCAAAATAAATGCGATAATTGCGAAACCGATAGCAACTGTTCGAGGTAAGAACGGAAAATCTAAAACAGCATCTACAAATAGAATACTTAAAGCCAGGATGACAATACTTTTAATAATAATCCATATAGCATATGAACCAGCATACCTTACAACAACTTTATATAGGCCAAGAAAATTAAAGAGGAATAAACCAAATATTGGAATAATCAAAAACATCCACGCTGACTCGCGCAAATAACTTTCTGGCCAAAAGTCAGCAACTCTTAATACAAAACTTCCCCATAGCGCTATTATTAAGGAGATTGTATCATATACATATAGAATGCTTTTCTTTATATTTTTGGAGGCCGATACTAGATTAACAGGCACTTCTATTTTCCCACCATAGCCAAACACAACCACTTCATCATAATGACTATCTTCGAACACCTATGATTCTATCCAGCCCTGCAGAACAACGACCAAATACCTATTGAATCAAAAAAGATATCGTGATAGCAAAAGAAACCTTAACCCCGTGATGCCAGCAAAAAATCCATCAAGAGCAAATAAACCAGTATTATATATAATTAATCAACGATTGTACTCGATAATATTAGCCAATTAAATTATGAACAAAATACACGCATCAAAGATCAGCTGGATCAGCAGTACACCAACTTCAGAACGATTCAACGATTTTTATTTTTCATCCGATGGAGGACTCTCTGAGTCAAGAGCTGTTTTTCTTAACCACAACAACCTCAAAGCACGCTTTAGTATGCAATCCTCTTTTGTCATAGCTGAAACTGGCTTCGGTACCGGACTAAACTTCCTTTCCGCATGGCAGCTCTTTAACAATAGCAGTTCAACTTCATCACAACTTCATTTCATAAGTGCTGAGAAATATCCCCTCAGTAAATGCGACCTGCACAAAGCTCTGCTACTTTGGCCTGAGCTAAATCATCTGAGTGAACAGCTTATAAATCAATATCCTGAGCCTGTACAGGGATTTCACCGTCTCAGCTTTGAAGGCGGTCGAATCAATCTTACACTCATGTTCGGAGATGCCCTGGATTGCTACAGCCAATTAGATGCTAAGATCGACGCATGGTTTTTGGATGGCTTTGCTCCATCAAAAAACCCAGATATGTGGACTCCTGAGCTTTTTAACCAAATGGCACGACTCAGTAAAAGAGACACAACATTCTCAACATTCACCTGTGCAGATATTGTAAAACGTGGTTTAAGTGGCGCAGGTTTCCATATCAAAAAAGTCCCTGGATTTGGGAAGAAGCGAGAAATGCTAACCGGGATATTCATTAGTAATAATCGACCAAGTGCACAAAACATATCACCTCCCTGGTTTCAGATCCCAGATCCTCTTCAAGTTAAAACAGTAACAATTATCGGAGCCGGTGTGGCAGGCTGCTCCACAGCTTACGCACTGGCTCAACGAGGCTGGCAGGTCACTCTTGTCGATAGAAATCCTCAAATAGCAGCTGAGGGATCGGGTAACCGGCAGGGCGCACTCTATGCCAAGCTGCCGGTTGAACCCATCCCTGCCAGCCGGTTTCATCTGTCAGGTTTTCTCTATAGCAGCAACTTTCTTAAGCAAAACCTGCCTGACAGAAGCGACATTTGGTCTCCTTGCGGGCTTCTGCAACTGGCTGCAACGGATAAAGAACGACGGAAGCAGTTAAAACTTGTTGAATCTGAAAACTATCCGGAATCGGTAGTCAGGTATGCTGAGCAGTCAGAAGCGTCTTCGCTGGCGGGAATCTCTGTGAACAGTGGTGGTTTATTCTTCCCCCAGGCAGGCTGGGTAACCCCCCCCTTTTTGTGCGAATGGTTAACACAACAGCCCAATATCAGCGTTATCACAGATACAGAGATAACCCAACTACAGCGCCAGGAGGAGCAATGGAGCGCTCTTACATCTGATAATAAAAGACTTGTATCTGACATTGTCGTAGTCGCTTCTGCAGCAGACAGTGCTCAGTTCGAACAGTTAAGTCATCTGCCTGTACAAAATATCCGTGGACAGGTTTCTCTGACAAGGCCGTATGACGAGGCTTTGCAGCTAAACACCGTGCTCTGCAGTGAAGGGTATATCTCCCCTGCTAAAGAGGGACGTTTCTGTTTTGGTGCCACTTTTGATCTTAAGGATGACTCAATCGATATCCGCGAATCGGGGCATCAGCATAATCTGCACAAAATGACCGATATGGCCCCTGAGTTAGCGGATCATTTAAAAGACTATCACGATAAGTATGGACTGGAAGGCCGCGTAGGGTTCCGCTGCGCGTCGCCTGACAAGCTGCCAGTCATCGGGCCGGCACCGGTCTATGATGCATTTATAGAGGACTATGCAGCACTCCGACATGATGCCAAAAAAGCGATCAACACTCCCGCAACGCACTATCCAGGTTTATTCGTTAACCTGGCCCACGGATCAAAAGGGTTGATCAGCGGTCCAATCAGTGGAGAGATTATCGCGTCTATGCTTGAAAACCAACCTCTGCCGTTAGAAAAGGAGTTGATCGATAAACTCAATCCGGCACGATTTATTATAAAGAATCTGATCAGGCGGACGATATAATAACTATTGTTCTGATATTACAGTGATATACGTTTATGGCATTGGTTATTTACGATCAGGGATATCGTATTCAAACACCGGTTAAATCCTTGTTCACCCCCAGGGGGGTCGAGCAACTGGGAGCCTCTGTCCGCAGTCCGGAAGCCGGCGTTGAAAAGGACCATGAAAAAAGTCACGTAGATCAGTTGCTGCACCAAGAATCGGGCGCTCCAACTCAGGGAAATGCCAGGAAAGCAGCATCAGTTTACAGCCAGACGGGGGAGAGCATCACTACGCGGAAGCACCCTCGCGCCTTTATCCCGGCATCCTTTATCATGACTCACCCGGTTCAGTCCGTGCTTCAGGGCAGCAAAATTCAGTCCGCACTGTACAAGATGAAACAGTATGGAATAAGTCACCTGCTGGTGCTCTCAGGCGCTGGAAGGCTCATGGGAATAATCACTGAAAAGCTTCTGCTGCAATACCTGAGTGACCAGAACAGTGCTCATTCTCACACGATTGAAGATACCATTGAGCAGTGCTATTCAACGCAGGTCATTACCGCTACACCGGATACGAATATTCGTCAGCTGGCCGTCAGCTGTGTTGAACATCAACTAAGTTGCATCCCTATTGTTCAGGACAACGGTAACCTGGCGGGCATTATCACCCGGACAGATCTGTTGCAATCACTGATCAATAACGAATGGCTGGATAGCCGCTGAACTCTCGGATGAGGCACGTTGTCGGGCAACCCGACCAACCTGTCCGTTTTTTACCGACGGTTGTGATCAGGCAGGGCAGGGTTGACGCGATCAGTTTGCATCCTGTTCGTTCCTTCGCCAAACAGACCTGCCAGGAATGCGAATACTTTTTTCACGCCCCCCCATATTTTAGGTAATAACCAGATCACCAGCGCAATAAACAGCGCCAACGCGATAAGAAAGGCAATAGGATAGTGTAACGCAGCCCATAAACCGCCAAAAACCGCCAGATCTTCTGTGATGGATGCGGCCCAGTTCGTCACCGGTTCCGGTGATGTATTAATCATCACCCGCCCACCAGCCTTCAGGGCATGACTGGTGGCCGACAGTGAACCACCGACAAGTGCAGCAGCCAGTATAACTGCTTCGTTCATATCACCCACGGCACCAGCCGCCAATGCAGCACCCGCAGGAATCCGGATAAAGGTATGCAGAGTATCCCAGCCGGTATCAACCCCGGGGATTTTGTCCGCAAAAAATTCGACGCAATACATAAACCCGGCAGCCATCAGCACCATAGGATCGGCGACGATTTCCAGCCCGGCGGGCAGTTGCAGGTTACCCGTATTAGCCATCAGCCCGAGCATCAGAATGGTCGCATAAAGATTAATACCGCTGGCCCAGCCTACGCCCATGGTCAGCGCAATCAGAGCTGAAACCTGTTCTAACTGATCCATGACGATACCTCCGGTAACTATAAACTGTTACGGGCAACTATATTGCACTGGCCTGTACTTTGGCTGAACAGAACCACAGCGTCTCCTTGCCTCAGCCTGGCTTTAACCTGTTCGATTCGCGTTGATGTGGATGTTTCATTAAAACCATAGTCTGTGCCATCACGGGTGACAAACTCTTCTATCAGACTATCCAGCGTCTCTGGCTGTAACTGATCCCAGGGAATAATCATCGTTACCAGGGCCAGCGAAAGAAGCTGTCGGCACGTTCGCGGATACGTGGGCAACTTTTCAGGTCATCCCGATACTGTTGCGCACGCTGCTCCACCTTCCCGGCCTGACGCACCAACACCGGATCAGGTTGATGATATTCCATACGGTGCAGACCTCCATGGCCAATGCGTGAAGCAATATAGAGCTTACCGGCCTCATTAATATTGAGATCGTTACGCTGACTGGCCATCTGTGCATGCCAGCCGAGAAAATCCAGTGCCGTCGCAATATCAGCAACACTACCCTCCCAGTTCTCACTGGCAAGGCGATATTCTTCCCAATCCAAGGGTACGGGATTGATATACTCAACAGCCTCAGTACCCACGGGCATATTCAGCTCTGCCAGGGCAATATGCAGCGGCAGCCCCCAGCGGTTTTCTGTCAGAACAGCGGCATCCAGCCATTCGTTATTCTGATAGAGTCCGAGGCAAAAGTGGTTATCCGGTTTTACAAACCGTTCGGGCACTACTTTCGATATGCCGCTGCATCCCTGCAGCAGAACACTCAGAACACACAACGGTATAGTTCGGTAAAATGTCGATCTGAGCATCCGCCAGTCTCTCTTATTCGTTATATTCTGCCAACCTTTCTAAAAATTGGCTCTCATCCAACACCGGAATATTTAACGCTTCCGCTTTCTGTAGCTTAGAGCCTGCACCAGGCCCCGCCACCACACAATCAGTATTCTTAGAAACACTGCCCGCCACCTTTGCACCCAGCGCCAGCAACTGTTTTTTCGCTTCGGTGCGGGGCATCTGTTCCAGTGTTCCCGTCAGCACCCAGGTCTGGCCCGCCAATCGTTGAGACTTTTCATCCACTTCAACATCCTGCCAGTGAACCCCGGCACTGCGCAACGCCTCGATCACCTCCCGGTTATGCACCTGCTGGAAAAAACTAACGATATACTTAGCGACGACCGGACCAACATCAGGCGCTGCCTGAAGCTGCTCATCGCTGGCTGACATGACGGCCTCAAGAGAACCAAAATGAAACGCCAGAGTGCGTGCCGTCGCCTCACCCACTTCCCGAATACCCAACGCATAGATAAAGTTCGCCAGCTCTGTCGACTTACTGTTATCAATACTCTGTAACAACTTAGTGGCCGACTTATCCCCCATCCGCTCCATGCTAGACAGTTGCAGATGGTGCAACCGATAAAGGTCAGCCGGGCTGTGCACCAGCTCTTTTTCGACCAGCGCATCAATCAGTTTTTCACCCAGTCCGTCGATATCCATCGCCTTGCGCGAGACATAATGCTTCAACGCTTCTTTACGCTGGGCAGCACAACTCAGACCACCGGAACAGCGCGCAACGGCCTCAGTATCTACCCGCACAATCTCAGCATTACATACAGGACATTGCAGAGGTAATTGCACAGATTCAGTGGCCTCAGGACGACGTTCCAGCACCACCGACACCACCTGAGGAATAACATCACCAGCACGACGAATAATCACACTATCCCCCGCCCTGACATCCAGCCGCTGCACCTCATCCATATTGTGTAGTGTGGCATTACTCACCGTAACGCCACCGACAAATACCGGTTCAAGTCGTGCAACCGGTGTAATCGCGCCGGTTCGTCCTACCTGAAACTCGACAGCTTTGACGACCGTAATCTCTTCCTGAGCGGGAAATTTATGGGCTATTGCCCAGCGGGGTGCTCTTGAAACGAAGCCTAACTGCTGTTGCAGCTCAATCGAGTTAACCTTGAAAACGATGCCATCGATTTCATACCCAAGCTGATTACGCTTTTCTGATAATTTATCAAAGTAATCAAGACAGCCCTCTGCGCCATCCACAACAGCCATCTCTGAATTAATCTTTAATCCCCAGGTCGCCAGTTTGCGCAATATCGCTGCATGTGTACCGGGTAACTCACCACCACTGACAACGCCCACCGAGTAACAACACATCTCCAGTGAGCGCTGTGCAGTAATTTTAGGGTCCAGCTGTCGCAGGCTTCCGGCGGCGGCATTGCGGGGATTAACAAATGGCTTATCTCCGCGCTTCAGCGCCAGATCATTCAGTCGTTCAAATCCTTTGCGGGGCATATAGATCTCTCCCCGGACTTCAAGCCGTTCAGGATAGTCTGCCCCCATCAGCCGTAACGGGATGGACGGAATTGTCCGCACATTCAGAGTGATATCTTCACCGGTGCTACCGTCACCCCGGGTTGCTCCTCTGACTAACACACCCTGTTCATACATCAGACTCACCGCGATACCATCAAGTTTAGGCTCGCAGGCAAACTCCAGAGGCATATCTTCGCTGCGCTTTAAGCGATCACGTACACGCTTTTCAAACGACCGCATATCATCAGCTGAAAACGCGTTATCCAGGGATAACATTGGCATCTCATGGCGTATCTGTGTAAAAGCGGCAAGCGGCTGAGCACCAACACGCTGGGTCGGTGATTCTGGCGTTATCAGCTGGGGATTATCTTCTTCCAGTTTTTTCAGCTGCTGAAACAGCCGGTCATACTCGGCATCGGGTACCTGCGGGTCGTCCAGCACATAGTACTGATAATTGTAGTGACGCAGTTGATCGCGCAGTTGCTCAAGCAACTGCGTAGTGGAAATATCAGGTTTCATCGGCTTTATCTGGAACTATCAGGCGGTTGTTGATTTTTTTAACTTACGCATCTCAAACTTACGGATACGCTCGCGGTAGTGCTCTTTAGTCTGATCCCGCATGGTAGAGCGGTTTTCATCTAACAGAACACCATTCAGATTTTTAGCTACGGCAACCGCCGTCGCCAGCATGCATTCATAGGCATTCATGACATCACGCGGTTCTTCCATTGACATGAAGAAGGTCACTCCGCGGGTTTCCATACTATCCATGGTATCAATATCAAAATAGCCCGGTTCCAGCGCATTGGTCATACTAAACTGGATCGCCCCTTTATCGATACCATCCTCATAGCGGTGAAAGATTTTCATATCGCCATAGCGCATGCCGCAAGCCAGTAGAATTTGCAGCAGACTACGGCCGGAAAAACTCTGTTCATTGTCGGCGGTGGTAACCGAGATGACCAATACTTTATCGGCCTCGGGAATTTTCTGCAGCGCCTGGCCTTTCATACCGACAGCGCTGTCAGCTTTATCCGCTTTGTCCACATTGCCCGCAGGCTTTTCTGCAGCAGCAGTTAACGGTGGATCTACAAAGAGGCCGTCCGCCAGATCATTCTCTTCATCAACGGTGGCTGAGAAGTGTTCATCCCTGTGTTTTGCAGGAGGCGCTGCCTTACGATCGGTCTGAGGCGCGGCGTTCACCGCCGCCCTTGCCTGCTCTAGGCCGGATTTTTCGAACGGCGGCTGTGATTCTGTTGTGGGCTCATCAACCAGCGAAAAGATCGACTCCTGACGCTCCGGCAGTTCCATCGCGGTCTGCTGAAGCGGGTTGTTATCTTCTCGTACCGGGCGCATCAGTTCACTAACCGGACGGGTATAGTCGAACTCATGTTCATCATCGTCGTCATCCGCCTCGGCGACAGGATCGATCCGAAAACCTTCTGGCAGCGAATCAATAAGATTATCATCTTCAGCCGAATAAGCCGAAGCACGCTGAACCGTGTCAGATGCCAGATCAGCATCAAGCTCTATCTCATCATCTTCGACAGGGAACAGCTCTGCATTTTCCGGTTCGGCTGTGCGCTGTAATTGAGAAGTAGTTTCGCTCTCCCGCGCAGATTTGGCTGCCAGTTCTGGCTCTGGCTCTGGCTCTGGCTCTGGCTCTGGCTCTGGCTCTGGCTCTGGCTCTGGCTCTGGCTCTGGCTGAACAACACTATTAACAACCGGAATCACCTCTTCAACAAGGCTATCGTCTTCCAGCGGTCTCTTTTCAGTATCAATGTCAGCACTCTCTGTCGCTGACGGCTCCGGTTCTGGCTCAGGATCCGGCGCACGGACAACCCGGGGAGCGGAAACACCCTCATCCAGTTCATCAAATGAGGGGCCATCATGATGCGGCGGAAAGCTGTCAATAGGAGCAAATAACGGATCATGCTCATCATCCGCTAAGGCAGACTTTCTGTGTGCAGAATGCCGGGGCTCAGACTTTTTAGCCTGGGCGCGTTGTGACGCCGGTGGAGGAGTAACTGGCGCTTGTCCTGCCGTTGATCCCGGAGCCGAAAGGTCGAGTTCATCATTACCAAAAACAGGCTCACGTCGTGTACCTGGCGCTGAACTATCAGTGTTTGGATTTTCACGACGGCCAACAACCCTGGCGCCACCGCCCGGTAACTCAGGGTTATAGGATGATTCTTCAGGCAAATCCGGAATATCGCTCAGAGATTTATCAATTTTCATCTTCAAGCGGTTGCCGCTGCCGCGCATGCGGCGCCAGCCATCTAACACAATCAGGAGAACAACTATCGCGCCACCGATAATCAGCCATTCGCGTAATCCTAATTCCATTGCCAGATTTTACCCTTATTTCAATTTATGTGCGTTGATGACTCTCTATTGTGCCGAATTAACTCAATCATTCAACTATATGATCAATAGACAGCTCTAATATATCAACTTGCCCATGAACAGCAACAGGAGAAATGGTCCCGCTCAGGTCGCCCGGCTGGGGAGTTGGTTGTCCTGATGCCGAGATTCTTGCGGTTACTTCTACAGTCTGAGCTCCGGAAAGCTTTGCTTGCGGACTCATCGCCATGCTGTCATCCAACACAAGATTCAACGGCAGATCAGCAACCGTCACCCGTTTTGCGGCAAGCGGCATCCGGCCACCGACAGGGCGGGCAAAAATAAACACGGTCATATCCGGGGTAACACGGCTTTGTAGTTCCGGACTTAAACTTACCGTCAACGGGATTTTAGCCTCGGCAAGTTCCGGCAGGTCAGGTACCGTCCCACCGGCGGCAAGCAGCTTGTCACGGGCAGAGGTAATACCCGATTTCAACGAATCAGCTTGTTCCGGAGTGGCATTGGTGAGTCCTTTTCGCCAGAATTCGATCGCCGCACCATAATCACCCGATTCATACGATTCGATACCCAGCAAACCAAGCGCGGTAACATCAAATGGGTCGGCAGACAGGGTTTTATCTACCTCATCACGGATCTGCTGGTTCATTTTACCGCTGTTAGCAAAAAACAGCGCCTGAGCATACTGACCATTAACGCCCGCATACTGCGGTGCATCTTCCGGCAGGTATTGAAGCGCCTTGCTGTAACCATCGGCCGCAGCCGCAAAATCCTGCAGACTCATAAAGGTGTTAGCAAGAAGATACCAGCCTTCGGGGTTCCCGGGTTCTTCCTTCAGACGCTCCTGCAACGCTGCTATCGCTTCTTCAACGGTCGGCTGACGACCATTAAACGGATCTGCAGGACGATTCAACGCCACGGCCAGATCACCGGAACGACCATAATCAGAATAGATGGCTAACCCTGCAGCAGGTATCAGTGCGGCCAGCAGAAACGCGGTAATAATCGATTGACGGGTCACCTTCACGGGCTTACTTGAAGACCCTACCGTGTCCTCAACGTCCTGCAGCAGGTTACGTTCCAGCTCCAGTTTCAGCGAATCAAAATTTTCTTCATCCAGCGTGCCCGAAGCCCGTTCAGCTTCAAGCTCGGCCAGCCGCTCTTCATAGATGGTAATATTCAGTTGCCGACGGTCTACATCCGGCTGAACCTCACTCTCAGCCTGGCGTGCCCGATATACCGGGACTAACACAAACGCCACCGCTAACAGTGATAGCAGTGCAATTCCTAACCATAACGCCGTCATTTAGTCTGTTCCTGTTTCAGTAACTTCTCGAGCCGTTCTTTCTCTGCCGCACTTAAACTGCTATTCGGCTTACCCGGCTGCTCTTTTTTCCGCTTACCGCTTACCAGCAAAACGACAACAACACCCAGCAATAATAGCCCTGCCGGACCATACCACAGCAGGTAAGTTTGTTCAGATACACGCGGACGATAGAGCACAAACTCGCCATATCGGGACACCATAAAGTCGATAACCTGGGCATCATCCGCACCGTTCTCAAGCATCTGGTGCAGTTCATCACGCAGATCTTTAGCGATTGGGGAATTGGAATCAGCTATATTCTGGTTCTGACATTTAGGGCAACGCAGCTCACTTGCCAGAGACTGAAAACGTTCCCGGGTTGCATCGTCTTTAAACTCATAGGTATCAATAGCCGCTGTCGCGATACTACTGAAGCACAGCAACATGACCAGGGCAAAATGACGCATCATCAATTCACCTCCAGCTGCTTCATTTTTTCACGCAGCTCACCCCAGACACGCTGATCAATGGCTCCCACATGCTTGTAACGAATGATGCCCTGCGCATCCAGCAGGAAAGTTTCCGGCGCGCCATAAACACCCAGATTTAAGCCCAGATGACCGTCGGGATCATAGATATTCAGGGCGTATGGGTTCATATAGTTGTCTAACCAGATTTTCGCCTTATCCCGATCATCCTTATAGTTAACACCGTAGATCGTGACACCTTCATCCCGGGCCATACGGTTCAGCTGTGCGTGCTCCTGTTTACAGGTCGGGCACCAGGTTGCCCAGACATTGAGGAGTGCTGGGCGACCTTTAAGGTCAGCAGCAGTAATGGTTTTCTGCTCATCCAACAGGGCAGATAGGGCAAACTCAGGCACCGGTTTGCCAATCAGCGGAGAGGGAATCACCTGAGTATCTTTACCGATGCCATTCCAGAGAAACAACCCCAGGGCAATAAACAGAACCAGAGGCAACAGAACAATTAGTCGACGCATCATTACACCTTTAGGAACACGAAATCAGGCTGCAGCCCGGGCAGCATCGCGCCGGGCCTGTTTACGGTAACGGGGATCAGTCGCTGCCAGCAAGCCACCCGCCGTCATCAGCAAACCGCCCAGCCAAAGCCAGCGTACAAAGGGTTTATACTGAACCCTGACAGCCCAGGCACCATTCTCTAGCGGCTCACCCAGTGCGACATAAAGATCGCGAAAAAATCCCGGATCAATATCCGCTTCGGTCATCACATTGCCACGGGCCGGGTAAAAACGTTTTTCCGGATGCAACTGACCATACAGTTCACCCTCATGAAGAACCCGGATAACACCCATATCAGAGCTGTAGTTAGGCCCCTGCTTTTTCTGAGCACCCTGGAACTCAAACTGATACTCGCTGAAGTTAAGTACATCGCCTGGCGCCATCCGCAGATCACGCTCTTCATTGTAGATACTGACCATCAGCGCACCAACAACGGTAACAACAAGACCGGTGTGCGCCAGCACCATGCCAACATAGCTGCGGGACATACCAGACAGGGCATTTTTGATACTGCTGCGACCTGCGACTTTCTTCCAGAAGTCTTTGATACTGCTAAAGACCACCCAGAACACCAGCGTCATAACACCAGCCACGGTCAGATTAAACTCCTCAGCATAGGAATACTGGAACAACAGGCCCGCAATGACGCTTAATACAGCAGGCAACCATAGCTGTTTCAACAGAAATGCTACGGAGGTTTCCCGCCAGCGGGATGTCACACCAACCCCCAGCGCACCCAGAATCAGCAGCATCAGGGGGATGAACAGGGAGTTAAAGTAAGGAGGACCAACGGAGATTTTACCCCAGCCCATCGCATCAACAATCAGCGGATAGATAGTCCCCAACAACACCATCATGGAGGAAACCACCAGCAGAATATTATTCAGCAGCAATAATGATTCCCGTGACAGCAACGCAAAACTGGACTCACTCTTCACGTTTCCGGCTTTGACGGCATAGAGAATCAATGAGCCACCAATAGTGATCGCCAATAGCGCCAGAATGAAATAACCACGATCAGGGTCGGACGCAAACGCATGCACCGATGTCAGCACACCGGAACGCACCAGAAAGGTCCCCAACAAACTGAGGGAGAAAGCAAAGATCGCTAACAGTACCGTCCAGCTTTTAAACACTCCGCGCTTTTCAGTCACAGCAAGAGAGTGAACCAGAGCGGTGCCAACCAGCCACGGCATGAATGAAGCATTTTCTACCGGGTCCCAGAACCACCAGCCGCCCCAGCCAAGCTCGTAATAAGCCCACCAGCTACCTAAAGCGATACCCAGTGTCAGAAATGCCCAGGCAATATTCGTCCATGGGCGGGACCAGCGCGCCCAGGCAGAATCCAGACGCCCGGTCAGCAACGCAGCAATAGCAAATGCAAAGGCGACCGAGAAGCCAACATAACCCATGTACAGCATCGGCGGATGAATAATCAGGCCAATATCCTGCAGCAGCGGATTAAGATCCCCACCCTCGGCAGGAAACTGCGGTAAGTGACGGTCAAACGGACTGGAAGTCATCAGGGTAAACAGTATAAAACCGACCCCGACGATGCCCATGATTGAAAGCACCCGGGAGACTATCTCAATAGGAAGGTTTTTACTCTTAAAGGCGACGGCCACCGTCCAGCCACTAAGAATGACCACCCAGAGCAACAACGACCCTTCATGACCACCCCAGATAGCACTGATTTTAAAATACCATGGCAGCAGCGTATTGGAGTTGGTTGCCACGTAAGCCACTGAGAAATCATCAGTGACAAAAGAATATCCCAGACACAGAATACTGATGGCCAGAAAAAAGAACATACCGGTCGATAATGGACGGGCATAATTCATCAACAGAGTATTGCCTACCGAAGCTCCAACCATCGGCACGACAGCGAGCAGTGCAGACATACAGAGTGCAATAATAAGCGCATACTGACCCAGTTCAGGAATCATAATGGCTGAGCCTCCTTAACGCGCATCTGATCAGGCATTTTGCCTGCTTTTTCAAGCGCCTCAGCGACTTCAGGTGGCATATAGTTTTCATCATGTTTAGCCAGTACTTCTACTGCTTCAAACACGCCCTCGCTGTTCATTTCACCCT